>NZ_CP113518.1:0-10000 GCF_056502895.1 Bacillus sp. T-10(2022)
TTGGATAACATCGATAGCCTCTGGAACCAGGCGCTCGGAAAAATCGAAAAAAAAATCAGTAAACCAAGCTTTGAGACTTGGCTTAAATCAACCAAGGCTTATTTACTGCAAGGTGATACATTAACAGTCACCGCTCCCAATGAATTTGCCAGGGATTGGCTTGAAGAACGCTATTCCCATCTTATTTCCGATGTATTGTTTGAACTTACCGGTGAGGAATTGGAAGCAAAATTCATCATTCCCCCCAATCAAGAAGATGATGATTTTACCGTTCCTGTTCAGCCTAAAAAGATAAAAAAGCAGGATAAAGAGCATGCTGCATTTCCACAGCATATGCTTAATGCGAAAAATACATTCGATACGTTTGTCATCGGCTCCGGCAATCGTTTTGCCCATGCCGCGTCTCTCGCTGTCGCAGAAGCACCGGCCAAAGCCTATAATCCCTTATTCATATACGGGGGCGTCGGCCTTGGAAAAACTCATTTAATGCATGCAATCGGGCATTATGTTCTAGAGCATAATCCGAATGCGAAGGTCGTTTATTTATCGTCTGAAAAGTTCACGAATGAATTCATCAACTCGATCCGGGACAATAAAGCTGGGGAATTCCGTGATAGGTATCGAAGCGTGGATGTTTTATTAATTGATGATATTCAATTTCTTGCGGGAAAAGAACAAACTCAAGAAGAGTTTTTCCATACATTCAATGCGTTGCATGAAGAAAGCAAACAAATCGTCATCTCGAGTGACCGCCCGCCAAAAGAGATACCTACACTAGAGGATCGCCTCCGTTCAAGGTTTGAGTGGGGTTTGATCACGGATATCACGCCACCTGATCTAGAAACGCGGATTGCCATATTGCGTAAAAAGGCAAAGGCTGAGGGTCTTGATATCCCGAACGAAGTCATGCTCTATATCGCCAACCAAATCGATTCCAATATTCGTGAGCTTGAGGGTGCACTTATTCGTGTCGTCGCTTATTCTTCATTGATTAATAAAGATATAAATGCTGATTTGGCAGCTGAAGCATTAAAAGACATCATCCCTAGCTCAAAACCTAAAATAATCACCATCTTGGAAATCCAGAAGACGGTCGGTGAACATTATAGTGTCAAACTTGAGGATTTCAAGGCGAAAAAACGGACTAAATCCGTAGCATTTCCAAGACAGATCGCCATGTATCTTTCCAGGGAGTTGACGGACTCATCCCTGCCCAAGATAGGTGATGAATTTGGAGGTCGCGATCATACGACCGTTATCCATGCGCATGAAAAAATCTCCAAACTCATGCAAACGGACACCCAGCTACAACGTCAGGTTAAAGAAATTCAGGACCAGCTGAGGGTATAATGGATTCTGGATAATGTGAATAACTGACGACTACTTACACACAGTCTGTCCACATGTGGATAGACTGTTTTTCCTTAGGTTGAGTGGACTTATCCACATATCAACAGGCCCTACTACTATTACTACTATCTTTTTTAATAAAAATTATTAATAAATATGCCTATTCGGCAATAAAAAATTGGAGGATGAAACATGAGATTTATAATCCAAAGAGATCGATTAGTTCATAGTGTCCAAGAAGTAATGAAAGCAGTCACATCAAGGACGACGATTCCGATACTAACGGGGATAAAAATAAGCGTTACTAGTGAAGGTGTTACTCTAACAGGAAGTGATTCTGATATCTCCATCCAATCATTCATTCCGGCTGAGGTTGACGGAGATGAGATTGTTGAAGTTAAAAGCAGCGGCGGTATTGTCCTGAATGCCCGTTTTTTCAGTGAAATTGTCAAAAAGCTGCCGATGGATACTGTAGAAATTGAAGTGGAGAATAACTTTCAAACGATTATTCGCTCTGGTAAAGCTGAATTTAATCTAAATGGACTGGATCCTGAGGAATATCCACATCTTCCGATCATTGAAGAAGAAAATATTTTCAAACTTCCAACGGACCTTTTAAAGACCCTTATCAGACAAACTGGCTTTGCAGTGTCCACGTCAGAAACACGCCCTATCTTAACAGGTGTAAACTTGAAGGTTCAAGATGACGAATTGACCTGTATTGCAACAGATAGCCATAGGCTGGCAATGAGGACAGCCAAAATAGAAAACAAAATTAACGGGACCTATAGCGTTGTCATCCCAGGTAAAAGTCTGAATGAGTTAAGTAAAATCCTTGATGATACAAACGAACTTATTGAAATCGTCATTACCGAAAACCAAGTACTTTTCAAAGCTGAAAATTTATTATTCTTCTCAAGACTGCTTGAAGGGAATTATCCTGATACATCACGCTTGATTCCATCAGATAGCAAAACCGATGTGACTGTTCACACCAAGGATTTTCTACAAGCGATCGACAGGGCTTCTTTATTGGCGAGAGAAGGAAGAAATAATGTCGTCAAATTGACAACCCTGGAAGGCCGTATAATCGAAGTCTCTTCCAATACTCCTGAAATTGGTAAAGTAATTGAAGAGGTACAGGCAGAAGCCATTGAAGGTGAAGACCTGAAAATCTCATTCAGTGCCAAATTTGTAATGGATGCTCTAAAAGCATTGGAAGGTTCCGATATAAAAATTAATTTCACGGGTGCAATGCGACCGTTTGTCATTCGTCCGCTACATGATGATTCCATGCTGCAATTAATTCTCCCGGTAAGAACTTACTAAGCTAAAATAATATTTCAAAAAAATTAAAGGCTTGTATAGCAGGTCTTTAATTTTTTTATATTTAAACATAGGTTTCCAAAAGGTTTTTGGCGTTTTTTAAATGCTGTACGGAACGCTGAATCGCTAAAAACAAGAACTGAAAAAGCTATACTTTGTCTTAATGGGATTAATTTAGTAAAATGAAATATTAAAGACTACTTAGAAATGAGTGAAGCATGAAATGGACTCCATAAAAATCAATACTGAATATATTACGCTTGGACAATTCCTGAAATTGGCCGATTTAATCCAAAGCGGCGGAATGGCCAAATGGTTCTTGAGTGAATACGAGGTTTACATTAATGGCGAATTAGACGTGAGAAGAGGAAGAAAATTAAGATCAGGTGATAAAATAGAAATTCCTGGATTTGGCACCTACACAATTACAAGCTAAAACATAAGGGAAGAGCGGAATATGTATATTGAAAATATAAGTTTGAAAAATTACCGCAACTATACCGAATTGAATCTGACTTTTGAGAATAAAGTCAATGTAATCCTCGGCGAAAATGCTCAAGGAAAAACAAACGTCATGGAATCTATTTTTGTTTTAGCAATGGCAAAATCTCATCGCACCTCAAATGATAAAGAACTTATTCGCTGGGATGAAGAGTATGCTAAAATAGAAGGAAGAGTTAGAAAGAGAAATACCTCAATACCACTTGAGCTGACCATTTCAAAAAAAGGGAAAAAGGCGAAGTGCAACCATATTGAACAAAGAAAGTTGAGTCAATATGTCGGAAATATGAATGTGGTCATGTTTGCGCCTGAGGACCTTAACCTTGTAAAGGGAAGTCCTCTAGTCAGACGCCGTTTTATAGATATGGAAATTGGCCAGGTTTCTCCCGTATACCTTCATGATATGAGCCAATATCATAAAATACTTCAACAAAGAAATCATTACTTAAAGCTTCTGCAGACCCGGAAACAAACGGATACGACGATGCTTGACGTGCTGACCGATCAATTTATTCAGTACGCAGCGAAAATTGTCGAAAGAAGATACGAGTTTCTTTTAAAGCTCCAGCAATGGGCAGAGCCGATTCATTCGGGGATCTCCAGAAATCTAGAAGTATTGAAAATCCAATATAAACCGTCGCTTGATGTATCAGAATCTATGGATTTGACGAAAATGATAGAAGTATACACAGAAAAATTTGATAAAATAAAAACAAGGGAAATTGAACGGGGTGTAACACTGGTAGGTCCTCATCGTGACGACCTGGTTTTTTTTGTGAATGACCGTGATGTCCAGACATACGGTTCACAAGGACAACAGCGTACGACAGCCCTGTCTTTGAAACTTGCCGAAATTGAGCTGATCCATGAAGAAATCGGCGAGTATCCCATTTTATTATTGGATGATGTGTTATCGGAACTTGACGATTTCCGTCAATCCCATTTACTGAATACAATACAAGGGAAAGTGCAAACATTCGTGACGACACCCTCCGTTGATGGAATCGATCATCAAACCCTAAGAGAAGCGTCCACCTTTTATGTTAGTCAAGGAAGTATAAAAAAGGTTAAATGATGAGGTGAATGTATGTATCTCCATATTGGTGAAGACATTCTTGTGAAAACGGACGATGTCATAGCCATTTTAGATAAGAAGCTGCTTCAGGCCTCTCCGATCATGAGTGAATTTTTGGAGAAAAAGTCTGATGTAACTTACCATTTAGCAAAAAACTCGGTTAAATCGATTGTAGTGACGGAAAAACAGGTATATTATTCACCGCTTGCGTCGTCCACTTTGAAAAAGCGTTCACTGCAGCCATCGCTCTTAATCGATGATATAGATATTCTTTGAATTGTAGCTAAACGTTATAATTACTCCTTAAAATTGATAATGCCAAAAGAAAAGTGTAGGTGATACGTATGACAATGGAACAAAAAGAAGTACAAGCTCAGGCATACGATGAGAATCAGATACAGGTTTTAGAAGGCTTAGAAGCAGTTCGTAAACGTCCGGGGATGTATATCGGCACTACCTCTGCAAAAGGACTTCACCATCTTGTTTGGGAAATTGTCGATAATAGTATTGATGAGGCACTAGCTGGTTTCTGTACGGAAATCAAAGTGACGATCGAAGAAGACAATAGCATAACAGTAGTCGATAATGGTCGGGGAATCCCAGTGGGGATCCATGAAAAAATGGGACGCCCAGCTGTAGAAGTAATCATGACGGTCCTTCATGCGGGCGGTAAATTTGGCGGCGGAGGTTATAAGGTCTCCGGCGGTCTGCATGGTGTGGGGGCATCAGTAGTTAATGCCTTATCCACGGTATTGGAAGTTTACGTTCACCGTGAAGGTAAAATCCATTATCAGCAATTTAACCGCGGTATCCCAAAAGAAGATTTGAAAATCATCGGGGAAACCGATCATACCGGAACGACTGTACACTTCATTCCTGATGGTGAAATCTTCACGGATACCTTGGAATATGATTTCGATACATTAGCCACACGAATCCGTGAGCTTGCATTCCTGAATAAAGGCTTGAAGCTGATCATTGAAGATAAACGTGAAGAAGAAGAGAAAATCAGGGATTACCACTATGAGGGCGGTATCAAATCTTATGTTGAGCATTTGAACCGTTCTAAAGAGGTATTGCATGAGGAACCGATTTTCATGGAAGGCGAGAAAGATGGAATTTCCGTTGAATTGGCTTTGCAATATAATGACAGCTATATCAGTAATGTCTTTTCTTTTGCCAATAATATTCATACCTATGAAGGCGGTACACATGAATCAGGATTCAAGACTGCTTTGACCCGTGTCATCAATGATTATGCACGGAAAAATGGTCTTTTAAAAGAAGCGGATGCCAATTTCTCAGGTGAAGATGTCCGGGAAGGTTTAACGGCAATCATTTCGATTAAGCATCCTGACCCGCAATTTGAAGGTCAGACGAAAACCAAACTCGGAAACTCTGAGGTAAGAACGGTTACTGATTCCATTCTTTCGGAACGACTTGATGCCTTCTTATATGAAAACCCTGCCGTGGCCCGAAAAATTGTAGATAAAGGGCAAATGGCAGCGAGAGCCCGCCTGGCAGCGAAGAAAGCACGTGAATTGACTCGGAGGAAAAGTGCTTTGGAAGTATCCAATCTACCAGGTAAATTGGCAGATTGTTCTTCTAAGGACCCGAGTATCAGCGAATTATACATCGTTGAAGGAAACTCGGCGGGAGGTTCGGCAAAACAAGGGCGGGACCGTCATTTCCAAGCTATCTTGCCGCTAAGGGGCAAAATCCTTAATGTTGAAAAAGCGCGATTGGACAGAATCCTGCATAATGAAGAAATAGGTACGATCATCACAGCGCTTGGAACAGGCATTGGTGATGAATTCAATACCGAAAAAGCTAGATATCATAAAATTGTTATCATGACTGATGCGGATGTGGATGGTGCCCATATCAGAACGCTGATGTTGACATTCTTCTACCGGTATATGCGAAAAATCATCGAGTATGGATATATATATATTGCTCAGCCGCCACTTTTCAAGATTCAGCAAGGGAAAAAAGTGGATTATGCTTATAATGACCGCCAGCTTGAAGAAATCATGGCCAGTTTGCCAAGTACTCCCAAGCCTAACCTGCAGCGTTATAAAGGGCTGGGGGAAATGAATCCGGAGCAATTGTGGGAAACGACCATGAACCCTGAAACGAGAACGCTGCTTCAAGTCAGTTTGAAAGATGCTGCCGAGGCAGATGAAACTTTCGAGATGTTGATGGGCGACAAGGTCGAACCGCGACGTAACTTCATTGAAGAAAATGCAATTTATGTAAAAAATCTTGATATCTGATTTTTTGACAGGATGCTTTTACATCCTGTTCTTTACATAGTGCACGAACAGTTAAATTTAAATGAGAGTATAAGCTTTTAATAGGAGGTTGGCTCCATGTCAGAAAATGAAAGATCAGGTGTAAAAGAAATAAATATAAGTACCGAGATGCGGACATCGTTTTTGGATTATGCGATGAGTGTTATCGTGTCGAGGGCTTTGCCTGATGTAAGGGACGGTTTGAAACCGGTACACCGAAGAATTCTTTATGCAATGAACGATCTTGGAATGACTTCGGATAAACCATTTAAGAAATCAGCCCGTATTGTCGGGGAAGTCATCGGTAAGTATCACCCGCATGGTGATTCGGCTGTATATGAAACGATGGTACGGATGGCGCAACCTTTTAACTATCGCTATATGCTTGTAGATGGTCATGGGAATTTCGGTTCGGTCGATGGTGACCAAGCTGCCGCAATGAGGTACACCGAAGCGAGAATGTCGAAAATCTCGATGGAGTTACTCCGGGATTTAAATAAAGATACAGTTAACTTCCAGGATAACTATGATGGTTCAGAAAGAGAACCAGCCGTCATGCCTGCCCGTTTCCCGAACTTGTTGGTGAATGGTTCATCAGGAATAGCGGTAGGAATGGCAACCAATATTCCGCCCCATCAATTAGGTGAGGTAATTGACGGCGTATTGGCTTTAAGCAAGAATCCTGAAATTACAATTCCAGAGTTGATGGAATATATACCTGGTCCGGACTTTCCTACAGCCGGTTTGATTTTAGGGAGAAGCGGAATCAGAAAGGCCTATGAAACCGGAAAAGGGTCAATCATTCAACGGGCGAAAGTCGAGATTGAAGAGAAACCGAATGGTAAACAGGTAATCCTTGTTAAGGAAATCCCTTATCAAGTGAATAAAGCAAGACTGATTGAAAAAATTGCAGAACTTGCTCGAGATAAGAAAATCGAAGGCATTACCGACTTACGGGATGAATCGGATCGCAATGGGATGCGTATCGTCATGGAGCTTAGAAAGGATGTTAACGCGAATGTCCTTTTAAACAACCTGTATAAGCATACTGCGATGCAGACCACCTTCGGAATCAATCTGCTTGCTTTGGTGGACGGTCAGCCAAAAGTGCTGAATTTAAAACAATGCCTGCACTACTACTTGGAGCATCAGCAGGTAGTCATACGGCGCAGGACTGAGTTTGAATTACGGAAAGCGGAGGCCCGTGCCCATATTTTAGAAGGTTTGCGCATTGCACTTGATAATTTGGACGCAGTCATTACGTTGATTCGAAGTTCCCAAACGACAGACATTGCCCGTGAAGGTTTAATGACACAATTCTCACTTTCCGAAAAACAGGCGCAAGCTATCCTGGATATGCGTTTACAGCGCTTGACAGGTCTGGAACGTGAAAAAATCGAAGATGAATATCAGGCATTAATGGCTATTATTGCAGAATATAAAGCGATTCTTGCTGATGAGGAAAAGGTTCTTGAAATTATTCGTGAAGAGCTTCTTGAAATTAAAGAACGTTTTGATGATAAACGGAGAACTGAAATCACATTAGCCGGCTTTGAAAGCCTGGAAGATGAAGATTTAATCCCAGAGGAAAATATAATCGTGACACTTACGCATAACGGTTATATTAAACGCTTGCCTGCAACCACGTACCGCAGTCAAAAACGCGGGGGTCGCGGAATACAGGGTATGGGCACGAATACAGATGACTTTGTCGGTCACTTGTTAACCACTTCGACTCATGACACTCTATTATTCTTCACCAACAAAGGTAAAGTCTATCGTTCCAAAGGATATGAAATACCTGAATATGGCAGGACGGCAAAAGGATTGCCGCTTATCAACTTGTTGGAAGTCGATAAAGGCGAGTGGGTCAATGCAATCATACCGGTGAAGGAATTTGCTGACGATTGGTATTTATTCTTCACGACCAGACATGGAATATCGAAGCGTACACCTTTGTCATCTTTTGCAAATATCCGTAATAATGGTTTAATTGCCCTAGGTTTACGTGAAGATGATGAATTGATTTCTGTCCGTCTTACGAATGGAGAGAAACAGATCATAATTGGAACGAAAGCCGGGATGATGATCCGTTTCCCTGAGACGGATGTACGGACAATGGGACGTACTGCAGCGGGAGTGAAAGGAATTTCCTTAGGGACGAATGATGAAGTTGTCGGAATGGAAATTCTTGAAGATGATGAAGAAGTCCTGATCGTTACGAAAAACGGTTATGGAAAACGGACCTCTGCGGAAGAATACCGTATTCAAAGCCGTGGAGGAAAAGGAATAAAAACATGTAATGTCACTGAGAAAAATGGTGAACTTATAGCCGTGAAAACAGTTACGGGTGTAGATGAAGATTTAATGCTGATTACAGCAGCTGGTGTATTGATCCGAATGGAAGTCGAAGGCATTTCTAAAACGGGCCGTAATACACAGGGTGTTAAGCTCATCCGACTCGAATCCGCAGATAATGAATATGTTTCGACGGTTGCCATTGTAGGAAGGGAAGAAGAAGAAGAAAAAGACCTGGATATAGAAACGGTCACGACTCTAGATCCGGATTCTGATCCTGAACCTACTGTAATTGAAGAAAATGAAGAAACTGAAAAAGATACGGAAGAATAATTTTTCCCATAAAAAAAGGGGTTCGGAATTAAAATTCCGAACCCCTTTTGAAATTCCCTTTGAATTTTAGCCTAAAGTTAAAATTTTATTAATTCTATTTTTAAAACAATGAAGACTTTAGGCAAAAGGGTTCTATCAAAAGTTAAAACAAAGTTGATTGGAGCGAGTCAAGGGAGACCCTGCAGGCGCAAACGCCGAGGGCGGACCGCCCGGGGAAAGCGAGTACCTGTAGGCAACGCTCAAATTGTAAAAACCGTAAAAAAACTGTAGACCCAGCAATTAAGCTGGGTCCTTTTTTTGCGCATTAGCTGGATTTCAAAATGAAATCAAGAGTGGTTTTGGTTTGGGTAAAAAGACTTATGGATTTTGGAGAGGATTGCTAATAAATTGATTTTTTTTAGGTATTTAATAATAATAAAGATAGTTCTTACCATGTTTTTCAAGTAAAATGATACTCATTAATACTACCGAGGTGAAACGTTTTGCTAGTGAAAACTCGCTATTTAATCGAAGGCTGCATCCTCTCGAAAGAAATTAGAGGTCTTTCGAACCGCCCCATAATGCATGAAAAAACAATATTGACCACGCGATTGATTGAGGCATTGCAAGCCTTTTTAATAACAGAGGTAAGCGTTGAAAAAACTTTGATTGATGGAAAGAAATTTCTGCCGAAAGAAGTGATAGATCCAGAATTGGATGAGCTGGAAGAGTCATCGGATTTTACGGATTTGTATCTTAAGTCAGTACAAACATATAAACGATTGTTTAAAAATTGGCAGGCGGGCAGTAAAGTTGAGGTGGCGATGATTCGTTTAATCATGAT
>NZ_CP113518.1:15000-30000 GCF_056502895.1 Bacillus sp. T-10(2022)
GAAAGGTGTAACGATCTGGGCACTGTCTCAACGAGAGACTCGGTGAAATTATAGTACCTGTGAAGATGCAGGTTACCCGCGACAGGACGGAAAGACCCCGTGGAGCTTTACTGCAGCCTGATATTGAATTTTGGTACAGCTTGTACAGGATAGGTAGGAGCCTGAGAAGCCGGAGCGCCAGCTTCGGTGGAGGCGTTGGTGGGATACTACCCTGGCTGTATTGAAATTCTAACCCGCGCCCCTTATCGGGGTGGGAGACAGTGTCAGGTGGGCAGTTTGACTGGGGCGGTCGCCTCCTAAAGAGTAACGGAGGCGCCCAAAGGTTCCCTCAGAATGGTTGGAAATCATTCGTAGAGTGTAAAGGCACAAGGGAGCTTGACTGCGAGACCTACAAGTCGAGCAGGGACGAAAGTCGGGCTTAGTGATCCGGTGGTTCCGCATGGAAGGGCCATCGCTCAACGGATAAAAGCTACCCCGGGGATAACAGGCTTATCTCCCCCAAGAGTCCACATCGACGGGGAGGTTTGGCACCTCGATGTCGGCTCATCGCATCCTGGGGCTGTAGTCGGTCCCAAGGGTTGGGCTGTTCGCCCATTAAAGCGGTACGCGAGCTGGGTTCAGAACGTCGTGAGACAGTTCGGTCCCTATCCGTCGCGGGCGCAGGAAATTTGAGAGGAGCTGTCCTTAGTACGAGAGGACCGGGATGGACGCACCGCTGGTGTACCAGTTGTCTTGCCAAAGGCATAGCTGGGTAGCTACGTGCGGACGGGATAAGTGCTGAAAGCATCTAAGCATGAAGCCCCCCTTAAGATGAGATTTCCCATGGCGCAAGCTAGTAAGATCCCTGAAAGATGATCAGGTTGATAGGTCAGAGGTGGAAGCGTGGCGACATGTGGAGCTGACTGATACTAATAGATCGAGGACTTAACCAACGCTTTTTAAAAAATGAAATACCTTCTTATTATCTAGTTTTGAAGGAACAATGTTCCTCATATGTTTGGTGGCGATAGCGAAGAGGTCACACCCGTTCCCATTCCGAACACGGCAGTTAAGCTCTTCAGCGCCGATGGTAGTTGGGGGTTTCCCCCTGTGAGAGTAGGACGCCGCCAAGCCATTTATTAAGATCAGCCATTCGGCTGGTCTTTTTTCTTCGTTTCTAACCAGATCAATTCACCAAATTGAATCAAAGGTGGAACCTTCCGGACTTGATCCATTCAAATATTAAGAATGGCACCTTAGCTTGGCTTATTTTAAGGAATTGAACAATGCAGGGGTAATCATCATTAGGCATGGTTTTCAACAGTTCTGCCCACCATTCTGTTTCATAACGAGCTATTATGCTAAGGTTATAAGAAATCAAATAATGGATCAAAAGTTCAGGTAATGAAAAAGCTGACGAATCTTTATTAAGTGATAGCATGAACTGTCCTTCTGCTAAATTATACCGTATTGGGGAAGTTGCATTATGATTAGGGACGCCATCTGTTTTTAAATGCAGTGTCCCAGTAGCTTCTGAAATACTGTAAACTTGATTCGTTTTTGCTTTCAAAAATTCTTCCAACCGACTGCTGGACATTTGATAGCTATCCAATACCGCTGAAGGTAATTGAAAGCCATTCGAAGACGGTAACATGTCGACGAAATTTTTCCTTGAAACCGACCATGTATATTTTTGCATGTCTGGGATTTCCTTCATTAATGTTCCCATGGAAAACTTTTCACCTTCCAGATGCTTGATATGGAATAACTTCTCGGCAATGCAGGTGAAAAGTCCATTCTTTTGCGTTTTCACTTCGTCCTTTAAAAATTCATATTGTTGTTTTTTCTTTTTTCTCGTTGTTACCCCATGGGCAAGCATAGAAGTTGATTCCGGATAGTTAGGATCAATCGTGAGCAGACAAGCCTTTAACAATTGAGCGAATCCATAAAATGTAAGTATTGGTTGTATGGAAAGTGGTGCAATGGCAGCCTGATTATAATAAGTTTTAGCGTGTTCAAGATGGTAAATAAATGGATAACAATTATCGTAACTTTTTATTTCCGCTTCTGCTATTTTTTCGTGCGTGTAACATTTTTGCAAAAAAAGTTGTGAGGAAGATGCGGAAAAAAAAGGTGTATATTTATCGAAATTATCATTGTTTTCAGGCATTGCAGCTATCCTCCGAATTAATAGAATAATCAAACTTTTATTTCTCTTCTTGACAGTAGTATGTCCTATTGATAACCTACAAATAATATTTTTAAGCAGGAGGGGAAAATAATGTGGGAAAATAAATTTGCAAAAGAAGGTTTAACCTTTGATGATGTCCTATTAATTCCAGCGAAATCAGAGGTTTTGCCGAAAGATGTTAACCTTCAAGTCAACTTAGCTGAAAACTTAAGGCTCAACCTTCCTATCATCAGCGCAGGAATGGATACCGTTACAGAAGCTGAGATGGCAATTGCCATGGCCCGTCAAGGCGGATTGGGTATCATTCATAAAAATATGTCCATTGAAGCACAAGCTGAACTGGTGGATAAAGTAAAACGTTCAGAAAGCGGTGTAATTACCGATCCATTTTTCTTAACGCCGGATCACCAAGTATTCGATGCAGAGCATTTAATGGGTAAATATCGCATTTCAGGTGTTCCTGTAGTCAACAATATAGAGGATCAAAAACTTGTGGGTATCATTACAAACCGTGATTTGCGATTTATTTCCGATTTTTCCTTGAAGATTTCCAGTGTCATGACTGTAGAGAATCTGGTCACAGCGCCAGTGGGAACTAACTTGGAACAAGCAGAGAAGATCCTTCAAAAATACAAAATTGAAAAGCTTCCCCTTGTGGACGATAATGGAGTCCTTAAAGGACTTATTACGATCAAGGATATCGAGAAAGTCATCGAGTTCCCGAATTCGGCGAAAGATAAGCAAGGAAGATTACTTGCAGGTGCTGCAGTCGGCGTGACCAAGGATACAATGAAGCGTGTCGAAATGCTGGTTAAATCCCATGTCGATGCAATTGTACTTGATACTGCTCACGGTCATTCAGAAGGCGTCCTTGAAATGGTTAAGGAAATCCGCGCGACATATCCTGAATTGACGATCATTGCCGGTAATGTGGCAACAGCTGAAGGTACGAAAGCATTGATTGAAGCGGGAGCTGATGTAGTGAAAGTGGGAATCGGACCAGGGTCAATCTGTACGACAAGGGTTGTAGCTGGTGTAGGTGTTCCGCAAATCACGGCAGTCTTCGATTGTGCGACAGAAGCAAGAAAACATGGTAAAACGATTATCGCTGATGGCGGAATCAAATACTCTGGTGATATCGTTAAAGCCCTGGCTGCAGGCGGACATGCAGTAATGCTTGGCAGTATGCTTGCCGGTGTAACTGAAAGCCCTGGCGAAACGGAAATTTTCCAAGGCCGCCGTTTTAAAGTGTATCGGGGTATGGGCTCTGTTGCTGCTATGGAAAAGGGATCTAAGGACCGTTACTTCCAAGAAGATAACAAGAAATTCGTACCAGAAGGCATCGAAGGGCGCCTTCCATATAAAGGACCTCTATCAGATACCATTTTCCAGCTGATTGGCGGCATTCGTTCAGGTATGGGATATTGCGGTACAGCCACATTGGAAGAGTTGAGGGAAAACTCTCAATTTGTCAAAATGACTGGTGCTGGATTAAGGGAAAGCCATCCTCATGATGTCCAAATTACAAAAGAAGCACCGAACTACTCAATGTAATGAATTTAACATATAATCGTCATTAAAATTTATTGTTAAAATAGACAGAGTCTGCGATTACTCTGTCTATTTTTTTTATTTTTTCTGTGATAAACTAGACAAGGTGTCAAGGAAATTACATAAAGTTTCTTCTTTGTTATAGAGATTAGCTTAAAAGTTGGAGGTATTGGAAATTGAAAAAAATCAGCAAGATGACCCTCATTTTCACTTTTGTTTTTGTTCTTGTTATGTCGCAATTTGCCTATCAACCGGGGGAAGCTGTTGCTGAATCTGATAATTTGGGTTTAAAAGCAGAGGCAGCCATCATCATTGATGGTGAAACAGGACAAATCGTGTATGAAAAAAATGCCGATAAAGTATTAGGGATTGCATCCATGTCTAAAATGATGACAGAGTACATCATAATGGAGTCAATTGAAAATGGGAAAATCAGTTGGGATCAAAAAGTTAAAATAAATAAATACGTACATGATCTTTCAAAAGCACCCAATTTGTCGAATGTTGGGTTAACGGAAGGTGAAGATTATACAGTTAAGGAACTATATCAAGCTATGGCCGTCTATTCCGGAAATGCGGCAACAGTAGCTTTAGCACAGCTAGTTTCCGGAAGTGAAAAGAGCTTCGTTAAGTTAATGAACGAAAAAGCGAAGGAATTAGGCTTGAAAAACCATAAATTCGTTAATGCCAGCGGCTTGAATAACGGTGATTTATTAGGGCAGTTTCCTTCAGGTGATGAAGATGATGAAAATATCATGACAGCAAAAGATACTGCACTTCTTGCGTATCGTTTAATAAATGATTATCCGGAAGTGTTGAAAATCGCCAGCATCCCTAAATTGAAATTCCGTGATGGAAAAGAATATCCGAACTTCAACTGGATGCTGCCTGGCCTGATATTTGAATATAAAGGCGTAGATGGACTAAAAACGGGATCTACTGACTTTGCCGGATATGGACACACAGGGACGGTTATCCAGGACGGTCAGCGCTATATCACGGTGGTCATGAAGTCCACTAATAAAAACGAACGTTTTGCGGATAGCACTAAGCTTATGAACTATGCTTATGCAACCTTTAAAAAGGAAAAAGTCCTTCCTGCCAACTACCAGGTGAAAGGGAAAGAAACACTTTCAGTAGTGAAAGGCAAGGAAAAAAACGTTAAGATTCAATCTGAAAAAGCGATCGAGCTACTTGTTGAAAATGGTGAGAAAGACAACTATAAAACAGATTTAGTGATCGATAAAAACAAATTGAATGATGATGGTAAGCTGACTGCACCAATCAAAAAAGGTGAAAAGCTAGGTTACATCACAGTCACTCCTAAAAAAGGAGAAGATTACGGGTACATCAACGGAGATCAGGTTAAGGTTAACGTCGTAGCTGCTGAATCTGTTGAAAAGGCAAACTGGTTCGTACTATCAATGCGAGCGGTTGGCGGATTCTTTGGTGACGTATGGAGCAGTGTAGCTTCCACTGTTAAAGGCTGGTTTTAAGTTTCACGTATAAAACGGTTGCGTAATGTATAAAATTATAGTACATTATGGAAAACAATCTGATTATATAAGAAAGCAATGACAGGAAATAGTAACAAGTATTTCTTTCTATAGAGAGCCGATGGCTGGTGGAAATCGGTGTAAGAGTTTTGTGAATCCCTCCTGGAGCAGAGTATGGAAAGCCTTTTGGGTCAGTAAGTACTTTCGGTTAAAAGCCGTTATCGTGATAAGTGGTAGGCGTTTTTTAATAGGCCTTCAACTAGGGTGGCAACGCGGGTTAACTCTCGTCCCTTCTTCAGGGGACGGGAGTTTTTTGCGTTCTTTGATAAAACATCAAAATATTAAGGAGGAACTGAAAATGTTGGATTTGAAATATGTAAGAAATAATTTTGAAGAAGTGAAGCGTGTATTGCAATTTAGAGGAGAAGATTTGACCGATTTAGGTAAATTCGAGGAACTTGATGTAAAGCGTCGGAATTTGATTGCTGATACGGAAAAGTTGAAAAGCCAAAGAAATGAAGTTTCACAGCAAGTGGCCATATTGAAACGGGAAAAAAAAGATGCAGATCAGCTGATTGCCCAAATGCGTGAAGTTGGTGACCGTATCAAAGGATTCGATGATGAACTTCGTGAAGTGGAAGCCCAGTTAGAAACATTACTTCTTTCCATTCCGAACATTCCGCATGAAAGTGTGCCTGTTGGTGAGACGGAAGACGATAATGTCGAAATCCGTAAATGGGGAGAGTTACCGGAATTCAAGTTTGAACCGAAACCACACTGGGATGTAGCCGGAGATCTAGGCATCCTGGATTTTGAACGGGCAGCAAAAGTGACCGGAAGCCGATTTGTATTTTATAGGGGTCTTGGTGCTCGATTAGAACGTGCATTAATTAGCTTTATGTTAGACCTTCATGTTGAGGAACATGGATATGAAGAAATGCTGCCACCATATATGGTTAACCGTGCAAGCATGACTGGCACAGGTCAATTGCCAAAATTCGAAGAGGATGCTTTCCGTATTGAAAGTGATGATTACTTCTTGATTCCTACAGCTGAAGTCCCGGTGACAAACTTCCATCGTGATGAAATCATGAGCATGGACGATCTGCCGATAAGCTATGCGGCATACAGCGCTTCTTTCCGTTCAGAGGCAGGATCTGCAGGTCGTGATACCCGCGGGTTAATTCGTCAGCACCAGTTCAATAAAGTTGAACTAGTGAAATTCGTGAAGCCGGAAGATTCTTATGCAGAATTGGAAAATCTCACGGGTCATGCGGAGAAGGTCCTTCAATTGCTAGGACTTCCATACCGAGTGCTGAGCATGTGTACGGGAGATCTTGGCTTCACTGCTGCTAAAAAGTATGATATCGAGGTTTGGATCCCGAGTTATGGAACGTATCGCGAAATTTCTTCTTGCAGTAACTTTGAAGCATTCCAGGCTAGACGGGCCAATATTCGCTTCAGACGTGATGCAAAAAGCAAACCGGAACACGTCCATACTCTAAATGGATCAGGTTTGGCAATCGGCCGTACAGTCGCTGCCCTTTTGGAAAATTACCAGCAGGAAGATGGCAGTGTTATCATTCCTGAAGTATTACGTCCATATATGCGCGGTGCGGAAGTCATTAAACCGTAAGTCAAAAGGAATCAGCTTCTGATTAAGGAGGCTGATTCCCCTTTTTATCAAAGTTTGAAAATTATTTTAAAAAAACTTTATAGAGTGCTTGACTTTAATTTTAATTCCATGTAATATAATAAATGTTGATACGGAGGTATACCCAAGTCCGGCTGAAGGGATCGGTCTTGAAAACCGACAGGGGAGTCAAATCCCGCGGGGGTTCGAATCCCTCTACCTCCTCCATAACTTATTAATAACCACAGCGCATAAATTGGATATCGATGAATTCCGTTGCAAATATGTAACGGAATTTTTGTTTTCTAATATATTAAAAAACCACCGGATAACCGGTGGTTTTTCTTTTTATACATTTCGCAGCAACTTGGTTTGCTCCATATATTCGGCAATCCGTTTTATAAGAGGTTCGATGCTTGCTTCATCCTGCATAAGGTCATATTCGTTTATATTTAATCGTAGGACAGGGCAGGCGTTGAATTGATCAATCCATTCCTCGTAACGGCCGTGCATTTCCTGCCAATATTCAATTGGGGTATGCTGTTCCATTGGACGGCCGCGTTCTTGGATCCGGTCGAGGATATCATCAAGCGAACCTTCGAGATAGATTAGTAAATCAGGGTGCGGGAAGTATGGCGTCATTACCATGGCATTGAAAAGGCTTGTATACGTTTCGTAGTCCACATCATTCATCGTGCCTTTTTCATAATGCATTTTTGCAAATATCCCTGTGTCTTCATAAATGGAACGGTCTTGGATAAAACCACCGCCATATTCGAAGATTTTTTTTTGCTCTTTAAAACGTTCAGCGAGGAAATAGATTTGCAGGTGGAAACTCCAGCGATTAAAATCATCGTAAAACTTATCCAGGTAGGGGTTCGTATCAACCTTTTCAAAGGATGTCCTGAATTGAAGGGCATCGGCTAACGCATTGGTCATGGTCGATTTTCCTACGCCAACCGTCCCTGCTATCGTGATGACGGCGTTGTTTGGAATATTATATTTCTTTCGTAAGTTCATTTGACTTTACTCCTTTGTGCAGGGCATTCTCTATTTGGCTGATTATCGTTTTCAAATCATCCTTGTTCCCGACAAAATCCAGCTCATCTCCGTTGAATGTAAGAACAGGTATGTCAGGGTGCTGTTTCTCAAATGTTTCCATGAATGTTCGATAATCCGCGGATAACTGCTCTAAATAAATGGAGGATATATTTTTTTCGAATTCACGACCTCTTTTACCGATTCGGGAAAGAAGAGTATCAAGACTTGCGTTTAAATAAATCACCATATTAGGTTTAGGCATATCCCGTGTTAAAATATTGAATATTTCAAGGTATTTATTGTATTGTCCGTTCTTTAACGTTCGTTCAGCAAATATCAAGTTCTTGAATATATGGTAATCAGCCACCACGGCTTGGTCATTAGTAAGATACTTTTTATCGATATCTTCCAATTGTTTATAACGGTTACACAGAAAAAACATTTCTGTTTGAAAGCTCCACTCATCAATATCTTTATAGAATTTCCCGAGAAATGGATTTTCATCAACAATTTCCTTCAATAATGAAATTTGAAAATGATCTGCGATAACTTTTGCAAGTGATGTTTTTCCCACGCCGATTGGACCTTCGACAGTGATAAATGGGGTGGATTTCATCCAATCTGTCCTCCTTCAATGAGGTATCAAGCTGAAATTCCCGGTTATTAGGTTTTTCGCCAAGAGATATTGTATCACAGACTTGGGACTTTAGTGACATTTTTGTCAGGTTGATAAAGAAAGAGAATGAAAGAGTGTTATCGGGGGATGTATGTAGGTTAGTGCCCTTGTTCAATTGAATGCTTAAATGTCTTCACCTTCTTTTATGGACGCCTTGAGAACATGGTTCATCATCTTTAATGCGTAATGATTATCTTCCTTTGATGCAGAAGCGATGCAATCCTTCGGAATCCATAATTTATATTCCCGCATATAGGCATCATTGGCCGTGAATAGGACGCAGATGTTGCCAGCTATTCCAGTAATGATCAGGGTTTCCACGTTTAATCGTTTAAGCAGTGTATTGAGTGCCGTCCCATAAAATGCGGAATGCTTCGGCTTGATGAGAAAGAATTCATCCTGTTGAGGTTTTATTCTTTCGATTAATGAGGCATTCCCTTCATTTTTACATCTAGCAATAATTTTATCGAAGTCAGCCTGCCATAAATCATAATGATCGTTGATATAAATGATTGGAAAACCCTTTTCTTTCATTTGCTTTTTTAATTTCAAAATCGGATCGACGATAAGCTTCGTATGTGCAAGTAGCATATTCCCGTATTTGAAGTCAAAATCATTGATCATATCAATGATAAGCAATGCAAAAGAAGGCGTTTCAGGTCGATTCATGGTATATCCTCCTGTAATGTGAGAATTTACTTGCAGCACGTATGCCGCATGCGTTACTATTCATTAGAACAAGTAGTATGACCTTTATTTTGTCTTATATTTGTCTGTTTACTCCTACTTAATATAAGGGGGTTTTTTTATGAAGGATGATGTTTATTACATGAATTTAGCCTTAAAGGAAGCGGAAAAGGCGCAGATGTTGAATGAAGTGCCGATTGGCGCTTTAATCGTAATAGATGATCAAGTTATTTCGACGGGGCATAACCTGAGGGAAACGGAACAGAATGCGACGGCACATGCGGAGCTGCTTGCGATCAATGAGGCTTGCCGTGCTACTGGCAGTTGGCGTCTTGAAGATGCGACATTATATGTAACGCTGGAGCCCTGTCCCATGTGTGCTGGTGCCATCTTGCAATCAAGGGTAAAAAGGGTTGTTTTTGGAGCCCATGACCCAAAGGCTGGCTGTGCAGGGACATTCATGGATTTACTCCAAGATGAACGCTTCAACCATCAATGTGATGTAACAAGCGGTGTATTAGGGGAAGAGTGCGGCTGGATATTGACTTCATTTTTTAAAGAACTTAGGGATAGAAAGAAAAGGTTGAAAAGAGAGCAAGCACTCAAAATTGCCGAGGAAAATAAATAGGTGAAAACGAATGTTGAAGATGAGGCTTTGCTTCATTTGATAAATTTGGAATCAAACTGTCCATGAACAACACTTGCGTTTTTTTTGTTACCTTAGTATAATGAATTATGCGTCGACATGACGCTTTGAATTTGGTATTACTTTTGCCGTGCTAGACGGGGAGGTAGCGGTGCCCTGTACTCGCAATCCGCTCTAGCGAGGTTGAATCCCTTCTCGAGGTTAGCATTCTGTAGGGCCTGCCTTAAGTAAGTGGTGTTGACGCCCGGGTCCTGCGCAATGGGACTCCATGAACCATGTCAGGTCCGGAAGGAAGCAGCATTAAGTGGAAGTTCTCATGTGCCGCAGGGTTGCCTGGGCCGAGCTAACTGCTTAAGTAACGCTTATGGTTGCTAATCGACAGAAGGTGCACGGCAGTTATTTTACATAAACAAAAAACTCATTCGTATCGGGTGGGTTTTTTTTTATGCCAAGAAGGTAAAGCGCTTGGCATTTTTGAAAAAAATGAGACAATGATAGAATTTCTTTTTAGACTTTGATATTAAGGAAATCAGTAATGTATAATAAACAAGGTGGAGAAAAAAAGGAGGGATTTCCGTGGGGTATCAAGCATTATACCGGGTATGGCGGCCACAACAATTCATTGATGTAGTCGGGCAGGAACATGTAACGAAAACGTTGCAGAATGCCTTGGTCGGGCAGAAGGTTTCGCATGCCTATTTATTTTCCGGTCCGCGTGGAACAGGGAAAACAAGTGCTGCCAAAATTCTTGCAAAAGCAGTGAATTGTGAGCATGCCCCGACAAGTGAGCCCTGTAACGAATGTGCTACCTGCCGCGGAATCACCGATGGCTCCATATCAGATGTTATAGAAATTGATGCAGCATCCAATAATGGTGTCGAGGAAATCCGTGACATTCGTGATAAGGTCAAATATGCACCGAACGCGGTTACATATAAAGTTTATATCATTGATGAGGTACATATGCTATCACAGGGTGCTTTCAATGCACTTTTGAAGACATTGGAAGAACCCCCGAAGCACGTGATTTTTATATTGGCGACGACTGAACCTCATAAGATTCCACTAACGATCATTTCCCGTTGCCAAAGGTTTGATTTTAAAAGGATCCAGCCTCAAGATATAGTTGGCAGGATGTCACAGATCATCGCAGAAACAGGTGTTTCATGTGATGAACAAGCCCTGCATATCATTGCGAGGGCAGCCGAAGGCGGGATGCGGGATGCACTAAGCCTTCTTGATCAAGCGATATCCTTCAGTTCAGAGACGGTTTCTGTGGAAGATGCATTGACTGTCACCGGTTCTGTTTCGCAGGCGTTTTTAAGCCGGCTGGCAAAAGCTATATATGATAAAGAAGTAGCGGTGGCACTTGAAGTCCTTGAAGAATTGCTGGGCATGGGAAAAGACCCGGCTCGGTTCATTGAAGACATGATTTATTATTTCCGTGACATGCTTTTGTTTCAAACGGCACCGGCACTGGCAGAATCCTTCGAGCGTGTTTTGATAGATCCCCAATTTAAGGAATTGGCAGAAGTGATCTCTTCTGAATCGATTTACTCCATTATCGAAAGCTTCAATCAAACACAGCAGGATATGAAATGGACAAATCATCCAAGGATTTTCCTTGAAGTGGCACTTGTGAAGTTATGTAATGAGCAAAGGCCAAATCAAAATGATAACGGGCAGCTGTTGCAGCTGTTGCAGCTGCAGCAGAAAATAGAAGATTTAGAGAAGAAATTGATTGAAATGCAGAAAAACGGCATTCCGGCAGCCATGACAGAAAAGCCTGCAGAGCAGGCTAAGGTGCAAAGGGCCGTTAAAAAGGCATATAAAGCACCTGCAGGGAAGATCAATCAAGTTTTGAAACAAGCTACAAAGCCAGGTCTTAATGCTGTGAAAAGTAAGTGGGGGGAAGTGCTTGAGCAGTTAGGTCAGCAAAACCAAAAGTCATTGGCAGCTTTATTAACGGAGGCAGAACCTGTTGCTGCGTCAACTGAAGCTTTTGTGGTAAAATTCAAATATGATATTCATTGTCAAATGGCAATGGAAAATAACCGTTTCGTGGAAGTGATAGCCTCGATCATGCAGCAATTGACCGGACACCGAATGGAGATAGCTGGAGTTCCGGAGAGCCAGTGGCAAAGGTTGCGGGAGGACTTCATCTCAACACAGCAGTTCGACGGTCCCGAAGAAACGGAATCAAAAGAAGAAGACCCCTTTATAGCAGAGGCTAGAAAATTAGTCGGCGATGATTTACTTGAAATTAAAGAATAATTGGAGGTAAGGAAAATGGGTATGCGCGGCGGTAATATGCAGAACATGATGAAACAAATGCAAAAGATGCAAAAGAAGATGGCAGAGGCACAAGAAGAATTAGGTGAAAAAAAGATTGAAGGAACTGCTGGCGGCGGAATGGTAACGGTCATCGTGACTGGACATAAAGAAATCGTCGATGTAATCATCAAACCGGAAGTTGTCGATCCGGATGATATCGATATGCTTCAGGATTTAGTTCTGGCTGCGACTAACGATGCTTTGAAAAAGGCGGAAGAATTGACAAACCAAACGATGGGACAATTCACTAAGGGAATGAACCTTCCGGGTATGTTTTAAGCAAGTTCAAAAGAAACTTCCTTTCAGGGGGTTTCTTTTGAAATTTTTAGGAGGAATTCGATGCATTATCCAGAACCAATTTCCAAGCTCATTGACAGTTTTATGAAATTGCCGGGGATTGGTCCTAAAACGGCTGCTCGATTAGCCTTTCATGTATTAAGCATGAAGGAAGATACTGTTTTGGATTTTGCAAAGGCACTTGTTAATGCTAAGCGGAATCTTATGTATTGCTCAGTCTGTGGTCATATTACCGATCAAGATCCCTGTTATATCTGCGAAGATCAAAAGAGGGACAGAAGTTTGATTTGTGTGGTTCAGGACCCTAAAGATGTAATAGCTATGGAAAAGATGAGAGAGTTCAATGGTTTATACCATGTACTGCATGGCAGTATTTCCCCGATGGACGGAATCGGTCCGGAAGATATAAATATTCCTGATTTATTAAAGCGCCTGCAAGATGAAACAGTGCTGGAGGTCATTTTGGCTACTAATCCTAACATTGAAGGTGAAGCGACAGCCATGTATATTTCGCGGTTGCTTAGACCTTCAGGAATAAAAGTGACCCGAATTGCCCACGGACTTCCTGTTGGCGGAGATTTGGAGTATGCGGATGAAGTGACGCTATCAAAAGCAATTGAAGGAAGAAGAGAAATATAAGGTAGCTGGGAGGACTTCACTTGTTCTTTCGTAAAAAAAAGAAACTTCGGAATGAATTCAATGATTCATTAATCGAAGAGCTTGAACAGTTGAAATGGAATTGGCATAATCAAAAATCACTACTTGAAAAAAGCGTTGATCCATCTGAGGAAGTAATCGCCCAAACGAGGCTGGCGGAAGTGAAATATTTCTACCTATTCAGGGAAGTTAAAAGAAGGAATGTCCGCTTAAAAAGATGATAAGGAAATGGCTGTGAAGGATTTCGTATTCCTCATGGCCATTTTTTCAGTTCTTAATCCATCGTTCCCTTCATATAAGTGTAGTACAAGCTTGCGGGGAGGAATGAGTTTGGAACCAGTTGTCTTTGTTGCCGTAATTGGCGGCCTGATTTTAATGCTCCTTATTATCGGGGCGCCATTAAGACCCGTCCGGTTCATAGGGCAGGGGATTATAAAGATCATTATCGGTGCAGCATTTTTGTTCTTTTTGAATACACTTGGGAATCAAGCGGGCATTCATGTCCCCATCAACCCTGTTACCTCGGCAGTCGCCGGCCTGCTTGGAATACCGGGAGTTGCCGCTTTGGCAGCCATTGGTTATTGGATTATCTAAAGGAAATGCGTAGAAGTCATTCTTATGAAAACCTCATGGATATCTCCATGGGGTTTTTATCATGTTATAGTTTTTTTAAAAAAACTAATTAAACCATTGACGATAACTCTTCAACCTGATAATATATTAGGAGTCGCCAATAACGACATCATAAATTGCTCAATCAAAAAAACAATATAAAAAAGTTGTTGACATTAGATTGAGTAAGTGATAAGATAATAAAGTCGCTTACGAAGTAACGACAATAAATCGCTCTTTGAAAACTGAACAAAACAAAGCGCCAACGTTAAATTTTAAGTGAGCACACACTATCAAAAAAGCAAATGAGCAAGTCAAACATTTCTTCGGAGAGTTTGATCCTGGCTCAGGACGAACGCTGGCGGCGTGCCTAATACATGCAAGTCGAGCGAATCGATGGGAGCTTGCTCCCTGAGATTAGCGGCGGACGGGTGAGTAACACGTGGGCAACCTGCCTATAAGACTGGGATAACTTCGGGAAACCGGAGCTAATACCGGATACGTTCTTTTCTCGCATGAGAGAAGATGGAAAGACGGTTTACGCTGTCACTTATAGATGGGCCCGCGGCGCATTAGCTAGTTGGTGAGGTAATGGCTCACCAAGGCGACGATGCGTAGCCGACCTGAGAGGGTGATCGGCCACACTGGGACTGAGACACGGCCCAGACTCCTACGGGAGGCAGCAGTAGGGAATCTTCCGCAATGGACGAAAGTCTGACGGAGCAACGCCGCGTGAACGAAGAAGGCCTTCGGGTCGTAAAGTTCTGTTGTTAGGGAAGAACAAGTACCAGAGTAACTGCTGGTACCTTGACGGTACCTAACCAGAAAGCCACGGCTAACTACGTGCCAGCAGCCGCGGTAATACGTAGGTGGCAAGCGTTGTCCGGAATTATTGGGCGTAAAGCGCGCGCAGGTGGTTCCTTAAGTCTGATGTGAAAGCCCACGGCTCAACCGTGGAGGGTCATTGGAAACTGGGGAACTTGAGTGCAGAAGAGGAAAGTGGAATTCCAAGTGTAGCGGTGAAATGCGTAGAGATTTGGAGGAACACCAGTGGCGAAGGCGACTTTCTGGTCTGTAACTGACACTGAGGCGCGAAAGCGTGGGGAGCAAACAGGATTAGATACCCTGGTAGTCCACGCCGTAAACGATGAGTGCTAAGTGTTAGAGGGTTTCCGCCCTTTAGTGCTGCAGCTAACGCAT
>NZ_CP113518.1:32500-97500 GCF_056502895.1 Bacillus sp. T-10(2022)
ATTCCTGTACCACCTATACATCGTTTGAACGATGGGGGGACGCAGAAGGATAGGGTAAGCGCGCTGTTGGATATGCGCGTCCAAGCAGTTAGGCCGGAAACGAGGCAAATCCCGTTTCCATTAAGGCGGAGCTGTGATGGCGAGGGAAATATAGTACCGAAGTTCCTGATTCCACGCTGCCAAGAAAAGCCTCTAGTGAGATGTAAGGTGCCCGTACCGCAAACCGACACAGGTAGGCGAGGAGAGAATCCTAAGGTGTGCGAGAGAACTCTCGTTAAGGAACTCGGCAAAATGACCCCGTAACTTCGGGAGAAGGGGTGCTTTTTAGGGTGAATAGCCCAGAAAAGCCGCAGTGAATAGGCCCAGGCGACTGTTTAGCAAAAACACAGGTCTCTGCGAAGCCGCAAGGCGAAGTATAGGGGCTGACACCTGCCCGGTGCTGGAAGGTTAAGGGGAGAGGTTAGCGCAAGCGAAGCTTTGAACCGAAGCCCCAGTAAACGGCGGCCGTAACTATAACGGTCCTAAGGTAGCGAAATTCCTTGTCGGGTAAGTTCCGACCCGCACGAAAGGTGTAACGATCTGGGCACTGTCTCAACGAGAGACTCGGTGAAATTATAGTACCTGTGAAGATGCAGGTTACCCGCGACAGGACGGAAAGACCCCGTGGAGCTTTACTGCAGCCTGATATTGAATTTTGGTACAGCTTGTACAGGATAGGTAGGAGCCTGAGAAGCCGGAGCGCCAGCTTCGGTGGAGGCGTTGGTGGGATACTACCCTGGCTGTATTGAAATTCTAACCCGCGCCCCTTATCGGGGTGGGAGACAGTGTCAGGTGGGCAGTTTGACTGGGGCGGTCGCCTCCTAAAGAGTAACGGAGGCGCCCAAAGGTTCCCTCAGAATGGTTGGAAATCATTCGTAGAGTGTAAAGGCACAAGGGAGCTTGACTGCGAGACCTACAAGTCGAGCAGGGACGAAAGTCGGGCTTAGTGATCCGGTGGTTCCGCATGGAAGGGCCATCGCTCAACGGATAAAAGCTACCCCGGGGATAACAGGCTTATCTCCCCCAAGAGTCCACATCGACGGGGAGGTTTGGCACCTCGATGTCGGCTCATCGCATCCTGGGGCTGTAGTCGGTCCCAAGGGTTGGGCTGTTCGCCCATTAAAGCGGTACGCGAGCTGGGTTCAGAACGTCGTGAGACAGTTCGGTCCCTATCCGTCGCGGGCGCAGGAAATTTGAGAGGAGCTGTCCTTAGTACGAGAGGACCGGGATGGACGCACCGCTGGTGTACCAGTTGTCTTGCCAAAGGCATAGCTGGGTAGCTACGTGCGGACGGGATAAGTGCTGAAAGCATCTAAGCATGAAGCCCCCCTCAAGATGAGATTTCCCATGGCGCAAGCTAGTAAGATCCCTGAAAGATGATCAGGTTGATAGGTCAGAGGTGGAAGCGTGGCGACATGTGGAGCTGACTGATACTAATAGATCGAGGACTTAACCAACGCTTTTTAAAAAATGAAATACCTTCTTATTATCTAGTTTTGAAGGAACAATGTTCCTCATATGTTTGGTGGCGATAGCGAAGAGGTCACACCCGTTCCCATTCCGAACACGGCAGTTAAGCTCTTCAGCGCCGATGGTAGTTGGGGGTTTCCCCCTGTGAGAGTAGGACGCCGCCAAGCCATTTATTAAGATCAGCCATCCGGCTGGTCTTTTTTTGCATAATGCTAAGAAAAATTATTGGATATGAAGGGATTATCGATTATGGAAACTTTTATAAAGACATACACGTAATGAAATTCTTCATCATACATTGTTAAAAGCATCCCCGGTTCTCTTAAACTATTTAAATTAATGTATGCGAACAATGGTTTTTGGGGAGAATGCAGGTATGGAGGTGGAGATGTTGGGGACAACAACAACCAAAACAACGGCAGGGGAAACATGCGCGGTTTGTGAAGAAATAAAAGGGATGGGTATACATCTATATACGACTTTTATTTGCGAGGAATGCGAAAGGGATATGATCGGGACGGATACGAACGACCCCAAATACCAATATTACTTAAAGAAATTAAGAAAAATCACTAATCCTGAAATATTATCATGAAAAAATAGTTTGTGGAAAGTTAAAGAATCAGAGAAAAAAGAAATGGTGTGTTTCTTTAGTCTCTGATTCTTTTTTTGGTACTTTAGAAGAATGCTTGCCAACACGCTTCAAGCTGCAACCAGACTGTTTGGGGATACATAATCGCCTTCCTATTGTCGCAATATGAGATAAAATTGAACTTATTTGATAAAATGAAAAAATACTAAGACGTGAGGGAAGAGAAAAATGAATCAATCTCAGACACCGTTGTTCGATGCAATGAGTGCATTTCATAAAAAAAGCCCAATATCCCTGCATGTCCCAGGACATAAAAATGGATGGGTGTTTAGTAAAAAGGGCCAAGCTTTATATAACCCCCTGCTTGGTATTGATGCCACGGAGTTAAGCGGTTTAGATGACCTGCATGCTCCAGAGGGCGCCATTTTAAAGTCCGAGCAACTACTCGCTGATCTATATGGGGTAAAGCGGAGTTATTTTCTCGTTAATGGGTCAACCGTAGGCAACATTGCCATGATTCTTGCTACCTGCCAGGAAGGCGATAAGGTCCTTGTCCAAAGAAACTGCCATAAATCAATTTTACATGGATTGATGTTAGCGAATGTACAACCGATTTTTTTACATCCGGTTTATTATGAGAAATGGGGCATTGCTGGCGGTGTCAGTTCAAAATTAATTGAAGAAGCCTTGAGTGTACATCCAGATGTAAAAGCCATCATTGTTACCTATCCTAATTATTATGGTCTTGGTGAAGACTTGACGGAAATGGTAAGACTCGCACATCAAAAGGGGATTCCGGTGCTGGTGGACGAGGCACATGGCGCTCATTTTCAGTTAGGAAGTCCGTTTCCAAAGCCGGCCATTTTGGCAGGGGCAGATGCCGTTGTCCATTCCGCGCATAAAACACTGCCGGCCATGACGATGGGGTCATTTCTTCATGTGAATTCATCCTTAGTTGATGTCGATCAAGTATCATTCTATTTACAAATGCTTCAGTCGAGCAGTCCATCTTACCCGATTATGGGATCGCTCGACTTGGCCAGGGCCTACTTAGCCGCTTTTACATCAGAAGATAAAAGTTCCCTTATTGAAAAGATATTAGATTTCAGAGGCGAATTAGGTGCCCTGGAAACAGTAAGGGTGCTGGAGGCGCCACTAGGCATCGCGGCAGACCCGTTGAAAGTAGTCATTCAATCAACAAATGGTTTAAGCGGGTTTGAGTTACAGCAGCTATGTGAAGCCGAAGGCATTTTTACGGAATTGGCTGATCGTCATAATTTATTACTGATTTTACCCTTATTAGGAATGGGTGCCGAATTTCCTTTTCATGAAATCGTTCAAACTATAAAAAGTGCCACTGAAGGCAGAATTGGATTAAAGGAAGCGAATCTCGGGGAAAGCTTGCCTGAACGAAGGTCAATGACAGGACTTGAAATGCCATACTCCGTCATGAAGCATAGTAAATCAAAACCTGTCGCATTACACAAAGCAGTGGGTGAGGTATCTGCCGAGATGGTCATTCCTTATCCACCGGGCATCCCTTTGATTATGTCCGGGGAAATGATTACTCCTGAACATATATCCATTTTGAGAAGCCTGCTAGAACTGGGATCAAGGTTTCATGGCGGTTCCTCCCTTTCAAACGGAGAATTGATCGTTTATGAAAGCGGGCAGACTGGTTAAAATGTTATACTACAAACAAAGAACCTTGGAGGTACATCGATGAAACGTGGTATTTTTATAACAATGGAAGGGCCTGAGGGTGCCGGGAAAACAACAATTGCCCAAATGCTTGGCAAGGCTCTGCAACAAGAAGGCTACCAAGTACTATTAACGCGTGAGCCAGGTGGAGTTCCCATTTCGGAGCAAATTAGGGAAGTGATCCTTAATAAAGATAATACAGCCATGGACCCGAGAACAGAGGCTTTATTATACGCAGCAGCAAGGCGTCAGCATTTAGTGGAAGTGGTCATGCCGGAGTTGGAACGAGGGGGAATTGTCCTCTGTGACCGGTTTATAGACAGCTCGTTAGCCTATCAGGGCCATGCAAGGGGTTTGGATATAGAAGAAGTTTACAATATCAATAAATTCGCAATAGGAGATATGATGCCAGATGCCACGCTCTTTTTTGATATCGATCCAGAAGAGGGATTAAGACGTATCCAGTCCAATGGGGAAAGGGAAGTGAACCGGCTGGATCTTGAAGCCCTCGACTTCCATAAAAAAGTTTGTGAGGGGTATCAGTTCATTATAAATAGATGGAAAGACCGTTTCATCATCGTGGATGCAGGCCGGACAATAGATGAAGTACTTGAAGAAACGAAAGCCAGCTTGTTGGATTTTTTAGCGAAAGCGGGAAACTGAATATATAGGTTTCCATATTATTCAACCAATACTATTCCAGGCAAGGACTAGTTGATATAATGGAGTTAGTAAAAATTCAGAGTAATCGGAGGATGATGAAAATGAAAATGATCATTGCTGTCGTACAAGACAAGGATAGTCATCGCCTGCTGAATCAATTAGTGGAAAATAATTTCGGAACGACCAAGCTAGCCAGCACTGGCGGGTTTTTAAAATCAGGTAATACGACTTTCATGATTGGCACAGAGGATGAACGTGTTGACCAAGCCATTCAAATAATCAAACAGAATTGTCAGTCACGATCCCAATTAGTATCACCGGTTTCACCGATGGGCGGGAATGCCGAGTCCTATGTACCTTACCCAGTGGAGATTCAAGTAGGCGGAGCGACCATTTTTGTTCTGCCGGTTGAAAACTTTTTACAATTTTAACGGTTAGTTTCAGGGAGGTTCATTATGAAAATCAACCATGATATCCCTATTAAGCTGGATAAATCGCGTCAGGATGCCAAACAGTTTCAAACTGGAAATGGAAGATTTCAACAAATGGTCCAGACACAGGATCAAAAGATGCAAATCCAAACATTAAACCGTTTGATAGGCGATATTGAAGGGGCGGGTCAGCGTTTAGTAAGGTCACGTACTTTTAGGGAAATGGCAAAATATAAAGCATTGGTGAAACGGTTTGTTAAAGAAGCGGTTGAATATGGACTGGAACTGAAACAATCTACGAGCTGGAACGAATATGGACAAAGCCGGCCGTTGAAAACCGTGGAAACGATAGATGCAAGATTAGTTGAGTTAAGCGAGGAAATTCTTAATAAAGAGAAAAGTTCGCTTGAAATATTGGAAATGATAGGCGAGATTAAAGGTCTGCTGATTAATTTATATACTTAAGTGAGTTGATGGTTTTGGATAAAACATGGCAGGACATGAGTGAAATTCAGCCGCAGGTAATGACGATGCTGCAAAATAGCATAACGAAGAACAGGGTGGCACATGCGTATTTATTTGAAGGGGAAAAAGGGACAGGTAAGCAAGAGATAAGCAATGCCTTTGCCAAAAGCTTACTATGTGAAGCCCCGACAGCAGGTTATGAGCCATGCGAACTTTGTCGGAATTGCAAACGGATTTCAAGTGGGAATCATCCTGATGTCCATTTGATAGAAAGAGACGGTCTCTCAATAAAGAAAGAACAAATCAAGGGGCTGCAGGAAGAATTTTCGAAAAAAAGTGTAGAGGCAGATCGAAAGGTTTATATGATTGCCGATGCGGACAAAATGTCGGTGGGGGCAGCCAACAGTCTATTGAAATTTTTAGAAGAACCTTCGGCTGATACTGTAGCAATATTGATGACCGAACAGCTTCAGAGGATTCTACCGACTATATTATCTAGGTGCCAAGTAATTTCATTCAAACCATTATCTCCGGAGAATGTGAGACGGAAGCTGATAGAACAGGAGTTAGAACCACAGCTGGCTTCGGTCATCGCACACATAACACAGAATGTGGAAGCTGGAATCGAGCTTAGCCATGATGAATGGTTTGTACAAGCTCAAAAAATAGTGGTAAAATTATATGAAGTGTTAAAACTCAATTCCTTGAAGGCATTGCTGTACCTTCAGACGGATTGGTCCACACACTTTAAAGAAAGAGAACAGGTTGACAGAGGTCTTGATTTGTTACTTCTTATATATAAGGATTTATTATACATTCAGTTGGACAAAAAGGACTTCGTTGTATTCCAAAATAAACTGAAGGAATTTGAAACTCACGCTCTTCATCTTTCCCCAAGACGCCTTGCTGAACATATGGGTTGCATTTTGGAAGCAAAAAGGAAGCTGATGTCCAACACGAATCCACAGCTGTTGATGGAACAGCTTGTGCTGAATTTGCAGGAGGGATCATGATTTGTATGATGTTGTAGGTGTCCGTTTTAAAAAGGCGGGCAAAATATACTACTTCGATCCGGGTGAATTCACTATTCCTAAGGACGATTTTGTAATAGTGGAGACTGTCCGCGGTGTTGAATTCGGTAAAGTCGTTACAGCCCGTAAACAAGTAGATGAAAACGATGTTGTCCTGCCATTGAAAAAAGTACTTCGGGTCGCTGATGCAAAAGATAAGCTGATTGTAGACGAGAACAAGGCGGCTGCAGAAGAGGCTTACTCTATATGTTGTCAAAAGGTTGTGGAGCATAAGCTGGATATGAAGCTGGTTGATGTGTCATATACTTTCGACAGAAATAAAGTCGTGTTTTATTTTACAGCGGATGGTCGCGTGGATTTCCGTGATTTAGTCAAAGATTTAGCTGCCATATTCAGAACTCGCATAGAACTGCGCCAAATTGGGGTTAGGGATGAGGCAAAGATGCTTGGTGGCATCGGACCTTGTGGCAGAATGCTTTGTTGCTCCACATTTCTTGGGGATTTTGAACCGGTTTCCATCAAAATGGCGAAGGATCAGAATTTATCATTAAACCCTACAAAAATCTCAGGTTTATGCGGTCGATTGATGTGCTGTCTGAAATATGAAAATGATGAGTATGAAAGTGCGAAGGAAATGCTTCCTGATTTAGGTGAAATGATTAATACGCCTGGTGGCAAAGGCAAGGTAGTGGGGCTTAATATTCTAGAACGCGTACTTCAGATTGAACTAATCGAGCAAGAAAGAGTATTAGAGTATACTCTAGATGAGATTCTAAAAGAGGGAGCCGTTTCTATTCAAGCCACAGATTATTAAGGTGGTGGGAGAGCGTGGATAAGAAAGATATTTTTGAGTCGGTGACCAATATGGAAACCCAGATAGGCCAATTATATAAGCAGCTTGGAGAATTGAAGCAGAACTTAGCTGAAATCCTTGAGGAAAATCAGTCCCTCAAGCTGGAGAACGAGCATTTGCGCCATCGGTTGGGCCTTGTGGAAGTCGAAACTGCTCCTGCTGCAGTAAAGGTCAAACAAAAAGTGAAAAACCGTACTGCAAGTGCGGACAAGGTTATGGATATCGGGGAAGGCTATGATAATTTAGCCCGTATCTATCAAGAAGGCTTTCACATTTGCAATCTGCATTTTGGCAGTTTAAGAAAAGAAGGAGATTGCCTGTTCTGTTTATCTTTTTTAAACAAGAAGTGATAATGGAATAATATAAAAGATGTTCCATCTCTTTTACGTGATAGATAGACCGTTTACAATATATAGTGATTCGGGGTCTGACGCATACTATGAGTCAGGCCCCTTTTTGTACGATAGTAATGTCGAAGCATGGACCCTGAACATGCTTTTTTCCATACATGATTAGGAGGGTAACAGCAATGGTAGAACTTAAAGGAGATGAGCGCCTGGATTATCTATTGGCTGAGAAATTAAGGATCATCCAGAGCCCGTCGGTGTTCTCTTTTTCATTAGATGCCGTTTTATTATCAAGGTTCGTAAATGTCCCGATCCAAAAAGGAAAAATCGTAGATCTTTGCTCAGGGAATGGGGTCATACCTTTGCTGCTGAGTACAAGAACGAAAGGGAAAATTACCGGTGTTGAAATTCAAGAGCGTTTATATGATATGGCCCAGAGGAGCATGGACTATAATGGCGTATCCTCCCAGATCGAGATGATTCATGGGGATATAAAGGAAATTCCTAAACAGATAGGGTATAGCAAATATGATGTCGTTACTTGCAATCCACCCTATTTCCCAACGCCATCCATCGAGGAAATTAACAAAAATGAACATTTTGCAATTGCCCGACATGAACTAATGTGTAATCTTGAGGACGTCATGCGTGTCTCAAGTCAGTTGCTGCGTCAAGGTGGGAAAGCGGCATTCGTTCATAGACCGGGCCGCCTGATGGATATCCTCCATTTCATGAGGATGTACAGAATAGAACCGAAGCGACTGCAATTCGTTTATCCAAAGAGTTCAAAAGAAGCGAATACGATTCTTATTGAAGGGATAAAGGACGGCAACCCTGATTTGAAGATTCTTCCTCCGCTTGTTGTCTATAATGATCAGAATGAGTATAATCCGGAAATCAGAAGGATTTTATATGGAGAGGAATAAGCATTATTTTTATGTTTTAAAATGCAGGGACGGAAGCTATTATGCCGGGTATACAAATAATTTGGACCGTAGGATTGATGCTCATAATCAAGGCAGGGGTGCAAAGTATACACGAGGCCGGACCCCGGTTGAACTGATTTATCATGAAATATTCGAAACACAGACATTGGCCATGCAGGCTGAATATAAATTCAAGCAATTAACAAGAAAACAAAAGCAAAAGTGGATGGCAAAGGAGGATACATGATATGTGGCAGCAAAAGAGTTTTGAAAAAGAAGGATTGGAGCCAGCTCTGTATCTGGTTCCTACACCGATAGGAAATCTTGAGGATATGAGTTTCCGGGCTTTAAGAATCTTGAAGGAAGCGGATGTCATTGCTGCTGAGGACACGCGAAATACGAAGAAATTATGCAACTACTTTGAAATTTCGACACCTATCGTCAGTTACCATGAACATAATAAGGAATATAGCGGGAAGCAGATGCTTGAGAGGCTTCGATCTGGAGAGGTCATTGCATTGGTAAGTGATGCGGGCTTGCCGACGATATCCGATCCGGGGTATGAACTGGTCAAAGAAGCCATTGCCGAACAGTTTAAAGTCATCCCGTTGCCTGGGGCAAATGCTGCATTAACTGCATTGATCGCATCTGGACTGACTCCGCAGCCTTTTTACTTTTATGGCTTTTTACAACGGGGAGCAAAAGAAAAAAAGAAGGAGCTGGAAAAATTAAAAAAAATGGAGTCGACTTGGATCGTTTATGAGTCGCCACATCGCTTGAAAGAAACATTGAAACATATGCATGAAATTTTAGGTGACCGTCGTATAGTATTATGCCGCGAATTGACCAAGAAGTTTGAAGAGTTCATCCGAGGGACTGTGAGTGAAGCATTGACGTGGGCGATGGAATCCGAAATTCGCGGAGAGTTCTGTTTAATAATAGAAGGAGGGCAATGGTCGGAGGAGGAACCTGAAGAAGCTTGGTGGATGGCCCTTGACATCGTCGGTCATGTTAATCATTATATGGAAACCAAGCAGTTCACTTCAAAGGACGCAATCAAGCAGGTCGCAAAAGATCGCAATATGCAAAAACGGGATGTATATCAAGCATATCATATTGATATACAAGAATAATAAACATAAAAAAACTTCCGAAGACCGGAAGTTTTTTTATATCATTTATTTAGAAGCAGTGAAGTTTTGTTGAATTTCTTGAATAAGTAATTCTGCACCTTCACGACTAAGGATCAATTTACCATTAGCAAGTGTAAGGTTGTTATCGGAAACTTCACCTGTAACTTGGCAAGTCATGTTTGGTTTGTATTTTTTCAAGATGATGCGCTCATCATCAACATAGATTTCAAGAGCGTCTTTCTCAGCGATACCCAATGTACGACGAAGTTCGATTGGAATAACCACCCGGCCTAACTCATCAACTTTACGAACAATACCTGTAGATTTCATTTTTATAATTTCTCCTCTCAGTTACAATCTAGTACCCTATTTCTATTTTTTTCGCCATTATTCGACAAATTTTTTTATAAATTTATAATACCAGCCATTCCCAAATTCGTCAATGATTTATTTTCATTTTTTTGTAAGAAATAGCATGGCCCATTTGTGTAACAAAAAGGCTTTTAAAGAGAAAAAATCGGTTATGCCTTTAAAAGTAAAGAAATAGCAAGGCTACAAAGAACCCCTCACTTCACCAGATTTCGACAAAGTGTGCATATAAAACATACTTCATTATTATATGATTAAATATAATTTAGTTTCAAAACAAAAGTTCTGAATTAAGGATAATTTTCTGAAAAAGTATGAATATGTGAGTTGTTGCACAAAAAAAGAAATTTAGGTATATTTTGTTGAGGTAAGAGGTAATGCTGTCATAAGGGAAGTTCACGTCCAGATCACTTATTTTTAAATATAATTTTTTTAATTCTATTAACACATGATTAGATTAGTGATTATTGTCGCATATAGCGTTAAAATAGAGATAATAACTTAAATATATACTTATGGCTTGGGTCAATCCTTTAGCCGGTTTTTCAAAAGATGAGGAGGGAACGTAGTGCAAGATAAATTAAAAACATTCTATATCACGACACCCATATATTATCCGAGTGGTAATTTACATATAGGGCACGCGTATACGACAGTTGCAGGGGATGCCATGGCTCGTTATAAAAGGATGCGTGGTTTCGATGTCATGTACTTAACAGGCACTGATGAACATGGTCAAAAAATCCAGCGTAAAGCGGCTGAGGAAGGAATCACTCCACAGCAATATGTAGATAATATCGTATCAGGGATTAAAGAGCTCTGGGAAAAGCTTGATATTTCATATGATGATTTCATAAGGACCACGGAAGATCGCCATAAAGAGGTTGTTGCCAAGATATTCAAAAGGCTATTGGACCAGGGTGATATATACTTGGACCAATATGAAGGGCTATATTGTACACCTTGCGAATCTTTCTTCACGGAACGTCAGGTGGAAGAAAGCAATGGAAACTGTCCTGATTGCGGCAGGCCTGTTGAGAAGGTGAAAGAGGAATCTTATTTCTTTAAGATGAGTAAATATGCGGATCGGTTACTGAAGTTTTATGAGGAAAACCCGGATTTCATTCAACCGGAATCCCGCAAAAATGAAATGATCAATAACTTCATCAAGCCTGGATTGGAAGATCTGGCCGTTTCACGTACTACTTTCGATTGGGGCATCAAGGTGCCGGGAGATCCAAAGCATGTTATTTATGTCTGGATAGATGCTTTGACCAATTATATAACGGCATTAGGGTACGGAACGGATAATGATTCTAAATACTTGAATTATTGGCCGGCCGATGTACATCTGGTCGGAAAGGAAATCGTGCGTTTCCATACGATCTATTGGCCGATCATGTTAATGGCTCTTGATGTGCCGCTTCCAAAGAAAGTCTTTGCCCACGGATGGCTTCTCATGAAAGATGGTAAAATGTCCAAATCAAAAGGGAATGTAGTGGATCCCGTTACATTGATTGATCGTTATGGTTTGGATTCTTTACGCTATTATTTATTGCGTGAAGTTCCATTTGGTTCTGATGGAGTATTTACACCGGAAGGGTTTGTTGAACGGATTAATTTTGACCTGGCAAATGATTTAGGGAATTTATTAAATCGAACAGTAGCAATGGTCAATAAGTATTTTGATGGTGTAATTCCAAATTATGATGGATCCAATGGTGAATTCGAAAAGGCTTTGCTTGAAATGAATCAAGATACGGTAGGCAAGTATGAGGAAGCAATGGAAAACATGGAATTTTCAGTTGCACTAACATCCATTTGGCAACTCGTGAGCAGAACTAACAAATTCATTGATGAAACCCAGCCATGGACTCTTGCTAAAGATGAATCAAGGAAAGCAGACCTTGCTAGTGTCATGGTTCATTTGGCGGAATCATTACGCAGGACAGCAATCCTTTTGAAACCGTTCTTGACGCAAACACCAGAAAAAATCTTTGCTCAGCTTAGCATCAAAGATGATGTGTTGAAATCCTGGGACAGTTTAGCGGAGTTCGGTCAAATTCCTCCTGAAACAAAAGTTTTGAAGGGAGACCCGATCTTCCCTCGTTTGGATATGGAAGAGGAAGTTTTATATATTAAAGAACAAATGCAGGGTGATGCACCTAAGGCCGAGGAAAAAGTGGAAGTGGCGATTCCCGAGGTTGATGAGATCACTATTGATGACTTTACAAAAGTGGAGCTACGTGTTGCTCAGGTCATGGAAGTTGAACCAGTAAAGAAGGCGGATAAGCTTCTTAAACTTCAGCTTGATTTGGGCTATGAGAAACGGCAAGTCGTTTCAGGCATTGCACAGCATTATAAACCCGAAGATTTAGTGGGCAAAAAAGTGATATGCGTAACGAATTTGAAACCTGTTAAACTTCGTGGCGAGCTCTCGCAAGGAATGATTTTGGCGGGAAGCCAAGATGGTGTACTCTCAGTCGCTACAATAGATTCATCGATCCCAAATGGTTCAAAGGTGAAATAAACCGATGAAAACATAAAGGTGTTTCATATGAAACATTTTTATGTTTTTTTCTTTATGCTTTTGGAAAAAGTACTTTTATACAGGTTTTGTTTTTGATATTGAATTTATTTGTTGAGCATATAAGGTCCTTTGTAATCTGTTTGTTACCTAAATGTGAAACATAAAACTTTCATTTTTTTATAAAATAGTGCTAGAAAGGAAGAAAAATAATGTTATTTGATACACATGTACATGTTAATGCGGAACAATTCAACGAGGATCTCGAAGACGTAATAGAAAGAGCTAAGGAAGCAGGAGTCAATAATATGGTAGTCGTTGGTTTTGACCGGCCTACTATTATAAGGGCAATGGAATTGATAGAAGCTTATGATTTCATGTATGCCGCAGTCGGCTGGCATCCTGTCGATGCTATAGATATGACAGAAGAGGACTTACAATGGATCGAGGAATTATCCAACCATCCAAAGGTTGTGGCCATTGGTGAGATGGGCCTGGATTATCATTGGGATAAATCACCGAAAGATGTTCAAATGGAGGTGTTCAGGAAGCAAATCCGATTGGCAAAAAAGGTGGGGCTGCCCATTATCATCCATAATCGGGAAGCGACCGCGGATATCGTGAACATACTCAAGGAAGAAGAGGCATCAATGGTTGGAGGCATCATGCATTGCTTTAGCGGAAGTGCGGAAACGGCTTTGGAATGCATCAATATGAATTTTTATATTTCATTGGGTGGCCCTGTGACCTTCAAGAATGCAAAAAAACCAAAGGAAGTGGCAGCGGTCGTACCTTTAGACCGTTTACTGATAGAGACTGATTGTCCATATTTGGCTCCCCATCCTTATAGAGGGAAGCGTAATGAACCTTCGTATGTGAAGCTTGTTGCTGAACAAATTGCAGAAATCAAACAACTTACAATAGAGGAAGTTTCCCAGGCGACAACAGAAAATGCCAAGAAATTATTCGGCATTAACTGACATTTTATTTTACAATATCTCCCGGGGTTCGCTAGCTAAAATCGCATTTTTTTAAAGTTTCTACAAATCTCGCTCCAACTATAGGCTTATTATGTCGAGAAGTCACCCTTTCCTTTTCAATATGGAATATGCATAATAGGTAGTAATTTCCTGAATGAGAAGTGAATGGGTTGACAGCTTGATAACTAAGTCTATATAATCACCGGGAGGAAGGAGGAGTTTTTCATTCTATTAAAAACTATGAAAAACCTTATTCCCAAACCTTTTGGGAAGAAGAGAATGGCAATTGCCATTTGCAGTGCTATTCTTGTTTCTACAGCATTGGGAATACTAATATATCAAGGTACAAAGGATACAGTAACAATCATGTTAGACGGAAAAAAAGAGGTAGTGCGTACACACGCGGCTACTGTAAATGATATGTTGGAAGATTTAGAGATTACCGTTCAAGCCGCAGACTATGTCCATCCATCAAGAGCCACGAAGGTTGATAATGATTTGGAGGTGGTTTGGAAGCCTGCACAAAAAATCGTCATGGTACAGGATGGTAAGACGGAGGAAGTCTGGTCCACTGCCGAAACGGTAGATGAACTTTTAAAAGATCAAGATCTTAGTGTGAAGGAACAGGATAAGATCACCCCTTCAAAAAATACGAAGCTGAAAGCGAATATGGAAGTTGCCATAGACAAAGCCTTTTCACTGAAATTAGTGGTAGGTGGAGACGAAAAGCAGGTATGGTCAACTTCGACTACTGTCGCTGACTTTTTAAAGCAACAAGGAGTAAAACTCAATGATTTGGATAGAGTTGAGCCAGAATTAACCGAAAAAGTTGAAGCTGAGAATACGGTAAACGTAGTTCGAATTGAAAAAGTCACCGATGTAGTGGAAGAACCAGTTGACTTTGCTGTCATAACAAAAAAAGATGACTCTTTATCAAAAGGGAAAGAGAAAATTGTCAAAGAAGGAAAAGACGGACTCATTTCCAAGAAATATGAAGTTGTTAAGGAAAATGGCAAAGAGGTCAAAAGAGAATTACTTTCAGAAAAAGTAGTTAATAAAAAGCAGGATAAAGTTGTAACGGTCGGAACTCGAACGACAGTTGCCCAGGCATCACGCGGAGTAACTAACGTTAGTTCTTCAAGTGGAAAAGAAATATACGTTTCATCAACAGCTTATACTGCCAGTTGTAAGGGCTGTTCCGGTGTCACTTCTACAGGTGTAGATCTTAAGAGTAATCCGGGTGCGAAGATCATTGCTGTCGATCCAAGCGTAATTCCTTTGGGGTCTAAAGTATATGTAGAGGGATACGGCTATGCTGTAGCTGCTGACAAAGGCGGAGCAATAAAGGGAAATAAGATTGATGTCTTCTTTTCCTCAAAAAATGATGCCTATCGTTGGGGTGTAAAGAGAGTGAAGGTTCGCGTATTGGACTAATAAGGTTTCTCTCGCAGGAGATGAATTCGTCTCCTGTTTTTTGCGTTTTATTTTCCACTTGTTGAAAAACCCTATGTAAAACTGTTTTAATAAGATAGACGTCTCACTATTCCATAAGATTTCAATTTATGTGTGTAAACTTTCATAAATGATCTTGACTGGATTCTCTATCCAGAAAAATTTTACGGGGGACCGGTTACGTTTATCCAAGAGCTAATCAAAGCGTTTGCGCTTTTCTGTATGGAGGAAACCATGAAGAAGATTAAAGAGATTATTGTTGTAGAAGGAAAAGATGATACGGTAGCGATAAAAAGGGCTGTTAATGCTGATACAATAGAAACCAACGGTTCTGCGGTGAATGAGTCCTGTATCGAGCAGGTGAGGCTTGCACAAAAGACGCGTGGAGCCATCATTTTCACAGACCCTGATTTTCCTGGTCAAAAAATCAGGAACATCATTTCAGAACAAGTAAAAGGCTGTAAACACGCCTTTTTAACGAAGGAGGAAGCCCTTCCTAAGTCAGGTAGAGGAATTGGTGTGGAACATGCTTCTCCTGAGGCGATTCGTAATGCTTTAAAGGATGCCCAGTTAATGGATGAAGAGGCTTCAGAAGAGATTTCACAGCAGGATTTAATAGATGCAGGTTTAATCGGGGGATCCGGTGCCAAGGAACGAAGGGAAAAACTTGGATCTATTTTAAAAATCGGGTTTACCAATGGTAAACAGTTATATAAGAGACTAAAAATGTTCCAAATATCAACTGATGCTTTTGAGAAAGCGATGGTACAGATAATTCAGGAGGAAAATAATGAATAAGGATATTGCAACCCCTGTCAGAACGAAAGAAATATTAAAGAAATACGGATTCTCCTTTAAAAAGAGCTTAGGACAAAACTTTTTAATCGATACGAATATCTTGAAACGTATTGTCGAACATGCCAATTTGACAGAGGAAAGCGGCGCCATCGAAATTGGGCCGGGAATCGGGGCATTGACGGAACAACTAGCGAAAAGCAGCAAAAAGGTTGCGGCCTTTGAGATTGATCAGCGTCTACTGCCCATCTTATCGGATACACTGTCTCCCTATAACAATGTAAACATCATTCACGGGGATGTTCTCAAGGCTGATGTCAAGAAGGTAATCGAGGAGGAATTCGCTAGCTTCTCGGACCTGATGGTTGTTGCAAATCTGCCATACTATGTCACGACGCCGATCATTTTAAAGCTATTGTCCGAGGACCTGCCCATTAGAGGCATCGTGTGCATGCTGCAAAAGGAAGTGGCTGATCGAATTGCCGCAAAACCTGGGACAAAGGAATATGGTTCTTTATCCATTGCGATTCAATACTATACCGAAGCCGAAACAGTGATGATCGTACCCAAAACGGTATTCATGCCTCAGCCTAATGTTGATTCAGCTGTAATTCGCCTTACCTTGCGCGATAAGCCAATCGTTGAGGTCCTGGATGAGGATTTCTTATTCACTGTGACCCGGGCGAGCTTTGCACAGCGCCGGAAAACGATTTTAAATAACTTAACCAGTCAGCTGCCGGATGGCAAGTCGAAAAAAGAACTCATACTTGCCGCTCTCGAAGCCGCAGAAGTTGATCCTTCCAGACGGGGAGAAACACTGAGCATCAAAGAATTTGGCCGCTTAAGTGATGCCTTATTGCCGAATTTCAAATAAAGATAATGTGAAAGATTAAAGTCGGAATGGGGTCACTCCCAGCTTCCGGCTTTTTTTATTTTGATATCGGCATACCATGATGGGCGTACCCAAAAATGTAATCAATCCCAACCTTTCACCATTCAAGAATGGTTCGCATAACTTAAGAATGAAAATAAACTAGGGCGGGCTGAAAATAAGTCTTCTCATGGGGTGGGGCCATGAATATTCAAATAAACGATATTGTCGGTCGGGTTTCTTATAAATGCGACGTGTTGTTCCGGGTAATCGATATCCGTGATATTGACGGAAGGCGTGAAGCTATTCTTTATGGGGAAGATATCCGACTGATTGCAGATGCACCTTTTCAAGATTTAATGATCATTAATGATAATGAAAGAAATGATCGACAAAGAACGAATGAGATACTTCAAGAACAATCTTACCGCTTATTAACACAAGATCTAGAGTTGCAACAACAAAAAAATGGCTATCAATCGAGTAATGGCTATCGGTATAGCGGTGAATATTTTCAGATACCAGGGAGGGTCCTCCATGTTGATGGGGATGCATCTTACTTAAGGAAATGCATGGAGCTATATCAGAAATTCGGTATTCCGGTCAATGGCATCTATTGCAATGAAAAGGAAATGCCCCAAAGAATAGGGGGTTTGTTGGACCATTATCGGCCGGACATTCTTGTTGTCACCGGTCATGATGCCTATTCAAAATCAAAAGGACCGATGTCCGATATCAATGCCTACCGTCACTCAAAGGATTTTGTACAGACAGTTAGAGAAGCACGAAGGAAGGTTTCCCATTTAGACCAACTGATTATATTTGCCGGGGCTTGTCAATCGCATTTTGAATCATTAATCCAAGCGGGTGCAAATTTTGCAAGTTCACCCTCCCGTGTTAATATACATGCTCTTGATCCGGTATATATCGTCGGAAAGATAAGCTTTACACCTTTTTCCGATCATATTCATGTATGGGATGTCCTTCGGAATACATTAACGGGAGAGAAGGGTTTGGGGGGAATTGAGACTAAAGGGGTGTTACGGACCGGGTTGCCGTTCAAGCCATTTCAAGAAGAATGAACGAGCTGCATTTTGAAAGAATGCAGCTTGCTTTTGGTGGGGAAGAATTCGGATATCCTCACAAAAAAACGGGTTTTTTGTTTGGTAATGTCACTAAGTAATGATTTAACTACGAAAATTCGGTTTCATAATTAATGAAATAGTTCGTTTACATAATTTTTCATTTCCCAGGATATAATAAAATTGTTCGCGATTTTGCCGAATTTCAGATAAAAATATATTGACTACATTTTTAAGTGCTGATATAATTTATTATTTTGTTTGCGTATATTTGTAAATTGTGATATACTTAACTTAGTGAGGTGGACCGAAAATGCCAAAAACTCTAGCTGATATTAAAACTGCACTTGATTCAAACCTAGGTAAAAGATTGCTCTTAAAAGCAAACGGTGGAAGAAGAAAGACTGTAGAACGATTTGGAACTTTGGCGGAAACTTATCCGGCTGTTTTTGTAATTGAGCTCGACCAAGATGAAAATGCGTTTGAAAGAGTATCTTACAGCTATGCGGATGTTTTAACGGAAACCGTAGAACTAACATTTTTAAACAAACAACAAGAGATTTAACTTAGACGAGGCAGCGAACAACTATGTTTGCTGCTTTTTGTTTTGTATAAAATATCCTGTGAGTCCCAATAAAGGCTTATAAAGGATGTAATGAAATAGCGTATGATGCAAACACTAGGCATGTGACGGCATGTGAAAGGGGTTGCTTCGCTTGAGCAGGAAAAAAGGGATTATGTCAAATGGTCTTAAAGAGGAATTTGCTAAAGAACTTGGATTTTACGATGTTGTCCAGAAAGAAGGCTGGGGAGGAATCCGGGCGAGGGACGCAGGGAACATGGTAAAACTTGCTATCGAAAAAGCACAACGTCAATTGGTGAACAAGGAGTAAGATAAACACTTAATTGTATCATGCCGTCATGTTGAAAGTAGCCGGACTCTTTATGCAATGTATAGCTCTATTCATTTTTGCTTACATTGTAGTTAAGGAGTCTGGTTTTTTTATGTATCGGTAATTGCTATTTGGATATGTAGCAAGTCTTTTGGGATTCAGGAAGTGGCTGCTCTCCATGTGCCTACATGTGTCTATTCCCCTCTAAAGGCCAATCTTAGCTTCATTACATTGAAATTACGATGAAAAAACCTTTAGAATATAAACAAATATGATAGAATAGGACAAGAACTTTTAAGAACGTTAAAGTAGGTGGACATATTGAAGCTTATGGAAAAAGCCCCGGCTAAAATTAATTTGGCTTTGGATGTGCTTTTCAAACGGCCTGATGGGTATCATGAGGTGGAAATGATCATGACGACAGTCGACCTTGCCGATAGAATTGAACTAAAGGAAATAACGGGAAATCATATCCAAATTCTATCCCATAATCGATTTGTTCCGGATGATCATCGGAATTTAGCTTATCAAGCCGCATTTATTCTAAAGGAACGTTTTGGAATCAATAAAGGTGTTTCTATAACTATAGAGAAAAATATCCCTGTAGCCGCAGGGCTTGCTGGTGGAAGCAGTGATGCCGCAGCTACATTAAGAGGCTTAAATAGACTGTGGAAGCTAGGTCTTTCCATGGATGAACTTGCGGAAATAGGAGCTGAAATTGGCTCTGATGTTTCATTTTGTGTATACGGAGGTACGGCATTGGCCAGAGGGCGCGGGGAAAAAATCACGCATCTTCCTGCACCGCCAAAATGCTGGGTCATCTTGGCCAAACCGACGATCGGCGTTTCGACAGCTGATATATACAAAAGGCTCCAAACTTCAAAAATGGAGCATCCGGATGTACCTGGTATGATTACGGCTATTATGGAAAACAATTATCACGATGTATGCGAGGGGTTGGGCAATGTTCTGGAACAGGTGACATTGCAGTTATACCCAGAGGTTGCGAACATTAAAGATCAAATGAAGACATTTGGAGCAGATTCGGTCTTGATGAGCGGAAGTGGTCCGACCGTTTTTGGTTTGGTGGAACATGATTCGCGCATGCAAAGAATTTATAATGGACTTCGCGGATTTTGTGATCAAGTCTATGCAGTCCGTTTACTGGGTGATCGAAACAATCTTGAATAGAAACGTACATTAGTGGTATAGTTGCTATATAATATTCGGAATTCACAAAGGGGGTGTCTCAATGAAATTTCGTCGCAGCGAGAGGCTAGTCGATATGACCAATTATTTATTAGAACATCCGGGGGAACTTGTTTCGCTGACTTATTTTGCTGAAAGGTATAGTTCGGCAAAATCCTCGATCAGTGAAGATTTGACGATCATCAAAGATACCTTTGAACAACGCGGGATAGGATCTTTGACAACCGTTCCAGGTGCGGCCGGTGGAGTGAAATATATTGTTTCCATCAAGGAAGAGGAAGCCAATGCCTTCATTGACGGATTATGCGATACGATCGCTAGTCCCGAAAGGCTGCTTCCTGGCGGTTATCTATATATGACAGACATATTAGGACATCCGCAAACCGTGAATAAGGTTGGAAGGATAATCGCTTCAATGTATGCCAAGAAAAATGTCTCAGTCATCATGACAATGGCAACCAAAGGGATATCATTAGCATACGCCGTGGCAAATTATTTGAATGTTCCAGTTGTCATTGTAAGAAGGAATAATAAAGTAACGGAAGGTTCTACAGTGAGCATCAATTATGTTTCTGGCTCTTCAAAGAGGATTCAGACTATGGTACTCTCTAAGAGAAGCTTGGTTGAGGGTTCGAATGTATTAATTGTAGACGATTTCATGAAGGCTGGGGGTACCATCAACGGTATGGTCAGTCTATTGGATGAATTCAAGGCAACAGTTGCCGGTATTGCGGTGCTGGTCGAATCCGAACATACGGAGGAGTGCCTTGTCGAGGACTATGTTTCATTAATCAAGTTGACACAGGTGGTCGAAAGAGACAAGAAAATCAATGTCAGCCGAGGCAATTATTTTACGAAAAAGGATTAGGGGGAATCATTTCATGAAAACGATACATACGGATGAAGCACCGGCAGCGATCGGACCATATTCACAAGGCGTGATCGTGGATAAGTTATTTTTCAGTTCAGGACAGATTCCACTTACTGCTTCTGGTGAGATGGTTACAGGGGATGTCAAGGAACAAACACACCAGGTCTTTAAGAATCTCCAAGCTGTATTGAAAGAAGCTGGGGCTTCATTGGAAACTGTCATTAAGGCTACAGTATTCATTAAAAGTATGGAAGATTTCGGTTCGATTAATGAAATATACGGAGAATATTTTTCTGCTCACAAACCTGCTCGCTCTTGTGTAGAGGTTGCTCGGCTTCCGAAAGATGCACTAGTGGAAATAGAAGTGGTAGCGCTCGTTAAATAAACGGGCGTTTTTTTATTTTTTTGAAGGCCATTCGTAATGGGTAATTTTCCTGTAATATATGGGTGATTTTTAAAGTTTTTAAAAACTAGGCTGAATTTTCTAAAAAAATTACAGATAATAGAAGGAGTTCACGTTTTTTTGTTGAATATGTACTTTAAGTTTTAACAACAACAAAAAGGGATGGTGAGCTTAAATGGAAGTAACTGACGTAAGATTACGCCGTGTGAATACGGATGGTCGTATGAGAGCTATCGCATCAATTACACTGGATAATGAATTTGTGGTTCATGATATTCGTGTGATCGACGGAAACAATGGTTTATTTGTAGCAATGCCAAGTAAACGAACTCCAGATGGAGAATTCCGGGATATCGCTCATCCAATCAATTCCTCGACACGCGGGAAAATTCAAGAAGCTGTCTTGACAGAATATCATCGATTGGGAGAACTTGAAACTGAATTAGAGGAAGCTGGAGCAGGTGCTTCTTAAAATAACTTTACTTTTAAACTTTAAATTTATAATTCGTGCATCTAGAGCCTACTTCATAAGTAGTGCTCTTTTTTATTATTCAAAAACGGATAAGTTTAGAACTTGTCCGCTTATCATGCAGACATTTACTTTAATGAATTGTTAAACCTACGTTGTTATCTTCAAAAGTTTAAGTACCCGTCCTTTTTAATTTTTAAACCTTTTTGTCCACCCAGATATTGAAATTCCTGTAAGTGAGATTTAAGGGATACCACTTACTCTAGCCATCTGGCTGAAGATGAAATGAATTGGTAACCTGATTTCGGAATGGGAGTTAACAAAGGGTGAAGTATGCCCAAATGGCTTGTACATAGTGTATGGCGCACCATGGCAGTGTTTTGGGATAATGGGGGTCAACTGGTGTTCTAAAAGGCAGGAGACATTGTTTCTGTATTATGCCGTTAATGAAAATGACATCGAACATGATGTAAAATAATTCCCCAAGGTCCTATAATAACATTTTTAAGGCAGTTTAATATCGAACTTTTTTCACCTAATCGGTTGACAATTATATGTACTTTTAATTGTTACCTTGAAAAGAATCACTATTTGAGATAATATTTTTAGTGGATAAAAAGGTGAAAATGGAGGCCTGTTATGAGTAATCGTTATGCAATAATATTGGCCGCTGGGCAAGGTACTAGGATGAAATCTAAGCTTTATAAGGTTTTGCACCCTGTTTGCGGGAAACCAATGGTACAACATGTTATCGATCAAGTCAATCAACTTCAAATAGAAGATATTGTAACAGTCATCGGCCATGGAGCTGAAAAAGTTCAAGAACAACTTGGTGATTCATGCAAGTATGCCTTACAAGAACAGCAACTAGGTACGGCACATGCTGTAATGCAAGCGGAAAGCGTTTTATCCGTAAAAAATGGTACGACCCTTGTTATTTGCGGTGATACGCCTCTGATTAAAGCGGAAACGATGAAAGAGCTTATAGCATTGCATGAGCAAAGTCAGGCGAAAGCAACAATCTTAACAGCATATGCAGATAACCCTGCTGGCTATGGAAGGGTCCTTCGCGGTGAAGGCGGACTTGTAGAAAAAATCGTCGAGCATAAGGATGCCTCTGATGAAGAAAGATATGTTAAGGAAATAAATACCGGTACATATTGCTTCGACAATCAAGCATTGTTTAACGCGCTGAAAAAAGTTTCAAATGAAAATGTCCAGGGAGAATATTACTTACCGGATGTCATTGAAATCTTAAAACAGGAAGGCGAAGTGGTGACGGCCTTCCAATCCAGTGATTTCGAGGAAACATTGGGTGTGAATGACCGTGTGGCTTTATCGCAGGCTGAACAAGTTTTACGGAAACGCATCAATGAAAAGCATATGAGGAATGGTGTAACGATCATCGATCCGCTTACTACGTTCATTGAAGCGGATGTACAAATCGGGCAGGATACAGTCATTAACCCTGGGTCATTCATTAAAGGAAAAAGTATTATCGGGCAGGATTGCTTAATTGGCCCGAATACGGAAATCAGTAATTGTGAAATTGGTGATGGAACGGAAGTCCTCCAATCGGTTGTACATGAAAGCAGTATTGGAAGTTTTGTAAAAATCGGTCCATTCGCACATGTTAGACCTCAATCAGATATTAAGGATTCCGTTAAGATCGGTAATTTTGTCGAAATTAAAAAGACCGTTTTTGGCAAAGGAAGCAAAGTATCGCATTTGAGTTATATTGGTGATGCAGAGGTTGGGGAGAATGTTAATATAGGCTGCGGATCTATTACCGTGAATTACGACGGGAAAAATAAATATTTGACGAAGATTGAAGACAATGTTTTCATAGGCTGCAATTCTAATCTAGTTGCACCTGTAACGGTAGGAGAAGGAGCATATGTAGCTGCTGGGTCAACCATCACCCAAGATGTACCGCAGGATGCCCTATCCGTTGCTCGGGCTCGTCAAGTTAACAAAGAAGATTATGTCAAGAATTTGAAATTTAATAAATAACCGACGGAGGTCATCATGTCAAATCAGTATTTAGATCCTAATTTAAAAGTATTCTCTTTAAATTCAAACTTCGATTTAGCTCAGGAAATTGCTGCTGCAATCGGTGTTGAACTTGGAAAATGTAGCGTAACAAGTTTCAGTGACGGTGAAGTTCAGATTAATATTGAAGAAAGTATTCGTGGCTGTGACGTATACGTAATCCAATCAACAAGCCAACCAGTCAATGAAAATTTAATGGAACTTTTAATTATGATCGATGCTCTTAAACGTGCTTCAGCTAAAACGATCAATATTGTAATGCCATATTACGGTTATGCCCGACAAGATCGTAAAGCGCGTGCGCGTGAACCAATTACAGCTAAACTTGTCGCAAATCTTTTAGAAACGGCTGGTGCCCACCGAGTAATCACATTAGATCTTCACGCACCACAAATTCAAGGTTTCTTCGATATTCTGATCGATCACCTTGTTGCTGTTCCGATTTTAGCTGATTTCTTCAAGGAAAAAGATTTAAGTGATATCGTCATCGTTTCCCCAGATCATGGCGGTGTAACACGTGCCCGTAAAATGGCCGATCGCCTAAAAGCGCCGATCGCCATTATCGATAAGCGCCGTCCAAGACCGAACGTGGCTGAAGTCATGAACATCATTGGTAATATTGAAGGGAAGACAGCAATACTGATTGATGACATCATCGATACTGCAGGAACTATTACACTAGCGGCCAATGCCCTTGTGGAGAATGGCGCTAAAGCAGTGTATGCCTGTTGTACACACCCAGTCCTTTCAGGTCCTGCCATCGAAAGGATTCAAAATTCAACGATCAAGGAATTGGTCGTGACTAACTCGATTGCCCTATCTGAAGATAAGAAAATCGATAAAATTGTTGGACTTTCTGTAGCACCATTGATTGCAGAAGCAATTATTCGTGTGCATGAGGAACAATCAGTCAGCACATTATTCGATTGATAACATAATAAACGAAAACACGGCGGGCCATCGGGCTCGCCGTGTTTTTGTTTAAAGTTTCAGAAAACACTTAATTCTTAGTTGACAGATGAGAATAGTAATAATAAAATAGCTATACAAATTCAATTCATATTTAAATGAAAACTGTACTAACGCAGGTGCATACTGGTTAACGCCGATCGGACTACCGAAGGCTCCTTTTCACTTACCAATAGAACATTAGGCATCATTTTGCCCTATTGTCTTATCGGTGAAGGAAAGGAGTCTTTTATTTTTATATAAATAGTTTAAGAAGGGTGTGCAGAATATGAAGAAAAAACGAAAGATATGGCTGCTGTCCATCTTCAGCATCTTCATGCTGATAGTAAGTGCATGTGGGCAGGAAAAGAACAGTTCCACAAGTGCTGACGCAAAAGAATCAGATAAAACCATCCGAATCGGTTATCAAAAATTCGGGACATTAAATATTTTAAAATCAAAAGGGAATCTGGAAACACGTTTAAAAGAAGTGGGATATACCGTCGATTGGACTGAATTCCCTGCAGGACCTCAGCTGCTTGAAGCCTTGAATGTCGGCAGCCTTGATTTTGGGCACACAGGGGAGGCGCCGCCGATATTTGCACAGGCAGCCAAGGCTCCGCTTGTCTATATTGCCAATCAACCGGCAAACCCATCAGGAGAGGCCATAGTCGTACAAAATGATTCACCCATTAAAAATGTGAAAGATTTAAAGGGAAAGAAGGTTGGTTTGAATAAAGGTTCCAATGTGCATTATTTATTGGTCAAAGCTTTAGAGGAAGCAGGACTTACTCTTGATGATATTACCCCGGTCTACTTGCCACCGGCAGATGCGAGGGCCGCTTTTGAAGGAAACCAAATTGATGCCTGGGTAATATGGGATCCATTTTTATCAGCGGCGGAATTGGAGCTTGAAACGAAAACGATCCGGGATGGAGAAGGACTGGTTGCGAATCGTGAATTCTTCTTGGCAACTGATTCATTTGCCGGGAACGAAGAGGCTTTGAAGATCATCAAAGAAGAACTGATAAAAGTTGATAAATGGATTGAAGAAAACCCAAGGGAGGTCGCTGAGTTTTTATCTCCGGAAATTGGAATGAGTGTGAAGGCATTGGAAAAAACATTAAATAGAAAAGAATACGGACTTGAGGAGATTTCCAGTACGGTTTTGGATGATCAACAAAAGATTGCCGATACATTTTTTAATCTTAAATTAATTCCAAGCAAGATTAATGTTCTAGATGCATCTGCAGATGTTAAAAAAAATTAAGGGGGAAATAAAATGAAAGTATTTTGGTTTTTGCCATCACATGGGGAAAGTCGCTATTTAGGATCGACAAAGGGAGGGAGAGCGATTACACTTCCTTATTTAAGACAAATTGCACAGGCAGTCGATCATTTAGGTTTTGAAGGGGCTTTGCTTCCAACAGGCCGGTCTTGTGAGGATGCTTGGGTAGTTGGTTCTTCATTGATTTCTGCAACGGAAAGAATGAAATTTTTAGTTGCGATCCGTCCAGGTTTAATGTCGCCAACCTTGGCTGCGCGTATGGCTTCAAGCTTCGACCGGTTGTCGAATGGCCGTCTTTTGATCAATGTTGTAACTGGGGGGGACCCAGTCGAATTGGCAGGTGATGGCGTGTTTCTAAATCATGAGGAACGCTATGAGCAAACAAATGAATTTCTCGATATCTGGAGAAGGGAAATGTCTGGTGAGAGTGTGGACTATGAAGGGGAGCACCTAAAGGTTGAAGGCGGGAATATTCTGTTGTCACCTGTACAAAAACCGTACCCACCGCTCTATTTCGGAGGTTCATCCGAGCCAGCCATCGATATATCGGGAAAGCATATTGATGTCTACTTGACTTGGGGTGAGCCGCCGGTGCAAGTGGCTGAAAAAATTGAAAAGGTACGTAAAAAAGCAGCCGAGTACGGACGTGAAGTCAGATTCGGCATTCGCATGCATGTCATTGTAAGAGAAACGGAAGAAAAAGCTTGGCAGGCAGCGGACGAACTCATTAAATATGTGGATGATGAAATGATTGAAAATTCACAAAAGATTTTTGAGCGATTTGATTCAGTGGGACAGAAGCGGATGTCGCAACTTCATAATGGAAGCAGGGATTCACTCGAAATCAGTCCAAATTTATGGGCGGGTGTAGGTCTAGTGCGCGGTGGTGCCGGTACAGCACTAGTCGGAAGTGCGGAAAATGTTGCCGCCAGAATGAAGGAATATGAAGAAATCGGAATAGAATCCTTTGTTTTATCCGGGTACCCTCACCTGGAAGAAGCGTACCGTGTGGCGGAATTATTATTCCCTTTACTCCCTGTCGAACAGCAGCAAGTTCCTGTTTCGAAAGCGACGAGTCCATTCGGGGAAATACTGGCAAATGACCACTACCCTACAAAAGGAAGTGAAATTGAAGATGAAGTTAAACAAAAAGTTCAATAGGTTCCACCTCATATCATGGCTTGTGCCCATTCTCCTTTTGGTAACTTGGCAGCTGCTGTCTTTGTGGGGGATTCTGTCGGAACGGATATTGCCTGCCCCGACTGAAGTCTTTCAAGCTGGCGTCGCTTTATTGAAAACAGGGGAACTTATAGATTATATCGGCATCAGTGCTCAGCGGGCATTCATCGGCTTTTTAATCGGCGGGGTCATTGGTTTTGTACTAGGGTTGTTAAATGGATTATCATCCATTGCTGAAAGCTTATTCGATACATCGCTTCAGATGTTGCGTAACATTCCGCATTTAGCTTTAATACCACTGGTGATTCTATGGTTTGGTATAGAAGAAGAAGCGAAAATTTTCCTTGTCGCTTTAGGGGTTCTATTTCCTATCTACTTAAATACATTTCATGGAGTGAAATCGGTGGATAAGGATTTAATTGAAGCGGCAAGGGTTTATGGGTTAAGTGGTTTTTCTTTATTCTGGAATGTGATCCTCCCTGCAGCCTTTCCATCCATTTTGGTGGGTATCCGCTTCTCCCTTGGAATCATGTGGGTCACATTAATTGTCGCAGAAACAATATCCGCCAATTCCGGAATAGGATATATGGCTATGAATGCCCGGGAATTCATGAGGATGGATATTGTTGTTCTCAGTATTCTCTTATATGCCTTATTGGGAAAAATATCGGACGTTGCGGCCAAATTAATTGAAAAAAGATGCTTAAAGTGGCATCCATCATACCAATGAGGAGGTCATTAATATGATAAATGGTAATTCGTTGGAGTTGCAGGGTGTAAGAAAGGATTTTGGGGAGTTTGAAGTATTAAAGGGAATGGACCTCACATTTAAAACAGGGGAATTTGTAGCCATTGTCGGTAAGAGTGGGTGTGGAAAGAGCACCTTGCTTCGTCTTGTGGCAGGACTGGAAAAGCCGACGGGCGGGCAGATACTGGTGAATGGAAAGCCATTGAATGGATTAAATAAATCGTCACGTACGATGTTCCAGGATGGAAGGCTGTTTCCTTGGAAAAAAATCCTTGAAAATATTGGTGTAGGCTTAAAAGGGGATTGGAGGCCAAATGCTATGGAATTACTGGAGCAAGTGGGCCTTGCAGATCGAGCAAATGAGTGGCCGTCCGTTTTATCTGGGGGGCAGAAACAAAGGGTGGCATTAGCGAGGGCATTGGTGAACCAGCCTGACATACTCCTCTTGGATGAGCCGTTGGGGGCATTGGATGCTTTGACGAGAATTGGCATGCAAAGGCTGATTGAGGAGCTATGGAGGAAAAGGGACTTTACTGCCTTGCTTGTTACACATGATGTTGAAGAAGCCGTAATGCTTGCCGACCGTGTCATATTAATCGAAGAAGGCAAAGTCGTCATGAATAAGGAAATCAATCTGCCGAGACCGCGGAAAAAGGATAGCATTCAATATTCATCACTAGCAGTCCAAATCCTTAACCGGGTGATGCAAGTTGAGGGGGAAATGGAAAAAAAGGCGATTCACGCTTGAATCAGAGAAAAAAATGAAAAAAGATTTTGCAGAAAATTCCTATGTTTACCATATGTTTATCACCTTCTTGCTCCCTTCGGATTTTACCTTTCATGTTTAATGATTCGCCATTTAGGGAAATGTTAAATATAGAGAAACTTGCAATTCATATTCAGGAAGGCGGAGGATGTATGAGTAATATATTAGCTGCGAAAGAACGTACGGATTCAAAACACTCTAATTTAAGGAATTTGAGAGAAAACGGCGAAATCCCTGCGATAGTATATGGCAATAAAAATGACAGTACGGCCATTTCAGTCAATAATATTGAGCTTCAAAAGACAATCAAGGAAATAGGCCGTAATGGAATCATTTCATTGGACTTGGAAGGTAAGAATTATAAAGTCATGCTCTCTGACTATCAAAAGGATCCAATAAAGAACTCCATTTATCATGCAGACTTTTTAATTGTAGATATGTCCGCCCAATTACAGGCACAAGTTCGCATTAACCTTGTCGGTGTTTGTAAAGGCGTGAAAGACGGCGGGGTCCTTCAGCAGTCTCTTCATGAAGTGACGGTTACGGCTAAACCTAATGACATTCCTGACTCCATCGATGTTGACGTTACCGAACTTCAGGTAGGGGATACAATCTACATATCCGATATCCAAACGAATAAACAAGTTACAATCGGCAATGATGGTGAAGAAGTCGTTGCATCTGTTTTGGCTCCTCGCCAGGAAGAGGAAATAAGTACAGGTGAACAGCAAGATGGCGGTATTCCTGAAAATGAAGAAGGCAGGGAAACCAAGGCATCACCAGAGTCATGATGCCGGGATTAAACAAGTGAATCGTGATATAATAGGCGTAGCTCTTAACGAGTTACGTCTTTTCAATCTCTGGATGCATCCATTTAAGCCGGACCATGATTGACTTCTTTAATTAGGGTTTTTCCTAATTAGTTCTCCGGTCGCTTGCAGGCAAGCTTGAAATTAGGGTACTATTTTTCTAAGGTCAATGATCTTGGAAAAACTTCGTCCCAGCGTAACTCCCTAAATAACGGTAATGACGGAGTGTGAATCATGAAAATTATTGTAGGGTTAGGGAACCCAGGTAAACAATATGAAAAAACTCGGCATAACGTCGGATTTGAAGTAATAGATGAGTTATCCAAAAGATGGTCGATCCCACTTGATCAAGCAAAGCATAAGGGGATCTATGGTGTGGGAATGGTGAAGGGAGAAAAAGTTTTATTGCTTAAACCCTTAACCTACATGAATTTGTCAGGGGAATCCATTTCGGCTGTCATGCATTTCTTTAAGGTGGATATCGCGGATGTTGTCATTATATATGATGACCTTGATTTGCCTCCAGGGAAGCTTCGCCTTCGTCAAAAAGGAAGTGCAGGCGGTCATAATGGGATAAAATCTTCAATTGCCCATTTGGGTACGCAGGAATTCAATCGAATCAGAATAGGCATTGGCCGCCCGCTTGGCCGTATTCCGGTATCTGACTATGTTTTAGGGCGTTTTTCGCCTGAAGAATGGGATCATGTCGGGGCAACGATCGAAAAAAGCGCAGCTTCTTGTGAAGCCTGGTTGGAAAAACCATTTCTACAGGTCATGAACGAATATAACCAATAAGCAGAGAGTAGATATAAGTAAAGAATAATATCTTCCTGTTTCGCTGAATAAAACCCCTCTACTTTTGTACATACTAACACTATTACTAAAATAGGGGGTTACCAAATGGCTCTCCATTATCGATGCCGACATTGCGGAACTAAGCTGGGCTCAATCGAGGCACACTCACTGAGTACGGAGCAGTTAGGTTTTAATCAACTTACCGATGAAGAGCGACAAGAGATGATCGTTTATGATTCTGAAGGGGATATGCATGTAAGGGCGATATGTGAAGACTGTCATGAATCGCTGCAAAGAAACCCTGATTTATATGAAAACGATTATATTATTCATTAGCGGGAGAGGGCTTTGGACAAAATCCAAAGCATTTTTCCGTTTGTCTGGAATACCAGGGCACAAAAAAATGCCGTTAATAAAAAGGACGCTTGGTTAATTGGCCAAGTTCTAATACAAAGATTTCAAATGGTTTTCGCACGTTAAGAGAGGGGGGAAGAAAATGAATGGATTACAGAACTTGTTCTCCAAACAAGATGATGTTCATTCGTTAATAGCCGGCATTGATGAAGGACTTAAGGAGCAAATCGTCTCTGGTCTGACAGGTTCCTCGAGATCACTATTGCTGGCTTCCGTATATGAAAAGACGAATAGGCCTATTTTATTGGTTACCCATAATTTATTGCAAGCACAAAAATTCCAAGAGGACTTATCCAGTTTCATTCCCGAGGAAGAATTATATATATATCCAGCCAATGAATTGATCGCGGCTGATTTGAGTGTAGCCAGCCCGGAATTAAGGGCTCAACGTGTAGAGGCATTGAACTTTTGGGCGGAAGGAAAGAAAGGGATTGTCATTGCGCCAATTCCAGGGGTGCGTCGTGTGCTTCCTCCAAAGGATATTTGGAAGAGGCATCAGCTAACGTTTAATTTAGGGGAAGACATCGAGCTTGAACCAACGCTTAATAAATTCATTGCCATGGGTTATAACCGGTCTGAAATGGTTGCTTCTCCAGGTGAATTCAGTATCAGGGGCGGCATCATCGATATTTATCCGATCACCGAACCTAATCCAATACGAATTGAATTATTCGATACCGAAATAGATTCAATAAGGACCTTTTCAAGTGAAGATCAGCGATCCATCGAGAAACTCAAGAAGGTGACGATTGGTCCCGTCAGTGAGGCTTTGCTAGAGACGGAGCATATCGAAAGAATCATAACAAGGCTCGAGAGCGGATTAAGTAAAAGCTTGAAGAAACTTAAAGACGAGAAAACCAAGGAACAGCTGGTCCAAACGGTCAGTTATGAACTTGAACAGCTGAAAATGGGGAATATACCCGACAAAATCTTTAAATACTTAAGTTTAGCGTATGAAGATCCAGCTAGTTTAATAGATTATTTACCGGTAAATGGTTTGGTTTTCTTAGATGAAATCAGTAGAATCCAGGAAATCAATGATTCATTGGAAAAGGAAGAGGCTGGGTGGTACACAGACCTTTTAAGTCAGGGACAAATTATCCATGACATAAAATTGGCTCATCCCATGCAGGAATTAATAGTGAAATCCAGCAGGCCGTTTGTATACCTTTCATTGTTTTTACGGCATGTACCGCATACGAATCCTCAGAATATCCTGAATTTTGCCAGTAAACAAATGCAAAATTTCCATGGACAGATGAATGTGTTCAAAGCTGAACTGGAACGGTGGAAAAAAGGGAAATATACAGTCGTCATACTTGGACAGGATGAAGAACGGGTAAAAAAGCTGCATTCGGTTTTAGCCGATTATGATATAGAGGCAGCAGAACTGTTTAATGCGAACAGCATTCTTCCAGGTAAAGTACAGATTTTACGCGGCAGTCTGAATAGCGGTTTTGAATTACCTATGCAAAAGTTCAGTATCATCACGGAAACGGAATTGTTTAATAAAAAGTCAAAGAAATCAGTACGGAGACAGAAACTATCGAATGCGGAGCGAATCAAGAGTTATTCCGAACTGAAGATCGGTGACTATGTCGTTCATGTTAATCATGGTATCGGTAAATACTTGGGTATTGAAACCCTTACGATAAATGGGGTCCATAAAGATTACCTGAATATTCGTTATCAAGCGGATGACAAATTGTATGTTCCTGTCGACCAAATTGATCTTGTCCAAAAATATGTCGGTTCTGAAGGAAAAGAACCGAAGCTCTATAAGCTAGGCGGAACGGAATGGAAACGTGTCAAAAGCAAGGTTCAATCATCTGTTGAGAACATTGCCGATGATTTAATCAAGTTATACGCAGAGAGGGAAGCGGCAAAGGGCTATGCCTTTTCACCTGATGGTGATATGCAGAGAGAATTCGAAACATCATTCGCTTATAACGAAACGGAAGATCAATTACGTTCCATAGTCGAAATCAAAAAGGATATGGAACGGGAACGGCCGATGGATCGTTTATTATGCGGTGATGTTGGATATGGGAAGACAGAGGTGGCCATCCGAGCCGCTTTTAAAGCCATAATGGATGGCAAGCAGGTTGCATTTCTTGTTCCGACCACAATCCTCGCCCAGCAGCATTATGAAACATTAAGGGAGCGTTTTCAAGATTATCCGATTTCGATTGGTCATATGAGCCGTTTCCGGACTAAAAAACAGCAAACCGAAACGATTAAAGGATTGAAGGCCGGCACGGTGGATATCGTGGTTGGCACGCATAGGATTTTATCCAAAGATATCGTGTACCGCGATTTGGGATTGCTTATCATTGATGAAGAACAGCGCTTTGGCGTTACACATAAGGAAAAGATCAAACGGTTAAAAACTAATGTGGATGTACTGACTTTGACTGCGACGCCGATTCCGAGGACACTTCATATGTCCATGTTGGGCGTGAGGGATCTGTCCGTCATCGAAACACCGCCTGAGAACCGGTTCCCGATCCAAACTTATGTCATGGAGTATAATGGCTCATTGGTAACGGAAGCGATAGAACGGGAATTGGCCAGGGGTGGTCAGGTTTATTTCCTTTACAATCGGGTAGAGGATATAGCAAGAAAAGCAGAAGAAATTTCCATGCTGGTGCCCGATGCCCGTGTCACCTTTGCTCATGGGCAAATGACAGAGCAAGAACTGGAAGCCGTCATGTTCGGCTTTTTAGAAGGTGAATATGATGTTTTGGTAAGTACAACCATTATAGAGACGGGTGTCGATATTCCGAATGTCAATACGCTTATCGTGAATGAAGCGGATAGAATGGGACTTTCACAGCTCTATCAGCTGCGTGGGCGTGTAGGACGATCCAATCGGGTGGCATATGCATTCTTCACTTATAGGAAAGATAAAGTGTTGACGGAAGTGGCAGAAAAACGTCTTCAATCCATTAAGGAATTTACAGAATTGGGTTCAGGGTTCAAAATCGCGATGCGTGATTTATCCATCAGGGGAGCCGGAAACATTCTAGGGGCTCAACAACATGGCTTCATTGATTCAGTCGGTTTTGATCTGTATTCACAAATGTTGAAAGAAGCGGTAGATGCGAAACGTAATGACCAGCCAGCCGAAGAAAAGAACACCCTTGAAATCGACGTTGAAGTGGATGCTTATATCCCTGATGCCTACATAATGGATGGACATCAGAAAATAGAAATGTATAAAAGGTTCAGAGGTATTGCTTCGCTAGAAGAAGTGGAAGAATTACAGGATGAAATGATCGATCGTTTCGGAGAGTATCCAGAAGAAGTTTCCTATTTATTCATGATTGCCGAAATGAAGGTATATGCTGAAAAGGCCGGAATTGAAAGCATTAAACAATTAAAGCAGGAAATCAGCATTATCCTTAGGGAAAAGGTCAGCAGCGATGTGGATGGACAAAAGGTGTTCGAGCTGGGATCGAAGTATGGCCGTATGGTCGGCTTCGGCATGGACGGCAATAGAATGAAGCTGGTCCTGCACATAAAAGGCGTAGAACAAAGCAAATGGCTTAATATCTTATTTGAGATGACCAAGGGTTTACAGTATGTAAAAAAAGAGACGCAAGCAACAAAAAACTAAAATTGAATGATAGTCCTCTTGGAGAAATTTTTTTAGGTACCATGGTAAAAAAATGCAACAAAAAGAAAAATTTTTTCAAAGTGCATAGAACTTACCATTAGAAAAATACTAAGTACAATAGCTGGTGATGATTTTGCTACAAAATGAGGATTTATCAAATCAATTAGATGAAAGTGAGGCAACATTAGATGAAAGCAACTGGTATCGTTCGCCGAATTGATGATTTAGGAAGAGTCGTCATCCCGAAAGAAATTCGCAGGACCCTCCGTATCCGTGAAGGAGATCCACTGGAAATATTTGTGGATAGAGATGGAGAAGTCATCCTAAAGAAATACTCCCCTATTAGTGAATTAGGGGATTTTGCTAGGGAATATGCAGAAGCACTTTATGATAGCCTTGGAAACCCAGTTATGATTTGTGACAGGGATACTTACATTGCAGTGGCAGGCGGCTCCAAAAAAGAATACTTAAATAAAAGTGTTAGTGAACTAGTGGAAAAAATCATGGAAGAAAGAAATCCTGTCCTCGAATCTCCGAACGGACAAGTTTCATTCGTTGATTCCAATGATGAAGAGGTCCAATCTTATACTGCAGCTCCGATCATTGCGAGTGGCGACCCGATTGGTGCAGTCTTGATTTTCTCTAAAGATAGTACCATTGGTGAAGTGGAACAGAAATCGGTTGAAACAGCAGCAAGCTTCCTAGCTAGACAAATGGAACAGTAACCTTGGACATGCCATTATATTTTTAAAGGTGGAAAGGGCAGCAATCACGCTGTCCTTTTTGCAATTTCAAAAAAAGAAGTGGATATGGAAAATAATTAACAGTATGGCTAGAATCGAAAAATAACCATTAGAATTATGCTATAATAACTACCACATATGAGTGAAAAGGGGAAAAAAGAATGGCTGAAAAGCCTAATAAAACATCAAATGAACTTTTTCGAGGTGCACTGATTTTGAGCGCAGCTGCGATTATCGTAAAAGTATTGAGTGCGGCCTATCGCATACCTTATCAGAACATTGCAGGTGACATCGGGTTTTATATCTATCAACAGGTCTACCCCTTTTACGGTGTTGCTTTTACATTATCAACACTCGGCTTTCCGGTAGTCATATCCAAACTTATTGCTGAGCGGGAGTCTTCCAAAAATAACTTTGCTGTCAAGGACATTTTAATGACATCATTCATCGTTTTAAGTTCGATAGGAGTCATGATGTTTGCTGCACTGTTCCTTGGCGCTGATTGGATTGCAGGATGGATGAAGGATCCGCATTTAGCCGGTCTGCTGAGAATCGTTGCCTATTCTTATCTATTAATGCCGATTTCATCTGTTTTAAGAGGCTATTTTCAAGGAATAAACGACATGTTACCGACAGCAAGTTCGCAGGTCGCTGAACAATGCATCCGTGTGTTGACGATACTGGTTCTTTCCACAATATTCGTGTATCAGGACTACTCTGAATATGTTGTCGGCAAGGGGGCGGTCCTCGGTTCGATAACAGGCGGCATAACTGGCCTGGTACTGCTTATTGCTTTCATTATTTTAAGAGAAGAATGGAAGCTCTTTTTACAAATGAGAATCAAACCGGTAAATTTCATCAAAATCTCAAAAGTCCTGATTTTCCAAGGGTTGGCCTTTTGCATAACTGGCTTGATCCTTATCTTGTTTCAGTTTGTCGATTCACTGCACCTATATTCCCTTCTAAGGGAAACGGGGATGGGGGAAAAGGAAGCCAAAGAATGGAAAGGGGTATATGACCGGGGACAGCCTTTGCTTCAGCTAGGCACAGTCGTGGCTAATTCTTTTGCATTGGCGCTTGTACCTGTAATATCCGGATTCGTTCAGAGGAAAAGTGAACATGAATTATTGAATAAAATCAAATTGGCGCTTCGTGTAAGCGCGACGATAGGACTCGCAGCTGCGATCGGGCTGGTGGTGACGATGAAGCCTGTCAATCATATGCTGTTCACGGATGTTAAAGGGACCATTACTTTAGCAATTTTCTCTTTATCGATTTTATTCACATCCATCATAATGGCAGAAGCGGCAGTGATTCAAAGCTTAGGCTATTCGTTCATACCGGTGATCATTACGCTTGTGGGGGTAGTCAGCAAGTGGGCTTTGAACCTTGTCCTGGTGCCCCATTATAAAATCGCGGGAGCAGCCTCGGCAACAGTGCTTGCGTTTATGATCATGACTGTATTATTTTATGTGGTATTGAGAGTACATATTAAAAAGACATTAATTGAAAAGAAGCACGTGTTAATAATCTTGAAGAGTACTGTTTACATGGGTACGGCCGTTGTTTTATTCAATGGCTTATTCGAATTGATGGCCCAAAGCGAGAGCCGGTTGTTAGCTACGATCCAAGCTTTGACCGGTGTAGGGATCGGTGCAGCCGTTTTTGTGATGACTGCCATTCGTGCAGGCTTATTTGGTGAAGAAGAACTTGCACTTATACCTGCAGGTTCAAAGCTTAAACGATTTATAATAACGAATAGGAGTATACGAAATCATGAATGAGATTACGATAATAGGCCTCGGTGCAGGGGATTTAGATCAGCTTCCACTAGGAATTTATAAAAAATTGCTACAAACAGAACAATGCTTTGTCAGAACGATTGATCATCCGGTAATCGGGGATTTGAAAAGGGAAGGAATCAATTTCACGGCGTTTGACGGGATATATGAAAAGCACGACCAATTTGAAGCGGTATATGAAGAAATTGCCGGAACATTATTACAAGAGGCTTCAAACCGTTCCGTTCTATATGCAGTTCCGGGGCATCCTATGGTAGCGGAAAAAACGGTTCAGCTTTTGCTCGAAAAGGGTCCGGCTCTTGGAATAGCCATTAAGCTGGAAGGCGGGCAAAGTTTCCTTGATCCCTTGTTTCAGGCTGTTAAAATCGATCCGATTGAAGGGTTCCAACTATTGGATGGAACAGATCTTTCACCAGATGATTTGCACATTACCCAGCATATGATAATCGGACAGGTGTATGACGCATTCAGTGCGTCCAATGTGAAGCTGACTTTAATGGAAAAGCTACCGGATGACTACGAGGTATATATCGTTACAGCGGCAGGAAGCAGTCAGGAAAAAGTGACAAAATGCGCTCTGTTCGAACTCGACCGTCAGATGGAGTTAAGTAACTTGACGAGTGTTTATGTCCCGCCTGTTAGTGAAGAAGCTTTACGATACAGGGAGTTTTCTAAGCTGCGTCAGGTCATCGCAGAACTTAGAGGTCCTGACGGATGTCCTTGGGATAAGAAACAAACTCATGAAAGCTTGAAGAAATATCTAATAGAAGAGGCATATGAGCTGATTGATTCCATCGATGAAGAGGACGATGAGGGCATGGTTGGTGAACTTGGGGATGTACTGCTTCAAGTGATGCTTCATTCACAAATCGGTGAAGATGAGGGCATGTTCACGATAGACGATGTGATTGAAGGCATTACGGCGAAAATGATTCGACGTCACCCTCATGTATTCGGAGATGTTGAAGTGAACGGCGAGGAAGATGTATTAGTGAACTGGCAGAAAATCAAAGAGAATGAAAAAGGGAGCGAAACAAAAGCTCTGCAATCCATACTGGATGGGATTGAGAAATCGCTGCCAAACTTACTTCGGGCCGAAGAGTACCAAAAAAGGGCTGCAAAGGTTGGATTTGATTGGGATGAGGTTTCCGAAGCCTGGAAAAAGGTCAGGGAAGAAGTACAGGAATTGGAAGCGGAAATATTAAGCCCGAACAGGGATGTCGAAAGAATAAAATCAGAGCTGGGCGACCTCTTTTTTGCGCTTGTCAACATTTCACGTTATTATGACATACAAGCGGAAGAAGCCGTCTACAAAGCAAACCAGAAATTCCACCGGCGTTTTACATATATAGAAGAGTGCATTCAAAGGGCAGACAAAAAGTTTGAGGATTATACATTGGAAGAACTGGATTCATATTGGGATGAAGCAAAAGCTAAAGGACTTTAATTAAGGGAGAGATTTTAATGTCGATGAGATTGGATAAATTCCTAAAAGTTTCGAGGTTGATCAAGCGCCGCACACTTGCGAAAGAGGTTGCGGATAAAGGGAGAATCACGATTAACGGACAACAGGCCAAAGCAAGTTCGAATGTGAAAGATGGCGATGAATTGACTGTACGATTCGGTCAAAAGCTCGTTACGGTACGTGTCGATAAAATTCAAGAAACGACGAAAAAAGAAGCGGCTGCAGATATGTATACCATCGTTAAGGAAGAAAAGCTAGCGGAGGAGTAAGGACAGGCTTGGTTCTAATTCCGCTCTCACGGACATACACTTGTACAAAATCAGTGGTACTGTGAGGGATGAAAAAATGAGCCAATATAATGATCCGAATGCTGGTTACACAAAGGGAACAACCCAAGAGCATGATGTAACGATGAAAGGCCGCCGTTTACTTGATATTACCGGTGTCAAACAAGTTGAAAGTTTTGATAATGAGGAGTTTCTGCTCGAAACTGTAATGGGATTCTTATCTATCCGGGGCCAAAACTTGCAAATGAAGAATTTAGACGTTGATAAAGGCATCGTCTCCATTAAGGGAAAGATTTTCGACCTTGTTTATTTAGATGAGCAATCAGGGGAGAAAGCTAAAGGCTTCTTTGGCAAATTGTTCAAATGACCTTAACGATTCAATTTTATACGTTGCTTGCGATGATAGGCATGGGCAGTGGCTTTGGAGCTGCCCTGGATACGTATAGCCGGTTCCTGAAACGTTCAGAAAGGAAAAGGTGGATTGTATTCATCCATGACTTCCTTTTCTGGATCATTCAGGGTCTCCTTATTTTTTATGTTTTGTTTTTAGTGAATGAGGGAGAGTTTCGCCTTTATTTATTTTTGGCCTTATTATGCGGTTTTTCAGCTTATCAAGCACTTTTCAAAGGTTTCTATCAACGTTTTTTAGAGTTTTTGATAATACTTGTGATAAAGTTGGCGAGATTTATAACGAATTCGGTTCACATGCTGATATTTGTTCCGATAAAATGGGTAATAGTATCTGTAATAGCCATCATATTCGGGATAGGTAAGTTCGTTTTAGCATTATTAAAATGGGCGGGGAAAATACTTCTCTTTATTTTGAATATTTTCTGGAGGCCATTAAAATGGATTCTGATCTATTTATGGAATTTATTGCCGGTTTTTGTTACGAAAAACGTCGGGAAGTTTTATAATAAAGGAAAAGGGATTTTATTGAAAATAAAGAATTCTATATTTAGAACGCTAAATAGATGGAGAAATAAAAAGAAATGAGGAGCGATAAAAAATGAGTAGCCTGCGTAAAAGGAAAGTGGCAAAAATAGAAAATCCCTACGTCGCTCAACAAGAGAAAAAAGTACAAACCGTAGAAAAAAAGAAGCGTGGTCTAATGCGTAGATTAACTCTTTACTCAGTTTTCGCCGCTGTCTTTTTGATTTTTGCCGTTTCCACCCTCATAACGCAAAATGTTGCACTGGATGAGAAAGTACAACAGAAGGAAGAATTGAAGGGAAAGTTAGCTGAATTGAAAAAAGACGAGACCCTTCTTAAAGAAGAAATCGTAAAGCTTAATGACGACGACTATATAGCGAAAATAGCCAGACGGGATTATTTCTTATCTGAAAAAGGCGAAATCATATTTACCCTTCCAAAAGGGAAGGAAGATAGTGACTAATATTGACACTGTTTTTTTACTTTCGTTATAATATAGAGTGAAGAGATTTTTTAACATTTCTAAGGAGGAACATTTTTTTTATGTCAATCGAAGTAGGCAGCAAGTTACAAGGTAAAGTAACAGGCATAACTAATTTTGGTGCATTTGTAGAGCTACCTCAAGGTTCAACCGGTCTTGTCCATATCAGTGAAGTGGCTGATAACTACGTCAAGGATATCAATGATCATTTAAAAGTGGGCGATACAGTTGAGGTGAAAGTCATCAATGTTAAAGATGGCAAGATTGGCTTGTCCATAAAAAAAGCGATAGACCGTCCTGAAGCTGAGCAAAAACCTGCATACACACCACGTCCGCGCCAAGGAAGAGGGAATGACAGCCGTTCCAAAGACTTCCGCTCGAAAGGTAATGGTTTCCAACCGAAGGAAAACTTTGAGCAAAAAATGGCTAAATTCTTAAAAGATAGCGAAGACCGCTTAACGACCCTTAAACGTAGCACCGAAACGAAACGGGGAGGTCGAGGAGGAAGACGCGGATAAAACTGCTGCTGAAAATAATAGTTTAGCAACTTTTCCTGTGAAATTATTCATAGTGTAGATAAAGGCAAGCTTGCCGGCTTGTCTTCTTTTAATTATCAACAACATAAAAAAAGCGCCTCTGTACACTTAATGAGATAAGTGTGCAGAGGCGCTTTTGTATTTGATGACCCGTACGGGATTCGAACCCGTGTTACCGCCGTGAAAGGGCGGTGTCTTAACCGCTTGACCAACGGGCCATTATTTTCAAGAAAAAAGATAGCGGCAGAGGGGATCGAACCCCCGACCTCACGGGTATGAACCGTACGCTCTAGCCAGCTGAGCTACGCCGCCATAATGGAAAGTGCTACTGAAGCACAAGTTATATCTTACATTCGTGAAGAATAAATGTCAACAAAAAAAATAAAGTTTGTCGGTTTCCATTTCTCGATTATTTATTCGTGTTATTTTCCGCAAAAATAACCTAAAAACTTTGCTTTTCTTCAAAAAAAAAAAGAACACCCGTTTCTGTATTGGAAAAAAAGGCACAAAAACCTGTATACAAATGATTGTTCTAGAAGAATTTCGTCGAACGTTTTTCTTATCTGCTTATAAAATTCTGACAAAAAAATAAACAAGCCCTCTATATAATAAAAATCACTAATACGAATGGGGTGTTGAAATGGAAAAAGTAGAAAGACCTATGATGGAACCTCTTGGTGATGTTCAGTTAAAAGAAGCGAAGGCAGGGGCCATCAATTGGATCCAACAACTGCATATGAAGTCGGAAGACATATTCATAAAAAAAGGTATCTCTTTAGCAATTATTGGTTTTTTATTAGGACGGGCATTAATTCTTTCGCAGCTGGCACCATTTGGACTTCCGTTTTTCGCAGCCGTGTTTCTCATGAGACGTGACAGGGCACCACTTGCTTTATTCGGATTGATTGCAGGTGGGCTGACCGTTCACTACTCTAATAGTTTAGTCATCTTTGCATCGGCGTTCCTGCTCCTGTTATTTCATAAGATCAAGAAGCCCGCCGTGGAAGGACAATTCAAGACGATGTCGATGTACGTCTTCGCTTCACTATTCCTGGTCAACCTGGCAGAGCAATATCTGGTATTCCGAACGATTCAGCTGTACGACTTAATGATGATAGGAGTAGAGGCGGGACTCGCAATGATATTAACTTTAATCTTCATACAGTCCATCCCGCTGCTGACCATTCGGACAAAGTCCCAATCATTAAAGACGGAGGAAATCGTCAGCATCATCATCCTGCTGGCCTCGGTGATGACCGGAACCATCGGCTGGATGATATACGATCTATCACTCGACCATATATTCTCGCGATACTTGGTCCTCCTCTTCGGGCTGGCGGGAGGGGCCGCCATAGGCTCCACTGTAGGTGTAGTTACTGGATTGATATTCAGCCTGGCAAGTATTGCTAGTCTCTATCAAATGAGTCTTCTCGCTTTTTCCGGGCTTCTGGGCGGTTTGTTGAAGGAGGGAAGGAAGATAGGGGTTGCTAGCGGCCTCATGATTGCTACATTACTGATAGGTTTATATGGTGAGGGCACCAGCAATATTATGGTGACACTCTATGAATCAATTATAGCTGTGGCCCTATTTATATTGACACCGTCATCCATAATCAACAAAATAGCGAAACATATACCGGGAACAGTCGAGAATTCTGATGAACAGCAGCAGTATGCCCGAAAAGTGAGAGATGTCACCGCTCAAAGGGTGGAGCAATTCTCACATGTATTTGAGGCGCTCTCCAATAGCTTTTCCCAAGTGGATGAAAGAGGGAGATTGGAGGAAGATGAGAAAGAATTCGACTACTTCTTAAGTAATGTAACGGAAAAGACGTGCCAGCTTTGTTTTAAAAAGGAACAGTGCTGGTCCAAGAACTTTAATACAACCTATGACGGCATGCAGGAAATTATGCTTCAATTAAGTGAAAATAATGGTCAGCTCCCCCAAAAGACTTCGAAGGAATGGGGGAAATATTGTAGCCGCGGGCCTCAGGTCATTGGGGCGATATCACAGGAGCTTACTTATTTTGAAGCAAACCAAAAATTAAAAAGGCAGGTGAAGGAAAGCCGGAAGCTAGTTGCGGATCAACTGCGGGGCGTTTCGGCAGTAATGGATGATTTTGCGAAAGAAATTCAAAGGGAAAGGAAGAATCATCATGTACATGAAGAATCCATTTTGGAAGCCATCCAGGATTTTGGCCTGCACATAGGGTATGTAGAAATATACAGTCTAGAACAAGGGAATGTTGATATAGAGATGAGTGTCCCATACTGCCAGGGCAGAGGGGAATGTGAAAAATTGATTGCACCTATGCTTTCTGACATTTTAGGGGAAACGATAGTCGTTCATTCAGAAGAGTGTGCAACGTATCCAAACGGGCAATGTGAGGTGATATTTAGGTCAGCAAAAAAATTCACGGTCGAAACGGGTGTGGCTCATGCTGCCAAGGGGGGAGGGCTTGTATCAGGAGATAGTCATACGACCATGGAAATTGGCTGCGGCAAATTCGCAATAGCCATTAGTGATGGGATGGGAAATGGGGAAAGGGCCCATTTTGAAAGTACAGAGACATTGAAGCTGCTTCAAAAATTTTTACAATCGGGAATTGAAGAAAAAATAGCCATTAAATCCGTAAACTCCGTATTATCTCTACGCACTACCGATGAAATATTTTCGACTCTTGATTTGGCAATGATTGATCTTCAGGACGCAAAGGCTAAGTTTTTAAAAATCTGTTCGATACCGAGTTTCATTAAAAGGGGGGATAGGATAATAAAAATTGAATCAAGTAATCTCCCTATGGGAATCATCCAGGATTTCGATGTTGATGTTGTATCAGAAGAGCTCAAGGCAGGGGACATACTAATCATGATGAGCGATGGAGTGTTCGATGGACCCTCACATGTTGAAAATATCGAGTTCTGGCTTAAACGGAAAATCAAGGAAATGGAAACAGACGATCCGCAGGAAATCTCTGATTTAATATTGGAAGAGGTCATCCGAACAAAAGGGATCATAGATGATGACATGACAGTGGTAACATCGAAAATCAAGCATAACACACCGAAATGGGCATCCATTCCCGTTTCTCCAAAACGCAAAAAGGCCCAGTAGGCCGTTTATATATATAAAATAAATAAAACCAAAAATGAGGTGGTGAAATGGAAGAAGGTTAAAAGGTAAAGAGACTTTTCAATCACTCCGCTCCATGATGTGACTTGATGCGATGTCTTAGCGTATAAATTCCCCCTTTTTAGTCAATTATGGTAACAAATTGATAGGAAGGGAGAGCAAAACATGAAAGCAGGAACATTAAAACAGATTTTGCTTATAACCGACGGATGCTCAAATCATGGTGAGGAGCCGTCTGCCATGGCTGAATTAGCAAGGAAGCAAGGCATAACCATCAATGTCATAGGTGTCATGGAAAATGATGTGATAGAGGAAAAGGGTCTTAAGGAGATCGAGAAGATTGCTGGTTCAGGAGGTGGCGTAAGTCAAATAGTCTATGCCCAGCAGTTGTCCCAAACCGTCCAAATGGTGACACAAAAGGCAATGACTCAAACTATACAGGGAGTTATCAATCGCGAACTTCAACAAATACTTGGAGATTCAAAAACGATGGAGGATCTTCCGCCGGATAAACGAGGAGAAGTGATGGAGGTGGTCGATGAGCTTGGGGAAACGAGCAAGCTCGAAGTACTGATTCTTGTTGATACCAGTGCAAGCATGAAACACAAACTGCCTACAGTAAAAGATTCCTTATTAGATCTTTCCCTTAGCATGAATGCAAGAATGGGTGACAGCCGTTTTTCCGTATTCGTATTTCCTGGGAAAAGAAATGATGTTGAAAAGTTGCTGGATTGGACCCCGAACCTTGAAGCCCTGACGGCAACTTTTCCTAAGCTTAGTACAGGGGGACTCACTCCGACAGGTCCAGCCATTCGTGAAGCTTTAACATATTTCAATAAAAAACGTTCATTGAGGGGATTGTTATCACATGATGATGAACAATACTTTGAGGAATCAATGTAAACTCCTGCCTGGCAGTTTGGTCACTGGAAAATGGAATAAAAACCAGTACAAAATAATTAAGGAATTGGGGTGTGGAGCGAACGGGATCGTCTATTTGGTTGAAAGCAAAAATCGTCATTATGCTTTAAAGCTCAGTGATAATGGGACGTCCATTATTTCGGAGATGAATATCCTAAAATCCTTTTCAAAGGTCCAGGGGTCTACCCTTGGACCTTCCTTTTTGGAAGCGGATGATTTCATGAAAACAGGAAAGCAGCTCCCTTTTTATGTCATGGAATATATCCACGGACACGATTTTTTGCGTTTCATCGATAAGAAAGGGTCATCATGGATTGGAGTCTTAATGCTTCAGCTTTTAACCAGCTTGTCTGCCTTGCATACCAATGGCTGGGTGTTCGGCGATTTAAAACCTGAGAATTTGATCGTGACTTCACCAGCCTATAAGGTGAGGTGCGTGGATGTAGGCGGAACTACCTTAATTGGGCGATCTGTTAAAGAATTCACCGAGTTCTTTGACAGGGGTTACTGGGGACTCGGATCAAGAAGGGCAGATCCGCAATATGACTTGTTCGCTGTGGCAATGATTATAATCAACTCGGCCTATCCTGGACGTTTCCACAAGCAAGGGGAGGGGTATAGACAGCTTAACGACTTGATTAAGCAGAAAAAGGAATTGCACCCATATAGAAAGATGTTGGATAAAGCACTTCACGGGCAGTATGATTCTGCCCTCCAAATGCGGGAGGATTTGGTCACGGTGCTAAGTAAGCAAAATCACTCGAAGAAAAAGGGTACGACCCAGGCAGCTACCGGCCAGTCACAAACAATTCAACCTGCAACGAGACAAGCAAGAAGGTCCCAAAACCATTCAAAAAAGAAAAGTGGCGGTTTTTTTGAAACTTTTTTGCTGGTTGCCATCATATCGATGCTCTATGTTCTTTACATATATGAACAGTTGTTATGATATAGTTATTAGGTGAATGCCATGGAATAAATGAAACAATTTCATGATTGAATCGTATAAAACTAATGCCTGTTCATAAAGAAGGAAGATTGTATGTTAAAGGAAAAAGTTCTGAGCACCATTTATAGAAACGAATTGATTAAGGAAAACTCGAAGTTGCTAATAGGCGTTTCCGGAGGACCGGATTCATTGGTGCTTCTCCATATCCTTAAGGAAATTCAATCTCTTTTTCATTACGAGATGATCGTTGCAAGTGTTGACCATATGTTTCGTGGTGAAGAATCCTATGAGGATTATAAATATGTCGAGCATATATGTGAACGGTGGGGCATTACATTTGAGGGAAAAAGGATCGATGTTCCTGCCCGGATGAAACAGACGGGGGAAAGTTCACAAATAACGTCAAGAAAGCTGCGTTTTGCTTTTTATGAAGAAATGATGGATAAGCATCAAGCCTCCACTCTTGTCCTGGGGCATCATGGAGATGATCAAATCGAAACGATGCTCATGCGTTTAACAAGAGGGGCGACAGGGAAGGCAAGGGCAGGTATTCCTATAAAGAGACGTTTCCATTCCGGAAATCTGATCAGGCCCTTTCTTGAAATCACGAAAAGCCAAATAATCGAATATGCGGGCCTTCATGATATCGAACCAAGGTTTGATCCGAGCAATGAAACGGGTGTCTATGCAAGAAATCGTTTTAGACATGAAGTCCTTCCGTTTTTAAAGAAAGAAAACGGCAAGGTTCATGAGCATTTTCAACGATTCAGTGAAGAGCTTTATGAAGATGAAGAGTTTTTTTTGAACTTGGTTTCAAGCAAAATGTCCGATGTTTGGATCACACAGGATAAAGATCAAGCGGTTATTCAGATTGATCAGGTTCTCGCGATGCCTAAACCTTTACAAAGAAGGGCGATTCAACTAATATTAAACTATCTTTATTTGGAGAGACCTTCATCGCTTTCGGCATTACATATTGACCAACTTTTAGTTTTGTTTTTGAATCCTCAACCATCTGCAGAATTGCATCTTCCGGAGGGCCTTATTGCGGAAAAATCATATCAAACTTGCACGTTTAGGTTTTTCCGGCAAAAAAGCCATAAATATTCCTTTAAATTACAAATTCCCGGTGAGACTATTCTTCCGAATGGATATAAGATTAAAGCGCACTATATAAAAGAAGAAATTCCGGTGCTTAGAGGAAATCATTCTTTTATACTTCCCGAATCAGCTGTTCAGCTTCCTCTTACAGTCCGAACCAGGAATGAAGGCGAACGGATGGCCGTCAAGGGATTAGGTGGAACTAAAAAGTTAAAGGATATTTTTATTAATGAAAAGATCCCGATGCTAGAAAGAAATGTGTGGCCGGTCATCATCGATCAAACTGGAACGGTCATTTGGCTGCCTGGTTTAAAGAAATCGAACGTTGAGCCGGATATAATTTCTGATGAAAAATCTTTAATCTACTTAGAATATAAAAAAGCTTAATTCTTCATGGGGGGCAATTAATTACAATGACCATGCAAAACGACATTGAAAAGGTTTTAATAACAGAGGAAGAACTTCAAAAGAAAATCAGGGAATTGGGTGCGCAGCTTGAAGCTGATTACCAAGGTAAGTTCCCGTTGGCCATCGGAGTGCTGAAAGGCGCCATGCCATTTATGTCAGATTTACTGAAACGCGTTGATACACATCTTGAAATGGACTTTATGGATGTTTCAAGCTATGGTAACTCCACTGTATCTTCCGGTGAAGTGAAAATCATCAAGGATCTTGATACATCAGTTGAGGGCCGGGATATTTTAATCATCGAAGATATTATCGACAGCGGTTTGACTCTTAGCTATCTTGCGGAACTTTTCCGTTACCGAAAAGCAAAATCAATTAAAATCGTTACCTTATTGGATAAACCAACAGGCAGGAAAGCGGATATCACTCCGGACTATGCCGGGTTCATCGTACCGGATGCATTTGTTGTCGGATATGGTCTTGATTTTGCGGAAAAGTATCGTAATCTCCCGTATATTGGCATATTGAAGCCTGAAATTTACTCGAATTAATCGTACCTGTTTGAAAGAGAAGACCAGATAAAAACAGCGGTGTTAAATTATTGTAATTCATTAATTTTGTATGATAGTATTTACTATAGTTTGTTTACCCGTGGGAGGAGGTAAGGGATGAATCGGATCTTCCGTAATACCATATTTTATTTACTGATCTTTTTGGTCATCATTGGGATTGTAAGTATTTTTAATAATAACAATGAACCAAACGTAAAATTGACCCAAGATGAATTCTATAAGCATTTGGAGAGTGGGGACGTTACATCACTTACGATGCAGCCCGAAAGCAGTGTATTTGAAATCACAGGAAAGCTCAAAGGTTATGAGGAAAACAAATTCTTTGTGACGTACGTGCCTTTCAGTGAGTATTCGCAAAGCCGGATCAATGACGCTGTAACCAAGCTGGGAAAAGACATCATCAATGTCGAACCTCCAGAAAAGACAAGTGGCTGGGTGACATTTTTCACTTCCATCATTCCATTTGTAATCATTTTTATCCTCTTCTTCTTTTTACTTAACCAAGCTCAAGGCGGCGGTGGTGGCCGCGTCATGAACTTCGGGAAAAGTAAGGCGAAATTGTATAATGATGATAAGAAAAAAGTACGCTTCAATGATGTTGCCGGAGCGGACGAAGAAAAGCAGGAACTTGTCGAGGTCGTTGAATTCTTGAAAGACCCTCGCAAATATGCCGAGCTTGGTGCCCGGATTCCTAAAGGGGTACTTTTAGTTGGGCCTCCTGGTACAGGTAAAACTTTACTTGCACGAGCAGTAGCTGGTGAAGCCGGAACTCCTTTCTTCTCAATCAGTGGTTCTGATTTTGTTGAGATGTTTGTGGGTGTCGGTGCATCCCGTGTTCGTGATTTGTTTGAAAATGCTAAGAAGAATGCACCATGTATCATCTTTATCGATGAAATTGATGCAGTCGGACGTCAACGTGGAGCAGGTCTTGGTGGCGGTCACGATGAACGTGAACAGACATTGAACCAACTCCTCGTGGAGATGGATGGTTTCGGTGGTAATGAAGGAATCATAATCATTGCTGCGACTAACCGTGCTGATGTATTGGATCCGGCATTATTGCGTCCAGGACGTTTTGACCGTCAAATAACGGTAGGCCGCCCTGATGTCAAGGGCCGTGAAGAAGTGCTGAAAGTGCATGCGCGCAATAAACCTTTAGCAGAAACAGTCGATTTGAAAGCGATCGCTCAGCGTACTCCAGGATTTTCTGGTGCCGATCTTGAAAACTTACTGAATGAAGCGGCTCTTGTAGCTGCCCGTCAAGATAAGAAGAAGATCGACATGTCCGATTTGGATGAAGCTTCGGATCGTGTTATCGCTGGACCTGCCAAGAAAAACCGTGTCATTTCCAAAAAGGAAAGAAATATCGTAGCGTGGCATGAAGCAGGCCATACCATTATTGGATTGGTTCTGGATGATGCCGAAGTCGTTCATAAAGTTACGATTGTCCCTCGTGGTCAAGCTGGCGGTTATGCAGTTATGCTGCCGAAAGAAGATCGTTTCTTCATGACGGAACCTGAGCTTAAAGATAAAATCGTAGGACTATTGGGTGGCCGTGTAGCCGAAGAAGTTACATTCGGAGAAGTGAGTACCGGTGCGCATAACGACTTCCAGCGTGCAACGGGCATAGCTCGGAGCATGGTTATGGAATATGGCATGAGTAAGCTTGGGCCGCTTCAATTCGGTAACTCTCAAGGTCAGGTCTTCCTAGGCCGCGATTTCAACAATGATCAAAACTATTCAGATGCAATAGCATATGAAATCGATCTTGAAATTCAACGTATCATCAAGGAAGCATACGAAAGATGTAAGAAGATCCTTACTGAAAATCGTGAAAAACTTGATTTGGTTGCAAAAACCCTGCTTGAAGTGGAAACACTTGATGCTGAACAAATCAAAAGTTTATTCCATAAAGGTAAATTGCCAGAACGTGATTATACGGCACTGAATGGGAACTTAACCACTGATGAGAATGTCAAGGTGAACATCAATAAGAAGAAGGAAGAAAAAGAGGCCCTATTAGATCCGTTGGATAAAAGAGGACCTGAGGACCTTGAAATAACGGAGGAAGGATTGAATACTCCTCCAATCAAAGAAGGTGCACCTCAAGATCAGCCGCTTTCCTTCCCGAACGAAGATGACAATAAAAAGTCTTAAGTGACTAAATTCAAAAGGGTATTTCCGCCTCGGAAATACCCTTTTCTTAACTCTTATGATAAAGTTTTTTGGTTACCATTCGAAAAGTGCGACTAATAGCGTGGGAAATAACAGTGTGTTATGATGTTGGAGAATAATTTACCGGAGTGATGAAACGATGATTTTTGTATTGGATGTTGGGAATACGAATACTGTATTAGGCGTATACGATGAAGATATTTTAAAATATCATTGGCGAATAGAGACTAACCGTCACAAGACAGAAGATGAGTATGGAATGGTCATAAAGTCTTTGCTTCAACATGAAGGTCTTTCGTTTGATCAATTTGATGGAATCATTATTTCTTCGGTAGTTCCGCCGATTATGTTTGCGCTTGAACGTATGTGCAAAAAATACTTTGGAATTAAACCGCTAATAGTTGGACCTGGAATAAAAACTGGATTGAATATTAAATACGAAAATCCCCGTGAGGTGGGAGCCGACCGAATCGTTAATGCGGTTGCAGGCATTCAGGAATATGGAAGCCCTCTCATTATCGTGGATTTTGGTACGGCAACGACATATTGCTACATAAATGAGGATAAACAATACATGGGCGGAGCCATTGCTCCGGGTATAAATATTTCTACTGAAGCACTTTATTCAAAAGCAGCCAAACTTCCAAGAATAGAAATCAGCCGACCGGAAGGGATTATTGGGAAAAATACGGTGTCCGCCATGCAGGCTGGCATTTTGTATGGATATGTTGGACAGGTAGAAGGAATCGTTAATCGAATTAAGGCGCAAAGTAATCTAGAACCAACGGTAATAGCGACAGGCGGACTGGCTACCTTAATTGCTAATGAGTCCACTGTGATTGACGTTGTGGAGCCATTTTTGACCTTGAAGGGGCTGCAGCTGATTTATAAACGTAATCGGGAGCAAGTGAAGAAGTAATACAAAGCTTGAAAGGAGCAAAATAAATGAAGGATTATCTAATAAAGGCGTTAGGCTATGAAGGACAGGTACGGGCATATGCTGTTTCAACAACAGACACCGTAGGAGAAGCGCAGCGACGCCATTATACATGGCCTACTGCTTCTGCTGCCCTAGGACGGGCTATGACGGCAGGCGTTATGATGGGCGGAATGTTAAAAGGTGAAGAAAAGCTGACGATTAAAATCGAGGGCGGTGGACCGATTGGTTCCATCCTGGTCGACAGCAATGCAAAAGGAGAAGTCCGCGGATATGTCACTCACCCGCAAACCCACTTTGATTTGAATGAGCAGGGAAAGCTGGATGTAAGGAGAGCGGTGGGTACCGATGGATTGCTGACTGTTGTCAAAGACATTGGTCTTCGTGATTATTTTTCGGGGCAAGTACCGCTTGTATCGGGAGAGTTAGGTGAAGATTTCACTTATTACTTTGTTACTTCCGAACAGGTGCCATCATCTGTGGGGGTTGGGGTTCTCGTGAATCCGGATAATTCAATCCTTGCAGCGGGTGGATTTATCATTCAGTTGATGCCGGGTACATCCGAAGATACGATTTCCAAAATCGAAAATCGACTAAGCACGATAACTCCTGTTTCCAAGATGATTCAAAGTGGCATGACTCCTGAAGAAATCCTAACCGAAATATTAGGTGAGGGCAATGTGAATATACTAGAAAAAATGGATGTCCAATTCTCCTGTCAATGTTCCAGGGAGAGAATTGCCACCGCATTGATTAGCCTAGGGCAAGCTGAGATCCGGGATATCATTGAGACAGACGGACAAGCGGAGGCGCATTGTCATTTTTGTAATCAGACCTACCAATTCTCGAAGGAAGAACTCGAGGAATTAGAGGCAGAAACAAAAAAATAATTTACGGGGGATAAGGGTTTGCCAAAACAAAAGCTTCGGGCGATTATTGCCGGCCTTGCCTTGTTGAACCTTTTGACTATCATTATCTTTGTCATAAAACCACTAATCATTTCAAAATCCGTCATTGGGGAAGAAACGGCCGCAAAGGTTGGGTCCAAGGATATTTCCCGGGAAGCATGGATTAATGAGCTCGAAAAAAGATATGGGGAAGATGTACTTGAGGATATGGTCGATAAAGAGGTAGTGAAACAGGCAGCTGAAAAATACAAAGTGAAGACTTCGGATGAAGAGCTTGATCGGGAACTTAAAATGATGAAAACGATGTATGGGACTGCCGGTCAGAACCTTAATAAAAGTAACGATCAACTGAGGCAGGAAATTCAGTCGAGTCTCCTTCTCGAGAAGCTCCTCACCAAGGACGTTTCGGTTTCCGAAACAGCAATGCGGAGTCATTATGATAATAATAAGGATATCTACAGAATCCCTACTGCTTTCCATGTTTCCCATATCACCACTTCTACAAAAAAGCAGGCAGACCAAGTCATACGTGAACTGGAGAAGGGTGTCTCCTTTGATGTATTGGCAATGGAGAAGTCCCTTGATGAATTCACTGCCAATCAAGGAGGCGACATGGGTTATATATCCCAGGATAACGAGCAAGTCTCCAAGGAATACATAACCGCTGCCGAGAAATTGAAGGTGAAGAAGTGGAGTGATGCAATCCAAACGGAGGATGGCTGGGCCGTTCTCTACCTGCATGAAAGAATAAAGGGCAAGCAGTATGAATATGAAGAAGTTAAAGACAAGATTCACCGCCAAATAGCTCTTGAACAGATTCAGACACCGGTCTCAGGGAAAATTTTCTGGGATGAATTTGATGTAGAATGGTTTTATGGATTGAAGGAAGAAAAGTAGGTCAATGGTTGTGTGAGAAAATTTAGAATATAGTATATAATCATTGACAATGAACTATTAAAACTGGTAACTTTAAAATTATAAAACCAATAAACATACTCGGTATTGAAATGATAAGGGAGTGGAGAAAATGGCACGTATAGCTAATTCTGTAATCGATTTAATTGGACAAACACCTATTGTTAAGTTAAACAAGCTTCAAAATGAAAACAGTGCAGATATTTATTTGAAACTTGAGTATTTTAACCCAGGCAGCAGTGTAAAAGACCGTATCGCCCTTGCGATGATCGAAGCGGCAGAAAAAAATGGTACTCTTAAGCCAGGTGATACGATCATTGAACCTACAAGCGGAAATACGGGAATAGGTTTGGCAATGGTAGCTGCGGCAAAGGGCTATAAATCAATTCTGGTTATGCCGGAGACGATGAGCTTGGAACGCCGTAACTTGCTTCGCGCATATGGGGCAGAATTAGTTCTTACTCCTGGACCTGAAGGAATGAAGGGTGCAATCGCAAAGGCGACTGAGCTTTCTAAAGAAAAAGGTTACTTCATTCCACAGCAATTCGAAAACGAAGCCAACCCTGAAGTACATCGGAACACTACAGGCCCTGAAATCGTTGAAGCCTTTGGAGATGAAGGCTTGGATGCATTCGTTGCCGGAATCGGTACTGGGGGAACCATAACAGGTGCCGGTGAAGTCCTGCGTGAAAAATTCCCTGACATTAAAATTTACGCTGTTGAACCTGCGGATTCTCCAGTATTATCGGGTGGGACTCCAGGACCTCATAAAATCCAAGGAATCGGAGCAGGCTTCATTCCAAGTATATTGAATACAGATCTCTATGACGAAATCATTCAAGTCAATACAGAGGAATCTTTTGATTATGCACGCCGCGCAGCAAAAGAGGAAGGAATCCTTGGCGGAATTTCTTCTGGAGGTGCAATCGCAGCTGCCATTAAAGTGGCTGACAAACTGGGAAAAGGCAAAAAGGTACTTGCCATCATACCGAGTAATGGTGAACGCTACTTAAGTACACCATTATATAACTTTGAGTAAGACAAGACACTAAAAATGAGAAGCGAAGTTCCTTTGGGGCTTTGCTTTTCTTTTTGAGCAAAGTATGCAGAAGTATCCCTGATTTTCATGGAGCTTGCACTATACCTATGTAAATGGGTAAACTCGTATATATAGATTTCTTTAGGTGAAGGAGAACGTTGGATGTCATTAGCAGGAGCATCAAAAATAAAATGCGGTTCATTTGATTTGGATTACAGCAAGAAAACCTTAATCATGGGGATTTTGAATGTTACGCCGGATTCCTTTTCGGATGGCGGAAAATATAATCGGATAGATGCTGCTTTGAAGCATGCTGAACGAATGGTCAACGATGGCGCGGATATATTGGATGTAGGTGGTGAGTCGACCCGTCCTAACTATGAGAGGATATCGGATGAAGAGGAAATAGAGAGAGTCGCCCCAATTATTGAAGCCATATCGCGTAATATTGAGATTCCGATATCGGTCGATACGTATAAATCAAGAGTTGCAGAAGAGGCGGTAAAGGCAGGAGCCCATATATTAAATGATATTTGGGGAGGTAAAGCCGATACCTTGATGTCAAGGGTTGCTGCGGAATATAAGGTGCCGATTATCTTGATGCATAACAGGGGTAATATGGAATATGGACATTTTGTCCGGGATGTACTTCAAGATTTATTCGAAAGCATCATGTTGGTGAAGGATGCAGGTGTCAAGGATGAAAACATCATTCTCGATCCAGGAATTGGCTTTGCGAAAGATTTAAAGTTAAATTTAGAAATGATGAGGAATCTTGATAAGCTGGTATCGTTAGGTTATCCAGTTCTGTTAGCCACATCAAGAAAGTCCATGATTGGCCATGTTCTGGACCTACCGCCTAGTGAGCGGATGGAAGGCACTGCCGCTACAATTTGCCATGGAATTCAACAAGGCTGTCAGATGGTTCGCGTACATGATGTGAAGGAAATGGCACGGACTGCAAAGATGATGGATGCTCTATTAGGAAAAGGTGAATGAAATGGATAAGATATATGTGAATAAGATGGAGTTTTACGGTTATCATGGAGTTTTTCCGGAGGAAACGAAGCTTGGTCAGCGGTTTAAAGTGGATTTAATCGTCCAGACTGATTTAGCCAAGGCAGGGAAGAGTGACAACCTTGAAGACTCAATCAACTATGGCGAGTTATATGAAGTGTGTAAAAGTGTTGTTGAGGGAGAACCTTTTAAGTTAGTGGAAGCTGTCGCTGAAAAAATCGCTTCTGAACTGCTTAATAAATATTCTTCCATCGAGACATGCACCGTCAAGGTTTATAAACCAGATCCTCCAATAGCAGGTCACTATGAGTCTGTTGCTATAGAGATTGTAAGGGGACGCTGATTGTGATAAATATTGCTTACCTTTCAATAGGGTCGAACTTAGGGGATCGCCTTGAAACATTCCGAAGAGCTTTCCAATTATTGTCTGATAATCCGCATATCAAGATGATGGCCTGCTCTTCTTTATATGAAACAGACCCGATAGGATATGAAGACCAGGACTGTTTTTTAAATGCTGTTCTTAAAGTGGAAACCGATTTAGAACCTGAAAACTTACTTCACGCTTGTATGAAAATCGAACAAGATTTAGGAAGAAAAAGGGAAATCAGGTGGGGTCCCCGTACTATAGACCTTGACATTTTGTTATATAATCAAGAAAATATTGAGACAGAGATTCTTTCAGTCCCGCACCCTCGTATGCACGAGAGGGCTTTTGTTATCGTGCCTTTAATGGAAGTGGACCCTGATATATCACTTCCGCAAATGGATGCACCTTTGAGCGACCTGCTTGAACAGATTTCGGATAAAGAAGGAGTTCGATTATGGAAGGTGAAAAATGGGGAAGGCGTATTCGCGCTTTTCGAAAGTTAAAGGGTTATACCCAGGAAGGGTTTGCGAGGGAAATAGGTGTTTCCGTTTCCTTGCTGGGAGAAGTTGAACGGGGGAACCGCAACCCTTCAGAGGCATTTTTACTGGAAGTGGCGGAAATTCTGCATGTTTCCATTGAGGAGCTTCAGCCACCTGACGATAAATGAAAGAATGTTATAGGAGGTCAACGTGTTAAAAATAGGCGATATAGAAATGAAGAATCCGGTAGTGCTGGCACCGATGGCGGGAGTCTGCAACTCGGCATTCCGCTTGACCGTCAAGGAATTTGGTGCTGGTCTTGTTTGTGCGGAGATGGTCAGTGATAAGGGAATCGTTTTACAAAATGCTAGAACGATGAATATGCTTTATATAGATGAAAGAGAAAAGCCTTTAAGCTTGCAAATCTTTGGCGGTGAAAAGAAATCTTTGGTCGAAGCTGCACAATTTGTAGATAAAAATACAAATGCTGATATCATTGATATCAACATGGGCTGCCCTGTTCCTAAAATCACTAAATGTGATGCGGGTGCGAAGTGGCTTCTCGATCCAAACAAAATTTATGAGATGGTTTCAGCCGTGGTTGATGCCGTTGATAAGCCGGTAACGGTGAAAATGCGCATAGGCTGGGATGATGAGCATGTTTTTGCGATTCAAAATGCTCAGGCTGTTGAACGCGCAGGCGGTAAAGCTGTTTCCATGCATGGCAGGACACGAGTTCAAATGTATGAAGGAAAAGCTAACTGGGACATCATCCGTGAAGTGAAGAGGTCGATCAATATTCCCCTTATCGGTAACGGTGATGTGGAAACTCCACAGGATGCGGAAAGAATGCTGAAGGAAACTGGTGTTGATGGAGTCATGATCGGCCGTGCAGCCCTAGGTAACCCATGGATGATCTACCGGACTGTAAAATATCTAGAAACCGGTCAACTGATGGATGAACCTTCAGTTCGTGAAAAGATGGACGTTTGCGTGCTTCATATGGATCGTCTGATTGCGTTGAAAAATGAAAATGTCGCTGTTCGTGAAATGCGTAAGCACGCTTCTTGGTATTTAAAGGGTGTTAAAGGGAATGCTCAAGCTCGCAAAGGAATTAATTATTGTGAAACAAGGGAAGATGTTGTAAAGCTTCTTTATGGACTTGTTGATGATATTGAAGCGAAGCAACAAAATATCCAAATGGTCTGATGTTTGACATTACCTTCCTATTTTCCTATAATACGCTTATCTTAACTGCCAGTAATCCTGGCAGTTTTTATATGTACATAAGCAATGTTTTAAGATAAAAAGCTGTTGAATTTCTTTACTTTATGTAAGAATAAATATGTATGCAAAAGAATTTCTGATTAATTATATAAGGCATTTATTAATAAAGATGGAGATGATTTTCGTGAGTCATGAAGAATTGAATGACCAACTGCAGGTAAGGCGCGATAAAATGCAGGCCATGATTGATAATGGACAAGACCCTTTCGGGAGCAGGTTCGAGCGCACACATAACACTCAGGAGATAATCAGTGCTTATGGTGAATTAGAAAAGGAAGATCTTGAAGAAAAAGAAATTGAAGTTACGATCGCTGGCCGTGTCATGACGAAGCGCGGAAAAGGGAAAGCGGGATTTGCCCATATCCAGGATATTAGCGGCCAAATCCAAATCTACGTCCGTTTGGATAACATAGGGGAAGATTCTTACCAAATTTTCAACCAAACAGATCTTGGTGATCTCGTAGGGATAACTGGCGTAATCTTCAAAACGAAAGTCGGGGAACTTTCCATTAAAGCTAAAGAGTATGTGTTCCTTGCTAAGGCGCTTCGCCCGTTACCTGATAAATTTCATGGCTTAAAGGACGTTGAAGAGCGTTATCGTAAACGTTATGTCGATTTAATTACAAATGAGGAAAGTAAAAATACGTTGATCATGCGCAGTCGTATTGTACAAGCTATGAGACGTTATTTGGACGATCATGGATACCTTGAAGTGGAGACGCCGCTATTGCACTCTGTTGCTGGTGGAGCTGCTGCACGTCCTTTCCTTACTCACCATAATGCTTTGGATATGCCTTTGAATTTAAGGATCGCCATTGAACTGCATCTAAAACGCTTAATTGTTGGCGGATTGGAGAAAGTTTATGAAATTGGCCGGGTTTTCAGAAATGAAGGAGTGTCCACAAGGCACAATCCTGAATTCACTTTGATCGAATTGTACGAAGCTTATGCGGATTACCAAGATATCATGAGTTTAACGGAAAACCTGATTGCCCATATAGCTCAAGAAGTTCTTGGGACGACTACCATCCAGTATGGGGAGTATGAGATAGAGTTAAAACCGGAATGGAAACGACTTCACATGGTTGACGCTGTAAAAGAATATACTGGTGTGGACTTCTGGACTGAAATGAGTAAAGAAGAAGCCCAGCAGCTTGCTAAAGAAAATGGGATTGAAGTTAAGGAATCCATGGAGTTCGGCCATATCGTAAATGAATTCTTTGAACAAAAGGTCGAAGATAAGTTAATTCAGCCTACATTCATCTATGGGCATCCAGTGGAAATCTCTCCTTTAGCAAAGAAAAATCCGGAAGATTCCCGTTTCACAGATCGTTTTGAGTTATTCATTGTAGGCAGGGAGCACGCAAATGCCTTCACTGAACTTAATGATCCTATTGATCAACGTCAACGCTTTGAAGCTCAATTGAAAGAACGAGAGCAAGGTAATGATGAAGCTCATGAAATGGATGAAGATTTCTTGGAGGCGTTAGAATACGGAATGCCGCCGACTGGCGGACTGGGAATTGGTGTTGACCGTTTGGTTATGCTATTGACCAATTCTCCTTCTATACGTGACGTCCTGTTATTCCCTTTAATGAGACATCGCTAATATAAGCAAAATGAGTTTTGATTGCAGGGCCGGATTCGGATGGCTGGGATCAAGGGCGTAGCTCTTGATCCTGGTAAGTCCAATTCGGTTTTTGTTTTTTAATTATAATTTCATGCCTTTCAATAGAGTGGATTCTAGGGTTTAAAAGAAAAACAACATTATCTCAAAAAAACTTTATAAAAGGTATTGCGCAGTTAACGTAATGGTGTTATATTTATATCTGTCGTTACGAACGAGTTGCAAACAGATTACAAACTTTAAAAAGTTTTAAAAAAGTTGTTGACTTGAAGTGATGAAAGTGTTATTATAAATAAGCTGTTCCGAAAGACATTGCTCTTTGAAAACTGAACAAAACAAAGCGCCAACGTTAAATTTTAAGTGAGCACACACTATCAAAAAAAGCAAATGAGCAAGTCAAACATTTCTTCGGAGAGTTTGATCCTGGCTCAGGACGAACGCTGGCGGCGTGCCTAATACATGCAAGTCGAGCGAATCGATGGGAGCTTGCTCCCTGAGATTAGCGGCGGACGGGTGAGTAACACGTGGGCAACCTGCCTATAAGACTGGGATAACTTCGGGAAACCGGAGCTAATACCGGATACGTTCTTTTCTCGCATGAGAGAAGATGGAAAGACGGTTTACGCTGTCACTTATAGATGGGCCCGCGGCGCATTAGCTAGTTGGTGAGGTAATGGCTCACCAAGGCGACGATGCGTAGCCGACCTGAGAGGGTGATCGGCCACACTGGGACTGAGACACGGCCCAGACTCCTACGGGAGGCAGCAGTAGGGAATCTTCCGCAATGGACGAAAGTCTGACGGAGCAACGCCGCGTGAACGAAGAAGGCCTTCGGGTCGTAAAGTTCTGTTGTTAGGGAAGAATAAGTACCAGAGTAACTGCTGGTACCTTGACGGTACCTAACCAGAAAGCCACGGCTAACTACGTGCCAGCAGCCGCGGTAATACGTAGGTGGCAAGCGTTGTCCGGAATTATTGGGCGTAAAGCGCGCGCAGGTGGTTCCTTAAGTCTGATGTGAAAGCCCACGGCTCAACCGTGGAGGGTCATTGGAAACTGGGGAACTTGAGTGCAGAAGAGGAAAGTGGAATTCCAAGTGTAGCGGTGAAATGCGTAGAGATTTGGAGGAACACCAGTGGCGAAGGCGACTTTCTGGTCTGTAACTGACACTGAGGCGCGAAAGCGTGGGGAGCAAACAGGATTAGATACCCTGGTAGTCCACGCCGTAAACGATGAGTGCTAAGTGTTAGAGGGTTTCCGCCCTTTAGTGCTGCAGCTAACGCATTAAGCACTCCGCCTGGGGAGTACGGCCGCAAGGCTGAAACTCAAAGGAATTGACGGGGGCCCGCACAAGCGGTGGAGCATGTGGTTTAATTCGAAGCAACGCGAAGAACCTTACCAGGTCTTGACATCCTCTGACAACCCTAGAGATAGGGCTTTCCCCTTCGGGGGACAGAGTGACAGGTGGTGCATGGTTGTCGTCAGCTCGTGTCGTGAGATGTTGGGTTAAGTCCCGCAACGAGCGCAACCCTTGATCTTAGTTGCCAGCATTCAGTTGGGCACTCTAAGGTGACTGCCGGTGACAAACCGGAGGAAGGTGGGGATGACGTCAAATCATCATGCCCCTTATGACCTGGGCTACACACGTGCTACAATGGATGGTACAAAGGGCTGCAAACCTGCGAAGGTAAGCGAATCCCATAAAGCCATTCTCAGTTCGGATTGCAGGCTGCAACTCGCCTGCATGAAGCCGGAATCGCTAGTAATCGCGGATCAGCATGCCGCGGTGAATACGTTCCCGGGCCTTGTACACACCGCCCGTCACACCACGAGAGTTTGTAACACCCGAAGTCGGTGAGGTAACCTTCATGGAGCCAGCCGCCTAAGGTGGGACAGATGATTGGGGTGAAGTCGTAACAAGGTAGCCGTATCGGAAGGTGCGGCTGGATCACCTCCTTTCTAAGGATAATTACGAGAGCGCTTTTGTTTTGTTCAGTTTTGAATGAGTAATTCATTCAAATAGGAAAGACAAACATCACGATGTGATGGATTCTTTCTGCTTTGTTCCTTGAAAACTAGATAATAGATAGAAGGCAATTAATTTTTTTTAAAGCATCTGTAAGATCTTTTTTAACGGTTAAGTTAGAAAGGGCGCACGGTGGATGCCTTGGCACTAGGAGCCGATGAAGGACGGGACTAACACCGATATGCTTCGGGGAGCTGTAAGTAAGCTTTGATCCGGAGATTTCCGAATGGGGAAACCCACTGTTCGTAATGGAACAGTATCTTTACCTGAATACATAGGGTACTGAAGGCAGACCCGGGGAACTGAAACATCTAAGTACCCGGAGGAAGAGAAAGCAAACGCGATTTCCTGAGTAGCGGCGAGCGAAACGGAATTAGCCCAAACCAAGAGGCTTGCCTCTTGGGGTTGTAGGACACTCAACATGGAGTTACAAAGGAACGGGGTAAATGAAGCGATCTGGAAAGATCCGTCGAAGAAGGTAAAAACCCTGTAGTTGAAACTTCGTTCCCTCCTGAGTGGATCCTGAGTACGGCGGGACACGAGAAATCCCGTCGGAAGCAGGGAGGACCATCTCCCAAGGCTAAATACTCCCTAGTGACCGATAGTGAACCAGTACCGTGAGGGAAAGGTGAAAAGCACCCCGGAAGGGGAGTGAAATAGATCCTGAAACCGTGTGCCTACAAGTAGTCAAAGCCCGTTAATGGGTAATGGCGTGCCTTTTGTAGAATGAACCGGCGAGTTACGATTTCATGCGAGGTTAAGTTGATAAGACGGAGCCGCAGCGAAAGCGAGTCTGAATAGGGCGAATGAGTATGAGGTCGTAGACCCGAAACCAGGTGATCTACCCATGTCCAGGGTGAAGTTCAGGTAACACTGAATGGAGGCCCGAACCCACGCACGTTGAAAAGTGCGGGGATGAGGTGTGGGTAGCGGAGAAATTCCAATCGAACCTGGAGATAGCTGGTTCTCTCCGAAATAGCTTTAGGGCTAGCCTCAAGATGAGAGTATTGGAGGTAGAGCACTGATTGGACTAGGGGCCCCCAACGGGTTACCGAATTCAGTCAAACTCCGAATGCCAAATACTTATTCTTGGGAGTCAGACTGCGAGTGATAAGATCCGTAGTCGAAAGGGAAACAGCCCAGACCACCAGCTAAGGTCCCAAAGTATACGTTAAGTGGAAAAGGATGTGGAGTTGCTTAGACAACCAGGATGTTGGCTTAGAAGCAGCCACCATTTAAAGAGTGCGTAATAGCTCACTGGTCGAGTGACTCCGCGCCGAAAATGTACCGGGGCTAAACGTATCACCGAAGCTGTGGATTGACACCGTATGGTGTCGATGGTAGGAGAGCGTTCTAAGGGCGTTGAAGTCAGACCGGAAGGACTGGTGGAGCGCTTAGAAGTGAGAATGCCGGTATGAGTAGCGAAAGAAGGGTGAGAATCCCTTCCACCGAATGCCTAAGGTTTCCTGAGGAAGGCTCGTCCGCTCAGGGTTAGTCGGGACCTAAGCCGAGGCCGAAAGGCGTAGGCGATGGACAACAGGTTGATATTCCTGTACCACCTATACATCGTTTGAACGATGGGGGGACGCAGAAGGATAGGGTAAGCGCGCTGTTGGATATGCGCGTCCAAGCAGTTAGGCCGGAAACGAGGCAAATCCCGTTTCCATTAAGGCGGAGCTGTGATGGCGAGGGAAATATAGTACCGAAGTTCCTGATTCCACGCTGCCAAGAAAAGCCTCTAGTGAGATGTAAGGTGCCCGTACCGCAAACCGACACAGGTAGGCGAGGAGAGAATCCTAAGGTGTGCGAGAGAACTCTCGTTAAGGAACTCGGCAAAATGACCCCGTAACTTCGGGAGAAGGGGTGCTTTTTAGGGTGAATAGCCCAGAAAAGCCGCAGTGAATAGGCCCAGGCGACTGTTTAGCAAAAACACAGGTCTCTGCGAAGCCGCAAGGCGAAGTATAGGGGCTGACACCTGCCCGGTGCTGGAAGGTTAAGGGGAGAGGTTAGCGCAAGCGAAGCTTTGAACCGAAGCCCCAGTAAACGGCGGCCGTAACTATAACGGTCCTAAGGTAGCGAAATTCCTTGTCGGGTAAGTTCCGACCCGCACGAAAGGTGTAACGATCTGGGCACTGTCTCAACGAGAGACTCGGTGAAATTATAGTACCTGTGAAGATGCAGGTTACCCGCGACAGGACGGAAAGACCCCGTGGAGCTTTACTGCAGCCTGATATTGAATTTTGGTACAGCTTGTACAGGATAGGTAGGAGCCTGAGAAGCCGGAGCGCCAGCTTCGGTGGAGGCGTTGGTGGGATACTACCCTGGCTGTATTGAAATTCTAACCCGCGCCCCTTATCGGGGTGGGAGACAGTGTCAGGTGGGCAGTTTGACTGGGGCGGTCGCCTCCTAAAGAGTAACGGAGGCGCCCAAAGGTTCCCTCAGAATGGTTGGAAATCATTCGTAGAGTGTAAAGGCACAAGGGAGCTTGACTGCGAGACCTACAAGTCGAGCAGGGACGAAAGTCGGGCTTAGTGATCCGGTGGTTCCGCATGGAAGGGCCATCGCTCAACGGATAAAAGCTACCCCGGGGATAACAGGCTTATCTCCCCCAAGAGTCCACATCGACGGGGAGGTTTGGCACCTCGATGTCGGCTCATCGCATCCTGGGGCTGTAGTCGGTCCCAAGGGTTGGGCTGTTCGCCCATTAAAGCGGTACGCGAGCTGGGTTCAGAACGTCGTGAGACAGTTCGGTCCCTATCCGTCGCGGGCGCAGGAAATTTGAGAGGAGCTGTCCTTAGTACGAGAGGACCGGGATGGACGCACCGCTGGTGTACCAGTTGTCTTGCCAAAGGCATAGCTGGGTAGCTACGTGCGGACGGGATAAGTGCTGAAAGCATCTAAGCATGAAGCCCCCCTCAAGATGAGATTTCCCATGGCGCAAGCTAGTAAGATCCCTGAAAGATGATCAGGTTGATAGGTCAGAGGTGGAAGCATGGTGACATGTGGAGCTGACTGATACTAATAGATCGAGGACTTAACCAACGCTTTTTAAAAAATGAAATACCTTCTTATTATCTAGTTTTGAAGGAACAACGTTCCTTTTATGTTTGGTGGCGATAGCGAAGAGGTCACACCCGTTCCCATTCCGAACACGGCAGTTAAGCTCTTCAGCGCCGATGGTAGTTGGGGGTTTCCCCCTGTGAGAGTAGGACGCCGCCAAGCAGTTATATATGGAGGATTAGCTCAGCTGGGAGAGCATCTGCCTTACAAGCAGAGGGTCGGCGGTTCGATCCCGTCATCCTCCACCATTTTTACACTTGCCGGTGTAGCTCAACTGGTAGAGCAACTGACTTGTAATCAGTAGGTTGGGGGTTCAAGTCCTCTTGCCGGCACCATTTTCATACAAGCTTGATATAGCATATATAAATAGTTTATATGAGCCATTAGCTCAGTTGGTAGAGCATCTGACTTTTAATCAGAGGGTCGAAGGTTCGAATCCTTCATGGCTCACCATTTTATTATGCGGGTGTGGCGGAATTGGCAGACGCACCAGACTTAGGATCTGGCGCCGCAAGGCGTGGGGGTTCAAGTCCCTTCACCCGCATGTTCGCGGAAGTAGTTCAGTGGTAGAATACAACCTTGCCAAGGTTGGGGTCGCGGGTTCGAATCCCGTCTTCCGCTCCACTATTTATTTATGCCGGGGTGGCGGAACTGGCAGACGCACAGGACTTAAAATCCTGCGGTAGGTGACTACCGTACCGGTTCGATTCCGGTCCTCGGCACCATCTTAATATGCGCCCGTAGCTCAATTGGATAGAGCATCTGACTACGAATCAGAAGGTTGTAGGTTCGACTCCCGCCGGGCGCACCATATTTTTTTTCGGGAAGTAGCTCAGCTTGGTAGAGCACTTGGTTTGGGACCAAGGGGTCGCAGGTTCGAATCCTGTCTTCCCGACCATTATTTTTTCGGGGCCTTAGCTCAGCTGGGAGAGCGCCTGCCTTGCACGCAGGAGGTCAGCGGTTCGATCCCGCTAGGCTCCACCAAAAAAACTTGACAAGCCGTTTTGGGTTTGTTATGATATGAAAGTTGATTCTTTAAGAAGAGTCAAATTGCTCTTTGAAAACTGAACAAAACAAAGCGCCAACGTTAAATTTTAAGTGAGCACACACTATCAAAAAAGCAAATGAGCAAGTCAAACATTTCTTCGGAGAGTTTGATCCTGGCTCAGGACGAACGCTGGCGGCGTGCCTAATACATGCAAGTCGAGCGAATCGATGGGAGCTTGCTCCCTGAGATTAGCGGCGGACGGGTGAGTAACACGTGGGCAACCTGCCTATAAGACTGGGATAACTTCGGGAAACCGGAGCTAATACCGGATACGTTCTTTTCTCGCATGAGAGAAGATGGAAAGACGGTTTACGCTGTCACTTATAGATGGGCCCGCGGCGCATTAGCTAGTTGGTGAGGTAATGGCTCACCAAGGCGACGATGCGTAGCCGACCTGAGAGGGTGATCGGCCACACTGGGACTGAGACACGGCCCAGACTCCTACGGGAGGCAGCAGTAGGGAATCTTCCGCAATGGACGAAAGTCTGACGGAGCAACGCCGCGTGAACGAAGAAGGCCTTCGGGTCGTAAAGTTCTGTTGTTAGGGAAGAACAAGTACCAGAGTAACTGCTGGTACCTTGACGGTACCTAACCAGA
>NZ_CP113518.1:100000-167500 GCF_056502895.1 Bacillus sp. T-10(2022)
GTGGAGCGCTTAGAAGTGAGAATGCCGGTATGAGTAGCGAAAGAAGGGTGAGAATCCCTTCCACCGAATGCCTAAGGTTTCCTGAGGAAGGCTCGTCCGCTCAGGGTTAGTCGGGACCTAAGCCGAGGCCGAAAGGCGTAGGCGATGGACAACAGGTTGATATTCCTGTACCACCTATACATCGTTTGAACGATGGGGGGACGCAGAAGGATAGGGTAAGCGCGCTGTTGGATATGCGCGTCCAAGCAGTTAGGCCGGAAACGAGGCAAATCCCGTTTCCATTAAGGCGGAGCTGTGATGGCGAGGGAAATATAGTACCGAAGTTCCTGATTCCACGCTGCCAAGAAAAGCCTCTAGTGAGATGTAAGGTGCCCGTACCGCAAACCGACACAGGTAGGCGAGGAGAGAATCCTAAGGTGTGCGAGAGAACTCTCGTTAAGGAACTCGGCAAAATGACCCCGTAACTTCGGGAGAAGGGGTGCTTTTTAGGGTGAATAGCCCAGAAAAGCCGCAGTGAATAGGCCCAGGCGACTGTTTAGCAAAAACACAGGTCTCTGCGAAGCCGCAAGGCGAAGTATAGGGGCTGACACCTGCCCGGTGCTGGAAGGTTAAGGGGAGAGGTTAGCGCAAGCGAAGCTTTGAACCGAAGCCCCAGTAAACGGCGGCCGTAACTATAACGGTCCTAAGGTAGCGAAATTCCTTGTCGGGTAAGTTCCGACCCGCACGAAAGGTGTAACGATCTGGGCACTGTCTCAACGAGAGACTCGGTGAAATTATAGTACCTGTGAAGATGCAGGTTACCCGCGACAGGACGGAAAGACCCCGTGGAGCTTTACTGCAGCCTGATATTGAATTTTGGTACAGCTTGTACAGGATAGGTAGGAGCCTGAGAAGCCGGAGCGCCAGCTTCGGTGGAGGCGTTGGTGGGATACTACCCTGGCTGTATTGAAATTCTAACCCGCGCCCCTTATCGGGGTGGGAGACAGTGTCAGGTGGGCAGTTTGACTGGGGCGGTCGCCTCCTAAAGAGTAACGGAGGCGCCCAAAGGTTCCCTCAGAATGGTTGGAAATCATTCGTAGAGTGTAAAGGCACAAGGGAGCTTGACTGCGAGACCTACAAGTCGAGCAGGGACGAAAGTCGGGCTTAGTGATCCGGTGGTTCCGCATGGAAGGGCCATCGCTCAACGGATAAAAGCTACCCCGGGGATAACAGGCTTATCTCCCCCAAGAGTCCACATCGACGGGGAGGTTTGGCACCTCGATGTCGGCTCATCGCATCCTGGGGCTGTAGTCGGTCCCAAGGGTTGGGCTGTTCGCCCATTAAAGCGGTACGCGAGCTGGGTTCAGAACGTCGTGAGACAGTTCGGTCCCTATCCGTCGCGGGCGCAGGAAATTTGAGAGGAGCTGTCCTTAGTACGAGAGGACCGGGATGGACGCACCGCTGGTGTACCAGTTGTCTTGCCAAAGGCATAGCTGGGTAGCTACGTGCGGACGGGATAAGTGCTGAAAGCATCTAAGCATGAAGCCCCCCTCAAGATGAGATTTCCCATGGCGCAAGCTAGTAAGATCCCTGAAAGATGATCAGGTTGATAGGTCAGAGGTGGAAGCATGGTGACATGTGGAGCTGACTGATACTAATAGATCGAGGACTTAACCAACGCTTTTTAAAAAATGAAATACCTTCTTATTATCTAGTTTTGAAGGAACAACGTTCCTTTTATGTTTGGTGGCGATAGCGAAGAGGTCACACCCGTTCCCATTCCGAACACGGCAGTTAAGCTCTTCAGCGCCGATGGTAGTTGGGGGTTTCCCCCTGTGAGAGTAGGACGCCGCCAAGCCATTTATTAAGATCAGCCATCCAGCTGGTCTTTTTTGATGTTCGTAATTAAAAAAGTTTTTTATTTCAGGGACAGCATGGGCTGGCCTTATTTTTGGTGAGCTGAGAATTGGGCAGAATTTAAGTTGTGAAACCTTAAGGAGAAGGAAAAAATAGCAGGTTTTGCATTTATCTTTTTAGGGTATTAATGTAAGATATTTCAACTTTAATGTTCAATGGGGTATGTAACTACATATAATTTGGAGAAAATGGATATTACAGAAAGAAAGTGCGTTTAAGTTGCAAAATGCATTTTTCCTTGTATAATAATAGTCAAATATAGTCAAAGTCAGAATGGAGGAGGCTGAGTGAGAAACATATCTGATGTTATCGAAACTTATTTGAAGCAAGTACTTGAAATAAGTCAAAAAGATATCTTGGAGATTAAAAGAAGTGAAATAGCAGATAAATTTCAGTGTGTTCCTTCTCAAATCAATTACGTAATCAATACCAGGTTTACCATCGAGAGAGGTTATGTTGTAGAGAGTAAGCGTGGGGGCGGCGGTTATATACGCATCATGAAGGTGGAATCACAGGATTCCGTGCAACTTATCAACCAATTATTATCGCTTATTGGTTCCAGGGTAACTCAATCGATGGCTGAAGGAGTAATTTCACGGCTGATGAATGAAGACGTCATTAATGAAAGAGAAGCAAAGATAATGATGAGCGTCATAGATAGATCGGTGATTTATATCGACCTACCTGACCGCGATGAACTTAGGGCTAGAATTTTAACTGCGATGCTTACGACTTTAAAATATAAATGAAACTGGCAGAGGTGATGAACGTTGATTTGCCAAGAATGTCATCAAAGGCCTGCTACCCTGCACTTCACCAAAATCATCAATGGAAAAAAGACTGAAGTCATGATTTGTGAGAAATGTGCTCAGGAAAAAGGCGAAATATTCATGGATGCAGGCGGACCTGGTTTTTCAATAAATAATTTATTAGCAGGATTGTTGAATATGGAGTCGAATATTCAACAGACGAAGGCAAATGCATTTCCTAAAACGGAAGAGAGGCGTTGTCCGCATTGTCATCGATCTTATAAAGAATTTGTCCATATTGGCAAGTTTGGCTGTGCCGAATGTTATAAAACGTTCAATGAACAGTTAAATCCCATTTTAAAGAGAGTTCATAGCGGAAATACAGCACATATAGGGAAAATTCCAAAAAGGATCGGTGGCACCATCTATCTTCGAAAGCAAATTTCAGATTTGAAAGAAGTTTTAAAGGCCCACATTGATCAAGAGGAATTCGAGAAAGCGGCAGAGGTAAGAGATAAGGTACGTTCCCTTGAAAAAAGGTATGAAGCCCAAGAGGGAGGCGAGGAATTATGAGCTTGGAAAAGTTTGTAGAAAACGCTTTGAGTTCCTGGATGAGTGCCGAAGGGCCGGAAATCGATATTGTATTGAGTTCGCGGATTCGGCTGGCCAGGAATTTCAAAGACTTTACCTTCCCAACCTCCTTTTCTAACGAAGAAGCTAAAAAAATAATTGAATTGGTCAAAAAAAGAAGTGAAGAGGAAGTGACTCCAGAGATTGGGAAACTGGAACTTTTAGAGATTGACCAATTGCAGCCACTGGAAAAGCGCGTTCTCGTTGAAAAACATTTAATCAGTCCTCATTTAGTCGAAGATTCAGCGAAAAGCGCATGTCTCCTTTCGGAAAATGAAGAAATAAGCATCATGATAAATGAAGAGGATCATCTCCGTATTCAATGTTTAATGTCGGGATTGCAGCTGAAGGAAACCTTAAAGATTGCAAATGTTCTTGACGATTGGATTGAAGAATCCATAGACTATGCATATGATGAAGAAAGAGGATACCTAACTAGTTGTCCGACTAATGTGGGAACAGGATTAAGGGCTTCAGTCATGATGCATCTTCCCGGCCTGGTCCTTACACAGCAGATGAATAATATCATACCGGCTATCAACCAATTGGGGTTGGTGGTTCGAGGGATTTATGGAGAGGGCAGTCAAGCTTTAGGGAATATTTTTCAAATCTCAAATCAAATTACTCTTGGAAAGTCGGAAAGGGATATCGTTGAAGACCTAACAAGTGTAGTGCAACAAATCATAGCCCAGGAACGGTCAGCGAGGGATGCATTAGCGAGGACTTCCCACATACAATTAGAAGATAGAATTTTCCGCTCATATGGAATTTTGTCCAATGCTCGAATCATCGAGACCAAGGAGGCAGCTACCTGTATCTCCGACGTTAGGTTAGGGATAGATCTTGGGTATATAAAAAATATTTCCAAAAGCATTTTAAATGAGTTGATGATTTTGACGCAGTCGGGATTTTTACAAAAGTACGCAGGCGGCCCTTTAAGAACCCATGAAAGGGATATTCGTAGAGCAGCACTCATCCGGGAACGCTTGAATTTCACGGAATCTTCCTCCACTTAGAGGTCATTGACCTCTTTAGGGAGTATCAAATTTCATGTAATAGATATGGAGCAAGAATAAGCTTCTGCCATTACTTAGAGAATTGCCAGCAACTTTATTCAAAACGAAAATTCTTAAGGAGGAATTCCCTATGATGTTTGGTCGTTTTACTGAAAGAGCCCAGAAAGTATTAGCATTAGCCCAAGAAGAGGCAATCCGTTTAGGTCATAATAATATTGGCACGGAACATATTTTACTGGGTCTTGTCCGAGAAGGTGATGGTATTGCAGCCAAAGCGTTATATGCTCTTGGATTGGGTCCGGAAAAGATTCAGAAAGAAGTGGAAAATTTAATTGGCCGTGGACAGGATACGGCTCAAACGATACATTATACCCCGAGAGCCAAGAAAGTCATTGAACTTTCCATGGATGAGGCAAGAAAATTAGGTCACTCATATGTTGGGACAGAGCATGTTCTTCTAGGTCTTATACGAGAAGGGGAAGGTGTAGCTGCCCGCGTATTGAATAATCTCGGTGTAAGTTTAAATAAAGCCAGGCAACAAGTATTACAGCTTTTGGGCAGCAATGAATCAGGTGGTCATCAAGGTTCTGCCGCTTCAAATGCGAGCACACCGACACTGGATGGCTTAGCCCGTGATTTAACGGCGATTGCCAGGGAGGGAAGCCTGGATCCCGTTATCGGAAGAAGTAAGGAAATACAGCGTGTCATTGAGGTATTAAGCCGTCGTACAAAAAATAACCCAGTATTGATCGGTGAACCTGGGGTAGGTAAAACAGCCATTGCTGAAGGGCTTGCCCAACAGATCATCAATAATGAGGTACCTGAAATTTTACGCGATAAACGCGTAATGACACTTGATATGGGTACTGTTGTGGCTGGTACTAAATACCGTGGTGAATTTGAGGACCGGTTGAAGAAAGTCATGGATGAAATACGTCAGGCGGGTAATATCATCCTATTCATCGATGAATTGCATACATTGATTGGTGCAGGTGGTGCAGAAGGTGCCATTGATGCCTCCAATATCCTAAAACCATCATTGGCCCGTGGTGAATTACAATGTATCGGTGCTACAACATTGGATGAATACCGTAAGTATATTGAAAAGGATGCTGCGCTTGAACGTCGCTTCCAGCCAATCCAAGTCGATGAGCCGACTATTTTGGAATCCATCCAAATTCTCAAGGGGCTGCGTGACCGTTATGAGGCACATCACCGCGTATCGATTACTGACGAAGCGATTGATGCCGCAGTCAAATTATCCGACCGTTATATTTCCGATCGCTTTTTACCGGATAAAGCAATTGACTTGATTGATGAAGCTGGCTCCAAGGTTAGACTGCGCTCATACACAACGCCACCTAACTTAAAGGAACTTGAAGTGAAGCTAGATGATGTTCGCAAGGAAAAGGATGCTTCCGTTCAGAGTCAGGAATTTGAAAAAGCTGCTTCGCTTCGCGATACGGAACAACGCTTAAGAGAACAATTGGAAGAAACGAAAAAAACTTGGAAAGAAAAACAAGGGCAGGAGAACAGTGAAGTCACTGTGGATGACATTGCACATGTCGTATCCAGCTGGACGGGAGTGCCAGTCACTAAATTGGCGCAAACAGAGTCAGATAAACTGCTTAATATGGAGTCAATCCTCCATGATCGTGTAATTGGGCAGGAAGAGGCCGTCATTGCGGTTTCTAAAGCAGTACGACGTGCCAGGGCAGGTTTGAAAGATCCTAAACGTCCAATTGGTTCATTCATCTTCTTGGGACCTACAGGGGTCGGTAAAACCGAGCTTGCCCGTGCTTTGGCTGAATCCATATTTGGTGATGAAGATGCCATGATTCGCATCGATATGTCTGAATATATGGAGAAACATTCGACTTCACGTCTTGTTGGATCCCCTCCAGGATATGTTGGATACGAAGAAGGCGGTCAGTTAACGGAAAAAGTGCGGAGGAAACCATACTCCGTCGTTCTGCTTGATGAAATAGAAAAGGCGCATCCGGATGTCTTCAATATCCTTCTTCAAGTATTGGAAGACGGAAGACTGACAGATTCCAAGGGGCGTACTGTCGATTTCAGGAATACCATTCTGATCATGACATCGAATGTAGGTGCGTCGGCCTTGAAAACCGATAAGTATGTCGGCTTTAACATCCAGGATACTGGCCAGGACTATAAAAATATGAAAGGGAAAGTGATGGAAGAACTCAAACGTGCATTCCGTCCGGAATTCCTGAATCGTATTGATGAAACCATCGTGTTCCACTCATTAGAGAAGGATCATTTGAAACAAATCGTTACATTAATGTCAAATCAGCTTACTACCCGTTTGAAAGAACAGGAGATATACTTGGAGCTGACAGATGCGGCTAGAGAAAAAATTGCTACGGAAGGTTTTGATCCGGAATATGGGGCAAGGCCAATCCGTAGGGCGCTTCAGAAGCATGTAGAAGATTATCTATCCGAAGAGTTGCTTAAGGGCAACGTGAAAAAAGGGCAAACGGTCGTAATGGATGTCGTTAATAATGAGTTTGCAATCCGGCAAGGCGAGCCTGTTAATGTAAGTGAATAACCTGATCCTAAACTTCGAGGTACACGCAGATTCTTTTGCAGTGTACCTCTGTTTTTTATCTATAGGTAGATATGAGTATAAACGGGACAAGCAAAGTGAATATTTTTTTAAAAAAACTTAGCCTTAAGAAGGTTTAAATAAAACAGAGATATAATATCCTTAATATAGATATTTTTTCCAAAGGAAGAGGAGTAATTTATGGCTGTAAAAAAGAAAACAAAATTTATGTGTCAGTCTTGTGGATATGAGTCCGCGAAATGGATGGGGAAATGCCCAGGCTGCGGTGAATGGAACAAAATGGTCGAGGAAACCGAAATTGTTAAACCTGCTAGAAAGGGCGCTTTTACCCATTCGGAGGTTAGAGGTTCCGGGGAACGGGAGAAGGCAGCACCCATAACGACCATTCAATCAGAAAAAGAACCACGGATTAAGACGGATTTAATGGAATTGAATCGTGCTCTTGGGGGCGGGATCGTACAGGGGTCACTTGTATTGATCGGAGGGGACCCGGGTATCGGTAAGTCCACCCTGCTTTTACAGGTATCATCCCAATTGGCGCATAAACAGAAAAAAGTGCTATATATATCAGGTGAAGAATCAGTCAAGCAGACCAAATTGAGAGCGGACCGGCTTGGGACCATGTCGGAACATCTATTCGTTTATGCTGAAACCGATATGGACTATATCCAACAGGCCATTACAGAGGTAAAACCGGATTTGGTCATTATTGACTCCATTCAAACGGTATATCATTCGGAGGTTACATCTGCCCCGGGAAGCGTTTCACAAGTGAGGGAATGCACAGCCTCACTCATGCGCATAGCTAAAACGAACGGGATCGCGATTTTTATCGTCGGTCACGTTACAAAGGAAGGGGCCATTGCAGGGCCGCGACTGCTTGAGCACATGGTTGACACCGTTTTATATTTTGAAGGAGAAAGACACCATACATATCGAATTATACGCGCGGTCAAAAATCGCTTTGGTTCGACGAATGAGATGGGTATTTTTGAAATGAAAGAACATGGATTGGAAGAGGTTGCGAATCCATCGGAAATTTTCCTTGAAGAACGGTCGCAAGGAGCTTCGGGTTCCACGGTCGTCGCATCCATGGAGGGCACAAGGCCGGTGCTTGTCGAAATTCAAGCATTGATTTCACCTACGAGTTTTGGAAACCCAAGGCGAATGGCCACGGGAATTGACCACAATCGAGTTTCGCTTTTAATGGCTGTTCTGGAAAAGAGAGTGGGCTTGCTGCTCCAAAACCAGGATGCGTATTTAAAGGTTGCTGGTGGGGTCAAGCTTGATGAACCGGCAATTGACCTCGCTGTTGCAATAAGCATTGCATCAAGCTTCCGTGATAAACCAACAAACCCTGCCGATTGCATCATTGGTGAAGTGGGGCTGACTGGGGAAGTCAGAAGGGTGTCACGGATAGAACAAAGGGTGCAGGAAGCAGCGAAGTTAGGGTTTGAGCGGGTTATCATACCGGCTAATAATATAGGGGGATGGACCGCCCCGAAAGGTATTAAGATCGTTGGTGTTTCATCGGTTTCGGAGGCTCTTAAACAAACGTTAGGGGGTTAAGTATGACAGATAAAAAAGGGTATGAGAAAACAAAATTGGAAATTCTGCAAATTGTAGCACCGGGTACCCCGCTTCGGGAGGGCATTGAAAATGTCCTGAGGGCAAATACAGGTGGTTTGATAGTTGTCGGATATAACGAGAAGGTGCGAACGATCGTGGATGGCGGCTTCGAAATCAACTGCAACTGTACCCCCAGCACATTATATGAGTTGGCGAAGATGGACGGGGCCATCATTTTAAATGAAACGGCCGATAAGATCATTTTTGCAAATGCCCAATTAGTGCCGGATAATAGCACACCTTCCACTGAAACGGGAATGCGGCATAGGACAGCGGAACGTGTGGCAAGGGAGACCAAGTCGTTGGTCGTCGCAATCTCACAACGCCGGAATGTCATCACTTTATATCAGGGCAATTTCCGGTATGCCCTTAAAGATATAGGTGTCATACTCGCCAAGGCTAATTTGGCCATCCAGACCCTGGAAAAATACAAGGTGGTCCTGCAGCAGAGCATATCGGTTTTAGGAGCGCTCGAGTTTGAGGAAATCGTGACCTATGCCGACCTTTTGCAGGTATTTCACCGTTATGTAATGGTGCTCAGAATCAAGGCCGAGCTACTAACGTACCTTAATGAGCTTGGTACGGAAGGAAGATTGATCCGTTTGCAAATGAATGAAATCCTGGCAGATATTGAAACGGAAGGAAAATGGCTTATCAAGGATTATACCTCCAGTAATGATGAAAATCCCGAGGAAATCATTTTTAGGCTTCAAGAGTTGGCCATGCAGGAAAAACTGGATGAAAGCATTCTTCTAAAGGTGCTGGGCTATCATGGATACATACATCTTGATGAGTCAGTACATCCCCGTGGTTACCGTATTCTTCATAAAATCCCACGCCTGCCGGGTTTGATCATCGAAAATTTAGTGAAACAGTTCGGAAGCTTTAGTGAAGTCAATAAAGCAACGGTTGAAAACCTTGACGATGTGGAGGGTATAGGCGAAGTCCGCGCCAATAAAATCAAAGAAGGACTCCGCATTTTAAAAAATCAGCTGGTCACAAATAGAAGGATGTAAGGAGCAGTTGGCCTTTTAACATTCACCTGAACCAGCTTGAAATTGATTGGTGTTTATTTTTGACACTCAAAACTCAGGGTGCTAGGCTAATATTACGAAAAAGAGAAGAAGTCGTATTTGTAAATCCACTAATTCCTTAAGTGAATTTAACGTATATAATGAAAACGAATTTTCGAAGGTTTCATTTTATTTTATTGGTCAATAATGAGTAGAGGGAGGTGAAAGGGATGTTAAAACGCATTATACAAGCATGCTTCTTAATAGTCGGCGGAACACTTGGTATGTTACTAATTCCTGAATTATTAATTGTTTTACATGCAGACGATATTGCTTTATTAAACAATCCTTATGTAAGTGTACTGTTGGGTGCCATTATCTTTTATCTTATAACTTTTTGGGCAGTAGATCATGTGATCTATTTTATGAAGTGGCTGGAGGAACAGCTTGTTAAGATACCGATTACGGATATAATCTTTGGCAGCGTCGGCCTTTTAGTTGGACTGCTTGCGGCGTTCTTGGTTGGCTCCGCCTTCAGTGCCATCAAGGTTCCTATTTTAAATACAGTGGTACCTATCATCCTTACGCTTTTATTTGGTTATCTTGGTTTTCAGGTGGGCTTTAAAAAACGTGATGAGCTATTGAGTTTATTCATGAAAAGCAATAAGAAAAAGAATACTGATGGTGAAGCGAGCGAAGAGGATGAAGAGGGGTATAGCAAGCGGCTGAAGATTCTCGATACTAGCGTCATCATTGATGGTAGAATTGCGGATATCTGTCAGACGGGCTTTCTGGAGGGTACCATAGTCATTCCTCAATTCGTATTAAACGAACTGCAGCACATTGCCGATTCATCTGATGCATTGAAAAGGAATCGCGGAAGACGCGGTTTGGATATCTTGAATCGAATTCAAAAAGACCTACCGATTAAAGTGGAGATGTACGAGGGGGATTTTGAAGACATTCAGGAAGTGGACAGTAAACTAGTGAAGCTTGCCAAAATATCGGGCGGAATGGTCGTTACCAATGATTTCAATTTAAACAAAGTATGCGAGTTTCAAAATGTGGCGGTCCTTAATATCAATGACCTGGCCAATGCTGTAAAACCTGTTGTACTTCCTGGGGAAGAGATGAATGTTCAAGTCATCAAGGACGGGAAAGAGCAGAACCAAGGCATCGCTTATTTGGATGATGGCACCATGATTGTAGTCGAGGGTGGCCGTGATCATATCGGGAAACGGATCGATGTACTTGTCACAAGTGTATTGCAAACCTCTGCAGGCCGGATGATATTCGCTAAACCGAAACTATTAGAAAAAGCATTATAAAGAAGAGTAGGAGAAACCGTTATGTTTTATGAAGTAGTGATACCTGCAGCTGGACAAGGCAAAAGAATGAAGGCGGGCAAGAATAAACTTTTTATTGAACTATCGGGTATCCCGATCATTGTTTATACACTGCGTGTCTTCGAAGAAGATCCTGACTGTCGGGGGGTTATCCTTTCGATAAACCCGGCAGAAAAGGATTATTTCAATCAATTGATAGCAGCGTATGGGCTTAAAAAGGTCAAGAAACTGGTCATGGGCGGCAAGGAGCGCCAACAAAGCGTGTATAATGGACTGCAACATGCAGAAGAAGACATCATCCTGGTCCATGACGGTGCCCGCCCTTTTATCAATCTTGGGCAAATCAGTGAATTGACTACTTCCGCCTCCCTGCATGGAGGTGCCGTAATTGCAGTGCCCGTTAAGGATACGATTAAAAAAGCGGCAAACAAAGAGGTAGTGGAAACAGTGGAACGATCAAGCTTGTGGGCGGTACAAACTCCACAAGCTTTTCGTTTATCCATATTAAAAAATGCGTATGAACAGGCAGAAGCTGAAGCATTTTTAGGGACGGATGATGCAAGTTTGCTAGAGCGGATCAATGAACAGGTAGTTATTATTGAGGGCAATTATGATAATATTAAAATTACGACTCAGGAAGACCTTTATTTTGCAGAAGCGATTTTACATAAACAACAACATGGAAAAAGATGATTGGGGAGAATGATATGTTTAGAATAGGACAAGGATATGACGTTCATCAGCTTGTGGAAGGAAGACCTTTGATAATTGGCGGGATTACGATTCCGTATGAGAAAGGTCTGCTAGGTCATTCGGATGCGGATGTCCTTCTGCATACTGTTTCCGATGCTTGCTTGGGGGCAATTGGTGCAGGGGATATCGGTAAGCATTTTCCGGATACCGACCCTGAATTTAAAGATGCCGATTCGGCAAAACTGCTGCAGCATATTTGGGCGATCGTAAAAAAAGAAGGATATTCCCTAGGCAATGCGGACTGTACAATCATTGCACAAAGCCCAAAAATGGCACCGTATATCGAGGAAATGCGAGGCAGGATTGCTGAACTTTTAGATGCGTCGATAGACAGAATTAATGTAAAGGCGACCACTACCGAGAAACTTGGATTTACAGGCAGGAGCGAAGGAATCGCGGCACAGGCTGTAGTCTTATTGGTTAAATCAAACTAAATTGTTTTTAGGGTGGATGCCTTTATCCCAATGTATTTAAATGATAATATATACAATAGAATTGAACGACTGGGAGGTCTATATATATCATGAGCAGCGATATTCGAGTTCGCTATGCACCGAGTCCGACTGGACATTTACATATTGGTAATGCACGGACTGCTTTATTTAATTATTTATACGCACGAAATAAAGGCGGGAAATTCATCATCCGTATTGAAGATACCGACCAAAAGAGAAATATTGAAGGCGGAGAGGAAAGTCAGCTTAAATATTTGAAATGGCTTGGCATGGATTGGGATGAAGGTGTTGATGTAGGCGGTGAATACGGGCCATATCGTCAATCCGAAAGGAACGACCTTTATCAGGAATTGTATCAAGAGCTTTTGGATAAGGGTTTAGCATATAAATGCTATTGTACGGAAGAAGAGCTTGAAGCAGAGCGTGAAGGACAGGTCGAACGCAATGAAACGCCAAAATATTCTGGGAAGTGCAAGCATTTAACTGAGGAAGAGCAAGCGGAACTAGTGGCACAAGGAAGAAAACCGAGCATTCGCTTTGCCGTTCCAGCTGGGAAGGTCCTTACTTTCAAAGATATGGTCAAGGATGAGGTTTCATTTGAAACAGATGGCTTTGGTGATTTTGTTATCGTTAAAAAAGATGGCATTCCAACTTATAACTTTGCAGTGGCCGTCGATGATCATTTGATGAAGATTTCCCATGTCCTTCGCGGTGATGATCATATCTCCAATACTCCAAAACAATTGATGATTTATGAAGCTTTCGGCTGGGAACCGCCGGTATTCGGACATATGACGCTGATTGTAAACGAAAGCAGGAAGAAACTGAGTAAACGTGATGAGTCGATCATTCAATTCATTGAGCAATATGAAGAGCTAGGTTATGTTCCTGAAGCGTTATTCAATTTCATTACATTACTAGGATGGTCTCCGGTCGGGGAGGAAGAGATTTTCACGAAGGAAGAATTCATTAATAATTTCGATGCTGACCGGCTGTCTAAATCACCTGCACTTTTCGATAAACAAAAGCTTACATGGATGAATAACCAATATGTGAAGCAATTGGACGTCAATCGTGCAGTGGACTTGTCAATGCCTCACTTAATTAAAGCGGGGAAGGTTTCAGAGACACTGACCGCCGAAGAAGAAGAGTGGGTACATGGGCTAGTTTCCCTTTTTCAAGAGCAGATGAGTTATGGAGCGGAAATAGTCGAGCTATCTGAACTGTTTTTCAAGGATGAGGTCGTGTTCGAGGAAGAAGCTAAGGAAGTGCTGGCTGAAGAACAGGTGCCGGAAGTCATGAAAGCTTTCCTTCAGGAGATTGAAGGGCTTGAAGAATTTAACGCGGATGAAATCAAGAAGTCGATTAAAGCCGTACAAAAAGGCACAGGTCATAAAGGGAAAAAATTATTCATGCCGATAAGGGCTGCCGTCACGGGCCAAACTCATGGTCCTGACTTGCCTAAGGCGATTTCATTACTGGGCAAGGAAAAAATTAAACAGCGTATTCAGAGTATTTTATATTAACAATTTGTCGAAAATGTAATATAGTATTTAATAATCTTACAAAAGAACGCGTAGATGGGGAGAAGTAAGTAAACGAAGCTTTTTAGAGAGAACCATAACCTGCTGAAAGTGGTTCAAGCCTCTCGTTTTCTGAAATGCACCCTTGAGTCCTTTGCTGAACTAACTTATAGTAGGCACAGGCGGAATTTCCTCCGTTACAGGGATTAAAGTTGGGGATGAAAAAAACAGGAAAAAGCTTTATCTGGTTTTTACATTCCAAACAGAGTGGAACCGCGCTTCAAGCGTCTCTGTCTATTTGGACAGAGACGCTTTTTTATATGCTTTAAAAGCTTCAAAAGGGGATGTTGGAAAAGGACGGCACATAGGGGGGAATCATTTTGTTAAAGATGTTTAAAGAGGATATCGAAGTGGTTTTTGATCAAGATCCTGCTGCGCGCAGCTATTTGGAAGTCATATTGACGTACGCGGGTTTACATGCGATTTGGAGTCATAGGATGGCTCACGCACTATTCAAGAAGAAATTCTTTTTCCTGGCAAGAAGTATATCTCAAATCAGTCGGTTTTTTACCGGAATTGAAATTCATCCAGGGGCTACGATTGGCCGTCGTTTCTTCATTGACCATGGAATGGGGATCGTCATTGGCGAAACTTGTGAAATTGGCGACAATGTATCCGTCTTTCAAGGTGTAACCCTCGGGGGGACAGGAAAGGAAAAGGGAAAACGTCATCCTACGATAAAGGATAATGTCCTGATTGCTACAGGAGCAAAAGTGCTGGGTTCCATCACTGTTGGGGAAAACTCAAAAATCGGTGCAGGATCGGTTGTTTTAAAAGAGGTGCCGCCTAATTCTACAGTGGTTGGCATTCCAGGTAAAGTGGTCATTCAAGATGGTATCAAAATCAACAAAGACCTAAATCATTGTGATCTTCCTGACCCAATCGCTGATCGCTTTAAGGAATTGGATAGTGAACTCAGGGCCTTAAGAGAGAAGTTGGCTGAACAGAAGCAGGAAGAAAGGAGTCTATAATATGGCGATTAAAATATATAACACAGCAACAAGAAAAAAGGAAACCTTCGTCCCGATTGAAGAGGGAAAGGTGAAGATGTATGTATGCGGGCCCACTGTCTATAATTACATTCATATAGGTAATGCAAGACCGGCAATCGTATTCGATACCGTTCGTAGGTATTTGGATTACCGTGGATATGATGTGCAATTCGTTTCGAACTTTACGGATGTGGATGATAAGCTGATTCGCGCGGCAAAAGAATTGGGTGAAGATGTCCCGACCATCTCAGAGCGTTTCATCAAGGCTTATTTTGAAGACGTGTCGGCATTGGGCTGCAAAAAAGCGGATGCTCACCCAACCGTAATGGAGAACATGGATGCAATCATTGAATTCATCTCGGCATTAATTGAAAAAGGATTCGCTTATGAATCTGAAGGGGATGTGTATTACCGCACTCGTAAGTTTGAGGGATATGGAAAGCTTTCACATCAGTCCATCGATGAGCTGCGAGTGGGGGCCCGTATTGAAATAGGGGAGAAAAAACAAGATGCCCTTGATTTTGCCCTTTGGAAAACGGCCAAGGATGATGAAATATCTTGGGAGAGCCCATGGGGTAAGGGGCGTCCTGGCTGGCATATAGAATGCTCCGCAATGGTCAAAAAGTATTTGGGCGATACGATCGATATTCATGCAGGGGGTCAAGATCTGGCTTTTCCGCATCATGAAAATGAAATTGCACAATCTGAGGCATTGACGGGTAAGACCTTTGCGAATTATTGGATGCATAACGGGTATATAAATATTGAGAATGAAAAAATGTCTAAGTCCTTAGGCAATTTCGTCCTTGTGCATGACATCATTCAGAAGCATGATCCACAAGTGTTACGCTTCTTCATGTTATCTGTACATTACCGTCATCCCATCAATTATAGCGAAGAAGTGCTTGAAAATGTAAAAGCGTCCCTTGAACGCTTAAGGACATCTTATCAAAACTTAAAGCATCGTCTTCAAGTAAGTGACGGATTGACTGAGAATAATGATGTTTGGTTGGAGAAGCTTAATGAATTACAGGAACAATTCATTAAGGAAATGGACGATGATTTCAACACAGCTAATGCAATATCCATGCTCTTTGAACTTTCCAAACAGGCGAATTATTACTTGATGGAGAAAAACACAGACAAGGAAGTAATTAATGCTTTCCTTGATAAATTCAACATCTTATTTTCTGTCCTGGGGTTATCCCTTGAAGAAGAGGGGCTTTTGGATGAAGAAATTGAAGGGTTGATACAGCAGAGAATTCAAGCGCGGAAAGACCGCAATTTTGGGTTATCTGATGAAATTCGTGATCGCTTGAAAAACATGAATATCATATTAGAGGATACCCCTCAAGGTACAAGATGGAAAAGAGGGTAATTAATGCTTCATTACGATAGTAAGGTAGATGCAAAAATGCTGAACAGTCTTGCTTTAGCATATATAGGTGATGCCGTATTCGAAACATATATACGGCATCACCTCATTCAAAAAGGATCGGTCAAGCCTAATCTACTTCATAAAAAAGCTACATCTTTTGTAGCGGCTAAGGCGCAAAATAAAGTCATCCACTTTTTCCTGGAGTCAGATTGTTTATCGGAAGAGGAATCCGCAGTCGTTAGGCGCGGGCGAAATGCAAAATCCGGTACGGTACCGAAGAATACAGATGTGCAAACGTATCGCTACAGTACAGCCTTCGAGGCACTTATGGGATTTTTGTATTTATCCGGCCGAATAGAAAGAATGGAAGAACTCATCAAAAAATCCATTGAATACATTGAAGAAGAAAAGGGGAGTAACCCATGAGCGAAGAATATATCATTGGCAGAAACCCCGTATTGGAAGCTCTTCGCTCCGAACGGGATATTAATAAAATTTGGATAGCCGAAGGCTCGCAAAAAGGCTCGATGCAACCACTCATCGGTCTGGCGAAGGAAAAGAAGGTATTCGTGCAAATCGTACCGAAGAAAAAAATTGACCAAATGGCAGAAGGCATCCATCAAGGCGTTGTCGCACAAGTTGCTGCATATGAATATGTGGAGCTGGATGATTTATTCGCAAAAGCGGCTGAACGGGACGAAGCACCTTTTTTCATGATTCTTGATGAAGTTGAAGATCCGCATAATTTAGGGTCGATCATGAGGACGGCTGATGCAGTCGGTGCCCATGGAATCATCATTCCAAAAAGGAGAGCGGTGGGCTTGACTGCAACAGTGGCAAAAGCCTCGACGGGTGCAATCGAGTATATTCCGGTAGCTCGCGTTACAAATTTGGCAAGAGCGGTTGAAGAGTTGAAAGAGCGTGGGGTATGGATAGTCGGTACCGATGCGAAAGGCAGCGATGATTACCGTAACATGGATGGAAAGATGCCTATCGGACTTGTTATCGGCAGCGAAGGAAAAGGCATGGCCCGGTTAATGAAGGATAAATGTGATTTTCTCGTCCGTCTCCCTATGGCAGGTCAAGTAACTTCGTTAAATGCATCGGTAGCAGCCGGTTTATTGATGTATGAGGTTTATAGAAAAAGAAATCCTCTAGGGCAATGATGAAATGAATATTCTGTTGGTGGACGGTTATAACATTATTGGAGCTTGGCCGGAACTGAGAGAATTAAAGGAACGGGATCTTGCTGCTGCAAGGGACCGGTTGATAGAAATGATGGCGGAATATCAAGCATTTACCGGATACCGTGTAATTGTCGTATTTGACGCTCAATATGTTCAGGGAATTGCCCGCATATTCAAAAATCACAAAGTTGACGTAATTTTTACAAAAGAAAATGAAACTGCGGATGAAAGAATTGAAAAGATGGCCATTGAACTGAATAATGTCAAAACGCAAATTCAAGTGGCAACCTCTGACTTCACGGAACAGTGGGTGATCTTCGGCCAAGGGGCCCTAAGGAAATCCGCTCGTGAACTGCTTATTGAAATGGAAGAAATTCAAGGCGAAATCAAGAAAGATGTAAGAAAAACAACGACGATAAGACCCGTGGCTAAAATTCCTTTAAGTGAAGAAGTGGCAGAAATTTTCGAAAAATGGCGCCGGGGTAAAATATGAACCATTGACGGGTAAAATTTACCTGCTGTATAATATTTCTATCTGAGTCAGGTCAGGGGGATATAATGTGGGTCTCAAATTCGGAATGAAGCTTAACGAAAAGTATCTGCAGTTTGAGGATGATGAATTGATAGGGTTGGTGCACACTGGAGACAGTGAAGCGCTGGATTATTTGATCCAAAAGTATCGTAATTTTGTAAGAGCGAAGGCAAGGACTTATTTCTTGATTGGTGCCGATAAGGAAGACATCGTGCAAGAAGGTATGATTGGTTTATATAAGGCCGTCCGTGATTTTAAAGGGGATAAATTATCTTCTTTTAAAGCATTTGCAGAACTATGCATTACGAGGCAGATCATTACAGCTATCAAAACAGCAACACGTCAAAAACATATTCCGCTCAATTCCTATGTTTCCCTGGACAAGCCCATTTACGATGAGGAATCGGATCGAACTCTAATGGATATTATATCGGGTACGAAAGTTTTGGACCCGGAAGAACTGATCATCAACCAAGAAGAGTTTGACGATATCGAATTAAAGATGGCCGAGCTCCTGAGTGATCTTGAGAGAAAAGTGTTAGCTCTTTACCTGGATGGACAAACCTACCAAGAAATTTCGGAAGAGTTGAACCGGCATGTTAAGTCAATCGACAACGCCCTTCAGCGGGTGAAAAGAAAGCTCGAGCGCTATCTGGAAGTAAGGGAAATCAGTTTATAATCCCTCCGCTTTTTCCGCTTAATTTCATCTGTCCCTTCTCCACATGGAAGTTTTTTATTCACAAAGATTTTTAATGGATGTCAAGTAAACCGATATTCTGATTTCCGGTGCCCATAATCGTCGAAACCCGCTTTGATATTGACAATAAAAAACAGCCGTGATAAGGTTTTATGGATATAGTAGATAGGATAGGTGTATCTAATGCGAAAAAAAATAGTTCTTGCCTGCACTGATTGCGGTACAAGGAATTATAGTTATGAGAGCAAACAATCGACAAGCGGCGAACGACTGGAAATCAAGAAATTTTGCAGTACGTGCAACTCACACTCGATTCATAAGGAAACGAAATAACCGTTCTATAAATAGATTGACAGAAGCTTCTAATGCTTGGAGGTACATTCATGAAACGTTTTACCGAATTTTTCAGCGGAGTCGCTCGCGAAATGCAAAAAGTAAGCTGGCCGAAACGCAAGGAGCTTACCAAATATACAATCGTGGTGGTAACGACTGTAGTATTTATGGCTTTATTCTTTACAGTGGTGGATTTGGGTATTTCCGAATTAATTCGCTTAGTTATTGAATAAGAGATTCGAAAATAAGGTATAATAGTGATAGAATAATATGTGTCAGCAGAAAAGCCCGGAAACGGGTTTTTTAATTTGTCTTTTTTAATAAGTGAAGAAGTTCAAAATCGAGCACTGCTGTAATATGTTCATCACAATATATTCTAGTTAAGTCGGGATGACGCCGTATGGTTTTTTGGCTAAAACGTTCAAAGATAAAGATTAATAAAGAAAATGATTGATTGCAGGGAGGGAAGGACGTTAAAGTCCTAACACATGGAAAAGAATTGGTATGTAGTTCACACCTATTCAGGTTATGAGAACAAAGTTAAGGCTAACTTGGAAAAACGTGTTGAAACTATGGGGATGGAAGACAAGATCTTTCGCGTTGTAGTTCCAGAAGAAGAAGAAACAGAAGTGAAAGATGGCAAAAAGAAAGTGACCAAAAAGAAAGTATTTCCAGGATATGTGTTGGTTGAGATCATCATGACTGATGATTCATGGTATGTTGTCCGGAATACGCCTGGAGTAACAGGTTTCGTAGGTTCATCTGGAGCTGGTTCAAAACCGACTGCATTGCTGCCGGAAGAAATTGAAGTCGTTCTTAAGCGAATGGGCGTAGATGAAAGCAAAATCGAGGTTGATTTTGAAATCGGTGATACGGTTCAAGTTAAGGAAGGACCATTTGCAACATTTGCCGGCCCTATTGAAGAACTTGATAAAGACAAAGGTAAAGTAAGGGTTCTAGTCAATATGTTCGGCCGTGATACACCGGTTGAACTTGATTTTAATCAAGTGGAAAAATTATAAACGGAAAAAAACTTGAAATTGCCTTTTGAAAGTGGTAAAATTTCAAAGGTCAGTATGTTTCAATTTTTAGGCCTCAACGATACAAGCATTCTTTATTAATATATAAAGAATTCAAGATGAGTGGGAGGGTATTACCCTATTACCACATCACGGACTTATAAGGAGGTGTGTCTCGTGGCTAAAAAAGTAATTAAAATGGTTAAATTGCAAATTCCTGCTGGTAAAGCGAATCCGGCACCGCCAGTCGGTCCTGCATTAGGTCAAGCTGGTGTAAACATCATGGGATTCTGTAAGGAGTTCAACGCTCGTACAGCAGATCAAGCTGGTCTAATTATTCCTGTTGAAATCACGGTATTTGAAGACCGTTCATTTACATTCATTACAAAAACTCCACCGGCTGCAGTATTGCTTAAGAAAGTAGCTGGTATCGAGTCTGGTTCTGGTGAACCTAACCGTAATAAAGTTGCTACAGTCAAGCGTGATCAAGTGCGCGAGATTGCTGAAACTAAAATGCCTGACCTAAACGCTGCAAGCGTTGAAGCTGCAATGCGTATGGTTGAAGGTACTGCTCGCAGCATGGGTATTGTCATCGAAGACTAATCCATGTAATTGCTATTTGTTTCTACGGGGTTGCGATTGATACTCGCAACCTTTATTCGTGGGAGGTCATTCCGTTAAAACCACAATTTAGGAGGATTTATATCATGGCTAAAAAAGGTAAAAAGTATCTTGAAGCAGCTAAGCTTGTAGAAGTATCTAAGGCTTATGCTGTAACTGAAGCAATCGAAGTTGCTAAAAAAGCAAACTTCGCAAAATTCGATGCGACTGTTGAAGTTGCTTTCCGTTTAGGCGTAGACCCTAAGAAAGCCGACCAACAAATTCGTGGAGCTGTTGTTCTTCCGAATGGTACTGGTAAAACTCAACGCGTATTAGTATTCGCAAAAGGCGAAAAAGCAAAAGAAGCGGAAGCTGCTGGTGCTGACTACGTTGGCGAATCTGACTACATCAACAAAATCCAACAAGGATGGTTCGAATTCGATGTAATCGTTGCGACTCCAGACATGATGGGTGAAGTTGGTAAACTTGGCCGTGTATTAGGACCTAAAGGTTTAATGCCTAACCCTAAAACTGGCACAGTAACTTTCGATGTAACGAAAGCTGTTAATGAAATCAAAGCTGGTAAAGTTGAATACCGCGTAGATAAAGCTGGTAACATCCACGCTCCAATCGGTAAAGTATCTTTCGAAGATGCTAAACTAGTGGAAAACTTCACTACTATCTATGATACATTATTGAAAGTTAAACCTGCGGCTGCTAAAGGAACTTACATGAAAAACGTTTCTGTAACAACTACAATGGGCCCTGGTGTGAAAGTTGATCCTTCTTCTTTCAAATAAATAATTGACATACCAAAACTATTATTGTTATAATAAGTTTTGTTGTGAATAAATGAATACTATTTGTACCGTAGACAGTAGGTGCTCATTACGAGCTTAATTCCCTGCCGAGGTAATTCGATAATAATAGTCCTGGACTATGACTTTTGAAATTACTGCCTTCATGTCTGCAATAGAGATGAAGGCTTTTTCTTTGAAACGGTATAAATGTTTTCAAGCAAATCTACAGGAGGTGTAAGGATGAACGCAATTATTGAACAAAAGCAAAAAATCGTTGCTGAGATTTCTGAAAAGTTAACTTCAAGCCAATCAACAGTAGTTGTTGACTACCGTGGATTGACTGTTGCTGAAGTAACAGAACTTCGTAAGCAACTTCGTGAAGCTGGCGTTGAGTTTAAAGTTTACAAAAACTCTATGACTCGCCGTGCTGCTGAAAGTGCTGAACTTAGCGCTTTGAACGAATCATTAACAGGTCCAAACGCAATTGCATTCTCAACTGAAGATGTTATTGCGCCAGCAAAAATCCTTAACGATTTTGCGAAAAAACATGAAGCTTTAGAAATCAAAGCTGGAGTTATCGAAGGAAATGTTGCAACTGCTGAAGAAATTAAAGCTCTTGCAGAACTACCTTCACGCGAAGGCCTACTTTCAATGCTACTCAGCGTGCTACAAGCACCTATGCGCGGACTTGCTCTTGCTACAAAAGCTGTTGCAGAGCAAAAAGAAGAACAAGGCGCGTAAGCTGACCGCTTATTTAGCCTGCTGATTCAAAAAAAACCAACCATTTCGAGGAGGAAATAAAAATGACTAAAGATCAAATCATTGAAGCAGTTAAAAATATGACTGTTTTAGAATTAAACGACCTTGTAAAAGCTATCGAAGAAGAATTCGGCGTAACTGCTGCTGCACCTGTAGCTGTAGCTGCTGCTGGTGGCGCTGCTGCTGAAGAAAAAACTGAGTTTGATGTAATCCTTACATCTGCTGGAGATCAAAAAATCAAAGTTATCAAAGCTGTACGTGAAGTTACAGGTCTTGGACTTAAAGAAGCAAAAGAACTTGTTGACAACACTCCAAAAGCAATCAAAGAAGCTGCTTCTAAAGAAGAAGCTGAAGAAATCAAAGCTAAACTTGAAGAAGTTGGAGCTGGCGTTGAAGTTAAGTAATCTTGCATAAACAAAAAGCTCGCTATCACTGGCGGGCTTTTTTTCTTCATTTTTAAAGAAATGACGGAAATTAGCCGTTAATGGTTTGATAACGAGGATTTCGTTATTACGACATTCCGGCATGCAAGCATCCATTCTTCAATTCTCTTCTCTCATTAAATCTTCAATATTCCTTTCTGATAGGGGGAGATGACTCTGACAGAGCATTACTACTCACAAAAACCGGATGTCGTAAGCAATCCGAAATTTTGGGATTTCACATTAAAGGGACGTACATTTCGCTTCAAAAGTGATAATGGTGTTTTTTCGAAAAAGGAAGTTGATTTCGGATCGCGTCTTTTGGTTGAGAGTTTTAACCTTAATGAGGCTGTGGAAGGAAATATTCTCGATGTTGGTTGCGGTTATGGACCAATTGGAATATCGATTGCGGCAGCTTATCCCAATAGAACGATAGAAATGATTGATATAAATAGCCGGGCAGTTGAATTGTCAAGAGAGAATGCTGCATCTAATGGGATCGCAAACGTGAAGATTTACGAAAGTGATCGTTTTGACAAAGTTGCCTCCAATCAATTCGCAGCGATTCTTACGAACCCTCCCATTCGCGCAGGTAAAAGTGTAGTCCACGAAATTTTAGAAGAAAGCTATCGCAGTTTGGTAGCTGGTGGAGAATTATGGGTTGTCATTCAAAAAAAACAAGGAGCTCCATCCGCAATGGATAAAATGGAGCAATTATTTGGAAATGTTGAGGTGCCCGTTAAGAAAAAGGGTTACTATATACTATTATCCAAAAAGGTTTGACTCTAAATTTTCGCTATGTTAGTATTATAAAATGCATATATATAATTCCGTAACTATGCAATTTTTATACCATTGGTGTATAATCAATGGATAATATGGGAAAAATATATAAATAATAGTTCGTTTTATGAGAAATAGTGGTTTTTAAAATAAAAACCATTTTCTTTTTGTCTATGGAAATGATTCCTTTTCCGAGGCAAATGGATCCTTATAACGCTTGATTTAAGGGGTGAATCAGTTGACAGGTCAACTTGTTCAGTATGGACGACACCGCCAACGTAGAAGTTATGCAAGAATCAGTGAGGTTTTGGACCTTCCGAATCTGATTGAAATTCAAACAGCTTCTTATCAATGGTTTCTAGATGTAGGTTTAAAGGAAATGTTCCAGGATATTTCTCCTATTGAGGATTTTACAGGTAATTTATCGTTAGAATTCATCGATTACAGCTTAGCTGAGCCGAAGTATTCTGTGGAAGAAACAAAGGAACGCGATGTTACGTATTCTGCACCACTTCGTGTGAAAGTGCGCCTTGTTAACAAAGAAACAGGGGAAGTGAAAGACCAGGATGTATTTATGGGTGACTTCCCGCTGATGACTGAAACAGGTACATTTGTCATCAATGGTGCTGAACGGGTAATTGTATCCCAATTAGTGCGCTCACCGAGTGTTTACTATAATGGGAAAATGGATAAAAACGGTAAGCTTGGATTCTCTGCGACCGTTATTCCTAATCGTGGCGCATGGCTCGAATATGAAACAGACGCCAAGGATGTTGTGTATGTTCGAATCGACCGCACCAGGAAATTACCGATCACGGTATTAATGCGTGCTCTTGGATTCGGAACAGATCAAGAAATCATCGATTTGATCGGAGACAACGAATACCTTCGCAACACTCTTGAAAAGGATAACACCGAGAGTGTGGAAAAAGCATTACTGGAAATCTATGAGCGTCTACGCCCAGGTGAACCACCTACTGTCGAAAACGCGAAAAGTCTTTTAGTATCACGCTTTTTTGATCCAAAACGTTATGATTTAGCTAATGTAGGCCGTTATAAAATAAACAAAAAACTGCATATCAAGAACCGTTTATTCGGACAACGTATTGCAGAGACTTTGATTGATCCTGAAACAGGTGAAATCATCGTTGAAAAAGGTACAATGCTTGATCGTCGGACTCTTGATAGGATCCTGCCTCATATCGAAGGTGGAATCGGATTCAAAACATTCCATCCATCAGGTGGTGTAGTGGAAGAAGAAACTCTTCTACAACCTATTAAAGTGTTTGCACCAAACGATGCTGAAGGCGAAAAAGTGATCAATATCATCGGTAATGCATATGTGACCGACCAGGTCAAAAACATTACACCGGCTGATATCATTTCTTCCATCAGTTATTTCTTTAACTTATTGCATGGTGTGGGAATCACGGATGACATTGACCATTTAGGTAACCGTCGTCTGCGTTCCGTTGGTGAATTGCTGCAAAACCAATTTAGAATTGGTTTATCCCGTATGGAGCGTGTTGTTCGTGAAAGAATGTCCATTCAGGATACGAATACAATCACTCCGCAGCAACTAATCAACATTCGCCCGGTCATTGCATCAATTAAAGAGTTCTTTGGAAGCTCACAGCTTTCCCAGTTCATGGATCAAACGAATCCGCTTGCTGAATTGACGCATAAACGTCGTCTATCTGCATTGGGACCTGGTGGTCTGACACGTGAGCGTGCTGGCTTTGAAGTACGTGACGTTCATTATTCCCACTATGGTCGCATGTGTCCGATTGAAACGCCTGAGGGACCGAATATTGGTTTGATTAACTCGTTATCCAGTTTTGCAAAGGTAAACCCATATGGCTTCATTGAAACACCATATCGTCGTGTGGACCCTGAAACAGGTAGAATTACAAGCCAAATCGATTACTTAACAGCTGATGAGGAAGATAATTATGTAGTTGCCCAAGCGAATGTACGACTGTCGGATGACGGCTCATTCCTTGATAATGATGTTGTTGCACGTTTCCGCGGTGAAAATACCGTTGTTCCGCGTGACCGCGTAGATTACATGGATGTATCTCCTAAACAAGTTGTATCTGCTGCGACTGCATGTATTCCTTTCTTGGAAAACGATGACTCCAACCGTGCCCTTATGGGAGCGAACATGCAACGTCAAGCAGTTCCTTTGCTTCAACCGGAAGCCCCTCGAGTCGGAACGGGTATGGAGTATGTTTCAGCGAAAGACTCCGGTGCTGCTGTAATCTGTAAACACCCTGGTATCGTAGAGCACGTTGAATCACGTGAAGTATGGGTACGTAGGGTAAGTGAAGTAGACGGACAGCAAGTAAAAGGAAATCTTGATAAATATCGTCTATTAAAATTCATTCGTTCCAACCAAGGAACGTGCTATAATCAACGCCCTATCGTCAGTGTTGGCGACAACGTCGTAAAAGGTGAAATTCTTGCTGATGGTCCTTCAATGGAAAAAGGTGAGTTGGCACTTGGACGTAACGTATTGGTTGCCTTCATGACATGGGATGGATATAACTATGAAGATGCCATCATCATGAGTGAACGATTGGTTAAAGATGATGTGTACACTTCTATTCATATTGAAGAATATGAATCTGAATCACGCGATACAAAATTAGGGCCTGAAGAAATCACACGTGATATCCCTAACGTAGGGGAAGATGCGCTTCGTAATCTTGATGAGCGCGGAATTATCCGTGTGGGTGCTGAAGTGAAAGACGGAGACCTCCTTGTTGGTAAAGTAACGCCTAAAGGTGTAACGGAACTGACTGCCGAGGAACGTCTATTACATGCAATCTTCGGTGAAAAAGCACGTGAAGTAAGGGATACATCACTTCGTGTACCTCACGGCGGCGGAGGAATCGTTCTTGATGTTAAAGTATTCAACAGAGAAGACGGCGATGAACTGCCTCCTGGTGTAAACCAACTCGCACGTGTATATATCGTTCAAAAACGTAAAATCCATGAAGGCGATAAAATGGCTGGACGACATGGTAACAAAGGGGTAATCTCCAGGATTCTTCCTGAAGAAGATATGCCTTATTTACCGGATGGCACTCCAGTCGACATCATGTTAAACCCATTGGGTGTACCTTCACGTATGAACATCGGTCAGGTGCTGGAGCTTCACTTAGGTATGGCTGCACGCGCACTTGGCATCCATGTAGCATCTCCTGTATTCGATGGTGCCACAGAGGAAGATGTTTGGGGTACGATTGAAGAAGCCGGGATGTCCCGTGATGCAAAAACTGTCCTTTATGATGGCCGTTCAGGTGAAGCATTCGATAACCGTGTATCAGTTGGTGTCATGTATATGATCAAACTGGCACATATGGTCGATGATAAACTTCATGCACGTTCAACTGGTCCTTACTCCCTTGTTACGCAGCAACCACTTGGTGGTAAAGCGCAATTTGGTGGACAGCGTTTCGGTGAGATGGAAGTATGGGCACTTGAAGCTTATGGTGCTGCTTATACATTACAAGAAATCCTAACCGTTAAATCAGATGATGTCGTCGGTCGTGTGAAAACGTACGAAGCGATTGTCAAAGGTGAAAATGTCCCTGAACCAGGCGTTCCTGAGTCATTCAAAGTATTGATTAAGGAGCTTCAAAGTTTAGGATTGGATGTTAAAATCCTCAATGCCGAAGATCGTGAAATCGAAATGCGTGATTTGGAAGATGAAGATGAAGCCAACCAAGCTGACAAATTAAGCCTTGATTCAGAAACTAAAGATATGGTTGCTTCCGAAGTAGGGGCACCTGTCAAAGAATAAAATTAAATATAAACATATCTAGTTATATATTACCCGCTCTGACTGGCAGCGAGATGTTCATTGGAAGATCATGCTGCCTTGTTAGAGCCTTATTGATTCAATCAACCATCATCCGGTGTAAGATTGCCTGATATTTGACGGCAATCAAGGGTTAAACCTGGAGATTAAAAGGGAGGTAGGCCCCTTGTTAGACGTTAATAATTTTGAGTATATGAAAATTGGTCTTGCTTCACCAGACAAGATTCGTTCTTGGTCCCATGGAGAAGTTAAAAAACCAGAAACAATCAACTATCGTACGCTAAAGCCAGAAAAAGACGGTTTATTCTGTGAGAGAATTTTTGGACCTCAAAAGGACTGGGAATGTCATTGCGGAAAATATAAACGTGTTCGTTATAAAGGCGTAGTCTGTGACCGTTGTGGCGTTGAAGTCACTCGTGCTAAGGTGCGTCGTGAGCGTATGGGTCATATTGAGCTGGCAGCTCCAGTTTCTCACATATGGTATTTTAAAGGAATTCCTAGCCGTATGGGACTTGTACTTGACATGTCTCCACGGGCTTTGGAAGAAGTTATTTACTTTGCATCTTACGTCGTAACTGAAACGGGCGATACAACTTTAGAAAAGAAACAGCTTCTTTCTGAAAAAGAATATCGTACATACCGTGAAAAATACGGTAAGAAATTCCAAGCTGCCATGGGTGCGGAAGCTATTAAAAAACTTTTACAAGATATTGATACGGAAAAGGAAGTAGAGTCGTTGAAAGAGGAGCTTAAAACAGCTCAAGGACAACGCAGAACCCGTGCAATCAAACGCTTGGAAGTGCTTGAAGCATTCCGTAACTCCGGAAATGAGCCTTCATGGATGATCCTTGACGTGCTTCCGGTAATTCCACCGGAACTTCGTCCTATGGTTCAACTTGATGGAGGACGTTTTGCCACATCTGATCTAAATGATTTATATCGCCGTGTTATCAACCGTAATAATCGTTTGAAAAGATTACTGGATCTTGGAGCACCAAGCATTATCGTTCAAAATGAGAAGCGTATGCTGCAGGAAGCTGTCGATGCTCTTATCGATAATGGCCGTCGTGGCCGTCCGGTAACTGGACCTGGTAACCGTCCGTTAAAATCTTTATCTCACATGTTAAAAGGTAAACAAGGTCGTTTCCGTCAAAACCTTCTTGGTAAACGTGTTGATTACTCTGGCCGTTCCGTTATCGTAGTAGGACCAAACTTAAAGATGTACCAATGTGGTCTTCCTAAAGAAATGGCGATTGAATTATTCAAACCATTCGTTATGAAGGAGCTTGTTCAAAGAGGTCTAGCGCATAACATCAAATCCGCTAAGCGTAAAATTGAACGTTTATCTCCTGAAATATGGGATGTGCTTGAAGAAGTTATTAGAGAACACCCAGTACTATTGAACCGTGCACCGACTCTTCATAGACTTGGTATCCAAGCGTTTGAACCAACGTTGGTTGAAGGTCGCGCAATTCGTTTGCATCCGCTTGTATGTACAGCTTACAACGCTGACTTTGACGGTGACCAAATGGCGGTCCACGTTCCTCTATCTTCTGAAGCCCAAGCCGAAGCACGCATGCTTATGCTTGCAGCACAGAACATTTTGAACCCTAAAGATGGTAAACCTGTCGTTACACCTTCTCAAGATATGGTATTAGGTAACTATTACTTAACGTTGGAAAGAGAAGGCGCTATCGGCGAAGGTATGATCTTTAAAGATACAAGTGAAGCATTGCTTGCATACCAAAACGGATATGTACACTTGCATTCCCGTTGTGCCGTACATGCATCATCACTGAATAATGAAACATTCACTGAAGAACAAAACCGCCAACTGCTTATTACCACTGTCGGTAAATTGATCTTCAATGAAATTTTACCAAAATCATTCCCGTATATTAACGAGCCGACACGATATAATTTGGAAACCAAAACTCCAGAGAAATATTTTGTGGAAAAAGGCGCTAATATCCCAGAATTGATTAAGGCTCAACCTGCTATCGATCCTTTCAAGAAAAAAATTCTTGGTAATATCATCGCGGAAGTCTTTAAACGCTTTAAGATTACCGAAACATCCAAAATGCTTGACCGGATGAAAGATCTTGGATTCAAATATTCGACAAAAGCCGGTATTACCGTTGGTGTGGCTGATATTGTCGTTTTAAAAGAAAAACAAGAAATCATTACTGAGGCTCAAACCAAAGTGGATAACGTCTTGAAACAGTTCAGACGTGGTCTAATTACAGAGGATGAGCGTTATGATCGCGTCATTTCCATCTGGAGTGCTGCCAAGGATACCATCCAGTCCAAACTTATGGACTCACTGGACCGACGCAACCCGATCTTCATGATGAGTGACTCCGGTGCCCGTGGTAATGCTTCCAACTTTACGCAGCTTGCGGGTATGCGTGGTTTGATGGCCAACCCGGCTGGACGTATCATTGAATTACCGATCAAATCAAGTTTCCGTGAAGGTTTAACAGTGTTGGAGTACTTCATCTCTACACATGGTGCGCGTAAAGGTCTTGCCGATACAGCCCTTAAAACAGCCGATTCCGGTTACCTTACCCGTCGACTTGTTGACGTTGCCCAAGATGTCATCATCCGTGATGACGATTGTGGAACGGACCGCGGCTTGAAAATTTCAGCCTTAAGAGAGGGTACTGAAATAATCGAGCATCTTGAAGAGCGCCTAGTGGGCCGTTATGCAAGAAAAGCGATCAGACATCCTGAAACAAATGAAGTAATCGTGGCTGAAAACGATCTTATTACTGAAGATCTTGCTAATTATATTGAATCACTTGGAATTGAAACAGCATGGATCCGTTCTGCCTTTACATGTAACACCAGCCATGGTGTATGTAAAAAATGTTATGGACGCAACTTGGCTACCGGTCAAGAAGTTGAAGTGGGCGAAGCAGTCGGTATTATTGCCGCTCAATCCATCGGAGAACCTGGTACACAGTTGACGATGCGTACGTTCCATACAGGTGGGGTTGCCGGGGATGATATCACTCAAGGTCTTCCTCGTATCCAAGAAATATTTGAGGCGAGAAATCCTAAAGGTCAAGCTGTCATTTCTGAAATCGAAGGAACGATTGTTTCGATCAATGAAATTCGGGATAAACAACAGGAAATCGTCGTTCAGGGTGCTGTTGAATCACGCACGTATACTGCGCCGTACACAGCGCGTCTAAGAGTAACTGTTGATACACCTGTCCGTCGTGGTGAAGAGTTGACGGAGGGTTCCATCGATCCGAAAGAATTGCTGAAGGTTACAGACGTGCTTACTGTTCAGGAATACCTGCTTCATGAAGTTCAAAAAGTATACCGGATGCAAGGTGTTGAAATCGGTGATAAACATATCGAGGTAATGGTTAGACAAATGATGCGTAAAGTCCGTGTGCTTGATGCAGGTGAAACTGAAGTGCTTCCAGGAACATTATTGGATGTTAACCAGTTCACTACTGCAAACACAGATGCATTGCTGACCAACAAATTACCAGCTACAGGCCGCCCTGTATTGCTAGGTATCACAAAAGCATCTCTAGAAACGGATTCCTTCTTGTCCGCAGCGTCATTCCAAGAAACGACTAGAGTCTTGACTGATGCAGCAATAAAAGGAAAACGTGATGAATTGCTTGGTCTTAAAGAAAATGTCATCATCGGTAAACTTGTCCCAGCAGGAACGGGAATGCTTAGATACAGAAAAGCAAACCCTGTCGTCGTTGGTGACGAAAGTGCCGATACAGTAACAGTGGATTAAAGGAAAATGGACCAGCTCAATCATTTATACTGAAAACCGCTCTCCTGTTTACTATTGGAGCTGAAGGATCAGAATTTATTGAGCTGGTCTCTCTTATTACTCATGGCCGGCTGAAAAGCCCTATGAGGATTTGATATATTCCGTTTAGGCAAATTAATAATCTTGATAGAATTATGTAAGGAAAACCTTTTGCTAGAATTATTTTTTTGAAAGAAGTTGACAGTATCCGACTAATAATGATACTATAGCAAAGGTGCTCCTATGTTACCCTGTAACTTTGGAGGATATGGACCATGTCTTATGAAAAAGTAATACAGGCAAAGTCAGTGATTATAGGGACGAAGCAAGCAGTTAGAGCTCTTAAAAACAATTTAATTCAAGAAGTTATCATCGCTGATGATGCAGATATATACTTGACTGGGCGTGTCGTTGAGACTGCCAAAGAATTGGATGTTCCTATCACATATGTTGATTCGATGAGAATGCTTGGCAAAGCATGTGGTATTGATGTCGGAGCAGCAACTGTTGCCATCAAAAAGTAAAGATGTTTTTGCAATAATATTTGCAAAGACTTTGTTTTTACCCATTTATGAACCACCTGGATGTGTGGTACTAGAAATGAAAACGTGAAGGGAGGAAAAATGTAATGCCTACTATTAATCAATTAGTGCGTAAAGGACGCGAGTCTAAAGAGGTTAATTCAAAATCTCCGGCACTTAACAAAGGCTACAACAGCTTTAAAAAAGCACAAACTAACGTATCATCTCCGCAAAAACGTGGTGTTTGCACTCGTGTGGGTACTATGACACCGAAAAAACCAAACTCCGCGTTACGTAAATATGCGCGTGTACGTTTAACAAACGGTATCGAGGTAACAGCTTATATCCCAGGTATCGGTCACAACCTACAAGAACACAGCGTGGTTCTTATCCGTGGCGGTCGTGTAAAAGATTTACCAGGGGTACGTTACCATATCGTACGTGGTGCTCTTGATACAGCTGGAGTTAACAATCGTATGCAAGGCCGTTCTAAATACGGTACTAAGCGTCCGAAAGCAGCAAAAAAATAATCTTAAACAAAAATTGAACTTTCTTGAAAGGAGGAAATACAATGCCTCGTAAAGGACCTGTAACGAAAAGAGACGTATTACCAGATCCAATATATAATTCAAAACTTGTGACTCGCTTAATCAACAAATTAATGGTTGATGGACAAAGAGGTAAATCACAAAAAATTCTTTACTCTGCATTTGATTTAATCAAAGAACGTACTGGCAATGAGCCGATCGAAGTTTTCGATCAAGCACTTAAAAACATCATGCCTGTACTAGAAGTAAAAGCACGCCGTGTGGGTGGAGCTAACTACCAAGTACCAGTTGAGGTGCGTCCAGATCGCAAATCGACTCTAGGACTTCGTTGGTTAGTAAACTACTCTCGCCTTCGTGGAGAAAAAACGATGGAAGAGCGTTTAGCTTATGAAATCATGGATGCTGCCAACAATACTGGAGCAGCAGTTAAGAAACGTGAAGATACACACAAAATGGCTGAAGCCAACAAAGCTTTCGCACATTATCGCTGGTAAGATCAATCACTATAAAATCCTTATAGAAGGAAGGAGAAAGACAAATGGCAAGAGAGTTCTCCTTAGCAAACACTCGTAATATCGGTATCATGGCTCACATCGATGCCGGTAAAACGACAACAACAGAACGTGTTCTATATTACACTGGTAAAATCCACAAAATTGGTGAAACGCACGAAGGTGCATCTCAAATGGACTGGATGGAACAGGAACAAGAACGCGGAATCACGATCACTTCCGCTGCAACAACTGCACAGTGGAAAGGTCACCGTGTAAACATCATCGATACACCAGGACACGTAGACTTCACAGTTGAAGTTGAACGCTCTTTGCGCGTACTTGATGGAGCTGTAGCTGTACTTGATGCCCAATCAGGTGTTGAGCCTCAAACTGAAACAGTTTGGCGCCAAGCTACAACTTACGGTGTACCACGTGTTGTATTCGTAAATAAAATGGACAAAATCGGTGCAGATTTCTTGTATTCAGTTGGAACAATCCACGATCGTTTACAAGCTAACGCTCACCCAGTTCAGTTACCAATCGGAGCAGAGGATCAATTCTCTGCAATCATCGACCTTATTGAAATGAAAACTCATTTCTATGGTAATGACCTAGGAACTGACATCACTGTCGGTGAAATTCCTGAAGAACACCGGGAATTAGCTGAAGAGTACCGTGAAAAGTTAATTGAAGCAGTAGCGGAAGTAAATGAAGACTTAATGGAAAAATACCTTGGCGGCGAAGAAATCAGCATTGCTGAATTGAAAGCAGCTATTCGTACAGCAACCGTTAATGTTGAGTTCTTCCCTGTTATTTGCGGATCAGCTTTCAAAAACAAAGGTGTTCAATTAATGCTTGATAACGTTATCGACTTCCTTCCATCTCCATTGGATGTACCAGCTATCAAAGGTACATTACCGGATTCAGAAGAAGAAGTGGAACGTCATTCAGATGATTCTGAACCGTTCTCAGCTTTAGCGTTTAAAGTTATGACTGACCCTTACGTTGGTAAACTTACATTCTTCCGTGTGTACTCAGGTACATTAGAATCAGGATCTTATGTAATCAACTCAACTAAAGGAAAACGTGAACGTATTGGACGTATCCTTCAAATGCACGCTAACAGCCGTGAAGAAATCTCTACTGTATACGCAGGGGATATCGCAGCTGCAGTCGGATTGAAAGATACTACAACTGGAGATACTCTATGTGATGACAAGAACCAAGTAATTCTTGAATCCATGGTGTTCCCAGAGCCAGTTATCTCACTATCAGTTGAACCGAAATCAAAAGCAGACCAAGACAAAATGTCTCAAGCTTTACAAAAGCTACAAGATGAAGATCCAACATTCCGTGCGCATACTGACCAAGAAACTGGTCAAACAATCATCGCTGGTATGGGTGAACTTCACTTGGACATCCTTGTTGACCGTATGCGTCGTGAATTCAAAGTGGAAGCAAACGTTGGTGCTCCTCAAGTAGCATACCGTGAAACTTTCCGTGGTTCAGCTAAAGTTGAAGGTAAATTCGTTCGCCAATCTGGTGGTCGTGGACAATTCGGACACGTATGGATCGAATTTGGTCCAAACGAAGAAGGTAAAGGTTTCGAATTTGAAAATGCTATCGTCGGTGGTGTAGTACCACGTGAATACATCCCTGCTGTACAAGCTGGATTAGTTGATTCACTTGACCGTGGTGTACTTGCTGGTTACCCGCTAGTCGACATCAAAGCAAAATTATTCGACGGATCTTACCATGACGTTGACTCCAATGAAATGGCATTTAAAATCGCTGCATCAATGGCACTAAAAAATGCAGCATCTAAATGTAGTCCTGTCATCCTTGAACCTATCATGAAAGTGGAAGTAGTTATTCCAGAAGATTACCTAGGCGACATCATGGGAGATATCACATCTCGTCGTGGTCGTGTAGAAGGTATGGAAGCTCGCGGTAACACGCAAATGGTTAAAGCGATGGTTCCACTATCTGAAATGTTCGGATATGCTACATCTTTACGTTCTAACACTCAAGGACGCGGAACATTCTCTATGCACTTCGATCATTATGAAGAAGTACCTAAGAGCATTTCTGAAGAAATCATCAAAAAAAATAAAGGTGAATAATTGATTTTCATCTCTTATTAAAGTATAACTATCTTATGTAAGCTGTGATGGAAGAATTAGTCTTCTTTCACAGCCCTTATATACTTAATCTTTTATTTATAATTTTAAGGAGGAATTCCTAATGGGAAAAGCTAAATTTGATCGTTCAAAACCGCACGTTAACGTTGGAACAATTGGTCACGTTGACCATGGTAAAACAACTCTAACTGCTGCAATCACAACTGTACTTGCTAAATCTGGTGGCGCAGAAGCTCGCGCTTATGACCAAATCGATGGTGCTCCAGAAGAAAGAGAACGTGGTATCACAATCTCTACTGCACACGTTGAGTACGAAACAGCTACTCGTCACTATGCACACGTTGACTGCCCAGGACATGCTGACTATGTTAAAAACATGATCACTGGTGCTGCACAAATGGACGGCGGAATCTTAGTAGTATCTGCTGCTGATGGCCCAATGCCTCAAACTCGTGAGCACATCCTTCTTTCTCGTCAAGTAGGTGTACCATACCTAGTAGTATTCATGAACAAATGCGACATGGTAGATGACGAAGAACTTCTTGAATTAGTAGAAATGGAAATCCGTGATCTTCTATCTGAATACGAATTCCCTGGCGATGACATTCCAGTTATCAAAGGATCTGCACTAAAAGCTCTTCAAGGAGAAGCAGCATGGGAAGAAAAAATTCATGAATTAATGACAGCTGTTGACGAGTATATCCCAGAACCAACTCGTGACACTGACAAACCATTCATGATGCCAGTTGAGGATGTATTCTCAATCACTGGTCGTGGAACAGTTGCTACTGGTCGTGTTGAGCGTGGACAAGTTAAAGTCGGTGACGTTGTTGACATCATCGGATTCAACGAAGAGTCTAAACCAACAACAGTAACTGGTGTTGAGATGTTCCGTAAACTTCTTGACTATGCTGAAGCTGGTGACAACATCGGTGCACTACTTCGTGGTGTATCCCGTGAAGATATCCAACGTGGACAAGTACTTGCTAAACCAAGCACAATCACTCCACACACAAAGTTCAAAGCTGAAGTTTATGTTCTTTCTAAAGAAGAAGGTGGACGTCACACTCCATTCTTTACAAACTACCGTCCTCAGTTCTACTTCCGTACAACTGACGTAACTGGTATTTGTAACCTTCCTGAAGGCGTAGAAATGGTTATGCCTGGAGACAACATTGAAATGACTGTAGAACTTATCGCTCCAATCGCTATCGAAGAAGGTACTAAATTCTCTATCCGTGAGGGTGGACGTACTGTAGGCGCTGGCGTAGTTGCTACAATCCAAGAATAATTGATTCGTAAAACAATATTGGAAGGGACGCCTTCCGGAAGAAGCAGATGGGACGCCATCTGCTTCTTTTCTTTTTCTAAAGAATATTGAATCTTTCTTCTATAATACCTGTAAAAGTGAAGTGTATTTAATCGGTATCATGAGGATTATCGAATTGAAGAAAATGGATATGAAAGACCATATAGAATGTACTTGTAAATACTTGTGATAGTATGTATAATAATAAAAGTGTGCTGCACAAGAAAAATTCAAGTTTAACTTGCGTTCTGCTTGTGTTTTATGTATAATAGACAATGTTGGTCTTTGACTGCGATGATATGGAAGGTTGCTGACACACCCGGCCGCTTTGCCATGGCGAGTGTGTGGGAAATTTCCATTGAGAAGGTCTATTTCAAAATAGGCGAAAAGGAGGGAAAATTATGGCAAAACAAAAAATTCGTATCCGTTTAAAAGCATATGATCACAGAATTCTTGATCAATCTGCTGAGAAAATTGTTGAAACTGCAAAACGTTCTGGTGCGGCTGTATCTGGTCCAATTCCATTACCTACTGAAAGATCGGTATATACGATCCTACGTGCGGTTCATAAATACAAAGATTCTCGTGAACAATTCGAAATGCGTACGCATAAACGTCTAATCGACATCGTTAATCCAACTCCACAAACAGTTGATTCATTGATGCGTTTAGATTTACCATCAGGCGTTGACATTGAAATCAAATTATAATTCATATAAATATGAACAATTACTCTAGGAGGTGTGACTTATGACCAAAGGAATCTTAGGAAGAAAAATCGGTATGACTCAAGTTTTTGCTGAAAACGGTGAACTTATTCCGGTAACAGTTATCGAAGCTGCTAATAACGTGGTTCTTCAAAAGAAAACTGTTGAAACTGATGGCTATGAAGCAGTTCAAGTTGGTTTTGAAAACAAACGTGAAAAGCTTTCTAACAAACCTGAAAAGGGCCATGTTGAAAAAGCAAATACTACTCCTAAGCGCTTCATTCGCGAATTCCGCGGAACGGATCTTACTGAATATGAGATCGGTCAAGAAGTCAATGTAAGTATTTTCGCTGAAGGCGATTTAGTAGATGTATCAGGAATTTCAAAAGGTAAAGGATTCCAAGGCTCTATCAAGCGTCATGGACAATCTCGCGGACCTATGTCTCATGGTTCTCGTTACCACCGTCGCCCAGGTTCAATGGGTCCTGTAGCTCCAAACCGCGTATTCAAAGGTAAACTTTTACCAGGACGTATGGGTGGAGAGCAAATCACTGTTCAAAACTTAGCTATCGTTAAAGTTGATGTTGAACGTAACCTACTATTGATCAAAGGTAATGTACCTGGTGCTAGAAAAGCATTGATCAAAGTTAAATCTGCTGTTAAAGCAAAGTAATTTCTGAGAAAGGAGGAGCAATAGAATGCCAAAAGTTACATTGTTCAACCAAACAGGTTCACAAGTTGGCGACATCGAACTAAATGAATCCATCTTTGGTATCGAACCTAATAATCACGTATTATTTGAAGCAATCATCATGCAACGAGCTTCCTTACGTCAAGGAACTCATAAAGTTAAAAACCGTTCTGAAGTTGCAGGCGGTGGACGTAAACCTTGGAAACAAAAAGGAACTGGACGTGCGCGTCAAGGTTCTATCCGTTCTCCACAATGGCGTGGCGGTGGCGTTGTTTTTGGACCAACTCCAAGATCTTACGCTTACAAGCTACCTAAAAAGGTACGTCGTTTAGCTATTAAATCTGCATTGTCTGCAAAGGCATTGGAAGAGAACATTTTGGTACTTGAAAGCTTGTCTTTCGAAGCTCCAAAAACAAAAGAGTTTGTAGCTGTACTTAAAAACCTTTCTGTTGATACTAAAACGTTGGTAGTTACTGACGGTTTAGATGAGAAAGTTGCTCTTTCTGCACGTAACATCCCTGGTGTTACTGTAGTTGAAGCTGATGGTCTTAATGTTCTTGATGTTGTTTCACACAACAAATTGATCTTGACTAAATCAGCTGTCGAAAAAGTAGAGGAGGTGCTTGCATAATGGATGCACGCGATATCATTAAGCGCCCCGTAATCACTGAACGCTCTTCAGACATAATGGCTGAAAAGAAATATACTTTTGAAGTTGATGTTAGAGCTAATAAAACTCAAGTTAAAGATGCTGTTCAAGAAATTTTCGGCGTTAAAGTTGAGAAAGTAAACATCATGAACTACAAAGGTAAATTCAAACGCATGGGCAAACATGCAGGCTATACTAACAAGCGCCGTAAAGCTATTGTTAAATTAACTGCTGACAGCAAAGAAATCGAGCTATTCGAGGCTTAATTCATTAGAGAAGGAGGGAAATACAAATGGCGATTAAGAAGTATAAACCTACCTCTAACGGTCGACGTAATATGACAACTTCCGATTTTGCTGAGATCACTACAGACAAACCGGAAAAATCATTACTTGCTCCTTTACACAGCAAAGGCGGCCGTAATAACCAAGGTAAGTTAACAGTTCGTCATCAAGGTGGCGGCCACAAGCGTCAATACCGTATCATCGATTTCAAACGGAATAAAGATGGTATACCAGGACGCGTTGCTACTATTGAGTACGATCCAAATCGTTCTGCAAACATTGCATTAATTAATTACGTTGATGGAGAAAAACGTTATATCCTAGCTCCGAAAAACCTAGAAGTAGGTTTGGAAGTTATGTCAGGTCCAGAAGCTGACATCAAAGTGGGTAACGCACTTCCTCTTATTAACATCCCAGTTGGTACAGTAATTCATAACATCGAACTTAAACCAGGAAAAGGTGGACAATTAGTCCGTTCAGCAGGAACATCTGCTCAAGTACTTGGTAAAGAAGGTCGTTATGTACTTGTACGTTTAAACTCAGGTGAGGTTCGTATGATTCTTGCTACTTGCCGTGCTTCAATCGGTCAAGTTGGTAATGAACAACATGAACTTATCAACATTGGTAAAGCTGGCCGTAACCGTTGGTTAGGTAAACGCCCAACAGTTCGTGGATCTGTAATGAACCCGAATGATCACCCACACGGTGGTGGTGAAGGTAAAGCGCCAATCGGACGTAAATCACCAATGTCTCCATGGGGTAAACCTACTCTTGGATTCAAAACTCGTAAGAAGAAAAACAAATCCGATAAATTTATCGTACGTCGTCGTAAAAAATAACGGGATTGAGCTACGGTTCATATATAGAACCGTAGAACAGTCACGAAGGGAGGTACTCGCATGGGTCGTAGCTTAAAAAAAGGGCCTTTTGTTGATGATCATTTATTGGTAAAAGTTGAAAAATTAAATGAAGCTGACAAGAAACAGGTAGTAAAAACTTGGTCTCGTCGCTCAACAATCTTCCCGCAATTCATCGGACACACAATCGCCGTTTATGACGGTCGTAAGCATGTGCCGGTTTATGTAACAGAAGATATGGTAGGTCACAAACTAGGCGAATTCGCGCCTACACGCACTTATAAAGGTCACGCAAGTGATGACAAGAAAACAAGACGTTAATGAGAGGAGGGCATCTCATGCAAGCTAAAGCTGTCGCTAAAACAGTTCGTATTGCTCCTCGTAAAGTGCGTTTAGTCGCAGATTTAATTCGAGGAAAACAAGTAGGTGAAGCAGTAGCGATTCTTCGCTTAACACCAAAATCTGCTTCTCCAGTCGTAGAAAAAATTCTGAAATCTGCTATCGCAAATGCAGAACACAACTACGAAATGGATATTAATAACCTAGTCGTTTCAGAGGCATACGTTAACGAAGGACCAACATTAAAACGTTTCCGTCCTCGCGCTCAAGGTCGTGCGAGTGCAATTAACAAACGTACTAGTCATATTACAATCGTTGTATCAGAAAAGAAGGAGGGGTAATCTGTGGGTCAAAAGGTAAATCCAATCGGTATGCGTATCGGGATAATCCGTGACTGGGAATCCAAATGGTACGCTGATAAAGACTACGCAGTTCTTTTGCATGAAGACATCAAAGTTCGTGAATATATCGCGAAACGTCTAAATGATGCTTCTGTTTCAAAAGTTGAAATCGAGCGTGCAGCTAACCGTATCAATGTATCTGTCCACACTGCTAAACCAGGAATGGTTATCGGTAAAGGCGGTACTGAGGTCGAAGCACTTCGTAAAGCTTTGAACCAGTTGACTGGCAAAAGAGTTCATATCAATATCATCGAAATTAAAAGAGCAGATCTTGATGCAAAATTGGTTGCAGAAAACATCGCTCGTCAATTAGAAAACCGTGTTTCATTCCGTCGCGCTCAAAAGCAAGCTATCCAACGTACTATGCGTTCTGGAGCAAAAGGAATCAAAACACAAGTTTCTGGTCGTCTTGGCGGTGCTGATATTGCTCGTGCTGAACATTACAGCGAAGGAACAGTTCCACTTCACACACTTCGTGCAGACATAGATTATGCTCATGCTGAAGCAGATACTACTTACGGTAAGCTAGGCGTGAAAGTTTGGATCTACCGTGGAGAAGTTCTTCCTACTAAGAAGAAATCTGAGGAAGGAGGAAAATAATATGTTATTGCCAAAACGCGTAAAATACCGTCGTGAACACCGCGGTAAGATGAGAGGGATGGCTAAAGGCGGCACTGAAGTTCATTTCGGAGAATTTGGACTTCAAGCTCAAGAAGCTTCCTGGATCACGAACCGTCAAATCGAAGCAGCTCGTATTGCGATGACTCGTTATATGAAACGTGGAGGGAAAGTTTGGATCAAAATCTTCCCAAGCAAACCTTACACAGCTAAGCCGCTTGAAGTACGGATGGGTTCCGGTAAAGGTGCTCCTGAAGGTTGGGTAGCAGTAGTTAAACCGGGCAAAGTTATGTTTGAAATCTCTGGTGTATCTGAAGAGGTGGCAAGAGAAGCATTGCGCCTTGCAGCACACAAACTTCCAATCAAATGCAAGTTTGTAAAAAGAGAGGAAATTGGTGGTGAAACAAATGAAAGCTAATGAAATCAAAGATCTAACCACTGCTGAAATTGAACAAAAACTAAAATCTCTTAAAGAAGAACTATTTAATCTTCGTTTCCAGTTAGCTACTGGACAACTTGAAAATACAGCTCGCATCCGTGAAGTTCGCAAATCGATTGCTCGTATGAAAACAGTTGTTCGTCAAAGAGAGATCGGTGTCACTAATCGATAATGAATGGAGGTTTGCAGAATGAGCGAACGCAACCAACGCAAAATCTACACTGGACGCGTAGTATCCGACAAAATGGATAAAACAGTTACAGTTGTTGTAGAAACCTATAAAAAGCATTCTTTATACGGTAAACGCGTGAAATACTCTAAAAAGTTTAAAGCTCATGACGAGCTAAACGAAGCTAAAGCAGGCGACGTAGTACGTATCATGGAAACTCGTCCACTTTCAGCTACAAAACGCTTCCGTCTTGTAGAAGTAGTAGAAAAAGCAGTAATCATTTAATATAGTTCGGATTAAGCTAATTCCGAAGGGAGGTACCGTACATGATTCAACAAGAATCTCGTTTAAAAGTCGCTGACAATTCTGGTGCTCGTGAAGTGCTAACAATTAAAGTCCTAGGTGGTTCTGGCCGTAAAACTGCAAACATCGGTGATATCATCGTTTGTACAGTCAAACAGGCAACACCAGGAGGCGTTGTTAAAAAAGGTGAAGTCGTTAAGGCTGTTGTTGTCCGTACAAAACGTGGTATGCGTCGTCCTGACGGTTCTTACATTCGTTTCGATGAAAACGCATGTGTAATTATCCGTGACGATAAGAGCCCACGTGGAACGCGTATTTTTGGACCTGTTGCTCGTGAATTACGTGACAATAGTTTCATGAAAATCGTTTCTCTTGCTCCAGAAGTTCTATAATATGTAAAATTTGTATAAAGCCTTTCAAGGAGGTGCCAAGCTAATGCATGTTAAAAAAGGTGACAAAGTCGTAGTCATCTCTGGTAAGGACAAAGGCAAACAAGGAACAATTCTTTCTGCATATCCGAAACAAAATCGTGTGCTTGTTGAAGGAATTAACATCGTGAAAAAGCATTCCAAGCCATCTCAACTTAATCCACAAGGTGGAATTATAAGCAAAGAAGCTGCTATTCACGTATCCAATGTAATGCCACTTGATCCTAAATCAGGTAAACCGACTCGTGTTGGATATAAGATCGAAAATGGTAAAAAAGTACGCGTAGCTAAAATATCAGGTGAATCTTTAGATAAATAAGTCATAAATGAAGGGAGGTACACTAAGCAATGAGCCGCCTTAAAGAAAAATTCAGAAGTGAAATTACACCGTCATTGATGGGTAAATTCAACTATCAATCAGTAATGCAAGTACCAAACATTGAGAAAATCGTTATTAACATGGGTGTGGGTGACGCAGTTTCTAACTCGAAAGCTTTAGATACAGCTGTTGAAGAACTTACATTGATCACTGGTCAAAAACCAGTTATAACAAAAGCAAAAAAATCAATCGCAGGTTTCCGTTTGCGTGAAGGTATGCCTATCGGAGCGAAAGTTACATTACGTGGAGAGCGTATGTATCAATTCCTTGATAAGCTAGTATCTGTATCTTTACCGCGTGTACGTGATTTCCGCGGCGTTTCAAAGAAATCCTTTGACGGACGTGGGAACTATACATTAGGCGTTAAAGAACAACTTATCTTCCCTGAGATTGATTACGATAAAGTGAGCAAAGTTCGTGGTATGGACATCGTTATCGTAACGACTGCCAACACTGACGAAGAAGCTCGTGAACTACTTACTCAAGTTGGAATGCCGTTCCAAAAGTAATCTCTAAATAAAGGGAGGCGAAATCGTGGCTAAAAAGTCTATGATCGTAAAGCAAAAACGCGAACAGAAGTTTAAAGTACAAGAATATACACGTTGCGAACGTTGCGGACGTCCACATTCAGTACTACGTAAATTTAAACTTTGTCGTATTTGTTTCCGCGAACTTGCATATAAAGGACAAATTCCTGGCGTTAAAAAAGCTAGCTGGTAAAACCCGAGTTTGGGAAGGAGGTAAAATATAATGGTCATGACAGATCCTATTGCAGATATGCTTACTCGCATCCGTAATGCGAATATGGTTCGTCACGAAAAACTGGAAGTTCCTGCTTCAAAGATCAAAAAGGAAATTGCTGAGATCTTAAAAAGTGAAGGCTTCGTACGTGACTTTGAATTAATCGAAGACAACAAACAAGGTATCATCCGTATCTTCTTAAAATACGGTGCAAACAACGAACGTGTTATCACTGGTCTAAAACGTATCAGCAAACCTGGTTTGCGTGTATATGCAAAAACTGGAGAGGTACCACGCGTTCTTAACGGTTTAGGTATCGCAATTGTTTCTACTTCTCACGGAGTTTTAACAGACAAGGAAGCTCGCTCTAAACAAGTTGGCGGAGAAGTTTTAGCATACGTTTGGTAATACATTTTCACAAGAATGGAGGTGCACATTATGTCTCGTATAGGTAAAAAACCTATTGAAATCCCTGCAGGCGTGACAGTTACTATTACTGGAAGTGAAGTAACTGTTAAAGGACCTAAAGGTGAATTAACTAGATCATTCAATCCTGACCTTTCAATCGTTGTTGAAGAGAACGTGTTAACTGTTACACGTCCGTCTGACGAGAAGGCTCACCGTTCTTTACACGGTACTACTCGCGCACTTATCTCTAACATGGTTGAAGGTGTATCAACAGGTTTCGTAAAATCACTTGAACTTATTGGGGTTGGGTACCGTGCACAAAAGCAAGGTAACAAGCTTGTCCTTAACGTAGGATATTCCCACCCTGTAGAAATAGAGCCAGAAGCTGGCGTTGAAGTCGAAGTTCCTTCTAATACAAAAGTAATCATCAAAGGTGCAAGCAAAGAACGTGTAGGAGCTCTAGCAGCTAATATCCGTGATGTTCGCCCGCCTGAGCCGTATAAAGGTAAAGGTATCCGTTACGAAGGCGAATTCGTTCGTCGTAAAGAAGGTAAAACTGGTAAGTAATGCCGCATAAGTAAACGAAAGGAGTGACGTAAATGATTACGAAGCTTGATAAAAATGCTACTCGTCAGAAAAGACATGCGCGTGTACGTGCTAAGCTTTCTGGAACAGAAGCTCGTCCTCGTTTAAATGTGTTTCGTTCAAACAAACACATTTACGCACAATTAATTGACGATGCAAAAGGCGTAACATTGGCAAGTGCTTCAACTCTTGATAAAGAGATCAATATCGAAGCAGGTAGCAATGCTGAAGCAGCTCAAAAAGTTGGCGAACTTATTGCGAAACGTGCTGTTGAAAAAGGTTTCAAAGCTGTGGTGTTTGACCGCGGTGGTTACCTCTTCCATGGTCGTGTAAAAGCATTGGCTGACGCTGCTCGTGAAAACGGCTTAGAATTTTAATGGATAAGGAGGGACATAACAGATGCGTAGCATTGATCCTAATAAATTAGAACTTGAAGAACGCGTAGTTACAGTTAATCGTGTAGCTAAAGTTGTTAAAGGCGGACGTCGTTTCCGTTTCACTGCACTAGTTGTTGTTGGTGATAAAAATGGTCATGTTGGATTTGGTACTGGTAAAGCTCAAGAAGTTCCGGATGCTATCCGTAAAGCTATTGAGGATGCTAAGAAAAATCTAATTACTGTACCGATGGTTGGTACTACTATTCCTCATCTTGTGAACGGTCGCTATGGCGCAGGTCACATTCTATTGAAACCAGCTTCTGAAGGTACAGGAGTAATTGCTGGTGGTCCTGTTCGTGCGGTACTTGAATTAGGCGGAGTTAGCGATATCTTGTCTAAATCACTAGGTACTAATACACCTATTAATATGGTTCGCGCAACAATTGAAGGATTGAAGCAATTGAAACGTGCTGAAGACGTAGCTAAGTTACGTGGAAAATCAGTACAAGAACTGTTAGGATAAGGAGGGAAATCGAATTATGGCTAATAAATTAGAAATCACCCTCACTCGCAGCTTGATTGGTCGTCCTGAAGATCAACGTGTTACAGTTAACACTTTGGGTTTACGCAAAATGCATCAAACGGTTGTTCAAGAAGATAACCCTGCGATTCGCGGTATGATTACCAAAGTTGCTCATCTTGTTACTGTAAAAGAACAATAAAATAATTTTTAACTTAACAAGGAGGTGCCAACATGAAACTTCATGAGTTAAAAGCTGCAGAAGGTTCTCGTAAAGAACGTAAACGTAAAGGTCGCGGTATTGGATCTGGTAACGGTAAAACAGCAGGTAAAGGACACAAAGGACAAAACGCTCGCTCCGGCGGCGGTGTGCGTCTTGGATTTGAAGGGGGTCAAACTCCTCTATTCAGACGTTTACCTAAACGTGGATTTACCAACATCAACCGTAAAGACTATGCTATCGTGAATCTTGATACGTTAAATCTTTTCGAAGACGGTACTGAAGTAACACCAGCTCTTTTACTTGAGACTGGGGTTGTAAGTAAAGAAAAAGCAGGAATCAAAATTCTTGCCAAAGGAAGCATTGAGAAAAAGCTTACTGTTAAAGCTCACAAATTCTCGTCTACTGCTAAAGAAGCTATCGAAGCTGCTGGCGGTAATACAGAGGTGATCTAATGTTTCGCACGATCTCCAATTTTATGCGCGTGGGTGAAATAAGGAATAAGATTATTTTTACCCTACTAATGTTAATCGTCTATCGCATCGGTACATTTATACCTGTACCGCATGTGAATGCCGATTTTCTCGCTGAACAGGACCAGCTGAGCGTCATCGGTCTTTTAAATACCTTTGGCGGCGGAGCACTGCAAAACTTTTCGATATTAGCGATGGGTATCATGCCTTACATCACGGCATCCATCATCGTTCAGCTGTTACAGATGGATGTTGTTCCTAAGTTCACTGAATGGTCTAAACAAGGGGAAGCAGGGCGCCGTAAATTAGCTCAATTCACTCGTTACTTCACTATTATCCTAGGATTTATCCAAGCTGTTGGTATGTCTTATGGGTTCAATAATATGTCAGGTGGACAGTTGATTGAAAATCCTGGAATTGCAACATACTTGCTTATTGCGACTGTCTTAACGGCAGGAACAGCTTTTCTTTTGTGGTTAGGGGAGCTGATCACTGCTAAGGGTGTGGGTAATGGGATCTCCATCATCATCTTTGCTGGTATCGTAGCTAGTTTGCCAACTACGGCAAATCAGATTTACGCCCAACAATTTGAAAATGCCGGTGATCAATTATTCTTACGAATCATAACGATTATCCTCATTGTTTTAGCAGTATTAGCAATCGTGGTTGCTGTTATCTTCATTCAGCAGGCATTACGTAAAATTCCTATTCAGTATGCGAAACGTGCTGCGGTAGGTCGTACACAAATGGGTGGCCAGTCTACTCATTTACCATTGAAAGTAAATGCTGCGGGGGTTATTCCGGTAATCTTTGCAATGGCATTTATCATTACTCCCACTACAATCGCTTCTTTCTTTGGAAAGAACAGCGTGACTAGTTGGATATCAACAAATCTTGATTATACCAAGCCAATTGGTATGATCATATATGTTGCTCTTATCATTGCTTTTGCGTATTTTTATGCATTCATTCAGGTTAACCCTGAACAAATGGCTGAGAATTTGAAAAAGCAAGGTGGCTATGTGCCTGGGATCCGTCCAGGTAAGAGTACACAAGAATATTTAACACGTGTTTTATACCGTCTGACGTTTGTAGGCTCTATATTTTTAGCCATCATTGCCGTTTTACCGGTATTTTTCATTAAGCTTGCTGATCTGCCTCAATCTGCACAGATTGGTGGAACCAGTTTGCTGATCGTAGTGGGGGTTGCCCTTGATACGATGAAGCAGCTGGAATCACAACTTGTGAAGAGACACTATAAAGGCTTTATAAAGTAATGAGTTTTGGGAACGGCTTGTTCCCTTTACCCATTATAGAGTTTGAGGGGGAAGAAAATTGAATCTAGTGTTAATGGGTCTGCCTGGTGCTGGTAAGGGCACTCAAGCTGAACAAATCGTAGAAAAATATAATATCCCTCATATCTCTACTGGAGATATGTTCCGAACAGCTATCAAAGATGGAACAGAATTAGGTCTAAAGGCGAAATCATTCATGGACAAAGGCGAGTTGGTACCTGATGAAGTTACCATTGGCATCGTACGTGAACGGTTAAGCAAGGAAGACTGCCTCAAAGGATTTTTGCTTGATGGATTTCCACGTACTGTGGCACAGGCGGAAGCACTTGAGGGCATTCTTGCTGATTTAGATCGCAAAATGAATTTTGTCATTAATATCGATGTTGATAAAAGCATCTTAATGGAAAGATTGACAGGACGTCGTATTTGCAAATCATGTGGTGCGACATACCATCTTGTTTTCAATCCTCCTGCTAAAGATGATGTATGCGACCGCTGCGGCGGAGAATTATATCAACGTGCCGACGATAATGCAGAAACGGTTCAAAATCGCTTAGATGTGAATTTGAAACAAACCAAGCCACTTCTTGATTTCTACGGAGATAAAGGATACTTGGTCAACATTAACGGACAGCAAGATATTAATAAGGTATTTGAAAATATCGATGTGTTGCTTGGTGCTTTACAAAATTAATCATTCGTATTGATTTATGAAATTCATACCATTTTTATAACTTACTAGTTAAACTTGGTGCATTCCTATATTACAAAGGGTATAATGGATTTCGCGAGAGCATTCGCACATTTATTAATCAGGTTCTTGTACTTGGTATTCCCTGAATTGGGCGATTACTTTTTAAGTGATCTTCATGGACATATCCGGTCGGCAAAATTGATGAAGAAATGCAGTGACTCTATTGGGATTCCTAAAGAGTCGTGATATAGAGGGTTGAAAGAAGCTATGTCAGGCGTGCGCCTTTCAAACATCTCCCATGCTATTCAAACCTATGTCGAGACTAATTGCTTCTCTATTTCGAGAGTATGTCGGTCACGGAATCGGTCAAGACTTACATGAGGGCCCATAAAATCCTCATTTCGGTCCAACTGATAAAGGTCCTCAGTTAAAGCCTGGTTCTACAAAATGGTGAATACTTGATGCAGAATTGTAAGACTTATGAGGATGATTGGACTGTAGTAATGTTGACGGAAAGATGTGTACCTTTAATAGGTTCACGCATAGAGAAGGGAGAATCACTTTAATGGCGAAAGATGATGTAATTGAAGTAGAAGGCACAGTACAAGAGACTTTGCCAAATGCAATGTTTAAGGTAGAATTAGAAAATGGTCATACTGTTTTAGCTCATGTATCCGGTAAAATTCGTATGCACTTTATTCGCATTTTGCCTGGAGATAAAGTTACGGTTGAGCTTTCCCCGTATGATCTAACTCGCGGCAGAATCACATACCGGTTCAAATAATCCGGTTTCGCTCCGATCTGTATAAGGAGGTTAGATAGCAATGAAAGTCAGACCATCAGTCAAACCAATCTGCGAAAAGTGTAAAGTTATCCGCAGAAAAGGTAAAGTTATGGTTATTTGCGAAAACCCTAAACATAAACAAAAACAAGGCTAAATAGAAGGAGGTGCACTCAAGCATGGCACGTATTGCTGGAGTAGATATTCCCCGTGACAAACGTATTGTTATCTCATTAACATATATATATGGTATTGGAAAACAAACAGCGATCAAGATTCTTGCAGAAGCAGGCGTTTCTGAAGAAACTCGCGTTCGTGACTTAACGGAAGACGAATTGAACAAAATTCGTGATATCATTGACAAGCTTAAAGTAGAAGGCGACCTTCGTCGTGAAATCTCCCTAAACATCAAACGTTTAATGGAAATCGGTTCATACCGTGGTTTACGTCACCGTCGTGGTCTTCCTGTTCGCGGTCAAAATACAAAAAACAATGCTCGTACGCGTAAAGGACCTCGTCGTACTGTAGCTAACAAGAAAAAATAATTAGTAAAGGAGGTTACTTTTCATGGCACGTAAAACTAATACACGTAAACGTCGTGTGAAAAAGAATATAGAAACTGGTATTGCACATATTCGTTCAACATTCAATAACACTATCGTTACGATCACTGACTCTCATGGTAATGCTATTTCTTGGTCAAGTGCTGGAGCTCTAGGATTCCGTGGATCTCGTAAATCCACTCCGTTCGCTGCACAAATGGCTGCTGAAACAGCTGCTAAAACATCAATTGAACATGGTATGAAAACTCTTGAAGTTACAGTTAAAGGACCTGGTGCTGGACGTGAGGCTGCTATTCGTGCACTTCAAGCTGCTGGCCTAGAAGTAACTGCAATTAAAGATGTAACTCCAGTTCCACATAACGGATGCCGTCCACCAAAACGTCGCCGTGTTTAATTTTTCTGTATAGATTTTGTATTCCTGTCAATAATGGGATATAATACTGAGTTTGCGTTCTTACAGAGGATTAATTTTCAGTTGTTGCGCACAGCGGGAACGTATACATGGGGAATTTCGGTTTAAGTGAATTCGTTTTACTTGCCGGGGTTTTGACGTTTTGAAGGAGGGTTTATTGATGATCGAAATAGAAAAACCAAAAATCGAAACGGTTGAAATCAACGACGATACCAAATACGGTAAATTCGTCGTAGAGCCACTAGAGCGTGGGTATGGTACTACATTGGGTAACTCCTTACGTCGTATCCTTTTATCCTCACTCCCAGGTGCTGCTGTCACAGCTATACAAATTGATGGAGTGCTACATGAGTTCTCAACAATTGAAGGCGTCGTGGAAGATGTAACATCTATCATTCTTAATGTGAAAAAACTAGCTCTTAAGATTTACTCTGATGAAGAGAAGACGCTGGAAATTGACGTTCAAGGTGAAGGAGTCATCACGGCTGCTGATATCACTCATGATAGTGATGTAGAAATTCTTAATCCGGATTTATATATTGCTACAATTGGTAAAAACGGTCATATGCGTATGCGTTTATCTGCACGTCGCGGCCGCGGCTACACTCCTGCTGTTCAAAACAAGAGAGAAGACCAGCCAATTGGTGTAATTCCAATCGATGCTCTTTACACTCCAGTTTCACGCGTATCTTTCCAAGTTGAAAATACACGTGTTGGACAGTTGTCTAACTTTGACAAGTTAACGTTCGATGTTTGGACTGATGGCAGTACTGGTCCGCAAGAAGCGGTAGCACTTGGAGCTAAGATTTTAACAGAGCATTTAAATATCTTTGTTGGTTTAACCGATGAAGCTCAAAATGCTGAAATCATGGTTGAAAAAGAAGAAGATCAAAAAGAAAAAGTTCTTGAGATGACGATCGAAGAATTAGACCTTTCTGTTCGTTCTTACAACTGCTTGAAACGTGCTGGAATCAATACCGTTCAAGAGCTAGCTCATAAAACGGAAGAAGATATGATGAAAGTACGTAATCTAGGACGTAAATCACTTGAAGAAGTGAAAGCGAAACTAGAAGAATTAGGCTTAGGTCTTCGTAAAGACGACTGATAACATGGCGGAATCAATCCATTATGTTGTGAGCCTTGTTATAGACACACAATATAGAACTTCAACAAAGGAGGGAATCTCTAATGGGTTACAGAAAGTTAGGACGCACTAGCGCACAACGTAAAGCATTACTTCGTGATTTAGCTACGGATCTTATTATCCATGAGCGCATTGAAACTACTGAAGCACGTGCAAAGGAATTACGTTCTGTAGTAGATAAAATGATCACTCTTGGTAAACGTGGTGACTTGCATGCACGCCGTCAAGCTGCATCTTTCATCCGTAACGAAATCGCTGACGCTGAGAATGGCACAGATGCCCTTCAAAAACTATTCAGTGACGTGGCTCCACGTTATGAAGAACGTCAAGGTGGATACACTCGTATCATGAAAGTTGGTCCACGCCGCGGTGACGGTGCACCAGTCGTGGTTATTGAATTAGTTTAATAACAACGATGAAAAAGGGCGGGACAAATGAATATACTCACTTGTTCTATGCCCTTTTTCTTTTTTTAAAATAGAAATTCTGTACTTTAGAAATTCGCATTGAGTGTTACGATGGCTGGCGGAACCTGTATCATGCAGGGAGCCTTCACGTCTAGCTCAAGCATCCCTTCCCGCTTTTGATAAGCGATCATAAGATAACCTGTTTTTCGTAACAGGCCCGCTGTTAGCTGCTCTTAATTTACCGAAAATTCTTTCGGTGGAAGGGGTGCAGCGTTTTTTTATATTTTCAGAAGGAAAAACTACTATATTTATATTGAGTGAGCAGAGTTAGTTTAGACGAGTGCAGTCGAGAATGAGGAGGGCCACATGGTGAAGAAGCTGGTTTCTTTAAATAATATTGTTTTTAAATATGAGGGTCAGTCTCGAAACGCCTTGGATGATGTTTCTTTTGATATTCATCAGGGGGAGTGGCTTGCGATTGTCGGACATAATGGCTCTGGCAAGTCGACATTAGCGAAGTTACTGAATGGTCTTCAGTTCGCTAACTCAGGTACCATTACGATTAATGATCAACTTTTGACAGAAGAATCGGTTTGGGATGTACGCCAGAAAATTGGCATGGTTTTTCAAAACCCAGATAATCAATTTGTAGGCACTACAGTTCAGGATGATGTGGCTTTTGGTTTAGAAAACGCCGGTGTTTCTCAGCAGGTTATGGTGGAGCGTGTTCATGGTGCGTTAAATAAGGTTAAAATGAATGCCTTTCTTAATCAAGAGCCGCACCATCTATCCGGCGGTCAAAAGCAAAGAGTGGCCATAGCAGGTGTAATAGCCCTGCAGCCAGACATAATCATCTTAGATGAAGCAACCTCCATGCTTGACCCAAGAGGCCGTGAAGAAGTGCTTGAAACAGTTAGGGAATTAAAGCAGGAAAACGATATTACTGTCATATCAATCACCCATGATCTTGAGGAAGCTGCGAAAGCTGATCGAATGATAGTCATGAACCAAGGTCGGCTATATCGTGAAGGATCGCCTCAGGATATTTTTGAGTTAGAGGAAGAATTGATTGCTCTTGGTCTGGATATTCCCTTTTCAGTGAAACTAACCAAGGAGTTACAAAAAAATGGTGTTCGTGTAGTTGATGGGCATTTGACAGAGGAAGAGTTGGTGAAGGATTTATGCGAATTACACTCGATGATGTAGAATACCGCTATCAGGTGAATACTCCTTTTGAACATCTAGCCCTTCATGATGTCAATATTTCAATGGAGCCGGGAACCTATACCGCAATCATCGGGCATACAGGGTCCGGGAAATCCACGCTACTGCAGCATTTGAATGCTCTTTTAAAACCGACGAAGGGTCGGGTTTTCATTGGGGATCGGACGATTGAAGCCGGAAGAAAAGAAAAGGCTTTGCGGCCAATAAGACAAAAGGTCGGAATTGTTTTTCAGTTTCCGGAACATCAGTTATTTGATGAAACGGTTGAAAAGGATATATGTTTCGGTCCGATGAACTTTGGCGTTTCTGAAATCGATGCTAAGAAACTGGCCAGGAAAGCCATAGCGCAAGTCGGACTGAATGAGGAAGTTCTAGAAAAATCTCCATTCGACTTATCCGGCGGACAAATGCGACGGGTGGCCATCGCTGGGGTACTTGCCATGGAGCCGGAAGTATTGGTGCTTGATGAGCCTACAGCGGGTCTGGATCCGCGAGGACGCAAAGAAATCATGGATATGTTTTATGATCTGCATAAAGCAAGAGGCATTTCAACGATTCTGGTGACTCATAGCATGGAGGATGCAGCCAAGTACGCGGATGACATCATTATCATGCATAAGGGTACGGTGTTCAAAAAAGGAACCCCGCAGGAAATTTTCTCGGAGCCGGAACAATTAATGGAGCTTGGCCTGGATGTTCCTGATACGGTCCGCTTTCAGCTAAAGCTCCAGAAGGAACTTGGTGTTCGATTTGATCATCCATGTCTTAATATCGGTGATTTAGCGATAGAAATAGATAAAGCCATGAAACGGGGGAACCGCTGATGCTGGATAAAATGATTATCGGGCGTTATGTCCCTGCAAATTCACTGATGCACAAGATGGATCCAAGGGCTAAATTGCTCCTCGTGTTCCTGTTTGTTTGTGTCGTCTTTTTGGCGAATAATGTCGTTTCTTACGGTTTGCTTGCTGTATTCACCATCCTTTTGATCATTCTTTCCAAAATACCGCTTCGTTATCTTTATAATGGGTTAAAACCAATCTTTTTCTTGATTGTATTTACATTCCTTCTCCATATATTTTTTACGAAAGAAGGGGATTTGCTTTTTGAATACGGTTGGTTTGAAATCTATGAAGGCGGTCTGATTCAAGGTTTTTTCATATCAGTAAGATTTACTTTATTAATCCTTGTTACGTCACTTTTAACTTTGACGACATCCCCGATATCCATTACAGATGGGATGGAAGAGCTGTTGGGGCCCTTGAAAAAGTGGAAGATGCCTGTACATGAACTGGCATTGATGATGTCCATTGCCCTTCGTTTCATTCCAACGCTAATGGAGGAAACGGAAAAAATCATGAAGGCTCAAACTGCAAGGGGCGTTGACTTTTCATCTGGCCCGATAAAGGACAGGGTTAAATCGATTGTACCGCTGCTTGTTCCTTTATTTGTTAGTTCGTTCAAACGGGCTGAGGAATTGGCAACTGCCATGGAATCAAGAGGATACCGTGGCGGGGAAGGCCGCACGAAATATCGCCAATTGAACTGGAAGATGAGTGATAGTCTTTTGATGGTCTCAATCGGTGTTCTAACGGTCATGTTATTTTTATTACGTTCATAATAAGGAAGAGAACTATGCCAAAATATAAATGTGTGATCGCTTATGACGGCACGGATTTTGCTGGTTATCAGGTGCAGCCTGAGAAGCGCACCATACAAAGTGAATTCGAGGCAGTCTTGGCCCAAATGCATAAAGGCACAATTATAAAAGTGACTGCTTCAGGCAGGACAGATTCAGGGGTCCATGCAAAGGGGCAGGTGCTTCACTTTGAATCGCCCCTTACATTCCCTACGGAAAATTGGGTAAAGGCGTTCAGCGCCCTTCTTCCGACCGATATCATCGTTCTGGAAGTCGACATCGTGCCTGACGATTTTCATGCAAGGTTCCATACGACTGGGAAAGAGTACCGGTATATCATAGCCCGCTCGAAACTGCGGGATCCGTTCCAGCGAAATTACTCTTATCATTATCCCTACCCATTAGATGGGGAGGCGATGAAGGAAGCAATCTCCTACTTGATCGGGACACATGACTTTACAAGTTTTTGTTCGGCTAAAACGGAAGTGGTCGATAAAGTTCGAACGATACAAGTGATGGATTTTGAAGAGAGCGATGGTTTCATGATTTTCCGCTTCGTTGGCGAAGGTTTTTTGTATAACATGGTGCGTATCTTGGTTGGGACGCTCCTGGATGTCGGCAGCGGCAAGATGTCACCCCGTGATATGAGCGGGATTTTGGCCAAAAAGGACCGCAGTTTTGCAGGGAAAACAGCACCAGCCCAAGGCTTATATTTATGGAAAGTTTTTTACAAATAAAATTATTTTCGAAGTGATACCAGTTTTTTTACAACTGGGAAACGAGATGAACTCAGTAATGGAGCGGTTTGACGCTACACTGAACTTTTCATGGAGTTGCAGAGAGTGTTTTATAGACAACTTATCCTAGTGTAACATTCCCTTGACAATGAATCTGGGAGAAGTTAATATAATATGGTATGTATTTTAATCCCACGATAAGCCCCGGAAGTTTATTGTGATTGAAAATAAATATAAAAAATTAAAAAGTTTTTTAGGAGGTTAACCATGCGTACGACATTTATGGCGAAAGCTAATGAAGTAGAACGTAAATGGTATGTGATTGACGCTGAAGGCAAAACTTTGGGTCGCCTTTCTACTGAAGTAGCATCCATCTTACGTGGTAAACATAAACCAACTTTTACACCGAACATTGACACTGGTGATCATGTAATTCTAATCAATGTTGAAAAAATCCACTTGACTGGTAAAAAATTGACTGACAAAATTTATTACCGTCACACTATGCATCCAGGCGGTCTTAAAACTAGAACTGCTCTTGAAATGCGTACAAACTACCCTGAGAGAATGCTTGAACTTGCTATCAAAGGTATGCTTCCAAAGAATTCTCTTGGTCGTCAAATCTACAAAAAATTACACGTATACGCTGGAGCTGAGCACCCACACGCTGCTCAACAACCAGAAGTATACGAATTACGCGGATAATTACTAAGGAGGTTACTATCTTGGCACAAGTTCAATATTATGGTACTGGTCGCCGTAAGAGCTCAGTAGCTCGTGTACGTTTAGTACCAGGCGAAGGTCGCATCGTTATTAACGGTCGTGACATCAATGAATATATTCCTTTCGCAGCATTACGTGAAGTTGTAAACCAACCACTAGTTGCAACAGAAACTACTGGAAATTACGACGTTCTAGTAAACGTTAGCGGTGGTGGATACACTGGTCAAGCTGGAGCAATCCGTCACGGTATCGCTCGTGCATTGCTTCAAGTTGATCCAGAATACCGTCCATCTCTTAAAACTGCTGGTTTACTAACTCGTGACCCACGTATGAAAGAGCGTAAAAAATACGGTCTTAAAGGCGCACGTCGTGCACCTCAGTTCTCAAAACGTTAATTCCATTACCGTTTCAAAGACTCTCAACCATTTTGGTTGGGAGTCTTTTTTATGCCCGGAAAATGTGTGTAACTAAAATATTAAAAAGCATATCCGGGATCTCCCGGATATGCTTTATTTTAAATACTCATTTAATAATTTTAGTTATGAGATTCACCTTGGCTTTTTTTGATTGCGGCTTTTCCCGGCATGAAGCATGCAAAAATTAACGCCACAAAAGATAAGACTAACATGAAAACATAGGCATCACTTGAGCCAAAAATGGAGGCTAATGCCTCTAGTTGTATAGCTGTAATGTTTTCATTTTGCATTGATAGCTCAGAAGCGTGTGAAGTTGCCTGCATTGTATATACTGTGATGACAACTGCTGTTCCGATGGCCCCTGACAATTGGCGAATGGTATTATTTACAGCTGAACCATGGGAACCCAATTCTCTTGGTAAAGCATTCAACTCTGCTGTATTTAATGGCATGGTAATGAAGCTCAAGCCAATTCGTAATATTATGGTACGAACCATTATATAGCTATAGGTTGTGGATTCGCTTATATCTATGACTCCCCACATTGACACAATGATAAATACCAAACCTGTAATAAAGAGTGGTTTAGCACCATATTTATCAAACATTTTACCTGTGACAGGGGATAAGAAGGCATTAATCACAGCTCCGGGTAATAGCAGTAAACCTGCTTCAAATGCTGTAAAACCTCGTCCATTCTGCAAGTAGATTGGTAAAAGAATTAAATCCGCATACATGATCATCGTAATTGATACATTGATGAAGGATGTAAGCGTGAAAACTTTATACTTGAATACAGATAAATTTAATAGTGGATCGCTGGATTTCATTTGACGTAAACAGAATAGAGTCGACACGATCATTCCGACGAGTATTGCAGTGATGACAACGGGATCATCCCATCCCTTGCTTCCTGCGCTACTAAATCCCAATAATATACAGCCAAAACCAATCGTTGATAAAATGACACTTGTGATATCCAATTTTGCTTTTGTTGTCTCTGCAACATTCATTAAATATTTGAACGCTAGAACGATGACGATTATTAAGAATGGGATTAACCCAATGAATAGCCATCTCCATGAAACATATTCAATGATAAAACCAGATAATGTAGGGGCTATGGCCGGAGCAAAAATTATCGCAAAGCCGATTGTCCCCATAATGCTTCCACGCTTTTCGCTAGGATATAAATATAAAATAACCGTCATCATTAGAGGTATAATAATCCCGGCACCAATTGCTTGTATCATTCTGCCCGTTAACAGCACGCCAAAATTCCCCGCCCATGCACAAAGTACAGATCCGATTAACAAAAAGAACATCGAGCTAATAAAAAGCTGCCTTGTTGTAAACCGTTTCATTAAAAAGGCAGTGATGGGCACTAAAACACCGTTCACTAGCATAAAACCTGTTGATAACCATTGTACAGTTGCAGCCGTTACATGAAATACGTCCATTAAACCACTCAATGCAACATTTAATAAAGTTTGATTTAATGTTGATAAAAAACACCCGGCAATCAGTACAATTAATAAAACTTTTTTATTTCTTTCAGTTATGTCCATTCGTAAACCCCTTCATTTTTGACTTGCTTTATCAACACCGTGTCGATAAAATCGATAGTAACAAAAATATATGTTACTTACCATGAACAGTTTTCTTGAAAATGTTCACTAATCGACATAGAAATATATGCTGTTGAGAAAGTTAAAGAAAATCTATAAAGGAGATTAAAATGTCTATACCTAAAAAAGAAGATCCTCGTACAATTCGGTCAAGGGAAATGTTTGAAAACGCTGTCATTGCTCTCTTATGCGAGGACCCCATAATATCAAATTTAACAGTTCAGAAAATTGCAGCCAAAGCAGGGTTGAATCGGACAACATTTTACTTACATTATCAGGATATTCAAGATTTACTAACGCAAATCACCGATGAGATTTTAAATGAGCTTTCCAATAAAATTTTTGCCTTAATACATGCAAAAGATTTATCAGAAAAACAACAGCTAACACAATTACTTGATTATTTATATATCCATCGGAACTATTTACTTATTTTATTTAAAACGAATCAGTTTGAGGACCAGTTGTTTTCATTATTAAAGCAATTAGTAGAAATAAGAAGGAAGAATACCAAGGAGAATTTACCTGCTGATTATGTTGACATTGACATTAAAACAGCCTCATTGGTAGGCATTATAATATGGTGGATAAGAAAGGGGCTTCATTTTAGTTCAGATTATATTGCCAATCAAATTTATTTAATGTACAGGGTGCAATGATGTTGGGGTTGTTTTTTTAGGAAAAAGATTTGTCCCATTTTCAGCATCAGATCCAAGTGAAACGCCGCGGTGACGTTGGTGACAGGTGTGTTCCATTTGTTTACACATGAGTTTACTTATGTAATACAGAATTTTTTGTAAAATCCATATTTATTAAGTTCCTGTTTAGGAGTATGATAATACTTAAAAAAGAAAGAGGACTTCATATGAATTCAACATACTCACCGATTGAAACAACTAAAACAAAAGCCTTGGTCATCAATGCGCTATTCATTGCATTAACCCTTGTAGCGACAATGTTCATCAACATCAAGCTCCCAATAATGGGTAACGGCGGCCTGATCCATCTGGGTAACGTTCCGCTTTTTATAGCAGCTTTGGTTTATGGCAAAAAAACAGGGGCGATAGCAGGCGCCTTCGGAATGGCCTTCTTCGATCTTTTTTCCGGTTGGGCAGCATGGGCACCGTTTACATTCATCATCGTAGGAGCAATGGGCTTTCTAGCCGGCCTTATATCCGAAAAGGTACCGGGTAAAAGGGAACTTGTTTACACTATGGCCGTTGCCGTTGCTTTGATTATTAAAATCGTCGGCTACTATTTTGTCGAAGTTATTCTTTATGGTAACTGGATACAGCCATTTGGCTCCATCCCCGGAAACGTAATGCAGGTCGTAATAGCCGGTATAATTGTAGTGCCGCTTGCTGGCCGATTAAAGAAGAGAGCTGGACAGGTATAAAGGGAACAAATTAAGGAAACCATTTCAAACATTGCGTTGGGCATGGAAAATTGAACTGCGATCTTAATTTCGAACAGTTAAAAGAAATGTTGCCAAGTAAGCGGGTAATTAAATGACTTTATTATAAAATCATATATAATGTGAGAAAAGGACATCCATGTAAATGGATGTCCTTTTTATCTTAATTGATCTTAAAGCCAAGATTAGAGTTAATCGTTGAGTAAAAGTTAAATGTCCTTTTGTTAAAAACGACTTGTTCCTTTTTGGAAATGTACAGTTTTTGATAATCATTATACCGTACGAATACTTCATAGCTTGATGAGTTCAGCTGATTGAGTGACTCTAAATCAAATTTAGCTGTCGCCCGTCCGCTTTCATTGACCTCCAAGGGGAAAATATACTCCTGCGTTATATTTTTACGGTCTCTAAGGACGATATGTTGTACCTCATGTACATAATCACCATATATATCGAGTGTTAATGTATAACTATCTTGAATGAAAGATCCGCTATGGAAGATCGCCAGCATTGGTACACGGATATGTTTGTTTTTCTCACTTGAAAGTGGGCCACTCATATATGGTAAATTATTGAGAATCACATAATTTTTTATCTTTTCTTTTTTGTCCCATTTATATAATTTCTTTATATCATCATAATGGCCCTTAAGGAAAAGATCATAGGCAACCTTATTGATTGGATGGAAAAAGGATTTTGATATATCATAGTTCAAATCTTTGGTTGTATCGATGACCTCCTGGAATTTATTAAAGTATTCTTCATTATTTTCGCTTTTTAAGAAATGATATCGATTGAATAACCTTGTAATTGAATCAAATTCATAAAGCCTGTTTAAGATCATTTTTTCCTTCTCTGTATCCAGCTTTTTACTCTTTACATATTTGATCACTTTAATATTAGTATCCATTTTTTCCATGACATCAGTCTGTTTTGTTAAAGAAGCGTCATTGTCATCCAATCGGTTTAAATAATAGATGACTTGGGTTGTTGTAGAAATCGATTTACAATGTATAAGTACGTCAATAAAGAACTGCTTGTCCTCTGCAAATTTCATCTCAGGGTACTCAATATTATATTCTTTAAGCAATTTGAGCTTTATCATCCTTGCCCTTGGACCCAAGTGGTGAAAAATATGTGGAATGGAGAAAGGAGATACATTTCTCCTTTCTAAGCATGATTCATATTCGCCGACTATTTTCTTGCCCTTTGATCCCACTTCTATTGTTTTTCCGACTATATAATCATCATTGCTGCGCTTTATTATGGAATATAACGATTTCAAACCTTCCTTATCCAACCAATCATCGGCATCCAAAAAAGTTATATAATCGGATTTTGCCAACTTTATCCCAAGGTTGCGAGGCTGGGCTGGTGTCCCCGTATTATTTTTTAAAAAAACAACAATGATATTTTTATATGCTTCGGCGTATTCCAGCAAAATTTCACGGGAAGAATCAGTAGATCCGTCGTCGACGAGTATATATTCGATATTTTTAAAACCAATAGTTTGATTAATGACTGAATCTATGGTTTTTCTTAAAAACTTTTCTGCATTATATACGGGAGAAACAACTGTTACTTTACTTTTTTTAAAGATAGAGCTTTTATTTTTTATATAATATCCTTCTTCGTTATAAGTAATATTATTTTCAATTTCAAAGGATATTCTCTTATCCAATTGATCAGACATGTAGTTCACTCCATTTATTTTATAAGTTAAAAGATAGGGAAAATGACAGATTGAAATGATGAATCAAGGTGCTATAATAATTGTACTACTAATTCGATATTGATTTACAATATTTTCAAAAATAAATTTATTAGTTAGTCATTTGCTGTCGATTTTTTAGAACCTTATAATTAATAACATCTAGATTCAATCTGCTCCTGTTAGTAGTGGAGTTTCTTGTTTACCTAACTCTTCCGGAATTATAACAAATTTTAATTCGCATAATGAAAGAATTTTACTTCCTGACTAACGAAAACACATATAGAAATGAATCCTAAAAAAATAAAAAAGGATGTACTCCCGTTTGTGATACCACTACTTATCAGTATTCGGCTTGTTTCTATCTGCCCTTCTAATCTGCTCTACCCCTTCGTGTCACCTGGACGAACAAATCTTAGAGCTTCCTCTAATCCTTTTCTTTTTTCTATTGCTACACATATTTTCAGTTAGTCCTTATTCAGAACCTTAAGCTTTTAATACGTCTATTTACAAGCCTGAATTCTGAAAATCAGTGGATACACTAGCATAACACACTTTCGTAGGCGACTCCTTATTTCTAATACTCTTCCAGAATAAATAATTGAAACATAACCATCATTTTCAAGGATTTAATGAGCTTAAATAGCATCAGCTTTAGCAAACTTGGTGGGATGAATTGTGGTAAGAAATAAGGAAATACATAACGATGTTCTTTATTAAGAATGATAATTCCTACAGTCAATTGATAAATTCCTTACACGATTAGCATCCACTGTGTAAACGCGCCAAACGGAAAAGTAAGTCTAGAAAGAGTAATACAGCTTGGCTTAAAATTCAGGTTCAACAGGTCGAAAAACACGACATGGATAATCAAAGTAAGATTAAAGGTCAAAAGAGACATGTGCAGGCCGCTACCCGAGTCGGAAAGATCAGTCTCGGGTAGCGGCCTGAGTGGCAAGTTAGGGGGGATAATTCCAATTTTCCCAGACCATTGACTCTTAGGAGAATTTTATCATCCGAGATGGGCAGGATGCATTTTAGCAGGTTTCTTATAGAAGATACCATATCGTATTTCGATATGCCTTTTTAAATTAACTCCGTTCACCCATAAAACCAAATCATCATCCTTCCCTGCCGAACCTATCCTCATTATTTTTTGCCAATGGAATAAATGAATGGTTCAAAATAGAACGCTAAAACTAAATTATGTCTTGGGAAATAATTTTGGGAAATGGGGAATTGCCCCGGAGGTGAATTATGGCTGTGATATTAGGTTTACAGGAGCTGCAAAGGGAAAGGCAATTGAAGTTCGAACGCAGGCTGCTCAGGGAACTTTCCATTGAGGATATGAAGGGAAGGATTCAGCGTTACTTCGGACAGGATTTGATGGATGTTTTGGAGGAAGGCTATTTCGATGTTGCCATCGAGGCTTATTTATTAGGAGCGAACTATAGTAAGTTTGGCTATTATGGTGAGTCGGAAGAAGATGTAAGGTCCAGGTGCTGGAAGGAAGAGAAGTTTTTGGTCGATACTCTTTTTAACTTCATTTTGTATTGGCGGGAAGTTACAGCGAATAACGCTTTCGATGAAGGTTTGTTTTATTGCTGTGAAGGATTTGTGGGGGATTGGTGGCTGGACGGCTTTAAGACTGGTGAAAAACGATATAAAATGAAACTGCATTAGGAAGGTAAATTCCCATTCCTTGTTCTAATTCCATGGTTTGTCCCATACTTTTTAGTAGAGAGATCATGGAAGGGGAACGGTCATGCGCAGAAAGCTAAAATATACAGGAATCGCAATGGGATTGTTTGTCCTTTTTTTAATTGTGACTTTTAAATTTGTTGAAGATGATTCTTGGGACTCCTGGAACCTTCCGTTGGCAGGTAAGGTCATCATTCTGGATGCAGGTCACGGAGGAATGGACGGCGGGGCAAATGTACAAGAGATTATGGAAAAGGAAATTGCCCTTTCCGTTTCATTAAAGGTCAGGGACTATTTACAGGAACAAGGTGCCCTTGTCATCATGACCCGTGAGAAGGATGAGGATTTGGCACAGGGAAATACAAAGGGGATTCGCCAGCGAAAACAGGAGGACTTACGGAATCGGGTTAAAATGATCAATGATTCGGAAGCGGACTTATTCTTAAGCATTCATTTGAACTCTTTTCCATCAGCGTCATCGAAAGGTGCCCAGACCTTTTATACAAGCAGGTTTGAGGAAAATGAACAGGTGGCAAAATTCATTCAGACTGAAATCATTAGAAACCTTGAAAATACAAAGCGTGATGCAAAAACGATTAATAATGTGTATTTGATGAATTATGCTAAGAAGCCAGGAGCGCTTGTGGAAATTGGCTTTCTTTCCAATTCTGAGGAAAGGGAACGCCTTATCAGTGATAAGTATCAAGAAAAGGTTGCCAGTTCGATTTATATGGGGATTTTACGGTACTTTACAGAGGAAAAGCTATCGGATGAAGAGTGATGTCTGGGTCTTGTAAGGTACAAGGCCTTTTTATTATGGGAAAATAATCTGGATTCGCATGCAAGGTAGATAATAAGTTTTCTTTCCGTAATATGTTATACTGAAAAATGGGAAAATAAAATTCAAAGGGGTGCTCGGCTTGTTAACAGAAGAGAAAGTACTGAATTTATTAAAGGATCTTAAAGACCCTTTTCTACATAAAAACCTTGAAGAGACAAATGGAATTATAGAAATCAAAATAAAACCTGAAAAGAATCATGTAAGCGTTAAACTTGCGATTGCGAAAACGGGGACTGCCGAACAAATGCAAATGCAATCGGAAGTTGTGGACTTGCTGAAAACGAACGGAGCGGAATCGGTAGGCATCCGTTTCACGGAGCTTTCAGAAGAGGAATTAGCCAAGCATCGTGAAAGCATTCCTCAGGGTGAAGCGGACCAAGGCTTGCTTGGACCTAACAGCAAGACACAATTCATCGCGATCGCCAGCGGTAAAGGCGGAGTGGGAAAATCTACGATTTCAGTGAATTTTGCCACTTCACTTGCTCGTTTAGGTAAAAAGGTCGGACTGGTTGATGCCGATATTTATGGATTCAGCGTACCTGATATGATGGGGATAACAAAAAGACCGGTTGTTCGCGGGGAGAAAATCATTCCTGTAGAACGGTTTGGCGTTCAAGTTATCTCAATGGGCTTTTTTGTAGAGGATAACGCGCCGATCATATGGAGAGGGCCGATGCTGGGGAAAATGCTCAATAGTTTCTTTAATGAAGTGGAATGGGGAGATTTGGACTATTTGGTCCTTGACTTACCGCCGGGTACAGGCGATGTTGCTTTGGACGTTCATACGATGCTCCCATCATGTAAAGAAATCATCGTTACGACACCGCATCCGACTGCAGCCTTCGTTGCTGCAAGAGCTGGTGCCATGGCCATCAAGACAGAACACGAAGTGATTGGTGTCATAGAGAACATGTCATTCTTCGAAAGTAAAACGACGGGTGAAAAAGAATATGTCTTCGGAAAAGGCGGCGGAGGGAAGCTTGCAGAAGAGCTTCGTACAGAAGTTTTAGGTCAACTTCCCCTGCAACAGCCGGATTGGAATGAAGAGGACTTTGCTCCATCCATTTACGCCGCGGACCATAGGCTCGGCAGGATTTACGAAGATATTGCTAAAAAGGTCATTGAAAAACTACAATAATAAAGAAGGCTGATTCCGATTGGGAATCAGCCTTCTTTCATTCTTTTTACTTTTTCTCCTTCTCGGCCGCTTTAGTGGCTGCTTTATCCAATTTCTCTTGCATTTTAGCTTGGACGAGAGGACTCTCCATGGTTTCGATGATCAGCTCTTTATAGACCGACCGCATCTCCTTGGTTTTTAATAACTTATTCATTTCTTTTTCCATATCCGGTTCTTTCATTATTTCCATGAGCATTCCACGATACTGAGGATCAGCAGTTAAGTCCTTCAATACCTTTTTATGTTCGTCTTCTAAGGCTTTAGCATATGCGGAAGCGAATTCGGGATCATTGAATGTCTTTTTCCAAAATTCCTTCCCTTTATCTGAAGTGACCATATCTTCAATGGATTTCTTAATGTCATCCGAATCCATAATAAGTTCAGCTTTCGTTTTATCATCAGTAATGATATCCTGGATGGCTTTTTTTCCATCATCTGTCTTCAAGATATCGACGACCATTTTCTTTGTCTCTTCATATTCCATTTTTTCTGCGCCTGCTCCATTTTGAGCACAACCGGAACAAACGAGTAAGAATGACGTGAAAAGCAAAGCAACTCCCACTCTCATACGCAGGGCCCCTTTCATCCTTCTTACTGTTAATATGGTTCCAATCGGCGATATTATTCCTTGGTGGAATAAGTGGATTTTTCCAAATTTGGTTGGTACAATTAAGGAAATGAAATAGAAATGTATGGAGGAAAACAATGAACAGCCGTAACTTAGTTAAATTGTTTTTAACAACATTGCTTATAGGTGGTGTAACGGGCGGAGTGGTAGGTTTCTTGGCCCGGTGGAGTGAATTTAAGCCGTATTTCTCTTCTTTTGATGTCAGTGCCATCCTATCAACTTTTATTTGGTTATTCGGTGTTGGATTAATTTTCAGTGTCATAAGCCAAGCCGGCTTTTTTGCCTATTTAACGATACATCGTTTTGGTCTGGGAATATTTAAAAGCGCTTCCTTATGGAATGCCGTTCAACTTGTACTCATTCTTTTTGTTGTTTTCGATCTTGTTTACCTGCGATATCTTAGCTTTGGTTCAGGCGAGGGAATCAGCTCCTACATCGTGTTAGCATTGGTTGTATTGGCCTCAGGGCTTGTTACAGCTTATTTCAAAATGAAACAAACGAATAAACAGTCGTTCATACCGGCCTTGTTTTTCATGGTCGTATTCACGGTTTTGGAGTGGATACCTGTCCTGAGTGCCAATGATGAAAGCTGGCTTTACTTCATGCTGTTTCCGTTGCTAGTCTGCAATGCTTATCAACTATTGGTCCTTAGTAAATTGATTGAAATTTCACAAAAGGAATTGGCCAGTAAAAGAGGGATGAAGCAACCTCCTGCAAAGGGAAAGATGAAAGCCGGTCAATTAGGTAAAGGCAGCTAACCTGTAGGTCAGCCGGGCCATACATAATGATGTCAAAACAAAAAAACTGCGTACTAAAGGTTCAATGAGACCATTAGTACGCAGTTTTTTCTGTCAGCGGACTTCCTCACTGCTTGCCGAGGAATTGGAAATCATCTCTGAAACGTTAACGAAGTTTAAATTTTTTGATCGAAGTTCACTTATTAACTCCGGTAAAGCCTTATTGGTTTGTTTTGCTGAGTCTGAAGCATGTAATAAGATGATATCACCCTTTTGAGCCTTGGTGATGTTCTGTACAATCCGATCCACACCCGGATTGGTCCAATCCTTTGAATCGATGCTCCAATGGACAACGGTATATCCGAATTTCTCGCTGATCTTTAAGAGGCGTTTATCAAAGTGACCGGTGGGAGCGCGTAAAAGTTCTATATTCTTTATATTAAGTTTTTTAAATGCTTCCTGGGCTTTAGAAATATCCCGGATGATTTCCTGATCTTCCATTTCGGAATAATCCTTATAATCGTAACCAAGGATGCCTATTTCATATCCTTCTTTCACTATTTCCGCTACTATGTCCGGATGACGTTCAGCCCAGGATCCCGAGAGGAAAAATGTGGCGGATTTAATCTTTTCCCTTTTTAATGTCTCTATTATCGGAGCGGCTTTCTCATCACCCCAGCCGATATTGAACGTGATCGCAACATTCTTTTCCCCTTTATAAACCGCTTTCGGCCCATTTTCTGTAGAAAAAACGGGGGCATGAAGAATGTTTTGTACAAAAAGGAACCAAGCGGTAAAAAGTGCCGTAAGTAATATTAACGAATAATATTTGATCTTCTTGGCTTGAAGCACCATGAAAAATTTCATTAATCCATCCCCTTGTCCAAAGTACTCTTGTCTTCAAATTTATGCGCAAGGATTTTTGTTATGCAAAAAAATCAGTTTAAAATTCATAAAAATGCTTGCGATGGGGAATGCTGTCTGGTGGAGGTGTGAACCATGCTCGGTTTATTGATTAATGACAAGGAAAAGATGGAATTGGAGTACCTTTTAAAAAGAGAGATGGATGAAATACTATTCGATCTGCAGGATGACAGAATCGATCACTTAGTCAAAAGGGCAATAAATGAGAAATATAACATCCTTTTCAGACTGTTTAAAAGGGTGAGCACCGAGGAGGAATGCCTAATGTATATGAGGGGAAAAAAGAATTTGACCAAGTGGAATCAGTCATGAGATTCAAAAGTGAATTATATTAAAAAAATCTATTGACTATTGATTTATACGCTGGTATATTATAAAAGTTGCTGCAACGTAAAAGCTTTTGAAAAAGAATGAAAAAACTTTTTTGAAAAAAGTTATTGACGAAGTAGTAATAAGGTGTTAAGATATTAAAGTCGCTAAGAGATGCGGCAAAAAAATTGCTCTTTGAAAACTGAACAAAACAAAGCGCCAACGTTAAATTTTAAGTGAGCACACACTATTAAAAAAGCAAATGAGCAAGTCAAACATTTCTTCGGAGAGTTTGATCCTGGCTCAGGACGAACGCTGGCGGCGTGCCTAATACATGCAAGTCGAGCGAATCGACGGGAGCTTGCTCCCTGAGATTAGCGGCGGACGGGTGAGTAACACGTGGGCAACCTGCCTATAAGACTGGGATAACTTCGGGAAACCGGAGCTAATACCGGATACGTTCTTTTCTCGCATGAGAGAAGATGGAAAGACGGTTTACGCTGTCACTTATAGATGGGCCCGCGGCGCATTAGCTAGTTGGTGAGGTAATGGCTCACCAAGGCGACGATGCGTAGCCGACCTGAGAGGGTGATCGGCCACACTGGGACTGAGACACGGCCCAGACTCCTACGGGAGGCAGCAGTAGGGAATCTTCCGCAATGGACGAAAGTCTGACGGAGCAACGCCGCGTGAACGAAGAAGGCCTTCGGGTCGTAAAGTTCTGTTGTTAGGGAAGAACAAGTACCAGAGTAACTGCTGGTACCTTGACGGTACCTAACCAGAAAGCCACGGCTAACTACGTGCCAGCAGCCGCGGTAATACGTAGGTGGCAAGCGTTGTCCGGAATTATTGGGCGTAAAGCGCGCGCAGGTGGTTCCTTAAGTCTGATGTGAAAGCCCACGGCTCAACCGTGGAGGGTCATTGGAAACTGGGGAACTTGAGTGCAGAAGAGGAAAGTGGAATTCCAAGTGTAGCGGTGAAATGCGTAGAGATTTGGAGGAACACCAGTGGCGAAGGCGACT
>NZ_CP113518.1:170000-270000 GCF_056502895.1 Bacillus sp. T-10(2022)
TCCAAGCAGTTAGGCCGGAAACGAGGCAAATCCCGTTTCCATTAAGGCGGAGCTGTGATGGCGAGGGAAATATAGTACCGAAGTTCCTGATTCCACGCTGCCAAGAAAAGCCTCTAGTGAGATGTAAGGTGCCCGTACCGCAAACCGACACAGGTAGGCGAGGAGAGAATCCTAAGGTGTGCGAGAGAACTCTCGTTAAGGAACTCGGCAAAATGACCCCGTAACTTCGGGAGAAGGGGTGCTTTTTAGGGTGAATAGCCCAGAAAAGCCGCAGTGAATAGGCCCAGGCGACTGTTTAGCAAAAACACAGGTCTCTGCGAAGCCGCAAGGCGAAGTATAGGGGCTGACACCTGCCCGGTGCTGGAAGGTTAAGGGGAGAGGTTAGCGCAAGCGAAGCTTTGAACCGAAGCCCCAGTAAACGGCGGCCGTAACTATAACGGTCCTAAGGTAGCGAAATTCCTTGTCGGGTAAGTTCCGACCCGCACGAAAGGTGTAACGATCTGGGCACTGTCTCAACGAGAGACTCGGTGAAATTATAGTACCTGTGAAGATGCAGGTTACCCGCGACAGGACGGAAAGACCCCGTGGAGCTTTACTGCAGCCTGATATTGAATTTTGGTACAGCTTGTACAGGATAGGTAGGAGCCTGAGAAGCCGGAGCGCCAGCTTCGGTGGAGGCGTTGGTGGGATACTACCCTGGCTGTATTGAAATTCTAACCCGCGCCCCTTATCGGGGTGGGAGACAGTGTCAGGTGGGCAGTTTGACTGGGGCGGTCGCCTCCTAAAGAGTAACGGAGGCGCCCAAAGGTTCCCTCAGAATGGTTGGAAATCATTCGTAGAGTGTAAAGGCACAAGGGAGCTTGACTGCGAGACCTACAAGTCGAGCAGGGACGAAAGTCGGGCTTAGTGATCCGGTGGTTCCGCATGGAAGGGCCATCGCTCAACGGATAAAAGCTACCCCGGGGATAACAGGCTTATCTCCCCCAAGAGTCCACATCGACGGGGAGGTTTGGCACCTCGATGTCGGCTCATCGCATCCTGGGGCTGTAGTCGGTCCCAAGGGTTGGGCTGTTCGCCCATTAAAGCGGTACGCGAGCTGGGTTCAGAACGTCGTGAGACAGTTCGGTCCCTATCCGTCGCGGGCGCAGGAAATTTGAGAGGAGCTGTCCTTAGTACGAGAGGACCGGGATGGACGCACCGCTGGTGTACCAGTTGTCTTGCCAAAGGCATAGCTGGGTAGCTACGTGCGGACGGGATAAGTGCTGAAAGCATCTAAGCATGAAGCCCCCCTCAAGATGAGATTTCCCATGGCGCAAGCTAGTAAGATCCCTGAAAGATGATCAGGTTGATAGGTCAGAGGTGGAAGCATGGTGACATGTGGAGCTGACTGATACTAATAGATCGAGGACTTAACCAACGCTTTTTAAAAAATGAAATACCTTCTTATTATCTAGTTTTGAAGGAATGAAAATTCTTCAAAAATGAATATAGTCTGGCAATGATGGCGAAGAGGTCACACCCGTACCCATTCCGAACACGGAAGTTAAGTTCTTCAGCGCCGATGGTAGTTGGGGGTTTCCCCCTGTGAGAGTAGGATGTTGCCAGGCTGTTCATTTAAATCTTTAAATGGGTTTTAGGAAACATTATATTATTCCGCAGTAGCTCAGTGGTAGAGCATTCGGCTGTTAACCGAACGGTCGTAGGTTCGAGTCCTACCTGCGGAGCCATATGCTTCCATAGCTCAGTAGGTAGAGCACTTCCATGGTAAGGAAGAGGTCAGCGGTTCGAATCCGCTTGGGAGCTTCCCAATCTATCTATGAACACAAAACAGTTCGGCCCGTTGGTCAAGCGGTTAAGACACCGCCCTTTCACGGCGGTAACACGGGTTCGAATCCCGTACGGGTCACCATTTTAAATCATTAATCCGGAGGATTAGCTCAGCTGGGAGAGCATCTGCCTTACAAGCAGAGGGTCGGCGGTTCGATCCCGTCATCCTCCACCATTTTATTCTTTACTTGCCGGTGTAGCTCAACTGGTAGAGCAACTGACTTGTAATCAGTAGGTTGGGGGTTCAAGTCCTCTTGCCGGCACCATCTACAACCATATATTGCGGAGGGGTAGCGAAGTGGCTAAACGCGGCGGACTGTAAATCCGCTCCTTTGGGTTCGGCAGTTCGAATCTGCCCCCCTCCACCATTTTAATAAAATCCTGTGGATCAGTTATATATTCTCTTTATTGGGGAATTATATGATTACCACCTTTTTATTTTGTTGAATATTAATCATTGCATATCATATATTGGGCTATAGCCAAGCGGTAAGGCAACGGATTTTGATTCCGTCATGCGAAGGTTCGATCCCTTCTAGCCCAGCCATTTGCGGAAGTAGTTCAGTGGTAGAATACAACCTTGCCAAGGTTGGGGTCGCGGGTTCGAATCCCGTCTTCCGCTTAATATATTTCATCATATCCCTTAGGGGCCTTAGCTCAGCTGGGAGAGCGCCTGCCTTGCACGCAGGAGGTCAGCGGTTCGATCCCGCTAGGCTCCACCATCAACTACATACACCAAAACTTACGTCTTAAGCCAAAAATGGTTTAAGACTTTTTTTTGTTTAAGGCATAGTTGGGTATACTATTCGCAAGAAAGATCTTTTTTCACCAAAAACATATGTGATAGGAAAACGTGCATCTTTATACATGGAAATGTCGAGTTGAACCAATCGGCATATACGATATAAAATGGTGGAAAGGGGGAATTGTATGTCTATTCAGAAAATTTCCGTCATCGGGTTGCCTATGGACCTTGGTCAAGCAAGGCGGGGGGTTGATATGGGACCTAGTGCCATTCGCTGCGCAGAGATTGTCGAGCGGCTTGAAAGGTTGAAAATAGAAGTAGAGGATTTAGGGGATATAATTGTGGGGCGTCCTGAAAATGCAGATGAGCCTGGGACAAATCTAAAAAACTTACAGCTTGTAGCAAAGGGTAACACCCTGCTTGCCACAAAGGTTGATGAAATAATAGAAGGAGGCTCCTTTCCACTTATATTGGGAGGAGACCATTCGATAGCCATAGGTACATTGGCAGGAGTCGCAAAGCACTATGAAAAATTAGGTGTGATTTGGTACGACGCACACGGGGATTTAAATACGGAAGATACTTCACCATCCGGGAATATACACGGTATGCCCCTGGCTGTCAGTATCGGGCTTGGACATCCGGACCTAATCAATATCCATGGTTTTGCTCCAAAAGTGAAACCGGAAAACATCGTAATAATTGGGGCAAGGTCATTGGATGAAGGGGAAAAAGAACTTATTCGTGAGAAAGGGATTAAGGTATTCACGATGCATGAGATTGACCGTTTGGGAATGACACGGGTCATGGAAGAATGCATTGATTACCTAAGGGAAAGAACGGATGGCGTCCACCTTTCATTGGATTTGGATGGAGTTGACCCAGCAGATGCACCCGGAGTGGGGACACCGGTGATTGGTGGTATAAGCTATCGGGAAAGTCATTTGGCCATGGAAATGCTTGCGGAATCCAACTTGATTACATCAGCTGAATTCGTAGAGGTGAATCCCATTTTAGATGAGCGAAATAAGACGGCGATCGTTGCCGTGGCCCTAATGGGTTCGCTATTTGGAGAAAAATTATTATAACTGGAAAAATAAAAGAAACAGTAACCGGCTTGTAATGGGTTACTGTTTTTTATATGCTAGAAGACGTAGGTTTATTTTCCAGGGTGTATGTAACAGGAACAGAGTTATAGATAGATGGTTGCAATCGTATATCCGTATTCACTTGAGAGCACGTCTGTCTGTGAGATCTCCATTTTTAGTTAAATGGATGTATTGGATGATTAAAGAATCCAGTTTGCTGCTAACTTCAACAACCTCATTATCCACCATCGAAGAATGGGAAGCCAAAAACATCATCTTCTGTCTGTATTGTTCAATATGGTCTAAAATTTGTTCAGCAGTCATATAGAGAATCACTCCCTTGGATTTTACAATTTCTTACTATATAGCCCTGTTTTTTTTTTCTTAAACATAAAATGTAAAACTTTGTTAAAATTAATGTATTAAATTTTTGAAACCTTTTAGCTTACGATTCGTAGTAATCGTATAGCCGCATGAGCGGGGGTAATACCGGAAAATGGATGCACTCATTAAAGAGAGAATTAATCAAGTATTAAAGGGAGACCATAATGCATTTGGGGAAATTGTCGAAATTTACAAGGACAAAGTTTTCCAAATATGTTTCAGGATGCTCGGAAACAGGCAAGAAGCAGAAGATTTGGCACAAGAGGCCTTTGTAAGGGCCTACGTGAATATTCGGAGTTTCAATATAACTATGAAATTTTCTACATGGTTATATCGGATTGCGACCAATCTTTGTATTGACCGGCTTCGCAAGAAAAAACCGGACTACTATCTGGATGCAGAGGTGGCAGGAACAGAGGGATTGAATATGTATTCCCAAATTGCATCGGATATGGCGAAACCCGAGGAAGAAGTGGAATCTTTAGAACTGCAGGAAACGATTCAAGTGGAAATAATGAAATTGCCCGAGAAATACCGATCGGTAATCGTATTGAAGTATATTGAAGAGTTATCATTAAAGGAAATCAGTGAAATACTCGATTTGCCGGTCGGTACGGTTAAGACGAGGATACATCGCGGTCGGGAAGCCTTGCGTAAACAACTGCGCCATTTATAAAAAGAAGGTGAGAAAAATGAACTGCCATGAGGAAATCATTGAATATATGCATGATTATTTAGATGAGGACATCAAACCGGAGCATAAAGAAGTTTTACGGGAGCACTTGCATGACTGTGCTGAATGCCGGGATTACTTTCATGAAATGAAAAAGGCGGTCGCTCTTGTACAAAGCACTTCCCATATAAAGGCCCCGGATGACTTTACAGCAAAGGTTATGGCTCAATTGCCAAAGGAAACGAAAACAACAGGTGCCAAACGTTGGTTCAAAAGCCATCCTTTCATGACAGCGGCAGCGATGTTCATCATATTGATGACAGGATCTGTTTTTTCCACTTATAATCAGGACGAACATTTTTCAGTATCAAAGCAGCCTAACTTAGTGGTCGATGGTGAAACGGTGATTGTGCCTGAGGGTGAGACAATCAAGGGAAATGTGGTAGTTCAAAATGGTAACATTCAAATAGATGGTGAAGTAGAGGGAGATGTAACAGTCATAAATGGGCATAAATATATGTCTAAAGCAGGGAATGTGACTGGGAGCATCCATGTTATTGACCAAGCTTTTGAGTGGATGTGGTATAAAGTAAAGGACACTGCAACCTCGTTGGTTCCTGCTAAAGAGGAGAAAAAGGAATAAGGAATAGAAGCTGGGAGGGGGCACCGTTTTTCATTTACGGTGACTTCGCTCAGCTTTATTTTTTAAAGAAAAGGGGAACCATTTTTCATGATTCGTTTTTCCTATGTAAATTTCTCACACTAGTTTTTAGATGTATCATTTAAAAGATGGTATACTATTAAGGTTATTGTATAAAGATTGTAATTGGTATTTGGAGTAATACTGACTGGAGGAAACAACATGTCTTTAACCAATTTGACTGTTTGGGACTATGTAGTAAATTTCATTGATATTCTCCTTGTATGGTTTGTGATATATAAATTGTTAACTATTATTCGAGGCACGAAGGCTATTCAGCTGCTAAAAGGAATTTTTGTAATTGTCATTGTAAAAAGCTTAAGCAACCTGTTTGGTTTCAATACACTCGGATGGTTAATGGCACAAGTCATGAATTGGGGAGTATTGGCGATTCTCGTCATTTTTCAACCTGAACTGAGAAGGGCACTTGAACAATTAGGACGCGGGAAGCTCTTTGCAAGGGGCACCGTTCCAGAAGAGAATCAGCAAGAGCGTTTAGTTGAAGAAATCCTAAAGGCGTCCACCTATATGGCAAAAAGGCGTATTGGAGCCTTGATTACGATAGAAAAAGGTACGGAGCTTGGGGATTATGTTGAAACGGGGATACCCCTAAAATCATATATTTCTTCAGAATTGCTCATTAATATCTTCATCCCTAATACGCCGCTCCATGATGGCGCAGTTATTTTACAAAATAACCAGGTGGCGGCTGCAGCATGCTATTTGCCATTATCAGAGAGTCCATTTATTTCAAAGGAGCTTGGCACACGGCATAGGGCAGCCATAGGCATGAGTGAAGTTACGGATAGTCTTACGATTGTCGTTTCAGAAGAAACGGGAGGGATATCCGTCACTAAAAACGGGGAACTTTACCGGGATTTGAATCAAGAATCATTTAAGGCCATGCTTACAAGTGAACTGGTAGTGGAAAACATCAAATCAACTTCCTCAAGCATCTTTAACTGGAGGGGGAAAAAGAATGGATAAATTCACCAATAGCGCTTGGTTTATGAGAATCGTAGCTTTTGCATTGGCAGCACTTTTGTTCATTTCCATTAACTTTGAGATGGAGTCGGATAAAAAATCGCTTGGTTTATCGACAGCGCCTGAAATCAGTACGGAGACCATCGAAAATGTACCGGTTGAAGTTTACTATGACCGTGAAAATCTAGTGGTGAGCGGAGTGCCTGAGACGGTTGATGTTACGCTTAAGGGAGCAAAAAGCCTCTTGATAAATGCGAAAAACCAAAGGGACTTTAAAGTGTATGTAGACCTTTCTGATCCTGCAATCTCAATGGGGGACAGAACTGTCACATTTAAAATAAGTGAGTTGAATGAAAAGTTAGTGGCGACGATCGATCCGGAATATGCCGAAGTCAACGTTCAGGAACGGGTGACGAAGGAATTCTCCGTTGAAGCCGAGTATAATAGCTCATTACTTGAAGAGGGATATACTGCTGGTCAGCCAACAGTCAGCCCGAAAACTGTCAAAATAACGGGTGCTAAAGGTGCGATTGAACAAATTTCGTATGTAAAGGCAAACCTTGAAATAAGTAAGGGACTTAGCGAAACGGTGAACGCCAAGGCAACCGTTAAAGCCCTGGACAGGGACTTGAATAAGCTGGATGTCACGATCGAGCCATCTTCAGTTGCCGTTTCTTTAAAAGTGAGCATTCCTTCCAAGACGGTTTCGATAGAACCGAAGCAAACTGGCAAGGCAAAGGATGGCATCAGGATCACAAGTATGAGTGTCGACCCAGAAGAGGTCACCTTATTCGGTTCGGAATCGGACCTGGAGAAAATAGACGAAATAAATCTTCCTGTAAATATCTCGAAAATCGATGGTGATACAGAACTGGAACTCGATCTTAATAAACCGGAAAGTGTACAAAAAATGTCCTTGGGTAAGGCAAAGGTCAAGATTCGCACCGAGAAAGTTGATGTGGATGAAGAGAGTGCAGAGCCAGTCGTAGAAGAGGAAGAACCTGATACTGAACAAAAACAAGAAGAGCAAGTAGTCGAAGAAGAAGCAGAAAAAGAAAAAGATGAAACGGCTGCCATTGAGTCTAAAACTTTCAACAATATACAAATTGTGCCTGTGGGCATACAGGATGACCAAGATGCCGAATTGGAATCCGATGTAACTAGCATCACTTTGCTTGGTGAGGCGGATGATTTGAAGAAAATAACTAAAGACGACATTAATCTTACAGTAGATGTGAGTAATTTAGATGAAGGTACGCATGATGTGGATTTGGCGGTATCAGTGCCTAAGGGAATGGAATGGGAACTGGATTCTGAAACGATTTCGGTCACCATCACACAAAAAGACGAAGAGACATGACCTTGCTTTAACATCATCATTTAATTCAGTAACGATTTGAAGAAGGAGCGATAAAGATGGGTAAATATTTTGGAACAGACGGAGTAAGGGGTATAGCGAATAGCGAATTAACACCGGAGTTGGCATTTAAACTAGGCCGTTTTGGTGGTTATGTCCTTACTAGAAATACAGAAAAACCCAAAGTGCTGATAGGGCGCGATACTCGTATTTCAGGTGAAATGCTGGAAGGTGCGCTTGTTGCCGGTCTTTTATCCATTGGGGCTGAAGTGATGCGCCTTGGGGTCATTTCGACACCGGGAGTTGCCTATTTAACAAAGGCCTTAAGTGCTGAAGCAGGTGTCATGATTTCCGCTTCGCATAATCCGGTAGCGGATAATGGCATTAAATTCTTTGGACCGGATGGGTTTAAGTTATCCGATGATCAAGAAGCGGAAATTGAAGCACTATTAGATATGGAAAAGGATGAACTTCCACGCCCGGTTGGCGGAGATTTAGGCCATTTGAACGATTATTTCGAAGGAGGGCAAAAGTATCTCCAGTACTTGAAACAATCAGTGGATGAAGACTTTACAGGCATTCATGTTGCTCTTGATTGTGCACATGGGGCGACATCTGCCTTGGCCATGCATCTGTTTGCAGATCTTGATGCAGACATCTCTACAATGGGGGCATCACCCAATGGCTTGAACATTAATGATAAGGTAGGTTCCACCCACCCTGAAGCACTTGCTGAATTCTTAAAAGAAAAAGGTGCGGATGTTGGACTTGCTTTCGATGGTGACGGCGACCGTGTCATTGCCATAGATGAAAAAGGAAATATAGTGGACGGCGACCAAATCATGTATATCTGTGCGAAATACTTGAAGGAAAATAACCGTCTGAAACAGGGAACAGTGGTTTCTACGATCATGAGCAACCTTGGTTTTTATAAAGGTCTTGAAGAGCATGGCATACAAAGCGCCCAGACGGCAGTGGGGGACCGCTATGTGGTCGAGGAGATGCGAAAAGGCGGCTATAACCTTGGCGGTGAACAATCCGGACATATCATCTTCCTGGACTATAACACGACAGGTGATGGCTTATTGACGGGCTTACAGCTTGTGAACATCATGAGCGAAACCCAAAAAACCTTATCGGAGCTTGCTGGCGAGATGAAGAAATATCCACAAACGCTGATCAATGTCAGAGTTACCGATAAACACGCTGTAACCGATAATGAAAAGGTACAGGAAGTCATCAAGGCTGTTGAAGGGGAAATGAACGGAAATGGCCGTATTTTGGTGAGACCATCCGGTACTGAACCGCTAGTCCGTGTTATGGCTGAAGCACCGACAGTTGAGGAATGCACTAATTATGTGGATCGGATCGTCGCAGTTGTAAGAGCGGAAATGGGAATAAACGAATAACCAATCCTATGCATAAAAGGAACGAAATTTCCTTTTATGCATATTTTTATAAAGAAGTTCTTTTTCGCAGGTCTTGGTAATAAAGAATTGACCTATGTCCCTTGTTTAAGGTATGATTATCCTGATTTACAACTCATTTTCTAGAAAATGGTTGTTTTAAAAAGGAGGGTAGGCAAGGAGAAACAGATTCACAAAAGCGCCTGAACTAAGTCTGGACGAGAAATGGCTTAGTTGACGAGGAGGAGGTTTATCGAATGATCGGCGGATACCTCCCGGCTGAAGTGCACAGCCGCAATAATTCCAATCTTAAAACAGTAGGGCAACTTACTGCACAAAGGGTTGGAAATGCACAATGGGAAAAAGTGCTTTAGGGCATTTCCTTTATAAAAATATATATCAGAGATGAGGGGGCAGGGATGCCCCCGTGCATTCCTGTTCCCTCGAATCGGTTGGAGGAACAGAAATTATGTGTGGAATTGTTGGATATATTGGACTTAACGATGCAAAGGAAATTTTATTAAAAGGTCTTGAAAAACTTGAATATCGCGGTTATGACTCTTCAGGGATTGCTGTGAGAAATGAAGCAGGCGTGACAATCTTTAAGGAAAAGGGAAGGATCGCGGACTTACGAGCAGCCGTGGATGAAAATACTCTGGCACATACCGGAATTGGACATACGCGCTGGGCCACCCATGGTGTGCCAAGCCGTGAAAATGCCCATCCTCACCAAAGTAATTCAGGTCGATTGACTTTAGTTCATAATGGGGTCATTGAAAACTATGCGATTCTAAAACGTGAATATTTGAAGGATGTTGCCTTTAAAAGTGAAACGGATACGGAAGTCATCGTTCAACTGATAGAAAAGTTCGTGAACGAGGGCACGGAAGTGGAAGAGGCGTTCCGTCAAACACTCACACTATTAGAGGGTTCATATGCAATTGCCCTATTGGATGCTGAAAATGATGAAACCATCTTAGTCGCAAAAAATAAAAGCCCGCTGCTGATCGGCGTCGGAAAAGACTTTAACGTTGTCGCTTCGGATGCAATGGCTATGCTGCAAGTCACAGATCAATTCCTTGAACTGATGGATAAGGAAATGGTTATCGTGACAAATGAAAAGGTAACGATCAAGAACCTTTCCAACGAAGAAGTCATGCGTGCTCCATACACTGCTGAACTGGATGCAAGTGATATTGAAAAAGGTACGTATCCTCACTATATGCTCAAGGAAGTCGACGAGCAGCCAGCTGTCATACGTAAAATCATTCAAGCTTACCAAAATGAAGAAGGTAAACTTGCAATCGATTATAACATTACTGAAGCCGTAAGTGAGGCTGACCGTATTTATATCATTGCTTGCGGAACCAGCTATCATGCAGGGTTGATTGGTAAGCAATTCATCGAAAAAATGACTGAAATTCCGGTTGAGGTACATGTGGCATCGGAATTCACTTACAATATGCCGTTATTATCGAAAAAACCGTTATTCATCTTCATTTCACAAAGTGGTGAAACTGCAGATAGCCGTGCCGTATTAGTGTCCATCAAAGCGCTTGGTCATAAAGCCCTGACCATCACGAACGTACCTGGCTCTACATTGTCACGTGAAGCGGATTATACGCTCTTGCTGCATGCTGGCCCTGAAATTGCCGTTGCCTCTACAAAGGCCTACACAGCTCAAGTGGCAGTCTTATCAATCTTGGCAAATGTAACTGGCCAATTCCGTAACATGGAGTATGGTTTCGACCTTGTAAAAGAGCTTGGAATCGTAGCGACGGCAATGGAAGCCCTATGTGATTCGAAAGAAGAGATGGAAGAAATCGCCCGTGAATATTTGTCCGTTACGAGAAACTGTTTCTTCATCGGCCGTTCCCTTGACTACTATGTAGTGCTTGAAGGGGCCCTTAAGCTGAAGGAAATTTCATACATCCAGGCTGAAGGCTTTGCTGGCGGAGAGCTTAAACATGGAACGATCGCCTTGATTGAAGAAGGTACTCCTGTCATAGCTCTTGCTACGCAAGCAGGCGTCAACCTAAGCATCCGTGGTAATGTGAAGGAAGTGGTTGCCCGAGGCGCCAACCCTTGCATCATTTCCATGAAGGGGCTTGAAGAAGAGGATGACCGTTTCGTCATCCCGGAAGTGAATGAACTATTAACACCCCTTATCTCTGTTATCCCGCTGCAGCTCATTGCTTACTACGCAGCCTTGCATCGCGAATGTGACGTGGATAAACCGCGTAATCTTGCGAAAAGTGTAACGGTTGAGTAAGTTGGAATGAATGCAATGTATGTTTGTTAAAAGACAACAAAGTCGGGTACTGAACAACAAAGTTGGGTACCCGATATAAAGATTAAGCACTAGAAGCATAGGGTTATATCCTATGCTTCTTTTTTTATATATAATACTTTTTTATTTTAGCGGATAAATAACTAACTCAGCCCGAGGACTCCAACAAATATTGATGTTGTGGATTACCTTACAGAGGATGTTGAAGGTGCAAAAGAGTTACAGTTGGATCTCCCTGAAACAGGAGTGTGCAGTATGAATCTAGCTTCTGGTAGCTGCTATTCTGTTACTTCAGCAACTGTTCTTCCTGTGGTAGTCCTGTTTTAACAAGATTGGTAATTAAAAAAATTCATGTTACGAATAAACCAAAAGACCAGCCTGGATATCAGGCTGGTCTTTTTAAATATATCCTTTTTATTTCGAGATACAGTATTAATTTACTTTTGGATAGGATTGTTAATCTTATTGTTGTTTAAAACAAATAGAAGAGACCACCTATTTGAAGTGAACCCAAATAGTTAGAAGTAAGCATGTAACTTTTATACATAGTTAACGTCTAACAAAAAAAGGTGGGATTAATGTGAAAGTTAAGAAATTATTCGCTATATTGATGCTGCTCTTACTTATAGTAGGAGGTTGTTCAAATGAAACCAAAGAAGAACCACCAGAAGCGAAAGTGAAAATAAACGATGTAAATATCGAAACAGCTAGAGGTACTTATCAGTGGGAAAAAAAGAGTTTCCTCTCCAATAAGACGGTTATCGCCGATGCTGCTGCACCCTTTCAAATTGCTGAAGATATGAAAGCGGAAATAGTTGAACAGAGTTCAGTTGCAAATGTAGAGTTTAATGATGGCTCCCAACCACAATTACAGGCTTATTTATGGGAAGAAGAAAAACGTGGCGAAGAATTACCTTTGAATCAACACAACATAACCTTACCGTCGGAAAAAGGAAAGTATGTAATTGAAATGAACGCTAAATGGTCAAATGGAGACTCCTCTTATACTTTTGTCGTAGAGGTACGATAATACAGGATTTTTTCCTCAACGAACGGATGCCAAATATCCAATCAGTACCCGACTTGTTAAGTAGATCTAAATAAAGATTAACTGTTTATAAAAAGTTGCGAAGCTTTACCCCTTTGGCTATGATTAGCCAAAGGGGTATTTTTATGTCTAAAATAACGAGAACCTCTCAAGTTGATAAGTGGATTAAAGCAGGCTAAGGAATAGGAAACGATGTGCAGTGACAATAAAGTTGTTTAATGCAATCTATTACATCCATCGGTAGGGAATCACGGCATTCATTAGAGCAAAGTTAAAGATCTTCCTATGGTGCATTGTTGAAAATGAAGACTTCATAAAATTTTTTTAATTTAGGAGAGAATGACATGGAAGTTTTTGCAGAATTTTTAGCGAATATTGATAACCTGCAACATAGGCAACGAACGGAAGAAGTCTTGGCTTGGGTAACTAAGAAATTTCCAAATCTAATGCCGAAAATTGCGTGGAACCAGCCTATGTTTACCGATCATGACTCATATATCATTGGCTTTAGCGTAGCCAAACATCATTTGGCTGTTGCCCCTGAAAAGGCAGGGATCGATCATTTCTCTGATGAAATCGTGCAGGCTGGCTATGATCACACCAAGCAGTTGGTACGTATCAAGTGGGATAATCCGGTTGATTACTCATTACTTGAAAAAATGATCGAGTTTAATATTTTTGATAAGGCAGACTGTTCAACTTTTTGGCGGAAATAAAAAAAACTGATTATTAAGGGTGAGTTGACCCTCTATTAAAGTGTCCATTATTCGGGGTTTTTAAATTCAAAAAAAGCACAAGGAGTTCCAAATTTGGAACTCCTTGTGCTTTTTGTTTTTGATAAAATCGAGATATACAAATATCACATCCAAACTACTTTAAGATATTTATTAAAGGGGGATAAAATAAGTTGAAAAAAGTGCAAATACAAACCTTTATTCTAAAAAAGGGCTTCTTTGAAATTATCGTATAACAAAGGGGTAAGAATGGATACTGATATTAAGCAAGCACATCGCTTAATATTATATATAACAATACTAATTATGATTATTTTTCCTTTTGCACAACTTATATTACAAGAACTTTTTTTGCAAATAAACAAACAATTATTTTTCTTTATAAGTAAACTGGTTATTATCTATGTTCTTTTTCTTTTCTTAAAAAAGAAAAAAATAACCTTATCTAGCATTCAGCTTAAAAAGGTACATGTAAAATATATTCTTCTTGGTATTTTAATGGGTAGTATAACTCACATGCTAACTGTGTTTTTTGGTAGGACCCAATATTATCTACTAACGGGCGAATGGCTTACTGCTGATAAAATTGTTGGTACACTTATGGAGAGTAGTAAAAACATAAGTTTTTGCAGCATTATCATGATTGGCTTTTCAGTGGCGATTAGTGAAGAAATTCTTTTTAGGGGTATATTATTAAAACAATATCAGAGAATGAACATAAAATCGGCCATAATTTTAAGTGCTCTTATTTTTAGCATTTATCATATGACGGTGGGAAATTTGGTTTTTGCATTTGTAATGGGTATTTCTCTTGCACTATTAACCATCTATACTGGAAGTATCGTTCCGGCTATCTTTTTTCACTTTTTAGTGAATGAAATAATGAGGATCATCATGCATTTCCCGGAAAAGGTTACTGTAACTTATTTTAAGGTAATGGTGTCTCCAATTACCACCATAACTGGTTTAATACTTTTTCTATCTATATTAACTTTCTTATTTATAAAAGTAAGAAAAAATAATCAATTTCAAAGTGAAAAAGTTAAATTCTTTGATAGATATATTATTTTGTTGTTTTTGATGTATGTTCTTTTCCTGACAATATATATTATAAAGGTTAAATATGCCGCCAATCCCTGAGGACTACTTTCATAAATAAATCTCTTTTATAGCTCAAAAGTAGCACAAGGAGTTCCAAAATTGCTATTGATTTTTGATAAAGTGAAGATATAAAAAATATTGCAACCAAACTACTTTAAGATATTTATTAAAGGGCTTTATTTGTGAACCTTTATACAAAAACATCAAACTCTCCTATCATGCCTGTAAAAACTGCCACCGTCTCAGGAAGTAATTCTAATACGGAGCCTTCATTGGTGATGATCGGTTTTGGCGGACTTTCAGAAGAAGAGATAGAAAAAGGAATTGCCGTACTTCGAAATGCTTGGTTTTCTGAAATGTAAATTAATGGAAGGTTGGCCTCGAACTCATCTTAAAACAAAGTGGAAAGTAACGTTCAAATTTTAATTCCTCAAAAAGCTATCCAGGATAGGTGATTTTATTTAGCTTTCATTTTAATTCTACGGAAGGCCAAAAATGTGGTCGGATATTAATCTGAAGCAACAATAACTACAAACAGATTTAAACCAGCTGACAAGTCAGCTGGTTTTTATGAAATAGGAAGCAGAATCGTAAAAGTAGTTCCCTTTTCAGGTTCGCTTTTCAAGGATATGGTCCCTTCATGCATCTCTATAATCTTTTTAACGATCGATAGACCTAAACCGCTGCCGCTTTTTGAGCGTTCCCTTGCCAGGTCAGCTTTATAGAATCGCTCGAATATATGGAACTGGTCGGTTTCGGAAATGCCAATTCCATTGTCGGATATCGTTATGGATGCCATGCTATCAATCTGTTGTAATCGAATCGTGATCTTTCCGCGATGGCGGGTGAACTTGATACTATTGTGTATTAAATTTGTCCATACTTGGCTCATTAAATCCTGGTCTGCAACTATTGGAACCTTTTCTAACAATATATCCAATTCGAGTTCTTTTTCCAACCAAGCGGGTTCACAAGCCAAAATAATGGTTCGTATTTGCTGATCGAGCCGGAAATCGGTCCTTTCAAAAGGATGATGGTCGGATTCAAGGGATGTAAGCTTTAGAAGGTTATCACTTAATTTAGATAATCTCCGGCTTTCTGTCTCAATTATATTAAGATAATGATTTCGTTCTTCGGTTGTCAGCTTATTAAATTGAAGAGCCTGGGCAAATCCTACAATGGAGGTAAGGGGCGACTGTATTTCGTGTGAGACGTTAGAGATGAATTCTTGCCGCATTTCTTCCATTTGCTTCAATTGCTTGGCCATGTGATTGAAGTGGTTAATGATATCCGTCATTTCGTTTTTCTTGCCCGTTTTAAAATCCAATTGTACATTATAATCGCCATTTGCTATTTTCCTTAAGGCATCTATGATCTCGAGGTAAATATTTACCCGTTTATTGTGATGGATAGCGCGGATAAGATAACCGATGGATATCATGATTGCGATGCTTGTCATGATAGTGGCCAGAAACCGAACATAATCGGTTAATCTTAAGGGCAATAGTTCAATGATATAATAACCGGCGGAAAAACATATGGAAATATATGCAATAAAAAACAGTGTGCCAAGCATTTGTTTGAAAAATCGATTGCTTCTCATCTCGTTATCTCCAAACGGTAGCCCAATCCCCAGATCGTTTTAATCCGGAAAGGGAAATCCGATTCAGGAAACCGTTCCCTCACTCTTTTAATATGAACATCGACAGTTCGTTCATCACCTTCATAATCATAGCCCCAAATGTCTTCGATAAGATTTTCCCTGGAAAAAGTTTTTCCAGGATAGCTTGCTAATTTAAACAACAATTCGAATTCTTTTAAGGGAATCGTATATTCCTGTTCTTTGAATGAAATTTCATGTGTGTTGCGATTCATCTTTAATTCGCCGATATTTAATGTTTGTGAAATAGTAATTTTATAGCGTTTTAGTAATGCCTTTATTCTCAGAACCAATTCGATCGGTTCAAATGGCTTTACAAGATAATCATCTGCCCCAAGCCCGAAACCTTTTACTTTCTGTGTTGTTTCCCCTTTTGCAGTCAGCATTAAAATGGGGATATCACTAAATTCCCGTAACTCCTTGCATAATTGCCATCCATCCATGTTGGGCATCATAATGTCGATGACTGCCAAATCGATTTTCACTTTCTCCATTACTTTCAATGCTTGCAGTCCATCTGAGGCTTCATATAAATCGAATCCTTCTTTTCTTAACAACAGGTTTATAAGTTCGCGAATATGAGCATCATCATCGACTATCAATATTTTTGTCATCCTTCTTCTTTCCTTTCGGTGAATTAGGCCAGTTCAAGTTTGTGCAACTGCTGTTGGGCAAATTCGCGATATAGTGAGTGCGTATTATACAGCTCTTTATGTGTTCCGCTGCCTGTTATTTTCCCTTTTTCAAGGAAGATGATTTGATCTGAACCGATAACGGTCGATAGGCGGTGGGCGATGACTATTGTTGTTCGGCCTTTCATTAAATCATTCAATGCCTGTTGAACCACTTTTTCTGATTTGCTGTCTAGGCTGGAGGTAGCTTCATCAAGCATTAATATTTTGGGGTTTCTTAAAAATGCACGAGCGATCGCGATTCTTTGTCTTTGACCGCCTGATAATTTCATGCCCCTTTCACCAACCTCTGTATCATATCCGTTCGGCAGATCAGAAATGAACTGATCTGCATACGCCATTTTAGCCACTTGATTTAATTCCTCATCCGTTATATCCCGTTCGATGCCATAACAAATATTATCTCGAATTGTACCTGATACAATCGGGCTTTCTTGTGAAACATATCCAATCTGGCTTCTCCATGAAAGCAGTGTGAAATCATTGATGGATTTCCCGCCTATGGATATTGACCCTTGCTGTGGTTTGTAGAAACGCTCGAATAATGAAAAAAGGGTCGTTTTTCCGCTGCCGCTTGGGCCGACAATTGCAGTGACCTTTCCGGCTTCAACGTTAAAGCTTATATCTTTAAGTACCTGTTTTCCATTATTATAAATATAGTTCAGGTTCTCCACGCTGATAGATTGACTCATATTTTGAATGGGCTGCTTCGCATCTTCTTCCTCCACTGAATCCAGAATGGAAATGATGCGCTCTGTTGCACCCGTTGCTTTTTGGAATTGTGTAAAGAAACTGGCTAATTGAGCCATTGGCATGATTATTTGGAAAAGATACATGATGAATGCAACTAGAGCTCCAGCTGTCAGGGCTCCTGAAGAAACGCGCATTCCACCATAACCTAAAATCAGCACGAGTAATGCCATCATCACAAAACTCATTAGCGGCGCAATCAACGCTTGGATTTTAGCCTCTTTTAATCCGAATTGAAATAATTTATGGATGCCTTTTTTTCCATTTTGATATTCCAAAGCTTCTGCATTCGAAGCTTTAACAAGGCGTATTTCCGTTAGCACCTGCTGAAGGACTGCGGTGAAGCTTGCTGTTTCGTCCTGCATCCCTTTTGAAATTTTATGCATTTTTTTCCCTAATGGCATTAATATCAAAACAGAGAGTGGAATTGCAGTGAACATCAATAATGTCATTTTCCAATCCAGTACGAATAACACGATCATGGAGCCTACGATGGAAATGATTCCAGTAACGAAATTTGAGAGGTGTTCAGAGATTAATCCCTTCACTACAGTCGTATCATTTGTCATTCGGCTGACTGTTTCTCCCGATGGATGTTCATCAAAATAACTCACGGGTAATACGAGTAATTTTTTCCATAGTTGATCGCGGATACCCGCCACTACAGATTGACCGATCCGATTTAATAAATAGATGGAAAATCCACTGGCCAACGCTTGAACAATGATGGCAAGAACGAGAAGTGTGATCCGTTCAGTGCTTAGTGAACTGATTGAAAAATCATTAATTAGATTTTTTGTGAATAAAGGGACCAATAAACCTACACCTGTTGTACCTAGGCTTAATGCTAATGCAATCCCTATCATTAGTTTAGAAGGCTTCGTCTGTTGAACCAACCGAATGAACTGGCGCCATCCTTTTTGATTTTTTGCTTCTGACATATGTAAATACATCCTTTCTTGGTTTTCATTACAGAGAAGTATATAAAGAAGTTATGAATTGAATATGAACTAGTCTTAGTTATTCCACGAAAATTCTGGTGAACCTTTTCTGAATGGTAAAGTTGAAAAAATATGGCGGACACTTAAAATAGTGTCGGCTTTTTTTAATGAAAAGAAAAGAAAATTAAATATTCGATGGTTAACGGTAAGGGAGATGTATAAGGATCTCAAGACTAGGTTGGGTAGGTAAAAAGATATAGTGATATTTTGATTTTTAATTCATTTTTAATAATAAATACCTATATAAGCTAAAAACTTACCTGTTTTAACCGATTAAATATGGAGATACAAAAAACAGTATAAGTTAGGTGGAAAAAATGATTATTTTGAATGAGTCCATTGTGTCGCCAATTCTTCTAAAGGTGTTAGAGGAAAAGCAAATTCCAGTGCTGGAACAAGGGCAATGGGGAGACAGATTAACATCAGAAAAGCTAAACATTCAAAAGGATACAGAATTTTTCAAGTCCATGGAAATGGACAAAAGGATTCTTACAAACTCTGAAAATGGCATAACATTATTAGGTCATTTTCAACCGAATAGTAATGAATACATTTGGTCAAAGTTATTGAAGGATAAGAGTCAGGTACGAAATTTGACGAAATCTTTATATCCTGATTTCTATTTCCAAGATATTGATTTATCCATTATAAGTGACTTGGATAAAAATCAAATACCGTTTCCGGTAGTTATCAAACCCAATATTGGCTATTCAAGTGTAGGGGTGCACAAAGTCAAGAATGAGCAGGATTGGGATATTGCCGTGAACCAGCTTAAAGCGGATTTACTTCATTCTGATGGATTATATGATTCAGAGGTGATCGGTTCCCAGACCGTTTTAATAGAAGAGTGGATTCAGGGTGAAGAGTATGCCATTGATGGTTATTACAATCAAGATGGTGAACCGGTCATTTTGAATGTCTTTAAACGACTATTCAAGGATGATTACGATACTTCCGATCGAATTTATTATACTTCGAAGTTGGCCATTAATGAAATCTATCATGATGCACTAAAGTTCATGAGGAATATTCAAACGGTCCTTCCCCTTAGGAATTACCCGGTACACTTTGAAATTCGCAAAAAAGGAAACCGGGTGATACCCATCGAAATCAATCCCTTGCGTTTTGCCGGGGCGGGTACAACGGATCTAGGTTACCATGCCTATGGAATGAATATGTATGAACACTATTTTTCAGGAACGAAACCGGATTGGAATCGGATATTGGAAGAGATGGACGATCATATATATAGTTTTTTCTTTGCAGAGGTTCCACTGGAAATAAATCTGGAAGATGTTGCACGTATTGATCATGAAGGACTTCGTCATGAATTCGAACATGTTTTGGAATATAGGCAGCTTCCTTTCCAAAATGACCGGAGCATGGCCATCATCTTTTATAGAAGTGAGGATTTGAATAAAAATCTCCAATTGCTTCATTTGGATTTAATACCATATTTGACTATAAAACACCTGGTTTTCAACTAAGGGGGGCATGGAAATGAGATTTTCAAAGCTGAATCCTAAAAAATCTCTATTGGCAAAACTATTCTTGTTTTATATTATTCCTTTCGTACTTTTCGCAGGGGCCATGGGCCTTTGCTTTTCCTATATTACTAATAAAATGATCAATGAGAATGTCCTTCCGCAATTCGATGATCGTCTTTCTGAAAATGCTCACAGTTTGGCAGCAAGCCTCAATCCCACTTTGATAAACAAGGCTTCGGATCGGGGAGAAGAGATTAAGCGGGAGTTGGATGCTTTTGTTAAAGATAAAAAGGGAATCGAATATGTTTATGTTTTGAAGCGGGAGAACGATGCCGACATGATTGTAGCCTTGAACGGAAGCGAGGACTACATGGTGGAATCCCCCTTCACGCCGGAACAGGCAAAATCGATAAATGGAAAAGAAGATGTATTAAGTGAAATATATAAAGATAAGTGGGGTACACACAAGTCATACTTTACGCCAATCGATGGAACGGATGCGATTGTCGGAATCGATATGGATGCAAAATTCATTGATGAATTGAAAAGCACAATGATATTCTATAATATCTTATTTCTGGCAAGTGCCATTATATTGGGTGTGTTATGCGCCGTTGTCATCGGGAAAAAGATTTCGGGACCCGTCAATGAACTTGTTGGTTACACGAATGAAATGGCAAAAGGGGACTTAAGTAAATCGATTCCAGTTGGTAGACAGGATGAGATTGGCGATCTGTCAAATGGATTTGAAGATATGAGATTAAGTTTGGCGCATATTATCCAGAATGTCCGTGAACATGCTCAAACGATGAATCAAACGACAGTGTCCATTCAGCAATCTTTTGAAGAGATGGTGGAATCCTATGGCCAGATAGTGACGGGGACAACGGAAGAAGCAAAAGCTTCGGAAGAACGTGCACATCATATTGACCGAATTTCCAATATGATCAGTGACTTATCTGATACAATCCGTTTGATGAACGAGCAAACGAATGAAATGAATGAATTTACGATGCATACGAATACACTTGCTGAACAAGGAAGTAAGCAAGTGCAAGATGTAACGAGCCAGATGGATAAAATCATGGAAAATGGCCAAGCGAACAAAGCCAATTTGGTGAGCCTGGAAGAGGATGTAGTGAAGATAAATGAAGTGATTGGTCTAATTAGAGTGATTGCTTCTCAAACGAACCTGCTATCCCTGAATGCTTCCATTGAAGCGGCACGGGCGGGAGATGCGGGCAGAGGTTTTGCCGTAGTCGCTCAAGAGGTGCAAAAATTGGCTGTGCAAACAGATGAATCCATCGATATCATTTCAGAATCGATTATGCGGATTAATGAACAAACAGCCAAAGTCATCCAAAATAATGATGAGAGTTTTCAGGATATATTAAATGGTGTTTCCTTAGTGGAAAACAATGGCGAGATTTTCAATAAGATATTTGAATCCGTAGAGAAATTGCTGAAAGGAACAGAACAATTAGCCGCCCATTCGAAAAAAATCAATGAGTCTTCGGATGAAAGCCTGGCATCCATTCAGGAAATTGCGGCGATTTCAGAAGAAGGGGTCGCAACGACGGAGCAAATCTCGGCCGCTGCCATTCAACAAAGTACCATAATGACTGGATTGAAGGAACAAAATCAAGATTTAGCAAATGAATCGGCAATTTTAGAAGAAATGGTCGAAAAGTTCATTACCGAAAAATAAATATTTGATGTAAACATCTACAAAAACCTTTCGTTATAACGAGAGGTTTTTGTTTGGAGTAATGCATGTAAGAGTTCATGTGTAATAGATAGAGTCACTTTCATTACAGCTTATTTTTTCATCGAATTGAGAGAGTATTAAAAATTGCTGGAAAAAAGTTTATCCAAACCATTTGCAATCGCTACCATTTAATGTTATGCTTAGTCTTAATTATTTTTGTTCGGTACTAAGGATACTAAAAGTACTACTTTTCGTTTTCGATGATGACTTAGAGCAAGGATAGTAATACATTGTGCTTAGATGCACTAGGAGGCAACAACAATGGAACAAGGTAAAGTAAAATGGTTTAACGCAGAAAAAGGTTTTGGATTCATCGAACGCGAAAACGGAGACGACGTATTCGTACATTTCTCAGCTATCCAAAGCGAAGGTTTCAAATCTTTAGACGAAGGCCAAGAAGTTACTTTTGAAGTAGAACAAGGTCAACGCGGACCTCAAGCTTCTAACGTTCAAAAAGCATAATTTCAATAACAAAAAAAGACGGATCCTTGTTATAGGGTCTGTCTTTTTTTTGCTTTGTGAAAATACATAACAAAAAACCCTGCTAAACGATAAGCAGGGTAAATGGTACAAGTAAAGTAAAACGCTTAAAAAGGTTTGACTAAGTATATCATAGTTTTTCTAAAAAATACTAAATTAAATATATTATACTTTTCATGGTATCGATAGGTAATTACTGAAATCATTGAATTGAAGGGACATGAAGGAATTCATGTCCCTTCTTTTTTTCGCCTGAAGATAGGCAAGAGGACATCTTAGCAAAATTCCAGGGGAGCAACTCCGAAGTGAAACAAAAAAACGATGGCCCACATATAAAGACATATAGGGCACTTTCACTAACTTGGTGGAAGGAGGAAAGATTCCAATACATTCAAATATAGATTTGAATATTCAGGGAATTGTGTTATATTATAATCAAACGAAGATTTGAATGAGAGGTGTGAGAAGATGACGGAACTAAAAGATATATGTGATGTTCATCTGCATGATGAAGTGAAGGTTAATCGCATTCAAGTAGAAATGGGCCAGGTGGATATATCCAGCATGTCGAAGCTGTTTAAAGTTATAGGCGATGAAAATAGGGCGAAGATAGCTTATGCGCTCTGTACGGACGAGGAATTGTGTGTGTGCGATCTGGCCAATATCATTGGTGCTTCGATGGCAACAACGTCACATCATCTTCGGACCCTTTATAAACACGCAATCGTAAAATACCGAAAAGAAGGAAAGTTGGCTTTTTATTCTTTGGATGATCACCATATAAAGCAATTGATTCTCATTGCGTTAGAACATCAGCAGGAGGTAAGGGTCGATGGCTGAGTCCCCGATGAAAACATATCGTATCCAGGGTCTATCCTGCACGAATTGTGCGGCTAAATTTGAGAACAATGTCCGTGAACTAGAGGGTGTGAATGATGCCAAAATCAACTTTGGTGCGTCGAAGATTGCGGTACAGGGCAGCGCGACCATTGAAGAGATTGAAAAGGCGGGAGCCTTTGATAATCTGAAGATCCGCGGTGAACAGGAACAGGTAACGCAAAAGGAACCATTTTGGAAGCAAAAAGAAAATATTAAAGTGGTGTCTTCGGTTATCCTATTGCTGGTCAGCTGGATATTGGATAATCGATATGCTGATGGAAGCATCATGCCGGTAATCGGTTATGCGGCTGCAATTATAGTTGGAGGATATTCATTATTTATCAATGGTTTGAAAAACCTTGTAAGGCTCCGCTTTGATATGCACACCCTTATGACGGTTGCCATCATCGGGGCGGCAGTGCTTGGTGAATGGGGCGAGGGCGCTACCGTCGTCATTCTATTTGCGATAAGTGAAGCATTGGAAAAATATTCGATGGATAAAGCCCGTAATTCCATCGAATCATTAATGAACATCGCACCTAAAGAAGCCTTGATCCTGAGAGGGCATCACGAAATGATGGTTGCTGTTGATGAGATTGAAGTGGGCGACATCATGATCGTTAAACCGGGTCAAAAGCTTGCAATGGATGGCCGGATCATGAAAGGGGCCTCGACACTTAATCAAGCAGCCATTACTGGGGAATCCGAGCCGGTTTTTAAAACGGTTGAGGGTGAAGTGTTTGCCGGAACCTTAAATGGTGAAGGGCTGCTCGAAGTGGAGGTCACGAAGCGGGTCGAGGATACGACGATTGCAAAAATCATCCACCTTGTTGAAGAAGCACAGGCCGAAAAGGCCCCTTCCCAAGCCTTCGTGGATAAATTCGCAAAATTCTATACGCCGGCCATCATGCTCATTGCCTTGGCCATTGCCGTATTACCCCCGATTGTGATGAACGGGGATTGGAGTGATTGGATTTACCGGGGATTGGCTGTACTGGTTGTCGGCTGTCCTTGTGCTTTGGTCATTTCTACGCCCATCGCCATCGTGACAGCTATCGGAAATGCTGCGAAACATGGTGTGCTGATTAAAGGCGGGGTCCATTTGGAGGAAGCGGGAGCCTTAAAGGCGATCGCGTTTGACAAAACGGGTACTTTAACAAAGGGCGTACCTGAAGTGACTGATTTCAAGGTGTTATCTGATGTGTTGAATGAACAGGACGTGCTGGCTATCGCTGCTGCTTTAGAAAGCAGATCACAGCACCCCCTTGCGACGGCCATTCTTCAAAAGGCGGAAAACCACGATGTGGACTATCATTCTTTATTGGTAGAGGATTTTACTGCGATCACCGGTAAAGGCATAAAAGGGAAAATCAATCAAGAAATCTATTACATTGGTAAACCCCATCTTTTTGTAGAAGAGCCAGGTATAGTTTTCTCTGATGATGTGCTTAAATTAATCAGCGGCTTTCAAAATACAGGGAAAACGGTGATGGTGCTTGGTGATCAAGTGAAGCTCCTGGCACTGATCGCAGTGTCAGATGAAATAAGGGAAAGCAGTAAGGAAGCGATTCGGAAACTGCATGAATTGGGCATTGAAAAAACGATCATGCTGACTGGCGATAATATTGGAACGGCAAAAGCAATTGGAGCGGCAGCTGGCGTTCATGAGATTGAGGCGGAGCTATTGCCGCAGGATAAATTGACCATGATCAAACGATGGAAACAAAAATATGATCGAGTGGCCATGGTAGGCGATGGTGTCAATGATGCTCCGGCCTTGGCAGCTTCCACGGTAGGAATCGCAATGGGCGGGGCGGGCACGGATACGGCCCTTGAAACTGCCGATATCGCCTTAATGGGTGATGACTTATCGAAGCTTCCTTATACAATCCGCTTAAGCCGCAAAACATTAAAAATCATAAAGCAGAACATCACGTTTTCATTGGTGATTAAAATCCTGGCCTTATTATTGATAGCCCCGGGGTGGTTAACACTTTGGATGGCGATTTTTGCCGACATGGGTGCGACGTTATTAGTTACATTGAACAGCCTTAGGTTGTTGAGAATGAAAGAATAGAATAATATGGGCTCCCTGGCGCATCTTAAGGTGCACCAGGGAGCTTTTATTTATGAACTTTCCAATTGTTTCATGTGAAACTTTGAAAAAAAGTAGTCGGTCCTCTTATTTTTTTGTTGAAAGTAAAAGGAGGTCCAATGAAAACACTTTGCTAAGGGCAGCAATCGTTATGCAAGCGATGTCGGGTATGCTACAATGTGGCTGGCTTTTAGGCAGCATGAAAGGTTTGTTTAAGTATAATATAGGGAGTAAGGTAAGTACGGAAGGGATTTGAAATGATGGAATTACAGCAAAGGGCAATCTTGGTTGGAGTTAATCTCAACGGTTCAAAGGATTTTGAGTATTCGATGGAGGAATTGGCCAATTTAACGGAAGCATGTGAGGTAGAAGTTGCCGGGACCATCACACAAAATTTGCATCGGGTGAACTCATCACATTTTATCGGTACCGGGAAGATCGAGGAAGTAAAAAATCTCGTTGAGTATAAAGAAGCTAATGTCGTCATTTTTAATGATCAGCTCTCCCCTTCGCAACTTCGTAATCTGGAGAGGGACATGGATTGCAAGGTGATTGACCGGACAATCTTGATTCTGGACATCTTCGCGCATCGGGCGAAAACGAAGGAAGCACAGCTTCAGGTGGAAGTGGCGAAGCTGCAGTATATGCTCCCGCGTCTTGTAGGTTTGAGGGAGTCATTAGGGCGTCAGAGTGGCGGGGTCGGTACAAACAAAGGTGCAGGTGAAAAGCAGTTAGAGCTTGACCGCAGGAGAATCGAGGAAAATATAAGTGTTTTGAATAAGGAACTGGAAGACCTTGTTGCACACCGGCAAACGCAGAGGAAACAGCGGAAAAAGAATGCCATCCCTGTCGTATCCTTAGTCGGTTATACAAATGCAGGTAAATCTTCGATCATGAATGCTTTGATCGAGATGTTCCATCCAACAGCAGAGAAGCAGGTGTTTGAGAGGGATATGCTGTTCGCTACGCTTGAAACATCCGTCCGAAACATTCCGCTGCCGGATAATAAGGAATTTTTATTGACTGATACGGTGGGATTTGTGTCTAAATTGCCCCATCATCTCGTGAAAGCATTCCGATCAACATTAGAAGAAGTGGTAGAAGCGGATCTGTTGATCCATGTTGTCGATTTTTCCAATCCAAATCATGAGCAGCAAATGGAGATAACGGATAAGACTTTAAATGAGATAGGCATTAAAGGGATTCCGACGATTTTTGCCTATAATAAAGCGGACCTTACCGATTTGGAAATCCCTAAGGTGAATCGTGACTCTGTATATATGTCAGCAAAAAACAAAGTCGGCATCGAGGAATTGATCGATCAAATTCGCCAGCATATTTTTGTCGACTATACTCACTGTGAAATGCTGATTCCATATGATCAAGGGCAGCTTGTTTCCTATTTCAATGAAAGTGGTCACATAACGGAAACTGAATATGAGGCAAATGGATATCGAATAAAGCTTGAGTGCAAGAAAACGGATTATGAGAAATATAAACGATACGTTATTCATCCGGAATGAGCCTGCCTGTTGATAAATTGTTAACGGTTTGTTGATAAGTGGAAAAGTTGATTTCTTAATGTGGATAACTTTTGTTAAAATGCTTCTGTTCCGCAAAAACAAAGAGAATATTGCCATATAATATGTGAATAAGTTGTGGATAAAAGTGAAAAGACCCAGGAAACCCTGAATTGAGTTTCTGGGCTTTTTTTTATGTGGACAAAGTGTTGATAAGTAGGTTTTGGAACAAATCATCCAAATAATATCAGTAAGTATGATGAAAAGTAAGTTTGAATGTAGAAAAATGACGATGTTTATCATTTATTGTTAGGAAATATAACATGAATATTACATATTGCATATCTAGCATCTGGGAATACTTTACACTTTGTATAATGTAACTTGCTTTTCAACATTATAAAATAAAGAATACTCAATTCTCTGAGGTTTTGAGTTTTTAAGATTAGTAGGGGGGGCTTTTTGTGTTAGAAGGAAGCAGGGATAGAGGCGTGACCAGTGAGAGAATGATAGAAAATAATAAACAAAACGAGAGAATTTTGGCTGGAAAATCGCCATGACTTGTTAGTTGAATAAATTGACAGAAACCATGTTGGCAATGATTTCAATCGTTTAAATATGAGGACAGTAGAGAGAAATGCATGCAATTCCTCCCTTTTTATTTTTCAAAATAAATGTTTGGAAGGAGAAATAGTGGATGAGTATGACGAGCCCGTTAAAAGGTGGTCTAGAGATTAACTTTCAGGAAGCGGAGAGGGGTTTATCCCCAAGGGAAGCTTTGGAAGAATCGAATCGATGTTTATACTGCTATGATGCCCCATGTATCCAAGCCTGTCCGACCGGAATAGATATTCCAGGTTTTATTAAGAAGATAGCTTCAGGTAATTTTAAAGGGTCGGCCAAGACGATCATGACGGCCAATCCTGTCGGTGCCAGCTGTGCGCGGGTATGTCCGACTGAAGAGTTATGTGAGGGAGCATGTGTCCTGAACCATTCTACAAAGCCAATCATGATTGGCAATCTCCAGCGTTATTCCACAGATTGGGCCATCCAAAATAAACAAGCCCTATTCAAGGCCGGGAAAAAGAATGGCAAAAAAGTTGCCATTGTAGGAAGCGGTCCGGCGGGTTTGTCTGCAGCAAGGGAATTAGCCTTGCTTGGCTACAGTGTAACCATTTTCGAAGCTGAAAAGAATCCAGGCGGATTAAATACTTACGGGATTGTATCGTTCCGTTTGCCTCAGAGCATTTCTTATTGGGAAGTTGAACAAGTAAAGAGTTTGGATGTTGATATTAAAACGAATACACGGGTCGGAGTGGATGTTTCCGCAAATCAGCTGACTGCCGACTATGATGCGGTCATTTTAGCTATCGGCATGTCCGATGTCCCTAAGCTTGGAATTGAAGGGGAGGATTTGGCTGAAGTTTATGATGCAATCGATTTCGTTAAAGCAACGAAAACAGGGGCAATCACTGATAAATTCATTGGGAAGAAGATGGCGGTAATTGGAGCTGGAAACACGGCGATCGATGCCGCGACCTGTTCTGTACGCCTGGGCGCCGAACAGGTGAGCATTATTTATCGTCGTACCCAAAAGGAAATGACAGCCTATGATTTTGAATATGAGTTTGCCAAACAAGAAGGTGTCGGGTTTCACTGGCTGACTGCCCCCTCCAGGATCCTCGCGGATGAAAGCGGTCAGGTTACGGGCATCGAGTGCGTGAAGATGGTGCTTAGCGAGGCAGGGGAAGATGGGCGGCGCCGTCCAGTCCAAATTCCCGGATCGGAGTTCGTCATACCGGTCGATGGGGTCATTCGTGCTATAGGCCAATCCAGGTATGTAGAATTGATTGAACAGTTCGGCATTAAACATGATGATGGTGTCGTTACATTGGATGGTGATTCCTATAAGACATCGCATGAAAAGATCTTTGCGTGCGGTGACGTGATCTTCGGAAAAGGCCAAGGTGAGGCAATGGTTGTTTCAGCTGCCCAGCAAGGGAAAAAGACAGCCTATGAAATTGACTCGATTTTGAATTGCGAAGCGGTGGATATTGCTTAATAACTATGAAAAATAGGAGGCTTATCATGGCTGATTTATCAATTGATCTTGCAGGTATTAAATCTCCCAATCCCTTTTGGCTTGCTTCAGCACCACCTACTAATTCGGGTTATCAAGTCCAGCGCGCATTTGAAGCTGGCTGGGGAGGAGCTGTTTGGAAGACATTGGGTGATCCCATCCTGAATGTCTCATCACGTTTTGCAGCGGTCAGCTTTAATGGACAGAGAGTTGCCGGGTTCAACAATATAGAATTGATTACGGATCGTCCGCTTGAAGTGAATCTTAAAGAAATATATGAAACGAAGAAAAGGTTCCCTGATCATGCAATCATTGCATCGGTGATGGTGGAGCCGCAACAGGAAAAGTGGCATGAGATCATCAAGCGCATAGAAGATGTAGGGGTAGATGGTTACGAATTGAACTTTGGCTGCCCGCACGGTATGGCAGAGCGCGGGATGGGAGCTGCTTCGGGACAGGTTCCCGAACTTGTGGAAAAGCAAACATACTGGGCGAAAGAAGCTGCTTCCAAACCTGTCATCGTCAAGCTTACACCGAATATAACCGACATTACGGTTACGGCTGAAGCGGCGGTGCGCGGCGGTGCGGATGCAATAAGCATGATCAATACGATCAACAGCTTGGCAGGAGTGGATATCCATTCATGGAATACGATTCCCCATGTTGGCGGCAAGGGGGCTCACGGAGGGTATTGCGGTCCCGCTGTGAAGCCGATCGCTTTGAACATGGTGGCAGAGTGTGCAAGGAATAATAGGATCAATGTTCCCATTTCCGGAATAGGAGGCATTTCAAATTGGCAGGATACGGTGGAATTTTTATTGATGGGTTCCACTGGAGTGCAAATTTGTACGGCTGCCATGCATCACGGTTTTAGAATAGTAGAAGACTTGATTGATGGACTTTCCAATTACCTTGATGAAAAAGGGATATCCTCCGTGATGGATATTGTCGGTAAGTCCGTACCGCGCTATTCCGACTGGGGGAATTTAGATCTTAATTATAAGGTCGTTGCGCGCATTAATAATGATGTGTGCATTAACTGCAATAAATGCCATATTGCGTGTGAAGATACTTCTCATCAATGTATAGATATGTTAAAGGACACGTCAGGCGGCTCCTTTTTGAGAGTGCGCGAAGAAGATTGCGTAGGCTGTAATCTATGCTCGATCGTCTGTCCGGCCGATGGGGCGATCGATATGATCGAATTGACAAATGAATTACCGCCAATGACGTGGAATGAACGACAATCGTTCCTTGGGGGCATAAGCAGTGAAAGTGTTGATTTCGTAAAATGATGGAGGGGTCTAATATGAAGAAAATCATTAAAAATGGAACGATTGCAACGGCTGCAGATACGTATCAAGCCGATATATTGATTGAAAATGAGAAGATTGCAATGATTGGCAAGGACCTCCCGGCTGAGGGGGCTGAAATCATTGATGCAAAAGGAGCTTATATTTTTCCGGGGGGCATTGATCCGCATACACATCTCGATATGCCGTTTGGCGGGACAACGACAAAGGATGATTATGAAACGGGAACGATTGCCGCTGCATATGGAGGCACGACAACGATCATCGACTTTTGTTTGACCGAAAAAGGGGTGCCGTTAAAGAAAGCGATAGAAACATGGCATGAAAAGGCCAATGGAAAAGCGGCCATAGATTACGGTTTCCATTTAATGATCAGTGAGATTAATGATGATGTATTGGCTGAGCTGCCGAGTATCATCGATAATGAAGGGATTTCTTCCTTTAAAGTGTTCATGGCTTACAAGAATGTTTTTCAGGCTGATGATGCCACACTATACCGCACTCTGTTGCAAGCAAAGGAACTTGGCGCACTTGTCATGGTTCATGCTGAAAATGGCGATGTCATCGATTATCTTACGAAGCAGGCGCTGGCTGAAGGTAACACGGATCCAATTTATCATGCATTAACAAGGCCTCCGGAGCTTGAAGGGGAAGCAACTGGACGGGCTGCCAAACTGACGGAAATGGCAAATGGCCAGCTCTATGTCGTTCATGTCACCTGTGAAGATGCGGTTGAAAAGATCACTGAGGCAAGAAATAAAGGGGTGGATATTTGGGGGGAGACTTGTCCGCAATATCTGGTTCTTGACCAATCTTATCTTGAAAAGCCCCATTTCGAGGGATCTAAGTATGTATGGTCCCCGCCGTTAAGGGAGAAGAAAAACCAGGAAGTGCTATGGAATGCTTTGAAAATGGGCCAGCTGCAAACGATCGGCTCCGATCAATGCTCTTTTGATTTTAAGGGACAGAAGGAACTTGGACGTAAAGATTTCACGAAAATACCGAACGGCGGGCCAACGATTGAGGATCGCATGAGTATCCTCTTTTCTGAAGGAGTCATGAAAGAGCGCATTACCTTGAATCAATTCGTCGACATGACATCTACGCGTGCCGCCAAGCTATTTGGATTATTCCCGAAGAAAGGGACGATAGCGGTAGGTTCGGATGCTGATATTGTCATTTTTGACCCGAAAGTTGAAAGGGCCATTTCTGCAGAAACCCATCACATGGCGGTGGATTATAATGCGTTTGAAGGTATGGAAATTACAGGTGAACCGGTGTCCGTTTTATCGAGAGGTCAATTCGTCATTAAAGACAAACAATTTGTGGGCGAAGTTGGAAAAGGGCAATTCCTGAAACGGGCAAAATATAATGCGTCGCTGAAGCCGGATACCGGGAAAAAGCTTACAGTCTAACTTTGGTAAGGAATCTTGCAAATTAAATTAGGGGGATTTTTATGAGTGAGAAGAAAGATTATTTAAAGTCTCCCGATTTGCTGCCTATACCTCATAGTGAGAAAAACATAAGTGCAGCCGGATTTGGTTTCATTTGGGTGGGCATGGCTGTAGTATTGGCTGCCTTCGCAATCGGTGGGAACGGTGTCCAAAGTTTATCCTTAGGCTGGGTCGTTCTTGCAACGGTCATTGCCTGTGTGGTTCTCGGCTTTTTGATGACAATGACAGGGGATATTGGTGTTGAACATGGAATATCATTCCCCGTTTATATGAGGGCGCCGTTCGGTACGATTGGCACCCACATCCCTTCGGTTGTACGGGGGTTTGTAGCGTCATGCTGGTTCGGCCTCAATACTTACTTTGGAGCTACTGCAATGAACGCTATTTTCACAACCCTTTTTGATTTTGATAATTGGTTTATCTGCTTCCTCATTTTTGCCGTTTTACAATTAGTGAATACGGCAATGGGAATAAAGTCGATAGAACGATTCGCCGACTTGGCGGCGCCCGTCATCATTTTAATTTCCGGCTGGATGTATTTCACTCTATCCGATCAGGCTATAGCCCAAGGAAGAGATGTATGGTCCTGGATTGAAAGTCCGGTCACTGGCGGGGCCGCCGCAACGGCTTTCATGGTCGTCATTATGGCAAATATGGGATTTTGGGGCACGTTGACTGCAGATATGCCTACGCTTTCCCGCTATATAAAGGCACCAAAAAATGAAAAAAATTGGTTCAAGCGCAATAAGGGGCAAATAATTGGGAATATTATCACCTATCCCATCACCCAGACTTTCATGGTGATTATCGGTGCGGTTTCTTATATGGCCGTTTCCAATTATGATCCTGTAGTTGCCATACAGGAATCAGCAAGTGGAATTGCCCTCGGCGTCCTTTTGATCATGATCGTATTTGCTCAATGGTCGACGAATACTACAGCCAATGTCATTCCCGCAGCTACCATTTTCTCCAATGTCATGGGTCCTAAAATGCCATTTTGGGCAGGGGTCGTTGTAGCGGGGGTTATTGGGATAGTAGTTCAGCCATGGAGCCTGTTCGGCATCATCATAGAAGTTTTATTAATAATAGGTGGAATCCTGGCATCCATTGTCGGCATCCTGGTATCGGATTACTATTTCCTTCGTAAACGGAGAGTGAATGTACAAGAACTCTATGAAAGTGAAGGCCAGTATAAGTACTTGAATGGAGTGAATTGGGCAGGAATCATTTCTTGGGTGATTGGAGGAATTGGTGCCACGATTTTTTCAAATTATTCGTTTATTATTGGCTTTCTTCTCGGCGGTGCAAGTTATTTTATATTAGCCAAGTATTGGTGGTTCAAGCGATATGAACAAGCTGAAATCATTGATCCGAGCGATGAGAAATATTTAGGCATTTCCGTCGGAAGGGATTGGATAATCGGAAATGGCCCAGAACTTGAGGAAGAGATGGTTTTTACGGCTACGACCACCGGCAAGGAGAACGTTTGAAAAAGGGGGGAATGGAAATGTCCGAATATCAAGAGTATCGCTTAGAAAGGGAACAAATCGATTTTTTACTTGAAAGAGGATATCGAATCACCCGGGTTTCCGAAAGTTTAAGTGGAGCCTTTCTCGATTTTGAACTGATTGAAGGAACGAAGCAGGAATGGAAGCAATTGAACATCAAAACCCCGGAAGGAAGGAAATACTTCTCTACATTGCTTTTCAAAAAAAAATTAAATTGAAATCGTTTTGGACCGGGCCTATTCCTCACGAATGGGCCCTTTTTGTTCGAGTTTTTTGTAGAATTTTGACGTTAGATTTTCTGACAAGTGTCTGGAGATTTAAGGTTTGTCCGTTTATAATAGATTTTAAAGCAGTTTTATAAAAGGATGTGGCTGGATGAATACATCGATTACAATCGAGGAAATTCTAACACGCAAGCATTTTAATCTGACGGATATAATTGCAGGTAGAAGTGGGATAAAGCGTCAAGTGAAGTGGGTCCACTGCATGGAAGTCACCCAAATCAGCCATTTGTTAAATGGAAACGAACTGATACTGACTACCGGTTTAGGGTGGAAAGACTGCGATGACACATTTCTATCCTACTTAAGACAGTTAATAGAATGCGATGCAGCTGGACTCTGTATAGAGATTGGCGCCAACACCATGGCAGTGCCGCAATGTGCCATCGATCTCGCAAATGAACGGCAATTCCCTATCATCCTATTTCATGAAGAAGTCCCTTTCGTAGAAATCACGCAGGATATACATTCCCTTATCATCAATAAACAATATGAGATGATCTCCAACTTAGAAAACTACTCACAGCAGTTAAATAAAAATCTCCTCGAAATTGACCATTATGAACCAATTCTAAAATTTCTCCACAGCTATTTAAATGTACAGGTTATTCTTATCTTTAATGAAAATGATATAGCCAGCATTCCAAAAATAAAGAAAAAAACAACCTATCAAATGGTGGCGGACATATACGAAGAGAAGCGGAAATTGGATAAAACCGTTCTTGGACAGCCGATTCAAGTGCTCGGTGAAAATTATGCGGAACTGCTCATCTGCAGCAACGACAGAGAGTTGACTGATTTTGATTCACTGATCTTGGATCGAACGGCTACCGCATTGGCACAGCATCTATTAAGGGAGATATATATAGAAGAAAAGAAAATGTCGGAAGAAAGTAAATGGCTTACAAATTGGATTGAAGGTGAATATAGTGACGAAGCAATCCGGGAGAGGCTATCCTATATTGATCCGAAAATGCAGTTGGATGGGGGTATTGTTTGCATTTGCAAACAACACCCAAAGTATGATAAAAGTTCCGCAAAGTTAGATGGAACCTATTTTAAGATTATGTTTCGAACAATTTTTGAACAGTACGGCTTTCAGATATTTTCCATGGAAGTGCATCAGCATCTTGTTTTTATTTTGGGTGATAATCGTCCATCTGAAGATTGGAAATCAAGGGTTACAAGCGCGGTGGATCGAATCATGAAAATGGATGTAAGCGGGCGAAATCGTATGGGTCTGCTTTCCATTGGTTTTGGAAAGCATGTTCAAAGGTTAAGTGAGATTTATAAAAGTTATGAAACGGCCCGTGAAACTTTGCTGCTTCAGGATACGTTACCAGAGGATAACAGGAGCATCTTTTATCAGGACTTACATATGCATCGCATGATTTCGCTCATAAATAAGCATGGTAATCTGGAGGAAACGGTGTACGAATATTTAGGTCCTGTCATTGAATATGACAAGCAAAACAATGGTGAGTTAATGCCAACATTAAAGACCTACCTTGCCTGTAACGGTTCTAAACAGGAAACATCGAAACAACTATTCATTGTCCGGCAAACGCTATATCATAGGCTTGAAAAATTGGAGAAACTGCTAGGTTCTGATTTTATGCGTTCAGATAAGCGTCTGGGCCTTGAATTCATGATTTTTGCATTGGACTTCTTGCAATACAGCAGCAGGAAAATCAGTGGAAAATATGTAGACAAATATATTGGAAGATAAAAATAAGTAAGACTGAAGGGTGTCCCTGGGACATCCTTTTTTGAATGCAAGGAAAGGGAGGCAGATAACAAGGTTAATGCTGACATCAAAATGGCCTATATAGCTCCTTGATGTCAGCATCTTTTATTAATATTCATCTTTTTTGGAAAGGCAGCGGTCACATTCCAAGAGGTAGGATTCAGCTTGTTCAATGATATGGGTCCCGCATTCCGTACATTGTTTAGGCGGCAGTGTCCTGAAGAATTCCAAAGGGTTTTTAGTTTGCATGATGATTCCTCCTCATGATTTGGTTTAATCAGTCTTCGTGTTTGGAAAGGCAGTGATCACATTCCATCAAGTAGGATTCAGCTTGTTCAGTGATATGGGTTCCGCACTCCGTACATTGTTTAGGCGGCAGTGTCCTGAAGAATTCCAAAGGGTTTTTGGTTTGCATGATGATTCCTCCTTTTTGATTTGGTTTAATCAGTCTTCACGTTTGGAAAGGCAGTAGTCACATTCCATTAAGTAGGATTCAGCTTGTTCAGTGATATGGGTTCCGCATTCCGTACATTGTTTAGGCGGCAGTGTCCTGAAGAATTCCAGTGGATTTATAGTTTGCATGATGGTTCCTCCTTTTTGATTTGGTTTAATCAGTCTTCGCGTCTGGAAAGGCAGCGGTCACATTCCATTAAGTAGGATTCAGCATGCTCGTTAATATGTTCACCGCACTCGGGGCAATGTTTTGCAGGGATATTGTTAAAAAACTCAATGGATTTTTTCATTTGCATGATGATTTCCTCCTTTTAATGTTAGATATATTTTCCGATCGCTTTATTCTTCACGTTTGGAAAGGCAGCGATCGCATTCCATCAGATAGGAATCTGAGTGGTCCACATGTGTTTCACCACATTCCGGGCAATGTTTAAATGAATCGATTATGAGTAAATCTGATTGATTTGCTTGCATGTCTCGCTCCCCCTCTTTATAGTACAGTTTTTGTTGTTTGCTTGTTGTTATAATACAGTATATACCCGAATTTGGAAAATGTATAGGTATTTTACAGAAAATTTGAAATTTTTTTCTCTGATTGTCTAAAAACCCTATAGGTAAGGGAATCATCATCTGTTTATTTTTGGATTTTTCTTCACGGCAAGTAGGAAATGGAAGAAATAACGCTTTTTATAAAACGAAAAAACAAAGAGGGAGCGAAACGGACAGACAATTTTCAATGTGTTGTGATAGGCATTAATGTAACAGATGAGAAACAGGAAGATCAGTGATCAATGAATGCCTGTTTCACAGTCGATGTAACATATAAGAGAGCTCGTTCTAAAATGTCAGCAAAATTCAAGCGGCAGCGATTATGTGTAAGTTCCTGTCTGTGTGGTTTTAATACATCAGTAAAGAGGTAACTTGCTAGTAGAAGTACAATAATGGGGGGTAGCATATGTCGAAAGCAATGATTATCGTCAATCCATCTTCAGGCAAGGAAAAGGCAGGGAAGATTTTACCGAAAGCGGAAAAGGCACTTGGTGAAATTTTTGATGAGGTATGCGTTCGTAAAACGGAAGGAGAGGGGGATGCTACGGGTTTTGCTAAGGAGGCCTGTGCAGAAAGGTTCGATGCTGTCATTTCCATGGGTGGGGATGGAACGGTGAACGAGATAGTGAATGGTTTGGGCGAGCAGCAGCATCGGCCTACTTTCGGAATCATTCCACTAGGAACCATCAATGATTTCGCTAGATCTTTGGGAATACCACTGAATCCCAATGCTGCCATCGAGATATTGAAGGATATGCATATTAAGGAATCGGATATAGGGAAGATCAATGACCGTTACTTCATGAATGTGTTGGCAGTAGGGGCAATCGCCGAAGCCACCTATAATGTTACCGTTGAACAAAAAACCCGTCTTGGGTCTTTTGCATATTTCATTGAAGGAGCAAAAGCGATCATTAAAAAGACTCCGTTTCCTTTAACGGTTGAACATGATCAGGGAAAGTGGATGGGAGAGGCTCATTTACTAATTGCAACAATGACTAACTCTGTCGGCGGTTTCGAACAACTTGCACCAGAGGCGGAAGTGAATGATGGAAAGCTGCACACATTCATCATTAAGGATTTATCTCTTCCTCTCATCGTCAAGATCATTCCCAGTTTGATCAGGGGGGAGATCATGGGGAATGACGAAGTTGAATATATTAAAACTTCCAAGCTCCATTTAACTACACCAGAGGAACTTGCAGTCAATATCGATGGAGATGAAGGCATTCTTCTTCCTTTCCAGGCAAATGTACTGCACAAACATCTTCGTCTCTTTGTCCCGGGAACTAAATAACTTGTTATATGGTTCATTGTCATTCATCATGTGGTAAAGCTGATTATGGGTTAGCCAATCAGCTTTTTTTCTATGCGGTTACCCAAGGTTTAATGATGGATTTGATTTGTGATGTTCATCGTGCACAACGTAAGCTCCTTCGCTTTTATAAAAGGTATTATTATTCAGGAGGATTCCAGGTTAGAATAGTTAATGCATGAATGACTGGGTATAAATATGTTACGCTTATAGTTATGATTATAGATGAGAGAGGAAGTTTGATGTTTGTATGGAGTTTTTTCTTGTTATATTAGCTCTTCTTATATTGATTGGAGTGTCTAATGTAATTAACCATTTTATACCCTTTATACCTGTACCATTAATACAAATAGCACTGGGTGTCATATTGGCACTTTTACCCCTGGGTATGCATGTTGAGATGGAGACGGAATTATTTTTGCTATTATTCATCGCACCCCTATTATTCAATGATGGTAAAAATGTACCACGAACAGCACTTTGGAAGTTGAGAGCACCCATTCTGATGCTTGCACTAGGCCTGGTATTCATAACGGTTTGGGCAGGCGGGTATTTAATTAATTGGATGATCCCTTCGATACCATTGCCGGCAGCGTTCGCTTTAGCGGCCATTTTGTCACCTACGGATGTAGTGGCAGTAAGCGCTTTGGCTAGTCGGGTCAAGTTACCGAAGAGCATCATGCACCTTCTCGAAGGCGAAGGGCTAATGAATGATGCCTCAGGTTTAGTTGCCTTTAAGTTTGCCGTTGCAGCTACAGTCACTGGTGTTTTCTCCTTAGTGGACGCAACCTTCAGTTTCATATGGATTGCAATTGGTGGGTTTGTAGGTGGAGCGATACTAGCTTTCATCATTATCAGGCTTCGTGTATTTCTTCGCCGTTTAGGGATGGAAGATGTCACGATGCATATGCTGATCCAAATCCTAACTCCTTTTATTATTTTCCTCGCTGTGGAACATTTCCACCTTTCTGGGATTTTGGCAGTCGTGGCTGGGGGAATTGTCCATGCCATTGAACGAGATCGGGAAATATCACCAACTGTAGAACTTCAAGTCGTTTCAAAGAGTACATGGTCCGTCATTTTATATGTATTGAATGGTCTTGTATTCGTTTTGCTTGGCTTGCAAATCCCAAGCGTTGCGAAAACTATCTTTCAAGATCCAGCCTTCAATAATGGACAAGTGATCCTTTATATCGTGATCATTACACTTTTCCTCTTCGCTTTACGATTCATTTGGCTTACGGCTGCCTGGTCGATTGGCTGGATGACGAAAAAAGCGGGAGCCCAAAAACCAGACTTAAAAGCTGCTGGAATCATTACCATTTCCGGTGTTCGCGGAGCTGTAACGTTAGCGGGTTCGTTCTCGATTCCATATGTGTTGGCAGATGGAAGTCCTTTTCCTGAGCGTTCGTTAATCATTTTCATTGCAGCGGGTGTAATATTGCTGACACTGATTGTTGCGAGTGTATTTCTGCCAATCGTGGCACGGTCAGAAGAAGAGGAAGTGGTGGACAAGCAGGCTGACAAAACGAAAGCTGCTGCCATTCACTCACATCAAGCCGCTATTCGGGTGATTGAGTCCCAAATGACAGATGAAAACCGGGAAGCGGCTTTATCGATCATTTCCAGGTACTGTACCAAGATCAATGAACTGTCCTATATAGAACAGGAGAAAGAACCGGCTGCATTAAGGGAAGAAGAGAAGGACCTTCGCTTCAAGGCCCTTGAAGCAGAGCAAAGATTCCTGGATAAACTTATTAAGGATGAAAAAGTGGACCGGGAAACGGCGTATATATGCAAGGAATACATCCAGCGTATGGAAGGCGCCGTAACAAATCGACTGAAGTTCCGTTTTTTCAGGTCAGTAACGCTTTTCAGAAGAAGTATGCTAAGGGTTTTAAAATTATTTTTCCCTAATAAAAGTGAAATAAGAAAAATCAATCTTGAGAGATTGGAAAAGGTCAGGGATCTTAAAATCAGGATGTATAAAGCTGCCATCCAAGAGATACAAGCCGGAATTACAGCCGATAATCATAAGACATCCTCGATGATCATAGACGAGTATAAAGTGTTGATTTTAAAATGCAAACGTGAAAATAGAGGCCGTACCCCGAGTAAAATGGTCGAATATGAAAGAGAGCTGTTCTATAAAGCGATCCAGGCAGAACGGGACGAAGTGCAGGATATGTTTGAAAAACGACAAATCTCCCGTGATGTTGCCAACATACTCCGCCAGCAAATCAATTTACGGGAAGCACTGACAATCAATGAAAATACACACTGATTAACAGAAGGAGCACTGCCGATATATTCGGCAGTGCTCCTTCCGGTTTGTGAAGGGAATATCGGACCGGGTATCGAATATTTAATGTATCCAATAATTGATGAAAGAGGCTGTACTTAATGGAAAAGGAAATCGGGACCATCACCTTAACACCTTATTTACCGGAACATCTTCACCAGCTTTCCCAGTTTTATTTACCGGGTACACAAACCCCTTTTTCAGCTTTGCCGGAAGAGTCACTGAAATATTGCCGGGAAGATTGCGACAGGCACCCTATCGTAATATTGGCCGATGGTATCCCTGTTGGCTTTTTCGTTTTACACATTGGCGAAAACATCGCCCCTTTCACCAGCGATAAAAAAGCGATATTACTCCGTGGATTTCTTATTGATCAAAAACATCAGGGCAAAGGGATTGCGAACAAAGCGTTGCAAATCCTTCCGGAATTCGCAAAAGGGATTTTTCCAAACAAGGATTCGATCATTCTGGCAGTGGACGTCATGAACGTGATTGCAAAAATTCTTTATGCAAAATCGGGGTTTCAGGATTCAGGGATTCAGAAGGAAGGCAGAAGCGGGGTGATGGAGATAATGGAATACAGATTAGATACGCTGAACAAGGATATGGAATAAGGGATGAATTACAAATATTGTTGGCATGTAGACTTTTCCAAAAGGGGAGGTCTTTTTTTTTGTCCAATTTGTTACAGGTTTCATTATTAAACCAGTGATTTAGAAGGGCTGCTTTTAATAATGCCGCTGCCTTATGGTACACTTTACTTAATGTAAAATTCGTTAATCGAGGTGTAGTCCTAATGAAAACAGTCGTAGTCGTAGGTGGGGGCATTACCGGTTTATCAACCATGTATTATTTACAAAAAACAGTTAAAGCGAGAAGTCTCTCGGTGCGATTGATATTAATAGAAGGAAATGAGGAACTTGGCGGTAAAATAAGGACTGTACACGAAGGTCCTTTTAAAATTGAAGCGGGTGCCGATTCGATTGTCGCCAGGAAACAAAATATACAACCATTTCTTAAGGAATTGAACCTGGAGGATCAAGTTGTCTATAATGCGACGGGAAAGTCATTCATCCATACAGACGGGATGCTGAAGGGAATCCCCGAAGATGCCCTATTCGGAATACCAATGAGCCTGGAGTCGCTGGCGAAAAGTGATCTGGTTTCTGCCCAAGGGAAGGTCGACGCTTTAAAGGATTTTTATACAAAAAATGAAACCTTTACGAAAAATGACTCTATCGGTTTATTTCTTGAAAGCTTCTTAGGCAAGGAATTGGTGCAAAAGCAGATATCGCCTGTCCTTTCGGGTGTTTACTCAGGAAAATTAAATGAATTGACCATTGCCAAAACACTGCCAGAGATGCTGGATTATAAAAATCAATATGGCAGTATAATACGCGGTCTATCGGAAAATAAGCATAAATACCAAAGCAAGGGAAATAAGAAGTTCCTTTCGTTTAAAAATGGCTTATCAACATTGGTTGAACGAATTGAGGAAAGCCTCGATATGGTCGAGATTTTAAAAGGGGTCCGTGTAGCTGAAATTGGAAGAAATGATGAGGGGTATATCATTTCATTGGCAAACGGTGAAACGCTCGAAACGGACTTTATCGTGTTGAGTACACCGCATACTGTTGCCCAGAAATTATTGGGAGATCGGGAGTTGGATGAGGACTTCGACGGTTTGATCAATAGTTCGATGATTAGCGTTTATCTTGGATTCGATATCCCGGACAGCATGCTTCCTAAAGACGGGACAGGTTTCATTGCAGGTGATAATAGTGATTTGATCTGCAATGCATGTACCTGGACAAGCCGGAAATGGGAGCATACTTCTGAAAACAGTCAGCTTTTGGTAAGGCTTTTTTATAAAAGCTCAAGTCCTGACTATGAACGATTACGGTCACTTACAAACCAGGAATTAATCTCCGTGGCTTTACGCGACATTGAAAACAGTCTAAGTATTTCTGGGAATCCAATTACGAGTGAAGTGACGAAATGGCATGAAAATATGCCAAACTACCATATTAAACATCCTCAAATCGTTCAATCGCTGGAGGCGAAAATCTCCGAGAATTATCCGAATGTTTTACTTGCGGGCTGTTCATACAATGGTGTCGGAATCCCGGACTGTATTGCTGATGGGGAAAAGAAAGCAAAAGAAATATGTCTGAAGTTGTAAAAGGGGGACTGCCAGGTGGCGGTCCTTTTTTTATGCATGCCGGAAATTCCGTTTGAAGTTTCCGGCATTTCATGTATAATGATATTCGTAAAATTAAACTGAAAGTTTACTTATATAAAACTTTATCTACTGTGGGTTTACTATAAGTAAACCGATTGAGGGTAAATGTGATGCAAATTGGAAAAAAAATAAAGAACCTTCGCTTGAAAAAAGGATTGACCCAGGAAGAATTGGGGGAAAGAACGGATTTAAGCAAAGGATATATTTCACAGTTGGAAAGGGACCTTAGTTCCCCTTCAATTGAAACTCTTTTCAATATTTTAGAAGTACTTGGCTGCACACCGAAGCAATTCTTCGATGAAGAGGATCAGGTCCAAAAGGTAGTGTATGAAGAAGAGGCACAAACGTTTTTCATCGATGAAGAACGCGGGTATCAAATCCAGTGGCTCGTGCCTGAGTCGAATGAGAAGGAAATGGAACCTATTCGACTGACTCTCCAAGAAAAGGGGGAGTTCAAACAATTTGAACCATCCTTGTCGGAAACATTCGGCTATGTATTAAGCGGAAGAGTCATTGTAAAGCTTGGTAAACATACGTATTTCGTCAAGGCAGGGGAATCGATTTATTTTCATGCTTCAGATGAACATCAAATCATCAATGATTTTGAAGGTCCTTCCGAGTTATTACTCGTGGTGACGGAATCATACTTATAGAATTCAAAACAAATGCAATCACTGAAGGTTGATTGATGAGTAAGGTAATGGAGAGAGGGAAGAGCTATGGCAAACGGGAATATAATACGCTTCGATCAGGTTACGAAGCAATTCGATGATGATACGGTAGTTCTCGATAATGTTAGTTTTGAAATCGAGAGAGGGAAGTTCTATACGCTATTGGGTCCTTCAGGATGCGGGAAGACTACGATCCTTCGTTTGATTGCCGGATTTACGGAAGCCTCCAAAGGTGATATTTACTTTGAAGGAAAAAAGATCAATGATGTGCCAGCCAATAAAAGGCAAGTGAATACGGTATTTCAAGATTATGCACTTTTTCCGCATTTAAATGTGTTTGAAAATGTAGCATTTGGTCTTCGGATCAAAAAAATGAAAAACTCGGAAGTGGAAATAAAGGTGAAGGAAGCCCTCAGCTTTGTTAATTTGGAGGGTTATGAAAAACGGGAGATCAGGGAAATGTCCGGCGGTCAGCGGCAACGGGTGGCGATTGCCAGGGCGATCGTTAATGAACCGGAAGTCATCCTTCTTGATGAACCGCTATCTGCCCTCGATTTGAAATTGCGTACAGAAATGCAATATGAATTGCGGGAGCTGCAACAAAGGCTTGGAATCACGTTTATCTTCGTCACTCATGACCAAGAGGAAGCATTAGCGATGTCAGATGAGATTTTTGTCCTTAACAAAGGGAAAATTCAGCAAAGCGGGACCCCTACGGATATTTATGATGAACCGCTGAATCGATTCGTTGCCGATTTCATCGGCGAGTCCAATATTGTAAAAGGAAAAATGATTGAAGATTACCTCGTGGAATTCGTCGGCAGACAGTTCGAATGTGTCGACCAAGGATTGAACAGTAATGAGGCTGTCGATATTGTCATCCGCCCGGAAGATTTAGAGATTACTTCCGTCAATCGCGGGAAACTGCAAGTTCGTGTGGACTCCCAGCTATTTCGCGGAGTTCATTATGAAATCAGCTGCTATGACCATGATGGGAATGAATGGCTTGTCCAATCAACGAGAAAAGTGGCAGTTGGAGATGAAATAGGTCTGTATTTCGATCCGGAATCTATCCATGTCATGCGATTGGGTGAAACTGAAGAGGAATTCGATAAGCGTCTGGAAGCGTATCATGATGGGGAAAGTCATGAAGAATAAAATATCCCGGAATATTTACTTCATACCCTATGTCTTATGGATTGCTTTATTCGTGATCGCGCCCATTTTGTTGATCCTTTACTATTCCTTCTTTGATATTGAAGGCAATCTATCTTTGATTAACTATCAAAAGTTCTTTACGCCAGTATATTTAAAAATGACTTTAAGCTCATTTTGGTATGCGTTCCTGATTACGGGGATATCCCTTTTAGTTGCTTATCCGACAGCATATTTGTTAACGAAAACCAAGCATAAGCAGTTGTGGCTTTTGCTGATTATCGTACCTTCATGGATCAATTTACTTTTGAAGGCATATGCCTTCATTGGTATCTTTGGCACGTATGGTGTGGCGAATGGTTTTCTGGAGGCGGTAGGAATCGGAAAGCAGCAGATTCTCTTTACCGATTTCAGCTTCATATTCGTTTCGGTTTATATTTTCATCCCGTTCATGATCTTACCTATATTCAATGCGCTTGATAAAATGAATCCAACTCTTCTGGATGCGGCCAATGACTTGGGGGCGTCCAGATGGATGACATTCCGCCGAGTCATTTTTCCATTGACGTTAGATGGTGTAAAGACGGGATGCCAGGTAGTCTTCATTCCTGCACTTTCATTGTTCATGCTTACAAGACTGATTGCCGGTAACCGCGTCATTACGCTAGGTACGGCTATCGAGCAGCACTTCCTTGTGACACAGGATTGGGGAATGGGTTCCACAATTGCGGTATTTTTGATTATTATAATGTTCCTGATTATGTTTGTAACGGGTAACCGAAAGCAGGGTGTGTAAATTGGGCTATAAATTATCACCAATATCAAAAGCGTTTCTCGTTTTGATTTTTCTCATACTCTATGCACCGATTTTCTTTTTAGTCTTTTACTCTTTTAACAGCGGTGGAACGATGTATGACTTTAAAGGGTTCACGATGGAGTGGTACAAGGAGCTGTTCCAAGATACGAGACTGTTGATCATTGTATTGAATACACTTGTGATTGCTTTATTATCTGCATTGATCGCAACGATCATCGGGGTGATAGGGGCAATTGGAATACGCTCCTTTACGAGCAGTAAAGCTAAAAATACGGTATTGTCATTGAATAATGTATTGATTGTCAGTCCCGATGTGATCATCGGTGCTTCCTTCCTGATTTTATTCACAATGGCCGGGATCAAGCTAGGATTCTACTCGGTACTGTTGTCGCATATCGCCTTCAGTATCCCGATCGTTGTGCTGCTGGTCCTTCCGAAACTTCAGGAAATGAGCCCTACTTTAATTGATGCGGCAAGGGATTTAGGGGCAAGCCGGTGGGATGTATTGACGAAGGTCATCCTTCCATACATCCTACCAGGTATCTTTGCTGGTTTTTTTATGGCATTGACTTATTCACTTGATGATTTTGCGGTTACGTTCTTTGTGACCGGTAATGGCTTCTCCACTCTTTCTGTGGAAATCTATTCATTGGCACGCCGTGGAATTTCATTGAATATCAATGCACTGTCGACACTGCTGTTCGTCGTGACACTGCTGTTGGTTGTCGTTTATTACTTTATAACTCAACGTGTAAGGCAAACGGGAATGGGGGGTAAACGATGAAAAGGCTTGTCCAAATGTTTTTGATCATCTCCCTCGTATCGGCTTTGCTTCTATATGCGATTTCAAGATTGAATTCATCACAGGGGTTTACGAGCAGCAATACGCTTACCATCTATAATTGGGGCGATTACATCGATACCGATCTAATCGAACGTTTTGAAGAAGAGACGGGCATAAAGGTCATTTATGAGACATTTGATTCGAATGAGGCCATGATGACAAAGATCGAACAGGGCGGTACGACTTATGATATTGCCATTCCGTCTGAGTATATGATCGATAAGATGAGGCAAGAAGACTTGCTTGTCCCTTTGGATCATTCCAAGCTTCCGAATTTGAAAAATATTGATGAGCGATTCATCGATCTGCCATTCGATCCGGAGAATAAATATTCCGTGCCGTATTTCTGGGGAACGGTTGGAATTGTATACAATTCCAAGATGCTCGGTGGAAAGGAAATAACGGCCTGGGCGGATTTATGGGATACAGGTTTAAAAAATGAAATCCTTTTGACGGATGGAGCTAGAGAAGTGATGGGCATGGGCCTGAACTCTTTGAATTATTCATTGAATGATATAGATGAAGAACACCTTCAAGAGGCAAAATCAAAGCTTGATGCCCTCACCCCGAATATTAAAGCGATCGTCGGAGATGAAAGCCGCATGCTATTGGAAGCCCAGGAAGCGGCGATTGGCCTGGTTTGGTCGGGAGTTGCTTCTGAAATCATGGCTGAAAACGAAGATCTCGAATACGTTGTTCCAAAAGAGGGGTCCAATTTATGGTTTGATAATATGGTCATCCCGAAAACAACCAAAAATGTCGATGCGGCTCACCAGTTCATCAACTACATGCTGGACCCGAAAGTTGCGGCACAGAACGCTGAATATGTAAGTTACTCGACACCTAATAAAGAAGCACTGAAATATATGCCTGAAGAAGTGGTGAAGGATGAACGTTTCTATCCATCGCCGGAACTGACGAAGAAACTGGAAGTGTACGAAAACCTGGGGAAGAAAAACTTAGCCCATTACAACGAACTCTTCCTTGAATTCAAGATGCATCGTAAATAACACACAAAAAAAAGCATGGTGTAGGAATTCCCTCCGTACACCATGCTTTTTCGTTTCTGTGTTTCACGAGTATTTGCTCCAAATTCACGAGAAAAAGCCCGAAACTCACGAGTATATCTCCAAACTTACGAGTAAAAGCCCGAAACTCACGGGTATAGTTCCAAACTCACGAGTAAAAGCCGAATTGCACTCTGTTACCTATATAAAAAGTTGATATAAAGGTATAATATCGTTTTTTGAAATGATTAACCAAAATTTTAATGTAAATCTGTAGCAGAATGAAATACTCTAAAATATCTGTAGGGATATAAGTATGTTAGTATAATGATTGAGTTAGTGCATATTGAAGGTGGAACTAAAATCTTAAGGATTAATTAATATTTCCAAGCTATCATAATAGAAAACTTAAGGGAGAGTATTCATGAAACTATTAAGAAGCACGAAGGCATATATTTGGGCAGGGAGCATTTTAATCATTGCCGGGATCATGGCATTTGCGATGATTTCGTCCATGGATAAGACAATTGCGAGTATCGATGGCGAGAAAATCAATGAGGATGAGCTGTATGACGCGCTTGTTGCGGGATACGGAGCAGATACTTTAGACCTGTTAATTACGAATAAATTGGTTGAATTGGAAGCGGATAAAGCAGGAATTAAAATTAAGGATGAAGAAATCCAGAAAGAAATCGATGTTATGGTAGAGTCCTATGGTGATGAAAAGTCGCTAAAAGAGCAATTGGAAGCAAGCGGTTCTTCAATGGAAGCCTTAAAAAAGGACATCGTGGTTTATCTGCAAACGAAAAAACTGGTAGAACCGAGAATTACCGTGACGGACGAAGAAATCAGTACGTATTTTGAAGATAACAAAGATACATTTGCTCAAGCGGAACAAGTGGAAGCCAGTCATATTTTAGTCGAAGACGAAAAAACGGCTAAAAAGGTTGCGAAAGAAATCGAAGATGGCGGTGATTTCGCTAAATTGGCAGCTGAATATTCCACTGATACCGAAACGGCGGATAACGGTGGAAGCCTAGGGTATTTTGGGAAAGGTGATATGGTGGAGGAGTTTGAAAATGTTGCCTTTGATCTTGATATAAATAAAGTCAGTGATCCAGTTAAATCCGAATATGGGTACCATATCATAAAAGTAACCGGTAAGAAGGAAGCAAAAAAAGCTAATTTAGAAGACAGTAAAGATGTAATTAAAGAAACGCTTCTTTCTGAAAGATTACAAGAGGAATATCCCGTTTGGTTAGCTGAAGTGAAAAAAGACCATGAGATAACGAATAAATTGGAGGGCTCTAACTAAGGTTATCAAGTGAAGGATATAACGAACAAAGAAGCTGAGGCAAAATGCCTCAGCTTTTATTATGGCTTCTACGATTTGGATGTTGATTTCCGCTTCAGGCACTCGCTTTCCGCGGGCGGTCGTGGAGCCTCCTCGGCTTGCGCCTGCGGGGTCTCCCCTAGACGCGCTTTTCCCGCAGGAGTCTCGTACCTTTCACTCCAATCAACTCTGTTATTAAACTTAAATCGAACCATACCTATGGAGTAGAGGTGTTGCTTTGGGTCATATGTTGGGCCCATTTTCTCTACAAAAAAAAGCTGAGGCATAACGCTTCAGCTTTTTTATATATTAGAAGTTGGATGAAATTGATTTTTGATTGGATAATCCAGATTTTTTAACGATTTCATCACTCTCTTTTTCACCTTTATCATTATCGGATTTCAATGATTGTGATGGCGTTTCTTTCAGCTGTTTACCGGCAACGACCACCTTTGAACTGATGTCTTTTAATTCACTTGTTGCTTCCTTCGCTGTACCAAGGGCATCAGTGGAGATATCCTTTACTTCCGATACTTTACCAACCACGTCTTCATTGACGGTTTCATATAATGTTTCGACGTCACTGATTGCTTCTTTAATCGTTTCGGTTGCCCCTTTGACTCCTGATACCATCTGTTCCTTCATTTCGCCAGGGTTTTCCTTGACCTGTTCAAACATATTCATGGAGTTGTCTTTTAAAAGGACGGCTGAACGCTTTACTTTATTTCTTGTGTTGGAGTCAAGTAAGGTCAACGCACCACCAACAAGCCCCCCGATTAGAATCCCTTTTAAAAGTTTGCTATTCGTTTGAGTTTCGATAGTTGATTGAGTCATTTATATTTCCTCCTTTAGAATAGTAGATTATTTGCTTACTTTGGGTTTTCCCTTATTTACCATAAGTTAAACTGGAAATAATAAACTGTCATGGGATTGACATAATAAATAAAACAATAGTAATCTACATATAGTTAAATGACTGAACTACTTTTTGGGAGGTGCAACGATGACTAATGAAAAAGTTACTGGATTGATTGATCGATATATGAAGGTGTCTTTCAATGTCAATAAGATGGGGGAGCTTCTAATAAAAGATCAGATTTGTGATGTGCTGACGAACGAACAATACTATACTTTACGGTTCATTCAACAACAGCGGTTGTGTACATCGACGGAAATCAGTGATGCCTTTTATATTAATAAGAGTGCCGTCACATCCAACATCAATAGGCTGGAAGGCAAAGGATTGATAGAACGGGAACAGGACCTGGTTGACCGAAGGGTCTTTCACTTGAAGCTTTCAAAAGTGGGGGAAGCATTGTTACAGGAAACGGAAAATAAGATTCATAAGTTGGTAGAGAGCATCATGACGAAATTCGATTATGAAGAGATCGTAGGATTCCTTGATACATATGAGAAGCTTTCACAAATTTTCATTCAAATGAAGAATGAGGAATGGGAGGGAATATAATGAGGGGGATCATAAAGGGAAGATGGCTGGTCATTATCGCTTGGGTTGCAATTACGGCAGGTTTATTGTTTGCTGCACCGAATATGGCGGACCTTGTCCGGAATAAGGGACAGCTGGATGTACCGGCAGAGTACTCCTCTGGGATGGCCAATGAGCTAATGAAAGAGATCCAGGATAAGGATGAGTCACAAGTGGCCCTCGTATTTCATGGTGATAAGAAGCTGTCTTCCTCGGAATTGAAAGAGATTGAGATAGCGATCCAAAACCTTGAAAAGAATAAAGCAGAGCTTGGCATCAAAGAGGTCATGACCCATTTTAAAGAGCCCTCGCTAAAAGGTCAGTTGGTCTCGGAGAATGAAACAACGGTTTTGACATCCATCACGATGGTCAAGGGGGACCGAGAAGCTAAGGAAGTGATAGATGCCCTTTATAAAGAACTGGAGCAAGTGGATGTCGATCATTATTACACAAGCAGCTGGATGATCGATGAAGATCTTAATGCCAATTCCCAAGAAGGGCTGAAGAAAACTGAAGGCATCACGGTTGTCTTCATTCTGGCTGTATTGCTGATAGTCTTCCGTTCAGTGGTGGCCCCGATCATTCCGTTGGTAACGGTAGGTTTCACTTATTTATGTTCACAATCCATCGTCTCATTCCTGGTGGATAAATGGGACTTTCCGATTTCGTCTTACACCCAAATATTCCTGGTAGGTATTTTATTTGGAATCGGGACTGATTATTGCATCCTGCTGCTTAGCCGTTTCAAGGAAGAGCTATCGTCACAGGAGTCCTTGCCTGAAGCGATCGTCGAGACATACCGAACTGCGGGTAAGACGGTCTTCTTCAGTGGGCTGACTGTAATGATTGGTTTTGCGGCAATCGGTTTTTCAACTTTTAAGCTCTATCAATCTGCGGCGGCCGTTGCCATAGGGGTTTTCATTTTAATGATCGCCCTTTATACGATCGTTCCATTTTTCATGGCGGTTCTTGGCAAAAAGCTATTCTGGCCGGCAAAAGGGAAACTTGCGCATAGTGAAAGTAAACTATGGGGAATTCTCGGTAACTTCTCCATGAACCGCCCATTGTTGGCGTTGATGATCGTTGCAATCGTCTGTGTTCCCTTTTTGTTTATGTATGATGGGAAGATTTCATATAACTCCCTTGAAGAAGCGGGTGATGATGTTCCTTCCATCATGGCATTTAATATCATTTCCGATGAATTCGGACCGGGACAATCCATGCCAACACAGATTGTCATAAAGAATGACGAACGCATGGATTCGGAAGAATACGTCGCGCTTGCTGAAAAAATCAGCCAGGAAGTCGTCAAGGTGGATGAAGTCGATGTAGTTCGATCCATGACCCGCCCGACAGGTGAACCGGTTAAGGACTTATTTGTAGCGAACCAGGCCGAAACTTTGGAAAAGGGAATCGGGGAAGGAAATGAAGGCATTAAACAAATCAGTGATGGATTAAAAACGGCAGGCAGTGAGCTTTCAGATTCAGGACCGCGGTTGAAGCAAGCGACGGACGGAATAGGTGGTCTCATTACCGGGACCAATGAATTAAAGAGCGGCGTAGGCCAGGTGGAGAAGGCGTTAACAAGCATTGAAGCAGGCATTCGCGATGGTTCTTCAGGTACTGGGGATATAAAAAACGGACTGAATGAGGTCAAGGCAAACTTGGAGAAGCTCGCCACCGGAAGCGGACAGCTCCTCGAAGGCTATAAACAATCAGCTGATGGGTTAAGTGAGCTAACAGGTGGATACAAAGAGATTCAAACTAATCTTACGGGCGTATCACAAAGCCTTGCTGGTTTAAATCCTTCCTTTGAGCAAATGGAAGCCACTCATCCAGAATTACAGGCGGATCAGTCCTATCAAACGATCAAGCAAACAGTGCAAGGGGCACAGGGTGGCTTGGAGCCCATGGCAGCAGGCCTTTCCGAGCTCAATAGGAATCTTGGTTCAGTGTCCGGCGGTTTGAATACGGCGAACGAAAATATGGCCCAAATCGTAAATGGTCAAACCTCTCTCGGAGAGGGCCTGAACCAATTGATTTCAGGTGTTGACACTTTAAAAAAAGGTCTAAGCACGATGGCCAATGGTCAGGGGGAAGTCATAAATAATCTGTCAGGATTTAAAGGAGGGCTTACCAGCTTAAGTAATGGGCAGCAAGAACTCCTAAATGGTTTTTCAAGCCTCGGCGGACAACTTACTGATTTGACGGATGGCTTAAATGAAAGTGCGAATGGTCTGAATGAAGTCCATGATGGACTATCGTCCGCACAGGGTTATTTATCAGGGCTGGCAAAAACTGATAAAACGGTAACAGGCATGTACATTTCCAAAGAAGTAGTCGAAAGCGAAGAATTCGGGGAAGTATTGAATGCGTATTTATCTGAAGACGGTAAAACCATGACCATGGATGTGGTGTTCAAGGCGAATCCATATTCCAATGAAGCGATCGAGCAAATCGATTCGATTGAGGCAACCGTTGAAAGAGTAACGAAAGATACAAAGCTAGAAAATGCGCAAGTGGCGATAGGGGGAATCACAAGTACACATCATGACTTGGGCATGATGTCTGGGGAGGATTTCTCACGGACGGTTGTTTTGATGCTGTCGGGTATCGCAATCATTCTCTTTTTCATGCTGCGATCCCTGGTCATGCCGGTCTATTTGATTGTGTCGCTCGTTTTGACTTATTATACAGCGGCAGCCATTACCGAGTTGATTTTTGTTAATATTCTCGGTTACGCCGGCATCGGCTGGGCAGTTCCTTTCTTTGCTTTCGTCATCTTGATTGCTCTTGGCATTGACTATAGCATTTTCTTGATGGATCGCTTTAACGAATGGAAAGATAAACCGGTCAAGGAAGCGATGTTACTGTCCATGAGAAAAATGGGAACGGTGATCATCTCGGCGGCTGTCATTCTGGGCGGAACCTTTGCTGCCATGATGCCAGCAGGAGTTTTATCGCTCTTGGAGATAGCCACTTTAATATTGGTGGGGCTTGCTTTATATGCGTTTGTCATATTGCCATTGTTTATCCCGGTTATGGTTGCGACGTTCGGAAACGCGAATTGGTGGCCGTTTTTGAAAAATAAGGAATAAACTTAGATTAAAGAAGGCATCCGCATGGATGCCTTCAGTTTTTCGACTGAATGGGGGTTCTTGAATGGATGGAACCTCCCTAGATCGAATAAAGTGCGTGGCAGGTCGAATAAAATCGTGAACGGTCGAATAAAGTGCGTGGTAGGTCGAATAAAACCGTGAACGGTCGAATAAAGTGCGTGGTAGGTCGAATAAAACCGTGAACGGTCGAATAAAGTGCGTGGCAGGTCGAATAAAATCGTGAACGGTCGAATAAAGTGCGGGATAGGTCGAATAAAATCGTGAACGGTCGAATAAAGTGCGTGGTAGGTCGAATAAAATCGTGAACGGTCGAAAAAAAGCTCCGATGACGAATAACTGGGCTCCGGCTGAAATCAACTAAACATATTCAAATAAAAAAACTGCAGACAAACTCGCTTTTCCTCGAGTTTGTCTGCAGTAAGAAGGCATCCGAATGGATGCCTTCTTTAATTATGTATTCCTTTTTGGCTAAATCGATTCATAATTGGGGGATTCTTGTTTTATATTTCGCGATGATCTTTTGATTGTGTTCATCTGCCCCTTCGATATTACTGCTTAGGAATACGGGAGGGGTCTCTCCTGATTCAATAATCGTTTGGATGACTTGCGTGAAAATCATATTGAGGAGAACGGACCCGACCACAGTCGATCCAGAACCAAAAGGTATATTATTTGATTTCAGTAATGTGTCACCTTTGGCAATATGATTGTCTATGACCAAATCAACGACATCGTGGAGATAATGCTTCTGTTTATGCCGTGAAGAACAACTTTTTGCATACTCCGGTGATGTTAGTCCAATGACGAAGGCCCCTTTTTCTTTGGCGATAGTGGCGACATCTATGGGAACGGGATTTACGCCGGATGATGAAATGACGATACAGACATCACCAGGACGGATATCCTCCGCATGCATGAATTTTTCTGATAGGTCATTTTGCCGTTCAAGTTGGGATGATCTTGATGCACCCTTAAAAAGCATCAAATCTTCAACGAAAATAGGACGAATTGCGGCTAACCCACCTGCCCGGTAGAATACCTCTTCGGTCAAAATATGAGAGTGTCCGCTTCCGAATAGATGGATGATTCCATCTGACATCACTGCTTTTGTGATATGTTCCACAGATTCCTTAATTGATTGCTTTTCCTGTTCTTCCACAATTGTGAGTAAAGCCTGTACTTCTTCAAAGTATGAGTTCATATATGTGACACCCTCCGGTTGAAAATATTCAATTTTATCTGCTTATATTAATACTGAACTTGTACCTGTCCGCACGATAAGCCGATTTAACATATTCAAGGGGAGTTCCATCTATTAGGAACGTATGCCTTTGAATGAATAATATGGGTGAGTGCTTTGGAATCGCTAAATGGGTGACTTCTAATTCAGAAGCAATCGATGATTCCAACGTTTGTGTAGCATAGTCTATTTTAAGTTTAACGTAGTTCTCCACATATTGGTAAAGAGAAAGGTTAATGATTTCTTCCGTTAATCCTTTAATTAAATTGGCAGACATGTACACGGTCTCGAGCGCCATTGGAACATCATCAGCCAACCGAATGCGTTTTATTTCATAAACGGGAGCATAAAGGGAAATGTGCAATTCACTGGCAATCTTCTTATCAGCCGGAATGATTTCAAAGCTCAGCAGCTTACTGCTTGGATTCAATCCCCTGGCTTTCATGTCCTCGGTAAAACTGGTCAACCCATTGAGCTGCTGCTCCAACTTCTTATCGGCGACAAAGGTTCCCCTTCCTTTTTGACGGTATAAGTATCCGTCATTCACCAAATTATTTATGGCTTGCCGGACTGTCATCCGGCTAATTCCGAATTGCTCGGCATATTCACGTTCAGATGGAAGGGCATCGTGCGCTTGGAACTCACCGTTTTCTATTTGTTTTTTTATTTGTTCTTCGATTTGAAAATAAATCGGAAGAGGTGAGTTTTTATCAATCATCGACTTTCGCTCCTTTAGGGTATTATCACACCGGATAATGCTTTTTGGTCTGCGATAATTGTAACATTATTATGTTTTTTTAGGATAGAAGCAGGGAATTCCTCTGAAATGTCACCGTGTATCAATTTCTTCAGTGTTTCGGCTTTTTCTTCACCAGATATCAGCAACAGAATTTCTTTGCTTTTCATGATTGTTGAAATGCCCATCGTAACGGCATGTGTAGGAACTTCGTCTATGGAATCGAAATAACGTGCATTCGCTTGACGCGTGGATTCTTCGAGTGTCACGACATGTGTACCGGATGTGAAGGAAGTTCCGGGTTCATTAAAACCAATATGGCCATTTTGCCCAATGCCAAGTATCTGAAGATCAATCCCTCCCGCGGAATCAATCATTTCATCATATCGTTTACATTCTCCGTTGGTGTCATCTGCTGTGCCGTTTGGCAGGTGAGTGCTCTCTTTATTTATATTGATGTGATTGAATAAGGAGTCATCCATATAATAATGGTAGCTGTTTGGATCATTTGGTTTTAAGCCGATATACTCGTCAAGATTAAAAGACGTTACATTTTCGTAAGAAGTATGATTACGCACGTGATCTTCAATCAAATTATCGTACATTCCTTTAGGGGTACCGCCTGTTGCAAGGCCCAATTTGATATTTGGATTTCCTTTCACTTTTCCGATCACTATTTCTGCGGCTGTCCGGCTCATTTCCATGTAGTCCTGCACTTGTATGATATTCATTATACATTCTCCTTTTTAAAAGCTAAATTTCCTCTGCAGAACGTCATTTCAACGTCCAAGCGGTCATTCAATATTACAAGATCGGCGTCTTTGCCGACCTGGATGCTTCCTTTTCTGTCAAAAATCCGAAGCTGTTTGGCAGGGTTTTCCGCCGTCATTTTTATAATGTCAGTCATGGAACAATCGGTATATTCCATTGTGTTCTTGATGGCATCGTTCATTTTCAAGATACTGCCGGCTAGTGTACCATCTGAAAGCGTTGCTCTCGTTTCGTCAACATTAACAGGCTGACCACCTAAATCATAGGTTCCCTTTTCAAGCCATTTGGCACGAAGTGAGTCCGTTATCAAGATCATGCGTTCGCTGGTAATTTGGTTATATGCCAGTTTGATCATTTCCGGCCTGCAGTGAATGCCGTCAGCGATAAGTTCAACATATAGCTCGTCTCGAAGATAAGCAGCTCCCAAAACACCAGGTTCACGGTGATGGAGTCCCCGCATCCCATTATAAAGATGTGTAACGTGGGTAGTCCCTGCTTGGATTGCTTCATCGATTTGGTCATATGTTGCATCTGAGTGTCCAATGGAAGCGACGACGCCAGTTGCCTTTAAGTGAGCGGCAAGATCTAATCCGTTTGGTTGTTCAGGAGCAAGCGTTACAAGCTTGATTTGATTTTCTGCCATTTTCTGCCACCTTTTAAATAGAGTGACATCAGGGTCAACGATATGCTCTTCAGGCTGTGCTCCTTTACGGACCGGTGAAATGAAAGGACCTTCTAAATGGATTCCAATTATTTCAGCGTGTTCTTGAGATTGATTTTCGATATATTTACCAGCATTAAGAAGTGCTGATTCAATGGCTTCGGTAGATTGAGTCATTGTAGTGGCCAGAAAGCTGGTGGTTCCTTCTTTGGGAAGAGTCTCTGCCATTGTGGATAATGCTTCATGTGTGGCATCCATTGCATCAGAATTGGATGCTCCGTGAATGTGGATGTCGATTGCACCGGGAATTACCTGATAATCCGGTGAAAGAGTAATTACCTTGGCATCATCGTCCTGTTTGTATTGGCTGACTGGACCAACTTCGGTAATTTTTCCATCCACGACTTTAATATACCCATTTTTGTATGTTTCCTTTTCGCTATGAACTATTAGATTATTAATAATGAATGTTTTCATACATAATCTCCTTTATGAAAGTAAAACTTAATGAATGAGTCTCATATATTTTGCCCTCATTTTATCGTTTTTATTAAAAGTTGTCTAGACCAGTTAGGGTGTATCAGGAATAAAAAAGCATTTTTCGCTTTATTTTCGAAGAATATAGTATATTTTTAAGTGAATTGGTATAGACATCTATATATTTTCTGTGCTAGTATAAGCCAAAGAAAAGTTATTATATTGATAAAATGAAAACGCTTTATACGTCTTTTCGTTCTGCTGAATCAAAAGAAGTTAGGAACAAGGGAGATGAGTTCGATGTTAAATTTTTTACAAAAGATAGGTAAGGCTTTAATGTTACCGATTGCTGTTTTGCCAGCAGCGGCTTTATTGCTTCGTTTAGGGCAACCGGATTTACTTAATATTCCTTTTATGGCTGCCTCGGGACAAGCTATTTTTGATAATCTTGCCATATTGTTCGCTTTAGGTATAGCGATTGGATTATCCAAAGATGGAAGCGGTGCAGCGGCATTGGCAGGTCTTGTTGGTTACTTTGTTTTAACGAATGGTACACAAGCGATTAATAAAGATATCAACATGGCTGTTTTAGGCGGTATTATATCCGGTATAGTTGCCGCTCTTCTATATAATAGATACTCCGACATAAGACTCCCTGAATGGCTTGGATTCTTTTCAGGGAAACGATTCGTCCCGATCATCACTTCGCTTGCGATGATTATACTTGCGGCAATATTCGGTTTTGTTTGGCCGCCGATTCAAGACGTAATCAATAGTGTTGGAGACTGGATTACAGGTGCAGGGGCATTGGGTGCCGGCGTATTCGGCGTATTGAATCGCTTATTGCTTCCAGTAGGACTGCATCATGTCTTGAATAGTATGGTTTGGTTCGTCTTTGGTGAGTACAATGGAGCGACAGGTGATATAAATCGTTTCTTCGCAGGGGACCCGACTGCTGGGCCCTTCATGACCGGCTTTTTCCCGATCATGATGTTCGGTCTTCCAGCTGCGGCATTAGCGATGATAGCAGCTGCTAAGAAAGAGAAACGTAAATTGGTGACGGGGATGCTTGTTGGGTTAGCTTTCACTTCTTTCCTTACAGGAATCACTGAACCGATTGAATTTCTGTTCATGTTCATCGCACCGGTGCTATATGTAATACATGCCCTTTTAACAGGGGTCTCGCTGGCACTTGCTGTTATATTGGATATCCATCATGGTTTTGGATTCTCCGCAGGAGCGATTGATTATTTCTTGAACTTTGGTATTGCGCAAAAACCGCTATGGTTAATACCGATTGGATTGGTATACGCGGCAGTTTACTTCGTGATTTTCTATTTTGTCATCAAGATCATGGATTTAAAAACACCTGGCCGTGAAGACGATGAGGAAGAAGTGGAAGAAGAAACTATTGTGAAAACAGGGGATAAATATACCGATATGGGATCGCTTTTCATTCAAGATCTTGGCGGTAAAGAGAATATAAAGCTAATTGATAACTGTGCAACACGCTTGCGTTTACAAGTGGCCGATTCAGGTAATGTGAATGAAGCAGCCTTAAAACGGCATGGTGCGCGCGGTGTCATGAAGTTGAATAAATCGAGTGTGCAGGTCATTGTTGGAACGAATGTTGAATTCGTTGCAAATGCAATGAAACAACTTGTCAAGAATGGCGTCGACCCAAGCCAAGTGAAAGCAGCTCCATCTGCACAAGTGGCAGAGGATATAGTAGAGGAAAACCAAGCTTTGGGTGCAAATGACTTTGTCCTTCCAATTGAAGGAACCGTTTTACCGATAGAACAAGTTCCCGATCAAGTGTTTGCCATGAAAATGATGGGGGATGGCTTTGCTATCGAGCCAGTCAACGGAAAACTAGTATCTCCAATCGATGGGGAAGTGCTAAGTATCTTCCCGACAAATCATGCACTGGGATTGAAAATGGATAATGCTCTGGAAATTCTGATCCATGTTGGTTTAGATACAGTTAAATTAAATGGAGAAGGGTTTACATCTCTTGTGCAAGAAGGTCAAAGAATAACAAAAGGAACACCTCTTTTGGAAATTGATTTAGATTTCATAAAACGGAATGCCCCATCAACGGTCACTCCTATTATATTCACTAACTTACCTGAAGGAACGGCAGTGAAATTGCAAAAGTCAGGGATCCAGAAACAAAATACACCAGATATCATCCAGTTGGAAAAACTATAAAACGTGTCAAAAAAGGGATGTCGACAATGTCGACATCCCTTTTTTATGCTGCATCTTTATTTGGATAAAACGGCTTCTTTATATACTTCTTGCTGTGATAAATTGTCATAACCAAAACAAACGGGTGCCCCATTGGCAGGATCTATCATAACCCTTGCATGAATACGAAAGACTTCTTCTAAAACGGGAGGTGTAATGATTTCGCTGGGGGTACCGATTTTAACGATTTCTCCTTCCTTCATCGTTATGATTTCATGTGAAAACCGGGACGCATGGTTAATATCATGCAGCACCATGACAGTTGTTATTTTTTGTTCTTTATTAAGTTTATCAACTATTTGCAAAACCTCTAGTTGATGAGCCATATCAAGGTAGGTGGTCGGCTCATCCAATAATAAAATCTCCGTTTTCTGTGCTAAAGCCATTGCTAGCCAAACTTTTTGTCTTTGACCACCGGAAAGATTTGTGATCTCCCGGTTTCTAAATGAAAGGGTTTTGGTGATATCCATGGCCCATTCAATCGTTTCTTTATCTTCTTTCGTTAATTTATTTACATTATTGCGGTGCGGATACCTTCCATATGAAATAAGCTCCTCTACCTTCAATTGGGCTGGTGCAACCGGGTTTTGGGGAAGTAGTGCCAAGTGCTTGGCAATTTGCTTCGTATGGATCTTATGTAAATCCTGACCTTGTAAAAAAACGCTTCCGCTCTTTTGTTTTAGAATGCGGCCTATCGTTTTCAGTAATGTGGATTTACCACAGCCATTAGGACCAATGATGGTAGTGACCAGGCCTTCTTTTATTTCCAAGTTCAAGTCTTTGAACACCGTGAATTTCTCGTAATTCGTTTCTAGATTTTCCATACGGAGAATACTCACTGATCATCTCTCCTTCTACGCTTTAGCTTTAATTAGTAAATAAAGAAAATATGGGACACCAATAATTGAGATGACGATCCCGACTGGCAATTCAGCGGGTGCAAAAACGGTTTTTGCGATAAAATCGGATGCAATCACCAGCAGTGCACCAATTGCTCCCGATACTGGGATGACCTGATTGTGATGGATACCTACAAGGTGCTTCGCTATGTGGGGAGCCATTAAACCTACGAATCCGATATTTCCCGATACGGAAACGGAGGCGCCCACCAATCCGATGCTGCAGAGTAAAAGGATGATCGTTTCCTTTTCTACAGAAACCCCCAAACTTTTAACACTCGATTCTTCCAACTGATACAAATCTAGTAAATACGCCTTTTTCTTAATAATCGGAATCAGGACCATCATCCATGGTAACATGGATGCGATGTATTTCCAGTTCGCATCATATATCGTTCCTGAGAGCCAAACCGTTGCCATTTCAAAATCGGTTGATTTCATTTTTAATGATAAATATAAGGAAAGGGCACCAAATGCCGAGCCTATGGCGATTCCGGTCAGTAAAAGGCGGCCCATGTCCAGGGTGCCGTTCTTCCAAGAGAAAAGGAAAATCAATAGGGCTGCCAAAAGCCCGCCCACCAAACCGAATAGCGGAAAACTCATAATGGAGAACCAGTCCGAGCCGCTGTTTTGACCTTGATAGAAAAACATGAAAATGACAATGGCTGTCCCAGCACCGGCATTAATACCGAGAATACCGGAATCGGCCAAGCCATTTTTCGTAACCCCTTGAATGACAGTCCCAGCAATTCCTAAGCTCACTCCTACCAAACCGGCGATCACAATGCGGGGGAGCCTGAAATCGAAGATGACCAAATCAAAATCGGAAACTGGATCCACCCTGAATAAGGTCTGAAGGACAGCTTTGACGGTCATGTCGAATGTACCGGATATCAAACTAAAATAACTTGTAATAACGATTAAACATAAAATGATGGTCATCGTGATGGTGAAGCGCCACCGAGTATTCTTATCCATTCTTTTCTCCTCCTCTCGTTCTTATTAAGTACAGGAAGAAAGGAATGCCGATCAGGGAAGTAACGACTCCTATGGGGGTTTCGAATGGATAATTAACAAACCGGCTCAAGACATCGCACAAAGCTAGAAAAACCGCACCGATTACCCCTGCACATGGAACGATCCATTTATAATCGATCCCAATTAAAAACCGGGTGATGTGGGGGATGATAAGTCCAACAAAACCGATTTTCCCTACAAGCGCCACTGCGATTCCCGTTAAGCAAATGACGGAAAGGAGGGCCACAGCTTTTACTATTTTTGTGCGCTGACCTAAATTGATGGAAATTTCTTCGCCTAAAGATAATATCGTAATGGATTTTGAGATGAATAGGGCGAGGATGATTCCCACCATTCCACACGGTATCGCCAATTTTAGTACATTGGGGTCGATCTGGTGCAACCTCGAGTTGTACCAAAAACTTACATTCTGGGAAATTTGGAAATAGGATGCTATGGCAGCAGAAATACTGCTTAAAAATGTCCCGATCACAGTTCCGATTATGGCTAATCGAACGGGTGATAATCCATTAGGAAGCAGCGACCCAAAACCAAAGACAATTCCGGCTCCCAATGCAGAACCTAACATTGAAAAGAGGATCATTTGGAATGAAGACATACCTGGAGTAAATACCATACAAAGTGTAATCACGAACGCAGAGCCATCCGTCACTCCCATGATTGAAGGGGATGCAAGATAATTTCTTGTCATCCCCTGCATGAGTGCTCCTGATATGGCTAAAAATGCCCCGACGAGAAGGGCACCCAAAACTCTAGGCAAGCGAGAAGCCATAATGATCGTATGGTCAACGTTACTAGAGTCATAGTGGAAAATGGCATTCCATACCGTTATGGAATCTATATTTTTGGCACCATATAAAATCGATAATACGATGGAGAAGCAAATCAATAAAGGTGCCATACAAAGAATTATTATTGGTAATGAATTTGTTTTTGCCATATCAATCAACGCACCTTACTGTTTATTTAGCTAATTCTTCCGTTGCAGCCTTCAGGAAAGCTGTTTTACTCCAAGCCGTTCCACCTTGAGCAAGAGGATCAACCGAGTTTACAAACACCTTATTTTCTTTTACTGCCGTGATGCTCTTCCAAATGGAGTTGTTTTCCAAATCTTTTAACGCTTCCGGTTTTTGTGCATTTTCACTTTCCGAGAATTGCAAGAAGACATAATCTGGGTCAAGTTCTGCAAATTTTTCTAATGAAATCATTTCTTGTGCTTTAATTGGCTTGATTTCTTCAGGGACGGTCAAGCCTAGATCTTTATAGATTACTGGGTTGAAATACACATCTTCAGGATATAGGAATAGGCTGCCGTTCCGGATTCTCACCACTAATGCCTTTTTATCCTTCAGCTTTTCACCGAGTTCGAGTTTTGCTTTTGCGGCGTCATCATAATAGGTTGTGATGATTTTTTCGGCTTCATCTTTTTTACCTGTAAGGCTGGCCATTAACCGCAGGTTGTCTTCCCAATTTGTCGAAATATGTGAATATGGGAATGTTGGCGCCACTTTTTCCAATTGTTCCGTCACATTAGCTGGAGATTTAGAAGACCACATGATCACATCAGGTTTCATCCCAAGAAGTGTTTCATAGTTCGGCTGCATTTTTTCACCGATCGATTTAGCACCTTCGAGGTCATTAGCCAAATATTCAGGTATTTCTCCACCTACAGTAACGACACCAGAAGGTTTAATCCCCAATATGGCTGCATCCTCCATTGATTCCAAACTAGCAGTGGCGATACTGGTGACTTTGGCTGGGATTGTATACTCCTTATCCAGATACGTGATGGTTTGGGTCTTTGCTTCTTTTTTCGCCGTATCTGTCACTTTGCTCTTCTGTGAAGCATCCTCGGAAGTCTTTTCGGCATTACCGCAAGCGCCAAGTCCTAAACTGAATACTGTTGCCATTCCAAGTACGAATAATTGCTTTTTCATTAGTTGATTCCCCTTTTTGAATATATTAAATGTCATTTATCGCTGCTTCATAGGATTGAAAAACAAATCCTTATTGGTAGAAAATCTATTTTCACTTCCTTTGCCCGTTGAAATTAACAGTAGCTTAACATAACGACGGGTGATATTGATAACGATTATCATTATCACTTTCGCATGTTATTTAATATAATATTAATTTTCTATTATTTCAAGAATAATTTTCCAAAGTAATGTCTTTGGTATGTCCAAAAGGCTTTGAAAAGCAGGGTAAAAAGGGATGGGAATGCTGCTTTTTGTAAAATGATAGGAAAAAATTATCGGTGTATGGTTGATATATCCATTGAGAAAGATTATCATTATCGATGTTGTGGTAATCTTTCTCAATTATATTCTTTTAAAAATCACCTGAATAAAATTACTAGTATTAGAGGTTGGGGGAATTCATTTAGATGATGCATAAAAAAATGGACAAAAGTGTAATGGACAAAACTGCTGCCAGTACAGAGGTTACGATCAAAGGAACTCAACAGTTTCCCATGCAGACGAGTGCCGGGAAACGTGAATACCAAATCTTTGTATCAAAACCATTGGAAGAGCCGCCACCCTCGGGATATCCAGTCATTTATTTGCTTGATGCCAATTCGGTATTTGGAACGATGGTCGAGGCGGTACGGTTGCAATCTCGCCGGCCGGAAAAGTCAGGAGTGGTTCCCGCCATCATTGTAGGCATTGGTTATGCCACCAATGGACCATTTTCTTCTGAACGTTATTATGATTACACTCTGCCTGTTGCAGTTAGCGAGTTACCTGTAAGACCGGATGGAAGTCCATGGCCTTCGCATGGAGGAGCGGAAGACTTTCTGAAATTCATAGAAGAAGATTTAAAACCGGAAATCGATAAAAGGTATAAAGTGGATCACAATAGCCAATCGCTTTTCGGGCATTCCCTTGGCGGCCTTTTCGCTTTATATGTTCTTTTTGAAAAACCGTATGCTTTCCAAACATACATAGCTGGGAGCCCATCTCTCCATTGGAACAAAAAGTGGTTCCGTGAGGAGGAGGATAGGTTTCTTTCCCGATTGAATCAAGGAAATGGTGATATTTCCTTATTGCTTGGCGTGGGTGAACTGGAGGGCACCCATAAAAGCGGCATGAACGAAAATGCATTGGAGTTATCAAAACGATTATCCTTAAAGGAAAGCGGAGTTAATGTTCAATTCAAGGAGTTTGAAGAGGAAGGGCATCTCTCAGTTTTGCCGCCTTTGATTAACAGGGCCTTGCGTTTTGCTTTGAAGAGAAATGTGCCGGGTAAGAAATAGGTCTTTCTCAGTAAATCCGTGGAGGGCACTTGACCATTAAGTTATAAATATATATCATTACCTGTAGATTCCAATTGATAATGATTATCATTATTGATTGGTATTTTACTTTTTAAGCATTTGCTAAGGCCATGTACCGCCCCTGTTTGCAAGGGGATTGTATTTGGCTGCTATACATCGAATTCTTTGACTTGGAAAGGGAGTGTCAAGGTGGACTTTTTGGAATGTAAAGGGAAGGTTGCGCTTGTAACGGGAGGTGCTCAAGGTATTGGAGGTGCCGTGGTTCAGGCTTTAGCCAAGCTTGGCCTTATTGTGGCGGCCATTGATTATAATGCCGAAAAGCTTAATGAATACGTAAGTGAATTGAAGTCTCAAGGCTTGGAGGTATATGCCTTTCCAGCGGATGTGAGCGACAGTCATGCAATCGATCGCATTGTTGATGGAATTGAGAATGATATTGGTCCAATAGAGACACTGGTCAATGTTGCCGGAGTGTTGCGCACTGGAATGATCGAGTCATTCAGTGACCAAGATTGGGCTAAGACTTTCGCAGTCAACTCCACTGGTGTGTTTAATGTATCTCGTTCAGTGAGCAAATACATGGTGACAAGAAAAAGAGGGGCGATTGTCACGGTCGGATCGAATGCCGCAAGTGTCCCTCGAATCTCATTGGCTGCCTATGCGGCATCGAAGGCAGCTGCCGTCATGTTTACGAAGTGTTTAGGGTTGGAGCTGGCCCAATATAATATCCGCTGCAATATCGTTTCCCCCGGATCTACGGACACGGAGATGCAATGGTCCCTGTGGAACGACGAGAATGGTGCCGAAGCTGTCATAAATGGTATGCCTGAAGCATTCAAGGTAGGAATCCCACTGAAAAAAATAGCCATGCCTACTGATATAGTAGACGCTATCCTATTTTTCATATCCAATCAATCGAATCACATTACAATGAGTAATTTATGTGTGGATGGTGGCGCCACTTTAGGTGCTTAACACGACCATCCGCATGGAGTCTGAATATTAAGTGAATTTGGAGGGGTTTTAATATGATGAAGTTTAAAGGCGTTACTGCCGTATTGGAGAAACAGCTGTTGGAGGAGTATGAGGTTGGTGACTTTTTTCTTGCATCGCCATACCGAACAATATTGGGAAAAGGTTCCTTCATAACGGTTCCAAGAGATGACGAGAATGCAAATCAAATGAAAAGTCTCTCCGCAAGAGTGGCTGCTGCATTAAAAAAGGCAAAAGAGGAAGGGCATGCCAATCCAGTGGTAACCGGTGCTGTACCATTCGATCATCAAAAGGACGCTCAACTTATTGTACCTGAAAACATACGTTCATCAGTCCCTTTGCAAGATAATCACACCAGCCTTTCAATGGAAACCAAGAAGCCAACTTATCAAATGGAATCGGTACCCGAACCTTCCCTGTATAAGGAGGGTGTGGAACGCGGCCTTACGTATATAAAAGGCGGCCATCTTGACAAAATCGTCCTATCAAGAACGTTGCATCTTACTTCATCAGAAACAGTGAATATCAATCCGTTACTTCATAATCTAGCTCAGCATAACAAGAATGGTTATACCTTTGCCGTGGATTTACCTCAAAGCGTAAAGAGGAAAGGTGATGCCCCCTGCTCGAAAACGCTGATTGGGGCTAGCCCAGAATTGCTTGTTTCAAGATCGGGATTACAGGTTTTGGCAAATCCTCTGGCAGGGTCCAGACCAAGGAGTGATGACCCTGTCGAGGATAAGCGGAGAGCGGACGAGTTACTTTCATCCTCTAAGGATCTGCATGAACATGCAGTTGTTGTCCATGCCGTAGCTGATGCACTGAGACCATTTTTCAAAACGATGGATGTGCCGGAAAAACCATCAGTGATACATACCGAAACCATGTGGCATCTGTCGACGGAAGTAAAAGGTGAGCTCAATGATCCCGCAACTTCGTCATTGGAGTTAGCGATTGCGCTTCACCCGACACCTGCTGTATGTGGATCACCGACTGACCTTGCACGAGAAGCCATCCAGGAAATCGAACCATTTGATCGTGGTTTTTTTACAGGAATGGTTGGTTGGTGCGATGCAGAAGGCGATGGGGAATGGGTCGTTACCATCCGGTGCGCGGAGGTAGAGAGACAAGTTCTTCGATTATTCGCTGGGGCTGGGGTGGTTGCAGAATCCAAACCAGAAGAAGAGCTTGCGGAAACATCAGCTAAATTTCAGACTATGCTGCGTGCAATGGGAATAGATGCAAAATCACTAAATTAAAGTGTGTGTGGAGGGATAAAGGATGTTAACAGGGTGTACTTCGTGGCCAAAGGAATTTGCGGATTTATATCGAAAGCAAGGGTGCTGGAAAGGGGAAACCTTCGGGGAAATGTTGCGTGAGCGTGCCAAGGTACATGGGGAGCGCATCGCCATTACAAGCGGGGAAAGAAACATGAGCTATGCGGAATTGGACAATAGTGCAGATCGGCTGGCAGCCGGATTTCAGGAACTGGGAATAAAGAAAAGTGATCGAGTGGTGGTCCAGCTGCCCAATGTAATCGAATTCTTTGAGGTTTGTTTTGCACTATTTAGATTAGGGGCATTGCCTGTATTTGCTTTGCCGTCGCACCGAAGCAGTGAAATTAACTATTTTTGCGAGTTTGCTGAGGCAGTTGCCTACATCATCCCGGACAAGCACGCCGGTTTTGATTATCGTGATCTTGCAAGAGGTGCAAAAAGCAAGAACGATACGTTGTTAAACGTGATTGTCCTGGGGGAAGAAGAAGAATTCGTGAATTTGGCGGATTTATATATCGATCCAACTAAGAATGAAACAAAAGTGGATTCATGTGACATTGCCTTTCTTCAATTATCAGGGGGAAGTACTGGATTATCAAAATTGATCCCAAGAACACATGATGATTATATATACAGTTTGAGGCTTAGCGCGGAAATTTGCCAAGTGGATATGAATAGTGTTTATCTCGCAGTTCTTCCTATTGCCCATAACTATCCACTTAGCTCGCCAGGTATTCTTGGTACCCTTTATGCAGGCGGCAGGGTAGTCCTTTCACCAGGTCCAAGTCCTGATGAGGCATTTCCGCTTATTGAAAAAGAAGGCGTGACGATTACGGCTCTTGTACCGCCTCTTGCTTTAAGGTGGCTTGATGCAGTATCTACCCGTGACCATGATTTATCCAGCCTTCAAGTGATTCAGGTTGGGGGAGCTAAGTTCAGTGCAGAAGCTGCCCGTCGGGTAACTCCCGCCTTCGGCTGCAAGTTACAGCAAGTTTTTGGCATGGCTGAAGGTCTAGTTAACTATACAAGATTAAACGACCCTGACGAAATCATCATCAACACACAAGGCAGACCGATGTCGGAATTTGATGAATTCCGAATTGTCGATGAGGAAGACCGGGATGTTCAACAGGGGCAAGTGGGACATTTATTAACGAGAGGGCCCTATACCATTTGCGGTTATTATAAAGCCGAAGAGCATAATGCGAAGGCATTCACCATAGATGGATTCTATCGAACTGGTGATTTGGTCAGCATGACCGAGTCGGGCTATATAGTTGTGGAAGGCCGTGATAAGGACCAAATCAATCGTGGCGGTGAAAAAATTGCCGCTGAGGAAGTTGAAAATCATCTCCTGGCTCATGATGGAGTACATGATGCAGCCATCGTTTCCATGACGGACGATTATCTAGGGGAGAGATCATGTGCATTCGTGATTCCGCGCGATCAGGCACCGACGGCAAGGGAACTTAAACAATTCTTGAAGGAGCGGGGGATCGCCGTCTTTAAAATTCCTGACCGGGTTGAGTTCATTGATTCCTTCCCAAAAACGCCGTTAGGTAAAGTGAGTAAAAAAGCATTGCGACAAATTATATCAGATAAACTTAACAGTCGAATTACGATGAAGTGAATAAAAAAAATCATAGAAGGAGTGATTTGATGGCTATTCCTGCTATCACACCATATGCAATGCCTGTTGAATCGGAGTTACCAAAAAATAAAGTTGCGTGGAAAGCGGATCCAAGGCGTTCAGTGCTTCTCATTCATGATATGCAACAATATTTCCTTAATTACTATACAACAAGCGAATCACCGATCACTGAACTGGTAGCACATATTCAGTCCATAAAAAGTCGATGTGTGGAACTGGGGATCCCTGTCGTTTATACAGCACAACCTGGTAATCAAAACCCGGAAGATCGTGCACTGCTCACAGATTTTTGGGGTCCAGGACTTGATGATGATATCAATCAAACGAAAGTGGTAGATGAGGTCGGTCCAAGCGAAGATGACATTGTACTGACTAAATGGCGTTATAGCGCATTTAAAAGGACAAACCTTTTAGAAATGATGAAAGAACAAGGACGTGATCAACTGATCATTTGCGGGGTATATGCCCATATTGGGTGTTTGTTGACGGCAAGTGAAGCCTTCATGCAGGATATAGAACCATTTTTGGTATCTGATGCGGTGGCGGACTTTTCATTGGAAGAACATAAAATGGCGATTAAATATGCAGCTGAACGATGTGCTGTTACAACATCAACATCCCGTTTGCTTGAACAATTGAAAAGCGAAGAGCAATCATTCGCTGATCCCGTTGAGGAAAGTGATGAGCAAGGTTTAACATTGCAAGGCCTAAGGCATCAAATCGCTGATCTTCTGGGTGAATCCCCATCAGATATTGATGATGACGAGAATCTAGTGGATCTAGGAATGGATTCGATTAGAATGATGAGCCTTGTTGAGATCCTAAGGGGAAAAGGGGCAGAGATTAATTTCATGCAGATGGCTGAAAAACCGACAATCGCTGCCTGGTGGGAACTACTGTCTTCACAAAAGGCGTTAGCGTGACTGAGTCCAAAAAGAAGGAGGTAAAACGGAGTGCTTAATATTCAGGACCAAGATGTGCGCTGGCAATTGTCCGGCGCGCAATCAGGTATCTGGTTTGCTCAGCAGTTGGAGCCGGATAATCCGATTTATAACACAGGGGAATACATAGAAATCAATGGACGGATTGATATAGAACATTTTGAAAAGGCGCTGAAACAGGCGGTCATGGAGGCGGAGTTTTTACACGTCCGCTTTGGTGAGGATCATAGTGGACCGTTTCAGGTCAGCGGGAAATCGAGCGAAGTTCCTTTTGAATTCATCGATGTCAGTGGAGAGGAAAACCCACGGGAAAAAGCTATGCAATGGATGAAAAAAGACCTGGCTCAACCGATTGACCTGAAAAATGATCCACTCTTCAATCAAGCCTTGTTCAAAGTGGATTCAGATCACTTTTTCTGGTATCAGCGCATTCACCATATTGTAATGGATGCTTTTGGATTTTCACTTATCTCGCAACGAGTAGCCAAACTATATACGGCTCTTCAGAAGGGTCAGAAATTGGCGGAAGGTGCCTTCGCTCCTTTACATTTACTTCTTGAAGAAGATAAGGCGTACAGAAAATCCGAGAAGTTCGAACTTGATCGCCAGTTTTGGCAAGATCGTTTTGCTGATCAGCCAGAGGTCATGAGCCTGGCTGATCGAGCCCCTCGGACTTCTAAAGGATTCATTAGTCAAACGGGTTATTTATCATCTGCAGCGACAATATCTTTAAAAGCGAATGCACATAAATATTCAGGAAGCTGGCATGAAGTGGTGATTGCAGTAACGGCCGTTTACGTAAATCGATTGACAGGCTCAAAAGATGTCATCCTGAGCTTACCGATGATGGGCCGGTTGGGATCTTCCTCATTGAACATCCCCAGTATGGTCATGAATCTGCTGCCACTCCGGTTGTCTGTACAGCCTGATATGAGTTTTCAAGAGTTAGTGAAGCAAGTGTCGAAGGAAGTCCGTACCATCCGCCGCCATCAAAATTACAGACATGAAGAATTGCGTCGAGACCTTAAACTGCTGGGTGATAACCAACGATTATTCGGACCTCAAATTAATGTTATGCCGTTTGATTATGGTCTGGACTTTTCAGGAAGTAAAGCGATCACACATAAGCTGGCAACAGGTCCTGTCGATGATTTGTCGGTTAACATTTATGACAAGTCTGATGGAAACGGACTAAGGATAGATTTAGATGCAAACCCAGAGGTATATACAATTGAAGATTTGAGTACTCACCATATGCGTTTCCTGAGTTTCCTTGAAAAGGTTGCTGCTGCAGAGAATGTCCAATCAATTGGGGAAATTGAACTGCTTTTACCTGAGGAACAGCAGCAAGTCCTGCTTGAGTGGAATCGAACGGAAACAGAGCTTCCAACTGGACTTTTACCTGGATTGTTCGAGGACCAAGTGTTAAAAACCCCTGATTGGACAGCCGTAATCGATGAAAATACGGTTCTTACATATAAGGATTTAAACAGGCGGGTCAATCAACTGTCACATCTCCTTTTGGAGAAGGGGCTGGGACCTGAGAAATTCGCGGCTATAGCTTTGACCCGTTCGGTGGATATCGTCATTTCCATGTTGGCTGTGTTAAAAACCGGAGCGGCCTATTTACCTATCGATCCTGATTATCCATCAGATCGAATCGAATTCATGCTTGATGATGCCAGGCCAGCAGCAATCATAACTAGTAAAGGGATTTCCTCCAAACTAACTGATGCCAAAGGAACGGAGCGCATCGTGTTGGATGAGGAAGAGACCATTATTGCGCTGGGGAATCAGCCGGATAAAAATGTGGAGGATGAACAAAGGAATGGAACGATGTCCCCGCTTAACCCGGCTTATATGATTTACACTTCGGGTTCTACAGGGAAGCCAAAAGGTGTCGTGATTCAATCGGCAAGCCTTATCAATTTCCTTTATTCGATGCAAAACGAATTTTCATTGGATCATCGCGATCGGCTCCTTGCGGTTACAACCATTGCCTTTGATATATCCGGTTTGGAAATCTTCCTGCCGCTTTTGAACGGGGCAAGCTGTGTCATAGCTGCTAAGGAAACGATTCAAGACCCTAGAACTTTGTCCGAGATGATCGTTCAACATGAGATAAGCATCATGCAGGCCACACCAACGCTTTGGCATTCACTTGTGGCGAATTATCCTGATGTGATAAAGAATTTCAGGGTGCTAGTAGGAGGAGAGGCACTTTCGATCAGCCTGACAAACGCTTTACATGAATTAGGATGTGAAGTGACGAATCTGTACGGGCCGACGGAAACGACAATATGGTCTTCATCAATTACCCTTGATCCGAACGAGAGCGGTATGCCCTCGATCGGCAAGCCCCTTTGGAATACACAGGTATATGTGCTGGATGCAGCTTTGAAGCCCGTTCCTAAAGGGACTGTAGGGGAGTTATATATTGCAGGTTTAGGGCTTGCACGTGGATATTTAGGCCGCCCGAATTTAACGGCTGAGCGGTTTGTCGCTAATCCGTATGGTCCAAAGGGTAGCCGCATGTATCGAACGGGCGATCTAGTTCGTTGGAGAGAAGATGGCTCATTGGATTATATCAGCCGGGCCGATCATCAAATCAAAATTCGGGGTTATCGTATCGAATTGGGGGAAATTGAAGCGAAACTTACCCAGCATCCTGACGTTGACCATGCTGCAGTCATTGTTCGTGAAGATCAGCCTGGAGATAAACGTATCGTGGCCTATATCGTCCCTTCTTTGGAAGCGACACCGGAATCGGTTGAACTTCGGGAATTTGTAGGCAACGGTCTACCGGAATACATGGTGCCGTCCGCAATCATAACGATGGACGAGTTGCCATTGACCCCAAATGGAAAGCTTAACCGGAAAGAATTGCCTGTGCCTGACCTCACTGCACTTGTATCAGATCGGGCTCCGGGAACACCGCAGGAGGAAATATTATGCGATCTTTTTGCCGATGTTCTTGGTCTTTCCCGGGTCGGTATCGATGATAGCTTCTTTAATTTAGGCGGTCACTCCCTTCTTGCTTCAACACTGATGGCACGAATCAGAGACACATTCGGAGTCGAAATAGGCATTGGTAAACTCTTTGAGACACCAACAGTTTCGGGACTTGTAAAACAGCTTTCCAATGGAAAAAGTGCAAGGTTACCTGTAAAGAAAGCCGATAGGCCGGAAACGGTGCCCCTTTCCTTTGCACAGAGGCGATTATGGTTCCTTCACCGTCTTGAAGGGCCAAGTCCAACGTACAATATTCCACTGGTTGTTGAATTGTCCGGTGAAATAGATACTAGGTCACTAGAGGCTGCGATCAATGATGTAGTCGAGCGTCATGAAACCTTACGTACGCTTTTCCCTGTTACCTTAGGCACTGCTCATCAATATGTGTTGGATACCTCCGAAGCACAAGTGGAATTGTTGGTATCGCACATCAAAGAGTCCGAACTTGAAGCGGAAATCGCTACAGCTGCGCGATATAGTTTCAATCTTGCAAAAGAACCGGCCATATGTGCCCAGCTTTTCACAATGGCCCCGGACAAGCATGTATTGGTTTTATTATTGCATCATATTGCAGGAGATGGATGGTCCCTGACACCGCTCACTCGCGATTTAACGGCAGCTTATGTGGCGCGATGTAAAGGTGAAGAACCTAACCTGCCTCCGTTGCCTGTACAGTATGCCGATTATGCTCTTTGGCAGGAAAGCCTTTTAGGGAGTGAGGGTGATGAATCCAGTTTAGCCATTGAACAAATGGAATACTGGAAAGAAACATTGGCTAATTTGCCAGATCAATTGGAATTGCCCACTGATTATCCGCGTCCCCTCGAAGCTAGTTATAGAGGTGATACCGTAGACTTTTCTATCAATCCTGAAATGCATCGTCGTTTACTGGATTTGGCCCGTGATAATGGCGTCAGCTTATTCATGGTCTTGCAATCTGGACTGTCGGCACTCCTCACTCGCCTTGGGGCAGGAAACGATATCCCTATCGGAAGTCCGATAGCAGGTCGAAGTGACGATGCTTTAAGCGATCTTGTAGGAATGTTCATCAACACATTGGTGTTACGGACGGATACTTCCGGTGACCCCACTTTCCGTGAACTTCTTGACAGGGTGCGAAGGGTTAATTTAAATGCCTATGAGCATCAAGACTTGCCTTTTGAGCGTTTGGTGGAAGTGATGAATCCAGTTCGCTCTCGATCTAGGCATCCATTATTCCAGATCATGCTGGCGCTGCAGAATACGCCTGATCCGAAATTGGAGCTTCCAGGGATTCAATCCAACCTGAAGTTATATGGCGTAGGCGCATCGAAGTTCGATATGACGATCGAATTACGTGAAGAGCATGCTGAAAATGGCAGTCCGGATGGGATAAACGGCTTCCTTGAATATAGTACAGATCTATTTAAGCGTGAGACCGCCGAGATGCTAATAAGTCGATTAATAAGATTGTTGGACGGCGCCATTTCGGAACCGGACCGGCAAATTGGACTTTTGGAAATAATGTCACCTGAAGAGCGCCAGGAAATCCTTGTGGATTGGAATGGAAGTTCCGAAGAAATACCGCATAAGTGCTTACCTGCATTACTGGAAGAACGGGTAAGCCAGTATCCTCACAATATTGCATTGGTATATGAGGACACTTCCTTGACTTATGAGGAGTTAAACAAAAAAGCGAATCAGCTAGCCCATCTCTTGATTGCTAAAGGTGTAGGGCCAGAGCAATTCGTTGCATTGGCCATGCCTAGATCATTGGAAATGGTTGTAGGATTGCTGGCTGTACTCAAGGCAGGAGCTGCATATTTGCCTTTAGATCCTGAATATCCAAATGATCGGTTAACGTTCATGCTGTCTGATGCTCAGCCTGCTTGTGTTCTAACGAGTTCGGGTGTAGCTTCCAAGCTTCCTGAGATGCATGATATCAGGCAAATCATAATGGATGAAGCCAGTACCATAGAAGAATTGGCAGATCATTCAATTCTCAATCCAACCGATCGTGATCGGATTAACCCGTTATCACCTTTAAATTCGGCATATATCATATATACTTCCGGATCCACCGGTTTACCAAAAGGAGTCGTGGTCCCGCACCAGAATGTAATCAGACTTTTTGGATCGACGGAACATTGGTACCATTTCAATTCCGAAGATGTGTGGACGATGTTCCACTCTTATGCCTTTGACTTTTCGGTTTGGGAGATTTGGGGAGCTTTACTTCACGGAGGCAAGCTTGTGGTCGTCCCTCATTCCATCAGCCGGTCACCGGAAGAATTTTTACAACTGCTTGTTAAAGAAGAAGTAACGGTACTGAACCAGACACCATCAGCATTTTATCAATTGATGCAGGCTGATCGTAAAATGCCGGCACTAGGGCAGGACATTAAATTACGCTTCGTGATTTATGGCGGGGAGGCACTTGAACTGAGCCGTTTGGAGGATTGGTACAGCCGCCATCCGGAAAATGCGCCATATCTCATCAACATGTATGGAATAACGGAAACCACCGTTCATGTCAGCTATCTTGAGCTTAATCGGAATATAACATCCATAAAAGCAAATAGCCTGATTGGCTGTGCCATTCCCGATCTGGGCGTGTATGTGTTAGATGCAGGCTTACAGCCAGTTCCTCCAGGGGTAGTTGGGGAACTTTATGTTTCCGGACCTGGTCTGGCCCGTGGTTATTTAGGCCGGCCAGGTTTGACGGCTGACCGTTTTGTTGCCAACCCATTCAGTTCAACAGGCAGCAGAATGTACCGCACCGGCGACTTGGCCCGTTGGCTTGTAGATGGATCTTTGGATTATATAGGCCGGGCAGATCATCAGATTAAAATCCGTGGATTCCGTATTGAATTGGGTGAAATCGAGGCATTGGTTGCTCAGCATTCCCATGTTGAACAAGTTGCGGTAGTGGTTCGTGAAGACAATCCGGGTGATAAGCGTCTGGTCGCATATGTCGTATCTGCGTCAAATGTCACCTTCGATCCGGCGCATGTACGTCAATTTGTTGCAAGCGGCCTACCGGATTACATGGTGCCATCAGCTTTCGTTGAAATAGGTGAATTGCCTTTGACACAGAATGGTAAGCTGGATCGCAAGGCATTGCCGGCGCCGGAATTCGGTTCCAATCAATCAGGGCGAGGACCGAGAACTCCGCAGGAAGAGATTCTGTGCGACCTTTTTATGGAGGTTCTCGATTTGCCCCATGTCGGAATAGATAATGGATTTTTTGATCTTGGCGGCCACTCGCTGCTTGCCGTCCATTTGATGAGCAAAATACGTGAAGCACTTGGCGTTGAACTGAGTATTGGTAACCTATTCGAGGCTCCGACTGTTGCGGGGCTCGCTGAACGGCTTGAAATGGGCACGAGCAAAAGTGCTTTGGACGTCCTGCTGCCGCTTAGGAAAAATGGGCCGGAACTTCCGCTGTTTTGTGTACATCCGGCTGGAGGACTAAGCTGGTGCTATGCTGGGTTGATGAATGCACTGGGGCCTGACTATCCAATCTATGGGTTACAAGCACGAGGAATATCACAGCGGGAGCAACTTCCGCAAACGCTGACTGAAATGGCGGCAGACTATATCAATCAGTTACGGACAATCCAGCCAGAAGGACCTTATCATCTATTGGGATGGTCTCTCGGAGGCAATGTCGTTCATGCAATGGCCACTCAATTGCAAAATGAGGGAGAGGACGTACGCCTGGTGGCAATCCTCGATTCATATCCAAGTCATTTCTTGCCAATGAAAGAGGCTCCGGATGATGAGGAGGCTTTGATCGCTTTGCTGGCATTGGGAGGTTATGATCCTGATAGTTTAGGAGACCAGCCATTGGATAATGCCAGTGCCATAGAAATTCTCCGTCGAGATGGCAGTGCATTGGCTAGTTTAGAAGAAGAAACGATTCTGAACCTTAAAGAGACATATGTAAATTCTGTTCGAATCATGGGTGAGTATAAACCTAAAACCTTTAAGGGGAATGTGCTGTTCTTCAGGTCGACGATCATTCCGGATTGGTTTGATCCCATTTATCCTGATACATGGAACCCATATATCCACGGAATGATTGAACAGCATAATATTGAATGCCGCCATAAGGATATGTGCCAGCCGGGACCGCTTGCTGAAATTGGCCAGGTTATCGCTAACAAACTATCCACTATGAAGAAGTTGGCAAAAAATAATGAAGGAGGACATATCTGATGACCAACCCTTTCGAAAATGAAAATGGCATCTACCATGTATTGATAAATGAAGAAGGTCAACATTCCCTTTGGCCCGCCTTTTTGGTTATTCCAGAAGGCTGGTCCGTCATATATCGGGAAGAAAGCCGGCAGGATTGCTTGGAATATATCAACAAAAATTGGACGGATTTGCTGCCCAATAGTTTAAAACTAGTTGCCAGCAGTGATGGAACAAAGTGAAATCCCGGATACAGCTAGACCCTAAAATAGTAGTGTGCATCGTTTATGTCATAGCGATGTTCATGGTTTCGATGGACGGGACGATTGTCAATGTGATCCTCCCGACAATCAGTAATGAATTTAACCTAGATCCTTCTTCAACCAGTGGCATTAATATTGGATATTTAGTTAGCCTGGCTGTCTTCCTTCCAGTAGCGGGTTGGCTAGGGGATCGATTTGGGACCAAGAAGATATTCTTGATTGCATTGGGTGTCTTTACGGCTGCCTCCTTTTTATGCGGCTTTGCCAATAATCTGCAAACCTTGAACTTGTTCAGGGTTTTGCAGGGGGCTGGAGGCGGGATCCTGACACCGGTGGGAATGGCGATTTTATTCAGAACGTTCTCTCCGGAGGAACGGCCAAAGGTTTCCCGTTCCCTTGTACTGCCCATTGCATTCGCACCAGCCATTGGTCCGATCGTTGGCGGGTTCTTCACAGAGCAGCTGTCTTGGCGTTGGGCATTTTATATAAATGTTCCTTTCGGAATTATGGTCCTGTTAATCGGTGTACTGTTTTTAAAAGAACATAAAGAGCCCAAGGCTGGCAGGTTGGACCTTCCAGGATTCCTGCTGTCAGCTGCAGGCTTTTCCATGATGATGTATGCAATGAACATAGGTCCATCCAAAGGATGGGACTCCCCCATTATCATGTACACAGGAATTATCGGTGCAGTTCTTGTTCTCTCATTTATTCTATTGGAGCTGCGAGTGGATCAGCCGATGCTTGATTTGCGTTTATTATCCGATCGATTGTTTCGGACATTAGGCATCATCTCATTATTTTCAATGGCCGGCTTATTGGGGATGCTCTTTGTGTTTCCGTTAATGTATCAAAGTGCGCTTCATGCTTCAGCATTGGAAAGCGGTCTGACGACATTCCCGGAAGCCATAGGTTTGATGGTGGCATCCCGGATGATGCCTTTGACTACAAAGAAACTGGGCATACATCAGGTGATCCGGATGGGGCTGCTTTGCACAATCATCATTTATACCTTGATTAGCCTCGTGGGGCCGACAGCCAACCCGTGGTTCCTTCGGGCCCTATTGTTTAGCGTCGGCGTATGCTTGGGACATACAGTTGTGGCCATACAGTACTCCACTTTCACTAATATCAACTCGGCTTCGATGGGGATGGCCGCCACATTGTTCAATGTTCAAAACCGGATTGGCTCTGCGATGGGTGTCGCCATCCTAGCCAGCATCCTGGGGGCAGTGGGCGCTGACACGATGGGAACGAATGGGCATGTTAACCTATCATCCTATCAATTCGCTCTCTTCGGTTCTGCCATTTTGCTCGTCATAGCCCTATTATTTGCGATGAGTTTAAGGAAGGATGATTTCAAGGCCATCATACCGAAACAGGATAGGGCTAATTCCCTTGATGTAAAACCGGTCAAAAGCGGGTAAGTTACTCATTCGGTTATTTTTTGAGGGAGGTCACTGGATTTTTGCCAGTGACCTCCCCTTCATTTTGCTGGCAGTTAGGGAAGGGGCAGGAGAATTGGTTGAACTATATATATGTAAATTGCCTATAAAGAAAGAGGAGTCCGACTTAAATAAACTGCTTGTCCATGTTTCAACCGAAAGGCAACTTCGGGTGAAAAGGTTCGTCAAGTTGGATGATGCTTACCGCTCTCTAATAGGGGATTTGATGGTGCGGTTTGTTCTTAAAGAACGATACGGTTCGGTTAAGGAAGAACTGCGATGGAGGACAAAGTCATTTGGGAAGCCCTTTCTATCCGATTATCCATCGTTCCATTATAATATTTCCCATTCTGGTGAGTATGTGGTTTGTGCCGTGCATGATGCAGAGGTGGGAGTGGATATAGAGAAAATAGGGCCGTTTGAGTTACAGCTGGCCAAGGGTTTTTTTACGGAAGAAGAGTATAAGCAAGTATTGGAAGCAGAAGACGGACTTTCTTCCTTTTATGATATTTGGACTTTGAAGGAAAGCTATATAAAAGCAATAGGCAAGGGCTTATCCATACCTTTGCACAGCTTTAATGTGAGAAGGCATGGCATGGAAGACATTCACTTAACTGATGTACATGGCAATATACCAATAACGGACTTCACCTGTAGGCAGTATAAGGTAGACAGCGAGTACCGGCTTGCCGTCTGTGCATATCAGGTGAATGCCGAAAGTTTTAAGGATCACCACAGATCAGTCACTTTTCAACAAATATGTGAGGGTCTGAATATCACTCTGGAATGAGTGAACACGGATTAAAGTGGTTCAAAAGAAAATACGGTGGAATTCCACTGGCTTTCTGCGGCTTGGTCTGGCAGTGGAAACCATCGAATACGGAGGTTTGAAATTGCGGAATATTAATATAGCACACGTTATCGAGGATAGTAAATTTAACTCATTTCATCTTTCCGTTTTACTATGGTGCATTTTTCTCATTCTTTTTGATGGCTTTGATCTTGTAGTTTATGGAGCGGTCATACCGAGTTTAGTTGAAAAATGGGGTACGGAGCCAAGTGTTTTGGGCCTGATTGGAAGTTTAACTTTGGTAGGTGGCCTGATAGGTTCACTATTTTGCGGGATTTTAGCAGATAAAGTGGGCAGGAAGAAAGTGATCATTTCTTGTGTCGCACTTTTTGGCACATTTACATTATTGACAGGTTTTGCTCAAGGGCCGGTTGATTTTGCCATTTACCGGTTTACGGCTGGGTTGGGCCTTGGGGGGATTCCTCCATTGTTGGTCGTTCTTACTTCGGAATATTCACCTAAGTCGATTAAAAATATAATGGTGGGCGTCATGTTTAGCGGTTATTCGATCGGAGGCATTTTGGTGTCGCTATTAGGAATGAAAGTGATTCCGGATCTAGGTTGGCAGTGGATGTTTTTCATAGGTGCCATTCCGCTAGTATCGATACCCTTTTTAATTAAATACTTACCCGAATCCCTCTATTACTATGTTGAAAATGGAGAATATAAAAAAGCCAAAGCGATAGTGAAGCGCTTGGACCCTTCCTATGTCCCTCATGAACATGATAGTTTCAGAAATGATTTAAAACCAGTGACGGGCGTCCCTGTAGTCAAGCTATTTGAAAACCGGCGAGGAAGAACTACCATCATGTTCTGGATTGCCTGTTTCATGGGATTATTAATGGTCTATGGATTGGGAACCTGGTTGCCTCAATTGATGGTTGAAGCAGGTTATCCACTAAAGTCCAGTTTGCTATTCCTTTTTTCCTTGAATATCGGGGCGATAATTGGGTCGATATGTGGAGGATGGTTAGCGGATCGGATTGGGTCGAAAAGAGTTCTCATCAGTTTATTTACGTTTGGCGCCATTTGTTTAATTATACTTGGTTTTAAACCTGGAACAATCGTTTTATATTTCTTGGTTGCGGTAGCAGGGGCGGCATCCATAGGATCGCAAAATTTAAACAATGCATATATTTCAACTTTCTATCCAACTTATATTAAATCCACCGCACTTGGCTGGGCACTTGGAATCGGCAGGTTCGGTGCTATTCTGGGACCTTCGATTGGCGGAGTATTAATAGAGTTAAAGTTGCCCATTTATATGAATTTCATCAGTTTTGCACTTCCAGCCTTAATTGCAGCAGCGGCAATAATTTTCATTCAGGATAAATACAACAGTTCGAGGATCTCCTTGGAGTTCCAACAACGGTACGAAAACATAGATTGATAGAAGGCTAATGTTCGTTAGCATGATATGGAGGATATATAATGGCCAATTTCGTTTGCCAGATATGTGGTCGTGGATTTAAAAGTTATAACGAAAATGCTAAATACTGTTCCCAGACATGTAAAGGGACAGCCTACATAAAATATGAATTAAAGAAATGTAGTCAATGCGGGAAGAAGTACAAACCAAGAAAGGCAAATAGCAAATATTGTTCTTTGGATTGCAGCAGCAAGGGCAGGAAAAGCCGTAAAGGATCTGGTTAATTTCCCAGCATTCTTTTCTGCTTTGCGGATTGCTTCCATATATGGTCAAAAAAAAAGAGCCTGTTTTATCGCAAACAGGCTCTGGATATTAGGTCTTAAGTCTCGGCGGAAAAGAGTGTTATGCATTCGAGCATATGCTGGTTATTTCTGCTGCATCAACGATACGCTGAACTTCAGATCCCTCAAGTGTCTCTTTTTTCAATAACTCTTCAACAAGCTCTTCATACTGTAGGCGATTCGATTCAATCAACATTTCCGTTTCAGAAATCGCTTTCGTGAATAACTCCTGCATCTTTTGCTCCTTCTCGCCTTTATTAAAGGTGAGGGTGAATCCATCTTGAAGCATTCCGGTATCGACCATTTGTTCAAGTAGATGTTTCGCCTGCTGCACATCTCCGCCTACACCGATGCTATGTTCACCTAAATACATTCTTTCCGCCACGCCGCCTGCTAAAATCATTTTGACTTGATCAAGCAATTCACTGGCTGTTGCCAGATGGAGTTCTTTAGGTATTGGCGCTACATACCCAAGGGCTTCCCCACGCGGAATGATGGTCGCCTTTCGAACGGAACCGGGCTTTGTCAAAGCCGCAATCAGGGCATGTCCACTTTCATGGATGGCCACGCGCCGTTTCGTATCCACATCATTCAAGGTACGTGATGTCGCTCCAAGTATAGTGCGGTCAATGGCGTAATCAAGATCCTGTTTACGAATCATATCCTGTTCATTCCTCAGGGCATGACGTGATGCAGTATCGAACAGGGAGCTTAAGTCAGCACCGGAGAAACCGGATGTACTTTCAGCCAACTCATCCAGGGAAGCAAGGACATCTGTCGCCAGACGCTTACCCTTCGTATGGATATTGATGATTTCCTTTCTTCCTTGTGTATCCGGAAGTGGAACTTGGAAAGAGAAATCGATCCTGCCCGGACGTAGAAATGCCTCATCGAGCATATCTTTCCGGTTGGTCGCTGCAATGAATAAAATCCCTTCATTTGGATGGCCTCCATCCAATTGCACAAGCAGTTCAGTTAACGTTTTTTCTCCTTCTTCCCCGCCATGAGCTTTCCTTTTACCAGCCAACGCGTCGACTTCATCGATAAAAATGACAGCTGGCGATTGCTTACGTGCATTTTGGAAAAGGCTGCGGACACGGGCTGCACCGACTCCAACAAACATTTCGTTGAAGGCTGAACCGCTCGTTGAGAAGAAGTTTGCACCAAGCTCTTTTGCGATTGCCTGTGCAAGCAAGGTTTTCCCCGTTCCAGGGGGGCCGTATAATAAAATGCCTTGAGGCGGCTTAATTCCAATTTTAGCTGAACGTTCAGGTTCCTTTAGTGTAGTGAGTGTCTGTAGGATTTCCTGTTTGATTTCGGATTGCAAACCGCCGACATCATCCAAAGTTATCTCTGGCAGGGGCTTTGGGGTGGAAAGGCTTTGTTTTTTACTGCCGATCCGCAATCCGCCCTTTGATTTTTTCTGTATAATGACAGCGGTTGTGACGAGAGCCGCCATTAATCCGCCTAAAATCCATAATGCTGATTTATTAGTTGATGAAAAAGAATATTGAACGTTATAAGTTTCGACAAGTTTATTGATCATTTGACTGTTGGGAGGAATACTGGAAACGTATTCTCCATCTGGCGTGGAGATGTGAAGAGTGCCATTTCTTTTTTCTTCAATGGTGACAAGGGCTCCATTTTGGGCTTTAATCGTCTTTTCCACCGAGGAAAAAGGAATGACCATATCCTTTGACTGAGTAACAACATACCAACTGATTCCAGCAATTATCACAATGAGAGCCGTCAGGAACGGCAGCAATTTCGAAACTAATTTAGAGTTCGAGTTCAATTTTTCATCTCCTTTAAGAATATATATTCAGTATAAAATTTTTAAACATGTAATCTATAGGTCTTTATGCCTTAAATTAAAGGTAAATAATGTTAAAGTCAAGAAATAATGTTTATTACGAAAGTTTAAAGGGCACGGAATTTAGAAACATTTAATCTAACCGGCATATTAGACTTTTTAAATGCGAAATGCTAAAGTGAAATGGTCTAAGTCATGAAAAAATAAAATGGTAGAAGAGTGTGAAGTTCTATGAGTAAATTTATAAAAGACTATATGATTACGATGAAGGATATCGTTAGAGAAGGAGATCCCATTCTGCGTCAGGTAACGGATGAAGTTAGCCTGCCGATTTCGGATGAAGATCGTGAAACGTTGGAATGCATGATGCAATACCTGAAAAACAGCCAGGACCCAAAACTCCAAAAGAAGTACAACTTACGTGAAGGAGTTGGGTTGTCTGCCAATCAGATAGGCTTGAATAAACGCATGTTCGTCATGTATTTTCCCGACGAAAAAGGGAAGCTGTTTGAATATGCCCTTGTGAATCCGAAAATCATCAGCCATTCTGCCACAATGATCTATTTACCGCAAAGTGAAGGCTGCCTTTCCGTCGACCGTGACATTAAAGGGTATGTACCGCGTTATGAACGGGTTAAAATCAAAGCTTTGGACGGTAATGGTGAGGAAATAGAGATGCGGCTGAAGGGCTTTGCTGCAATCGTGTTTCAACATGAGTTAGATCATTTAAACGGGATGATGTTTTATGACCGGATCAACACCGAAAATCCTTTCAAGCTTCCGGAAAACGTGGAAGTGAAAAGTCTGTAAGGCAAAAAGGCAAAGCGACATGCTTTGCCTTTTTTCTGTTTTATGAGGAAGGATATCCTTTTCCATATGCTTTTGCAGATCACTGAGTATGGCCAGGTTCTGTTAGCTTAGCTAAGAGTTCGGATAATGTACCCTAATATAAGAAATGCCTCTGGTTTAACTGTCTCCAAAACATACATTCTTCCAAACTTGTAACCTCGGTATGATCTTTCGGCAATCTTCACTTCCTATATAGAAGGGAGATAACAAAAAGCGCTGCAAATGCAGCGCTTTTTTTGTTTATTGTAAGTATTCCTTTTTTGAAGGTGTTTCCACTCTTGTTTTTCCCATGAAGAATACAGTGATTGCTGCAAGACCGATCGGAATGAGAGCCAAGGTGAATATCAATGAAATCGAATCGGACATCGCATGAACGATTTTATCCAGGATAAAGTCCGGAATCTCGGCACGTGCGTCCGATTGGAAGAGCTGCCGTGGGTCCTCCATCAACCCGGCTGTATCCGGACTTCCTTGCATCCCTTTAAACGCATCCGTCATTTTACTTGTGAATACATTGTTCTGAATCGCTCCATAAATCGTTACTCCGAGTGTCATCCCAAAAGAACGGAGGAATGAGTTTGTTGAGTTGGCCGACCCCCGGAATCTAGGTTCCAAGTTGTGAATGGATGCTATAGGCAAAAGGGAGAAGGAAAAGCCCATGCCAAATCCAGTCAAAATCATGTACAAAGTTAATAAAGTCCTGCTGGTATCAGGGGTGATGGTTCCTAATAGAAGCATTCCTGCAAAATAACAGATGACAGAAACCGTCATTAAGTTGCGAAAACTTGTCTTTGTATTGAATATCCCGCCAACTGCACTGCCGAATACAGAACCAAGCATCATGGGAGTTAGGATCAATCCGGCATTTGTTGCGGAACCACCGTAAACTGCCTGCACGAAAATCGGGATATAGACGGTTAATATAATGAATGTACCGCCATAAAGAATGGCTAAGATCTGAGAAGTGGCAAATAATCGCCTTTTAAACAGCCATAATGAAATGATTGGATCTTTTGCCCTTTTTTCGAAAAAGAAAAATGAAACGAAGAAAACCACAAAACTGGCAAACAGTCCTATGATGGGAGAAGAACTCCAGCCATACTCCCCGCCCAGTTCGAGAGCGAACATTAAGCTGATAACGGCAATGACGAGTGTTGCTGCGCCACCCCAATCAATTTTTTGCTCTTGGGTGTTGGGTGACTCCTTGTAGTAATTCCAGATGAAAAATAAAGAAATGATCCCAATCGGAACATTGACGTAGAAAATCCAGTGCCAGCTGGAGTATTCAGTAATATAAGCGCCTAAAAGTGGTCCCAATACGCTTGATGCCCCAAACACAGCACCGAAAAGGCCAGTTAATTTTCCCCGTTTTTCAGGTGGGAAAATATCAAAAATGATCGTAAAGGCTATAGGCATCAAAGCGCCTCCGCCGATCCCTTGGATTGCACGGAAGATACTTAACTGGACTATGCTCTGGGCCATGCCACATAATGCGGAGCCGATTAAAAAGACTATAAGTCCAAAAATAAAAAACCTCTTTCTTCCATACATATCGGAAAGCTTACCGAATATCGGCATACTTGCCATCGTGGCGACCATATAGGCAGATGTCACCCATACAAACTTATCGAATCCTCCTAAATCAGAAACGATCGTTCCCATTGCAGTCGCAACAATCGTATTATCCATTGCTGACATCAAGATACCCAATAGTAATCCGGCAACAATGAATTTTTGTTTTTTTTGAGCGTTCATTTATTTTCCTCCTTCGTATCAACCAGCTCATGAATATCCTTTACATGGTTGAAGGGTAAACGTTAAGATGAAACAAAACATTTATCTTGAAAATCAAGATAAATTTAAGTGTAAAAGGGGTGGCATTTTATGTCAAGCAATAATAGGGTGAATGCAGCTTTGTTAGAGAGTTTAACACACAGATTGCAGCGGTATGGAATGAGATCCGTATTATTTCAACAAAATATGGCTCAAAAAATAGGGGTATCCCATACGGACTTAAAGAGTGCTGAAATATTGAATGAAACAGGACCGATTACTGCCGGTGAATTATCCAAAATTACAGGATTGAGCACGGGATCGGTAACGGCACTGATCAATCGCCTTGAGAAATCCGGTTATGTTAAAAGAGAACGAGATCAATTGGACGGAAGACGGGTAATGATTGCACCGATACCCGAAAGGCAGGAACAGATTAAATCGCACTATCAATCGCTTTCTATGGCCACCAAGGAGTTATGTTCAACTTATAATGAACAAGAGCTAATATTGATCAATCAATTTGTTGAGGATATCACAAAAATCATGGACAAAGAAAATGACAAATTAATGAGTGAGCGGGAAAGGTAGCCGGTGTAGGCTGCCTTTTTTATTTTTAGCCAGCTGGCAGCTTCTTATCAATAATAAAAGGAGTAGAGTGAAATTTATTTAAAAGAGAATGAACAATGTCACGTTTCCATTAAAATATATATTGATAATGATTTTCATTATCTGCTAATATGAATCTACAAATCATTTCAAAGGGAGAATACACTATGAAAAAAGCAAAGGCGTCATTAGCGGTCTTACTATCAACCAGCCTATTATTTGGCTGTGCGCAGGAAAAGGAAGGAACTGAACCGGCAGATGATAATGCCAAAGAAGTGAGTGCAAGTAAGCTTGATGATGTATCTAGCGAGTACCGGGAATATGCCATTGGTGAAATAGAAGAGTTCGTAAACGCAACGGAGGAATTCACTACGGCCGTATCTGCCGGTGATATTGAAAAGGCGAAGGAATTATATGCTCCAGCCCGCATGCATTATGAAAGAGCGGAACCTATCGCAGAAGTTTTTGGCGATCTTGATCCCAAAATTGATGCGCGTGAAGGGGATGTCAAAGATGAAGAATGGGGCGGTTACCACCGGATTGAGATGGGGTTATGGCAAGAAAATACAACGAAGGGCTACGAAAAGTATGCAGAACAATTAATGAGTGACGTCAATTTGCTTCGAGCCAAAGTTGAAACGGTTGAGGTAACACCTGATTTGTTGATCACGGGTGCGGTGGATTTATTGAATGAAGTTTCCACGAGTAAAGTGACAGGAGAAGAAGACCGATACTCCCATACCGACCTGTATGATTTCGTTGCAAATGTTGAAGGGGCAGAAAAGATCTATGAACTGCTTACTCCAGCGCTGAAAGAAAAGGATGCGAAGCTTGCTGAGGAAATCCAACAACGTTTTGACGATGTATACGGCTTGCTTGAAAAGCATAAAGAAGGGGATGGCTACATCTCATATACGGATTTAAAGGAATCTGAAGTCAAAGAGTTAAGTCAAGCAATTGATGCATTAGCTGAACCACTATCGCAAATAGGGATTGTAACGGAGGAATCTTAATTGAAAGAACATACGCCTAAAGATAAAACCGGACTTTTTACAAAAAAAGTGAGTCGTCGAAATATGTTGAAAACGGCAGGAGTCGGTGGAATCGGAGTCGTGATAGGAGCATCTGGATTTGGCGGGCTGCTGACACTTTCTGAACAAAGGGCAAAGGGACAAACTAAGGATATCATTCCTTTTTATGGAGAGCACCAAGCCGGTATTACCACTGAGGCGCAAGATAACCTTTACTTCGCATCATTGGAAGTAAGCACAGATAAAAGGTCAGACCTAATCCAGTTATTAAAGGATTGGACAAAGGCTGCGGCTCAGATGACTGAGGGGAATTTGATTGGTGAAGCATCACTTAATACGAATATGCCCCCAAAGGATACGGGGGAAGCGAAAGAATTATCACCCTCCAATTTAACGATCACTTTTGGAGTGGGTCCGACCCTGTTTTCGAAGGATGGCAAAGATCGATTTGGTTTGAAATCGAAAAGGCCTGCAGAATTAAAGGATCTGCCTCAATTCCCTTTAGATGCTTTAGAAGAAGAATGGAGCGGTGGGGATATTTGTATTCAAGCATGTGCAGATGATCTCCAAGTGGCTTTTCATGCCGTCCGGAACTTAGTGAGGATCGGAAGAGGGAAAACGATCATTCATTGGGCACAAACAGGTTTCCAACGGACTAAGCAAGCCGATTCACAAAAAACGACACCGCGGAACCTTTTCGGGTTTAAGGATGGGACTGTCAATCCGGATACGAATAATGACAATGAAATGAATGAGCATGTTTGGGTGAAGGGTGAGGACGGTCCTGACTGGCTTGTTGGAGGCAGTTATATGGTGGTGCGCCGAATCCAGATGTACATTGAAGTTTGGGACCGGACAATATTGAAAGAACAAGAAAATACGTTTGGCCGTCATCGTGACAGCGGAGCCCCATTAGGAATGAAGAATGAATTCGATACCGTGGACCTCGAAGCTAAAGACCCAAATGGAAATCGGATCATTCCGGAAGATTCGCATATGAGTCTCTCCAGGGGGGACGGAAAAGCAAAAATATTGCGGCGCCCATATTCATATGCAGATGGAATGGATCCTAAAACAGGGAGCTTCAATGCAGGCTTGTTATTCATTTGTTTTCAGCGAACTCCAAGTAAACAATTCATTCCCATACAAGAGCGACTGGCGAAAAATGATAAGCTCAACGAATATATCGTTCACAGGGGCAGTGCCATATTCGCTTGTTTACCAGGTGTGAAAAAGGGTGGCTATATTGGGGATTCCCTTTTTGGATAAATATAATCACAAATGAGGACGTGAAAATCGCCAGCATGGATATTATCCAGTTGGCGATTTTAGTTCATGAATAAGGAGGGACCAGTATGACCGTTTCTAAATGGAAGAGTGGGATATTGGTTTTAATCGTCAGCCTTTTCTTTCTTTCGACTGCTGTAAGGGTTGTTTCGGCGGGTGAAAACCATGATCAGCTTTTTGTTTATATTGGCGACAGTTTAATGAAGGTAAAATCCGGAGACCTTGAGGAAGTATCTAAAAATATCGATCTTTTCGAGAGAGATTGGCAAACGATAAAAACGGACAGCAAGAGTGCGAGGAAGGTCGACGAGAGGCTGTCTGCGGTAAAAAGTGCTGTGAGAGACCAAGCCTCCACAGATGAAATCAAGAAGCGATTATCGGCATTATCCAGTACTCTTGTTATTTATGATACCAACGAAAACCCTGTTGACAAGACGGACTATGAAGAACGGTTAGAAGCAATACTTCCTTTAATAGATAAGTTGGAAGCTTTAATAACTGAAGGTGACTTTGATCAAGCTAAAGTTCAATATACCAACCTTCTGAGTCAATGGACCGACGCAGAGGTGATTGTCAGGGAGAAAAGTGTTGCTGCATATGGTGAATTTGAAACGAAAATGGCCTTTGTGCGGATAGCGATTACTCAAGACCCTCCTGATTCGGAAAAAGCCCAAAAAAATCTAACTGAATTGAAGGGCCTAATCGAGGATTTCCTTGCTGGTAAAGTTGAAGAAGGAAGCCAGGAGGATACCTATTCCCTTGGGGATGTAACGCAACTTTTACAAGGAAGTGCAACGGATATTGAAAAGGGTGACATCGATTCTGCCGTTGATCAGCTAAATGAAATCTTGACAATTTGGCCTAATGTCGAAGGCGAGGTCTCCACAAGGGACAGCAAGCTTTACAGCGATATGGAAACGAAAGTCCCGACCGCAATCAGCCTATTGCAATCGAAAAAGGTAAAGGCGGAGGAAGCGAAGGGAATCGTTTCCGATTTAAACACAAGGTTACGCCCTTTAATTAATGATACGGGTTATACGACATGGGATGCCGCTTTGATTCTTTTGCGGGAAGGGTTGGAAGCACTCTTGATTGTAGCTACATTGCTGTCTTTCCTAAAGAAAATCGGGCAAGCGGATAAACAAAAATGGATTTGGACAGGGGTTGGTGCTGGTTTAGTTGCCAGTTCCATATTGGCGGTCATAATCAATATCGTTTTCTCTCAGATCACAGCTGCGTCAAGCCGGGAATATATTGAAGGAGTCACTGGGATAATAGCTGTATCGATGATGTTGACAATTGGTCTTTGGCTTCATAGTAAATCGAATGTCCATGCATGGAACCGTTATATCGACAAGCAAATGAACCAAGCCATTGCGACAGGAAGCATCATCTCTTTCGCTTTGATCAGTTTTCTATCCATATTCCGTGAAGGGGCCGAGACGATTATCTTTTATGCCGGTATGGCTCCTTATATGGAATTGAAACAGCTACTGAGCGGGATTTTCCTTGCCTTCCTCATTTTAGTGGTAATTGGTTTCATCATGTTGCGCTATAGTGTGAAATTACCGATGACCCTATTCTTTAAAGTGGCAACGGTACTCATATATGCTTTGGCTTTCAAGATTCTTGGAGTCTCCATTCATTCACTTCAGGTTTCACAGGTGATACAGACAAATACGATCAGTTCCTTTCCGTTTGTAGAAACGATAGGTCTTTATCCAACAATGGAAACGCTGGTGCCGCAAGCTGCATTAATTTTGCTGATTGTATTGGCGACCATTTGGGTCAAAAAGAGTAATTCCTTACGTACAACCGAATAATATAATGGGACTGACGCATGTCAGTCCCATTTGTGTATGGTATTAGCGAATAGATCGGCGATAGGAATATTGCTTCCATTGATAAAGGATAAAGCAGCCGATACAGAATCCAAGGATGGCTATGAGAGAAGCCAATCCGACCATCAAGGTGAATATATAACCGGTAACATTCCAACCCAGTAAAAAAGATATGAATCCGAGTCCTAAGCAAACGACAGCTATGGCCTGGTTGAATTGTTGCTGTGAATGATCTTCAGGAATATAATCGGAGGGTTTCTTTTTAAGAAAGAGCTTGGCGAGACGCATCACTGGATTGAAATTAAAGAGAAGACCTAAAAGTCCTGCAGTTAAAGGAATCACTAATATCGACATTTGTCCCGTTAATAAGGCGGTGGCTACGCTTAACAAAATGACCCATTGATTCGTTCGTACTAAAGGGCGGGGAATGGAACGAATTTCACTCGTCATACTAATACCAACTTTCCTGATGTGTTTTATTTATATTTTATCTTTATTTTAATCACTTGTGAAGCCTAACAAAATAAAGCCAAAACCTTATTTATAATAATTTTAATTTAGTATTGATTATCATTACAAAAGTAGTATAATATGTATAACAAGCAAATAAAGTGAGGAGGACAGTATAAATGGTAGCAAAAGTTTGTGGAACATGCGGAACACCAATAAAAAAGCTCAAGCATTCTGCCCTTTGCCAATGCGGTCCTAAGATATTGAGCAATCAATTCTCAGTTAAAACAAAAAAATAAAACCCCGTGGAATAGATCATAAATTAAACCATTAATCGGTTTGAGTTTGTAGACAAAAGGGGTTCCATCTTAATTTTTTAAACAAAGTTGATTGGAGCGGGTGTTCGAGACTCCTGAGGGATAAGCGTGTCCAAGGGAGACCCCGCAGGCGCAAGCCGAGGAGGCTCCCGGACCGCCCGCGGAAAGCGAGTGCCCTACGTTCCAATCAACGTTCATATTTTATACACTCTCAAAAAATGCAGGCAATCTTAATTAATATCAAGTTTGTCTACAGTCTGAACCGATTATTCAATTAATCGGTTTTTGTTTTTCCAATGATGGGTAAAGAGGATAATAAATATTTTTCATTTCAATTAAAATAATGTACGATTAGGGAATAGAATAAAACGTCATGGAGGAAAAGATATACTTTCAGTTTGTCAAACCATCACGTGACGGTTAGGAGGGGTTATGTTGGGAACGAGACTTTAAAAATTGGCGAGTTGGCGGAAATGGCGAATGTTACGAAACGAACTGTAGATTATTATACGAACCTAGGCTTGCTTAAAGCAGAACGTTCCGCCTCTAATTACCGTTATTATTCAGTCGGTGAACTTGAAAGGCTCCGCCGTATCGAAGGATACAAAAGAGAAAACCTTTCATTGGAAGATATTAAAGAAATACTTAAAAAGGATAAGGAAGCCGCATCAGCAATTGAGGAAAAAGGTCTTCAACTCAAGAATAAAATGGGTGGCCTGAACGAGGAACTTCAGGAATTCATCAGCTTGATTGAAAAGGACGGAAAAAGTGAGCTTCTTTTAAAAAAACAGATATCCCGCGAAAGCATGGCCTTGATCCAATCATTGCTAGTGTTGCTGGCATGATTAATATTTATCCCTATAGTTTTATGCACAAAGGTGCATATTAAAGATATAGGCTAAATGGTTTTGATAAGGAAAAAATCGCTTTTTGAAACGAAAATAACCATTTATACAGGAGGTGCTTGGGATTTTGCCGTAGTTGTCTAATCCGCAGGTCAGAAGGATGGGCACAATATGGCTAACCCGCACATATTGGAGATATTTATAAAATTATTAGCAGTAGCTGTATTAATAGCATTAACCGCATTTTTCGTTGCATCGGAATTTGCAATCGTGAAAGTCAGAAGTTCCCGAATCAATCAATTGATTGAGGAAGGGCATAGAAATGCCCTTGCAGCCAAGAAAGTGACATCACATATCGATGAATACTTATCTGCCTGTCAATTGGGGATTACGGTAACCGCCTTAGGTTTAGGGGTATTGGGTGAACCGACGGTCGAGGCGATCTTAAAACCATTGTTCACTAAATGGGGATTAGAGGAGTCCGTAAGTCACATCATCTCGTTCCTGATCGCCTTCGGTTCTGTAACATTCCTTCATGTTGTTGTCGGCGAACTCGCACCGAAAACTGTTGCGATTCAAAAGGCAGAAGAGGTAACCTTGCTATTTGCAAAGCCGTTAATTCTCTTTTACCGCATTTTGTACCCATTCATTTGGTTACTGAATGGTTCTGCACGTCTCCTGACCGGCATGTTCGGATTAAAGCCTGCCTCCGAGTCCGAAATGGCCCATTCCGAAGAAGAGCTGCGCATCATTTTATCGGAAAGCTATAAAAGCGGTGAGATCAACCAATCGGAATATAAATATGTCAATCAGATATTTGAATTTGATGAGCGCATTGCCAATGAAATCATGGTTCCGCGTACGGAAATGACCGTTATCGAAAAGGGCATGCCATTATTGGAAGTTGTTGAACTGATTCAGGAAGAACAATACACAAGGTATCCGGTCATAGACGGTGATAAAGATAATGTCGTGGGAATGGTCAATATCAAGCGACTTTATACAGCAACGATTACAGAAGATAATGTAACGGCTTTGACGGTGGATTCCTTTGTGACACCCATTATCCGTGTTCTTGAAACGATCGCCATTCATGACCTGCTGCTGAAAATGCAGAAGGAACGGATCCATATGGCTGTTTTGACTGATGAATATGGCGGAACTGCCGGTCTTGTTACGGTTGAAGACATACTTGAAGAAATCGTCGGGGAAATCCGTGATGAATTTGACCAGGATGAACGTCCGCTCATTCAAAAGATTGATGAAGGGCATTATGTATTCGACGCAAAAACATTGGTTGAAGATGTCAATGATACCCTTGCGATCGATTTGCCGGAAGAAGATATCGATACATTGGGAGGATGGTTCCTGACAGGCAGATTCGAGATTGCTGTCGGGGATAAAATCGAATACGCCGGATATGAATTCACTGTAAAGGAAATGGACGGTCACCATGTTTTATATGTTGAAGTGAAGAAGATTAAATAAAACAGGATTACAACAAGAGCCGAAAGTGGAAACTTTCGGCTTTTATTATGTACGAACAAGTTTATAAAAGTGGTCAAGGCAGACTGTTACTTAAATGGAAAATGAATTCATTTAAAATAACACAGTAGATAACAATTTTAGCTTGGAAAATGTTAAAATTGACTTTGAGCATTGAATCTATCTATATATCATTTTAAAGTTTCAAAGAATATAAGGGAAATTCTTCAAAAGTAATACTAATGATAGTATTAAGATTTATTTTGCAAAGCCGTTTATCGCGAGCTGGTATAAATAAGTATTGAAGGTGGGCGGAAAAATGGGTTTTAAGAAGAAGCAAATGTTAGGATTTGGTTTGATCTTGCTTTTCTTGGCTATTTTACTTTCTTTCATGATGGTCACGCTTAACAATTTAAAAAGCAGCATGACTGAAATAGTTGAAAATCGCTATGAAAAAGTTTCAGCTTCAATGGAAATCCGTCAGTTGTTTTCCAGGTCGGACCGTGAGATCCTGTTTGCAGCTAATGATGCAAACAAAGAAGAAAGAGCAGAGAGCCTCGAAATCATCAGCGAGAATCATAGTTTGATTGAATCAAAAATTGCTGGGTTATCAGGTTCGTTAAATAAGACGAAAGCAAAGCAATTATTGAAAGAGTTCGAGACTCAATATGCTTCTTACTCCATAACGGAGGCTGAGATCATCCAAAAGATAAAATCGGGAAACTCTTCGGATGATCTTTCAAGCCTGATGGAGGACCAAAGGGAAAAACGAACGAAAGTCATCAGTACAATGGATGAATTTAAGGATTACCAAGAAGGTGTCATGAAAGATACCTTAAACAATTCGAAACAAACCTATGAAGATATGATCGGTTTTGTAATCTTTGCGGTTATTCTCAGCATTTTGGTTATTTCCGTAACGGTTGTTTGGATGATCCGCAGTACATCGAAAGATCTGCAATCGATTACGAAGGTCATCAAAAATATCGATTATAAAAACTTATCGGTCATACCAAGAGTTCCGGTTCGGACTACTGATGAAATTGGTGATATAGCGAGATCGTTCAACGAAATGGCGGGATCGCTTGAAATCTATAATCAAAAAGAGAAAGATTTCACCGAAAAGATCAGTGAACAGAACTGGATCCAGACCCGTGTTGCAGATATAGCTACCATGTATCAGCGCATTGTTGATGTGGAAGTTCTGGCTGACCGGTTCATTACAAGACTGGCACCGATGATGGGAGCTTCAATTGGGGCTTTTTACGTCAAACGGGGCGAGGGAGTGGATATGCGTTTTGTGAAGCTTGCCAGCTTTGCGGGAGATGGCGAAGATTCAGGCAGACGTGAATTTCGTCTTGGTGAAGGTTTGATCGGACAATGCGCCCTTGAAAAGAAATCGAAAGTCATTGAAGATATCCCTGAAGATTTTCAAGTGGTTACGACAGGATTAGGGGAAGTCAACCCGAAAAGCATTGTCATTGCGCCGGTCGTTTTTGAGGATGAAGTGGTGGCGATGGTTGAATTGGCGAGTTTGGAGGCATTTACGAAGCTGCAAAAAACTTTCCTGAACCAGGTTCTTGATACTCTTGGCATCACGATTAATAATGTAGAGGGCCGGATGGAAATAGAGCGTTTATTGAAAGAATCACAAGCACAGACCGAAGAGTTACAGGCTCAATCGGAAGAATTGCAATCACAGTCAGAGGAAATGCAAGCCCAATCGGAGGAACTGCAAACACAGGCTGAAGAATTGCGAATGATCAATGAACAATTAGAAGAAAGAAATCGTGAAACTGAAGAAAAGTCGAAAGAGCTTCAAGTCGCAAAACTGAATCTTGAAAAACAAGCGGAAGAATTAAAGTTAAGTTCCAAATATAAATCCGAGTTCATGGCAAATATGTCCCATGAATTGCGGACACCGCTCAATAGTATCCTGATTTTATCAGAAATGCTTTCAGATCCGAATGATAGTAAATTAAATGAAGAGCAACAGGAATTTGCTCGTGTCATTAACTCATCAGGTCAAGATTTATTAACGTTGATCAATGACATTTTGGATTTATCGAAAGTCGAAGTCGGAAAGCTTGAAGTGGTCTTTGACGAAATGAATTTGAGTGAGCTTCCAGAGCAATTGCACCGTAACTTCGATCATGTAGCGAAGAAAAAGAACATTGACTTTATAATAGAAAAAAGTAAAAACGTTCCGGATATTTTCTTTACGGATGAACAGCGCTTCCAGCAAATTTTGAAAAACCTATTATCCAATGCATTTAAATTCACGGAAAAAGGCTCTGTGTCTGTCCAAATCAAAAAAGCTGATGAAGAAAATGTAGCACAATGGATACAGACAAAAGGAGCTAGCAATTGGGTTGAAATTAAGGTGACGGATACGGGTATCGGAATTTCGAAAGAGAAGCAAAAACTTATCTTTGAAGCGTTCCAGCAAGGTGACGGAGCTACAATGAGAAAATATGGCGGTACAGGACTAGGGCTATCGATTTGCCGGGAGTTCGCCAAACTTCTGGGAGGCTGGGTCATTGTAGATAGTGAGGAGGGGCAAGGCAGTACCTTTACTTTCTTTATTCCAAGCATGCCAGAGGGCTTCAAAAATGTCGGCGAAGCAATGGCTGCTTCTCCAGAAGTGGCAGCAGCCAACCACGATGATTCTGCCGCGCCTTTTGACGGTCAGGGAGACCCGGATGTAGTTATAGTGGATGAAGAAGATCGGGATAAGACCAAACCATTCTGCAATAAAACAGTACTGGTCGTCGATGATGATCACCGTAATATATTTGCTCTGAAAAATGCGCTGAAGCATGAGGGGATGGAAATCCTTACAGCTGAAAACGGCTATGAATGTTTGGAACTCCTTGAAAAAGGAAACAATATAGATGTTATTTTGATGGATATCATGATGCCAGGCATGGACGGTTACGAAACGATGACCAGAATTCGCGAGCAAAGTAAGTTCGAGGATCTTCCGATCATCGCGCTAACTGCGAAAGCGATGAAAGGCGATAGGGAAAAGTGCCTGAAGGCTGGCGCTTCCGATTATGTCAGCAAGCCGTTAAAATTGGATCAGCTGCTATCCGTCCTAAGGGTTTGGTTGACTAATTGATTGATAGTACGGATAAGGAAGGTTTTGCATGAAGGATACTTTAACGATTGAAGAAAGAGAAGACTTGGAAATCGAATTATTGTTAGAGGCCATTTATTCCGTTTCGGGCTTTGACTTTCGCAAATATATGCGTTCTTCAATAAAAAGAAGAGTTGAAAATAGAATGAGACTGGACCATGTTCGCAGGATCAGCGGAATGATTGAAATGGTTTTATATGAAAAAGGGTATGTCGAGAAGCTTTTGAGAGATTTTTCAATAAATGTCACTGAAATGTTTCGCGACCCGGATTTCTTTAAAGCCTTTCGTTTAAATATTGTACCGCTCCTGAAAAAACTTCCTGAAATCAGAATTTGGCATGCGGGATGTTCAACCGGTGAAGAAGCCTTTTCCATGGCGATCATCCTCAAGGAAGAAGGGCTTTATGATAAGGCGAGGATTTATGCCACTGATATGAATGATGAAGTCCTCCGTCATGCGGAAAAAGGAATATTGCCTTTAAATAGAATGCAGTCTTATACGAAAAACTATTTGCAAGCTGGAGGCAACCAGGAATTTTCGGAGTATTATACAACCGATTATCAAAATGCTTATCTTGATTCGAATCTCCTTAAAAACATTGTGTTTTTCCAGCATAATTTAGTTACAGATGGTTCGTTCAATGAGTTTCATATCATCATGTGCCGGAATGTGATGATTTACTTTACCGGTGAATTGCAGACCTATGTTAATCAGTTGTTTTATGACAGCCTTTGTAAAGACGGCTTCCTTGCGGTTGGCAGCAAGGAAACACTTCATACATCATCCTTTTCGGAAGATTATGAGGACTTTGACTCAAAGGAACGAATTTATCGGAAACTGTAAAAAGAAAGAGTTCGCATATAAGCGGACTCTTTCTTTTTAATTTAGTGCATTATTTTTTAATTTTTTTTGATTTATATGTTTAATGCATCGGAAGAAGGGGTATAAATAATGAGTTGGTCTCCATGTAGAATTACTGCCGTGGTTTATTATTATTAAAAGAGACTGAACTTCGTTATAATATAATAGGAAAATCCCTATTAAGGGAGCTTTACGAAAGTGCTGGTCCATATAAAAAAGATAAATGTTGCCGCTCGATATAAGCCAAAAGGGGAATGAAAGAATGACGATTTTAATCGTAGATGATAACCAGGTTAACCTTTTCGTTATAGAGAAAATTCTAAAACGAGCTGGCTATACGGATTTTCTATCATTAACTTCAGCTGTTGAGATGTTTGAATATTTACAGGTGGATAGTCCGCAACCTAAAGAGACTTCAGTTGATATCATTCTGCTCGATATCATGATGCCGGAGATCGATGGGATAGAGGCGTGCAGGAGACTTCAAAGCATTCCTCACCTTAGAGATATACCCGTAATTTTTGTGACCGCCCTTGAAGATTCAAACAAGGTTGCCGAGGCACTTGATGTTGGCGGAATTGATTATATAATGAAGCCTATCAATAAAATAGATTTACTTGCGAGGATTCGCGTGGGGTTAAGACTTAAATATGAAAAAGATTGGCATAAAATGCAGGATGAAAAAATCCGCAATGAATTGGATCTTTCCATGCAGGTTCAAAGCGGTTTATTAAGTGAACCCATTATAAATGACCACTTAACCATAAGGGCATCATACTTACCTGCGAATAAATTGGCAGGGGATATGTACTATTGGCACCGCATCGATGAAAATCGGTATGGGATCATCCTGCTGGATATGATGGGGCATGGCATATCCGCCTCACTTGTGTGCATGTTCATTTCCTCCGTATTGAGGGATGCCATCAGGATACATACGGATCCGGTGGCAGTAATAAACGAAATGAATCGCTGGATGAGTACCCTTAATAAAGAAGATAATCCAGTGCATTATTATTTTACCGCGATTTATATGGTCATTGATACAGAGCAAAAGACTGTGGAATATGTGAATGCCGGACATCCTCCGGGCTTTGCTTTAATGGACGATGGAAAAGTGGTCTCACTTTCAAAAGGGACATGTCCTGTTGGGTTCTTCAACGAAATGAAAATAGAGAAGTCCGTCATTCATTATGAAGAGAAGATTCAGCTCATGCTATTTACGGATGGAGTCATGGAAGCGATAGATCGAGAAGGGACGGAAGGGCTCGAACAAATAAAAGAAGCGGTCTCGACGAGATGGTTCGATTGTAAGGAATCTCCCCCTATCGATTTTTTGATGTCCCCGGAAATGCAGCAAGATCAACCTGATGATATGTGTGTTGTTGTTATTCAAGCAAATTGAACAAGGAAGAGGCGGCAGATTATCTGCCGCCTCTTCTCTATAATAGGGGGGTCACTTTTATAAGAATGAGAATGTGTTAAGAGAGTAAATCATGTATTCGGCTATTTGCAATTAACGGTCATTTTTTAATTTACCAATGCCATCTTGGAGATTGCCTTTTAATTTATCGACTTTACCTTCTGCTTGTAAGTGAGGATCATTTTTCGCGTTTCCGACTTGGTCTTTCGTTTCACCTTTAACTTTATTTACAGCACCTTTTACTTTGTCTGATAAACCGCTCATTATGTTACCTCCTTTTTCTTTATATACTGTATATACCCATGAAGTGTACCGATAAACCTGATTTATATGAAGAAAGGAGTTTAAGAAGCGATTATAGCCCTTTTACTTAACCTTTGAATGAACTGATATGACCGTTCAATGATATGATCTTTGTCATGATCCAACGAGGCCACATGATATGAATTTTCAAGGGATGCCATCTCCTTATCCCCGGACATGACTGTATCGTAAATCTGATAGGAACAAGAGTCTGGTACAACGTGATCTTCTGGAGAATGGAAGATAAGTATCGGGCACGAAACGTCTATTAGTTTTTGACTGGCATGTTCCATTATATCAAGCAATTGATTAATCGCTGTTAACGGAACCTGGTCATATGTGATTTCTTTAGTTGTATCGTCTTTTATGTCAGGTTTGCCCTCAGGAATGAAGCGTGGAACCGATTGGTTACGGTATATTTCATATTCAGGAACTTGGAGAGCGGCATTGATGGTGAGAATTCCATCACAAGCCACTTTTGTCGCTAAATCGAGTACAAGGGCGCCTCCCATTGATTGTCCGATGGCGAATACATGGGTGCAGGTTCTTTTTAATTTTGCATAAGCCATTTCAACATCTTGTATCCATTCCTGACAATGACTCGTTTCCATTTCATATTCATCCGTCCCGTGTCCCGCCAGTCGAGGAGCGAAGACAGTAAAGCCTTTGGCGGCGAATTTTTCACCTAAATACCTTACGCTTTGTGGCGTTCCGTTAAAGCCATGGCAAATAAGAATGCCGATAGAATTGCCGGGTAAGAAAAAAGATTCCGCACCTGGTATTACCATTGCTGCTGTCATAATCCCATCTCCTTTAATTAGCTATGTTTTATTGTATGAAAATAAAATTAACTATTCCGATTATTTTACTTGGTTATATGATAGCATAATGAAAATTGTGAAGTCAACTTGGTTATATGCCAAATTTCCAGAGGCATTAAAAAAGGATACAAGATACTTATTAGGTCTGTCCCTAGTGTGATTGGCATTCTACCATTATATAAGTACTGTCTTGCCATTGATGATAAATAGAAGAAGCTAATACGGTTGCATGGTATAAATAAAAAAAAGGAAAAAAGGCGTTGACTTTAAACTGAAATGGGATTAATATAAATAAGCACCAACTAAGACAAACGAAAAACTTCATCTCTTTTGGCTGATTGCTGAAAGAAATAATAACTATTGACTTCTTACTATGAAAATGATAAGATGAAATGGTCGCTGAAAAACACAGCGATTTAAAATAAGTTAAAAACTTCGCAGAAGTTGACAACTAATCAATAAGATGTTATGATGAATAAACAGCCGTTCGTTAAGAACGATTGTGAAATTGCTCTTTGAAAACTGAACAAAACAAAGCGCCAACGTTAAATTTTAAGTGAGCACACACTATCAAAAAAGCAAATGAGCAAGTCAAACATTTCTTCGGAGAGTTTGATCCTGGCTCAGGACGAACGCTGGCGGCGTGCCTAATACATGCAAGTCGAGCGAATCGATGGGAGCTTGCTCCCTGAGATTAGCGGCGGACGGGTGAGTAACACGTGGGCAACCTGCCTATAAGACTGGGATAACTTCGGGAAACCGGAGCTAATACCGGATACGTTCTTTTCTCGCATGAGAGAAGATGGAAAGACGGTTTACGCTGTCACTTATAGATGGGCCCGCGGCGCATTAGCTAGTTGGTGAGGTAATGGCTCACCAAGGCGACGATGCGTAGCCGACCTGAGAGGGTGATCGGCCACACTGGGACTGAGACACGGCCCAGACTCCTACGGGAGGCAGCAGTAGGGAATCTTCCGCAATGGACGAAAGTCTGACGGAGCAACGCCGCGTGAACGAAGAAGGCCTTCGGGTCGTAAAGTTCTGTTGTTAGGGAAGAACAAGTACCAGAGTAACTGCTGGTACCTTGACGGTACCTAACCAGAAAGCCACGGCTAACTACGTGCCAGCAGCCGCGGTAAT
>NZ_CP113518.1:272500-315000 GCF_056502895.1 Bacillus sp. T-10(2022)
GAAAGAAGGGTGAGAATCCCTTCCACCGAATGCCTAAGGTTTCCTGAGGAAGGCTCGTCCGCTCAGGGTTAGTCGGGACCTAAGCCGAGGCCGAAAGGCGTAGGCGATGGACAACAGGTTGATATTCCTGTACCACCTATACATCGTTTGAACGATGGGGGGACGCAGAAGGATAGGGTAAGCGCGCTGTTGGATATGCGCGTCCAAGCAGTTAGGCCGGAAACGAGGCAAATCCCGTTTCCATTAAGGCGGAGCTGTGATGGCGAGGGAAATATAGTACCGAAGTTCCTGATTCCACGCTGCCAAGAAAAGCCTCTAGTGAGATGTAAGGTGCCCGTACCGCAAACCGACACAGGTAGGCGAGGAGAGAATCCTAAGGTGTGCGAGAGAACTCTCGTTAAGGAACTCGGCAAAATGACCCCGTAACTTCGGGAGAAGGGGTGCTTTTTAGGGTGAATAGCCCAGAAAAGCCGCAGTGAATAGGCCCAGGCGACTGTTTAGCAAAAACACAGGTCTCTGCGAAGCCGCAAGGCGAAGTATAGGGGCTGACACCTGCCCGGTGCTGGAAGGTTAAGGGGAGAGGTTAGCGTAAGCGAAGCTTTGAACCGAAGCCCCAGTAAACGGCGGCCGTAACTATAACGGTCCTAAGGTAGCGAAATTCCTTGTCGGGTAAGTTCCGACCCGCACGAAAGGTGTAACGATCTGGGCACTGTCTCAACGAGAGACTCGGTGAAATTATAGTACCTGTGAAGATGCAGGTTACCCGCGACAGGACGGAAAGACCCCGTGGAGCTTTACTGCAGCCTGATATTGAATTTTGGTACAGCTTGTACAGGATAGGTAGGAGCCTGAGAAGCCGGAGCGCCAGCTTCGGTGGAGGCGTTGGTGGGATACTACCCTGGCTGTATTGAAATTCTAACCCGCGCCCCTTATCGGGGTGGGAGACAGTGTCAGGTGGGCAGTTTGACTGGGGCGGTCGCCTCCTAAAGAGTAACGGAGGCGCCCAAAGGTTCCCTCAGAATGGTTGGAAATCATTCGTAGAGTGTAAAGGCACAAGGGAGCTTGACTGCGAGACCTACAAGTCGAGCAGGGACGAAAGTCGGGCTTAGTGATCCGGTGGTTCCGCATGGAAGGGCCATCGCTCAACGGATAAAAGCTACCCCGGGGATAACAGGCTTATCTCCCCCAAGAGTCCACATCGACGGGGAGGTTTGGCACCTCGATGTCGGCTCATCGCATCCTGGGGCTGTAGTCGGTCCCAAGGGTTGGGCTGTTCGCCCATTAAAGCGGTACGCGAGCTGGGTTCAGAACGTCGTGAGACAGTTCGGTCCCTATCCGTCGCGGGCGCAGGAAATTTGAGAGGAGCTGTCCTTAGTACGAGAGGACCGGGATGGACGCACCGCTGGTGTACCAGTTGTCTTGCCAAAGGCATAGCTGGGTAGCTACGTGCGGACGGGATAAGTGCTGAAAGCATCTAAGCATGAAGCCCCCCTCAAGATGAGATTTCCCATGGCGCAAGCTAGTAAGATCCCTGAAAGATGATCAGGTTGATAGGTCAGAGGTGGAAGCATGGTGACATGTGGAGCTGACTGATACTAATAGATCGAGGACTTAACCAACGCTTTAAAAAAATGAAATACCTTCTTATTATTATCTAGTTTTGAAGGAACAACGTTCCTTTCATGTTTGGTGGCGATAGCGAAGAGGTCACACCCGTTCCCATTCCGAACACGGCAGTTAAGCTCTTCAGCGCCGATGGTAGTTGGGGGTTTCCCCCTGTGAGAGTAGGACGCCGCCAAGCCATTTCAAAAGATCCGCCATCCGGCTGGTCTTTTTTTGTTTTCATAAGGTCACGAAAAAAAGATGGCTGTTTTCGCATACAGTGTTGCTTTCTTGAACACATAATTAAAGACTGCTTTAAACGGTCTTGTCGTTATTTGATTTCTCTTCATATTGAATGTGATGATTTGTATCCTGTATTGGGTTTATATCGTCATGTTTAATTCCCATTGTGATGTCATCATAAGGTGTGTATCTATTTGAAGGTGCTGATTTCTTTTTAATCAGCCGATAACAAACAAAGCATATTACAGAAATAACAAATAAAGTATAAGCATATGCCATTTAATCACTCCTTAAAAAGACTACTTACTACTTTATCTCACTATATCCTCTAATATTCCTTTGTTCAAAACCAACAAACTTTACGAAAACAGCTCAAAAGATAAAAAGCATTAAGGCTTTGTCGGGATGCCTTCAGCTCTGTCCGACTACCTTGAAACCAATCTTGATCTATCTTTGAGAAAAGGAATTATTTATTGTGAAATGTGTTGACTTTATGGTGGGAAAGGATTAATATAAATAAGCACCAACTAAGACAAACGAAAAACTTCATCGCTGATTGCTGAAAGAAATAATAACTATTGACTTCTTACTATGAAAATGATAAGATGAAATGGTCGCTGAAAAACACAGCGATTTAAAATAAGTTAAAAACTTCGCAGAAGTTGACAACTAATCAATAAGATGTTATGATGAATAAACAGCCGTTCGTTAAGAACGATTGTGAAATTGCTCTTTGAAAACTGAACAAAACAAAGCGCCAACGTTAAATTTTAAGTGAGCACACACTATTAAAAAAGCAAATGAGCAAGTCAAACATTTCTTCGGAGAGTTTGATCCTGGCTCAGGACGAACGCTGGCGGCGTGCCTAATACATGCAAGTCGAGCGAATCGACGGGAGCTTGCTCCCTGAGATTAGCGGCGGACGGGTGAGTAACACGTGGGCAACCTGCCTATAAGACTGGGATAACTTCGGGAAACCGGAGCTAATACCGGATACGTTCTTTTCTCGCATGAGAGAAGATGGAAAGACGGTTTACGCTGTCACTTATAGATGGGCCCGCGGCGCATTAGCTAGTTGGTGAGGTAATGGCTCACCAAGGCGACGATGCGTAGCCGACCTGAGAGGGTGATCGGCCACACTGGGACTGAGACACGGCCCAGACTCCTACGGGAGGCAGCAGTAGGGAATCTTCCGCAATGGACGAAAGTCTGACGGAGCAACGCCGCGTGAACGAAGAAGGCCTTCGGGTCGTAAAGTTCTGTTGTTAGGGAAGAACAAGTACCAGAGTAACTGCTGGTACCTTGACGGTACCTAACCAGAAAGCCACGGCTAACTACGTGCCAGCAGCCGCGGTAATACGTAGGTGGCAAGCGTTGTCCGGAATTATTGGGCGTAAAGCGCGCGCAGGTGGTTCCTTAAGTCTGATGTGAAAGCCCACGGCTCAACCGTGGAGGGTCATTGGAAACTGGGGGACTTGAGTGCAGAAGAGGAAAGTGGAATTCCAAGTGTAGCGGTGAAATGCGTAGAGATTTGGAGGAACACCAGTGGCGAAGGCGACTTTCTGGTCTGTAACTGACACTGAGGCGCGAAAGCGTGGGGAGCAAACAGGATTAGATACCCTGGTAGTCCACGCCGTAAACGATGAGTGCTAAGTGTTAGAGGGTTTCCGCCCTTTAGTGCTGCAGCTAACGCATTAAGCACTCCGCCTGGGGAGTACGGCCGCAAGGCTGAAACTCAAAGGAATTGACGGGGGCCCGCACAAGCGGTGGAGCATGTGGTTTAATTCGAAGCAACGCGAAGAACCTTACCAGGTCTTGACATCCTCTGACAACCCTAGAGATAGGGCTTTCCCCTTCGGGGGACAGAGTGACAGGTGGTGCATGGTTGTCGTCAGCTCGTGTCGTGAGATGTTGGGTTAAGTCCCGCAACGAGCGCAACCCTTGATCTTAGTTGCCAGCATTCAGTTGGGCACTCTAAGGTGACTGCCGGTGACAAACCGGAGGAAGGTGGGGATGACGTCAAATCATCATGCCCCTTATGACCTGGGCTACACACGTGCTACAATGGATGGTACAAAGGGCTGCAAACCTGCGAAGGTAAGCGAATCCCATAAAGCCATTCTCAGTTCGGATTGCAGGCTGCAACTCGCCTGCATGAAGCCGGAATCGCTAGTAATCGCGGATCAGCATGCCGCGGTGAATACGTTCCCGGGCCTTGTACACACCGCCCGTCACACCACGAGAGTTTGTAACACCCGAAGTCGGTGAGGTAACCTTCATGGAGCCAGCCGCCTAAGGTGGGACAGATGATTGGGGTGAAGTCGTAACAAGGTAGCCGTATCGGAAGGTGCGGCTGGATCACCTCCTTTCTAAGGATAATTACGAGAGCGCTTTTGTTTTGTTCAGTTTTGAATGAGTAATTCATTCAAATAGGAAGGACAGTCATCACGATGTGATGGATTCTTTCTGCTTTGTTCCTTGAAAACTAGATAATAGATAGAAGGCAATTAATTTTTTTCAAAGCATCTGTAAGATCTTTTTAACGGTTAAGTTAGAAAGGGCGCACGGTGGATGCCTTGGCACTAGGAGCCGATGAAGGACGGGACTAACACCGATATGCTTCGGGGAGCTGTAAGTAAGCTTTGATCCGGAGATTTCCGAATGGGGAAACCCACTGTTCGTAATGGAACAGTATCTTTACCTGAATACATAGGGTACTGAAGGCAGACCCGGGGAACTGAAACATCTAAGTACCCGGAGGAAGAGAAAGCAAACGCGATTTCCTGAGTAGCGGCGAGCGAAACGGAATTAGCCCAAACCAAGAGGCTTGCCTCTTGGGGTTGTAGGACACTCAACATGGAGTTACAAAGGAACGGGGTAAATGAAGCGATCTGGAAAGATCCGTCGAAGAAGGTAAAAACCCTGTAGTTGAAACTTCGTTCCCTCCTGAGTGGATCCTGAGTACGGCGGGACACGAGAAATCCCGTCGGAAGCAGGGAGGACCATCTCCCAAGGCTAAATACTCCCTAGTGACCGATAGTGAACCAGTACCGTGAGGGAAAGGTGAAAAGCACCCCGGAAGGGGAGTGAAATAGATCCTGAAACCGTGTGCCTACAAGTAGTCAAAGCCCGTTAATGGGTAATGGCGTGCCTTTTGTAGAATGAACCGGCGAGTTACGATTTCATGCGAGGTTAAGTTGATAAGACGGAGCCGCAGCGAAAGCGAGTCTGAATAGGGCGAATGAGTATGAGGTCGTAGACCCGAAACCAGGTGATCTACCCATGTCCAGGGTGAAGTTCAGGTAACACTGAATGGAGGCCCGAACCCACGCACGTTGAAAAGTGCGGGGATGAGGTGTGGGTAGCGGAGAAATTCCAATCGAACCTGGAGATAGCTGGTTCTCTCCGAAATAGCTTTAGGGCTAGCCTCAAGATGAGAGTATTGGAGGTAGAGCACTGATTGGACTAGGGGCCCCCAACGGGTTACCGAATTCAGTCAAACTCCGAATGCCAAATACTTATTCTTGGGAGTCAGACTGCGAGTGATAAGATCCGTAGTCGAAAGGGAAACAGCCCAGACCACCAGCTAAGGTCCCAAAGTATACGTTAAGTGGAAAAGGATGTGGAGTTGCTTAGACAACCAGGATGTTGGCTTAGAAGCAGCCACCATTTAAAGAGTGCGTAATAGCTCACTGGTCGAGTGACTCCGCGCCGAAAATGTACCGGGGCTAAACGTATCACCGAAGCTGTGGATTGACACCGTATGGTGTCGATGGTAGGAGAGCGTTCTAAGGGCGTTGAAGTCAGACCGGAAGGACTGGTGGAGCGCTTAGAAGTGAGAATGCCGGTATGAGTAGCGAAAGAAGGGTGAGAATCCCTTCCACCGAATGCCTAAGGTTTCCTGAGGAAGGCTCGTCCGCTCAGGGTTAGTCGGGACCTAAGCCGAGGCCGAAAGGCGTAGGCGATGGACAACAGGTTGATATTCCTGTACCACCTATACATCGTTTGAACGATGGGGGGACGCAGAAGGATAGGGTAAGCGCGCTGTTGGATATGCGCGTCCAAGCAGTTAGGCCGGAAACGAGGCAAATCCCGTTTCCATTAAGGCGGAGCTGTGATGGCGAGGGAAATATAGTACCGAAGTTCCTGATTCCACGCTGCCAAGAAAAGCCTCTAGTGAGATGTAAGGTGCCCGTACCGCAAACCGACACAGGTAGGCGAGGAGAGAATCCTAAGGTGTGCGAGAGAACTCTCGTTAAGGAACTCGGCAAAATGACCCCGTAACTTCGGGAGAAGGGGTGCTTTTTAGGGTGAATAGCCCAGAAAAGCCGCAGTGAATAGGCCCAGGCGACTGTTTAGCAAAAACACAGGTCTCTGCGAAGCCGCAAGGCGAAGTATAGGGGCTGACACCTGCCCGGTGCTGGAAGGTTAAGGGGAGAGGTTAGCGTAAGCGAAGCTTTGAACCGAAGCCCCAGTAAACGGCGGCCGTAACTATAACGGTCCTAAGGTAGCGAAATTCCTTGTCGGGTAAGTTCCGACCCGCACGAAAGGTGTAACGATCTGGGCACTGTCTCAACGAGAGACTCGGTGAAATTATAGTACCTGTGAAGATGCAGGTTACCCGCGACAGGACGGAAAGACCCCGTGGAGCTTTACTGCAGCCTGATATTGAATTTTGGTACAGCTTGTACAGGATAGGTAGGAGCCTGAGAAGCCGGAGCGCCAGCTTCGGTGGAGGCGTTGGTGGGATACTACCCTGGCTGTATTGAAATTCTAACCCGCGCCCCTTATCGGGGTGGGAGACAGTGTCAGGTGGGCAGTTTGACTGGGGCGGTCGCCTCCTAAAGAGTAACGGAGGCGCCCAAAGGTTCCCTCAGAATGGTTGGAAATCATTCGTAGAGTGTAAAGGCACAAGGGAGCTTGACTGCGAGACCTACAAGTCGAGCAGGGACGAAAGTCGGGCTTAGTGATCCGGTGGTTCCGCATGGAAGGGCCATCGCTCAACGGATAAAAGCTACCCCGGGGATAACAGGCTTATCTCCCCCAAGAGTCCACATCGACGGGGAGGTTTGGCACCTCGATGTCGGCTCATCGCATCCTGGGGCTGTAGTCGGTCCCAAGGGTTGGGCTGTTCGCCCATTAAAGCGGTACGCGAGCTGGGTTCAGAACGTCGTGAGACAGTTCGGTCCCTATCCGTCGCGGGCGCAGGAAATTTGAGAGGAGCTGTCCTTAGTACGAGAGGACCGGGATGGACGCACCGCTGGTGTACCAGTTGTCTTGCCAAAGGCATAGCTGGGTAGCTACGTGCGGACGGGATAAGTGCTGAAAGCATCTAAGCATGAAGCCCCCCTCAAGATGAGATTTCCCATGGCGCAAGCTAGTAAGATCCCTGAAAGATGATCAGGTTGATAGGTCAGAGGTGGAAGCATGGTGACATGTGGAGCTGACTGATACTAATAGATCGAGGACTTAACCAACGCTTTAAAAAAATGAAATACCTTCTTATTATTATCTAGTTTTGAAGGAACAACGTTCCTTTCATGTTTGGTGGCGATAGCGAAGAGGTCACACCCGTTCCCATTCCGAACACGGCAGTTAAGCTCTTCAGCGCCGATGGTAGTTGGGGGTTTCCCCCTGTGAGAGTAGGACGCCGCCAAGCCATTTCAAAAGATCCGCCATCCGGCTGGTCTTTTTTTGCCGTTGTCAATCCTTAAGTATATAAAATTAAATCTGTTAAAAAGTAGAGAAGTAAAAAGGACAGGAAGGTTATATGCAGTATACATGGTAGGGCATACTATGGATGCATATTAATTTTTACTTCTATCTGCATTATCCATATCTGATTAAGACAAAGGGACAGAATTCTTCGTTTCTATAGGGATATATGTTAAACTTAACATAGTTCTGAAACTGTCATTGGGGGAATAGCCGATGGATACCTCTGCTAAAGATGAAATGATTTTTTCGTTTGCTGAATGGTTGAGAGACCAAGGCAAATCAGCTAATACGATCAAAACGTATACTGGTGTCCTTTCACAGTTTTGTGACCAGACACAAAAGATATTGATGGAGATTCATTCTGAAGATGTTCAGGGTTATCTTGATTATTTGGAAAATTGCAAGAAAAGCCCAGGAACTATCGAAAAACACTATATCGCCTTAAATGTTTTCTTTAAATTTTTAGGTAAACCGCAAGTGATGCTTTCTGTGGAACGTAAGGTTAAGGAGCACAAGCTTGAGGTACCTGAAACTTTAAGCATAAATGAACAGCAGATCCTGTTAAGAGATATAGAAGCAGAAGGAAATCTAAGAAACATTGCCATCGTCTACCTTTTGTTACATACAGGAATCCGTGTCTCCGAATTATGTGACTTAAATGGCCGCGACGTCATCATGGAAACAGAACGAAATTATATACTTGTCAGGAACGCAAAAGGTGAAATCGATAGATCCGTTCCACTTACAATATCGGCTATACAGCATGTACAAAATTATCTTTGTTCTTTAAAAGATAAAGCAGATCCGTTATTCATCTCAAGCTATAATCAAAGGATCACTCCGAGGTCAGTTCAATATATATTAAAAAAATACAATGTGCATCCACATAAACTGAGACATACCTTTTGCCAAAGGTTAGTGGATAATGGAATAGATATACAAACGATATCCAAGCTTGCCGGTCATAAAGATTTAAACGTAACGAAGCGTTATCTAAAAGAAAAATCGCTGGACCTGGCAAATGCGATAGACCAAACTTTCACCAAACATTAATCCATATAAATTAAAAGGGAAAGCGAGCTCTTTCCCTTTTTTGTTAATATAAGATTTTAAAACAAACGAATTTCCTTGGAAATGACGAACAGGACGTGACGTTGGGGCCTGTTCAGTTGTATTTATAAGAGCATATTGCATTGTTGAATCAAGAAAGAGGGGATTCCTAATATAAGGAATCCCCTCTTTTTTAATTCTTTACTTAACTGTTTTTTTCTTCTTTTTACCTATTTTCATTATGACTTCATATACTACCGGTACTATTACAAGTGTTAGCAATGTAGAACTCACAAGTCCGCCAATAACGGTAATTCCCAAACCTTGTGATATTAATCCACTGCCTTCTGCACCGATTGCCAGAGGTATTAAAGCGCCGATTGTGGCAAGGGCAGTCATCAGGATTGGGCGTAGACGGGTGGCTCCTGCCTCGAGTAAAGCTTCCCTGGTAGATAGCCCTGATTCTTCATTCTTGATAACACGGTCCACTAATACGATGGCATTGGTTACAACGATACCAATAAGCATCAGGACACCCATCATTGCCGAAACGCTGATGGTCTCACCTGCAACGAATAGCCCTGCCAATGCCCCGATTACCGTAAATGGTAAGGAGAAGAGAATGGCTATTGGTGCTAAACCACCATGGAAAGTAACGACTAGGACAAAGTATACGATAGCAACGGCCGCTAACATAGCGATACCAAGTTGAGTGAATGATTCTTGGATATCTTCAGTCACTCCGCCATAGTCTATAGTGACACTTGCCGGAAGGTCCAATTTTTCAACTTCCTTTTGTACATCTGCTGTTACTGCTGCCACATCATCCGTTTTGATAGTTGCAGACACGTCGGCATAAATTTTTCCATCGCGGCGGCTGATTGTATCGGAAGCTTTGCCTTCTTCGATTTTCACAAGCTCTTTCAATGGGATTTCCATTCCCATTGGAGAAGAAATTTTCGTATTCTCAAGATCTTTTTTGTCTTCGAATGTCGTTTCTTTTGTCTCGACATATACTTTGACTTCTTCTCCATCTTTCTTAATGGTAGTTAAAGCATCATCTTTATTCGTATTGGCAATGGACATGCCGATTTGTGCAGCTGTCAGTCCAAGGTCACTTAGCTTTTCTTGGTCTGCAACTAGAGTATATTGCTCATAAGCATCGGAAAGACTTGTATCTACATCTTTTAAATCTTTATTTTTCTTCATGATATTTTGAATATCGTCAATTACCGGTTCAATATCTTTTTGTGTATTTCCGTAAACAAATAGAGTGGTTTCGTTGCTTGATGTTGACGTGAATTCTTGTTGTTTCCATGTTCCAGGTGAATCAAGTTCAGTTAAATCTTTTATGACGGTTTCTTTTTTGTCCCCGAAATTTTCGGTGTCTTCATCATAGAGTACATAGAAGAGAGCCGAGTTACTCGAGCCGCCCATCATGCCGCCCATCATGCTTTCACCAAGTGTGTATTGAACGGTCTTCACATCGTTTTTATCCATAAAGTATTTTTCTACTTTTTCTGTTTGCTTTTCAATATCCTCTTTTAACTCTCCAGGTGCGGGAGTGTATGTGACGATAATCGTTTTTTCTTCATCTGCAGGCATGAAGCTGACACCGATGCTTGGGATCAGGAATAAGCTGCCGACCAATAATACAATGGCTGTACCGAAAGTGATTAACTTATGGTTTAACGACCAATCCAGTGCTTTTCGGTAGAATGCTGATAGTTTGCTTGGTTTTTCTTCATGTGATTTTAATTCTTTTTTAGATAGTCCCTTTTTAAATAAAGAGTCTGCCATTGCCGGAACAAGAGTGATGGCGATTATTAATGAAGCGACTAATGCAAACACCATTGTTAAGGCAAATGGCATGAATAGTTCCCCGACAGGTCCTGTAACGCTTGCTAAAGGCAGGTATACGGCTACAGTAACAATTGTCGATGAAAGGATAGGGATAAACATTTCCTTAGTGGCTGATCGTATTAATTCGCCGCCTTTTAATTGTTCGCCTTTTAAAGCCATTCTTCTATAAATATTTTCAATGACGACAATGGAGTCATCGACGACTCGGCCAATGGCAACCGTCATTGCCCCAAGTGTCATGACATTCAAGGAAATATCCATTTGTTTGAGCACCAAAAGCGCTGCTAACAGGGATAATGGAATCGAAATGACGGAAATGAGAGTCGTTTTAAAGTTCCTAAGGAACAGCATGATAACAATGACGGCAAACAGACAGCCGAAGAGTGCCTTGCTGATCATGGTTTCAACAGAATCTTTAATCGGTTTAGCTTGATCGAGCGTAGTGTGTACACTTACGCCTTTAAACTCCTCTTTGAAATTAGATGCTTCTTCGTTTACTTCGTCTACGATTGCAACTGTATCGGCATCAGGCGATCTTGTAACCTGGATTCCAATCGATTCGCTACCGTTTGTTCTTGAAATCGATTCAGCCTTACCGGTGATTTTAACATCGGCAATGTCTGATAATTTGACATTTTGCAGTTGGGCAGGACCTGTTGCCATATCAGGAGTTGATTGATTGGTTTCCGGTCCGGTTTGTGATGGCGTTCCTGTTTGAGAGCCGCCGGTTAAAGGTATCTTTATATTTTTCAGGTCTTTTAATGTGGAGATGTTTCCATCCACAACGATCGTTTTTTCTTTATCATCAAAGTTATATATGCCAAGCGGCATGTTGACGTTTGCGGCCTGGATAACCTTCTTTACGGTTTCTTCATCGAGCCCGTATTGAGCCATCTTTTCCTCGTCGAATACAAGGCTGCCTTCATTTACTTGTTGTCCGGAAATTGATACGGATGTCACGCCGTCAATCCCTTCAAGTTTAGGCACCAACACCTCTTCGACGTTTTTTGTAAGAGCTGGTAAATCAGAACCCTTATCTGTTACACTGAGGGCGACGACAGGAAAAGCGTTTAATTCTAATTTAGAGACGCTTGGGGCATCCACACCCTCAGGCAGTTCTAATTTCTCTAAAGCTTCTTTCACTTCTTTTACAGCGTCGTCCATATCCGTATCATAATCATATTGTAATTGGACGGAAGAGGCATTAGCCATGGACGAAGAACTGACTAATTCTACTCCTGGCAAATTTGTTACTTTCTGCTCAATCTGGTCCGTGAGTTTATCTGCTACTTCTTCAGGTGCAGCTCCAGGATATACAGTGGAGATGCTTATTAAAGGAGTCGAGATGCTTGGAATGGTTTCTTGTTTCATGTTTAAACCTGAGTATAAACCAGCTGCAACGATGATGATCGTAAGCAACCAAATTGCCAATTTATTCTTTAATGAAAATTTAATTATTGAATTCAAGCTTGTACCCTCCATACATAAAATTGTGACTAATCGGTCACAAGCTCAAATATATAGTATATGGATTATGATTGCAACAGATAATATTCGTTAGCGTTAACGTTGTGATTTCAAGGGTTTTGGGATACAATTTGGAAGATGTGACCCACTGGTCACCAACGGATAATTTTAAGAGATAGGATGAATTTGATGAAAGAAAAAAATAAGATGATCATAGATAAGTCTGTAGAACTTTTCGCGGAGAAAGGCTATCATGCCACTTCCGTTCAGGAAATTGCTGAAAAATGTGGGATAGCAAAGGGGTCTTTTTATAATCATTTTAAGTCGAAGGAAGAATTACTGGTCTCCATTTTTAAATTTTATTATGAAGCGTTGACCGACTCATTGCTTGATCTTGAACTGGATGCTTCGTTGTCCAGTAAAGACAAGTTCATGAGGCAAATCACTGTTCACATTGAGCATATGACGGGAAATACCAACTTGATTCAAATGATGATGCAGGAACAAATGGTCCATATCAGCAAAGAACTAGATAGATTTTTACATTATATCCATGAAGAGGGCTTGATTTGGTTCAAGCGTAAAATCACTGAGTTATACCCGGGACTTTCGGTTGATTTTTTGCCGGATTGCACCATAATTTTGGATTCCCTTTTCAAAGGATATATCGGAATATTGATCAGGAAACAAAATGCTTTCGATGTGGAATTGTTACCTAGCTTCATATTGAACCGGATGGATTCAATTATCGCAAGCCTGCAGAACATGGAAGATCCATTATTGAAACAATTTCCCCTACCAGGATGCTCGATGCGGGATATGAGCCCAAAAGAGGAAATCCATTCGATCATCGTCAGGATGCTGGAAGTGGAAACACGTAAAGAAGAGGGCATGGATACACGTAAAAATACGGAAGCTTTAAAGGCGATCCAGGAAGAATTTTCAAAAGTTAGGCCAAGCCCCATCATCTTGGAAAGTCTTTTGTTATTTTTGGAAAAAAATGATAAAAGAAGTCCCTTGTCTTCAAAACTTATCTTAATGATGAAGGATTATTTGACAAGTTTATGAAGGCTTATCAGAAAGGGGCGTATAGCCTCTTTTTTTCATGATTCTTAATGAGTTTTAAAAGCGAGGGTTTAGGAAAAGGTAAAAGTGATGGGAAGAAGACAATTCTTTCTATAATATGGGGGCGAAATCATGCGATGGAAAAAGGGAATGCTGATTTATAATGAAAATGCCGGTAATGATAAACTCGAAAGGAATCTTGAGGGTTGTCTTCCAATAATAGCTCCGCATATTGATGAGTTTCTCATTATGAAAACGAAGGAAAAAGGCGATGCATGCCGTTTTTGCTTGGAATATGGTGAAGCCATGGATGTAGTTTTCGTTTTAGGAGGAGATGGAACGGTACATGAGTGTGTAAATGGCCTTTCGCCGCTTCCGAGGCGGCCGCTGTTTGGGATTTTACCTGGAGGGACTTGCAATGACTTCTCCAGAACATTAAAGATTCCTCAAAATGTTCGTCAAGCTGCAGAAGCATTAGTGAATGGCAAGGTTCGTTCAATTGATATTGGCCAGGCCAACAACGATTATTTTTCTAATTTTTGGGGAGTAGGGCTTATTTCAGATGCATCAAGCAATATTGATGAGCAGGAAAAAAACAGGTTTGGAAAGATAGGATATTTATTAAGTGCTGTAAGGACGATTGGCGAGAATGCTCCCTTTTCCTATAAACTAAAATATGATGGGAATGTTATTGAAGGGGAAGCAGTTATGATTTTGGTTTTGAATGGTTGTTTTATCGGCACCAATTTATTGCCCTTTCCCATGATCAGTCCAGATGATGGACTCTTCGGCGTTGCCATCTTGGAAAATGCAAGCCTTGGTGCATTTTTAGAAATAATAGCGATGAAGCGTTCATGGACGCAAAATATGATCTCCGACTCTGGGGTGAATTATTTACAAGCCGATACCCTGACCATTGAAACCAAGAGGCCGCTTGATGTGGATATGGATGGAGAGAACTATAGACGAACTCCTGCACGCATTAAAGTCCTTGCCCAACATTTGTCAGTATTAACTCCAAATTAATATGGCGGATTAAATTTGAATGGGAATGATTATGTGTTTTTTTTGTATATTCATTCCTTATTTCTGCAATTGTTTCCAAAATAAGATAAAATATATGAAGATATATCAATTTTTGCAGGAGGTCCACATATGGTGTACCAGGTCAGATTAATAAAGGGCCTTTTAGAGCCTCATCGGAGTCGTTATCAGCTTCAAAATGCAGAGGCAGTCACAAAGCTTGGATTGAAATTACTATTTTTATATTTTCTTAGTCTTATAGTATTCGCCATTGGGGGATATTTTGGCATTGGTTCAGAATCATTTTCCAAAGAAATCACGAATATGAGTGCCGAAGAATTCGAAGGAGCAAAGTTGCTGATTTTGAGCGGCAACATAATAACAGGCATAATCGACCCTTCCATATACATATTTTTATCAGCTCTATTCTTTTGGATCGTTACAGATATCCCATATATAAAATTAGTCATCGTTCAAATGATTCTTTTTGTCTTGCAATTAGTGGAAAAAATATTTCTGATTCCTCTATTCGTTTTAATGGATATAGGCAGCGATGCCAATCCTTTTTCGTTGGGGATCATCAGTCAGTATTTTCTCAGAAGTGATTATTTCATTCACTTTTTCAGCGAAATCACCATTTTTCAATTTCTTATTATTGCTTTGCAATATTTTTATTTAAAGGAGTTTTCAGAACGAAGTAATTATTTGGTCCTTTTAATGATTGTTCTATTGTATCTGGCCACATGGTTTGTTAAAGCCTTTTTAGCATACATCCAAGTTGGCGTATTTGTATAAGGCGGGTGAAATGAATGAGCGGGAAATGGAAAATGGCGGCGGTCTCCATTGCGTCGGTAGTGTTAATAACCGTTAATTTATACCTTATTGAAAAAAAAGAAAGCAAAGTGGAACGAACTGTTTTCGTTGAAAACTGGACAAAGGTAAAAAAAGATACAATTACGGATACTATTCAAACAAATGGGGTAATTAAACCTGTAGAAGAGTATGATATTTATTTTGACACCAAGAAAAATGATTTTAAGAAATTCCTTGTTAAAGAAGGCGATGCGATTACGGCTGGCTCCTCGTTGTTTGAGTATACGACGACTGAACTTGATGCTCTTAAAGCGAATATAGAAGCGGAGAAAACGGAAGCTGAGGGAGAAATTGCAGGGATTGAGGAATACATAGGGAAGTTGAGGTCTTATCAAGGGAACCTGACCAGTAACCCTGAAAAAGCAGCCATTGATGAATCGGTGGAAAAAAACTTGAAAATTGATATAACAACAAGTTCCTCAGATCTTATTAAAAGTAACATTGAGCAAGAAATGTACAAGCAGGAACTGGAAAAAAACAGCTTGAATGAAAAAGTGAAAATGCTTGACGCTAAATTAAGTTCAATTGAGGGTCAGTCCGGTGCGATCATGTCGACGAGTGAGGCTGATGGTGTAGTTAAAAATATCAATAAAAACCTGAATAACCCCATTATATCCATTGTTTCGACAAATATGGCAATTGAAGGGGATTTCACCGAAGAGGAAATGAAAAAGGCTGAAGTGGGCATGACTATAAAAGCAAGTTCCTCTGATTCAAAAACGGCATTGAAAGGGAAGATAGGCCGCATCCATTCCTATCCCGCTGAAGAGCCGTCATTAAAAAAAGATAACAGATTTCCATTTCAGGCACTAATCGAATCGGAAGGTGAAGAAACGGAAGCTTTGTTGGTGGGATCCAAAGTGAACCTTACTGTAATAACCAATGAGAAAGCAGGTGTACCCTCCATTCCTATAGAGGCGGTACAATACCATAAACAGCCTTATGTTTACAAATTGACTAAAAAAGGCTATGTGGATAAACATTACATTACAAAAGGGCTTAAGGCTGAAGGGATGCAAGAAATCATAAAGGGACCGTCGGTGGGTGACGTCATCCTAATGGAGCCGGATGTGGCGAAGAACCATTCTTATTTTATTACCCCAATCCAATTTGAAAAAGTGAAAGCGGCAACTTATAAAAAATTCACCTCTAGGGAAAAAGTAAGATATCTGTTGCTTGGCATTTTGGAAAAATAACCGCTTCTTACATCAAGAGAGGTGATGTCAAATTAGTTCTTAATTATATATCAATATAACTTATATGATTAAAAATCGGGAAGAGTAATTATAGATACAATAGTCTTTAATGCAGAATATTCAGACATATTTAAAGATTTTTTCTAGAACTAATGCGAATTAATATTTACAGATTATCATTTTTAGTATAATATTTTATTATAAGTTAACTCGCTTAATCTTATTCCAAGAACGGGGGACCCATTTTTGTGGATTTTATCCGCTAGGGGTGAATTCAGAAATGAAAGGGCATTTGTGTTTCCAATTCCTAACCCGACAGCTAACCTCGTCAGCGTCTTTAAGGGAACATGTGTGAATATTCACGCCAATAAGAAATCGACACATGAAGTGTCTTTTTTTTCGGCGTAAAGACAGAGTTTTTCAAAAAAAGAAAAATTACTTTCTTTTTATTAGTATCTTGTTTCCCTTACCGAGACAAAAATGTTTTTGCATCAAAGACTTTATGGAAGGTGAGGAAAGTAAATGAAGAAATTTAAATTAAGTTTAGCTAGCCAAATTTTTATTGGTTTAATTCTAGGGATTATCGTTGGTGCCATTTTTTATGGTAATGAGTCGGCCCAAAGCTTTTTACAGCCATTCGGAGACATTTTCCTACGAATGATTAAAATGATCGTAGTGCCGATCATCGTATCCAGCCTTATCGTTGCAGTTGCCGGTGTAGGTGATTTGAAAGCGGTAGGTAAACTAGGTGCTAAATCATTATCATACTTTGTTGTTGTAACTATGATAGCGATTGCTGTTGGTTTAATTTCAGCGAATATTATCCAGCCTGGTGCTGGTGTGAATATGGATAAACTGGAACAAACTGATATCTCCACATATGTTGATACAGCAGAAACTAAGCAGCATGAATCGTTCGTAGATACACTCGTGCACATCGTACCATCCAATCCAGTTAAAGCAATGGTAGAAGGCGATATGCTAGCGATCATTTTCTTCTCCGTGTTGTTTGGACTTAGTATTGCGGCCATCGGTGAAAAAGGTAAACCAGTATTCCGTTTCTTCCAAGGTGTAGCTGAAGGAATGTTCTACCTGACTAACATGGTCATGAAATTCGCTCCTATCGGTGTATTTGCATTAATCGGTGTGACTATCTCCAAGTTCGGTTTGGAATCTTTAATTCCGTTAGGAAAGTTAGCGCTTTCTGTTTACGGAACAATGATTTTCTTTGTAATTGTCATCCTGGGTCTTATTGCAAAATTTGTAGGATTCAATATCTTTACATTGATTAAACTTCTAAAAGAAGAATTGATTCTTGCTTTCTCTACTGCAAGTTCTGAAGCGGTTCTTCCGAAAATCATGGAAAAAATGGAGAAAGCGGGATGTCCGAAACATATTGCTACATTTGTTATCCCGACTGGATACTCTTTTAACCTTGATGGTTCTACATTATACCAAGCGTTAGCAGCTATCTTCATTGCTCAAATGTACGGAATCGATTTAAGCGTGTATGAGCAAATTACGCTGATGCTAGTGTTAATGATCACATCCAAAGGGATTGCTGGTGTACCAGGTGTATCTTTCGTAGTTCTTTTAGCGACATTGGGAACTGTCGGTATTCCTATTGAAGGTCTAGCATTTATTGCCGGTATCGACCGTATTCTTGATATGGGACGTACAGTAGTAAACGTTATCGGTAATTCACTTGCGGCAATCGTTATCTCTAAATGGGAAGGTCAATTCAACCCTCCTTCCAAAAAAGAATTAGAACAAGTTTCTTAATACAAAAAATCCAGAGTGACATTTCACTCTGGATTTTTTTTGAATTAAAAAGTTCTACCTTATTTTTGGACGATCCAGAAGCGGCAATCGGAAGAGAAAGCGATGACATCATCGTTTTCATGGAATAATTCACTTCGATAAAAGCTTTCGATGACTGTAAACCGTGCTTCCTCCAGGCACTCAAGGACTTCAAGTTTAGTTGGGATATGGAGGTAAGTATCTTCCTGAAGCGTCTTTCCGGATGTGAAAATATCCCCAAATTCATAAAGCCTCTCATCTTGTTTACCAACACACCAAATCATTTCCTCTTGCTCCCAGAAGTTCAGGTAATTTTCGTTTTTATCACGGTCATGTGTTGTGAAAATGAAGAGTCCTTCAGGTTTTAAAATACGGTTGATTTCTTTTAAAGCCAATGTGCGGTTTTTTCGCTGGGGAATTTGCATTAAACCATTAAAAGCGAAGATGGCTTTATCGAATGATGTGTCGTTGAAAGGGAGGTCGGTTGCATCGCCAAGGAAAAAGGGTATGTCCAGGTTATATTCATGCCCTATTTTTTCGGCTTCATTAAGCATGGCAGGAGTCAGGTCGATTCCCGTTAGATTTTGGAATCCTTTTTTATATAGAGCGAAGGTGGTTCTTCCTGTACCGCATCCGATATCAAGGATTGCATCTTTCCGATTTAAATATTTTTCGAATGCATAATTCTCTGATTGCCACAGACCTAATTTTTTAGTTGCATCAGCATAAACGGAAGCGGCTCCATGAAAAGAATTAATGATAAAACCTTTTTCAATTTTATCCATGATTTAATCCTCCAAATCTTCATTCTTACTATAATATGGATATTTCTAGTTTGTCGAGTGTGTTCCTTAACATATTGGTTAATATGGAGTACATGTTTCGCATTATTCACATGGTGCTGATGATGATTAATATTGGGGGCTATATAACTTACGTGAAAACCCAAAAGTTTGGTAAAATAACATTATTGATTAAGAGCTCGGAGGGGGTCAGGTTATGAAGAATGATAGCAATGATATCTTATATATGTATATGCAGGCTTCCGAACGGTTTGTCCTTTTCAATGGACTCAATTTTCGTGAATTCGTCTATTCGCTGCCATATACATTGGATTCCATCTTATTATTGAAACATGAATTCAATGGCGGGGAATACAATTTGAATGTCCTGCTAGAGAGTGCTTCATCTGAAGATATTGCGAAGCTAGTTAAAGAAAATGTCCGGGCATATGGAGATTTCTGTTGGATCGATTTTGAAGAAAGAGAAGGGTTGGATGAATTGGATGGAAGGGAAATAGCGGAACTATTATATTTAGGGCACGCAAAAACTCATCTGGATCCTCCGTTTTTCCGTAAATTGAATAATCAATTTGTGTACCTTGCCCAGGATGATGGCTGGTTCAATAAAATTTATTTTCGTTCTCTTTCGACATATTATAAGATGTTAGGAGGCCTGATTCCACTAAAGCTGGAGCTTTTAAAAGTAGAGAGGAATTGGCTTGGAATCAGAAAGAAAAGAGAGCTGACGGCGATTCCGGCAGAAATCATTTCTTCCTTGGCTCATATCCTGGCAGAGGGGCTCGTTTTTTCCTTTCGGCATGTTAAGTATACAAGAACGAAAATTGAGATACCGGCATGGGTCGTAGGGGATTATTTAAACATGGATGAAATGCATGATGACTTTTCAGGTAAAGATATTAAAGAGCCGGATGCCTTTATTATCTTCAATCGAAAAGAAAGGGTATGGGAAAGCGTTATTAAAAATACATCATTCTCCTGATTATCCAAACTTCCGAGGTTCGTGGAATGGATTATTTGACACCCTTGAATTTTTTTAGGTGTAAGACTTACCATCTCATGCATAAAAGATAAGAGAGGGCGACGCACAGGATGTGGCTGTTTTATCCTATGTTCCCCTGAATAGTAATCATTGGAAAAGCATCAATGATGGAAGTTTCGCTTTACCCCGCATTAACAGGCTGTAAGGGAAGCGGTGGCAAATGTAATGAAAAAGAAATGTGGTGGGCCAACAGCCTGTAAACACCCGATTGCGACGCACAGGATGTGCTAGCACAGGAGTTGCCACAGGATGTGGCGGTTTAACCTGTGTTCCGCTTATGGTAACTAATTGGAAAAGCGCCAATGATGGAAGTTTCGCTTTACCCCGCATTAACAGGCTGTAAGGGAAGCGGTGGCAAATGTAATGAAAAAGAAATGTGGTGGGCCAACAGCCTGTAAACGCCCGATTGGCTCAACTAACCATCATTGGAAAAGCGCCAATGATGGAAGTTTCGCTTTAACCATTTTAGTGTAAAGTGATACAATGAACATGGTTAAAAGAATATTGGAGGGTAATAACTCATGAAAACTAAACTTGGTTTGCTTTATGGTGGAAAATCTGCGGAGCATGAGGTTTCTATGCAGACGGCTTTAGCGGTCATTAAAGCTCTCGATTTAGCAAAGTTTGATATATATCCGATTTACATAACAAAAGAGGGTTCATGGATTAATGGACCGAAGTTAACAGGACCTGCCGAGAGTGTGGATGCATTGACATTTTCATCGGATAAATCGAGCTCGCCCCTTGCCTTGCAGGCACATTCAACTGAAGAAAATAGTGAATCAACAGGGTATGACGTAATTTTCCCATTGCTTCACGGACCAAATGGAGAAGATGGGACCGTGCAAGGGATGCTGGAACTATTGAACCTTCCTTATGTAGGGAATGGCGTATTGGCTTCATCAGCAGGAATGGATAAGGTCATCATGAAAAACATTTTTGCCCAGGCGGGACTTCCTCAAGTCAAATACACTTGGTTCATTCGTTCTGAATGGGAGAAGAATACTGAAAGTGCCATTAAAAAGGTAGCGGATGAATTGGGTTACCCTTGTTTTGTCAAACCTGCCAATTTAGGCTCCAGTGTCGGTATCAGCAAATGTAATGATGCTGATGAACTGGAAAAAGCGGTAGCGGAAGCTTTCCAATTCGATCGGAAGGTCATCATTGAAGAAGGGGTCGTAGCTCGTGAACTCGAGTTTGGAATACTTGGTAATGATGAACCGTCTTGTTCGGTGGCAGGCGAAATCATCCCTAAGAAAGATTTTGCCTTCTATGATTATTCAGCAAAATATGTTGACGGTAATTCTGCAATGGTCATTCCAGCGGAAATAACGGAAAGCGAGTATGCAGCTTTATCCGAAATGGCCATTACTGCCTTTAAGTCATTGGATTGCTCTGGATTGGTTCGCGCTGATTTCTTCTTAACGAATGAGGGGCAAATCTATATTAATGAAGTGAATACAATGCCTGGGTTTACTCCTTTCAGCATGTTTCCGTTATTGTGGAAGCACACAGGTGTCGACTATCCAGCGTTAATTGAAAAACTCGTGAAACTTGCCTTGGAACGTCATCAGGAAAAACAACAAATCAAATATACAGTTTGATCATGCAAGTAATGTATCAGTAAACTCCACAATCCATCAAGCATTGATTTGATGGATTCCAATCAGCAGGAACCGGTGCGATTTAAACTGGTTTCTGCTTCGTTTGGTTAATGGAGATCGATTAACGGTTCGATGAATGTAGGAGGAACAAAATGATAAAGAGAACGTTAAAACAAGTACATGAAATGGCAGAGGGATTGAATGATATCAGTCCATTCCAGTCCGAAGGAATTAATGGGGTTACCATCGATTCAAGAACGGTTAAGGAAGGATGTTTGTTCATTCCGCTTATGGGTGAGCAGGTTGACGGCCATCAGTATGTCAAGCAAGCTTTAGAGCAAGGAGCTGCGGCTTCTTTTTGGCAAAGGGATGTTCCGAATCCTCCTGACGAGTTACCGATAATCATTGTCGAAAATACCGAGAAAGCACTTCAGCAATTGGCGCGTTCTTACCGTCAGCAGTTGAATATAAAAGTCATTGGGATAACAGGCAGCAACGGTAAGACGACTACGAAGGATATGACGGCTGCGCTGTTGGCCACTACCTATAAAGTTCATAAAACAAATGGGAACTTCAATAATCATTTAGGGTTGCCACTAACAGTGCTTTCTATGGCAGAGGATACTGAAGCGGCTGTGTTGGAAATGGGAATGAGCAGCCGCGGTGAAATCGAGTTCTTATCCAAAATGGCAAAGCCTGATGTTGCGATCATTACCAATATCGGTGAATCACACCTATTGGATTTAGGATCACGAGAGGAAATCGCGAATGCGAAGTTGGAAATTGTCGAAGGTTTGGCGAAAGATGGAACGCTGATATATCATGGTGATGAACCATTGCTCCGTAATCGGATCAAAAAGGATTTTCCTGATTTAAACGTAATATCTTTTGGACGTACGGAACAAAATGATTTATATCCACAGGCTATTAACCAAGGGGCAGACAGTACCACGTTTACAATCGCAAGCGGTGATAAGGAAACCAATTATGAGATACCCGTTTTAGGCAATCATAATGTTCTTAATGCGTTGGCAGCAATCTTGGTTGCTAAAGAATTCAATGTGGATGATTCAGCGATCCGTAAAGGTCTGTCGACCATTCAATTAACGAATATGAGGATGGAATTGGTCGAGGGCGCGAAAGGGCAGAAAATCATCAATGATGCGTATAATGCCAGCCCAACTTCAGTTAAGGCAGCAGTGGAGTTGGTTGAGGGCTTATCTGGATTCGAAAAAAAGATACTTGTATTGGGAGACATGTTGGAGTTAGGGCCACAGGAAAAAGACTTTCATTTGAAAATTGGTGAATTGATTTCCAGTGAGCGGATCGATAAGATCTTCACATATGGTCCTTTAGCCGAGTTTATTGCCAAGGGAGCGAGCAAGGCGTTTTCATCGGAGCAGGTTCGTCCTTTTCAAGATAAGCAGAAGCTTATAGACGAACTGAAATCGTCCACACAGGAAAATGACATCATACTTGTTAAAGCTTCTAGGGGCATGAAGCTGGAGGAAGTCGTTCAAGCTCTGCAAAAATAAAAAAAATAGAAAAGGCCGTTTCTTTTTTTGAAACGGCCCTTTTTATCGTGCTTAAAAAAGTGTCCCGGCAATAATGCAGATGTCATCGTTAATGACTGAATGCCTCATCCTTGAGACCAGTAGCTCCTGAAGAAGGTCTTGTGTATCGAGATGGACATTTTCGATGAATTCCCTTTCGATATGGTCAGATCGGTCAATGGCGGAAGGTAGGGGCGTTTTAGAGAGTCCATCTGTATAGATGATGAAACGGCTTCCAGGTTCATACTGAAAGACTATTTTTTGAATGGGCAATTCGGGAATCAGTCCGTTTGGGGTGGCTCCTTCGTTCAAATTGAGAATTTGATTGGTACATGGGGAATACAAAAAAGCTGAAGGAAGTCCGTAATTCACATATTCGATGAGCCGATCCTTTGTATTCACGTATGCGATGAAGGCAGTAATGCGAGCATGGTTTTTGTTTTCCCGATTAACTCCTTGAAATAAATCCTGCATTAGTTTATCCAGTTCCTTTGTTATGAAAATGGGGTCTTTTACACGTTTGATAAGGTCGGGGATCAATGTGCGTATGGACATGTTTATAAGTGCTGTATGAATGCCCTTTTCGAATACATCGATCATTATGAAGCCGTATATCCTGTCATCAACCTCCGTCCAGTAAAATAAATCCCCTGCCAGTTCACTTGAAGGCTGGGAAAGGCCTTTGACCTCTATATCTTCATTATTGATCGACAAAGGTAAACCTGAAAGTTGAATGCCCTTTGCAATTCTCAGGCTCCTTGCTGATTTTTGGTGTATCATTTCAAGCTCTTGCCCCTTCATTTTTGCCGAAAATAGTTGCATGCTGATGTTTCGGAGTGACTTTAATTTAATCCTGACTTCCACTGAATCGGCAGGGACCGCCATGGTTTCATAAAAGGTCTTTTCTGGTAAGGCCGGAGGGGTCTCCATTCCTGAAGTGCGTTTGTAAATGAATAAGATAGGGATTTCGTGAGATTCTGCCAAGGCGAACAAAGAAGTTTGCTGCCAAGAGTCTTTTGATATGTGTAAAGGTAAAACAAATAATGATTTCATTAAGTCTGTTGAATTCTTGAATAGATGACTTTGATTGAGTGGATCTTCCAAAAAGGTGACTTTCTTATTCATTTTCTTTAAGATTCGACCAAAATCCTTACATAAAGGAACATCTATTGTGAATATGTTCATATAACCCCCTGTTATTTTGTTGATAGGTCAATCATACTGCATTTAGACTTATTTGCTATAATTTTTAAGCAAAAAGATGGAATTTTCAAAAATTAAATGCTCCCATATACCTGTAAATTCAATGAGAATTCATGATAAGTCCTTTTCTTTCCAACGGGGTAACCGTGGAAGGGTGTTCATCATTAAAACTAATCCTTCCTGAAAAAGGGTTGTTGAAACTATTTGATTTAAACACATATCATATATAAATGGATAATCGTTTTATGAAAAATTTAAATGGATACAGTAAGCCGGCAAGAGGCTGGAATGCTCTCATAACGAACCATGATTTTAACAGGACTAGATTCCTGTTTTGTGAAATCCCCCTAACTGGATTTCTGAAACCACTGGAACGTTTTTCAAACTCGCTTTCTTCGAATTTGTCTAAGTTTGAATCCACTTACGATTAAATGGATATAGTAAAATGGTGATCCTATTGATGAAATATTCAGTCCATGTGTTTTTTTAAACGTATTGAATGAACGAGCCATATTCTTACTCAAAAGTGTCACGGCTGCATATTTAACAGGAAGAAATGACTAATTTCTTCATTTTTGAAACGGTCTAAAGTTTTTAGTAACTCTGAATGGAGCGATATCCTTTATTGCATTAACAGTTTGAAAATGGTAATATGAGATATGAGTTTAAATGTCTTATCATTGATGATTATTTAAAATTTAATCAGGTTGAGGCAACAAAATTGTATGTTCTTACATGTTTCATGAGTTCATTCTTGAGATTATTTTAGATTTAATAGGCCTCGCGTCTGGTCATATATAAAAGCTGCTTCTCTTGGCGGCTTTAGTAGCTATTAGGGAATCAAGCCGCATTTTAGCGCTTTTCCACTTCTGCAAATCCTCAACGCACCGGGCCTGTTTTGTATAAGAATCTTGGCTCTCGTCAAGTTTTGTTCATACAGCCTTTTTAAGTCTGATGAATAATAGGTGCAGCAGCCCTCACCTGAATAAAACGGTGAAACATCCGTTTATGCTACTTTTAATTTTCCATATTGAATTTAATTTTGGTTACATGTACTTTTAAAAAGATGAGCGTATGTTAATGATAAGTCTACACGTGCGCGAAGTTAAAAATGCCAGTGAATGTCCGTACTGGTATATTTCCTTTTTAAAAAATCATATTGAGTTCATTTGAACTAAAAGGCAGACATACTTTTAGGTGATAATGATAAACTTTCTATAAGAGATAAAGTAGAACATCCGTCATGATGATGAGGATTTGAACTAAACATCTGTGCATGATATGCACGTGTAAATTTACGATATAAAAAGGAGTACGAAAACATTGACATTGTTTAGCGAATTAGGATTAGATAGAACGTCCATGAAATCAATAGAAAAAATGGGATTTGAGGAAGCGAGCCCGATTCAATCCCAAACGATACCTCTAGCACTTGAAGGTAAAGATATCATCGGTCAAGCGCAAACAGGAACAGGTAAAACAGCAGCATTCGGTATTCCATTGATGGAAAACATCGATATTAATAACGAAAACGTGCAAGGGATCGTCATTGCACCTACACGTGAGCTAGCCATTCAAGTTTCCGAGGAGCTTTTCAAGCTTGGTTACGGAAAACGCGCTCGTGTACTTGCGGTTTATGGTGGACAAGATATCGACCGTCAAATCCGTGCATTAAAGAAAAAACCACATATTATCGTTGGTACGCCTGGTCGTCTTTTAGACCATATCAAACGTAAAAATATCAAATTAGGCGGAGTTCATACTGTAGTACTTGATGAAGCTGATGAAATGCTTAACATGGGATTCATTGAGGATATCGAATCGATCCTTTCAACGGTTCCTGATGAAAGGCAAACATTGCTTTTCTCAGCTACAATGCCTGATCCAATCCGTAAAATTGCAGAAAGATTCATGCAGGAACCCGTTCTTGTACGTGTAAAAGCAAAAGAAATGACAGTGGATCGTATCGAACAATATTACTTGGAGTTAAAAGAAAGTGAAAAATTCGATACACTTGCACGCCTTTTCGATATTCAAACACCGGATCTTGCGATCGTCTTCGGACGTACGAAACGCCGTGTAGATGAATTGGCATCTGCATTGAATATCCGCGGTTATATGGCTGAAGGCATTCATGGTGACCTTAGCCAGGCAAAACGCCTTTCTGTATTGAAAAAGTTCAAAGACCGCAGCATCGATGTGCTCGTTGCTACTGATGTTGCTGCACGTGGACTTGATATTTCAGGCGTTACTCACGTATACAACTTTGATATCCCTCAAGATCCGGAAAGCTACGTTCACCGTATTGGACGTACAGGACGTGCGGGTAAACATGGTATAGCCATTACGTTTGTAACACCAAGAGAAAGAGGCCAACTGCATGCAGTTGAACATACAACGAAAAAACGCATGGAGAAACTTAAGACTCCTACGTTAACTGAAGCGTTGGAAGGTCAACAAAAAGCAGTAACGGAAAAAATCCTTAATACAATCGAGAATGAGGATTTAACTTTATACCTTGGTCAAGCGGAAGAGTTATTGCAAAAACATAGCGCAGCGGATTTAGTTGCAGCCATGCTTAAATCGATGACAAAAGAACCGGATCAAACGCCTATCAAGTTAACGGAAGAATCTCCATCTCCAATGCGTCGCAATCGCGGAGGAAGCGGATCTTCTGGCAACAGACAGCGCAATGGCCGCAGTTCATCAGGCAGAAAAGATTACGGTAGCGGATCAGGGAAACGCCCGAGCACGAACCGTAAATCGAATGGTTACGGGAACCGTAGCACGAGCCAAAAAAGAGAAAAAACGAATAAGATTTAATTGAATTGGAAATGCCGCTCATTTGAGCGGCATTTTTTTATGTGCATCTCCAATGCTATGGTATCCGAATGGTAAAGGTTTTTAGTGGAATGCTCAAACCCTTTGTTTGAAAAGGGGTTAATTTCCAGCATTTAATTATAGTATAATGGATGAAAGCAAGGATGGATGATGATGATTCAATTAGCATTACCTGTCCGGAAGAGGAGAAGCACATGGAACCTGAAAATCGTATATCGAATAAGGCCTTGACCGTATGGAAAATCAGTGGTCTTATAAGCTGTTCAATAACCTGGATTATAAGCATCGCTGTACTCGTGCTTACAATCATTTTTGATTGGACATATTGGGTGTTTGGAGCGTTGATCATAATTTCGATAATCCAATCCTATCTGGCCATCTTTCTGATTCCATCGGTGAAATGGAAGAGGTGGCGTTACGAAGTAAGAAATACTGAAATTGATATCCAAAGTGGTATTTTCGTCATTAAAAGAACACTCATACCCATGATAAGGGTCCAGCATGTTGAAACGAAGCAAGGGCCATTATTAAGAAAATACGATTTAGCCTCCGTTGAAATTTCCACTGCAGCGACCCTTCATGTTATTCCTGCCTTGGACCTTGCAGAGGCAGATGAATTGCGGCATTATATTTCGAGAATGGCAAGTGTGGAGGAAGAAGATGTCTGATCCTAAAAGGCTTCACCCCATAGCTGTATTGCTTAACATCATTAAATCGATTAAGGAGTTAGTCATCCCTTTTTTATTAGTGGTCGTCATTCCTGGGAAGAATGAAGGAATTCCTGGATGGATACAACCGCTGGTCATTGCCATTATTATACTTTTACTGATAGGCATTGCATTCCTTCAATGGTTACGTTTTACATATCGCATAGAAGAGGGCGAATTCAGAATTGAGTCCGGGGTATTCGTAAGGAAGAAACGGTATATAAAGTTTGACCGGATCCATAGCATAGATATATCAGAGGGCATCATCCAGAGGATATTCAGCCTGGTGAAGCTGAATATTGAAACGGCAGGCGGGTCTCAGGCCGATGCCGTATTATCAGCCATAAGCAAAAGTGATGCGGAACGAATCAATGCTTTTATAAGTGAGGAAAAAAAAGCGAAACATCCTTTTGATAAGGATAAAGAAGAAGTTGCGAATAAAGAATATGCAGCTAAATCGTCTTCCGTTTTTAAGCAGACTTTGCCGCAGCTATTCGTTATGGCTGCCACTTCGGGAGCGGTAGGTGTCTTCCTATCTGGGGCAATCGCTTTTATTTCACAGTTCGATGAAATGATACCTTTTGAGAGGATATTTAAGGATTATGAAGAGTTTATTGAAATGGGGACAATCATACTGACCTTGTTTGCCCTGGTGGCTTTACTGGTTGTTTATGTACTGGCCACATTAAGTATGGTAATTAAATATGCTTCCTTTACCGTGTTAAAAACGGATGAGGAAATCGTTATTTCCAGAGGGCTTCTCGAGAAAAGGCAGCTGACAATCCCTATCCATAAAATTCAAGGTATCCGGATCATGGAGAATTTGATTCGAAAGCCATTGGGATTGGCGACGGTTTATATTGAGTATGCGGGCGGCAGTTTGGAAGATAAAGATAGTCTATCCATCATGCTGTTCCCTTTAATCAGGAAGAGGCATTTACATGAAAAAATCCTGGAAATTTTACCGGTTTATGAAACAACCACTGAGATGACACCGATACCTAAGCGTGCACTTTCGCGGTATGTGTTTCGTAAGTTTCTGTACCTCATCCCGATCATCGGTGCCTTGGTATGGTTTTTCAGACCTTGGGGTTATCTTTCCCTTTTGCTTGTACCGTTGGCGATTTTTTGGGCTTACATGCAATATAGAGATGCAGGCTGGAGCATAGATGGAAATTTGTTGCTATTGAGCAGCCGTTTTTTCTCGAAGCAAACATTGATCATGCAGAGAAGCAGAATTCAATCAATCACATATAAAAAAAGTTGGTTTCAAAATCGAAAAGAATTAGCAACGATTTCAGCATCGGTCAAATCAGGAATCACCTCCCGGGTCGGCATGGTTGCTGATGTGGAAGAAAAGGATTGCCTAATAATTAAATCATGGTATTTACCTAAAAAAGCAGTCGACTCCCAATGATTGAAAGGAAGAGTCGGCTGTTTGTCCTACCATTTTTTTCTTAAATATAATGGAGCTGTTAAAAAGCCGGTTGCCAGTCCAGCCAAATGACCGATAACGTTGATCTGCGGTTGAATGAAGGTCATGATGACGGCAATTCCGGTCAGTGTATATACTGTATTTCTTTCGTTGTTCGTAAAATTGGTTTTATTGAAAAGTACAAGATATAGAAAGAATCCGAGTAAACCAAAAATTGCTCCGCTAGCACCTACGTGGTTATATGTCAGTGGGTTAATTAGAAATGTTGCGATATTGGCAAGGATACCTGTCGATAAAAAGAATATTGAAAACTTGACGGTTCCAAGTAATTTCTCTAGGAATGGACCGAAGATGGCAAGTGAGAATCCGTTAAACAGTAAATGTGTAAACGTGCTATGTAGAAAGATGGGGGTGATCAAACGCCACCATTGTCCATCAGCGATGTATAAGTTCACACCTGCGCCATAATAAAAGAGTACATTGCCGGGAAATATGGGGAAGAGGACAAGAACGAATACAATCATCATAATTAGAATGAGCACAGTAACAGCTCGATATGAATTTGCGTATTCGCGGAAGCCTTCTGTTCTTGTAAACATAAATTCCTCCTTATTAGCGTTTTTAATTAAATACAATATTATCATTTTCAGGTAAAAGAGTCCTCCTAATGATATGCAGCTTATTAAATTAATAGAAGAGGTGTCAAAGTGATTAAAGGTATAGGCGTGGACATTACTGAGTTGGATAGAATGGAAACACTGATTAATCGGCAACCCCGTTTAAAGGAGCGTATATTAACAGAAAGGGAAATCTTGATTTTCGAAAAGTTAAATGGAAGAAGGAAGGTCGAGTATTTTGCAGGGCGTTTTGCGGCAAAGGAGGCTTTTTCAAAAGCAAACGGTACAGGGATCGGTAAGCACTTATCCTTTTTGGATATTGAAATCATATCGGATGATAAAGGAAAGCCGATGATTTCAAAGCCGTTTTCTGAAGGGGTCCATCTTTCGATTAGCCACAGCAGGGATTATGCGGTTGCTCAAGTCGTAATTGAAGGGTGAATGGAGTTTTGTCCAATCGGGTCATAAACCTTTAGGTTGTCTCATATACATTTAGTGCTATAGGGAGACAAGGCCCGGTAAAAGGTACATGGCAGAGTAGGTGCTCTCGAAAAGTTTTTAGCCGGATCGAGAATGGGTCCGTGTCTAAAATACCGAGGAATCTAAGACATCAGTCGAGCCAATGTCCGGATCCTGCCTTTTCCTCTCCCTTTTACGTTCAAATGACAAAAAGGGGTTGAAAAGATGAAGAAGATGGTAATGCTTTTTGCAGGGATCATGCTCTTGCTTGCTCTTTCTGCTTGCGGCCAAAAATCACAGAGTGACGTAGTGAGTGAATTGAATGAGAAGCTTGGCGAAATGAAGGGATATAAGGCTAACGCGAAGATGACATTGAAGATGGGGACGGAACCTCAAGTTTATAATGTGGAGATTTGGCATAAGGACCCTTCTTTTTACCGCGTAAATCTGAAAAATGAAGAGAAGGATCAAAGCCAGATGATTTTGAAAAATGATGATGGTGTATATGTTCTGACGCCAGCTTTGAATAAAAGCTTTAAATTTCAAAGCGAGTGGCCGGAGAACAGCAGTCAGGCCTATTTGTTCGAGTCGTTGGTGAAAGACATTACGGAAGATAAAAGTGCGACATATAAAGAAACGGATAAACATTATGTCTTTGAAACGAAAACACGCTACCAAAACAATAAGATGTTGCCATATCAAGAGATTACTATAAACAAAAAGGATTTATCCCCAGTCAGTGTAAAAGTCATGGACCCTGATAAGACCGCATTGGTACTAGTTGAATTCTCGAAAGTTAAGTTCGATACGACTTTTGATAAAGATTCATTTGATATGAAGAAAAACATGACAAGTGCACAACTTGAAGCACCCGTTATGGCAGAAGTCCAAAATGAAGGATTTGCAGTGAAATACCCTGAGAATATTGGTGATATGAATTTAACGGAAGAAAAAGAAATTACGACTGAAAAGGGAGAACGTGTCGTTTTGACCTATGAGGGTACAAAAAGTTTTACATTAGTTCAGGAAAAAGCTGAGGTAGTTCAAACTTCCGTTTCGACGAATGTGAATGGAGAACCGGTTGATTTAGGTTATACTGTCGGGGCAATGACAGGAAATACGATTGCATGGACTTTTGAAGGTGTCGATTATATGCTTGCATCAAAGGATTTGACACAGGAAGAGATGATAGAAGTCGCCCGTTCGGTTGGGGAAGAACCAGTCAAATAGGATTACATAACAAGCTGATGTTTCCCGTCTCCTTACGAAGGTTTCTTCTGGGTAGGATAGGCGGGGAAGCAGCTTGTTGACATTTTTAATCCTTCCAACTGATTTAGGCTGGCAGCTGGGAAATTAGAATCAAGGTGAAAAAGCACTTTATCTTTCTGTCGGTTGGTTATAGAATGTTCCTATAATGTAACGAAAACTTCGTTACTGGGAAGAATCTTAATGTGAGTGTAGGAAAGAAGGAAATGGTCTTGGAGACGAAAATATTTCATCGAGATACGTGGGCAGAAGTAAATTTGGATAAAATTTTTGAAAATATCTCTTCCATGAAACAAAGACTGGGAAATGGCGTTAGTCTTTTCGCTGTCGTTAAAGCGAATGCATATGGCCATGGGGACTATGAAGTGGCCAAAACGGCGCTTGAAGCGGGGGCGGATTTTTTAAGTGTCGCTTTTTTGGATGAGGCTCTTGCCTTACGAAAAAAGGGAATATTGGCTCCGATCCTTGTACTTGGGGCATCAAGGCCTGAAAGCGCAGCACTTGCTGCCAAGTATGGGATTTCCGTAACGGTTTTTGATGTAGCATGGTTGGAAAAGGCAAAGGATTTGTTGAAACCGGGACAAGTTTTGCAAATCCATGTAAAAGTGGATAGCGGCATGGGTAGAATCGGCATTCGTGATAAAGGTCAACTCATGAAAGTGGAAAATTTGCTTGAGAGGGAAGCTTGTTTCAATTTCCAAGGGATATTCACTCATTTCGCGACGGCGGATGAAATGAAGACCGACTATTATGAAAAGCAGCTTGCTACATTTAAAGGGATGCTTTCCGTAATGACTGGAAAGCCTGAATATATTCATGCAGCCAATAGTGCAGCTTCTTTAAGATTCACCGATCCTGAATGGAATGCAATAAGAATGGGGATTTCCATGTATGGATTGAGTCCTTCCGTGGAAATGAAGCCGATTTTGCCATACCCATTAAAACAGGCTATATCGTTGAGAACGAAGATGGTCGCGGTTAAACAGCTTGCTAAGGGTGAAAGCGTTAGTTATGGAGCGACATATACGGCTGAAGGTGATGAATGGATCGGGACTTTGCCAATAGGTTATGCTGACGGCTGGATCCGTAAGCTGCAAGGTCAGGAAGTTCTTGTGGATGGAAAAAGAGTACCCATAGTCGGGAGGATTTGCATGGATCAATGCATGATCAAGCTGCCTGGACCATACCCTGTAGGAACAGAGGTCACACTGATGGGGAATGATGGGGATGAATCGATTACTGTCGATGAGATAGCGGCAAAACTGGAAACGATCAACTATGAGATAACATGTATGATAGGAGCAAGAGTGCCCCGTGTTTATATAAAAGACAATCAGGTGAAACATGTACGCAACTTCATTTTGGAATGACCGGATTGTAAAAAAATCCTAAGATTGTGAATAAGATTTCCTTTATTATGCTGATAATAGGATTGAGAATAGAATATACTCTTTGCAGATAGGCATTTTAATGGTAATATTGAAAAGGATATATACAATAAAGGTGTGTAGTGATGGTGGAGGTGTATGTTTGTGTCTGAATCCAGCGCAACAAGAGAGATATTAATTCGATTACCTCAAAATTTTTTAACAGAGTTAGATGGGTATGCGAGTGAGGAAAATGTGAATCGCAGTGAATTTATTTATCGTGCCACAAAAATGTATCTTCGCGAACGTAAAAAGAAAGAGTTTCGTGAATCGATGAAACGCGGTTATATTGAAATGGCGGCCATTAACTTAACGATTGCTTCTGAAGCCTTCCAGGCTGAATTCGAGGCTGGTCATTGCGTTGAACGATTAGTTAGCGGAGGCTGAGCCATTGATTGTTGTTAAGCGTGGTGACGTATACTTCGCAGACCTTTCCCCGGTAGTTGGTTCAGAGCAGGGGGGGACCCGTCCGGTACTAATTTTACAAAACGATATTGGTAATCGCTTTAGTCCGACTGTGATCGTGGCAGCCATTACAGCTCAAATTCAAAAAGCGAAATTGCCTACACATGTTGAGATTAATGCAAAAAAGTACGGATTCGAGCGGGATTCCGTCATTTTATTAGAACAGATCCGGACAATTGATAAGCAGCGTTTAACTGATAAAATTACGCATCTTGACGAACCGATGATGCAAAAAGTCAATGAAGCTTTGCAAATTAGTTTAGGCCTCATTGAGTTTTAAAGAAAATTTTTCCCGTTAAACCGGGCGTTATTATAATACAAATCATTCTTGATATTATTTAGATGGCACGATCCCTGCAACTGTGGGGATCGTGTTTTTTTGTCAAATAACATTAACATATCCAAAAAGTATACAGCAGGAAATATGAAAAATTTGACGAATAAAAACATTATACAGTTAGATATTGGATGGAACGTCATTGTTTTTTATAGTATCTCCCTAACTTTTCAGTAATTGATGTTTTTCTTGCCTGAATTTCGGGTATATAGTTATTTTGTAAATACCTAAAAAAAGCAAAAGTTAGTGGGGAAACTCAAAGGAAATCCAAATGGAAATAACATTACAGTTAGTTAACATCCTTGTGACGTAGACAGGGAAACAAGGCAATTGTGTTAGAATGGGAGGATATTATGAATCAATTGGTTTACGATTTTATTAAGCAAAATCAAGATTACATCCTTACTGAGTGGATGGGCATCATGAAGGAAAGTACGGACGAAAGATTAATTAAAGTCGTTTCAGATCGAATGTTCACGCAAACGAGCAGTGAATTTATAGATATGATCATCACGAACGTTGATAGTAAAAACAAGGAATTCACATTGAAGCTTTCAGATTTTGCCGAGAAAGTCGTCCAATTGGGATGGCCTCTCACTTTCGTCAATGAAGGACTTCATAAATTCACGTTGATTGTCATTAATGGAATGGTGGAAAAGGGTCTGGTTACTCCTGAAAACCAAGTCAATCTTGTTAACCATTTGGATAAATGGGCCACACCGATAAATAATGAAATAGTCAATATATATACCCAAACTTGGGAAAGAACTGTTTCCATGCAAAAAATAGCGTTGCAAGAACTATCGGCACCGCTAATTCCTGTATTGGAAGGAATAACGGTAATGCCGTTGATTGGTACGATTGATACGGAACGTGCCAAACAGATAATGGAAAACCTGTTGACCGGCGTTGTTAAGCATAGATCTGAAGTAGTTCTTATTGATATAACGGGTGTGCCGGTCGTGGATACCATGGTTGCCCACCATATCATTCAAGCGGCGGAAGCAGTCCGGTTAGTGGGCGCGAAATGTATACTCTGCGGAATCCGCCCTGAAATTGCTCAAACCATCGTTAATCTTGGAATTAATTTAAATGAAGTGATTACAAAAAATACATTGAAAAAAGGGATAGAAGTTGCGTTGGAATTAACGAGCCGTAAGATCGTAAAGGTGGAGGGATAAGTATGAGGATTCCGATATTAAAGCTTTATGACTGCTTGTTAGTCTCTATACAGTGGGAATTGGATGATGTGACAGCCCTTCAATTTCAAGAGGATTTACTGCATAAGATTCATGAAACAAGCGCGAATGGCGTTGTTATAGATATCACCTCAATAGATTTTATTGATTCTTTTATCGCAAAGGTATTGGGCGATGTCTTTAGCATGTCTAAGCTTATGGGGGCCAAAGTTGTAATTACGGGGATCCAGCCTGCTGTTGCAATAACATTAATTGAACTGGGAATTAGTCTCGATGATGTTCTGACAGCATTAGACTTAGAGAAAGGCCTGGAGAAATTACAACAGGAATTGGGGGAATAAAGAATGGAGTTCCAATCCTGCGTAAAAATCATAAATGAATGGGACATCGTAGCTGCAAGGCAGCTCGGAAGAAATGTCGCTAAAGAGTTGGGATTCGGTACTGTAGACCAGGCCAGGATCACAACGGCCATTAGCGAATTGGCCCGAAACATATACCTATATGCTGGACAAGGCAGTGTTAGCATAGAAAAGTTAAATATAAATGGGAAGTCAGGATTGAAAATCATTGCAGAGGACCAAGGGCCGGGAATTGAGGATATCCGCAGAGTCATGGAAGATGGATATACCACCTCGGGGGGGCTGGGTGCAGGTCTTCCTGGAGCCAAACGTTTAATGGATGACTTTGATATTGATTCGATACCAGGTGAAGGGACTAAGATCATCGCTACGAAATGGCTCCGTTAGGGGGGGAATATGGATATTAGGGAGAACATGGAGAAAAAGTATCATGAGGCGCTTTCTACTTATCTTAAAGACCAAAATGAGCAGGCACTCTACCAAGGACAAAAGATTAGCCGCCTACATATCAAATACAATATATCTCCAGAAGAAATCATCAGTATGCATAAAAATAACTTAATGGAACTTTACCCGGACTTACCGGGGAAAGTATTGGATTCTTTCGATTTTCTGCTGGAAGTCATGATGGGCTACGGCATTGCATACCGTGAACATCAAAGCCTTAGACATCAACAGCAGGAACTGAAAACGGAAATCGAGATCGCGGCAAACGTTCAACATACTCTTTTGGAAACGGAAATTCCTGATATCAAAGCTCTTGAAATTGGAGCGATCAGTGTTCCGGCGAGACAGATGAACGGAGATTACTATCACTTCGTCCAAGATGAAAATGATCGTATAGGAGTAGGGATAGCAGATGTCATAGGAAAAGGGATTCCTGCTGCATTGTGCATGTCGATGATCAAATATGCGATGGACAGTCTTCCTGAGCATCGACATGAACCGAATAGTGTGCTTGAGAGTTTGAACCGTGTTGTGGAGCATAATGTGGATCCAAGCATGTTCATAACCATGTTCTATGGTTTATATGATCCGCATGACAGGCAATTTTCCTATGCTTCAGCCGGACATGAACCTGGCTTTTACTATGATGCCGCAACAGGTACTTTCAGCGATTTGGATGCAAAGGGCTTGCTGCTTGGAGTTGATAAAAAAACAAGGTATCGCCAATATGAAAAAACGGTGAATCGTGGAGACATGATCATTTTATTATCCGATGGAGTAACGGAGTGCCGGACGTATGATGGGTTCATAGAAAGGGAAACACTTATCGGTTTCATTAAAAAAAATATGCATTTGCAAGCCCAGGAAATGGTGAATAATATATTTAAACAATTGGAGAAAATGCAGAACTTCCAACTGAGGGATGATTTTACATTAATAATTTTAAAATCAAATGTTTAGTATTGTTTCTGCTGGGTATAGATATAGGAATGAAGAGGATTTGAAGAGGTGGGTCAAGGATGAATATAACTGTAGATGTTAATGAATTAAATACTGAATTTGTTGTAAAACTAAAAGGTGAAATCGATGCCTATACTGCACCGAAATTAAGGGAATCACTATTTCCAATTTCAGAGCAGGATAATGTTTCGATTACGATTGATTTAACTGAAGTCTCTTATATGGATAGTACGGGACTTGGGGTATTTGTCGGTGCTTTCAAAAGCGTAAGGGCACATAATGGCGAATTCACACTAGTTGGCTTATCAGAAAGGTTACGACGTTTATTTGATATAACAGGTCTTGCAGATATCATTGATATAAAAAGTGGTACAGAGGGTGGGTTAGAATGAGTCAAGTATATGATTACATCGAAATGAAAATACCTGCAAAACCAGAATTCATCGGTGTCATTCGTTTAACGCTTTCTGGGATAGGAAGCCGGATGGGATTTGCGTATGATGAAATTGAGGATTTGAAAATCGCTACGAGTGAGGCTTGTACAAATGCGGTACAGCATGCATATAAGGATTCTGAAAAAGGTGAAGTGAAAGTAAGTTTTGGCCTTTATCCTGACCGTCTGGAGGTCATGGTTTCCGATAGTGGCAAGAGCTGTAATTTCGAAGAAGTTCGTCAAGGACTCGGTCCATACGAAAATGGACAAAAAGTCGAACTTTTGAGAGAAGGAGGCTTGGGTCTTTACCTTATTGAAACTTTGATGGATGATGTTAAAATTCATCAGCATGATGGGGTTACAGTATTTATGACTAAGTTTTTAGAAGGAGAGCAGGTGGAGATGGATGCAAAAACAGTCTCAACCTAATCAGGCACAAAGAGAACAGGTAAATGAATGGATTAGAGCTTACCAGCAGAATCAAGATGATGAAGCACAGAGTAATCTAGTCATCCATTATAAAAGTTTAGTTGAAACAATCGCCCGCAAGTATGCGAAAGGGAAATCATTTCAGGAGGATATCTCCCAAGTCGGCATGATTGGTTTATTAGGTGCCATTCGACGATATGATGAATCTTTCGGTAAGAGCTTTGAGGCATTTGCCGTCCCTACTATAATCGGCGAAATCAAAAGGTTCCTTCGTGACAAAACATGGAGTGTCCATGTGCCAAGGAGAATTAAGGAACTTGGTCCGAAAATCAGGGTGACTGTCGAGGAATTGACGACAACTCTGCATCGTTCACCAAGAATAGATGAAATAGCCGATAGTATAGGCGTGACTGAAGAAGAAGTTTTAGAAGCGATGGAAATGGGAAAAAGCTATCAAGCTTTATCTGTGGATCATTCTATTGAGGCGGATTCTGATGGCGGTACTGTCACATTGCTTGATATATTCGGGAATGTCGATGAAGGTTTTGAAAAGGTCAATCAGCGGCTGGTGCTTGAAAAGGTGCTGCATGTTCTGAGTGACCGTGAAAAGATGATCATTCAACATACTTATTTAGAGAATTTAAGCCAGAAAGAAGCTGGCGATAAACTGGGGATTTCCCAAATGCATGTTTCAAGGCTCCAACGCCGCGCGATCAAGAAACTTCAAGAAGCCATTAATGCTGAAAACTCGGAGTTAATTCAGTGATCAAAGATATTCTGAGGGGAGAAAAAATAGAAGTCCTTGTCTCTCAATCGTCTAAAAACGGGATGGTTTATTGTGGTGATGATTACTTCTTTCTTCATACGAAAGAATACTTTGTGTGTGTCCTGGCAGATGGTCTAGGCAGCGGTAAAAATGCTTATGATTCCTCCCATGCCGTCATCGAGGAAGTAAAACGTAATCATGAGTTGGATGTAGAATCATTAATGGCGGTATGTAACCAGGTTTTGGTCGATAAGCGGGGGGCGGCCGTTTCGATTTTGAAGATATTTTATGATAAGAATGAATTTGTATACAGTTCAGTGGGTAACATCCGCTTTTTCCTGTATAATCCAAGCGACGATAAACTCGTTTACCCTTTACCTGTTACAGGGTATTTATCCGGAAGGAAACAAACATACAGGACGCAGAGCTACAAATATGAACCAAATGCAAAATTCATTCTTCATTCCGATGGTTTAGAACTTAAGGGAGCTAAATCTTTTTTAAAAAGGCTGGTCCCTATCGATAAGAACGCACAATGTATATTAAAAAGCAGTCCATTAACTGCAGATGATACAACTTTCATTTTAGGAAGCTTACTTTCGCCATAATTCGGAAGTGAGCTTTTTTGTATTGAATTCGCAACTTCATCACTCATTTGCTAGACTATACTTATTAGATCAAAAGGTTGGAGGTAAACATAATGATCGTTGTAGAAGATACATTGAAAGAACTGATTAAACAAATATCCAATGAGCTAACTTTGAAAAATCATCAAGTCCAAAACGTCATACAGATGCTGCAAGAAGGGAACACTGTCCCTTTTATCGCACGGTATAGAAAAGAAATGACGGGTTCACTTGATGAAGTTCAGATTCGTTCCATCATGGAAAGGTGGAATTATCTTGAAAACCTTGGCCAGAGGAAAGCGGAAGTTACGCGTTCAATTGGTGAACAGGGAAAATTGACGGAAGAATTAACGAAACAAATCGAGAAGGCAACAAAACTGCAGGAAGTCGAGGATTTATACAGGCCATTCAAGCAAAAAAGGAGAACGAAAGCGACAGTCGCTAAAGAAAAGGGTCTTGAACCACTGGCCAATTGGCTTCTGGAATGTCCAATGCATGCCAGTGTCAGTGAAAAAGCTGCAGAATTCATATCGGCAGAAAAAGAAGTTTCTTCTATTGAAGAGGCAATTGCAGGAGCGCAGGATATCATAGCTGAACATATTTCCGATGATGCAGAATTAAGGAAGTGGATAAGGGCTGAAATTTTCAAAGCCGGAAAAATGGTTTCAACTGTGAAAAATGAAGAGAAGGACGAGAAAAAAATCTTCGAAATGTACTATGAATACGAGGAGCCGGTTCAAAGAATCGTACCGCATCGTGTGTTGGCGCTGAATAGAGGTGAAAAGGAAGAGGTTCTGCGGATCTCCATTCAGCCCCGGACTGAAATCATCATTGGTCATCTTGAACGGAAAATCATTAAAAATAACAAATCTGAAGCCCAAGTTGTTCTTAAATCTGCGATTGAGGATGGACTTAAGCGTTTGATCATGCCTTCTGTAGAACGGGAAATCAGAAAAGAGCTGACGGAAAAAGCTGAGGATCAAGCTATCCATATTTTCTCTGAAAACCTGAGGAACCTGCTCTTGCAGCCTCCGCTTAAAGGAAAAGTGGTCCTCGCCCTAGATCCGGCATATCGGACTGGCTGTAAGTTGGCTGTCATTGATGAAACCGGAAAGGTACTCGATATCAGTGTGATCTACCCGCATCCTCCTGCTGCGAAACTTAATGCTGCCCGTGAAAAAACGATCGAAATACTTCAGCGGTTCTCGGTTGAAATCGTGGCAATCGGCAATGGTACGGCATCACGTGAATCAGAGCAATTCATCGCAGATATTTTGAAAGAAGTGAAAGGGAATATATCATATATAATTGTAAATGAAGCGGGTGCCAGTGTGTATTCAGCCTCGGATATCGCCCGTGAAGAGTTTCCAGATCTTCAGGTAGAACAGAGAAGCGCCGTTTCAATAGGAAGAAGGCTTCAGGATCCCCTTGCTGAACTTGTTAAAATTGATCCGCAATCCGTGGGGGTGGGTCAATATCAACATGATGTGTCCCAGAAAAAGTTAACGGAATCCCTCACCTTTGTAGTAGAAACAGCTGTTAACCAGGTGGGGGTGAATGTCAATACCGCTTCATCGTCACTTTTGCAATATGTAGCTGGTTTATCAAAATCGGTTGCTCAAAATATTGTGAAGAAAAGGGAAGTGGAAGGAAAGTTTTCAAGCAGGAAGGAATTAAAGAAGATTCCCCGGCTTGGTGCCAAAACTTATGAACAATGTATAGGGTTCTTACGTATCATTAATGGAGATGAGCCTTTAGATCAAACCGCGATACATCCTGAGAACTACAGTGCCGTGAATAAATTATTAAAGAAAATGGGATTCACATCTGATGATTTAGGCAGTGATGTCCTAAATGAAGAATTAGGCAAACTAAATCCGGCTGATTTGGCCGATGAATTGGCAATTGGGGAAATTACGATTAAAGATATCATAGATGATTTGATGAAACCGGGAAGAGATCCTCGGGATGAATTATCAAAACCACTGCTTAAGCAGGATGTACTAAAAATGGAGGATCTGCAAACTGGGATGGAATTACAAGGTACAGTGAGGAATGTTGTGGATTTCGGTGCGTTTGTGGATATTGGTGTTAAACAGGATGGACTGGTTCATATTTCTAAACTGAGCAACAGGTTTGTAAAACACCCATTGGATGTAGTGGCCGTTGGGGATGTTGTGACGGTTTGGGTCGAACTGGTTGACTCGCAAAAACAAAGGGTATCTTTAACGATGCTCGAGCCAAAGGATCAAAACTAGCCTATGGTAAGCTCCTTCTATAATAGAAGGGGTTTTTTTATATGGAACAAAGTTGAATTTATAACCGGAGGCTTTCTTTCTTTTGATAAAAAAACCAACATTGATTCAACATCTTCACTTGATAATAATCCTTTTCATAAAAGGCTTTGCGGATTTGATTCTGGAACCAATTAGGCATAGCTTTTCCTCCCTTAGTTTCCTATTGTATTATTAGTCTATGTTATAATGGGTTGTCATGTTACCAAGGAAAGGGAGGGGGAAATGGATAATCGGCAATTGCAAAAACTTGTTGAAGAAATATCGTTGAAAGACTTTGAAAAGGCCTTTAGACATCAAGCCAGTTTTAATCCACGTCTCCGAACAACAGGAGGTCGATATTTGCTCCGTTCACACAATATAGAAATCAATAAGAAGTATCTTGATGAACGCGGTGTGGAAGAAATGATTGGAATCATTAAGCATGAATTGTGCCATTATCATCTGCACATCGAGAAAAAAGGGTACCAGCATCGTGATGCGGACTTTAAGCAATTACTCAAAAAAGTGGGGGCGCCGAGATTTTGCGAACCGCTGCCATCTAACCAATTAAAGAAAAAGATGAATACTATCCAATATAAATGTGAAGACTGTCAGCAGGTGTATATAAGAAAAAAGCGAATCGACACTACCCGTTTCGTTTGTGGTAAATGTCGTGGAACATTGATTTACCAAGGGTTTAAGGAGTAAAAAACAAAAATATAAAAAATCATAAAAGAACCCTTGACTTTAAGTTGCAACCTCTTTATAATCATAAGAGTCGACAAGATAACAACTTGTTCTTAACGACAAACACTAAGGTCCTTGAGCGTGAAAAAGGAACCCAATTTTCATTATTCCGCAGTAGCTCAGTGGTAGAGCATTCGGCTGTTAACCGAACGGTCGTAGGTTCGAGTCCTACCTGCGGAGCCATTTTTTTGGGGAAGTACTCAAGAGGCTGAAGAGGCGCCCCTGCTAAGGGTGTAGGTCGCGTAAGCGGCGCGAGGGTTCAAATCCCTCCTTCTCCGCCAGCTGCATATTTTATCAAGGCCCATTGGTCAAGCGGTTAAGACACCGCCCTTTCACGGCGGTAACACGGGTTCGAATCCCGTATGGGTCACTTTCTTATATATAATCATAATACTGGTCCCGTGGTGTAGCGGTTAACATGCCTGCCTGTCACGCAGGAGATCGCGGGTTCGATTCCCGTCGGGACCGCCATTTTTTTAAAAAAACACTTGTTAAAATAATATTATTGTGATATAATATTATCCTGGCTGTTAATTAGTATTCGATTATTGGGCTATAGCCAAGCGGTAAGGCAACGGATTTTGATTCCGTCATGCGAAGGT
>NZ_CP113518.1:320000-410000 GCF_056502895.1 Bacillus sp. T-10(2022)
CTGGGGCTGTAGTCGGTCCCAAGGGTTGGGCTGTTCGCCCATTAAAGCGGTACGCGAGCTGGGTTCAGAACGTCGTGAGACAGTTCGGTCCCTATCCGTCGCGGGCGCAGGAAATTTGAGAGGAGCTGTCCTTAGTACGAGAGGACCGGGATGGACGCACCGCTGGTGTACCAGTTGTCTTGCCAAAGGCATAGCTGGGTAGCTACGTGCGGACGGGATAAGTGCTGAAAGCATCTAAGCATGAAGCCCCCCTCAAGATGAGATTTCCCATGGCGCAAGCTAGTAAGATCCCTGAAAGATGATCAGGTTGATAGGTCAGAGGTGGAAGCATGGTGACATGTGGAGCTGACTGATACTAATAGATCGAGGACTTAACCAACGCTTTTTAAAAAATGAAATACCTTCTTATTATCTAGTTTTGAAGGAATGAAAATTTCTTCTTGCATTTTGATTTCATACATGGTATGATAATAAATGTGCTAAAAAGATTAAATGTTTGGTGGCGATAGCGAAGAGGTCACACCCGTTCCCATTCCGAACACGGCAGTTAAGCTCTTCAGCGCCAATGGTAGTTGGGGGTTTCCCCCTGTGAGAGTAGGACGCCGCCAAGCTATAATCATTGTATTCTTTTTGAATAAATGGGAATACTATATTTATAAAAGCAGCATTTATACCGTCGCGGGGTGGAGCAGTCCGGTAGCTCGTCGGGCTCATAACCCGAAGGTCGCAGGTTCAAATCCTGTCCCCGCAATCATGAAAAAAACGAAACTTAGGTTTCGTTTTTTTGTTTTATCTGAAATTCGAATAATTATGTCCCTAACTTATTTGTTTCTTCTTTTGAAACAAGGTAAACTACATATAGAATGGTTTTCGTTCCATAATATTGCGTTTATATAGGACGTTTCCTAATAATGATAAAGGTGATTGATATATGCAACATGTTGAATGGATTTCTCAGAGTGAGGAAGAAACAGCGCAATTTGCGCATAGATTGGCACAAAAGCTTTCCAGTGGAGATGTGCTGGCTTTAGAAGGTGACTTGGGTGCAGGGAAGACGGCATTCACAAAAGGGCTGGCTAAAGGATTAGGTGTTACCAGAATGGTGAATAGCCCTACCTTCACGATAATAAAGGAATACATGGGTCGCTTGCCTTTATATCATATGGATGTTTATCGGGTAAGTGAATCGGAAGAAGATCTAGGCTTTGATGAATATTTTGATGGTGATGGTGTGACTGTCGTTGAATGGGCCCATTTAATAAAGGATCACCTTCCAGAGGAAATCTTGAACATTTATATCTATCGCCTGGGCGATACCAGCCGGCGTATTGTTTTGGAAGCCAAAGGCGAACGATATGTAAAGTTATGTAAGGAGATTATTTGATGAAGGTTTTAGCTATAGATACATCGAATTTCACATTAGGGATTGCACTGGTAAACGAGAATCAAGTAATTGGTGAGTATACGACGAACCTAAAGAAAAATCATTCGGTGCGGGTAATGCCGGCAATTGAGACACTGCTGAGGGATTGTGATACTAAACCGAAGGAATTGACTAAGATTGTGGTCGCTCAAGGTCCAGGCTCATATACAGGGGTCAGGATCGGAGTGACGATAGCGAAAAGCTTGGCATGGACGCTTCAAATTCCCTTATCAGGTGTTTCCAGCTTAGAGGTTTTAGCAGCTAATGGACGTTATTTTAACGGGATGATCTCTCCCTTGTTCGATGCAAGAAGAGGGCAGATTTATACTGGATTATATGAATTGGAAAAGGATTCTTTAAAGACAGTCATTGAAGATTGTAATATTCTATCCTCTGAGTGGGCGAATCAATTGAAGGAATTAAATCGTCCTGTTTTATTTGTTGGTCAAGATGTGGACATCCATCGGGATGCAATTACGGATGCATTAGGGGAATTGGCTGTATTTGCTCCGGTACAGTCATATAATTCAAGGCCAAGCGAACTGGCCTTCATTGGTCTTGATAAGGCTGAAGTGGATGTTCACCAGTTTGTACCGAATTATATCCGCATGGCTGAAGCAGAAGCTAAGTGGCTTGAACAGCAGGGGAAATAAAAAAGGAAAGCGACCGATTATTATGAGTAAAACATTGACGTTCCGAAAGATGAATACGGAAGATATCGACCAAGTGCTAAACGTGGAAAAGCAGTCCTTTACTTTGCCTTGGAGCCGGGAAGCTTTTTTTAATGAATTGAATCATAATCAATATGCTGTATACATGGTGATAGAGGATGAAGGTAAAATCGCCGGTTATTGCGGTGCCTGGATCGTCATTGATGAATCGCACATTACCAATATAGCGATATTGCCGGAATACCGAGGGCAAAAGCTAGGAGAAGCTTTGCTCAGGAAGATGATTGAAATCTCCATTTCGATGGGTGTGGTGAGGATGACGCTTGAGGTCCGTGTCAGTAATGCAGTAGCCATTTCGCTCTATGAAAAACTAGGTTTCCAAAAGGGCGGAATCCGTAAAAATTATTATACAGACAATCAAGAAGATGCTTATGTTATGTGGGTGAATTTTTCATGAAAAAAGATCAATTTATATTAGGTATTGAAACGAGCTGCGATGAAACTGCAGCAGCTGTCATAAAAAATGGTAGGGAGATACTGAGTAATGTCGTGTCTTCACAAATCGAAAGCCATAAACGTTTTGGCGGTGTCGTCCCTGAAATAGCTTCCCGTCATCATGTAGAACAAATTACGATTGTTCTTGAAGAAGCACTGCTGCAAGCAGGTGTGACATATGAAGACTTGGATGCCATTGCCGTTACAGAAGGCCCCGGCCTTGTTGGGGCACTATTAATAGGCGTGAATGCGGCGAAGGCTGTAGCTTTCGCACATGGAATACCGATTGTCGGTACGCATCATATCGCTGGTCATATCTATGCAAATCGGCTTATTCAGGAGATCGAATATCCTGCGCTTTCTTTAGTCGTTTCGGGAGGTCATACGGAATTGGTGCTTTTAGAAGAGCCGGGTTCTTTCAAGGTGATAGGGGAGACGCGGGATGATGCAGCAGGAGAGGCGTATGATAAAGTGGCTCGAACATTGGGGCTCCCTTATCCTGGCGGTCCTCATATCGATAGGCTTGCGCAAGAAGGCTCACCAACTTTAAAACTGCCTAGGGCATGGTTGGATGGCAGCTATGACTTTTCTTTCAGCGGGTTGAAATCGGCTGTGATCAACACTTTGCATAATGCAGAACAGCGCGGGGAAAAAATCGAACCTAAAGATTTAGCGGCAAGTTTCCAAGCAAGCGTGATAGAAGTGCTTGTAATGAAAGCTGTAAAAGCTGCAAAGGAATATAATGTGAAGCAGGTATTGCTTGCTGGAGGAGTTGCGGCAAATAAAGGCCTTAGGGAAGCATTAACTGAAGCTTTTAAGGATTTACCTATGGATATATCCATTCCACCCCTCTATCTTTGTACGGACAATGCCGCCATGATCGGTGCTGCTGGCAGTGTCATGTTTGAAAAAGGAAAACGATCTGGTTTGGATTTGAACGGAAATCCTGGATTGGATATAGAAGCATTTTAATTGACGAGAAGACAGGATCCCACAATTCGGCATCCTGTCTTTTTTATCGTATTAATAAAATAATAGAATATTCTGTGGATAAAGTATTTTTGATCATCCTACTGCATGTGTATAAAGTGGTGTTTTTGTGGATAAGTTGATATGTTTCTGTGGATAATGTGCATAACTCAAATTATTGGCTAGTGAACGGTAATTGGTTTGTTAACAAGTTTGTGGATAACTTTTTGATTTGAAGTGAAAAAGACCGAGTCGATTGACCCGGTCTTTTGTCATTCTTCCAGTTCAGCCCATTCTTCGAGCAGCTGGTCCAATTTTTCCTGTGCATTATCAAGCTTTGTTTGGACTTCCATCACTTTTTCGTGGTCCTGAAAAACATTTGGATCGCAAAGGAGGTCATTATATTCGCTTATTTCGGTTTCAAGACGCTCCATGGCTGCCTCGATTTCCTCAATGCGCCGTTTACGCTGGCGTTCTGCTTTTTTTGCCTCTTTATCAATTTTGTAATTTGTTTTTTCTACAGCTGCATCTAAAGTTTTAGCCTGATCCTGCTGTTCAAGAGCTTGGATTTCCGCTTGCTCCTGTTTCTTCTCTAAATAGTAATCATAATCACCGAGGAATTCTTCGTTGCCGTCTTTGGAGAGCTCTATCACTTTCGTTGCTATCCGATTTATGAAATAACGGTCATGTGAGACGAAAAGAATAGTTCCCGGATAATCGATCAATGCGTTTTCAAGCACCAATTTACTATCGAGGTCCAAATGGTTCGTTGGTTCATCAAGAATTAAAAAATTACCTTTTTGCATCATCATTTTGGCTAGAGCAAGCCGAGCCTTTTCGCCCCCGCTTAGTGTGGAAACGGTTTTCAAAACATCGTCCCCGCTAAATAGGAAATTACCGAGTACGGTGCGGATGTCCTTTTCCGGTTTAAGGGGATAGTCGTCCCATAATTCATTGAGTACGCGTTTATTGGAAACAAGGTTAGCCTGTTCTTGATCGTAGTAGCTGACTTCTACGTTCGTTCCAAAACGGAAATCCCCAGAAAGTGCAGGCAGCTTGGAAATGATCGTTTTCAATAAAGTTGATTTTCCAACTCCATTTGGGCCAACAAGAGCTATGCTCTCTCCTTTTGTCATCCGGGAATTTATATTCCTTGATACCGTTTCCCCTTCGTATCCGATAGCCAAGTCCTGGAGGTGGAGTACTTCATTTCCGCTTTGCCTTTCAATCTGGAAAGAAAAATTCGCGGATTTTTCATCACCTTGCGGCTTGTCCAATACGTCCATCTTTTCAAGCTGTTTGCGTCTGCTTTGTGCTCTTTTCGTGGTGGAGGCCCTTGTGATATTACGTTGGACAAAGTCGCGAAGCTTTTCGATTTCCCCTTGCTGCTTCTCGAACAGTTTCATGTCCCGCTCATAATCTTCGGCTTTTCCCTCTAGGTAAGAACTATAATTACCATGGTATTTTTTCATGTTATTCCGGGAAATCTCATATACCAGGTTTACTACTTTATCTAAAAAATAGCGGTCATGGGAAACAATGAGCACAGCTCCCTGGTACCCTTGTAAATATTGTTCAAGCCAAGATAGGGTTTCGATATCCAAATGGTTCGTCGGCTCATCCAGAATTAATATATCCGGTTTCCTTAAAAGCAGCTTTCCTAAAGCAAGCCTTGTTTTTTGCCCGCCGCTTAAAGTGGAGATTGGGGTAGAATAGTCAAAGTCAGCAAACTGAAGCCCATGCAATACGGAACGGATATCTGCTTCATATTGATAACCGCCCTTCTCTTTGAATGCCACCATCAAAGTGTCGTATTCATTCAGCACTTTTTGGTAAATCGTTTCGTTTTCAAAGACGTCAGGTCTGGCCATATCAGCCTCAAGGCGACGCAGTTCCTTTTCCTGCTCTATAAGGTCCGTGAATACGGTCAGCATCTCATCCCAAATGGTCAGTTCGGATTCCAATCCCGTATCCTGGGCCATATAGCCGATTGTGACGCCTTTTGGTTTGATAATTTCACCGCCATCATGGGAAAGGTGCCCGGCTATGATTTTTAGCAGAGTGGATTTTCCGGCGCCATTTCGGCCGACAAGAGCAATTCGATCTTTATTTTGAACTTCGAGCTTCATATTTGATAAAATAAGTTCAGCTCCATAATATTTCGATAGTTGATTGATTTGTAATAAAATCATAGATTTCACCTCAATTGATTATAGTTAGTGTAACGTATTTTAGTTATTATCGGCAACAGCTTGGTTCCATGGTAAACAAAAGCTGTTACATAAAGTGGAATAATAGTGTATGATTTAGGAGGGGTTACTTAAATGGGAGACTTAACGCATTTTAATGAACAGGGCAGGGCCAAAATGGTCGATGTGAGTGCTAAGCCTGAAACAACCCGGACGGCAGTGGCTCAATCGAGCATTTTATTGAATGATGAAATATATGAATTGGTCACGAATCAGAAAATGAAAAAAGGTGATGTACTGGCTGTTGCACAGGTTGCAGGAATAATGGCCAGCAAAAATACATCCAATATCATTCCGATGTGCCATCCCATTGCTCTGCAAGGGGTCAATATAGCCTTTGAGTGGGAAAAAGAAGAACAAGGATACAGGCTTAGGATTGAAACGGAAGCTAAGACAAAAGGAAGTACAGGTGTGGAAATGGAAGCGTTAACAGCTGCATCCGTGACTGCCTTGACAGTTTATGACATGTGTAAGGCCATTGATAAGGGAATGGTGATCGGGCCTACATTCTTAGTGGAGAAAACAGGCGGAGTTTCCAGTAACGATTATAAAAGACAAGTAAAACAAACAGATAGAGATTAAGTTGAAAAGCATGTGTGAAGGCGGGGAAGAACAATGAACCATGACCCAAAGATACCGCAGGCAACAGCCAAAAGGTTGCCATTGTATTATCGATTTTTAAAGAACTTACATTCCTCAGGCAAACAAAGAGTTTCCTCTGCAGAGCTAAGCGAAGCTGTAAAAGTGGATTCTGCCACCATACGCCGTGATTTTTCCTACTTTGGCGCGCTTGGGAAAAAAGGCTACGGCTACAATGTCAATTATTTATTATCCTTCTTTAGAAAAACACTAGATCAAGATGAATTGACCAAAGTCGCTTTAATCGGGGTAGGAAATTTAGGAACCGCTTTTTTAAATTACAATTTCATGAAAAATAATAATACAAAAATTGAAATGGCTTTCGAAGTTTCTGAAGAAAAAGTCGGCAAGCGAATAGCTGATGTGCCCATCTATCATATGGATCAAATCGATACACTATTGCAGGAAAATAATATCACTGCGGCTATATTGACAGTGCCTGCACAGGTAGCCCAGACGATAACCGATCGTCTAGTCAAAGCTGATATAAAAGGAATATTGAATTTTACACCTGCAAGGCTGACCGTGCCTCCATCAATAAGGGTTCACCACATTGACCTGGCCGTGGAGCTTCAGTCGCTCATCTACTTCCTGAAACATTATCCTGTTGTGGAAGAAGCCGCTTTGGAGGAATGAAAAAAACGCTGCATCTTTGCAGCGTTTTTTTATTTTTTCTTATTTTTTTGTGCGGCTTTAATCTTAAAGTGAAGCATGATCATGCGTAAGCCCGATCCAAAGTCAAGAGTCGCAATAAGGACAAGTATGTAGGCGAAGAGCCCCCATCCAGAAGAATTGACGGTTTGAATCGCGATAGCGGTAAAAAGAGCTCCTAAGCCTGCATAGATGATGCCCATGAATAAGGGTGATTGACGTTTCATAATAAACCTCCGATGAAGGCCTGTGCAGTATCTATCATCTTCTCTATATCCTCCCGATATACCACTTGAAGGATGATAACAAGCGTATTCATCGCAATATGAGCGCTCATTGATACGAGAATGCGGCCTGTTTTTGCATAAAGGAAAGCAAAAGTGAAGCCCATTGCCGTATATAAAAGAAGATGTTCAAATTCACCATGCGCCAAGCCGAAAATAACTGAGCTGATTAAAGCTGAAATAAAGAAGTTAAAGCGTTTATGAAGTGATCCGAAAATGATTTTCCGGAAAATTAATTCTTCCAATATAGGTCCAATTACTGAAGTGACGAAAATGACCATGGGGACTTTGTAAATGAGTGAAATGAGTTGCTGCGTATTTTCAGATTCAGACTCCACCCCAAGCATCTGTTCAATGCTGCCGGCAATGCTTTGCGCAAAAAGAGCCATGAACACTCCTGCAATTGCCCATAATATGGACATGGAAACGGAAGTTTGATTTCTCGTGTCCAACTTTTCCCTCATATCTTTTCTCATTAAAAAAAGAATCAAGAATAAAGCAGCGAGAAAACTGAAAACTATCCAGTATGCTGCAGATTTCACTTGGAGTTCATCAGCCGGCATTCCGGTATAAGACCCGATCAGCATGAAAATGGGTACCCCAACAATACTGGATAATTGCATGGCAATATAGGTGATGATGACGAACCAATATTCTTTTTTCAAAAATGAAAACTCCTTTTATAGTCACCCATTCCGCTCGGAACGTTCCTGATATGGGGACAAGCTATAAACGCATACTCCAAAATGGTATCAAAAATTGAGGCAGAACACCACTTAAAGGTACCCCTAACGAAACATTTAAATAACTTTGTTAAGGAAATCATTATGCTAAAGTAGTTTACCCGTAATTTATCAGAAATTAATAAAAAATTTTCAATAAGATACTTGCAAAAAAGGCTCGGTTTATTTAATATTATAAATGTGTTAGCACTCGATGATGAAGAGTGCTAATAATCAAGTAACAAATTATCAAGAGAATATGAGGAGGTTGTTTCACTTGTTAAAACCATTAGGTGATCGCGTTATTATTGAACTAGTTCAAACTGAAGAAAAAACTGCAAGCGGTATTGTTCTTCCTGATACTGCTAAAGAAAAGCCGCAAGAAGGTAAGGTAGTAGCAGTTGGTACTGGCCGTGTCCTTGAAAATGGCGAACGTGTTGCTTTAGAGGTTGCCCAAGGCGATCTAATTATCTTCTCAAAATATGCAGGTACTGAAGTTAAATACGAAAACACTGAATACTTAATTTTACGTGAAAGCGACATTCTAGCTGTTATCGGCTAATTATACATCATACTTAACTGAACGAAAATTTTCTTAAAATTTTAGGGAGGTACTTATAAATGGCTAAAGAAATTAAATTTAGTGAAGAAGCTCGCCGCTCCATGCTTCGTGGTGTGGACGCACTTGCAGATGCAGTTAAAGTAACGCTTGGACCAAAAGGTCGTAACGTGGTTCTTGAGAAAAAATTCGGTTCACCGCTTATCACTAATGACGGTGTGACGATCGCTAAAGAAATCGAATTGGAAGATGCATTCGAAAACATGGGTGCGAAATTGGTTGCTGAAGTAGCAAGCAAAACAAACGACGTAGCTGGTGACGGTACAACGACTGCAACGGTTCTTGCACAAGCGATGATCCGTGAAGGTCTTAAAAACGTAACAGCTGGTGCTAACCCAATGGGTATCCGTAAAGGAATCGAGAAAGCGGTCAATACTGCAATCGCAGAATTGAAAGCCATTTCCCAACCTGTTGAAAACAAAGAATCAATCGCACAAGTTGCTGCCATCTCTTCAGCTGATGAAGAAGTGGGCCAACTGATTGCGGAAGCAATGGAGCGCGTTGGTAACGACGGCGTCATCACAATCGAAGAGTCTAAAGGTTTCACAACTGAATTGGACGTAGTAGAAGGTATGCAGTTCGATCGCGGATATGCATCTCCATACATGGTTACTGATTCAGATAAAATGGAAGCTGTACTAGAAAATCCATATATCTTGATCACAGATAAAAAAATCACGAATATCCAAGAAATCCTTCCTGTACTTGAGCAAGTTGTACAACAAGGTAAACCGCTATTATTAATTGCTGAAGATGTAGAAGGCGAAGCGCTTGCAACTCTTGTTGTGAACAAACTTCGTGGAACATTCAACGCTGTTGCGGTTAAAGCTCCTGGATTCGGTGACCGTCGTAAAGCAATGCTTGAAGACATCGCAGCTCTTACAGGCGGCGAAGTAATCACTGAAGAAATCGGACTTGACCTTAAATCTGCAACAATCGATTCATTAGGCCGTGCGTCTAAAGTGGTTGTTACAAAAGAAAATACAACGATCGTTGAAGGAGCTGGAGATACAGCTCAAATTCAAGCTCGTGTAAACCAAATCCGTGTTCAATTAGAAGAAACTACTTCTGAATTCGACCGTGAAAAATTACAAGAACGCCTTGCTAAATTAGCTGGTGGCGTAGCGGTAATCAAAGTCGGTGCAGCTACTGAAACAGAATTGAAAGAACGTAAACTTCGTATTGAAGATGCATTGAACTCCACTCGTGCCGCTGTTGAAGAAGGTATCGTAGCCGGTGGTGGTACAGCACTTCTTAACGTATACAATAAAATCGCTGAAATTCAAGCGGAAGGCGACGTAGCAACAGGCGTTAAAATCGTTCTTCGTGCCATCGAAGAGCCTGTTCGTCAAATCGCTCACAATGCTGGACTTGAAGGCTCTGTAATCGTAGAGCGCCTTAAAGGCGAAGCAGTAGGCACTGGCTTCAACGCAGCTACTGGACAATGGGTGAACATGATCGAATCCGGTATCGTCGATCCTACCAAAGTAACTCGTTCAGCTCTACAAAACGCTGGCTCTGTAGCAGCTATGTTCTTAACTACAGAAGCTGTCGTTGCTGACAAACCAGAACCTGCTGGCGCTGGCGGCATGGGCATGCCTGATATGGGCGGCATGGGCGGCATGGGCGGCATGATGTAATCATCGCTTAAATTCCTTAATATAGGGGTTTAACGAGGATTCATAATGAGTGCTCACCAAACATGTGAATATCTTTAAAGTTGAAGGCCTCCTACAGTTTACTGTGGGAGGCCTTTTCTTCAATATTTTTTGTCATATGAGCGTAATTGTTCATAGTAGTGTTTATCAGAATGCCCTAATCTTCTTGAATCTCATTTACGCCTCCCCCAGCTTCAATGTGAAGGGATGTATTTCCTCATAAAACAACCGCAATTTTTATCCACCTTTAAAATAATTCCCATATTTTTTCAGGTGCACGATTTCTTTTCACTAGCTGGGAAACTAATGTTTACCATGTTAGGGAAATCGCTGAGAACGGGATCTGATGATAAAAGAACGGCTAAAGGACGTGCAAGAGCAAAGGCCCAATGGTATAATAAATCACCAGAAAATTCCCATTTTGATCGATCTTTATTACCACAGTACAGTATCGGAAATAAATTTATAAAAGTAGACCATGACTTTATAGAAAATCATGGTCTTTTCAATGCTCTAAATTTTGATGCCCGTTTCACTGATCGAATTCGTTATCGGACGTTCGTTAGGTATTTTTCGTGCACATAACCTGTTCCCTTACCGTACTGAATTTTGTACCAAGAGTTGCTCTTATTAATTACGGTAACGATTTGGTTTTTCTTCAAAGAGCCAAGAACTTTCCCTGATGTGGATGGCTTGGAACGGACATTCAACTTCGTAGCATTGACCTTACCAGTCATATTCTTCGCTGCCGGTTTGTTTAATTTGTAGGAAGCAGTCGTTGACCGTTTGTTCTTGCTTGGATCTATCGCTGTAATGGTAAACGTATACTTTCCGTTCGATGCCTTTGATACATTCCATGATGCACTTTGGACACCGGAATTTTTATTAATATTATTGGTCAGTGTCGCCACGGTTTTGCCTTTTGCATCTTTTACTTGAACGGTTACCTTCGCCTTTTCGTTAATCTCATACTTCAAATCAACTTTACTCGTTTTTGGATCATATGAGGTTTTTATATTCTTAATGGAAGGTGCCGTTGTATCGGGTTTTGTTAATGTAAATGGAATCGTTGTTGAGCTTTTATTTTTACTGCTGTCAATCGTTGTAATTTCAAATGAGTACTTACCGTTCGAGACCTTCGATACATTCCACGATGTCCATTGGATACCGGCATTTTTCTCTACATTATGGATTGGAGCAGCTAGGATTTTGTCTTTTGCGTCTTTTACTTGTAAGGTAACCTTTGATTTTTCATTGATCTCATACTTCAGGAAAACCTTATTCGTTTTTGAGTCATATGAGGTATTTGTATTATTAATAACTGGAGCCATTGTGTCAGGCTTTGTTAATGAAAATGGAACAGATGCTGAACTTGTATTATTACTACTATCAATCGTTCTAATTTCAAAGGTGTATGAACCGTTGCTTACCACTGAAGCATCCCAAACAAGTAATTGCGATCCTGATGGCTTTTCGTCCCCTTTAACAAGAGAAGCGATGATTTGCTCTTTTGCATCCTTAACTTCCACTGTCACATTCGCTTTTTCATTCGTATCAAAGGTTAATTTGACTTGTTTTGTTTTAGTATCGTAATACGTTTTTATATCATTAATTGTTGGTGCTGTTTCATCTTTAGGTGCAGGGTCCGGAACTGGTGTTGGGATTGGCGTTGGAATGACAGGTGCCGGTTCCGGCTTTACTGGTTCTACATCTTCAGGTTCTGGCTCATAAGCTTGTTTTAAGCTTGTCCCTTCATAATAGAAAGCAAGAATCTCACGATACGTTTTTCCCTGTTCGCCAGCCTTTTTCGCACCATACTGACTTAGTCCGACACCATGGCCAAAGCCCTTGCCTGAAACGTTAATCGTATCCCTTGCAGTATCCACTTTGTCTACTAAAAAGCTTTTCATGAAGCTCAAACCGATAATGTCTCTAATTTTCGAAGCCGTTACATCTTCTAATATTACACTTTGCTGTAGCGCTTTCCCCTTTTCTTTCACCATAAATTCAATCGTAATACTTCCTTTACTCACCCTGCCGCCACTTGTTGGTGCGTGAAGGGATAGGAAAGGGACAGCCGTAATTTTAATGTCTTTGCCGGTATATCCATTTTTCTGTAGCCATGCTCTTATATTGGGAATTACTGGTGTTTGTTCAGCTTCCTTCGTATTAGCCCACCATGTATCTGCTTTTGTAAGATCTAAGTTTGTAAGGTCTATTTGTTGCTTTTTTACACTAAAACTCCACACAGCTTGCGGATCATATGGATCTTCTTTGACCATTAAATATGGTAGTTCTGTACCAACCCAAACATTTTTGTTGGACTCGGTTTTCCCTCCATTGCTAGAGGAAAAAAGTGCATCTGAACCTATATGTAGTTTATCACCATAACCAATGACCTGACCTTCTGTTGCTTTGACAGCTTTTGTTGAGTTTTCGTGCCAAGTGTAGCCACCGTATACCTGGTAACTCATTGTGTCATCTGGCGTTCTGTTGATGTAGCTCATCGCATAGGTTCTTGCCGCAACAGCCTGTGCCTTTAGGGCTTCCTGATTCCATAAAGCCGGCATTTCAGCTGGAACAACCCCTTTTATATAATCTTCAAGACCAATTGAGTTATACGGACGGATGAATTTCCCATCTTCCATAATAAAACGGAAACTACCTAAGTATGTACGACCATTAATCGAAAGTGGACCGTTCCCTGTTTCAGGTTTCACTTCAATCTCAGAAGCTTTGCCTATTTCTTTTGAATCTGTCAGAACAACAATGTCCGTACCGCTGACCCTCAACGTATACTTCTTGTTCGATTCTAGTTTTACATTTGCTAGATTCGTAGTGTACGTGACATCCGGTTCGACGGTAATCTCAGATTTGTTACCAAGATAGCCTTTTAATTTAATCTTAATGATCGGATCGGCTGCCGCCTTAACGGGTATTTCTGGAAGCAAAAATAGCATGAGAACGAGTGTAACAAATATCCATATTCCATTCTGTACCTTTTGCATTGAATAACCTCCTCTGAATTTAGAGAAATATCTAAATAATAGTATAACATCCATAAATATACACTAGAAGATATTTTACTATTGTAGAGGTCCCACCTAATCGCCATTACCAGTACTACCAGTAAAAGATGAAAAGACGGCATTCGCGTTATATTCATATGTTTTTTTAAAAAATCTTTAAATGAGTGAGAAAAGGCATTTTGTGATATTATTCCATATTTGCGTAAATTACTAATTTCTGATTGTGGTGATATCCCATCGATTAATTTCGTAGGAGGGTTAAAAAGTTTAAAGCATTTTTTCCTTTGATGGGACAACCGTATTAGATGGTGATTTAAGTGCATGCCTTGGAATTGAATATGTTAATTTTACAGATTATTCCCATAATAGAAAAGACTTCATGTATGATTGAATTAATTACAGTATAAATAAGGTATAAGGAGTTGTTACGAGTGAATTTTCCAAAAGATGAAGACGGTGAAGTGTTGGAGTTGCTTTATAAAAGTGGGGTTGATTTTAATCAAAACCATGTTGTAGATTTTTTTGTTGCTGTACCAAATCAAAAACTCGGAGAAGAACTTCTGATACAATTAAAAGGAAAAGAGTTTGATTGTGAACTAGAACAAGATGAAGAAACAAAAGAATGGACATGCTTTTGCTCGAAAGAAATGTTTTTAAAGTATGATGAAATAATAGAAGTGCAAAAACGCCTTGGTGAATTAAGTAAGCCATATGGGGGATATACTGATGGTTGGGCAACATTTGGTGATTAAGGTAGATAAATGATTGATAAGAATTGATGTAGAAGCAGCTAAACTGCTTCTTTTTTTATATGCCTGTTTTTTTGGAGTGGTATAAATGAAGAAAAGTTTAGCAAGTGTATATCCGGAATCGGACAATGAATGGGACTATGAATTAAACGGGGATATAAAGCCTAGTGATGTTCCACCAAAAGGAAGACAGCATGTAGGTAAAGATGCAAAGAAGAGCATCCAAGTTATTAGGATAAATTAGCATCTAGATCTAATGGAACAGGATGCCCATATTGCAAAGGTTCAGAAGTGTTTTAAAAGGTAAAGCCTTTTATATAATTAGGGTTGTAACTAAAGCAATTATTTCATTAAAATCACGAAAACTCAAGTTGTAGGCTCCACCTTACTGTGAGAATAATAATTTCAAGTACATAATGCTTCTAAAGAGATAACTTGCAAGATGTTCGAGCATTAGAACCCATTTTTTTATAATTTTCATAATTATGATGAATTGCGTATAATGAGATTACGCAAGGGTATACATAAATTTAATTAAATACGAAATGAAAGAATGGTTATCATTCTATTCTATAAGCAATTAATCTATAAAAGGTGAAATGATTATGATAGCTGGTCTTATGAAGTCTTGGACAATATGGATGAAAATTGGAGTAATTTTATTCGGGGTATTCTTACTGTCGTGGCTGGGTCCTGACGAAATCGGTCTTACTGATTTGCTTATTTCATTAAGAGAAGGTGAAGAAACAGGAAATAAGTTAATGCTTGCCGTGTTTTTGTTAATTTCTTTAAATACAGTTTTAGCTTTGTTTCATTATATTGGTGCACTGCTGTTGGGGGACGAAATCGGTGCTCGTTTAAACCGTCCATGGTTAAAAATCATCATTCCTCTTATTGTTATTCCTCTCGACTATATCGTGATAAATGCTTATTATTCTTTAACATACTCATTCAGCGCATATGCGTTGTTATTGTTGTTAGCCATCTTATTATTGCAAGCCTTTGAAAAGGATAGGCTAAAGCCAATTATTAAAACGATTATTTGTTCGCAATTAATCTTTGGGATTGAATGGCTGAATGAGATTCCTTATTTATCCCAATATGGATTTGGCCAAGGGTCGATTTCAAAGGAATTAAAAGATATAGCGGTTCAAATTGGATTTGAGCAATCTTTAACATTGTACAGTTTAACTTTGTGTTTAATTTTTGTTATTAATGCTGTTATTTTAGCTGTGTATTTTTCATTGGCTGAACAAAAGTGGCGGATAAAGCAAGAGCTTCATTATGCACAGTTAGAAGCAATGCAGTCAAGATCAGGACGAGAAGCACTATATCTGGTCCATGATTTAAAAACACCTCTCACAGCAATTGAGGGGCTAAATTCTTTAATTAGTTTAAAAGTGGGCGATTCTAAAATAAAAGAATATTGCCAAAGGATTTCAGCATCGATTCTTTCCGTTAGCGACATGATTTCCGAGATTTTATATGATGATAAAAAACATTGGTGCCGTATAAAAGATTTAGTTGAATACGTCGAAGCAAGCAGACTGAGCGGGACAAATCTTAATCTGAAGGTAGACTTTCAAACAGATCCTGAAATTAAGATTTTAATTAATAAAATCCGAATGACAAGGGCTTTAGTGAATTTAATTGACAATGCTTACGATGCAGTGAATGGAATAGAAGATGGCCAGATCTTGCTTAAGGTAAAAACCTATGAAAATGAACTTTGGTTGGGCGTATCAGATAATGGGAAAGGGATTTCACCTAAAGAGCAGGAGAAAATATGGAAAGCTGGGTTCAGTACGAAATCGCATCCAGGGATGGGGTTGGCCTTCGTGCGACAAGTTGCTGAAGGACATGGTGCATCTTTAGAAATTGACAGCAAGCTTGGGCACGGGACAATAATTTGGATTAAACTAGCTGAGAGGAGTGTGTCAAGATGAACATTTTAGTCATTGATGATGATGCATCAATTCAATATATGCTAAGTGAAATTTGTGAATTTGCCGGCTGGAATGTAGATACGGCTAACAACGGAAAAGAAGGGTTAAATGTGTTTGCAGAAAAAGGAGCAGATGTTGTTTTAGTTGATTATCATATGCCGGAAATGGACGGAATAAAAACAGTGGGTGAGCTTCGTAAACTTAATGCCGATGTTCCGATTCTTGTATTAACAGTTGATGAACGACAGGAAATTGCTGATCGCTTTCTTGAAGCAGGCGCAACGGATTTTGCATTAAAGCCTGTAAAAGCGCCTGATTTGATTTCAAGAATTCAACTGCATGCTCGCCTTGCAAAATTAACTCAATCAGCTCCGCAGCAAAAATCCAGTGAAGAAAAGGATGTATTTGTAACAAAGGGAATTAGTAAGAGAACACTTTGTCACGTTAGTGATTTTCTGCATTCTAATCGTGAACCTTTTTCTGTTGATACAATTTCTAAAGAAGTTGGTTTGGCTTATCCGACCGTCTATCGCTATATTATGCATTTACTTGATGAAGGAAAAGTGGAAACTATTGTGAGCTATCAAAAAATAGGAAGACCGAAAAATTTATATCAATGGATTGTTGACTAAGAAACTGCCTTAAAACAAGGCAGTTTTTTTTATTATAATGGGGGTCTCCGTTGCTGCACAGGCCGCTAATGCAATAGGACTTTTTTTCTTTTTTTTCTGTGTTTTTATATTTTCTGATAATATAAAATTATTTTACAACACTAAATATTCTTTAAAATTTAAATGCCTTCATTAAACATCTTCGAATAAAATGAATGAATTTATAAGTTAATGCTCATTTAGATTTTTGCTATTTGATTCTTTTTGCACCAGAATCAAAATAAAAAAATGTAAACGCTTACCGATGGTGGGTTGGATGGCATGCGTCGCCATCATCGTATTAGGCATAGGTGGAAAGAATCAATAATTTGTCAATTAAAACCATGCAATTATTTTTTGAATGTAACGATTGGTGGATGGTTCAATATTTAACCATATTTAGGGGGACTTTATTATGCAGGCACTATTAAAAGATGATGTTCAGCAGCCAAACCAGTCCAGGAAAAAGCATCCTCCAGGACTGTATATGCTGTTCGCGACTGAAGCATGGGAGCGCTTCAGTTATTACGGAATGAGAGCAATCCTTGTTCTTTACTTAACGGCAACTGTTGTAAACGGCGGGCTTGGAGTCGACAAATCTACGGCTATGGGCATATACGGATTCTTTACCGGGGCCGTTTATATTACGCCAATGATTGGCGGATACTTGACTGACCGTTTCATAGGCAGAAGATTGGCGATTACGATTGGCGGTATTTTAATGGCGCTTGGTAACTTTTCGCTATTCGCAAGTCAGAGTTTGACAGCGCTTTACATTGGTCTTGGTTTATTGATTATCGGTAATGGTTTCTTCAAGCCAAACATCTCGACAATTGTGGGTGATCTTTATGAAGACAACGATCCGCGTCGTGATGGAGCTTTCACCATCTTCTATATGGGTATTAATGTTGGGGCTTTCTTCGCACCATTAGTAGTTGGCCTTATGAGCTATAAATATGGGTTCTTGACAGCAGCAATTGGCATGATTGTAGGGCAGTTAGTTTTCAACTTATTAGGAAATCGCTATTTAGGAGATATCGGTAAAGTACCTACTGGCAAACCGGAAGTTACTGCTGGTCAAAAATCAGCTGCACCGTTAACGAAAAGAGAACAAAAACGTACAGCGGCCATCGTTATTTTGGCAGTCTTCGTTATTGCGTTCTGGGCCGCTTTCGAGCAGGCAGGAAGTTCATTGACATTGTATGCCAATGACCAAATTGATCGGAATGTATTTGGTTTTGAGATTCCAACTGCCTGGTTCCAATCATTGAACCCATTATTCATCGTGATTTTAGCGCCAATTATGTCTGCTTTATGGTACAAGCTTGGCAGCTCAAAACGCGGTGACTTAAAAACTCCAACGAAGATGGCTCTTGGTTTAGTCACTGTTGGTTTAGGTTTCTTAGTACTGCTTCCTGCCGTTATGTACACAGGAAACGATACAGCGCTGAAAGTAAACATCCTGTTCATGATTGTAACGTATTTCCTTCATACGTTAGCCGAATTAATGATTTCACCAGTCGGTTTATCAATGGTAAGCAAAATTGCTCCAATCAAGCTTGCCTCTCTTCTAATGGGAGTATGGCTGGCAAGTTCCGCGGTAGCTAATATGGTAGCCGGCCAGTTAGCTGCATATACGCAGTCTTTAGGTTACCTGGAAATCTTCAGTGTAATTGGCTTTGTAACAATTGGTTTAGGTATTGTATTGTTGTTTCTTTCGAAGCCAGTAGCAAAGCTTATGAAATAATGAGAAAAGGAGCTGACCCAAAAGGCATATAATGTGCCGTTTGGGTCGAGCTTTTTTTATTGTAAAAAAATAATAGAATCGGTCCAAACTGGAGGAGTCTCCACAGCGACCCAAACCAGAAAAGAACGATTCTCTGAAGTTTTACCAAGCGTCAGGCCCAACCAGATGTAACATCCACAATGGGTAAGGATAGATAGAGGCTATGAAAGAGAAGGAAGGTAAGCGAATAGATGATCTAATCCTATATGGAAACAGAAGAAAGGAAATCTTATCGCTATCCCTAACGACTTCTGGATAGGCTATACTTATCTAGACAGAAAATTTAAGGTCAGGTAGACTACAGATACAACTAGTTATAGAAAAGAGGTCCGATATGCGACGCGATATACAACTGAATGAACGAGCTTTCTCTTCCAAGGAAGTGGCAGAAGAAGTGGGGATTGCAACTCCCACTGTTCGAAAGTATGGACAAATCTTAGAGCGGAATGGATATGAGTTTTTGAAAGATGGAGATCGACGTATCTTTGTTAAATCTGACATCGGAGCACTTATAGCGCTACGCGATACGGACAAGCCCCTAGACGATACAGCTAAAGACCTTGTATATCAACAAAAAGAAAGATTAGAAGGATCCAATGAAACACAGATAGCGATACCCGATACATATGAAAATTCACCCCACGACCCCAATCAATTAAACGAGGTCTTAATGTTTTTAGTCAATGAACTCGCAGCCACACGTGAAATGAATGTCCAACTGACAAACGATATGTCACAGCTTAAAACAAAGGTTTCCCGGCTCCAGCAAGATCATCATGTTATAAGTTCTAGTATTGGAAATTCAGCGCAAAGAACTAATTCTAAAATTGAACAATTAACTGAACAACAAAATACCCATTACGAAACATTGCTGGAACAAGAAAAACAAAAAAGTGAACTCTTACAAAAAGAAATACAAAATATGCGGGACGAACAGAAAAAAGAATGGAATTCACAAAATGAATTTAATAAACGTTTAGAAGAGGCTATACAAAAACGTTCCGAAAAATGGCGGGCGCTTTTCTCCATATTCAGAAAATAAGGTGACTGTTAAGGTTTATTGCCTAGCTGTGTATTGATTTGTGGAAGCAAATTATTGATGAAGAAACATTTGATAAATATTTTTTAAATAAATAATGATGGATAAAAGCATTGAGATACGAATCCATAAAACTTTTAAAAAATCATAGTGCCATATATGATTAGCGTAACTGAAAAACAGAATTAAGAAAGATTATTTCAACTTTACAGGATTTGGCACCTGTTATGTAAATGCTCGGCAATACCAATGTAGCGGACGTTCTACCAAAGGCTCAATTGAAATTCATTGGGGATTTGTTTAAGCGATATGCATCTAAAACAAAATACACAATTTGAAGCAAGCTAAAAAGGCATGTTTGATAGGAGGTTGAAAACTTGCATTCAAAAACAAGAGTCATCCTTACTAGAGGTGCTCCAGACAGGGATAGATCGGCTCTTTTTTTGTGTGTTCGTATCGCTGGGCGATATAACTTGCATATAAATTCGACCCTTTAGGTTTAATAGAAAAGCGGCGTTGATGCAAACATGATATACATCTGAATGAACGAGTATTCTTTTCTTAGGAAGTGGAAGAAGAAGTCGGATGCACACCCACTGTTCAAAAGTATGGTCAAAAGAACGAAACGGATATGAGTTTTTTAGATGGTGGTTGCCTATCTTTATTCAATCTGACATCGAAGCGCACATAGCGTTACGCGATACGGGGAAGTCCCTAGAGGGTACAGCTAAAGACCTTGTGTATCTACAAAAAGATAGATTAGAAGGAACCGATGAAACAGAGATAGCGATACCCGGTATAATGACAACTTAACCCATAATTCCAAACAAATAATGAGATTTTAATTGTTTTAACCAATAACTTGCAGCTACGCTTGTAATGACAATCCACTGACAAACGATATGTCTCAGCTTAAAACAACGGTTTCCCAGCTCCAGCAAGATCTATGTCCTCAATAGTGTTCCTCAAGAAAGGGCCTTATCGGTTCTTTTTTTTGTATCTTATCGGCGGGCGATATAACGTGAAAATAAATCCACAGAACCTTCATCTTTAATAGAAAGGAAGGTCCGATATGCGACAGGATATACATCCGATTGAATGAGCATCCTCTTCCAAGGAAGTGGCAAAGCAGTGGAGATGCAAAATCATTATTCGAAAGTATGTTTAAAACTTAGAGCGAAATGGATAGTGATTGTTAAAATATGTAAATGCGCATACCTTCGTTCAATCCGATATCGAAACGCTTAAAGTGTTACGCGATACGGGCAGCCCCCCTAAACGATATAGCTAAAGACCCTTGTATCAAGAAAAAGTAAGATTAGAAGGCACCAATGAAACAGAGATAGCGATACCCGATACATATGACAATTTAACCCATGTTCTCATTCAATTAAAAGAGAGCTTAATTTTTTAACGAATGAATTCACAGCTACACGTAAAATGAACATCTAACTGACAAACGATATGTCACAGCTTAAAACTGAACAACAAAAAAACCATTACGAAGCATTACTTCAATAAGAAAAAGGATTCATTACCTGTATTTTAGTCTCCTTTACGATATTCAGGTGTTAATTTCCGTTAATAACTATTTAAACCTAAGGCAATTAAATCAAAAGTAGAAATTCCTTTGTTCCAACTATTCGGAGTCACTATTTTCAAATTTCAACAATTTCCCGAGAAATATCTACAAATTCTGAGTAGATATCGACAAAATAATACTCCTTATCGGACTTTTGCAAAAAGCTTGTTTTAGCAATAATTATTGCATTTAGCTTCTATATTATTTAGCCTTACCAAGAGACAGGCCTCTAGAGTAAGAAGTTTTCTTTCCTGCTCCTATGAATTACAAACAACAAAGCAGTGATCCCAATTTTCGGGATGCACTGCTTTGTTGTTTGTAGATATTCTACGCATTCATAATTAGCTCGATAACTTCTTACCATTCCGTAAATCAACATCAGCAAAATCCTGCCCCCTTTCGATTAGACCAACCAAGAAAATGTAGGACAGTGCTCCTGCGAAGGTTATACAAGCAATAAGGTAAGTGCAGGAGCAAAATTACCGCCCTGGGCCAGGAAGCCAATCACAATCGGAATAATAATTGATGCAGTACCACCTACATTTCAGGACTAAAGAAATATACAGGGGTGAATGAGGGACAACCTACGATAGTACTGAAGGCAGCTAAATCGCCGCGAGTAGCGACCTGTGCTCGCTCGAACATCACAACAAGACCTAGAAGCAAGTCAAAGAGAACAAGGCAAGGCCGAAGACAAACGCAAGCAGGTTTATCAGTGATAGCTTTTTTTATAGGTGAATGAGGGCTATCTGGAAGACAGCTAGATCTCCGCGGGTAGCAACCTATACTAGCCGACCAGTAACGTGCAATCTCTAATAGGGTACTAACCTCAACAACGGGCAAAGTCTGCCCAAAATGACGTTGGATCCATTCATAAGTTGTTCGGAGCAGCAGCTTAATCCCTTGGTTAACAGATATTACCACCCTGTGTTTCTACATTATTTTTGGCCCCAGAACCTTCTAAACTCCCAATAAACTTTGACTATATTAACGAGAATCTAGTTGAATTCAAAAAACTTGCATTACTAATTATTTTAAGATTATAATACTTGTATACAAGTGTACTTGAACTCTAATAGAGGTGAATATATGGCTGAATCAAAGGAATTTCTTTATCCTGTAAAATGGCTTTCAAAAGCTTCAGCTGGTGATCGTGTTACATCCGAGCTTAGAATGCGTATTATTTCGGGGATGATTGAAAGCGGTGCCATCCTTTCTGAAAATAAATTAGCTGCTGATTTTGGTGTAAGCCGCTCACCAGTTCGTGAAGCGTTAAAAATACTGGCCTCTGAAAATATCATCCGATTAGAAAGAATGGGTGCGGTTGTCATTGGTTTAACAGAAAAAAAGTATGCCGAAATTTATGATGTACGTATACTCATCGAAACGTTTGTATTTGAACGTCTAGTGAGGATGAACACGAATGAATTAGTAATGGAACTTAGTAAAATATTGGAAATGATGAAAGTGTCCATAAAATACCTGGATGCGGATGAGTTTTCCTATCAGGATGTCCTATTCCACGAAACGATCATTCGCTCCATCGATCATTCCTACATCCTGATGATCTGGGATAATTTAAAACCTGTAATGGAAAGTTTGATTCTTCTATCCATGCGCAGTCGTTTTAAAGAAAAGTATGAAGACTTTACACGGATCATAAATAATCATCAACTTTATATTGATGCGATCAAAACAAAAGATCGAGACATCATGATTAAGTCTTTACATGAAAACTTTGATGATGTTCAAGGAAAAGTTGAAGACTTATGGATGGCCCAACAGATGCTTTCAAAAGGAGTCGAACAAGAAAATGACTAGCTATATGTTAGGAGTAGACATCGGTACAACAAGTACAAAAGCTGTATTATTCACGAAAAAAGGCGATGTCATCCAGCAAGAGAATATTGGCTATCCTCTTTACACACCGGATATGACAACGGCGGAACAAGACCCTGAGGAGATTTTCCAGGCTGTTCTGAAAGCCTTTTCAAATATAACGAAGCAGCATCCAGATAAAAAACCATCATTTATTTCATTTAGCAGTGCGATGCATAGTGTTATAGCTATGGATGAAAATGACCAGCCGCTAACCGCTTGCATCACTTGGGCAGATAATCGCAGTGAAGCTTGGGCCCATAAAATAAAGGATGAATTAGATGGGCATGAAGTTTACAAGCGAACCGGAACACCGATTCACCCGATGTCACCATTATCCAAGATCACCTGGATCGTGAATGATCGCCCTGAGATCGCAACCAATGTTAAAAAGTATATCGGGATTAAAGAATATATCTTTAAAAAGTTCTTTGATCAATATGTTGTCGATTATTCCCTTGCTTCATCGATGGGGATGTTGAATCTCAAAAATTTGGATTGGGATGAGGAAGCCCTAAGAATTGCTGGAATAAGGCGTGATCAATTATCTGAACTCGTACCGACAACAAAAATCTTTAACAACTGTGACCCGGATTTAGCCAAACAGATCGGGATTGACCCAGAAACTTCTTTTGTCATTGGGGCAAGTGATGGTGTCCTTTCAAATCTAGGTGTAAACGCTATCCGGAAAGGTGAAATCGCTGTCACGATTGGGACGAGCGGTGCGATTCGGACGATTATTGACGAGCCGAAAACAGACGAAAAAGGAAGAATCTTTTGCTATGCCTTAACGGAAAAGCATTGGGTGATTGGCGGGCCGGTAAACAATGGCGGAATGGTCCTTCGCTGGATTCGCGATGAATTTGCTTCTTCCGAGGTGGAAACGGCTAAAAGACTCGGAATCGACGCTTATGAAGTCTTGACCAAGATTGCCGAACGCGTAAGACCAGGCGCTGATGGATTGTTATTCCATCCATATCTTGCAGGAGAGCGTGCACCATTATGGAATCCGGACGTAAGGGGTTCATTTTTCGGATTAACACTGTCGCATAAGAAAGAACATATGATTCGAGCGGCTCTAGAGGGAGTCATTTACAATTTATACACCGTATTTTTGGCCTTAACCGAATGCATGGACGGTCCCGTGACCCGAATTCAAGCTACGGGAGGCTTCGCAAGGTCGGCTGTTTGGCGGCAAATGATGTCAGATATCTTCGAATCGGAAGTCGTGGTTCCAGAAAGCTACGAAAGTTCGTGCCTCGGTGCTTGTATATTAGGGTTATATGCCACTGGTGAAATTGATTCCTTCGAAGTAGTTTCTGAAATGATAGGCAATACCCACAAGCACACACCGAAAGCTGATTCTGTAAAAGAATATAGGCAACTACTGCCGATTTTCATTAACCTATCAAGGGTATTGGAAAACGAATATACACAGATTGCGGATTATCAAAGAAACTTAATAAATGCTGCAAAGTAAAGACATGGGGGGATTACAATGCCATTAGTTATTGTCGCTTTAGGAATTGTCGCTTTATTAATTTTAATAATGGGCTTCAAATTAAACACCTTTATTTCCTTGATCATTGTATCGTTTGGAGTGGCATTAGCACTTGGGATGCCACTTGACGGAATTGTCAAAACCATTGAAGCTGGATTAGGCGGAACACTTGGCCACTTAGCGTTAATCTTTGGACTTGGAGCGATGTTGGGTAAGTTGATCGCAGATTCAGGCGGAGCGCAACGCATTGCCATGACCCTTGTTAAAAAATTCGGTGAAAAGAATATTCAATGGGCTGTCGTGGCAGCGTCATTTATTATCGGTGTCGCATTATTTTTTGAAGTGGGCTTAGTATTATTGATTCCAATCGTTTTTGCGATTTCAAGAGAATTAAAAGTTTCGATATTGTATCTTGGTATTCCAATGGTAGCGGCATTATCCGTAACACACGGTTTCTTACCGCCGCACCCAGGACCAACCGTTATTGCTGGTGAATATGGTGCAGACATTGGTCAGGTTTTACTTTACGGCTTCATCATTGCGGTTCCAACCGTTATTTTAGCTGGACCAGTATTTACGAAGATAGCCAAAAGATTAGTACCTGAATCATTTACGAAAACAGGCAGCATTGCCTCTTTAGGAGAACAAAAATCATTTAAACTTGAAGATACACCTGGATTTGGGATCAGTGTATTTACCGCCCTACTTCCGGTTATATTAATGTCAATTGCTACGATTATCACTTTGATGCAAAAAACAATGGGATTTGAAGATAATGGTTTATTGGCAGCTATCCGTTTCATTGGCGAAGCAGGTACTTCCATGTTGCTTTCCTTATTATTTGCGGTCTATTCAATGGGATTAGCAAGAAAGATTCCAATGAAAGATATTATGGAATCTTGTACATCAGCGATTCTGCATATCGGAATGATGCTCTTGATCATTGGGGGCGGCGGAGCCTTCAAACAAGTATTGATCGACGGCGGTGTAGGTGACTATGTAGCTGAGTTATTCAAAGGAACATCATTATCACCGATCTTGCTTGCCTGGATCATCGCGGCAATCCTGCGTATTTCATTGGGATCTGCTACCGTTGCAGCCTTAACGACAGCTGGTTTAGTTATTCCGATGTTAGGTCAGACGGACGTTAATCTTGCTCTAGTTGTACTTGCTACCGGAGCGGGAAGTTTAATCGCTTCACACGTTAACGATGCTGGTTTCTGGATGTTTAAAGAGTATTTTGGTTTAAGCATGAAAGAAACATTTGCAACGTGGACTTTGCTTGAGACGATTATTTCAGTAGCTGGATTAGGATTTATTCTATTACTAAGCTTATTTGTATAGGCCTTTCCCGGCAGTAAATCCCCCACTTATGGCAGGGATTTACTGCCTATTATTCTTACATAGAAGGAGCAGAAATAAAATGTATAATACAATTGGTGTCATTGGTTTAGGGGTAATGGGCAGTAATATCGCGTTAAATATGGCTAGTAAAGGGGAAAAAGTAGCTGTCTATAATTACACAAGAGATTTAACCGATCAGCTTGTTGCTGAATTGGACGGTCAGTCAATCCATCCGTATTACGAAATCCAAGAATTTGTTCAGTCACTGGAAACTCCAAGAAAGATTTTTCTGATGGTGACTGCGGGTAAAGCGATCGACTCGGTGATCACTTCATTACTGCCTCATCTTGAATCAGGGGATATTATCATGGACGGCGGTAACTCCCATTACGAAGATACTGAACGCAGGTATGATGAATTGAAATCTAAAGGATTCAGTTATGTAGGAATTGGTATTTCCGGTGGGGAAGTCGGTGCGTTGAAAGGACCTTCAATCATGCCAGGCGGAGATAAGGCCGCCTATGAAAAAGTAGCTCCAATCCTGACAAAAATCGCAGCCAAAGTAAATGATGATCCTTGCTGTACCTATATCGGTCCAAAAGGAGCAGGTCATTTTGTAAAAATGGTACATAACGGGATTGAGTATGCGGATATGCAATTAATCGCCGAAGCTTATACGTTTTTAAGAGAAAAATTGCATTTAGAAGTTAATGAAATTGCTGACATCTTTGAAACATGGAATCAAGGCGAACTGAAAAGTTATTTAATCGAAATCACGGCCGAAATCTTAAGGAAAAAAGATGAAGTAACGGGCTTACCCTTGATCGATGTGATTCTTGATAAAGCAGGACAAAAAGGCACAGGAAAATGGACCAGCATGCAAGCGATTGATAACGGAATACCAGCATCGATCATTACAGAGTCTTTGTTTGCGCGCTACATTTCCGCTCTAAAAGAAGAACGGGTTCATGCGGAAAACATTCTAACAGGACCTGAGAACGTTCAGCAAAAATTAGATAAAAATGAGTGGATTGACTATATTAGGCAAGCATTATATATGGGAAAGGTTTGTGCATACGCGCAAGGTTTCACTCAATATAAAATGAGTTCTGAACTTAACGGCTGGGATTTGCCTTTAAAGGATATTGCGCTTATTTTCCGCGGCGGCTGCATCATTCGGGCTGAATTTTTAAACGTCATTAGCGAAGCCTATCAAGACCAGCCGAATCTGGCCAATTTATTGATTTCACCATATTTCGCTGAAAAGGTTGCAAAATACCAGGTGGGATTGCGAAAGGTAGTCTGTGAGGGAATAAATTCTGGCATCTCGTTTCCATGTTTAGGCTCTTCACTTACTTATTACGATAGTTACCGTACAGGCATCTCAAATGCTAACCTCCTGCAAGCACAACGTGATTATTTTGGGGCACATACCTATGAGCGACGTGATTTAGCAGGGGTCTTTCACACAAACTGGCAGTGATGGAAAGTGACAAAAGGGACAGTCATTTTTCAATGACCGTTCATTAATTGGAGAAGATACCTTGCTTTAAAAAGAGAGCTGCTTTGGCAGCTCTTTTTTTATGTAACAAAAGGGGGCCATCTAAATGTTAAAACAAAGTTGATTGAAATTGGTGTGAGAGACTCCTGCGGGAAAAGCATGTTAAGGGGAGACAACAAAGGCGCAAAGGCGCCGAGGGAGGACCGCCCGCGGAAAGCGAGTTTCTTGAGAGTAAATCAACGTTCCAATTGTACAGTCTGGGACCTCTAATTTAAGAGGCTGGAAGTTATGGAATTTTAATTGGTGTATTTAATTGATAATAATCCCTATATGATCGATAAGATACCATTTTTTTATTCTCATAATACCCATCCATTTGCAAAATTTTGGATTTGTTGGTTTCTAAATAATAATGATACCCTTCTGTTTCTAAACTATAGAAGGCATAGGAAATTCCAAGCATTTGTTTCTTGGTGACTTTTGTATCAGGGTGATGTTGTATAAAATCAGCCAATTGCTGTACAGATGTTGCTGGAATGTCTGCGGTATCAAATAATGTTTCCTTAATATTAGTCTTTATTTTATTCAAAGTAGTTTTTGCTTTATGTTTGATTTTTTTGGAATGTCTTTTCAAAAATATCACTCCTACTCTGTTATAGTTAAATGATTTAGGCTCTTTTCATAAAGATTGTTGTTTTTAAAACGAAACTATTTAAGGTTGATTGGAGCGGAAGTGCGAGACTCCTGCGGGAGCAGCGGGACAGGTGAGACCCTACAGGCGTTTACGCCGAGGAGGCTCACCGCCCGCCCCGCGGAAAGCGAGCATCTGGAGGGGAAATCAACCACACCGCACTACTTGGTAAATAGCAACAAAGTATGCGAAAACAGCCATGATTTATTATGTTATTTCCAATCAGCAAACGGAGTAAACGCAAATTTGAATCCTGGGAGAAATTCTACCAAAAGTGAAAAAATCTTGGTGAAAAGATTGACAGCAACGAATAATGTTTCTGGGGGAGGTTTAATACTCAGGTGAAGTGGTATATAAATGATAGCGGTTTATTCCCCTGCTGTGCCTTTATTAAGGGTCGGAGTTCTTTACGAAGAAAGAGTATCGTTTCATGAATGATGTCGACAGGTAGCACATATTCTTCTTTTGATTTATTACCAATTATTTCTGCATGAAAAAGGAGTGATATATCATGAGGCAAATGTGTATTTACTGTTTTAAATGGGCTGACATAGATACGATGACACCACTTTTTGAAGAAGGTAGAGATTTCGTCAATTATTATTGCGAGGATTGTGTTACTGCTGTTATGGATAATTTGTTTAAGCTCCCATACAAACATGTATGCGAACAATCAAGAACCCACTAGCAACAAAGTTAAGTGATTGCGCTGAAACAGCATAACTAGAGGGCCATCTCAAACGAGAAGGGCTTTTTTTGTTCGCGTTTGTCCTCTTCTTAATCGGAATAATGATATATAGTCCTTTTTAGATGAATGGGCGAAGGGTGTAACCATCGCTTAAATCCGTTAATATAAGGGTTTAACAAGGATTCATAAAATGTCTTTAAAGGTGAAGGCCTCCCATAGTTTATTGATGGGAGGCCTTTTCTTATCCAGTAAGCAGGCGGTTTCCCTAGTTATTCAACCCACTTAAACAATATGATCATACCGAATATTATTAAGTGGTACTCATAAGGTAGTATATCGGATTGAGGAAAAATATGAATTCGGATTAGATAGTAACAATAAAACAGATAAAGAAACTAAAGCATTTAAGGGGAAGATTAACCTGTTAAAGGAATTCAACGTTTGTTATACTCTTGACGCTGATGTTAAGTGGGAGAAAATAAAAAAAGGATTGAGCAGTAAAAAAGAGGATGTTTTACAAGACGTCTTGAAAAGGATGGAGCACTGTGAGTATTTTATTGTGAAAAGTGATAGTAAGCATCATATTATCAATACTTCATTAATACGGTATATACGCATTTTTGAAAATAAGTAATCTCACTACTGCTTTCTTGGAATATAAGTTATGGTTGTATTCTCCTAACAGTCTATCTGGGAGGGGATTTTTCTATGGCAAAAAAACCTTTTCATACATATACAGAGCGAGTAGGTTTGGTTAACACTTTGAAAGGAGTGAAGAGATGAATAGAGAATTGGATGATGGTTTTATTGAGTCATTAATGGTTTCCCTCCAAGACGAAAGGGTCATTGAAAAGATAAAAGCAATAGCAGAAGCGGGCTCGTTTAGTCAAATGGGGGAATATAAGGAGCTGCTGAGAGAAAAAGATAAAGAAATAGCAAGACTCCAACAAGAGATTGAGTCGAAGAAAGAGGAAATTAGGGAGTACCAAATAAAGATCACCCATCTAAATGAGAAGATGGAAGCCTATTTTACTGAATTGCAAAAGAGAAGAGCTGACTATCGGGAAGCGGAAGAACTTTACGAAGCTGTTCAACAATTATCCGAAACCACTAAAAGTTCGTTGAAAGGAATATTCAAGGGCGGGTCGGTGCAGGAATTCATCGTTTGTGGTGTGCAATATGAAAACATTTCATCTTTGTGGGATTTTATTAAAAACGAGATTATGGAAGGACGGGAGCAGGAAAGAGAGATTTTGCTCGCCCTTTTTCTTTATTTCTTTCAAGAATACGGTAAAACATACGATACCCCTTTATATAAAATACAGGAAGTGAAAAAGAATGAGGTCTTCAGGGAAGACTTGTACATAAGGGCCCTCAATAGCAAAATATCCGGGAACATTACGGACATCCTGCTGCCGGGTTATATAAGCATTAATGGTAAAACCATTAAAAAATCCGTTGTGAGAATCTAGCAGGCGAAAAAGAGAATGATATTAAAGGAGAAATACAATGACATCGATTATTATCCCAGAGATTGAAGAAGGCATTGAAAAAATCCTTCTTGTGCAATGGTATAAACAGCCAGGCGATTATATTACGGTGGGCGAAAGCTTAGCCAAATTCAGCTGTGAGGGCATCGAATTTGACCTCTTTTCAGAAAAAGAAGGTACCCTTAAAGAATTGAATGTAGCGGAGGACACTATAGTCAAGATTGGTGACCTGATATGTTATTTGGATTCTGGTGAAGCAATTTCAGAAGAATTATTAAAAGAAGTTGAAAAACAAGAAACGATAGAAGATAAAGAGCACTTTGAGAACGCAACAAGCTTAGCTGAAAAAAACAACATAGACAGTTCCATATACTTAATGAATAAGAACGAAGAGCAGGTACTATACTCACCTGATTCCCAAACCGTTCCGGTCTCTGCCATTTCAATGACTTATAAAGAAGTGAGATCTTTAATCAGCCATTTATATCAGAGTGCAGAAGAAACCTTCTTCAAGGAGGAAGCGAGCTTCTTTCAAGACATTAAAAAGATGCTCCGTTCCAGATGGGTTTACATGAATAACGGGAATATTATATATGATCACAACATCGCAGCTTTATTTCCTTATAGAAAATACTATGAATTAATGGAAGAGGATTTTGACTACAAAAAGCATCTGGACGTTTCCGGTTTTAAAGGTGATGTCATGACACGGGAAGAAGCTGCGAAAAGTTTCAATACAACCGATCACCCTGTATATAAGAGAATACTAGCTTTAGATGATTACTCCGCGAGTAAAAATCCTTCCATTTCAAGGATATTTGCCAATCAAACGGCTAATTCTTCTAAATCGATAGCGTTTAAATCCAACGGGTACGACATTCAAAGCTTCGATGTAGTAAATCAAAAAAACAATTTGCTGGGAAAAGGATTTTTCGTTCCCGTTTTCCGTTTAAATGGGGAAAATGCCTTTGAAATCAATGACCGAATGGCTCTCCATCTCTGGCTGGAAAATCGATTAGTACCAGGTGGATTAAGTGCAGAACGCCAGAAGGAGTATGATTATTTGCTGGCATTGTATCAATTAAAGGATTTAGATCATGAAAGTTTTCTAAAAGAATTGCCATCGATCGCTATCGATTCCAAGACGTTTTATGAGAAGCTTTTAAAATCTGAAAAAGTAAGAGCTGATATTGATACATATGATCAAAAGATGTTAACAGATCCAAACCGGGGACATTGGGATCTATGGCCTGTCCACTCTGATGAAAAACCTTTAACGATAAAACTGAACGAAGAAATAATGTCCAGAAACCCTAAAATGGATATCAGGGAGGACGGCATAGTTGGTATTGATTTTGGAACGAAAAGTACAGTGGTCGTCCATCAAGAAGAAAGTGATTTTACTCTTCCCATGCGTATTGGGGTTGGATATCTTAACACGGAAGTTCAAGACTGGCATTATGAAAATCCAACCGTGATTGAGTTTATCGATTTAGAACATTTCCTGGAGCTTTATCAAGAAAAAGAAGGAAGACCTGATACAAGGTGGCAGGATGTGACGGTTTCCCACAATGCTCTTAACAACTTGATGAATGGAAAGAGTGACCATTATTATTCCATATTGAATAATCTAAAGCAGTGGGCTGGAGAAAAGAGAAACGAACTCCGATTGAAAGACAAGAGGGGATATGCCGTTGTACTGCGTTCCTTTTTGGACTTAACCGATCAGGAAATCAACCCAATCGAGTTATACGCCTACTACCTCGGTTTGTATATCAATAACCAGAACAATGGCATTTACCTCGATTACACCCTTTCTTTCCCGGTGACGTATGAAAAAGAGGTAAGGGAAAAAATTCTAAAGTGTTTTGAACGTGGGTTAAAAAAGACGCTTCCTATGCCGATTCAGCAGGATGAAGAATTAATGAAAAAGTTTCGTGTCACCGCTGGGGCGAGTGAACCTGCAGCCTATGCCGTTTGTGCGTTACAGGAATACGGGTTTGAACCGGAAGAGGATGAAAAAACGTACTATGGTGTGTTTGATTTTGGTGGAGGAACGACAGATTTTGACTTTGGGATTTGGCGTGAAGCGGACTTGAAAGAAAGCAGATATGATTATGTCATCGAACATTTTGCAGCTGGCGGGGACCGGTATTTAGGTGGTGAGAACATGCTGGAGCTTTTGGCGTTCCAAGTGTTTAAAAACAACCAAAGAACAATGCGTGAGCTAAACATTCCTTTTACTCTCCCAGCAGAATGTGTGAAATTTCCCGGAAGTGAAACACTGATTAATCAGTCACAAGAATCGTATTTAAATACGAAACAATTGGTAGAAAAATTAAGGCCGCTTTGGGAAAGGCATGAACGGTATGAAGAACAGTTTGGAAAAGGCATGATCCGGGCAGACTTGTTTGACAAAGCCGGCCACGCAAAACTCAATGTGGAACTTTTGATCGATCAAGATGAAATGGAACAACTGATTGAGGAAAGAATCGACAAAGGCATTAAAAATTTCTTTGAGTCATTAAGGCGCGCTTTTGCCCGGTCAGAACACAGCAAAATTAATAAAGTGAATATACTGCTTGCGGGTAATTCAAGTAAATCCCCGGTCGTTATGAATCTATTTAATAAATGGATTGAAAGGGAAGTGCAGAACACTCAAAACTGGGGAGAAGTGTCTAATGATCTTTTTGAGATTCTCCCGCCACTGGGGACAGAAGGCGCTTATTTAAAGCAAGAAGAGAAAAATAGAGTGGTTAACCGAGATATAATAACCGCCCCTACAGGAAAAACAGGCGTTGCCTTTGGGCTTGTACAAAGCAGAAAAGGCGGAAGTATAAAAGTTATTGACCGCGATATGGTGAATGGTGAATCAAAGTTCAAGTATTTTCTTGGCATCGGGAGAAAAGGAAAATTAAAAACAATGATTGATCAAGAAGAAGAGTATAACAAATGGCATCTTTTCATTGATGCGTCAGAAGAAGATTTTGAAATTTATTACACAAGCCTGCCGGAAGCTAGTACCAACCAGCTTGATATTAAGCAGGCCCAGAGGAAAAAGCTTCGAATTGACCATGTAGATGATTCAGCTTTTGTTTATATTCGAACCATAAGCCCGACTGTCATCGAATATGTTGTTGCAGATGAAGGCTCGATTATAAGTGGCGATTATTTATGTGAAATTACTAAAGTGGAATTAAGCTAATAAGATATGTTGAACGAAAAAAATTCGTAAACACACAACAGATCATTCAATTGTATGGACTTTGATTGCTTCAATTGAATATATCAAGATTAAAGCTGCTATGTCCATTTGAGTGGTATATAAATAGAAGATCCTCGCTTGGTGCAGCGGTTAAGGTTTTATGCAGGACCTTGAGTGACTTTAAAGTTGAAGGCCTCCCACAGTTTACTGTGGGAGGTCTTTTCATGCTTATCGTATACGTATAAATAGTTTTCATTTCCAACAATTCAATGCTAGAAGCTCTAAGTGTTCAGTCTGAGGATTCACTTCTTTGATCCTCCTGTTGTTCCATAATCATTAATAGTTAATTTCACATCGTAATTGATTGTAGCTTCACTAAATGTTTGGTCCCAATCCTTTTTGACCTTATTCCATACTTTGGGGTGCTCAATTCTCAATCGATTTCCGAAGCCAGCAACGTCCACTTGGTATTCTTTTTGCATTTTTTCTAAAACATTCCCCACCAAGCGTTTCACTTTTTTTTCAGATGATTTTTCTGCTTTTTTTAGAAATTCATTTTTAAAAGTATCTCCTGAAACTACCCAGTTTTCAGACAGTCTTCCCACAGATTCAATGTTTACATCAAAAGATATGTTGTTTCCTTTAACTCGTGGTAGGATACTGCTTTTCATGGTCTCTATTTCATATACAATCAGCTGACCGGTTTCTTTATCAAAGCTTTTCACTACCCCGCCTTTTCCCTTACCTGTTATCCATGTTACGCCCTCCAGTTCTTCCTCATTCAAAGTACCAGTCATTTTGTGTGTCTTTCCATCGATTACGGCAGCTCCGGCAAATTTGACTTGCCCTTCTGCTGATAGAACTTTTTGCATCAGAAAACTAGACCCTGATTTGATCTTGCTTTCTACTTTAATATGCGACATGGGGGGCAAAATCCTCGTTGTTCGATATGCATTTTCTACAATGCCAGCCAGACGGAACGCTGGAATTTCTCCTGCTTTCTTTGTTTCCAGTGTTTTGCTTGCTCTTCCTTTACTGATGAGCACAAGGCAGCTTGGTCTAACCTCACTTTCTCGTAGATTTTGATCAAGTAATTGTTCCAACTTATACGATCTTGCAAGATTTTCACCGATAACAACCACTTTCATATGGTGAGCGGTTACGGGTTGTTGACTTCTCAATGATAATTCACGAACCATTTGATGAAAGGAGTCTCCAGTTTCAGAAACATTAACATAAGATTTTTGTTGTGGACCGGATTGTTTCGTTGTCGAACTCGCTACCAGAGGAGTGATAAATTGATAGGTTGCAGTAATCAGGTTCCTTTTTGAATAACCCTCCCCTTGTTCGTTTAACTTTTTCTCAATGGTGGACTGCTTGGCTTTATCGAATGCCAAACCTATACCTAAACTTTGCTCTTCAATTTCATGACTGCTCCAACATCCTGTAAGGGATAAGAACAAAAGAACGGAGAGGGAAATGAAGAGGGGGCGTGTATTGCTATGAGATTGTTTCATATTTTTTCCCTCCCTTTATTCTTGAGATGATAAGCAGTAGAAGGGGGAGTAAACCGAATAAAAACATTGCGATATTGCCGACGAAATCTCCTTGCTTAAATAGGTCATTGATATTTTTCGGAATCATGGCAAGGATGTAGAGAATCGGAAGCAAACCAAACATGTATGGGTGAATGCTTTTTTTCGTAATTTGAGCTAGCCCTAAAGCGGCTGCAAAAAATGTGATCGTAAATGTAGCGAATATTTGCATGATCCAAACAACGAGCAATAAAGATTCAAACCGTTCAAAGATCAAACCGGCGACTTCAAAACTTCGGATAAGATCAAGTGTCGGCCATGTTCTCATGACCACTCCATCAACAGATAATGCCCCGATAACCATTACGACCGTTATCACGTAAAAAATTAATGGAATGGAAACTCCAACAAGCAGGGCTTTTACTGCTTTTTTTGGTGAATTCATAAATGGAATAAGCAGTAGCATGATTTCAGGCCCTGAAAAAGCGAGAGCCGTTGTTTTTACTCCTTTTAGTACAGGGACGATTCCTTCTCCTAATACCGGACGCAGATTATCGATCTCGAATATTTTAAAGCTCATGAAGGTAACAACCAAAAAAAGGATAACTGTCAAAGGTAAAATAATTTCAAAAAGACGGGCGATCGGATTAATGCCGCCGAAGATGAGATAAAGACTTACCCACATGAAAATCATGATAATTGCCCAAGTAGGCGTACCCTCCAGAAGTAAATACCTTATTACTTCCGCCATTGCACGGAGCTGAAAACTGGAAGTTGTAAGAAAGTAACATATTACAACTAAACTTATTAACCCACCCAGCCATTTTCCTACAATTGCATTGATGTATTGATAGAAGGTCTTTTCGGGAAACTGTTGGCTTAATTTGACCATGATCAGCCCCGCGGTTATTGTGATGACTCCGCCTAAAATAACGCTTATCCATACATCTGGTGTTTGTACCTTTTCCGTAGATGATCTGGGTAGGGTGAGTAATCCTGTGCCGAGTATGAAGTTGATGACAATGACAGCTGCTTGTGGAGTTGTAATTTTGTCTTTCGGGCTGAGAATCATTATTTAACCACCCTTTCACCGATAGGTTATCCTTTACGTATGGGGTTTTTTGTATGCAACATCTTTGGACGGCGTTTCATCATCATAAGTGGCATTCGCACTATCAGGTCTTTCCACTCACTTAAGCGATAAGGAACGGCTGGACTCAAGTAAGGCACACCAAAGCTTTTTAATTTCACTAAATGACTGGTCATTAAAAGGAAAAAGAGAATGACCCCGTATAATCCAAAAGTGGCAGCACAAATCATAGCTGGAAAACGCAAAATCCGTAATGTAATCCCAATACTATAGTGCGGAATGGAAAATGATGAAATGGCGGTTAATGCTACTACAATGACCAAAACAGGGCTAACGATCCCTGCCTGTACAGCAGCTTCCCCAATGATTAAACCGCCGACAATTCCCATTGCGGGACCGATTGGCTTAGGCAATCGCAGTCCTGCTTCCCTCAAAATTTCGATGGCTATTTCCATGAATAATGCTTCGATAAGTGCCGGAAATGGAACCCCGGACCTGGTTCCGATAATGGAGATGGCCAGTTTGGTCGGAATCAACCCTGAATGAAATGAGATGAAAGCTATATACAAAGACGGTGTAAAAAGAGCCAGAATAGCTGCGAGGTAACGAAGCATACGAATGAATGTGCCAGGAATCCACCTTTCATAATAATCTTCCGGTGATTGCAACATCATGCTCAATGTAACCGGAACGATCAAAGCGAATGGCGTCCCATCTAACAAGATGGCCACTCGCCCTTCCATCAAAGCAGCGATCACCCGATCAGGACGCTCTGTATTCTGTACCTGCGGAAAAGGACTAAGGTAATTATCTTCGATAAGTTGCTCTACATAACCTGATTCCGGCACACTATCAATATCAATTTTCTTAATTCGATTTTCCACCTCTTGCACCAATTCGGGATCAACAATATCTTTTATGTAAGCGACAACTAAATCTTTTTTTGAACGCTTTCCTACTTGGAATTTTACTAACGATAAATTCTCAATTTCACCACTGCACCTTAAAAAGGATGTATTATCACTCAATGATTCAGTGAAACCGACCCGTGGACCTCTGACTAATGCCTCTGATACCGGTTCCTCGATCGCCCTTGTTTTATGTTTTGCAGTTCCTAGGATCAGCGCGTCCAATGATCCATCAATTAAAAGGGCGGTAGCACCTGTTAGTACTTTAGATGCTAACTCTTTAATGGAACGGACAGCTTCTATTTCACTAATGGATAACACTTCATTTTTTATGAATTCTTTTGAAATGCTTCCCTTGAGGTAGGGAAGGTTCTGTTTATATTCTGCTGAAAAATCAACCATCAATGATGGCATGATATGCTTATCAATGAGATCTTTATCCGATAGTCCATCCACAAAAATGATAACTGACCGTATACCGGTTCGCCCTAGATTAAATTCCCGAAAATGCACATCCCAATTATGGCCAATTTCTTGCTTAACACATTCAAGATTAAAATTAAGATCATCTGTAAACTGATGTGTTGGATCTTGGGGGGGATATGCTTCTTGTTTGTCTTTTTCGTTACTTTTTCCTTTTTTACCAATCTTTGATATCCACTCTTTCATCATCATCACTCATCCTTTGAGGTGCGAAGCAAATTAAACAATTTGCTGATTAGATACGGAATAACAAACACAATGAAAGCCTGTATAAAAACCTGCCATTCTGGAAGGTAGGAAACAATCGTTTTCCACATTTTCATCACCCTATACTTGTCTCAGATAGCAGCTGAAATTCCTTTATTTCTCAAATAGTATTAATATCTTCTATGTTTCTTATGCAATGAAGTTAAAAAGCCATTAGCTGTATTTGCCATCAATTTATACTTCGCATAGTAGAGGAGAAACTCGACTTATCCGATTGACTCATTGATTATGGTGAACTTTAATAAACATTGGTTTTTCTTCTTTGAACTGGGGATGACTTATGCTCACGATTTGAAATATAATTTTAAAAATATCAATATCAAATTGAAATGATGATCGAAATGACATATACTGAAAATTGAGAATTGTTTGTAAATAACATCCGATTTTGGGAAATATCCACATTTATCAACTTGAGAATAATATAACCCAATCGCAACCCGGAACATACACGATGTGCTTTATCGGATTGTGAAGCCTGGTGAAAAAGGAACGGAATGAATGAGATTATTATCTTTCGGTAAAGTTGCTCTTTATTTTCTAAAGTGATTTCAAAGGGGTGGAAAATGATGAATATATGGACAAGCTGCACAATTAGTTCAATTCTGGCACTTTCCTTACTAGCACCATCCGTGTCTTTTGCTAATGAAAATCCTAATCATGAAGCTGCTTTGAGTAAGGAAACTGCCAGCAAGTATCCAATATTAAAGAAAGCAAAAAAACCGGAAGAAGCGGGCTTTTCGTCTGAAAAGCTGGAAAAGGTGGATCAGCTTATTGAAATGGAAGTGGCAGCCGGTTTCCCCGGTGCTGCCCTGATTGTCATAAAGGACGGAAAGATCGTTAAAAATGAAAGCTACGGGTACAAACAGAAGTTTAATGAACATACACCTCTTAAGAAGTTTCAGAAAATGGAAAGCGGCACATTATTTGACCTTGCTTCAAACACGAAGATGTATGCAACCAATTTTGCCATTCAGAAATTAGTCAGCGAAGGCAAGCTGAATATCCAGGCAAAAGTCCAGCAATACATTCCTGAATTCAAAGACACGGAGAAGGATGTAATCAAAGGAAAGGACAATCTGAAGATTATTGATGTTCTTCATCATACAGCAGGGTTTAGACCCGATCCGCAATACCATAATCCAAAGGTTTCGAAAGAACTTTATTCCCAGGAGCGGGACAAGACCATCGAGTTCATTTCCAAAACACCGCTCACATATGTACCTGGAACACAGAATGTCTACAGTGATGTCGATTATATGCTGCTTGGCGCAATTGTTGAAGAAATAACGGGTCAGCAGCTTGATGCCTATGTTGAAAATGAATTGTACAAGCCGCTTGGTTTGAAAAATACAAAGTTCAATCCTCTTCAAAAGGGCTTTAAGCCAAAGGATTTTGCCGCAACTGAATTGCTTGGCAACACCCGGGATGGCGTGATAGACTTCCCTAACATTCGCACATACACACTTCAAGGGGAAGTACATGATGAAAAAGCCTTTTATTCGATGGGAGGCGTTTCAGGGCATGCCGGTCTTTTCTCCAATACGGAAGATATGGCTGTCCTTCTGCAGGTGATGCTGAATGGCGGGGGATACGGTAAACATATGTTGTTTGATCAAGAAACCATCGATGAATTCGTCGCACCTTCCGAGATGAATCCTACATATGGGCTTGGGTGGAGACGAAATGGCGATGCTAGCATGGAGTGGATGTTCAGTCCTCATGCGAGTGACGGTGCCTACGGCCATACTGGATGGACCGGGACAGTCACGATCATTGATCCGGAGATGGATTTAGGGATTGTGTTACTAACAAATAAAAAGCACTCTCCGCTCGTTAACCCTGTAGCCAATTCCAATCAGTTTTTTGGCGACCTCTTCAAAACAGGAAGCTATGGAAGTGTTGTAACTGCTATTTATGAAGCATTGGAAACGAATGAATGAATGTATATTTCCCATAAAGTTTAAGTCCTCCCATTTGTTCATGTTGGTAGGACTTTTTTCTTGTTATCATTATGGCAGGATGTCTGGATTTCTTTTATCTCCAATCAACATTTAATATTTTGGTGAAGTACAGAAAAATTTCAGAAAAAAAGCCCATTTTCAGGACGTTTATGAGGATGGGCTTTTTTTGCAGTTTTCAAAGAATATTGATGAGAACTGTACGGGCAGAAACCGGCTTTCGGGAGTGATGAATCATCCCCTAAAAGAACTATTTTAAAAAATATATTGACCGAACAGCTTGTATCCGCTTACAATGATATTTAGTTATTAGTGTATTTAGAAAATTGTAAAAGAGGTACCTGCATGACAAAGGAATTCGACAGAAGAATCGGGCGCCATGCAATCATGTACGCGTTTGCGAACGAAGAGGAAGAAGTCATATTGACGAATGACCTTAAGCGGATGGATTGGCTTTATGGAAAAGGTAAAGTCGGTTCAATGGAGCTGCAGAAAATAGTTGCGGCCATTGAGACATCAGCGAAAAGGCTTGGATTAGTCAATCCCGATATGTATCGTGAAATGCATGCGCTGTATCATGCGATCATCGAAGCACTCCAAGGAGTGACACGCGGCCAAGTTGAGCTTGGCGGTCTTTTGAGGACTGCGGGCCTTCGGTTTGCCATCGTTCGGGGCAGGCCGTTTAAAAACGGGGACGAAGGTGAATGGATTGCTGTAGCCGTGTATGGAACGATTGGAGCACCGGTACGGGGATTTGAACATGAAGCCGTTGGCTTGGGAATTAACCACATTTAAATAATTAAAAGCCTATAGTTATTTAGTGAAATAGGGGGCTGTATTGAAAGACTGGATAAGTCTGTCAATACGGCCTCCTTTTGTTTGTTTAAAAAAAGAATAGGGGTGCATGAAATGATTATGTTAACGGGCCAAACTTTAACGATTGAAGAAGCGAAAAAAGTATTGTATGGGGAGGCATTTGTCACGGCTTCTGCCGAGAGTGTCAAGAAAGTGGAAAAGAGCCGGGAAGCGGTTGAAAATATCGTGAAGCAAAAGAAAGTCATCTATGGCATCACAACAGGTTTTGGGAAATTCAGCGATGTATTGATTGATGCAGAGGACGCAGAGCAGCTACAGTGGAATTTGATTCATTCCCATGCTTGCGGAGTCGGGGAGCCGTTTCCTGAGGTCGTTTCGAGAGCTATGGTCCTTCTCCGTGCCAATGCGCTATTAAAAGGTTTTTCCGGCGTCCGTCCTATCGTCATTGAACGTTTGATCGATCTTTTGAATGCCCATATCCACCCGGTCATCCCTCAGCAAGGTTCTCTTGGGGCAAGTGGGGACTTGGCGCCGCTTTCGCATTTGGCGCTAGTATTGATGGGAGAAGGGGAAGTGTTTTATAAAGGAGAGCGAATGGAGGCCATCGCAGCTTTATCGAAAGAAGGCATTCTTCCTCTGACACTTAAAGCAAAAGAAGGTCTGGCATTAATTAACGGAACACAGGCCATGACTGGGATGGGCCTCGTAAATTACATTGAAGCCGAACAGCTGGCACATCAAACTGAAGCGATCGCTTCACTGACGTTAGAAGGTTTACGCGGCATAGAAGATGCCTTTGATGCCGATGTTCATCTAGCACGAGGCTACCGCCAGCAAACAGAGGTCGCGGAACGGATTCGTCGCATGATCAACGGCAGCCAGCTTATCACCAAGCAAGGAGAACTGCGGGTACAGGATGCTTATTCGCTCCGCTGCATTCCGCAAGTGCATGGGGCATCATGGCAAACACTTGATTATGTAAAAGAAAAACTGGAAATCGAAATGAATGCTGCGACGGATAATCCGCTTATTTTTGACGATGGGGAAAAGGTTATTTCAGGGGGGAACTTCCATGGCCAGCCGATTGCATTTGCGATGGACTTCATGAAAATCGCTGTTGCCGAGCTTGCGAACATTTCAGAGCGCCGCATTGAGCGACTCGTCAATCCTCAGCTGAATGATTTACCGCCATTCTTAAGTCCGTCACCTGGCTTGCAGTCGGGAGCGATGATCATGCAATATTGTGCCGCTTCACTAGTTTCTGAGAATAAAACACTCGCACATCCTGCAAGTGTTGATTCCATTCCATCTTCAGCGAACCAGGAAGATCATGTAAGCATGGGAACGATTGGGTCCCGACACGCGCATCAAATCATTCAGAACGTACGCCGCGTTTTGGCGATTGAGCTCATTTGTGCCTTGCAGGCGGTGGAATACCGCGGAACAGAAAAGATGGCTCCGTTTACAAAAGAGTTGTATACGGAAGCCAGAAAGCTCATTCCAAGCATTACACAAGATCGTATCTTTTCTAAAGATATTGAAGCAACGGCAAGCTGGTTACATCAAATCGATTGGAATTCATTTATTCATAGGAGTTTACCTACAACATAATATGAAGTGCGGAATATCCGAATGAATGTTAGGCTTATAGCCCTTTGAACTGGGTTTTAAGCCTAACATCGTTATTTAAATGCTACATAGATCCCAGAAATCCAAAAAGGTCTCGGCATTAAAGAAAATGACCTTGAAATAGTAATAAATGCAGGAAGTGACCATTGATGGAATGATCGGCTTTACCTATTCGTGCTAGATTAAAAATGCATTTTTGGAGGGGAATCTAATTTGGAAAATCGGCAATTGCAACCACCTGTCATAAATGAAAAAAACCAGCCGTCAAATACTTTACAAAGGAAGCTGAAAGCGCGCCACCTTACGATGATATCGCTAGGCGGTGCAATTGGTACAGGGCTGTTTCTCGGAAGCGGGCCGGCCATTCACTCTGCAGGACCTGGCGGTGCTTTGGTCGCTTACGCCGTAATTGGTATAATGGTTTATTTTATTATGACAAGCCTTGGGGAACTGGCATCATTTATGCCAGTCAGCGGAGCTTTCAGTACCTATGCTACGCGTTTCATCGACCCAGCATTAGGGTTTGCGCTTGGTTGGAACTATTGGTTCACTTGGGCGATGACACTTGCCGCGGAACTATCTGCCGCAACGATGGTAATGAAGTTTTGGTTTCCTGACAGCTCGTCTTTTTTATGGAGTTCTTTGTTTTTAGTTTTGATATTCTTATTGAATTACGTATCCGTTAAAGGGTATGGCGAAGGGGAATATTGGTTTTCCCTCATTAAAGTGGCAACCATCATCATTTTTATCGTTGTCGGAATATTGATGATATTCGGGATTATGAACGGAGAGGCGATTGGTTTTAAAAACTTCACAGTTGGTGACGCTCCGTTTGCCGGTGGTTTTTTGGCTACATTGGGTATTTTCATTGCTGCTGGATTTTCTTTTCAAGGTACAGAAATAGTCGGTGTTGCAGCCGGTGAAAGTGAAGACCCGGCAAAAAATGTACCTCGTGCAGTTCGCAGCATTTTTTGGAGAATCTTCCTCTTTTACATCCTGGCCATACTTGTTATTGGACTGATCGTTCCTTATACGAATGGCAGTCTGCAAGGACACACGATCATGGTTAGCCCATTTACGATGGTGTTTGAAAAAGTGGGACTGGCATTTGCTGCTTCCGTGATGAATGCCATCATTTTGACAGCCGTATTATCCGCTGGAAATTCGAGTCTTTACGTGACGAGCCGAATGTTGTACTCAATGGCAAAAGAAGGACTGGCACCGCGTATTTTTGGGAAGCTTAACAAGCGCGGCGTTCCCATTTGGGGACTGGTTGTCACTTCACTTGTAGGGATGCTGGCCTTTTTTGCTTCCGTTTTCGGTGATGGAGTTATTTATATTTGGCTAATGAATGCGGTTGGAGTCACTGGATTTATATTTTGGCTAGGTATAGCGGCGAGCCATTACCGGTTTAGAAAAGCTTATATTGCTCAAGGGTATTCACTGGACGATCTTCCCTATAAGTCAAAGTGGTTTCCTTTCGGACCGATATTTTCCTTTGCTCTTTGTTTTTTCGTTTTATCGGCGCAAAACTATCAGGCCTTTATCGGCGCTGAAATTAACTGGGCCAGTGTGTTCGCTGCCTATCTTGGCATCCCATTCTTTCTGGTAATGTGGCTTGGATATAAGTTCATTAAGAAAACAAAAGTAATTCCGCTAAAGGATTGCAAAATTGATTTTGATGAACATAGGAATGCAAAATAGACATAAGGCTTATTTTAATAATTTATTTGGATTAATTATTAATAAATACAACTTTCTATGTAAAGAAAGTTAGCAGCCTTTAAATGACAAGGTTCCTTACCGCCAAGAAACAAAATAAACAATAATTTGAAGTGATGAAAAAATGATCATCTGTTCCAGTCGATTAAGCCGTAGTAACAGTTGGAGATGATTGAATCAATACAAACTATATCAATTTCATTTTAGGGATATTCCTTTTTTAAGAACTGGTAGTATCCCATTATCCCCCTACAAGTAGAGTGACAAAATGTCCTTAATAATCTACCTGGAGGGGATTTTTTTATGGCGGAAAAGGGACAAACATTTAAAACATATACAGTAGAATTAAAGCGTGAAGTCGTTCGATGAAGTTGGAGAGGTTCATTGAATTTATGCTTTGTTTAATAGGAAAGAGACTTACCTAGATATAGATTAATTAACGGTTTTGTAAAACAGAGATAAGCCCTTCCAAAAGGGTTTGGAGGGTTACTTGGCATGGCCATGAATAATGTAACAAAAGGATATATAATGATTCAGGGTAATTGGGGAGGAAAGACATTGATAATATATTTTGTCTTACAAAATATATGAAGGTATTGTTGAGTCTATCGTCTATATGAAATGGTCTATGAACATGTTGGAAAATAATTGTTCATCAACTTATTTAAATGTCCTTTCCTCCATATACTCACCAATTTTGCGGAACTTATCAAAACGTTGTTGGCGTAGAATGCCTTTATCTAATTGACCAAGTTCTTGTAATGCTTTTCGTAATGTTTCTTTGATAAATTGCGATTGAAGTGGGATGTCAATATGTGCTCCTCCAACAGGTTCTTTGATGATCTCATCAATCACCCCTAGCTCCATCAAGTCCTTAGCCGTAATTTTCAATACTTCAGCTGCTCGTTTTGCTTGTGTGGCATCCTTCCATAACACTGCTGCTGCTCCTTCAGGTGAAATAACCGAATAAAATGTGTTTTCTAGCATGTAGATTCGATTGCCAATCCCTAGAGCCAACGCACCACCACTCCCACCTTCACCAACTACAAAGCAAATGATTGGTACTCCAAAACTAGCCATTTCACGAAGATTATGGGCGATAGCTTGAGATTGTCCACGTTCTTCGGCTTCACGTCCTGGGAAGGCTCCTGGCGTGTTAATAAATGTTACGATGGGGCGATTGAACTTATTGGCTTGTTGCATAATTCTTAGGGCTTTTCTGTAGCCTTCAGGTTGCGACATGCCAAAACGGCGATAGATATTGTCTTTTGTATTTTGACCTTTTTGATTTCCTAAAACAGTTATAGGCATTCCTTCGAAGGTAGCTATTCCTGAAACTAATGCAGGGTCTTCCCCATAAAGTCTGTCACCATGAAGTTCAATGAAGTCATCAAAAATATGGTGGATAAAATCTAAAGTAGTAGGGCGTTGTTGAATTCTAGATAATTGAATTTTATCCCAAACTTCCATATTCTCATTAAGATGAGTTTTGATTTCATTGACTTTTTGCTCAAGATTTTTTAATACTTCGTTAAGGTCAAGATTATGCTTTGTAGACACCTCTTTCAGTTCAGCAATTTGATTTTCCAGTTGTTTTAATTCTTGCAAATTCATCGTTTAAAACACTCCCTGAAATTGAGATGATGGATTTTTAAAATGGTTGTTAATGATTGTTTTAATTCACTCCTATTTACAACCATATCCAGTTGCCCATGTTCCAATAAAAATTCAGAGGTTTGAAAATTCTCTGGAAGTTCTTCTCTTATAGTCTGTTCAATTATGCGTCTTCCTGCAAAGCCAATTAAAGCTTGTGGTTCGGCAATATTGATATCACCTAATGAAGCGAAACTAGCAGAAACTCCACCCGTTGTAGGATTGGTTAAAACGGATACGAAAAGAATTTTTTCGTAGTTTAGTTGTTCTAAAGCAACACTTGTTTTTGCCATCTGCATGAGACTAAGAATTCCTTCTTGCATGCGAGCTCCGCCGCTTGCTGAAAACAATATAAATGGTTTTCGTGTTTTTAATGATTCCTCAATGGCTCTTGTGATTTTTTCACCGACTGCTGATCCCATGCTTCCCATACGGAAACGAGAATCCATGACACCAATCACAACCGGATAGCCACCTATGGAAGCTTCCCCAGTAATAACCGCATCATTTAATGCAGTCTTATTCTTATCAGAAATTAATTTATCTTTATATTCAGGGAAGTTCAACGGGTCAACGGAAATTAAACGTTTATTGAATTCCGAAAAAGAACTACTATCTGTAAGCATTGAAATGCGGTCATATGCTGTAACGGGGTAGTGATATTGGCACTTCGGACATACATTCAATTCTATTTTCATAAGAGATTCATCATAGGTTTCCCCACATGATTTACAAGTAAAAGGGATGGGAGTTAAGCTTTTGTCTATTTCAAAAAAAGAGTTCGATTCTATTTTTTCTCTTTTTAATGGATACATCTTCATCAATCCTCCTGTGGTAAGGCCGCTGTATTACAAGTTACGCTCACCATTCTTTAAAATATGGAGCGTGATATTTAGCTTTTCTTAAAAAGTTTTATACAAGCAGAAATCATTCTAGAGAATAAAGATTTTATTTGGTGGGTGCTTCATTATGAAATTATCTATTCCTGTATGAATGCATTTTTACCTGGAAAATCAGAAACTTACGATTTTATTGACGGGAATTACAAAGGCTTGTATACAAACCGAGTATACAAACATTAAAGACTTCTTATTATCTTTCTATAAAGGGGATAAAGGTTACTTAGCTTTAACAGAACGGTTGTTTGAAGTGTATGAGCGTAATCATTATTTATCGCTCACCATTATTCCAATTCTTAGAAAGAACGATTTACCAAATAGCAAATCGTCATTTAATAAAGCTAATACTTCCATTAGTTGGTGTAAGCTCATAATATGCAATTACTAATATAATTGAATGGGCTCATTCTTACTTGGATAATATTTTATTGGTTTATCAGATTGTAAATAGATAAAGATTAATAGTTTTTTTAATCTAAAGGGGCAGTTAGGAACACATAATATTCAAGAGGACAATATTAGAAAAATGGAAGGTGAATGAAACTTTAAGAGCTATATATTCGTATAAACTGATGGGTTCAACCGAAAGTGAAATTATCATAACAGACTAAGCAAATTAAAGGAGGAATGAACCAAATGTTTAAGAAGTTTATGGCTAAGTTAGGGAAAGGTGCAGCAACTGTCGATTTACGCTACGAAAACCGTTCTTATTATGCTGGTGAGACACTAAAAGGGGAAGTAATTTTACATGGCGGAGAAGTGGAACAACAAATTAACCAGTTAGCAGTTGGCTTCATGATTAAAGTGAGGACAAAACACGGGGAAAGTGTCACGAAAAAAGTGTCATCTGTACCTTTAAGCGGTCCGTTTACCATTAAGGAAAAGGAAGAGAAACATTTTGATTTCACTTACAATATCCCCCAAGATCTTCCTCTGACAAGAGGTTCGATTTCTTACTTTTTCGATACTCACTTAGATATTCAAGGTGGATTGGATCACATTGATGTAGATGCATTGGTCCTTAAGGCTCCAAAGGAACTAGAAGCCATTTTCAACTCACTTGGTAAGTTGGGTTTTCGGGAAAAACCTACTTCAGGAAAAGTGGATGCGTATGGACAGGAATTCTCATTCTTTCCTACTGCTCAATTTGCCGGCCAGGTCAATGAATTAGAGATACGGGTTTCTTCGAAAGAAGATGTAGAGCAGGTGTTTATGGAAATCGATTGTCGAAATGGGCATCAAGAAATTGAAGCCAAACGGGAAATTGTTATTGATCATAGACTGTTAGAGGAACATCAAGAGCTTACCCATTTTTTACAAGAGCAAATTTCAGAGGTTGTGGAACAGCCTCAATTGTTCACGCGTCCATTTTCTTACCATGATCAATATTCACATACAGGAAATAAATTCAGTGGTGTTGGGGGCATGGTTGGAGGATTAGCCGCAGGAGTATTGGGTGGAATGCTGCTTAGCGAAATGATAGATGGTTTGGATATGGATGAAATGTTTGAAGGGGCTACTGATGCCCTCGGCGTAGAAGAAGAAATGTTTGATGTGGATGAACAGTTTGAAGATTTTGGTGGTTTTTTCGGTGATGGGGACGAGTAACTTAAATACCAAACATTAATCATTTTTAAGTGTTGTAGTAAAATTCCAGGAGGGAAAACAACTTGTTGTTGAGAAGATATCTGTCACAATTAGGAGTAGGAAAAGCTGTAATCGACCTTAAATTGCCTAAGGTAATGTATGGACTGGGAGAACGGATAACAGGTGAATACTACATAATAGGAGGAATCTGTGAGCAAAAAATAAAACGGTTGGAGTGTGACTTAGTGCAGCTAGACAAGGTGAATAATGTGCAACGGATCTTTGACACCACAACCATACTGACAACAAAATTTATAGAGGAGAAGCAGGAAATCCTTATTCCATTTTCATTCCAGTTGCCGGTTTCCGCTGCCCTGTCATCAGAGCACATATCCTACCGATTTAACACGAGGTTGTTTTTTGATAAAGGAGTAATAAGCGAGGACCAGGACATAATTCAAATAGTAGACCAAATCTAAGTTCCTTAGGATTATAACGGCAACAACTTCACCAGGGGTGAAGTTGAAAAAAAGAATGTACTCATAAATTGTTTGATTAGCCACATAATCTCCAAGTTAACAGGAAATCTCTATTTTATATTTCTTAACAAAACCTAAAGTACTTTCAAATACTTGTTATATCTTATGTTCTCGACAATGGATGCGCACCTGCAATCTCGGGATGAATCATTTCATAAGGATTCAAAATGCCATCCAGTTCCTCTTTTTCAAGAACCCCATGCTTCATACACAACTCACGGACTTTCCTGTAGCCACAGCTTCGCGAGCAAAATGGAAATCTGTCTCGTAGCCGATATGAGGACTGATTGCCGTGATGATACCGACGTTGGTTTCCACATTTTCTCTCAGGTTCTCTTCATTTGCAGCAATACCACAGAAAGAATCTATAAGTAATAGAAATTATGAATTGGTAAGTGAAAATGAGGGTTTTGTTTAACAAGAAATCTAGTGATGTTAGGATATTCATTTGGGGAAATACGGTTGTTACCTGCCGGATTTTAAAATAACAAAAAATATTGGAAATAAAATCTTGATAATGAACAGTAAAGCAATAGAGGTGTAGCGATTGGTCACACCGGTTTAGTAAAAATACATGTTAGTGATGGACTGTATTTTTTTATTGAATATCTTTTGCAGCATTGAAAGCTTGTACAGCCAAAGAAGCTCTGTGAACGGATTAATTGAAAGAAGGCAATCCACTAACTAAAGTAGCCATATATCGTTTTTTTTGTACTTCTGGTTTTGTCCTCGAAGAGTATTCGATTGTAAGATTATTTCCCATTTAAAAAAAATGATAAATCGTTTGTCCGAAAATATGTTTCGATGTCCCGGTTTTGCTTTAACCGTTGATAAATCAATGTTTTTAGAGGGGTGGTGCCACTTTCATAAGGTGCACTATCTTACCGTATATACACAACAATTCCGCCCCACATCATTTGAATTTATATTCATTCTTTGTTAAGGTAATGAAGTACTTTAGGGATACAGGTTCATTCCGTGTGCTGGGACTGGACAAAACTCTAAAAAAAAAACCATTATATTTCAGTTGGTATATGCTGTGCCTGTTAGTTTCCTCAGTTGTATTGCACCTCTTTTCCCTGCAAGCTCAAATTAGACACATTGGGAATCCCATAATCATATTTCTATGCGTTTTGGTGTTATACTGCACTGCAAGTATCATTCCACCTGGTTAAGGAAATGAAATACATTAGAGGGTAGTCGTAAGTCCATCTGGACAAAACTCTAAGTGGAAATCGTTTATATTACAGTTGGTATATGTTGTGCCTGCTTGTTTCCTCAGTTGTGATTGCACCTCTTTTTTCCTACTTGAAATGCTCAATTTATCACACATAATATAATCCAAGTAAAGAAGTACTTCTTGGGAATAATAAATATAGATTATTTTTCTATGCACGTTATGCCCTGTGCACTGAATAAGTGTCACTTCCGCTTTTTTTGAAGAAAAAGCATTAGGGTAGAATTTCGGTTATTTCAAGATACTTGTGCATTAATAATCATCACTCGCATAAAACGGGGGAATTCAGCAAAACTGAATATCATATGGGCAACTATTAGAATGAGGTGACTTGATGAAGCCGAATGTAGAAGTCAGAAATGTCTCGAAAATTTTTGGCAAATCTCCAAAAGCAGCAACAGACTTATTGAAGCAAGGCAAAACGAAAAAAGAAATCTTGAAGGAAACGGGACAAACGGTCGGAGTGAATAATGTTAATTTCGAGATTTATCCCGGCGAGATTTTTGTCATCATGGGCCTATCAGGAAGCGGGAAATCCACTTTGATCCGCATGTTCAATCGTTTGATCGATCCCACTTTGGGTGAAATCTTAATTGATGATGAAGATATCGTGAAGATGAACGCGGCCCGGTTAAGGGAAGTCAGACAAAAGAAAATAAGCATGGTCTTTCAGAACTTTGCTTTATTTCCGCATAAAACGATATTGGAAAACGCTGAATTCGGGCTCGAAATTAAAAAAATGGATCCGGCAAAACGTCATGAAAATGCGATGAAGGCTCTTGAGGCCGTTGGATTGAAAGGCTACGAAAATCAGATGCCATCACAGCTTAGCGGCGGTATGCAGCAAAGGGTTGGGTTAGCCCGGGCACTCGCCAGTGATACGGATATCCTACTGATGGATGAAGCCTTCAGTGCCCTTGATCCATTGATTCGTAAGGATATGCAGGATGAACTGATTCAAATCCAAGATCAGTACAAAAAAACGATCATTTTCATTACCCATGATCTTGATGAAGCATTAAGAATCGGGGATAGAATTGCCCTTATGAAAGATGGAAGTGTAATTCAATTGGGTACCCCTGAACAAATCATGATGAATCCGGCCAATGAATTCGTCGAGAAGTTTGTGGAAGATGTTGATCTATCAAAAGTATTGACAGCGTCTCATGTGATGATACGCCCAGAGAAGATTGCGGTGGACAGAGGCCCGAGGGTTGCCTTGGAAATCATGCGCAAACAAGGGTATTCCAGCATTTTCGTTGTGGATAGGAAGCAGAAGTTATTGGGGGCCGTGACTGCTGAACAGGCACGTCAGGCAATGAGTAATAACCAATCGATCTCTGAAGTGATGACAACCGATATCCCAACTGTAAAAGAGGATGAATTACTTGGAAACCTCATGGATGTGATGGCGACTTCAAGCTTGCCAATTTCAGTCATCGATGATCAGAACAGAATTAAAGGAATTCTTCTCCGCGGTGCCGTTATTGGTGCTTTGGCCGGAAATAAAGATTCCTTGAATGAAATGGAGAGTGAATAATTCAATGAATATGCCGAAAATCCCACTAGGAGCATGGGTCGATTCTTTAGTGGATTGGATTACCATTGTATTTGCTGGATTATTTACATTTATAACGAATGTGATTGAGGGTTTATTGAATATCTTGGTCGATGTAATGAGTGCAGGACCTTCGATCATTTTAATCATCGTCCTGACCCTTCTGGTTACCTATACAAGCAAATGGACATTGGGATTATTTACATTAATCAGCTTACTATTGATTGATAATCTTGGTTATTGGGAATCAAGCATCCAAACACTGGCGATCGTTATTTTGTCAGGATTCCTCACCATATTGATTGGGATACCGATCGGAATATGGTGTGCCCAAAATAAAACCGTGCGCAATATCGTAACCCCAATCTTGGATTTCATGCAAACGATGCCTGCCTTCGTTTATTTGATTCCTTCGATTTTATTCTTTGGAATAGGGGTAGTGCCTGGAATCATCGCGTCATTCATTTTCGCGATCGCACCGACAATCCGAATGACCAATCTTGGGATTCAGGAAGTGCCTAATGATTTGATAGAGGCATCTGATGCATTTGGTTCAACCAGCAGCCAAAAGTTATTCAAGGTACAAATACCATTGGCTACTCCAACGATTATGGCGGGAGTTAACCAAAGCATCATGCTGGCATTATCCATGGTTGTTACAGCCTCATTGGTTGGAGCACCCGGACTTGGGGCGGATGTCTACAGGGCTGTCAGCCAAATTAATGTGGGGCAAGGATTTGAAGCAGGATTATCCATCGTAATCATTGCAATCATACTCGATCGTATCACGCAAAACCTTCGTAAGCCAGCTTACGAGCATATCGTTAGCAGGAAAATCATTTTTACGATTTTGGCTTTACTTTTTGTGGGTACTGCACTATTCAGTACTTTTACAAAAGAAAAAGCAGTGGACGGGGATCAAAACAGTCTTGCTGCCAAAGCCAATTATGAAATCATCGGAATTGAACCTGGAGCAGGAATAATGAAGTTGACTAAAACGGCTATAGATGATTATAAGCTGGATGACTGGAATGTGGTTGAAGGGTCATCGGCAGCGATGGTTGCAGAATTGAAAAAAGCAATTGATAAAAAAGAACCGATCGTCGTTACTGGATGGTCACCGCATTGGATGTTCTCGACATATGACTTGAAATATCTCGAAGATCCGAATGGATCCTTCGGCAAGGCTGAAAACATCAATTCCATTGCCAGAAAAGGACTTGAACAGGATGCGCCTGGTGCCTATAAAATTCTTGATCAATTCTACTGGGAAACAAAAGATATGGAAGATGTAATGGTCAAGGTTGCTGATGGGATGTCTCCTTCAGAAGCAGCAGAAGAATGGATAAAGAAAAATCAGGACAAAGTGTCCAAATGGACCCAAGGTGCACAATCAGGAAATGGTGAAAAGATCAAACTGGTTTATGTTGCCTGGGACACTGAAATTGCCAGTACCAATGTGATTAGCAAAGTGCTGGAGCAGAATGGCTATGATGTAACATTAAGTCAGGTTGAAGTGGGGCCGATGTTTGCTGGCGTAGCAAACGGAAGTGCGGACGCAATGGTGGCTGCATGGCTTCCGGGAACACATCTTGAATACTATAATAAGTACAAAGATGAAATGGTTGACCTTGGACCAAACTTAAAAGGAACAAAGCTTGGTCTGGTCGTACCGGATTACGTCGATATTGATTCGATTGAAGACTTAAAATAAGAAAAAAGAAGAAATTTTGTATTATCCCCTACAGGTAGACTGAGGAAAAAGAGGACATGATAAAATGTTCTTAACAGTTTACCTGGGAGGGGGTTTTTCTATGGCAAAAAATGGGGCGAAGAATTAATGCGAGAAGTCAATCGTTTGTAGTTGGATGAGGGATAGTCATATTGTCAGCCTCGTGAGCGATTTGGTTTAAAAAGTGATACGCAAAAAGCAGGTGTCCAATAAAGCTTTTTAAAGATAAACGTGGTGTATGGAAGATTAAGAAGTGTCGCTAAAAAATAACAAAAAATGAAGTAAAGGTACGTAATAAATCTTCCGTCAGAGTTAGCCACAAATTCTGTTCATGTAAGACCTATCCAGCTCTCTTTTGAGCCTGGCTTAGGACTGAACTGAAGGACGGCAGTATATACATCCAGTTTTAAATTCTATAATACCAGTAACGTTAAATCGCCTAAATAAATTGAAGGCGATTTTTTTCTTTCATCAGAAGTAACACATTAACATTGTTTATGTATCCTATTTCTGTTAACCGAAGCGAAAATAAAAATTCTTGTTAACCGCTATGTTAAAGAACCATTTTATTTTATTACAGGTGCAAAAATAGTTCCTATTCCTAAGAAGGCTTCAAGCTTGATGAGAAAGTCTTTTTAAGAGGAATGGTGGCAAAATTGAGAATTTATAAAGTGTGGGGGGTGCAAAACAAGCGGTTTTACAGGAGAAATTAGTTGGCATGATTTTTGCTTATATAAATAAGAGTAAATCAAGAAAGGAGGGAGAGCTGAATAGCCAACTATTCAGCTTTGTTGGTAAGAGTCTCAGGAGAGAAAATGACGACTATTGAAGTACTACTCTCCATTGTTTCAGGAACTATTGTCGGATTCGTACTTGGTTTGCTCGGCGGATGTGGATCAATTTACGGGACGATACGGAATATATCATCGTGAATCCTGGTACAAACAAATATTCCTGGTGTATTTTACCTGCGGGGATGTTCAAGATCATAAATACGGCCAAGCAATTACTGCTGCAGGAAGTGGTTGTATGGCTGCTCTGGATTGCGAAAGATATCTTGATGCAAGAGCGATCAAGTAATGGAGAGACAATCAGTATAACATTGAGAACAAAATATAGGGAGGATTGTAATTATGAAAGAGATCAAAACTAAGCAAGAGTTTGACGAGGCAATTTTATCAACAAAACCAGTTGTTGCCAAATTTTATGTTGAATGGTGCCCAGACTGTCAGAATACCAATTTATTCATGCCAATTGTAGAAGAAGCGTATAAAGAAAAAATAGATATGATCGCAGTAAATCGAGACCATTTTCCTGAACTATTAGAGAAGCTAGATGTGTATGGAATCCCAAGCTTTATTGCTTTTCAAGAAGGGAAGGAACTTAATCGCTTTGTAAGTAAAATCGGAAAAAGCCAGGAAGAGGTTGAACAGTTTCTCAATCAAATCGTAGAAGAAAGTGGAAAATTAAAAAGATAATCATTTACTAGTATTTAATTGGGAGGGCGCTATCCAAAAAGATTTCGGTGCCGCCTCCATACAAATCCAATACTGAAACTCAATTAGAGCTGCTCTACTTTGTAACGTTAATCAGAGACCCGCATCAATCTGAAGCCAATAAATATTGATAGTTACTCAATATTTATTGGCAATATATTCAAAATCACCGGTTTTATCAACTTATTTTTTGCATAGGAACTATACAGCGTTTAGGGCTAGAAGAGAAGAATATAACTTTTAATATAACTTTTTTGCTTTAGGGGATTATGCTCGCATTTGTTGGATGGGGATTTGTCGGCGGAACAGTCAGAACTTGGCTGGCAGTGCTCTTAAGCAAACAGCAGCGTACGCTCCATTATGTATTTTCCGGTGTTGTTATGTTGGTCTCCATTTACATGCAAATCATTAATGCTGGAGTGTTAGATAGGTGAGCTACTTTATAAAATTGAGATGAGGAGATTAGAATGGCAAATATGAAGAATGAGACACATTACAAAATTTTGATTGTAGGAGGGGGCAGTGCCGGAATTACGGTTGCAGCCCGTCTCCTGCGTGAATCTCGCACTCTGAGCGGAAACATTGCCATCATTGACCCTGCGACGAAACATTATTATCAGCCATTATGGACACTTGTGGGAGCTGGCGAAGCTGACAAAACTGTGACACAAAGGGAGGAAGCATCCGTTATTCCGAGCGGAGCCGTGTGGGTACAGGATGCGGTTACCACATTTCAGCCGGATGAAAATGCTGTTGTAACAGCATCCGGAAAGAAACTGCACTACGAATATCTAGTTGTCGCTGCCGGGATTCAAATTAACTGGCATGAAATCAAGGGGTTAAAAGAGAGTATTGGAAAGAATGGGGTATGTAGTAATTACTCTTATGATTATGTTGATAGCACTTGGGAGGCGATCAGAAACTTTAAGGGGGGGACTTCCATTTTTACCAATCCGAACACGCCGGTAAAATGCGGTGGAGCTCCTCAAAAGATTATGTATTTGGCAGAAGATTATTTCAGAAAATCAGGAGTTCGCCCGCAATCTTCGGTTATTTTTGTTTCAGGTAGCCCATCCATATTCAATGTGAAAAAATATGAACAGGCACTAAATAAAATAATTGAACGAAAAGAAATCGAGACATGTTTTATGCATCATCTCATTGAAATTGATGGTGACAAGAAACGAGCAACATTTGAAAATCTGAACACAAAAGAGCGTGTGGATATGCATTATGACATGATTCATGTGGTACCACCGATGAGCGCCCCTGATATTATCAAGAATAGTTCGCTCGCAGCTAGTAATGGTTGGCTGAATGTAGATAAATATACGCTGCAGCATGAACACTTTGACAATATATTTGGCATAGGGGATTGCACAAACTTGCCTACGTCAAAAACAGGGGCTGCAATTCGCAAACAAGCGCCCGTGCTTGTGCAAAATTTACTTCATCGAATGCGTGCCAAACAAATGGTTCATAAATATGACGGCTATACATCATGTCCACTTGTTACTGGATACGGGCGGCTTATACTGGCTGAATTCAATTATGATTTAAAGCCGCAAGAAACCTTTCCTATCGATCAATCCCGTGAGAGGTTCAGTATGTATGTATTGAAGAAAAACTTGCTTCCCGTTATGTATTGGAACGGGATGCTTAAAGGTATGATGTAATAACATTTCTGATAGGCATAACAAAACAAAAGTAAGTAAGACCCTTAAAAGGAGGATGATTTATGCTACTCAAGTATTTTTATGATGAGAAACTGGCTCAAGCTTCATACCTTGTGGGATGTCAGGCTACTGGCGAAGCGATCATTGTTGATCCGTCACGTAATATAGAACCTTATATTAAAACGGCTAGAGCACATGGTGTGCGGATCGTGGGTGTAACGGAAACGCACATCCACGCGGATTTTTTATCTGGTTCACAGGAGCTAGCTTCAAGGCTTGGGGCCACATTGTATTTGTCTGATGAAGGAGGGGCGGACTGGAAATATGAGTACGCAACTGGGTATGAACACTGCTTTCTAAGAAATGGAGATGTATTTTCTATTGGGAATATGAATTTTGAGGTGGTACATACACCAGGACACACACCTGAACATATATCGCTGCTCGTAACAGATGGGGGTGCATCTACCAAGGATCCGCTCGGCATATTTACCGGAGATTTTGTATTTGTGGGTGATGTGGGGCGTCCCGACTTATTAGAAAAAGCCGTAGGGGTACATGGTTCCTCAGAAAAAATGGCACGCAAGATGTTTCGGTCATTGCAACAGTTTAAAAACTTTCCAGACTATCTGCAAGTATGGCCAGGGCATGGAGCGGGCAGTGCCTGTGGAAAAGCGTTAGGTGCAATCCCGTCGTCAACCATCGGATATGAAAAACGGACAAATTGGGCATTGCAATATGATAATGAGGATCGCTTTATAGAAGCGCTGTTGGCTGGACAGCCGGAGGCCCCCCCTTATTTTTCAATGATGAAGCGGTTGAATAAAGAGAGAGCGCAGCAAATTCGTAGGATGGCAACGCCACATCATATGGAGGTTTCAATAGATATTGTGCAGGAATGGACGGAACAGGGAATTGTCATTGATACGCGTCCAGCCAGTGAATTTGCCACCAAGCATATACGAGGGGTAATTAATATCCCTTATAACAAATCATTTGTAACTTGGGCGGGATGGTTGTTGGATTATGACCAGCATATATATCTTCTAGCATGCAATGCTGATGTGGCAGATATGATAAATGATCTCCAGTCCATTGGATTGGATCGCGTCATTGCAACAATGGAACCATATATCATTGAGCAGGCTGGCGAATCTGGTTCACGCGTTATGAAATATGAAGAAGTGACAATGGACATGATAGATGACGCAATTCAAACAGAAAGCATATATGTGCTTGATGTCCGAAGCATGGGCGAATGGGAGAAAGGCCATATTCCGCAGGCGAAGCATGTGATGCTTGGTCATTTACAGGAACAGGTACACAAAATTCCGCATGGTAAACCAATTTTGGTTTATTGCAAAACTGGCGGAAGATCCGCCATCGCTGCAAGCCTACTACAAGTTCATGGTTTTAAAGAAGTACAAAGCCTTGCAGGCGGTTATGAAGAATGGAGTAAACAGAAGAAGTTGCCACCCACTAGAGGTGCTAAATGAAATCTTTGAATTTTATCATCCATGCGAAAATTTTACCATGATTGCAAATGTGTAAATACTTATGATGAGAGGGTTTTTAAAAAATGTCCGCGGTATTAGGGGATTCAACCAAGGAATTCTATAAAAATAAGGAGATTTTATAAGAGAAATGGGTTGGCATGACAATTGCATATATAAAGAGGCAAGGTACACAAGCAAACATGAGAAGGAGAGATACTCGATGAAATATAATTTTGACCAAGAAATCCGTCGACTGAACACTGACTGCGAAAAGTGGGATGATCTTGAAAATCATTTTGGCGTAAAGGATGTTATACCGATGTGGGTGGCCGATATGGATTTTCAGTCTCCTCAACCTATCATCGAAGCATTAAAACAACGTGTGGAGCACGGTGTTTATGGCTACACGCTTAGACCGGACTCGTACATGGAATCCATTGTTGGTTGGCTGAAAAGAAGACATCGATGGTCCATTGAGAAAGAATGGATTACCCACAGCCCAGGAGTGATTCCAGCCCTATCGTTGGCGATTCAGTCCTTCACGCAGACAGGGGACAAAATAATTATCCAACCTCCTGTATACCATCATTTTGCTCGTGTAGTCCAAGCGAACGGCCGTGAAATTGTAAACAACCCGCTTAAGCTTGAAAATGGGCGTTATTCCATAGATTTCGAAGATCTAGAGGCAAAGATAGATTCATCGGTAAAAATGTTGATTCTGTGTAGTCCTCATAACCCGATCGGAAGGGTATGGAGCAAAGAAGAATTGACGAGATTGGGACAGATTTGTATGAAGCATAACATTCTCGTTGTCGCAGATGAAATTCATTTTGACTTTGTTTATAAGACACATACTCACATTCCTTTTGCCTCTATATCAGAAGAGTTTGCGAACCATTCTCTTACCTGTATTGCGCCAAGCAAAACTTTTAACCTGATGGGTGTACAGACGTCAAGTATCATTATTCCAAATCAGCAACTGCGCGATAGGTATGATCGAGAACTGAATACATTATCTATTGGTTCGCCGAACATATTTGGCGTTGTTGCGTTAGAGGCTGCTTACCGACACGGAGAAGAATGGCTGGATCAGCTTCTTGAATATTTGCAGGAGAATTTGGAGTTCACTCTGAATTACTTCAGCAAAAACATCCCGCAAATCAAAGTCATCCAGCCTGAAGGCTCATATCTTGTATGGCTTGATTGCCGGGAATTGGGAGTTGAAGAAATGGATCAATTTATGTTGCGCCGAGCAAGGGTTGCAATGAATGAAGGGCAGATTTTCGGTATGGAAGGTGAAGGGTTTATGCGGCTCAATATTGCTTGTCCACGTTCGATGTTGAAAAATGCTCTGGGTGGCATAGAAAAAGCTGTCTCCTCTTTGTGCAAAGCGTAGAAATTTATTTTATAATAAATTTATTTTATTATTTCATAAAGCGCAATAGCAGAGGAGGATAATATGGCAGGCTTTATCGGCATGCAGCAGTTTATTCAAGATTACGCTGAGAACACAGCAGGAATCCTTGGTCTGGATATAACCGTGCTTGATGAAAAGGGCGTTCGTATTAGCGGAACTGGCTACTATAAAGATCTCATTGGCAAAACGGCTCCGGAAGGCTCCTTTTTCAGAATGATATTGGAAACAGGGGAGCCTGGAGTGGTTTACGATGTGAAAAAAGATGAGTCGCAGTGTAGGAGTTGTAAATTCGTAAATCAATGCAAAGAACTCGCTACCATCGGGTTTCCTATTGTAAAGCAAGACAAACCAGTTGGCGTCATCGGCATGATTGGTTTTTCCCATGAACAAAAGGAGAAAATGATTATAGAATCAGAGAATCTGATCCAGTTTCTACGCAATGTTAGTACATTGTTAGTCAATAAATTAGCAATGCTGGACCCTGATAAAGAACCGGGTTGCAAAATTCAAGAAGAGATACCGATCCCCCAAAAAGCTATTTCTTTTGAAAACATTCTTGGTAAAGATTCCGGGCTTCAAGATGTTATTAAAAAAGCTAGACGGATTATAAACAGCCCATCCACTGTTTTGATAAGGGGAGATAGCGGTACGGGAAAGGAATTATTAGCCAAAGCGATTCATTTTGAAAGCAAGCGCCGAATGCATTCATTTGTGGCAGTAAATTGCGCAGCCATACCTGAGAGCTTGTTGGAAAGTGAGTTGTTTGGTTACGAGGGCGGATCATTTACCGGCTCGAGTCGGAATGGGAAAATGGGGAAATTTGAATTAGCGCACAAAGGAACCATTTTTCTTGATGAAATTGGTGATATGCCGCTTTTCTTGCAGCCAAAGTTATTACGGGTTTTACAAGAAAGAGAGATTGAAAGAATCGGTGGGAAAAAAGCAATCGAGATTAATGTACGGGTGATTGCAGCCACTCACCGAAACTTAGAGGAAATGGTACGAAACGGTACCTTTCGCGAAGATTTATATTATCGTCTCAATGTCCTCCCTCTCCATACCAAACCTTTGAGAGAACGGCGTGATGATATAACTTTGTATCTCGAACATTTCATTCATAAACATTGTAAGGTCATGCAAAGGTATCCACTTAGACTTGACCCCATGCTGGAGCAATGGCTTATACGCTATGATTGGCCGGGGAATATACGTCAGTTGGAAAACGCCGTAGAATATATGGTCAATATGGCTGAATCAGATATCGTCGAATTCCATGATTTACCTGAATATCTGTTTCAACATGATCATCTCTCTGCCGATTGTAGAGGGTTAAGTTTGGAAGAAATGATTTCTGAATATGAAAAAGAAGTAATCCAGAACTATTTTCTGACTGAAAAATACCGAAATGATAAAGAACAAATTGCCCGGGAACTAAAGATTAGCCTGTCTACTCTTTATCGCAAGTTGGAAAAATACCAATTATGTTAACTTCTTAAAAGATTTCTATTTTACTCATTTAAAGTTACTTGAAATGAGAGAGTGCTCATATCAATTTCTCGCCTGAGTTTTTTGTGAGGACAAAAGCAGAAGGTAGAGGTATTTTAATAATTTACTGAAAGTTCTCTAAATAATCATAAATAGATTATTCAAAAGAACAGCCAGATGAGCCTTGCATACAAAGTATTTGAACTATGAGTAAAAAGGGGGATACACTATGGGGAAATTAGAAGCAGAGATAAGTAACACCCTAGAAGAGCGAAATTCAAAAGGATCATTACAAAGGAAGCTGCAATCCAGACATTTAACGATGATGGCTATAGGTGGCGCTATTGGAACTGGATTGTTTGTATCCAGCGGATCGACGATTAGCACTGCGGGGCCGGGAGGAGCGCTTGCTGCATATATTCTGGTAGGAATCATGGTCTATTTTGTCATGAATAGTTTAGGAGAGCTATCGGCCTTCTTACCGGTCCCGGGGGCTTTTGACATCTATGCCTCAAGGTATATTGATCCTGCGTTAGGCTTTGCGTTAGGTTGGAACTATTGGTATACAACCGCGATAACGGTTCCTGCAGATTTGGTGGCCTCTACTCTTATTATGAAGTATTGGTTTCCGGACTCACCTTCTATCTTGTGGAGCGCACTTTTTCTGGGTTTGTTGCTAATCTTAAATGTTTTATCAGTCAAGGCATATGGGGAAAGTGAATACTGGTTTGCCGGTATTAAGGTCATCTCGATCATCGTATTTCTCGTTATTGGGGTTGCCATGATTTTTGGAATTATGGGAGGACATACGGTTGGGTTCAGTAACTTTACCCAAGGAGATGCTCCTTTCCATGGCGGGCTTGTATCTATCTTTAGTGTTGTGCTCATCGCGGGCTTTGCATTCCAAGGAACTGAGGTGATAGCGACGGCAGCCGGTGAAACCGAAAATCCATCGAAAAACGTACCGAAAGCAATTCGGTCAATTTTCTGGCGAATCCTTATTTTCTACGTGTTGACGATTTTTGTTATCGGTTTGATTATCCCTTATACGGATTCAAACCTGCTTAAATCCGGCGTTCAAAATGTATCTATCAGCCCCTTCACGCTTGTTCTTCAGAGAGCTGGGTTGGCATTTGCAGCTTCCGTCATGAATGCAGTGCTTCTTACATCTGTTTTATCAGCAGCAAATTCAGCAATGTATGCTTCTTCACGTATGCTATGGGCACTGGCGAAAGAAGGAAAGGCACCACGAATCTTTGCACGGCTTAACAGGAAGGGAATTCCCATGTGGGCCCTTTGTACAACTGCTTTTATAGGACTTGCCTCTTTTTTGGCATCCCTTTTTGGAAATGGTTCAGTTTTTATTTGGTTGGTAAATGCTTCAGCCCTTACCGGTTTTATCAAATGGTTCGGGATTGCCGTTAGTCATTACCGCTTCCGTAAGGCCTATGTAGCCCAAGGCAGAGATCTAAATGAATTGCCGTTTAAAGCCAAATGGTACCCGCTGGGCCCGGTTATCACGCTGTTATTTTTTGTGGTTTTCATTTTTGGGCAGACTCTTTTTTATGGAGATCAAATTAGCTGGGCAGAAATTATCGCCACGTATATAGGTCTTCCTATTTTCTTGCTTCTCTGGCTTGGTTATAAAATCATTAAGAAAACAAAAATAGTTCCTCTGATGGAGTGTGATTTTGAGCGCAAAGAATAAGAGGGAAGGCTTGTGATGAATGTAAGCGTTTTATTCAAAAGGAAATTAAATTCTATTCCGTATTAATAGTATTACAAAAAAAAAGAGGTGGTTTATATGATAATAGAAGCAATCATAACAAAAGAAGCCCCAAAGGCTATCGGTCCTTATTCACAAGGTATTAAGGCAGGAAATATAGTGTACACTTCAGGGCAGCTCCCAATTGATCCTGAAACTGGAGAAATGCCTGATAATATTGAGGAGCAAACAAGGATGTCATTGGAGAATCTTAAGAAGGTTTTAGAAGCGGCGGGATCAAGCTTACAGCAGGTAATAAAAACAACGGTTTTTTTAAGCGATATGAATCACTTTGCCGTGATGAATCATGTATATGGAGAGTTTTTCTCTGATAATTATCCAGCAAGAAGTGCGATTGAAGTTGCTCGTTTACCTAAAGATGCTTTTATTGAAATAGAAGCGTTGGCTATTATTTAATTATATATAATTGAAAAGGGAAGGCAGATTGATATTCTACTTTCTTTAATGTAAATATGGCCAGTCTTAAACAGAAAATATCTGAGGAGTTTTAATATGAATTTAGCACAATTTCCTAGACAGCGATATACACCAACAGATACACCCATTGAGAAATTACATCATTTTTCCGAAGTTCTTGGTGGACCTTCTATTTATCTTAAACGAGATGATTTACTTGGTCTGACGGCTGGGGGAAATAAAACAAGAAAACTAGAGTTCCTTGTTGCAGATGCATTGGATAAAGGTGCGGATACGTTAATTACATGTGGAGGCATTCAATCAAATCATTGCCGTTTAACATTAGCGGCAGCGGTTAAAGAGAAAATGAAGTGCATACTTGTGTTGGAAGAGGGTCTTTCAAATTCTGAACCAGATTTTAACGGTAACTATTTTCTCTATCATTTATTGGGCGCTGAACAAATCAAAGTCGTGCCTAATGGAGCTGACTTAATGCAAGAAATGCAGAAAATAGCTAAAGAGGTAACAGAGAATGGACATAGTCCTTACATCATTCCGGTTGGGGGATCCAATGTCATTGGTGCGACGGGATATGTTGCTTGCGCCCAGGAGATCTTGGCACAGTCCTTTGACCAAGGAATTGATTTGAAAGCTGTTATTTGTGTAAGCGGAAGTGGAGGAATGCATGCGGGTTTAGTGGCCGGGTTTCATGGAAACCAAAGTGGAATATCAGTAATTGGAATAAACGTAAGCAGAGGAAAAGCTGAACAAGAGGAGAAAGTTTATCAGCTAGTTAAAGAAACTTTAGCACACATCGGCATTCCAAATTCAATTCCTCGTGAGGCCGTTACATGTTTTGATGAGTATGTCGGGCCGGGTTATGCTTTGCCTACACCTGAAATGGTGGAAGCTGTCAAGCTTATCGCAAGAACCGAAGGGATTTTGCTGGATCCGGTATATACGGGTAAAGCGGCAGCGGGGCTCATTGATTTAATACAAAAAGGCACCTTTAAGCCGGAGGATAACATCCTATTTTTACATTCTGGCGGCGCCTCATCGCTATACGCGAATACTTCTCTCTTTTATTGAAATTTGATTATTATATGGTGATAGTGTGAATCAAAAAAACAATAAAAATAGAAGGCAAGGGTAATATCCGGTTCTGGTTCTAAGATGCATTTATTTGAAAGAGGTATTTAGAATCAGTCCCATGCAGCCATACCAAATAGTTGATGAATGAACTTCATCTGATTTGGTATAGACTTGAACAATGTTTTCTCCTGCTGTGGGATAGAATATGATGAAAATTATCCCGTAAAAAGACTATTAAATAAGGTTTGTTTTGGTGCATTCGTCAAAAATGAGCTGGATGAAAATTTCCGGCTCATTAGAATCACAGTTTTCAAGAAAACATTCACCATAATGTACATGTCCTTTCCTTCCACATATTCAGTTTTCAGTCATTGGTTCAATCCCATCGTCTTCCAATAGAAAAGCTCCATTTGGCTAAGCGGCTTACAGCTTAACCAAATGGAGCTTTTAAAGGGTATGTGGGATATCCTTTTTTTTTGTAAATGTAGTTAAATCTCTTGTTAAAATTTAACTCTATAATCGATATACGTTTTTTCTTTGTTTGGCATTTTATCGACAACTGGAGATTACATACGGAAAAACAGTTGTTTTTTTCTTTTCTTTTCATCAAATGCTAAAAGTTTCATCCAATAATTGATAAATGACAAGCATTAGAATGACATCGTTCCCTGTTGCTTTGTATTTAACTTGCTGTTCTATTCTAAATTAATGGCCATTAACCGTCATCAACATCTGATTGTAATCACTTACAAGTTCATCCCATAACAGTGGACCGCTAGTAGACCCTACAGCAATAGATTTATTCTTTTGAACCTAAGGATAAATAATATGAGAAGCGATAAAATGGGTTATCCTATGGCGATTTAAAAATTCTTTTGACCATTATGTCCGTTTGAAGATTTTCCATGTCAACTATTAAAAATAAGTATTCATAGCTTCCTGCCTTAACAGTTGCGAAAGAGCCAATCCATTAGGAGAAGCCCCCTTATAGTATTAGTATATTCAGTCAGAAATGAAATTCCCTCGTTTTTTAGTTTAAATGGGCCGTTGGGGATCAATGGATGGAAACGAATTTATTCCTCAATTCCTCTTCCGTTACTTCGATCTTTCCTTTCAAATCTTCAGCCAGTAATACATAGCTTTTCACGCCAATGAATTCTGAATGTGATATTAAAAAGAATTTTGTTCCTTTTTTATACGCAGAAGGATCATCTTCAATCAATTTAAACATTTTCATCCTTTTTCCACCTTGGATATCATATTCGTAACGCATGTATTCATAACTGCCTTTTGAGTAGACTTAATTGCATCAAACAAGTTGAAAAGGAATTAGTTCACTACTAAGATACAACTTCTTCTTTTCACTTTTTATATCATTGATATTTATGGGCGGTCAACTATTTTTACTGGTAGAAACAAGAACCAGCTGGCATTGTCATTTGTTTGCGAATTATGATTATTCCTAACTTTCTGTGGAAGTGCCTATCGTTGAATGTTAAAATTCAGTTGGAAACAGTGATTCTTCATACATATGAAAGAGAAAAGAGAGGCATTGAATTTGTTAAAAAGGCTCTCAAAAAGTGTTTTGGAAGGTGTGGAAATATTGAAACCGATCATATTTGATGTAGATACTGGGATTGATGATGCCATGGCGATGGCATATGCTTTAAATTCCCCTGAACTGGAAGTGCTCGGATTTACCACTTGCTTTGGTAACGTGCCCGTTGTTGAATCAACCCGCAATACGCTTGCCGTTTTGGAGAAATTAAATAGGCGCATTCCGGTTTTTGAAGGTGCTGACCAAACTTTGGTGCGCGGAAGGAAGAAGAGGTATCCCAAGCATGTACATGGGGAAGACGGGTTAGGAAATACCCTTCGGTTTGAACCAACCATCAATGCAGCACAAGGAAATGCAGTAGATTTCATTATCGATCAAGTGCAAAGCCGACCGCATGAAATCACGATTATTGCAGTTGGACCACTGACTAACATCGCATTGGCGATTAAAAAAGCCCCAATGACCATGTCCTTAGTAAAAGACGTCGTTATTATGGGCGGTGCCGTAAACGTACCAGGAAATGTAACCCCTTATGCTGAAGCGAACATAATATCAGATCCTGAAGCAGCACATCAGGTATTGACTTCAGGACTGCCAATCACCCTAGTGGGGCTTGATGTGACGCTGCAAACATATCTGCTGAAATCGAAGCTTGATGATTGGCGTGCCACTGGTAAGGAAAGCGCCGAATTTTTAGCGGAAATGACCGATTATTATATGAAAGCATATGAAAACTCTCATCCAGGTTTGGGCGGTTGCGCCCTTCATGATCCGCTTGCAGTCGGGGTAGCGATTGATTCAAGTTTTGTGAGTGCAGAATGGATGAACGTCAAGGTGGTGACCGAGGGTGAAGAAACAGGCAGGACAATCGGTCAAAAGGATGGCGAACCAAGAATCCGCGTCTGTACGAATGTGGAAGGTGCTCGGTTTGTGAAACATTTCTTGGAACGGGTTATATGATATTGAATTATGTATTAATTATTAAGGCTGTCTCTTTTCCCAAAGCCTTTGGGAAGAGATGGCCTGTTTCTGTTGAATAAATAGATCGGAGTCAGGCCGAATTATTATAGTGGCATTCAAGCTTTAATCAAACGTTTGATTAAAAGGAAAGTCTAAAGTCACTATTATTATGATGAAAACCATATTATTGGGTTGTGGTTCGGAAATATTGGGTATAAGGAACTTTTTTTACCATAAATAAGTAAAATGTTAAAAAATATTTAAAAAATGGGTTTGGAAATATGAAAAAACAGGTACATAGACTTTCGTAATGCCATATTTAGGGTTTTTTGCATAATCATAATTTACCATTTTTCGACTTTGTGGTTATTTATATGGCAGAAAATGTATGGTTCTATTAAAATGTACTATATAAGATAAAAGGAGGAGTTTTTTCTATGTCACAAATTCGCGTAACACCTTCAGAACTGAAAGATGTAGCCAGACAATATGATAATGAGAGCCAACAAGTAACGGATATGATTGGTCGTTTAGATAGAATGAGAGATCATTTAACTGGTATTTGGGAAGGTTCTTCCAGTGAGGCTTTCGTAGGCCAGTACGAAGAATTAAAGCCTTCATTCATGGATATGGCTCGCTTGTTGAATGAAGTTTCTCAACAATTGAATAAATCAGCTCAAATCCTTGAAGACACAGATAATCAGATTGCTAGTCAAATTCGCGGATAATCATTAGGTCAATGAGATAAAGAAATTTCTAGGAAAAAGCGCCGCGACTCTTTATGAAGATCGTGGTGCTTTTTTGCTTTAAAGAGGTGGTTTCCATATATATTCAACTAACGATTGATTTAAACAGGTATACAGGGGAAGTATTTGATTTGCAAGTGTCGAATTACCGCTCCATCAAAAAGGTTGTGGAAATCATATGGCAGGTAAAGGATATTGCCAGTGCACCTAAAGAAGGCTATTGGGTGCGGGTCCAGAATAAAGAGTTCGTATGTTCAGGTTATGAAACCCTGCTTGATAGCGGAATTACGACGGGGGACCGCCTAGAGATCCTCTAATGGATTAAGTGTGGACTCTTTATAGGAAAAAAGTCTAAAGCCCTTTAGCAGGGGTAAAGGAGTTACATAAAATGGATGAGAAAAAATCCTCATATCTGGAGAAAAAAACAGAAGCTGCAATGATGAAGGATGATAATGGGCATTTGTTCGTTTTCCAACGGGCAAAATTATCGATGCAAGACCCACTGGAATTACAGCTTATTCATGAAGCGGATGATGCTCTCCAGAAACATATAGAAGTGACAGAGGACGAGGTGCAGATCAGAGTAAATCCACCAGCCTCTTTTTTTGTTTTTTCCAAAGCTAAAGATAAAAATCCATTGAGTAGATGGTTATCGTCTTATCAAATCTTGAAGAAAATCAGGAATCATGAATTGAGTCGCCTGCAACTTGTCGTTTGTCCGGAAAATATCGTTTTTGATTCAAGCTTGACCCCATATTTCCTGCATTATGGCGTAAAAGACAGTTTGCCTCCTTATGAGCATAATCAGGATGAGCTGTTTAAAGAAACGAAGGCAACGATTTCAGCGCTTGTGGATGGGCAGTATGCATTCGAAGAGTATCTGCTTTACCATAAAACCCTGAAACTATCGAGCGAATCACAAAGCATATTGGCAGCGGGGACTTGGGATGAGCTTTCCACGGTCATTCAAAATCGGATAGATGCTTTAGAGAAGGAAGAAAAAGCATTTGTGCATATCCCTGAAAAGAAATGGAAAACGGGCCGTTATACACTTTGGGGTACGGTGATCGTTCTAGTGCCGCTGCTATTGTTTACGATTTACACACTATTCTTCTCCCAACCTAAGCAGGATGCATATGTAGAAAGCGGTGAAAGCTTTTTAAATCAAAAATACAGTGAAGTCATTGACCGGTTGGAGAACTACGATCCGAAAAATATGCCTTATGTCGTTCAATATGAACTTGCGAAGTCCTACGTCGCTTATGAACCGCTGGGTGATGTCAGGAAGAAGAATGTAGAAAATGCAATCACTTTGCAGACTGATAGCCAGTATCTCTTATATTGGATTTATATAGGCAGGGGCATGAGTGAAGACGCGATCGATTTGGCGAGAATCATGGAGGATCGTGAATTGATTATGTATGGACTCGTAAATCTGAAAGAACAGATTAAGTTGGACGATAACCTTTCCGGGGAAGAAAAGGAAACGCAAATTAAAGAAGTCGATACGGAGCTATCCCAATATGAAAATGAACTAAAGGAATTGAAAAAGCAATTGGAGGAACAGCAAGATGAGAACCAGCCTTCAACAGAGTCTACTTTAGAGGACAAAGGCAAAACGGAAGCAAAGCCTGCTGAAAAAGAAGAAGCGGAAAACGAACCTGCTTCTGGTGAGAAAGAGGAAAGTAAGGATTCCTCCAATAAATCATCTGAAGAAAAAGAGAAAAGCAAAGAGTGAGCAATGGGCCTTTTGCGGAGGTGAGATTTAATGAGTTTATTATGGATTTATTCTAAGGGAAACTACCAATCCTATACGATCAAGGATAATCATAACGGTCCAATTACGATTGGGCCATCAAAGCAGGATACGATCACCATATATTCCATTCCCTTTGAACATGGTCCTATCAAGCTGAATAAACCTGAAGGACTTGATGGATATGAAGTGTTTAGAGAGGACATGAAGCTTGGTGATATACAGCCATTCCAGAGCTTCACCTTTCATGAAGGAGAAGAAAAGGTCGAGATTTTTTATACGGCTGGGGAATTGGAAGAAAGCCTCTATTATATAGGCAACTTGAAAGAAATCACTTTATCGGCCAAGGCGGGAGCGACTATCCGTAAAGAAGGACCCGTTTCCGGCAATGGGGTTTCCTTTGTGCTCCATAAAGGGCAGTGGCTACTCATGCCAAAGGAAAACTGCGGGATATTCCTGAATGGTGAAAGAGTAACGAAAGCTGTTCCCATTCAAAATGGTGATCTGATTTGCTGGCCGAATATGGTGCTGAGGTTGATTGAAGGCGACTTATTGATGATTCATAGTGCCGAGAGCTATGAAACATCTTTAGCTAAAATGAAGAAGCCAATCTCTGAAATGAAAAAAAACTATCCACAATTTCGCCGGACACCAAGGATGATCTACGAATTGCCAGATGAGAAAGTGACGATATCTTTTCCGAGCCAAGAATCGGAAGATAATAATAGAGGGTTATGGCTGATCCTTATGCCGCCTTTAATGATGCTAATCGTCATGGGGGTCATCACGGTCATTCAGCCCCGGGGCATTTTCATCATCATATCGATTGTTATGTTCACAACGACTTTAGTTACCTCGACGGTACAATACTTTAAAGACAAAAAGAAGCAAAAACTCAGAGAAGAAAAACGTCAACGTGTATATACAAGGTATTTAGAGCAGAAGAGGGAAGAACTGCAAGAGCTGTCTGAAAAACAAAAGAATGTGCTGTTCTATCATTACCCTTCCTTTGAAAGGATGAAGCTGCTGACTGACAGCATTAGCGACCGTATATGGGAGCGAACTTTGGAAAGTGAAGATGCTCTGCATTTTAAAATCGGAACGGCGACCATACCATCAAGTTATCAGGTGTCGGTAAATAGCAGTGATATGTCCAATCGGGATATAGATGATTTACTTGAGCAGTCGCAGGAACTTGTGGATGTATACAAAAACCTGGATGATCTTCCGTTATCGATCGATTTATCAAGCGGATCGATGGGCCTGGTCGGAAAGGAATCGATTGTTAAACGGGAGCTGCAGCAACTGATTGGGCAACTGGCCTTTTTTCATAGTTATCATGATGTTCGCTTTGTGGCCATTTTTCCAGAAAAGGATTACCAGGAATGGGAATGGATGAAATGGCTCCCTCATTTTCAATTGCCGCATGCCTATGCAAAAGGCTTTATATATAATGAGCAGTCACGTGACCAGCTGCTGACCTCGATTTATCAGCTATTGAGGGAAAGAGATTTGGATGAGAACAAAGGGAAGGTGAGATTCACTCCCCACTTTGTCTTTATTGTCACGGATCGTAATTTAATTGCGGAGCATGTCATATTGGAATATTTAGAAGGTAAAACAGACGATTTAGGCATCTCGACGATTTTTGCAGCGGATGCAAAAGAGAGTTTGACGGAAAATGTCCATACACTAGTGAAGTATATCAATGATTTTGAGGGTGAGATTCTCATCCAGCAAACGAAGGCCGTTCATACTCCATTTACACTTGATGCACATTCAAAAGAAGGGAATGAGCGTTTTGCACGTACGCTGCGTTCACTTGATCATCAGAAAGGCATGAACAATTCCATACCAGAAACGGTATCATTCCTTGAATTATTGAAAGCTCGTGAAGTGGAAGATCTGCCTATCGGCCAAAACTGGCGGACCAATCAGTCTTCCAAATCCTTGGCTGTTCCCATTGGATTGAAAGGGAAAACGGATAGGGTTGAATTGAATTTGCATGAAAAGGCGCATGGCCCCCATGGTTTGGTTGCTGGAACGACAGGATCGGGAAAAAGTGAATTACTGCAAACCTACATCCTTTCATTAGCCGTTCATTATCATCCACATGAAGTTGCCTTTTTGCTCATTGATTATAAAGGCGGGGGAATGGCACAGCCATTCAGGCAGATTCCGCATCTGCTGGGAGTCATTACGAATATTGAGGGGAGCAAGAACTTCAGTGCCAGGGCACTAGCCTCCATCAATAGCGAATTGAAGAAACGCCAGCGCATGTTTGATCGATACGAAGTCAATCATATCAACGATTACACGGATTTATACAAAGAAGGCAAAGCGGATGAACCGTTACCGCATTTATTTTTGATATCAGATGAGTTTGCGGAACTTAAAAACGAAGAACCTGATTTCATCCGCGAATTAGTGAGTACGGCGCGAATTGGACGGAGCTTGGGAGTTCATTTAATTCTTGCTACACAAAAGCCGGGCGGTGTTATTGATAACCAGATTTGGAGCAATGCCCGCTTTAAAATTTCCTTGAAAGTGCAAGATGCCAATGATAGTAAGGAAATTCTTAAAAATAGCGATGCGGCAAATATTACTGTCACCGGACGGGGATATTTGCAGGTAGGAAATAACGAGGTTTATGAATTGTTCCAGTCTGCGTGGAGCGGTGCACCATATTTAGAGGATACGGTTGGATCTGAGGATGAAGTGGCACTAGTCACGGACCTTGGACTTGTTCAAATCTCAAATGTAACGGAACAAACCACTAATAAGAGGAAAGAAAAGATTAGTGAAATTGAAGCCGTGGCGGACCGAATTGTGGCGACACAGGAAGAAATGGAGATTAAGAAGTTGGCAAGCCCATGGCTGCCTCCTCTTTCAGATCGCTTATCGAGAAATGCTGAAAGAAGCCTGACGATGAATCAAATCCACCTGGGAATGAAGGATGAGCCCGAATTGCAGAGCCAGACAAATTATGTCTATAACTGGATTGAAGATGGGAATGTTGGTGTTTTTGGTTCTTCCGGGTACGGCAAGTCAACCACCGTATTGACACTTCTCTTTAGTTTTGCAGATCAATTCAGTCCTGAAGAATTGCATTATTATATTTTCGATTTCGGGAATAGCGCTTTACTGCCAATGCGCCAGCTGCCTCATACTGGGGAATACTTTAGGTTCGATGAGCTAAGGAAAATCGAAAAATTCATGTTATTCATGAAGGCGGAAATGGAAAGGCGTAAGCAGCTTTTTTCAGAAAAGGAGCTTAGTAACATAAAGCTTTATAATGCATTAGTGGAAGATAAATTGCCGATTATTTATATCGTGGTAGACAATTTTGACTTAGTGAAAGATGAGATGCAGGACCAGGAAGCGCAATTCGTTCAGTTTGCACGTGATGGACAATCACTTGGAATATTCATGATTTTAACGGCAACGAGAATCAATGCGATTCGCCAGCCGTTAATGAATAGTCTTAAGACGAAGGTCGTCCATTACTTAATGGACAGTTCGGAACAATATTCGGTTTTGGGAAGAACCCCTTATGAAAATGAACCTGTTCCGGGAAGGGCGTTAGTGAAGAAGGACCAAACCTATCTCACGCAGGTTTATCTTCCAGCCGATGGAGCGGATGATATAGCCGTTTTGGAAGAAATGAAACAGGCCGTGGCAGATCATAAGGTCAAATATAAGGAAATGGCCAAGCCGCCGGCGATTCGGATGTTACCGGCACGTCTTGATTCCAGCAGCTTCAAGAGTTACTTCTCACAAGCCATTAAGAAGGATTCCATTCCAATCGGTCTTTCAGAGGAAAGCGTTACGCCTGTTTTGTTGGAGTTGAATTCCAATCCATTCCTGCTTGTCGTAGGACAGTCACGTAAAGGGAAAACGAATGTCCTTAAAGTGCTGCTGGAATCGTTGCTTACACAGACAATAGGGGAAATTGGTTTATTTGACGGAGTGGATCGTGGCCTATCTTCTTATGCCTTAGAGGAAAAGGTGCGCTATTTGGAGACAAAAGATCAGATAACCGAATGGCTCGATCATATCACTGGAATATTTGAAGAACGTGAACGAAGTTATCTAGCGGCATTGGAAATGAAACCGATGAAGCAACTGGAATTCCCAACGATCATGTTTGTCATAGATAGCATCTCAAGGCTCCAACAAACGATCGACGGCAGGATTCAGGATAGGATCAGCGGTTTGATGAAACAATACAGCCATCTTGGGTTTAGTCTGATTGTCGCTGGAAATGCCAACGACTTCACCAAGGGATATGATTCGTTGACAACCGAATTGAAACAAGTCAGACAAGCTGTTTTGCTTATTAAAAAATCGGACCAAAGCTTGTATACCCTCTCTTATTCAAGAAAAGAAGAAGAAATACAGCCGGGTTACGGATACTTTGTGTTGAATGGCCAGGAGAGTAAAATTCAAATTCCACTAAGTGAAGAAAGAAGGAGAGTGCAAGAGAGTGTCTGAAAAAATAAAACCGATGCTGTTAATCGGTAAAATACTGGTGATCTTAGCGCTGCCAATCCTGTTTTTTTCTTATATTGGTCAAAATCCAATGAAAAAGACAGAAACGGCTTCTCGTGAAATCGCCATTGTTAATGAAGATAATGGCACTGAATTTAACAATAATCCCATTTATATGGGCTCAGAGCTTGTTACTACACTGGACAAGGATTCTGAATATGAGTGGTTTGTGGTAAATAGGAGTACGGCGGAAAGTGGACTTGCAAATGAAAAGTATGATGCAGTCATATATTTTCCATCCGATTTCTCAGAGAATATTTATACATTCGATGATGAACAGCCTATCAAGGCGGGGATTAAGTACAAGGTACAACCTAGTTTGAATGCAGAGAACATGGAAAAGGTACAAAAGGAATTAGAGAAGACAAAGAGCAAAATGAATAAGCATATTTCAACACAGTATTGGAGCTATGTTTCCCAATCAGTCGAGGACATCCGTAAGAAGTTCGATAATGTCCTTGCTAAAGAAATCGCTTTTCAAAACACGATGTATGAGTTTTATACTCCAAGCTCGGAAAGCCTTGCCGGCGAAATCAAGCAGCATAAGGACATGCTTGAAGGAGTTTTTGCCGAGACGAAGGATGCTGGCAAAACAAGTAATGAAACAATGGATGAAATAGGGAACACGAAGACTCAAATGGCTTCCTTTGTGAAAGATGTAGTTTCTTTTGAGGAATATCAAAAAGCTCAAAGTATCCTTTTTGAGAAAACCTCTGCCCAAAATCAGCAGCTTGTCAAGGAGAGTGTACAATCATATGACAAGGTGCTGAATGAGGGCAACCAAACAATACCTGAGATTCAGCAAGGGATGAATACGAAATACAGTCTTAATGATCAAGGCATTAGTGAGAATGTTGGAATCATGCAGCAGAAGCTCGATTCCAGCAGTAATGAATTGGAACAATTTTCAACAAGCATGAAGGATAAACAAGTAGAACAAATTACGAAAATCACTCAAGATCAACAAAGCTCGATTGAACAATTGAAACAATCGGAAGAGGCTGGTCTTGATAACCTTCAGTCTACCTTGCTTGCGCAAAGAGGGAATCTTGCAAGCAGCTCTGGTGATGGGGAGGTTATTGGTGAAGGAACGAAGCCTATGGAAGAAATTGAAACGGAAACGGGAAAAGGTGAATCGGTTGCCGCACCTGAAAAGAAGGATCCGATTGATGAACTGTCACTGCAGGTATTGCTGGATCAAATCACTGGGATTAACACGGCACTTGAAAGTTTGGTGCCGGCAGAAGGAAGTGAAGGAGCTGCTGAACAAATCAACATCCTTACAGCGGAACTCCAAGCGGAAATCAATAATCTCAGCGGAACGGTAAACGGCAGAACGGGAAATTATAACCAAGTGATCACGGAGTTTAATACACTGGTAGATTCATATAATGATCTGCTGACGCAGTTTACGCAATTACAAGCTGATTATAATGAACTCGGCACGAATTATAAGGATTTAGGTGACCAATGGAAAAAGTCACAGGAAGATATTCAAAAATTACAGGATATCCAAAGCATGACAATCGACGAGGCCATTGCAGAAATCAAGACTCTCGAACAATCACTTCTTGAAAAGGTGGGGGGAGAAAGGCGAGCGGTGTTGGTGAAGGCCTTTGAAAATCCTATCACGAATCGGGATTCAACTACCCTCCTTGCCTATTACGGTTCACTCTCATCTTATGGTGAATTGGCTGAAAGAGTCACGGAAGCAAATGTAGATAAGGTATTTGCAGCCAATATAAAAGAATTGGAAAACTTGAAAAATGGGGTTTCCGGAAACGTAGATGAAGAAGCGAAACTCGTTAAAGCCAGTTTAGCAGGAGTCAATGAGAACTTCGGAATGTTCTCAGATTCCATTATTGGTTATATGAAAGAATATGATGCTAACGTTGAAACGGGGCAGAAAGCTACTTTAGCTGAATTAGCGGCAATTACCGGCAAGGCCCAAGAAGTGTCTGCCAATTTGTCAGATCATATGGAAGTTCCTGAAATGGAGGCCGAACAGCCAGTTAACCTTGATGGAGAAATGTTTGTATCACTTCAAGACAATACGGCAACAACTGTCGGCTTCATTTCCGAGCTTGTCAATTCTGTAGCGGAACGGCAGGACACTGTCACGAAGGATACGGCAGACCTGCAAGCGAAAGTGGGGTCAGTACAGGAAAGGGCCGATCAGCTTAATGATAATTGGTCCCAAAATGTAGACTCGACCGTAAAAATAAAGACGGACGTCTATAGTGTCTTGAATAACACTCTAGTCGATGATCAGGAGAACGGGTATGTGTACGAATATTTAGCAAATCCCGTACAAATCAGCGGGGAAGTCCTGCATCAGGAAAAGGTTAATATCCCGCCGATCGTCATGTTGGTGATCATACTCATATCTGGGTTATTGATCGGTTTCTTCCTGCATCATTATGAAACCATTCCAATGATGGTCCATGCGGCCTTGTTTGCCTTATTGAATCTGATCGTAGGTTTAATCATCAGCATGTATGGTTTGAAGATCTATCCACTGGGAGATATGCAGGAGATTAAATGGACCGTTTTCACCGTCCTGCTTTTATTCTTCTGTTCAGCGTTTACCCGGCTTGCCTTCTCGATTGGGCCGTTTGTAGGTGCTATCCTGGTGATTGGTTTGATCAGTTTCTTTACCATTCCATTATTGGATTTAATCATGCCTAATTTCAATGTAGACCACCCGGTTGCAGATGTATATATGTCCATTCAATTCGGAAATCAGTCGGCATTCATTCCGGCTAGTATCATCTTGATTGTGCTGACGCTTATTGCAACGATCATTCCATATATAGTGAAGCGTCTTACAGAAAGAAGAGCAATGGCCCATGAAGTGGAATAAATACGTAATGCCTGTCTTGCTCATCCTGTTTTTTAGCCATGCACCTCATGGCGGGGCGGAAGATGAACCCATGGTGGAGCCCAATGAATATCAAGAAAACGATATTGATATTCAAACGGAGTATTTCCATGAAGAAGGATTGTTGGATCAGAAGCGGAAACTGCCTGAAGAACAAAAGGACCTCACTTTTGAAAGAGGGAAATATGATGTCATTGACTCGGTGGAGGACTCATTGTTTCTGTCTCCGGTAACGGGGAATCAAAATAATACCATCGCTTCAAAAGCGGATCAGCTTGGATTATTCTCGGAGGTCGAGGTTCGAACGAGAAGCGAAGAAGAAACAGAGCCTTCCCTTAATTTTGACCTGACGATATTGCTTGGCATCGTTTTGGCACTTTTGGTCGTTTGTTTGTTTTTTATCCTTATCCCGAAAATGGGGAAACTGAATGGAGAGGTTAAACGAAAATGAAAAAAGCCCGATTCCTGGCATAAGTCAGGAATCGGGCTTTTTTGCTACATATCCATAACGGTTTTAATAAGCCCTAAAAGAAGGGCGGCTGCGAAGATCAAAATGAAGAATTTTTTATACATGATCAGTACCTCTTATATCTTATGAGTGGATTGCATTCATTTTAGCATAAACAGAAAAAGAATATACAGATCAGAGGGCCGTGACTTGCCCTAAAGACCGGAGAGGGAAATTATGAAAAGGTGGATAATTGGAGTTTGCCTGCCGTTTTTTTATGGCTTGTACAATTTGGACGTTGATTTCCGCTCAAGAAACTCGCTTTCCGCGGGCGGTCCGGGAGCCTCCTCGGCTTGCGCCTGCGGGTTCCTCAGGAGTCTCGTACCTTCCTCTTGTTATAACATATAGAAACCATATACCTGAGGACTGTCGACCATATGTGTCAGAAGCACATCATCTGCGTAAACATCAAGATGTAAAACCTAAATATCCAAAACGCAAAGAAACGATTAAGCATGTATTCGCTGATGAAAATGAAAGCATGGTATTCGTTGGAATACTATTAGGGGACTTAAAATATTGTCGATACAGACGCTGCTTATTTTCGCTTTCAATATGGCAAGGACCAAAAATGGCTTAACATAGTCGATCGTAGAGCCCAATTCTCTTAACTGCCAAAATTGGAATTTCAAAAGGGGTTCGGAATTTTTTAATTCCGAACCCCTTTTGTCTGTAAACTGCGATGCGCCGATTTATTGGCACATCCTATCGGTTAATTGAACAAGTCAGGATAAACAGTCTTTGCTGCGAGTTCAACAGCGTGACATGACATTTTCATTCAACAAATGGACGTCATCTTTGGTTCATATTCACTTAGCAACAGTTTAACATTCCTATTTCATTAAGCAGCATTAATATTTTTAATACAAATTCGTTTATGGTTTACCGATTATCTAGTAAACTTACAATGTAAGGTTTAATTGGAGCTTAATGTAAAATAAGTGATATAGAGAAGGTATGAAATAGTGATAATGTGAATCCCGGGAGGTAGAGAATGATTTATAAGCAGGTCAATCAAAAACTGGAAATGGTTCTAAGGAATATCGAAAAGGTGATTATCGGAAAACGGGATATAGCGGAACTAAGCATCGTGGCACTCCTTTCCGGCGGACATGTCTTATTGGAGGATGTTCCGGGCGTCGGAAAGACAGTCATGGTAAGGGCACTGGCGAAATCAATAGGTGCAAGCTTTAAGCGAATTCAATTTACACCTGATTTACTTCCTTCTGATGTTACCGGTGTTTCGATCTTCAATCCTAAGGAACAAGAATTCATTTTTAGGCCAGGTCCGATAATGGGACATATTATTTTAGCCGATGAAATTAACCGGACCTCGCCGAAAACTCAGTCTGCATTGCTTGAAGCCATGGAAGAGGCAAGTGTGACGATTGATGGTGTCACAAGAGGATTGGAGAAGCCGTTCTTCGTAATGGCGACGCAAAATCCGATCGAGTACGAGGGAACATATCCGCTTCCGGAGGCTCAATTGGATAGATTCCTATTAAAAATGAAAATGGGCTATCCCGGTGTGGAAGAAGAGATAGAGGTTCTTCATAGAGCTCAATACACGGCACCGCTTGAGGAGCTGGAATCCGCCATCACCTTGAATGAATTGATAGAATTACAGGCTGAGGTAAAAGCGGTGATAGTGGATGACACAATAAAACGATACATTGTTGAATTGGCGAATCACACACGTTCGCATGAAGGGGTCTATTTAGGGGTGAGCCCGCGTGGATCGATAGCATTGATGAAGGCAGCCCAGGCTTACGCGCTGATCCAGGGCAGGGACTATGTCCTGCCGGACGATGTTCAATATTTAGTTCCATTCGTATTTTCCCACCGGCTTATTTTGAAACCTGAAGCGAATTATGATGGCTTCGATGCTGGAATGGTGATACATGAAATTGTCGCGACAACACAAGTGCCAGTGAAGCGGGCTGTGACCTAATGCGCAAATTCATCAACATTTTAAGAGGAAATATGAGTGTGATCGGACTTGTATTACTCATGACCGTTTCCTTTTGCTATGCCATGTTTCAAGGCGGTTTTGTCAGTTGGTTCATTTTTTATTCATTTTTGCCGTTTTCTGTGTACGCTTTGATTCTGCTGTTTTATCCGCTGCATGATTTTACCGTTGAGAGAAAGGTCAATAAAAGGGAATGCCAGGCCGGCGAATCTGTTGAGATAGCATTGACGTTTACCCGTAAAAATCGGCTGCCCCTATTATTCATGGTGGTAGAGGAGGAATTGCCTCAGAAGATGGAAGATAGGGGATTCCAAAGGAAAATAATTATCTTTCCGGGATTCAAGCGTACCTTCAGCATGTCATATACCTTGGAAAATTTGCAGCGCGGAGAGCATTCGTTTCAATCGATCCGCTTTTGGATTGGGGATTTTTTCGGGCTAGTCGAAAAGGAAGCGATATATAGTTCACCTTTGAAAATAACTGTTTTTCCTCGTTATCATGAGTTTGCCTACAGTGATCTTGATCGAGTGTTCAATCAGGGGGCAGTGGTTTCTACAAAGAAAACACAACGGGAACATTCAGTTGTCTCCGGGGTAAGGGAATATCAGCCAGGCGATCAGCTGTCATGGATTAACTGGAAGGCGACGGCTAGAACGAGTGAAATCATGACAAAGGAATTCGAAGTGCAGAAAAACCGGGATATATTCATCATGCTTGATGAAAAGCCGTCGGATTTATTTGAAGAATCCATTGAAATGGCTGCTTCCATTGCACACGCCCTGTTAAAGAAAGGCATGGAAATTGGGTATGTGAGCAGGAGATCGAGGTTAATCATACCGGCAGCAGCGGGCAATAACCAGAAACGAAAGATTTTTAACCGACTTGTTAAAGAAGAGCCGAGAGTGGCAAACGATTTGAACGAAAATGCCAGGAAGGGAATTCTTCCGGCAAATGCTGCTGTGATATTCATCGTTTCAGACTTAACCTTAGAAAAGGTGGACATATTGAGTGCTTTCCGGCCTAAACGGGGATTAATGTTATGTATGAAGAAACAGGCGGATCTTACTGATGAGGAAAGGCTGTCAAGCTCTGCAGCTGTTTCGAGGGGGATAAAGGTTAGCTTTTTTGAACATGGCCAACTTAAGTCTGACAGATCAGAGGTGATGGCGAAATGAATGTCACCACCGAAAAGTTGGAAAGCTTCATGCACGTACTCATGTATGTATTTGGTCTGTTGTTGATTACTGAATGGTTGAGGCCTGTCGATAAACTCACAGATACAGGTAATATCATCATTTTTATCGTATTTTTGCTCTATTCCCTGCTACTGCATTATTTCCGCATACATTGGTCAATCCGGTTTATTCTCATTAGTGCTTATATAATGATTTCATTACAGTTCCTCCATTCAAAAGGCGCTTTATTTCAATTATCATGGCTGAAAGAAGGATTCCTAGCGGATTTTACGGCCAATCTTGGTTTTATATATGATGGTAATTGGGAGTTGATCACAAATCCATTTCGAACGTTTCTATTTTTTGTCCTTCTGTGGCTTGTAACGTATTTGATTCATTACTGGGTGATGGTAAGACAAAGCATTTTTTTCTTTTTTATGTTAACGGTGATTTTTATATCTGTACTTGACACATTCACTCCCTATGTGGGGGATAAGGCAATGATTAGAATCATCATCATCGGCTTCTTGATGCTAGGCCTGCTGTCCCTGCTGCGACTTACGATACAGGAGCGGATCAAGTTTTCGATGGCTTCCGTCAATAAGTGGATCTTAATGCTGACCGGTATGATATTGGTGAGTGTCCTTGTCGGTTTCACTGCCCCAAAGCTCTCTCCGCAGTGGCCTGACCCAGTGCCTTATATTACCTCTTATTCTGATAAAGCGGGGAAAGAAGACGGTGGTTCGAAGCGTAAAAGTGTCGGATATGATGAAGACGATTCGGATCTTGGCGGATCGATAGAGCCGGATGGTTCCATCGTTTTTTATAATAATGCTCCTGCAGGACATTACTGGAAAGTCGAGAACAAGGATATTTATACCGGTAAAGGGTGGGTTTCCATACTGGAAACGGACTTTCACACTTTTTCCAACGGGCAGGACATTGCATCTTTAGATATTTACGACGTTCCTGAAGTGGTGACGACAGAAGAAATGACGGCAAAAGTGTCCATGACGGAATCATATTCCCATATCCTTCATCCGCAGTCCGGGTATTTAAAAAAGATTGAGGGCAAAAACGGGATGGATTTCAAATATTATGAGGGTATGGACAAAGTAATTTCTGAAAAGGATAATGGCGAACGACTGTCCATGAAAGAGTATGAGCTGGTCTATGATATGCCGAGTTTTGATATAGCTGAGTTAAGGAAAGTAACGGAACCTGACGATTCAATGGATTTATTAATGGAAAAGAACACGCAGCTTCCAGAGGGAATGCCAAACCGGATATATGAATTGGCATCCCAGCTTACAAGGAATGAAAAGAATTGGTACGATAAGGCAAAAGCCATTGAGGATTATTTTGACGGGCATGAATTCATTTATTCTAAGGACGATATTCCGTATCCTGAGAGCAACCAAGATTATGTCGATCAATTTTTATTCGAGACACAGATAGGGTATTGTGATAATTTTTCAAGTGCAATGGTCGTTTTACTCCGTGCCGCCAATATACCTGCCAGGTGGGTAAAGGGCTACACGGAAGGGGAAAAATCAATCCATGATGGCGAATCCGTTTATAAGGTGACCAATAATAATGCACATTCCTGGGTCGAGGTTTATTTTTCAGGGATAGGCTGGGTTCCCTTCGAGCCGACAAAGGGTTTCAATGGGGAAGTTGAATTTTACGATTCGGAATTGAAACAGGAAGCGATCAAGAAGCCTGAAGAAACTCCAAATAATGAAGAGCAAACAAAGAAAGAGACCAGGGAACGCCAGGATACACCCGATAGGGAAACTCAATCAACCGAGAAAACTGGTATCAGGAACATGGATGGGTTCTTAAAATGGACTGCCATCTCATTGTCAGGTGCATTGATTCTCGCTTCTATTGGTTATTTCTTCAGAAGGAGGTGGATTCCTCATCTGCAGATTCTTCATTATAGAAGGAAAACCGGTGCTCATTTCTCGACAGCCTATTTAATTTTATTGAAACAATTAAAACGAGCTGGTTTAGTTCGTCCGGAGGGGCAAACCCTAAGGGAGTACGCCGCCTATGTGGATGCAGTGTACGATACGGATGAGATGAGTGAATTGACGGCTGGATACGAGTTAATGATATATCGTGGAGACGTGGAAGATGGCGAATGGAAGCACTTTCAAAAAGGTTGGGAAAGCTTAATGAGAAAAACTAGCTCTTGACCAGGTTTTTATTATATTGATACAATAACAAAAACTAACTTAAACTAATATATCCTTCATATATCCTCGATAATATGGATCGAAAGTTTCTACCGAATCACCGTAAATGATTTGACTATGAAGGCGGATTTTAACAGGAAAGCTGAAAATCTGCCTTCGTCTATACTTTTTCTGTATTTTTGAGGGTGGATTTTTAGTTTTTCTTTTTTTATGATAATATTTTTTATAAGAAATTATCACTCGATTTTATGAGTGAATTACATTGATAGAGGTGACGTTTGTGCCGGGGAAAACAGAATTGCAAAAAAACCAGGAAATGATCGTAGTACTTGATTTCGGAAGCCAATATAATCAATTGATCACTCGTCGTATCCGCGAATTTGGTGTGTACAGTGAGCTTCATCCTCATACAATTACTGTAGAAGAAATTGAGAAAATGAACCCAACGGGAATCATTTTCTCAGGGGGTCCGAATAGTGTTTATGATGCAAATGCATTTGGTTGTGATGAACGCATATTCGAAATGGGCCTTCCGATTTTCGGTATTTGTTATGGCATGCAGCTTATGACTAAACATTTTGGCGGTAAGGTGGAACCAGCGAAAAACCGGGAATACGGAAAAGCGACACTTGCCATCCAAAATGAGTCTAAGTTATTCAGTGACCTGCCGAAAGAACAGATCGTCTGGATGAGCCATGGTGATTTAGTTGTGGAAACGCCTGAAGGTTTCCAAATTGATGGGACGAACCCGTCTTGCCCAATTTCGGCTATGAGTGACGAGTCACGTAAATTGTATGCCGTGCAATTCCATCCTGAAGTCCGTCATTCCGTATACGGTAATGACATTTTGAAAAATTTCGTATTCGGCGTTTGTGGCTGCAAAGGTGACTGGTCAATGGAGAACTTCATTGAAATAGAGATGGAGAAAATCCGCCAAACGGTCGGAGATAAAAAAGTGTTATGCGCATTGAGCGGCGGTGTGGATTCATCCGTTGTTGCTGTATTGATCCATAAAGCGATTGGCGATCAGCTGACATGTATTTTCGTTGATCATGGATTACTTCGTAAAGGGGAAGCCGAAGGTGTAATGGAAACATTCAGGGAAGGTTTCAATATGAACGTAATCAAGGTCGATGCAAAAGAACGTTTCCTATCGAAACTTGCTGGCGTTTCAGATCCGGAACAAAAACGGAAAATCATCGGTAACGAGTTCATCTACGTATTCGATGACGAAGCAACGAAGCTTGAAGGAATTGATTTCCTTGCACAGGGTACACTTTACACAGACATTATTGAAAGTGGTACGGCCACTGCACAAACAATTAAATCGCATCACAACGTTGGCGGTCTGCCGGAAGATATGCAATTTAAATTGATCGAGCCTTTGAACACCCTGTTCAAGGATGAAGTGCGTGCACTTGGTAGTGAAATGGGCATTCCGGATGAAATCGTTTGGCGTCAACCATTCCCGGGTCCAGGTTTAGGTATTCGTGTATTAGGTGAAATTTCAGATGAAAAACTTGAAATCGTTCGTGAATCTGACCATATCTTACGTGAAGAAATTAGAAAGAATGGTTTGGAACGTGAAATTTGGCAGTACTTCACGGTGCTTCCTAACATTCGAAGCGTAGGGGTAATGGGCGACGCGCGTACGTATGATTATACTATCGGGATCCGTGCGGTTACATCCATTGACGGAATGACTTCCGATTGGGCAAGAATCCCTTGGGATGTACTTGAAATCATCTCAACGAGAATCGTTAATGAAGTAAACCATGTAAACCGCGTAGTTTATGATATTACGTCTAAGCCACCTGCAACGATCGAGTGGGAATAGAAGATTAAAATCATCCAATCAGTGAAGGAAATATCCTTCACTGATTTTTTTGGTCAAAATAATATTTGAATATGTAGATTACTTACATTTCACGTATGTTGGCGAAGATATAGCCATAATAATTAAGGAATATATAGCGAAACGCGAACATTGCCTAAAATTACATAAAAAATATTCGTTTGATATATTGACGATTATTTTGGTGACTGATACACTATACCTATAATAATAAAAAAACATAATTGTCGTATAATATTGGGGATATGGCCCAAAAGTTTCTACCAAGCTGCCGTGAACGGCTTGACTACGATGTGGAAGATTGGCGTGTATGGATAAACCGCCACTTCTTTACATGACCGCAGTCAAGCCCCGTTCGTAAGCGAATGGGGCATTTTCTGTTGGCACGATTTTATGATAGGGGAGACTCATAATGAAAAATTATTTTCGGTTTAACGAGCTGGGAACTAATTATCGCCGTGAAATACTTGGTGGACTAACTACTTTCCTTTCAATGGCATATATCCTGGTTGTAAACCCTGTAATGCTGACTTTACAAAGCATCGAGGACTATCCGGATGAATTGAGAATGGACTACGGAGCGGTTTTTGCTGCAACCGCCTTGTCAGCCGCAATCGGCTCGATATTGATGGGACTCATAGCCAGATATCCAATCTCGCTTGCTCCAGGTATGGGATTGAATGCTTTCTTCGCTTTTACCGTTGTGCTTGGCTTTGGAATTCCTTGGCAGACGGCTTTAACAGGAGTATTGATTTCAGGTATTATCTTCGTTTTGCTTTCCCTATCGGGAATACGTGAGAAAATCATTAATGCAATTCCAGTCGAATTGAAATACGCAGTTGGAGCCGGTATCGGTTTATTCATTACTTTTGTAGGGTTTCAGAATGCTGGAATCATCACGAATGATGACAGCGTTCTTGTTGGACTGGGAGACTTGACATCAGGTAATACATTATTGGCTGTGTTCGGGATTGTCGTAACCGTCATTTTGATGACGAGAGGTGTCAAAAGCGGCGTGTTCATAGGGATGGTCATTACAGCCATTGCAGGGATGATCTTTGGTCAAGTTCCGGTGCCGGAGAAAATAATCGGTGCCGTTCCTAGCATAGCGCCTACATTTGGGGTTGCGTTCGATGCCTTTGGAAATCCCGGTGATCTCTTCACTGGTCAAATGTTAATCGTGATACTGACCTTCTTGTTCGTAGCGTTCTTTGATACAGCCGGTACGTTGGTGGCTGTCGCGCAACAAGCTGGTTTGATGAAGGATAATGTTCTTCCTAGAGTGGGAAAAGGATTACTTGCTGATTCATTATCCATCGTTTCTGGTGCAATTCTTGGTACATCCACCACGACATCTTATGTAGAGTCTACATCAGGTGTTGCCGCTGGTGCTCGAAGTGGTTTTGCGGCTGTAGTGACAGGATTGCTTTTTGTCCTATCCCTATTCTTCTTCCCGCTTCTATCAGTGGTGACATCTGCGGTGACTGCGCCGGCATTGGTTATAGTCGGAGTATTAATGGCATCATCACTTAAAAATATTGACTGGCAAAAGTTCGAAATTGCGGTTCCGGCCTTCTTTACGGTTATCATGATGCCTATGACATATTCAATTGCGACAGGTATAGCTTGCGGATTCATCTTCTATCCGATCACCATGTCAATGAAAGGGAGAGCTAAAGAGGTTCACCCAATCATGTGGGGACTTGGAGTCGTTTTCCTGTTATATTTCATTTTCTTGAAGTAATAATGCAATAAGTAAGGAGAGTCCTGATTTCGGGGCTCTTCTTTCATGTTGTAAGAGAAAGCTCATATCGTGTATAGTAAAAGGACTAAGTACTAAGTACTTTATCCTGTATGGGGCATAGGGATGACTTTGAGAAAAAAAGAGGGAGAAAAATGAATGGTTTTATCGTTGAAAAGGTTTTGAACAATAATGTGGTGATTGCCACGCATCCGTCGTATGGAGAAGTCGTTACTATTGGAAAGGGCTTAGGCTTCAACCGAAAGAAAGGCGAAGAGTTAAGTCCGGAACTTGCGGAGAAGACGTTTGTCCTGAAAAATGTCAAGGAACAGGAAAGTTACAAAAAACTTTTGCCGCAGATCGATCAAAATCTTCAAGCTGCCATTATAGAATCTATTCATCTCATTAACGACCGAGTAACTGGAAAACTCAATGAACATATACATGTCGGTTTAACTGATCATTTATTGTTCGCCCTTCAGCGTGTTTCACAAGGAATGACTATTAAAAACCCATTCTTGAAAGAAACGATAACCCTTTATCCTTTTGAACATGATATTGCTGTCGATGTAGTAGAATTAATTCAAGATAAGACAGGCATAGGCCTGCCCCAAGGGGAAATCGGTTTTATTACGCTTCATATTCATAGCGCAATATCAAATAAAGACTTATCGGAAGTCAATCAGCATTCGCAGTTAATCTATCAGCTTATCCAAGTTGTTGAAGAACAGCTCAACGTACAAATTAATAAGGATAGCATTGATTATTCACGTTTGGTCCGTCATTTAAGATTCATGATAGACAGGGTGTTGGCTGGCGAAAAAGTAGAGGAACCCGAAAAAATAGCAATGCTATTGAAAGAAGAATATCCTTTGTGTTACAATATCTCTTGGAAGCTAATAAAGATTATGCAGCAGAAATTAGGCAGACCGGTTTGTGATGCGGAAGCTGTCTATCTAACGATGCATATCCAACGATTACAAAAGAAAATTAAATAAACATACATTAACTTACGTGTTACTGATTCGATCAGGCATAAGTGAGGAGAATGATTGTCATGAAAGAGGGTATTATATACCTGAATTTTCATTTCAATCCTATCTTTGCTTATGCCTTTTTTGTATTTGAATTCTGATGCGTGGGAAGATGAATACCATCGTAAATGTAACCGTTTTATTAGCATGGAATAACAGTAAAGAGGAGGAAAACCTATGTTTAAGAAGTTGTTTGGTGTTTTGCAAAAAATCGGAAAAGCTTTGATGCTTCCTGTAGCCATTTTACCAGCGGCCGGAATTTTGCTTGCGTTTGGTAATGCATTGCAAAACGAAACTTTGTTGGATATCGCCCCGTTTCTTGCGAGTGGCGGAGTGGAAATGGTCGCATCGGTAATGGAGAATGCCGGGAATATTATTTTTGGGAATCTTCCCTTGTTGTTTGCTGTGGGGGTCGCAATTGGGTTAGCTGGCGGAGATGGTGTTGCCGGACTGGCGGCGATTATCGGTTTCTTGATTATGAATGTAACGATGGGAACTGTTCTTGGCATTGACGCTGCCGACATTGAGAACAATAGTGCGGTGTATACCAATGTTCTGGGAATACCGACGTTGGGAACAGGTGTGTTCGGCGGTATTATTGTCGGTGTCATGGCTGCTGTTATGTATAATAAGTTTTATGAAATTGAACTGCCTTCTTATTTAGGATTCTTTGCAGGTAAACGTTTTGTACCCATTGCAACAGCTGCAAGCGCAGTTATTCTTGGGTTACTGATGATTTTGGTTTGGCCGACGATTCAATCGGGGTTAAATTCATTTTCCGAAAATATGTTGGGTGCTAACCTGACTCTGGGAGCTTTCGTGTTTGGGGTTGTAGAACGTGCGCTGATTCCTTTTGGATTGCACCATATCTTCTATTCTCCATTCTGGTTTGAATTTGGCAGCTATATCCCTCAAGGAGGGGGAACGCCAGTCAGAGGAGACCAGGCCATCTTCATGGCACAAATTAAAGATGGCGTACAGAATTTAACGGCCGGTACCTTCATGACTGGTAAATATCCATTCATGATGTTCGGGTTACCAGCTGCGGCTTTGGCCATTTATCATGAAGCAAGACCGGAAAGAAAGAAAATAGTTGGGGGATTGATGGCTTCTGCAGCACTTACATCATTCTTGACTGGGATTACTGAACCACTTGAATTTGCATTCTTATTTGTTGCACCGGTACTTTTCGGGATTCACTGTCTGTTTGCAGGTCTATCATTCATGACCATGCATTTACTGGACGTGAAAATCGGGATGACGTTCTCGGGTGGTTTGATCGATTACGTACTGTTTGGTTTAATCAATCCGCAAACCAATGCGTGGATTGTTATTCCGGTTGGTTTAGTCCTTGCGGTTATCTATTACTTTGGATTCCGATTTGCGATAAGGAAGTTTAACCTTAAAACTCCTGGTCGTGAAGTGGAAGAGAATGAGGAAAATGAAGGATCTGCAAGTTCTGCTGGAAGTCTGCCAGGAGATATCTTGGATGCCATGGGCGGAAAAGAAAACATCTCTCACTTGGATGCTTGCATTACCCGTCTTCGTGTATCAGTCAATGACATCGGAAACGTTGATAAAAATAGGCTGAAGAAACTTGGTGCCGCTGGAGTTCTGGAAGTGGGCAATAACATCCAGGCAATCTTCGGACCTCGTTCAGAAACGATCAAGGGGCAAATGAAAGATATCATCGATGGAAAAAGACCTCGTAAAGTAGAAGCTTCTCCTGAAGTGGGTGTGGAAAAGCAAATCGAGGATGTCGTCCCGAAACCTTTACGGACGGATGAAGTTTCCGAGCGCTTTGTTTCTCCTATTAAAGGGGAATTAAAACCGATCACAGAAGTGCCTGATGCAGTTTTTGCTGAAAAAATGATGGGTGATGGATTTGCCATTGTGCCTGAGGAAGGGTTGGTTGTTTCTCCTGTAGACGGTACGATCGTTAACCTATTCCCGACTAAACATGCAATAGGTATCGTTTCCGAAGCTGGTCGTGAAATCTTGATACATGTCGGGATCGATACAGTTAAGTTGGAAGGCAAAGGTTTCGAAGCACTGGTCTCTCAAGGAGATAAAGTGACAAGCGGACAGCCGTTGCTCAAAGTTGATATAGAGTATGTCAAAAACAATGCCAGCTCTATCATTACGCCGATCGTCTTTACGAACCTTTCCGAAGGTGAAAGTGTGAAGATTGAAAAGGCAGGAAATGTAGATAGAGAAGAAGCGGACGTAATCTCCATCAATAAATAATCATTAATAACAGGAGGGTGGCTATAATCAGCTGCCCTCCTGTTTTGATAATTCAATGGCAGGGTTCGGCTTCTATAGAAAGAAAGTGTGTATTATATAGAAGAAGTTGGCTTATAAAAAAATGAAGGGGATTTAAAAGATTGCATTGACTTATCTAAATGCAAGTGATAATATATTAAATACACCGCTTGAGACAAAAGAAAAACAAGTAAATGATAATTTGTTGTTGACTTTATGTTTGGAAGGTGTTAGACTAATTAAGTCGCTAAAAAAGCGATAAGAAATATTGCTCTTTGAAAACTGAACAAAACAAAGCGCCAACGTTAAATTTTAAGTGAGCACACACTATTAAAAAAGCGAATGAGCAAGTCAAACATTTCTTCGGAGAGTTTGATCCTGGCTCAGGACGAACGCTGGCGGCGTGCCTAATACATGCAAGTCGAGCGAATTGATGGGAGCTTGCTCCCTGAGATTAGCGGCGGACGGGTGAGTAACACGTGGGCAACCTGCCTATAAGACTGGGATAACTTCGGGAAACCGGAGCTAATACCGGATACGTTCTTTTCTCGCATGAGAGAAGATGGAAAGACGGTTTACGCTGTCACTTATAGATGGGCCCGCGGCGCATTAGCTAGTTGGTGAGGTAATGGCTCACCAAGGCGACGATGCGTAGCCGACCTGAGAGGGTGATCGGCCACACTGGGACTGAGACACGGCCCAGACTCCTACGGGAGGCAGCAGTAGGGAATCTTCCGCAATGGACGAAAGTCTGACGGAGCAACGCCGCGTGAACGAAGAAGGCCTTCGGGTCGTAAAGTTCTGTTGTTAGGGAAGAACAAGTACCAGAGTAACTGCTGGTACCTTGACGGTACCTAACCAGAAAGCCACGGCTAACTACG
>NZ_CP113518.1:412500-4830000 GCF_056502895.1 Bacillus sp. T-10(2022)
AGAATGCCGGTATGAGTAGCGAAAGAAGGGTGAGAATCCCTTCCACCGAATGCCTAAGGTTTCCTGAGGAAGGCTCGTCCGCTCAGGGTTAGTCGGGACCTAAGCCGAGGCCGAAAGGCGTAGGCGATGGACAACAGGTTGATATTCCTGTACCACCTATACATCGTTTGAACGATGGGGGGACGCAGAAGGATAGGGTAAGCGCGCTGTTGGATATGCGCGTCCAAGCAGTTAGGCCGGAAACGAGGCAAATCCCGTTTCCATTAAGGCGGAGCTGTGATGGCGAGGGAAATATAGTACCGAAGTTCCTGATTCCACGCTGCCAAGAAAAGCCTCTAGTGAGATGTAAGGTGCCCGTACCGCAAACCGACACAGGTAGGCGAGGAGAGAATCCTAAGGTGTGCGAGAGAACTCTCGTTAAGGAACTCGGCAAAATGACCCCGTAACTTCGGGAGAAGGGGTGCTTTTTAGGGTGAATAGCCCAGAAAAGCCGCAGTGAATAGGCCCAGGCGACTGTTTAGCAAAAACACAGGTCTCTGCGAAGCCGCAAGGCGAAGTATAGGGGCTGACACCTGCCCGGTGCTGGAAGGTTAAGGGGAGAGGTTAGCGCAAGCGAAGCTTTGAACCGAAGCCCCAGTAAACGGCGGCCGTAACTATAACGGTCCTAAGGTAGCGAAATTCCTTGTCGGGTAAGTTCCGACCCGCACGAAAGGTGTAACGATCTGGGCACTGTCTCAACGAGAGACTCGGTGAAATTATAGTACCTGTGAAGATGCAGGTTACCCGCGACAGGACGGAAAGACCCCGTGGAGCTTTACTGCAGCCTGATATTGAATTTTGGTACAGCTTGTACAGGATAGGTAGGAGCCTGAGAAGCCGGAGCGCCAGCTTCGGTGGAGGCGTTGGTGGGATACTACCCTGGCTGTATTGAAATTCTAACCCGCGCCCCTTATCGGGGTGGGAGACAGTGTCAGGTGGGCAGTTTGACTGGGGCGGTCGCCTCCTAAAGAGTAACGGAGGCGCCCAAAGGTTCCCTCAGAATGGTTGGAAATCATTCGTAGAGTGTAAAGGCACAAGGGAGCTTGACTGCGAGACCTACAAGTCGAGCAGGGACGAAAGTCGGGCTTAGTGATCCGGTGGTTCCGCATGGAAGGGCCATCGCTCAACGGATAAAAGCTACCCCGGGGATAACAGGCTTATCTCCCCCAAGAGTCCACATCGACGGGGAGGTTTGGCACCTCGATGTCGGCTCATCGCATCCTGGGGCTGTAGTCGGTCCCAAGGGTTGGGCTGTTCGCCCATTAAAGCGGTACGCGAGCTGGGTTCAGAACGTCGTGAGACAGTTCGGTCCCTATCCGTCGCGGGCGCAGGAAATTTGAGAGGAGCTGTCCTTAGTACGAGAGGACCGGGATGGACGCACCGCTGGTGTACCAGTTGTCTTGCCAAAGGCATAGCTGGGTAGCTACGTGCGGACGGGATAAGTGCTGAAAGCATCTAAGCATGAAGCCCCCCTCAAGATGAGATTTCCCATGGCGCAAGCTAGTAAGATCCCTGAAAGATGATCAGGTTGATAGGTCAGAGGTGGAAGCATGGTGACATGTGGAGCTGACTGATACTAATAGATCGAGGACTTAACCAACGCTTTAAAAAAATGAAATACCTTCTTATTATTATCTAGTTTTGAAGGAACAACGTTCCTTTCATGTTTGGTGGCGATAGCGAAGAGGTCACACCCGTTCCCATTCCGAACACGGCAGTTAAGCTCTTCAGCGCCAATGGTAGTTGGGGGTTTCCCCCTGTGAGAGTAGGACGCCGCCAAGCCATTTCAAAAGATCAGCCATCCGGCTGGTCTTTTTTTGTGTTCATAAGGTCATGAAAAAAGATAAATACTTTTAAGTATTTTTCAGGATACTTTCATATCTGTCCAACTAGCAAAACAGACCTTGAAACCAATCTTGATCTAATTTTGAGAAAAGGAAATATTTATTGTGAAATGTGTTGACTTTATGGTGGGAAAGGATTAATATAAATAAGCACCAATTAAAACAAACGAAAAACTTCATCGCTTTTGGCTGATTGCTGAAAGAAATAATAACTATTGACTTCTTACTATGAAAATGATAAGATGAAATGGTCGCTGAAAAACACAGCGATTTAAAATAAGTTAAAAACTTCGTAGAAGTTGACAACTAATCAATAAGATGTTATGATGAATAAACAGCCGTTCGTTAAGAACGATTGTGAAATTGCTCTTTGAAAACTGAACAAAACAAAGCGCCAACGTTAAATTTTAAGTGAGCACACACTATCAAAAAAGCAAATGAGCAAGTCAAACATTTCTTCGGAGAGTTTGATCCTGGCTCAGGACGAACGCTGGCGGCGTGCCTAATACATGCAAGTCGAGCGAATCGATGGGAGCTTGCTCCCTGAGATTAGCGGCGGACGGGTGAGTAACACGTGGGCAACCTGCCTATAAGACTGGGATAACTTCGGGAAACCGGAGCTAATACCGGATACGTTCTTTTCTCGCATGAGAGAAGATGGAAAGACGGTTTACGCTGTCACTTATAGATGGGCCCGCGGCGCATTAGCTAGTTGGTGAGGTAATGGCTCACCAAGGCGACGATGCGTAGCCGACCTGAGAGGGTGATCGGCCACACTGGGACTGAGACACGGCCCAGACTCCTACGGGAGGCAGCAGTAGGGAATCTTCCGCAATGGACGAAAGTCTGACGGAGCAACGCCGCGTGAACGAAGAAGGCCTTCGGGTCGTAAAGTTCTGTTGTTAGGGAAGAACAAGTACCAGAGTAACTGCTGGTACCTTGACGGTACCTAACCAGAAAGCCACGGCTAACTACGTGCCAGCAGCCGCGGTAATACGTAGGTGGCAAGCGTTGTCCGGAATTATTGGGCGTAAAGCGCGCGCAGGTGGTTCCTTAAGTCTGATGTGAAAGCCCACGGCTCAACCGTGGAGGGTCATTGGAAACTGGGGGACTTGAGTGCAGAAGAGGAAAGTGGAATTCCAAGTGTAGCGGTGAAATGCGTAGAGATTTGGAGGAACACCAGTGGCGAAGGCGACTTTCTGGTCTGTAACTGACACTGAGGCGCGAAAGCGTGGGGAGCAAACAGGATTAGATACCCTGGTAGTCCACGCCGTAAACGATGAGTGCTAAGTGTTAGAGGGTTTCCGCCCTTTAGTGCTGCAGCTAACGCATTAAGCACTCCGCCTGGGGAGTACGGCCGCAAGGCTGAAACTCAAAGGAATTGACGGGGGCCCGCACAAGCGGTGGAGCATGTGGTTTAATTCGAAGCAACGCGAAGAACCTTACCAGGTCTTGACATCCTCTGACAACCCTAGAGATAGGGCTTTCCCCTTCGGGGGACAGAGTGACAGGTGGTGCATGGTTGTCGTCAGCTCGTGTCGTGAGATGTTGGGTTAAGTCCCGCAACGAGCGCAACCCTTGATCTTAGTTGCCAGCATTCAGTTGGGCACTCTAAGGTGACTGCCGGTGACAAACCGGAGGAAGGTGGGGATGACGTCAAATCATCATGCCCCTTATGACCTGGGCTACACACGTGCTACAATGGATGGTACAAAGGGCTGCAAACCTGCGAAGGTAAGCGAATCCCATAAAGCCATTCTCAGTTCGGATTGCAGGCTGCAACTCGCCTGCATGAAGCCGGAATCGCTAGTAATCGCGGATCAGCATGCCGCGGTGAATACGTTCCCGGGCCTTGTACACACCGCCCGTCACACCACGAGAGTTTGTAACACCCGAAGTCGGTGAGGTAACCTTCATGGAGCCAGCCGCCTAAGGTGGGACAGATGATTGGGGTGAAGTCGTAACAAGGTAGCCGTATCGGAAGGTGCGGCTGGATCACCTCCTTTCTAAGGATAATTACGAGAGCGCTTTTGTTTTGTTCAGTTTTGAATGAGTAATTCATTCAAATAGGAAAGACAGTCATCACGATGTGATGGATTCTTTCTGCTTTGTTCCTTGAAAACTAGATAATAGATAGAAGGCAATTAATTTTTTTCAAAGCATCTGTAAGATCTTTTTTAACGGTTAAGTTAGAAAGGGCGCACGGTGGATGCCTTGGCACTAGGAGCCGATGAAGGACGGGACTAACACCGATATGCTTCGGGGAGCTGTAAGTAAGCTTTGATCCGGAGATTTCCGAATGGGGAAACCCACTGTTCGTAATGGAACAGTATCTTTACCTGAATACATAGGGTACTGAAGGCAGACCCGGGGAACTGAAACATCTAAGTACCCGGAGGAAGAGAAAGCAAATGCGATTTCCTGAGTAGCGGCGAGCGAAACGGAATTAGCCCAAACCAAGAGGCTTGCCTCTTGGGGTTGTAGGACACTCAACATGGAGTTACAAAGGAACGGGGTAAATGAAGCGATCTGGAAAGATCCGTCGAAGAAGGTAAAAACCCTGTAGTTGAAACTTCGTTCCCTCCTGAGTGGATCCTGAGTACGGCGGGACACGAGAAATCCCGTCGGAAGCAGGGAGGACCATCTCCCAAGGCTAAATACTCCCTAGTGACCGATAGTGAACCAGTACCGTGAGGGAAAGGTGAAAAGCACCCCGGAAGGGGAGTGAAATAGATCCTGAAACCGTGTGCCTACAAGTAGTCAAAGCCCGTTAATGGGTAATGGCGTGCCTTTTGTAGAATGAACCGGCGAGTTACGATTTCATGCGAGGTTAAGTTGATGAGACGGAGCCGCAGCGAAAGCGAGTCTGAATAGGGCGAATGAGTATGAGGTCGTAGACCCGAAACCAGGTGATCTACCCATGTCCAGGGTGAAGTTCAGGTAACACTGAATGGAGGCCCGAACCCACGCACGTTGAAAAGTGCGGGGATGAGGTGTGGGTAGCGGAGAAATTCCAATCGAACCTGGAGATAGCTGGTTCTCTCCGAAATAGCTTTAGGGCTAGCCTCAAGATGAGAGTATTGGAGGTAGAGCACTGATTGGACTAGGGGCCCCCAACGGGTTACCGAATTCAGTCAAACTCCGAATGCCAAATACTTATTCTTGGGAGTCAGACTGCGAGTGATAAGATCCGTAGTCGAAAGGGAAACAGCCCAGACCACCAGCTAAGGTCCCAAAGTATACGTTAAGTGGAAAAGGATGTGGAGTTGCTTAGACAACCAGGATGTTGGCTTAGAAGCAGCCACCATTTAAAGAGTGCGTAATAGCTCACTGGTCGAGTGACTCCGCGCCGAAAATGTACCGGGGCTAAACGTATCACCGAAGCTGTGGATTGACACCGTATGGTGTCGATGGTAGGAGAGCGTTCTAAGGGCGTTGAAGTCAGACCGGAAGGACTGGTGGAGCGCTTAGAAGTGAGAATGCCGGTATGAGTAGCGAAAGAAGGGTGAGAATCCCTTCCACCGAATGCCTAAGGTTTCCTGAGGAAGGCTCGTCCGCTCAGGGTTAGTCGGGACCTAAGCCGAGGCCGAAAGGCGTAGGCGATGGACAACAGGTTGATATTCCTGTACCACCTATACATCGTTTGAACGATGGGGGGACGCAGAAGGATAGGGTAAGCGCGCTGTTGGATATGCGCGTCCAAGCAGTTAGGCCGGAAACGAGGCAAATCCCGTTTCCATTAAGGCGGAGCTGTGATGGCGAGGGAAATATAGTACCGAAGTTCCTGATTCCACGCTGCCAAGAAAAGCCTCTAGTGAGATGTAAGGTGCCCGTACCGCAAACCGACACAGGTAGGCGAGGAGAGAATCCTAAGGTGTGCGAGAGAACTCTCGTTAAGGAACTCGGCAAAATGACCCCGTAACTTCGGGAGAAGGGGTGCTTTTTAGGGTGAATAGCCCAGAAAAGCCGCAGTGAATAGGCCCAGGCGACTGTTTAGCAAAAACACAGGTCTCTGCGAAGCCGCAAGGCGAAGTATAGGGGCTGACACCTGCCCGGTGCTGGAAGGTTAAGGGGAGAGGTTAGCGCAAGCGAAGCTTTGAACCGAAGCCCCAGTAAACGGCGGCCGTAACTATAACGGTCCTAAGGTAGCGAAATTCCTTGTCGGGTAAGTTCCGACCCGCACGAAAGGTGTAACGATCTGGGCACTGTCTCAACGAGAGACTCGGTGAAATTATAGTACCTGTGAAGATGCAGGTTACCCGCGACAGGACGGAAAGACCCCGTGGAGCTTTACTGCAGCCTGATATTGAATTTTGGTACAGCTTGTACAGGATAGGTAGGAGCCTGAGAAGCCGGAGCGCCAGCTTCGGTGGAGGCGTTGGTGGGATACTACCCTGGCTGTATTGAAATTCTAACCCGCGCCCCTTATCGGGGTGGGAGACAGTGTCAGGTGGGCAGTTTGACTGGGGCGGTCGCCTCCTAAAGAGTAACGGAGGCGCCCAAAGGTTCCCTCAGAATGGTTGGAAATCATTCGTAGAGTGTAAAGGCACAAGGGAGCTTGACTGCGAGACCTACAAGTCGAGCAGGGACGAAAGTCGGGCTTAGTGATCCGGTGGTTCCGCATGGAAGGGCCATCGCTCAACGGATAAAAGCTACCCCGGGGATAACAGGCTTATCTCCCCCAAGAGTCCACATCGACGGGGAGGTTTGGCACCTCGATGTCGGCTCATCGCATCCTGGGGCTGTAGTCGGTCCCAAGGGTTGGGCTGTTCGCCCATTAAAGCGGTACGCGAGCTGGGTTCAGAACGTCGTGAGACAGTTCGGTCCCTATCCGTCGCGGGCGCAGGAAATTTGAGAGGAGCTGTCCTTAGTACGAGAGGACCGGGATGGACGCACCGCTGGTGTACCAGTTGTCTTGCCAAAGGCATAGCTGGGTAGCTACGTGCGGACGGGATAAGTGCTGAAAGCATCTAAGCATGAAGCCCCCCTCAAGATGAGATTTCCCATGGCGCAAGCTAGTAAGATCCCTGAAAGATGATCAGGTTGATAGGTCAGAGGTGGAAGCATGGTGACATGTGGAGCTGACTGATACTAATAGATCGAGGACTTAACCAACGCTTTTTAAAAAATGAAATACCTTCTTATTATCTAGTTTTGAAGGAACAATGTTCCTCATATGTTTGGTGGCGATAGCGAAGAGGTCACACCCGTTCCCATTCCGAACACGGCAGTTAAGCTCTTCAGCGCCGATGGTAGTTGGGGGTTTCCCCCTGTGAGAGTAGGACGCCGCCAAGCCATTTCAAAAGATCAGCCATCCGGCTGGTCTTTTTTTGCGTTAAGAACAAAATTATGGAGCCCTGTTATTTATATATAGAAGCTGTTACATCACCATTGAAAGGGGCTGAAATCGAAAATTGTTTATCCTTTTAAATTTAAACCGTTTTGACCATCTTAACTTAGGATATAAGCGAGATATTAGTACTGCCTGCTTAGGTAATGGGTTATTAAAATCGATTGCAAATAACTGGATAATTGGTTTTAAATAAGCAGCAGTACATATATTTTAGCTAAAAAGAAATTTATTCAGAAACTGGTAACTAAAAATGTGGGGAATATCAAAATAGAAGGAAGCCCTCATAAAGGATAAAATAATTGGTGCCTCTGCAAATAAAAGGTATTCTTCCAACTTGTATGAACACTAACAAATCCAAGGTATGGCTGAACTTTTAAGGTGAATGAGATCCAAAATGAGACCTTCGGAATTTAAAAATAATACGTATGAGGAATCGCTCTATGGTCATTAAGGACTGCTTCATGAGTTTGACACAATTAAATTAGCGCAGTATAATAATCCAGTAGAACGATATACTAAATAAATTTAACTAATTAAATCTAGCATAAGTGTTAATTCAATACCTTTTGAATTTAGAACCTAATCGGTTTTTAGTAGAACGATATACCAATACTGAAATTTTGGTAGAACGATGTACTAATAATTAAGATTAGTAGAACGATATACTAGTTAGGTGAAAAGTTAGTAGAACGATGTACTAACTAAAGCCGGTTTACTTATTGTTTTATTTAGTACGTAATTTTGTTCTTGAATTTATGGTATGGGGCAAGGGGGCAACTTCTGAAAGGCTTAAGAATCAAATTGCATTTCGATAACTTTTTAAATAGGGGTGTGTTTCATGAAAAATCCATTTATAAAAATGGCCACAGGTTTATATATTAGCTATTTTATTTTAGGCATGATCAATATTATCATTGGATCAAATATGGAAAATTTGTCCGAGCAATTAAATACAAGCGCCTCAGGGATAAGTTACTTGGTTTCTGCTATAGGAATCGGTAAGTTAGTTTCCTTGTTTTTCGCGGGTAGACTGTCGGATAAATTAGGAAGGAAACCATTTGTCGTTTCAGCATCTTTTATCTACCTGATCTTCCTTATAGGCATACCTTTGGCTCCTAACTATACATTGGCATTTATATTTGCTGTATGTGCTGGTATTGCCAATTCATTTTTGGATGCAGGTACGTATCCAGCACTTATTGAGGCTTTTCAAAAGAAAGCTGGTTCCGCTACCGTATTAGTAAAAGCGTTCGTTTCAATCGGTGCCGCACTTCTTCCATTTATCATGGCGTTCTTTATAGCTAGAGATATGTTTTACGGGTATACATTCTTCTTAATGGCTGCTGTATATCTTGTTAATGGTTTTTTCCTGCTTAAGGTTTCATTCCCGGATCATAAAGCTCAAAGCCAAACTCAGAATGATGAACAGGCTGTGCCGGTTCAACAGCAATTCCTCTCAAAACCGAAGTTTGCTCAGGAAGGTTTGGCAGTCATACTATTAGGCTTCACATCAACTGCTTTATTCATGCTGGTTCAAGTCTGGCTCCCGAACTTCGGACAAGATGTATTGGGGCTAACCCAAGCAAAGGCTGTTCAATTGCTTAGTTACTATAGCATTGGCTCCCTTGTTTCTGTCATTTTGCTAGCTGTTCTATTGAATAAAGTAATTAAGCCCATTACCGTCATGATTATCTATCCGGTCATTGCAGCATTATCTTTATTGTCACTCATTTACATCCAGCAACCATTTATAACTGTTTTGAGCGCTTTCTTCATAGGGCTTTCAACTGCAGGGGTGTTCCAATTAGCCATGACAATAATCACAGAATTCTTCCCAGCCAATAAAGGGACAATTACTTCATATGTAAACATTGCAGCTAGTTCAGCCTTTATCATCATACCTTTCGTTACAGGTATCATTTCCAAGAGTGCTGGTTTAACTGCGGTCTTCTTGTTTGATGTGGCAATTGCGATAGTTAGTATTTTATTGGCCGTATTCGTTGCCTATCGATACAAAAAGGTAATTAAGGTTTCCAATTAAACGGTCTAACCGAACATCAGTGGGGCATGAACCCCACTGATGATAATGATAAAAGGGGGAAACATCCATGCAAACAATCACGATCAAAGACGTAACGATCGGAGAAGGGGTTCCAAAGATCATCGTTCCACTAATGGGGACAACGGAAGAAGAACTGCTTAAAGAAGTTGAAACGGTAAATGCGCTACGGCCGGATATCATTGAATGGCGAGTAGATGTCTTTGAACAAGTCGAAAGCTTAGAAGCCGTTTCAGATATGATTTCTAAACTTAGAAGTGCAGTTCCCAATACTTTGCTGCTTTTCACTTTTAGAAGCCATAAAGAAGGCGGAAACAAGGAAATCAGTGATGTTTATTATTTCCAACTCCTTCATACAGCAATTAAAACGAAGAATATTGATCTTGTCGATGTGGAGTTGTTTTTTGAGGAATCATCAGTGAAAGATACTGTAAAGGTAGCTGAGGAAAATGGCGTATACGTAGTGATGTGTAACCATGATTTCGATAAGACACCAGCAAAAGAAGAAATCATTTACCGATTACGTAAAATGCAGGAATTTGGCGCCCATATTCCCAAAATCGCTGTAATGCCCCAAACGGTTGGTGACTTACTCGTTTTATTAGATGCAACTTACACGATGAAAACAATGTATGCCGATCGCCCATTCATTACGATGTCAATGTCGGGTACAGGCCTGGTCAGCCGATTATCAGGTGCGGTGTTTGGGTCTGCTTGTACATTCGGAGCCGGAAAAGAAGCATCTGCCCCAGGACAAATTCCTGTTACTCAATTAAGAGATGTATTGGAGATCATTGATCAAAATATTTAACTCATAATTCCTTCCAAGAAGGAATTTATATAAAGTTTAAAAAATCAGGGGGAATAGAACATGGAAAATCTAGGACGAATTAATGGGAAAACAGAATTAGTAGGATTGCTGGCAACACCTATCGGACATTCATTATCACCTGCCATGCATAATTTAGCTTTCGATAAATTAGGCTTGAATTGCGCCTATTTAGCATTTGAGGTTGGAAATGAAGAGCTGGAAGATGCAGTAAAAGGGATGCGTGCATTAAATGTAAAAGGATTTAACGTATCCATGCCTAATAAAATGAAGATCCTTCCATATCTTGATGAATTGGCGGACAGTGCTAAATTTTCTGGGGCCGTTAATACAGTTGTCAATGTCGATGGAAAGTTCGTAGGTCACAGCACTGATGGAATGGGATATACCCGGAACTTAAAAGAACATGGTATTGATATTAAAGGCAAGAAAATGACTCTTATCGGTTCTGGTGGGGCTGCTACTCCAATTGCCATTCAATCTGCGCTGGAAGGTGTGGCGGAAATCAGCATTTTTGCTCGTGATGATGCTTTCTTCCCGCAAGCAGAAGAGAATGTACGAATCATCAATGAGGATATGAAGCATTTAAATGTGAAAGCCAACGTATACCCTCTTGAAAATGTTGAACAATTAAGAGCTGAAATCGCAACTAGTGATATTTTGGCAAATGGAACCGGCGTTGGCATGAAACCACTTGAAGGCTTAAGTGTCATTCAAGACGAATCAATGCTTCGTCCTGATTTAATCGTAACCGATGTTGTTTACATCCCACGAAAGTCTAAACTAATGGAACAAGCTGAAGCTGTGGGTGCTACAGCTATTAATGGTCTTGGGATGATGCTTTGGCAAGGTGCGCTAGCCTTTGAATTATGGACAGGTCAACAGATGCCTGTTGATTTCATCAAAGAGCAATTGTTTGCAGAATAAAATGATTCCACTCTGGAGATTGTCCTCCAAATAGAGGTTTTTTCATATTCGATTGCATCATTCGTTAAATGATTACAAAAATTTGGTGCAGAAACCTCGGAGCTAAGAAATGCAGGGAGTGAAATCCCTTGTTTTTCTTAGCGTTTTTTTTTGAAAAGTGGTTTTCATGTAAATGGATAACATAAAGGGGAGGCTTTAATGTAATTACATTGTGCATTAAGGTGTTATATGGGAGAAACACAACGTGATTTATTATAGGGGTGTAATAATGAAAAATCAGTATTTTAAAGCGGCATCTGGCTTGTATATTAACTATTTTCTACTGGGGATGGTTAATATAATTCTCGCCTCGAACATGCCCTCTTTAACAGAACAATGGGATACGGACTCTACTGGCATCAGTTATCTTATTGCAGCAATAGGAATAGGCAGATTACTCACGTATGGTCTCTCGGGAGTATTATCAGATAAATTTGGAAGAAAGCCATTAATCATGGTCTCTTCGGTTATAATGGGCGTTTTTTTAATTGGGATTCCATTTTCCCCCACTTATGAAATGGCCTTTGTATTTGCCTTACTTGCGGGGATTTCCAACTCAGCCATGGATGCTGGTACATATCCGGCGCTAACTGAAATGTTTCCTGAAGCTGCTGGTTCCGCGAGTGTTATGGTTAAGGCTTTTGGCTCGCTTGGTGCTACCATCCTGCCATTCATCATCTTGTTTCTTACTTCGAACCAATTATTTTACGGGTTTGCATTTTTAGTACCGGCTGTCATCTATTTCATGAATATGTTTTTGGTTTTGTCTGCTTCATTTCCAAGCAAATCCGAAGCTGTCAGTCAAGAGGAGGATTTGCATAGTAACAGGTTCATAACGGAACCTAAATTTTGGAGCGAAGGAGTCGCACTAATCATAATTGGGTTTACATCAACTGCGTTATTTACAGTTTCGCAAATCTGGTTACCGAGTTTCGGCCAGGAAGTCGCAGGGATGCCATCTTCAAGTGCCATTAAATTATTGAGCTATTATAGTGTTGGATCACTGATTTCCGTCCTGCTATTATCCATCTTATTAAACAAATGGATTAAGCCCGTGACGGTGATATTGCTTTATCCAATGATTACTTTAATTACGGTAATCATCATATTAACGATTCATTCACCTATTGTCTTAAGTATTAGCTCCTTTTTCCTTGGAGCCTCGACAGCTGGGATCTTTCAATTATCCATTGCAATAATGACTGAACTCTTCTGGAGAAAAAAAGGAACTGTAACAGGGATCGTTGCGACGGCATCCAGTTTGGCGAGCGTCATTTTACCAATTGCAACAGGCTTGATAGCTAAGAGTGGGGATATATCACATATATTTCTTTTTGATTGCTTTATTGCTACTATAGGAATCCTGGCTGCAGCTTTTGTATATTACCGGTATAAGAAATTGACACAGCACCAGACCATATTTAACCATGGCTAATAAATATGAAGGATTACTTAAAACTCCATCTTCTAGAACTAGGGTGGCGTTTTTTTTTGGACTAATGAATATTGGATATAGATGTATTGGAGTGAGTATTAATCGATGGTATGCCCATGTTCCAAAAGCAAGGGTGTAATAATGACAGTAACTATATTATTATTATAGTAAGAACATGATAATAATAAGTACATCAAAAATACATTCAAGATGGTGATTGAACTATGAAACAATCCAAAAAAGGGCGGGTCACGCTGCAACAGGTAGCGAAACATGCTGGGGTTTCTACATCCACTGCTTCCCTTATCGTTCGCAATAACCCTCGAATATCGGAAGCGACGCGAAAAAAGGTATTAAAATCCATGCATGAACTGGGTTATGTATACGATAGAATCGCAGCCAACTTAAGGTCGCAGAGTTCTGATACTGTAGGAATCATTATTACCGACATATCAAACACCTTTTTTTCTGAATTCCTGATAGGCGTTCATGACGCATTGGATGAGGTCGGGTATACAGTGTTGCTGGGAACTACATTCGACTCGGTTGCCAAGCAAGACCATCTCCTTTCAACTATGATGGAACATAGGGTGGGAGGCCTGATTCTTTGTCCTGTCTCTGAAAGCTCACAAGATACAATTGAACGGTTAAATGAAATTGACACGCCAATGGTCCTTGCTGTTAGGGAACTACCTGGAGTGAATAGCGACTATGTAGGCATAGACTATCCAGAAGGAGCCAGGATGGCTGTTGATCATCTCCTTGGAAAGGGACATAAAAGAATTGCGCTCCTTGGTGGCATTAAGGAATCTTCTACTTGGATAGAGAGAATGGAGGGATACCGTGAAGCTCTTTCAAGAGCGGGATTGGAAGTGGATGAATCGCTGGTTATAGATAGTGCCCCTACCCGGGAGGGAGGGCTTGAGGCTGTTCTGAAAGTACTTGAGAATCCTAATCCGCCTACCGCAATTTTTTGCTTTAGCGACTTAATTGCTTTCGGTGTTATGCAAGGGCTAATGATGAAAGGAATTACTCCTGGAAAAGATATAGATATCGTTGGGTTCGATAACGTTCCAGTCGCAGAAATCTATCATCCTCCGCTAACGACCATTTCCTCATTCCCTAGACGTATTGGAAAAGAGGCAGCGAATCTCCTGTATCAGCAAATGGAGAAAATTGAACGTGATCAACAGAGGATCATATTGAATCCAGAACTGATTATTAGAGAGTCTTCCTAATAAAGAAAAATAAAAAGGTGATTAGTTTACAGGAGGTTAGGTATCCATGCCTCTGTACCCTTTTCATCTTTTCTATTATTCTTTTATTGGGAAAATCGATTAAATGAAAGAGCTGGTCTTACTTAAGCGGTTCATAAATATCCCAGGCAACTTTCAATGAATCGACTATGAAGTCGGCAACTTCATCAACATCAAGATCATTGGTATTCACTTTTGAATGATGATAGGAGTATATTTCTTGTCTGGTGTAAAAGAGTTCTTCGATTTCTTCAAGGGACCGGCTTTGTAAAACAGGTCTACTATCAATAAGCAATCCTATTCTCTCTTTCCAGTATTCCCAAGATAAGTCCAGGTAAAAGACAATGCAATTGGATAAACAGATATTCCGTATATCCTCTTGTAAAAATGCCCCGCCTCCAACTGAAATGATTTTCAATTGTTGTTGACTAAGGCTTTCAATCACACTTTTTTCTTTTTCGCGAAAAGCTTTTTCCCCAAACTTCTTGAAGATTTCCGTAGTGGGCATATTGAATTCCTTTTCTATTTCTTGATCTATATCAATAAAGTCCCTGTATAATTTCCTTGCTACTTTCTGTCCGATCGTCGTCTTTCCTACCCCCATAAAGCCAATAAAAACGATACTTTGCATCCTCAAAGATGTGTTTTTATTAATCATTTATAAATCCCTCTCCCAACTATTTTTTATAATGATTAAAAGTCTCTCCTGAAATTTTTAAAATATATATATTATAGTACAAGAAAGTAAAATTGTAAAAAAATTTTTTAATATTTGGACAATGGAACCCTGTGATTTATCGGTTTAAATGTTTAAAACTCTACCCGGAAGGAGCATTCAGTTTTCGGTATTCGATTTATGCATCTATCCAGGTTGTTATTGCTTTACCTATCACTTGCAGTTTTATGGATTTCGCCAAAGTCATTACTTAGTTGAAGGGGAATTAGTAGTTCAAATGGATGGGATAATTGATATTCCTGGATTATATGTTTTAAGCGGAAACCAAGGTGTGACAGGCACATTTATTCCTTTATATAGTTGATTAAATCATTTAAAAAGAAAATGTATGAAATGGGTTGACTTAATGGTAGGAAAGGATTAATATAAATAAGCACCAACTAAGACAAACGAACAACTTCATCGCTTTTGGCTGATTGCTGAAAGAAATAATAACTATTGACTTCTTACTATGAAAATGATAAGATGAAATGGTCGCTGAAAAACACAGCGATTTAAAATAAGTTAAAAACTTCGCAGAAGTTGACAACTAATCAATAAAGTGTTATGATGAATAAACAGCCGTTCGCAAGAACGATTGTGAAATTGCTCTTTGAAAACTGAACAAAACAAAGCGCCAACGTTAAATTTTAAGTGAGCACACACTATCAAAAAGCAAATGAGCAAGTCAAACATTTCTTCGGAGAGTTTGATCCTGGCTCAGGACGAACGCTGGCGGCGTGCCTAATACATGCAAGTCGAGCGAATCAATGGGAGCTTGCTCCCTGAGATTAGCGGCGGACGGGTGAGTAACACGTGGGCAACCTGCCTATAAGACTGGGATAACTTCGGGAAACCGGAGCTAATACCGGATACGTTCTTTTCTCGCATGAGAGAAGATGGAAAGACGGTTTACGCTGTCACTTATAGATGGGCCCGCGGCGCATTAGCTAGTTGGTGAGGTAATGGCTCACCAAGGCGACGATGCGTAGCCGACCTGAGAGGGTGATCGGCCACACTGGGACTGAGACACGGCCCAGACTCCTACGGGAGGCAGCAGTAGGGAATCTTCCGCAATGGACGAAAGTCTGACGGAGCAACGCCGCGTGAACGAAGAAGGCCTTCGGGTCGTAAAGTTCTGTTGTTAGGGAAGAACAAGTACCAGAGTAACTGCTGGTACCTTGACGGTACCTAACCAGAAAGCCACGGCTAACTACGTGCCAGCAGCCGCGGTAATACGTAGGTGGCAAGCGTTGTCCGGAATTATTGGGCGTAAAGCGCGCGCAGGTGGTTCCTTAAGTCTGATGTGAAAGCCCACGGCTCAACCGTGGAGGGTCATTGGAAACTGGGGAACTTGAGTGCAGAAGAGGAAAGTGGAATTCCAAGTGTAGCGGTGAAATGCGTAGAGATTTGGAGGAACACCAGTGGCGAAGGCGACTTTCTGGTCTGTAACTGACACTGAGGCGCGAAAGCGTGGGGAGCAAACAGGATTAGATACCCTGGTAGTCCACGCCGTAAACGATGAGTGCTAAGTGTTAGAGGGTTTCCGCCCTTTAGTGCTGCAGCTAACGCATTAAGCACTCCGCCTGGGGAGTACGGCCGCAAGGCTGAAACTCAAAGGAATTGACGGGGGCCCGCACAAGCGGTGGAGCATGTGGTTTAATTCGAAGCAACGCGAAGAACCTTACCAGGTCTTGACATCCTCTGACAACCCTAGAGATAGGGCTTTCCCCTTCGGGGGACAGAGTGACAGGTGGTGCATGGTTGTCGTCAGCTCGTGTCGTGAGATGTTGGGTTAAGTCCCGCAACGAGCGCAACCCTTGATCTTAGTTGCCAGCATTCAGTTGGGCACTCTAAGGTGACTGCCGGTGACAAACCGGAGGAAGGTGGGGATGACGTCAAATCATCATGCCCCTTATGACCTGGGCTACACACGTGCTACAATGGATGGTACAAAGGGCTGCAAACCTGCGAAGGTAAGCGAATCCCATAAAGCCATTCTCAGTTCGGATTGCAGGCTGCAACTCGCCTGCATGAAGCCGGAATCGCTAGTAATCGCGGATCAGCATGCCGCGGTGAATACGTTCCCGGGCCTTGTACACACCGCCCGTCACACCACGAGAGTTTGTAACACCCGAAGTCGGTGAGGTAACCTTCATGGAGCCAGCCGCCTAAGGTGGGACAGATGATTGGGGTGAAGTCGTAACAAGGTAGCCGTATCGGAAGGTGCGGCTGGATCACCTCCTTTCTAAGGATAATTACGAGAGTGCTTTTGTTTTGTTCAGTTTTGAATGAGTAATTCATTCAAATAGGAAAGACAAGCATCACGATGTGATGGATTCTTTCTGCTTTGTTCCTTGAAAACTAGATAATAGATAGAAGGCAATTAATTTTTTTCAAAGCATCTGTAAGATCTTTTTTAACGGTTAAGTTAGAAAGGGCGCACGGTGGATGCCTTGGCACTAGGAGCCGATGAAGGACGGGACTAACACCGATATGCTTCGGGGAGCTGTAAGTAAGCTTTGATCCGGAGATTTCCGAATGGGGAAACCCACTGTTCGTAATGGAACAGTATCTTTACCTGAATACATAGGGTACTGAAGGCAGACCCGGGGAACTGAAACATCTAAGTACCCGGAGGAAGAGAAAGCAAACGCGATTTCCTGAGTAGCGGCGAGCGAAACGGAATTAGCCCAAACCAAGAGGCTTGCCTCTTGGGGTTGTAGGACACTCAACATGGAGTTACAAAGGAACGGGGTAAATGAAGCGATCTGGAAAGATCCGTCGAAGAAGGTAAAAACCCTGTAGTTGAAACTTCGTTCCCTCCTGAGTGGATCCTGAGTACGGCGGGACACGAGAAATCCCGTCGGAAGCAGGGAGGACCATCTCCCAAGGCTAAATACTCCCTAGTGACCGATAGTGAACCAGTACCGTGAGGGAAAGGTGAAAAGCACCCCGGAAGGGGAGTGAAATAGATCCTGAAACCGTGTGCCTACAAGTAGTCAAAGCCCGTTAATGGGTAATGGCGTGCCTTTTGTAGAATGAACCGGCGAGTTACGATTTCATGCGAGGTTAAGTTGATGAGACGGAGCCGCAGCGAAAGCGAGTCTGAATAGGGCGAATGAGTATGAGGTCGTAGACCCGAAACCAGGTGATCTACCCATGTCCAGGGTGAAGTTCAGGTAACACTGAATGGAGGCCCGAACCCACGCACGTTGAAAAGTGCGGGGATGAGGTGTGGGTAGCGGAGAAATTCCAATCGAACCTGGAGATAGCTGGTTCTCTCCGAAATAGCTTTAGGGCTAGCCTCAAGATGAGAGTATTGGAGGTAGAGCACTGATTGGACTAGGGGCCCCCAACGGGTTACCGAATTCAGTCAAACTCCGAATGCCAAATACTTATTCTTGGGAGTCAGACTGCGAGTGATAAGATCCGTAGTCGAAAGGGAAACAGCCCAGACCACCAGCTAAGGTCCCAAAGTATACGTTAAGTGGAAAAGGATGTGGAGTTGCTTAGACAACCAGGATGTTGGCTTAGAAGCAGCCACCATTTAAAGAGTGCGTAATAGCTCACTGGTCGAGTGACTCCGCGCCGAAAATGTACCGGGGCTAAACGTATCACCGAAGCTGTGGATTGACACCGTATGGTGTCGATGGTAGGAGAGCGTTCTAAGGGCGTTGAAGTCAGACCGGAAGGACTGGTGGAGCGCTTAGAAGTGAGAATGCCGGTATGAGTAGCGAAAGAAGGGTGAGAATCCCTTCCACCGAATGCCTAAGGTTTCCTGAGGAAGGCTCGTCCGCTCAGGGTTAGTCGGGACCTAAGCCGAGGCCGAAAGGCGTAGGCGATGGACAACAGGTTGATATTCCTGTACCACCTATACATCGTTTGAACGATGGGGGGACGCAGAAGGATAGGGTAAGCGCGCTGTTGGATATGCGCGTCCAAGCAGTTAGGCCGGAAACGAGGCAAATCCCGTTTCCATTAAGGCGGAGCTGTGATGGCGAGGGAAATATAGTACCGAAGTTCCTGATTCCACGCTGCCAAGAAAAGCCTCTAGTGAGATGTAAGGTGCCCGTACCGCAAACCGACACAGGTAGGCGAGGAGAGAATCCTAAGGTGTGCGAGAGAACTCTCGTTAAGGAACTCGGCAAAATGACCCCGTAACTTCGGGAGAAGGGGTGCTTTTTAGGGTGAATAGCCCAGAAAAGCCGCAGTGAATAGGCCCAGGCGACTGTTTAGCAAAAACACAGGTCTCTGCGAAGCCGCAAGGCGAAGTATAGGGGCTGACACCTGCCCGGTGCTGGAAGGTTAAGGGGAGAGGTTAGCGCAAGCGAAGCTTTGAACCGAAGCCCCAGTAAACGGCGGCCGTAACTATAACGGTCCTAAGGTAGCGAAATTCCTTGTCGGGTAAGTTCCGACCCGCACGAAAGGTGTAACGATCTGGGCACTGTCTCAACGAGAGACTCGGTGAAATTATAGTACCTGTGAAGATGCAGGTTACCCGCGACAGGACGGAAAGACCCCGTGGAGCTTTACTGCAGCCTGATATTGAATTTTGGTACAGCTTGTACAGGATAGGTAGGAGCCTGAGAAGCCGGAGCGCCAGCTTCGGTGGAGGCGTTGGTGGGATACTACCCTGGCTGTATTGAAATTCTAACCCGCGCCCCTTATCGGGGTGGGAGACAGTGTCAGGTGGGCAGTTTGACTGGGGCGGTCGCCTCCTAAAGAGTAACGGAGGCGCCCAAAGGTTCCCTCAGAATGGTTGGAAATCATTCGTAGAGTGTAAAGGCACAAGGGAGCTTGACTGCGAGACCTACAAGTCGAGCAGGGACGAAAGTCGGGCTTAGTGATCCGGTGGTTCCGCATGGAAGGGCCATCGCTCAACGGATAAAAGCTACCCCGGGGATAACAGGCTTATCTCCCCCAAGAGTCCACATCGACGGGGAGGTTTGGCACCTCGATGTCGGCTCATCGCATCCTGGGGCTGTAGTCGGTCCCAAGGGTTGGGCTGTTCGCCCATTAAAGCGGTACGCGAGCTGGGTTCAGAACGTCGTGAGACAGTTCGGTCCCTATCCGTCGCGGGCGCAGGAAATTTGAGAGGAGCTGTCCTTAGTACGAGAGGACCGGGATGGACGCACCGCTGGTGTACCAGTTGTCTTGCCAAAGGCATAGCTGGGTAGCTACGTGCGGACGGGATAAGTGCTGAAAGCATCTAAGCATGAAGCCCCCCTCAAGATGAGATTTCCCATGGCGCAAGCTAGTAAGATCCCTGAAAGATGATCAGGTTGATAGGTCAGAGGTGGAAGCATGGTGACATGTGGAGCTGACTGATACTAATAGATCGAGGACTTAACCAACGCTTTTTAAAAAATGAAATACCTTCTTATTATCTAGTTTTGAAGGAACAACGTTCCTTTTATGTTTGGTGGCGATAGCGAAGAGGTCACACCCGTTCCCATTCCGAACACGGCAGTTAAGCTCTTCAGCGCCGATGGTAGTTGGGGGTTTCCCCCTGTGAGAGTAGGACGCCGCCAAGCCATTTATTAAGATCAGCCATTCGGCTGGTCTTTTTTTGTATTGCAATATTTTCAGCTTTCAGGCAGGAGTGACGTAAATTAACATCTAATCGACCTGCAGCCTAACTTTTTCGACCTAAAATGAAATAAATCGACCCACAGGCTAATTAATTCGACCTAAAATGAAATAAATCGACCCATAAGCCAATTAATTCGACCTTCGTTAAATCCTCTCAAATTACAACAGCTGACTTATATAATCGTTCTTACTTGAATTGAAATAGTTCGCGAGAGCAAGATACGAATATGGAGCAGAGTTTAATTTCAAGAATCAGGCTATAGTAATTCAGAGGGGAAGAAGGGTAGGATATTGAAGGGGATGTATAATTTATGGGTGCAGGTGCTTTTACGGAAGAAAGGAATATCATAATCTGAGACATTATGGAATTTCCATTATAAAGTAATCGATTTTATTTACATGCATTGTTGTCTTTACTTATTCTTTTCATTATAATAGGAAGAATTTATTATTGATAATACAAGTTGGATGGGTAAGGAAGAAGGCAGGTAAAATAGAACCATGAAGGGATCGGTATTGTGAGTAAAAAGAGTAAGGAAAAGTTTGAAGTTATCGAAGGCGAGACGATCGATGCATGTTTAGATCGAATTAAAGCGGCAGGTTACTTTCCTGTAAGGCGAACGGAAGAGCCTATCTTTGCCGAGAGAATCGAGAATGGTAAAGTCCATTATGTGCCAGTTGATCGAAAAATTGTATTCGAAGCAAAGTTAATCGAGTAAAACACGAACGATTAATTAATATCATGTAAAAATATTCGATTTTAACTTGACATTAAAATGGCCGGAAGGTAAGATGAAGTTACATTAATACATCTCATATAATCATGGGGATATGGCCCAAAAGTTTCTACCTGATGACCGTAAATCATCGGACTATGAGAAAAGCATCTGACTATTTCGGAAACTAGCCAAGTCTTTTTGTGATTTTCAAAAGGGCTTTCTTTTCCGGACAGGTTGCTTTCTCGATGAGGAAGCAACCTGTCCGGTTTTTTAATTTACATGTTATAGATAAAAATGATAAGCGTCCGTCTGCATACCCGGGACGCCATAATATGAGTGTTGGAGGGAATGATGATATGAAACCGCAAGTTGGGGTTATTATGGGAAGTGTCTCGGATTGGGAAACGATGAAATACGCTTGTGAATCATTGGAACAGCTTGAGATTCCCTATGAAAAAAGAGTCGTTTCCGCCCACCGGACGCCGGATTTACTATTTGAATATGCAGAGAGTGCAAAAGATAGAGATATTAAAGTGATTATTGCCGGAGCAGGCGGGGCTGCACATCTTCCAGGTATGACCGCCGCTAAAACGATTGTCCCTGTGATAGGCGTGCCAATACAGTCGAAGGCATTAAATGGAATGGATTCGTTATTATCGATTGTTCAAATGCCTGGTGGCGTACCGGTTGCAACGGTTGCTATCGGAAAAGCGGGCGCAGTCAATGCCGGTTTGTTTGCGGCTCAAATATTAGCAGCTTTTGATTCTGACATTGCTGATAGATTAGAGGCTTTACGAGACGAAACGAGAGAAAAGGTGTTACAGAGCAGTGAACAACTTAAATAATACAATCATTTTACCGGGACAGACTATTGGAATAATCGGCGGTGGACAATTGGGCAGGATGATGGCCTTATCGGCTAAGGCATCGGGCTTTAAAATAGCGGTCCTTGAGCCGACTGCAGAAGGCCCATGTGCTCAAGTGGCGGATATTGAAATCATTGGTGCTTATGATGATATCGAAGCATTGCAAAGGTTGGCTGACGTCAGTGATGTCATAACATATGAGTTTGAAAATATCAGTTCAGAAGCACTGGATTGGTTAAAGCAACATGCATTTCTTCCACAGGGCTCAGAATTATTAAAGCTGACACAGGATAGGCTGACGGAAAAAAAAGCCATATCAGATGCAGGAGCTTCCGTTGCTCCATATCAGGAAATACAGGATATTTCAGAAATTTACCTTCATATAGAGAAATTAGGGTACCCTAGTGTGTTAAAAACGACGCGGGGCGGTTATGATGGAAAAGGGCAGTTGGTCATTAAGGAAGAAGCCGACATCAAAAAGGCTGAATCCCTGCTCAAAACAGGTATATGTGTGCTGGAAGCCTGGATTCCTTTCGTAAAAGAAATATCCATTATCGTGACGCGTAAGGCAGATGGCGAGACAAGTCATTTTCCGATTGCAGAAAACATTCATGTTGAAAACATTCTTCATAAAAGCATTGTTCCCGCCCGTATTAGTCAACAAGCTGAACGGAAAGCTATTAATGAAGCTTTACAGCTTGCAGAGAAACTTGATTTGGTGGGGACATTGGCGGTCGAGATGTTTTTAACCGCTCAGGATGATATCATCATTAATGAATTAGCGCCAAGACCTCATAACTCAGGTCATTATACAATGGAAGCATGTGAGACTTCACAGTTCGAACAGCATATAAGGGCTGTCTGCAATTGGCCGCTCGGAAATACGGAGTTATTGAAGCCCGTGGTAATGATAAACATCCTAGGTGAGCATGTCAGGCCCTTAATGGATGAAATTCCGACGCTTTCAGATTGGAAGGTTCACCTTTACGGTAAGAAAGAAGCCAAGCTTAAGCGGAAAATGGGTCATGTGAATATTTTACGTCCAACGATTGAGGAAGCTCTTTTGGAAAGTGATCGAAGCAAAATATGGAATCAACAGGTTGAAACGGAGGAAGTAAAATGATTGAACGTTATACCCGCCCAGAGATGGGAAACATTTGGACAGAAAAGAACCGCTTTAATGCGTGGTTGGAAGTTGAAATCTTAGCTTGTGAAGCATGGTCTGAGCTAGGTGTCATTCCTAAAGAAGATGTGAAGCTTCTTCGTGAAAATGCTACATTCGATGTAGACCGTATCAATGAAATCGAAAAAGATACACGCCACGATGTTGTTGCTTTTACACGTGCGGTTTCTGAAACGTTAGGTGAAGAACGGAAATGGGTCCATTACGGACTGACTTCCACTGATGTGGTGGATACAGCTCTTTCATATGTGATAAAGCAAGCGAATGAGATACTTGCCAAGGATTTAAATAACTTCGTGGAGATCCTGAAAAATAAAGCGAAAGAACATAAATACACGGTTCAAATGGGACGTACACATGGAGTTCATGCTGAACCGACCACTTTTGGGTTGAAACTGGCTCTTTGGTATCAAGAAATGAAACGCAATGTCGAACGTTTTGAAGAAGCTAGAAAGAACATTGAGGTTGGGAAAATCTCTGGAGCTGTCGGAACTTACGCGAACATCGACCCGTTCGTTGAAAAATTCGTTTGTGAAAAGCTTGGCCTTGAAGCAGCGCCAATTTCAACACAAACATTGCAGCGCGATCGCCACGCACATTATATGAGCACATTGGCTTTAATTGCGACATCAATTGAAAAATTCGCAGTGGAAATTCGCGGCTTGCAAAAAAGTGAAACACGCGAAGTGGAAGAATTCTTTGCAAAAGGACAAAAAGGATCTTCGGCAATGCCTCATAAACGGAATCCAATCGGTTCTGAAAATATGACGGGTATGGCTCGTGTAATCCGCGGTTACATGATGACAGCATATGAGAATGTGCCATTATGGCATGAACGTGACATTTCGCATTCTTCTGCTGAGCGTATCATCTTGCCGGATGCAACGATCGCATTAAACTACATGCTGAACCGTTTCAGCAACATAGTGAAGAACTTGACCGTTTATCCAGAAAATATGAAACGCAATATGGACCGTACGCTTGGATTGATTTTCTCACAACGTGTACTGCTTTCCCTTATCGATAAAGGACTTGTCCGTGAAGAAGCTTATGATACGGTTCAGCCGAAAGCGATGGAAGCATGGGAGCTTCAGGTTCCATTCAGAAGCCTGATCGAAAAGGATGATAAAATCACAAGCTTGCTTACGAAAGAAGAACTTGATGATTGTTTCGATCCTACACATCACCTGAAAAATGTTGATGTAATCTTTGATCGTTTAGGTTTATAAAAGTGAAGGCGGCAAACATGGCACCTCTAAACGGTGATATGTTTGCCAAGCCTGATCAATGGCAGGAAGATTCATAATATTCACAATGTGGGGGTCTGGACAGATGGAAAAACGAGAATTGTTGTATGAAGGAAAAGCGAAACAGATTTTTGCAACGGACAACAGTGAAATAGTTTGGGTGGAATACAAGGATTCGGCAACAGCATTCAATGGTGAGAAGAAGTCAGAGATTGCCGGAAAAGGTAAGTTGAATAATCAAATTACTAGCTTACTATTTTCAAAGCTTGCCCAAGAGAATATCCCGTCCCATTTTATTGAAATGCTTTCCGAACGGGAGCAACTGGTCAAAAGGGTATCCATCATTCCGCTAGAAGTCGTTGTCAGAAATACGGCTGCCGGCAGTTTTTCTAAAAGAACTGGCATTGAAGAAGGCCAGCCGCTCAAGAAAACGCTGATTGAGTTTTACTATAAAGACGACGAGCTCGGCGATCCTCTGTTAACGGAAGACCATATTGAAGAATTGGAACTTGCAAGCAAGGAAGATGTAGCGATTTTAAAAGAAAAGGCACAAGAAATCAGTATCGTCTTAACGTCTTTCTTTAAAGAGTTGGACATTAAATTGATTGATTTTAAATTAGAGTTCGGCAAAACCCCGAATGGAGACATTCTGCTGGCAGATGAAATTTCACCTGATACCTGCCGATTATGGGATATTAACACGAACGAAAAATTAGACAAAGATGTATTCCGCCGTGATTTAGGAAGTTTAACAGATGCTTACGAAAAAATACTAGCAAAGTTGGAGGGCACTCAACATGTATAAGGTTAAAGTATATATCACACTACGCGAAAGTGTATTAGATCCACAGGGAGCAGCAGTGCAACAATCACTTCATAGCTTGACTTATAACGAAGTTAGTGATGTTCGAGTGGGGAAATACATTGAACTTACAATTAAGGATACGGATCGTGATTTAGATCAACTTGTGAAGGAAATGTGTGAAAAACTATTGGCCAATACGGTAATTGAAGCTTACCGTTATGATGTTGAGGAGGTTATCACCCAATGAAATTTGCTGTCATAGTTTTCCCTGGCTCCAATTGTGATGTCGATATGTACCATGCGATAAAGGATGCATTGGGGGAAGAAGTGGAGTATGTTTGGCACTCTACAGACAATCTAGATCAGTATGATGGGATTCTCCTTCCTGGAGGTTTCTCTTATGGAGACTATTTACGCTCTGGAGCAATTGCACGCTTTTCGAATGTAATGGCTGAAGTCGTAAAAGCGGCACAAGCAGGAAAGCCTGTCTTGGGTGTCTGCAATGGTTTTCAGATTTTACTTGAAGCAGGACTTTTACCTGGAGCGATGCGCCGTAATGAAGGCTTGAAATTCATTTGCCGCAATGTAGGACTGAAGGTTGAAAATAACCAATCGATGTTCACGACAGGATATGAATTAAATGAAACGATTACGATCCCTGTGGCACATGGTGAAGGGAATTACTACTGCGATGATGAGACATTGGCTGAATTAAAACAAAATAACCGCATCTTGTTCACGTATGATGGTGAAAATCCAAACGGAAGCTTGGAGCAAATAGCGGGAATTACAAATGAACAAGGAAATGTCCTCGGAATGATGCCTCATCCCGAACGTGCTGTTGATTCGCTGCTTGGCAGTAAAGACGGCTTAAAGATTTTTCAATCCATCGTGAAAAACTGGAGGGAATCACATGTTATTACAGCTTGAACCAAGTCCGGAAAAAATTAAATCGGATCGATTGTACGCAACAATGGGACTATCCGATGATGAATTTGCAATGGTGGAGAAAATCTTAGGCAGACTGCCGAATTATACGGAAACTGGATTGTTTTCCGTTATGTGGTCAGAGCATTGTTCCTACAAAAATTCAAAACCCATCTTAAGGAAGTTCCCGATTACAGGGGAGAAAGTGCTGCAAGGTCCTGGTGAAGGAGCAGGTATCGTTGATATCGGTGACGATCAGGCTGTCGTTTTTAAAATAGAAAGTCATAACCACCCTTCGGCAATTGAACCTTATCAAGGTGCTGCTACTGGTGTCGGCGGTATTATCCGTGATGTTTTCTCCATGGGTGCCCGTCCGATTGCGATGTTGAACTCGCTTCGCTTCGGTGAGCTAGACAATGATCGTGTGAAATATTTATTTAAAGAAGTGGTCGCAGGGATTGCAGGATACGGGAATTGTATCGGGATTCCAACTGTCGGCGGAGAAATTCAATTTGATCCATCGTATGAAGGAAATCCTCTTGTCAATGCAATGTGTGTCGGTTTGATCGATCATAAGGACATTAAAAAAGGCCAAGCGCATGGAGTGGGCAACACAGTGATGTATGTGGGTGCCAAAACTGGACGTGATGGTATTCATGGAGCAACATTTGCATCTGAAGAGCTATCAGAGTCTTCGGAAGAGAAACGGCCTGCCGTACAAGTAGGCGATCCATTCATGGAGAAGTTGCTTTTGGAAGCATGCCTTGAATTGATTCAAAATGATGCCCTTGTCGGCATTCAGGATATGGGAGCAGCAGGTCTTACAAGCTCATCTGCCGAGATGGCGAGTAAAGCTGGCTCAGGAATAAAAATGAACCTGGATTTGGTACCGCAGCGTGAAACGGGAATGACAGCATATGAAATGATGCTTTCTGAATCACAAGAGCGGATGCTGATCGTTGTCACTAAAGGACGCGAACAGGAAATCGTCGACTTGTTTACGAAATATGACCTAGAAGCGGTTGCTGTTGGTGAAGTAACGGATGATAAAAACCTAACACTTTCCCATCAAGGTGAAATCGTTGCTGAAGTTCCGGTTGATGCACTGGCTGAAGAAGCTCCGATTTATCACAAGCCATCTGCAGAACCGCAATATTTCCGCGACTTCCAAAGCATGACGGCAGAAGTGCCGGTCATTGAAGATTATAAAGAAACATTGGTATCACTATTGAAGCAACCGACAATTTCGAGCAAGGAATGGGTCTACGACCAATATGATTACATGGTCCGTACGAATACAGTCGTTTCACCTGGATCGGATGCGGCGGTAGTGCGTGTACGGGGTACGAATAAGGCCCTTGCCATGACAACGGATTGCAACTCCCGCTTTATTTATTTAGATCCTGAAACAGGCGGCAAAATCGCAGTGGCTGAAGCTGCCCGTAACATCATTTGCTCGGGTGCGGAACCTTTAGCGATCACGGATTGCTTGAATTTTGGAAATCCAGAAAAACCTGAAATATTTTGGCAATTGGAAAAAGCGGCAGACGGTATGAGCGAAGCGTGCAGAAGCTTAAGTACTCCTGTAATTGGCGGAAATGTCTCCCTTTACAATGAAACGAATGGTGAAGCGATTTACCCGACGCCTGTAGTTGGAATGGTTGGACTAGTCAGTGACCTTCAGCACATCACTACACAAACATTTAAAAATGAATCCGATTTGATTTATGTGGTCGGCGAAGCGAAAGTTGAATTCGGAGGCAGTGAGTTGCAGAAAATGCTCGAGGGTAAAATCTTTGGACGCGCTCCAGAACTTGATTTGGCCGTTGAACAAAAACGTCAGCAGCAAATTCTGACGGCAATCCAAAAAGGACTTGTTGCATCTGCCCATGACCTTTCGGAAGGCGGTTTGGCAGTGGCTTTAGCTGAATCTTTATTCGGGGCTAGCAAACTTGGGGCTAAAGTGAATATATCCGGCGAACCGGTATCTGAATTATTCAGTGAAACGCAATCACGATTCCTACTGTCCATCAGTCCTGAAAACCAAACGGCATTTGAAGCACTGGTTGAAGATGCGAGATTAATAGGCTCAGTAACGGCTGATAATAAATTAGTCGTGGCAACAAGTGATAGCAAAGTATTGGAAGCGGACGTTGAAGATTTACAAACAGCTTGGAAGGGAGCCATACCATGCTTGCTGAAATAAGAAGCCTAAACGAAGAGTGTGGTGTTGTTGGAGTCTGGGGACATCCCGATGCTGCACAGCTTGCTTACTACGGTTTGCATAGCTTGCAACATCGTGGTCAAGAGGGAGCGGGCATCGTCGTGACGGATGGTGAGCAGATGTCCATCTCTAAGGGCGAAGGACTTGTCACAGAGATATTCACTGCCGAAAAAATGCAGGCACTTTCCGGTAGCGGTAAAGCGGCAATCGGCCATGTCCGTTATACAACGGCAGGCGGCGGCGGGTATCAAAATGTTCAGCCTTTCCTGTTCAATTCGCATACAGGAGGGCTGGCCCTTGCTCATAATGGGAATATCGTCAATGCTCATCAATTAAAAGCACAGCTTGAAGGACAAGGAAGCATTTTTCAAACGACATCTGATACGGAAGTTCTGGCACATCTGATTAAACGCTCCGGCTACTCGGATGTAAGAGATTCCGTGAAAAACAGTTTAAGCATGCTGAAGGGAGCCTATGCCTTTGTCATCATGACCGAAAACCAAATGATCATGGCAAGAGATCCGCATGGCTTCCGTCCGCTTTCCTTGGGGAAAATAGGCGATGCATATTTCGCTGCATCAGAAACATGTGCACTTGATATTGTAGGTGCAGAATTCATCCGCGATATTGAGCCGGGTGAACTCGTTGTCATTAATGATGAGGGAATCACATCCGAGTACTTTTCGCTTTCCAGCCAACAGGCAATGTGCACGATGGAGTATGTGTATTTCTCCCGTCCGGATAGCAACATTGATGGTATCAATGTTCATACGGCACGAAAAAACCTTGGCAAGCAAATGGCAATGGAAACCAAAATTGAAGCCGATGTAGTTACAGGTGTACCTGATTCCAGCATCTCGGCAGCGATTGGCTATGCTGAAGCTGCAGGCATTCCCTATGAAATGGGTTTAATAAAAAATCGTTATGTTGGACGGACTTTCATTCAGCCATCACAAAGTCTGCGTGAACAAGGCGTGAAGATGAAACTATCACCTGTAAGAGGGGTAGTGGAAGGCAAGCGGGTCATAATGGTTGATGATTCAATCGTCCGTGGGACAACGAGCAGAAGGATTGTCCGCATGTTAAAAGATGCCGGAGCGAAAGAAGTGCATGTAGTAATCAGCTCACCACCGATCAAGAATCCATGTTTTTATGGCATAGACACGTCCAAAAAGGAAGAACTGATTGCGAGCTCTAAATCGGTGGAGGAAATAAGGGAAATCATCGGTGCTGATTCCTTAACTTTTTTAAGTGTCGAAGGTATGGTCGAAGCTATTGGACGACCGTTTCCTGGAGAAACGCGCGGTTCATGCCTAGCTTGTTTCACCGGAAATTATCCGACTGAAATTTTTGAATACGAACGAGAAAAAACAAAATGTTAATCAAGTCGGCAATGATGATTGATTTTCGGAGGAGGATTTCAAATGGCTAATGCATATAAACAGGCTGGTGTGGATATTGAGGCTGGTTATGAAGCGGTAAATCGAATGAAAAAACATGTAAAGCGCACATTTCGTCCAGAAGTAATGAATGGTCTGGGCGGTTTCGGCGGCATGTTTGATTTATCTTCCTTGAACCTTAAAGAACCTGTGCTCATTTCTGGTACGGATGGTGTGGGTACAAAACTTTTGTTGGCGTTCATGATGGATAAACACGATACAATTGGAGTGGATTGTGTAGCTATGTGCGTCAATGATGTTGTCGTTCAAGGTGCTGCACCTTTATACTTTTTAGATTATATTGCATGCGGTAAAGCAGATCCTGAACGAATTGAAATGATCGTCAAAGGAATTGCAGATGGCTGTGAGCAGGCGGGCTGTGCTTTAATCGGCGGAGAAACCGCTGAAATGCCAGGCATGTATGAGACGGAAGAATACGATGTGGCAGGTTTTACTGTAGGTGCCGTTGAAAAATCACGTCTGATTACCGGTGAAGCGATCTCGGCGGGGGATGTCGTCATTGGACTCGCTTCAAGCGGCATCCACAGTAATGGGTATTCCCTTGTTCGTAAGATCCTTCTTGAGGACTCAGGTATGGGGCTTCATGACTTCGTACCGGAACTGGATTGCAAGTTGGGAGAGGAATTATTAAAACCGACAAAAATCTATGTGAAGTCCGTTTTATCGACGTTGGAAAAATTTGAGGTTAATGGCCTTGCCCATATCACCGGTGGAGGATTCATCGAGAATATTCCGCGTATCCTTCCTGAAGGATGCGGTGTTGAAATCGAGCTTGGAAGCTGGGAAATTCCAACCATATTCTCATTCCTTGAAGAAAAAGGGAACCTTGTAAAAGAGGAAATGTTCAATATCTTCAATATGGGTATTGGAATGACGGCCGTCGTCAAAAAAGAAGTGGCATCGGATGTGCTGGCCCACCTAAAGTCTTGCGGTGAAGAAGCCTCAGTTATTGGAACGATCGTGGATGGAAATGGAGTGTCGTTCAAATAATGAAACGCCTTGCTGTCTTTGCATCAGGTAACGGTAGTAATTTTCAATCAATTGCTGAAGCAATAAAAAGTGGAAAGTTGGAGGCGGAAATCTGTCTTGTCGTTTGCGATCGTGAAGACGCATATGTGCTTGAGAGAGCAAAGCTTGAGAATATTGACTCTTTCTCCTTTTCAGCAAAGAATTACTCCAACAAGACTGAATATGAAACGGAAATCCTGGAAAAACTTCGCCAGTATGAGATAGAATTCATCATTCTTGCTGGTTATATGCGTTTGATCGGTCCGACATTATTACAAAAGTATTCACAGAGGATTGTGAACATCCACCCTTCACTTCTGCCTAGTTTTCCAGGCAAGGATGCAATTGGCCAGGCTTTTGATGCCGGAGTGAAGGAAACGGGGGTAACGGTTCATTATGTGGATGATGGAATGGACACAGGACCGGTCATTGCCCAAAAAGCAGTGCCAATTCTTGAAGGGGATACGAAAGACATCCTTCAGAAAAGGATTCAGGAAATGGAGCATGACCTGTATCCGTCAGTTTTGCAGGAGCTATGCCACAAGAAACTTACTTAATGGAGGGACCAACATAACATGAAGAAACGTGCATTAATTAGTGTATCGGATAAAACAGGTATCGTAGAATTTGCTCAAGGATTAATTGAAGCAGGTTTTGAAATCATTTCTACAGGCGGTACCAAAAAAACGCTTCTGGAAAATGGTATTGAGGTTATTGGAATCAGTGACGTCACCGGTTTCCCGGAAATATTGGATGGACGTGTTAAAACGCTTCACCCGAATGTCCATGGAGCAGTGTTGGCAAAACATGATGACAAAAATCACGCAGCACAGCTTGCGGAACATAATATTGAACCGATTCAACTTGTCTGTGTGAACCTATATCCATTCCAAGCGACTATCTCCAAACCGGAAGTCACTGTGGAAGATGCTATTGAAAACATCGATATCGGTGGACCGACAATGCTTCGTTCTTCTGCTAAAAACCACGAATATGTGACTGTTATCGTTGATTCCAATGATTATCCTACCGTATTGGCTGAGCTGAAACAAAACGGCGGGGTAGCAAAAACCACGAATCGCCGCCTGGCTGCAAAAGTTTTCCGTCATACGGCAGCATATGATGCAGTTATTTCAGAGTATATGACAGAGCTTGCCGATGAAGAAAATCCTGAATCATTGACTGTTACCTATGAATTGAAACAGTCACTTCGTTATGGGGAAAATCCACATCAAAAAGCCGCATTCTATAAAAAACCGCTTGGTTCCGTTTTCTCAATTGCAGAAGCGAATCAATTACATGGAAAAGAACTTTCATACAACAACATCAATGATGCTGATGCAGCACTTCAAATCGTTAAAGAATTCAATGAGCCGGCTGCAGTTGCAGTCAAACATATGAATCCTTGCGGCGTCGGTGTCGGTGCGACCATTTTGGAAGCATATGAAAAAGCTTATGAGGCAGATTCCACCTCCATTTTCGGTGGGATCATCGCTTTGAACCGTGAAGTCGATAAGGCAACTGCGGAAAAGCTTCATGAAATTTTCCTTGAAATCATCATTGCACCTGGGTTTACACAAGAGGCAGTGGAAGTATTGACAAGCAAGAAAAACCTACGTTTATTAACGATCGATTTCAACGCGGTTAAAAAGCCTGAACGTAAATTGACATCCATTGAAGGCGGATTACTTATTCAAGATCGGGATGCACATAGCTTAAAGGATGCAGAGGTAAAAGTGGCAACGAAACGTGAGCCTACCCCTGAAGAATGGAAAGCCATGGAACTTGGCTGGAAAATCGTGAAACATGTCAAGTCGAATGCAATAGTGGTTTGTAACGATCAAATGACATTAGGTGTTGGCGCAGGTCAAATGAACCGTGTTGGAGCTGCAAAAATTGCTCTTGAACAAGCTGGGGAAAGAGCGACAGGAAGTGCATTGGCATCAGATGCTTTCTTCCCAATGGATGATACTGTAGAAGCGGCAGCAAAAGCGGGCGTCACGGCAATCATTCAGCCTGGTGGATCTGTTAAAGATGAGGATTCAATCAAGAAAGCTGATGAATATGGGATTACAATGGTGTTTACAGGAATTCGTCACTTTAAACATTAATCAAAAACGAGGTGCGATAATGAATGTACTAGTAATTGGCCGGGGCGGCAGGGAGCATGCCATAGCCCGCAAACTATTTGAAAGTAAACGGGTTGGGACTGTTTTTGCAGCACCGGGAAATCCAGGGATGACCGATGTGGCGACTCTTGTTCCAATTGATGAAAACAATCACGGGGAATTGGTTGCCTTTGCCAAAAAGAATGCAGTTTCATTAACGGTGATCGGGCCTGAAACCCCATTGTTGAATGGACTTGCCGATGATTTTACGGAGGCAGGATTACAGGTGTTTGGCCCTAATGGCCGTGCTGCAGTCATCGAGGGAAGTAAATCCTTTGCTAAAGATTTAATGAAGAACTACAGCATTCCGACAGCGGAATATGAAACATTCTCTGATTATGATTCAGCAAAGGCATATATCGAAAAAATGGGTGCCCCCATCGTCATAAAAGCGGATGGTTTGGCTGCAGGAAAAGGTGTCGTAGTTGCCATGACGATGGAAGAGGCGTTAGACGCCATCCATGATATGCTTGTCGGTGCAAAGTTCGGGGAAGCATCTGCCAAAGTCGTTATTGAGGAATTCCTTGATGGCGAGGAATTTTCATTGATGGCATTCGTTAATGGGGAAAAAGTGTATCCGATGGTCATTGCTCAGGATCATAAGCGGGTTTTTGATGGAGATCAGGGTCCGAACACAGGTGGAATGGGTGCATACTCACCAGTGCCGCAAATTTCCGATGAAATGATTCAGACTGCAGTCGAAACGATTCTTAAGCCCACGGTAAATGCGATGATTTCTGAGAATCGGAGTTTTACAGGAATATTATATGCCGGGTTGATCGCCACTGAAAAAGGCACAAAAGTCATTGAGTTCAATGCTCGTTTTGGCGATCCGGAAACGCAAGTTGTTTTACCGCGCCTAAAAACAGATTTCGTAGACACGCTTGAAGCGGTTCTTTCTGGAGAGGATTTACAACTTGAATGGCATGAAGAAGCCGTGCTTGGAGTGGTCGTCGCAGCCGATGGATATCCAGGGGAATATAAAAAGGGATCTATCATTAAAGGCTTGGAAAAGATTAATCCGAAAGCCCATGTTTATCATGCTGGAACGGCTCTCAATAATGAAGGGAACTTCATCTCGAATGGCGGACGTGTACTTCTGGTTGCTGCAAAAGGGAAAGATTTGGCCTCTGCCCAAGCTGAAGTATATAAAGAGTTAGGGCATATTGAGAAAGACGGCTTATTTTGGCGAACGGATATTGGCTACCGAGCAATAAAATACAATTTTTCATCATAATATAAAGAAGCTGACTCTAAGCGGAGTCAGCTTCTTCTTTAGAAAAAACTTAATATGATTCAGATTGATTAGATTCATTTTCCTGTTTTGGTTCACTTTTCATCAAGTTCTGTCCGTTTTCCATCGCATCGACGACAGGACAATAGCGGAGTATGCCTTCGCCTATTTTCATGGCAGAAAGCATCACCACGATTATGTAAGATTGGTTTTTCCATGGTTTTTTCACCATTTTAGCCATAGCCCATGTTAAAAATGTAAAACCACAGGTAATTCGCATTAATGCATTTATTATACTGATATTTTGTTTAAACTTCATTTAAAGTCCATCCCTTCACAAAAATTTAACAATATTCTGGATAACAATACTGTTCTAATGGGGCAAGTATGTTACTATGAAATAAAATTGGATTGAAAATGGTTTTTTTCATACATCTGTTTCTAATAACTTATGGGGGAATGTTTATGCTTGAACAGCGCTATAGATGGAAAAATAAACATCTTAGAGAACATATAGATGTGCTGGATGGCAATAGGGCACCACACATTCTGCTTAAAAATACGACTTATTTAAATCAGGCATTACGAAAATGGGTGAAGGCGAATATATGGATATATGAGGATCGCATCATATATGTTGGCGATAAGCTTCCTGATAATATAGACCGCTGTGAAATGGTAGACTGTACAAACCAGTACTTGGTCCCGGGTTATATTGAGCCGCATTCACACCCTTCTCAATTATATAATCCCCTTTCTTTTTCACGTTATGCATCTCATTTTGGCACAACGACATTGATCAATGATAACTTGCCGTTTCTATTGCAGTTAGATAAAAAGAAAGCGTTTTCTCTTTTGAAAGAATTACGTAATATTCCTGTAACAATGTATTGGTGGAGCCGTTTTGACGGACAAACGGAATTGATCGATGAAGATATGGTCTTTTCCCATGGAGCCGTTAAATCATGGCTGGAGCATGATGCCGTATTACAGGGCGGGGAACTTACTGGATGGCCGAAGCTTCTCGATGGGGATGACATGATGCTGCACTGGATTCAGGAAGCCAAGCGAATGAGGAAGAAAATAGAAGGACACTTTCCAGGTGCCTCAGAGAAGACTTTAGCAAAAATGACCTTGTTCGGCGCCGATTGTGATCATGAGGCAATGACAGGTGATGAGGTCATGTCGCGCTTGCTGCAAGGCTATTATGTATCATTAAGACATTCTTCGATCCGGCCGGATCTTCCTAAGATGATTTCTGAAATCCATGAACTCGGTATTGATCATTACGACAAATTCTTTTATACGACAGATGGATCGCCGCCTTCTTTTTATGAAGATGGATTCATAGATTGTTTAATAAAGATTGCAATAGAGCATGGTGTTCCGGTCATCGATGCTTACAATATGGCAACTATCAACATCGCACGATATTATAATATTGAATACCTTCATGGCAATATTGCCACTGGAAGGGTAGCGAACATCAACTTCCTGACCGATGTAAAGGAACCCGCACCGGTTTCGGTAATGGCAAAAGGGAAATGGGTTAAAAGGGATGGTGAAATCATTCCAGATAAACAGGAAATCCAATGGAATGATTTCGATTTTAAACCGCTCGATCTTGATTGGGATCTTAGTTTAAAGGAAGATTTTGAATTTTCCATGCCGTTTGGAATTGAATTGGTCAATAATGTAATTACGAAACCGTACTCGCTTGCCAATGATGTTGGTCATGAAGAACTGAACTTTGAGGATGATGAATGCTTTTTCATGCTTATCGACCGGGAAGGGAAATGGCGCATCAATACGATATTAAAAGGGTTTGCGGACAAATTATGCGGCTTCGCCGGCTCTTATACAAATACAGGTGATATCATACTGATCGGTAAAAGGAAAAAGGATATGCATTTGGCATTTAACCGGCTGAAGGAAATCGGCGGTGGAATCATTTTAACGGAACAAGGCAAGGTGATCCATGAACTTCCTCTGAAATTAAAGGGAGTCATGTCCACCAAGGAGGTTCCTCAACTGATAGAAGAAGAAAATGAATTGAAACATTTGCTGCGTGAGAGAGGTTATCGCTTCGCCGATCCTGTGTACACCCTTTCATTCTTTTCGACAACCCATCTGCCATATATAAGGCTAACCCAGCGAGGAGTATATGATGTAATGAATAAAACTATACTCTTTCCTACTATAATGCGTTAAAATATAAGAGAAGAAATGGCTAATAAATCAGAGGAGTGGAAAGATGAACCTTAAGAGAGTTCTTTTCATCGTTATTGCTATTTTACTGCTGGCAGGCTGTTCGACGAAAGAAGATCCTGCATCGGATGACAATAAGCCGAAAGACCAAGCTGTCATCAAAAATACAGATGTGAAAAATGAACCTTCCAATGAGTTTCCACTAACAGGTATAGCCACCGATGCAGGCAGTGAGCGCAGGGCTGCAGCAGTGATGATTAATAATCATCCGGAAGCACGCCCACAATCGGGCCTCTCAGAAGCCGATATGGTCTACGAAATGCTCGCAGAAGGTGACATAACCAGATTTTTAGCTATCTTCCAAAGTGAAATGCCAAGCCAAATCGGTCCGATTCGGAGTGCAAGGGACTATTATATCGAATTGGCTAAAGGCCTTGATTGCATCTATGTCTGTCATGGGAACAGCCCCGAGGCAAAAACCATGCTGGACAAAGGGTATATTGATAACTTGAACGGATTATATTATGATGGTACTTTGTTTCAACGTTCGGCAGATCGAAAAGCACCGCATAATTCCTACACCTCCTTTGAGGATATCCAAAAAGGTGCGAAGGAAAAGGGATATGAGTTGAATGGTGCACCGGCGCCTTATGCTTTCCTTACAAAGGAAGAGGCAGCTGGACTTCAAGGGGAACCGGCATTGAAAACCGAGGTTTCCTACGGATCAGACGAGTATGATGTACAGTATGAATACGAAGCCACGGAAGAGAAATATAAACGTTATTCGAATGGAAAGCAAACAGTCGAGCATAAATCGAATAAACCTATTTTACTGGATAATATATTGATCATTGAGGCTGCTCATCAAGTGATCGACGATAAAGGGCGTCGTAAAATCGACTTGAAAAGTGGCGGAAATGGTTATTTACTTCAAAAAGGAAAAGCGAATGAAGTAGAATGGGTTAATAAGGATGGTCGGATTATACCAGTGAAAAACGATAAAGAAGTAGGGTTGATTCCAGGGAAAACTTGGATCAATATTATTCCGGATGAACCTGGTTTAGTAGGAGACGTCTCATTTTGATACCCATGAAATTGAGGGGGAGTAACATGCAAATTGATAAGTTAAGGGGAAAAGAAACCGATCAGCTGTTTAAGTCGATCCTTTCCTTGCGTGATTTGGACGAATGCTATCGATTTTTTGATGATTTATGCACAGTTAATGAAATTTCATCACTGGCACAGCGTCTTGAAGTAGCCCGCATGCTTGAAGAAGGAAAAACCTATCATAAAATCGAAACGGAAACGGGTGCAAGCACAGCTACGATTTCCAGGGTCAAACGCTGCTTGAATTACGGAAATGATGCTTATTCCATGGCACTTAACCGTATTAAGGATAACGTTGAGGAAACAACTGAATCCTAATCGATCAAAATAAAAAGCCGGGGAATTCATTTCCCGGCTTTTTATTTTGAGTTCAGGACTCTCTTTGCCGGCTGTCTTTCAACCGTATCCGTGTTATATTGGATTTTAGATTCAGAGGTTCCATTTGGTAATAACATTTTATCGATACTTCTCTTTTTTAATGAAAAATCTTAATGCTATAATGGTGTAATGGGAAGTGTGAATGGAGGATTATAATGTACGATTTTCGCGAGTGGAAACATGTTTTCAAACTCGATCCAAATAAAGAAATAAGTGATGAGGCCCTAGAGAAAGTCTGTGAATCCGGTACTGATGCAATCATGGTCGGGGGAACGGATGGAATCACGCTAGAGAATGTGCTTCATTTAATGGCACGTGTTAGGCGATATACCGTCCCATGTGTGATGGAAATTTCTTCTGTTGAAACGGTGACGCCAGGGTTTGATTTATATTTCATTCCGAGTGTCCTGAATAGCACCAACCCGGATTGGATGATGAAACTGCATCAGCAAGCAGTCAAGGAATACGGATACCTTTTGAATTGGGATGAAATTTTCGTTGAAGGGTACTGTATCCTGAATCCTGAGTGCAAGGCGGCCCAGTTGACGAAAGCCAATACCGATTTGGATATGGATGATGTGGGTGCATACGCGATGATGGCAGAAAAGATGTTCAACCTGCCGATTTTTTATTTGGAATACAGCGGTGATTATGGCGATGTCCAGATGGTGGAAGCGGCCAAAGAGAGTTTGGAGGATACCGTACTATTCTATGGCGGTGGGATAAAATCGATTGAACAGGCCAAAGAGATGTCCGAGATTGCGGATGTCATCGTTGTCGGCAATGTGATTTATGAAGATTTGAAAGTGGCACTTGCAACAGTTTCGGCAGTTAAATGAAAACATGTAATAATTATAGTATACTAAAACAGAAACGAATGTTCGTATAGGTGGTGTGATAATGCAATATTTAGCGGAAAAATTACTAATAGGTTTGAATGAACAGCAACAAAAAGCAGTGAAAGCAACTGATGGCCCACTTTTAATCATGGCTGGGGCAGGAAGTGGAAAGACGCGTGTGCTGACTCACCGAATAGCTTACTTGATGGTCGAGAAGGAAATAGCGCCTTGGAACATCCTTGCAATCACGTTCACCAACAAAGCGGCACGTGAGATGAAGGAGAGGATCCGTGCCATACTTGGCGGTGCGTCCGAAGATATCTGGATTTCGACTTTCCACTCGATGTGTGTCCGTATTTTACGAAGAGATATCGACCGTATCGGATTTAATAGGAACTTCTCGATATTGGATACGACAGATCAGCAATCGGTCATAAAACAAATCATGAAAGACCGTAATATGGATACAAAGAAATATGATTATCGTGCCATTTTAGGTAGCATCAGTTCAGCGAAAAATGAATTGGTCGGGCCGGAAGAGTACCTGAAGACGGCGTCTGATTACTTCACTAAAGTAACTGCCGATGTATATACAGAATACCAAAAACGGCTACGTAAAAATTCAGCGCTCGATTTCGATGATTTGATCATGATGACGATTCAATTGTTCCAACTCGTACCTGAGGTGCTTGAATATTATCAGCGTAAATTTCAATACATTCATGTTGATGAGTACCAAGATACGAACAGGGCTCAATACATGCTTGTTAAACTACTGGCTTCACGCTTCCGTAATCTCTGTGTTGTCGGGGATTCAGATCAATCGATCTATCGTTGGCGCGGTGCGGATATTGCGAATATCCTTTCATTTGAAAAGGATTATCCGAATGCCAACATGATTTTCCTTGAACAGAATTACCGCTCGACGAAAAAAATCCTTGCAGCGGCGAATAAGGTCATCGATAACAATCAAAACCGGAAGCCGAAAAATCTTTGGACCGAGAATGCAGATGGCAATAAGATATTCTATTACCGTGCGGACAATGAACAAGGGGAAGCGCAATTCGTAGCCGGAAAGATAAATGAGTTAGTCCAGGATGGCAGCCGGAAATATTCAGATATAGCAATACTTTACAGAACAAATGCACAATCACGTGTCATGGAGGAAGTTCTGCTTAAATCCAATATAAATTATGCGATAGTCGGGGGCACCAAGTTCTATGACCGTAAAGAGATTAAGGATTTACTTGCCTATCTTCGCCTTATTGCGAATCCTGATGATGACATCAGTCTTCGCCGTGTAATCAATGTACCAAAACGCGGAATTGGTGCAACTTCAATGGACAAAGTGGCAGATTATGCAGATCAATATGATGTCTCCATTTATAAAGCACTGGAATCTGTGGAAATGGTAGGGATAAGCGGGAAGGCTACCAAAGCGGCAAGGGAATTCCATACGCTGATCACTAACTATACGAATCAGCAGGAGTACTTATCCGTGACGGAACTTGTGGAGGAAGTCATTAAGAAAACCGGTTACCGTGAGATGCTGCAGGCAGAAAAAACGATTGAATCACAAAGCCGCCTTGAAAATATAGATGAGTTTTTATCTGTTACGAAAGCATTCGAAGATAACAGCGAGGACAAATCATTGGTGGGCTTTTTGACTGACCTTGCGTTGGTTGCCGATATAGACCAACTTGACGAGAATACTGAAGAAGCTACAAATACGGTAACGTTGATGACGCTGCATTCAGCGAAGGGACTTGAATATCCGGTGGTCTTTCTATTGGGCCTTGAAGAAGGGGTATTCCCTCACAGCCGCTCGCTTATGGATGAAGAGGAGATGGAAGAAGAACGCCGTCTGGCTTATGTGGGAATTACAAGGGCTGAAAATGAACTATTCATAAGCAATGCCCAAATGCGGACATTGTATGGACGGACGAGCATGAATCCCGTTTCACGTTTCATTAGTGAAATACCTGAGGAACTTCTTGAAGATCTAAAACCGAAACCGGCCCCTAGAGCTAGGCAAACACCTTTCAGTTCTTCGAGAACCGGATCTCCTTCAACTGCTTCAACAAGAAAAGTGCCTGCCTTCGGAAAAGCTGTTTCTGCGCCATCCGCAACGGGCGGTGAAGAGATCGGCTGGGCTGTCGGTGACCGTGCCTCCCATAAAAAATGGGGTATAGGAACCGTGGTGAGCGTAAAAGGGGAAGGCGAAGGGAAGGAATTGGATATAGCCTTTCCAAGTCCAATCGGCATCAAGCGCTTATTGGCGAAATTTGCACCAGTTGAAAAAGCTTAAGATTAATATGTTTCCACTGGTAAAGAATAGGGATATCTGACTTTAGACACCGCTCTTCTATAAGAAGTGCGGTGGAGTCTTCTTTAGAAAGGATTGAACGTATGGACTTACAAGCTGCAGAGAAGAAAGTTCTGGAACTGCAAACGTTGTTGAACCAATACAGCTATGAATATTATGTGATGGACCAGCCATCAGTACCTGATGCTGAATATGATCGTCTGCTCCGTGAACTTATTGAGTATGAGGAGAAATTTCCGGAACTGCAAACGGCGGACTCACCGACACAACGGGTCGGTGGCGCCATTTTGGATATGTTTGAAAAAGTGGAGCATACCACACCAATGCTTAGTTTAGGCAATGCCTTCAATGAAAGTGACTTACGGGATTTTGACAGAAAGGTCAGACAATCTGTAGGTGACGATTTTTCCTATGTATGTGAATTGAAAATTGATGGACTTGCCGTCACTCTTCAATATGAGAATGGATATTTCGTAAGAGGGGCAACCCGTGGAGATGGAACGATCGGTGAAGATATTACCGCTAATTTAAAAACGATCAAGTCGATTCCATTGAAGCTGCGGGAGCCGGTTGCCATAGAAGTGCGCGGTGAGGCCTTCATGCCAAAAAAATCATTCGAATCATTAAACAAGGCAAAGGAAGAACGCGGTGAGGAACCATTTGCAAACCCAAGAAATGCAGCTGCCGGCTCGTTAAGGCAGCTTGACCCAAAACTTGCTGCGAAACGGAACTTGGATATTTTCCTTTATGCGATTGCCGATTTGGGCGAAACAGGGGTCCGTTCCCACAGTGAGGGTCTGGATTTATTGGATCGACTCGGGTTTAAGACGAATCGGGAAAGAAAAAGATGCTCGAATATAGAGGAAGTGCTGGCCTATATAGTAGAATGGACGGAACAACGTCCGAACTTAGCCTATGATATTGATGGAATTGTCGTAAAGGTGGATTCCCTTGAACAGCAGGATGAATTAGGTTTTACTGCAAAAAGTCCGCGATGGGCGATTGCTTATAAATTCCCAGCTGAAGAAGTCATTACAACCCTAAGGGATATCGAGCTGAATGTTGGCCGTACGGGTGTATTGACCCCGACCGCCGTTTTGGATCCCGTTCGGGTAGCGGGTACCACTGTACAGCGGGCTTCACTTCACAACGAAGACTTAATCCGTGAAAAGGACATCAGAATCGGAGATCAAGTGGTCGTGAAAAAAGCGGGTGACATCATTCCAGAGGTAGTCAATGTACTGGCAGAGCGCCGTACAGGGGAAGAAGTCGAGTTCCAGATGCCGACTGAGTGCCCGGAATGCAGCAGTGAACTTGTCCGGCTGGACGGGGAGGTTGCTTTACGCTGCATCAACCCGAAGTGTCCTGCACAAATACGGGAAGGCTTGATTCACTTTGTTTCCCGTACAGCAATGAATATAGACAGTCTTGGTGAAAAAGTGATTAGCTTATTATTTAAAGAAGAACTCATACAAGATGTGGCTGATATTTATAAGCTTACATACGATCAACTGATTGCTTTGGAAAGGATGGGGGATAAATCCGTCAATAAACTTCTTCAAGCGATTGAAGCTTCAAAGACCAACTCGTTGGAAAAATTACTATTCGGGCTGGGCATTCGCCATGTTGGTTCAAAAGCTGCCAAGACGCTTGCGAGGGAATTCGGGACGATGGAAGCCTTAAGTAAGGCGAGCTGTGAAGAACTAACGGCCATTAATGAAATAGGCGATAAGATGGCTGATTCCATCGTAGCTTATTTTGAGTTGGAAGAAGTCCATGCATTATTGAATGAGCTGGATGCAGCCGGTGTGAATCTTACTTTCAAAGGGCAAAGAGCTGTTGCTATAGAAGATATCGACTCCATTTTTGCCGGTAAAACAGTCGTTTTAACGGGAAAAATGCATCAGTTAACACGTAACGAAGCAAAAGAGAAATTAGAGGCGCTAGGAGCTAACGTTGCTGGAAGTGTCAGCAAGAAAACCGACTTGGTCGTAGCTGGCGAAGATGCCGGTTCCAAACTGGCAAAAGCTGAAAGCCTAGGCGTCATGGTATGGGATGAAGAGAGACTGATTGAGGAACTAAATAAATAAGAGGTGTAGCTATGAGGAAACTCTCTATTTTGGGGATGATTCTTATACTGCTTCTTGCTGGATGTGCGCCTAGTTTTGAGGATAAGCAAGAGGTAGTCCAAGACTCCAAAGACAAAAAAGAAACGGCAATTATTCCGAAGTATAAAATTTCGGAAGAATATTATCAAACAATCCTACCGTTTGAACCATCAAAAGCACGCGGTTTGGTCGTATCCAATCTAAATACCCGATATGACATTGAAGAATTCGAAAATGGATTGATGCGGTTGGCCCAAACCCAATTCGACCCGGAAGATTACCTGTTTCAAGAGGGGCAAATACTAAATAGTTCCGAGATATCTTCTTGGCTGAACAGAAAATATACCGATAGTCAGTTGAAAGAAAAGGACATGAAAGCCTCCAAGAATCTTGGCTTGAATCCGGTTGATCCAGGTAAAGGTGACATTGATAAGCGGAATGAAGATAATCCGATCTATCTTGCCCATGTTTTAGAACATAATTACTTGGTAAAAACAAAAGATAATTCAGTGAGCCTTGGCGGAGTTGTAATAGGTCTTGCGCTGAATTCAGTGCATTACTATCAAAAAGAGGCATTTGGTGCCACATATGAAAAGAAAATCGATAGTAAAAAGCTAAAGCAAGAAGGGGAGAAAATTGCTGCAGAAGTCTTAAAAAGGCTGCGTAAAAAGGACAAGCTGAAAAATGTTCCGATTACGATTGCCTTATTCGAGCAAAATGAAAAATCTTCAGTGGTCCCTGGGAATTTCATTTCCTATACAAATATCGATAAAAACTCTGACAACATTGGAAAATGGACGGACTTGAACGAAGAGTATTTCCTATTTCCTTCAGCTGGTGCTGAAAAAAAATACCGTGATGACGTCAATACTTTCACGAACTTTAAAGAAGATGTTGAAGAATACTTCCCTAACTTTAACGGAGTCATCGGCAGGGCGTTCTATATGGATGATCAATTGCAAAGTCTGAACATCGATATCCCCATTCAATTTTATGGGAACTCTGAAGCCATCGGCTTTACCCAATATGTTGCTGGGCTTATAATGGAACGTTTCCCGAACTATATTGCCGTACAGGTATCCATTACCTCTGTAAATGGACCTGAAGCGCTCATAGTCCGTGAAGCAAATCAGGACGAACCAACCGTGCATATATACGAATGAAAAAAGATGAAGCTTAACGGCTTCATCTTTTTTGTGTCCCGCTTTTAAATGGGAATGTATCCTAAATAACCTTTAACCAGGAAGTAAACCCTTCCATTTTAGGGAGCAACTGCTTTTAAAAAGGGAACATTTGTCGAATTTTAAAGGACTTATTGTCATTTCCCCGGAAATTCCGGCAGCTTTCCCATATTTCCCGGAAAATATCTCTTTTTCCTTATGAAATAATTGAATTTCGACATTGTATCTCTTGTTGCTTTACTGTGTAATAGTTTGATATGATTTAAACGATGATTATATGGAGAAAAGCGACGAAATTCAGTCGATTTGGATATTTTTTCGGAGGTGAAGAGAATGTCACGTATTTCTATGGAACAAGTTAAACACGTTGCCCATTTGGCTCGTTTGGCCATTACGGAAGAAGAAGCACAACAGTTTCAGCATCAGCTTGACCAAATGATTTCATTCGCGGAGCAGTTGAATGAGCTTGATACGGATCAAGTAAACCCGACTTCTCACGTTTTGGATATGAAGAATGTTATGCGCGAAGATGTCGCAAAACCGGGATTGCCAGTAAAAGAAGTAGTTAAAAATGCACCGGATAGCAAAGATGGATATATCCGTGTACCATCTATAATTGAATAAGGAGGGACAATGATGTCGTTGTTCGAACAAAAGGTTTCTGAGCTTCATGAACGCTTACATAAGAAAGAGATAAGTGTCACTGATCTTGTTAACGAATCGTATAAGCGAATCGGACAGGTAGAGGACAAGGTGAAGGCATTTTTGACACTTGATGAAGAAAACGCCCTCAATCAAGCAAAACGATTGGATGATCAATTGGTAAAAGGCGAGAACGAAGGCGCTTTATTTGGTATGCCGATCGGAGTGAAGGATAATATTGTCACTAAAAATTTGCGTACGACTTGCGCGAGCAAAATTTTGGAGAACTTTGATCCAATCTATGATGCAACCGTTGTTCAAAAGCTACAGAAGGCAGAAACGGTTACGATCGGGAAATTGAATATGGATGAGTTTGCGATGGGTTCTTCCAATGAGAACTCCGCGTTTCAGGCAACACGCAACCCTTGGAACACGGAATATGTGCCAGGCGGTTCTTCGGGTGGTTCAGCTGCATCTGTCGCTTCCGGTGAAGTCCTATTCTCTTTAGGTTCCGATACGGGTGGATCGATCCGCCAACCAGCGGCATATTGTGGAGTTGTCGGCTTAAAACCTACATATGGACGGGTTTCCCGATACGGACTTGTAGCATTTGCGTCTTCACTGGACCAAATCGGTCCCGTTACAAGAACTGTTGAAGACAACGCTTATTTGCTTGAAGCGATTTCAGGTGTGGATCCAATGGATTCGACCTCTGCTAATGTTGACGTGCCGAATTTTGTGAATTCATTAACAGGCGATGTTAGAGGATTGAAAATAGCTGTGCCTAAAGAATATCTTGGCGAAGGCGTTGGGGAAGAAGCACGTAATTCCGTACTTGAAGCGTTAAAAGTATTAGAGGGGCTTGGAGCTGAATGGGAAGAGGTATCCTTGCCGCATTCCAAATATGCTTTAGCTGCCTATTATCTGCTATCTTCATCGGAAGCTTCGGCTAACCTTTCACGTTTTGACGGTGTGCGTTACGGACACCGTACAGACAATGCAGAAACACTTATAGAAATGTATAAGCAAACCCGTGCAGAAGGATTCGGTGACGAAGTGAAACGCCGTATCATGCTTGGAACTTTCTCCTTAAGTTCAGGTTATTATGATGCTTATTATAAAAAGGCTCAAAAAGTACGTACGTTAATCAAAAAAGACTTTGAAGATGTCTTTGAAAAATACGATGTCATCGTTGGACCGACTACACCTACGCCTGCATTTAAAATTGGTGAAAAAGTCGACGATCCATTAACGATGTATGCGAATGATATCTTGACGATTCCAGTCAATCTTGCTGGTGTACCGGGTATATCCGTGCCATGTGGATTCGCAGCGAATGGGCTTCCGCTTGGACTGCAAATGATTGGGAAGCATTTTGATGAAAGCACGATTTACCGCGCGGCTCACGCATTTGAGCAAGCAACAGATTTTCATAAACAATTTCCTAAGCTGTAAGGGGTGAAAAAAATGGACTTTGAAACGGTGATTGGTCTAGAAGTACACGTAGAATTAAAAACGGATTCTAAAATTTTCTCAGCGAGCCCAAATCATTTTGGTGCCGCTCCAAATAGTAACACGACTGTAATCGACCTAGGCTACCCAGGTGTATTGCCTGTCGTCAATAAAAAGGCTGTTGATTTTGCAATGAAGGCTGCAATTGCCCTGAATTGCGAAGTGGCGGAAATTACGAAATTCGACCGGAAAAACTATTTTTACCCGGACAATCCTAAAGCATACCAAATTTCACAGTTCGATCAGCCGATCGGTGAGCATGGTTGGATTGAGATTGAAGTGGGCGGCAAGAAAAAGAAAATTGGCATTACCCGCATTCATATGGAAGAGGATGCTGGAAAGCTGACACATAAAGGGAACTATTCACTTTGTGATTATAACCGCCAAGGTACGCCTCTAGTTGAAATCGTATCCGAGCCGGATATCACTTCCCCGGAAGAAGCTTATGCATATCTGGAAAAATTGAAATCCATCATTCAATACACCGGCGTTTCCGATTGTAAAATGGAAGAAGGCTCACTTCGCTGTGATGCCAACATTTCCTTGAAACCTGTCGGCCAAAAAGAATTCGGTACGAAAACCGAATTGAAAAACTTGAACTCATTCAACTTCGTCCGCAAAGGGTTGGAGCATGAAGAAATCCGCCAAGCGGAAATCTTGAATGAAGGCGGCATAATCGAACAGGAAACACGCCGGTTCGATGAAGCTACAGGCAGAACGGTACTAATGCGAATTAAGGAAGGCTCCGATGATTATCGTTACTTCCCGGAACCGGACTTATTGACGATCCATATCGATGAAGAATGGAAAGCGCGTATCGCTGCCGAGATTCCGGAACTTCCGGATGCCCGGAAAAAACGCTATGTCGAAGAATTTGGCTTACCGGAATATGATGCAGCCGTTTTAACGGTAACGAAAGAAAGTGCTGATTTCTTTGAAGCGACTGTCGCTTCAGGCGCGGATGCAAAACTGGCATCTAACTGGATCATGGGCGAGGTTTCCGCTTTCTTGAATGCAGAAGGTAAAGAGCTGCATGATGTCAAATTGACTGCTGAATCGTTGGCTGGAATGATCAAGCTTATTGAAGATGGCACAATTTCTTCTAAAATCGCTAAAAAAGTTTTCAAAGAATTGATTGAAAACGGCGGGGATGCAGAAACGATCGTCAAGGAGAAGGGACTAGTCCAAATTTCCGATGAAGGCGCATTGCGTACAGCCGTTGAAGAAGCATTGAATAATAACCCGCAATCAATTGAAGATTTTAAGGCCGGTAAACAAAAAGCAATCGGCTTCCTTGTCGGGCAGATCATGAAAGCGACAAAAGGACAAGCCAATCCACAGCTTGTTAATAAAATTTTGGTGGAAGAAATCAATAAACGTTAATATTGACCGTATCACTTTTAAAGTGGTACGGTTTTCTCTTGATTAAGTGTGAAAAAGCCGGAAATATTTTTGATTTTTTTTGAGTTATCTGTAGGGGTAACTCCTTTTTGTGCGTCTATTACATGAATGACTAAAAGGAAAGGAGGAAGAGAAGTGTCGGATGAGTTAGTTGAGAAGGTAAGGGCTGGGAATGATCATGCATTCCGAATGTTGATTGAAACATATAAACAGACGATTTATAGGACCGTCTATTCCGTCTTGCGGAATCAAAAGGATGCAGAAGATGTTACCCAGGAAGTCTTTATCAAAATCTACACCTCTCTTCCTCAATATAAGAACCAAGGTTTCAAAACCTGGATTACCCGAATTGCGGTCAATCATGCAATCGATCTAAAGAGAAAGAGGGAACGCCAAAAGGAAGAATTACAGGACGAACATTCATCGGAAGTTAATTTGGGCTTAACGGATGATGTCGAGGCCGTATTCTTTCGGAATGAAAGGCGAAAGCAAGTATTACGGAAGCTGAATGACCTTCCAGAGGGATATCGGGAAGTTGTATATAGCTATTACATAAAGGAAAAGACATTCAAGCAAATTGCAGAGGAACAGCATATTCAAGTGAAATCTGTCGAGGTAAAGCTATATCGGGCAAGAAATTGGATGAGAAAACATTGGAAAGAGGAGGATTTTTCATGAATCATGTTCCTGAAGCAGAATGGGTTGCATATTTGGCAGATGAAATACCAGAGGCTCTAAAAATTGAATATGAAAATCATCTATACTCCTGTGACAAGTGTTTGTCTGCCTATATGGAAGCGATGGAAAAAGAAGAAAACAGTCTGGACATCGAAGGATTTGATATTGCAGGTCAGGTCATGGACTCGATTAGCCGATTGAAAGAAGGTTCTGGTGAAGAGGCTAAGCAACACCGAAAAGAAAAATCGCTTCGGACGATTACAAGACATTACCTGATTGCGGCCGGGTTTACGATTTTATTGATGGCAGGCGGAGTATTTCAATCATTGACGGAGTACGTGGATTCTGTGGAATCAAGCAGCGGAAAGGAAACGCAGTCCTTAACCGATGGGCTTATTGATAAAACATTTAATTGGATGGACACAATCGAGAAGAAAAATAAGGAGGGGTTTAGAAATGAATAAAAGTCCGGTATTAGCTTTTTTATTATCGTTTCTGCCAGGTTTCGGACATTTTTACCTAGGAAGGAAATATAAAGGGTTATTTTATTTTCTTGCCACGGCTGGATTGGGGCTTGGAGGTCTATTTCTTTCGTTGATCAGTCAATCGGATGCGTTTCTGGCTTTTTCCGTTATTGGAATGGTGTTTTATTTCATCAGTATATTTGATTTGGTGGTCACCTCACTGAGGAATCCTAAAAGTGAAGAGAATGTAGGGGCCGATCAGCCGGAGGCGGAAAGATTTTATGTAATCATCCTTTCATTCGTTCCAGGATTAGGGCATTTTCAGCTGGGTCTCATGAATCGGGGACTCATTTTTCTCATCGGCTTTTTAGGCCTTGGCATCATGGTGGTATTCATCAGTGTGATGACACAAATGGAAGGTCTGTTAATATTCATGGCATTATTGCCTGTTATCTGGATTTACAGCTTTTTTGATTCTGTTCAACAGCTGAATAAAAAGCAAAGAGGTGAGGAGCTTATCGATCGGACCGTTTTGGAAGATTTCGAGGAGAGAAGGGAATCCGGGAAGAAGAGTAAATCGGTTGCGACTTTATTCGCCATTTTTCCTGGTGCAGGTCACTTATATTTGGGGCTGCAAAAACGTGGGATTCAATTGATGGCAGGCTTTTTATTCGCCATTTACATACTGGATTTACTCCGGTTAGGTTTCTTCTTTTTCCTTATCCCGATTATCTGGTTTTATAGTTTTTTTGATGGATTGCAAAAAGCCTCGAAAATGGAAGAGGGTCCAGTAGAAGATACGCCCATCATTTCGGGTATGGTCAATCACCAAAAATGGCTAGGATTGGGGTTGGTGGGAATTGGAATCTATTTCTTGGCCAGTAATATAATCGTCCCGGCCATTGCCCCTCATTTAGATGAATGGATTGGAAGCAACTTGGAGTATTGGTTTAGAGATTATTTTCAAAAAGGACTTGTATGCATCCTTCTCATAGGCGGGGGAATCAAATTGCTATCGGGAAGTAAAAAAGGGAGAGTCGAGGAGGAGACAAAATGAGAACATGGAGAGTCGGAACGATTTCAATGGGGATCTCCCTGGTTGGTTTGGGTTTGGTTTTACTCGTTTCTCAAATTGCGGATATGAATTTGACGACGATTCTGCTATCGTGGTGGCCGTTGCTGTTCATTATCTTGGGTGCAGAGATTCTCTTTTATATTTATTTTTCCAGAAAAGAAAGTTCTTTTGTAAAGTATGATATTCTTAGCATTCTTTTCGTGGGATTGCTTGGAACGACGGGAATAGTTTTAATTCTGCTTACATCCAGCGGATTGATGGATCAAGTTAGGGCTGCCGTTAATAGTGAAGAGAAAACGGTCAATTTGCCTGGTTTCAATCAAAAGGCAGGGGAGGGCATACATAGAGTTGTCCTGGACACTGGCTCATACCCATTGACAATTGAAAGTGGTAAGGACGAGGAAGTTTCCGTTTTTGGAACATATGGTGAGCGGGTACTGGAAGATGCTGATTCGTTGTTGAAAAAGGCGGAAGATTATTTACTTGTTGAGAGAAATGGTGATACTCTTTATATTAGCTTCAAGGATTTACCGAGTCAAAATGGACTTTTAGACAGTGGTACAAGGAATCTTAAGGCAACCCTTATAATCCCTGCTGAGTTGGCAGTGGAGATAGACGGACAAAGTACCGATCTTGTCTTGAAGCCTAGAAAGCTCTTGAATGACTGGAGTGTGAAGGACAGCGGAAATCTAAGTGTAGTCCTTCAGGATAATAGTGATATAAAGATAGATGCCAGAGGGGTCGAGGAACTTGAAGGCCCTGAGAGTGGCTGGAAGATGACTGAAGTGAAAAAAGGAACAAGTGATGAAGGCATTGTAAAAAAGAATGGGATATTCAATACTGGTGATGGGAAACATACTTTAACGGTTACCGATACATTTAACGTGAATGTTCAATATCCATGATTGAAATCATTTACTAGAATAAAATTGTAAAAAGCATTATAATTTTCCCTGATAAGATTTCTAGTAAAATGTAAAAGATATGGACCGAAATACGGTCCTCTTTTTTTCGAATATTGCTTTTCATGTAACGAAGGATTAAGATGTAAATTATGGAATCAATATGTATAAGGATGATGGGAAATGAAAAGAGCAAGGTTGATTTACAACCCGACTTCGGGCCGGGAAGCCATTAAGAAGAGCCTGCCAGGTGTGCTAGCAAAACTTGAAGAAGCTGGTTATGAAGCTTCTGCACATGCGACGACCGGTGCCGGGGATGCGACGAAAGCGGCTAAGATAGCGATTGAACGCGGCTATGATGTAGTTATTGCAGCAGGGGGCGACGGTACGATTTATGAGGTTGTTAATGGACTGGCCACTGCAGAGAAACGTCCGAAACTAGGAATCATTCCGACGGGAACGACCAATGATTTCGCCCGGGCGCTGCATTTACCGAAGTCGATCGAAGGGGCGGCCGAAATTATTGCAAGTGGGCATACAATGCCGGTCGATATCGGGAAAATGAACGATAAGTATTTCATCAATATTGCTGGCGGGGGGAGATTGACCGAATTGACCTACGACGTGCCGATCAAGCTGAAAACCATGCTTGGTCAGCTAGCGTACTATATTAAAGGAATTGAAATGCTTCCTTCAATTAAGCCGACGGAAGTTTCTATTGAATATGATGGAAAGCTTTTTGAAGGAGAGATCATGCTTTTCTTGGTGGCTAACACAAATTCGGTCGGCGGCTTCGAGAAACTGGCCCCTGACGCCTCTTTGAATGATGGGATGTTCACGTTGCTTATTTTGAAAAAGGCAAACCTCGCTGATATTGTCCGTGTCGCAACATTGGCAATGCGCGGTGAACATATCCATGATAAAAACGTCATTTATGAAAAAGCCAATCGAATTAAAGTACATGCCAAAAAGGACATGATGCTTAACTTGGATGGGGAATTTGGCGGGATGGCCCCAGCTGAATTCGTAAATCAGTACCGCCATTTTGATGTATTCATCCCGCAAGGAATACTGCCGGACGATCCGGCAAATAAATAGGTTGAAGAGGCCACTGAATCTTGTGGCCTTTTCAGTTTAATGAAGCAAGGAGAATTACAAACATGTATATCAGGAAAGCGACACCGGAGGATGCGGAAAAGGCAGCCGTATTGACCCGGTTAGCGATTAAGGAAATTGCAGAGGTTTTGACAGGTGAAACGGAAGAAGAAAAGATACTTTCCGTTCTTGCCGATTTGTTCAGGAAAAGTGGGAATCGGGTCAGCTATGAAAATACGCTTGTCAGTGAACATGATGGACAAGTATCTGGATTGATCATTGCTTACCATGGCAAGGATGCCGAAAGCTTGGATGAACCGATAGTGAATCAATTAAGGATGAAGATGAAAGACCCAAGCGTTACGATCGATAAGGAAGCGGAAATGAGAGACTTTTATTTGGATACAGTATCCGTCGACCCGGATTTTCAAGGAAAAGGTATTGGCAGTGCACTGATTCAATATGTTGAGGGATACGCTAAACATAAGGGATATCCAAGGGTTTCTTTAGTCGTTGAAAAGGAAAATGAAGCGGCGAATCGTCTCTATGGCAGATTGGGGTATGTGGAAATTAAAACCATTTTGATTAGCGGCCATGAATTTCGCTATATGGTAAAGGAAATAGAAGAACCTCCTGTTTAACAGGGGGTCCTTTTTACTCATTTGAAATTTGGCACTGTATGCGATTACATTTGCTGTCCATTCATGGCGGCCCAATCAGCGTAAGCACCGGTGCCGTTACAGCCGGGACAGTCGTGTATATCGGAAAAATGATATTCCGTAGGTACGAAGGAGCTGTATCCACGTCCGTAACAATCCGGACAGAGGCCTTTTTCCTCCATACTTGCACGATGTTTTTCTAACCTTGTAGCATTCCAGGCCGATATAGAGTTAAATAAACCCATTTCCTCACCTCATCTGTTTTTCCTTATTTTTCTTTTTTTAGTGAACTTTTATTCATGGAACTATGAAAAATCCGTAATTCCTTCCACTATATTTTTATGAAAACCAAGGTAAATTGGTGAGTGGTTTTGTGACAAGGCCTCTATTGTGGTAAAATACAGGCTAGCATAAAAAAGAAAAGAGAAGATGATATGAAAAAAACAGCACCAGTTGCTAAAAATGATATTATAGAGGTTTTATTTGAAGATTTAACACATGAAGGGGCTGGCGTCGCTAAAGTCGATGGCTACCCGATCTTTGTTCAGAGCGCCCTTCCAGGTGAAAAAGCAAAAATTAAAGTGATGAAAGCTAATAAGGGTTATGGCTTCGGCCGCTTGATGGAGATTATCGAAAACAGTCCTTACCGTGTTGAGGTCACGACCGAAGATTACCCTAAATACGGTGGTTGTCAGCTTCAGCATATGAGCTATGAAGGACAGTTGGAATTCAAGGAAAAGCAAGTGCGTGAAGTGATGACACGCATAGGGAAACTTGAGGATGTGAAGGTTCACCCGATCATCGGGATGGAGAATCCAACCCATTATCGCAATAAAGCGCAAGTGCCTGTTGGTGAAAAGGATGGCAAGCTAATAGCAGGGTTCTTCAAACCGCGGACACATGAAATCGTTGAAACGAAAGAAAGCATTATCCAAAATGAAGTGATCAATGAAGCCGTTCAAGTTGTTAAAGAGATTTTCAGTAAACTTGGTATCCCTGCTTATAATGAAGAGGCACATAAAGGTGTATTGCGCCACATAATGGCCCGTTATGGCAAGCAAACAGGCGAATTAATGATTGTTCTTGTTACAAGAACGAAAAGTATCCCTTTCATCGAAACCATCGTGAAGGAAATCGTTGAACGTCTTCCGCAAGTGAAATCCATCGTTCAAAACGTGAATTCCAAGAAAACGAATGTTATCTTGGGCGATAAAATGACTGTACTATGGGGCGACGAAGTGATCCATGATATGATCGGTGATGTGAAATTTGCGATTTCAGCAAAATCCTTCTACCAAATCAATCCAGACCAAACGAAAGTCCTTTATGATAAAGCTCTTGAATATGCAGGACTGACCGGTGAAGAAACGGTGATAGATGCTTATTGCGGCATTGGAACCATCTCTTTATTTGTAGCTAAAAAGGCGAAAAAAGTGATCGGTGTCGAAGTGGTCGAAGATGCGATTGAAGACGCACGCCGCAACGCTGAATTGAATGAAATCTCAAATGCAGAATTCATGGTCGGCGACGCAGGTAACGTTATTGCTGAATGGTATCAAAAGGGCAACACTGCGGATGTCATCGTTGTGGATCCGCCTCGCAAAGGTTGTGAAGAATCCCTTCTGAATACGATCATCGAGATGAAACCTAAAAAAGTCGTATACGTATCATGCAACCCAGGCACTTTAGCGCGTGATCTTCATATATTGGAAGAAGGCGGATATAAAGCAGTTGATATCCAGCCTGTCGATATGTTCCCAATGACGACACATGTTGAAAATGTAGTGTTATTAGAGTTGAAATGATTGAGTGTGGGCCCGGTCTAATTGACTGGGCCTACAGTTTTTTTATGGCTTGTACAATTTGGACGTTGATTTCCGTTCAAGGCACTCGCTTTCCGCGGGTCTCCCTAGACTCACTTTTCCCTACAAACTGTGGTCCCGGTCTAAATGACCGGGACCTTTTTACCGTAATTAGTTTGAAGGGAAGGGAGGGAGATTTTTTTTTTGCATGTTTATTCTTGACGCTTTGACTTGGACATATAGTAAGAAATATATGAATTGGGAGGCAAGGTGATTTTATTAATTTTCAAAAAGCGGTGGCTGTAATCGTTGGTAGCTTTTTGGTGGGCATTGGAATCAATGGTTTTTTAGTTCCCCATCATTTAATAGATGGCGGCGTTATTGGGATTGCACTTATCCTTCATTATTTCTTTGGTTTTCAAACGGGGCTATCCATGTTGATCCTTAGTATTCCAATATTTTTATATGCCTGGTACTATGAACGGTCTTTTTTCTATAGCAGCGTTCACGGATTGCTTTTGACATCCCTTTTTATGGATTGGCTTAATCCATTGAAAAAGGTCTTTTCCATTTCGATACTTACAAGCTCTTTGATTGGCGGTGCCATCATAGGGATGGGCATAGGACTCATGCTTCGATATGAGACAAGCAGCGGGGGAACGGATATGTTAGCTAAAATCATCTCAAAATCTACCTCCATGGATATTGCTTTGGCGATTATCGTCATAGATACACTAATCATTTCAGCTGCAGCATTCACCTTAGGTATCGAAATATTTCTTTTTTCATGTGTGACGATCGTCATCATTGGACTGATCACTTCGCTTATGAAAGTGAGGAAATGAAAAATATAATCAGTTCCTTAAGATATGGGCTACGTCATCTATTGCCCTTTGCAGCTTTTCGCTATTTTTGCTAAACATCTCTTTAGCTTCCTTTGATTCAGTTCCAAGGGCAAACAACTCTAAGTCCGCTTGGCATTTTTTCAAGGTCGCGAGCAAAAGAGGTTTTTCTTGAGGGGAAGGAACTTTAAGCTTATCATCATAAAGGTCCACAGTTAATTCTCCGTTAGAATTAGCTTGACCAAGAAACACATTTTCTAGGAGTACACCCAACTTATCCAGTTCAGTATGAAGCCAATTTCGGTTCAGACCAATCGTGGAAAGTGGTTCATCAAGTATGCTGCCGTCCATAATGATGGTTTGTGGCTCCTTTACTGCAGCTACAGACAAGTTAAGGTCCTTGGCTGTTATAGGTTGATTATGCTTCTTTAACATGACTGAAAAATCCCCGTTGGCTTCCAATAAGGCAAACTCAACTTCAGAAATATCGAAGACATCCTTCTTCCGGAGCAATCCTAACAATTCATCGATGGTATATTTCTCTTTTTTTAAATTATCTTCCATGACTTTCCCATCTTTGATGAATACCGTTGCTTTTCCTTCAATAAGGTCACGAAAAGTTTTACTTTTTAAGGATATTAATCCTGCAATGAAGGGTGCTATGGCAAAAACGAGAATGGACAGTACGCCATGTATAATATTGCCTTCCACTTTTGTAGCTAATTCTGCCCCAACATTACCAATGGTTATGCCCGTTACATATTCAAAAAAGGAAAGCTGGGACAATTGTTTTTTTCCTAACACTTTAGTGATCAAAAAAAGAACAATTAAAAAGAATAATGAACGTAAAACAATTTCTATCCAATCCGGCATTACCAAACACCCCCTGATTGATCATGGTTATTAAAAACCTTTATATTGCGGTTCTTCCCTTTCTAACTCGCCTACGCGCTTCTGTACATCCTTAATAACTTCATTCACCACCAGCATCGTTTCATGCAAGATGCGTTTAGATTCATCATCTTGTGTCCGTAGTGCTAAGCTGGATAAACCTGCTTCAACTCCTTTTAGGCTAGAGACACATTGTTTGACATTGGAAGCTATCGTCATGCAGCATCCTCCTAATCTTTAGGTCTATGGGTCGGAACACTCCAGGCTGTTATCCAGGCACTGGTTACTTCAAACATGCGAGCGACAACAGCCGAACAATCCATTCTTTTCCGCATCCGCTAACGCTTCCGAAACAATCTCCGCAGCCAAGAATGTTCATCCAGTATGAGCAGGCGTCTGGTTGAATACTTCAAACATTATCTGTCCCGTTACACAAGTAAATCATGGTTGTGGTTCACTCATATTCAATCGATACGGCATGGGCAATGCATGGTATCGTCTCACTTTGTTGAAAGGAAAGGGGAGATAATAGAGCACCTGTAGCCACGACGAGCAATCGCTTTAGTTCTCCCTTTTTCATGCGATTTAATAAGTGGCCATAAACGACCGTTGCGGAACATCCTGGGCCGCTTGCCCCGGCCAGGACCGGTTGACCATCCCTGTATATCATTAAACCGCAATCTTTATATTGCGCTTCTTTAATCGGCGTGCCGTGTTTATTAAATAATTCCAAAGAAACTTCATGTCCAATCTTTCCTAAATCCCCGGTCACTATTAAATCATAATAAGATGGATCGAGGTTTCTTTCTCTTAAATGGGCTTCAATCGTATCAACGGCGGCAGGGGCCATGGCACCTCCCATATTGAAAGGGTCAGTGAGGCCCATGTCGATGACACGGCCTATCGTAGCCGAAGTTACCCTTGGGCCTTTCCCGGCACTGCTTAATAAAGCCACGCCGGCTCCTGTAACGGTCCATTGGGCTGTTGGAGGTTTTTGCCCCCCGTATTCAGTTGGGTAGCGGAATTGTTTTTCTACTGCGGCGTTATGACTTGATGCTCCTGTCAATAAGTACTCTGCTCCTTTGGTATTGACAAGGTAAGCACCAAGCGCCAATCCCTCCATGGAGGTGGAGCAGGCGCCAAATAAGCCGAGATAAGGTGTTCCCAGTGTTCGGCAGGCAAAACTAGTAGGCGTTATTTGATTGATAAGGTCGCCTCCAAGGAAAAATTGAATCTGTTCCTTCTGAAGACCAGCCTTTTCGATTGCTTTTGTGCTCGCTTCTTCCAATAAGACTTTATGTGCCTTTTCATAGGTATCTTGATTTATCCATAAATCGGAATGGAGAAGATCGAAATCATCCGCAAGCATACCGTCTGCTTCAAATGGACCGCCGACAGTTCCTGTGGAGACGATGACAGGCTTTTGTTCAAACACCCATGTGCGATGCCCCGTAAGCATTATAAACCACCCCAATGTATGAGTATTGTCAGTGCTAAGGTAAAACCAAGTAATAACATAAATGCTTCTGCCAGTTTGACTATATTGGTGCCATTCCCTTACGGATATAGCTGCATTACCGCCAATTCAATACACCACAAGTCCGGTAAGGACGGAAAAACGCTTGATACAGAAAAGAAATGAATGGATATAAAAAAGGCTGGTTGCCTTAACCAACCTTTTTTATATGAATGATTATTGTTTATATTGAGGTTCCTCGTTTTGTATCTCTTCTATGCGAGGAGTGATGCTGTCCACAATCGTTTGTGTTTGTTGGGCAGCTTGCTGGTACAGTTGTTTGGCTTGCTCGTTATCTGTTGAAAGGGCGAAGGTTTCAAAGCTCGCTTGAGCGCTTTTCAGCCCGGCTAAAGTTGTTTTGACATCATTTATTACCGTCATATATGAACCTCCCTAGTTTGTAACTGCTTTATTAGAGTAAGGAAAAAATGATTAAATATACCTTCCAAAATTTCTCTAGGAAATGAAGTGTAATTTCATTATAAAACTTAGTTCTTCAAGCTCATTCCATTAATCAAACGTTTGATTAATGAAGGGGAACAGGCAGAAGTGTTATTAATATTATCCGCGCCTTTTAGTTAAGCAAATCGGTTTTATTGTTTAATTATTGACTGAATTCAGAATTCTTAATATAATGAGAAAACATAACGTGATTACGTGAGGTGATATGACATTTATATTCGTGATGATTTATATAGTAGGGTTGTTTTTGAAATTTCATCTGAAGAAGTTGTAAAAGGACTGCTATTCCACAAAAGCAAACAAGAGTCGGAAATTGAATCGATCAAAGGTAAAATTCATAAATATGAGCAAAAACGGAGAGCTGAGGAAGCTTGGTATCAATCCCTATCACCATTTAAACGTTTTTTTACAGGGCGTGCCCCAAGTCATCACCAGGCAGTTGAGCATTTGGTGAATGTTAAAGATAGATATAAACAAATCGAGAAAATAAAACAGAAGGTCGCTTTTTTAAATGAGATGATCGGTTTACTTGAAGCTGAACCGGAAAAACGGGAAATGAATTTACCATCAGACATCATTAAAGAAATAATGGCCTGGCAGAAAGCGGAGGGAACGCCAAGATGACTCTAGAAACGTTAAACGCTGGCTTGGATACGATTTGGGTGGTTCTGACAGCAGCCATGATTCTATTGATGGAGGGCGGGTTTGCTTTACTGGAGGCAGGGTTCGTCCGTACGAAGAATAATGTGAACATCATCATGAAGGTTTTTGCCGATATTACGATTGGAACGCTTTGCTATTTCGTCGTTGGTTTTGGCTTAATGTATGGAGCGGATGTATTTGGTATTATTGGAGCAAGCGGCTTTCTGCTGAAAGGTGATTTGTCGCATATCGACCTTACGATTTCCATCGATGCATTTTGGTTATTTCAAGGGGCATTCGTCATCGCCGTCATTTCCATCGTTTCGGGAGCCGTTGCAGAAAGGATCAATTTTCGGGCGTATCTTATTTTTGTCGTAATGATGACGGCATTCATCTATCCGATTGCCGGTCACTGGGTATGGGGTGGTGGCTGGTTAAGCGGGTTGGGCATGCAGGACTTCGCAGGGTCTGCGGTCATTCATGCACTAGGCGGTTTTTCTGCACTTGCGGCTGCCATTGTTATTGGGCCGAGAGCAGGAAAATTCACTTCACGGGGGACTAGCTCCATTTCACTGCCGAGCAATCTCCCACTGGCATCAGTTGGGGCATTTCTTTTATGGTTTGGCTGGTTTGGGTTTAATGCAGGAAGCACCTTGCAAGCTACTGATGGACGCATTGGCCATATTGCCATTGTCACGATGCTCTCAGCTGCATCAGGGGGAGCGGCGACCTTGCTTTATACACTTTTTAGATATGGACGTTCGGATGCACCTTCCGTCATCAATGGCTCACTTGCAGGTCTTGTCGGGATTACGGCTGGCTGTGCATTCGTTAGTGATCTGGCGGCATTGTTGATTGGTGCAGTTTCTGGAATGTTGATGTTAGCTGCGACGAATTGGCTGGAAGCCCGAAAAATCGATGATCCGGTTGGTGCCTTTCCTGTTCATGCGGCATCAGGGATGTGGGGTACGATCGCGGTAGGGCTTTTCTCCACTGAAAACGGATTGTTCGCCGGTGGGGGATGGCATTTGCTCGGAGTTCAAACATTAGGATTAGCGGTGTTATGTATGTGGGGCTTTTCATTGACATGGCTCGTTTTTAAAATTATAAATGTTTGGCTGCCTATTAGATCCACTGAAGAAGAAGAAGAACTCGGATTGGATATCAGTTATCATGGCATCATGGCCACACACACCTCGCCGGAGTTCATCAAGGTAGAGGACTACTATAAGCAGGATGAAGAATTGACAAGGTAATGACTATAATACAAGATAGAATCAAGATAAGTAAGAGGTGAATTTTAAATGGGTGCATGCAATCTTAATCATTCGCAGCAAGATGTCAGGCTGAAATTTGAGAGTCAAAAGACATTTTTACCAAGCGAAATAAGTCAAACATTAGATCGATATCTGGAAAAAGGGAATTCGCAGGAAACATTGAATGAACTTTTTCATCTATTGAAGAAGTATGACTTGTCTCCCCAGGAGGAACAGGAATCAAGAAACGAAAAGTTGAAACGGATAATGTTGTAAACGGGAAAGAACGGGAGTGCAAGGATGACTTCCGTTCTTTTTTTGTTTTTTTTTTAAACGATTTAAGGGATTGGGACCGGGAATCTGACTCCTATTTACTTTTTATTCAGTGCCATTTTTAAAGAAGATAGCAGGAATCATATTTAAGGCAGCGAAAACATGATTGTAAACGAAAAGGTGTTCTTTTAAGAGTTTAAGTAACGCGGACAAGGGTTTAGCGGACCTTTAAAGATTTAATCAATCGTTTGATTAAATCTCATGAACTGACTACCACCTTCAATAAAAGCATGGAAAAAATAAAAAAGCGGGAGCCCATAATGAGCTCCAGCTATCTTTAAAAACCATCATCTGTAGCGGTGAAGGGGATGTTTAGGTTTCTTTCCACTGCCCGAAGTCTTTGATTAAGCCTGTTTAACCTATTCGTATGTCGCTGGTCTGCTTGACTTAGCCGGGAGATTTCCTGGTTAATGCGGTTCACTTCCCGGTTTATCCGCGTGATTTCTTGGTTTTGCCGATTGAGTTCCCTCGTTTGACGCTCATTTTGACGCTCAAGTTCCCGGATTCTTCTTTCAAGTTGTTGAGGCTGCCTTTCAATATCGAATTGCTCAGGCACCTGGCTATATGGATTTTCTTGTACCTGCTGAAAGTTCCAATCTTGCTGTGGCATATAATCAAATCGTTCAGGCTGTTGGAAATATGGGTTAAAATTAGGCTCAAAGTACTGATGATTTCCATTTTGTTGTGGATAAGGATAAAATCCGTATGAATTCATGGTCAACTCTCCTTTTTAAAATCAGGATGGATACCTTATAACTTATGTCAGTTCCGGTGAAGTGACTAGGCGTTAGCCCATATGAATGGGAAGAAGAGGTAATTAACAGAAAAAATTTCAATAAATTTGCAGAAACCATCCGGTTCCTATATCGTTTAGGATAGGAGAAATTCTTTTATCCATCTTGAAACCAATTCCAAGGATAATCCGTATATAAAGAAAAGAGTGTAAGTCAGGAGTGTAATGATAATGAATCGATTTCTTGCTGATTTTGTTCCGATATTGATTGCATTTCCAATGGTTTTGCCGGTTTGGATGATTAGCTATTTTGCATTGAATCAACCGTTTGCCCTGTCCGTTGTCATATCTTTAGCAGGAGGGGTACTTGCATACTGGCTAAGTTCCGTTTATTTTTCATCAAGATACCTCAAAAAACATGAATTGACGAGAAAAGAATATCAATATATAAAGAAAAATTTAACTGAAGCAAAACCGAAGATATGGCGGGTGCAAAAAGCACTAATCTCTGTCAGGCATATCTCTTCTTTCAAACAGAGGAAAGATATGATTAAAATGATCAGGAAAATATATAGTCTGACGAAAAAAGAACCGAAGCGGTTTTACCAGGCGGAACAATTTTATTACTCTCATCTGGATTCCGCCATGGAGCTTGCGGAGAAATATGTTTTTTTAGCACAGCAGCCAAAAAAGAATAGGGAACTCGAACTCTCCTTAACGGAGACTCGTAAAACCTTAAAGGAGCTCACTAATACGATAGAAAAGGATTTATATAAAGTGATTGCCGATGATATCGATAACCTTAACTTCGAATTGGATGTTGCTAAGCAATCTATTAAAACGAGAAAAGAGTCACAAGTAATTGATGAAAGCAGGAGGTTAAAATGAATAACAATGATCCAAACCTGTTGAATAAAACGAATAATGCCAGTTTGATCGATGACCTTTTAGCCAATCCATTTGATGGGGTGCAGGAGCTTGAGAAAGTATCTTCCCAGGAAGCGAAACCGGTTAAACTGATTGATGTTATTCCTGAAGAGAACAGGGCAAAGGCTTATCAGCTTGCCGAACAAATCGACCCAACGAATCATCAGGCGATGATATCCTATGGTACACCCGCCCAATCAAAGCTCCTGACCTTTTCTAATTCCATGCTTGAGCATGTCCAGAAAAAAGATGTGGGTGAAGTGGGCAACATTATCAATGATTTAATGAAAAAGTTAAACGAGCTGAGCCCGGATGAGTTAAAACCGGATAAGCCCTCATTTTTTGCGCGTATGTTCGGGAAGCTCTCGGGATCTGTACAGGAGGTGCTATCCAAGTATCAAAAAACAGGGGCCCAAATTGACCGAATCAGCGTAAAACTCGATCGGAGCAAGAATATCCTGTTATCGGATATCGTAATCCTTGAAAAGCTATATGAAACGAATAAGGAATATTTCCAGGCATTGAATGTATATATTGCAGCTGGGGAAATCAAACTCGAAGAAATTCATGAGAAAACGATTCCGGAGTTAAGGAAGTCCGCTGAATCAAGCAATGATCAAATGAAGTTTCAAGAAGTCAATGATATGCTGCAATTTGCTGAACGGTTGGATAAAAGGCTTCATGATTTGAAATTGAGTCGTGAAATCACGATTCAAAGCGCACCGCAAATCAGGCTGATCCAAAACACGAATCAGGCACTAGTCGAGAAAATCCAATCTTCGATCATGACAGCGATTCCGCTTTGGAAAAATCAGGTTGCGATTGCATTGACCCTAATCAGGCAAAGGCATGCTGTAGAAGCACAAAAACAGGTTTCCAAGACTACAAATGACTTGTTATTGAAGAACTCCGAGATGCTGAAAACGAATACCATTGAAACTGCAAAAGAAAATGAGCGCGGACTTGTCGATATTGAAACATTAAAGAAAACTCAAGCTAACTTGATATCCACGCTTGAGGAGACCATGCGGATTCAAGAAGAAGGAAGGCATAAACGCCGGCAAGCCGAACAGGAATTGGCATCAATGGAAAATGAACTGAAACAGAAACTATTAGAGATAAAGGGATAAGGGGAGATAACATGGAAACTATCGAAGCTATAAAAACGAGAAGAAGCATTGGAATCGTTAAGCAAGATCCGGTACCTAAGGAAATGATTGAGCAAATCATTGAAGCTGGAACGTATGCACCAAATCATCATCGAACGGAGCCTTGGCGTTTTTTTGTATTGACTGGAGAAGGAAGAAATAAACTTGGCCAGGTATTCGAAGAAATCACAAGAATGGAAAATGCTGATGATACCCCTGAAATTTTAATCAGCAAGCTCGAACGGCAAAAAAAGAATCCATTAAGGGCTCCAGTCATCATCGCGGTGGGCATAGAGCCTAGTGATAAGAATAATGTCCTTGTGGCAGAAGAATATGCGGCAGTGAACAGTGCCATCCAAAACATGCTACTTGCAGCACATTCTCTAGGTTTGGGAGCAGTATGGAGAACGGGGAAAATAACGTATCATGAAAAGGTCCGTGATTTTTTCAATTTATCCTCTAAGGGAGAGGTATTGGCTTTCATATACTTGGGTTATCCTGACATGGAGCCGAAACCTGCCAAGAGAACATCGATTGATGAATTGACCACATGGATCGGATGAAAGATTGAGAGGGCTGCATCAGTTTATAGATACTGATGCAGCTTTTTTTATTGCCTTCAATAAGGCTTCCTTAAATCTGCATTTAATGAAAGCGATTTGGCTTTGTCAGGCTTCGTTTCAAGTGACGATTGATGAATTAGGTTGTACAATACATAGGAAGAATAAATTTTGATGAATTAGGATGTGTCTATAGATGAGAACGATTGATCCATTTGAGATACTCGATGGAAAAGCGATAAAATATTTGGATGTATTTGGCGTTGAGGATGGCATTGCTTTAAAGAGTAAGTACGAAGATAAATCGTATTGGATATATGATTATTATTGCATGCATCAGACTTGTGATTGCCAGGAAGTATACCTTGAATTCGTTGAGGAGCTTAAAGGAAATAAACAGGCGGGACAGCATTTTGGAGTGAGGGTTTCTTTCGGGGATAATCAGTTTGTCCTGGAGGATTATAATATTTCCAAGCAAAAGGCGATGGATATCGCGGAAGATACGCTGAAGCACAGTAAAGATGTAATGGAGTTATTTAAACAGCGGTATCAGCAAATGAAGGAAAAAGGCACGCAAATTATCATGGAAAGTGCAAAGGCAGCTAAAATGCCGCATGTTCATGCAGAACCGATCATTGGCAGAAATGAACCTTGTCCATGCGGAAGCGGGAAAAAATACAAAAAATGCTGCGGTGCAGCTTAACATTTTGGAAGCTGACTCGATTCGGAGTCGCTTCTTTTTTAATTGGAAAAGCGCATGCTTGAAAAAAAACTGAATAATGAATAAAAAAACGTGGTATTTATAGAACGTTTGTTCTATAATAAGAGTACCAGATAATAACACAAAAAGAAATAAAAACTAGTTATTTAGACGGAATTTTCCGAAAACTTCTTTTTTATTTTCATAAATCTGGTATATATAAGAGAGAAGAGTTTTTTGATCTCATCTCTTTCAACGGTAGACGGCAACCAGACGGGATGAAAATCCCCACACTGATGGCAGTTTAACTTATTGAACGAAGGAAGGGGTAATCAAATGACAAGAGAAAAAAGATTAATACCTTACAAAGTTCTTGAAGTAATGGAAACGGTGAAAGAGAAGATTCCTGAGGGTGTCGAACTTGTGAAAGCACCGGCGATTTGGGAAAAAAGCAGTTATGGTGAGGGCGTGGTAGTTGCCGTCATCGATACAGGCATTGACAAGGGACATCCAGACCTCAAGGAAAGAATCATTGGCGGGAAGGATTTTACCAATACCGGGGATTATCAAGATGATAACGGACATGGGACACATGTCAGCGGTACGGTTGTGGCTGCCATTAATAATGCTGGTGTAGTGGGAGTGGCTCCGAAAGCAAGCATATTAGCGTTAAAGGCCCTAAATGGTCAAGGACAAGGCGATATAGATTGGATTAATGGGGCTCTAGAGTATGCAATCAATTGGCGGGGACCTAATGAAGAAAAGGTTTCGGTCATTTCACTTTCACTTGGCGGACCTCCGGATGAGACTGAACACAAACTCATTCAAAAGGCCCTTCAGAACGATATCCTTGTTGTTTGTGCAGCTGGAAATAGCGGTGATGGGCGTCATGAAACGGATGAATTGGATTATCCAGGAGCATATCCCGAGGTAGTGGAAGTCGGGGCTGTGGATTTAAGCAGAAATTTAGCGGATTTTTCAAATACAAATGATGAAATTGACTTGGTGGCGCCAGGGGTTGATATTCTCTCTACGTATCCAGGAAATAAATATGCGAGGTTGAGCGGAACGTCAATGGCTACGCCTCATGTAAGCGGTGCAGCAGCTCTCTTGAAAGTGATTGCTGAAAAGGAATTTGAGCGCAATTTAACTGAAGCGGAATTATATGCACAGCTGGTGAAAAGTACGGAAGATCTGGGAATAAGCAAAAAAGCACAGGGAAATGGATTGCTTAACTTAACGATAACGGAACAAAGAGCTGAAAAATCAATTAAGATTACGATAGAATCAGAAAACCTTAAGTTACCGAGTAAATCGGTTGTCATGGAATATTAGAAAAGAAAAAGGTGCCTCAATAAATTGGGGCACCCTTCCATAATGATTATTTTTTAGTTTTCCTTAGAGCTGCTAAAAGCGCTACAATGGAAAGAATTAGTGATATGACAGCCAGGGTGATGATCAGCGTTTGGTTGCTATCACCTTCTGTTGTTGCTGACTCCTTTGAATTGTCAGTTGTCGTGGAATCATTAGTGTCAGCTTCATCTTTGTGACCATGGTCCGCAGGTTCTGCATCAGCCTTGGGCGCAACCGTAATTTCCGTTACAGAATGCGGTAGGTCTGAGCCTTCTTCACCGCTCCATTCAACAATTTCACCATCTTCGTAATATTGAAATGCATCCCAGGCAACATTCGTTTCTTCTTTAGGATTTTGTGCTACGAAAGAGAATTGCTGGAATTGTCCAGCTGCTATTCCTTCGTCAGTTGCTGCCCAAGTTACCGTTTTTACATGCCCATCTTTGTCACCTTCTGTCGTTACTTTCCATCCCGGTACAGGCTGATAGCTTTCAAAAGTAACTCCTTCAGGTACTTTTAAAGTCACCTTTGTAGTGGCAGTTTCTTTTTCGACGGGTACTTTAATTGTATAAGTTTCCCACGCCTCAGGTGCTGATGAACTAGGCTTGACTGTAACGTGAGCATACGCTGAACCGGAAAAAATGAATAGTGCAGCAAATGTAAAAATAAGAAGCTTTGAAATGTTTTTCATTGGTATTAATCCCTCCTGTTATGAATTTCCTATGAAAATTATAAAATCAGCATTGATTGAATCCAGGCTTTCAGTTAATCCGTGAACATGGATACTCCACTTTCCTGGCATGGTTAATAAAGACTTTGATGTAAATGTACCTGTGTTTTTCTCCTTCATCTGCAGCTTTATTTCACCATTTTGCGTATCCAATGGCTGCATTGTGATTGTAAGCTGCTCTATATCAGCAATTGGCTTGCCTTCATTGGAAAGGTTTACTTGAATCAGGTTATCCCCGACTTCATTGGGGGTCACCATTAATGTAACCTCATTATTTTCTTCAGTCAGTAACGTCTTTTCGATAGGCCCGGGAGATGACATGGCAGTTTGGACATTTGTCAGCAGAGCTGCAACGACAAGTATGACGATCCCTAAACAAAACTCGATTCCCACACTATAACCAAGTTTTTTCGTTTGCTTTCTCCCTCGGAGAAAATGAAGGCCTCCTAAAACGATCATGACTAACATGAGACCGATTTTCGCTAGTAACAATTGACCATATGTTGTGTTAAACAATGAATGGATAGTCGGTATATGCTGTAAACTGCTATATATCCCGCTGACAATCAGTATGATTACAAACAGAAATGACCATTTGGAAAACCTTGAAATGATCGACCAGTAAAACGTTCTCTTATCTTCTTGGACTGCCTGACGATTAGCTAGCCCAGGCAAAATCACCAATAAGGCCATAAGGCCACCGAGCCATAAAGCCATGGACAATAAATGAAGGAAATCCATCAAAACGGCCAGAACCTGATTAGGAACGGCTGCTGTATGTCCAGTTAAAGCCTTACAAATCATCAAGCAGGCAATTATGATGAAAGAAAGGTAAGGTAGTGATTTATTCAGGGTGTTCTCGAGCATGAAATAAATCACTAAAAATAGAAGCAGCAATATTAGAATTTCAATGATCCAGACCGATCCAAAGTTTGTAGCATTCAATACTTCTTTAATATAACTAACTTTAAATGCATCAGTCCAACCTACGCCAGCATCAATCGTAACTTTTAAAGGCAGACTGCAGAAGATGGAAAATGCTAAACCTGCATATGAAAGCCAAAGGTATAGACGAGTTCTTCTGCTAGCTTCAAAAAGTCGAGAATCCTTCATTAACGATAATCTGAAAAAAAGGATTCCGGTTAGGGCAGCGAAGCATATGTATTGAAGACTTTGCAGGATTACATTGATGGAATTCGGAAAACTTGCACTCACTTCGGAATTTTCTTGGTCTGAAAGACCAGCTGAATCTCCGAATTGAAAGGGTATTGTTCCTTCGATGGGATGGCCATCACTCGAAACCACTCTCCATTTAATGTAGTAAATCCCTTCATCGATAGTGTCCTGCCACTTAGCTTCCAGTACTTTTTCACTTTGTTCCGAGATTGCACTGTCTTGGATTTGAATTTTGTCCCCATCTTGGCTGAATACCTCAAGCGAATGGAAGGCTGGTTGTATATTCTCACTGAATTGAATGCTGATTTTTTCAGGAAGAGCATCCATTGCTTCATTCGGGCTAGGATTAGAGCTTATTATTGTAGCATGACCAAAAGCCATTGCCGGGTTTAAAAGCAAAACGAACAGGCTGACTACCAGCCAAAAATATTTTTTCATCTTGGTGTGCCATCATCCTTTCATCAAATTATGTAAGCTTATTATAAAAGGAAAATGTGAAAAAACAGTGAAAATAAATTAGTTATCTAAAGGCAGTTTAAGAGGTTCGCTAGAAAAGTGATAACAATAAGGTTAGATGACCTGCCTCCCTCCCTCCATTATAACCATAGTATTGGTTGGGGATTCCGCTTTGCACCAAAGCATTAATAGGTATCCTCCGAAAAATACATTAAGAAATAATTAAGGTTCCTTTGGTAACCTGGCCCTATCATGTTTGCAGGAATTATAGGAGGGATAGGCTTTGCTAAAGAAGGGGTTAAAAGAAAAAAGCGTTAAGGTGATCTTGGTTGGTTCTCTTGTGGGGATGGGGACATCCACTTATATGCCCGAGGCATGGGCGGCGGAAGGCGCGTCTGTCATTCAGGAAGAGGCACAAACGGTAAATAGTCTTTCAAAGCTAGAAATAGAAGGGATAGAACTGGATCAAAAATTTTCGGAAGATGTACACGATTATAGTTCGGCAGTGGGGGATGATGTGGAAAAGATCACATTGCTTGCAGCAAGCCCTAACGAGAATGCAGCCATATACGTGAATGGGGTAAAAATGACAGATGGTAAAGTGAAGGATTTAACTCTTCAAACAGGTCTGAATACATTTGAAATCACTGTCAGCGATGGGGAAAATGAAACGGTTGCCTATACTCTCAAGGTCGAAAAACTTGAAAGTGATGATAACCTTTTAACATCGATTGGATTATCAAAAGGCTCATTAACATTCGATTCTAAAGTGACAGCTTATAATGCTTCAGTTGAAAATGAAGTCCAGTCCGTTACGGTAACTCCGACATTGAGTGACAGTACCGCAATTGTAAAGGTGAATGGAAAGGATGCTACCGGTGCCGGTGTAAAGGTTAGCCTTCCAGTCGGTAAGACAACGGTGAAGATTGTCGTTACAGCAGAAAATGGAGATGAAAAAACCTATACGCTTACGATTACACGGGCTGCAGCCAAGGAAACCGAATCGAATGATGCTCCTAAAGAGAGTGAAGTTCAAAAGGAGCCATCAACAGAAACAAGTAAAGCTCAACCTTCCTCGGATAAGGGGAATAAATCATCTTTAACATCAGCAGAATCCTCGGATAAGGGGAGTAAATCACCTTTAACATCAGCGGAATCCTCCAATAATCTAAAACCAAGCAGTGGTGTCAGCCAAGTGCCGAAAGCACAGCAAATTGAAAGTAATTCAACACAAAAACTTAAAACGGATTCTATAGAGAAGGTAGCGTCAGCAGATTCTTTAGGCGAGGAAGGCAATAATGCACCAGTGTTGAACAATCTGACTGTATCAACCGGAGTATGGAACAAATCTTTTGAATCTAATGAGCATACCTATCATATCGAGGTCGATAATGATATTTCTTCAGTCGAAATGGATGCATCGACAAATGCCAGCGGAGCAACGATTGAATATGACGGTGAGAGCAGTAAACAAGTGAAGATCAAGGATAAAGCGAAGACGGCCATTTCCGTTACCGTATCAAAGGATGGGGAGCGCCGGACTTACGTCCTGGTTTTCGAAAAGGATGTGGAGGTGGAGATGGATGAGGAAGAAACCGTGGATGATGTCAAAACAAAAGAGATGGAAGTTGAGCCAACACAAATGAGTACGGCTGGCAAGAAAGTGATCGATACATCCAATGATACAGAAGGCCAGGTTAATGTGGAACAGCCTGTCGAGACTGTGTCATTCTTTGGGAATATAAAGGATTTCTTCACCTCCCTGTTTAAATAGGATCGTTCTGAATCCTGCAAAAAAGGACAAGGTTTAGGCTTGTCCTCGGATTCATAATTTTATGGGCAAAATGATTTGGACCTCGGTTCCATGGTTTAGTTCGCTGTTAAAGCGGACCTTTCCCCGATGCGCCTCGATGATTCGGCAACTGACTGTCAGTCCTAATCCGGTTCCTTTTTCTTTAGAAGAATAGAAAGGTTCTCCAAGATGCTTTATCCGGTTTTTTTCAATTCCGCTTCCATTATCTTTGATGGTGATGGAAAGGTTATTGTCCATGCGTTCGAAATCAATCCAAATGTGATCGGCGGATGCCTCCATCGAATTCTTGAGCATGTTTATGAAAACTTGTTTTAATTGGTTTCCCTCACATAAAAGAAGCGGTATTTCGTTTTTAACAGATATTGATATTTGGGTGGGGTACGAGTCCGCCTCTGGTTTCAACAAGGTTTTGACATCATTCATCAGGTCGATGATTTGATGTTTGCTGAATGGAAGTTCCTGTGGTTTTGCCAGAACGAGTAACTCGCTTACAATAAGATTGATCCGGTCCAACTCACTTAACATGATTGTGTAGTATTGTTCATAGGGATGGTCGCTCTTTTTAAGCAGCTGGACGAAACCTTTTAAAGAAGTCAGCGGGTTTCGTACCTCGTGGGCCACACTTGCGGCAAGTTCGCCGACTATCGATAATTTTTCGGTTCTTCTTAAGCGTGCTTCGGTTTCCCGGATTTGAGTGACCTCTTTAGCATAAGTAATGATTCCGACTAAATCCTCGCCAACCATCATCGGGACAAACGTACAAGAAAGTAAGATGGACTTCCCGTACTTCGTCAGGAATTCTATATCTTTCCCTTTTTTGATCCCCTTATGGTTTTCCATGACATATTGGCAAGATGTACGGATCAATTCCGCGTCTTCTGCTGAGAAGTTCAAATTAATGAATGAGGCTCCATGTATTTCTTCCTGTTGAAAGCCTGTTACCGTTTCAAATCTAGGATTCACGGTCGTGATTATTCCGTTTAAATCAAGCATCAGCATCGGATATGGGTTGTGTTCAAACAATGATTTATAGCGTTGTTCACTTTCGAATAATTGATTCTCCGCGACAACCCTTTCAGAAATATCCCTGCCAATGACGACTAAGCCTTTTCGTGAACCATCCTCATTGAACAGGGGAACTTTGATTGTATCAAATGTCTTGTGATTGCCATCGGGAAGAGGGATGATTTCCTCACACCGTGTGATTTCCCCTTTTACCCACGTTTCTTCATCGGAAACTTCACAGTAGATCAACGACTCTTTATAAAATTCCGAGTATTCTGCGAGCTCACTGTCTCTTTTTCCCTTATAATCTACATGCTCCAATTGAAATAATTGCAGCCCGAAGGTATTGGATTCAAGCCATCGGCCATCACCATCCTTGAAGTTAACGAAATCCACCATTGAATTGATGAGTGTACGCCGGCGTTGTTCCGCTTCTTTTAATCGTTTGAATTCTTCCCTTTTAGCTAAATAAAGATATAAGACCAAGCCTATTGATAAAAGGAAAACAAAGCCTTCCACTCTTTGAAGTTGAATAAAGACCTCTTTATTTTGGATATTTGTAGTTAAAAAATAGTCGAACACGACTAATGTAAGAATCCCGGAAAGGATATATATTGCTAAGATGGAGCGTTTGGACATGGAGATTCTCCCTGATTTTAAGACATTTCAAAGGTAAAATTACATACACATTTTAACAAACTATCGGAAAAAAATATATGCAGAATCCTAAATAAAAAAACAGGGCCAATGTGGTCACCTGTTTTTTCTGAAGAAGGTAAGTTTCTTTTTCTTTTTTGCACGCTTATAGATAATGAAAAATAGTAAGAAGAGGAGTGCGAGTGCAGCTAGCGTATATTGGTTCATTTCAACAGATAGCAGTCCATAGGGAATCAGCGATAGGAAGAAAAAGTATATAAGGTTGCCAAGCCCCGTCGCTAATAAAAAATCCTTGAACGTGACAGTGCTGACTCCAGCTGCCAAGTTAATTAAGCTTGTTGGGATAAGCGGGAAAATCCTGCCTGTAAAAACGTACATGAAGCCATGCTCCACAACGGTTTCTTGCCATTTTTCGCCAACCTTCTTTAAGAGAAGCTCCTGAAACCAGTTTCTTGCTGCATAAAAAATGAATCCTGAGGCAACCACACTTGTAAACCAACTCCATAGATAGCCATATATGAATCCGAATATCGTGACATTGATAGTCAGGAGCAAAATTAAGGGGATGATTGTAAAAGAATTTTGTACAAACATCAATACGAATGTCACAATAAATGTAAGCAAAAGGTTTTCCTTCAATATGCTAATAACAGAATCTAGGTCACTTTTCCAAACTAATGTGAACAGCTCTGCATTAGAGTATATAAATATTGCAATTACAAGTAGACCGATTATGGTCAGGACTTTTTTCAAAGGGCCACCACCATTCTTACTAATAGTTTATCATTTTCGAGTTCATTGGTGAAAAAAAAGAGCTGCCGCATCATGCAGACAGCTCTTTTCCATTATAGTGGCTTAACGGCGCGAAGATTCCTTTTAAAGCCACTTTTCAAACTGAATTCTTTTGTTCATTCCATAAATGATTGGCGCTCCAATTAGGAGGACAACGAACTCACCGACAGCTGTAGTCATCCAGCTTAGCCAGAATGGCAAGCCAAAGGCAAGGTTCAGTTCAATTGCAATTAAAAACATTGTGAACGTGAAAAAGATAATCGTGGCGATCATCCGTCCTTTAATGCCTTTTATGAAACGAGATACATAAATGACAAGCAATAAGGCGAGCAGGGATTGCCCCACCCCAAAAATCAAATCATATGGTACCATCGGTGAAAAGAGCAGATTCGATATGAAGACTCCGCCAACGATACCGTAGATATACTTTTTATTGAATACAATCAGATGATTCAACATTTCCGGTACACGGAATTGGAACATCTCAAAAGCTATTGGTTTAAACACCAATGAGACCGCCACATACAAGGCAGCCAATAACCCGTTTATCACGAGTGTACGAACATTCATTTTACTCTCTCCCTAGTTTTTTATCGTGGGATGGTTACGAACCACGTGTAGGCGTTTACCCGATGTTTAATAGTATCTCATGTAAGCTTGTTTCGTCAATTTGTAAAGAATGGTTTTAATTTATTAGTTTCCAAGCAGGAGAAGTAGCACAATAGGATTTTGATTTATTGCAATGAAGGATGATATTATTTTAATATGTACGTCAAAGGAGTGAATATAAAATGTCGATCGAGAGTGTCAAAAGCCATTTTAAACAATGGAATCGGGAAGGCGACGTAAAGGAGTTCGAAACATCGAGTGCTACGGTGATTGAGGCAGCGGAAACCATCGGTGTTATCCCAGCGCGGATTGCTAAGACTCTTTCCTTTAAAGGGGAAGGTGAACCCGCAATTTTGGTAGTTGCCGCAGGGGACGCCAAAGTGGATAATAAGAAATTTCGTCAGACATTCGGTTTCAAGGCACGAATGCTTTCGCCTGAAGAAGTCCTTGCACAGACCGGTCATGCAATCGGAGGCGTTTGCCCGTTTGGTCTGGCAAACGATTTAGCTGTTTTTCTTGATGTATCGATGAAGCGCTTCGAGTCATTGTTCCCGGCTTGCGGCAGTGCGAACTCTGCAATAGAACTTACACTCGCTGAATTGTTTGAATATTCAGGTGCAAAGGATTGGGTGGATGTTTGTAAGGGTTGGGAAGAAAAGGAGAATGAGGAAACGGCGGTAGGCAATGCAGTTGATGGCATTTGATCAATGGGTGCCAAAAAATTAGATTAACATGATTGGGATTGAGTCCACTGCAGTGGACTTTATTTGTGGGGGCCGCATGCATTTCTATGATTAAAGCGGAAAACGGGCAGAAAGTGTTCCTGAGCGGAGGTTGAAAGATGTTAAATGGAAGCGAAAGAAAAAGCAATAGCAGCTATCTTAGTCTTAAAACTCTTTATGAAGAAAATATAACGGTTAAGAGCATTGCCCAGGAGCTTGAGTTTTGCCATAAAAATGATCTGGCTCTGGATATTCAGAAAGCATTGGAAAAAAAGAATTTTGATATATTGGCAGTCAAAGATCAAGGGGAAATCATCGGGTATATCGAAAGGGAAGAACTAGGTGAAGGAAGTATTTCTGAATATTTAAAAAGATTTTCACCAAGGGAAATGGTTTCGGATTCAACCCCTTTGATCCAGCTTCTCCATATTTTCAAGAATAAAACAAGGGTGTTCGTATTAGAGAATAATTCAATTAAAATGTTGATTACCCATGCCGACCTTCAAAAGCCTCCGATCAGGATGCTGATATTCGGATATATTACCTTATTGGAAATGAGGATGAGTGATATCATCCTGGATAGATTCGGCGATGGCAGCTGGTATCCAATGATCAGCGAAGACCGTTTAGAAAAGGCAACCGAATTATATAGAAGGAGAATCGATAAAAATGAGGATATCAATATAATAGAGTGCCTGCAAATCAGTGATAAATTCGATATTATACATAAAGATAAAGAATTGAGGTGCTTCTTCCAAATCCCTTCGAAAAGTAAAGGGAAGAAGGATGCGAACGCCATCCGGAAATTACGGGATAAGATTTCCCATGCTAATGAACTGGGTCTGGACATGTCATGGATGGAAATCATCGAGGTTGTCGAGTCCTGCGGCCGACTGCTCGAAATCTCTGAATCCTATCCTTACGAAAAATAAGATCCGGCTAATCATGCTGGTTCTTTTTTAGCTCATCCAGACAGAAAAAAACTGCCCATATCAGGCAGTCTCCCCGAAAATTCAAAACTCCGGCAGTTGATCCAGGTTATTTTCCTTTATCCCATCGGGCTCACTCCGCAATATGTCACGTCCATATTTATGAAAGACGTCAACATTGGCCAGGTTGCCCGCCTTTGCTTCCGCAAGGGCTGTGGGGTAGTCGAGTTCGCGGCCGGAGTTCGTCTTGATGGCGATAATATTGTCCTCTTCATTTTTCCTTACGGCGATGATTTCTTCTTTTCCTGCTGAATCAGGTTGGTTTGCTTGCGGTGTTCCCTGCTGTTTATATGATTCATAGGCTTTTTCAAATTGGTCCATGTTTTGGACACCTCCTATTTATAGGGTGAGCCATTTTTTCTGCAATATACAAACCGGATTTCGTCCAACTTGAGCCGTTATTTCGTCCAAATGGGCCGATTTTTCGGCACTTTTTTTAAGTGAATGCTGTCTTCTTGGCCTTTTTACAGTGGCATGGCACTTGCATCTATTTTAAGTAAGTAGTAGCAGGTTTAAGTAGTGCAAGTTTAAGTAGTAGCAAGAAATAATATCCACTGGATTAAGGGAGGAAAATGAATCATGAATGTAAAACAAGGGGCAAGCACTGTAAATGCAAAACAACAGGTTAAGACAATGAAAGCGGCGGTCGTCAATGAATTTAACCAAAAACTTGAGATTAAAGAAGTACCCATCCCGGAATTGGAGTATGGTGAGATATTAGTGAAAATTAAAGCCTGTGGCGTGTGTCATACCGATCTACATGCGGTACATGGTGATTGGCCGGTAAAACCCAAACTTCCGCTAATCCCCGGACATGAGGGTGTGGGCATTATAGAAAAGGTGGCAGAAGGCGTAACTTCCTTGAAAGTGGGTGACCGTGTTGGGATCCCATGGCTTTATTCGGCATGTGGCGATTGTGAATATTGTCTGACTGGAAGGGAAACGCTTTGCTTGGATCAATTGAATGCAGGTTATTCCGTGGACGGCGGGTATGCGGAATATTGTAAAGCACCTGCCAAATATGTGGTGAAGGTTCCTGAAGGGCTTGACTTTGCGGAGGTATCACCGATTTTCTGTGCAGGTGTAACGACTTACAAGGCGCTTAAGGTATCAGAAGCAAAACCTGGTGATTGGGTAGCGGTTTATGGAATTGGCGGATTGGGACATGTTGCCCTGCAATACGCAAAAGCGATGGGCTTTAATGTTATTGCTGTCGATATTCAAGATGATAAGCTTGATCTGGCAACGGAACTGGGGGCGGATTACACGGTTAATGGGCTTAAGACCGATCCTGTACAGGCCATAAAGGATAAGGTTGGCGGTGTGCAGGCATCCATTTCTGTGGCGGTTACGAAAAAAGCATTCGAACAGGCTTACAGTTCAGTCAAGAGGGGCGGCACACTTGTCGTAGTCGGATTGCCGAATGATGAACTTCCAATCCCGATTTTTGATACAGTGTTAAATGGGGTAACTGTAAAAGGGTCCATCGTCGGGACGAGAAAAGATTTACAGGAAGCTGTTCAATTTGCGGCTGATGGAAAAGTCAGAACGAATATTGAAACAAGAAAGCTTGATGAAATCAATGACGTGTTTTCCATGATGGAAAAGGGAGAAATCAACGGACGTATCGTATTGACGCTAGAATAGGAACAGAGGAGGAAGCCCTGGAACGGGGCATCCTTCTTTTTATTATGTCTGGCTCTTCTCATTTAATATATAGCGCAATTTCCTTATGGATATCTGCAAGCGTTTGGCAGCTTCATTCCGGTTGCCGTAGGTTTTTTGCAGTGCCTGCATGACGAGCTCCTTTCCAATTGTTGATTGAAGCTGTTTGATTTCCGTAAGGATTTCTTCAAGCATCAGTTCATCCTTCTCATTAAAGTCAGCCACCAGCCTTTTTCGCCACTCTTCAAGAAGGTTTTCAGTTGACTGAATCTCATTAGGTGACACAATTTTGTCAGGAGTGATCTGGCTGTTGGATAGTGAGATATCATTGGCGGTTATTACCGCCTTATTGTCTGCAAGAGTTAGCGTGCGCATGACCACATTAGAAAGTTCGCGTATGTTGCCTGGCCAGTTGTATTGCTGTAATTTTTCAATGGCTTCATTCGAAAAAGAAATATCTCCATGACCATTTCTCTCAACCAAGTGACGGACAAGCAACGGAATATCCTCTTTTCGGCTCCTTAATGGCGGGATATCCAAAGTCACGACGTTAAGTCGGTAAAATAGGTCTTCCCGAAATTTATTCTTGTCCACTGCCTGCTGCAGATTTTCATTGGAGGCCGCCACTAACCGGGCGTTCGTCCGTAATGTCCCGCTGCTGCCAACCCGCATGAATTCCCGTGTTTCCAAAACCCTAAGCAATTTGACTTGAATGGCGGGACTCGCATCCGCAATTTCATCAAGGAAAAGCGTCCCGTTCCCTGCAATTTCGAAAAAACCCTTTCGCAGCTGGGTCGCTCCTGTGAAAGCTCCCTTTTCATGACCGAATAATTCGCTTTCCAGCAGGGATTCAGAGATCGCTCCACAATTGATGCCGATAAAAGGTTCATGGTTCCGGGGACTGGCAATGTGGATGAAGCGGGAAAGCACTTCTTTACCGCTTCCAGTTTCTCCTTCAATTAATACATTGACCGATTTTTGGGCCACCTTGAAAGCCGTTTCAATCAAATTCTTCATTAAAGGACTTTCACCGACAATGAGTCCTGAATCCTCGGCTAGCTTATGGATGAAATGCTGATTCAAAGCTTCATTTTCATTCAATAGGTTGTCAATCTGCCTTTCCAGTACTTCAATATCCACGAAGGGTTTTTCCATGTAATCACTCGCGCCGAGCTTCATTGCATCAACAGCGGTCTTGACGGTGCTGTATCCGGTCATGATCAGTACCTTGCACCGCGGCTGCAGTTGTTTTAGATGCTGAAGGAGGGAAAGCCCATCACAATCCGGAAGCTTCAAATCTATCATTGCGACATCAAAACGCTGTTGATTCCAATCGATCTCATGAAACTCCTTGCCGCTATTCACAACTTGTACGAGGTAACCTTTCATCGTAAAAAGGCGGGATAGAAAAGTCCCAACCTCTTTCTCATCGTCTACCACAAGTAAATGAACCACCTTATCATCCCCTTTCCTCTCCTTGTAAGGGAAGCCTCAGGAAAAAAGTGCTTCCTTGTCCTGGTGTGCTCAAAACGTCGATCTTTCCGCCATGGTCTTTGGCGATGCCGAGGCTTACAGACAGCCCCAAACCTGTACCTTTTTCACGGTCTTTAGTCGTATGAAAGGGATGGAATATGAAGGGCAGGCGTTCTTTTTCAATCCCCGTTCCGTTATCAGTCACCTGAACCACCATGAACTTGTTTTCTGTATAGGTAGTGATCGCAATTGATTTTTCCGTTTGGGCGGACTCATCCAATGCGTCCTTGGCATTCAATAGCAAGTTGATGATGATCTGTTCTATCTGCGGCTGGCTGCCCTTTATGAAAGGAAGGTCTTCCTGAAGGGTAAGATGGAGGGAGATTTGCTTCTTCCCAAGTTGGAACTTCAATAGGTTCAGAACCTGGTGAATGGCTTCGTTAATAGAGTAATAGTGGAATCTATACTCATCCTGCCTTGAAAAGGTAAGCAGGCTTTTCACTATTTGCCTGCATCGGTCCCCACAAATCTTGATATCGTCCAATAGCATATAATCCGGATTGTCCTTTGGGGTTTTCCGTAATAAAATTTGCGAGTTACCAAGAATGGCCGTTAATGGGCTATTCAATTCATGGGCAATCCCTGCTGCCATTTCACCAATCGCCCCAAGTTTCCCGGCATGCAATAGCTGGACTTCCATCTGTCTTCTTTCGGTGACATTTTTATAATAAGCAATGACCCCATATACTTGATGCTCCTTATTCTGAATCGGGTAGGCATGCATTTCCAAGATGGTATCATGCTGAAGGAGAATTTCCTGAAACCCTGGCTTATTACACGTAAAGGTATCTTGAATCAGAGATTGGGATTTTTCAATTAAAGCAAGCAGGTCGGAAAATTCCCTAGCTGAATCATTGGATTGATAGACCGTTCCTTTGTGATCAAAGACGATGATCATATCCTCAACTGCCTTGAATGTATCCTCCCACTCCTGTTTGGAATGAAGAACTTCCTTATAAAGCTGGGCATTCTCCAAAGTTAACGCAAGCTGGTTGGATAGTTGCTCAAGAAATTCGAGTTCATCTTCATGCCAAGTTTTCTTTTTCTTCCTGCCGAAAGTCCAAATTCCGATTTTTTTACTTTTTCCGTATAAAGGGACTAATAGAAGTGATTCGATTTCAAGGGATAATAGACGTTCCTTTTCTGGGAATTCCGGTAGCCGTTTAACTTCCACCTGAATCGGCTGTTTGTCCTTCAAGGCCGATGAGAAATCCTGAAAAGGGTGTAACAAGTTTTTGGGATCCATTTCAAGTTCGCAGTGACCATTAGGGCAGATGTGAAGCAGGGCAGGTTCTTCCTCATACAGTATGACAAAATGACTGTCATCGAAGGTAATGAGCTGCTTAAGTTTTGCAATAACATTTCGGAGAGTCTCTTGGATGTCGATGTCCATATTCATATTTTTAGTGATGTCATTCATGATTTCAAGCTGCATATTCTTCTTCTTCAGCTGATCCACGGTTTTCTTAAGTTCCGTGTAATACGTTTTCTTTGAGGATTTAACGCCTGTCATTAAATCTATCATTTCAAGTTTGTTCATACTTTTCACCTCTTATAGGGCTGTAAGAAGCAGCTGATTTATCTGATCTAATGACATATCACGAGGATTTGTGATCATGCAGGCATCCTCAAGAGCGGTCATCCCAATGGGATCTATCATTTCTTTCGTAATGCCGACATCACTTAAAGTTTTGGGAGCCCCTATATCCTGTGATAATTCCCTTACGAAGCTAATGGCTGCCATTCCTGCTTGCTGCTCGGTCAATGCCCGTGTATCGATACCCATGATGTCGGCAATCTCGCGGAATCGCCTTGGTGAGGCAATTCGATTGAAATCCATGACATGGGGAAGGAGTATCGCATTGATTTCACCATGCGGAAGGAGGTACTTGCCGCCTAGGGCATGTGAAATGGCATGGGCAGCTCCCAAAATGGCATTGGAAAAGGCCAGTCCAGCCTGCAGGCTCGCCATCGCCATCGCTTTTTTTGCTTCCTCATTATGCCTGGATGCAACAGAGGGGCGTAAGTGACGGGAAACGATGGAAAGCGCGTTTTTAGCTTGTACATCTGTCAAAGGTGTCGCAGCGATTGAAACATAGGATTCAATGGCGTGGGTTAAAACATCCATTCCCGTAGCTGCTGTCAAATCCGGTCCCAAGGTGGTTAAGGTACCAGGGTCGACTATTGCAATATCGGGGACGAGTGATTTTGAAATGATCGTCATTTTTTTCTCGCGGAATGAATCGACGATCACCGAAAACTGGGATACTTCCGAACCCGATCCAGCAGTGGTCATGATCATCACCATGGGCGGGAGGGGAGAGTGGACTTTATCAACCCCTTCATAATCACTGATGATGCCGCCATTCGTTACTAAAAGGGCAACCCCTTTGGCGACATCCAAAGCACTGCCTCCACCCAACCCGATGATGGCATCACATTCTTGTTCTTTAAATGCCAAACAGCCAGCCTCGATCTCCCTGTCCTTCGGATTGGTCGTCATTTCAATGAAGGTAGCAAAAGCAAGGCCTGCATCTTGGCAGGATTTAATGACTTTATCTAACCAGCCAGCATTGGCCACCCCGGAGTCGCTTACTATCAGCGCCTTTTTGGCACCCAGCCGCAAGCAGGCCTCGCCAGCTTGTTCAATCGAACCTTTTCCAAAAATCACTTCCGGCATCACGAATTTAGTTATCGGCATCTTTGCGCCTTCTCCCTGTAGAAATTCTATCTCTTCTGTATTATTTTCCCGAAAAAGAGCGAAAATCCTGTTTGGATTACAGGTATTTTTATATAATATGACAAAATATCGAATGATAGGGAACTTTCGGCATGAGTCAAACATCCTGTTAATTTCTTTAATTTGTAAATTCGTTACTTTAGACATGCATGAATAGGGATAAACCTACCTAGTTAGTATTTTCTATGTATTGTAAAATTATGGAGGAATCTATTAAACTGGGAGGCAATCTATGAAAAAACAATTTCTGTCGGTAACCTTAATCGCAGCACTGACACTCGGGACAGCCGGGACAACCACCGCATTAGCAGCGCCACATTCATCGCCGGTGCTATCAGCGCCATCCACGGACAAGCAAGTCATTAAAAGAATCGATGCCGATAAAATCTACAAGAATATTGAATACCTCTCACAAACACCTCGGGTGGCCGGTACGGATTCTGAGTATAAAGCCGTCCAATTCATCAAAAAGCAATTTCAATCTTATGGCTATAAAGCCGATATTGAAGAGTTCAATTTTTTATCTTATACAGACCCAAATCTGGTCGAACTGTCCGTTGCCGGATTTGATGGGGAAATCCAAGCGAACCATTTAACCTATTCAGTTAATGGGGACCTATCCGGTGAAGTGGTATATGCCGGTTTAGGAACGAAAGAAGAGCTTGAGGAAACCGACGTTGCAGGGAAGATTGCCCTTATACAAAGAGGAAGCCTCACTTTTGCAGAGAAAGTATTGAATGCAGCGGAAAAAGGGGCAGCGGGAGTCATCCTATTCAATAATGCAGATGGGGAATTAAACGGGACACTCGGAGAGGATAATGACAAGTATATTCCATCCGTCACTATCACCAAAAAGGATGGAGAAGCCCTTCTGGAAAAATTGAATGCTGAAGTCAAATTGACAGCATCATTAAAAATTGAAGGAGCCTATTCCGGAGAAAAAACCTCTTATAATGTAGTGGCAACGAAAAAAGCAACAAAGAACAATAAAGCAACAAAGAACGATATCATTTATATTACTGGCCATCATGATTCCGTCGCAGGAGCACCCGGAGCGAATGATGATGCATCAGGAACATCCGTCACCCTTGAACTTGCCCGTGTTCTGAAGAATCTTCCTACAGATACGGAAATTCGCTTCGTCACCTTTGGGGCAGAGGAAAATGGATTGCTGGGTTCAAAGCATTATGTGAGCAATCTCCCTGATGATGATATCAAGCGGACCATTGCCAACTTCAATCTCGATATGGTGGGAAGCAAGGATGCCGGAGATTTGGTCATTTTGACTAATGATGGAGAAATGAACCTTGTAACCGAGCTTGCCCAGGCATCAAGTACGAGACTGAATGGTGAGCCGACTCCATATGGACAAGGCGGGAGAAGTGACCATGTATCCTTTTCTGAGGCTGGGATTCCCGCTGCTTTATTCATCCACAGTCCATCAGAGCCTTGGTATCATACTCCTGATGATACCATTGATAAAATCTCAAAAGAAAAGCTTCAAGATGTTGCTGAAATTGTCGGCACCGCTGTCTATGACCAAGCAAAAATTGAAGCTAAAAAACCTGATCTCAATCATAAAAAAGGGAAAAAGGTGAAAGTTCCGCATTTATTTGACGAAAAGGAATTCAAATAATGCAGTAAATATTCAGAGGGTGCAGCATGCACCCTCTTTTTATGTTTAAAAATGGAAAATTAGGGGTGAAAAGTCTAATCTGGAATTGGTGCGTGTGGGATGAATTCCCTAAACACCTAGCATAAATAGCTTATTTATCCCTATTTAACTCTAAGACTATAATCCTTATAATAAAAATTATGAAAAATATGACAGTCTACAAAATGAGAATAGTATGTTTGAGGTGATTTTTTAAGTGTATGCAAATTCATTGAGTGAAATTCACTCAGCCCTTTCCAGTAAAATGTCCGATGTGAATGAAAAAATCAACCGTTTGGAGCAGGCAAAAAGACAAATCAAAGAAGAACAGAATGCTTGTCTTGGTGAAATCGCTAAAATTAAAAATCCGGACTTGGCAAAAAGCTGGACTGGAAACCGTGCAGAAGACTTTCAAGATGCCCGCAGTGATGCATACAAGGCAATGTCAACGATCATTCAAGATGATTATGACGACTATCAAGAGAAAATCGACGGTAAAATCATGATGCTTAATATAGAGAAAAAGGCTCTGAGTGCAGCAGGTACGATAGCACATGAAGCGGATGTTCTTTTAGGCAAAGGAGAAGCCTTCATAGATCAATTGGAAAGCAAAATATCATATTTAAAAGGGTGGTTGTTTTAATGACGACAATCAAACTGAATCATCCTGCCGTAATGAAGCAAGTCGATCAGGTGAAGACGGCACTTGGTACAGTCACGCTTGGAAATTTGCCGGCGGGCGAGCTTGGCAATAATAAATTGGAATTCACCTCGAAATGGATCGACCGCGAAACGAACCTGGAGAAGGTCTTCGAGCAATATATCAAAATCGTCCAGAAAAATGTGGAAGATACCCGTGCCAACATTGACTTATTAAAAGAACAGGATGAAGCCATCGCCCATACGTCTTCACATGGGTATCAGCGATGAAGATATATGAAGCCGAGACATTGACGGCCGCAACCAAGTCGCGCGCCAAGCAATATGAAGAACTAAAGAAGGAAGTCACAGCCCTGAAAAAGGAATTTCAGGGCATCGTCGGCCTGGATAACGAGTTTCAGGGAGCCGGTGCTACTGCCATCAAAAGCTTCTATGAAGCGCAAATCGAGGTGGCGGACGCCTGGATGGAACTATTCACTACCCAGATCAGTTTTTTGGAAGGCATTCCAGCCAGTCTGGAAGAGGCGGACCTATCCGGAAATACGGTGGTCGAGGTTCCCTTTTTAGATGGTGAAGTCTCAAACGGAATCAACCAAGCGAAGTCGCTTGTCGATGAACAAGCGAACGATCTCCAAAGGATCCTGAACAGCATTGACGATATCCTGCCTCTTGATATGTTCGACCAAAAGGACTTTAATGAAAAAATCACGCTGGCAGGGCATAGACTGGATGACACCGTGACAAAGGTCGAGAATGTCGACCGGCAATTGGTCGAGGAATATGATGTGTCCATCGGGCAGGAAAACGTGGCCGTCGGCCTCTTCCGCGCCTTGCTTGATGCCACCAAACAGGACGGCAACGTTTCGCCGATGACATTCAACCAATCGGCATTCAAAAATAGTGACGTCTATCAAGTGAAGGATGAAGTCGCCAATCAGATGAAAGACTATCAGACCTTCAAAAAGCAGCAAGCAGAAGCCCGGAAAATCGAACAGGAAATGGAAGAACTCGAAAACAGCCCATGGTACGAAAAAGCCTGGGATACGACAAAAACCTTTACAGGGGAATTCACGGGATATTATGATTCAATCAGGGCCTCGACCGGAGTCGATCCAGTAACGGGCCGCAAGCTGTCCGATGCCGAACGAATCGCCGCAGGCGCCATGGCAGCCGCTGGATTCATCCCCGTCGTCGGCTGGGCCGGCCGGGCCATCAAGGGCGGCAGCGCCATCTACAAAACCGCCAAAGGACTCAACGCAGCGAACCACGCGCTCGATGCCTATAAAACGACAAAAGGCTTTAGCCTCCTCCAGAAAACCGAATACGGGATATACGGACTCCTCGCAGCCAACGGCCTCGGCGAAGCAGCCACAGGCAAAGACATGTTCGGCAACCAGCTAACCGAGGAACAGCGCCAGAACGGACTGTTGATGGCACTCGGAATCGGCGGTGTGGCAGGTGCGGCCAAAGTCGCTGATAAAGTAGCGAGTGGTACAAAGTTCATCCCTTACAGCAAGGAATTTGCGCAAAAGCAGGTACAGAAGGTTCAAGCCACAATAACAGACATAGCGAGATCAGGAAAAACCACGTTAAAAAATATAGGTGAAGAACTAGGTAAAAAGGAAATTCCTAAAAGTATAAGTGTGGAACAAGTATCCCTCGCAGGAGGTCCAAACCTTCCCCACGTTGTAATGGAAAAGCAGACAATTAAGGAAGCCTATCAGAAATTCACGGTGAAGGATAGCAAAGTAGAGGGTGTTTCAGGGGAGAGTTTTTCTAAGGGGATAGACAAAGGCAAAAATATTAAGGACTATAAAAAGACATTCTTTGATGAATACCCAGACCTTAAAGGTAGTGTAGTAGTTCATCATGCTATAGAGCAACAAATTCTAAAAAGGCACCCGAATTTATTTTCACTTGAGGAAATACATGCTCTAGAAAACCTGAGAGGTATACCAAAAGAAGTAAACAGTGATATACATTTATCAAAAATAAGAATAGATTGGAATAGATTTTATAGAAATAACCCTAATCCCACAAAAGAGGAAGTAATAGGCTATATGATTGAGTTAGATCAAAAATATGGTGAAAATTTTAATCCGCCAGTGAAAAGGTGAGAATGTGATAGGAAGGATGTTACTAATGAAATTATATTTTTTAGAACCAGAAGTATCAGGGGGTCATGGTGAACATACCATTTATGGAACAGAAGAAGATATTGCAACTGAAGGTATTTCAGGAAAGGTAAAATATTTACATTATGAGTTTGAAGGATGGCTAGGAGATGACCTGTTAGAGTCAACACCAGCCTTTATTGTGTCAAGTAAACTTGAAACAGAATTAAAGAATAGTGAATTTAAAGATTACAAATTAGAAAAGTGTTTAATTACTACATCTGATGAATTTAAAGAAATGTATCCAAATAAGGAATTACCTAAATTCAGCAGATTTATTCCGCTTGGTAAAGTTGAAGTAGAAGGAGAGAACTTCAAAAATTGGTCAGGACATCACTTCTGTTTATCACCAAAAGGTGAGTTAGTTGTAACTCAAGAGGTTATGGACTTTTTTAAAAGAGTTTTAATAGATAATTGTTATATTACAACCCTAACACAGGAATAAATAATAAAACCTTAGAGATATCAAAATCTCTAAGGTTTTATTATTTGAAGGGAGAGCCGAATTCTTTTTTATAGTATTGAGATTAACCTATTGTTAGACCTACACAGCATTTTAAGAAGATATAAAGCCGTACTTAAAGTTAAAACGTATGTACAATATACCTTTTTTACTATGCCGTAAAAGGCTACTCTACCTTAATTAATTTCTGAATGTCGATGTCTAATACTTTTTTTCCTAAGATTAATAGAAAAAATATAAAGCTAAGCCTAGAAAACCGGCCATGGTACGAAAAAGCCTGGGATACGACAAAAACCTTTACAGGGGAATTCACGGGATATTATGATTCAATCAGGGCCTCAACCGGAGTCGATCCAGTAACGGGCCGCAAGCTGTCCGATGCCGAACGAATCGCCGCAGGCGCCATGGCAGCCGCTGGGTTCATCCCCGTCGTCGGCCGGGCCATCAAAGGCGGCAGCGCCCTATACAAAACGGCCAAAGGACTCAATGCAGCGGACCACGCTCTCGATGCCTATAAAACGACAAAAGACTTTAGCCTCCTTCAGAAAACCGAATACGGGATATACGGACTCCTCGCAGCCAACGGCCTCGGCGAAGCCGTCACCGGCAAAGACATGTTCGGCAACCAGCTGACCGAGGAACAGCGCCCGAACGGGCTGTTGATGGCACTCGGAATCGGTGGTGTGGCAGGTGCGGCGAAGGTCGCTGATAAAGTAGCGAGTGGTACAAAGTTCGTCCCTTACAGTAAGGAATTTGCGCAAAAGCAGGTACAGAAGGTTCAAGCCTTCGGCAGGGAAATCGGTAAAGTGAAAGTGCCTCTCCGTATAAGGGTCGAAGAATTAGCGACGGCCTATGGAAATAACTACAAGCATGTTACTTTTGATAATACGACGGTTAAGGATATTGTACAGAAGTTTGCGGTGAAGAGTGATGGTGGTAAGGGTGTAAACTATCAGAAGTTCATGGTGAAGGATAGCAATGTAGAGGGTGTTTCAGGGAAGAATATTACTAATGGTATAGATAATGTTAACTTAAAGAACATTGATGAGTTCATTGCAGGTACTAAAACTTTTGAAGATGTTATTAATGATTTTGCAAAACTATACAGTGAAAAAATTCTAACAAATAAAACTTGGTCATGGAATAAGTCATTCCATGGTGGAGAATATTTGACTGCTCGCCAACGAAAATTGATAAAGGAAAAAGCGATTGAAAATGGCGTGATTCCTAATGTAAATGTTATTAAAGTTGAGGGAATGAGGTATGGTTTTGCAGATTTCAAGACTGCTGGAGTTGTTGTTGAGATTAAGGAGTTACCAGAAAGGCTTTGGTTATCATCGGACGATGAACAATTTGATTGGCTGGATAATGCAATAGGTGGAAGACCAGAAGGGATGACATGGCATCATACTGAAATACCGGGTAAGATGGAGTTAGTTCCTTTTAAAATACACAATATTACTATTCACAATGGTGGTAGATCTACTGGAATGTGGGCAGACGCTCCGAGATAGTATAGTAAAGAAAGGGGTAAAACTATGAAAATAATACAGGACACTATAGTAAAACCATTACCTTCAGAAGAATTAATCAAAAAACATGAAAAGTTTTGGCGACTAACATTACCAGAGTCTTTCTTAAACTTTATTAAAACGTATAATGGAGCAGAGGTTAAGGAAGCTACATTTGAGAGTAACAATCGTAGTTATGCGTTAGAAAGGTTTTTGTGTATGCTGGATGACATTGAGAATAATCCGAAAGGAATCTATGATATAGATGTTGTATTTTCGCAAATAGGAGAAAGGTTATCTGATAACGAAGATTTATTAGGTGCAGATGTATTGCCAATAGCTAGTATATTTGCAGGTGACTTTGTTTGTTTAGATTTTAGAACCAATAAAAATAACCCATCTGTAAGTGTATGGTCACATGAAGAGTCGGGTGAGTTTGAACCTGTTTTTTACAATGTTGCAGATAGCTTTAATGAATTCTTAGAGTTACTAGAATAGAAACAATGAATTTTGATTGGGCAAAAAACGGATAATTACTTTGTAAATTGAGAATCCATGAGTTGGACCATCGAAGCTATAACGATATTTATTTAAGAAAATAAGAACGATAACTAGGCGAGATGACATTTTAAACGATTGAAGTATTGTCACAGGGAACAATCAAAAAATTAACGAGATGAAACAATCTCGTAGGTTTAAACATAAGATTAAGCACTTGTTTGTCTTTTTGGCAACAAGTGCTTTTACATTTTACGCTGAAATTTTTCCCCCTACCAGTAAGAAATATATACAAAAGCAGGTACAGAAGGTTCAAGCTACAATAACAGACATAGCGAGATCAGGAAAAAACACGTTAAAAAATATAGGTGAAGAACTAGGCAAAAAAGAAATTCCTAAACGGATAAGTATGGAACAAATCTACCTCGCAGGAGGACCAACCCTTCGCCAAGTTGTGATGGAAAAGCAGACAATTAAGGAAGCCTATCAGAAATTTACGGTTAAGGATAGCAAAGTAGAGGGTGTTTCAGGGGAGAGTTTTTCTAAGGGTACGGATGATCTAAAGTTTAAGAATGTTGGGGAGTATTTTAATAGTATCAATAATATTGGAAAACGAGATGATTTAACGAGTGAACAGAAGCTTGTAAAGATTCACGAAGCATATGCCGCATTAGAAGTAAAAGGTGATGTTACTGTTGTTAAAGGCACAAAATTCCTTCGTCCAGAAGGGTTTGGTCGAAATGGTAGAATGATTGTGGATTGGCCAGATAAAATGGGGTTTGTAGAAGAATCCATCCAGCCAATTGATAGAAATAGTCCGTTACCAGAAAGATGGGATAGAGTAGGTGGAAAAGGTGGAGAGAATTTCACCACTTTACCTCATAATGGTATTCCATACACATATGATCAAAGTGCAATACCGTATATAGAAAACCCTGCTGCAAGGCACGTTGGGCATTTTAATAATGAATCTTATTTTGAATCTATTGATGCAGTCAAAAGTGGAAATCTTGAAGAGTTAAATCGAATTGTAGTGGCCAATGGAAGAAGAGCAATTTCTGATTCAGAATTTGCTGATTTTAAGGCTTATTATGACGATTTCCAAGATAGAGTACAAAAATTTATTGGAAATACAGATACTACTTACGGAGTGAAAGGTACTGCTGCTTCCTGGACTAGTAGCTCTACAGGTGAGAAGTTAATGAATGGTGGAGCAGAACAAATTGTAACGCCATTAAATGGTGAGATGCTAGAGATTATAGGAGTTATACCTAAATACTAGGAGGGCTAGACGTGACAAAACAAGAGTTCTTAAATAGATATGAAGCTGAAAAACTAAATATTGGTGAATATATTATGGTACTAGATACTATAACGGATGAGTCGCTAGTAATAGGATGTGCACATGATCAAGGAGTGTGGAAAGTTTATAAAACAAGAGAGAGAGGAGGTCACTATATAATTAAAGAAATTTCTAGTGAAAATGAAGCATTTGATTTTCTTTATGAGTTAATATTAAGTAGACATAACAGAATTAATAATTAAAATTTGCATTAGCTGGGAAAGTGTAAAAACACCACTTATTATTCAATTTATATTTTGCATACAGGAATGACCGAACTTGTAGCAAAACATGTACAGGTAATTGAAAAACAAAGCATATTTGAAGTGTACAAAAAAAGAAAAGGCCATTTTGAAGAATCGACTCTATGATGGTTGTACCATCATAAGCTAGTGTTTGCACCCCCATATCTCGACAAGATAAAATAAGACACACGAGCTTAGGCGAGATGACATTTTATTGTATGGCGGGTACAAAGACATGGAATGTATAGTAAACTAACGAATGCACACAAGCTCGTACGTTTTAAAGGTATTACTTGTCAGGAGACACAAAAGCTGTCATACTTTTTTTACAATGCAATGAAACTTACAAACTTAAAACGAACATTGAAAATTATAAAATTTACAAACTTAAAGCACTTGATTGTCACTTATGGCAACGAGTGCTTTTTTGCGTTTTGTTTTAGAAACAAGTAGGTACACGTATAATTTTATAAGTGTACTAAGTGTTAAATTTATACACTGTAATTGGCTTTATACAGTGTACGACACTACTAGAGAAAAAACGATAAAAAAAATTAAGGGTTGTATTATTTTTTGAAGTCATCGTACAGTACGTTTTAACGGATTTACGTTACGAACACGTTATCCGCAAAAAACGGGTAAACGTTACAGGGACTGTAATTGCTGTAACGGAATGAGAGAATAACAACTGTTAAGGACCAAAATGGAATATTTGAGTGGATTGTTGAGCCGACCAAAGGAGTTACACATAGGAGATTTATTCCTAATGGGCAAATTACAGGTTCTCCAAATCAAAGACCATAAAGTTAAGGTGGTTCAAATGGATATTTCTGTAGATATTTTCAAGCAAAACAAAATAAAGTACGATTGGAGAACACTATATGTGGGATTAGAACTTAATCTAATAGAATATAGTGACATAGTTAATTATGCAGTTGAATTTTTAGCTAACCATCCAGAAATTAGCAATCAAAACATTATTCTGCTAGCTTGGGGTGTGGATTGAAACAAAGCAAAGTCTAGAAAGTTGATAATACGTACTATAATGCAATTTTATAAATGATTTTTGTATTGATAACCCAAGAGGTTCTGTAAACAAAATAAATTCTATTAATCAATTTAAAAAAAGTAGGGAACAAGCAATCCTCATAGTACTGAAAATGCTATTGCTAATTGGTATTCTCAATATAAAGCTTTTCAATCAAAGCCTGAATTGGTTGCTTTATGCAATGAAATAGGAATGGCTATGGTGTTATAAAATACTAAATGACATTGCTTCTAGGATTGGAGAGAATACAAAAGCTAATGGGGAAATTAAGTTATTTACAGAATTAGATACTTGTGACAGTTGAGGTAAAGTCATAGCAGAGTTTGCTGGCTAAATTTAAAAATATTGAATTAGAAGTCATACACAACAATGGTAATAGAATTATTTCTTAAACTTAATTTTTATTGGAGGAGAAAACTAATGAAAGATTGGGAGTATAATGAATTATTTGATGCAATTCAGGAGACATATGAAGAGTTGTTAGATGAAGATAGGGGATATAGGTATGCTATAGCAAAACTAGCTGATGAATTTGATAACTTAGGCAAGATAGAAGATGTTATTGTTGATACAGCTATTGGCGAAATTGCAATCGGCCATGAAAAAGTTTTTGTTGGGCGCATTGAAGGTATAACAAAGAGGTTAAGCATGTTTAACCCACAAGAAGCAGAAGATGAGTTAACATTAGAGGAAATAAAAGACTTATCGAGACGAATAAATAAAGTAATAGAAGGATTAAGAAATGCAGAGGTTGATTATAATCCTTCAGCAGAATAGCGATATTTATAAAGGATTGATTACATTAGCAGGTTATATAAAAGTAAAAAGCTCATGGTGGTTGAACCATCATGGAGTATTGTGTGCAATGATAGAAAAACCATAAAACTCTGAAATCTCCTTTGAAGAATATAGTAAAATAATGAATTCAATTAAATGAAAATGAGGTGTTTAATTTGGATGGATTAACAGGTGATATTTTAGTGAAAGGAAAAATACTTAATGGAAATACAAATAAACAGGCTTTTTGTATAAATTTTCAAAATGAACTACTATCAAGCGATATACTGAATGCTATGTTTGTTTTTAAAGACGCAATTATGTTAGATGGAATTTATTTTTGGGTTGTAGTTAACTTTCAAAATGATAAAGTTTCTCGTATTGAACTCGACAATGCTGATGAAAGTTTGAAAAATATTTACAATAATTGGTCTGATTATAAAGCTAAAAAAAAGAAAGCGATACATGATAAATGGGTAGAAGAGATATTAGGAAAACCAGATATTAAAAAAGGAGACTCATTAATTTATAATAGAACTTGGGGAGAAGTCACTTCATTTGAAGATAAGAAAAGTGGACAAGTAGAGATCTGGATCAGTTATAAAAAATGACACAGAAAACTGAATCTAGCTATAATAAAATAAAACCTTGAGTGGCCAAAGCCATTCAAGGTTTTTTAATGAATTGAAATGATACTCCAATTAACGTGAAAGCCCTGGAGGATATCAGGGATATTACTTAAATAAAGGAGGTTGGTAAAATGACACGAAATGAATATGAAAATAAGATAAAAGAGTTAGGTATAGATTTGCAAGAACTTAATATTGTTATTGGAAGAAAAACTAATGTACCATTTTCAACAGGTTGTTACTTTGAAGATGGAGATTGGATATTGTGTGATGTGGATGAAAGACAAAATATTTCAATTATCGAAAAGAGTAATGAGGATCGAATTTTCAAATATTTATATATGATAACGTTGGGGAAAATAGGGAAGTAGAATTATAGGTGATAACAATATTAATTTTAATCCCTAGTCTAGTCTAATCATCCAAAAGCTCCAATTGCATGGGTAAAGGATTCAAAGAGAACATGAGCTTTGAATCCTTTTTATAATTTTAATTAGATTATGACTGGGTTATAAGACAGATGCATATCATTTAAGCGAAATAAGGCGGTATCGTTCCTGATATTTATTTACAATCTGATACCTTTATTTTTAAGGCATCAGAAGCTACAAGTCAAGATGGTAAACATATATAAGAGATTCTGATACTGAATATAAAATTCTAAATGATATTGCTTTTAGGATAGGTGATAATACTCAGGTTTCTGGGGATATAAAATTATTTACTGAATTAGATACTTGTACTAGTTGTAATAGAGTTATTGAGGAAGTTTCAGCTAAATACCCTAATATAAGTTTAGAAGTTATACACAACAATGGGGAAAGAATTAAACCATAAAAATCAATTTTTATAGGAGGGATTTGAGTGGAAGATTGGGAGTACAATGAAATATTCGAGGTAATTAATGAGGACTATAATGACTTTTTATCCCTAAATAGAGGATATGAATATGCAATTGCAAGGACGAAAAATGAGTATGTAAACCTTGGGAAAACAGAAGATTTTATCGTTGATACTGCTGTAGGTGAAATATTGCTATCACAAGACAAGGTTTATATTGGATATATTGAAGGTATTACAAAAAGGTTAAGCATGTTTAATCCACAAGAAGCAGAAGATGACTTAACATTAGAGGAAATAAAAGACTTATCGAAACGAATAAAAAAAGTAATAGAAGGACTAAAAAATGCAGAGGTTGATTATAATTCCTCAGCAGAATAGCATATGAAAGAAAAATATTTAATAATGCAGTGTTAACCTTGAGTGGCTAAAGACATTCAAGGTTTTTGAATAATGGACAGTTTTAAATCTTTGTATGATACCTACGATGGTTAGCGGGTAATTTGGAAATGCGAACTGATTTTGCTCTTGTATTTAAATGGAAAGATATTATAGTGGTTGTAGTATAGGTGTTAGCATACATAAAAACAAAGTATGAATTTAATCAATCAGTAGGGCAATTGTTAAGCAAGGAAAGGGTACTTAAACAAAAAGTAGGTGTAATGAATGACAGGCAGAAGAATGGTAGACAGATGGGAAGACGATAGTAAAAGTTTTTTGAGATTTAATCTAAAAAAAAGAATGTTACCAAGTCTGTATGGCGGTATTGTTGGAGACTTGCTTGGTGTTCCAGTTGAATTTAAAAAAAGAGGGACTTTTGCTATTAATGGTATAACGGGATATGGAACCTATAATCAGCCGCCAGGCACTTGGTCGGACGATACTTCATTAACTTTATGTTTAATTGAAAACTTAATTGAAGAAAGCGATTCAGCAGAGCTAATGCAAAAATTCGTTCAATATATGGAATCTGGCTATTGGACACCACATCATGAAATGTTTGATATTGGCAGAACGACCAGTGAAGCCATAATCAAGTTTAAAAATGGAACGCCAGCGCCAGAATGTGGCGGAAATGCCATGTTTGATAATGGGAATGGGGCGTTGATGAGGATCGCTCCAGTGGCATTTATCCTCTTTAATAACTTTAATTTCATTGAAAAAATCCAAACCATTAAAAAATATACGGAAGTTACACATTCTCATCCGCGTTCTGTGGTAGGTTCCATTATTTATGTCGAGTTTTTACTTAGACTTTATTATAATAATTCTCCTGAAGTTTCAAAAAGGGAGATAAAAGAACTTTTTGATGAGAATTTTGAAAAAGATCATATATACCAAAAAGAGCTGCAATCCTATTCAAGAATTTTTGAAGAAGATTTCTTTTCATTACCACAAGAAGAAATTCAGTCAGGTGGTTATGTCGTTCATACGTTGGAAGCAGCCATTTGGTGCTTAGGAAATTCAGATTCGTTTAGCGATGCCGTTTTAAAAGCAGTGAATCTAGGGGATGATACGGATACAGTAGGTGCCATTACGGGAACATTGGCAGGTATGTACTATAAAATGGACGACATTCCTAAAGAATGGCTTGAGAAAATCACCAGAAAAGAAGATATTGATCAATTAATCGAGAAATTCCTTAGTTTTTGTGCAGATAAAGCAATTAAAGAAGAGTATGGGGATTGATGTAAATCACCCACCCTATAAAAGTCCTTTATAGGGTTTTTTTATGTCCAGAGTCCAGTTTATGCTATGTTAAACGGGAAGCGAAGCAGTTTATTTTTGGTGATGGAAAATTAATAATGGAGTGGGAAAATGATAAGAAAAGGTGAGTATACGATCTATAATGGGAAAGAGTATAGATTCATAGAATCTGATACAGTGGAAGCTATTGAATTAATTAGTAATGATAAAAATGAAATGAACAATGGCTTTACTTATTACAAAAATAATATATACACGAAAATAGTAGGTGTAGATGAAGTTAAAGAATTATATTCTATTAATCCCTATGCTGTATATAAGGGAGAGATCTTTCCAGCATCTGAAGAAAGAAAAAACGGAAAATTATTGTTGGATACAACAAACACTGAACTTGCTAAAAAGATGGGGTTTGAACGAACAGATAAATATATGTACTCCAAATCTGTGGAACGGGATGAAGTGGAGATAATCGAGGAGAGGAAACCCTATTCATTAGATTAGTTTCCTCATTTCAAACACGATTAATATTTATTGCACTATACCCTCTAATGAGCTTTGGAACTGTTTTGTTAAGGGTCTTCTTTATAGGCGAGTAGATAGGAGGATAAAATGGATAAGAAAAAGCAGTTAATCGATCAAATAAAAGTTGTAATATATAATCTTGAAAAAGAATTTTGTAATGAAATTACTAGCGGCGTTTTACAACTTATATTTAAAAGATATAAGAATGCATTGGATGTAATGGAGAATAATGAAGATATAAGAGAATTAAATATTATTGGTGGCGTGAGGGCTTATATGGATAGTTATAGTGACTATCAAAATCCGTTATTAGGAGAATTACATAAAGCTGAAAAATTAAATATAGAATTATTTAATACTTGATAAAGTTAATTAAAATTAGTTTATAGGTTGAATCTATGATCCGTGAGTTGACAATTTTAAGGTTGTAAATAGAATAACAACTTATTATATAAGTAGTTGTTAGCTGCTTACTTTTGAAAAATTAGTGAATTCCCTGATGAGGCCGAATTACTTCTCAATGCAGGTCAAGAATTGTTCATTAAAGAAGCGTGAAGATGCAAATGGTATGCATCTTATACTAGACTTTATTAAAAAGTAGGTGTAATGAATGACAGGCAGAAGAATGGTAGACAGATGGGAAGACGATAACAAGATTTTTATGAGTTTAGCTATTAAGAAAAGAGTATTACCGAGTCTGTATGGCGGTATTATTGGAGACATGCTTGGTGTCCCAGTTGAATTTAAAAAAAGAGGGACGTTTACTATTGATGATATAACGGGATATGGAACGTATAATCAGCCACCAGGCACTTGGTCGGATGATACTTCGTTAACTTTATGTTTAATTGAAAACTTAATTGAAAAAAGCGATTCAGCGGAGCTAATACAAAAATTCGTTCAGTATATGGAATCTGGTTATTGGACACCACATCATGAAATGTTCGATATTGGCAGAACGACCAGTGAAGCCATAACCAAGTTTAAAAGTGGAACGCCAGCGCCAGAATGTGGCGGAAATGCAATGTTTGATAATGGAAATGGGGCGTTGATGAGGGTCGCTCCAGTAGCATTTATCCTTATTAATAACTTTAATTTCATTGAAAAAATCCAAACCATTAAAAAGTATACGGAAGTAACCCATGCACATCCGCGTTCTGTGGTAGGTTCCATTATTTATGTCGAGTTTTTACTTAGACTTTATTATAATAATTCTCCTGAAGATGCAATAAGACAAACAAAAAAACTTTTTGATGAGAATTTTGAAAAAGATCATATATACCAAAAAGAGCTGCAATCCTATTCAAGAATTTTTGAAGAAGATTTCTTTTCATTACCACAAGAAGAAATTCAGTCAGATGGTTATGTCGTTCATACGTTGGAAGCAGCCATTTGGTGCTTAGGAAATTCAGATTCGTTTAGCGATGCCGTTTTAAAAGCAGTGAATCTAGGGGATGATACGGATACAGTAGGTGCCATTACGGGAACAATGGCAGGTATGTACTATAAAATCGACGACATTCCTAAAGAATGGCTTGAGAAAATCACCAGAAAAGAAGATATTGATCAATTAATCGAGAAATTCCTTAGTTTTTGTGCAGATAAAGCAATTAAAGAAGAGTATGGAGATTGATGTAAATCACCCATATTACATAAAAAAACCCCTATAAAAGACTTTTATAGGGGTTTTTTATGTCCAGAATCCAGTATATGCTATGTTAAACGGGAAGCGAAGCAGTTTGAATTTGGGTGATAGAAAAATTAAATAATGGAGTGGAGAAATGATAAGAAAAGGTGAGTATACGATCTATAATGGGAAAGAGTATAGATTCATAGAATCTAAAAGCAAAGGATTTATAGAACTAATAAGCAATAACAAGGAAGACATGAACTATGGATTTACCCAATATAAAAAGAATATTTTTACAAAAGTTCTTTCTTTAAATGAAGTAGAAAAGCTATTTTTAATTCATTCTTTTGCAAAATATAAAGGAGAATTATTTGGAGCTTCTAATGGTGGAAATGGGAAAATTATTCTAGCAACTCCTCATTTAAAACTAGCTGAAAGATATGGCTTTAAACGTACAGATAAATATCTTTATTCTAAAAATGTAAATTTAGATGAAGTTGAAATAATAGAAGAGCGAAAACTGTTTTCGTTAGATTAAAAATAAATCGTAACAATCAGTAAGACTTACGAAGAGATACAGGATACAAGTGTTATCAAAATGAAAAATTTAAAATAACTTAAGAATAAGATTACAGATCAAAAAATTTTGATTTTTTTGGAAATAAACGGAAGGGGATTAAGGGATGAGTAATCTGAAAAAGGGAGAGTTAGAAATAGAAGGTGTTTTTATTTTTCCTAACTGTAAATTGGATGATATAAAAACAAAAGAATCTTCAAGTATGTTTAAATCTATAACCCTTGATAGTCATAATAAATCTTTAAGGTTTTTAAAGGCACCTAAATTAGGTAGCAAATATTTTAATGTCCGATTATCATTTGAAAATAATTTAATATCGGGAATTAATTTGAAAGTAAATGATCCATCCATTAACCAATGGGACTATGAAGAAAAACTATCGCAGCATGGTGAATGGCTTACAGAGCAAATTGGGTATCCAGATGGCATATTGTCTGAAAATGTATTTGAATGGGGTAAGATTACCCAGTGGTATGATCCAAGGTCATGTGATGCAGGAATCAGCATAGTATATTTCCAATGATAAACTGTGAAAGAATATAACTGAAGCGGGTAAGATGATAACTCGAATTATATATTTCTTGAGGTGAAGCATCTAAAAGAAAATGTACATAATTTGAGGGGGAGGAAAGCAATTTGAAAAAAACAGAATTGGAGAAATTATTAATTAAAGATAATGTTCAAAAAAATCTATATAGCCTTAATGGTGGACTACCTAATGAGGTGCTTTGCTTAAATAAAAGAGATAATATTTTGGAAGTCTATTATAGTGAACGTGGGTTGAAATCACATTTAAAGAAATTTGATACAGAAGATGAAGCATGTGAATATTTTTATAAAACAGTTTTGGAACTTCTGAATTAATATTCATTTTTCAATACAAGATATTAAATGAGAACAAGTTAGACGAGGTGAAGCTAAAGATGAAATATGCCATATATAATCATAAGGATTACCTCTTGAATATCCGTAACGACAGGTTAAGACTAAGAACCCATGAACCTGAACAAGGATTTCGTGAACTTATTGATCAAACAGGGAATATGACAAATCTGTTTATCAAGGATGTGACTAAAGAGGAAGTTGATTTAGTTTATGAACTAAAGTTTTTGGTAGCTTACAAAGGTAAAGAGTTTGAGCCATATTCATTGGGCAGGCATATCTTGGATGAAAATGAGATTTCGTTATTTAGTATGGATAGTAATGATGTAGACTGCTATGGATTCGAAAAGCAAGAGCAATTTGTTTTTAAAAAGGACGTGCCTCTTGACGACATAGAAGCGATTATTGAGATGAAAAAACCAATATTAATATTTGAAGATTTACCTGAAACCAGGAAGGTTATACCAAGGGGAGAAACTAGAGACTATATAATGAAGCTGGATAGTTTATACAATGGAAATTCCTAAAGAACTAATATAAATAAGGGTCTAGCGGGCTTATTAAGCTGGAATCTATTCAGGTGGAGAGAATCAAATTTTTGTGTCGGAACCTTGGGAAGTAAGTATTTAAAAGTGGTGGATGAAGTTCCAATAAAATGACTGTATTATGGGGGATAAACTTGGAGCAAACTTTATTAGTTATTAAAGATGCTTATGTTCGTTTGGTGAAAATATTAACAAAAGAAAAGAATGATATAGAATATTTATTACGAAAAGCTAAAGCCTCAATTGAATTGATTGATATATGCTTATTGGATTGTGAATCAGCAGAGCAATATCGTAAAACTATGATGGAATTGAGTGGCATCTATCATGATATAAATAAACCTAGAGTGGGTTTATCTGATTATTTTATTTGGGATGATAACTATGACAAGAGAATCGTTGCTAATAACGAATTAGATGGAATAAAAGATATTTTATTAAAAGAATTTAAAAGGGACAATTAATTTTATCAAGAGTATTTCCCGCTAATAAAAGACTTTAACATAAGTTGAAATGATTGTTTCCCGATGAATGAAATGCAATTTAATTTTGATGATAATTACTACCTCAAAATGGAGGAACCTATGATAAGAAAAGGAAAGTATGCAATACATAATGGTAGCGAGTATAGTTTTAGTCTACTGGAAGATAAGTCTATAAAGTTAATAAGTAATAAACATGCTGATCTATCTCAAGGTTTCAAACATTTAGATGAAAAAATCTATATAAAAAATGTTTCTGTAGAAGAGGTAGAAAATTTATTTAAGATAAATTCGAAGGCAAAATATAAGGGAGAGATGTTTCAAGCATCTGAAGATAGAAAAACAGGTAAAGTGCTTTTGGATACCACCAACACTGAACTTGCCAAAAAGATGGGGTTTGAACGAACAGATAAATATATGTACACCAAATCTGTGGAATGGGATGAAGTGGCGATAATCGAGGAGAGGAAACCCTATTCATTAGATTAATTTCCTCATTGAAAAGCCCTTAAGGTTAAGGGCTTTTTAATGAGGAGTATCAAACTAAAGGCAACGAATCAGCACCAGTTGATTTGGTAACGACAAGTATACTGCCGTTACCAAATCGCCCGAAGGTGCCTGGATTATAATAGCCTAAGCAGAGCCTGTGCACCTGTTAGGATAAGCCCTATTATAAAACCGCAGACCGCTCCGTTCACACGAATCCATTGTAAATCTTTTCCTACACCATTTTCCATCATATCAATCAGCGTTTCGTTGTCTAGCTTATCTAAATTTTCTTGTACAAGATTGCCGATCTGCGTATGATTATTTTCAATGAGAACAGTAATTTGTTTCTGTATCCAATTATCGATGTGGGTGCTATTTTCTATTATGTTGTCCAGTACGTGATGAATCATTGGAGTCAGATAAGTATCCATGAAATGTTCATCTTCGACGAAATCCAATGCTTCTTGTTGAATTTGTTGTAGACTTCCCTTTATTGCCGCCTCAGGCTCCCATTTTGTCAGAAGTTGTTTTTTCCATTTTTCAACTCCTTCTAACAGTTCCGGGTTATGGTTAATGCCTTGTATCTCTTTCCTGATATATAAGATTAAAGCCTCTCTATTTGGTTCTTTCTCGTTTTGTAAATTATTTACGACACTTAATAATAGGTTTTGTATGATATTCCCAAGTTTCTCTTCGTTAAGTAGACTTTGAATGGACTTAACGGCGAACTGAAGCATACCTTCCAGTTCAATCTTACTGAGTACATCCATGGAAACAGTGCCAAGTCGGTGACTGGTTTCTTTTTTTCCTAACCAATCTTCAGCTTTTTTCAAAACATGATCCAAAGCCTTCTTATCAAACTCTTCGTTAAGTAACTGTGAAGTTACTAAATGTAGCATCTTGCTCATGTCTATGCTAGAAAGTGATGATTTAATTTTTTTTGCAACGAAAGGTGTAATCTTTTCTATATCTATATAACCAATCATTTGCTTGATTAGTTTAATCAGGACTTTTCTAAAAGTATCACTTTGAATCTCTTTTCCTAAAATAGGGATCAATTTTTCAGTAAAAGGAATATGTTTTACTTTGTCCTGAATGCTTTCCTTAGAAAGCCAGTCGTTTTTTAACATCGAAACAAGTGCATTTGTCATTCTTTTACGATTGTTGGGCAAAAGCGCTGTATGGGGGATTGGTAATCCAAGCGGATGGCGGAATAATGCAGTGACTGCAAACCAATCTGCCAATCCGCCGACTAAACCAGCCTCAAACCCTCCATGTAATAAATCTAAAGGCAATGAACCTTGAAATGGAGTGGTTGCAATATAACCCGCCCCCATGATAATTAGTGAATATCTAGCTATTTTTCTTGAAGATTTTATTTTTGGTGACATTATATTCCCTCATCCTTAAAATGATAGTCAATTACTATAACCCGAATCATTAGCAAATTTTATAACTTACTTTCATCTAGTAGTATAGCAGGTAGTTCAAAAAAATAACCACAACAAGGCAGTAAGTTCATTAATTTTGGGCATTGAATATTTGTTATTCCCTTGAATGTTCAATATTCGGATGGTTAATGCACAAAAAAAGCCGATTCACTCAATCGGCTCAATTTACTAATTTAATTAAGGAGGCAAAAAGCTCTCCGGATTATTTGTTTTGGTTCATCTCCAACATATTATGATGCGTCTGTTTTTATCGAATTATTTTTAACGGTCCCTACTTTTTTCTTATCTTTCATGCGACTGAAAATAAAGGCTAGAACGGAGCCTGATATATTATGCCAAACACTGAAGATGGCACTAGGTACAGCGGCCAAAGGCGAGAAGTGGGCTGTGGCTATAGCTACACCTAAACCAGAGTTCTGCATACCAACCTCCATTGCAACAGCTTTCTGTTTGGCTAAATCCATTCCGCATAAACGAGCAAAGAAAAAGCCGAGTAAAAAGCCAAGAACATTATGAAGAACGACTACTGCAAAAATCAGCAAACCTGTTTTAGCCAGCTGAGCTTGGCTGCCAGCTACTACGGCAGATACAATCAGGACGATTGAAATGACTGATACTAGAGGTAAAGCCTTTGCACCGGCCTCTGCCTGTTTGCCGAAAAACTTTTTAACGATGAATCCAAGCAGCAGTGGGATGATCACCACTTGAATGATCGAAATGAATAATGATCCAATACTGATATTGACCCATTTACTTGCCAAGAGCAGAATAAGCAGGGGAGTTACGATAGGTGCTAGAATAGTGGAAACAGAAGCAATGGCAACTGCAAGCGCAACATTTCCTCTCGCAAGAAACACCATGACATTTGAAGCTGTTCCACTAGGGCAACATCCTACCAAAATGACACCAACAGCCACTTCTTTGGGCAAATCGAACCCTATTGCTAATACAAATGCCAATAAGGGCATAATGATAAAATGTCCTGCTACCCCTAGTGCGACTTCTTTCGGCCGTCGGAAAACTTCTTTAAAATCCGATGCTGATAATGTAAGTCCCATGCCAAACATGACAATTCCCAATAATGGAACAATATAGGCTCCAATCCATATAAAATGATTAGGTAAGATATACGCAATAACTGCAAATAAAATGACCCATAAGGTAAACGTTTTACCAGCAAATCCGCTGATTTTCTCTACTACTCCCATAGTGACCTCCTAGATGTTTTAAAATAAAACAATTATAATTTATATTCAGAATATTTAAAACCCTTTTGAGCAATAAAAATATCATTACGGCTGAACTAGTATGAATATGACGATTTACTATAGGAAAAAAGCGGACAGGGTTTTTAGATTCTGTTCGCTTTTTTACTTTATCTTTTTAAAAAAATAAGAGGGTGCTGTATATTAGTGGCAAACTAGTTTATAAGGAACTGAGTTAGAATTAGTATTTGTTGTTTTACATGTTTAATTATTGCTATTGTATGTTTAGCCAGGGCTATAAAAGAAGTGGAGATGTGGTTTCTTTGATACATATATTAATTGCGGATGATGATCGGCATATTCGGGAGTTGCTTAAATTTCACTTGGAAAAGGAAGGGTACATGGTATTCGAAGCGAAGGACGGGAATGAAGCTTCCTTGCTACTGGAGAAGGAACGGATCCATCTGTCTGTTGTCGATATTATGATGCCGTATAAAAACGGACTGGATCTTTGTAAGGAAATCCGGGATCAATATGATCTGCCCGTCATTTTATTGACAGCTAAAGATCAACTTATCGATAAGGAAAAGGGGTACTTTGCAGGTACGGATGATTACCTAGTAAAGCCGTTTGAGCCAAGGGAACTTCTATTTCGGATAAAAGCGCTAATGCGAAGGTACCGTCTGGTGAATTCTGAATCGATATCATTGAATCAAACTGTGATTGACCGTAAAAGTTACGAAGTGCGAATAAAGGGGAATACGCTGCTCCTGCCGCTTAAGGAATTTGAGCTGCTGGCTCAGCTGGGGAGTTTTCCAGATCAGGTCTTTACGCGTGAGCAGCTTATTGAACTGGTTTGGGGTGCTGATTTTGCAGGGGATGATCGAACGGTTGATGTCCATGTTAAACGGTTGAGGGAACGTTTTGCCGGGCGGACCGATGACTTTGTCATAACGACTGTCCGTGGATTAGGTTATAAACTGGAGGTCAACAAGAAGTGAAAACACTCTATTTCAGGATAGTTATTCAAACCATTTTGATCATGGTGCTTGCCAGTGTCATCGCTTTTTTAATTTCCAATGTTTATTATCATCAGGTTCAAAAACCCAACAATGGTGAGAAAATAAGCAAAGTCGCAAGTGAGATCGTCTCCTTATATGAGGAGAATCCTCATCAGGATATTGATGCGTATTTAAACCATATTGCAGGTTTGCACTATCAAATGTATCTATTTAATGAGCAGGGTGAAGGAACTTTATATGGTGAGCCGTTTCGGGAAGCGAGTTTGGATCGCGACACGATTTCAGGAGTTTTGAACGGGAAAACCTATCAAGGGATCGCCAATTATAATAATGGGTTATTTATTACCGGATTTTTTGAAGATGTTTTAATTAATAGCATTGGGGTCCCAATTAATGTGGATGGCGAGAAATATGCCTTGTTTGTAAGGCCGAATATAGAGCTGCAGTTTGGAGAGTTCCGCTTTTACCTTTCTGTTTTGCTCGTACTTACGCTCCTGCTCAGTTTTTTATTTGTTATTATTAACACGCGTTTCATCGTTAAGCCAATTACGAAATTAACAGAAGCTACAAAGAGAATCGCTGATGGGGATTATAGTAGTGAATTGAATGTCACCCGCAGTGATGAAATTGGGGATTTGGCTCAACATTTCTCGAAAATGACTCAAAGCATACAGCGGTTAGATGATATGAGACAGGAATTCGTTTCAAATGTTTCTCATGAAATTCAATCTCCGCTTGCATCCATCCAAGGTTTTTCTCAAACCCTCCAATCGGAGGAATTAACAAAAGAACAAAGAAATCAGTACTTGTCCATCATTGAAAAAGAAAGCAGGCGCATGTCATCGTTAAGCAAACAGCTGCTCATGCTTGCTTCGTTGGATAAAGCAGAAGATCCGCTGCAACGGACAAATTTTGATTTAGCGCAGCAAATCCGGCAAGTGTTGTTCATGCTGGAATGGAATTGGCGGGAAAAAGATATGGTGATCGAAATGGATTTGCCGTCAACCGTCATTTCTGCAGATGAAAAACTTTTAAATCAAGTTTGGACGAATTTGATAACCAATAGCATTAAATACTCGGAAAGCGGCAGTTCGATCGATATTCGGATTAAAAGAATAGGCAGTGCTGTTGAAGTGATTATCGCGGATACGGGCATCGGAATTCCAGAAGAAGACCTCCCTTATATCCTTGATCGCTTTTATAAAGTCGACAAAGTGAGGAACAGGAGTGAAACCGGAAGCGGCTTAGGACTTTCGATTACGAGGAAGACGGTTGAACTTCATGGGGGAATGATCGAAGTTCGAAGCGAACTTGGTAAAGGGACCACTTTTTATATACGGCTGCCCCTTATGTAATCAGTTGTTCATCTTCCATTCATATTGATTGTTTACAATCGGGTCATACCGATTCAATGATCGGTAAACAAAAGGAAAGGGAGATGAAATGATGTTTTTGGCAATACGTGAACTAAAGCATTCAAAATTACGTTATCTGCTGATTGGACTGATCATGATATTGGTCGCTTTGCTTGTGTTTATCATTTCAGGATTAGCTAATGGACTTTCTTCAGATAATGCTTCATCCATACAAAACATGAAGGCCGACTATTTTGTTATGGAGCATGACTCTAAAAATAAATTGAACCGATCGATCATATCGATGGAAAAGCTAGATGAAATCCGGGCTTCATCGGATGTTAAAGCAGCCGAAGGACTTGGGCAAATGATGATCACATTGAATAAAGTCGGCTCTTCGGAGAAAACGGATGTCACTATTTTTGCGACCGATGCCAGTGGTATTTTAGCACCGAAGGTCATAGAAGGAACGAGCTATGACAATAAGAAACAAGGTGAAGTCGTTGCAGATCGTTCTTTAAAGGAAGTTGGTTATAAATTGGGTGATTCACTCAAAGATGACCTATCTGGTAAGATTTTCACCATTGTTGGTTTTACTGAAAAGCAGTCTTATAGCCATACACCGGTAGTTTACATGAATGTTACGGGGTGGCAGGAGATTAACCCAGCATTGAAAAATCAAGGAAAAGACTCAATCAGCACAATAGCCGTGCAAATGGATTCGAAGTCAGAAGAGAATGTACGTGAATCATTGCCTGAAGGCGTAACGCTCATTTCGAAAGAAGAATCACTTCAAAGTATACCAGGGTTCAAAGAGGAACAGGGTACACTGACGATGATGATTGTCTTCTTGTTTGTCATTGCGGCTTTCGTTTTGGCAGTATTCTTTTATGTGATTACCTTACAGAAGACGAATCAATTTGGTGTCCTTAAGGCACTTGGGGCAAATACGGGCTACCTGGCAAAAAGCATCGTTGGTCAAGTAACGCTGCTTGCCGTGACATGCATCGCCATCAGTGTTGCACTGACATATATCGTCACTTTAATCATGCCAGAAGGAATGCCATTTGAATTGAGTACCGATTTGGTCATTAAATATTCCGTGTTACTTTTGGTTGTATCCGTATTGGGTTCGCTGCTATCACTATACCGAGTAGCGAAGATAGATGCGATCGAAGCAATTGGGAGGGTATCATGATGGGGGATAAACTATTATTTGAAAACGTCAGTAAGATTTATGGGGAAGGCGTTAATAAGGTGATAGCCCTTGATAATATTTCCCTGAATGTGAGAGCGGGGGAATTCGTCGCCATCGTGGGTCCTTCAGGCTCAGGAAAAAGTACTTTTCTTTCAATAGCGGGTGCGTTACTTTCCCCGAGCGAAGGTCGCTTACTGTTGAATGGTGGGGATATTACAACACTATCCCCAAAAGAATTGACTCGAGTGCGCCTTGAAAAGATCGGGTTTGTATTCCAATCGTCGAATCTTGTGCCATATCTCTCCGTACGAGATCAGCTTCTGCTACTTTCTGAACTGATTGGCAAGCGAGATAAAAAAACTGTGAAAAAAGCGGACGAATTGCTTAGCCACCTTGGACTTGGACATCGGGCAGATCACCTGCCAGAAGCACTGTCGGGCGGTGAGCGGCAGCGTGTAGCCATCGCCCGTTCGCTAATGAATGATCCAGAAATCATTTTAGCGGATGAACCAACGGCAAGTCTTGATTCCAAAAGAGGCAGGGATGTTGTTGAAATGCTTGCACATGAGGTGAAATCAAGAAATAAAGCGGCCATCATGGTAACGCACGATGAAAGAATGTTAGATTTATGTGATCGAGTGGTCAATATTACAGATGGCAAGGTATTTGGATGAAGTTATACGTAAAAGGCCGCCGCCTCTCCAAAGGAATTAGGAGTGGCGGCGGCCTGAATTGCTTGAAGGGAATGGTTAATACAGTAAGCGGTTGGAATACTAGTCGTTACTTTATATAAACGATTTGCGATTATGTATAATCCCAGATGGTTATCTGCGGATTAATCATGTTTTTTTATTTTAAAGAACAAGCAGTGATAGGTTGCTTTCACACCTGAATCATTTCGGTATTCTGTGTCGTATATGTTGATTAACTCTCGAAAAAAGGAAGGGCGCTGGCAGTAGTTTTCTTTGTTGCTGTTAGCAGCGCCAATCTTTTTGATTGAAGTGAAAAATTCACGTACTGTCTGAAAGTACTCCAGTTCAAGCTTTTCTATTTTTGTAATCTCGATTGGAGCTGCTGCTGAATAGGGGATTGCTGCTTCGCAAACTTGGGATAATTCTTCCAGAGTGTAAAACGTTTGGCCTGGTGAACTATCCATGGAAAGTTGAAGCTTTTCTTTCGCTTGTTCATATGATCTATGAAGCTCTTGAAAGGTATCTATTCCGAACGTTGAAAATATCAGGCTTCCTTCCGCCGTTAATCGTGTAAAAAGTTTTTCAAGGGTTGCAGGAATATCATTCAGCCATTGAAACGTTGCATTGGAAATAATCAAGTCGTAATTTTCATTTAGCGCCATTTCTTCGATGTCCGTACATAAAAATGTAACACGGTCTTCCTTTGTCAATCCTTTTGCCACTTCAACCATACCGGGTGCCAAATCAACAGCCGTAATGGCGGCATTAGGGAATGTTTTGACGAGTAACCTGGTTAAGTAACCGGTGCCGCAGCCGATTTCAAGAATATTGATTTTATGATTGGTGTTTTTTTGAGGAAGCAAATCCACTAATTGCTTTGCCATTTTTTTTTGAACATTGGCATACGCATCATATGTTTGCGCGTGTTCACTGAATCGCTTGCTTAACAATCTTTTATCTATCATGAACGTACTCCTTTTGAATAAATGTTTTTATATGCTCCATACATTCCTCTGGTTTTGTGAAAAATGGAATATGACCAGCACCTTCGATAATACGAACCTCGGCTTTCCCACCCAGATTCTCTTTAATGAAAGATGAAGCTTCAAGTGGACAAATTTTGTCTTCCCTCCCATGAAGCATTAAAAAGGGGGCTTCAATCCGGTCGAGTCTTGCTCGAGCATCTTTCTGAAGTAAATAATCCAAACCAATCAGAAGCGAAAACACATCATCTCCATGAAACTCATGTTCAATTGTCTTGGTGAATTGATGATAAAAACCTGCTTCTTTTTCAGCATCGGAAAACATGGCTTCATAGAAGGAAGTCAAAGTCTTCTCTTTATTGCGCGGCAGTTGTTTCTTCATGCGCTCGACCATTCGCGGATCCCAGCCAAATGAATAATTTTCTCCTGTAGTGAACCGACTTGTTGCGCCAAAAAGGATAAAACCTTTTATTCTTTCTCGAAAAGAACTTGAAAGTTCAAGTGATACTAGTGATCCTAATGACCAGCCCAATAAATAAACAGGACCATCGATGGAAGCGATTGTGTTTATGACCCGTTCTTCAAAGTCATTTAGTGCCTTCATATCTTTCCAATCTATAAATGAAAGGTGAAATAGTTCTGACAGCGGTTTGATTAACGGTTGAAACGCCTCTTTTTCCATTCCCCAGCCAGGAAGCACGACTAAATTCGGCTGCTTCATTCAACAACACCCATTTCTTTTCCAATGATCGAAACTTTTTGAACTGCCCAATCAAGATCTTTTTTATCGTGGAGAGCCGTTACGGTAAAACGGATTCTCGCTTCATTTTCAGGAACGGTCGGCGGCCTGACAGCAATAGCGGCAATTCCTTCTTTTTGCAAACGTGCAGCAAATTCCATCGCTTTTTCGTTTTCCCCGATGACGATAGGAACAATTTGTGATCGGCTTCCGCAAATGTTAAACCCGTAATTTGTGAGTTCTTCTCTAAAGTATTCTGAATGTGTTTGGAGCAGTGAGCGGCGTTCTGGTTCTTGCTGTACAAGTTCAATCGCTGTTTTTATAGCACCAAGTATGGCAGGGGGAAGTGCAGTTGAATAGATGAATCCGCGCATGCGATTTTTTAAATAGTCGATGAGCCATTCTTTCCCGACAACATAGGCCCCGAATGAACCAAGTGCTTTACTGAATGTTCCCATTTGGATATCTATTTTATTTTGAAGATGGAGGTGACCGGCATAGCCTTCACCGTTTTTACCATAGATACCGCTTCCATGTGCTTCATCTGTCATTAACATTGCGTTATAACGTTCCTTTAACCGGACAAGGTCTTCAAGAAAAGCAAAGTCACCATCCATACTGAAGACCGTATCCGTCACGATTAATTTACGTGCTTCAATCGGTGATTTTTTCAAAGATGCTTCTAAGTGGTCTAAATCATTATGACGATAGCGTATATGCTTTGCACGGCTTAAAAGAGCTCCATCGACAATGCTTGCATGATTCAATTTATCGCTATAAATAATATCGTTACGGGACAGCAGGGTGGAGATTATTCCAAGGTTCGCGTTATATCCACTGTTGATGATGAGTCCTGCTTCGGCTTTCTTCCAATCGACAAGAGCTTGTTCCGCCTGCTCGTAAAGAGGATGATTGCCAACAATTAAACGTGAAGCCGTTGCTCCTGCACCATATGTAAGTACTGCATCAACCATAGCCTTTTTCAGCCGCTCATCTCCTGCATATCCTAAATAGTTATTAGAAGCCAGATTAAGCATCCTGCACCCGTTGATCGTAAGCCAAGGCTGCTCGGCACATACGGTTGATACGAGTTCACGCTTTTGCGAAATCTCTTCTAAATGAGCCAGTTCATTTTTTATTTTTTCTTCCCAACAAGGTAATTGTTTTTCACTGTGCATGGCCATTCTCCTTTTTTATATGTCAACTAAAATTAATATAAGTTAACATATAAAACATTCTAATCATGACTCAATGAAACTGTCAAGCTTTGAAAAGGAGCATGAGAATAAATTAATAATCCATTAATCTCGGAGAAATCAAGGGTCAAAAAAAGCTGGTTGGTTATTTTGATCCAAGCCAGAACATTTAAGGAGAATCGGGCAGCGGCTTTGTTAAGCTAATGAATAAAAAAGCTTAGTGAAAATAGTGACTTTGTATGTATTAAGCTCGTTCATTGAAGATAATCTAACTTCCAAGGTAGTCTTTTTGTTAAACCTTCAAATCTTTGAAGGATTAAATGGAATTCCATGTTACTATAGAGCAGTGAAATTTAACAGAATTCACATTAACCATTAGATAAAGGAAGGGTAATAAATATGAAAAAGATTTCTTTGGATGTTTTCTTTATATTAATAGGAGCTTTTATTTTTGCTTTGGCAATAAATCTTTTCGTCATTCCCAATGAGCTTGGTGAGGGAGGAGTCACGGGGATAACCATCATTTTGTTTTATCTTTTTGAATGGTCACCAGGGCTGTTAAGTTTGATCATTAACGCTTTCCTGCTCATTGTCGGTTATAAATTTTTGTCGAAATTAACAACGGTATATACAATCGTAGCCGTTGCATTTAATTCACTTTTCCTTCATTTAACCGAAAGTTGGACGATATCTTCAGATGAATTGGTCATCAATGCAATATTTGGCGGGGTTTTTGCCGGTGCAGGAATTGGCATGATCATTCGTGTTGGGGGCACTACTGCCGGTACGACGATCCTGGCCCGAATTACGAATAAGTATTTGGGATGGAGCTTAAGCTATGGACTTCTGTTTTTCGATTTAATCGTTGCGTTCTCATCTTATTTCATCATTGGTGCAGAAGGTCTGATGCTCACTATCCTTATGCTTTATATTGGAACAAAAACGATGGAATTCATCATTGAGGGATTGAACCCGAAAAAAGCGATTACCATCATTTCAAATGAAGCGGACCAGATTGCAAAACAAGTAACCGAATTGATGGACCGGGGGGTCACTGTTTTTAGCGGTCATGGATACTATACAAAGGCATCCAAGGATATTTTATATATCGTTATAAGTAAGCAAGAGGTGCTAAAGTTAAAGAGAATAGTGCAGTCAACGGATAGCAATGCTTTTATAGCCATACATGACGTTCGGGACGTATTTGGTGAAGGATTCCTGGATATCTCGAAGTCCTGATGCTAGTAAGGTATAAGCGAAATGAAAAGGCCTAATTAGGCTTTTTTATTTTGCAATGCAAAAAATCTGTAAATTCGGAATAATTTGTTATATTATGTAAGTAAGAAACCACACACCCTGAGGAGTGCAGCCATTAAATGTGGAGGTGTCCAAGATGATCCTTTTAAAAGTGGATGACAGAAAGTTTGGGAAAAGCAATATCAAGTACAGTGTCGTTGATAAGGAAACAAATGAATTGATCATTAGCGGTGTGTTTAAGGAATTTGGACAAGCAAGCGATAAATATTATGAATTGAAGGATGAATACGGTCCTTCCAATGTGAAAATGATATTGAAGTGAAAAGAGGGGGACCGACGGGTTTCCCTTTTTTCGTATAATGCCAGGAATGAAAATGGCCCGTACGATAAATAATCGGATAAAGGAATAATCAAAGGTTTCTGAATCATATAATTAGATTAAGAGAGTTCTTAACATCCTTTTTTTACAATATACTACAATTTTATTGTAAAGTATGGAATTTGGTGGTAATATTAAGCGCATAAATGTAAACGTTTGCAACGTTTTTTTGTGAGGAGGTGATGTAAAAGAAGTACGCTAGACTATGAATTTTATGGAATTAAAGGCTTTTATTTTACTAATTTTATGCAAACGTTTTCTTAAAATTGCATGAATATTATGAGAAAAAGGGAGAGTGGGTAGGCATGAGGCGTAAAAAATGGTACGGGGGAATTCTTACTGTTTTATTAATTTTTAGTGTAATTTTGGCAGGATGCTCTTCTTCAACTGGCGGAAACAGCGACTCAAAGGATGTCGTGACGCTCGATATATTTCAATTCAAGGTAGAATTCAAGTCGCAATTCGAGACATTGGCAAAACAATATGAAAAAGAAAATCCAAATGTGAAGATCAAGGTATCGACAGTCGGCGGCGGTAATGATTATAAATCTGCCATAACGGCAAAGTTCGCTTCAGGTGAGGAGCCAGCGGTTTTTAACATTGGCGGACCGGTAGATGTCGCACAATATAAGGATAGATTAACAGATTTAAAGGACACGAAAGCTGCTGCTGCAGCGCTTGACGGTACTTTGGATGGCGTGGAAGAGGACGGGCAAGTCCTTGGACTTCCATTTAACCAGGAAGGATACGGCTTGATCTATAACAAACGAATATTTAAAGAAGCTGGAATTAATCCTGATGAAATTACAAGTTATGAAGCCTTAGAGGCGGCAGTTAAGAAAATCGATTCACAAAAAGACAAATTGAAGCTCGAAGCAGTTTTCGCATATCCGGTAAAAGAGAAGTGGGTGACAGGAAACCATTTATCCAATGTATTCTTATCACCGGAGTTTGATGGAAATGTGTTAGAAGCAAGTAAAGCACCTACGGTTAAATTCACGGATGGTGACAAGTTTAAACAATTGGTCGATATCCAAAATGAGTATTCCGTCCAGCCGACAGCAAGTCTTGATTACTCCCAACAAGTGGAGGAGCTGTTCTCGCTTGAAAAGGTTGCGATCATTCAGCAAGGTAACTGGGTGTATAACACAGTCTATGATATGGACCCTGAGTTAGCTGAAAAGGGAATTGGCATCATCCCGATTCCAAATGGAGACAATGCAGGCATGCCGGTCGGCGTACCGAACTATTGGGCAGTGAACAAGAAATCGGATGAAAAGGTACAGGAAGCGGCGAAGAAGTTCCTCGACTGGATGTATACATCCGAAGCAGGGAAAAAAGCCGTTTTGGAAGATTTTAAATTCATTCCTGCTTATGAAGGATATGATGTAGAAAAAATTGCAGATCCAATTTCAAAAGAAATTTATAAATACTCTCAAGAAGGAAATACGATTGGTTGGGTGTTTAATGGATATCCGGTCGGTTGGAACGATGATCTTGGTGCAAGTGTCCAAAAATACGTAACTGGTAAATTGACTTGGGAGGAACTTGTCCAACAGAACATAGAAAATTGGGAGAAGATTCATAGCAAATAAGTGTTGGGAAATGCAAGTGACCAATCGGCATGAAAAACGTGTCGATTGGTTGTTCCTTATTATAGAAAAGCCGCTGAGGTAATTTGCCTCAACAAGGGATTCATCAAATAACACAGTATGATCTAAACCCATTAACTATTAAATCATTTCAAGGAGGTCGGTTTCGTTGAGAAATCGGGATGCCGCATATTGGCTGTTTTTGACACCTGTTCTTGCTGCACTCATTTTGGTTGTGATCGTGCCGCTCATATACGGATTTTATTATTCCTTTACGAACTGGAACGGTTTAGGGACTCCGGATTTCATTGGTCTTAAGAATTATATAGACTTGTTTACGGATAAAGGGTTCCTTGATACATTTTGGTTCACCATTAAATTTTCCGTAGCGGCAATTGTGGTAATCAATATCATCGGATTAAGTTTGGCCCTCATCGTGACTTCGAAAATTAAATCAAGCAACATATTGCGGACAGTTTTCTTTATGCCCAATTTAATTGGCGGCTTGATTCTCGGCTTTATTTGGCAGTTCATTTTTATTAAGGTCTTCGGTGCGATTGGTGATTTGACTGGGATCGAAGCATTTAATGGGTGGTTATCAACGACTGATACAGGTTTTTGGGGATTGATCATTTTAACGTCTTGGCAGATGGCCGGATATATCATGATCATTTATATTGCCTATCTGCAGGCTGTTCCTGAAGACTTGATAGAAGCGGCAAAAATTGACGGAGCGAACAGCTTCCAGCGTTTTCGCCATATAACTTTTCCACTAGTGGCACCTGCTTTTACCGTCAGTTTGTTTTTGACGCTTTCCCACTCGTTCAAGATCTATGATCAAAACCTTTCTTTGACGAATGGAGCTCCCTATAATTCAACTGAAATGGTTGCGATGAACATTGTAAAATCCGCCTTCACCGAAAACGATATGGCATATGCACAGGCAAAAGCCGTTATCTTTTTCGTAATCGTGGCGGTCGTTTCGCTGACACAAGTCTATTTCAATAAAAAACGGGAGGTTGAGCTGTAATGAGGGGAAAATGGAAATTGTGGCTGATTGGATTCATCGGATTCATTTTGGCCATATTATGGCTCACTCCGTTTTATTTAATGCTTGTCAATGCTTTTAAAATGAAACGGGATATATTTGCCGATACACTGGGACTGCCTGAAACCTGGACATTCGAAAACTTCACTCAAGCTTTCGAGCAATTGGATTTCCTCCGGACTTTATTCAATTCTTTATTGATATCGGGCGTAAGTGTAGTCATCATCATCATCTTTTCTGCGATGGCAGCATACGCTCTTTCCCGAAACAAAAGTAAAATAAGTTCCCTGCTTTTCTTTGTGTTTGTAGCAGCCATGCTGATCCCGTTTCAGTCTGTGATGATACCGCTCGTTGCCCAATTCGGACAGCTGGGGATGTTGAACAAGGCCGGACTGATTTTCATGTATTTAGGTTTTGGCTGCAGTCTTTCCATATTCCTGTATCATGGTACTTTAAAAGGGATTCCCCTCTCACTTGATGAGGCAGCAAAGATTGATGGTGCAAACCGCTTTCAAGTATTTTGGTATATCATATTTCCATTATTAAAACCGATGTCCATTACAGTTGGGATCTTAAATGTCATTTGGATATGGAACGACTATTTGCTGCCATCCCTTGTTATTGGCGGCGCAGGATCGGAGACCATCCCACTTAAATTATTCTTCTTTTTCGGTCAATATACGAAGCAATGGCATCTTGCCTTGGCTGGACTTACTTTATCCATCATTCCAGTCATCATTGCGTACTTTTTTGCTCAGAGGCAAATTATCAAAGGAATTGCAGATGGAGCAGTTAAATAACTATTTAAATATAGGGAATATTAAACCATGTGCGGTGAACGGGGAGTGTTGATGAATTTGTCTGTTACTATAAAAGACGTTGCCAAAAAAGCAAATGTCGCTCCATCAACGGTATCGCGTGTAATCCATAACAGCCCGACAATCAGTGAAAAGACAAAGCGTAAAGTACGCAAGGTATTAAAGGAAATGGGCTATCATATGAATGAAAATGCCCGGAACTTAGTCACGAAGTCAACTAAGGCCATTGGGATCGTCATGAAAAGTTCGGCAAGGGAATCACTTTATAATCCCTTTTTTCCAGAAGTGATCCGAGGCATCGGGGATTTCTGTAATAAAGAAGGGTACAGTCTTTCCCTGACAACCGGCGAGACGGAGGATGCCATCTTTGAGGATGTCGTGAAAATGGTTCAGGGCAGAAGAGTGGATGGCATGATTGTTTTGTACTCTAAAAAGGACGATAAAGTGGTGCCGTATTTATTAAAGCAGGGCTTCCCGTTCGTTTTGATCGGGAAGCCAAGTACGAACATGAGCGGAATCACGTTCATTGATAACGATAATGTTCAAGCGGCCAGGGAAGTATCGGAGTTTGTAATAAGTCTTGGACATGAGCGAATCGCCTTTTTAGGGGGCAGTCCCGAGTTTGAGGTGATCCAGGACCGCTTGACAGGTTTTCAACAAGCGATGGAACAGGCGGGGCTAGATGTGCGACAGGAATATATCAAATTGATTCCTTTAAATCGAACGGATGGAATAAAGGCCATTGACGAATTGCTGGAATTGAAAGAGGCACCAACCGCATTTTTGGTTATGGATCTTTTATTGGGTGTTCTCTTGCTTGGAGTGTTAGCTGAAAAGAACTTGAAAGTGCCGCAGCAAATAAGCGTCGTCTGTTTTAACCACTCAGAATTCATAGAATTTTTAAGTACGCCGCTGACAACGGTTGATATCCATACGTATCAGTTAGGGTATGAGGCGGCAAAATGCGTGTTCGATCTAATTGCAAATCCGGAAATGATGGAAAAGAGTATCAGTATTCCTACCAAAATCATAAAGCGGGAGTCGCATTTTGTTGCCGAAAAGGAAATTAAATGAAAAATGTAGAAATGTTTTACCAATTAAAGCTTGATTTTTGCTAACATAAATTTACAATATAGATTATCACTATTATTTTTGAAAATTCATACTTAGAAGTCAATAAGTATGTTCTTATATTTTGATCACACCTAACGCAAACGTTTGCGTTATGGATAAAGAGGTATAGTTAAACCATGCAAAGCAAGTTGCCGTGAAATGAATCTTGAATGGAGGAGGTTGTTCATGAGAGTCCTGGTATGGAATGAGTTTCGCCACGAGAGAACAAAGCCTGAAGTAGCCAAAGTATACCCAGATGGTATCCATGGTGCAATTGCCGGCTTTTTACAAAGTGAGCAGGTCGAGGTGAGGACCGCTACTCTCGATGAAGAAGAGCATGGATTAACGGAAGAAGCACTGGAACGAACCGATGTACTTCTTTGGTGGGGGCATGTTGCACATGATGAAGTTCAGGATGAAATCATTGCAAGGGTCCACAAGCGAGTACTCGAGGGCATGGGTCTCATCGTCCTCCATTCCGGTCATTTTTCAAAAATCTTCAAACGACTTATGGGCACGACTTGCGATTTGAAATGGCGGGTCGCGGATGAAAAGGAACGGCTTTGGGTTGTCGATCCCAGTCATCCTATCGTTGATGGAATCGGAGAATATATAGAGCTTGAGAAGGAAGAGATGTACGGGGAACATTTTGATATTCCTGCACCAGATCAATTAATATTCGTCAGTTGGTTTGAAGGCGGGGAGATATTCAGAAGCGGCTGCACGTATCAGCGGGGAAAAGGGAAGATTTTCTATTTTCGTCCAGGTCATGAAACATATCCTACTTTCCATAATCCGGAGATTCAACGAGTAATTAAGAATGCCGTTGATTGGGTCAAGCCGGAAACTGGAGTCGTAACGAACTATGGGAAAGCCGAACCGTTGGAATCCATCTCAGGCAAAGAGATGAAGTGAAGGAGAGAACAAAATGGGCAAAGTGAAGGTAGGAGTCATTGGATGCGGGAGTATCGCAAAAAACAGGCATTTTCCGGAGTATGATGCACATCAGGAAACGGAGATCATTGCCGTTTGTGATATTGTGCAGGACCGGGCGAATGCAGCAGCACAAAGGTATGGCGCCCAAGCATATACTGATTATATAGAACTTTTGAAGAATGAGGAGATTGAAGCGATCAGTGTATGTACACCGAATTACCTGCATGCACGCATCACGGTTGCGGCCCTGGAAGCTGGTAAGCATGTCCTTTGTGAGAAACCAATGGCTACTTCTTTGGTGGACGCTGAAAAAATGAATGCAGCAGCAGCGAAAAGCGGCAAAATACTAATGATTGGTCATAATCAGCGTTTTGTTCCTTCTCATCAAAAAGCGAAACAGCTTATTGAGAGCGGGGAGCTAGGGAAGGTCTATAGCTTCCGGACGGCTTTTGGACATTCAGGGCCTGAAACCTGGAGCGTGGACGGACTGGAAAGCTGGTTTTTTAAGAAGGATCAGGCAGTCATTGGTGCAATGGGAGATTTAGGCGTTCATAAAGCTGATTTATTACGGTATATCCTTGGAGAAGAATTTGTTGAAGTGGGAGCCTTTGTGGAAACGACTGCCAAGAAAAATACAGACGTTGATGACAGTGCGGCCTGTATCCTCCGGACGGAGAGCGGTATCATCGGAACTCTTACCGCCAGCTGGTCTTATGCAAAAGAAGACAATGCTACGGTCATTTATGCGGAAAAAGCGGTATTGCGCCTTGAAGACGATCCGAAATACTCACTTATCATCCATCATGATAATGGAAAGACAGAAACCATCCAATTAGGAAGCATCCAGACTAATGACTCAGAAGGACAGCATGATTCCGAAGTGATCAGCCACTTTGTAAAATGTGTGGTGGACAATGAGGAGCCTCTTGTCTCAGGAGTTGAAGGATTAAAATCATTAAAAGTCATTCTTGGCGCGATGGAATCAAATGCATCCCGAAAAATCATCCGCTTATAAAGGGGTTAAAAGTCATCATGTACAAATTAAAAATGGGTATTATCGGTGCTGGCGGAATTGCCCAAAAAAGGCATATCCCAGCTTTTCAAAAATTTCAAGATAAAGTGGTTTTATACGCCATTCAGGATATAGATGAAATGAAGGCGCGAGAAGTGGCGCGTGAATTTCATATCGAAAAGGTTTTCACCAATTATGAAGAAATGTTTGCTGAAGTGGATGCTGTTACTATTGCAACGCCAAACAAGTTCCATGCGGAGATTTCCATTGCTGCTCTGCAAGCGGGTGTTCATGTGTTATGTGAAAAGCCGATGGCCATTACAACTGAGGAATGTTTAGCAATAACCGAGGCTGCAAACATATCAGGTAAAGTGTTATCGACTGCTTATCATTACCGCTTCATGAAGGAAGCTCAGGCTGCCAAAAAAATGATTCAGGCCGGTGAGATCGGTGAACCGTATGTAGCGCGTGTACAGGCAATCAGACGACGCAAAGTCCCTGGATGGGGAGTTTTTACAAGCAAGGAATTGCAAGGCGGGGGAAGCGTGATCGATTACGGCTGCCATTTGCTTGATTTGGCATTATGGCTGATGGATGACCCAGAACCGATTGAAATCGTAGGTTCGACATATAATTATGTCAGTAAGGGTGTCGATCAGGTCAATTTATGGGGGAATTTCGATGCCTCGGTATTTGAAGTGGATGACCATGCCACGGCATATATCAAATTTGCCAACGGAGCATCTCTATTATTCGAAACATCCTGGGCCGCGAATATCCGTGAAGAAGCAACTGTTTTGAGTTTATCCGGAACGCAGGGCGGGCTTGATGTGTTCCCTTTAGTCTTGAATCAGGCTAAGCACGGCATGCTTTTAAATAGTGAAGCAGTATGGATGCCAGGGGAGGATACACCAGACCTGCAACAGGCAGAGAACTTTATTAATAGCTGCCTGGGGTTGGCAGAACCATTGGTAAAACCATCGGAAGCCATGAAAGTTTCAAAAATAATCGAAGCCATTTATCAAAGCTCGGCAAGTGGGAAGGTCATGAGTATAAATTAATGAAAAGGTGAGGTGGGGCATGTGAAATTAGGGATCTTTACAGTGCTATTTGCTCAAAAATCATTCGAGGATATGCTTGATTATGTCGCGGATTCCGGATTAAAAACAGTTGAAATCGGTACAGGCGGGTATCCAGGTAATATCCATTGTCCACTCGATGAACTGCTGGAAAGTGAAGAAAAGCGCCAAAAATACCTCGAATCCGTTCAAGCAAGAGGGTTAACGATCAGTGCATTCAGCTGCCACGGCAATCCAATCTCTCCAGATGAAGCATTCGCTAAAGAAAGTGATGAAACACTGATTAAAACAATCAAGCTTGCTTCCTTACTGAACGTCCCGGTCGTCAATACCTTTTCCGGTACAGCGGGTGATCACGAAGGAGCTAAATATCCAAACTGGCCCGTCGCCCCATGGCCGAATGAGTATACAGATGTGCTGAAATGGCAATGGGAAGAAAAATTGATCCCCTATTGGAAAAAGGCGGCCGCCATTGCCGATGAGCACAATATAAAAATCGGCCTTGAACTGCATGGGGGCTTTCTCGTGCACACTCCCTACACCTTGTTAAAACTGCGGGAAGCTACATCTGATGCAATAGGCGCCAACCTTGATCCAAGCCATCTTTGGTGGCAGGGCATCGAACCAGTCGGGGCCATCAAAATCCTCGGGAAAGCGGGAGCAATCTACCACTTCCACGCAAAAGACACATACTTGGATCAGGATAACATCAATATGTATGGGTTAACCGACATGCAGCCATATGGAAATATTCAGAGCCGTGCCTGGAACTTTCGCTCTGTAGGATGCGGCCACAGCCTGCAAGAGTGGTCCGACATCATGAGCGCCCTTCGCACATACGGTTACGATTACGTCGTCAGCATCGAACACGAAGATCCGCTAATGTCAGTTGAAGAAGGATTCCAACGGGCCGTAACCAATCTGAAAACTGTACTCATCAACGAAAGCCCAACTGATTTATGGTGGGTTTAATTTAGAGCCGATAACGAGCAGCCTAATGCAGGTTGCTTTTTATTTTTGGCCCTTACTCGTAGAAAAGAGGAATTCACGAGTAAAACAGTATAATTCACGAGTAAAAGTGCAAAACTCACGAGTAAAAGCGTGAAATTCACGAGTAAAAGTGCGAAACTCACGAGTAAAAGCGTGATATTCACGAGTAAAAGTGCGAAACTCACGAGTAACAGCATGAAATTCACGAATAAAAGAGGAATTCACGAGTAAAACAGTATAATTCACGAGTAAAGTGGAACTAATAATACGACAAAATTTCTTTTTCACTTCAATTGTGTTGAAGACAAACATATTATGACCTTTTCCGCCCTTACGTTTAAACGTGTTCTTCACTGTCAATATACAGAAATCTTTCGCCTTTCTTAACATACGTGTAGTCATTGTGAAAGAAGTATAGGAGGAATAAAAGCTCCATAAAAGAAATCAGCTGTATTCAATGCAGATAGCTGGTTTTTAAAAAAATTCAAGTTGACAGTCACCCTACTACGTGTTACATCATACCTTATAGTAAGTAACACTGGATACCAACATCACTGAATAGTGAAGTTGCAAAAATATTATTAAGAAAAGGAGTTGACACCTCTGCTACTCGGTGTTACAGTTTAGTTGTAATAAGTAATACTGAATAGCGTGGTTACCCAAAATCTATTCAATAAAAGTTCAGCAGTATCCAATGCAGATAGCTGGTTTTTAAAAAAATTCAAGTTGACAGTCACCCTACTACGTGTTACATCATACCTTATAGTAAGTATCACTGGATACCAACATCACTGAATAGTGAAGTTGCAAAAATATTATTAAGAAAAGGAGTTGACACCTCCGCTACTCGGTGTTACAGTTTAGTTGTAATAAGTAATACTAAATAGCGTGATTTTCCAAAAGCTATTCAGTAAAAATTCCCCTCGGAACTACGTTATAATATAAGTCACAAAATAGAGGAGGCTCTGAACATGGAAAATTTAACTGAAATGCTGAAGGGTTCGCTGGAAGGCTGCGTGCTGGAAATCATCAGCCGCCATGAAACCTATGGCTACGAGATTACCCGCCGCCTGAACGAGCTTGGGTTTACTGAAGTCGTGGAAGGGACGGTCTACACCATCCTCGTGCGATTAGAAAAGAAAAAACTGGTGAACATAGAGAAGAAACCGTCAGATATGGGGCCGCCCCGCAAGTTTTACTCACTTAATGAGGCTGGCCGCCAGGAACTTGAATTGTTTTGGGAAAAATGGGATTTTGTATCATCAAAAATCAATGTCTTAAAGTCAATCTAGCTTCATAAGATATTTCGTACGCTATTTTTGGAGTGTCTTGTTCAGCTTTATAAACAAGGAGGAAAAATAACATGATGGAATTGTTCAAAAAAATGATTGGTGATAAAAAAGAGTATAAAATGATGATGGCACGGGTTGAAGCCCTGCCAGAGGACTACCAGTTTGTATTTAAGAAAATTCAAAACTACATGTGGAATTTCTCAGCGGGCAACGGGATGGATATGCTGCACATGCAGTATGAATTAATCGAGTTGTTCGAAGCCGGTGCGGCGGAAGGCAGACAAGTGCTGGAAATCACTGGGGACGACGTGGCGTCCTTTGCCGACGAACTAGTGGCAAATGCTAAAACCTATTTCGCCAAGTATCGTGAAGATTTGAATGAAAGTATCATGAAGCGATTGGGAAAAAATAAATTCAATAAATAATTCCGACTGAATAGCTGGTTACAAATGTGAATTGCCACCTTCGCTATTCAGTATATTTTTAACTCGGTAATAAGTAATACAGAATATCAGTCAGACTAAATAGAGGAGAATAGGCAATCTAGTTCCGCTAGGCGCTCGACGGATATTTACGAAACTTACAAGCGGCCTTGCCGCGCTATTAAAAGGAGGAAAAAAAGTATGAGCAATGCAGCGATTTCTGTAAAAGGGTTAAAAAAATCCTTTAAAGACAATGAAGTCTTAAAGGGGGTGGATTTTGAGGTGCGGCGTGGCGAAATTTTCGCACTGCTGGGCTCAAATGGAGCGGGCAAGACGACGACGGTCAATATCCTCTCTACTCTGATGAAGGCCGATGGCGGCGAAGTAGGTATTTGCGGCTTTGACGTCCAGCGTCAACCGGATCATGTTCGCCAGAGCATCAGCCTGACAGGGCAGTTCGCAGCTTTAGACGGTATGCTCACCGGGCGGGAAAACCTGATGATGATCGCCAAGTTGCGGGGAGTTTCCAATCCCGCTCAAGTCGCTGACAATCTTCTTGCAAGATTCAGCCTGACCGATGCGGCCAACCGCCGGGCGGACAAATATTCCGGCGGGATGAAGCGCCGGCTTGACATCGCCATGAGCCTGATCGGGACGCCAGCAGTCATTTTTCTCGACGAACCGACGACAGGGCTTGACCCCGAAGCGCGGATTGAAGTCTGGGATACCGTCAAGGAGCTTGCCGGCGGCGGCACGACAATCTTGCTGACGACCCAGTACCTGGAGGAAGCCGAACAACTGGCGGACCGTATCGCCATCCTGCATGGCGGAAAAATCATCTCGACCGGGACGCTTATCGAACTCAAGGAGATGTTCCCGCCAGCGAAAGTGGAGTACATCGAGAAGCAGCCGACACTGGAGGAAATTTTCCTCGCAATCATTGGCAAAAAGGAGAAGATGTAAATGAAAAGTAAAACAGGGGTATTACTAGGACGTTTAATGCGCAACATCATGCGCAGCCCGGATACAATTATCACGGTGGCGATTACGCCGATTATGATGCTGCTGCTGTTTGTCTACGTATTTGGCGGCGCCATAGAGGCAGGCACGGACAATTACGTCAATTATTTATTGCCGGGAATCTTGCTGATGGCTATCGCATCCGGCGTCGCTTACACTTCCGTGCGGCTGTTTACGGATGTAAAGAGCGGACTGATGGCGCGTTTCATTACCATGCCCATCAAGCGCTCGTCGGTATTGTGGGCTCATGTGTTGACCTCGCTTGTTTCCAATGCGCTTACTATCGTGGTGGTTATCCTTGTCGCGCTCTTGATGGGCTTCCGTTCCAACGCTGATATCCTGGAATGGCTCGCGGTAGCTGGGATACTCGGGCTGTTTACGCTAGCGCTGACATGGCTGGCGGTCATTCCCGGATTGACAGCGGGGTCTATGGAAGGGGCGACAGCCTACTCGTACCCGCTGATTTTCCTGCCGTTTATCAGTTCGGCCTTTGTTCCCACCGAAACGATGCCTAAAATTGTCCGTGCGTTCGCTGAGAACCAGCCCGTGACTTCAATCGTGAATGCGATTCGTGCCCTCTTGTATGAAGGATCTGTTGGCAACGATATTTGGATCGCGCTTGCCTGGTGCGTCGGCATCATGGTCATCGCCTACTTCTTCGCCAGTAAAGCATTTAAACGCCAGTTAGGGTAAGTACACCATTATCGGATTAGCCATATCAATAGTCAGCCGCCGCGATGAATGCATGGAAGGCTGCTTAAATATTAGGGCAACCGTCCCATGGAATCCCTCAAAATTGTTATGATTGGTGGTGGCTCAATCACTTATCCCAACGCGAGGTTTGCCATGCATGCTCCGAGTAAAACAGCAAAACTCACGAGTAAAAGCATGAAATTCACGAGTAAAACAGCAAAACTCACGAGTAAAAGAGTGAAATTCACGAGTAAAACAGCAAAACTCACGAGTAAAAGAGTGAAATTCACGAGTAAAACAGCAAAACTCACGAGTAAAAGCGTGAAACTCACGAGTAAATCGGCAAAAACGTAAAACTAATAACAAATGATTGCTGAAAATTCTTCTGAAATTAAAAAAACGATGCCCCCGGAATTCCGGGGGCATCTTCATTATCATCTTTGCCTTGGGGTGTAATCCAATTCCTTAAATAGTTCCGTCAATTCATCCTCGGTCAGGTCGCGCCATTGGCCGTTCGCCAGTCCGTCCAGATGGATGTTCATGATCCGGATTCGATGTAAATCACGGACTTCATAACCCAGTGCGGAGCACATACGGCGGATTTGTCTGTTCAGTCCTTGCATCAAAGTGATGTTAAATGTATATTTGGTCAACTGCTCAACTTTGCAAGGAAGTGTTTTCGTATCCAAAATCTCCACTCCGGAGGACATATCTTTAATGAAGGACGCGGTAATTGGCTTATCCACGGTTACGATGTATTCTTTTTCATGCTTGTTTTCTGCACGAAGGATTTCATTTACGATGTCTCCGTCATTTGTAAGAAGGATCAGACCGCTTGAGTCTTTATCAAGCCGTCCGATATGAAAAATGCGAAGCGGATGATTTACAAAATCAACGATATTCCCTTTTATGTGTTTTTCGGTCGTACTTGTAATCCCTATCGGTTTATTCAGTGCAATATAGACATTTTGCTGTTCGACTTTTATCGGCTTGCCGTCTACACGGACATCATCGCCGGGTTCAGCTTGACTGCCGAGCTCAGCTACCGTGCCATTAATCGTCACACGGCCCTCGGCTATCCATTTGTCTGCGCCTCGTCGCGAGGTAATTCCGGATTCACTGATAAATTTATTGATCCTCAACTAAAGCACACCTTTACATTCAGATTTTCTTCTTTAAAGGATAACGTAAATCATGGTGCATAGACAAGGGGAAAAGACAAGAAAGCGTTCGTTGGTGAGAATTACTGGAGGTTCTTTACATGTTCTTCGTGACAGCTGCCGGATATGCCTTTTTCTTTTTGCTTGTCAGGTAAACGCCAATAAAGACAAGGATGCCACCGAGGATTTGGATGAACGTAATCGCATGACCTAAAACTAGGCTAAGGATGGCGGTAAATACAGCAATCAGATTCAGGTAAATTCCAGCCTGGCCGGCATTGATATGACGAAGGGAAATATTCCAGAAAATAAATGAGCCGACAGACGGGAAGATTCCAATATATAAGAGACCTGTGATTGCTTTGCTGCTTAAATCAAGGTTCATTCCAGAGCCAATGGCGAATGGAGCGACGAGAATCAATCCGAGAAATACGGAAACGGCAGTAGCAGAGATGATCGGAATGTTTTTCAGTTTTTTACCGATTATTGAATAGAAGGTCCAAACGAGAATCGCCAGGATCATCAATAGGTCGCCTTTATTATAGGTGAGCTGGAAAATATCCAGAAGGTGTCCTTTTGTCAAGACCAATAAAACGCCGAATAAAGATATGATAAGTCCGAGAGCATGGAGGGATGAAATTTTCTCCTTTAACAGCAAAGCGGAAAAAAGAACAATTAAGGCAGGGTTCATGGAATTGACAAGAGCGGCATTCATGGAAGTTGTATAGGTCAAAGCCCAATAAAGGAAAAAATTATAACTGATGATTCCGAGCACACCCAAGACTAATAGTAATTTCCAGGCTTTCCATATAATCCTCCAGTGTGGCTTTTCAATCCATTGCGCTAAAGGAAACAATAAGAAAACGGCAATTAGCCATCGCGTAAATGTTAGCTGGATTGGGGAAAGTTCTGTCACAACGTATTTTCCGAAAATGTAATTACCGGCCCAGAACAAATTTGCCAATATAAGAAATAAAATAACAATAGATTTTTTCATCAGACTGCCTCTTCCTTAATTTATGGAATATTCACTAAATATAACAAAGTAGAGGTACCTAAGCAATATAGAGACCCTACAGTCAATTTAAGTACAAGGATGAACCGCAGAGCAGGATAAAAAGGCCGTTCAGCTTAAACTGAACGGCCTTTTCACATCTATAATTAAGCGAAAATGGCACTGATTTCGGCGATTTCATCCATGGTTAGATCGACGTCCAATGCTTGTAGGTTGCGGGTGACCTGTTCTGGCTTTTTCGCTCCGGGAATCAATACATCGATCGAGTGCCGAGTTAAATACCAAGCTAGTACGACATCGGCGACTTCGGTATGCTTCCTGTTGGCTATCGCCCGTACTTCTTCCACTTTTTGCAGGTTGCTTACAAAGGCTTGTCCTTGGAAAAGCGGACTTTTTGCCCGGCCGTCATCGAATGTTGATTCCTGATTATATTTGCCGCCGAGCAGACCGGACGCAAGCGGGAAATAAGGAATGAAGGAAATATCATTCTCGGCTGTATATGGCAGCAGGTCTTGTTCTGCCTCACGTTTGAATAGATTGTACTCGGATTGCAGGACATCGACATAACCGTCTTTATTCGCTTCCTTCAATTGTTCGAACGAAAAGTTCGAGACGCCGATTGACTTGATTTTGCCTGCATCCTTCAATTCCTTTAAGGCACCTACTGCTTCATCTTTAGGGGTATCACTATCAGGGAAATGGATATAAAATAAGTCGATGTAGTCTGTTTGGAGCCTTTTTAGACTCGAGTCCACGGCATCTTTCAGAAAAGCAGGAGAGTTATCAAAGACGATGTTGCCATCGACAAATTTATGTGCCCCTTTAGTGGCAAGGACTATGTCATCGCGTCTGCGGCTATCTTTAAGGATTTCACCGATAATTTCTTCTGAACGCTCAGGACCGTAAATGTAAGCCGTATCCCAAAAGTTGATTCCCTCTTCCAATGCCGTTCTCAAAACATCCCTTCCTGTATCCTCACTTAGATTAGGGAAAAGGTTATGTCCGCCAATTGCATTCGTGCCAAGGCCAATCGGATTTACATACAGATCTGTTTTACCAATACGGGTTTGCTTAGACATATTACTTATCATCTCCTTTGACCCCATCATAACAAAAAGTGGATGTCGATTTCCAAAATAAAGCAATGCAGGCGTGCACAAAATAAGCAGATGATCTGTAAAATCACCTGCTTACTTCATTATTATAGTGTTTCGATTTCCAACTCCTCAGCTGGAGCTGTTTGTCCGATTTGACTGAGCAGAACGCCAAGGGCTGTACCGACGAGAGCAGGGATGATCCACTCCATGCCGAAGGCGGAAAGGGGAAGGACATCACTCAAGGTTTGCACGGGTCCTAATTGTAAGCCGAAAGCATTCAGTCCATCCATCAAGGCGAAAACCCCTGTGAAAGTCATTGCACTGCGATAAACCTTCTTCGGGTTTTTGAAATGACGGCTGAAGAATGTCAGGACAATCAGGACGATCGTTAACGGATAAGCCATCACAAGGAATGGCACCGATACTTTCAGAATTTGATTCAGACCCATATTTGAAAGGATGAAACCGACGATTGTTACGATCAGAATGACGGTTTTATAGTTCAGCTTGGGGAAAAGTTTCGAGAAATATTGTCCGCAAGCAGTCGTCAATCCGACAACGGTGGTGAAGCATGCTAAAGTGAAAATGATGCCGAGAAGGACCTTACCGCCAGTACCAAGTAAAAGGGTCGATGCGACAGTGAGGATATCCGTTCCGTTTTCGAATGAACCATCGGCTGCCATGCGTGCCCCGATTACTCCTAAGGAGATATAAACTACAGAAAGCAAAACACCAGCGATGAGACCCGCTTTTACTGTATATCTCGTCAATTGCTTTCGTTCGGAAATCCCCCTTTGCTGGATTGAAGTAAGGATGACGATCCCAAAAGCCAGGGAAGCTAGAGCATCCATCGTGTTGTAGCCTTCAATGAACCCTTTCGAAAATGCTCCTGCAGCATATGCTTCGGTTGGAGCTTGGAATGGAGCATCAAGCTTTACGAACCCAACGACGCAGAGAATGACCATGGACAATAGTAGAACGGGTGTAATCCAGCGTCCCATGAAGGTTTCCATTTTTTCTGGATTCAATGAAATGGCATAAACGATGATGAAAAATACGGTTGTGAACATGAATAGAAATAGTGATTGATTCATTGAGTCGCCAAGATACGGCTTGAAGCCCATTTCATAGGCAACATTCGCATTCCGCGGAATGGCCAGAAACGGCCCGATGCTTAAATAGATGACAACCATGAACAACGTACTGAATAGTGGATGTACACGGGCACCGATGGTTTGTGCCCCGCCTTTAACAAGTGAGACTGCAAGAAGCACCAAAATTGGCAGGCCGACTCCGGTGGCGACAAAACCGGCAATGGCCGGCCAGAAAGAAGTTCCTGAAGATGCTCCTAAAAATGGAGGGAATATAAGATTCCCTGCTCCGAAGAACATTGAGAAAAGCATAAGGCCGATAAATAATGTGTCTGTTTTTTTCATGGTGATTTCTCCTTTTTTTTAAAAATGATAAATCTCGCCGACTGGCCTGAAAAAGGCTAATTAAAGTGTTTTGTGCAAATAAAAAACTCGCCCCTGAAAATCAGGGACGAGTTTGTGCTCGCGATACCACCCATATTCCGCACTTCAAAGAAGCTGCGGCACTCAGTCAACGTACGAATTCATACGTGATCCGTTGTAACGGCGGAAACCCGTCAAAGCCTACTGCATTTTCAGCTTTGCATCTCAGAGATGATTTTCGGATAGGCCTTGGACATCGACTTCCACCACATGTCGACTCTCTGTGGAACAGGGTTCTCATCTTACTCTTTCTCTTCATAGATTTTATAATATAAAGACAATTTAGCAAATTCTGATTATGAAGTCAACATAATTTATCATTAATCCTTTAAAAGGAGCAGGAAATTAGTCCCTCATTGGCGAAACTTCCTTTATCCAGAGGATTTTTTGAGCAAGAATAGGCTATAACTCCCTATTATCTTTCTAATCGCAACTATATTATAATAGAAGGCAGAACACTAAAGGAGACAACAGTATGTCTGAAAATAAAAAATTAAGCCTGGCGGATGCAGTCAAACAAAAACTGGCTCAAAAGCAAGCAGGATCAAGTAAAGATAAACTGGAAACAGGCGTTGTAAAGAAAACGAAACAGCTTAAAAGCCAGTTGACCAAAAAGCCGAATAACCAACGTAAGCGTACAGGGGTATAATCCTAATTTGTCAAAGGACAAGTACTGTTCGGAGCTTATCAGAGAGCAGTTACCTTTTATGAATGAGGTACTGCTTTTTTATATGGATGAGGCAGGGTGATTTTGCTTTTTACCGTTTATAGGTAAGTTGAAGGGGTGGGCTTCTGGTAATTTAGAGGGAGAAGAATGGTTCGCTCACCTCTAGAAAAAACATATTTTCTCGAATATGGAAATGACATCTCTGTATCGGTTTATTAAAAACATTACAGTTCCAATTGTTTCTGTTTTAAAATTGTAAGAGTGGTGACATGTTGTTACCATATTGTTTTGCTAAAATAACATTTTAAGGTTTTGTAAATGATTTTTTAACTAAAGGAACCTATAGATTGAATGTTAGGTCTACTAGAAGGCTTATAGAATCAGTGATTATCCTTTAATTGAAAATATGAAATATATCGGGGGAATAAAGATGGACGAACGTCTGATCGGGAAAAAATATTATGAAACGATGATTGAGGATACAAGGAAGCACCCCATTCAAGCTTTGGGTGAAATGTTTCTCGTGGAACAAAAAAAGGAAATAGCGGATTTAACCGCAATTCGATTTGCTCAAGGAGAAATATATTTTCAGCATCATGACTATGAGGCAGCCATTTTTAAATGGGAAAACATAGAAGGGGAACTTGGTTCATGGGCGAAGAAAAACATCGCTGATGCTTATTTTGAACTGGAAATGTATTCAACCGCAGAGGATATCTATAAATCCGTCGATACGGATGAAGCGGTCTTGAAAACAGAGGTTCTTTTGCAACTGTTTTCCCTGTACATAGTGGAATCGAGAAATGACCTGGCTTCCAATGTCGTGAAAGAAGCGGTCGAGTTCCAACCGGACTACCCGAATGTCACGGAAATTGCACGCGCCTTTTTTGAAGAACAAAAGGATTGGAACAGTGCGGTTGTATTAGCGGCGAATGAAAGTATCCGTACAGAATCAATGGGCTGGTTCGATGTACTGAAAACGTATATCCAGCAAGGTGTTGCCCAATCGATGGATCCGGATTATTTTTCAACTGTCCTTGGTTCGCTTTACACACTCGACCAGGAACGTTTCGAAAAGGTGACGGTTGCCCTGTGGAAAAACTATAAATATACGGACTCTTATTTCGAATGGCTAAGAGTGATTAATAACTTGATAGATACCATCGAATTGAACCATGCGGATGTATGGGATGAGCTTTCCGTCTATTACAGGGATGCATATGCAGGTCTGTTAGAAGGAACGCATCTAATCAAGGAATTAAGTCCTGTCGTGCCAAGGTTGCTGGAAAACTGGCTCAAAATCGCAGACGGGGAGCTCTCGCTGTTTGCGGCGGCATCCGCGTTGTCCTGGAATGAAATCTTCCCGGATACGATCAATGCGTTGGTCATTCAGGACGCAGAGAGCCTGCTTTCGAAATCGCCTAAATTGGGTGGCGGACTGGAAGCGGGAGAGAAACTGTTCAATTCCATTATCCAGTGGGCTGAAGATAATGATTTAAAGGTTGGCAATAAGCTTAAATGGATGGTAGACGGGCTTAAGGATACCCGGAATTTCAATCTCCTTCTTGCAGGAAGTACAGGAAATGGCAAGACATCCTTTATTCAGTCAATCGTTGGCGAGAGCATTGCCGCTGAAGATCATTCTTCCCTAGTCAGTGTCAAAGACGGGGATGATTTGGAAATCCTTGAAATTACCGATACAGATAGCAAGGTTGTCGAGGAGCTAACTGATTTGGATGAAACACGCCGTCAGCGCGGGACTATTGTCGATGTGACGATCATCAGTGACTACCTAAGAAATAATCATCTGCGATTATTGGATACACCGGGGTTCAATGGGGAAAAAAGCGTGGAATCCGATTTCCAAGGCTATTTACATGGCAGTGATGGCCTGATGTTCGTTCTTGACGCCCGGGCGCCATTCACCGGCAGCGAACGGGATCTGTTATTGGAAATTCAAATGATGGCTCCGAAACTGCCGATTCATTTCTTATTAAATAAAATGGATACGATATACAGTGATCAGGTCGCAGTCCGGATGGAAGACGAAACATGGGATAAAGTGAATGCATATTTCCCGAATGCGAAAGTATTCGCTTTCTCCAAACATTATGACAGCAGGCAGCAATTGAAGGACCTTTCAGCCTTCCTTCAATCGAATTATCAAGATGATAATTGGAAGGAAAGAAGATCTGAAAAAATTCTGGCATTCATTCGTAAAACTTTATCTTATCTGTTAGAAAAACGGGCAGCCAATGAGCGGAAATGCGAGCATTCCATCTCTTGGAATGAACAGATGGAAGTCAAGCTGAATGGGGCGGTCAATCAACTGGCTGATTTGGAAAAAGAAAAAAGTGAAAATATCATAAGGTCGTATCGTCTGCTTAAGGACGAAGTGAAAAATCAGCTTTATTCAAAAATTCCTGAGTTACTGAGGGATTGTTCTAAATCGTTAACGGAAAGCAGTGATTTCAGTCAGGTCCATGTACAGTTAAACCAGGAAATGAATGAGCGGATTCAAAACTTCATTTCTGACAAGATCATGCCTCAATATTACCGTTCTCTTCAAGACTGGATTGCCAGTTCCCAAATGGAGTTCACACAAAGCCAGCAGTTTATGGATGAGATGAGTGCCGGATTCAATGAATTATACAAAGAAGAACGGATTACGCTGGCAGGCGACTTCAGGGTATTGGATGACTGGCGCCGTGATGCCGACCGGATGACAAGCAGTATCCGCATCGAAAACGTCAATATCCTTTTGCGCAGGACTCCATCTCAATTACTGCTTAAAGGGGCAGGGAAGCTGTTTGGGGCGATACCGCAAAATAAAGCCAATATGTACAATCGTTATAAGAAATACCTGGAAAGTGAAGATTACCTGGATGTTGCGGAAATGATCACGGAACGTTTCCTTACCCAATTTGGATTGTTTGAAAAATCTTTGGATCGTGACATCTCCCTTTTCTATCGCGGTTCATTTGCCTTACTTCAAAAAACGATTGAGCAAACGCAGACTGAAATAAAAGACTACCAGGCTGCATTGGAGCATATGAAAGAAAATCCGGAAGTTTACCGTGACCCTATCACTTTATTCGAAGTGAAATTAAGGCAGTTGGAGAGGCTTGAAAAGATTGAGAAAAAGCGTCTAGCCCAACTACAAAGAAAATAAAAAATAACGGGGAACATTTCAAATATTCAAAAATCTATTGACTTTACGACTATATCCCTATAAAGTGATAATTACGAAAACGCAACACATATATCTCTTATCAAGAGTGGCGGAGGGACTGGCCCTAAGATGCCCAGCAACCGTTCCATTAGGAATTGGTGCTAAATCCTGCAAAACAGAAATGTTTTGACAGATAAGAGAGGGACAAGTCTGCAAAACAGCCGATTAAACCTCTCTATATTAGAGAGGTTTTTATTTTGGGATTTACACCAACTTAACTGATAAGACTAATAAGAAAAAATGGAGGGAAACAAGATGAGAAGGTCTATTAAAGGGATATTCATTTCAGCCATCGCTTCGGCTTTGCTTTTAACGGGTTGCTCTACAGGGCAGAGTTCCACAGAATCGAAGAAAGAAGAAAAAGTATCATTTGAAAATGTTCCGGAAAGATTTGCTGATGGAGATGGAGCCAGAATCAAAGTGATTCGTAAAATTGGCGGTGATGATCATACGGCCCAATACCTGGCGGGGGCGAAGGAAGAAGGAGAAGCACTGGGGTTTCAAGTGGATACGTACACAGCCAATGGTGATACGGCTAAATTCCATGATGCGATAGCGCAGGCTTTGGAGGAAGATTATGACGGCTATATCATTTCACATGGAGATGATGCAGCAACTGTAAATGACGTTCAAAAGTTGGTTGATGCAGGTAAAAGCGTTGTCACATTCGATTCAATAAGCGATCTATCTAAAATAGAAGGCGTGACATTAACTTCACAAGATGATGAAGCTTTGGCAACACTGGCATTTGATAAACTGATAAAAGAACAGAAAGGTGAAGCGGCAATTGCATATCTTTGGGTGGACGGTTTTCCTCCAATGGTACGAAGAAATGCAGTCTATCAGGAAAAATTAAAAGAAAATCCTGGAATTAAAGAAGTCGAAAGATTCGGAGTGGCATCTGCTGATACTTCAGTTCAGACACAAAATGCTGTAGCCGCAATGCTGAATAAATACCCTAAAGGTAAATTGGATGCCATTTTCGCAACATGGGATGCCTTTGCTATCGGTGCAGCCCGGGCGATTAAAGAGGCAGGCCGTGATGAAGTGAAGATATATGGAATAGATGTTTCGAATGCAGATCTCCAGGAAATCCAATCGGCTGATAGCTCATGGTCCTACACGGCAGCAGTGGATCCCAAGTTGATCGGTGCAGTGAATATGAGGATATTGGCTAAAAAATTAGCGGGCGAAGAAACGCCGCAAACCTATGACTTGGAGGCTTCACTTATTTCACAAAAGCAAATCCAAGCGTCAAAAGAAGCGGTGAACATGGCAAATCTGTCTGGTATTGTCGATGGCTGGGGTGTATCGACGGAATTTGAAGAAGATTGGATGAAAGTTTTGAAAGATCATTATAAAAAGTAAAAAGAGACACTCTCTTTAAGTAGAAGGGAGTGTCTGTTCAATAAGGGGGAATGGACATGGGCACGCAACTAGAAATGAAGAAGATTTCGATTGAATTTCCGGGGGTGAAGGCGCTGAGTGATGTTGATTTTTCCGTGAAATCAGGGACAGCCCACGCATTGGTCGGTGCAAACGGAGCAGGGAAATCGACGTTAATGAAAGTTTTATCGGGAGCCCATGTTCATTACTCAGGTGACATTTTTATCGATGGGATGAAGCGGGATATCCGCTCGCCAAAAGCGGCTCAAGAACAAGGCATTCAAATTGTTTATCAGGAAGTGGATACCGCCCTCATCCCTTATTTAACGGTTGGGGAAAATGTAATGTTGAATGATATGGTCCAAAACATGGGAAAAAAACAGATGGTCCAATGGAAAGAGCTGCACAACCAAGCCGCTTCTATTCTTGAAGATATGAAAATTCGTGTCCCTTCGAAAAAGCTGGTAAGAGACCTTACCTTGGCTGAAAAACAGATGGTCCTGATAGCAAGAGCCGTTTCGACAGAATGCAAATTCTTGATTCTCGACGAGCCAACTGCTCCGTTAAGTCATACGGAGACGACAGAACTTTTTCGAATTGTAAATGAATTAAAGCAAAAAGGCGTGGGAATCATTTTCATTTCACATCGTCTGCCCGAAATTTTTGAAATCTGTGAGGAAATTACGATCATGAGGAATGGGGAGGGTGTCACTTGTCGAAAGAAGGAAGACATAACCCGTAACGAAGTTGTAGAGAACATGCTTGGGAAAACCATGGATGAACAGTTTCCTGAAGTGAATGCTTCGATTGGCGACGTTATTCTGGAAGTGAACGGATTGTCAGATGCAGAGAAAGTTAAAAATGTCAGTTTGAATATTAAAGCAGGCGAGATAATCGGCTTGGCAGGGTTGGTCGGGGCTGGGAAAACGGAGCTGTGTAAAACCCTTTTCGGCCATACGGCCATCACAGCGGGCGAAGTCATCCTGAATGGTCGAAAGCTTTCCTTGAAATCACCGCACGAAGCAGTAAAAAGCGGTCTGGCACTTGTACCTGAGGAACGCAGGAAAGAAGGGGTCCTTGTTCAGGAATCAGTCTCGGCGAACTTGACGGCAGCCAGTCTTGGCAAATTCTCCAAGACATTCAGCTTCGTGAATCGCAAGGCGGAAAAGGAAAGAGCGAAGGAAATGATCGCAAGTCTCGGCATTAAAACTCCTTCAGGGGAAGTGAATGTCGAAAACCTTTCAGGTGGCAATCAGCAAAAAGTAGCCATCGGGAAATGGCTTATGGCCGATGCGGATGTATACATATTCGATGAACCAACGAAAGGGGTCGATGTTGGAGCCAAGAAGGATATATTCGAATTGATTGCAGAGCTTGCAAGGAATGGGAAAGCGATCATTTATGCATCATCCGAGCTTTCTGAAATCATTGGCATTACCAACCGGACATATGTGTTATATGACGGGAGCACTGTCATCGAATTAGAAACAAGTAAAACGAATGAAGAAGAACTACTATTCTATTCAACAGGAGGAAAATAGAATGAGCATACCCATTCCTGTTACACAGACAGCGAAAGCGAAGAAAAAGGTGGAACTATTCGACTTTTTCTATAAATACGGCACAATATTGACGATTATCATTCTGATTGGAATTTTTGCCGTGTCCAATCCATCTTTCATTCAAACTACAAATCTGGTCAACATCCTGCGTTCCATTTCAATCGTGACCATCATTGCGATCGGCATTACGATATCCCTGACCGTAGATGGCTTCGACCTTTCCGTCGGTTCCGTCGCATCATTGGCCAATGCCATCGTCATCTCGATGTTTGTCTGGTTTTCACAGGATACATTAATTGCTATATTAGCTGCGATCGGTGCCTCACTTGTCGTAGGGGCCTTGAATTCATTCATGATCGTTAAATTGAGAATTCCCGACATGCTGATGACATTGGCTACCATGTTCATTATCCAGGGAATTGCCCTTACCTATACAAAAGGGGCCACGGTTTCACAAAATATGGTCATGCCCGACGGGACATTCGCAACAGGACTGATCAGCCCGTTTTTCGCCAAAATTGGCCAGGTACCATGGATAATCCTGATCATGGCCGTCATTGTGATAGCGACTCATATCTTTTTGACTTATACGAAGCACGGTCGTTATATGTACATTATTGGGGGAAATAAGGAAGCGGCGAGACTTTCCGGGATATCGGTTAATAAATACAAAATCCTTGCCTATCTGCTTTCGGCTCTATTTGCTGCAATCGGGGGGATTGTCCTTGCTTCAAGGGTCATGACATCGGAAATCAATTCAGGGTCACCCTATTTAATGGATGCCGTCGCGGCAGCCTTCATTGGTTCCTCCGTTTTAGGGGCGGGGAAGCCGAATGCCTTTGGAACCTTTGTCGGAGCAGTCCTGATCGGAATCCTTCAAAATGGGCTGATCATGATGTCCGTTCCGTATTATGCGATGGATATCGTCAAAGGAACAGTGCTGGCCCTTGCGCTCGCTGTAACCTATTACAAACAAAAACATTAAAATGACAGAAATCCTATAATTGTGAATTTAGAAGATTGATAAAAATCCTGTTGGAAATACAACAGGATTTTTCCTTTTTTAAAGGGACGGGTCATGGATATAAATTTTCGCATCTTCACCATTTTACTTTTGCTAAAATGGGGGCAGGAGGACCTTTTGCTCCCTCATTGTTAGAATATAAACATTGTCTACAATAGTAAACTTTTATAGGGACCTTATTTACCTTTTAATAAGATTGATAATGATCTATTGTAAAGTATGAACATTCATATCATATACTTATCTAAAGGAGAGTGTAAACTTATGCGCGAAACCTGTGTTCCTACTGGCGTGAAACCAAATGACACTGGCTTTGGATATACGTTGTCCTTAATAGGCGGCAAATATAAAATGATCATTATGTATTGGCTGTCTGAAAATAAGGTTATGCGGCATAATCAGCTGAAGCGGAGTATCGGCACCATTTCCTTTAAAACGCTAAGCATCATGTTAAAAGAGCTGGAGGCAGACGGCCTTATCATACGCAAGGAATTTCCCCAAATACCTCCGAAAGTAGAATATTCATTATCTGAACGTGGTCTATCCCTCATTCCATTGTTAAATATGATGTGCGAGTGGGGAGAGAAAAACAGTTTGCCAGCTCAGGAGATTGTACGGCCGTAGGTTTAGCTATTTTGATTAAATCAAAAGAAGTATTTCCTATACAAGGAAATACTTCTTTAATGAAACTGCCTATTAAAGGTTGTCGACAAAATTCAAATAATCTTGTGCGCTTTTTTCCAATTCGCTTGCAGACGGCTCATTTTCAGCACCATAAAACGCAAAGAATGAACGATAGTCTGCATTGCAGTACAGGAAGGTAGTTTCAAAGGGAGATAATAAATGTTCAAGTGTATAGCGATATCTTCCCCCTTCCCTATAATCCTCTTTGTTAATTCCGGCAGATACAGCTAAAGCAGCTTTGCGATTCTTTAATTTATCGCCTCCATTTGAACCATATGCCCAACCATAAGTAAAAACATCGTCAAGCCATCTTTTTAGGAGGGGCGGACAATTGAACCAATAAAAAGGGAACTGTAAAACAAGATTACTATGCGATTCGATTAATTGCTGTTCTTTTTCCGCATTAATGTTTCCGTCAGGGTAAACCTTATACAATTCGTGTACTGTATACTTTTCCGGATATTTCCTTAGCGCTTCTACCCACCGCTTATTTATGACGGATGTTTCTAGACTTGGGTGTGATACGATAACAAGAGTTTTCAAAGATTTCTCCTCCTTAATTTTTATTTATTTTAAGTATAAAGTGCACTCTGCAAGTACGTAAGTATGCACTTTTATTATAGGTACTTACCTAAAGGAGAGTGTTAAATCAGGTATAACTAAAAAAACGGTTAGTTGAATTTGTAATATTTTATCAAATGAATACCTTGCAATATAAAGTAATATAAAGTATATAATTACAATATGTAAAAAAAAGGATATTAATAAGGAAGTCTTAAAAGGTCATATAGACACGCTCATCCTGTCACTTTTACATAGGAGGGATATGTACGGCTTTGAATTAGCCAAAATTGTTCGTGAAGAAAATAATACAGACTTACATCAGTGGGTGAAGAAGGTTTTTAACAAAAGCGCCTGGAATGGGAATTTGTAAGAGATGTGATTGATTCCTTTTTAGATTGGGGGAAATAAGGAAGCGGCTAGACTTTCCAGGATATCGGTTAATAAAAACAAAATCCTTGCCATTTGCTTTCAGCCCTATTTGCTGCAATCGGGGGAATTGTCCTTGCTTCAAGGGTCATGACATCGGAAATCAATTCAGGGTCACCCTATTTAATGGATGCCGTCGCGGCAGCCTTTATTGGTTCCTCCGTTTTAGGGGCGGGGAAGCCGAATGCCTTTGGAACCTTTGTCGGAGCAGTCCTGATCGGAATCCTTCAAAATGGGCTGATCATGATGTCCGTTCCGTATTATGCGATGGATATCGTCAATGGAACAGTGCTGGCCCTTGCGCTCGCTGTAACTTATTAAAATGAATCCGTTACGTTAATATAGTGATAAATCTGTATGTAGAGGATTTAAGAGGCTGATAGCTAGCGGTGAGTTTTAGCTATAAGAGATAGGGGAAGAGGGTTCTTTTTAACCCTCTTTCCACACTAATTTCCAATATCCGAATTTTAAAAAAGTAATTACACTCACTATATTTTGTTTTTATAAATGACTTTGTTAACATCGTGTCTTACTGTTTTGTGACCTTCTTTAATTCCTTTCCCCATGGCAATAAGCATAACATCTAAATACCTATCAGAAATTTTTAAGGCTGACTTTAATTGTTCGGAATCATACCCTGACATTGTAATGGTTTCAAGACCTGCCTCGTTCGCCAATAAAACTAACGACATTGACGCCAGGCTTGCGTCTCTTATTAATTCAACCTTTAAATCTTCTTTTGATTTATTTAGATAATAATTGATTGCCGCGTTTGTTAGATAATCTCTTACTGATGCATCAAAATAACCTTTTTGAAATTCATCCTCATGTATCATTATGATATTTTCTTTTTCAAATGCTTGATAATCACCTAGTATAACAATCAGTACTGAGGCTTCAATTACCTGTTGTTGATTAAAAGCGATGGGCAGTAACAAATTCTTTAAATATGGTTCATCTATAACTAGGTATCGTGTTGCTTGAATATTGTTTCCGTTAGGCGATTTACTGGCTCCTTCAATAAGTGTCGCCAACGTTTCTGGACTAATTTTATAATCGGGATCATACTGCCTTACGGAACGTCTTTTTTCTATAGTCTCTCTTACACTCATCGTGTTCACTCCCAATGTTATATTTGCTTTATAATCAGAGTATAATGGACCCATGATGTAGAAGAAAATAACGCACAATAAAGTGGCATAGCCACCTTTATGTGCCTATTCAGGAGGAATGAGGAATGAAGAGCCTAAATACGGGAATAAATATTTTCATGAATACTGTAGGAGGAAAGTGGAAATGCTTAATCCTCTTTTTTCTGAGTCAAAAACCAATGAGGACAAAAGAGTTTTATATTCTAATACCGGCCATTACCCAGAAAGTCTTAACCGACCAATTAAAGCAGCTGGAAAGAGATGGGCTTGTCCGGAGAGAAGTATATAAAGTGGTACCACCAAAAGTAGAATACAGTTTAACTGAGTTAGGTCAATCATTTGTACCTGTATTAAATACAATGTGTGAATGGGGCACTACATATGCAGTCGAACAAAACCTAGAAAGACAAGATCAAATCTGTCGTCATCATAAATAAGTAAGATCTGCATCAACTAGGAGTATGGATTTTTTTTGACAAGTTCAGTGATGCAAGCAGAATTTATTCAAGCTATCAGTATAATTGTAAGAAATACGTTATTAGAGGGAATGTCTTGAAGATGACTTTTGGCAGTCTCTCTAGAGATTGTATTAAACTAACAGGTGCTTTTCTTTAAAGTAGTTGATTTGCCCCGCCCCGCTCTTTTTCTTATGGGTTTAAATGTAACGGTTAGTTGCATAAGATTTTTTTTGCTTTATAATTAGTACCAGGTGTTAATATCAAGTTATAAAATGATGCAATTCATACACACGAGGTGGCTATTCTATGTTCAAATCCAAAGCACGTATTACTGCGATAGGTTCGTATGTTCCTGAAAAAAGGTTAACAAATAAAGACTTAGAAAAAATGGTTGAAACCAATGATGAATGGATTGTTAAACGTACTGGTATTAAAGAACGAAGAATTGCACATGAAGAGGAGTTTACTAGTGATATAGGTTATAAAGCTGTAAAGGATTTAATGGAACGGTATGATAAATCTGTCGAAGATGTTGATATGATCATTGTCTGTACCTTTACACCTGATTTCAACACTCCAAGTGCAGCATCTTTAGTCCAAGCAAAGCTAGGTATTAAGAATACTGGAGCTATTGATTTAAACGCTGCCTGTGCAGGATTTACTTATGGGCTGCATGTAGCTAATGGATTGGTAACATCTGGTTTAAACAAGAAAGTTCTTGTTATTGGAGCTGATACTTTATCTAAACTTATGGACTATGAAGATCGAGCCACTTGTATTTTATTTGGAGATGGCGGAGGAGCAGTTCTTGTAGAATATGATGAAAAACAGCCAAGTTTTATTTCTTCACATTTATATTCGGAAGGAGAAGGCGGAAAACATTTATATAGTACAAACCTATCGACACGCATAAATGGTGAAGACTTAAATGATAGCGGCAACCTTGTACAAAATGGACGTGAGGTTTATAAATGGGCTGTCACGAACGTTCCAAAAGGAATGCAAACTGTGATGAAAAATGCTGAATATCAATTGAATGATGTTGATTGGTTCGTACCGCATAGTGCAAATTTAAGAATGATCGAGTCAATATGTGAAAGAAGCGGCTTTCCAATCGAGCGAACTTTATATAGCTTAGTGGAGTATGGAAATACTTCTTCAGCAACAATTCCATTAGCTTTAGAAATAGGATTAAAAGAAGGGAAGGTCAGTGCTGGTGAGAAGGTTTTATTATATGGTTTCGGCGGTGGGTTAGCTCAAGCCGGATTGCTTATCAATTGGACCTTATAACACTTTTTCTACAACTAATAACTGAGTTTGTACCGGAAGAAGGCCTCTCATTGGGGGCCTTCTTAAAGTATGATTCTTTGCAGAATTATATATTCAAGGCAAGGTAAAAAATATCTTTAAAACGATTCAGTAACATGACCTTCATTTGAACTACAAATAATGAGGAAATGATATCTATAAAGAACAGTTTCCGTTATGTTTTTTACTCACGGAATCATCCTGAAGAATGGGGAATTGCAAAAGCCGCAAGAGTAATAAATGCTTCGTGAAATTATGGAAGCGATCTTACAAGGCCTTTCTCTGCCACTTTCGTGTTAACTGGCTGCAATTTTTTGAAATTTTGACTTTCTACAGCAGTTCCGGAAAATTAAACGGACTCCCTTGATATATCAAGGTTTTCTTCGGTGTCACCCATAAGTTGCATAGTAATGCGCTTATTACTATCTTTACTTTGCATAATTCATCTCAATATACTAGGAGCAGGAAAGGCGATGAACTCATTATGATTTTTAGCGAACGATTAAAAAAGGAACGGGAGAAAAGAAATTGGTCACAAAATGATCTTGCAGAGAAGATTCATGTGAGTCGCCAATCTGTGTCCAAATGGGAAACGGGAAAAAATTATCCAAGTATTGAAGTACTCATTAATTTAAGTGATTTATTTCAAATTACGGTAGATGAATTATTAAGGAGTGACGAGGAATTGAAAGAGAAAATAATAAGGGAAAGTAAGCAGTTAGCATTTCCAAAAAGGAAAATGTTTTTTGATATCGTATTTTTAATAGGAGCATTTTTGTTAGTGTCCAAATTAATTATTTTTGGACTTAATAAATTTGCCGGCACAGATATTACCATTTTAAAAAGCATGCCAGTTTTAGCGAATTTTTTACCATTTGCTTTGATGGTTATTGGCGGTATTGGTTCAGATTATTTGAAGGATAAATATGTAGATTGAAAGAACTCTGCTTATAAAACTGATTAATGAATCATAAAATGGAATCTTGTATTTCCTTTATTGGGGGCAGGAAAACATTTTTGATTGAACTTGATCATAAAAGAACAGAACCTTTGGATTTCAGGTTCTGTTCCTATTTCTTATTTGAACTTTTGCACTTCTTCTTGTCCCTCGAATTTGTTATCTTTCAATATGCCGATTTCTTCAATATGGTTTCGTGCCGTTTCATCCCCTAATTTATAAATGAGGGCATAAAGCCTTTTCATGGCTGCATCGTATTTATCATTTGCCCGGTCATGATGATAGAGAAGGTAGGGCACATGTGAACGGGCATATGCCTCCAGGTCATCTGTCCGGTGTTCCTCCAAGCATTGTTTCAATTCTGCAAGTTCCTCATCGGTTGCGTGTACAGTGAAGCTTGGATTCTCTTCAAGTTTTTGTGCGAGTACGTCGCCGCTGACCAAATCGACATGATAGGTCTGTTTTTCCTGCATCATTCTGCGATCATCCTTTCAAGCGTTTATCTATTCTGTACCACTATTTGTAAAAAGTTAATCATCAATGTAAACATTTCCTTAATGAAAAAGATAGGAAATAGAGGTATCGGATTTCTTATCAAATGGTATAAGATGAATTTACAGAATAATATGGAAAATCAAGGAGTGATATAGTGAAGAGGTCAATCATGGTTATTTTTTTGGTGTTGATTGCTTCAGGCTGCGTAACAAGGAATTATGATTCCAATATGGATTTAGGGAAAAGTCAGTTGAATGAGGAAAATTATTTAGAAGCCCATGAGGCATTTGTATTAGCTTATAAAGAAGCAAAAACACCGGAATCAAGGGAGTTAATGGATCTTTCAGGTTTTCTGGCGAGTGGAATGAAGAAATACGACGAACAGGATTTTGATTCGGCCAAAAGCGATTTTGAAGAAGCAACCGCATATAAAGCAAAATACCGGGAAGGTAAACTAATGGTTTCAAAGGCGGTGGAAATGCAACCGGTATCAGAATCCGCCACGATTGAAGAAGTAGAGGGAAATGACAAGGCGGAACCGGCGGAGGAAGCAACTGTGGACGGAACCATTGGATCCAAACTAGAAGATGAGGCGGCAACGGATACAATAGGCAAAGAAGAGAGCAAGGCTTCGGTTGGAACATTAAGTAAATCTCAGGCAGAGAAGCTTGTGATGGATTATGTGGACATGGAAAATTTTCCGAATTTGGATATCGAATATGATCATGATGCTGAAAAGGGAGATTACATTTTTCATGTTTTCGAGGTGGATGAACCTAGTCAGAAAAGTGGCCACAAAACCACTTGGGGCTGGTATGGAGTGAATAAGAAGACTAAAGAAGTTTATGAAGTCTTGTAGGATAACTGTATGGTCGAATTGAAGGCCCCTGTTGAGGCCTTTTTATTTTGCAGTGCAGCAGCAAATTACAGGATTCGATATAATTTTATAATTTTTGTGAAAATGTTGCCCTATTCTTATTTTCTTAAGAATTTTTTAATATTTCCTGTTTATGATTGAGTCAAGTAAAGGATAAAGGAAAATCATAGGAGGGATAAAGATGGAGAATTATAATGGTGATGAGCAGGTCAGAGTGAAGGCAGAACGGAAAAAGGGAAAGTCTCTTTGGCTAACTAGCCTTGTTTCCGGAACGGTTGCTTCTATGGTTACATCGTCTGTATTTCTATTTGGCGGGGACTTTATAGATCAAGGGAGTAGTTCAGTGAATGAGTCAACCGAAACGGCAGGTGTACAGCAAACGGAAAGTGTTGAAAAAGATAAAAGTGTCACGGCGGAAAAGTTATCGACGAGTACTGATTCAAATGATAGGGCCGAGATGGTCGAATCAGCATCCAAATCGATAGTCGGGGTCGTGAATTTACAGGAGATGCAAAACCAGTACCCGTACGAGCGGCAAAGCACGGAGAGCGAAACGGTTGAAAGCGGCACCGGCTCAGGGGTCATCTATAAAAAAGCTGATGGGAAAGCCTATATCATCACGAACAATCATGTTATTGAAGGAGCTAAGGAAGTCGAAATTTCATTGTATGATGGACAAAAGGCAACGGCAGCTGTTGTAGGGGCTGATGCTTTGACGGACTTAGCGGTTTTGACAATTGATGCCTCGATGGCACCTGAGGGAATTAAATTCGGGAATTCCGATAGCATGCGTCCAGGTGAAGAAGTATTGGCAATTGGCAATCCTCTTGGACTTGATTTTTCACGATCGGTTACACAAGGGATCGTCAGTGCGACCGGACGCTCCATTTCAGTCGATACCTCGGACGGGGAGTGGGAACTTGATGTCCTTCAAACAGATGCAGCGATCAATCCCGGCAATAGCGGGGGTGCATTGATCAACACCGCTGGGGAAGTGATCGGCATAAACAGTTTGAAGATTTCCGAAAACGGTGTGGAAGGCTTAGGGTTTGCCATACCAAGTAATGATGTGATTCCGATTGTTACGGAGCTGATTGAAAATGGAAAAATCACGCGCCCATATTTAGGAGTCAGCTTGGCCAGTATGGAAGAACTGCCGCAATATTACATTCAAAATGTTCCAGAAGCCGTAAAGTCCGGCGTAATGGTGACGAGTATAGAAGCGGGATCGGCTGCGGCGAATGGAGGGCTTAAGCAACAGGATATCATCGTTGAGATTGATGGAACGAAAATTGATACTGCTGCAGCATTAAGGAAATACTTATATTCAGATAAGAAAATCGGCGATAAAGTAAAGGTTAAAGTATATCGAGGCACTGAAGAGAAAACGGTAACGATCACCTTGCAAAAACCATAGAAAGAGGTAAGGCCCCTGGTTATTCAACAGGGGTCTTTTATTGGAAGTTTTTTTATAGTATTCAAAAGGTTAATATCGGAAAAATAGATAGTGTATTTGCCCTGTTTTTGCAGTTTGTTCATATAGTCTTGAATACCTAAAAGTGAATGGTGGCGCCTTCTATTTGTCAAGGTTTTCATCGTGGATATGTTAAAAAATAGAAAAGATTTGACAAATTTGTGAAATGTCATAAAATAGAAAGAAAGGGGATGAAATTATGGAAGCTAATCAGAAGATGTTAGATGCAGTTAAATGGGTATCGGGCACAGGTTGTGTAATCGGAATTATTATTTTTGCTTTAAGTTTCTTTGTAAGCGATTACAATAAGGATTATATATTTACCGCTGTTGGAATCGCCATCACATTAAGCGCAGCTGCCATTTTTCTAGTTGGTATATTTTTTGTCCTGACAGAAGAAATGGTAATGAATACACATAAAGGCAAAAGAATTGAACCGGAAACGACTAAAATCATAAAAATGAAAACAAAGGCTAAAGCTCCAACAAACAGAAGTACAGAATTCAGTAACTAAAACGAGGAATATAGGGCAATATACTGTTTTTCTAAACAGAACTAGTTGTTCTTTTGCCTAACTTGCTGAATTTGAGTCAACTTGATCTCAATCAATGAATACGCTTTCATTTTATGTATATCAGAATCGAAATACCGATTTGTTACATTTTAAACTATATCCACGAGAAAAGGACACTTTTAAGAAGTCCTTTTTTCGTGGATTTTTTTCTATGTACTTTTAATTAAAAATTCAAAAGGGATACAGGTATCAATATGGGGTTATAGGACAGTGGGTTTTGCTAAAGGGGATTTGATAGAACCACTACTACCAAGCCTATTGCTAAACGGCTGTTTTAAAAATACTGACAGGCCATAAGGATTGCGAAAGAACCCAATTTCATTTCAAACTCGTCGTTTCCTTATATATATATAATATTGACCTGTGTTGGATCATAGGATATTGAAGCATGGAGACAATATCGTGTCCAATGTGTCTACCATTTACCAACCTCCATGGCCGAGTGAAAAAAATCCGTTTTAAATCATGTTTTCTAACGATAAATACCTAATTGACAGGATAGGTAATATAATTCATAATCTTTAAGAGTTTTGAGGCAATATACACAGTGAATATAATGTGAAATTTTTATTTCATTATATTAGAGTAATATTAAATGGAAAGAGGATCGGTACTATCTGCAATCCTGTACTGATAAGTGAAATTTTCAAAGGCAAGATATGAAACATTTATTATATTTCATTTGCTGAAGATTTTCGAACATTTCAGTTCATTTACCATCTTCTTACTGCTCTTTAATGAACTTTATGTGACAGATGTCACTTTGTATTGTCTTTTTTTAGACTTGGGATTAATATTGGTATGTCGGGGTTTGTGAACATGGTAACACTTTGTCCGAATAATTACCAATTGGAATTTTATTATGTAAGAAAGGGGTAGTACTATGAAAATAAAATGGGCTCTATTAACTATACTTTTTACTATTGCCACTGTGCTAACCGGTTGCGATAACCCATTAATGGTCTTGGACCCTAAAGGGCCGGTAGCTGCAACACAAGCAGATGTTATTATGATTTCGATATGGACAATGGCCTTTGTCGTCCTTGTCGTTATGGTACTGTATATCTTCATGATAATGAAATATCGTGCTTCCAAACAACGTGATGATTATGAACCGCCTCATATTGAAGGAAGTAAGGTTCTTGAAATAATTTGGGTTGCGATCCCAATTCTAATCGTCGCTTTCCTATCCGTTGTTACTGTTAAAACAACAAATGAAGTTGAGGCAACACCTAAAGGATACGGTGATCAGGAACCTTTAATTATTTATGCTTCATCTTCCAACTGGAAGTGGCATTTTAGTTATCCGGAAGAAGATATCGAAACAGTCAACTATCTGTTTTTACCTACTAACCGACCAATTGAATTTAAACTTTACTCATTCGGTCCAATCTCAAGTTTCTGGATTCCGCAACTTGGAGGACAAAAATACGCGATGTCGGACATGGTTAATACGTTGCACTTAGCAGCTGATGTACCAGGAGAGTATATGGGTCGAAATTCAAACTTCAGTGGTTCAGGTTTTGCTCAGCAAACGTTCAACGTTAATGTACTTTCTGCAGAAGAATACGATAAGTGGGTAGATGAAATTAAAGCTACTGCTAAACCGATTACTGAGGAAAAATTCAATGAATTATTAAAACCTGGTCATGTGGGACAATCCACTTACACTGGAACTCACTTAGAGTTTTCTCCAGCTCCTGAAGGGGAAAATGCTGGTCATGACCACGGATCTTCTGATAAGGAAGAAAATGATTCCAAGGATTCACACGAGGAACATTCAGAACACAGCAACATGAATCATGATCACTAAGAATTAATTTCGTTCGATAAAACAACTAGGTTTACAAGATAAGGAATATTTTCCTGAAAGGAGTCACAAAAGTATGGATTACTTTGATCGATTTGCCGTACCTCATCCAAGTCCTGCGATTTATGCATCCATGGTTGCCATTGGTTTAACCATGATTGCGGTTGTTGCCGGAATTACCTATTTTAAAAAATGGGGTTACTTATGGCGTGAGTGGTTAACAACGGTTGACCATAAACGTATTGGTATCATGTACATCTTGGCAGCACTGCTTATGCTTTTCCGTGGTGGCGTCGATGCTCTTATGATGCGTGCTCAAACGGCTATTCCAGATAACGGTCTTTTGGATGGACAGCATTATAATGAGGTATTTACAACACACGGGGTCGTCATGATCCTGTTCATGGCTATGCCATTTATCATTGGGTTAATGAACATTGTCACACCATTGCAAATTGGAGCGCGTGACGTAGCATTCCCACGTCTGAACGCAGTAAGCTTCTGGTTATTCTTCATGGGGGCAATGCTATTTAACATCTCTTTCGTAGTCGGTGGTTCTCCTGATGCAGGTTGGACATCTTACTTCCCGCTGGCAAGTAACGATTTCAGTGAATCAGTAGGTTCGAACTATTACGCGATTGCAATTCAAATAGCTGGTATCGGTACATTACTGACTGGTATCAACTTTATCGTAACAATCTTGAAAATGAGAGCACCTGGCATGAACTTAATGAAAATGCCAATGTTCACATGGTCTATCTTGATCACAAACTTCATTATCGTTTTCGCTTTCCCTGTATTGACAGTGGCACTTGCGTTGATGACAATGGATCGTCTATTCGGAACTCAATTCTTTACGATGGCCAATGGCGGTAGCGATATGCTTTGGGCGAACTTGTTCTGGGTTTGGGGACATCCTGAAGTTTATATAGTAATTCTTCCGGCTTTCGGTATTTACAGTGAAATCATTTCGACATTTGCACGTCGTAACCTGTACGGGTATAATTCGATGGTTATCTCCATGGTAGCTATTTCTACTCTATCTTTCATTGTATGGGCTCACCATTTCTATACAATGGGTCACGGTGCAATGGTTAATGGTATCTTCTCGATTACCACGATGGCAATTGCCGTCCCGACTGGTGTTAAGATTTTCAACTGGTTGTTCACACTTTGGAAAGGTAAAATCGTGTTTACCGTTCCAATGCTATACTCTTTAGCTTTCATTCCGATTTTCACGCTCGGTGGGGTAACAGGGGTTATGCTTGCAATGGCAAGTGCTGACTACCAATACCATAATACAATGTTCTTAGTAGCTCACTTCCACTACGTTTTAATCCCTGGTACTGTATTTGCCGTACTTGCTGGTTTCACGTACTGGTGGCCAAAAATGTTCGGTTTCATGTTGAGCGAAAAGATTGGGAAATGGTCGTTCTGGTTCATTACAATCGGCTTTAATGTAACATTCTTCCCGATGTTCATCACTGGTTTAGATGGGCAGGCACGTCGTATGTATACGTACTCTGAATCAACAGGGTATGGTCCATTGAATATGCTCTCGTTCGTTGGAGCGATTGGCTTGGCAATAGGTTTTGCACTTATTGTGTACAATATCTATTGGAGCACTCGTTATGCGTCAAGAAATATTTCAAACGATCCATGGGATGCACGTTCACTAGAGTGGGCTACACATACACCAATCCCTGAATATAACTTTGCAATTGTGCCAACAGTTGATTCTACAGAAGCATTCTGGGATTCAAAGAAAAAAGGCTTTAAGTTATTTGGCGGTAAAGTAGAAAAGATCCATATGCCAAATAACAGTGGTGTGCCGTTTATCATGAGCTGTATCTTCTTCGTTTGGGGCTTTGCGATGGTATTCAGCATGTGGATCATTGCAATCATTGCAACGATCGGTATCTTTGCTTGTATGATTCACCGTTCATTCGAAAAAGATCACGGACGTTATATCTCTGTTGAAGAGATCGAAGAAACTGAAAATAAATTGCGAGGTGCTAAGTAATGAAAATAGATAACTCGCTGCCACTAGAATATAGCACGGAAGAAAATCGCTTAAAGATTTTTGGATTCTGGATTTTCCTAGGAGCAGAAATAGCTCTTTTCGCTACACTGTTCGCCACTTATTTTGTATTGGTTAATGGAACTGGAAATGGTCCAACAGGGGAACATCTTTTTAAACTCCCAACCTTAATGTTCCAAACAATCTTTCTTTTAACAAGTAGTTTTACCATAGGTCTTGGAATCAATGCAATGAGACTTGGCAGACAGAAAGCAACGATTGGTTTCTTCATTATCACCCTTATTCTTGGTTTAGGCTTCTTGGGAGTCGAAATTTATGAATTCGTGGAGTATGTACATGAAGGAGCAACCATTCAAACAAGTGCTTTCTTATCTAGTTTGTTTACATTACTAGGTACGCATGGAGCTCACGTTACACTTGGTTTATTCTGGGGAACCTTCATCGTCATGCAGATCAAAAAGCGCGGTATGACTCCAGAAACAACAAACAAGGCTTTCATCTTTTCACTTTACTGGCATTTCTTGGACGTTGTCTGGATTTTCATCTTCAGTTTCGTCTATCTGAAAGGAATGATGTAATATGAAAGAATTATTCCCACGGGGCCAAGTTATGGGATTTGCGTTTTCTCTAGTCCTGACTTTGGTCGCACTATCAGTTATTATGTTTGATCTCTCACTAAAAATGGCCATGATCATCCTTCTTGTTACAGCTTTCATGCAAGCTGCACTGCAATTAGTTATGTTCATGCACGCAGGTGAGTCTGAAGATAAAGCATCGATTTACACAAACGTTTATTACGGATTGTTCGTTGCATTGGTTACAATTTTCGGTACAATGCTAACAATGATTTGGGGATATCAATAATCGATTCCGGAAAAGCTGGGCGTCTTGATGACGCCCAGTTTTTTGTATTTTAATAAGTATAAATTTGTTAAGAAGGATTTGGATGAAATCATTTTGTTTAGTATAACCATTTCGGAACATTATATTTATTAAGGGGAAATTGCGTTTAAGTACAATGTTTTACCAAAGTAAAACGTTAATAGAACGGACACATCTTCTAAGAAAAACTGCCAGCCCTATTGATATAATAAGTTATATAAGAAAGAAATAATTTATAAATGTAGCGGAGATGATGAATTGACATTGCCGGTTTTGATTTTGACAATTATCTTAAGTTTGTTAAAAATATTGGTTTCCTGTCTTCCAACCGATGCTGTTAATTGGATTATCAGCAAATTTAAAATACACTCAGAAATTAGTGGCGGGAATGCGATCGTATCCTTTGACGGAAAACGTTTGGAAGGTGAAGAAAAAATTCAAGTTATTAATCATTTTAATAACGCCAGATTTTTGAAGAAAAATCATATATTCCCGGGTAACGAGCAATTGTTTTTACATCCAGAGGACAGTGGGACTCCATTGGTCATTGATACTAAAAAAGGCAAAATTGATGTTAAGTTATTTGTGTACATTTACAATGACCGCGTGGATGTAGTTAAACAGTACAAGAAGAAACTCATTTCTTATAGTTTGTTTTCCGATAGCCTCCAAGAACGTTCCGTGCCATTAATAAGTAACTTAGCTTAAAAGAACCAAAAATCAATTATTATCAAGTTTGTAGACAAAAGGGGTTCTATCTAAATTTTAAAACAAAGTTGATTGGAACGGAGGGTACGAGACTCCTGCGGGAAATGCGAGTCCAAGGGAGACCCCGCAGGCGCAAAGGCGCCGAGGAGGCTCCCGGACCGCCCGCGGAAAGCGAGTGCCTGGAGTGGAAATTAACGTTTAAATTGTCTAAAGTCTGAGACGGTCCTTTAAAAGATCGTCATTTTTTATAAGTCTTTTATTCATTTAGGTACTTTTTTCATTAAAGAAAATTCTTAATTACTTGTTATTCAGATTGAGAGGTTTACTTACACAAACTGACGACTGAATTTTAGTGTCTTTGTGTTTTTAAGTAGGAGGGAATTGCTAAAAGAGGGTCTTTAATAGCGCATATGAAAAATATTTTGGATATTATTTAATGGTAATAAAAAAGCAGGTATCTATTGCGATGCCTGCTTTTTTATGCTTTCCATTGCTTTTCAACTTGATGAAGGGCTTGTTGTAAAATTACTTCATGATCTGTACCCGGTTGAGTAAGGACGTTAGTTTGATAAGATTTTCCTTGGAAATCTACTGTTACTGTAACTTTTACCATTATGCATCTTTCCTTTCTTGATTCAGAATTAAATGAGGTGGTTGTACCTATTTCTTTTATACCCATGGCAGAAGAATAATCAAACATTTCAAAAGCAGTAAAATTGAAAGAATTAATATTCAAAATTATCTGATATTTTTATGGATGTGTCAACATTTTTTTTTTTTTGACCTGCCCCATTTCCCGTTTAAATAGAAAATGACCTGGCTTGTACACATGACAGCCAGGTTGTTTTTGTAAACGAATTATATTCATATTTTAGTTAAAATAATACCGATTAATGCTGCAAGAACACCGGCAATTTGATAGGTTTTTAGTTTTTCCTTGAATAAATAACATCCAGCGAATACGACAACTAAACAGTTCAGGCTGACGACAGGGAAAATGATGCTTGCAATCCCGGTGTTCAATGCAAAGAAATAACATCCATAGCCTATCATGCTTAAAAAACCTACTAAGGAACCGATTTTGACTTCCTTTAGCTTGATTTTTTCTTTTTTAAAGGCCAGAGCCGAAAGAAGATAAAGCATTCCGCCTCCATACATTGATACAAGGATATCAAGGGAGTTTAAATGAAGACGTGTTGATGTCGTCATTAGAATTCCGAGCACACCAAATGATAAGATGGAGAATAATGTGTGCATGATCCAAGGGACATATTGATGGTTACCTTTGGCGTTAGGTGTATACTGGATAACTAATGTAGCGAGAAACATGCAGACGATTCCACTCCACTGCAAGGAAGAAATATGTTCGTGAAAAATTAAAGCTGCACAGAGTATGGGGAATATTGCATTCGCTGCGATTAATGGTGATGTCAAGCTTGCCGGCCCTTTTTCAAAGGCGCTTGCCATCTGGATGTTACCATTAGCGTTCAGTACACCAATTGCTGCACCAAGCATGATGGACAGCCAGTTCAGCTGTAAACCATCCATAAATACTCCATAAATAATGGACAAAATAAAAGCTGAAAAATAAAAGAAAAATTGGATATGTATCTTGGAATATCCTTTTCCGCTGCTCCATTTGAAAATACTGTTATTGATTCCGAAACATAAGCTTGTGATGAGTGCTGCAAAAATCCACATGTGTATATTCTCTTCTTTCTTATAGGTTGAACTGCTTTTTCCATTTTAAACTGAATATATAAAGGAATCAAACCCAATTTAAGAGAGTTGCATTGACAGATTGACTATTTTTTTTTATATTTACTAAGACAATTTTAAAATATTTCCCGATAAACGGGAGAGGTTCATAGCATCACCCTCTTAAAAAAACTATGGCTTTGATATTTTTCGCGAATCAACCATATCTTTGAGGAGATATGGTTTTTGTTATATAGAGGCCCATTTTATGAATCTCCCTGAAACGTGGGATTAGGAGGACTTTTCATGTCTGGAAGAAAAGAAGAAGAATTAAAAAAAGATATTACACTGCTTGGGAATCAAGGAACAAAATATACATTTGACTATGCGCCTGAAATCCTTGAGTCATTCGATAACAAGCATCCGAACCGGGATTATTTCGTCAAATTCAATTGCCCGGAATTCACTAGCTTATGTCCGATAACGGGCCAGCCGGACTTTGCTACCATTTACATCAGCTATATTCCCAGTGTGAAAATGGTGGAAAGCAAGTCTTTGAAACTTTATTTATTCAGCTTCCGCAATCACGGTGATTTCCATGAAGACTGCATGAACATCATCATGAATGATTTAATCGAATTGATGGATCCTAAATATATTGAAGTCTGGGGCAAGTTTACACCTAGGGGCGGAATTTCCATCGACCCTTACACGAATTATGGGAAACCAGGTACGAAGTATGAGGAAATGGCGCATTACCGCTTGATGAACCATGACTTATACCCGGAAACTGTGGATAATCGCTAAAGAATAGGAGAGACAATGGGCATATGCCCGTTGTCTTTTTCCTTGTTTTTAGCCATTCTTTATCAGTCGTCCTGATGATTTGTCCTTTTTAAAAATACAAATGTCCTCCTATAATGGAATTTCCGCTTGATTGTTTCGAGAAAAAGCGTAATAATAGGGAGAGTTGATTTTGACAGAATATTTACGAAAATAGGGGATGTCGAGATGAAAGTTGCAAAGTTTGGTGGAAGTTCACTTGCGTCAGGTGAACAGTTGAGGAAGGTATTCGAAATTGTTGTTTCTGATCCAGAGAGGAAGATTGTGGTCGTTTCGGCTCCAGGAAAACGCAATTCCGATGATATAAAGGTGACGGATTTATTGATTGAAGCTGCGGAACAGCAGCTGCGCGGGGATAACGGAGAGCATTTGATAGAAGATGTTGTATCCCGCTATGCGAGCATTGCTGAAGAGCTGGATATATCCGAGAGTGTCATCACTGGGATTCATGAGAATTTAATGGCACTGCTGCATGCAGACCAAACTAACCCGAAGCGCTATCTGGATGCCTTGAAGGCCAGCGGCGAGGATAATAATGCGAAGCTGGTCGCAGGTTATTTTCAAAGCCGTGGTGTAGAGGCACAGTATATCAATCCAAAGAAGGCCGGCTTGATCGTAACGGATGAAGGTGGATTCACCAAGGTGCTGCCAGAGTCTTATGATCGGTTATATGCTCTGCGTGATGAACCAGGAATCGTTGTATTCCCAGGGTTCTTTGGATATACGTTAGATGGTGATGTGTTAACCTTCTCAAGAAGCGGTTCAGATATTACTGGTTCGATTCTTGCGAATGGGGTCAAAGCTGATTTGTATGAGAACTTTACGGACGTGGATGCCGTTTATGCGGTGAATCCAAATGTGGTTTCCAATCCGAAGGGAATCCGGGAACTAACCTATCGTGAGATGCGTGAGCTTTCTTATGCAGGTTTCTCGGTATTTCATGATGAGGCGCTGATTCCTGCATTCCGTGCGGGAATACCTGTCCATATTCAGAATACGAACAATCCGGCGGCACAAGGGACCCGCATTGTGAATACACGGGATAATACGAACGGGCCCGTTATTGGGATTGCAAGTGATAAAGGATTTTGCAGTATTTACATTAGCAAATATTTGATGAACCGGGAAGTTGGTTTTGGCCGGAAACTGCTGCACATCCTCGAAGATTATGGAGTTTCATATGAGCATATTCCATCAGGCATCGATGATGTGACGCTTATTCTAAGGCAGGATCAGATGAAAGGTGAAGCCGAGAATAAAATCATTTCCCGAATCAAGAAAGAGCTGCATGCCGATGAAGTGAATGTGGAGCATGATCTGGCCTTGATCATGGTTGTAGGGGAAGGGATGCGTCATAATGTCGGTACAACGGCAAGAGCGTCAAAAGCCTTGGCCGAAGCAAAGGTGAATATTGAGATGATCAACCAGGGCTCTTCTGAGGTAAGCATGATGTTCGGTGTGAAAGGGCACAACGAAGAGACGGCGATTCAGGCATTATATCACGAGTTCTTTTGAGAATAATAGATCAGTGACCTCCTTTTAGAAGGGGGTTTTTTTGTGATCAATCTTTTAGTCACTATACATACGGCTGGACTTTTCATCTGGTACTTTATGATAGTGGCAATGACCGTATGGGGATATTGAATCTGAGCTAAAAGACGCGGATACTTATTGCAGTGAATTGGTATGGTATATTCGTATTATAAAGCTGGGAAAGACTATAAAGTTAAGACAAATGCTGCTTCTGGATGTTATCCCCAATTGGTTTAAAATATTCACTTTGAGTTGATCTCGCTGAATAGAATCATGTTTAGAAAGCCATCCTTATCACCTCAAGTTTAATACTTCTATATTTAATACAAAAAAGACTGTAGGAATAAGTTCTATCTGTATATTAAAACAAAGTTGATTGGAGCGTAAGGTGCGAGACTCCTGCGGGGAAAGCGCGTCAAGGGGAGACACCGCAGGCGTAAGCCGAGGAAGCCCGGACCGCCCACGGAAAGCGAGTGCCTGGAGAGGAGATCAACGTTCAAATTGTAAAAGTCATAAAAAAACTGTAGGCAAACTCGATTTTCATCGAGTTTGCCTACAGTCTGAGCCTCCTAATGGAAGATTGGAGGCTTTCCTTTTATGTTAGTCCATAATGGTCAGGAGTTGATCGATCGCGTTCCTTGGACGCGGGGCAGGGATCATATCGGGATAGCCAACGTGAAGGCTGCCCACGATCTTCTCGCCAGGTTTCACGCCTAAAGCTTCACGAAACTCCATGCTATGTATCATGCCGTATGTTTCCCATATCATCCCGATTCCCTGTTCCCAGGCAAGCAGGCTGAAATTCTGAATCAAGGCACTTGTAGCCGCATAATCTTCTTCACGTGTCATGGGATTCGGATTCTCTTCCATGATCACTGCGACAAACATCGGTACACCTATAAGTTTATTATATCCTCGCTGTCCGGCTGCTTTTTTCTTTTCAGGGTCCTTCTCTTTGCCTTCCATGAATGCACGGGTTGCTTCTGCGAGTTTTAAGCGGCTATCACCCAGAACCACGACGAAGCGCCACGGTTGGGTCAATTTATGGTTCGGTGCCCATGTTGAAGTTTCCAATAATGATTGGATGGTATCAATAGGAACAGGAATGTCTTTAAATCGTTTGATGCTGCGCCGTTCTTTAATGATATCTTCTAGTTTCATGATCATCCTGCTCCTTTAATCATATATGTAAATTTAATAGTTGAAAAAAATAATCCCCGGCTGCCTAATATGCTTCCAACGTGAATAAATTACTTGAATAAAGAGGGGGCAATATTCTAGTGACTTGCATTCGCTAATGAGCATATAATTTTACTAGGCACAGAGAAGCCGGGGCGACATTGTATCTATGTACAATATCAAAAGGGTACGATAAGAGAATATCGTAATTGCTTATCAAATTTCAGAGATCAATAATGAAATTGAAAATCATTATCAATTAGAATTTTCGCTTATTTCCTGTTATTTGTCAAGGGTATTTATAAAAAAAAATCAAGATTTTTACCAATGCTTTAAAACAGTTAAAATCTTTTAAAAAATCTGTATAAAAATGTATAATGAGAGGATGAAAAGATGCTATTTACATACGGAGAATCGAAGGTGTCATAGATGAAAAAATTGTCCTCATTTCTTAAGCCGTACTGGCTTTTGATCATTCTTGCTTTATCCTTAATGATTGTCGAGCTCGGGGTAGAGCTGTTACAACCTTTATTTATAGCAAAAATAATTGATGATGGCATTTTGCAGAAAGATTTATCGGTGGTGATTAAATGGGGAAGTGTCATGGTTGGGCTTTCTGTTTTTTCATTTCTTGGCGGGATTGTTAATTCCTTTACGGCATCACATGTAAGTCAAAGCTTTGGACATGATATCAGGAAAAGCCTTTTTGGTAAAATACAGGCGTTTTCTTTTGCGAATTTGAATAATATCCCGACTTCCTCGTTGATAACAAGGATGACAAATGATGTGACCCAACTTCAAAATACGGTTTTTATGGGCTTGCGTATCATGGCGAGGGCGCCATTGATCGTAATCGGCGGAGCGATAATGGCTATTGCGGTCGATTTGAAATTATCCCTTGTTTTGGTCATTTCAATTCCGGTTCTTGTTTTCTTCTTGCGATGGGTTATGAAACGGGCGGCTAAGCTGTTTAAGCTCGTCCAGAAAAAACTCGATAATGTCAATGGTGTCATGAGGGAAAATCTGATAGGCATGCGCTTGATCAAAGCTTTTCTTCGTAAGGAGCATGAAATCGGCCGATTTGATGATGCGAATGAAGAGTTGAAAAGAAAGACTGTGTCTTCCCTTCGTTTAATTGAAACGACGATGCCTGTGCTGATGCTGGTCATGAATGTGGCGATTCTGATCATTCTCTGGCTTGGAAGTGAATTTATAACAACGGGAGATATACAGGTAGGGGAAGTTGTGGCGATTGTCAACTATGCCACGAGGATTGCGGCATCCCTTTCCGTTTTTTCATGGCTGATCATGGTCATTTCCCGTGCAAAGGCTTCAGCGGAACGTGTGACGGAAATATTTGAAACCCCGATAGATATTGATGAAGGTAAGGCGGTAAGCAAGAGTGGGGCCGTCAATGGGGGAGGCATTAAGTTTCTGGATGTATCTTTCCGCTATCCTGGAACCGAAACCCCGATATTGAAAAACTTGACCTTCTCCATCGATCCGGGAGAATCGCTTGCCATCATAGGAGCGACAGGATCAGGGAAAACATCACTGTTTCAGCTGATTCCGAGATTATACGAAGTTGAAAGCGGCTCCATTCAAATTGATGGCCAGGATCTGAAAGATATTCCCTTGAATTCGCTGCGGAACAGGATCGGCTATGTACCGCAAGAGGCCCTGCTATTTTCAGGTACCATAAAGAATAATGTCGCTTGGGGAAAAGAAGGTGCCTCGATGGAGGAAATCATGGCTGCAGCCATGCATGCTCAGGTCCATGAGACTGTAATGAAACTTCCGAAGCAATATGAAACCCAGTTAGGGCAAAAAGGAGTGAATCTGTCGGGAGGGCAAAAACAGCGCTTATCGATCGCAAGAGCATTGGTGCGCAAACCGAAGATTCTCCTTCTGGATGATAGTACAAGTGCGCTGGATTTGAAGACGGAAAGTAAATTGCTTGCCGCTTTAAAGGGCTATACATGCACAACGCTCATCATTACACAAAAAATCAGTACAGCCATGGAGGCTGACAATATCTTGTTGCTGGAAAGCGGTCAAGTACTTGCGCTGGGGAAACATCAGGATTTGATGCAAACAAGCGATCTTTATCGAAAAATCGTTCACTCACAGTTTGGGGAGGAGGGGATTTCGCTTGAGTCGAAGAATATCTCCCGATAAGGCAAAGTCTAAACCTGTCAACTCCTGGAATACGATAAAAAGGATCATTCCCTACTTGGCAACGAATAAAAGCCTGCTATTTTGTGTCCTTTTCATGGTACTGATAAGCTCGGTTTTGGGATTGCTTGGCCCCTTTCTTGTTGGGATGGCCATTGATGATTATATTGTCACAAGAGATAGCGGGGGGCTGATCAGCCTTCTTTTAGGGCTTCTCGGAGTCTATATATTCTATTCCCTATCCATGTGGCTTCAGAATTATTGGATGATCGGAATCGCACAGGATACGGTTTATGCGATGCGCAATCAACTATTCAAAAAGCTTCACCAGTTGTCCATTCCCTTTTTTGATCGACGTCAGCATGGGGAATTGATGAGCAGGGTCACGAATGATATAGAAAATGTCAGTTCCACTTTGAATAGTTCCGTCATCCAGATTTTTTCAAGTGTGCTGACACTGGTCGGGACGATCGGAGTTATGCTGTATTTGAGCCCTTTATTAACCGTTTTAACCTTATTCATCGTTCCTCTCATGTTCTTCGGTCTGAGGTGGATAACGAACAGGACGGGAAAGCTGTTTAAAGCACAGCAGAAGAACCTTGGAGAACTGAACGGGTTTATAGAAGAAACGATTTCCGGACAACGGATCGTAAAGGCTTTTTCACAGGAAGATAAAGTGATCCGTGATTTTATCATCCGGAGTGAAAATTTAAAGAAAGCCGGATTTCTATCACAATCATACTCAGGGCTGATTCCAAAACTGATGAATTTACTGAACAACTTAAGTTTCACGGTAATAGCCGCTGTCGGCGGATTTTTGGCGCTGAGTGGCATAGGTACGGTTTCCATCGGGGTAATTGTCATCTTCACCGAGTACTCAAGGCAATTCACCCGTCCGCTCAATGACCTGGCTAACCAATTCAATACACTCCTCTCAGCTGTTGCCGGCGCTGAGCGGGTTTTCGCCATACTTGATGAAAAAGAAGAGGAAGTGGATGAGAAACAGGCTTCTGAACTTCGTGATGTCCGCGGTGAGGTGGACTTTGAGGGTGTTTCCTTTTCGTATAATGATGAAGAGCAAACGATATATGATGTTAGTTTCCATGCAAAAAAGGGGGAGACCATCGCGCTTGTAGGTCCCACGGGGGCCGGTAAGACTACGATCATTAATCTTCTTGCACGTTTTTATGAGCCGAACAGCGGCCGGATATTGATTGACGGCCAGGATATCCAACAGGTGACGAGGTCCAGTCTCCGTAAGCATATGGGCTTCGTTTTACAGGATTCCTTCTTGTTTCAAGGTACGATTCGTGAAAATATCCGCTACGGCCGGCTGGAGGCAGAAGATGAAGAAGTGGTGAATGCAGCCAAGCTTGCCAATGCCCATTCCTTTATCATGAAACTCCCAGATCGATATGAAACCATCTTGAATCAAGATGGCAGTGGAATAAGTCAGGGGCAGCGCCAGTTATTATCGATTGCCAGGGCTATTTTAGCTGATCCCGTTTTATTGATTTTGGATGAAGCGACAAGTAGCATAGATACGATAACCGAGCTTAAAATCCAGGAAGCATTACACCGCTTGATGGAGGGAAGGACAAGTTTTGTCATTGCCCACAGATTGAATACAATTCAGCAAAGTGATCAAATCCTTGTACTTGATGAAGGAAGGATCATTGAAAAAGGATCCCATGATGAATTGTTGCGGCAGAGGGGTTTTTATTACGATCTAAACCTCAGTTCATTAAGGGAAAATCAGATAGGATAAAGAAAAAATGTGTGCCATCAGGCGCACATTTTTTGTGTTGGTCCCATAACAAGGACAACTTCCGTTTCATTTAATGATGCTCAAAAAGGGATTTTTTACCTGGTGCGATTTTTATAAAGAATGTGTGAATTCATAAATGCATATTGGTGGGATAATAGGTAATTATCGACAAAATAATGGAAAACACTTTACAAATTGACTAAATTGCTATTGCTAATAAACCTTATGGTAACATATAATTCAGAATATATATAAAATTCTTTAAATTTAATGGGTACGGGGAGAAATATAGCCCTGGCCCCTTATAAATGAAGGTTTTTTATAGTTGCATACTAGATCAATAGAGAGGAGATGGAAAAAAATGAAAGCGCTTAAGTCGGTTATTCTTTGGGGGGTCATATCTGCATTGGGTGCGGTGAGTTTTGGTTTCGTCGCGCTAAACCGGGGGGAAAGCATCAATGCCATGTGGATTGTCACTGCGGCACTCTGTGTATATTCAATTGCATACCGCTTTTATAGTAAATTCATTGCACGGAAAGTGTTTGAGCTAGATGACAATCGCCAGACTCCATCGGAAGCGAATAATGATGGGAAAGATTATGTCCCTACAAACAAATGGGTGTTGTTTGGCCACCATTTTGCAGCAATTGCCGGAGCAGGACCTCTCGTAGGTCCCATCCTTGCAGCGCAAATGGGATATTTGCCAGGGACGCTATGGCTTGTAGTCGGAGTTGTATTGGCTGGTGCCGTACAGGATTTCATCATTCTCTTCGGTTCGATGCGCCGAAACGGCAAATCTTTGGGAGAGATGATCAAAGAGGAGATTGGCCCGATTACAGGCTTGATAGCGATGATCGGTATTCTCGGTATCATGATCATTTTATTAGCGGTACTTGCCCTGGTTGTCGTAAAAGCGCTGGTGGGCAGTCCGTGGGGGATGTTCACGATTGCCTCGACGATACCGATCGCTGTTCTCATGGGCATTTACATGCGTTATATAAGGCCGGGACGGGTTGGAGAAGGATCGATTATCGGAATCATACTTTTGATGCTCGCTTTATATTTCGGCCGCTTTGTAGCCGAAAGCGCAACATTGGCGCCAATGTTCACTTTCAGCGGGGAAACGATTGCCATCATGTTGATAGTATATGGTTTCGTTGCCTCCGTTTTGCCTGTATGGATGTTATTGGCACCGCGCGATTATTTAAGCACATTCTTGAAAATCGGTACGATCATCGGACTTGCACTTGGTATCTTTATTGTCATGCCGAGCCTTGAAATGCCTGCCGTCACTCAATTCATCGATGGAACAGGACCTGTATTTTCCGGAAATTTATTCCCGTTCCTATTCATTACGATCGCTTGTGGAGCGGTATCGGGATTCCATGCCCTCGTTTCCTCAGGTACAACTCCTAAAATGATTGAACGCGAATCGCATGCACGCCCAATCGGATACGGGGCGATGTTGACTGAATCCTTTGTAGCCATCATGGCGATGATAGCCGCCTGTGTATTGACGCCAGGTATCTATTTTGCCATTAACAGCCCGGGGGCCGTTGTGGGAACGGAACCAGCGCAAGTGGCTGCTACGATATCCGATTGGGGTTTCCTTGTGACACCTGAGATGATTACCGGCCTTGCAGACGATGTTGGGGAAGAGACCATTATATCCCGTACTGGAGGAGCTCCAACCTTTGCTATCGGCATGGCTCATATCTTCTCGCAAGTGATTGGAGGGGCGTCCCTGATGGCGTTCTGGTATCATTTCGCGATCCTGTTCGAGGCATTGTTCATATTGACCACCATTGATGCAGGAACCAGGGTGGGACGTTTTATGATACAGGATATCATCGGCACCTTTTATAAACCATTTGCCGAAACGAATAAATGGCTGCCCAATATAATTGCGACTGCCATTTGTGTAATCGGTTGGGGGTACTTCCTTTATCAAGGGGTCATTGATCCTCTTGGCGGGATCAATACCCTTTGGCCATTGTTTGGAATTGCGAATCAGATGCTTTCCGCCATTGCGTTGCTGCTTGGGACGACGGTCCTTTTCAAAATGGGCAAAAAAGCGTACACATGGGTCACTCTTGTGCCCACTACATTCTTGTTGATAGTGACCATGACGGCAGGGTGGCAAAAGCTGTTCCACGAAAACCCGGCAATTGGCTTTTTAGCACATAAGGATAAATTTAAAGCGGCTTATGATAGCGGGGAAGTTCTTGCTCCGGCAGCCAATCTGGTCGAGATGAAGCGGGTTATCGTCAATGATTATGTGGATGCTGCCCTATGTGCCATCTTCATGGTCGTGGTGATCACGGTCCTGATTTCTGCCATTAGGTTATGGATAAAAGTCTTGAAGAACCAGAAAATAGATTTACATGAAACGCCTTATGTATCAAGGTCGTCATAAGGGAGGGAAGGCAATGTTGAAAAGAATAATTACAATTCTCAGCTACAGAAAGCAATTCGTCAGTTTGCTCGTCGGCGTGCCAAGTTATGATACGTATGTGGCGCATATGAGAATGCATCATCCAGAAGAGCCCGTGAAAACCAGGAAAGAATTTTTCTGCGAAGCCCAGGATGAACGGTATAACGCAAAGGGCGGGAAAGTGTCCCGTTGCTGTTAATGAATATTTATTGAAGGGTCCTCAATAGGAGGGCCCTTTTTTTAGTGGTTTTTTCAAGGTGGGACATAAGTGGAGGGTGAAATGTAACACCCATGGAGTCGTAAAGATGTGGAAAAGTAATGATTAAACTAAAAAAATCACATTTACTGGTCCTTTATTCATGGAGATGTTATATAATCTAACATTTATTAGTAAAATATAAAAATTAAGTTGAATTATTAGAAAATTAAGTATATGATAAAAAATATAACATAATAGTGTTAATAAACATAACATAAACAAAAAACAAGGGGGAAAAAACAGTATGCAAATGGCAGATTCGGTATTCATGTTTTTGGCGACAATGATGGTTTGGTTAATGACACCAGGGATTGCCCTATTTTATGGAGGGATGGTAAAAAGTAAAAATGTCCTGAATACGGCAATGCATAGTTATATGCCATTGGCTGTCATTTCGATTCTTTGGGTGCTGATTGGATATTCATTATCATTTTCACCTGGTAATACACTTCTGGGCGGTCTGGACTGGGTTGGCTTAAAGGATGTAGGCTTTGCACCTGGACCATACAGCGAAACAATTCCTCATAGTTTGTTCATGTTATTCCAAATGACTTTTGCCGTTTTAACCGTCTCGATCATTGCAGGTGGCATTGCCGAGCGGATGAAGTTTTCAGCATTCCTGATTTTTACGATCCTTTGGTCTTTATTCGTATACGCTCCCGTTGCACACTGGGTATGGGGAGGCGGCTGGTTGGCGGAACTGGGGACACTTGACTTTGCAGGCGGCAACGTTGTTCATATTTCTTCAGGGGTTGCAGGTCTGGTTTTAGCGATCATGTTAGGTAAAAGGAAAGAGTCGGGAGACAGTGCACCGCATAATCTTCCTTTAACATTCCTTGGCGGATCATTAATTTGGTTCGGTTGGTACGGCTTTAACGTCGGAAGCGCACTGACAATCAATGAAGTGGCGATGAATGTATTCGTCAATACAGCTGTTGCAGCCGCTGCTGGTATTATAGGCTGGCTGATCGTTGAGTATATGGCTAATAAAAAGGCAACATTGCTGGGTGCGGTATCCGGAGCTATTTCTGGCTTGGTTGCCATTACACCTGCTTGCGGATTCGTAACCCCAGCCTCTTCCATCATCATCGGGGTCATTGGCGGTGCAGTATGTTTCTGGGGCGTATACTTCCTGAAGAATAAACTGGGTTACGACGATGCACTTGATGCTTTTGGATTGCACGGGATCGGCGGGACATGGGGTGGCATCGCTACAGGTTTATTCGCGACCACTTCCGTTAACGAAAACGGTGCAGATGGTTTATTCTATGGAGATTTCAACTTGTTGTGGAAGCAGCTTGTAGCGATCATTGCGACATATATCTTCGTTGCAGTGGTCACTTATATCGTTGCTAAAGTCATTAACCTTTTCATGCCGTTGCGTGTCAGTGAAGAAGATGAGTCAATGGGGCTTGATCTTACACTTCATGGAGAAAAAGCTTATCACGAATCCATTTAAGAGGGGGTTGCTCATATGTCCGAGGTTTTAACGAAAATAGAAATCATTACACGTCCGATCAAGTTTGAACAATTCAAAGCGGAACTGGCAAAAATAGGGGTAAGCGGAATGACTGTATCGGAAGTAAAAGGAACGGGTCTTCAGAAAAGTTATGTGGAAACCTATAGAGGCAGAAATCGTGAAATGTCACTACATGACAGAATGAAAATAGAAATCGTCGTGTGTGAAGTGCCAGTTCAGGATGTTGTGGATGTAGCAAGGAAATTCTTGAGTACAGGTAAACCAGGTGACGGAAAAATCTTCATTTATGAATTGGCGAATGTTGTGAATATCCGTACCGGGAAAGAAGGTCATGATGCGTTAAAAAATGACATCTGAATGTCCGGCCTAATGTGCCGGATACCGTTGATGCTAAGAAAGGGAGCTGAAAATGGGGAGACTGGTCCGAATTGTTAATGCAAAAAAACAGAAGATCGTTAATACGCTCATTTCAGAGGATGTATATCAACCTGATGACCGACCCTTTTTATTGGAATTGCCACTGAAAAATCTAGAGGAGATACTATCTCTAAGAATAAAATCCTCGTTTCAAAATCCCCGTTTTAAAAAATAATCTTTCAGCCGTTAACCTATATGGGGAGAGCGGCTTTTTTTATGCGTTCCACCCTCCGCTATGGCATTTAAATGTTAGTATATAAGGAAACTTTTTTCTTGAATCCCCCATGGAAATCGGGGAGCTTTCCAACTATAATGAATAAGAATATAAATTTAAATACGATTTTTTTGCTTTTTTCGACGCTTTTCGCTTAGTTACTTCAATTTTTCTTTAATTTTACGAAAAGAAAATTCAAAAAAATGTAAGTTTACCAAAAAACTATGAATTAATTCATGAATGCCCTGCTGAATAATAGGGAAATTATTAATATGTTCTTTTAAGAGGTGAAAGGAAATGGATCAATTTACGGTCGAATCCGTTTTAAATATCATCAGGGAATTTGTACCGAAGGATGCTTCAATTTCTGTGGCTGATTCCGAAAAATACATTTATTATCAACCGAGCAAACAAGTCGACTTAAGAATAAAACCAGGTGATTTAATCAGTGAAAACACAGCGACATATAAAGCACTGAGTGTCCGTAAAAAAATAGGGGTGCAGGTTGAAAGCAATGTATTTGGCGTACCTTACTATGGCCTGAGTGTTCCTATCATGGACCAGGGCAATCCTTTAGGAGCGGTTACGGCCATCTTGCCAACAAAGCCATTAATTTTACCGACATCATTTTTGACCATTAAAACGGAAGATCGCTGGATACCGCTTCCATATGATGAAATCATGTATCTGGAAGCTCAAAATAGGAAAACTAAAATTCAGTCCGAACGTGTGAGTGGATTTCATAAAATGAACTTAAGTGAATTGGAATTCATTTTACCTAGTGATTTATTCATTCGTGTGCATCGTTCGTACATCGTCAATATCAACTATATTCAAGAAATCCTTCCCGATTTTCATTCTACATTTTTACTGATAATGAAAGACAATTCCAAAATCCAGGTCAGTCAAACGTATGCAAGTCAATTCAGGAGGGCTTTAGGATTTTAATGATTCTCCCTTGTGTGAATAAAATGCTGGTTTATGCCCTATATAAGGCTTTTCATTCGAAAATGAATGTGACGATTACACAGGATTGGTAAAATTAAGTGTAAGAAAAGCGAAAATGGGGGTCTTTTGTATGAACGAAAGCGTTTTCAAAAAAATTCGCAATGAACAATTTAAGGGGAAAGTAGTTACAGCGGAAGAAGCAGCTTCATGGATTAAAGATGGGATGAAACTCGGTATGAGTGGATTTACCCGTGCTGGTGATGCTAAAGTTATTCCGATGGCTATAGTTGAAAAAGCAAAAACTGAAAAATTCAAAGTTGACGTTTATACTGGTGCCTCATTAGGACCGGAAGTCGATCAACATATGGCGGAAGCCGGTATCATAAACAAACGTTTGCCGTTCCAAGCGGATAAAGGCATTCGCAATAAAATAAATGCTGATGAAGTCACTTATGTAGACCAGCATTTATCTCATACAGCTGAACAAGTTCGTCAAGGCATTGTCGGACCTATAGATTTTGCAATCATCGAAGCATTGGCGATTACGGAAGAAGGATTGATCATCCCGACAACTTCTGTAGGTAACTCAGCCATATTCGTTCAAGAAGCTAAACATGTAATCATTGAATTGAACGTGTCCCATCCAGAAGGATTGGAAGGGATGCATGATATATATACACCAGCAAAACAAGGGGAACGCGAACCGATTCCTATGACTAAAGCTAGCGATCGCCTTGGATCGATCGGTATTGCGGTTGACCCTGAAAAAGTAATGGGAATCGTCATTTCTACAGATCTTGATGCACCTTCTACAATCGTGCCTCCGGATGAAGAAACTGCAACAATCGCCAACCACCTCATTAACTTCCTTCGTGAAGAAATCAAGGCTGGCCGTTTAACTGAAAGTCTTGCTCCGCTTCAGTCGGGTGTAGGTTCAGTGGCAAATGCAGTATTCGCTGGCTTTCTTGATTCTGAATTTAAAGATTTGGAAGTTTATTCAGAAGTGCTGCAAGATGCGGTATTTGATTTAATCGATGCTGGAAAAGTTAAATTCGCTTCAGGTTGTTCGATCACATTAGCTGAAGAAAAAGGGAAGCAAGTTTACGGTGAGCTTGAAAAATACCGTGATAAACTAGTTCTTCGTCCACAAGAAATATCCAACCATCCTGAAATCATCCGCCGCCTTGGCTTGATTTCAATCAATACAGCGTTAGAGTGCGATATCTATGGTAACGTGAACTCGACACATGTTTCTGGGACAAGAATGATGAATGGAATCGGTGGATCGGGAGATTTTGCCCGTAACTCACGCCTAGGCATTTTCGTAACGAAATCATATGCAAAAGGCGGCAAGATTTCCAGTATCGTTCCTTTCGTTTCTCATGTGGATCATACTGAACATGATGTGGATGTATTAGTGACAGAGCAAGGGATCGCAGATTTACGTGGCTTGGCACCAAAAGAGCGCGTAGAGTTAATCATAGAAAACTGTGCGCATCCTGACTACCGTCAACAGCTTCGTGCATACTTCACTGAAGCTGTTGCGCAAACGGGCGGGCATCAAACTCCGCACATTCTTGAAAAAGCATTTTCATGGCATACGAACCTAGCTAAAAACGGTACGATGCTTGAAGCGGTTCTTCAAGATCAAAAATAAGACTCAAAACCCCGCCAATACAGCGGGGTTTTTTTATTTGGGTCCGTGTCCGGTATAGGTGAAAATCCATGAATCTTTCGTCACATCAATGGAATATTGAAAGGTAAATAGATTATTTCTCCTGAGTAATTTGTATGATGTATCCTATTGATTCTTTTTCCTGCGACATATAACAGATTTAAAGTGTAAAATGATGCTTAACCATCAAAAGGATAGGGAACTGTATCTTTAGGCTTTTTTCTTTTATTTTTGTATATAATTATTCATCCAAGTTATAGAAATATGGTAAACTGCTAACAATGAATGATTATATACATAGGATTTTTCGCATTTATGATGTTGTTTCCTTAGAAATAGGGAGTTAAATAGAATTGCTATAGTGGAGGAGATAATTTGTTCAAGCAAAAACTGCATTTTTGGACGTTAGAGTTATTACTATTGTCTTTACTTTTTTATGTTGGTACAAAGATTTCTTTTCTTTTTGAACCAATAGTCATTTTTACATCTACATTGTTCTTTCCAATCTTGATTTCGGGTTTTCTCTACTTTTTGTTCAACCCTACCGTTGATTTCCTCGTTAAAAGGAGAATGCCAAGGGGATTGGCGATTTTATTGCTTTACGTATTTTTCCTTGGGTTGATTAGTTTACTGGTCGGTCTGGTTGGCCCGTCACTTTCCAAACAGGTTACGGATTTACTCAATAACCTTCCGGATTATTTCAATCAAACAAGGAAGTTCATTGAAGATTCAGCGGAGTCAAAATGGTTTTTGTGGACGGTGGAACAAGATTATGTACCTCTGCAAGAAGTAGGGGATTCGCTGCAAAAATATTTGACGAACTTACCTAGTAATATAACGAACAGTTTAACTTCCGTTTTCAGCGTAGTGACGAATATCACTTTAGTGGTCGTAACGGTTCCTTTCATCCTGTTCTATATGTTGAAGGATGGAGATAAGCTTCCGGCCGCCATCATGAAATTCGTACCGGTTCGCTATAGAAAACCAGCTTTAACAGTACTTCAGGAAACTGGGGGGACGCTTACTACATACATACAAGGGCAGATGCTTGTTTGCATGTTTGTCGGGATCGGAACGTTCATCGGATATCTAATCATTGGATTGCCTTACGCGTTCTTATTTGCGCTGATTGGTGCTGTAACCAATATCATTCCATATGTAGGCCCGTTTATCGGAGCGGCTCCTGCGGTCATTGTGGCTTTGATTCATTCACCGACCGAGGCGTTATTGGTCATTCTGGTTGTAACGGTCATCCAGCAATTGGATGGTAATTTCATTTCACCGTTAGTCATCGGGAAAAAATTGAACACACATCCGCTTACCATCATCATCCTATTGCTCGTCGCGGGAAACATTGCCGGTATCATCGGTATGATTTTGGCCGTTCCCACTTATTCCGTTGTTAAAACGATTGTATTGAATATCGTAAAATTCATCAGGATCCGGAAAGAGGAAAAGCTGGAAGAAGATATATTGGAATGAAAAAACGGGCCCGACTCAATTGAGTCGGGCCCGTTTTCTTAGTGCTCCTAAATAGGTTACAAACCTAAGGAAATATATTTTACTTCCAGGAATTCTTCGATGCCTTGGTGTCCGCCTTCACGGCCGAGTCCGCTTTGCTTGAATCCGCCGAATGGAGCTTGCGGAACGGAAGGAAGTCCATCGTTCAAGCCAACAATACCGAATTCAAGTGCCTCGGTGAATTTGATGCCCTTTGTGATGTTTTCAGTGAAGACGTAAGCTGCCAAACCGAAGATGGAGTCATTTGCCCTCTTGATTGCCTCTTCATCAGTCTTAAAGGAGGCAATGGGAGCTAGTGGACCAAATGTTTCTTCCTTCATGCAGAGCATGCTGTCATCAATGTTGGACAATACGGTTGGTTCAAGAAAAAGGCCGCTTATTGATTTACCGCCAGCTTCGAGCTTAGCGCCGCTGCTGATTGCTTCATCAATTTGTTTTTGAACCTTATCCACTGCATTTTGATCGATAAGCGGACCGATATCGACGCCATCTTCCAGTCCGTTTCCTACCTTTAGTTCCTTTACCTTGCCAACGAGCTTTTCGATGAAGGCTTCTTGAATGGCTTCGTGGACATAAATGCGATTTGAACAGACGCATGTTTGTCCTGCGTTACGGAATTTTGAACTGATGATGCCATCTACCGCTTTATTAAGGTCGGCATCTTCAAGAACGATTGCTGGTGCATGACCCCCGAGCTCTAGCGAGATTTTCTTTACCGTGTCAGCTGAGCCCCTCATAAGCGTTTTGCCGACTTCTGTAGAACCGGTAAACGTCAATTTGCGGACCCTCGTATCTTGAAGCCATGTTTCACCGATTTCTGATGATTTTCCTGTCACGACATTGATGACTCCTTTTGGAATGCCAGCTTCTTCAGCTAATTCAGCCATTTTTAAAGCTGTTATGGGAGTCAGGTTTGCCGGTTTAATGACGACTGTGCAGCCGACGGCAAGCGCTGGTGCCACTTTTCTTGTAATCATGGCTGCAGGAAAGTTCCAAGGCGTAATGACAGCTACAACCCCGACAGGCTGTTTAGTCACGAAAAGCCGCTTATTGGACACGGAAGCAGGGATCGTTTCGCCGTACACCCTTTTTCCTTCTTCGGCAAACCAAGATAAAAAGCCATTTGCATATGTCATCTCACCAAGTGCTTCTTTAAGGGGCTTTCCTTGCTCTTCAGTCATGATTTTTGCCAGTTCTTCTTTATGATCATCAATCAATCGATGCCATTTCCAAATCAGTTCAGCACGTTCGTAGACTGAGAGTGCAGCCCAGCCCGTAAAGGCTTCATATGCGGCATCTGCAGCCTTTGCCGCTTCAGTTGCACCGCCTTTAGGAACGGTGGCAACTATTTCATCCGTTGCGGGGTTTCTCACTTCAATTTTATCCAATCCAAAATCCGACCACTCACCGTTAATAAATAATCCGTAATCCTTCATGATAAAACCTCCTAATTTGGTTAAATCCATCAAACTACTAAAACTTTTAACTTTATACTTTTACCTGTTACATAAAAGTATAAACACTTTTCACTGATTCTGAAATTTATTTGATTGGATATTTATAGAAAATTGGCTAATTGATAGAAAGGGAGCAATACAAAAAAAGAGGTGCAAGTTGCACACCTCTTCATTAGTGTTCGATTATTTTTCCGATGAGACGGCCACTTCACTCATATCACCTGAGATGGCCTGGTTTGGATTGAATTCACCTTCTGATTTAGAAATGACCACTGTAGCGACACTGTTACCGATTAGATTGGTGATGGCACGTGCTTCAGACATGAAGCGGTCGACTCCCAGCAGTAACGCCATTCCTTCAACTGGAATCATTGGGAAGGCAGCTAATGTTGCAGCAAGTGTAATGAAACCGGATCCCGTTACACCAGCAGCACCTTTGGATGTTAACATCAAGATTCCTAGAAGGGTCAATTCCTGCCAGATGCTTAAATCGACACCATAGGCTTGGGCGATGAAAATCGCAGCCATGGATAAGTAGATGGATGTGCCATCAAGGTTGAAAGAATAACCGGTTGGGACAACCAAACCGACTACCGATTTTGAGCAACCGTATTTTTCGAGTTTTTTCATCACGCTTGGCAGGGCGGATTCCGACGAAGATGTTCCTAAAACTAAGAGGATCTCTTCTTTTATATAGGCAATGAACTTGAAAATATTAAAGCCGTACATTTTTGCGATCGAGCCAAGGATTAGAATGATGAATAATGCCATCGTGATATAAACACTGCCCATTAATTGTCCTAACGAGCTTAATGAACCAAGGCCAAACTTACCGATTGTATAAGCCATTGCTCCAAATGCGGCCAATGGAGAAACTTTCATGATCATTCCGACGATGCCGAAGAAAATGTCGGCAATATGCTGAAAGAAAGAAACGACTGGCTGCACTCTCGGTCCCATTGCCGCCATGGATAATCCGAATAATACGGCAAAGAATAGAATAGGGAGTAAGTCTCCGCCTGCCAGTGCTGCAACGGCATTATCAGGAATGATATTAGAAATGAAAGCAACGGCGCCATGTTCCGTTTCGGAAGCGGCTGTTGTATATTGTGATACATCTCCGCCCTCGACTGAATCGATGTTAAAGCCTTTACCAGGTCCCAGCAGATTGACCACGATGATTCCGATGGCAAGTGCGAAAGTGGTAACGATTTCAAAATAGAGCAGGGCCTTTCCGCCGATGCGGCCAACCTTTTTCATATCACCCATACCGCCAATTCCGATTACGACGGTTAAGAAGATGATTGGTGCAATGACCATTTTAATCATTTTAATAAATAAATCAGCTAATATCTTCAGTTGTTCACCGAAAGCAGGGAAGAAGTAACCGACTGTTATACCCAGAATGATACCGATGATGACCTGAACTGTTAGATTTTTTAATATTTTCAAGGTGCATTCTCCTTTGTTATATGATAGCGCTTTCTTAACTTGGTAATAGTGTAACAGAAGAAAGAATCAGAATATTCTTTTGGTGATATTGTTTTCTTTTTGTTCTTTTTGGTCTTGGGGATTTTTAATAACTGAAGGGATAGGAGGAATTAAAATGACGATTAGGTATAGATAGATTACTAAGCTGCAAAAAAAAATACCGGTGGAGCACCGGTATTGGCGAAAATTAATTTTCAAAAGGTTTTATGAGTGCATATAGGGTTCCGATCACAGGAAGTTTCAAACCGGCCTTTTCGGCAAGGCGCAGTGCACCGCCCTGTAAATGTTCCACTTCGAGGGTTAGGCCCTTCCGGCGATCCTGGTGCATGGAAGAGGTGGATTCGTCAGGTAAACCTGCCATGTTTTCTAACGCTTGAGCAATATTCTCCACAGTAATACCGACGTCATAAGCATTTGCAAGCTCCTTCATTTCAACAAGGACCTTTTCTAGCAATCCATTGGTTTCCGGGAATCTCCGTATCGTGCCGATAGGGAGGTTAGATGCAGTTGTCACACCGGAAAAAGCGGTGATAAACATATATTTGATCCACATCCTGATCAATATGTTTTCCGTTCTGCTTGCCTTCATGATAGCTGATCCGGCAGCCTGTTCGAATTCATCACAAATCTTTTTTTGTGACGGATGAAGCGGGCCATAGATTAAATCGTGATTTTCATTGGAGTGAATGACATGACCTTTTTCATCAAGGGTTGCTATGATGAAGGCGCTTCCTCCTAAGACGGCTTCTTCGCCCAGTTCGTCCTGTAAAATGGATACATGTTCCAACCCGTTCAAAAGCGGGAGGACCTTTGCGCCCCTTTCAACAAGCACCTTTAAATCTGTAAGAGTGCCTTGTAGATGCTGGCCTTTTACAGCGAGAATCACAAGATCGACCTTTTCTATATCATTTACATTCTCTGTGATATGAAGGTCGTTTAATTGGTAGTTTCCATGTGGGCTGGTTATGCTGATCCCGTTTTCCTTCAATTGTTTGGCGCGGTTTTTTCGGACAAGGTATTGAACATCCTGCCCGGCCTGCTGTAACCTGCCCCCAAAGTAGGAGCCGAGTGCCCCGGCCCCTATAATGACTATATTCAAAGTGCACACCTCTCTTTTGATTAAGATATTCTAATCATAACATTGACTGAATTTTCGGTAAATGTTAAGGATTATAAAGTGTTTATAAGCTTGGTTGCCTAAGTCAATCGGTCCTCATTGCAGTGGTCAAAAATGGAAATTTGGAGTATGATTGCTTTACCATTATATTTAGGCAAATCCTGTTTAATAGATAAATCCGCACAGTATCACATGGATACTGTGTTGTTTTAGTTGACAAAAGGAAAAGGCATTTGTGATTTTATAGTGAAATAGATTCGAGAATGGTATTAAAATATATATTGTTCCAGCCTTGTGTATTATTTCATATCTCTAATTCCTATTGCCATTCCAGACTAGCTGTTAATTCGTAAATTACCTTAGTTTATGTAGGGCGGAACAGTAAAATTGGTCATAAACGAAATTGAAAGGTTATTACTACATGTAAACTTCAAAGGATTTTAAAAAGTGTTATTTTTTTCGATATAAAAAGAGTATGAAATGTATTTTATAATCAATTCCAGGTAAGTTATAGATCGTTTTCAACCACTTATGATTAAATTTGAAAAATCATGAAATGCCCATGGTATATTTTAGAAGAAGCGGAGGAGGCTTATGCAAATTAAGCTAATAATCGATGAAAAATATGTCGAGCCAGAAGTAGTTATCCATGCAAATGAGTATAGCAGCCAAATAGAACAACTTATGAAGTATTTGAAGGCTACGAGTACAGATGTAATTGACGGATATTTACAAAAAGAAATTTTCATGTTGAAAATTGTCGACATTTACTTTGTATTTTCAGAAGGAGCTAAGGTTTACTTTCAAACAGAAGAAAATGAATATGAATCTAAGCGTAAGTTATATGAACTTGAGGAGTTATTAGAAAAAGATTTTGTACGTGTAAATAAATCCACACTTGTGAATGTAACGAAAATTTCCTCTATGAAGGTTGAGGGAATGGGGATGATGCAGCTCGTGATGAATAATGAAACGACTGTCCTTGTTAGTCGTTCGTATTTAAAAGGTCTTAAAAAGAGATTAGGAATCGGGAGGGATACATGATGAAAATCATTATGCAGGTTTCCCTTTTAGGAATGGTAATCGGACTAAGTATTTCCTATACAATCATTACTATTATCTTATTACAAAATCCAACCCATAAGATAGACGGTCAGGAGTTATTTTTAGAATTTCTTTTAGCTATTATTCTTGGGTTTGGCTGTGGTATTACTTTACTTATTTTTTACATTGAGCGATGGCCGATAACGCTAAAACTATTCATACATTATGCTGTTTCTTTGTTGCTTGTACTTGCTTGCGGTGCAAAAGGGCAGTGGTATGAAAGCCCATTTGAGAATCCTATGGCAATCATCGTGTTCTTTGTCATTCATCTTGCGATATATCTTGTTATTTTATGTGTAATTTATTGGATCAATTTTCAAGAAGTGAAAAGCATTAATGAAAAATTAAAAAGACGATAGAGGGATAAATTATGTCACAAAATAGCTATGAGAATGCAAGAAAACGTGTAAGGGAATTAAAGTTATTATATGTTCATTTAGTTTGGTATATTTCTGTGAATGTTATGTTGATTTTTATTAATATGATGACTAGTTCCGGCAGTTGGTGGTTTATTTATCCTTTAATGGGATGGGGACTGGGTATTGTCGCACATAGTTTATATACCTTGGTACTAAGTAGATGGGGCAAAGAATGGGAAGAGAAAAAGATAAAGGAATACTTAACTAAAGATAATGAATAAATTAATTATGGCTGGTATATTTCCTTTCGCTTAAGGATGAGTGAACCATGGAATTCCTAAACTGAACGACCAATTATTGATTATCATGGATACATAGATTTATAAATGTAATAAAAATCTGTAAAAGTTACTGTTAAAAACTAGTGAAATAATATTTTTTCTTGCGAAATATATAACTGGACAAATTATCACAGTCGATGGAGGTTTGATGATCTAAACCTCCTGTATAGATTGAAGAGGGTGAAGGAATGCCGGAAGAACAAGCCATTATTAAGGTAACGAATTTGCAAAAAAAATACGGTGCATTTGAAGCTGTAAAAGGGATATCCTTTTCGGTGAAAAAAGGGGAGCTATTTGCTTTTCTGGGAACCAATGGGGCAGGCAAATCGACAACGATCGACATTCTGTGTACGCTGCTAAAAAAAACCGCTGGGGATGTCATGATCGATGGCTGTATCCTCGGTGAGGGCAAAGGAAACAACTCGATTCGCGATAAAATCGGGGTTGTATTCCAGGAGAGCATATTAGACGAACGTTTAACGGTGTATGAGAATATTATGAACCGGGGCCACTATTATAATTTGAGCAAAAGTCAAATTCAAGAAAACTATCATTTTGTTTCGAAGTATTTGAACCTGGATGATATAAAAGCTAAAAACTACAGTACTTTATCAGGCGGTCAAAGGAGGCGGGCGGATATTGCCCGTGCCATTATCCATAAACCGAGTATATTATTCCTGGATGAACCGACGACGGGTCTGGATCCACAAACCAGGCTATTTGTTTGGGATGCCATTAAGAGGTTACAGGAAGAGACGAATATGACCATTTTTTTAACAACACATTATATGGAAGAAGCAGCCGTGGCTGATAATGTAGTTGTCATAAAAGAAGGGCGTCTGGTCGCAAAAGGTACACCTAGTCAATTAAAGGATGAATATGCATTTGATAGTATGCATTTAATATTTAACCAGGCTTTTGATCCCCCGTCATGGTTTAAGAAGAAACGATTATCCTATACGTTGAAAAATTCAACGTACACCCTTCGCTTGCCTTCTACGTTAGATGCGTATGGCATTTTAAAAGAACTAGAGGGGCAAATAAAATCGTTTGAGGTTATAAAAGGAAGTATGGATGATGTCTTTATCAACATTATAGAGGAAAAAGGGAGTATCTCACAGTGAAATCCTTGTACCACTTAATCAGTAGGAATAACAAAATATACCGTCGCGATCGTACATTATTGCTTCTTTCCTTATTGTCCGTTTTCATTGTCATTCTATTGTATGCGGTATTCTTACAACAAACCCAAATCGACACAATAAAAGAACTTGTCGGAAGCACAAAAGCATCCAAAGCGATGGTCAATGAGTGGATGGTCGCAGGGTTATTATCGATTACTGCAGTAACGACAACTCTAGGCGCATTCGGGATTATGGTCAAAGATAAAGAAAGCAAAAAAACAAATGATTTTTTAACGGCGCCATTATCAAGATCAACAATACAGCTAAGCTATGTTATAAATTCATTTGGAATTGGTCTGTTTTTCTCGTTACTTGCCTTCGTGGGTTGTGAACTATTTCTTGTCTTGGCAGGCAGTGAAATCATGAGTGGGGTGAAGATTTTAAAGGTATTGGGCATTATTGTTCTTTCGGTTGCCTTATCCAGTTCAATCAATTTATTCTTGACCCTTTTCATCCACACGCAAAACGCATTTTCCACACTGAGTACAATCGTCGGAACGGCCATAGGTTTTTTATGTGGGGTGTATGTCCCTATTGGTGGTGTCCCCACTTTTGTGCAGAATATCATCATGTACTTCCCGATAAGCCATACGGCCGTCCTCCTGAGGAAAGCATTCATGACGGATTCGGTACAAACTGTATTTAAAGATGCGACACCGGAACAGATCTTATAATACAAGAAACATTACGGCATAGTATATGAAATGAATGATAAGCTTGTGACATCCGCCTATAGTTTATGGATGATCCTAATTACGATGGTTGCATTCACTATAATATCCCTCATCGTATTCAAAAAGAAAAATAAATAACCATGAGGATCTTTTTATTGAATATGAATTCCATTCATAAAACAGATTATTATAGTTTGTGGGATACCTGTTTGCCAGAAAATAGGGCTAGGTATATCAATAGTTCAAGTCAGTACAGAAAGCAAACTATATTTGCAGGAGATATACTGTTGCGCTATGCTTTATTGAGTGAAAAATTAGATATTTCAAAAGTTAAGATTGGTTACGGCAAATATGGAAAACCTTATATAAAAAATGGTGGGATTCATTTTAATTTATCTCATAGTAAGAATTTTATTGTTCTAGGAATAGGAAAACAAGAATTAGGTATCGATATTCTATGTGAAAGAAAGTTAAATAAAGAATTAATTAAGTATTTTTTTAGTGAAGAAGAACAGAGATACCTCCATCACTTAAAAGAAGGAAAACAGGATTATTATTGGAACGCGTTATGCTATAAAGAGGCATATATTAAATGTAGTGGTGGTCAAATAATAAATATGAAAAACAGGCTTGTTTGTCCTAAGGATTTACAGTATGGCAAAGTAAACAGAGTGAAACAGGAAAGAGAACAGATCGAAAGCATATTCTTCAAAGATTCAAATTACCATATTTGTATGATTTCCAATAATATATCAAGGAAATTAACTTTTGAGATTTTAGATATGGATGTAATATATAGGAAAATTGAAGGTTTGATTTCATGATAAACGTGATATTCCCAAAAATAACTTGATTTTTGTAACCGATCATAGGCTTCTTTTATGTCGAAGTATGCGACATAAGGGAAGTCTATTTTTTGTTTTATAGTTTACTCTTAATAGTGACAGTCCTTTGTATGGAATCTATTGACCTTCCATTTCGGATTTATATGGTAAGGTTTTAGCTTTAGTAAGGAAAATATTGCAAAAAAAACAGCCCTGTGTAACCAGAGCTGATCAGATTCTACTATTATTATTTATAGATTTTTACTTTAACGGTTTTTCTGCCCCAATTGATAGCTTTTGAGTGAGAAGAGTAGAAGACGTCAATTTTATTACCTTTGATTGCGCCGCCTTTATCTGCCGCAATGGCATCCCCGTATCCTTCTACATGAACTTTTGTTCCAAGTGGAATGACTTTAGGGTCGACTGAGATGGCTTTTACGTTAGGGTTTTTCTTTAAGTTAAGACCCGATGCTGTAATCCCGCTGCAGCCTTTGCAGTTCGCTGTGTAAGCTGTTGCCTTCACCGTGATCGTTTTATATTTTTTTGATGATGATGATGTTTTAGCTTTAGGTTTAGCGGCGGTCGATGTTTTCTTGACCTTTAAAACTTGTTTTGGATGGATGTTATCTTTTTTCAGGTTGTTCCAACTTTTGAGTTGATTGACTGTTATATTATGTTTATTGGCGATACCCCATAGTGTGTCGCCGCTTTTAACTTTGTATGTAGTAGTAGCAGCCGATGAAACTCCGGAAAAACTAAATACCAAAAAGAAAGCAGTGAATAATGGAAGTAGTATTTTTTTCAAAATGAATAGTCTCCTTTGTTTTAAATCGTAGACTTAGAATAACAGGTCTTTATGACAATAATGTTTCGGTGGAATAGTAATTGTGTTACAAAAAGGTTTCCCTTGATAAATAAATGTAATATAAACTAGGTCAAAAGGACTTGTCTAATAAATGTAAATATATTATTTATTATGTCAGTATAAGCGTATTTTTGTTAAATAGTGTTGCTATAATGGCGTATCCTGTTTAATGAGGTAATATATGGATGTTTAATCCCTGGTTTTAAAGTCCTGTATATTTTGTAAAAAAACAACGTAATAATAGACGATTGAATGCTGTTTATTTTAGTAGGAGAGGATATGCGGAACATGAAAAAAGCCGACATCTATGTGATGCCGGCTTAGACTAGACAAACTCGATGAAAATCAAGTCTGTCTATAGTTTTTATGAGGGTTTGTAAAGCTTCGAACGTCGATTTCCACTCCAGGCACTCGCTTTCCGCGGGCGGTCCGTGAGCCTCCTCGGCGCCTTTGCGCCTGCGGGGTCTCCCTTGGACACGCTTTTCCCGCAGGAGTCTCGCACCTTCCGTTCCAATCAACTTTGTTTTGAAATTTAGATAAACCCCTTTTGTTTACAAACTCAGCCGGCATCTATGTGAAGCCGGCTTTTTTTCATGAAATGGTTTAATTTAAAATAAATTCAGAAGCGAAATCGACTAGCATTTTTTGATAGACTGCTACCGATTCAAGATTGACGCATTCCCTATCTCCATGCCAGTTCTCACCTTTTGGTCCGAATTCAATCGCTGGGATATCATATGCCGCAAAAAAGACGGTATCTGCGGAGCCGTGCTGTCCAAAAATGACAGCGTCTTGCTTCGTGTTTCTTTCGATAATCGGACGGAGCAGAGTGATGAATGGGTCTGACTCTTCGGTTTTTACAGGTTTACTGTACATATTAAGGTGGACATTATTTCCTGTCACACTTTCGATCTGAGCAAGGATATCTTCCATTGTTTGCGTAGGGAGATAGCGAATATCAAGACTTAGCAAACAGGCATCCGGTACCTTATTATAGACCTCCCCGCCTTTTATTTTTGCTAGGTTAAGTGAAGGGGAAGAGTAAAGGGGAGTATGATCCCGGGTGAAAGGAAGTTCCTTTATTTTTTGATAAAGATCATAGGCCTTTTCAATTGCATTCACGCCTTCCCATGGACGGCTTCCGTGTGCGGATTTGCCGGATACTTCAATATCGAGACGAAGGGCACCCTTTGCCTGGAGCCCGATTCCCAATTGCGTCGGTTCGGCACAGATCACAAAGTCCCCTCTATAACCATGTTTCGCTAAATATCCGGAACAGTTCAAACCGCCAATCTCTTCATCCGATACGATCTGAAGCTGGATTTTCAAACCTAATTCCTTATCTTTCAGTTCGGTAAATGCACACATCATCCCTGCAACACCGGCTTTCATATCGGCTGTCCCGCGTCCATATAAGTTTCCTTCATGAACCTCAGGGAAAAATTGATCCGGCGTTCCGCTGACAACATCGACATGGCCATTCCAAATTAGGGTTTTATCTCCGCTGCCAATCTCGCTTACAAGCATCTTATAACCGTTATTTACGATCACATTCACGGTAAGTCCTTGATCTTTAAGCCAGTTTGCACAGTAATCAACTGCCTGGTTAGCGCCTTCTTTCGATGAACTGTCGATAGATACTAAATCTTTAAGTAACTCGATGAGCAAAAAGAAAACCTCCTAAAAATATGCATACTATGATTATATATACCCTTTCTGGGGAAGGGTTAACTCAAAATTTTTTTCCTGTTAAATAACGTTTAGCACTTTCATCCTCTGGGGTATGTAAAGGGGGAGCGACAATTTACATTCTTTAAGGAGGATGATAGATATGGATAAACGTATAATTGGTGTATATGAAACTGGAGAAGAAGCCATAAAGGCTGTTGAGTCATTACAGGCCCAAGGATATGATCGTGAAGATATTTCAGTGGTAGCTAAAGATAAAGAGGAATTAAATGCAGTTAATGAAGAAACGGGTACAAAAGTTGAGGAGGGGCTCGCAGCTGGTGCGGCGACCGGAGGTATTTTGGGCGGTGCTGCCGGATTATTAGCTGGTGTGGGTGCGTTGGCGATTCCGGGAATCGGACCGGTACTGGCAGCTGGACCGCTTGCTGCAACATTAGCCGGAGCGGCTGTAGGTGCTGGTACAGGAGGATTGGCCGGTACATTAATCGGTATGGGCATACCTGAAGACGAGGCGAATCGTTATGAAGCGGATGTAAAGAGTGGCAAGCTGCTTGTGTTAGTCGATTCGGATGCGAGAAAATCCAGTTCTTCTTACTCAGGAATAACGGAAACCGATGAAACGCTAACGAACGGTAGAAGAACTCTATAGGTCGTAAGTTAAAAAAGGACGGATCCCTTAGGATCCGTCTTTTTTTTGATTAGAATGTGAACTTCTTTATTTCTTTGTGCATTTCCTGGGATAGGGCATCCAATTCACTAGCCAAGGAATTTAATTGTTCCATGGAAGCATTCGTTTGTTCTACGGAAGCAGATACTTCTTCAGTTCCTGCGGCAGTTTCCTGACTGATCGAATTTAATTTTTCTGCATTGCTCGCCATCCGTGTGACCTCGTTTACCATATCGTTCATCATCTTTTTGATTTCGTCAAAATTGCTGAATGTGTTCGCGATGATGGATGCAATGTGACTGAAGGCATTTTCCGTATCCGTTACAGAAGTATCCTGAAGATGGATTTTTTGATTGACTTGATCAATCAAATGAACGGTATTTGTTGTATCGGTTTGCATTGCTTGAATGATTTCAGAGATTTCTTTCAGTGAGTTTTCCGTCTGTTCGGCCAATTTCTTAACTTCATCGGCAACAACTGCAAACCCTTTTCCGTGCTCACCAGCCCTGGCTGCTTCGATGGCAGCATTAAGAGCGAGTAAATTCGTTTGTCCTGCAATCCCGCTTATGGTCTTTACGATCGCACTAATATCATTGGAGCGTGCATCCAATGATTTGACTGCCGTACTCATCTTATTGGATATTTGGGACGTTTCATTGAATTGTTGTTTCAGGCCTTGCACTTGAGTGATTCCGTTTTCGGAAGCCTTGAACATATTTTCGGATTCCGTGGCCATTTTGCCCGTTTGCGCCTCAAGATCATTGATTTTGTCAGCCAATAGCTTTACGGCCACTTCGTTATTCTGCCCGACTTCGATTTGGTCTATGGCTCCGGCTGCTATTTGTTCCATCGTCATGGCCACCTCGTTAGCTGCCGCTGAATTTTCATCGGCACTAGCCACTAGCGTCATGGAGGAATCCGATACTTTATCGGAAAGGTTGTTGACAACCCCTAACATATGACTCATATTCCTGGTCATTAAGCTGGTATCTTCTGCAAGTTGGCCTATCTCATCTTTCCTTGAAATGGAATTCCTGGAGGTGAAATCACCGTTAGCCATTTTCCGTATGGATTCCTGCAGCTTTTTAATGGGATTCGTTAAAGAACGGGTGATGAAGATGGCAGATAGTGCAGTGACGGTAAAGACGATCAACAGTGTGATGATATTATCGATTATCATCGGGTTTGCACGGACTAGCACTTCGTTTTCATCCATTACCCCTGCTATTCTCCATCCGGTTGTAGGATTTGTGGCGTATCCGACGATCCTGCTTTTCCCTTCAAATTCCTCGATCATTGAACCGGATTCACTTTTCATTTTTTTGAAAATATTTTCCTTTGATATATCCTGTTGAATTTTTTCCTTGTCTGGATGGGTAACGAATGACCCTTTCTTATCCAGCAAAACCGTATAGCCCGTTTCGCCGAATTTCGTTTGATTGACCATTGTGATCAATGTATCGATCGAGATGTCGACACCGAGCACGCCTATTAATTCATCACGATCATCATATACAGCTTTTGCTGCGGTAATGACAAGTGTATCCGTCGCCTTATCAATATAAGGTTCCGTCCAAATGGTCTTGTTTTTTTGTTTCAATGCGGATTGATACCAGTCCCTTTGTCTTGGATCGAAGTCAGTCGGCAATTCAGCTTTTGGGAATATTAATGTTTTTCCATCTTTCTCCGTGCCAAGGTATAAACCATTTATTTCAGAACTGCTTGATTGTGTATGGGAAAACTCATCCATTATGGATTCGGGGTTCTTATCATAAGTACTCATGATAGGATACTTACCGATCCTATCCAATTGACTTTCCGTTTTTTGAAAGAAGATTTCGAAAGAATCGTTCATTGACTTGACTTGCTCTTCAGTCGTTCCGGTAAATTCCTTGGTCGTCAACTCGATACTATTTTTATAGCTCATGTAAGAGATGGCCATTCCGCTTAACATGATCAAAGCTAAAAAAGGAATCAATATTTGTTTTTTTAGCGAATTAAAATACCAGTCTGTTAGTCTTTTCATATGTACAATTCTCCTTATATACCTCGAATTAATTTAGGCTTCTATAGATATTTCGGTCTGCTTTGACTTTTTTGAAGTTTCTAGTTAGAAAATTCCCAATATTAATTTTGAGGTGAGTGGGCGACATATATTCAAGGTATGAGGAGGATATAGAGGATAAAAAAAGAGCTGACTGCCGTAGTCAACTCTTTCATTCAATGATAACTATTCGACTTGGATATTTTTTGTCCTGTCCATATACCATGTGTAAAACTCGTCTGCATATTCAACGGATACATCTTGGAGCTTTGTATGGTGTACAGGCTTGGAGCGGTTGATCGTTTCAATTGTAGCAAGCCCGAAAAGCTTTTGCAGCTTCGAACGTTCCACCTCAATTTGAATGACCTTGCTTCTTTTGGTTATGAATAGTGATGTTTCCAAACTTCCGGATTTGAACTGAATGAACTCATCATTTATTAAGTAACGGCTATTTTTGTAATTGATTATTCTCAATGTATAAATGAGAACGAGTAGAATCAGTGAGATATACAATAGGGAGGGGTTGAAATAATAGATCGCCAATGTTGTGAGAATCCAGAAAAAGCTGGGCCGCAGCATTCGGATTTTGAAGGCCTGTTTCGATAGTGACTTCATTGACCGTTCCACTTTATAAGCGGGTAAAATCTCTTCTATCATCCCATATGCCCGTTCAATTGATAAAAAAGGATAGAGGGTGTTCGTTTCCAGCTCTTCATCACCGGTGCTTCCTGCACTGATCAGTTTCACTTCTGCCAACCCTAGTAATCTTTTAATGATTGATTGGGTGATTTCGACTGCTTGTACTTTTTCTTTCCGAATGGAAAAAGCGGATTCGTCCAGTACGCCTTTCTTGATATATATGCGCTCGTGATCCGATGAAATTTCATATTTTCCATATTTAACGAATGTGGAAACGATTCCGAAGGCAACGGCGACACATATGAGGCCTGCAATAACGATGGTAATGATCCACCATGTATCCAATAACTTGGCAAGAAACCCTTCGGCATTCTCCAAATCGATAAAATCATCGAGTGTATTATATAACGTAGCCAATATCGGGATAAGAGCCAGGAAGCTGAGTGATGTAAAGGAAGCTTTCAGAACATCTTGTTTGCTTGGCGTGAAGTGGATCGTTTTTTCATTGGCTGGTTCCATATCCTCAGCAATTCGTTCTTCGGGAATATCCGCTTCTATTACCGGAAGTTCCTGTTTTGAAGCATATTCCCCCTCAAGCCGTTCGGCCTCTTTTCGGGAAATCATCTCGAAAGGTACGCTACCCTGATCACCAGTCATCCCGGTTTCGAATGTTAAAGAGGTCAATCTGAAAATCTTATGAAATAACGTCGTGCGTTGCTGGACATTCTGAACCTTATGAAGCGGGACAGTTCGATACGATTTCGAGACAAGCCCTGAAGTAATATATAAGGTCCCATCTTTGATTTGGTATTTATATGTATACCATTTAAGGATGACAGAAATGACTTTCCAAATCAGATAAACTAGAAAGCCGATTTGGAGTACCTTCATATACATCTTTTCAGAACCGAAATTCAGGACATAAAGCATGATTATGAAAAATACATTTCCTTTCAGCAATTTCCACAATTCGAAAGGGATTTTGATAGGGTGTAATCGTTTTGCTTGTTCTTCCATCATTAATCCACTTCCTTAATTTTTGCGAAATGGGCAATTTTATCTCGTAATTCATACGCCTCTTTCTCGGGGATCGCTGGTATGTCATGAGAATCGCCCATTGTACCAATGCTTAGGGAATAAAGGTTGTATTTTCGCAAAAACGGTCCTTGGTTCAATTTGACGGATTGAACCTTCGTCATCGGAATGAGTTCATGCGTTTCACTCCAGGCTCCACGTCTTGTTTGAATGAACTCTTCGTTCACGTCGTAACGCCAATACTTTTGCAACAGTATCGGTTCAATGAAGATGGACCATATAGCATGGAAAAAAGATAATACGATAAGTCCGTTTAAAATCCATCCAATCCATTCTTTCCAAGTGAAATAATCATCAACAAATAATAGGGTGCCAAGGACGGCGAGGATAATGAGATTGGTAATGGCTTCAGTCATCCGCCACACCTTCACTGATTCTTTGGATATTTTCTTCGTTGGTGGCTGTATCTTGGAATACATATATTCACTCCTTACTATGTCTTTATACTTATACGGATTATCTTGCAAAAAAGTTCCCTATTATAAGTACATGTAAAGAAATTATGCAGCCGCATACCATGGAGTGGCGGCCGAATGATCCTGCAGTTTCCCGAGTATGTATAAATAAGGAGTTTTCTAGTGGATCTTTTCTTTTTATATGACCGAAAAATGGACAAGATAGAAGTGGTGAGTTTCTAGAGTGGGAGTGATAGGTTTGACGTATAAAAGGAAGTTGGGTTTTATATTCTTCCTGTTTTTGATTTGTTTTTTTTATGGAGAATCGATGCAGGCTGCGAATGATGATGAAAACCTAGGTCAGGAAATTCAACGAATATTGGAGCATTCGCCAGGATTGGCTGGGGCGTTGACGGGAATTTCCATCCGTTCAGCTGAAACGGGGGAAATGATTTATGAACAGGGGTCGCAAACGAGATTGCGGCCTGCTTCGAACCTTAAGCTTTTGACTGCAGCAGCTGCGCTGGAAACTTTAGGGGAAGATCATGCTTTTCAAACGGAACTATACATAAAAGGAGTGCAGGTTGGCCAGGTTCTGCAGGGCAATGTATACCTGAAGGGAAAAGGAGATCCTACATTATTGGAAAAGGATTTTGATGAGCTGGCAGCTTCACTGAAGCACAGGCAAGTTAAGTTCGTTCACGGGGATCTTATAGGCGATGATTCTTGGTATGATGATGTTCGTTATTCCCAAGACTTAGTTTGGAGCGATGAACAGGAATATTACGGTGCAGCCGTTTCGGCTTTAACCGCTTCCCCGAATGAAGATTACGATACCGGTACCATCATTCTGGAGATGACCCCTGGGGAAAAGGCTGGGAAGAGGGCAATGGTGAAGCTTGAGCCGGAAACCGATTACGTGAAGGTCATCAACAAAACGAAAACTGTATCGGCAGACGCTAATAACAAAATTGAAGTCGAACGGTCTCATGGCACACAAGTCATTACGGTTTCCGGGACCATTCCGGAGCATTCCGGTGTGACCAAAGAGTGGATTTCGGTGGAAGATCCCACAGGATATGCGCTGAGCCTATTTGAAAAATCAATGAAGGAACATGGAATTAAAGTGTTGGGAAAAAGGAAAAAAGGGAAAACGCCAGTAGGAGCGGACATGATTGCCACTCATCAGTCCATGCCGCTTTCACAGCTGCTTATTCCTTTCATGAAATTGAGCAATAACAGCCATGCCGAGGTTTTGGTAAAGGAAATGGGCAAAGAGGCAGAAGGGGAGGGAAGCTGGAAGGATGGTTTGAAGGTTACTCGAAATCAGCTGAAGAGTATGGGTCTCGATATGCAAACGATCATGATGCGTGATGGATCTGGAATTTCCCAAGTCAATATGATTCCAGCGAATGAAATAACGAAGCTGCTGTATGCCGTTCAGGAAAAAACGTGGTTTCCTGCTTACTTGAATGCTTTACCGATTGCAGGCAACGAAAATCGGATGGTGGGCGGTACGCTTAGAAAGAGGATGAAAGGGACACTTGCAGCCGGGAATGTTCGTGCGAAAACAGGAACGATTTCAGGAACGAGCTCCTTATCAGGATATGTGACGACCAAAAAAGGGGAAAAAATCATATTTTCAATCATCTTGAATAATTTTGTCGAAGAAAAAGGCATTACGGCAATCCAGGATAAAATAGCCGTAATGCTCGCAGAACAGGAAAACCTATTGGGAAGCGGCCATTAGTATCCATGGAAAGCTAAGTTGAAGTTCAGGATCTGCGAGAAACAGGTCGGCATCAGCCAAATCATTTTTATATAGTTTCCCAAACGACTGTTAGTGAGACGCCTGTAATCCAAGAGGAGTATACCCTGTCCAGCTTACTTCTGTTGGAAGAATCTTAAGCATTTTTCTTTAGTGAAGGACCTAATCTATTATTTGTTTGAAACAAGGTCCATATCGAAAATTGGATTTTATTAATAACAGTATCCTTCATCTTAGTTTTTTCATTTTATCCACTCAAGGAAGGAATTTAAGGGAGGATGAATAGAAATAAGTAGTATAGGGGGAATGCTTATGAACTTTCCAACACTTAATGGACCGTATACGATTAGCAGTCTTATAGCTGAAATTCACGAAATTTCCAAAGAACGATCTCTCTATATATTGGCCATAGATGGCCGGGGCGGGTCTGGAAAAAGTACACTCGCTGCCAGTATCCAAGCAGAATGTCCGGGCAGCGCGGTCGTACATATGGATGACTTTTATTTACCGTCTTCGGATAGGGTTCAACTGCCTCCATCCCAAAAGGCGATTGGAGCGGATTATGATTGGGAACGGGTTTGTAACCAAATCCTAAAACCGCTTACAGAGGGGAAAGAAGCAAGATATCAAAGGTATGATTGGGAAACGGACACTATGGCCGAATGGCATGAGGTTCCTGCTGGGGGCCTTGTCATTATAGAAGGAACTTATTCTATCCGTAAAGAATTGGCAGGGTATCATGATTTCACGATTTGGGTGGAATGTCCCCGTGATCAGCGTTTGAAACGTGGCCTTGAGCGGGATGGTGAAGATGCGCGTCAAATGTGGGAGGATAATTGGATGGTTCATGAAGATCTCTATGTGGGTGCGCAAAGGCCTCAAGAAGGAGCGAATCTTGTTGTGGACGGAACGAGCTGAGTCAGAGGATATTTTAATTGTAAGGGTTTACCTATAAAATAGATTGTATGTTTAGATAAATTTCTGGGGAGCCGGAAACAGGGGGGAAACTATGTTTACTAATGAAGAACAAGCTGCTGTATATAAAGCCATTTATAACCGAAGGGATATCAGGAGTTTTTTGCCAAAGCCCATTTCAAAGGATATACTCCGCAGAATTTTGGATGCTGCACATCATGCGCCATCTGTAGGATTCATGCAACCTTGGAGTTTCATCGTGATTTCATCTCAGGAAACCAAGAACAGTTTGGCATGGGCAGCGGATAAAGAAAGAAGGGCACTCGCTATTCATTATGAAGGAGGTAAAGAAAATAAGTTTCTTAGTTTGAAAGTGGAAGGGTTAAAAGAAGCACCATACACCATTTGTGTTACATGCGACCCGACACGGGGAGGCTCCCATGTTTTAGGGAGGAACTCCATTCCGGAAACCGATATTCTATCCACGGCCTGCGCAATTCAAAATATGTGGCTGGCTGCCTGTGCGGAAGGATTGGCAATGGGATGGGTAAGCTTTTATAAGAAAAATGATATTCGTGATATTTTGGAGATTCCGCCGCATATAGAACCCGTTGCACTCCTGTCGATTGGCTATACGGATCAATATCCGGATAAACCCATCCTTGAACTTGCTAATTGGGAAAAAAGAAGGCCGATGGATGAACTTATTTTCGAGGATAAATGGGGTAATAAATAAAACGATATATTAAGATTCCAAAAAAAAGCCCCTGGTTCAGGGGTTTTTGGTTGTGATGAAAATATAAAAGACTCTTACGAAAGATACATCTTTTGAAAGAGTCTTTTTAAAAATTTGGTTTGATTTTAAAATCTACGCCGTTTTGAAGATCCCGGTATACCGAGATCTTCACGGTATTTTGCAATAGTGCGGCGGGAGATCTTCGTTCCTTCATTTTCGAATATTTGACAAAGTTTCTGATCTGAAAAAGGCCTTATCTTATCTTCATCGGCAATCAACACCTTTATTTTTTCTTTGATGGTGGTCGTTGATTCGGTTGCTTGGCTGTTCACGCGGTGTAACCCTCTAGTAAAGAAGTTCTTTAGTTTAAAGAGGCCATGCGGCGTCTGGATATATTTATTGCTCGTCGCCCTGCTGATCGTTGATTCATGAAGCTGAAGTTTTTCCGAAATGTCTTTCAGTGTCATTGGTTTTAATCCCGTAATTCCCTTCATGAAAAACTCTCGCTGCTCGTCCACGATTGACGCTGTCACTTTGTAAAGTGTCATTTGCCTTTGTTCAAGCCCTTTTAAAAGTAATTGGGCATCATTTATGTGCCCTTTTATATAATCTTTAGCTGGATTAACAGAATTCATAGCAACGTGGTTCTTGTAGTAAGGATTGATGGAAAGTTTAGGTGTGCAGCTATCGTTGACCGTTATCAGAAAACCTTCTTTATCTTTTTCCACGTAAACGTCCGGCACGATGTAATGAGTCATATCATCGGAAAAGTGACTGACTGGACGTGGGTTTAACGTACGGATGAAATCCGAGGCCTCTTGTACTTCCTGAACGGTCACTTGGTAAAGGCCGGCAATTTTCCTGTAGCGTTTTTCTGCTAAATCCGTTAAATGCTTTTTAACGATCTTATACGCCAATTCATTGTAATCCTCATGCCCATGCAGCTGAATGAGTAAACAGTCGGTCAGATCTTTAGCCCCGACTCCAATGGGCTCAAGGGACTGCAATACTTGAATCATACTTTCGATTACTTCCACGGACACGGAAAAATGCGAGGCAGCCCATTTGGCATCCAATTCAAGAAATCCATATTCATTTAAGTTCCCAATCAAGAATTGGAGAATTCTCTTTTCAAAAGCTTTCAACGAACTTAGTAAACTCAATTGTTCCAGTAAATGGCTTTCCAGTGTTTCTGTGTTGATTGAATAATTGTTGATAGGGTTGTAATCATTGTCTCCGTTGAAACTTTTACTTTTAGAGGACCGTATCTGAGAATTTATTTTATGTGTATGAATGCTGGATTCAGAAAGTGATGCGAGGGGTTCTTTAAAGCTAATTTCGAGAACGGGATTTTCGTAAGCCTGTAGGTTCAGGAAATCTATCAGTTCATGGGTGGAGTATTGAAGGATATTGATCGATTGCTGTAATTCAGGGGTTAATGACAATTTCAATGTTTGTTTTTGGTACAGTTCAAATCCTACCTGCATATATATCAACTTCTTTCGTTTAGATTAACATAGCGGTTCAAAAGGAATGAAAAAATATTAAGATGATAATAATACAAATCTTCCGAAAATTCAACATTCTGTGTCAGGTTTTATAACATTGATTAGAAAATAAAGAGGGGGATTCAAAAATTTGTGTAAATTAATATTTAATTTAATGAATAGGTATCGAGTGATTCAAATTCGAATTGAATGATTCGCATATGAATCGACACACGCTCCTAATGATTCATCTATGAATCGTTTTAACTTGAATACCTTTAATATAAGGCTCATATAATTTGGCATGCATCTTGCTATATCTATATATATAAATATAAAAAATTAACTAGCTTGAAAAAAATCCATACATGAGAAGGGTGTTTTTTACATGATTAAAGAAACGACGGGTATTCAGGAATTAATCGATTTGGATAAAAAGCATTTTATCCATCCGACTACGGCAATCGAACAACAGCAGGCAGATGGTCCAAGTTTCATCTTTAAGGAAGGAAAGGGAATATATCTTACGGATGTAACGGGCAGGACTGTCATTGATGGCATGGCTTCACTTTGGAATGTGAATATTGGACATGGACAAGAAGAGATGGCTGAAGTCGCGAAGGAACAAATGGCGAAGTTAGCTTTCACCTCAAGTTTCGCCACTTTCAGCAATGAGCCGGCAATCCGTTTAGCGGCCAAAATCGCTTCCATCGCGCCTGGGGATTTAAATGCAGTTTTCTTCACTTCAGGTGGATCGGAGTCGAATGATACGGCTATCAAGCTTGCTCGACATTACTGGCTTTTGAAAGGGCAGCCTAATCGTCAAAAAATCATTTCCCGCTCGAAATCTTATCATGGAGTGGCAATGGGAGCCACAAGTGCGACTGGCCTGAAACCGTTCCGAGACTTCACGAATTCAATCGCACCGGATTTTTACCATGTAGACGGTTCCTCCATTGAGGAGTTGCGTAAGGTCATAGAACAGGAAGGACCGGAAACGATTGCGGCATTTATCGCTGAACCGATTCAAGGGGCCGGTGGCGTGAACCTTCCTCCTGAAGGCTATTTTAAGGAAGTAAGGGAGATTTGTAATGAATACGGTATTTTAATGGTGACGGATGAAGTCATTACAGGTTTCGGAAGAACAGGGACTTATTTTGGGATTGAGCACTTTGGTGTTGTACCTGATATGATGTGCTTTGCAAAAGGTGTGACAAGCGGATATGCACAGTTAGGCGGGGTCGTCCTGAATGATAAGATGCATCAGGATTTCATTGCCCTTTCAAAAGGCACGCTTTTACACGGCTACACATACAGTGGCCATCCTATGGCTTGTGCGGTTGCTTTGAAAAATATTGAAATAATTGAACGTGAAAACCTGATAGAAAACTCTAAACAGCGTGGTGAAGAGTTGCTTGCCGGCTTTAAGAAGCTTCAAAGCAAACATCCGATTGTTGGTGATGTCAGGGCACTTGGATTAATTGGAGGCATCTCCATCGTAAAGGACAAACAAACAGGCGAAGGATTTGAGACACAGCTTGCTCCAAGGCTGGTTGCTGAAGCGGCGAAAAATGGTTTGATTTGCCGGTCTGTTACGTTTGATCAAGATACACTCGTATTCGCACCGCCTTTAATCATTACTAAAGCGGAAGTCGAAAGAATAATTGAAATCCTTGATGAGACATTTACTGCTGTCGAAAAAGAAATTTTATAAGAGGTGAAAGTGATGGTCATGACGGAAACGCTGAAAAAGAAATTATTCATTAATGGTAAATGGCAAGAAGCTGAAAAGTTCACGACACTAAAGTCTCCTTATAGCGGGGAAGTTCTAGCGGAGATTCCTTCGGCAAGCCTTGAAGATGTCGAGTTGGCAATAGAATCAGCCTATCAAGCTAGAAAAACAATGGCAGCTTTACCTAGTCATAAACGTGCTGCCATACTTGAAAAGCTTGCGAGCCTTTTGGAAAGCCGCAAAGATGAGGCAGCTGAAATAATTGCTAAAGAGGCAGCGAAACCGATTAAAACGGCAATGGTTGAAGTATCCCGGACGATTGCCACATATAAATTTGCAGCAGAGGAAGCAAAACGGATTCATGGAGAAACATTGACGATGGATGCTACAGCTGACGGAGAAGGAAGAATAGGATACACAGTCCGTGAGCCTCTTGGTGTCGTGGGTGCAATTACGCCTTTTAATTTTCCGATGAACCTGGTTGCCCATAAAGTAGGCCCGGCGATTGCTGCCGGAAATACACTTGTCCTGAAACCTGCGAGCCAAACACCGCTATCTTCGCTATTTCTAGCTGAACTATTAGCCGAAACGGATTTGCCGGCAGGTGCGTTTAATTTAGTTACCGGAAGCGGCTCGGTAATCGGTGATAAATTAGTCACCGATGCACGGGTGAAGAGCATTTCATTTACCGGAAGTCCGGCTGTCGGAATTGGGATCCGTAATAAGGCTGGGTTAAAGAAAGTGAGTCTTGAACTAGGTTCGAATGCGGCTGTCATCGTTGATAAAGGGATTAATATCGATAAAATCATCCAACGCTGTGTATCGGCAGCATTCGCTTTTCAAGGGCAGGTCTGTATTTCCTTACAGCGTGCATATGTTCATGAAGAGGTATATGATGAGTTCGTCAAAAAATTCACAGAAGCAACGAAGGACTTGAAACTTGGAGATTCTTTGGACCCGTCAGTGGATATTTCGGCATTGATCAGCGCTGGCGATGTACAGCGAAGCCTGGATTGGATCGGTGAGGCTAAACAACACGGTGCGATTGTTGCGGCAGGAGGCAAATCTGAAGGAAATATCCTGCATCCCACTGTTTTGCTGGAAGTGGATGCAATGCTTAAGGTATCTTGCCAGGAAGTCTTCGCTCCAATTGTTTTGATCAATAAGGTTTCTTCCGTTGAGGAAGCGATTGACTTGGTCAATGATTCCGAATTCGGATTGCAGGCCGGGATTTACACGGAAAATATCAATCTGGCTCTTTCTGCCGCAGAAAAATTGGAAGTCGGCGGTGTTATCATTAATGATATCCCAACTTACCGTGTCGACAACATGCCATATGGCGGAGTCAAAAAAAGCGGAACTGGCCGCGAAGGGCTAAAATATGCCATTGAAGAAATGACGGAAATGAAATTGGTCATTATTAACCGGAATTAATCAGAAAAGAGGTGAGCAGCTGCTCATCTCTTTTTTTCTATGAATCTTGAAAGAGTTTGGCCCATGAGTTATGCAAAAATGAATAGGTAATTCACGACTGAATTTAAATGAGACAGGAAAGGGCAAAAAACCGTGAGTTACCTAATATTTCAAACTGGCATGAATCTTGCTCATATCTAATATATAGGTAGATAACTTAAAATCGAGGAGGAAATTACATGCAGGAAACATTGCAAAATAACAAGAAAAAAGACGGAACGGGAGCACTGGACTTAAAGATGTTCATCAATGGGGAATGGGTGAATTCGACTTCAGGTGAGAAGAGGGATGTATTGAATCCGGCTACAGGGGAAGTTATTGCCAAAGCTGCGGAAGGAACACAGGAAGATGTGGATGCAGCGGTCGAGGCAGCAAAATATGCTTTCTATGAAGGTGGTTGGTGGGGAACTCCTGCAGTGGAAAGAGCTCGCATTTTATTCAAAATAGCCGACAAAATAGAAGAAAAAGCTGAAGAACTAGCTGCGTTGGAAACATTGGATAATGGGAAACCATTGCGTGAGGCTCGTTATGATATCGCTGATTCAGCAGCCTGTTTTAGATATTATGCAGGATTGGCTACAAAACCGACAGGTCAGACTTTTGAAGTTCCTGACGGCCAGCAAGCGATGGTCGTAAGGGAACCGATCGGTGTATGCGGGCAGATCGTTCCATGGAATTTCCCACTAATGATGTCAGCCTGGAAACTGGCTCCGGCGCTTGCAGCAGGAAATTCCGTTGTATTCAAACCATCTGAGATCACTCCGGTGACAGCGGTCAAACTATTTGAAATCATGGATGAAGTCGGATTGCCAAAGGGTGTCGCAAACCTTGTGTTAGGAGCAGGGCCAGTTGTCGGACAAGCCATTGCCGAACATGAGGAAATCGATAAAGTAGCCTTTACAGGAGGAACGGCAACAGGACGTAAGATCATGGAGGCTTCACTTGGTAACCTAAAGAAAGTGACATTGGAGCTCGGCGGGAAATCGCCTAATATCGTATTTGCGGACTCTGACTTTGAGACTGCAGTTGATTATGCTCTATACGGGATTTTCTGTAATCAAGGACAAGTGTGCTCAGCAGGCTCCCGTTTACTATTGGAAGAGTCCATTTACGATCAGTTCATTGCAAGTCTTACTGCGAAGGCGAAAAAGATCAAAGTAGGTTCAGGTTCTGATGAAAACAGCCAGATGGGACCTATCGTTTCAGAAGCCCATATGAACAAAATATTATCGTATATCCAAATCGGAAAAGAAGAAGGTGCCAAATTAATCGTCGGTGGAAATCGAATTAAAGAAGAAGGCATGGATAAAGGTTACTTTGTCGAACCTACTATTTTTGTTGATACGACACCGGACATGCGGATTGTGCAGGAAGAAATTTTTGGCCCGGTGCTTGTCGTTCAAAAATTCAAGGATGAAGCGGAAGCTCTTCGACTTGCCAATGATACGAAATATGGTTTAGCGGGAGCGGTGTTCACGAATGATATCGCAAAAGCATACCGTGTCATTAAAAAAGTGCGTGCCGGCATCACATGGATTAACTCATATCATCCAACTTATAACGAAGCTCCTTGGGGAGGGTTCAAGCAAAGCGGAAATGGACGCGAACTGGGAACTTTCGGTTACGAAGCTTATACGGAAGTGAAGCAAATCAATAACAACTTGGATATCCAGCCAACAGGCTGGTTTGATGCAGAGTAAATAGCTTGACGAAAAGGCTGCTCCTTGGGGAACAGCCTTTTTTGGTGGAATCGGAGATATATTCTTGAAAATCGCAGATATAACGCCGGACTCGGAGATATATTCTTGAAATCGCAGATATAACGCCGGACTCGGAGATATATTCTTGAAATCGCAGATATAACTCCGAAATCGGAGATATAATCCGAAAATCGCAGATATAACGCCGGACTCGGAGATATAATCCGGAAAATCGCAGATATAATTCCGGACTCGGAGATATAATCCGGAAAATCAGAGATAAAACTCCGAAATCGGAGATATAATCCGAAAATCGCAGCTATATTCAAAGATTGCTCAACGTTGATCTACTCTTGTTGGACTTTTTCGAGATCGACCCGCCCTGAGAAGAAAACGGCGCCATTACCCATATCCGCGAGGCGATCTGGGGTAAGGGAATTGATGTGTTGCTTTGTTTCGGGCGTATTCTGCCACAAGCCTTGGCTGACAAGAACGCCTGGTAACACATTTTCACCGGGAGCAGCGGTAAGCAAACATTCACCGCGACCGTTCCAGATTTTTACGATATCTCCTGGGGCTATCCCCATAGTTTTGGCATCAGCGGCATTCATGTGCAGTTTCGGTTCCTTTTCCATGGAGATATGTTTGGCATTATTTGAAAAGGTTGAATTCAAGAAATTGTGATTAGGTGCCGGAATGAATAAAAATGGCAGGTCGCTGTCTTTAATGATTGGCGTATATGTTGGCAAAGGCTCGTATCCATCCCGCTTCATCCGTTCGGAATAAAGTTCGATTTTACCGCTTGGTGTCGGGAGTTTGCCTGGGAACATCGGCCGCATTTTGGCTTTGACAAATTGATTCCTTGAAAGGGAGTCATAGGTTATGCTTTCCAAATGCGGGTTGTCGGGAAAGTCCAGAGCCTGCCGTATCATATCTTCCTCTGAATCTCTAAATGCTTGTTCCCCAAATCCCATTCCAACAGCCAACAGTTTGAACAATTCAACATTCGATTTCGATTCGCCATATTTTTCGACTACAGGCTTTTGTATTTGGACGTAATTATGCCAGTATGAATTATAAAAATCCTCCGTTTCATAAGATGATGTGGCAGGAAGAACGAGGTCGGCAAACATGGCCGTTTCGGTTAAGAATAGATCATGGACCACTGTGAATAGATCTTCCCGCATTAGACCTTCCTGTACCTTATTTGCATTCGGAGCGACAAGTGCTGGGTTGGAGCCGTATACAAACATGGAGCAAATCGGGTTTTCTTTTTCCAGAAGAGCTTGACCGATTTGGTTCATATTAATGGTCCGGGTAGCTTTATTTTGCAATAAATCAGGACGTCTTAAGGCATTTGTATTAAACGCTAGATATCCTGAATTCCCTTTGATGGCTCCGCCGCCTTCCGCCATCCATTGGCCGGTAAGTGCAGGCAGGCAGGCAATGGTGCGTACTGCCATGCCGCCATTGTCATGGTGCTGCAGGCCATTGCCTATCCGTACGAATGATGGACTTGTCGTGCCGTACATCCTGGCTAATTCATATAAGTCATCAATTGGAACGCCGGTGATCGCGGAGACCGTCGCAGGGTCATATTGGCGGACGTGTTCGCGCAATTCAGCAGCACCCACTGTGTATTCATCGAGAAAGGGCTGGTCGACTAGATTCTCGGCATATAAGATATGCATTAATCCGAGGGCGAGCGCACTATCTGTACCAGGCAGAATCGGAATGAACCAATCCGCCCACTTGCCGGTTTGGTTTTTATGTACGTCAATGACAACTACTTTGGCCCCGTTTTTTCGGGCTTGCTGGGCAAGCGTAACTTGATGCATATTTGTGCTCACAGCGTTAATGCCCCACATGATGAAAAGCTTTGTATGAATCGTTTCTTCTGGGTCGGTGCCGAATGAACCACCCATTGTATAGCTGTATCCGACTGAGCCAGCCGCGTTACAAATGGAACGTTCGAGCATGCTTGCACCTAGCTTGTGGAAAAAACGGCGATCCATCCCCTCAGCGCTAAGATTGCCCATGTTTCCGTAAAAGCTGTAGGGAAGTATGCTTTCCGGACCGTGCATTTCGATCAGGTCTTTCCATTTGGATGTGATTATGTCAATGGCCTCTTCCCAGCTGATTGGAGCGAATTTCCCTTCACCTTTCGGACCGATACGCTTTAATGGCTGCTTTAAGCGATTGGGGTCATATAGACGGGCAGTCATGTTGCGTACTTTGTTGCAAATATTCCCTTTTGTGACTGGATGATCAGGGTCTCCTTGAACTTTAATGATTTTCCCGTCTTTTTTGTGCAGCAGTAAACCGCATTGATCAGGACAGTCAAGAGAGCAAACAGAGGGAAAGACTCCATCTGGCTGATTGATATAGGATTGCATGGCGTATTCCTCCTAATAATTTAATCTAATAAAATGAATTTTCTTAATTATATTGAAAGTGAAATCGATGAAAGGTGCAAGAACTTCTTAACATATGTTTTTTTTTCTGATAAGCTTACTAGATGAAAAATTAACCTAGGGGGATTCATTTTTGGATTACGGAATTATAATATCAATTGGTATATACATGGCCGGCATGCTGTTAATTGGTTATTTGGCCTATCGGAAAACGGCAAACTTAACCGATTACATGCTAGGCGGCCGGAATTTGGGCCCGGCTGTAACTGCATTGAGTGCAGGTGCTTCAGATATGAGCGGCTGGCTGTTGATGGGTCTTCCGGGTGCAATGTACATAAGCGGGTTGAGTGCTGGCTGGATTGTCGTCGGCCTGTGTGCAGGGTCTTATTTAAACTGGCTATTCGTGGCACCAAGACTTCGGACATATACGGAAGTAGCCGGCAATTCGATTACGATTCCCGACTTTTTGGGAAATCGGTTCAAGGATGGCTCCCGGGTCTTAAAAGTGGTATCGGCATCGGTCATTTTAATTTTCTTCACCTTTTACACATCTTCAGGTATGGTAGCAGGCGGCGAGCTTTTCCGCACGGCATTCAATTTGGATTACCGTTGGGGCATTTGGCTGACGGCGAGCGTCGTTATTCTTTATACATTATTCGGCGGATTCCTGGCTGTTAGCTGGACGGACTTCGTACAAGGTACGATTATGTTCATTGCCTTAATTCTAGTACCGGTTGTCACGATTGTAAATATTGGAGGCTGGGATCCCACCTTCAATGAAATAAATTCGATCAACCCGAATTTAATGCATGTTTTTGAAGGAACATCAACCATTGGCATCATATCTCTTCTGGCATGGGGGCTTGGTTATTTCGGACAGCCTCATATAATCGTTCGATTCATGGCGGTTTCATCTGTTAAAGAATTGAAAAGCGCACGTCGAATCGGTATGGGCTGGATGATTTTTGCCATCGTCGGAGCGATGTTCACCGGGTTGGTGGGGATTGCTTATTTTAACCTGACAAGCAGTCCTTTAGGGGAAAAAAATGCTGAGTCCGTCTTCATCATTTTAGCTAAAGAACTGTTTCCTTCCCTAATTACAGGCTTTTTGTTGGCTGCGATTTTAGCTGCGGTCATGAGTACGATTGCATCTCAGCTGTTAGTATCTGCAAGTGCCCTGACCGATGATTTCTATAAGCAGTTCATTCGGCCGAAGGCGTCTGATAAGGAATTAGTGCTGGTAGGTCGGTTTGGTGTATTGGCGATATCTGCCATTGCCTTATTATTGGCGTTTAATCCAAGCGGTACGATCCTTAAATTGGTGGGTTATGCATGGGCTGGTTTCGGAGCGGCATTCGGTCCTGTCATTCTGTTAAGCCTGTACTGGAAACGAATGACGAAATGGGGAGCCCTAGCGGGAATGATTGTCGGTACGGCAACCGTGATCGTCTGGGATATGATCGATAAGTTCGCTGAAGTATACGAAATCATTCCTGGTTTCATCGCTGGTTCAATAGCGGTGGTCGTTTTCAGCTTATTAACGGCCAAGCCTACAAAAGATATAGAAGAAGAATTCAATCAAGCCATTAAAAACCTCTCTTGATCATTGAAGGTCCAGTTAAAATGCTCTGGATTTTTTAGCGATATAAAACAATGATTGCAATATATATGGTACAATATCGATAGAGTCCTTATGTTTAAAACATGAGGGCTTTTTTTGAGTGATTTGGGAATAATAAACCAAAAACAATACAAAGGAAAAAATATGAACCAATCTCATAAAATTGCATGTAAAGTGGCTTTTATATATATAATCATTGGGGTCTTATGGATTGTCGTTACGGATTACATCTCTATGACACAGGCAAGGGCAGATGTTCAGATATATGCAATGTTTCAACATTCCAAAGGGTGGATGTTCATTTTCATAACCGGGCTTTTCCTATACTTCATAATCAGGTATTGGACGGGTAAAATGTTGAGGTCCCAACAGGAATTCAATCTGAAGGATGAACAGTATCGGTCGCTGTTCAAGCATAACCCGGATTGTGTCCTTGAGCTTAATCTCGAAGGAAATGTTGTTTCGCTAAACCCGGAAGCTGAGAAACTGTTGGGTCATAATAGTGACAATTTGAAAGGTAAGAATGCGAATCATCTCCTCAACTGGAATGAAAGTGATAAAGTATCTGAATTCTTTTTACAGTCCCTTCAAGGGGAGGCTGTTAAATTCGAAACGACCATCCAGAATAGCAGTGATGAAAAACGGATAATCCGTGTGACCTTTTTACCGATCATCGTTCACGCGGAAATGCTAGGGGTATATGCAATCGTTAGGGATATTACTGAATTGCGGCGCGAAGAGGAATTGATGATCATGTCTGAAAAGCTATCTGTTATCGGACATCTGGCTGCCGCCGTCGCACATGAGATAAGGAATCCACTGACATCGTTAAAAGGATTCGTACAGTTAATGGATATGACCAAGGAAGTAAACCCGCTGCATTCCGATATTATGTTAAAGGAAATTGACCGAATCAATATTATCTCAAGTGAACTTTTGGTTCTCGGGAAGAAACAGGATGTCGCATTTCGCAGGATCGATCTTGCCGACAGTTTACAGCAGGTATTCACGTTGATGAAAGCAGAAACGAATTTGAATAATATCGAAATGGGGTTCAGGGTTAAAACTGCCGAACCGATTTATATTATGGCTGATTCAATTGAACTTAAACAGTTGGTAATCAATATCATAAAGAACAGCATTGAAGCGATAAAGGATAATGGGGAAATTGAAATTTCGCTGCAAATCATCGATGGACAAGCTGTAGTCAGCGTGAGTGATAATGGCATGGGAATGGGGCCCGAGCGTCTTGAACGGATTGGTGAGCCTTTTTACTCCACGAAGGAAAAGGGCACAGGGATCGGGCTTGCAATTTGCCGGAAGATCGTTCATCGCCTTCAGGGGGAAATGCATTTTGAAAGTGAGATAAACAAAGGGACGACGGTTACAATTCGCATTCCGTTGGCTACTGGACAAGAATAAATGGTACTATGAAAGATAGGAAAAGTTTTATATTAAAGGAGAACGATATGAGCGAATTACCTGCATTAATAAACGATAGAAAACCATATATACAAGAGGTCTGGAAAAAGTCCGGATTCGGACAACTTACCCCGATTCAAACGAAAGCGATTCCCGTGATAGTCGAGGGAAAAGATATCATGGCCGAATCACCGACAGGTACAGGGAAAACATTAGCATATTTACTGCCTTTGCTGGAAAAGATAGATCCTGAAAAAAAATCGCCCCAAGCTTTGATTTTGGCATCATCACGAGAACTGGTCATGCAAATCAATGAAGAAATTCGCATTTGGTCAGAGGGAAGTGGCATTACAGGTGCAGCATTCATCGGCGGTGCTAATGTGAAAAGGCAGTTGGACAAACTGAAGAAGCGTCCACAGGTGATTGCTGGAACACCGGGACGGATTTACGAATTAATTGCCCAAAAGAAATTGAAGATGCATGAAGTTAAGACGATAGTACTTGATGAAGGTGACCAATTGATCACTCCGGAGCATATGGGAACGATCAATAATATTATCAAAACAACGCTAAAAGACCGGCAAATCATGGTGTTTTCAGCGACCCTGCCGGAGGAAACGGAAAAAGCGGCAAGGGGATTCATGAATGAACCCGAAATGATCAAGGTTGATAAGCATGAAAAAATGGAATCAAAGGTGGACCATCTTTACTTTGTTGTTGAGAGACGGGAAAAGTCCAAGATTCTGGAGAAAATCACAAGAATTAAAGATGTGAAGGCCCTTGCCTTCCTGAATGATATAGCAGAGCTGAGCGTCTTACATGAAAAGCTGAGCTATAAAGGTATTGAAATGGGCGTGCTTCACGGCGAATCCAATAAAGTCGACAGGGAGAAAGCGCTGCGCAAGCTTCGTTCCGGAAAATCCCCGATGCTGATAGCAACGGATGTAGCGGCAAGGGGGCTGGATATTAAAGGCCTTACTGCGGTCGTCCATATTGATATGGCTGACAACATCGAACAATATATCCATAGATCCGGGAGAACTGGGCGTGCAGGTGCAGATGGCACTGTCATTTCAATCGTAACGGAAAGAGAAGAGCGAGAGTTGAAAAAAATGGCTCGTGAACTTGAGCTACCATTAACGAGAGTAACCTTCTATGGTGGAAACATCGTAGTCGATGAATGATTCGCAAAAAGGGACGGCCATGGCGGCTGTCCTTTTTTTACGAATGCCCGTAGGTTTAAAAAGAGTTGCTCAATTTGCAGAATCCAACTGAACTTGTTCATCTATTGCCCTCGGAGAAATCATATTATTTTTACTAAATTCAGGAGTTCATTTATGGGTGATAATCATGAATGAAAACGCTTCCTTTATATGGGTTTTTGACATATGATAGCAATAGACATAGGTTAGGAGGAGACGGTATGACAGGAAAGTATAAACAATTTGAAACGGCAGTCATCCATGAAGGATATGACTCGAAGAAGCATTTAGGAAGTTTGGCAACACCCTTATTCCAAACCTCAACATTCACTTTCGAAAATGCCGAGCAAGGGGAGAGGCGTTTTGCCGGTATGGAAGATGGATATATTTATTCGCGACTTGGAAATCCAACGGTACAGGTGCTTGAAGAAAAGATTGCCGCTTTGGAAGGCGGGGAAGCTGGCCTTGCTTTCGGTTCAGGCATGGCTGCCGTTTCAGCTGTGCTTTTTGCGTTAACGAAAACAGATGACCACATCCTGTGCTCACAGGGGTTATATGGTTGTACATTTGGCCTCCTGCAGCTAATGAAAAATAAATACCGCATCACTCATGATTTTTGTGAAATGGATACAGAAGAACAGGTAAGGAAAATGATCCGGCCGGAAACGACCTGTATCTATGTAGAAACCCCGATCAATCCGACGATGAAAATGATTGACTTACAGATGGTGGTGAAAGTTGCGAAGGAATATAATGTGACGGTTGTAGTGGATAATACGTTTTCGACGCCATACCTACAGAGACCGCTTGAGTATGGCTGTGATATCGTCCTTCATAGCGCTACGAAATATCTTTGCGGGCATGGGGATGTCGTTGCAGGACTTGTCGTAGGTAAGAAGGAATTCATGAATCAGGTAGCTGGGACTACACAGAAGGATATCGGTGGAATCATTTCACCTTTCGATGCTTGGTTACTATTGCGGGGGTTAAAGACCTTGCCTGTCAGGATGGACCGTCATTCGGCCAATGCAATGGAAATCTTTCATGAACTTAAGAAACATCCAAAGGTGAAAAAGGTATATTATCCAGGTGATGAAGCTTCACCGGACCATTATATAATGCACAAACAGATGAAACATGGCGGCGGCCTTATCTCTTTCGAATTGCATGGCACAAAACAGGATGCACAGAAATTCCTCAATAAATTGAAACTAATCAAAATTGCCGTAAGTCTTGGGGATGCCGAAACATTGATCCAGCATCCCGCTACCATGACGCACTCTGCCGTTCCTGAAGATTCACGGAAACAAATGGGCATCAGTGACCAGCTGGTCCGTCTCTCAGTTGGCCTAGAAGCTTGGCAGGATGTCTGGCAAGATCTTCAGCAAGCATTTTAAGCTACCATTTTTCTTCTATTTTTAATGAAGATGGTGATGGATACGACAAAAGTGATGACAGCCAGGATATAAGAAATGTCCGTAATTACCGGATAGGCGGAGCTATTTCGTATCCCGATGCCTATGAACGCCCAAACGAATACGAGAGGATAGCACCAATCCCGGTTTTTACCTGCAAAGACAAAAGCCAGGATTGTTGCTGCAATCAGCAGGACGATCGTCCAGGCTAAACTTGAAACCCCAAAGCCGTCCCATTTGATATACGTGAGGTAATAAGAAATGTCAGCGATCGTTGCAACACTTACCCAGCCTGTATAAACGGAAAACGGAAATAGGTCGAAAGGAGTGTGCTCCACCTTTTTTATGCTTGTATAAATGACCATTAAAGTAGCCAAAAGAGCAATGATAATGAATACGGATAACAAAAAGTGTTCATAGTGCCAAGCCAAAAGCCAAGCTCCATTCAAGACACAGCTTAAAGCGAACCAAGGGAAGGATGCCTTATAAGCAGGGCTGTTTTGATGTTTGCTTAAGAACTGCCTGAATACCCAGATGGCGAGCAGGAAATAGATCAAGCCCCATATGGAAAATACATATCCGGCAGGAGTGAAAAGGACATCAAGTTTATCGGAAATCTCTCCTGATGTCTGGCCGTTCAATGGCAGGAAATTAGCTAAAAAATTCATCGTGACGACGAACAGATAGAAAATCAAGTTGATGATGGAAATAAGCATTATGGCTTCCTCCTTATATGAATTGTGATTCTCTAACCCTATTCCACAAATTTAGCCTGATTAACCTCTTTGGAGCACATCGGGGACTTGGGGGTCGATTTTTCATAAAGGGAGGAAGTTTCTGTAACCATTGAACCATTTAAGGTTAGAAATTTTACATCTTCACTTTATGGTGATAAAATATTCAAAGATTCATATTATTTTAGTCCTTCGGGGTCGGGTGAAAATCCCAACCGGCGGTGATGAAGAAATTCTAAGCCCGCGAGCCTGTTAAAGGCAGGATTTGGTGAGATTCCAAAGCCGACAGTAAAGTCTGGATGGGAGAAGGACGTGTGGAACCCAAGTGTATACGTACGCCTAATTTTTCAAAAATGAAAATATTAGGCTTTTTAGGTATACAATTTTTTTCACTCATTTCTCCTGCTAACTCCTTAGGTCATCCTAAGGGGTTTTTTATATTTTATAAAAGGGGGAAAAACATGTTTACGGGAATCATTGAGGATATCGGTACCGTACATTCCATGAAAAAAGGAAAAAGCAGTATGGAGTTATCGATTCGTTCTGAAAAAATCCTTCAAGATGTTCATCTGGGGGATAGTATTTCAGTAAACGGAGTCTGCTTAACGGTAACGTCCTTCACGAAAAGTTTGTTTACGGTCGACGTGATGCCGGAAACGGTCAAAGCTTCCTCGATCCGGACATTGAAATTGGGATCACCTGTGAATCTTGAACGAGCCATGAGTGCACAGGGAAGGTTTGGCGGTCATTTTGTTTCAGGTCATATCGACGGAACCGGAACGATCATAAAAAAAGAACGGAAAGAAAATGCCGTATATTATGTAATCCAATTGGAAGAGGGGCTCAGTGCCTTTTGCATTCCAAAAGGATCCGTGGCCATTGATGGAACGAGCTTGACGATATTTGGAATCGAAAGGAACCTATTGACTGTATCACTGATTCCATTGACTCATCAGGACACCATATTGGGACAAAAAGCGGCTGGCGATATTGTTAACATCGAAAACGACATGATAGGGAAATATATAATACATCAAATGAAAAATGGCAATCCAAAACCAGGACTGAATTTAGAGTTTTTGGCAGAGCATGGATTCTAATAAAAGGGCGGTGTAATGATGTTCCATACAATAGAAGAAGCGATAGAAGATTTGAAGGCTGGCAAGGTAGTAATCGTATCCGATGATGAAGACCGTGAAAATGAAGGGGATTTTGTAGTGCTGGCCGAAAAGGCGACACCGGAAGCGATTAATTTCATGGCGACTCATGGACGTGGTTTGATTTGTACAACCATCACTGAAGAACTGGCAGCAAAATTGAAACTGCATCCTATGGTAGGAGAAAATACCGATCATCATGGCACTGCTTTTACGGTAAGTGTCGATCATAAAAGCACCTCTACAGGAATCAGTGCTTTTGAAAGGTCCTTGACCATCCTTGAGCTTCTTAATGAAGATTCGGTCGCTGAAGATTTCCAAAGGCCTGGTCACACTTTCCCGATAGTCGCAAAAGAAGGTGGCGTATTAAGGAGGGCAGGACATACAGAGGCATCGGTGGACTTGGCGAAGTTATGCGGTGCCGCTCCAGCTGGTGTCATTTGTGAAATCATGAATGAAGATGGATCGATGGCCCGGGTATCCGATTTAGAAGTCATCGCTGATAAATTCAATCTGAAATTCATTACGATAGCCGATTTGATTCGCTATCTTCAACAAAATGATACGATCGGGAAACAGGAGCTTGAACTGAACATCCCTAAAGCTTGAGGATTTAAGGAATTACATCTTAACAGAACAAAAAATAATATTGTTTTTAAAAATTAGGAGGAATTGGACATGGGGAAAACTATTGAAGCACAATTAATCGGATCAGGATTGAAAGTCGGCATTGTGGTAGGAAGATTTAATGAGTTTATCACAAGTAAGCTTTTAGGAGGGGCATTGGATGGTCTTAAGCGTCATGGCGTAGATGAGAATGATGTTGACATCGCTTGGGTCCCGGGTGCTTTTGAACTTCCGTTAATTGCTAAGAAACTTGTGAATACAGGTAAATATGATGCGGTAATCGGTCTTGGAACGGTAATCAGGGGTGCCACTTCACATTATGATTATGTCTGTAATGAAGCAGCTAAAGGCATGGCTTCCGTTTCCTTGGAAACGGGTGTACCGGTTATCTTCGGTTTGCTGACAACTGAAAATATTGAACAAGCCATTGAACGTGCTGGAACAAAATCAGGTAACAAAGGCTATGAAGCGGCCGTTAGTGCCATTGAAATGGCCAACCTTGGAAAATTGATAGAACAGTGATTTCACATAAGGAAGCCGCATGGAATAACATTCCTGCGGCTTTTTTTGATGTACTGGATCTTGGGTCTGATTGAGTCAGCACTTCTTAAACCATTAAGCAATTCTTTAAAGTTCGTAAAGTTCCTAGCCATTGATCGATTAGGAAATGCTGCTCATCGACACTCACCGAAATCCCTTTAATGAAAATATCTCGGTTTCAAAGTAATGTGTTTTCCTTATATATACGTATAAATTATGGTAAATAAAGAATCATTAGGGAATTTTTCAAAAAAAAAACGAACAAAAGCATCACGCAATGGAAGCATGATAAAATATGCGGATATGATTATGCTACAATTGTAAAGATTGCAATTGAAATTCATGTCTTTAGGGAAAAGTAAATTTATTAGTTACTAGGAGGGGTTTGTGTGTACCATCTCTTTACACATAATGATTTAGATGGAGTCGGCTGCGGCATTATAGCTAAGTTGGCCTTCGGAGAAGAAGTAGTGGTAAGTTATAATTCAATTGGTCGCCTCAATCAGAACGTAGGAGCATTTCTTGAGCAAGCCAAGCTTGAAGATACATTGATCGTTACTGATCTATCGGTTGATGAAGATAACGAAAAAATGATTACTCAGTTTGTGGAAGATGGAGGCAAAGCTCTGCTGATTGATCATCATAAGTCAGCATTGCATTTGAACGAACATGATTGGGCATCTGTAACTGTCGAACAGGAAGATGGTAAACAGACGGCAGCGACATCATTATTCTATCAGTATGCAGTTGAAAATAAATACCTGGAACCTTCAAGCATTGTCGCTGAATTCGTTGAATTGGTCCGACAATACGATACTTGGGAATGGGAAGTCAATAAAAATACAACGGCAAAACGATTGAATGACCTGTTTTTCATGATTCCGATAGAGGAATTCGAAATGAAAATCGCAAATAAGCTGTCGACGGCTGAAAGTTTTGCTTTTGACGAAGTGGAGCAGACCCTTCTGAATGTTGAAGAGAGTCGGGTAGATCGGTACATAAACAGGAAAAAAAGAGAAGTCTATCAGGCTACGGTCGGTCCCCATACAGCTGGTGTGGTCCATGCAGAGTCATATCACTCAGAATTGGGTAATGAACTGTCGAAAGAGTTCTCGCATCTTGATTATATAGCGATCCTGATGGTTGGAAGTAAAAGAATCAGCTTCCGGACAATTCACGACGATATTGATGTTTCTGAAGTTGCTGGCAAGTACGATGGGGGCGGCCACCAAAAAGCGGCAGGTTGTACCATGTCCGAAAAGGCATATAGCCAATATGTCGAAAAGACCTTCTTTGCCGAGCCCCTTAAACGAGACGCACATAAGAATCAACTGAATGTAAAGGAATCCCCAGAGGGCTGCCTATATTCAACGAGAGACAAACAGGACATATTCATTTATGAAGATGAAGAAGAGCAATGGATCGTTGAAATCAACGGAAAACAACAGAAAAAAACATTCGATACATTTACGGAAGCGGAAAAATACATGAAGCGGAAATACGCGGCATGGCTGGCCCATGATGAAAGATATGAAGAGTTTGTCAATAAGGGATGAATAGGAAAGCGGCTGTCCGAATGGGACAGCCGCTTTTCTATCTTTTGTCGTAATTCATGTTTTTACCTTTTAAGCGGGACAGGATGGACGATAGTGCGGGATGGTTTAATTGGAATGGAGTTTTGGCGATGGAGAATTGCATTGATTTCTCCGCCGATCACAAAAATCAGACCACTCAAATACAGCCATAGCATCAAGATGATGACGCCTCCTAAACTGCCGTAAGTAGAAGAATAGTTGGCAAAATTACTGACATAGAATGAAAATCCAAGTGAGATTCCCAGCCAAAGTACAGTTGCGGTCACTGCCCCAGGGATGACATGTTTAATGGGAAAACTTTTATTCGGTGCAAAGCGATATAAAAAGGTCAGGACAAGTGATATGACCACAACCGCGATAACCCACCGTAATAAGCTGAATATTATTTGCGTTTCTTCAGGGATCGGAATGACTTGCTGTAATAAATCGATGATCACTTTTCCGAAGACGGGGAGACCCAACATGACGATGAATGCCACAACCAGGCCTAATGTCAATACAATGGAGATGAAGCGGGCTTTAATGAAATTCCTTGTTTCTTCAACATCATAGGCAATATTCATGGAATGGATGAACGCATTCATTCCATTGGAAGCGGACCATATGGTGCCAAGGAAACCAAAAGTCAGTAAGCCGCCGTTCCGTTCAGATAATATGTTAATGATATTTTTCTCGATGACTTCCATCGTTTCCGCAGGCATGAAGGTTTTTATCGTGTCCAGGGCAGTCTGAATATCGATGTTCAGATAAGGTAATAAGGACAGCAGTAAAATGAGCAAAGGGAATAGTGCCAGTAGATAGTAATAAGCTTGTTCTGCTGCCAGCCCGGTCACACGATCTTCCTTTATTTCTTTAATCAGTTTCTTTGAAAATTTTATCGACTTATTCATCTGGGCATCACTCCTGAATAGTTACTTAGGTTATTGCTTCTTTTCCCTCTGTTCATATAAGTTAATCCTCAAAAGAAAAGAAATTGAAAGCTCTAATCCGGGCACTTGTAAAAGCTTGTGACAATGATATGCCGGAATGATGGGATGACCAACCTTAGCCAGTTCTTTTTTCAATGCTTTTTTTACGGGGAAAGGCGAGTAACATGCCAGGGAAAATCAGGATTGAAGATTCGTACAGCAAGCGACTAACTGATAAGCATTCGATACTTCAAGCCTATCAATAATGCCAACACTACTGCTAGGTATGATTTTATGCCCTCTTTAAAACAAGTATAATAGCTAATTAAGTGAATTTATAAAGGTAAACAGAAAAGCTGCCAGACATTGCTGTCTGGCAGCTTTTCTCTATTGCACTTCTTTTCCCTGTTCCTTCTGAACCTTCGGAGGGGTCCATTTGAATACTTTATTTAGGATATTATAGATGTGTTTGGATTCTTTGGTAAGGATTGGCCCAAGAATCGCTAAGGTTAAAACATAAAGTGCCGCAAACGGGGTTAGTATAGGCATTAAACCGCCTGCAATGCCTAAGTTGGCTAAAATGATGGAGAATTCGCCGCGTGAAACGATCGTTAAACCGATGTTTGCGGAAGCTCTGTGAGATAAACCGGATTTGAGTCCAGCGATCATACCAGCTGCAAAGTTACCGATGATGGTGATGATGACGGCTCCAAGAACCATCCAGACAGCTCCGCCAAGGGTTGTCGGATCGATACTCAAGCCAAAGCTGAAGAAAAATATGGCCCCGAAGAAGTCTCGAAAGGGAATGACAAGTTTCTCGATCCTGTCGCTATGTTCCGTTTCAGAAAAGACTAGGCCGAGCAGTAATGCACCAATGGCTTCCGCAACATGAATCGTTTCCGAGAAACCGGCAATGAAGAATAGTAATGCGAACACGACGATGATAAAAATCTCATCGGAGGAGATATTGAATAATTTGTTAAGGACCCCAGATGCTTTCCGGGCGATAACGAAAAATATCAGCATATACCCAATCGCGATAAATGTAGAAAGTAATGTTCCCCAAACGGAACCAGAAGAGCTTAATACCAATCCGGATACGACTGATAAATAAACAGCGAGGAAGATATCTTCAAACATGATGATGCCAAGGATTAGCTCCGTTTCATTGTTACCGGTCCTTTTAAGGTCCACAAGCACCTTTGCCACAATGGCACTTGAAGAAAAACTGATGATCCCGGTTAATATCAGAACCTCTTTCAATGGAAGACCGAGCAGGAAACCGTACAGCAAGGCCATTCCCACGTTGATTAAAATGTAATAGGTTCCGCCTGTCACGATATTTTTCCCGGATTTCATAAGCTTTTTGACGGAAAATTCAAGCCCTAGGTAAAACAGAAGGAATAAAATACCGACCCGACCGAGGAATGCTATGATTTCATCGCTTTCGATGAAACGCAGGTCAATTAATCCGAAGTGCGGGGCATGGGGGCCAACGAGCATCCCGATGATAATTAATAGTGGAACATTCGATATTTTGAATTTACCTGCTACGAGAGCGGCTAATGCCACTAGAAGAAGGGCAGTTCCCACTTCAAAGACTAAATGGTCCATATGAGCTTAGTCACTCCTTTCGTCGGTCAATAATTCTCTTGTGAGGTTTCGGATATCTTTTCTTTCACCGGATATCACAAGGGTGTCGCCTGTTTCGATGATGGAGTCAGGACCAGGATTATTCAGTTGTTTTTTTCCTTTTTTAGAATGGGCGATGACGGTCACGTTATAATTGCTCCTGATATCAATCGAACCGATCGTTTGATTGATGGCCTTTGAACCTGGTTCGACTTTGAACCATTCAATCACCAAGTCACCCAATGACATTTCAATCGTTTCAAGTGCTTGCGGTTTATAAACCATGCCGCCAATGATGGAAGCCATTTGCCGTGATTCCTGATCGTTAAGGGTGATGCTCGATATGACGTCCTCATGTTCATTATCAAAATGGTATAATTCCCGACGGCCGTCATCATGAATGACGATTACTAACTTTTCATCATTTCTCGTTATGATTTCGAATTTTTGGCCAATACCAGGAAGTTCACTTTCTCTAATTCTCACTGGAATTCCTCCTTAAAATGTTGGTTAGAGTTAATAGAAGATAGCAGAATGTTTATAAGTTAACGTCAATATTCGTCTTGAATTTCTTCTCCTTTGATATGCCGATGTATTTTAATGTCTCCGATGGACTGGAATGATGGTAATGCTTCTGTATCAATGCCAGTGATACTCCTTGTTTATAGGCATGGTAGCCAAAAGTTTTACGCATCGAACTTGCTCCGAATTTGCCTGTCAGCCCTGCACCTTCCACAGCATCATGGATGATTCGGTGCGCCTGTTGACGTGTGATCGGCTTTTTTGTCTTAGGGGAAAGAAATAAAAATTGACCTTCGATAACCTTCGAGCCTTTAAGGTATTCTTGTAAGGCGGTACGGACTTTCAGGTTCAAATAAATTTGGTTGAATTCGTCATTTTCCGTCCGCTGCTCATAGAACTCCTTGATTTTGCCCGTTTCATCCAGAACGCTGGCGACGGTGATTTCGAGCATTTCATTTATCTTCATACCTGTATTGATGCCGAGTACAAACAATAAATAATCCCGACTGGAGTGAGAGCGTAAGTATGTTTTTATTTTGCTGATTTGATTGATATCCTTAAAGGCTTCTACATATTCCATAGATCTTCTCCTCTTGCCAATGTAACATAATTACATTATATCACAAGTTATGTAACATTGCATGCGTTAAGTCCTATTAAGGCTTCTCCAAAAAGCAAAGTACTGTTGAACCAAAAAAAGCTTTTTCTTATTCTCTACACAATCAAGTGAAAATATATCAGTTTCTTTTAAAAGCAAAAAGGGGTTTGTCTACATTTTTTTTGGCTTGTACAATGTGGGCGTGGTTGTAACGAGAGGCACTAAGCTTTCCAGAGGCGGTACGGGAGCCGCATCGGCTTTCAGCGAGGCTGCTGAAAAACTAACGGTTTTGAATGAGTTATTGTTTTTTCAACAAAAATAGATCACTTCCTGTACGATAATGAACAGGAAGTGATCTATTTCTTTCATATTTAGTTACTTTTCTGCTTTGATTTTCGTGGAAATTCGTTTGAGGTTGACTGCGAAAATGGCTGTTGCTCCTTGAATTCTCATGCCAAATAGAGACCCGCTGATGATGCTTCATCATACCCGTGTCTGTGTAGTCGGATAACGATTTGAAATGGCGTTTTTCACAGGATAAATCGTTATTATGTATTATTGATATGTTTAACTATGGAATTAAACTTTATATGCCACTTTCTCACAAGGATATGAAACGTTAATTTAAATAACTTAAATAAAATGAAGTACCCTAATAATGTCCCTGATATATTAAAGATTACATCATCAATATCAACAAATCTAAAAGTATATCCTGCATATAAAGCTGTTAGTAGTTGACCTGATTCGAGAATTATTCCAGTTAATACACCAGCTATTAAAATTTTCTTAAATGAGGCTCTAAATAAGAAGGGTAATCCAAAGCCTAGTGGGACAGTCATTAAAATATTAAAAAAGCTCAATTTGGTAAATTCATATTTAAATGGGATTAAATTCATTTCTCTCCAAACATTTTGCCCCCCAAATGCTTCTCTTTGATCATCATCTACATAAATGGGAAATTGAGTGAGGTTTATAACATTACATAAATAAACATACATAATTGTATAGAATAAAAGATAGGTATAACTTTTTTTGAAACTTAATTTTAGTATTAGTGCCAAAATGATATATAAAATTATAAAACTGTTAAGAATCCAACCGCTGAAATGATAAACCATTTTAGAGACTCCTATCGTAAAATTGCAGTTCCTTTATTTAATTTAAAATATTGACCGTTTTACTTCCATCAACTATACGAAGATTCATTGTAAAGCTATAAGCATTAGTTGCTGCAAAAGCAAAAGAGGGCATTGCTATTATAATTGATAATATACATATCACTGAAACTGAAAATAATTTAGTTTTTAATAATTACACCCTTTCCGTTTTTAACAAGGACTATAGTATCGTAAATATCCACAATTTACGTCTCAATTTTGAAATGTTCTGATTCAGAAAAGAATAATAGTATAAAGAAATAAATGGTGAAACGATGTTTGAATATTTAATTTTATTTTAAAATTCATGGTGAATAATGATTGTAAGTTAATGAACAACAGATGTATTAAAGGAAGTGGTTGTAACGCAGATAAATCAAGTTTATCGAGTTGAGGTATAACCATGAAAAAACAATCTTTTACATAATCACTATGTTATTTATCAGCATACGATTTTAGTAGTAAAGAAATTAAGGTGAAATTTAATGATGTTGAGTGTTAGAAATCTGGGCTATGTGTCTAATATCATTATTTATGATAAGCCTAAAAAAGTCGCAATCTTAGACAGCGTTATTAATGATCAGTAACCTGGATTAAATGGACAAATTGTTGCTAAATATGACGTAATTAATAAAAAAATTATACAAAAGATTTATATGGTCATGGAACTCCAATTGCAAGCATAATTGCCGCAAAGGAAAATGAAGAAACGGTGCAAGGAATTAATCCTTTACGTAGAAGTAAACGGTGTAAAAGTAATTGATGACGAAGGGAGGGATAAGATGTTAAGCATTGAAAGAAATCCAAAAAATCGAGTATATTAAGAACAGCTTGATTTATGCTTTGATGTGTGTGATGAGTTTCATCTAGTTGTTAGAAACGATATGGGTTCGATACGAGGGTTAGAAGAAATAATAAATAAGTTAAAAGCATCATTAATAGAATTGAGATGCGAGTCAACATGGGCTAGTACCACTCTTGGTGATGATCAAACAGCAAATGTTTATTATTTTCACGCTGACGAGAATGCAAAGAAAATTATAATATTGATTACAAAATCGCTTTATGAGTGGGAAATGCCAAATTTACCTGAAGATTTGTCATTTTTTTAAACAAGGAAAGTTTTGGTTTGGCTACTTCTTCGCATGAAAAACAATGCTTTATTTATCCTGAATATGATACCGAAGCTTCTAGGATTAAGGATATTGAAGGCTTAAGAATTCGAGAATTGGAAGATTAACAAATGGGAGTTTTCCTTGATAATAAAATAAGGGTGAATCCTATATACCTTTACAAAGCATGAAAGAGTCTCAACTTAAATGTTGAGGTCTTTTTTCTTTGTATTGGATACGCAAAAAAGGTTGCTGGAGGACGGCGCTATGGGGATAGGCGTATCACCTTAGAATTACGTAACCAAGGTGCTCGCATCAAGTGTAATTTTGTATAGGATGAAACAAGTCCTTCCATTCCATATTTTAGATAGCGACCCATCTTTTCAGAGGGGATAAACCTGATGTCTTTCTTGGTTTTTTTCCTTCTAAGTAATCTAAAACTGCGTTTGATTTTTGGTCTATCGTATATTTAGGAAAAAAAACTGCACCTCCAATTGTTAGATGTTGTCTAACAATTGGGGTGCAGTTCAAAGACAGCCATTTATTTCTAGTATACGGCTTTTTGTAATTTGTGAATGACTTCAAGTGAAAGCCCGGTTCCGATGGCAACTGATTCAAGCGGGTTATCTGCAAGTTGGACTGGGACGACGATTTCATTCGTCAGCCATTCTTGTACCCCGTTGAGAAGTGCACCCCCGCCGGATAAGATGACACCTTGATCGACGATATCCCCGCTCAATTCAGGAGGGCAATCTTCCAAAGTGGCCCTGATTGCTTCCAATATATGAAGAAGCGATTCCTGGATGGCTTCCTGAACGTCAGTGGATGATATTGTAATAGGCTTTGGAAGACCCGTTACAAGATCGCGGCCCCTGACTTCCATGGTGATCACAGAATGTTTAACGAGTGCGTAGCCGATTTCTTTTTTTATTTCCTCGGCTGTTCTTTCCCCAATCAGCACATTATGTTTTTTTCTGACATATTGGCTGATATCTTCATCCAATTGATCTCCGCCAATTCTGATTGAATTGCAAGAAACGACGCCGCCATAAGAGATGATTGCGACCTCAGTCGTTCCGCCGCCGATATCAACGATGACATTGGCAACTGGCTCTTCGACAGGCAAGCCCGCACCTATTGCTGCTGCTACTGGTTCCTCGATAAGGTGGACCTGTTTCGCTCCGCAGCTTTTGACTGCATCCTGAATGGCCCTTCTCTCAACTGATGTGGAACCTGATGGTGTACAGACCACTACACTAGGTTTGCGAATTGATAATCCTAGGGCCTTACTTGCTTTTTTCATGATTTCCCGAAGCATTTGCGCGGTCACATCAAAATCCGCAATGACACCATCCTTAAGCGGACGGATTGCCACAATATTTCCAGGTGTTTTCCCGATCATGTTTTTTGCATCCACACCGACTGCCAATACTTTATTAGTCTCTATATCAATGGCCACCACAGATGGCTCATTAAATACGATTCCTTTATTTTTACTGTAAACTAGCGTATTTGCAGTTCCTAAGTCAATGCCTATTTCTGTATTTGATAACATCTAGTCACCCCTCCATAAGAGTTTGACCCCTATATACTCATTCTACCTTTTATAGCGAATTTGTGGGGGTGGGAAATCTAGTAAATAGTGGAAGTGCCGTGCTGTTACTTTCATAGAGCGAAAACTTGATGAAATATATAAATGCACTGGTGAGGGAGGCGCGCCAAGAACGGCCAATGTCCAATTGGCATCCTGACATTGGAATGGTGAAAACAAGCGTGGGTGCAGCTTTGAATCCGACTATTTTATGTTAAGATAAAGATGAAAATCCGCTTAAATAAAGAAGGTAATTTTGTGAGTGTAAATTTAATCGAGAGTAAGAGTTTTAGAGTAATCTTTACAGCTTTTCTAGCTTTCCTGGGCGGTTATGCGTTTGATAGCCTTGGAATATACCTGCCATGGATGCTTGGACCATTATTCGTCGTGATGATTGCTAAAGTGAAGTTAAGGAAGTACTTGTATTGGTCTAAAACCTTTAGAAGTACTGGATTGGTCATTCTAGGTTTACAACTGGGCAGTTCATTCACGAAACAATCGCTAAATGAGATGATTGAATATCTGCCTGTTATGCTTTTTACGACAATTGCAATCATTTCATTTACAGTGTTGACTGGCTGGTTTGTCGGAAAGCGTATGAACTTATCCTTGGGCACATCGATGCTTGGCAGTTTTCCGGGAGGCCTTTCCCAGATGGTGGTCTTAAGTGAGGAAATGAAGGATAGTGATGAAACGGTTGTAGGTTTCATGCAAACTCTGCGGGTCATCCTGGTGATATCCATTGTTCCTTGGATTGTGACCCATGTAATGTCAGTTCAATCAGGTGCGGTAATGGCCGTATCGGAGCGGCCGTTTTTTTTATTTGAATATGATGGGAAATTAGCACTCATGATGTTGGTAACATTGCTGATATTCATCTTCATCACAAAGAAAGCCAATTTTCCGCTCCCTTTTTTGCTAGGACCTCTTATGGCAGCAACACTATTCAATTTAGCAGGCCCAGGTGCCCCGCAGATTCCTGACTTTTGGTTGAACTTGTCCCAATTGTTGATCGGAGCACATTTAGGCTACACACTGAAGGTTGATAACCCCCGACTTTTCAGAAAGATGTTCGGGGCGGTATTCGTCAGTAATGTCCTATTGATTGGATTTTGCTATTATCTTTCCATTCAGTTTGCCCCAATCCTATCTTTACAGGCGAACGAATTATTTTTGAGCATGGCGCCAGGCGGCGTCGCCGAAATGGCAGTCACAGCCATGTCTGTGCATGTGGATTTATCCGTTGTCACAAGCTTTCATTTATTCAGGATCTTATTCATTTTATTTTTTCTATCACCCATCATAAAATGGCTGGCCGGAAGAAACCACGGGAAACAAAAACAGGGACAAAGCTGACAGGCTTTGTCCTTTTGGCGTTAAGCGGAACTCACGAGTAAAAGTGTGAAACTCACGAGTAAACCGCTGAAACTCACGAGTAAAATGCTGAAATTCACGAGTAAACCGCCAAAATTCACGAGTAAAAGTCCGAAACTCACGAGTAAACCGTCAAAATTCACGAGTAAAAGAGCAAAACTCACGAGTAAATGCCCATATTCCAGTTGTATTGAGATAATTTCGTACAGAACAGGCTGGTGATTCCATTCTCGAAAAAATATTGTACCCAAACCATTGAAATGTACTGTTGGTTAAGCTCATCTGGCAATAAAGTTGGTGGATTTTGTGATGATTTAGTGAAAATTGAAATCGAATAGTAAAATAATCCTCACTTTTTTTGAACTTCATCCGATATAAGGAGGAGACGAGACTTTAAATGAATGGGTGAGTATTATGGATATAACATCAGTTTTAGGCGTAGTTCTGGGTATCGTGGCCATCTTGGTCGGAATGGTGTTGAAAGGCGTTAGTGTAACGGCGCTGATTAACCCGGCGGCTATTTTGATCATCATTGTAGGGACGATAGCTGCTGTCGTAACGGCTTTCCCTTTGTCGGAATTAAAAAGACTGCCAAAAATATTCAAGATTTTATTCTTTGAACAAAAATTGACAAAGCCTGAAGATTTAATAAAAACCTTTTCTGAATGGGCGGTCATTGCCAGGAAAGAAGGCTTATTGGCATTGGAAAGCATTTCGGATCAAGTGGATAATACTTTTTTGAAAAATGGCTTGAATCTTGCAGTCGAAGGTCAGAGTGCCGATTATATTCGTGATATTTTAGCAGAGGAAATAGATGCGATGGAAGAACGTCATCTAAGCGCGGCAGCGATTTTCAGTCAAGCCGGTACATACGCACCGACGCTGGGTGTATTGGGTGCGGTAATCGGGCTTATTGCTGCATTGGGTAATATGGCCGACACTGAGGCTTTGGGACATGCCATATCTGCAGCGTTCGTCGCAACCTTGATGGGGATTTACACGGGGTATGTGTTATGGCATCCATTTGCCAATAAGCTAAAACGGAAGTCGCAGCAGGAAGTTCGAATCAAAGAAATGATGATAGAAGGGATTTTATCGATCATCGAAGGGGAAGCGCCGCGAACGATTGAACAGAAATTAACATCATATTTGCCTGCTGGAGATCGTAAAAAGTGGTTAGAAGGCGATGTGAGAGAAGATGGCTAGGCGCAAAAAGAAACAAAGGCATGAAGAGCATATCGATGAATCATGGCTGGTTCCCTATGCCGATATCTTAACATTGCTTCTCGCGCTTTTTATCGTCTTGTTCGCATCAAGTTCGGTTGATGCAGTAAGGTTCCAGCAGTTGTCCAATGTATTTAACCAGGTTTTTACAAGCGGAACGGGTTTTATGGATTTTCCAAGTGATTCCCCCAGCAATGAGCCAACGTCACCAGAACAAAGAACAGGTGCGGAAGATCTTGAGAAGCTAGGGAAAAACGAGCAAGAAGAACTTACGGAAGTTCAGGAGCGTGTAAATGCCTACATTCAAAAGAATGATTTAACGGATAAATTGGGAACGAACCTTACGGATGAAGGCATGTTGATTTCAATTAGGGAAAACGTGCTGTTCGAATCGGGTGTGGCTGAGGTGAGAAGTGAAAACCGAAAAATCGCTAAGGAAATCTCGGATTTGCTGGTCATGGATTTACCCAGAAACATTATCGTAAGCGGACATACCGATAATATTCCTATAAAGAATCACCAGTATGAATCCAACTGGGATCTGAGCGTGATGCGATCCGTGAATTTTATGAAACTTCTCCTCGAAAATAAAGAGTTGGATCCCGAAATGTTCAGCGCTAAAGGACATGGGGAATTCAAGCCGGTTGCTTCCAATGAAACGAAAAAAGGAAGGGCGAAAAACCGGAGAGTTGAAATCCTAATTGTTCCACGGACAGCGATAAATGAGTGAAAACCTGTCAGGAATGGACGGGTTTTTCTTTTTTAAGGAGATTATATGGAAAGAGAATATACAAATGTAATGGAAGAAATCGTTGTGACTTGGGTGCAGGTTTTAATGTCAGGTATGGAATACCAAACATTTTGTTCATGCGGTAAATGTAAAAATGACATCATCACATTATCATTGAATAACCTGCCTAATTACTATGTAACCACGGAAGAAGGGCGGAAAAGGATATTTGGAAATTTGAATACAGAAGAAAACAGGAAATGGATCAATAAAAGAATCATCAATGCGATACACGTTGTTGGCCAGTATCCTAAACATTGATTTGCTTTGGGAATAGGCTAAATATAGCACTAACATTAATTATGTGTTTTATTTATGGTAACAGAGGGAACATGAATAAAGTGCAAAGTAGGTTCATTCAATCAAAAATTGAGGAGATGAATTATTATGGGTAAAAATATCGCATGTGTAGTAACGAATATGTTTGAGGACTCGGAGTATAGTGAACCGGCAAGGGCATTTGAAGAAGCCGGCCATACGGTAACGACGATTGAAATGATAAAAGGGAAAACTGTTAAAGGAAAACAAGGGGAGGTAGAAGTCGAGATTGACGAAAGCATCGACTCAGTGAAACCGGAAAATTTTGATGCATTATTCATCCCCGGTGGGTTCTCGCCTGATCAGCTGCGTGCTGACGAACGCTTCGTATCTTTCGCCAAATCGTTCATGGATGATAAAAAGCCTGTATTTGCGATCTGTCATGGACCGCAGTTGCTGATTACAGCCAAAACACTTGAAGGGCGCCACGCAACAGGATATACATCCATTAAAGTCGATATGGAATATGCAGGTGCCACATATTTGGACAAGGAGGTTGTGGTTTGCGGCAACCAGCTAGTAACCAGCAGGACACCTGAAGATCTTCCGGCATTTAACCGGGAATCGCTCAATCTATTGAAATAATGAAAAATCCCGGCAGCTGCCGGGATTTTTCATTTTAAAGGATTCATATACTTTCATCTTTGCAGTAAAATAAAAGGAGAGACGAATAAAAAAGGAAGTGTCACGATTGATCGTATTAAAATCTGCACGTGAAATTCAAGCGATGCATGAATCGGGTAAAATTTTGGCAGCTTGTCATAGGGAGATTGCTAAGTTGATTGTTCCTGGGGTGACAACATGGGAAATAGAAGAATTTGTTGAAGGATTCTTAAAAACACATGGTGCGAAGCCGGAACAAAAGGGTTACAAAGGGTATGAGTATGCGACATGTGCCAGCATAAATGAAGAAATCTGTCATGGTTTCCCTCGTAAGACCCCTTTGAAAAATGGAGATATCGTAACGATTGATATGGTCGTCAATTATAACGGGGCCCTTGCCGATTCTGCCTGGACGTATACGGTCGGTAAGGTTTCAAAGGAAACCGAGCATTTGGTTCATGTGACGAAGGAATCTTTATATAAGGCGATTGAAGTATGTGTGGAAGGCAATCGGATTGGAGATATTGGTCATGCCATACAAACATATGTCGAGGCGGAAGGCTTTTCTGTCGTTCGTGATTTCATCGGCCACGGGATAGGAAGTGTCATTCATGAAGAGCCGCAGGTTCCGCATTATGGACTGCCGAATAAAGGTCCGCGTCTTAAGGAGGGCATGGTATTCACCATCGAACCAATGGTAAACGTAGGTACATATAAAGCAAGCCGGGATCCGAATGGATGGACGGCATCCACTGCAGATGGGAAATACTCGGCTCAATATGAGCATACGATTGCCATTACGAAAAACGGTCCGCTTATTCTGACCGAACAATGAACATGAAAAAACAGCATCGATTATGATGCTGTTTTTCATGTTAATCAATTGGCCGTTCCAATGAATACAAATCTTCTTCGATATTTCCTAATCTGTCCTCAATGACTTTTTTAGCATCTTTGATACCTTCATTATATATAAATGGAGCAATATTTTCGAAAATGAACTGCAAGTGATTTTCAGCAGCGATTTCACCGATTTCCTTGCCATGTTCCTGATATACATATTCTTGGATACTTTCGATCATCTTGCGGCGTTTTTCTATGGGAAATTGAATGAACATTGTGCCCTCCTTCATATTTGTTCTAAAAACCATGTAATGAATGAATCCGAATCCAAAGGGAAGACAGGTACTGAAGCATGATTCCTGGTTCGTTCCAAACATTCGGGCCAAGCCACCGCTGCTTTGACATTAGTAAGCCGTTCCAATAACACGAGGTCACTTTCTTCCTTGATTAAAATGACCTTAGGAAAGTCCTCTTGCTTATAACCCTCAATTAAAATCACATCAGGGAGGAATAGACACAGTAATTGAATCAGCTCAGTGATAGGGGCTTCCCCCTTGAAATTCCCGAGCAGCTCGATTGTTCCATCACCTTCAACAAGTGAAGCTGCCGCCCCAGCCTGAAAGTGTTTATTGGAATCCTTCATACCGTTAACATCCGGTTTTCCGCCATGTCCATGATGTTTTAAAACGGCTGTCTCTAATTTGGCTTTGCGAAGCTTTTTGATAATATTCGTTATAAAGGTTGTTTTTCCTCTATTTTGATAGCCAACCACCTGAAAAATAAAGGGCTTCACCAAGGCCATTTGCATCCTTCTTGGTCATCGAGGAGCAGGATGTCCACGATATCTCCCGTTTGGAAACCACGGGTCCCCCCAGGTAAGACGGTCAGTGAATTGGCACCTGCCAAGCTTGTTGTAATATTGGATTTATCCACACCGCTGGGAATTACCTTCAACTGGCCGGATTCATAAAATAATCGGGTCCGAAGCAGACGTGAGAATGGATTGGGCTTTAAGAAGTCCTCTGCCAATTGCGCCGTCTCTTTTCGTAAATGCGGATGTTCCGAAAACAGCATGGTGCGGATGATCGGTCTTGCAAATAGTTCAAAGCCGACATAACTGGCGGAGGGATTGCCTGATAAGCCGAATAAAAATTTGTTATTATATACCGCTACGGTCGTCACGCTGCCGGGGCGCATTGCCACTTTGTTGAATAAGACTTCAGCACCCATTTTTTGATAAATATCCGGGAGAAGGTCAAAATCACCGACAGAAACCCCTCCAGTTGTAATGAGCAAATCCACTTCCTTCAAGGCAGTTAAAATGGCCTCGTAGCTTAATTCGAATTCGTCCTTAAGCTTTCCATAAAAGCGGACTTCTCCTCCGGCCCTCTGAATTTGGGCGGAGATGGCATGTGAATTGCTGTTGCGGATTTTCCCAGGCTGCAACGGTTCGTTAACATCAAGAAGTTCCGAACCTGTAGCGAATAATCCGACGACAGGTTTCTTGGCAACTGGGACTTCGGCATATCCGAATGTTGCCAGCAAGCCGATGATCCCAGGATTGATCGCTGTTCCTTTTTTTACAAGAACATCGCCTTTCTTTGCATCCTCTCCTTGAAAAGATACGTTTTCGCCTTCCTTAAGTGAGCGTTTAAATGATATGTACTTCTTTCCGTCCTTTTCGAATTCCTTTGTGAGCTCGAGCATGATTACGGCATCACACTCAGCTGGCATCTGAGCTCCAGTCATGATTCTCGCCACTTGATTTTTTTGTACAGGGATAGTCGATACCATCCCCGCAGCCAGTTCTTCAACCACTTCGAACTCAAGAGGGTTATTTATGGAACCTTCTGCCGTATCCTTGGACCTGAGGGCAAATCCATCATATGGAGAGCGGTTAAAATGCGGAACATCATTTGTAGCTACAATATCTTGAGCCAAAAAACGGTCTTGGCTTTCCTTGAGGGGAATCAGTTCCACATGTCCTATTAATTTATGCTTCATCACTTTTTCAACTGCTTCTGCAATACTGATGGGTGTTCTTCTTTCTACCATGCTTACAACTCCTGTCGGTTTTCAATTTCTATATCAAATGTAGCAGAATTATTTTAAAAATGAAAAAAATCCTCACCGGTATGGGAGGATTTGAATGTTACTTATTACGCAGTCTTCCAAGTTCTTCGGCGATGGCTTCCATTTCACGGACACTGAAATTCGTTTTTTTCATCACCATTGTATAAATATCATGCAGTTCTTCGTACATTTCGATATCAAAATGGGTTGATTTGATTGCACCGAAGTTCATCACTTTTAATTTATCCTTGATTGCTTCGATCATAAACTCGACACTTTCGGCTGTGTTTTGCGTTAAATCCATTTCCCTCATCCTTTCTACGTTCCTAAATTATTTTCATCTTTGCATGATTACCGCTGGAAGTCAATGAATATTACGAAGCTTGATCCCCAATATACTTGGTCATCTCCACGTTTTAAACTGAGGTAGTTTGGGAAAAGATAGGAAAAAACTTTTTTAAACATTGTATAATGGAGATAGCTACCATTATCCATCAACTAATATATGACGAGGAGGAGAATATATGAGCAACATTCGAGAAGAATATAAGTGTGACAAGAAAAGTAAATTTATGCAAGCGGTCTTTATTGGGGCGTTAGCAGGGGCTGCGATAAGCCTTTTTGACAAGGATACGCGTAATTCTGTATTGGAAAACAGTAAAAGCTGCATGAGTAATATGAAGGAATTCGTGAAGAATCCCAATGGGGTGCTTACACAAGTACGTGAAACATCATCAAAGGTCCGTTCCACTGTTGAAAAAATTTCCGATGATGTATCCTTCATTTCCCAAAAGGTGGAGGAAATGAAAGATATTCCATCGCAAGTTGCCCAAGTGGTGATGGAGACGAAGGAAGTTTTTGCTGCAGAGCAAGATGAGTCTTCTTCAAGTCACCATGAACGGATTTCCTTAAATTAGAAAATGGGGTGGAGGTATGGCCAATAAAAAAAAATGGCTGAAAGGCTCATTCTTCAAGACTTTCATAAAACGGTTACAGATGGATGATGTGTCGGGGCTTGCCGCACAGCTGTCTTATTTCTTCTTACTTTCCCTGTTTCCGTTACTTATTTTTTTATTCACTTTATTGGCCTATCTGCCATTTTCCCAAGAAGATATATTAAATACGGTCCGTACATATGCGCCTGACGATTCGATGAAAATCATTGAGGCCAACCTATCTGAAGTAATGGAAGCGAATGGGACTTTATTGTCGTTTGGTGTCATCGGAACGATATGGTCGGCATCGAATGGGATGAATGCAATCATTAAAGCATTTAACCATGCATACGATGTAAAAGAAAGTCGAACTTTCTTTATTTCCCGGGGAATGTCGATTCTTCTCACTTTAGCGATGATTTTTGTTTTTATTGTCGTTTTATTGCTGCCGGTATTCGGAAAACAGATCGGAGTATTCCTATTTGCCGAAATTGGACAATCCGATGAGTTTCTTACGGTTTGGAACCAGCTTCGCTGGGTGATAAGTACGCTTGTATTTTTAATTGTGTTCACTATCCTTTATTGGATTGCCCCCAACATAAAGCTGAAATGCATAACCGTACTGCCCGGTGCTATCTTTGCAACGGCAGGATGGAGTCTTGTTTCCTTTTTGTTTTCTTTTTATGTGGAGAACTTCGCTAATTATTCTGCAACATATGGAAGCCTTGGAGGGATCATCGTATTAATGGTCTGGTTTTATTTATCGGGGCTCATCATCATACTGGGCGGGGAAATAAATGCGCTCGTAAGTGAAAGGCAAAAACCAGAATGTGCATGAGCTTCCTGGAGTTCCCGTAATAGCGGACAATCATGCTGCAGATACTATTCAAGAAATAACAACTTTTGAAGAGGAGGAGTTCTTTCATGAGTAAAAAGGATGGCAGCACAAAGCAAAAAGGAAAAAATAAAGGTTCGAACCATAAAACATCTGGTTCTGCAAATGGTAAGAACGGATATCACTAAATGAAATGATCATAAAAAAAGGGAGCCTTGGAGGGCTCCTTTTTCATGCTTAGTTTCTCAAAAGTCTTAAGCTGTTCAGTATAACGAGAATTGTGCTTCCTTCATGTCCAATGACGCCGTATGGAAGGTCAAGGAATTGAAGGAAATTGGATGCGATCAGGATCATGATCACCGAAATTGAAAAGATGACGTTTTGTTTGATGATTCGATTCATCTTCTTGGATAATTTGACTGCTTCCGCGATGCGTGGCAGGTCATTCTTCATCAGAACAACATCCGCTGTCTCCAAAGCAACATCCGTGCCTTCACCCATTGCAATTCCCACAGATGCCGTTGCCAGAGCAGGTGCATCATTGATGCCATCCCCAACCATTGCTACAGTGCCAAAATGTTCTTTCAGCCTTTTTACTTCAGTCACTTTGGTTTCTGGCAGGCATTCGGCAATATATGCATCAATATGGCTTTCCGACGCAATCGCTTTAGCCGTTTTTTCACCATCGCCTGTCAGCATGACGGTATGGATGCCCTCATTTTTCAAAGCTTCGATGGCTGTAATGGTTTCTTCACGCACGACATCTTTCAAAGTGAGAATACCGGCAATCCCTTGATCATCCTTTGCATAAACGATTGTCTTACCTTGTTCAGCCAATGTCAGTGCAATGCCATTTTGGAATCGTTCTGCTTCACTGCGACCGACGAAATCAGCCTTTCCGACTTTCCAAAGCACGCCATTGATGTATGCTTGAACCCCATTGCCTGAGATATCTTCCATGTTATCCGGTTTAATGATGTCTCTTTGCAATTTTGTTTTGGCATAACGTACGATCGATGTTGCCAAAGGGTGGTTCGAATAATTTTCAACAGATGCAATATGAAATAAGAAATCATCTTCGTTTAAATCTTCGCGGATAATGACATCCGTTACCTCCGGTTTTCCTTTTGTCAATGTACCGGTTTTATCTAAAGCAATTGCCTGAAGGTTACCTAGATTCTCAAGATGGATGCCGCCTTTAAATAAAATGCCATGACGAGCACCATTTGAAATGGCAGAAAGCGTAGCTGGCATAATAGAGGCCACAAGGGCACAAGGTGAAGCGACAACGAGCAGGATCATCGCTCTGTAGAATGTTTCGGTCCAGCTCCACCCCAATATGAAATGGGGTACGAACATCATCAAGCCGACAACGGTCAATACCACTTTTACATAAGTCCCTTCAAACCGTTCAATGAACAGCTGGGAAGGGGACTTTTCACTTTGTGCGGATTGAACGAGAGTGATTATTTTTTGAAATAATGTTTCACTTGCTGGTTTGGTAATTTCCACGGTAATCGTACCACGGAGATTAACCGTTCCGGCAAATACTTCATCATCCAATGATTTGCTGACCGGTATGGATTCACCAGTGATGGCGGCTTCATCGATATTGGTACGGCCGTCCGTGATTTTTCCATCTGAAGGAACTCTCTCACCTGGTTTCACTAAAATCTGATCCCCGACATGCAGCTGTGAAACGGATACGGTTTCTTCATATCCGTTAGTGATACGCAGTGCTTCCTCAGGCTGTAAGTCCATAAGTGCCGAAATTTCTTTATGGCTTTTATTCATCGTGTATGTCTCAAGGGCACCGCTTAAAGCGAAGATGAAAATCAATATGGCACCTTCCGTCCAGTAACCGATAACCGCAGAACCGATGGCCGCAAAAATCATCAGCATCTCAACATTCAATTCCCGGTCGGCAATCGTATCTTCTATTCCTTCTTTTGCCTTGGCATATCCGCCAATCAAGAAAGAAGCTAAGTATATGACGATGGAAGTGGACTCCATTCCGTTCTTTGAAAGGGCCCAGCCCAACACTATTAATAAACCGCTGAATAATGCAGCAATAAGTTCTAGATGAGGTTTTGCTTTTTCCAACCAAGTGGTTTGGCATGAAGCCGGTTGGGTTAAATGTTTAGTATCTGTAGTCATAAGATTCCCTCCCACATTCTTTTCTATTTTGTGTAAATGATATAGATTATCATTTGTATGATATATAATTGAGAAAGATAATCAACGTCATTTCTCTGGATAAAATATGAAAGCTGCCACCGTAATTGCGATGACAGCAATGTTTTCAAAGGTTTTTAAACGTAATGTCCCTTTTGTTATTATTATAATACCACATATGCTATTCAGAAATAAAGAAGAATGATTCTAATCTAGTAAAAAATATAAAGTACTTCCTATCCAAATATTTAGCCGCTATTGAGAAATACCTTTCAAATTGAATAATAAAAGAAGTAGTCCAGATAATAAACTATACTACATAACTGAAGCAGGCATTTTCTCCTTAAACAAGGCCAATGAAATGAAGACAAGGAAAAGCATGATGCTGATCATATAGAAAAAATTCCCACCTTGTATATGTTCAATGACGAGGCCGCCAAAAAACGGACCGCCGATGCTGCCGAGGCTAAAGAAAATACTGCATAATAAATTTCCAGCAGGTAATAGGTTTCGAGGCAAAAGGTCTGCCATATAACTGATTCCCAGCGAGAAAGTCGAACCAACCATCATTCCGCCAAACATAAAGCAAATGAATAGACCAAGCACTGAATAAGAATAAATCCCTGCAAGAGTGAATATGGCAAACCCTGAAAAAAGTATCGTCAGCAAGGTCTTTCGCCGGCCAAAACGGTCACTTATCATCCCCAAGGGAATCTGGGTAAGCAGAGTCCCTGCGGAAAATGCCGGAATGATGATGGATACTGCGGTTAAATCGATTCCGGAGCGCAGGGCGAATACAGGAAAATTGCTATTCAATGATGCTTCAAGCACGCCAAATGTGAACGGAAGTAAAAAAGCGACCCAAGCTATGCGACTAACTTTCGTAAACCTTTTGAGTGTGCCAAGGAATGATGTGCTTTCAGAATCATCCTGTTCAGGAAGCTCATTTCTAATAAGGAAAACAGTGGACCAAGCTAGAAGACTAAGTATGGATGTGATGATGAAAGGCAAAGACTGATTAATCTCGAGAAGCTTCGTCATCATCGGGCCAACCATGAAGCCAAGACTGAAGAAAAGTCCATAAATGGCAAGATTCCTTCCGCGCTTCGTTTTTGGTGAAATGGCAGTGATCCATGTCTGGGTAGCAAAGTGAAGTGTATGATCGCCGATTCCAATGAAGAAACGGAGGACGAACCAGAACCAGAATGATTTCCAAACAGGAAATAAGGCAAGCGATAGAATGACCGTTATCCCGCCAAATAATATCAATGGCTTATAGCCGTATTTACGAAGCGGGGCTTCCATAAAAGGAGAAATCAACAGAATTCCAATATAAAGCGAGGCTGCATGAAACCCGTTTAGTGATGAGCTAATTCCGTCATTTTCAAAAATGATGGCTATGATCGGCAGAAGCATCCCTTGAGAAAACCCAGATATGCCGACAATTACAATTAAAACGCTAAAAAGCAATTTATTATTCATAAAATCATGTCTCCTAAGATATGTATACCTTCTTGATGTTACATCTTAGGAAGAGGATTAAGCAATAGAAATTTGGGTAAATATTGACAAGAAGAGAGAAGATGATAAAATTTTCCTTTGTCATCGCCGGAAGATTATGTATGATAGTTTTTGTTACATAAAAAGAACTATAGGATTGTGAGGAGAAGTATCGTGAATAAAATATTTTTGGGGCTTGTCCTGTTAGGCGTCCCTATATCAGTCATTGGGTCATTATTGCATTGGCCGAGTGTGATCATGTTCATCGTATATTGCTTAACCATCGTCGCGCTAGCAGGATTCATGGGCCGTGCGACTGAAAGCTTAGCGATCGTTATGGGACCAAGGATAGGCGGTCTCTTGAATGCAACCTTTGGAAATGCAGTGGAATTGATCATATCCATCTTTTCATTAAAGGCGGGGCTTGTTGGGGTCGTGTTGGCTTCTTTGACTGGTTCCGTATTAGGAAACTTATTGTTGGTGGCAGGACTTTCATTCTTTGTCGGAGGGACTAAATACAAACGGCAGAAATTTAATGTATTCGATGCGAGGCATAATGCCGGTCTATTGATTTTTGCAGTTATTGTAGCTTTCGTCATACCTGAAGTATTCACACAAGACATGAGTGAATCAAGCACGATGTCTTTAAGTGTAGGAATTTCCATTATATTGATCTTATTATATCTTGCTGCATTATTCTTTAAATTGGTTACTCACCGCGGGGTATATCAGCATACGGAGAAACCTGAGGAACATGAAGAGGAAATACCGGAGTGGAGCAAGAAAAAGGCAATTATAATACTTGCTGTCGCTACATTGGCCGTTGCGTATGTATCGGAGAAACTTGTTCATACGTTCAGCGAAGTGGGGGAAACCTTCGGATGGTCGGAGTTATTCATCGGTGTCATCATCGTTGCAATCGTGGGTAATGCGGCAGAGCATGCGTCCGCCGTCATAATGGCCTATAAAAACAAAATGGATGTCGCAGTGGAGATTGCCGTTGGTTCCACGCTTCAAGTAGCGATGTTCGTAGCTCCTGTACTAGTGCTTATTTCATTAATGTATCCAACGCATATGCCGCTTGTTTTCACAATGCCAGAACTGATATCAATGGTTACAGCAGTCTTTCTGATGATCATGATTTCGAATGACGGGGAAACGAACTGGTTTGAAGGCCTTACCTTATTGGCCGCTTACTTCATTATGGGAATTGGATTTTACTTATTATAAGGATGCAGGACTTCCGATGCGGGAGGTCTTTCTTTTTATATAATTGAAAAATAAAAATGACTCTGCTCAAGTTAGATTTAGCAGAGTCATTTCTATATTAGTAAATTACCATTCATAAGTTAATCCAAAATTTTTCATCATGCTTTTGTAAAAGTTGAGAAAATATTCTAGAGTGTCACACCATCCTTTTACATCAGATTTAAGTATAGGCGAATTCGTTTTCTGTCATCCTTTAAAAGGGTGTCATGGATTGTTCGATAAGCATACCTCCTGAAGGTTTAATAGGTATGAACGATTTCGCCTCCTTTTTATAATGTAAAATAAGTATAACCGATTTGAATTAAAAAGTAAATATTCTGAACTTTACAAATTCATTACAAAATCGAAATAAGAATGAAATGTATAGAATGTTGGCTAAAAACAAAATCTATAACAAAATGATTGAACCCCTCAAAAGGAGTGCGACAGCATGAGAAGAACTATTCTTATTACGATGATTGCCCTAATTGCCTTCATTCAGGCGAATGTAAGTTTTGCAGCTGATATTCCAGAAGGCAAAGCAAATCCGAATATGGTGAATATCCCACCTTCCGTTTTGAATATTGCAAAGGAGAATACGTATCCGAACCCAACCCAGGATCTTCCGATGCTGCAGCCGAGTAAGCTGGCCGAACAATTGATCGATTCAACGGATATCAAGATTGAAAATCCAGAACTCATCCATATGTTGAATGAATCGGCAATTGCAAAAGCTCCGCTTGCTTTTGGTTACAGGGCAACGATTTACCTTGGCCATTGGGCATTGAATTATGAGTCTTCGGAAACGGCGCCAAACTGGGAATACCAAAAAATCAATACGAATTACTACGATAATCGCGGCGGTGAGGTTCCATACAAGATCCGTTATGTCCAGGAAAGTCAGAAGGCAGTGAGTGGCGGTCTCACAGCAAAAATCCCTAAGGCAGAGGATGTTCAAAAGATGATGCTGTTAAAAGCCACTGAGAAAACGAATTTGCCATTGGCTTTTGAAACGATCATCGGAGCTGGTACGAAAAAAGATGAAGTATACAATATTGCTTCTAATAGGATAGGTTACTTATCCAGTTATGCTTCCGCCGTCAATGAAAAAGGGAAGGTCACATATGGGGAAGTGTATTTGAACTTAAAAGGAAGTAAAAGAACCATTACGATAAAGAACATCACTTCACAAGGCATCGGTGCATGGATACCGGTTCAGGACCATGTTTCCTTCAGCTTTACAGTCTCGCAGCAACCCAGGTAAATTAAAAAACTCGCCGGATTGGCGAGTTTTTTTCTTCATATGGTTGACTTCCTGATCCTGAAGTCCTCCTTCGGGTAGTATGCATTTTTGACGAGAACATTCGGGCCTAGACATTTGACTGCCGGGCAGTGGCAATTCAATTCATTGGCCAGTTTCGAATTCATCCATGTTTCATAGGATTCGGTCAAGGGCTGGTCTTTGATATTCCCTAATGTAGGTGCGTCCCCGAAATCGGTCACGATCACTTCCCCTGTGAAAATATTGATGTTCAACCGGGAACGTCCATCAGGGTCATTACGAACAGTCACTTTATGTGAACCATAAAGGCGTTGAAGCAGCTTTATATCCTCTTTATTGTTATTGCAAGGATAAAATGGCAGGGTACCGAAAAGCATCCAAACATTTTCATCACGGATATCAAGCAAATGATGAATCGCTTCACGCATTTTGTCCAGTGATAAAGTTTCAAGTGCCGAAGCGAAATCGCTTGGATACATAGGATGAATTTCATGCCTTTGACATCCCATTTCATCGACGATCTGCCTGTGAATATGCTCAAGATGAGGCAATGTCCGTTTATTGAGCATCGTTTCTGCAGATACCAGCACACCAGCTTTTGTCAGGGCACGGGAATTTTCAATCATTTTATCAAATAATTTCTTTCGCTGTTCCCGAGATGGTTTTCGGTCCATCATGGCAAAGCCGATATCAATGAATTCATCGATTGTTCCCCAGTTATGGGAAATGTGCAGAACATCCAAATAAGGAATGATTTCCTCATACCGTTCCAGGTCAAGGGTCAAATTGGAATTGATTTGTGTCCGGACCCCGCGGCTACGGGCATATTTCAATAGAGGCAAAACATAATTCTTCACTTGTTTTCTTGAAAGCATCGGCTCCCCGCCAGTGATGCTGAGCGAGCGAAGCAAAGGGATCTCATCGAGGCGCTGAATCAGTAATTCCAGTGGCAGTGCATCCGGGTCCTTGGGCTGGAGTGTGTAACCGACGGCACAATGCTCACAACGCATATTGCAAAGGGTGGTTGTGGTGAACTCCACATTGGTAAGGCTGAGTTTTCCATATTGTTCAACGTCCATATATGCTTCCCAAGGGTCATACTTGGGTGTAATTGGTGTTAAAAGATCTTGCTTGATTATTGACATATTTAAAACTCCTTACGTAATAATGCACTAACCCATTATGAACAATGGGGACAAAAATTGTCAAATGGCGGAGAGCTGCATTTATAGCTTGCCATTGCACTTTCAAGCAGATTTCGTTACGATGAAAGAAGAACGGAAGGAGAGTGCCTCATGGGAAAATCCATTACAGGTAAAAACGAACAATTAACATACTTAAAAGAACGCCTCACGATGTTCATGGAAGTTCTTGATCATATCGAACCGGAAAATACGGAGTTGGAAGATATAGACCGTTTAATCGGCATGTTAGATGATTTGGAAGGCAAAGTGGAACAATTCAAAACCCGCGAAGACTAATATCTGTTTCGATAGTATGATTTTTTCAATGTTAATATTCATGAAGGGATGACGGGAAAACTGCGTCATCCTTTTTTGATGGAAATGATTGGTGATGAAATTTAACTCATGGGCTATTTCTGGCGCTTTGCTCATTTCTCTCCAAATTGCTTTTCATTATGAAAAATAATTACTTGTTTTCGAAAGATTATGTTAGATGTATAATAAAACGGGTGTTGTATCATTCGCTATTTATAGAGAAGCAGGGAAATGATTAAATTTAGGGGAAATAAGAGGGGGAAGAGAAATTTGGATATTCAAAAATTCCAAGAAAGTATGTACAGTCTAATCGTTGAAACTTCAACGAATCTTCCAAAGGATGTTCGTCGTGCGGTCAAAAGTGCAAAACAACGTGAAAATGCAGGTACTCGTTCTGCATTAAGCCTGACCACCATCACGAATAATATTACAATGGCTGACGACAATGTATCACCGATTTGTCAGGATACTGGTCTGCCGACTTTCAAAATAAAAACTCCAGTTGGCGTGAACCAACTTGAAATAAAAAAAGCAATCCGGAATGCGATCATCTTAGCGACAAAGGGCGGAAAACTTCGTCCAAACGCAGTTGACTCTTTATCGGGTGAAAATAGCGGGGATAACCTTGGGGAAGGTCTTCCTGTCATTAAATTCGATCAATGGGAAAAAGACTATATTGATGTTCGGCTCATCTTAAAAGGCGGCGGCTGTGAAAATAAAAACATCCAATACAGTCTGCCTATGGAGCTTGAAGGATTGGGAAAAGCGGGCCGTGATTTGGACGGAATCCGTAAATGTGTCCTTCACTCTGTCTACCAAGCACAAGGACAAGGCTGCAGTGCCGGCTTCATCGGCGTTGGTATCGGAGGGGACCGTTCATCCGGATATGATCTGGCTAAGGCTCAACTTTTCCGCAGTAATGAAGATGTGAATCCGAATGAAGACCTTCGTAAACTTGAAGATTACATCATGAAGACAGCTAATGAATTAGGAATCGGCACGATGGGCTTTGGCGGCGAAACTACACTGCTTGGATGTAAAATCGGTGTCATGCACCGTATTCCGGCAAGCTTTTTCGTATCCGTTGCTTACAACTGCTGGGCGTTCCGCCGTTTAGGAGTTAAAGTCAATCCTGAAACAGGCGAAATCAATGAGTGGTTATATCAAGAAGGGGAGAAAATCGACTTTGCTTTGGAAGCGGAAAAAGCAGCGAAGGATGAAGTGGCAGCCGCTGCAGAATCGGACGTTGAAGCTTCCCGTGAAATCACCCTGCAAGCACCAATCACGGAAGAACAAATCCGTGAATTAAAAGTTGGTGACGTCGTTCATATTAACGGCAGAATGTATACAGGCCGTGACGCCATCCACAAGCACTTATCTGAAAATCCTGCACCAATCGACCTGGATGGACAAATCATCTACCACTGTGGACCGGTTATGCTGAAGGATGAAGAAGGCAAATGGCATGTGAAGGCTGCCGGACCGACAACAAGTATTCGTGAAGAGCCATACCAAGGCGATATCATGAAACGATTCGGCATCCGTGCAGTTATCGGTAAAGGCGGAATGGGACCAAAAACACTAGAAGCACTAAGTGAACACGGCGGCGTTTATCTAAATGCAATCGGCGGGGCTGCTCAATATTATGCAGACTGCATCAAATCCGTCGAAGGTGTGAACTTCACTGAATTTGGTATTCCAGAAGCAATGTGGCATCTGAATGTTGAAGGATTTACTGCCGTGGTTACCATGGATTCACATGGAAACAGCCTGCATAAAGACGTTCAACAATCTTCATTGGAAAAATTGGCACAATTCAAAGAACCAGTATTTAAATAAATGTATGGCAAAAGACGCTCACCAAACGGTTGGGCGTCTTTTGCATAGCTTACTCTTCTATTTCCGGCAGTGGATCGATCCTCGATGCATCCTCTAAATTCAATCCACTTTTCACAAAATGAACAAACACTCCACCACTTAAACCAAGACAACCAACAAAGCCTAAAGTGATAACCCATTCCAGCATTTAATTCCCCCCCTGCTAATGTATATGAAAAAAAGGCGAAAATTACCTCAGAAAAGTACAATCTTTTGGAAAGGTCGCACATACATTAGAAGAGAAAGGGGGGATTTTCATGCAGAATAACTACTTCTTATTCTTTATGGCCATGCTAACCGGTTTTGCTTTCATCAAACTTCCTGTGGCAAACACGATTTTCTCCGGACTTGAAACATTCCTTGACGTAATCGGAATTGTAATCGTTCTCATTTTCGCTATCGCCATTATTTGGAAGGCGGCACAAGCGTTATTTAAAGGATAAACAAAACATGGAGGGCCAATCCTTTTCGGAGGAGACGCCCTTTTTTATTTCTGATTATAGACACGAACTAACTAATTCGGCCTCCGGGGCGTTAATTTGATCCAGAGCGAAATTTTATTCGACCCACGGCGCGAAAATTCGACCTGCGTTGGCAGTAATTCGACCCACGGCGAGATCAATTCGACCTACGTCGGCAGTAATTCGACCCACAAGGCGAAAAATTCGACCTACAACGAGATCAATTCGACCCACAAGGCGAAAAATTCGACCTACAACGAGATCAATTCGACCTTCACAATATAATGCATATAAATCTCCATGTTCCAAACAATAAGAAAAAAGAACATGGGGGATATTCCAAATGAAAAAAATGGTGATTTTATCCGCTTTTATTTGCTTGATATGCTCTTTGGCAAGCCCGGCTTTTGCAGAATCCTATAACTGGGGTTTCAATAAAGGGAAAAATGGGACACCTGCCGATGCCGGTAAAAAATTCAATGAAATGCTGCCTGAATATGAAGCGATTTATAAGGGGGATACAAAGAAAAAAGTCGTTTATTTAACATTTGATAACGGTTATGAAAATGGCTATACGGCTCAAATTTTGGATGTTCTGAAGAAACATGGTGCTCCTGGAGCTTTTTTTGTCACGGGTCATTATTTAAAAACGGCACCTGAGCTTGTTGTCCGAATGGCTAATGAGGGACATATCGTAGGAAACCATTCATGGAACCATCCGGATATGACCAGCGTGACGGATGATGTGATTCGTACGGAGCTTGAGAGGGTAAAAGAAGCAACGGAAAAATTAACGGGACATAAGGGAATGAACTACTTAAGGCCGCCTCGTGGGGTATTTAATGAGAGAACAATGAAGGTCGCAAAAAAAGAAGGGTATTACCATATCTTCTGGTCACTGGCATATAGAGACTGGATTGTTGATCAACAAAAGGGTGCCGCGTTCGCACACGATGAAGTTCTTAAGCAGATTCATCCCGGTGCGATTTTATTATTGCATACCGTATCGAAGGATAATGCGGAAGCATTGGACTCGATTCTGACGGATCTTGAAAAACAAGGGTACGCTTTCGGTAGCCTTGATGATTTAATGATTGAGAAGCAGTTGCCGAACCGAATGCTTTATTAAAATGAGAGGCGGGTCCTGTAGAGATAATTCAGGTCCCGCTTTTATCCATTCTCCTCAATTTCAAGTAATATTTCAGGAAACATGCTATAATACGTGGAAAACTGCTAAAGGATGGATCGCTTGTGTGGACAGAAAAATTACAGGTTCAAGGACCCTATAATTTCGATCTAGTTCTCGAACGATTATCGTTAGACCCACTTCAGGTAGTTGATTTTACTAACAGGACGGTAAAAGTTCCGCTATATATAGAAAAAGAACCAATCGTTTTGCAGGTTCAGGCAATAGGAAATATCGATGAACCATCTTTTATCATCAAAGGTCATTCAGAGGTATACAAGTCAAAAGCAATCGAACGGTTAAAAAAGGTTTTTCATTGGCATCAGCCATTAGAAGGCGTTTCCCGGCATTTCCGGGAATCCGATTTGCGGGAAATCTTCGAAGAGCACCGCGGTACTGCCATAGTCTTGGACTTCGATTACTACAGTTGCCTCGTCAAATGCATCATACATCAGCAATTGAACTTATCCTTTGCCCATACGCTTACGGAACGATTCGTTAAAACCTTCGGCTACCAGATGGAAGGTGCCTGGTTTTATCCGACGCCGGAAACAACCGCCCAACTTAAAATCGAGCAATTGAGAGCCATTCAATTCAGCGGCCGGAAAGCGGAATACGTCATCGGACTTTCCGAGCAAATCATTCAGGGCCATCTCAACCTTGATATAATGGAAAAGCTATCCGATCAAGAGGTTATGGATACACTAATAAAAATACGCGGTATCGGTAGATGGACGGCTGAAAACTTCCTGCTTTTTGGACTTGGCCGGTCGAATCTATTTCCTAAAGCCGATATTGGCATTCAAAATGCCTTGAAAATATTATATGGCTTACCGCAAAAGCCAACCCTAGAAGAAATGGAGTCCTATAGTGAGAAATGGGCTCCATATCTAAGCTACGCTTCCCTCTATTTGTGGAGAAGCATTGAAAAACGGAGTGAAAAGAAATGACAAACATTCAAGATACAAAACTGGAAGTGAACCAAACCCTTCCCCTTACGATTAAACGGCTTGGCATTAATGGAGAGGGAGTCGGTTATTTCAAAAAGAAAGTCGTCTTCGTCCCAGGAGCATTGCCTGGTGAAGAAATTGTAGCTTTGGTCACAAAGGTGCAGCCAAACTTCACCGAGGCGAAAATAAAAACCATCCGTAAAGAATCACCGCATCGCATTGCAGCGCCATGTCCGGTTTACGCTGAATGCGGCGGATGTCAGTTACAGCATTTGAGCTATGACCAGCAGCTTATCGAAAAGCGCGATATCGTCATTCAAGCGATGGAACGCCATTCAAACTTCCCAGTTTCTTCATTAAATGTAAAAGAAACGATCGGTATGGAAGATCCTTGGAATTACCGCAATAAAAGTCAGTACCAAGTCGGCCAAAAAGATGGTAAATTGATTGCTGGCCTTTACGGCTTGAATTCCCATAATCTAATCGATATCCCGAATTGCCTTGTACAGCATAAGGCAACAAATAAGGTAACACGTACAGTGAAAAAGATACTAAAGAACCTGAACATCTCGATATATAACGAAAGAAAAAGAAAAGGTGTTATTCGTACGGTCATTACACGGGTAGGCTTTGAAACAGGTGAAGTGCAGGTTGTCCTTGTTACAGGTGCGGAGGAAATTCCACAAAAAGATCAGTTGCTAAAACAAATCCGGGACCAATTGCCAGAAGTGAAATCGGTCGTTCAAAACATCAACAACCGGAACACATCACTGATCTTTGGTGAAAAAACGATTCATCTGGCAGGCGAAAAAGTCATCAACGAAACATTGGGTGACCTATCATACGAACTATCAGCCCGTACATTCTTCCAGCTTAACCCCGTTCAAACTGTTCGCTTATATGATGAAGTGAAAAAAGCGGCAGCCTTAACCGGCACGGAAAAAGTGGTTGACGCTTATTGCGGTGTAGGAACCATTGGGTTATGGCTGTCTGAAAATGCCAAGGAAGTCAGAGGAATGGACGTCATTAAAGAATCCATCGAGGACGCCAAGAAAAATGCCAAAAAACATAAACGCGACAATGTATACTATGAAACAGGCAAGGCCGAGAATATCCTTCCACGCTGGACAAAAGAAGGCTGGAAACCGGACGTACTTGTCGTCGACCCGCCAAGATCCGGCTGTGACCAATCATTACTGCAGACAATCTTGAAAGTAAAACCGAAAACCATAGTGTACGTATCATGCAACCCTTCCACATTGGCGAAGGACCTACAAGAACTGAGCACTTCTTATCGCGTTGAGGCCATACAGCCTGTGGACATGTTCCCGCAGACGAGCCATGTAGAGTGTGTCTCGCAACTCATTTTAAAAGAAGGAAACTAACGAATCGCTATTTGCCTTTGTATAGAGTTTTTACACGATAAATATATTATTGGAATCACGTATTATTTAAGGGAATAAAATACTGATTTTCTGAGAACATGTTTTATTAAAACATGTTCTCCTATTTTTTATCCTTCTTCATACTGTAATTCTAGTGGGTTTGAGCTATAAATGCGTTTTGGGTATTCAAGTCCGCCGTCAATTCCATTCAGGACCGATTTTCGTTAAAATAAACATTGTATAGTTTTTCACAAATTATAAATGTCCAAAATGTACTTGTGTTTGATAATAAGTTATTAAGCATGATATAAGTGTAAGTGTAAAAGAAGTGGAACAATTGGCTTTATATTTTTTGACCGAGAGTTTGAAGTTGTATCCATAGTGAGAGGATTTGAGTTTGAAATGATAGATAATTTTTGGCGTGATTTACCACGACCATTTTTTGTACTTGCACCAATGGAAGATGTGACAGATGTTGTTTTTCGTCACGTGGTAAGTGAAGCCGGTCGACCGGATGTGTTTTTCACAGAGTTTACAAACTCGGATAGCTATTGTCATCCAGAGGGCATGAAAAGTGTGCGTGGCCGTTTGACTTTTACAGAAGATGAACAGCCAATGGTGGCACATATTTGGGGGGATAATCCCGAATATTTCCGTCAAATGAGTATTGGCATGGCAGAGCTAGGATTTAAAGGCATCGATATTAATATGGGCTGCCCTGTACCGAATGTGGCATCGAGAGGGAAAGGTAGTGGCCTTATTCTGCGTCCAGACGTTGCGGCAGAACTTATTCAAGCAGCAAAAGCGGGCGGACTGCCTGTCAGCGTGAAAACACGACTTGGCGATAATGATGTAAATGAGTGGGAGGAGTGGCTGACGCATATTTTAAAACAGGATATTGCGAACCTTTCCATTCATTTGCGTACAAGAAAGGAAATGAGCCAAGTAGATGCGCATTGGGAGCTAATTCCGGAAATCAAAAAATTACGTGACCGTATCGCACCAAATACGCTACTAACAATCAATGGAGACATTCCTGATCGTCAAACTGGGCTGCAGCTTGCTGAACAATATGGTATTGATGGCGTTATGATCGGGCGAGGTATTTTTAAAAATCCTTTTGCTTTTGAAAAAGAGCCAAAAGAGCATAGCAGTAAAGAATACCTCGATCTTTTAAGACTGCAGCTTGATCTTCAAGATCAATACGCGGAAGAAGTGCCACGTTCAATCACAGGGCTACATCGCTTTTTCAAAATTTATGTCAAAGGATTCCGTGGAGCTGGTGAATTAAGAAATCAATTGATGAACACGAAATCAACAGATGAAGTGCGTGCATTGCTTGATAACTTTGGAAAAGAATGTTGATGGGAGCAATAAGCAGAGTGATCCGGGAATCTGTAAAAGGTTCTCGGATTTTAACCTGCGTTTATTTCCATCCATTTGTGAAATAATGAAAGTACTGTGAATAGAGAAATACATAGGAGGTTTTTGGATGCATAATCATGATATATTAATTCGATTAAGATATGCGCTTGATATTAAAAATAAAGATATGGTAGAGATATTTAAACTAGGGGAGATCGAAGTGACAATGGAAGAAGTCATGCAGATGCTCACAAAACCAAAAGATGATTATTATGATGAATATGAAGAATATGATGATATGGATGAAGAGGAAGATGGGGTAACCTGCAATAACATGATGTTAGAGTCCTTTTTAAATGGTTTGATCATTTTTAAAAGAGGGAGACAAGAGCCAAAACCTGGTCAGCCTCAAAGTCAGGCACCTGCTGTAAAGAATAAGGAAAGTGTGAACAATATCCTTCTGAAGAAACTGAAAATAGCATTATCATTAACCAGTGAGGATATGATTGATATTTTGGAAGAAGCAGGAGTCATGATAACCAAAGGGGAATTAAGCGCTATACTAAGAAAAGTGGGTCATAGGAATTATAAAGAGTGCGGAGATCGATACGCGAGGAATTTCTTAAAAGGATTAACTTTGAGATATAGGGGATAAGGGTTCAGTAACTGTTTCTATCATGCACATCATTACAATTAGGCCTTGATTTCGTGAAAAGTACTTTTTGCGATTTCAGGGTCTTTTTTCGTATGAACGTTATTGAAGGGATAGAAAGTGCGAAATAGTAAAAAACAGAAGGCACCCTCAAGGCACCTTCTGAAACATTAACCTTTTAAAAAGTCTGGCTTTGCGAAATTGGGGTTGGGATATTTATAGAAGCCTTCTCCTGCTTCTCTTCCGATTTTCCCTTTATCGATATACTCTGTTTTCAATAAGTTAGCCAGTTTTTCGATCTCTGGATCACCTGTCGCTTTCGCTTTTGCAAGTGAAATATTATAAGCTGTATTGATTCCTACCACGTCCAATATAGCGAAAGGACCAAGAGGTGCCCCTGTTGCGACCATCCACGTTTTATCGATGGTTTCCGTATCAGCCACTCCTTTTAATAAGAGCATTTGGGCAGCATCCAAAAGAGGAACCAATAAGGAATTCAGAATATAGCCTGGCTGCTCTTTATGTAAAGGCAAAGGAACCATTCCAATCGATTTTGCAAAATCAATCACTTCATCGAACACTTCACTATCCGTTCCAGGATGCTTCATGATTTCTGCCGTATTGTTTTTCCAGATTTCATTAGCGAAGTGCAAAGCGAGGAATTTTTTTGGACGGCCTGTCGCTTCGGCGAATTGGCTTGGTAATAATGTAGAAGAGTTCGTGGCGAAAATTGTTTTTTCAGGTGCCACTTTTCCTAACTCTGTGTAAAAATCGGTTTTGATTTGAACCACTTCCGGAATCGCTTCAATCACAAGATCAGCTTCTGCAACTGCCGCAGATAAATCACTGTGGAAAGAAATGCGGGCATAAGCAGTATTAAGATCATCCTCCGCAGCGCCTATGTCTTCTTTATAGTATGGCTTTAAATTAGTGATCCTATCTTTTGCACGTTCCAATGCTTCATCATTGATGTCATATACTGATACGTTAAATCCTTTGAATGCGGTTTGAAATGCAATCTGACTTCCTAAAACGCCGCTGCCGGCAATCGTGATATTCTGGTAATTCATAGTCATTCTCCTTTATTTCTTTGGATATCTATACTTGTTAATTATTTCACTTAGCTTGAAAATAGATGCAGGAATAGCTTAGGATATATATTATTTTCCCTTTAAGGGACCCGATAAACGCATAGTGAAACGTAACACCCCTTCTTAGATGCAGGAGTTTCTTCATCACATTCCTATCATTTTGGATTGATGATAGCTTGTACGTATTGCTCATTTCATCAGTTGCCCATTGCATTTCACCCGTAACCACATAGTTTATAATAAAAGGTTGGACGAGGTGCAAAAATGGATGATTACCAAAAAGTGATAACCATTCTTGGGAGTGCAGGAGGGGCCGCAAAATCAATACTTTCCATATTGAATAAATCAGCTATTGATAAAAAGGATCCAATCCATCTTTTTATATCCAGTTGTATTATTCACTTAATTGATATTAAACAAAAGGAAGAAAAATATTATCATGAATTATTTCCACAACTAAAAGATAAAATTGTACTGCATCAATTTGATTTAAAAGATACAAAGCGGTTTATTAAGCATCTTGAAAGCACAAAAACATTATGTGTCATTGATCTTTCATGGGCGGATACGGTTGAAATGCTGCAATGCTGCGACGCATTAGGCGTTAATTATGTTAATTCCGCTTTAGAAAACACAATGATCGATGAAAATGAAGAATTATATTATGGGTTTCCTCTAATTGAACGAATCAGGCTTTTTGAAAAGGTTAAAGATCAATTTTCCAATTCTACAGCTATCATTGGGTCGGGAATGAATCCAGGGGTGGTCCAATGGATGGCCATTGAGCTGTTAAAGAGTGATTCAGGGGAACGACCGCTTGGCTGTTACATTGTAGAGCATGACAATTCTTTTTTTAAGGACAAATCGAAGGCAAAGAATGGAGTTATATACACGACCTGGTCTCCCGAGTGCTTTCTGGATGAGGCTATTTCATGCTATCCAATGTTTATGAACCACCATACACCGCTCTTTTTATATGAAAATGTGTATGATGTCGAATTTAAGGTCACTTTAGGGGACAAGCAGTTTTACGGTTGTTTAATGGCTCATGAGGAAGTATATACTTTAGGTAAATTGTATGATATGGAAGGCGGCTTTTTATATAAGATAAATGACCATACAACGGAGTTAATCCGCTCGAAACTGGATGACGCCGATCAATTGTGGAACCATGACATGAAGGTTCTCGATCCGCTTGAAGCCGAACTTGACGGGGAAGATCTAGTTGGTGTCCTTATCGTTTATCAAGATAAGGAGCGTTATATGTATAATACATTAAAGAATCGCGATATCTTTTCCAAATACAAAACCAATGCAACATACTTTCAAGTGGCCTGCGGGATATATGCTTCATTATCGGTGCTGCTAATGGATCAAGTCCCCAAAGGGGTATACTATGTGGATGAGTTATTGTTAAATACCAATAATCATTACGGTCAATATTTGACCTATTATATGACGAGTTTTGTGATTGGGGAAAACAATCATTCAGATGGTCCATTACTTCACAGAATGAAAAAGATGAATCAATAATGTGAATTTTAAGTCGGAATCAATGAAGGGCGCTGGCTTAATTTTTCAACTATATAAAGTTGTGCACAAGGTGGGGGAAAGGAAAAAGGGAAATCCTTATTCTTCAAATATTCCTTCTGAATGTGCATAACTTTTTTTGTTTTTAGATCTTCTTTTCACGTGAACGTTACGGCAATATCCGGAGCTGATCAGCAGCTCTTTTTTTATTGTTGTAATGGACTTTAGCGTCCATTAGTACAATGTAAAACAGGCAAAAAAGAGGATAATTAATCCCCTTGCAGACTATAGACAATTTCAGTTTTTTTCTTTGAAAAAAATTCCAGCTTGATTTAAGAAATTCGCTCCTTTCCGCCGACTGTCTGCCAAGCGTCATCTGGAAGGGGGGGCGCAAATTTCTTCAATTCAGTGAGTTTTCGTCTCGTTAAAACAATTAAAAATCATGGAGTATAACCAAGCATTGTTTTAAAAATATGGTGAAAATCACTTCGGTAAAATCGTGAAGGGATTCTGCAGGAGAGCATTCCGGACTCCCTTTGTCGACAAACTGAAAGAGGATAATCAATCCCCTTGGTCGTCTTCATTTGTTTGTTCATCAGATTTTTGGACGATTTCTTTTAATTCACCAATGTCACCTTTTGCATTGATAATCTCAAAAATCTCATTTAAGCCTTCTGAGGTTTTTTCATCTTCCGTTTTCACTATACCCCTCCTTAATTAGGTTAATGGTTAAGGTCTCCAAAAAACCAGTAGATAAAACATCGGTTGCCTTGGAAAATTGATGAAATTCTCTTCGCATTTCCATTGATATAAACGCATTTTAGACGGATGTTGATTGTAAAAACTACAAAAATTCAAATTTTTTTGTCCACGCAATATGGACAACATTAAAATTATCTATTATTATGATTGTTATAACACTTAGTATAAAGGGATTTATGTTAATATCGAGTGTGTTTCTGGAAAAGACACGTGTATTTTTGGAAAAAAGGAAAAAAATACAATTTTTTAAATAGGGGTAAAACATATAAAGATCCTGCATTTATTCCAACCATCAATGAGGGGGTATATTAAATGTCAAGTGAAATATTAAATAAATTTTTGAAAGAAAATTTGGAAGATTTAAAAGAAAAGGGACTTTACAACGTTATTGATCCGGTGGAAGGTCCAAACGGTCCGGTAATCACCATTGCAGGCAGAGAGCTTATTAATTTATCATCCAATAATTATTTAGGTTTAGCAACAGATAGACGATTAATAGAGGCTTGCATAGAAGCGACGAAAAGATATGGTGTCGGTGCCGGTGCGGTTCGTACGATCAACGGAACGTTAGACATTCATGTCAAATTAGAAGAAAAGCTTGCCGAGTTCAAACATACAGAAGCAGCCATTGCTTATCAATCTGGATTTAACTGTAATATGGCAGCGATTTCAGGAGTGATGGATAAACACGATGCCATTCTTTCAGATGAACTGAATCATGCTTCAATCATTGATGGTTGCCGATTATCCAAGGCGAAAATTATTCCCTTTATCCATTCCGACATGGACGATTTACGGACAAAAGCACGTCAAGCAAAGGAGTCCGGATTGTATAACAAGATCATGATTATTACCGACGGAGTGTTCTCCATGGATGGGGATATTGCCAAGCTTCCTGAAATTGTGAAGATAGCAGAAGAGTTCGATTTAATCACGTATGTTGATGATGCGCATGGTTCGGGTGTATTAGGTAATGGTGCAGGAACGGTAAAACATTTTGGATTATCGGATAAAGTGGATTTCCAAATTGGAACATTATCCAAAGCCATTGGTGTTGTTGGAGGCTATGTAGCAGGAAAGAAAGATTTGATTGATTGGTTAAAAGTGAGAAGCCGTCCATTTTTATTTTCAACGGCTGCCACACCGGGAGCAGTTGCAGCTAGTATAGAAGCCATCGATATTTTGATGAATAGCTCAGAACTTCAAAATAAGCTGTGGGAAAACAGCGATTACTTGAAAAAAGGCCTAAAAGAATTAGGATTTGATATCGGGGAGAGCGAAACACCGATTACACCTTGCATTATAGGTGATGAAGCAAAAACGCAGCAATTCAGCAAGAGGCTGAATGAAGAAGGTGTGTATGCCAAATCCATCGTATTCCCTACCGTTCCAAAGGGAACAGGAAGAGTGAGGAATATGCCTACGGCTGCTCATACAAAAGAGATGCTGGATCGTGCAATTGCCATTTATGAAAAAGTAGGAAAAGAGATGTCGATCATATAAGAGATTGCTTGTTTCGTAGTTTAAAACATGGGGAGGGATTTTTGATGAAAAAGGTCTTGGTAACGGGGGCTTTAGGTCAAATTGGTTCAGAATTGACGCTGAAAATGAGAGAGATTTATGGAGCTGACAATATCATTGCAACAGATATTCGAAAAACGGACAGCGATGTTGCTCAATCAGGTCCATTTGAGATATTGGATGTTACGGATGAAAAAGCGATGTATAACATGGCAAAAAAACATGAAGTGGATACGATTATACATTTAGCCGCTTTATTGTCGGCAACAGCTGAAAAGAAGCCGCTTTTAGCCTGGCATTTAAACATGGGCGGATTGGTCAATGCTTTGGAATCTGCACGAGAACTTGATTGTCAATTATTTACACCTAGTTCCATTGGAGCGTTTGGTCCAACCACTCCTAAAGATTGGACACCGCAAGACATCATTCAACGACCGAATACGATGTACGGAGTGAATAAAGTATCCGGAGAGTTATTATGTGATTATTATCATCATAAATTTGGGGTTGATACGAGAGGTCTTCGATTCCCGGGACTGATTTCGTATGTCACACCTCCTGGCGGCGGAACTACCGACTATGCAGTTGAAATTTACTATGAAGCGATTAAAAACAAACGATATACTTCTTACATTGATAAGGGAACGTATATGGATATGATGTATATGCCTGACGCTTTAGCAGCCATCATTAATTTAATGGAGGCAGATGCCTCAAAATTAAAACATCGCAATTCTTTCAATGTGTCAGCCATGAGCTTTGATCCGGAGCAAATTGCAGCCGAAATTAAAAAGCATATTCCGGAATTTGTCATGAATTATGAAGTCGATCCTGTAAGACAATCCATTGCAGACAGTTGGCCAAATACAATTGATTCAACTTGTGCGAAGGAAGAGTGGGGATTCAAGGCGGAATATGATTTGGAGAAAATGACGAATGATATGTTGTTAAAGCTGAGATTAAAGTCCCTTTTAGTAACAGCATAATAAACCTGCCAGCCGAATAAAAGAGTTGCAATACTCTTTTATTCGGGTTACTTTATACAGGGGAATTTTAATGTTTAAGGGGTGAGCTGTTATAAACGATAAAAAGTAAGCGCTTTCTATGAAACCTTGAACAGAATTAAGAAATAACATGAAATTTGATAGTAATCTTTCTAACTGTCAGGAATGCTTAAGAGTGAAGAATGATTTTATGAGGCAGCTTTAAGAAAGATAAAAAAAGTGGAGCCTGCTATATCATTTCTATACTAAATAGGGAGTGTATTAAGCATCTTGAAAAAATTTCGACTATTAGTAGTGTAGGGGGAAATGGAATGGCAAACAAAGATTTGAATAGGGACTTGAAAGGTCGTCATATTCAGATGATCGCTTTGGGCGGAACGATTGGTGTCGGTTTATTTATGGGTTCAGCCAGCACGATCCAATGGACAGGCCCGTCTGTAATGTTAGCTTATGCGATCTCTGGGCTTTTTATATTCTTGATCATGCGCGCAATGGGGGAAATGTTGTATTTGGAGCCAAGTACAGGTTCATTTGCAACATTTGGTTATAAGTACATTCATCCATTGGCAGGGTATATGACAGCATGGAGTAACTGGTTCCAGTGGGTTATTGTCGGGATGGCAGAAATTATTGCAGTTGGGACGTACATGCAGTATTGGTTCCCTGATCTCCCTGCTTGGATTCCAGGTTTAATCGCAATGGTGATTCTTGGAGCAGCGAACTTAATTTCCGTTAAATCCTTTGGGGAAATTGAATTTTGGTTTGCATTGATTAAAATCGTGACAATCATTTTAATGATCGTTGCAGGATTTGGACTTATCTTCTTTGGAATCGGTAACGGAGGGGAAGCCTTAGGATTATCGAATCTTTGGGAGCATGGCGGTTTATTTACAGGTGGCTGGAAGGGCTTCTTCTTTGCTCTTTCACTTGTGGTTGCCGCTTATCAAGGTGTAGAATTAATTGGGATTACAGCTGGTGAAGCAAAAGATCCGCAAGAAACGATAACGAAAGCGATTCAAAGTACCATTTGGCGTATTTTAATCTTCTATATCGGTGCGATTTTCATTATTGTAACCGTTTACCCTTGGGATCAATTAAGCGCGATTGGCAGTCCATTTGTTGCGACTTTTGCGAAGGTTGGTATCACGGCAGCAGCTGGAATCATTAACTTTGTCGTAATCACGGCTGCTATGTCTGGCTGCAATAGTGGTATTTACAGTGCTGGACGCATGCTTTACACATTAGGGATGAATGGACAAGCACCAAAATTCTTTGCTAAAGTATCTAATAGCGGTGTTCCTTTATTCGGTACGTTCGGAGTGATAGTCGGGTTAGCAATTGGGGTTGTTTTAAGTTATATTGCACCAGAAAATTTATTTGTGCATGTATACAGTGCGAGTGTACTTCCTGGAATGATTCCATGGTTTGTCATTCTGATCAGTCAAATTAAATTCAGGAAAATCAAAAAAGCTGAAATGCACAATCATCCATTCAAGATGCCTTTTGCACCTGTTACAAACTACCTGACCATCGCTTTCTTGGTCATGGTATTGATCGGTATGTGGTTTAATGATGACACACGTATATCACTTATGGTTGGAATAGGTTTTCTTGCTATCGTTGTAATTAGTTATTTCGCTTTTGGAATAGACAAGCGTGTACAAGCCAATGCTCAGGCAGAGGCTCAGGAAGATAAAGTGGGTTAATCTATCATTCACTTTGGGTTTTACAAAGGGTTGCTGCGGCAGCCCTTTTCCAATGAAACCAAAAGGGCAGTTCAGTTTTAACAAGAGATGATAAAATGGAATAAAATGATTGCTTACTTGTGAAGGGTGAACTTTTTATGTTCGGACTTAAAAATCATAAAAAAAGGGGAAGTTGACAATGACAACTTCAAAGAAGAATTTGAGGACTTGCGAAAAGGGACACAAATACTATAAATCCAGCGACTGTCCGACCTGCCCTGTATGTGAGCAGGAACGAAAACCTGACACCGGATTTCTTTCAGTGCTCTCGGCACCAGCCAGACGTGCATTGGAATACAATGGGGTAACCTCTTTACAACAGCTCTCAACATATAGTGAAAAAGAGATTTTGAAATTTCACGGTATGGGACCAGCTTCTTTACCTAAACTTAGGGCTGCTTTGGAGACAGGCGGGTTATCATTCAAAGATTAATCACTTTACGTGGATAAGGAATCAGGAACATCTTTTTTATGGTCATCATCCTTGTTAAACTGATAGTAACTCTAAAAAGTGAGGTAACGAAAAATCATGAGTTCCTATACTCCCTATTTTGAATTCAATCGAGAAAAGTGGGCATCTCTGCGAAACCATACTCCTCTTCCTTTAACAGAAGAAGAATTGGATAACTTAAAAGGAATAAATGAAGAAATATCCATTGTGGAAGTAGAAGAGGTTTATTTGCCCTTGACTCGTTTGATCAATTTACATGTTGAAGCATCTCAGCAGCTTAACACAGCCACCACTTCATTTCTAAAAACTGATGCTAAAAAAGTACCATATATCATTGGAATTGCAGGAAGTGTTGCTGTAGGAAAGAGTACGACAGCAAGGTTGCTTCAGACTTTATTATCTAGATGGGATAATCACAGAAACGTAGGTCTTGTCACTACCGACGGTTTTTTGTACCCAAATGATCTTTTAGAAGAAAAAGGACTCATGAAAAGAAAAGGGTTTCCTGAAAGTTATGATACTCAAAAATTAATTAATCTTATCGGAGATCTAAAAGCAGGAAAAAATAAAGTGGAAGTTCCAATCTACTCACATTTGAAGTATGACATTTTGCCAAATGAAGTGCAGACTATCTGTAATCCGGATATTTTAATCGTGGAAGGTGTTAATGTTCTTCAAGTTGACAAGGAAAACCAAGTATTCGTCAGTGACTTTTTTGATTTCTCACTCTATGTAGATGCAAACGTAAACGACATAGAACGATGGTATGTTGAAAGGTTCCTTTTACTTCAAAAGACCGCATTTCAAAGTCCGGAATCCTATTTTCACCGTTATATTAACTTGTCTAAGGAACAGGCCATTAAACAAGCGACTCAAATTTGGGAAGAAATTAATTTGAAAAATTTACATGAAAATATACTGCCGACTAAAGGACGGGCAAAACTCGTCTTGAAAAAAGGATCAGAACACAAAGTTGAAAATATCTTTTTGCGAAAATAATAAAATGGATGCAAGGATTGTGTATTAGAATAATATTTTTTTGTAATAGCAATAAAGTAAGGAATTTTATTTATAATGGACTATGCAATAAGTCTTAAAATTAGCAATATTATCAATGGTCTTACCTTATATTGGTTTAATTATCAGTAATTATTGGTATTGTTATAATATCTAATAATTGGGTGAAATTTATGATACAAGTCAAAAAGGTAGGAGTTTAACATTTTCAGGAAGGTCCTTATTTTTTAGGGAAATGGTTACAGATCCTTCTAATTTCACTTCTGATTTTGTTAATAAATGTGTATTTTCGTCGCCTTTTCCGATGTGTCAATATTATTTCACTAACAGATTTTTCCTTCAATGAGGAGAAGTTGCTGAAAAAATCTTTTAATGCGACTATCGGGGCGGTTAAGTTTAAGCTAATTTCTTCACAAAATCAATATTTTAGCAAAAAAAGTAATAGTAGAATATTTTAATCTATGAAATAATAATAATAGACTATGATATAGTTATAAGGAGACAGAAAAGGTGTGTTCCTTGTTCGTGCCTGGCTTTTTGTGACACCTAAGCAGGAGCGCCTACATCTTTTTTGAAAATATAGGGGATAAGGAAGGTTATAATGAGCAACATACAGAAACAAACAGACGTTATCTTAATTGGCGGCGGAGTCATGAGCGCGACTTTGGGATCATTACTGAAAGAGTTAGCACCGGAATGGGAAATCAAAGTATTTGAGAAGCTTGCAAACGCAGGAGAAGAAAGCTCTAACGAATGGAATAATGCGGGTACGGGTCATTCTGCACTGTGCGAGCTTAACTATACATCCGAAAAATCTGACGGATCTATAGATATAAGCAAAGCAATTAAAATTAATGAACAGTTCCAAGTTTCATTGCAGTTTTGGTCGTATCTTGTAAACTGTAAGTTGATTGATAATCCGCAAGACTTTATCATGCCATTGCCTCATATGAGTATGGTACAAGGGGATAAAAATGTAGCGTTCTTAAAGAAACGTTTTGAAGCGCTGTCAAAAAATCCTCTGTTCCAAGGTATGGAGTTTTCCGATGACCCAGCAAAACTGATGGAATGGATTCCACTTATTATGCAAGATCGTCCATCAAATGATTCTATAGCGGCAACAAAAATTGATTACGGTACAGACGTTAACTTTGGTGCTTTGACACGCATGTTGTTTGACCACTTAAAGACTAAAAACGTCGATATCAAATATAAACATAGTGTTGATAATGTTAAACGGGCTAGCGATGGCACATGGGAATTAAAAGTGCGTAATGTCGATACTGGCAGCGTAGAACGCCATAATGCTAAATTCGTCTTTATCGGAGGCGGGGGCGGAAGCTTGCATCTGCTGCAAAAATCCGGTATTCCTGAAGGGAAGCATATCGGCGGATTCCCAGTTAGCGGATACTTCATGGTATGTAATAATCCGGAAGTTGTTGCGCAGCATCATGGAAAAGTATACGGAAAAGCTAAAGTTGGTGCTCCACCAATGTCTGTTCCGCATCTTGATACACGTTTTATCGACAATAAAAAATCGTTGCTATTTGGACCATTTGCGGGCTTCTCTCCGAAGTTCTTAAAAACAGGTTCAATGTTCGATTTAATAACTTCCGTAAAACCGAATAATGTTTTAACTATGTTGGCCGCAGGCGCAAAAGAGATGCCATTGACAAAATACCTGATCCAGCAAGTTATGTTATCGAAGGAACAGCGCATGGAAGAGTTACGAGAGTTCATCCCGAACGCTAAGAGCGAGGATTGGGAATTAGTAGTAGCTGGCCAACGTGTACAAGTCATCAAGGATACTGCTGAAGGCGGCAAAGGTACACTTCAATTTGGTACGGAAGTTGTCAGTGCATCCGATGGCTCGATTGCAGCATTGCTAGGTGCTTCTCCAGGGGCTTCTACTGCTGTTCATGTTATGCTTGAGGTAATTAATAAATGCTTTCCGCAACGTATGAAAGAGTGGGAACCGAAAATTAAAGAAATGATTCCTTCTTATGGAGAGTCACTAATGGAAAATACAGAGCTTCTGCACGAAGTTCAAACTTCAACATCAGAGACGCTTGGTCTAAGCAAAAAAAAAGAGTTAGTTTATAGTTAATTTTTGGATACTGAAGCAATATTGAAATTAAAAACAACAGAACCTTTAATCTATCATTGATTGAAGGTTCTTTTTTTGTTTTAAAGCCTATTCAATTAAGAATGCTTATTTTTAGGCAAACTCGAAGAAAATTGAGATTATTGCTTGTACAATTTGGACGTTGATTGGAACGTAGGGCAGGCGGTCCGGGAGCCTCCTCGGCTTGCGCCTGCGGGGTCTCCCCTAGACGCGCTTTACACCCGCTCCAATCGACTTATTTTTAACTTTTAGATAGAACCCTTTTGTCTACAAGCTGAGGGATGCTATTATAGCATCCCTAAAGATTTCTGCTTCTAATGTGTGCATTTGAATTTATTTGGGAAATGGTCTCTTTATCGCAAATAATGAAAAGCTGTGCATCATCAGGAATTCGTGCATCTAATTTTTGGTTTATGTTCAGATCACCACGATCCGCTACCAGTGTGGCTCCTTTGTTAAGAAGATCTATAAACGCATCACGATAGGTTAGCCATTCATCTTGTTTAGGAATCTCATACATAGTTTCCTCATATTTCGTGCTCATAAGTTCTGAATACATGTGGGTGACTCCATGAGAAAATAATGATCGTACTGCTGCGTGGGAAATCATTTCTTACGTAGGAATAAACTCATCCACCTTTACACGCTCGAATAAACGAATATGCTTTTGATTGATCACCTCGGCTGTGACATGGATGGACGTATTTGTTTTTTCTTCAATGGCCGTTATGGCAGTGGCAACTAATAATGTCTTTCCATCGACAAGTAACGGATCCTTTGTAGCATAATTATCTTGTGTTATTTGGTCAGCAAAAATGATAACGCCTTTTGCTTTAGGCAGATTTGCACGGAGTAATGTTTCTTCATCGGTGGCATCCCCGCGAACATAAAACAGACGCTCCTCCATCATAGGAGCTTTTTCCAAGTTATCAATGATTACAATATCAATGGTTTCATCAGATTTAAAAATTTCTTGGAGTGCTGATTTTGACTTATCACTCCAACCAATCAAAATGATATGATTTTTACCTGTATATTTCATTTTTCCACCAACTTTACGTTTTTCGATAAGATATACAGATTTAATGATTTTTCCAATAAAAAGACTAACAAGCCCAATGCCCGTGATGTAAAGACCAATGGTAAATGCTTTTCCAAGATCGGTGACCGGTGCATAGTCCCCAAAACCAACCGTAGCAAGCGTTGTAAGAACCCAGTAAACTGAGGTTAAATATGATTCGAACGTCTGTGGCTCAATAGAAAAAGCAACATACGCAGCAACTAATATGTATAAAATGGCAAATGGTATAAAGATTCTACCTCTTAATTTAATCAGGTAATATATTATTTTTTTTACCTTAATTCTCATCATACCCATCCTAGTTTTCAAGTCATCATCGATTAAATTTATATTTCCCCAATTAAACAATTAAATAAACGTAAGTGTAAAAAAACTATTTTTTACCCAAGTAGGGAGTAAGAAGCAAAAGAGAACTGTTTAAAATAACGTTCAGGGCTCTTTTTCTTATGCAAAAAAAGGGGCGGATCGTTGAGAATTCCATTGAGTTTCATCTGCCCAAGTTTAATAGACCATACAATCAGTTTAAGTTTCAAAACCAAGCATTTTGCTATTAAATTTCGCTCTAATTTAATATAGATTATAAAATGAACAATATTAGATGAATTTTTGTAAATAAATTATAAAATAATCATCAAAAAATAAAATTATTATTAGAATTTTCAGTATACAATGAATGTTAAATAACGAGGAGGTCTATCAAAATGAAAGCGGATACAATAAATGGAATAACGACTTTATGAAGGAACAGGATTGCATACAAAAGACAGTACTTCCCATATTAATGAACGACCGGAATATAGCTGAGCACCCAGATGGCGGTGTAAGGCGGGATTGGAAAGCGGCACATAACTGGAAGTGTTTTGCTTCGAATCCTCAATAAGAGCTGGAAGAGGGTGAAACTCTGGGGAATCCTAACAATGCACGAGGATCGGATATGGGTATTATATAATAGGGGGAATAATTATGGGATCACCAAATGTGGCGACAAATACGAAACAAGAGAAGCCGCAAATTCAATCAACTACTAATATACTGAAGTTTATAGTATATAGTTTAATAGGAAGTTTTATGTTTTTTATTCCTATTACCATAAATGGTGTTTCAAGCATACCAATTGATCATATAGTAACATGGATCAAAGTAACCTTGCCGTCAGCCGTTCCTATTTATGCTCTTATTGTCATTCTATTAGGAGCTGTTTATCCATTTATTTCAAAAAGCTGGAGCAAGGATAAGGTATCAATAGTTTTTTCCTTTTTAAAAGTAATAGGTGCTGTTGTTGCGATCTTAATATATTTCAAGATTGGGCCCGAATGGTTAATGGCCCCAAGTATGGGTCCTTTCCTTTTCGAAAAACTTGTCATACCTGTAGGACTTGTCGTTCCTTTTGGTGCTCTATTTTTGGCGCTTCTCATTGGATACGGGCTTCTCGAATTTTTAGGTGTACTGATGCAGCCAATCATGAGGCCGATATTTAAAACGCCGGGGCGTTCAGCAGTTGATATGGTCGCCGATTTAGCAGGAAGCTACTCCATTGGTATGCTTATTACGAATCGACTATATAAAGAAGGAAAATACACGGTTAAAGAAGCCGCTATTATTGCAACTGGTTTTTCAACCGTTTCAGCAACGTTCATGATCGTTGTAGCAAAAACTCTCGGGCTTATGGACATATGGTCCCTTTTCTTTTGGGTTTCTTTAGGGATAACATACCTTGTCACTGCCATTACCGTACGTATTTGGCCATTAAATAAAATGAGTGACGATTATTATTCGGATAATGCCGATCCAGAAGAGGTTATCAAAGAAGGACTTCTCAAAAATGCCTGGTATAGTGCGATGGTTGGAGCAAACAATTCCGTAAGTCTTGGCAGAAATTTATGGGATAACTTAAAGGACGGTTTTCTTATGACAATGAGCATTCTGCCGTCCATTTTATCGGTTGGTCTCATTAGCCTTGTATTAGCGGAGTATACTCCAGTATTTAATTTACTTGGCTATCTTTTTTACCCATTTACTTGGGCATTGCAAATACCTGAACCATTTTTGGCTGCAAAAGCTTCAGCTATAGGAATTGCAGAAATGTTCCTGCCGGCGCTTCTCGTAGTAGAAGCACCTCTGGTAACTAAGTTCATTATTGCCGTGGTATCTGTATCATCCATATTGTTCTTTTCAGCGACGATCCCTTGTATCCTATCAACCGAAATCCCAATCAGCATTACGAAGTTGATTGTAATCTGGTTTGAACGGACGCTCATCACGTTAATTATTACTGCACCTATCGCAATATTGCTGCTTTAGTACAAATCAACGAATCTTAATTCGATCACAAATCGAACGGGGAGTTCGTATTAGAAGGTCAACCAGTAAAAATTACTGGTTGACCTTCTTTAATAGAATCTTTTATAGTCAGGAGGCATGGTAGGACGTACGGGTGCGTGGGGCATTTGAAGGCTTGTTGGGACGTAGTATAAATTATTTGGAGCAGCATCACCACAGAAAAGGATTTTGAGTTTATATGTTTCTAACAAAACATATTTATATCTTTCAAGAATTTCGACATTATATTGACAATAATATAGTTACTCATTAGAATTGAAAATGATTCTCAATATGGTACTGGAGGCACCAATGTTATGTCAAAAAGAAGAAAAAGCAAACAAGTGTTATTTATATCCGCAATCGTTTTAATTTTATCAACGCTTTTACTTGGATGTACAAATGAATCAAAAGAAAATTCAACTTCAAATAAAGACAGTAAAGACATGCTTACTTTGGCTTGGCCGAGGGATATAGGTGAAATGAATCCGCATGTCTATAATCCTTCTCAATTATTCGCTACATCAATGATATATGAACCTTTGGTTAGCTACCAAGATGGAGGAGAGCTGAAGCCGCATTTAGCTGAATCTTGGGAAATTTCCAAGGATGGGAAGGAATATACGTTCAACCTCCGTCAAGATGTGAAATTTTCTGACGGTACGAGCTTTAATGCTGAAATTGTGAAAAAGAACTTTGATACTATATTGAAAAATGTTGATTTACATAGTTGGTTGGGCTTTATTACGAAAGTGGATCAAACGGAAGTAATTGACCAAAACACATTTAAACTAACATTAAAGGAGCCATATTATCCTACTATTCAAGAGTTAGCCGTCGTTCGTCCAGTCCGATTCTTAGGTGATGCTGGATTCCCTAAAGATGGTGACACTTCTAAAGGTGTTACAAAACCAGTCGGTACAGGCCCATGGATTTTGGAAGAATATAAAGCTGATGAATATGCTATTTTCAAACGCAATGAAAATTATTGGGGTGAACTCCCTAAAGTTAAGAAAATCAAAGTCAAGATCATTCCTGATGCTGAAACCCGTGTTCTTGCTTTTGAAAAAGGTGACCTGGACCTAATTTATGGTGAAGGTGCTATCAGTCTGGATGCTTTCAAACAATTAGAAACAACAGGTAACTATGAGACTAGTATTTCTGATCCGGTTGCGACAAGACAACTAGTTATGAATACGAAGAAAGAACAACTTTCAGATTTACGTGTTCGTCAAGCGTTACAATATGGATTTAATAAAAAAGCAATGGTTGACGGAGTTACTTCTGGGTTGGAAGAGAAGGCAGATTTCATTTTACCGACAAACTTCCCGTATACTTCAGACATTGATGTAACAGCGATTGATTATAATGTCGAAAAAGCAAAAGCTTTATTAGATGAAGCAGGATGGAAGCTTCCAAAAGGAAAAAACGTTCGTGAGAAAGACGGAAAGCCGCTTGAAATCGAGTTAATGTACGACTCTGCAGAATCGATTCAAAAAGCAATGGCCGAAACATTACAATCTGAGTGGGCGGCACTAGGTGTTAAATTAAACATCGTTGGAGTTGAGCTTACGGTACAAATTGAAAGATTCAAAGCTAATGATTTTGAATTGAATTTCTTTAGTAACTATGGCGCTCCATATGATCCACATACTTTCGTAAATGTCGTTGGTTCAGAAGGATTTGGTTTTAACGAAGCCATTTCATCTTATCCGAACAGAGATGAGTTGTTAAAACAAATTGCAGATGTTCCTGGAACAACAGATGAAAAAGAACGTCAAGAACTTTACTCAACCATTTTGGAATCACTGCAAGACCAAGGAGCGATTGTGCCTATTTCTTATATTAAGAAAATAGCTGTTTACCAAAAAGATGTATCTAATTTTACATTCCCTGCTAACCGGGATGAACATCCATTCACAGGAATTAGCATCGAGAAGTAAGTTACAGGAGGGTTATCATGGGCACTTATATCTTGAAACGAATTATGGCCATTATTCCCATCTTTCTTTTGGCCACTCTTCTAACGTTTGGAATGATTCACCTTTCACCAGTGGACCCAGCTGAGGCATATTTATCTGCAGCACATATCCAATCTACAGATGAGATATTGGCACAGAAAAGACATGAGTTTGGCTTAGATCAACCCCTCCATGTTCAATATGTAAATTCTATTATTAAGATATGCCAATTTGATTTTGGCATATCTTATCTTTCGAATAAACCTGTTTGGGAAGAGGTTACCTATCGAATGCCAGCGACCATTCAGTTAGCTTTAGGTAGCATCATATTAGCTATCCTGGTCAGTGTCCCTCTTGGATTTTTGGCAGGCATAAAGAAAAACAGCGGTATTGACCATTTTAGTCGCCTTCTCTCTTTTTTCGGGGCATCCATCCCCTCTTTTTGGCTTGGTTATTTATTGATTTTTTTCTTTTCTGTTAAACTCGACTTGTTCCCTGTTGAAGGAATTGGGACTTGGCAACATCTGGTTCTCCCTTCCGTTACTTTAGCTTTGCCATTAATAGCCTTGTATACTCGACTATTACGTGCTAGCGTTCTTGAAAATTTACAGGAACCTTATGTCCTTTTTGCTCGCACAAGAGGGATTCATGAAAAAGTCATTATGGGAAAACATGTATTGAGAATAGCCATATCCCCAATGATTACTGGACTGGGGATGAATTTAGGAAAGCTGCTGACTGGAACCATTATCGTCGAAGCGGTTTTTTCCTGGCCAGGATTCGGTCGTTATTTCATTGAAGCTATTTTTAATCGGGATGTTCCGGTCATTCAATGCTATGTGCTTTTAGCAGCGGGACTATTCATTTTTAGCAACTTGATTGTTGACCTTATTCAAATGTGTATCGACCCACGCATCTCCAGAAAAGGAGGGCAACGTCAATGATAACAAGTCTTCGTATTATGATGAAAAGTCAGAAAGTGATTGTCCTTTGTTCGATAATATTGAGCTTCCTATTTATCATTACCATCTTGGCTCCTTGGATTGCACCTAATGATCCTATTGCTGTCAATTTAGCTAATAAACTACAGCCCTCTTCCTTTGAGTATCCATTGGGAACCGATCATTTAGGAAGATGTACGTTATCACGCATCTTATATGGAGCTCGCATTTCGTTAGGATTTGCCACATTAATCTTTATCTCATCTTTAGGCATCGGCTTGATTGTTGGAACCATTGCTGGTTATAAAGGTGGATGGGTCGACCAGGTGCTAATGAGACTTTGTGATGGTGTTATGGCATTTCCGAATCTTTTGCTCATTCTTGGACTTGTTGGTATTTTGGGACCTGGCCTTAAACAGGTCATCTTAGCATTGATGCTTGTGCAATGGGTGTATTATGCGAGAATTTTCCGAGGAATGGTACTTAGTCTGAAAGAACAAAACTATATAGCGGCAGCTAAAATAAGCGGTTCTTCTCAATGGAAGATAATAAAGAAACATATCGTTCCAAATGTTCTTCCGCCGCTCGCTGTTATGGGTACATTAGAAATGGGTTGGGCCATCATGGATATATCGGCCATGTCGTTTCTAGGTTTAGGTGTGCAACCCCCTACACCAGAATGGGGAGCAATGATTCATGAAGGGAAATCGTATATTCGGACGAATCCAGAATTAATGCTATATCCAGGTTTGATGATTATGCTCGTTGTCGTCACCTTCAATTTATTAGGCGAAGCGCTATCAGAACGTTTTGGAGTCAAACGTCGTTAATAAAAAGGAATGAGAAGATTGGGAACAGAACGGTCGTATGTATTAAAAGTGAGCGATCTACATGTACAAGTAAAAACAAAAGATGGTGCTTCCACCCTCGTTCAGGATATTAATTTTGAACTGGAAAAAGGGAAGGTACTGGGGCTTGTTGGGGAAAGTGGGAGTGGTAAAACCGTTACGAGTATGTCCATTCTACAGCTTCTTGATCGGAGAACAACGACCATTGAAGGTAGCATTACCCTCCAAGGACGAGAATTGAATGGTTTAGACGATAAAGAAATACGTGAAATTCGCGGCAAGGATATTGCCTTTATTATGCAAAATCCGATGAATGCATTTACGCCTGTTTTTACAATTGGCAATCAATTTATCGAAACGATTAGGTCTCATACCTCATTGAATAAAAAACAAGCAAAAGAGCTTGCCATCGATGCGATGCAAAATGTAAACCTGCCAGATCCCGCGAAACTATTAAAAAGCTACCCTTTTCAATTGAGTGGAGGTATGCTTCAACGCGTGATGATTGCGATGGCTGCTTGTTTAAATCCTACCGTTATTATTGCTGATGAGCCGACAACTGCACTCGACGTTCATAACCAATTACAAGTACTTCGCCACTTGGATAAAATTCGTTCTGAATATGGAACATCCATTTTACTCATTTCTCATGATTTAGGAGTCATTTCTGAAATGGCAGATGATGTAGTCGTTATGCAACATGGCAGAATTGTAGAAACTGCAAATGTATTTGAATTATTTGATAATCCGCAGCATGAGTATACAAAGAAACTGCTAAATGCCCGCCTTATCTTAAACCATGAAGAACCTATCACCCATATGTTGTGATATATAGATTGCATTCTTTTGAGGGGTGAACAAATGAGTTTATTACAAGTAAAAGAAGTAACTCATAGCTATAATTCTCATGCGTTTTTTAAATGGAAAGAGCATTCTAAAAAAGTACTCACTGACATTTCCCTTTCTATAGACGAAGGAACATGTTTAGGACTACTTGGCACGAGTGGAGCTGGAAAAAGTACATTAGGAAAAGTGATCCTTGGCTTAGAACGTCCACAGCAAGGACAGGTTCTGTTTCAAGGGCATGATATCTATACGGCTGATAAGCTTACACGACAAAAGATACGCCGAGATCTACAAGTCGTCTTTCAGGATTCGTATTCATCTGTCAATCCACGAATGACAGCCGAGAGTATTATAGGCGAGCCATTAGGAAACTATGAAAAACTAACCGTAGCCGAACAAAAAAGAACGGTTATTGAGTTATTGGAAAGAGTGGGCCTAAGTGAAAAGGATTTGAAAAAATACCCACACCAATTTAGCGGTGGACAATTGCAAAGAATTAATATTGCTAGAGCAATCTCTCTTAAGCCACTGCTAATCGTCTTAGACGAATCCGTAAGCAGTCTGGATATGGTTAATCAAACACTAATTTTAGAATTATTAAGTGAGTTGAAAAAAGACTTCGGCTTATCTTATCTTTTTATTACACATGATATTAAAGCGGCCTATTCAATCTCTGATACTTTGGGTGTACTGGAAAAAGGAGAATTAATCGAGCTTTACGATTCTAAAGATCAGTTTTTTTCGTCAGAACATCCTGTCATTAAACAAATGAAAGGCTCTATCCTTGCTGAGCATCCACGTTTTCGTTCTCTTCCGACGAGGACTAACTAGACCTAGTCTAGAATCTATATTTATTGATTAGAAGGCCTCGATTTCAGTTTATTAATCGAGGCTCTTTTTTATATTTCTTCTGAAGAACATATTGGAGGGCCTAAAATCGATAATCAAGCTTCCAATGATCTTAAAGGGTTGTCTCCTAATGGGGGTTTCAAAACTGAATCTGGTAAAAACAACTTTAAAGGCATGATCGGCTGTTTTTATAGTGAAGGATTCCATATCCTTTTTATTTTCCATCACTGAAACAATATTAGGAAAAACATCCATAAAAATTATTTGGAGAAAATAATATTTATTCTAAAAATTCATATTATAATACTTTGTTCTTATGCTATATTATAGGGAGAATTATTTATTATCACGTATAATTTAAGAATTGGAGTGATTTGAATGAAGAAACTTGGTTTACTTAGTATGTTTTTGATTCTAACTATCTTTATCTCGGCTTGTGGCACCAATGAAGAAAAAAATGCAGGTGAGGAAAAGAAACCTGAAAAGGTATATAAAGTTGGTGTGGATACGACTTATCCTCCTTTTGAATTTAAAGAGGGGAACGAATATAAAGGCATTGATATTGAATTGATCAATGCAATCGCAAAAGACCAGGATTTTAAAATCAAATTGTCTCCAATGGATTTCGGCGGAATCATCCCGGCTATGCAAGCCAATCAGCTTGATGTGGCCATTGCGGGAATGAGCATTACAGAGGAAAGAAAAAAGGTAGTGGATTTCTCAACACCGTATTTTGATGCAGGATTAACGATAGTTGTTAAAAAAGAGAATACAAGTACTAAAACTGTTAAAGATCTTAAAGGAAAAACCATAGCAGTGAAAAAAGGGACAACCGGTGCTAAATATGCACAGGATAATGCTACGAAACTGGGAATTAAAGTTGTTCAATTCAATGATAGTCCAGCGATGTTCCAGGAAGTGGCCAACGGCAACGCCGATGCCCTTATAGAAGATTACCCGGTTATCTCCTATGCGATCGCCCAAAAAGATCTTGGGTTGAAAATCGTAGGTGACCGTTTGAATGGTGACCAATATGGAATTGCTGTATTGAAAGGGCAAAACGAGGATTTATTGAAGAAAATAAATGATGGTCTTGCCAATCTTAAAAAAGACGGCACGTATGATGAAATTATAAAAACGTATCTTGGTGAATAAACAATAGATTAAAGCTCAATAAGCGCGCTTATGGCGCGCTTTCTTTTTCAAAGGGGTGAAAGAAATGGATATAATTGTTGCGGCATTGCCTATTTTATTAAAAGGACTTCAGGTGACACTTTATATCTTTGTGATTGCCATTATCCTAGGTTTTTTGATTGGTTTACTTGTCGCATTGCTGCGACTTGCCCCCATCAAAATCTTGAACTGGATTGCAAAGGTTTATGTGGACGCGATACGAGGGACACCGTTCATCGTTCAGTTATTTTTTATCTATTTTGGTGTGAATTCACTGAATTTGATTTCTTTGGACAGTACAACAGCTGGTATAATTACCGTTGCAATCAATGCAGGGGCATATTTTGCTGAAATAATAAGGGCAGGGATACAATCCATTGATAAAGGACAAACGGAAGCGGCAAGATCCATCGGGTTCACTGGAACTCAAACAATGAGGTATGTCGTGCTTCCGCAAGCCTTCAGGAGGATGCTCCCTACCATTACGAACCAATCGATCATCAGCTTGAAAGACACTTCTCTATTATCGGTCATTGGTATAGCCGATTTAACCCAGCAAGGTCAGATTCAGGCTTCGGCAACCTTTGAAGCATTCAAGATTTGGCTGGCAGTTGGTGTGATCTACTTTATCATCATCTATTTGTTAACCCTAATTGCTAATTTCATAGAAAGGAGGGTACAAGTTCGATGAGCATCATTACTGTAAAAAACCTGAGAAAATCATTTGGAACTGTCGAGGTTTTAAAAGATATCAACGCAGAAGTCCAGGAAAAGGAAGTAATTTGCGTAATAGGCCCTTCTGGATCTGGAAAGAGTACCTTCCTTCGTTGCCTGAATCTCCTTGAGGAAGTTACGGGCGGTGAGGTGGTCATTAACGGACATGATATAACCGATCCTAAAAGGAAAATCAATATAAACAAAGTCCGGCAAGAAGTTGGAATGGTTTTTCAACATTTCAATCTATTTCCTCATAAAACCGTTTTGGAGAACATAACCTTGGGTCCTATTAAAATTCGTGCCACCGATAAAGCAGAAGCGAGAAGGTTAGCGCTTGAGTTATTGGATAAGGTTGGTCTAAAGGAAAAAGCAAATAGCTATCCAGGGGAACTTTCCGGCGGACAAAAACAGCGGGTCGCAATCGCAAGGGCATTGGCGATGAATCCGAAGATCATGCTATTTGATGAACCGACTTCGGCCCTTGACCCTGAAATGGTCGGCGATGTTTTGGAGGTAATGAAACAACTTGCAAAAGAAGGCATGACAATGGTCGTTGTTACGCATGAAATGGGCTTTGCCCGGGAAGTCGGGGACCGGGTGATATTCATGGATGGAGGGTATATCGTGGAAGAAAATGAGCCGAATGAATTATTCGGTAACCCTCAGCACGAAAGAACGAAAGCATTCTTGAGCAAAGTGCTTTAACTGGATGTCTATAAAAGATCATGGTTAATCATGAATGAAGTTGTGCATAAAGTGTGGACAAAGGAATGCGGGAAATGAGGGGAAACCCAAACGCATGAGCCTTTCCCTCGACTTTGTGCATAACTTTTTTGGTTTTTAGAGCAGGAATCGGTCAGGCGATGGCTTCAATTGGCAAACATCAAAAAAAGAAGAAACCTATGCATTCTACACATGCATAGGTTTCTTCTTTATTTACTTGGTACCGTAACTAATCAAGTTCGTCATGATTCGATATCCGCCTGGAACCTGTCCTTGAATTTGCCTGTATAGCACAAGGTTAGTGTAGAGGTAGGTGCCATTACCGTATTTGGACATGAGGATTCCGCCATCAAATGGTTCTTCATTTGGATCAGCCATGGAAATGAATGTCTCATACCGTTCATCCCATTCCATTGGGAAATACAATCCTCTTTCTTGGACCCAATTGCTCCAGTCATTGCTTGTTATTTTATTTGGATAGTTAAAAAGCGCTGATTCTGGTTTCGACACGTTTACCGTGGCTTTTTCATCGGTTACCCGCCAGCGAATGGAAGGATTCCCGAGGGTAAGAGGATATGGAGCAGTCTTCATGGCATCCCAACCATCACCCGGTTTATGGTATTGCACGACGAGATGACCGCCGTTTTCCACATATTCAAGTAAGCGCGCGTTATTTGCCTTTAAATCTTCCCTTGATAGATAGGCACGGATGCCTGTAACGATCGTATCATATTGACTTAAATCACCTTCAGCTAAATCAGCTGCAGTTAACTTCGTAATGTTCAGCCCTGCATTGCTTAAGTAATCTGCCACTTTATCGAATCCGCTTTCAATGTACCCCACTTTTAATGAAGCTGGCTTCAAAAGCTCGAATGCAACGGTATTGATAGCTGCTGGGTATTGGTAATAGAATGTTCCGATATGGTCATAGGAAATTTCCTGAATGGTCGAATCAAAGGTTTTCCCATTGACAGTAGCAGCTGCCTTCACCTGATATTCACCATTTTGTATTGTCTTCGGTGGTCTGAGGGTGAACTTCACTTGTTTTTCTTCTGATTTTTCTTTAAATGATACAGTGGCATTTTGGGGATGAACTCCCCAATTTTCAGGGACTTTTAAAGCGACCTTTGCCGATGCTTTTCCTTCTGTATAGTTTTTCAAGGTTACCGTCACTGGGACTTCCTCTTTTACATCTGCTGTATTTACGACGATATCTTCAGGAGATAGGGTAAGGCCAACGTCGGGAAGGACAGCGATCGTTCCATCCACTTCCTCCTTGATGGAAGTTTTTGTGCTGCCGTATTTATAAGAAATGCTGGTCGTAATGGTTGATTGATCATAGGCATGGTAATAGGCTGCATCTTCAGGGACTTCAACCAGATAGGTCATTGTCGCTGATTTATTTGGTGCCAGATTGACATCTTTAGCTTTTGTTTTGGTCTTCCATCCTTTAGGCACGTTCAATGCAGCAGAGACTTTTTTCAAGGTTTGTTTCCCGTTATTCTTCACGGTTACGGTTACGTGCGTTTTTTGACCTTTCGTCAGGATCTTTGAAGCTGCTTTAGCTTGAACTTCGAGTCCTGAGGAGACATAACTGACGTTTTGCAATTGCTCTTCTTTTAATGAGAGCTTATGAAGCAAGTCGTTCTTAATGGCAGGGCTTAGCTTTGCCTTTTTGACTTGCGCAGTAATTGAACGAACATTGGAGAGAGCATTTTGGGATATTGAAAAAACACGTTTTTCATTTGGATAAGCCGCAATAACAGCGTCCAAATTCCGTTGCAGGTATTTAAATTCACCTTTTAATTTTGAAGCTGAGCGGGGGAGTTTTTCAGCCCATTCAGTAAAATTATAAGGTACACCTGCAAAAAGGTCCGACTGGTTTTTTGTATCAACGGCGCTTTGCTTCAAATCCAGATGAATCTGGCGTGGTGCTGCCGGGATATCAGAACCCATGCCTTGGCTTTTATGCAGATAGCGGGATTGTTCTCCAAGCTGTGGGTAAGTCATATTGTATATTGGGTCATATTCACCGATTTCAATCGAAGTGGTTGCTTGATCTGCCGAGGAAACGGGCAAATATAACTTTTTCACTTGCCATACCGATAGCCCTTGTTTCAATTGTTGCGGAAACACAGTTGGGTCGGCCGCATCCTTAAAGGCACGTTCACTTAAGATTGTCATTGTTCGATGATGTCCATGCTGGGTAGCATCATTTTGAAAGGATGGCATCAATATATCCGGCTGATACGTCCGAATAAAGCGGATAAGCCGTTCATAGGTGAGTTCTTCGCCCCATTTTTCTAATGTTTCCTCTGGTGTTTTAGAGAAGCCGAAATCATAAATGGGATCTGAGGTAGTTTCACTTAGATGATAGGCCTTAACCCCGGTGATTTTCGCAGCTTCAATCATTTCCCTCGAACGGATGATTCCAAGAGCATTGTCCAGTTCATCCCCAATTTCATTTTGTCCGCCTTCACCTCGGTTTGCTATCAGGCTGGATGTCTTCACCCCTAACCCTCTCGATAGATAAGCGAGAAAGTCACTGCGTTCATCATCTGGATGGGCACCGCTGTTCAAGAATGTCACGGTCGTCTCGAGCGGCTTGACCGCATTCCATAACTCAACGTTGGCTTCCTCAGGATTTGCAGCGCTACCTCCAAGCGGCAATAATGCAAGAACCAACAAAAGGGAAAGCAGCGATAACAGAGCTTTTTTCATTAATTTTTTAACCCCCTTCAACTTTATAAGACACCTAAAAAAATGTAGGTTAGTAATATTTTCTAACTAACCAGACGAAAAAAACTTATCTAATAAATAGCATTAATGGTTATAAATGTAAATGATCCGAAGTAACTATTAAAAATTGAACATTTTAAATGTTCAGAAAAATAACTTGTGTACTGAATTTTTTTAAGTTATATTTTTACTTAATTAGGAAGATTTACTAACTAAATGATGTAAGGCCGTGATGTGATGAGTTTTAAAAGACCACCCAGTCATCAAAAATATGTCAATAAAAAAAGAATCATTCAATGCATCCAGGAATGTTCGCCCATTTCAAGAGCTGAAATCGCCGTTAAGCTTCAGCTAAGTAAACCAACTGTTTCTCTAGCTGTGGATGAACTTATAAGGGAGAAATGGGTATTTGAGAAAGGAATAGGAGAATCCTCCTCTCAAGGCGGGAGAAGGCCCATCCAGCTCTTTTTTAATGAAAAGGCTGCCTATATCATTGGGGTCGATATAGGCGGGACGAAAGTGAAAATCATTTTAAGTGATTTAAGCGGCAACATTCTTGCCGACACTAGTTTTTCAACAAACACTTATTTACATTCAGGACTTCTTAAACAAATGGCGATTGAAACGGAACGGTTAATTGCAAAGAACCAAATTGCGAAAGGCAGGATATTGGGGATGGGAGTCGGGATTCCTGGTATAACGCAAACGGCAAGCGGATTAGTAATAGAGGCACCGAGTTTAGGCTGGGTACAATATCCGTTCATAGCCGAAGCGAAGCGGTATTTTGATTTCCCCATTTTTTTGGATAATGATGTAAACGCGGCTGCATTAGGTGAACAGTGGCTGGGTAATGCACAAAATAAGCGGAATTTGCTGTTCATTGCGGTTGGCACGGGGATAGGAAGCGGTATTATCTTGAATAACCAGTTATACAGAGGGGCTTCCAGTGCAGCTGGGGAAATGGGATATATGGTAACGGACAAAGAGGATATGAAGCGTGAATTCAAGCCGATTTTCAATAGATACGGTTATTTGGAAAGTGTCGCAGGAGGAAAGTCGATAGGCAGTCATTTTACAAGGGAGGTTCTCAAGGATCCTCTTCATCTTTTATTCGAACGGGCCAAATCTTCCGAACTATCGGGGGAGGATGCCTTTTTGTCAGCAAAAAAAGGAGACACGACTGCAATGGCCGTCATAAATGAAGCCATCGAACATTTAGCGTGCGGAATTGTCAATGCGGCTAGTTTGCTAAATCCAGAAGTGATCATTTTAGGAGGTGGTGTATTAAATTCATCTGAATACATTTTACCTAGAATTCAGGAGGTCGTTGATCGATATCTTCCAAGTTTAGTAGAATTGAAAACTTCACAACTTGGAGAAAACGCAGGAGTACTAGGAGCGGTTTCCTTATTCTTAAGGGAGCATGATGGCATTTTGAATTTTCGGGATGAGGGGGAGTATTAATGAAAAATAGGAAAAAGTCGCTTGTTTCAGTAATGGCCTTATCGGCAGCACTATTGATTTCGGGATGTAACGGTACAGATACGAAAACGAATTCGGATGCTGGCGGTGCCAAGGGAAAAAAGGGTGATCTGGAAGATAAAATCGTTGTTTATTCACCGCATGGCAAAGATATTTTATCTAAATTCGAAAAGCAGTTCGAAGATGAGTATGGTATTGATGTTGAGTGGCTTGATATGGGGTCCCAGGAAATCCTTGACCGCGTTCGATCAGAGAAAAGTAATCCGCAGGCAGACGTTTGGTGGGGGGCACCTTCCACGAACTTCAATCAAGCAAAGGGTGATGGGCTGCTGGCTTCTTATAAGCCTAGCTATTCCGATAGTCTCGATGAAGGATTCCACGATCCGGAATGGTATTGGACGGGAACGAGCCAGACACCGGAAGTCATCATGTATAACAGCAAAGAACTATCAAAAGACGAGGTACCGAAAGATTGGGATGAGCTGCTTGATCCGAAGTGGAAAGATGAAATCATCATCCGCTATCCGTTAGCCTCCGGAACGATGAGGACAATTTTTTCTGCTATGATCTATCGGACGTATAAGGATACAAATGATCCAAAAGAAGGGTATGCCTGGTTAAAGAAGCTCGACCAAAACACAAAGGAATATTCAGCAAACCCGGAAATGATGTATAACAAGGTAGCCAAAGGAGAGGGCTCACTTTCCGTTTGGGCAATGCCGGATGTTGTCATGCTGAAGGAAAATAAAAATTATCCGTTTGAGTTCGTCATTCCGGAAAGCGGAACACCTGTATTGACAGAAGGTATCGCCATCGTTGAAGGTGCCAAGCATCCAAAAGCGGCTGAAGCCTTTTATGAGTTCGTGAATTCACCAGAAGCCGCAAAAACATTGGCAGAAGAATTTTACAGAATTCCGACCAGAAGTGATGTGAAGGATTTACCTGAATGGATCACGGAAACGGAAATTAAAGCGATGGATATTGATTGGAATGCATTCGAGGAAAAAGGTGACGAGTGGATGAAATACTGGGACGAAAATATTAAAAGTGGAGATAAAGAAATTAAAGAATAAGGAAGTGTCGTTGGGATGGCGTCAATAAAAATAGAGAATGTCCAAAAAGCCTTCGGGAAAACGATAGCTGTTGACCATTTAAATCTGGACATCAAAGAAGGGGAGTTTTTTACCTTTCTTGGTCCAAGCGGCTGCGGTAAAACGACAACGCTTCGGATGATTGCCGGTTTTTATTATCCAACAAAAGGTGTCGTCCGATTTGGCGACAAAGATATGACGCGTGTACCTCCGGAGAAAAGAAATACAGGCATGGTTTTTCAAAACTATGCCCTCTTTCCCCACATGACTGTTTTTGAAAATATAGCGTTTGGCTTGCGTGTGAGAAAGGTTTCTTCTGCTGACTTAAAGAGGAGAGTGCTGGATGCCCTCCAAAAGGTCAGGCTGGAGAGCTACTCGAATCGTCAAGTGAGCCAGTTAAGCGGAGGGCAGCAGCAGCGGGTGGCCCTTGCAAGAGCACTGGTCATTGAACCCGAAATATTACTGCTGGATGAACCATTAAGTAATCTGGATGCCAAGCTTCGTGATGAAATGAGAGTGGAAATCTTAAGGCTGCAGCGTGATTATAAGATTACCACCATTTATGTCACGCATGATCAAGCTGAGGCATTATCCATGAGTGATCGGATAGCTGTGTTCAATTATGGTGTATGTCACCAGGTCGGGACACCGGCAGAAATTTATAATCGGCCGGCCAATGATTTTGTGGCGAGTTTTATAGGCGAGATTAATCTATTGCCCGTTCAAGTCGAAAAAGTCCAACAAGATAATATAGAGGTTGCCCTTAAAAATAGTGAACAACCGATTAAATTGCATGTACCAAATCAAGCTAGGGACGGAATTTCGATCTTACAGACTGATGATGACCTTGCTGTTTCGATTCGTCCTGAAGCAATCAGATTTCTGGATGTGACCGAGGAAGGAAAGAATATCTTTAAAGGTAAAATAAATTCCGTCCAATTCTTTGGATCTGTTGTGAATGTCATGGTGGATGTTCAAGACGTGTTACTAAGGGTCGACGTATTTAACACTTATGATTTTGGATACTTTTATCAAGGAAAGGAAGTGTATGTCCAGCTTCCTGAGAAACAGCTGCGTCTTATCCCTGTCATAAGCGGTGATGCGCCATGATTAAAAATCGTGATACGAGATTGACGGTTTGGCTCCTTATACCAGTTGCATTGGTGCTCATAGCTTATGTACTCTATCCATCGTTGAGGACCTTTATAGAAAGTCTGCAAAAAGAAGGAACGATATCCCTTGGGAATTATCAGGACTTCTTCGTACAGGAATCGAAAACGAACTTAGAGGCTCTATGGAATTCTGTTTATATATCCTTATTGAGTGTATTGGTCAGTGCCTTGATTGGCATTCCGCTCGCATTCATTTTTAACCGTTACGATTTTCCCGGCAGAAGCTTCTTTTCATCAGCAGCGATTTTGCCGATTGTCCTTCCATCATTGGTAGGGGTCATGGCCTTTATGTTTTTATATGGAGAATCGGGATTGATTCCAAATGCCATCAAGGACCTGTTTGGTCTCGAGAAGGTTCCATTCAAGATTGGCGGGGTATCGGGAATCCTTATCGTGCATGCCTATACGATGTATGTTTATTTTTATATGACCGTATCAGCTGCAATCAATAAAATAGATCCGTCCCTTGAAGAAGCGGCTTATAACTTAGGTGCAAATAAAATCAAGGTTTTTTGGAAGGTTACATTTCCATTATTGACACCTGCCATCGTTGCCGCTTCTCTACTTGTTTTCATGATATCGATGGCTTCTTTCAGTGCCCCGTTTTTATTAGCTGGCGGATACAGGGTGTTGAGCCTGCAAATTTATTTTTCAAAAATCAATGGTGATATGGAAATTGCCGCTACTCAATCCGTCATTCTATCCATCGTTTCGATTTCATTTCTATTATTCATGCGTTGGTATCAGAATAGGAAGGATTATCGCATGGCTTCGAAAGGAATTGGCGCACACAGGAATGAAGTGAAGAACCCGTTTATGAAATGGGTGATGGTCTTAACGGGTATCATCGGCGTAATTATTCTGCTTTTACCGCACTTTACGATTCTATTGCTTTCACTAGTGCCTGATGGAACCTGGACATTTCAAACATATCCAACAGTATTTAATATGGAAAATTACCGGCTTTTGTTTGAAGACCCTAATATCTTCAAACCGTTACGAAATAGTTTACTGATGGCGGTTATTGCTACGTTGGCAAATCTGGTGTTTGGGGTCATAGCGTCCTATGTACTTGTTAAACGGAAATTCGTCGGGAAAAGCTTTGTCGATATTCTAGTCATGATTCCTTGGGCGTTGCCTGCAACGGTCATAGGGATGAACTTGATATTCGCATTCAATGAACCTAGCATTTTTTCCTTTGGTCAAATATTGGTAGGAACATTTTGGATTTTGCCGCTTGCCTATTTCATCAGGCATATTCCGCTCGTTGTCCGTTCGACTAACGCCGTTCTGGAGCAGCTGGATGACTCGATTGAAGAAGCAGCAAGAAACTTGGGGGCAAAGTGGTTTTATACCTTCAGAAAAGTCATATTCCCGATTATTATGCCTGGTGTTTTATCAGGGACATTATTGGCATTTATCGAATCTGTAGGGGAATTCCCGACCTCGGTCCTGTTGTACACAATTTCAAACAGGCCCATATCCATTGAAATCATGAATCAGCTTCGGATGTTCAATATGGGGCAGGCAGCTGCCTATGGGATGATTCAAATCACGCTGATTGTAATCGTTCTCTTTATTTCGAACAAGTTTTTTGGAATCAAAGCGGAAAAAGCTTTATAAATCGGAGGTTCAAAGATGAGCAGGCTTGAAGAATTTATCAAAAATGAAGGTAGTGCCTTTCCCGGAAAAACCTATGCTAGAGAGCTTCTGATGCCTGTTTTTAATGATCAAAGAGATTACTTATTTCATGCAATGTTCGATATTCATCGGGCACATGTCATCATGCTTTCGGAACAAAAGATCATTAAAGAAGAAGAGGCGAAAACCATGCTTGATGGGATTCGGAAAGTGGCTCAAACAGATCTCGCGCAATTGATCTATCAGCCTCAATTCGAGGACTTATTTTTCATGATGGAGGCAAAGGTCGGTGAGGAAATCGGTCATGAGCTTGCAGGAAAGATTCATATCGGCCGCAGTCGTAATGATATGGGCGTTGCGATGTACCGGCTTGTTTTGAGAGGTCATCTGCTTCAATTGATTGGCTATGCAAACCAATTGAGTGAAGCATTCTTGGTGCAGGCTGAAAAACATACGGAAACCTATATTACAGGTTACACGCATACCCAACCGGCTCAGCCGACTACAATGGGACATTACTTTTTAGCCATTTATGATGTTCTTCAAAGGGATATTGGCCGATTATGGGCAGCCTATGAAACGGTTAACCAATCCCCTTTGGGCGCGGCCGCATTAACGACCACAGGTTTTCCGATCAGCCGGAAACGTACTGCTGAACTGCTTGGATTTGATTCGGTGATTGAGAATTCCTATGACTCGATTGGCGGGGCGGATTATTTATTGGAAACCGCAACTGCCATCATGACGTGCATGGTCAATACCGGAAGATGGATTCAAGATTTCCTGCAGCATGTGACAAGGGAGTTTGGAACCTTTCATGTGGCGGACCCTTATGTTCAAGTGAGCAGCATCATGCCGCAAAAAAGAAATCCAGTCTCCATTGAACATTCCCGTTCGATTGCAAGCAGTGCTTATGGTGATGCACTTGCTGCAATGAATATGATCCACAATACACCATTTGGTGATATCGTCGATACGGAAGATGATTTACAGCCGCATTTATATCGGGCTTTTTCGAATGCAGGACGTGTCATGAAACTAATGTATGCCGTCATGTCGACTTTGAAAGTAAATGAAGAACACACAAAGAAAATGGCCGCAAAATCCTGTATAACGGTTACTGAATTAGCGGATACCCTATCAAGAGATTACGACATATCCTTTAGAAAAGCCCACTCCATAGCAAGTACAATTGCAAAACGGTCAATTAGTGAAGGGAAAGAGCTATATGATTGGGACACACAAGAAATCAACAAGATCATCAATGAATTCGTTTCAGTGAACATAGCAGAAGATGAATGGAAAAAAATAATCTCCCCCGAGTATTTTGTGGAAATTAGAAGCATTCAAGGCGGGCCCTCCCCTAAAGAGGTTACGAGAATGATTGTAAATAGAAAACAAAAACTGGAACAAGATTTGCAGGAATACAAGGAAATGGTCAAAGCATTGAATGATGGCAGGAAGGCTTTAGTGGATTATTAAAGGTACGGGGCATAAAGGAAATGAGTCTTAACGCGCATGAAACTCCCGAGTAAAAGCGTGAAACTACGAGTATTTGCGCCAAACTCCCGAGTAAAAGCGTGAAATTCGAGTATTTGGCTCGTAAGCATTAGCATTTTACTGAGAAAGCTTCATATTTCATGATATATAGTCATTCTTTATTAGGGTGGCTATTTATTTTGGATTTTTATTGCAACTGAGATATCCCCATTGACAATAAATGTAGATTATTTCCAATAAAAATGCTATTATTTGTAAAATATATAATATGAGGCGGAATGTAAATGTCAAATAGATCTCAGTTCGGTGTTATCCTGATTTTAATAGCTTTCGTAATATCGATTACCTTTTGCTTTAATCCGGAAGCCTTATTAAGAGGTGGATATGACTTAGCTATTGATGGCCTGGTAGTATCCAGAACCTTGATGATTATTTTTTCATTGTATTTATTAGTTAAAATAGGGGATTTGTTTATAAACAGAAAAGATTAATAGTCTAAAATGAGACTTCCTATAATCAATCTTGAGAAAAAGGACATTATGCTTTGGATGTCGATAATAAGGAAGGCTCAGTCTTTTGACTGAGCCTTCCGATGTTTATTATCCAAAATAACCTTCATATATCGTTAACGGATTTAGGTTCCAACTGAACCGCGTGCTTTCTGAAAGCAAGACTTACTGTCATCATCACAATGAAATTGACTGCCAATGCGATGATTCCCACATTCAAATCTTTCGCTGCTTGTGGCAAGGATGGAAACAAGGTCCCTATTGTCGATTGACTGAGTGTAATGCAGATTACGATGGCCAATCCGGTAATGATGCCGGCGATTGCGCCAAATTTATTGATCGGATTGTTCCTTTTCAGACTAAAGAGAAGGGACGGGAAAAGCTGTGTGATGAGACTGTATCCCATAAGAATTAATGCCGACATCGTTTCGCCGCCGTTTAAGGTGAAGTAGACGGCTATAAGGGCAATGACTGGAACAAGGAACTTTGCCAATCGTACAACATGGCGATCGGATACTGCAGGTGCAAATTCCTTATAGACGTTTTTCGCGAGCAGTGTAGCGACGCTCATCAAAAGCATGGATCCCGGCACCAATGCGGTCAACAATCCAGCTCCGCCGATTATGCCTATAAACCATGGATCAAAGGTCTCGATCGAAAGGCGCAGCAATGACAGGTCTGCATCTGCCCCAACGAGTCCGGGCACTTTCAATATAGCTGTAAACCCAACGAAAAAGACGAATAACAGCATGAGTGTATATAATGGGCTGATAATGGCATTTTTTCGAAATACCTTGCCGCTGCGTGCTGAATAAACAGCGCTGAAAACCTGGGGCCACATATAGAAACCGAATACGAGCAATATTACCGTGGAGATGAACCATGATACGCTAAGTCCCTGATCTGGGAACTTTAGAAAACCAGGCTTGGCCGCATCAATCGCTTCAAACATCGGCTGAAATCCGCCAAAGTAATGAATCGGCAGATAAATCCCCAAAAATCCTATTATGGCAACCATCATGATATCTTTAATGACCGCTGTCCAAACTGATCCGTGTATACCGGAGATCATCACATAAATGGTAAGGCTGATCGCCCCCATCCAAACTGCCTCAGACATAGAGATGGCACCATAAGATGCTTCTGAGACAATGATCCCCAATCCTTTCAGCTGCACGACGATCACTGGAATCATCGACACCACACCGACAAGCGCAGCCAAAACTCCTAAACCGGGACTCTTATATTTGCTTACAAAGAAATCGGATTGAGACATCAGTTTATTTTCCTTGGCATATCTCCAAATTTCCGGCAGGAGCCAATAGGATAATACGTAAGACAAAGTAATGTAAATTAGAACATATAGAGCGGGTGCGCCCTTGCCATAAGCCCAGCCGCTGCCGCCAAGGAAGGAGAAGGTCGTATAGATTTCCCCGGCCATCAGCAGAAAGACGAATATCGCACCAAAACCGCGTCCGCCCACCGTCCATTGTTCCAAGTCCATATCTTTTCCTTTTGAAGAGCGTATGCCTAAAAATATCGATAGAAGTAAGAATGCTAAAATGATTAAGAGAGCAATATTCATTCCTGGTCACCTTCCCGATTCCTGGGATCCAGCTTATACATGATGCCCAGTATGGCAGAGGTAAGGACCACCCACATAGCCATCCAGAACATATTGAAAGGCATCCCTAATACATATGGTTCTATTTTATTAACAAAAGGCAGAAATCCTAGTATGCCTATAAAAGGAACTAGAGTAAGAATATATATAATCTTCATAAACAAACCCCTCCGTTTTAATAAAGTGAAACGCCCACCAATGGGGTTTATTCTTCAATGCCACTGATGGATGGGTGAACCAAACCGGAATGAAAAATTCATACATGACGGAAAAGGTCCGATAATATATATTAGCTTACACTATTTTGATATAAAATTTAATGCAGTTGCCTGATATATTTGAGCAACTGTGCGCAGACAGCCGAACCCTGATATGTTCATAAGACAGATAAAGCCTTGAATTCATAGTGAGTTCAAGGCTTTTTTCCTTTAGCTATCTTTTTTTCCGATAGTTATATAGTATCACCAAGAGTATGAACCAGAGTGGGGTCAAGAGCAGTGATAGTCGTGTAGCTTCAGCGAATAGCATAACAATAAGGATGAACAGGAATAATCCTAAAATGGCGTAATTGACAAAGGGTGTAAAAGGAGCCTTGAAAGTCGATTCGGCTCTTAGGTCAGGCCTTGTTTTCGAATATTTGATATGGGAGATCAAGATAATGCTCCATACCCATATGAAACAGATGGCACTGATGGTCGTCACGACAGTAAATGCCTGTTCCGGTATCAGCTTGCTTAATAATGCCCCTATTGATACAACGATTGTGGATGTTAATAAGGCATTGCCCGGAACCGCCTGTTTATTTAATTTTTCCAGTTTAGCAGGGGCTTCGCCATTCCTGCTTAACGTATAAAGTATTCGGCTCGTTGAAAATAAACCGCTGTTGCATGCAGAAGCAGCGGAAGTCAAAACGACGAAGTTGATGATCCCTGCAGCGACAGGAATGCCGATTAACGCAAAGACCTCTACAAATGGGCTGCTCGTGGCATCCAGTTGTGTCCATGGGTTGACGCAGAGAATGACGAATAGTGCACCAACATAGAAAAGTAAAATCCGGACAGGGATTTTATTGATGGCAGATGGAATGTTCTTTCTCGGGTTTGCCGTTTCTGCTGCGGAAACCCCGACCAATTCGACACCGACAAATGAGAAGACGACCAGTTGTAAAGATAACAGGAATCCGGAAATGCCATTGGGGAACATGCCCCCATGATTCCATAGGTTGGTTAGGGAAACCGTTCCGGTATTGGTATTGAAGCCGATGATCAAAAGGATGATTCCCACGATGATCAAGGCGATGATCGTAATTACTTTAATGATGGCAAACCAGAATTCCAATTCACCAAATAACTTAACGGTCAATAGGTTCAATCCTAAAAGAATGACCAGGCATATTAGAGCCGGAATCCATTGAGGGATATCGAACCAATATTGTATATAGACGCCGACAGCTATGATATCGGCCATTGCGGTCATAATCCAACAGAACCAATATGTCCAGCCTGTCACGAAGCCGGCCCATGGACCGACATATTCGGTTGCAAATTCAGTGAATGATGCATACCCTGCATTGGATAAGAGCAATTCACCTAGTGCCCTCATCACAAAAAACAAGGCAATCCCTATTATAAGATAGGAAAATAAAATAGAAGGACCTGCCAATTGTATGGCTTTTCCGGAACCTAAAAATAATCCGGTGCCAATGGTTCCTCCTATTGCAATCAGTTGTACATGTCTATTTTTTAAATCTCTTTTTAATTCTTGTTTAGCCAATTCCTACGCCCCCGTTTTTTTATTGTCTTGGTAGTGAATGAGTTTACCTGCATGGTCTTGGAGAGAGGGACGTGATTTTTTCGTCCAGCTTGCCTTTCCCATTGGTTTTAAAGCTGTTGTTTTTAGTCCAACCACAAAATGGACAATAAAAAAAAGAGATTGGATAATACCAATCTCTTAAAGGGTTCAGAATAACAATTTTATCATTCGTTACTCTTCTGTCCTTTTGCCTGAGATTGTGAATCCTTCGGCGCTGCATCTTGTACAGTCTCTCCAGAAGCTGCTCCTGCTATAGTGTCATCCATAGCATTCATCGCTTGCTTGTATGCGGTTGTGAATAAATGTCGTCAGTGATAATCTACCACTGCTGAATCATTCATTATGCTTATAAAATAATATTGGAATTCTATCATCTATTTTTCGGTAGGTCAACAAGTTTTTTTGAAGTGAAAAAGGCAATATCTGCAGTTTTATAGTGATCTTAATTTTTATTAAGGTACTTGAAAAATTTATTTTTTGGATGATCACTATTATGAAATATTGATCATCATTTTTTTGAAATGATATTTTTAGATTAGGGAAATTGCCAAGATATATTTGGCAACTGTTTATTTCAAAAATACAATTGTATTTTTACAGAATATTTACTATTATAAGATAAGAAAACATAATTGAAGTGTTATTGATATTTTTTCTTCGATAGAGCATTTCTAATCGCAATAATTAATAGAGAGTCGTTCGTGGTAAGGATAGAAAAGCATTACCGATATTGCATCTGGGGGAGTTAAACATGTCGAACAAGGAATTAAAGAGAGGGCTGGAAGCACGTCACATTCAAATGATAGCTTTGGGCGGAACCATCGGTGTCGGGTTATTCATGGGATCGGCGAGCACGATCAAATGGACCGGGCCCTCTGTAATGCTTGCTTATGCCATCGCAGGTATTTTTATATTTTTCATCATGCGTTCCATGGGTGAGATGCTTTATTTAGAACCGACTACAGGTTCATTTGCAACCTTTGCGAGCAGCTATATACATCCTTTGGCAGGTTATATGACTGCTTGGAGCAATTGGTTTCAATGGGTAATCGTCGGAATGTCCGAAATCATCGCGGTTGGGTTGTATATGCAATATTGGTTCCCGGAGTTACCGGCCTGGATACCAGGTGTGGTCGCCATGGTCATCTTGGGGGCGGCCAACCTCATTTCCGTCAAATCCTTCGGGGAATTTGAATTCTGGTTTGCGCTTATAAAAATCATAACGATTGTATTGATGATCGTTGCCGGCGTTGGCCTTATCTTCTTTGGAATAGGGAATGGCGGGGATGCGATTGGATTATCGAATCTTTGGGAAAATGGCGGCTTCTTTACGGGAGGCTGGACAGGATTCTTCTTTGCGCTTTCCCTTGTCGTGGCATCCTATCAAGGCGTTGAGCTTATCGGCATCACAGCCGGAGAAGCGAAAGACCCAACGAAGACCGTAACAAAAGCGATCCAATCAATCATATGGCGCATATTAATTTTCTATATTGGCGCCATATTCGTCATCGTGACAGTCTTCCCTTGGGATCAACTGGATGACTTAGGCAGCCCATTCGTTTCAACCTTTGCAAAAATAGGTATCACAGCAGCAGCAGGAATCATCAATTTTGTCGTAATCACTGCGGCAATGTCTGGATGCAACAGTGGTATTTTCAGTGCAGGGCGTATGCTTTACACACTTGCATTGAATGGCCAAGCTCCGAAAATCTTTGCTAAAGTATCTAAAAATGGAGTGCCGGCATATTGTACGATCGCTGTACTTTTAGGATTGGGCATCGGGGTTATCCTGAATTACCTTGCACCGCCGCAATTATTCCTTTATGTGTACAGTGCGAGTGTATTGCCCGGGATGATTCCATGGTTTGTCTTACTGATCAGTGAGCTTAAATTCAGAAAGGTAAATGCCGCTGAAATGGAGAAGCATCCGTTCAAGATGCCGTTGGCCCCTTTCAGTAACTATGCGACAATAGCCTTTTTACTTATGGTGCTGGTCGGTATGTGGATCAATCCTAGTACAAGGATTTCCTTGGTTGTCGGAATCGTTTTCCTAGCCTTGGTCGTGGCAAGTTATTACATCCTGAAAATGGATAAACGAACACCATTGGATGCTAAATCCGATGATGAAATTTCGGGATAAGCAACTCTATTGGAAAGCCCTTCTCTTAATTCGAGAAGGGCTTTTTTGTCTTTGGTGATCAATTGTTGGAATTCACGAGTAAATCAGCGGAATTCACGAGTAAACCAGTGAAATTCACGAGTAAAACGGCAAAACTCACGAGTAAATCAGCGAAATTCACGAGTAAACCAGCGAAACTCGAGTAAAGCTGCGAAACTCGAGTAAACCAGCGGAATTCACGAGTAAACCGCGAAACTCACGAGTAAACCAGCGGAATTCACGAGTAAATCGTCGAAACTCACGAGTAAACCAGTGGAACTCACGAGTAAACCAGCGGAATTCACGAGTAAAGCTGCGAAACTCGAGTAAACCAGCGGAATTCACGAGTAAACCGCGAAACTCACGAGTAAACCAGCGAAATTCACGAGTAAAGCTGCGAAACTCGAGTAAACCAGCGAAATTCACGAGTAAAGCTAATTAGCCCCCGTAACAAGGGATGCCAGCAGTGGGTCGCTTATGGAATGTGTCTTCCTGACAGATTTTTTCATAGGATGTAACATCATCTTACCCGAGGAAGGGGTTATATTTTGGAAAGAACAAAGCTTACCGGGCGGGTCGTTACACCTAATGATGCTGAGTATGAGCATGCCAGGATAAATAATAACTTAAGTTTTTCTAAATTCCCAAAGGTCATTGTGTTTTGTCAAAATTCCAATGATGTGTTGAATTCATTGAAGTGGGCCCGGGAAAATCATACACCTTTCCGGGTTAGGAGCGGCAGGCATAGTTATGAAAATTTTTCATTAGTGAATGGCGGTCTAATCATTGATATAAGTGAAATGTACAATATCAAGGTCAACCGTGAAAAAATGATTGCAAAAATCGAAGCAGGAGCTGATTTAGGTCAAGTATATAATATGCTATGGAAGTATGGCACGACGATTCCGGCTGGGACCGAAAGCGGTGTTGGTCTTGTAGGCCTTACGCTTGGCGGTGGAATAGGTATGTTATCGAGACGCTTTGGACTTACTTGTGACAATTTGCTTGAAATAGAAATGGTAAGGGCGTGCGGAAAGAGGGGCGCTAAACTCATTAAAGCAAATAGGAAAATTAATAGTGATTTATTTTGGGCATGCTGCGGGGGAGGAGGGGGAAACTTTGGCATAGTCACTTCTCTTACCTTCAGGGTACACCCCGTATCAAGGGTATCGATTTTCTCCGTCACATGGGGATGGGAAGATTTTGAAGCGGTGTTTGAAGCCTGGCAGGATTGGGCCCCTCAAGTTGAAGAGTGTTTAACTTCAGAAATCGAATTCAAGTCAAAGGAAGTAAACCAAATTATCGCTCAAGGTGAATTTGTTGGGCCATCATATAGGTTGCAGCAGCTTCTAAAGCCTTTGACGAGAGCAGGTTCTCCAGCAAATATCATGATAAAGGAAGTTCCGTACATTGATGCTGTGCAATTCTTTAATGATCCAAGTGGAAATCGACCGGCCCATCGCAAGCGGTCGGGGTCTTTCATAGAAAAACCTTTTCAACGGCAAGCAATCTTGACGATGAAGCATTTTTTGGAAAACGTTCCAAATGAAAATGCAGCCATTTGGCACCAATCCTTAGGAGGGGCCGCTGGCCGTGTGGCCCCAAATGAAACGGCTTTTTATTATCGGGATGCCATCATCGCCCAGGAGTATCTGGCTACATGGACGAATCCAGAAGAAGAGCGGCAAAACATCCATTGGATTAAAGAACTTAAATGCGCTTTGTCACCATATACTACAGGTGACTACGTGAATTGGCCGGATATCCTCATCGAAGATTGGCCAACTGCGTACTATGGAGAAAATTTCAAGCGGCTTCGGGAAGTGAAAACGAGATATGATCCGTACAATACGTTTAAATTCCCTCAAAGTATACCGCCTTTAAAGAAGTGGGTCTGAAAAAGCTTGGATGCACCAAAAACATTCGTTATTAAAAGGCCTATTCCTCAATTGGGATAGGCCAGTTTTATTTTCATTTTCCCAAAATCATTCCGCTTGCTGAGCTTGTACTGCACTGTAAACCTGATTTACGGAAGACTGGGCTTGCGCGATTTCTTGAGCAGCTTGTTTAATGGCTTCTTGTGCCAAGGTTGGATCAGAGGAAGATTTTTCAATTGCTTGTGAAAGTAAGGTTTGTGTTAGGGTAACGTTTGCTTTTGCTTGGTTTAATTGATTGATATCAATTTGTTGTTGAGGCATGTAGCTTCTCTCCTTATGTCATTATTGGAATTACTCCATTAGGATGACCTTTCTTTTCTTTTTTATAAGGAGAAAAATATATGATGTAGACAGGATGGGTAAATTGGAAAAATTATGAAATTAGCAAAAAAGTCCATTTAAATACGATGCAAAATTTATGGACAATCCAAATTCGTGTAAAAGGTACACCCTTAAGATTGAAAAACGGGCAGAAAAAGAAAGGAATCATTAGGGTTATTTACTTTAGAATCCTTAAATTTTCAGCATAAATAGTATTACGTTCCTTGAATACAATGTAATATCTGTGATCTTTCTTCACGAAGTCCCTACAAAGTATAGAAGGAACCGGATGAGCTCTGCTCTTCCGGTTCTTTGTATATCAGTTAGCTGCTGGAATCAATCCTTTATGAATGGAGACTTCCTTAATGGCACGGTAGGCGGTTTCGACCATGAAATCGAGTTCCTTTTCTGACATGGAAAGGATCGGCATCATCGTGATGACTGGACCAAGTTCCCGAATGATCAGGCCATTTTCCCGTGCTGTATGGATGATTCCGGAAACGACATTCTCTTGGAGGGTGAACGTTTCTTTTGTTTGGCGGTCTTTGACGATTTCCACTCCAATCATGAAGCCGCGCTGGCGGATATCGCCGACTATCGGGAGTTCGTATAGCGCTTGCAGTCTTTGTGATAGATATTTAGATTTTTTCTGGATGTCTTTAATTAAATTGCGGCTTTCCATCAGCTCGATATTCTTCAGTGCCAGTGCACAGGCAAGCTGATTTCCTGTATAGGTGTGACCGTGATAGAAGGTTTTATGTTCTTCCCGTTCCCCCAGGAAGGATTGAAAGATCTGCTCGTTCATGATAGTGGCGGCGAGTGGCATATATCCCCCAGTGATCCCTTTGCCCATACACATGATATCGGGTACGGCATCTTCCTGTTCGCAGGCAAACATTGTACCGGTTCGACCGAATCCTACAGCCACTTCGTCACAAATTAAGAGGATATTGTACTTTTTGCATAATTGCTCGACCTCTTTCAAAAAGCCATGGGGATGGGTTATGATGCCTGCTGCTCCCTGCACAAGCGGCTCGATGATCAATCCTGCAATTTCCTCTGATTGTTTCTGCAGTAACTTCTCCAGTTCCTTCAAGCAATGGTTTTTCACGGCTTCTTGATCTCCATACTCAGTCATGTGATAGGCATATGGTGAAGGGGCGGAAATCCGTTGAAATAAGAGGGGCTTAAAGATTCTATGGTATAGATCCATTCCGCCCACACTTACAGCTCCGACAGTATCGCCGTGATATGCCTCGTCAAGTGAGACAAATTTGTTTTTATTCTGATGCTTGACGGGATCGATATTCTGCCAATATTGATAAGCAACTTTAAGGGCGATTTCCACTGCGGCTGATCCCGTGTCGGAGTAGAAGACTTTCGATAAAGAACCAGGAGTGATCTCGGCTAGTTTTTTTGCCAGTAAGATCGATGGTACATTCGCAGATCCCAGCAGTGTGGAGTGTGCGACTTTATTCACTTGTTCAATTAGGGCGCCGTTTAATTCCGGCTCGTTATGTCCGTGCACGTTCACCCATAATGAAGCATAGCCGTCGAGGTAGCGTTTACCCTCCACATCAATCAGGTAGCTGCCTTCGCCGCGTTCGATGATCAGCGGTTTGCTTTCCCGATACGTTTTCATTTGTGTGAACGGATGCCATACATATTCCTTATCCCATTGTTCTAAATCCTGACTGTTCATGCCTTGAACACCTCTTTCAGTTGTTGGGTATAATCTTGATCACTAAGTAAATCAAGGATGCAGATCCTCAAGTCTTTTCTAACATCGGCCAGTGTTGGGATGCAGGCGAGGCCATTCAGCCCAGTCAGCTTTTCAATGGTTTCGATATTGTCTTGATGAATCCGATCTTCCGGCCGGTAATGATTATACAAAATGGTTTTCACGTTTATATCGTGGACTTGGGCATAAGAATGGGTCGTCACGACATCATGAATCGCCCCTAAACCGCTTGTGGATACGAAGAGGACAGGCATGCCGCAATCCTTTATGAAATCCGCCGTCATATAGAAACCTTCCGTTCGTTCAATAAGCGGCACAGCCAATCCGCCAGCGCCCTCGACTAATACGATGTCATACATTTCCTCAAGTTCATGAACCCTTTCCACGACTTTCTTCTCATCGATAAGACTGCCGGTTAATTTAATCGCCAAATGTGGGGAGGTTTCCGGTTTCAGTGTGTAAAACCCTGAATCCTTTACACCGAGTTCCTGCTCAAACCAAGATATATCCGGGTATGTATGATTTTCCTCATTGATTCCAGTTTGAAATGGCTTGAATATCGTGACGCTTTTTCCCAATGTTTGAAGAGACAGATAAAGTGCGCTCGTGACGATGGTCTTTCCAATATCCGTGCCAGTTCCGGTTATAAAGTAGGCTTGGCCCATGGATGATTCAGCTCCTTTACGTTTATATATCTTGCAATGCGCGGACGTACTTGTTGAATGATGACAGCACATAGAATGCATAGCATTAAATCACCGGGTACAGGTAACAAGAAGCCGTAAAGAACCGTCTGGTTGATGGAAAACGGCGTTTCAACAATCCACTTCATCGCACCATACAGCCAGATGCAGCCGAAAAGGTAAACTGTCAGCAAAGAGGCGGCATTAGCAAAGAATATGGAACGAATCGTGGAGAGGGAAAACCGGTTGATCAGCCATCCATTTACATAGGCTCCCAGTATATATCCGAGCAAATAGCCGAATGTAGGTTTGAATATATAGCCGAATCCCCCGCCTTCAGCAAACACGGGCACCCCGATAAGTCCGATCAAGACGTAGCATAACTGACTGAGCATCCCAAGCCGGGGCCCCAATAATGCGCCTGCCAAATAGACTGCCAGAATTTGCAGTGTGAATGGTATGTAAGGGATAGGTATCTTAATAAAGGCGCCAATGGCAGTTAACGCGGTAAAAAGGGCCACATAGGAAATCGTCCTTGCTTTCAAGTTTTTAACCTCCTTTTTCAAAAGTGCTGGCAAAATGCCCACTATTAGTTTGCCTGATTCTTATTTTATATGTCAACTAATTTATTATTTAGTTAACATATAAAAGGCCAGCTTTATCGGGATTTAAAGGACAGACTAGGAAAATATTGAAAAAAGACCATTGAATAATAATTTGTTAGTATGTTATTATTCTATCGATATGTTAACTTAAAATATTATAGGTTAACAAATTTATTTACATTGCAGGCAGTATTGATACTGCTAAATGTTAAGTGCTCCCCAATGTGGTTGATGGTGCACATGCGGTTGGAAGGGAAAGTGGATTGGAGATGGAGACACTCGCGGTTGGAGCATCAGGTGGATATATTGCAGACAGCTGGTCTTTATTTACCAGACCGGGTTATGCTCCTTTTCTAGGAATTGCATAGTCAAGGAATCCATAAACCAGCGATTCGGCACACAATAAAGAAAAGAGGGATAGTTTTGGAAACATTGGTAAGGGATTGGAAGATGTTAGCGGAGAACGTTATCAAAGGATATAAAGTGACGGAGGAAGAGGCATTATCCATCGTACAAGCCCCAGACGAAGAGGTTTTGGAAATTTTGAATGCAGCCTACTTGATACGCAAGCATCATTATGGGAACAAAGTTAAATTGAATATGATCATCAATACGAAATCAGGATTATGTCCCGAAGATTGCGGCTACTGCTCGCAGTCGATCGTGTCGGAAGCCCCGATCGATAAATATGCTTGGCTGACGAAAGAAAAGATTGTCGAGGGAGCGCAGGAATCAATTCGTCGCAAAGCGGGTACTTATTGCATCGTTGCGTCTGGCCGTCGTCCGACCAACAGAGAAATAGATCATGTCATTGAAGCGGTAAAAGAAATCCGCGAAACGACGGATCTTAAAATCTGCTGCTGTTTAGGTTTCCTGAATGAGGAACATGCGGGCAAGCTAGCGGAAGCAGGCGTTCATCGCTACAACCACAATTTGAATACATCACAGGAAAACTACAGTAAAATTACATCGACGCATACATATGAAGACCGGGTAGATACAGTCGAAGCTGTGAAAGAAGCCGGAATGTCCCCATGTTCTGGTGCCATTTTCGGTATGGGGGAATCTGAGGCGGAAGCGGTGGAAATCGCCCTATCCTTACGCAGCCTTGATGCAGATTCCATTCCTTGTAATTTTCTCAATGCAATTGACGGAACGCCGCTTGAGGGAACTTCCGAATTGACCCCCACTAAATGCCTGAAATTGATATCGATGATGAGGTTCGTTAATCCGAGTAAAGAAATCCGTCTGGCCGGCGGTCGTGAGGTCAATCTCCGTTCCATGCAGCCCATGGCACTTTATGCAGCCAATTCCATCTTCGTCGGCGATTATTTAACGACAGCTGGTCAAGAACCCACAGCGGATTGGGGAATCATCGAAGACCTGGGATTCGAAATTGAAGAGTGTGCCCTCTGATAAAGAAGATAATGGAAAACAATATGAATTAAAAAAAAACACCCTTAGGGTGTTTTTTTTCAGTTTGTCGAAAAAAGTGCATGGAGGGTCGAAAAAAGTGCGTTTTAGGTCGAATAAAGAGTATGGAAGGTCAACATCATGTTTTTTTACAGTAATTCATATTGGATTGAAGAAATTGGCGACACTCCTGCCGAATAACTGGCTAGCCAAGACCCCGCAGCCGCTTGCGGTGAGGAGGCTTGGCAGACAGTCGGCGGAAAGGGAGCGGATTTCTGAAATCAACTCGAACGGTTTTAAAAGAAAAAAACTGCAGGCAAACTCGATTTTTCTTGGAATTTGTCTAAAAACAAGACTAGAGTACCCTTCATGTTTTTTTACAGTAATCCAAATTGGATTTCTGAAATCAACTCAAACGGTTTTAAAAGAAAAAAACTGCAGGCAAACCGCTCTAATTCAAATATGTCTTCTGGGTGTTTTATTAATTTGCTGTAATAGAACTAATGTCCTTCAACCTTTACAAAAATAAAAAAATGATAGATAAGTGAAAATAATGAAAAAAAAATGCTAAATTGTAAGAAGAGGTTTTATAATGAATTACCTGAATACAATAAAATTTGCTGCATTGTGGTAAATGAATATGATATAGGGAAAGAATCAGTATTGGTAATATCAATAATGAGAGGATAGTTTTGTGTGATGCATATATGGCTGATTAGTTTTATTATTTTATTATTGCTATTAATATTTTATACTATTATCCCGACGGTGCTTATTCGTGTATGCAGTCTGGGAATAACCAAAAAAATCAATTCGAATAATGGGATAGCGCTAACTTTCGATGATGGCCCAAACCCTGAATATACAATAAAATTGCTTGATCTTTTAAAAGAGTATGAGATAAAGGCCACATTTTTTGTTGTTGGCAGTAAAGTGAAAAGTAATCCTGAGATTATTAAAAGAATGCATGAAGAGGGACATACTATAGGGATCCACCATTATCATCATGTTTCAAGCTGGGTCCTATCACCCATCCATCTACGGAAACAGTTGGAAATGACTGAAAAGGCGATAAATGAAGTTACGAATGAAAAGGTTGTTTTTTATAGACCGCCATGGGGCCATTTCAATATGTTCACCCCACTTTTCAGTAAGAAATATAGAGTGGTGATGTGGTCAGGCATCTTCGGGGATTGGAAAGTTGAAAATTGCAAAAATACTTTGCTTGATCAACTGCGAAGCACTTCGACAGAAGGTTCCATCCTGTTGCTTCATGACTGTGGTGAAACATGGGGAGCGGATAAAGAAGCACCAGGCTATATGATTGAAATGTTAAAAATTTACCTACAGGAAAGTAAGGAAAAAGGAATACACTTTATTACTTTAAAAGACTTATAACTAATTCTGGGGGTATTATGAATATAGATACGCTTTTACATTTTATTGATTCATATGGATACCTGATCATTTTTCTTTTTTTATTCTTCGGCATTGTGGGAGTGCCTGCTCCAGAAGAATCACTTCTATTTCTGATTGGGGTATTGGTAGCACAAGGTAAGCTCTCACTGGGTTTTGCCATGCTGTGTGCAATTCTCGGCGCCTTTATCGGAATGCTTGCAGCTTATGCATGCGGAAAATATGTAGGGTATCCATTTATAAATAAATTTGGAAGATTCATTGGGATTACGACTGAACGCTGGGAGAAAGCGAAGAAAAACTATACGGATAATGCACAAAAAACCTTAGTATTAGGATTTTATATTCCGGGAATAAGACAAATTAGTCCATATTTCGCAGGAATCTCATCTATACCCTTTCGGAAATACTTCCTATTTTCCCTAATAGGCACTATACTTTGGACCGTCCCTTTTATAGTGGCTGGTTATTATGTCGGGGATGCTTTTAATGTTAATCCCAAATATGTTCCATATTTAGGGCTTGTATTTTTAGTTATTTTTGTACTATATGTTACTATCAAATACATTAAAAAGAGAAAACAAATGTCCAAAAGTTGAGTCTGCTCCTTTTTATAAAAGTTGGAAATTTATTGTAAGAGGAAGATATCAGAACTATATATTTTGTATTTTCAGAATGATTTCTTAGGAGATGACACATATATGAAGAAGATTTTGTTTTTACCTCTCTTTCGAATGCAGTCGGGACATCATCAAGTTGCAGAGGCATTAATGGATATGTTAAAAAAGCATTCAAAAGGGATTACTTATAAAAAAATCGATCTAATCAGTTATACCAATACCTCTCTAGAAAAATTCATCGCAAATAGTTATCTGACATGGATCCGTTATGCGCCGGAAACCTATAATCTTGCCTATAAGAATCTGTTTTATGTTCACTCGCCAAAGGAAAGTGTATGTAAATGGTATCAGCAATTATTCATGAATAAGATGGAACGATTGATAGCAGAAGAGAAGCCTGATTTAATTGTGTGTACACACGGTTTCCCTTCATATCTTTTGAGTCAGTTAAAGATGAAAGGGAAGTGCAGCACACCGGTAATAAACGTGTACACGGACTTTTTTATTAATAATGTGTGGGGAAGCGAAGGGATAGATGCCCATTTTCTTCCTAGTCAAGAAGTGAAAGAAAAGCTGATGAGTAAGCGTCAAATACCAAAACAAACGATGATGGTCACTGGCATTCCTGTGCACGAGGAAATCACAAAAAATGCCCGTGTCCAAAGAAACACAGCACGGCCAAAAGTTTTGATATCCGGAGGAAATAGCGGTCTGGGAGGGATTTTGAACTTAGGTGATGAGTTAAAGAATTCAACCGACTTTGATTATTTAGTTCTTTGCGGAAATAACAACAAGCTTTATGAAGAAATCGATACATGGAACTTACCTCATATCAAACCATTGCCTTATATCTCATCAAGGTCTGAAATGAATAAGCTTTATGAAGAAGTTGACGCAATCGTTACGAAACCGGGCGGTGTCACGATCAGTGAATCATTACGAAAAAGGCTTCCGATTTTTGTTCATTCCAGGCTTCCGGGGCAGGAGGAAATTAATCTGCAGTATCTAAAACAACAAGGCCTTGTATTTAAACTTAATCAGAAAACGCCTTTTGAAAAACAATTGCTGAGTATATTGAAGGATCAGAAAAAAATGAAAAAATGGAACACATCCATAGAGTCTTATCATAAGGAAATAGAGTTGGAGAAACCTGAGGGAATAGTGGAGGTCATGAAATTGATCCTTAATCTTAATCAAAATGGTACACCTTCCTATCTAGCCCGACAGCCCAAACTTCTTTATAGCTGAGATGCATGGTGTTCTCACTGGTGAACCTAAATGAAAGAATGAATACGGAAGGCTGCTGAATTAACAGCCATCCTAAAATGAAAGGTCGGAAGAAGAGTGACTTTGAAAAAAACATACCTTATGATTTTTTCGATTATGCTGCTTGCGGCAGCGGTCGCAGGGTGTTCAAGTGATGAAACGGAAAAAACGGAAATGAAGGCGCAAGCCGGTGGTAAAGTGGAATTGACGGTTTCCGCAGCTGTAAGTTTGCAAGATGCCTTAAATGATATAAAGAAGTCTTTTGAAAAAGAGAATGCAAATGTGGAAGTTCATTATAACTTTGGAGCCTCTGGAGCTCTTCAGCAGCAGATATCCCAAGGCGCACCTGTTGACCTGTTTTTCTCAGCAGCAGAAGATAAATTTGATAAATTAGTAGAGGAAGATCTTATTGAAGAGAAAAACGGAATTGATATAGTCGGCAATGACCTGGTGCTGGTGGTGCCAAAGGATTCCAAAAAGGAAATCGGATCGCTGGAAGACCTCACGAAGGCAGCTAAAATTTCGATTGGCACTCCAGAGTCTGTACCGGCAGGGCAATATGCGAAACAAACTTTAGAAAACATGAACCTCTTTAAAGAGCTTGAAGATCGATTGGTATATGCAAAGGATGTCCGGCAAGTGCTTACATATGTGGAAACGGGAAACGTGGACGCAGGCCTCGTCTATAAAACGGATGCGCTCAACTCATCGAAAGTTGAAATCATTGCAGCAGCCGAGGCGGATTTACACGATCCGATCATATATCCCGTCGGAATGATCAATGACCTGGATCATGCTAAGGAAGCCAAGCTATTCTATGACTATCTCCAAACGGAAGACTCCATGAAAATTTTTGAAAAATACGGATTTAAAAATTTGAAATAACCACCAATATGGTGGTCTTTTTTTATACATCTACAGTAATATTAGGTATATTTTCCTTTATATTGAAACCTTATCTCACTTTTATACGTAAGAATAAGAACATGCATGTATTCATCTTTCAACATAAGCGGATAATTCGACCCACACGAGAATTAATTCGACCTAAAGCAAGAATAATTCGTCCCACACACAAATAATTCGACCCCCAAGCGAATAATTCGGCCGCTTGAGTAAAAAGAACCTTGTGACAAAGGAAGGACAGCAAATTACTGTCCTTTGGCTTGACTGTGAATGGTTCCATTCTTTTTGAAAACTGTGTAAAACAGCTTAATCGGCAGGTATCCTATAATCCCACCAAGAGTATTCAGGATCATATCATCGGTATCAAAACTTCCTAATTCAAATAAAAGCTGAATAACCTCATAGGTGAAGCTAATACAGAATGTTGCAATCAAGATCGATCTGGGTAGGGAAAACCTTGTTGATAATAATGGAAGCATGAAGCCAAATGGTACAAAACCGATGATATTCCCCACTATATTTTCGATCCGGATGGATGTATTTACATCCGCTAAGAAGAGGTAATGGAAAATGGTTTTAAAAGGGATGAAGTTATGGGAACCCCAATAGCGGTCATTGAAGGAAAAACTAATATGATCATTCATTTCGGTTATCGAGAAGGTTTTAAATAAAATGAGCTTTGTAAGGATTAATAGATAAAGAACCATAAATAACGATAATACAATTTTCACAAAAATTTTCATGATACAACACCAATATTAAAGTAGGAAATATTTATCATTTTATTATAAATGGTATATGATGAGCTTAATGTAATATTTTACAAGTTTTTTAGGGCAAGGAGGGGTAAAAGTGGAGGAAGCAATAATTGATTTTCTCATTGCAGTTATGTTAATTATTGGTTTCACATACGGCCTCATTAGGCAATTTAGACATTGTGTCAGTATCAGGAACGGAAATAAGTCGGAGTATGTACATTACAAGAGGGTATTGATTGGAAACTACCTGATTTGCCTGTCCTATTCGGGTTTTCTTTTTTCTTATATTTTGAATTCATTACTATCATCTCGTATTATACCGGCTTCATTTATTACAAGTAATAATACTAGTTTTTGCTGTTTTGGTTTTCTTGCCATTCTATTAATCGCTAAATTTGGGATTATTCCAAAGGAAAATGAACAAGTTGAATTACAAGAATACATAGTGGAGAAAGAGGAAATATGAAAAAAATTTCGCTTACCTTATTAATCGTATGTATATCGATCACCTTTCTATTGAATTTTGCCAAGCCTGAATTTGCTGGCAAAATGAAAGACAATATAAGTTCCATGAATATCCTATATTCATACAGTGTCACAAAATCATTCTCGGAACAAACCCAAGAAACGATCGAAATGGCATCCGTGCCTTCAGGGAAAACTGAGACCAGGAGCGCCGATTTCCGAAGTGATGTTAAGCTTGAGGGAACTCCGCTGAATATTAAAAGTGTAGTGAAAGAGAGCTTGAACAAGCCACAGGCGTATAAAACTAAAGAGAAATTAACCGGTCCTGAAAAAGGGCTTTCATACCGGAAATATTATCTTACCAAAAATTATGATAAAGGAAGATATACAGTCATCCGAACGAATAAAATAACCGGAAAAGAAAAGGTGTATGTCGGAACTTATTATGAGCCGAGTACGCAAGACCCGATCGTCAAATGGTCACGTGATGAGAATTAATGGCTGATAATATCTTCTACATGAAAAGTTGAGTGAATATATGGAAAAAATAGTGAAGATCGAGGGTTATAACCCTGATTGGGTTTATGAATTTCAACAGGAAAAAGCGAGGATAATGGGGGTTTTAAAGAACTATTCCCTTTGTGTTGAGCATATTGGAAGTACTTCCGTCATAGGGTTGGGGGCAAAGCCGATTTTGGACATAATGGCTGGCGTACAGCATTTAGATGAAGCTGACACGTTCATTGAACCATTGAAATCGATTGGGTATGAATTTGTCCTGCATAAGGAGTTTCCCGAAAGGCGTTTTTTTAGAAAAGGCCAATGGAGAGCGGGGACACATCATTTGCATATCTATAGATTCGGAAGTGAACAATGGAAGAATCAACTTTCATTCAGGGACTATCTAAGAAGCCATCCTGACGTACGGAAACAATATCAGGAATTAAAATTATCCTTGGCTCAAAAGCATCCTGGGGATATAGTGGAGTACACGAAAGCGAAAGCTCCATTTATATTAAATGTCATGAAGAAAGCGAAATGTCTAAAGGAACGTACATGAAAGGGATGCTTATATGAGAAAGGTCGAGGTCGTACCATATAAGAAAGAATGGTCCAAGCTATTCCATGATGAATGCCATAAATTAAGGGATATTTTCGGGCCTGAAATGATGAATTTATATCATATTGGCAGTACGGCCATCCCGGCCATCCATGCCAAGCCAGTAATAGATATTTTGGCAGTGGTTAAAGATCTGGAATGTGTCGCTGATTTTAATAAAGAGATGGAAGAGATAGGGTATGATGCCAGGGGCGAGAACAGAATCGCCGGACGACGTTTTTTTCGTAAAGGCGGGGATGAGAGGACGCACCATATTCACATGTTTCAAAAAGGACATGAGGAAATAGCCAGACACATCGCTTTTCGGGATTATTTGCTATCACACCGTGATGAAGCACAAAAATATAGTAGGCTGAAGCAGCGCTTGGCAGCGGAATTCCCAGATGATATTAAAGGATATGTTAACGGGAAAAATGATTTTATCAAAAAGGTTGATGAAAAAGCGAAACATTGGGCGAAGCGTGGTGATCATCATGTTAATGAAGTGGATTAAATGCCAAGTGAATGAGGAAAACAAGCGTTCATTTTCAAAAGCACAAGAGGGATGGGGAGAATTGCGCAAGTGTGCTGGTTTCATGGGTCAAATCGGAGGGTGGAATAGATATGAACCCTTTGAAGCAGGCGTTCTCTCCGTTTGGAAAGATCTCCATGCCTATCAAAGTTTCATGCAGCATCAGCATGATGCAATATTCGCCAAAAGTGACCAGGGAAGTACTTATACAAATATTTCTGTCGATATATTCGAGAGTATATTCAATATAGGAACAACAGACATTACAGCTTTTTTTTGCAAGGGGAAATTACTGCGAGTGGCTGACTGTTTTGTTGAAGAGGATAAACATGCCCGTTTTGAGCAGGTGCTAAAAGAAGCAGGGAGCAAGGGCATGCTGTCTGGCGCATTCGGTAGTAAAAGGCAAAACGGCAGATACCTTGTCGCCTCAATATGGGACAGTAAACATTTACATCAAAGGTATGCGGATAAGGAATTGCCTGCCCTGATAAACGAATCGGGAGTGAACGTTTCAACCCATCGCATTACAGGAAGTTTAATTGAATTGCATCCAAAGTGGGTGGTCATTTAGAATCGAACATTATCAATCTATCAATTGGAGCTATGGCGTCTTTGATTGGAATGTTAAGGACATATCAGAGCTCTAAATATATTCTACAGAAGGTGATTACAAATGAAACTAGATTATGATTCACAGTACATCAGGGGCATCTACCTGAATAGAGATCGAATATCTTCATATGATCATTTCCCCTTTGATCTGCCGGTTATCAGGCATCTTCAAGAAGTTGCTTTTCATCCCAGTGTTACCTATGTTATCGGGGAAAATGGAATGGGGAAGTCCACCTTGCTTGAAGGTATTGCGATTGCGTATGGCTTCAATCCGGAAGGCGGAACGTTGAATTTCAATTTTTCCAATTATGATTCACATTCCAATTTGGACCAATTCCTCCGTTTGAAAAAAGGCGTGTATAAACCGACGGATAATTTTTTCTTTAGGGCGGAAACCTTTTATAATTTAGCTACGAATATAGAGGAATTGGACAGGGAGGCATCGTTTGGGTCGAAAATCATTGATTCCTTCGGTGGAAAATCACTTCACCAGCAATCTCATGGTGAATCGTTTTTTTCTGCTTTTGTAGAACGATTTCAAGGCAATGGATTGTATATCCTCGATGAGCCTGAAGCCGCTTTGTCGCCATTGAGACAAATCTCGATGCTGGCCAGGATAAATGAGCTTGCCAAACAAGGTTCCCAATTCATCATTTCCACCCATTCCCCGATCATCATGGCCTACCCGGATGCTAAAATCCTCCAAATTTCAGATGAGGGAATGAGTGAGGTGACTTTAGAGGAGTCCAATCACTATTTGTTAATGAAACAGTTTTTTGAAGATAAAGATCGTCTGCTTCATCATCTATTTCAATGAGATTTAAGCATCTCCATTAAAAGCAACTAATGAAAACCCCGACTGCACCGCACATTCGGGGTTTTCATTTTTCTGGAATTCATTGTTGACAGCTAAGGTGTATTACGGGTATAGTACATCTATAAGGTGTATGAACCACTTAGTACATACACGCATATCAGACTTTTTTAAATAAATAGGGGGTGGTTTTAATGAACGTAAATACCCGGGAACCGGTATATCTGCAAGTCGTTAGGCATTTTAAAGAACAAATAGCCATAGGCAAATTCGTAGCTGGACAGGAAATTCCCTCGCGAAGGGAACTGGCGGCTTCACTCAATATAAATCCCAATACCGCTCAAAAAGCGTATAAAGAAATGGAGGAACAGGGCTTGATTCATACTGAACGAAATTTCCCAAGTCAAATCACGACGAATGAAACGATTTTACAGGCTGTAAGGCAGGAATTGATTCTGGCAGCCGTTGATTCGTTTGTCAATGCGATTCGTCCGATTAATGTACCAGTTGATGAACTGCTTCGTGTTGTTAAAGAAAAATATTCGGAAGAAATAAGGGAGGAGGAAGAAAAATGATAGAAGTAAAACGGATTTCCAAGAATTACGGCCGGAAAAAAATCTTGGATAGTGTTTCTTTTACAGCTAATAAAGGGGAAGTCACGTGTCTGATCGGGATAAATGGTGTCGGTAAAACAACTACACTCAAAGCGATCATGGGATTGACGCCATATAAAGGTGAAATCCTGATCGATGATCAAAAGATGACAAAGGACAGTTATGAAAAAATCACCTTCATACCGGACGCACCGACCATGCTTCCGCAAATGACCGTTAAACAGGCAATGGTTTTCATGGAGGATTTCTATACCTCCTGGAATCCGGAAAGAGCTAACCAACTAATGGGGTTTTTCAAGCTTAAAGAGGAGAATCGCATTTCGGAATTGTCAAAAGGGAATACAGCTAAGCTCAACCTGATGCTTGGTTTGTCCCTTGACGTGGATTATGTACTGATGGACGAACCATTTTCAGGCATCGATATGTTTAGCCGCGAGCAAATCGCCGATGTCTTTGCGAGCCACCTTATTGAAGATAGGGGAGTCATCATCACGACCCATGAAATCGGTGATATTGAACATATAATCGATAAGGTCATTTTATTGGATAACGGTACAGTGCTTAAAGAGTTCAATACCGAAGAAATGCGTGAAGATGAAGGAAAATCGGTAGTCGATGTAATGAGAGAGGTGTATCAATCATGATGCGATATATAAAACTAGTGAACTTTGAAATCAACCGTTTCAGTAAAATCTATATTAGCTTATTGTTGATAACCTTGGTTTCGCAATTTGCTGGAGTGATCATGGGAATAAAGAGTTATCTTAATCAAGCACATGAAATCATGTCGGAAGAAAAAATATCAGAAGCTGTCTATGTTACTAACTATAATGGAATTGATTTTACCCATATCGCCAATACCCTCTGGTTTCAAGGACCAATCGCGTTGAGTGCAGTTGCCCTGATTTTTTACATTTTTCTTATTTGGTACCGTGATTGGTTTGGAAAGAATACATTCATTTACCGCCTATTGATGTTACCGACATCCAGATTATCGATCTACCTTTCCAAAGCCACGGCCATCTTCCTGATGGTGTTAGGATTGATTGCTTTCCAGATCATCATTTTACCAATGGAAAATGCCCTATTTAATTCAAACGTGCCCGAAGCGTTCTTGAACATGGAAATGTCTTCTTCAACTATCACGAAAACCAGTCCGATTCTGGCATTGGTCATGCCAAGCACGTTCACGCAATTCCTGCTTTCCTATGGCATCGGTCTTATGATCATGTCGATATTATTCACGGCGATCATGTTTGAAAGGAGTTTCCGCATAAAAGGAATCATTTTGGGCTTGATCTATTGCGGAATCGCTGCAGCGTTATTTTTAGCTCCCGTTTTCGTAATGGGGCTTGGTAATATCTATTTTTACCCAAATGAATTACTTGGTCTACAGCTCGCATTCGGAATCATCGTGACAGGACTATCGATTTGGCTTGGTTCTTGGTTATTGAAAAATCGTGTTACCGTATAACAACTATTAAAGGAGAGTGAACAAGGTGAAACGTTATTTATGCAGCATCATTATTGGAGTGGTTGTCATCTTAAGCATCGGGACCTATTATGTCAAAGTAGCTTCCTCTGCCTCCAGCCTTCCAAAGTATACGTTCAAGACACTGGAAGGCAGTGATAAAGAGCTTGATCCGGTAATCATAAATGCTTCGCTTGATAATGGTCCTTATTATGAATCATTAACATTTGAATCCAATACAACAACATATGATATTGAAAAGTCTTACTTGGAGAGCTTTTCTGGAAGACAAGATTATCGAATTGAAAGATTAATAAAAGAACATCGTTCGTTTATGCGTGGCAAGGATTCCATCAGTTCTTTATATGAAGACGATGATTTTCTGGCTTACGCTTGGGTGAATAGCGAAATTACGAATAACGGGAAAACGGAAGCGGAATTTGATATCGGTTTACTGGAGAAGAAGGACGAAGAGGAAACTTCATTCCAAATTGAACTTCCGAATCAAGAGAGAATCATGAATGCTGATGTCAGGGATGTGCAGTTGGTCCATTCAAAACTACAGGTTTTAACGATGAATGATGTGAAATCAAACAATGAGAAACAAACGAAAGAGGTTCATCTGTATACGATCGATTTAGCCAATAAAAAAGTTTTGAGCGATAAAACCCTTGTATCTGAAACCTTTACTTACCCTAATCAAGTTGATTTTGAGATACCGACGGATGTTGCTCCCATCCAGCCAAACAACATGGTTTTAATTTCGTTAATTAAAGGGGTAAATCATGAGGACGGTTCCTATAAGGAAAAGCCAAGCAAACTGTTATCATATAATTATGAAACGGAAAAAATAGAAACGGTTAAATTGCCCAAAAATGAATCGCTTAGCCTGGGCATGGCAAGATCAGGATATACGGACGGAAAAACACTTTATCTAATTGATAAGAAATCCGATAATTATCGCATTAAAACGTTTGACCTAAGCAGTCGAACGTTAACGAATGACAAGGAACTGGATGTAGCTGTTAATAAAGAGGAACAATACTTCGCTGCGATTAAGAACGGGCGTGTGTACTTTCTGATAGGCAACGGAGTGGATCAAGTGGGCTCATTAACATACAAGCCTGCCCAACTTCTAATTGCTGATTTAAAGACTGGAAAGACTTTATATAAAGGTGAAACGGTCATGCAAGCAACAAATAAAAAGAACGGCAAAAAATCTGGCTTTATTATCGAAGAATTGGAAGTAAAATAAGGATCACTATAATAGAAGCTGTTTCAAAAAGTATAAACTTTTTTGGCAGCTTCTTTTGGTGTAGGTTGAATTATCGGTTGCTAAGGTCGAATTATTTCTATGTAGGTCGAATTATCGGTCGTTAAGGTCGAATAATTACATTGTAGGTCGAATTATCGGTCGTTAAGGCCGAATTATTTGCATGAAAGCTGAATTATCCCCATCGACGGAAGAATTTCAGTAGGCAAGAGGGTTCTATCTAAATTAAAACATAGTTGATTGGAGCGGGTGTGCGAGACTCCTGCTTAGAAAAGCGCGTCCAGGGCGGACCGCCCGCGGAAATCGAGTGCCTGGATCGGAAATCAACGCTAAATTGTACTAGCAAAAAAAAACTGCAGGCAAACTTGATGAAAATCGAGTTTTCCTACAGTTTGGGGATATCCACCAATGGGATATCCCTTTTTATTTAAATGGAAGCCAAGTTCGTTCTGGCTGTACGTTCCTTCTTGCCGTGCAAGAAGTAGTAAAGGACGGAGGTTGCGATGACCAAAACGCCCAAGATTACATAAAGTGTGCTGTAACCTGTTACCGGAATGATGAATCCCAGAATATAAGGGCCAAAGCCAAGTCCTGCATCAAGCATGATAAAGAAGGTGGACGTTGCCATCCCCATCCGGTGAGGCGGTGTCAGTTTAACGGCAATCGCCTGCGAGCTTGATTGCATATTACCGAATCCAAGGCCAATAAGGAAACCTGCTGCCAGTAAAGTGAAACTATTGGTTGTTAAACTTAGAAGGAGCAAGCCGATTCCGAAAATAATGAAAGCCGGATACATAATGAAGTTTGATCCTTTCCGGTCCATCAATGGTCCTGAGAAAGGACGTGATAACAATACGGCTACTGCGTAAACTACAAAGAAGAAGCTTGCCGTATTGACCAGATCGATTTCAATGGCATAGAAACTGATGAAAGAAAGGACACTGGAATAACAGAATGCCAATAACAGGGTGATGATTGAGATGGGCAGTGCCTTAGGTTCGATGAAATTGGAAAGCTTGAATCCTTTGCTTTCCGTAACTTTGGCCGTCACTAACAATGCCGGGACATACAAGAAGAATGCGGTAATCAGGCTGATTACCCCTAAAGCCAGGCAGAAACTGAAAATGACTTGGAAGCTTGTATGTTGAGCCATATACAGACCGATAAAAGGACCGATTGCCGTCGCAAGTGTTGCGCTCATACTGTAATAGCCGATGCCTTCTCCCTTTCGTGTTGGCGGGATGATCTGGGCGACGATCGTTCCTGTCGCAGTGCTCGCCATCCCCATCGCCATCCCGTGGATCAGGCGGTTAACAAGCAGGAAGCCGATCCCAAGGTCCACAAAATATAGAAGAGTTGTCAAAGTGAAAAAGATCAAACCTATGAATAATGTTTTCTTACGGCCGATTGAATCAATGAAACGGCCAATGAACAGGCGTCCGATCAACGTCCCGATAATAAAAATACCAGATATGAGTCCGGCTTCACTTGTAGAAGCATCCAATTCATTAACAGCATAGATGGCAAGTGTCACCATCAGTAAATAAAAGATTAATGTTATGAAAAAATTGATGGACGAAACGATGACAAAGTCCTTCGTCCACAGTCTGGTTCTGGATTGGTCCATGTTTATTATCTCCTTACTTTATAATGTTATTTCTTATTTCGCCCATGATGCGTATGGCTGCGAGTTGTTCCTCTTCAGTGATCCCTTTCAAGATCTCCTGTTCGTATTGATCGATTGTCACACGGACTTCACTGTAGATTTTTTTGCCAAGCTCCGTAAGCCGCATTCTTTTCTCGCGTCTATCTTTGCTTGGCACATGCTCGACATACCCCAGCTCTTCCAAGCGGGCAATGGTCCTCGTAATCGTTGGTTTTTCCACACTTTGATAATTGGCAAGCTCTACAAGCGTCGCCGAACCATAATTGATTAAGTAATACAAAATGGACCACTGCGCCCTGTGTAAATCATGCTTGTTCAGCTGGATATTAAGATTATTTTCAAACGGCCGGTACAGCAATAATAATTGCTGAAAGAACTTTTGGTAAGTCTCTATCAGAATCACCCCTTATATCAATATATAGTTACCGTGAGTAATTGTTACCCTGAGTAACTATAATAACAAAACAAATCCATTCTGTCTACTCGGATTTGTAGTATCTTTAGAGAGGACTTTCAATCAGGATTAACGGCTATCACCTTTTGGAAAGCCGTAAGTCGGCTTTTGAAAATCATTTTTCACTTTGGCTTTTGAGCCAATTGACAAATCATCGTTAACATCAAGCTGAACAATAAAACGACAAAAAATGAGTCTGAAAGCGTTAACAAATGACATGTTTTTACTGATACACTAAGAACAAGCAAGGGGGAATAATACATGTATTTAGACGAAAGGAGCAATTTAATATTTAAAGAGGTTTTGAGTAATCCGGATATTTCAAATGTAAAGTTAGAAAATAAATATGCTTTGTCCCGAAGACAAGTCAGCTATAGTTTTAATAAAATCAACAACTGGTTAGAAGATAATAATTATCCAACCATTAGACGGACAAATAGCGGAAAATTCATCATCAGTCCAATCCTAATTGATTTATTTGCTGAGAAAGTAGGCGAGTCTGCTTCGGCAAATTATATTCTATCTGAAAAAGAAAGAGCTCAACTGATTCTGCTGTTGTTACTGAGTAGCGAGGAAGAACTCTCCTTAGCACATTTCTCTATTGAACTGGAAGTAAGCAAGAACACAGTACTTCGAGATATAAAGTACACTCAAATACTGGTCAGGACTTATCAGTTAGAGATTGTTTACTCCAGAATGTACGGTTACGACATAATAGGAAGTGAGTGGAATAAAAGAAAACTATTAGTGAAAGTTCTACAGGTTATAATGGGGTTTTATAAGGGTGAACAGTATATTCAGCGGGTGATTCTAATCTCCAGCGAAGAGATCGAAAAGATAAAAATGCAAATGGAAGATGTTGAAAAACAGTTACACCTTCAATTTATCGATGAGAAAATGAAGCTTCTTCCCTATATCATTGCAATTCTATTAAAAAGGATTAAAAAAGGAAAATTAATTACTGATTCCTACCATATTGATTATGAAGAATTATCCGATACCAAGGAGTACGAAGCAGCGGAAATCTTAATCCAAGGTGTTGGAAAAATTCCGAAAGTGGAACGTTTATTCATTACTCTGCAGCTTCTTACGTCAAATGTATTATCAACCCAGTTTTTAACGGATAAAGAAATACCTCAATTAACAAGATCTCTTAGGGACAGCTTAGATCTTTTCGAAAAAAAAGCATGTATCACGCTAAAAGGAAAAGAAGAATTATTGAATAAGCTGGTGCTGCACATGAAGCCAGCATATTACAGAATTAAATATCATTTAACGACCGATTATACTTTGATCGAAAAGGTTAGCGAAGAATTTGAGGCCATTCATTATATTGTGAAAGATGCGATTAAACCATTTGAACAATATATCGGCTGTGAAATACCCGAAAGTGAAATAATGTTTATCACTATTTTTATAGGCGGTCATTTAATCAACAGCGGTGAACGAATTCAAGCCAAGAAAAAAGCAGTTGTTGTCTGTCCGAATGGTGTGTCCATCTCACACTTGATGGAACACACGTTACGGGATTTATTTCCTGAGTTCTACTTTTACCAAGCTTTATCCATTCGTGAATTTGAAAAACTGGAATTTGAATATGATCTTGTGTTTTCACCTGTACCGCTGCAAACAGATAAACATTTGTTTATCATTGACCAATTTATTTCGGACTTTGAAAAGTTACAATTGCGTCAACGTGTAATGAAGGGGATATTCGGCCTCGATTCTTCAGTTATAAATATTGAACAGCTTATCAATGTTATCGAAAAGCATGCAAAGGTAGAAGAGAAACAATTACTCGAAAAAGCCCTGCAAAATTACTTTTCATTTCAAGCAACAAATGAAATTTCGCAGAAATCAGATTATGTTCTATCCGATTTTATCACTCCAGAAACCATTGTTTTACAAGAAAGAGTAGAGGATTGGAAGGAAGCGATTGCACTGGCAGCTGGGCCCCTTCTGCAAAAAGGCGCAGTTACTAAATCTTATGTAGAGGTGATACAAAAACAATATCCAAAGATGTCACCTCATATCGTACTGCGATTAAATATCGCGATCCCTCATGCAAGTCCGGAGGATGGAGTCAATAGAGTTGGCATGAGCTTATTGAGGATAAGAGAGGGTCTTGAATTTGATGATAAACATAAAGTACACCTTGTCGTAGTTATTGCGGCATTGGATAAGAAAAAGCATCTTAATGCGTTGTTACAATTAATGAAACTAGCCGACCAAACTGAGGTCATAAATGAAATGGCTCAAATGGATCATCTAAGCGATATTTATAAAGTAATTCAAGACTATTCGGTATAAAAAAATCGGATTGGAGGATAGAACATGCCATTGGAGCAATTTGTTAGAGATGATTTAATTAAACTTCATATTGAATGTGAAAACCAAGATCAGCTTTTTGATGTGATGTATCAAGAAGCATTCAAACTAGGGTATGTTAGTGACTCTTTTCTAGGTAAGATCAAAGAAAGGGAAGCTTCCTTCCCAACGGGGCTAAATATGGACCATTACAACGTAGCCATACCTCATACGGATCCAGAATGTGTTTTCGAACAATTTATTGGTGTCGTCACACTTGAAAAACCTGTAAGATTTCGTTTGATGGATGACAATACAAAAGAAGTTGATGTATATGTCGTATTAATGCTGGGGCTTAATCAACCGCACAGTCAGCTGAAGGTATTGCAACAGTTAATGGAAGTGATTCAAGATGAACGTAATTATAAGCAAATTTCACAGGCACAAACAAACGAAGAGATTCATTCTGTTTTTAAAAAAATTAATTTGAATGCAAAGGGAGAGTAATGATATGAAAAAGTATACAGTTCTAGTAGCGTGTGGTGCAGGGATTGCGACTTCAACGGTGGTATGTGACCGAGTGGAAAATTTATTGAAGGATAATCATGTAAATGCTGAGGTTGTGCAATGCAAAATATCTGAAGTATCTTCCCGTCAAGAAAGTGCGGATTTGATCGTTTCTACTACTATTTTACCAACAACATATAACATTCCAGCAGAAATTGCGACTGCATACATTACTGGAATTGGGATGGATAAATTAGATCAGAAAATCTTAGGTCATTTAAAAAGCTAAACCGCACATAATTTTTAATCCTAAAAAGAAAAGGAAAGCAGGGGGTTAATTATGGATAAGCTTTTATCAGTGGTTCAGGAAGTATTGAATTTAGGGCCTACGGTGATCCTGCCAATTGCGATTTTAATTATTGGAATGATGTTTGGAACGGGATTTAAGAAAGCGTTTAAATCTGGTATCATCATCGGAATTGGATTTGTGGGGATCAATCTGGTTATTAATTTGCTCATTACAAACCTAGGTCCGGCCGCCCAACAAATGGTAGAACGTTTTGGTCTTAACTTAACAGTGATTGATACAGGATGGCCGTCTGCTGCAGCCCTTTCATTTGCTTCCCCAGTGGCAGCTATACTGATTCCCATTTGTTTTTTTCTCAATATTGCGCTTATTTTATTGAAATTAACTAAAACACTGAATATTGACATTTGGAATTACTGGCATTTTATTGCTGCGGGGGCGACAGGGTATGTTGTAACGGGTAGCTGGTGGTTTGCCATTTTATGTACCATTCTTTATCAGTTGGCCGTTCTGTTCGTAGCAGACAAAACAGCACCGATGGTTCAAAAATTCTACGGGCTGGAAGGGATTTCGTTGCCAACTGGCTCTACGGCAGCATTTGCACCAATTGGTATTTTGGTAGGGATGTTTATCTCTAAAATTCCCGTAATCCGAAACCTGCATGCAGACCCGGAATCTATCCAAAAACGTTTTGGCATTTTTGGAGAACCGATGATGATGGGATTAATTCTTGGCTGTGTAATTGGTTTACTGGCCGGTTATGGACCAGGTGATATTTTTCAAACGGGTATCTCTTTAGGAGCGGTTATGCTACTGCTTCCGCGAATGGTGAAAATCTTGATGGAAGGACTTATCCCCATTTCTGAGGCCGCTCGCTCTTTCCTGCAAAAACGCTATGGCGACCGGGAGCTCTATATCGGCTTGGATGCAGCGTTAGCTGTAGGTCATCCCGCTGTTCTATCAACCGCATTGATTCTAGTTCCGATTACATTGTTTCTGGCCGTTATTTTACCAGGAAACAAGGTATTGCCTTTTGGTGACTTAGCAACGATTCCGTTTTATGTTGCGTTTGTGGTTGGATTTCTTAGAGGGAACATTGTCCATTCGGTCCTTGCAGGTACCGTGATGATTGCTTTTTCTCTATACATGGCGACAGACTTTGCCATCATTCATACACAGATGATGGAAGGGGCTAAATTTGACATGCCCGAAGGTGCCACACTCATTTCCAGCCTGGATATGGGCGGAAACTTGTTCAACTGGATCATTCTTAAATTCTCGCAATTATGGGCATCCATTTTCTAAGATTACTATAGTAAAAGAGGTAATGACTGATGAAAGCTGCCGTTTTATATTCAGAAAATCATATTATATGTGAAGAAATAGATATCAATCCATGTGAAGCGAATGAAGTCAAAATAAAAGTGATGGCCGCTGGAATTTGCGGCTCTGATACACACAAGATGACGAATAAATGGAAATATACACTGCCAGCTATTATGGGCCATGAGTTCTCAGGCTATGTTGTTGAAGCGGGTAAAGATGTTACTGATATAAATATTGGCGATCGTGTGGTCGCGATTCCTTTCATTCCTTGTCGTGAATGTGAGTATTGTAGGCGAGGGGAATATTCTGTATGCGAAAATCACGGAATGATTGGTTCTAAATCATTCGGTGCGTTTGCCCAGTATGTTAACATTCCATCCGTCAATGTGCTACCGATAGGGGAGATGGATTTTGAGGAAGCAGCCATGATCGAGCCATTGGCCGTTGCGCTTCACGGAGTATTAAATATTAAACCACGACTTGGCGATGTAGTAGCGGTATTTGGAGCTGGAACGATTGGCATTTTAACGATACAGTGGCTGAAAATTGCCGGAGCAAAAGAAATTATCGCAATTGATATTTCCGATGATAAATTAGCTGAGGCAGCTGCCTTGGGATGCGAGAGAACCATCAATCCAATGAAAGAGGATTTAACTGAAAAAATTAGCGAGTACACAAGTGGAATAGGCGTGGACATTGCGCTCGAGTGTGCGGGGTCTAAAGTAACACAGGAACAGTGCTTGCTGGTTACGCGAAAAAAAGGAAAAGTCGGCTATTTAGGAATCGCTTATTCAGATGTTCATCTTTCCGAACAAGCATTTGAGAGTATTTTTAGAAGAGAATTAACATTAAAAGGGTTTTGGAATTCATATTCAGCTCCATTCCCGGGTGAAGAATGGACGAAGAGCATCGATTTTATCAATAAAGGGAGAATCGTGCTAAAAGAATTAATTTCTCATCGTTTTGGGCTCGAAGATACGCAAAAGGCCTTTAACATGATCATAAATCGGGATGAGACGTATGGAAAAGTGCTGATCATCCCAAATAAGGAGTGAATAGACATGAAAGCAGTAATGAAAACAGCACCGGGACAGGACAATATGTCACTTGAAAATCTACCGGAACCAAAAGTGCAAAATGATCTGGTCAAAATCAAAGTGGCCTATACAGGAATCTGCGGTACAGACATTCATACCTTTACTGGGGAATATCGAAATTCAAAAACGCCTGTTGTGCTTGGGCATGAATTTTCTGGGACGGTTGTAGAAGTTGGGAATGGTGTTACAAAAGTTAAAGTAGGAGATAAAGTAACGAGCGAAACCACATATACTACGTGCGGAAATTGTGTATATTGCTTGGAAAAAGATTATAACCTGTGTTCAAACCGCACCGGAATAGGCACACAAGTAAACGGAAGCTTTGCAGAATATGTACTCTCCCGTGAAGAAAGCATTCACGTACTGCCAGAGGACATTAGCCTGAAAGCAGCCGCTTTGACCGAGCCGCTTGCTTGCTGTGTACATGCAGCATTAGAAAAAACAACTATAGAAGAAGACGATAAAGTCCTTATTTTTGGACCGGGTCCCATTGGTCTTCTGCAATGTCAGGTAGTCAAGGCTCAAGGTGCTTTCGTCATTATGGCGGGTATTACAAAGGATAAAAATCGGCTCGATTTGGCTAAATCACTGGGTGCAGATGTTATTGTTGATATTCAGGAAGAGAACTTGGAAGAAATCGTTTTTAAGCAAACAAACGGTTACGGAGTGGATAAATTATTTGAGTGTTCTGGTGCAGTGCCGGCTATTAATCAAGGCCTGCCATTGGTGAAGAAAAAAGGTACATTCGTACAAGTTGGCATTTCTAGAGAGAAAATGAATCCAATTGATCAAGAATCGGTCATTCAAAGGGAAATTCAGTATGTTGGCACACGCTCTCAAAAGCCAAGCTCTTGGCATACAGCATTGGAGCTGCTGAAAGAACATAAGATCGATACAGAAAAAATGGTGACGAAAATTGTCTCATTGGAAGATTGGCGCCAAGGATTTGAAGCAGTTCTATCGGGAAATGAAATTAAAGTCCTTGTTAAATCCCTGTCATGATAATACCTTAGTATGCTGAGAATTAAATCATCATACCCGTTCCTCTTAACTGGAGCGGGTATTCCTACAATTTCGGGGAGCATCGATCTTCCTCTGAAGGTGATAAATTATGCAGTCTGCTACATTTCTCACCTAATAATAATAGTCGAAAAGGGCAGTCAATCCCACATATCTTTCCTGCTTCTTTTTAGACTTCAAGCTTATGAAAAGTTTGAGTTTACGATTGTCTCAACCCTGTGTTTTACTATATATCAATGCCACTGGTTGTTAAGTGACACGATAAAGGAGGATGATAAGTTGTCAAAAGGATATCTTCATCATATTGAGCTGAATGTTACAAATTTAAAGAGGAGCATTGATTTTTGGGCCTGGTTTTTGGACGAGATGGGCTATGAGCCATTTCAGGAGTGGGTAAGCGGGAAGAGTTGGAGATTGGGTGATATGTACATTGTTTTTGTACAAGCGGAAACAAGGTTTCTTGACATTCCCTATCATAGGGGACGAGTGGGTCTTAACCATTTAGCCTTTCACGCCACTTGCCGGCAACAGGTTGATGAGATCGCAAGAAAGTTAAGGGGCAGAGGAGTTACCATCCTTTATGCCGACAAGCATCCATTTGCCGGCGGGAAGGATCATTATGCCGTATATTTCGAAGATCCCGATCGGATGAAGGTCGAACTCGTGGCCCCTTAATCTACGTAATAGTTGGCATAGCTATAATGTCCTTTCTCAGGTTGTTCGGGTTCTGGGCCAAGTGAAAAGGCCTCGATCAATATAAATGCACCGAAAACTTGGGTCCAGCTGCCTAGTAAAAGAATTTGTTCTCCCATCCGTACTTTTTCATTTAAAATGAAGATATTTCCGACCGATTCCAAAAAAGAACCGGCTGCAATGAGTCCATTTCCCTTGACTTCAAAAGAGCGTGAAATGGACTCCTCCGTCAATGATGCCCCGAAGGCTTCAAAAGCGGCACCAAGGCCTTGGATTCCACTGCCGATTGCATCGGTTCTGGTGCCCTCCTCCACTGAACCACTCAACTGCATATCTATTCCAACTGCATTTGCGATATTGCCAATAGCCTCAAGCCAAGCACCGAATATGAAATAGGTTTCCGAACGTTCATTTTCCGGGTTCAGCATTTTCGAACGGCCGATTGCTTGCAGCGAATTTCCAACGGCTTCAATACCATTCCCTTTGAGGACGAGATCTTTTCCAAGATTAGTGCTCGTTAAAGTTTGCCGGGTTTGCCCGATTGCACCTACAAGTGTGCCGATGCCGAGTAACCATGCTCCTGAAATAAGGAGGTCATCTCCATGAGTGATCATATCTCAAACGCTCCTTAAAAGTGGTTAGATTATATTATTCAGGAAACAGTGTTTGTTTACATATTCCTTTATCACTTTGGGCTCGGTTGAAAATTACCCACTTATTGGTATAATGACAGCTGGAGGAGATGATATTGACTTTTAATAATTTTTTACAAATGATTATCACTGCACTTTTCTTTATGGTTTTTACGTTTTGTACCTGGTATGAAGGCAGTGAAATTCTGGATAGACCTTCGGAATGGAAGTATTCCACGCCTTTCACACAAGTAAATGATGATCAGGCAATGGATGCAGATGATATTTCGAATTTCGATTATTTCGTGTATGCCGCAAAATTCAAACCGTTATTTCCATTTCTTATGGTCCTAGCCTCATCGTACTTAATCATACTTACGGGATATATCCTGTTCAAAAGAAGGATTAAAAAAATGGCTCTATTCTTGTTGGGATTTGGTGTCCTTTTTCTGTTTTCAAGTGGTTTTGTATCCAATTCCCCGACTGTTGGAGGAAATATCTTTACAGCATTTTTTCTGATAGGCGGAATGATAGCGATAATAGGTGCAGCTCTATATTATTTCCGAATGCCAACAGGATTCAATACGATCATGAAGTAAGCAAGGCTGCCGATGAGGCAGCTTTTTTTTGTGCAAAATGTTGACACAAAATAACGAAAAATAATAGTCATTTTCGCAAAATTCTTAGATTGAACTTCACTGAAATGTAGTTTATAGTTAAGTCGAAATTTAGTGGACCAGTTGCTATATTACCGGCGATGAACCCTATCGATTGGATAAATCAGTGATTGAAGAATAAAGCGAAAAGGTGATAATATGTCAGGCAAAATCAAAATTGAACAGCCAAAGATCCCTCAAGACTTAACACAAGCGAACTTTCAGGAAATATATTATCAGGATGAGCCTTATCTTGAGTCCTGTATCATAACCAATTGCACGATCGATAGAGAAAAGATGGATAAAATCGTATTATCACAGGTTGTTTTTAAAAATGTGACATTCAGCGATGTATCATTCAGGAATATCGAGCTGACGGATGTCATTTTTGATCATTGCGATTTAACGAATGCCGATTTCATGGGCGGCTCGATTCATCGTGTGGAATTCAAAGAGTCCAAACTTTTAGGCATTAACCTGTCTGACGCAAGTTTAGGGAATGTCTTCTTTGAGAATTGCAACTTGAATTTAAGTGCCTTTGGTTATTCCAGTTTAAAGCAAGTGAGGTTCGATCATTGCTCATTGGAAAGTGCTGATTATTATGAGTGTAAATTCATTAAAGTGAAGTTCGAAACATGTAGATTAAATGAAGTGAACTTTTCCCGGACACCGCTCAAAGGAATTGATATTAGCAGTTCTACATTTCAAAGGATTACCGTATCCCCGGAAGATCTGAAAGGATGCGAAGTTTCCCCGGACCAAGCGATAGTTTTTGCAGCCATGCTTGGACTGAAAATTAAAGAGTGAACCTTTCAATAAGGCTGAAACGAGGGACCACCGAATTTGGAGGTCCTTTTTGAGTTGGCCTGTCGTTAATTCATTGGATATTTGTGGTAAAAATAGAAAGGGTGAATAGAATTATATAGTTTTTGAATAGTACGGAATGTTTGCATAAATGGAGGATATCTTTACAATATTTGTTAAGCGGAAGGGGGATTGGATGTTGATTATCAATAAGGTCACTTTGTATAGTCATGCCTGGAATGAAATGCGGAGTTTTTATGTTGATGTATTAGGATTTGAGTTACTATCGCAAACTGATGATGGTTTTGAAATTAAGGCTGGGGAAAGTGTACTTGAAATTAAAAAATATCATCACAAGGAAAAGCCTTTTTACCATTTTGCCATGAACATACCGACCAATTTATTTACTTCGGCAAAAGCATGGGCGAAATCAAAAGTGGAATTGACTAGAGAAGATGATGATGACGAAGTTTATTTTAGCTTTTCAGACGCACATTCTTTTTATTTTTTAGACCCTTCAGGCAACATTGTCGAATTCATATCGAGATATTCCGTATCACCCGAATCCGAGGCTGAGTCTTTTTCAACTCAAAACGTCCTGTGCATCAGTGAAATAAACATTACGACAGATGAAGTCAGGGCTTTGGGAAATCAGTTAATAAGTAATGGTGTACCTGTAAGGAAGGGTGAAGCGATAAGTGAAGATGGGTTGAATTTCATGGGGGAACATGAAGCAGGTTCGTTTTTACTTTTAGGTCCAAGGAAACGGCGTTGGATTTTCTCGGATAAAGAGTCGGAAATCTTTCCGCTTTCGCTAGTCATAAATCAGCAACTGGATATTTCATTGGATGGCGAAGGATTTATGGAACTGAAAAAGGTGGAATGATGTAGATTTATATTTTGGTAATAAACTTCAAGCGACCGATTGGAATCATGAAAGCTAGCACAGAAGCAGGGCTTCCTGCCATTGATATATCTCCAAACCACCATTTAATCTCATTACTGATGCGAGTCTTACGATTATAAGCTTGTTACTCCTAATATATAATTAGGAGTTTCACTTTTTTTAAATAAGGCTATGTTAAAATTTTGAATAAATCGTAATCATTTATGGTAATCTGATTTATTTTTGAAAACAAAAGGTACAATTCGGATACTATGGCAACGATATTAGCTGAGCTTGTTAACTCACCCTTTACTCCTTCTGCTCACAAACGTCGGTTAGCTGTATATATTTATATTTTTACTTAATAAATTCTCTAAACTCATCAATATAGAAAGCTACATAACCACAATTTGGGCATACAGATGCTTTAGGGTTTGCAGAAACACTACTGAAAAGTCCTTTCTTTTGACTAATCTTTATCCCATACATTCCGCCCTGAACATTTACTTTGCAATTATCTATCATTTCAGTTTGGCACTGATTACAAATTCGATTCATGAAAACACTCCTTTTTCATTTAAAAAACTACTTAAGTAGAAACACTCAGAATCCAATGTTAATTTTAACATAAATATCCAAAAGAGCTTGTGACATTTTGGAATTACATAAGAAAAGTCATGTTTAATAGAGGAAAAGTTGATAACATAGCAGTCTAAAAGAATTTAACAACACCATTGAAATGTTCCTTGCCGAACATAAAAATGAAGTGAATACTGCACCATAACCGAAGGAGCAAAGCCATGAAAAAAAGAAGTTTATTGATAGCGATGGGCGTGATCATTTTCGGGATCATTGCCTCGATAGCATTGGTATCTCAAATCAAAAAGAAAGAGATCGCCGGTAAAAGGGCATTTCCACAGCATACAGTCTATCAAGCGGGGACGATAAAACCTGACAATCTGTCACAGGAGGAGATGGACACTGCCGTAGCGAATTTTTATGAAACCTGGAGAAAGGAATATCTTAAGCAGCCTGTCGATAAAAATGATGAATATTATATTTTTTACAATGATAAAGGATATGCAGAGCCCAAGAATGCAGTGACCGTTTCTGAAGCTCATGGTTATGGGATGATGATAACGGCAATCATGGCAGGCAGCCAGGACAAGCAGTACTTCGATGGGCTTTATCGTTTTTATAAAGCGCATGGAAGTGATAATGACCCTTCATTAATAGCATGGCAGCAAGTAAAGGATAAATCGGGTAAAATCATCAATACGCCAGGGGATGCCGATTCAGCAACTGATGGCGATATGGATATCGCCTATTCGTTACTATTGGCACATCGCCAGTGGGGAAGTGAAGGGGAAATTGACTATCTTGCCAGTGCAAAGGACATCTTGGGTGCGATCATGTCGAATGAGATAAATCGGTCGCAGTACCTTGTTAAACTAGGGGACTGGGCGGAAGATGAAGATGACGTATACGGACAATCGACTCGTTCATCTGACCTTCTTCTCAATCATTTTAAGTCATTTGAGGCGGCAACTGGGAATGATGAATGGAAAGGTGTAAGAGATAAGGCCTATAAGGTCATTCAATCTATTTATAAGGAGAAAAGCGGCAATACTGGCCTCATCCCGGACTTCATTGTACAATCCAAGGGAGAATATCAGCCGGCAGAAGCGGGCTTTTTAGAAGGGGAGAATGACGGCAATTATAGCTGGAACAGCAGCAGGACCCCTTGGCGCTATACGCTCGATTACTTACTGACAGGTGATGAAAGAGCGCTGCCGCAATTACAGAAGATGAATGATTGGATTAAAGCGGAAACGGATGGCAACCCTGAAAATATCCAATCCGGTTATACGCTAAGCGGAAAAGCCGTGGAAGAAGGGAATAGTACAAGCTTCGTCGCTCCATTCATGGTGAGTGCCATGGTTGATTCCTCCAACCAGCAATGGATTAATCGCTTATGGAATCGGACGATACAGGACCAAGATGATGATGATTATTTTGCCAATACGATAAAATTACAGACAATGATTGTGGCTTCAGGTAACTGGTGGGCGCCATGATTCAATAGGAGAAACTAATTAAAGATGAAAAGGAGTTTGATGAGAATGATGAAGGTCACACCTTTCTTGATGTTCGAAGGTAATGCGGAGGAAGCGATGAATTATTACACATCTTTAATCGAAGGATCGAAAATAACGAGCATTGTTCGGTATGGTGCAAATGAATCAGGTACAGAGGGAAGCGTCATGCAGGCTACCTTTACCTTGAAAGATCAGGAATTTATGTGCATCGATAGCAATGTTAAGCATCAATTTACGTTTACACCATCGTTTTCAATATTCCTTACATGTGATAGTGAAGAGGAAATTGACAGCCTTTATTCGAGTTTAACTGATGGCGGACAAGTGATGATGCCATTGGGTGACTATTTCTTTAGTAAGAAGTTCGGCTGGGTATCTGATAAGTTTGGTGTTTCCTGGCAGCTTACTCTACCAATATGAATGAAGTGAAAACGCCACTGGATAGTGGCTTTTTTCAGTTTGGTGGCCAAAGGGGTTCGTAAGTGTCTCACCCCGAACCATGATTTTAAAAGAAGACTTTGTGAGGCTTTTTCCCGAAGCATAGAAAAGGTACATAAACGGATCAAGGATAAACCGTTTGTGCTGTGAAGGAATTAATTATATATTAATCCTTGAGTACATTAATTCATGGATTAAAGTATGATGATAAGAAAAGCCCGGAGGAGACAATCATGAAAAATATCAATACAGAACAAGAATATCGTGAACAAATCAACCAAGAGGGACTGACAGTCGGGATTTTTACGACTACATGGTGTCCGGACTGCAAACGTTTAGACATGTTCATCGATGAGATCACTCAAGAACATCAAGACAAACAGTGGTTTACGATCGATCGTGACGAGTTCCCTGAGATTTCTGAAGAGCAAACGGTAATGGGAATTCCATCACTATTAGTATTTAAAAATGGGGAAAAGGTTGCGCACCTCCACAGTGCAAATGCTAAAACTCCAGAAGCGGTCAATGAATTTCTAAATGACCTATAAAAGATCTTGAAAAGGTGAACCCCTTATTGTGCTGTAATGAGGGGTTCATCTTTTTTTTAGAAATTTTTTCTAGAAATGACTTGATTTCTAAGGTGAAACGGGTTTTAATTATAGATACCGAATATCCATTATGGATATATGATATCTACATACATATTAAAAGAGGTGAACTGATTTGCAATTAACAAAAGGGGTCGAGCAAGCCATATGCATCATCGTTATACTCTCTACCCAGGATAAAAATGTCCCGCTTTCGTCTAATGAGATCAGCAGGCGATTAGAGGTGTCTCCTTCTTATTTGAAAAAAATCATAAGGAAATTGGTCGTAAAGCAGATAATCACTTCCGTTCCTGGTAATAACGGCGGCCTTACTCTTGCCAAAAGTGTAGATAAGATTAAAAACCTTGAAATTATTGAGGCGATGGAAGGTCCCATTTCGATGTTTCCGGATACAGGACTTATAGAAAAAGCGTTTAAAGATGGAGAGTATGCAGAGAAGGGAATGGACGTCCTTCGTCGGATGTTTTCTCGGGCGGATCAACTTTTAATAGAGTTCTTTTCCAGCCAAACAGTGGCAGATTTGCTTAAAGAAAGCTTTGGCACCACGGACATACCGACTCTTAATTGGAATACCGCGTCATTGAGTGATGTACTGCGTGAAAAGAAAGGTGAAAAGAAGTGAACATGCTTAAACAAGAATGGAAGCTTTTCCTTACAAATCGAAAACTGGTCGGTGTCGCAATCGTTTTACTGTTCGTCCCGATTATTTATGGGGGGTTATTCCTTAGTTCTGCTTGGAATCCATACGGAAATACAGGCAAATTGCCTGTTGCAGTCGTGAATAAGGATGTGAAGGCGGAATATGAGGGAAAAACCTTAACAGTCGGTAATGAGCTAGTCGAGCAATTAAAGGACAATGATGATTTAGAATGGCATTTCGTAACGGAAAAAGCGGCGAAAAAAGGGTTTGATGATGGTACATATTATATGGTCGTTACCATTCCGGAGGATTTTTCAAAAAATGCATCTACCGTCATGGATGATAAGCCCAAAAAAATGAATCTGACGTATGATGTGAATCCAGGACGCAGTTTCGTTTCTGAAACGGTCGGGAAACAGGCAACGAATAATTTGAAAACGGAAATTGCCGAAAGTGTCACAAAAGAATATGCGGAAGCGATCTTCTCCCAACTGGATGAAATCGGAGAAGGATTCGGCGATGCGGCAGATGGGGCATCAAAATTGGATGACGGTGCAAAAAAACTGCATGATGGAAACAAAGAAGTGACGGAAAATCTGAATAAGTTAGCTTCGAGCACATTAACTTTTAAAGATGGAGCGAATAAACTTCAAATTGGCGTTGGCGAGTTTTTGGAAGGAGCCAACAAGCTTGAAAGTGGCGCATCGGATCTAAATAAGGGAATTTCACAATATACTTCCGGTGTCGGTCAGTTGCAAAAGGGTGCGGATGAACTAGCATCAGGCACAGGGGAATTAGCTAGTAATAGTGAAGCACTTATACAAGGTTCTTCCCAACTTTCCACTGGTTTGGCCAAAGTGGTTCCAGGAGCGCAAACTTTAAATACTGGATTGGCACAAGCGCAAACAGGCAGTGCGAATTTGAATGATGGGTTGAATCAATTATCACAAAATGCAAGCCAGCTGACGGACCAATCGACAGGAATTCCAAAATTGGCAGCAGGTCAGCAGAGTTTAAATCAGGGAATCAATAAACTGGCAGAAGGTAGCCAGGCATTAAATGACGGCCTGAAAAAAATGGATGGCCAATTGCCCGCAGAAGAACAGCTGAATCAGCTTAAGCAAGGACTGACAAGCATTCAAAGCGGTGTAAATCAATTGCAAGAAGCGGTTCCATCAGGAAGCAGCACGTCCGGTACCGTATCCGGCATTACCGAAGATCTCAATAACAGTCAAGCGGCTTTAACGGAACTTCAATCAACGATTGCGAATAATGGTCAGAGCACGATCAATGCCGTTCAAAACACGGAAGCCTTCAAAAGCATGACCAGTGAACAGCAATCCGAATTAATCGGAGCGGTTCAAAATGAACTTCAAAGCCAGGCGGAAGCACAAAAACGAATCGCATCGACTCTTGCTGCAAGTGTATCCGACTTATCAACGCAATTAACGGATAAAGTAATGCCTGTATTGAATGGATTAGGCCAGCTTCCGGAACAATTGGCCAATTTAAATAATGCGGTGAATAAAGTCAATCCAAACGCTGTTTCAGCGTTAAACGGATATACGGCAATAAGGAACGCACTGGAAGAACAATTGATTCCTGGTGCGACCCAATTAAATGGCGGCTTGAATGAAGCTGTCGAAGGAAGCAATCAATTAACGGCGGCAACACAAAGTTTAAATGAACGGACACCAGAATTAGTGAAGGGGATCAACCAGTTAGCACAAGGCGGTTCCTCGTTAAATAATGGCCTTTCAAAACTAACTGAGGGATCTGGTCAGTTGGTTGATGGAGTTTCACAACTGCAATCAGGGTCATCCTCCTTTGGGAATGGTCTTGAGAAGTACGCATTTGGTGTTAGCCAAGTCGGCGAAGGGGCAAGCAAACTGGCTAATGGGGCCAATCAACTGAATGCCAACTCAGCGGCCTTGAACGAGGGCTCATCAGCACTTGTTAAAGGCACTGAACAATTGGCAAGCAATCTGCCTACTTTGAGCAATGGAGTCATCCAGCTTGCTGATGGCGCAGGTAAGATCAATGAAGGTTCATCAGCACTTGCTGAAGGTTCCGGTAAATTGGGTGATGGAATCACCTCACTTGAAGATGGAACTGTCGAGCTTTCGGAAAAACTCAGTGATGGTGCAGAAGAAATAAGTGAAAATAAAACAAACGATGATAATTACAGCATGATTGCTGAACCGACACAGGTCAAAGAACAAAAAAGCAGTGACGTGCCGAATTATGGTCATGCACTGGCTCCTTATGTATTGTCTCTAGGGTTATTTGTTGGAGCTATTGCCTTCAATATGGGATTCCCGACAGGATTGCCTTCTACAAGGCCTACATCAGGAGTGGCATGGTGGTTCAGTAAATTTACGGTCCTATTCATCCAAGCGACGCTTTCTGCATTAGTGTTGGATGCGATCATGGTTTGGGGAATGGATTTACAGGTCGAGAACATGGGGCAATTCATTGGGGTTTCCATACTGACTTCACTTACGTTCATGTTCATCGTTACTTTCTTGACCGTAGGGTTTGGAAATCCAGGTCGTTTATTGGCGATGATATTCCTTGTATTACAGTTAGGTGCAAGCGGAGGAATGTTCCCTGTGGAGCTGACCAATAACTTCTTCAGTCATGTTCACCCGTTCATACCGATGACATACTCTGTCATGGGCTTCCGTCAGGCGATGAGTACGAGCCTTGGAGCGGATGCATTGACAACGAGTATAGTGTTCCTTACTGGATGCATCATTGTCTTTAATCTGCTGCTATTGCTAACGATGGTCATCAAGAAGCGCAAAGCACACAATATTGAGATGGATGCATAAACTAATGAAGAAAAACCCCGGTGCAATGCGCCGGGGTTTTTCTTCATTATGATGGTTCATTCGTGTCCTTTTCTTTTTCGATGACTTTCAATCCATTTTCCCCTGAATTTTCAATCGCATGTTTAAGGATGGATAATTTGTTATCCCAGAATCGATCGTAAAAAGAAAGCCACTGTTTCAATTCAGCTAAAGGTTCCGGCTGAAGCCGAAAGCGTTTCTCTCTTCCTACCTTCCGGCCACTGACCAATTCAGCTTCAGAAAGGATATGAAGGTGCTTGGAAATCGCTGTACGGCTCATGGAAAAGTGAGAAGTGATTTCTGAAATGGGTAAATCCCCTTCAGCAAGCAATTGCAGGACCTTTCGGCGGGTCGGGTCGGCGATAGCCTGAAATACATCATGTTTTTCTGCTGCAGACACTTAGCCCTCAACAGCCTTTTTAAGACCTTGATTAACGATCTGTTCCCAGCCATGATTCATTCTATCGCGAATCACTGAGCTTTTTTCGTTCGGTTTCGGAAGAATCGTATCAGGCTCTTTCCAACCGCCATGAATAAGGGTGAACTCCGTTTTGCCATCCACTTCTTTTAAAATGAAGGAAATGAACCAACCGTCCGTATCCCAACTGAATGAAAGGCGATGAGGAGCATCTAACTCCATTACCTTACAAGGAGATGGACCGAAGGGGGATTGCACATGGAACTCATGTCCCACTTTCGGTTGAAAATCATTTGGCATGAACCATGAAGCTATGCCCTTTGCAGTGGAAACTGTATCCCAAACTTTTTGGATAGGTGCTTCAAGAATAACCGTCTTCTTGATATCCTGTAATGTATTTTCCATAATGATTCTCCTTTTTAAGTGAAAATGTGAAACCAATTGGTTTTGCTTTGTTGATTATATAAAACCTTTTGGTTTCATGTCAATAATTTGTTTCAGGCGAATCCTTTTTATTCATTGCATGATGCTTAATTTCCCAACTCTTCAATTTGTTTTGCCAATCCCGTTATATTATCGATTGATTTCATTATCTCTGAATCTTCCAATGCCTTAGGATCAATTTGGCCCTTTTCAATATTATTCAGATATAATTCAATTCCATCTGAAAGCTGTTGATTTGAGCTGACGATCTTCTCATGGATGCCTTCAGCGATTTGGGGTGGTTCAGTTGCATTGAATTCTTCAATCTCCGTTTTCATCAATTCCAGTTCCTTTTCAAGATTTGCTCTTACTTCGGCATTCGTGACGGCGTCCTGTGACATTGCGGGAACCTCATTGGAAAAATCCTTAACGGTATTTACATACTCCGTCGCATTATCTGCATACTCCAATGATGAATTGACTTCTTCTAAAGCTGAGCATCCGCTTAATGTAAGGATGGACAGCAGAGCAATGGTCATTATTTTTTTCATATGTGCCTCCAATGTGATTTTTTTATAGTAAGGATCAGATGGGCAGAAATCTCTTTTTATAAATCGCTGCAATGGAATTCAGTATGAAGCTTGGAATCTTCTTTGGAAAAAATGACTTCGAATAGAAAAGGTGAAAGGCACTTTTCAAGTCGTGCCACTGATTGCAGGATTTCACTTGCTTAAACCTTGCAACGTCAATGATCTTCACCTTTTTTTCGGAAGTGATGAAGATGTTTCGTAAATGGATATCCGAAGGGTTCAATCCCTCTTTCCTTGCCAATTGCAGGGCATGGTCTATCTCCGCAATGTTTTCTTCCGTTATCGGGATTCCCAATGTTAAACATTCAAAAAGAGTGTTGCCTTCAATGTGATCTATAACCAGGTAATTTACCCCCGCATCATATAGGGTTGGATAGTAATCGATGGATTGGACGGTTTTGTATATTTCAGCTTCAACTTTAGCTGTGTGTGTATGATCCGGGAAAAACACTTTTAGTGCCTTATTGGTGGAATGTATCCGGAATACATATGCGCTGCGGCCTTTTCCGATTAGTGATAAAGATGGGTCGGCATCAAGCAATATATGCTTTTTATCATCGGAAATCTTAACGCTTTTAGCTAATTCATTATAGTTCTGCATACTTTTCACCTCTATTGTGCAATTTTTCGAATCAAAAAAGACGGTATAACCGATTATTGGTTATACCGTCTTTTAAAAATTAAAAGACCTCACCAAATAATCGGCAAGGTCTTGCAAACAACTAAAATCAGTTGCCAATAAAGCCGAGGATTCAATCCTGTACTGACGACTTTATTGTATAGCTACTCCCCTTAACAGAAGGATTCTTATAAGTTATATACAGTAATTATATAGGTTATTGCCTCTATCCGTCAAATATAAGGATTGGTGCTTACCCTATATATATATTCGATTTAGGCAGAAAGATGCTCGTCTCATCCTTATTAATTTGAGTGGTAAGTAATTATATCAATATACTTTATATTCATCATTTGTTTGTCGCACAAGCTTCATTGCGAATATTTCTATTTAATTACTTAAATGTCTATTAGTTTACTATTATGTTACAATCTGCTTCATCTCCATATAGATCTAATGGAATATGATATATTTTAGATGATAAGTATATTTACCTATATTATTATACTGATTTTAACCGATATTTAAATAAATGTTAAAAATATAATTCTTTAGTAGGGAGAATGAGATGAAGAAATTAATTATACCAACTTTCTGTTTTGCGGTGTTGTCGACAGTTGCTTTCGAAGAAAAAATATCTGCAGCTCCACTACATGCGGAACAGGCCAAAACTGAAGACGTCATGTTTGTACAGGTAAATTCCGGATCGCTCAATATGAGAAAAACCGGGGCGGAAGGTGCAAGCATAGTTGCAAAGCTGGCAAATGGCACACAGGTAACGGTGTATTCGGAATCCAAAGGCTGGGCGAAAATCAAAGCCAATGGGAAAGAAGGATATGTCAGTACCAAGTATTTATCGGCAACAAAGCCAGGGACTTTAACGAAAACTGCAGTAACCATTAAAACGACAACAAAATATGTGAATGTCAGTACAGGTTCACTTAATATGCGAAAAAGCGGCAGTGATAGTGCCAGCATTGTCACGAAACTGACAAGGGGCACACAGGTGACTGTGTATTCGGAATCCAAAGGCTGGGCGAAGATCAAAGCCAATGGAAAAGAAGGATATGTCAGTTCCAAGTATCTCTCGGCAACGAAGCCTGGAGAGGTAAATAAAGCTGCGGCGACCGTTAAAACGACAACAAAATATGTGAATGTGAGCACAGGTTCACTAAATATGCGGAAAAATGGGACAGATAGTGCCAGCATAGTCTCGAAGCTGACAAGAGGTGCACAGGTAACGGTGTATTCGGAATCCAAAGGCTGGGCGAAAATCAAGGCCAATGGAAAAGAAGGATACGTCAATACTAAATATCTCTCGGCAACGAAGCCTGGAACGGTAACCAAAGCTGCGGCAACGGTTAAAACGACAACGAAATATGTGAATGTGAGTACGGGTTCACTTAATATGCGAAAAAGTGGAAAAGCTACCGCAAGCATTGTTGCCATACTTTCAAAAGGGACGAAAGTGACGGTATATTCGGAATCCAATGGATGGGCGAAAATCAAGGCCAATGGAAAAGAAGGATATGTGAGTACCAAATATCTGTCTGCTTCAAAGCCGGGATCGGGATCAACAGTAGCCACACCTGCAAAAACGACGACGAAATATGTGAATGTAAGCACGGGTTCACTCAATATGCGAAAAAGTGGAAAAGCTACCGCAAGCATAGTGGCCATACTTTCAAAAGGAACGAAAGTGACGGTGTATTCGGAATCCAATGGATGGGCGAAAGTCAAAGCCAATGGAATGGACGGATATGTCAACACCAAATATCTATCTGTTTCAAAGCCAGGATCGGGATCTTCGGCCGTAACGCCTGAAAAAACGACGACGAAATATGTAAACGTAAGTTCTGGAACTCTCAATATGAGAAAAAGCGGATCGGAAAGCGCGAGCATAGTCGCGAAGCTTTCAAAAGGAACGAAAGTGACGGTCTATTCGGAATCCAAAGGTTGGGCCAAGATCAAAGCAAATGGAAAAGACGGGCATGTCAGTGCGAAATATCTATCGACAACAAAACCATCAACGGCCGTAACGCCTGAAAAAACGACGACGAAATATGTAAACGTAAGCTCTGGAACACTCTATATGAGAAAAAGCGGGTCGGAAAGTGCGAGCATAGTCGCAAAGCTGTCAAGAGGAACTGAAGTGACGGTGTATTCGGAATCAAAGGGTTGGGCGAAAATCAAGGTAAATGGGAAGGATGGGTATGTTAGTACTGACTATCTTTCGACGACAAAGCCTGGAATGGAATCCAAACCATCCATACCTGAAAAAACGACAACGAAATATGTAAATGTCAGCACGGGTTCACTGAATATGCGGAATAAGCCGTCAGAAAGTGCTTCCGTCATTGTGAAATTGGCAAGGGGTGTAGAGGTAGAAGTCATCTCGGAATCAAATGGCTGGTCAAAAGTTAAAGCGTATGGCGGAGAGGGTTATGTCAATACGCAATATCTATCAGCAACGAAGCCTGGTCCTTTACCGGGGCTGAATCCAGACGAAGAAGGAAACACGTCAGTTAAATATGTAAATGTGAATGATGGATCCAGTCTGAATATGCGATCTGCTGCATCAGCTTCCGCTTCAATTATAGCCAAGCTTGTAAACAATACGGCCGTAACGGTTTATTCAGAGTCTAATGGTTGGTCAAGAGTCACGGCCAATGGAAAAACCGGATATGTCAGTACGCAATATTTAACGGCCAAAGCACCGGAAGGTCCGGGTAGTTCAAATGGATCGATAATCAGGATTGATAAAGAGTATAATCTTACGATGGAAAAGATGGTTGAAATTCAAATGGCCGTAAATGGTCAAACGGATAAAAAGTATAAAACCTACATACGTGAAGATGGATTAACTTTGATCAATTCAACAAAAGGTACGGTTAAAGGAACCGGATGGCGTGTCAGGGGCGGAGCTGGTTCTAATTATTGGGTAGTCGGTCCTGTCAGCAATAACCAATCATTGAATATTAAATCGAAAGTAAAGGGCTCAGATGGATACTATTGGTATGAGGTGGACTATAACAAGACATGGGTAAATGCCAGTCCGGAAGATATAAAATATAATCTTAACCCAAATAATTTTGTGAATGATCCAGTCAATTCATTCCAATTCGTCAAGCTTTCCCAAGTCACCAACATGAACGTTTCAGAAGTTAATAATAGAATCCTTTCAGGAAAAGGGATTTTACAAGGCCAAGCTGCAACCTTCACTGCGGCAGGGGAAAAATATGGGGTCAATGAAATCTACCTGATATCACATGCTTTGCTGGAGACCGGGAATGGCACATCACCGTTAGCGACTGGCGTAAAGGTAAACGGGAAAACGGTCTATAATATGTATGGAGTGGGAGCATTTGACGGAACGGCGCTAAGCAGCGGCGCTCAATACGCCTATAATGCAGGCTGGTTCACTCCGGAAGCGGCCATCATAGGCGGTGCAGAATTCATCGCCAAAGGATATATATCCTCTGGACAGGACACGCTTTACAAAATGAGATGGAATCCTACAGCTGCAGAGAAATATGGATATGCTTCACACCAGTATGCCACTGATATTGGCTGGGCAACAAAACAAGTGAAACAGATTTATAATTTGTATAGTTTACTAGATTCCTATAAATTGACAATTGAAGTTCCTAAGTATAAATAAGAAAACAGGAAAAAACACATGAGTCCGACTCATGTGTTTTTTTGCTAATTAGTTTTTATCCTTTTCCAGAATACCTCTGACGACATCCTCGATCGTCACCACTCCCAATGCCTTTTCCAAGGCAAGTTCAGCAACTGAAAAGATGGGCTCTATTGTATCTTGTATATTTCTTCCAACAGTGCATGCTGGATTAGGATTTTCATGGATTCCAAATAATTCTTTATCGGAGACAATGTTGACAGCCTGATAAACATCGAGCAAAGTGATATCCGATAATTCCTTGGCCAATGTTGCTCCTGCGATACCCGGCCGAACATTCACTAAACCAGCATTCTTCAGCATGCCGGTGATTTTTCTGATTAAGGCTGGGTTGGTGTTTACACTTTTTGCAATGAAATCAGAAGTGTTAACACCTTCTTTATTTATTTCTAAAAGAGATAATATATGGATTCCTACGGAAAAGCGGGTACTGATGGACATCTCTTTTTTCTCTCCTTTAAAATCTCTATTCTTATATAGTATAAATTATTTAACATGTAATTCAAGTGGTTACAAGTTATAATGGCCTGCAAGAATAATATTTATCCATGATCCGTTTCCTTGTCAAGTCACGCCGTTTCTGCAAAGGCGAAAATAAAAGGTATGTGTAATTGACAAACCAGATGGTGAATCTTATATTATAACGTGTAAATGAATCAGTTACAGGTGAAAGGTGCAGGAAGGGGGAACTGAATTCGGCCGCTATGGCTGGATAAGAAATATCGGCACAACAACAAGTGATGGAGGTATATGATGGCTAATAAAAAAAAGGGTAATCAAAAGCAATCTTCTGCATTCACGTTTTGGATCATCGGGTTAATCGCTGTAATCATTATTGGCTTTATATTTTTAGCAAATGGGAAAGACGAAGATACAGCCGTTAATGAAATCGATTATAAATCACAGCCTTATTTGGGAGAAAAATCAGCTCCTGTCCAAATAGTGGAATTTGGGGATTATAAATGTCCAGTCTGTAAGACATTCGAGGAGCAATTCTTCCCTTCTATACAAAGTGAATTGATTGATACAGGAAAAGCGCAATTTTATTTCATGAATTATTCGTTCATTAACGTCGATTCAACCAGATCTGCTAAATTCGCGGAAAGTGTTTATCAGGAATTAGGAAATGAGACCTTTTGGAAATTTCATGAGCTTTTGTTCGAAAAGCAGCCAGCTGACCTGAAATATGAAAAGGAAGATGTCTTTACAGACAAATTCTTAGAAGAAACATTGAAAGAAATCGCAAATGACAAAGATGTGAAAAAAGTCGTTACCTCTTTTAAAGCCAAAAAGTCCGAGGACCAATGGAACAAGGATATGGAGCTGGCCGACGAATTGGGCGTTACTGGAACTCCTTCCTTATTTGTCAATGGCAAGAAGTTTGAAGGAAATACAATCGATGATTTAGTGAAAATGGTTGATGATGCAGCGAAGGAGAAATAGTGATGAACAAGCCACTATTATTTTCTTGGATCCTGTCCATCATCGCCACTGCTGGAAGTCTCTACTTTAGTGAGATTCTCCATTATGTACCCTGTACCTTTTGTTGGTATCAAAGGATCCTGATGTACCCGCTCGTTATCTTATTGGGCCGGGCCTTTTATGAACAGGACCTGAAAATCTATCGATACATCCTCCCATTATCGATTTTGGGCATGTTGGTGTCAGGGTATCACTATAGTCTGCAAAAAATTCCAGCACTACAGCATTTCGAAATGTGCCAAAGCGGTGTTCCCTGCTCAGGTGAGTATATAAATTGGCTAGGATTCATCACGATCCCGTTTTTGGCCTTTATCGCTTTTACGCTCATCACAATCTGCATGGCACTGCTAATGAAAAAGAGAAAAAGCATGTAATTAAGCGCGCACCATTCTAATAGGAATGGTGCTTTTTTATATATATCAGATGAAAAATCCGGATATATCTGCAAAAATCCGGATATATCTCCGAAATCTGCAATATATCTGCGAAAATCATTATATATCTTCGAAAACTCCAATATATCTACAAAACTCCTCAAAATAAAAAATGTTGACAAGATAAAACCTGTAACTTATATTATTACATGTAATAAATTTAGTTACAATTAAAGTTTCTAAAACAATATATAGGAGGAATTTAATATGAAAATCGGTATTATTGGTGCGAGCGGGAAAGCTGGAAGTCTGATTTTAAAGGAAGCATTGACTAGGGGACATGAAGTTACGGCCATTGTCAGGGATGAAGCTAAAGTCCAAATTCAAGGAGCATCCGTACTGGAAAAAGACGTATTCGATCTGAAAGCAGAGGACATTAAAGAATTCGATGTGGTAGTGAATGCCTTTGGCGCTGCTCCGGGGAAAGAACATCTGCATGTCGATGCAGGAAAAATCCTGATTGACGCAATGAAAGGGGCGCCTCAAACTAGACTGATCGTTGTTGGCGGAGCTGGAAGCCTTTTCGTTGACGAGGCAAAAACGGTCCGTGTACTGGATACGCCTGAGTTCCCTAAAGAATACTTTGCAACAGCCTTTAATCAATCAAAGAACCTTGGAGATCTGCAAAATGCGACTGGCATCCAATGGACGTTCATCAGTCCTTCCGCCTTCTTTGATCCGCAAGGAAATAGAACAGGCGGGTATAAACTGGGTAAAGATAACCTTCTTGTAAACTCAAAGGGTGAAAGCTATGTAAGTTATGCCGATTTTGCCCTTGCAGCCCTTGATGAAATTGAAATTCCAAAGCACATCAACCAACGCTTTACCGTTGTTGCCGAAGCTGAATAATTAAGTGGACGTCGCTCCTTGTGGTGACGTCCATTTTTTCGACCTATTATGTATAACGAATTTAATATTGACTGATGTCCATTTATTGCAGATAATATAGCGAGAAAGTCCTATAGAGGCTTTTTTTTTATTAATTTGTATTGTTAGTTTTTAGTAGAAAAATCTAGATTTCCCAACAAAGAAAGAAGGACTATGCGAAGATGAATTGGAAATGTTCTTACGACTCATGGGTGAATTTCGAAGCCCTTGATAATGAAATGAAATCATTACTTAACGAGATGCAAGATGATGAAAAAAATATAGAAGATGCGTTTTATAAAAACCTGGAATTCGGCACAGGCGGTATGCGCGGGGAAATTGGGGCAGGTACGAATCGGATGAATCTATATACAGTCCGTAAAGCAACTTTGGGATTAGCCCATTATCTGCAATCGATGGGTGATGAAGCAAAACGCAGAGGTGTCGCGATTGCTTACGATTCACGTTTTAAATCGCCTGAATTTGCCTTGGAGGCAGCCAAGACCCTGGCTACAGAAGGAATCAAGGCTTATCTATTTGATGAGTTAAGACCAACTCCGGAGTTATCCTTTGCCGTTCGTGAACTGAATGCATATGCTGGGATCGTTATTACAGCAAGTCATAATCCCCCTGAATATAATGGCTATAAAGTGTACGGGCCAGATGGCGCACAGCTTCCACCGGCAACGGCTGATGTAGTGATAGAATTCGTGAATGCGATTGAAAACGAACTTGCCATTTCGGTTAAAGATGAAGAGACATTGAAAGCGCAAGGCCTAATTGAGATTATCGGAGAGGAAATCGATACCGCATATAATGATAAATTGCTTACTGTGCCCGAAAACAAAGATTTAAGTGAAGAAGTGGATGTGACAGTTGTATTCACACCGCTTCATGGCACGGCAAATAAGTCTGTCAGACGTGCTTTACAAGATCTGGGATACGACAAGGTACACGTTGTAAAAAAGCAGGAATTGCCTGATCCCAATTTTTCGACAGTTCAATCCCCGAACCCGGAAGAGCATGCAGCTTTTGAAATGGCCATTGAATTAGGAAATGAAGTATCGGCAGACCTTTTGATCGCAACAGATCCGGATGCAGATCGACTCGGTATTGCCGTTAAAAATAAAGATGGCGAATATGTGGTGCTTACAGGTAATCAGACAGGTGCACTAATATTGGATTATCTTTTAAAAGAAAAGAAAGCGAAAGGCACTTTACCTCCCAATGGAGTTGTCTTAAAAACGATAGTAACTTCTGAAATCGGGCGCAGAATCGCTAAGGAATACGGTTTAGGGACCGTTGATGTATTAACGGGTTTTAAATTCATCGCTGAAAAGATCAATGAATATGAGGATAGCGGCAAGCACACGTTCTTATTCGGATATGAAGAAAGTTATGGCTATTTAATCAAGGATTTTGCCCGTGACAAAGATGCGATCCAAGCGGCCGTTCTTGCGGTGGAGGTTTGTGCCCACTATAAAAAACAGGGCATGGATCTATATGAAGGATTGCTTAGCATCTTTGAAAAGTACGGATATTATCTGGAGGGACTTCAGTCATTGACCTTAAAGGGGATTGAAGGCGCCGGGCAGATTCAAGGGATACTGAATCAGTTCCGTGAGGCTCCTCCAAAGCAAATTGCCGGTAATGCTGTAATGGTGCAGGAGGATTATCAAAGCGGTGTGAGACTGACGGTGGGCACCAATAAGGAAGAAGTCATCGATTTACCTAAATCAAATGTAATCAAGTACTTCCTTGAGGACGGCACATGGGTATGCTTGCGGCCATCTGGTACTGAACCTAAAATCAAATTCTATTTCGGGATCCAAGGTGAAACGATGGAAGAAGCCGAGCTGAAATTGAAGCAGGTCATGAATGATTTCATGGAAAAAATAAATGGAATGATCAATAGTGCTAAATAAATAAGTCTTTGGACCTGCCAATCATATAAGTAAGAAAAATAAGGCCTTTCCCTGAAATATCGGGGAAAGGCATTTACTTTAATCCATTAAGCGATCAAGTGGATGACGGTCAGCCAGTTGGAATCCTGTCTTTAAAGTTGTGGATGGTCAAATTTCCAGCCAATAAAGTAAAAAATTGACTTAATAAGTTTTGAATCTTGAAGAAATTGGTATATAATAAATGCATATGAAAGTATTGAATATACTAACATTTTAACAAAAAACCAGACTATGTTACTATGAATATGGTGATTAAGAAAACTTGTAATTATTAGGATTTTAATTATTAAGTTGATATGGAGGAGTTACAAGAGAATGAAAAAAGTAAAAAAGGCCATTATACCTGCAGCGGGATTGGGAACCAGATTTTTGCCTGCTACGAAGGCAATGCCAAAAGAAATGCTGCCAATAGTGGACAAACCAACTATTCAATATATTATAGAAGAGGCCGTTAAGTCGGGAATCGAAGATATAATCATTGTCACAGGAAAGAATAAACGAGCGATAGAAGATCATTTTGATAATGCGTACGAGCTTGAGAACAACTTGAGGGAAAAAGGGAAATTCGATTTATTGGAGAAGGTGCAATACCCATCCAATTTAGCTAATATCCACTACATTAGGCAAAAAGAGCCAAAAGGCCTTGGACATGCCGTTTGGTGTGCACGTAACTTTATTGGTGATGAGCCATTTGCCGTCCTTTTAGGCGATGATATCGTAGAAAGCGATGTGCCTTCCCTACGTCAATTAATGAATGAGTATGATGCGACAGGTTCGTCCATCATTGGAGTGCAGCCAGTCAATGAGAACGAAACACATAGATATGGCATAATTGACCCTCTTACGCAAGAGGGCAGAAGATACGAAGTGAATAGTTTCGTTGAAAAACCGAAACAAGGAACGGCCCCATCCAATTTAGCCATCATGGGGAGATATATATTAACCCCGGAAATATTCGATTTCCTAGCCAAGCAGGAAACTGGGGCTGGCGGTGAAATCCAGTTGACGGATGCCATCCAGAATTTGAATGAAATCCAAAAAGTCTTCGCTTACGATTTTGAAGGGAAACGCTATGATGTCGGAGTTGTCGATGGCTTTGTGAAAACGACAATTGAATTTGCCCTGCAACGTCCTGATTTAAGAGACGACATTATAGAAGTAATGGAAAATATCATCAAAGAGCATAAGGCAGGTATCAAATAACCCATTTTAAATAGGGTCCTTATGATATTATTCCCTTTAGGTAGAAAGTGTACTAAAATCACCAACAATTGTGGGTGGTACATGACTATTTAGAGGGGATTATTATGCCTGAAAAAGGACTGAATTCCGATCCAAGGATGCGTCCAAAGCTTTTAGGAACCGGACGTTTGTTGGGGGACCTTATAACGTGATGAAGATAGGGGAAATTCTATATGATTTTGGTCGTTGGCGGTGCAGGATATATTGGAAGTCATCTTGTAAAAGAGTTAGTGAATACTGAAGAGGTTGTCATTCTGGATAATCTCTCAACCGGTTTTCGTTCGCTGGTCGATTCGAAGGCCGTCTTGGTGGAAGGAAACTTAGGGGACGAAGCGGTTTTGAATGAAATATTCCTTAAGTATCCCATTAAAGCTGTTATGCACTTTGCCGCTAATAGCTTGGTGGGGGAGTCTGTTCAAGATCCTTATAAATACTATGATAATAATGTTGGTGCAACTCTTACATTATTGAATACCATGCTCAAGCATGATGTTAAGAATTTCATTTTCTCATCAACGGCAGCTACGTATGGGATACCAAATGTTGATATGATTGATGAAGATCAGCCAACCAATCCGATTAATCCATATGGCCGCTCGAAATTGATGGTTGAACAGATCTTAGGGGACTTTGCAAATGCGTATGGACTTCATTATGTCGTCTTGCGTTACTTTAATGCAGCTGGAGCGCATGCGTCGGCAGAAATCGGTGAAAGTCATGAACCGGAAACACACCTGATTCCTATTATTTTACAGCATTTATTAGGACAACGTGAGAAAATATCAGTGTTTGGAACGGACTACGACACAGAAGATGGCACATGCATTCGTGACTATATCCATGTAACGGATTTAGCCCAAGCTCATATAATCGCCCTTCAAGCCCTATTATCCGGGAAGAAGGATACGGCCACCTACAATCTTGGGAATGGAAAAGGATTTTCGGTTAAGGATGTAATCGACACTTGTGAAAAAGTCACAGGAGTGAAACCGACCATAGAGTATGCAGACCGTCGCCCTGGAGATCCAGCCCGTCTGGTTGCTTCGGCAAATAAGATATATGAAGAGCTTGGATGGAAAGCATCGATAGATTTGGAAGAAATCATTGAAAGTGCATGGAAATGGCATAAATCTCAAATGAATTAGTGGTCCCTTGGGACTCGGTAGACTGTAGACAAACTCGAAGAAAAGCGAGTTTGCCTGCAGTTTTTTTATTTAAAGGAAGTTACAGTAAAAAAACATGTAGTATAACCAAGTCTTGTTTTAAAATCCTGGTACGCACTTTATTCGACCGTTCCCGCCAGTTATTCGACCTACCGCGCACTTTATTCGACCGTTCCCGCAGTTATTCGACCTACCGCGCACTTTATTCGACCGTTCGCGCACTTTATTCAACCTACACCAAACTTTATTCTGCCGTCCACGAATTCTAAGCTTGCAAAGCTTTTTGGATTGATTTTTTCATGGCTTCTACAAAATTCTGACGTGTTTCATTCGTTAATTCCAGCAGGGACAGATAGGGGTTTAAATCCTCCAGTTCTACTAATAAAAGTTCACCTTGCTCATTCCGGCAGGCATCAACTCGTTGGATGCCCCAATCAAGATTGTTCCATTCTATAAATCGTTTAGCAAAAGCCAGGTCTGCTTCAGTAGGGGCATATTCTTTTAATTCCCATCTTTTCTCTTTATCAGGCGCATAAAGGGCGTACTGAAATTCCTTATCGATAAAATAAAAAGAGACTTCATACTCAAAGTTGATAAATGGCTGTACCAATGTGTTCTTTGATTCCAAATCCATTTTATCTCCCAGTTCTTCTTTCGTGGCAAATTCCAAACCGATGGAATCCGCGCCATCTTTCGGCTTCACTATATACGTTTCCACATTAGGAAGTTTATTTAAAGATTCAAGTGTATCGATGGTCGGAATGACAGGGAATTGGGCATTCGTCAGTTCGATTAAGTATTCCTTCCCATTCATATCAGCCTTTCCAACAAATGAATTGTACGTTTTCAAACAACCGGCAGCCACTCTATTACGGAATGCTAGATACTTATCTTTAAAATTGGCTACTGGACCGGCATTTCGAAAGACGATCAAGTCAAAATCCTTTTCAAACGTTTCAATGTCTTCAGGATGGCAAAGTACTAACTGAAAATCTTCTCTAAGCTTCGAAGTAAGGAACAAATCCTCCTCATAATAATTTCTTCCTTTTGCTTCATAGTATAAATCCGTTACGAATAATAGTGTCTGCATGACTCCTGCACCTGCTTTCCCGTTATTTTCATTGAATAGGTTAAAAACAAAAAATCCCGTCTCATTAAGAGACGAGATTTGAACTCGCGGCACCACTCTTGTTTAATGACAAACGCACATTAATGCGTTGTCCCATTTAACGGGGGAAACCGGAAAAGCTTACTGAGGCTTCGGCTTTACTTCTCGGGGATGATCTTCGGTTATATTCTGGACACTGGCTTTCAGCAAAGCACCAGCTCTCTTTGGAACAGAACGACAACGTACTCCTTCCCTTCATGGAATTTTACATTTGATGAATTTGAGTAATTGTATAATATTCAGAAAATAAAATCAATGGTTGTTTCACTTAATATAGGACGAAAAAGGGATATTGAAAGAGATATAGAATTACTATTCAAGAGAAGCGCCATCATTTAATAGGAGATGTTAGATTTGAAAATGGTAAGGGTTTTTCATTACGATGCGTTCAGCAGTAAACCGAATAAAGGAAATCCGGCAGGTGTGGTTTTAGATGCGGATGGACTGACAGAAAAGGAAATGCAGGAAATAGCGGAGAAGGTGGGGTTCAATGAAACCTCTTTTCCGATGGATACCGATATTGCCGATCTTAGAATCCGTTATTTTACACCGGGACATGAAATGAATCTTTGCGGACACGCGACAATGGCTACCATCCATGCACTGAAGACCAGGGGATTATTGGATAAAGATGAGCTGATGATTGAAACAGGAGCGGGAATATTGCCAATCAAGATCCATACCACGGCGGATCAAGATATATATATTACGATGAAGCAGGCCGCGCCTCAGTTTGAAGCGTTTAACGGAGATAAGGGTGGCTTAGCCAGTTCCCTTGGCCTGGATATAGAAGATCTTGAAAGTGAATTACCTATTGTTTATGGAAGTACAGGTTTATGGACTTTACTGGTTCCTGTAAAAGAAAGAAGTTCATTTAAAAGGATGAAGGCACAATAGCATGTTTCCGCAATTATTAAAGGAAATGCCAAGAGCATCCGTTCATCCCTTTTGCCTGGAAACGTACGATAGTGACGCCCATATGCATGCCCGGCATTTTTCCTCGCCATTTTCAGGTACGCTTGAAGACCCGGTTACAGGAACGGCTTCAGGTGTAATGGGTGCTTATTATGCAAAATACATAAAGGATGGTCTTGAAGATGAAGTGCACCTGTTAATCGAACAAGGACATGAAATCGGAAAGGATGGCAGAGTTCGCGTTTCGGCTACCAAAAACGATGACACATATGATATTGAAATCACGGGGAATGCTGTCTACGTTAAAGAATTTGAAGTGGAAGTTTAAAGGTCAGGCTGGGAGGATGGGCGGTTGAATGGTAAGTAAATCTGAGAAAGGTATATGAATATATAAAAACCCTGTGCTAAGACGTTGTATGTCTTAGCACAGGGTTCGTGTAGATCATTCTCCCATTTCATTCCTTTTTAAACGACTGCAGTCAGAAACACGGTCACGCAAATGATTGAGGTGGATGCGACAATCGTTGTCCTTTAGATGAGGGTCACGTTTTTTTATAAATGCTGTTCTTGAAAGTTACGCCTTTTAAATTTGCACTTTTAAATAAGGTGCCAGTTAAATTGGCGTTTTCAAAGATGCGATTATCTAAGTTACTGCTTTTAAATGTGCTGTTCGTCAGGTCGGAATGGCTGAAGTCATAACGGCTTAAATCGCAGGAATTAAACTTCCCATCATGCACCGAAACCGAGCGGAAGTCGGAATCCAATAAGCGATGCCTGGAATAGTCCATGTTTATCGCCTGCTCAAGCATATTGTATTGTAAGTTGAGTGATTCCATGAGCTCTGATACCTCCCCAATCGAATCAACAGTCTAATTTACCAGATATAATATCCGCTTGGAATGGATTTATCATGCTTCATGGAAGTAGTATGTAAGGGGGTGGGGATGTTGAATAATTCGTGGAATAAAGTGATTTATAAATTTTGGTCGCCAATTTATGACAAAATCTTCAACTCTCATCTCTTTTTAGATGCCAGGAAAAGAATGTTTGAAGAGATGGATTTTCATGATGATGCAAAGGTTCTGTTTGTGGGCGTAGGTACGGGGGCCGATTTGGAGCTGATCAAGAACCTTGACCTTGAGATAACGGCGATAGACCTGTCAGCCGATATGCTAAAAAAAGCGATGGGGAAATTTGATGATGCATCGATCAATTTCCTCGAGATGGATGCACAGCATATGGAATTCGATAACGAAGCGTTTGACTATATAGTGGGAAGTTTGGTTCTTTCCGTCGTACCTGATGCCAATGAATGCCTTCGGGAAATGATCAGAGTTTTAAAAGGGGATGGAAAAATAATACTATTCGACAAGTTTATTTCTAAAGATGAAGTGCCTTCACTACCCAAAAAGCTTCTGAGGCCTATCATTCGATTTTTAGGAACGGATATTGGCTTGAGGTTTGAAGACTTGTTAAGTAGACATGTTAAGAATATGAAAATTGAAGAAGATCGACCAATCATGCTGAATGGAATGTATAGAAAGATAATCATCAGTAAACGGATGTGACAGGAAGGTGGCGGAGGGATGTTTCAGAAGTGGATTGGGAGTCGGATTCAAAGACATCAGGATACATCATAGAGCTGAGTTTTGTTGTTTGGAAGCTAAACTTGATTTGCTGTAAAGAGCATGTAATATTTGACATGCTTATATAAAACCCATGTCCTTTCTAACATGGATAATGAGCCGATCATCGGGTTATTTAGTAAGAATGTAACATACTATCAGAAGGCTGTTCGAACGCATCTTTGATACCTTTAAATTCCAGTGATCATCATATAATCAACAAGTCCAATTGTGTCTAAACATTCTATGTCACTCATTTTTGATGCAGCTGTTACATAGGCACAGGGTGAAATCAGTATAATTAAATGGTTGGATACAATGGGAAGAGGTGATGGTTTTGTCCGAGACGATAACAACCTATGAAGATCTATTGAATATGCTCGACTCGTTATTGCGTGAGCCAACTGGATTCTGGAATGGTTTTTATGAAGACCGCTCCAAAGGGGTTCCCTTTTTCGAAAATTTCCCTGATGAAAATTTGGTTGCATATTTTGATGGTGGGTTAATCCGGCCAGGAAAGGTTCTTGAGCTTGGGTGCGGACCTGGGAGAAATGCCATTTACCTTGCTCAAAAGGGCTTTACCGTCGATGCGGTGGATCTTTCAAAGGAAGCCCTTGAATGGGGGAAAGAACGATCGGCAGAAAAGAAAGTGCACGTGAACTTCATTCAAAGGAATATATTTGATTTGGACATTGAGGAAGGGCAATATGACTTCGTCTTTGATTCAGGTTGTTTTCACCATATTGCTCCACATAGAAGGATCAATTATTTGGAGATGGTGAAAAAGGCGTTAAGGCCTAAGGGATTGTATTCGATTACTTGTTTTGTCGAGGGCGGCATATTGGGTGGTGCCGATATTTCGGATTGGGAAGTATATAGGCAAAGAAGCCTTAAAGGCGGATTAGGTTTTACGGAAGAAAAACTCAGAAAGATATTCAAGGATTTTGAAGTGGTGGAAATACGTAAAATGAGGAAAATGGAACAATCGGATGAAACCTTTGGGGTGCAAGGTTTATGGACGGCTTTATTTATGAAATGAGAAGGCGAAAGGGTTTTAAACGGAGGATCTGGGATCAGGTCCTTTTTTGCGTGGAAATTGTTAACAAAAAATAAAAATGGTAAACTATAACAATACAATAGAATTTTAGGAACGTAGATTTACCAGAATGATAGATGAAGGCTTTTGCTGATCTTTTTTTAAAAAAAACAGTGGTTGCATGGTTTCAAAAACAGCTGGGAAGGTATATGGAAAGAGGGGCAATTGGGCATCAGAGCATAAGATTTTAAGTGTGGAAGAGGTTATCTTCGATGCTTACTTTGTTGATAATATTTCAATACCCTGACAATGCCGTTTTCAGCGTTAGATTTATCGATTGCTTTTTATAAAAAACTAAATAGGAGGAGTTTATGCACGTAAATAAAGAATTATATTCCTTTTTATTGGGTGTGGCAGCACAACTGACTGAGGATTGGTACGCATCATTGAATAAAAGTGATAAGGCGGGTGTTTATAGTTCATCCGATCCCAAAGTGATTAAAAAACTTAAGCAGCAAAATAATGAATTCCATTTACGTTTCTTTCAGGTCTTTGATACAGAGGAGAGGGAATTCTTTAAGCAGCTTGGTGATTGGATTGAAGATATCGGTCAGGATGAGCAGCATTTAAACACACCCATCTATTTTATATTGAGGGAGTTTTTCCGAACGCAAGAGCAATACCTGGATTATATTGACCGGTTTGTGAAATTGCATGGAGATCAATATACACAGGAGGAAATAAACTCCTGGTATCGGATAGTGGTGAAGGTGTTCAGTGAAGTAATGGAGAGGTTTACGGAAGCCAATCATAGATATGCCAATAAAATTATGAAAGCCCAACAGGCAACGATCGATGAATTGAGCACGCCCATCATTTCCCTTAAAGATAACACGGCATTGCTTCCCCTGATAGGCGATATTGACACGGCGAGGGGCATGTCCTTGCTTGAAAACACCTTACAAAAGTGCGCTGAAAAAAATGTCACCAGACTTTTCATTGACCTATCTGGCGTTCATGCAATAGACAGCGGATCCGCACACCAGCTGTCTCAATTGATTGAATCCTTGCATTTGATCGGAATTCAAACAACCCTTTCAGGACTTCGGCCGGACATAGCCATGACTGCCGTTAAGCTTCAACTGCCTTTTGATAAAGTGACGATAAAGTCCACTCTTGCCCAAGCGATCAGTACAATAAAATAATACATACATATCCAGGGCACGGGGATGCTCGTTATGAATTTCATCGAGAAGACCTCCATATGGCGGTCTTCTCGTAGTATTAGCATTCAAAATAGGTATCGGGCTACATAAAGCAAGAGCCGGAACCTGCCGGATTATTCAATATTGGCAAAGACGGCCAGATCTTCTTTATTGCCAACCACTAAAAGCATATCTTTTTCATGGATATCCTGATCCGGTGAGGGTGCAATGATAATTTCTCCATTACTCACGATGGCAATGACGCTGATATTATATTTTGCCCGTAAATCAAGCTCCCTGAGGCTTTTTCCCTTCATGCTCATGGGGAGGATGATTTCCTCGATATTGTATTCTTTAGAGAGCTCTATATAGTTCAGCATGTTAGGGGAAAGGAGCTGATTCGCGACCCGTTCCCCCATATCCCTCTCAGGATAGATGACCCAGTCGGCACCGACTTTTGTGAGCACCTGACCGTGATTTTTATTAAGTGCTTTGGCAATGACCTTTTTGATCCCAAGCTCTTTTAAAAGCAAGGTAGTTAAAATGCTCGATTGCATGTCATTTCCGATGGCTACGATGACACAATCGAAATTACGGATTCCGATTGCTTTCAATGTCTCTTCTTCAGTCGTGTCCGCCATGACCGCATGGGTAACGTTCAGTTCCGCATTCTCGACTCTTTCCTCGTTGACATCAATACCCAAAACCTCTTGACCGGCCGTATATAATCTATGGGCCACACTGGTTCCAAATCTGCCTAAACCTATCACGGCGTATTGTCGTTTTCCCATCTTTTACACTCCTCCATTCATTATTAACCAATCATGATTTTCCCTTTTGGCCGGCGGAACGGATCTGGCTTGCGCCTCATGGCGATAGCAAAGGCCAAAGTCAAAGGACCCACCCGGCCTGCAAACATCGTGAAAATTATGAGCATCCGGCCAACCGGTGATAATTCTGGGGTCAAACCCATTGAAAGTCCCACGGTGGCGAAAGCTGAAGTGGCTTCGAACAAAATCATCAAGAAGTCAGTTCCGCTTTCAGTGATGGTCAGCAGAATGGAGATGATTGAAACCACGAATACACCAATGAATGTGACGGATAATGCTTTAAAAATCGTTTCACTCACGATGCGGTGGCGGAACAATACCACATCACCCTTACCTTTGATCTGTGACCAAACCGTTCCGACAAGCGTCGCCAATGTAGTCGTTTTAATCCCGCCGCCAGTCGATCCGGGTGATGCCCCAACGAACATCAAGAAAATGATGAGCAGTAATGTAGGCTGAGTTAAATCAGGGATATTCAGCGTGTTGGAGCCTGCCGTCCGTGGTGATACCGATTGAAATAAAGACGACAGCGTTTTACCCATGAAAGATAAAGGCTGCAATGTCTTTGGGTTACCAAACTCGAATAAAAAGATTATAATCGCGCCGGCAATCGTAAGGGTCAAGCTAGTCGTCAGAACTATCTTCGTATGTACGGATAAACGATGTGTATTCCGATATTCGTATATTTCATTCATCACGATAAAGCCTATCCCGCCAAACGTGATGAGGAAGGCGACGGTAAGGGTTACGAATGGATCCGATACATAAGGGGTCAAACTCCTGAATTCCCCCATTAAATCAAAGCCGGCATTATTGAAATTCGAGATGGAATGAAAAACACCGTAATAGATCGCCTTGCCGATTGGCATGTCAAAAGAAAAGCGAATCGATAAAATAAGGGCACCCATGCCCTCAATGATGGCCGTGAAAATTAAAAGCCGTTTCACTAACCTGACTACACCTGCCATGGATAGATTATTTAAGGACTCCTGCAAGAGTAACCTGCCTTTTAAAGAAATCTTTTTGCCTAATAATAAAAAGAAAAACGTCGCAAATGTCATGAACCCTAAGCCGCCTACCTGAATCAATGTTAGGATGACCAACTCACCAAAAGTGGTGAAGGTCGATCCCGTATCCACTACGACCAGTCCTGTTACACATGTAGCTGAAGTCGAGGTGAATAAAGCATCCAGAAAAGAAAGACCATTTCCATTTTCTGTGGAAATCGGCAGGGTCAATAAATAGGCCCCAATAAGTATCAGGATGGCAAAGCCGAGTACAAGTATTTTTGGCGGATCCAATTTTGTCATTCTCAAATGATCATCCCTACCCATAAAAAAATTGTGTAAAACTGTATGACATTTCAATCATCAATCTGCTTTTCGAATCTTTTTAAAGGCATAATAAAAAGACCTGCGAAAAACCTCGAACTGCTGTTTTGTCACAAAAAGCGTGCAAAATAAGCTCCCGAAATAGGCGGTCTTATGACCTCCTTCGCTTTAGCCGACGAAGTTAGCTGACGGGTAGGATGGCGAAAGAGCTGATCTCATCCCTTCTGCAAGGCAGAATTAACCCCAAATGATTGGGTCCTCCGTACTCATTTTCCATGAGTTTTGGCCGAAATGCATTAAATTGATAAACGTATTCTACTCCCATCATTTAGCAGTTGTAAACCCCTAAATCGTAAAAAAATATTTCTTTAACAAAACTGAAAATTTACGTTTTATTTACATTTAGAAAACGTATTGACAAATATTAGTTAGCACATTATGATAGGTTCGATTAATCCAATTATGATAACCGGCATCGATGTACTTTATTCAATAGTTTCAAACAAAACATGCTATTGCGAATCAAAATTTGTAACATATATATTATGTTTCTTTTGTAAAAGATAAAGGTAAAAGCAGTACATTATTATTTAAATTCAATACATTTTATTAAAAAGGCGGGCAATTATGGAGAAGACGTTCAATAGATATGTTATTAATGCTACAGGCAAGGGTGGCCAAACATATTTAACACAATGCCAGGATAAAGATGCACTTAGGAAATGGATAGCCGATCATGAGGATCAAATCATCATGAATGAGTTAAGGATAACGGATAAGAAAAAGAATCCGTTTTTAAAATTGTTTTCCCTAAGGTAAATCAACTGAATCCAACATTCATTAGCGGTATTCAATTATGTATTCCTGTGTTCTATCCGGAACGCTGAGCGAAAAATCCATATCTTGTTTTGCTTTTAAACTCATTTATTTTGAATGAGTTTTTTTGCGTTATTTACATTATAAAAACATTAATGTTAAAATTTAGTAATTAAGTAGGCGTAAAGAGGAGAAAAGTAAATGAAATGACCACTTTCCAAAAGAGCCTTGAACGGCAGCCGAGGATAGTTAGGGGGGGCACCGCAAATTGATCTCGTCCCGAGACGCATTGCTGGGGGACCGGGTTTTTTATTATTCGGTCAAAGGGGGAGAAGCGATGAAATTAAGAAATACATTAGTATCTTGGAAATACCCTTCCATTCTTTTGTGCGGAATAGGAATCTCCAACTTTGGTTCTTGGGTTTATTTCATTGCCCTTAATTTAATCGTTCTGGATATGACTGATTCAGCCTTGGCGGTAGCTGGTCTTTATATCGTTAAACCGATGGCTTCCATATTAACGAATGTGTGGGCAGGCAGCGTGATCGACCGGATAAATAAGCGGAATCTGATGGTGGCACTTGACCTATTTCGCACGGTATTCATAGCATTGCTGCCATTGACTTCTTCTATTTGGGTCATCTATTCCCTTGTCTTCGTGGTCAATATGGCAGGGTCCATGTTCGTAACAACATCAAGGTCGTATATTACAAAATTAATTCCCATTGAACAGAGGAAACGATTTAACTCATTACGAAGCTTAATGGATTCTGGAGCTTTTTTGATTGGACCGGCGCTAGCGGGGATCCTTTTCATGATCGGTACGCCCGTTTTAGCGATTTATATTAACGCGGCTGCCTTATTACTATCCGGTATCATCACCCTATTCATGCCTAATCTTGAAAAGGATCATCCCCTTGAACAATCCAGTCATTACCTGTCTTGGACCATCATGAAAAAGGATTGGGGCATCGTCCTGGACTTCAGCCGGAAATCTTCCTACATCATGCTCATTTATTTCTTATTCAGCTGCATTGTGGTGATGGAAACGGCTATCGATTCCCAAGAAGCGGCGTTTGCCAAGGCCGTGCTCCTTTTGTCGGACAGCGATTACGGATTCCTTGTAAGCATCGCCGGGGCAGGCATCATTGCTGGGGCCATAGTCAATGTTGTATTCATCAGTAAAGTGAAAATCTCGCACATGATCGGTCTTGGATCTTTATTTGTCTCGATAGGTTATATGATCTTTGCCTTTTCGAATTCCTTTTCAATGGCCGCCATCGGTTTTTTCATCATTGCCTTTTCATTGGCTTTTGCCAACACCGGCTTTCAAACCTTTTATCAAAATAATATTCCGGTGGACATCATGGGCAGGGTCGGAAGTGTTTTTGGCTTGTTAGAAGCATTATTGATCATCATGTCTACCGCAATTGTTGGTGTTTCAGCTCATTTCATTTCGATTCGGTTCGTGGTGATTTCAGGTTCCATGATCATGTTCGCTTTATCAATTTTATTGTCGATGCTTAGTATGAATACCTCCAAAAGGAGGTATTATTCCGTTGGTGATGTAGAGGTAGAAGCTAAGGAAAAGATGTAATCCGATTTAAAGGCATGTTGATGGAACATGCCTTTAATGAATCGTTCATTGGATGAATGTGCGCAATTGGCTGATGAAGTTCAAGATTTGAAAATGGATTTTGGCCATTTCTTCCGCCGTTTGTTCTTCACAGTTCTCTAGCCACTCCTGTATCACCCCTAAAATCGCCGATGTAAGGAAGGCGTGCATATACATGCGGAATGCTTCTTCTTTAGCTGCTGGATGCAGGCTGATCAAACGCTCCAACAGTACTTCACCGAAAACTCGCTTTATTTTTTTCGCAAAAGAAGGATCGCCCTGATCACCAAGAATGGCCCTTAATGCGTGAGCATGTTCACTGATGAATTGAAAAATCGCTATGAAAGGCGGGTAAAGTTGTTGTTGATGAAGAGCCAAAAAAGCCTCTTTCGGCAAAATGGCAGTAATGCGGGTTTGAAGTTCATGTAACAATTCTTGCTGTAAGTGATCCATCAATTCATATTTATCTGTGTAATGCAAATAGAATGTGCCCCGATTAATGTTGGCTCGCTCTGCAATTTTCTTCACTGATACATGTGAGAACCCCTCTGCTTCAATGAGTGCAATAAAATGATGTTGTATCTGCTTTTTCGTCTTTTGTACCATATCCTCATGAATCGATGCCATGGAATGTCTCCTTCACTAAACATTTTTCCAAATGTGTTGATTGTATTAGACCGACTGCTGCCTTAGAATGATGATACACTCAACACCGTGTTAATTAAAGAGGGAGGATGTGTGTGAATGAAAAATGCGATTTCCATTGAAGGAATGGCTAAGGGTTTTCAGCAGAAGAAGGTCATTCAGCCATTGAGCCTGAATATAGAAAAAAGCGGAATTTTTGGCTTATTAGGTCCATCCGGATGCGGAAAGACGACTTTGATTAAAATGATTGTCGGATTGATTAAGCCCGATGCGGGTAAAGTCACGGTTCTGGATCATGAAGTGCCAAATGAAGCATTGTTAATGGATGTCGGCTATATGGCACAGTCCGATGCTTTATATACAGAACTGACGGGAGCTGAAAACCTCGAATTTTTTGCGAAGCTATACCGTTTTTCGAAAAAGGAACGAAGGGAACGCATTCAATATGCAGCTGAAATCGTACAGTTGACGAATGATTTGAACGTACGGGTTGCCCATTATTCAGGGGGAATGAAACGCCGTCTGTCACTTGCGGTTGCACTCATCCAAAATCCGGAGATTCTCATTTTGGATGAACCGACAGTAGGAATAGACCCTTTGCTGAAACAATCGATTTGGCAGGAACTTGAGCGTTTAAGAAATGAAGATGATAAGACGATCATCATCACGACGCATGTGATGGATGAAGCGGAACGATGCGATAAACTGGCGATGCTGCGTGAAGGTGAAATCATCGCGGCAGGAACCCCTGCAGCTTTAAAAGCAAAATTTGCCGTAGAAACGCTAGATGATGTTTTTTTAAGGATTGGAGGCAGCATGAAATGAGAATTGCCTCTCTTGTTACTCGTATTACCCAGCAGATGCGCCGGGATCGAAGGACGCTCGCTTTATTTTTCCTGGCTCCATTGCTCATTTTAACGCTCATGTATTTTATTTTCGATACAGAAGCAAGTGATTTGAAAATCGTTGTTACAGGCAGTGATGAAACGATCGTTAAAGCATTGAAAAAAGCGGATTTTCAAGTAACGGCTGCTAAGGAATTCTCACAGGAAAAGATGATTGAAAATGATACGGATGGCTGGCTGCATGTTGAAAATGGCAAAATGAAACTCACACTATTGAACGACGAACCGACCCGTGCAAAGGCCGTTCAAATGCAAATGATGCAAGGCTTGCAAGGGAATGAAAAAAACACACCTTCCATTAAGGAGCAATATGTTTACGGAGATGCCAACACGAAGGGTTTTGATACCTTCAGTCCGATGCTCGTCAGCTTTTTTGTTTTCTTCTTTGTATTTTTAATAGCGGGGATTGCGCTTTTGAAAGAACGTACAAGTGGTACGTTGGAACGGCTGCTTGCCACCCCGATTAAAAGATACGAAATCGTAGCGGGCTATGTGATCGGATATGGCTTATTTGCTCTCGTTCAAACCATAATTGTCGTACTATATGCTGTCAATGTGTTGGACATCGTCCTTGTTGGCTCCATTTGGCTCGTTTTACTGACGAATATACTGGTCGCGCTCGTTGCATTATCGCTCGGTACATTACTATCGAGTTTCGCGACTTCTGAATTCCAAATGGTACAATTCATTCCGCTGGTCATCGTGCCGCAAGTCTTCTTTACAGGGATTTTCCCATTGGATGGCATGTCAGACTGGCTCCAAAAAATCGGCAAGATCATGCCTCTCTATTACGCATCGGATGCCATGAACGGCATTATGTACAAAGGCTTCACGTTCAATGAGGTCTTACTGGATCTGCTCATTCTCCTGACCTTTGCCATCGTTTTTATCACCATCAATATCATTAGTTTAAAAAAATACCGTGCACTATAACTCTTTAAAAAAAGCCGGATTCCTGGAACATGAGGAACCGGCTTTTTTGTTTTCCTGGACATACTTTTGAGTTGAAAAGGATATAGATACTTATACCTTTTTGATCATGACCTTTTCATTGTTATAATCTGATTCGCCATTGAATGCAAAGCCGAATTTCCTATACAAATGAAGGGCAGCCTGATTATCTTCGACTATGCTTAAATAGATTTCAGGACAATCATATTCTTCTATTATTCTTTTTATTAATGCCTCCAACATGATGCTTCCAAGCCCAAAACCCTGATGTGCAGCGTCAATGAAAAAGCGGTCTAACCACACTCTGCCATTTTCGCCTTCCCCAGGGAAAAATCCATACATCGCAAAGCCGACCAAGATATCATCATAATAGAGCCCAACTGGCCTGTAATATTTACATTCCTTAGCGTCTTTTAAACATTGTTCAGTCGTTTCGATGTAAGCCTTTTGCTTTTCGTATATTCGCAATTTCAAAATATCCGTCACATTTTCGTTCGAGACTTCATTTATAGTGGTCTTCATCATTTATTTTCCTTCCTCATTTCGCACCTGGTTATCCGCTTTGTTATCATGATATATTAATACCCTAAGGTATATGGTTACCATATAGTCAAGAGGAGAGATCGTAATGCCCGATGGAAATGTAGGCAAATATTTTACTACTGGCGAATTCGCCAAATTATGCAATGTAAAAAAACAAACGCTCATTCATTATGATGAGATTGGGCTTCTTACTCCCGATTTAAAAAACGAAAAGGGCTATCGGTATTACTCTTATCAACAATTTGAAGTTTTTTCGGTCATCACGCTTTTAAAAGAATTCAATATGCCTTTGAAAGAGATCAAATGGTTTCTTACTAACAGGTCACCTATGGAACTAATTGAACTTTTCAAAGAAAAGACCATAGAATTAGAAAAAAAGATAAAGAACCTTCACAGAGTGCAGAAGATCATTGAAACGAAAATATCCCTCACTGAAAAAGCAATTTGTATGGATGACTCTCAAATCACCTTGAAACTTCAGGAGGAAGAACAGCTCTTCCTTAGTGAATCCATCCTGAACTCTTCTGATGCGGAATTCTTAAAATCTACATCTGACTTCATTGATTTCTGTAATGAGAATGAATTTTATACAGGATTCCCTATCGGTGCCATGATTAGTAAAGAAAACATCATCAATGGGAATCATGATGACTATTCATTTTTGTACACGAAAGTCATGGAAAAGCACCCAGCCCACACTTTCTATTCAAAACCTAAGGGACTCTATGTTGTTGCCTATCATAAAGGAAGTTATAAAAATATCTCCGAAACGTACGAAAGAATATTACAATTCATGGAGAGTGAAAACTTGAACCTCAAATCGTTTGCGTACGAAGAATACATCTTGGATGAAGTCGCGGTAAAGGGGTATGAAAATTACCTGACGCAAATCATGGTTGAAGTGGAATGAGATTGGGGGGATTTCACATAGTTCGGGCGAGGACTAAAACATGCGAATGAATCATTCCAAGCAATGCCCTTAGCCTTGAAAAAGCTTATCCTTGACGGTTTTCTAATGACAGGTTAATGCAGTTTGTTGACGGGTTGTTAAAGTTGTCCTAGGATATAAGGATATGAATTGATTTGGTAATAAATAGAAGGGGGAGTTATATATCTCTAAAATCGGTCATGCTTTCCCTTTTACTGTCGCAAGCAATGTTTTTGTGCGGTTTGCCTTTTTTTCTTCAGCTTCTATTATATTTGAATCCTTTGGTGATCATGGTTGTCTGGTTTTGTATACTTCTTTTCGTTTCGTTTGCGGTTCTTTATTTTCGAGGTGAAACGATCAGAATTCCGCGCCTTTTAGGGCAGGCAGTATTGTTTGGCTACAGTTTATCGTTATTGGTTTTGCTGTTCTTTCGACCGGAGGGGCAGGTATATTCGTATAATTTGATTCCTTTTTCTACGATTCTTTCATATTTATCGAATGAAATGAATGGGCTTGTATCATTTTATAACCTTAGCGCAAATGTGGGGCTGTTCATTCCATTCGGGCTGTATTTGTTGTCCGGGGAAGGGAAAGAGCTCTCCGCTAAAAGGAAATTTCTATTTCTATATCCATTACTTTCGATTTCAGTCATCGAAATCTGTCAGTTTGTTTTTCGGCGCGGAAGTTTGGATGTTGATGACCTGATCCTGAATATGATTGGTGTTTATCTCGGGTACATTCTGTATCCTTTGTTCAAGAAAGTCGTAGTGTTCCATTCTGGAAAAGTAAAAAGATGAGAGGCAGTACAAATAGGTTAAATGAAAGGGTGTATTTCCATGTATAGCACGTTAGAAGAATTATCGAGCCATCCGGTGTTTCATTATTTTGCAGCGATTTCCAAAATCCCGAGAGGATCGGCTAATGAAAAAGCGATCAGTGACTATCTGGTTCGCTTCGCTAAGGATAGGAACCTGGAGGTGATCCAGGATGAGGCGCTGAATGTGATTATCAAAAAGCCTGCCACAATTGGATATGAGAATGCACCTACAGTCATTATCCAGGGGCATATGGATATGGTTTGCGAAAAGAACAAGGGAACGCTTCATGATTTTGAGAAAGATCCGCTTCAATTAAGGGTTGTCGGAGACATGTTGTATGCAACGGATACAACATTGGGGGCGGATAATGGAATTGCTGTTGCTTATGCTTTGGCATTATTGGATGCCGATGATATTCCGCATCCCTCTCTTGAAATAGTGATAACGACTGAAGAAGAAACGACAATGAACGGTGCACTTGCCGTGGATCCGGCTCACTTCAAGGGGAAAATGATGATCAATATCGATTCGGAGGAAGATGGAAAGCTGCTGGTCAGCTCTGCTGGAGGAATACGCGTGCGGCAGGTCCTGCCAATCGGATGGGAAACGGCTTCCATTGTTGATGCTGTATCTTATAACATCAGGATTAAAGGGTTGAAGGGCGGGCACTCCGGTATGTCCATCCATAAGGAAAGAGGGAACTCCAATAAACTTTTGGGCAGAGTATTACATGAATTAACGACAGACTTCCCTTGCTGCATACAGCAAATCAACGGGGGCTTGAAAGGGAATGCAATCCCTCGTGAAGCGGATGCCACTGTACTGATTTCTGTTAAAGATGTTCAGAAGATAACGGAGAGACTCCAGAAATGGGAGAATACTTTTAAAAATGAACTGCAATCTTCCGACCCTGAGATATCGATTAGGTTTGAAAAGATCGAAACGATTTCTTCAAACGTTTTTTCCAAAGAGACGGTGACTAAAGCCGTTGCCTCCTTACTGGTAATCCCGCATGGCGTTCAAGCAATGAGCATGGGAATAGAAGGATTAGTCGAAAGTTCGACGAATCTAGGGGTCGTTACAACAAATGAAGCGGAAATGATATTCGAAAGTGAAATCAGGAGTTCGGTCAAAAGCATCAAATATAATATGGTCACGCAGGCAAAGGCGATAGCTGACATGCTTGGGTGCAAGCTATTGGTTGACGCGGATTATCCGGAATGGCCCTATAATCCTGATTCGAAACTCAAGAAATTATTTGAAGAGACATACAAAGAAAAATATCAGGAAGATATTGAAATCATCGCTGTGCATGCAGGGATCGAGTGTGGGGTATTCATAGATAAGATACCAGGGTTGGATACTGTTTCATTAGGGCCGGATATGTTTTCCGTACATACACCTGAAGAACACTTAAGCATCCCTTCGACCATAAACAACTGGGAATATTTTGTTTACACACTAAAGCGGATGAAGAATCTATAAACAACTGCATGTTTGGGGAACAATTGAAATTCAATAGATTTGGAGATATCCTATCGTTCAACGATAGGATGTCTTTTTTTCGTTGAAAAAAGGAACAGCCCGAGGATATGGAACATGATCAATTCCATGAGCCTAGTTAAAAATATAATTGAAGTTATATTAATTTTAGAAAGAGTAAGAAAGAGCCATTAAAGAGAACCAGTCTATCAAAGGTAGATATTATCCTGTTTTGTTGACTTGATATTCAAGTGAAAAAAGCGTTTACAATTATATGTAAACGCTTTATAATTCATTTGTACCTATAAATTCATACCAATGAATTTAATGTATACTTATCAATATGAATTAAAAATGCCAGAATTCCCTTTAATTAAGGATGGAAGTTATTAATGAAGAGTGGCTTTTAAATTCAGAACATTCTGTTTTTTATTCAATCATCTTCTAAATAATTAGATTAGCAGAAACATATTTCATATCTTTCTTTAAAGGGGGTGACATACATCTTCATTTCGTTTTGAGATTTACCTGGATCAGAAGCAAAAAGTAATCTAAATCAAATAATGGAGGAGAAAAATGAGAAAAACCATTTCGATAATAATTTTGTGTATTTTTACCATTACTTTGTTCGTCGGGAATATACCAGGAACAGTCAAGGCAAAGCAAGCAGGGAAACCATTATACATGAATGAGAAGGCACCTGATGAAGAAAGAGTCAAAGATTTGTTAAAACGAATGACAATCGATGAAAAGGTCGGTCAGATGATACAGGCTGAGCGAGCCTCAGTAACCCCAAATGATGTAAAGGAATATAAATTAGGTTCGGTATTAAGCGGGGGAGGTTCTTTTCCGGATGGAAAGGAGGAAAACAGCACCCGTGAAAAGTGGTCAAACTTAGTGGATTCATATCAATCCGGGGCTGTTTCTACCCGATTGGGCATTCCACTATTATATGGAGCAGATGCTGTCCACGGTCATAATAACGTAAAAGGCGCTACCATTTTCCCGCATAATATTGGTTTAGGTGCCACTAGGAATACAGAATTAATAGAGAAAATTGGATATGCTGCCGCATCAGAAATCAAATCTACAGGCGTGAATTGGACGTTTGCCCCGACAATGGCAAATGTCCAAAACATCCGATGGGGAAGAACGTATGAAGGGTTTGGAGAAAACTCAAAACTTGTTGCCACCATGGGTGCAGCCTATATTGACGGGCTTCAAGGCAAAAACCTTAAGAAAACGGAAAATGTTCTAGCTACCGCTAAACATTTCATTGGTGAAGGATATACAAAAGGCGGAGTCAATCAAGGTGATGTGACTGAGTATACAGAAGAAGAGATACTTAAGAATGACAGGAAGATATATGAGGAGGCTATCGAATCAGGAGCCAGAACGGTGATGGCTTCTTTTCATAGTATCGAAGGGTTGAAAATGCATGCGAACAAACGGCTGCTTACCGATGTATTGAAGAAGGATATGGGCTTTACGGGATTTGTCATTTCTGATTGGTATGGGATACAGCAAATCACGAAGGATCAAAATGGGAATGCGGTTTCCGGGTTAAAGCAGCAGATTGACGTGGCAGTGAATGCTGGGGTCGATATGTTGATGCAGCCTGAAAACTGGAAAGAGACACTTAAACTTACAAAAGAACTGGTGAATGAAGGTGAAATTTCAGAAAAAAGGCTAGATGATGCCGTTACACGGATTCTTCGGGTCAAGTTTGAGTCTGGTGTTTTTGAAAAACCAATGACAGATCCAAAGTTGGCTAAGTCATTTGGGTCTGAAAAGAACAGGGAAATAGCGCGTCAATCCGTCAGTGAATCTCTAGTCCTATTAAAAAATGATAAAGTGAATGGTAAACCGATTCTTTCTCAATTAAAGAAAATGGACAAAATATTTGTGGCAGGCAGAAGCGCTGATGATATCGGAAAGCAGTCGGGTGGCTGGACGATATCATGGCAAGGGAAATCAGGTGATACGACTGAAGGTACGACTATTCTAGAAGGATTAAAAGAAGTTGGTGGAAAACAAAAGAAAATCACTTATAACAAACATGGAAGAGGAGCAAAAGGAAATGATGCTGCTATCGTTGTTGTAGGTGAAGAACCATATGCAGAAACTGATGGTGATGCCACTGATCTTCATTTAAATCGGATGGATCTATTAACATTGGAGAATGTCCGCAAGGCAGATCCGAATATTCCGATCGTTGTCGTATTAGTATCTGGCCGGCCGATGATCATTACGGATGAAATGAAGGATTGGTCAGGTCTGGTTGCAGCGTGGCTTCCTGGTACTGAGGGTGCAGGAGTTGCTGATGTCTTGCTCGGTGTTGAGGAATTTTCAGGTAAATTGCCAGTCAGTTGGCCTTTCTATTTGGAAGCCTATGGAAATAGGGAGGACAAAAAGGATTATTTTATGTTTAATTATGGATATGGTCTGACGAAGAAGCAGGCTACGCCAAAGCTGCCTGAAAAACCAGAGCTCCCTGAAAAGTCTGGCTTAAAAGTACCAGGGAAAATTGAAGCAGAGGATTTTGCCGCCCAATACGGATTGCAAACGGAAAATTCATCTGAAGGGTCATTAAATATGGGGTATGCGGATGGAAGAGATTGGTTGGAGTACGAAATAAATGTAGAACAGGATGGCCTTTATCAAGCCGATTTTCGTTATGCGGCGAATCTAAGTGGTCAAACCGGGATTAATATCGTTAGCGAAGAAAAGAAGCTGCTTGGTAAGTTACGAGTCGGATCCACTGGGGGATGGCAAAATTGGGACACATCTACAGTTGACGGCGTCATCTTGAAGAAGGGTAAACAAAAGATCAAATTTGAATATATCGAGGGATCATTGAACTTAAACTGGTTCGAATTCAAGCGGGTTGGCAATATTCCGGCAATACCTCCTCCGACTGAGGATGTACCCGCAGAAGTGATTAAGGCAAAGGCAGTTGAATCATGGATTACGAATGAACGGGAACCAAGTGATGTTGCTTGGTACTTTGATTCCAGGTATCAACGAGGTGATAAGAAGTTGTCTAAGCAGGAAAAAATGGATATCACCAAACCGGATGCATCAAATCTTACTACCATAAACATTGATCCGACCAAACAATACCAAAGCATATTGGGGATCGGTTCTTCAATGGATGAGTCGACCGTTCATAATTTGACGAAAATGTCTTCTGATAAGAGACAGGAAGTTCTCGATAAATTGATAGATCCGAATAAAGGCATAGGAATGAGCCTTATTCGAACAACGATAGGCACATCTGACTTCACGGCACAGAAATTTTATACGTATGACGACATGCCGCCAGGGAAAACGGATGTTAATCTGAAGCATTTTTCAATCCAAAAGGATATCGATTATAAGATTATTGAAACGTTAAAACAAATTAAGGAAATTAATCCGAATGTTACATTCTTTGCCTCACCATGGAGTCCTCCAGGCTGGATGAAAACGTCTGACAGCATGATCAAAGGACAGGTGAAAGACGAATACCTGCCAATCCTGGCCAAATATTATTTGAAATACTTTCAAGCATATAAGAAACAGGGAATCGATATAAGTGCAATGACCTTGCAAAATGAACCGATGCTGGAGATTGAGTACCCGAGTACCAATATGCCTTACAGTCAGGCAGCGGAATTAGCGACACTCCTAAGAAAAGAGCTCGATAACAACGGTTTCAAGCATGTAAAACTTTGGGGATTTGATCATAACCCAAGTGATACAGGAACATACGCGGAACAATTGTTAAAAGATAAGGGAGCATATGATGCTTTAGATGGTACGGCTTTCCACGATTACGGCGGATCCTTGTCTGAAATGACTAGATTACACAACTTATTTCCAGAGAAAAACGTGTATTTAACGGAGCGTGCAGTTTGGGGAACGTATGGTGCGGATCGAATTGCACAATATATGAGAAACTGGGCGAGGAGTTATAATTCCTGGGTGGTCATGCTGGATAGCGACATTCAAACGCATCAATGGGTGGGTCAGCCGGATCCTACACTATTGATTCAAGATTCAGCTGATAGGGATAATTACTGGTTGACTCCGGAATATTATTTAACTGGGCATTTCTCCAAGTTTGTTAAGCCAGGGTTCATCCGTGTTGAAAGTGATTATGGTTCTTCGGATACGGTTACAAATGTAACATTCTTAAGTCCTGACCAAAAGACACTTGTATCTATAGTTATCAATCAATCCTATGAACCTCAAAAATTCAAGTTCATTAGCGAGGATGAACAAATCAAGGGTGAGCTGCCGGCCAAATCCGTGGCTACTTACCAATGGCAAAGATAATGAACACCAAAATTGAAGGAAGGGGCCAATCAAAAAGATTGGCTTCTTTTGTTGCTGAATAAAAACGCATGAAATTATTTGAATAGATGGAATATAAGCGTTTACATTTATGAGTGTACGTTTTATACTATATTCATACCAATGAATTTGTACCAATAAATATAAATCATTCTTATGAAATGGAGGGGTATTTTAGATGCCTTATACTTCTGAAGAAGATGTACAGATGATCATATTTGGCTTGATTGCTGGAGCGGGAGATGCCAAATCCAACTTTTATCAAGCGATTTCCCTTGTGCGGGACCATAAATATGAAGAAGCAGAGGATTTGATACATCAAGGGGAAACAGCCTTACTAGAAGCACATAAAGCCCAAACTAGATTAATAACAAATGAGGCAAATGGAAACAAAACGGATATTGGCATCTTAATGATTCATGCTCAGGATCATTTAATGAATGCCATTCTAGTGAAAGAACTATTAAACAATCTAATTTCGATGCAAAAAGATATAAATGCATTAAAAGAAAAATTGGAGGGAAATGACAATGGTTAAAATCGGTTTGTTCTGTTCGGCAGGAATGTCAACAAGTATGTTAGTGACAAAAATGAAAAAAGAAGTTCAAGCAAATAGTTTGGAAGTAGAAATCAATGCATATCCAGAATCTGAATTGGAACAGATCGCAGATTCAATTGATGTGGCTCTATTAGGACCCCAAGTTAAGTTCCTTCTGTCTAAAGCAAAAGCCGTTTGCGAACCGAAATCGGTTCCTGTCGAGGTGATAAATACAATGGACTATGGCATGATGAACGGCAAGAAGGTTTTAGAAACAGCATTGAATCTAGTGAAAAAGCAATAGTGGGAGGTACAACATGAAATTTCCAAAAGACTTTTTATTCGGAGCTGCATCTGCATCATATCAAGTGGAGGGTGCCTGGAATGAAGATGGAAAAGGGCTGAGTAATTGGGACGTCTTTTCAAAGATTCCAGGTAAAACATTCGAAAATACAAATGGTGATGTAGCGATTGATCATTACCATAGATATAAAGAAGATATAAAACTAATGGCAGAAATGGGATTGGAGTCTTATAGATTTTCAGTTTCCTGGGCGCGCATCATCCCGGACGGTGACGGTGAAATAAACGAAAAAGGAATCGGATTTTACAATAATGTCATAGACGAATGTTTGAAATATGGAATCGTCCCGTTCGTTACACTATACCATTGGGATTTACCACAAAGTTTAGAAGCGGACGGGGGCTGGGTGAATAAAAGAACGATACGGGCATTCGCTAAATACGCCGAGGTTTGTTTCAGGGCTTTCGGTGACAGGGTGAAACATTGGATCACTTTTAATGAAACCGTTGTATTCTGCACATTAGGATATTTGAATGGAGCCCATCCACCAGGCCTTGTAAACGATCAAAAAAAATACTTTCAAGCTACTCATAATGTATTCGTGGCTCATGCTGAAGCCGTTCAAATCTATAAAAGCTTAAAGTACTACGGAGAAATTGGCATAACACATGTTTTTAACCCTGCTTTTAGCATTGATGGCAAAGAAGAAAATATTTTTGCCTCGATGCATGCGAATCACTATCAAACATTTTGGTATTATGATCCGATTTTAAAAGGGGAATATCCAAGTTATGTAGTGGATGCCTTAAAGGAAAAAGGCCTGACACCTGATTGGACAGAAGCAGAGTTGACTTTGTTGAAGGATACGGCTGATTACAATGATTTCATGGGCTTGAATTATTATCAGCCAGCAAGGGTGGCCAAAATTGATGGAGCGATTGAAAGCACGAAAATTGATCGTGATAAGTCGACCGGGAAACCTGGCAACCCATCATTCGACGGTGTATACAGAACGGTCATGATGGAGGATAAAGTATATACAAAATGGGGCTGGGAAATTTCTTCCGAGGGCTTCTTGGATGGCTTAAGGATGCTGAAGGAACGTTATGGCGATGTAAAACTTTATATCACTGAAAATGGTCTGGGCGACGAAGATCCGATCATAGATGGTGAAATTGTCGATGTCCCAAGAATCAAGTATATTGAGGAGCATTTAAAAGTGATTAAAAGTGCAATAAGTGAAGGAATTAACTTAAAAGGCTATTATGCTTGGTCAGTCATTGACTTATTAAGCTGGTTAAACGGCTATAAAAAACAATATGGTTTTATTTATGTGGATCATAAAAATAATTTGGAAAGAAAGAAGAAGTTATCGTTCCATTGGTATAAGCACATTATTGAAACAAGAGGAGAAGAGCTGTAACGCTTTCAGACATCATGAAAAAGACTGACCTAATCCATTTCCAGGATAAGGTCAGTCTTACTTAGTAAGTATCATTCACTTTTGACTAGGAGGGGTAGTTATGTCGCGTATTGAAAAACTATTCGAGAAAATGATGCCTGCATTCATGAAATTTTCAAATGCAAAAGCAACCGTAGCACTTAAGGATGGTTTCGTACTTACGATGCCGTTGACACTTATTGGCTCCATTTTCTTATTAATAGCAAATCTGCCGATCAAGAATTGGAATAAAATCATGGCTAATTTATTTGGTGCAGATTGGATGGTGCCATTGAATCAAGTTACAGGAGCCACCTTTGACATTCTTGCTCTCATAGCCGTTTTTGGAATCGCTTACTCCTATGTGAAAGCAAGCAATATTGAAGCCGTTCCAGCAGGGATAATCGGTATCATTTCATTTTTGATTCTCAGCAATTCATTTGTTGAAAGTCCTTCTGGGGAAGTGGTTGGCGGAGTCATTCCTAAAGCCTGGACAGGCGGACAAGGGATGATAACATCCATATTGGTAGGGTTGGCTGTCGGTGCGATTTACACATGGTTCATCAAAAAAAATATCAGGATCAAAATGCCGGAAAGCGTGCCATCTGGTGTTTCAAATGCCTTCTCGGCATTAGTTCCTGGATTTGTGATCATGTTATTATCGATGTTCATTTTCCTCATTTGTGATAAGATTCAAGGCGTATCAATGACTGAAATCATTTATAAAGTATTACAGATCCCCATGCAAAATCTATCAGATACATTACCTGGAATCATCATTATCATGGCACTAATATCCATTTTCTGGTGGTTTGGATTACACGGTCCGAATATCGTGATGGGAATCATGGCACCTATTTTAACTTCAAATGCCTTGGCGAATCAAGCTGTCATAGATGCCGGTAACACGCTGGCCGTAGGCGGAAATGCAAAAATCGTTACGGTTCAGCTAGTGGATATTTACGCGAAATTCGGTGGTGCGGGCATAACATTAGGTTTAATTGCAGCAGCGCTGCTTGTCGCTAAATCACAGCAAGTGAATCAGTTATCTAAAATGTCCCTGGTTCCAGGTTTATTCAATATTAATGAACCAATCATTTTCGGGCTTCCCATCATATTTAACCCTTTAATGATCGTTCCATTTGTTTTGGTTCCTGTCATTGCCGTATTGATGACGTATTTTTCAATTATTTTAGGGTTTATCCATCCATTTACAGCGGTACAGGTCCCGTGGACAACCCCGCCAATCATTTCAGGCTTTTTATTATCGGGATGGCAAGGGGCAGTCGTCCAACTAGCTATATTGGGTATGGCTACCGTGGTATATTTCCCATTCGTTAAAATGCTTGATAAAGTAGCACTGGAACAAGAAACCCCAATTGAAAAAGTTAGTTGATTTAAAAAGAAACAGTGGTTTCTTTACAATCGTTATGAAATAAACTATTGTAAAGAAAACCTCTCTTTTAGTCTAAACTATTGTTCGAAAACGTTCGAAATCATTATGTATAGAGGAAGGTATATGGAAATATGGGTGTAAAGTATAGAATGGTCGTAGAACAAATGGAGAAAGAAATATTAGATGGAAAATATACATTAAATACTAAGTTACCTACTGAAGAAGAGTTGATGAAGAAGTTCGATGTCAGCAGGAATACCATAAGAAAAGCAATCAATATATTGGTTGAACAGGGTTATATATATCAAGTTCAAGGTAGCGGCATATTCCTAAGGGAATTTTCCAGACCCGGCTGTATTTCTATGAAGGATATGAATGGCTTAACCAAAGAGTTTGCAAAGGATGAAATGACAAGTAAAGTGCTGAAGTTGGAATTAATAGAAGCTGATGAAAAATTGGCCGAACAAATGAAATGTAATGTGAATACCAAAATCTATAACCTCAAACGGGTTAGGTACTTAAATGGTGAACCCATTGTAATAGAAGAGTCCTTTTTCAATAAAGACATCATTCCCATTTTAAATAAAGAAATTGCAAATGGTTCCATTTATGAATATATAGTCGAGGATTTAAAGTTGAATATTGGTTTTGCAGATAAAATCATTTCGTGTGAGAAACTAAATGACGATGATGCAAAGCTTTTGGACTTGCAACCAGGAGATCCGACTTTAATTGTTGAAAATACGGTCTTCTTAAAAGCGGGAGTCGTTTTCGATTTTTCAATTGAGAAATATAATTATACTTCCGCCAAATTATTAACATTGACCACGAATTAATGGGCTTTCGGGATCTGAATGGAAGAGTCGAAACAAAAAAAGAGCGACTGCATTTCTTAGCAATTGCTCTTTTTTTTTATTTCTCGTTCTATAATGATTTTCAGCTGTGGAAATAGGGAGCTCAAAATGCTTCACGTTTTTGCAATAGGTCTAAGAAGATTCTAAAATAAATTAAGCATGAAAGTCAGGAAGATAAAAGTTTGGGTTGCTCCCTGGTATTTCGCATAGTTTGCTGCGCCTACCTCTGCAAATTCCCCAGCAATGACCACCAGCTTCGCGTGTAACATCTCTTTGTCGTACTGATAGATATGGATCCAGCTTCTACACGGTCACCGTTATAGGTACGGTTTTGGCAATGTCCCTGTCTTTGGTGGATTTGTTTAACTTTTTTCCTCTACTGAAATCACTCTCTTGTTTTTCTTAGATAAAGAATCCTGGCTCATAATGGGAAACAAAAATTATAAACAATAAGAGCGAAAAAACTAAGGATTCTGGAATGTTGAACTCAAAAAAACATATTAGGACTATTTAGGGAATAAAATGAATGGAATATTTTGAAGGAAAGTGGGGCAGTGCATGTGAAAATCCATGTGGTGAATAGGGGGGATTCGTTGTGGGGAATTTCCCAGCAATATGGTGTCAGTACCAACCGAATTGTTCGGATCAATGGCCTTGAAAATCCAGATAAGCTAGTGATTGGTCTAGCACTTTTGATTCCTGAACCTTATCTTCGATACAGGGTTCAGCAAGGGGATACTCTAAATAAAATCGCAAATAAGTTTGGAATTACGGTACAGGAAATCATGCAATCGAATCGCATCACAAATCCTTCTGCTATCTATCCAGGGCAGAGACTAACCATCCCGGTTATTTATCATACCGTAAGGGAACGAGATACCCTTTATGATATAGCAAGACGTTATGGAACGACAGTTCAAGCCATAATGCAGATGAACCGGATTACAGATCCGTCCAATATTTATATCGGACAGATAATAAGGATTCCCCAGAAACCAAAACCCATCATTGATGTAAATGGTTTTACAAACGTTTACGGGCAAGCCGGTGCGGAACAGGTACGTGAAGTGGCCTACGATTTGACCTACGTAAGTCCATTTGGTTATAGAATGAGGCAAGATGGCAGCTTAGAAGCCATAGATGACACCCCGACGATACGGGCGGCACAGTCAACTGGCGTAATACCCATGATGTGCATAACGAATTTTTCCGCGACGGAAGCGGGAACTCAGCTTGCACATACGATACTTTCCGATTTAAGTTTAGTGGAAAAATTATTAACGAACGTCATAAAAACGATGAAAGATAAAGGGTACCGTGGGTTGAATATCGATTTTGAAAGTGTAGCACCAGATGACCGTGATTTCTATAATCGCTTTCTCCAAAGAGCAGTGGATCGATTGCATCCTGAGGGCTACTTTGTGTCATCCTCCCTTGCCCCAAAAACTAGTGCCAATCAAAAGGGACCATTAGTTGAGGCACATGATTATCCAGTTCACGGACGGCTGCTAGACTTCGTGGTGCTGATGACATATGAATGGGGTTACCGAAAAGGGCCGCCACAGGCAATCTCTCCCATTAATGAAATAAAGCGTGTCCTTGACTATGCCGTAACGGCTATACCAACAAATAAAATCTTCATAGGATTTCAAATTTATGCACGGGACTGGCTTATTCCTCATGAAGAGGGGCAGGAAGCAGAGACTTTCGACATGCAGGAAGCCATCAGACGCGCCGTCCAATATAATGTAGAAATAAAATATGACGAGACAGCCCAATCACCTTATTATAGGTACAAAGATAATCAGGGACGCACACATGAAGTTTGGTTTGAGGACGCACGCAGTGCTAAAGCCAAATTCGACCTGGTGAAGATTTACAGGTCAAGGGGTCTCAGTTATTGGGTACTTGGTTATCCTTTTCCCCAGAATTGGGAACTGCTTGGGGATACATTTATTGTAAGGAAACGGTAGGGTGTTTTGTTACAGCAAGGTGGATGGGCAGCTTTTTTTATAAAGCTGTCTATTTTAGTGAAAACCCTTTAGGTTTCGAAATGGACTACAAGAATTCCGGATTTTTATAACAACGTTAACAATCGTTTGGAATCCGAGTCCATAAAGGGGCTTAATCGAGGACGCCATATTGAAACTGAAAAATATAGAATTCGAAAAGACCGCTATATGGTGATCTTTTTCATTTTATGAGATAAAGAGAACTCCTTAAAAACAGGTAAGGGTGATTACCATAAAGGAAATGTGTTCTTCATTGTGGAAATGTATTACGGACAATCCCATTTAAGGAGGCATTTTTTTGGAATTAACCATCATTAATACGTTTACAGATCAACCTTTTAAAGGAAATCCTGCGGCTGTCTGCCTGCTTACCGGGGAAAGTGGTAGCGAGTGGATGCAGCGAATAGCTAAAGAGATTAATATGCCTGTTACTGCGTTTATTCACCTTCATAAAGGCGAATGGCAGCTGCGTTGGTTCACACCTTCCGTTGAAATCCCGATTTGTGGACATGGGACGCTGGCAAGCTCTTTCTTTTTGTGGGGTAAAGGATACGTGCCAAGGGATAAACCAATTGCCTATCAGACGAAAAGCGGGATTCTCACTGCAAAATTCGTTGATGGAATGGTTCAGTTGGAATTTCCGTCATTAATCGAACAGGAGACCGCTGCACCTGAATTACTGATAAAAGCTCTAGGTGTTGTGCCTGTGTATGTTGGACAAAACAAATGGGATTATCTAGTCGAAGTTCAATCAGAAGAAATCGTAAGGAATTTAAAGCCGGATTTCAATTCCATTGCCCGAATGCAGATTCGGGGCGTCATTGTAACTAGTCTATCGGATAGCGGTGAATATGATTTCGTTTCCCGTTTCTTTTCCCCTGCCCAAGGCCTTGACGAAGATTATGTAACGGGCTCAGCCCATTGTTGTCTCGGACCCTATTGGAAAAACAAGCTGGACAAAAGTATCACCATAGCCTATCAGGCATCGGAAAGAGGAGGACTATTGAAGGTTGAAGTATCGGAAGACACAGTTAAACTTTCTGGCCATGCCGTGACAATATACGAAGGGAACTTAACCATTTAATGCAGGAGCCGTTTTTGATTTATCAATCGAGAAATATCATTACACTTCAGCCAAATTATTAACATTGACTTAAAGAGTGCAGGAAATTCTTAAATAAGATTTATTCGGTGTGAATGGGAGATATCGATTCACACCGTTTTTTCTTAAATCATTTCTCTTTTTCCCCAACGATCCCATAAAACAAAATCTTCATAATATCCTCAGTCAAAGGAAGGATGCTTTGATAAACCTCTTCCCGTTGGATATATTCATTCATCGCTTTTATATAAAATAAAATCGCTTCATTAGATAAGTCCGGATCAACATATCCTTGTTCCTTGCCCTGGTTAAACAGATCAATAAAGCGGGGCAGGGCCTTTTCTGTATATATTTTTTCCATATAATTGATTCCGGAAGTATATTCCCTCATTAAATATTGATAAAAATCTTCATGAATTTGTTTCGCAGTTTCGTTCTTCGTGAACATGAGTTGCTTTATTTTTTCAGGGAAAGCAATGTTGCTGGCAAGTATTTGTTCAAATTCATCCAATGCCTTATCTGTATAATAAACAAAAACCTCATGAATTAGATTATGTTTGCTTTCGAAGTAATTATATATCGTTACTTGAGATACATTTGCTTTTTTGGCTATTTCTCCAATCGAAATCTTTTGGACACCATACTCCATGAACAAAGCTAAGGCAGCCTCTAGTATATTCAATTTTTTTTGTTCCCTGCGTCGTTGAAATCCGTCCATTTGTTTCACCTCAATCTTAGTTTAATTAAAAATATGTAATAGAACAATAAAATAAGTTCATAAACTATTGTCAGGAATTATTATTTTATATATTATGAACTAAATCGATAAAAATATTTCATAATTTCTTTTCAGAGGAAGAGGTGGATGAGGAATGTCAGTATTGAAAACAACGAATTTAACGAAAAAGTTTGGAAAGTTTACCGCTTTAAATGGTGTGAACATTGAAGTGAATAAAGGTGAGGTATTTGGATTCATCGGTCCTAATGGTGCTGGAAAATCAACAACGATCCGTGTGCTGCTCGGGATTTTAAAAGCGACGGATGGAGAAGCGAAGATTTTTGGCATGGATGCATGGAAAGATGCCGTTGAAATTCACAAGCGGATCGCGTATGTTCCAGGAGATGTGAACCTATGGCCCAACTTAACAGGCGGGGAAGTTATTGATCTATTTGTTGAATTACGCGGGGCAAACAATAAAAGCAGACGCGAAGAACTTATAAAAAAATTCGATTTGGACCCTTCCAAGAAATGCGGGACATATTCAAAAGGGAACCGGCAAAAGGTTGCTTTGATTGCTGCTTTCTCATCTGATGCCGACCTTTATATATTGGATGAACCAACATCAGGTTTAGATCCATTGATGGAAAGAGTTTTCCAGGAGTGTGTGATGGATGCGAAAAATGAAGGAAAAAGCATATTACTTTCCAGTCACATTCTTTCTGAAGTGGAAAGGTTATGCGATAAAGTGGGCATCATTCGGCAAGGACAAATAATTGAAACGGGAACATTGGATGAGTTACGTCATTTAACGAGAACAAGCTTGCTTGTCGAAACGAAGCAGCCTATTCCTGCTTTAGGGAGTGTAAACGGAGTTCGGGATATCGTAATGAAAGACCAAGCACTTTCATTCCAAGTGGATACAGATGAATTGGATAATGTTATGAGGTATATAAGCCAATTTGGAAATGTGAAATTGGAAAGCGCGCCGCCTACATTGGAAGATTTATTCATGAGCCATTATGAAGGTGAAAGGAAGACTTCTGATTCTCGGGCGGGAGGTGCGTTATAATGGCGAATCAGTCCTACCAGAATACAGGAAGACTCTCCCGATTCATCGTACGGCAAGATCGGATTCGGATACCTGTTTGGATAATTTCCCTATCTGTCCTTACCTTTATGGTTGCAATGGCATTCACCGATCTGTACCCGACTGGGCTAGAAAGGCAAACTATTGCAGAAACGATGAAGAACCCTGCAATGACAGCGATGGTGGGGAAAGGTTACGGCCTGGATGACTATACAAACGGAGCGATGATGGCGCATCAAATGTTACTTTTAACCGCTATGGCAGTTGGGATAATGAGTATTTTACTTGTTACGCGCCATACACGCGCAGATGAAGAGGACGGCCGTATCGAAATGATCCGTTCTTTGCCGGCTGGCCGGTTGGCTAATTTATATGCAACCATTTCCGTATCGTTTGGTACGAATGCATTGATCGCGTTAATAACGGGTTTCGGATTATATGCTCTGGGAATTGAAAGCATGGATTTGGAAGGTTCCCTTATGTATGGAGCTGCGTTAGGGGCAACCGGTATTTTCTTCTCGGCGATAACGGCATTATTTGCCCAGATTACGGAGAGTGCGCGAGGTACGATTGGTTATTCCATCACTGTTTTGCTTCTTTCCTATCTTATTCGGGCGATAGGGGATGTCAGCAATGAAACACTTTCCTGGTTTTCACCATTGGGTTGGGTTTTAGGTTCAGAGGTATATGTGAATAATTATTGGTGGCCAATCATCATTACGATCAGTGCGGCAATCATTTTGGTTGTACTATCACTATATTTGAATGCCATCCGTGATTTGGAAGCTGGATTCATACCGGCTAAGCCTGGCAGAGAATATGCTTCATTGTTTTTAAAAAGTCCGCTTGGTCTCGCGCTAAGGCTTCAGCGTACAGGATTAATTGCGTGGGCAGCCGGGATGTTCATTTTAGGAGCTTCTTACGGTTCCGTTTTAGGTGATTTAGAATCCTTTTTTGCAAAAAATGAAATGATGGCCGAACTATTGACGCCAGTTGAAGGCTATTCGCTGACGGAACAATTCTTGACAATGTTGATGTCAGTCATCTCCATGATATGCACCATTCCGCCTTTAATGGCGATGTTAAAGCTTAAAGGGGAAGAAAAAAAGAATCTTACTGAACATTTACTGAGTCGCGCTGTATCCCGTACAAGGCTTATGGGCAGCTATCTTATCATCTCCGTTATTGGCGGTTTTCTTATGATTACGCTTGCTGCAATCGGTCTTTGGGCAGTCGGGAATTCAGTGATGGATGAAGGGATTGCTTTCGGCACTTTATACAGTGCAGCAATGGTCTACCTGCCTGCGATGTGGATCATGATTGGCATTGCCGTGCTGTTTATTGGCTTTGCACCAAAATTATCCGGCTTGACTTGGCTTTACTTGACATACTCAATCTTAGTCGTTTATTTAGGAGGAATGCTTCAATTCCCGGAATGGATGAATAAACTAACACCATTTGGCCATATTCCGAAACTTCCTGTTGAAGATATCGACTTCATGAAAGTATCCATGCTTACCATCATAGCCATAGTATTACTGGCTGTTGGTTTTATCGGATATAACAAACGGGATATCCGAGGTTGACGATTCAACTATGATTCTATTAGTCCTGAAAAAAGCCTGATTCCTCGTTGTTTCAATGAGAAATCAGGCTTTTGGTTATCAGTCATGGGTAATTAATAATAGTACACCTAGCGCAATGATGATAAAGAATAAATAGCTTTCGAATTTCTTCGCAGGAATTCGCTTATTCATGAAGATTCCAAGACCTGTCGCAAGTAATATGGCTGGAATGGAATAAGCGTAAAGAATAAGTGAATCGACGGTCCACAGTCCGCCAAGCGCATGACCCGTCACGACCAGGGTTCCGGATATAAGAAAATGGGCTTGCAATGTTCCGCGAAATCGATCTGGATTCCATCTTCGTAACGTTCCATAGACGACGACCGGCACTCCGTTAAAGTTATAGGCGCTGCCAAGGACTCCCGACGCAAAACCGAAAGGCCATACCCAGCCCTTCGAGTTGAGTAAGGGTTTATCCACAGCCTGAAAAAGTTTTTGCTTTACAAGAGAATATCCCCCATATGCAATCAAAAAAACACCGAGTGCAGAAGTGATGATCATAGAAGGTGCGTAATGCAGCAATGCGAGGCCGGCTGGTATGCCGATGAATGTTGAAGTCGCCAACCTGATTAAAACCGAGCGTTCGATATGCCGCCATCCGCTAACGACGGTAAGTGAAGCAACGGTAAGACCAGCCAATCCAATCAGGGAAACCGAAGTATTAAGCGGAATGTGAAGTAAGGCAAGCAGCGGCATGCTGACAATCGCTTCACCGAACCCGAACATCGTCCGCATCAAGGCGCCGATAAAGACTGCCGCCACCACCAATATGATGCTGCTGATCGTCATTTTTTTACCTCCTGAAGCAAAAATTAACCCTTCTGTAATTATACCATACCAAACTGGTATTTGATCGAGGTAACCATGATTTAAAACAGGTGATTTAAGGCCTTTATTACTCTTTATAATGCGTTTAGTTCACCTTTTAATGGAGAGGTACACGATGTAATTTCCGTCGCTTAGGAGTCTGGAATGAAGATGAAATGTGGGTGTGCATCTTGTGGTGTTGTGTGGTGATAAAGACTTAATTGAATTTGATGTGAAGGTTGTTTTGAAGATTAATAAAGATAACGAAGGGTGGTTTGTGGAAAATATGTTACGGCAATACTTTTTAGGGAGGCTTTTTCCATACAAGCAGATTTAAAGAAAGAGTCATAGCCTTTCATTGGATTTCTCACCAGGAAAGGCTATGAATGCGTTCACCTTTTATCAAGCTTAGCAGAAAGGTAATTTCCGGCGAATTGGACGGATTGAACAATGATGATAAGAAGGAATACGGTTGTTATCATGATGTCAGTCTGAAAACGGTAGTATCCATAACGAATGGCCAAGTCGCCAATTCCCCCGCCGCCCACGACCCCGGCAATAGCCGAGTAGGATATGAAAGAAACGGCAGTAACAGTGAGTCCCAACAGGAGACCGGAACGCGCTTCTAATAATAGTACTTTGAAAATGATCTGGAAGGGGGATCCACCCATAGCAACAGCTGCCTCAATTGTTCCCTTTGGCACCTCACGTAAAGATTGTTCAACAAGCCGAGCTAAAAAAGGAATGGCAGCTATCGATAATGGGATGGAGGCGGCCAGCGGACCTACAGATGTTCCCAATATCGTTCTTGTAAATGGGATAAGAGCAATGAGTAAAATGATGAATGGGAAGGAACGGACCGTGTTGATCATTGCGTTTAAAACGTTATTTAAGATAGTCTGTTCGAGTAATTGCTCCTTTGAAGTTAAAAATGTAATGAAACCAAGTGGGAGGCCCAATAAGATAGCTGCAAATATCGCTATTCCCACCATTAAAAATGTTTGGCCTGCACCTAAGTAAATTTCAGGAAGTAAGGAAATGATATTATCAAACACTTACCTTCACCTCCTCTTCAGATTCATGTTTTAATAGAATTTTACCGATTTTCGTTGTGGGTACGGTTCTATTATCCGCTAAGTTCAATTCCTCCATGATTCTCCCATTTTCCATGACCGCCACCCTATTTGCTAACCTTCGAATTACATCCATTTCATGAGTCACGATCAGGATGGTCACACCATAGGTTTCGTTTATTTTTTTTAGATAGGCCAGGATGGATTGAGTGGTTTGCGGATCAAGTGAAGAGGTTGGCTCGTCACATAGCAATACATTAGGTCTTGTGCTTATGGCACGGGCGATCGCGACTCTTTGCTTTTGTCCGCCAGAGAGCTGCGCTGGATAATGATTGGCTTTATCAGATAAATCGACGATTTGCAGGGATTCAGCTATAATTTTGGCTCGCTCATGTTTTGGTACATTGGCAAGTTCCAATGCCAGACTAACATTTCCTTGTACCGTTCGATTTGCCAAGAGGTTGAAATGCTGAAAAACCATCCCGATTTTGTTGCGTGCTTCTCGAAGCTGTTTGCCAGATAAATCACTAAGGATAGAATCATTTATTGCTATCGTACCTTCAGTAGGCTTTTCTAATAGGTTACCCATGCGCAGTAAAGTCGATTTACCTGCACCGCTAAAACCGATGATCCCATATATTTCATTCTCCTTAATATCCAGATTTACATTGGAAACGGCAGTGAATAATTCATTTTTTACAGTAAATGTCTTACCTACATTTTTAAATGTTATCATTCTGGAACCTCCCAATCTTAAAGCGTTTATATCCATTCATTTAAAATAATCAGGCCGGTGAAATCCTTCAAATTCTGTATTGCTTTCAATCGCTTTTTGAAATTCAGGGGATTGGTAGGCGTTAATGATTTCCTTCACGAATCGTTTTTTCTTATCTTCGGTTCTTACTGCTACAAAATTTTGATATTCAAATGGGGGATCCTCTAAATAAAGGGCAGAAGAAAGTTTCCGGTCGGATACCAAGATGGTATACCCATTGGCTACCGCATAATCTACATCAGGCAAGATTCGGGGAACTTGAGCCTGTTCCACCTCAACAAATGAAAAGTTCACTTTTTGATCGACGATATCTTTTTTGGAGACAGTCAAGGGATCGTATCCTTTTTTTAATTGAAGCCACCCTATTTGTTCAAGCATTCTTAATGCTCTTGCCACGTTAGCGGGATCATTCGGGATTGCCACTTTTTGCCCATCCTTCAATTCATCCTTGCTGCCATGCTTATCGGAATATAAGCCCATAGGTGCTGTGGGGACTTTGATGGTTTCGGTAAGCTCCAGTTTGTTTTCATTGATGAAATTCTTGAAAAAAGCAGTATGCTGAAATACATTTACATCGATGGAGCCTTCGGCCAAGGCAAAGTTTGGTTGGTTTGGGTCACTGATTTCCACGTATTTAACGGAGTATCCTTTATTTTTCAAATAAGGTTCTATGCCTTTTTTCACTTGGTCACTATAAGGACCTGGAGTGAAGCCGAAAATAATTTCTTTCTTAGCTTCACTCGCTGCTTTATCACTGCCGTTGCTGTTGCAAGCTGAAAGCAAAATGACGAATAATAGAGACATGATGATGAACAGAAATGAATTTCTCATGGTATTCCTCTTTTCTTTTTTTGTATAGGGTTCATTCTTTTTTTAGGAATAAAAAAAAGCATGAACAAGGTTTGTTCATGCCGCCGGTTATCCGGTAGGCTTGCATAGTATAGTTTTCCAATTGGAATAATTAAACTATAACAAGAGTATGGATAATTTATCAAGTGTTAATTTTTCTGGATATTTATGGGTTAAAATCAAAAACGCACTTGACCAATTGATTTTATCGGATTATGATAGTGAACATAAAAAAATAGCTTATCGGACAACCGAGAGCCCTTGTTAGGAGTCAGTTCCATACTCCTTCAAGGGCTTTTGTGTTATCCAGGGAGGAGTTGGGAACTTAATGAATAAGAGAAGCCGGCTTGCCGAAAGTTTGAAAGACGGAAGAAATGTTTGGCTTGATGGAAAGAAAATAGACGATCTATATGCCCATCAGGCTTTCACAGGCACTTTAAAGACTTTAACAAATTTGTTGGATATGCTGGATTCACCTGAAGAACAAAAGATTGTCGGATATGAAAGTCCAAAAACAAAGGAATATGTTCATAAATCTTTTCTCATTCCTAAAGATTTGGAAGAACTGATTTCAAGAAGAAAGGCTTTTGAGTTATGGTCGCGGAAAACTTACGGAGTGATGAGCCGATTATCCGACTATGCGAATTCGATGGTCACAGCATATTTCATTGATAGGGATTTCTTTAACCAGTATGATTCAGGATTTTCCGAAAAAATCACTGCATACTATGAACAGGCTAGGGATGAACGGCGTATTGTGATCCAGGCGATTCTTGATCCTCAGATAGATCGGTCAAAGCCGAGTGATGAACAGGAAGATGCTTTATTGAAAGTCATAAGGGAAACGGAAGAAGGAATCGTTGTTAGAGGTGCGAAAATGATTGCTACCGCTTCCCCGTATGCACATGATGTCATCATCATGCCGCATCAGAAGCTGACACCTGATAAAACGGAGCATGCCAATATGTGCATTATCCCTTTGAATCTTCCTGGCCTGCAAATTGTCTGTCGTGAATCATTCGCTTCAAAGGACCAAAAGAAACATCCCTTAAGTGCACAATTTGATGAAATGGACGCTGTATTAATTTTTGATGATGTGTTGATTCCGTGGGAACGTGTATTGATTAGGGGATCCGTAGAAGGAGTGTTTGAAGCTCAGCGGCACCAGCAATTGAACTGTCTCGCCCATCATCAGACGGTCGTCCGCTTGCTGACGAAACTTCAATTCGTTACAGGTGTGGCTACTGCCATCGCTCAATCGATCGGTGTTGATCAATTCTTACAAGTGAAGGAAAAGCTTGGTGAACTATATACCCAAATCGATAGTATAGAAGCGTTGCTTATTGCTTCAGAGGTTCAAGGTTCACTTAACGAAAAGGGCGTTTATCTGCCTGCTCTCGTACCTTTGCAAACGGCCCGAAATCTTGGAACCCGCCATTATCCAAGAGCGATCGAGATTTTAAAACAAATCGGGGCGGGCGGTTTTATCCAGCTCCCTTCTACAACGATAGAGGACAGCAACGACCTCATTCCACTATTGGAAAAGTATTTTAGAGGAGCGAATGTTGATGCCGTCACTAAAACTTCTTTATTTCAAATAGGATGGGAACTGATTGGAAGCACACTGGGATCGAGGCATGATCTGTATGAAAGGCTGTATACCGGGGATCCCATTCGAACCTTCGCTTTTCAGTATGAAACCTATGATAAAGAGCCATTAAAACGAAAACTCCACCGTTTTTTGGAGGGGGTAAATGGAAAGGGGAATCGTGATGATCGAAAACAATCGGTATCTTCAACGACTTAATGATGGCAGAAACATTTGGCTAGATGGGGATATCGTCAAAAACTTAGACGAACACCCTGCATTTAAGGGAACGGTCCATACGATACAATCATTGTTGGATTTACAAACAAAAGCAGACAGTAAATCGTTGCTGACATACAAAACGGAGGAAGGGCTTGATGCGAACCTGTCATTTCTCGTTCCAAGGACGCATAAGGATCTGGAAAAAAAACGTTTGGCGTATCAGCATTGGGCCGATCAGACTTTTGGAGTCATGAGCCGTCTATCTGAATATTCGCGTTCCATATTTACTGGTTGGTTTGCAAACCGTTCAGAGTATGAAGCTGCACATCCAGGTTTTTCTGAAAAAATAGAAAGCTATTACTATCAATCCCGTAATCTTAATTTATTGTCAACAGTTGCAGGGCATGATCCACAAAAGGATCGTTCAAAAACATTAGTGGAAAAGAAACCGGGGATTTTACATATCAGCCGTAAAGATAGCGAAGGGATCTATGTTCGCGGTGCGAAAATGATTGCGACAGCGGCTCCGTATGTCGATGAAATTTTAATCTTTTCCTATCACAAGAGAGGAGAAAATGAACGTGAATTTGCAAATGTTTTCTTTGTGCCTGTCAATGCGAATGGATTGCATATCGTTTGCAGGGAGTCATTTGCCGATAAACGGGAGGAGGATCACCCGTTAAGTGCACGTTTTGACGAAATGGATGCAGTCCTAATTTTTGATGATGTATTCATCCCTTGGGAGCGAGTACTGGTTCATGAGGATCCGGAATTTGCTTGGAAGCTTCGTTGTGATGCCCCTTCATCACTGCTTAGCCAGCATCAAACAGTAGTGAGACTTGTCAGCAAACTGGAAAGTGTCGTAGCAATCGGGAACGAATTAGCGGAAACGGCTGGGGCAACACAATTTCTGCATGTGAAAGAGAAGCTTGCAGAATTGATCATACAGTTAGAAACCATTAAAGCATTACTGCTCGCTTCGGAATATAAAGCAAAAATGTATAACGGCATACTGCTTCCTAATCAAGATTTCTTAGCGACAGCAAGGAATCTGGGAACTAGATTCTACCCAAGAGCGTTGGAAATCCTCCAGCAGATTGGGGCAGGGGGGCTATTGCAGGTCCCATCCAGCATAAAAGAATTGGAAGGTCCCATAGGTCCTTTGTTAAAAGAATATTACCAGGGTACAGAGACATCTGCAGAAGATAGGACACGATTAATTAAATTAACGTGGGATTTATTGGGGAGTCCTCTTGCATCAAGACATGAATTATATGAGAGATTTTATTCCGGCGATCCTGTCAGAACGTATGCAGCACAGTACAATAATTATAAAAATAAGCAGAAACTCGTTGATTATGCTTATGAGGTTTTAAAATAAGGGGGTCCTATAATGTCTGTGCATTTTTACTGGTATGTACCTACAAATGGTGATGGTGAATACTTAGGCCTAAACGAGCCGCAGAGGAAGCCTACCTTGGATTATATAATAAGTGTTGCAAAAGCAGCTGAAAAGGCCGGTTTTGAAGGGATATTAATTCCTACGGGCATACCTTACCTAGACTCATGGATAGTGGGTTCGGCCATCATTCATCATACGAGAACAATTAAGCCGTTAATCGCTTTTCGCCCAGGATTCATTGCTCCGACGGTTGCGGCTAAAATGGCCGCGACCCTTGATCAATTCTCAGAAGGGAGAATGCTTGTCAATGTAGTGACTGGAGGATCGGCAAAAGAATTGGGTCAGGATGGTGACTTCGTTGAGCACAATGAGCGATATGCCAGAACAGGTGAATTCCTTGAAGTCGTACAAAAATCATGGACTGAACAGAAGGTTAATCATATAGGAGAATATTTTACGATCAGTGATGGAGTATTGAATCCAAGCATTCATCAAAGTCCAAATATTCCGATTTATTTTGGAGGTTCATCTGATGCAGCAAAGGAAATTGCAGCGAAATCCGCCGATGTATATTTGCAATGGGGAGAACCAGCCCAGCAAATTGAACAACAAATCAATGACGTCAAACAAAGAGCGAAGAAGTATGGAAGGCAATTGGAATATGGTGTCAGGATTCATGTGGTCGTTCGGGATGAGGAGAGTGAAGCATGGGAGGCAGCCGCAAAAATAATAAGTAAGGCTGACAGGGAAACTCTGAGTAATATGAATCATTACTATGAAACGACGGATTCAGTGGCCCAAAAACGGATGAATGAATTAACGAGGAACAATGAGCGTTTTGGAAGATATGGCTGGTCGGGAATCGGGAAAATCAGGAAAGGAGCGGGTACAGCCATTGTAGGCACCCCTGAACAAGTAAGGGAAGGCCTGCAAGAATATAACGATATTGGCGTCAAGCATTTTATCCTATCCGGTTTTCCTCATTTAGAGGAGGCAGAAAGATTTGGCCAAGCAGTACGACCATTATTTGGAGAAAAGGTTTTATGAGCAGGAAGGTCCATAAAAATAAGGAGGGAAGGATATGAAATTTTCAATCTGGGGGGCTAATTTATCAGGTGGTTTCTTGCGGGCAAACGTAGAACAAAATACGGATGGAAGTATGGAGTATAATCGGAAACTCGCTAAAATTGCAGACCAGCTACAAGTGGATTCCATCCTTTATGCCATTCGCTATGTTGGCAGTATCGGAGGTAGCTCGACGGATAGAGGTCAACTTGATCCCTTATCAGTAATTACCGCTTTGGCAGGGTATACCGAAAGAGTTCATTTTATTGCTGCGGTTTTACCAGGCTTCATTCACCCTGCAACCCTCGCAAAAGTAAGTTCAAGCATCGACATTATCTCAAATGGGAGATTCCACATAAATTTGGTCAGCGGTTGGTTTAAAGAAGAGCAAGAAATGTTTGGGATAGAATGGATTAAGCATGAAGAGCGGTATAAACGTTCAAGGGAATACCTAGAAGTTTTAAAAGGATTGTGGACGACCGATAATTTTTCTTTTCAAGGGGACTATTATCAAATAAAGAATGCGATATTGGCACCGAAACCGATTCAAAAACCATATCCAGCAATCTATCAAGGCGGTAATTCCCAAGATTCCCAAGAGATGGCCGGGGAATTATCCGATTATTACTTTATGAATGGAGCCTCCATAGAAGAGTTGAAAGAACAAATGAATTATGTAAATGCTGTAGCACAAAATCATGGTCGTGAAGTTAAATTTGCCGTTAATGCTTTTGTCATTGCCAGAAAAACGGAAGAGGAGGCAAAAAGCGAATATCGGTATATCATCGAACAGGCAGATGATACGGCGATAGCACAGTTCAAAAACCGTAAAGATACGAAAGGCATGTGGAAAAATGCATCCTCTATTAGTGATTTTGTTGCTAATAATGAAGGATTCAGGACAGGGTTGATCGGCAGTTACGAATCAGTTGCAAGCAAAATTCAGGAACTTCAAGCAATTGGAATCGATAAGATCCTATTAACTTTTCGAAATGCACTTGAGGAATTACCGGATTTTTATAACAACGTTAACAATCGCTTACAATCAGAGTTCATTAAGAAATAAAAATGGACAAAAAATTCAGAAGCTTAATCGAGGATGCCATAATGAAACCTGGATGAATCGGAAAATATAGAATTCAAAAAGACCGCTATAAGTGGTCTTTTTGGGATTGGATTGAAGAAATTTGCGACACTCCTGCCGAATTACTGGCTAGCCGAGACCCCACAGGCACTTACTTTGATGAGGCTTGGCAGACACTCGCTTTCCGCGGGCAATCTTCTTAATGAAGGATCAAACCTTTACCTTTTTTAGTGTACAAGAATCGAAATGGCACTATACACTAATAACAAAGCCATGATTACATTAAACTGACTTCGATACTTTGATAAAAACGTTTGAAAAACAGAACCGAACATACTCCAGCAGAACGTACTCATAAAACCAACAAAAGCCAGAAATAATGAAAAGAATAGTAAGCTGAAATTTGAAGAGTGATAAGGTAGTATGAAGGTCGATATTGCCGTGATGCCATATAGGATGCCTTTTGGATTTATGAATTGTAAAAGCATGCCAGCTATAAAACTGTTGTTCCTGTCATCATTATCGTCCTTATCTTTATTTGAACTGGAAATGATTTTTATGGCCAGATACAGCATATAAATTGCACCTAGGATCGTCATGATAAATTCAATCTTTGGTATGAAATTTTCAAGCAAAACATTAAAATAACTGCACAATAACATTATTACAAAAAAACCGGCACCTACCCCGAAACAAAATTTAATCGTCTTTTTTAACCCGTACTTGTTCGCAAATAACATGGCCATGATGTTATTTGGACCTGGAGTGAAACTCGTAATAAAAACAAATAGCAAAAAAGATAGTAAAGGCATGGTTGACTCCCCTTTGTATGTTATAATGTCCAAAAGTGACATTATAACGACTTCCTTTTTATTGTACAATGCGGACGTTATATTGTAAATAAGGAGCATTTTTATGGAAGAGATAAATTTTATTATTGCTAACAATTTAAAAGCCATCAGGGAAAGTAAAAAATTAAGTCTTGAAAAGGTTGCAGAATTAACTGGAGTAAGCAAAACGATGATCGGACAAATAGAAAGGGGAGGATCGAGCCCTACGATTACAACAATTTGGAAAATAGCCAATGGATTAAAGATTTCATTTTCTTCATTGATAAATAGTCCGCAGCCGGATACAAAAATTGTTTTAAAAAGTGAAATTCAATCATTATCTGAAGATAACGGCAAATATCGAGTTTATCCCCACTTTCCCTTTGAGGATGAGAAGCGCTTTGAAGTATATTCAGTCGAGATAGAAAAAGGTGGATTCCTAAGTTCCGATTCGCATAGGGATGGAACGGAAGAGTACATAACTGTTTTTGAAGGGGAAGTGACTGTACGTGTAAATAACGAAGAATATACAGTAAGGAATGGTGATTCTATCAGGTTCAAGGCTGACAGACCGCATGCCTACCATAATTCAGGGGAAACATTGACTCGATTAAGCATGATCTTATATTATCCAGCTTAAAAAAGGGAGTAATGTAGTTCTGTTAATTATATCTTTGCAAAGTGAATATCCCCTATAGATTGCCTGTTGGTAAGGTCCGCCTGTTGGGGATACTGCTTCAACAAGTCAAAGGCCCAACGATTTGACTTGTTATCAAATTACTAGTAAACTGATGGTGCATCAAAGATGGGAGGTAGGCTTAACATGGATAGACGGGGATTTTCGGATGAGAACAAATTGAGTTTGCTGATTTGGCTGCGAATGGTTCGTTTTTATCAAAGAAGCAATCAGCTTTCGAATGAACACTTACAGCATTTCGGCGTAACCGCTGCACAATTCGATATGTTGGCACAAGTGCTTATCCATCAGCCTGTTTCACAAATCGAATTAGCGGAGCACCTAACGATAAGCCGTGGAGGCGTATCACATATGCTGACAAGGCTGGAAAAAGAGAACTTGATCGTCCGTAATCAACAATGGAAGGTTAAATATATTTCATTAACGGAAAAAGGGAAAGAGTTAATGGAAAAGGTCATGCCTATTCAATCCGATTTCCAAGCTTCATTATTCGATATATTGGATGATGAAGAAAAGAAGCGCATGCATGAGATGATGATAAAGATTCATAGACATAGTTTACAGATGGAAGTGCCTAATCCCAGCCAGGAGGAATCCTAAGACTGGATCAGGCAGCCATAATGATAGCATTCTTATCAGTTTACTAGTAACTTAAGGGAGGAATGGAGTAATGAAAAGTGAAAATCATTTTAAACGGGATATTGTCGAAGTGAAAGATGTGAAGCTTCAAAGGTATAGTCCGATTCATACGGCCGGACCAATCATAGAACCAGGAAACTGGGAAAAGAGTGATCCGTTCCTTTTAATGATGGAGGATAAATTTCAAAAGGGATCATTCGATATTCACCCGCACAGGGGAATCGAAACCGTTACATTCGTCATTGACGGAACGATCGAGCACTATGACAGTCATACCGGGGATGGAGGGATACTTGGACCTGGTGATGTCCAATGGATGACAGCGGGAAGCGGCGTCGTGCATAATGAGGTGCCTTCCGAAGGTGTGACTGCCCATTCCCTTCAACTTTGGGTCAACCTTCCCCGGAGTGAAAAGATGACGACACCAAGATATCAAAACTTAATGGCAAAAGATATGCCGGTCAGAAAAGAAGAAGGAGCACTGATCCGTGTCTTTTCCGGATCATCCAAGGATGTTATCTCGACAACGAAAAACCATGTTCCCGTGACGATGGTGGAGATGGTTCTGGAGCCAGGAGCATCGGTCACACAGAATTTACCAGGAAGCTTCAACGGATTCATCTATCTAATAGAAGGAAGCGGAATCTTCGGTAACAACGAAGTGAGAGCCTCAAAGGGACAGGTCTTATGGCTGGGTGCTTGTAAAGAATCAGGGGAAAGTGAAGTTGATATAACGGCAACTGAACCTTTAAGACTTGTTTTATATGCAGGAGAACCTTTAATGGAGCCTGTTGTTGCCCGCGGACCGTTTGTCATGAATACTGAAGAGGAAATCGATCAGGCATACTTTGAGTATCGGCAAGGGACTTTCTTGAAGCATTGATATGAAAATTTCGACAAGGGCATCGTAACTGATGCTCTTTTTTTTGAATCCTCCCATAAGAATAGGTAAATATTGATGGCAAAAGGGAGTGTATTTAATGCGTGGATCGGAAAAAATGCTCCGGAGTCCGAATAATGAGGTGAAGGTTGAAAAAATTCGTGAACGGTCGAATAAAGTACGGTGAAGGTCGAATAAAGTGCCGGAACGGTCGAATAAATTCGTGGAAGGTCGAATAAAGTGCAAACCTCTGAAATCAACTGGACTTTTTTTAAAAAAACTGGAGGCTAACTAGTCTTCTTCGTCATTGTCTGCAGTCTGGGAGAGATTTAAATCTCTCCCTTTTTTGATTTTTAGCAATTAGGTATAAAGACCAAGGGTTATTCCAAAAAAACTGATTCTATTTTACCACTAATTAATTTTCTTGATATATCATCAATTAGCCACTAGGTATTTTGGGGTGATTATAATGATAATATTCTGTTAATATTCCGTGATGTATTGTAAATTTGTTTTAAAATTGGATTATTTTGTTGTAATATAGGAGATACACGGATCTTTAGAGGAAAAAAGTAGGGTGGATTTGTGTATGGGTAAGTAAATTTGTCGGAATTAAATTTTTGGAAAAGCGTGTCAATTCTATGGATAAGTTAGCAGAATGTTATGTCAGTATAGAACTTATAGGGGGATTAACGATAATGGGGAAAAAGAAAATCGTAAAAATTGCATCCGCTACCATGATGGCTGCGACAGCGGTCGTAGCAGTAGCACCGGCACCTTCGGATGCTGCCACTAGCCTGAATAGTAAAATCAAAACGGCCAAGGCCGCCATCAAAAAACCATTCGACACCTATTTCTACACTTCTAAACTCGCTTCAGTGTCCACTGTTGAAAAACAAATCAAGTCTGCAAAACAAGCAAAAAAAGACATCAACTCTACCATTAAAAAATCAATGCTAAGCAAAAAAGAAAAAGATGCCAAATACAAAGAAATCGAAGCTTATGATAAGTACATCACTCGTTCTGAAGGTTATGTAAAAGGGTATAAAGCGGCTGAAAAAGCAAAAGCTGCCCATGATAAATCGATTAACGCCTTTACGAATTCCATCATCGCCAAAAAATCAAATGATATCAGGGATCAATATAATGCACTGGATAAAGCCGTGAAAAAGACAGACAAAGATATAAAAGATACGGTTTACGGTGCGAAAATCGAAAAGCTTCTATATAATAAATTCACTAAATCGACCAAAACAGCTTTGAACGGTGACCTGAAAGTTCCGTACTACTATGAAAAAGCTGCATACTGGGTGAAGAAGGGTGATTTAAAGACCGCGGACAACCGGATGAATACCGTTTCTTCGCAGTTGAAAAAGGTCAGCAAAACATCCAAACTTGGTAAAGCCATTCATGCTTATGTTAAAGAGGTGAAAGGTAAGTATGATGAAGCGGTATATGCAGAAAAGAAAAAAGAAGTGGCAAAACGGGTCAATGCCTATGTAGCTCTTGCCAATGGGGAACTTAAAACGAAAGAACAGATAAAAGCGGCTAAAAAGGCGAGAGCCGACATCCATTTAAATGGGATCAAGGAGTCGGACCGAAAGGAATTCGAAGCGAAAATAGCATTGGCGGATAAGAAAGTGGCAGCTGCTAAAGAAGCTTTGAAAAATCCGGCGAAGGCAATCACGCTTTCCTTGATGCATACGAATGACACGCATGCCCACTTGGACAATGTAGCCAAAAGGGTGACGGCTGTTAAAGAAGTGCGTAAGAGTAAACCGCAAGCTCTTTTGGTGGATGCTGGTGACGTATTCTCGGGAACGCTCTATTTTAATGAATTCAAAGGGCAAGCTGATCTTCGCTTCATGAATTTAATGAAATATGATGTCATGACATTTGGGAATCATGAGTTTGACTTGGGATCAAGCGCTGAAGGGCATCAAGCTTTGGCTGACTTCATTAAAGGGGCACAGTTCCCATTTGTCAGTTCGAATGTGGACTTCTCCAAAGATGATAAGTTCAAGGGACTATTCTCGGACATGATTTCAAGTAAGCCGGAGCAAGGGAAGATATACAATGGAATCGTAAAACAAGTGGATGGCCAAAAGGTAGGGTTCTTCGGGCTTACAACGGAAGAGACGAAAGATATTTCAAGTCCTGGAAGTATAGAATTCGAAAACTACCTTGAAGAAGCCGAAAAAGCGGTCAAGGCGTTCAAAGGCATGGGTGTCAATAAGATAGTTGCCGTATCCCATATTGGTTATGATGACAATGCAGCTTATGACAATGATTTAACATTAGCTGCCAAGGTCAAAGGCATCGACGTGATTGTGGGCGGACATAGCCATACGCAGTTAAACGCCCCCGTTATTGTTGACAAAGATGATAAAGGGAAAACCAAAGATCCGACAGTCATCGTTCAAGGGTATCAGTATAGCGACTTTTTAGGAACGATCGATGTGAAATTCGATAAGAAAGGCAAGATTGTCGGACAAGCCGGACAGCTGATTAAGCTTTCTGAAAAACAGGATGATCCTGAAGCGGCAAAAGTGCTCGAAACATACTCCTCGAAGATTAAGGAGCTGAAGGAAACGAAGACTGGGGCAACAGCTGTGAAGGCTTTGGACACACCGCGTGATGCAGGGGATGAAACGAAACCGAGTGTTCGTAAAAATGAAACCGAACTGGGTAATTTAATTACAGACGGAATGCTTAGTAAAGCAAAAGAATTCAATAAGGATGCGGTCATTGCTTTCCAAAATGGCGGGGGCATCCGCGCTAGTATTGATCAAGGTGAGATCACTTTAGGGGAAATACTGACTGTTTTACCGTTTGGGAATACGTTAGCGACGATGAAGCTTACGGGTGCAGAAATCAATGAAGCATTAGAGCATAGTGTAAGCCTCGCTCCTAAGGAAAATGGCGGCTTCCTGCATGTTTCCGGAATGAAATTCAGCTACGATAGTTCAAAGGAAGCAGGCAATCGTGTGACAAAGGCTGAAGTCCTTGGACAAGATGGAACATATTCCGAATTGGATGCAGCGAAGGAATATGTCGTGGCGACCAATGCTTTTACAGCCAAGGGCGGAGATGGATTCACCGTTTTCAAGAAAGCTTATGAAGAAGGAAGAGTGACGGATATCGGACTCGCTGATTGGGAGAATTTACGGGATTATGTAAGCGGGCTGAAAACTGTCGATCCAAGCATCGAAGGACGCATCAAGGATGTGGCCGGAAGCAATACAGACCCAACTGTGGTATTGGCCAAAGACTTTGGCGGAACGGCTGATGCGCCAAAAACACATGAAGGTAATGTAGTTGTTGATATTACTGATGTTGCTTCATTGGAAAATGCAGTGGTTAAAGGGAATCTTACATTAACAGGAACTCCTCCGGATGACTTTACTTTTTCACAGGTTACAGTCGAGGGTAATTTGGATTTATCGGGACTTAACGGTAAGACCGTGAGCATGAGCGGTGTCACGGTGAATGGCGAAACCATTCTTTAAGCGGTATTCAAATGATTGCTGAGCCTACGAAAAAAAGTTGGAGGGGTTGAGATTTTGAAGAAGAACGGGATAAGCAAGCTTTTATTTGCCATACTGATCGTGCTGTCAACGGTTTTGCCAAATGCAGCCGCTGCAAAAGCGGAAGGGACAATATCCGTAACAGAAGCGATTAATAATAACAGCGGAACGGCGACGGTGAAGGGATACATCGTGGGTACAGCTAAAAGCGGTACAAGCTATCAGCAAACATCGCCTTTTACGGAAAGTACGAACATAGGTATTGCGGATAGTCCGGATGAAACGGATGTAAAGAAAATCATGCCTGTTCAGCTTCCGGCCGGTAATATCCGTACGGCGTTGAATCTAGTCGAACATCCGGAATTATTTAAAGCGCAGTTGATGATTACGGGAAAGCTGGAAAAGTACTTTTCAGTACCCGGCCTGAAATCCGCAACGGATTACAAAATCATCACTGATGGAGGAACGACTCCTGGACAGCCTGATGTGAAGGTGCTGGACTCCATAGCCGAAGCACGCACGAATACTGAAGATGTCGTGCAGGTCGATGGGGTAGTCACGACGGGGCTTGGTTATTGGGGAGGAAAAGGCTTTTATATCCAAGATGAAACGGCAGGGCTATATGTTTATGGTTCTTCGTGGCCTGCGGAAGTAAAGCAAGGGGATAAGGTTAGATTAATCGGACAAGTATCCGCTTATAATAAGGAATTACAAATCCAACCAACTTCCCTTGAAGTCGTATCTTCTGATAATGAACTTCCTGATATCCAAAAAATTGATGCTTCAGGGGTCAATGAGGAAACACAAGGTGAGCTGGTCACCATTGATAAGGCGACCATTACAGAATTGGCAGCATCGGGAACATACGGAACATTCGAATTCAAGGCGGAAGATACTGAAGGGAAATCTGTTGTCGTTCGCCATGATAACCGGACCGGTTCGAGTTATGAAGATTTCGTGAAGAGCTTTAAAGCAGGGGATGTCATTTCCGTAACCGGAATCGGATCGAGGTTCAATGACACGTATCAGTTGAAGCCGCGTGGTCTTGAAGATTATGAACTCGTGAACAAACCAGCCGTATACACGGATATTTTCCCTGGTACGGTTAGTGAAAATACAAAGGTATCACTTGAATCTGGTTGGGAAGGAGCGAAAATCCATTATACGCTGGATGGATCCACACCGACGTCTTCAAGTGCTTTGTACACAGAACCTATCATTTTAACGAAAGATACTGTCATCAAGGCAATCGCAGTCAATGACAAGACATCGGAAGTTTTCACATTTGCCTATACCGTTAACAAAACCACTGAAGTGAAGATTCGTGACATACAGGGGATGAATCATTTTTCATCTTATGAAACTCAACTCGTCTCGGGTGTGGAAGGTGTCGTCACTTATGTAAAAGATGCGAATAACTTTTACATGCAAGATCCCAACCCGGATAAGGACTTAACGACATCCGAGGGAATACTTGTGTACAACAAAGCACATGGCCTGAAAGCGGGAGATCATGTCAAAGTGGCAGGTAAAGTTGCCGAATGGTATATCGAAGGATACGCTGAAATGAAAACGACGGATCTGCCGACAACTGAATTGACCAATACTACGATTGAAAAGCTTGGCACTGCAGCTATGCCAGAACCGATCATCATTGGAAAGGATGTCATTCCGCCGTCTGAGAACATCGATGATGATAGATTGACAGACTTTAACCCAAGTGAAGACGGCATTGATTTCTACGAGAGTTTGGAAGGAATGCTCGTAGAAGTATATAACCCGAAAGTGGTTGCTCCTCAAGACTATGGTGAATTGGTCGTGATTCCGGGGTATATGGAAACGACGACTGCAGTCGGAGGCGTCAAAATAACGGAAACGGATTTCAATCCTGAAAGAATTACCCTGGATATAAATGATGAATCATATACAGCTAAAACCGGTGATTTCTTTGAAGGCTCGGTTACAGGTGTCATCAGCTATGGATATAGCAACTATAGGGTACTGACGGATAAAGCTCAGCTGCCGGCATTAAAGGATGGCGGTACGGCTCGGGAAGTGACATCCTTAGAGAAGGATGCTGATAAGCTATCGATCGCTTCCTATAATATCGAGAATTTCTCGACTCAAACCGCTAATTCGAAAGTTGAAACGATCGCAACATCCATCATTACAAATCTAAAACAACCCGATATCATCGGCGTAACGGAAATGCAAGATAATGATGGGGCAACAGATAGCGGGACAACTGATTCTGCCCAAAGTGCCAAGAAGTTAACCGACAAAATAAAAGAGCTGGGCGGACCGCAATATCAATACATCGATATCGCACCGGAAGATAAACTTGATGGCGGGGCACCCGGCGGGAATATCCGGGTAGGCTTTTTATATAATGTCGACCGCGTCAAATTGACTGAAGGAACGAAAGGAACGGCAACACAGTCCGTGGCCTTCAAAGATGGAAAACTTACCTTGAACCCTGGACGAATCGAGCCTGCCGATCCCGCCTTCACTTCAAGCAGGAAGCCTCTAGCCGCTCAATTCGAATTTAAAGGTGAAAGCGTAGTGGTGGTAGCCAATCACTTTAATTCCAAGGGCGGTGACCAGCCGTTATTCGGCAAAAACCAGCCTCCTGTCCTTTCAAGTGAAACGCAAAGGCTTCAAATTGCCTCTATCGTCAATCGGTTTGTTAGTGATATCAAGTCACAGGATGCCAAAGCGAATATCGTCCTGCTTGGAGACTTTAATGATTTTGAATTTTCGGCTCCGCTTAAAACATTAAAGGGCAAAGACCTAACCAATATGATCGAGAAAGTTCCATTTGAAAAACGTTATTCTTACACATATCAAGGCAATTCACAAGTACTGGACCATATCCTTGTATCGAATAATATGGCCGCGGCCACAAAAGTCGATATTGTCCATATTAATTCATCCTTCATGGAAGTTCACGGAAGGGCAAGTGATCATGACCCTGTATTGATTTCAACCACTTTATCTGAATCAGGTGGAGTTGAAACGCCTGCTCCAGAAAAAACATATAATCTGACAAACGTTAAAACAAAAAAACTTACGATTGCTTCACCTAGTGCTTTGATCAATCTTGATGAAACATCCAGCATCGAAGAAGGTATCTGGTTAAAAGGTTCATATGCTGTACTCAAAGGCCTTGGGCTTAAGAATGCTGCTGTGTCGATAAAACCGGATAAGGAAGGCGCAATCATTGATTTTGGAGGCATGGCGGTGAAGGAAGTCATCATTGATAATGCCAATGTAAAAGAAATCAGGGGCGCTGAAAATGTTCAGAAATGGTCGGTCACAGAAGGTGTCGACACATCGAATATCAAGTTTGTCGATTCGAAAGGGGAAGCAATTGCTTCCCCTTTCGACCCTAAAGAAAACCATGCGCCCGTCGTAACGAAAAACATGGAAAATCTTGAAGTGAAAGCCGGTTCCAAGGTCACCATCGATTTGAGTGAGCACTTTTCAGATCCAGATGGAGATAAGCTGACCTTTTCATCCACTATCGGTACAGTCACAGACCAGACATTAACCCTTCCTGCAAATGAAGCTGGAACATACCTTGTCGCAGTCAAGGCCGAGGACCAGCTATCGGAAACGGTTGTCCGTTTCACGCTGACCGTTTCGAATGATAAGCCGCTCGAAGCTTATTACGAAACGGCGGCAGGAAAAACGGGAACGGAATTGAAATCGGTTCTGCACTCGATAATTAAGGGCCATACGATGTTATCTTATGATCAAGTGTGGAATGCCCTTAAAGAAACGGATGAAGATCCGGTGAACAAACAGAATGTCATCTTGCTTTACTCTGGAAAATCCATCTCGGAGAACGCGAATGGGGGCAATGCCGGACAATGGAACCGCGAACATGTTTGGGCAAAGTCCCACGGTGATTTTGGGACAAGCAAAGGTCCCGGGACAGACCTTCATCACCTCCGTCCCGCTGATGTGACAGTGAATGGTAAACGGGGCCACCTTGATTTCGACGAGGGAGGTCAAACGTATAGCGGATGTGAATGTAAGTTTGATTCAGATTCATGGGAGCCGCCAAATCATGTTAAAGGCGATATAGCACGGATGCTATTTTACATGGCCGTCCGTTATGAGGGAAGCGGCGAGTTGGATCTTGAATTATCCGATACAGTCAATACGTATCCGAAGCCCCTACATGGAAAGCTATCGACACTTCTGAAATGGAATGAACTCGATCCAGTCGACGATTTCGAGAGCCATCGCAATGATGTCATTTATGACTGGCAAAATAACCGCAATCCTTTCATTGACCATCCGGAATGGGCATCCGAAATTTGGGGTGCCGCTAAATCCATCAATGAGAAAAAAGCGAGTTAAATCGGAGTTGGAATGGGAAAGCAGCCTGATGGCTGCTTTTTAGTTTGTTTACACAAGGGGTTGAAAGTGCAAACATGATGTTAAGATGAGGGTTGGTTTAACTGGCTAGCGGAGACCCTGCTAAAATAACCGCGTGAACGGTCGAATCGAGTGTGTGGTAGGTCGAATAAAGTGAGTGACCGGTCGAATCGAGTGGGCGGTAGGTCGAATAAAGTGCGTGAACGGTCGAATCGAGTGTGTGGTAGGTCGAATAAAGTGCGTAAACGGTCGGAATCGAGTGGGAGGTAGACCGAATAACTGCGTGAACGGTCGAATCGAGTGGTGGTAGGTCGAATAAAGTGCGTGAACGGTCGAATTGAGTGTGTGGTAGGTCGAATAACTGCGTGACCGGTCGAATCGAGTGTGTGGTAGACCGAATAAAGTGCGTGAACGGTCGAATCGAGTGTGTGGTAGGTCGAATAAAGTGCGTGAACGGTCGAATCGAGTGGGAGGTAGGTCGAATAAAGTGCGTGAACGGTCGAATCGAGTGTGTGGTAGGTCGAATAAAGTGCGTGAACGGTCGAATCGAGTGTGTGGTAGGTCGAATAAAGTGCGTGAACGGTCGAATCGAGTGCGTGGTAGACCGAATAAAGTGCGTGAACGGTCGAGGGAATGGCCTTCTTATTCAATAAAGGCACCCTTTAATGGAGGAATTGAATAGCTATTATTAGCTGGTTTGCTTAAAAAGAAAAAATCGTGATCATGCAAGTGCTCACGACTTTTTGTCTACAAACTGAAAGTGCCACCAGGCTGCTTTTTTCATGCTTCACTACAAAGTTAATCATTTATGGTTAATTATCTTTAAATACTGAAAAATCAAACATTGACATCTCGTTAAATAATAAAAATTTTGGTAGGTATGTTATGTAATATATGTTAATATGGGATATGCAATGAAAGGGTTTTCATTGCAGAAAAGATAAAAATATTTTAATATAGTAATTATGCCGCTTTTTGATTTTCATTTACCCTTAAAAGACGGTTAAAAAATATACTGCCAGAAATGGGGCATTACGCGATGAAATACAGATCTGCATTTGATATAATCGGTCCCGTCATGATTGGACCTTCAAGCTCACATACAGCAGGAGCTGCCAGAATTGGCAGAGTAGCACGAACATTATTCGGAAAGCAACCGAAGAAAGCCATTATTTCTTTATATGGTTCTTTTGCAAAAACTTACAGGGGACACGGTACGGATGTTGCTGTCGTAGGTGGGATATTGGATTTCGATACGGATGATGAACGAATTCCTGCCTCTTTAACGATAGCGGAAGAAGCCGGTATGGACGTTTCCTTTACAATCGAGGATACTGTGATGGATCATCCTAATACAGTCAAAATCAGACTGTTCGACGAAGATAAAGAATTGGAACTTGTTGGGATCTCGATTGGTGGCGGAACGATAGAAATAACGGAGCTGAATACGTTCAAGCTTAAATTGTCGGGTGAAAACCCAGCCATTTTAGTTGTGCATAACGATGTGTTTGGAATCATATCTTCCGTTTCGACAGTATTGGCGAATCATGAAATTAACATTGGCCATATGGAAGTTTCACGGAAGGAAAAAGGTCAAATGGCCCTCATGGTGATTGAAGTCGATCAGAAAATCCAGAGCGATGTCATGAAGGAAATTGAAGGATTGGAAAATGTGTCGCAAGTCATAAGGATGGTTGAATGATCATCATTAAAAGTGTTGGCATAGATATGGAGGTACAAACATGTTCCGAAATGTAGCAGAGTTGGTTGAACTTGCTGAAAGTAAAAATGTAAAAATCGCGGAAATCATGATTTTACAAGAAATGGAGTTCTCGGGCCTGTCGAGAGAACAGATTATTGAAAAGATGGACAGGAATTTGACAGTGATGGAACAAGCGGTGGAAAGAGGTCTGAAAGGTGTGCAATCCGTGACAGGCCTAACGGGCGGAGATGCCGTTCTTTTGCAAGATTATATCAAGTCGGGCAAGGCACTGGCCGGTAATTTATTATTGGATGCCGTCAGTAAGGCTGTTGCAACGAATGAAGTGAATGCAGCAATGGGAATGATTTGTGCCACTCCGACTGCAGGTTCTGCTGGTGTTGTTCCCGGTACATTATTTGCCGTGAAAGAAAAATTAAACCCGACCCGGGCAGAGATGATTGAATTCCTTTTCACTTCCGCTGCTTTTGGATTCGTGGTTGCAAACAATGCTTCCATTTCCGGAGCGGCTGGTGGCTGCCAAGCAGAAGTGGGCTCGGCAAGTGGAATGGCCGCAGCTGCGATAGTGGAACTGGCCGGCGGTACACCAAGCCAAGCCGCAGAAGCGATGGCGATCACTTTGAAAAATATGCTTGGATTGGTTTGTGATCCAGTGGCTGGATTGGTTGAAGTTCCTTGCGTGAAACGTAACGCAATGGGTGCATCCAACGCGATAACGGCAGCTGATATGGCACTTGCAGGCATTACGAGCCGCATTCCATGTGACGAAGTTATCGATGCCATGTATAAAATAGGATTGACCATGCCGGTTGCACTTCGTGAAACGGCAGAGGGCGGCCTTGCGGCGACTCCTACTGGGCGTAGATTGGCAAAGGAAATTTTCGGTTCATATAAATAAACATTCAGTCCCATTAACAACAGGTTTGTTAATGGGATTTTTAATTTGTCTTAAAAAAACAACTCCAACTCCTCAATCTGCCCAAAAATAAGATTATTTTTTAGTGAGTGAAAAAAGGAAATTAGAGGAAAATGGAGGGATTTGGCGTTTATGGACACGGAGATGGAAACAGTCGTTAAAAAATCTGAATTATCAGTGAATATGGGGCCGTAGCAACTTTGTGAGTTATCACTTTCAATGATAAGATGAGTACGAAATTCACTATGGGAAGGATTGATTCTTCATTAATTTTCTCGAATTAACGTACACGTCGGCAATGGAAAAAGCGATGTTTCAGGCTCATGGAATCGGCTATGCACTATATGCTCAAAAACTGGAGCAACGCATGATGGTTGAACAAGAACGGGAACAGGATTATCTAAAAAGCAGGCGTATAACAGACGAGATGAGAGCCAATCTTTTTTTGGGGAGTTAATTTCGAAGATATCGAATAACATAAAACGAAAAAAATCATGAACAAGCGAAAGAGCAATCTTAAAGATTGCTCTTTTTGTCCTGCTCTAAAGGGTAATTTTCTATTTTAAAGGAGGAGACAACACTTTTAAATAGAATGTATGTTGATGAAGAGGAGGATTGATCTTAGTGGAGAGAAGAGCATTACTGGTATCTGCATTACCGGGATATGAAGAAGAAATTGGGCGGTGGCTATGGTGTTTGGAGGATGTTCGCCGTACGCTTATAACGAAATTGACTGGAATCAGCCAAAATATACTTGATACGAAAATCGATGAAAGGCAAACGATTGGCTCGATGTTATATCACATAGCTCTGATAGAGGCAGATTGGTTATACGAGGAGGTCCTTGTTTCGGAATGGGATTCGGAAATACGCGCGTTGTTTCCATTAGGATGCCGTGCCGAAGATGGCTCCCTAAACCACATTGAAGGACAAACATTAGAAGAACATTTCTACCGCCTCAATAAGGTGCGTGAAGTATTTCTTTCAAACTTTCGCACAATGGATTTAACGGATTGGCGCAAACCGAGGGTACTTGAACAATATGACGTTACGCCTGAATGGGTCGTTTACCATTTGGTTGAACATGAATCACATCATCGAGGACAGATTTTTCAGTTGTTGAAGAAATTACGGAATGAAATAGAAGTTAAAGAAATGTGATTCTTTAATGGCCAACTATCCATATCAGTTTGTCGACAAATCTGCCGAATAACTGCTTGGCAGGCGATCGGCGGATAGGGAGTGGATTTCTGAAACGTTTGTCAAAGAAAAAAACTGTAGGCAAACTCGCTTTTCTTCGAATTTGTCTACAGTCAATATTCCTGGTCTGATTTATATCATTAATCTATTTGGTGATTGAATTTCGACTTTAAGACGCTGCTGGCATACCCAATGAATCCTCCAACAATGGCAGGGATGACCCATCCTAGTCCTGCCTCATACATAGGAAGTATTGCAGTGAAGAAATCATTGATGAATGAAATGTGTACACCTGCTCCATTTAAACCATCAAATAAACTGACGATGAATGTTAAAAGTAAACTGCCTTGATAAACTTCAGGTCTTCCTTTAAATAAAGAATGAAGAAATGTTAGGAAAATCAAAACAATGGCCAATGGATAAATGGCTGTCATAACAGGTACAGAAATGGCAATTAACTCGGTTAGTCCAATATTGGCAATGATTGCACTGAATATGGATAAACTTATGGCAATCGTTTTGTAAGGCAGATTTGGGAAAAGCTTATGGAAGTATGTCGAGCAAGATGTAATGAGTCCTACGCTTGTCGTTATGCAAGCCACTGTGATCATTAATCCTAATAATAGCCCACCATATGCTCCAAAGTAGTAATCCGAGACTTTCGCCAAGACAATGCCTCCATTATCCAAGCGTCCAAGTTCCCCAACGCTTGAAGCACCCATATAAGAGAGAGCTGTATAAATGGTGGCAAGGATAACAGCCGCAATGGCAGTTGCTTTCCCGCAAACGATCATTATTTGTTTTTTTGTTTTAGCACCTTTTTCTTTGATGGCATTAATGATGATGATGCCAAAAACAAAAGATGCAAGAGTATCCATGGTTAAATAACCTTCTCTGAACCCATTGAAAAATGGTTGAACCATATAATGCTCTGCAGGTGCTTGAAAATCTCCAATTGGATTAACGAAGGCGACTACCACCAGGATTCCAATGAATGTCAACTTGATGGGTGTTAAAACTTTCCCCACAATTTCGACAATTTTCGCAGGATTGAGCGAAAGAAGGCACGAAACTGTAAAAAAGATGATGGTGAAAATAAGTAAAGGCAATGGACCTGAATCTTCAGGCAAAAATGGTTTTACACCGATCTCAAAAGAAACGTTTCCTGTTCTAGGCATTGCGAATAAAGGACCAATGGCTAAATAAAGGACGGTTGTGAATACAATACCAAAGACTGGATGGACACGGCTCGCTAATGATTGTAAGTCATCTTTTCCAGAAAAACCGAGTGCCAGCACACCAAGTAACGGTAATCCTACTCCTGTGACCAAAAACCCTGCATTTGCTGACCAGATATTCATACCTGCTGATTGACCAAGCATTGGCGGAAAAATTAAATTCCCTGCCCCAAAGAAAAGGGCAAACAACATGAACCCAATCACTACTATAAATGAAGATGGAACCTTATTAGACAAAATAAACCCTCCGAAAAAACCAAAATTTGCTATTTTAGAAAATTATTAAATTTTCTAAAAATTATATACACAGTAATACTAAGACCGTATCGTATTATAACTAAATTAAATTGATATTTCAATATATTTTTTGTTTTTTATTATTTAACTTGAATGATCAGTGGTCCGCCCTTACCTTATTTTGAACATCTAAGAGCTGCTCATACTAATGAAATTCATTTGAACAAATGAAATTTAAACGGAAATGAGGGTGCAAAAATTAATAAATTTCTTAGCTTTTTGTTGTTTATCGCAGTGTTTTCATGTATAGGTGCATGTAACAAGGAAGTGGTCAAAGAAAAAGGTGAAATTACAGAGAGGAGCCTTGTTAAAGAGGGAAATGTGGTCAAATTGGGAGAGGCAGAAAAGTTATTTAAAGGCTATTATACTGCACGATATACCATTAATGATCCAGCCAATCCTCCAACCTTTGATGAAATTGCAGGTAATATTAAAGGATATTTATCAGAAGATGAATATAATGCCCAAATTCTTAACCGTTTTTATTCAATGCCTGCACTGGTAGCCAAAGAAATCAATAAAAGCATTGAAGTGCAAAGTGTGAAGCTTGAAGAACAAAGCATAAATGAAGATGGCACAGTAGATTACACATACACAACTGTATTTAAGATTTATGACGAGAATTCATCCAAGACTTATGAGAAAGAAGGAGAGCTCACGATAACCATCATAGATAATGAATTAAAAGTCACCCGTGATTGGAGCAGAGGGATAAAAATTGACGGTTTAGATGGCGGACTTTAATTGAATTTTGCTGTAAATTTGGGGAGGGAACAGTGAAGGAGGTGTTTAAGAATGGGAGTATTTTTTGAAAAAATACTAGGATTGTTTTTTGAAAAACGGAAACAAAGCAAAAAAGATGTTTTGTTACTAATTTCCATATTCGCGCTTTCTATCTTGAATGTGGTGGAGTATATCACGGATATGGACTTATTTTGGTTATCTGGTGTTGTATTAATTGCAATCATTGTTCTATCGGCATCCCTATATTTTGAAGGAAAAAGAAACAGGGAAAATGAACATTAAAATTCGTTTTTTGTGAAGCGGACGTTAGGTTAAATGTTGTTGTTTAATCAAAAAAATAAAATGACGTTAAAATAACAATTATTACTTTTATTAGTGACAGGTACTTCAATAAGGGAGCTGCTTTGGCCGCTTGAGTTTGTAGACAAAAGGGGTTTATCTAAATTTCAAAACAAAGTGGATGGGAACGGAAGGTGCGAGACTCCTGCGGGAAAAGCCGTCGAGGGGAGACCCCGCAGGCGCAAGGCGCCGAGGAGGCTCCCGGACCGCCCGCGGAAAGCGAGTGCCTGGAGTGGAAATCAGCGTTCGGGGTTTTATAAACCAAATAAAAACTGAGAAAAACTTAATTTTCAAAGAGTTTGTCTACAGTCTGGGCTGCTTATGCAGCTCTTTTTTATGGAGCTATTGGGGCAGCTATACTCCCGGAATAAGGTGGAATTATTAGAAAGTAAATCGAAGCTCTAAGGTATCCTATCAACGGGAGTGAAAAATAACATGTACTCAGCAGGGTTTGTATATTCTTCTTCTGTCAATAATGGTTATGGAATCAGAATTTCTGCCGTTTGTATATAACTTACCGTTTTGTCGTGAAAGGAACTTATGAAAATGCTCGAGAAGGGTAAAATCGGAAGCCGTCAACTGACGATATTAGTGATTTTATATACGCTTGGAGATTCTATATTAGTCATTCCCTCCATTGTCGCTTCTGAAGCTAAACAAGATGGTTGGATTTCGGGTATTATAAGCGTGGCAATAGCACCGTTATTGGTTGTTTTTATATATGATGCTTTAAGGAAATGCTATCCTGATTTAACATTAGTGGAATACAGCCAAAAAATTCTGGGTAAGTGGCTGGGAATAGTAATTTCTCTTTTATTTATAAGCTACTTTTTTATAACCACAGCGACTTATTTGAGTGAAATTGGGGATTTTATGATAACTCATATTATGCCTGATACCCCAATTCAAGTGATCATGATTCTTTTTATGAGTGTCGTCCTCATGGCCGCACGTCTCGGTTTGGAACCCTTGGCCCGAAGCGCGGAAATATTTTTTCCTTTTGTTGTATTACTTGTATCAACATTGATGATTCTTCTACTTCCTGAGATTAAATTTCAAAATCTGCACCCCGTATGGGAGGGAGGATTGAAACCGGTTATAAGGGGATCTATACCATTTATTGTCTTTCCGTTTATTGAACCGGTTGCGGTTCTAATGATACTCCCGTTCGTGAGTCAAAAAAACAGAATAAGAAAAAGCCTTTTTGTCGGTCAATTGTTGGCTGGAAGTGTTTTGATCATTATAACCATGTTAGCCATTCTTGTACTTGGTACAGAGTTAACAGCGAGACAAAATTATCCAATCTATATGTTGGCTAAGAAAATAAATATCGCTGATTTCCTGACGCGGCTGGAAGCAATACTAGCCATAATATGGTTCATCACCATTTTTATTAGATTTAGTTTGTTTTTTTATGTGACCGTTTTAGGTCTGGCACAAACGTTAAAATTGCAGGATTATCGTCCTCTGGTTTTTCCGTTTGGTATCCTTTTGATTGCCTTTACATTGATTATGACACCTAATATCGTCCATTATAGTAAATTCATTTCAGAAATCTGGCCGTTTTATGCTATTACATTCGGGTTTCTGCTTCCATTGATATTACTAATAATCGCCAAAGTTAAGAAAAATGATCGACGTAACTAAGGTCGTGTCTTATTTGTTAAGATACCTGTGTATAATTCTATTAGAAACTCAGGTGTTATTCCATTAAAGGGCGCAATTCTTTAATAAAGCATGCCTTCCTTAATGAACTAATGGGTGCTTTTTTACTTCAATAAGGGAGCTGCTTATGCATCTCTCAGTTTGTCGACAAAAGGGGTTTACCTAAAATTTCAAAACAAAGTTGATTGGAACGGAAGGTGCGAGACTCCTGCGGGAAAAGCGAGTCGAGGAGGCTCCCGGACCGCCCGCGGAAAGCGAGTGCCTGTAGTGGAAATCGACGTTCGAGGTTTTATAAACCCACAAACAAACTTGATTTTCATTGAATTTGTCTACAGTCTAGGAGCTGCTTAGCAGCTTTTTTTCTTATGAAGCTATAGGGGCAGGTTGGTGTAACAAGAATAGTTGGCTTTAATTTAATAGAGGCAGGATTGAAAGATAAGGCTACTTTGATCAAAAAGTGGATTTGATAGACAATAAAAAATAGTTTGACTTTTTTAACAACTATGTTTATATTTGGTTTAATACTAACTACCGTTAGTTAATATGGTTCAAAAAGTAGGTGTTAGAAATAAAAAGTAATCTAATGAATTATTAGTTGTAAGCGATTACAATATGTGGTTGTAAAATTTGTATGAAATGATCTTTATTTAAAACCAGGAGATGATACTTATGAAATATCCACTTACACCAGATGTAAAGCCAGAGTTTTGTACAACAGGAACCTTTATGCGTTTACCTTCTCAAAAGCATGATGCAAAGCTGGCAATTGTGGGTATGCCTTTTGATACAGCTGCTTCTTTTAGGGTGGGAGCCAGGTTTGCTCCTCAAGCCATTCGCCAAGCATCCATGACCCTGTTTCCTTATCATCCTATTCATAAGGTATATCCTTTTGAACAATTGAATGCCATTGATATAGGGGATATCCCTGTTATTCCCCATAATATTCATCGAAGTTATGATCTAATGAAGGAATCCATTTTTGAATTGATGTCCAAAGGGGTCATACCTATTGGATTAGGGGGAGATCATTCTGTCACTTTAGCTAGTTTACGAGCTGCGGCAAAGGTATATGGCCCAGTAGCCATGATTCATTTTGATTCTCATACAGATACTTGGGATACATATTATGAGGAAAAATATTGGCATGGATCTCCATTTATTCGTGCACACGAAGAAGGTTTGCTGCAGGCAAATAAAGTATTTCAAGTAGGAATCCGAGGTACGCTAAACCACTCTGGAGATTTACAGGCAAGTCTTGATTTAGGTTATCGTTTGATTACAACTGGTGAACTTTCCAATCGCGGATTTGAAGATGTTTTGAAAGAGATTAGAAAAACCATAGGCAACACACCTTGTTTCTTGACATTTGATATAGATTTCGTTGATCCTTCTTTTGCTCCAGGTACAGGTACACCTGAAATAGGTGGTTTTAGCAGCTTTGAAACACTTAAAATGATTCGTGCCCTAACTGACTTTAACTTTATAGGATATGATGTGGTTGAAGTGCTGCCATCATATGATCCAAGTCAAATCACTTCACTTTTAGCAGCAACACTTGTACATGAGTTTGCCAGCCTTGCAGCATTAAGTACGAAAGAAGTCAATCAATAAAAAGTAGTCATTACATTTGATAAAGGAGGCAGCTCTTTGCGATGAAAGGATTACCCGAGCTTAAGCGTTCACTGAATACAAGATATGTTATTGTATTTGGACTTTCCTTTATGGCGCCTGTGACAGTCTTTAGCACATATGGTATCGCCATTGATCGTACCCAGGGAATGATTCCGACAGCATACATAATTGCTTTAATTGTCATGCTATTCACTTCATATAGTTACGCAAAAATGGTTCAGGTTTATCCCACTACCGGTTCAGCTTATACCTTTGTGCAGAAAGGAATTAATTCACACCTTGGTTTTCTCGTAGGATGGGTAATTTTATTGGATTATCTTTTCAGTCCTATGATCAGTGCATTACTTTTTGGGATTATGGTGAATGCTTACTTCCCTGGTATTCCTATCATTGCCGTTATCATTTCTTTTATTATAGGTGTGACTACCATTAATATTTTTGGGATTAAGGTTGCTGCAAATGTGAATACCTTTTTGGTAATATTTCAATTTCTTTTTATTATTATCTTCAGCCTGCTTTGCATAAATGGGCTTTTAGCAGGAAAAGGTACCGGGGAGTTGTTTTCTAAGGATCCTTTTTTTAGTCCTGACGTAAATTTTAATAATCTGCTCTCGATTGTACCTCTATTATGTTTTAGTTTTCTTGGGTTTGATGCGGTTACTACATTAGCTGAAGAAACCAAAAATCCGAAAAAAACACTTCCTAAAGCTATTTATGCTACGACATTGATCGGGGGGATATTATTTGTTGCATCTACCTATTTTGCACAATCCATTTTCCCGAACTTCAATGCTTTTAAGAAACCGGATACAGCTATAGTCGATATCATGATTTATACCGGGGGTAATTTTCTGAATAGTTTGTTTATTTCAGTTGTAGTGACATCTGCTACTGCTTCTGCAATAGCTTCAGGAGGCAGCGGAGCCAGGATTTTATATGCAATGGGGAGAGATAATGTTCTGCCTAAGAGGATATTCGGATATGTTTCTCCAAAATTTCAAACGCCCATATTCAATATCCTACTCATTGCTTGTGTTGCAATGAGTGCCGTGTTTTTGGATATCGCAACAGCTACTTCTTTCATTAATTTTGGAGCACTGTTTGCTTTTACATTCGTTAATCTTTCAGTGTTTATCCATTATTTTGTGAGGCAGAAGCAGAGATCGCCTAAAAGTATCGTTTTATATTTACTTCTTCCCTTAATAGGCACCGGTATAACCATATTGTTCATGACAAAGTTAGATATCCATTCTTTAGTATTAGGGATTACTTGGATGGCAGTAGGATTCATATATTTATTGTACTTAACAAAAATGTTTAAGGAACGTCCTCCTGAACTGAATTTTGCAGAGCAAAAAGAAGAACTCGATGTAAAACTAGTGCAATGATCAGTTACTGTTTTATTATTTTAAATGAAAAGAGGTAAACTCCATGACTATTAAAAAAGCAGATATTGTTCTTTCCAGTGATGCTATTTTTACAGGGCTTGCACATGAGCCGACATCTGGTGCAATTGCTATCTTAGGTGACAAAATTATGAGTGTAGGATCAAAAGCGGAGATTGAATCTTTTATAGGAAGTGAGACAAAAGTATTTAACTATGGAAATCAATTAATTTTGCCTGGATTTCATGATTTTCATCTCCATATCATGTTTAGTGCACTAAGTTTAAATAGTGTTAATTTATTTGAAGCCAGGTCAGCTCAAGATGTAGCTGCAAAAGTACTGGGATTTTCTAAAGATTGTTCTGAGGAAGAATGGATTATTGGCATGCAATGGGACGCAGGTTATTGGCATGATAAACAAGAGCCCCATTATAAAATTCTTGACGCTGTCATTCCAGATCGTCCTGTCGTTCTTTTTCATGCTGAAGGTCATTATACATGGGTGAACAGTAAGGCCATGGAATTAGCAGGAGTTACTGAGGATATACGTAATCCGGATTTTGGTCGCTATGAAAGAGATAAGAATGGTTTACTTACTGGAATTTTATATGAAGACGCCCAGCAAATCGTCTTAAAAGAGGCATTGCGATTAACACAAAATAAAAAAGAAAAGATATTAAAGGAGTTTTTACGATTATTATCCCGATATGGAATTACTTCTGTAAACGATTTGTTTGCGCCAATAGATTACTTCCTTCAAGACTATGACCTTTTTGAGAAATTGGATAAGCAAGGAGGATTAACGACTAGATTTCATATCACTCCTGAATTGGATGGCAATTTGGACAAAGCTCAAATACTGAGAAATAAATATGAATCAAAGAAACTACAATTCTCAGGATTAAAGCAATTTGTTGATGGAACAGTCACGGGTCATACCGCTTACTTCCTGAAACCTTACTCCGATCAATTGGATATCTGTGGTCATCCAGCTCTAGATCCAGAAGTATTGATTGATCGAGTTGTTAAAGCGGATGAACTTGGATTTAGAATCAGGTTTCACGCTATTGGAGATGCGGCAATTCGTTTAGCTTTAGACGCTTTTGAAGAAGCTGTACGCAAGAATGGAAAAAGAGACTCAAGGCATACAATAGAACATATTGAAGTAATCGATTCGGATGACATTGAACGTTTTTCAAAACTGGGGGTCATTGTCTCCATGCAGCCTGATCACATGGCTGCTTCATCAAGAGAGGTATATTCTTCAATAATAGGTTCTGAAAGGGAAAAAAATGTTTTCCTGACGAAGTCGCTTTTAAATTCAGGTGCGTCTTTAGCTTTAGGAACAGATTTTCCGGTTTCCATCTCATTAAATCCAATGCGGCAAATATATACTGCCATTACAAGAATTGATAGCAGCGGAGATCCACAAAACACATGGCATCCTGAACAAAAGCTCACTTTGGCAGAGGCATTGCAAGCATATACATACGGCTCAGCCTATGGATGTTTCAGGGAGCACGAGCTAGGTACAATAGAAGAGGGGAAACTTGCTGATCTTGTGGTTTTAGACAGAAATCTATTTGATATTCCAGAAAGTGAAGTGCTCAAAACTAAAGTGGTACTTACAATAAACGATGGGGAAGTTGTGTATAAAAGCGAAGAAACTTCTTTATCAAGCATATTCTAATTCTTATCTTTTAGAGAAAAGAACTATGTTCCAAGGTGTCAAATATTTAGTTTAAAAAAGGAAATGAGTTTATAATGAAATTAACTAACGTTGGATAGTTTGGAGGCTCATTATGAAAAAAAATGAAATTAAAAACATTTCCTTAACACTTTTTACTAAGTACGGATACGAGGGAACTGCTTTATCGGAAATTGCCAAGAGGGTAGGTATACAAAAACCCTCAATATATAACCATTTTAAAAATAAGGATGATCTTTTCTTGTGTCTGTTTGAAGAAATTCTGGAAGAGCATATACAACAGGTCGAACAATTTGTCGAAGAAATAAATACACTCTCTTCTGAAGAAAAGTTAAAGCATATCCTTCTTGATACTTGCAACTATTATAAAAACCATGAAGATAAAGCAACTTTTTTAAAGAGGGCCATGATCTTTCCGCCGGAACATTTGAAGCACATCTTAAATGAAAGTTTCCTTAGATCCGAAGAATCATTTTCCGCTATCTTACATGATATCTTTGTCGAAGGAATCGACAAAAAAGAAATACGCCAAGGGAAAATCGAGAACTTAATCATGTCCTACTTTTGTTTGATTGATGGGATATTCATGGAATTTTCTTATTATGGTAAAGAGAATATGGAACCTAGAATTCAGTATATATGGGAAAATTTTTGGTATGGACTAAGTGGATGATACATTCAAACAGTTCATGCTCTAAAAACTATCAAATAGGTGTACTTGCTCATACACAGTCTCCCTTGGATTCGCGTTTCCCGCAGGAGTCTCGCGCCTTCCGTTCCAATCAAATTTGTTTTAAAAGATAGAACTCCTTTTGTCTACAATTTTTTTGAGTCGGTGTAAAAATTAGATTTCCACTCCAGGCACTCGCTTTCCGCGGGCGGTCCGGGAGCCTCCTCGGCGCTTTTGCGCCTGTGGGGTCTCCCTTGGATTCGCGTTTCCCGCAGGAGTCTCGCGCCTAATAATCGAAGTCTCTTCCAATACCCTGAAATTGGTAAATTCCCATCAAACATCTAAAAGATAACTTTACGATTACCAAAATGGTCAGTTGTTCTTTCTCAGTTAACACAACTTATGATAAACTAATATTATCAGAATTTTCCAAATAACAGAACGTTCATTGTTCCGTTAAAGGGCCAGTTTAATTGAACAAGGAATTGGCATGACACCTTGGTTAGTTAGTTATCTAAAACACGTCGAAAATGAATGTTGACCAAAGGGATTATCTATCAAAGGGATTAAATTGGAGGGAATAGAAAATGGAAGTAAAGACCCTTTTGTTACAACAATGGGCAAGCTGCTTAGATGAAGAAGACTGGTTTCCACCACTTGAAAAAGTGCTAGAGGATATTACTTTTGAACAGGCAATTTGGAAACCAGCTGATGGGGCAATGAATTCCATTTGGGAATTAGTTTGTCATTTACTCTTCTATGAAAAGAGATTTCTGATGCGGTTTCTTGGTGAAACAGAGAATGAACCACAGGCAGAAAATAATACATCTACATTTCGATTACCAACTGAGACGTTAGAAAATTGGAAAGAAACAAAACAAGAATACTTTTATGTTCATCGTGAACTTGGAAAAATACTAGCAAAATCAGAACATGAAGATTTGTATAGACAGGTCCCGGGAGAAGATAATTCATTAGTGCTTGAACTGAAGAGTTTAGCCATGCACGACGCATATCATATTGGGCAAATCGTATTCCTTAGTAAAATGCAAGGAGCTTGGCCAGGGAAACGCAGCTTTTAAAAATGCTTCATTAGCTTTACAGTTATTCCATTATAGGGAGCTTTAATGGAATAAGAAAGGGAACGTCCAAATCGGACGTTCCCATATTTTATACCTAAAAAGAAGCCCTCATTGGATGAAGAAATTTGCGACACTCCTGCTGAATAACTGGCTAGTCGAACCCCCACAGACGCTTGGCAGGCAATCGGCGGAAAGGGAGCGGATTTCTGAAATCAACTCGAAATTGTCTACAGAAAAGCTATGTGAATATAAGATTCCACATAGCTTTTATTTTTGGTTATGCGCTTGTGCTAATTTCTGTGCATTCGGCGTAGTACTTCCATCTACTCTTTTAATCTAAAGTTTGGAACGCCTGTCAAAAAGTAAACTCACAATTCCTTTGTCTTAATCCTTTTGATTAACTCTTCAAACCAAGATATTGTGTGATCTGTTCTGGTCGAAAAATAACCAGCCAAAAATTCACGAATATTCTCGTTGCCTTTAGGTTCTGGCTCGAAATTCCCAAGCTGCTCCCAAATAGCCATGATGGACTTTATTTTTCTTTCTAATATATCTACTACTTTATCCCGGTCCACATACTTGATGTTGGCTAAACCTACAATCATATCCTTGATTTCATCCGCATTTTCAAATAATTTATAGATTTTTTTTGGTAGTTCTTCGCGACCCTTATCCGTAATCGCAAATACTTGTTTATCAGGCCGATGTTCTTCTTTTATCACTTCAACTGGCTCGACTAAACCTTGTTTCACCAATGATTCAAAATGGTAGTACAGTTTACTTTCCGTTAATCCGCCCAGGCGATCCAATGGAATGGGTTCTGAAAGCTGCTTTTTTAATTTATAAGGATAATTTTTATCCTCCATCAGCTTGCTCAATATAAAAATTTGAATAGACATTTTCTACGCTCCTTTAAGAAGTATTATCTCCTTATTGTAGCAAAACCTAAGCTGTGATTTCTGCCGCTTTCTTTTCAACTTCTGTTTCAGAAACCTGTTCTGGCATTGGTTTTTGTAAAAACGCGACAATAGCCATATTAATTAACATCGCAACGGCACCAACCGCAGCCATCGACCAAATATACGGACTTGGACTGATGCTGCCAAATAGGTTTGCAAAGTACGCTTGCACCGAGTAATACATCGGTGAAATGTGGCTCATCCATTCATATGGTAAATGCATCATATCACGTGTGATAGTGGCACCATTCGCTATTGTTTGCATTAATAAAATCGGTAAGTTTAAAATCATGCCGCCTTCACCAAATAAGAAGATTAAAATCGCGGTGAAATTAAAACATACCATATAGTTTAGTATTTGTTGACCTACTATACCGAAGAATAGGTCACCGCTCGGCTTGTCAATTAAATATGCTACACCTACAGCGATGATTGATGAAACCACTGCAATCAATAAGGCAGCCATTTGCACATAAGTGAATAACCGTGTTTTGCTTGCTTTTCCCCGGCTGGCTCTAAATGCACCTACTAATTGCATCGCTCCGATCATCGCCCCTACATAACCGGCCATTGTTAAGAACATAGGCAGCATATTATGATTCATGCCATCCGGTATTTCGTTGATTGTAACCACATTTCCTACATAGGATTTCTCAATCTTTTCGGCTAATTCAGCGGCTTGCTTTTCTGGTACATTAAAGTTCATCAATACGCCCTGAGCTGTTTGCTGGGAGAATTGTGTGCTTAACTGACTGTTAATTTCAGTTACGATCGCATTCATGGTAGAAGAAACGACTGTTGCCCCTGCCTCATTGATTGTAAAGTCGATGCTTGATGACGCTTCACCTTTTTGCATATTTTCAGAGAAGGTTTTTGGGATGTGAACGACTAATGCTAAATCATTGTGCTCCAAATCTTTTAAGGCTTGTTTATTTGTTATATCCGTCTTGATTTCTTTAAAGGGTAAATTTTCTTGTAAATTTTCGGCGATCATCGCCCCATTTTTACCAGCATCATCATTGATGATGGCGATAGGTAATTTATCGACATTTCCTGGAATGGCTGTATAACCGGGCAAGAAGATGCCTAGCATGGCAACTGCATAGAAAATCCCCATAAAGATTGCCGCAGTTGCACCTCTTGTTTTTAAGAATGCAGTAAATTTCATATGTTGAATCCATCCTTTTGATTTAATTTCAGTATATCACTCAATTCAAAGTACTCAAATTAGAGTAGTTTAAAGGGAGTACTTTGAATTTTATTTTATTTTTTTCATAAAGTCAATCGAAAAATTTTATGTATATGAAAAAACTCCCAACAAAGCAGAACGTCAAAACATCTGCTTTGTTGGAAGTAACTAATAGGGAGGGGGTTCATTTGGATTCCTTCGGCACTTCTCTGGCTATCAAAATGACCACGATTTAGATACTCATTTTCTCAGTGTCATTAAACCTGTTTAATACAACTTCAACAAAAGCCTCTACTGCTGGAGACAGCCATTTCTTCTTTTTTATCAGCATATAGGAATAAATGGGATCGAGATTTTCTGAATGACTAAGGATTTTAAGCTTGCCGCTCTCCACTTCAGCTTTCACTGTAATATAAGGCAAAACCGAAAACCCAAGTCCGCTCATGACAATCTGTTTGATTGCTTCAATACTCCATAACTCCATTATCCATTTCATGCTTTAATAAATATTTTTCAAACATGGTCCGATAACTGCAGCCTTCTTCATTTGTGATGAAGAAATGGTTGGTGTTCGTGCCGATATTTTTATATGCATCAAAATGATCAGGACCGTCAGGACTGCTCACAAGAACGATTTTCTCCTCAATCAAAGAATAATGAATGCATTTTTTCGGTTTTATTTTCGGATATACCATTAAAGCGACATCAACCCGCCCGCTTATTAAGTCAATTTGGTTTTGGCTACATGGACCGTTGGTTAATATGATTTTGACATCAGGATATTTCAAGGAAAAATCCCTTATTATTGGACCTAACCTGGAGATTGTTAAAGACTCCGGTGCAGCCACTTTTAAAACACCTTTAACTTCGTTCGTGCAACGCATGTTCTTAATCTGTTCGTGAGTGGAAAGTAAATCTTCCGCTAACGGTATTAAGTCTCTGCCTAGAGCAGTAAGCTGCACATTTCTATTTGCATAAGTGAAAATTTCCCCGCCAATCTCATGTTCGAGCGCCTGAATATGTGAAGTTATCGTGGATTGAGTATAGCCCAACTTCGAAGCAGCCCTTGTATAACTTCCTATTTCGACAATAGTCTGAAATGTTTTAAGGTGTCTAATTTCCATATCGTTCTCCTTAAGTTGGATGATGTATCGAAAAAAATGATAATGAATTTTTTATTTTCAATTTTATTTATAGTTATAGTCATCTTACAATAAAGACTGTTCGTTAGGAAATTGTGAATGAAGGTGAGATTATGAGTATAATAGCGTTTCTTTCATATGTGATGATTACATCGATTACACCTGGTCCAAGTAACATCTTATTGATGAATGAAGCAAGGAGGTTTGGCTTTTTTTGGTCATGGAGGTTCACTAGCGGCATTTTGGCAGGATTTGCAGTATTAGGGATCATGAGCGGAGTATTTACAACAAGCCTCTACAGTTGGATTCCTATCGTGGAGCCATATTTTAAAATTGCCGGTGCCGCATATCTTCTTTACTTAGCTTGGCAGATTAGTATGCACAAAGGTTCAAAGAAGGAATCCAGAGATGTGCAGTCTTCTTTTTTATCAGGCTTCATTCTTCAAATCATCAATGTAAAAAGCATTTTGTTCTATTTAACCGTGTTGAGTGCGTTTATTTTACCGTTTAATGAGTCGCTTAAATTCGTTGCTATATATTTAGCTTTAACGATTTTTCTGGGATGGCTGGCATTGCTTCTATGGTCAGGATTCGGCTCGCTTTTCAAAGATTTTTTTGCTAAACATGACAAGTCATTTCGGTTAATTATGTGCCTATTATTGATTTACTCTGCCGGTACAATTTTTCTGTGAGTACTCAAAAAGTAGCTGTCTATAAGTTCTTATCTTACTAAAAACGGTAAGCTTTAAAAATTAAGCAGTCTTAATTTATGAACAATGACATTAATGAAGTCTTTTTTTCATACGATATTTTTGGGGTGAAAAAATGGCAAGAGTAAGTTATCGAAGTTCAGACGTTGACTTAATGGCAAGGATGATGAGAGCAGAAGCCGAAGGTGAAGGAAAACAAGGGATGTTATATGTTGGAAATGTAATTGTTAATCGTCTTAAAGCGAATTGTATAGATTTTATAGATTTAAGAACAATTCCACAGGTCATTTATCAAGTACAAGGAGGAAATTATTCTTTTGAAGCAGTTCAAAAAGGTAATGTATTTTATCAAAGAGCAAGATCTGCTGAAAAAAGATTAGCAAAACAGAATTTGGATTATTGGAGAGAACACCCAGGTAAATATGCCCTTTGGTATTTTAATCCATATGCCCCGTGCCCGCCAACATGGTACGATCAACCTTTTGCTGGTCAATTTAAAAATCATTGTTATTATGAACCAAAACCTGGAACATGTGCAAGTGTTTATACCGGAGGTTGACTGGGAGTTATTATTTCATTTCAAGGAGCTGATCAGCAGCTCCTTTTTTTATATGCAACAATCGGGCATTTCAAAAAGGAGATTTGTGGTAAAATATAGTAAAAAATGGATTGCTTTATGGGGGATTTTTAGTGGAGGTTATTATATTTCTTGTTTATTTTACTATTGGGTCATTCATTCTCTATATAGTTATTGAAACAGCAGTAAGAAAAGGAATTGACAATTCAATTATCGGTCAATTTCTTGAAAAAAAGTATGGAGTTAAAGAAGATAAAAAGTCTTTTCTTGATGATGATTTAGATAATGAAAATAAAACGGATCATTAAAATAAGGGAGGTTGCTGCGGCAACCTTTTTTTAGTGGGGATTTTTTAAAAAATAAATTCAAAGACAACAATTGTCTTAGTCAAACAGGCGCCAGTTTGTGGAACAGCACACCTATTCAGCGTCTTTCCGAGGGCGACGAAATTCTCCGTAGTAGACCTTCCGCTTTTCTGGTTCGGATTCAATATTTTCAATGAAAGCTGTTTTGGCTTCCTCCATTAACATCGCCTTTAAATTCCCAAGCTTTATTGGTCCCACTCCTGGCAACTTATCAGGTATAAGAACTTCGAAATCACCCTGCCGTTTATAAAAACGAATGCTGCCAAGACCCGTTCTTTCGACTTTCCCCAAGGTATATGCGAATTCAAATCGTTGCTGAATGAATGAGGATAACTCAGGCAGCCCTAAACCTTCATAGAGGGGAGGGAATTCATGATAAACTGGAGGTTCTTTGAATGATATTGAAGAGATCTTCAAATGCATACTCCTCCTTTGGTGGAATAAAGTCAGACAGACGTTGCCTATATTATTGTGCTATGGGGCGTTTTTTTAAACATCCTTACAGTGATCGTGCTTTCCTGTAACCAGGAACAGTGTAGTTTTTATTAGGTCCGCATCGGCACTTTCCTTATACTACAATATCAACTATACAATCAATATTCCTAAGCTCGCCGAATATTATATAAATCAAGATAGTTATAAATCTATTAAATTTGGGTGCTAAAGTTCCATATGTAATAGCAATAAATCTTTAGCAAACGTGCGCGATTCTTAATAGGATCGCTTTTTTTATTGAACTAACGGGACACCTCAATAAGAAGTCTATGGTATGGTGAAACTGAAGAAGTGAAAAATGCTCTAGCTGCACAGCATATGCGGGAAAAGCTTATCCAACCGAAGCAAGTAGCTAGCGTAGTTACGTTCTTGTTTAGTGAAGGGGCAAGTGCAATTAATGGTCAAACAATTCCTGTTGACGATGGTTTCCTAAGCTTCAAATCTAAGTAAGAATTCTTAAAAAAAGACTTAACGGTGTGAATTTTTTACACCGTATTTTTATGTGAATGATAGTGAATTAGCTTTCAATTGAGACGCATACCTAAGATTTTTAGATCTTAGAAGAGAAGGTTAATGGTTGTGATTTGATACGAATTCTATTTAGGAATGTAATCTTCCTGCAGTTGTTGTTGAAATCCTAATAATTTTAGAGCAGTCGCGAGATTGTGATTAGTGTACTTAACGTTTATATTTTTTTGAATAAATTAATCCTGTAAAAGCCAGATTATTAACATAGGAAATACGAGTGATGTAAATGAGGGTCCTGTATGAACCAAGCTGGTGTGAATGAAAAGTATAAGGTATCGCCATTTTATGTGTTATTTTTAGTGCACTCCATGCAAATAGGATTAGGCGTGTTGAGCTTTCAAAGAGAATTAGCTAAGGCGACGGGAACGGATGGTTGGATTTCGATAATCCTAGCCGGACTGATCGTTCATATATTAATTTGGGTGATATATAAGATTTTTAGCTTTGTTCCTGGTGATATCATTTCTGCTAATAATCTTGCATTGGGTAAATGGATAGGGAATTTCTTCAGTCTCTTATTCATTCTTTATTTTTTTATCCTTGGAATGACGATCATTATCGGCTATATAAATGTCATTCATGTTTGGATGTTTGAAGAGGTACCTTCTTGGGCGTTAGCTTTGGTTTTCCTGATCCTGATTTATTATATAAATACGGGGGGGTTCCGAACCATTACGGGTATTGCCTTTTTAACTGTAATCGTTTCATACTGGCTTTTATTTGTACCATTATATGGTTTTAAATACGCTGAGTTCACCGGTTTTCTTCCCATTTTCGATCATACGTTAATGGAAATAATGAAAGGAACTAGAAGTACATCATTATCAATGCTAGGTTTTGAAATGATCCTGATGTATTATCCGTTCATCAAAAATCCTGAAACATCACAAAAATATGCTCATGGAGGAGCCTTGGCAACTACGTTATTGATCTTATTGATTTATTTTGTTTCGACAGTCTTTTATTCACAGAAACAGTTGGTCCTTACCCTATGGCCAACACTGACAATGACCAGTACTATTGAATTGCCATTTATTCAACGGTTCGAATACATAACTGTTTCTTGGTGGTACATCGTTATCATACCTAACATGGTCATTCCTTTGTGGGCTGCCAGCAGGGGTGTCAAGCGCTTATTCAATGTCCAGCAAAAGTATCCCTTATGGGCAATGTCCATAATCATACTGCTTGTCAGTATATTTTTTTTCGATATTGATTCCTTATATGTATTAAATAAAATAATCAATCCATACAGCGTGGGCTTCCTTGTTTTATACTTACCTCTTCTTTTTGTTTTATTAAGCATAAAAAAAGCGAGGAAACATTTATGACAAATTATCATTTATATAAATATATTACTCAGACTGTAGACAAACTTGAAGAAAAGAGAGTTTGCCTGCAGTTTTTCATATTAAAAAACGTTCCAGCTGATTTCAGAAATCCGCTCCCTTTCCGCCTACTGTCTGCAAAGCCTCACCAAAGCAAGCGTCTATTTTTAAATGAGCTATTACAGAACTTCAATCATCTTAGTTTAGGTCAAATTCACAATAAGTCTTATGGAGGTAACGGGGCAGGTTAGTTGAATTAGAGGTATAATTTTATAAAAGCTCACAGGTGGTGGGAAGATGACTTTAAAAGAGTTTATTGAGTTCCAAGAAGGTATAGCAATCGGCGAAGAATATTCATTTACATATCAAAATGAAGAATATTGGATAAGCCAAAATCCAGGTGCATATTACCTTACACGAGTCAGAGGTTCCTATACTCAAGTGTTTGGAGCATCTGAGGCTCTTTTTAAAAATGGAACAATCGAAGGAAGACTTCTTTCAGAAATTTATATGGATATTGAGTGGTAATATAAATCGTTAATATGTTCTTGTTGAACTAACGGGTGCGTTAGCTGAAAATCGGAGCTGTCTTTAAGGCAGCTTTTTCTTATGGAACTATCGGGGCAGGTTAGTTGCATAAGATGATACAATGTTATTTAGCAGATGTTGCAGCAAGAGCGATAGTATTTTTCATACTCTAAATAATTTGGAAGTGAGTAAAAGATGTATTTATTTTTTTTGATATTGGTGGTTATTACTGGAATTGTCTCAATTGTTGATATTGTTTTGGGATTAAAAGATATTAACGAAGGAATAAAACTGTTAGTGAATTTGTCTAATGTTTTATTTTTTGTTTCTTTGCTATTTTTTGTGATTAAAAGTGGAAAAAGCTATAAGCATAAAAATAGACCCCTTTGAGGAACGGCAATTAGGTGGGTCTATCTTACTTTTAAGCCAACCTTTAGGGGTTGGCTATTTATAACTTCAATAAGAGAGTTGCTTTGACAGCACTTTTTCTTATGGAACTAAAGGGGCAGGATAGTTCCATAACACAAACTGGAAATATATGTGGTAATATGGGAAGAAATATATTAAAGTAGGTAATTTGTTTTGGAACTCTTAACAGAAAAATTAATTCTTATATCTCTATTTATATTTATTATCCATTCTATCGAAACACTTGCATATGCAGTCAGATTATCTGGTGCAAGAGTAAGATTGTTAGCTTCAGCTCTATCCTTATTTAACTTGATGGTTATGATTTCTCGAATAGCGAATATGATGCAGCAACCATTTACAGGGAGCCTGGTTGATAATGCTCCTAAAGTAAATACACTAGAGTTTGTTGAAAATCAATACAGGATCATTATTGGTTCATCAACATTAGGAACAATAATAGGTATTCTTTTACTTCCTACTTTTATTGCTATTTTTTCAAGGGCTATTGTTCATTTATCTGAAGAAAGAGGCTCTATACCATCTTTGATTAAAAAGGGGTTAACTTTCGAATACATTAAGCGTGGGATAAAACACATTCATTTACCAAAGTTTTCTTACTTAAAGGATATTAGATTTAAAAATATTCCAATAAGATTGTTTTTAATTAATATGGTAATAACTGCAATCTATACAATTGGAGTGTTATCTGCGTTATATGCTGCTTTAATAGCTCCAGAAAGGGCAACAACTGCTATTATGGCATCGGGTCTTATAAATGGAATAGCTACAATTTTACTTATAATTTTTATTGACCCTAAAATATCTATTCTTGCTGATGACGTAATAAATCAAAAGGGAAGTTACCTTAATCTCAAGGGTGTATCTCTTATGATGGTTACTTCTCGGTTATTAGGAACGATTCTAGCCCAAGTGTTTTTTATTCCAGGGGCAGGATATATTGCGTGGTTTACTAAATTTATTGTCTAATAAATATCTGATTTCTAAACAACTAACGGGTGCGTTAGCTAAAGATCGGAGCTGTCTTTAAGGCAGCTTTTTCTTATGGAACTAAAGGGGCAGTTTAGTTCAAGAAGAATTCACACTTATTTCCGGAAATTATTGTTATAATAATACAGTTATGTTAAATAAAGGGGTGTTGAATTGATTGGTTGGTTAATTATTTTCTGTGAGATTGGATTTTGGGTGTTTGTTTTAGCAGGATTATTAGTTAGATATATTTTAAAGAAAAAGAAGCTTGGTACATTGTTGCTTATTTGTACGCCTATCGTCGATATCATTTTACTCATTGCTACTGTTTTAGATTTAAAAAATGGGGAAATTGCAACAACCGTACATGGACTTTCTGCCATTTATATAGGGGTAAGTGTAGCGTTTGGGCATCAGATGATCAAATGGGCGGATGCGCATTTCGCTTATAAATATGGAAATGGTGAAAAACCTATAAAAAAGAAAAGATTCGGAAGGGAACATGCTAGACAGGAGCGTATAGGATGGTTCCGGCATTTTGTTTCTTGGTTAATAGGAGGAGCTGTTTTAGCAGTGATGATCTTTTCGATTAATAATTCTTCTCAGACTCAAGCATTGCTTAATACTTTAAAATTATGGACATTGATCTTGGTTATTGATTTTATTATCAGTTTTAGTTATACCTTGTTTCCAAAAAAAGAAAGGTAAAGTTTTCTTTCCATCTTGAAAATAGTTGAAACGAATATGGTAAGAGGACTAGAAGATAAAAGAGTAAAGTCTCTTTTTTTAAGTAATGGAGGAGGTTAAGTGGAAGATGAAATATTGTCTTTATCCTGTTTCATATACACCTTGATGTAAATACAGTAGAGGAGGAATTGAATTTTAAAAAAGATTAGCATGCTTCCATTATTAATCAATTAAAAAAAAGCCAAAAAGTCACTCCAAAAACTGAAGCTCCTTTTTCAACTAAAAGGTGCTTTACTTCAATAAGTAAGGTTGCTGAGGCAGCCTTTTTCTTTATGGAACTATCGGGGCAGGTTAGTTAATTAAGGAACAACCTGTTTTTTTGAAGGAATACCTTGCATTATAAGGTAATGTAAAATATATTTATACCAAGAGGTGGTAAAATTGGAAATTAATAAGGAAGTCTTGAAAGGCCATATAGACACTCTCATCCTTTCTCTTTTACATAGGAGGGATATGTACGGCTATGAATTAGCCAAAATCGTTCGAGAAAAGAGTGATGACCAATTTGAATTAAAAGAAGGTACGCTTTATCTATCTTTAAAGAGATTAGAAAAGAATGAATGGGTTTCTTCTTACTGGGGGGATGAACAAGGACCAGGAGGAAGAAGAAAATATTACAAGCTTACAGCCATGGGTGAAGAAGAATTTGAAAAAAAGCGTTCGGAATGGAAATTTGTAAAAAAATTAATCGATACGTTTTTGGAAGGGGAAGAAAAGAGTGAAGCAAATTGAAGAGTATGTTAATTCTGTTTATCGAAATGTTGATGGTGATAAAAATGAAATTGACGAATTAAAAGAGGAAATGCAATCGCATTTATTAGAGGCTGCCTATGAGTTAAAAGAAAAGGGAGTATCGGAAGAAGAAGCGAGCAGAATGGCTATTGAAAACTTCGGAGATAAAAAACACATGATTAAAGGATTATCAGAATTTTTTAGTGTACAAAAGAGATTTGCTCGTTATATCTTATTATTTTCATTGGTTTCACTTGTGCTAGGAGCTATCATTTTTGTAAATACCTCCTTAGAAATATATAATTTCAAGGAAGAAAGAAGCATCATCATGAACGATGTGTTAACCATTGTAGGTGATGATGATGTGATTTCTGACTCCAAAAAAGAGGATATTCAAACTCTTTTCGACGAACATAAGGATCATTTGAATTATCTTGCAATATTTAACACAGAAGAGAACGCTCAATTAAAAGATTGGTTGAAAGAATTTAATATAACACAAAAACCTTCTACCACTTACCCCATTGAATATCAGTATGCAACATTTATGATTGAAGATCCGTATGAAATTTTTAATAAAGAAGGAATTGTTAGCGATAATTATGATTTAGGAACAGTGGCGAGTACAAAGGATAATTGGATTGTTCAATATGAATATAAGGATACCTACCAGAATGTTATTGAAGCAAATAATTCATGGGCATTAGGAGATTACATGGATATTTTTCAGCTGCCGATTTTGTTCTTTGTAGTGTTTGGGGTTCTAATTATTGTTTGGGGATTCTTAAAAAAATATCATAAAACATATTTAAAAGGACTTATAAACTGAATTTCTTAATGAACTAACGGGTGGTTTAGTTCAATAAGGGAGGTTGCTGAAGCAACCTTTTTTTATGCAACTAAAGGGGCAGGATAGTTCAATAAGGAAATGGAAACATAACCCAATATATCGGTCTTTATGCTATAGTTAAATAGACATATAGAGTATAGTGATGAAAAAAGCCGTTATTATATTTTATTAATTCAATAATGAAAAGGTGGTGAGACAAATGATGGTTTTTGTACCAGGAGTCTTAACAGTTATAGCTGCTATTATTCTATTTTACAATGGTTTCGTAAACATAAGGGGATTAGAATTTCAATTTGTTTTGCGATTTTATCGTTAATTATGGCAAAAAGGCCATCAAAGGCACGATAAAAAGAGCTTATTATTTCTTGAACTACCAGGTGCTTAGTGCAATAAGGATTATCAAAAATAATCAATACCCATCACATTAAATAAGAGCATGTTTTGATCAATCGTATATTTGGATTACATTAAGCAGAAAGGAATTAAAGGAATTAGATGAAAAATATAAAGAAATTAATAAAATATATCGGAGTAATTATTATAATAGTACTAATCATAGCACTTTTTTCCCCTACATGGACTCCGCATATAAAAGGTGATAACAGTATAAGTGCATTAGAACAAGTAGAGATAAATGGAAGTAGTCATGAAATTATGATACGTGGCAATGATAAGGATAATCCAGTTATTATTTTTGTACATGGAGGACCCGGATGTCCGGAAATACCATATGCCGATAAATACCAAGACTTATTGGAAACCAATTTTACGGTTGTTAATTACGACCAAAGAGCAAGTGGAAAATCATATCATTTTTTGGAGGACTATTCTAATCTTTCATCAGACTTACTGGTAGAGGACTTATTGGCTATGACCGATTATATATCAGAACGTCTTGGCAAAGAAAAGGTAATACTAATTGGTCATTCTTATGGTACATATATTGCAATGCAAGCTGCCTATAAAGCCCATGAAAAATATGAAGCATATATTGGTATTGGACAGATGAGTGATACAACAGAAAGCGAGATTGACAGTTTGAACTACAGTATTAATCAGGCTCAAAATGTTGGTAATACGGATGATGTTTTATATTTACAAGGGTTAACTGAAAAAATCAAAAATGGCGATACGTTTACCCCACGAAATTATGTTATGAAATATGGTGGGGCTTCAAGACTTATTGATAACCCCGATGGTGATAACATAGGTATTTTATTCAGTAGTGAGTATAACTTATTAGATGTAATCCGTTATAACTATGGGTTATCCTATTCTCAAAAGACTTTGTTAAAGGAAGTATTAAAAAATCCATTACCTACTATAGTAACGAAACTTAAATTACCGTGCTATTTTATCATGGGTAAATATGACTACATGACTTCATCTAATGCAGCAAAAAAATATTTTGATATGATTGAAGCAAATAAAAAAGAATTTATTACTTTTGAACAATCAGCTCATTATCCACAATTTGAAGAGAAGGAAAAATTTTATGAATGGATGTGCGATACATTTATAAAATAAATATAAATAAATAGGGTAGCTTTTTACTTACCTTGAAAGAGAGATTGTGAAGGATTGTACTTAAACTAACGGGTGCGTTAGCTGAAGATCGGAGCTGTCTTTAAGACAGCTTTTTCTTATGGAACTATCGGGGCAGGTTAGTTGAAGAACATTATTTCTAATAAATCCATTATTTGTTAATATAGAGGTAACTAATGATTTGCTTTTGAAATAAAAATGAGGGGTAATACAATGAAACGAATGCCATTCGAACAACCAACCGACCATTATGATGAAAAGGTTTTTTCAATAGATGAACAACTTTGTGCATTATTAAAACACCGTAAGGAAATTTCAAATAATGATCCAGGTTTTCCACCTCATAAAAATATCTCAAATTGGGCAAAAAGGTTCGGACTGTACGAGGATTTGTTAAATTCGGTATTCGGTACATTGAGAAATGATGAAGAATTTAGACCACGTGTTGAACCAAAAGATTTTAGACGGCATTTACCCATCTTAAAATCAGTTGATAAAGGTGAATATTTATATACCGTAACTTTTATTCGGCAATACCAGAATGCAAGCGTGGTTCATCTTAATATCGATTGGGATTCGACGAAGGAGTCACCATACGACGGGCATCAACACAATTTTTTCGAATTGTTTTTAGGAGAACAATATGATTGTCGATGGGATACTGGAAGTGGTTCAACAGGACAATTCGTATATAGTTTTATCGTGTCTCCGCCGTTACCTGACGATATTTCAGGACTTGATTTAGTTTTTAGAGAATATAGCGTGCCTTTTGGGGACAAACCCACAGGTCTAGAGATTTCAATGCATTTGTAATAATTTCGCTAAAGAGTGATTTACTTCAAAGATGTTGGAAGCCTCCCTTTCTTAATTGTGCGTTTGCTGAAGATCGGAGCTGTCTTTAAGGCAGCTTTTTTTATAGAACTAAAGGGGGAGGTTAGTTGAATGAGGTAATATTTGGATTAAGATAGATATAAGTAGAAAAGTTAAGAATAAGGGGTGATTTTTTGGAGAAAAATATTGGGGATGTAGATTTTTTTAAACAAGTAGTAAAAAGACTTTGCAAAAAAAAAGAAACCTTAATTGAAATCATCGAGAACGTAATGGTTATTAGCATTAAGAATCATTTAAAAGATGGAGTAGACTTAGATTGTTTTAATATTTTAAACCTTATTTACCGAACAATTGGACCTTTAGAAGAGAGCTGAACAAACAAGAAATAGAATTATTGAGGCTTATGCAGAGTGCATTTTCAATGAAATGAACCATTTGGCGATGAATTATTTACTAAGTTTTTAATGTTTTTACTGATATATGCAAAGTTACCAGTACACTAATAAAGTAATAAGGTTTACTTCAGTAAAATAAGGTATATTATATTTGTTGAATAGATTCTCTTTAAAGACAAGAAAAGTAGGTGAACAAAGTGGGAAAATATCAATTGGATACCAAAGGTAAGGTAGCTGTGACAAAGTTTCATGAAAAACAGAAGCCTGCCAAATTTGATAAAAAGCAGCAACTTGAAAAAATACGTGCGGAGTATTTGAAAAAGAAGCAAAAACAAACAGATAAATAATATGAATGAAAACATAGGAAGACTAAAATCTCCCTATGTTTTTCTTATTCGAAGTTCTTTTAGAGTTTATTATTCCCATGAATTTCAGATTCGGTGACAAAAAACTCGTCATCAGATATCCATTCCTCACTAAAAATTTCAGTAGCAGAATCAATGGACCAGCCGTTATTTTGGATACACCAGTAATCTCCAGCAGAAATTTTTAAAACATTTGGATACTCACTTGGCTTAGGTAGCTGAATAAAAAGATAAGTCTCGATCTCTTCAGCAAGATACTTTCTCAACACCCCACACTCAAAGAAAGTCAGGGAATACCAATGCGCTGAATTTACTTCTAATAACTTAAAGGTAAACCAATGAGTAAACCTATAAAAAACCTACTATATCAACGTTTATAGGTTAAAAGGTTTACAGGTTTATGCAATTGTGGAATTCTTTATATAAAAAAATAGATAGATGATGAGTTAGAGTTAGCCTTAGACAAAATTAGCTTATCAATCATCATTAGAAAGTTTGAAAATCGCTAGAATGGTTTTCTGAACACACAAAGCTGATTAATAAGCATAGATGGAATGTAGCAAGCTACCAGCGTTTAGCTTAATAGCTTTTATATGCTGCTTTAATTCATACTTTCAATTTTACGCTTGACGAGTTTTTTATAAAAATGGCTACGGTTTTGGTTACGTTTCAAAATAGTCGTAAATCAATTCTAGTCAATTACGATAGTTAAGAAACATTGTATTCATCGTAAGAACTAATATAGAATAATTTAAAATAATTGGAAAAAATATACCTCGAATAAATAAACTGCAATCTATTAAATTGTTGATATATCAATGTTTCTAACGTGTTTTTTGATGAATTTATAAACTTAGTTACGTTTTTGATTACGTTTTTCCCAATTTTCTGTATATGGTGCAAACAAACACAAGAAAATAGGTAAGTTATTCATCGTTCAAATATATATAGGCTATTTTTTCAAACCTCTTACTTATGCAACTAACGCATGCTTTACTTCTTTATGGGGCTGGAAACAGCTCCATTTTCTAATGGAACTAACGGGGCAGGTTAGGTCATTAAGAACCTAATGAAATATATGGTATAATATGTAATAAATATACATAAGACCTAACAAGGGAGAGTTAATTAATGTTTCCAATATTAGAGACAGAAAGACTAATACTAAGAGAAATAAAAAAAGAGGATGCAGAAGGTATTTTCGCTTGTTTTTCTAACAACAATGTAACACGTTATTATGGGCAAGAAACATTACGGAGTATAGAACAAGCAGAGAAGTTCGTTGATTTCTTTTCAAAAAACTACGATGAACAAAGAGGCATACGCTGGGGGATTGAAAGAAAAGAGACCAAAGGTATAATTGGAACAATTGGCTTTAATGCTTGGTTGCCTAAACATAAAAGAGCAGAAATAGGGTATGAAATCCATCCAGAGCAGTGGAGAAAAGGATATACTTCAGAAGCAATAGCTAAAGTTCTTTCATATGGCTTTGATGTTATGGATTTAACTCGTATAGGTGCTGTTGTATTTATTGACAATGAAGCATCTAATAATTTACTAATTAAAATTGGTTTTCAAAAAGAGGGAGTTTTGAAGAAATATATGTATCAAAATGGTGAAGCACACGATACCTATGTCTATTCATTACTCGAAAGTAATAATTAATTAAAGTTCTTCAGCCAACAGGTGCGTTCGTTTAACAAAGGGTTGCTGCGGCAGCCTTTTTCTAATGGAACTAAAGGGACAGGTTAGTGGAATAACTGAAAACTAAAGGGACATTTGTTAATGTTATAGAAGTGAAAAGATAAAAATTGAGGTAATATATGGATGAAATTATAAAAACTCTTCGAGACAGAGTAAAGTTTTTAAAAAACGCCACTAAAATTGAAAAACTATCAAAAGGGTACTCTCCCGATAAAAAATATGTGGTTTATGTTGATGATAACAAATTTTTGTTACGGGTATATGATATGGTGGGGCATGAAAAGAAGAAGGCAGAGTTTCAAATATTGAACAAAATGAAACAGTTTAATGTTCAATCATCACAACCGATTGATATAGGTATTATTGAAGCGTTAAACTCCGGTTATAATATTTACTCTTATATAGATGGTATAGATGCAAAAGAGGCAATACATACACTTAAAGAAGAAGAACAATATAAAATTGGAATGGAAGCAGGTATACAACTATCGAGGATGCATTTATATGAAGCTCCTTCAACAGTTAAAAACTGGTATGACCGAGCGATGGATAAGCATTATAGATATCTAAATGCTTACAAATCTTGTGGTATAAAGATTAAAAATGAAGAAAAGATTATTGATTTTATTGAAAAGAATAAACATCATGTAAAAAATCGTTCCAATCACTTGCAGCATGATGATTTTCATCTGGAGAATATTATTGTGAATGATAAGCAGTATGCTGGTGTAATTGATTTTAATAATTTTGATTGGGGGGACCCATATCATGACTTTGTAAAAGTAGCATTATTTCAAAGGGAATTAAGCGTTCCATTTTCAATTGGACAAATTGAAGGATATTTTGTTGGTAGTGTTCCTGAAGATTTTTGGATGCTTTATTCTATCTATACGGGAATGGTTATCTTTTCATCAGTTGTATGGTCTTTACGATTTGCACCAGACAATTTAGATGCAATGATAACACGATTATACGTTGTGTTGGAAGACCACAAAGATTTTGAATTACTAAAACCTACATGGTATGAACCAAATAAGTTATTAAACTAACAGATGCTTTAATAAGGGAGGTTGCTGCGGCAGCCCTTTACTTATGGAACTAAAGGGGCAGTTTAGTTAATCAAGGAAAATAAAAGAGAATAGTAGATTAAGCTTTTACTATTTAATTGGGGGATACTTGTATGATAAAAAAGATTTATGTTGTTAGACATTGTGAAGCACAGGGCCAACCTTCTGAAGCACAATTAACAAAAAAAGGATTGAAACAAGCGAAATATTTATCTGAATTTTTCTCCAATACTAAAATTGACCGAATCATATCAAGTCCATTTTTACGTGCTATTCAATCAGCAGAACCAATAAGTAAGAAAAAAAACTTGAAAATAGAGATTGATGAACGTTTGTCAGAACGCACACTAAGTACAACGGACTTACCTGACTGGTTTGAAAAACTTAAAGCAACGTTCAATGATATGGAGTTGAAATTTGAAGGAGGAGAGTCGAGTCAAGAAGCAATGAACCGAATAGTAAACGTTGTAGGTGAAGTGTTTAAAAGTGAAACTGAAAACACAATAATCGTTACTCACGGAAATTTAATGTCTTTACTGCTAAAGAATTATAATAATAACTTTGATTTTGAATGTTGGAAGAATCTTAGTAATCCTGACGTCTTTCAATTAACTTTTACAAAAAATGATGTAAATATGGAACGTATATGGCAAGAAGAAACAATAATAAATATTTGATTAGGCGTATTATTTTGTTCAACTAACAAGGGCTTTACTCAATAAGGGAGTTGCATGGCAGCTCTTGTTCTTATATTTGTGAAGGCTTGTACTTAAACTAACGGGTGCATTAGCTGAAGATCATAGCTGTCTTTTAGGCAGCTTTTTCTTAGAGAACTAAAGGGCAGGATAGCGCAATATTTTGCTTGCAGTTATAATGTTCAAAAACGGATATTTACTGGCTCCAATTCATATGATGTTTACCAGTGACCTGTGTCGAAATATTCTAAAAAGGGAGGTAAGGTGTGTAATGAAGGATCCTAATAAGATTTACAACACTGCGGTAGAGGGAACTTTGGAGGTGATTGGAGGAAAGTGGAAACCAGTAATTCTCTTTCATCTAACATTTGGAAAGAAACGTAACAATGAATTGAAAAGCTTGATACCCGCAATTACTCAAAAAATGTTAACGCAGCAACTTCGGGAGCTTGAAGAGGAAGGCGTCATCTTGCGCATTTCTTACAATCAGGTTCCACCAAAAGTCGAATATGAGTTAACAGACTACGGCTGGAGTCTAAAGGAGATTCTTCATCTGATGTGTAGGTGGGGGGATTTGCATATAGAGAGAAAGTACGGGGGAAGGGCTACCGTTCTAGCCAATCCACAGCTTGAAGACGTACATGACATATAAGAAGCCGACCTAATTTACAAGGCCGGCTTTTCGTTTATGGGATAACTTTACGTTTGCGGAAGTCGTCGAAGATGTTCATAAACATCGCTTCGGTATCGACGTATTCGTGAAAACCTAAGCGACGGGCCTTAGTTCCGTCGGCGAAGAAATCGTAATCCCAAGAGAACACGAAATCACCGAATCGCCAGGAGGATACGTCTTTATAGGAATGCCGAGCAAGCCCATGATTCTTGACCATTTTGTTCCAAAGTTGCTCCTTGTCCGCCATGACAACGTCCAGTGACATCTGCAGCGGAGGCGCCGTCTCCAAGCCGAAGTAGTGAGCGATCTTCGGCCATAATTCATTCCAACGGAACAGATCGCCGTTCGTGATGTTGAATGCCTGATTAGCACAACGCTCGTCTGTCGCCGCCCATACTGTTGCCTTCGCGAGAAGCCCCGCATCTGTCATCTCCAAGAGGCTGTCATAAGCACCGGGTTTGCCCGGAAACCGTAGCGGAAGTCCAAGCTCCTTCGAAATTGAGGCGTAGATCGCAATAACCATGGCGAGGTTCATCGGATTTCCAAGCGAGAAACCGCAGACTACAGAAGGACGGAGCGCCGACCAAGTCCAAGCCTTACCTTTTTGCCTTTGTTCTAAGAAATCTTGCTGATCGATATTGAACTCGGGTGGCATATGGTTAGCGTCTGTCTCACGAGCAGGGGTCTTGAACGGGCCGAGATGTGCGCCGTATACCTTGTATCCCTGCATCAAACTGACATGTTCTAAACCCGACGCGATTGGTTCTATCGCCTCTACGGTATTCACTAGCATGGCGAGGTTGGGCGGAACAAGTTCGGCCCAAGTTGGACGGTCCTGATAGGCGGCATAGAAGATGTGTGTTACCTCAGTTAAACTGTTTAGCTTCTCGCGGGTGTCGTCTATATTGAGTAGATCTGCAGCCACATACCGGACACGGCCGACAGACTCTCCGCCTCGACGCGATACGCCGATCACGTCCCAGTCAGGGAGAGTAATGAGGTGATCAATAAGGTTGCGTCCGATAACACCATTTGCGCCTACGACCAAGGCGACTTTGCGTGTTGTTTGAGATTCATAATTCATTATGTTTCAGCTCCTTCTGTATTGTGCTTTGTTCACTGTTATTTTGCATCAAGAAACCACACTTGAGAAGTACGCACTTTGAAGTACCATAAGAACTTTTTTGTAATCCAGCAGTGCTCTTAAGACAAATATTTTGTATTAATAACATTAAAAAAGCCATCATTTTAAAATAATGCTAGTTTACTAAATTGTTATATAATCCTCTCACTTCTCTTATTCGTTCTTGCGCTAACGGGTACGTTAGTAGAATAACTTAAGCCATTTTTGAAGCTCTTTCATATTTTTCAATCTTCCGCAATCGGGCCATATAATTGAAAAGCACGTTTTAAAAAATCTTGAATAAGGTGAGATTGTGAAGAAATGTATTTAAACTATCGGGGCAGTTTAGTTCAATAGGCAGGGAAATATTGAAGGTGTAATGAAATAGAAATTAAATGAAATTAAGGAGAAAAGGATGACGAAAAAGAAGAAAACATTAAAAAAAACAAAGGGTAAAATAATACAAGGTAAGACAAATGAAGATAGATTTAAAGAAATACATGGAATGACTATTCAGGAATGGAACGCAAAGCAAGAAGAAGAATTTAAAGCTAAAACAGGAATGACTTACGATGAATGGTATGTAAATCAAGTAAAAACAACGACACCGATTGAATTTATTAAAGAACCCAAAGGTACTATTACAGAAGAAGATGTAAAGTTAATTAAGGATTTGCAAGAATTGGGACTGAAAGATGAAGTAATAATCGTTTTACTGCATTATGTTATAGTGGTCAGTAGAATCGGAATGGTACACTCCTTGGTTAAAGAATTGGGTAAAAGTTGGCACGAAAACAATCTAACTACTGTTGAAGAAGCTTTTGTCTTTGTTAGGGATGAACAGAAAAAATACAAAGAATCACCAGGGAAAAATTACTGATATGGTCGTAATTAGAAATTTATTCTTTAAGTAACGGTGCGTTAGCTTAAGATCGGAGCTGTCTTTAAGGGCAGCTTTTTCTTTATGGAACTATCGGGGTATGTTAGTTCCATAACGATTTGGATTTTTATGGTATAATTTTAAAGGTTGCAACGGATCCTGTATCATTCTCACCCTTCGGTCACCTTGCTCTATATCATTACCGAACAAGATACAAATAACGTATTGAAAATATTAGTGTTTTTCACTGAAGTTTTGTTTCATTCGTAGTGATCGTTATAAATTACAAAAAAGGACGATTTATTATGTCTAAAAAAATAGTAATTATTCTAGGAGCATTTATATTAACTCTACTTACTTTAAATAACCCTTTAACTGTTATGTGGGAAACCTCTGGAGTATTTGAAGTTTGGAGTTTTTGGATTATAGTTCTTGTTCTATTTTTCTATTTATGATTCTGTTCTACATCACCTTTTTGAGATCCGTGGGCTGCCATTTGGCCTTTTTTGCTTTAACGGGTGCGTTAGCTGAAGATCGTAGCTGTCTATAAGGCAGCTTTTTCTTATGGAACTAAAGGGACAGGATAGTTCAAGAGTGTATATGGAGTTGTTCAACAATTGGGCCACTTTATTGAAGATGGGTCTTGTTTAGAATGAGTATATTTGAAATAATTGGAGCTTGATAAAAAGAAAGAGTTTTTTTGTAGGTGGTGATTCGTTCGTGGAGAGTGTTTTCGTAAAGTTAATTTTAATGTTATCTGTTTTTGGACTTTTTCTCTTTTTCATTAATAAAGTTTTGAGAAAATGGCTTAATGTTGAAAAGAAAAAATTGTTTTCCTATGGCCATGTAAATGATAAACACAAAAAAATTGATTGGACAATTAGAATCATTTTTATTGTCTTTTTGTTTTTCGGTTTTTTCACTAACGTCAAACGTGATCCTTTAGAGCATATTTGGTTTTTGGAAACGCATATCCTTTTGTTTGTTTTTATAATTGCATCTGAAACAGTTAGAGTAATTATGGAGAAGAGATATGCAGAAAATAGAAATGATTATATTTTTTCAACTATTCAATTAGTGATAATATCAATATTTTTACTTTCAGTGTTTACGACTGATTTTTTTTGGTTGTTGAAATGGTAAAAAATCTATCTTCAGCAATCGTGCGCGATTCTTGAATAAGGTTCGCTTTTCTTATAGAACTAATGGGTGCGTTAGCTGAAGATCGGAGCTGTCTTTAAGGCAGCTCTTTTCTTATGGAACTATCGGGGCAGGATAGTTGGACAAACAGGAATTGGTTTACGGATATAGAAAGTCATAGTTGGGAGGAATATATAGATGTCAAACCATGAAAACGAAGAGATGCTAACAGGAGGGAATGTTTCTAATGTTTGCCATTCGGGAGATACAGTGCGACGGGAATTAAAGCCAGATAGTCCCAAAATTCATAAGCTATTAAAGCATTTGGAGAACAAAGGTTTCAGTTATGCACCAAAGTTTTTAGGTATTGATGAAAAAAGAAGAGAGATATTATCATTTATTGAAGGAGAAGCGGGTAATTATCCTTTAAAGGAATACATGTGGTCTGATGATGTCTTAATGGATATAGCGAAAATGCTCCGTCTTTATCATGATTCTGTCAGTGATTTTTCATTTGATGGTAGCTGGGAATCGATAGATAACACCCCCCAACAATTTGAGGTACTATGCCATAATGATTTTGCAATGTACAACATTATTTTTAATCATAAAAGACCAATAGGCATTATTGATTTTGATGTTGCTGGACCTGGTCCAAGACTTTGGGACATAGCTTATACTCTTTATACTTGCGTCCCCTTAAGCAGAGTTTATCTTTCTGAAACAGGTGAGAAAGTTTATTATAATTCATTACAGCATGCTAACCGTATAAAACGAAGAGTTAGATTGTTTTTTGAATCTTACGGTGAGGGAATAGAAGAAAATTATTTGGAAATGGTATTGCTGCGATTAGAAGGTTTATGTAAAACCATTACAAGAAGAGCCAGGGAAGGTGATATTGCTTTTCAAAAAATGATTGCTGAAGGGCATCTTAAACATTATCAAAATGATATCAATTTCATTCGACAACATGGAAAAGAGTGGATTTAAGGGTAGGTTTTTGTTGAACTAACCGGTGCTTTACTTCATTGACAGAAGCTGATCAGCAGCTCCTTTTTGCAACAAACGGGGCAGGTTAGCTTGAGGAGGGAAAAGCGAGTATTTGGGATGTTTTGATAATGGACAGTAAAAAAGGGGAGTGGAAAATGGAAAGTGAATCTTCGTTAGAAGAACATTTACGTCAACTGGAAGAGAAGTTGTTAAAACCAGAAATTCGTACATCTAAAAAAGAGCTTAATAATTTACTTGCAGACAATTTTTTTGAATTTGGAAGTTCTGGTAAAGTCTTGTACAAAGATGAGGGGATTGGTGAAGAAGGAATAGGTGAGGTAAAGATGACATTGAGTGATTTTGAAATACATCCATTGTCTGAAGGAATAGTGTTAACTACCTACCGAATATTTAACGAAGGTAAAAAACAACATTCATTGCGAAGTTCAATTTGGAAATTTAGAGATGGAAGGTGGAAAATGTTCTTTCACCAAGGTACAAAAACAACTCCTTCGCTTTAGTTTCTTAATGAACTAACGGGTGCGTAGCTTAAGATCGGAACTGTCTTTTAGGCAGTTTTTTCTTTATGGAGCTATCGTAATTGTACATCCTTCACAAAGTAAGAAAAAAAGCCAACCTCTACTGAAACTATGCTCCATTTTTCGAAAGTATAAAAAAGTGCCTATGCTGCTATTAGGCGGCCCCGGTATTGTACCGGGGCCATTTTCTTTAGTCCCCATTGATAACGACACTCATTGTATTCTTCTATAACTCAATTAACTTCTTCCTTCACATCCGTTAAATTAGTTTTTTACGTTTTCAGCCAATTAACATTAGTATGCCTGAAAATACCCGAATGTTAGATGTTATGAATATAAAACGAATGAATAAAAATATTCCCTTTTAAAAAAAATGGTTTACAACAATTCATTTTGTTGGTAACATTTGTTTTAATAAATAATTTGAAAAATTCAGTTATTTATCGTTTGGAAACAGAAACTATTAAAAACTAAAAAGGAGAGATAAATAAAATGGAGGCAACTGATTACAAATTAAAACCGAAAGTAAAAAAATTCTTGGAAGAATCTATAGGTCTATATATTAATGGAGAATACGTACCAGCGGTTGGTGGAGAAACATTCGATGTCATTAACCCTGCTACTGAAGAGGTAATTGCACAAGTTAGCGAAGCACAAACTGAAGACATCGATATTGCCGTGCGAGCTGCAAGAAAAGCATTCGATGAAGGTGAATGGCCGGAAATGAAAGCGGCTACACGTTCGCACCTTCTTTATAAGTTCGCAGATCTTTTGGAAGAAAACCGTGAAGAGCTTGCGCAACTCGAGTCCCTTGATAACGGTAAGCCATATAAAGTCGCATTAACAGATGATGTTGATGGTTCAATCCAACACTTCAGATATTATTCGGGTTTCGCAACGAAAATACAAGGAAAAACGACACAAGTATCGCCGGAATATGTGAATTACACTGTGCATGAACCTGTCGGGGTTGTAGGCCAGATTATCCCTTGGAACTTTCCTCTTTTGATGGCTGCTTGGAAGCTGGGATCGGCTCTGGCTGTTGGTTGTACAGTGGTTATTAAACCGGCAAGTGAAACACCACTTTCTCTACTCTATATAGCAAAACTGTTCAAAGAAGCTGGTTTTCCGGACGGCGTTGTTAACATCACTCCTGGCTCCGGTAGAGTTGCTGGAGAAGCAATTATCACTCATAAAATGGTGGACAAATTGTCGTTCACTGGATCAACAGCTGTCGGAAAAGAAGTCATGAAGAAAGCTGCAGATCAAATCAAAGGAGTCACGCTTGAGCTAGGTGGTAAATCACCTGCAATCATCCTGGAGGACGCCAACCTAGAAGAAGCGATTGAAGGGGCATTCAATGGCACGATGTACAACCATGGACAAAACTGTAGTGCTTGTACACGTATCTATGTTCATCGTAAACATTACGAACAGGTAGTGCAGGCATTGGCAGAACGTGTGAACATGTTGAAACTGGGCCCAGGAATGGATCCGGAAACAGATATGGGTCCCCTCGTCTCAGCAAAACAGCAACAAGCTGTTCTTGGCTACATCGAGCAAGGAAAAAGAGAAGGCGCACGTCTTGTTACGGGAGACGAAAATGCATTTAATAAAGGCTATTTTGTTCCACCAACGATTTTTGCGGATGTAGAAGATGACATGGCCATTGCGCGTGAAGAAATCTTTGGTCCAGTAATGTCGGTTTTGGTTTTTGATACGGTTGAAGAAGTCATTAAAAGAGCAAATGATAGCGATTATGGTTTAGCAGCTAGTGTTTGGACAGAAAATATAAAAACCGGTCACTATATTTCCCGAAAACTGCAAGCAGGGACAGTTTGGATCAATGACGTTGGTCTTGAGTGGGAGTCAATGCCCTTCGGAGGATACAAACAATCTGGTATTGGACGCGAAATGGGCGGAGAGTATGGCTTAGAGAACTACACGGAAGTGAAAAGTGTATATGTGAATCTTAAACAAAAGTAGACTGGGAAATTTTAAAATCATGCAAGTCCGTAAAAACTATACACCACCTATATAGATAGATGTAGCTTTTCCATGTGTTTTATCAAGGTTCAAGAAATCAATTGCTAGAAAATCTTTTTAACATGTATGAGGAGGAGAAATATATGTATAAACCATTTGGAATGATTCCAGCTTTACCAACACCTATGAATGAGGATAACAGTATTGATTATAAGGGGCTTGAACAAATAATAGAACATTTGATAAATGGAGGAATGAACTGTCTTTTAGTGGGAGGAAGTACTGGAGAATACTCACTAATGAGCATGGAAGAGCGAAAAGAAGTAATTAAATTTGTGTGTGAAACATCAAACGGTAGATTACCAGTTATGGCGGGTACAGGATGCCACCGAACAGAAGATACAATTGAACTTACTCAATACGCAGCTGAAGTTGGTGCAGATTGTGCCTTGGTCATTAATCCTTATTATATGACAACTAGTAGACAGGGAATTATTGATCATTACAAGGCAGTGGCGGAAAACTCCAGCATTGGGATTGTCATCTATCATTATCCAGATGCTACAGCTGTTGAACTTGATCCAGAATTAATTAATGAAATAAGTCAAATAGATGGAATCGTTGGCATTAAAAATACTGCTGATGGACAGCATACTTCTAAACTTATTGCATTGACAAAAGACAATCCTAACTTTGCGGTACTTACTGGATTTGAACATTTAATCTTACCTACATTAGCATTAGGGGGACATGGTGCTGTTGGATTAGTCCACAACCTGGCTCCGAAAAAAATAGCAAAACTATATGATTTGATCGTAAATGAAAACAACTTAAAAGAAGCAACTAAATTAAATCAGCAATTGCTGGATTTATATAATGTTATTGAAGAAGAAACGATTCCAGGAACATTAAAGGCAGGCTTGGAAGCACTAGGATTACCAGGAGGATCAAGTAGATTACCACTAGTGCCTGCTTCCGAAAAGTTCAAATCAAAGATTGAAACAATATTAAATGAATTAGGGGAACTAAGGTTGAAACAACATTAATTGAATTAGGAGAATGATAGACATACAAGGGATGGGAGGAAATCCAATGAAAGATGTAATTATCATAGGCGGCGGACTTGCTGGTTTGTCTGCTGCCTGGCGCCTTAAACACCATGATATTTTACTTTTAGAATCCGATGATCGTATTGGCGGGCGTGTACGATCTGAACGCCGAGGAGATTATTGGTTGAATTGGGGCGGACATCTATATGCTGGAGCTGGTTCAGCTACAGATGAATTATTTCAATCTGTAGGCATAACTGCATTACCTGTACCAGGAATTTTAACGGCAATGTCTTTGAATGGGAAGTTGCTTTTAGATGGTCCGGTTGAACTGTATCCATTTAGGGCCCCTATGGCATGGAAAGCTAGATTTGCTATGATACGTGCAGGTGCTAAAGTGCGTTCAGCTGTTATCAAGTATGGCAAAGTAGCAAAAAAACGTCCGGGAGAGGACTATAGAGTTCGACAACAACGAATTTTAGAATTTATGGGTGATCGAACCTTTGCCGAATTCACTGGTGAATTACCACCAGATGCAGATGCCATTTTTAGACCTACAGTTAGCCGTTCGACTGGCAGTCCTGAGACGATGACTGCAGGATCAGGTGTAGGATATTTCCACACTGTATGGAACAAAGATGATGGGTTAGGGAGAAATATTGTTGGGGGAGCATCAACGCTTACAAACACGATTGCAACAACATTAGGTGAGCGGGCTCAACTAAATGCAAAAGTTTCAGAAGTTCTTCAGAAAGAAGACTCTGTCGTCGTACACTATACTCAAAATGGCGTGAAGCATGTGGTGGAAGCACGTTATGCAGTCCTCGCGACTCCTGCCACAATTACAAAAAATATTGCGAAAAACATTGATCCGGAAATCGCAGACGCTCTTGGTAAGGTTAAATATGGTCCACATGTTAGTGCAGCATTTTTAACAAATGAAACAGGACCTCAAGTTTGGGATAACGTATATTCTTTTGCTACGCCTAAAAGGTCATTTGACATTATTCTTCATCAATCTAATCTAGTCCGTTCAATAGAAACTGAGAGACAGCCAGGTAGTAGTCTTATGACATTTTCACCGGGGGAAAGCGGGCGTCGGCTAATGGATAAATCTGATGAGGAAATTATTCAAATATATTTGAAAGATTTAAATGAAATATTTCCTGGTTTTAGTGATCATGTAGTGGAGGCCCACGTAGAAAAATTTCCATTCGGATCCGCTTATATTTTCCCAGGTCGTGCAGAAATACAACCAGTTTTAACAAAATCTGCGGGTCGATTGTTCTTGGCAGGTGATTATTTAGGCTCCTATTATACGGAAACAGCCATTCAAACAGGATTCACTGCAGCCCAGAGTATTAATAGCTTCCTGGATTTCGAGCTTCCCGCGTCCCAAAAAGAGAAGAAATTCAAGACTGTAGTTTCTAATTGATTACCATGGTTTTGTTGAGAGAATCAGTTAAACTCATGTACTTGTTAAACCGACAGCAAAATTGGTCCTTTTTTACAGTCCATGATGCAACTTTATGAGGGATTTCCCAGTTCCTTCAGTTGAGCAGATGTGCTGGATTCGTCCATTCGCCGGAGTTCCCTTTTCTTGTTCTTGAGACAGAAAAGGAGTCGTCCCGGTGAAGCCCCATCCTGTCTAAATTTTGTGACATACTTAGGAATTGTCAATTGAAGTTAACGCAGGAAGTACAATACTTAAGCAATAACCCTTTCTATAACTTTGATGAAGTATAATACATGCGCAAAATGGAAGCGTTATCTTTATAACCAAGGTGCTACTTCGCTATTAGGAGCAGATGAATCGAAATTAAAATTTTTTTAAAATAATGGGAGGGAATTTATGAATAAAGTCCGTACAATGGATGAGCTGCCTTTAAGTAGATTCCATTATAAAATGTTTGCCTACGCCAGTGGGAGTACATTCATTGATGGTTATATTATCGGAATTATTGCGGTAGCACTTTCTGTCATGCAGTCCCAATTCGATATGTCTTTGACCATTATGGGGTTGATTGGGATGGCAACTCTTGCGGGTATGTTTGTTGGTGGAATAATAGGGGGCTATCTTACAGATATTATCGGCCGGAAGAAGATGTTTCTCATCGATATGCTTATCATGGCTATTGTGTCAATCCTTCAGTTTTTTATCGAAGATCCCATTCAGTTAATAATTTTGCGATTTATTTTAGGTGTTGCAATAGGGGCAGATTACCCAATTGCAGGAGCGTTGATGGCGGAATTTTCTCCGAAAAAAAATCGGGGTTCCTTGCTTGGAGGGCTTAATGGACTCTGGTATGTCGGTTACGCCAGTTCCTATTTAGTCGGTTTCTTTTTGCTATCCATAGGTGATACGAGCTGGAGATGGATGCTTTTAAGCAGTGCGATTCCAGTGATCATCATGCTTGTCGCACGTTTAAATATGCCAGAATCCCCTCTTTGGCTGGCTAGCAAAGGAAGAGAAAAAGAAGCAAACGCCATTGTTCAGAAAATATTCGGGGATCATGTCATCATGTCAGACGAACCAGAGACCAAGGAGAAAACCGCCTTTCTCGATATGTTTCGAAATGGTTATGGAAAATGGATATTTTTCGTGTCTGCATTCTGGTCGCTTCAAGTTATCCCCACCTTTGGAATAGGAACCTATATCCCTGAGATCCTTGCACAATTTGGTTTCGCTAATGGAACGAGGGAATATCTGGGGTCGGCAGTCATTAATATCGTCTATCTTGTCGGCTTGCTTCCTGCTCTTTATTTAATTGAAAAATTTGGGAGAAGACCTACGCTTATTTTTCCGTTTTTGGTATCTGCCATCTCTTTATTCGTACTGGGAGCAACCTCTGGAATGAATACATCGTTTGTTTTTATCCTAGTCCTCTTTATAATATATGGAACGTTTAATACTGCGATGGGAGCTCATGATTGGATCTATCCTAACGAGCTTTTCCCCACTCATATTCGGGGCACGGCAATGGGCTTTATCACAGGAGTAACCCGTATCGCCTCCGCCATCGGAACGTTTTTCTTTCCGTTCATTTTGGAGAATTATGGTTTGGCAGCTACGTTGTATATTTGTGGGGCCTTGTTCTTCATTGGATTTTTAATCTCTCTCTTCATGGCCCCGGAAACAAAGAATATGAGTTTAACGCAAACCAGCTCCATCAACAAATCCAGAAATAAAAGACAAGACAGCTTCGCACCGAAAAAAAACATTAATTAGAAAAGAGAGAGCTTTTAACAAGATTTAGAGAAAAGTATTTTGTCTTCGTTTGGAAGGAACGGTGTTGATAGGAGGTGAAAACGAGGGAGAATTGCTGGAACCAATGAGATGCTGAATGTCTGGAGAGGGTTTGACCCGGCTAGTGGCAAAGTGATTGGCCGGCCTCATTCCCTTTATAGGAAAAGTCATGCCTTTGTGTGAAGGGATCCAGCAAGGGAAGTACCGTACTATTGGATGCAATCGTTACGGGAAATGCCCAGCCGGCTTACCTCTAAAACGAAATCCTAGCCTTGGGAGTGGTCGACTGTTAAAGAACTGAAACGTTTCCCTGGGGTATATTTTATGAGTGATGAACATAACACTTATCATGAACAAAAGGAGGCGGAGGAGCATGACTCATCATGACATTTGACTCTGCTTCCGTTCAAAAAAAATCTCTGCATGTTAATTTTATCAATATTTAGATTTAATAAAACCACTAGTCATCTTCCGCCTAGACGGATAGGTGGCTTTAAATTTGATGTTATAGTTATGGGGATTCATACTTAATGGAAGCTCAATATTTTGAAGATTGAAATTAACGTACAACTGAATAGGGGGTGAATGAAATGAAAAAATCATCGGGCCTGAGAGTTTACTTCATTACAATTGCTGGTGCGGTATGTTGGGGGCTTATTGGTTTATTTATTGCTCCACTGTATGCTCGCGGCTTCACGGCTTGGGATGTAGTTGCCATTCGAGGTATCTTTACCTTTGTAATCTTAATTCTACTTATGGCAGTTTTTTATCGTGATCAGTTACGTACCAGATTAAAAGATCATATTTTTTTCGCTGGTGCGGGAATCTTTAGTATCGCCTTATTTAATTTTTTTTACTTTGAAGTTTTTTCTCAATCGAGTTTATCCCTTGCAGTAACACTTTTATATACAGGTCCCTTGTTTGTAACCATCCTATCTCGGCTCTTTTTTAAAGAGCCCTTGACCATTCGTAAAGGCTGGGCACTTGCTCTTGCTATTACAGGTTGCGCATTTGTTGTAGGTTTACTGCCATTCGGCCAAGAAAGTATACCTTTGAATACCTTGTTAATGGGGATTCTATCTGGATTTTGTTATGCGTTGTACAGTATTTTCAGTAAACCTGTAACGAAACGTTATTCTGCATTGACAATTACCACGTACACATTTTTTTATACGAGTATTTTCATGTTATTGACAAGTGACATAATAAGAAAGACCGATAAATTTCAATATGCAGATGTTTGGATGTCAGCGGTGTTGTTAGCGTTAGTATCAACGGTTGCAGCTTTTGTTTTGTACACTTCAGGACTAAAGTATTTAGAAGCTAGTAAGGCTTCCATTTTAGCAACGATAGAACCAATCGTTGCAGTAGTAACTGGAGTACTTTTTCTTGGGGAGCATCTGCGGGGATGGCAGGTGTTAGGGATCGCATTGGTTTTGTATTCAGCAATTCTTGTCGCAGGCGGACGGTCTAAGAGTAAGAAAGCTGTTGATATACAATGATGGTCTGGATTGGAGCCCGATCTCCTATCACTTGAAGTGAACCCGAAAAGTTAGACACTTTATTTAATTAGCAGCCTTGAGGGAATGAACCCGGTAATCCACCGGGCTCATTCTTTTTAATTCTCTTTGATTCGTCTGTGTGATTATGAATATAATCTTCTAGTTCTTGTTTTAAATGCTCAAGCATCTTGAAGTTAAGGAATAAATAGGACGTGATTCGATATTGTTAGCAATAATCTCCCCATTAAATAAGTCAAGAATGGACATAAATACAATTTCAATAGAAGAAGTATGGACAAGATTCAAACAAGGATCGGGAGAAGACCAAGGAAGAGAATTTATTTAAAGCACGATCCTTTGTTATTACTAATCTAATAAACAAAATGTATCCTCCCCAAACTCCCGTGAGAACCCATTTGATTTTTCCGTATACACACCCATTCCTCCGGCTACCTTAACCTATAAATAATTGGCTAATCAGATGAAAGGATTCACCTTATAATACGAACCGGCGCCATTCAGAAGTGTCCTTTTTGATTCCGGCCATTTTCTTTTAATATAAGATATAATGAACCCAAGGTGGATCAATTTTGACGTATAATCTGCAAATTGAAGGTGAAAAGGGGATTGTAATGAGTTTATATAATCAAACAACAACCATTAATAAAATAGTTGATATTAAAGATTCTTTACCAAAAAAACAAAGACAGTTATGCGATTATATTCTAAAAAATTATCAGTCAATAGGATTAATAACAATTAAAGAGCTTGCCGATAATGCCGAAGTTGGAATTTCAACTGTGGTGCGTACGATAAATGCATTAGGGTATGAAAATTTTAATGACTTACGAAAAGATATCTATGATGAATCGGTGCCTTCTGTCTCAAAATGGACATTGAAGAAGTCTTTTACAGAAATACAAAATGAAGGAGGGAAGGTTCCAACCTTAGTGCAGGTTTGGAAAGAATCAGTTAATTTATTAAACAAATCATTAGATGATAATTTAATGGAAAATTTCGAAAATGCAATTGATTGCATTTTAAAATCAGGTTATATCAATGTTTTAGGTACTAGACCTTATAAAGCAACTGCATTATATTTCGAACTGTTGCTTCAAGAATTCTATCCCAAGATAAGGCAACTAGGCCATGATACGGAAGTGATTTATGACAGGATTTTGCAATTTGAAAAGGATGAAACTTTAGTAGTTTTTGCATTCGAACCCTACACTAATCGAATTATCGAAGCAGTAAAGCTGACCTATGAACTAGGCAATAGCATTATATTGATAACAGATCATATCTCATGTCCAATTATTTCATATGCGTCTGTAACGTTGAAAGTAGAGGTTAGTGAAGAACAATTTTCAGTAATACCTATTATGGCATTAATTGATGCATTGGTAATTGAAATTGGTAAACGGTCATCAGAAGAATCGATTAAAAAGTTGAAAAGACTTGAACAAACACTTATAGAAAAGAATATAACGTTTACTTATTAATACTAGAAAATGGGGATTGGTGTTGAGTTAGTAAGAGAATGAACGATATGGATTAGAAATTGTTCCTTAACGTATGACCATAAACATAAAAACTTTTATGAAACTTGTGGCTTTAATCCCTGTTCAGGAGGGGTGTGAAAAAAATTTTAATGAACTACCATGAAAATAGACTTCTGGAATTTAGGGGAAAAGGCAATACTTAAGAAGACGCAGCTCATTGTTTTTTTAAAAAGGGGAGAGCGCCTAATTTACTGATTTATTGTAGGTAAGTGGACTGAATTTAAGATGCTTCAGGTTCTTGTAACGTAACTGTGTATCCTAAACTTTCAAGTCTTCTTAGTGAGTGCCGAAAAATTGATTGTTGTCTCTGCTTATCAAAGTAGTCTTCGCCTAAGTCTACATACATTTCTTTTCGAGTTAAGAGATAATAGGAGATACGTAACATGGCATGAGCGACTACTATTCCTGCTCGTTTCTTACCTTTTCGTGATGCTGTACGCCTATACAGTGCTCCGAGATAGTTTTTAGATCCTCTTACAGAATGAGCTGCTTCTGTTAATGCTGATCTCAAATACTTGTTTCCTTTTTTTGTTTTAGCCGATTTTCTTTTTCCCGCACTTTCGTTATGCCCAGGAACTAGTCCTGCCCAAGAACACATATGAGCTGCACTTGGAAACTGTTTCTTAATATCAGTCCCAATTTCAGATAAAATTTGCTCAGCCATTCTTGTAGCTATGCCAGGAATAGAGTCTAATCGTTCCACATCTTCTTGATAGGAGCTTACTCTTTCCTCGACCTCTTGGTCGAGCATCTCGATTTGCTCTGTTAAAAAATCAATATGCTTTAAAATGGTTTTTAACATGAGGCGTTGATGCGAATTGATATAACCTTTAAGGGCGAGTTCTAGTTCATCTTTCTTCTTTTTCATTGTGCGTCGAGCAAAGTTTGCTAGTTTTTCAGGGTCTTCTTCACCTTCGGCAATTGCGTTAAGCATGTCACGAGCCGAAACACCCATAACGTCTGAAACCACTGAGCCTAGCTTAATATTTGCGCCCTCTAACACTTTTTGGATGCGATTATGTTGTCTAGCACGTTCTTCAATGATACTTCTACGGTACCGAACTAGTTCACGTAGTTCCCGTTGATTTCGATCTGGAATGTAACTAGCTTTTAGAAGTCCATGACGAAGAAGTTTGGCAATCCATTCTGCATCTTTAACATCTGTTTTACGCCCTGGCACTGCTTTCATATGTTGAGCATTCACAACTAAAAACTCAATCTCTTCAGCTTCTAATAAATTAACAATAGGTTTCCAATATACACTGGTACTCTCCATGGCAACATGAGTACAGTTATTCTGTTTAATCCAATCCACTAACTGAATTAGAAAAACAGTTTTTGTTGAAAACGTTTGAATCTCCTTTCCTTCTGGTGTCATAATACATGCAGTAATATTGTCCTTATGGACATCCATACCACATGCTCTTTCAATGACTACTTCCATTGAAAACATCCTTTCTACGGCTCTCAATATAATTGGAGGCTGGTGCAAAAACCAGAATAGGATTAATCTACCATGTGTGCTTCCCGTAAGGGAGCGACAGTCAGTGGTGCACCTTGGTCGTTGGAGTCAGACTAACGGATGGGCTCTAACGCACCATAGTTCATCGACCTTCCTCTCCCAGCCGTAGAATCAGTATTGACCGTTCTGAACCATTTTCATTCTCTGTGGTGAAGCGCTGATTTTTGCGCTTCATGGATGGCTAACGGGTTCTTTACTTCATTACCAGGATTCGATCAGCATCTTTTTCTTATGGAACTAGGCAGGATAATTCAACAAGGATAATGGTCATTGGTGTTAAAATAGTTCAGGAAGGAATAACTAGGAGTGAGTGGAAATGAGTTTGGCTTCCTATATTGGGTGTAATAAAGAAATTCCGATTAATGATGATGAATATTCAGATGCACTTTTTTATATTGGCTGTTGTTTTGCCAGTGAGTTTGACTTGCTGAATGTAAAGAAATATCAGTTTACTACTCCTTACGTTTATGAGGTATCAAGTCATTGGGGAATTGAGATTTCAGAATATATGAACCCCAAAACGTGTGCCGAATCAAAAATGAAGCTAATCGAATTATGTGAAGTTATGGACAGTTACCTTGGTAAAGGTGATTTTTTTGAATTGTATAGTTGTTGGATAGGAGAAGAAGCTGAAAAGCGAGATGGTGAGATTACCCTCCAAATCAATAACTTTGATATTGACCAAATAGAAATTCCCGAAAAAACATTAGTTAGATTTAAAAAATGAATTTTTCTTCAACTAACAGCTGCTAGTTCAATCAGAAATTAAATTAGGACTACACATTTTAGATATGACTAATATGTGTAGTCCTTTTCATATCTACTGCTATGCTAATCTAACCTAAATATAAAAAAGTGTTTTTTTTTGAAGGTGATTCATTTATTTTGTTGTATTTTTAATAATTGGTAGATCAATTAAAAATATAGAAAAAAATGGAGGTAAAATCACATGTATAACCATTGGAAAAAAGCACTGATGGCTGGTGTGATCAGCTTATCCTTGCTAGGTACTGGTTACGTCGGTCACGACCTGATCTCCTCGCAAAACGTCTCGGCTGAACTGGCATCTGAAAAAGCACCAGGGCATTTGAAAAAAGTTGACTCTTCTCAGCTTGATGAAATAATCAAACGTGGGTACATCCGGGTAGGAATGACCGGGGACTACAAACCATTTACCTATTTGAACCCTGAAACAAATGAGTATGAAGGCTTTGACGTGGACGCTGCCAAAGAGCTTGGCAAAGACCTTGGTGTGGAGGTGAAATTTGTCGCTACCACATGGCCTGCGATGATGAAAGACCTGCAAGCGGACAAATTTGATATCGCTGTGGGAGGTGTGACTCGCAACACAGCCAGACAAAAAAGCGCTTATGTATCCCAAGGTTACCTTTCATTCGGTAAGGTGCCTTTGATTCGCAAGGAAGATAAAGACAAGTATCTTACCATTGAAGATATCAACAAGCCTTCTGTACGCATTGGCGTAAATCCAGGCGGAACAAACGAAGAATTTGTTCGTCAGTATCTAAGCAATGCTAAAGTAACGGTTGTAGAAAACAATCTTGATATCCCACATCTTGTTGCAGAAGGTACGTATGATGTAATGATCACTGACACAGTAGAAGCAATGCTGTATGCAAAAGCTGATTCCAGACTGTATGCGGCTCAAACTGACAAGCCTTTCACAAATAGTGAAAAAGGTTATATGATCCCAAGAGGTGATTTCATTTATGCAAGCTACTTGGAAATGTGGATGGATGAAATGAAGCTTCAAGGGAAATTTGAAGCCCTCTACAAAAAGTGGATGGAATAGAATAAGGAGATGCTCCCAAAAGCTACTCTAAATACTGCCGTGTAGGGAAGCATTTTTTCGCTAACAGGTGCTTTGATAGTATTAGAATGCCACAGTGAATTTAAAAAAAGAATATAGTTTTGAGTTAGATGAAAGCAAAAACCGGGGGTGACAAATGAAACAAAATATATGGGAGAAGGAATATAGAAATGTGGATAGTTTATGGGGTTTCAATCCTAATGGCATCTTATCTCAATACGTTGAAATGCTTCCTGAAAACGGAGAGGTTTTAGACATAGGTATTGGAGAAGGAAGAAATGCCCTTTTTTTCGCTGAACAGGGATTTGCTGTTGAGGGTATTGATATTTCGGAAACAGCAGTAGAGCGATGTTTGGAACTTTCAAAAAAGCACAATTTGAATGTTAACGCTAAAGTTCAAGATATTAATTCTTTTGAGATTGAACCAAATAAATACTCTTTAATCATACTTTCGAATGTACTTAATTTTTTTCCTGATAATGAAATTAAAAATATTATCGACAAGGTGAAAATTGGGTTGCAAAAAAATGGGTTTGTATATATTAATGTCTTTGATGATAAAGAACCAGGTAGAAAGAAAGCACCAGAGAGGTATGAACAGTTAGCAGAGCATACGTTTTATAATGAAAATTCAAATATGTTTCTTCATTATTTTACAAGAAGTGAATTAGAAGGCTTTTTTACGGATTATAAAACCATATGCTTGTCTCAGTCTTACTCTTTGGACATTACGCACGGTCAACCTCATTTCCATAGTACATTAGAAATAATGTCACAAAAGTCTTAAATAGGTTAACATTCTTTATTTAACCACCTGTGTTAGTACCTTAAATTAGGCCATCATTTGATGGCCTATTAAATGTGAAAAAATATCCTTAATTAACTAAAGGGGCAGGCTAGCTAGAAAAATAAAAACCCACTCAGAGTGTTTTTTAATCGCGCATTGCTCCTGCCTCTCGGGAAGTCATTGCACCTTGTCCTTCGCTTACATCTTTTTGAATTTCTTGTTTTACTTTTTGTGCATCAGTTCCGGCAAATTCTGGTTTCATAACAGAACCCAAATTCTCTTTAGCTTGTTGATTCTGTTGCATACAAAGTCCTCCTCAATTCATTGTTTAACAATCTTATTATTTACAAAAAAGTTCAAGAGTACTATTTGAACTTTGTTCAACAATTGGGCCAGAATGTTGAAGAAACAGAAGCAAATTGCTTTTGCAAAAAATAGCCCTAAAACCAGTAACACCTCTCGGAAACTCAAGTGATACTCTACATACTTGATCATATTATTTTGTGGGAATTGAGGGGAATAGATGTGTCGTAAAGAATATATATTGAAAAAAATTATATTGATGAGAGGGAATATATCATGATTAGTGAAAAGAGCAAAGAAATCATTGAAAATTATATTATGACCTACAATTCATTTGATATTTGAAAGTATCGTTAAACTCCTTCATAAAGAAATAATGTTTAGGAATTTCACGAATGGCGAAATGAACACAGAGACCAGAGGAATTTAGAGAACTGGCGGAAAAGTCGTCAAAGATTTTCTCCAGTCGCCGTCGGTACGGTTATTGACTATAGTGCTATAGATGATAAAGCAGAAGTGCAAATTGAATATGAAGCAATACTGGCTGTTGATTTGCCTAACGGATTAAAAAGTGGAGATAAGATTCAATTAAAAGGAAAGTCCATATTTGGACTTACTGAAGGGAAGATATCATTAATTGAGTGCATCTAACATTCTAACGGATTTCTTTATTGCAATAAACGCGTGAACAGGCTTCAAAAGCTTTTAATAATATTGTCGGTATTCAACAAAAGGGAGCGGTTCTTTAATAAGAAATGCTTAATGAATTAACAGATGCTTTACTTCATTATCAGGAGCTGATCAGCAGCTCCTTTTCTTATGCAGCTAACAGCTAAAGGGCCAGGATACTACAAACAATTAATATGCGAGGTTTTATTCAAAAAGGGTATTTTTTGTTGAAAAATAATACTTTTAGTGTAAAATTACACTAAAAAGGAGTATTTAGTATATATGGAAAAAGAAGAATTCATCAATTTAATATCAGAAAAAATGAAACTTGTCCGAACAGAACAAAGCTTTTCTCAAGATAAGATGTCTGAAATTCTAGGGATTTCAAAAAAAACACTAGTTCAAATTGAAAAAAGAAGAACAGAAGCCAATTGGACCACCGTTGTTGCCTTTTGTGCTTTGTTTAATCATAGCCAATTGTTGATATCATCAATTGGTGACAATCCTGTTGATTTTGTTCAGTTAATTGCTAGCAAAAATGGTGGGACGCCTAAAGAAAAAACAATGGGTGGTAAGATATGGTGGAAAGAAATCGAGTATAGAGGGGATTTTCGTTTGCAACAAAATTTGATTAGTAACCATTACCGTATATTGGATCAATATGATTATCGTTGGCATAGTTCTTTTGATAAAGAAGAGAGTTTAAGTCGTTTAAATGAATTACAGGATGTGGGGAATATCGAGATAGACAAAGGTATAGGGATATATGAAGAATAAGATTTTGCTTGTTCTAAGAAAAATAGTAATTGGTATTCTAATAGTCTGTTTATACTGTTTTCCTTTTGTTTATTTTTCAATGCACCAAGATTTTGCTAACCGTTCAATGCTTGGCTATTTAATTATGCTTGTAGTGACTTCACTTCTTGCTTTCTTCGGCAAACTCTTTAATAATTCAATCTCTCTTATTATTGGTAATATATTATCTGTAATAATTTCATTTTATTTTATAAGCGAGATGACAGGGAACGAACGATGGGGTGGCTATTTTAAGCCACTAACTCCATATCAATTATTAATCTTGGTGAGTTTTTTGAATTTGATTCCTCAGTTCTTGCTATGAAGTTAGCAAATAGAACCAAAAATAAAGTTAAAGATTAATTTGATTAAGAAGAGTAACTTCTTTGAAATAAAAATTAGTTCTTTTCTTCTGGAGCTAACAAGGCAGTTTAGGTGTTTTTAATTATCCCAATATATAATTGTTTGAATTTTATATCAAATTAATGCTTTGTTGAATTAAACCTGAAAAGCTACTCCTAAAGATTGGTATCTCTGGAGTAGCTCCTACTTTATAACTTTCTATACTTTTCTGGTACTCTGGAATCGAATATGGGAACATCTTTTCTTATTTGGGGTACTTTTTCTAAATCTAAAGTTGCCTTTAATTCACCAACTTCTTGATCTAATTCTTGAACAATGTCTCCCCATGGATCTACAATTTGTGAGCAACCTGCGAATTCCACTCCTAACTTTGTTCCCGTTACATTTGATGCAACAACATACATTTGGTTCTCAATTGCGCGCGCACGAAGTAACGTATTCCAATGTGTCTCCCTTGCGAGTGGCCATTCTGCTACGATATGTAGCACTTGAATACCTTGTAATGCTAAGTCACGAATAATTTCAGGGAATCGTAAATCGTAACAAATAATAATCCCCATTTTCACACCTTCAAGTTCAAATACTTCCACTTGATTATGACCGCCTGTTAAAAACTTGGGTTCATCTAACATCGGAACAAGGTGCATCTTGTCATATGTATGAACAATATCACCTATTCGATTGACAATAACTGCACGATTAAAGATATCTTTACCTTCTAGTACGGCAACCGAGCCACCCACCAAGTTTACATTAAACTTCTTAGCCAGTGATTGTAAAAATTCAATTGATTGATTACCATCCACTTTGCAGAGTTCTTTCAATTCTTCTAACGCATAACCCGTAGACCACATTTCAGGAAGTACTACAACGTCCAAATCATCACTGTAGTTAGCTTCTAACCAGCGTTCAATGATTTTCCTATTCTCTTCTGGATTCCCAACTTCTAATTCCATTTGAAATACCAAATAATTCACATTATTCACTCCTCAATATTATTTAGTAACGAAGTATCCGGTTTTACAAACAACCATAATATAGCTGCAATAAACACTGGGATTACAGTTACTCCTAATGTGATATTCCAACCAAAATTTTCTGCTAACCATCCACATAATAACGGTGAGACAAATGCTCCTAGATTTCCCCACAAGTTCATCCAACCTGAAACGGACCCTGAAAAGTTTCTGCCTAAGTCTGTAGCAGAAGCCCAAGAACAAACTACTGTGAATCCTAGTGACCCCAAGCATAATGATAACCATAAAACATTCATATAAGGCGATACTGTCATAACAGCCAGGTACATTGAAATAATAAATACTATTAAACCTGATATAGCTAACGAAGTTCTAGATATTTGTTTAGAAAAACCTTTACGTACTAAATAATCAGAAAGAATACCCCCAGTCATTACCGTTATTAGTATTGCTAACCATGGTAGGCTTGCAGCAAATCCCATTTTACTTAATGAGAATCCTCTATCTTCTAGTAGATAAGTAGGTAACCAAACTAAAAAGAAAGTAATAATATATAAAACAACAAAATACTGCATTCCTAACGCCCAAAATCTATAGCTTTTTAGAAAAGTATTCCATGGTGCTCTAACTTTAGCGGTTTCGACAAGTTCTCTGTCTTCAAGTATATATTCTTTTTCTTGTTCATTTACTAACTTGTGAATTTCAGGATAGTCTCTAGCTACAATGTACCATACACCTGCAATGATTATTCCAATTAATCCAAAAATATAAAATACAGCTTGCCAGCCAAAATATTGATATATATAAACTGTAACGATAGGGGCTATAACTGGTCCAAAATATGAACCTGCCAATAGAGCACTAGATGCTCTAGCCTTTTCATCTCTTCTAAACCAGTTTGTATTAAATACGGCGTTAGCTGGGAACATTGGTCCTTCACCGATCCCAAAGAAGAATCTCACCATATACAATAGACCGTGAGATTTAACTACACCCGTCAAACCCGTAAATACTGACCACCATACTAGAGCAAAAGTGATCATTTTTCTTGGGCCAAACTTTTCTGCCATAAGTCCTGCTGGAATTTGAACTAACGCGTAACCTAATGAGAATAATGATGCAAGCATACCAAACTGAACTTTATCTAAGCCTAAATCATCCATCATTGGTTTTGCTATTATTGAAATATTTGACCTATCCATGTAAGCGATTACACCGATGATAAAGAAAAAGAATGCTAGTCCCCATCTAACTTTTGTCGGTTTCTTTTTCAAAACAATCCCCCCTTAATAAACAATGGAATAATGATGTTTAATTTTTCTGTTTAATTTGGGGTGTTCAATTTCGTATTCAAATTTATCACCAAAAACAAATCCATTTTTTGTAGGCACGGTACCTGAAAAAATAACAGTATGTTCTAAATCTTTTTCCCCGAATTTGTCCAGCTTTTCCAATAAAACATCAACCTCTAAAAGAGCTTCTAGTGTGTCTTCTTGATATAAACTTTTTTCTCCATTTGAAGTAACATAAGAACGTAAAATAATATTATCCCAGTCTTCCTTTAAATCTGCTAATCTCCAAAAGTCAGTTGCAAGAGGTTTATCACATATTGATTTAGACTTTAAAATATCTTCTTTTTCTACTTCTCGATCTGTATGATCGCTTCCAAGGGTAACCAACCATTCTTTTCCGTCATGGAATAACACATATTCTGTTTCCCCAGAGGAGAATTTGCTTCCATGACATTCATTAGAAAAATTCAGTTGTTCTATTTTTTGTGGATAAATCATCGGTACATTAGGTGGAGGTGCAATTCCTAATTCTTTTAATTCATCTATGTGTTCTTGGATCTTTTCTATATTTCTTCCACCATACCCAACAACAATTACTTTATTAATATCAATTTCATGTTTTTTAACCTCTCCATTAGAAAGATGTAAATTAATTTCTTTTCTCATTTGAATTCCTCCTCAATTGATTAACAATTTCATTTTTTGTATTTTCGACATGGTTATTTGATGCTATCAGAAGTTGATTTATATCTTGTGATTTTAAAGCCTGTACAATTTCTTTATGTTCAGATATTGTTTCCTCAATACGCGACTTTTCAGTTATTGCTTTTAACCCAAACCATCTAATCTGATCGCCAATTTCCTCAAACCATTTTTCTAATCGCTGGTTTTTAGTTAATAATACAATTTCAGAATGAAACTCCTTATCTAATTCAATAAATCTTTGGTGATCTGTTTTATTTTTTTCTTGCTCCTCAATGAAACCTTCCAAAACTTTTATTTGTTCTTCCGTAATATTTCCACATATTTTCTCTAGTGAGAATCGGTCAAAAATCATTCGTATTTCCATGACTTCAATTACATTTTCTTCTGTAATTTCATTAATAAACGTACCAACTCGTGGCTTTGAAATTATCCATTTTTCTCTTTCTAATAACGATAGGGATTCTCTTACAGGAGTTCTACTTACACCTAATTTTTCACTGAGGTCTCTTTCATATATTGCTTGACCAGGTAGAAGTTCATAATTCAAAATTGATTTCTTAATTGCCTCAAAAGCTATATCTCTTAACGGTATAACTGTCTCTATTTTTTTCATTTTTCCTCCTCTTGGTATGTGGTATACCAACTGTATCACATGCCGAAAATTCAGTCAATTCAAATAATATGTTTTATTCGGTAGCCCTTTTCTTAATGAACTAAAGGGGCAGGATAGTTGCATAAGGAATGGAGAATATAAGCTATAAAAATTATGAATGCGGGTGATGTTTATTGAAATTTCCTAAAGGAGTAACTGGTTTTTATAATGTAAAACATAATAAGCCACCAACAATTGATAGGAAACAATTTAAACAGCAATGTTTTAGTATCATTAAAAGGAATAACGGAAAAGTGTTGGCATTCATCGAACCACAGTTTCCAACTAATTTTTTAAATGTCGAAGTTAAAGTTTTTAATAAACATTTGCATATATTGCTTAATGAACATTATCCTTTTTTAGCTTTTGCTTCTTTTGTTGATTTTGAAAATATTAAATTTATTGATGAACCCGAATTATTGAAACAGTTTAGTCCTTTTTATAGGGTTTTGAGTATGGAGGAACTTAACAAACCATTATACATTAAAGAGAGTACTGGAAAGATTATTTTAGAAAATGATAATGAATTGAACAGTGCTGAATTGGAACAAATAGCGTATTGGAAGCCAAAAAGTTCTGGAGAGGTAATCTTTAACTTTTGGGATTAGATCTAATAACGCTATTGAACAAACAGGTACGTTAGCTTAAGAAGAGCTATCTTTAAGGTAGCTCTTTCTTATGGCACTAAAGGGGCAGAATAGTTCAACAAGGATTTTTGGTAAAAACATAATAATATTTATATTATTCATAAAAAGAACACTTCTTAAGTTAGAATATAGAGATACTGTAAATAAAAATACTTTAAATATAAGTAGGTAAACAAATAAGAAAAAATGAGGGGAAATTATGAAAACTTATCCTTTAACAGAAAATGATTTTAAATTAATTGATGAAGCTAAAAGTAAAATTACTCATCTCTATGAAGATGATAGGCATCATGTAGGAGCAGCGTTAAAAACAAAGTCAGGAAATATTGTTTCTGCGGTACATATAGAAGCATACATTGGACGGATTACAGTATGTGCTGAAGCTATCGCGATTGGAAATGCAATTTCAAACGGAGAAAAATACTTTGATACAATTGTTGCCGTTAGACATCCTTATTCCGATGAAAAAAATAGAGAGTTAAGAGTAGTTAGTCCGTGTGGGATGTGTAGGGAACTAATCTCCGATTATTCACCAGATTGTTTTGTTGTTTTAGATATAGATGGCGAGTTACAGAAAACTAAAATTGGTGAACTAATTCCACTAAAATATAGTCGCGAATCATAAATGAAAAACCTTAATGAACTAACGGGTGCTTTAGCTGAAGATCGGAGCTGTCTTTAAGGCAGCTTTTTCTTATGGAACTAACGTGGCAGTTTAGTTGAATAAGCTTAGTGTATTCACAAAGCGCCATAACAACTGATGGAACCTTGCTAGGATTGGTTTTTTAGGGTGTTTCTATGATTAATCTTTAAAATATTTTACAGAGATTATTCCCTTTTCCGTTTAGGTAAATTTTGGTAATATAGGGGTAGGGGTGATATTTTGGAAAACCAAAAAGTTAATAAACAAGCAGCTATACCAATGATATTGACTGTAGTTTTAGTGATTGCTGCACTACTAGTTTTTTATATCGGCAGATTTTTCCCAAACTCGGATTTAAGGATACCCATTTTTTTATTTTTTATAATTGATATTGGATTTTTAGTAGCTCTGATTTTGGGAATCAAGACAAAGCAATTTGGTATAAGAGTAATCAGTGTTATATCGAATAGCATATTTTTTATCGCTTTAACTCTTTTTACTTTGGCCCTAACTTTAGCCTATGGGATTTCGGAACCATAAAAGGCATTATGAGAATAGGAGACAATAATAATGAGAAGAAATGTACTTAAACTAACGGGTGCGTTAGCTGAAGATCGGGGCTGTCTTTAAGGCAGCTTTTTCTTATGGAACTAAGGGCGCAGGTTAGTTTTATATGAAATATCTACTATAGATGAATCAAACAGAAAAAACTAGAGGCTGTCGAGGGTTTCTCGACAGCCTGAAGAGCTTTTCAGCTCCTTTTTATTTTTGCGATTATACTTCTTTTTTTACATATATTCTGTTAATTAATCCGACTATGCTAATAAAAATCATGGCAGCCACATTAGTAACTATATTAAATTGTTCATTATCACTAAAAACATTAACAACGCAAACTACGAAAAAAATAACTAATAAGATGTTTTTGTAGTTATTTGCAATAGTTTTGATAGTAAACATCCTTTCTTTATTATCATTATTCTATTATACATAGCGAAGATTGTGAAGAAATGCACTTAAACTAACGGGTGCGTTAGCTGAAGATCGGTGCTGTCTTTTAGATAGCTTTTTCTTGTGGAAATAAAGGGCAAAATATTGGGGGGTGTAAATTGTTATATAGTCCAAAATGGAGTAAAGCAAAAAAACGTTTATCGAGTTTTCTATGTGAGCCATTGCGTTCTAGAGTGGATTTTCAAGTTATCAATTACCGTAAAGCTCATGATCAATTAGGCAGAGCTATAATTACCGTTGATAAAGTGGAAATATTAAGTATGTGTACAATTACAGCTGAAAGAGAAGAGTTTTATAGAGAAAGTGACATACGAGCCAAATCTAATCAGTATAACGATGATGATGTAACTGAAAATCTAGCTTTACAAGATCAAGCTCATAAAATGCTTAAAGCAGATGGAATTTATGGTCAATATGATTTTTTCTTTGCAATAGAAAAATACTTTAACTCTCCAATTGAGGAATTAATAAAGTCTTCGGATACTTTGATTAGAATTCTTTGTCTATTAGATCGTCGTATAGGAAAAAGAACACTACTCAAGATGGAAGAAACAATTTTAAAAGAGCATGAACTTATTCAATATTTTTATAAACTACGTTGTGATGTAGAAAATATAAAAGTTATCATATAGTTCACTTATATAGGTGACAAGTACCATCCTTTGGGAAGTAGTTCAAGAATTTATGAGAGTAATAACCAAAAATCATTTTTGAGCTTAGCGATTTTTTATTAAACCAATGGCTTTTCTTAATGAACTATCGGGGCAGTTTAGTTCATTAAGATGATATAATAAAATTACAGGGATTAAATGTAAGTACCTTGTTCCACTAACAGCTTCAAGAGTTGAGGAATATATGATTAAATTGAACTTTATCACTTAAGGAATTATAGTTGAGGAGTCCAAAAGTAAATAGAATTATACCCCAAACGAACCGAAAAATATAAAAGGAAACAGCCTCCAGGTATTTTGTTTTTTTTTGGAAGTTGTTATCTATTAACTGAATTACTTCCTATCCAATATAGGAACATATGGACAACATTGGGTGTATCCCTGGGTATATCTCTTATTGTTATTATTACTCTTTTTGTAGTTATTGATAGAATAAAGGGCTGGTATTATACAAAGTGGATTGTGTTTATTCTTATTTTTATATTGGGTGTAGGTTTATATATCTTCAATGACATAAATGGGAATTGAAATACCACTATTCTAATTTAACTAACGGGTGCTTTAGGTTAGGATCGGAGCTGTCTTTAAAAGGCAGTTTTTTCTTTATGCAACTAACGGGGCAGTTTAGTTGAAGATGGAACCACCCATTTTTTAGCAATTCACTTAAATTCGATGGCCAACCGGGATACCGAAGATGGCGGGTGTAAACCAATTAGAACGTGATCTTATCCGTATGCGGCAGCGTGAAGGGATTGAACTGGCTAAGAAAGAAGGAAAGTTTAAAGGTCGGTTAAAGAAGTACCATAAAAATCATGCAGGAATGAATTATGCAGTAAAGCTTTATAAAGAGGGAGATATGACTGTAAATCAAATTTGTGAAATTACAAATGTGTCTAGGGCCTCATTATATAGAAAGCTATCGGAAAGGAACAGTTGATGAGTTATACCAAAAATCGGAAATATATAATAGAAAATAAATTCCATATAGAGGTGGAATTATATGCCTAAAATTGACAATATGTTAGCAATTCTATGGATGCTTCGTTCAGGTGAAAAAATTACTGCAAAACAAATTTCAGAAAAGTTAGAGATGAATATAAGGACTGTGTATCGTTATATTGATACAATTTCAACAAGTGGCGTACCTATAATTTCAGAACCAGGACATAACGGTGGATACACTTTATTGAACAATTTTATTGAGGCTCCTCTTTTTTTTGATTTTGAGGAGCAAACTTCACTATTTCACGCTGCTGTTTTTGCAGAAGAAGCCGGATATTATGGAAGTGAAGCACTAAATAGGGCCATTTCAAAACTAAGTAAATACTCAAATCAAGAGCAGGAAACAAAGATAAACCAACATTTAACTAGTCTTGAAGTAATAAGTCGATTAAGTTCAATCTCTATGGAACCTTTTTTGAAGGAGTTGGAGCAGGCCGTAGCTGACGGGTACTCAGTAAAAATTCTTTACCATAAAAGTGGCGAAAAGCAATTAAATTATAGATTGGTAGATCCGTACAGAATTATCTATTGGAATAATAAGTGGTATGTGATTGGATTTTGTCATCTTAGGGATGATATCCGTAGTTTTAGAGTAGATCGAATTGAAAGTCTAATGCTAACCGAAAATAAGTTTAACCGGCCAGAAAATTTTTCAGCACGTGACTTTTTTATGAAAAACCTCCTTCCAACTATAGAAGATAAGGGAGGGAATACTTCTTTAGTTATTAATGGGAATACAAGGACGTTGGGAGATATTTGCCAACATTGGTTTTTAGGACATTATTTACAAGAACGGACTTCAAATCAAGCAGTATTTCTTCTTGAAAAGGATATGATACATACATATGTACCTTATTTACTTTTACCGTACGGTAAATCTATTCAAGTTATTGAGCCAATAAGTCTAAAGAAAAGACTTATTGAAGTTCTGTCGGAATTAATAAAATTTCATCAAGTATGATAACTTCCCTGACGTTAGCTGTCAGGGAAGTTATATTATAATTGGCTATATCAATTGTGATTGGGAGTGTTATTGGATGCAAACAAAAAAAGTTTATCTATATGTATTTAACACAATGTCAGACTGGGAATATGGATATTTAATTGCCGAACTAAACACAGGAAGATATTTCAAAAAAGATATAGCACCTTTAAAAGTAGTTACAGTAGGAGCTAATAAAGAAATTATTACTACGATGGGGGGACTGAGCATAAAACCAGATATTCCCCTTGATGAGTGTACTCTTGAGAGTAAAGATCTTTTAGTTTTGCCTGGAGGGAATACTTGGGGAGAAGTTATTCATCAACCAATCATGAAAAAAATTGGCGAAGCTTTAAAGCTTGGCACTATTGTTGCTGCAATTTGTGGCGCAACTGAGGCCCTTGCGAATATGGGATACCTAGATTCTAGAAAGCATACAAGCAATAACTTAGAGTATATTAAAATGGTTTGTCCTAATTATAAAGGAGAAAAATTTTATGAGATGGGACCTGCGGTATCTGGTGAGAATTTGGTTACTGCATCAGGAGTAGCTCCTCTGGAATTTGCGATGGAAGTACTGAAAAAATTAGATGTATTTGCACCAGATACATTACATTCATGGTATAACCTAAATAAGACTCACAAACCTGAATACTTCTTCCAGTTAATGAATTCAATAAATAGATGAGCTAAAAAAATCAACTTAGCAGATTTATATTAGTTTAAATAATTACCATGCTTTAGACAATGTCAAAGCATGGTTTTTGAATATAACTTAAAAATGCTTATGGAGTAATGAAAAAAGCCCAATTTCTCTTAATTAACGATGAAGTTGGGCTTTTTAGTATTGAAAATTCCTTAACGTTGTAAATCCGCATTTTCCTGACGGTACCCCTAATTGTATTCCTTATGGAACTAACGGGTGCGTTAGCGCCATAAGAGTGCCGCCAATTGGCGGCCTTTTGAATGTGCGATCTTTAAAAAAATTATACATTCAGATTCAAAAAAAAATATATAAACAAAATAAAAAAAGTAAAGCCAAATACTCTAGATTTTCGTCTAATATTTGTAATAAGAGAAAAAGAAGGTGATGAAAATTGAAAGGTTAGTTAGAAAAGCACAAAAGGGTGATAAAAACGCTTTTGAAACATTATTTCAAAACTATAAAGAGGAAATATATCGAACTGCTTTTACTTATATGGGAACTCAAGAAGATTCTTTGGATATTGTACAAGAAGTAGCGTATAAAGCTTTTAAATCAATCAAATTCTTAAAAGAACCAAAGTACTTTAAAACATGGTTAATAAAGATTGTAATAACTTGCTCTATTGATATGTTAAGAAAGCATAAAAAAGTTTTTGCCTTAAAACCCGAACACATGGAATTAATAACTATTGATAAAAAAGAAGAAGATACCGCATTATCTTTGTATTTACAGACTTTAATTGGAGAGATTAGCGAAGTCGAAAAAAGTGTTATTCTTTTAAAATATTTTCATGATTACACTTTAAATGAAATCGCAATCACATTGGATATGCCTTTAGGTACAATAAAAACCACTTTGTATAGAGCATTAGAAAAGTTAAGAAAAAGATTAAATAAGGAGGATATCCTATGAAAAATAAGATAAAACAAGAACTCGAAAATATTGAAATACCCAAAGAGTTCGAACTGATGAGTCAAAAAGGAATTAACAAAGCCTATAGTGAAATGAATAACAATAGAAAAAAGTTAAAATGGTTAATTGGGTTTATTGCAAGTGCTGCAATTCTATTGCTTAGTATTGGATCATTGTCAACACCCGTTGTAAAGGCATCCATTCAAAACGCTCTTAACGTAATACTGGCTGATAAATTCGAAAAAATGGATAGTGGTAGCAAAATATCACCCGAAAAAATACTAGTAAGTGTTGAAGAAAACAGCAACGGCGAATTAATCACAACATATATTTCTGGTAATCAAGAACGAACTGAAAATGAAAACGGGGATTATTCTGTATCGGATGGTAAAACCATCGCTTCTTACACAAAAAATGATAATCAATTTTTAATTGAAACAAATGATAATCCAGGGCCATCTATTGAATCAAAGATATTTTCTGAATTTGAAAAAGAAAAAATTCAATCGTTAGGGACGAAAAAAATATTAGATAGGGATGCAGAAGTCTACAAAATAACAATATCAAACGAAGAAACACTTGAGCTTTGGTTTGATAAAAATACTGATGTGTTAGTAAGAGAGATACAGATTATTGATGGTAAAACTTATGAAGAAGGGAAACTAATTTCACTTAAAACAATAGAGAAGAAATCTAATTTGGACCTGTTTAAAGTCAAAGCGCCTAAAGAGGCCAATATAATTGACCATACAAAAAAGTAAGCTAGGAAAAATCCTAGCTTACTTTTTAATTTAATATGCTGCAAATGATAGATAATGATAAGTCTTTTTACCAACTTGTCCATCAACCGTTAATCCTCTTCTCTTTTGAAAAGCTTTAACGGCTGCTTCAGAACCATCACCATATATACCATCAACTGTACCTGTATAGTATCCTAAACATTTTAATGTAACCTGAATACCTTTTACATAACTAGCTTTGTTACCTGCATAACTTTTCTTTACTAAGTGGGAATAGCTAAAATCGATTGTTGTGTCATTTAGAACAACACCTAAAGTAACTCCACCACGGGCCGCATTTTGGACATATCCCTTAGTACCATTTGATTTAATCCAAGTATAACCAGCAGACTCAGTCCAAGGTTCATACGTTGTCGCCGTAGCAGCTTGACAACTAAATGACCTAGCATATTCTTTACCAACACTCAAAATTTGTCCATCATAATTTGCAGAAGGAATATCTTCTACCCCCTCTGCGTTCGCAACAGGGGCCGAAATAACACTAAAAACAAAAATCAAAGTAAATAAAATACCTAGAACCAATTTCCTCATAAAAACCCTCCTATAATTCCTTATATAAATGTAATATTCTACAAAAAAAACATGAAATTACTACCATATTTTACTTTTTTTATTAGTTTTTTGTCCTATCATTCAAATAAGGAGGAGGTACATGATCTTACCGAAGATTATAGCCATAGATAAAAAGGCCCTAACTTGGTGGACTTTTTAATGTACGATTCTTACACTTATCATACATTCAATCTAAAGTGAGAAAGTACCCTTAATTAACTAACGGGGCAGGTTAGTTCAAGAGTGCTGTTAGATCTTTGTTCAACAATTGGGCCAGATTGTGGAATAAGAACACCACTGCCCGCCTCCTTGATCTTCTTCATAAAAGGATTTTATAACGTAACTTATCTGACAATAGATTTATCTCTTCGTCGGTACATGACTCCAGAAAGGCATTGTCTCACTCATCCCCCTAGTTAAATCGCGTTGCTGCGGGAATGGGACTGTACAAGTGTGCAGCAGACTCGGTCATGAACTGTCCGTATCGTGGGAAGTTTGGTACGACGTTTACAATCACTTTACAACCACATGGGATACCCCTCCTTGGCTACAAAGCAGACTAGGACATGCACGATTTGTGACAACTTTGTCATTTCGACGCGTGATTTTGTTATATAAATCGATGGTTTCGGTAATTATTGCGCGCTATACTAAACGTTATTCAGAACATATAGCCTAAAATGGGGGGGACGACGTTGCTTAATCTGCTAGCAGCACGGTCATGCAAACGATTTACTTCCTTGTGGCAGCAATAGCTACATAAAAAACATAAATTTGACCAAGGGGAATGGGTAATGAAACCATCAGTAAGAATTTGTATGTTAATGATTGCTATGATTTTGGCGGTTAGTGGCTTCACACCCAAAATAGCTAACGCCGAATCAAGTAAAAAATTTCAAAAGATCGATAAGTTTGTTGAAAAGCAAAGAAGCATTAGTAAAATTCCAGGGTTATCGGTAGTTATTGTAGAAAAGGGGAAAACGGTATATCAAAAAGGCTTCGGGTACGCTGATGTAAAGGCGAAAACACCTGTGACCTCTAATACATTATTTGAAATCGGATCTACAACGAAAGCATTTACAGGTCTAGCCATTCTGCAATTGGAAAAGGAAGGGCTGTTAAAACGATCAGATGATGTCCGGAAGTATATCCCATGGTTAGAGTTAAAATATAATGGAGAGCCGCAGACGATTACTTTGAATCTGCTACTTTATCATACCAGTGGGATAGCTACTAATTCTATAACTCAAATTCCTGAAAGTAATGCGGATAACGCCCTTGAGTTGAATGTAAGAACATTGCTGAACCAGCAATTAGATCGGAAGCCAGGCAGCTCATATAAATACGCAACACTTAATTACGATGTATTAGGACTCGTTATCGAGAACGTAACGAAGCAGCCCTATGATGTATATATGAAAAAGCAGATATTAGAGCCGATTGGTATGAAAGACTCGTTCGTTGGGCTGCATCAAGTTCAGTCCACTGATATGGCTTCTGGTTATAAAATAGGATTTATGCAAGAGCAGTCTTACACACCGCCCATTTATCGGGGGAACATACCAGCTGGATATCTTATCAGCAATACGAATGACATAGCAAAATGGATGAAATTACAATTAGGAAACGATTCAAGCAATGCGATAGACAAGCAACTCATTCAAGAATCGCATATCCCTGATCAGTCAGTTGAGCCTTTCGATAAGGACACCTACTATGCCAGCGGATGGGGAGTTATGAAAAAAAACGAAAAACAATATATTCTTCATGCTGGACAGAACCCATCATTTAGCTCGTATTTCATCATGCAGCCCGATGAACAATTAGGGGTAGCAATTCTATCAAATATGAACACGAGCTTTACGACAGCCATAGGTAAAGGTGTGATGGATTTATGGGAGGGAAACGATGTTATCAATAATCATTCCGACAGCTATCAAAAGTTGGATAGATTCTTGACCATCCTGTGTATTGTATTCGGCTGTTTGGATTTATTTTTCATCCTATTATCTCTAAGAATAATGAGAAAACTTGTTAGAAAACAACGAATTAGGACATCATTAAACGTAAAGAGGATCTTGCTATTATCCATTCATACGTTGATTGTAGCTGCAATATTGACACTTACAATCATGTTCCCGAAAATTTCGGGATTGCCTTGGGCATTTGTTAAAGTATGGGCCCCAACGACGATTCCGGTATTTATTTATAGTATTATAACGGTAAGTATCGTTTATTATTTGTTTGGATTATTGCTTGTTTTCACCAAAAAAATGAAATTAAAGACGAAATAGATTTCGCCTAAACAGCTTCAGCAATAATGATATAATGAAAAACTCCCAATTTCTCAATGTGTTGCTTTTAAATAAAGTCACGGTGTTTATAAAAAAGACGCGATGTTTTGCTCCTTTGGATCTGTTTATCTAAAGGGGTGTTTTTATAGTGAAAAGAAGATCTGAACTGAAAGGCGGATTAAGGAACTGTTGAATAGCAATAAAGTTACTCCACTAAAGGGCCATATTGTTGAACAACACCTAGATGTCTAGGTTAAAGTTTAGGAGAGATTGTGAAACTTTATACTTAAAGTAACGGAGCAGGTTACTAAAAAAAGGATATGTAGTATAGTGTGGAAGTTAGAAGATGGAACATATCTAATAATAGCATGGGAGTTACGACTAAAGTCTTATATTTTATAAGTCTATCACTGTATTTACGACTTATTAATTCTTTGATACGCTTTTTATGGAAATAATTTCTTATTTAAAGGAGATATCAATGTGAAGAAAATATTATTTGCAGTAGCATCAGTCGTAATTATGGTAAGTATAGTCCTTAATTTTGGAATATCTGATAAATCAGAATATAAAATGTGTTTAGGGGCACAGGGAATTTCGAACACAATTGCCGAAGTATTTGGTGACGAACCAACTAACGCTTGTAATGAATAAAAAGAGGTTGAGAACCATTAACTAATAATAATTTTTCTTTATATGTCAACTATCAAAAATGGAGGTCTTAATATGAACAAAGCTATGGAAGTTGGTCAAAAGTTAGATATAGGTGGGGTAGAGTTATATTACGAATATTTTGGTGAAAGTAACAAAAATCCAACTCTTGTTTTTGATTCAGGATATGGGTTTACTTTAGCCAACTGGGATTCAATTAAAGATGAAGTTTCAAAGTTCACAAAAATGTTTGTATATGATAGAGCAGGTATTGGAGAAAGCGAAAAAGATGAGCGTCCCCGTCATAGTCAGCAAAGCGTTGAAAACCTTCGTCTATTATTAAAAAAAGCAGAAGTGAAACCTCCTTACATATTAGTTGGACACTCATTTGGAGGCGCAAATGTAAGATTATTTGCAAGTCTATATCCAGAAGAAGTAGTAGGTGTACTTCTTTTAGACTCATGCCATGAGGATCAAAATAAGATAATGGCTCCCCTGTTTTCAAAAGAAGTTCGTGAGGATTACTTCAATCAATTTGTTCTTGAAGGATCTTTTAATGAAGTTGAAGAAAGTCTAGAACAAATCCGTACTGCCAAGTCACTTGGAAACATTCCACTTACTGTAATAACGGGAGGTTTACAACCGCACCATACACCAGAGTCTATGGATGTTTGGATGAAATTTCAAAAGGAACTTTCAAGCTTGTCTACAAATAACAAACATATCATTGTTGAAGATGCTGGACATGTAATTCATGTTGACAGTCCACATGCTGTTATTGATGCTATTAAAGATATGTTAGATGTAATGGTGAGGAAATAGTTCTTACATAAAGTTTTTCTGAGACACAAGATACTACTTCATAAAGCAAAAATCCTTAATGAACTAACGGGTGCTTTACTTCAATAAAGTTAGGTTGCTGAGGCAGCCTTTTTCTTATGGCACTAACGGGGCAGGTTAGTTGACTAACAATAATTTACAAATGTATGTTCGGATGATAATCTGTAAATAAATTGAGGGGGAATAAGGTTATGGAAAAAGTTGATTACGTTGAGTTAAAACATTTTTCGAATGAATATTTAGATGTATTAATTTCTTTTGAACTTCCTGAAGAACAAGTGCAGTTCACTGCATTACCAAACAAGATTTTAGAGGCGACAGAAGGACAACATCGGATTGTTATTTTAAGTGAGAATGAACCTGTAGGTTTCTTTTTATTACATTCAACTGAACGAGTAAAGGAGTATTCAGATAATCCGAAAGCTATGTTGTTAACTGCATTATCTGTTAATCATGCGAAGCAAGGAAAAGGTTATGCTAAACAAGGTATGCTCTTACTAAGTGATTTTGTTAAATCTGAATTTCCTAACTGTGATGAAATCGTTTTAGTTGTAAATCATAAAAATCTTCCTGCCCAGCAACTGTATTTGAAAGTGGGTTTTCAAGATACTGGCAAGAGAAAAATAGGTCCAATTGGTGAACAGTTTATAATGAATTTATCGGTGTAAAATACATAGTGCTTAATGAACTAACGGGTGCGTTAGCTGAAAGATCTGAGCTGTCTTTAAGGCAGCTTTTTCTTATGGTACTAACGGGGCAGGTTAGTGGAATGAAAAATTTTCAATTGAAACTTAATAGAAAACCTTTAAATGGTAAAATTGAAAAGAAATGCAATTTTATCATTCGGGAGGAGTTAAAGTGAAGAAAATTTTTACTGTATTATTTTTAATGATGGTTTTAACAGCTTGTGGTTCCAACAGCTCTAACAAAGATTTTAATTCGGATACCACTAACTTGGAAACCACTAAAAAAGATACTAATTCGGAGGAAAAGACTGAACATAATTATCAATTTACAGGAGAAAGCGAACATTGGGAAGCTGTATATTCTTATGAAGTAACTGAATTCTGGGGAGAGAATGACGAACAAACCACTCATTCTAGCAAAGATAGCTATGAACTTGTATTAAAATATAAGGGGTCTTTGAATGAGTTATCTTCCATGAAAAACCTTGAATATACTTATGAAACAACCACTTCAAGCGGAACTAAAACTGAGGCATACAAAGAACCACCTAGCGAAAAAGTATTTACAATTCGAGGTGGATCAGAAAATGGAGCAATAATAGGTGAAGGCGAAGTTATAAAAGTAAATGTAAAATGGGATGGCTCTGAAGAGTCATTTGAACTGCATAATAAGGCTAAGTGATTTTGTTGAACTAACGGGTGCGTAAGCTGAAGATCAGAGCTGTCTTTAAGGCAGCTCTTTTCTTATGGAACTAAAGGGGCAGTTTAGTTGAAGAGAGGTTTTTAACTTGTGTTCAACAATCGGGCCATATTGTGGAGGATATTCCCTAAAGATAATTGGAGATTTTGTTAAAATAGATGGAGATTGTGAAGGAATGTACTTAAACTATAGGGGAAGGTTTGCTGAAGAAGGAAATAAAGAGTGGGAAAGAGAATAATAAATATGTAATCTTTGAAGCAAAAAAAGGATTAGGGATAATGAGGGTGGAAAATGGTAGAGTTATTTGGATTGATTCTTTTATGGGGAATCCCAGCACTATTATTATGGAGCGTTGTTTTAAGTATCATTCATATAGCAAAAGAGCCTATATCAGGACAATTCTTAGGGCGAACACTGACGTTTATTGGCGCCATATATACCTATACTGTCAGTTCGCTGGCTTCCTGGTTTGGTCTTATTTGTATAATTTTAGGAATCGTCGGTTTTGCAGAAGATGCGATTTTTGGCCCGATCATGTTCATATTATTCGGCGCATTTATGGTGTATAACTTTTTCCCGCGTTATAATATGCCAGAATGAATAGAAAAACAATCATCTTTCATTTTCAGCCAATAATAGCAAGGCATACAAGCTAAAGGCAACAATCATAATAATTATCTTGATCTTCAACAAAAGGGCGCTTTTCTTTAATAAGAAGGAGGCGCTTTTTGTATTGCACTAGATTCTGGAACAACACATTTTAGGGATTGGATTATGTTAAAATTTAGAAGAAATTGTGAAGGTTTCTACTTAAACTAAAGGGTGCTTTACTTCATTATCAGGAGCTGATCAGCAGCTCTTTCTTTATGCAACTATCGGGGCAGTTTAGTTTAATAAGAGAGAAGCCTATTTTATGTAGCTTTTAATCATCTAAATACCAGATAGTTCTACAGATAGATAAATATGATAAAGTTAAAAAGGATGTAAAAGAGACAGAATTTTGGACAAGGAGATATAAAGTGAAGAAATTAAAAAAACGTGTTTTTCTAGGGTTAGGTGTGCTCATGGCTGCGTATATACTTTTTGTAGTCTATGATTACTTAGACAATCAGAAAAAGGAAGAACAGAGCCGAGTATTCATGGAAGAAAGCAATAAGGTATTTAATGAATATGATATTATATCGCTCGGAGTCAATCCAAATAACAAAACGATTAAAGTCCATGTGCCGATAGAGGAAGAACAACGGAATGAACTGGCCTATTCTTTGGCTCAAATCGCCCAAAAGCATGGCATGAAGGATTATGAAGTCATAGTTAGAGCTATAAGAGATGGGTACCCAATTTCCAATTGAAAGCCTTGTGAAGGATTGTACTTAAACTAACGGGTGCGTTAGCTCCATAGGATGCACTTTAGAGACCACAATAAGTGGTCTCTTTTATTTGTTCTAAAAAATCAACATTAATGTTTAACAAAGCCAAAAAAAGATACTGCAGGTAGGTTATATAAAACTGGCGGCTATCTATTTAGGTCTCTGAATAATCATAGTGCTTTTCTAGTCCAATTAGATTAAGATGGATTAGTTAATCTTTACTATATGAGAGAAAATGGGGAAATTTTTAATGAAGAAGAATCTTATTTTAGCAGCAGGCGTTATCTCAATTGGATTGCTTGGTGCATGTATGCAAGAAGAAAAATATGTAGAAATAAAAACCTCGGCCGAGGTAGAACCGACAGAAGTTGAAGAACTTTCTTCAGAAGAAGTTACAGAAGAGCCAGAATTTGAAGAAGAAGAAATGTCTGAACTAGAAGCTTCAGGATCATTTGAAGGTCAGATTGGTTATTATGCCGATGCTTTTGGCGGCGGTGTGGAAAGAGACAACGCTGATGTAATAAAAGAAGATGGTCACCCAGCTGAATACTACTACTACGGAGAAGCAACAGCATTTATAAATGAGTTCGAAAATTCTCTTGATGTACGAGATAGTATGAAAGAAGACTTTAATAATCTTATGGCTCTATCTTTCATAATAGAAGTTGAGCAAGAGAAAGTGTTAGATGGCGTTACTTTACCTAAAGGAACAGATAAATGGGAAGCACATAAGTATTGGAATGAACCAACAGACAGACAGAAACAAGCTATCAAGTACATGAGCTTAGTGTTTAACGACCTTGATATTGCAGTAAATGAATTGCCAAAAGAACCGACTGGCTACACATACTTTTCTGAAGGCAAGAAAGTTGAAGAGATTGAAAAATTCATCAGTAGTAGTAGTAACTGAAGGAATACGGATTGTTCGACATCTTGTATAAGATGAATCATAGAAATGAGGAAATCAACATGAAGAAAAGTTTATTATTAGCAGCAGGCGTTATCTCAATAGGATTACTTGGTGCATGTATGCAAGAAGAAAAACCAGAAGGAAAAGTTAAAGCAACAGCATCAGCCGAAATACATAAGCCATCAACAGTTTCAGAACCAGAAGAAGTTTCGGAAGATAAAGTTTTAGAATCAGGAGAGCCTGATTTTTCTGAGGACTTTGAGAATACTGTTTCGCGAGAAGAAGCTATCACACCGGAAATGAAAGCAATGGTAAAAGATCAATTCGAATACTTTTCTAAACTTGTCGTTATATACGAAAATATGCCAGGAGAAATAGAAGATGATGCTTGGTTAACTGAAGAAATTAAATCAGAACTGGCAGAAAAAGCCAAGAGAATTGAAGCTTTTCTACCAACTAAAAACGCTAACCTTGAGAGAGATTTGCTAATGGCTTTGGGAGAAATTCAACAAGGACTCGATTACGAGTCTGGTGGAAGTATCTGGATGCCTTATAGAGTGTTTCTTGGATTGGATGCTGGTATGAATGGAACGAAGACTAAAGAAGAGCAAGCAGCAATTAATGAAGAAGGAAATTGGACAGCAACTTTTACTGATAAAGAAATAGGTTGGGAAGATCCGATGGAAGGTTTTTGATTTTATATAAAACAGATAAAAACCTTTACATATTTTCTATATACGATTTAAAGTTATACAGAGTCCATACAGGGCTCTTTTTTATTTTCTCTTAATATCCTATATGAACCTATCTGACTATTGGTGCGTTAGTTGAGATCCAGGGCTGCAATGTGTGGCCTTTTGCTTAATGAACTAACGGGGCAGGTTAGTTCAATAAGCGATTTTGTAGAATGAAGTGTAAACTCACAACACCTTTGAGTTGCAGAATACACTCAACAAATTCAAAAGCTATCAAAAAAAAAAGCAACAGTTTAAATAAGCAGAAATCGCAAAGTGGTTTCTGTTTATTTTGTTAAACTTAGGTTTTTATTTGCATGTTATGCTTTTTCTAAAAATACTTTAACTTTTTGAAACTTTTTCTGAAGATATATTCCACTAATAGTTGAAAGGAGTTGAGAGAGAGATGGAGTTTGAGAATGATAAGATGGTTAAAAAAGCAATCAGGGGCAATAAAAAAGCTTTTGAACAACTCATAAAGCAGCAGTATGAACGAATCTACCGGACTGCTTATCTTTATGTACATAACGAAGAAGATGCATTGGATGTCGTTCAAGAGACGACATATCAAGCTTATAAGAGTATTCACTCGTTAAAGCAACCAGATTACTTTATGACTTGGCTTACCAGGATCATTATCCGATGTGCTGGTCATATTCTCAAAAGAAGAAATAATATTGTGCCACTAACAGACGAAGTATTGTCTAATTTATCGGTAACCTATCATTCAGGTCATGACGAAGCAATAGATCTATTAAATGCGATCGGACAGTTAAAAGGGAATTATAGATCCGCCATTATTTTGTTTTACTACTATGATTATTCTATTAAAACCATTAGTGAAATCATGGAGATCCCCGAAGGGACTGTAAAAACTTATTTAAGCAGGGGGAAAGCCGAATTAAAAAAGTCCTATAAAGATGAGGAGGGCAAATGCAATGGATAACAAAGAAGTAAAAAGTGCTATTGAAAAAATAGTTGTACCAAAAGAAAAAGTGTTTGGCGCTATTGATAAAGGCTTAAAAATGTCAGGGCAAGGTAGGAAAATAAAGAAAAAGAAAGTTCTTGTAGGTTCAGCTGCTGCAGCTGCTCTTCTTGGAATCACCATTGCTTCTGGATTTGTTAATCCTACAATGAATAAAGTATTGGCTAATACCCCTATAATAGGCGGAATTTTTCAAGAATTCAATGATTCAATGGGCGTTGAACTTGCGAATCAAGATGCAGTTACAGAATTAAATCAATCCTTAACTAAAAATGGAGTGACTGTAAAACTCACTAGCGCTTATTTTGATGGCAATGTGGTATCAATTACAGGATTTGTAGATGAAGATGTTGAAAAAGGGCATAACGAAAAAGGGGAAGTAAGCTTTGATATGAATTTCGAACACAACAAAGGGGATAATGACCCTTGGTTGAATGGAAAGTCGACAGACATTAGAAAGGTCAAGGGGGGATACAATTTCCAATGGAAAATGGAATATCCATATAAATCATTTAAGGAGAATTCTACTCTCCCCATAACTATTCATAATATTAACGGGATAAAAGGTGAATGGAATTTTGATATCCCAATTCAGCAAGAAAAAAACAGTACACTTGTTATTGATCAGGAGCAAGGATACCCGGATGATGAGGTCAAAATCCGTATTAAAGAGATCCTAACCGCAAGGGTGTCATCTTCGCTTATTTATGAGACGGTGGAAAAATATAAAGATGATGAAATTTATATACTAAAAGCAATTGATAATAAAGGAAAGGTATATAGGTTTGGAAACGGAACATCTCTAGAGGGGGCAGCACAAGAGGATGGATATCATAGTACTGTTCGAACAAAAATGACCAAGCTAAAGTCAAATATTACCTCACTTACTTTTTATCCGCAGCTTACTGTGGCGGACCCAAAAGTACAACAGCTATTGGACAAAAAATCGTTTACATTAAAAAGTAAACGATTCAATTTAGGCCTTCAGGTAAATGATATAACTAAAAAGGGCAGTAAACTTGTAATCGATTATCAATTTACAGGGCTCCCCAAGGAATTGAGTAAGCATCAGCTTGAATTGTTTGAAAATAACTTGCAGTATGTATTACTGCTAGTAGATAAAGAATATATTGGTAAAATCGATCCTGAAAATCCAGTACCACCTAAAAATCATAGTATTCATCTGAATAAAGTGAAAACTATCGATAAAAAAGCAGCGCACTTCCAATCTACTTTTGACTTAAACGGAGAAGAAAGGATTGAGAATTTTAAGCTGGAAAATACAATGTTGCTATTTGATTTTTCAAGCTTGGTCCCAGCTAAGGAATTACAACCATTTACTGTTGTACTTCCAGTGGGGAATGAATAAACTATTAAAGTAGCTTATTTTAGGAACTATATAGTTGACGAGTGGGATTCTACTAGTGCATTGAATAATTAGTAATATCGGGGCGATGACTTATGTAAGTCACCGTCTTTTTTTATTAGTTTTAGAAGTTTGTGAAATATTGTACTTAAACTATAGGGTGCGTTAGCTGAAGATCAGAGCTGTCTTTAAGGCAGCTCTTTTCTTATGGCACTATCGAGGCAGGTTAGTTCATTAACCTTAGCGGAGTATAGTCGAACTGTGCGGTAAACATTAATACTCCTATAGAATGATAAAAAGTTAATTAATGTGGTATCCTACTAATTAGTAATATTATCCAGATAAGGAGTGTGTAAAAGAGTATGAGTGACAAACAATGCCCTAAATGTAATTCAAACAACATTAAGAAAGGTGTTCTAGGAACCGGGTTTAAATTTGTTCTAATGTTTTCCCATGATAATCCAAAGAATAAACCTTCGAAGATTATCTCTTATTATTGTTCAAATTGCGGCTACATACTTAGTTCTAATTTGGAAAACCCATCTAATTTAGATTAATAAACTAAATGTATAAAGTGGAGGCTTTTAACATGGGTGAATACACTGGTTTCTTCGTGATGATGGGACTTTTATTTATAGTTGTAATTTCCAATAAGTTTTTATTTTGGTGGGTTAAGCTCACAATAGTAGCTTACTATTTTGTAATTTCTTATATCTTTATCAAAGTTACAGCCAAAATAAATGAAGAATATGAAACTCCTCTTCCTGATGCCTATTGGGATAAAAATACAGGTTGGGTAGATACCATTGCAGGTTACATATTCTTTCCGTTGTCATTTATACTTCTTTTTATCTTTTACAAATGGTATTCAAGCCGGAAAGATCTGCAAGCTAACGGTTATGTTATAGCAATGTCTGTTCCTACAATTGCTATTGTCCTATTTTTCTTTTTGATGTTTAAGTTTGTATACGGGTACAGACCATAAGGGTTGTACTTTTTTATTGCACAGTTTGTGTCAACTCTACACTAATCCTTGATGAACTAATGGGTGTGTTAGCTGAAGAACTGAGCTGTCTTTAAGACAGCTTTTTCTTATGGAACTAAAGGGGCAGTTTGTTGGAGAAGGAACTATTTTGAACGATCTAGAAATAAAGACTATAAAGAAAAGATAATGAGGTGTTTGTATAGAAAAGATACCTGTTAAAACGATTAAGAAGATAGAAGAGGACATTGAAAAAAATGATTTAGGGAAAGCAAGGGATAGGCTACACGGGTTAATTTCGACCTATCCTAATGAGTTAGAACTCCGCAGAAAGTTGGGGGAGATCTATTTTGCATTGAAATACCCTTCAATGGCAGGTCGTTACTGGTATTTAGAAAAGAATAAGACATCAGAGATGGTAAAAGCTTGTATTTTGTTCGAAAAATCTATGGGAAACGATCCTTTCAGAATAGCACGAGCTCTGAAATTTAAAGGTGATAGTGAAATTTTAATAAGACTGGAATTGAATCAGGTAATTTCGCCTATACAAAATAAAGTGAAAGAGAGTCTACTGGAACAACCTGACGATCTATTGAAAGATAATTTGGTTAGTTTGGGTTGCTTCTCAATAATCATATTAACAATTCTCTTTGCATTAATCGGAGTTTACGCTCTTTTCAACTGGATTTTTTGATCCGTAATCTTGCTTTATAAGAGAGTTTTATAGTACTTGTTCTTTACCTAACGGGTGCGTACTTTTAAAATCTGGCTGCCATCGCTGGCAGTCTTTTTAGGGGCAGGTTAGTTGAGCAATAAAGATAAAAACCATTCTATAATGAATGGTTTTTATCTTTATCATAATTTGGTGATGTACTGGAATGTGTTAATATGCGGTCTATTACTTTTTCAGTAACTGGCATAAAGAAATTAAGTATTAGCCCCCCTAAACAAACGGTTAATAAAGTTCCAACGCCAATTGGTCCATTTGAAATCATTGCCAATATCAAGAATAGGAGGTAAATGGATGTTCTCGAAAGGAATATATTTGTTCTAGTTAATTCTTGTATGATTAATGTTAATCGGTCAACTGGAATCGGTGCAAAATTTGTGTGTAAATATGTTGCCGTTCCTAATCCTACAACAACCAAGCCGATTCCAAAACAAATAACTTTGCTGAACCATAGTTCAGGTGTTATCAAATTGTGCAATAAAAAAAGCCACATATCAATCCCGATACCCGTTATAAATGCTGTTAACAACCCCAAAACTTCTGGTCTTTGCCTTTTTAAAAATGAATTAAAACATATCAAGATCAAAGCTATTATTATTTCCCAACTTCCCACAGTAAGCCCCACATTTATGGAAAGTCCCACCAAAAGAGCATCAAAAGGTGAAGTTCCAAGGTCTGATTGTATAGTGAATGAAATACCAAGGGTTAATATTAAAATTCCCAATACATAAAAAACATATTTCACTTTACTTGACCCCTTTATCATATTTTTTGTTGCAAACGCAACAAAGTTGAGTTAAATTAAATATATGTCATTTTTATTGCATTTGCAACAAAAATACGTGCTAAGGAGTTAATTATGAAGGAAATTCTTCGTGAAATTGGAATGATAGCAAGGGCATTAGATTCCATAAGTAATATTGAATTTAAAGAATATGACCTTACAAAAGGGCAGTATTTGTACCTTGTCCGAATATGTGAAAACCCAGGAATCATTCAGGAAAAGTTAGCTGAGATGATAAAAGTAGATCGAACAACAGCAGCTCGTGCTATAAAAAAACTTGAAATCAATGGCTTTGTTGAAAAGAAAGAAGATAAACATAACAAAAAAATTAAAAAACTCTTTCCAACAGAGAAAGGGAATAATGTTTATCCTTTTATAAAAAGCGAAAATGATTATTCCAATATCGTTGCATTAGAGGGATTTTCCAAAAGAGAAGTAGAAACCATTTCCAATCTTCTTCAAAGAGTAAGGGAAAATGTGGAAAATGACTGGGAATTTGTAAAAAAGGGAAACAAGAGAAATTATTGATTATATAAAGGAGCGGCATATTTAAATGACTATTAAAAAGTGTACCCTAGACGATTCACGCATTCTTCAAGAAATTAGTTATGAAACATTTAATGAGACATTTAAGCATCAGAATTCACCCGAAAATATGAATGCCTATTTGGAAAGGGCATTTAACTTAAAACAATTAGAAAAAGAATTATCCAATATTTCTTCGCAATTCTTTTTTGTTTATTTTAATAATGAAGTCGCTGGATATTTAAAGGTCAATACCAATGGTGCTCAGACTGAAGAAATGGGTGATGAATCACTTGAAGTCGAGCGAATTTATATAAAGAACAAATTTCAAAAACATGGGCTTGGTAAATATCTGCTAAATAAAGCTATGGAAATTGCGATGGAACGTAATAAAAAGGAAATTTGGCTAGGCGTATGGGAAAAAAATGAAAATGCCATTGGTTTTTATAAGAAAATTGGGTTTGTTCAAACTGGAGCCCATTCTTTTTATATGGGTGATGAAGAACAAACGGACTTTATAATGACCAAAACACTTCTATAACTTATTTTGAAAGGTGGATCATTATGTAAATTCCAAAATATTTTAAGGTCACTAATGTTGACTGAAATTTGGGATATTGTTCAAAAAAACTCTTTTGGAACGATTGTCACAACAGAACAAGGAAAACCAATTGCGACTCATTTGCCTTTGGGGTTAAATAAAAAAGGTGATGATTACTATATTACTGGGCATCTGGCAAATGGAAATCCTCAGTGGAGAACATATGAAACCTGTGAAGATGTGCTAGTAATGTTTCAGGGACCGAACGCTTACATTTCTTCTTCTTGGTATGGGCATGAAGGAGTTCCAACATGGATTTATCAAGCCGTCCATGTATATGGTAAAGCAAGCGTTTTAGAGAAAGATGAATTAATCGAGGAATTAACAATAATGCTGGAAAAATATGAAGAAAATCGTGAAAACCCTGTTTTATGGGATAAACTTTCTCCTCAGCTCTTAGAAAGTGAACTGAAAGGTATAGTTGGATTTAGGATTAAGGTGGGAGAAATTCAGGCTGCATATAAATTAAGTCAGAACAGAAATGAAACGGATTATATTAACATCATTGATAAATTACAAAATGAAGGAAATCAAAATTCTAAACAAATGGCAGAACTGATGGAAAAGAGATTAAAAAATTACATATAAGCCCACTTTATTTTGATGGTACTGCACTAATGGTTTCGTTAGCTGAAATACGAATGGAAGAACTTATTATTCACTTTATTATTTACCCTAATTACATGACGGATTCATGTTACTATCGGTTTTTATTCGGGGTATATTTCTTCTTTCTGATCTCATACTAAAGATAAGAAGGAGGGGTTTACATGGCAAAACGAACAAAGAAAAATGATGCAGATCAAAAAAACAAACAAGGATTTGATTCAAGCAAAACTGATTCTGAATTCTCTAAGGAATTTGGCAGTGCAAATGCTAATCAAGCACATAAAAATAAAGCAAAAAAAGAAAAAGCATCTAAAAATCAAGGTGAGTGGAAAGGCATGCATTAAGCATTAATTAATAATTGCCAGACTCGAACTCATGATAAGTGATGCCTGCATCGAGTTCAAAGGGTGGAGGCTTATCGTGCTTCAAACTTTTTACTGAACTTTATGTAAAGGAGCTTATTTAGATGACTCAATCTAAGCGACAACAAGAACGCCAATGGAAAGATCGTAAACAATCGCAGAATCCACATGGTAAAGTCAATTCATTTGAACAATTAGCCGAAGATACGGGCAAAAATGAATCTGAAACTAAGTAAAACTGTTTAAGAATGAGGCCCAAGGGTGATGGCACCCACATAATAGTGAGTTCGCTCCCTTGGGTACCCTTTCTTTGTCGTTACCTAAAAGGCCGTAATTATCGGTAGTGATGATTATGGCCTTTTAGGTTTACATATACGAGCTGATTTTTTTATGGTAATAGTATGGACAATGATTCGTATGTCATCCCCTCAATTAGATACTGTAAAGACAAAAGACGAAGACTACATAAAAATACGGATTATTACAAAACCTTTTAGTAAGGAGTTTTTTGGAAGGGGGAAAAGATCAGATATATGTTTTCATTACGGGGAGATGCTCATAAAATTTATCTTCAATTAAAAAAAGCATCATACAAAGACCGATCTTTCAAAGGTATGAAGAAACTAATTGAAGTGGAAGAAATTCAAAATTTTTATAATTCCATTGATAGCGATACGTTAAAAAAAGTTTATTATTGTATGATAAAAGAGAAAAACGGATCGGGGATCATTCCTATTATAATATCCTCTGGACCTTGGCTTTTTCTTCTGTTTTCAAATCAATTGCAAGATTTCCTTTTTAGAGATGGGAGTTTGCTTTGGGTCGTCTTCAGTTTAATATATATTTCCATTCTTTCCATAAGTGTGTTTATTCACTTTCATGAAAGATCATGGTCTTTTGTTCATATTGAAATCATTCAAGAAATTTTACATGAACGAAAAGGGATAAGGGAAAAGGCCTGAGGTGAGAACCTATAAAGGAGTCCCTCAATGGGGAGTTGTGCGAGAAAAACATATACTTTCGCACTGTTTTCTTGTGTGTTTTTAGCACGAAATACTATAGCAAAAAGATGCATCGAAACCGATGCACATTTTATGAATAGTGATTATATTTCTACAAATGCAATCTTAATCCCATTTACTCTTTCATCCAATTCGTAAGTTCGGATGTTTTTTTTTATACAGTTTTTTAGGGGCTTGTACACTTTGAACGTTGATTTCCTCTCCAAGCACTCGCTCCAATCAACTTTGTTTTACTTTTAGATAGAACCCTTTTGTCTACAAACTCAGCGATTCTTTAAGAAGAATCGCTTTTCTTATTAAACTAACAGGGCAGGTTACTTTAACAAAAAGTAATGTAAAATATAATAAAAAGGTGTGTAGTAGAGGAGTCAGAAAATAATATGGAATGTTTTTGTGAACAAAAAGAAACAAATGAGTTAAAAGTTGAAGGTGATGTTGGGGCGGACCCTATATGGTGCAATCAATGTGGTTGTAATTTGGATATAGAGGACGTTCCGATTTCAAATACGTTAACAAATGAATTGATTGAATGGGTAAATATGTATGGTGAATGGATTGATTGGGATGAAGATAAATTGCTTCCTAATGGGATTGAACTTGAAGAGGAACACAATAAACAAGGATTAAATTTAACAGAAAAAATTAAGAAAGAACTTGAAGGGAAATATAGAATTAAATTTTCACCTTCGACAATGGCAAGAATGTATGCAAATAAAAATTATTAACCCTTTTACCACGGAGCTGTCTTTAAGGCAGCTTTTTCTTTATGCAACTAACAGGGCAGGTTAGTTCATGAAGGACAAATGAAAGTTTATATCGAAATTAATTAAGTAAGAGATTAATTAATTATAAAAGAGGTAGAACAATGACTGTTTCAATCAACCCCATTTCCGAAGATGAAAAGCATATTCTTCAGAATTTATATTCCCTTTATTTACATGACCTTTCGGAGTTTACCGAGGGTTTAGACATATCAACAGATGGTTCATTTGAATTTGATTCATTTGAATTAATTTGGAAGAAGGAAGGATTAACACCATATTTTTTGAAAAAAGATATGAAAATTGTTGGGTTTTTATTACTGTTAGAAAGGCCGTTTTTAAATAAGGACTATGATTACAGCATTAATGATATTTTCATTTTAAAAAAATATAGAAGAAAAGGTGCTGCAATTTCATTATTAAAGGAATTGTTTAAACAAAAAAAAGGTAGTTACTTTGTTGTTCAATTAGCTAAGAATATTCCTGCTGTTATATTTTGGAGAAAGATTTTTAGTGAGCTAAATATAGATTTTGAAGAAAAAAAGAAAATTGTCGATAATGAAGAATGTTTGGTTCAATCCTTTCAAATTTAAACAGATATTAAACAACGGGTGCGTTAGCTGAAAATCGGAGCTGTCATTAAGGCAGCTTTTCCTATGGATCTGTGGGCAGGTTAGTTCAATAAGGAATTGGTGTATTATGGTATAATTTTTAGGTGATTGTTTTCGATACTCAATGTTAGGGTGGTAATTTAATGGTTCGAAATTTACCTCAACTTGGAATTGGTCTGCAAGTAGTTTTCTTTATTTTATTCTTTGGAAATTTATTACCAAAAATAAATAATATGGTAGCCGCCTTCGTTAGTCTATTTATAGGTTTTTCAAGTTTAATTGTTGGTATATACTCTGTTATAAGGCAAAAAAACTTAATTTTATCTATGGCAGTCATCATTATTGCATTTCTTATTTTAGGCTTTACAATATTCGCATATTTTTTGGGCGAGGCGGGTTACCCACCACTAATAATGCAATGAAAATTTCAATCTGCATTATATTAACTGTGAAGATTGCAGATAAAGATATCACCTTTTCTTATGGAACTGAAAGGGTGCATTAGCTGAAGATCGGAGCTGTCATTAAGGCAGCTTTTTATTAATGCAACTATCGGGGCAGGTTAGAAGAAGCTTATCGAAGTGACGGGAATCAATTTAAAGCAAAAGAACAGGGAGGAGTTAAAATGAATCAAAATATTGGTACAGAAGAAGCGATTAAAAGGTGGGATAGTTTCGCGGATACATATTCTGCAAATCATGCCGAGCAAGGAGACCTTCATAAAGAAGTTTTTTTAAATCCAACTTTATTATCACTTATGGAAACATTAAGTAATAAAAAGGTTTTAGATGCCGGGTGTGGTGAGGGGTATTTAAGTCGAATTTTAGCGAGGTCTGAAGCGACTGTAACTGCTGTGGATTATTCATCACGGATGATAGAAATTGCTAAGGGAAGAACTCCAAATGATTTGTTGATTGATTATAGGCAGGGTAATTGTGAGGACTTGAATTGTTTAGAAGATAAAAGCTTCGATTTAATAGTATCCAATATGGTTATTCAAGATCTTGCAAATTACGAAAAAGCATTTCAAGAAATGTATCGTCTATTAGTAGATGGAGGCTGTTTTATATTTTCGATTTTACATCCTTGTTTTGTTACTCCAGAAAGTGGTTGGGAGAAAACAAAAGACGGTAAAAAGTTGCATTGGAACGTAGATAAATATTTTTATGAAGGTGTGTATGAACAAGGTATAGGAGATAAAGAAAAAATGCTATTCTTTCATAGAACATTAACAAGTTATATAAACACTTTAATCAAAACAGGTTTTATTTTAGAAAGCATAATAGAACCTAAGCCATCAAAAGAGATGTTGGAAAAATATCCTTCATTTGAAGAAGATTTCAGATGTGCTGATTTTATGGTTTTTAAACTTAAAAAGTAAAGGTGAATATTTCTTTTAGAAATCATTTGTTCAACTACCAGGTGTGTTAGTTGAGGATCCAAAGGTGTTAATGCTTTTCGTCTAGAGGAAGGTGTATATGAGAAATTTCAGAATGATAAATGAGGTCTTAACAAATGTCCAGTAAAAAATATCAAATGAACCAGAGTTATGTAGATTCCCAAGAAAAACAAAAAATGTTATACAAACGTACATTAATTATTATAAGTATTTCACAAATTTTTGGTGGTGCCGGGTTAGCAGCTGGAGTTACGGTGGGGGCACTTCTTGCACAACAAATGCTTGGCACAGACGCATTTGCTGGACTTCCTTCGGGTTTATTTACTTTAGGGTCTGCAGGGGCTGCTTTAATCGTAGGTAGACTTTCTCAACGTTACGGTCGTCGTACAGGTCTAACAGCTGGTTTTATGATAGGTGGACTTGGAGCAATAGGAGTCATAACCGCAGCCATCATAAATAGCGTTTTCCTTTTATTTGCTTCCCTGCTTATTTATGGTGCAGGAACAGCGACAAATTTACAAGCTCGTTACGCTGGTACGGACTTAGCAAACAATAAACAACGAGCTACTGCTATTAGTATTACTATGGTGTTTACAACATTTGGTGCAGTTGCAGGTCCGAATTTAGTGAATGTAATGGGGGATTTTGCACTTTCTATTGGCGTTCCATCACTTGCTGGTCCATTCATTTTATCAGCAGCAGCATTTATCTTAGCAGGTCTTGTACTTTTCGTTTTGCTTCGCCCAGACCCATTAGTAATAGCTAGAACAATAGAAGCGTCCAACCAGGAAAGTAATCGAATAGAATATTCGACTGATACTGAACAAATAGAAAACAAAAGAGGTATTATTGTTGGTGCGACAATTATGGTTCTTACTCAAATTGTAATGGTAGCTATTATGACAATGACACCAGTTCATATGAGACATCATGGACATGACTTGGGTGAAATAGGTCTCGTTATTGGATTTCATATAGCTGCAATGTATCTTCCTTCACTGGTTACAGGTGTCCTTGTTGATAAGTTTGGCCGTACTGCCATGGCTATTGCCTCTGGAGCTACGCTGCTTCTGGCAGGTTTAATATCAGCGATTGCACCAGGTGATTCTATGATTCTCCTAGTAATTGCTCTTTCTTTACTTGGATTAGGATGGAATTTTGGTTTAATAAGTGGGACTGCTCTTATTGTGGATTCAACTGACACTTCAAATCGGGCTAAAACTCAAGGTACAGTGGATGTTTTAATTGCATTATCAGGAGCTTCTGGTGGCGCCTTATCAGGAATGATTGTGGCCGGTTCAAGCTACACAACATTATCATTTATTGGAGGGTTATTATCTTTATTATTGATTCCAGTGGTTATCTGGTCTCGGGGAAGTAAAATAACCAATTTCTAAAGAATCCATACAATAAGAGAAAAAAGTCATTTCCTAACGTACAGGAAACGGCTTTTTTTGCTGCGATTTGCTTATCATACAAAAATGAGTGACTTCACCGTTAACAGTCATTCGACCAATTTAATGCAGCTCTTTCTTTATTTAACTAAAGGTTCAGGTTAGCGCAACCTGAACCAAAAATATTATTGAAGCGTATTTAGATTTTGTGCCCTTAAAAAGCTTACAACTACCTCTCCAATTTGTCTGCCTAACCTTAAGCCTTCATTGTTATCCACGTTAAAATGTACGCCAGCGTACAAACGAGATTGAGCACTTTCTTCCATTAGTTTTTTTATTTCGGAAGACTCTTGAGGGAAGATATAACTTAATACTGTCTCTGCACATCCCGCCACAGTTGCGTGTGCAGATGGGTAAGCTGGAAAACGAGGGGTAAACAACACAGTAGACAGATTTCTGCCATATTGATTTGGACGTGCAACATCCCATTGATATTTAAAAAACCACGTGATAACAAAGGTATCATTCATAGCAGCGTGGAAATAACTCTGAACCCTTGCAACACTCGGTGATCCCAGCATATACTTTTCAGCTAAATTGAAAATTAGAGTGGTAATTTTCGCGGTTAATTCACCTGTTCCCCAATATTGTGCGATGCGTATTTGCTGGGAAGTCAATGACTTTAATGTCTCTTCTACAATGAATAACTCTGTTTCCCAATCTATATCTAGAGGATTTTTAATTCGCCAAATGATTCGTTGATGAAAGGGGTCCAGGAAATCATTATCTCTTCCCCTTGAAATAAAAAACATTGGCCAATTTCCTGCCTCTGGAGAACCTTTAGGTGGGTTACTTTCCCCTGGGTAAGGAAATTCTGTCCATCTTCTATAACTTGTTCTCATAAAGACCACCCCCTAATAAATGTTCTCCTTGTTCCTTATGATTACGAGTAATGAAATATGACCATTTAACTTTTGGCTCCCTTATCAGAAAGATCAGGGGTTTTAGCCATTTTAAGCTTTTATAGCTGATTCCCCCAAACCTTTACAACATAAATTAACATTTCAAAGTTTTATTTGAAAAATTTCCAAATATTCAAAGGTATTCAAATGATCATGTCCTGAAATAATAAGAAAAACGCAGGAGAAACGCTATATGAACAGAAAAAAATGTTATAAAGAATTTATCGCTATTTTTATTTTTATATTCGTCTTAATGGTGAATCATTCGGTCTATGCAATTGATTGGGAAGATGAAGAAGTACCTATAAACTTTAAAATTGAGGTATTACCTTGGGAGATAGTAAACGACACTATTCCTAATAGAACAAATTTCACCATCATAGACATTGAAACCGGATTATCATTTAAGGTTCAACGAAGAGCAGGTAGTCATCATGCAGATGCTCAGCCACTAACCAAGGATGATACTCAGATTATGAAGGAAATTTATCATAATCAATGGAGTTGGAAAAGAAGAGCAATTATTGTATTAATTAATAATCAAATGATCGCTGCCTCTATGAATGGAATGCCTCATGGCGCAGGCTCCCTTCAAAATGGTTTTTCAGGTCACTTCTGTATTCATTTCTATGGAAGTTTAACACATCGTTTAAAAAACGAAGATTCCGCTCATAAATTGATGATATTGAAAGCGGCCGGTAAGCTTGATGATTATTTAGGCACGGTAAGTCCCTATGAACTTATCCATATTTTTACCATTTCCATAAATCAAGGAGATCGAAAATTATTATCAATGACCTTATCAAATCCGGATCATTCCAAACGTTTCATTAAACTTGCTGAAAATATTACATACTTTGGGGTTAAAGATTTTTCAAGACAACCACTTGAAGACGCAAACGGGTTAATATTCGTGGATCTACCGGTTCAAGTGAAGATTTATAAAGAGAGAAAAGGGAGTGAAAGCAAAATCATCCATTTTATGATCCGAAGGGAGAGTTTGACTGATCGTTGGTTCATTGATCAAGATGCGATCTATGAAGCCTTAAAATGAGATTTGTAAGATTCGGAAAAATAAATTCCAATCCATTGTGGGGGTGCATTTTATGCGATTATCATGGATTGCCGGACTTTTACTATTCGTTCAACCAGTGAATATTTCTGAAAGCATATCGGTAACCCACCAAGGACAAACGATTGCCAGTGTCAACCATGCTGATATTACTTTGCCCTTACTAGATGTTCCTATCATGGACGTGGATAAATACAATCAATTTGTCGAGAAAATAGATCGACAAGTGTACCAAAAACCTGTAAATGCCACAATAGACAAGCAAGGTAATATTCTTCCTGGGCGGGTAGGTTACAAGCTATACCATCAAGCATTTAAAGAGCAATTTTATTCCTTTTTGTACAGTAGTAAAGCATACAAACTAGAAGTACCTTTACTTGCTATTCATCCAAAAGTTGACAACGAATTACTTGCGGAGATTCGTGAAAAAAAGATAGGTGAATATAGAACTTATTTTAATGTGAACAACAAAAATCGTACAAATAATATCTCGCTTGCTACAGAAGCCATTAATAATTATGTCGTGTTTCCTGGAGAGGTGTTTTCTTTTAATCAAGCCGTTGGCAGAAGATCAGTAAATAAAGGATATATGCTCGCTCGAGTTATCGTTAAAGGAGAGTTTTCCGAAGGGATTGGTGGGGGGATATGTCAGGTGTCATCCACCCTGTTTAATGCTATCGACAATGCAGGGTTGCAAACTATTCAACGCTATTCCCATACTAGGAGCGTTCCGTATGTTCCATCTGGCCGCGATGCTACAGTAAGCTGGTATGGTCCTGATTTTAGTTTTAAAAACATGTACAATCAACCTATTCTAATCCGAGCTACAACCCAAGGAGGAATGGTAAGTATCATGGTTTACTCTTCAGATATGATAAATTATAAGACACGAAAAGTTCCCGCTGCTTCAAATCAGAAATCAAAAGAACAGATTTACCGTTCCTAAAAGTACACTTTTACGAACGGTTACTTTTTTATAAAATCATCTACTATAATATTTCTGATAAATTTCATTTTCAATCCAACAATATGGACGGAATACGCAATAGCCCCTCCGTTGTATAATTTCTGAGCCTTCCCTTGCACCTAATCTTCGGATCTATAAATGAATTTCACAACAATTAAATCCGGATACTAGCTATAGAATTGTTTCCTGGCTGCAGGAGTGACAAACTCCTTTATGCCGGCTGGCTTTCTCCGGTTATTAATGCATCGGTATATTGATAATTAATAACCTTAAGCCAATCATGTGATCGTTTTCCAATCTCTAAGGTAGATTATGTGAATGAAAAGCCGACACTATATTTTAATAGTGTCGGCTTATATTGTAGCTTCAATATAAAGTTAGATAATTTTAAACAGTATTTCGAGATTTTTTGTAGGTTTAATTTTATGTATCACAAGAAATATCAAATAAAAAAATTGATATCTCTTATAATTTTATTAAGGAGTGAGATAAATGAATGAACAGATACAGTTTATGATTGATTGGATTGAAGCCAATTTAAAAAATCAATTTTCATTAGATGAACTATCTAATTATATGGAATATTCCCCTTATTATTGTTCGTTTAAATTTCACCAAGTAACTGGTATAAGTATTAGGCGCTATGTTCTTCTTAGAAGATTGTATTTATCCACGGAAGATTTAGCAAATAACAGGAAGATAATTGACGTCGCCTTTGATTACGATTATTCTTCGCAAGAAGCATATAGCAGAGCCTTTAAAACTGTTTTTGGTATCAATCCTAGAGAATATCAACTTAACAGGTTGCCTGTCTAGTCAATTATTAAACTCAATATTAATAAGAACGGGGAATGGTGTAGAATGAATGTTTCTAGAAAAATTGAGGTTGAACAGTTACAAAATGAGAAGAGTGAATTGTTTTATAAAGACGTACTCAACATTTTGAATGGTCAAGTTATGTATGAGGAGTTTAAAGATAACAGACTAATGGGAGATTCTGATTACGCTCCATTTAATGAAGCGATGTGTGTAAACGCGACTACTAAACAAGTTTTTAATGAAGAATTTATAAACACACGAGCTTCTGGACATCATGAGTCAGTAGAGAATTATATCAAAAAGGTCATTGTTCCATTAGACAATCTTTTTAATAAAGAGTATAAATGTATCGTTTTATGGTTTGGTGAAGACATGTTTTGTCAAATGAACCTACTTACCATACTTTCCTATCTTGAACAGTCCGGATATGAAGGCAAAGTGTTCTTAAATTGCTTCAGAGAGGATGAATTTAAAATTAATCAAACTGAACTTAAATTAGGTAATTATTATTCTGTATACAAGGAAGTATTGGTCAATCATAATAAACCAACAAATGAACTACTTCCAGTCATGTATCAGGCAATAGACATATATTTAGATATGCTAAAAGAAGATAATGCAGTAGTAAAGTATATTTCCAAAAATAAAGATTTACCAACATCAGAATTAATTAATAGGTTATTTGCTCTGTTCCCAACAGTAGGCTATGGAGATTTACAATATAGAGAGCTTATTAATAAAATTTAAAATTGGAAGTGGAAACAAGAATTTTTAAAGACAATCATTGAAGGGGTTTCCAATACAGTGAAAAAAAACTAAACCTCTTTTTCCTCATCCGGGACTATTCTGAACGACTTGTCACATAAACTTTTGTTAAAATAATCATTCTTTTGGAACTAAAGGGGCAGGTTAGTTCAACAAGCGTGGCTAATTCGAACCGTGACTATTTACTATTTTTATAAAAATAACTAAAATTTAGTTAATGATATAATAGAACGATGTGAATTTGTTAAGTAGTATAAATATTCCAGGATTAATTCTATGTTCTCTTTTCGTAATATTAGGTTTGTTTTTGCTAAGAAAACTAGGTGCAAATTATTAGACGGTAAAACCGTCTTTTTTTATGTCACAAAACTCAACAAGTAGGTGATTATATGAAAACTTGGATGAAAATACTTATTGGTTTAGTATCAATTCTTATAATGGCTATGATAATTGGAATTTTAAGCTTTTATTCAATTTAACGTTAGTGAAATCGGAGCTGCCTTAGGGCGGTTTTTTCTTTATGCAACTAAAGGGGCAGGATAATTCCATAAGGAATACTGTTAAGTGACATTAAAGTCGTTTAAAAACGTCAGTCCTGTTATTCCATTAAAGGGCCGGATTGTGGAGGATTGGGAAATTTTGATTCTGCAAATAATTGGGGGATTGAAAAAAGGAAATCTATGTATAATTAGTGATGTAAGTTTATGCTTTTTATGTAATAATTATTTTGTAGAAATGTAAAGTTACAATTCATACATAGTGAAGGTGGGGAACATAATGGCAACGGGAACGCATACTGTAGTAGTTCCAGTAGATGTACAAGCAGTTTGGGATTATGTCAGTGATCTCGAAAAATGGGCAACGACAGTACCAGCCTATAAAGAGCATGAAATCATAAATGACAAGCAATCTATTTGGACATTTGAAGGTCGTGTGAAAGGTATTAAAAAAACAATACAAGCGCAGGTAGATATTACCGAATGGAATGAACCTTCAAATATTAAGTTTGAACTAAAAGGTTTATCAGATAATTTTACAGGAAGCGGTCACTTTACTGCAGAAGATGTTAATGGAAAAACAATAATGACTTGTACGGTGGAAATCCATGCAGGCGGATTATCTGGTGCGGTGTTAACACCAATTATTAAATGGGCTGTTCCAAAAGTAGCATCTCGTTTAACAGAATCTATCGCACGTAAAATTGCAGTATTCTCATAGTTTTCAAAGATTGAAAGCCAATTCATTTTGGAGATACCTTCACTGAAGTATAGATGGTAACATTCTGAAGTGACCAATATAATGATATCGAGCTCTACTAGAAATTTTATAATTAGCGGAAAGGGGGCTGTCCAAAAAGGATAGCCTCTTTTTTTCAATATTCCAGAATCGCTTTTCTTAATGAACTAACAGGTGTGTTAGCTGTAGATCTGAGCTGTCTTTAAGGCAGCTCTTTTCTTATGCAACTATCGGGACAGTTTAGTTGAAGAAAGAAAACACCCAAATCAAATTGTATAATCTAGACAAAGGGGTGATTTGATTGAAAAGTGTTCCGAAGGTAAGGGAAATATTGCTTGACGAAGAAATAGATGAACAGGAGTTTGTTGGTATAATCAATGGCATTTATAAGCAAGACTGTTATATCTATGCCGTTATTCCTGATTGGGAACTCTTTAACGAACTTTCAAATGATTTTATTATAATTAATAAATTTCCGTTCCCTCTAACACGCATTTTTCCAAGAACAATTAGGTTTTTAGGATATGTAAAGGATAGAAAAAAACAAAATATATATAAATTTTACTTACGACTGCACCCCAATTGTTAGACACAACTAACAATTGGAGGTGCAGTTCAAGATTGGAAATTGACTATGGGGAGAATTTTCCTTAGCGTTGTAAATCCGCATTTTCCTGACGCTACGCCTTATATAGCTATTCAGGAGTATATAGACTTCTACAATACCGATCGCTTCCAAGAAAAATTTACCGGCCTTTCCCCAATTGAATACCGAGAAAAGGCCGCAGCTTGAAATACTCTTTTTTTATTGTCTACTTGACAGGGTTATGTGCAGATCCTTTCGGTCTACCTCCTCTTATTAATCATGATATTCAGTAAAAGGTTTCAACACCCTTTCTGGATAACTGTAGCTGTATGTAAAAGGAACTAATCCTTTCTCATTTCTATCTTTAGGTTTAGATAGGCTTGAATCAAATTATTGATGTTGTAATATATTTAATTCTAAGGTCTTAAATTAGTATAGCCCCGTTCTGTTTTTAGGACGGAGAGTTGTTTAATTTTTGACGTAAAACACAATATTTAAGTACCTTGATATTAAAACAACTCATATTGGAACCGAAATCAAATAGGGCATAAACATTATACTAGATAACATATTTACTTCGTTTCTCTGATATCTTATATATGAAGATTGTGAAAATAGTTCCAATAAAAAATAATAAAGAGAAAACTAAAGTAGTTGAAACATCTTTCGGTTCAAATAATTTAAAATTCCCTGTGAAACTAAAAATTTTATGTGCTAACACAGCAATTAAATTTCTTAGGTCATATTCACCGAATACCGGTAAAATAAAATTATATGATATTAATAAAATAGTTGGAGCAATAATACCTTTAAAAAGAAGTCCTAGATAAAATCCCAAAGTAGAATAAATTATAGCAACGCTTAGGCTCAATAAAAATTGTAGAAACATATTATCATCAGGAGTTTGAATATTTAATTGGAATTCATTAATAGGAATTCTATCGGAAAGCATCTTTAGGAAAATACTTCCTGTTACATACGAAACCAATAGACTAGAACTTAATATTATTATAGCTGAAAGATACATTGAAAGTTGTTTACTAAATAAAAGCAAAAAGAAATTTTGTTGTACAGCTTTAATTTTAATTGTCTTATATTTCAAATCATATGTACCTATATATATACCAAATATTGCGAAGAAAAAGGGGAAAAATACAAAAGTTAACCATTCTAATGTTATACTCCCAATTCGCTCCATTTTTAAATTATTCACTGATGAGGCAACATTTTCATAGTCGTATCTTACGATATTACTTACAATTTCCCCATTAGTACTATCTTCTCCTTCCAAACTTTGAACATCTATTGGAGAATTTAAAGCCTCTTTTAAGGATTCATCAGTATTTGCATACTTATCTACACTATGTAAATATAACTCATAATTGTATTCTGCAGTTAATTTTTGAGAGTACAAGTTCCATATAGAGAATAACGAAATGGATATAAATAAAATTATTAATATTTTTGAGTAGTGCTGAAATTTTAATTCCTTTAAAGTGTTATTTGACAATTCTTTTATATATTTCACTTAACTCACCACTTTCTTTACTATAATCTGTAATGTGAGTTATTGAACTATCTTTTAAGAGAAATAACTCATCAATAATTGTAGAATAAAAATCAAATTGATGTCCTACTGTTAGGATAGTCATGTTTTTTGACCACTCTTGCAATTTTTCTTTTAAAAATTCCATAGTTTCAAAATCTAACCCATTTGATACTTCATCCAAAAATAAATATTTTGGTTCTGAAAGTGTTGCAATTATTAAACTAAGTTTTTTTCGTTGACCGTATGAGTATCCCTTAACTTTTGATTTTAAGATATCATCATTTAAGTAATGTGAAGCTACTTCTTTAACTCGATCAAGTGTAACTTTTTTATTTAATAGTAATGTAATATTTTTATATCCGGATAAGTGTAAATAAAATGGTGTGTCATCATATACAACGTAAATATCATTTTTTGCACTACTAAATTGATTTCCATCGAATAAAATTTCACCTTGGTAATTCTCTAAATTTAGTAAACATTTTATTAATGTTGTTTTTCCAACACCATTTTCACCCATAAGGAATGAAATTTTATTTTCGGGTATTTTAAAATTTAAATCTCCTAAAATGATTTTTTTTTTATAAGATTTTACCAAATTAGATATACTAATCATTTATTTTCACCTTTTTCTAGAAAATATTAAACCAGTATTAGATTTAAAAAATTCTAATACTGGTTTTAAAATACTTTTAAGATCTACTACCAGTACCGTTTTTATTAACTTTCATGATATCGACATATGTTCGGCTATAAAAGTCAATATCTCCCCACGGAGTAGGTATTCCATGTGATAAAGTTGTTGTCCCACGGTACTTATGATAAGAAGACATTTTTTCTGTACGTTTTATACCTTTTAATGAAACTTTATTCGGGAAGACCCAACCACTAGATTGCCACGCAGAACTGGAACTAACTTTTGATCCAGTATAATTCCATTCTACAATATTTTTAGACCATGCCAAGGCTCCACCGCGCTTAACTGTGAATCTTTTAGATTTACTACTAGAAGTACTGGCCATTATATCCATACTTTGTTCCAGTTGATTAATTTCAACTTTCTGATAATCTGAAAGTTGTTCATAAGTTGCAGCTGATGCGGGTGATGTAAAAACAGTAAAAGCTAAAGCAGCTGTTCCTAATATCCCTAAAATTTTCCCTTTTTTCATTACCAATATTAATACCTTCTTCCTATTTTTGGATTTACATTTTTCATTATATTACAAATATTTCATTTATCAACAATTTTATCCAATTTAGTTAAAAAAATTATTTTTTTTGTATAATTATAGGTGAATATACTTATTGGATGTTATTGGTAAAAGTCCACTTGTGAAAACCATATTAGGTAAAGCCTTCAGCTTTAAATTGTCATTCAAAACTCCCTTTGCCTTAATGTTGTGAAAGACAGTTATATTATCATTTCAATCAAAGAGCAAATAGAATAATTTTATTAATCCAAAATTAAAAAAATAACGAAAGAATTTCTATTGGTCGTAAGATGCGTTAAATTAAAATTGAAGTGAGTTACTTCGGTAACTCTTTTTTTCTTGTTGGACTTACTAACGGGTGCATTAGCTTAAGATCGGAGCTGTCTTTAAGGCAGCTTTTTCTTATGGAACTAAAGGGGCAGGTTAGCTCAATAACAATAAAGTTTTTACATTTAGAGTCTGAATATAAAATGTAATAATTGTTAAAGAAAAAAATAGGGGGGAATTATCATGGATAAAGGAAAAAATGCTTTAATTATAGTTGATGTACAAAAAGCTTTTGAGGATAAAAAATGGGGAGAACGAAACAATCTAAGTGCAGAAGAAAATATTAGAAAGATTCTAACATTATGGAGGGAAAAGTGCTGGCAAGTAATACATATTCAACACATGTCCGATAACCCTAGTTCTGTATTCCATCCAAAGAATGAAGGATTCGCTATAAAAGAATTGGTTGAGCCTCTTGGAGAAGAAGTAATTATAACAAAGAAAGTAAATAGTAGTTTTATCGGTACAAAATTAGAAGAGTTTTTAAAATTAAATGATATCACAACAGTAGTAATAACAGGTTTGACTACGCCCCACTGTGTGTCTACTACCACAAGAATGAGTGAGAATTTAGGTTTTAATACATACCTTATTTCAGATGCGACAGCAGCATTTGGCATAAAAGACCAAAATGATAACTATTATGATGCCGAGACTATACATAATATTTCTTTAGCTACCTTAAATGACGAGTTCGCAACTATACTTACAACAGAACAATTAATAAATGAAGTATTTTAAGTTTGTTAAACTAACACGGTGCTTTTACTTCAAAAAGGGAGATTGCTGCGGCAATCTTTTTTCTTAAGGAACTAAAGGGGCAGGGTAGTTGAACAAGCAATTCAATGTCATGCTACAATTATTACAAGCAAAGTTGGTGTTTGGGAGATTATGGGAAAAATAAAAATAGCTTTATTACACCTATTGCCAATCGCTGGTGATGTGGAGTATAACCAAAAACTAATTGAACAAGCCATTCATATAGCATCAAATAATAATGCCGAATGGATTATAACACCCGAACTATGTGTCAGCGGACTTCAATTCAATCATAAGATTGGGACTGGATGGATTAACCGGCAACCTGATGTCTGGATGAGTAATTTGAGCCGTAAACTAAAGAATTTGAAAAGCACTGTATTTTTGGGTTGCCCTGAAAAAGGCAGTAACGGAGAGTTGTATAATTCTGTGTTTGTCATAGATAAACAAGGTTATTTATTAGGCAAACAGAGAAAAATAAGTGTTATTGATGATTGGTCAGCATCAGGGGATGTAATAGAGCCAATAAAAACAGACAATGTTGAGGTTGGTATTATGATTTGTGCAGACGCCTATCCCAAAGATATTGCTTACAACTTATTTGAAAAAGGAGCAGAAATATTAATTGCACCGTCTTCCTGGGGTCCCGGATTACACGGTCCAGAGGGAGAATGGGAACAAAGGTCATTAGAAACAGGACTGCCCGTATTTGTCTGTAATCGTACTGGAGAAGACGAAACTGTCCGTTTTTGGGATGCAGAAAGCATGATCATAAAAAATGGAGTACGCCTTTTAACACATAAATCAAAACAATCAGCCATCCTTACTTTTGAATGGGATTTACAAAGCATGGAATTAATATCCCCTCATTTCGTTATTGATTACATATAATGAGTACATACTAATATACTACACTCTTGTTGAATTAAAGGGTGCGTTAGTTCTTTAGGGAGTTGCTTTGGCAGCTCTTTTTTCTTATGGAGCTAAAGGGGCAGGTTAGCTCTATAAGAAAAGTGGAAGTTAAATCCAATTAATAGTATAGTCATATGTACTAGATCCTTTTTGTAGTCTATTTCTTAATCTAAGAAAAATTCAGCTGAGGGGTATTGTACCAAATTATTTACATTACTTTTATTTTTCGAGAAAATAAAGGTACAATTAATACTTATATAGTTTATATGATAAAAGATAATGGGGTAGGAATAAAATGATTGCAAAAACAGAAGAAGATTTTAATGGTTTGAAGGAAATTGGCAGAATTATTGCCTCCATTAGAGATGAATTGGTACAAAGAACAATTCCTGGCATAACTACCAAAGAACTTGATGATATCGCCGGAGAACTTTTAGAAAAAGCAGGTGCAGTTTCAGCTCCAAAAGGTGAATATGATTTTCCTGGCTATACTTGCATTAGTCTTAATGAAGAAGTGGCACATGGTATTCCGGGTCATCGGATTATTCATGAAGGGGATCTAGTAAATATAGATGTATCTGCTTCAAAGAACGGTTATTTCGCAGATACAGGAATCTCTTTTGTAGTAGGAGAAGGAGAAGAAGTATTAACGAAAATATGTGACGTTGCTAAAAAGGCATTTGAAGCAGGTCTTAAGAAAGCAAAACCCGGTTCTAAAAAAAGTAGAATCGGAAAAGCAGTATTCGAAACAGCGAGACAGCATGGATTCACTGTTATCAAAAACCTTACAGGACATGGTGTGGGACGTAGAATACACGAAGCACCTGACCATATTTGTAATTATTATGATCCATGGGATAATGAAATATTAAAGGAAGGGATGGTTATCGCATTCGAACCATTTATCTCAACCTTTGAAGAAGATGTATTCCAAAAAGAAGACGGTTGGACCTATGCTACAGAAAAAAGCTATGTAGCCCAAATGGAACATACGATTATCCTTACTAAAAATGGTCCGATTATTGTCACGCTTTAATTCAAGCATAGACGGAAAAGACTCGTATTAATATAAGCAGTTCGCTTACCTTGTAGGAAACTTAAATGGAGTAACATATAAATTCGTAACAATTTTAAAAAATGTTACTCGCATCTAAAAAAAGAAGGATTCGATTGGTGTATCCCACATCAACCTACTCAAGTAAAGGAGTTGCTTTGGCAGCTCTTTTTCTTATGGAACTATCGGGGCAGTTTAGTTGAAGAAGGAATGAAGAAACAAAAAGAGAATAGGTACTGTTAGTTAAAATGATTTTATAGAAAGAAGGATTAAAATGGCATATTGCAAAGTTCGCCAAGCTGAAATATATTATAAGATTTAGGGGAAGGTATACCAATTTTAATGATACACGGTTATTCTCCGGACCATCGATTAATGAGTGGTTGTATGGAACCTATATTTACTAATAGGGAGGGGTGGCGACGTATTTATATTGACCTACCTGGAATGGGATTAACAAAAGAATATAACGAAATATGCAGTTCTGATGAAATGTTGAATGCTGTTTTAGATTTTATTCAAGCTGTAATTCCTAACCAAGAGTACGTAATTGCTGGGGAATCTTACGGTGGCTATATAGCTAGGGGCATTATTGAAAAGCATCAAGAACAAATACTCGGTGCAGCATTTATATGCCCTCTTATTATTCCTCTTCCAGAAAATAGAACAGTTGAGAAACATAAAATAATGAAAACGGATGAAAAATTTATTGGAAATTTATCAAAGGATGAATTAGAAGATTTTAGAAATAACAACATTGTACTTGATGAGTACACTTGGGTAAGGTACAACAAAGAAATTCTAAGTGGTTGTAAAATTGGAGATGAAAAGTTTCTAAATAAGGTTAAGAATAAATATGGGTTTTCTTTTAAGATTGACCAGTCTGATTTTATTAAACCCAGTGTATTCCTGTTAGGTAGACAAGATTCTTCGGTTGGATATAAAGATGCTCTTGACTTAGTAAACAAGTATCCGCGAGGAACATTTGCTGTGTTGGATATAGCAGGCCACAATTTACAAATTGAACAACCACAACTTTTTAGCAATCTATTAAATGAGTGGTTGGATAGAATTGAAGAGTTCCAAAACTAATACTTAACGTAGTAAGTGAAGTTTGTGAAATATTGGACTTAAACTAACGGGTGCTTTACTTCAATAAGGGAGTTGCTTTGGCAGCTCTTTTTTCTTATGCAACTAAAGGGGCAGGATAGTTCCATAAGGAATACTGTTAAGTGACATTAAAGTCGTTTAAAAACGTCAGTCCTGTTATTCCATTAAAGGGCCGGATTGTGGAGGATTGGAAGAAGGAAATATTTGTATAATTAGTGATGTAAGTTTATGCTTTTTATGTAATAATTATTTGTAGAAATGTAAAGTTACAATTCATACATAGTGAAGGTGGGGAACATAATGGCAACGGGAACGCATACTGTAGTAGTTCCAGTAGATGTACAAGCAGTTTGGGATTATGTCAGTGATCTCGAAAAATGGGCAACGACAGTACCAGCCTATAAAGAGCATGAAATCATAAATGACAAGCAATCTATTTGGACATTTGAAGGTCGTGTGAAAGGTATTAAAAAAACAATACAAGCGCAGGTAGATATTACCGAATGGAATGAACCTTCAAATATTAAGTTTGAACTAAAAGGTTTATCAGATAATTTTACAGGAAGCGGTCACTTTACTGCAGAAGATGTTAATGGAAAAACAATAATGACTTGTACGGTGGAAATCCATGCAGGCGGATTATCTGGTGCGGTGTTAACACCAATTATTAAATGGGCTGTTCCAAAAGTAGCATCTCGTTTAACAGAATCTATCGCACGTAAAATTGCAGTATTCTCATAGTTTTCAAAGATTGAAAGCCAATTCATTTTGGAGATACCTTCACTGAAGTATAGATGGTAACATTCTGAAGTGACCAATATAATGATATCGAGCTCTACTAGAAATTTTATAATTAGCGGAAAGGGGGCTGTCCAAAAAGGATAGCCTCTTTTTTGAATATTCCAGAATCGCTTTTCTTAATGAACTAACAGGTGTGTTAGCTGTAGATCTGAGCTGTCTTTAAGGCAGCTCTTTTCTTATGGCACTAACGGGGCAGGTTTGCTCAACAGGAAATAATAAAATAGGGTGTTGAAAGGTGTTGATGGTGAATGAATGTATTCCCGGAAGCAAACGACTTTCTTTCGTTGTTTAAGTGTGAACCTAGAAATATTTACCATTTTACTATAATAAAGCAACATATCAATTTTCCAATGGGGAGGAAGACTTTATTGTTACACTTTCTCCATCTTACGGTGAAGTAAAAATACAAGTAACCCAAATGAATTCAAATAAAGTTTTATCAATCTTGAATTTAAAACGAGTTAACAAGTTTGAGATTACAGCAGACAAAAGAGAACTTTCAAGTGTACTTTTAACGGTTCTGTATGACGATTCCCAACAAACAATAGAAATTGATTTTAAGCCAAAATATAAACTGATTATTAGAGAACATTATTTACGAGCTTAATAGAATATTTCAGAAAGATGCTTTTACTGACGGATCGATTATATAACTTATATGGCTAAAAACTGATTGACATTGATAATCATTATCATTATTATATAAAGTAATATTTGATATTGATAATCATTTTCATTTAATACTCTTAAAAGTTCCTGATTCCTGTCAATAAAAATTCAGGAAGAAAAATGAAAATAGGTCAACCTTACAGTCAACTGACTATGTTAGCGATAACAAATAAAATTCAATAAATACTGAAGATTAGTGGAGGAGGAACATCTGTGGATAAAAATTTTATAATATTAGAACAATTTTCAGCATCAAGTAAGCTGCTGCTGTCCTGGGCAAAAGCACCAACATATGATTGAATTCCTTCAAGGTGATGTTTGGACAATTACAAACGAGCGGAAGTATGTTGATTGTTTAGGATGGCACTTTTTAATAGATATCAACAACGAGTTTCAGTTTTTTATGCATGTGGAAGATATTGAGGAACTGTATTCCAAGGGAAGCATTTGCTCCATTTTGGATTTGAATCTAAAAATTAACCATTTAAGCTTTAAAATAAACGAAGCACTCGATGCACATGATAGGCAGTCGTTTTTTTCATTTGCAGATGAACTGAGTAACGTACAGAAAATAAAGAATAAAATTAACACTGGAGATTTACATGCTTTTTAGGAAAACACGACAAGTTTTTGAACATATTAAATAAAGATGCAATTGACTTTTATATTTCATGCCCTTTTTGTGGTGTGAGCGGACATGATTCCCGTGTAAGTTTGTTAATTAAAATAGGAAAAAACAAAAAACATCGATACCACCAAAGTTTAATTAAAGGTAATGCTGCTAAGTAGTTTGAATTTTTACTAATAATCATCAGTGTTGGAAGGGGAACTTATCATGTCTAAAATCGTTATGATTTTTGCCAGTATGAGTGGAAATACAGAAGAAATGGCGGATATCATTATAGAAGGAATCACAGAAATCAGTGATGTGAATATCGAAAAGATAGATATAATGGAAGGTCCTGAAGCCTCCATACTTGGAGAGTATGATGGTATCTTATTAGGCGCATATACGTGGGGAGACGGAGAATTACCGGATGATTTTTTAGACTTTTATGAGGAAATGGATCATATTGATCTAACTGGAAAGAAAGCTGCGGTGTTTGGTTCCTGCGATTCATCTTACTCACAATATGGTGCGGCCGTAGATATTTTGACTGAAAAATTAAGGGAACAGGGTGCTGATATCGTCCTAGAAGGGTTAAAAGTAGAATTAAATCCAGATGATGAGGATATCAAAAACTGCCAAAATTTCGGGAGGGATTTTATAAAGAAAAGTCTTGTCTCTTCAATATAGAATTAGCTATTTTATGAGGAAAGAGAGGTGAGGGGAATGATGGGTAAGGAACATCGGATTTCCATTGCTACTTTAACTGATTACCATTTACAAGATTTTATAAGATGTCCTTATCAATTTTACTTTCAACATATAGAAGGAAAAATCACAACTCAATTGGATTGGAGGAAGATGGTTCAAGCTGTGGTTAATCAAGTTGTAAGTCGCTATTACAAACTGCCTCCAATATGTCAGACAACTAAGAAAGTTATGGAGTTCATAGATGATCATTGGAGTGCCATTGATGTACGTCAGTTCGAGTCAAGGAGTCATTATTATATGGCTCTTGCTAATATAACTGACCATTTACTCCAATTTTTAACTTCCACGAAAATTCAATATCCCCCTTTATTTTTATATGAAAAGTTTAACATCAATATTGAGGAGTTGGGGACCGAACTCTCCTTGACTTTTGAAGTAGCAGAATGGTCAAGAAGCTCATACATCATAAAAAAATATGTAGTTGATACACACGAAGAAATGAACTTATTATTTACTAATATGATTTCGGTATTTTGTGAAAAGGCATTTGGTCAATTACCGGAAAGAATAGAGATATTCTCGCTTATGGAAGGTAAAATAGAAACTTATATTCCAACCATGAATGATGTTTCGAATGGATTGGAATACCTCAACATAATCAAGAATCTTTTACAAGAACCCAAAAAGTATTTGAAAACGAATTCTTTACTGGTTTGCAAAAGCTGCTCTTATCAAAATAGGTGTTATGACGGTAGTAAGATAAACCAAGAAACTGTTAATTTTCAATAATTTTGTATATGTTCAGAAAACCTCGATTTATAACAGGTTATGGAACAAAAGCATACATACAGATCAAGGTCGCTCCAATACTATTTCTTAGTATATAAAGGGTGCGTATGAGGATGGATTATAAGATTGGTGCCGAAGAAAATGATACAAGCACTCTTGTTAATGATGGTTTTCAAATAAAGCCAGAAAAAAGTTCACGAACAAGGAACAGGAAGAACACTTCGTCCATAGGGTCTTAAAAGCATAGAAATTATTCAACAGATAATTGATGCAAAAAGTAGAAGCTTAAATAAGATTCTAATTGAGCTTACAAAGGGAGGTTGCTAAGGCAGCCTTTTTCTTTTTTGATCTTTCTTGGCAGGATAGTTGAATAAAGATATCAAATATAAGTATTGGGGGGAGTTGAAAGAAAATGAATGACGAAAGTATCGTCTCGGCTAGCGGAGTAGTAATAGCTGTAAGTAAAAGTGATAAACACACATTCAGCAAGGAAAATTGTAATAGTATAAATCTGTTGAAGGGTTTGGGCGTTGAAGGAGATGCCCATTCAGGTAAAACCGTTAAGCATCGTTCACGTGTAGCGAAGAACCCAAATCAACCTAACCTGCGGCAAGTTCACCTTATCCACTCAGAATTATTAGATGAATTGAAAGACAGGTTTAATGTTACAGCTGGACAAATGGGTGAAAATATTACCACAAAAGGTATTGATCTGCTTGAATTACCGAAGGATTCGTTACTATTTATTGGGGAAACAGCAGTTATTAAAGTAACAGGTCTACGAAATCCATGTGCCCAGATTGATCAATTTAAATCAGGACTTATGAACGCTGTTTTGGATCGGGATCAGCATGGGAACTTGATACGTAAAGCAGGAATCATGAGCATAGTTTTGGAAAGTGGTGAGGTTCACCCTGGAGACCAGGTTAGAATTCAATTACCACCGTTACCTCATACACCACTAGAGAGGGTTTAATATTTTCAATTGAACTGTTTTTATTTTACATAAAACAAATAGGGGGTTGCTAAAGGAGGCAGCAGCCTTTTTATTATGGAACTATAGGGGCAGTTTAATTGAATAAATATATCCTTCACAGTAATGGCTCATTTCGTGTGTAACTCTACACTTGTTTTATTATTATATGACTAACAGGCGTAGTATTTACAGAGAATAAAGCTATTCCTTTTTAATCTAGTAAGAAAGTGATAATTACTTGAGAAATATGTCCCCCGCTATTTTGATTTCGACAGAAAAAAGCGATTTGGAAAAATTCCAAATCGACTTTTTTAATAGGATTACTTTTTGGGTTTTTTATTTAAAATAGTGCGCAGTTCATTGATATCATCATCAGATAGGGTATCTTCGTGAATGAATTGGACAAGCATGGATTTCATGGTCCCTCCATAGATACGTTTGATAAATGATTCGGTCTCGGCACGCTGGCACTCTTCCTGTGTATAGAGCGGGTAAAAGGTGTAAACTCTTAGATCTTTATTGACACCTACCACATCTTTTTGAACCAATCGATCGAGAAGGGTACGTATGGTTTTCGGTTTCCAATCGGTACTTTCCTGTAAGGAAAGTATGATGTCATTCGCTGTTTGAGGGGCTTTATCCCAAAGTACGTTCATGATTTCCCATTCTGATTCTGATATACTAGGAATGTTTTTCTCCATATTTCTCCCCTTCATTTTCATTATAGATTCCTAAATCTTTTAAAATTGATAAAGTGATTTCTCCCGCTTTGCTTCCAGATGAATCATCTTCATTTTGTATATTGGTAGCAAAGAAATAAGTATTGTTCTTCGTCTCTACATACCCGATAAACCAACCATTGATGTTTTTTCCATTCACTGCTCCTGTACCTGTTTTTCCTGATAGGCGAGCTTCTTCATGCTTTTCTAAGAGTAGTGCTTCCTTCACAGCTTGGATATGCCTTTCCTTATATCCAAATTGATTGTTATAAAAGGCTTGCAGCAGTTGGACTTGCTCGACTGGAGAAATTTTTAATGAGGACTCGTTCCAGAATTCACTAAATTCCCCAGATACATCGGAATTTCCATAGTTTATCTCTTGTAGATTGGATTGAATTGTTTCAAATCCTGTTCGACGATCTAATTCTTGGAAATACCAGTTTACAGATTTTTGTAAAGCAGATGAGACATCCTGATCCATATTCCAAGCTTCATAGGGTTGCTCCGTCCCATCCCATGAAAGTTTGGATTCTTCGGGTGATATCACATTTGATTCTAGAGCAAATAAGGCACTATAGATTTTGTATGTGGAATCAGGTGATACCCGCAAAGTGCTTTTCTCTTCATTATAAATGCGATATTGCTGTGCGTTATGATTATATAAAACAAAGCTTCCTTCATACCCTTTAAAGAATTGATGTAAATCCTCATAAACTACTCCGTCATTTTTAAAATGGTATCGGTCGTTTTCCGTCGCAAATGCGGAAACGAAAGGTAATTGGATTGTCAAAATGATACTGGCCAACACATAAATAAAGACGCTTTTTCTTAATGATTTTTTTGCGGAATGCTTAAAGGCAGAAATTTGTTCAATTCGTTTTTTGATTTGAAGCTTCGAACCGTTTAATTGTGTCACTAACTGTAGATTACTTGACCGTTTTGAAAGATCCAAAAAATTAATGATAGTATTTCCATATTCACTAATAGAATGATCATCTAGTAACTGTAAAACAGATGTATCACATGCGATTTCCCGATCCAATCTCATTTCTCTAAAAGCAAGCCAAACAAGGGGATTAAACCAATATATGATTTGATAGAACAATATCACGTAATTTGTCAGCAAATCCTTGTTTTTATAGTGATTCAGTTCATGAAGAAAGATATACTCGTAATTTTTCAAGCTAAGCCAGTTTTCATGCTGAGAAGGTAAGACGATATATGTTTGAAAAAGCCCGAATATCATTGGAGATTGGACTCTATTCGAAATAACAATCTCTATTGGTTTTTTTATCTGTAGTCTTTTCTTGCATTCTTCGAAAAGCACGAGAACTTCTTGATTGGAAAACGGAGAAGAATAATTCTTTATCCTTCTGATTGTGAGCCATCCACGGACCATAGTAAAGGTAAATAAAAGCATCCCTGACAACCATAAACCCATCACTCCCCTATTAAGTAAGGACAGGTCCGGCCGATTGACCGATACAGAAAAGTCTTGTATAAGGTGTAGGCCCTGCATCATATCAGTCCCAGTTTTTTTCATATTAGAGCTGGTTACATTAATCTGATTTATATCCCCGCTGCTAAAGAGAGAACTAAAATTATATAAATCAGTAGGTATGAATGGAAGTGCTAAAGCCATAAAAAGAAACATCCACAAATGATAGTGCCATTTTGCTGTTAATTGTCTTCCAAACCATTTTCGTATAAGTAGGATAACAGTAACGGAAAATGAAGACACCAATAGACCTATTATAAAGTAGGTTAAAAACATGTCCTTCAATACCACCTCTCTTGACTTTTAAATTTTAAAAAATAGGTATATAGCAAATTTATAGTGGCTTGATGGTAAAAAATAAAGAATTGACTTTGTTAGATTACATATGTAATACTATACTACAGATGTAATCAGACTACAAACGTAATCCGTTAAAACTCCTTGCATGAGGTTGTTTTTTCAATTCGTACATAAGAGTCTAATCAAATAATTAGGAGGTTTACATCATGAACAAAAGATGGTTTTATCAAATACTGGCACCAATAGGATTGGTGCTTATGGTTGCAGGCTGCTCTGATGAGGAAAAACAGGTTGTACAACAATCGGAAACAGAACAAACCGGGGGAACTAATCAAACATCAGAAAATATTACTGCAAAAGAAGCCACAATCAAGAAATTCGAACAACTTGAGAAGGAATATGATGCAAAGCTTGGGGTCTATGCCATTGATACAGGAACGAAAGAAACCGTGGAATTTCATGAGAACGAACGATTTGCGTTTACATCTACTCATAAGGCTCTGGCTGTAGGGGCACTTTTACAACAGAAATCAATAGAAGACCTTAATCAAAGAATTACCTATACCAGTGAGGATCTTGTTAATTATAATCCGATTACAGAAAAGCATGTTGATACGGGGATGACTCTTAAGGAGCTTTCTGATGCTTCTCTTCGATACAGTGACAATACTGCTGGAAACCTTATCCTTGAACAACTGGGGGGACCGGCTGGATTTAAAAAAGTACTGAAGGGAATTGGAGATAATGTTACCAACCCTGAGCGAATTGAGCCAGATATAAATGTAGTTAATCCTGGTGAAACGCATGATACGAGTACACCAATAGCACTTGCTACTAGTCTTCAGGCTTTTACATTGGGAGATACACTTCCAACTGAGAAACGTGAACTTTTAATAGATTGGATGAAAAGAAATACTACTGGAGATGCGTTAATTCGTGCTGGAGTGCCGAAAGGTTGGGTAGTGGCTGATAAGACTGGAGCAGGATCATATGGTACGCGAAATGACATTGCGATCATTTGGCCATCAAAAGGAGACCCTATTGTTCTTGCTGTACTTTCAAGTCGTGATAAAAAAGAGGCTGATTATAACGACGAGCTTATTGCTGAGGCAACAGAAGAAGTAATTAAGGCCCTTAAAGTCAAAGTTAAATAGAAAATGATTGTACTAAAAAGGGTTACGTTAAGTAGCCTTTTTTAGTAGATTAATTCCTATAATGATTGGCCTTCTTCAACTCCCTTTAATGAACGAAAGCCTTTCATCAACTGTATTAATATGAAGACATGTGCGATCCTTCAATAACGAAGCGTCGCTTTTTTTATAGAGCTAAAGGGACAGGATAGTGGAGGGAAATAATGGTATGATATGGTATGTAGACTAAGGAGGTTGTTATATGAGTTATAAGAACACACTTATTACCATTTCAGATGATTCAAAAGTTTCTTCAGCAAAGGTACCTGTCATCAAAAACGGTAAAACCACCATTGCTTATATCGAGCATGATTTAATTAACAATAACCCCTATAAATTTACACAAGAAGACGTCCAATTCAAAACATATTTAATTAAAAATCAAATGGAAGCGGAAAATGCAGCTGAACTTCGAGAACAGTTCTTTTCAAAATCCAAGGCTTGCTTCAGGGCTTCTCCTTTAGTGAAAAATTATGGTTGGGGAATTCATTATAATAATCAAGGGAAAATTGCCATATATGATGTTAACAGTGAAATGTATAACCAATTGCTTAAGCAAGATGACATTACAAAACTTAAAGGCATGCGCTCCAAAAGAAAATAAATGCAGGATAGTTCAACAAACGTAGTGACTAGAACTGTAAAACGATGAAGATGACGCAACCAAAACATGTTTAAAGCTAAGAAGGTATAGTCATTTTTAATCATTTTAATAATCAGTTTATTCTGATATTATAAAGTGGATAAAGATGGGAGGAGGAAATAACATAAAAAACTTATTTTCAATCTTAAGTATGTTTGTGTTAGTTCTGGTAGGTGGAATGGTATTCGGTAATTCTTCTGCACAAGCAAGTGTTCCTCAGTATTCTTTTCAAACAGAAGATGGAAAATGGGATGGTGAAATTGGAAATCCTAACAGAGGTAGTGACTTACAGGTAGAACTGGTTTCCCCAATCTATTTAAAGACCTCTTCTGGAAGTAAGTTATTGACTAATTATAGTAACATATGGTCCCGTCTATGCAATGCCAGTACTGGAAAGTGCACAGGCTATCATAGCTTAGCTGGTGGAAAGACATTATTCACAGATATGAAAATTGGTAAATTTTATGTAGATGTGAAAGATGGATACTCTTCTGGAAGAGTATCTGGAAAACTACAAATTGTTTTCAAATAACTTGTATTACTTGCTACCCACTTTTAATGGGTAGCTTTTTTATATGAAAAGTTTCTGACATAAATAAATATCTAATGGAAGACTTTTTGAGTATATAGCAGATTTGAATGGATTCACTTAAAAAACGGTGCTTTAGCTGAAGAGCGGAGCTGTCTTTAAGGCAGCTTTTTCTTATGGAACTAAAGGGGCAGGATAGTTGAAGAAGGTAATTGTCTTTTTCGTCTAGAATATATCTTTTGAGAACTGTGAAAAGGTGTAAAAAGCCCTGTTTTGCCAAAAGGGTAATTTATCAATGCAATTGCAGTATCAATCAATATTTTAGGAGGGTTCAAATGGATAAAAGAGTTCAATTTGACTTTGAAATAGAGTTTACTAATGGCGGTGGGCTACAAGGGCAGGAATTCCGCCTTGATATTGATGGAGATGCCATCACTGACCAAGAGTTAGCCAAGTATATTGTAGAGGATATGAGGTTACTAATGGTTGGAGAAGTTAAGATATTTAATAAAAAGATAATTAATGAAAAACATAAACGAAAACCTGTTGATGAGAACTCTAAAAAGTAATCGACTTCAGCTAACAAGTGCGTTAGCTGAGGATTGGAGCAAACAATATTTAAATGATTAAGGGAGGAAGAATTATGTCCATTAACGTAAGATCAAGAAGAATGATTTTAGATTTGGCAGTTACTTTAGATGGTTTTATAGAAGGGAAAAATGGGGAAGTTGATTGGTGCATCATGGACCCTGAGATGGGGTTTATTAATTTTTTAAATCAAATTGATACCATTTTATATGGAAGAAAAAGCTACGATTTATGGGGACAATACACTCCAGGAATTGAAGATGCCGATACAGAAAAAGAACTTTGGAAAATAGTTCATAGTAAAGAAAAATACGTGTTTTCCAGAACGCAAAAAGGGACTGATAATAAAGCAATATTTATAAATGATAATATTGTTGAAGAAGTAAATAAATTAAAGAATAAGCCTGGTAAAGACATCTGGCTATATGGCGGAGCAAGTCTTATTACAACATTTATCAATTTAGGGCTTGTAGATGAATTTAGATTATCTGTTCATCCTGTTATTTTGGGAGAAGGAAAACCTTTGTTTATTGATATTAAAAAGAGGTTGAATTTAAAATTGGTTAATACAAAAACGTTCTCCTCTGGTGTTGTGCAACTAATTTATCATTTGAATGAAAATTAATAATATTGTACATTCCAAGGATAAAATACAATAAATATCATTAAGAAATAATTGATAGTTATTGTTGTAAATTCTTCAACAATCGGGTGCTTTAATGGTACAAGCGATATTAGACATTCTAGATGATGAGAGGGAAAAATGGTTTTAGTATGCTATACAATTGCACCAACCAGAACAAAAATGGCTTAAGCAGGAGCTGTACAACAGCTCCTTTTTTTTATGCAACAAACGAGGCAGTTGAACAAATCTTCATATATATTGTTGCTGTGATTATTGAAAACGAAGAATTAAATTTAAAACCATAGAATAAGTATTAGATGTGAAAAGGGATTTCCTTAGTTATTTTTGTTTTCGTTTTATCTTCAACTTTCTTCCTTTTTATTATTAAGGGAAAAGACGATTTTATCAATCTCATGAACTTCTTTTAAATTTCTTTCCTGCTTATAATACTACTCTAAGGTGAGTGAACATGAAAAATAGAATGAAAACAAAAATGATAAAAATACTCAGCGGAAACAGGGAAACTAGATTAACGGTTCAAGTTGCAGATACTCAAAGAAAAAGAGATAAGGGCTTAATGTTTGTTGGGAATTTACCCGAAAACGAGGGGATGTTATTTGTGTATCCAGTTAAAATATATGGTGGCTTTTGGATGAAAAACACATTAATTCCTTTATCTATTGCTTTTCTTGATTGGGATGGGGAAATTCTAAAAATACTTCATATGGAGCCTTGTAAAGAAGATATATGTCCTACCTATGATCCAGAAATTCCTTATCAATATGCAGTTGAAGTGAACCTTGGATGGTTTGAAAAGAATCAAATTAAAGAAGGGGATTATGTAAGGTTTTATTGAATTGATCTCACCTCTAGTTTTTCTGGTGAGGTGATTTTTTAGTTCATATTACTAAAAAAATTGTGAAGAAATGTACTAAAACTTACGGGTGCGTTAGGTGAAGATCGGAGCTGTCTTAAAGGCAGCTCTTTCTTATGCAGCTATCGGGGCAGTTTACAGGAGTGCTGTTAAGTAACATGAGGGGGGATTTACTTTATATGGTATTGTATATGCAAGGACTTATTCAGCTAAAGAGCAGTTATTCCGAACGTTTAGCTGAAACGATTGAATTGTGCTTTCTTAAAGGGGGGATTAGCATAAATCACTCACGGACAAATATGTTTCTCTTATTTTTGGCAATCTTATTTTTCGCAGGTATTATTCTTTTTTCATTTAGGATGTTTGTTTGGGGATTATTGCCACTCATATTCTTGCTTATTCTCTACATTTCAACTAATAAATACCGTTCATCAGTTTCCTTGTTTATTTTCTTCTTATTAGGTACATTGGTGTATCAACTCGGAAGCATCTATATCAATGAATGGAACATATCCAAAGAAATGAAAATCATAATAAACAGATGTTTACTTATATTTATTATGATTGGAACAGTGATTTCACTAATGTTGTCTAAGCAGAAGATATTTTCCTATGCACGATTACCAGATTGGCACAGGCGTATCAAAATGCCGTTTCATACAATTAAATTACCGTATTTTTTACTTATTGGGCTAATGGTATCAAGCACAATACTTATACCATTATTTAGTCAAGAAATGAGCGATTTAAAAACAGTATTACTTTTCGGTATATTGTTTGCCATCATAAACGCTACACTTGAAGAAGTAATTTGGAGAGGTATTATGTTATCTAGTTTAAAAAGAAATGTTTCCACCTTTTATGCTGTCGTAATAACCAGTATCGGATTCGGGCTACTGCATATATCAATTGGAATTCCTGTAATAATAAGCTTACTTTTTTCTTTTGGGGGGCTTTTTTATGCAATCGTAGTTTTAAAGACCGATAGTATATATCCATCCATAGTTTTTCATATTGTTATCAACTTGGGTATGGTTTTCCATGGATGGATAATTTGATCTTATTCCATACAGGGTTTCTTAATGAACGAACGGGTGCTTTAGCTGAAAAATCGGAGCTGTCTTTAAGGCAGCTTTTTCTTTTTGCAACTTCGGGGCAGATTAAGATACATCCATCTGTTTAATTGAGTGCCAGCTCATGTTATAATGAATAACTTACGATAATTACTGTTTCTGAACGGATGCCAGAAAAGCCTCCGCATAGCGATAAAATATGGAGGTGTAAGAGAATGAATAAACAATGGACGATTGGTAAAATTAAAGAATTTGTTGAGAACAATTCGGAAAGTAAGTTGCTGACGACGGAATATCAAGGTTTTTCTCAAAAGTTACTATTTAAATGTACATGTGGCAGCAACTTTGAAAAAACATTCAAGAAATTTAAAAATAATAACCAACGTAAATGTGATGTGTGCCAACCGCCTAAAGCGGCACGATAACGTATAGTGAATAAACCGAAGTGCTAATTTCTATTAAAGAGAAGTTGGCACTATTTTTATTTTGGGAAATAAAAGTGGATTTCACTAAAGGGGAATTTAGAAGAATATTCCTTCTGGAACGAACGGGTGCTTTAACTGAAGATTGGAGCTGAAGCTTTTTCTTCATGCAACTAATTGCCCGGGAAAGTTGAGTAGCAGGTTACAATAAAAGACGGTCTGTGGAAAGCTTTCCTAATAATAATTTTAAAGAAGCGGGATCAGCTCATAGTGAGGTGCTGAATGAGTAGTTCGAAAAAGAGAAAAAAACAAACAGAAAAAATATTAAAGACCCTAAAGGTACCAATAAATAAACATTTACCCTTAACGGAAAATGAAGAAGAAGCTTCCCTTAGAACAAAGGAAGAGATTATAGATAGAATTATTTCATTAGCGATAGTCTCAGCGAAAGCCATGGAGGCTCCGCCAGAAAAATATTCACAGAAGAAGAACAAAAGTTTTTAAAGAAAAAACATCTTAATCACAATGAGCTGATCCAATACTCGTGGAAGTTAGAACGCATTTGGCTTCTGCTTTGGTCTGTAAATCTAATAGCCGATTTAGATGTTCCAGTCGATACTTGCAATGCTGAATATGTTTTTGAGACGGTTTTTTCTCTTCATTCTAAACAAGAGTTGCTTGATGAATCCACTTTAAAACCAACCAGTGATATATTAGATAGTCTTGATTTTATTTATAGGGCACATTGGGCGGTACGAGAAGCCCAAATAAATCATTTGGAAGTTCCATCATCTCTAGATGAAGGCGTTGTATATGAAAGGCACTACACCCTTAATTGGCTAGCAAATTATATGGATCAAGAATGGGAGGAAATAAGTACAGATACATAAAAGCTGCAATACATACTTTTATGCTCCTATATCAGGCTTAAATGTGAAGTTACCTACTTGATCTAACAGGCAGGAAGGTTGCTGGGGCAGCCTTTTTCTTATGGCACTAACAAGACAGGTTAGCTGAAAAGGGACGAATTACCAGTACAAAAGTTTTGATATTTTGAGATAATCAATAAGCACCAAGTCTTTGATTGTAATAGAATGGATTTGTGTAGAAAATATTATACAAGTTTGGGTGGTAAACATTTCATGGGGAATGTATTACTGGGACTACCAATCGGAATATTTATTGCAGCCTATATAAGGCAATACACAGATAAAATTATAAAAAAATTGTAGGTTCCATAAAATACATAGTTAAATAATTTCTTATTGAACTAAAGGTCGGTTTAGTTGAAGATGGAGTCGTGACGAGAGCTCTTTTTTCCCGTAAAAGAACAGGCATGTTATAGTATAGGAGAACCGGATTTTATTTTATCTGTGGTAATCTTAATCATCAAAGGAGTTTATTCATAATGCATGTGCTACAAAAAACACAAAAAATAGTTCGCTATCAGAATCAACAGGGCAAAATACATTACGGTATTGTTGAGGATGACATGATATTACAACTGTCTAGCAGTTTTGCTGAACTTGTCAACAAGGAAATAAAGTATGACGGGGTCGAGCTGAAATATAGTGACGTGAAAATCTTGGAACCTGTAAAACCTTCGAAAGTGGTTAATTTCGGCTGGACATATGCAGGTCATGCGAAGGAAACGGGTGGAGAGGCAAACCTTGTTGAACCATTCCTATTTTTAAAGCCATTATCTTCGCTTATTGCAGACAAGGAGAATATTATCCTTCCTCCAAACGAGCTATCCAACCAAGTGGAACTTGAAGGGGAAGTGGCCCTTGTCATTGGAAAGCGCGGAAAAAACATTAAAGAAGAAGATGCGCTTGATTATGTATTTGGCTGCACGATATTTAATGACGTCACAGCAAGAGATCTTACAAAAAAAGATCCACAGTTTACGCGGGGCAAAGGATTTGATACATTCGGACCTTTGGGACCATGCATCGTTACCGGGGTAGATCCTACAAACTTAAGGATTGTGACCACTTTAAACGGCCGCGTTGTCCAAGACGGAAATACCAATGAAATGTCTCTAAGTATTCCATTTTTAATCAGCTGGCTTTCACAGGTAATGACACTGGAGCCCGGTGATATTTTGGCCACGGGTTCACCATCTGGCAGCTGCACGATCAAGTCGGGGGATGAAGTCGTTGTTGAAGTCGAGAATATCGGTCGGTTATGTAATGGTGTCCAGTAAGATTTGCTGGAATTCTTAATACGTTAAAAAAGATCAGAGCTGCCTTTAAGGCAGCTTTTTCTTATGCATCGGGGCAAGGTTAGTTTAATAAAGAATGGATAAAGTATGTATGTAGATAAACATTTGGGGTGTGATTGAAACGAATAACAGGCTATTAGAAATATATATGTTGGATGGGAAGATACACTAGATAATGACGACTGGTATTTTGGTAATTCGAAAAGTCTATTATTTCGATGAAGAGTCAAGTAATCCTTCATGTTAGCGGAATGCTTGACCCTTCAGTTTCGTTTACCTGCAAGTCTCTTTTTGGAAAAGCAAAGAAGTCACGAGATTGTACTTATTTAGCATTGCGCGGGGGCTTATTAGTTGGATAAATTGCTTTTTCCAAGTCTTCTGCTGCAATCACTGGGTCTACTGTATTGCTTTTAGCCTTTCCCTTCTGACTATTGCCTTTATCACGCTTTTGGCTCATGCCTAGAACCTCCCTCCATGTAGCTTCATTTGTTAAGATGGACTATTAGATGGCGACTTATTCACCAAACAAGTGAAGGGCCTCGTTTTGATGTGAAAACATCCATATAGCATTTAATATGTAATGGTGTCAGCTATTGTTGATAGACGATAATTAATATTAAAGTCCATACTTTGTTATCTTTTTATAAAGAGTAACTCTTGAAAAGCCTAATTCTTTTGCTGCCAATGTCTTATTACCTTGCGTATTTTCTAACGCTTTTTTTATCCGTTCTTTTTCTATTAAGCTTATTTCATCTTGAAACGTGATAGGAGTATTTACAAACGTTGTTTTTTTAACCCTTTGTGGAAGCATATTCAATATATCACTGGCTTGTAATACAGCGTCATCAGTCATGACCACAAGTCTTTCTACGAAATTTCTTAATTCTCTAATGTTACCAGGCCAGTGATAAGAGGAAAATAACTCAATCATATCATTAGTTTGAAATTGTATTTCTTTTTGATATTTAATTGAGAATTCTTCTATAAATAAATTTACCAACTCTGGAACGTCTTCTAATCTTTCTCGTAGTGAAGGAATATGAAGGGGAACCACATTTAGACGATAATATAAGTCTTCTCTGAATTCCCCTTTTTCCACCATCTTCTCTAACATGCTGTTTGTAGCGGCTATTACCCTTATATCCACTTTGATTGCTTTTGTGCCACCTACTCTGTAAATTTCTCCTTCTTGAAGAGTTCTCAGGAATTTAACCTGGATGTCTAAAGGCATTGTTCCTAATTCATCTAAAAATAATGTACCGCCATGTGCTTCTTCCAATTTTCCCGCCTTCCCGCCTTTTTCAGCTCCTGTAAACGATCCTTTTTCATAGCCGAAGAATTCGCTTTCAAATAAAGGGGAAGGGATAGCGCCGCAATTAATAGGAACAAAGGGCTTTCTTTTTCTGGAACTTGACTCATGAATGGCCTGTGCAAAGAGTTCCTTTCCTACACCGCTTTCTCCTAATATCAACACTGTTGCGTCCGTTGTTGCTACTTTAGTAGCGGATGCCTTTATCTGATTAATAATTTTACTGCTGCCTTTTATGCTAGAGAACGGTAAGTTTTTAGCCTGATTAATGACTTGCTGTTTTAAATCTTGTAGTTTTGAGTTTGTAACGGAAAGTTTATCATTTAGTTTTACTGTAGCTGTAATATCACGATCTACCGATATAGCGCCAATCAGGTTGCCATCACTGTCAAAAACAGGAGAAGAACTGATTAAAATATGCTTATCAGGCCGAGGTTGATGATAAACATCAAATATTGGCTGTTTGTCTTTTAAAATTTCGTACAATTTAATATCCTTCATTTGAAAGTAATTCTCTATGTTTTTCCCTATTATTTCATTTGATTTAATTTGATAAGTATTTTCTGCTGCCTCATTCCAGTAAACAACCCTACCCGTTTTATCAACAGCTGTTACTGCATCTTTACTGGTCTTTAAAATAGCTTCTAAATAAAAAAGGATATTATCTCTACTAATCTTCCCTATTTTAATCCGCCTCCTTTTACAACTCTTTTGTGTAAGTTTACAAGTTTACAATATGTAAATAATATTTACACTATTTACAATATTATAAAAAGGAGTACTATTCAATATTGATAACTTTTTTTATTACTTTACCCCCACTCCATCTGTTTAGAATAAGGGCCATACTCGTTTTATAAAAGAGAATGACTTATTTTTTTGCGCGTATGAATGCTGAAAAAAGTTTTTGGCATGCGAATTGCATTATGTCTAATAGAACGCAAACTTTTGTGAGAAAAAGAGAAGGTGGTAAGTAATGATCAATTTTTCTAAGTTTATTGAAACAATCGATACCCACACAATGGGTCAGCCAACAAGAATTATTGTAAGTGGGGTTCCGAAAATTTCAGGAGATACCATGTTAGAAAAAAAAAATAATCTTAAAAAAGAAATACCTTGGCTAAGAAAATTATTAATGAACGAACCACGCGGTCATCAAGATATGTTTGGAGCTATTCTTTGTGAACCTTCTCAAGAAGGATGTGATGCTGGCTTAATATTTATGGACAGCGGCGATTACCTTAATATGTGCGGTCATGGCACAATCGGCACGATTACTGCAGGTATACAGTTTGGCTTGTTACCTCAAAAGGAAATGTTTTTTCTTGATACACCGTCAGGCAAGATAGAATGTACAGTTAAGTATAAAGATCAAAAAGTTAGTCAGGTGTCGTTTCGGAATGTGCCTTCTTTTGTACTTGAAAAAAATGTGAGTATTTTTATGGAAGGCTATGGAACTATCAAATTAGATATTGTTTTTGGCGGCAGCATATTTGCTATAGTTGATGCCTCACAATTTCATTTGAAATTAAATACAAACGAAACTCTTGTCTTATCTAAACTTGGTATGAGAATAAAACAAATACTTAATGAGCAATTTTATTTTGAGCATCCTCAAAACCCCAATATTTGTTCGGTGGATCTTGTTGAGTTCAGCTTGAAAAAGGGGAAGAACCATTATCGTAATGCTGTTGTTTTTGGGAATGGGCAAATTGACCGTTCCCCATGCGGCACAGGTACTTCAGCAAAATTAGCAACGCTGGATCTTCAAGTTGGTGAAAGTATTATTCAAGAAAGTATTATCGATTCCAGATTCATAGGTAAAGTAGTCGGAAAAACGACAGTATCGGGTTTTGGTGCTATTATTCCTGAGATTACAGGGTCAGCCTGGGTTACAGGATTACATCGATTTGCTTTAGAAGAAACCGATCCATACCAACAAGGCTTTACCTTAAATCAGCAGTCTTTATTGGAAAATGCTTAATGCACAGGCAGCCGTTGACAGCGGAATTTTCTATTTGGAAAGTACAGAAATTAACGAACTTATTATCTATAAAAGGAGAAAAAACTACATGACCATGATCACTACATTAAAAGAAAAATATAAGCACGAGCCATTCACTGATTTTATCATTGAAGGAAATAAACATGCATTTAATAAAGCATTAAATGTTGTTCAATCTGAGATGGGGAAAGGCTATCCCCTAATTATCGGGGGCGAGTCGATTACAACAGATGAACAAATTCTTTCGATTAATCCGGGGAACAAGGATGAAGTAATTGGTAGTGTTTCCAAGGCAAACAAAGAGTTGGCTGAAAAGGCGATGCAAGCTGCGCTAGTTGCTTTTGATACTTGGAAAAATGAAGATCCTGAAGTAAGGGCCAATATTTTATTTTGTGCAGCAGAGCTTCTCCGCGAACGAAAGCATGAATTTTCTGCTTATCTAGTAAAGGAAGCAGGAAAGCCATGGAAAGAAGCAGATGCAGACACAGCGGAAGCGATTGATTTTTTAATTTTTTATGGACGCCAAATGATGCAATTAAAAGAGGGGGCTCCAGTAGAAAGCCGGGAAGGTGAAGTAAACTCTTTTAATTATATTCCACTTGGTGTAGGGATCATTATTTCGCCTTTTAACTTTCCAATGGCGATTATGGCAGGAACTGCGGCAGCGGCAATCGTAGCAGGAAATACAATTCTTTTAAAACCGTCTAATAATACACCTGTAATAGCAGCTAAATTTGTGGAAATATTACAAGAAGCTGGTCTTCCTGAAGGAGTAATCAATTACATACCGGGAAGTGGCGCAGAAGTAGGCGATTACCTCGTAGATCATCCTAAAACCCGCTTTGTATCTTTCACTGGTTCACGTGAAGTCGGATGCCGCATTTATGAACGTGCCGCAAAAGTACAACCCGGTCAAATTTGGTTGAAGCGTGTAATTGCTGAGATGGGCGGAAAAGACACGGTTGTAGTTGATAAAGACGCAGATTTGGATTTGGCCGCATCCTCGATCGTGTACTCAGCATTTGGATTCTCAGGGCAAAAATGTTCAGCGGGTTCACGTGCGGTTGTACACCAAGATGTCTATGACGAAGTTTTGGAAAAAGCAGTCGCTTTAACAAACACGCTATCAATCGGTAATCCAGAAGACATGAATACCTACATGGGACCAGTAATTGATCAAGCTTCTTTTAACAAGATTACAAAATATATTGAAATTGGAAAAGAAGAAGGCAAGCTGGTAACAGGCGGTGAAGGGGATGACTCTAAAGGATACTTTATCCAGCCGACCATTTTTGCTGATGTTAATGAAAAAGCACGTATTATGCAAGAAGAAATTTTTGGTCCTGTGTTGGCTTTCTGTAAAGCGCGCGATTTTGATCACATGATGGAAATAGCGAACAATACGGATTATGGGCTAACTGGAGCGTTACTCTCAAATAATCCTGATCACATTAAGCGGGCAAAAGAAGAATTCCATGTAGGTAATCTTTATTTTAACCGTGGCTGCACAGGAGCAATTGTTGGCTACCAGCCATTTGGCGGTTTTAACATGTCAGGAACAGATTCCAAGGCAGGTGGCCCTGACTATCTCATGTTACACATGCAGGCAAAAACGATTAGTGAAACAGTTTAATTAAATAAGGCAGCAGCTTTTCTGCCTTTTATAAAATGGTCTTCGCTTTGGGGCTTCAGTAGAATTCGCTTCAACCAAACAAGAAGCATTAGAAGCAACAGATTACAATATTAGAACAGATAGCTAGAGCTGGTGTAGCTCTTCTAATTCCGCAGCCGGACATAGCTGATTCCTTCACGGTTCGTCCAACAGAATCGGTCTGTTTTGAATCACATGTGACATGGACAGGGATACTTTAGCGGTTTACATGGTTGGAACGTCAGCAGAGGCTTCTTGTTTCCGGGGCGGGACATATACTGTTTAATTTCGTCGTCTGCTATTGAAATAAGCAATTTGAAGTGGAGGAAATTTTAATGTGGATTATCACGATCCATTCCAATAAAAATGTCAAAATCTTTGAATTTGAAACTGAACAAGAAGCAAGATCAACTTTTGAAAAGGTACAGGGCTGTAAATTCCTAACTGAAGTAATTTACTTTAACGATTATCAGTTAGCTAAATCCTTATAATGGACCGTCACAATTTTGTGAATGAGCCCCTTTTCCTGATGACGCCAATTTTAAACAGGGTGTGCAAGCTCTGCCTGTGTTTGAAATCCAATAATGGTACCACAATACGAAACGCGGTCGTAATTTTTCTTCTGTGAATTGTTTTGTGGTGATTCAATTCTACAAGAAAAGGTCTTCCTTTTTCTGTTTACTCATTTTCACAAGATATACTACTCTCTCGATAAATTTTTATGTCGAATCTGAAAAATATTAAATTAGTTGCCTAGAAAAAGAATTGGAAGTAAAAGCGTTTTATGTTTGTTTTCAATAAGTTAAACCCTGAAATGAACACTTAATATAATTGAATGGTAAAAAGCCCATTTAAAAATGATGGAGGTCACTATTTTGACAATAACAAAAGATTTTTTTATTATGCTTTCACAAAATAAGGTGCTTAATAGCGGTGCAAAACGATGGGGGCTTAAACTTGGTGCCCAGTCTGTCGTAGCAGGAACGAATATTGAAGAAATGGTGAAGAGTGTTAAAGAATTGAATGCAAATGGAATCTCTGCAACAATCGATAACCTTGGTGAGTTTGTATTTGAAAAGAAAGAAGCCATTCAGGCGAAGAAAAAGATTCTTGCCGTTATCGAAGCTATTTATCAGCATCAATTAGATGCCCATATTTCCTTAAAGCCTACTCAGCTGGGACAGGATATTGATTATAATTTCTGCCTTGAAAATCTATCGGAAATTGTTGAAAACGCGTACAAACATAATGTATTTATCAATTTTGATATGGAGGATCATGGTCATCTTCAGTCATCATTTGATCTAATTGATGAACTCTCCAAAGACTATGATAATATTGGAACGGTTATTCAGGCTTACTTTTATAATGCGAAAGATGTGATTGCAAAATACAAAAATCACCGATTGAGAATCGTAAAAGGCGCATATAAAGAGTCTGAAGGTGTCGCTTATCAAGACAAAAAAGATATTGATCAAAATTTCATTGAGTTAATCGAGTACCATCTCCTGCATGGTAAATTTACATCCATTGCTACACATGATCACCAAATCATTAATCATGTAAAAAAGTTTGCCAAAAAGAATAACATACCAACAGAGAAATATGAATTCCAAATGCTTTACGGATTCAGAAAAGATATGCAGTTGAGTTTAGCAAAGGAAGGATACAATTTTTGTACTTACGTTCCGTTTGGAGTGGATTGGTATGGGTACTTTATGCGCCGTTTGGCGGAGCGTCCCCAAAACCTTAACTTAGTAGCCAAACAGACATTTAACAAAAAAACGAACACATTAATTGGTATTGGCGCTGGTGCGTTTTTATTAGGAAGAATTAGCAAGAAGAAATCAACTAAAGTATAAAAAATAGCAGCAAATTGTTCACAGGATATTTAGGAAGGGCTCTTTCAGCCGTTCCCGCAGCTTTAATAAGTATTAAGGGGGAATAACATTGGATAAGAAAGTGTCCTTTTCGCAAGTGCTGTCTATTGGTTTAATGCTCTTTGCCATGTTTTTAGGAGCGGGGAACGTTATATTTGCCCCGATGTTAGGTCAACAGGCAGGAACAAGCACCTGGCTCGCCATGGGAGGTTTTTTGATAACAGGCGTTGGGCTGGTTTTACTAGCAATCATAGCCTTAACTCGTGGAGGTGGTACTGTAGAAAAACTTGCAGGTAGGGTTCACCCACGCTTTGCTGCATTTTTTTCAATATTGCTTTTTCTCACACTGGGACCTATTTATGTTATTCCTAGAACAACTTCTGTTGTCTATGAAATTTCTTTAAAACCATTAATACAAAGTGAAGCAAATGAATGGTTGTATCTGTTTGTATTTTCCGTACTATTTATTCTATTGACGGTTTTCCTCTCTTGGGATACAAAAAAGTTTATTGATAATTTGGGTAAAATCATAACCCCTATTTTCTCAATTTTGCTAGGAGTATTGATTATAAAATCATTTATCACACCTATGGGCAAAATAGGTGATCCTCAAGAGGGTTACTTAAATGGCGTTTTCTTAAAAGGATTTACACAAGGTTACTATACAATGGACATACTTGCTGCTTTTATATTTGGGGGTATTTTCATTAAGACAATTAGTTCTTTAGGAATAAAATCTGAAAAAGAAGTTTCTAAGATATTTATTAAAGCAGGAATCATAACCATTATCGGATTAATCGCCTTACAAGTTTCAATGGCTTGGATTGGTGCTTCAAGTGTGGATGCAATTGGTTTAAAAGAAAATGGCGGGGAAGTGCTAGCGGAGAGTGCCATTGCTCTTTTTGGGAAATTTGGGGTTTACATCATTGGAACCGTTATTTTTCTGACGGGGATTACCACCAATGTTGCTTGCCTGGCAGCTGTTTCCGAATACTTTGAAAGAATTATGCCGTCTTTAACTTATAAAAAATGGTTAATAGTTTTTTCTATCTTAGGCTTAAGTATTACAAATTTTGGATTGAATGCTATTTTAACTTTAGCATCCCCTATATTACTTCTGCTTTACCCATTGGCAATTGCTTTGATTGCTTTAATATTTGCCAATAATTTGTTTAAGGGTTATCAGTCCGTATATGTGAGTACAGTTGTGGGAGTCGGATTGGTTGCTCTGCTTGATTCTTTAAAAGAGGCTCATATCTTAACACATGCAATTAACAATACATTTGGATTCATTCCATTATTCGAACATGGCGTTGGATGGATCAGCACAGGATTAGTGGGCTTTTTGATTGGGTTAATAGTCGCCAAAACTAAAAAAGAATCCAGCGTAATTATATCTGGACAAGTAAATGATAAAGTCTCGTAATACTCAATTAGTTGATGGGACAGAAATGGGGAAAAGTCAAAATTACCCCTTAGGGACCGGCCATTGAAACAGAACTAGATCCTTTTATTAATGGAAAGGAGAAGCAAAGCAGCGGAGCAGAGGAACAGATATGATGATTGTCCGGTTATGTATAATGATTTCATATCTTTCAAATGTAATGACACTGAAACCGAGATTTTATTTTGACAGAAAGCCCTTTTTATCCTGTAGAAGTCTACTATGGCAACCTGTCTTAAAGTTGCCAATTCCTATTACTATGTCCTATTGGTGCTTTACGGCAATTAAAAATAAAAGCAGACGGTACAGCGGGAATCTTAGAGATTTTCACTGTACCGTCTATTTTTAAATGAACATAAAGTTGTTAAAGTGCCTATTCATTACCAATCATTTTTTAAAACAATTTTACCTATCGCCTTGCCTGACTCCAAGTACTCATGGGCCTTTGAGACTTCATCAAACGTGAACATGTTTGAATCCACCAGCGGGCGCAGCTTACCTTCCTCAACCACCTTGGCAACCTTCTTTAAAATTTCTCCATATTGCTTATGCATGTCCTTATTTAATATCTTCAACAACATAAAGGTAACATGTAGAGAAAGTCCCTTTGAATGCACTGGGGAGAGGTCATGAGTCGAACGGGCAGCAATGGCTGCCACCGTTCCATGTACCGCAGCCGCCTCAAAAGAGCGATCAAGGTTTTCTCCCCCCACCGTGTCAAACACAACGTCAAATCCTTTTCCGTCTGTATATTTTTGTACATAGTCGTGAACGCTTTCTTCTCGATAATTGATCGTTACATCTGCCCCAAGGCGCGTGCCAATCTCCAGCTTCTCTTGCGAAGAGGCAGTTGTATAGACTGTCGCGCCTTTCCATTTGGCTAGCTGAATGCCAATGTGGCCTACACCGCCGGTTGCTGCATGGATCAGTATATCTTGTCCAGGGACAAGATTTGCCCGATTAAATAAAGCTTCCCATGCGGTAATGGCAACTAGTGGTAAAGCTGCGGCTTCTTCCATCGTCAAATTTTTCGGCTTGTGAGCAAGTAAATCAGCATCTGCCAGCATAAACTCCGCAATTGCACCGCCAGTCCCTTTAAAACCACCCGCGCATCCAAACACTTCATCGCCAACTTTAAACTCAGTCACTCCTTCACCCACTGCAGATACCAATCCTGCAACATCACCATGTAAAACGGCTGGAAACTCGGGGGCAACGGCTGGAACTGCACCAGCACGGACTTTCGTATCAATAGGATTTACACTTGAAGCCTTGACTTGAATAAGTACATGTCCAGGTTTTAGTTCGGGTTTTGAAACCTCTTCAAGCTGAAATACGGATGAATCACCAAAAGATTGAATAATTTGTGCTTTCACTTTAGTCACTCCTATTTATTTTTATGGGGAATGTCTCATTACCTATGCATGTTAAGGATCGTAGGCAATAGCATGAAAAGTAAGAATATTTAGTCTTTGCTTGTAAAATCAATGATACTTTATCTACTATAAAATTAAAAGTTAAGCACATTTTTTAAAGGGAATTTAAGAGAAGTCTCTTAAATCATTAAAATATTAATATGATTTTTATTACTAATATATCAGTGATGGTAGCGTGAAGGTTGGAGCAAATACTTAAGTGCAGTTTTAAGCAATATCTATATTAGTTGAAGAGTGAGCTGCCATATAGGCGGCTTTATTTTTATTGTTACAGAAGGTTTTTATCTTCATAAATAAGCTGGAATTCCGATATAAAAGGTGAGTGAATGTTAAAAATTTATAGCTTTTTAGGAGATGTAAACAATTGAAAATTAAAACGAGGTTGATAACTACAGTTTCCATTCTTATTGGAACTATTCTAATACTGGGGAGCTTTGCTGTTTATGTAATAGATGCATTATCCGAAAGAAATTCTATACTTCAGGATAAGATGGAAATTCAAAAGGCTGTTATTGGAATTCAATATCGCCTGGCAGGTTTATCAAATGATGAAAGGGCATTTATCATAACTGGGGATAAACAGTTTGCCGAAGGGATGGAAGAAAAAGCAAATGATGTACAAAAGAAAATCGAAAGAATTAAGGATCTTAATAATGAAAAGAATTACGGGGAGAAAATAAATAATCTAGAAGAAAACTTTAATGATATTTGGGAAATGAACCAGCAGGTAATTAACATTCATAAAGAAGATCCTGAAGGAGCTAAAAACTTGCACTTTGGAGAAGAAAGAACTCTTAGGAAAGAAGTGCTGGATCCATCAGTAGATGAATTGGTGGAATCTCTCAATGCCGATGTTACCAATATACAATCGTTAAATGACCGCAATTCTGATTTTAGTAGGGGAGCCTTTCTCTTCCTGGCAATTGCTTCATCGATAGTTGGACTCGCGTTATGTATTTTGCTATTAAGGTCAATTCTAATGCCACTTGGAAAGTTAAACCGCCAACTAGAGGAAATAGCCACAGGTGATGCTGATTTAACTAAGCATATGGAGGTTACAGGCAATAATGAATTTGGTCAACTGGCTAAATCGTTTAATATCTTCGTGGACTCGCTTAGACAAATGATTTCTCAAATTGGCATATCATCCGAACAAGTGGCAGCTGCTTCTGAAGAGCTTTCGGCCAGTACCGAACAGTCTATAGTAACATCGGATCACATCTCGGAAACGATGCAAGCGATAACTCATAGCAATATTGAACAAAGCCAGTTAACAGTTAACAGTCTAAAGGCGGTAACCGATTCACTAAACAGCATCATTTTGGTAGCTTCGAATACATCAAAGGTAGCAGAGGTTTCATCAAATATGAGAGGGCAAGCTGAAAGTGGTGAAAGCTCGGTAAAAGAAATGCTCGAGCAGATGAAATCCATCAATCTGTCTGTTGACATGGCGGATAAAGGAGTCACCTCATTAGTATTTAGCGCGACACAAATTAAAGAAATCTCCACTCTAATTACTGATATTTCAGGTCAGACGAATTTACTTGCATTAAACGCTGCAATTGAGGCTGCTAGAGCCGGGGAGCATGGCAAAGGATTCGCAGTTGTTGCAGAAGAGGTTAGGAAATTAGCCGATCAAACCAGTCAATCTGCAAATAATATCCATAAGCTTGTTTCAACCATCCAAAATGAATCAAACGAGACCGTTAATAATATTCAAATTGTAAGAGATAATGTGGACTCTGGAAGAAAGCTTTCAGAAGAAACGGTTACAAACTTTGAAGAAATTTTAATTTTAATTGAGCAGGTAACATCTCAGATTCAAGAAGTGGCAGCAGCTACCCAGTTTATAAAGAATGGCTTTGAAGAACTGCAGCAAACCATTGAAATAATTGCTGAAGGGTCGCAAGAAACATTAGCTGGCACTGAAACAGCTGCTGCTGCCAGTAAGCAGCAATTGGCCTCAATTGAGGAGGTATCGAATGCAACAATTTCCTTGACCGGATTGGCGGAGGAATTGCAGGAGATGATTTCTCGTTTCAAGGCTTAACGAAAAAAATGCCCCCAAGCGATTAGGTTTTGGGGCATTTTTTACATTTGAAACTATTTATCTGGTATTTGTCATGCTAAAAAAGTTAATCAGAATAGAGATACAGCATTATGGAACGGGTATGCGAGACTCCTTCGGGAAAAGCGCATCTAGCGGAGACACCGCGGGCGGACCGCCTGCTTGAAAGCGAGTGCCTGGAATGGAAATCCACATCCCAATTGTACAACCATAAAGAAACTGTCGACAAACTCAATTACTATCGAGTTTGTCTCAGTCTGGAGCTGTCTGGAAGGCAGCTCTTTTTTTATGCAGCTAAAGAGAAAGGTTGTTTGAATAAGATATAAATAATTTTGTGGTAAACTATATATAATGTAAATAAAAGGGGAAAATTTAATTGGGATTCTTAGTGTTCATTATGTTCTTTATCATTATTATTATTCTTGCTCTCTTTATAAATAAATTTCTAACGAAATGGCTTGGTGTAGAAAGGAAAGAAAAGTTATCAGAAACTCCTGGTAAGAATATTGACCGATGGGGAAGAGGTATAATCTTATTAATTTTTTTATGTACTCTTCCCTATGCAATAGAGAACAGAAATGTTATAAAGTGGTATTGGATATGCTTTTTAATTGTATCAATTGGTTTTCAGTCGTTTATGGAGTGGAAGTACCTGAAAACCTCAAAACAATATGTCATTACACTTACTTACATATTGTTAGCTCTAGTTATCATGTATTTTATAGATTATTTTATTTACTGAATCTATCTATTGTCAAAAAGGGGTTGCTGCGGCAAGCCTTTTTCTTATGGTCCTATAGGAACAGGTTAGTTCAACGAAGATAAGATATAATTTGGATTAATATACAAAATTTTAATGAAAATAGAAGGGAAGCGTGAATATGACAGAAATGGTACCACTGACATCGGAGAATTTGGAGCTATGTATCGAACTCTACATGAATGTTTTTAATCGTGAACCATGGAATGAAAGATGGACATATGAAACGGCTAAAGAGAGACTTTCCGACTTATTGAATACGCCTAAATTTCTTGGCTTTTTATTTCATGTTGATCACAATCCAGTTGGTTTTGTTGCTGGAAATAGTAAGGTGTCTTATCAAGGTTTAACTTATTATTTGGCAGAGCTTTGTGTGAATAATGAAATGCAAGGCAAAGGGCATGGCTCAAAAATGCTTCGATCTTTAGAAGCTGAACTGCAGAAGAGAGAGATTAAAAGTCTATATTTATTAACGGCTAATGACGGTCATGCAGAAGCATTTTATCTGAAAAATGATTATTTTGTAAATGAAGATAGGGTGGTTATGAAGAAAAATTTATTTTGAAAAGTAGTCAAGGGGGGATGGAATTGTCGAAATCTGTAAAGTTGTATCAATTAAGCCGAAAAATACATAAATGGACTGGATTGGTTTTATCCGTTTTTTTTATGTTCATTGCAGTCACAGGCCTCGTACTTGTTTATATGATGCCACTCGGAGTGGCTGATGAGTTAAGGACGGGGAAAGAAGCGAGTCCAGATCAAGCGATACCTATGGAGAAGGTCGTGTCCATTGCTACGTCTCAGGATCTTCCAGGTGCGGATTCGGTTGAAGATATATTTAGAATTGAATATAGACCAAGTGCAAATGTGTACCAGGTTCGCTTTCATAACGGTCAAGGTGTTCAAATAGATGTAAGTACGGGAAAAGTGTTATCCACAAATCCAGATTACTCGACTTTCCTGATTACTTTGCATGATGGATCCTTCTTTGGCGATTGGTATAGATACAGTATCCTCACAATGACCGGTTTATCCTTAATACTGCTGTCATTTTCCGGGTATTACATGTTCGGGTATCCTCTCTATAAGCGTCTAATGGCGAATAAAAGGCAATCTTAATCTGAGGTGGTAATGTGTCTATAAAAGGTTTGAATCACTTTTTATTTTCAGTTTCCGATTTAGAGAGTTCCATAGAATTTTATCAAAAGGTTTTTGATGCAAAATTATTAGTTAAGGGCAGAAATACAGCCTATTTTGATTTGAATGGAATGTGGATTGCCCTGAATGTTGAAAAAGATATTCCCCGTAATGAAATAAGCCATTCATACACACATATAGCATTTTCCATAGAAGAAGCTGACTTTATTAACATGTACGAGAAACTAATCGGATTGAATGTAAACATCCTGTCAGGACGTCCAAGAGATGAAAAAGATAAGAAGTCTATTTATTTCACTGATCCAGATGGTCATAAGTTTGAGTTTCATACAGGTACTTTACAAAATAGAATAGATTACTACAAACAAGAAAAAGCACATATGGAGTTTTTCGACTGATAAGTAAGCTATTTTCAAATGAAAAGGGGAATGTTCATGAAAACTATTGGCCTTATTGGCGGCATGAGCTGGGAGTCATCTTTAGAATATTATCGAATCATTAACGAAGAAGTAAAAGCCAAATTGGGAGGATTGCATTCAGCCAAGTGCATTTTATATAGCGTGGATTTTGAAGAAATCGAACGCTACCAAGCTGAAGGGGATTGGGAAAGCTCAGGCAAATTATTAGGCGATGCAGCTTTGTCTTTGGAAAAGGCAGGTGCCGAAATGATTCTTATTTGTACAAATACGATGCATAAAGTGGTCGGAAATATTGAAGAAAAAGTCAATTTACCGATTTTACACATTGCTGATTCAACGGCAAAACAAATTCAAAAGTCCAAAATCAGTACGATTGGTTTACTGGGCACTAAATATACGATGGAGCAAGACTTTTATAAAACACGAATAGAGTCTAATGGTATCAAGGTTTTGATACCAAATGATGAGGATAGAAAAGTCATCAATAAAGTAATTTATGAAGAATTATGTTTAGGGGAAATTCAACAATCATCAAGGGAATATTACAAAAACGTTATCAAGGGGTTAGTTGATGATGGAGCGGAAGGAATAATACTAGGCTGCACAGAAATTGGATTACTAGTAAAACCCGAGGATTCCGAAGTGCCATTATTCGATACAGCTGTAATACATGCCATTGAAGCCGTAAATATGGCATTGGAAAAATGATTTGATGACATTGTGCTTTAAAAAGGAAGGTTGCTGCGGCGGCCTTTTTTTGTGGAGTAAAAGGGGCAGGATAATTCAGGGAATTTTCAACCAAATAAATGGAATTATGTGTTAAAGTTTTACTATAAAATTTGGGACTCAAATTTAAAGGGAGAAAAAGATGAGAAATGTAATATATATATATATTTATTACTATTTTAATTTGGATCTTATCAGGAACTTTTTTGTGCATCCATAGTAAGGGTCTGATGAATGTTAATCCTTGGGGGATGCACAATTTTGAAAATATAACGATACAAATAGCAGTTATTCTATTACCGGTTATTGGACTATTTTTGTCAATTCTTATTAAGAAAAGAGTCATAAAGTACGTAATGATTTTAGGGTGCTTAATAAATATTTATTATCTCTCCATTCCATTTACCTTTGCTTGGTTACATTACTTTCAGGTCATTTAATACAGTAGAATACTTTTTGAAATTAGACTAACGGGAGCTTTTCTTCATGCTTAAGCTGTGCTTATGCAGCTAATTGATTAGAAATAAAATTTATATTGCAGTAAAGGAGAAGGTTGGACTTGATAAAGATAGATACAGTTTTTTCATATATTCTTCTAGGAGTGATCGTATTTTACGCCTTGGAGTGGTTAGCTGTTGGTTCAGGTTTCGGGGTACTTGTTGGCGGGAGTTTTGGTTTACTTTTATTTATAGCCAATCATATTAGTAAAAATCAAAAAAACATGGGTAATACGGAAGAACCTGATGACAAGCAATAAATATTAATATACTAGTCTAACGGGTGCTTTACATTAATAACAGGGTTGCTGTGGCAGCTCTATTCTTATGCAAAGGGGCAGGTTAGTTGAATAAGATATTTTGGATAAATGTATGTAAGAATTAGTAATATAAGGGGGGATTCTTATGATATATGATAATCTAAATAAAACAATTACCACTAAAAGGCTAGTACTAAGACTTTTTCAAATATCTGATGCAGTAGCTGTTACTAAACTTTGTAATAATTATAATATTTATAAAAATACATTGTACCTACCTTATCCATATACTATAGATGATGCTTTATCATGGATTGAGCATCATCTTAATAATTTTAATGCTAATAAATCATATGAATTTGCTATAACAGATAAGGAAAGTGGAGAATTATATGGAGCTATAGCGCTATCTAACAACCACAAGTTTAATCATGGTGAAATAGCCTATTGGATTGGTGAAAAATTTTGGGGAAATGGATATGCTACAGAGGCAGCGCAAGCTATATTACATTTTGCATTTGAAGAAAAGCAATACCATAAAGTATTTGCTCGTTACTTTAATTCAAATCCAGCTTCAGGAAGAGTAATGCAAAAATAAGGCATGAAAAAAGAAGGGGTATTAATTGACCATGTGAGGAAAGAAGACCGATTTGAAGATCTAGTATGTTATGGGATTATAAACTCAGTAGGATTATAGATTATACTGAGGGAGATATGCTAAATTATTAGCCAAATGGTGGACCGATGGTTTAATGGGTTCAACCAGATATATTTGGCTGAACTTCTTTTAGTAAAGGGTTCTTTACTTCAACTTATTGCTATTGTCATAAAAACATCCTGAAAACAAGAAATATAAAGATTATGATTATGAGCGTGAGGATGATTTTATAAATATAGATATGGAATATTTAATAAGTAGGATCACTATCTCGTTAATGTAGTACTAACGGAGGAGAAACAGACATATGCCAGAAAATAAAAATGATTCATTTCGTGATATGAATATAAAAGAAAAGATGGCAACAGTTGCCGGATTAGCATTTCTCATTATTCTGGTAGTGGGCTTTGTTATGGGGCTTTATTTCTTTGGACTGGCAGGGATTTTTGAACTGCTCGGCGTTCGGTATGAATCTATCTGGTCATTGGTTATTTTTGTTGTCAGTTTCTTTATTCTAGGCATCATTGTCGAATTGTTTTCCAAAGCAATTTTCAAGCTGTCTGTCCGAAATATAACAGGAAAAATAAAGGTGTTTTTTATCCGAATCGGTTTTGAAGGCACATCGAACTGGCTAGTACTGTTCGCAGTGGATGAGTTTATGAAAAGTATTACACTTTCCTTGAAAACCGAGATTATTATTGCATTGCTACTTGCCATAATAGAAATTGTTTTCGACGATGATAAGGAAATCCCCTAATAAAACAATTTACTTAAGTATAATTAGGGATTTCCTGTACCTCAGGTGTAGAATAATGGAGTTGGAAGTGAACTTAGCTCGTGATTTATATTATTTAAGGCAAAGACAGACTCAAAGGTAAGACAAATTAGCCCATGCTGAGATTTTTCCATATTCACCGTGCATTTTTGGTCCACCATTTATAAAAATCTTCTTTGAAAATTTGAATCAAGATATCCTAATAATGGGCTTCTGTATATCCGGTCACGTACGGACCTTATATGTTTAGAGGCCATCCTGGAATCTTAGGTAAAGGCGTATCAACAGGTAATGAACCAATTTTCGCTGCTTCTTTTAATAAAAGTTCTTTATTTTAAATCCCCATTCATTCCACGATTCTTCTAAACTCGGCTAATTCTTTCATGTGAATGACTCCTTCCTTGTTTATTCGAACTGTGCAACATTAAAACTCATATAATTTTCCACTATTTGGTTTATAATGATAGTAAGGAGTTGTTGTTTAATTGAATGTTACTAATATAAGTACATCCATTTCTGAAGATATTATAATTACTAATTTGACAGGTTTCATAACCCTTGCTGATGTAAACACCTGGTTTAATTCATTTGAGAAAACGTGCTATTCATTTATTAGACAAGGAAAAAAGTATAAGTTGTTAGTTAATCGTAAAGGTTATACTCCAGAACATTTTTCTGTACAAAAATTGTGGAAAGACAAATTTTTCTCTAATAATATATTAGAGAACACCATTGCAGTCGCTTTTTTATTAGAAGAAGGTGATATTCTAATTCACCTTGAACAGTCTAATACCAAAGACAATGCAATGTTCTCAAGTAATTATGACCAATTAATTGACTGGCTTACTAAATATAAATAACGGATTATTACTCCTAAGTTGCTGAAAGGTAACTTTTTTTAATGCACAGTTTGTGTCAACTCTGCAATAAGCTATAGAACTAACGGGTGCGTTAGCTGAAGATCGTAGCTGTCTTTAAGGCAGCTTTTTTCTTATGGAACTAACGGGGCAGGATAGTTGAAGAGTGCTGTTTGATCTTTATTCAACAATTGGGCCATTTAATGGAATAAGGCTTAATGAACGGTCAGTTGAAGAAAAAAGGTTATTTCGTTCTATTGTCGAATTTAGTCTATTTAAGAAGATTAGGATTTTCAAAGGAGAAAGAGTATGCAAAAAAAGGGACAATTAGAAGTTTTTAACCTACACGAATTAATAAAAGACCAAAAGGACTACACAAATTTTATCGTAAGTGAAGTAAATGACCACGCTCTTAGAATAGCTGTGATAAATGGAGAATTTCACTGGCATAAACACGACGATTGCGATGAATTATTTTATGTATTAGAAGGTGAACTTTTCATAGACCTAGAAAACAATGAAACAGTTTCTTTGAAACCAGGTGAAATATTTACTGTTCCTGCTAATACAATGCATCGTACTCGTTCAAACGAACGGACAGTTAATATATGTTTTGAAAAGGCGAGTATTGACGTAAAAGGAAGTAACAGTGAGTTGTAATTATCTATGGGGTTATTTCACTAAAGGGCGCATTTCATTAATATGAAATGCGTTATTTTTGTTTAACAATCATTTACAAAAAATTATTAATCAGTTAAACTGATAATATGATTAACTGATAATTGGAGGTGATTAATCTGTATTTAAATAATTCTTATGGTTTTTTGCTAGCAAAAATTGAGGAAGAGATGGAAGAACGCTTAATAAATAATCTTTCGCCACTAAAAATCAACGCAAGACAATTTGGCATCTTACAATTTATTGAAGATAATCCAGATTCCTCACAAATCACAGTTTCCAATGCACTATTTATTGACCGTACAACAATGGTGGCACATGCTGATCATTTAGAGGATTTAGGTTATATCAAAAGGATTAAAAACCCAAATGACAGAAGGTCATTTGTTCTAACCATAACGGATCAAGGTGAAGAAAAATTAAGGTTAGGAAGAAATTATCTTGAGGATACTGAATTAAGCGTTTTATCATCTCTAACTAAGGAAGAAAAAGAAAAATTAAAATCACTTTTGTTAAAAGTTTGGAGATCAATTCAAAAGGAGGAAAAGGATGAATCGTATTGAGTATTTTAAAGCAAGGTTAGAAGCTAACATGAGTCCAATGGAATATAGAAATGCAATAAAAGATTTCCCTGAAGGCTATGTTTTAATTGATGTAAGAGTGGGACCCAATGAAATGAAGAAAGAGAAGTTGCAAGGTGCTCTCGTTATGCCTTTAGATCAAATTCCGAATAGGATAGATGAATTACCAAAAGAAAAGACACTGGTTTTATATTGTTGGGATACTTGGTGTACACTTGCTGCAAAAGCAGCCATTCTTTTATTAGAGAATGGTTTTAATGCTAAAGAGCTTTACGGTGGATTAGCAGCTTGGAAGACATTGGGGCTTCCAACTGAAGAACTTGGAAGCAATCAAAACTCTTTAACAAGTTCTGTAAACTGTGAGTGTTAAATGAATTTAATATTAAAAGTAGGCTTATTCAAGAAAAGGGCGCGATTCTTGAATAAGTTTCGCTTTTCTTAATGAACTAACGGGTGCGTTAGTTCATTAAGGATCACAAAAATAATCAATCTTTTTATAAAGTAAACAAGAAGATTAAAAATATATGTTGTTCGAAAAAGGGGAGGGTATAGATATTCCTTCCCCTTTTTGTTTACAGTTAAATTTGTATGACTGTATTGTTTATAATGTACTCGATTTTGTATCTCAAAACAGTTTAGTGATTGAATTGGTGCGGTTTTGAGTGGATTAATAACTCTATGTACTCAAATCCATGTCCCCAATGTACTTATCTTTGTGTCTTCGTACAGCGACTAGGATGAATAGATCTAAAAACATTTTTCATCGTATTTTATTCTGGAGAAGATAGATTACTAAAAACATTTTTCATCGTATTTTATTCTGGAGAAGATAGATTAGATGATATATTATAAAAATGTATTAATTGAGATTTTTTGGAAATATTTTTCTCAGAAAGAAAAACAGGTTATTCCAATAAACTTGCTTTTTTTTACAAAAAGAATAGGAGAAGGAAGTGATCGCTTTGAAGAAACAGCAAGCAGCAGAAATAGCAAGAAAGTATGGTTTGAAAGTGAAAGAGGAGTCTCTTGTATTCAACCAATCAGGTTTGGACTTTCTAGTTGTCTATGCAGAAGATGATAAATGCGAGGAATGGGTGCTAAGGTTTCCGAGACGAGAAGATGTGATGCCTAGGACCTCAATCGAGAAGAAAGCATTGGATCTTGTCAACAAATATGTCACTTTTCAGACTCCAGTCTGGTCGGTTTATGAAGATGATCTGATAGCGTATAAAAAGTTAACTGGAGTACCAGCCGGCACGATCGATCCAGAGATTCAAAACTATGTGTGGGAGATGGATTATGAAAATGTTCCTGAACAGTTTCATCAGACATTAGCCAAAGCTCTGGCTTCGCTGCATACAGTGCCGAAAGCAGAAGCTCTTAAAGTAGGACTGATTGTCCATACAGCAGAGGAGGCAAGAAAATCAATGATCGAGCGTATGGAAAAGGTAAAAGCGGAATTTGGCGTAGGTGAATCCCTATGGAAACGTTGGCAGACCTGGGTGAAAAATGAGGAATTGTGGCCTCAGGAGACAGGTTTGATTCACGGAGATGTTCATGCTGGGCATACGATGATTGATAAGGATGCCAACGTAACCGGTTTAATCGACTGGACTGAAGCAAAAGTAACAGATGTATCAAATGATTTTGTTTTCCATTACCGCGTATTCGGGGAAACAGGCCTGGAGAAACTGATCGACTACTACAGGAAAGCAGGAGGGATTTACTGGCCTGCCATGAAGGAGCACATTATTGAACTTACTGCGGCATATTCTGTTGCAATTGCTGAGTTTGCAATCATCTCAGGCTTGGAAGAGTATAAGCAGATGGCAAGAGAAACATTGGAATTGGATGACCGTTAGCATTAAGCAAAAAATAAAGTAATTATGGGAAAATACAGTTCTTCTCAATGAATAATAACTGCTAAGTTTTTCTCTTGGATTACTTCAGTGGTGTGAATAAAGAATTCACAAGCCAAAACGCATGCGTTTTCACAGAGAAAATCTTAAACCTTTACACAGTACGACTAACTCACGACAAAAAAGGTCACGATGAAAGGCATAAAGTTTTTTTTGTAACTACACACCCAAAATTATAAATATGTAAAGATACATATTAGTTTAACGGGTGCTTAATTAGGGAGTTGCGTTAGCAACTCTTTTTCTTATGGAACTAACGGGGCAGGTTAATTGAAGAAGAAAATAGGATTTTAATGTTACTATTTAATGTTACTAATTGAAATTAATGTTAAAGTAAGTGTGGAAAAAATTTCAAAAAATAAATGAGGGTGTTTAATATGTTTAGGTTTAGTTTTTTGTTTCAGTTTGGTATAGCATCTATTTTACTTTTAATTTCTACTGTTTGTGCTTTATATGAAGGTAGTGCAATCGTAGATCATCCTAGCGAATGGAAGTACTCAACACCATTTTCCCAATTTTTATACGGTGAGGTAAATAGTAATAGCTATATATCACAACTTGACTACTTTATATACGCAGCTAAATTTCAACCAACTTTTCCTGCCATTATGGTAATAAGCAGTTTATATTTGTTAATTCGTATTGGATACCATTTATTAAAGCAACAGCATAAACGGTTTGCTTATTATTTATCTTTTTGGGGTGGAGTATTATTCTTACTTAGTTATTTTATTTTTAATTCTCCTACATTTGGTGGTCAAATTTTTTTCTATATTTGGTTAGTGAGTGGTGTATTGTGCATTGTAATTGCTGTAATAACTTATTTTCAGATTTTAAATCGTAACACAAACGAAATTACAAATTAAACTTATTGAACTAACGGGGCAGATTAGTTGTATAAAACATGTGTTTATCTATAATTGGTAATATATTCATAATTGTAGAGGGGTTGAGAACTTGATAGTAGGAATATTTGAAGCACATTTGCCTGTAAAAAACTTAGATGTTTCAATGGAGTTTTATAAAAAGCTGGGTTTGGAATTTGCATGGCGTGATGAAGAAACTGCTTTTTTTTGGGTTGAAAAAGGAAAAAGTTGGTTAGGTTTGTGGGAGGGAAATGAGTATCAAACGCCATACCATCCTTCCTTACGACATATTGCTTTTCGAGTTTCATATGAAAATTTAAAAGAATCTTTAAAATGGTTAGATTCTATTCAAGTTAAAGTCGTGCCATTTGGTAGTAGAAAATCTATTGAGCCATTTATTCGACCATATTCAGAAAATGCTTCCGTTTACTTTGAAGACCCTGATGGTAACAGTTTGGAAATGATGTGTTCTGTTGAAGTTCCTAATGCTTTAAAACATATTAATGATAAGCTGTCCTTTGAAGATTGGGAGGAATTAGCTAAAAGTAAATTAAAAAAAGAGAAGGCATAATTATTTATATTGCTTATTGAACTAACGAGTGCGTTAGCTGAAGATTGGAGCTGTCTTTAAGTTAGCTTTTTCTTTATGCAACTAACGGGGCAGGTTAGTTGCATAAGGATAATGGTTTTTTGTGGTAAAAATCAATAGGAAAAGGATAATAAGGGGGATGACTATGGAAGGGTTGGAAATATACGATTTTTTAAGATTAGTTTTTATTACTTTTATCATTAGTTTAATTGTTATTACCATTATTTTATTGGTTCAAAAGAAACGGAGCAACCTTGTTAATGGATTCACAGTTAGTATTACTTCAATAATTTCAATAATTGTTTCTGGTATTAATCTTATTATTATGGGATACATAGCTGATGAATTAAATTTAGGAGGAGATGTTATTTCCTCATATTTGTTTCTTATAATTTTAGGGTTAAGCATATTTAATTTGTTTATTTACTTTGAAAATAAAAACAGTATTATTAGTGCCTAATAAATAAATTTTGTTCTTAAAGGAGTTGTTAGGGCAACTCCTTTAACGGGTGCGTTAGCTGAAGATTGGAGCTGTCTTAAGGCAATTTTTCTTCTTTAACTAATAGGTGTTATTGTTTAATGAAAAATCTACTATTCTAGTATAATAGTTCTTCTTTTGTCTATACTGTCTATTAATATGGTATAGATTGGAGAGAAACAGATATGATCTTAACTGAAGTATGGGGTTTATATAAGGCAGATAATCAAATCCAATTTATCGAGAATAACGGGATAGTATATCCATTAGTTCTTGCTTGGCTGTTTCTACACTTTCTTTTTGGAAATGTTTGTATTGCACTCGGATCTTGGATTCATCCATTCCTGCTGCACTTTCCAAAAACCCAGAAAGTCCTCTTGCTTTTCTATCCACTTCGATGAATAAATCTACGGATTGAGCGTCCGCGACGAATCCGATTTCAACCTCATCAAGGCTTCTTTGGAATGGACCGCCCTTTGGCTTGTATTCGAATTCCTGAAAGACACCCGTTTTGCTACGTTTGAAGGGTATATTTTTCACTTTGTTCAAGTAAAACCCTAATGATTCGATTGCTTTTAGGAAGCTACTGACTGTTTCATTTTCAAATACGTTTATATAATCGTTATCTTTAGGGTCCAATGCGAACGTCACATCCATTTCCGTCTTCATCCACACAGACACGTCTCCTATCGTGATTGGCGTTTCGTACGGAAGTTGCAAGGAAAACGGAATCACCTTTTCTTCGCCTTTTTCAATGACGAATGCATCCGAAACCTTTATTTTGTAAAGGGTAACATCATCTAAATACTTACGGTCATCCTGTTCCCTCAAAACCTGTGTCATCACATGGATGTACAGCCCATTGATTTCCTGTTGGGTGTTTCCGCCAAGGACAAACACGTTCCCTTTTACCGTTTCTCCTTGTTTGTATGAATCTTTTTCTAATTTTGTATCCACTTTCGCCGCACCGATTCCGATGCTTGCTTTCATTTTATCAAAAAATGACATGTACATAATTCCCCCTTTGTAAGTCTATAAATAGCATAGCATAATAGGTTCATGAGCGCCTCTAGAAGTGTGGTTCAAAGTTTAATGGGCCATGAAAAAAGTGAAACCACAAAAATTTATGCATATCTAAGTGGTGCAATGCGGAGAGACTTGTATAGAAAGTATTTTTAAGGGACCAAGGGTCCTTTTTATTTTGTTCTTAATAAACTATCGGGGCAGGATAGTTTGATAATCATGGATAATTTTTCAATTTCAGTATAGTGTAGAAGGAAGAAATGGAGGGATGAAATTTGAGATTTTTCAAGATGTTTTCTTTTTGCACTTTAATGATAGTATTCTTAAATGCTTGTAGTTTAGAAACTACAAAAACGAAAAGTGAAATTTTAGAAATACCTAATATAGATGAATATACAACCTTATTAGTGCAAAGTGTTGATGAGAAAGGGGTATCTTCCAATTCAACTTCAAAGGTCATTACAGATATTAATGAAGTACAAGCTTTTATAGAGAAAGTGAACAAAATGGAAGTTGTGCAACCTCCTAATAAGGAGTTATTGGAGAAGAGTAAAGAATTAAATAAAAAAGGGAATTACTTTTTTGTATTATCCGATAAAGAAACCATGGATAACAAAGTGTACACTATGAATTTTTTTAGTGATGGAAGGATTATGTTTCAAGAACCGAACGGAAAGAAGCAAGAAGCAAATGGAGCAGAACAGAAAATGATGTATTTATCAAAAGAAAAACATACTGATGTTCTTCTTGAAATGAAAGAATTATTAAACATTAAGTTTTAATTAATCCTTAATCAACTAACTGGTGATTTAGCTGAAGATCGGAGCTGTCTTTAAGGCAGCTTTTTCTTATGGCACTAACGGGGCAGGTTAGCTTAATAAGAACAGGACAATCAATATACTATGTAGAATATAATAAGATGATATTGTTTAAAGATTTAGAAAAAACAGTATAAAAATTAGGAGTGTTTGTTATGGTTCATGCAAAAGATGTTTTATCGGATCAGTTGTTGTCAAATGCTAATGACCCAAGTTGGTACCTACCATTTTCAGATTCAATAGAAAGATTGTCTGAGGAACATGCATTTTGGAAGCCAAACGAAGAAAGTAATAGTATTGCTGAAATTGTGCAGCATCTACTATATTGGAATCAAACATGGCAAACAAGGTACCAAAAATCTCACGTTGATGCTGTGCCTTCAATAGGAAATAATAATAACAGCTTTATTATTCCTGAAAATCATACTTTTGCTGACTTAAAAAAACAACTATTAGAGGTGCTTTTACGTTGGCAAGAGTTATTATCTGAAGAAAAAGTTGAGAGAGAAGTTAATGGCTATCCTGGACACGTGAAATGGTGGGCAATACTCGGAAATGTGTCAACTCATAACGCATATCACATTGGTCAGATCATTTATATCCGGAAGTTGCAAAATAGCTGGAAAATAGATGCAGGAGTAGATAAATAAATAAAAGTTGCAACTAGTGCCTACTTGAACTATCGGGTGCTTAATTCAATAAGGAAGGTTGCTGAGGCAGCCTTTTTCTTATGGCACTAACGGGGCAGGTTAGTTCATTAAGTAATGTTAATTAGAGGTGGAAAATGAGAAAGCGATTAAAGAAAAAATTAGAAAATAGATATAATGCTTTAAATGAAGCCAAACGTCAAAGATTTAAACGAAAAGGCAATCGGTGTATAAGATATGAGTTTTTACCAATTGGAGAAAGGGATAAGTATGCTCTGAATAATGATGAAATAACACCTGAATACCCTTATGCTACACACTGGCTGATTGAGGCATTTGATTGGAAGCATTTTTCTCAAATAAGGATTTTTCCTTGTTCAAAAAATGGAGGTACTACAAGTAGCTCCCCAGTTCAAATGATTATATTTAGTGATGAGAATGTTAAACAGATTTTAAATACATTTAAAAAAGTAGTTGAAGATATGAAAAGTGATAGGTTTTGGCAAACCATTTATTAAACATACTTCAACGCTTAATTTGTTAATAAACTAACGGGTGCTTTACTTCAATAAGGGAGGTTGCTGAAGCAACCTTTTTGTTATGCAACTAAAGGGGCAGTTTAGTTCATTAAGCGTAGCTTAGTCGAACCATAATTATAGACTATTTTTATAAAAAAAACTAAAATTTGGATAACGATATTAATTGGGCGGTGTGTATTTGTTGAGTAATATAGGTATTCCAGGATTAATTCTATCTTCTCTTTTCGTAATATTAGTATTGTTTTTACTAAGAAAACTAGTGAAACCGAAAAAAGAGCTTCAACAAAAAATAGATAAACTGGAAGAAGAGGTTCGAATATTAAAAAATCATAAATAATAAAACTATGCTTTAATGTACTAACAGGTGCATTAGCTGAAGATCAGAGCTGTCTTTAAGGCAGCTCTTTCTTTATGCAACTGTCGGGGCAGGATAGGCTTAAGACCGATATTAATTTAGTGTAGATGTATAGTAATAATAATCAATAAATGTTAAAATTTTCTTAATTTAGTAAGTGATTGTATGAATTTTATTCTTTGAGGAGACAACAATTATGAAAAAAGTTTGTATGAAATTGATATTTGCTTTTAGCGTATCTATATTTTTATTCGGGTGTAGTATAGAAAAAGAAGATAAGAAAGACCCTGGGCTTGATAAATCCCAAAAGATAGAAGTATCGTCAGAAGAAAATCCAGAATTGGTTTTAAACGTTATAGATAATCAAGATGATGTAAATGAATTTGTTAATACACTAGAAGTTGATAAATGGAGTATTGTAGATATTCCTTCAAATTCAACTAAAGGGTATATTTATAAGATGTACCAAGAGGATACAGTCAAACTCGGAGAGCCTAATACAGATAAAAAGGAACTTATACAAATCGCTACAATTATTACATATAAAGATAGTCCTTATATCGAATTAAAAACCAAGAAACTAAATTTAAATTTTAAAGTTCCAAAAGATGTAGCAGAATACCTATCTAATAACGATAATTAAAACATTAACCATACAACAATTTCGTCAACAGGACGTTATTTCTTCTTATTGAATTAAACCAGCTGGTAGTTTGTGAAGAATAGTACTTAAACTAACGGGTGCGTTAGCTGAAGATCGGAGCTGTCTTTAGGGCAGCTTTTTCTTTATCCAACTATCGGGGCATTTTAATAGAAGAAGCTACTGTATAATATTTAGAACGAGAAAGAAATGAGAAGCTTGATGAATTAATTAAGGTCAATCAAGGTAAAAAAGATTAAATAACTTTATTTCAACAAACGGGCGTTAGCGCCATAAGAAGGCCGCCAATTGGCGGCCCTTCTTAATATATGGCTTTTACAATAATCATACTTTCAAATTTAATTAACTAACGGGGCAGCATTCCTGTAATAACTGAAAATGAAGTTTGAACGAAAAAAGACCTCTTGATAAGATGAATGTGTCCTAAGCTGGCCAGCTAAAAAAGGACAAAACATCTATTTGGAGGTCTCACAATGAATTATAACCAAAATCATAAAATCACTCAAATTACTTCTGAAACCTTAATTGTCGGAGTAGATATAGCCAAGCACAATCATGTCGCAAGAGCACAGGATTTTAGAGGATTGGAACTGGGTAAAACGTGTTTCTTTGAAAATACGAATGCAGGATTTCATTCGTTTCTAGATTGGATTAACCAACTTGTTAAAGAGTGTAAGTTAAATCAAGTGATTGTAGGCATGGAGCCAACCGGTCACTACTGGTTAAATCTAGCTCATCTTCTAAAAGAGAATAATATTAAGTTCGTATCTGTCAATCCACTACATGTTAAACGAAGTAAAGAATTAGACGATAATTCACCTACAAAGAATGACGTGAAAGATGCAAAAGTCATCGCACAATTAGTCAAAGACGGAAGATACGCCGAACCAACAATTCCACAAGGAATTTATGCAGAACTCCGAGTGGCCAAAAAACTTCGCGATCTTCTCAACGTTGACTTACAAGTCGTTCAGGGACAAGTTCATAACTGGCTTGATCGTTACTTTCCCGAATTTTTGACAGTGTTCAAAAGTTGGGAAGGCAAGGCAGCTATTCATTTTCTAAAGCTAGAAGCCTTGCCACATGAACTTGTAAATTATACGGAAGAAGAGCTCTTACTTTCCTTAAGACAAGTGGTAAAACGCAGTATAGGCTTAAAGAAGATACGAGCACTCAAAGAAGCAGCCAATCGTTCGATTGGTATTCGTCAAGGGGCAGCTATGGCGAAATTAGAGTTGAGAGCTTTACTAGAGAAGTATGATTTTATTCAAATGAAATTCGAAGAATTAGATTATCAATTAGATCAGTTATTAGACCATATCCCAGGTGTTACTCAGATGTTAGAGGTGTCAGGAATCGGTCGAGATACAGTAGCAGGGTTTTTCGCAGAGGTCGGCGACCTCAGAGACTATCAACATCCTCGCCAAATCGTAAAATTAGCAGGTTTAAGTTTAAAAGAAAACACATCCGGAAAGCACAAAGGTCAGACCAAGATTACCAAACGGGGACGAAAGAAATTGAGGGCTCTCTTATTCCGGGCAGCCATGATACTGGTGGCAAAGAACAAGGCTTTTAAAGCTCTCCATATATATTACACAACACGTGCTCAGAATCCATTAAAAAAAATGCAATCTCTGATAGCCTTGTGTAACAAGCTTATTCGAATTCTGTTTTCAATCGGTAAAAAACAATTTACGTTTCAAGAAGACAAGATGTTAATGGATATCCCTCATATGGCAACATTTATGGTGCATCAAACAGTCGCATAGTTCATCGAATTTAAGGTTACACGGTCATTTAATTAACACTCATTTAAAAGTGAAGCACGGATTAGTCGGCAAAGCAACTAACGTGAGGGCTTAGATCCTGTGGGGCAGCATGACCGACATCCACCTCATGGAAAGGTTGAACGAAGGAATGTAGGAGCATCGACTCTGTGAGACATGGGAGGGTTGACCTCCATGAGACAAGTGGATATCCTAAAGTGCGATTATAACATTGATTAAACCAATTTTTTCCTATAATTGGCTAGTTTAGCATACACTTTTTTCGATAAATCCCTACCCTTGAGGAGTGATGCCGAGCTTACATAAATAACTGTTAATGATATGACTATGAAATTCGAAGAATTCTAGAGCAATCGTGAGATTGTGTTTAGTTTATTGAGGGAGGTTAGTTCAATACAAGGGAACTTTTACCTTTTTCGTTCGTATTAAAAGTAGCAGGAAATAAAGTTGTCCTTTGGAGTAGGTGTATAAATGAAAAAAATGTTAATGATCTCAACGATGGCTGCATTAGTATTAGCTGCGTGTGGTGAAGAAAAAGCACCATCTTGGAAAGGTACGTGGAAAAAGAAGGATGGAGAAAAGAGTGTTTGTCGAGACTCCTTTACCTTTAAAGGGGAAAACAATTTTGAAATTCAAAATTCAAGAGTCCAGGGCGGAGAACAATCTTCTGGAACATATAAGCATATAGAGAATAATGATTATGAATTTGATTATGGTGGTGGTTTTGACAATTTTACTATTATAGTCGAAAAAAATACGATGAAAGTTCAATTATCAGGCAAAGATATCATTTGCGAATATAATAAAGTCGATAAAATTAGAAAAAAATACGAAAATCCTTGGGAGTAATGATTGGAAAGCTTTCATAAGGTCAGTCAGATTTTTACCCTTTTCATGAAACCAGCGATGTATCCAATCTGTAATTTCCTATTTTATGTATGGTTGGAGGTATAGCAGAACAAGAGATGTCAGCTGCCAGTTAAATCTGCTATTCATATTTCAATTATCCCTTTTTCTGAACATTTAGTGCATAGAGAACAGCCAGAATTGTATTCACTAACACTACATCCCTTTTTGAAGCCTCTTAAAGAACTAACAGGTGCTTTACTTCAATAACAGGGGTTGCTGCGGCAGCCTTTCTTGCGTGGCAAAATAACAGCTACTTGATGTTTCTGTTTCTTTTTTAAAAATTTGTAAAATTATAAATAGGGATAGTTCAATCACTATCCCTAACATTACATATGATTTCGATTAACGAGTTCTTCCGCCTAATTGTTGTTCAGCCATTTGCACTAAACGTTTTGTAATCTCTCCACCAACAGATCCGTTCGCACGAGATGTTGTATCAGCGCCAAGTGTAACACCGAATTCACTAGAGATTTCGTATTTCATTTGTTCTAGAGCTTGCTCTGCACCATTAACTACTAATTGATTACTGTTGTTATTTCTAGCCATGTTGTCAGCTCCTATTAATGTAATGTGTTACTAGTCATAGGTTTTGATATTGTTAAGAGTTATATACATAGAATTTAAAATAAATCAAGGCAGTGATTATGTGAAATTAAACTCATCTGTAGCTCTAGAAGGGAAGAGGGACAGGAAAACATTGAAGCGACCGGGTCGCAAGGTAAGGGTTTCAGAAGCTCCGAAAAGCAAATAATCTGATGTAGAGGTTTTCTCCTCCTATTGCACAGTTTGTGTCAACTATACAATAAGGCAGGTTGTTTAGGCTGCCTTTTTCTTATGGGACTAACGGGGAAGGATAGTTGAAGATAAGCTGGTACTATTATGTAATGTAAACTTCTGAATTTATGGAGGTGTATGATCAAAAAGATAATAAATTTCACTTCTCTTTTTGTCTTTATGGTGTTGGTCGGTTGTATTGGGGAAGAAAAAGGACAATTATCAAGAGTAGATGTTCAAAAAATTGATACAGAAGAAAATTACGAAGATGTCGTAATGATAACTGATAGCGAATCAATAGAGCTGCTAAGGCAGGCATTTGAACAAATCTAATGGGATGATAAAGTGGTTAAAATGGCTAGAAAACCCGACGTAGAAGCTAATTTGTTTTACACTTTTGGTGAAAATATACCTGAAAGACTTTATGAATATGAAATTTGGTTTAATGAAAGTGTAGGTACAGCAACAATTATTAGCAATAATGAAAACGAAAGTTAGGAGAGTTAGAAAAAGATAATGCACAAGCCCTAAAAATTTTTTTTCTTAAGTAACGGGTGCTTTAGCTGAAGATCGGAGCTGCCTTTAAGGCGTTTTTTCTTTATGGAACTATCGGGGCAGGTTAGTTCCATAAGCGTAGTGTATTCGTACTGTGTAGTTCGATATTTACACAAACACACTTATTTTTGTTAAAATTAGGTAGTGTTAAATTATCATTAAGGGCACAAATTTTTATAATCTAATTCATTAAGGGGAAATTGTTGTGCAAAAAATACCAGGACTTATATCCGTTCTAATCCCGTCTGTTTTAACATTATTGATCATTAACTTTTTATTTGATATCGTATCCTTGAAAATTCAAGGAATGCCACTCGTATTTCCGTTTATACTGTGTCCAATAGGAGCTATATTTGGATTCGTAGGCTATAAAATGAATCGCGATAAACTTTCGTTAGCTGGAATAATTTTCAACATCATTTTATTTGTGTTCCCAATCTTATATAACATCGTCGCTATACTTACACAAGGTCCATAATCTTTAGTACAAAGGGGTTGGATTTTTCCAATTAGAGATATATCGCACAGTTTGTGTCAACTCTGTGATAAGTCTTATAGAACTAACGGGTGTGTTAGCTGAAGATCGGGGCTGTCTTTAAGGCAGCTTTTTCTATATGCAACTATCGGGGCAGGATAGTAAAGGAGTTGTTCAACAATTGGGACAGATTGCGAAGGAAGAATTGCTGACTTTACAAAAAGGTAAATTAGTTAAGGATAAATAGTGGTGAACCGAAAAGAAGGCGTTTTTGAGTGGAGCTATTATTTGGAATTTAATGCTTAAGATTGGAACCAATGCCCATTTCAAACGTAAGTAATGTAAAAGACTTAAGGTTGGGAGGAATAAGTATGAGGCAGCTTTATATAAAGCAGAAGGTATTCAGTCTTAGCGGGAAATTTACAGTAAAGGATCAGCAGGAGAAGGATATATATTACGTGGAGGGAAGTTTTATGCAAGTTCCAAAGACTTTCTCCATTAGGAATACAGCAAGAGATGAAGTAGCACTCATTACGAAAAAGGTGTTCAGCTTTTTACCAAAGTTTTTGGTTGAGGTGAATGGCCGAGAGGTATTAACAATAAAGAAGGAATTTTCCTTCTTAAAAGCACGATATACAATTGATGCGGCAGGCATTGAAGTACATGGTAATTGGTGGGATATGGATTTTCAAGTTTTACAGCATGGTAAAATCGTAGGTAAAGTGGGCAAGGAGTGGTTCACTTGGGGCGATAGCTACAAGGTTCAAATAATAGATGAAGAGATGGAAACCATTATTATTGCACTCGTTGTTGCAATTGATTGTGTGAAGGCTGATCAAGCAGCTGCTTCCTCATCAGCGTCGATTTAACGTAGAAGTGTAAAATTAACAGGCTGACAGTTTTTAAAAAATCACGGCTTGAATAGGTGCGTTGAACGGTATCATAAATAAATGACAAGGCCATTTGGTACCAAATATTCGTTATTCAGTAATCGGACGCGATTCTTGAATAAGGTTCGCTTTTCTTATAGAACGAACAGGCTGAAGATCGGGGCTGTCTTTAAGGCAGCTTTTTCTATATGCAACTATCGGGGCATGTTAGTTGCATAAAGAAGTTTCCATTTTTTACACAAATGAAAAGGTGTCAAATGGTATGATTGAAACAGAAATTGTACAGAACTTAATTTTTAGGGGGAAATATATTCTTGAAAATGATTAGAATTATCTTAGCAATAATTGTTCTTGCTTTATCAGCCTATCAGCTAATTACTGAAAATTTTGAGTTGATGCCGTATTCTATGTTGTTCTTGGGGGCAATTATGTTAGTTACAGGATTATCCGAACTTCAAAAAGACAGAAAAGGCTTTTGGGGATATATGAGCATTGGTATCTCTTTATTTGTTTTCTTTGTTTCCATACAGGGTTTCTTAATGAACTAACAGGTGCGTTAGCTGAAGATCGGAGCTATCTTTAAGGTAGCTTTTTCTTATGGAACTAACGGGGCAGTTTAGTTTAGGAATAAAAGATATAATTTGTAATATTGATTTAATTGAAAGGAGGTTGCTTCATATGCCAATATGTCCACTGTGGCTATAAATGGGGTTGGATAGAGGCTTTTTTTAAAATGTTTACCTTTTAAAAAAAGTTAAGATGTCCATCCTGTGATTCATCCCAATACATTTCCAAGAAATCAAGAAAGCTATTAAGCCTATTTATATTTATATCTTTATTGTTTGTACCATTAGTATCATTTGGTGTACCTAAAAAGTTATGTCTTAGCTTTTGAAATAGTTGCATATGCTTTGGTTATTATTTTGATGCCATTTAATTTTCATGAACAGCAATTCTCCAATTACTTAGGAAACTTTATAAATAATAACACCACTAATCCTGAGATATATTAATAACAGCAATAATGCAACAATGCATATCGTTCCGATTGAAGCTAAAACATTAAGGATTTTATTTGCTTTTGTACTAAACAGCTTACAAAATACAATATAAACTCCAACTCCAATAATTCCACCTAATGTATTTCCCATAAAGTCAGTTATATCGCTAGCTCCTATAGCAAAGATGAATTGCAATACTTCAAATAACAAACTAACTCCTGCTATTACTGCAATCTTTTTCAAGAAAGACCAATTTGGTTTTAGCATACTGATATAAATTCCAAATGGGATAAATGCAAGTACATTATAGATTATTTCATTAAAATCTATTTGATTATTTACATTAGCTGAACCAGCAAAAGGGATTAAGTTGATTTCCCTAAAATCCGGCAAGCCTTGAAATGAAAATTGCATTTTAAAGACTATAATCCATGTTAATGCAAATAAATATACGGCCAACAAGCCAGCAGTAATTTTTTTTTGATTTTTCATATAAATCCTCAATTCCTAATTCTTTTTCAAATTTATAATTTAAGCTTTATCCTACTTTACACTATTGCTATCATCTTCCGAAAATTTTTCAGCTATTTCTTCTGATAATTTTATTTCACTATTAAGTAACTGGTATCAGGTTGTTAATTCTTTGTGTGTAAATAAATTTATGATATCCGATTTTATACCAGCTTGTTGAACAGCATATTCACTGTTAATCAAAAGCAGATTCCCTTGATAGATCTGCCCTTCTGTAATCTCAATCTTTTGGGGATTTTCAGTAGCTGTATTATCATTTTGTTCATATATTTGATCCTCTACTTTATCTTGGGATATCGGTAATATATTAAAAAAAAAACTAGAAATAATGCAAAAACCAATAAATATCCCCACTTTTTTTTAGTCTCCTCCTTGATGTAACTTGTTTATAGGATAGGAAAAACTTTTAAAATAAAAAGTGGGGTAAATATTAAATTTTTCTTAAATTTTTACTTGTATTTTATTATTAATCTGCTTAGGAATCCGCCATTGGTAATTGTGTCTTTAAAATAAAATTGCGATGTTTGTAAGAAAGATGCGAAGTTTTGAATAAAGTTGTGATACTTTATCTTTACAATCAAAGATTTCTAAATGAGCTTTGATTGAACTTTTTTGAAAACGGAGAGTCCATTCAAAATGGTTTCCTTTTATTAGCCATAGCTTGTGGGTTTACAGAAAATTTTAAATCAAACCTTATTCAAAACCAACACTAATAATTGATGGATTTTGACATACCGCCAGTGAAATATGAAATCACGTCGATAAAGTTGTTCCAATAAGAATCGCTTTTCTTAATGAACTAACGGGTGCTTTAGCTGAAGATCGGAGCTGTCTTTAAGCAGCTTTTTCTTATGCAACTAACGGGGCAGATTAGTGAAAGAATAAATTTTAAACAGGACTATTGATTAAGTACGTAGTATTTAAAAAGTGAATGTAAAAAGAGGGGGGGGAATCTTTTTGGAATTTTATAGATTTGACAAAGAAGTAGGAAAAAACGTTTCTCATTTTAATTCAAATTTCATTATGTCTCGAATTGTAAAAACAGAAAAACCTACACAAATTGGTTGTATGCATTTAGAAGCTAACGGAATTGTAGGTTTCCATCAAGCTGTTATCCCACAATTGCTCATTGTTGTAGATGGGGAAGGATGGGTTCGTGGTGATGATGAATTAAAAGTAAATATAAAAGCTAACGATGTGGTCTTTTGGGAAAAGGGTGAAGGACACGAAACAGCAACTGCCACTGGACTAACTGCAATTGTAATTGAATCTGAAGAATTAACCCCTTCTAATTTTATGCCAATTAAAGAACATAAATAAAAAAATCTTGTTGAACTAACGTATGCTTTACTTCAATGCTAAGAGCTGATCAGCAGCTCTTTTACTTATGGCACTAACGGGGCAGGTTAGCTCAATTGCATGTTATGATGGAAAAAAATAGATTTTCAGGAGGATTAAAATGGTTACATGCTATCTGAAATATGTTATTGACCCTTATAAAGTAAAGGAATTCGAGGAATACGGTAAGATATGGATCCGATTAGTTAATAAATTGGGCGGTACACATCAAGGTTATTTTCTTCCACATGAGGGCGCTAATAACATTGCTTATGCCTTATTCACTTTCCCAAGTTTAGCAGCATATGAAGAGTACCGAGTAAAAATGGCATTAGATGCAGAGTGTCAGGAAGCTTATAAATTAGCAGAAGAAACTAAATGTATTTTAAGTTATGAGAGAAGCTTTATGCGCCCTGTATTCGAGTGAGTGAACAGATAAAAACTTATACATATCTTGTTAAGCTAACGGGTGCGCTAGTTTAAGATCGGAGCTGTCTTTAAGGCAGCTTTTTCTTTATGCAATTAACGGGGCAGGTTAGTGAAGTATTAAGACTTAAACTTACTTTTGTAATGGAGGAATATCATAATGGTCCAATTAAAAGGGAAAATTGCAATTATTACGGGAGTAAGCCGTCTGAAAGGGATTGGAGCTGCTATTTGTAAGGAGTTAGCTGAAACGGGTTACCATATATTTTTTACTTATTGGACAGATTATGATAAAAAAATGCCTTGGAGTATTGAATTAGATGAGCCCATGAAATTAAAAGAAGAATTAATAAAAAAAGGTGTTAAGGTATCATGTATGGAGTTAGATTTAACTTCATATGATGCACCTGAACAACTTATAAATAAAGTTTCTGAACAACTTGGTTATCCTGATATCTTGATTAATAACGCAGCATACTCAACTAACAACGATTTTTCTAATTTAACTGCCGAAGAATTAGATAAACATTACAAGGTAAATGTTCGTGCAACGACACTATTAAGTAGTAAATTTGCTCAAAGGTTTGATAAGAAATCAGGTGGAAGAATAGTCAATATTACTTCAGGTCAGTTTCGAGGACCAATGCCTGGCGAATTAGCATATGCAACAACAAAAGGAGCAGTTGATGCTCTAACTATTACATTGTCGGCTGAACTAGCCCCTTTAGGAATAACGGTTAATGCATTAAATCCAGGTCCAACTGATACAGGGTGGATGACAGAGGAAATAAAAAATGAATTAAAACCGATGTTTCCTTTCGGTAGAATAGGAAAACCAAGAGATGTTGCAAAAACTATTAAATTTCTAGTGAGCGATGAAGCAGATTGGATTACAGGTCAGATTATTCATTCAGAAGGTGGATTTAAAAGGTAAATTAAACTAAAAAAGTCTTTGGTTCTAGAACCTTTTTGTTGTATTAAATTCCAAGGATAGATATCAATTTGTGAAGGATTGTACTTAAACTAACAGGTGCTTTACTTCATTATCAGGAGCTGATCAGCAGCTCCTTTTCTTATGCAACTATTGGGCAGGGTAGTTGTATAAAGAAAATTGAAATTTTGTGGTAAAATTAGATAATTATGTAGATTAGGGAGGATATTGAATAAATGAGTAATTGGTTATACATTCTTTATGCTGTAATTTTAGGAATAGTATCTACGTTTACTGGGGAAATAGTAACCTTTGTTATGTTGGGGGTTATTCTAATTGCATTGAATAATATAAATTCAACTCTTAAAAAGATTTATCTTCAAAATAATGAGAGAAGTAATAACGAAGATAAATAGATGTGAAAATAATTTGATTTAAAACTAACCGGTGCTTTATTTCAATAACAGGAGCTGATTAGAAGCTCTTTTTCTTATGGAACTAACGGGGCAGGTTTAACGGGTACTTAACTGAAATAAATTAGCGGGAGATTAAAAATGGATATAATCGTTGGAATTGCCATTGTACTTATTTTGTTTTTTTCTTCAAGCATAATTGAAAAAAGGTTGAAATCTATTGAGAAACAAAACAATCGTGTAATAGAAATCTTAGAAGAAATAAGAGATAAAAAATAATATGTTATTAAGTAACGAGGTAAGTCAGTTGAAAAAGGGAGTTTGTTAGCAAAAAAATCATCAATGCTTGAAGGTAGTTCAGAATTTAACGAATTAAGTGACAGACTAGAATAAAAGAAAAAAGGCTTAATGAACTAACGGGTGCTTTACTTCAATAAGGGAGGTTGCTGAGGCAGCTTTTTTCTTATAGCACTAAAGGGGTAGGTGGAATAGGTTAAATGATATTTACGGAAGAAGATATAACTTCAAATAAAAACATTCTAAATTTCACTTTAAATGGATATACACTATAAAAAAAGGAGGGCAATTCAGATTGGAATTCAAATTTGGGAACGGTGCTATTGTGCTACCCCCTTTACACATTACGATTATCGCAATAATTATTATTTTCTTTTTAGTAAGGTGGAGCAAGAAATTAGAAACACGACGATTTACGATTTTCTTTTACTTTCTGATAAGCACTTACATTGCTCCTGTTTTTTCCCGCAGTACAAAAGAAGGTGTCTTTCAGCTATGGATTCCGTTGGGTTTTATATTAGTTTTCTTTTACTTGTTTCGCAGTAAAAGAAACCATCCATCAAAAATGAAAGCGAGTATTTTAGGACTTTGCATAGCGTTATATCAGTTAATTCTTCAATATGTTAGGTAGTTTTTGGTATTAGAGCAATTGCTTATTTCAGTGTGTCAAACTATCAAAAAAAAGACCTTAAATAGTAGAGGTCATTTCATATTTTGTCTTATATTTTCTGGAATCATAACTACTTCTGTTTTTAAATCAACAGGTCTGAATGTTTCATCAATACATTCTTTCCAATACTCTAAATGCTTCTTATCTATCCAGTGGTCTGATTCCTGCACTTCTTGTCCGCCTTGACCCTGGACAGAGTACCAATATAAAAACTCATCACCATTTAGATATTCTCTAAATATAGTTTCAACATACATTTTTTCGGCTTCAAGGGTTATTAGCACATCATTCATATTTTCGTTTAGAAACTTTAACCATTCATCTACCCGTTCCGATTTACCTTCCTTAACTCTAAATCTTGTTAGTTCTACATTCATATTTCTCCCCCGTTTAATTGGTTATCTTGCTTACATTACATATTTTAGCAGGTTTTAACCTAACAGGTGCAATAAGGGAGTACTTTGGCACATCTTTTTCTTATGGAACTAAAGGAGCAGGAAATTTGTAAAGTGCTGTTTGATCTTTAATTGGGCAATATTCTGGAGTAACAGATTGTGTAAAAGATCAAAATTTGAAATAAATGTTCTTAAGCTAAATGGCAGGATTGTTGAAGGAGTAATGCTCTTATAAAAAAAGGAATGTTGATGGTGGATAAAAAAGGTAATATGAAGACTGCAAGTAACTCCATAGTTTTTTCCTCCACTAATGGGTTCCTTTCCGGAATATCCATGCTGCGTGAATGTTCCAGGGCAACGAGCATTCCGCACTCTACTAGTGAAAGTTTTTTAGAGAGTTTATGGATTTGAATTTGTTTCCATACAATTTTATAATTGTATGATTAATGATTGTATGAAAAAGGGTGAGGAATGTGCCGATTAATTCGTTTGAGGATTATCCAATGACATGGAAGCCGACAATAAATCGAGAAGACAGACCGATTTATCAGGCATTAGCTAAGCAGTTAGAACATGACATTATAGAGGGGCGCTTAGTGCCTGGCACGAAACTTCCACCACAAAGAGAGTTAGCGGATTACTTAGAGGTGAATCTAAGTACGATTTCGAAAGCATTTAAAGTATCCGAGTTAAAAGGACTGGTCAGTGCGACCATTGGTAGTGGCACCTATGTTTCGTATGATGCGATTTCGAACGCTTATTTGCTTGCAGAAGAAAAGCCAAAGCACTTAATTGAAATGGGAGCAATTTTACCAGATCGTGTGTCGTATGGACCTTTATTTGACTTATTGCAATCGATGTTACAAGAATCAGATTGTGCGAGATGGTTTGGATACAGTCGGCCAGGCGATGCAATTTGGCAAAAAGATGCAGGCGTCAAATTATTGAAATTTGCCGGTTTTGAAACGACTAGAGAACATATCTTACTTGCTACTGGCGGACAAAACGCCATCACGGCAACACTTGCAGGCCTTTGTCAGCATGGAGATCGAATTGGTGTAGATCACCATACATATCCAGGCTTAAAGACAGCAGCTGCGATGCTGGGGATTCAGCTTGTACCGATTCGTTCAGAATCTGATGAAATGAGTCCGGAAGCACTTCTTTATGCATGTAAAAATGAAAATATTAAAGGATTATATATTATCCCAGATTATCAGAATCCGATGACATATACGATGAGCGTTGAAACTCGTAAGGCTATTGCTGAGATAGCTGTAAAGTATAATTTATTTATTATTGAAGATGGAGCGTATCATTTAATCCAAGAAAAAGTGTTGCCGGCTGTAGCGACATATGCTCCTGAGCATACGATTTATATAGCGAGTTTATCGAAATCAATGGCACCTGGACTCCGTCTTGCTTATGTGGCAGTTCCTTTAAAATACCTGGATTCTACTCGAAAGGCTCTTTATAATTTAAATATTTCCGTATCGCCACTACTTGCAGAGTTAGCATCACGAGTAATTGTATCGAATCAGTTTGAAAACATTGTTGCATTTCATAAAGAGGAAACAAAAGCTCGCAATCAGTTGGTTAATCAATATTTAGGTAAAGAGAACTGTCTAGGTGAAGAAACAGGGATCTTTCATTGGTTACATCTGCCGAAACAGTATACAGGTGACCAATTTGAACAACTAGCTGCAGCACAAGGTGTACAGGTATATAGTGGAGGGCGATTTGCGGTAGGTAATGTCGCACCAGCAAATGCCGTACGTGTGGGGATTTGTGCTCCAGAAACGAGGGAGGAACTTGAAAAAGCTCTTATTATCCTTAGAAAAATAATTGAAATGTAAAATAAATATTGTTTGCCACACAATAATTATATTGTATGGCTTTTTTTTTACGTGTTATGATAATTCAAACTTAGTTGGGGGATGAAAGAAAATATTAATTTTGGTGTCATAGGCTTATCCCTTTATTTAAAAATCTGAATATTCCAATAAAATTAAAAGTAGTAGGTAAAAAAATTGAAATGTTAAAGGAAGGAATGTTTACAAATGGAAAATAAATTTGCTGAGAGGGCTCGTCTAGTTAATTCTTCCGAGACCCGTGAAATATTAAAAGTAACAGAAAGGCCAGAAGTCATTTCTTTTGCGGGAGGACTTCCAGCTCCGGAGCTGTTTCCTGTTGAAGCCCTTAAAGTTGCTTGCAATGTTGTATTGAATGAATCGGGCGCGGCTTCTCTTCAATATAGTACCACTGAAGGCTATGGTCCGTTGAGAGAAGCTATTTGCCAAAGGATGAAAGCCATAGGGATTAACTCTGTTATTAACAATGTACTTATCACTTCAGGGTCCCAGCAAGCAATAGATCTTACTGGAAGACTATTCATCAACGAAGGAGATACTATAATTTGTGAAAGCCCAACCTATCTTGCAGCAATTAATGCATTTAAATCATACAATGCAAACTTTGTGGAGGTAGCTATGGACAATGATGGGATGATAATGGAAGAGCTAGAGAGGAAACTGCAAGAGCATCCTAGCGCAAAATTCATCTATACTATTCCCGATTTCCAGAACCCTACAGGTCGCACATTAAAACTTCAAAGACGTAAAAGAATGATTGAACTTGCTAATCAATACGATGTACTGATTGTAGAAGATAATCCTTATGGAGCTATTAGGTTTGCTGGAGAGGGGATCCCGCCAGTGAAACATTTTGATACAGAGAACAGAGTAATTTATATGAGCACGTTCTCTAAAATTTTCACTCCAGGCATGCGAATTGGATGGATTTGTGCAGATCAATCGTTTATTGATAAGTACGTGGCTTTCAAGCAAACAGCTGATTTACATACCGACAGCTTTGCTCAAAGGATAACAGCTAAGTATATGGAACTTTACGATATGGAAGAGCATATTAAAAAAATAAAAGCAGTATATAAAGCAAGATGTACAACAATGTTAAAATGCATAAAAGAATTCTTTCCGGAAAATTTGTCTTACAGTAAGCCGGAAGGCGGGTTGTTTATTTGGGTTGAGCTCCCAGATGGGGTTGATTCCAAACATATATTTACAGAGTGCTTGAAAAATAATGTTGCTTGTGTTCCTGGTGTTCCATTCTTTCCAAATGGCATACAGAAGAACACTTTACGTTTAAATTACTCGAATATGCCTGAAGACCAAATCATTGAAGGCATGAAGCGTATGGGTAATGTATTACATCGTGAATTAAATAAAGAGACAATCTGTTTGTAACTAAAGGAAACAAAAAATAATTAAATCAAACACCACAACCATTAATAAATATATTTACCGTCTAAATGTTTAATGAAAGCACTATTCTTTAAAAATATCCAATTCAAAAAATAAGATTTTAATTGTATTATTAATAAATCTTACATTTGAATATTCAGGAGGCTTATTATGCCAATATCATTTATAAATCCATATATTACAAAGCCCGTTTCGACATCACCACCACCACCGTTTACTCCTTTATATACGCTTATATATAAAACAGATTAAGAATCTGCGAAATATATAAGCTGTTTCGCAGATTCGAAGGAGTAGACGATGAAATCTAAAATTCAGTTTATATTATCAATGATTATTTTCGGTACGATGGGTTTAGTTCTGAAATACATTGATTTATCTTCGAGTGAAACAGCTTTTCTAAGCAGTTCAATTGGGTGTCTCTTTTTAGTGTTTGTATTTTTCATTATGAAGAAATCCATTCCATGGAAATTAGTGAAAGTTAATGCTTCTACCCTTTGTCTTTCTGCGATTGCATTGGGAGGGAATTGGATTTTTCTTTATCAATCCTACGATCATACAACACTTGCTAATGCAACACTTGGGTATTATTTTGCGCCAGTGTTTGTCATGGTTCTCTCGCCATTTGTACTTAAGGAAATTTTACCAATTAAAAAAATTGTTTGTATTGGTGTAGCGATATTAGGAATGTTATTGATTATTGGAAACGGCATTAGCGCCTCTGGTAAAGATGATCTACTTGGAATCCTTTTTGGGTTAGTTGCGGCTGCATTTTACGCAGCCTTAATGTTATTAAATAAATTCATTCAAAACATGGGCATGTTAGAGATTACAATCATTCAACTTGGAACAACTGCTTTACTTCTCTTTCCCTATGTAATATTCACTGAGGGATTTGGTCTCTTGGAAGTATCAAGATCTTCCATTCCTTTTATTATACTCTTAGGGGTTGTTAACACTGGTATTGGCTTTTGGTTATTTTTTTCTGGTATGCTAAAGTTAAAGGGACAAAGCATCGCTATGCTAAGCTATGTTGATCCTTTTGTAGCTATACTGATTTCCGCTGTAATCTTACAGGAAAAAATGACAATTGTTCAAATCATAGGAGGCACACTCCTTTTAGGTTCAACTTTTATTAGTGAAAATAATACAATTAATTTTCGAAAACGACACACGAAGATTTTAACAAAATAAAGAAACGGGGCAGTGAGGGGAAATCCCTCACTGCTTTTTACTATATTCCAAGTGAAAAGTCTAAGTTTTGTTACACCCTACTGCCACTAAACTACTTCTTTATTTAACTGACGCAGAGTTTGTGTCACTCTACAATAAGAAGTACTTTTATATGATGTCGCAGCACACACTAAAAGAATTGTAAAGCTTTCAAGAAAAATAGAAAGCGGAAACCAAAAATGGTTTCCGTTTAATTTATTTTGAACTTAGGATTTTAATTGCATGATATGCTTTTCTTGGAAAATACTTAAACTTTTTGAAACTTTTCTTGTTTATAGATTCCACTAATTAGTAAAGGGGGTCAAATAAGATGGAAATAGAAAGCCACCGGCTGGTTAAAAAAGCAATCAAAGGTAATAAAAGCGCCTTTGAAAAGTTAGTTCAACAACATTATGAAAGAATCTACCGTACGGCCTATCTTTATGTACATAACGAAGAAGATGCGTTGGATGTTGTCCAAGAAGCAACCTATCAGGCCTTTACATCTATCCATTCGTTAAAAAATCCGGAGTATTTTATGACCTGGCTCACCAGGATTGTCATACGATGTTCGGGACATGTCCTAAAGAGAAAAAGCAATGTTGTTCCTTTGAGTGATGAGATATTGTCAAACCTGCCGGGTCAGGTAAATCCAAACATTGAAGAATCATTACTGCTGCTTAATGCAATTCAGGAGCTGAGAGAGAATTACCGTACTGTTATTATTCTATTTTACTATTATGATTACTCGATAAAAACGATTAGCAGTGTCATGGAAATTCCAGAGAATACTGTAAAAACTTATTTAAGCAGAGGGAAAGCGGAGTTAAAAAAGTCCTATAAAAATGAGGAGGAGGACAAATACCATGGATAACAAGGAACTCAAAGAAGCAATAGAACAAATAGCTGTACCGAAAGAAAAAGTATTTAGTGCCATTTCCAAAGGGATAAACAAGGAAGGCAATAGGGGAAAGGCAAAGAAAAAAAAGGTTCTTGCAGGTGTGGCGACTGCTGCTGCTCTTCTTGGAATCACCGTTGCCTCAGGATTTGTTAATCCTACAATGAATAGAGTATTAGCTAATACCCCTTTAATAGGCGGGATTTTTCAAGAATTTAATGATTCAACAGGCGTGGAATTAGCTAACCAGGATGCAGTTACAGAATTAAACCAATCAATTACAAAAAATGGGGTAACTGTAAAACTGACCAGCGCTTACTTTGATGGCAATGTAGTATCAATTACAGGATTTGTAGATGAAGATGTTGAAAAGGGGCATAACGAAAAAGGAGAAGTAAGCTTTGATGTAAACTTTGAACACAATAAAGGGGATCATGACCCTTGGCTAAATGGAAAGTCAAATGACATTAAGAAAGTGGAAAATGGATATAACTTTCAATGGAAAATGGTATATCCTTATAAATCATTTAAAGAGAATTCTACTCTTCCCATAACGATTCATAATATCAACGGGATAAAAGGTGAATGGAATTTTGATATTCCAATTCAACAAGAAAAAAATCGTACACTTGCTATTAACCAGGAGCAAGGATATCCGGAAGACAAGGTAAAAATCCGTATTAAAGAGATACTCACTGCAAAGGCATCATCTTCACTTATATATGAGACCGTTGAGAAATACAAAGGTGATGATATTTATATAAAAGCAGTTGATAATAAAGGAAAAGTGTATAGGTTTGGAGATGGAACTTTACTTGATGAGTCAGAACAAGAAGATGGATATCAAAGTACTATGAGAAGAGAAATGACCAAGCTCAATTCAGATATTACTTCACTTACCTTTTATCCTCAGTTATCTGCAGCAGATCCAAAAGTACAACAGCTTTTGAATAAAAAATCTTTCACCTTAAAAAGCACACGGTTCAATTTAGGCCTGCAGGTAAATGATGTTACTCAAAAAGGTGAGAAATTGGTAATAGATTATCAACTTAAAGGGCTTCCGAAGAATTTGAGTAAAGGTAAACTTGAAACAATTAACCATAATTTGAAATACCTTTTCTGGTTGGTTGATAAGGAATATTTAACTAAGATCGAACCGGAAAATCCATGGCCTCCTAAAAACCACGGTATTCCCTTTAATAAAGTAAAAATGATTGATAAGGCAACAGCACACTTCCAATCTACTTTTGACTTAAATGGAGAAGAAAGGATTGAGAATTTTAAGCTGGAAAATACAATGTTGCTATTTGATTTTTCAAGCTTTGTCCCAGCTAAGGAATTAAAACCATTTACTGTTGTACTTCCAGTGGGGAATGAATAAACAATTAAAGTAGCTCATTTTAGGGACCAGTTGACGAGTGGAATTCTATTAGTGCATTGAATAATTAGTAATATCGAGGCGATGACTTATGTAAGTCACCGTCTTTTTTTATTAGTTAGAAATTTGTGAAATATTGTACTTAAACTTTAGGGTGCGTTAGCCGAAGATTGGAGCTGTCTTTAAGGCAGCTTTTTCTTATGGAACTATAGGGGCAGGTCAGTTCAAGAAGGTATTAGTAAATCTTTTGACGAAAATATAAAGAGCTTAGTAAGAAGCGCTTAAAATATGAAAATAACTGCTAAAAACCTTAGGGGGGAAAATATTGAAACAAACATTACTGATAATCGATGCTCAACAGGAATTAATAGAAGGTAATAAAGAAAAACAAGGAGTCTTTGAGAAAGAAAAAATCGTTAATAACATTAATACTGTAATTGAAAAAGCGGTAAATGAAGATATCCCCGTTGTTTTTATAAGAGATTTAGATGTTTCAAATGGAGAAGGACCTGGATTCCAGATACACAGGGATATTAAAATACCATCAACTGCTATCATATTTGATAAAGCTGCCACAAATTCATTTTATGGAACTCCATTACATGAACATTTAAGTGAAAACAATGTAGATCATATTGTAATAATGGGATGTAAGACGGAACATTGTATTGATTCAGCTGTTAGAACAGCAACAATCAATCATTTTGATGTAACATTAGTTGGTGATGGACATTCTACTTCTGACTCAAAAAACTTATCTGCAAAACAAATAATCCTTCATCACAATGACACCCTTCACGGTCACTATAATGTAGACAATTTTTCACTTGTTAGAAATTCTAATGAAGAATTGTTTACACCCGTTCACAATAATTACCGATAATAATCATCTTCAATTAACGAGTGCGTTAGCTGAAGATCAGAGCTGTCTTTATGGCAGCTTTTTTCTTATGGCACTAACGGGGCAGGATAGTTCAAGAAGCTGATAATACTAATAAGCCAGCGAAAGCAACCGGTTTCACGTGGTAATATAATAAAAATAAACTATTCGAACCTTTTAAGAGAGGCGATTAAAATGAAGGTAGAAATAAGCTACTTCCCTCCCGAAAAAATAATAACTGTGCCGGTGGAAGAAGCCACTTATCCTTTTGAGATTAACGGTGAGTTCCAATATATCGTAGAGTTTTCTTGTTATACTGATAGTGATTATACATATACCCATGAAGAATTCTTTTGTAATTGGATGGATAGCCCAGATTATTACCCTATTTATTCACTTGCGGAAATCTATGATTTTCAACAAACAGAGTACGAAGAGCTGTTTAAGATGCAAAATATAGAGTTTAATTATATGAAGGGGAGTCGTAAAGACACGTTCTTTGTAAAGGCAATTATACGCAGCCCGCAGCAATTTAAAGAATATTATCCTTATTTGTACGGGAATGGAAGTATGTTGAACTTATCATTATGGTCCCTAAAACAGGATGTATTCAGACTAGAGGAAAGGGAATATGAGTCACCTTATCCTGTAAAAAAGACTAAAAAAAACCGAACCAGACTAGTTAAATTAAAGTGGATAGCCAATACCCCGATAGCAACTTTAACTGAAAGTTCCACTATGTTTTGGGTAGGGTATGATGGTGACTATATTACCGCGTTCTCAAATGATGAACATTTTTCAACAATAGACTCTCTTCAAAAAATAATACCAGAAAAGGTCGAGCTGGTAACTGATGATTATGAGTAGGAGTAGTGTTCTCCCATTCAATAACCTTGTTGAACTAAAAGGTGCTTTACTTCAATAAGAGGGTTGCTTTGGCAGCTCTTTGTCATATGGAACTATCGGGGCAGGTTTGTTGAAGAAGGATTGAAACTTTATTAATTTAGGAATCGTATAAAAGAGAGTAATACGGGTAGGAAACGATAACGATAAGGGATGATAAATAATGGAAACTTGTAGCAAATGCGGCAACGAACTTACTAGAGCCTATATTTCTGGAATTCAAGGAGAATTTCAGATAAACAAAGAACCAAGAGGTTTTTTCACGGATAGTCCGATTTACAGCAAAGTATCTCCTTATGTTTGTTCTAAATGTGGGTATTTAGAGTTCTATGTAGAACAACCTGACAAATTCAAATAATGAAAGGGATTTCTACTTCTTGTAAAAGACTCAAGGTTGCTGAGGCAGCCTTTTTCTTATGGCACTAACGGGGCAGGTTAGTTTAATTAACTGACATTATAATAGGGATGAAATAGAATATAAAACGAAACTTTCTTTATGTATATTCCGTAAGTATTGTAAAAAGGAGGAAGAAAGATGAAAAGAAATGTTGGGATTTTTATCGTTGTACTCATTTCAATAGGAATGGCTGATTTAATACAGGGAATTATTTTAACATCAATATATACACCAGATTCTTATTCAACAAATGGTCAAGAAATGGAAACCTTCCTACAATACATTATTTCAGCTATAACCGTAACCTTAGCTCTTTGGAGTGTTCACAAGGTAAAGCTTTTATTAAAAGCCTCTAAATCACCAAGGTTTTAATAATAGAGAACATATTGAAAAGACAGAACTTAATGAACTAACGGGTGCGTTAGCTGAAGATCGGAGCTGTCTTTAAGGTAGCTTTTTCTTATGGCCCTAACGGGGCAGGTTAGTTCCATAAGGAAATGGATTATTTTACACTAATGAATAATTACTCTTTATTGTTATTATTTTCTTAAAGGTTCAAATTATTTTATTTTGATATCGTTAATTCACCATTAAGGAATGTGATTTACTGTGAGAGCAATAAATAAAATTAACTTAGTTACAAAGTTATTAATTTTTTTAATTTTTGTCTCTTTTAATACATATATTTGTTTTTATGCAAAAGACAAAACAGAAGGTATAGTTACTGCGTGTATAGGTATCTTTCTAGTGATTTTGGTTGCAACTATGGGATTTCTTCTAGATAGAAGCAACCATATGTATGAAAGATAAAGAGGATGAAAAAGATGAAAAAGGAAAGGCAAAAAAGAAGGTTTTTCAAAGGGATAATGATTGAAATTCGTGATTCAATCTTATATGAATTCGTTTTTAACCTCTTAACTCTTATTCCAAGAATGATAGTTCGTTTAGTAAAAAGTTTATTTTAACTAATTGTGTCGGAAGTAATTCACTAACGGGTACGTTAGCTGAAGATCAGAGCTGTCTTTAAGGCAGCCTTTTTCTTATGGCACTAACGGGGCAGGATAGTTCCATAAGAAAAATTGGAAATATATGTGGTGATATAGAAAGAAATCTATTAAGTACATAAACCAAACGGTATACATATAAAAGCTGTTTTTATAATGAAGAGACTGAAGAGACTCAATTAGGGTAAGCAGTAAATATCATTTACCAGAGAGCTTATAGTTATTCCATTTAATTTTCTTTCGTTAATCGACTCATTCGGAATGAAGCAATGATGAGAACGATAATAAGAACAATTCCCATATAGCCAAAGATTGGATAGAGAGAGGAAACAAGTTTAGTAAAGCCAAAGAAACTTGCTATAAACCCTATTAACAGTGATGAAATAACGATTACTTTAAATTTTGTGGTCTGCGGATCGGAAAAGCGTGTTCCTAATGAGTAGAACATGCTGACTGCCGTATTGAAAATCATAGCGAAAAGAACGAGAGAGTAGAGAATACCTAAGAGAGGTGAAAAACTGTTGGCGATTCCCAACATTGGCATATCTAAATCCGCTACAGTATTAATATTTGAGAAAATAGTAAGGTGACTAATTATAACAAGTAGACCTAAAGCAATCCCTCCTGTAAGTCCTCCAATGGATGATATCCTTTCATCAGGTTCATTTCCACCCATAACAAGTGTCATTGAAGCCCCCATTGCAATGGTTATTGAAATATAGTTTATTGCAGATATAAGCCAATGTCCCGCAGCTGAATTTTGTTCCAGCGCATGTGGTTCAAGTGACGTAAAAGATGAATTCATTGTAAACATACTATAAATAAAAAGAAAAAGTACGACAAGAATCAGAAATGGTGTGACGGATGCAATTACCTTAATCACACGGTCAACTTTCAGCATAACTGTTATCATAACAAGAACGGTCATAAGAATTGTGCCGATAACGGAAGGTAATCCGAATTGCTGATCAAAGATCGAGCCTGACCCCGCAATCATGACAATTCCTACACCAAATAAGATGGCGTTCAGAACATAATCAATGATCCAGCCGAGAAAGCGACCACTAATCTTATAAATTACTTCCTGATGCGAATCTGTTTGTGTACGACTGCCAAGCTTCATCAGAATCATTCCAAGGTATGCAAAGATAGCGACTGAAATGATAGCTCCAATTGTTCCCAAGTGCCCGAAGCTTACAAAATACAGCATGGTTTCTTGTCCTGAGGCGAACCCGGCTCCGATAAGAATTCCGATAAAAGCGCTAGCAATCTTAAGGATTCTCTTCATGTTGTCCTCCGTTTTTCTTACGTTTATATTTTTTTCTTAACTAGTTGATAGGATTATTATTTGATAGCATCTTTTGATACATAATTTGCTAAGGAGGCTCCATGGTGGTATTTCTTGAAAGTATTAATTTAGACACCGTCCTCTCATGGTACTGAAGTTCCCCAGTACTCTCGGGGGAATAGTCGATTTCCTGTACGCTACTTCCATCTCTTCATTCAGCTCTTTCGAACGTTTCGCTGCATGATGAATCGCCTGTGAAATGGCTCTGCCGCCATTATTTTTCCGTAAAGCATCAAGTCCGGATGCTGTCGTTCCATTTGGTGAAGTCACTTTCTCTCTGAGACTTGCCGGTGCCTCGTCGTTCACCATAATCATCTTGGCTGCGCCTAAAATCGTTTGGGCGACAATCTCACGGACCATCGCTTCATCCATACCCTTTTTAACGCCAGCGTGTTCCATATGCTCCATTAAATAATAGAAGTAAGCAGGTCCGCTCCCTGCAATTCCTGTAAAAATATCCATTTGCTCTTCTTCAATTAAGAACACTTTTCCCATACAGCCAAACAGTTCTTTCACTGCTATCACATTGTCTATCGCTGTATGTTTTCCCGGACATAATGCAGTTGCCGACTCCCGGATCATGCTTGACGTATTCGGCATCAACCGCACAACCTGCTGTCCAAGCTGTAGATGATTTTCCATGAATTCAGTGGAAATGCCCGCTAATACAGAAATCACAACTTGATCCACTCTTATTTTATCTTTGAGTGCATCGAGAGCATCTGCTGCTCCCTGGGGCTTCATTGCCAAAATAAAGAAATCAACGTCTTCATATGGCAATGCATCCTGATGGACCGCATGAACTCCATACACGTGATTCATTTCCTCGAGTCGTAATTGATTGCTGCGATTTGTCACATAAATTCTCTCTGCTGGTATGCTCCCAATCTGCACAATTCCTGAAATCATCGACTCTGCCATCGAACCGGCTCCTAAAAATGCAACAGTTTTATCTCTCAACATTATGCCCCCTAAAAGTTCATTGTTCGTAATTCTGTTCGTATTTTTCAACCTTTTTATCGTAACATGCTGAGATTTAGATTCAAGGGAAGAGAGGACATTCACAAGGAAAAGGCCGAGATAGTGAAGGGAAGCGTTATCATTTGGTGCTAACATGCCAGTCAGGTCATTTAATCAGGGATAATCGGCTGTAATCGGGGTATTTGCGATATTTTAGGAAGAAAAACGAAATTAAACAATTCATGTCGTTACAGGTTTTGTCCGCATTTTTTGTCTGTAAAATGCCCTTTTAATAATCGCTCTCCCATTTTATCTAAGACTTGACCTTAATTTATTGAGGGGAGAAGCACAATTTTTGTCTTTTTATGAATAGTTACCTGACAATCTTTTAGCAGGCTTCTTTAAGGGGTTTAGCAAGAATATTAAAAATGGCATCCTTTCCGAAGCAATGTATTATGAGATAGGTTTTATAAAGACCCTGCAAACAAGTGAGGAAGGGCAACCGACGACTACTTTATTGGCCCAACTAACTTATAGCCCTTTATATATCATCACTGTAATAGTGGCTCTTGGAGTGCTTATTTTCTTAAGAAGTGAAAAAGGTTGCTTAATGTTTTTGATTAGAATTTGGGCTGTGGGTCATATAATTATTTACTTACTAGCTATTTACTTTAATTTAACAACCCTAATTAATGCACAGTTTGTGTCAACTCTGCATAAGTCTTAATGAACTAACGGGTGCGTTAGCACCATAGAAAGGCTGTCAATTGGCGGCCTTTTGAAAGTAAATCAAAGTCATTGTTTTTATTAAATCCTTGAAAATGTATTCTATTATAATGATAATGGGTTGGATGGCATGTGTGGCTGTCATAGTATCTGGCGTAGGCGGGGCCGATACTAGGAAGAGGGCTTAGGAAATGTCCTTTTTTATTTGTTAAAACTAGTTTTTTATGCGGTCAGAAGTCAAAATATTAATGCCCATCGGTGAATAATAACATACATAAACAATAAAAACGAAAGACATTAAACCCCTTGTGGCCTAAGGGGTTTTTAGCATGCTGCTTAATTACATCTTCCATAATTAGATAAATAAATATGAATTACAAGCTCTAGTGGTTAATCTAGGGGTTTTATTGGTCATCTAGCAAACCCACATCAAGGTTGTACAAAATCCTGTTAAACGATAAAACATGACTAAGAACCAAACCCTTGATACACATGGGTTTGGCTTTTGTTGCTACTTCCTAAAATTTACTTTATGTAAAATAGATTTGTATAACGTATTCATTCGATCCTTTGAGGTCTTCTTCAATGGGAGAGTTTATTTTCTTAATTTAATGGACAAATTATTATAAGTTGAAATTGTGCAATGGTACGTTACGTTAATTCAGAATTAGGTGTAAGTTTGTCAAAAAACATATAGAAGTTGGAGAGAAATGAATAGTAAAATAGAGAACTTTACAAAACGACTATCTGCTGCTCAAATAATTGTTTTTTATTACCTGGTGGCTGTAGTGGTTTCAACCATTTTATTGCTGCTTCCTATTACTCAAACGCAGAATGCAGAGCTCTCATTTATTGATGGAGTATTCATTTCTATTAGTGCGGTAACTGTAACGGGATTATCCACGGCAGATGTAAGCCAGCTGCTTAGTGTTCCCGGTACGTTTATTTTTGCCATCATCCTCCAGTTTGGTGGAATTGGGGTCATGGCTTTCGGAACCATACTATGGCTTGTATCAGGAAGGAAAATAGGACTCAGGGCAAGAATACTCATGACGACAGAACAAAACAGCCCCACGTTTTCCGGGATTGTTCGGTTCATACGAATGATCTTCTTTTTCTTTGTCATGATTGAGCTATTAGGGGCTATTGTCTTCGGTACATATTTTTTGAAGTATTTCCCAACATGGCAAGAGGCTTATTTGCAGGGTTTCTTCGCCTCTGTGTCTGCTACGACAAATGCCGGTTTTGATATCACAGGAAAATCACTGATTCCGTTTGCAGACGATTATTTTGTCCTGACCCTTAATATAGTACTCTTTATTATCGGATCCCTTGGGTTTCCTGTTTTAATGGAGGTAAGCCAGTGGATCAGGCATAAGGGAAAGATGCCATTCCGGTTTTCCTTGTTCACAAAAATTACAACCGCAACTTTTTTCATACTGATCGTAATTGGAGCCATTCTCATTTATCTGTTTGAGTACAGTCATTTCTATGTGGAAAAGACTTGGCATCAATCCTTTGTCCATTCTTTGTTTTATTCGACATCTTCAAGGACTGGCGGAATGGCGATCAGCGATGTCAATCAATTTTCAGTACCTACCATTTTGTTACTGAGTATTTTTATGTTCATTGGGGCATCCCCCAGCAGTGCTGGGGGTGGGATAAGAACCACCACGTTTGCTGTGATGCTGCTTACCATTTACAACTATGCGAAAGGGAACAGAACAATAAAAATATTCAAAAGGGAGATCGATGAGGAAGATATCATCAAGTCATTCATCGTTTTCACAACAGGTATGATCCTGTGCAGTGTGGCAGTTGTCATTCTTGAATGCATTGAATCTGCCTTTTCCCTAACGGAAATTTTATTCGAAGTCTCCTCTGCTTTTGGCACTGTAGGCCTTTCGCTTGGCATTACACCGGAATTGAGTACTGCCGGGAAGGTCGTAATCATGACTTTAATGTTTATAGGGAAAATAGGGATGTTTACCTTCTTATTCAGCATGGGAGGCAAACCAGTTAAACATCCGTATCATTATCCCAAAGAGCGCATCATTATAGGATGAAAACGTAATACTGCAAAGGTAATCCATTAATAAATGATAAAAAAAGGTAATCAACATGCAAAAGTGCAATACAATTTGTATTGAATATTCTTTTCATCTTCAACTATCCCCCACTTATATTATATAAGCAGCAAAAAGGATCTTTCAGTTTTGAAGGTCCTTTTTTTATACCGATAACATTTTATTATGTTAACCATCCCCTTACAAATAAGGTTTTAGTTACATTGATCGCAACCTTTTAGCCCGTGCTAAAAACCTCTGTTTTTCTCATAAGGATAAATAATTTTTTTTCAAATTTTTCATCGTACAAGAGACATATATAAATCAGACTCTCGAATATATCCCGTTTAAATTCTTCTAATAATGCGTTCCAAAAAAATCTGAAATCTACATTATTCAAACATAATCATTTTTATTATACATAATAATAAACATAATTAACTTTTGTTTGCAATATAACAAACACAATAATATAATGTTTGTTAATTGGCAGGAGTCGAGTGTGGTATTTAAAATATGAATTTCACCTGTCCTATATACATTTTGTTGATTATGGATTTCTAAGCAGAAATTCTGACGGAACATCGTATTGGGTGAAGGACTAAAACGAAAAAATAAAAAGGAGCAATGATATGAATAGAGATGGATATAGGTATAACTCAATTATCACTGTTGAAAATTACGACAAAGTAGATGGTAAGGCTGCCTATGGTAAAGGAATCGATTCGTTAAGCGCAGGAATGCTACAGGGAAAATCTCCTAGAACAGGAGATATCGTTGGAAAAATTGTAATGACTAATGATTCTGCTCAAGAAATTGAGTTATCTGCCACTAGAATTTTAGATTTAGCCATCCTTATTTTATCGGCCAACTTATATTTTAGAGATGCATATAAATTTGAAAAACTGTATGATCCTGAAAATCCAATCGTTACTGCTTTAGGTTTGCAGGGAAATAAGATGCAAATAGAAATTGACACAAAAAACGAAAATTTAGATAAAGATATTCAATATTTTTATGATATGTTGCAATCGGATGGCGAAATTTTGGGAGAAAGATTTAGAGTCATCAACGATATTATGAAAGATATGGGATATCGGTAAGGAGAGTTATAAAATGATAAGAGGATATGTCGTTTCAGATGGCAGGAAATTTACAGAAGAAGAAATACAAATGATTTGGAAAAAGCCTCCTAGTCATCAAGAAAGTGTGGAGGAAGTACGTGTTGCCGATACACTCAATAGGAATTGGCAAAATGGAGAACTGCGAGTCATCAATGTTCTGCTAGAGGGGGATGCTGGCTCAGGTAAAACACAACTTGCCAAAGCTCTCTCTCATGATCTTCAATTGCCATATACGAAAATTACCTGTTTTGCCGACATGGATAAATCAGATGTTTTCGGCTCACTTTTGCCTGTAATGGAAGAAGCACAAGTGGAAGATAAAAAAATAATTAAGTTTTTTGAACATAATAGCACGACGCAGCAGCTTTTAGAAAATTTGTCTTCCTATCTACAATTAAATATGACAGAAACGAAAGAATACTTGGCAAAACTTGAAAAGAAAATCAAAGACACCGGTAAGAATGTAACCTATAAGTATTATCCATCAGAAATCGTTCGTGCACTACAAGAAGGCTACTTGCTAGAGATACAGGAACCTACTGTCATTAGAGATGCATCGGTTTTAGTTGCATTGAATTCCGCTCTTGAAATTGATGGTATTTTAAATACTCCAACTGGAATGATCAAACGGCACCATGATGCTGTAGTGGTTATTACAACCAATAGAAATTATCAGGGGAATAGACCTCTTAATGAATCATTACGTGATCGAGTTCAACACACGGAACGAATGAATCTTCCTTCTAAGGAAGTGATGGTCAAACGGGGTTTCAGCAAAGTTGGTTTTGCAGATGAAGAGCTATTAGCAATGATGGCTGAAATCATTATTTTATTAGATGCTATCTCAAAAGCTAATGGAATCAAAGGTGTAGCAGGAATGAGAAGTTATTTCTATTGGGTGAATGCAGTGCATCAAGGAGAAAATATCTTTGATTCTATTTATCAAAAAGTTATCTATAAAATCACTACTGATGAAACGGAGATTGGAATACTAGAAAAAGAATTAGAAAGCAGTCAATTATTGGAGCGTATTCAATCTTATTTACTGAATCAAAAGAATCCAATGAACAAACCGCAAGCTCCTCTAGGGTCACCAATGGTAGATAAATATGAGGAACAACGAGACGGTGAGGATGAACTTCAAAAAGATACATCTTCCTTTGATTTTCCAAAAGATGAGGAGGAAATCCAAAATAGTGATTCCGCTTTGCCTCAACAAGAAAAAGGGAATCCATTAGAAATTTTTTCTGAAAAGAGATCAAAGGACATTGAAATCGATAGTAATAAAGGAAAAGAGCATGAGGAATCTCAAACAGGCATTTCTCAGCAACAAGTAAAACAGATGCCGGAAATACTAGAGAAGCATGAAGCAGAAAAGAAAAAAGAGTTGAATAAAGAAGCTCGAACGCTTATGAAAAACACGATTCATCAAAAAGAAGGGATCATTATCCACCGTCCTCATGCAACGAATGAAAGTATGAGTGAAGCAGAAAGTATTAAAAAGGAAATAACACCTCTTGTGGATAGTATGGCAAGAAAAATTCTTGCTGTATTAGAAAAAGAAGAGTCAGAAACATACACTCAAGGGAAGTTATACGGTACGCGATTTAATGCTTCTAAAGTTGTGATGGGAGATTATCGTTACTTTGATAAAAAAAATCCGCCAACTGAAAATCCCTCTCTAGCTGTAGCAATACGTATAGATGAATCTGGTTCCATGGTTCGGGCTCAACGAATGGAGAGTGCCAAAAAAGCAATAATCGCTTTAACAGAGTTTTGTAGAATGTTAAATGTTCCTTTGATGATTTATGGAGACACTGCAGATATTAGTCAAAGGGAAATGACTTCACTTTACTCGTACAAAGAGTTTGATGATGGGTACGAAGGTGTTATAGGAAAAATTGCGACAATGAAGCCTCGCCAAAATAATCGTGACGGTGTTAATATGCGAATATTAGCCGAAAAATTATCGAAACAAGTTGCTTCTACCAAGCTATTGATAAATATTAGTGATGGACAACCAAAAGCCATGCCTAATTATTCTGGAGATGCAGCGAGGGTGGATATCCAATCAGTTATTAGTGAATATGAAAGAAAAGACGTGCTATTCCTATCTGTGGCTATTGGAGAAGATAAAGAAAAGATTGCAGAATTACACGGAAGAGAGAGATTTCTCGATATGACAGACCTTAAATCGTTTCCTCAAAAATTAGTGGAAACAATCAGTCGCTTTTTATAGGAGAGATTTAAAAATGGATGAAAAACGCAAAAAGGCACTGGTACGGTATCAATAAAGATTTTTCCGTTTTTTTTAACCCCGTCCTAATTTAGAACGGGGTATGCTTGTTTGAGCTTTTAAAATTAAATAACTTTATTGTCTTTTTACAATTTCCTCGGTATTGTAAGCGAGACATTAGGCATTTTCTTCAAAATTCCAGTCCGTGGTCGTTAAATTATAGTCTAACCTTAACCTCAGTGCCGTCCTTAGCTTTGACATCTACTAGCACGATTCCCTTATAATTTTTCAGTTCCTTGACGATAGGCTTTAGCATATTTTTGTCTATTAACGGAAAGGTAAAGTCCAGTTTTTTTCTTTCGAAGTGCTCTTTTGTCCATTTGTTTACATTTTGCTGAAGAAATTTTGAAGACAAAATGGAAATAACAATATTTAAAATGGCATATGGAACTGGGATGGTAAACCGAACGCCTTTCGCTTTCACTTTTACATACATCATAAACAAATCACTAATCAATGATGACCGAAACGGTATCCCCGTTTGCCGATTTAATATCAACAATTTGGCCATCTAATTCGTTTTCGATTGCTTCAATAATAAGGCTTATGTCTATATCTTTAACGTATTTTTCCGATTGAGGAATACTCGCTGCGATGCTGTGTCCAGCCACTAATACTGCCTTGACCAGTTTTATAGGCAAATTGACCGTGACGTTATCATTTTCGGCGGATACAACACGAACTTTTAATGTTTTATCTAAATATTTAGTTGGTTTTTCAAGAAGCTTATTACCTGTCTCTTCTTTCTCTTTTAATATTTGAATCAATTCTGATCCCTTATCTGCATCAATCTTCCCTTCTTGAACCATTGTTAACACTCTTGTAATTTCCTCTTTCATGATAAATTCCTCCCTATTCCTCTTTTAAGAGCTTAATGGCTTCTTCTGGTGTTATTTCGCCATTTTCCAACATGGTGACAACTTTTTTCTCGTCCACTTCATTTTTCTTCTTCTGCACATATCCAAGGGATGAAATGATGTCAGTTAGCTTGCCTCGAACCGTTGGATACGAAATCCCCAGTTCCTTTTCAACTTCTTTGATATTCCCTCTGCATGTTAAAAATACTTCCACAAAATGAAGCTGATCCTTTGATAAGGATGCCAGCTTAGATATTTCAAACTCATTTTCAATCGTAGTGTGACAATGAGAGCACTGCAACTTTGTAATTTTCAATGTTTTACTGCAGACAGGACAATTTGTGATTAATTTATAAGCCATAATGAAATCCCTTCCTTTTATTAATTCGATTATAAAACAATAATTTAAAAATATAAATAATAAAATTTAAATTTTTAATAAAAATAATCAATAATATTAATTTGTCGTTTAATATTATTGATTATCCGTTTTTATTATTCATTCAAGTATTATATTACCATTAGGGTTGAAATTGTAGACATTCTTCTTGTGTAAAATACCCAGTTACATAATGAGCACGATTACTTAGTCTTAGAGATGCTGATTAATAATCCATGGATATTTGATATTAATATTCCAACTATGATGATTCAGCAGTCGTTGGCATTGATGTATGATTTAATGATTTAGAACTTGAAAATTATTAAGCTTACGGGTTGATTAATCTCCGATTATGCAGTTATTTGAGGACTTAGTCTTTATTAATGTGTGGAATTCCTTTTTCAGCTAAACTCCTCTGATGTCCACCAAAACAAGGGTGATTAGGAGTTTGAGATTTTCAAGTATTGTACTATGATAAATTTAAATTAATTGAGTTGGGAAGGTATGGTACAGTGACCTTACTCTTACAGAATTATCTAAGGAGTGGTGCGGCAGCCTTTTTTGTGGAGCTAAAGGGGCAGGTCAGCTCAACAAAGGAAGTAATGAATAGCTTATCAAATAAAGCCTCAGACCTTCTTACCAAGCTAATTTTAAAATTGCGGATAGTAAGACAGGGTTCTTTGATTTAAAGAATAGTGTATTAGAAACGGACCAATATAAAAAAGGGAGTCTAATAGCTTAGAATCCCTTTCGTTATGTTTATTTAACAGTTATTTTCCTCTTCACTACTGTTTTGTTTTTTGATTTATCAGTAACAGTGTAAGTTAATGTATAAGTACCTTTTTTCTTTGTATTAACAGAACCTGTTACGTTAATCTTATTTGTTAAATTGCCATCCAGATTGTCTTTTGCTGTTACACCTTTTTTGGAACTGAATGATGAATGTAATTCAATCGTTTTACTCTTAGCTCCTGAAATCACTGGTTTGGTGCTGTCAATCGTGATCTTTCTTGTAATCGTTGTTACGTTCTTTGAATTATCAGTAACGGTGTACTTCAATGTATAAGTACCCTTTTTCTTTGTATTAACGGTTCCGCTTACTTTAATTTTACTAGTCAAACTGCCGTCAACATTATCCTTCGCAGTCACACTTGTTTTAGCATTAAAAGTTGAGTTGATAGGAATGGATTTCTTTGTTGCACCTGAAATCACAGGTGCCGTTTTATCTTTGACCGTTTTCGAAGGAAGGGAGAGTGACTTCCCGTTTTCCTTTAATACCACTTGAACGATGGAATTTGCTTTTTGTTTACCGATATTTAATTTAAACATCGAGTCATTATTAAGCGTGAATTTCCCAATACTTTTCTTCGAGTTTGTTTTTATTTCTCCAGTTGTAGTCAATCCGTTAGAACTCAAACTTTTCTTCATCGAATTATTTGGAATGGGATTCGATTCCAAGAGATAGACTTCGGCCTCGTTCCCAAATGAACTTTGTCCAGTAATATAAGCATTGTTGTCTGAGAGTTCTTCAATATAGACTTCCTCTACAGAAGTATAACTATAATCATATTGATCCGTATTTGGCATTCTTGTTTCCACTTTTATTATTGTGTCAGGATCTAGTCCATTAACAGGTACGGCAAATCTTCCATTTTCATTAGTCGTACTTTCACCTAACTTGGTATTTTGTTCATCCAAAACGGTAATTAGACTATTTGCGGTTGCAGTTCCAGTTACTTCTTTTGAAATCTGTGAAACTGGGTCAATTTCTGGTTTCGGCGACGTTGTTAATCTTAAAGTTTCAACACTAATCACATTTTCAAATTCTTCTTCATATAAAGTTAATGGTTTCAAATCTTTTAATGTTGTATTTTCATCGAAAGATTGTTTAATTACTCCCGTTGCTCCAGTTGGAAGAACATCCTTGTTTTTATTAAATAGACCACTATATTTTAGATTCGGCGGAAGATAAACGCTGATTGAATCTGACCATGTCGTAATTTTTGAAGTGGAAATAGGATAGTCAACCATAAACCAATCATATATGTCATAGGATGTCGCCAATAATTCATAGGTTTTTATTACCTTTCCTTTTGAAACCCTTATCTTTACAAAATCTCCTAAATGTATTTCGGGACATTCAAGGGAACTATAACTCCCTCCTGCTAAAACACTTTTTACGATCTTGTCATCGACTATAACCTCAATTTTTGAACCTTGACTCGCTTTATAGTAAATTCCAGTCATAGGTCTTTTGGTCGGTGTTTGTCCAATTTCGCCTTGATCATCAATCATCATTTTACTGCCAAAAGAAATTGAAAAGTAAGCTTCAAGCGATGCTTTTAATACAAATACTTCATCAGAATCGATTAAATTTCCATTGGGATCATACGTATTAATCGTAAAAGTGGTATTTGCTTGATGCTTTCCTACATATATTTTAAAAATTCCATCTTTATTCGATACTGCACTGAAAACTCCGTATCTCTCATCGTAGTAGTTTTTGCCCACATATTTCACTCGTGTGTTTGGTGTTGTCGTACCAGAAACTACTTCGTCAGCAGAGTAAAAATGATTTACCTTTGTCACATCATCTTGAGCAGAAACTTTCCATATAGAAAAATTGAATGTGCTAAGAAATAGAAGTACTGACAAGAATAAAATAATAAAATTCCTTGTTTTTTTCATAAATCCCCCAAAATATTTATTTTTTCATTACCTTTTTTAGTATAGTTTATTTTTTTATAAAGTTGGGTTTTTTTCTCAAAATAACCATAGTTTTATATTCTTTTATATCATTTTTTGCTTAAACATCCTGCCCCTTTAGCTGCTTAAGAAAAAGAAAACCGCAGCACTCCTTATTACTGAGGTAAAGAAATTTAGTCATTATGTTATGAATAACAGTTATTAGTGAAAGGATCTTGGCAATCAATAGGGGGGATGTGTTGGTTGCTTTAATCCTAGTATTCAAACTATCGTAAACATAGGTGTTACTAAACTTATATCATCACTAAAATAGTTGATGATGTTATATAACTAACGGATGTGCTTTAGCTGATTATCGGGGCTGTCTTTATGGCAGCTTTTTCTATGCAACTGTCGGTGCATATTAGCTGAAGAGTGGTGACATAGAGGTATTGTCCTATTTACATAGAATATTTTAAGAGAATAGCATGTGAATAAATGGGGGGACATATATGGAAATTTGTTTAATTGGTGGCGGAAATCACACGAATAATGAATTAGGTGAAGTGTTCCTGGAACTTTCAAAAATGATTAAACCTTAAGCTAAGATTTTAATAATCCCTTTTGCAACCGACAATTCCAGATATGAAAGTTGGATGGCAAGTATTACACAAGCCTTTTCAATCATGGAGAATGTAAGTATTGAATTATTAAATGAAGACCTTTCAGACAAAGAAATGAAAAAGTCTATAATAGAACATGATATTCTCTATTTTATAGGTGGAAAGCCAGAAAGGTTAATCCATGTAATTGAAGAAAAAGGACTTACCCCAATTATCAAAAACTTTCAAGGTTTTATCATTGGATATAGTGCGGGTTCTTTAGCTTTCTGTAATGATTGCATAATAACAAAAGATAAAGACTATCCAGAAACGGTAGTGATCAAGGGGTTAGGTTTAGTTGGGTTTAGCGTTGAGGTCCATTACGAGGATAATATAGATGGAGAATTATTTCCCCTATCAAATGAACGAAAGATATATGCAATACCAAATGGAAGTGCAGTTTTCTCCAAGAACGGGGAACTATATAAAGGTATAAATGATATCTATTCGTTTCAAAATATGGAAAAGGAAATAGTGAATTCCAAAGTATTATAGAACTGGCAGGCGCTTTATCCCAATAAGCCGCGGCAGCATTTTTTATATGCAAGAGCAAGGTCGCAGGAAGCTAAGGATAGAGAAAAGGAGACTGCAATGAAAGTAAATTTAATGATCTTCATTACATCAATAAAAGAACAAGAAAAGAATAGGTTAATGATGAAAACATTTGAATCTGATATTCGTCCTGTTACAGGGGATATAATCGATGATCCTGGGTTCGATCCACGATTTCATAATGGATATGAAGTTGTAAAGGTTACCATAAATTATGCTTCGAATGAATGTTTTGTATCCCTGCACCCGCTTGCGATCGAAATCGAGGAAATCAGGATGGAAACTTATTTGGAGAAACTGGAAGCACACGGTTGGCGTGCTGTCTCAAAAGAAGAATTGAAAAGTATGTAAAAATGATAAGGAGTATGTAAATGGAAAAATACTCAACAACCACTTTAAAGATGATTAGAAATTTTGATGTAATGCCTGAAAGTGTATTTGATGCATGGTTGAACCCTGGGATGATGAGAAAATGGTTTTTTACATTTGAGGGGACAAATAAAGTGGCACAAAATGATCCTCAAGTGGGAGGTGCTTGGGAGATTATTGATCATCGCAATGGAAAAGATTATCGGGCGATAGGGGAGTACCTTGAAATGGACCGTCCCAATAAATTAGTGTTCACTTTTAAAATGCCTCAATTCAGTGAAGCGGCAGATACAATTACAGTTGAGCTGAAAGAACTTCAAAAGGGCTGTGAAATGACATTTTCACAAAACATCACCGTTCCTCATGAAGAAAATTGGACAGAATCCGATATCGAAAAAGCTCTCGGAGAGTATCACGATGGATCTGAACATGGCTGGAATTTAATGTTTATGGGATTGAAGGAATTGGTTGAAACTGGACAAGTTAGCTATAAAGGCTAATAGTCATTAGCCGCAGTTTGTAGACAAAAGGGAATTCGGAATGGCATCCCGAACCCTGAAGACTTGGAGATCGAAGAAATTTGCGACACTCCTGCCGAAAAACTGGCTAGCCGAGACCCACAGGCGCTTGTACCGAGGAGGCTTGGCAGACAGTCGGCGGAAAGGGAGCGGGTTTCTGAAAGCAGCTGGAATGTTTTCTTGAAAAAACTGTAGGCTGATCTCACACCGAATTATGTTTAAGACGAAGTTTTTTCCTGTAATCCTTATTGGATTGAAGAAATTTGCGACACTCCTGCCGAATAACTGGCTAGCCGAGACCCCACAGGCGTTTGCGCCGAGGAGGCTTGGCAGACAGTCGGCGGAAAGGGAGCGGGTTTCTGAAAGCAGCTGGAATGTTTTCTTGAAAAAACTGTAGGCTGATCTCACACCGAATTATGTTTAAGACGAAGTTTTTTCCTGTAATCCTTATTGGATTGAAGAAATTTGCGACACTCCTGCCGAATAACTGGCTAGCCGAGACCCCACAGGCGTTTGCGCCGAGGAGGCTTGGCAGACAGTCGGCGGAAAGGGAGCGGGTTTCTGAAAGCAGCTGGAATGTTTTCTTGAAAAAACTGTAGGCTGATCTCACACCGAATTATGTTTAAGACGAAGTTTTTTCCTGTAATCCTTATTGGATTGAAGAAATTTGCGACACTCCTGCCGAATAACTGGCTAGCCGAGACCCCACAGGCGTTTGCGCCGAGGAGGCTTGGCAGACAGTCGGCGGAAAGGGAGCGGATTTCTGAAAGCAGCAGGAATGTTTTCGAAACTCAATTACCGAGTTTGTGCTAATAGTCGTTTGCCAATGAAAAGCTCTTCAAATTAACTGGAGGGCTTTTCGGAATGTATTTTTATATATTGACAATTCCTTTTGAATTGGTAATATTTACTTTATTATTACATATGTGATTTTTAATAGAGGGCGGTTTAATTATGGATGGGAAAATCAGTTACGACGAGTTTAATAAACTGATAGAAAGTGGGCAATATCGCAAATTGGTCATTTTATTATGACTAACTTTATGTACATATTTTGTTTATTAGTATGGGGACTTAATTTTATTGCCGTTAAGATTCAAGGAACACCTGTGAGTTTAGAATTATCTTTAACATATCGTTTAGGTTTGACGGCAATCCTATTTTTCATTTTATTATGCATTCTTAGACCTAAAGGAAAACCCAAGAAAAAGGATGTTCCATTTATTATTGTGTTTGGGATTTTTAATTTTGCATTAAGCTATTTATGCCTTTATTACGCCACTATCTTAAGTTCAGCGGCAATGGTTACTTTAATATTTTCATTGAAAGTCATTTTAACACCCATTGCCCTTCGTGTTTTTTTGAAGGAACCATTACATCCACGTATCTTAATTGGTGGGATAATTGGTGTGCTGGCTGTTTGTATTGTTATTTATCCGAGTTTAGGTGATATTCATGGATTCAATGATATAAAGGGTATCATGATGGCTGTTCTTGGTACCATCCTTACTGCATTGGGCGATGCAAGCTCAGCTAGAAATGCCAGGAAGAAAGTAAACCCAATCTATGCTAATGTACTTGGATTTACTGCAGGAGCAATTCTTTTAGCGGCAATTGTGTTCATTCAAGGACAAGCCGTCACTTTACCGACATCCATTACATATTTATCTGCTTTGTTCTATTTAACTATATTCGCTTCCTTTGGAGCTTGGCTATTCTACCTCAAGCTTGTAGAAAAAATAGGTGGGGCGAAAAGTGGATACATGGTTGCCCTTTTTCCGGCAATTGGAGGTATAGCTTCAGTGATGATTGGCGAATCAGATCCATCCATTTTCTTGGGAGTTGGCTGCCTTTTCAGTTGTTTAGGTGCCGCTATTGCATTAGGTTTTGGCATGAATATTGGCAAAAGTAATTTGAAAGAAGAAATTTAATTCGATTTACAGAGAGGGATGGGACGATGGAAAGTAAATGGCCAAATGATATGAATGTAGCGCAAATGCGGGTTGCACGTCCTACTGATCAACTAAAAAAGGTTGTAAAATTCTATTGTGAAGGATTAGGTTTGAAAAAAATCGGTTCTTTCGAAGGGCACGAGGGATATGACGGTATCATGATCGGGCTTCCTGATTCCAGCTATCATCTGGAGTTTACCCAACATAAGGATGGCAGTCCTTGTCCTGCCCCATCAAAAGATAATCTGCTTGTCTTTTATATTCCTGAACGTAAAACCATTGAGGAAATAACGAATAGGTTGAAAGGTATGGGCTATGAACCGGTTTCTCCGGAAAATCCATATTGGGAAAAATCAGGTGTCACTATTGAAGACCCGGATGGTTGGAGAATTGTATTGATGAATTCGCCTGGCATAGGAAATTAAATTTCAAAATGAAACGACCGAAAAGCATCATGCTTTTCGGTCGTTTCGGGTTTATGAGGACATCGTGATCCCGCCATTGATGTGAATGCACTGTCCTGTTATATAAGCACCTTCATCAGATGCTAGCAGCACGTAGGCACCTGCATGATCTGCCGGCTGCCCAGGGCGGCCAAGCGGTGCTTCGGTACCAAATTCGGCAACGGATTGTTCGTCGAACGTCGCCGGGATGAGCGGAGTCCAAATCGGTCCTGGTGCAACCATATTGACCCGGATCCCTTTTTTAGCTACATTCTGTGCAAGGCTGCGTGTGAATCCGACGATTGCTCCTTTTGTCGCTGTATAATCCATCAAAGTTGCATGACCTCTGTAAGGATTGATCGATGTTGTGTTGATGACCGAGTTGCCTTGTTTCATATGAGGAACCGCGTGCTTGCTCATGTAAAATACTGAATAAATATTGGTGCGGAACGTTTTGTCCCATTGCTCGTCCGTGATATCCTCAATGTTTTCCGTCGGGAATTGCACCGCAGCATTATTGACGAGGATGTCCAGCTTTCCGAACTCGTCCAACGTCTTCGTAATCAATTCCTTACAATTCGCCTCCACGGAAACGTCACTTGGAAGTAGGAGGCAGCGAACGCCTTCCGCTTCAATCAGCTGCTTTGTTTCTTCGGCATCACCGTGCTCATCTAAATAATTCACAACCACATGGGCGCCTTCCTTTGCATAAGCAATGGCAACCGCACGTCCGATGCCGCTATCTCCGCCTGTAATCAAGGCCACGCGGTCCTTAAGCTTACCGCTTCCTATGTAATCCTTTGGCTGAATCGGAAGTGGATTCATCTCAGATTCAATGCCAGGCTGTCTGTCCTGTGTTTGTCCGGGCTGTCCATTTTTTTGCTGTTCATAAATATTCAAAGAAAATCCTCCTCTTAAACTATTGATCTAGTCATACTTTAGCCGTTAAAAAGTACGGCTAAACATCATCATTCCCACCGATTCCAGCTGTAAACGATTACAAAAATATAGTGAAGAAGGACTTACGGTGTTCAAAGTTGAATTACATTTAAATAAAACTTTCAGGGGTGTTAATGTGAATTCGATAGAAACAATACAAGAATTGACCACTAAAGAACAATGGTTAGAAGCCTTTCTAATCATGAATCAGTTGCGTACTGACCTTACTCAAAAAACATATCTGGAGTTACTTGAAGAAATGAGGAAAGACGGGTACTGTCTGTATGCTTTATATAAGGATAACCAGGTTGTATCCTTGGCTGGTTTAAGCTGGAGAGTTAACTTTTATAATAAACGTCATGTATTCATTTATGACCTTGTAACAGATTCTGCACACCGCTCATTTGGATATGGAGAGAAGTTATTAAGTTATATTCATAACTGGGCAAAAGAAAACGGAGCTGCATATGTTGCATTGGAATCTGGAATCCAGCGAAACGAAGCCCACCGTTTCTATGAAGAGAAATTAGATTATGATAAATGGTGCTACTCATTTAGAAAAACGCTGTGAAAAAGCTGAGCATTCAGCTTTTTTTTGTGCCATTGATGGTGTGAATGTAAGACACATTGTCCACTATGTGTATCGGATTATAAACATTTCTAGTAAGCAGAGATCAATATAAAATAAACTCACGAGTAAAAGCGTGAAATTCACGAGTAAATTGCCAAAACTCACGAGTAAATCGGCTGAATTCACGAGTAAATTGCCAAAACTTACGAGTAAATCGCTAAAACTCACGAGTAAATGGCTAAAACTCACGAGTAAACGCCGATTCGACAAATAAAAGCGTGAAAAATTCACGAGTATATGCCCCAATTCACGCATAATAGCCCCAAACTCACTGGAAATGCTCAAAAACATGGTTTGTTTCAATACAATTGGCTGTGTAAGGGTGTAAAGGATATTGAAGAAGGCAATAATTTTCCTTTTATAAGCAGTTATTGGTTCTGGTGGATTTTATTCATCGTAATCAGTTTATTCATCATGTTTACGACTGTAAATCCATTCTTTCGCTGAAAAACCCAAATTTTTGTAATGATTTATTTAGCCTTGGACATACTTAATTAAGATATCAAAAAGTAACATTTAATTAAGGAGGAAACCCAATGGCTAACGAAAATATACAAATGAAAATGGAACATATTTGGCAGGATACATGTGGAACATGGGAAAATTGTACGGAAACCACAATTCAGTCATTCTTGGCAAAATCCGAAGAAAGCAATATAGATCCGCAATATTGCATGAGCTGGGTGGAACAGCATAAAGCCCAAATACCTGAGTGGGATGCCGTTTCAAAAGTGTCGCTAGACTGGGTTAATCAACATACATCAACGGGGTCACCCATTTCAATCAAGGAAGATTATTAAAAGTTATACTTTTGCTGCTTATGAATGGTTCGAACTCCACTATGTTGAAGAGGTGAAGATAGTTGTCAAATAATGAGGAACAAAACGGTAAATCAAATCGTCGGGATCCAGATTACAGAGTTAATGCTTGGGATGAAATGAATGGTGAAGATAAATTTGTACAATCAGCCATCCAAGAGGAATTCAATAATCCAGTAATCGAAGAAACGATCTTGAAGTTCAATAAAATAGCGAATGAAGAAGAAAAGGAAACTTGATTTTGGACGCGCCCTATAGGGCGTTTTTTTTTTTGAAAAGGTAGAAGGAGCCGCTAATAACTTATTATGCAACAGCTTTACCTTTAAATTTTAAAAAAACAATAATATACAAATAAAGGGAAAAGACATCTTGGTATCGTATAAAGCATAGTATAAATCGTTTTTATTAATAAGTTAGCAATATCAATATTGGGAGTGAGAATCATGGAAGCAGCGGTAGAAAGGATTTTTTCTAATGAATTGGTGAAATTGGCTGGAGATTTTTTTCAAGTGAATGCGGGGAATCCGGTTAAACTTGGAGATGCAGAGAACTACGTATTTGAGGTTTACAGGGATGGAACGCCATACATCTTAAGAATGACACATCAATCACATCGTACAAAAGTTCAAGTGCTTGCAGAGTTAAAGTGGATTGAGTATTTACAAAATAATGGTAGTGAAATTCCTAAAGTTCTCTTTTCGAAAGATAATAACTTAGTTGAAATTGTAAAGGGCTCGGATGGTACGGAATTTTATTGTTGCCTGTTTGAAAAAGCTCCTGGTGTAAGAATGAAAGTCACCGATGAAAATTTCAACGAACCTTTATTTTTTGAATGGGGAAGAACCATTGGCCAAATGCATAAACAAACTAAAAGTTATAAGCCAGAAGCGAAATATAAAAGGCTGGATTGGTATGAAGAGGAATTATTGAATGTCCAGCTCTATCAATCCGATGTACCGGAGCAAGTGATCCGCCAACAAGAAGTAATCAAGCAGAAATTAAATGCCCTTCCCGTTCATCAAGCTAATTTTGGCTTGATTCATTCTGATATACATAACGGCAATTTCCATTATCATGAGGGGAGGATTCATGTTTTTGACTTTGATGACTGTTCTTATCACTGGTTTGCCAGCGATTTGGCGATCCCTCTGTACTATCTGATGTGGAGTTTGGAACGTGAAGGGATAAAAGGGCTCGATGAATATGCTGCCAAGTTCATGAGGGAATTCATAAAAGGGTATGAGACGGAAAATCTCCTGGCACCTGTGGAATACGAAACGATTCCTCTATTTTTAAAGCTAAGGGATTTAACGTTATATAACTTTTTTCATAAAAAGTATGATTTGAAGAATGCGGATCGTTCATTATCCAACACCGTTCAAAAAATCGAACAAAGAATCATGGAAGGCCGAACTATTGTTCACTTCAATCCGAACATGGTTCATTAAGGGGGATTGGCATGTCAGGTGCATATATGATCCGGACTGGTGTATTGGAAGATGCGGAAGCCGTTTTGGATGTACAGAATTCCGTCATTTCCGAAGGCGAGTATTTTATTACGGTATCGGAGGAGTTCAATAAAACACCAGAACAACAAAGAGATTGGATACGAAGGTTATTGGAAAATGAACGGGAAACCATCATCGTGGCCGATATGAATGATGAAGTGGTTGGATGGATAGCATTTCAAGCGGAAAATAGGAAGAGAATGTCCCACAAGGGCTCATTTGGGGTGATGATCAGAAAAAATTTCAGAGGGATGGGAATTGGAAAAGAGCTTATTGAAGCGTTATTGGATTGGGCAGAAGCCAATCCGTTGATTGAAAAGGTGAGTTTAGGAGTTTTTTCAACAAATCATCGGGCAATATCACTGTATAAAAGGCTGGGGTTTATTGAAGAGGGCCGTAAAATAAAGGAATTCAAGATGAGTGAAAATGAATACGTTGATGATATTATCATGTACAAGTTGGTTTGATCAGACCGAAAGAGCATGAATGGATTCAATACATGCTCTTTCGGTTTTGTTATGTATCTATTTTTATAGTAAAACGATATTTATGTCATGCATTATTTAATTACTCTTACCTTCACTTGCTTTCTTCCCCACGTTAAAGCATCCGCTTCTTTCGCGATGAAGACATCGATTCTGTTTCCTTTGATCGCACCGCCCGTGTCTGCAGCGATGGCTTGTCCATAGCCTTCGACTTCAACGATGGAGCCTAGCGGAATCACGTTCGGATCGACTGCAATCAGTTTGGCATCATCATATTTTTCTAAATCGACGCCCATTCTTGTAGTGCCTGAACATCCCTCGCAGCTCGCTGTATATGCTGTACTTGTTACCGTCAGTTCTTTAACGGCTGAGCTTGCCGAACTGGCTCTTTCTTCTAATTTACTTAAGGTCCGTGCACCGGCTATACCGTCAGCGGATAATCCCTTTTGCTTTTGAAAGTTGATAACGGCTTGCTTTGTACCTGATCCATAAATACCATCGACCGTTGATGAGTAAACATCCCAGGCTTTCAATAGCCTTTGCAGTTCAGCTACAGGTCTTCCCATATCCCCGCTTTTCAGGACCTGTATTTTCTGATTCGTTTGTGTTCCTGATATTCCATCGACTTTAAGCCCTGATTTTTCCTGAAACTTCTTTACGGATTCCTTTGTAATCGGTCCGTAGTAACCTGTTGCTTCATGATAGGGAAAAACCCCTTTTGTCAGTAATAATTCTTGTAATTCTTTAACATCACTATTACTCATTCCAAATGAAAGTGTGCGATCCTTCGCTGCGGCTTCGCCTTTAGTTGGCATGCAAACTCCTAGAATGAATACAGAAGCCGTTAGGATCGTTAATAAAATTTTCTTCATGTTTATCCTCCTCGTTGTTTCCTGCAATTAAACCATTCGTTAAACTATCACTCTTTTAGGCGCAGTTAAGTAAAAACACCGCGAAGGCACTAAGTAATTGTTAAAACATGTAACAGAAAGAAAAGAAATGAGGCGGAGATCGGGTTACCTTATCCTTATTAATTAGCGAATTCTGGAAAAGGGTCAGGCTTCATAGAAACGAACGGAACCGTTTGGTTGAACAGGGGCTTTCATTCATGTACGTTTAAGTTAATAGAAATTCTATTTTAAGATTAAAGGAGGAAATTATTTGATTAAGGCAGTTATTTTCGACTTTGATGGTTTGATTTTAGACACGGAAACGGCTTGGTATGAGGCTTATAAGGAAACGATGGCTTTTTATGAATCTGATTTGCCTCTCGAACATTTTGTTACATGTATCGGAACTGATAATACTGAACTTAATCAGTACTTCAAAGATCGGTTGGGGGAAGGGTGTAATATTGAAGAAATTGAATCCAGAGCAAAAAGCCTCCATGAAGTAAAGATGAAAACATCACAGGCACGTGAAGGTGTAAAGGATTATTTAGAAGAAGCAAAAAAAAATGGATATAAAATTGCCCTTGCTTCAAGCTCGACAAAAGAGTGGGTCACTCATCATTTGGGGGAACTCGGACTGTTACACTATTTTGAAGTTATTATCACAGGGGATGAAGTAGAAAAAGTAAAACCAGCGCCTGATTTGTATGTAAAGGCAATTGAAGTTCTGGGCATTCAGCAGACAGAAGCCGTAGCATTTGAAGATTCGTTAAATGGGCTTCAAGCGGCCCTGACTGCTGGTTTAAAATGTGTGATCGTTCCTAATCCCGTGACGGAAGCTTTAGCTTTTGAAAATCATCATTTACGCCTCCGTTCCATGGTGGATAAGAGCTTGTCTGACGTCATAAAACATATTGAACAATAAGCGTTCGAAGGAAAGTATAGTATGATAAAGGAATGAAACCGCGCCGAAGATGGCAGAGTCTTCGGTTTTTCTGGTTTTAAAAGTTATATTTTGGTGGGGAGGGTGAGTTTATGGGATTGCGTTTCAATGACGAAGGAGTCCGGCTGCGGAAGGTCAAGGAGAGTGATCTTCCTATCTTTTTCGAGCAGCAATTGGATCCTGCCGCAAACTATATGGCTGCTTTCACATCTAAAGATCCATCAGACAAGGCGGCTTTTTTGACACACTGGAAGAACATCTTATCGAACCAGGATATTCAAAAAATGACCATAATCCACAACGAATGTGTTGCGGGCAGCATTCTCAAGTTTGAACAGTTTGGTAACCCGGAAGTGAGTTATTGGATCGGGAAGCAATATTGGGGGAAAGGAATCGCTACAGATGCACTGCTCCATTTTTTGCCGAAACTAAAAGTCCGTCCTGTTTATGCCCGCGCAGCCAAGGATAATCTTGGTTCCCTCAGGGTGCTAGAGAAATGCGGATTTGAAAGATTCGATGAAGACAAAGGATATTCTCATGCAAGAGGCAAAGAGGTTGAAGAATTCATTTTGAAACTTGAAAGTTAAGATAATAATAACAATATCGTTTAGCCTATGAGGAAACGGGTGACATACAATGGGATATAAGATTTTTTCCATCATTTTTATTTTATGCGGTCTTTTTGTAATGTGGTTCGCCATTTTTGGCAAAAAGAAAGAGATCAAAGAGATAGGCATACCAACGAATTTCATCGATGTAATATTAATGATGATATATAAGCTTTTACCTTCCATTATTAGAAAAATCCTTCTTTTTGCATTGGGTCTTGCCATTTCTATCGGATTTACTTATATATTGTTTAAGTTATGAAAAATTTTACTTATTAGATAAAATAATCCTGAAACTTTATTCTTGCGGAATCGTATTAAATGGTAACGATATATAGGAGTTGTTGCTATTTCGAAGAAAAAAAAGTAATGGCGTGTTTATGATAATGGGAATTATGGGGGCGGGAAGTTGACGTCGACGCAGGACTTGATGTTATTTCAAAATAAGGTCAAGGACAGGAAAATATAAAATTCAACTCTATTGATTACAGCTGATTCAAGGGGTGTTTATATCCAAATAGAAGAATATCAGTATAGTAATAATATGCATAATATGGTAATGTTGAATTTGTGTTATTTTGGAAAATATAAAAAAAGGAAGGTATTATATGTCTGAATCGGTTCTTAAGGTTCAATCCTTAACTAAAAAAATTGGAAAAGCAACCATCGTAGACAATGTCAGCTTTGAAATAAAAAGCAATGAAATATTTGGTTTGCTTGGTCCGAATGGAGCTGGTAAGACCACGATCATCCGTATGATCACAGGTCTCATCAATCGTACGGGCGGTACTGTCATGATCAATGGCAGTGACCTCGATAATGATTTCGAAGGTGCAATGAATCAATTGGGGGCCATTGTTGAAAATCCGGAGTTTTATAAGTACATGACAGGCAGAAAGAATATCCTGCATTATGCCCGAATGTCATCCAATGACATATCCAATGAGAGAATAGAAGAGGTCATTAAGCTTGTCAAACTGGATCATGCCATCGATAAGAAGGTTAAAACATATTCATTAGGCATGCGTCAGCGCCTTGGAGTGGCACAGGCCATTTTACATAAACCGTCGTTATTGATTTTTGATGAACCGACGAATGGCTTGGATCCGCAAGGGATTCGCGAGTTTCGTGATTATTTGAAAGTACTGGCAAGTGAAGGCGTCGGGATATTGATTTCTTCACATTTACTATCGGAGATGCAATTGATGTGTGATAGTTTTGCCGTTATCGAAAAGGGAAAATTGATACATACGAAAGAACATATTGTTGATGAAAAAACCGAAACGATCAATGAAGTTTCATTCACTGTCAGTGATGGGAAGCTAGCTAAAACAATCCTTCAAGAACAGTTTGCGGATATTGCGATTCTCAAATATAATGCGAAGACAATCTCCGTATCGGCCACCCGAGAACAAACGGCCGAGATAAACAGGAGTTTTAATGTAAATGAACTGGATGTCTTTGAAATTGGCATTACGAGAAAATCGCTGGAAGATAAATTCTTTGAAATCACTGAGCAGGAAATGAGGGAGTCTGTATGATGTCCTTAGTGAAAAATGAATGGATGAAAATCTTTTCAAAAGTATCAACTTATATATTCATCGCTTTTCTATTATTGGCAGCATTAGGGGCTGCAGTCATCGATTATAAACTAAGTCCCGAAGAAACGAGTAAAGATTGGAAGCAAGAATTAAAGGCAGATATACAAGAACAGCAAAAGGCATTGGAATCCACTAAAATCAGTGAAGATGAAAAAGCCGTGATTATGGAAGAGATTAATCACAACAAGCAACTGTTGGCTGATAATATAAACCCTGACTTAAACACGAATTGGACCTATATGGCGGAATGGACTACATCATTAACATCATTTGTCACTTTATTCGTCGTCATTGTTTGCAGCTCGCTCGTTTCCTCGGAATTTTCGGATGGCACCATCAAACAACTGTTGATCAGGCCTTATAAACGTTGGAAGATCCTACTTTCCAAATATATTACTTCCCTGTTATTTGCAGCGTTACTACTTGCGAGCCTGCTTATATTCAGTTATCTAATCGGAATCATATTCTTTGGCAATGGCTCGTATTCAGACAAAATTCTAGATCCTGCATCTTTCGCTGAATTCAGTCCGGTTGTAGTTGGCGACTATTTCGTGGACATGATCGTTTACTGGATACCAGGATTCCTAGTCATCACGACCATCGCTTTCATGTTAAGCACATTATTTAAAAACCAAGCACTTGCAGTAGGTATATCCATTTTCATCCTATTTGCTTCCTCGACATTAAATATGGTTATTCAATCATTCATCGGAAAATACGAGTGGTTAAAGTTCGTCTTATTCCCTCATCTCGATTTAAGGGGCTATATTTCAGGAACCATAGAAATGTTCGATGGAGCTACACTTGGATTCTCGATGGGGGTACTCGGCATCTATTATCTTATCTTTTTAGCGCTAACTTTCTTCTTCTTCCAGAAAAAAGATATCACTAATTAAATAATCCTAACCGGAAAAACCGAAATCAGTGGCTGATTTCGGTTTTTCTTATGTAATAGGAATGTTGCTACTTAGAATCTGGCATAAAGTGAAACCTTTATCCAAAATTATCCGTATAAGATAATATGAGGATATTCAGTTGTGTAATAGTGGTGCAGAATGACTAGGGAAGCCCAATAATTCGGCCTACACACCGATAATTTCGACCTGCGCGAGAATAATCCAGACTACGTTGAATAATTCGACCTATGCGAAAATAAACCGATAGAGATGGAGCAGATTTAAAGATGGGGAAAATGCATTATAAACGAAAGTTAGTCATTGTACTTATTATTATTGGAACAGCATTAGGTTTCTATGTGTACTCGGCATTCTCTCAAAAATTGACAAAATCAACAGATTTGTCTGATGAATCCATCGGGGGATTTAAAGTGTTGGATAACATATCGAGTCCAGAATTCATTAGGGAATATGGAGAACCCATCGATCAAGATAATAATAATGCTTATGATTATTATTATTGGAAAGGCGGGTTAAAAACGGCCTCTATCAATACAGACGAGGATAAAGGGAAAATCATGAGGTTGATCATTTCAAGTACGGACGACGACACATTTGAAAACTCCCTTCAAACAAGCAAAGGCATTAAATTAGGAAGTAAGAAAGCGGAAGTCCTTTCGAAGTACGGAGATCATTATTATAAAAGTTATGAACAGGGAGCCGATATTATCGGTTACATTGACCATAAACGAAATATTACCTTAGAATTTTGGTGTGTTCCAGGTGGAAGGGTTGCAGAAATACGATTGGATGATGCAGATGTCATTTAATGATTTCAAAAACGGAAAACCTAAAGATGATATTGATTATACTAATCATGGGAATGCGAAGCAACATCCTAAAGTATCACATAGACATAAATTTACTAACGGAAAAAGAGGTAAATGGTATTGAAATTAAAATTAGGAAATGAAGATGAGGTGAGTAATAAATGACATTAGCTGAGCTAACAGAAAGATTATTAAATGGTGAAGAATTTGTTTTTAATTTCCAAGATAATGAATACTGGATAAGCCAAAATGAAGGTCTTTTTTTCCTAACCTTGGTTAGTGAGAGTTTTTCTCAAGAGTATAAAAGTGTATTTGATTTAATCGAAGAAGGCACATTAAATTCTATACCATTTAAAGTGGCGTTTAAAGATATAGACCTTTGATTACTCATATAAAATAAGAAGAAATATCATAATGCAGGATAAAACAGCCTGTCACTACTCTAGCTTTGTAAAATACTAATAGATTTGAAGAAATCTTTGTGGAATGGGATTTTCTACAGAGCTTTTCTTTTTTTGAGGAAGACAGTTTCTACCTGCGGAGGGACCAAATATATAATAATAAGAAAAACACCCCTTTTACATGGGGAGGTCCATATTAAAGAATTTGGCCGTTTAAGTAAATAAGAAAGCGATGCGATAAATAATATGTTCATAAAAAATTTCATCTATCATTACATCATTTATCCGATCATATTCGTTGGGGTATATGTTTTATTTGCTATTTTTAAGCTTGATGATACCCCCGTTCCTATAAGTGATGCTATGCATATGATTTTAATCTATTATTTTGCAATTAGTGTGTATAATGCTTTGCCTACCATAAAATCTAACCGTAATAAAAAAGGTAGCCAATAAAAACAGTACTCAATGGAATTTACATATTTTTGCATGAATTCCGAAACCATTTATCCAGGTTATCCGTATATGTAATTGTGTACGGTGCTGGGAAGCTCCGGTATTTATCAGCATTTATCATTTTAATAATTTGGGAGATGAAGGATCATGAGCGAAAAGGGATGTATGAAATGCGGAAGCAATGATGCGGCTAAGAAGGATGTAGCCATGACAGGAACAGGGTTGTCAAAAATGTTCGATGTCCAGAATAATCAATTTACTGTTGTGTATTGCAAGCAGTGCGGTTATTCGGAGTTTTATAATAAGCAATCATCTGCAGGCAGTAATCTGCTGGATTTATTCTTTGGATGATCACTGGCACGGAAAGAATCCCCTTTTTCATGAAAAGGGGATTCTTGTTTTTTTCGTAATGCCCATTACCAGATGAAGTGGTCTTGAACGACTTTTGTAAATTCCTTTGCTGCTGGTGATAGGTGTTTAGATGATTTCATGACCAATCCTATCTCCCGGGAAAGTTCCGGGTTCAAGGGCAGGCTTTTGATGCGTTCGGGTTTTTCCGGTAAAGCCAGGTCGGGCATAATCGTGATGCCTAATTTTCCTGCTACCATTGAGAGCACCGTTTGATTGTCTTTAATGTCGTATGAAATGTTTGGTTTTATCTTGGCTTCCAGGAATCTATCTTCTATAAGAGTTTCACAGCCGGATCGCAGCATGATGAATGGTTGACCAACGAAGTCTTCTAGGTTCAATGAGGTTTTCCCTGAAAGCGAATGGCCTTCGTATACGACAGCTGATAGAGGATCATTTAGCAGAGGGATGAATTCCACGTTCTTTACTGGTTTTGCTGCAAAGCCGATGTCCACTGTTCCTTCTTCGATCCATTTTAAGATTTCCTCATATCCACCTTCATGAATCAGCAAATCGATATTAGGGTATTTTTCTTTAAAGATAGAGAATAGCTGCGGTATGAATCTGGCAGTGAAGCTTGGAAAACTGCCGATCGTTATTTTACCGATTTCCATTCCATTCACAGCTGCAATCTTTTGTTCGATATGTGCAAGGTTGGCAGCGATGTCCCGCATATGTGGAATTACTTGTTCTCCCGCAGTCGTGAGAGTAATACCTTTTCGGTCACGCTTCAATAAAGTCACACCAAGTTCCGTTTCAAGTGCTGTAATGTTATGGCTCACGCCTGATTGAGTCAGTCCGATCCGGTCTCCCGCTTTCGTAAAACTTCCGTGTTCAACAACATGTAAAAAGACTTCCAGTTGAAAAAAATTCAAATGCCCCACACCCTTCTTCTAATGAATTATACATGAGAAACTCTAATCCAAGTAATGAAAAACATTCATTTTACTTATGATGTGGTCGAGAATACAATAAAATTACAAAAATAAAATACGAATGGGTGATGGGAAAATGATGAAACGAAAATACGGGCAAATTTTTTCACCGTACACGCTTTCTAATGGAACGGTTCTTAAAAACAGGATTGTAGTTGCCCCGATGACCACTTATTCAGGTCAAGAGGATGGCTTGGTTTCTGACGAGGAATTAGCTTACTATAAAAGAAGGGCAGATGGACCTGCGTTGTTCATTACTGCCGCTGCCGCCATTTCCCCTGTTGCGACAAGCTTTCCCCGGCAAATGAAAGTATATGATGAACAAAGCATAGCTGGACTCACAGAGCTTTCAAAAGCAATCAAATCCAAAGGTGCAAAAGCCATTCTCCAGCTTCATCATGGCGGAAGCGAGAGCCTTCCAAGCTGTACGGGCGGAGAAAAAATGGTTAGTCCGAGCGGAATCATTGCAAGCGTTTATAAAGAAAAGGGCGGGGAGTACATTCCAAGGTCAATGAGCCACACTGAGATTCTATACACTATTCAAGACTTTGGAAGAGCAACACGCCATGCCATTCGTTCAGGATTCGACGGCGTGGAAATCCATGGAGCGAATGGATATCTCATTCAGCAGTTTTTCTCACCCCACTCTAACAGACGGAGAGATCATTGGGGAGGGAGTTTGGAGAATAGAATGCATTTTCCACTTGCCGTCATCGCGGAGGTGAAGCGAATCCGTGATCTATACGCAGACAAGGAATTCGTTATTGGATATCGCTTCTCCCCCGAGGAACCGGAAGAAGGCGGATTGAAAATGGATGATACAGCTGCGTTGGTAGATAAATTGGCAACCCAAGGGCTTTCCTATTTACATCTTTCTGTTAAAAATGTCTGGTCCATGCCTAGAAGCGGATTGAACAAGGGGTTAACAAGGAGCGAAATTTTCCGCGATGTCATAGCTGGCAGGACCAGTTTCATATCTCTTGGATCGATTCATACTCCAGAGGAAGCAAATGCTGTGCTTGAGAAAAATATACCGCTTTTCGCATTAGGAAGAGAATTACTGATGGAACCGGACTGGGCCGCCAAAATACAGGAAGGCAGGGAAGACGAGATCATGACAGCCTTGCCGCGTGATAGCAGGTGTAAATTAAGTATTCCGGATCAAATGTGGTCAAATATCATTACTCGTGACGGCATGCCCGAGAAATGATAGTATGAATGTAAAAAATGGAAATTTTATGAGGGGAAATTAAATGAATAAAATAGCACTTCTTCAACTGTCTCTAGCAATGACAATCTTTGGTTCTGTCGGTTTCTTTTCAGAACTATCAGGACTACCCGCATTGGAACTGGTTTTTGTTCGCTGCATTTGTGCTGCCATATTCTTATGTGCAGCCTGGATGATTACCGGACATTTCAAGAACGAAATTTGGAATGGCAGGGAGGTAATGCTCATCATTTTCTGCGCGGTGGCCAACTTGTTAAACTGGATATTCCTCTTTAAATCTTTTGAGCTGATATCGGTGACAATCGCCATTTCGCTTTATCATTTAGCGCCGATCCTTGTACTCATTATAGGGAGCCTCATCTTTAGGGAGAAAATGAATGTATTCTCCATCTTGGCCATTTCCCTTTGCTTCATTGGCACATTACTCATTATGGGAACAGATGGATTTCGATCATCATCTCCTGAATGGGAAGGCATCATGTATGGAATCATTGCTGCCTTTTTCTATGCGGCAACCATGCTTTTAGGAAAGAGCATTACAAAGACCAGTGTATATGCGACCACATTTCTGCAAATGTTCATTGGATTTCTATTACTGATTCCTTTTGTCGATTATTCCGTATATACAACTTTAAATTCTTCCGAATGGTTTTATACGGTGCTTACCGGCATCATCCATACAGGCGTCGTGTATTTGCTGTTTTTTAATAGTATTCGCCATTTGCCTACAAATGTAGTATCTTTCATGATTTTTGTCGATCCGGCAGTTGCCATCCTTTTGGATATTCTGCTTTCAGGATTTAAACCGGACGGTATTCAAGTTCTCGGTATTTCCTTGATATTTATTGGGGTAGTCTATTCACTTAAGACGACTAGACCGACTGAAAATGAAGTCATGCAGAAAAGGCCGCACACAATGTGAGGCCTTTTTCCTTTATGCATTTACCTATTGATTAAAATGATAGACATCCCATATGTCAGGGGTTTCTGATCCAATGTACCAAGCAGCTGCACCGCCTAGATGATTTTGTTTTACCAGGTCAATACGGAGCTTCATCGATTTTTTATCCTCTATCCAAATTTGATGCTTTTTCCCTTTGGAAGTATACTCCACGTAATTTTGTTGAGTCTTTTTATCCCATACCTTTTTAAGTTTATGAGATGAAATGATATTGTTGACCTCAGCCATGGTACGGTCATGACTTTTCACTTTTTTGGTCGACAAATCGGTCACCCATTCTCTCGTATAAAATGGTACAGCCAATATGATCTTATGAGCAGGTACTTCTTTCATTAAAAGCTTGGTTCCTTCTTTGATCCAAGGTAACGAGGAAACGGACCCGGCTACTGGGCTCCCTCCCCAATGCTCGTCATAACCCATTATGATTATATAGTCCGCTATTTTGCCAAGTGCTTTCCTATCTAGGCTTTTTGACCAATAAGGGTCGTCATTTTCTCGGGTGACATCCACAGACACTTTAATTCCATGCGGTTTTAGTGCCTTTTTTAGTTCGCCAATGAAAAGTACAAAGTCCTTCTTATTTTTGGGGTCGATGTTTTCGAAATCTACATTTATTCCATCACTTTTCGTTTTAACAAGTGAATCGCGTAAAGCTGAAACTAATTTCTGGCGTTTTTTGGTATTGCCTAGTACTGAATCAGTTAAAACAGGGTCAAATTTATTCCCGATAAGCTGCCAAACTTGTTTTCCTTGTTTATGGGCAGCTTGGATGTATTTTGTATCTACAGAAACGGAAACGTAATTACCGGTATCCGTCAGCGTATAAGAACGGGGAGATACTACATTCAAATTGGGGTGTTTAAGTTGCTGGGTATAGCTTTCTTTTGATCCATTATGCTTCCAGCCCATGACGATACGGTTTTGCGCCTTTTTTTGAAGCTGGGATTTCTTTATCCAGCCCTTTTTTCCGCCAAGCAATTGAACCTGGTAGTAATAATCCGGAACCTTCAATTTTTGGCCAACTTTAAGGGTAACCGTATGTAAGTTATTTAATTTCGTCAAATCACTTGTTGTTACCTTGTATTTATTAGAGATCTTCCACAATGTATCTCCTGATACAACCTTATGGATCTTATATTTCTGGGGGATCTTCAGGTTTTGGCCAACAGTTATTTCGGAAGAGGTTAATTTATTTACTTTTTGCAGCTCACTTACTGAAACACCATATTGATTTGCCACTTTCCATAATGTGTTTCCAGGCTTCACTTTATGAATGATAGGACCTGCGGAATCCCCAACGGAAGAAGAAATGACGGGAAACGCCTCGCCCTTTTTTAAGGTCTTTAATAGGGTAGAACCTAATTTAGGAGAACTAAAAACTTTTGTATTGTCCACTTTAACAGAACCTATGGATTGGTTTTTACTTGAAGAATGACCACTGATTGGAAAGAGACACATACAAAGAAGGCTTAACATAATAAAACATCCAAAGAATTTTTTCACAATTATTTTATTCCCCTTTGTAAAATTTAACTTTACTAGTTTACTATGGAGAATAGCTTTAAAATAGAGGTACATTGTGGAAAGGCATTTCTAACCTTCGTGTGGGTTGAATTAATCCGTTCGTGGGTCGAATTATTTCACTGAAGGACGAATTAATCCGTTCATGGGTCGAATTATTTCACTGAAGGACGAATTAATCCGTTCATGGGTCGAATTATTTCACTGAAGGACGAATTAATCCGTTCGTGGGTCGAATTATTTCACTGAAGGACGAATTATTCCGTATGAAGGACAATTGATTCGTAAGTAGAAGGGGAGAGTTAATATGTCACATTTTGCATTACAGTTTTATGGTTTTAACGTATGGGCAAATAATCAGATTTTCAACCGCTTAAAAGAGATTCCAAAGGATGTTTACCATCAAGAAGTTCAAAGTGTGTTTTCATCGATATCGAGTGTGATGGCCCATGTGTATCTTTCCGATCTGGGTTGGGTGGAGGTTTTTTCCGGTAAAAGCATGAACCATGCGTTGGAGCTGGCAGAACAACTGAAGGAACAAACAGAGTCAAAGGAATTGGAGGAAATGGAGGCCATGTTTTTTGAGTTGTCCGGGCGGTACAAATCGCTGCTTAGCCAAAAAGAAAATTTAGATAAGCCTCTTATAATTGAGAATCCAGCTGGCGGTCAAATGAAAACAAGTGTTGCCGAATTGGTTCCGCATGTCGTGAATCATGGAACATATCATCGCGGCAATATCACAGCCATGTTGCGCCAAATGGGATATGCCTCTACTTCGACGGATTATGGTCTTTATTTGTTTTTAAAAGGGGAGTAACTGGATTTCAATTGCTAACTGCCGGGACTGTTAGCCTGACATTGAAAAATTGGCAGTCCTGTTCTTAAAGTGAGGCCACCTGTCATTTTGAAGATAATGAAATCCTATAAATGTGAACAGGTTAACCGGTTTTTACTGGTTGACCTTTTTTACGTTTGCAGCTGGAAATGACTTGTACATGACATTTGTCATCTTCTAGTCATGACACCTGGTACTAATAATTTCAGGTTGATTTCTTTATACTATGTAATAACGACAAATAAAAGGAAGTGCAATTGAATAATGACCTTGCAAAATACGAAATCCTTGAAAAAACAAATTGCTCCTTTTGAACAATCAACGACAAAGCAAAGTATATGGCAGATCATCAATACCTTGGGGCCATTCATTATTTTATGGTACCTGGCATATATAAGTCTTTCCGTTTCTTATTGGTTAGCTTTAATACCAGCTGTGATTGCTGCTGGCTTCTTGACAAGAATATTCATCATTTTTCATGATTGTACGCATCATTCGTTTTTCAAAAGCCGCCGTGCGAATAGAATAGTCGGGACTATCATGGGTGTTTTGACTTTATTCCCGTTTGATCAATGGGGACATGAGCATTCGGTGCATCACGCAACAAGCGGTAATTTGGATAAGCGGGGTACAGGGGATATTTGGACCCTTACTGTCGATGAGTATTTGGCTGCACCGTTTAAACTTCGTTTTGCCTATCGTTTTTATCGCAATCCATTGGTTATGTTTGGTTTGGGACCAATTTATGTATTCCTTCTTAAAAATAGATTTAACCGTAAAGGTGCTAGAAAGAAGGAAAAAAATAATACGTATTTGACGAATGCATTAATCGTCGTTTTAGCGGCATTGCTTTGCCTTGCAGTAGGCTGGCAGTCGTTCCTTCTGGTACAAGGTTCCATTTTCATGATTTCTGGTTCAGTCGGCATTTGGCTGTTTTACGTCCAGCATACATTTGAGGACTCTTATTTTGAAGAAAATGAGGAGTGGGAATATGTATTGGCAGCAGTGGAAGGAAGTTCTTTTTATAAGCTTCCAAAACTGATGCAGTTCCTTACTGGTAATATCGGTTACCATCATGTTCACCATTTAAGTCCAAGGGTACCTAACTATAAATTGGAAATGGCGCACAATAATACGCAGCCTTTAGAGAACGTTCCAACGATTACTCTTGCGACAAGCTTGCGCTCACTCCGTTTCCGTTTATGGGATGAGGAATCCAAGAATTTTGTCGGTTTCAAAGATATAAAATATTTAACGAAAAAAAGTGTTCCCGCTCAAGTGAAATCTGAACTGTAACGTTCATGTATCATTCCAGACTCCCTTAATAATCCTCGGATTTGGGGGAGTCTTTGCTTCATATAAGGAACTCGATAAAGGAGAGAACTTAAAATGATTCGAATTGTCATTGCAGAGAATCAGCAAATGCTGTTAGAGGCAATAAGTTCTCTACTCAATCTTGAAGAAGATATAGAAATTGTCGGGCAAGCGGGTAATGGAGAAGAAGCGGTGGCTCTTGTACACCAATTACAGCCTGATGTGTGTATCATGGATATGGAGATGCCTGTAATGAGCGGACTTGAGGCAGCAGAAGCATTAAGGTCAATTGAATGTAAAGTGGTCATTTTAACGACATTCCGAAGGACTGGTTATTTTCAACTCGCAATAAAGGCTAATGTAAGTGGTTATTTATTGAAGGATAGCCCGGGTGAAGAGTTAGCTTGCTCGATTCGCAGCATAATGGATGGCAAGCGAATATATTCCCCAGATCTTATAGATGAGTCTTCCAGCAATAATGGCCGGGATATGGGAGTGTTAGGTTTGTTAGCCGATGGTCAATCAAAAATTGAGCCGTCTAATCAGCAAAGCGGCACAATTGGGACAGTAAGGAAATATTTTTCCACCATCAAGGATAAAATGAAGTTACCGGCAGGTTAGATTTGTTACTTAATTCTGTTGACACGTTTTTTTAAATTGTGTACGATGGATTAAATTATAATATTGAAAATTCTGTGATGAAGAGAGTAGTTCATTTTGAAATGGAAAGCGAGTTAGGGATGGTGGGAGCCTAATGCAGGACGGATGAATGAAGCGCACTTTGGAGAAATTTCTTGAACCGTTTAGTAGGGAATATCGGGGAGTCACCTCGTTAACAATGGAAAGTGGTCACAATTTGTGGCAACTAGAGTGGTACCACGGGAATTCATGCTCTCGTCTCTTATTTAGAGGCGGGGGCTTTTTTGTTTAGGAGGGAAAATGACGATGAATAAACCAATTGCAGAATTGATTTCAACTGCTTTGAACAATGAAATGCCAGCAAGTGAAATAGAAAAATTAATGGAAAAGCCAAAATTGATGGATTTAGGTGATGTTGCCTTTCCATGCTTTACTCTTGCGAAAAAATTCAAAAAGTCGCCTCAGGTGATTGCGTCTGAAATAGCCCAACAATTAAATAGCAAGTTGATCCAAGAAGTGAACGTTGTGGGTGGTTATCTGAATATCTTCGTCAATCAACAGCTGGTGACGGAAAACGTGCTGCAAACGGTATTAAGTGAAAAGGATCAGTATGGTTCGATGCAGCCTGTACAGGAAAATGTCGTGATTGATTATTCCTCCCCGAATATTGCCAAACCTTTTTCCATGGGGCACTTACGCTCAACGGTCATAGGGAATGCACTGGCTAACATCGCCGAAAAAAATGGCTACAATGCCGTGCGTATTAATCATTTAGGAGATTGGGGCACGCAATTCGGCAAGTTGATTGTCGCGTATAAGCTGTGGGGCGACAAAGAGGCGATCGAAGCTTCGCCGATTCAGGAATTATTGAAGATCTATGTGAAGTTCCATGATAGAGCCGAAAGTGATGAATCGTTGAATGAACAAGCACGCGCAAGCTTCAAGTCGCTTGAAGATGGGGACGAGGAAGCACTGGCATTGTGGAAATGGTTCAGGGATGCGTCTCTAAAAGAGTTTGAGACGATTTATGATTTATTGGGCATCCGTTTTGATTCCTATGCCGGCGAAGCGTTTTACAATGACAAAATGGATGCGGTTGTCGGGGAACTAAAAGAAAAAGGCTTACTTACCCTATCCGAAGGTGCCTATGTCGTGCAATTGGAAGATATGCCGCCATGTTTGATTACGAAAACGGATGGTGCGACACTTTATGCCACGCGTGATTTAGCTGCCGCCATGTATCGTAAAAAACAGTATGAGGCGAAGAAAACATTTTATGTTGTCGGAAACGAACAATCCTTGCACTTTAAACAACTCTTTAACGTCATTGAAAAAATGGGGTATGAATGGGCAAAGGATTTGCAGCACGTAGCATTTGGCATGATGTTAAAAGACGGTAAGAAAATGTCGACACGTAAAGGGAAAGTCGTGCTCCTTGCGGATGTATTGGCAGAGGCGATCGAAACTGCGAAGCGCAATATTGAAGAAAAAAATCAAGCGCTTGAACAGAAAGAACTGGTTGCAAGACAGGTCGGTGTCGGAGCGGTAATTTTTAATGATTTAAAAAATAACCGCATGAACGATATTGATTTTTCATTAGAGCAAATGATGAATTTTGAGGGAGAAACGGGTCCATATGTACAGTACACTTATGCGCGAATTTCCTCATTGCTTGAAAAAGGTGAATTTAACGAGCAGGCCATCACTTTTGACGCTTTAGGTGAATATGCGTGGCCAGTCATCCAGCTGCTGGAGCAATATCCGAGCATTGTCCAAAAATCGTTTGAACAAGCCGACCCATCACAAATCGCGAAATTCAGCTTGCATTTATCGCGTGCATTCAATAAGTATTATGCACATACAAAGATCCTAGTTGAAGATGAATGGAAACAAATGAAACTCTCATTCGCTTTTTCCGTAGCGATTGTATTGAAGGATGCGCTAAGTTTATTGGGAATTTCCGCGCCGAAAAAAATGTAAAGGTAAAAGAAAGAATCCATTTTGAACTTTCAAAATGGATTCTTTAAAATCTTATTCGATGACATCGAACCATAAGGGAGATTTATCATCAATTTCACCGTTGTAATTGATCGTGATTTCTTCGCCAGCCTTTATGTCTTTATATGCATAAAAGTCTATCGTTAAATCATCTAAATTATTATCATACGTCGCATTCGGAGTGTATGAATGATTGAATAGCGATCCATTTCCCAATGCAATGGCCGTTTCATCGTCATCTCCCCAATAGAAACAGTGATGAAAGAGTGACGTTTTCTTTAAATATTTCCATTCGCTTTTCGGTGAAATGATGACAGGTGATGCCTCGATGAGTTCATCCTTTTTAATATCCCTTACCGCATATATTCCCCTGCCATATTTCCCCGTATTTTTAATACAGATTGGTGATACGGCCTCAATTGCTTTTTTCCAGTCCTGCTTGGCTTTCAGTTTTGTTTCGTCTAGGTCACCAAGATGCTTATTTAAGTAATCACTGCGATTGCGAATGAATTCGAAGATGAATTCTGGCTCCTTGTCAAATATATCCAATTTATTCTTTTTATATGGATCAAGAAGGATGTGAGGACGTATCGCCTGGTGCAGCGATAATACTTTATTTTCCATGTGATTCACAGTAAATGTGGTTTCCAATTGTTCAACCAAGAGGTCTTTGTAGAACTTACGGTATTCCGGAACCTGCAAGAGTAGATGACTAAGGTGATTTGTCCTTTTTCCTCCAATAGGGACATATGTGTGCTCCATGATCCCGCCACTGACCTTGCGTCCCCAAGTGGCATCATAATCCCAAGGAATGATTTCAAATAAGTTTGTTTCACTATTGCGATATAATGCATAGTTATGAGTGAAACCGTCGTTATTCATAGTACATACAGCTCCAGCCAGCCAGCGTAAGTATTTATGGATATCAAGATGCTGCGAGACTTCTTCAGGAAATTTGGCAAGCGGGGTGGTATTGATTTTTCTGATCAATTCAATAAGGTATTCATCATCGGACGGTTTTCCAAACGCTTGTTTATAGCCTGATACAAGGGATTCTTTTAGTTTCCCATCCCTTTCCAATGAAAAGTTGGCACTATTGTTGACTGCATAATAAATGGGACCGGCAGGAAGTCCTCTTTTTTCCAAAAAGAATTCATCAACGGACTCCAGTTGTAAATATACCCCTTTACAAGAGCCGTTACGGTATAAGTCAATATGCTGGCTATGGGGGGAAAGAATTCCAAGGTCTTGGAAGTAATCGAGTGAGAGTTTATTGCGAATGAGGGAAGGATCTTTGTATTCGGCATTGAGATGGATTTTGTGGGCGCCAAAGAATTTTTCTGGCTCGATGAAATCAATCCAATAGGATCTTTTCCTGAATTTTCGGGTATAAGAGCCCCGATAGGCAATATCGATATCATAAATGTCGTTTTCCACTTTCAAATAGGCGGGAATGGGGTCATTACTCCATACGTCCGCACGTAAATCTTCTAGATCTTCTTCTTCAATCATTAAGAAATAAGATGGAATATGATAAGGCATACACTCACCTTCCTTTCTTGAAGATGTATTATGGTCAAGCGCAAACATGTAATGTATGAAAAAATTCAACTTAATCAACCAGAGATTGATTAAGTTGAAGCATCTAAGAATTAACTACTATCTTCTTCTTTTTTTCTTTCCACATCCAGTGGAAGTACTTGAAGTAGTTGTGGTGCAAGTAGTTGTGGTGCCAGTAGTTGTGGTGCCAGTAGTTGTGGTGCAAGTAGTTGTGGTGCCAGTGGTTGTGGTGCCAGTAGATGTGCAGCCAGTGGACTTGCTACCAGTGGATTTGCTACCAGTGGACTTGCAGCCCTTGGACTTGCTTCCCTTGGACTTGCTTCCATTGGACTTGCTTCCAGTAGATGAGCTACAGCTGCTGCTGCCAGACGAACCGCCTTTTCCTTTTTTTCCTTTTTTTCCTTTCGCCATAAAGACCCCTCCTTTAATAAGGTTAATTACATGATATGCAGAATGGTACAAACTTGAACGTTGGTTAACGACAAACGGGCTAATAAAAATGGCGGAGAGTAAAATAGTAATGTAGAGTTATGGCAGGACAATTCAATTAGGGTGTCCGCCTTTTCTGAAATGAAAAATGCCCCTTACTCCCAAATGGGAATAAAGGGCATGTACCGTGAACATGTCACGGCGATCATGAATTAATAAGCCAAGCTGAATAGGGCTTTAATGTGTGATAGATAGCGAACATTACTTGCTTCTTTCATCAATGTAGCCGGAAGACCTTTAAGTGATGTGTTATTGGCCCCAACTGTTGCCACCGCATCCTTACGGCCAAGGCTCGCAAGTGTACCTGAGTTTACAGGTGAAAATGCTTCAAGTTTCTTGCCTTCAAAGGCTGCAAATAGGTTGTAACCAACAAGCTCACCCATTTGCCAAGCATTTTGAGCAGTAGGAGCGTATGGACGGCCGCCTTCTGGAGGGAAAGCAACGGCACTGTCCCCGACGACGAATACGTCTTTATGGGATTTGGATTGCAAGAACTCATTAACGGTTGCTTTGCCGCGGTCCACTTCAAGGCCTGATTCGCCTACGATAGGAAGGGCCGCAACTCCGCCTGTCCAAACAAGCGTATTGGCCGTTATCGTTTGTCCATCTTTCAATTCGATTTGATTGCCTTTAACACCCGTTACAGGCAGACCTGTCAAGAACTCAACGCCGCGTGCTTCCAAGCTTGTCATCGCACGTTCGATTAAGTGGTCAGGCAGGACCGGAAGGATTTTTGGACCAGCTTCCACAAGCTTGATTTTCAAGTCCTTGAAGTCCACTCCGAACTTTTTAGCGATTTTAGGGAAGTGATCCACGATTTCACCGATTAGCTCGACGCCCGTCAATCCGCCGCCGCCGATCACGATGGTTGCGTCCGCTTCATTATTTGTTTGTGCATATTCGCGAATGCGATCTTCGATATGTTTGTAGATCTTGTTTGCATCATTTACGGATTTCAAGACCATGCTGTTTTCCTCAAGTCCCGGAATGCCGAAGAATCCTGTTTGGCTTCCCAAAGCAACGACCAGGGCATCATAAGATAAAGTGGAACCATTGGCAAGTTTCACTTCTTTGTTATCGACTGAGAAAGACTCCACTTTGGAAATGACAAGGTCGATATCTTTTCCTTTGAAAAGCTTTTCCAACGGAATGGAAACGGCTTGTTCGGAAATGGATCCGCCTGCAAGACGGTGCAATTCGGTGATGATTTGGTGCGTTGGAAATTGGTTCACCACGGTAACCTGCACTTCATCTCTTTTGTAATATTCACGTACGGATAAGGCAGATAGCAATCCAGCGTAACCCGCACCTAAGATGACGATTTGTTTTGACATAGTTAATCCCCCGTCCTTACTGATTGAAAGTTTATCAAATTATTTTTGGTTTTTACGTTCTGAAGAGACTTCAAGAAAAGCTTGGGCGAAACGGAAAAGCTTTTGTGCTTGCGGATCTTTCATCATTCTTAACAGACCAAAAAGACCGATCACATCAGTATTCGCTTCTGCACGATCCTTAGCTTCAATGGCATTAGCCGCAAGCCCTTTCACTGAGCCCACTACAGGTGTAGCGATCTCCGAAATGGCGCTGACCGTATCATTTTTCAAAACATCATCAGTCGCAACCGATTGAGCGAAATCATAAGACTTTGTTAAAATATTCACTAACTCAGTCAGTTTTGGTAACTGCTCAACTAAAGTGTTCAATGATTCCTGAACCTCAGGCTTTAATAATTGGTCCAGTACATCTAATTGTTTTTGGCGGGCATTAAGTTGTTCAGTTTGTGATTGGGTAATCGTTTCTGACATATCCAATTCTCCTTTGCAATAAGCATTTTGTTGATGTAAATAGAAAAACTTGTAAAATATTACACAATGTGTGACAAGAAAAAATACTAACAAAAATGTAATAAATGCTATCCTATAGTATATCCCTTTAGTGGCTTGAAAACAGCTGATTTTTTAAAAAAGATTCATAAAATAATCTTTTCCTGCTTATTTTAAGTACAGATTCTAATGGGATATCCCAGTATTTACCTAAAATGAACTTTAAGAGGGTGTCTAACATCGAAGCCTGTCATACATATTTCCATCTTGATTTGCCATCCTAAATGATGGAGGTGAAAAAATGTGACTGATTCAGAATCTAAACTTACAGAAGAGAATAATGATAAGAAGCTTCATAAACTGGTTGGCAGTATGGAATATACAAAAGCACAACTATCGGAAGGTATGAATGGAATTTCTGAAGTTTACCTCAAAAACAGTGAGGAAGGCACATCGGAAACACCTGATAAATAATATTATTGTGTAAGCATAGCGAAACAGTTATGCTTACTTATTTTTGTAATAAATCCCACTCTTATTTCTCAAACTACAGTTGTTTAAATATTCTAAAAATAAACTTGACTTTATCATGAATTGACGTAAGATAAAGTATATAGCCATAGTGTAAACAAGTAGAAATTCTACTCTGCCATCGCCTAAAATGGACTCGGTGACTTAAAAGATGAATCTATAAATAACTGTCGAATCTAATAGACTTCGCTGCCCAGCGAAGCTAAACCTAGATCAAAAACCAGTTATATCAATTATTTCTTATTGATATGACTGGTTTTTTTTTTCATCATTCATCTTGTTCCGTTTTTGGCCTAAGAAAATCCAGCGGCTGGCTGATACTCTTTCACACATTTCTATTAATCGGTGCAATGGGCGCAAGGCAAAGTATTTTAAATCTTGTAGCAGGGGTGGGAGTTATATGATAGGTACGAAGCAAACTAGGCTGGCAATTGATGTAGGCGGAACTTTTACGGATGTGTTCGTTTTTGATGAAAGTACGAAGGAAATTTCAATTACGAAAACGTCGTCGACTCCTTTGAATCCAGAGATCGGTATTTTGGATGGAATTGCGAAAGCGGAAATAGATTGTGAAAATATTAAAGTTTTTTCCCATGGCACAACAGTGGGCACCAATGCCTTGATTGAAAGGAAATTGCCAAAGACAGCATTGATTACATCCGCTGGCTTTCGGGATGTATCGGAAATCCGCCGAGGAACCAAGCTTGAGTTATGGGATACATATGATGATGTAGCCAAACCGTATATCCAAAGAAGAGACCGTTTTGAAGTGGAAGAACGCATCGACTTTGCAGGGAATGTCTTGACGGAAATCAATGAAGAGGAAGTACGGTCACTGGCAAGGAAATTAAAAAGACGCGGTACCGAATCCATTGCGGTTTGCTTCATGAACGCATATGTAAATGGAAGCAATGAGGCGAAAGTGAAACGAATCATCCAGGAGGAACTCCCGGATGTTTATATATGCATTTCAAGTGAAGTCCTTCCTGAGATTTTTGAGCATGAGCGCATGAGTACGACGATCGTCAATGCGGTTTTAGGACCTACTGTCAGCAACTATATTAAAACCCTTGAAGGTGAAATGACTAAACGGGGATATGAAGATGACATATTAGTGCTTCACTCCGGCGGAGGGGTAATGACATCCCAAACCGTTCCCCGTTATGCAGCAAGACTTGCAAGCTCCGGCATCGCTGCAGGTGCGATTGCCAGTAAACATATCGCCCAGCTTTGCGGCTTTAATAATGCCATTGGGCTGGATATGGGGGGAACAAGCACCGATATTTCCTTGATGCATGAAGGTGATTTACGAATTACGAAAGATTGGTATATCGAGTATGGATATCCGATAGGGTTCCCAAGCATTGAAATCTTGACGATAGGAGCAGGAGGCGGAAGTTTAGCTTGGGTGGATGAAGGCGGTTCTTTACGCAATGGCCCTCAAAGTGCAGGGGCGGTTCCTGGACCTGCTTGCTATAGCAGGGGCGGAGTGGAACCGACCAATTCCGATGCCAATATTGTTCTTGGACGACTTGGCACCAAACTATTGGATGGACAAATGGAACTGGATAAACAAAAAGCGATTGAAGTCGTGGATAAGATCGCCAAGAAATTTGATTATACGATTGAAGAAGCGGCGAACGCCATCACACGGGTGGCCAATGCCAATATGTGTGATGCCCTAAGGCTGATTTCAGTCAGACGGGGATACGACCCGCGCGACTTTGCACTTGTGGCTTTCGGCGGGGCTGGGCCCTTGCATGGAGCGTACTTGGCCAAGGAAATGGAAATCCCGACCGTCATCATCCCGCCGCATCCGGGTGTAGCCGCCGCAATGGGATGCCTGTTGGTCGATGTTCGTCATGATATCTCCAAAACCTATGTCAAGAACGTCAAGGATGTATCGTTAAAGGATTTAGAGAAGGAATTCATCGGAATGGAAAAAGAGGCCGCGGAGTTATTGCAAGAAGAAGGGGTCGCTAAAGAAGCTTCCACATTGATGAGATATATTGACATGAGGTATATGGGACAGTGGCGTTCATTGGCGATAGAAGTCGATTGCCCGATTTCTTCTTTGGAAGAGACCCTTGACCGTTTCCATCAAGAGCATGAACGCGAATTTTCTTTCTCCGATAAAGAACAGACCGTGGAAATTTACGGACTGCTCGTTACGGCTATCGGAACTGTGCCAAAACCTGAATTCCCGACTTATGAACCTGGAGGCACACTTGCAGATGCCTTGAAGGAAACGCGTGATGTCTATTTTGAAGAAGAGGGATATGTAAATACGAACGTCTATAACCGGGAACTCATTCCGGCCTTTTCAGAAATCACGGGCCCTGCCATAGTGGATCAGCTTGATACAACGACTGTCATACCACCAAATTTCACGGCAAAAGTTGATAAATACAGAAACTTGATTCTTTCCCAAAATAAATAAAAAGAGGTGGATTTCATTGTCGAATAAACAGTTAGTTGGCCAATCTGGAGTTGGAACAGGCTTAGATCCGGTGACATTTGAAGTGATAAAAAATGGCTTCGTTAACCTTGTAGATCAGATGGCGGAACAAATCCTTCGGACATGCTATTCCTTCGTCATTTATAATCGGGATTTCAGCTGTGCTCTTTGTGATGCAGAAGGAAATACAGTCATGCAAGGGACGCAGGATATTTCGGTCCATGTAGGTACATTGCATCTAACGGCAAAGGCGGTAATAGAGGACTTCAAGGGTGATATCCATCCTGGGGACGTATTCTTGGTCAATGACCCGTATCGAGGCGGCACTCATTTCAATGACACACGGGTCCTCTTGCCTGTCTTCCATGAGAACAAGCTGATTGCGTTCATGCAGACGAATGGACACTGGGCCGACATGGGGGGATCGACACCTGGCTCCTTTGATATCAATGCCAAGGAACATTTCGGCGAGGGGGTAAGGATTCCGCCGCTTAGGATTTATAGTAAAGGAACATTTTTAAAAGATGTGGTCAATGTGCTCGCTTTGAACATGCGCGTCCCTGAAGAACGTGTCGGAGATTTGCGTGCTCAAGTGGAAGCGGCCAAAGTAGGGGAGCGCCAGTTGTTTGCCATCATCGAGAAGTATGGAATCGATACGACTTTGTCCGCCTTTTCGGAAGTGCAGAATTATGTGGAGCGCCTGGCCAGGGCCAAGGTTGCTGCTTTACCGAATGGAACCTGGGAGACCGTTGATTATATTGATATGGACCCGGAAGCCGGAGACGGTCTGATTCCAATCCGAGTTAAGATGACCATCACGGATGACGAGATCCTTTATGATCTTTCTGGATCGCATTCTTATATCGGCTGCTTTTTAAATGCCGGTTTCGGAGCATCTTTATCAGCGGCATACTCAGGAACCAAGACATTCTTTCCTGAAATACCCCTGAACTCCGGCTTTTACAGAGTGGTGAAAATCGAACTGCCGGAAAACTCCGTAGTCAATGCCCCGGCACCGATTGCCGTAACCGGTTTTTGTTCAGGGGCCTATGAAAAAATCATGAGTGCGTGCTTCGAACTCTGGTCCAACATCATGCCGGAAAGAGCGATCGCATGCTCATTTAACCTGGAGTATTTACTTATCGGCGGTTGGGATCAACGCCAGGAGCAGGATAAATACTTCATGTGGTACGACTGGATGGCAGGCGGTCATGGAGGCCGCTATGATCGGGACGGTGTGAACGCCACTTCGCCGACATTCGGTTTGGGACTCAGCGTACAGCCATGCGAAGGACAAGAGAGATTGTCGCCAGTCGTGACGATGAAGCATGAAATCATTACCGACTCTGCCGGACCGGGTAAATACCGCGGCGGTTGCGGTGTAGAAAAGGGCGGTACACTCACCAATGTCAAAAACACGGTCATGTCCTATTGCTGTGACCGTTCCCGTTCAATAACATGGGGGATTTTTGGAGGGCTTCCTTCTTCCCCTCATGGAGCATGGCTGAATCCGGGCAAGGAAGACGAACGATATTTAGGTGCGATTTTCTCAAATGTAAAAGTACAGCAAGGGGATTCCTTTGTGCGTCCATCCGCTGGGGGCGGGGGACTGGGAGATCCGCTTGAAAGAAGTCCCGAAGATGTTTTGGAAGATGTTATCGATGAGTATGTTTCAATTGAGCGAGCTAAAAAAGATTATGGAGTCGTGATCAAGGAAATCGATAAAGATCTCGATTTATTCGAAATAGATCTTGAAGCAACGAAACAAGCTAGGGCTTATATCAGAAACAACCGCAAACAATGGCTTGAGGAAAACATACAAAGCGTGGAAGATAAATTCGCCAAGGGCGAGCTGGATAGTCTCGATGTCATTCGCCAGTATGGTGTCATCATCGATTATGCAACGAATAAAGTCCTGCCAGAATCAACAAAACAGTTCCGTGAATCCATGAAAACCCGTTCATTGGCTTATTGGAAGTAACGTGAAAATCATTAGGGAACCTTAGACTGCAGACGAACTCGTCGAAAACGAGTTTGCCTGCAGTTTTTTCCTTTAAAAAAGGTTCAGTTGATTTCAGAAATCCGCTCCCTTTCCGCCGAATGCCTGCGGAAAGCGAGTGTCTGGAGCGGAAATCACCATCCAAATTGTATAGGTTCCGAAGACATTCTTAATGGAAACCCATCAATTCCTTTACATGTTTACAATTATCTTTTGAAGTGAGCATTTCCAAGAGCGTAAAGGCAACATCGAATGCTGTGGAAGGATTGTAGGATGTAATGATATTGTCCGTGACGACAATCGGTTCATTCACCACAATTGCACCATAATCTTTTAGCTGGCCCTGTCTCTTACTGGTTGGATGGTTGTACGTAGTGGCCTTTCTTCCGTTCAAAATCCCGCTTTTTCCTAGTGGGAGAGAACCTACACAAATGGTTGCTATGATTTTGTTCTTATTATGAAAATAATTGATTACATCAAGAAACCTTTGATCATAGGCATCCTCATAGAAACCGGCTTCTTCAAAACCTCCTGGAATGGCCAAAGCATCGAAGTCATCAAGGTTCACTTCATCGATGGTCAATTCGGGCTTCACGATGAAATTCCATGTGCATTTCAATTGTTCATGTAGTCCAACGGTAACCAGATCAGTGGTACCATCACCCTCTAATTTATTCCAGCCCAATACATCTGTAAACACACTCGCTTCAACCGCTTCGAATCCATTGGATAGCAGCAGCAATACTTTTTTCATAGCAGAAACCCCCTTATATATATTGTGTTAATTATATAAAAAGCAAATTTCCTGATACATACGATTAATTACGTAATCATTCCTTTTCTATTTATTTTATAATGTATTTGAAAGGAATCAGTTAATAATAAAAAGTAGGGGTGATTGAATTGGATCGAACGGATAAAAAAATACTTTCCTTACTGGAGAATAATGGTCGAATGTCCATGAAAGAACTGGCACATGAAGTTTCCTTAACGGCTCCAGCAACGAAAGAACGTGTGAATAAATTAGAGGAAAGCGGAGTGATAAAAGGTTATAAAACGGAAATATCCCTTGAAAAACTTGATAGAAGCATAACGGCATTCATATTATTCGAAACGGATCGATGCAAAGACTTTTATCAATTCAGCTTGAGCCATCCGGAAGTTTTGGAATGCCACCGGTTAGCCGGTCAATACAGTTATCTTATTAAAATAAGTACATTTTCCATGGAAACGCTGGAAGACTTCGTTGATGAAGCCATTAAATATGGGAAATCGTCCACCCATCTGATATTCTCTTCCGCATTGAAAAATGTTTTTTCAGGAGATGAGATGTAACCGGCTTAACCATTTACTTGCCACCTTTTTAATATATGATCAATTAGCAGGAAAAAACTCCACCAATATAGAAAGTAAATAGTAACAAAAATCACAGTTGGATATTCAAAAAGGGAGTGGAGAAGAGTGAGTTTTGTTTATGACGAAGATAAAATAATGGAATTCCTTTTGCAGAATAAAAGTGAGTTTGAAGAATATCTTTTATCAGCAGCAGTCAATGTCAGGGATAAAATCGAAGAAATTTTACTGATTGGAAATGTCGACCTTTTGAATAATGCACATAAGCTCATTCGATATATAGTGGAACAGAATGAAACGGATATGATTGCATTTGCCGAAAAAGAGGGAGTTACGTGGGCAACCCACTCCTTGACGCTTTCATTCAAGCTGGAATGGATTCAAGCCCTTCGCAGAACGCTTTGGACCTTTCTTTATAAGTTTGAACAAGATAAGAAAGCGTTTATTGAGGATTCCAAGGTCTTTTTTGAATTAGAGAAAAGAGTGAATGAAAGTGTTGATGTTTTTCTTAAATCCTTTTTCGTCAGTTACTCTGATTATAAAGACAAATTGATTCTCGCTCAGCAAAACTTGGTGGAAAATCTATCCGTCCCTATCATTCCCGTCACTTCCACCACCTGTGTCCTTCCGTTAATCGGGACAATCGATCATTCACGAATACAGATAATCGAAGAAAAAGTATTGATGGAGATAGGTAAACTGCGGATTCAGACATTGATCTTGGATTTGTCCGGTATCATCGAAATAGAAGTTGAAATGATCGATGATCTGATGAAAATCCTCGATGGAACGGCAATGATGGGGTGTAAAGCTGTGGTGACTGGATTACGCCCAGAGGTTGTTACGAAAATGATCCGTTCAGGGATTCAGCTCGATAATAAAGCAGAAACAAAGGGTACACTGCAACAGGCTTTGAAGGACTATCTTGTAGTTACCTAAATCGTGAAGTGGGAGTCGCCATGTTTTGGTGACTTTTTTTTGTAGGTAATTTGGAATATTAAGGAAGTTTATTTGCGGTTTTATCTTATTAAAATAAGTAAATGGAATGGGGAAAGGAAGCTCCGAACAGAACTGAATCTTGGTTCCGGAAATCAGCTCCCTTTCCGACGACTGCCGACAAGCCTCATCAAAGCAAGCATCAAGAGGGTCTCGTCTAGCCAGTTATCGGCAGCAGTGTCGATTTTTTTAATCATGGTTCGGAGTTAATCTATTCCGAACCCCCAATTGTTGATAAATTCAAGAAAATCCAGTTTTCCTACAGTTTTTTCTAAAAAAACATTCCATTTGATCTCCGCCGGAGACTTTATTCGACCTACCCGGCAGTATATTCGACCGCTGCCGGAGTTATTCGACCTATCCGGCAGTTTATTCGACCGCTGCCGGAGTTATTCGACCTACCCGGCAGTATATTCGACCGCTGCCGGAGTTATTCGACCTATCCGGCAGTTTATTCGACCGCTGCCGGAGTTATTCGACCTACCCGGCAGTATATTCGACCGCTGCCGGAGTTATTCGACCTGCCCGGCAGTTTATTCGACCGTTCACAAATTTATTCGACTCCACTTCATTTAGTCGGATTCCGGAGCATTTGTCTTGCGGTCCAAGCATTAAATCGCGCTCCCGATTGTTTGCAAAGCCCTCATCAAAGCAAGCATCAAGCGGGCTAGTCTAGCCAGTTATCGGAAGGGATTTTGCGAATTTCCTCAATGGAGGTTTTTTTGTTTCACTTCAGTAAGGAATAGACATATGTATCATGAGGGATACCGTTTTGGTAAATATAACTCCTTAATATTCCTTCCTGGATGAAGCCCTGCTTAAGAAAGAGCTCACTTGATGGCAGGTTTTCAAGAAAAACGACCGCGCCGATGCGGGTTGAATCAAGGTCGTTGAAACCGATTCCCCATCGTATCGCTCGTTTTTCACGGTGGTTTTTCGCAAAAGATGCTACAATATCCTTCGCCTGTTCGACATTTTCCAATGAGTCCTGGCCATAAAAGCGGGTGACTTCATCTTTTGATAAACATTGGAAAAGAGCTTCCGCATCACTTTCATGAATTTCCCGTAAGCATAACCTTTCCGTGTTCAATAAAGGAAACATTTTTTTCTCCTCCTATATCAGTTTTATATCCATTCGGGCTCCGCGAAGGTTTTTCCTTTATTATGAAGTGCCTATTTTTCCGGTAATTTCTGTGGTAATCGGACAAGCTAACATTAGATGCATTAAACAGTTCAACATGAAAAAAAGCATTAATGAAGGGGAGATAGATCATGGGAAAAAAACACCGCAACCGTATCGCTTCACCGAAAAAGAATAACCATATTCCGAAAGCGGATATCATAGCAGAACATGAAGCGCACGGTAAAGAATACTCTGCGAATAAACGAAAGAACGGTCCTGGCTCCAATACAGATTGATTAAACTTAGTGACCGCTCTAGCCTTTAAGGGCAGGGCGGTCATTTGTGTTTCTTGCCATCAAAGGGTTCATCCTATATCTTAAAGAATGAAGAACCATTGAAGGGAGTTAGGATGATGAAAGCACTTGTCTTTGATGATTTCGGCGGGCCGGAAGTTCTGTCTGTAAGGGAAATTGCAGAACCTGAACATTCAAAATCAGCCGTGATCGTTCGAATGAAAGCAATCGGATTGAATTTTGCTGATGTATATAGAAGGAAAGGAAATTATCATTTGGTGGGTGATCCCCCATTCATTCTAGGGTATGAGGGAGCAGGGGTCATCGAATATGTCGGGGAAGATGTCCATCATGTGAAAGCAGGAGATCGTGTCGGGTTCGCTGATGTTCCCCATGCAAACGCGGAGCTGGTTTCAGTTCCAGCTGATAAACTGTTACCGCTGCCTGAGGGCATTTCCTTTGAAACGGCCTCTTCCGTTTTACTTCAAGGATTGACTGCCCAATATTTAACTCATGACAGCCATCCGGTTAAACAAGGGGAAACCATTCTGGTCCATGCCGCTGCAGGTGGAGTCGGTCAATTACTGACACAGATGATTAGGATGAAGGGCGGTCAGGTCATTGGCTTGACCTCATCGAATGATAAAGCGGCTGTTGCCAAGCAAATGGGTGCGGATCATGTTTTCCTTTACGGATCGGACTGGGTGGATTCCATTAAGGATGTAACCGGCGGTAAAGGTGTTGATGTTGTTTATGAATCAGTGGGCCAAACCTTGATGGATAGTTTCAGTGCGACCAAGACTGGAGGAACTGTCGTATTTTTTGGGATGGCAGGCGGTGATCCAGAAAAAATCGACCCGAGAATGTTAATGGATACATCCAAGGCATTAATTGGTGGTGACCTTTGGAATGTCCTGACTACCCATGAAGAACGGACAAGAAGAACAGCAGAGCTATTCCAATGGATTCTGTCAGGGGAAATCCTCATCAAAGAACCGACTCTTTTTTCGTTTGAAAATGGGGCGGATGCACATCGACTTCTTGAAAGCCGGAAAAGTTCGGGGAAAATATTATTAATACCATAGCAAATCATGAGGGCTTTCCATTCTAAATGGGGGCCCATTTCTTTTGGTGGTCTGCCGAGATTCAACCCCTTATTCATACTGATGATCAGAACATTTTTCAGTTCCTTTATATAGACCCATTCTAAGACCCTTAGAATAACTCCATAATAAATACCCGTGCCCTTACACGGGTTATGGCCTGCTGTCAAAACAACTTGATGACCAAGTTGGCTTATCTACAAGATCCATATGCAACACACGAATTCAGAGGAGAAATCCACAATGGGCCAATCACCAAACAACAATCGTCATTCTTCAATTCACAGGCTTTCGTTACAAGCAAAAAAAAGAGAACGGATCCGTTCTCTCTTGGAAAACTTATGAATAGCCATATTAGGGAATGAAGAGAAGATCGAGACGCTCCTTTTGAATCGCGAAATAAGATTGGAGGGTTTCCTTTTTCTTTGTGAGAGGAAAGTTCCGGACAGCCGGGGCCACTGCATGATTGCCGAATTTAAGAACCAAGGTCAACAGCCTATCCAACTGGCCATATGTATCGTTTCTAATGCGAGCCATATATTCGGCAGCAACCTGCTTACAATCATCGGTACTTTTCCTTTTTCCTTCTGTCCGTAAATCTTCGGTCACTGTCTTTACACGGGAAATGAGCCATGTATCGCACCAGTCGTTCAGTACATTGCGGATGAAGTCTGCTTGCTGGTACTTATGGAGAATGGGCTCGATATGTTTTGCCATTTCCAAATCATTCACTACCCGGCGAAGAGCTTTCTCTGAGATGTTTCTATGAAAATGGACGCGTTCAAGCAGGCTTTTGATGGATTCTGCCTGGTGGGCATACTTGACCATCTGTTCCAATGTTTCATTGTACATGATCTTGCTTAAATAAGCAGAGGCTTGTTTTGGGGCAAGAAGCAACTGCTTATTGGCAGGAAGCGCCTGGCCAAATTTCTTAAGAGAATGAGAATAGACGAAACGGGCTAACTTCTGCAGTTCCTTTTGGATATCATTGGAGATGTTTGTCGCTTCTTGCAGAAAGGAACGGAAAATATATTTACCGACCCGTTCCAATTCCCTGCATACAGAATCATTGATATGCCCAAGGTAGCCAGAGTTAAAAATCGTTCTCCGCAATAATGCCCGTTCCGCCCTATTTTCCTTATAGTGCTCCAAGACGCCTTCGGTAAAGGTGAACACCAGAACTTCTTTCTTTGAAAAAGCTCTGCTCGCAAATGAAATCGTCACGATATGGCCTAAAGCGTCATGGATGGCATCGATTGCATCCAATAAGCGCTGCCTTGTGAATAGCGAGCTTGAATCAGGAATGATTTCATTATAATCGAATAGTACTTCTTCAGACTTCAAAACGGACATTCGGAAAGCACCCATAAGCAGAAGCCGTTTTCCATGAATCGTTAAGGTTTTGAAAGCATCGCTATATAAGAAACGGTATTTCTTGCAATAACGGTCCGTCTTCCTGTTATAGCCAAGATTACTTGCAGGACCAAGGTTAAACTTATATAAAACGTCTTCACCTTGATGAACGGGCACAAACACTTTTTTAAATGATCCTTGTGGTGCGGTGAATTTATTGACGATCTGCCTTAAGTATTTTTCTGTCGTTCCGACTCCTCTGGCCATCATATGAAGCGGGCTCTGGATGACCCCGTCCCAATCACTGTGGAGCAAGGCATACAAACACGTATCGAATTCAGTGGAAGATACATTCCTTAATAGGTATTGGTAAGTTTCTTCATAAATCATAAGGCTTCGTCCCCTTTGGCATCCATCCTTTTCTAGAGTCTATATAAACAATAAATCGGTAAAAGTAGCATCGTTGGTGTAAATTGTATTGGAAGTTTTTTGACGTTATTTAGATATATTTAAAAAATAGTAAATTAGTTGTACAAAAGTGATAAAATGGGTAAATGGGAACATACATGACAAGGAGAGATTTTTAAAACCATGATACTTTCACTACTCGGTTTCATCTTAAAAGGAATTTTAATGAAAATACCATTTGCCATACTGGGACTTTCCTTGATTCCGCAGAGATGGATAAACGCAATTACCAAAAAGGATATACCTTTTTTCATTGAACAAGTTCTGAGACTTTTAGTTTCTGCTGCCGTATTGTTTTTCGTTATCGATATCATGCTGCTGGATCTTACTGCCGCTGCATTCTTTTCGAGTTTTGCCATTATTCTAGGGCTCATTCTCATCATCGATTCAAGAATGTATATGTACAGTGCCAGTGAATCTTCAAGCACCAGACGGAATCGGAGGGGAAATGAAGGGGCAAAGCAGCAAAAAACACCTTGGAACGTACATTTTAACAGCTTGATAGGTGTCGTTTTGATTGCAGCATGGGTCATCATGCTGTTTTACCCGATCACTTTTGCCGCAGATCTGCATGGATTGGCGAAGGTCGATAAGAAAAAAGAGCTGGAAGAAGTTCAAGATATAAAAACCATGCCGCTCGTTACAGTGAAAATGGCTGACGCAAAAGGCGATGCAGCGATTAATAAAATAGAAAATGCATCATATTTCACTGAAGGCGAATACCGTCTGACCAATATCAATGATGAATTGGCTTATACATCACCCATTGAAATGGACGGGTTTTTAAAAGCCGGGAAAGCGGAATACACGCCAGGTTATAATCTGATTTCCGCCGTATCGACGGATAAAGGGGCAAGTACTGTCAAAGGGAAGATGCTGTATGCTCCATCACAGTACCTTGATCATGATTTGGAAAGGACCATCCGCAATGCATATCCGAATAAAATCATCCATGATTCATATTTGGAACCGAATGAAGATGGAAAGCCCTTCTTCGTAGCTTCAGTCGGACATTATTTGAAATACCGCAGCGGTCCCGTGGTGGACGGGGTGGTATTGGTCAATCCGGAAACGGGGGACACGAAATACTATCCAAAAGGAAAAGAACCTAAATGGGTAGATCGGACATTCACATTGGAAACAGCCCTGGAGTATTGGACTTACTGGGGAAAATATATACACGGGTGGAAAAACCAGTCCCTGATTGGGCCGAAGAAAGATGTCCTGATTCCTAATGAGGATAATATGCAAGTTACGTTTAACGAAAAAGGCGAATTGATTTATGTAGTGGACTTTACCCGGGCTAAATCAAAAGGCAACTCCAAAACCCTTGTAGGTTATGGTGTTTTCAATGCCAAAACAGGTGAAATGACGTACTATAAAGGCGTCACGTCCGTTCTGACTGGAAAGGAAGCAAAATCCAACGCCAATGCGAGTGAGTTTTTGTCTAAGTACCCAGGCTGGAAAGCCACTAATGGGATTTTCTATACGATTTACGGTGCTCCCACTTATGTGATTCCGGTTACAAAGGGCAGCAAGTTCCAAGGTGTGGCGATCGTTTACGCCAATAGCGATAATCCCCAAGTGGTCTTTGGGAAAACGAAAGACGAAGCTTTCCGTAATTATAAAAAGCTGATTGCCTCTTTAGGGAAAGTCAGCGGTGTGACGCCTCAAAAAGGTTTTGAGATGAAAGAAATAAAAGGGAAGGTATTAAGGATCAATGATGCCAATCTTTCAAATGGATACGTCTTCCATTTAATCGTCGAAGGCAATGCCAAGAGGTTCTCGGTGGATCCTGGTGTCAATGCGCTATCTGATATTGTGTTGACGAATGTAGGAGACAGGGTTGTGCTGAAGGTGATGGATATGGAAGAAGACATCGTTCCAGTCGATGAATTCACTAATCTGGATTTGCCAAAGAAATGATAATGGACCGTGGACATATAAACTGGCCATCTCCAATATAAGCATGAAAAAAAGCATTGTTATCCGCAATGCTTTTTTCATGTCTTTGAATGATTGTCATTATAAGTCCGATAGATTGAACGAAATGATGGATTCCATATAATATCCCTTTTGGATGACGGCTTTTATTGCAAAGTGCCCATTTATCCGTTTCCGCACCCGGTACAGAAGTGAAGCGATTTCCTCTGCCGTCACAATTTGCTCTGGATCACCGACTCTCTCTGGCCATACTTGCTGGACAATTTCTTCCTTTGAAATAAGGTTGTCCAAATTCTCATAAAGCAGCTTAAAGCAATTGAATTCCTTTGTCGGCATTTTAATGGGTGCTTCTTCATTGATGATCACGGTCTGAAGGTGCTCATTGATAGCGACGGTTTGCTGTAACTCGGGGTTCACCGGCGTGAAATCCATTGTTAAATCGTTGTCGATGGAGATCATGAATTCAATCAATCCATTGACTAAAGTAATCGAATCCCCCGGTTCAATGTGACAGGGATTGCCCGGTACGAGCGGCATCTGGTTCACGGAGGTACCATGTTTGCTTGCCAAATCCTCAATGAGGAGCTGTCCTTCCTCCATATAAATCCGGCAATGTTCCCTGGAAACAAAGTCATTGTAAAGCTTGAAATCAGCTTTGGAGTGCTGGCTGGCACGCCCGATCAGCAGGCTCTTCCCTTCGAATACATAGGCGAATTCCTCGGTTTGGCCTTTGTGCAAGGTTCTCAATACAACCTTGAAAGTTTTATGGAACATTCACTTCATCCCCCCTTTAAAAGTCAGAATTTTTAGATTATTGTCATGGATTTATCATTTTGGCTACATGGCTGTTTAGTGGGTTCAATTTTATAATTATAAATTATCAGACGCTTACTTACTAACGAAAAATGAAAAAAATACAAATTAGGCACACAGCCATTATAAGAAAGAGGATTGACGGATGAAGAAAGTAACTCTATTTTTGCTGATATTCGCTTTGATAGTGGGAGGATTTTTTCTATGGCGTTTCCTCAAAGCCGACAAGGCGACACCTGAAGAAGTATTCGATGACTATGTAAAACAATTCTCCGAGCAGGATTATGACGCGATGCTGCACGCCATTTCCGAAGGGGAACTCGAAGAATATGATTATGACAAACAAAGTTTTACTGATAAATATGATGCCATCTTTTCAGGGATGGAGGCTTCATCCATCACGGTTTTATCCAAGGAACTGCTCTACGATGAAGATATCGAAGCATATGAAGGCAGCTTTAAAGTGAAAATCCATACATTCCTTGGTGAAATCCTGGCCTCCTATCAGACTGCCTTCACTAAAGTGGATACGGAAGAAGGGGAGGCGTGGAAGGTGAAGTGGAATCCTTCCTTGATCTTACCGGGAATGGAGAAGGGCGATAAAGTCAGCGTGCAGACATATTTGCCGAAGCGAGGGGAAATCCGTGACCGGAATGGAAATCCGCTCGCTGTTAATGCAGATGTGTATGATATGGGAATCATCCCAGGTGAGCTGGGGAATTCCAAAGAAGCAAGCATCAAAAAGCTAAGCAGCGCTTTCGATATTCCTGAAGAAACCTTCAATAAGGCGCTTGATAAAAAATGGGTGACAAAAGACAGCTTCGTACCGATTGCCACCATGCCGGTAGATTTCAAACCGGAAAGCATCGCCGGCAAAGACCTTCCTGGAGTCACCTTCCAAACCGGAAAAACCAGGTACTATCCGGAAAAGGAAAGCAGTGCACATCTGATTGGTTATGTGAAGGAAGTGACGGGTGAGGATTTGGAAAAGGATACCGATCATGTATATAACGAAGGGGACTATATCGGGAAAGCCGGCCTGGAAGAAGTGTATGAGAAACGATTAAGAGGGAAAAAAGGCGGAATTATCCAAATAAAGAGCGAAACGGGCAAGCAGAAAAGCATCATCAAAGAAGTGGAAGCCGTTGATGGGGAAAATATCAATCTGACCATCGATTCGGCACTGCAAAGCGAAATTTATGAAACGATGAAAAAAGATGCCGGGGCAGTGACGGCCATGCATCCTTTGACTGGGGAAATGCTTGCATTGGTCAGCTATCCTTCCATCGACCCGAATTTGATGGTTGGCGGCATGACGGATGAGCAGTGGAAGTCGTACAGCGAAAATCCGAAGCTTCCCTTCTTAAACAGATTCTCAAGCCTGTATGCCCCGGGTTCGACCTTTAAGGCCATAACGGCTGCCGTCGGGCTGACTGTAGGCACGACGTTTCCTGAGAAGAAACGGGAAATTACCGGATTGCAGTGGAAGAAGGACAACAGCTGGGGCGGATACTACGTAACTCGCGTAAAGGATGCTCCTTCGGTTGATATGGTCGATGCCCTCGCCTATTCCGATAATATTTATTTCGCACAGGAAGCCTTGGAAATGGGTGCCGAAAAATTTGAAGAACATGCCATTGAATTTGGATTCAAGGAAGACTATAAGCTGCCTATATATTTGAAAAAGAGCCAGCTTTCCAATAAAGGGATCAACAATGAAGTGTTGCTTGCAGACTCCGCATATGGACAAGGGGAGGTCCTGATGTCCCCGGTTCATTTAGGAACGGCCTTCACGCCATTCGTAAACGACGGGAATATGGTGATGCCTGTATTGCTGGCAGATGAAAAAGCACAACCACGCAAATCCGTCATTTCAAGTGACGTTGCCAATACCGTAAAAGAGGCATTGATACAAGTGGTGGAGCGGGAAAGCGGAACCGCCCATAACCTTAAAACCACGAAAGCGGTCCTTGGCGCAAAGACAGGCACCGCCGAACTGAAAAGTAAAAAGGGTGAAGATGGATCAGAGAATGGTTTTGCCGTCATCTTTGATGCGGATTCCCCATCCATATTGCTTACAGCGATTGTCGAAGACGTAAAAAATCGCGGCGGAAGCCATTATGTGACAGACAAAATGAAGCCTGTCCTTGATGATTACCTTGCCGCTGAAAAGCAATAGAAAAAGGAGTTGACCATAGGTGAGTATGTGGAGAGATAAAATAAGTGCCTTCAGCATCCTGCTGATGATCATTAGTATGATAGTATATATTATTTTTCCCCATCCCTTTACACTCATTCTGTACTGTATATTTGGAATTGCCTTTATCAGCCTGACTTTATTGAATTAAGACTACCCTTGAATGGGTGGAGGACGGAACAGTAAGAAGAGATGAAAAAAAGCCTGCCGTATCAATGGCGGGCTTTTTTTGAGAATAATTTACGGTGAGCCTTAGCATTAGTGAATAAGTTTCTTTATTAATTTGTTCACACGTATAAATATGACTAAACTAATCCAATTTAAATAAAATAAGAAAAAAGAAGTAGGGTAAATTTCCCTACCTCTGAATCTTCAATATACCTTTTTGTAAATTTCCTATATTGTTAAATATCTATAGAATATTGATACGATTTATCATTTTCGGTTCTTATAGTCACTACTACCTTACTTTGATTTGCCCAAATACCAACCTTGAAATTAAGGGTCATACCCCAGCTAGAATAAGGAGCAATAGTAGTGTTAATCCCTGAATTTTCAAGTTTTTCTGCAGTGTATGTTGAATACAGAGAATCATTTTCAAAAATTTCGACCTTCTCTATAAACACACTTTCTTTTGACTCATAATTGTATATGTTAATTGATAAGCTCTTAATTAAATTGTTTATAGTAGCTGAGCCGGATTTATATAAATACAAGTTAGGACGATCCGATATTGTTAAAGTTTTAGAAGTGCTAACCCCGTCAACAGTTGCAGTGATAGTTACTGTCCCCTCCGATAAAGTTTTTAATACTCCATTTTCATCTATCGAAGCCACTGTTTCATCAGAGCTATGCCAACTTATTTGTTGATTAGTAGCATTCTTTGGGGAGATTATAGCCGCTACTTGTTGGCTCACTCCTGTTTTCATAGAAGTAGGAGCAGTGATTGAGACACCAGTTACAGCTATTTTTTGAACAGTGATTGTTCGACTTATCTCAGCAGTATTTCCAGCCGCGTCAGTTACTTTATATGTTACTAAGTAATTTCCTTCAGTCTCTGAATCTACTGAACCACTAGTTTCAATTTTAGCAGTTAGATCACCATCGTTATTATCTGAAGCAGAAACGTCATCTAATAAATTAAATTGTGAATGTAATCCTATCATTGTATCAGCAGCACCAATAATTATAGGTTTAATCGTATCAACAACTGTTACTACACGATTGGCGGTTACAGTATTTCCGGATTGATCGGTAACTGAATAGATTAAAACATAAGTTCCAGCTTTATTAACATTAACCGAACCATCAACTTTAATGGCAGAAGTAATATCTCCGTCACTATTGTCAGAAGCGGAAATATCATCTAGAGCGTTAAAGCTTTCCCCAAAATTAAGTTGAATGTCTTGAATGCCGGATAAAACAGGTTTAAGTGTATCAATCACTGTTACGGTACGATTGGTAGAAACAGTATTTCCTGATTTATCTGTCACCGAATACTTTAAAACATAGGATCCAGCTTTTTTGACATTAACTGAACCATCAACTTTAATGGCTGAAGTAATATCTCCGTCATTATTGTCAGAAGCAGAAATACCCTCTAAAGCAATAAATTTTTCACCTAATTTGATTTGAATATCTTTAATATTCGATAATTTCGGTTTGATATTATCTAGGATTGTAATCGTACGCGTAACAGTCTGTGTATTTTTAGCTTTGTCTGAAACAGTATAGATTAGTTTGTAGTTTCCAGCCTTTTTCATATTAACAGTGCCAGAAACTTTAATATTTTTCGTAATATTTCCGTCGACATTATCCTTCGCAGTAACACCGGATAAAGCGCTAAAAGAAGAATTGATATTTACTGTTTTATTAGAGGCGCCTGAAATAGAAGGTTTAACGGTATCTTTCTTCACAGTAATCGTACGGGTAACCGTGGTTTTATTTTTAGCCTTGTCCGAAACGGAATAAGAGAGCTTATAGTTTCCAGCCTTTTTCATATTAACAGTGCCAGAAACTTTAATATTTTTGCTGATATTCCCATCCACATTATCCTTTGCAGTAACACCGGATAAAGCGTTAAAAGAAGAATTAGTATACACCGTTTTATTTAATGCGCCTGAAATAGAAGGTTTAACGGTATCTTTCTTCACAGTAATCGTACGGGTAACCGTGGTTTTATTTTTAGCCTTGTCCGAAACGGAATAAGAGAGTTTATAGTTTCCAGCTTTTTTCGTATTAACAGTGCCAGAAACTTTAATATTTTTCGTGATATTCCCATCCACATTATCCTTCGCAGTAACGCCGGATAAAGTATTAAAAGAAGAATTAATATACACCGTTTTATTAGAGGCGCCTGAAATAGAAGGTTTAACGGTATCCTTTTTCACAGTAACGGTGCGGGTAACTGCGGTTTTATTTTTAGCTTTGTCCGAAACGGAATAAGAGAGTTTATAGTTTCCAGCTTTTTTCGTATTAACAGTGCCAGAAACTTTAATGTTTTTCGTGATATTTCCATCCACATTGTCCTTCGCAGTAACGCCGGATAAAGCGTTAAAAGAAGAATTGATATTTACCGTTTTATTAACAGCACCAGAAATGGCAGGTGCAACTGTATCCGAAGCTCCAAATGTTACACTAGGTACAGATAAACAAATTAATATTAAACAAATAGCAATGAAACAATTTTGTGTTTTTTCTTTCATATTTCTCTCTCCTAATCCAAATGTATTATATATCTACTGGTACTAATGAATTATAAACCTTCTAAATTATACCACCAATGTTAAATTAAGAGGTGATAAATTATATTAAAGAATTAAAAAATAATTAGTACTCCATAAATAGAAACTACACACCAAAAATCTAGGGGATATCCAAAATGAACGAGATATTCACCATACTTTAAAAGAGCCATTTTCTAGCAGAAACGGTATAATTAATTGTTAGAAGTAGACATTAAAATATGGACTGCAACTTAGTTTTATCGCGTGTTTTAACTGAATCTTGAGCGAAAGAACCTTTATACAAAAGTCAAAATAAGAAAAGGAGAAACCATGACTAATGAAACAGGATGGAATTTAGACAATAGCTATGCACGTCTACCGGAAAAGTTTTTCACGAGCACGAACCCGACTCCTGTACGTTCACCGGAGTTGATCATTCTCAATGAGAGTTTGGCTGGATCTCTTGGTTTGGACGTAAAGTCCCTGCAAAGCGAAGATGGTGTTGCGGTGTTTGCCGGAAACGAGATTCCTGAAGGTGCTTCGCCTCTTGCCCAAGCATATGCTGGCCATCAATTCGGTCATTTTAACATGTTAGGGGACGGCCGGGCGATATTGCTTGGCGAACAGGTCTTGCCCGAAGGCGAGAGGGTCGATATCCAGCTGAAAGGGCCAGGAAGAACGCCATACTCCCGCGGTGGCGATGGCCGGGCTGCACTTGGACCGATGCTGCGCGAATATATCATCAGCGAGGCGATGCACGGGCTCGGCATTCCTACCACCCGAAGTCTGGCAGTGGTGACGACCGGTGAAACGGTAATCCGTGAAACTGGGCTGCCTGGTGCCATCATGACCCGTGTGGCTTCGAGTCATCTTCGTGTCGGCACTTTTCAATTCGCTGCAAAATGGGGCACGATCGAGGAACTCCGGACACTTGCCGACTATGCCATTAAGCGTCATTTTCCAGACATTGAAGCCGATGAAAACCGTTATCTTTCGCTGCTGCAGGAAGTGGTAAAGCGTCAGGCTGAGCTCATTGCCCAATGGCAGCTGGTTGGCTTCATTCATGGGGTGATGAACACCGACAACATGACGATCAGCGGGGAAACCATCGATTATGGCCCTTGCGCCTTCATGGATGCCTATGACCCTGCAACGGTATTCAGTTCAATTGATAGACAAGGCCGTTATGCCTATGGTAACCAGCCGGTAATTGGGGGTTGGAACCTTGCGCGATTCGCTGAATCCCTATTGCCGCTGTTGCATGATGACCAAGATCAGGCCGTTACTTTGGCACAAGATAAGATTTCCGATTTTAATGATCTGTATCATGCTAATTGGTTAGCGGGAATGAGGGCGAAACTGGGGATATTCAACGAAGAGACTCAGGATGAAGCGCTTATTAATGGCATCCTCAGCATGATGAAAAAGCATGGTGCCGATTATACCAATACCTTCCGTGCCTTGACCTATGATAAAGTGGAGGATACGGTCCTTTTCGGGACACCGGAATTCGCTCAGTGGCAAGAGCTTTGGAAGGCGAGACTGGGAAGGCAGAAGGAATCGAAAGAATCTTCGGGTCAGTTGATGCAGAACAGCAATCCTGCAGTGATCCCACGGAACCACCGGGTGGAAGAAGCGTTGGAAGCGGCAGTGGAGCAAGGGGACTACAGCGTGATGGAACGGCTGTTGGATGTTCTTGCAAATCCTTATGCACACTGCGAGGAACAAGCTGAATACGCCGCACTGCCTGTGTCGACAAAACCTTACCGGACCTTTTGCGGCACCTGATTATAAAACATGTATGAAGCAGCTCCCGCGATTGAAGTCGATTCTTTTTCAACTTCAATTGCGGGAGCCATTTTTATGCCTTTAGTAAAAAAGTTTTGTTTGAAGAATGTCCAGGGCACGGTCAATTTCCGCTAAATCTTCCTTTGATGCATGTTGCAGCCGGCTTTGGAAACGGGATTCTACGATTGCAAAAGCCTCGTTCATCATTATTTCCCCCTCTTTGGAGAGGCGGATGTATTGTTTCCGCCTATCTTCCGAATCACTTATTTTTTCAATTAAATTCTTTTCGCTTAATTTTTTCAGTTCACGGCTCGTGTTAGGCATGGAGATATGCTGACAGTCACTGATTTCACTTGGTGTGACAGGCTGACTGACTGTTATATATTCAAGAATTTTATATTGTACCGGCGTGATGGCATCCGATTTGGCGTTTTGTGTCAATTCGTGTGTGACTTGATGTACGGAAGTTGTAAATGTGACCATTTTTTCAAAAAGAGCTTTTTTGTCCATAACTTTCACCTCTTACTGAAAAGATATCAAAAGTGTTATCAAAATACAATTATCATTTGACAACAAAAAAGATGGTGCTGTATTATTGTTATCAAATGATAGGTAAATGGGGGGGACGTCATGAACTTGCTGGTCATCTACACATATCCAAATCAAAAAAGCTTAAGCCATGCATTTTTAGAAAAAGTCATCAAAGGAAGTAAGGAGAACCCGAACATAAAGGGGCTGCAGGTCTTGGATTTATATGAAGAGGGCTTCAATCCGCTCTTGGAGTTCAATGAGCATAAACGAAGGCGTGATATGCATCGTGATCCTCAGCTTGAAAAATATAGAAATCAGATTACATGGGCCGACAAGATTGTCTTTGTCTATCCGATCTGGTGGGGGAGGCCTCCTGCCATGCTGATGGGATATATTGATCAATTATTTTCTGCGAATTTTGCCTACAGGGATAAAAAGGGATTGTTCCCGGAAGGCCTTCTGAAGGGAAAGTCGGTCGTATGTGTGTCCACGATGAAGGGACCTGCAAAGTATCCGCTTATCTGGTTGAATGATGCGCATAAAATATTGATGAAAAGAGCACTATTCAATTTTGTCGGAATCAAAAAAGTGAAGTTTTTCGAATTCGGTAATATGGAAAGTCCAAAGGGGAAGCAAACTCAAAAGCTAGAAAAGGTTTATCGGTATTTCAGAAAGGTGGCAAGCTAAGTTTTTACGAGATTAATAGTGGGATTCCAGGTGTAGACAAACTAGATAATAATTGATTTTGCCTACAGTTTTTTATTTTAAAAAAAGTTTCAGTTGATTTCAGAAATCCGCTCCCTTTCCGCCGACTGTCTGCCAAGCCTCCTCGCCGCAAGCGGCTGTGGGGTCTCGGCTAGCCAGTAATTCGGCAGGAGTGTCGCAAATTTCTTCAATCCAATAAGGATTACAGCAAAAAAACATTAAGGATAATCTAGTCTTGTATTAAATTCGTGGTAATAATTTCGGATACGGATAAGATCCTTTAAGATCCCCAGTTATAGCTTGTACAATTTGTAAGTTGATTGGAACGTAGGGCACTCGCTTTCCGCGGGCGGTCCGGGAGCCTCCTCGGCGCTTCTTGCGTCTGCGGGGTCTCCCTGGACGCGCTTTTCTAAGCAGGAGTCTTGCACACCCGCTCCAATTAACTTTGCTTTTTTCTACAAACTGTCTTGATCTATAAAGATTAGGCTTTTTTTATTTGTTGTGATATTGAGTCCTCTCAAGACCTGCGGAGCCAAATACACGCAGAGGTGATTACATAGTTTGTTATGTAACCACTTTGCCATCCGCCTTCTTAATCAATCCCGTTTTGTTTTCACGAGCCTCCATTTGTTCTTGATGAGGGTAAGGATCATACAAATCACCATGATCGTCAATGATGCCAGCCCGCTGAACCATATGCTTTGGAATTCACTTACATGAGGCTGGATGATGTATGAAGCCACAATGGCCAATACCGCGCTTATCGGTATGTAATCAGGGATTTTCCCTTTGCTGAATACGATAATCAGGATTGGAGCCAGCAATGCCGAGTATATATTGCCTGAATAAAATAAGAGCTCTAATAGGTTTGGGGAATAGAAGAGTGTAGCAACGAAAACAAATCCTCCAATACAGATCGAAAGCAGGCAGGCCATCCTTATTTTTTGCTGGTTGCTTTTTTTTGTTTGTAATGGTTCAAGAATATTGGCTACGATCAGGCTTACCAATGAATGCAGGCAGGCACCGAATGTTGAGGTGATTGCACTGAAAGCGCAGAGCACAAAAAGGATAAAAAAGAATGGTGTCGTTATTTTGTTTGCCAATCCAGCCAGAATCGAGTGGATATCAGTGAAGCCGCCCGTAAAGATAACCATGATGAACAGTGATGAAAAGGAGAGCGGGAATATGATCCATATAAGGCCGGATAAAGAGAATGTCAATCGAACCTTTTTCATTTCTATCATGAATAATCGCTGCCATGATGTCAGGTCAAAGAAAAACTGGCCGAACCCGACAAGAAGTCCAGCAAAAAGAAAACTCCATAGATCATACTTATTTATTACGAGCATGTATGGATGGTATAAACGGATCCCATCATAAACGGGCTGAATCCCTTCCTTGACGAAAAAGTATAAGGGAATCAAGATAACCGCGGCAAACATGAAGACAACTTGAAAAGCTGCGAAACCATGAATGAGCTTTAACCCGCCAAATCCAGCATAAAGGACACAGAAACCGAAAAAAAAGAACAGCCCGACATAGAGCGGGGTATCGAAAAGAAACTGACATAGGGTGGACGCAGCCATTCCCTGAATGAATAAAATGTGTAAGCTGGTTATGACCAGAATCACGATCAATATCCAATATCCGAGGGGATGAAGCCTGACTTTTAAATAGTCCCCGATGGTCAAGCCCACGGGGAAATCCTGCCGGACCCTCTTCCCGATGAAGCTGAACATGAACAGGGCGATCGCTCCCATCAAGGCGTATCCGATCCCTCCGAAAACTCCATACTTCACCATCGATTCGGGGGAAGATAATATCGTGGTTCCTGTCACCCAGCGTGCCAGGAGGGAGATGATCCCTAAACCCATCCCGATTTGAATGGGACCTTGTACGTATTCTTGAAATGTACGTGATCGCAATGTTCATTTTCCTTTCTCGCGGAACTCCTTGGGCGTGATTCCCTCTATCTTCCGGAATAAAGTGCTGAAATAATGCTGGCTATTGAAACCCGATTTTTCAGCGACGTCTGATATGCTCCAGCTGGTGTTATTGGTTAAGGCCCTTTTTGCGGCCTTTATTCTATAGTGCATTAAATATTCCGAAAAGGAAGTGCCAACTTCTTCATGGAATTTCCTGCTTAAATAAGTCGGGTTGGTATGCACTTCACGGGCGATGTCCGAAAGGGAGAGTTTTTCAGCATAATTTTCATGAATGAATGAAAGTGAATGGTGAATTAGGGTTGAATAGTTATGGGAAGATTCCCTTTTGTCATACTTGGCCAGGACTTTATGCAAATCACTTTCTATTACAGGTTTCGTTAAATAATCAACCACGCCTATCCTGATGGATTGCTGGGCATAATCGAAGCTTTGATGCGCGGTCACCATAATGATTTCGACTTCTTTGTTTAGCGCCCTTAAGTCTTCACCAAATTCAAGACCCGATCGCCCCGGCAGATTAATATCCAGGAAAGCGAGGTTGATTTTATGATTTTGGTTGAGGGTCAGTGCCTGACAGGCATCAGCAGCTTTATGAAACTTCCAAAAAGGGTATATGGACTGAATCATATATTCCATTTGTTCAAGGACCAATGGTTCGTCATCAACTAATAATACATTCATTCCGGCTCCGCCTCCTCCAATTTCTTATCAAAAACCAGTGGCCATGATACCTCTACCTTAGTTCCCGATTCAGTAGAAGCTATATTCAATTGTGCACGGTCATTGAAATACAAATATAAACGCTTTTGGATATTATCCAGGCCATGGCCGCCTTCGTCCGTAACGAAAGATTCCTTTCCCATTAACCCATTATCCGCCACTTCCAGATACACCATCTGCGATTCCAGATAAAACCGGATATGCAGCAGGGCTTCACCCACTTTTTTTTCCAAACCGTGTTTAAACGAATTCTCCACCAATGTCTGAAGAATGAAGGGGGGAACAAGTGCGATTGCTAATGGTTCCGGGCAATCCATATCAATCTTGAGCCGATCACCGAAGCGAAGGGTCTGGATGTCGAGATAATGCTGGGTATACTGAATTTCCTGGGAAAGGGGGATCAATGGTTCTGATGCTTTATATTTGAATTTCAGGAATTGCGAAAATGCCTCTAAGGCCCGTATCAATTCTGCCGTCCTGTTCAGGCGGGCCAAGCCCAGAATGACATTTAGTGTATTAAACAAAAAGTGTGGCTGGATTTGCTGGTTCAATTTATTATATTGTGCTTCTTGCAGTGCTTGCTCCAGGCGGATCTCTTTGTTTTTATTTTCAAGAAGGTCGATCCTTTTCTCGAATATGAATAGAAATAAAAGAGCGATAGCTCCCATGATGGGAGCTAAAATGAAGAGCATGATAATTAAGGTGAATCCCTCGTAACTTAGCATGGAGAACCTCTGCTGGTTATATTTTTAAATAACTTGAATTATTCTGTTTATTAGTATCATACTAAAGACCCCTCCGGAAATCTACAGCTTATGACACAATGTGACAAGCCACTTGATGGTTTTGTGCAGATAGTTTCAGTTCGGGTAGCTGTGTTTTGCAGATATCCTGTACAAAAGGGCACCGTGTATGGAAGCGGCAGCCGTTTGGAGGGTCGATGGGTGAGGGTACATCACCCGTCAATAGGATCCGTTCTCTTTCATGCACAGGATTCGGTACTGGGATGGCCGATAACAATGCCCTTGTATATGGATGCTGAGGCTGTTCGAAAATGGACTTTTTATCGGCTATCTCGACTATCTTTCCGAGATACATGACCATCACCCGATCCGAGATATGTCTGACCACACCTAAGTCATGTGATATGAAAAGAAAGGTAAGGTCGAACTGGCGCTGTAAGGATTTTAATAAATTCAGCACTTGCGCTTGAATGGAGACATCCAGTGCAGAAACAGCTTCGTCACATATGATCAATTTTGGATCCACTGCAAGAGCCCGCGCAATGCCGATCCGCTGTCTCTGGCCGCCGCTGAATTCATGCGGGTATCTTTCCATGGATTCAGGTCTCAGCCCGACATGTCCCAATAATTCTTCGATCCTGCTCTTTCGTTTTTCTTTAGGGACTACATTTTGTATCGCTAATGCTTCTCCGAGAATTTGGCCGATAGTCTGTCTAGGGTTAAGGGAGGCAAATGGATCTTGGAAAATAACTTGCAAATCCTTCCTGGTACGCCTCATTTCTTTTTTTCCTAAACTCAGTAAATCCTTATCCTGAAAGTGAATGCTCCCGCTTGTCGGTTCATCCAATCGAAGGATGGCCCTTCCGGTAGTCGATTTTCCGCAGCCGGATTCGCCGACTATGCTTAAGGTTTCACCCTGTTTGATATCGAAGGTAATGTCATCAACGGCTTTTACATGATTGATGGTTCTTCCGAAAAATCCTCCCTTGATCGGAAAATATTGCTTCAATTGATCCACTTTAAGCAGAACCTTTTTCTCTGCAGCTGGTACACCCATCATTATACCCCCACCTTCTCTTGAGTGTCATATTCCTTCTCCCATTGGGGGGTGAACATCCAGCAGCTGACCTCGGTGCTTGGGCCGATAGCCTGGAGATCGGGTACGGCTTGTTCACAAATGCTCTTCGCATGTGCACAGCGGGGAGCGAAGCTGCATCCCTTGGGCATGTTGTAAGGACTTGGAACGGTCCCGGGAATTGTGGTCAGTTCTTCCTGGTCCATGTCCAGACGGGGAAGGGAGTTCAATAAACCAATGGTGTAAGGATGTTTTGGGTTTGTGAATATTTCCTTGGCCAAGGTGTATTCAACGATTTTCCCTGCGTACATGACAGCGACCCGATCACAGGTTTCGTATACGACACCCAAATCATGTGTAATCAAAATGACAGCCGTCCCGAAATCCTTTTGCAGCGTCTTGATCAGTTCGAGGATTTGGGCTTGAATCGTCACATCCAGTGCTGTTGTAGGTTCATCCGCTATTAAAACTTCAGGGTGGCAGGCAAGTGCCATGGCAATCATGACCCTTTGCCTCATTCCGCCGCTTAGTTCATGCGGCTCCTGTTTTGCCCTTTTTTCAGGTGAGGGGATTCCCACGAGCCGAAGCATGTCGACCGCTTTATTCCATGCTTCCTTTTTTCCCAGCTTTTGATGGAGCCGGATCGCTTCCGCAATTTGCTCGCCCGCTGAATATACGGGATTCAATGATGTCATCGGCTCCTGAAAAATCATCGAAATTTCATTCCCGCGTATGGACCGCATCTGTTTTTCAGACTTCGTAAGCAGGTCCTCCCCTTTAAAAAGGATGCTGCCGCCGGCAATCTTGCCGGGTGGCGATGGAATGAGCCTTAATAATGATAGTGATGTTATGCTTTTTCCGCTTCCCGACTCCCCGACGATTCCAAGCGTTTCCCCTTTATTGAGGGAGAAACTGATTCCATTGACTGCTTTACTCGTTCCTTCATCAGTGAAAAAGTGGGTTTGCAGATTTTTTACCTCCAGTATTTTATCATCATCCTGTTTCATCATCATACCTCCTTAGTTCAAGTCTATTCTTTTGTTAAAGTATCGATAGAGGACATCCACCGCTAAATTCATGAATACGAAGATAACGGAAGCGATGAGGACCCCGCCTTGGACCATCGGCAAATCCCTCGTTCTGATTGCATCGACTATCAATCTCCCAAGTCCATTGATGGCAAAAACGGACTCTGTCAATACTGTGCCGCCAAGGAGTGCACCGAACTGGAGGCCAACGACGGTGATGACGGGGATAAGCGCATTTTTCAGCCCGTGTTTATAAATGATGATATATTCTTTTAATCCCTTGGCTCTTGCGGTCCGGATGTAGTCCTGGCGAACGACTTCAAGCATGCTCGACCTGGTCATCCTGGCAACGATGGCCGCTCCGCCGGCCCCAAGGGTTATGGCAGGGAGAATCATGTGGCTGAAGGTTCCCCAACCTGAAACCGGAAACAAATGAAGGTTCACGGAAAAGAAGTAGATAAGCATGAGGCCCAGCCAAAAACTAGGTAACGAGATTCCCAATAAAGCAACGATCATGATGGAAATGTCAGCTGCCGAGTATTGCTTGGTAGCCGAGATGATTCCTGCGATCATTCCAAGCACAACGGTTATGAATATGCTGGCAAGTGCCAGTTCAAGGGTGATGGGCAAGCGGACCATGATTTCGTCCAAAACAGGGCGGCTGCTGCGGAGTGATTCCCCAAAGTCACCTTGAACGGCATGAAGGACATAGTCAACGTATTGATAGAGGATTGGACGATCCAAGCCAAGCTCATGCCGCAGCGATTCAATCGTTTCTTTAGTCGCTCCTTCACCTGCAAGCAGTGTTGCCGGATCTCCCGGGACCATTTGCATGATGAGGAAAACAACAAGACTTACTCCCAGTAATACCGGTATCGTTTGAAGTACCCGTCGGATAATGAATACGAACATTTTCTCTCCTCCTTATTTTTTCATTCTTGGATCCAGGGCATCTCTAAGTCCGTCCCCGAAGATGTTGAAACCAAGTACCAGTGTTGATATCGCTATCCCCGGAAACAAAGCGATGTGGGGGGCACTGAACAAATAATCCCGTCCGCTGCTCAGCATCGCTCCCCATTCTGGAGAGGGCGGCTGGGCACCCAGTCCCAGGAATGATAATCCGGCTGCCGACAGAATGGCCGTTGCCAGACGTAATGTGGCCTGAACGATGACAGGTGATAGAATATTCGGAAAAATATGTTTGCATATGATCGTGAAGTCAGTCGCTCCCAATGCACGAATGGCATCGATATATTCCAGCTTCCTGACTGATAGTGTGGAACCCCGTACAATCCGGGCAAACATCGGTATCGAAAAGACGCCGACCGCTACCATTACATTGATTAAACTCGGACCAAGGGCACTAATGATGGCAAGAGCAAGCAGTATTCCCGGGAAAGCCAGCAGAACATCGACAATCCTCATAATGACGGTATCGATCCATTTTCCGTAATAACCAGCTGTTAACCCGAGGAGTATGCCAATGAACGCCCCGAAGAATACAGAGACAAATCCAACCGTTAATGAAAGCCGTGTTCCATATAATAATCTGCTTAAAATATCCCTTCCCTTATCATCCGTACCCATCCAATATTCGGCTGACGGAGGCTGGAGTTTGTTGACTAAATCAATTTCATAGGGATCCTGCGGTGAGATCAAAGGGGCAAAGATAGCCAATAAAATATAAAAAAGTACGATGTACCCGCCTACCAATGCCAATTTATTTCGCTTGAATTTTTTATAAAAGGCTTTCCAGTGTCTTAGTTTCGGAGATTTTCTTTCTTTTACATTCAATTCGGTATTATTGATGACGACCTCTGGCTTCATTGGATTTCCTCCTTTTCTTTCATTCAATTTATTCAAAAAAGGGATTGAAGTAAATATGATGCGGAAAAGCAGTAAAGATAATTAAAAAATGAGTAAAGATTCTGAAAATATAAAATTCGGTTTTTTTTTATAATTTACAGTAAGCCCGATGTACTCATAGCTGAAAGTTACTTGGAGAAACAAAGGCAGGTTGAAAAGGGAGGAAATAGAATGAGAAAAGGTATGATTGGGTTGCTTTTTGCTTCTTTATTAGGCATCTCATCCGTTTTATCAGGGTGTGCAACAGAAGAAACCGGCAGTAAGGAAACAGTAGAAAAAGCAAAGGAAGGAGGTACGCTGATCGTCGCGCGATTATCTGATGCGACCACCCTTGACCCTCACTTCATAACAGACATTCCATCTGCAAACGTCGTTTATGAAAAGGTTTATCAAACATTGGTCGTTCCTGACAAAAACATGGATCCTAAACCGCTGCTCGCGAAAGAGTGGAAACAACTGGATGATGTCACGTGGGAGTTTAAATTGCAGGAGGGAGTCAAATTCCATGATGGGGCCCCATTCAATGCCGAAGCGGTGAAAACCAATTTCGACAGGATACTGGATCCGGCAACAGCTTCTCCGCAGGCTGGTAAATTGGAAATGATCAAGGAAATTAAAGTCATTGACGAAACGACCGTACAATTCAAGCTGAAATATCCTTATGCTCCGCTGTTATCGATTTTAGTAAGTAATGAAGGAAGCATAATCAGCCCTAAAGCGATTAAGGAAAATAGTGACAAACTGGCTCAAAATCCAGTTGGGACAGGTCCATTCGTTTTTAAATCGTGGAAGCCTGGTGAAGAAATCGCCCTTTCGAAAAACAAGGACTATTGGGGGGATAAGCCTAAGATTGATGGGGTGGTATTCAAGGTTGTCCCTGAAGATGCCACGAGGATTGCAATGATAGAAACGGGTGAAGCACATGTGACCGATCAAGTGCCAGTGACGGAGATTGATAGGATCGAAGCGTCAGGCACGATGGATTTATATCGCACGGAGGGACTTGCCGTTGAATACTTAAGCTTCAATGTTAAGAAAAAACCTTTTGATGATGTACGGGTCCGTAAGGCGGTCGCTCATGCCATCGAAGTCGATTCCATTATCAAAGGGGTTTATAACGACGTCGGCACGAGGGCAAATTCAACAATGAGCCCGAAGGTGTTTGGTTATGATCCGGAAATAAAAGGCTACGACTATGATATTAATGAATCGAAGAAGCTCTTGAATGAAGCGGGGGTCAAGGATGGTTTGGAGTTTACACTGACGACGAGTGATCGTAAGGAAAGGATCAATATGGCCGAGGTGATTCAATCCCAGTTAAAAGGAATCGGTATTAAGGTCAAGATTCAAGTCCTTGAGTATGGGGCTTACATTGACGCGACAGCCAAGGGCGAGCACCAGGTAGCGATAGGCGGCTGGGGCAATGCTACCGGGGATGGAGATTATAATCAATTCAATCTTTTCAATACCAAATCCCAAGGTGCTGCGGGAAATAGTTCATTCTATAGCAATCCGGAAGTTGATAAATTGATTGAAAATGCACGTAAAGAATCGGATGGCGATAAACGTAAGGAACTATATTCGAAGGCACAAGCAATTGAAAGGGAAGAAGTTCCATATGTTCCTATCCGAAACTATGAACACTTGGCGGTATACGGTGGGACGGTTAAAGGACTGTGGCTGAATCCGGCAAATTATTTAATGCTTGATGACGTAACCGTGAAGTAGGAATTCATCACAAAAGGAAGGCAGCATAAGGATGTTATGCTGTCTTCTCAATTAGGAGGGGAAAATATGATAGATTTACTTCTAATCCATGGGACCGTCATTACCATGGATCAAAACAGGAGAATTCTGCAAGATGGCGCCGTCGCCATACATCAAGGAAGGATTTTAGCCGTAGATTCGACCGAAAAACTGAAATGGAAGTATGAGGCAGTAAAAGTCATCGATTGCAGCCATCAGTGCATATTGCCTGGATTGATAGATGTTCATGGGCATGGGGGACATTCCATGTTCAAAACGATTGCCATGGAGAATATTGATTTTTGGATGCCGATCATGACGAATGTGTACAAGCATTTTGTTACAGATGACTTTTGGTATTACGAAGGAAAGTTATCCGCCCTTGAGAGATTAAAGGCAGGCGTGACGACTGGGTTGAGCGTGTTAGGATCCATGCCGCGGTCCGATGAACCGATTTTCGCCATCAATCATGCAAAAGCATACGCCGAAGTGGGAATCAGGGAAGTGGTATGCACGGGTCCTTGCAATCCCCCATGGCCCCATTCATTCAGCCGGTGGATCGACGGAAAGAGAGTGGTAAAGGAAGTTTCATATGAAGAAGTATTACAGGGGGCGGAAGCTGTAATCGAGGCGCTGAACCATGCAAATGAGGACCGCACGAGGGCCTTCATTACACCATTTGTCATCGTTACATCAGTGGATCCCTCGAATCCCACCTCGCCGGACAGGCTTTATGGGCTGAATGACCATGACCTGTATCAAGCGAAGAAAATAAGGGAGATTGCCAGGAAATATAACACACGCATTCACTCAGATGCCTTTGGCGGGATGATTCATTTAGCGATACAGGATAAGGAAAACGCCCTATTGGGTCCAGATGTCCATTTACAGCATTGTCGGGGCATTTCCTTTGATGAGGCAAGAATACTGGCTGAAACAGGTACCAACGTCAGTGCATCACCTGGATTTGGCCAGGTTCATGCCCGTACCCCAATAACTGAATTATTGGAGATGGGGACAACTGTGGCAATCTCCACGGATGGGACTTCCCCTTCCACAAGCTTTGATATGTTTCAGGCAATGAGGAAAACACAGTTTGTTCACCAGGCAGCGCTTAGGGACTACTATTATTTACCTCCAGGCAAGCTACTGGAAATGATCACGATAGATGCTGCGAAATGCATTGGCTGGGATGATGAAATAGGCTCCCTTGAAATCGGGAAAAAAGCGGATGTCATTACGGTCAATCTGCATCAGCCGCATCTGACCCCTGAATTCATGCATGTTCACCGGCTTGTATTTCAAGCAGTGGCGAATGATGTGGAGCATGTAATCGTTGATGGGAAATTGATCATGGAAGGAAGGGAAGTACGGACGGTCCATGAAAGTACAGTGCTTGATGAAGCGAATGAAGAAGCCTTTTCAACGATAAAGCGTGCGGGGCTCGAAAAGTATATGCAGCCGACGAAATATTTCTGGGGCCATGCCAGGGCCTATGTAGATGAAAAGCGATATGACTAACGCGAAGATGCTGCCGCGATGGTGAAAGGGGAATAAGATGAAAACCAAACTTAAAGGAAGATATGTAATTGGATATGATGGGTGCGATCATGTCATTTTGGAAAACGCAGAGATCGTTTATGAAAACGACACGATTTTGTATGTCGGAAAAAATTATCCAGAAGAAGTGGACGAGATAATGGATGCCGGTAATGCGATTATCAGTCCCGGCTTCATAGATTTAAATGCATTAGGGGACATTGACCATGATATTTTACATTTTGAAGCAAGTGCCGGTAGACAGAAGAATCTTCTTTGGTCAGAGAAATATATAAAAAGCGGACATCCTGAATTAATGACCGAGGAAGAAGAAGCGTTTAAATCACTATATGCTTATTCACAGCTCATTCTTCATGGCGTGACGACGGCGATGCCCATTACTTCCGTTTTTTATAAAAGCTGGGCTGAATCCTATGATGAATTGGCAGCTGCCGCAGAACACGCCGCTGGATTGGGATTAAGGATTTACCTTGGCCCAAGTTTCCAATCAGGAATGAGAGTCGTCCAGCCTGACGGGAAAATTAAACTGCATTGGGATGAAAAAGCCGGGGAAGCGGGATTACGGAAAGCGGTCGAGTTTGTAAAAAAATTCGATGGAGCCCATGAAGGAATGGTCAGGGGGATGCTTGCTCCAGAACGTATAGAGTCTCAAACGGCAGAGCAATTAAAACAGATTAAATATTACAGCGAAAAATTGGATGTACCGATAAAGCTTCATGCTGCACAAGGAAGTTTTGAATTCAACACCATCTGGGAAGCCCATCATGTTACACCGATCAGATATTTGTACGACCTTGGCTTTCTCGGTCCAAGAACAGGGATCCCGCATGCCCACTTTGTTTCAGGATATAGTAAAGCGAAATATGGACAGGGCGATGACTTGAAGCTGCTTGCTGAAACGAATACAACGGTGATTCATTGCCCTCTGATTATCGGGAGGCATGGGGAGGCGTTAGAATCTTTTGCTAAATATAAACGGGCTGGGATCAATATAGCCCTCGGAACGGACACATTCCCTCCGGATATGTTCCAGAACGTCAGGGCAGGCAGCATGCTCTCACGGCTGGCGGAAGGAGAAACGGAAGGCTCTGTCTATGCCGATTTCTTTCGGTCAGCCACACTTGATGCGGCCGCCTTTCTTGGCAGGAACGATCTAGGACGCATCGCAGCGGGGGCCAAGGCGGATATCATCGCGATTGACTTGGACGGTTTCCATATGGGGGTAATCGGTGATCCGATTCGAACCATGTTCGTAAGCGGCTCTGGGAGGGACGTTAAATTATCGATCATCAATGGAAAGGTAGCCATGAAGGATCAAATAATCCCCGATCTTGATTTAACGGAAATCAAATATAAGGGGCAACAATACTTTAATAAGATGAGAAAAGGATATATGGAAAGGGATTATCAGGAGCTTCCCGAGAAAGAATTGTTCAAGCCATCATTCAAGGTAGTGGAAACGATAAGCGATCCAGAAGCGATTTTTATGGAAACAAGTAAAGAAAATGAAAAACATAGTAAAGATATTCGAAATAAATAGTCAGAATATTTCCTATAATTAGATAAATGTTCGAAAAATGAAATTGGGAGGTAGAAGACCATGGGGTTAAAACGTAGGGCAGGAAAGCTTTTTCTAGTCATGATCATGGCCATCATCATTACGGGCTGTTCTTCTAACAATGACGTAAGCAAAACAGAAAGTGATCCGAACAGAGCATCAAACGAAGGGGGTACATTGGTCATTGCCCGCCTATCCGACGCTGAGAATTTGGATCAGCAGTTCATGTCCACGATTAACGCCGCTAGCGTCACTCACCATAAAATCTATGAAGGCCTTGTACAACGGGATGAGAATAGTGAGATACAGCCAATGCTAGCAGAAAAATGGAAGCAAATAAATGACACGACCTGGGAATTCAAGCTTAGGGAAGATGTGAAATTTCATGATGGCACACCGTTTAATGCAGACGCAGTAAAAAAGACATTTGATCGACTATTAGATCCGATGGTCGCTTCTCCGAGGGCGGTAGTATTCGATATGGTAAAAGAGGTGAAACCGGTTGATGAATTTACCGTGCAATTCATTTTGAAGGAACCTTTTTCTCCTCTTCTTTCGATATTGGCGAATCATGAAGGCGGAATCATCAGTCCGAAAACGATTGAAAAGTATGGCAAAAAGATTATCCAGGAACCGAATGGAACCGGTCCTTTCGTTTTTGATTCATGGTCTCCAGGCCAGGAAATCATATTGACGAAAAACGACAGCTATTGGGGAGACGAGCCAAAAGTGGACAAGGTCCTCTTCAAGGTCGTCCCCGAAGACTCCACGAGGATATCGATGATAGAAACTGGTGAAGCGCATATCGCAGAGCCTCTTCCTGTAGCTGTCATGGACCAGGTGGAATCTTCACCGGCAATGGATGTTTACCGCAGTGAAGGGTATGGAACCGAATATTTAGGGTTCAATGTCAATAATGAACCGTTCAATGATGTAAAGGTACGTAAAGCCATCGCCCATGCCATTGAAATGGACTCGATTATCAAGGGGGTCTTTAATAATGTGGGAGTAAAGGCGAACTCCTTGATGGGCTCTAAGGTATTCGGGTACAACGAAGATCTCGAAGCCTATGATTACAACCTGAAGGAAGCAAAGAAACTGATGGCCGAAGCTGGATATTCTGAGGGCTTGGATGCAACCATCCTGACAATGGACAGTAAAGAAAGAGTTAACTTGGCCGAGGTCCTGCAATCCCAACTGAAAGGTATCGGCATTAATTTGAAGGTACAGGTAATGGAGTACGGTTCGTTCGTGGAACAAGTGAATAAAGGGCAATCGGAAATGTTCATCATCAGCTGGAGAAACGCGACCGGCGATGCTGATTATAATCAATATAATCTATTTCATACGGATTCACAGGGAGCGGCCGGCAATACATTCTTTTACAGCAATCAAAAGGTTGATCGTTTAATAGATGCCGCCAGGAAGGAAAAAGAAGAAGGGAAGCGCAAAGAACTATACGCAGAGGCACAGGAAATCGAGATGGGCGACACCCCGTATATTCCTGTAAGGGTCATAGAAAATGTTGCTGCAGTCGCGAAAGATGTTAAAGGATTTTCAATCAGCCCTTCAGGCTATTTGGAGATAAATGACGTAACGATAAAGTGATGCGCAGATAAGAACAAAGGGTTCATCCAGTTGATTGGAGTCCGAAAAGTGAGGTGAAGGTCGAAAAAAATTCGTGAACGGTCGAATACAGTGCCTCAACGGTCGAATAAAATGCTGGGTAGGTCGAATACTGTGCGTGAACGGCCGAATAAAGTGTGGTTTAGGTCGATAAACTGCGTCAACGGCCCATGACAGTGCAGCGGGTCGAATAAGGTGCTCCGGTCTTTATGTTTTTTCTGTAATCCTCATTGGATTGAAGAGATTTGCGACACTCCTGCCGAAATACTGGCTAGCCGAGACCCACAGGCGCTTGCTTTGATACGGCTTGGCAGACAGTCGGCGGAAAGGGATTTTAAAGCAAAGTTGATTGGAACGGAAGGTGCGAGACTCCTGCGGGAAAAGCGCGTCCAAGGGAGACCCCACAGGCGCAAAGACGCCGAGGAGGCTCCCGGACCGCCCGCGGAAAGCGAGTGCCTGGAGTGGAAATCAACGTCTGCAAAAAAAGGGAGCGGATCTCTGAAATCAATTGAACTTTTTAAATAAAAAACTGCAGGCAAACTGAGCTTTCATAGAGTTGTCTACAGTCTGAAAGGGTTCATCCTTTTTAGGGTGAGCCTTTTCTTTTGCACAATAAGTAAAAATAACATAAAAACGAGTAAAAATTCTGAAATTATTTGCTGAACTTTAAAACTATAATGAAAGTGATGCATGTTCAATCTGAATGGAAGGGTGAGTTTAATGTCTCAATCGTATTGGTTGACGAATGTACGCTTGGAAAATGGTTTTACTTATACTGAAAATGAAACGATTACCGGCACTGAAACCGGTCATTACCACATCAAGATTGAAAATGGGAAAATTTCTTCCATTTTATCGGCGAAGGAATCGATAACGGATCAGGATCCGCAGCATGATGTTCACGGTCTTCTGATGGTCCCCTCGTTTAAGGAAATGCATATCCACATTGATAAAACGTACTATGGCGGTCCGTGGAAGGCTTGCATGCCTGCCATTAATGGAGTGAAAACCCGGATAGAGGAAGAGCAGGTCTTACTGCCCCAATTATTGCCTACCGCTAAAGTTAGAGCAGAGAAAATGCTCGATTTATTATTGGACTTCGGATCTACCCATATACGCACACATTGCAACATTGACCCGGTGATAGGACTGAAAAACTTGGAAGCCACCATTCAGGCACTGGAAGGATATAGTGATAAATTGACGTATGAAATCGTCGCATTCCCGCAGCATGGACTATTACGGAGCAATTCCGCTGGTTTAGTAAGGGAGGCCATGAAGAATGGGGCGAATCTGGTAGGAGGCGTGGATCCCGCCACCATTGATGAAAACATAGAGCGGTCCCTTGAAACGATCATGGATATCGCGGTTGAATACAATTCCGATATCGATGTCCATTTACATGATCCGGATCACCTTGGTCTCTTCACCATGCAACGCCTTGCTTCACTGACGGAAGACGCAGGCTGGCAAGGAAGGGTAACGGTTAGCCACGCCAGCGGTTTGGCAGATCTTTCAGTCCCGGAGGCAACGGGCATTGCCGAAAGATTTTCGGAAACAGGCATATCGATTACATCCACAGTGCCCATCTTCAGAACGATCCCCATCCCTCTGCTTCATGAAAAAGGGGTGAAAGTGGAATTGGGTAATGACAGCATCACTGATCATTGGACACCCTTTGGCATCGGGGACAATCTGGAAAAGGCCGGTCGCCTTGCAGAGAGGTTTCGCATGATTGATGAACGTTCCTTAGCGAAAAGCCTGCAATTCATAACAGGAGGGAAGACTCCATTAAACCAAGACGGGGTCAAGGCATGGCCTAATGTCGGGGATGAGGCGAATATCGTTTTGCTTGAAGCCAGCTGTTCAGCGGAAGCGGTGGCTAGAAGGGCGAAGCGTGCTGCTGTCATCTTCAGGGGCAATGTTGTTAGCGGTTCTATTTCATCTTTTGAGACTACAGGTGTTTAATCTTCTTTTAAAGAGAGTGATTGGATGAATGAAGCATACTGGCTTACAAACGTTACGCTTGATAGTGGATTTGTTTTTGAGAATGAACGAATTGATCGGACGAAAACAGCTACATACAACATGTATATAAAAAATGGGATCATAGAGGATTTGCAATTGGCTTCAACTATGCCTTTGAAAACGGATGATCCTGTTCACGACGCGAGAAAGCTGCTTGCACTTCCTCCTTTTAAAGAGATGCATAACCATCTTGACAAGACGTATTTAGGACTGCCATGGAAATCATGCACTCCGGTTCCGAATTTAATCGAACGCTTAAAGTTAGAAGCAAAAGAGCTTGCTGAACTGGCTGAAACCGGGCGGCTCCGGGCTGAACGGATGCTTCAACTATTGTTAAGCGGCGGGGCAACGCATGTAAGGACGCATGTAAACATCGATCCATACATCGGTATGAAGAACTTGGAAGAAATTCAAAAGGCGCTAAGTAGTTTCAGAGGGAAAATGACATCCGAGATCGTGGCTTTCCCGCAGCATGGACTGCTAAGAACGAATTCAAAAGGGTTGATGAGACAAGCGATGAAAGAAGGGGCGTCATTGGTGGGCGGCCTGGATCCTGGCGGGGTGGATAAAAATATAGAAGCTTCCCTGTATGCAATGGTCGATTTGGCTGTTGAATTTGATGCAGATATTGATATTCATATACATGATCCCGGTCACCTTGGTTTATATACGATCAAGAAACTGGCTTCTTTGATCGATGAAGCAGGGTGGAAGAACAGAGCGGCCATCAGTCATGCTTTTGCACTTGGTGACGTTTCAATAGGAGAATCGAATGAACTGGCCAGTGAATTATCAAACCTGGGGATAGCGATTATGTCTACAGTTCCGATCAACCGGGTCATGCCCCCGATTGATTCCCTGCATGAGAAAGGTGTCCATGTTGCTCTCGGGTGCGATGGCTTTTACGACTCCTGGTCCCCATTCGGTACTGGAGATATGCTGGAAAAGGCAGGCCGATTGGCTGAGAGGTACAACTGGAAGGACGAGTATGCATTGTCTCAATCGCTCCAATTCATTACGGGCGGAGTCAAGACATTGGACCATGAAGGAAATCGTTTATGGCCGAAAGTGGGAAATGATGCAAGTATGGTTTTTGTGGATGCATCATGTGCTGCCGAGGCAGTTGCGAGGAGATCGACGCGGGCTGCGATCATGGTCGATGGAAATCTGGTTTACGGCGGACTTGATCGCGAATCTGCCTTGAAGTCGAATTGAAGATCTAGTTCAAGAAGGGATGAAGATCATGAATAGAATCTATTGGTTAAAGAATGTTCGTTTGGAATGTGGTTATCGGAAAGAGAATGAAAGAGTTACAGGAACGATCACGGGGCTATTTCATCTGTTGATGGAGGATGGCAGGATCACGAAGATTGTCAAAGATGGGGAAGCCATACGTGATGATTTACCAGTGGAAGATGCAAAAGGATTGCTGGCGTTACCATCCTTCATTGAAAAGCATGTCCATCTTGATAAGACACTGATGGGGGATGTTTGGAGAGCGTGCACTCCTTCTTCAAGTGTCATTGAACGCTTTGAAAATGAGAAGAGGGTTCTGCCTTCCATTGCAACAAGCGCATGTAAACGTGCAGAATCTTTACTGGAAATCCTGTTAGCTTCTGGCTCTGCACATATACGGACTCATGTTGATATCTATCCGGAAGCGGGCTTGGAAAACTTAGAGCAAGTTCAGCAGGCGCTTGCTGGCTATTCCAATCGACTCAGTTCAGAAATCGTCGCATTTGCGCAGCACGGTTTGTTGCGGTCCGGCTCTGTCAAGCTTGTCAGGGAGGCATTGCGAAACGGAGCAGGAATCGTCGGGGCAGTGGATCCAGCCACAGTCGATAACAATATTGAAGCATCGCTCGTACAATTGATGGATTTAGCAGTGGAAGCTAATGCTGATGTGGACTTGCATTTACATGATCCCGGCCATCTGGGCACGTTCACCATGAAACGTTTGGCAGCCCTGACCAAGCAAGCGGGCTGGGAAGGAAGGGTAGCATTAAGCCATGCGTTCGGCATCGGGGACGTATCCAGGGAAGAAGCCTATGAACTGGCTGACATTCTTAGGGAGGCGGGGATTTCCATCGTCACCAGTGTCCCGATCAACAGGCAAATGCCCCCTGTTGATTTATTACATGAAAGAGGGGTTGAAGTATCAGTAGGAAATGATAATATCTTTGATGTATGGTCACCTCTCGGGAATGGTGACATCTTGGAGAGGGCAGGAAGGCTCGCAGAACGTTTCAAATGGATTGATGAAGTCTCGCTTTCCCGGACACTCGGGTATATAACTGGCGGAAAAACCCCATTGGATGATAAGGGTAACCAGGTATGGCCGAAAGTTGGGGATGCCGGAAGTCTGGTGTTAATTGACGCAAGCTGTTCTGCAGAGGCAGTTGCCAGGCGTTCGGAACGTAAAGCGGTCATTTACAAGGGGAACTTAGTTTCCGGTTCACTATATAAACAAAAGCAGTCCATTGAACGGTAGGACTGAACCAAAAAAGGATTTCTGGATATTTCCGGATTTCCTTTTTCGTTTTGGATGGCTTCCGTGTACTTTTATTTACTTATGTTGCTGTGGAAGTGATTTTTTTGGCCTATATTGGTTAGCCCTCCCATGTCTTTATATAAATGTCCCGCTTTTGCTTGCCGGCCTTGCAACCTTAATCAAGCCAACAAATTAGCGGGGAGCCGCAGTCTTTGTTACTATTAATGGGAACGTTATCATTACTCATGCGCCTGCAAAGGTCCAGCGACATAAATTATGTGTCCAGCAATGCAGCAGCGGACCATCCGGGACTGCGTTTATTAACATGGTGATGTCCTATCGCCTTTTTCAAGGGAAGGACAAGTGAAATTCACCATGAGTTTGAAAAGTATCATGTTCAAAGGAGATGGAATCTATGAAAAGTTGGAGATCTTCTGTGACTCTATTTTCTTCTTTTCAATGGTTGTTTTTTATTTTTGCAAATACGGTAGTAGTGCCCATATCGATTGGCGCAGCTTTTGATCTTCCTCCCAATGTCACGGAAATGACCATGAGAAGCTCGCTCATTTTCACCGGGATCGCTTGCGTGTTTCAGGGGTGGAAGGGGCATAAGTATCCACTTATGGAAGGTCACTCCGGTCTATTGTGGGGAGTGATGTTGAATTTAGGATTATCTGCACCATCCATAGGGCTCGGTTATGCTGAGATAGGAGGGGGAATTGCTACTGGACTCATTGCCGCTGGTGTCGTGACTGTCATCATTTCTGCCTTCAACCTGATTTCTCATGTCCAGAAGATTTTCACTCCCATGGTCATGACGGTTTATTTATTCCTTCTGACGTTCCAGCTCATTTTTGTCTTTTTTAAGGGGATGCTGGGGATTACGGAGAATGGGGAAATTAACATCCCGGTCAGTTTCCTATCAGTGGGGATTGTACTTTTAGTAAGTATATTAAAGATAAAAGGTCCAAGGACCATAAGCAATTTCTCGATATTGATCGGAATTATGGTGGGATGGATTTTTTACGAGCTGCTATTTCCGGAGGCCGGAGGAGAAATGGGCTCGACGGGTGCTGCTTTTTCATTTTTCCCATTAGGTGCTCCAAACCTGGAATTCGGGATCATAGCGATTTCCTTTTTTGCAGGATTACTGAATTTGTGCAACACGTTCGCTTCGATTCAGGCTGCATCGGAATTAATCGGTGATGAAGCTGAACACAAGCAGTATCGAAATTCTTTATTCATGACTGGCGGCTTTACCATTTTCGCTCCGGTGCTTGGTCTTGTTCCGTATACACCTTTTACTTCATCCATCGGATTTTTGCAGAGCACTCAAATCTATGAGCGGAGGCCCTTCTTGCTTGGAGGCATGTTATTGACCATAATTGGGCTCATTCCTCCTTTCATCTCTTTCTTGGCCACCATGCCGATAACAGTCGGGAATGCAGTATTGTTCGTTGCTTACCTTCAGCTTTTCGGTACGGCTTTCAACAGCGTCAAGGGTCAGCATTTCACTTCAGACACGATATTCAGGCTTGCCGTACCAGTATTGATTGGAGTGAGTTTGATGAACATCCTGCCTAATGCATTTTCGAACGTTCCCACGCTCCTACAGCCCTTTTTGACGAACGGGCTCATAATGGGCGTATTGATATCAATCGTGCTGGAAAAATCGGTGAACTGGAATCGATATGAACAACTGCAGAACTAATTGGAAAGAGTGATGTGTGGAATTCTTATTAAGCACAAGAGGTAACTTCCTAATTAAAGATTCTATACAGCTTTCTTATATTTTAAAAGACATGGAGAAACGCTTGATTGGATACGGCAGTACATAAGTGATTCTCCCATCAACAAGGGTGGGGCAATCTTTATAATAAGGATTTTTTCATTGTAAATGACGAAGAAAAAAGATACTTGTAAGGCAATTAATATGAAAACCAGAAGGGTGTTGGGGACCTTCTGGTTTTTTTGATTGTGTTTAAGGTTTAACAATTTTATAGCATAAACTTGTTCGGTTTGAGACATCAAACTTTCTATAGAGATTTTGCAAATGTCTTTTTACTGTATTAACACTAATAAATAGTTCGCTGGCAATGGTGATATTGGTATGCCCTTTTAGAACCAGCTGTAATATTTCTGCTTCTTTTGATGTTAAATCTGGTTGTCTGAGATCTTGAGAACTAGCCAGAATCTTATTTTTCAAAGGATTAATGTTTTCTTTGGGATCGCTTACAGAAGGATAAGGGAAATCACTTGTTTTTTGCGATAAGAACCTAGAAATAACCTCTAAACACATAATATCGGATGTACTAAAAGGCTTCTCCTTTTTGGATCTAACGAAGTTCAGAACACCTTTAATGCTGTTTCTATCATATAAAAAAACACCCACATCATAATAAAATCCATATTTAAACATGAAATCATTATAGTATACACTTTTTTCATATAATTCAGGAGGAAGTAAATCAAGGTTTTTTATAACAGTTTGTTTACTTGCTTTTTGCCTATTATATTTTGGGGCTAGCAAATCTAATTGATAAAAGTTATTAAGATAATCATCCGTAACATATTTATCTATATTTAACGTAATAGGTTCGATCAAGTCATTATTATCATCACATAACCAAAAAACAGATTGGCAGTAACCAAATAAATTTTCAAAGGTCTGTAGTACTTTTTCACGGAAATTTACATTAGAAAAAGTAATTTCATCCATAAAAGATAAAATTTTTTTATAGCTGGGGTTAGACATATCCTTCATAGGCTTTCCTCCAAGTTAACTTTTTTTGATTATATAACATTTTAAAATAAAATGAATTACTTTTTGATATAAAATGACCCATTTGGGTAATAGTAAATTTTTTGATTTTTCTGGATAATATAAAATACTAACATGTAATAGTTCATAAATTAGAAAGACTTTTTAAAATAAACCTAAGGAGATGAAAGAAACGAAGTGTGTGAGGTAGGAAAATAAACATCTCCTTATCAAAACCGAATAAGTGAATGCATAGTACACTTTTGAGTTATTGAATTAAAGGTAATTGAAGGAGAGTAATGTTTATTTGTATAACGTTTTTGTAACGGTTGTTTAATTTTTGGGTATATTTATGTGTTTTTTAAAGTTGCTAAGTACTCTATCTCTTTTAAAAAATCAATAAAATAATGGAAGAGGTATGCTTTCTTGGACAATTCAGAAATTGAAACGCTAACTCGTGCTGAAATAGAAGCACTGTAAATGAGCAGATTTCAGACTACATTATGACATATCTATCTGAATATAGAGTTTATCGAATGAAGTTTAAAGAGCTAAGGATTACTCCTGATGACATTCAATTTTAATGGATGCCATTTATCAAAAAACAAGACTTAAGAGTTCATTATCCATGTTGAAAAATCATAATAATGTAATCGCTTTCAAATATGTGTGTAAACAAAGTTAGGGGCTTTTAGCTTATTCAAGATACGCATCACATAAGGAAACCTAGCTATCTATGTTTTTCAAAATTGTATGGTTAGTAATTTCGAAGTTTTATCAAAAAAATAGATAAGAGGTGGAGAAAATGAAAAAATATCAACTATTTATCGATGGAAAATGGACAGATTCACTCTCAGGAGAAACATTTGAAACGATTAATCCTGGAACAGGAGAAGTTCATGCCCTTGTTTCACAAGGGGGCGAGGAAGATTTAAACCATGCAGTTAAAGCAGCTCGAAAAGCGTTCGAATCCGGACCATGGGCTACTATGTCTCCTAGTGACCGAGGCAGACTTCTGTATAAAGCAGCTCAGAAAATGAGGGAGAATTCAGACTTTTTAGCGGAAGTAGAATCAAAAGATAATGGTTTACCAATCAATGAAACAAAGCATATAGCGCTTCCTTCTACCATAGATGTACTGGAGTTCTATGCAGGACTTGCAAACAAGGTTCAGGGTGATACATTAGCATCACCTCACAATCGTTTCAACTACACACTAAAAGAACCATTAGGTGTAATTGGCGCCATTGTCCCTTGGAACTTTCCTTTAATGCTGACGATGTGGAAATTAGCTCCTGCTTTAGCTGCTGGAAATACAATTGTTATTAAGCCAGCAAAAGAAACATCAACAAGTATTTTAGAGCTGGCTAAACTGTTCCAAGAAGTCGGTATTCCTGATGGGGTGATTAATATTGTACCCGGTCCAGGTTCAACTGTGGGATCTGCTTTAGCTTCTCATCCAGACGTCGATAAAATTGCCTTTACGGGGTCAACGGACACGGGTCGGTTAATTATGCAAGCAGCTACAAAAAACTTGAAACCAGTTTCGTTAGAACTGGGAGGGAAATCACCAAACATTGTATTTGACGATGCCACTCTTGAAGATGCAGTTAATGGAGCGATGTTTGGCATTTACTTTGCACAAGGTCAAGTTTGTGCTTCTGGTTCTCGTTTATTTGTCCAAGAAAGTATTTATGATAAATTTATGGATCTTTTTGCTAGTAAAGTACAATCAATACGGGTAGGAAATCCCCTTGAAGCGACAACACAGATGGGTCCACAAGTTTCCGCACAACAGTTAAAGACGATTGAAAAGTATGTAGCGGTTGGTCTTGAAGAAGGTGCGGAATTAGTGACAGGTGGCCAAAGAGGCAAGAAAAATGGATATTATTTCACACCTACCATCTTTGGAGATGTAACCAACGAAATGACAATTGCGCGTGAAGAGATATTTGGACCAGTTGTGTCGGTTATTCGCTTCAAAGATGAAGAGGATGCTCTACGACAAGCAAATGATACTATTTACGGTTTAGCTTCAGGGATATGGACCAATGACTTAAAAAGAGCTCATCGTATGGCGCGTGGTATCCAAGCAGGAACTGTCTATGTGAATACGTACAGTATGCTAGATAGTACAACTCCTTTTGGAGGAATGAAACAAAGTGGATTTGGTAGAGAATTAGGGGTACAAGCCATGGATATGTATACACACTCAAAGAGTGTGTGGATTGATTTAGGTGAAAAAGGCTTAAATTGGTACGGTGGCTAGGACTATTATTTAGCTAATGAAAGTTAAAAATAAATAATGAAAGGAAACATTCTATGAAAACAAAGCAAAGAACTTTCAAAGCAGCAATTATTGTAATGACTGCACTAACTTTCATATTCTCTCCTTATTCACTAATTCATAATAACAACGCTTCTGCTCATGGCGGTGAAATGGAATTAATTAAGCTAGAAACAGCTTTAGAAGGTACTGGTGCAACTGTTAAATCTGATTTTTGGAGTTTTTTTACAAAAAAAATCACCATCGAAAAAGATGATACGGTCATAAAAATAATACCTGATTCTGATAAAGCGTATATTAATGGAAAAGCGATTACACTTGAATCAAACGTGATAGAAAAAGATGAGAAAATCTACGTAACTGATCATTTTGTGAATGAAGTTCTCCCTGACATCAAGCAAACAGCTAAAATAAAAGAAGCTTATCATCCTTTAGATCCTTTAACTCCTAAAGAAATTAAAGCGGTGGTTAATGTGATCAAAGAGGCAGGGAAATATAAAGATACTCTTCGTTTTACAGAAATTACACTGAAGCTTCCCGAAAAAAAGAAAGTGTGGGAGTGGGAGTACGATAAAGAGAAAAAAGACGACGCATTTACAAGAAAAGCAGAGTTCATTGCATTGAATGGCAAACAAGTTATTGAGGGTGAAGTGAATATATCATCAAAAAAACTAGTTTCATGGAATGAAATGGACGGCGTTCATGGCATGTTAATTCTGGATGATTTTGCTACTGTCCAAGGAGCCATTGAAGCAAGTGAAGACTATGCAAAAGCGCTAAAAAAGCGGGGTATAGATGACCCTAAAAAGGTCGTTGCGACCCCTTTGACAGTAGGTTATTTCGATGGTGAAGATAAATTGGAGCATGATAAGCGTCTATTGAAAATAGTATCTTATTTGGATACAGGGGATGGGAATTTTTGGGCGCATCCTATTGAAAATTTGGTCGCTGTTGTAGATCTTGAAAAGAAAGCGGTTATTAAAGTAGAAGATGAAGGTGTCATTCCAATCCCGATGCAATTAAACGCATATGATGGTAGAGATTATGAGAAGAAATCCGATGTAAAACCGCTTAATATTACCGAGCCTGAAGGCAAGAACTATGAAATAAAAGGAAATACGATTAGCTGGCAAAACTGGGATTTCCACTTGCGATTGGATACTCGGGTAGGACCTGTGTTATCAACCGTTACTTATGATGACCATGGGAAAAAAAGAAAAATTATGTATGAAGGATCGCTGGGTGGGATGATAGTTCCTTACGGAGATCCTGACGTTGGCTGGTACTTCAAATCCTATTTGGATGCTGGTGAATATGGAATGGGCACATTAACTGCACCGCTGGAACTTGGAGCTGACGTACCAGAAAACGCCGTGCTGCTAGATGCAACAATTGCAGATAACTCGGGCAATCCTTACGTTATTAAAAATGCCATTGCAGTATTTGAACAATATGCGGGGCCAGAATATAAACATGCCGACCTTGCGACATTTAAAGAAGAAAATCAAAGCCGTGAACGCCGTGAATTAGTGGTTCGCTGGGTTAGTACAATAGGAAACTATGATTATATCTTTGATTGGAAGTTATCGCAAAATGGAGTAATTAATATTGATGTAGGAGCATCCGGTATTGAAGCAGTAAAAGGTGTTAAATCAAAAACAATGCATGATAAAACTGCAAAAGAAGATACAAAATATGGTACCTTGCTTGATAATAATATTGTCGGAACCACTCACCAGCACATTTACAATTTCAGGCTTGACCTAGATGTTGATGGCGAAAGTAATTCCCTAATGGAAATTAATCCAAAGGTAGAAAAAAATCAAGAGGGCGGTCCACGCAAAAGTGTTATGGTAACAGAAGAAAAAACAGTAAAGACGGAGCAAGAGTCGATTCAAAAATTTGATTCTTCCACTATTCGACTGTTCAGTAATCTTAATAAAGAGAATAAGGTAGGAAATCCAGTTTCCTATCAAATCATCCCTTTTGCAGGAGGCACTCACCCGATTGCCAAAGGAGCCTTATTTAGTGATGATGACTGGCTTTTTAAGCGAGTTAACTTTATGGACAAGCAGTTGTGGGTCACAAATTATGACCCGGATGAGCGATATCCGGAAGGTAAATATCCGAACCGCAGCAAAACAGATACAGGATTAGGACAATATTCGGCAGACAACGGTTCCATTGACAATACAGATAATGTGGTATGGATGACCACAGGTGCAACTCATGTAGCACGAGCTGAAGAATGGCCAATGATGCCAACAGAATGGGTGCACGCCATGTTAAAACCGTGGAATTTCTTTGATCGTACTCCAACATTAGACTTACCAAAAGAAAATTCAAAGTGATTAAATAAAGTCCTTGTATAAGTTAGTGCAAGGGCTTTATTTTTGTCCGAAGCAAGATTGAATTCATAAATTGATTATTTGGAGTAGCATCGTAATTCATAGATGAAAAGGATATTGAGGTTCTATGTTTCTAACTTGCTAAGCTCCTATTTAGGCTTGCCAACTTAGTTCCAGGTTCTTACAGCTTTGTTCGAAGTTTTTCATTTGTACCAAGCCACATAATTAATATAGTGATTATCCTATTTCCGTCTTGAACCGTTTTAAGGAGATTCAAGGAAATTAGGCGCTTTAATCAGTGGCAATACCCACTCCCCTGACATAATTTGTTGGAGGGATTACTTGACGTGGTGTTAAATTCCCTGACCATTTCGTTCAGGTTTCCTGTTCTAAGCACTATCTTATAAATAAAAAACGGAGGTATATAAAATGTATGAATTTCAAAATCAATTGCAAAATCTGAATGTCGATGATTTCCAGGTGACTCAGCCAGTTCCTTGGGAGCAAAACCAGTACAATTTGGATGATTCGTCTCGACAATTCATTGGTGTGGGCGGCTTTGGTTGTTTTGGCTGTTTCTTGTGCTTTGGCTGCTTTGGTTGCGGCGGTCGCTGTGGTGGATGCGGACGCTGTGGTGGATGCGGACGCTGCGGCGGTTGCGGCGGTCGTTGCGGACGTTGCGGACGTTGCGGGGGTTAAGTATCCAGGTTTTCTAAAGGAAGTCCCTGCATGTGCAGGGACTTTTCTTTATAGCATGAGACATAAGGGACAAATTGTCGTACATAGGATTAAAGTGAAGTGCTGTGCTAATAGCAGTACTTAGAATGCATCGGGTTAGGAGGAGCGGAATGGTGAATTTGACCCCTTCTATGCGTTTGAAAGTGAAAAGGGATACGTTTTTTCTTCCGGAACCGAACAGAGGTGTGTATTTCAGGAATAACATAAGTTCGTTCCGTATGGAGGGCAGCTCGATCGTACAGTGGATTGAAAAGCTATTACCGATGTTCAACGGGAACCATACATTAAGCGAGTTGACGGATGGATTGCCTGGCCCATACCGGAACCGGGTAATGGAAATTGCCGAGGTTCTGTACGGGAATGGGTTTGTTCGGGATGTAAGTCAGGACAGTCCCCATCAATTAAGGAATCAAGTACTTGAAAGGTATGCTTCGCAAATCGAGTTCCTGGAAAGTTGCGGCGATTCCGGGGCTCACCGTTTTGAAATTTATCGAAAGAAAAAGGCGTTGGCTATAGGTTCTGGCCCATTGTTCCTTTCATTGGTGTCCTCACTGATTGAATCGGGATTGCCTGCATTCCATATCTTAATTACGGACACGGTACAGACCAATAGAAAAAGATTGAATGAAATCGTGGCACATGCGCGTAAGACGGACGACGAGGTTGCGATAGAGGAGGTCGTGCTTGAAAAGGGAACAGAGATTGAATGGCAGGAGATCGTGCGGCCCTTTGACTCGATATTATATGTGTCACAGGAGGGTGATATAGAGGAATTAAGAGAACTTCATTCGGTTTGCAGGCAAGGGGAAAAGAGCCTGTTTCCTGCAATGATCATCAATCAAGTAGGCATGGCTGGTCCGCTTGTCCATCCAGATTCCAAGGGATGCTGGGAGTCAGCGTGGCATCGTTTGCATCAAGCTGAGCTGGAAAAGAATCAGGCATCTTCCTCCTTTTCCGCCACAGCCGGAGCGATGTTAGCCAATATTATGGTATTCGAATGGTTTAAAGACACTACAGGCGTTACGACAGCAGAACAAGCCAATCAATTTTATCTGTTGGATATGGATACATTGGAGGGAAAGTGGCATCCGTTCATTCCCCACCCTGTGGTGACGGGAAAAGGGACTGCAACATGGGTTGAAGATTTTAATCTGCGGCTCGAACAGAAATCGGACCCGGTTGAGCCGGGGAAGGTATTTATGTATTTCAGCCGGTTGACATCGTCGGAATCCGGGATCTTTCATCGTTGGGATGAGGGGGATTTAAAACAGCTGCCGTTGGCTCAATGCCGCGTTCAAGTCGTTGATCCGCTATCGTCCGGTCCGGCCGAACTCCTGCCTGAAATTATCCGTTCAGATCTGACTCATGAGGAAGCGAGAAGGGAATGCGGTCTTGCAGGAGTTGAAGCATATGCATCCCGAACACTCAGCCAGCTCGTTGCGACTCTTCCTCCGCTTCAGGGTGCAGACGAAATAAAGGAATCGATCGGTGTCGGAGCAGGGGAAACATTTGCTGAATGTGTTTGCCGTGGACTGCAAAGCAGTTTGGATACAGAGTTTTTAAATAAGCGGTTCAACCAGGAGAAACTTGTGACAGTGCAATTGGCTCAAGTGGAAGATGAGCGCTGCAGGTATTATCTACAAGCGCTGACCCGGCTGCAAGGAGATCCGATCATCGCCTTGGGTGAGGAAATGTCAGGTTTCCCGGTAGTTTGGGCAGGAACGAGCGATGGCTGGTCCGGCGCTGTCGGTTTGAATGTAACGATTGCATTACGGAACGCATTGCAAAAGGCCGTCATGAAAGTCCAAAACCAGACCGTTTGCTTAACAGCTCCAGGTTTAGTGGCATCGCCGGTTCTTGAGGAAGAAAAGGTGGATCTTGTGATTCCTTCATGCGGGGTGAAAGGGGATCCCGAACTGGTACAGTCCGCCATTCAAGTCTTGAAGAAGAACAGTAAGCGAATCCACGTTTTCGAAATGGATCTTGAACCTTTCATGAAGGAAGAAATTGCAGGTGTGTTCGGGGTGTTTTTGCGAGAGGAGGAATCAGGGTGAAAACTGACGTATTGGTTGTCGGGGAAGGAGTGTTGGCCGACCATGTTCATGGGGACCTGTCCGGCCAATATCAGGTGAATCGCCAAACCGATTTCGAGGCAGGAATCCCGCAAACGACGGCCATGGTCCTTCTGCTGCAAGATGCTTGGAATCCCGCTGTCCATGTAAAGGCCGAAGAGGTGATAGGGCAAGCGGGCATTCCATGGCTGAGGGGATTCGTATCATTTGGAGAGGGAATGATAGGTCCGCTGGTGCGCCCGGGTGTTCCTGGCTGTTCACAGTGCGCGGACCAAAGGTATCTCATGGCCGGCCGTGATCGAAAAGAAATGTGGGGAATCCGCCAACAGCTGCAGGAAAATGGGGGGATAGAGCGTGATGCGTCGGCATCCCGAACAGGCCTTTTACAGATGGCCCACTTGATTTGTGCAGAGGTAAGGAAGGTGATGAAAGGAGAACGCGCCCGGTCGGAAGGGCATGTATCATTAATCAGCCTGAAGACGCTGAATGGTTCGTGGCACTCTTTTTTACCAGATCCATTGTGTCAGGTTTGCTCAACATTACCTGATGACTCGAAGGAGCGTGCAAGGATTTCGTTGCAGCCAAGTCCAAAAATCAGTCCCGAAAGTTACCGTACCCGTTCGATGGTGGAGCTGAAAGAAGTTCTGGCCAAGGATTACTTGGACCACCGCACAGGATTCTTGAATAATAAAATGATAGACCTTGTACCGCCATTTGCCGATGTAAGTGTTAATTTGCCTTTGTTCATAGGAGATGAGGGGTCGGCAGGCCGGACTCTCTCATATGAAGTCAGTGAGATGACTGCCATATTGGAGGGATTGGAAAGGTATTGCGGAATGGAGCCCCGCGGCAAACGGACAGTCATTCATGACAGCTACAACAACCTGAAAGATTTTGCGCTCGATCCCATCAGGATAGGGGTACACTCGAAGGAAAATTATGCACAGCGGGATTTCCCGTTTCAACCGTTTAATCCTGACCGCTCGATAGATTGGGTATGGGGCCACTCATTTTTGCAAGAGCGGCCGATCTTGGTCCCGGAATTGCTTTCCTATTACAGCTTGGGCTGCGGTCATGGATTTGTCTATGAAACTTCCAATGGCTGTGCTCTAGGGGGAAGTTTGGAGGAGGCCATTTTCTACGGCATCATGGAAGTGGTCGAACGTGATTCGTTCCTGCTGACCTGGTATGCGCAGCTGCCCCTCACACGTCTTGATCCTTATTCTGCAAATGACAAAGAACTGGAGCTGATGATTGACAGGGCGAGGGCGGCAGCGGGATATGATATCCATTTGTTTAATGCGACTATGGAACATGGTATACCGAGCGTATGGGCGCTGGCAAAAAACAGGAAACAAAAAGGGTTGAATATCATATGTGCGGCAGGGGCCCATCTGGACCCGATCCGGGCGGTGAAAAGCGCGGTCTTCGAGCTGGCTGGCATGATGCTGACACTTGACGATAAATTGGAAGAGAACCAGGATGAGGTTGAGAAAATGCTGCATGATTCCTCACTGGTACGGAAAATGGATGATCATGGCATGCTGTACGGTTTACCGCAAGCCGAAGAGCGATTGCAGTTTCTGCTGGATGATGACCGCCCGATGCGAACATTCGCTGAAGAATACGGGGAAAAGGTGAACCATCCGGACTTGACGGAAGATTTGCAGGAAATCCTTCAGGAGTTTCGCCGCTTGCAACTCGAGGTGATTGTGGTGGATCAGACGACACCGGAAATTGCACGAAATGGATTACATTGCGTGAAAGTGCTGATCCCGGGGATGCTGCCGATGACATTTGGCCATCATCTTACCCGCATAACGGGGCTTGAGAGAATACTGAAGGTTCCGATGGAACTTGGATATGCAAAACGGCCGCTTGATTTCGAGCAGCTCAATCCGCATCCGCATCCTTTTCCATAAGCGGTGACTTAGGAGGTTGGAGGATGAGTCTAGAGGCATTTTTGCACAATTTGCATTTTGATATCGAAAAGGCAAGTCCGCCGGATTGGGAAGTGGATTGGGAAGATGCACCGCTAACGTATAAGCTTTACCGTGACTTGCCTGTTTTTCCACTCTCACTGGAGGTGCCGCTGACGCTCGAGGGGGGGAGCGGGCCTTCACGGCAGGACCTCGAAGGAATCGGTCATTTCCTCTGGTACGTATATGGCCTGACCCAAGTCAGCCAGGTTCCGAGATCCTCGGAATCTGAGGACCTCATGCAGTCATTCCGGCGTTTTCCGCCATCAGGGGGAGCTTTGTATCCAAGTGAATTGTACGTATACTTGAAGATGGAGGGATTACCTGCTGGCGTATACCATTATGATGCAGCACACCACCGGTTGGTTTTGGTGCGGGAAGGGAATTTTGATTCCTATTTAACAAAGGCTCTTGGTGAATCCTTTGATATGTCAGCATCCTTTGGCACGGTTTTCGTATCGACGATGTTTTGGAAAAACTTCTACAAATATAATAACTTTTCATACCGTCTGCAAGGTCTGGATGCGGGCGTGCTTCTTGGACAGTTGCTCGAAGTGGCGAAACGGTTTGGAATCGCCGCCGGGGTGTGCTTCCAATTTCTTGATCGGGCCATCAATCATCTGCTCGGGCTTTCGGAAGAGGAAGAGAGCACGTATGCGGTGATGCCCTTATCGACAGAACCTTCTTTTAGATTTAGAGAAGAAAGGAGTATGGACAGAAATGTCACCTCGACGGAATTATTGCTGGAATTGACGGAAATTCAGCCTGAACACTATGTTCGTTCGCAGAGGATCAGGGAATTTCCGATGCTAACTAAACTGAATGAAGCATCCATGATCGAATCCACCCAATCATTCCGGCGGATCCATCCAAAGAATGAGGCGGACTCTGAAGGGAAAATTGTAGCCCTTCCTATCGTGAAGCGGTTGTCCTATGACTTGGCATCAGTTTGCCGGAAGCGATTTTCACCTGAAATGGACTTCGTACTCGGGAAAGTCAGTCAATCGCAACTGGCCGCTCTCCTGCAGGAGGCAACCGCTTCATTCTCCTATCGAAATGACTTGGATGGAACAAACGAGAACAACGAAAATCGCGTTTCCCTCTATGCTTGCTTATATAATGTGGAAGACATACAAGATGGTGCATACCATTATGACAGCACGACACATTCATTACGACAGATACAACCAGGAGATCATCGGCTCCTATTGCAATACGGAATGTCCCTCGATATCATGAATTTTCAGCAAGTGCCGATCTGCATACATGTAGTTGGTGAGCGGGACCATTCCAAAACGCAACTTGGATATAGAGGATACCGCATCCAGCAAATGGAGGCGGGGATGCTCGTTCAGAAATTACTGCTGGCGTCGTCAGCCCTCGGAATGAACGGGCACCCGCTGCTCGGCTTTGATGTGAATATGTGTGATGAACTTTATAAGATAGACGGTCCGCAAAGGAAAACGAGCCTGATCCAAATCCCGATCGGACACTATCTGAATCGCCCTTGGCTGAAGGGGAGTCTGCATAGTTGAAGAAGATGAAACGAAAGCCTCCATTTCATTTGGATGGAGGCTTTCGTTTTTATTTTGTAGTATGGCAGAGTGCAATAATCTCTGCTGAAGATTATACTGAAATAAGAGGTTTTACTACTTTTGGGAATGAATAAGTATATGAAGTTATTAATGCAGTACGCTTTTAACTAAACATTTTAAAGGATGTAGCTTATGGAATGGAAAACGGACAGAAAATCCAAGAAGCCTTTATATAAACAAATAGCAGCTTACATCGAGAGTGGCATTGCTGATGGAACATTTTTATTGGATAAGCCGTTACCATCTGAACGCTTCTTGGCAAGTGAACTGGGAGTTAACAGAAGCACAGTTGTTGCGGCTTATGATGAATTGGAAGCAAATGGGCTGGTTGAACGAAAAAAAGGAAGCGGAACGATGATCAGCAAGGATATCTGGGGAATTACCCGAAAACGTATCCCTAGTTGGAATAGATATATCGAAGCGGGTTCTTTTTTGCCCAATATGCCAGTAACCCAAAGAATACGTAAAGAGACGGAAGGGCATAACCTTATTAACTTAGCTAGTGGGGAGCTTTCAGAAGACTTATTTCCAGTCCAATCCTTACGTGAAATCATTTCCAATAGGTCCTTCATTGGTAGCTTAGGTTATGATCACCCTCAAGGCAATGCGGTTTTAAGGGAAACGATAGCCAATCATGTTAAACAGTATAGGAGAATTAACACGGATCCATCTTCTATACTCATTACTTCTGGTGCACAGCAAGCCATCCATCTGGTGGTCCAATGCTTGTTAAAGCCAGGAGATGCCGTTGTATTGGAAGATCCATCATATAGTTACAACCTTCCCATCTTTCAATCCGCGGGCCTAAGAATTTTTCCTTTATCAGTTGATAAAGATGGCATCAACCCAGAGGATTTACTGGAACTCCATAAAAAACATCGGATAAGGATGATTTTTTTGAACCCTGTATTTCAAAATCCTACAGGAACTGTCCTTCATATCAACCGTCGTAAAAGGATTCTTGAACTTTCATCCGAATATGGAATACCGGTCATAGAAGACGATCCTTATAGTTTAACTTCCTTTGCCGGTGAAGAAATTTCCACTCTTAAATCGATGGACAACAACGGAAATGTTTTATATATAAGCTCTTTGTCAAAAATTGTTGCTTCCGGTTTAAGAATTGGGTGGATTATAGGACCGAAACCAGTTATTGAGAGACTATCCGATGCTAAGCAGCAGGTTGACTTCGGTCATGGCTCTTTCACTCAATGGATAGCAAACGATTTTTTGGATTCAGAGTATTTTCCTGCCCATCTTGCCTGCTTAAGGGGGCAACTGGAAAAAAGAAGGGATGCAATGGTTTCGAGCCTTCAACAATTCCTGCCAAAAAAAGTTGATTATTATTCGCCAAATGGTGGAATTCATTTGTGGTGTAAACTGAAAGTGCCATTGCACGAATTAAAGCTACTGGAGGAATCCATCAAAAGGGGAGTCATATATGTTCCGGGTTCAACACTAGGTACAGATGAGGGATACGTACGCTTTACTTTTGCAAGGGAAAATGAGGATTCCATTCACGAAGGCATCAAAAGGTTTGCAGAGGCTGTAAAAAGTTTATAATCATATGGATATTCACGAGAGAGAGTCATGAGGATTCCGTGATTCCAGACTGTAGACAAACTTGTTCGGTTTGCCTGCAGTTTTTTTGTACAATTTAGATGTTGATTTCCACTCCAGGCACTCGCTTTCCGCGGGCGGTCCGGGAGCCTCCTCGGCTTACGCCTGCGGGGTCTCCCGTAGACGCGCTTTTCCCGCAGGAGTCTCGCACCTTCCGTTCCAATCAACTTTGTGTTAACATCCCTTTCCGCCGACTGGCTTCCAAGCCGCATCAAAGCAAGCGCCTGTGGTGTCTCGGCTAGCCAGTAATTCAGCAGGAGTGTCGCAAATTTCTTCAATCCAATTAGGGTTACAGTAAAAAAATCATAAAGACCGGAGCTGTTTATCGACCCAAACCACACAATATTTCAAAGTTAAGGCACTATATTCGACCTTGGAGGCACTATATTCGACCTACCCAGCACTATATTCGACCGTTCACGAATTTTATTCGACCTTCACCTCACTTTTCGGACTTCAATCCTCATTTTGTCTAGAGGCTTATACAATTTAGATGTTGATTTCCACTCCAGGCACTCGCTTTCCGCGGGCGGTCCGGGAGCCTCCTCGGCTTACGCCTGCGGGGTCTCCGTAGACGCGCTTTCCCCACAGGAGTGTCGCAAATTTCTTCAATCCAATTAGGGTTACAGTAAAAAAATCATAAAGACCGGAGCTGTTTATCGACCCAAACCACACAATATTTCAAAGTTAAGGCACTATATTCGACCTTGGAGGCACTATATTCGACCTACCCAGCACTATATTCGACCGTTCACGAATTTTATTCGACCTTCACCTCACTTTTCGGACTTCAATCCTCATTTTGTCTAGAGGCTTATACAATTTAGATGTTGATTTCCACTCCAGGCACTCGCTTTCCGCGGGCGGTCCGGGAGCCTCCTCGGCTTACGCCTGCGGGGTCTCCCGTAGACGCGCTTTTCCCGCAGGAGGGCTCACACACCCATTCCAATCAACTTTGTGTTAACATCCCTTTCCGCCGACTGGCTTCCAAGCCGCATCAAAGCAAGCGCCTGTGGTGTCTCGGCTAGCCAGTAATTCGGCAGGAGTGTCGCAAATTTCTTCAATCCAAAAAATCATAAAGACCGGAGCTGTTTATCGACCCAAACCACACAATATTTCGGAGTTAAGGCACTATATTCGACCTAACCACACAATATTCGGCCGTTAAGGCACTATATTCGACCTACCCAGCACTATATTCGACCGTTCACGAATTTTATTCGACCTTCACCTCACTTTTCGGACTTCAATCCTCATTTTGTATAGAGGCTTATACAATTTAGATGTTGGTTTCCACTCCAGGCACTCGCTTTTCGCGGGCGGTCCGGGAGCCTCCTCGGCTTACGCCTGCGGGGTCTCCGTAGACGCGCTTTTCCCGCAGGAGGGCTCACACACCCATTCCAATCACTATTTATAGGCTTTAGATAGTGACGAAATCATGATCTTTTTCTGTCTTTTTTGTGGAAGCAAGTTAGGTCTGAGTTCCTGCAATACGTGGTATCTTAGCCATTTCTTCAGTGGCGCTTTGCACTTTTTTATGTATATTAACGAAAGAATTCAACAAGTGGATGGTGGAAATTTCACTTAATTGGATGGTCCTAAAATTGGTTGTTCTTTTATTATAGAGAAGTAGGCTTTTTCTAATATATTTACTCATTAAACGTGAAGCGCGATCTACAATGGGAATCGGAATGATTTGAAATGGTTCAAGGAAATAGATAATAATATTGGGAGGCGTTGTATTTGACGATAAGTGTAATATTAGTAGTAGCCATTAGTTTAGTTGCTCTGGTTGGCACCCTTTCATTAACGGGGAAGAGTGATAGTGATTATTCTGCAGCAACGAGAGGGAATTTGTTGAACCTTAGTTATATTTATATTGGTCTTGCCCTTGTATTAACTGTGGGCATCATCTACTTCGTAATAAAATCAGCCTAAGATACCGTGAATGATTATTATAATAGACTATCAAAATGCATAGAAATATTGGCTTAATCGTGATTCATAAGACATACTCTATTTGTGAAAAAATGTGAATTTGTTCACAAATGTGACGAAAATTTGAACGAAAAAAATCTGATAGATGGCTTTAAAAAAATGAAACGTTAATAGAACGGTCACATCAAAGAAAAACTGACCGCCTCTTAAAATAATAATGTAGCGGAGATGATCAAATATGACATGGCCTGTATTGATTTTGACAATTATCTTAAGTTTGCTCAAATTATTAGTTACCTGTCTTCCAACCGATGCAGTGAATTGGATTATGAGTAAATTTAAAATACATTCAGAAGTTAGTGACGCGAATTCAATCATAACCTTTGATGGAAAACGTTTGGAAGGTGAAGATAAAATTCAAGTGCTTAATTATTTTAACGAAGCTAGGTTTTTGAAAAAAAATCATATATTCCCCGGGAACGAGCAATTGTTTTTACATCCAGAGAACAGCGGGACTCCAATAATAATTGATGTAAAAAGAGGAAAAAACGATGTTAGATTATTTGTGTACATTTACAACGACCACGTGGACGTAGTCAAACAGTACAAGAATAAAGTAGTTGCGTATAGTCTTCTTTCCGAGAGCCTTCAAGAACGTTCCATGCCAGTAATAAGGAATTTAATTTAAAAGGAACAAAAGTGAACTGCACCCCAATTGCCAGTAACAGCTAACCAATTGGAGATGCAGTTTTTTTATGATGAATAACAAAGGACTTTCGCTCAGATTCAGCTAAACAAGCAAACTGATAACTTCAATGTACTTTTATTAACGGATCGGCCAAAAGTCAGTCGTTCTCGGTTAATACCTTTAAAGTTTTTTCCCTGATGCTAATCCTGTTTTTATAATCTTTAGCTACCAACTCTGTATATATTAAATCAAAAAGTAAAAGCAGCGGAAGCAATGGAGAGATGTTTTGTCCCATATGCATGCTGTTTTTACTTGTGACCAATAGTGATAGATCGCCAAGCTGTGAGAGCTCGGAATTCTTATCTCCAGTAAAGACCAAGATGCGTGCGCCTTGCTTCTTTGCGATTTTAACTGCAGAAATTACTTCTTTCGTCGTTCCGGAAATGGAAATGCCGATGACAACACTATTCTCGTTACTTAAAGCTGCATCCATCATGGACTGATGGGGGTCTGTAATGGTTTCGACAGTTAAGCCGATACGAAAAAACTTGGACTTGAACTCCTGGGCCGCTATACCTGAACTCCCTATTCCATATACATGAATTTTATTTGCCTTTGTAAGGAAAGATACAGCTTTTTGGATATTGTCATATGTCGTTATATGAAAGGTATTATCGATGATACCTAAGTGATTTTGATACAGTTTAGCGAAATAATCCACCTGCTTGATGTTCTTCATGTTTTTCGGCGTATTTCGGAGATCCACGAACCTTTTTAACTCATGCCTGAACTCATTAAACCCAGAAAAGGCTAATTTCTGGCAGAAACGCGTAATGGTTGCAGGTGAAATATGAAGCTTTTTAGCTATTTGACTGATGGTTAACTGACTTACTTCTTCAGGGCGCTGCAGAATATAATTGGCCAATTCTTCTTCTGTTTTGGTGAACTTGTCCATGCTGCACTCTATGCCATATATGAGGTTTTCTGCTAGATATTCCATGTGATCACCCATTTCGGATTTCTTATCTGTATTTATAGTTTAATGTATCCATTAGGGACGTCAATAACCGGAGGAACGTTTGCAGCAATTTGAATCGAAAAAAAGACCCAAACTATTGCCAGTCTGGGTCTTTTCATTACTATGTGCCATTTTCTATTCTTGAATAGCATCCACAAATCTTTTAGTGATTTGCTGCGGCCTGGTAATGGCACCGCCCACCACTACTGCATGGACGTTCATATCCAATACAGAGCGGGCGATTTCTGGTGTGATGACATTTCCTTCCGCGATCACTTTCGCTTTGTTCACTGCTTTTACAATTTCTTTGAGCACAGCATAGTCATCCTGATATATTTTCTGGCCGAGAGTTTCGTTCGTATACCCGTATAAAGTGGGCGCCACAATATCGAATCCTAAATCGTCAGCGTATTTGGCTTCCTCAATGGTGGATACATCCGCCATTAGTAGAACATCCGGATATTTTGCTCTTATTTCACTGTAAAACTGCTTTAGCGTTTTACCGTCCGGCCTTACCCGGGATGTAGCATCCGTCGCAATGATTTCGGCTTTGGTTTCCATCAATGCATCAATTTCGGCCATGGTGGGAGTGATATAGACATCGTTTTGTCCATACACCTGTTTAATGATCCCTATGACTGGAAGGTCCACATTTTTCTTGATTTCCATTATGTCAGCTACAGAGTTTGCGCGAATGCACTTCGCACCGCCTTCTTTGGCAGCAATGGCCATGCGTCCCATAATAAAAGGGCTGTGCAGCGGCTCATTCTCCAATGCCTGACATGATACAATTAAGCCTTTGTGAATTTTATCCAGCACTTGTTGCATGTTTAACACGTCCTTATCGTTATCTATGTTCTCAATGACCCAAGTATTCTTCCACTTCATTTTTGATGATCGTCACTTGGGGACCGTAAACTATTTGAATGCCATTTCCTTTTTTTACGACGCCTTTTGAACCGGTTTGTTTAATGACGTCTTCTTTCACCAATGATTCATCCTTTACCGTGACACGAAGACGGGTTGCACAGCAATCGACTATATCGATATTATCCTGTCCGCCTAATCCATTGACGATGGTCTGGGTTCTCTCTGATGCCGTTACTTGTGTAACAGCGGCCTGTTCATCATCTTCACGTCCGACCACTTTCAAATTCTTCTTCCTGATCAAGAATTTAAAAGTGAAGTAGTATAGGAAAAACCACGGAATGCCGACGAGAAGTACATACAACCAGTTTGTTTTACTGATGCCCTGGAGTATCCCGAATAAAGTAAAATCAATAAATCCTCCAGAAAAGGTTTGGCCGATCGTTATATTGAATATATCTGCCATCATGAAGGCAAGTCCGTCAAACAAGGCATGAAAAACATAAAGGATCGGTGCGACAAATAAGAAACTGAATTCAAGCGGTTCGGTGATGCCTGTTAAGAAAGAGGTCAAGGCAGCTGAAAGAAGCAAACCGGCCACGACTTTCTTATTTTTAGGTTTAGCGCAATGATAAATGGCCAATGCCGCGCCAGGCAGACCAAACATCATCGTGATGAACCGTCCCGACATGAACCGGGAAACACCCTCATAATACTTGACGGTAGTTGGGTCGGCCAATTGTGCAAAGAAGATATTCTGGGTCCCGCTGACAAGCTGCCCTTTAATCTCCATCGTTCCGCCTAAAGCTGTCTGCCAGAAGGGAAGGTAGAAAATATGGTGCAGCCCTAACGGCCCGAGCATCCGTAATATGAATCCGTAAAAGAAAGTCCCGATCGTACCTGTGCTCGTTACCAGCGCACCTAATTGGTTTATGAAAAGTTGGAAATAAGGCCATACGATAAAAAGCACGGCTCCAACCAAGATGGACGCGAAGGAAACGATGATCGGAATGAAACGTGAACCCCCGAAAAACCCTAACACTTGCGGAAGCTGAATTTTATTATATTTATTGTGCAAAAGTGCGGCAACGATACCTACTACGATACCGCCAAACACACCGGTCTCCAGAGTCTGGATCCCGACCGCCATTCCTTGTCCGGCACCTGCCAAATTCTCTTTGGCAAGTTCCCCGTTTATTTGAAGCAGTGCATTTATTGAACTGTTCATGACGAAGTAGCCGATCATGGCTGCCAATGCAGCGGTCCCTTTATCCGACCGTGCCAAGCCTACTGCAACACCTACGGCAAAAATAACCGGCAAGTTGCCGAATACGATGCTTCCTGCAGAACTCATGATCGTGAAAATGGCCTGCAGCCAAGCAAAGTCTAAAAATGGATAGGCCTCAACTGTATTTGGATTGGAAAGAGCACCGCCAATTCCCAGCAATAAACCGGCCGCTGGCAAAACGGCAATCGGGAGCATAAAAGATTTACCGAATTGCTGCGCTTTCTCGAAAGCTTTCTTCATAATGATTCCTCCCTCATTTAACGAGCCTTTGATACTCTTTATTTTTTATCGCTCTATACTAGCTATATTAAATCCACATGAGAGCGTTTTCAATGCGATGAAAGGTTATATCAACTGTTTTCAATCTTGTGCTTATTTCTCTGAAAAAGTTTTCATTAATAGAAGGTGCTGGATTGAATAAAAAGTTATATGAATATATTGAAATCTTTATTGCTTATTTTTATAATTCGTGTATTGGTGAGTAAACGTACTATTTAATAAGAAAAAACATTTTTTTTATCCAAAATCCGAATATTATCTTGTGCAATCAAGAAAAAGTATATATAATTACCTCAAACGATAGTTTGGCAGGTGATAGTCATCTTACCGATAAACGCTAACGAAACGAAGAAATTGCTTTCTCATATGTATAATGAGGTATCGAAGGAATTGTTCGGCTTTGGTACGACGCTGCTGAAGGTTACTGTTGAGCAGAATGTGATTACATTTCAGGCCAAACATCGACGTGCCCCGCGCTCTGAAGCTTTAGAAGGGGAAGTTCCCAGCCTGAAGCAGGAGGTTGACTTCCATATGTCCCTGCTTTATAAAAAGAAACTGAAACAAAAGCTGGAAACGCAAACGAATTGGGATATTGAAGCTGTCCTGAGGGATTATGACTCAGCGACGCAGCTGGCATTCACCAATATTGTATTGAAGGAAAAAATTATATAATCATATAAATGGATTTTCCTTCGGATTTATCTGGAGGGAACGCCGCTAGAGAACCAAATGATAAGTTTTATCTTTGTTTACAAAGAAAAGACAATCTTGGGTAGAATTTCAATTCTATTTAAGATTGTCTTTTTTTACATTTATATCAGTAAAAAGGAAATTTTAAACAATATGAACTTGGAGGTTTGGATGATGAAAAAAATATTGATGATGTTATCACTTTTCACATTAGTTTTAGCTGCATGCTCTTCAAAGGACAATGGAAAGGAAAAACCAGCGAAATTAGTCGTTTCCACTTGGGGATTCGCCGATGATTTCTTCCGTCCTGAAGTCTATGAGCCATTTGAAAAGAAGCATAATGTAGAGATTGTCGTTGATTCAGGAAATAATGCAGATCGATTGAACAAAGTACGCCAAGCGAATAGCGATGTGGATGTTATCTATTTATCCGACTACTATGCACAGCAGGGCATCGATGAAGGGTTATTTGAGAAAGTTGACTACAGCAAAATTCCGAATATTGATAATATATACGACAAAGCAAAGGCACCAAATGGCGAGGACTTTGGACCAGCCTATACCATTGCACAATTTGGCATTGCCTATAATCCCGATGAATTGAGTAAACCGATCACCACTTGGAAAGATCTTTGGAGCAAGGATTTGGCAGGGAAGATCACGATCCCATCCATCACTTCAACAACTGGACCGATGTTTTTGGATGCCGCTTCAAAAGTTAGCGGAAGTAAAGTGTTCAATGAAGATAAAGCCTTCGATCAAATGAAAAAGATCATGCCGAATGCGGTTAAGGAATATGGGCAAACATCAGAGTTCGTCAACATGTTCTCGCAAGGGGAAATCGCTGCAGGCCCGATCATGGAAATGTATTTTGGCGATTTACAGGAAGCCGTTCCTAATGCTAAGTTCATTTCCCCAGAAGAAGGCGGCTACGCAGTGATGAATACGGTGAATATTGTTAAAGCCAGCGATCAAAAAGAATTGGCCGGCGAATTCATGAATTACATCTTAAGCAAGGAAGTTCAGGAAAAATCAGCGAAAGCGAAAGTGGATTCTCCTGTCAATACGGAAGTCAAGCTCTCTAAAACGGAAGCGAAAGGCTTAACCTATGGAGATGACGTCATTGACAGCCTGCGTGTATTGGACATGAAGTATGTTAATGAAAACTCTAAACAATGGATCGATCGTTGGAATCGTGAGCTTACACACTAAGAAAGAAATGAGGTGTGCTTGATGAAGAAAAAAATGATTCTTGATGTGGATACTGGAATAGATGATGCGATCGGGATCATGCTTGCTGTTAAAAGCCGTCAATTCGACATATTGGCGGTCACTACAGTGAATGGGAATGTATCACTTGATACGGCCACATTGAATACATGCAAAATATTGGATTTATTGAATGAACAGGACATTTCAGTCATAAAGGGGGCAGATAGCCCAATTATCAGGAGCCCCTTTTTTGAACACCGGATCCATGGCGAAGACGGGATTGGCGGAGCCTTAAAGGATGTGCCGGTCAAAAAGCAGCCTGATGATGGATTTGCTTCTGATTTCATCATCAATTCCATTTTGAATTTTCCTGGTGAAGTGACGCTTGTCATGACGGGACCTCTTACGAATTTGGCATTGGCGGTGAAAAAATGTCCGCAAATCACCAAGCTTGTTAAAGAAGTCATTTTCATGGGCGGAGTTATCAAAGGGGTTGGAAATGTGACGCCAACCTCTGAATATAACACGTATGTCGATCCTGAAGCAGCCAAAATCGTATTACAGGCGGGATTCGCATCCATCACGCAAGTTGGTCTTGATGTCACGAGAAAGGTTCTTTTGGGTGAAGAGCATATCCAATTGATTCAAAACCATGAACTTGCTGACTATATAAGGCAAAGTACATCAGATTATCGGAAAAGGTATTTTGAACGTAACGGTATATGGGCATGTGCGATGCATGATCCATTAGCTGTAGCCATTGCTTTGCAAGAAGATCTTGTCACCAGAGAAGAATATTATGTGGATGTTGAAACAAAAAGTGAGCTTTGTGACGGACAGATGGTTTGCGACTTTCAAAATAGGCTGATGAAGCAGCCTAATGCGCATGTTTGTCTGGACGTCGATGCGGAAGCGTTTTTCGACCTGTTCATTCGCATAATCAATTCATAAATAATACGAACAGGGGGTTCCGAGGTGAAGAAACGCTATCTATACCTGTTGCTGTTACCAGGCGTTCTATTTTTAACGATTTTCATGATCATTCCGATCCTAATGACGATTGGCACAACCTTTTTTAATGAAAGCGGCGGTTTTTCCATACAAGGATATCTCGATTTTTTCCAAGACCGATACTTTATTGAAATTCTGCTGACGACACTTAGGGTGAGTCTGTTCACGACAATCATTTGCATTCTATTAGGATTTCCAGCAGCTTATTATATTTCAAAACTGAAACAACGAAAAAAAGCCATCATGCTTTTGCTGACGATCTTCCCGCTATTAACAAGTCCTGTTGTTCGTTCATTCAGCTGGATGGTGATCATCGGTAAAAACGGTGTGGTGAATAAATTGCTTATGGGCATGGGCTTGATTGAAAAGCCGCTTGATATATTGTACACGCCTACTGCCATCATCATCGGATTGGTCCATTTATTTCTGCCATTGATCATCGTGACGCTGGTGGGTGTGATGGAGAACATCGAGACTGACTTATTAAAAGCGGCGGAAAGCCTTGGCGCATCAAGATTGGCCGTATTCTCAAAAGTGATCATTCCGCTTTCGGTTCCAGGTTTGGTCATTGGCAGCATCCTTGTTTTTGTAGGAAGCTTCACGGCCTATACAACGCCTGCTTTATTAGGTGGGAAACAGCGGGTCATTTCGACATTTCTTTATCAAAACGCGATTACATTGAACGAATGGCAAGTGGCATCGATTGTCGCTACGATAATGATTGCCGTGACAGTTCTTATCATATCGATCATGAATGGTTTGGCAAAAAAATTAAATCCAAAGGGGTAGAGGTGTATGCAGGAAAAAAATCGAGGATTGGCCCTGTTTACTCTCCTGGTGTTCCTTTTTTTACTAGGGCCTTTGCTTATCATATCCGTTACGTCATTTGAAGGCGGAAATATTTTGAAGTTCCCGCCAGAAGAGTTTTCTTTAAGATGGTACGAAAATATTTTTAACGTGGAAATGTTTTTGGTCGCTTTTAAAACGTCCATCCTTGTTTCACTGGGAGGCAACCTATTGGCACTGTTACTGGGAGTGCCGGCTGCCTATGCATTAAGCCGGTTTGATTTCAAAGGGAAAAGCGTGATAAATGCCTTTTTCGTTTCTCCTATATTAATACCGGGAATTGTGCTTGGTTTTGCGTTTTTACGTTATATTGTGGGGACTTATCAGCTACCGATATATGCGGCCCTATTTGTGGGACATACTGTTATCATGCTGCCGTTCATCATCCGTGTGATTTCTTCAAGCTTATCAAACTTTGACTTTTCCATTGAAGAAGCGGCGGAGAGTCTCGGAGCCAGTAAATTGGGCACATTCTTTACAGTCGTCCTCCCGAACATAAAATCAGGAATTCTGGCGGCAGTCATGATCGCCTTCTTGGAATCCTTCAATAATGTCGACATTTCCGTTTATATGACAGGCCCTGGGGTAAGTACGTTTCCGATTCAGATGCTGACGTATGTGGAGAACTACTTCGATCCTACCATTTCGGCCATTTCCGTATTGCTCATGTTCATAACCGCTTTCTTCATGTTTATAGTAGAACGGCTCATGGGATTGTCTTATTTCACAAAACGATAAAGGAGGTAATGATGGATGGCTTTATTCACTTTACAAGATATATCTGTAGCATATAACAAACAGAATATATTAAAAGATTTCAATCTTGAGATTGAAAAAGGGAAACTGGTATCTCTTCTTGGCCCGAGCGGCTGTGGGAAAACGACGACCCTGCGTTTAATTGCCGGGTTTTTACAGGCGAACGAAGGGAAGTTTTTATTCAAGGAAAAGGACTATACGAAAGTGCCTGTCAACAAGCGGAATTTTGGCTTTGTGTTCCAAAACTATGCATTATTTCCGCATTTGTCGATATTCGATAATATTGCATTCGGTCTCCGTCTGAGAAAGAATTCAAAAAGTGAAATCGAAAAAAAAGTAATGAATGTGCTCGAAATCGTTAATTTGAAAGGTTTTGAAAAGCGATATCCCCAAGAGCTTTCCGGAGGGCAAAAGCAGCGGGTCGCGATTGCCAGGGCGCTGGTGATTGAGCCGGACATCCTCTTATTTGACGAGCCATTGAGTAATCTTGATGCCAACTTAAGGGTGAATATGAGAGTCGAGATTCGCCGTATCCAACAAGAGCTGGGGATTACGACGGTATATGTTTCGCATGACCAGGAAGAATGCTTTTCGATATCCGACCAGGTGGCGATCATGAATAAAGGGATCATCGAACAGCTTAGTGATCCTGCGACCATTTACAAATATCCTGAAACCAAGTTTGTCGCTGACTTCATCGGCTTCAAGAACTTCATTGACTTCGATAAGCGGACGGATCATGACGGTAAAATCGAACTGAACAAATCTGGATACTCATTTGTGCTGCACAAGGATCCGCAGATGACCAATTCAACGGGAAAAATAGGCGCCATCAGGCCGGATGATCTGTTGATCAGGGAAAAAGATAACACGGGAACTGTTCAGGAAAATAGTTTATCTGGCCGAGTCAAGGTAAGTACCTATCTTGGAAGAAGCTATCAATATGTCGTTGAAACGCCAATAGGGGATTTCACTGTGAACAAGGAAATGGCGGAATCCTATCGGACGGGTCAGGAAATCATCCTTGAAATTCCGAGAAACCAGATGGTGCTTGTTGACTAGCTTAGGAGGGTAAGTTATGCGAATGGATATGCTTGTAAGAGATATCAACGTGTTTAACAGCTATTTTAAAAGATTCATTAAAGGGAATGCAGCCATCAAGGATGGAAAGTTCTATTATATTGGAGATCGGGAATTGGATGCCTTCGAGCCGGATCGAATCGTCGATGGACAGGGGAAGTATATGGTTCCAGGTCTGATCGATATCCATCTCCACATTGAAAGTACGATGGTGACGCCTGCGACTTTTTCCTACGGATTAATCAAAAATGGCGTGACGACGATCGTGCCGGAACCGCATGAAATGGCCAATGTTTTCGGCATTTCCGGTGTGAAGGAAATGATCAAAGCAAGTCAAGATTGCGTAGCGGATATGTTTTATGCCATCCCGAGTTCCGTTCCTGCTACATCGATGGAAACAACAGGCGGTTCGATCGAAATAGATGATATAGACGAATTGATGCAAACCGAGGACATTATATGTCTCGGCGAGATCATGAATTACTATGAGGTCATAACCGACCCGGATTGCAAAACGAATAAGATCTTGTCCCATATCCGTTCCCGTTATCCAGATTTGATCATAGAGGGTCACGTTCCAAAGCTGCTCGACTTGGACCTGCAAACGATTATTAATGCCGGAGTGAATTCAGATCATACACACCAGACCGTGGAAGGGATGGATGCGAGGATCGCTGCCGGGATGTTCATTGAGATTCAAGAGAAATCAATGACTGAAGAAGTGATGAATTACTTGAAGGAAAATCAGGTGGATGAACATTTCTGCTTTGTCACCGATGATGTCATGACTGACTCTTTCCAAAACAGAGGACATCTGAACGTCCTTTTAAAGAAAGCCGTTCAAATGGGGATGACTCCGGAAAAAGCCATTTATGCATGCACCTATACACCTGCACAGCGGATGAGGATGTATGACCGCGGCGCCATTGCACCTGGAAAAACGGCAGACTTCGTGCTGCTATCGGACTTGGAAACATTTGAAATTGAACAAGTATACAAAAATGGTGAGCTAGTTTATGAATCTTCACGTCCATATGTACAAGAAGTGAAGGAAGAACAATTTCCTGGGCATTTCTATCAAAGTGTGAAGCTTGCGGAACTTACCGAAAACGATTTTAACATCACGATCCCGGATAGGCTTGAAAGCAGCATGTGCCGGATCATAAACGTGCAGAACGGTTCTACTTTCACGTCTGAAACCCATGATCTTATCAAAGGGAAGAATGGTCAATTAGGCTGGGAAGAAAGCCCTTATGGTTTAATCGCCACATTCGAACGATACGGGAAAAACGGTAATCGGGCGCACGGGTTGATCACCGGCGATGTATTGAAGCGTGGAGCTGTCGCCACAACCTATTCGCATGATAACCATAACCTTCTGGTGATTGGCCATAATAAGCAGGATATGATGATTGCCGCTAACGAAGTGATTAGGAAGCAAGGGGGAGTCTGCTGCGTTGAAGATGGCAAGGTCTTATCGATAATTCCTCTTCCGGTAGGAGGGATTCTTTCCGAAGAGCCGATGGACATCGTATCAAAGCAGGTTCAGCACCTGACAGATGCACTTAAATCGTTAGGCTACGAACATTATAATGTCATCATGTCATTAAGCACCTTATCGCTTCCTGTCAGCCCGGCTCTGAAAATAACCGACCATGGATTGATCAACGTGAACGAAGGGAAAACAGTCCCTCTCATAATTTAGTGATGAAGCTTAAACCGAAAAGGGGATCATCCATTGGATGATCCCCTTTTCTTAATGACTTACCTGGAGTCAAATGTTAGCTGGACTTGTTTATTTTCATATAATTACCATTAAGGTAAATATATGATAAAATAGAGGGACAACTGAGGATAGAGTGGTAGGTCACGCTTTGCTTTTCCATCTAATGATAGATTGGAAAGGAGGTGACCGCTTGATTCATTTCTTATTGAACTTGATTACAGATATGGGTAAAGAGATATTTGTTGCTGTAGCAACCAGTCTTATCCTGTCTATGTTCGCCAAGAAACGGAAAAAGAACCACTCATCCTCCCAAGATGGCAATGGTTCTTCTTCTGACGATTAATTAAGTTAGTTGTGACCAACCACTCTTGCTAGTTGTCAGCCTCATGTTAGCGCATGAGGCTGTTTTTAGTTTATGTCAATATAAGGATAACATACCCCGATTTTAAAGTAAATATTCAGACATTGAAAAGGGGAGTGCTATGGGCTTGGCTGCATTTTTTTTTGAATCTTTTAATAAAACTTTGGAAAACGGCAAAAATGAATTGACTCTTTCTTACTGATATGGTATGTTAATTCCAATCTAAGAAAAGGTGTGGTGTTTTATGTCGGGAGTAGGTATCAACTAATTTAGTTGAATAAGGTATTTAATCACTGATATGTCAGTGGATTAAGTATGCCTTTTTTCACAGTGCAATTCTGCATTGTGAATACCTACCTTAAGACTGCTTCCTTTTCCATAAATCGTGTAACATGCAGGTGTTACGGCGAAAAGCATGGTGGGATTTGTCCTATCATGCTTTTTTGTGTACGCAGGTCTATTCGAGCTGCCCAATTTGTTATCGATTTTAGGTACTTATCTATAGATAAGGCCGATGCCCGCAGGAGCTTTCTACTCAAATGGCTTGTTCATTTGTAAAGGTAGGGGGACCATTGCGGGCATTTTTTGGATTCGGGAATTTTAATCACTCACTCATTCAAGGAGGATCATTAGATGAATACAATGACTTATGAAAAATTACAATATATCCAACTCAAGGAAATGGTCAAAAACCATTGCGTAAGCGGTTTAGGAAAAGCGTTATTGGATCAGCTTAAGCCGAGCAGCAATTTGAAGGTCGTTAAAAATCGTTTGAACGAGACTACGGAGGCAAGGAATTTACTGAATGCGGAAAGCCATATTCCCTTAAAAGGCATTTCACATATTGGCCTCCATATCGACAAGCTGGAAAAAGGTATGATTTTGGAGCCGTCAGAGTTAGTGGCGATAGCGGACTTCTTAAGAGGCTGCAGGAATATCAAGAAATTCATGACCGATAAAGAGTTCTTTGCACCGACACTGCATTCCTACGCCCGCTCCATGACTGAATTCAGGAGCATTGAAGAAGAAATCCAATTCACCATCAAAGGAAATGCAGTTGTTTCCGAAGCAAGCAAGGACCTGAAACGGATTAGGAACCAAATCATCAAGACAGAAAGTAAAATAGAGGAACGGCTGAATAAGTTCTTGAAGAGCGGAGCCAATAAAGAGTTCATTCAGGAATTTTTCATCAGTAAAAAGGATGATCGCTACACCATCCCGATCAAAGCCTCCTATAAAAATCAAGTGGCCGGAACGATTGTGGAAGTATCCGCAAAAGGGGCTACCGTGTTCATCGAACCTGCCTCCGTAACGAAATTGAATGCAGAATTGGCAAGCTTAAAAGCGGAGGAATCGATGGAAGAGTATCAACTTTTGGCCACATTATCCGGAACGGTTTTCGAACAGCTGAAACCGATCAAGATAAACATCGAGTTGATCAGTCAATATGACATGATCTTCGCAAAAGCCAAGTTCAGTAAAAGCATGGATGCCATCGATCCGAAAATCAATGATCACGGTTATATTAAGTTAAAGAGCTGTAAACATCCCCTTTTGCCGCAAGACAGCGTACCTTTGGATTTTGAAATCGGTAATGACTATCGCAGTTTGATTATTACAGGCCCTAATGCCGGGGGTAAAACAGTCGTCCTGAAAACGATCGGAATCCTTACATTGGCCGTCATGTCAGGGCTGCATGTTGCAGGGAAAGAGGGAACGGAGCTTTCCGTCTTTGACCAGGTATTCGTCGATATCGGTGATAATCAAAGCATGGAAAACGCACTGAGCACGTTTTCATCGCATATGAAAAACATCTCGGAAATCATGGGGGCAATAACCAATAACTCCTTGCTGCTGTTCGATGAAATCGGGAGCGGAACGGAACCGAATGAAGGAGCCGCATTGGCGATTAGCATCCTTGAGGAATTTTATCAGAGGGGCTGCATAACCGTTGCGACGACCCATTATGGTGAAATCAAGCGCTATTCGGAAATACACAGTGATTTCATGAATGCAGCCATGCAATTCAATAGTGAAACACTTGAGCCAAAGTATAAGCTGTTGATCGGTCAATCCGGGGAAAGCAATGCCCTCTGGATAGCTAAAAAAATGAATGTTCGTGAAAAAGTTCTGCAAAAGGCAAAGCTCTATATCGAAAATAAAGACTACGACTTGGAGCGTGTCCAGGAAGGTAAAATCAAAAAAGCGAAGCCAGCAGCCGTTCCCAAAGAAGCATCTTATGAATATGAAGTCGGTGATAAAGTGAAGGTAAGCGAACTGAATGGATATGCGATCGTTTATAAGAAAAAGGATTCCTACAATAATGTCGTCGTCCTTTTCGAAGATACCTTCAAGGAGGTTCATGCCAATAAGCTCGAGCTTGAAATAAAGGCCGTCGATTTATATCCTGAAGGCTATGATCTCAATTCTTTATTTGTCAGCTACAAAGAACGGAAAATGAACCACGACTTAGAGCGGGGATCGAAAAAGGCGTTAAAGAATGTAGCAGCGGATATTCGGAAGAAGCTTGGTGAATAAACAGGGTTGGATTTTGAAAGGGAAAAACCAAATCCTGATAATTAATGAAATTGTAATAGCGGTTGTAATAACCGTGTTCCACCCAAAAAGTTAGACATCGGCAGGGTATGAGTTCTGTATTAGCAGGGCTCATACCCTTTTTTGATTACTTTCTCGTGTGGATAAACCCGTTCTAAAAAGGGATACATAATATGAGAGTACTGTTGTTTAAATAGTATTACAAGAAAAAATTTTAGCAGTATGATCATTGTTAGGTGAGGAAAAAAGTTTGCGGTTTTTTGCAGCTTGAGTTACAATCAATTACGGATATTAAAAGTCTGTAATAGTTTTAATTATGAGGTGCATCAATGAAGTATTCAAAGGCAACCAATTATGCACTACATACAATGGTGCATTTAACGATGGAACCAAAAGGTCAGACGGTAAGCGTGGATCAGCTGGCGTGTATGCAGGATTTGTCTCCGACGTACTTGTCGAAGATTTTGACGAAGCTTGTGAAGGCTGGATTAATTGAATCAGTGCCAGGGGCAAAAGGCGGCTACAGTATTTCACGCCGCGCGCAGGACATTTCGTTTCTGGATGTTATTGAAGCGGTGGAGGGTCAGTCGGTGCTGTTCAACTGTGCGTTTGACCATGAAGAAAGCGATTGTTTAATTGAGCGCGTGATGATCGAGGCGGAAGGCAACATGAAGAAAGAACTGGCTGGACGGACCATTCAGAGCATTGCGGAGCAGAGTAAGGAGACAAAAAAAGAAAAATAAATTTTTTTACACAAATTAAGGATATTAAGGGTCTATAATAGATTTTATAAAGAAGGAGTGTTTCATGTGTTGGATTGTGTAATTATTGGCGGAGGACCTGCTGGACTGAATGCCGCGTTGGTCATGGGGCGTGCTGGACGGAAAACAATTTTGTTTGATGAGGATAAACCCCGAAACCAGGTGACGCAGGAGTCGCACGGATTTATCACACAGGATGGGGTAAAGCCTTCAGAGTTCAAGAAGCGGGCAAGAACGGATGTCCAAAAATATCCGTCTGTCTCCATTAAGGAGGAGCGGGTGGAGATTATTGAAAAAGCCCGTGGTGTGTTCCGAATTCAAACGAAAGGCGGAACGGATTACATGGCGAAAAAAGTGCTTCTCGCAACAGGTCTTCGGGATGTTTTGCCGGAGATTCCAGGTATTCAGAGTGTGTACGGAACGAGTGTTTTTGGCTGTCCGTTTTGTGACGGCTGGGAAATGCGGGGCCAAGCATTGGCGGTGATTGCAGAAAATGAACGGGCTTTTCATATGGGAAAACTGCTGTCAAACTGGAGCAGTGATGTAATGGTGTTTACAAATGGCTATCACGTGCTTGATGAGGAGAAGGATATCTTGGCTAGGCAGCACGTAACAGTCGTGGAAGAAAAGGTTGAAAGTCTTAAATCGAAAGGAGGGAAGCTGACATCGATCCGGCTGCAAAGCGGACAGGAAATCAAAAGGGAAGCAGGGATTGTGGTGACAGACTTGGTGCAGTCTGCTCCTTTTGCGGAGCAGCTCGGCTGTGATATCACTCCAAACGGCGGGATTAAAGTGGATTCATTTGGACGAACAACTGTTGAAGGAGTATATGCATGCGGAGATACATCACTTAGCACGCCTTCCCAACTGGTGATTGCGGCGGCGGAGGGCAATAAAGCGGCGGCTGGAGTCATCATGGATTTAGTTGAAGCTGCATTTCTTTTGGAAGCATAAAATCCTTTTTTAAAGAAAGAGACCATTTGTAAAGGAGAATGAAGTATGACGGAAATCTGGGAATCAAGTTTTATAGACAATCAAATGATGTGGGGATTTGAACCTTCAGACTCCGCAATCTTGACAAAGGACTTTTTCCTTGAAAAGAAAGTTAAGGATATATTGATTCCAGGTATTGGATATGGAAGAAATGCCAAGGTTTTTACTGACAACGGAATACATGTAACAGGTATCGAAATTTCAAAAACAGCGATTGAATTGGCAAGTAAAAATGGGCTTAATCTTAATATTTTTCATGGTTCAGTAACCGATATGCCTTTTGATAATAAACTTTATGATGGGATATTTTGTTATGCTCTTATTCACTTATTGAATAATCGTGAGAGAGAGAAGTTTATTAAAGCTTGCTATAATCAGTTAAAGCCAAATGGATATATGATTTTTACTACTATTTCAAAAGAAGCCCCAATGTTCGGTAAGGGCAAACAACTGGGTAAAGACTATTTCGAGATAATGGAAGGGATGAAAATGTTTTTTTATGATCCTGACTCGATTAAACAAGAATTTGGAAAATATGGGCTGATAGAGTTTTCGGAAATTGTTGAGCCCCATAAGAATATGGAAAATAAACCTCCATTTAAATTTTTAATGGTAAAATGTCAAAAGTACTAGAATGGCTTTATCCATAAAAAGGGCATGTTTTGATCAAGCATTTTTTCAACACATGCTCTTTTCTATTTGCTCTCGATTCTTTATTTGTCGGCTACAAGGAAAGGAAATTGAACCATGACTTAGAACGGGGATCGAAAAAGGCGCTAAAGAACGTAGCAGCGGATATCCGGAAGAAGCTTGGTGAATAAACAAGGGTGGATTTTGAACGGAAAAACCAAATCCTGATGACTCATGAAATTGTAATAAAGCGGTTGTGAAAAAATGACATCGGCAGGGTATGAGTTCTGTTTTAACAGGGCTCATACCCTTAATTTTGTCTTAATTTCTCGTGTGGAGAAAGAGAATTAGGCTATAGACGCAGATATGAAAGGTATTAAACAATTAAAAAATGTAAAGAGGGAATTTTAAGTTTAATAACTATTAAATTTGAAAATATTCAACAAATGAAGAAACAACAAAATCAATTAGAGATGAACGATAAAATAATAAAGGGTACTAACAACATTTCGAAAAAGGTTGTTAGTATCACCAAAATATTTAGCTTCTTACATCTTTTGAATGATCAAACATCTTTAAAATAAAAATTGCACTTAGAAAAAGTACTGGAATTCCTACAACAAAGTAATAAATACCTTTGGGCATATACATATCAAAGAAATATAAAAATAATACTACCCAGAGAAATAGGACAATATATTTGATTGATTTTTTCATTTTTGATCAATCATCCTTTAAATTAATAAAAGTCTATCCAACCATTATTAGGCCTCTTATCTCTTTTATCAAGTGGTTTTGCCAACAATAAAAAATATCCTTTTTTCTACAATAAATATTTTTTTTAGTTGGTGGGTTCCAAAAATGAACAGTACAAATTCAGAATTGATACAGGCCATTGTTTTTCGAGATACCTTCAAGGAGGTTCATGCCAATAAGCTCGAGCTTGAAATAAAGGCCGTCGATTTATATCCTGAAGGCTATGATCTCAATTCTTTATTTGTCAGCTACAAAGATAAACCACGACTTAGAGCGGGGATCAAAAAAGGCGTTAAAGAATGTAGCAGCGGATATTCGGAAGAAGCTTGGTGAATAGTACGATCATCAAAAATGCAAAAAAGCCTCTCTAAAAGGTTTCAGTTATTAGATCTAAATTTAAAAAAGTAGATTGGAACGGAAGGTACGAGACTCCTGCGGGAAAAGCGCGTCCAAGGGAGACCCCGCAGGCGCAAAGGCGTCGAGGAGGCTCCCGGACCGCCCGCGGAAAGCGAGTGCCCTACGTTCCAATCAACGTTCAAGTTGTCTATGTCTACAGTTTGAAGCCTCTCTAAATGAGAGGCTTTTTTACATTGTATTGCCAAAATTCTCTTTTATTGAGTTCTTTTACTTCTTTCATGATATAGATTAATTAATTCTGCATTTTGCTCATTCATCTTTTTCACATTCTTATTAATCGTTGCCAATTCCCATAGTACAGCTAATCCAAAGATTAGTATAAGCGTTAATAAATCCATCGTTGCCCTCCTATTGATGTTTTGTACCTTTAATTAAATGATTCTTTTCAATTTCCTTGGATTCAATTTCTCAACTTGGGAAGGCAAGTTTTTTCTTTGATAATAATTGTTTTGAATCAATGCATATATGACTAAAAAAGTTCCTAGTAATTCGAATGATGATAGTGGTTTTCCTTGGATAAAAACGATGATCAACGTGGTTATTGGAACTAAATTGATAAATAGGATTCCATTGATCGGCGTTAAAAGTTTAATGCCTAAATTCCAGCTTAAAAGGGCTATGGCACCAGGGAAAATAATCATGAAAATCATCTCGCCATAAATGGATTGCATAACCTCTGCTGTAGGGACAGAAAGGCCCATTGCAGTTGCGAGGAATGTTATGATTGCTGATACTGCAGTTCCTAAGATGCACGTTAAAGTCGAATAGCGAAGTGTTGACCATCCATTAAATTGGTTGCCGCCCATCGTATAAATAACCCACCCTATAACCCCGATAAGAATGAAAAGGATAGGGATGAGGCTATCTTTCAATAAAAATACGAATGATATATTGCCATTGGTAATGACAAGAAAGGCCCCTATCAAGGCAATGAACATGCTGGCAATGGTATATTTCATGGGCCTGGCATTTTTGAAAACCCACAGAATTAAAATTGAAATCATGGGCATTAATGATTCCATGATGGAAGCAACAATTACCCCGTTATGTCCCAGTAAGTCTTGACCTGCGAAAATGAGAAAGTTGTATACAGTGAACGCCATCGTTCCAAAAAACAATAATTTCTTTCCTTTCCCTTCAAGGCTAAATGACTTCTTACCCTCTTTAATTAAAAGTAATATCCCTAAAATTACGCTAACAGCTAAATATCGCAAAAAAGAGAAATAAAAAGGATCAATATACATTAGTGCCCTTTCTGCAACTGGAAACATCGCTCCCCAAGAAATGCTGGCTGTCAAACATAAAAGTGCACCGATTAAAACTTGATTTTTTTTCATAAAAGCTTCCCCTCAAAAATAATGATTGATTAAATTCCTATACACACCTTATGATAAAGTCATTATCATGTAAAATGACTTAAAATGAATATAATCATCATTATTAATGATAGTTGAGAAAGGGGGTCACTTTTATGGAAATGCGGGATTTGCAAATATTCCAGTGCGTCGCTAAATATGGCAGCGTAAGTAAGGCGGCTGTTGAGTTGAATTACGTCCAATCCAATGTAACGGCGAGGATTAAGCATTTAGAGCAGGAGTTACGGACGCCTTTATTCAATAGGCATAAACGCGGCATGTCTTTAACTGCAGAGGCCAGAAAAATGCTGGAGTATGTAAACAAAATTTTGCTTGATGTGGAAGAACTCAAGCAAGTATTCCTGGATAGTGAAACACCTACAGGGATATTGAACATCGGTACAGTTGAAACGGTCAGCGATCTTCCCAAGATTCTGGCTTCTTATCATAAACAGTATCCAAATGTCGATTTATCCATAAAGGCGGGGTTAACAGAAGACCTGATTAAGGATGTCATTGAACACAGGCTGGATGGCGCTTTTGTTACAGGACCGATTAAACATCCGCTCATTCAGCCATACGATGTATGTACAGAAAAACTTGTATTAGTTACAAGAAATGAAACATTTAACCTTGAAGAAATCATAACAGAACCATTTTTAGTATTCAGTCAGGGCTGTGGCTATCGCTCTAAACTGGAACAATGGCTGAGGGAAGAAGAAGTGATGCCCAAAAGGATCATGGAGTTCAATGTATTGGAAACGATCTTAACTAGCGTAACACTCGGCCTTGGCATTACCCTCGTTCCACAATCAGCGGTAAATCACCTAACAGCCAATGAAAAAGTGTACGTGCATGCAATTCCGGAAGAATACCGCAATATCTCGACTGTCTTCATCCACCGTAAAGATGCTTATATGACAAACTCGATGCAAAGCTTCTTGCAAACGATTGAAGCTCATCATGAAAGCCGATCTAAGCAAAATCCTGGAACTACTCCTGAGCTGATATGAAGGAAGGGGGAGCAGCATATCGCTTTATATAGAATGATAGAGGATCGCTGAAACCGTCGATTATTAGGCTGCGAAACTATTCATAAAAAGTAAAACATGGGGATACTGGGACAGCGATATAGCATAGTAGGGTATTTATTATTGCTTCGGTTTCCTTATGCTTGTCGTTTATTTTCTAACGTTAACTTGGAAAAGTATTTGTGAATTATTTAGACAAAAGCCAACGATTTCGTTGGCTTTTTGTCTGTACGATCATTTCAATTTTCATACATTCAAATAACCTTCTTAAACTAAACTGGTAGTTTAGCTATAGAAAAATTGTATTACTTTTCATCAATTGGGAAAAAATATAAATAATAACAAGAAGGAGGGAACAGAGATGGAAGTAAATATGAGTGTTGAAGAAGTCGTGAATCAAATTTCTGCATTGGTAGAAAAAGAAGGGAAGACACCTCGAAAGAAAGAGGTAAAGAAGTCAGATCCGGAGTTAATGAAAAATGCATTGTATTATTTTCCTAATTGGGATACTGCAGTAGAACATAGCGTTGGATCTTAACCAAACATATATTTTTCAATTAGTACATATAAGGCAAGGGAAGTTATGAAGGCCGCCAATTGGCGGCCTTTTGAACGTGCGATTCTTTACATTATCATACATTCAAATTGGTTTTAAAAAGTACTCCTTATTCAAACTATCTATCGAGAAGTTTAGTTGAATAAAGATATGGGCGCATCAAAGGATTCTTGGTCTCAATTAGGGAAGATTATTTCCGGCAAGCCCGTATTAATGTCGATGCCTTACGGATGCGTGAAGCGTTAACTGGTGAAAACGATGTATTAGAACAATTTTTTGATGTTGAACATGTTTTTGATTCCACACGATCAACAGCTAAATTACTTATTCCTTAAGGAGTAACTGTACAATTCGAATTTAGGGATAGAAACAATTGTGTTCACTACCTTATTGGGCAATGCAAATTAAATCAACTAACTTTGCATATTTTGATTACTCCTTTATCGGGCGCTTTTCCTGAACTGGAAAGCGTCTTTGTTATAGATTTTAAGTCTATAAAGTCTGATACTTCAATGAAGCACAGTGTAACTTTTTTACATATGGGACCGTATAATAATTTGTTAAAACACATGAAAAGAGGGTTCCAATGAAAAAGATATTGTTGATTTTGGCAGCCGTTTTTTTGGTAACAGGACTTAGTGCTTGTAAAGAAGTCCAGGAGGGAAATGAGGAATCTCCGCCAATTTCAGAAAAGCCAAATGATAATCCTAAGCAAACCGACGGGCAAGATGAAGATACTCCAGGTGAATCGGTCGATGATCCGGCAAAAGATCGGCCAAATACGAAAACAGATATGATCATATTAGAAGGTATGGAAGAATCATTCCAATTCACGCTTCATCATAGTCAGGCATTGGGATTCTCAACCTACATCGTGGATGACATGGTCGTTGAAGAGGCTAGTTCTGGTGAAGGAGATGCAATGATTGTTTTTGCAAATTTTGCAGGCAAGAGAAATGAGGATGCCAAAGTTCAAATATTTTCTAAAAGTGAGGGTGCAAATGCGACAATAGAAGACCAGTCGGAGTTTGCGAGGGAAGCTGTGATAAGCAACGGCTTTGAGATTAAACAGCGATCTGATAATACCCCTAACCGATTTGATTGGTCTGAGGTCGAATTTGACATTAGTAAGAAGTGCAGTAATTATTCAATATTGGGTACAGTGTCGGTTTTTCAACATGGCGACCGCGTTTACTATGCGATAATTCAATACCCGGAAGATTATGAAGAAGGCTTCATACCGCGGGTTGTAAAAATGTTTGATGATATCGTATGGTATGAAGCACCTTGATAAATGAGTTTCCAAAAATGGGTACACCATTTGACAGATGATGGTCATATATTTGTCTAAAAAGTGGGCATAAAAAGGAATCCTGTTGAACGGTAGGTAGCTAGTTTGTCTACAGTCTGAGAGCAGCTCTTTTGCTGCTCTTTTTTCTATGATAGGATTGTCTGCTTTATTCAGATTAAGAAGGATAAATGATTGGGTTAGAGAATAATTAGTGATAGGATTTCGAAAACGAATTTGATAGAAAATAGGTGAAGCAAGTGGAGTTGGATACATTATATAAGACATATCGACCTTTTCTTTTTTCCATCGCATACCGGATGCTCGGATCGGTTACCGACGCAGAAGATATCGTTCATGATTTATTCCTGCAGCTTAAGCTTGATACCGACGAAATTAAGGACATGAAAGCATATCTTGCGAAAATCACGACAAATCGCTGTTTGAATTTTTTAAAGTCAGCCCGTAAGAGAAGAGAGGTTTACACAGGTCCTTGGTTGCCAGAACCTCGGGTAAACGAAAAAGATCAGCCTCTAGATAAGGTCGTAACGGATGAAACGGTTGCATATGCCTTCCTCGTTTTGCTGGAACAGCTTTCACCTGTTGAAAGAGCGGTTTTCGTGCTTAGGGAAGCATTCACTTACAGCTATGAAGATATCGCCGAGATGCTGGAAAAGAATGAAGTGAACTGCAGAAAGATCTACAGCCGTGCTAAGCGGAAATTACAGAATGATAGGCCCGTCCATCCTGAGGATACGAAACATGTTGATCTTTTGGCAAAAAAATTCATAAAAGCATCTGCGACAGGAAACTTTGAGGAGTTTTTGGATCTCCTTACAGAAGATGTCGTGCTTGTTACTGACGGCGGAGGAAAAGTGCTTTCTGCATTAAATCCAATTGTAAACAAACAGCGCGTATCCTCCTTTCTTAAAGGAGTTTCTGCTAAAGGAGGCTTCATAGGAGAGCTCCTTCCGGTGATGGTCAATGGTCAGGAAGGAATTTTGCAAATGAAAGAAGGAAAGCCTATCAAAGTCATCTGCTTTGAATTAGATCCAAAACAAAAAAATATCCGCAAAATCTTTATTGTCACCAATCCCGATAAATTAAATCATATTCCTGTGATAGATTGAGGGCTCTTTTTTGGATGTCACAAATCAAATCGCTATTTTGTCTTATAAGTGGAACCTAAAAAGATTATGGAGGAGATAGACATGGAACAACGGATTAACTACATGAAGACAAATCGTGAAGTGGTCAAATTAATGATGGGTTTGGAGGAGTACAAGAAAACAACGGAAATCGATAGCACATTAATCGAATTGATTAAAATTCGCGCGTCTCAAATCAATGGCTGTGCGTACTGCTTGGATATGCATACAAAGGATGCCCGGGCGATGGGTGAAACGGAACAAAGAATTTACTGTTTGAGTGCTTGGCGTGAAACACCATTCTATTCTGATTCGGAAAGGGCAGCGCTGGAATTGACGGAAGCGGTCACGGCCATTTCTGCAAACGGTGTACCTGATGAACTGTATGAGAGGGTCCGCCTTCATTTTGATGAAAAACAATATATCGATCTCGTTACCATAATCATCACGATCAATGGCTGGAACCGATTGGCCATTTCAGCCCAAAACATACCAGGGCACTATAAGCCTGTAATGGAAAAATGATTTTTTTATTAAAACCCCTTGTATGGTTACGAGGGGTTTTGCTTTTTATTCAGACCTAAAGTTACTATAATAAACGGTTTTCAATCTTTATTTCATTAAGAATTTCATACAATTTATTTTCATAGTACAAGCTGATTAATTGTGATCTGGAGGTAACATCTAGTTCTTCAAACATTTTATTTACATAGTTACGAACTGTAGAAACACTTATATTCAGATTATCAGCTATTTCTTTATCTTTGAGACCTTGTGTTATATTTTTTATTATTCGCAATTCAACTTCATGTTGTTGTTCCCTGGTGATTATAGATGATGTATTTGTTTTTATTATCTCTTCTATTGATAATTTCTCACGATACACATGTAACTCGTAGGAGATTTGATTAGCGAGCATTTCAGAAATCATTTCGAAATTCCCATTATCATCCTTTGTGATTATACCTATATACCCTTGCAATTCCTTATTTTTAATTTCAAGAATCGGGGAAGATATAACACTAAAATCTTCACCGGAGATTAGGTTTTTGGTTTTTACGGTAGTATTTTGCAATGAACTTAAAACAAATGCATTATTTTCAACAGATTCTTTTATAACCAAATTACATATATCTTTATGTTCAAAATTACTCTTAGAGTATAAAACATTTAGCTCTTTATCAAAGATAAATATAGTAGTTTCAAAATTAAACTTGAAATTCTTAATACTATTCAATACTTTTTTACTGATATAAATGATTTGATTTTTCAATTCCATATTCATACCTCATACTTGTCCCTAAAATGATATACCCTGTTTACTCTCCTCTTTTCACAATAAACTATTTTACCTTATGATTGGTTCCAAAAATGACGATTGCTATTTCAGATATGATACGGCACGTCGGGTTTGGATTTTATTCAATTGCTAACTTATTTACACAGAGTATTGATGAAATTCTAAAAATAATGCTTATACACCCATCTCCTAACCTAAAACAAAATTCGACAAGGATTTCATGGCTGGTGTAAGATGAATGAAAAAGCCAGAAAAGGGGTGAATGCTTTGGTTGATTTATTACCGTCGCTGTTTGAAAAAGTGGGGATCATCGTTATTGCTGCATTCCTGCTTTCTTATATGAAACCCTTTCGGCAAATGATAGGCCATGAACATGAAATGTCGAAGAAAATCATGTTTATCGCGCTTTTTGGAACATTCGGCATCATAAGTAACTATACAGGAATTGAAATCGGGAACCATGCCATGCCAGAGGGTGATTGGCATGCTGAGATTGCTCCCGATAACGCGATTGCCAATACAAGGATCATGGGCGTGGCAATCGGCGGTTTGCTGGGGGGACCATTTGTTGGGTTGGGAGTAGGTTTGATTGCAGGGCTTCACCGTTATTTTCTTGGGGGTTTTACGGCGGGGGCTTGTGCGGTCGCTGCGATTTTGGCTGGAGTCTTATCGGGTTTTTTGGGAAAAAGGCGCCGAAAGCATGGGACGATCACCCCTTGGTTTGCGCTGCCCATTTGCATGGCATTGGAAGCGATCCAAATGGGCATCATCCTGGTGACTACGAAACCATTTGAAAGGGCGTGGGAGCTCGTACAAGTAATCGGCCTTCCCATGATCATCATCAACGGGTTCGGGACTTTATTATTCATGCTCATCATTCAGTCGATCACAAGGGAAGAAGCACGGACGCGGGCCGTACAAACGAATCTTGCGTTTTTGATTGCAGATCAAACATTGCCCTTTTTCAGGCAAGGTCTTAATCAAACTTCTTGCAAGAGAATAGCCGAAATCATCTTGGGGCTGACTGAAGCCGATGCCGTGGCCATTACCAATGAACATAGCGTGCTTGCCCATGTTGGCGCTGCGTCAGATCACCATGTCCCTAAGGTGGGAATAGCGACAGGTTTAACGAAAAAAGCCCTTGAACAAGGGAAAATAATCGTGGCCAAAACAAAAAGGGACATTTATTGTTTTCATGATCAATGCCCATTGCAAGCGGCCGTAGTCCTGCCGTTGCAGGTCCGACAGAAAACGGTCGGGACTTTGAAGATGTATTTCAAGCATCCGGATAAATTAAGCCAAGTGGAACAAGAGTTAGCTGAAGGCTTGGCAAAACTATTTTCCACTCAATTGGAACTCGCTAAAGCGGAAATGCAAACGAAATTATTAAAAGATGCTGAAATTAAAGCATTGCAGGCACAGGTCCATCCTCATTTTTTATTCAATGCAATCAATACGATATCCGTTCTATGCCGGACGGATGTCGAGAAGGCAAGAAGTTTATTGCAGGAGCTCAGTGCCTTCTTTCGCTCTAATTTACAAGGAGCCCGACAAATACTGGTGCCGCTAGAAAAGGAATTAGAGCATGTTAACGCATATTTATCGCTGGAGCAGGCGCGTTTTCCAGATAAATATCATATCGACTATCGCATTGAGCCAAGGCTTAAGGAAGTTCTCATCCCTCCATTCACATTGCAGCCACTTGTTGAGAATGCGGTACACCATGCATTTCCACATGTGAAAAACAAAGGTCAAATCATCATCCACGCATACTTTAAAGACGATGCGATGCGCATTGTTGTGGAGGATAACGGAAAAGGGATTCCGAGCGGGAGAATAGATGAATTGGGCAAGCATGCTGTAGAATCGGCTAAGGGTACCGGAACGGCCCTTCATAATATCAGTGAACGGCTGGAAGGGATTTATAAAGGTCAGGCCAGCCTTTCGATCGAAAGTGAAGCGGGACACGGAACAAAAGTGAAAATATCAATACCACTCAACGAAAAAGGAGCATATGGCAACGATGATGAAAGCATTTATCGTAGAGGATGAACCACTGGCAAGAGATGAATTGAAATATCTATTGAAGAGAAGCAGGCAAGTTGAAGTCGTGGGAGAGGCCGAGGGGATAGAAGATGCCATGAGGGATATCTCCCGACTTAAACCTGAACTTGTCTTTTTGGACATTGAGCTTGCAGATGGCAATGGCTTGCATTTGGCTAAGCAATTAGCGGAACTTGACCCCGCACCATCGCTCATTTTTGCGACCGCTTATGATGAGTTTGCCCTCCAAGCCTTTGAGTTATATGCATTTGATTATCTATTAAAGCCATTTAATGAAAAAAGGATACGGCAAACATTGGATAAGCTCATGAAGCAGCGTCAAATCGGGAAAGACGAATCCGGGACAGCAGCTCCCGCCAGCCGAACCGCGGTGGAACAGACAGGTAAATTGGCTGTAGTGATAGATGATCGGATCGTTTTGATCGACCGGGATCATATTTTGTTCATAGGACTCATGGAAGGAAAGACGATCATTAAAACCAGGGAAAATGAATATAAAATCGGCGACCCTCTCATCGTGCTTGAAAGGAAGCTCGATAAACGCTCATTTTTACGGGTGCATCGCAGTTTTATCGTGAATGTCATCCATATATCCGAAATACAGCCTTGGTTCAACTCGACTTATAATCTCATTATGAGTGACGGATCAAACATCCCGGTAAGCCGGACGTATGTGAAGGAGCTAAAGCAGCTTATCGGTTTTTAAAAATTTTCATAATTCTGCATTTTAGCTTCTTCATAATGCAGTCCATCCGTCGATATCTGCATTATAACTTGAAAACCCATTGAATTCGCTTTCATTGTGATATCATTTTTTTACGATGTAAGTAATAGAGGGGGTTCAAATATGAATGCGGTTACAATTGTCATAGGCTCCATTTGTATATTAATGATTGCCTACCGTTTATACGGGACATTCATAGCACTAAAAGTATTAAAACTCGATGATTCCAAGCCGACTCCGGCCCATAAATTAGAAGATGGAAAAGATTATGTTCCAACAAATAAATGGGTGGCATTCGGCCACCATTTTGCAGCCATTGCAGCGGCTGGTCCTTTGGTGGGGCCGATCCTTGCTGCACAATTCGGGTATTTGCCAAGTTTATTATGGCTTCTGATCGGGGCTGTAATCGGGGGAGCCGTCCATGACGCCGTCGTGCTTTTCGCGTCGATGCGTAAAGACGGCAAATCCCTTTCGGAAGTTGCGAAAGAAGAACTTGGACCTGTTGCAGGCTTCTGTACAGGACTCGCTATGCTTTTTATCATCACGATCACGATGGCAGGGCTTTCAATGGTCGTTCTGCATGCTTTGGAAAACAATCCATGGGGGACGTTCGCTGTCGGGATCACCATTCCGATCGCCATGGGTGTAGGGCTTTATCATAAAAAAACCGGCAACCTGAAAGGGGCGACAATCGTCGGGTTCGGGCTCATCATGGCCGCAATTTTACTTGGGCCGAACATTCAAGGTACGGCACTTGGCGACTTATTGACACTTGAGGCGAGCACCCTTGCCATCATTTTGCCGATTTATGCTTTCTTCGCTGCCGCATTGCCTGTTTGGCTGCTGCTGGCACCTCGTGATTACTTGAGTACTTTTATGAAAATCGGTGTATTTGCCGCATTGATTATCGGTGTTTTCGTAGTGAATCCAGAAATCCAGTTTCCTGCGTTTACCGAATTCATTAATGGCGGGGGCCCGATTGTAGCCGGTCCTGTTTGGCCATTCATTTCAATAACCATCGCCTGTGGGGCGATTTCAGGATTCCATGCATTTGTCGGATCAGGAACAACTCCAAAAATGTTAAACCGTTGGAGTGATATCAAATCCGTTGGTTTCGGAGCGATGCTTGTGGAATGTGTCGTTGCCATCATGGCATTGATTGCTGCGGTTTCGCTGCAGCCAGGAGATTATTTTGCGATTAACTCCACACCTGAAGTATTTCAAACATTAGGCATGGAAACCGTACACCTTGACGAACTCAGTGAAGAAATCGGCATTAATCTGGAGGGACGGACAGGCGGGGCAGTTACACTTGCTGTCGGCATGACCTATATTTTTACCGAAATACCCTTCTTTGACAAACTGGCTTCGTTTTTCTTCCAATTCGTCATCATGTTCGAGGCAGTGTTCATATTAACCGCAATCGATTCAGGGACACGTGTTGCCCGTTACTTAATCCAGGACTTCTTCGGAGAGTTCTATAAACCATTAAAACGAGTCGACTGGTTGCCGGGGAACATCTTCGCCAGTGCGTTAGCCTGCTTTATCTGGGGATATCTGCTCTACTCTGGGGACATCGGTTCGATCTGGGCACTCTTTGGCGTATCCAACCAGCTCATGGCTTCGATTGGACTCATCATCGGTGCGACCGTCGTACTGAAAATCGCAGACAAACGCTGGTATATATGGACATGCCTCGTACCCCTTGCCTACTTATATGTAACGGTTAATGTAGCAGGGTACTGGATGGTGAAAAACGTATACCTGAACCCGGACTCTGCAGGATTCAGCATCTTGAACGGAATATTATCGATCACCATGTTAATCCTAGGCTTGATCATTCTGGTTGCCGCCTTGAAAAAATGGCGGGAGCTTTGGAAAATCCCTCAAGCAGAACTATTGAAAAGATCAGCATGAGCATAAAAAAAATCCGGGCGGAAACTGCCCGGATTTTTGTTCGTTGCAATGCCCTCAATTAAATTAAGACACCAAAACCTGAAAAAGGAAAGTATCAATAACCCCAACTTTGTTAATGATAGCAAATGAGGAGGTGTGATAAGATGGCAAAAGATGTACTATGTGAAGTGAATAATTGTAAATACTGGGATTCTGGAAACAAATGCAGTGCAGATGCTATTTATGTTGTCAGCCATAAAGGGAACCAAGCATCAAATAGCAAAGAAACGGATTGCAAAACATTTGATCCAGAAATTTAAATCATCCGGGGTAACCATCAACTGGTTACCCTTCTTTCATATTTATTATTGATAATAAAAATCATTTTCATTCAAGATTATAGAAATTCATATTATTTTTTCTTCATGAAAAGGATATTTGGGCGATATATACGTGAGTTTGATGGATATAAACGTGAGATTGAGCGATATATACTTGAGATTGAACGATAAATCGAGAATTTGATCGATATATACGAGAATTTGAACGATATTCTCAAGAATTCGGACTATACTCGTGAGTTTGGCTGTTTTACTCGTGAATTTGCTCGATTTACTCGTGAATTTGAGCAGTTTACTCGTGAATTAAGCAGTTTTACTCGTGAATTCACACATTACTCGAGAATCGCACTTTACACGAGAGTTTGCAGATTACTCGTGGGTTTGGCTGTTTTACTCGTGAGTTTGCGCGATTACTTTTGAAATGGTCAGCCCATCACCGATTGGAATTAGCATTGATTCCAATTGAGGGTGATTGGCCACCTTTTCATTGAATGCCTTCATAAATGCAGTGTAATGTTTAGGTTCAGCATCCGGATCTGCGACACTGCCCCTCGCAAGTACGTTATCCATGACGATTAAAGCACCCGGTTCTGCCAGTTTAATGCAATATTGCAGGTAATTTTCATAATTGTCCTTGTCAGCATCTATAAAGAAAAAATCAAATTTCCTGCTATCATGAGCGAGTTTTTCAAGGCTTTGCAATGCTGCTCCGGTCATATATGATACTTGATTGCCAAATCCAGCTTTGGATAGATTGCGATAAGCTAACTTTGCGTATTCCTCCTTTAATTCAAGGGAAGTTAATTTTCCTTCGCTGCCGAATCCCCTGGCAAGGCAGATCCCGCTATAGCCCCCAAGAGCGCCTATTTCCAAAACATTTTTAGCTCCTGAAATGGATATAAGCATGGTAAGAAGTTTTCCGGATGAGGGGGATACCGATATGGACGGCATTCCGTTTTCTTGTATGGACGAAATGACTTCTTCCAAAAGGGCATCTCCGGTATAAAACACTGAGTCGATATAACTGTTAATTTGCTTCATTCGTTTCCATTCCTTTCTCATTGGAAGTTTCCTTTTCTTCACTTTTCTTATCGGCTGCTTCATTTTCTTGTATTTCAAATAATTGTATGAACTCGTTGATTAATATATCAATTGCTTTCAATTCACCGACTAAGATTTGATTGATGGATTGAAACTCTGGTTTATCTAACTGTTCCATAATGGTTGAACGTTTAAGATTCATCATCTCTAAAAAAGCAATTGCCCTTCCGCGGCGAAAAGTTTTGGGGCCACGATGGTGTGAACCATGGTCTTTATGCCTACCACCGTGATGTCCATCTTTTTTGAATTTTTCATCTCTCATTTTATGACCTCTTTCTGTGTATACGTTTGTATACATTTTTTATCTTGTGTTAAATGTATACATATGTATACTCAATGTCAACTGATAATCGAATAGAAAAATTAAAATAAAAGTTTGTCTAAGTTGTGAAATCGTTATTTAGAGAGGCAAAAAAAACTCACATTTGCAAATAGACCGGTTTGTATAATCAGGGGCATCGGGATAGCGGTCATGGTTTCGCTATTCTCTGCGAAGCAAAATGGCTACTTGACTGATATGGCAAATGATTTACCGGCAGCTGCTGCCTCTGGTTCATCACTTGTATTTAAAATTAGTTTGATTTTCGCCATCGTGAATGTGGTGCTTTCATTGTTCATGAAAAAACCGAAGTAACTAAAATAAAAAAACAGATCACCTTTCAAACGGGTGATCTGTTTTTATTATGTTTGAACTTTACTAAGTAAATCTAAAAGCTGCTGTTTTTCCGTCGCATTCAAGTTGGCAAACTGTGATGCCTGAAAATGCTCTTGTTTTGGAACGACTTCATGAAAAAACTCTTTTCCTTCCTCAGTCAATGAAAGGTATTTTGTCTTCCATTCCTGTTCCCGTTTAATCAATCCCAACTCTTCCATTTTCCTTAGTAGTTGAGTGATATTGCCTTTCGTCACAAAAAGCTTGTTTGCCAGTTCTTGCTGAGACAATCGTTCATTGGAACCCACTTGAACCAAGATATCGAATTGGGCTGCCGATAGATTCCATTTCTTTAAATGTTGATTGGATTCCCGGATACTCTGGTTATATATCCGTGTGATCCGGAACCATAACATTAAACCTAGTCTTTCCTCATTATTAGATGTGGAGGGATGCATGAATGTCACCTCATACTTTCTTTGTTCCAATCAGTTTATGAATAAACCAATTGTGTGTCAAATGCAAAAATTTCCAGCTTTCAAATGAAGAAACCAGTATTATCGTTTGATACTGGTTTCTTTGATCCCTTTATTATGTAGTCGTTAGTTTAGCGTAGATGATAAAGAACAATGTTAATTCGGCTATTATCACAATATTCGGTACCCCGACAAACAAATTAAAAATAAAAAAGACGGCTAAAATCCCTAAAAATAACCCTAAATGATATATTTGCAACCGCTGATGCTTATGTCTATATTGGTGGAAAACAAATGTGGCTGACATGAAATAAAGCAATACGGAACCGAAAACAAAATAGAGGATAAATGAATAATGGACTTCATGTAAAAACAATAATCTGATGGCTGCTGCAATCATGCTTATAGACATTAAAATAAACAGGTGACCGTAAATGATGATTTGGCCGGAAGATTGTACAGACTTGTCGACTTTTTTATCCATGTTATCGAAATATTGCCACCACATAGCTATTATCAGGGCAAATGAAATGATGGAAAAGGCTATCGAATCCCAATTTCCTTGTTTAGGTTGAATTACCGCAAGCGTGCTGACAAGAGCTTCCCCAAAGAGAATGATGGTAAATAGACCAAAGCGCTCCAACAAGTGGGCCGTATTTGTAGGAACCTTTTCTAAGCACTTTCTCCCAAGGATCGGGACAATGATATCGATGAGGATGCCCAAATACAACACAGCATACCGAAGCCAAGAATCAAAAAGGACGGAGAATAATGAAATGACGATTCCAATCCAAAAATACTTTCCCAAAAAGAGTGCTGCCTTTTTTCGAAATCCCTCTTCTATCCGCTGTACAACAAGATATTGGATGGCAGTCACGGCTCTCAATCCAATATAACCAATTAAAAAAGAAAGATAATAAGGATCAAAATCAGCAGATAAGCTTGATGTCATGATTAGGACAAAAAACATTTGCAATATCAAAAATAGCCGTTGATGAAATACATCCTTTCCAAACCGGTTAATAAATATGGTTTGCCCTACCCAAGCCCACCAGATAGGAATAAAAATCAACACGAACTTTAATAAATACTCTGGATGGATATATCCATCTTCAACATGCAGTAAAACATGAGTTGCGCCCGCAACGGCCGCCACAAATAACAAATCATAAAAGAGCTCTAACCATGTAACTTTCTTTTCATCCATTTCCGCACTCCTCCCAACGCCTTATAGGTTATAGTATGTTTGAAATATTCAGAAAATGGAAGGGGTCCAATATAACTTTGAGGTAAGATATGAATTTCTTTTAACCCAATATTAAGTTAAGCCAAATTTAGTAAATACAAGCGTGTAATTAGGAATAACGTCACTATTTTAGTTTTGGTATATTATGGTACTATAGGAGACAAACAGGGAGGGAAGTAGATGACCAGAACCATCGGCCTTATTTGCGGCAGTTTACGGGAAAATTCTTATAATCGAATCATTGCTCAATCATTGACAGATATGGTTGATTCGTATCAATTTCGCTGGATCGAAATTAATGATCTTCCGTTGTTTAACGAAGACTTAGAAATAAGTGGGCTTCCTGAAACAGTGACATCATTTAAATCAGCGATCCAGGAAGTCGACGGTATCATTATCGTAAGTCCAGAGTACAATTCTGGAATGCCAGGCGTATTAAAAAATGCATTGGACTGGGCATCAAGACCTCGGGAGTCCGCTGTTCTTACCAAAAAGCCAGTTGGCCTGATTGGAGCTACTCCTGGAGGAATGGGTACTGCATTTGCTCAAATGCAAATCAGGCAAGTACTAGAAGCCATGCAAGTTCATGTTCTTCCATTTCAAAAAATGCTGATTTCGCAAGTACATAAAAAGATTGATTCAGATCGGAAAGTGCTTACTGACGATCAAACAAAACGTTATCTTGAGCGTTATTTACAACAATTCATTCATTGGATCGATCACACTCCAATTATAGATTAATCAATAAAACTTATTATATATATGATTGACAGGTTATAAGTTTTATAGATAAACTTATAGCAACAGTCAGTTAAGTTATAAACTGACTGGAACCAATGAAGGAGTTGGGGGGATTTTCCCTACATATGAACTTTCTTCGATAGCTTTTAATAAAAGGAGGACTTTAAAAATGTCTGATCTCTATTCCCGTCTTTCCAAAGATGATGCTGCCGTTCTTCTGGTGGATCATCAAACCGGTCTTATTTCCGGGCTAGTGCGTGATTATGGTGTTGATGAATTCAAGAACAATGTTATGGCCCTTGCCAACACCGCTAAGTTTTTTGATTTGCCAGTCATTTTAACGACGAGCTTTGAAAACGGACCAAACGGACCGCTCATGCAAGAATTGGAAGAACTTTTTCCTCATGCACCAAAAATAGCTCGGCCTGGACAAATTAACGCATGGGATAATGAAGATTTTGTTAAAGCAATCGAAGAAACTGGAAAAAAACAACTCATCATCGCGGGCGTGGTTACAGATGTCTGTGTTGCTTTCCCGGCACTTTCCGCTTTGAACGCTGGTTATGAAGTATTTGCCGTAACTGATGCTTCTGGAACAGTCAGCAAACAGGTAGCTGATGCGGCTCTAGCGCGTATGGCCCATGGCGGTGTGCAGCTTATGAACTGGTTTAGCGTAGCGTGCGAATTACAACGTGATTGGCGCAACGATGTCGAAGGTTTTGGTGCTTTACTTTCCAGCCAGCTTCCTGGTTATCAAAATATCATCGGAAGCTATAGGGGAGCTCAGCGCGACTTCAGCAAGCAGATTTAGAGATGACGCACCGATTGAATAAAGAGGGGATATTTGTTCCCTCTCGGACTGTAGGCAAGCTCGATGAAAATCGGGTTTGCCTACAGTTTTTAGTATGAGCACAATTTGTCCGTCCAGGCACTCGCTTTCCGCGGGCGGGGTCTCCCCTAAATACACTCCTGTTCCAATCTTTTAAAACAAAATTTGGTTATCCTTCATGATTTTTTTATTGTTTTATATGGGACGAAACCATATTGGATTGAAGAAATTTGCGACACTCCTGCCGAATAACTGGCTAGCCGAGACCCCACAGACGCTTGCGTCGAGGAGGCTTGGCAGACAGTCGGCGGAAAGGGAGCGGATTTCTGAAATCAAGCTACTTCTTCTTGAGGTTTTGTAAAAATATGAACGTTGATTTCCCTTTCATTTTGATTAGATGAAAGCTAGGTTTAGCCCTTTAAAACGGCTCATTTCAATCCCTCAGCTTCATCTCCGATTCCCTTTTATACCTCGGCCTCATGACCTCACTCGCCTCCAAACTGTATAAGTACACATCTTCCAAATATATCCTGTACTGAAAACTGATTACCTGCCGTATTGTGCACAAATGTTTAAAGAGTATATTATTGTGCAGTACCTATGACAACATTCGGACTGAGAAACGCTACATTTTTAATAAGAAGTGAGATATCGTAGAAGCAGGGAGAGGGATTGAGAATGTTTTTAGATGAAAGAAGCGCCAATTTACTAAAACTATTACAGCATTCGCCCATTTCAAAAATGAAAGAACTTGAAGCCCAAACAGGTCTGACGAGAAGGCAAATTCAATATGGATTGAGCAAAGCGAATGACTGGCTCCAATTTCATGGATATCAACCGATTCAATATAATCGTGAAATGGGCTACTCCTTTTCTGAAACAATCAGGGATGAAGAATTGAATGTAAAACTGACAAAACGCAATTATATATTTTCAGAGACAGATAGGGAAAAGGTTTTTTACCTCATGATCCTGTTAAGCCAAGAAGAATTGTCCGTCTATCATTTCCAGACGATCACCGGGGTTTCGCGAAATACGGTGCTGAAGGATTTAAAAAGACTTAAAGAGAAAAACAGGGACGTATCGCTCAAGATCCAGTATTCCAAACAAGATGGCTACGTGTTGATAGGGGAAAGCCGAACAAAGAGATATATCATTGAACGTCTCGTGCATGATGTACTGAACAGTCCCAATAGTGAATGGATCATGGAGTGCATATGGAGAAATCATGAAAAGCAAATCAGTTCGATCCGGTTACAGCTTGAAAGGGTCGAAAGTAAATTGGGCATCACCTTTACGGATGAACGGCTTCATGAACTGAGCTATTTATTTCTATGTGCAGATCAGCTCATAGGAAAAGGGGAAGAGTTACAGGCCGACGAGAGCTGGGCGCCGTTTGTTGCGACAAAAGAATACAAACTGGTTGAGGAAATGACCAGAACGAATGCGTTTCAATCAGTATGGAGCGAAACGGAAAACTTATACGCAACCCTACATTTACTGAGCATGAATCGAACGAAGGATATTTCCCCTCTTAAGGATGATGAAGTCATTCAACACCTTTTGCAGGAAATCGTGGAAGAGTTCGAGAGGCTGGCATTTGTTCACCTGAAAGACAAAGAGCAGCTATGCCAACAATTATATGTTCATTTTAAACCGGCATATCATCGCCTGCGGTATGGTCTCCCGCAAATGAATCCGATGACGGGACGGGTGCAGAAGGTCTATCCCGAACTGCATCATTTGACAAAAAAATCCCTGTGGGTGTTGGAGAAAGAGATTGGCTGTCCAGTATCAGAAGAAGAAGTGGCCTATTTCACGATCTATTTTGGAGGATGGCTGCGCAGGCAAGGGACCACATTGGATGATCGAAAACGGGCGATTGTCGTATGCCCGAATGGTATTGGCATCAGCAATATCCTCATTTATACATTGAGGGAATTATTTCCTGATATTTTGTTCCTGGATGTTTTGTCCGTTAGAAATGCGGCTGATTACCCATTGTCGTACGATCTTGTTTTCTCGACAGTGCATATGAGAACAAAAGCGGCATTATTCGTTGTACCGCCCATTTTGGAAATGCAGGACAAACATACATTGCGCCAGCAGGTCATGCAGGAATTGTATGGCTATACGACGGAAAGTGTGGATGTTGCAGCTTTATTAAAGATCATTTCCAAGTATGCAACCATCCATGAACAGGATCAGCTTGAAAAGGCTTTGAAGTCGAATGTGTATACCCACAAACCAAAAATAAACCAATTTTCTTTAAAGGAGGCAGAGAAGCCTGTGTTAGAAGAACTGCTCAATATGCAAACCATTCAATTACAGCAGCAAGTTTCCGATTGGAAAGAAGCCATTCAAGTCGCGGCCAAGCCACTCGTTGACTTAGGTACCGTTGAAGAACGATATGTGGATGCCATGATCGAGGCCATAGAAACGAATGGACCATATGTAGTGATAACGCCTGGAGTGGCAATTCCCCATGCACGTCCGGAGCAGGGGGTCAGGTCTTTATCCATGAGTTTGCTGAAATTGGATGAAGCCGTGGACTTTGCGCCGGATAAACCGGTTCGCCTGATTATCATTTTGGCGGCCGTAGATAACGATTCGCATCTGCGGGCATTGATCCAGCTCACTCAATTATTGAATGAACCAGCCAATATAGAAGAAATCTTAAGCACTTCAGATAAATCGGTCCTTATGGAGTACGTTCATAAATATTCGAAGGAGGAAGCGGAATGAAAATCATGGTTGTATGCGGGAACGGATTGGGAAGCAGCTTCATCATGGAGATGAATGTGAAGAAAGCATTGACGGAAATGGGGAAGACGGCCGAGGTGGATCATACGGATCTGGCATCCGCAAAGACGGTTCAGGCTGATATTTTCCTGGGAGCGGCGGATATTGTCGGTCAGCTGGATGATGGAACCCGGACGATCGTCACACTGGAGAACATGATGAGCATCCCTGAAATCAAATCTAAATTGGAAATGCATGTAGGATAAAAAAAGGAGAGATTGATATGAAGAAAATCATGGTAGTGTGCGGAAACGGATTGGGAAGCAGCTTCATCATGGAGATGAATGTGAAGAAAGCGTTGACGGAAATGGGTAAGACAGCCGAGGTGGATCATACGGATCTGGCATCCGCAAAAACGGTTCAGGCTGATATTTTCCTGGGAGCGGCGGATATTGTCGGTCAGCTGGATGATGGAACCCGGACGATCGTCACACTGGAAAACATGATGAGCATTCCTGAAATCACATCGAAATTGGCTTCACATCTATAAGAAGAAAACATAAAGAAGAGGGGGAGAGGCAATGCTGGAACTTATCATGAATGACATCTTGGGTACACCTTCCATACTTGTGGGGCTGTTTGCGCTCATTGGACTGCTGTTACAGCGGAAATCCAGTGCTGATGTCGTATCTGGAACACTAAAAACCGTCATGGGCTTCATTATCATTGGAGCGGGAGCGGCAGTGCTCATTGGCGCCCTTGATATATTCAGTAAAATGTTCGATCATGCATTCAATGTACAAGGCGTCATACCGAATAACGAAGCCATTGTCGCAGCCGCCCAAAGTGATTTTGGGACTTCGACTGCACTAATCATGGTTTTTGGTATGGTTGTCAATGTTTTGCTAGCTCGTTTCACGCCATTTAAATATATATTTTTAACGGGACACCATACCTTATTCATGGCTTGTTTACTTGCAGTCACCCTATCGGTCGGCGGGCTCAGCGGATTTCCGCTTATCTTGGTCGGTTCCATTCTATTGGGAGTATGCATGGTGATGTTCCCAGCCCTCCTTCAGCCATACGTACGGAAGATTACCGGAAGCGATGATTTTGCCATCGGCCATTTCGGGACAATCGGATATTTTGTATCCGCGACTGTTGGAAAATGGTTTGGAAATAAGGAAAAAACGACAGAGCAAATCAAGGTTCCTAAATCTTTAGGATTCCTGAGGGACACATCAGTCGCTGTATCGCTTACGATGACGATATTCTTCGTGATCGTCGCATTGTTTGCCGGACAGAACTATATTGAAACGGAATTATCCGGCGGTTCGAACTTCATCGTATTTTCTTTCATCCAGGCGATAACATTTGCTGCAGGAGTCTACATCATCCTTGCGGGGGTACGGATGTTAATTGCTGAAATCGTCCCTGCATTCAAAGGGATTGCCGATAAAGTGGCGCCGAATACAAAGCCTGCATTGGACTGTCCGACCATCTTTCCATTCGCTCCAAATGCAGTGATCATCGGGTTCCTATTCAGTTTCCTGGCGGGATTATTATCCATGTTCCTCCTTCCGGTACTAGGACTGAAAGTAATCGTTCCGGGGCTCGTACCGCATTTCTTCACCGGAGCTGCAGCAGGTGTATTTGGAAATGCCACAGGAGGCAGACGCGGAGCGATGCTCGGTTCCTTTGCAAACGGACTCATCATCAGTTTCCTGCCGGCGATACTCCTGGTCTTCTTGGGGGATGTAGGGTTTGAAGGCACCACATTTGGTGATTCGGACTTCGGTGTGGTCGGTCTCTTGATATTAAGCGTCATGAAACTTTTAGGATTATCCTAAACTGTTATACTGATAAGGTACAGAAACAAAATAAATGAATGATACCAGCAGCCTAAGATCTTCTAGATAATAGGCTGTTGGCATTTTCATCATCATTCGGATTTTTGAGGTGATTGGCATGACCAACAAGGCAATTGTGCTCGATTTGGATGGCACGACATTGAACGAAAGAAACACTGTGAATGAGACGCTGGAACAATACATAGGCGAACTTAGGAAAAGCGGAAAGCTGATTTTCATTGCAACAGGAAGAACGCTGGAAGAGGTAAGGGACGTTTTGCCGTCCGGCATGGAGGCCGATGGAATGGTGACCGCCAATGGAATGTCCGTATTCATCGGAAAGAAACAGATTGTCGAACACGCCCTGTCGACGGAACTTGTCGAAGAATTGGTCGCCAAAGCAGGAGCGGAAGAGATTTTTTACGAAGTTCATCCGAACGAAGGAACACGGATGGCATTACTTAAAGATAAAGACTATATGGTTAAACAAGGTTTGATACCAAAACCTGAGACTGTCGATGAAAATGAATGGCTATCAAGACAGGATGCAGTCGAAGACAAAATAAGATGGTCAGAACAACTGGATATAAGCAGCGTCGCCAAGATCTACTTTTTCAGCAATGAAATGAATACGATTCGAAAATGGAAAGCGGAGTTGGGGAAAATCAAGCAGTACAATGCCTTTACCACAGCTTCCTCCACCCATCATAATGTAGAAGTGACCGTGGAAGGCATCACAAAAGCAACAGGCGTTCAACTGCTGCTGAAACATTTCCAGCTAGCACCCGAAAATATCCTGGCAGTAGGCGATGGCGAAAATGACCTCCCGCTATTTAAACTCGCCGGACATTGCGTTGCCATGAAAAACGCCACTGACCTGGTCAAAGAACAAGCCGATGAAGTGACGGAGTATTCATATAGAGAAGATGGACTGTATCGCTTTTTGAAGGGTAAGTTTCACTAAAATAACCTGGAAGGGCAAAGAACTAGTCTTGGAAATTTGAACGGTGATTGGAAAGCGAGTGCCCTACGTTCCCAACAACGTTCAAGTTTTGACAACTAAACAAGATTCCTTAATGGTTTTTGACTGTTTTATGAAACCCTCAATGGATTTCTGAATTCAACTCCGAACGTTTTTTTTGAGGGGTGTAGAGTTTGACCAGAGATTAAACAATCTACGAATGGGCTTATTCCAAAGTTCATATTTTAGGACCCGTCCTAATTGGCATCTTGATTGAAGTGTTTTCAAGATCCACAGGTTACCTGATCATGGGGGCATTATCAATTGCGTCTACCATTGTTATTAAAACCTCCATAAAACGCTCAAAACAAGAAGCTTCACCTAATGAAGGATATCCTCTTGAAGAGATGCTGATTAATAGAAAATGATTCTTTGAAACAGGCAAGAGCAGACCTTAACGGGTTTGCTCTTGTTTATTTTGAGCTGGTGTCTATTATTATTGATACGTTCATTATTGTTAATCATTACTTTTTGATTTGGAGTATGTAGGAATTAAAAGAAAACCTATTCCAAATAAAGCATATGAAATCCATCGGACTATATCATACCATTCCATTTGTTTGAAAAAAGAAAGATTAATAATCATTGCAAGAGCACCTAAAATTACAAGTGTTTTTCCTAATACCTGTCTAGACAAAGGGGATTCCACTCCTTTTTGAATTGGTTTTACAAGATATTAACATTTTTTCTCAAAAATTACTTGTTTTGGACAATTATTTTAAAACTGAGTTTACCGATAATGATGACCTTATGGTGGGGTCTTTCTACCTCGATTTTTGGCAAGCTGAAATACGCATTTGCTTAAACTGTCTTTACTTTGCTTAATTCACGAATCAGATCGTAGCTGAAAACAATAAAATCCATGCAGGTCGTCTTAATGGCCATAATGATTTTTATTCACAAAATTTTATTAATATTGACGGTATCAATCTATGACTTTATCATAACAGCAGGATAATGATAATCATTTTCAATTATGAATGTATTCGTCGGATAAGAAGTTAAGTAGGTATAGATGACGGAAAGGGTGCAAAAAATGAGAGAATCTAGAAAAGTAAGAACATTTGGGGGAGGAGCATTCATCCTGTTATTTACGATTATGATGGTTTTATCAGGATGTAATAATTCTCAAAAAACAACGGAAGCAGAGAAGACAGCTTCCGAAACAAGTAATCAGGAAGTAAGGACGATTAAGCATGAAATGGGAGAAACGGAAATTAAAAACACTCCTAAAAAAATAGTTACGCTTGAGCTGTCTTTCGTTGATTCTTTAAATGCCCTAGGGATAAAACCTATCGGGATTTCAGATGACAACAAAAAAGATATGATTACAAAACTTGTTGGTCAAGAAATGGATTATACTTCTGTAGGAACTCGTGAGCAGCCTAATTTAGAGGTTATCAGTTCTTTACAGCCGGATTTAATCATTGCAGATGCTGAGCGGCATAAAGGGATTTATAAAGATTTACAGCAGATTGCTCCTACCGTTGTCTTAAAAAGTCGGGAATCTACATATCAAGAAAATCTGGATTCTTTTAAAACGATAGCAAAGGCAGTCAATCAGGAAGATGCTGCAGAAAAAAGATTGAGCGAGCATGAAAAAACGATTAAGGAACTTAAATCAAAACTTACTGTTGATTCAAATATGACGGTTTTACCTGCAGTTGTACGTGATACTTCATTCCAAGCCCATACTTCTTCTTCCTATGATGGAGAATTGCTTGAGCGCATGGGATTGAAAAATGCCATTCAGCAGGAACAGCCACATGCCGAGATGAATCTGGAGCAGCTTGTCGAAATTAATCCGGATGTGCTGCTTTTGGCGAACAATGAGGGTAAGTTACTTACTGATGAGTGGAAAGACAATCCTCTTTGGAAAGACTTGAAGGCTGTAAAAAACGGACAGGTGTATAGTGTTGATCGAGATTTATGGACGAGATACCGTGGTGTTGTATCCGCAGAGGCCATTGCTAAAGACACTTTAAAAATGCTTGGTGAAGAATAGAGGAACAAAAGCGAAGTAAGAGATCCCATTCTTACTTCGCTTTCCATTAGGTTTAAATTTTGTTAGGAAGTGTGTTGTATAGTCAATGGAAACTGTAGTTAGAAGTAAACTGAAAGTGTTATGTACAGCTATCGCTGGAATCGTTTTGTTAATTTTAGGCGTCCTGACGAGTATTTCTGTGGGAGCGGCAGATATTGATGCATCAATGGTTTTGAAGTCCTTTTTTGAGGTCGACTCGTCCAAGGAACAGACTATTATAAGGACTCTTCGTTTGCCCCGAGCTATAGTTGGAGCTTTGGTCGGTGCTAATTTAGCGGTAGCGGGTGCTCTCATGCAGGCTATTACCCGGAATTCATTAGCTTCACCACAAGTGTTTGGTGTTAATGCAGGTGCCTCATTTTTTATTGTGTCAGCTTTTGCTTTCTTTCCTAACCTATCTTCCGTCTCTCTAGTTTGCGTTGCATTCATTGGTGCAGCAGTGGGAGGGATGGCAGTCTATTCTTTTGCTTCGGGAGGAGGAATGACCCAAGTGAAGCTGGCATTGGCTGGAATGGCTGTTCACTTTTTTTTATCTTCCTTAACGCAAGGCATGATCATCTTTAATGAACAAGCGAAAGATGTGCTCTATTGGTTGGTCGGGTCTATTAATGGAAAGACATGGGCTCACGTAAACATGATCCTTCCCTGGTCTCTTATCGGGCTATTGGTTGCTGCCTTGTTCTCTCGATCTGTTTCCATCCTTGTCTTAGGAGAAAATATGGCGCAGGGTCTTGGGCAGCGGGTGTACCGAATCCGTATTTTAGCAGGAATATTGGTGATCATTTTGGCAGGATCTTCGGTTGCCGTCGCAGGTCCAGTGGGATTTGTGGGATTGATTATTCCTCATATCGTCAGAAGACTGGTGGGTGGGGACTATCGAAGAATCATCCCTTTCTCTGCATTATTCGGCGCTTTACTCTTAGTTTACGCAGATATTCTCGCACGGTTCATCGCTTATCCTTTTGAGTCGCCGGTAGGCATCGTAACAGCTATAATCGGTGCGCCATTCTTCCTTTATTTAGCGAAGAGAGGGAGGGATATTAAGCAATGAAACTAAAACGGACATTTGGGTTGAAATCAAATTTGCAGCCTTATTCTATTCTCCTGTTGCTGACGGTTACCATGCTGATTTTATCAATGGTGAGCCTGGGCTTAGGGGCCATATATATATCACCTTTAGAAATTCTCCAAAATTTCCTTGGAAATGGTATGCAAAGTCAGACATTCATTCTGCATAACTATCGCATACCACGCATTCTAATTGCCGTGATAGTGGGGGCAGGTTTGGCAACGGCTGGAGCCATTCTGCAAGGAGTCCTTCGAAATCCGTTGGCCTCTCCAGATGTGATTGGGGTAACAAAAGGGGCCGGTTTGGCAGCTGTTATCGTCATTGTTTTATTTCCGCAATCGCCCATTATCATACTGCCTCTTTCAGCTTTTATCGGAGCGGCGGTCATGGCGGCAATTTTGATGATATTTGTTTATAAAAAAGGAGCTCAGCCAAATACAATAGCTTTGGTCGGAATAGCTTTAGGGGCCATATGTCAAGCTGGCATAGAGTATTTCATGGTCAAGTTCCCGGATGATGTAAACACGACATTGCTGTGGTTGACCGGCAGCCTATGGGGAAGAGGATGGGATCAAGTATTCATTTTGCTTCCATGTCTTGTTCTTGTCCCGGTATTGATTGCATTGACGTCTAAAATGGATGTACTGAGTCTTGGAGACGATATAGCTACAGGTCTCGGTGAAAGATCAAAATTACTGCGTTATATATTGTTAAGCGTATCTGTCATATTAATCGGAGTCTGTGTAGCAGCGGTTGGTTCCATCGGGTTCATTGGTTTAATTGCCCCCCATATTGCCCGGAGAGTGGTAGGGTCAAAATTCAAGGTATTACTTCCTGCTTCAGCTCTTTTCGGTTCTATCTTTCTCCTCGTTGCCGATAGCCTTGGAAGAGGATTATTCCCTCCAATAGAAATACCCGCCGGAATCATCACTGCGGTGATTGGCGTGCCATATTTTTTATATCTATTACGCCGTGAACGAAAAATAACATAAGGAAGGCTGGCGACCATGACAACATTATCAGCAGAGCATCTTTCTCTCTCTTATGGATCAACTCAAATCATTGATAATATCGATTTGGAAATTCCTGAAGGTAAGATCAGTATAATCATTGGTTCCAATGGTTGTGGCAAATCCACCATTCTAAAGTCTCTAGCTAGATTACTAATGCCACAGCAAGGCACGATCCATTTAGATGGAAAGGCCATTCATCAGCAATCTTCCAAGGAAGTCGCAAAGAAATTGGCTATATTGCCCCAAGCTCCGGAAGCTCCTGAAGATATAACCGTTAAAGAACTATGCTATTATGGCAGGCATCCGCACAAAGGCTTATTTTCCAGACAAACCCCGGAAGATCATAGGATTGTCGACCGTGCATTATCAGCAACAAAAATGACGGAGTTTGCTGATCGGACATTGGATGCATTATCTGGAGGACAAAGGCAAAGAGCATGGATTTCGATGGCTTTAGTACAAGAAACCGACCTTTTACTGTTAGATGAACCGACAACCTATCTCGACTTAGCACACCAAATTGAAATATTGGAATTACTGCGCGATTTAAACGTAACATATGGACGCACGATCGTCATGGTTCTGCATGATTTGAATCAAGCGGCACAGTATGCCGATCATCTAATTAGCATCAAGAAGGGAAAAATCTATAAGGAGGGACCGCCTGAAACGGTATTCACAAAAGAGATGATCAAGGACGTCTTCAGACTGGAATGCTGTATTATTGAAAATCCAGTAGATCAAACGCCCCTATGCATTCCAATTGGTTTATCTCAAGATCATTAGAAGCAGTTTCTTCCCTATTAATATAGATCAAGACGTAGCGGTAGATTTTTATATTAATCCAACCAACATTAAATGGGGCATTCCTTCAAAAGGGGATGCCTTTTGTTTTTTCTCAATAGGCACAGTGACATACATTCGAAGCCTAAATCATAAGACTACAATAAAGGCTTATCCCTTTATAATGCCAAAAAGAGGTGCTTTTTGATGGAAAAACGAACTATTAATCAAGTGGACGGGTATGTGCCACAGCCTATCCGAAGTGATGGAGCCGGAGCGATTGACTCTGGGCCGCGAAATATTATGCGGGATCTTCAAAATCCAAATATGCTCGTCCCGCCTATCACAGATGCAGGCTTGCTTCCTAACTTGAAATTCTCGTTCTCGGACACTTCAATGACATTAAATCACGGGGGATGGTCAAGGGAGATCACCGCAAGGGAACTTCCGATTGCGACAACACTTGCGGGTGTAAATATGAGCTTAACGGCAGGAGGAGTACGTGAACTCCATTGGCATCAAGAAGCAGAGTGGTCTTATATGCTGTTAGGACGGGCACGCATAACCTCGGTTGACCAAGAAGGACGAAATTTCATTGCCGACGTCGGCCCGGGCGATCTTTGGTACTTTCCCCCAGGAATCCCACATTTGATTCAAGGGTTGGAACATTGCGAGTTTTTGCTTGTCTTCGATGACGGAAACTTTTCCGATCTTAACACCTTATCCATCTCAGATTGGTTTGCACACACTCCAAAAGATGTTCTGTCGGCCAATTTCGGCGTTCCAGAGAGTGCCTTTAACTCCATTCCTTCAGATCAGGTCTATATCTATCAGGGAAAGGTACCCGGTTCACTGGAAAGTCAGGAAGTCCAGTCACCTTACGGAGAAGTTCCTTTAACCTTTAAGCACGAGCTGTTGAAACAAACACCAATCAAGACCCCTGGTGGAAGCGTGCGAATTGTGGACTCTTCTAACTTCCCTATTTCAAAAACAATCGCAGCAGCACTCGTTGAGATTGAGCCGGGTGGAATGAGAGAACTTCATTGGCACCCTAATAACGACGAGTGGCAGTATTACCTTACTGGACAAGGGCGCATGACAGTATTTACTGGAAACGGTACAGCTCGTACACTTGATTATAGAGCAGGTGATGTCGGATATGTACCCTTTGCTACTGGGCACTATATTCAGAACACCGGTACCGAAACGTTATGGTTTTTAGAAATGTTCAAAAGCAATCGCTTTGTAGACGTATCTCTAAACCAGTGGATGGCACTGACTCCTAAAGAACTAGTTCAAAGCAACTTGAATGTTGGATCAGAATTGCTCGATTCACTACGCAAGGAGAAATGGCCTGTTGTGAAATATCCCGGGTTTCCTACTAAAATGCCGGATTAAACTGATAGGGGTATTTATATTAGAAAAGTTATGATTAGGTTCTTATTTAACAAAAGAATTTTTTACTTCAAAACCTGGGTTGCTGCGGCAACCTTTTTTTTGTGGAACGAAGGGGCAGGTCAATTGAAGGTGAAAAGGGATTATAATAATAAAACGGAATGCTTAATTAGAAGTGATTAAAACGTGGAAAACAATAATACATTAAATCCAGAGTTAACAGCTCTTTAAGTTTTTTAGAATACTCGCCAGGTTCAGTTTAAATGATAAAATGGAAAGACTTATATATTAAAGGAGACTTATTATCTTGGAAGCCAAATGTATTAAATTCTATGAATTTGGGAATCCGCAAAACGTTTTAAAAGTTGAAAATAAATGTATTCAAAGACCTTTCGAGGGGGAAGTCCTCGTTCGGATGACCACACGTCCCATTAACCCGTCTGACTTGCTGCCCATTCGCGGTGCCTATTCTCACCGAATTCCCTTGCCTTCCATACCTGGTTATGAAGGGGTCGGCATTGTCGAAGAGGTGGGTCCATCGGTTTCGAAAGAGATGATAGGCAAGCGTGTTTTGCCTTTGCGCGGTGAAGGGACCTGGCAGGATTATGTTAAAACATCTGCGGAGCTGGCCATCGTCATTCCGGATTCGATTGAGGACCATATAGCAGCGCAATTATATATAAACCCGATAACCGCATGGCTAATAATCACAGAAGTATTAACTTTGAAACCTGATGATGTTTTACTCGTAAATGCTTGCGGATCTTCGATTGGCCGCATCTTTGCCCAGTTATCCAGGATTCTTGGATTTAAGCTGATTGCTGTAACGAGAAACAATAAGTATACGGAAGAACTGCTTAAACTTGGTGCTTCATATGTGATCGATACGTCCCGATCATCATTGCATGATACAGTAATGGAAATGACGAAGGGGCGCGGAGCGAAAGCGGCCATAGATTCAGTAGGCGGCATCGATGGCTCAGAACTCGCTTTTTGTGTTCGGCCTAATGGCATCTTATTAACGATTGGCCTTTTATCAGGACAGTCTGTGAATTGGGCGAAAATTTCACAAAGGACAAAAGTGGATGTTAAAATGTTTCATCTTCGGCATTGGAATCAGCAGGCTTCCGTTCAAACCTGGCATGAAACGTTTAATCTTTTGATGGGGTTCATCGCTGATAAAAGGTTGAAATTCATGATGCCGGATTCCTACTATGGTCTTCAAGATGTGCAAGAAGCCATGGTTGTCACGGGCAATAGAGGGAAGATTTTTTTAAGCAATTGATTTTGCAATAGACATCCACTATGTGGTAATTGAAGGACGCATTCATCTTGGAGCACTTCCAATAGGTTCCTAAGGTAAATGGAAATGGCCCCTGATAATATGGAATTACTTGATTACCTGTAAGGTGCTAGTTTAGAATGCGGAATAGAACATGTTGATACATGAGACAACTTTGGAGGAAATACTTATGAAAACAATATATGTGAATGCTACATTTTTTACGATGGACAAGGAAAACCAAATCATTGAAAACGGCATGATGATTGTGCAGGATCATACCATATCCTACATCGGCCAGCATGATGAACAGCAATTGGCAGATGCAGATCATGTGGTCAACCTTGGCGGGAAATGGATCATGCCAGGCCTTGTGAATGCCCACTCGCATATTGTAATGACCCTTTTACGCGGTATCGGGGACGATATGCTGCTGAAGCCATGGCTTGAAACGAAAATATGGCCGATCGAAAGCCAGTTTACAACGGAAATCGCCGCTGTAAGTTCACAGCTAGGCATTATGGAAATGATGAAATCAGGAACCACGACATTTTCGGATATGTTCAATCCTAATGGAATAGATGCCGGTGCTGTCATGGAGACGATAGGCGAAACAGGAATGCGCGGAGCCTTTTCCTATACGATCTTCAGCTTGGGTACCGAAAAAGACCAAAAAGTGAACCTCATGGGGGCTGAGCAGTTTTCAAAAAACTATAAAGCATTTGCTGATGGCCGCCTGACTACCATGGTCGCACCACATAGCCCATATGCCTGCACACCTGAAGCGATCATGGAAAGTGCACGAATTGCAAAAGAGAATGATTTGATGGTGCACATCCACGTATCGGAAACGGACTTTGAAATCCTCGACATTGAAAAACGTTACGGATCCCGTCCTGTCGAGCACCTTCGCCGTCTAGGGCTGTTCGATCAGCCCACCGTCATGGCACATGGTGTGGTCCTTAATGATGAAGAACGGGCGATCCTAAAACAGCATGATGTTCGCGTTGCCCATAATCCAATCAGTAACCTGAAGCTCGGATCTGGGATAGCAGATGTCGTCAGCCTTCTTGATGCAGGCATTAAAGTGGGAGTGGCAACAGATGGCGTCGCCTCCAATAACAACTTCGATATGTTCGAAGAAATGAGGACAGCCGCATTGCTGCAAAAAGGAATGTATAAGGATGCCACAAAATTCCCTGCCCAAACAGCACTCGCCATGGCCACAAGAATGGGCGCCGAAGCGATAGGCATGGGTCACACAGGATCACTGGAAGCTGGTAAAAAAGCGGATTTCATCACCATTTACCCATATAACAAAGAACACCTGCAGCCACTAAGTGAAGCCTATTCGCACCTGCTTTATGCAGCACGCGGAAATGACGTATGTGATGTATACATCGATGGCAAAAACGTCGTGAAAGATGGCCGCTGCTTAACGATCGATGAAGAAAAAGTAATCGCCGAAACAAATCGTCTGCAAGGTACCTTATCACGATAATGCAGATGTGAGAACAAAAGAAGGAGCTGCCATTTGGAGCTCCTTTTTTTATGGATTAAGTTAAGGGACGAAAATTGGTTGTAGGTCGAATCTGGTTGCAGATCGGAATAAATTGGGCCGTTTTAGTAAGGGGTAATTCGTATCAAATGGCATTCAAAAAAATTACCGCTTGTATTGTAGAATAAATAGATCTTAACACTTAGAAGCCCGACGTGAGTCAAGTTTCTTGGAAATATGGAAACAAAGGAAGCCGGTAAAAAATATTAATAAGAAAATAGGTATGGCAAAAACGGTAAAAAACGAAAAGACGAAAAAAATGCTGCTGACTGCAAATATTAACCAACTGGTAATCAGCAAGCAGCTGGATAAAAAATCTTTGACAGCATGAATCATGAATTTCACCACCGTATGAAGATCTATGTATTGATTATACACTATTTTCCAATGGTGTTGTTTCAACGGGTCACCCTTCATTCACATCACGATGGAAATGCCTTTCCATGATATAGCCAAAAAAGGAGGCAAGCATTTGTTGAAACAGCATGCCAAGTACAACGGGTACCGCGACGGCAGCAGGGAAATAGGTGGTTGCAAGAACGGCTCCAGCACTGATGTTTCGCATGCCGCCTGTAAATGTCAAGGTGATGATATCCGCCTTATCCCATCTTAAATATGCACCGACCATCCAAGAAATGGCATACCCAGAAGCAGCTATGAACAAAACCAAGAAGGACATGATCAGTAATTTCTTATCGAAATGTGTTAAGTAAGGCGCGATTTTTGAACTGTTCAATATGACTACGATTCCAACGCATATCTTGGAAAATGGGGCTAAGCGGGGGGATAGTGTATATTGTATCTTCCCTTTTGTAGCTTGATTCAAGAACATGGCAAGCATGGAGGGAAGAACGACCATACCGATTAATCCTTTCACCATCGAACCCATATCCATTTCGATCGAACCGCCTCCAAAAAGGGATACACTGTAAGGAACGATGAATGGCGAGAGTAGGGTGTCGATCAAGATGATGGTTAGGGCAAGTACGGCATTCCCATTATAAATGGATACCCAGATCATACTGGTGACACCGGTTGGAATCACTACAGCCAGGACTAGGCCGGTAATCGTGAAAGCATCACCATGGAACACTAAATGGCCGAGTCCAAAAGCCCAAACAGGCATAAGCATATGAAGGATGATCAATACGATGAAAACAGGTAAAGGGTGGGTGACTGCCTGTTTAAGAGATTTAAAGTTAGAGCCTAAACTTCCGGAAAAGGTAATGAAGGCAAATATCCATGGGACAAGAAAGGTGTAATCCATTAGATGTTCGGCCAATAATACCCCAATAGCCACGCTTATCGGCGTGATAAGGGGCATAATTTTATCCATTTGTTCATTAATTGTTTTCAGCATGATTCATCCACTTCCTGAGCAAAGTAAATTCTATTAAATAAGTTTACCATATTCCTAAAAATATAATTTGTAAGACAAGAAATTTGTCTATATATTTTTTTCTGGATTATTAAAAATGGATTACTATCACTGCCCTGGAACTCGCATCGTTCCAAAAAGGGTTTAAAGCTTTCCCCGACGACCGAGGGTTTAAGTTTTTAGGCAGGATTGTTCGATGCATCGTTGTATATTCATTGAAAAATAGTTTAAAGTAGAGAGAGAGGTGAAAGAAATGTCAGAAAAGGTATCCAGTATTATGTGGTTTAGTCTTGCCGTACAAGCCCTGCTTGTTCTTGCTGATCATGATGGATTATGTAATAGTAATAAATTGGCCGATAAGCTTGATTCGGAGTCAGGTTTTCTTAGAAAAATATTAAGTAATTTAGTGAAGGCAGGGCTGATTCAAGCGAAGGAGGGCAGGGATGGGGGATATTCACTTGCCAAAAATCCCGAACAAATCATTCTTGCAGATATATACTCTGCAATTAAATCAGAACCTTTTTCAAAAGGCTTTCTTGATGTGAATGATAAAAAATGCTTTCATCCATCTTCTAGAGAAGCGTTATGCGGTTTGAAAAACGAGATGGAGAGCTGGATTATACAAGGCTTGGAACAAAAGACGATCGCTGACTTACTATCAAAATCTTAATGTGAAAAACGAAACTGACAGGGTTTCGTTTTTCTTAAACTGTATTTGACAAAAGAACAGTATGCGTTATATACTGTTCCTGTATTAAATACAGTTAAATGGAGGTCATTATAAATGACAAAAAATATAATGAGTAAAGAAGAGTACCTAAATAAATCGAAAGAATTGAATGTACCGGTTGAAAAACCCAAAGTCCTTAATGATACGGATTTCATTACGGTAGCAAAAGAACGGAGATCTGTTCGCCAGTACGATGCTGAATACGTGATGACTGAAGAAGAAATTCGTGAAATCCTGGATATTGCGATTCAAGCACCATCTTCTTCCAACTTGCAGCCATGGAGATTCCTTGTGATTCAAGATAAGCAAACCCAGCAAGAATTGCTTCCCATCGCAAATAACCAACAACAAATCGTCGATGCATCTGCTGTCATTGCCGTTTTAGCTGATATAGAAGGTTACAAAAATGCAGAGCGGATTTATGGTGAATTAGTCAATAAAGGGATCATGAAGAATGAAATCAAAGAGCCATATGTAGCCTCTATTCTGCATAATTACGGTAATTTTTCTGCTGAAAAGGCTTTAAGTGTAGCCATGATTGACGGTGGCTTGGTTTCCATGCAGATCATGTTGGCTGCAAAAGCAAAAGGATACGATACAGTCCCAATGGGAGGGTTTGATGAAGCCAAATTTGTCGATGCATTCAATGTACCGGAAAACTTCAAGCCTGTCATGTTAATTTCCATTGGAAAAGGAACTAAAGCAGGGTTTGAAAAAGTCCGTTTGCCACTCGATACTATATTGACTTGGAATAAATACTGAGGAAAAAACGTAGTAAAAGGATAGCTAAAATTCGCTATCCTTTTTTTCATGGTTTGAGATTGGCATAGAAAATGATTTAATCTCGCAAGCGATAAATGGATATGTTACAATTTTTCCAGATATTTCTTTGGAATGTCTCCTCAAAAGTCCCCTACGCAAAAGGATATTTTAGGGGATAAACAGAGCTAAAGAATTGCGCTGCAAGCCAATAATTGGTTTAGCCGTTCACAATGGATGGGAGGGAGTCCTTATGAAGAATATGAGAAGTGAAGTGTTTTCGTGGTTGAAAGCCATCTTATTCGCTTTAATGATCGTGTTCATTTGCCAACAGTTTTTATTTACGCCAGTCACAGTAAAAGGTGAATCAATGGAGCCGACGTATGAGAATGATGACCGGATCGTGGTAGCTAAAATCGGAAAGCCGGATCGCTTCGATATGGTCGTATTTTATGCTCCGGACGCGGAAGAGAATTATATAAAAAGAGTGATCGGTCTACCAGGTGACAGTGTCGAAATGAAAGATGATGTCTTATATATCAATGGGAAAAAATATACGGAACCATATTTGAAAACAAAAAAAGGGGAAATTCCGCCTGAAGAAAATCTGACGGAGAATTTCACCCTGAGTGATTTACTTGGGAAATCCAAGGTACCTGCGGGTCATTTATTTGTCATGGGGGATAATCGGAGAAACAGTTGGGATGGAAGAAGATTTGGTTTTATTTCTGAAGAATCACTTGTGGGCAAAGTGAAATTTCGTATCTACCCACTAAATGAAATGGGAGTGCCGAAGTGAATGGATCACAGTGAGTACAAGTGAAAGCTTAGAGGATAATTATGTGGACTAAGTTGTATTTATAGCAGATGATGGATAAGAACCTTTTCCTGTGGTTAAGGTTTTTCATTTTGGTTTGTGGGGGGTATTAATATGACGAATGGGTTGGCTGCCATCTCCATCCCGATGCTGGATGAAGAAATGGGACGGCAGGTTAAAGGACATGTCGATTCGCTGACGGTTCCTCAGGGAAGCCTAGGACGGCTTGAAGAATGGATAATCGAACTGGCGAAGATGACAGGAGAGGCATTTCCGGACATTTCGAAACCGGGGGTGATTGTGTTTGCGGCCGACCATGGAATTACGGAGGAAGGGGTTTCGGCTTATCCAAAAGAAGTGACGGAACAAATGGCTCTCAACTTCCTGAATGACGGTGCTGCCATCAATGTATTAAGCCGGGCGATAGACGCTTACTTGGACATTGTCGATATAGGGATCGATGCAGATATCGAGGCAGCGGGGTTAACTTCGAGAAAAGTCCGCAATGGAACTAGAAACTTTTATAAGGAAGAGGCGATGACAAAGGAAGAAGTAATTCAAGCGCTTGACATTGGATATGACCGTGCAGAGAAAATGATTGCCCGTGGAGCGAACTGCCTGATTCTTGGTGAAATGGGAATCGGAAATACGACTTCCAGTACCGCCATCATCTCCATCGTAAGCGGGAAAAGCGTCGAATCACTAGTGGGGCAGGGAACAGGATTGAAGTCAGAAGGCATTTTACATAAGCAAAGGATAATTGAAGAAGCGATTTCATTAAGAAATCCTAATCCTGATGATCCAATCAATATTTTGATGAATATCGGTGGATTCGAAATTGCAGGTATGGCAGGGGCCATGCTAGCTGCAGCGAATAACCGTATACCGATTCTTGTTGATGGTTTCATTACAACCACGGCTGCTGTATTGGCAAACCTGATTTCCGGACGTGCAGCCGATTATATGTTTGTTGGACATCGATCTGCAGAACCTGGTCATAGAACGGCCATAGAACTGCTTGGCAAGGAGCCGATCCTCGATGTGGGAATGAGAATCGGGGAAGGAACAGGGGCAGCCCTGGCATACCCCATCCTTAAGGCAGCGACATTGGTCATTAAAGAAATGGCAACATTTGAATCTGCAGGCGTGTCAAATAAGTAAGAAACAGGAGACCTTCGATACGCTGGTCTCCTATTTATACAGGTTAAAAAAAGGTGGATACTGCATTGAAACATTCTTTCATCCCACTTTACTTAATGGGCAGGTGATCTTTATATTTCTTCATTTTCCTGACGACGGAAGGCTGGCTGATACCTAAGAATTTAGCCATTTCATATGTGGACTTGCATTGTTTACTCGCTTTCATCATCATCCATTTTTCGACTTGTTCGAGGGCGGTATTGAGATCACTATCATCAACCATCATAGTGTCGATCATTAGGGTATCATCTATTTTCTCCAAAGATTCTTGTCCATGGAAATGGGAGGGGAGAAAGCCTGGGAAAATGATAGAGTCTTCCGAGGTCAAAATGAGCCGTTCAATCAGGTTTTCCAATTCACGCACGTTTCCTGACCATTTATGCTGAATCAGTATTTCGTAAGTCGAGGGGTGCAACTTCTTATCTGTCTTGTATTTCTTGTTGATGATTTCGAGATTATGATTGATTAAGATGGCAATGTCTTCTTTTCTTTCGCGTAATGGCGGTATTTGAATCGGAATCACATTTAAGCGGTAATACAAATCCAGCCTGAATGTTCCCTTTTCCACCATTTCCTCAAGGTTTTGATTGGTTGCCGTCACAAGCCGAAAATCTATCTTATGCTCTTTTTTTCCGCCCACTCTTTTAAAGGTCTTCTCTTGCAGGACATTTAATAACTTCACTTGCATATCCAGGGGAAGCTCCCCGATTTCATCCAGAAATAAGGTTCCGTTATCAGCTTGTTCCACCAGCCCTTGCTTCCCCTGCTTCTGCGCACCGGTAAAGGATCCCGCTTCGTAACCAAACATTTCGGATTCGAAGAGACTTTCTGGGATGGTACTGCAGTTGACTTCGATGAATGGCTCCTTGCTGCGGTAACTCTGATTATGCAGCCGGCGGGCGAAGACGCTCTTTCCCACACCGGATTCCCCAAGTAGCATGACCGTGGCATCCGTTTTGGAAACACGGTGTATCGTTTTCGCGATTTGCCGCATTTCCTTGCTGCGATAGATCAGCTCCTCCTGTTCCCTAAGCTCCTCGACCTCCGATTGGTATTCCTGTATCTTTTTCTCCAATTGACCGTACTGATCCTGGAGGTTCCTGATTTCAGTTTGATCTTGGGCATAGCTAACGACACGAATCAATTCACCATTATCATCAAAGATGGGATAAGCAGTCGACATGACTATTTTTCCTGTCTTCGTTTGCTGCATGATCTGGACAGGTGTTTTCTCTTTCAATACCATGGCGGAAATCGACGGTGAAAGGATTCCTTCCGTTTCGAGCTGGTAAACGGATTTCCCAAGATAATGTTCTGGTTCGATTCCATATATCCACCAATGGTTAGGATTCGTGAATAAAATGAATCCTTTTTCATCGGTCACGGTAATATTGTTATTGGATGTGTTGATGATGCATTCCAAAACCCTTTTGACATTGTTATCACTCATCACTTTCCCCCTTATCCTCTTTTCCGGTGATTCAAATATAAATCAAAAACAGAGGTGAATCAAGAATTTTCAGATATTTTGATTTGGAATTGAATCATTTATGACAGTATGCCTGCGATAATCTCACTCACTTCAATACATCAAGGCTAAAACTAGAGTAATAGAGTAGCGAACTACCTTACTTACGGTTAACCTACTTATGTTTGGGTATAAATAAAATAAAGAGTAATCGATTGAAGGAGTGATTGAATTGGCTGAAAATACAACCTTGGGACAATATTTATACGACTGCTTAAAAGCAGAAGGCATTACAGAGATTTTTGGTGTGCCAGGAGACTATAATTTCTCATTGTTAGATACTTTGGAAGATTACGATGGGATTGAGTTTATTAATGGACGAAATGAACTCAATGCTGGATACGCAGCGGACGCTTATGCCCGGGTGAAGGGCTTGTCGGCACTGATCACCACCTTTGGTGTCGGTGAAATGAGCGCATGTAATGCAATCGCTGGAGCGTACAGTGAAAATGTGCCGCTCATCCATATTGTCGGCTCGCCAAAGTCCATGATGCAACAGGAGAAGGAGCTTGCCCATCATACGTTAATGGACGGAGATTTTGATGTTTTCCGTAAGATTTATGAGCATATCACCAGTTATACGGCGATTCTTACACCAGAAAACGCGGCTAGGGAGATACCGGCTGCAATCAGAATCGCGAAAGAAAAGAAAAAGCCCGTTTATTTGGTAGTAGCTATCGATCTCGTTGAAAAACCGTTGATTTCCCACAGTGAGGTTTCTGAAAATGTGGCCAAAACAAATGTCGATGCGTTGCAGTCAGCAGTGAAGCATATAAAAGGTATGCTAGAACATGTAAATAAAGCGGTTCTGCTTGTCGACGTAAAAACACTTCGCTATAACTTGCAGAAACCCGTTTTGAAGCTCGCTGAGAGGTTAAATGTTCCGGTTGCTTCGTTAATGCAGGGAAAAAGCGGGTTTGATGAGAGCCATCCTCAGTATATTGGTGTATACGGCGGAGCTTTCGGAAGTAAGGATGTAACTCAAACTGTTGAAGAAGCGGATTTCATCATAGCTGTTGGTGCAGTTTGGTCAGACGTCAATACTTCCAAAGGTACAGCAAAGCTTGACCCGTTGAAAATGGTGGAAATTCAACCTGACACATTAAAAGTGGGGGCAGCCAGTTATATGAATGTCAGGGCGGAGGAAATTCTAAGTGCGCTCCAGGACATTGGCTACCGGCAGAACGAATCTGTCGGAACCATCTCGTTTCCGTATGACACAATGGTGGAAGACCCATCAGCACCTCTGGAAGCGGCTTCCTATTATCCACGGATTCAGCAAATGTTGAAGGAAAATGACATTGTGGTCACGGAAACAGGAACATTCTCTTATGGCATGTCACAGGTCAGATTGCCGAAAGGGGCAACCTATATTGCACAGGGAGGCTGGCAAAGCATCGGTTATGCTACCCCCGCAGCTTTCGGAGCTTGTATAGCGGATAGAAACCGGCGTGTTCTTTTGTTTACCGGGGACGGCTCGATACAGCTGACAGCACAGGAAATAAGCTCGATGCTGGAGAACGGCTGTAAGCCCATCGTGTTTATCCTCAACAATAACGGCTATACGATAGAAAAATTCTTAAATGTAAAAGTCGATATAGAAAAACAGAAATACAACGAGATACCAGAGTGGAATTATACAAAACTGGCTGAAGCGTTTGGTCAAGAGGCATTCACAGCACGAGTCGAGACGAATGGTGAACTGGATGATGCCATTGCAAATGCCCAGGACATGAACGCCGATAAACTTTGCCTTATAGAATTGGTCGTGAAAGATCAAATGGATGCACCGGATTATTTGAAAAAAATGAGGCAGTATCTTGAAAAGCAAGAGAAACTAAAGTAATGCCATGTTCGAAATGCACTCACCCCTGATTAAAACACTGGATTGAAGAAATATGCGACACTCCTGCCGAATAACTGGCTAGCCGAGACCCCACAGGCGCTTGCTTTGAGTTGGCTGGGCAGAAAGCCGGCGGAAAGGGAGCGGATTTCTGAAATCGACTGGAACGTTTTTTAGTAAAAACTGTAGGCGAACTTTTCATCGAGTGTGGCGACAAAATGTGGTTCGGAGTCCGAATAATGAGGTGAAAGTCGAAAAAAATTCGTGAACGGTCGAATAAAGTGCCTCAACGGTCGAATAAAGTGCGGGATAGGTCGAATAAAGTGCCTCAACGGTCGAATACTGTCCGGGATAGGTTGAATACAGTGCGTGAACGACCGAATACAGTGAGGCTTAGGTCGATAAACTGTGTCAACGGCCCAAGACAGTGCAGCTGTTCGAATACTATGCTCCGGCCTTGATGGTTTTTACTGTAATCGTTACTGGATTGAAGAAATATGCGACACTCCTGCCGAATAACTGGTAGCCGAGACACCACAGGCGTTTGCTTTGAGGTGGCTGGGCAGAAAGCCGGAGGAAAGGAAACGGATTTCTGAAATCGACTGGAACGTTTTTGAAAGAAAAAAGCTCAGGCAAACTTACTCTTCTTATTAGTATACTTTCTGAAAAGGTCTTCTGTGATGAAGGCCTTTTTTTGTTGGTAATCTAGATACTGCACGGCCCGATCAAGGACAAGAATGACAATACCAATATTGGTAACTGTCATTTCAAAATTGAAACCAAGAATTTTTAAAATAAGAGTATTATGAAAATATCATGAAGTAATAGGAAAAATATTTTTCCTTAGCAGAGAAAACCATTCTTTTTCCGGCTAGCAATTTCTGTAGAGAAGGAGGCCAAAAAATGCGTAAAAATGTATCATTAGCGCGGTTAATAGAGTCGAATAAAGAAAATCTCAACAATAATCAGCTGTTCATAGATCTTATAGAAGAAAAAGTCCATAGAAAGCAAATGGAAATGCAGGAAAGACATTTAACAAAACAGGCAGGTGAAGAGAATGTTATTAAGAAGAGCCTGGTTATTACAACAAACGGTGGTCTATCATAGAAAAAAGAAGGATGAAATAGCCCAACGAAAGGAATTATCGAGCTTGGAAGGAGTCCGTATCAATAAACAACTTAATTATGCGATTATGGAGATGCAAAGGTTAATGCGCCAGGTATGAGGAAAGAGAGGATAATGGAATAAATACAATAGGACGGATCTTCGGAGCCCCAATAAAACTGCAGAAGCTTGTTATCCGGCATATCAATGTATGTCTAAATCAATTTTGCCAACAAATCACAAATTGTATTTTAGTAATAAGAATAGATCAAAAGGATTATTAGTCGGTTCATTAGCAATAGGAGCTGCTGGTTTGATTCCTGGAATGAGTGTTACATCATTTTTAGCTGGCTCTGCATTTGGAATAAAGGAATATACAAAGGGCTATATGTCATACAAGGTATATATCAAAAGAAGTTCAAAATCTAATAAAAAAGGACAACTTAAATTTGTATATTATAAAGAGAAGAATTTTAAGGGGGCAACTAAAACTACCTATTCAGATTTTTAAATTGAAAAGTGGTGTTGATAATGAGTAAGTATTGGTCTTATAAAATCTTTTTAACTGGTGTGTTTATTATTGCTACTATTATCTTTTACAAATTTGGGTTTACTAGTGAAGGTTTAGTTTACTTTGTATGTTTTGCAATACTTTTAAGTGTTTTGAGTATTTTTAATCGTAAAATCAACTATAAGAAAAAGACTTAATACTTTAACAAATTAAAAATAAATTTCCAGTTATAAATAATAAACCACAATTGAATTATTGCGCTTTTATGCGATTGTGGAGATGTAAAGGTTAATGCGGAAGAAATGAGTCAAAAAGATAATGATGTGGGAACATTTGTAGGTAACGGTGTAAAACGCTTTTTAATTTTTTGAATATTATATCAATTTATATTAAGAGAGTCTTGGAGCCATTAACCCTACCCCTTGTTTTGCCTTGAGAAAGGTAACTGCTCTGAAGTCACGCCAGATAATATAAATGATAATTGTTGGATAGGAGCCAGGATACTATTTTGTCAGGTGTGTAATTGGCGGAATCGATAGTGACTAAAAGTATTTATGCTACAATTTTCAATCATTGCGGGTAATCCAGCAAAAGTGATGAAAATGTTACTTACTAAAGAGACTAATAGAACTGAAAAAAAATATATATTTTTGATGAAAATATGACCACTATCTTACAATGGAAGGACTCCTTAGGAGATAATCTGAAATGGAAGCTTGTTTTCCTCCATTACAAAGGAAATTGTAATATGGAACCTGCTAGTGCATTTGTATCGTAACACGAGTTGGCGGCTATTTTACATTATGATACGCAAAAAAGCGTGTATGATATTTTATCAAAACACGCTTTTTGCTCTTAATCGTGTACTGCCATCACATTTAGTTAAGAACTCGGACTGCCTTCACAAAGCTAGGTCCCCAGTAAGAATTGTTAATGTTAGCGTAGGAAACACCTTTAGATGTCGAAGCATTCAGCATTTGACCGTTACCGGCATAAATTCCTACATGATTGATTACTCCATCATTATTGGTATCGAAAAATACTAAATCCCCTTTTTGCAGGGCTTTCGAGGATACAGCTGTACCAACGTGTGATTGTGCCACTGAATTTCGAGGCAAGGAAATACCTGCACTTTGGAATGCCCTTAATGTGAAAGAAGAGCAATCAAATACGTCAGTGCGTGAAGTGCTCGCACCGTAAACATACTTGGCTCCCATGTATTTGGCTCCAGCTGCCAAAACTTGATCCGCTTTGGTCGATTTGGACGGTTTATTAATTGCAGATGCCGAGGCCTTCCCTGAAACACGGATGGTTTGGCCGATACGAATACGATCTGAATTAGAAATATTAGGGTTTATTTTAAGTAAGGCACTAAGGGAAAGGTTATATCTTTTAGCGATTGTTGATAAGGAATCCCCTAATTTAACGACATAAACGTCTGTTGTATTTTTACTTTTATCCGGATTGCTGGTAATGGCATTAACCTTCAAGACCTGGCCGGGAAAAATGAGAGTGCTAGTCAAATGGTTTATAGACTTTAATTGTTGGACAGTCATATTATTGACTCTGGCAATTTTGCCCAGTGTATCCCCGGATTTGACTTTATATGTAGCATTTGAACTGTTTTTAGCCGGAGAGCTGGACCCAGAGGCTTGTCCGGAAACCCGGATGGTTTGGCCAATATATATCCGGTCCGAATTAGAAATGTCAGTGTTTAATTTAAGCAGGGCACTAAGGGAAAGGTTATATTTATTCGCAATTTTTGATAAAGAATCCCCAAGTTTAACCACATATTTTTCGGTTTTATCTTTATTTTTATCTGTACGGTTGTTAAGAGTATTAAATTTCAAGACTTGGCCGGGAAAAATAAGGTTACTAGTCAAATGGTTTTGAGATTTTAAGTGCTGGACAGTTGTATTATTGGCTTTAGAGATTTTATCTAGGGTGTCCCCTGATTTAACTTGATAAGAACCAGCATAAGCAGAAGTGCCGGCGATTAGGGTACCTATAATGGTCCCCGCAAGAATGAAAGAGTTTTTAGAATTGTTCATTTAGGAAAGTTCCTCCTGATGTGGTAAAAAAATATCTAGCATTTATATTATAAAGGTATGGAATATAAAAAACATGGCACATATCAATAAAATTCAACTTTTTCATCATTTTTCGGGTTATTCTGTTACAGGAAAATGGGAGTCTGTTACATCGGGCGGGTTCATTGGAGTATAAGGGGACCAAATCTTGGAATTTCGCATAAATGGATAGCTAGTAAACTCAAAAGAGCATTTCATAAAATGGAAGTTTGAGTTACGGTAATTAAAAGAAAGGTAAGAATAACATATCCTTACCTTTCCGTGATTAATTTTTTAATATTGTCTATAAATGTAGAGATCATCAGGTTCAGCGATTTTACTATGTGATGATACTTTGAATAGGGGAATGTTTTCTTGATTTTATAGTGATATATGGAATACATACAAACATTTAGATGATTCCAGATATAAGGACAACGTATCCTTCGTTCCTTTTGGGCTAGTGTCTGATGCTTCATTCACGACTTTTTGAGATTTCGAGATGCTTATGGACATTGTAAAATCCCCTCAAGTTGTGTAACATCCACAGAATTTACACTGTTCACTTAGAGGGGATAAAATCATGGTTTATTTTTCGGTACAGCTTTATTAATTAGGTTTTTACGCGATATAAACGGATTGTCGGTAACCCAGAAACGCCAAGGGTAATCTTTTGCTACCCCGGAGTTGTCGATTCCGACGCGCGGGCCGCTGGATATGTGTTCAGGCTTTTTTCCGGCAGCTAGATATAGCGGGGGATCTGTAAAAGATCGACCATAATCATCCATGGTGATGCCCAGTGCCTTTGTTAGCTTCCCTGGTCCATCGGTCCATTTACGAATATCGGCAATTCCTCGTCTTTCACGCATTAACTCGAGCCCTGAATAGGGTTCAACCGCCCGGATTAAAATGGCTTCCGGATTTTCAGGCCCTCCGCTTACGACATTGACCAGTGTATGTGTGTGCATGACGTATGTATAGATCAAACCGGAATTTCCGAACATCACTTCCGTCCGTTTTGTCCTTCTATTTCCAAAACTATGTGCGGCCCTGTCACCAGGTCCAATATAGGCCTCTGTTTCAACAATGAATCCAGAAGCGGTTCCATCCGCTGTTTCTTTTACAATCAGGCAGCCAAGAAGGGATTTTGCCAGTTCAAGGGTGGGCTGCTGATAAAAATCCGCAGGTAAAATTGAATCGTTTATCTTGTTCATGATATCACTCCATTTAGTCTCATATAGGTAAAATTCCCTTATCAATGAAAAAGAAACATGAAGGGAAAAAAAAGGCCGGCTGATTATATCAGCCGGTCCCGAGCATTTTTTAGCCTAATTCCTTTTCCGTTTCTTGATCTTTTTTGATTCGGCCCGAACCCACGGAAAGTGCCACTAATATCCCCGCGGAAACAAAAAAGATACCGGTGATGAAAACACTGGAGAATGCATCGATCCAAGCATTTTCAATCGTTTTTACAAGGATAGTGCTGACTTCTGCGGGCATTTTAAGGTTTTCAGGATAAAGCATGATGTTGAATAACGCATCCGTTTTATCGGCTAATGCTTTCAGTGCCTCATGCAATATAGGGTCCTTTTGACTTACGACCGCATCATCCATATTTTGCTGGAGATTGTGATTCATGACAGCATTCAAAATCGTGATGCCCATCGTTCCTCCTATTGATCGGAAGAATGTCGAAGCCGCTGTAACCGACCCTAGCTGCGATTTTGGAAATTCGTTTTGAACGGCAATCATCAATGTCGGCATGACAAGACCCATACCTATCCCAAGGATGGCCATGTATGAGTACGCAGTGAATATAGTCGTACTGCCGTCCATCATGCTCATTAGGAAAAAGCCAAGCGTCGCAAAGGCCATTCCAAAGGTGAGCACGGTACGAAAACGGAATTTCAAAAGTAACCGCCCGCCAATGATGCTGGAAAGAATCATACCGATCATCATCGGAGTCATGGTCGACCCCGCTTTTGTTGGTGAAACTCCCAAAACGCCTTGCATGAACAGCGGGACGAACATGATTGCCCCGAACATGCCAAGGCCAAGCAGGAATCCCAAAATATTCGTGGTGGAAAAAACTCTATTTTTAAAAAGGGATAAATCAAGGATCGGTTCGACCGCTCTTCTTTCAAAAAAGATGAATAGGGCAATGAAGACAATGGTGCTGCCGAAAATCAAGATAGATTCTAATGATAACCATTCGAATTTATCACCACCGAAGGTCAAGCCAAGCAATAACAGGACAATACCAGGAATCAAGGTGAAAATCCCTAGATAATCGATATTCACTTTCTCTGTTTTCCTTATCGCTTCATGTTTCAATCCTACATAAATCAAAATGGCAGATAGTAAGCCCGTCGGTACATTGATCAAAAAGATCCAATGCCAGCTGATATGGTCAACGATCAGGCCGCCCAGAAAAGGGCCGATGACAGAACTTAAACCAAAAAGGGCTCCGAATACTCCCTGCCATTTGGCTCTTTGTTCCGCAGAGAATATATCGCCGATGATTGTTTGGGATAAAGGCATGATCATTCCGCCGCCGATTCCCTGCAGACCCCTGTAGATGATCAATTGTTCCATCGAAGTGGCTGTGGCACATAAAAACGAACCGATCGTAAATATGATTGTGCCAAGCAGATAAAGGGAACGCCTGCCATATAAATCAGATAGCTTTCCAACAATGGGTACAACAGTCGTTGAGGCTATTAAATAGGCAGTCGTTACCCATGCAAAGATGGTGAAACCATTCAATTGCCCGATAATTGTCGGCATGGCGGTACCGACGATCGTCTGTTCCAATGAACTGAAAAACATTCCTATGATCAATCCTGTTAAGACAAGCTTGGTATTGACCGCTTTTTTTTCCATTTGCATAGCATTTCTCCATTCCTATAACTGTATTCCTTATTCATTTGTGACTAATAGGTCAAAATTATAAATCTCTAATGACCATTTAGTCAACATCTTTTTTATTTAATTGCTTGACTATATTGCGTAAAGGTGGATTTAAAAATACATCCATATCACTTAAGTAATTCGACCAGAAACCACCAAATCCTTCCTTATTAATATCTCCAACGTGTTTCCATTTATCATATCCGATATAATAAGAAAGAATATAGATGAACTTATGATTGGAAGTGTAAGATATGAATAAAAAAATCGGGTTTATTGGATGCGGCAAAATGGGTGAGGCAATGCTTGAGGGCATGCTGCTTGCAGAGGTCATTTCACCTGAAGGGATCATGGTCAGTACTGCGAGTGTGGAGACCAAAACTAAAATCACCACGAAATATAAGGTTAAAGGTACTTTGGATAATAAAGAGGTTGCCGGTTTTGCCGATTTTCTCTTTCTAGGAATCCAGCCTGCCATGCATAAGCAAGTGCTTGAAGAAGTGAAGAATCATGTTAAAGAAGACGCTGTGATCATTACTATGGCAGCAGGGATCACTGTATCACTAGTTGAGAACAGCTTCGTAAAAAGAGTGAAGGTTGTCCGGACGATGCCAAACACTCCTTCGCTTGTTGGTGAAGGCATGACTGCCATGAGCATTAATGATCAAATTACCGATGCTGATATAGAGGGTGTGACTGCACTGCTGAATAGTTTCGGTAAAACGGAAATCCTGCATGAAGATTTGATGGACGCAGTACCGGCCATCAGCGGTTCGTCGCCTGCTTATGTATATATGTTCATCGAGGCGCTGGCTGATGGAGGGGTCCGTGACGGCATTCCACGAAAACAAGCATACCGAATGGCAGCACAAGCTGTAATGGGAGCTGCTAAAATGGTACTGGAAACGGAAAGACATCCTGCTGCTTTAAAGGATGATGTCTGCACGCCGGGCGGTTCAACGATAGCTGCCGTAGCGACTTTAGAAGAAAATCAGCTAAGATCCAGCATTCTGCAAGCAATGAAGGCATGCACGGATAAAACGAAAGGTTTCAGTAAATGAAGAAAGATGGATTGCCTATTAGCGGGCAATCTCGTCCATTTTACATTTTCAGAATGTTTGGTGAAAAAGAGGAGGCTGCATAATGACTGGTTATATAGAAGAATTAAGGAAGATTCTGACGGAAGAACAGGTAACGGTGAATGAAACATTATTGGAGCAGCACAGCCATGATGAATCATATCACACTCCGCACCTTCCGGATATGGTCATATATCCAAGGGATACTGCGGAAGTAAGCGCAGTCATGCGTTATGCGAATGAGCATGAAATACCGGTCATTCCTTTTGGATTAGGTTCAAGTTTGGAGGGGCATGTCGTTCCAGTCAAAGGGGGAATTTCCTTGGATTTGTCTTTGATGAATCGAATATTGGAAATCAGGGAAAATGATTTCCTTGTGAAGGTCCAGCCAGGTGTGACTAGGACGCAGCTCAATAAAGAATTAAAAAAATACGGTTTGTTCTTTTCCGTCGACCCTGGTGCCGATGCTACATTGGGAGGGATGGCAGCTACGAATGCAAGTGGGACGACCTCGGTCAAATATGGGATTATGCGCGATCAAGTCAGGGATTTGGAAATAGTTTTAGCAAACGGTCAAGTGATTCATTCCGGAAGTTTAGCGACAAAATCATCTTCAGGCATTCATTTGAATGGCTTGTTTGTCGGTTCTGAAGGTACGCTGGGAGTATTTACTGAACTGACATTAAAGGTGTATGGCATTCCTGAAGTCACAATGGCTGGGAGAGCATCATTTCCAACCGTCGAACAGGCAGTATCTGCGGTTAATGGGATCATGCTTGCTGGTATTCCGATTGCACGAATTGAATTGGTTGATGCCGAGTCCATAAAAAAAGTTAATCAATTCATGGACAAATCCTATGAAGTCAAACCAACTTTATTCCTCGAGTTTCATGGGAATTTTGCCGGACTGGAACAGGACGTCAAATTTGCCAAGGAAATCGTAAGTGATTTTGGCTGTGGGGATATCCAGTTTGAAACCGATTCAAAAGCACGGAATGCCTTATGGGAAGCGCGCCATAATCTCGCGTACGCATTCATTCACAGCGCCCCGGGGAAGAAACTGATGGTGACCGACGTAAGTGTGCCCCTTCATGAATTATCGAATGCCATACTGGATACAAGGAAGAAAGTCGAACAATCCAAAGTGGAGGGGGCGATTGTAGGACATGTAGGTGACGGGAATTATCACGTATTGTTCATGATCGATCTGAAAAATCCTGAAGAAGTTAAAGAAGCGAAAAGGTTAAATGAAGAAATCGTCGAGTATGCATTAACCAGAGGCGGTACATGTACGGGTGAACATGGGGTGGGCCTTGGAAAATCGAAGTATCAGCGAAGGGAGCATGGAGCAGCTTACGAAGTGATGAAAACGATCAAACAGGCTTTGGATCCAAAAGGAATAATGAATCCCGGGAAGATCTTCATAGATTAAGAGGAATATTCTATTTTGTTAGATTAGTAATAACATCAACCGGGGAAAGGGCAGAGTAGTGGCCTATCCGGAAAAATCGCCCGTCCGAAAATCCGACCTAACTCTGGATAATTCGACCGATCGAGCAGAAAATCGAGCCTAACTCTGGATAATTCGACCGATCGAGGAGAAAATCCGACCTAACTCTGGATAATTCGACCAATCGAGCAGAAAATCCGACCTATACCCAAATTATTCGACCGTTGTGCAAGTTAATTCGACCGTTGTGTGAGATAATCCGGCCTAATCCAGATATCGTATGGAGACGTACTGCTTCATCGAGGTTCTCGTCCAAAAAAAATAAGACTCCAGACAAGATTCTGGAGTCTTTTTTTATTAAGCGTTAATGTTATTTGGGTTTAAGGCGTTTTCAACACTTACGTAGTTGTAGCCAAGGTCTGTGGCAACTGCTTCGAACGTGATTTCACCGTTCGCCACATTGACGCCTTTTGCAAGGGCATCATTTTCAAGGATTGCTTTGATGGCACCTTTGTTTGCAATTTGAAGTGCAAATGGTACTGTTACGTTAGTTAAAGCAACTGTAGAAGTTTGAGGCACTGCTCCTGGCATATTCGCCACTGCATAATGCACTACTCCATGTTTAACATAAGTAGGGTTATCATGTGTTGTTATGTGGTCAACCGTTTCAAAGATACCGCCTTGGTCGATTGCAACATCGACAATGACTGAACCTGGAGACATCGATTTAACCATTTCTTCAGTAACGAGCTTAGGAGCTTTAGCACCTGGAATCAATACAGCACCGATAACCAAATCGGCATCTTTGACTGCTTCTGCAATATTATAAGGGTTGGAGATGAGTGTAGTCAGTTCATTTCCGAAAATATCATCAAGTTGACGAAGGCGGTCTGGGCTTAAGTCAAGAATGGTAACATCTGCGCCTAATCCAATAGCGATTTTAGCAGCATTCGTTCCAACCATGCCTCCACCGATAACAGCGACTTTACCGCGTTTAACTCCAGGAACTCCGCTTAAGAGTATTCCTTTACCGCCGTTATTTTTTTCAAGGAACTGAGCACCGATTTGTGCAGCCATGCGTCCTGCAACTTCACTCATTGGTGTCAATAAAGGAAGGGTGCGGTTTACTGCAACCGTTTCATAAGCAATGGCCAAGACACCGCTTTCTTTTAGGGCCTGAGCTAGTGCCGGTTCTGCCGCAAGATGTAAATATGTGAAAAGGATTAAATCTTTTCGGAAATATTTATATTCAGATGAGATAGGTTCTTTTACTTTCATGATCATTTCTGTGCTTGCCCAAACGCTAGCAGCGTCCTCGACTATAACAGCACCAGCTTCTTGATATGCTTCATTTGTAAAACTGCTTCCTAGACCTGCGTTCATTTCGATTAATACTTCATGTCCTGCATTGACTAATGCTACGACCCCAGCTGGAGTGATAGCTACACGATTTTCATTGTTTTTAATCTCTTTTGGAATTCCTATTCTCATCTTAATCCCTCCAATAATATGTTTTACTATTTGTATCACAAGTATAGTTGGAAAAAGAAACAGTTAGTATGTGGAAATCAGAAAAATGAAAAAGGTGTATTTGTGGAATTCCACAAACGCAGTTTCAAAAAACATGGACTTGCCAGGATCAAAACCCAATTAAAGCTGAATTCAATTCTTTGCAATTGGTTCTTGAATGCGCTCTAGAATCCTTCTTTTCTTATAAAGCATGATTCCCGTATCGGCTATATCGGCAATCATCGAACGATTTGTCAGGGCGCCAAATATTATTCCGGCAACAGGAACCATTTGCAAAAGCTTTTTCCAGCCAAACTGATCACGGTATGTATAAACGACTTCTCGCCATCCTTGCAGTTCTGATGCTATTTCCCTTTTTGATTGGGAATCAGTCTGGGTCATTTTCGACAATTCATTTAATAGAGCCTTTTTGCCGACAACATCCGATGCTGTGAATTGCAGGCATTTGACGATGAATATACGTTCTTGGCGGTCCCTAGGATTGAAGCCATATGTGATGGCGATATCCTGAAGGGTTTTGATCGACATGCCGAGAAGAAGGGGGATGTCGATTGCCAAGGTGAAGATTCCGCCAATCCCGGTAGTGGCCCCTTGAACCGTTGCCAATTTGCTGCCTGAATTTTTAATATCCTGACTCACGCTATCCATGATATGGAGGGGTATGCTTGAAACATCCTCCACGGCAGTAATATTCAACTCGGGATTCTTGGCTTGCAGCTGATTTAGAATATGAGCTTCTTTCGTTAAATATTTTCCGCCATTCTGAATGTAGCTTCCGATTTCATCAAGCATGACACCCAATTTTTTCTGAATGAAATCCGGTGTCAACTTATCCAATAGCTTGAAGGGAATCCGCCCAATCCGTTCCCAAAACCATAGTCCTTTTTGATCCTTCTCCCATTTTTCTATGATTGCTAATTCTTTTTCAAGTTCTTCTTTTGTTTCAAATTTCATAAGATCAACCTTTCCACACTTCTAGTATTCCATATCAGGGAATATATCATTAATTTTTCTTGGAGAATTCATCATATTGATTAAGTTTAATGTTAAGAAAGAGGGACATTTTTTGTATCGGGTCTTTTAACCGGATATTTCCCACTTCCGAGATCCTTTTTAATCGATAATTCAATGTATTCACATGGATATGAAGGTTTCTTGAAGCCTCGTTTGGGTTGCAGTCTTTCTCTAGATAGACGGTGAGTGTTTGCAGCAATTCCGTCTGGTTTTTCATATCGTATGCTTTAAGTTTAAGGATGGAAGGATGAACACGACGCTGTTTGTTGCTTGCGAGTGATTCAATCATTTGAAACATGCCAAGTTCTTCATAATGTAAAATGAGTTTCATGTCATCAGGGAATATATTCTTCATTTTTAGAGTGTATAGAGCTTCTTCGTAACTTGATTTAACATCCATTAAGTTTTTATACATATTGCCAGCCGTTCCAAGGATATGCTCAACACCGAAACGCCGTTTCATCTCCAGAATGAAAAAAGGAATGAACTCATAAATCGATGAAGTGAAAGAAGGGCTGTTTTCCTGGTTGGCTCCTGCGAAAAGAATGAGCTTGTTATGGTCAATGGCAAATAAGGAACTGTTTATCTTTTGAGTGGTCGTTAACATGTATGAAATGTAGCGCTCCACTTCGCGATTGATCTCTTTAGGAAATTCGAATACCAATATGGAAAAAACCACTGGAACATGGATCGAGAATTTCTTATAATTTTCAATTATTTCCGATTCTTCTTGGTAGTGCCCGGTCAACATGCGCCAAAGGAACTCTTGATGACCTGCTTCTTTCCTTTTCTTTTTCAATTGCAATTGCTGTAACTGGTTCTTCGCCTCCTTGGCAGCGAATTGCAGAAATTGCATATCTTCTTCGGTGAATGGTTCATTTACTTCCAAAGCCCAAATGAATCCAAGTACTTCATTATTTTTCCGGATGGAAACCGCAACCCTGTTACCGAGACCGACATCATTGATGGCCCCGATTTTAATAGGGGCATCTTCTTTCAATAACGCGGGTATGAAGCCATCTTTCCATAAACTGTTGATGACCTTTTCAGGGACACGTCTTCCGATTATGGTCATGATACGAGCCTGATCCGTCGTATCATCGTGAGTGCTATAAGCAAGTAAGCGATGGTTACCGTCCTCGATTGTAATGGGGCAGCCTAAAACAGAACTGATTCTATCGGCAAACTCCATCATATCTCCATAAAGGTCTTTAAAAATATCTCTATTTTTTTCGAATTCCTTCATTGTTATTTTGCCCCTCGCTAAAAAAAATTCCTTCTCCTTGAATTTTAAACGATTTCCTATTAATTAGCATAGATAAATCCTATGTCAAAACAGAAAATCCCTACCGATGGAAACCGGAAGGGATTTTATTTTAGAATAAGAAGTTAATTAAAAGATAAAGCAAACCAGCTAATGTTGCAGAGATGGGAATGGTAATGAACCAAGTGATGATCATTCTTTTTGCCGTTCCCCATTTTACGCCCTTGACACGATGCGCAGATCCAACACCAAGGATTGAAGACGAAATAACATGTGTTGTACTGACCGGCATGTGTATTACAGTCGCGCCGAAAATGATAAAGGCTCCGGTTAAGTCCGCTGCAACACCATTGACCGGGCGGATTTTCATGATTTTGCCGCCAACGGTTTTAATGATTTTCCATCCGCCGACGGAAGTTCCAAGTCCCATTGCCAGCGCACAGGAGAACTGAACCCAGAAGGCGATATCGGTACTTGATGCATAACCATTTGCAATAAGGGCCATCGTGATGATACCCATCGCTTTTTGAGCGTCGTTCGTTCCGTGGGTATACGATTGAAGTGCTGCAGTAGCAATCTGTATAGTCCGGAATTTTTGGTTTGTTTTTGTCAGGTTATTGTTTTTAAAGACAACTTTAAAGATGCTGTATACGATAAACCCGATTACAAAAGCAATTAACGGGGAGAAAATCAAAGCTTGAAGAATTTTCATGAAACCTTCCCATTTAATTCCAGCGAATCCCGCTGCAGCAATGGCTGCACCAGCAATCGAACCAATCAATGCATGGGAGGAACTGCTTGGTATTCCGTAATACCAGGTTAGAAGGTTCCATATGATAGCGGCAAGTAGAGCAGCCATAATTACATATGAACCATTCGGAAGCGTGAACGGATCCACGATATCCTTCGTTATGGTCTTCGCCACTCCAGTAAATGTCATGGCTCCGACGAAATTCATGACGGCTGCCAAGATGATGGCATGCCTAGGCTTCAAGGCCTTTGTTGAAACAGCAGTCGCTATTGCATTGGCTGTATCATGAAAACCATTGATGAAGTCAAATGCTAAAGCAAAGAAAACGATTAATATTGTTATAATTAATAAAGTATCCATTTATTGGGGTACTCCTTAGGCGTTTTTCATTATGATTGTTTCAAGTGTATTGGCCACCGCTTGACAGTGATCGGCGATCTCTTCAAGGCTTTCGTAAATTTCTTTATATTGAATGATCCTGATTGGATCTTTTTCTACTGTAAACAAGTTTTTGATTGATTGACGTTGGATTCCGTCACAAACGGATTCAAGATCTTTAATTTTTATTGCATGTTCACGAATCATTGGCAATTTTTTAGTGGATAGTGTATCGACAGCATTTTCAATCTCATACGTACACTGTTTGATTGCATCCACAAACTTAAGCATATACTCATCTGCATTGACAATTGAGTACATTTCGAATAATGCCGCACAGTGTTCCAAACCGTCTATGACATCATCCATTCTCATGGTTAATTCAAGGATATCCTCCCGTTCGATAGGAGTGATGAAAGCATTGTTCAGCTCTTTGATCACATTATGAACCATTGAATCGCCTTTATGCTCAAAGTCTTTCATCGTATCTGAAAATACTTTGAGATCGGAGATGTTCTTGAGTTTATAATCCGCGAAATAGTCAGCACCTTCTTTTAGGTTTTGAGCGATGTTAAAAAGCATTACAGCGAATTTGTCTTTTTTTGATTTAAAAGCCATGTTAAAGCCTCCCAATTAGTCATGCAAATTTACGCACTTTAGTCGTACGCTTAGTATTAACAAATTGATTGTAACGAATTCATGTAGTATCCGGGAAGGTTTTTCGACGAAAATTTACAAAATCTTAATAAAACTTTACATAAAAAAACAAGGAAAATTAAAAAAAGGGAAAAAGCCTGCATTTATAAGGGGGAATTGTAAAAAAAAAGCCTTTCCGATATGGAAAGGCGAAAGGTTCTATAAAAATAAAGCAATCAAATAGTAAATGATTCCAGCTAAAGAAGCAGAAATTGGCAATGTAATGAACCAAGTGACCAACATGTTTTTGGCGGTTCCCCATTTTACCCCTTTGATGCGGTGTGCAGAACCGACCCCAAGTATTGAAGAAGAAATGACATGAGTCGTGCTGACAGGCATATGGAGGAAGGTTGCGCCGAAAATGATCGATGCACCAGTCATATCGGCAGCAACTCCATTAACCGGACGGATTTTCATGATTTTACCGCCAACTGTTTTGATGATCTTCCAACCTCCGATAGATGTACCAAGCGCCATGGCAATTGCGCAGGATAATTGTACCCAGAAAGGAACCTCAGAGGTAGAGGCATATCCGTTAGCGATCAAAGCCATCGTGATGATACCCATGGATTTTTGAGCATCATTCGTTCCATGTGTATAAGACTGGATGGCCGCTGTGAGAATTTGTATTCTCCTGAATCGCTTATTGGTTTTTCCTAAATTATTATTTTTGAATACTACCTTGAAAATACTGTATACAATGAAACCAAGCGTAAAGGCAAGGATGGGAGATAGAATCAATGCTTGTACAATTTTAGTGAATCCACTCCATTTAATCGCATCGAATCCACTAGCCACGATGGCAGCTCCCGCTATTGAACCAATGATCGCATGGGAGGAACTGCTTGGAATGCCAAAATACCAGGTGATTAAATTCCATATTATGGCCGAAATTAGAGCAGCAAGGATTACATAAGAACCATTGTTCAATGTGAAAGGATCAACGATATCCTTCGTAATGGTATGCGCAACACCGGTAAAGGTCAGTGCTCCTAGTAAATTCATGACCGCAGCCAGGATGATTGCATGACGTGGTTTAAGCGCCTTGGTTGATACTGCTGTAGCGATGGCGTTAGCCGTATCATGGAAACCATTGATAAAGTCAAAGACCAAAGCAAAAATAATAATTAGCACTGTTAAGATGAGTATGCTATTCATACATGGAGGACTCCCTTGATTTCAAGTGTAAAGTGTATATGGATTTTGGCCAATGAATGGGCGCAAAACAGTTTGCAACTCCTCAATATTTAGAATGGGAGTTTTACGTTTGATTATTCTTTAAAAGCTGACACCTTCTTTTTTACTTGGTTTTAAATCGAACTATTCAATTGTAACGAATTTCATACCTATAAGGATAGATGTTTCGTCATTTTTTTACAAAATATTTAACTTGGTGAATGATTAAAAAGATAAAATGTTTCCTCTTATATATATAAACGGGTGCGTTTCGTTTAAGGAACTCTATAAATCCCGAGGCTTATGGTTAGAAATAGAAGGTGGAGGGATGTATAATTGGTAAATAAAAGTAAGGGGGAATGATGGAATGATTTCAAACATTGGGGAAACGATCACCTTACATAATGGAGTTAAAATGCCACAGTTAGGTTTTGGTGTATTTAAAGTGAAAAACGGCAATGAAACGGTTGAGTCTGTCAAGAAAGCGATCGAAGTTGGATATCGTGCGATCGATACTGCGGCCATTTATGAAAATGAAGAAGGTGTTGGCCAGGCGATTCGTGAATGCGGCGTGCCTCGTGAAGAATTGTTCATTACATCTAAAGTGTGGAATACAGAGCAAGGATACGAAACGACGCTCCAGGCATTTGATGATAGTTTAAATCGCCTTGGCTTGGAATACTTGGATTTATACTTGATCCACTGGCCGGGAAAAGATAAATATCTGGAAACCTGGAGGGCTTTGGAAAAGCTTTATAAGGATGGCAAGGTGAAATCAATCGGTGTAAGTAATTTCCATGTTCATCATTTGGAAAATTTACTTGCAAACAGTGAAGTGAAGCCGGTCGTCAATCAAATTGAATTACACCCACTTTTGACACAAGTAGAAATTCGTGATTACTGTGCAAAACATGAAATAAAGGTAGAATCTTGGAGCCCGCTAGGAAGAGGGAACCTATTGGAAGAGCCGACAATTAATCATATAGCGAAGAAGCATGGGAAAAGTTCAGCGCAAGTGTTGATTAGATGGCATCTGCAACATGATCTAGTTGTAATACCTAAATCGATTACGCCGTCCCGTATCGAGGAAAATGCACAGGTATTTGACTTTTCATTAAGCCTGAATGAAATGAATCAAATAGATGCCTTGAACAAAAATGAACGGTTCGGCAGCAATCCCGATGAACTTTTGTTCTAAGAATGCTGCAAATAATAGAAGGGTGTCCCGATAATTGGGGCATCCTTTTTCTTTTTCCTTTATGAACATAATTGAGACAGTTACTGCTTATACTAACAATGTGACAAAGTTAAAGCCTATGGTATACCCGTTTAATATGTCTGATAATCCTGTTTTCGTTACCAAATATTTTTTAAAAAAATTAGGTTTTAGATTATTAAAACGGGGAAAATAATGAGTACAGCGGCAAACAAAAAGAAAAAAATCACTAACATGGATTGTCCAATCAGTTACTCAAGGGCTATAGCTAGCTAACTCTACCCAATAACTAAAGCATTCACATTCATTAGATATCGTGCTAATCGGCATCATACCATTTTGAATGTAAAAGTTAAAATAACTGAAAAATGGCATGACAATATGGAAGTGATTTGATTTCTTGGAGTCTGCTGCAGAAATGAAAAAATAACTAATTTGAAGGAGGAAATATATTATGGGATTTTTATGGTCATTAATTATCGGAGGTATCATTGGTTGGTTAGCAGGTATGATCGTTGGACGTGACGTACCATTTGGAATTATCGGTAACATTATCGCTGGTTTTGTTGGTGCATGGTTAGGTTCATTAATTCTTGGGAACTGGGGACCTTCAGTTGCAGATTTCGCGATAATTCCAGCATTGATTGGTGCAATCGTATTTGTCTTCATCTTAAGCCTTATCTTAAAAGGCATGAGAAAAGCTTCATAAATACAAAAAATAAAGCTGGCCCAAGTGGCCAGCTATTTTTTTATGCCAAAAGAACGGATTTCGTCCCGACATGCGTATATTTCGGTTGACCTAACATGCAGAGAATCAGTCCGCTGAAAAAAATATGAGCGACAATTCGGATAATATTAATGAAGAAATAAGTACACCGTCCGAAAAGGAATGGTGTTTCAGACTGTTACAAATTCGAAATTAATTGAGTTTGCAAATAAGTGTTGATTTCCTCTCCAGGCACTCGCTTTCCGCGGGCGGTCCGGGAAGCCTCCTCGCCTGCGGGGTCTTCCCTGGACACGTTTTCCGGCAGGAGTCTCGTACCTTACGCTCCAATCAACTATGTTTTACCTTTTAGATAGGGCCCCATTTGTCTACAAACTCGATAATAATTGATTTTTCCTACAGTACTTTTGAGTGTTTATAGAATTGAAACGTTGATTTCCTCTCCAGGCACTCGCTTTCCGCGGGCGGTCCGGGAAGCCTCCTCGCCTGCGGGGTCTTCCCTGGACACGTTTTCCGGCAGGAGTCTCGTACCTTACGCTCCAATCAACTTTGTTTTACCTTTTAGATAGGGCCCCATTAGTTTGCAAACTCGATAATAATTTTTCCTACAGTATTTTTTGAGTGTTTATAGAATTGAAACGTTGATTTCCTCTCCAGGCACTCGCTTCCCGGGGGCGGTCCGGGAAGCCTCCTCGGCGCCTTGCGCCTGTGGGGTCTCCCTTGGACTCGCTATTCCCGCAGGAGTTTCGCACACCCGCTCCAATCAACTATGTTTAAAAATTTAGATAGAACTCCTTTTGTCTACAAAAAAAACACCGTCCGGTATGGAACGGTGTTTTTTTGTTTAAATGGTGAAATCGAATATTTCAGGTTTATCAATGAAAGGAGCTTCAACGATCATTTTTTCTTCTGAAATGGGGTGGATGAATTCAATTTTTCTTGCATGAAGGGCTTGACGTGGAAATGTCCTTTTTCCGCCATATAAGGAATCTCCGGCCAAGGGGTGGTTCAAATGACTGAAATGCACCCTGATCTGATGGGTTCGGCCGCTTTCCAGGGTGCAGCTGACGAGTGTCAAGTTTTTCTTGGGATAGCGGTTGAGCACCCGATAGTGGGTGACTGCCGTCTGGCCTGTAGGGGAAACCCTTCTTCTCGTGGCATGGTGGCGGTCGCGGCCAATTTTTTCTTTGATTTCGCCTTCATCCTTTTTAATGTTTCCTTGTACTAAAGCTAGGTAAGTCCGCTTGATTTCCCTTTCTTCCAACATTCTATCCAGCATGGACCCAATGAGGCGGTTTTTGGCAAAAAGGACGGCACCGGTGGTATCTTTATCAAGCCTATGAATATGCTTGATCATACAGGTTTGGCCGTTTTTTTGAAGATGGTGTGCAACTCCATTGAGGAGGGAGTGTGCTTCACCCGGCTGAGAAGGGTGGGTATCCATTCCAGCCGGTTTATTGGCTATCAACAACACATCATCTTCATATAAGATGGAAATTCCTAAGTCTGCCGCTTGTACTGTTTCATTTTCAGCGTGATCCAATAAGGGGATTCTGATCGTATCTCCTTCATTAAGGATTGTTGACCATGTTACGGAATACCCGTTCACTGTCACTTCTTTACTCATTCTCCATTCATGCACTAATTTCTTTGGGGCCTTCCAACGCTCCCTAAAAAGCTTTTCCAATGTTAATCCATTCCAAGTTTGGAGAACATCTATTATTAAATGTTGGTTAGTTATTCTGAAATTTTCCAATAAAAACTCCTACTTTCGACTGCTTTGGTTTTTGATTAAATGAAAAAAATATATAATAATCAAGAATTAGTCATGAAAAAGTAACTTTGGACCTATTGCTGAAATTTTCGTGGTGGAAATTACCACATATTTTTTACAATATTTATGTTATTCTAGTGGGGAAGAAATCGCTTGTCCTAGAATATACATATAATAGATAGGTCTAACGGATCTGAAAAAAGGTGGTTTTTTTAGTGAAGACGGTCTTTTCTTCAACGGAAGAACAAGAGCAAGAAATAGCGAGTCTCGTTTCTCGTTTCTACAAATCTGTATTTCCAAAATACTTTACGGAAAGTGAAATCCTTCATTTTCGCGAGATTGGCGTTTTAGAGCCCAATCAAAGTTCTGTTACTTACTTGGCAACATTAAGAGACGCATTTCAAGTAATGACATGTCTTCAAGTCCTTATGTCGATATTAGACAAACAAAAGAGAGAAGAGTTTATAGTGATGGAACCTGAATCTGAAGAATTGTTCCAACATAACATCACTCTATTGAATGAATGCGGAATATTCTTCCCCTTTTATTATGACCATTTTTCAAGTATAAACCAAGAATCGAATAATGAGATTCAGATGATGGACATCCAGGTGGCGAATCAATATTTAGTATAAGGCAAAAAAAATGAGCCGGCTATAACGGGAGAAGCATTTCCGTTAGGGCCGGCTCATTTTTTCCATCCTTAATTAATATCGTGGTCCTTGAACCATTTCTCGAACGTTTCCTCATCATTATAGCCAACGATCCGTTCTTGTTCTTTGCCATTATTATAGTGAACGATGGTCGGGGTCTTTTTGATGCCATAATCGCTCCATCCTTGTTCAAACTCCAAAAGATTATATTGAACTAGATCGATTCCCAACTTTTCTGCCAAAGGAGCCACGATTGGCGTGGTTTTTAGACAATGCGGGCACTCAGGACTATAGAAGTAAACGGTCACATCTTCATTATCCTGGAGGTCCTGCTCCAATTCTTCCGGCAGGATCAAGTTTTGATAATTGGGGTCATCCAGCTGATCGACAGTAGCGGGTTTAAGCTTATCCTTGCCGTATGGATTTCCTTTTGATTTTTCTTCTTTTTTCAAGTTTGTAAAAACGCCCAGCAGGACAAATATCGCGACGATTATCACTAAAAATATAGCCATTTTCTTCATTAAGCTGCAACCTCCTTGGATCTTGTCCATATGATGTAACTGCATATGAAAATAATGATGAATGCAGTCAAGGCTAGGAACGGGATGGTGATGAAACCAAATACGTTTATATATTGACCTGTACATGGAACCCTTCCGCATGCAAGGGTGTGGTCAGAAAAGAATGAAACCTTTTGTATCAAGTAATGGTACGTGGAAATGAATGCACCGATAGCGGATAATATCATCGTATAAAAGCTGATCCAATAATCTTTTCGAATGATTGCAATTCCTAAAATGATCGTAAAAGGATACATGATGATCCGCTGATACCAACAGAGCACACAAGGTTCATATTGCTTGATTTCAGAAAAATATAAGCTTCCAAACATAGCAATGATGGAAGCAGCCCAGGCTGCAAATAATAAGTTTTCCACACTGCGTTTTGTATTGTTCATGGTTCCTCTTCCCCATCTCTTTATACTCTCATGAAAAGTATAGTATGTAAGGACCGCGTATGTAAAATATATATTCTTTTAACGGACAATCAGAATGTTTTTATTTGAAATCCATGGGTAGGTTCAGTTGTTTTAATTTTTGAATAAGGGGTATAATTCTTATGGAAGAGAATAAAGGAGTCTGAGGAAAATGCCTAATTTGGACCTGCATAAATATGAAAAAATAATGGAAATACGTAATATGAGGCTAGGAGACATAGATGAAATAATTGCTTTGCAGTCGAGTTGCTTTCCTGGAATGGTTCCCTGGAAGCGAGATCAGCTTGAGAGCCATCTGGCAATTTTTCCAGAGGGGCAGTTTGTGGCTGAATATGATGGAAAAGTGATTGGCTCATGTTCCAGCCTCATTATTAATTTTGACGAATATGATGACCGCCATACATGGGATGATGTAACCGATAATGGATACATCACGAATCATAATCCGGACGGTTATAATTTATATGGAATCGAGGTCATGGTCCATCCTGAATTCCGCAGGATGAAAATTGGCCAAAGACTATATGATTCAAGGAAAGAACTTGTTGCCCATTTGAACTTAAAAAGCATCATTATCGGGGGCAGGATCCCCAATTACCATAAACATGCGGATGAATTGTTACCAAGGGAATATGTGAAAGAAGTGCAATTGCATAAAATATATGATCCGGTTCTTTCATTCCAGCTTTTAAATGGGTTCACGCTTATGAGGATCAATCCGAATTACTTGCCGGATGATCTGCAATCGAATAAGTATGCTACGCTCATGGAGTGGAATAACGTCGATTATCAGCCAAAAACAAAACGTTATTATAAAACATCGGAACCGGTACGTATCTGCGTCGTGCAATACATGCTGCGTAAAATCGATTCATTCGAAGATTTCGCTAACCAAGTCGAATATTTCACCGATGTTGCTTCGGATGCCAATGCGGATTTCGCCGTGTTCCCGGAATTGTTCACAACCCAGCTGATGTCTTTCTTGAATGAAAGATCACCAAGCTTGGCTGTCCGGAAACTGTCGGATTTCACGGAGCAATACATTGAATTGTTTACCACTTTAGCTGTAAGGTATAACGTCAATATCATCGGCGGTTCCCATTTCGTTAAAGAAGATGATGACAATATCTATAATATCGCTTATTTATTCCGTCGCGATGGGACGATTGAAAAGCAATATAAAATTCATATCACACCGAATGAAAGAAAATGGTGGGGTATTAACGCAGGTGACCGCGTTCGTGTCTTTGATACGGATTGTGGAAAAATCGCGATACAAATTTGTTATGATATTGAGTTTCCGGAACTCGCCCGGATTGCTACCGACATGGGAGCCAAAATCATATTCACTCCATTTTGTACAGAAGACAGGCAAGGCTATCTGCGGGTTCGTTATTGTGCCCAGGCCCGTGCCGTGGAAAACCAAATTTACACCGTCATTTCCGGAACGGTCGGAAATCTTCCGCAAACGGAAAATATGGATATCCAATATGCCCAATCGGGAATCTTCTCTCCATCGGATTTCGAATTTGCGCGTGATGGCATAGTCGGGGAAACAAGCCCGAACCTTGAGATGGTCCTGATTGGCGATGTCGATTTGGAAATCTTAAGGCGGGAGCGTCAATCTGGTACTGTAAAGCAATTGAAAGATCGCCGCCATGATATTTACCATCTGCATTACAAAGATGGCCAAAAATAAAGAGGTAAACGAGCTCGTGATGTGAAGAATGCTGGATTCGGTTCTTTTCATTACGAGCCTTTACTTCATTTATTGGAATAAATATGATAATTTTGTATATGTAAGGCAGATACATAATAAGCAAATATGAGGCGTTTGGGAGGAGATGTTGGAGATGGACTGGAAATCTTTATACACCACTTGGGCAGGGTACCAGAATTTAAATGGGGAATTACGTGTCCTCCTTGAGGAAATGCAGCGGGATGAAGCACAACTCGAAGATGCCTTTTATAAAAATTTAGAATTTGGAACAGGCGGAATGCGCGGGGAAATCGGGGCAGGAACGAACCGGATGAATCTTTATACTGTAAGGAAGGCAACGGTGGGGTTGGCTCAATATATCTCTTCGTTTGGGGAAGAAGCAAAAGGAAGAGGGGCTGTGATCGCTTATGATTCAAGACATAAGTCCCCGGAATTTGCACTCGAAGCAGCTAAGACCTTGGCAACATTTGGGGTGAAGGCTTATTTATTCGATGAATTGCGTCCAACTCCAGAATTGTCATTTGCGGTTCGCGAGCTGAATGCTTTTGCTGGAATCGTCATCACGGCAAGCCACAATCCGCCTGAATATAATGGTTACAAGGTTTATGGGACAGATGGGGCACAATTGCCACCGGAAGCGGCTGATCAAGTGATCAGCTACGTGAATGCCATTGAAAACGAGCTTGAAATTCAGGTTGAAGAAGCTGAAATCCTTAAAGGGCAGGGCCTCATCGTAATGGTTGGGGAGGAAGTGGATGCAGCGTATAATCGTGCGTTGCTTACAGTTCCCGAGAACCCGCAGCTTGCCGAGGAAATAGATGTGTCAATCGTCTTTACACCGCTTCATGGAACGGCAAATAAATCCGTCAGGCGGGCACTGCAAAGCTTAGGGTATCAAAATTTGCATATCGTTAAGGAGCAGGAATTGCCAGATCCGGATTTTTCGACAGTTCAGTCTCCAAATCCGGAGGAACCAGCTGCATTTGAAATGGCCATCGAGCTTGGTAACAAGGTGGAGGCGGACCTATTGATAGCAACGGACCCAGATGCCGACCGGCTTGGAATTGCCGTGAGAGACGAGAGGGGCCAATATGTTGTCCTGACTGGAAATCAAACAGGTGCTCTTTTCCTGGATTATTTACTGTCCCAGAAGAAAGAAAAAGGGAAGATTCCCCAAAATGGAATCGTCTTAAAAACGATCGTCACTTCAGAAATCGGCCGGACGATTGCTGAGTCATATGGCTTGAAGACGGTTGATGTACTTACCGGGTTTAAGTTCATCGCCGAGAAAATAAATCAGTATCATGAAAGCGGAGAAAGCAGCTTTTTGTTCGGATATGAAGAAAGCTACGGTTATCTGATTAAAGACTTTGCACGTGATAAGGATGCCATTCAAGCTGCAGTGCTTGCTGTCGAGGTCTGTGCCCATTATAAAAAGCAGGGATTGACCCTATATGAAGGGTTGCTGAATGTGTTTGAAAAGTACGGCTTTTACTTGGAAGGTTTGCGTTCATTGACTTTAAAGGGCATTGAGGGAGCGAAACAGATTTCTGGAATATTGAATCAATTCCGTCAAAATCCTCCTTCCCGAATTGCTGGCATTCAGGTAGTCGCTGAAGAAGATTACCAAAGCAGCAAGAAGCGTACATTACTTTCAAATGATGAAGAATTGATCGAGCTTCCGAAATCAAATGTATTGAAGTATTTCCTTGAGGATGGTACATGGGTTTGCCTGCGTCCTTCAGGCACTGAACCGAAAATTAAATTCTATTTCGGTGTCCAAGGTAAATCAATGCAAGAAGCTGAGTCCAAGTTATCGGGAGTCATGGAAGATTTCATGAGCAAGATTGAAGCATTGGTTTAAATGTATGAAAGCTAGACGAAAGACTGTAGGCAAACTCGATGAAAAATCAGTTTGCCTGCAGTTTTTTATTTAGAAAAGTTCATTTGATTTCAGAAATCCGCTCCCTTTCCGCCCGACTGTCTGCCAAGCCGCATCAAAGTAAGCGCCTCTTGGGTCTCGGCTAGCCAGTAGTGTCGCAAATTTTCTTTAATCCAATGAGGATAACAGTAAAAAACCATAAAGACCGGAGCACTTTATTCGACTCGCTGCACTGTCTTGGGCCGTTGACGCAGTTTATTGACCCAAGCCTCACTGTATTCGGTCGTTCACGCACTGTATTCAACCTATCCAGGACAGTATTCGACCTACCTCGCACATTATTCGACCGTTGAGGCATTATATTCGACCGTTCACGAATTTTTTTCGACCCTCACCTCGGATTGGGACTCCGAATCCCATTTTGTCGTTAAAGTTAAACGAAAGACTTCTTCGGTCTTTCGTTTTTTTATGCTTTTTAGTTGCATGAAAAATCAAAATTCTAGGAAATTCCGTTTCGGTTTTGGTATACTGTATTGGCGACTGATCTCGGAAAACATCGGGAATAATGGAGGTTTAATTCATGAAATTAGTAATCATTAATGGTTCACCACGTAAACAAGGGCGTACGGGGATTGCCTCACGCTACATATCCAAGAAATACGGAGCGGAACTTATTGATTTAAGCAATAGCGAAATCCCTTTATATTCAGGTGAAGGTGAGCAATATCAACTGGAAGTGATCCAAGGTCTTCGGAAAAGCATCGAGGAAGCTGATGGCGTAATTCTGACAACTCCGGAATATCATGGTTCCATGAGCGGGGCCTTGAAAAATGCCTTGGATTTTCTAAGCAGCGAACAATTCACGCATAAACCAGTAGCTTTATTGGCTGTCTCCGGCGGAGGAAAAGGCGGGATCAATGCCTTGAATTCCATGAGAACAGTGGGTCGAAGCCTTTATGCAAATGTGATCGCCAAACAATTGGTTCTGGATCCGCATTGCTTCGATTACGAAAATGATGGTTTATTTGAAGAATCTGCGGTACTTGTAGAAGGTATGATTGAAGAACTTAAAATGTATGCAAACGCATATGCTGCAATGAAAAAATGATGAAATGAGGGTCAGGTATTTACATACCTGACCCTTCCTTGTTTTTATAGGGTTTCACCAGCCAAAGTTATATCCCCGAACATTAATCCTCTTCTTGTATAATTTTTCCCGTTTTGCAAAAACTATAGTTGATTTTAGCTTGGAAGTTCACTTAAATAATCACTTGTTTTTTCTGCCGCATGATCCAGATATCGAAGCAGTGCATATAGCTGGGATTGAACGATTTGATAATCATGCTCAAACCTGTAAGCGTGCAAAAAATGTTCTATTTTTTTTGAAAGAAAGTGATCTTTCGTTCGAACCATCAATACTAACAAGCTGTCCCAATCAGAACGGTGTGTGTGAAACAATGCTTGATCATAATCAGCGATCCTCATGTTCTTCTCCCCCTTATTAAGGAGCTATTTGTATTTTGTTCAGATACGACAGAACATTTCCTTACAATAAGTGGCGATGTATATGGACCGCGGTTGTTGCTTTTTACCTGAATAAAAATAAAAGGTGAGTACATGAGAAAAATAATGGTAATTGGAATACTAGTGCTTCTTTTTTTCCCTGAACCATCGCTGGCGGCAGAAGTGTATTCCCCTGAACAGATGGAAATGGATCTTCAAGGAATCCAAAAGCAGTATGAATTGGATGTTCAAATAATCGGGCAAACTGAAAAGGGAAAAAATATAAAGGCAGTCAAGTTAGGAAAAGGAAAAAGATCGATTTTGCTGGTGGGATCACATCATGGACGGGAATGGCTCAGCTCCAAACTTTTAATGCGCATGCTTGAAGAATATGCAGCCGCCTATCGAGCGGGCAAACCTGTTGGAGAATACCGGACGGAAACATTGGATGAGGTGAGCATCTGGTTCATCCCGATGCTGAATCCAGATGGCGTCAGCATCCAGCAAGGAGATTTATCCAACTTAAATATTCTTGAAAAGGCTGCGGTATGGAAAATGAACCGATATAGCAGGAATTGGTCCCGGTGGAAAGCCAACGCTAAAGGCATTGATTTAAATAGGCAGTATCCGGCTGGATGGAAAGAAGTCATGAGTCATGAAACAAAACCGACGTATCAATTTTATAAGGGCCGACAACCACTTGAAGCAGCTGAAGTAATAGCGCTTACGGATTTCACGAAAATGATCGATCCCCTTATTGCCGTTTCCTATCATACCTCAGGAAGGGAAATCTTTTGGCATTATAATAATAAACGGAAAAATATGGCGAGGGATTATGGCATTGCCAAAAAGACTGCCGAATTGACTGGATATGAACTGACCTTTCCGGAAAAAGAAGCGGTAGGAAGCGGATATACGGATTGGTTCATAACTGAATTCCGCCGCCCGGGAATGACGATTGAACTTAGTTATTTAGTGGATGAAACCAATCCGCCATTGACTGTGTTTCCTGAGGAGTGGGAGAGGAATCGATTAGTTGGAATCATGCTTGTAAAAGAAGCGAAGCAGCTGCATAACAACTGAACAATTTTACATAATAATACTAACCGGAAAGTATGAGGAGGAAAAGATTTTGAAAAAAGTCATCGTGATGCTAATGGGGATTTTTTTGATTATGCAAGCAGGGGACATTTCAGCACAAGCCCAAAAACCCGATTACGAAAAATACGGAAAGATTGCGATTACAATAGTGCAGGCAGATTATCCTGAAGTTGAGATTACCGATTACGAATATAAGGGCAGAAAAACGGTAGCGAAAAATCTAGTCGAAGACGATTTCAGATTTTTGGTCGAGAATAAAGGTCAGGAGTTCAATGTCATCGTGACTGTACAACATGATTTGAAAAATGAAAAATTACTTAGTTTGAAGGTCACAGAACAAAAAGGAAAGTGAGATCGCGGAACAAACGGAAAACTTAAGGGATGCATTACAGAACATCTTCATCTCGAGAAGATGTTTTTTTCTGATTTCGTTTAAAGGCTGTCCAGAAATGGTTGATATCGGATTAGGTGCCAATGGGAAGTGATGCCAGCCGTTCAGCTTCCATGAAGTTTTCATTGCATTTATGAGCAGCTAACAAGTATAGTTAGTATCAGATTGAAACAATAAGCTTGAATGTAGGGGTATTAGAAAATGAGAAAGTTTAAGAAAGTTTATGTGGAAATTACGAATATATGTAATTTGAAGTGTAATTTTTGTCCAAGCTCCAGCTTGCAAAGGACCCTGAAATTCATGGATCCTGAAGGGTTTACGGAGGTTATCAAGAAAATCAAACCACACACCGATCATATTTATTTTCATCTGATGGGTGAACCGTTTTTAAATAAAAATTTGGGTACATTCCTGGATATCAGTGCTGAAAATGACCTGAAGGTTAATATTACAACGAACGGTACTTTGATTCAAAAGGTCAAAGACAAGCTGCTCTCCAAAAAAGCCCTTCGGCAGGTGAATATTTCACTTCATAGCTTTGAGGCAAACGATACGAGCAATAGTCTTGACTCTTATGTCAGTAATATTGCCGATTTCATAAATGAAGCAAATGAAAAAAGCGAAGTGATTTGTGCCATTCGTTTATGGAATATGGATACGGATGAATTAAAAGCGAGTAATGGCCTGAACGACGATATTCTGAGCATGCTGGAGGAGAAGCTTTCATTGGACATTCGCTTAAGTGAAGCTCTTCAGCAAAAGAATAATATAAAGTTGAGGGACCGGGTTTATATAAACATGGCGGAAAAATTCGAGTGGCCGGAATTGGACCGTGACATTATCGATGAAAATATTTTCTGCTATGCTCTTAGAGATCAATTAGGCATCTTGGTGGATGGTACAGTCGTACCTTGTTGCTTGGATAGTGAAGGCAAAATACCGCTGGGAAATATATTCGAAACATCACTTGAAGACATTTTAAATGGTGAACGGGCGAAAAATATGTATGATGGTTTTTCAAGAAGATGTGCAGTTGAAGAATTATGCAAACGATGTGGCTATGCAAAGCGTCATAAAAAATAAAGGAAGGAAAACCACGAAGTCCATCTCCGGGGTTTCAGGCTGTAGGCAAACTCGATGAAAACTCAGTTTGCCTGCAGTTTTTTATTTGAAAAGTTCAGTTGATTTCAGAAATCCGCTCCCTTTCCGCCGACTGTCTTGGGCCGTTAACGCAGTTTATCGACCTAAACCACACAGTATTCGACCGTTGAGGCACAGTATTCGACCTACCCCGCACTGTATTCGGCCGTTCACGACTTTTTTTCGACCTTCACCTCACTATTAACCCCATTTTGCCGCCAAAACCACGGAGTCCATCTCCGTGGTTTTTTCTGTTCTTGAAGCATTTCCTTCTTTTTTATTAAAAATTCAGAATATTATTGTTTTATTAAACGTCCCGTGATAAAATACTCTCTATTATTGTTGAAGTTAAAACTTCATATTGTCATATAAAAAGTTATGGATTCATATCTTGTTTCAGAGGGGATGTTTTATGGATTTACAGCAAAAAGTTAAAGAAGTATTCCCTGGTTTATCTACTGGTCAAAAAAAGGTAGCAAAATACTTGTTAGTGCATTCACATACATTTGCAGTCACTTCAGCTCAAAAGCTCGGAAAGGATATTGGGGTGAGTGAAACGACCATCATCCGCTTTTGCTATTCATTAGGGTTAAGTGGATATGCTGAGCTTCAAAAGCTTATTCGTAATCAGTTGATATACGAGAGCAGCAGTTTGAATGAATATCATTCTTCAAAACTTGAAGCCGCGAGTCAGCCAAACTTCATGGCTCAAGTGATGGGGCAGGATATCACCAGCATCGAAAAGACAATGAAAAATTTATCAAATGAAGATTTCGCCACAACAGTCGATAAATTGGCGGCAGCTGACAATGTTTTGATATCCGGACACCGTTTATCATTTTCGGCAGCACATTGGTTAACCTTTACACTTAGGCTTGTCAGGGAAGAGATTCATTTATATCGGCCTGATACTGATGATATATTTTTACTGTTGAATAAAATGACTGAAAATTCCGTTTTTGTAGCCATTTCATTTCACCGCTATGTTAAAGAGACTGTGAAAATAACGGAAATGGCCAAAAAAGCGGGTGCATTTGTAATTGGGGTTACGGATTCCGAACTGGCTCCGATTGCTGAATACACTGACATTTTATTGCCCATTTCAACACCAAGGACTTCCACGATCGATACAGCACCGGTTTTATTCTCATTATTGAATAGTTTAGTAGCTGGAGTATCGATTAAGGACGAACAGGGTTTCAAAGAAAGAAAAGCGATATATGATGCGTTCAATCAAGACGATTATTTCTTTTGAGGTAAAACTTCCACCAGTTTGGGGAACAAGCCGATTAAACCGGGATACAAGGGGGAGACAGAAATGGATATCACAAATTCTATCGAAAAATTAAGGCCGCGAATACTCGATATTTTTGACCATTTACACGCAAATCCTGAAACGAGTTGGAATGAAGTGAATACGACAGCTTTCATTTCAAATATTTTAACGGAGAATCAGTGTACGGTGAAAACATTCGGGGACTGTACAGGAGTGATTGGGGAAATCGGGGATGGGGATTTCACGGTCGGGTTACGATCGGATATCGATGCACTTTGGCAGGAGGTGCATGGGACGTTTCAAGCCAATCATTCCTGTGGACACGATGGTCATATGACCTTGGCACTTGGAGTATTCCTGGTATTGAGGGAAATGGACTTTCGTCCTAGGGGGAAGCTGAAGTTCATTTTTCAACCTGCTGAAGAAAAAGGTACGGGCGCCTTAAAGATGATTGAAGAAAAAGTATTGGATGATGTCGATTACCTTTATGGAGTGCACTTAAGACCGGTTGAGGAAGTGAAGGATGGGCAAGCGGCGCCAGCCATTATGCATGGAGCCGCTCAGTTCATTAAAGGTGAAATAGCGGGAACTGATGCGCATGGAGCCAGACCGCATCAAGGGCAAAATGCCATCGAGATAGGAGCGGCTTTCATCACTTTGCTAAATGGTATCCATCTCAATCCATCCATCCCTTATTCCGTAAAAATGACGCAGTTTTTTGCTGGCGGCGAAAGTTCCAATATCATCCCGGGGAGAGCCACTTTTTCATTGGATTTACGGGCACAGGATAATGCAGTGATGGAAGAGCTCACCAAAAAGGTGGAAAAGGTTGCAGAATCTTTGGCCATTGTCCATGGAGTCGAAGTGAAACTCGAACCGGGAACCTGTGTTGCTGCTGCAACCGTGAACGATCAAGCCCAGGAAATAATGTCTGAAGCGATAGCCGATACACTCGGGGAAGAAAATCTGGTAGCCCCTGTCATTACAACCGGAGGAGAGGATTTTCATTTTTATACGTTGAAAAGACCTGAACTCAAGGCGACGATGCTTGGATTGGGCTGTGATTTGGCACCAGGGCTCCATCATCCGAACATGACGTTCAACAAAGATGCATTGTTATCGGGAATTGAAATCCTGGCCAAAGCCATCATACTGACTTTCGAGAAATATGGAGATGGGGGCCACTTACATGACTGAAGAATTAATCATTAAATCCCTATCCACACTAGAGGATTTACAAGAAGTGCAGCGACTGGAAGCCGTCGTATGGGGCATGGATTGCGTTCCCATCCATCAGACGATTACTGCAGTCAAAAACGGCGGGCTTGTTTTAGGCGGCTATATCAATGGCCAGTTAGTAGGGTTTCAATACAGTTTCCCGGGATTCAAGGACGGAAGGGTATATCTTTGTTCACATATGCTAGCCATCCATCCGGACCATCAAAAGAAGGGCTACGGCAGATTACTTAAACTTGCACAAAAAGAAGAAGCACTTAAAAAAGGCTACGACTTGATCACATGGACGTATGATCCATTGGAAAGTGTGAATGCAAACTTGAATATCGGTAAGCTAAAAGCTGTTTGCTCTACATATATGGAAGATTGTTATGGAAATATGAAGGATACCCTCAATGAAGGACTGTCAACCGATCGTTTCATGGTGGAATGGAATATACGGCAGGAAGCAAAGGAAGAGACTCCGCTTCCTGATAAAGCGATACACATCGTAACGACAGCAATGAATGACCAAGGCTTTCCTTACATCAAGGATTATCATTTCGAAACCAATGCCGAGGTGATCGCCATACCCATTCCGACAGATATTCAACACATCAAAAAAGCTGATCTTCGCCTTGCGATTGATTGGCGGTTAAAAACCGGTGAATTATTCAAAGCCTTTTTTGCCAAAGGCTATGTTGCAGCGGGGATCGAACGGGAAAAAGGTGAAAACATTCAAAACTATTTATTAAAAATACCAGAATAAGAGGGGAATCGCGATGAAAATAACAGAAGTGCGTTTACGTCATTTAAATATGGATTTGGTAGCTCCCTTTACAACAAGCTTTGGAACGTTTGTGGATAAGGAGTTCATTCTTGTGGAAGTGAAAAATGGAGAAGGGCTTTCGGGCTGGGCTGAATCTGTGGCGTTTTCAGCACCTTGGTATAACGAAGAAACCATAAAAACCAATTGGACGATGCTGGAGGATTTCCTGATTCCGCTTGTATTGGATAAAGAAATAGAGCATCCTCGTGATGTATCGGAAATGTTCTCGCATATTCGTAAAAATAATATGGCAAAATCGGCAATCGAGGGAGCCATCTGGGATTTATATGCGAAAGAAAAGAATATTACATTAAGTATGGCTTTAGGCGGAAAACTGGAAAAAATCGATGTTGGAATCAGTATCGGCATCCAAAAAACGGTACCTGAATTACTGGCGAAAATAGAAGCTGGATTGAAGGATGGGTATAAAAGAATCAAAATGAAAATACAACCAGGTTGGGATGTAGATGTAATCAGGGAAGTACGTAATCGATATCCTGATGTCCCGATCATGGCAGATGCAAACTCCGCCTACCGGCTGAAAGACATCGAATTACTGAAACAACTTGATCAATTTGATTTAATGATGATCGAGCAGCCCTTGTCATCAGATGATATTGTCGATCATGCTACATTACAAGCGGAAATCAAAACACCGATTTGCTTGGATGAAAGTATACATTCCGTCGAAGATGCAAGAAAAGCCCTTGAATTGGGGAGCTGTAAAATCATTAATATTAAGATCGGCAGGGTTGGCGGTTTAACGGAAGCAATGAAAATACATGAATTATGTAAAGAAAGGAATGTACCGGTTTGGTGCGGAGGCATGTTGGAATCTGGTGTCGGGCGTGCCCATAATATCGCATTGACAACACTTGATAACTTCACGATGCCTGGTGATACGGCAGCATCCGCGAATTATTGGCATAAAGACATCATCCAACCAGAGGTTACAGTGGAAGATGGGGTCATAACCGTTCCAAAGGCGGCAGGCATTGGCTATGAAGTCGATTATGCTGCGATCGATGAATTCACTTCCTATAGTAAAAGATATACAAATAAATAAGAATTGGAATAAAAGAAACTCCCAGCTTTATGGACATCAGCCCGTTAACTTGAAGCTGGGAGGCTATTAAAGAACAGGATCATGATGAAAGGGAAGATATTTCTTTTAACTTAAATTGTCAGAATAATCATATAATTAGGGTGGTATTTGATATGAAAAACAGTATAAATCTTGCAGGAGCATATATTGGAATCATCATTGGAGCAGGTTTCGCTTCAGGACAAGAAGTATTACAGTTCTTCACGAGTTTTGGAATCTACAGTGTATTGGGAATTGTGGTGGCGACAGCTTTATTCGCGTTTTTAGGCATGCAAGTTACCCAGTTGGGGAGCACTCTCCAAACACGCTCCCATAAAAGCATCATCGATCATATTTGTGGCCGCTATATAGGCAGGGTGGTCGATATTATCATTACATTTTTCTTGTTTGGCGTTACAGTCATCATGATTGCCGGTTCCGGAACGATTTTTGAGGAACAATTCGGGATTCCAAGTATAGTCGGTGCAATCGTCATGACGGTGCTCACGATTGGTACGCTTTTACTTAATGTAAATAAAATAATGTCCATCATTAGTGCCATCACACCGTTTTTATTCGTTATCATGATCATTATTTCAGGTTATTCATTTTTCACATCCGAACTAAGTTTCAATCAACTCATTTCATCTTCAAGTAAAGGAACGGCTGCAACCGGGAATTGGATGATGGGTTCATTACTTTATGTTTCATATAATATGACTGCCGGAATTGCCATGCTAGCCGTAATGGGAGGGACCTTCAAGAATAAGAAAGAGGCTGGTATGGGAGGAATTCTAGGAGGTATCGGTTTGGGGATCCTGCTATTCTTGATCAATTTGGGGATGATGTCCGACTTGAAGGGCATAGAAGGTTCAGGAATGCCTACCCTTCATTTAGCGAATCAGATTTCTCCATGGTTGGGATATATCCTATCAATCATCCTTTTAGGAATGATTTATAATACCGCTGTCGGGATGCTGTATGCATTCACCGCCAGGCTGGTGCCTGCCGAAACGAAACGCTTTAAAATATCCGTGATTATGGTCGGGATACTTGCTTTTCTTGCAAGTTTCGTTGGCTTTATTAAATTGGTTGGGACGGTATATCCAGTCACAGGATACTTAGGTTTTGTCATCATTGCAGCGCTCATCATTTCCTGGCTCCGTTCCAAAACGAAAAAAGAGGCTGTGAATACGGAATTAGCGAAATTTTAATTTCAAGGGATTGAGTGCAGAACTGCACGAAACCTTTGGCCAGACATCTTCTTCGTGGAGGTGTTTTTTTTCTGTTATCGAGGACCTTTCTCATGATCACGGCATTTTTCCTCCTTTTTTTCATACATTAGTTTAAAGGCGGAAGACAAGGGGGATATCGGATGAATGAAGCGGAGCAAAAGGCTCTGGAATATGCCATTAGTGAAATTACCGAAATAGCAACAGGGTTCGGGTTGGATTTTTACCCGATGCGTTATGAAATTTGCCCTTCAGAAATCATTTATACATTTGGTGCCTATGGGATGCCTACCCGTTTTTCTCATTGGAGCTTTGGGAAGCAATTTCATAAAATGAAGCTGCAGTACGACTTTGGATTAAGTAAGATCTATGAACTGGTCATTAACTCTGATCCTTGTTACGCTTTTCTGCTGGACTCCAATTCACTTGTACAAAATAAATTGATTGTTGCCCACGTTTTGGCGCATTGTGATTTCTTTAAGAATAATATACGTTTCAATAATACTAAGAGGGATATGGTAGAAAGTATGTCGGCAACGGCAGAAAGAATCCGTGAATATGAAATCCTGCATGGCAAAAAGGAAGTGGAAACCTTCCTTGATGCACTTTTAGCCATTGAAGAACATATCGATCCGTCGCTGATGAGGCCAAAGCTTGCCTGGACGATGGAGGATGAGGAAGAAGAAGAGGAAATAAAACCGACAGCCACACAATACGATGATTTATGGAACCTTGATAATAAGGATAAACCAAAGAAATCCAACATTAAAAAAAGAAAAAAATTCCCGCCAAGGCCTGAAAAGGATATTATGCTTTTCATAGAACAGTACAGCAGGGATTTAACCGATTGGCAACGGGATATCATGACGATGATCAGGGAAGAGATGCTGTATTTCTGGCCGCAGCTGGAAACGAAAATCATGAACGAAGGCTGGGCATCCTACTGGCATCAGCGCATAATCCGTGAATTGGATCTATCCTCAGGGGAAGCCATTGAATTCGCGAAACTGAACGCAGGCGTCGTTCAGCCATCACGGACCAGCATCAATCCTTATTATCTCGGCTTGAAAGTGCTTGAAGATATTGAAGAACGCTATGATAATCCAACCGAAGAAATGCTCAGGCTGGGCGTCAAGCCTGGATCTGGCCGCGAAAAGATGTTCGAAGTCAGGGAAATCGAATCGGATATTTCCTTTCTCCGCAATTATTTGACGAAAGATCTGGTCATGCGGGAGGATATGTACTTATTCCAAAAGCAGGGCAAGGATTATAAAATCGTCGATAAATCATGGGAACATGTTCGTGATCAACTCGTCAGTATGAGGGTTAACGGCGGTTTCCCCTATATCACAGTAAATGATGGGGACTTCATGCGCAATGGGGAACTTTATTTAAAACATTGGTATGAAGATATTGAACTGGATCTGAAATATCTCGAAAAAGTCATGCCATATATCTATCAGCTCTGGGGCCGCCCCGTGCATATGGAATCAGTCATGGAAGGAAAAGAAGTCCTGTTTTCCTATGATGGAAAAGGTATTCACCGGAAATATTTATAAAGCTGAAAAAAACTGCCGGTCACTCGGCAGTTTTCTTGTTTCAAGCTCTAATATTCGTTAAGAGCTACTTTGCATAAAAATCTATAATACTTGTAATTTGCAACTATTAATGTTATAAATCAACTATAGAATCTTGAAAAATTCATGCGGCAAACGAAAGGGGAAAGATATGATCATTCGTGAAGCGATCGACACAGACATGGGTTCGGTCAAAGAAATTTACAATCAAGGGATTGAGGATAGAATTGCCACGTTAGAAACGGAACTGAAGGATCAAGCCTACATGGAGGAGTGGTTCGCCAAACACAGCGGTCGATATAAGGTAATTGTCGCTGAACAAGAAGGGGAAATCGTTGGATGGGCTTCCTTGAATCAATATAACAATCGTAGTGCTTATAATGGGGTTGCCGATTTATCCGTTTATATCTCAAGAGATCATCGAGGGAAAGGGATTGGCGATTTATTGCTGCAATCAATCGAAAAGCTCGCAAAAGAAAATGACTTCAATAAAATTGTGTTATTCACTTTTCCCTTTAACCAGATTGGTCAAGGATTGTACAAAAAACGGGGGTACCGCGAAGTGGGAGTGTTTAAGAACCAGGGAATTTTAGACGGGGAATTTGTCGATGTGATGGCTATGGAGAAATTACTTTAAACAATTAGGGGGTAGGAGGATTATGACAGTAAACCATTCAAGCGTATTGTCTGTTGGTTATTTTGATGCTTATTTCAAGCTGGTTTTAGCTTCTCGTGAACCTATGGTGGAAAAGGCAAAAGAATTCATTGAAACAAACTTTTTTAAAGGTGAAGCGTGTTATTATGGCGAGCAAACTCACCGAAATTTCATGGCAGCTTTTAATAAGCTAAAAGGATAAATGAAAAAATAGTTGAATCAAATAGTTGTAAATTGCAAATAATTAGCGTATAAATAAAGTGAGGTGACAGTAATGGAAAATGAAAACCTTAGAGGTCTCTTCCAACTCTTGACTAGGCGGTTTGGATTATTGAATAAAAATTGCTGCAGTGCAGGTGGAATTGAAATTTCACTCGTTCAAAGCCATATCCTGTATGAAATAAACCGACAAAACAACTCTTCCATCCAGCAAATTGCAGAAACACTGGGAACGGACATTACGACCTTCAGCCGACAAATCCAATCCTTAATAAAAATGAATTTGGTCACAAAAACACAAGATGCTGAAGATCGGAGAATTTCTATTCTTTCTCTGACCGATGAAGGAATGAAGGTCAATCAATTAATCGATCAGCAAATGAATGATTATTTGAATGAAATCTTCAAGACAATGAATGAGTTTGAAAAGGAATCCGTCGTGCGTTCCCTGAAATTGCTTAATGATAAAATGCTGAAGTCTTCCGTATGCTGTACTACTCCTTGGGGGTAGTATGATTTTTCGGAAATACTTGCAAATTACAACTTTTTTAAATGAAATATAGGAGGGAATAATGATGGTTCAATTTGATAAAAGTGCTTTACCCGTAGCAATTATAGGCGGGGGTCCTGTAGGGCTTGCCGCTGCCGCTCATTTACTGAAAAAAGGGGAGAAGTTTATCGTACTGGAAGCGGGAGATTCGGTTGGTTCCAGCATGCTGGAGTGGGGCCATGTCAGAATGTTTTCCCCATGGCAGTATAACATCGATCAAACAGCAAAGGAGTTACTTGAGAAGTCTGGGTGGACTTCACCCAACCAAGAAGCTTTGCCAACAGGTCGCGAACTGGTAGAAGAATACCTTCTGCCGCTAAGTAACCTTCCGGAAATTAATGAAAACATCTTATTACAAGCAAAAGTAGTCGGTGTTGCCAAAAAGGCTCACGATAAATTGAAAACCGGAAAACGGGTCACCGTTCCCTTTCAACTGTATGTAGAAGTGGATGGTGACACAAAAGTGGTTGAAGCGAAGGCTGTTATTGATTCATCAGGTACTTGGACCAATCCAAACCCGATCCTTTCCAATGGTATCTGGACGAATGCCGAGAGAAAATTACTCAATCAAATTCACTATGGCATTCCAAACGTCGTCCAATTGGAAAATAGATATCAAAATAAATCGATCATGGTGATCGGGAGCGGTCATTCTGCAATAAATGCCCTATTGGATCTCGCGTCATTACAGCAAAAGTTTACGGATACCAAGATCTACTGGGTTCTTCGTAAAAAACAGATCAATGAAGTGTACGGCGGGCAAGAAAACGACGGCTTGGCAGCTCGTGGAGAGTTGGGCATAAGAATTCAGCAATTAGTGGAGTCTGGACGAATCAATATCCTCACTCCCTTTCATATTAACGGCGTGTATCCAGCAAACGGTAAAATCACTGTTGTGGGGGAACTTGACGGAGAAGAAACCACAATCGGTGAGATCGATGAGATCGTTGTGAGTACGGGTTTCAGACCTGATACATCCTTTTTAAATGAAATAAGGATAAACCTTGATTCAGCTGTGGAAAGCATAGAAGCGCTTGCTCCGCTTATTGACCCCAATATCCATAGCTGCGGAACTGTGCGGCCGCATGGTGAACAGGAATTACGGCACCCTGAGAAGAACTTCTATATTGTTGGCATGAAGAGTTATGGAAGAGCGCCTACATTCTTACTGGCAACAGGCTACGAACAAATCCGTTCCGTGGTGGCTTATCTGACAGGGGATGTCGAGGGGGCAAAAGAAGTGCGCTTGCAACTTCCTGAAACAGGAGTTTGCAGTGTGAATCTGACATCTAGTTCCTGCGATTCTGATATTCCTGCAACTGAAACAAACGATAGTTCTTGCTGTGGCAGTCCGGTTCCAGTGAGATTGGAAATAAAACCTAATTCCTGTTGTGAATGAACTAGAAGACCAGTCTGAAGTCAGGCTGGTCTTTTTATATGATCCTTTTTATTTCGAGATGCACAATTAAATTATTTTCGGATAGTCGGACCACTTATTGTGTCTTCTTTGGCATATGGAACTCGCACCCGTTATCTCAATAGAAAATGAATAATAACTCGTTATTTCTCCCAAAGCTCGACCAGTCGACCTTCAGGATCTTCAATCCAAATAAACTTTCCAAATTCACTAATCTCTTTTTTCTTTGCAAGAGGTACACCAATATGTTCAAGATGCTTAATAGTCTCGTTTAGATTATGTACTTGGAAATTTATCATCACTTGTTGTTCTGTTGGAAAATAACTGTCATTCTCGGTAAAGAAAGAAAAGATAGTCTCATTTCCTAATTGGGGTTTTATCACAGTCCCATTCCAATTTTCTATTTCAATCTTCAACACTTCACTGTACCATTTTTTTACAACTTCGAGATTCTTAGTTCTCCAAAATATTCCTCCGAAACCTTTTAACATCGTATCTAACTCCTGTCTGTCATCAAATTTTTTGCTATCCGATTACATTAGCTATTCGAGATTTAAATTTAAGTTCCTTCTTCAACTAACCTGCCCGGTTAGTTGCATAAAGAAAAAGCTGCCTTACAGAGCTCCGATCTTCAGCTAACCCAACTGTTAGCATAACAAATCACTTGATTAATCAAAAAAGGGTGCAGTTCGAAAATAGTTACCAGCAGATGAGTTTGAAAGTTACGCTTTTACTATATTCATCATTTTACGATACTCAAGAATTTCCTCATCAGTGAACACGTTGGCTGCCAATCGTTTAACTTTATCCCAGTATTCTTTGAATTTATCATATTTAAAATCTTGCTCCTCTATAAAGTCAACCAGGCTGCCACCAGTAAAGATAAGATGAGTTTTTGGATAATATGTATCCCAGTAAATATTTGCTCGAAGATTTAATTCATTTCCAGTTTCTTTAACTTGAAGGGTAATTGAAACAGCACATCAAGTCTTGGCACTCCGCGATCGTGCCCTTCCCCCTTTTTATTTATTACCATAATAGTGACATACTGCTCATTTTCAAAAATCATTTCTTTTTCGCTAATCATTAATTCCCCCGGTTTTTCACGAAATTTGTCGGCTAACTTACACCGAATTCACCCCTGTCTTAATATTATTAACTACTCAACTTTTGTATAACAAGATTACCAGCAGAGACTATCAAATACAAAAGAATGAGGATTAATCTTTTCATATGTTTTACAACCTTTTTAGTGGGTAATATCCTCAATCCTTTTTCTAATAACCTGCCCAGTTAGTTCATCAAGAAAATCAACAACACCCTTTTTGAATTTAAGCAGACTAAATTTAAAAATTATATCGTTGAATATTTAATGCTTGATTAAATAAGAATATGCTTATACAATGTTGTTGAATAATCACATAAGCATATACTTATTTACTTTGTGCTAGGAGGGATGAAAAGCTATGAATGAAGCGTTGGATTTGGAAACCACGGCAAACATTCTTAAATTACTAGGTGATAAAACCCGTTTGACCATGATTAAGATCATGGCTGAGCATGAATGCTGTGTCTGTGAATTTGTGGACCTATTCGAGATGAGCCAGCCAGCTATCAGCCAGCATTTACGAAAGTTGAAAGATAGCGGGCTCGTGAATGAAGCGAGGAGGGGACAATGGGTTTTTTACTCGTTAAATCCGTCTTCTTCCCATTACACATTTATTCAGACGGTCATCAAGGACTTGCCAAGTCAAAACTTTAAATTAGAAAACTTAACAGCACAAGGAAAACGGATTTGTTGTGACTAACTAGGAGGTACTACTTCAGTGGGATCAGTTATTTTGGCAGTTATCATCTTTTTATTAACACTCATTCTCGTCATCTGGCAGCCGAAGGGATTGTCAATCGGATGGTCAGCTTGTGGCGGTGCGGTTTTGGCCTTACTTGTTGGAGTGGTGGACTTTACTGATGTCATGGACGTGACATCGATAGTCTGGAACGCAACACTCGCCTTCATCGCGATCATCATCATCTCGCTTATTTTGGACGAGATAGGATTTTTTGAATGGGCAGCACTGCATATGGCGAGAGCCGCCAAGGGAAATGGAGTAAGGATGTTTGTCTATGTAAGTATCCTCGGTGCTCTTGTGGCTGCTTTTTTTGCGAATGACGGAGCGGCACTTATCCTTACACCAATCGTATTAGCAATGGTTCGGGCCTTGAAATTTAGTGATAAAATGATTTTCCCTTTTATCATCGCCAGTGGGTTCATTGCCGATACCACTTCACTTCCTTTGGTGGTGAGTAATCTTGTAAATATTGTATCCGCAGACTTTTTCAATATCAGTTTTGCCGAGTTTGCCTCAAGAATGATCGTACCGGACATCTTTGCACTTGTAGCAAGCATCTTGGTTTTATATCTATTTTTCCGTAAAAGCATACCGAAAAATTACGATGTATCACAGCTTAAAAAACCAGTGGAAGCCATCCAAGACCACAGGATGTTTAGGCTGTCCTGGATCGTATTAGGAATATTGCTGGTTGGTTATTTTGCCAGTGAATTCATTGGGGTTCCTGTATCCATCATTGCAGGCATTGTCGCCATCTTCTTCCTCATGATGGCTAGAAGGAGTCCAGCGGTCAACACGAAAACCGTTATCAAAGGCGCACCATGGGCAATCGTCTTTTTCTCAATTGGGATGTATGTAGTGGTGTACAGCCTAAGAAATGTTGGCTTGACGAATGTATTAACGGATTTAATCCAAGTTACCGCCGATCAAGGATTATTTGTGGCAACGATTGGGATGGGCTTCATCGCAGCCATTCTGTCATCACTTATGAATAACATGCCAACCGTCATGATTGATGCCCTTGCCATTTCCGACACCCATACAACAGGCGCAATCAGGGAGGCCCTTATTTATGCAAATGTCATCGGTTCGGACTTGGGCCCGAAAATCACTCCTATCGGTTCTTTGGCTACGTTATTGTGGCTGCATGTCCTTTCATTAAAAGGCGTGAAAATCTCATGGGGAACTTATTTTAAAACGGGAATCATCTTAACCATCCCAACATTGTTCATCACATTGGCCGGCTTATATATATGGTTGCAAATCATTCATTAAACACTTACTTACAAACAAAGGAGAGAAACAGCATGGCTAAAAAAACACTTTACTTCTTATGTACAGGGAACTCTTGCAGAAGCCAAATGGCAGAGGCATGGGGGAAGAAATATTTAGGTAACGAATGGCAAGTGCTTAGCGCAGGAATCGAGGCCCATGGGTTAAATCCAAAAGCTGTAAAAGCAATGAATGAAGTTGGATTGGACATCTCCAATCAAACATCGGATATCATCGACCCTGACATATTGAATAATGCCGATTTTGTCGTTACATTATGTGGTGATGCGGCTGACAAATGTCCAATGACGCCACCGCATGTTAAACGTGAACATTGGGGCTTTGATGACCCGGCAAAAGCGGTAGGAACAGATGAAGAGAAATGGGCAACCTTCCAACTTGTACGTGATGAAATAGGTGAAAGAATTGCACGTTTCTCTAAAACCGGTGAATAAATGAAATTGAAAAGCCGTGGGTGTGTAGGTTTACCAAAGACCATAAAGAAAGAGCTGCCAAAATCGGCAGCTCTTTTCATCATTAAATCTTAATATCGACCTTAGCATTTTTCTGAAGTTCTTCGACATGCTTCACAAGCTTTTCTTGTTTCTTTTGCAGCTCTAGTTGTTCCTTGATTTGCGGCTTCATTTCTTCGAGTTTCTGTACCTTCTGTCCGCTTGTTTTAGCTTGCTCCGCAACCTGGTCGTAATACTTTTGGATTTCTTCATCAGTTGGTTCTTCCACTTTAATCTCTTTTTCAACATACTTCGTATATGGGATGTTCTCTGCAATCTGGGCATTAAGCATTTCCGAATTCAGACCTGCTTGCTTCATCGCTTCCTTGAATTTCTCTTCATTCTCATATGGCTTTTTGATTTCGGCAAGTTGCTCTTCAATTTCGGCCTTGGAAGCTGTGTAGCCCTTTTTATCAGCTGCTTGAAGCAGCAATGTTTGCCCCACTAAAGAGTTGAGCGTTTGCTCTTTAATTTGTTTGGCGCCCTCCTTGGATGTTGGGTCTTGTCCGAATTGCTGCATCTGCATTTGTGTGGTGGACAACACGGTATTATATTCCGCACCTGAAATTTTTTCGTCATTGACGATGGCTACCGTTTTCTTTTCATCCACCTTTTGCTTGTCTAGTTTCTTTTGCATTTCTTCCATCTGTTTTTGCTGTTCCTCAGTTGCTTTAGCCGTTTCTTTCTCAGTTGTTTTAGTCTCTTTCTCGTCATTTTTCTTATCCGCTTCATCGTTCGAACCACAAGCCGTCAGAACAACTGCCAATAATCCAATGATGATTGGGTACAATAGTTTCTTCATATTTCAGTCTCCTCTCATATTCAATGCTAAAAAATCATCTAATGCGCATTATAAAGGAATTTCCCATTAAAACACAATAAATTCATTCTTTTTTCCAGAAAACAGGAAGATAGTATAGGCATCATCTCATTATATAAGTGTAACATTCGCGGAAATGAACCCATTTACCCTTCAACATGCAAAATTCTTAATGGGAATGCGAAGGCTTGATACCTGGTGGGCAGTCAGAAACTTGTAATCAATCTCTTAATCACAAAACGATGCTTAGTAACTATTGTATATAAAACTTGTATGGTATTATATACCTTATCATCCGAATATAGTTCATTTAGCCTATCTAATGAAATTATCAAATCATGAACGGAAAGAGCCGTGACACTATGAGACAGAATTGGAAATCCGGCAGGTTATTGGAGGTATAGATTTTGAAAGGGAAATCAAGGCTGCCATGCGAATTGGCAGGGTATTTAAAGTTGGGGGATGCCGTCATCATTACGGATCAAGATCATCGCATACTTGATATTAATCCATATTATGAAAGGACGACAGGGTATTCAAGGAACAGTATCATTGGGTTCAAAGCTGGATTCTTGAAGTCTGGGTTAACACCTTTATGTACATACACATCCCTGAAAAATGAGTTAAGGAAGGGGAATCCTTGGTCAGGGGTTTTCACCAATCGAAAGAAATCGGGTGAGATTTGGCATTCCTCGATTACGATTACCCATATTCATCTAGGGGATCAGTGGTATTTTGTAGGGATTTTCCGTGAACTGGAACAATTGAAAGAAGGGATCTACCTTTCGGAAAAGAAAAGGGCAGAGACTCAAAGGGAATTGTTAAAGGTACTCGCCATTTCATGCGAAATCCGTGATCCAGGCATTGAAGCGCATTTATTGAGAGTTCAAAATCTAACCGAGGAGCTAGTTATCGTTCATAATCGAAGATGCCAGCTGGAAATATCTAAAAGCTATATGAATCATATCGTCCATTCAAGTATTCTACATGATATCGGGAAAGCGGAGATTCCTGAGGGGATATTATACAAACCTGGCCCGTTATCTCCTTATGAACGAAAAATCATCGAAATGCATCCGTTAATGGGATCCGATATTTTGAATAAGATTTCAAGGGAAATAAACAATGATGTGATCAGCAGCCTGGAAGTGGCTGAAAACATCATCCTCCATCATCATGAAAAATGGGATGGAACTGGATATCCACATCGATTGAAAGGTGAGGACATCCCATTGGAAGCTAGAATCGTTGCCATTGTGGATGTATTCGATGCATTGACCAGCAGAAGGCCGTATAAAGATTCCTGGTCAGTGGAGCGGGCATTATCTTTCATAAACGAACAAAAAGGAAAGCATTTCGATCCATCCATCGTGGTGTCCTTCTTTTGCTATTTTAATGAAAAGGCTTCAAAGCCGTTCCCGGCACAGTGATATAAATCAAAGAACTCGTCGAATATATTTTCCCGATATAATGGGGTCATGCCTCATCCGCTTTCTGGAACTGGTAGTAACCCTTGGAGACCAAGGGTTACTGATTCTTGAAAGGGAGGATTTTTACTACATTCCTTTTTTCTTATTTCTATTAAAGTAATAAACGACTGCGATTACCAGAATCAACAGTACCAAAACAATCCTTACATCGTCCGATGCCTTCAATACTTGTGTCACCGAATACGCCTCGACAAGGAGGGCAGGCAGTTTTCCAATGGATGTGGCGAGGAAGAAAATCATCATTCCCGTCTTGCTTAATGCTGCTGTAAGGTTGATTACGCCGGATGGTATAAAAGGAAGGAGCCTAAGCATCAGGATCATCCAAAATGCATGAAACCCTTGAGACTTTTGCAGCTTCATGACCCACCGGTTCTTCATGAACTTGGGTTGGAATGTTTGAAAGCCCTTTCGATATAACCAAAAGCTGACCACTGCACCGGCAATTTCCCCCATGTACGAAAGGATCAATCCCTTTTCAAATCCAAATACGGTGATATTGGCTGCCGTGATGAATACGCTTGGAACAAAACCAAGCACGCTAATCAATATATTGAATACTAAACTTACAGCAATGGAAAAAGGGCCGCTGGATAGTAATGCCTCAGAAATGAAATTCATATCAATCCACAGAACTCCATTTATATCCGATGCCCCAGACCGTTTTCAAGTGTTGATCTGCTGGAAAACCGGCATGACGTAATTTCTCTCTAATATTTCGAATGTGGGAATCGATTGTCCGATCTTCCGTATCCGTTTTAAATCCCCATATGGTCGAAAGCAGGTGGTCTCTGGAATAAACTTGATCTGGTGATTTTAAAAACAAGCACAACAGTGAGAACTCTTTTGGTGTCAATGGGATTGTTTTGGTATCATAATGTGCTTCATAAGCGGATTCCCTTAATTTTAGCCCTCTAAATATCACATTATCATCCTGATTATGCACTCGCCGCGTCACTGCTTCGATTCTGGCAAGTAAAACATCTTCATTAAATGGTTTCGTAATATAATCGTCTGCGCCTTTTTTCAACCCTTTCACCATTTCTTGTGCAGCATCCCGGGCGGTGAGCATGATTATGGGAATGTTGGTAAACGCACGGATCCTTTCACAAGTTTCCCACCCATCCATCTCAGGCATCATTACATCAAGAAGTACTATGTCCGCATGTTTATGCGCTAGGAACTGTAAGGCTTCATGTCCAGATTTCATCTTCATGCATGTATATCCGTGAGGTTTAATGTATAGCTCTAATAGATCAAGCATTCTCTGTTCATCATCAACCAGAACTATTGTCTTCATTTGTTATCTCCTTAAATGTGATAGTGAAGCACGTTCCTTGCTCCAATTTGCTTTTAACCGAAATGGTTCCTCCTTGTATCTCCACTAATTGCTTGACGATGGAGAGCCCCAATCCGAATCCACCGGTATCTCTGGCGCGTGATTTCTCGACACGATATAAACGATCAAAGATATGGGGGATATCTTCAGGGGGAATGCCAACCCCTTGATCGATTATGGAGATGGAAATCCTGCCAAGGCATTCAGTGGCTTTGATGGTGGTGACTGTATATTCGTTCGAGTACTTCAGCGCATTATCGAGCAGGTTAAGAATGACTTGCTCAAACCGTGAGGGATCTATATCTATAAATAAATCATCCTTACATACCAGATTCAATTGAATTCTTTCATTTGTAAAAGCCGGCAGCACTTTTTCATGAATGTTTTGCAGGAATGAAGAGAGCTGGACGGTTTCTTTTGATATGGTGAATGTATTTACATCCATTCTAGCCATATTGAATAGTTCGTCCAATAATCTGTTTAATCGTTCGGATTCATCATGGATGATCTCTAAGTATCGTGTTCGTTCGGCAGCATTCAAGTCTTTCCGGCGGGCAATATCAGAGTATCCCTTGATATAAGTTAGCGGCGTGCGCAGTTCATGAGAGATACTTGCCAAAAATTCATTGCGTTCCTTCTTTAAATAGTTCAATTCATTAGCCAAGCTTTGAATGGATTGGGCAAGCTCCCCGAGTTCATCATGAGATCGTACTGGCACAGCCACTGAAAAATTCCCTTTGCTGAGTTTGGTTGTCGCTTCCTTCATCGAAATCAGAGGTCTAGTCAAAGCTTTTGATAGAAAATAAATGGTGATAAGCATGAAGAAAAGGAGCAATGCAGTCGCAAAAAGGAAATGCCTATTCAATTGTGCAATCAAATCCTCAACATCCCTAGTATCTTTGAACATATAAACATAGCCTTTTTTTTCTTTATCACTGATAAATGGCGTAACGGTCGCTATATATCTTTCATCCTTCCAACTTGATTGGATGACCAGACCATTTCGGGGTAGTTGCGGGATGTTTTTTGCCAAGATTTTTTTCATTCCCCCATTTACCTTTGCGGAAGATATCAGAATATCTCCTCTTGTGTTCGTAATCACGACATCTGTATCGGTATGGTACTCCATCAGGCCGATATGCTGAAGGGTAGAGTCGGAATACGTGATTTCCAACACATCACGATGACTATTGCCACGGGCCTTCAGTGATTCCAATTCTTGATTGATACGGGAATGGATCACTTTATTATGCAAGTAAATCATCGAAACGGTCTCCATCAAAAAAATGCAAACAAATATAGATAGTCCGAGCTTAAAGGAGATTTTCATGAGCATTCACCCTCTTATGGAATAAAGTCAGTTTAGCGAAAAAGTATGAAGAAAGTATGCAGTATTTTCAATTTCTTCGCATCTCTTAAACAACGATAATCCGAATGATGACTTGTTGCAAGAAGGACGATATTTTTAATGGACCCAAACTGCATTTTTTCAGTCTTGTATATGGAAATGGGGGAGGCGGTTTTTCCGTGCAATAACACTTTTGGAAGTGGTTATTTAAAAAATAGATGATGATCATTCATACTTGGTGGTTTGTAGACTGCTCTTATTTTGATTACACCTAAATAAATTGAAACTGCCGGGAAAATGGGCAGTTTTTGTATTTAGTCTATTCAAAATATTTTGTATTAAGGAAACATTTTGTCGTAAATGAATACTATGTAAAAAAGGAGCTGATCCATATGAATTGTACAAACCGTACGCAGAAAAAAATAATGGCTTATTCCGCATTATTCAAAAAAATGGGCATTCTCAATGATGAGGAATACAAAAATATCGCAAAGACCTTTCAAACAAAGGATTGAGGAAGTGTCCATTGGAAATTCATAAACTTTTATCCTGCATTGAACGGGCTGTAAAACCCCCTCCTTCCAACCTCAAAGTAGGGGGGGACTTGCAGTCTGGAACTTAAGGGGGTGTCGGCGGTGCCGTCAATTTGTCTGGCCCTTAGTCTATCGCCTTCCATCTTTTTGGCGGCTGCACTCAGTTGGATGAAATGCTGCATCTTAAGTTTGAAAAACTACATATTTGATGGAGATTCATATGCAGAGGGGGAAAATTAGGGATGCCCAAAAATTTCTGCCTTTATTAGAAGTGAAAAGGAAGATTGTTGTGATCCGGTGGTGTTCTCTGCGATAATGGAATAAAGATATCGAAAAGGAGTTACGTAGGATGGCAGAGGACTTTAAGATTCCCAGCTTGAAAGTTGATGAAATCGATAAGAAAATCATATCGGTTTTACATGAAGATGCACGAATTTCATATACCGACTTAGCGAAGAAAGTGGAGCTTTCCAGAGTGGCGGTTCAGATGAGAATTAATCATCTTGTGGAAAACGGGGTGATCGAGAGGTTTACTGCGGTCATAAATCCAGCTAAGGTCGGCATCCATGTCTCGGCATTCTTTAACGTTGAGGTTGAGCCAAAATATCTGGAATCGGTCGCGCAGCAATTAGAAAGTGAACCGGCTGTAACGAGTTTATATCATATGACCGGTCCGAGTAAACTCCATATGCACGGAATCTTTACTGATAATCAAGAGATGGAACGTTTTCTCAATGAGAAGCTGTATGCGGTCGTCGGTGTGGTCAGCGTTGATTGCCAAATTCTCATTAAACGCTATAAAAGCCGGATGGGCATGAAGCTTTAATAAAAAATCCCCCTATATAGGAGGATTTTTTATTATTATTATGTGTGCGGGATGATAAAGCCGCCGTACATAAAGGCAAGAATGATTACGAATGCAGGGTGGATCTTGAATTTACCTAAAGCCAAGAAGGCCAATCCAGCGATGACGATTGAATGGATGTAGCCGATGGATCCGACCGCATCCGCGGCCATATTCCAGGTGAGCAATAACATCATGATCGCAATTACGGGCTGTACAAGCAGTGACATGCCTTTTACAATAGGCGATTGCTTGTATTTTCGCAGGATTTTTAATAAATATATCAAAGCCACGGCTGAAGGGATGATCGTGCCTGCCAATGCAGCTAGAAATCCTGGCCAGCCATATACATCATATCCGACATATGCAGCTATTTTCGTGGCGATAGGTCCTGGGAGTGAATTTCCTAACGCAAGCATTTGAGAGAACTCGGTATTATCAAGCCAGCCATAACGGGTGACGATTTGATCATACATTAGCGGAATCGAGGCTGGACCTCCGCCGTAACCAAGCATATTGGCTATGAAAAACGCCAGAAAAACAGCAACTCCTATTGGGATAATAAGACCCATTAAGCGGATTCCTCCTTCCTATCCTTCTTTTTGTTTTTCAATCTATCCTTTAATTTAAAATGAAACGCTCCATATATAAGAAAAATCATGATGACGATACCCGGATGCAGGGAAATGACTTGCAGAAGCAAAAAGGAAATCGCAAAAAAGGTGATTCCGAGCACCTTTCCTAACCCTTTTACCGCCTTTTCGCCAAACTCATAAGCCATTTGACCAAGCATGACAGCAACCACCGGCATTACAGCAGCGATCATATTACTGATCATTGCGGAATTACTTAGAACATTAATGAACGCAATCAAGAAAACCATCGCAATGCATGAAGGTAAAACGTGAGCGGCCACACTTACGATGGCTCCCGGCCAGCCTTTTAGTTTATAACCAAGATATGCTGCCATCTTCGTGGCAATCGGTCCTGGGAGTGTATTGGCAATCGCCAAAGTGTCCCCGAATTCATCATCGTCGAGCCAGTGATAACGGGAAACTGCTTCGTGGCGGATGAGAGGGATGACTGATGGTCCGCCGCCGAAACCTAATATCCCCGTTCTCATCATCCCAATCGTCAATTCCGTATATGGTTTTTTCAAGAACGATTCCTCCTTTGTTATAAAATTTAGCATTCATTTCCAAAAGATTATGAATTAATGATAACAAAAATTATTTCGAAATGTACATAAAGTAACAATAATAATTACGTAATGAATGTATGTTTAAGATTTTTCAATATAATCGGCTGAAAAAAATAAAATAATACAACTTTTTGTCTTAAGAATCAAGAAACCGTTGGGACGGTCCGCCTTATTATTAACATAAAGGGGGATTAGTAAGGATAAATTACAAATAAAAAACAACGTTTCTGCAATCCCCTTTTTTAAACCAAAAAAGAACCCTATAGGCAGCCTTTTTTAAAGAGACCGCTCTATAGGGTACATTTTAATGTGGGTTATTCTTCCCGAATGACTAATAACACACCGATAAAAATTAATATTGTGCCGATCCAAAAAGACAAGCCGATTTGTTCCCCTAGTATTAACCAACCTAAAAAAGTACCGACTATAGGCTGTAAAAAGAAAAATAATCCACCGCTTGAAGCGGTAAGCATTTGCAGTCCGCGATTCCACAGTAAAAAGGCACATGCTGTGGAAATAACGCCCAAGTATAATAGGCCGCCCCATATGGATGGATGCATGATTGCTTGAAAATCAAGCTCATCCAATCGACTGATCGTAACAGGTGTTAAAAAGACAATTGCCACAAGCACTGCATAGGTCGTTATAACAATTTGTGAATATTGCCCAGGGACACGTTTAATCAGAACAGACATAAGCGCCCAAGTTAAGGCAGCAATAAGCAGTGATAGGCCCCCAAGTTGGTGAGATGAGCCGATATGGGCATTCCCGACAATGATACCGACACCGATTGTCGCTAAAATTACGGAAATTGATTTCTTGATGGTGATCTTTTCTTTTAAAACGATACGTGCAAATATCACCATAAATGCAGGTGTTGTGGAAGTAATGATAGCTCCCATTTGTGCAGTGGATAGCAGTGTACCGACTTCCTGGGTTACGATGGAAATTGTGTTTCCAACAAGTCCTATAATGAAAACCAAAAGCCAGTCTCGTTTTTCAATCCGCCAAGATTGTTTTGTTATAAAACCAATTGTCAGCAATGCTAAAATCGCAATTACATATCGTAATAATACTAATTCAAGTGGCGGAACAACGTCTACCACAACTTTTACCACAACATACATCCCGCCCCAAATGCTAGCAGCGAGTGATAAATATAAAGAACCTAATATAGTGTTTTTCATTTTGTACCCTCCGTTTTAACTAAACATTTCCAGTCCTTAACGGAGATGCAATTTTTCTGCCGTTAAGGGAGAATAACTGCAGGTACATCATTTTCGAATAGTGGTGACCACATCATCAGCTTTCAACTCACTTTCAAAAAAATATTTATTTTCAATGTTTTTAGCTAACATCAGTAAGTTATAAAATATACTCATTTAAATATACAAGATTTTAGATTGATAAAACAACAAATAATAGTATTGAAGCTAGCGAACCTTTAAGATGATCCGTCAATCAAGATAGTATACTGAAACTTGAAACACATGAAAAAACCCCACATGATCTATTAACAACTGGTGGGGTTTCTATTTGGCTTAATGGATTCTAGTTGGGATAGAAAGAGGGATTTAAAGGGAAGGGAAGCAAATGGTACAGTAATAATGCTGGTCAAATTGTCGGTAGCTAATAATGTAAGTGATAAAGCTGGAAAGAAAAGGTGGATTAGGATTAAAGAGCTCCCTTAAAGAGTTTAATCCTAATCCACCGTTAAGTTAAATTTGGTGCATGACTTTTCCGGAAGCATCACAATCCGTTATATTTTCTTTCAATTTTCCTGAACTCGTCTGATAGTTCAAATAGGGTGTGTAATACGGCTGTTTGAATATATAGATTCATATAATTATCATTGCTCTTCTTTTGAAAAGATAAATCATGTTTTTCATTAATTTTACGAGTTATACATGCATTAATTTCGCTCCACATTTCTTTCGTTCCTTCTTTAACTTTAGTCTCCATAATCTCCCACTCCTTTTTTATTAGTTTATCCAATCTATTACATTCTTATACTTATTTTTTGGGCAATCTGGTAACTTTTTTATCTTAAAATTAATTCTTTGCATAGGAAAAGGAGAGTGAAGCGAATAGTGTTAGCCATAATGTTTTTTTCAGCAATTAATAACGACTAATGGGTAATGACTTATCCTATTTTTCGAATTAGCACTCAAACAGAAGGATACCCAAAAGGGGGAGGCAGGGTGTCACTATCGCATCTCTTCTCTATAGTTTGTTTGATTGGGTCATATTCTTGAGTGACGTATTGTATAAATGACAGGAGTTTGGAATAATTAGCATTATGATATTGAAGAGAATTTAAAACCTTTATCGATTCAGTCCATGAATAGGAGATTGTTATGTTTAAAATTATGATAGTTGAAGATGATGAAAAAATTAGAAAAATAGTGGCTGATACGCTAACAAAGTGGAAATATGACGTTGTGGGGATTATGGAGTTTGACCACATTTTAGATGATTTTGAGAAATTCCAGCCTGATTTGGTACTATTGGATATAAACTTGCCAACCTTTGATGGCTTTTATTGGTGTCAGCAGATCCGTGCAATCTCAAGTGTGCCCATACTGTTCCTTTCCTCTAGAAACCAAAACATGGACATCATCATGGCCATTAATATGGGAGGGGATGATTTTATCCAGAAGCCATTTGATTTAGATGTTCTTGTAGCAAAAATCAGTGCATTGTTACGGAGGAATTATACTTATCAAAATGGACATAACTTAAAATTAACGCACCGGAACTTGTCTTTGCATGTAACAAACTCGACTATCCAATATGAGGAACAGTCCATTGAACTTTCACGTAATGAGTTCATCATTTTGCAATTGATGATGCGCAGAATAGGTAAAATTGTATCAAGAGATGACTTGATGCAAGCTCTTTGGAATGATGAACAGTTTGTCGATGATAATACACTGACTGTTAATGTAAATCGATTAAGGCGTAAGATCTCTGGAATTGGATTAGAAGACTTTATTGTGACACGTAAAGGAATGGGGTATCTGATTGAATGAGGTTCATACAATTTTTAAAACATGAGAAGCCTTATATCTTTTTACTGGTTTTTGTCTTTTGTATGGTTTCTGCAGTCTATCACACTGACCCCAATATGACATGGAACTGGAACACCTTTCTATATGCTGGGGCATTAACTCTTTTCGTATTGATTATTTTCTTTTTGTACCGGTATCAGCAAAATTTGCGCGCAATCCGAGCCATGGGTGACGAAGATCATGAGAACCTTTCTTTAGAGGCAGCCTCGTTACAGCAGTTGATTGAAGAGAAGGAAAGGGAACAAATAAGGTCTCTCAATCTGATTCATGAGAAACAAAGCGAGTATTACGATTTTATTGTATCGTGGTTTCATGAAATTAAGACACCCATCTCGGTGCTGCGATTGATGGAGCAGACAGAGATCGATGCCAAGAGCTTTCATGATGAGGTGTCAAGGATAGAGCATTATGTGGATCAAGCACTTTATTATGCAAAGTTGGATAGCTTCAATCAAGACTATGACATCAAGAATTGTGATTTGGACCAATTGGTTAAAGAGGTCATAAAAACTCATTCCAAAACATTTATTTCCAAGAAAATCCGCCTGCAGTTACAGATAGAACCAACCACGATCCAAAGTGACCCCAAGTGGCTGCAATTTATCCTTAATCAATTAATTTCAAATTGCTTGAAGTATACGGAAGAAGAAGGGGAAATAAAGATTGAGACAGGTTTCGATTTAAAAGAAAAGCAGCTGATCATTAGAGATAATGGAATTGGTATAGAAAAAACGGATTTACCACGGATATTCAATAGGGGTTTTACAGGATCCAACGGGCGTACCTACACAAAATCCACAGGGATGGGGTTATATTTAGCACAGCAGTTATCCAACAAACTTGGCCACTATATCACATGCACCTCTGAAACAGGTTTGTATACGGAATTTGTCATGCACTTTCCCAAAAATGTCGATCCCTATTTCATTATGCAAAAAAACGCAATGAGACCTTGATGAGGCCATTGCGTTTTTTTATTAATATTTCTGATTTACGATTTTGTAGTAGAGATTCGCAGAAGACAGATAAAACAAAACATAAATCACAAAGTATATTGCAAAGATGAACCAGAGCATCGAAGTAAGCTGCGGAAAATCTTGTACAGAATCCAGAATATAGTATTTTAAAATGAGCCAGCTGTGCAAAATGCCTAAAACTAGCGGAGGGAAGAAAACAAAGAGAAGTTGTTTACGAATCACACTTTTCAATTCACTGTCTGCGGTTCCTATCTTTCGCAGGATGGAATACTGTCTCTGTTCTTCCGTTGCTTCCCTCAATTGTTTAAAGTAAATGACGCTGGCCAATGCAAACAGGGCAATGACAGCAAGGAAAGCAGCTGCAAATAACATTAAAGATGAACCTTCTATTTGCTTTGAATACACATCGGCAAATGAAGAATAGTACGTGTCGGGCTTCTTCGTAACAATGGCATGTATATCACTTGATAAAGATTCAGCCTGCTTCTCATTTTCAATTTCATAAATTTCAAAAGGAATCGTTTTGGCTTTGCTTTTTAAGTTTTGATAAGCCTCATCTGAAATAATCAGGACTGCGGGCTTTAATAACATGGATTGAACAGGGTCGCTGGCCCAGCCTAATAATGCGTAATCTTTCTTCTCTATTAGTTTTAGAGTGATATCTTCATTTACATTCACTTTAAAACGTGGCAGCTGATCGGAGGGAAAGGATTTTGGGGAATCTGTTCCTTGTGACAGAGTTACAGCTTCCATATCTTCTAAATGGATTTCCTCCTGATTTCCACGCAATGAGATGATTTCGTTATATGCTTTTTCTGGAAAAAGAAAAACGTCCTTTGAAAAATACTCAGGGTTCTCAAAAGCAAGGTCCATGTTTGTATTTGGCTTTCCTACTAAAGCTTCCAAAGTTTTGTGATACTCTATCGAGTGGTCCGAATTTTTTATTCTAGCATCAATTTTCTCGTTAGTTTCCTTATCCAATGACTGAAACGCAATATCATTCGGTAAATTCCTGCCGACAGCTTCAAATTGGACCGCATAATTGATCGAAACGAATCCAATCAAGAAAATAATGGTCGCACTGAACAAAGAGATGAAGGTAAGGTTTAACGTATTCGACCTTATTTGGAAGCGCAATGAGGAAATCCACAATACCCGATTGCCTTCATGGAAATTATACTTCTGGCGAATCTTATGCAGCAGCCAGCCGGAGAACTGACGGAAGAACAAATACGTTCCGCCGATCATGCCGACTGTGACAGCAATCATGGCAAAAGTTACGTGTTCTTTCCATATGCTTGATTCTTTGCCCTGGCTTATCAGAAAAAATTCCGTTGCTAATAACACTAATGACAAAGCTGCCATAATGAACGAAGACGGTATCGGTTTTTCCATTTTTTCTTTGGCATGAAACAACTCCACGAGTTGTACGCGACTGATCATGAAGAAACTTTGGATACTTGCAATGATCGCTAACAAGAGAAACAGGATGATTGTCGAGCCGATCGCTTGATAAGGAAAATTCAGCGTAATGACATTGTCGTATTGCATTAAGTTCATTAATGCCATACCGAAAAACTTGGACAGCAGACCGCCAAGAAGTATTCCAATTACAAGCGAGAATGATCCAATGAGCAAATTTTCAAAGAAAACCATTCGTGTAATCTGGCTTTCTTTCATACCTAGAAGCAAATAGAGTCCAAATTCCTTTTTTCTTTGCTTCATAAAGAAAGAGTTAGCATAAAGAATAAAGAAAATGATAAAGAGGAAGATGACCACTGAGGCAATCGACACACCCGTTTGAAAACTCTCCTTATTATTGAGTACATCCAATATATCCTGGTTATACATTAGTGATGAGAAGGTGAAATGGACCATCACACCAGTAATCATGGCAAACAGATAAATCGTATAAACACGGAAATTGCGCTGAACGTTCCGGAACGTCATATTCAGTAAGTTCACCTTTGATTCCCTCCCATGGCACTCTGGATGTGAAGGATTCGATCAAAGAAGTCACTTTGACTTTGGTCACCTTTATAAAGCTCGTTTACGATTCCTCCATCACGCAAGAAGATAACTCGTTTACAGAAGCTTGCTGCATAGGAGTCGTGTGTAATCATAAGAATAGTCGTTTGAAACGTTTCATTTAAGCTCGATAACTGTTCCAATAATTGTGTTGCTGATCTCGAATCAAGAGCGCCTGTAGGTTCATCTGCAAAGACAATCGCAGGGTTTGTAATAATGGCGCGCGCAGATGAGGCCCGTTGTTTCTGACCGCCTGAAACTTCTGTAGGGTATTTATCCTGGATTTCTTCAATATTCAATGCCTGAATGACTGGTCTCAGCCGTCTTTCCATCTCATCCGTAGAAAATTTCCTTAATGAAAGGGGCAGGAGAATGTTCTCTTTAATCGTTAAAGTATCAAGCAAATTGTAATCTTGAAAGATGAACCCCATTCGTTCTTGACGAAATGTACGCAATGCTTTTTTGTTTAAATCCAACAGGGCCTGTTCTTCAAGCCAGACCTCCCCGCCAGAAAATTTATCAATTGTCGAGAGCACATTCATCAGCGTCGTTTTTCCTGAACCGGATGGCCCCATAATAGCCGTAAATTCACCTGAAGTAATGGTAAGGTCAATATTTTTTAAAACCTGTGCCTTTCCATAGGATTTAGATAAGTTTTTAGTTTGTAATACTTTTTTCAACGTAAATCTCCTCCTCATGTTACATACTATAAAATTCATCCCTTTTCCCACCATAGATGTAACAGGAAGCAAGATTACAATTTTGTCACATTACAATTTGAATATGTAAAATAAAAGTGTGAACAGTGAATGTAATAAATGGAATTCCCTAAATCAATTATGCATTTTCAGCAACTTGGTAGCAACAAGTTGAAATAAAGAGGGATAAGTGGATATCAGCAAAAGGGGATTAAAATGAAAGATAAGGAATAAAAACAAATTTTCTACAGAGAATACTTCTATTAATTACAAGTAAGGAGTGTATATATGGAACAAACACTTTATGAAAAAGTCGGCGGGGAAGAAGCGATAGCAAAAGTTGTGGACTATTTTTACTCCGAATTGGTTCTTAAGGATGAGACAGTTAATCATTTTTTTGAAAAAACGGATATGGAAAAGCAACGCCGTCATCAAACAAAGTTCATTAGTTTTGCATTAGGCGGTCCAAAACAATATTCTGGACAATCCATGGCAAAAGCTCACCAAGGATTGAATCTGCAACCAGACCATTTCAATGCCATTGTAAAACATCTTAACGATGCACTAGCTCACTTTGGAGTGAATGAAGCTGACATAGATACAGCTTTAACTAAAGTTGCTACACTAAGAGACGATATCTTGTATAAATGATTGTTATTGAGCTAGCAGCTCCTTTGCAACCAAATTAATAGTAATAATATTTTATGGATTAGAAAAAAATAGTGTTAGGGAAGGAGGGATTGCGAATGTCTGTGAAAAAGCGGGTAACAGGATTGGTCGTTGTGCTTGCAATGTTTGTAGTTGTGACAACTCTAGGCTCACTCGGCGTATATGCCGAATCCGGTGTTGTAGCTCAGCCTACGGTGAAATCGATTGAGGTCGAGTTGAACGATGATTACTTTAATCCGGAAGTCATCACTATTCCGAATGGAACAGTCACTACGTTGATATTGAAAAACAAAGGTACAAAAGAACACACCTTCACAGTGGAAAAGCTCGGAATTGACGTCGAGGTCCAGCCAGGTAAAGAAAAAACCATTACCGTGCAACCGAAACAGCCCGGTACATATGAACTGACATGCCGGTACCATTTCCAGGAAGGAATGGTTGGGAAAGTAATGGTCAAATAAAAAGCAGGGCCAATAAGGCCTTGTTTTTTTAATAGGCGATTAAGTTTTAGAGAGATTTTTTATTAAGCTATTTTTCATTACACAGGAAATTGATGTTTAGATTACTAATAATTGTTCCAACTCCAATAAATGGAAATATAATGTATCGTAACGTATAAACCATTTAGAATGAGGTGGAAAAGTGTATTTTTTTAAACCTATTTCTGATGAGGTTCGTTTATTTCAAATAATATTCAATAAACATAACAAAACGATGAAGCTCATTTTAGGGTCCATTTTTGCCTGTATTGCTGCTATTCTACAGGCTGCTGCTGGCTTTTTACCAGGTATCGGATATTTTATAAGTCCGCTAGCCACTGCACCTATTCTGTTATGTTCCATGTTTTCCATTCCTTTTGGAGTGATGACCTACCTTCTGACAATTATGTTGTTATTCATCCTACAGCCAACTGAACTGTTTGTATTTCCTTTTACAACAGGATTGTTAGGACTTGGCATAGGGGCATCCTTTTCCTTTTTTAGGAAGAGATTAAGTGTTATTGCTGCTGGTGCAATTCTATTAATGTCAGGAATTATGAGTCTACTATTTATTTTTCACTTTCCGGTTTTAGGTCCAGCCGTCTCAGTTTCCTTTTCATTTCTTATAACTGGCTTTATATTTACTTTCATTTATAGCTGGTTATGGGTTGAAATTGCTTTAATCATTTTTAAAAGATTAAAAATGATTATAATTTAGTGATTCTCCATCACTTAGTTTTAATTTCGATTCATAACAGGAATTTTATAGTTATGATTCATGGAACAATTTCAAAAACAGTACCTTGGTTGAAATCAGTCACTTTCATAGAGCCATAAACCCCTAAATATAATCTGCTTTGATCCAGGTTCGTTCCCAAATTAACATAATAAGCTGATTGAGACCCAAAATCATAATCGGTTTGTATCACACTAAAATCATTTTGTTGACCATTTGGTCTTACGGTGGTATAAGCTAAAGCCCCTCTTATCTTAGGTTGAGATTCTTTCCGGGCAAGATCGGTAAACACGACGCTTCCTGTTAAACCAGGGATGCTTTTCCCCATATATGCTTGTACTCCTGTAATTGCAGTTCCTCCAAACTTATCGGGTCTGGTATCTTCATGAAAATAACTTGTTAAAGGCTGAAGACGGCTCCCTGAAAGTGATACTGCTTCATTGTAATAAACAATTGTTTTTTCATCCAAATTCCGATTTTCAGTGCAGCCTTTAATAATCGAAGCAGGAAAAGTACCTTCCCAACCTCTCCAGCCAAAGTTAATAAATCCTTCTTTGTCAGGTTCAGAATTCATGGAATAAGCTTGAATAAGCTGAGTAACCGGTATTGGTTTATACTGAACGAATGAAAAAATCGACTCGACCAAACGCTGGCCGACATTTCCCGCATATTTAATATACTGATTATAAAATCTTTGAAATGAAATGCCTGGTATATTGCGCACCCCTTTTGCCATTACCATGAGCGTTTCCTGAATGGGTGTGGGAAGTTCATTGAAACGTGTGACAATGGGTGGATCATTGACGTACATATTCTTACCTACATCAATTTCAATTATTTTACCGGCGATTTCCAGATCATCCTGACTTAAGTTAAATGGATCATAGCGTGATCCGCCATCCCCGGTTGTTAAAACAAGTTTTCCTGTTTCAGGTGAAAAGTTCAAACTATTGAACCCATTATGAGTTGAAAATGGTCGTCTTAAGTTAAGTAATGTCCGTCGTTTTTGGGGTTGACCATTCGATTGTAAAATCCATTCTTCAATTGTATCAATATGATCATATTTAGTTTCTCTATTCATCCACCTTAGGTTTAAAGTTTTGGGATCACACGGGTCAGGCTTAAAAGATTCAGAAAGAGCACCTGGTCCTTGTGTTCCAGCTACTGAATAATGAAGATAAAACAGACCGTTATAATAAAATTCGGGATGAAACGCTAGGCCTAGCAATCCCCGTTCATCATATCCGCCACCAGATGCACCTAGTTTCAGGATTCGCGGGCGAATATCTAAAAAAGTCCTTATATCTCCGTTTCCTATGTAAAAGATCTCTCCTACCTGGGTTGCAATAAATAATCTTTCAATGGAGTCACCTGGAAGTATGGTTGTTTTCAAAACAGTAGGTAAATTTATTTTACTTACAATGGGCCGTAAACCAACCTTAACTTTTATCAACTGACTTTGCACCCCTTCTTATTGTTTTCTTTTTATAAGAATATGATTAGAGCCGTCCATTAGTACCAAATTAGGCCGGGGAATCTGAACTAAAGGAGTGCGTTAATTGAACTAAAATAAGTGAAATTTTTAAGAATAGGATAAATTCAAGTACTATCGGTTTAATGGGTAGAAAAATTAGAGCCTTTTTAAATAAAACTGTATTTTTTGCTAATCAAAATCTTAACAGATTTCTAAATGTTAAGCCGTATGAGTATTTTAAAAAGATATGCATGTACTTGGTTAACTTAACAATTATTATATGAAATATAACAAAAAATCACGGTCCCTTTATACGGATATAAAATTCAAGAGTTATTCTTGATTTACATCTAGAGGGAGGGATCGGAAATTGTCAAAATTTCAGGCCATATCTTCTTTATTCATCTTGGTATTTATCATCATTTTCGTAACTTATAAAATCACAGCATTCTCATCCAATCATTCCACAACGGATCATTCCACATCCAACCGCTACATCCAACTACAATTATTAGGCGTTAATGATTTTCACGGCCAACTAAACAAATATCAAATGGTTTCAGGAACCATGGCGGGCGGTGCTGAATACTTGGCTGCCTATTTAAAAAAATATAAACAAGAAAAACCAAATACATTACTCGTTCATGCTGGTGATATGGTAGGAGGAAGTCCTCCAATCTCTTCTCAATTTCAAGACGAACCCACGATTGAATTTTTAAACCTCCTGCACTTTGATGTCGGGACACCTGGAAATCATGAATTGGACGAAGGCGTATATGAAATGAAACGTCTCATTCATGGAGGATTCAATAAAAAAACAGGTTATTTTCAAGGTGCCAATACTGCTTACAGTTCTGCAAATATCATCGACAGAAAGTCGGGTACTCCTTTGTTACCACCGTATGTTATTAAACAAATTGACGGAATTAATATTGGATTTATCGGTGTGGTCACAAAAGAGACCAACCTGTATGTGGCACCTGAAAATCGAAAAGAAGTAGAAATTACGGATGAAGTTTCAGCTATTAACCGAACCGTTAAGCTTTTAAAGGAAAAAGGGATCAAAGTGATTGTTGTACTGGCACATGATTCAGCTAAATCAGATAAGGCAGGAGCAAATTCCAGTGGAGCTTTAGTGGAGATGGCTCCAAAAATCGATGATGAGGTCGATGTCATTTTTGCGGGTCACAGCCATGAATATGCCAATACCATTGCAGCGGGTAAACTGATCGTTCAAGCTTATTCTAACGGGAAAGCCTTTTCTCAAGTAAATCTTGAAATTGACCCACATACTAAAATTATTGTTAAGAAACAAGCAAAGATAGTTGCCACTTCACATCTTCATATAAAACCGGATGAAGAAACGGTTGCTCTTCTAAATAAATATAGAAAAAGATTGGGGAGCAATTTTAATCAGGTAATAGGGGAAATGCCGGAAGAAATCAGACGAAATCAAGGTGCAAACGGTGAATCCCCATTAGCGAAAATGATTGCAGAATCTGAGCGGGAAGCCATGGGGGTAGATATAGCTTTTGTCCATCAGGGCGAAATGCGAAAAAGTTTAAAAAAAGGGAAAATCACTGTAGAAGACCTTTATACAAACGTGCCTATGGGTCATAATGTCAGTAAGTTAATTTTAACAGGAGAGCAGATAAAACTTGCTTTAGAACAGCAGTGGACGAAAGATTATGAAAATAGGTTACAAACGGTTGGTTTAACGTATAATTGGGACCCCGATTCTCCAATTGGCAACCGCATTGTTGCGCTGAAAGATATGAAGGGTCAAGAGATTCAGGCAAGCAACGAATATGAAGTAGCGGTTAGTAATTATTTGGCTTCAGGCGGTGATAACTTCACTGCATTTGAACAAGGTAGACTCGTAGAATCCGGTCCGCAAGTCGTCACTGCACTAATACGCTATATCCAACAGAAGTATCCTCCCCATTCATTGAAAGAATGAAGGGGAAAATACAAGGATTTGCATAAGTAAGTGAACCCAAAAAGTTAGACACTTTATTTACTTAGGCAGCCTTGAGGGCATGAACCCGGTAATCTACCGGGCTCATGCCTTTTAATTTTACCTTGATTCGTTGATGAGGGGTTTTTGAGCAAAGGGGTAACGTGTCATACGACATAGATATATGAATAGAACATCACTAAATTAAATAATATGATAACGGGGAGAAATGAGGTGATTGCCTGTTAGAAAGACTTAGAAAAATTGATATGAAAACAGCTGTATTTATGGGGATTAGCTTTTACTCTTTGACTATCTTAATCCATGTTCTTATTATTAACGGCATTATCCCATTGACATGGGTTAATGGTGGAAGGTCTGAATCTCTGGCTACTCAGCTACCAATTTCTATTATGAATACCATTATTTCTATAATTGGAGGTTTTTTCACCCTGTTTGTTGGAAGAAATATATTATATAAAGGAATAACCGTGATATGTTGGTTTTTTGTTGTGCTTTGGTCATTTGGGTTTATCCTGCAATTATTTGGAACAGCTTTTGAAAAAATGGTTTGTTCGTTAATATTGCTTCTTGGAGTCATCTCGAACTTGCGTATGGCAATTGAAACAAGATAGCACTAACACTTAAATCTTTATATGTACAGACTGTACACAAATGGTCTCATCCAAAACCTTGATTAAGACTGTTTAACCTTTATTTTTCACAGTAATCCTTAATGGATTGAAGAAATTTGCGACACACCTGCCGAATAACTGGCTGGCGGAGACCCCACAGACGCGTTGAGGAGGCTTGGCAGACAGTCGGCGGAAAGGGAGCGGATTTCAGAAATCAAGCTGGAACTTTTAAAAGGAAAAAAATGCAGGGAAACTTTCCAACCGCCTTTTTGTCAACAAACGGAACGTGAAAAATGCATTTAAATAAGTGGTGCATTAGCTTAAGATCGGAACTGTCTTTAAAGAAGTTTTAGAGAAACTTTTTATAAAATCTACAAATATTTTCGACTATTGTTAATTTACTCTTTCAAAGGAGTTGCTTTGGCAGCTCTTTTTCTTATGGAATAAAAAGGTGCATTCAAGAAGTAGTCGAACTGGTATTAACTTCCGTCACTGACGACTAATTATGCAATATTAAATAATTGATGTAGAATTGCATAAGCCTATTAATTCATTAAATAATCTGTATATTGCAATTGTTGGCAAAATACCATTATTCCCCACTTGGTATGGTATTTGCATATAAGTTAATTAATCACGAATAAGGGTGGAGTGATACATGGAGAATGCAAAATTAAGACGTTCGTTAACGGTATTTCCTTTAGTGCTATTTGGATTGGCTTATATGGCACCTACAACAGTTTTTTCTACTTATGGGGTTGTTGCGGAAATAACGAAAGGGATGGTACCTGCTGCTTATATCATAGCTTTGGCTGGTATGCTGTTTACAGCCTATAGTTATGGTCAAATGGTTAAGGCCTACCCTGTTGCCGGTTCTGCATATACATTTACTCAAAAGGCTCTTAATCCTCACCTTGGGTTCTTAGTGGGCTGGGTTATCCTATTGGACTATTTATTTTTGCCAATGATCAATGGATTACTGATCGCTATTTACTTAAACGCATATTTTCCATCCGTTCCTTTTTCCTTCTGGTTAATTGCCTTTGTCATTTTAATCACCACTGTAAATATAATTGGAGTGAAAATAGCAACAAAAATAAATGTTTTATTAGTTGCCTGTCAATTTCTAATAATAGTTATATTTACATTCCTCTCGATTAAAGGGTTGCTTAACGGAATGGGTTCAGGAACATTATTCATGAGTTCTCCATTTGTGAATGGAGATATACCACTATCTTTAGTACTAGCAGGATCTTCTGTTTTATGTTTATCTTTTTTAGGATTTGATGCTGTTACCACATTTTCAGAGGAGACCATTAATCCGAAAAAAATAATACCAAAAGCCATTTTCCTCGTCGCATTAATAGGGGGAGGTCTGTTTGTCACCATCTCATACATCAGTCACCTTGTTTACCCAAATTTCCAAGCTTTTAAAGATCCAGATTCCGCTTCCTTGGAAATCGCCATGTACATAGGGGGTAATTTATTTCAATCTATTTTTCTAGCAGGATATATTACCGGGGGGCTGGCATCTGGTTTATCAGCTCATGCAAGTGTTTCGCGACTTTTGTATGCGATGGGGAGAGATGGAGTTCTTCCAAAGAAAATATTTGGTCATATTCATCCAAAATTCCAAACTCCAACACACAACATCATCTTAGTGGGTATTTTTGCTTTATCTGCTTTATTTGTTGATTTAGTGACAGCATCATCCTTTATTAACTTTGGGGCGCTTGTTGCCTTTACCTTTGTTAACCTTTCAGTTATTTCCCATTATTTTATTAGAGAAAACCAGCGAAACGGAATGAACACACTAAAATACCTAATATTGCCTCTGATTGGTACTGGTTTCACAATTTGGTTATGGACCAGTCTTGATTCAAAGGCACTTTTACTCGGACTGGGATGGTTAGGAATTGGTTTCATCATGCTGCTTTCAAATACGAAAATGTTTAGTAAGCGGCCGCCAGAGCTTTCTATTGATAGTGCGATTGAAAAAGAAATTCAGGCATAAAACTATATTCATCAAGGAGGATAAAAATGGTAAGTGCAGACATCATTCTTTCAGGTCAACATGTTTTTACTGGGTTACAAGATGAGCCAATAAAAGCAGCTATCGCCATTAAAGATAATAAAATTATTAAAATCGGTTCTAAAGAAGATATAATGTCATTCCTTGGAGATCAAACAAAAGTGTATGACATGGAAGAGGGACTAATTATACCGGGATTTCATGATTTTCATATGCACATTATGATGGGAAGCATTTTACAGAAGGATAGTGCCAAATTATTTGATGCAGCTTCAGAAGAAGAGGCAGCCAAAATAGTAGGTGAATTTGCAGAAACGAGACCAAATGATGAGTGGATATTTGGTGTTGGCTGGGATCATACCAATTGGAAGAACAAAGTGCTGCCACATAGAACAACACTAGATAAATATATTTGTGATCGTCCTGTTTTATTATTCAATGCAGAAGTGCATTACGCATGGATCAATAGTAAAGCAATGGAAATGATTCAATTAACGAAGGATACACCAGATCCGGAATATGGAGAAATTGGAAAAGATGAAAATGGGGAACTGACAGGCCTTTTATTTGAACAGGCAATTGGGTATGCATCAGAACATGCATACAAATTACCGAAAGAAAAACGTGTAAACCTATTCCAAGGTTTTCTTAATGAAACAAAAAGATTGGGAATCACATCCGTTAATGATTTATACGGAGCTAAAATTGCGCCAAATCCATTAGACGACCTTGAAATTTTTAAGGAATTTGAGAGAGAAGGGTTACTTACAACCAGAATTCACTTTTCGCCTGAGTTAAAAATGGATTTAGCTGCCGCGAAGGAATTACAAAAAAATTATCAGTCAGACAAGCTTACCTTTTCTGGATTAAAACAATTTATAGATGGTGTTGTGACAAGTCATACTGCTTTTTTATTGGATCATTACAAAGACCGTCCAGATACAAAAGGCGGAACAACTTATCCAGCTGAAACAATTAAACAATTAGTAAAAAAGGCAGATAAGGAAAATTTTCAAATTCGTTTCCATGCTATTGGTAACGGTGCTGTCCGCTTAGCATTGGATGCATTTGAAGAAGCGAGAAACGTAAATGGACAAAGAGATGCTAGACATGTCATTGAACATGTGGAGGTATTGCACCCGGATGATGTTCATCGCTTTAAGGAATTAGATGTAATCGCTTCCTTTCAACCTAAACATATTGAATTAATGGAAAGTGAGGCATATACAGCTAGAATCAGTGAAAAACAACAACCTCTCTATTATCCTATCAAAACACTAGTGGATACTGGTGCTAAAATTGCCTTTGGTACAGATTTTCCTGTAGTGCCCCTAAATCCCATGATGGGTATTTATCAGGCAATCACGAGAAAAGATTTAACCGGGAAGGCGTGGCAAGAGTCAGAAGGAGTAACATTGGCACAAGCGTTAAAATATTACACGGCTACACCGGCATTCGGGTCTTTCAGAGATAAAGAATTAGGCACATTGGAAGCAGGGAAGATAGCGGATATCGCAGTATTAAATAAAAATTTATTTAGCATATCAACAGAGGAAATTCTTGAAACAGAAGTGAAGATGACGATTATGGATGGAAAGATCGTATATGAAAACCAGGTCGTCCAAAAGGTATAAGATAAAAGAATATTAAAAGGTAGGTAGTGAGAAAATGTCAAAAGTAAAAGTTGGCCTTATTCAAATTCATTGCGGAGAATTCATTGAGCAAAATATTCAAAAAACGATAGAGAAAATAAAAGAAACAGTAAATAAAGGGGCACAAATCGTTTGCCTACAGGAATTATTTTCTTCGCAGTATTTTCCGCAAACGGTCAGTGTGAAAAATTATGATTTAGCTGAAGATGTAGATAGCGGTACATTAGCCAAAATGGGTGAATTAGCAAAGGAATTAGCAATTGTCTTGATTGTCCCTTTTTACGAAAGAGCAGGTGCTGGAATTTATTTTAATAGTGCAGCTGTATTTGATGCTGATGGAGAATGTTTAGGGATTACAAGAAAAAATCATATTCCGGATGGTCCCCAATATCATGAAAAATATTATTTCGTTCCAGGCAATACTGGGTATCCTGTCTATGAAACGGCTTATGGAAAAATAGGAGTCGGGATTTGTTGGGACGAGTGGTATCCAGAAGTTGCCCGAATTTTGAGCTTACAAGGTGCAGAGATATTATTCTATCCTTCCGCTATTGGTTCAGAGCCAGATCATCCCGAGATATCGACAAGATCATCCTGGGAAAAGGCAATTTCCGCTCATGGCATTTCTAATGGTGTATTCGTTGCTGCGACAAATCGAGTGGGCCAGGAAAAGGACATGAATTTTTACGGCGGTTCATTCATTAGTGATACCTTCGGGAATATTCTAGCTTCACTTGATGATGAAGAAGGAATTATTGTGCAAGAAATTGATTTAAAAGAAATAGAAGAGACTAGAAAAATTCTGCAATTCTTTAGAGACCGCCGTGTCGATACATACGGCCCTATATTACAAAAAGAAATACTCCCAACCCCATCCCCTTCAAAAAAGGGAACAAACAAAGCGCTGTTTAGTTAATCATCAAAGAAATGGCAGGTAGTATTACCTGCTCAGACTGTTTTGGACGCGCTAAATTTTAGGTAGTACAACTGAAAACACAGGTGTGAACTGTTGTGCTTGAAGCAGTTACAAATAATTACTGACTGCATTGCTTAGATAATCTATAGTTCAAAAGAAAAAAACCAATTTTCCTTTATGGAGAGTTGGTTTTTTACGCTATTCAAATGGTCGTTAATGTAACAGGCATTTTATTTCTTGCCTTAAAGAAAAAACGGGTAAATTAGCTTTTGAACGGAGCTGTCGCTAAGGCGGCTTTTTCTTTATACGACGGTTAGCGAAGAACAATATGGGAAATACTAAGAGAATGAAAATCTTACCGAATTTTCAGAAAAATACATTGACGGGAAAATACAGTTGTTATATATTATTAATAAGTTAAATTTATTGTTATATAACAGAAGGAGGAGTCAAAATGATGAATATTCATGATAAAGCCTATGAAAGTTATTTAAAGATTTGTGAAAGGTATGAAATCGAGTCGATAAACTTCGACCACTTCATCAAAAATCTAACCAAAGACCAGTTGGATGAATACAGTAAATTAGCCGTTTAAATGAAAGGGCGTGATTGCACAAGATGGACCTCCCGGTTGATGTAGATGTAGAAGCCAGTTAAAAACCCCACCAGGTGCTATGGGAACAGGTGGGGTTTTGTTATGTGTTTAGCTTATTTCATTTAGTTGCACGCCGCTATTTGGTAAGGATATTATAGCCCCTCTTACTAGTCTTAACTGACCTTTTCTGTGCTTCTAATACCACCACTATGTGAACAAACCCACAGTTTAAGATAAATAGCTCCTATATTTAAAATATCCCATTATTTTAAAGAGCATTGTAGTAATTCGGCGTCCCGATAAAAAAGCATTGCAACGATAATTCAAACTGGTGCTTGTCTAAAATGTAGTGACATAGAAGACCGCAGAACAATAGCGTTTTTGTTTAGTGCAGCTGCTTTATAAAACTTAATTTCCTGTTGTGAAGCTAGACCTTTGATATACAATATATGTAAGGGGGGGCGGTGATTAATGTATCAGGGTTGAATATCTAGAATAAGGGTCAGACGATGGAGGTTCGCAGTGAAAAAAATCGGGGTTTTATTTGGAGTAATTGTTATTATAGGTATTGCACTTTATGTTATACTTGCTCAACCAAATCTTGAAGCGGATTTATTAGGAACAGGAGAAGATAAAAAGGTCATATTAGTAACTTTAGAGAATACGGGATTTCGTGATATTCAATTACTTGATATCCACGTTAACGGTACTGAAAAACCCGATATAGTTAAGCTACAAGTAAATAAAACAGGTAAAGGATTTGCTATTACAGATACTTTCGATGATCCGGGATATGAGTTTATGGATTATGACTCAATAGAAATTGAGCCTGAAAAAGAAGTGAATAAGAATAAAGAAGATATTGTTTCTGTCTATGCGCTGTCCATAAAACATAGTGTCGAAGTTCATTCATTATCTGTGAGTTATAAATATTTAGGTAAGGAATTTGAAGAAATTGCCAGTTTTGATTAGTTCGCATTTGCTATATAGTTTCCTCATCTTCTTTTGAAATCAAGAATCAGTATAAAGACTCGCTATCCACCTTTACTGATGCTTTTCATTTGTACACATTTAGGTTGCTTATCCAGCTAACTATCCTGACTGTAATCGATCAAACAAGAAACTGCCGGAGAAGGTCTTCTCCGGCAGTTTCTTTTAACTTCCCCGATACACTTGATAGCCCCATGGGGAAACGAGCAGTGGCACATGATAATGAGAGGATGGGGAAGATAGTCCGAAACGGACGGGTACCTGGTCCAAAAAGGGCGGATCAGGAAGCTCGATGGACTTATTCCGGAAGTAATCCCCGATATGAAAAATGATTTCGTAGTTTCCCATTTTAGTGTTTTCTGCGTTTAGCAGCGGGGCATCGAGCCTCCCGTCTGTATTTGTGACCGCTGATTGGAGCAGCTGCCAGTCAGCGGTGGATGATTCGGAAAAATATAATTCAATCGTCACGTTTTCGGCAGGTTGGCCATGCATTAAATCCAATATATGTGTTGTTATACCAGGCATAAATACTCCTTAACCGATGTTTTCTTCAGCAGCAGCCAGGATTTTGTTATTTTCGAGATTTTCTTTTTTAACGGTGAAGACCTGAAAGCCATATGGCGGGCGCGGCTCTGTATATACTTTTCCTTTGAATGCCGGGATTTCGGAAACGACTGTATCCCATGTGTGGTTTTGTGATTCGAATGTAACTTCAAGAAGCTGAGGGAATCTGGTTAAAATACGGCAGCCGATTTCATAAATCAGATTTTGGATCGAAGGAGTCTCCATTTCATGGAAAACGGATGTAGCAATATCGATTATCTGTTCAGCAGCCACGTATTTAGAAGGATCCACGCCGAATGCATCCTTTTGATCCTCATAGACCCAGTGGAGATTCAAATAGATGAAAAGCGGCCGATTTCCATCTTCGGGAAGCGTCGTATACTCATCACGGACAAAACCGACAAAAGAGTTCCCGCTTACTTTTATTAATTGAAGGTCAAGGATGGAACTGCTTTGCTGAACGATTTCGCTGCCGTTTTCCCCGCGGATGATTTCGACGGCTGCCTTGGCCCGTTCGTTGCGGGACTTTTTGAATACAAGGTCACTCGGTTTCAATTGAAGATCCGTCGCTTCAGTCACAGTTTCGAAAGGGATATCCTCGGCAATCAATTTAACCGTATCGATTTGAGGATATTTGTTCAGGAAGGCTTCTGACACATATGAAGCAAATCCTTCTAATGTTGCTCCTTTGAATGTGGCTAAATGACGTTGGATGAAGTTTTTCATCGAATCTGTCGCGACGACCATGGAATTGTCTCCTTCTGTGAAGGAGGGAAGAAAAGAGGAGCCGCCAATGGAAACTTTTACATTGGTGCCAAAAATGATATGATCTCTGCCTGAAAAAGTGGATTCTGGTATTTGTTTGATTCCGGTTAAAGGCTTTGAATAGGTCCTATAGGCAAAAACATTTCCTTTTCCATAACTTAGTGTTTGTGCGGCTGATTTATTTTTCATTGAATTCTCTCCTTCGATTTTTATTTTATCCTGTAAACGAAATAGGGCAATTTTATGAATTTCAGATAGGGCCTTATCGAACTCTATTGTTTCTGAATGGTGAATCCTTGTTTTCATCGATTGATATATGTCATTTTTATCTTTACCGCGTACAGCCAGGATAAATGGAAAGCCGAATTTATTCATATATTGCCGGTTCAATGATATGAAACTTTCATATTCATCGGCAGTAAGGTCCTTTAAACCGGCGCCATGCTGTTCCTTAGTCGAATCATCACTCATTTCAACTTTGTCCCCTAGGTTCGGGTGCTTCCTGATTAATGTTAACTTTTCTTCCTTTGACGAATTGCTTACAATGTCCACCATGCATCGATGCAGATTGATGATAGATGAAAATGGTCTATTGGCTGCCGCCTTTTCTGCAATCCAAGGTGAATGTTCGAAAGTATCACCAAGGAACATCGTGAACTCCTTTTCGCTAATTGCATTTAGTGACTTAATAGTAATCATTCTAAGGGCTCCTTTTTAAATGCTTTTTGCCATGAACTGATCTGTTTCCGCGATGGTTCTATCTGCCGCCTTTTTCCTTCGAGGAGTCAAGATCACATTCAGGATGATGGCTGTCAGGCTTCCTGTGATGATTCCATCACCGACAACGATACGGATTGTTTCCGGCAGGCTTGAGAATAACTCGGGAACGACGGTGGCGCCCAGTCCGAGTGAGACTGAACAAGCAATGACCAATAAATTAGCATTATCCGAGAAATCGACGTCATTCAACATTTTAATTCCTGATGAAACGACCATTCCGAACATGACGACGGTAGCACCCCCGAGAACGGCAGTAGGAATCAGGGTAGCGAGTGCTGCGATTTTCGGTACAAGTCCAAGCCCGATTAAAATGAAGCCGGCTACAATGGTGATTGTTCTTTTTTTCACACCGGATAATTGAACGAGGCCTACATTCTGGGCGAATGTACTATAAGGAAAGGCATTGAAAATCCCGCCTAAAGTGAAGGCAAGGCCTTCTGCCCGGTAGCCCTTGACAATATCTTTTTCACTCAATTCCCTGCCGGTTATTTTTCCGAGAGCAAGGAATGCGCCAGTGGATTCGACAAGGATGACTGTGCCAACCAACATCATCGTAAGTATGGGTGCTATTTCAAAGCTGGGTGTACCGAAGTACAAAGGAGCGGGAATATGGAACCAAGAAGCCTCGGCAACGGTGGAAAAGTCCATATTCCCAAAAAACGTTGAAGCGATCGTTCCTGCTATGATGCCAATCAGAACGGAAATGGAGCGAATGAATCCAGTGAAGCAGCGATTGATTAACAGAATAACGGCGAGGACTCCTAAAGAAAGCATCAAGTTCTCGGCTGAGCCAAAGTCTTTGCTGCCGGAACCGCCAGCCATATTCTTTATGCCGGTGGGCACTAAGGATAATCCAATGATGATGACGACGGTACCGGTCACGACAGGCGGGAATAATTTAAGCAGTTTACCAAATATGTTGGAGAAAAAAATGATGAATAATCCAGCGGCGATGATTGATCCATAGATAGCGGAAATGCCATAATTGCTGCCGATGGATATCATGGGGGTGACTGCGACGAAAGAAGTTCCCAAAACTATCGGGAGGCCAATGCCAAAATATTTATTTTTCCAAGATTGCAATAATGTAGCGATCCCGCAGGTCAATAGATCAATGGCAATAAGGTAGGCTAACTGTTGAGAATTGAATCCCAATGCCCCGCCGACGATGATCGGCACCAATATGGCACCAGCATACATGGCAAGAACGTGCTGAAGACCTAACGAGAAGGCCTTGGACTTGTTAATTCTGTCATTCATAAAAAAACTCCCTTCTGCAATAGCATGTCATTTTATATCACGTGATTCTGTTATGATTAATATCATAATAAAAAATCAGAAAATTGTCATTAGTTAGATTAGACAATTTTTGGTTGTGGATATAGACAACTTGCATAAAGTGATGGGAGGCTTTTGTTTTATATTTTAAGTAAGGTTTTAATGCGAAGGGCAAGCCGTATCTGGAGTGTGGTCTCCGAATCTTTCAGGCTCTTGCCGAGCAGCTCTTCGCATTTCTCGAGTCTGTATACAACTGTGTTTCGATGTACGAATAACCTTTTGGCAGTTTCAGATATTTGACAATGAGTTTCGAGATAGACGGATAATGTCTGTAATAAAGATTGCTCCTCCTCGGTGAAAACCTTTGAAAATCCCTGTAGTGCATAATGGTGAAAATTCATGAGGTCTTCTTCGGGGATGATCCTCAATAATTCCATAATATCCTTCGTTCGGAATATTTGGATGTATTCGGTCCTTTTCGAAAGACCTCCTTCGAGAAGGGAGTCGTTCGCTTCTTTGAAAGAGTTCTTGGTCTGTAAAAAACTCTGGCTCAAATGGCTCACTCCGAAAGAAATCGTGCAGCCGAACTGGCTGGCTGTTATCCTTTGCAATGATTTTAGCGAGGTTTCGACAGTCTGGAGAACGTCGGCAGAGACTTCATTCACTTCATATAAAAGAATGCATTTCTTGCCTTTGGTAAAGAGGTGAATGGGATTGGGTGATAGGCAAAGTTCATCTTCCAAAAACTCGTATATCGAATCAGCCCTTCGTTGCAGCTGTGTGTAACTTATGTCCGAATCGGATTCATCGATCTTTCCGACTGCGCATATATAGGTTTGTTCATTGGGTAAGGAAAACTCCTTTGCCCGATTTATGATTTCCTCTTGTGAGGAGAAACTGCCATCAAGAAAATGAAGGAAGAAATCATTTCGGATATTCCGATCATGCTGTTTAAGGGCGTGTTCTTTCATCAAGGCAAAAGAAATGACATTGGTTGCCTGTTCTATCGTCAATGTTATGAGGTTATCGCTAGTCTTGATTTCTCCCGATATCGTCAAATAACCAAATTTTTCTTCATTCATAAAGATGGGGAAGACGGTATAGGGCTGTTTATTGGAAAGGGACGAAAATGAAAAGAAAGACGTTTTGGTTTTGTGGAATCGGAATCCCTCTTCGCTCATTTTTTTGATTATTGGAATAATTCCGGATGTAGAGATTGGTTGGAATATCGGTTTTAGGTACTGGTCAACTAATAAGATGGGGTATCCAATCATATCCGATAAATGATCAAGCAGCTTTTGAATCCCTTTGCCGCGCATGATTAAGTTTGTGAATTGCTTATGTGTTTCCATGGCAAAGGTCAATTCCGCTGCACGTTGATCCAAAATCCCCCGTAATGTATGGTTGATGATTTCTCCGAGTGACAATTCGGCCGGGAGTTCAATGATTGGAAAGGATAAATCATTGGCAAGAACCAGTGCCTCCTCAGGTATTTCCTTTATGTACCTCCTTGTCTTTATTCCTAGGGCTGCGCAGCCTTGGCTTGCCATCGCTTCGACAAGTGATGACAAGAGATGCGGCTTGTCCTTTATGTGATAAGCCGTCGTTACAAGGAATTCATTTGGTTTTAAAAAGTTGATGATATCCGGAGCGTCCATCATATTGACTGTGCGGACTTCCCGTTCGATCCCTGTTCCTCCGGCAATTAAATGCATGCCGGTTAATGCTGGCAATGTTAAAAGTTCGGCTACCTTCATCTGAAACACCTCATTTTGGAAAATTAGAGTATTGAGTGTAAGTTTATAAATACAGGGGAAATGAATCTGTTTTAAAATAGTGCATGTTACTGATATTAGTCGTTTACTAACGTGTTTTGCGGATTTTCATTATCATATCATACAAACCCTTTGGCATATCCTGCAAATTTCATTGTATGGATTGCTGGATAAATAAAAAAGTATTTGCATGTTAGGTTTTATAACATTGTTAGTGACATATTATCTCGATTTTGTTAATATTTATAAAAAATTAACGTGAGGATAAGGGAGACGATAAAATGAGTGAAGGCATAGTTGCTTCCGGTAAGAAAAAAAGAGTAACGCCGTTTCCGAAAGAATGCACATTCAGCAAAGGGGACTGGGATGTATTATCGCAATATTGGTTTCCTGTGGCTGCAGTCGAGGAAGTATCGGAAAAACCGATAGGCATTAAACTTCTGGATGTGCACCTTGTCCTTTATCGGGCCAATGGGAAGATTATCGTTGCGAGGGACCTTTGTCTGCATCGCGGTGTGCCATTAAGCATGGGGTGGGTGGATGGTGATGATATCGTATGCCCTTACCACGGTTTTAGATATGGTCCGGAAGGGAATTGTACGGGGATACCTGCGCATCCCAACGCTAAAATATCCCCGCGTCTTTGCATTAATATTTATCCCGCGATAGAGCGCTACGGCTTAGTTTGGACTTCGATTGCGAGCGATAAAGAGGATATTCCGAAGTTACCGGCCTGGGATGATGAGGAATATTTGAACATCCTGCCGCCATCCATAGACATTGCCGGTTCAGCCGGTCGGCAGATGGAAGGTTTTTTGGATGTGTCCCACTTTGCTTGGGTTCATTCGGAAAGCTTCGCTGATCGTAACAATCCTATCGTTCCTAGTTATAAGGTGGAAAAAACGGAGTATGGCCTGCATGTGGAATACTTAAGTTCCGTCAGTAATTACGGAAAAGGCATGCGGCATTTAGAACCTGACAACTTTGAGTGGCTGCGTGTTTTTGATATCTATCCACCGCTGGCGGCCAGGCTTACTGTCCATTTCCCGGAGGATGGAAAACTTCACATCCTGAACTGTGCCAGTCCGGTTTCGGCACGAAAGACAAGAATGTTTTCGCCGATGGCCCGTAACTTTGATATAGATGCCCCGGTTGAAGATACTTATGAATTCAATTTGCAGATTTTCAATGAAGATAAGGAAATGGTGGAAAATCAAAAGCCGGAGGAGCTGCCTCTCGATTTGCAAGCGGAAGCGCATATCGCGGCAGATAAGACGTCGATCGCTTATCGTCAGCTATTGAGGGAATTGGGCTTAGGTTCAAATTATACAAGTTGATAAAAAGAGGGTGTCCGGTTTAATGGGCGCTCTCTTCTTTTATTGGCTTACTTTCAGTTGGTTATTTTGCACAAAAAAACACCGAAATACTAACAGAATTGTCAATGAAGTTAAATGCGAAAGCAAGTAAAATAATAGATAACATAAATTTGTGAATATTCATAACATGAATGGATATTGAGAAGGGAAGCGATGTGATGGGCATTCAAATCGAAAAATTCATAGATGAAAAGGATGATGTTGCGTCGATGATAGAATGGTTGGCATCTTTCGGGGCAACGGAGAATAATGGGGTGACCCGGTTATTATATTCCAAGGAATGGATGAGCGCTCAGCAGGCAATGAAAGCTGAGATGGAAAAAGAAAAGCTCAGTACATATTTTGATAGTGTAGGCAACTTGTTTGGCAGGCTTGAGGGAGCGGATCTCTCCGGTGGAATCATTCTGACTGGTTCTCATATAGACACGGTCAAGGATGGGGGGAAATATGACGGCGCATATGGGGTCATCGCTAGTTTCCTGGCAGTTAAGAGGTTGTATAAGGCCTATGGGGCGCCGCGAAAGACGATTGAAGTCGTTTCCTTTTGTGAGGAGGAAGGAAGCAGATTTCCCTTAACGTTTTGGGGGTCGAGGAATATTAAAGGAATCTATGGTCTTGAGCATGTCAGGGATTTAAAAGATACAGAAGGAATTCCTTTTTTGGAAGCCATGAAAAAGTCAGGGTTTGAACCTGAAGCCTATAAAACCCCGGTCCGCGATGATATTGAACGGTTCGTCGAAATTCATATAGAACAGGGGATGGTGCTTGAAAAGAATGAGAATGCAATTGGGGTCGTCAGCCATATTGTCGGGCAGCGCCGTTATACGGTTAAAATCATGGGTGAGAGTGATCATGCGGGCACCACTCCCATGTCATACAGGAAGGATGCTGTCGGTTTTGCTTCGGAATTCATTTCTTTTTTAACGAAAAAAGCGAAGGGGATGGACCCGGGTTTAGTTGCGACGGTTGGCAGAATGGATGTTAAGCCTAATGTTCCGAATGTCATTGCTGGTGAAGTGGAGCTCAGTCTCGATATCAGGCATCACGAGGAAGAGGTTCTTGAAAGGTTTTGTAAGGAAATCTTTTCGACTTTCGATTCCTTGGCAAAGGAGGCTGAAATGAAGTTGGAGGTTTCACAATGGATGGATGTCAAACCTGTTGCGATGGATCGGGAAATGAATCGCCTTGTCCGAAAGATAACTGAAGATAAAAATATACCATACCAAGATATGGTCAGCGGAGCCGGCCATGATGCACAGGTATTTGGTTCGTTTTGTCCGACTTGCTTGCTGTTCGTTCCAAGTAAGGGGGGGATCAGCCATTCGCCTAAGGAGTTTACGAGTGTTGCGGATATGGAAAAGGGAATCGACGTTTTAAGTGAAATACTATATAAATTAGCCTATTAAAGGAGTTGGGGAAAATGGCATATTCAGAATTGAATGCACCGATGAGAACGATCATGACACCAGGACCGGTCGAAGTGGACCCGCGTGTTTTAAGGGCGATGAGCACACCGATATTAGGGCAATTCGATCCTGCATTCACTACAATCATGAATGAAGTGATGGAAATGCTGCGTTTGGTTTTTCAAACGAAAAATAAATGGGCATTCCCGATCGATGGCACCTCAAGATCGGGTAATGAAGCGATTTTATGCAGCATCATTGAGCCGGGAGATAAGGTTCTGGTTCCCATATTCGGTAGATTCGGTCATTTGTTGGTCGAAATCTGTGAGCGATACGGAGCTGAAGTCCATACGATGGAATGTCCTTGGGGAGAGGTGTTCGAACCGCAAGCTGTCATCGCGGAAATCAAGAAAGTCTCCCCTAAAATAACAGCAATCGTTCATGGGGAAACTTCCACTGGTTGTATGCAGCCTTTGAAGGAAATCGGGTTGGCCTGCCGTGAATTGGGTGTCCTGCTTGTGGTGGATGCGGTTGCCTCCATCGGGGGCACCGATGTTAAGGTGGATGAATGGTGTATTGATGGGTTGATAGGAGGGACGCAAAAATGCTTGTCCGTTCCTTCAGGTATGGCACCGATTACGTATAATGAGAGAATAGAAGAAATCATCCAGTCCCGCAAAAAGGTGGAACGTGGTATTGCGACGGATGAAGACAACCAAAAGGTTTCGCTCCGCCGTCCGATCACCAGTAATTATTTCGATTTAAGCATGCTGCAGGATTATTGGGGACCGCGCCGCTTGAATCACCATACAGAAGCTACTTCCATGATTTATGCGTTACGTGAAGGGTTGCGCCTTGTGCTTGAAGAAGGTCTGGAAACGCGCTTTGCCCGTCATGAACTCCACGAAGCTGCTCTCGTTGGAGGGATCAAGGCAATGGGGCTAACGTTATTCGGGGATGGGAAAAACAAACTTCCGTGTGTAACTTGCATCGAAATTCCAAAAGGAATCGACGGTGAGGCTGTAAGAGTCATGCTGTTGAATGAATTTGGCATCGAAATCGCTTCCTCGTTTGGTCCGCTTCACGGGAAAATCTGGAGGATCGGGACCATGGGATTCAGTTGCAGGAAAGAAAACATCCTCTTTGTATTGGCTTCCTTGGAAGCTGTCCTTTTGCGCCAGGGGTTCCAAGTTAATCGGGGAGAGGCTTTGCAGGCTGCACTGGATGTGTATGTGGGAAAGACGGAGAAAGTGTCTGCATCAAGGGGTTCTCTTTGATTATAAAACTATTTTGGAGGAGTGGTCCGTATGTCAATATATGATCTTATTATCCGCAATGGATATGTAGTTTTTCCTGATGGAGTGAAGAAAGCTGATCTCGCCATCCAGGATGGGGTGATTGTTAAGATTGGGGATATCCTGGATGGTAAAGGTGATGCAGAGTATGAAGCGGATGGCCAGCATATCTTTCCTGGTATGATTGATGTCCATGTGCATTTTAGCGAACCTGGCCGCGCTCATTGGGAGGGCTTTGAAACAGGATCGCAAATGATGGCGGCGGGAGGCTGCACCACATATTTCGATATGCCATTGAATGGAATCCCTTCAACGATTGATCGAAAGGCTTTCCTTGAAAAGGGCAAGCTCGGTGAGATGAAGTCGGTTGTAGACTTTGGATTATGGGGAGGACTGGTCCCGGGAAATATCGATGATTTAGAGGATCTCGCCAAATCCGGAGTCATCGGATTTAAGGCCTTTCTTTCAGCGACGGGAAATGAGGAGTTTGAACGGGCAGATGATTTCACCCTTTTACATGGAATGAAGAAAATAGCGGAATTGGGAAAGGTCTTGGCCCTTCATGCGGAAAGTGATCCGATCACTCAGTGGTTCAAGCGGGAAAAAGAGAAGGATGGACTATTCAGTGCGAATGATTATGCAGCTACAAGACCTGTGCAAGCGGAAGCGGAGGCTGTGGAACGTGCCATTACATATGCAGAGTTAACGGGCTGTCCGCTGCACTTTGTCCATATTAGCAGTAGTTTGGCCATCGAAAAAATTGAATCGGCCAAACAAAAGGGGCTGGATGTGACGGTCGAGACGTGTCCGCATTATTTATTATTCAATCAGGATGATTTAATAGAAAAAGGCGCGGTTGCAAAATGTGCTCCCCCGCTAAGGGAAAGAGAAGAACAAGAAAGATTGATTACCCGTTTAATGGAAGGGAAATTCGATATGATTTCTTCTGACCACTCACCATGCCCTTTTGAGCTGAAAGATCCTGCCATACATAATATTTTTGAAGCGTGGGGCGGAATAAGCGGGGGGCAATTTTCGCTGATGTCGATGATAGAATTGGCAGTTTTACATGGTATCCCGCTTCATAAAATCGCTGAGTGGACAGCTTCAGCCCCGGCAAAAAGGTTCGGTCTTTCCTCTAGAAAAGGACAAATTAAGGTAGGGAAGGATGCAGACCTTGCCATCGTTTCACTTAATGGTACGCATGAAGTTTCGGAAACGAATTTCTTCGCGAAACATAAGCAAAGCGTTTATATGGGCCATACCTTTCCTTGCCAAATCACGGCTACCATTAATAGAGGGAAAATAGTTTACGAGTCTGATGTAATCAGTGAAAGGGAGCGTGGGGAGTGGCTAAAAGTGATAGATTCCAGTATTGCGGTCAATAGCTAGGAAGAAGGGTTATAAAATAAGGGAGGGGGATTCCAAATCGGGGATCCCCTTTTTATTAGCTCTGCGTATGTATCATGGGCAAATCAAGGGGAAAAGAAACCGGACAAGATGATTGCTTGTCCGGTTTCAAGCGTTACTTATTCAACTTGGTCGACGAAATATTGATTTTTCCTGTATACCATCGCTTCCATGGTTGCAATCAATTCCCTTTCATTTAACACGTCTATTTTATACCATGCCAGTTTATGGTTTTTCTTTATCTCTTCCGCTCTGGCAGTTAAAGTCTCACCCCGTTTGCCAGCTGATAAGAAGTTGATGTTGTTTGAAACGCCAACCGCAATTTTGCCATATGAATTGCTGGCTGCGGCGAACGCGTAATCAGCAAGTGAAAAGATAATCGCACCATGAACTGTTCCGTGGCTATTTAGCATGCGGTCACTAGGAATCAATTCAGCTTCCGCTGTGCCGGGACCGAGTTTCGTCAACTTCATTCCGAGAAAAGAGGCATATGGTTCGTCCACCAGCACTTGCTTGATTTTATCGTAATGCAATTCATGAATATCCTGATCTAATTGAATGGTCATTTGAAACCTTCCCTTCCTTTAATGGTCTTTTGCAGAACTTATTCCATATCCTGTGTTAGATTTGAAGAGTACTTCCGAAAACTTGTTCTCCTCATCTTTTGGCTTTGACAAGACTGTGCCTAAATAGGCTCCGATAAAGCCAAGAGGCACGGTGAAAATAGTCGGGTTGCTCATCGTGAAGAGGGGATCTCCTGTGAAAATACCCATTCCAGGCTCAGGATTCCATACATTAGGACTGAGCATGACAAGTATAAGGGAGCTGATTAAACCGAATAGCATTCCGGTGATTGCTCCGGTTGAGTTGAATCGTTTCCAATATATTGTACATAGGATGATCGGTAAATTGGCACTGGCAGCTATTCCTAGTGCAAGAACAGAAAGGAAAGCGACATTCAAAGATTGTGCAAATAAAGCGAGTAAAATCGAAATGACCGCTACGCTTATCGAGGCCATACGGGCAACAAGAATTTGCTGTTTTTCCGTAATGTTTCCGTCTTTGATGATTTCGCCATATATGTCATGTGCAAAAGCGGATGCCGACGTTAAAACAAGACCCGATACAACCGCTAAAATCGTCGCAAATGCCACAGCAGAAACGAAGGCGAATAAGAACTCCCCGCCCACTGTTAATGCAAGAAGTGGAGCGGCCATGTTCCCGGCCGAGTTTGCTTCAACAATTCTATCAAAACCGACGAAAGCAGCAGCCCCGAAACCAAGGAAAATCGTCATGATGAAAAATATTCCAATAAACCAAGTGGAATATACCACGGATTTCCTGGCAGTAGCTGCGTCCTTCACTGTAAAAAAGCGAACGAGTAAATGTGGAAGGCCGGCTGCCCCAAGGACAAGCGACATATTAAATGAAATCATGTCGAGTCCATCGGTGTATTTATTTCCTGGATTCAAAAATTCATTTCCAAGCGGTGTTGCAGTTTTGACATGATGGAACATCTCTGAAATGTTGAAATTAAAACGCGAAAATACGATGAACGTCAACACAGCAGAACCGCATAGTAAAAGAACAGCTTTGGTGATCTGCACCCAGCTTGTCGCTCTCATTCCACCGAAAATTACATAAATCGTCATCAATACACCAACTAGAAGGACGGATAGCCAATAATCGATGCCGAGCAAGAGTTTAATTAAACCTCCTGCACCGACAAGTTGTGCAATCATGTAAAAGATTGAAATGACAAGTGTGTTAGCCGCAGCTATCCCACGGACTTTTTTTGATTTGAAGCGTGCTGAAATCATGTCTGCCAGCGTAAACTTACCTAGATTGCGAAGTGGTTCCGACACAAGATACAATAAGACAAGAAAGGCAACAAGGTTCCCGATGCTCATGTAAAAGCCATCGAAACCAATCAGTGCGATTGCACCCGTAATTCCCAGGAAAGAAGCGGCTGACATAAAGTCACCGGCCACGGCCAATCCATTCTGCCATGCTGTCAATCCGCCGCCGGCCGTATAAAAATCACTGGCATTTTTCGTCTTCTTAGAAGAGTAATAGGTTATTGTAAGCGTTAACAAAATGATTCCTAAAAAAAGCGTAAGGGATAACATGCTCATTTGCCAAGCTCCTCCTGATATTTATTCAAAATGTTTTTAGCCATTGTGTCATATTTCGCCGATTTTTTTATATATACAATTCCCCCGATCCAAACGACAGCAAATTGGAGTAGTGCGTATACCCATGCCCAAGTTATATTGAAAAAAGCTTCACCTTTCAATACATCCGTATAAGCAGCTAAAATTGGCAGAATAAAATAAAAAGCAAGAAAGAATAGAGTAACAGGTACAATGAAAGCTTTTTTCTTTTGAAGTAAATCCTTGAACTCATCTGTTTCAATTAATTGACGATACTTAGTTTCGTTGTCACGATTTTCTGCTAAATGACCCATTTTAATCGGTTGTTCCATAATAAGCCCCCTTTTTAATTATAGTACGATTTTAAAACGAGTAACTAATAATATGATATACCATTATTAAATTAACATAGTCAGAAAATTATGTAAATTAAAAAAGTTTTGTGAAATTATACAAAACATGATTGACATCGTTAAAATGACGTATTAATCTTAAAATGAAGCATAACAATAAATTCAAATTCCGTTTTAATATCGTTATGAATGAGAAGTCGGATGGAACACTAGCTAATTTGAGGGGGCTGAAACAATGTACAATCCTGAAGTTGAAACGGCAAGCCGCGCTGAGATGGAAAGTCTTCAAACGGCACGACTAAAAAAAACGATTAGCCATGTATACGAAAATGTACCTTATTACAGAGAAAAGTTTGAAGAAATGGGCATTGATCCAGAGGATATTCAAACTTTAAGCGATGTGTCAAAGCTTCCATTTACAAAAAAACAGACTCTTCGTGACCAGTATCCGTTCGGTTTATTTGCCGTTCCAATGGAAGAGGTAACACGCATTCATGGTTCATCCGGAACAAGCGGGAAGCCTACCATTGTCGGGTATACGAAAAATGATTTGGAAAACTGGGCAACGATCGTCGCACGTGGAATCGTGGCTGCAGGAGGACGCAAGTCAGATATATTCCATAACGCATATGGATATGGTCTGTTTACAGGTGGACTGGGCCTCCATTGCGGTGCAGAAAAGTTAGGGGTTGCCACAGTTCCTATTTCAGGGGGGAATACCGATCGCCAGATTACGATCATCAATGATTTTAAACCGCGTGGGATTTGTGGAACCCCTTCTTATATATTGAATATTGCAGAAAAGATGGAAGAGATGGGGCTTGACCCAGCCAACAATGGGCTTGAGTATGGGATTTTCGGAGCTGAGCCGTGGTCAGAGGAAATGAGGGCTACCCTAGAGAAGAAACTTAATTTGAAAGCAGTCGATATTTATGGCTTAAGTGAAATCATGGGGCCAGGAGTTGCAATAGAATGCCATGAAGCACAGGATGGACTGCATATCGCAGAAGACCATTTCCTTGTTGAAGTCATTAATCCGGATACACTTGAACCGGTTGAGGACGGCGAGGATGGGGAACTTGTCTTTACAAGCCTTACAAAGGAAGCGCTTCCAATCATTCGTTATCGTACAGGCGATATTGCCTCCATTACCCATGAACCATGTAAATGCGGACGCACCACAACAAGAATGTCCCGTGTAAAAGGAAGAACGGATGATATGATCATAGTCAGGGGAGTGAATGTATTTCCATCTGAAATTGAGCGTGTGTTATTCCAAATGGAGGGTATTGTTCCTCATTACCAGATTCACCTCGTTAAGAAGGGGAATATGGATAGTGTTGAACTGCATATAGAAATTGAAAGCGGTTTCTACAAAGAGATTGAAGAAGACTTAGCGCATATAAAAGTAGAGAAATTAAAGAAAACGATTCAACATCATATGAAATCCACATGTCTTGTAACGATGGATATTGTTGTTAACATTCCAAAAGGCATTCCGCGTTCAGAAGGAAAAGCCATTCGTGTCGTGGATAAACGGAATGATGAAATCATTAGCGTATGAATGGGGCAGTGGGTAAAAGGGTGTATGAATAAGAAAACTGCAGTGACGTTACGATAATTGGACGGTAGGGAAAGCAGAAAGAATTAATGAAATTGAGATAAGGAGGAAGGCATCATGGCTAAATATGCAATTGTGGATCAAGAAACTTGCATTGCTTGCGGTGCATGCGGTGCCGCTGCGCCGGAAATCTTTGATTACAATGATGAGGGAGTCGCATTCGTCATCCTGGATGAAAATGAAGGCACCGCAGAAGTCGAAGAAGATTTATTTGATGACTTGGATGATGCACTGGAGGGCTGCCCAACAGAGTCCATCAAGGTGGAATCGTCGCCGTTTAACGTATTAGTTGAATAAAAGTCTGGTCCAATTCCGATAATTTCCTTTTATTCAGTAAAAAGACAGAATAGTGTTGCATTTAATATAACAATAAAATATAATAACGTTATATAAACGTTATATATTATCGAATAAGAGGTGTTTTGGATGAACGTTCTTTTAAATGATATGGCAGAACAAGAAAAGCTAAATCAATTTATTGCCAGAATCGAGGCTGGAGAAAAGATAGAAGCGGATGATTGGATGCCTGAAGATTACCGAGGCACCCTCATCAAATTAATTTCAATGCATGGCATAAGTGAAATCATGGGGGCGCTTCCAGAAAAGGAATGGGTACCTAAAGCCCCGACCTTAAATAGAAAACTTGGAATCATGGCAAAGGTGCAGGATGAAATGGGGCATGGGCAATTATTGCTTCGTGTCGCCGAGGATTTGCTAAAGCCTTACAGTAAAAAACGGGATGACCTAATGCAAGATTTGTTTAAAGGAGATTTAAAGTTTCATAATGTTTTCCATATGGAAGCAAAAACTTGGGGAGATGCAGGATTGATTGGCTGGTTGGTTGATGGGGCAGCGATCATTTCCCAAACGAACATGCTTGGCGCTTCATACGGACCTTATGCCCGTGCGCTGCAAAGGATTTGCGCGGAAGAAGTTTTTCACGCTCAGCATGGTGAAGCAATCATCATGGCTTTGGCTGAAGGAACGGAAGAACAAAGGAAATTGGTTCAAGACTCCATTAATTATTGGTGGGAATCCTTGTTACTCTTCTTTGGACCTCCGAGTAAGAAAGAAGTGGGCTCATCCAAACAGGATATAACGATTAAGTACAGAATCAGAACAAGTACCAATGAAGAGCTTCGCCAAGCTTTCTTTTCTAAATATGTGAAGCGGATTCTTTCACTCGGCTATACCATTCCCGATGAAACACTTCGATTTGATAAAGAATCGGAAACCTGGATTTACCAACAACCCGACTGGGGGAAATTGAAGGTGTACGCAAGAAATGAAGGGCCCCGTTCACAGGATCGCTTAAGTCTTCGAAGAATTTCTTATGAAAATAATAAATGGGTGCGCGAAGCATTAGCGCCGAAAGTCATCTAAGGGAGGGGGAAGGACTATATGGAAACTAGACAAAAAACTTACTTTGAAGAATTTGAAGTATTTAGCCGAAAAACACAAACCTCACCCGTTCAATATCATTTTAGCCTGTTGGCCCCCAATGAGGATATCGCCATCATGATGGCACAAGAAAATTTCATGAGACGTGAAGCTGTAGATGATATCTGGGTTGTCAAAAGACAGAATATACGGAAAATGACGGCCGAGGAAAAGAAAACGCTTCAACGTATCGATAATAAAGATTACAGGACTACAAAAGGCTATGGATACCTAAAGAAAAAATGGCGGAAGTACGAGCAGGAAATGCTCGATGAAAAAGAGATAATGTCTTGGGCTGGAGGCGTGAAAAATGGGGAATGAATCATTGAAGGACATCGCAATCAAGGAATTGCTGCTTCAACTGGCGGACGATGACTTCATCCATTCATACCGTGGAGCAGAATGGTTGGGACTCGCACCGCATATCGAAGAAGATGTTGCATCCGCTTCGATATCTCAAGACACGATGGGGCATGCAGCCATATATTATAAATTACTTGAAGAACTCGGTGAAGGGGATGCTGATAAGCTGGCTCACGACCGTCCCGCCAAGGAACGGCGCAATGCGATCATTCTCGAATTGGTCAATGGACCTGGTTACTATTTGAAAGACCCGGATTATGATTGGGCGTTTGCGGTAGTGCGGAATTATTTTTATACCCAAGCCAAAGCGATTAAGGTTCAATCCCTTCATTCATGTTCATATGAACCGCTTGCTGAAGTGGCACAAAAGGTACAGATGGAACTTTACTATCATTTGATGCACTGGAAAACATGGTTCGTCCAATTGCTGGGATCTGGTCACTTGGAAGCGGTTTCGAGAATGAAAGCGGCGATCGGGAAAACAATGCCCGATTTTGCTGGCGTATTTTCACTTGGACAATATGGAGAGGAAATGGTTGAGCTCGGCTTGATAGAGGGCGAAGCTGTCTTACAGAAAAAATGGATTGAGGCCATCACACCAATTTTTGAAAGTGTCGGCTTGGCATCAACGATTCAAATAGGGATGGCAAGAGGTGATGGTCGTAATGGCCAGCATACGGAAGATTTGGAAAAGGCGCTAGAAACGCTAAGTGAAGTATACGCAAGCGATAAAGCAGCTTCATGGTGAATCAATAGAAAGGGGAGGGGTACCATGGCGACCGTACAGTTAAACACAGAAGAAATATATAAGCTCCTGGAAGACGTTAAAGATCCCGAAATCGATACAGTAAGTATTCTGGATTTAGGGATGGTTGAAGACGTGACGGTTTCGGGCCAGGACGTTTCGGTGAAAATGCTGCCAACTTTTCTTGGGTGCCCGGCATTGTCGATCATTCAAAAAAATGTGGAAACAGCCCTTCGACAGCTGCCTGCCGTAAAAAATGTAAGTGTGGAATTTTTACGTTCCCCTTCATGGACATCCGATCGAATTACGGAAAAGGGGAAAGCTGGATTGAAGGTTTTCGGAATCTCCCCTCCTCCTCGACAAATGAAAAGTGATGGATCATGGCATGTGGATTGCCCATATTGTGAATCGACATATGTCACGATGGAAAATATCTTCGGTCCAACTGCCTGCCGCAGCATTTTATATTGTAAGGCATGCAAAAATCCGTTCGAAGCGATGAAACCGATGATAAAAATAATCTAATAAAATGGAGGTTTTATAAAATGGTAAAGTTAATCGCCCTATACAAACAACCTGAAAACAAGGAAGAGTTCGATGAGCACTATTTCAATGTACATGGTCCGATAACGGAAAAAATTCCTGGACTTCAAAAAATGGAGGTCACTAAAATTGTAGGGACCCCAATGGGCAAAGACTCTGAGTATTACATCCTTTGTGAAATGTATTATGAAGACCACGATGCATTGCAACAAGGAATGCGTTCCCCGGAAGGAAAGGCATCAGGGAAAGACCTAATGGGCTTTGCCGGGAAACTTGTAACGATGATGATCGGCGAAGAAATAAAATGAATGCGCTTCAATTCATTGAAACGTCAATCGCGGATGGCATTGGTTATATCACTTTAAATCGGCCGAAGCAACTGAATGCCCTTAACAGGAAAATGGTGAGGGAAATAGTTTTAACCATGGAAGAGTTCGACCGGGACCCGCAAGTGAAGGTGATCTTGCTATCGGGCAATGGAAAAGCATTTTCCGCTGGAGCTGATATTGACGAGATGGTGAACGACAATCCAATCAGTATGGAGTTAACGAACCAATTTGCCGATTGGGACCGAATAAGCCTAGTCAAGAAGCCTGTGATTGGTGCGGTGAAAAGTTTTGTATTCGGCGGTGGTTTTGAACTTGCTTTATCCTGTGATTTCCTGATTGCCGCCAGCGATACCCAGTTTTCCTTCCCGGAAGTGACACTAGGGGTCATGCCTGGTGCGGGAGGAACCCAAAGGTTGACGAAATTGGTGGGCAAGACAAAGGCACTTGAATGGATGTTGACGGCTGAAAGGATAAAGGCAAAGACAGCTCTGCAATATGGTTTCATTAATAAGATCGTGGCACCTGAATTGTTAATGGAAGAAACGGTTGATTTTGCCAGGAAGATAGCAAAGCAACCCCCGTTAGCTGTAAGGCTGATTAAAGAATCCGTCAATAAAGCCGTTGATTACCCCTTATATGAGGGCATGCAATTTGAACGGAAGAACTTCTATATTCTTTTTGCATCAGAGGACCAAAAAGAAGGAATGAAAGCATTTGTAGAAAAAAGAGAGCCGGATTTTACAGGCGGATAAGGGGTGCTCTATGTACGAAACCATCAAATATAGGGTTGAAAATGGAGTGGCATGGCTTACTTTGAACCGTCCTGATAAACTTAATGCCTTTACGTCCCAAATGAATAAGGAAATACAGAAAGCGATAAAAATATCTGCGGGGTCAGATGAAGTGCGGGCCATTATCATTACTGGGGAAGGCAGGGCCTTTTGTTCGGGGCAGGATTTATCGGATGTTGATGAGGGCTTGAATTTAGGCCAGAAGCTGCGCGAAGACTACGGTCCGATGATGCAGCAAATAGCAAACTGTGAAAAACCGATCATTGCCGCAGTCAATGGAGTGGCTGCAGGTGCTGGCTTCAGTCTGGCGCTGGCATGCGATTTCCGGCTTGTTTCTGAAAAAGCCAGTTTTTTAAATGCTTTTGTCAATATCGGGTTGATTCCTGATTCGGGGAATCTGTATTACCTTTCGCGGATCGTTGGTCATGCGAAAGCCTTGGAATTATCTTTATTGGGGGAAAAGGTTACGGCTAGCGAGGCGAAAAATATCGGACTCGCTACAAAAGTGATAGTTTTGGAGGAATGGAACGAGGAATTGAAAGCCTTTGCAGAGAATATCGCAAACAAACCAACGAAAGCGATCGGTTTAATCAAAAGATACTTAGAGGCGTCCTATCACCTTTCATTGGAAGAATACTTAAAAGAAGAAGCGGAGGGTCAGCGAATTGCTGGCTTAACGAAGGATTATGCAGAAGGTGTGGCAGCATTCACCGAAAAAAGGAAAGCTCAATTCATAGGCAAGTAATATAGAAAAGGGAGTGGGATTACATGGTTAGAGTACAAGAGGCAGCATTTGAAAAAGCGGAAATGAAGCGTGATTATTATCATCTGATCATTAATGGAGAAAGAGTGGAAAGCTCGGATGGTTCCACGATTGATGCGTATAATCCTGCAACTGGTGAAATCATTGCCAAGGTTGCAAAGGCGACCAAGGAAGATGCAGAAAAGGCTGTTCAAGCTGCACGTGAAGCATTTGATAACGGGAAATGGAAGAGGACTCCGATTAACAAACGGTCTCGTGTTTTGAACAAAATTGCAGCGATCATGCGTTCACGCTTTAATGAATTGGTAGAATTGGAGGTCCTGAACAGTGGCAAATCCATCTCTGCAGCGCAAGGCCAAGTCATGCAGGCAATTGAAGATTTCGAGTTTTATGCAGGCGCTTTAGTTGCACACCGCGGATCTGTCAATAATGTTCCTGGTCAATTCCATAACTATACGGAAAAAGAGCCAGTAGGTGTTTGTGCTCAAATCATCCCTTGGAATTACCCTATGATGATGGCTGCGTGGAAGATTGCACCTGCAATTGCAGTCGGCTGTTCGGTCATTGTCAAGCCAGCTTCGTTAACTCCGCTGACTGCCATTGTATTAGGGGAAATCTGTTTAGAAGCTGGTGTTCCTTCCGGCGTGGTCAATATCATTCCAGGACCTGGATCTGACGTAGGGAATTACCTTGTCGAACATCCGAAAGTGAATAAGGTGGCCTTCACGGGTTCTACGCCAATCGGCAGGGATCTCATGGGCAAAGCTTCACAGACATTAAAAAGGGTGACATTGGAGCTTGGCGGTAAGTCCCCTAATATTGTTTTTGAGGATGCAGACCTTGAAGCGGCTATCGATGGATCATTATATGGCATTTTCTACAATACTGGGCAGTCTTGCGAAGCTAGATCCCGATTATACGTTCACGAAGACATATATGATGAGTTCGTTGCCAGATTCGTAGAAAAAACGAAAAAATTGAAATTGGGCAATCCGCTCGATAAAGAAACACACGTCGGTGCAGTCATAGATCAAGGGCAATTGGATGTCATCGACAATTATGTACAATCTGCCATTACTGATGGAGCGAAAATCCTCACAGGAGGAAAGCCAGCGGTCATCGAAGGTTTCGAAAACGGTTATTGGTATGAGCCGACGGTCATAGCGAATGTCAATCATGATATGGATGTTGTGAAAGAGGAAATATTCGGGCCGGTCGTTGTCATAATGAAATTCAAAGATGAAAAAGAAGCCGTGAGACTCGCGAATGATACGGAATTCGGTTTGGGTTCAGCCCTCTGGACAAAAGACGGCGGGCGTGCGACTAGAGTGGCCAATCAAATAGAAGCGGGAATCGTCATGGTGAATTGCCCATTCTCCGCATTTCCTGGAACACCTTTCGGAGGGTATAAGCAATCAGGATTCGGCAGGGAACTTTGTATTGAGACACTTGATCTTTATACAGAAACGAAAAGCATCATTTCCTATCATGGAAGCCGTCCCTTAAATCCCTTTGGAATTTAATAAAACATAAAATAGGCGGCTGGCTGAACGGTATGTCGGAAAAGTAATTCAAGTATGAATGAATGCTGATCTGATTCATCCGCAGCCAGCTCTATTTATTTTTGAAGGAGGAATGAACGAATGATTAGAAATCTAGTGATTGTCGGATCTGGTGTCATGGGCAGGGGAATAGCTTATGTAGGAGCAACAGGAGGCTTTAATGTAGTACTGGTGGATGTGAATCAGGATGCTTTGGAAAGTGCAAGAAACGAGATAGATGCCATATTCGAGAAGGGTGTGCGCTACCAAAAAATCACCCAGGAAGAAGCGGCAGCTGCAAAAAGCAGATTTTCCTATTCTTCCAATTTGAAAGAATCAGCAGCATATGCCGACTTGATCATAGAGGCAGTTCCGGAAAAGGCGGAAATAAAGAGGGCAGTCTTCGAAACGATTGAAGTCCATGCAAAAGAAGACTGTTATTTTGCAACCAATACGTCCACGATGAGCCCGACGGAAATTGGTTCTTATGGAAAACGTCCCGAAAAAACGATTGCCATGCATTTTTTCAATCCTGTACAAAAGATGCCGCTCGTTGAAATTGTACGTGGTCTTGAAACCAGCGATGAAACGGCCGCCGTAATAAAAGAGGTAGCCGGAAAAATGGGAAAAGAAACAGTGGTCATAAATGAATTCCCTGGGTTTGTTACCAGCAGGATCAGCTGTTTGGTAGGAAATGAAGCGTTCTTTATGCTTCAAGAAGGTTTAGGCACACCAGAGGAAATCGATAAGGCAATAAAGTTAGGGCTGAATTACCCAATGGGACCATTTGAGCTAGGTGATTTGGTGGGACTGGATGCCCGTTTGAATAATTTAAAATACTTACATAGTAAGCTTGGTGAGAAATACCGCCCGGCTCCCCTCCTTGAACAGTATGTTAAAGCTGGCAGGCTCGGCCGTAAGTCAGGTAAAGGTGTGTACGATTATACAAAAGACGGCGAGCTGGTGAGGAAATGAAGGATGTTGTGATCATTGATGCTGTGAGAACACCAATCGGAAGATATAAAGGCGCTTTGAAAAGCGTTCGCCCGGATGACCTCGGTGCAATTGTAATCAAGGCGCTGACCGATCGCAATCCAGAGCTGCCGCCAGATCAAATTGAGGATGTCATTTTCGGGAATGCAAATCAAGCTGGGGAGGATAATCGCGATGTGGCCCGGATGTCCGCCCTTTTAGCTGGTCTTCCGGTAAATGTAGGTGGAACGACAATAAATCGTTTATGTGGCTCCGGATTGGATGCCGTCATGTACGCTGCACGCTCCATTGCAGTTGGTGAAGGCGATATTTATATCGCAGGCGGTACTGAAAGCATGACAAGGGCGCCGTACGTCATGGCCAAACCTGAGAGTGAATTTCCGCGGGGTTCAATGGAGCTTCAGGATACAACGATTGGATGGCGTTTCACGAATGAGAAACTTAAAGAAATGTATGGTGCGGATTCCATGCCTCAAACGGCTGAAAACGTCGCCCTGCGTTTTTCGGTTTCAAGGGAGGACCAAGATCAATTCGCGTATCAAAGCCAGCAAAGAGCGAAAAAAGCAGTGGAAAATGAGCGTTTCATTAATGAAATCGTACCTGTTCGATATACGGATCGTAAAGGGAATGAGGTCATTATCGAGAAGGATGAACACCCTCGTCCTGACACGACCATCGAAAAGTTGGAAAAACTCAAACCGATCTTTAAAGGCGGCACTGTAACGGCCGGTAATGCTTCAGGTGTAAATGATGGAGCCTCGGCATTACTTTTGATGAGTGCAGAAAAAGCACGGGAGCTTGGATTGAAGCCACTGGCCAAATATGTTGTAGGGGCGGTAGCGGGTTTGGAACCGTCCATTATGGGCCTTGGTCCGATCCATGCCACTAAAAAGGCATTGGAGAGGGCAAGCTTGGCGATTGAAGACATCGGGCTAGTGGAATTGAATGAAGCATTCGCTTCCCAATCCTTGGAGTGCATCCGCCAGTTGAAATTGGATCAGGGGAAAGTGAATGTCAACGGCGGAGCAATAGCGTTTGGCCATCCGCTCGGTGCAAGCGGGGCGCGTATTTTAACAACACTTGTCCACGAAATGAAAAAGCGGAAAGTACGCTATGGTCTTGCGACGATGTGTGTAGGCGTTGGCCAAGGCATATCCGCCATTATAGAAAATATCGAAACAAATTAAGGGGAGGAGACTCATGTCCAAGGTTATTTATGAAGTGATAAATCAAATCGGTTATATAACAGTGAATCGGCCCGACGTATTGAACTGCTTCGACTATGAGACACTTTGTGAACTTCAGGAAGTCATCGATGCAGTTTTTTATGACGGCGATATCCGTGTCGTCATTTTCACCGGTGCTGGGGAAAAAGCATTCAGCGCGGGAGCGGATTTGAAAGAAAGAAAGTCTTTGAATGATGCGGAAGTAAGAAGGAACGTTAAAGCGATTCGTGATGTTTTTAATAGTATCGCAGGGCTTCCGCAGCCAACCATAGCTGCCGTCAATGGATATGCATTGGGGGGAGGATTTGAATGGCTGCTTTCATGTGACTTTGCAATTGCTGCCGAAGGTGTTTCTTTGGGGCTCACTGAAACAAGCTGGGCCATTATTCCTGGGGCAGGCGGTACACAGCGGCTGCCGAGATTGATTGGAGAAATGAAAGCGAAGGAATTGATCTTCACCGCTAAAAAATTGACTGCAGAAGAGGCATATCAATTAGGGATCCTTTTGAAGGTCGTGCCAAGGGATCAACTAATGTCAGCTTGTGGAGAATTGGCAGCCAATATCATGAAAAACGGGCCGATTGCAGTCAAACAAGCCAAATATGCGATTGACCAAGGAATGAATACGGACTTGCAAACCGGAATGGCCATAGAAGGAAAAGCCTATGAATTGACCATCCCGACTCAAGACAGATCGGAAGCGCTCCTGGCATTTAGTGAACGGAGAAAAGCACGATTTACTGGTGAATAATATTGCGCTTTCATTTAAAAAAGATATAATAATTATTATGTCTTCCGTGTGAAAATAGTAACAATGTCAGGACGAGGTGAGAAAGATAGGTACTAATACACAATCCATGATTTTTACGATATACGGCGATTATATCCGTAACTATGGAAGTAAAATCTGGATAGGCAGTTTAATTCGTTTGTTAAAGGAATTCGGCCATAATGAGCAGGGCGTTCGTGTAGCCGTTTCACGAATGGTCAAGCAAGGTTGGATTCAATCAGAGAAGCAGGGAAATAAAAGCTATTACTTTTTGACTGATCGCGGTGTGCAGAGAATGGATGAAGCGGCCAACCGCATATATAAGATGAAACCGAATGAATGGGACGGTAAATGGCGTATCTTAATGTACACGATCCCTGAAGATAAGCGGCAATTACGGGATGATCTCCGTAAAGAATTATTATGGAGCGGGTTTGGCAGTTTTTCAAGTGGTTGCTGGATTTCCCCTAATGATTTGGAGAAACAAATCAATCGCTTGATCGAGAAATATGACATAGATGAATATGTTGATTTTTTCATTTCGGAGTACAAAGGTCCAAAGGAAAACCAATCGCTTGTCGAGAAGAGCTGGCATTTAGAAGAGATTGAAAGTAAATATGAAGAATTCATCGAGAAATACAGCAAACAATTCATCGTTCATCAAAGCATCATTAGCAGGGGCGAAATGTCCGATGCTGATTGTTTTGTGGAACGAACGAATTTGGTGCATGAATACCGTAAATTTTTATTTATCGATCCGGGCCTGCCAAAGGAACTTCTGCCTTCAAAGTGGAATGGGAATCATGCTGCTCTTTTATTTAGCCAGTATTATCAAGTCTTGGCTGAACCAGCAAGCCGTTTCTTTGAAAGCGTATTTCAGGAAAACAATGATTTATGCCGGAAAGACGAAACCTATGATGCCAAGGACCATCCACTGATCATTAAGTGAAAAAGAGCTTCAGCCAGTCGCTAATGACGACTTGCCGAGGCTCTTTTCACATTATCATTTTCGACTCTTGCTTTTACTTAATCAAGTATCCCTTTGAAGTCTTTTCCTTTTTGAACATATGTATCGATTGAAAGTTGGATCAATTCAAGATCTTTATCATTCAATCTGCGAACCACTTTCCCCGGGGAACCAATAACCAGTGAACGTGGGGGGATGATTTTGCCAGAGGAAATCAATGTGTTCGCTCCGACGATGCATTCTTCGCCGATCTCTACATTATCCAATATCGTTGATCCCATACCGATAATGGAGCGTTTGCCTATTTTACAGCCATGCAGGATGACATTGTGACCAACCGTCACTTCGTCTTCAATGACAACTGGGCATCCTTCAAATAAATGAATGGTTGAATTATCTTGAATACTGCATTTTTCTCCTATTGTAATTGAATCTTCATCACCACGCAGTACGGAATTAAACCAAATGGTCGAGTCTTTCCCTATCGAAATATCACCGATTAAATGAGCGCCGGGTGCCACGAAAACAGTATCATCAATGGATGGTTTTTTATTATTGTAAGGAATAATCATAATCTCGCTCCTTTTTGAAAAGTCAGAATTGTTTTTCTAATGAATATAGTATAACATTAAATTGACAGGGAGGGATGAAAGTGAAATATATTTGTGAACTTTTTGCGATAAAATATCCCATTATACAAGGCGGCATGGGGAATATAAGCAATGCAAGTCTTGCGGCTGCAGTATCCAATGCAGGAGGATTGGGGACAATAGGGTGCGGTACCATGAATCCTGAACAGGTGGAAGCCATCATTCTCGAAACCAAAGATAAAACCAATAACAATTTCGCGTTGAACATTCCAATAAATGTTAGTCCATATACAGATGAGTTAGTGAGTCTTGTCCTGAAGCATGAAATACCTGTAGTTTCCTTATCTGCAGGAAATCCTGCCCCTTTCATTCCGCTATTGCAAAAAAAGAATATAAAAGTGATTGCCATCGTTGCGTCGGTCAAGCACGCACAAAAAGCGCAAGCTGCAGGGGCTGATGTGTTGGTCGCAGAAGGGTTTGAAGCGGCCGGGATCAATTCGAACCTGGAAATGACGACCTTTACACTCATTCCGCAAATCAGCAAGCATGTGACGATTCCAGTTTTGGCGGCTGGCGGAATAGGTAATGGACGGGGTTTGGCAGCGGCATTGATCCTGGGGGCTTCAGGAGTCCAATTGGGAACCAGGCTGATCGCTACACAAGAGGCACCGTTCCATCCGTCATATAAACAGAAACTGATCGAAGCTATGGGCAATGATACGGTAATTTTGGGCAGAACGTTTGGCCAGGTCAGAAGGGTATTGAAGGACCCATATACCGAGAAAGTCCTGGATTTGGAAAAACAGGGGCTGTCTCCTGTGAATTATCGTGAAATGACCTCTGAGGTCCATCATATTAATGGGGCGATGAACGGGGATGTTAACAATGGTTTTATGAACAGCGGCCAGGTTGCCGGATTGATTGACGATATACCCACGGTAAAAGAATTACTTGATGGCATGATGAAAGATGCAAAAAAACAAATGGAAGATGGATTGAGGAGGCTCTCTGCCCCTTTTATGATTTGAGAGCGGGGTACCGAACTTGTCATGTGTACATCTCTACCCATTTAGGGGCTATTCACTTGGTTAACTATATCGAATGCTTGAGGTCAATTCGTCCTCAAGTTTTTTTCGTTTCTGGACCATCTGATATTCTATTATCGTTCTTCTTACAAGCATAGTTCTATAGTAAATAGCCCGATAACAAAACATGACTCCATAAGAACATTGTTTTAGGAGAACATTAAGGAAAAATGCGGGTTAACTTGTGATACAATGGACAATGTCCTTTTTGACATCATGGGTGCCCGGATTCATCTTGGAGCACCCCTTTTTATATGTAATAAAAGTTAGAAAAGGGGAAACCTCATTGGAAACTTTAATAATGAATATGATTGAAGCGTTTAAATCTTTATCTTATTTCGGTGTTTTGCTAGCTTTGACTTTTGAATTCATTCCTGCTGAAATAGTTTTGCCACTGGCAGGATACTGGGTTTATCAAGGTGATATGAATTTATACTTGACTATCCTTGCTGGTTCGCTTGGTGGGGTAACGGGACCATTGACGCTTTATGCCTTAGGTAAGTATGGCGGGAGACCGCTTGTATTAAAGTTCGGAAAATACTTTTTGATCAAAGATGAGCAGTTGAACAAAGCTGACCGCTTCTTTGAAAGGTATGGTGGGGGAATTGCCTTCTTTGGACGGTTTGTACCAGGTATTCGTACCGCCGTGTCGCTGCCATGCGGAATATTGAAAATGAATATTTGGAAATTCATATTATATACCTATATGGCGATGCTTCCTGTTACAAGCGTTTATGTTTATTTAGGGTTTAAGTTAGGACCTAGATGGGAGCAAGCAGGAGCTATCTTTTCACAATATGCGAATTTCTTGCTTATCCCCATTGCACTTATAGTCATTTGGTTCATTATGAAGACTCGAAAACAAAAGCAAAGAGAAAAAATAAAAGTCAATTCATAACAAAGAAGGCGCCATGATCAGGCGCCTTTTTGATTTATATCATTATTAGCAGCATCCACCGAAGCCGCCGCCGAATCCCCAACTGCATCCAATGATGATCAACAAGATGAATAATACGATCAGCAATGCGAATCCGTTATCGAAACCGCCGTGGCTGCCTCCACAACATTCGTTACCATTTCCACCCATTTGATTTCCTCCTCATACATATTATGAATTACATACCTAGCAAAACATCTTTACCGGGAATACTTCATACTATGTATTCTAGGCCGAAGTGTTTGCTTATTCATAAAAAATGGGCGTAGGCAAAATCAAGGGAATAAGCCCGAATATTTTTTTGATTTTGTTTTAAATGTTATAATATACCATGTGGATTGTGGGGGAAGGGAGCTGAACTAACTCATGAAAGTTGCCATTATAACGGATGTGCATGGTAATGCTTCAGCGTTGAAAGCCGTTCTTAGGGATATTGATCAAAGGGAAGATATAGATCGTCTCTATTGTTTGGGAGATATGGTGGGGATTGGCCCGGATACTAATGAAGTCCTTGAACTTTTATTTTCAAGAAATGATTTATCAATGATAACTGGAAATCATGATGAAGCTGTCCTGGCCATCGTTAACGGGGAGCCGCATCCGGACGGTCATATTCATGTTAAGGAGCATCATGAATGGATAGCTGAAAGGATGCATTGGAAATTCATAAATGAATTGGAAAAATTGCCTCGAACCATACATCATATCATTAATGATCACTCCGTTTACTTCACCCATTATCACATGGAATCGAAGAAATTGGATGAGCACATAAGCCAAAATCCATTTAGTAAAATCGTTGAACCGAGTTTAAATAACTTAGAAACGCTTTTCAAAGATCAGCATCACGATTTAATAGGATTTGGACATCATCATCCTATCCACCTTTTTAAAAATGACCGAACGATATTCCTGAACCCTGGTTCTCTTGGCTGTAATGGTGAACCAGTTGCTCCTTATGCGATTGTTGCTATTGAAAATACCGGTATTCAGGTAAAGCTTGAAAAAGTCGCCTATGATAATACATCGTTCCTGTCATCGTATCAAAGCTTACAAGTCCCAGAGCATGAATTCATTATACGTGCCTTCCATGGCGGCCAGCAGGTCTAGGACGTTTAAAAAAGATGAAGTATGGGGAAATGTTGAGCATAAAGGTACATGCCTGTGGATACGATAATAGGCAAACTCAACGAAGGTGGAGGTAGGTCATGAAGGAAAAGGAACAGGTGGTAAACCAAGAGCAGGAAGAGATGGAACGGCACAGTTTTGTCTGTAATGATGAATTGTTCAATAAGGATCTGTACGCCATTGTCGATGATACGATGCAAGAGGAAGGATAAACGGGAAAACGCTGCAGGTAATGTCTGTAGCGTTTATTTTTACGTTGAAATGGCTGAAGCCAGAATTTTGGATTTCCGTAAAAGATCACGTCCTCCTGATTCCATCACTCTTTTTACAGCCAGTGAATCCCGGAAGTGAATCATTTGAAACCATTCTGGATTTATCCCATACTATATATAAGTTTCAAATCCGAGAGGAGGGATGGCATGGGACATCATCATGGTCACTCCCATGATCATGGGCACGGACACCACCATTCTAATAATAAAAAAGCCTTGCTGGCATCTTTCTTATTAATCTCCACATTCATGATCGTCGAGGTCATTGGCGGATTCTTGACAAATAGTCTGGCTTTACTGTCAGATGCAGGTCACATGCTTAGCGATGCTGCAGCTTTAGGGCTTAGTTATACAGCGATAAGGTTGGGGGAAAGGAAAGCGACATCGTCCAAATCGTTTGGATATAAACGGTTTGAAATCATTGCTGCTTGTTTGAATGGATTGACCTTGATCGTCATATCCGTATTCATTTTCGTAGAGGCAATTAAGAGGTTCCTGGATCCCCCTGAGGTGCAAAGCTTGGGAATGCTAATGATTTCAATCATCGGCTTACTTGTTAATATCATTGCGGCCTGGATTTTAATGAGCGGAGATAAGGAAGACAATCTGAATGTACGGAGTGCTTTTTTACATGTTATTGGTGATATGCTTGGATCTGTGGGTGCCATTGCGGCCGCACTTTTGATTTACTTTTTCGATTGGGGAATTGCAGATCCGATTGCGAGCGTCATAGTCGCGATTTTAATCATTATCAGCGGTTTTAGGGTAGTGAGGGATTCTTTCCATATCTTGATGGAGGGCACACCAGACCAAGTCGATATGGATGAAGTGAAAGCATCCTTGATGGAATTGGATGGTGTATCCGATGTACATGATCTCCATATCTGGACGATCACCTCTGGCTTTTTGACAATGAGCTGCCATGTTGTCATAGATGAGAGCGGTAATCACGATTCAGTTTTAGCAGAAGCGCAAAAACTACTTCATGATCAGTTTGGGATTGAACATAGCACGATCCAAGTGGAAAGACAGGAAGCGGGATGTCCGAATCCACACGAGACATGTAATTGAAAAGGGCTGGCTCAGTTTAGAGCCAGCCTCAGACTGTAGACAAACTCAATGTAGAACAAGTTAGTCTCAATTTTATTTAGGTTTATAAAACCTGGAACGTCGATTTCCACTCCAGGCACTCGCTTTCCGCGGGCGGTCCGGGAGCCTCCTCGGAGCTTTTGCGCCTGTGGGGTCTCCCCTTGACGCGCTTTTCCCGCAGGAGTCTCGCACCTTCCGTTCCAATCAACTCTGTTTTGAAATTTAGATAAAAACCCTTTTGTCTACAAACTCGGGCTGGCTCAGTTTAGAGCCAGCCTCTTAAGAGTGTATAAGGGGATCATAGTTTTTTTCTGGATGATTTTTACGACCATGCAGAAGCATTCCTGTTAAAATGAATCGAGATCACTTACACAACAAGGTTACTATGTGAAAACATCGGTTAATTTTACTGCGAACATAATCCTGACACATAAAAATGGTAGGATTGAGGGAAAATGCTTGGTCTTTTTAATAGTTAGCATATATAAAATGATTCCACTATAATTCAGGAAGGAGGAATCCGTCAATGAAGAAAATTCTTGTCGTAGAAGATGAAATCGCCATATCGATGGTATTGAAAGCATATTTGGAGCGGGAAGGTTTTGATGTAGTCCAAGTTTACGATGGGCTAAAGGCCATTCCGGTGTTTGAAGAAACGAAGCCAGACCTTGTCCTGCTTGATGTCATGCTGCCTGGTAAGGAAGGCTGGGATATACTGAAGGAAATTCGGGAGGACGATACATGTCCGGTTATCATGTTGACTGCACTGACAGATGTCGATTACAGATTATCGGGATTTAAGTCAGGTGCGGATGATTACATCTCCAAACCCTTTGTTGCCGAAGAAGTCGTGGCCCGGGTGCATGCCGTTTTAAGAAGATCATCATCGGTTGTTACGGAAGATGGTCATGTACATCAATTTGGAAGTTTAACCATCGATGATCTGTCTTATATGGTTCATTTAAATGGGGAAGAGATAAACTTGACGCCGCGTGATTTGTCGCTGCTCGTTTTTTTCGCTAAGCACCCTAATCAAATTTTCACGAGAGAACAGCTGCTTGACCAAGTGTGGGGCATAGATTATGACGGCAGTGACCGTGCGGTGGACCTGGCGATCAAACGAATCAGGAAGGCGATAGATGCATGGCCTGTAACTGAGGGGGAAATAAAAACATTGCGTGGATTGGGGTATCAATTGAGTGTCTATGAAAACTAAAAAAAGAACCACTTTACAACGCTATTGGACAAAGAGGTACGTATTGACCTTGATTTCCGGTTTGATATTATTGTCTGTTTTTTCCTTATGGTGGATGGAAAAAACGGCTTTGGAATATAGGCTCAGCCTTCTTAAATACTTAGCTGATGAAACATCCGATCGCGCGATTAAGGAAAATGGCCAGATTGTCGTTGGCCCGATCCTTTCGGAAATTGTTGAGGAAAGGGAGAAAATCCTCCATCTGAACCAACAGCCAATCATCTATATCGTCGATCCCGATGCCACCATCATATATACGATGCCACAATTGTATATCGATCCGGATGAAAATAAACTCCCGGACGTCATCATGAAAAATACGGAGTTAGTCCAGAAGGTCAAGATTTCCGACAACAAAGTATATGTTGTCAAATCCCCCATTACGTTTAACGATGAGACGAGAGGCTGGGTGGTCATTGCCCAGGAAGAAGGGGCATTGAAGGAAATCAACCAAGATCATGGCTTGTTGGCGATCATGATTGGAGGACTTCTGATTCTGGGAACGGGAGTCATTTATTTTCTTTCCAGGCAGATTTCGCGCCCCATCCAAGACGTAGCTAACGCCGCTGTCCAGGTTCGTGAAGGCAACTATGATATCCATTTCAAAGAGGAAGAGGAAATCAAGGAAGTAGAAATTTATGAACTGATAGAATCATTTAAGGAAATGACCAATCGATTGAAGGTCATGGAGAAGCTGCGGGCGGAATTGCTTGCAGGCGTAACCCATGATTTGAAAACGCCAGTCACTTCCATTAGCGGACTGATACAAGCGGTTAAGGATGATGTCGTTAAGGGAGAGCAAAGTAAGGAATTCCTCGATATTTCCTTAAAGGAAACTCAGCGTTTACAAGGTATGATAGAGGATTTACTCAATTATAATGCCATATCGGCAGGCGCTTTTAAAATCCGGGTGCAAAAAGAGAATATCAATATATTCATCAAGGAAATCGCCTATCGCTGGCAGGTGACCCAGGATGATGATCAAGCGTTCGCTTTTGAGATAAAAGTTCCTGATGAACCGGTCTTTGGTCAAATTGATTCATTGCGGATGCAGCAAATCGTCATTAACCTTTTGAATAATGCCAGACATGCACTTGACGGCAAAGGGAAAATAGCGATTCACCTTTATGAAAAGGATGAAGAACGGATCTGCATTGATGTACTTGACAGCGGGCGAGGGATTCCGAAACATGAACAGCAATATGTGTTCGAACCATTTTATCGAGGTGAAAACAAAAAGCTGAAGGTACGTGGGTTAGGTTTGGGACTGCCATTCAGTAAGATGCTCGCAAAAGCGCAAAAGGGAGATCTTGTGCTTAAGGATAGCGATGAACAAGGCACCACCTTCACGATTATCATAGAGAAAGCGGATAAGATATAAAAAAGGGTTGTCCGATGTAATGGACAACCCTCTTATTATGCAGAATGTTAACTGATTAAGCCAATTGGCTGATTGCACGCCATAATTGTACATGACGGACCTTCCTTGGAAGGAAGCGTCCCATTTCTTCTTCATTATATCCTGCATGCAAGTTCTTATGGTCGAAAATGATTGGCCGGCGAAGTAAATCCGGGTTATCTTGAATAAGCTTGCAAAGATCATTAAGTGGTGTATTATTTATATCGATATTCAGGCTTTTGAATTTTTTGGAACGGGTTGAGATGATTTCATCTGTCCCGCCTTCAGTTTTACGTAAAATCTCTTTTATTTCTTCTATAGAAAGAGGTTGGGAATATAGGTTACGTTCATTAAAGGAAATTTCGTTCTTCTTAAGCCAAGCTTTTGCTTTACGACAGGCTAAACTGCTTGGGGTAGTATAAATTGTTACCATTAAAATCGACTCCTTCAAAGTTTTCAAGTTTATTGGAATGAAATTATTTTTATATTTGTGATACTCTTACTTTAACGTTCCTTTGTGTCAGCAAGATGTCAAGAAAAATAAACTTAAATGTTATTTTAAAAAGAAAGGGAGAAAATGAAATGGAATCTGCCTTTAATGAAAAAGAAACGGTTTTGGTAATGATGCCGAAAAAGGACCTGCATAGACCGTTATTTAACAGTGATGTGCGGATGGTATCATGACAGGGGATTTTTGGTCACCAGTCAGGCTATCGATACAAGTAGCGGGACTATCGGGTATCCTTGTTTTCATTTTAGGAATTATCCTAGCGCGAATGATGGCTAAAAAGAAATTCAGGGGAAGAGTCCTGTTGGAAACAGCGTTTTTATTGCCGCTTGTTTTGCCGCCTTCCGTCGTGGGGTTTTTATTGATTGTGATTTTTGGCAAGAGTGGAATGCCGGGACAATTCATTGAAAGGGTTTTTGATCAGCCCCTAATGTTCACGTGGTGGGCGGCGGTCATTGCATCTACCGTGGTAGCGTTTCCGCTTATGTACCAATCCGCTAAAACGGGCTTTGAAGGTATCGATGAAGAAATCGAAAATGCAGCAAGGGTTGACGGGGCCGGCGAGTGGAGATTATTCCTGAATGTATCCCTTCCATTGGCGGTCAAATCCATCGTCACAGGTGCCATCTTGAGTTCTGCGCGTGCATTGGGGGAATTCGGGGCAACGCTCATGTTTGCCGGAAACATTCCCGGACAGACACAAACCATACCGACCGCGATTTATATCGCCATGGACTCCGGGAATATGACATTAGCCTGGCTATGGGTTGCGGTAATCATTGTAATTTCATTCATTATGCTTTTTATCGTGACATACATAAAATGAATGCTGTTTCTCGAATATGCTTATGAAAAAGAGAGGTGCGGCTTCTACGTCCTCTTTATGGGTGAATCCGTTTTTTTCGTAAAGGTTCCGTGCAGGCAGGTTCATTTTACCGGTCGAAACGGATATCTTTTCCCAGTCGCCGTGTAATTGAAGAGCATGCAGCAGTGCATCCGCGATACCCTGCCGAAAATAGTCAGGATGGACGACCATCCGGCAAATCAGTATTTGACCATTTTCTTTTGTATAAGATATTGCACCCGCTAAGGCATCACCCTTTAAAAAGCATAAAAACGTTTCATGACAATGAATGAATTGTTCATATGTTTCCAATAATGGAGGGATATCGGCAAAGCCGATCATATCCGCTTCCACCTTATAGGCTTCTTTCTGAAGTTTAAAAAGCTGCAGGCCATAATCGGTGTCCAGGTCCCGAATTGTCATGATCAATCAAATCACTCCCTTTCCTTACATTATAATGGAAGAGGGAAATTATTGTTTCTAATCAGTCTATGTTATAATCGACAAACAATATGAACTAATGAAATGAGGAAGAAATTTGTTAACATTTGAAGAAAAATTGAGCATCATTGAAACTTTTCCGGAATTACAGCGAAAAGACGTTTCATTGGGACGTGTGAACTTCCATTATCCAGATAGCGTCCAGGAGAAAAAAATCGTCGTTCAGCACTTGCATCCCAATGGAAATGGATTCGTTTACGCAGGGCATATGAGAAAAAAAGACACTGACCGTAAAGGGTTTATCAATATACGTGACTATAATGAAGCGGAATTGAAAGAATTGATCCAAAAAAGCGTGGATTACCTATCAAAACCTCCGGTTGAAGTCGAAGAAGAGGAAAACGAGTTCGCTAGGTTGGAAGGGGCATGGATTGGCCCTGAAAAGCAAGAGCTTACACTTGAAAGGGAAGACCTGCTTTGGAATGTTTATTCAGGGTCGAATCTTGAGGAATGTTTCGAGAGTCCGATAGAGGCGGAGCGCTACTTATTGGACGAAGGCTTCCGACAAAGCAAGAAGAGGAATATGTAGAATTTTAGGATAATTTGTCGGTTGATTTACTGCGATATTCTTGTTTTTTTTGGATTTCCCATGATATAATATGAGTAATTATTTTTGTTCGGAAAAGTTTGATAGAAGGATTTACTGTAATAGGATTCCTCTTGAAACATTATCCAGAACCAAAAATAGTAATAAAATGGATTTTTCCAAACACAGGAGGAACTATCATGGTACAAGGTAAAGTAAAATGGTTTAACGCAGAAAAAGGTTTCGGTTTCATCGAAGTTGAAGGCCAAGACGATGTATTCGTACATTTCTCAGCTATCCAAGGAGAAGGCTTCAAAACGCTTGAAGAAGGCCAAGAAGTTTCTTTCGAAATCGAGCAAGGCGCTCGTGGACCACAAGCAGCTAACGTTCAAAAATAATTGAACGCATATAAAAAAAAGACTCCGATTTTGGAGTCTTTTTATTTTGCTTTTATTTCGGCGATTTCCTTTAATGCTTTGTCCAATTTTTCTTCGATCCGTTTAGAACGATTAAAATGCCTTGACAGGAAAAACACGATGAATATAACGAATACGACAAGCACTAGCATAAAAAGGATAGGAAGGAACTGGGTTATATTTTCAGTCATTGGATATTATCTCCTTTTTTCTTTCATTATACTTCATGCTTACGGCTGCTATGATGGAGGGAGCCAAGTTTTTTAAAAAAACACTGAAAGGGGATATGCGAACATGCATATCCCCTTTCAGTCAGTTCTGGAATCGCGAGGCGAACTTTTGAAGTCTGGGCAAGTCTGATTCTTGATACATCTGTTCTATCTTCAATGTCACCAATAACTGGCTCTTGGCAAATAACATGTCCCGGAAATGATCGACCGCCCCACAAAAATGATTATAGTTGGTTTCACCAGTGCCGAAGACTCCCGTTTTCAGATGAGCAATAGGCAATTGTTCCAGTTCTTTATAAAGGGCTGCTGATTTAGCGGGAAGCTCCCCATTGCCCCATGTATAGGTGCCGACGATCAATGCATCGTAATCCGGCAATGTACGTAAATCGAATTCATCCATTCGAAATAGTCCAGCTTCAGGTATAAGGGAAGCGAGGGCTTCAGCAAGCGCTTTTGTATTGCCGCCGGCAGAATGATAGACAATGGCAACTTTACAGCTCATCGAACCCATTGCTGGCATTTACTTGACTGTATGTCCTTGATTTCTGTTCAAAGAAATCGGTTTTGGTAAGTCCGATGGATTCATCATCGAACGTTTTGATCCATGGCATCGGGTTCTCGCCATACTCTTTATACAAATTTTCAAGGCCTAGCATACGTAACCGTTTGTTGGCGATATATTCGATGTACTCATTGAATTCTTCCAAATCAAGATCGGCTTTGGTTTGGATATCTTCGAGCATATATTCAGACCATTCCTTTTCGAGTTCGACTGCTTTTTCAATCGTTGTATAGATGAACTTCGTGTTTTCTTCATTATTTAACTCAGGATATTCATACATCAAGATTTGAATGAGCATTCCAATGAAATCGAAATGGACCATTTCATCGCGGTGAATATAGGATATCATCGTAGCGGAACCGGTCATTAGATTTTGGCGACCTAAATTATAATAAAAGGCGAAAGCCAGATAGAAATAAATCCCTTCAAGGTTCGTTGAATGGATCAATGCCTCGAATAAATGCTGTGGGCTGGGATCGTCCACGAACGTTTGATAAGCATCAACGATCGGTTGGTTACGCTTAATCACTTCAGGATGTTCTTTGATGCGGTCGAAAAGCTGTTTTTGCTTGCCTACCGGAATCAAGGAAGCAAGGATATAGGAATAAGATTCATTATGGATCGATTCCTGCTGGGCCATGTTGGCCAGGATAGCTTTTGCCGCCGGATCTTTGATGTACCGAAGGATTTCTACTAATGTGGGCGTTTGAAGACTGTCCATTCCAGCAATCATCGTAAGGATATCGAGAAAAGCATCCTGGATATCTTCGTCCAATTCGCCCCACTGCTTTTTATCCTGAATCATGTTCACGCTCGAAGGCTTCCAAAAGTTATTGATGAGCTGTGTATAGGTATCATAGAATTTTTCATACTGAATATCGTTCCAAAGGAGGAAGCCTGAAGCTTCTCCTTTGAAAACACCGGTTGCCTTGGTTGGATGCGTCGGTTCAAGCATCCGAATTTTTTTGATATGATTGGTCATTCGTGAAAACTCCTTTAAGAATAGATTACTGGGTCATGATTGTCATTAACTTGAACAGCTTTCGCAGGCATTGTCATATTCGGAAGAAGTCGAACGAACATAATACGTTGATTTCAACCCGCTTTCCCATGCAGTTAAATGGATATCCAACAGGACCTTCGCTTTGATTGTATTGTGTACATACAGATTAAAGCTGATTGCTTGGTCAATATGGCGTTGTCGGGCTGCATTTTGCCTGATGCTTTCCAGTTGGTCCAAATTGAATCGCGTCTTTTTATAATATTCATACGTAATTGGCGTCAAGCCTGGTGCGGTCACCTTGAATTTGAAGTTTTTCTTTTCTTCGTAAAATTCAATTTCATACAAAGGGTCGATGCCATCCGTGGAATTACCGATTTTGGCTGTCGATGAATTGGGGGCAATCGCCATTAAATATCCATTACGGGTCCCGTGTTCCTGCACGTCTGCTTTTAAATCCATCCATTTTTGATCTGTATAGTCACGCAGTTCGAAATAGTCCCCTGTATGCCAATCAGATCCTTCAAAATATGGGTATGATCCTTTTTCCTTGGCCAATTCGTTGGATGCCTTGATTGTTAAGTAAGCGATCTTTTCGTATAAAGCATCGGCATATTGAACAGCCTCATCGGATTCCCAATAAATATTCTGTGTGGCAAGTAAATGATGCCATCCAAACGTTCCTAAACCAATTGCCCGGTAACGTTTGTTCGAGATGGATGCTTGTTTGACAGGAAGATTATTCACATCAATGACATTGTCCAGCATACGGATCTGAATGGGAATCAATCTTTCCAAAACATCGCTGCCCACCGCTCGTGGCAAGTTAATGGATGAAAGGTTGCAGACAACGAAATCGCCGCTTTTACGAACCACAACAACATCTCCATCTTCTGTTTCATATTCATCCGTGATCGTCGAAGGGCTTAGGTTTTGGGCAATCTCCGTACAAAGGTTAGAACAATAAATCATACCTTTATGTTTATTGGGATTCTTCCGATTAACTTCATCGCGGTAGAACATATACGGTACGCCTTCTTCTAATTGAGAAATCATGATGCTTTTCATGATGTCCATCGCATTGATTTTTTCAAAGCTATAGTTTGGAAGCGTGCCATTTTCTGCGGCCTCGACAGCAAGTGCATAATGATTCCTGAAGCTTCCTTCGCCTTTCTTCTCGTCATAAAGATCTTCAAGTGAAAATCCAAGGGTTTGCTTAACGGTATGCGGATCGAAAAGATACCATTCTTTTCTGTCGCGCACAGCCTCCATGAATAAATCCGGTATGCATACGCCTGTAAAAATATCATGTGCTTTTAATCTGTCATCCCCGTTTTGTGTCTTTAAATCGAGGAAGCTCATGATATCTTTATGCCAGGCATCCAAGTAAATCGCGATGGCGCCTTTACGTTGCCCCAATTGATCGACACTTACCGCTGTCTGGTTGAATAGTCGAATCCATGGCGTCGTGCCGGAACTGTTTCCAGAGAAACCACGGATATCAGAACCAAGCGAGCGAACCTTACCAACGTAAAGGCCGACACCGCCGCCGAATTTAGATACTTTTGCTGCATCGTAGTTTGATAGATAGATGCCATCAATGGAATCTTCAATTGCGTCGATAAAGCAAGAGCTTAACTGTCCATGTGTTTTACCTGCATTGGAGAGTGTAGGAGTCGCAACGGTCATATAAAGGTTGGACATGGCCCAGTATGCTTCTTTTATAAGTTGCAGGCGGTGCTCCGTTTTTTCCATTCGCATGATTTCCATCGCGATGATCATGAAACGTTCTTGCGGCAGTTCGTAGACCTTGTCCTTTTTTGGGCGGGCCAGATAGCGGTCGTTCAATAAGTAGATGCCTATGTATGAGAATAATTTATCTTTTTCCGGGTCGATCACCGAACCCAATTCCTCAATTTCCGCTTTTGTATATGAAGATAGCAGTTCTGGTTTATAAATTGGATAACGCTGACCTTCCGAAAGCTGGGAGAGTTCTGTGATCAGCTCATAGAATGGGCCATAACTCTTGCCTTCATAACCTCGATTGGCTTTTGCATCCCTATACATTGTATTCAACAGTTCTGCTGCAGCAACGAATGTCCAATCCGGAGCATCGATATCCACACCTTCAAGAGCGAGCTGAATCAGTTTTTTTGATGCCTGTTCTTCGGTTGAGTCACTTTTGCGATCAAGCCATTTTGTAAAACGCTTTTTGAACTTTTCCATATCGAGACGGCCTTCGAATTCCTTCGATAACATCTCAAGCTGGATGGATTTCGTTTCTGTGTCATTTTCACTTATGGTAGAGTTATATGTTTGAGTCATTAATAATCCTCCTTGTTAACTTCCGCTAAAATAAAAAAACCGCCCAAAGAATTGAGCGGATCAAACGATAGAATAAAGGAGCCATGAAAAAATAGCCGTTATACTATCGTTTCATCATCTCAATCCCCGAAGAATAAGAAACGTGAAAAATTCAAGGCAGGTCTCCTGACTCATGATCATCCTACTTTGAGTCCTTCCCGTATAGAGAGCTATACAGTGGGTTTCTCATTTCGTCACATTTACAGTTGCGGGGACAGTTCCGGGTTTACACCGGATTCCCTTTTCAGCCATCACTGGCACCTTGGATTATAAAAAATTCTATATATAGTTATTGGTATTGTTTATGTAATCAATATCTAGTATTTCTGCTTATATTATCGTAAGCCATATACGATGATAATTCAACTAATATATTTGAAAAAAACCAACCCTTATCTATTGACAAAGTGATGGCAGAGGGTGAAGGAATGAAAGAATTTATTGGGGAATGGATAATTCAAGCACTGATTTTACGGGATTTTGTGTTAAAATAAAGTGTCTAGTAAAGGTGGCTCTCCCTTATTGCGGTGAGGGGATTCGCGGAAAAATATTTATGAAAAAGGGGATAAAATCTTGGAAAAAGTATTAGTTTTTGGACATAAAAACCCGGATACAGACACAATCTGTTCAGCAATCGCTTATGCAGATCTGAAAAAGCAGTTAGGTATCAACGCTGAACCAGTTCGTCTGGGTGAAGTGAATGGTGAAACTCAATATGCATTGGACCAATTCAAATTCGATGCTCCCCGTCTTGTGGAAAAAGTTGCAGGGGAAGCTGATGGCGTAATCTTGGTCGATCATAACGAACGCCAGCAAAGTGCTGAAGATATTGACCAAGTCCGTGTGTTGGAAGTTATCGACCATCACCGTATCGCTAACTTCGAAACGAGCGATCCTTTATATTACCGTGCGGAACCAGTTGGCTGTACGGCAACCATTTTAAATAAAATTTATAAAGAAAACGGCATTGAAGTTCCTAAAGCAATCGCAGGTCTTATGCTGTCTGCCATCATTTCCGATTCTTTATTGTTCAAATCACCTACATGCACGGAGCAAGACGTTGCAGCAGCTATGGAATTGGCTGCCATTGCGGGAGTCGACGCTGAAACATATGGCTTGGAAATGTTGAAGGCGGGAGCTGACTTGAGCGACAAAACGATTGCTCAGCTTATCACTCTTGATGCAAAGGAATTCTCCATGGGAATGGCTAAAGTGGAGATAGCACAGGTAAATGCTGTTGATCCGAACGAAGTCCTTGCTAAGCAAGCTGAATTGGAAGCGGCGATTGAAGCGGTAATCGCTGTGAAGGAATTGGACTTATTCCTATTCGTCGTAACGGATATCTTGACTAATGATTCTGTTGCCTTGGCTCTTGGTAAAGCAGCTTATGCAGTGGAAAAAGCATACGACGTGTCATTAAACAACAACATCGCCGTCTTAGAAGGCGTTGTATCGCGTAAAAAACAAATCGTGCCGGTCTTAACGGACGTATTCAGCAAGTAATAAAGGAAAAGGGATGCTCATTAAAAATTTGGGCATCCTTTCTCTAACATGCAAAAAAAAGACTCAACCATCCATTAAGGGTGTTTGAGTCTTTTTTCTTAATTCAAGGCTTCCTTTTCTTTTTCATAGGCGATGACAATCAATTCTTTATTGGCTTCCTCGCCTAGTTTGCTTTCAAAGCTTTTCAGTTCATTCAATAAATCCGGTGACAGATTTGCTGCTGTATAATCCTGCTCGGGTGTCATGCTTTTCGCTCCTTTCAAAAGGAAATGATTCATGTTATCTATTTTGTCGGTTTGAAAAGTTTCTATTCAGCAGAATGTTACTTCTTCAAGATATTTTACTTTCTGAGGTGGCGAGTTTTTCAAGCAATGACGAACTTTCTTCATCGAGCCCTTGGACTTGGACAGGAATTCCCAGAAGCTGATATTTAAGGATAACCGTATCAACAGCACCGACTGCTGAAGCATCCCAAATTTTAGAATGGGTGAAGTCGATGACGATTGCATCAGCTTTTTCCTTGAAGTCGAACTTCGAAACAAAGTCTTGGACAGAAGCAAAAAATATTTGTCCGCTGATACGATAAGTGATTTTCTTAGCCTGGATGTTTTCCGTTTTCTCTACTGCCACTTTAGAAATTTTAGCCGAGAAGAAAATCATGCTCAAAAGCACTCCGGCAAATACCCCTTTTGATAAGTCATGTGTATAAAGGACAATGAGGACCGTCACTATCATCACGGCTGCATCCGACTTAGGAGCTATAGTGAGCCTCTTTAGGGAAGACCAGTCAAATGTCCCGATTGAAACCATGATCATGACTGCGACAAGTGCAGCCATCGGTATTTTAATAAGTACATCATTCAATACCACGATTAATACCATAAGGAATGCGCCCGCTACAAATGTCGAGAGCCGGCCCCTTCCACCCGATTTAATGTTGATACCGGATTGGCCGATCATCGCACATCCTGCCATGCCGCCAAAACATCCGGCGATGATATTAGAAATCCCCTGGCCTTTGGCTTCCTTATTTTTATTACTGTCCGTGTCAGTCATCTCATCGACAATTTGAGCTGTCAATAACGATTCAAGCAGCCCAACAAACGCAAGGGCAATGGAATAAGGGAAAATGATCGCCAAAGTTTCGAAGGTCAAAGGGATGTCTGGAAGCATGAACATCGGAAGCGCTTCGGTCAATTGCCCCATATCCCCAACCGTTCGCACCGTAGCCCCCGTGGTAACTGCAACGATCGTCATGAATATGATGGCGACAAGTGGTGAAGGTATGACTTTCGTGATCTTCGGAAAAAGATAAATGATAGCTAATGAAACGGCTGTCATGACATACATGATCCATGTTTCGCCCACGAAATGGGTGAGCTGTGCCGTGAAAATCAAGATGGCTAAAGAATTCACAAAACCAGTCATGACCGGCTTCGGAATGAACTTCATTAATTTCCCGATTTTTAAAACCCCTAGTAAAATTTGCAGCAAACCAGTCAATATTGTTGCAGCAAGTAAATAGTTCAAGCCATGATCTTTAACAAGGTCGACCATGACGAGTGCCATTGCGCCAGTGGCAGCCGATATCATTCCCGGCCTCCCGCCGACGAAAGAGATGACAATGGCAATGCAGAATGAGGCATATAAACCAACCATTGGGTCAACGCCAGCAATGATCGAAAAGGCAATCGCCTCCGGAATCAATGCCAAGGCAACGACAATTCCCGATAGAACATCTCCTCTAACGTTGCCGAACCATTCCTGTTTGTATGCAGATGTATTCAAAGAAACACTCCTTCTTTCTTTTATATATGTGTGTTGAATTCTTTTTTAAATGCACTAAATTATAGCATGAGCCGTTCTTTCTATCTATATGGATAATATAAACGACAAGTCGTGGGTCATTCATTTCTTATCAAATGGGGGTAAAATGCTTTAAGAGAGAAGAATTGGTTAAAAAGGTGCTTGAGTTATCATGTGAGGGAAGTCGATTATCATATGAAGGTAGGCGGTACCACTAGTAAGCTGGATCATTTATTATGTCTGCATACAGGCCATTCATGTAATAATGTCAGTCGAAATGGATTTCCGAAAAAATGGCTTGGCCATTTTTGACGTAATGGGCTTCTACACGCTTTTATAAAATTCCCTTTAAGGAATATGGAGTAAAACAGTAGGGATCTATTTCATAACTAATCGCTTTGCATTCTAGACATGGGTTTTAGAAGGTAGTGAAACGAGATAGAATCTAATGATTACTTATAAATCTCATGATGATTTATATCAATCGAGCCAGTTATAGGGCTGACCGTACATTTACTATTCATATAATGAAAAAAGATAGTGCTTTAACTGTGTCAGTATAATTGGGCATGAGGTAAGAGAGTTTTTTACCGGAACTATATCTTCCTTCTTTTCATACAAGGAAGTGGTGAGGGTGAAAAAGTAGGGAACCGGAACCCCATACCAGTGTTAAGGGGCTAACCCTTATCAATGATACTGGATTTACATTTAGGACATGTCACTTCTTTATAATGCTTGAACCTGATCTTTCGAAGGTCGCTTCTGGACAGCATTGCGAATACATTATATCTTGTGCCGCATGCACAAGTATTTTTATCTTTAACTATGTGTCTCTCATCCGTAGTAGCTGAATAAATGGTTGGAAAGAACATATATAACCCTCCTTGTTTTAATTTTAGGCCAATTAAAAAGGGGCAAGAAATTGATAATGAAGTGATCCATTCAAGAAAAATCTTGGCAGCCCGGCTGCCATGACAACTAGTTGTTGGTTTAGGCCCGTGGCTTTGCGTCTTTTACTTTAATAAAATTTGCCTATAATAATCTTAACATAAAATCTAATGTGTGATGAAGTGCAGTAAAAATACTTATCAGTTTATGGGTGGGACCAAAGGTTATCATTTTTGGACTCACTGCCTGTATCGGAATACGACCGAAACGAGATTCAGTTCCAAAAGTATCCAGAACTACAGCTGTATGAGCATTAAACATGAGAAAGCCTGCTTCCATCTGGAAGCAGGCTTTCTTGCCTAAGTGTGATTAATGTGATCTGGCCAACTCCGGATTGCGGTGCATCGCGAAATAGAGGACAAGTCCGGCAATGAGGAGTAACGTGCTGGTTGTTATGAAAACGGCGGAGAATCCGTAGAAACCAGCAACCATTCCGCCCATTGCGGGCCCGATGATATTGCCTAAAAAGCGCAGGCTCGTATTATACCCAAGAACTTCCCCCTGCATTGCGACAGGCGCTTCTTGGCGAATGTAGGCAATCCTTACAGGGATGATGCCGCCTATTGCCATGCCTAGTATGAAACGTACAAAAACAAGCTGCCAAAAATGATTGATGAAGGCACCGGGCAAGTAGACAAGAGCTGTCAGAAAAAGAAGCAGCACAAGAATTTTCACATGACCATGCCGATCACCTATCTTGCCCCAGTGACGCGCCATCAATAAATTCCCCAGGCCTGCTGCAGAAAAGGCGATTCCTGAATAAAATCCAAGATTGGAAGTTCCATGCAGCTCGCCAACGTATAAAGAAAGAATGGGCTGGATGCTGAAGTGGGCAACTTGGACAAGTGTCGAAATGAGCATGACATTCACTAAGATGGGGTTCCTTAAGATATGCGAGAGAACCTCCCTGCTTGTATAGCTCGACTTCGTTCCCTTCTGCTGTTCCATTCGGTACTCCTTGGTAGCAAAAACAAGAAGTCCAGAGATGAAAATGGTGATGGAGGTGAATTTAAAGGCGGTTGAATAGCCGAGTGTGTCTGCAAGCACGCCGCCAAGCAATGGTCCGAAAAGGGAACCGGTTATATTTCCCGTTTGTAAGGTTCCCAGTACACGTCCGGCAATTTCTTTTGGTGTCTGTGTTGATATGAAGGCCTGTGACATGGAAATGAAGCCAGTGAATATTCCTGTGAACATCCTTAAGACGAATAGCTGCCAAACATTTTCGACGAATCCCATCAGGAAGATGGACAGACCCATCCCAAAGGCGCAGGCAATCAAGATTTTCTTTCTGCCATACCGGTCACCAATCCGTCCCCAAATGGGAGAAAATAAAAAGGCTGTCACGAAAGTAATTCCAAAAGTCCATCCGGACCAATGCTGGATATATTGAGTCGAATAATCTCCGAATGTACCAATGTATAAGGATATGAATGGAAGAACCATCGTCATGCTTCCGCCTATGAAGAAATTGGCGAACCACATGATGAAAAGATTCCGTTTAGCTATTTTATGAGCGTTCATTTTACATACAACACTTCTTTCCTCCGAAAAAAACTTCGGGTTCCTAAATAATAGTATACAGAATTTGACTAATTTATTAAACGAATTTGTTTTACTGGTTTTTTAATGAATGTGCAAATGGTATAATGTGAAAATATTGATTTTTCAGAAAAATTAGAAATCGAAAGGTTTTCATTTTTTCAATTAAAGGAGTTTTTAACATGTTAACGATTTTAGGGTTTTGCATGATTTTAACGTTTCTGGTCTTAGTCATCACAAAGCGCTTATCAGTGGTTGTCGCTTTTATCTTCACGGCGATAGCCTTTGGTCTGATTGGTGGGTTTGCTTCGGAAATGGGAGATATGATGGTTGCGGGTATTTTAAAAGTGACACCAACGGCAGTCATGATCGTTTTTGCTATTCTATACTTTGGTTTAATGATTGACGTTGGTTTATTCGAGCCCATGATCGCTAAAATACTGAGTTTTGTAAAAGGAGACCCGCTAAAGGTTGTCATGGCAACCGCCATTATAACCATGTTGGTAGGTTTGGACGGAGACGGTTCTTCCACATTCATGATCACCGTTTCAGCCATGCTGCCGCTTTATATCAAATTAGGGATGAACAGGCTCGTATTGGCCTGTGTCGTTGGTTTAGCCGCTGGCGTCATGAATATGATTCCTTGGGGAGGTCCTTTGGTCAGGGCGGCCGCGAGCCTTCAGGTTGAAGTATCGGAGTTATTCATTCCTCTCATACCTGTCATGATCTGTGGTCTTTTATGGACGCTTTTTTCGGCATATGTACTTGGCAAAAAGGAAAGGGAGAGATTGGGAGTCAGCTCCCTGGAGACGAACATGCAACCTGGTATGAGTGAACAGGCTGCAGCTGTTGAAACGGCATCTAAAGGAACATCCAAACTTTTTTGGTTTAATTGGTTCTTGACGATTTTACTGATGGTTTTGCTGGTGATGGAAGTGCTGCCGATACAAATCTTATTTGCCTCCGCTTTTGCGATTGCACTATTCGTTAACTTTCCGAACCCAAAAGAACAGCAGGAAAGGATTTTAAGTCATGCCAATAGTTTCGTGATGATCTGTACACTCATTTTCGCAGCAGGGATTTTTACGGGTGTATTCACGGAAACAAAGATGATGGACTCGATGGCTGCTTCAATCGTAACCGTCATTCCGGAGTGGCTCGGGGCACATTTGCCACTGGTGGTAGCGCTGACGAGCATACCGATGGGGTTCATTTTTTCACCTGATGCCTATTATTTTGGCATTCTGCCAATAATAAGTGAAACGGCATCGAACTTCGGCATAGCCCCTGTAGAAATCGGAAGGGCGGCTTTATTAGGTCATTCGACCGCAGGGTTCCCCTTATCGCCATTGGTGCCTGCAACATTCATATTGATTGGACTTGTAGGCGTGGATTTTGGGGATCACCAAAAATTCCTGTTTAAATGGGCGTTTGGGACAACCATCATCATGACGATTGCAGCCATTACTTTCGGGGTCATCACTTTGTAAAATGTGAGCCCATTAAGCTATATTGTAAAATCCTTGTCTGTGAATTTAGTAAGGTGTTCACTCTCATTGGTGTAATCTATTTTCCTATTTATCCCGCTTTCTGTTTATTCTTCCATAATAGTGGAAAGTAATAAGAGGAAATACATATAAGAGAGTGAGGGAATTTATCATGAACTATAAACAAAAACTTGTACTGCCTATGTGTACTGCCTTTTTACTGTATGGATGCAATTCAGCGGATGATTCAAATCAGGCCGATAATAATGCCGAGGACATGACTACAGTGGGACAAGGAACAGATACAGCGGTTGATCCGCAGGTGAAAGCGGAAGTTAAAGATGTTGAAGGTAAAACCCTTGGGACGGTGAATTTTACCGCTGAAGAGAATTCTGTAGTGATCGAGACCGCTTTGGAAGGCCTTGAGCCAGGCTATCATGGATTCCATATTCACGAAAACGCAGCATGTGAGGCGGATGCCAAGGATGGCCCTTTCACTACAGCGGGAGGACACTTCAATCCAACTGATGAAACGCATTCTAAGCACGCAGGTGATATGCCTCCTTTATATGTAAAAGAAGATGGGACAGCAAAATATACGGCAACATTGGATAACATGACAATAGACCAACTGAAGAAAGAAGAGCTGGCTGTAATCGTTCATGCGAATCCAGACAACTTTGCCAATATTCCTGACCGCTATGAAGCCAATGGAGAAAAAGGACCGGATGCAGATACTTTGAAAACTGGTGATGCTGGCGATAGGCAAGCTTGCGGGATTGTTGTAAGTGCAGAGGCAAAATAGGTTAGAACATGAGCGATTCTTCTAATGAGGAATCGCTCTTTTCTTTGAAGGTAGAACTGCTGACAGCTAAAATCTTAAAGCTGACCATTCTTTTTACGATTTAAGAAGGTTTTTTCTATTGTGATATAGAAGTAAGAATGTAAGTAATATTGCAATAGAAGCAGTGTATTAAAAAGATCATAGTTAATTCTTGCAGTGGAATGAAGTCCAAGGCATAGGTTTAATATAGGAAAATAAGATTTGGTTTGAATCGATAAAAAAACCCGAACAGGGATCATGTCCACTGATTCGGGTATGCTAAAATTATTTTGCCGTAATGGAATCTTCGATTAGCTGTAATCTCTCAGCCACTTCTTCTTCAGAAAGGTTATGCTCGACTACATAGCGATTACGCGGATGCACTCGGCATTCATGAGTACAGCTGCGCATATGTTTGTGTTCGTTCTCTTCGCTGCAAAGGATTTTCTTGTTGCATTCAGGATTAGCGCAATTGACATAGCGTTCACAAGGTTCGCCGGAATAAATATCGCGTCCGACAATGACATGTTCCTTTTGATTGATAGGTACGGCAATCCTTTCATCGAAAACATACATTTGGCCATCCCATAGCTCACCTTGGACTTCGGGATCCTTCCCGTATGTTGCGATGCCGCCATGCAGCTGGCTTACATCTTCAAAGCCTTCTTCGACAAGCCAGCCGGAGAATTTCTCACAGCGGATACCGCCGGTGCAATACGTTAGGATTTTTTTGCCTTCGAACATTTCTTTATTTTCACGGACCCATTCGGGAAGTTCACGGAAATTCGTGATTTCTGGCTTGATTGCACCCCTGAAATGTCCTAAATCAAATTCATAGTCATTTCTGGCATCAAGGACGATGGTGTTTTCATCTTGCATTTGCTCGAAGAACTCCTTCGGGCTCAAGTATTTGCCTGTCGTCTGGGTCGGGTTGATGTCGTCTTCCAAGCGAAGCGTTACAAGTTCATTGCGTGGACGAACATGCATTTTTTTGAAAGCATGGCCTTCAGCTTCATCTATTTTAAACACGATATCGGCAAAGCGGGGATCGCTTTTCATCATGTCCATATATTTGTCGGTTTGTTCGATCGTACCTGAAACTGTTCCGTTGATACCTTCTGAAGCCACCAAGATACGGCCTTTCAATTCAAGGGCTTTACATGCCGCAAGATGCTCGGCTGCGAATTCTTCGTGATTTTCGATGGGTACATACAAATAATAAAGTAATACTCTATATGGTTTTGTTTCCATTTTTTATTTACCACCTATGTTTTATATTTGCAAGATATAAAGGGTGATCATTTAGACACTTTTCTCTTACAGATAATCATTATACCAAGAAAACGTAAAAATGATAAGGGCATGAAGAAAAATCAAGGGGAGTTGTATGGAATGTTGAAAGAGTTAATGAGATATCCAATCATTCAGGCACCGATGGCAGGAGGAGCTTCCACTCCGAAGCTTGCGGCTTCAGTATCCAATGCAGGAGGATTGGGCTTTCTCGCGGCTGGCTATAAGACTGCGGAAGAGATGAAGGACGAGATAGGGCAGACCCGTCAGTTGACTGAGCGCCCTTTTGGCGTGAATGTATTTGTGCCAGGCAACGAGGCGGTAGATGAAAATATATTATCTGGCTATCGTGAAAAGATCGAAAAAGAGGCCGAGAGCGTTGGGGCTGAGATTGGAAAAGCCGATAGTGATGACGATGATTGGGGAAATAAACTACATGTATTGAAGGAGGCTGGGGTCGCTGTCGTCAGTTTTACGTTTGGATGTCCAACGGAAGATGTAATAAGGGAGCTCCAAGATGTCGGTTCCCTTATAGCCGTGACAGTAACCAACCTTCAGGAAGCAAAAAAGGCGGCGGGAGCAGGCGCCGATGTTCTATGTGTACAGGGGTTTGAAGCAGGGGGGCACCGGGCCAGCTTTGATAACCGCACAGAAGATGATTACGGTCTTTTAGTATTGATACGGATGATAAAAGATGAACTGGACTTACCGATCATTGCCGCGGGCGGACTGATGCATGGAAAGGATATCGCGGCCGTGCTCGAAGCGGGAGCAGCAGCGGCGCAATTGGGAACCGCTTTCCTTCGCTGTCCCGAAAGCGGGGCAAGTCCGGTCCATAAGGCAGCGTTGGGAAATCCCCGATTTACTCAGACCTCCATTACCCGAGCCTTCAGCGGCCGGAGGGCACGCGGGTTGGTGAATCACTTTTTAACGGAATATGATAGCGTTGCACCAGTCGCCTATCCTTATGTCCATCACATGACAAAACAAATGCGAAAAGCGGCTGGACAAAAAAACAATCCTGAATTGATGGCTTTGTGGGCAGGACAGGGATATAAGTTGAGCAGGGAACTTCCTGCATTTGAATTGGTTGAACTTTTTGTAGAAGAATTAAACTGAGAAGGGTTTGGATGCTGATGGAGATAAGGAAATTATTCAAGGATGAGACACCCCCGATGCATTTATTGCTTTTGGCAGATCCTTCAAGGGAATTGGTCGAGGAATATTTGGGGAGCGGAACGTGCTTTGTTGCCGTGAGTGATAAGCGAATGATCGGTGTTTATGTTTTACTGCAAAAAGGCCCGGAACTGATAGAGATAATGAACATCGCAGTGGATGAACGGCACCATGGAAGGGGAATCGGCAGGCAATTGATTGAACACGCCAAAGGCCATGCAAGGGAACAGGGATATAAAATGATTGAAATCGGAACGGGGAATTCGGGGATAGGGCAGCTTGCGCTTTACCAAAAATGCGGTTTTAGAATAACTGGGGTCGATCGGGATTTTTTTAAGAGAAACTATTCCGAGGCCATTTATGAAAATGGGATTCAGTGCCAGGATATGATTCGCCTGTCACAAAGCTTAGACTAAGGCAATGATCATCCAAGTTTGACGGAAAAGCTTTACAGACAAAAGTGCGCGTCGCATTGCTTAGGGGGAATGAACTTGTTCTTTGGTGATATGATTTATCTTCTTTTTGCTTTACTAATGCCGTTTTTATTTGCGATTGGCGTTTTCATATTCATTCGATCAACGAAAAGGCAAAAGGATTCTTTAGCGAAAATTCGTAAAGACCCACATGAAAAATAGCAGCAAGAGAAAAGAGTGCAAAACAACGGCACTCTTTTTCTCATTTTCACCTTTCCAAAAAAGCTTCCAAATTCCTTTTCACCCTGGGCCATTCATGCTCGAGAATACTATAGACCACCGTGTTCCTGATCCTCCCATCTTGCAGTTTTTTCTCCATCCTCAAAATGCCTTCTTCAAGGGCGCCGAGCCTGGTTATTGCTGCACGCGATCTTTTGTTGCATTCGTCAGTCCTGAATTCAACCCGTTTCATTTGCCACTTTTCAAAAGCATGCAGCAATAGCAGGTACTTACATTCTGTGTTAATGGCTGTTCGCCATTTGTCGGGATGATACCAAGTCGCGCCGATTTCCAGGGATTGATTATGAAAGTGAATATTTCTTAAGCTCGTGCTGCCGACTATCGAATCATCAATCCGATCGATAACGACAAATGGATGATGAAGTTCCTGTTCCCTTGCTCGAATGCCTTCCTTTACATATGAGATCGCCTCTTCATATGACAAAATTTTTGTTGCACTCCATTCCCATATTTCAGATGGCAGGGAAGCGGCGTAAAGCGGTTCGATATGATGTTCCATCATCGGGGTGAGTATCACGTGTTTCCCGTATAATTCGATATGCTCCATAGTTTCCTCCTCTTGATTGATATCTTCATTATAAAAATATTCTGGTTCTGCAATAAGGACCAATGCTGATATAATTTATGGAACCAGTTTGAAGGAGGACCAAATGTTTGAAATCACTCTAACCTTAGATAAAACGAATAAAGAAGCTTTATATGTGCAATTGTATAAATACTTTATGAAGGAAATCCAGAATGGACAAATAAAGGCCGGAATGAAACTGCCTTCTAAACGAAAACTGGCCTTGCATTTAGGGATAGGCCTGAATACAGTGGATACGGCTTATCAGCAGTTGATGGCAGAAGGATATGTGGAAAGTCAATTAAGGAAAGGTTATTATGTAGCCGATTTAGAACCGATTTCAGCTTTGAATGAGCCGTTGCCTGTAACAGAAGGGATGATGTGCCCTCCGAATGAAAGAAATGAGATAGATTACAATCATGGCCGGGTGGACGTGGATTCTTTCCCGCATGCCGTATGGAAAAAATGCTTGAACAATACGTTGTATCTACAGGAAAGGGAAATGTTCATGAGCGGTGATCCTCAAGGGGAATGGGGGCTTAGGGCTGAGATTTCATCCTATCTATTTCAATCGAGAGGAGTTCGCTGCGGGGCTGATCAAATCATCATTGGGGCAGGTACCCAGTATTTCATCCATCTGCTGCGGTTACTTCTTGGAAATGAGCGGGTATTTGGGTTGGAAGACCCTGGCTTTCATCGGGTAAGGGAGGTACTGAGGCTGGAGGGAGCGGATATGGCATACATACCCTTGGATGAAAGTGGAATGAGTGTGGACTCCTTGAAAGAGAGTGCAGCGAATGTTGCCTATGTCACTCCTTCCCATCAATTTCCTTCCGGTATGATCATGCCGATAATTAGACGGGTGGAATTGCTCAATTGGGCAGTGGAAAAAAAGGGTTATATTATTGAAGATGATTATGACGGGGAATTCCGACATGCTGGTAAGCCGATTCCGTCATTGCAGGGGTTGGACACCAATGGAAGGGTCATCTACCTAGGCACGTTTTCAAAGTCGCTCATCCCATCAATGAGGGTGGGATTTATGGTGTTACCCATGGAGTTGGCTTGCCGCTATCAGCAGAAGTTAATAGGATACAAACAGACCGTTTCCAGACTGATTCAGGAAACGCTCTGTCTTTTTATGAAAAATGGACATTGGGAACGCCATCTGAATAAAATGCGAACGATTTACCGTAAAAAGAATAAGGTGCTGCTGAATGCCATTGAAGAGTGCTTCCATGATCGTGTAGCCGTAATCGGTGAAAAGTCAGGCTTGCACGTTCTTTTACAAGTGAAAAACGGCAGCAGTGAGGCAGAGCTCATTCATGAGGCTGCCAGTGTGGGGGTTAAAGTCCACCCAACATCGGTTTATCATTCAAAGAATGTGAAAGATCCGACTATTTTGATTGGGTACGGTGGTTTAACCGAAAGGGAAATCGAAACAGGAATCCGGCTTTTAAAAAAGGCATGGCTATAGCTTGGTGCGAAAGTAAGGAAAGGCCTTGCTTCACACTTATTCAACAATGATATAAGCTACCCATTTTAGTTTCTTATATTATTGAGGATTTTAAGGACCGTCTGGAAAAATACTTCCTGTTCCTCTTCAGTAATGCCTTCCAGGGCTTTCCCTTCGATTTTTTCGGCAATCTTAAGACATTTTGTATGTACCTCTTTGCCCCGGGGGGTCAGTTCGATTCGTTTTTCCTGTTCATCTTTACCAGGAACTTGTTTAATCATATTATTCTGTTCCATACTGTTGACCGAACGTGTGATGATAACACTATCTACATCCAGGTAACTGCAAATATCGGGGATTGTGGAATAGCCACAGTTCTTTAGGTAATTAAGGATTGTCCACTGATTATGGTAAATTTCAAGTGATGTAATTTGTTCATTCATTTTGCTGACTAATGATCTCGATACTTGTAAATATTGATGAAATAATTGAGTAGGGTTCGTCATATGATTCTCCTTTATAATGGTCGACCAATCCATTATATTCTTTAATTCTTAAAAGTCTATTGTAAAGAATCATTTATTTCAGTCAATGTTTATTTTTGGAAGCAAAGCGGGAAAGGGAAAAATACTGGCAAAATGAATGAATTGAGGGAAAGCTCAGTCTTCCCAAATCATCAAAAAACAACGGGGAAGCATAAGCACAATCACAAGAAGAACCCTAATATATGATGGGAGATATTTCAGACTATAGGTAAATTCGAGTTTGCCAACAGTTTTTTAATGGTTTGTCCATTTGGGCGTTTATTTCCGCTCCAGGCACTCGCTTTCCGCGGACGGTCCGCCCTCGGCTTGCACCTGCGGGGTCTCCCTTGGACGCGCTTTTCCCGATTGTCCATAAGTGCCACTGAGAATTGGTGAAAGTCAATACGACACGTCACCTTGAAAGCTGAATGCAGAATATCCTGCAAACAAAAACCAGCCTCTAAAGTGGCTGGTTTCTGTTTAAAACTTCTCGCTGGTGGAGCGGTGCTTTGTTTCTTCTTTATTTCGTTCTTCTTGTTGTTCATATTTAATTTCATCAATTGGTAAATCATCAATGGGCATGACCACTTGATCACGTTCCAGCTGTTTTTCCTGATTTTTCTTGAAGGCCTTGGATTTATCATTACGCTCCTCAAGATACTTTTCTTTATCTTTATTATCCAATGTCAATCCCTCCATCTCTTTGTATCTCTTTTTCCCCTTATTGAGAAAATAAAACGTATAAGCGAAATATATGTGATCCCATTTCATAAATATAAGGAGAACAGGAAAGTGCAAGGAGGGTTTGTTCAGTGAATGTCGCCGTCTTTTTTCGCTGGTTTTGGAGGGGGATTCTCCTTTTAGTCATAGTTATCGTCATTCCCTATTCATGGGCTTTGATTTTAGCGTTGCTCACCGCCATTCTTTTGGATGGATTGGTCCGCATGATTGGTGAAACGGCAAAGCTGCATCGGTTTTGGGCAGTATTGATTTCATTTGTTTTATATGTAGGCGGGCTTATGAGCATCACTTATTTTTCCTTTTCGGTATTAATCAAGAAGGTCATTGTCTATTCGGAAGAATTTCCCGGTTTCATACGTGAAGTGTATTTGACGGCTATATTGCCAGTCATTAGGCAATGGGAAAGGTATTCCCAAACTTTACCGCCAAATCTCATTCAATCAATAGAACAAACGATGGAAAAGGGAGTCATGGCTCTGGAGGGGTTCACAGAGGGCTTTGTTCAGGATATGGTTCAATTCGTTACACTCATTCCGGGATTTTTCATTGACTTTTTAATTTACTTAATCGCTTTATTCTTATTTAGTCTTGAATTGCCAAAGTTAAGAAAAAAGGCAGTCCTTTATTTGAAGACATCCACCTATCAAAAGATTTCGCTAGTTTATCAAGATTTAAGTATGGCAGCCGTAGGCTTCATCAAGGCACAAATCACGTTGAGTTTAATAACGTTCATCATGGCTTATGGAGGACTATGGTTGTTAAATGTGAAGTATACGATTCCATTGGCACTACTAATAGTAGTTGTGGACATTCTTCCTATCTTGGGGACGGGATCTGTACTGGTTCCTTGGGCAGTAATCGTTTGGGCTCAAGGCAACCATCATCTAGGTATTGGCCTCATCATCCTTTTCCTGGTCATTACCATCATAAGAAGGACAATCGAACCAAAAATCTATTCAGCAAATATGGGGTTGAGCCCATTGGCATCGTTGATCAGTCTTTACTTAGGGTTTAAGATGCTTGGCTTCATTGGGCTTTTCCTTGGACCTTCGATACTGATTGTTTATGATACGTTAAAGAGGGCAGGTGTCATCAAAACCAATTTCAAAATATGAAAGATTATTAGATGTTTTTTGCCTGATTTCTTAAATTTGACATATCTTTTACCGCTTTACCTTGACCGTTGCAATGATTGCAGTCCCGGGAAAAAAATTGCAGATAACGGGTTTTCCCTTTCCCTTTGCAGTGCTGGCAAATGGTTATGAGTTTCATGATTCCTCACTCCTTCAAAAAGTATCGCTTTTTTAACAGTATGAAACAATTAAGGTAGAACTATACTTCGTGTAATCATTCAATGTTAAAAGCAGCAGGTTTTATATAATATGTATTTATTTTATTTCATGTACCAGTAAAAAAAATAACCCCCGATCCTATTGTCTTTTAGGAACGGGGGTTATTATCATGAAACGATTTCGGTTTGTGATATGATCGGGAATTCTTTTACTTCGCTTACGACTTTTACTTGTTTATATATTTCAATATAACGAATATGGTGATCTTCCATTTCCTTTATCCTAAAGTTATAAGGCCCGTAAGTCAGGATATCCCCTTGTTTGGCCTCGTAATTCTCGGTAAGGATCCATCCGCCCATCGTATCAATATCTTCATCATTGATATCCAATCCAAGTAAGTCATTCACTTCACTGACTAATACCTTGGCATCGATGATGTAGTGATCTTCTTTTAATTTACGGACATCCGGCACTTCATCCAGGTCGAACTCATCGCGGATATCGCCAACGATTTCTTCAAGAATATCTTCAACGGTCACCAAGCCTGACGTACCGCCGTATTCGTCCATGAGGATAGCCATGTGGATCCGTTCCTTTTGCATTTTTAAAAGTAAATCGTGAATGGGGATACTGTCAATGACACGGATGATCGGACGAACATATCGATCGATCGTTGACGCTGCCTGATTGTTCTTGTCTATCATTTCAGTGAATAGCTCTTTGATATTGACCATTCCAATAACATGATCCTTATCACCGTCAATGACAGGATATCGTGTAAAGTTCTCTTCCGCCATAACGGTAAAAAACTGCTGGATCGTATCATCCTTGGATACCGTTGCAATTTCTGTACGTGGAACCATGATTTCTTTTGCGATCCGATCATCGAATTCAAAAATTTTATTCACATATTTAAACTCTGATTGGTTAATTTCGCCACTTTTGTAGCTTTCGGAAACAATGATACGCAGCTCTTCTTCTGTATGAGCCAAATCATGTTCGGAAACTGCTTTTAATCCTAGCATTCTTGTAAGCGTCCTTGCAGAGCCATTCAGTACCCAGATGAATGGATACATGATTTTGTTAAAACCAATTAAAGGTTTGGAAACCAATAAGGTTACTTGCTCCGCTTTTTGAATCGCCAATGTTTTTGGTGCCAATTCCCCAACAACCACGTGCATGAAGGTAATGAAAGAAAAGGCAATTGCAACCGAGAGTGCATGTGAAGCTGAATTTGGAAGATTCAATTGATTCAAGAGTGGGTGCAAAATCTTTTCAACTGTCGGTTCCCCAAGCACCCCAAGCCCTAGAGCTGTAACGGTAATTCCGAGCTGGCATGTTGAGAGGTATTCATCCAGGTTGGATATGACTTTCTTTGCTGAAATAGCATTCGGCGTTCCTTCTTCAATTAATTGATCGACCCTCGTGCTTCTCACTTTAACAATCGCAAACTCCGTAGCTACAAAAAATGCTGTTAAAGCAATTAAAATGGCAATAAGAACCAAGTTTATTATGTCCAAATAGTCTCCCTTAACTCGCCTTCGAGACGAATAAGGAGTACACCTCCTACATTTTTAAAATATACAAGTATATTTTTTTTGCCGTGCTGAATATTTTTGGGATTACTTCAAAATGGCTGTGGTAATAGATGTGCAGCCGCTTGAACTCCCATTTCTTTTTGTGATGAAGAGAATAATAGTATATGCCGATTAGCGATGCGTAGACGGGAAATAGAAGAATTTCTGTCTGAAGGAGTGCAGCCATTTTCCAAAAGGATGCACATATCCGTTACGCAAAGCAGCGTTCGTCCGTCAAAACGAACATTCTTTAATGCCCCATCAAATCACCTCAATCTAATTAATTTAAATACTTTTATTATAGAAAGAGTTAATCATTCAGTCAAACAGCTTACGGCACCTTAAATCCGGTAAATTGCATGAAAAGGATTAGTTTGAGCTAATAATTAGCTGTTTTTGACTGTTTTCTCTACTTTATTGTAACATATTATAGAATATTCAGAAAACTGAGGGCCGTTTCCTAAAAAATTGGTCAATTTCATTATTTTTTGGATGGTACAAACATATTCTATAGAAACCAAGACAAGTTTTCATTGAAGATTAAAGGGGGTGGCGGCCATGAAAATCATGGAAAGGATGGCAGCAATCATTGCCGGCAGCATGCTAGTAGGAGTGGGAATCAATTTTTTTCTGATACCTTATCATTTATTGGATGGCGGCATGATAGGGATTGGGCTGATTTTTCATTACTATATAGGACTTCCGACTGGGCTGGGTGTGATTTTGAGCAGCATTCCATTATATATATATGCTTGGTATTTTGAAAAAAAATTATTCCTGAACAGCTTACATGGCTTGCTTTTTTCCTCTTTATGCATCGACATTTTTTCTGACGCTGTCACAGGATGGAACCTTCCCATTTATGTAAGTGCGATAATCGGGGGAGGGTTGATTGGACTTGGAATCGGCTTGATGCTTCGGTATGGGACCTCTACAGGCGGAACGGATATGCTGGCACAGATCCTTTCCAGGAAAAGTGGACTCAATGTAGGGCTGCTGATTTTTTTCATTGATGGATGCGTATTGCTTTGCGGATTGAGCGTTGTCGGGACTTCAATCTTTTTATATTCATTTTTAACGATCATCGCGGTAGCCATGCTGACTTCAGTCACCGTGATGCGAACCATTTAGTGTTGAATTATGTATAAAAATCCTAAAAATGGAAAGGATGGGCAATATGAAAAGGACAGATTTTTAGTCTAATAAATAGTAAAGGGAAGTTCATATGAAAAAACTCTATATGTGTACTGCATTGTTAGTTATGCTGGCTGGGTGTCAAGAGGCTGAAATGCCAGAGGATAAAGAAGTGAACAGTGCTGTTCCAGAATCGATGGATGCATCAATTGTCATAAAAGGGAAAGTGGAGCCTGGAAAAGAAGTCATTCTTGAAACGACAGTGAAACAGGGAAGCCAATTGGTGAATGAAGCTGATGAGGTACTGTTTGAAGTGAGAAAGTCCGGACAGGATAAACGGGAAATGCTTGAAGCGAAGAATACTGGAAGTGGCATGTATCAAGTGATGCATACTTTTGAAGAACAAGGCAAATATATTGTAGTCTCCCATGTAACGGCCAAAGGCCTTCATGTAATGCCTGAAAAAGAAGTTGTCGTTTCTGAACATGAAAGTGAAGGTGCATCGGTTCATCCTAGTACGGATGTATCCATCGAGTTTCAAAGTAACCCTGTAAAGGCAGGAAACAGTTCGAACTTTGAAGCGACCGTTGAATTGAATGGGAAACCACTGACAAAGGCAGATGTGAATTTCGAGGTCTGGAAGGAAGGCAGCGAAGAGAGTCATTTCACCAAAGCTGAAGAAGATGGGAATGGAACATATCTAAATAAGGTATCTTTCGAAGAATCGGGAACCTATAAGGTGCAGGTACATGTTGAAAAAGACGAAGTGCACGAACACCAACTGCAAACGATTCAAGTCAATTGATTGTTTTTTGGATGAATCGTTTAAACAGGTTTCATCTCTTCGTTAAATGGGAAGTTAAAGGATAACGGTACAGCAGAAAGGGAGGGTAAGCATGAATAATCAAAAAATCAACAAGTATAAAAATCTCGGGATTCATATTGAAAAAACGAAATCACGCCAAGAGATTTTCACTAATGTTTCACAAAATGATTCATCCTTACTCACCACAGCTGTTTTTTCTCAATTTTCCCAAAAACGGGAGCTAAAAGAATATTGATGCAATGAGACCGGATTACAAATCAGCTGGTCTTTTTTTGTGCATTCTAAATGTGTTGCATTGTGAAGCTGGATATGAAAAATCGAATAGAACCTTATGAGCTGAAATAGGATAGAAGGACAAACAATTTGAAATTAGCGGTAAGGGGAGTCCGATAGCATGATATCACAGCTTATTATGACGATATTGAATTGGTTTGCGGAAATGGGGTATATGGGGATTTTATTGGGGCTGATGGTTGAAATCATCCCGAGTGAGCTTGTTCTCGGATACGGTGGTTATGTGGTCGGCCTTGGGAAAATGAATTTTTGGGGAGCTGTTCTTGCAGGAGTGGCAGGCGGGACGATGGCACAGCTATTTCTCTATTGGGCTGGTTATTATGGAGGACGGCCCTTTCTCTTGAAGTATGGAAAATATATTTTAATTAAAGAAAATCATATTGTACATGCTGAAGAGTGGTTTCAAAGGTATGGTGTAGGCGTGATTTTTACGGCTCGATTCATTCCAGTGGTTCGCCATGCCATTTCCATCCCTGCTGGAATTGCAAGGATGTCCGTATGGAAGTTTATATTTTATACGGTTGCGGCTGTCATCCCTTGGACCATCTTGTTTCTGACCTTAGGGCGGATCCTCGGCGAGAATTGGCAGCAAATCCGGGAAATAACGGACCCTTATCTCATTCCGGCTGCTGGTTTTTCCTTTATCATTATCATGCTGTATATTTTATGGAAAAAAAAGAGTACACCTCCAATCGTAACGGTCAAAAAAATGGGGCGGTTTCCCGATAAATGAACAATCGAAAAAACAGCCACGTAAAAGGTGATTTACGTGGCTGTTTTTAATCATTATCCTTGGGTAAGGTCTTCCTCCAGAGGAAGCTGTACGACCTTTTTTGTCACCTCGATAGAACGAATGGCGTGATCTTCCATTTCAATCACTTTAAAGCAGAAGCCGTCTTTTTCCATGATGTCCCCTACCTTCACATCATAATTTTCAGTAAGGACCCATCCGCCTATCGTATCGACATCATCTTCTTCTAAGTGAATGCCAAGTAAATCATTCACTTCCTTTACAAGAAGTTTAGAATCTAAAATATAATGTCCATCTTTAATTTTCCTGATCGAGGCAACTTCATCGATATCGAATTCATCACGAATTTCGCCAACGATTTCCTCGAGGATATCCTCGACTGTGACAAGTCCGGAAGTTCCGCCATATTCATCCATCAAAATAGCCATATGAATGCGTTCTTTTTGCATTTTTAACAGCAAATCGTGAATCGGGATATTTTCCATTACCCGAATGATCGGACGAGCGTAATTTTCTATTGCTTTGATATGGATTTCCCGATTTTTTATAAGATCCGAGAAAACTTCCTTTAAGTTCACTAAGCCGATGACATGGTCTTTATCACCTTCGACAACAGGATATCGAGTGTATTTTTCCAATTTGGCGACATCGACGAATTCCTGTACCGTATCATCTTTGGATATGGTCATGATTTCCGTCCTTGGAACCATGATTTCTTTGGCAACACGATCATCGAATTCAAAGATGTTGTTTACATATTTGAATTCCGACTGGTTAATCTCTCCGCTTTTATAGCTATCTGATAGGATGAAACGCAATTCTTCTTCCGTATGGGCTATTTCGCTTTCGGATGCTGGCTTGAAGCCAAATAATCCGACAACTAATCGGGAAGAATGATTCAAGGCCCATATGAAGGGAAAGGCTATCTTATGGAAAAATATCAGCGGGCTGGCAATTGCCAAGGCCACTTGCTCAGCCTTTTGGATGGCAACCGTCTTTGGAGCCAATTCACCTACAACCACGTTCAGGAACGTAATCAGGGAAAATGAAATGACGAATGTCAGAATGCTTGTGACTTCTTGAGGGATATTCAAGGCATTGAATAATGGCCCAACCAATTTGAGGACGGTCGGTTGTCCTAGCCAACCCAATCCAAGGGCAGTAACGGTAATACCAAGCTGTGTCGCGGATAGGTACTCATCAAGATCGGATGTAACCTTCTTAGCCGCAATGGCTTTTTTATTTCCCTCTTCAATCAATTGATCGATCCTGGAGCTGCGAACCCTTATGATCGAAAATTCAGAAGCTACAAAAAAGGCCGTTAAAGCGATTAAAATAATGACGAATAAAAAACTTAATATGTCCAATTAGTGTGGGACTTAATTGAATCGCCAAAACGATTTAATTATCCCAGTCACCTCCCAAAACCAATAATGAATGAAATGATATTTAGTGTATAAAATGTTAGATGAAAAATAAGTCTTGTCTATCTTGTATGAAAATTATGCTGGTTTATATTTTCAATCTATAGGATCATTCACCTCGATTAGTAGTGGAACCTACCTATTAGTATAAGTAACTGGACGTCAATCAGTCAAAAATTTCACACTAAAAACCTAAGTAAAAAAGGTTATTTATCCATTATTTAGTTTTCAATTGTATGGAAAAGGTCGTTAGGAAATCGGTAGAGTGGCAGGTTAAGGTTCCTTGATGCTTTAAAACGATTTCTTTACAGACGAATAATCCCAATCCCGTTCCCCTTTTTTTGGTGGTGATGAATGGTTCAAAAATATTCGGCAAAACGTCGTCAGGTATCTTCGGCCCGTTGTTCGATATATTTAAAGTAAGAATGCCGGGTGGTGATTCAGAGCCTGAAATGTAAATGGATGGGGAAGGCATCCCTGCAACCACATCAAGAGCGTTTAAAATAATATTAAGTAAAACTTGACGGAATTCTTCTTTAGAACCGGAAATTACGGCATCCTCGGCAATATTACATGTAATGGAGGCATTTACTTCCAAGATGCTCGGATATAAAAATTCGATTACCTCATTCACAAGCTGAGCAATGGAAAATAGATCAGGTGGTGATGCTGAAGTTTCCTTTTTGGAAATATTAAGGAATTGTGTGATCCGGTAATTGAGCTGATCCAATTCCTTTGAAATGATATCAAGGTATTTTATCTCAGGCTGTTCTGCCTGTAACAATTGTATGAATCCCATGATGGAAGTCAGTGGATTTCTGAATTCATGGACAAAGCTTGAGGTCATTTGGCCAAGTAGCGTCAAACGGTCTTTATGGTTTGGGCTTATGAATTGATAGCGTTCTTCAAGTTCGATCGTTTTCAATTCGGTATAATGGGATAATGCAAAATGAATGAGTTTATCGAAGTAAACGTTTATTTGCTTAATTAGAACCGATATTTCTTCTTTGGGTGCTTCGGAATTCAATACGTGCTCAATGATGGTGGATCTCCCGATGGTTGCAGTGGAAAAGAAATTTTCCATATCCAATTGCTTATTAACTCGATCAGACGCAATTTTTTCCCCTACGACCTTCAGTACATCACCAATTTCAGTATCCGATTTTCCAAGCTGATCCATTAGCAGATTAAAAATATTTTCCACTTCTCCTTTAAAATATCCCAGATATCCGTCCGGTAAATGCAGTAACTCATCTTTCCATTTGGAAATGATGCTGGTTTTTTGAGAAGATAAAAAGTGAATGGTCATTTCTCGATTAGATACCATTTTGCCCTCCATACTGTAGGAAAATGAATTTACTTTTGACCCAGAAAGTGCTTTATTAGAATAAAATTACAAAATATCAAAATAATTACATGATGTTTTCATGATAACAGATTACTGTTCTTTTAACATGTGTCAATTGGATAAATATTCGGCAATCAATCAATAAATACCTTTTTTTGACACAGTTTTATTACAGTAATTACAGGAATTAATAACAAAAAAAGGTATCCGTAAAGTTAATGACGGTTACCTTTTTTATGAAATGCATATGGTTCGATATGAACGATCACATGCTGGATATTATATTCCTTCAAAAGATTCTCTTCGATTTTAACCGTGATATCATGACCTTGAATGACGGTCAAAAGGGGGTTGACATGAACGGTAGTTTCGAGCAGGATTTCACTTCCGTGCATCCGGGCTTTGATTTCACTCATTTCTTTAACACCTTCTGTCAATATAATGGTTTGTCCGATCTTTTGCAGGAGCTGCTCGTCGAAACCATCGGTTAAAGAGATGGAGGCATCACGAAAGATATCCCAGGCTGTTTTGCAGATGATGACCCCCACGACTGCTGCAGCTATCGCATCCAGCCAAGGGATTCCCATCTTGGTGCCGATGATTCCAATGAAAGCACCCACACTGACAAGGGCATCGGATCGATTATCCTGTGCTACGGCATAGATGGAAGAGCTGTTGATCTTTTTACTTAGAGATAAGTTATAGCGGAAGATTCCGTACATGAAGATTGCAGAAAATAGAGCGACATAACCGGTCAGCATACTGGGAACGGTTGTTGAATCTTGGTGAAAGAAGGATTCAATGGCACTGAATACAACTTGGAGGCCCACGGTGATCATGATAAAGGCAGCTACCAACGAGGCTACGGTTTCCGCCCGTAAATGACCATATGAATGATTATCATCAGGAGGTCTCTTTGAAATTTTTAAACCGATCAATACGGCTATGGAAGCGATGATGTCGGTCGTATTATTTAAACCATCAGCCCAAAGCCCTTTGGAATCACCGAAATAACCAAATGACAATTTAAGAGCAGACAAGAATATGTACGCGGCGATGCTTATGTAAGCGCCTTTTTCAGCAGAAATCGAATGTTTATCCATGTCCACATTCCCTCCCCAATGTAAATTAGGCTTAATAAAGATACCAAATCAAACCTTAGTGAGTCTATAGAAAAATTGTCGTATTTAGCCATCTAACTTGGTTAATAGCAGATGTATTGAAGGTCTGTAAAGAAGTTGGATAAATGAAAGATTACTGGGAATGGCAAGTTTTGATAACATGTGCATTTTCTTTAATTGTAATATTCTAACCGATGATCGAAAAATAAATACTTCCAAAGGGGAGCCAAAAAGGCTGAGAGTGAACAGTTCGAACTGATGCAGGGATGTGGTTTTGGATACAAGCAATAACTGAAAAATCCAACAAAAAGGCCGGATTCTATAAGAATCCGGCCTTTTTCAAAGTATGATCAACTAGTGTGAACCGGCTCAATTTTCATTTTGCAATGAATACCGAACAGGGTGCGTTTTTCGCAATGGTACTACTTGTACTGCCAAGGAAGAATTTTTCCAAACCGCTTTTAGCGCTATTGCCGACCACGATAAGGTCAGCAGAAGTTCTTGCTGCAAAGTCACATACGCTATCTGGCGCATATCCTTCCAATAGTTCGAATTTTCCCTTGACTTGACATTCACTTAACAATCTCAACGTATTACTTTCTGCATTCTGAATACTATTCTCGACGGCGGAAGGGGTGTCATTTACCTTTTGATTTCGTGGTTGATCAACTTCAACAACAGGATGTGTCTGGACTGGATCTACATAAAATCCGGCAGCAGGTACGAACCCTGGAGCAGAGGCGTCTCCCATGATACGCTGTTCAACCTTATCATTTAGGACATGAACTATGGTCAACTCTGCTTTTGGAAAGGCCTTTTTCAACGTTGCTCCATATTCGACGGCCCGTTTACTCTCTTCATTTCCATCAAAAGCGACGACAATATGTTTTAAGTCCTTCATTAATATTATCTCTCCCCTTTTTAAGACCTTAAAGGTGTTATACCCACTTTTAAATGGCTTCACGCCTTTAATCTGTATATAGACTGCCATTTACGGGTAAAGGATAGATACGAGCATAGTTAAAATGGTAGGATGAAATCTGGTCTTTCAATTAGTTGTCATGCTCAGACGATGAAGAAATATCATCGGCAAGGGTGCGATATCCGAGTATAGTACTACAAGAAAAAGGGCGCCTAGCTTTGGCCTTTTATTCAATCGACGAGTTTTCTTTAATAAAAAGGGTAAAATATTTTTAATGAAACATGTCGCAGATGGGAAAATGGGGGTACAAATGAGAGGGTTAGTGAAATTAGGTCTAATTATAATATTGGCGATTGTGGTTTTAGGCGCCGGTTCACTATTGTATTTCAGGCAGGGTGCTGATATAAGTCATCTTGAAAATAATCTTCAGCAACCGACAGGAATCTATGATCTGGATGGGAATCTTGCCAGTACGATCACGGCAAATAAATCCGAAGGTGTTGCGATAGATGAAATACCGGAACATATGAAACAAGCGGTGGTTTCCATTGAGGATCACCGTTTTTATGAACATCACGGCATAGATTATCAAGGGATCATGCGGGCTTTGGTTAAAAATGCGAAGGCTGGAAGTGTTGTTGAAGGCGGGAGCACGCTTACCCAGCAGCTTGTCAAAATCACGATGCTGGAATCGGATCGAACACTGAAGAGGAAGATAGACGAGTTTTTTCTCGCCCAGGAAGTTGAAAATCAATATACAAAAGATGAAATCCTGGAAATGTATTTGAATCAAGTTTATTTTGGCCATGGAGCATGGGGAATCAAAAAGGCAGCAAATATTTATTTTTCCAAAGAGGTCTCTGAATTGACCGTTGCCGAGGGAGCTTTGCTGGCGGGAGTCATTAACTTGCCATCCAAACTTGATCCATACAAGAATTTAGACGGGGCAGTGAAGCGGCGTGATTTGGTTCTTTCGAGAATGGCGGAACATGGTTATTTGACGAAAGATGAAGAAGCAGCTGCAAAAAAAGATTCGGTGACACTTCTTATGGGGGAGAAGGAAACCGATCCATTAAGAGGTAAGTATCCTTATTATGTCGATCATGTTTTATCGGAAGCATCGAGTAAATATGGAATTAAGCTTGAGGAGCTGCTTTCAAAGGGCTATAAAATTTACACGACTCTGGACCAATCCATGCAGCAGGCTACAGAAACCGTGTATGAGAATGCAGCCAATTTCCCAGTTGGGACGAGTACAGAAGAACTGGTTCAAAGCGGGTCTGTCCTCCTTGATCCTGAAACCGGCGGCATAAAAGCACTTGTCGGCGGGAGAGGTGAACATCAATTCATGGGATATAACCGGGCAACCCAGCTGACAAGGTCTCCTGGTTCATCCATTAAACCGCTTGTCGTTTACACGCCAGCTGTTGAAGAGGGATATGATATCACTGACCCTTTAAAGGATGAAAAAATGAGCTTCGGTGAATATGAGCCAACAAACCTGAGTGGTGAATATAAAGGAGAAGTCCCCATGTATGAAGCGGTGATGAATTCCTTGAATGTACCAACGGTTTGGCTATTGAATGAGATTGGCATCGATAAGGGGCTTGATTCACTTAAGCGGTTTGGGATTCCATATGACAAGGATGATCGAAACCTTTCGATCGCTTTAGGAGGGATGGAAAAAGGTGTGTCCCCGCTGCAGATGGCAGGAGCCTTTTCAGCTTTTGCCAACGAAGGGGAACGGGTGGAAACCCATGCCATTGTAAGAATAGAAAATGCCGATGGAAAAGAAGTCGCCGCCTGGAAAGAGAAGAGCACCAAAGTGACCTCTGTAGGCGCCGTCGATAAAATGAATGCCATGCTGCTTGGAACAGTGGAATATGGCACAGCGAAAAACGCGGCAGTTTCCGGTTATGAAATAGCAGGTAAAACAGGGTCCACACAAGTTCCCATCGAAGGAATATCAGGGGTTAAAGATCAATGGTTCATCGGTTATTCACCTTCGCTGGTCGGTGCTGTATGGGCTGGATATGATAAGACGGACAAAAATCATTATCTAACGACACACAGCAGTCAGGGAAGTGCACTCATCTTCCAAAAAATAATGGCGCAAGCTTTACAGAATCAAGCGGCTCAATCTTTTAAAGCTCAGGATATCGGACCGCTAATAGCTGAACAGCAGGCACTTATAGCTGAGCAACAGGCAAAGGAAGAAGAGGAGAAAAGGAGACAATATTGGATTGATAAAGGAAATGAGATTAGGGAAGGTTTGAATAAATGGAGGGACTGGGAGGTTCCGTGGTGATTCTCAGGTAAGGCAATTTAATTAAAATTAACAAACTGAGACTGTCAATCATTTGACAGTCTCAGTTTGTCGGCGAATGGGAGCGGATTTAATACGTGGACCTTAAAATAAAATGCTCCGGAGTCTGAATAATGAGGTAAGGGCCGGATAAAGAGCGGGTAAGGTCAAATAAATCCGTGAACGGCCGAATAAAGAGCAGTGAAGGTCGAATAAATCCGTGAACGGCCGAATAAAGAGCGGGAAAGGTCGAATAAATCCGTGAACGGCCGGATAAAAAGCGGGTAAGTTCGAATAAATCCGTGAACGGTCGGATAAAGAGCGGGAAAGGTCGAATAAATCTGTGAACGGTCGAATAAAGAGCGGGAAAGGTCGAAAAAATCCGTGAACGGTCGAATAAAGAGCGGGAAAGGTCGAATAAATCCGTGAACGGCCGAATAAAGAGCGGTGAAGGTCGAATAAATCCGTGAACGGCCGGATAAAGAGCGGGAAAGGTCGAATAAATCCGTGAACGGCCGAATAAAGAGCAGTGAAGGTCGAATAAATCCGTGAACGGCCGAATAAAGAGAGGGTAAGGACGAATAAATCCGTGAACGGTCGAATAAAGAGCGGGAAAGGTCGAATAAATCCGTGAACGGCCGGATAAAGAGCGGATAAAGTCGAAAAATCCGTGAACGGCCGGATAAAGTGTGGTGAAGGTTCGAATAAATTTGTAAACCGCCAAAAAAAGCTCAGGATGAAATCAACTGGAACGTTTTTAAATGAAAAAAACTGCAGCCAAACTCTTCGTTTGGCTACAGTTCTTCATTTATTTTAAAAAATTAGATTTGCTATTATGCCGATTACAACAATTGCGCCTATTACCATTAAAATGGTTCTCATTTCTATACACCCTCTTCATTACGTAGTCGGAATCATTTAAATATTAACAGTTTGGTTCGATTGGAAACCGAATGCACTTTCATCATTTTCTTTACAAATAGCCTGTACTTTTTCTAGCATGGCATGTACATTCTCTCCTTCAAGGATGACTTTCATTGTTGCACACTCTTGAAGAATGAGCACAAAGGATACGAAAGTCGAAAGTTTCTTGGCATCGACCAATTTATGGTTGCAGATAAAATATATATTCCCTTTAAATTCTTTTGTAACTTGATATAGGTTCATGATTTGTCGCATGGATAATCTTTTATTTGTTTTAATGTCAGAAGAAATCACTTTATTCATGTCGTTTGCTCCTTTTGTTTTTATACTTTTGGAAAAGCATAATCAAGATGTCAATTCGGCTACAACTTTAAAAAAATGAACAAGTATGTTTGGTCTTTTTTATGTAATTGTTAGCGGGTCATGTTGTATATTTACCCGAGTGAAAGATTTTGAAACCTATTTGAAAATTTGTATTTTTTGAAGGGAGAAGGAGAATGCTCACACTTATTAAAAATGGGGAGCTATATGGTCCGGAATATATGGGCCAAAAAGATATCCTCTTGGTTGGGAAGCAAATTGGATTCATCGAGGACAAGATTGAGGTACCTGACAATTTCGTTGAATTGGAGGTGATTGATGCGGATGGCCAAATCGTGGCTCCGGGTTTTATAGATGGTCACGTACATATTATCGGCGGAGGCGGGGAAGGCGGCTTTAAAACGAGGACTCCTGAAATCCAATTAACAGATGCCACTTTAGCGGGTATAACGACATTGGTAGGGGTCATCGGAACAGATGGAACGACAAGGACGATGCCCGCACTGCTTGCTAAAGCGAGAGCGCTTGAAGAAGAGGGAATTAGCTGCATCGTTCAGACTGGCTCCTATCAAGTTCCAGTCAAGACGTTAACAGGTAAGATCGAAGATGATTTGATTCTTGTCGATAAAATTATCGGTGTTGGCGAGATAGCCATTGCCGATCACCGTTCCTCGCAGCCGACTGCAGCTGAGCTGGCTAAACTGGCCTCTCAGGCGCGTAATGGAGGTCTGCTGTCCGGGAAAAGCGGTATCGTCAACATTCATGTCGGGGACAGTCTTGATCATTTGCATGTAATTGAGGAAGTTGTCGAGACAACGGAAATACCGATCACTCAGTTCTATCCTACGCATATAAACCGAAATCCGCATTTATTCAATGCAGGGGTGGAATATGCAAAAAAAGGGGGTTATATCGATTTTACGACAAGTACGATCGAGAAGTTCCTTGAAGAAGGGGAGGTCAAAGCAAGTACAGCAATAAAAAGGGCACTGGAAGAAGGCGTTGAAATCGGGCAGATCACCATAACTTCAGATGGACAAGCCAGCCTGCCTGACTTCGATGGAAGCGGTAACCTGCGGGGTTTGAACATTGGTACATGCATGTCCTTATATGATTGTGTTGTCGATGCGGTCCTTGAGGATGGAGTGACAATTGCCGATGCCATACGAGTTGCGACGGCAAACCCGGCAAACATTTTAAAACTTTCTGCAAAGGGACAGCTTGCGGCAGGTAAGGACGCCGATATCATCATAATGAAGAAACAAACTTTAGAAATAAATAGTGTTATCGCGATGGGGCAGATCATGGTCAAGGATGGTGAAGCAGTCGTGAAAGGAACATTTGAAAAATAGATCTTTCTAATTTTGGGTGCTATTTCCGTGCGAGTTCTACCCATTTATCCTGAATTGAAAAAAGGGGTAACATTGATCTAATTTCGGATTTCTGAAAGAGGGTATGTGTAATGATTCCCACTCCAGGCACTCTCTTTCAGCGGGCGGTCCGGGAGCCTCTTCGGCACTCGCCTGCGGGTCTCCCTCGACGCGCTTTTCCTGAAGGAGTCTCGAACACCCGCTCCAATCAACTGGAACTTCTTTTTAAGAAGTATTGTAGGGAAGCGATTTCATCAATTTTTCGACAAAAGGAGTTTCGGATTTCTCGCCCTGAACCAAGATTTTAAAAGTAAACTTGATTATCTTTCATGTTTTTTACTGTAATCCTCATTGGATTGAAGAAATTTGCGATACTCCTGCCGAATAACTGGCTAGCCGAGACCCCACAGGCGCATGCTTTGATGCGGCTTGGCAGACAGTCGGCGGAAAGGGAGCGGATTTCTGAAATCAACTGGAATATTCTGTTAGAAAAAACCGTATGCAACTGGATTTCTTGGAGTTTGTATACAGTCTAAGACCCTTATTATATAATGGGTCTTTTTTTGTGCTGGATACTTTTTGGATGAGGTCGTGAATCGATCGAGCATATCAACAATTTGTAGGAATAAATGGAAATTAACCCATTAAAGGTTCTCATTTTCAAAATGAAGGTGAAGTATCAGAAAACATATTCTAAATAAAGGTAATTTACGAAAAATTCATTCTATTTAACATATTATTAAAAACTTGGATGTATTATCCTTTTATATAAGGCACTGTAGTTTATGAAACAGCATTTAATCACAGACATAAAGACCAATAAAACATTTTGGGCTGTTATTTCATGACTGTTCAAAACCTTGGTATGTTTGCGAATCAAATCTATCTTAAGGGGAGAAATGAAATGGAAAAGACGGGAAACCCAATAATGAAAGCGCATTCAGGCGGAACTGAGCCGGAAATGTTTCGTGTATTGACTCCTGAAGGGGAAATCATTGAAACGATTGATGGAAAAATCGATAAATCACTTATGTTAAAGATGTATGAGAGCATGCTCCTGCTCAGAACATTTGACCGAAAATCAATTAATCTCCAGCGCCAAGGCAGGATTGGAACATATGCACCTTTCGAAGGACAGGAAGCATCACAGGTAGGAAGCGCTTTAGCGTTGTCGGCAGGGGATTGGATGTTTCCCACATACCGTGATCATGGAGCTGCAATCATTCATGGACAGGAATTATACCGCGTTTTCCTATATTGGATGGCACATTTTGACGGCTCAATTTGTCCAGAAGGAAAAAGGATTATGCCTCCAAGTGTTCCCATTGCCACTCAAATGGTTCATGCGGTTGGTACGGCTTGGGCAAGTAAGCTTAAAGGCGAACAGAATGTTAGCATTGCTTATTTTGGTGATGGAGCCACTTCTGAAGGGGACTTTCATGAGGCACTGAATTTTGCTGGCGTTTATAAAACCGCGACAATCTTTTTCTGCCAAAATAATGGCTACGCAATCAGTGTGCCTTTTGAAAAGCAATCGGCATCCAAAACGATATCCCAGCGGGCTGCTGCTTATGACATCCATGGGGTAAGGGTGGATGGAAATGATATTTTTGCAGTATGGCTGACTGTTAAGGAGGCTGTCGAAAGAGCGCTTAAAGGGGAAGGGCCTACATTGATCGAAGCCATTACATTTCGCTATGGCGCCCATACTACTGCAGACAATCCGAACATATATCGCGATCAGGACGAAATTTCAAAGTTCTGGAGGGAAAACCGCGATCCCATAACACGTCTTAGAAAGTATTTGAATAAAGAGGGTCACTGGAATGAAGAGCAGGAGGAATTGGTGATAAAACAATTCAACGAACTGATCGATGCTCACCTTCAAAGAGCCGAAGGGCATCCAAAATCCGACCCGCTCGAAATGTTTAACCATGTATATGCCAAGGAGTCATGGCATCTAAAGGAACAGAAGCAGGAATTGAACCAAATCTTAAGGAAAGGCGGGAAGAAATAATGGGCAAAAATTTAACGATGCTCCAGGCTATTACGGAAGCGCTGGACCAAATGCTGGGTCATGATGATCGCGTGATGATTCTGGGTGAGGATATTGGAGTGAATGGCGGGGTTTTTCGATCGACGGAAGGGCTTTATGAGAAGTATGGAAAAGATCGTGTTGTCGATACGCCATTAGCTGAATCCGGAATCATCGGCTCTGCCATTGGTTTAGCCCTTAACGGAATGCTGCCCATAGTTGAGATCCAGTTTCTCGCCTTTATTTATCCGGGATTCGAGCAACTCGTTTCCCATGCTGCCCGTATGAGGTATCGTACTCGTGGGCAATTTGGGGTGCCCCTCGTAATCCGTACGCCATATGGTGCCGGAATCAGGGGTCCTGAACTTCATTCCGAAAGTGTCGAAACCTTCTTTGCCCATACTCCGGGTTTAAAGGTGGTTGCACCCAGTAATCCATATGACGCAAAAGGGCTGCTCATTTCAGCGCTCGAAGATCCAGATCCGGTGATTTTTTTGGAACCGACTAAATTGTATCGGGCCTTTAAGGAAGAAGTTCCCGACGAAATGTACCGAATACCCATCGGTCAAGCAAAAGTGGTCCAGGAGGGAAGCGACCTGACCATTTTTGCATGGGGGGCCATGTTAAGGGAGGCATTGAATGCCGCGAAAAAGATTGAAGCGGAAAAAGGCTGGCAGTGTGAAGTGGTCGATCTAAGGACATTATATCCTCTGGATAGGGATACGATCGTGCAATCCATTAAAAAGACAGGTCGTGCATTAATCGTCCATGAAGCCCATAAGACTGCCGGATTAGGTGCGGAGATCATCTCTATCATTAATGATGAAGCTCTTATTTACCTGAAAGCGCCGATTAAGCGTGTAACAGGATTTGATGTTCCGGTTCCGCCGTTTACAATAGAAGATCATTATTTACCGACTGTTGACCGGGTAAAGCAAGGAATAGTCGAAACGATATCATTTTAATTGTGATCAAGGGAGAAGGAGGATGACGCATGATGGAATTTAAACTTCCTGATGTAGGGGAAGGGATGCATGAAGGGGAAATTATCCAATGGCTCATCAAAGAAGGGGATGCTGTAAAACAGGATCAACCCATTGTTGAGGTGCAAACGGATAAAGTCAATGCGGAATTGACTGCTCCCGCAGCGGGAGTGGTCAAGAAGATATTTTTTTCCGAAGGGGATATCGTGGAAGTGGGGACCACAATATTCACAATTCAGGAAGAGAACGATATGTCGGTTCCGGATACAGGCATTATTGAAGAAGAAAACCAAGTCGTGCAATCTGGCGATGTAAAAGTGAATGCAGAGCATATTACGACTAAACAGCATCATGAGGCTGTGCGTGCGCTGGCAACACCATTCGTGCGCCAATTGGCGAGGGAAATGAAGATTGATATCGAGAAGGTTAAAGGCTCCGGTCCAGCTGGGCGAATTACCGAAAGTGACTTGAAGCAGGTTAAAGAAAATAATTCGGTTACACGGGAAAATGCCAAACAGCTTGATGACAGGATTGTTCAAGATATGGCCCTGATGAAGGATGCCAACCAGGCAAAAGGTTTGGAAAATGAGCGGGAAGAGCGGATTCCGCTTAAAGGCATTCGTAAAAAAATCGCTGAACATATGGTGAAGTCGGTTTCGACCATTCCTCATGTAACCCATGTAGATGAATTGGAAATGGACCGATTGAAGGAATTTAAAAATCAATTAAAGGAGTACTCCGATGATAAGGATATTAAATTGACTTTTTTGCCATTTTTCGTTAAAGCCATTGTCATCGCCTTAAAGGAGTTCAAAACATTAAACGCTTCAATTGATGAAAGAACCAATGAAATCATCCTGAAAAATTATTATCACATTGGGATTGCGACGAATACAAACGAGGGTCTCATTGTACCGGTCATAAAACATGCCGATCAAAAAACCATTTTCCAACTGGCTGATGAAATCAGGGAATTGGCAGCCCAAGCCCGTGAAGGGAAGTTGAACATAGATCAAATCACAGGCAGTACATTTACCATCAGCAATGTAGGACCTATCGGAGGGATGCACGCGACCCCGATCATTAACTATCCGGAAGCGGCCATATTAGCTTTGCATAAAATGGAACATCGCATGGTCGTTCGCGATTTGGAAGGTGTCATCCGTTTAATGATGAATATGTCACTTTCTTTCGACCATCGTTTGATTGATGGGGTAACAGCGGTGCATTTTACCAATAGAATCAAGGAATTGCTGGAAAATCCAATTCGTTTAGTTGTGGAGATGAGATAAATGGTAGTTGGGGAAGTTGCTGTAGAGACGGATGTTGTCATCATGGGAGGAGGTCCGGGAGGATATGCTGCGGCTATCCGTCTCGGCCAGTTAGGAAAATCGGTCGTGCTTGTTGAAAAGGATAAGCTGGGCGGGGTATGCCTTAATCGGGGCTGTATACCATCAAAGGCATTAATTCACGCAGCATATCAATACCAAAGTCTTAACGATTTAGGGAAAATGGGAATCCGGCTGCCTCAGGAAAAAACCATTATGGACTTGGGAGTTTGGCAGGATTGGAAAGCGGGCATCACATCTCAATTGAGGCAAGGTATTGCCCATTTGTGTAAGGAAAATGGAGTGACGGTGGTTAAAGGTCAAGCAACCTTTTTATCTGATGACCGCATTGGAGTCGAAACCGATGGCGATTTTGAAACCTATAAGTTTGAGCAGGCAATTATTGCGACGGGGTCCAGGCCTTTCATTCCATCCTTCATTAAAGTCGATGGAGAATATATATTGGATTCGACTTCATCTTTGCAGCTGCAGGAAGTTCCTTCAAGCTTGTCAATCATTGGCGGAGGATATATCGGAATCGAATTGGGTATGGCATTTGCAAAGCTAGGTACTAAAGTGACCATCATTGAAATGGCCAATCGCATACTCCCCCAAGTTGCTGAAAACCTGGTAAAGGAAGTCACAAGGAATGCCAAGAAGCTTGGGATGAATATCAAAACCTCCTCGAGGGTAGAAAAGGCGACAATAGTGGATGGCCAAGTACATCTTCATGTGTCCTCGGAAGAACAGGGGACGGAAGTGGTCGTGAGCGAAAAGACCCTGGTTACAATTGGAAGGATGCCTAACACTGAAGAAATTGGCCTGAATCGGGCTGGAGTTACGGTTGGCGAGAAAGGCCATATAGCAGTGGATATGGAATGCCGTACAAATGTGCCGCACATCTTTGCCATCGGCGACACTACACCTGGTCCGGCTCTTGCCCATCGAGCTTCCAAACAGGGAATCGTGGCAGCTGAAGTGATAGCGGGGCTGCCAAGTGCCGTTGACTCGCCTTATGTTCCCTATGTAATCTTCTCGGAACCACAAATAGCTGGTGTTGGTTTAAGCCGTGAAGAAGCTGAACAACAGGGATACAGCGTCAAGGTCGGCAAATTTCCGTTCAGTGCCAACGGAAGGGCGCTTGCAACGAATGAAACGGAGGGATTTGCAGAAGTGATCGTGGATGCCGATAGCCATATATTGCTCGGAATGCATATGGTAGGTGCTGATGCTTCCAACCTTATAGGTGAAGGGGTCCTTGCCCTTGAGCTGGCGGCTCGGGTCGAGGATATAGCCCTCAGCATGCATCCTCATCCAACTTTGACCGAGGGGTGGATGGAAGCGGCTGAGGCAGTTTTGGGACATGCGATTCACATCGTAAATAAATAACATAACTGGAATATGTATCATGGGGATTACCAATGTAGTCCCCGATTAGAATGTTTCATTATAATAGAGTCAGAAACCCAATCATTGGTCCCCGTAAGGCAGGTCTATCTGCAAGTCACTCCATTTCGAAAATCTGACCCGGCGTTTGACCAAACGGGAGCCGTATTAGCCTGCAATGATTCCTCTTGTAAAACTAATGGCTTATTGATATCATTTTTACTTTGGGGAAGTATGAGAAGAGTTTTCAAGAAGGCTTTGCATCCTTCCACTCCTAAACCATAACGGTTGATGAGATAACTTATCTATTCGCCATTCAACGATTGAAATGGGTTTGATTTTTTATATGAGAAAATAATGGAATGAAGGAGGCAAATGTAATGGAGTCAAATGGTGGGTCACTGCAAAAGAAATTATTGCCGCGGCATATTAGCATGATGGCAATGGGAGGGGCAATAGGTACTGGGATTTTTAAAGGAAGTGCCGAAACCATATCGTTAGCAGGGCCAGGAGTCATATTCACTTATATTTTTGCAGGATTATTACTGCTTGTAGTCATGGGTGCTATAGCAGAAATGGCAATTGTCTATCCAAATACAAATATGAAGGGTTTCGTTCAGAAAGCATTCGGTAAGCGCTTTTCCTTCATCGTAGGCTGGATGTATTGTTTCATGTGGCTGTCCGTATGTGTCATTGAGGTAGTGGTGGCAGGAAGCTTCTTGCAGTATTGGCTCCCGGCAATCCCGCTATGGGTATTAAGTTTAGGGTGTGCGGCTTTCATCATTGGGATTAACATGATGAATGTCAAAAATTATGGTGAATTCGAATTTTGGTTTGCTGGCATCAAAATTACAATGATCATCTTATTCATCATATTGGGAGCCTGTATTTTATTTGGAGCCATCCCAAGCGGCGGATCTAATTATCTGCAAAACTTCACAGGGCATGGAGGGTTTTTCCCAAATGGGTGGATGTCCATCTTTTCGGCATTACTGATCGTCATGTTCTCGTATGGCGGTTCCGAGTTAATAGGGGTGACGGTAACGGAAGCAAAGGATGCGGAACGCATTTTACCGAAGGTCATTAAAAACTATATTTGGAGAGTCGTATTATTTTTCACCTTACCGATACTTGTAATCTGCGGTTTGATTCCATGGAACGAAATTAGCGACCAGGCAAGTCCGTTTGTACAAGTTTTGTCAATGTCAGGTTTTCAAGGATCTGCACATATCATGAATTTCATTTTGATTACGGCCGTCTTATCAGCCGCTAACTCTGGAATATATGGGTGTACCCGAATGCTGCATTCTTTAGCTGCAGAAGGGGAAGCTCCCAAGTCGTTCTCTTATGTATCAAAAAATGGCGTTCCATTGTATAGTTTGATATTAAGTGCAGTTGTATTGGTCGTCGGTTCCATGATTACTTTCGTTGCACAGGACCAGGCATTTACTCTGTTAATGGCTTTTCCGGGTTTTGTAGTATCACTTGTATGGATCAGCATCTGTTTAGCGCAGCTAAAACTTCGCAATTCATATCCCAAGGCTCCGAGTTTTAAATTGTGGGGCTTTCCATATGTTACCTTGTTTACCGTAATCACCTTAAGCATCATTTGTGTCACGTTCGTGTTCAGTGAACAGAATCGGATCAGTATCATTGCTTGCCTGATTGTGTTGGCTGCATTAATCTCGATTTCGATTTTTAAATTTAAAAGTGTGGATGCACAGGAAACTCCTATAATAGAAAAGGATATTGCTAAATAAATCCACGTAAAAGATACGGCATGGGCAAAGGCGTCCATGTCGTATCTTTCATTAATGATCATTGTTATACAGCAACTTCATTTCAATCGGTCATGCACCAGACGTTTTATTGATTATATGTTGTAAGGATGCTATGAATCTCTCGTTTTCAGGCGGAGTGCCGATGGTCACGCGGATCGTATTTTCATAGCCTAGCAAATGACCTGAACGGATGATGACACCCTGAATTAATAACTTCTCAAAAATATCCCTGCCAGGCTGGTTCAATTTGACCATCAAGAAGTTGGCATGTGATGGGAAGAATGTTAATCCCATCTTGCTTAGTTCGTTTTCTAAATATCTTCTTCCTTCCCCATTCTTACGAACACATTTCTCAACGAATGGATGGTCGTCGAGGGAAGCGAATGCCGCAGCCTGTGCTAAACGGTTGGTATTGAAGGGTTCCTTCACTTTAACTAGCTCTTGTATGATGGATGCATCCATTAAACCGTATCCAATCCTTAATGCAGCCAGGCCATAAATCTTAGAAAAGGTGCGTAAGATAACCAGATTTGAATGCATATTTAGAAGTGGCAAGGTTTCTAAATATTCTCCATCTTCGACATATTCATAGTATGCTTCATCTACGATCAGCAAAATATGTTTCGGCACCTTTTCGATAAAAGAGCGCAACTTTTCTTTTTGAACGATCGTTCCTGTTGGATTATTGGGATTACAGACAAATATCATTCTTGTTTTTTCTGTTATGGCCTCATACATACCTTGCAGGTCATGTACACCATTAATAAGAGGTATCTTTACAGGTGTGCCGCCGTCAATCAATACATTCGTTTCATACCGTGGAAATGTCACATCAGCCATGATGACTTCATCATTTTGTAGAATATAGGTTCTTGTTAACAAACGTATAACTTCATCAGAACCATTTCCCAAAATGATATGATCTTTATTGATATTCAATTTCCTTGCCAGCTTTTCAGCTAATGCCGGTGCCATACCTTCAGGATAAAAGGAGGTTTGCTCCATCTCGGTAAGCATGGCTTCTTTTGCTAGAGGTGAGTAACCGAATGGGTTCTCATTGGATGCCAATTTAACGATCGTTTCAAGACCAAGTTCACGTTGCACTTCTTCAATTGGCTTGCCGGAAACATATGGGCTAATGCTTTCAATGTTTTGTCGAACCGGGATTTTCGTAAAGGTCAATGCAGGTTCCTCCCTTTGGTAAATTCTGAATTTTCTTTTTCTATTTGATTATTTTAATGATAGAATATTAACTGGTAAAATTACATACAAAAAAGAATGTATTTATTGCTATCCATACAACATTTTAAAGAAATATATGCTTATATTCCTTCATTATGAAAGGCGGTTGCTTAATGGATGAAATAGATGTCAGGTTACTGGAACTTTTACAAAGAGATGGACGCATTACGATTAGTGAACTATCGAAGAAATTGGCTCTCAGTCGACCTAGCATCTCTGAACGGATGTATCGCCTGCAAGAAAAGGGGGTCATTGAGGGGTTCAGCGCAAGAGTTTCACCTCTGGCAATAGGAAGGGGTGTACTTGTGTTCATTCAGGTGAGTGAACTTAAGGTTCCTGTTTCCGATTTTGAAACATTGGTGAAAAATGATTTAGACATTATCGAGTGCCATCGTGTAACAGGAACAGTTGGATATTTTTTGAAAGCAGCTTTAGCTGATATGGACAGCATGAGATTACTGATAGATCGATTGATACCCTATGGACATCTTAATACATCCGTGGTTTTGACATCCCCGGTACCTTCCCGCTCCATTCTTCCAAGGATCAATGAAATGGAGGATACTAGATAAATCGATTCGTTCAAGTTATTGAAGTGTTTTGAACTAGGTCTTTTTCAGAAAGGAACGAGCAAGATGCTCGTTCCTCAGAGTGTAGAAAAAACCCTTTTCCCAAAATAACACTAAAGAAAAAGGGGTTTTTCTTCTTTTCATATAGTTGGTTGCTCGGATGGATAATACTATATATTGACGCTTATTGGGATAAAAAAACAGCTGTCGACTACAGTCTGAGAGTTCATCATTTAATTAGATGAACTCTGTATACTTATACTGTTTTAGTTCCCGATGATTAATAAATTAATCATATTTTAGTTATATTTAACTTTTATATAGGGAGCACCTACACCATATGCAGTATTTGAATAATACGTATTTATAACCTTTCCGGTAGGGCTTTTTACTACGTGTTTAAATCTCTTGAAAGTAATATCTGCCCAAACACCTAATCTACTATATTTTTTTGAATTAGCTGGGATTGTTGTAGAAACTGAGGTATTATGAGCTACGCTAACGCCCACATTATAACCACCATAACTATAAGAACCAGAAATAGTATAAGATTTTCCACGAGAAATAGTATAACTGCTTGCTTTAGCCCAAGCGTTTGTAAGAGGGTGGTAGTTTACCCATTTTTCTTTTGCTGTATTAGTAGTAATGGTTGTTGTTGTAGTTTTATTACACGTTGCGCATGTAGGAACAATTTTTATAATTTGCTAAATAAGCACTATAGTCTTCTACTGTATCAAAAAATACTAAGGTCCCATCGTTTTTTGTTAAGCTGTACGGAGCATCAACTGTTAATTCCACATTAGCTCCTTCAATTTCAACAATAGAACCGTCTACATTTTCTGCTGAAACCTTTGCTAAATTCCAAGAACAGATTAATAAAATAAACAGACTGAAAAGGCTAAGAAGTTGAATGTAAAACTTTTTGTTATTCATCCTCATTTTAATCCTCCTTTTTTCTGAATTTTCTGCGTATGGTATACACTTTATAGTATATAATACAAATTAACTAAATGGAGGTAATATTATGAAATTATTAGCCGGTATAATAGCATTGTCTGTTTCTTTTATACTATTTATTTATTTGTATGGATTAAAAGTTGATCACTCTATTAAATACAACGGAAGTTTTTATACCTTTCCAGCAATACTATTATTGATAGCCGTATTTTGTTTTGTATCAATTATGGCGAAAAACAACAAAGATTGAACGAAAAAAGTGATTAGTAAAAAAGCCCCTAATCAAAAAGAGTAAGGGCTCAGATTGTAGAGAAAAATATACTTTCTCTACGAAATGAGGAACAAGCAAGATGCTCGTTCCTTTTTGTCGTTACTTTAAATCCATCAACGCCCCGAAATATTGCTGGGCGGTTGTAAAACAAATGAATGCCAATAGTTCAGAAATCTCTTCATCACTTAATGCCTCCTTCAATACTTGGAAAAACATTTCCTCCGTTTTTTCACGTTGCAAGAGGAATACCTCCGCAAAGGCGATTGCATAGCTTTCTTTCATATCTTCCGGCTTTAGTGGAGTTCCTTTTGCCTGACAGTATGAGCAGCCATTACCGTAGGCCAGCACCCTTCTGACGTTTTCCTTTAACTTCTTCGAAAGTTTCCCATCTGCAGATATGCAATCTGAAAGCTCCGACCATTTATGCGAAATCTCTTCAGAATGAAATAATCTTTGAAACGGACTTGATCCAATTGATGATTTTTTTATTCTTGTCATGAACATCTCCCCTTTGAGATAATCCTAATATAAAAACCCAGGAATTTTAATTCCGTTTGTAAAGTATTGCGGTTGAATAATGAATGAATGCAAAGAGAAGAAGGGAAAAAATTTTAAAATGAAAATAGATGAAAAAGACCAGAGTATCCTTGCCGAATTAGCGTTGAATAGCCGAATTTCCATGAGGGAATTGGCAAAGAAAGTAAACCTCTCCGCCCCCACCGTTGCCGAACGGGTACGGCAAATGGAGTCGTTCGGGATCATTAAGGGGTATGTTGCCGAGATAGATCATAAAAAGATCGGCTTTCCGATTGAGTGTATCGTGGAAGCAACGATAAAAAATGGCGAATATGAGAAATTCAAAAAGTATATTTCCAAGGAGCCGAATGTTGACTTTTGTTATCGAATTGCCGGGCAGGCTTGCTTTATGCTTAAAATACACAGTGAGAGCCTTGAAGCAGTGGAGGAATTCATCAATCGGACCATTCCTTTTGCGGCGACCGTTACCCATGTTATTCTTTCTGAGGTAAGGCTAAGTCAGGAATAAGAAATTTTTTATTTCCCGTGAACGATTTCATCATCTGAAACGTCAAATAAGTATAAAGGTTACGGATGTGAGAGTGGTGACGATAAATGGACGAAAAAGATCTGGTTAAAGCAGCAAAAAAGGGAGATGATCAAGCGTTAGCTGAATTGTTTCAAGGTTCCTATCCTTTTCTGCTTAAATATTTACTGAAGTTGACCTTTGATCTCGAAAATGCTGAAGATTTGGCTCAGGAGACTTATTCGAAAGCAATTGAGAATCTCTCGAGGTTCAAGGGTGCTTCGAAGTTTTCCACATGGCTGATTTCCATTGCAACCCGTTTATTTTTGGATCAGAAACGGAAACAGAAGCGAGAATTCACCTGGTTAAAACAAGAGAAGACAGTACGAAAACTGAAATGGGAAACACAAAACAATAACCAAGCTTGGGATGATGTCATGGAAGCGTTGGGTCACCTACCGGATGAGTTACGTGTGCCAATCATTTTGAAGCATTACTATGGTTTTTCTTACGAAGAAATAGCAAAAATAGTCAAAGTTCCAGAAGGTACCGTGAAATCACGTGTTCATAAAGGTATAAAAACAGTAAGAAAGGAGTTGAATCCGGTTGATGAAGAACCATCCCATTTATCCAAACCATTCAGGCAGTGATGATCAAGAAACAATCAGCCAAATAAATCGGAGCCTGGAAAATTTTGATGAAGCTTTTACAATTGATATCCCTCAAGCAGCTTATTTTGAACAAAAAGTTGAGATACAGCGTGAAAAACTTAAAAAAAAATGGTGGAAAGAGCTGTTTATATTTACTGTAACCGCTGCAGTCATCCTAAGTTTTCTGGTTATTGCCCTATTCCATCAACCAGAAGTGTTTCTGGCGCTCCAAGTGATGACTGTGATTTTCATTGGTCTATATACGTTTTACGTGAAAAGGAAGGTGAAGGTGAGTCATGAGCAGCCTTGAAATATATGCATTAATCGTGTGCGGGTTGATTTTACTGACCCAAAGCATTTATTTATTTATCGATGCCAGGAAGAATGGCTTCAACCAATGGATGTGGGGTATTTTAGGTTTGATTCAAGCACCTGTTCCATTAATTTTTTATTTGATAATAAAAAGAATAAGAAAAAAGGAAGAGGATGAGCTATATGATTATCGTGACTACTAATACCGTCCCTGGTAAAGAAATTAAAGAACTGAAGGGACTTGTTAAGGGAAACTGTGTTCAATCGAAGCATATTGGGAAAGATATTCTCGCAGGATTACGGACAATAGTCGGTGGTGAAATTACTGAGTATACAGAAATGATGATGGAAGCCAGACAAAAAGCAATTGGCAGGATGGTGGATGAAGCAAAAGGAAAAGGGGCGAACGCAATTGTCGCAATGCGTCTGGAAACCTCTGCGATCATGCAAAACGCTTGTGAAATCATTGCTTACGGCACGGCAGTTCATGTTGAGTGACAAAAGGTTTGATTCATATCCTTTTGTAGTCCTTATTTTATTGAATCAACTTCACGCTATTCAGTAAAGTTGTTGGAAATGGGCAGTAGCTCCCTGGAATTTTTAATAAAATGCTACAGGCAATTTGAATGGGAGCATTCGGAATTTAATAGAGATTATTATTTACCATAAGATTATCGTTCATTGAACTTTTTTAAAACCGATTCGAAGCTATCGGACTTCGGTTTAATCGTAGTAATAATTGAAAAGGTTAAAGCGCCGGGATTTTTCCAGGCGTTTTCTTTTTGTAAAAAGTTCAGTCATGAGAAATGTGATAGAGCATAAGGAAGTCCATTAATGGGTAGAGGTAATAACAAGTGAAAATGATTTTTTGACATTGAAAAATGGGGTGTGTGTTATGGAGGAAAATGATAATTTGAAACCTGAACTAGCCAGGGAAGCAGTTAATGTAATTGAAGATGTAGCTGGAAAACATCCTGGTTATCGGCGTGTACATGCAAGGGGATATGTTTATGAGGGGGTTTTTACCCCAAACGGAAAAGCGTCCCCATTAACGGTGGCTTCGCATCTTCAGGATGAAGCCGTGCCGGCGATCATTCGGTTTTCAAATAGCTCGCCGATTCCAAGCCATCCTGATGCCATTTCCCCTGTAAAGGGCATGGCAGTCAAGTTTCAATTGCCGGATGGAGAGGTGTCAGATCTTATTACTGTGACCATTCCGTTATTCTTTGCGAAAACACCGGAAGCGTTTGTTGATATTGCTGGTTTTTTCAAATCTGCCAAAGAAGGTTTCCCAAATCTGAAAGAGCTTGCAAAAATCCTGTGGAAGTACCCTGAAAGCAAGGCAAGCCTGCAAATGCTTAAAGAAATGCGTTCTCCAGCCAGTTTCTCAACGTGTCAATATTACTCGATTCATGCATTCTATTTCATTAACGCGGAAGGAAGGCGGCAGGCCATCAAGTACGAGTGGGTACCTGATGCCGGCCTTAGTATGCTAGAAAAAAAGGATTTGGCCATGCATTCGCCAGAGTATCTGAATGAAGAAATGGAAGAGAGGCTTAAAGAAGGGCCGGTGGGCTTTAAATTGAACATACAAATAGGAGGGGAAAATGACCCGACTGACGATCCAACCACAGCTTGGCCGGAAGATAAACAGGTAATCACGATTGGGCATTTAATGATCTCCAAAAAATCGGAAGTGTGTAAAGATACTTTATTGTTTGATCCAACCAATATTCCTGAAGGTATCGAGTGCTCGGAAGACCGGATCTTGCATTTCCGCCATAGTGCGTATGCCGTTTCATATGAACGACGGATAAATAACCAATGAATGAAATCACGAAAAGGGAACCCTGCATTAAAGGGGTTCCCTTCAGACTGCTGGAAAACCTGCTTTCAGAAATCCACTCCCTTTCCCACTGTCAGACAAGCCTCATCAAAGCAAGCGTCTGTGGGGTTTCGGTTAGCCAGTTATTCGGCAGGAGTGTTGCAAATTTCCTCAATCCAGTGAGAATTGCAGTAAAAAACTTAAAGGATAAGGACTTGTTTTAAATTCATGGTTCGGGATGAGACCAATCTGAACCCCTTTTATAGTAGGTTACATTTTTCCGGATCTGAAAATGGTGTAGAGCATAAGTAGGAACATCAGGGTTGCAACGACAAATCCAATCTCGATAACCGGTATTTTCCATAGGGTCAAGGTTTCCCCGCCTATTGCAGAGCCGATAATGAGACCGACCATGATTATGCTGAATGCAAGCAGGATAATACTGAATGACAGCCGGTTCGAGATTTGATCAAGCTTATGTAAAAATACTTGAAGTTCGGGAATGTTGATATCGAGCCGCAATTTCCCTTTTTTAATGATACCTGTCACTTCCTTGATATCCTTGGGCAGTTCGGCAATGGCTTCAGCAGACTCGATGAATTGATTCCAAGCGTTTTTCGCAATGTTTTTTGGATTGTAGCGTTCTTTAAAAAGCCTCTCCCCAAAAGGTTCAGCTGCCTTCATGATGCTGAAATTCGGATCTAACCCTTCGACAATGGCCTCCATGGTAAGCAGAGCCTTGCCGAGCATCGTGAATTCGGGTGGGATTTGGACTTGGTGCCGATTGGCAACAGTGAACAGGTCATTGACTGCTCCGCCTAAGCTGATTTGGCTCAATGGGATATCATAATATTTGTTTCGCAGTTCATCAATATCCCCCCTTAATGGGGCCATATCGATTTCGTCCGTCAGGAGGCCCATATCTGAAAGCGTCTTGATCAATCCATTGGTGCTTCCGCGTTTCAGGTTGATGACAAGCGAGGCGAACTGATATTTCGTTTCTTCCTCCAGACGTCCCACCATTCCGAAATCCATGAGTGCGACGACATTTCCCGGCAAAATGATGATATTGCCAGGATGGGGATCGCCGTGGTAAAAGCCATCGATCAATATTTGCTGAAGCATGGAGTTCGCTAATCTTTCCGCGATTTGCCGGCGATCATAACCTTCATCATCAAGCTGTTTATAATGATTGATCTTAATTCCTTGAATGAAATCCATCGTCAGGACCCTTTTTGTGGAATACTCCCAATGGATCCTTGGTACCTTAAACCCTTGATCACCGGTGAACTGCTTGGCAATTCTTTCCCCGTTTCGACCCTCGGAGTTATAATCGAGTTCTGCGCGGAGTGATTTAGCGAATTCATCAATCATTTTTCTGATTTGGTAGCGTCTTGCCCAAGATATGCGAGCTTCCATAAGTCTTGCCAAATCATCGAGAATTTCCAAATCCGTTTCCACTGTCGGCAGAATATCGGGCCGCTGCACTTTGATTGCTACGACTTCCTGTGAAGGAAGCCGTGCCGTATGGACCTGTCCAATTGAAGCGGTTGCCAGAGGGGTTTCATTAAATTCAAGAAAAATGTTTTCCAAAGAATCGCCCAATTCACTTTCGACAATTTTGCGAACCTTATCAAATGGAAAGGGGGTCACCTGGTCCTGTAGCTTTTCAAGTTCGCGGACGATCTCGTCGGGAACGAAATCACGCCTCGTGCTTGCAATCTGACCAAGTTTAATGAATGTTGGTCCCAAGCTTTGTAATATCTTATGCAGCCGCTCTCCGATTGAGCGGAGGTTCAGGTTTTCATCGGGTTGGAGTTTCGATCCCGCTTTGCTCTCGGATAATCCCAGGCGATAGATGAAGTAACCGAAACCATTTTTCAAGAAGGCATTAATGATTTCCTGGTAACGATGTGCGTGTTTCAGTCGCTTGCGAAACATTCAAGTACCTCCAGTCACGATTGTAAGTTTTGGTTCTGTTTCTCCAAAATTACGATACGGCGCTCCAATTCCTGAACTTCTTCTTTAGTTGCCAAGTTGAGGCCATTGAGCGCTTGATTGACTTTGGCCTTGACGGAATCATCCAGCTGCTTTTGGGCTTGTTCCCCTTTTTCGACCCATTGCTTCAAAAGGACCTTGGAGTCTTCTTTGCTGATATCGCCTTTTTTGACAAGAGAGTCCACTGCTTTTTCAATTTGCTCTTTTGTAGCAGCGGCAGCACCTAATCCTAAAGAAAACACATTTTTTAATAAGTCCATTTTTACATTCCTCCAATATAAGTATTTTACACCGTAAGAAAGATAATAGCGGATGCCGTTCACTCTGGTTCATTCTTGCTGTTATTATCTATCATACATCACTTTAGGGCAGCTAGAGAAATATAAGGATCCTGCAGGTAATGATGATAGGAAATTGTTTGAAGTGAAGCGAATTGGATATTATGATAGGGACAAACCTGTGAAAGTGAGGATGGAATAATGGGTTTCAAAAATAAAACGGTGATTGTAACAGGCGCTTCGAATGGTATAGGGAGAGGCGTGGCAAAGGGATATGCAGAAAGCGGCGCTTCAGTCGTTCTCGCAGATTTGGACGAGCGGGAAGGTCTTTCGTATGTGGAAGAGCTCAAAAGTAACGGTCATGAAGCCATGTTCGTCAAAACGGATGTGCGCAAGGAAGCTGACATCCGTCATTTGATGGATGTAACTCTAAAAACATATAAGACCATTGATATATTAATCAATAATGCAGGGAAGGCATTATTCAAATCGCTTTATGACCTGACGATTGAGGAATGGGACGATATGATGAATACGAATTTGCGCAGTGTTTTCCTTTGTTCCCGGGCTGCGGCAGAATCGATGCGGAAAAATGAAAAGGGAGGTGCAATCATCAATTTGGCATCAACCAGAGCGATGATGTCTGAGCCTGATTCGGAATCCTATGCAGCGACAAAAGGGGGGATCAAAGCACTGACACATGCACTTGCTGCTTCTTTAGGCAAAGAGAAAATTACGGTCAATTCGATTTCGCCGGGATGGATTGAAACGCGAGATTATGAATCGCTGAGGGATAAAGATCACCAGCAGCATTTTTCCAATCGGGTTGGCAAGCCTGAAGATATTGCAAGGGCCTGTCTTTATTTGACGGCACCGGAAAATGATTTCGTTACGGGTGCGGATCTTATCGTCGATGGAGGCATGACAAGAAAAATGATGTACGAGGAGTGATCTCATTTTTTTCGATAGAGATATTGCAGTTCAGTCCCGAGTTCACGGTTGAGCAGCTGTTCCATTTCTTCAAGCTCTTTTATGCCGATTGGGCCATCGGCAGCTGTCCAGTGAATGGTATAAACAAAATAGTAATCTCTTATTTTTCGGAAAATAACAGGCGAATTCGGGAATTGATCAAAAATTGCCCTGATATTATAGCGTCTCATGTAGGACCACTTAACAAGCTGCATGTAGCTACCCATCCTTTTCAAAAGAGATCAATGACTGCCATAGTGGCAGCCATTGGTCCGGTTCTTATTTATCGTTGAATAAATTGAATAAGCCTCTAGCTACGCTGCCTTCTTCGGAGGATCCTCCATTTTGCGGCGCTGCAGCAAATACACGGCTTGCAAGCCGGCTGAATGGCAAAGATTGCACCCAGACGGTTCCGGGTCCTTTTAATGTTGCAAAGAACAATCCTTCGCCTCCGAATAAAGCGGTTTTCACGCCTTTTACAGTTTCAATATTATAATCTACCCCGCTAGTCATTGCTACTAAACATCCTGTATCGACGCGTAAGATCTCTCCGGCAGCCAATTCTTTTTTATGGATCGTGCCGCCTGCATGAACGAAGGTCATTCCATCTCCTTCAAGTTTTTGCATAATGAAGCCTTCACCGCCAAAGAAGCCTGCCCCTATCTTTCTTTGAAACTCAATTCCGACTGAAACGCCTTTCGCTGCCGCAAGGAATGCGTCTTTTTGACAAATGATTTTCCCGCCGAGCTCGCTTAAATCCATCGGAATGATTTTACCTGGATAAGGCGAGGCGAATGAAACGTGTTTTTTATCTCGTCCTTCATTCGTAAAAGCCGTCATGAAAAGACTCTCACCAGTAAGGAGCCGTTTCCCGGCACCGAATAGCTTACCCATCATTCCGCTGTCACCATTCGAAGACCCATCGCCAAAGATGGTTTCCATCTTGATTTGATCTTCCATCATCATCAAACTTCCAGCTTCGGCAATCACCGTTTCCTGAGGGTCCAATTCCACTTCAACAAACTGCATGTCATCTCCATATAATTTAAAATCTATTTCATGGTTATTCATTTTCCATTCCTCCTATCAATCTTATTTTCATTGTAAAAGATAAACTCTTAACCTGCCAATATTTTTCAGTTTTCTGCTGTAATTTATATATTTTTGTTTTCACGGGTAAATCTAGTAAAATGAAGAAAGAAAAAACAGCATGACACTTAAGCTGAAATGAACCTTTTCTTAAGTGCAGGAGGAGACAGCCGTGGAGACTTACATACTATCATTGGACCAGGGAACGACAAGTTCCCGGGCCATTTTATTTAATAAAAGCGGGGAAGTTTTGCATATTGCCCAAAAGGAATTCACCCAATATTTCAGAAATCCTGGATGGGTGGAGCATAACGCCAATGAAATTTGGGGTTCCATCCTATCGGTAATCGCTTCCTGTCTATCGGAAATGAATGTAAAGCCTGAACAGATCGCTGGAATTGGCATAACGAATCAACGGGAAACGACCGTGGTATGGGATAAGGAAACAGGTCAGCCGATTCATCATGCCATCGTCTGGCAATCCCGGCAGACAAGCGAAATTTGTACGCAATTGAAGGATGAGGGCCTCGATGACTTATTTTTGCAGAAAACCGGATTATTGATTGATGCATATTTTTCCGGAACAAAGGTGAAATGGATTCTCGACCATGTAGATGGGGCACGGGAAAAGGCTGAAAACGGAGACTTATTGTTTGGTACGATCGATACGTGGCTGATATGGAAACTTTCGGGTGGTAAAGCACATGTAACCGATTATTCGAATGCTTCAAGGACGCTGATGTATAACATTCATGATCTGAAGTGGGACGAAGAGCTGCTGGAAATCCTGCAAGTGCCGCGATCGATGCTTCCGGATGTTCGTTCTTCATCGGAGATATACGGGAAAACAGCGCCACACCATTTCTTTGGGCACGAAATCCCGATTGCCGGAGCAGCGGGAGATCAACAGGCCGCCTTGTTCGGCCAAGAATGCTTTGAAAAAGGAATGGCTAAGAATACGTATGGCACCGGATGCTTCATGCTGATGAACACAGGAGAAAAGGCAGTGAAATCAGAGCATGGACTGTTGACCACGATTGCATGGGGTCTGAATGGAAAAGTCGAATATGCCTTGGAAGGCAGTATTTTTGTCGCAGGTTCAGCCATACAATGGTTAAGGGATGGGCTGAAAATCTTGAATGATCCGAAAGACAGTGAAAAGTATGCTTTGCGGGTCACTTCAGCCGATGGTGTCTATGTAGTTCCCGCATTTGTTGGATTAGGTACCCCTTATTGGGATAGTGATGTCAGGGGAGCTGTATTCGGACTGACAAGGGGGACATCGAAGGAGCATTTCGTCCGGGCAACATTGGAAGCATTGGCCTACCAGACAAAAGATGTCCTTAGCGCCATGGAAGTCGATTCAGGGATTAACCTAAAGGCATTGAGGGTCGATGGCGGCGTTGTCAAAAACAACTTCTTGATGGAATTTCAAAGCGGCCTCCTGAATGTACCAGTCGAAAGACCCGTTATTAGTGAAACGACAGCGTTAGGAGCGGCATATTTGGCTGGGCTCGCTGTCGGGTATTGGGAAAGTCAGGAAGAGATTTCAAAGCTATGGGCAGTCGATAAGAAATTCGAACCCGGGATGGAAGAACAGGAACGGAGGGATTTATATAATGGCTGGAAAAAGGCAGTTCAGGCGGCAAGGGTTTTTAAATAGAGTAAGTAAGGGTATTAATAGAGAGAGGAATACAGAACGTACAAACTTAAAAAAGGGGTGGTAATATGTTAGTTAAGGATTTCATGATAAGGGAAGTCTACGTAGCCCGTCCTGATTTTACATTAAAGGAAATTCTGCGGATCTTAATCGAAAATAAAGTGGGCGGGGTCCCCGTTGTGGATGAACATGATAAGCTATTGGGAATGGTGACGGACGGGGATATCCTCCGTTATTTGACACCTGCTGAGGAAGCCATCATGGGTTATTTCACCTACATTACGGTTCTTCCCGGTGAAGAATTGGATGAAAAGGTTACATCCAAAATGAATGATAAAGTCTCACAAATCATTAAAAATAAAAAGATTACAAAGTTATCTCCCGAAGATCCGTTAGATGAATTGATAAAGGTCCTTTCCAAGCATCATTTCAAGAAAATCCCCGTCGTGGACAAAAATGATAAAGTCGTCGGCATCATCAGCAGGGGAGATGCACTTAGGGCCCTTTATAAGGAATTCGTTCAAAAGCTGGAATAAATGGGCATCATAAAAAGGCCTGCTCGATTACGAGCAGGCCTTTTTTGTAATCATCATTGTTTGCTTTCTACTGCCTTGTCTGCATCAGATTCACCTTTTGCTCTTTTTTCCTTCAATTTAAAGTAGGCGTCCATTACGTCCCGCCCGATCCGTTTGTTTATATCATCAGAGGGCTTGCCTTGATACACCCATGGCACGACGACAGAAAATGCCACTTCCGGATTATTGTGGGGTGCATAACCTACAAGCGTCAAATTGATAGTCGGGACTGGAGCGCTATATTGATTTCTCCGCGGTCCGTCGTAAAAGGCCTCGGCAGTACCCGTTTTTGCTGCCGCACGGTAGGACTTACCGCCGAAATATTTATATGCCGTCCCGCCTGGCTCCTGTGCGACCTGTCTGAATCCTTCCTGGACACGTTGCATCCAAACGTCTTTTCCGCCTAAGTCGTTTAATACTTTAGGACTCATTGTTTTAAAAACGCTGCCCAATTCTTGGTGTTCGTTGGAAGGATTCCTGATTTCCCTGACCATATGGGGCTCAAGCCTTTTTCCGCCATTTGCAATCGTCGATACGTACTGTGCCAATTGCATAGGTGTATATGTATCATACTGCCCAATCGATAAATCCAGCAGCAATCCGTCTTTTGACATATCGACCCCTTTAAACCCTACGGATTCATTTGGCAGGTCGATGCCTGTACGGACACCCAATCCAAATTGGGCATAATGATTCCGCATGATTGAATAAGCTTCCCGGTTGATCCCTAACGGTCGATGAGGGACATAATGCCCGCCGCCAATTCTGATTGCCGTCATGAACATATAGACATTCGACGATTTCTTTAATGCAGAGACATCCGTTACATACCCTAAAGGGCTATAGGATTTTTTGGGTTTTGCACCAGCTAATAAAAGTGGATGGTCATGAAAGGCCGTACCTGGTGCGATCGCTCCAGTTTGAAAGCCTGTGTAGACCGTGGCTCCTTTAACAGATGACCCCATCGTATAGGAGGTCGTAATGTTTCCAAGGGCGAAATCGTTCATTTCGGTCAATCCTGTCTTACTGTTGCGGCCATATTGCCTGCCGGCCATCGTAAGAACCTCGCCTGTATTCGGGTCCATTAAAACGACGAAGGCACGATCCAATAAGTAGGTATTTCCCTTAGACTTGGCTCTGCGCAATTCGCTCTCGATGATTTTTTCAACCTGCTGCTGCAGCTCCATATCAATTGTAAGGATCAAGTCCTTTCCGCTTTGCCCTTCAGTGAGGGTATTCGTTTTGATGACTTCCCCTTTGCTCAGCACATTTTCAATCCGCGTCTTTTGACCGCGCAGGACATCTTCATATTGCTTTTCGATATAACTTTTTCCGACCCGGTCATTCCTGGTATAGTCGCGTGCCAGATAATAGTCGATATTTTCACTGGGAATGCCTTCTTCGGAAGAAGAGACCTTGCCAAGAACCGAACGGAGGGTCTCATCATACTTATAGGTCCTTTCCCAATCCGTCGTTACATCCACGCCTGGCATTTCATCCAAATGTTCACTGACCCTGGCGAATTCCTTAGTGGAAACATCTTTATTCTTTACGATCGAAGGTGCGAGGGCATAGCCGCTATTGAATTCCCTGAAGATGGCGATCACTTCCAATTCTTCCTTGGTGAATTCCTTGATATCCTCATCGGTTACCCGTTCCATTTGAAGTTTGTATAAATCTTTTTGCTCCATTTTCTTTTCGATGACTTTCTTCTTCTCGGCCTTGGTGATCAAGGCTTCGGCCTCTTTCGGATGCTTTAAAATCCAAAAATCCTTTTTATCCGGCAGGGTTACCTTTTTGGTATCTTTTTCTATCAGGGTGGCAAGGACCTCTGCCGTCTTCACCATATCGGCCGTTTTCGTATTCGGGTATTTCGTATAGGTGATGGCATTACGCGGCTCATTATCAACGACCGGATTCAAGTTGCGGTCATACATCTTGCCACGGGGAACGGGGGTATTGGCCACATCGTTTTCCGTTCGGTCGACTTCGCGGAGGTAATCATCCCCATACACGATTTGGACGATGCCAAGCCGGATTATTAAGCTTGAAAATAAAATGAATATTAAAAAGAACATAAAGTTCAGTCGGAAAGGAATTGGGGTTTTTTTCTTTTTTTCTTTGGCCATCATTAACATTCCTTTCTAGTAAAAGTAAAAAATAAGAAAATTCCTATCTCCAATGATATATAAAATTAACTTATTTTTCTATGCTTTATCCGTAAATTTATCTATATTTCCAAAAGAATGTTTTGTAGTCATATAATTCCTAGTAATCTTATAATTGGGAAAATTGATATAATAGATAAATAGAGGAAGAAGCGGTCCAGCGGCAATCATTAGTAGGGATGCGTGGTTGGGGTGCTCATATAAAAAAGGGGAGCATAAATCAAGGTACTTGGAAAGAAGTCTTGTACATGAACGATTAATGACTATAACCCTAATTCACTACAACGACTTAAGTACCATGATTTTATCTTGCTTCATATTTCCTAACGGGAGTTTGAGTCGTGACACTGATAACCTCTTTGAAATATCCGCATAGCTCAAGCCATTTTTCAGGGTAAATATAGTTGAAGCGTTCGATCGTTTCTAGGGAGTGAAGCACAAGGCAATCGATTTGACCCGTTTTTTTACTTTGTAAATTGAATAGAAGCTCATGCGGGATTGTGTAATAAGGGTGGATTTGATACGGATTGAGTATGACCGGGGAAATATTCTTCTCTTCCATATACTTGTCCGTCACGATCTTTTGGATTGCAAAGCTTTCATCTGTATGTAAATCCCCGATTTTGTAATTTGGGTTCAATAGTACAATGCCTCTCATTTGCTTCACCCATCCTTTTTGCTAACCATTCTTGCCAAATGGGGGAAGGGATATTCAAAGTAAGAGGCTTCATGCTAGAAAATGGCTTTCATTCCGTTAAGGGTTTTGAGATGCGTGACATTTTCGAGCACCTCGTTGGTCAGGTCCGCCCTTTTAATGATCGGTAAGCTTCGTAAATCTTCTATGAAGCTTTCATTCGTGAACCAATCAAAGGAATGGGGAGGAAAGACTAGATGATCTTTCCATGCATCATGAAGAGTGGGGCTGTAAACTTTATCATCTTTTGACGTGGATGCATCAGAGGTATATATGCTTGCCCAGTAATCCTCTCTTGAACCCGTGTGGGGAATCTCTTTTGTAAATTGGCCAACACCGCGAAAAACCACCGGATGCTGAAAAAGAAGCTCATATAATGATTTGCCCGTTTCAATACGCTGTTTCGGGTCGGCAAAGCGTTCAACGGTAAGGCCTGTCAAGGAATGAAATCCTTTTTGCTTGTTTGCATAAGGAAAAATCACTTTCATGAAGCCTAAGTATTCCTGCAGTTGAAAATCAAGCCTGCGGAGGATTTCGCCATGACGGGTGCGTTTTAATATCCTTTCCTGAAGCATTCTTTGTTCATTGATGATAAGGGCCGTTGTCAAAAGGGGGGAATGGGGCTCTTCAATGAAAGATTCCCAAATCGGGGCCATGAATCTTGAAATGCGGAATACCGGTAAATACCTTCTTAGCGGAAGTTCTTTTTGTTTGGAATGTTCATATAAAAGAAGCTGGGGGAAAGCATCAGCAAATATGGCTGAATTGGCGCGCTCAAGGAACAGGAAGAATTTCTGCCGTTCCGCTCGGTCAAGGAGGTGGGTCATGATTGAACTTTTCAAGTCAGACATATGGTATCCTCCATTCCTCGAAACCATATGTGCTAAAAAGGCCCAATGGACCTCTGGATTACGATTGTAAAAGGCAAGATATGCTTGTGTTCTTGTGATATTGTTCCGGTTCAAGGCAGCCGTCACGGTTCGAATCCTTTTTATAAGAGCGGTTTCCTCAGGGAAAAAAGCTTTTGACTCATCAAAAGGCTGAAAGAGCTCTTTTTGTAAAAGGGATTTTAGCGTGACATATCTTTCAGCATCGATGATGGGTTTTGTTTTGGCAGGGTGTTTACCCAACAGCTTTTTCAAATATTGGGAGAGCATACAATCACCACGAATGTTTTTCGATCATTATATGCAGAGCCGTCAAGAAAGGGGCATTGCATTTGCAACGCCCCCAGGTGATGTCATTTTTTTTTCTTCTTTTCCCGGTACAATAAAATATAATAGACTATCCAGAAAAGAAACACAGGAATGAAGGATAAAAATCTATATTGGACCGGTACGGCAAATAAGATGAAAATGGATGATAATAAAAAGGGAACCGCCAGGAGTATATATTTTCTCCATTGCATATGCTGAACCTCCTTAGGTTACGTCATCCTATAAGAATAAAGGAATATCCATCAATAATCTAGAAAAGTCGCAATTGACAAAAATAAGCAAACGTAGTAATCTTTAAATATAAGTTAAAAATTACCATTAATTTAAAAAAAGGAGGCGAACGTCATGACTAAATCAGTTAAGCACAGTGATGTCATAATCGAATATCATACGTCCGCCTGCCCAGAGACCTTGTCTTTCTAGACAAGGGATCCGACGTGTTCATTGATCATTTTAAAGCGCAGGTTGTGGAATTTTCGCGGCCTGCGCTTTTATATGTGTTATTACGCATCTAAAAAAGCTTCCGCTAATTGGCGGGGGCTTTTTGGCATTTGGGATACAGGTGCATTAGCATCCTTTCCATATAAAAGATAGGAGGAATTTAAAATGAGACAAAAGACATTGGAAATTTTATTGAAGCCGGGAGATCCAGAAAGCGGTTAGCGAGTGAAAGATTTGACCAAAAGGGAGGGGAATTCATGTTTGCGATTTTTAAAAAGCTGTCCTGGTTCTTTAAAGAACAGTGGCAGCGTTACACCTTGGCTATTTTATTTCTATGTCTAGTGAATATCTTGGAGGTTATCCCGCCAAAACTTGTCGGGAATGCCATCGATGATATGAACAATGGCACCATGACGCAGGAAGCGGTCATGAAATACGTTATTTATTTGCTCATGGTACTGATCGGCAGTTACATATTTGGTTACTTATGGAGTTATCTGTTATTCGGCGGAGGTAACCTGGTCGAACGAAAACTAAGGTCCGGATTTATGGGCCATTTGCTGAAAATGACGCCGAGCTTTTATGAAAAAAACCGTACAGGGGATTTAATGGCAAGGGCAACCAATGATTTAAAGGCAATATCCCTCACGGCTGGTTTCGGGATATTGACCCTCGTTGACGCAGTGCTGTTCACCATAACGGTAGTAGTCATGATGGGGGCCACGATCAGCTGGCAGTTGACGATTGCGGCGGTGCTGCCGCTTCCGATCATGGCAGTGATGATGCAAATTTACGTGAAGAAAATTTACAAACGTTTTACGGATGCACAAGCAGCCTTTGGTACTTTAAATGACAAGGTCCTGGAATCCATTTCAGGTGTCCGTGTTATCCGGGCCTATGTCCAGGAACGGGAAGATGAAAAGCGGTTTGATGAAATGACCGAGGATGTATATCGCAAAAATCTAGCCGTGGCAAGAATCGATGCCCTCTTTGATCCGACGATAAGCATTATCATCGGCATCAGTTATTTAATCGGGTTGGGCTATGGCGCTTATCTTGTGTTTCAACAGGCCATAACGCTTGGCGGACTTGTTTCGTTCAATGTGTACCTAGGCATGTTAATCTGGCCGATGATCGCGGTGGGTGAACTGATCAATGTCATGCAAAGGGGAAATGCTTCACTAGATCGTGTTCAGGATACCCTTTCACATGAAGCGGATGTGAAGAATTCAGTTGGGCTGGGGAGTATTGCGAATCCGGGAAATATCCAATTCGATTCAGTGTATTTTACATACCCTTCCTCAACGGTTGTGAATCTATCCAATATTTCCGTTCAGCTTGAGCGCGGTCAAACATTGGGGATAGTGGGGAAAACAGGTAGTGGAAAAACGACATTCGTGAAGCAATTGCTGCGGGAATACCCTTTAGGAAAAGGTGAAATCGCTTTTTCAGGCATGCCGCTGGAGCAACTGACCCTTGAAGATATTCGTAAATGGATCGGCTACGTTCCACAGGACCATTTTTTATTCTCGAAGTCTGTTAGGGATAACATCTTATTCGGTAAAATGGATGCAACGGAAGATGAACTGGCTAAAGCTATCCGGCTTGCGGATTTTGAGAAGGACTTAATGATGCTGCCAAACCGTCTTGAGACACTAGTGGGTGAGAAGGGTGTCGCACTATCCGGAGGGCAAAAGCAGAGGATTTCGATTGCCAGGGCACTGATCAAAAATCCAGAAATCCTTATATTGGATGATTCCTTATCTGCTGTAGATGCAAAAACGGAGACGACGATCATCGAAAATATCCAAAATGAACGAGCAGGGAAAACGACCATCATCACAACCCATCGCTTATCAGCCGTTCAGCACGCGGACAGGATTATTGTGTTGGACAGCGGAGAGATCATCGAAGAGGGGACTCATGAGGATTTGCTGCTTAAAGATGGCTGGTATAAGGAGCAATATGAGCGACAGCAGGTTGACGAAGGGAAGGAGGTGAAGGCATGAAGGTCGTAAAGAAACTTTTTAATTATGCTGCACTTTATAAAAAATTGATCATTGGCGCACTGATCATGCTGGCACTTTCGGTAGCCGCCGATTTAACGGGTCCTTTCGTTGCCAAGAAAATCATCGATTCACATATACTTGGCATTGAATCTTCCTGGTATGAGACGGATAAAGGAAAAGATGCTGTCAAGTACGATGGAAATTGGTATAAACGGGCTGATTACTTTGCAAAAGGTGAGAAGAAAGGCAGGGAAGTCCATGTTCTGCAGGTTGGCAATCAATTTGTCTTCGTAAATGAAGCTGTCCCTATTGATGGGCGCAGAACCTTGGAGGACCAATCATTGATCATCAGGAAAGACGGGAAAGAGCAACGTTCACAAGCAGTGAAATTGACAAGTCAGGAAGTGATGGGATTTTACCAACCGGAAATCCCTCGGATCATTAAGCTTGTGGCTTTTTATTTTAGCCTTGTCATCCTTTCCTCCATTTTTCAATATGGACAGAGCTTTTATTTACAGAAAGCGGCGAACCGAATCATACAGAAGATGCGAAATGATATTTTTAAGCACATTTCCCGTCTGCCGATACGTTATTTCGATAATATGCCGGCGGGTAAAGTTGTGGCAAGGGTCACTAATGATACGGAAGCGATCCGGGAATTATATGTAACCGTGCTCGCCAACTTTTTCTCGAGTACAATTAATATCTTCGGCGTTCTAATTGCTTTGTATATTCTGGATCCACGAGTCGGTACCATTGGCACTTTACTTATTCCGATCATCGTCATCTGGACGATGGTATACCGTAAATTCGCCTCGAAATATAATCACATCATTCGGGAACGGGTCAGCGATATTAATGGGATGATCAATGAATCCATTTCTGGAATGAGCATCATCCAGGCATTTGGACGTGAAAAGGAGACGAAGCAATCTTTTGAAAACCTGAACCGGGAGCATTATTCCTATCAAAATAAAATGCTCCATTTAAATTCGTTGACGGGTGGAAACTTGATTGGCGTCATTAAGGTTTTGGCGCTAATGGCATTCGTCTGGTATTTCGGCGGGATTTCCCTTACAGCGAGTTCGGCCATTTCCTTAGGGATGATGTATGCAATTGTTGATTTGATCAGCCGCCTGCTTCATCCGCTTCATGGAATCGTCAATCAGTTCGCTAACCTTGAACAGGCGCTTGTTGCAGGGGAGCGGGCATTCAGTTTATTGGATGAGCAGGGATTGGCAGTCAGTGATGAAAACATATCCAGATACAAAGGAAACGTTCAATTCGAAAATGTTTCTTTTGGTTATAAGGATAATGAATATGTGCTAAGGGACATTTCCTTTTCCGCTAAACAAGGCGAAACGGTCGCTTTAGTTGGCCACACCGGGTCAGGAAAAAGTTCCATAATGAATTTATTGTTCCGCTTTTATGACAGCAGTGAAGGCCAAATTAAAATCGATGGCAGAAATATATTGGATATCCCCCATCAAACGCTTAGGGAGCATATGGGAATCGTCCTTCAGGATCCCTATTTATTCACTGGCACCATCGCCTCCAATATCAGTCTGAATCATAAAGGCATCACAAGGGAAATGGTTGAAAAAGCATTAAGAGATGTCGGGGGGGACAAAGTGCTGAAGCATCTTCCTTTAGGGCTTGACGAACCCGTAATCGAAAAAGGCGGAACGCTGTCTTCCGGACAGCGGCAGCTAATCTCTTTTGCACGTGCTCTTGCATTCAATCCGGCCATATTGATTTTGGATGAAGCGACAGCAAGCATCGACACCGAAACCGAGGCAATTATCCAGGAGGGAATGGAAGTGCTGAAAAAAGGGAGAACGACCTTCATCATTGCACATAGACTTTCCACGATAAAAAATGCCGACCAAATTCTTGTACTGGATAAAGGGCGGATTGCAGAACTTGGTACACATGAGGAATTAATGGAACTAAAAGGGAAGTACTATCAAATGTATGAACTGCAGGCTGGTCCGCATAAAGGCATGGCTGGCTGACACAATTGAATAAGGGTGGTTCATCAAGATTAAACTATAAATAGGGTGCCGACTATTGGTACCCCCAAGCATAATGATTGATAATAGTAATCATTACGTTTAAGATATACCTATACTGACGATGAGGTGATAAAAGTGAAACAAGAAATTCATCCCGATTATCAACAAGTGGTATTCATGGATACCAACAGTGGGTATAAATTTTTGACAGGTTCCACTAAGACTTCCAATGAAACGATCGTTTGGGAAGACGGGCAAACGTATCCATTATTAAAAGTGGAAATCAGCTCGGATACGCACCCTTTTTTTACTGGAAAGCAGAAGTTTGCTGAAAAAGGCGGACGGGTGGATCGCTTCCTGGATAAATATAATATGAAGAAATGAGAGTCAGGCCATCGGGAAATCGATGGCCTTTTTTTATGACTGGGTAGAAAAAGAGTTAATGATGAAAGGAAAAAGGGTGCCCATAAAATATGAGGCACCCATCTTTTAATCATTTTGCAGCAATTGCTTCCCCTTTGGCAATATTGACGAGGGCCGCATCGAAGTCCTTGATTATATCGTCCGGATTTTCAAGTCCGACAGAGAGGCGGAGCAAGCTGTTCGTGATGCCTCGCTTTTCCCTTTCATCAGCAGGCATGGCAGCATGGGACATTTTGGCCGGGTAGGATAATATGGATTCGACCGCTCCCAGGCTTACCGCAAAAACAGGGAGCTCGACAGTGTTCACGAAGGAACGGAAGATTTCCTCACTTTCCAATTCAAATGACAGGACCGCACCTGCTCCAAGTGACTGGCCTTTCTGGATGGCGTGCTGTGGATGATCGGCTAGGCCGGGATAATACACTTTTTTCACCAAGGGCTGCTCCTTTAAATAGGCTGCAATCTTTTCTGCCCCTTTTTGTGAATGTTCCATTCTAACTGACAAGGTTTTCAAACCTCTCATTACAAGCCAGGCATCCTGTACACCAAGGACCGCTCCAAAGGAGTTTTGGAGCGAACCGAGTCTTGCCGCCAATTCCGGATCTTTCACGACCGCAAGCCCAGCTACCACATCACTATGTCCGGATAAAAACTTCGTCGCGCTATGAAGGACAACATCAGCGCCCAGATTCAGCGGTTTTTGCAATGCCGGCGTCAAGAATGTGTTATCAACAAAACTTAAGGCACCGGCTTTTTTTGCGATATCACATACAGCTTGAATATCGGTCACTTTAAGTAACGGATTTGAAGGCGTTTCGATGTATATGGCCTTGGTATTTGGCTGAACGGCCGCTTTGACGCTTTCAAGGTCCGTCATGTCAACGAAGGTATGCTCAATATTGAAACGGGTCAATACGCTAGTGACCATCCTGAACGTTCCGCCATACACATCTTCGGAAATGACGATATGGTCTCCGGCAGACAATAGCAGGAAGGCTGTTGAAATGGCAGCCATACCTGATGAAAAGGCAAAGCCGTGAGTGCCTTCCTCAAGATCGGCAATGATATCTTCAAGTGCTTCGCGAGTTGGGTTCCCGCTTCTGCTGTAGTCATATTTGCCGAATTGATTGATATCGGATTGATGGAAAGTCGATGCATGCTGAATGGGGACGCTCACACCGCCAGTTGCCGGATCGAATTTATGTTGATTATGAAGTAATTTCGTTTCAAAGCTAAAATCATGACCTGTCATCGTAGTGCCTCCCTTTTTACATGTGCGAATGCTTGCTGCAGGTCACCAATCAAATCATCGCTATCCTCGATGCCAACGGAGAAGCGGAGCAGGCGATTACAAACCCCATTTGCCGTTCTGACCTCAAGCGGTATATCGGCATGTGTTTGTGTGGCAGGATAGGTGATGAAGCTTTCAACCCCTCCAAGGCTTTCTGCAAAGGAAATTAATGAGAGCGATTGTAAAAATGGGTTAACAGCCGCTTCATCAATGATGCGGAAAGAAATCATGCCGCCTCTGCCGGGATACAATACATCCGTGACACAATCATGCTCCGATAAGTAATCTACAAGTATTTTGGCATTCTTTTCATGACGCTCCATCCGCAATGCCAGGGTTTTCATTCCGCGCATCAACAGCCAAGAATCAAATGGGCTCAAGACAGCTCCAGTACCATTATGATGGAAGGCAAGTGCATCACATAATTCAGCGCCGCTAGCCACGATCAGTCCGGCGAGCACATCATTATGACCACCGAGATACTTGGTTGCACTGTGAATCACAATATCCGCTCCAAGCAGGATGGGTTGTTGAATAAGAGGCGTGTAAAAAGTGTTATCAACGATTAACAATAAATTATATCGTTTGGCCAATGCGGCAACGGCGCTAATGTCCGTTTGCTGCATAAGGGGGTTAGTGGGAGTTTCGATGAAGATGGCTTTCGTGTGAGGAGTGATGGCTTTTTCGATATCCTCCAAACAACAAGTGTTTACATAGTCACACTGCAATCCCCATTTTTTAAAACCTTGTTCTAACAGACGATATGTACCGCCATAAAGATCTTCGCTGACAATCCATGCATCCCCGGATTTAAAAAGGGCGAGAATGGTTGAGATGGCGGCCATTCCTGAACTGCAGGCATAACCTTGGTCTCCTTTTTCCAGATCGGCGATGGATCGCTCCAATAGCTGGCGTGTAGGGTTACCTGTCCTTGTGTAGTCGAATCCCGTCGATTGGCCAATTCCTTCGTGACGAAAGGCTGTTGAAAAGTATACCGGCGGATTGACTGTTCCTGTCGCCGTTTCGCTGCGATTTCCTAATTGAGCAAGATATGTTTCAGTTTTATACATGGTTTTCACTGCTCCTTTGAGTTATATAAAATAAAAAAAAGTCTTCTTTAAGAAGAAGACTTTGATTAAGTAAGGATGAGTCATTCTTCTTATCTTCCAAGTTCACAAACTTGTGGAATTAGCACCTTTTCATTGGTTTGAAACAAATGAAGGTTGCTGAGGTGTCATCGGGCCATTCCCTCTACCTCTCTCGATAAGAGTTTAGATTATTCAATTTCTTTTGAATTTACTATATATACAAAATACTGTCAAGGACATTTTGGTAGTGATGATGCTTTGATGTTCATGGCCAGGTCAATCGAAGCCTAGCGGTGCCTACACTTTATGTATTAAAAAAGAATATCCGAATTTTCATATAAACATGAAGGGAACATGGATTTTTCAGAAAAAATGGAAAGGGTCAGCGGGATATTTTTGCTTTAAAATAATAAAGTTTGTACAATGTATGGAGAGAAAGAATAATCCGACATTATTCATTTCATATGCAAAAGGTCTTCAATGAATAGTGCAAACATAGGAGGAGAACACATGGAATACAGAATCGAACGAGATACGATGGGTGAAGTGAAAGTTCCTGCTGATAAATATTGGGGAGCACAAACTGAGAGAAGCCGTAACAATTTCAAAATCGGTAACGAAAAAATGCCGATTGAATTAGTTCGTGCATTTGCATACGTTAAACAAGCTGCGGCAAAGGTGAACCATGATCTTGGTGATCTTTCCGAAGTTAAAAAGAATGCCATCGTCAAGATTTGCGGCGAAATCCTTGAAGGTACACTTGAAGAACATTTCCCTCTTGTAGTTTGGCAAACTGGAAGCGGCACGCAAAGTAATATGAACGTGAATGAAGTGGTCGCTAACAAAGGGAATGAATGGTTAAAAGAAAATGGTGAATCGGAAACCCTTCACCCGAATGATGATGTAAACAAGGCTCAAAGCTCAAATGATACGTTCCCGACCGCCATGCATATTGCAGCCTTTATGGAAGTCGCTGAAAAATTGGTTCCTGCCATCAAAGCCCTTCGTGATACATTCGATACAAAAGAAAAAGAATTTTGGGATGTCGTGAAAATCGGCCGGACACATCTTCAAGATGCTACACCATTAACATTAGGACAAGAAATTTCCGGTTGGAAAGCGATGCTCGATAAAGATTTGGCAATGATTGAGGAAAGCAGCCAAAAATTATTGAACCTTGCTCTAGGCGGAACGGCTGTAGGAACCGGAATCAATACAAAGAAAGAATTCCCGGGACTTTCTGCCAAACAAATTGCCGCGGATACAGGATATCCTTTTGTCACATCTGATAATAAGTTCCATGCATTGACTAGCCATAACGAAATCGTCTACGCACACGGTGCTTTGAAAGCATTGGCGGCGGATTTAATGAAAATTGCGAACGATGTCAGATGGCTGGCAAGTGGTCCAAGAAGCGGAATCGGCGAAATAGCCATTCCGGAAAACGAGCCGGGCAGCTCCATCATGCCTGGTAAAGTCAATCCAACACAAAGTGAAGCGCTTACCATGATTGCAACACAAATCGTGGGTAACGATGCTACAATTGGCTTTGCAGCAAGCCAAGGCAACTTTGAATTGAATGTATTCAAACCAGTCATCATCTATAACTTCCTGCAAACGGTCAAGTTATTGACGGAAGGCATTCATTCATTCAACGACAATTGTGCGGTGGGCATCACTGCAAATGGAGATAAAATCAAAGAAAATGTAGAACGTTCCCTTATGTTGGTAACAGCATTGAACCCGCATATCGGTTATGAAAAAGCAGCCAAGATCGCCAAAACGGCATTCAAGGACAACTCTACTTTAAAAGAAGCGGCGTTGAAATTGGAGTTCCTGACGGAAGATGAATTCAAAGCATGGGTCGATCCTGCTAACATGGTTAATAAATAATTGCATAGAAGTGCCCTCCCACTGGTATTAGGGAGGGTGTTTCCATGTGTTAAAATAATGGAATCGACAAATACTGAAATCATAAGTATTGGGAACAGGAGGAAAAACAATGTCTATATGCCCGCTTTGCAACGGTTTGAGAAAAATTCATGTGAAATGCCCGGAATGCGGCAGTGATCTTGAGGATAAAGGGAAATTCATGGACTACGCTGATGATTATAGTGCTTATATGGATATCGACATACTTAAAGAAAACGACGGATACCCTCAATCCCTTCAAAAAGGCCAATGCCCGCATCTCATGAAATGCCCTGAATGCGGACATGATGAAGTGGTATTGGTTCAGGAATGATTCTATCGTTTTATTTGAATAAACGTAAAAAGACCCAATATGAATGGGTCTTTTTATGTTTAATTGGCAGATAACTTCATGCTTTCCTGCATCTGTTCATCTTCTTCAACTAAAATGCGATGTTCAGTTCCTTTATCAAAAAAGTGTGCTTTATTCATGTCGAGGGCAAGTTCGATCTTTTCCCCTGCCTGAATAATATTCTTGGCATCGACCCGTGCTACGAAGTCCTGCCCCTCTAATGAGGAGTAGAGCATGATCTCCGCGCCCATGAGTTCGGCTACATCAATTTGGGTCGTGAATGTTGTGTTAGGGGACTTCGTGAAGTAAGCTCCTTCATTATGGAAATCCTCAGGACGGATGCCAAGGATTACATCTTTTCCGACATATCCTTGATCACGCAGCATTTTCATTTTAAATTCAGGTATTTCAAGCGTTTGTTCGCCTATTTTAATTGTGCCTTCTTTTAATGTTCCGGTAAAGAAGTTCATGGCAGGCGATCCGATAAAGCCGCCGACGAAAACATTTATAGGTTTCTCATAAACGTCCTTTGGGGCACCGACCTGTTGGATGATACCATCTTTCATTACAACAAGACGTGTCGCCATGGTCATTGCCTCTGTTTGGTCATGCGTGACATATATCGTTGTGGTGTCGAGCCGTTTATGCAGTTTAGCGATTTCCGCACGCATTTGAACCCGCAGCTTTGCGTCGAGATTGGATAATGGCTCATCCATCAAGAAAACTTTTGCGTCCCTTACAATTGCGCGACCGAGAGCCACACGCTGGCGCTGACCACCTGAAAGCGCTTTAGGTTTCCTGTTAAGCAGCTCTTCAAGTCCGAGAATCCTTGCCGCTTCATTGACCCTTTGCTTGATTTCCGCTTTTGGCGTTTTCCTCAGCTTTAATCCGAATGCCATATTGTCAAAGACGGTCATATGAGGATATAAGGCATAGTTCTGGAAAACCATCGCAATATCACGATCTTTAGGAGGGACATCATTGACTCGCTTGCCGTCTATGTATAAATCCCCTTGGGAAATGTCCTCCAGTCCGGCAATCATCCTTAATGTCGTTGATTTGCCGCAACCGGAAGGTCCCACAAAAACGATGAATTCCTTATCGGCAACACGAAGGTTGAAGTCTTTAACAGCCGTCACCTTTTTATCATAAATCTTGAATATATGATCTAACACTAACTCTGCCATAAAAAATCCCCCTTTTAAACTCCTGATTACTTGTACCAATTAGCTATAGTCTAAGCTATCGGTTTAGAAAAAAGTATGGGCACATTGCACAAAAAAAGGATGATATTACCTCTTTGTAATGGAAATTAATCATTCAGCAGAAATATCAAGTACGCAGTAAGGGCATGACGGAAGTTTCTAATATCGAGACCAGTTCTTTCAGAGAATTTATCGATACGGTATTGTAAGCTGTTCCGATGTATATAAAGCTGTTTGGCGGCATAGGTGGCATTGGAATTACATTCGATATACGTTTTAACTGTTTTGATAAGCTCAGTATCCTGCTTGGTCTTGCCAAGAATTTCATTGATATACCACTGTGCATTCTTAAAGGATGGATCATTTATTAATGAATGAGGGATGATGTCTGCCAAATCAGTCACCTTTAGATCCGGCAGATGCACCTGTGCCAAATCAAAACTCCTTTTCTCCTGGACCCAGTGATGGTGTAGGTCTTGATTTACAGGGTGAAAGCGTCCCGTGAACATACGGGTCTTTACATAAAAATCACTTTCAAGCGTGGAAGAAATGGCGATTAGTTCTTTATTTGATAATGGTTCATCCTTGTCGGTTTCAATTAAGACTCCTGCCGTTTCATTTTCCCAGATAATAGCTGCGTCAGATGGGACGAAAGCGAGGAAGGCCTCTTCAAAATCGGAGTTGGAAAAATCAGCATGAGTCAGCTTGAAATGAAGGAATCGAACATTCTCCCAGCTCGTTAAAGGCAATGGTGCATTCGGTTCGGATAGAAAATTTTTCCATGATGAGTCTGGATGTGCATTGAGGTTATTTGGGTTTATGGAAGGAGCAAAAAGCAGTTCCAATAAACGGATTTCCTCGGCTGTGATTTCTGAACGGGGAATGCCAAGTATACTTCTGGAGTCTTCGAACCAAACATATTCAGAAATATCATCAGTATCCTTTTTATTGGTAAGAGCGTTCGGGAATTTTTGTTTAAGAATTTCAAGCATCGGTTCCACCTTCTTTCTCCCTTTCCATATCATTATAGCGAAAAAGAATAAAGTTCAAAAGATTAGGATATTGCTAGTTTTTCCGAAAGGGAAATAAAAGAAAAGTTGCAAGTATTATTAATGTTAGGAAAGGGTATTGCGTATGCTTTATGGAATATCGTTAAAAGGAGGAGATCTTATGAACATTTTAATATTGGGCGGTACACGCTTTTTAGGCAGGTATTTAGCAAAAGCTGCAATAGGGAAAGGGCATGATGTTACACTTTTTAACCGTGGAAGCGATCCTTATGTCTTTCCCGAAATAGAACAGTTAAAAGGGGACCGCGACGGGAATTTGGAAATATTGAAAGGAAGACAGTGGGATGCAGTCATTGACACATCAGGATTTATCCCTCGAACTGTATCGAAATCCTGTAGATTGCTTAATCAAGTTAAACATTATACATATATTTCAAGCATCTCAGTTTACAGTGATCCGACCGAGCCAGGAATTGATGAAAATGGAGAAGTTCATACACTAAATGAAGATAAAGCAGAAGAGATCACCCGTGGAACTGCTGGACCGATATACGGTGAATATTATGGACCGTTAAAATCATTAAGCGAAAAAGCAGCTGAAAAACAACTGCCGGGGAAAGTCCTGTCAATTCGCGCCGGGCAAATAGTGGGTCCATATGATTACACTGACAGATTGCCGTACTGGCTTAAAAGGATAGCGGAAGGGGGAGAAATTTTATCTCCTGGACGCCCTGGACGTCCAATCCAAGTTATCGATGCAAGGGACTTGGCCCAATGGATCATCCAAATGATAGAAAAAAGCATGACAGGTACGTATAATGCCGTTGGCCCAGATTACACACTGACTATGGGGCAATTACTTGAAGGCTGCAAAAAGGTAACAGGAAGTAACGCTGATTTTACATGGGTATCTGAAAAATTTTTAAATGACAATAAAGTAGAGCCGTGGGGAGAAATGCCTTTATGGATACCAGAAGAATTTCCTTTACCTGGAGGAAAGGAACCTTTGAATGGGTTCTTGGCTGTCGATAACGGTAAAGCCATCAATAATGGACTAACATTCCGTCCCTTATCAGAAACTCTCGAAGATATATGGAATTGGGAAAAGTGCCGTCCGGAATCTGCCGATAGAAAAGCAGGCATTCACAGACAACATGAAAGTGATCTCCTTGGATTATGGAAACAGACAGTAGGTTGAAACCTTCTTTTATTATTTTTAAATAAACAATGTGAAGTAAATTAAAAAACGATGGGGTAAAAACCCCATCGTTTTTTAGTCTATGGATCTGCTTGCATGTTTTGCGAGGATTTCAAGGTTTTCCATGGCGGCTGCCACTTTTTCCTTGTTGATATCAGGGAAAAGAAGATGGATGTCTTCACCTTCTTTGACAGAGTGGGCTGCAATTTGTTGAAGTTCCGCCTTATGTTCAAACGTCAGGCCAATATCAAGCAATGTCATCGGCAGTTTAAGCACCTGGTAGATTGGCAGCAATTGTTTGATTTCCGAGAATTTCCCTTCTAACACAAGCTGGACTAAAATGCCATATGCCACTTTTTCCCCGTGAAGTAAATGATGCGCTTCCGTGATGGTAGTCATGCCATTATGAATGGAGTGGGCACCGGCAACGCGCAGGTACTGGCCGCCAAAGCCGCCAACTAGACCGCTGGTGATGATATTCGTTTCAATTACACGCTGCAGCGCATCTGTCCATTTACCCTTTTCCAAATCAGCTAGGGCTTCCTCGCCATATGTCAATAAAACTTCCTGGCATTGCCTTGCGGCTATATGGGCCATTTCAATACAAACGGACTTCGTGGCAAGCTTTTCGACGAGTGCATTGCCCTCGTACCATTTCGCCAATGTATCGCCGATTCCCGCACGTAAATAGTTAATCGGCGAATTAAGGAGAATTCCCGGTTCAATAAATAACATCCAAGCGCTTTTTTCATGAATATCATAGCGAACATATGAACCATTATCATCATAAATGACACTCAACGGTGTCCAGGCAGCGCAGGTGGAAGCCAAGGTTGGAATGAGGATGATTTCCTTTTGAAGCAAGTTTCCGGCCGATTTGACGAGGTCGAGCAACTTACCGCCGCCAATGCCGATTAATGCATCCGCACCATGTTCTAGAGCAGCCTTCTTGACGCGTTCAATTTCCGGGTCACTGCATTCCCCGCCGTATGTGAAAAAGATCTTCTCAATATTTTCTAAGGAAGGAAAAAAGGGTTCAGCAACTTTCCATGATTTTCTTCCATGAATAACGAGCACTTTACGAATGTTGCCATTACTCAGTTTTGCTTCCAGGTTTTCAAGGACATTAGCTTTACAGGCATAATAAGCGGGGCCGCTGCGGACCTCCAGTAAGGTATTCATATTCGTTCTCCTTAATGAAAGGCCTGTTCCCGGTAAAGGGGAAGCAGGCCTCGATTATTTGATCAATTCATCCAGTCTGGTTTTCCGAAACCGGCAAATTTGTCATCGATCACTTTTTCAAACTGGTCGGATTCCACTACTGATTTAATATCCTTGGCAAATTGAGCGTCTACATCTTTTGTATTCACTGCAACAACGTTTCGATACATATCCGGCATTTTTTCTAAAACAAGGGCATCCTGGAGCTCCATTTTCGCTGCAAGAGCGAAGTTTCCAGGGACCGCCGATAGGTCAACACTGTCTGTTGCACGGGGCAACTGAGCGGATTCCAATGGTTTTAGTTGGATGTTTTTTGGATTTTTCGTTACATCCTTTTCAGATATTTTTAAAGGATCGACATCTGGATCGACTTCAAGCAACCCTTCATCCACAAGCACTTTTAGTGCACGTGCGAGGTTAACCGGATCATTGGGCACTGCAAGGGATGTACCGTCTTTTATTTCTTTCAATGATTTATACTTGTTCGAATATATGCCCATAGGTGCTGTTGGAACTATGATAAGGTCGGAAAGCTTTAAATCATTTTCTTTAGCGAAGTTATCCATGTACACTTTATGCTGGAAAAGGTTGGCGTCGATCGAGTTGTTGCCGAGCGACTTATTGGGCTGGATATAGTCGGTGAATTCGACGATCTCTATTTTGTATCCGAGATCTTCCAGACCTGGTTTGATGGCCTCCTTAACCATATCGGCGTACGGCCCGGTAGTAGCCCCGATCTTCAATTCTTTTTTGTCTTCAGTACTTGGGGATGCATCATCGCTCCCGCAAGCTGCCAAGCCAAGTGCAAGTGCACAGACTGATAATAACGAAGCTATTTTCTTCATTTGAAATTCCTCCTGAGTAATGAAATGTATTGAATCATTGAAAAAATGACTGATCCTATCGTTTATTAACCATGTATGAGACTTTGTCACCAACCATTTGAATGAGTTGCACAAGGCAGATCAGCACGACGATCGTCGTGATCATGACTGTGTTGTCATAACGGTAATATCCGTACCGGATGGCCAGGTCGCCAATTCCGCCTCCGCCGATTGTGCCTGCCATTGCTGAGTAACCGATAAGCGAAATGGTCGTTAATGTCAGTCCTTGAATGATTCCCGGTTTTGCCTCTGGAAGAAGTACATCCTTAATGATCATCCATGGAGTGGCACCTACGGCTATTGCAGCTTCAATCACTCCTCTGTCTATTTCACGTAATGCCGTTTCAACAATCCTTGCAAAAAAAGGTATTGCGGATACGGAAAGGGAAACAGAAGCCGCTCTTGGCCCTATCGTCGATCCCGTAAGCAGGTCCGTTAAAGGAAGGAGGGCGACCAAGAGAATGATGAACGGGATTGAACGGACAATATTGACAGCGAAACCGAGAGATCGATTCACGATGCTATTTTCAAAAAATAAATTCCTGGTTGTCGTAAACAGCAATACTCCAAGCGGTAAACCGATCAGCAGGGCTACTGCAAGAGAGACGCCGACCATATAAATCGTTTCAAGAAAGGCTTTATTAAGATCAGGTAAAATATTCACGATGGGATTAAGCAGTGACATGTTTTAACACCTCCACAGAACTGGATCGATTTTTTATATATTCCAATGCCGAATGAATTTGGGCGGCATCGCCAATTAGCTCGATGATTAAAATGCCTAAAGGAACATCCTGGATATACTCAATTTTACCGTGTAAAATATTACCCTTTACTGCATGGGATTGGAGAGTATCCGAAAGAATCGACTCACCGGCGGTTTGCCCTTCGAATTGAATTTTAATAATGGTACCTTCACTTTCTTCAATCAAGTGCGAAGGGAGTTCGAAATCCAGTACACTGCTAATGAATTGCTTCGTTAACTCCTGCTTAGGCTGTGAAAATATTTCATAAACGGGTCCTTCTTCAATTACCCGGCCATCCTGCATGACAGCGACTCGGTGGCATAGTTCTTTGACCACTTCCATTTCATGTGTAATCAACACGATGGTGATACCAAGCTCACTGCTTATCTTTTTCAATAACTGTAAAATCGCTTTTGTTGTTGTTGGATCAAGGGCTGAAGTCGCTTCATCACATAATAGTACAGTGGGGTCATTTGCTAAGGCTCGAGCTATGCCGACCCGTTGCTTCTGTCCACCGCTAAGCTGTGCCGGATAGACATCTTTCTTATCGCTGAGCCCTACGATTTCCAACAATTCCAATACACGTAACCTGATTGCGTCCTTCGATCGATGCGCCGCCTTTAAGGCGAAAGCGACATTTTCATAAACGGTTTTTGAACTGACCAGGGAAAAATGCTGGAATATCATTCCGATTTTTTGGCGTTGCTTACGAAGCTCTTTACTTGATAAAGAGGTTAAATCAATGCCGTCGATGATGATATTCCCACCTGTCGGTCGTTCAAGCAAATTCAAGCAGCGGAGTAATGAGCTTTTTCCAGCTCCGCTGTAGCCGACAATTCCATATACTTCGCCAGTTTGGATGGTCAAAGATACGTTATCCACTCCGATAACTCGGTTTTTCTTCGAGACGTATTCCTTTCGGACTGAACGGATTTCAATCATGAGCTTTCCCCCTTAAACATTAAAAAAGCTGCCTCTATCATTCAGAAAGAGGCAGCGAAATCATATCTCGTCTTATCTTTCAGAATTCAATCATTCTGCAGGAATTGGCACCGTTCCCTAAGGGCGGTTGCCGGACATCACAGGGCCTGATCCCTCCGTCACTCTTGATAAGTAATTTATTATTTTAGAATATTTCAAGTTTTATAATATAATCTATATTATTTGTAAAATCCGACAATGTCAATCGTTTCTTTGATTTTTTTTGTCGTTAAATTTGGTACAGTCCTTTAAAACGATTCATGGAAAAAGGGCTATTATGCAATAATCCAGCATTTACATCCAGGCTATTTATTCCAATATTTCCTTGTCAAAAAGGTAAAGTGGTACTACATTTATTATAGTAAAGTTAAAAAAAGGAAGGTAAAACTATTTTTGTACAATGATGGGAGGCAATTGAATGATAGAAATTAAGTCGATAAATGATGTGGTTTGTGTGCACGGGACTCCTGGCGGGAACAAGTCGGGGATGAGTGTTAATGTTTTTTTAACGGATGGACTATTGATAGATACTGGCGCACAGATTTTATTGGAAGAGCTTATTCCGTTCTATGAGTCCGCAGACTTCGACTCAGTGGCCCTGACTCACTATCATGAAGACCATACGGGGGGCGCTGCCTGGATACAGGAACATAAAAAGGTGCCGCTTTTCATTCACCCGATGTCGGTTGAGGTTTGTGCAAGGGATGCTGTATATCCTGAATATCGCAAAATTTTCTGGGGGAAGAGAGACGCCTTTAAAGCTGAGCCGCTAGGGGAGGCCATTCATTCACGCACCCAAACGTGGGAGCCGATTTTTACCCCCGGCCATGCGAAGGACCATATGGTGTATTTGAATCACAGTAATGGCATGCTCTTTTCAGGAGACCTTTTCGTAACACCAAAGACAAAGCTTGTCTTACGGGAAGAGTCTGTCCCGGTCATCATCGATTCCATAAAAAGATTACTTCAATATGACTTCGGGGAAGTGTTTTGCTGCCATGCTGGGCATGTCCCTGATGGGAAGGAAATGTTCGGGAAAAAGCTGGATTATTTGGAGAACCTCCAAGGTGAAATTTTACGCTTGCATTCTCAAGGGCTGACCGTACATGAAATCCAGCAGGTCGTTTTACCGAATCGCTATCCCCTTATCGAGATATCTGGGCATGAATGGGATTCAGAGCATATCATTACATCGATATTAAACGAAAATATTTTGAGTGCAAGGGAGAATCGAACTATTTGAATGTTAACGGTCTGACTGATATAAAGGAGAGCTCTCCATAAGAGAGCCCACATAATTCATTTATTGATATTGGGATCTGTTTCATCATAAAAATCATGTGCTTCTTCGATGTTCTGAAGGTCAGCGACTTCATACACATTTCCGCCCGCCATTCCTTCATTGATGATACGGTCGATATCAAGGTAAACGGAGTCCTTGCCATCATATTCGGTATCCTTCAAAAATGTCATTTTTTCTTTATCCAAAATAAATCCCTCCTAGCCTTTTCTTTAGTTTAGGCAAAGGAGTTTTTTTTATTCTGTTTAGGGATTTCATGAATGTAAAGGCGGTTCATTCATATACATGGAAGATCATTAAATCATGTATCATGCTTTTGAGTTTGGCTTCATCTGTTTCGGAAGGCGGATTGGCTGTCCACTCGATGGATCCATCTTTATGATACAAGGCTTGGATTGCCTGCTTGTTGAAATAAAAGGAAATTTTCCATCCTGGCAGATTCTTATGCAGTGGTGCCCATTGAAAATGAGTAATCATATGTATTACCTCCATATATACAGTTTCTCCTTTAATTATAATGGAAAACGGCAGCTGGAGGTGTTATTTAATTGTCAGGCTGGGGAAAGTTAATTCAATAAAAAGATTTTTTAAATGCAAAAGCCTGTTTGTTTCAATTTCCTCCTCATCGAATTGCATGGGCTTTGAGTTCACTTCGTATATGAAGAGCGAGCCTGATTCGTCTTCCCCTATATCCATGGAAAACTCTCCGAGAAATCCGATTTTTTTTGATAGTATCTCTCCGCTTTTTTGGGCGATTTTCGCTAATTTTCGATTCAGGCTTCTTGATTGCAGGTCTTGATAAGGAAAAATCTTACCCCCTTGGGGAGTGTGGGTGGTGATTTCCTGGGTTTGTGACATCCTTACCGCTTTGCCGGTCACTTTATAAAAACCTTTTTCATAATGGACCAGAATCCGGTAATCATAACGATGTCCAAAAAGTTTTTTTGGTATGATCGCCTGTTGAGCAAGGTAGCTCCTTTTTAATAGCTCCCTTTTTTTTGTTTCCCAGAATGACGTGAAATCGGGGAAGGACTCACTATGCTTTAAGCTATTGAACAATAGTGTATCATCATCATTTTTGATTATGGTATAAATGCCTTTACCTTGGCTTCCTTTGCAGGGTTTAAGGTATATATGCCTGTAGGTCTCCAGGAAAGTATCAAGGCAGCCGCTGTTTCGCAAGACCATGGTGGGCGGGAGGTGATTGGTGAGGGATCCTTCTTCCAACAATGCTTCGAACATCACATATTTATCTATGAAACAGGGGTTGAAAAGATTCATTGGGTATTCTTTAAAATATTTGATGAGTTGTTGGAATTCCCCTGACGCCTCATAGCTCCTCGAGGGGATTCGGTTATAGACGATGTCAGGGAAGGGCACTTTACATTCGATCCACTTGTTTGAAATGGAGGAAAAAACATACCCTCTCATCGATTCGGAATGAAGGGCATTTCCTGTGAATACATACGCCAATATTCCATGTTTCAATAAATATAGTGATAGGTCCCGAAAAAGGGTCAGGTTTCCACCCAAACCTGATTCCTTTTTGGGATTGGAAACAGTCAGTATGCCGACAGCAAGCATCCGGTTACCTGGAAATATGGTGATTGGAAATAGGGGTTGATTCGTATGTTCCTTATTATAGCTGATTACCTCTTCGGCAGAGCCGGCGAAAAGTTCCGCATTCTCTTGATTGTGGTACCAATTTTCAGTGGGGATATCGTAAAAAATGTTCATCGCGGCACACTGATTGATTTCGTAATCGTCTGTTCCGTAAGATAAATGGCGTAATCAAGGCTAAGCTTTCTGGTCAGCAATTCGAAATCCTTGAGTTTTGGATGGGAGAAGATGGAACGTCCCGGTTTGGAATTGGCTTCAAACATCCAAACCTGCCCTTTTTTATCCAATCCAAAATCAAATCCTATTTCTGCAACGATTCCGTCCAAGTTCTTTTCTATACTGTCACTTAAAATCAGTGCGGCTTCCGATAGCTTACGTTCGACTTCTTTCGCCTCATCGTCATCTCCAAACAGTTCGGCAACCGTTTTGATCACACCCCCGCTTTTAATATGGGTCGTGACGCTGCCGGCACCGGCGATTTTTGCGGCGATAGCGGTTACCTGCCATTTTCCATTACTGTCCTTGTTCGTATGGACCCGGAAATCCACTGGACGTTTTTCAGATCGAATTAATGGGATGCCCTGCTGCACGATAAGATTCTCAAGCGGCCGGTCGTGAAAAATATGTTTAACGATGGATTCCAGTGTGGAAAACTTTTGCAGTTTATTTTCTTTTGCTTCATTTGTATAGCGGCAATAGTAAACATTCTCATGCTTATCATAAAGAATTTGGTGAATCCCTAGGCCGAGGCTGCCGTGAATGGGCTTTATATAAACTTGCCGGTAATGGGAAAGAAGGGTTTCCACCACGGACATGGATTGAAATGGATACGTTTCCGGCAAATATGGCAGTGCCCGCTCATCTGCGCATAACCTTTCATTTACCTCCCATTTATTGAAAAAACCAGGATTATACCATGGAATGGTATATTCTTTTTGAAATTTCTGCTTCACTTCTTTAGGTCCATCGCGGTTTTCCGTCAACCGATTTGGGAGACGGTCATAGATGACATTAGGAAAAGGAAATTCATTAATGTGCCAGTCATCGTTATCAAACACATAACCTTTGATCGTCTCCTGATCCCAATTGATTACATTCTCCCCAAAAACAAAGGGGATACAGCCTGTGGTCCTGCTAAGCGAAAGGAGCTTTGCGAAAAATTCCGATCTCTCGCCTAATGGTTTGTTTGAAATGCCGGTGAAGCCTGATGAAAAGATTCCGACCAGCGGTCCGATATGAATGCTCTTGCCGTATATGAATAAATGAAGGGGAATATCGGTATGATCGAATATTAGAGATTCCGCTAGACTTTCCGAAAGGACGATTGATTGATTGACGGCCGGGTTTTGTTTGACGATGGCAGGACATGAATGTCGTCCGAAGTAAATTAATTCAATCTCTGCCAAATCCCCAAGATCGGAAGGGTAGTAGAGAACATTGCCGGGAATAGAGGCAATTTCGGCAGGATAAGTCTTTCTCACTTTCTATTCACCTGCTTTCTGAAGATGTTCGGCTAAATACTGGCTATATTGAAACGGTGCGCGATGAATATCATTCATGGTCTCCGGCTGTAGTGCCTGAATGATTTTCCTTCCGGGCTTCGAGTTAATGTCCATTATCCAGATTTGGCCTTTTTTATCGATGCCTATATCGATCCCCAACTCGAATAACCTTTCAAAGACAGCTTCGGCTTCTGCGGGTAGGGTGCGAAGGATATGCTGAATCTTTTGTTCGACGGCAATCGAAATCGTTTCCGGGTTTCTTTTGATGAAATTATCCAATGAAATGGCTTCCCCGCCTGTGGCAAGATTTGAGGTGATTCCGTCCTTTTGTCCCGTACGAATTCCGCGGCCACGTTCCATCCATTGATTCTTCTCGTTTTTTTGAAGTAAAATCCGTAAATCGAAAGGCTCGTTATTTTGGTTGCAAAGTTCCAAATATGGCTGGCAGAGGTAACGGTATCGATTTAATAAATGCTGCAGCCATTTGTTAAGCTGAGATTTGGAGGAGAATTGGCGGTCATATTTGGTGCCCTTTTTCGTCATGGATACCAAGGTGCCGTCTTCGTTTTTTGAAAGAAGATAGATCCCTGTACCGCCTGCACCGAATTCAGGTTTGATGATGATTTTATCCAGGCGTTCCAAATGACCGGTAATATCTTCCGGTGTCGTCACTTGTACGGTCTCTGGAAAAAATGCCTGTAGGTGTGGATGGTTTTTTAGGATTTGATACACCTCCCACTTACCAGGAAGGCCCAGCCCCAAGAAATTCGAGTTATCTTTTAACCAATCGATTTTGTGCCGCGTTTCCGTTGACTCACGGACTAATCCGTGAAAACAGCGATCATAAACAAAATCAGGTATATCAAAAGATGCGGCGATCCAAGTTTCGTTCTCGTCATCAAAACGCTCGCCGCGGACTTTTTTCAGATCCATATCAATATTTTCCGGTGAGAATTTACAAACTTTCATATTAAATGATTTTGCGGTTTTGGCTATTTCGGTGAAGTAGTTGTTTTCATGTGTATCCGACGCGGCCATTAATCCTATTAACACGTGCTAGCAACTCCTTTTATGGATGGTTTTCGCGGTTAAGGGCAAGCATGAAATCTATGATGGATTTTACTGATGGACGAAAGGTTTCATAGTTGCCTTGAAATTTTTTCGAAGGTTTTGAATTCACTTCGATGATCCATGGATGGGTATCGGTATCCAGTGCTAAATCGATCCCTAGCTCACCGAATGAATCATCATGGTTTTCGACCAAGGCCTGGGCAGTGTTTTTAGCCAGCCGTACGAGCTTTTGATATATGCGGCTGGCGTCCTGAAGGTCGAATGCTTCCTTTAGAAAATCCGGCCCATTTTTCATCAAGCCGCCTTGTGCAAGATTGGAAACGATAGTGCCAGGGTCCCCAATCCGGGCAACCATTGATGAAACTTTCCATTCAAGCAGATCGTTCCGGTGAAGAAGTATGCGGAAATCAACTTTTCTCTGCTCTGTTTCGAATAGGGAAATCCCTTTTTGAAGAATGAAGGATTGTTTTCTGGAAAACCTTTTTAAGGTTTCGTACAACTTTTCATCCGTATCAGCAAAATGCACTTCCTGGAGATTTCCGGATTGCTCGATTTTCCATTTTCCAGCTACTTGCGTTAATCTGCAAATATTCCTGCCTTGGCTGCCTGATGCGGGTTTAAAGTAGATTACCGAATGCTTTTCTATAAACCTCAAGAAAGATTCCTTTTCGTTAAAAAGTATCGTCTCCGGCAAATTTGGCAACAGCTCATCTTCTAAGATTAGCAGCTCATGTACATCATGTTTGGAGAGGAACCTTCCATTGAACATCGGTATCGACCGTTCCTCCAGTTCAGTTTTAAACAGCTTGAAAGAATGAGATTCCTCAAGTTTGCGCGAATGTATCCGGTTATAAAATACATCAGGAATGGGGAGGGACAAGGTTTGCCAGCCATCTTGCCCAGGCAGGTAGCCTTCCACAACTCCTTCTTGAAGAGACTGCAATTTTACTAAATAGAAGGGGATGCCCTGCTGATTACAATATGATTTCATTTCCTGGTAAAATTTTTCCATCTCGCCGAATGTCCCGTCTTGCAAGGGAGTCTGGTTCATGAGTGAAGCGAAGAACGGACCTATTTTAATTGACCTTCCTTCCGCATGGTATGAGACGGAGATTGGATCGGAAAAAACGGGTAAGGTTAAAGTTTGGTTCATATCATATGAAAGTTTCAATGTAGGCTGGGATGACGGGAATGGCTGGACAAGTACCGGGACCGAACGGCATCCAGCCATGATCGTTACGGGTTCTCCAAATTGAAGGCCCCATTCCTCAAATAGTTTTTCTTCGATAAACAGTAGCGCCTTCTTTCGCGTCTCTGCGGGATTTACCGTAATGAAAACTTTCTGATGGTTAAGGTTCATAATAATTCCCCGTTTGCACTAAGTTTAATATCCTTTAATAATTAAATGATGGGCAAATGTGGATAACACATTCTATGTTCTTTTAATTAGAAGGTGTCATCAAGCCTCTATTTAAAGCAATAAAAAGAGAAATTTCATGGAGTTTTGGTTAAGGGTAATGTATGTTCGTTTTGGTTGCTGTAATAGGTGGCTTCACTAAATTATTAGCTATCACAATGCTGTTCAGACTTTATAAACCAATCTATATTTTCGGGAAACAGCTGCCGTTGACACCAGGTTGATTCCGAAGCGGCAGGATGAGTTAGCCAAATTGGTGTTGATCATTTAATCACGCCAGAGAGCATTCAAAGTAAAGTCATCAGATGCCTCTATACAGAATATGAAAATTTTCGTGAAGGCAGAAGTAAAGAAAGCATTGTCCACGGAAAAAAGTACTGCTCAAATGCTTGATCAACTGGGAATGAAGAATTCTTCATTTACGTTAGAACAAAGATTACAAACATGCTTTATTGGTAAATATGAAACATGGTCGGAAGAGATACGATTAACAATTGATTAACGAAAAACGTCTGAAATGATGCCTGTCGCTTCGTTCATGAATAAGCCTGTTCTAGAATGGACTGCCAATTTCTCGGACACCATTTCCCGGCTTGAGGAAATGGTCGCTTCCATCACTAAGAAGGAATTGTCGATGATCACCTACCTTGGGGCTTTGCTTGGTGGAATCATCGGTTTATTTCAAGGTTTTGTAACTGTTTTAATAGGATGACGTGTAATTCGCAATCGGATTTGTTATAGTGGAAAAGGTGTAGGAATACAATGATTACCGGGAGGGGAAATAAATGAGTAACGTATATGATGCAGCGTATGAAATGGAAAAGGCAATTAGGGCAAGTAATGAATATGCCGATTTGCAACGCTTATATGATCTTGTCAATTCTGATGAAGCAACAAAAGGAATGTTTGAAAACTTCCGTAATCTGCAGATGTCATTGCAGCAAAAGCAAATGATGGGACAGGAGATTGCACCGGAAGAGGTTGAGCAAGCACAAAAGACGGTACAGCTTGTCCAACAAAACCCAACCATTTCACAATTGATGGAAGCTGAACAACGGATGAGCATGGTCATCGCGGACCTCAATAAAATTATCATGAAGCCGCTTGAAGATTTATATGGCTTGCCTGAACAACAGCAATAAGCAGTTAAAGACTCCCTTCCATAATGGTTGGGGGTTTTTTGTTTCCTGAAAGCACCATGCATGGGTCGTCAACCACAATTTGTTCTATTCCCGAAATTTTAGTCATAAATTTGGAAAGAGGATACTACAGATGGGGGAGATCAGCATGGTATATCGACTACTTGCGGTCAATATCGACGGGACATTGCTCCAGTCGAATGGCCGTTTAAATAAATCGACTAAAGAAGCAATAGATTATGTTCACCAAAAAGGTGTCCATGTTGCACTTGTGACGTCAAGAAATTATCACTCAGCAAAAAAAGTGGCCAAAGCCCTAAAAATAAATCCGATGATCGTCGCTCAGCAAGGAGCCTTTGTCGGAGCTTCCATAGAAAAGCCGATAATGGTAAAAAGAATATCAGAAGAACTGACTGCAGAGCTCGTGCAAATGCTTGAAAAGACCACGTGCCAAATATTGCTCATTCATGAGAAATACTCGCTGGGCAATCGGGTGAACCTCCCGGAGAATTTGCTTGGTAAATCGGTTATGTATTTGAATGATCAAAATATTTATGCTCAAAATTATGTGGATGATATCAGTGAAGAGCTCATTGATCAGCCGATAGCCCCGACGAAGATGGACATTATATTTCCAGAAAAAAGTGCTAGAAATGATATGTTGAAATTGATAAAGGAAATGTTCCCTGAGGTGGATGCAATCTTACATCCAGGACATAAGCTGACAATCGTTCCGAAGGGTGTTTCTAAATGGAGCGGTGTATTGTATTTAGCTGACCATTTAGAAGTGAAAAGAACGGAAATCGTCTCGATTGGAGATGGATTGGATGATATTGAGATGATTGCCGGTTCTGGTCTGGGAGTTGCCATGGGCAATGCGGATGAGGAAGTAAGGAAAGTGGCAAAATGGGTGACGCGCTCCAATGATCAAGATGGTGTTGCCTATATGCTGAGGGAATTCTTCCGGAAACAGCATCCAATCGATTTTTTACAAAAGATGAATATGCTTAAATGAATGGTGGGGCTCCTTTTTATAGAAGGGGCCCCATTCAGATAATGCCGCTTTTTAGGCCTGTTATATTTCATAAATAATTATAAGCTTCTTTCCATAAGCTAAAGGAAAATCAGTAATGGAAAGGAAGAATTCAATGGGTGTAATCAATGCAAAAGAAGTGCAAGTCGGTGACGAAGTGTTTGTGATTTATAATAATCCCCACGTTCCTACCGTTTCGAATATAAGGGCGGCGGAAATCGTTCCGCATCCAAAAGATCCCAATGCAGTTGCCTTGTTCCTGAACGATACATTTCATACGATTGAGGACGATGATGCTTTGTTCACTTCGGAAGCCGCAGCGGAAAAAGCATACAGTGATTATATGGATAACCAAATGACTTAAAGAGACGTTCACTTCGCATGAACAGATGAAAGCCTTCGCTTATAGAGCGGGGGCTCTTTTTGTTTAAATTCACGAGTATTTGCTGCAAACTCACGAGTAAAAGCGCCAAACTCACGAGTAAATGCTGCAAACTCACGAGTAAAAGCGCCAAACTCACGAGTATTTGCTCCGAACTCACGAGTAAAAGCGCCAAACTCACAAGTAAATGCACCAAACTCACGAGTAAAAGCGCCAAACTCACGAGTAAATGCACCAAACTCACGAGTAAAAGCGCCAAACTCACGAGTATTTGCTCCGAACTCACGAGTAAAAGCGCCAAACTCACAAGTAATAGCTCCGAATTCACGAGTGGATGCTCGAACTCACGATAAAAGCTCAAAGTTCACGAGTATTTGCTCCCAAATCACGAATAAACGCTGCAAACTCACGAGTAAACGCACCCATACTCACATGTCAGAAGCCATTAGTGATTAAAACAGCCTATTTGACTGTGAAAAATAAAAAAATGCCACTCCTATTTCAAGAAATACAGAGTGACAGTTATTTATGATCTAATCTCAGTTATTGGATTGGATTAATAGTTTCATTGCGTGAATTTGTCCAATATGATTGGCTTCATGGAGCACTACAAAATTAATGAATTCCCCCACTGTTTCCATTCCGTTGAAAGGCTGTGCTGTTTTTTCAGTCAATCGTTCCTCCGGAATTTCAAGAAGTCGATCAAGTTGTTCATGCAGTTGTTGCTTTAATACTTCAACGGTAGGTACGTCCCCAGTCCAGTCCGCTGGTTTTGAACCATATCCGAATAGTTGGCTGTAATTCGCTGGCAATTCACTATTGGAATTCAATAAAAATTTTTCGGCTGCAGTAAGGACATGTCCAAGGTGCCAATGGATTGTATTATTAAAACCTTCAGGCTGTACATCCATAAACTCTGGTTTGATTCCATCGATTTCTTTTAAAAGATTGCCGCGCATGACCGTTAGCTGATTTTTTACATAATTCATTTTACATTCCCCTTTCAATCTTGTTTTTTTCTAAACGCTATCCCATGAAATTATAGCAAGGATAATTCAATATTATCAAATTTTAGCTAAGCCATTTCACAAAGGAAAGGATTATCAATTTAAAAGGGTTTATACTGTCGGCTTATAATCGGATTAAATGCAATATAAGCGAGTATAAGCTTTTGATGAAATGGAAGGCTGCATCAACTATTTTCTGTATGGTTTGGTTGACAAGCCCAAGGGATTCAAGGGGTCAAGAACTCTTAAGCCAAAAGCTATAGTTTTTTTGTTAAGAAATCAATAAACATTCCTATTACTCTTTTGCGTGGAGAAGTATAATGAAATATATTGGATAATTAATCCAATGGGGTATGAGGAGATGACAGTAATGAAAAGGACACAGCTGCTTGTTGCACTTAGCCTATTATCAATAACGTTAGCTTCAGGCTGTACAACAAAGCAAGAACATATTTCCGTTCAAAAATATGAAGGTAAACACTACAAATTCGAAGCATATAAAGAAAAGATAGAAATGGGGAAAACAGAAAAAACAAAAGAAATAGTAAAGAATGCAGATTGGGAAGAATTCGCGTTGGCGGAAGATCATCCTGAGGCGGACTTCATCTTTTATTTTAATGATGAGAAAAACGAAGGTAGACTAACCGTATATTATGTTTGGGTCAATCCTGATGAAAATATTGTAGAAATGACGAAGGATGAACATAGTCAGTATGTACAGTTAAATAGAAAAGATTCAAAAATCATATTAAGACTGCTGCATAAATGAAATGCCTCCAGACAGAGTTATTTAAAAAGTGTAATGGTTGGAATCGAGGCATTAAAAAAAAGAACTAAACCCTTAATCTCTTCCTGTTTTATACAAATATCTATACATGTTTGACAAAAAGGCGAAAGAATCCGGACTTCCAAACAAGTCCGGGTTCTTTCATTCTGCTCAGGCTGAATCAGTCTTCTTATTCGTTGTCCTCAATAGTGGCATGGTGCAGCAACGAAAGGAGCCGCCGGACTTGATGATTTCGCTTATATCGACTTCGATGACTTCGTATCCGCGTTCACGAAGCTGACTATTTACCTGTTTATTACATGGTAGACTGAATAATTTTTTATTCCCAATCGAAAGCACGTTGGTTCCTAATGTGAATTGTTCTTCTTTAGTCACTTCGATCATGTCATAACGTGAAGCTAATAGATCCATCTCTTTTTTTGTAAAGGACTCTGGAAAAATAAGCGCCTCTGTCGGTGATATGATATTGAAAACACAATCTAAATGAAGGAATGTTTCAATGAAAGGAACCGCGATGACATCGTATTCCGGTAATAAGGTTTGAAGATGCTTGACGGATGTTTCATCCGTTCTTTCACTGATTCCAATATAGATGGTCTTCCCGTCAATAAGGACATCCCCGCCCTCAATATGATTTTTGAGGAGGTTGAAATATGAGATGCCATTCGTTTCGAGCCAGGATTTCAATATTTGTTCTTCACCCTGCCTGATACCTGTTGCCAACTCAGCCACATAAACGGTATTGCCAAGAGTGAAACCGATATCCCTCGTGAAAACTTGTTCTGGATATGTAAATTGAGGCGTAAGTTTTATGACTTCAATTCCTTCATGTTCAAGAGCCTTTGTAAATTGGGCGTGCTGCTTCAAGGCTAGTGCTTGATCGATATTTTCCTCTTGAAACTCTTTTTGTGTTTCGTTGATGATCTCCCGGATTTCCATATAACGAGGTTCGCAGACGATAACCCGTGATAGCTTTGAATATTCACTCGCGCAATAAGCTTCTAGTTCTTCGTTTATTTTGTTTACCATAAATGAGCTCCCTCTAAATATAATTGTATCTTTACTATTTCCTCTTTTTTCTAGAAAGAAACATAAAAAATATGTCATGGAACTCATCACTAAATTTAGATGGTTTAAAAAACCTTTCAGATTCCGCTCTTAATAAATGATTCCGTTATATACCGGTTAGATCTTTTTCTATTTGAGCGAGTTGGCCCTACAGTTTTTTTATGTTTGCGCTTGATTTCAGAAATCCGCTTCCTTTCCGCCGACTGCCTGCCAAGCCTTATCAAAGCAAGCGTCTGTGGGGTCTCGGCCAGCCAGTAATTCGGCAGGATTGTCGCAAATTTCTTCAATCCAATAAGGGTTTCATTAAACAATAAATAACGATAAATAGCGAGATTGCCTGCATGTTTTTATTTATAAAAATTTCAGTTGATTTCAGAAATCCGCTCCCTTTCCGAATCCCGTTTTTGTCGTCAAACTGATAGGATCTGGTTTAGCCTTTTTTTTTGAAATATCATCAGGCTAAACCCAAATTCAAAATAATCGTAAAAGGCACCTAGGGATAAAGGATTATTTTTTTTCTGGTCGAATATATAATGAGGATGCTTTTAATATAAGGGGGAGATTGTAATGATGGATACTCCATTGATCATGACTCAAATCATTGAGAGAGCTGAAAAATATTTTCCGAAGAAAGAGGTAGTTTCGCGTACGGATTGTGGAATTCACACATTTACATATGCAGAGATTGCTGAACGTACAAGAAGGCTGACCAGTAATCTTGAAAAATTCGGCATTCAAACAGGTGACCGTATTGGAACACTTGCCTGGAACCATCATCGGCATTTAGAAGCATATTTTGCGATTCCTTGTCATGGTGCTGTCCTTCATACAATCAATATGCGTCTGTCTCCTCAACATGTTTCTTATATCGTCAATAGTGCGGAGGATCGATTACTATTGATAGACCCGGATGTCATTCCCCTCTTGGAAGCAATTAAAGATGAGTTAACGACAGTGGAAGGGTATATCATTATGACGGATAAAGAGGAGCTGCCTGATACGACCCTTTCACCCATTTATCATTATGAAAGATTATTAGCCGAAGGGAATCCGAAACAGCCATTCATTCAAACCTTGGATGAAAATGCGCCTGCCGGCATATGTTATACTTCCGCCACGACCGGGAATCCGAAAGGTGTGGTTTATTCACATCGCGGAATTTTGCTGCATGCGATTGCACTGGGGCTTGCCGATTCCACAGCAATAAGCGAACGTGATGTGGCCCTTCCTGTCGTGCCCATGTTTCATGTAAACGCTTGGGGCATGCCTTTTGCCAGTGTTTGGTTTGGAACGAAGATGGTTTTGCCGGGACCCTATTTCACCCCGAAGATTTTGGCTGAGCTTATAGAAACGGAGAAGGTTACAATCGCAGCAGGGGTGCCGACGATATGGCTGGGCTTATTGAAGGAGCTGGAAGAAGGCAGCCATGATACGAGCAGCATTCGTGCTGTTCTATGCGGAGGGTCGGCTGCTCCGAAAAGCATGATTAAAACCTTTGAACAAAAGTATGGGATACCATTCCTGCATGCCTATGGAATGACTGAAACGAGCCCGCTTGTTTTTGTTTCGAAACCAAAAAGCTATCAGGAAGACCTCCCTGAAGAAGAACTTTATGAGTTGAAGGCCAAGCAGGGCCTTGTTTCGCCAATGATAGAAATTAAAGTGATCGGTCAGGACGGCGAAGTGAAACCAGATGGAAAGGAAATGGGCGAATTGCTGATCAGGGGTCCTTGGATAGCGAATGAGTATTTTAAGGATGAGCGGTCAGAGGATACGTTTAAAGATGGCTGGCTGTATACGGGGGATGTTGTCACGATTGATGAAGAAGGGTTCGTCAAAATCGTTGACCGGACGAAAGATTTGATAAAAAGCGGCGGTGAGTGGATTTCTTCCGTAGATATAGAGAATGCATTAATGGCCCATGAAGGAATCTTCGAGGCGGCGGTAATTGCAGTGCCTCACGAAAAATGGCAGGAACGGCCGATCGCCTGTGTTGTCTTGAAGGAGGCATACAAGGGGCAAGTGTCCCAGGAAGACATCATCGAATTTTTAATGCCGCAGTTTGCAAAATGGTGGCTGCCGGATGAAGTGGTCTTTTTGGATGAAATCCCGAAAACGGGTGTTGGGAAGTTCTTGAAAAGGGCATTGCGTGATCAGCTTCAGGATAAATATATCAATAAATAATGCTGGATTTGTATAATTGTAACTTTTCCCCCTATTCTGATAATGGGGAGGGATATATAATAGAGTCATAGAACGAAAGAGGAGGAAATAAATTGAGTATTGAATCGACATCACCTGCAGGCACTGTTTTAGTCACATATTCGGACAGGACGGCCACTGTTGCAATGAACCGTCCAGAGGCCATGAATGCTTTAAATCCGAAAATGCTGCATGACTTTATTCATGCCTTGAAGGAAGTAAGTGAGAATGATGATGTGGATGTCGTCATTTTAAAAGGGAATGGGAAAGCATTTTCCGCAGGTGGTGACATTAAGATGATGCTCTCGCCTGGAAAAGAAAACGCTTTCGATGAACTGATGGATGGAATCAGTGAATTGGTGACCACTCTATACTTCATGCCTAAATTGACCATCAGTGCCATTCATGGTGCAGCTGCAGGGCTTGGGTTAAGTATAGCTCTTGCAACCGATCATCTTATTGCCGATTCAGAAAGTAAGGTTGCGATGAATTTTATCGGGATTGGATTAATCCCCGATGGCGGCGGACACTTCTTCCTTGAACGTCGTCTTGGTGAAGTGGGTGCAAAAGAACTAATCTGGGAAGGTAAAGTGCTTACTGCGCTTGAAGCAAAAGAAAAGGGCCTCATTCATGAAGTGGCTGACGGAACCTTGGAACATGCGGTAGAGAAGAAAGTGCAATCATGGCTGCAAAGCCCGGTTCAGGCCATGATTAAAACGAAAAAAATCCTTAGTGAAAAAAATCGCCCGCTATTGATTAAGATCCTTGAGATTGAAAAAGCTGCCCAGATGAAAATGCGCGAAACAGCGGACCACCAAGAGGGAATTAAAGCATTCGTGGAAAAAAGGAAACCGAACTTCATCGGAAAATGAATGAAAAAGGCCGTCACGTTATCGTGACGGCCCTTTTTATATAAGGAAACTAGATCATATTTTTAGTGTTTGCGCTTCCATTTTCAATCAGCGATGAAAAAGCAATAAAGCGCCTGAAGGTGATGTGCAGCGATGTGTTTGATCTTGATAGTTTTTTTCCTTCAATAGATTTTGTCCCAATTCTTTAGCTTGTTCATCATTCTCGGCTGTAAATGATTCATCCAATAGTTTTTCCCCTGACGGTTCAAAAACGGTTAATTTGTATATTCTGCTCATTTTCAAAAACTCCCTTATCAAAAATGTTATTGTCTTAGGAACTGTTATAAAAATTTTATCATTATCTGTCAATTTTGACTATTATTATGTGAGGGAAATGTATTAAGACAGGGAATATTGATAAGTAGCTGAATATCTTGAAAAACGATGGAAAATAACTATACCGAACTAACTTCAAAACAAAACCTATTTATACTAGAGGAATTCTTTCTTTAAAATGAAAAATCATAAATGATATAATAAACCTGAGTAATAGTGCATCTAGGAAGTGTATGGATCGAAGGGGGATTTTTTGAATGACGGTAAAAATCGTTAATAATATCACTGAATTGATAGGAGATACACCTGTTGTAAGGATTAATCATTTAACGGCGGAGGGTGACGCTGAAGTATTTGTGAAACTTGAATATTTCAATCCGAGCCGCAGTGTAAAGGATCGGGCTGCATTCAACTTAATTAGGCAGGCTGAACTGGACGGCATCATTCAATCCGGGGCCACGATCATAGAACCAACATCAGGTAATACAGGTATTGGGCTTGCTATGAATGCCGCTGCAAAGGGGTATCGGGCGATTATGGTCATGCCGGATAATATGTCGAAAGAAAGAATCAACATCTTAAAGGCATACGGAGCGGAAGTTGTCCTCACCCCTGCATCAGAGCGGATGCCGGGAGCCATTCGTAAAGCTGAGGAACTAGCCGCAGAAATTCCTAATAGCTTTATTCCGCAGCAATTCGAAAACCAAGCAAATCCTGATATTCACAGAGTGACGACAGCAGTCGAGATTTTAGATCAGATGGATGGCAACCTGGATGTGTTTGTCGCTACTGCCGGAACGGGAGGAACGATAACCGGTACAGGTGAAGCTTTAAAAGAACATCTGCCGGATTTAAGGGTTGTAGTTGTCGAGCCTAAGGGTTCCCCAGTTCTTTCCGGCGGAAAGCCTGGTCCTCATAAGTTAGTGGGTACGAGCCCTGGATTTATCCCCACCATCTTAAATACAGAGGTATTTGATGAAATCGTTCAAGCGGCTGATGAAGATGCAATATCCACCATGAAGGATCTGGCTTCGAAGGAAGGGATATTGATTGGACCTTCAGGAGGTGCCTCTGTCTGGACTGCCCTGCAGGAAGCCCGTCGTCTTGGAAGTGGAAAACGAGTATTATGCATTGCACCGGATAATGGTGAACGCTATTTAAGTATGGATATTTTTGAATGATGAAAAAGACCGAATGCCGTGCATGAAACAATGTTCACGCCATTCGGTCTTTTTCCTGTTGAATTTGCCCATACTGCATGATGACGTATTAAAATAATAATGTATGGGAAAGTATGTTCTGTTCATGTTAAAATTAAATGTGAAAGTTGATAGAAATCGAGGTGACACTTATGAGCGGTGTGAGGTTCATTCATGCGGCGGATCTCCATCTGGATAGTCCCTTTTCGGGGTTGAAGGATATGCCGTCAACTATATTAAAGGAATTAAGGGAAGCTCCTTTTAAAGCTTTTCAAACTATCATTAATGAAGCAATTTCCCTTCAGGTTGACTTTATCGTGTTATCGGGGGATCTATTTGACGGGGAGAATCGGAGTCTCAGGACACAGGTCCGCTTTCGGACAGAAATGGAAAAACTCCAGCAGCATCAGATCCCTGCCTATATCATTCATGGTAACCATGATCATCTCAGCGGCTCATGGATTACTGTGGAGCTGCCGGATAATGTCCACGTATTCTCAGGGCAAACCGAAGTGAAACGGTTTGAAAAAATCGATGGGACGACTGTCCACCTTTATGGGTTCAGTTATCCGCGCCGTCACGTAAGGGAGAGAATGATCGAAACCTACATAAAAGCTGAAGGGGCCGATTATCATATAGGTCTGCTTCATGGGAATTTGGAAGGCAATTCCGAACATAGCCCATACGCCCCTTTTTCATTGAAGGAACTAGCTGCCAAAGATTTCGATTACTGGGCATTAGGCCATATTCATAAGCATCAGGTGGTTTCAGAAGATCCGCTAGTGATATACCCAGGAAATATTCAAGGCAGGAACAGAAAGGAGTCTGGCATTAAAGGGTGCCTGCTCGTCGAATTCGACGGGGACATGAAGCGTCATTCCTTTATTGAAACTTCTGAAGTGATATGGGAAAGCGATACAATTGAAATAACCGCGGATGGTGGATTTGATGCCCTGTTCAAGCAATGCAGGGAAGTAATTGAACGGAAGGGCATCGATGGGAGAAGCTTTCTTTTGGAATTGAAGCTGGATGCAGGAGATGCAGCAGGCCCTTCCGGGGAATATCTTGAAGAATTGACCCGGATCTTGCAGGAAGAGGACCAAGGGGAATCGTTTGTCTGGGTGTATAAAATCAAAGTCATCCAGTCGATGCCGATGATTAGGTCAAATGAAACATTATTGCCATTTATGGCTGAGGTATCAATGCTTGCATCTGAATTTGATGATACGGATGCTGCTCTGGCCCCGCTTTATATTCATCCGGGTGCAAGAAGGTTTCTTGATACAATAGAGCCAAAAGAGCAGAGGGAACTTGTGGATGAAGCGGAAAGATGGCTTTTGCACGTTTTTGATGCGAATAAATGAGTGTAGGGAGGAGGAACGGGTTTGATTATTAAAGACCTCCATGTTTATGGTTACGGTAAACTGGAAAATCAGCGTTTTCCTGAATTGGGACAGCTGCAGATTTTCTTTGGGGAAAATGAATCGGGCAAGTCAACCATCATGTCCTTCATTCATAGTATGCTATTTGGTTTTCCGACAAAGGTTCAAAACGAACCGCGTTACGAGCCCAAAATGCATGCCAAATATGGGGGAAGGCTCAGTCTCATAACAAAAAAAGATGGGGAAATCGTTATTGAACGTGTGAAGGGAAAAGCTACTGGCGATGTAAAATTGACCTTCGAGGATGGAAGGGTCGGCGGCGAGGAAGAATTGAATGAGATTCTCCATGGCGTTGATAAAAACTATTACCAAGCCATTTTTTCTTTCGACCTTCAAGGGCTGCAGGGATTACATACACTAAGTGAAGGTACCATGAGTAAATATCTGCTTTCAGCTGGGCTGATCGGGAATGATAAACTTCTTGAAGCCGAAACGAAATTGCAAAAAGAGCTCGATTCAAGGTTCAAGCCATCAGGCCAAAAACCTTTACTGAATGTGAGATTGAAAGAACTTAAGGAATTGCAGAAAAAGGTGAAAGCATCAGAAGAAGAACAGCAGTCGTATACGGCATTACTTCAGGAAGAAGCAAAACTTAAGGAGGAGCTCTACAAAGTCACGGAAGATATTCAAGAGATTGAAGAAAACCTTGTTGACGTGAGCACTTTTTTGCGAATTAAACCCTTGGTTGAAGAACAGGGGGAACTTGAGGCCGAAATAAGTGAAATTCCGGAAGTGAGTTTTCCTGTTGATGGCTTAAAAAGACTTGAACAGCTACAGTCAGTTGGAATGCCCATGAAAGCTCAACTTGCGGCATTGATCGAGAAAAAGGACAAACTTGAGGAAAGACTCAGGGAAATCGAAATCAATCCGTTCATCAAGGAGCATAAAGAGCAAATTGAACATGCAATCGATCAAGGAACTATGCTTGAGAAGCTCGAGCTGGATATGAGAAAAGCGGAACACGAAAGGCAGTTGGAAGAAAAGAATATCGAAAAGGTGAAGCAGGAATTATTCTTGGATGTTTCTGATGATGAAATAAGAAAACTGGATATCAGTACATTCATGAAGGAAAAGGTGAAAAGGGCCGAGAGGGAAAAGCATCAACTCCAAAATGATAAGAAGCAGCTTGATGAGAAATATGAACTGCAAAAGGGAAGTCTGGAAACGACAGAAGCCCGCTTGAAGGAGATACAGGCCCAGTTAATGCCAGATGAAAAAAGAATCGAGCTGGAGTCCTTATACAACAAGCAGAATAACATCGAATTTGAAGCAGCACAATCGCTTATTCTTGATGAACAAATACTTGAACTTGAAAAGCAATTGGCATTACAGAGGAAGAAGGAAGCGGATAATCGCAAACGTTCACATATCCTGAATGGCAGTTTATTAGTACTTCTTTGTTTAGGTGCGATCGGAAGTTATTTCAGTGAACAGATGTTGTTGGGGATGATACTTCTAGCCGTGGCTGTTCTGTTTGCGGTATCCAGGTATCTTTTTAAAGGTGATGATATATTGTCCGGGTATATCAGGCAATTGGATGAGATGAAAAGGAAAAGGGCCGCAATTGGGACTGAGACCAATAGGGGGAGTGAAGGAGAGTCGATGGGTCGGCTGCTTGAACTGGACCAACGTCTCCAAAGGCGTTTTGAAAGTGAAAGTTTCAAATATGAAGAAAGGGAGGAAGCGTTTGAATCGACCATTCAGGAATATGCCGATTGGGAAGCTAGAAGGGACCGGTTGGATAAAGAATTGAGGAGCATCTTAAGCGATTGGGGTCTGTCTTATCCCGGAATGGAAATCAATCTTGAATCTGTATTTGAACATCTAGAGAAATGGAAGGAAGCCGTTGATAGGAAATATGAAACAATCAAGAGGCATAATTTTCTGCAGGCAGAATTTGAGGGTAAATCAAAGGCTTTATTTCATTTTGCACACAGCCTTGATTTTGAACCATCCACATGGCGGGAAGCGATTGGCCTATTGAAGCGGGAATTGAATAAAGCGGTTGAATTCTCCGTTCAACTAACGCAATGGATGCAGGAACGAAGTCGTTTGACGAACGAAATTGAGCAGCTGACGATGGAAAATGGCTATCTTGATGCAGAAATGGAAATTCTTTTTAAGTTAGCGAAGGTCAAGGACGAGGAAGAATTCAGGCATGCCGCTGCATTGTTCGAAAAGAAAATCACTTTACAAAAACAGCTTGATTTGATTACCATTCAAATTGGGCAATCCAGAATGCTGCCTGATCAAATCCAAACTTACTTAAAACAGGGGATCAATACTTATACATTTGAAAATATAGAACGGAAACGGAAGGATTCTATAAAGGCGAAATCCCTTTTATTAGAGAAGCGGGCGGATGCGAAGCATAAGATAAAACAGCTTGAAGTTTCAGGGATTTATGATGATTTACTTCATCGTTTTTATGAAGAAAAAGCTGCTTTTAACGAAGAGGCGAAGGAATGGGCGAAATTGGCAATAGCCAAAAGCTTATTGAATAAAACATTGGACCGATATAAAAGGGAACGCCTACCGAAGGTGATCGCTGATGCCGAGCGGCACTTTTCCTTTTTAACGAATGGGAGCTATCGTAAAATCATCCTTGATCAGTCGGGAGAAGGAATTTGGGTACAGCGCAATGATGGTTTGAGTTTCAGGGTTGAAGAGGTCAGCCGCGGGACAGCAGAGCAAATTTATGTTTCCCTAAGGCTCGCGCTTGCTGATCATACTTTTGAAAATGATTCATTCCCTCTCATCATTGATGATAGTTTCGTCAATTTTGATGCGGAAAGGACAAAACGGATGCTCGAGTTATTGAAAAAAGTTTCGGAAAAGCGGCAAATTTTATTTTTTACTTGTCACCGATATATAATGGAGTACTTTAGCGAAAATCAAGTGATTCGTCTATCCAGCCCCTTATTGCGCCAGGATATGAATGATTTGATCATCCCTGAAATATAATGGGTTTTAAACTATAGATAAAGAGAGTGAAGTCATTGAATATGAATGAGTTTGTAAGCCACCATGATTCTTCTTTGAAGTTAATCATCGAAAAGGAGTTTCCCGGTAAACGATGTGTTGGGGGAAAATATTCTGCCAAAGGACATAGCATCACTTTATATGAGAGAGATATCGAAATTCAGTGTGAACGCTCCCTAGGCTCGCTTGCAAGGCTTGAGGAATATACATGGGTGATCCTCACGCATGAGATGGGCCACGCATCAGACCCCGATCTTGCTGTGCTTAGTGAGGAGCTACACAGTACAGGAAAATCAGAAATCCTTTATCAAATAGAGGTCAATGCATGGAATATTGCAGAAGGATTAATTCCTTTTATCGATCAGGATTTATTTACCTTCATTAGGGATGAATCCTTGGCACATTGTACAAATCGACTGCTGGTCGGTTAAAAAGCTCTCCATATGGAGGGCTTTTTTATTTTCCGCTAAATGGAGATTCCGGAGATGAAGCACGGACTGATGAATCGGGGAGCTAGGAAAATGGTATTAATGTTTCCAAAGGAAGCTTCATATCTTTAAAGGAGCGTTCACTTTAATGAATCATAACAGGAATGGGACATGAAGTTTTTGGTTTATATTCTTTTTTAAGATTGACAGTGAGAATCATTTTCATTAAACTGGTATTATTAGACTAAAAGGGGAGTATTTTAATGCGACCAGCTATTAACACACAGTCTTTATCGCTCGGTTATGGTGATAAATTAATTATAAATGATATGAATATAGAAATACCCAAAGGGGAGATCACCGTTTTCATCGGTGCTAATGGATGTGGAAAATCAACACTTCTAAGGTCTGTTGCCCGATTGTTAAAACCTCAATCCGGCTCTGTTTTGCTCGAAGGCAAAGCGATCTCGACCATGTCATCGAAGGATGTAGCAAGAAAGATGGCGATTCTTCCACAATCCCCGGTTGCTCCTGAAGGGCTTACAGTATATCAGCTTGTTAAACAAGGAAGATATCCTTATCAAAGTTGGTTGAAACAGTGGAGTTCCGTGGATGAAGAAAAAGTTCAAAAGGCGATTGAAGCAACGAACCTGACCGATTTAAAGGATCAGGCAGTCGATGAATTATCGGGAGGCCAGAAGCAACGGGCATGGATAGCCATGACGCTGGCTCAGGATACGGACATCATTTTATTGGATGAACCAACTACATATCTTGATATGACCCATCAAATCGAGATTTTGGACTTATTGTTCGACTTGAATGAGTTTGAGAACAGAACGATCGTGATGGTGCTTCATGATTTGAATTTAGCTTGCCGTTATGCGGATAATCTGGTGGCACTTAAAGATGGGTCGATACATGCTCAAGGCCGGCCAGAGGATATCATCACTCCTGAATTGGTACAGCATGTATTCAGCATGGACTGCCAAATATCCTTTGATCCAATTTTCGGCAGTCCCATGTGCGTCCCGTTTGGTAAAGGCCGCTACGCCCAAAGTCAGGTAAAAGCGCTGGCCAATGCATAACCTCACACCATCCATGGAAAAAGAGCTGCAAGGATATCGCATATCCTTCCGAGACGAAGCCAAAGTTTCCAAGACCTTCAATCATGCTGATGAACTTATTCAGTATGCACAAGCTCGGACTGGGGCGGAAACGTCAGGGATAGCCATTTCAATGTGGTTCAGACGCTATGCTTTTTTTGTCACGGCACAATTTTACATGTTAAGCAAACATCGGCTTATCTGGGAAGGCACACTTCAGGACATTGGTGTTTTGGATGACCCGAAAGATGAACATTGGCTCCCGAATTTTTTGCTGAAAACTAACAGTTGGAGCAATGTCTCGGAAAAGGAAAGCCCTTCTGCCCTTCATTCCATATTGAGCAGATTTGGTGCTGTTGCCATTCGCTCCTTTTCCGGAACTGCTAAAATATCGAAACTAGTACTCTGGGAAAATATTTGGAGCTATACGGTATGGATGTATAGTGAGTTATTGAAGCAGACTGATATAAAGACGCGAGTTGAAAAGGACATTGAAAAGCTGCTTGAAGATGAAGTATGGCTGAATATTGAAACGCGTTCCCCCTTTAAACGATTCATAGGGGAAAAAAGTGTTCCGGCGTCCATGAATCCTTATAAACGGGTGACATGCTGTTTATATTACCGAATTGAGGGCAAGGAAAAGTGCGCGTATTGTCCGAACAAAAACTGTTGAAATAGATTTGATTGGAGAGCCAGGCTTGGGGTCAAGCCTGGTTTTCTTATGGAGTGATAAGAGAGACGGTCAGCCTAGGCTTTTCCTGTCCATTGTCCATCACTTATTAACGAAAACTAAACGCATTAACGAGATTGGTATGTTATAATGTTGATATTTAATTGAACGGAGGCAGTCGCATGGGAAATGGGATCATACACTACGGAATTGGTGAAGTAGTAGATATATATATGTACATTAAAACGAGTACAAAAGCGGTGGCAAGTAATGGAAAGCCGTTTTTAACATTGATTTTGTGCGATAAAACCGGGGAGATCGAGGCAAAGCTATGGGATGTTTCCGAGGCTGATGAGAAAACATACAGTGCGGAAGCTACGGTGAAAGTTCAAGGGGAAGTCCAGAATTATCGAGGACGCAGCCAATTGAAAATCCGTAACATTAGAATTACTTCAGATACTGATGGGGTCACGAAAGCCGATTTAATTCAAACGGCGCCTTTAAGTCAGGAAGAAATGATGGAAACCATCACTCAATTCATTTTTGAAATGAGGAATCCGAATATCCAAAGGGTGACTAGGCACCTCATTAAAAAATATCAGAATGAATTCCTGACGTTTCCTGCTGCCACCAAGAACCATCATGAGTATATGTCGGGACTGGCCTATCACGTTGTATCGATGCTAGGGCTGGCTAAGGCCATTTCAACCCTATATCCTTCGCTCAATAAGGATCTTTTGTATGCAGGAGTCATTCTGCATGACCTTGGAAAGGTACATGAGCTATCCGGACCTGTTTCGACTGTATATACAGTGGAAGGGAACTTGTTGGGGCATATCACCATCATGGTGAATGAAGTCGGTAAAGCTGCAGAGGAATTGGGCATTGAAGCGGAAGAAATCATGATTCTCAAGCACCTGATACTAAGTCACCATGGTAAAGCTGAGTGGGGCAGTCCCAAGCCGCCAATGGTTAGGGAAGCTGAAGTGCTGCATTATATTGATAATATGGATGCCAAGATAAATATGATGGACCGGGCCTTGGAAAAAGTGAAACCGGGTGAATTTACGGAAAGAGTTTTCGCGCTCGATAATCGTTCATTCTATAAACCAACATTTTAATGAAATATGCTTCTTTCTCGATGGAGAAAGAAGCATATTTTTTTTGTTCGCGCATATTCTCTAGTAAATGAATAGTAGATTTTTTGGGAGGGAATGGACATGCCAATTTGGATCTGGTTCGTGTTTATTGGGATAATTGTCAGTGCAGTCATGTCAATTTGGACAGCTAGGCAGGAACGCCTCATAGATGATGCTTGGATTGAGAAGGAAGGTCAGAAGTACATTGAACGCATGGAAGAAGAGCGCGAGAGGCGTAAAAAGGATATAAATCAGGGAGCATAGCTCGAACCATAAAAAAAAGCGACAGGAAAAGTCCTGTCGCTTTTTACTATTCAATTATTTTTCAGCATTGGCTGCGTCACCGGAAGTGATGGCATCTTTTAGATCTTCGTCTTTAATCTTCACGTCCGCTTTTTTGACTTCTGAATTCAAAATGTCCTGAACTTTAGTTTGGTCAATTTGAGCGACTTTCAAATCATATTCAAGATCTTTTTTCATATCTTCGTATGATTCTTTTTCTTTTGTATCAAGAAGTTGGATGATGTGGTAGCCATAATCGGATTTAATCGGCTTGCTGATTTCATCTTTCTTCATTTTATAAGCTTGCTCTTCAAATGCAGGAACCATTTCACCTTGTCCGAACCAGCCTAGCTCCCCGCCTTTTTCAGCTGTGCCTGTGTCTGTTGAATATTCTTTTGCAAGTTTAGCGAAGTCTTCGCCTTTGTCCAATTTAGCTTTAACTTCGTTTGCTGTTTTTTGGTCTTCCACTAGAATATGTCTCGCTTTGATTTGTGGTTTATAGTCTTCATAAGCTTTTTTCACATCAGCTTCTTTAACTTTTATATCGGCAACGGCTGCTTTTTCTTGAAGCATGCCGATTTTAAGTGCACGTTTAAGATCATCTTCGCTCTTATATCCGGAAGAGGCAAGGGCCGTTTCGAAATTTTCACCCATTTGCTCTTTAAGTTCGTCCGTTTTAGCTTTAACTTCTTTATCCGTTACTGTATATTTTTCAGAAAGAACTTTTTCATAAACAAGTTCTTGAAGAACGGTTTCACCATAACGGTCTTTCATTACATTGTAAAATTCTTCTTTGGTGATATCCCCCGCTTTAGTTTCCACGACTGCTTCCTTGTCGCTGTTGCATGCTGTAAGTCCGATCAGCCCTGCAGTAACAGCAATCGATAATGCCCACTTCTTCATAAAAACAACTCCTAGTTATAAGTTTCTTGTTTGCTATTTTTTCGTATTTCCACAAAATTAACTATAACATATTCTGGTTACTTTACAAAAAATAATATATTGGTGCATGAATAAGAATTTTTTTAAAAATGGGTGTATGCCTAACCGGATATTAATCCATTACATATGATAAACCGAGGACAACAAAAGGGGGTAGCATAATGGGTAATGGATTTAACGGAGGCTTCGCTTTGTTAGTGGTGTTATTCATTTTATTAATAATTGTAGGAGCAGCCTATTGCTAATCGGCTGTAAAATTAATAATGGAAAGAGCCCACTCCTTTTGCCATGGAGTTGAATAGGATAGGGTAGCCGCTCAACAAAAAAGATTGAAGTGATTCTCAAGCTAAGAAAGGAATGGATTCCTTTTGGCGGATATAAGAGTGTGCATGAAGATACTATTACTTAAGAATGGAAAGGAGGAAGATCAATGTCTGGAGGAATAGGTGGAGGCTTTGCTCTAATTGTCGTTCTTTTCATCCTGTTAATCATCATTGGAGCTTCTTGGTTATAAACCCATAAACAAAAGGCGAAGCTGTTGCTTCGCCCTTTTTCTTTATGTGGATAATGCTCCGGGTATCACCAATGTATGTAACAAATGATGGTCATCATTTGTTGCTCATCTCTACGTATACAAAATTTCAATATAGGAGGATAATAACATAATAGTAATTAATACATTAATGGTCCTGAATACTTTAGGCTGCCGGTCTTCAGCAATTTCCTTTTGAATGCATAAAGAGTTTGTCATTCTATTAATATTATAAAGGATCAAAATAGCAAAAATAATAAACCAGAACGAGATCAAAACCTAAAATCCCTCCTTGCAAAACATCATGTATAAATACGATACCAAATTATAATGAAAAAAGATACCTAAAAATCTTATCGGGTATCTTTATGGATAAATAAGAAATCACTTTTGAATAAGTATATCGTATCCTTCGAGATGTTCCTCGATAAAAGAATGCCTTGGGGAACCAACCAGATTTTTTATATAAATAAAATCCGATACGCATAATCCGGTGTGCAGGGATAATAAAATAGTGAAATAATGGATGTAATGCGGAAATCTAAGGGCACAACCAATCAATATGACAGACATAATGAAGAAAGGCAACACAAGGGTCAAGAGATAAAGGTGCTTTCGAATCGGATCATGCACATTGACTCTGCATGTAAGCACAACGTTCCACTTCAAGGACCAAGAAGTTTTTACTTTTTTACATAATAATCGTAAAGGTAAATAGTGTAATAGTTTGTGAACAGGATATAATAAGAGCAATAGGCTAAAAAATACCATTGTTTGATCGCCATACAAAATAACATGGGTTGAAAAGACACTTAATAATGTATAGATCAGAACAAAAGACATCAATATAGTAAAAACTGAAAAAAAGAGCAGACGGCAATTCCCATATTGTTTTGCCACGTCAATTGTTTTCCACGAATTCATTTCGAAATCAGCCCTCCAAAGCTGTTGAATTTACTTACATACATTACGATGAATGGGTGGAAAAAGCAATGGAATTCTTGGATTAAATTTAAGATAAAATCACTTTAGTGTGTAAGTAGGGCTAAGGGCGATTAATGCCAGGTTTTGAACCAGGGATAAGAAGGATTACTGAGTGTGAAAAATCAAAAATTGGTTATAAGTCTTTTATGTTAAATTGAATGATCGATTGGGGATTAGTGATGTATGAAAAATATAAATGAAGAAATAGAAATTCTCCGTTTTCATCAACGGCTTTTATTAAACCTTATACGCAATCCGGAGGCCAAGTTGGACTATCTATTTGTGGAAAAAAATTTCACGAAGAAGGAAGCGGAAGAATTATTGGAAACATGTGATATCTTGAGCAAACGCTATGAAATAGAAAAAGCGGAAGGGTATATGAACTTTCGACCGCTTTTTAATCAATTTGAAAGAAAGGTTAATCCAAAAATAACCACAAAGGAATGCATTGATGCATGCCTCGCACAGGGGTTATATGTATCATTCATGAAGGAAATGGATAGAGTATGAGATTAAACTGGCTCAGTTTCTTTCTCTATCTTTTTTTTTGTGATTTTACCCTCCACATCAGTAAACTCCTGATCGATGTTATCGAAGGATCGTTCAAAGATTTGCATGAAGTCTTCACCGTATATATTTCGGATGATGGCCATCATTTCAATCATATCCGGAAACTTGCCATAAAGCTCACGCAGTGGAAGTGCACCCGAGAAAGCAGAGTTCTTACTTGGGTCATATGTCTCCATTAAATCAAGTAGGATTTTTTCACCTTCAGCAGTGATCTCTATATAGGTATTCCTTTTGTCATTTTCTTTTTTTGAAAATGTTAAGTACCCGCGTTCCTCTAATTTTTTTGAAAAGTTAAATGCCGTAGAAACATGCATGACCCCAAATTTTGCAACATCTGAAATGGAAGAGCCATTAAGATGGTAGGCAATCCAAAGGATATGGTGCTCATTGATATTTAAATCATAGGGCTTGATCCATTGCTGCCAATCTTTTTCAATCGATTTCCATAATGCTTTGCTTAATTGTGCAATTCGTTGACTAAAAATCATTGCTTCTTTCATAGAATAATTTTTATTCTGCATATTATGGGCTCACCTACTTATAAGATTCTATATATTTATTATGACAATAAAATAAAAATTAATAAAGATAAATATTTGCAAAATTTTTAGAAAATTTTAGTTTTTTTAATGAATTCTCCATTCTTCTCCAATAAATCATGTAATTTATTGGGAAAAATGGAGAATCAAGCTTGTGTGACGATGCCAGCTATTAATTTTTAGAAGTAGGTGCGGCCGCTTCCAATTCCTTCAATGAATTTTCGATTTCCTGAACGTTCTTCAATAATTCATTCTTATTGGGTTCGATTTCCCGCTTCCAGTTCTCGATGACGACCTGAACATCCGAAATGAACGTTTTTACCGTTTCTTTGCTGATTTGTGAAGCTTCCATCGTGTCATCTTTAATATTCAGCATTTTTACCTTTAACTCATCAATTGTATTCTTAATTTCGTCGGTATTCGTTTTGATGCGGGTCCGTAGATCTTTACCTGAACTTGGTGTTGAAAGTAAGGTTGCCGCACCAGCTACTACTGTTCCGGTCAAAAAGCCAATTAGTAATGATTTTGCTTTCATTAGGATCACCTCATTTTATAATATGTTTTCGCTTTCCATGGTCTGAATCCCTGCTGCATCAATTGGAAATTATGATAAATAGGGAGAGAAATACTATTGATATCAAAATACCATAATTTTCATTCTTATGGAAGAGAATCGACCATTTTATCTTTATATCACAAAAATATTTTTTTAAACTTAGAGAGTAAATATATAATATTTAAAAATAACTTGAAGCTTTATTAATAATGCTACATATAAAGGGAAGAGCAGCATATAGATAATAAAAACAAGCTGTCGGAACATGGATGGCACTGGTGGGTTAATAATGAAAATCATTTTTTTATTAGGCCTGGTATGCCTGTGCGGAATGGGGTATTTTCTAAGGCAAGCAAAAACTCCTGGCATCTATCCGCCCAAGAGGGTGCTCCAGGCTAGAGCCTTCGCTATGGGTCTCCCTGGGGTTTTACTACTTTTCATTTGGTTTATGTGGATATTGATTCATTGATCATTGGAGGATGATTGTGACTAGAATTCCAGATTCATAAGATTGGAAAAAAAGCACCGGACATTCCGGTGCTTTTTTAGGTATGATGATCCTGCTGCTTAAGCATTAATAGGTATATTTGATTTTCTTACGATGCCGTTCACAATTGGATAAATGATGACCATCGCAACTGTATTTAACAGTACGGCAGGAAGTACAACTGCGCCGAAAAGTGCAACGAAAGGCCCTGGAAGGGAAACGATATAATAAGCCGAACCAAGGAAGACAGCGCCGGAAATCATTGTTCCTACGGCAGTCAAGATACTAACGGTGACAACGGATGTTGAAAACTTCTTAAGACTGATGAATAAAAGGTAAAACAGAAAGGCTGTTGCCAATTTGTCTATGATATTTGGAATCTGTCCTCCAGGAAATGTAGTTGTCATGGCAGAGATGGCTCCAGCTGCCAGGGCGACAATGAATACATTCTTCTTCGCGGGAAACAGGGTAATCGCCAAAAACATCATCAACAGCATCATATCCGGTTTCATTCCAAGGAAGAATCCAGGTACGATAAAATGCAGGGCAGCCCCAATCCCGATTAATAGGGACAGTGACACAAGGGTTTTCGTTTTCATTTACTCATCTCTCCTATTCTCATCTCAACTAACATCTTTTCTTCAACAATGCACTATTGCCTGTTGCAAGAAGTTTAAAATAGTATATCATAAGACCTATTTTTTTAGAAGTTATATTTGTTTGAATTAAAGGGTTTGAGCTTCTTTCGCTTTATACGATTCCTGGAATTTCTTCATGAAATCAGCAAGGTCCTGGCAATGGGATAGAGGGACCGCATTATAGATGGAAGCTCTGCAGCCGCCAATGGAACGGTGACCGTTCAGTCCTACGAATCCGGCTTGCTTCACTTCTTTAAGGAATTGTACTTCAGCTTCTTCAGACGGAAGCGTGAACGTTACATTCATTAATGAACGGCTGTCCGGTAGGGCATGGCCTTTATAAAAACCATCACTGCCGTCGATGGCATCGTAAATGACTTTTGCTTTTTCTTCATTGATCTCAGCAATCTTTTCCACGCCGCCCTGTTCTTTTGCCCAATCCAACACAAGGGACAATAAGTAAATGGCCAATGTCGGAGGAGTGTTGTATAAAGATTTATTTTTTGAATGGATAGAATAGTTCATCATGGATGGGATTTTGTCATTATCCGTTATTAAATCTTTACGGATGATAACCACTGTGATTCCAGACGGACCTAGATTCTTTTGTGCACCTGCATAGATGATGCCGAATTTACTAATATCAATCTTTTTGCTGAGAATATCACTTGACATATCGGCTACTAAAGGAATGTTGCCTGTTTCCGGGAAATCCTTCCACTGTGTTCCGTAAATCGTATTATTGCTTGTGATATGAAGATATGCAGCATCATCATTCAATTTGATATCTTCAACTTTAGGGATGAACGTATATTTTTCATCTTTGGATGAAGCGACTACGGACGTTTCACCAACCTTTTTGGCTTCTTTTAATGCTTTTTCCGACCAAGAACCAGTGAGGACATAATCTGCCCTTTTTCCATCATTCAAAATGTTCATGGGAATCATGGAGAATTGCAGACTTGCTCCTCCTTGCAGCAGGAGAACTTCATAATTTTCAGGAATTTCCATAAGGTCTTTTAATGATTGGATGGCATGGTTATGAATTTTTTCGAATTCCGAACTTCTATGGCTTAATTCCATGACGGACATACCGGAATCCTCAATATTCAACCATTCGTTTTGGGCTCTTTGTAAAACTTCTAAGGGAAGGGCGGCTGGCCCAGCGTTAAAATTGCGTGCACGTTTCAATTTTTTTCCTCCTATGCGACTATGTGATAAAGTATTTGAGACTATTCATATATCCTACCAGAAAACTAAATTCAATAGGAGGAAAATTTAGAATTTTAAGTGACAATCCATTTTAATGATAGGCCAAAGTAAAAAAGGTCCTGCACTTTAAAGTGAGGACCAAATTAGGATCATTGTTTTTTCATGCAACAAGCGTGCTTAAGTTCAATTCTTTTAAAAAGATATTAAGAAAGGAGAAAGAAACCAACATGTGCCAGCGGTTCATTTTAAATGCTGTGCAATGGAGTCAGCGATTTGTTTCAGGTCATCTGGTGTATAGTCGCTGGTATTCGTTTTCCAAACTGCCCCAAACCCGTCACCTTCTCCATGCCGTGGAATTAAATGCATGTGAAAATGGAAAACGGACTGTCCTGCAGCTTCCCCGTTATTATTTAAAAGGTTCAGGCCTACAGGTTGGAACTCCTGTTTCATGGCGCGGGCAATTTCCGGTACCACTTCAATAAGATTCTTGGCAATCTCAGGTGTCAACTCATAAAGATTTTCCTTATGTACTTTAGGTATTACCAGCGTATGGCCTTTTGTTACTTGACTGATATCGAGAAAGGCCAATACATGTTCATTTTCGAAAACTTTGCTGCTTGGAATTTCCCCGTCGATTATTTTGCAAAAAATGCAATCACTCATTAAAAACGCTCCTTTAAAAGTTAATGTATTTGGTTAATCGTACCATAGCTTGAATCCTTGGGAAAAGGAAAAATCATAAAAACAGGATGCAACATTAAGTTGCACCCTGCCTGTCGAAAAAGGGGGTTTTGCTTCAAAATCGCATTAGCATAAATTCTCTGCGACAAACACCTCATCTACATTTTAGTAAAATACGGTCATTATCTGATTAGAGATTTTCCATTCAAAGCAACCATCTCCTATATCTTTAAAGTTTCATCAACTTTCAAAGCATAATTGATAATTATTGAATGATTTTTCTGCTTTTACGTGCAAGCGAACCATCTCCTTGCTCGAAACGATTTTTTTATGAAGCTTCTGGTTTAATTCAGTTATACGTCTTTAACTGACACCTCATTTACAATATGATGTGAATCATTTGTAATAAACTTATGGGTATTTCAGTGTAATACGTCTTTAACTGACACCTCATTTACAATATGATGTGAATCACACGTAATGACTAACCCCTTCTTCCTTAATTATGATGACCACCAAGGAGGGAAAATATAATTAGTTATTTATGGAAATTTAGTTCGGGGAACACTCGACTATATAAAAGCAGGAGAATTTGATAAAATGGAAATAAGAACCTCTATATAGAAAGGATCGTTTATATGTCCTTATTGGAAATAAAGCAATTAGTGGGCGGATACACGAAAACGCCCGTTTTAAAAGGAATAAGTTTTGACATTCAGCCAAATGAGCTAGTAGGGTTAATTGGGCTCAACGGGGCTGGGAAAAGTACGACAATTAAACATATCATCGGACTCATGGAGCCGAAAGGCGGAAGTGTCTCGATTCATGGTAAAACACTTGCCCAGGACCCGGATTCATATCGTAAACAATTCACTTATGTTCCAGAAACGCCAATCTTGTATGATGAGCTTACACTTGAGGAGCATTTAAAGCTTACGGCCATGGCACATGGTTTGGCGGAAGCCACATATAAAGAGAGGATGGACGTTCTGTTAAAGGAATTCCATATGGAGAAAAGGCTTAAATGGTTCCCGGCACATTTTTCAAAGGGAATGAAGCAAAAGGTCATGATCATGTGCGCCTTTTTAGTGCAGCCGTCTTTATATATCGTCGACGAACCATTCGTGGGTCTTGATCCATTAGGCATTCAGTCCCTGCTTGACTTGATGAGGAAGATGAAAGAGAGCGGTGCGGGAATTTTAATGTCTACACATATACTAGCGACAGCCGAGAGGTATTGTGATTCTTTCATCATATTGCATAATGGAGAGATTCGGGCAAAAGGCAATCTTGAGCAGCTTCGTGAACAATTTTCCATGCCAGGGGCAACCCTTGACGATTTATATATCCAATTGACGAAAGAAGAAATCGGCCATGAATAGTCAAAATCTCTGGAAGGAAAGATATTTAGGCTATATAAATGAAACGCAAAAATATCTTCGCTATATTTTTAATGGCCATCTTGTTTTTGTCATGGTATTGGTTCTTGGTGGTTTAGCTTATTATTACAGTGATTGGGTGAAGACGTTAAACAGTGATTTCCCTGCTGAATTGATCATGGCCTTAGTTTTATCGATCATTGTAACCAGAAGCCCGATAAATACTTTCTTGAAAGAACCCGATACGGTATTCCTGCTTCCGCTTGAAACGAAGTTGAGAAGCTATTTCAAGAATTCACTGATATTAAGTTGGGTCATGCAAGGCTTTATTCTTCTGGTTGTCCTGATTGCATCGATACCGATGTATTCGAAGGTTACGGGTGCAGGAGGTAAGGACCTTGGAATCATCCTGGTCGTTTTGCTTATTTTGAAGTTTTTGAATTTAACCATGCGCTGGCTGGTATTGAAATATCAGGATACATCAGTGAGCCATTGGGACTCTCTCATCCGCTTTTTACTTAATGGAGTGATTCTTTATTTCATCTGTTTAAGGGCAAATATACTGTTTGCACTTATAACCTTCTTATTGTTGTTAGGACTTTACATGTATTACCGGAGCGCAACTAAAGGTTTTGTGCTGAAGTGGGAACGGCTGGTGGAACTGGAAAACAAACGGATGAATTCTTTCTATCGAATAGCGAACATGTTTACTGATGTTCCTCATTTGAAAGGGAAGGTAGCGAGAAGGAAATGGATGGACTGGCTATTATCACTCATTCCGTATGGTGATAAATCAACTTATACCTATCTTTACGCCCGTACTCTTCTGCGATCCAATGATTATGTGGGCCTTTGTTTTCGTTTAACTATCATTGGATCCGTGATTTTAAGTGTATTCACTAACATATGGGCACATTTGATTGTAACGTTCATGTTCCTATTCATGACAGCCCTGCAACTGCTGCCGGTATGGAAGGCACATGAATGGAAAGTATGGGTCTCACTATATCCATTGCCAGCAAAAATGAGAGAATCTGCAGTCATAAAGCTAATTTCCTATTTCCTATTATTTGAGGACCTTGTCTTCAGTTTGGTCCTGCTAGTGAAAGGGGAATGGATGTCCGCTTTAGCCGCCTTGGCAATGGGGCTTGTTTTCATATTCGGTTTTAAAATTTATGCAGCAAAGAAAATAAAAAACTTTTAAGCAGAAGCTGATTTTCAAAAAATCAGCTTTTTCTTTATTAATGTTTCAGTTGATTTCAGAAATCCGCTCCCTTTCCGCCGACTGTCTACCAAGCCGCATCAAAGCAAGTGCCTGTGGGGTCTCGGCTAGCCAGTTATTCGGCAGGAGTCTCGCAAATTTCTTCAATCCAATAAGGATTACAGTAAAAAAACATCAAGGATAACCTAGTCTAAAACTTGGTTCGGAATAAACCAGCCTGCAGTTTTTATTTTAAAAAACGTTCCAGTTGATTGGAACGTAAGGTACGAGACTCCTGCGGGAAAAGCGTGGCCAAGGGAGACCCCACAGGGGCAAAGAGCGCCGAGGAGGCTCCCGGACCGCCCGCGGAAAGCGAGTGCCTGGAGTGGAAAACAACGTTTCAGTTGATTTTATGAAAAATCAGCTTTTTCTTTTAAGAAATGAAAATAGAAAATAAAAGCCTCGTAGGGGGTATATACATATTTAACGGAGGTGTTAAATGATGGATGAATATGAACAAAAAGCATTTTCGGAACTAATATCATGGAAAAAGAAAGTAGCCAAAAAATCCGGCAGGCTTGAGCGGATGTCTAAAAAGGCGCAAATCAAATTGAATAGTTATATTCCAGACCGAGTGCACAAAATGATTACTGATAGTATTAAAGGGATGATTGAGGCCGTATTATCAGGTTCTAAATATATGTCTAAAGAAAAAAATGCAGTGCTACTATCCTTGCAGCAAAAAGAAGAGTGGGTTGCGGAAACCGTAACGGCATATCGGAAAACGGCCGTTATAGAAGGTGTGGGAACCGGAGCGGCAGGGCTTTTAATTGGATTGGCTGATTTCCCATTACTGCTTAGCATCAAGATGAAATTATTATTCGAACTATCCCGTATATACGGTTTCGATCCAAATAAATATGAGGAACGATTATTCATTCTCCATATCTTCCAGATTGCATTTTCAAGCGAGGAGAAGAAATTGGAAACATTACAGGTAATAGAGGAATGGGATTCAGGGAAATGGCCGGAAATAGACTGGCAAGAGTTTCAGCAGGAATATCGCGATCACATCGATGTCATCAAAATGTTCCAGCTCGTTCCAGGTATTGGGGCAGCTGTCGGTGGATATGCCAACCATCATTTGTTGGAACATCTTGGGGAAACGGCTGTCAATTGTTACCGAATCAGACTTCTTAAAGAGTAAGGGACGGGGATAGCCCGTCCCTTTACCATTACCGCAATAAAGATTCATTCACCATTTGGGATGATTGTTTCTTATTGTGATAGGTTACCGCTGCAGTGCCTAATATTTTGGCTGCAATGAGCATCGCATTTTCATCAATGTCAAACAAAGGATGATGATGCGGAAATGTATGTTCATTTTTTGGCCTGGCTCCCGTAAAGAAGAATGTACCTTTTACATTTTGTAAATAATAAGAAAAATCTTCACCTGTCATATCCGGGTCAATTTCCTCTGTAATCAAAACTTCCTTGACTGACTCAGTGCTTTCGATGAGGAATTTAGTTTCCTCAACATGTGGAATAACAGGTGGATAACCTTGAAAGTATTGATATTCGTAGGTGCAGTCCGCAGCTAGGCAGGTTCCTTTAACAATCCGCTCCATTTCTTCGCTAATGAATGAACGGACATCTTCCTTGAATGTACGGACTGTCCCGATTATTTTAGCCTTATCTGCTATGACGTTAAAGGCATTATCTGCTACAAAGGAACCGACAGTAATGACTGCAGAATCTATTGGGTTTAGGCGGCGGCTCACTATTTGCTGCAGGGCCATGACGAGCTGAGAGCCGACTACGATTGCATCACGGGTTTTATGCGGCTGGGCTCCATGCCCGCCCTGCCCTTGAATGGTGATTTCAAAACGGTCAGCAGCGGCCATAAGGGGTCCATAAGCGTATTGGACTGTTCCGGTTGGGGCCGTTGCCCATAAATGGGTGCCGAAAATTACATCCACTCCATCAAGGCAGCCAGCCTCAATCATCGGTTTGGCACCCCCTGGAGCATATTCTTCAGCATGCTGGTGGATAAATATATATTCACCTTCGAGCTCATCCTTCAGTTCATTCAGATTTTTTGCAAGGACAAGGAGTGTCGCTGTATGGCCATCGTGTCCACACGCATGCATTACCCCGGGTACGGAAGATTTATAGGGAACTTCTTTTTCATCTTGAATGGGTAAGGCGTCGAAATCGGCGCGCAATGCTACGGTTTTACCAGGCTTACTGCCTGTGACCTTGGCAATAACCCCATTACCGCCTACATTCGTCCGGTGTTCGATTCCAAGTTTTTCATAATATCCAGCGATGAAGGCCGCAGTTTGGGTTTCTCGAAAAGAAAGCTCGGGGTGTTGATGAAGATAACGCCGGATGGAAACCATTTCTTCATATGAACCATCTAGAAGATCGTGTAATTGCTGTATCATTTTGCACCTCCCAATGATTGGATTAATTGTAAATAGTATATCATATTCTGAATAATCCAAAGTGTATTAAATACCTCGAGGAGAGATATATAATGATTAAATATTTCTGGATTGCTTTGGTTTTGCTTTGCATATTGCTATTCTTTTTTTTGATGCATGAAGTCCAAAGTGAGGAGGCTTTAGCGTTCGATACATATATTGCGGAACTTTTTTCCGTAGGTGAAAATACTTTTTCGTTCACTTTCTTCAAGACCATTACTTATCTTGGGAAATCCAAGTTCATTGGTTTTGGAAGCTTATTATGTGTTATATATTTGTGGATAATAAAGAAGGATTATTGGACCATGGCCGTCTTCTCTATCGGAATTGCTGGGGGTGATGTGTTAAACGGGTGGATAAAAAATCATGTTAAAAGAGTGCGCCCTGAAAATCATATGATGGAGACCGCTGGCTTCAGTTTTCCAAGTGGACACGCAATGGTGGGCCTTATTTTCTTCAGTATGGTTGCTTATTTAATCATGAAAGAAATTAAAGGAAACTCATTGAAATGGGCAGTGGGAGTCGGTTTCGTTTGTCTCATTCTGCTAATCGGTGTCAGCAGGATCGCTATGAAAGTTCATTTTCCAACTGATATCTTTGCAGGTTTTGCATTAGGAGCGGCATATAGTTTAACCTTGTTTAAATTGTATAAATTCCTGGGTCCTAGAGTACTTTGAAAAAAGGATTCAGATAAAATATATGTAAATATCCGTTGCATTTCCCCGGAAATAAAGAAGGAATTTGTCGGATTGTTATAGGGTTTTTATGATTTTTTAGCGTCCAAATAACGATTTGCATTACTATGAAGAGGCCCATCCTTAAGGGGATGGGCCTTTTATTGAACAAGAATGGATTATTCTTCGGAATCCTTCACCAATGTATATTGAGTGACATAAGCTTCACCGGAAAACATCTTCTGGCTGGAATTCGTAACGGGAGCTTTGGAGTCGCTGTTATGCGCCATCTTAAAGGAACCGGAATTCTTCCAGTTCAGGAAATCAGCTTGTTTCTCCCAAATCGTTAGAATTACATAAGTTTCAGAGTTGATTGGCCGCAGTACACGAAGTGCGACGAAACCTGGTTCATTTTCAATGAATCCGGCCCTGTTTTTAAAACGATGTTCGAATACCGGCCTTCCTTCTTCACTTACAGGGATATTGTTCATGACTACATACCCATGATCCTGAAGGTTTCCTTTCCCATCAACTACTTCATACTTACGTGGAGAGCTGAAGATCGTTTTACCTGTTGTTTCATGTAAAAGTACTGCAGTGTCAGGATTTTGCATAAGTAATATTTTTTCATTTGGGTGCTTATCTTTTTTGATTTTTAAAAAATCGTAAGTGCCTGATGTGATGAATACATTCATAAATTCCCCTCCAATTTCTATATAGTACCTGTATACCCATTTTACCCAATGAATAGTGCTTTTACCATTTCCAAACTAACCATTAGGCTTGTAAACCGGTAGGATACTTATAAAAACGTCGATTTTCTGACAAATATATAGGTTGGCTATACTTCTATTATAGAAAAAGCTATAGTTTAAGGAGATTCGATTTGAAATTCAACATCCTTCTGATATTCTATGTAGGTAATGAATAAAAATAGAAACGTGATTGCTTGAAAGGTGGATATTAATGTCTAAGGAAATTACGAATGATACATTCTTAAAAGCTGCGAGAGGAGAGAAAACGGATCATGTGCCTGTTTGGTATATGCGTCAGGCCGGCCGTTCACAGCCGGAATACCGTAAATTGAAAGAGAAGTACTCACTTTTTGAAATTACTCATCAGCCGGAATTATGTGCTTATGTAACTAGATTGCCAGTCGAGCAATATGATGTAGACGCTGCGATTTTATATAAAGATATAATGACACCGCTACCAGCCATTGGTGTCGATGTTGAGATTAAGTCCGGAATCGGTCCAGTCATATCCAATCCGATCCAATCGGTGTCAGATGTTGAAAAATTAGGTGAATTGAACCCAGAGAAAGACATCCCATATGTGTTGGACACAATTAAATTATTGACCACGGAGCAATTGTCCGTTCCTTTGATCGGTTTCTCCGGGGCACCGTTCACCATTGCTTCATACATGATTGAAGGCGGCCCCTCCAAAAACTACAATAAGACGAAAGCTTTCATGTATACAGAGCCAAAGGCCTGGTTTGCATTAATGGATAAGCTAGCGGATATGATCATCATCTATGTCAAGTCGCAAATCAAAGCCGGCGTCAAAGCCATCCAAATCTTTGATTCCTGGGTGGGTGCTTTGAATGTTGAAGATTACCGCGTATTCATCAAGCCGATCATGACTCGTATCTTTTCATCATTGCGTGAAGAAAATGTACCGCTAATCATGTTCGGGGTCGGCGCAAGTCACTTGGCACTTGAGTGGAATGATCTTCCTATTGATGTAGTAGGGCTCGATTGGAGACTGCCAATTACAGAAGCGAGACAAATGGGGATCCAGAAAACGGTACAAGGTAATCTTGATCCTGCCCTGCTATTATCATCATGGGATGTTATAGAAGAACGGACGAAAAGGATCCTGGATCAGGGCATGGAACAGGACGGCTACATCTTTAATCTTGGACATGGGGTTTTCCCTTCCGTAAACCCGGAAACACTGAAGAGACTGACCGCTTTCATTCATGAATATTCTTCAAAAATGAAATAAGTTGAGCGAACCATTTGCTAAAAATACTTAAATGGATGCACAATAAAAGAACGAAATCTTTAAAAGAGGTGTAACTTCATGGCAAGAAAAAAAATGGGCCTTTTAGTCATGGCTTATGGTACTCCGTACACTGAAGAGGATATTGAAAGATATTATACACATATTCGTCATGGGAGACGGCCAAGCGACGAATTGATTGCCGACCTAAAAGGCAGATATGAAGCGATCGGTGGATTATCCCCGCTTGCAAAAATAACCGCAGGGCAAGCCGAAGCGCTTGAAAAGAAATTGAATTCCGTTCAGGAGGAAGTTGAATTCAAGGCATATCTTGGATTGAAACATATTGAACCTTTTGTTGAAGACGCAGTGAAACAAATGCATGAAGATGGAATCAAAGAAGCGGTCAGTATAGTATTGGCACCGCATTTTTCAACATTCAGCGTGAAGTCTTATAATGGACGTGCCCAGGATGAAGCCGCTAAATTGGGGGACCTGACCATCACTTCCGTTGAAAGCTGGTATGATGAGCCCAAATTCATCCAATATTGGGTAGACCAAGTAAAAGAAGTAATCGGGAAAATGACCTCGGAAGAACGCGATAATTTCGCTTTGATTGTGTCGGCACATAGCCTCCCTGAAAAAATCCTGCAATCGGGAGATCCGTATCCAAATCAACTGAAAGAAACGGCAGACATGATTGCAAAAGGCGCAGGGGTCAGCAATTATGCAGTAGGCTGGCAAAGCGCTGGACAAACTCCTGAACCATGGTTGGGACCTGATGTACAGGATTTAACCAGAGATCTTCATCAAGCAAAAGGTTATAACGCTTTCATTTATATTCCTGTCGGCTTTGTTGCCGAGCACCTTGAAGTGCTTTATGATAACGATTATGAATGTAAGGTTGTGACGGAAGAGATTGGTGCAGGCTACTATAGGCCGGATATGCCCAATGTTAAACCTGAATTCATCGATGCTTTGGCCACAATCATTTTAAACAGATTACAGGAAAAGTGATCAGTCAATAGGAAAAAGTGGTTTAACCATGCTTGCAATGTGCTCTACATATTTTCATGTGAAGTTGAAAGATGTTGTAAACTGAGAAAAGCGATGCTTTCTTTTTACTTGACCTTGGTGATTTAAATGAATACTCGAAAAAGTGGCTGTCCAGTAATGAGGATGGCCATTGTTTCTATAAGAAAATGAAAATATAATTGAAAAGACTGAAAATTTTTGGTATGATATCGTTGAACATAATGACTGTTTTGTCCGTTTGGTCAGGATTGAGGTGGGAAATGTCTGTTGATCGTAAAAAATTAATTTTAGAAGCTGCGACCAAGTCGTTTTCACTTTTTGGATATAAGGCGACGACGATGGATCAAGTCGCTAAAATTGCCAATGTGGGAAAAGGGACCATTTATACCTTTTACAAAAATAAAGAAGAGCTGTTTAAAGAAATCGTTCAGCGGTTGATAGAGGAAATGAAATATGAGGCGGAACAATCTTTGGATGACCAACTCTCCTTTTTTGAAAACCTGCATCGAGCCGTTTATCGAATTCTGGAGTTCAGGCAGGAACATCAATTATCTTTGAAACTTCTTCAGGAAGAGCGCGAAATTGGTACGCCGGCCGTTCAGGATATGGTTAATGAAATGGAAGAAGCCATTGTATCCTACATTAAGGAAAAACTAAAAATAGCGATTGATAAGGGCTATATACAGCCTTGCGATCCAGAGATAACAGCTTTCCTGATGCTAAAGATGTACCTTGCCCTGATTTTTGATTGGGAAAGGAACCATGCCCCATTAGAGAAAGAGGAAATTGCTGAACTATTTAAAATATATTTATTTAAAGGATTATCCGTTACGTGATAATTCTATTTTTTTGCTCAAATGCAATGAATCCCAAATAAAAAGAAGAGATACCGTTCGGTACCTCTTCTTTTTATTTGGGGTTTTCAACTGCGAAACCGAACCATATATGAATTCATCCTGCTATTTGGGAAGCGGATGGTGAAACACAGGACAACTACTCTCCAGAAAGGCAATGATCACAGTGGTTTCCATAACATTCGTGCTGTTCTTCAATTTTTTTTCCGCATTCCGTGCATTGTTTCGGTGGCAGGTTTTTAAAGAACTCAATGCTACTTTGAATCATGAACATCATCTCCTGAATTTTTTTATTATTCGCTTTTCTATGGTTTTATTGTATTATAACAGTTTTAGAATGTCAATTAATGTTTTATAACATAAGTAAAAAAGGTGAAATAAGGGCAAGAATAGTTTATATTAATGGGGAAGTCATTGAGAGAAAAAAAGGAGTGCCTAAGCATGAAAATCACCGTAATTGGCTGCTGGGGCGGTTATCCAGCTAAAAATGAGGCAAGTTCCGGTTATTTGCTTGAATACGAAGATTTTCGCATTCTGCTTGATTGTGGCAGCGGCGTTCTATCACAGCTGCAAAACCATATGAAGCCGGAGGATCTTGGTGCAGTTGTATTATCCCACTATCATCCAGATCATGTAGCGGATATTGGTGTCCTGCAGCACGCTGCGTTCATACAGCAGATATTGGGCAGCGAAAAAAGGACCATTCCTATATATGGTCATGATTTAGACGAAGTCGAATTTGGTAAGTTAACTTATAAAGACGTGACAAAGGGGATAGCCTTCTCTGCTGATCAATCCTTCACCATTGGACCGTGTAAATTTACGTTCATGAAAACAAAACATCCAGTCCCTTGTTTTGCAATGAGGATTGAAGCTGAAAATCATTCGATAGTTTACACAGGTGACAGTTCATATATGGATGAGCTTGCAGATTTCGCTAAAGACGCAAATGTTTTATTATGTGAAAGTAACTTTTACAGTGATATGGATGGTTCAAAGGCGGGGCATATGACGGCAAGGGAAGCGGGCATGCTGGCAGCAAAGGCTGACGTCCAGCTTTTGCTGTTAACTCACCTCCCGCATTATGGGAATCTTGATCAACTGAAAAAAGAAGCATCCGAGGTATTCAAAAGGGAAATAGCTGTAGCCAGAACCAATCTTGAATTCCAACTATAAATGAAACATCGGGGATATAAAGTCTACAAGGAGGAACAACTGTGCTTTTTATTGATAATAAGGGAATTACAGATCCAAGAATTAACCTGGCCATCGAAGAATATGCGCTTAAACATTTAAATATAGATGAAACCTATCTTCTATTTTACATTAATCGTCCTTCAATCATCATAGGAAGGAATCAAAATACGATTGAAGAAATCAATTCCGATTATGTAGATGGAAATGGCATTACAGTTGTTCGCCGCCTTTCCGGGGGTGGAGCGGTTTATCATGACCTAGGGAATCTCAATTTCAGTTTCATCACGAGAGATGATGGGGATAGTTTCCATAACTTCAAGAAATTCACCCAGCCTGTCGTGGAAACGCTCGAGAAACTAGGAATACATGCTGAATTGAGCGGTCGCAACGATATTCTGGCTGAAGGAAAGAAAATCTCGGGAAACGCGATGTTCTCAACGAAGGGCAGAATGTTCAGTCATGGGACATTGCTGTTTAAATCAGAAATGGATCACATTGTATCCGCTTTAAAAGTGAAAAAAGATAAAATCGAGTCCAAAGGGATTAAATCGATAAGAAGCCGTGTCGGTAATATTGCCGATTTCCTAAAAGAACCGATGTCTGTTGACGAATTCCGTTCATTCCTTCTGCAAAATATTTTCAAAGATAGCGGAAAGGTTACAGAGTATGTTTTAACCGAGACGGATTGGGAGAAAATTCACGAAATCTCGGAAGAGCGATATCAAAACTGGGAGTGGAATTACGGAAAATCACCTAAATTCAACTTGCAGAACTCACATAGATTCCCTGTGGGATCTGTTGATATCCGCCTTGAAGTAAACAGGGGAATCATAGAAAATTGTAAAATCTACGGCGATTTCTTCGGAGTCGGAGAGGTTGCGGATATTGAACAAAAGCTTACTGGAATACGCTATGAAAAGGAAGCAATCAGCAGGGTTCTAGATGAGATTGATGTTCGTCATTATTTTGGCAATGTAACGAAGGAAGAAATATTGGCTTTAATATATTAAGCTGAAAAGCCGTCCCGATTTAATAGGACGGCTTTTGTGCCTAATAATGACAGTAATTGCTTGAATATGGATAAAATTGTTGCTGTGATCGCATTCTTTTAATATAATAAAAATGTATTTAGTTCACCATAAAAATGAATGACTATTCATTCATGCTATTTGCAGGGGAGGGAGAAAGATGAATTTATCTGAACAGCTTCATCAAATGGCTTTAAAAAAGGCGGATAAGCCAGCATATTACTTTATGGATCAATCCACTTCATATGGGGAATTGGATAAAGCCGTTACGAAATTCGCAGACGAATTACATAGGCTTGGTGTTTCAAAAGGTGATAACATTGCGCTGTTATTAGGCAACTCTCCGCATTTCATCATTTCGTTGTATGGAGCTATGCGAGCAGGGGCGACCGTAATTCCCGTCAATCCAATTTACACACCTGACGAAATTGGTTATATCCTGAATAATGGCGATGTAAAGGTTGTTGTGGCATTAGATAAGCTTTTACCCTTACTAGAGAAAATGAACCCGATCCTCTCAAGCGTAGAACAATATGTGATTTGTGAAACGGAGCCTGATAATGGGGATATTAGCAAATTTAACATCTACCCAAAAATGAAATCGTTTACAAAAATGATCGAATCGGGGGATGACGGCTTTAAAGGTCCAGAACTGGATCCTGAAGATACGGCAATCATACTCTATACTTCGGGAACAACAGGGAAACCAAAGGGGGCCATGCTCACACATACCAATATCTACTCCAATGCACATGATATTGGTGAATATTTAAGAATCACGGAAAGTGACCGTGTCATTACGACATTGCCAATGTTCCATGTTTTCAGTTTAACGGTAGTTGTGAATGCCCCATTGATAAGCGGAGGTACGCTTTTAATTGTCCCGCAATTCAGTCCAAAGGAAATATTCAGGCAAATCAAAAAATATGATGCAACCGTTTTTGCTGGAGTGCCTACGATGTATAACTTTCTTTTCCAATATCCAGATGCGAAAGAAGATGCTTTAAAGTCGTTACGCATATGCATATCGGGCGGTTCCGCCATGCCAGTGTCCCTGCTTGAATCATTCGAGCGGAAATTTAATGTCAGGGTTTCAGAAGGATATGGCTTATCCGAAGCTTCTCCTGTTACCTGCTTCAATCCTTTGGATCGTCCAAGGAAGGCGGGATCCATCGGAACCTCCATCCTTAGGGTGGAAAACAAAGTGGTCAATGAGCTTGGAGAAGAAGTGCCGATCAATGGGGTAGGAGAATTGATTGTCAGAGGTCCGAATGTAATGAAGGGGTATTATAAAATGCCTGAAGAATCAGCCGCTGTCTTGAAAGATGGCTGGTTATATACAGGCGATTTAGCCAGGATGGATGATGAAGGCTATTTTTTCATTGTAGATCGTAAAAAGGAGCTTATTATCGTCGGTGGCTATAATGTCTATCCACGTGAAGTGGAGGAGGTTCTGTATGCCCATCCTGAAGTAGTTGAGGCGGCAGCCATAGGCGTTCCCGATCCCAATCAGGGGGAAGTGGTTAAATGCTTTGTGGTAAAGAAAAACAATGCATTGACCGAGGAAGAACTGCTTTCCTATTGCATGGAACACTTGGCCAAATATAAGGTACCGGCAAAAATTGAGTTTTTGGATGAACTTCCAAAAAACGCGACAGGTAAAATTTTACGACGCTCCTTGAAAAACCATGTACTGCAAAACTGAATTTCATTGATCATAAGGGATCATTGCCTATAACCGGCAATGGTCTTTTTTTGTACAACCAAAGTGTATCAGGCTGCATAAAATATATCGGGGAATCTTAAAACCTTGATTCTTGTTTCGAAAAGAGTTATGATAGTCATTAAAAATTTCCACATAATTGTAAGGAGGGGTTTGATGAGAGATGTAAAGCTTTTGGATATTTTTGCACATCCCATTGCTCAAAAATACTTGAACCGTTCAGGTCTGGCACATGCGATTGCGGTAGCATACCATGCGTTTCACTTAGCAAACGAATATAATGTCGACCCTGATATTGCTGCTAAAGCCGGACTTTTGCATGATATGGGTCATTTCACCTGGTATCGCAATGGAAAATGGGATTATGATCTGTATAAACAAAATGATATTCACCCCATCAAAGGTGCAGAACGGGCACATAAACTGTTAATCCGCTTGGGAGAAAACCCGATAAAGGCAAAGACCATTTCCCTCGCCATTTTATTTCACACCGATTCGTTCTTACCTTCAAATGATATTATTCGTACACCGCTTCAGCAAGTCGTCAAATGGGCCGACGAAAAAGATGAAGAAGAAGGTGGAAAACACCATTATCGCAAAATTGATTTCCCCCGGGCAAAGGAGAGCATCATGAAACTTGATACGCTCATAGATGAGGAACAAAGAAAAAGGCTATCATCCTGAAGGCAAACGGGTTGATAGCCTTTTTACTGTCAGGAGGAACACATTTATTTAAAGTATTTTTACAGTTTAAATTTGTTATCAGGCGAATTAATGATGTAAAATACAGACCATTAGAACTATTCCGCTTCGGGAAATTATAAAAATATCGGATTAATAACAAATAATGAAAAAGAACAGGTGAAGTTATGAAGTCGATTAAGCTAATGATATATGGTGGTCAGGGAGGACTTGAGGGAATCATTGAAAAAGAAGCTGATATTAAGGTCATAGGGATCACTGGAAACGAAGTGGACCTTCTTGATTCTGATCATAGACCATCAGTCATGCCAGATGCCATTCTTATTGATGCCCGGTCATCAGGGAAGTATGGACAGGAAGTCATGCCAATTCTAAAGGAAAAACACCCATTTACTCCTTTCGTCATTTTTACTGCCTATTCAGAAGATCATTATCTTATCGAAGCGATATGCCATGGTGCAGCAGGTTATGTGTTACAGGGTGGGGGAATGAAACAAGTGCTGTCGGCAATCCGTCAATGTGCCAATGGTCAAATAGTCTATCCTGCCTCAATAAAATCAATATTAATGAAGAAGCTGCAGCAGGATGTTGAAAGATTACCAGTAACTTTGGATAAGGCAATCGAAAAATTAGGAGCCTTTTCCAAGCGTGAGTATGAACTGCTTATCCTGCTAACCCAAGGGGAAACGAATCAGCAAATTTCAAAAAAGCTTTTTCTATCCATCGGCACGGTAAAAAACTATATAAGCCGGATTTACAGAAAACTGAATGTTAATAATCGACCGGAGCTTATGGCGCTTTTGTATAGCTTTCAAAATAGCGGGATGAAGGGATAACTACTCATGCCCGTCCCCCCGTTAATCGCTTACACGGATTCTTTATCGGATTCACATTCCAAAGCAATTAGGTAGCGGCAGAGAGACAAAATCGTTTAACCCTCCCAACCCTCAAGCTTTTTAAAAATGCCTCTGCATATGCAACATTCCGCTTCCTCGTATGTCCATGATCCTTTCATCGGCGTAAAGGTGTGTTCTAAAAAAGAATAAAGAATCAAGAAAATGATGGAGATTGAAAGGAATAAATAATATAGAAGGGAAATGCGGTTCTAACCTGTCCATTTTGGATTAAACTATTAAGAGGGAGATTCGTTTAAGGAGGGGCATCATGGTCAGAAAATGGGCTGGCAGAGCGATTCTATTATATATCCTTTATGCAGCAGCGATGTATTGGTATATTTTTTATGGAGCTGATACCTCCATTCCCGAAGCTTTGCGTGGAACTGCAGCAGATCCTGCAACATTCCTGAATGCAAGGGAACTAAAGCTTAGCGAAGAATATTCAGGACTGCGGAATTTCATTTTTTTCGTATCCACGCCATATGAATGGCTGCTGTATTTCTTCATTTTACTATTTGGTTTATCAAAAGCATTTGAAAAGTCGTCAATGGCAGTCTCGAGGTGGAAAGCGATCAGAACGGGCATTTACTTATTCTGGCTTTCCGTTATTTCTTACCTGGCACTGTTTCCAATCAGTTTCATTGGATATCGGATGAGCAAAAGTTACCATATAAGTACACAAAGTTTCACCTCGTGGATGAAGGATGGAGTCATCGAATTCTGGGTGAATTTTGGGATGATGTTCATCATCGTTTCCGTTTTATATTGGTTAATGAAGAAAAGTGTGAAGAAGTGGTGGCTCTATGCCTGGATGTTGTCCATTCCATTTACCTTGTTCCTGATGTTTGTTCAGCCTGTAGTGATTGATCCGCTGTACAATGAATTCTATCCGCTCAAAAATAAAGAGCTGGAAACGGAAATATTGGCACTTGCCTCACAGGCTGAAATTCCAGCTGAACACGTGTATGAAGTAAATATGGCGGAAAAGACAAATGCCTTGAATGCATACGTGACCGGCATAGGTTCCAACTCAAGAATAGTTCTTTGGGATACGACCCTGAACAAACTGAAGGAAGATGAAATCCTTTTTATCATGGCACATGAAATGGCTCATTATGTGGAAAAGCACATTTATATAGGGATTGCCGGTTATTTAGGACTGACTTTAATCGGTTTGTGGCTGACATCGAAAATCATGAATTTTATCATTAGACGCTGGGGCCATCTGTTAAAGGTTCGTTCGGTTGACAGCATATCATCCCTTCCATTATTTCTCTTGATAACGTCTGTGCTGCTCTTTGCTTCGAGTCCGCTGTCCAATTATGTTTCCAGATATCAAGAAACAAGGGCTGACCGTTACGCCATTGAAATGACCGGGGATAAAGAATCAGCAATCACGACGTTCCAGGAACTCACGAGGTCGGGTTTGAGTCAGGTCAACCCGCCATTCCTGGTTAAATGGCTGCGGTATTCCCATCCGACCATGCTCGAACGGATTTCAACGGTTGAAAATGCAGATACAAAGGGTGATTGAAAGCCAGCTGAAAACCAGCTGGCTTTTTTTCTTCGGAAAGTAAGTTTGTAGTTGTTTTCAGAAAAAACTATTATTTTTAAAAATCTTAGGTTCTCTACTATAATAAATTAAATTCCCAGTTCGTTTTAAGGAGATCGGATATGTATAATGTACTTTTCATCACTATAGGCTCAGTGCTTGTGGCAGTGGCCTACAACTTATTTTTGATACCACATTTAATTTTAAGCAGCGGACTTAGTGGACTTGCGATCATGTTCGGAATCATCACCCCAGTCAACACAGGGATATTGAATTTTCTGATGAACCTGCCATTGCTGATTCTTGGATACCTGAAATTAGGGAGACGTTTTATCACATATACGATATTATCAGTTGTCGTGATTTCCGTCAGTTTATATCTCATTCCAGTTCACGGAATATCCACTGAACCGATTTTGTCTTCTTTATTTGGCGGAATCATATCGGGATTCGGCATAGGCATCATCTTTCGTGCTTCGGGGTCTTCGGGCGGCTTTGATATCATTGCCATGCTGTTGGCTAAGAAGAGCGACTTTCCACTTGGTACATTGCTTTCGGTGATGAATGGAGTTGTGGTGGTTATCTCAGGCTTCATCTTCGGTTGGGATGCCGCATTATATACGCTGATTTCCATTTATGCAGCAGGAAAGGTGATCGATACGATCCATTCCAATCACATTAAATTAACATTGATGATCGTGACCAAAAAGAGTGACGAAATGAAAACGAAGCTCCTGACCAACCTATATCGTGGTATTACAGTCATGGATGGTGAAGGTGCATATTCAGGAGAAAAGAGTAAAGTAATGATGACAGTCATTACACGTTATCAGTTAACCGATGTAAAAACGATGATAAAAGAAGTTGATCCGAATGCTTTTGTCAATATTACCGAAACATCCGAGGTCATGGGGATGTTTCATAAAGAGTGATGATAATCAGAAAAGCCTCCCAACATTATGGGAGGCTTTTTTGATCAATAGGCTGTTTATAAATCATGCATTTTAATTTCCAAACTGTTTTAGTAAAACGTTCATTTCAGAACTTAGTTTTAAGAATAAAGGTTTGTTTTTCTTATCCAAGGCTTCATCGATCTGTTTTGCAAGGATATTCATTTTGGTAGTAAGGACGGCTTCCTGAATAATCATATCAATTAACATTTCCTGAACCACGGCATCGTTTTTCATTTCGCTCATTGATAAGGACTTCACTGACTCTGAATAAGATTTTTCATTTTTCAAAGTTACCACCCCTGACCCTTTTTATTATTATATGGATTTGAGCGGATAAAATCAACTGAAAATTTAAAAAATTTAAATATTAATGGAGAATGTGTCGTTTAGATGAAGAAAAAGCCACTATATAAAAGAATTTTTAATTTTTTGTGAACTTACTTTTTATGTTCAAGGGTTGTGCTATTATAGTCAGTAATTTAACATACATTTATTATCTCCATTCACTTTTCTTCGGCAATGGGGATTGGAAGGGTACAAGCAATTAAGGGTATAAGCTTTGGTAAAGTAAAAGCGGTGTTTAGCAATGAGGAAGAGGTGGATTAAAAATGAAGGAAAACAATCAGGGAATCATCGAGGAATATGAAATCACGCCACATACATTAATGGTTTCGCCAATCAATTACGGCAGTAAAATATATGCCCGTATCGTTGAAATGGAGGACGAGTTCATATCCCCGTTTAAACCTTTGGAAATAATAAAGAAAAGCTGTGAGTTCTTCGGGTCAAGTTATGAAGGACTAAGAGTTATGAAAGTACCAAACAAGAGCTGAAACTTAGTAAAAGTCTAAGCCCTCAATAACAACCTCGCGTTCTTTATTGTTTATATAAATTCTTTTTATAAATATGTCAACCAACTGTTTCTTTTCTAAATCGTTTAAATGACCCCAGTTTTTTCTTACACTCTTCAAAGCCTGTATAGTTTCACTATAATCAATTTCAACAATTTTAACCTCGGCTTGTTCTAACTTCACTTTACAATCTTGTTCAAGAATTCTTTCTTCATCCATTCGTTTTCTAAAATCCTCATCAGAAATCATGTCATTACTCCAAGCATATTGCCATTTCTTTTTCCTGTTATCAATTTTTTCTAGATCCTTCTTTACTAAATCAATATCTATTCGTTGTTCTGATTGCGTTATAAGCTCAAAATTATTTGATACTTTTTCATAAGCTTTAGAGAAATCATAGTGATCGATGGTATCAATAAATGCTTTTTCAAGTTTGATTTCAGATATGTTGGGTATCCCTTTACACGCGCCCGTCTTTTTACGTAAGCAGCGATAATTCTTGTATGTCTCTTTAACCCCTGAGGCTAATGTACTGTAGACTTTGTATCCTACCAATGGATGACCACAGTTAGGGCATTTTATTTTACCAGAAAAATAATAATCATTTGCAATAACATTTCCTGGAGTTGTTCTTCTCTTCTCGATAGTCTTTTGTACTTTGTCCCATGTTGTCTCGTCAATTATAGGAGGTACAGAATTTTTTATTAATAATTCGGCCCAACGTATTGTACCCATATAAATAGGGTTTTTTAACAGCTGCATAAGTGGTGTATCACTCCAAGCGTTATTATCACGTGTGGTAATCCCTCGCTCATTCAAATATTTACATATTCGATTAGCACCAAATCCCTTATTTAAGTACAGATCTATAATCAGCCTTACAATCTTAGCTTCATCATCACGTATAGATAATTCGCTTGTTTTTAAATTTAAATTGTAACCAAATGGTCGTCGATTGTGAGCGTATTTTCCTTGTCTGACTTTTTCATAAATCCCCATGCGAACTCGTTCTCCTAAATTTTCTCTTTCCCATTGAGCCAGAGCAGCAACTATTGTAATAAACATACGTCCCATTGCTGTGGTTGTGTCATATACCTCTGTGGCGCTTTTGAATTTACAATTATGTTTCTCGAAAATTTCAAGCATTTTATACAAATCAAGTACGGATCTAGTGAAACGATCTAGTCGATAAACAAGTACACATTCTATTTTTCCGTCTTTTACATCTTGAATCATTTGCTGTAGCTGTGGTCGATTCATATCTTTCGCTGAAATACCTTCGTCCACATATGTGCCAGCAATATTCCAATCTTGAGCGATGCAGAACGCTTTTAGCCTCTGTTTTTGAGCAGATATTGAATAACCTTCTTTTGCTTGCTCTTCAGTTGAAACACGGATATATATAGCGGTTTTCACTAATATCACTCCTTAAAGGAAAAGGTGAGCCGTCGCCCACCATGATAATTAAACACCTAGCTAGAAATTTAATACTCGATAAAGTTTGTTTTTAGTTTTCCAATAATCCTAATATTCGAATCTGCTTTCAAAATCATCGGTTGATATTTGGGGTTTTCCGATTGTAAGAATAAAGAACCGTTGGTTCTATATATTCTTTTTAAGTAAGCTTCATCATCTACTAGGACCGCCATGATTTCACCATTCTCGAATGTTTCTTGCTTCTTAATAAGAAGTAAGTCTCCATCTTCAATACGCGCATTAATCATGCTATCTCCCTTTGCTCTTAAGAAGAAATGTTCCTCACTGGTAATCCAACTCTCGGGTACTTCCTTATACCCTTCAATGTCTTCATAGGCAAGAATTCCTGCACCGCAACTAATGCTACCTACTATAGGTAGTTTAATTAATTCGGAAAAGTTATATCTCGCCTGGGGCTCTGCTATTAAGAAAGATTTATCGGAATTCTTTTGTGTGGCCATATCATCTAAAACATCTGTAGAAATCCCTAGGCCTTTGCAAACTTTAATTACATTATCAACTGAAGCTTTACCGATACCTCTAGATAGCATTGATTGTAAAGTTGTAGGAGGAATACCTATCTTTTCAGCAAAAGCCCTTTTGCTGTATCCAGCTTCTTCTATTAGTTTAGTAATGATTTTAGCTTTTTCCACTTTCAATTCACCTCATTTCATTTCATTTCATTTCATATCTTAATAATATATACGTTATTCCGTATATGTAATTCCATTCTACAAGACTCAACTGCGTATGTAAATAGCTAAAAATACGCAATTTAGTCGAAAAATGTATAATTTTCGTTGACAGTGAACGTAATTGCGTTTATATTGTAAATAAGTTGAATGCAGTTGCGTTCACAGTAAAGGGGGTGAATATAATGTATATGAATCTGCGTGCAGAGATGGTCAGGTCGAATATTGATATGTTTGATATTGCAAAACATCTTTGCGTTCGTTACGCAACAGTTTGCGACAAAATGAACGGGAAATATCGTTTTTACTATGACGAAGCATTAGCTATTAAAAACATGTTTTTTCCTGATCATAGCCTAGAGTACTTATTTGAAAGTCAGGAAAATAAGACAGCAAATGAAAGAGGTGCCATTTTTGAAGGAGCCATCAGAAGAAGCAAAAGTGAAAGTATATGAATTCTTCTTAAAAACATCAGTCCCCCGCATTCTTGCTGAGGACCGTTTGAAGGGAGGTGGAAAAGTTGAAAATCAAATCCAAAGATTGGTTATCCATGACTAATGTAGACCGTTACATGAAAATTTATCGGGCTTATGTAAGAAGTCAATATAAGGGAGGTGGAGCAATTGGAAAGAAGGATTAAGTCTTTTGAGGTGACTGCTGAAGCAACCCATCCTTTTATTTATAACATTGAAGTTGGTAAGGAATTCGGTGGACAAACTGTGGATGACATTATTGAACACAATGGAGTTTTCAAATTATTTAATCAGAAGGACGAGCTTATCACAGAAATTAATTTACCTGTTGTTGGTGTGAAGTATGAATATCCTTCATACTCAATCAATTAAAATAGACCCCTGTTTGCAGACAGGAGTCCTGAAAATTGTACAACGCTTATAAGTATTCTATACATTTTTAAACTAAGTATGCAACAGGAGGATTAATAAATGTATTTCGAAACGAAGAAAAATACTGTTTTTAGTCCTACTAATCCTAAATTAGAAATTCTCTATAAAATCCTGGAGAAACATGAACCTGCTTTAGGTGGAAGCCACTTTTATGATGACCTAATTGAAATATATGTATCTCTTGAAAACGAATTGAAGGAGGAAAAACAATGAATTCATTACAGCAAATTGAGCTCATGGAAGTTGAAGAAATCCATTCACAGGAAACTAATTTTGAGATTACGGACATCAACAGCCTAAATTGGGCATTCCGTAAACTTACTGCTCTTAAGTCAAAGGAGAAGGAAATCAAGCAGCTGGCTAATTTGGAACGTGACCGTATTGCTGAATGGGAAAAAAGTGAACTTTCATCGATAACCAATAGCACCAGTTTTTTCGAATCACTTGTTACTTTGTATCATGCTAAACAATTGGCTGAGGATCCAAAGGCTAAAACTATCAGCACACCTTATGGCAAATCGAAAACTCGTAAGTCTAAGGAGACCCCTGATAAGGCAAATGAGGAAGTGATCCTTCAATATGTTATTAAAAACGAAATGGATGAATTCATTAAGAACAGTGTGAAGTGGGCGGATTTGAAGAAATCATTAAAGATAGTGGAAATTAGTGGTGAAAAGGTAGTTGTGGATGAGAACGGCCAGATTGTACCTGGAGTTATTGTTAAACCTGAGTCAACTTCTTATTTTGTTGAAGTATGACTCAGAATTAAAAGTTTCAAAGGGCTAGAGGAAAGGGTCAATAGTTAAAGGTTATTTAGATTGCAATAAAGACATAAAAATTAACTTGTCAAGCCTTTGGCTATATTGAATGGTTTCCCAATGAGTAAGACCTTTGTTTAGACCACAATGTACAAGTTTTTTTCTTAGAAACTTTATTTTTAAATCTATTAATTCCGTTTGGGATTTGAAATTACAGATAGTAGTGGCTCCTTTTAAATTCTTATGTGAATAACTAAGTCTATAGTATTACGAAATATGAATATTTGAAATAGTTTTGTCAAAAAAAGTGATATCTCGACAATTATTGTAATTTGTTAGTCCTTATTCACTATTAATTAATCTGAATCAACTAGATGTAACTATAAGAAATAAGTGTAAAGAAGGTGATTACGTGTTCCAAGTTACAGAAGCTGAACGTGAAAAGGAAAAGGCAGTCGTTGGCTTCATCGGCTGCAGTGGTTCTGGTAAGACAGTAAGTGCCCTGGTTGTTGCTTACGGAATGATGAAAGAAGCATATCCGAATGCCAGTGAATCTGAAATATGGCTAAAAGTTGGTGTAGTTGATACCGAACACAGGAGATCAAAATTATATGCCAACTTGCAAATAGGTGACATTCATATCGGTAAATTCAGACACATCGATTTTACACCGCCATTCACAACTGAACGATATCAAATGGCCGTTCAAACAATAAAGGCTGCAGGTGCAGAGGTAGTTATAGTAGATTCCATTTCTCACAATTGGATGGGTGAGGGCGGCATAGTAGAAACCCATGGGCAAATGTCCGGTAACTCATTTCAAAACTGGGGAAAGCTTGCACCTGAAACAACTAAGTTAATCAAAACACTTACGCAAAATGATGTTCATATCTTGGCTACTTTTCGGACCAAAACAGAGTATGTTGTGGAACCGAACAGTGAAGGGAAAATGGCACCAAGAAAAGTCGGTACCAAGCCTGTTCAAAAAGAAGAAATGGAATATGAGTTCATGCTCAACTTTGTAATTGATATTGATCATGTTGCTGATATATCCAAGGATAATACACAAATGTTTGAAGGTAAGCCACAGAAAATAACAGTTGATGTTGGCCGCAAGCTTTTCCGATGGCTCGAGCTGGGGATAGACGTAAAAGCCGAGGAAGAAGGGCGAAGAATTGACCTTATTGAACAGGTGAAGGCCATTGCATCCAGTAATGCTGAGGCTCAAAAGAAAGTAGAAGAATTTGAATTTAAAGCGAATATTAAACTCGCTGATTTTTCTATCAAACTAGCAAGTACAGCGCTTGAAAGATTAACAGAATTTAAATAATAGGAGGAATTATAAATGTTTAAAGTAGACCATACAAAAGGTGAATCAACATTCGAACAAATCAAGCCAGGTGAGTATGAAGCAATCGTTATTAATTACGAACAAAAGGTTGCTTCCACTGGGAAAAACATGCTTGTTGTAGATTATGAAATTCGTTCTGATGTAGAGCAACCGTGCCAAGGGCAAAAAATCCTTTTTGATAACTTCATTGTTTCTGACACCACTATGTGGAGATTCCAACAGGCTTCGGTAGCTGCACAGTTCCCTAATGGTATGGAGTTCGCGAACTACAAAGAATGGGCTGATACTTTCTTGAATAAACCTGTCCGTTTAGTTGTCGGTGAAAGAGAATATAACGGTAAAAAATTCGCAGAAGTTAAGGCACTTAAAGTTTCTGAAGTAAGCGCACCAAATACAACAATTACGATTTCTGACGATGATGTTCCATTTTAATCAACAAATTAATAGATTCAATGAATAGAGGGGAGCTTGATAGGCTCCCTTTTCAAAAGGGAGTAATCAAATGACACATCAATTTCACAATATACCTGTAGAGCTTAAAAACACTCCTCATTGGATCCTATGGCGAAAAGAAGAACGTGGGGGAAAAAGCACCAAGGTTCCATATCAAATAAATGGGGAGGTGGCTCAATCAAATAATAAACGCAGCTGGTCAACCTTCCCTTCAGCTATCAAGTTTTATGAAAAGGGTGGATATGACGGGATTGGCTTTATGTTTTCTAAGGATGATCCGTTTGTAGGGATAGATATAGATCATTGTGTGAATGAAGGGGCCCTTAATGAACTGGCTGAAGATGTTATTGAAACGGTCCAGAGCTATACGGAATATTCTCCGAGTGGAGAAGGCATTCATATTATTGCGAAAGGCAAGCTCCCGTTAAAGGGCCCGGGTACTGGCCGGAAAAACCCGGGGATTGGCTTAGAGGTGTATCGTCACGGTCGTTACTTCACCTTCACAGGGAATAGCCTGGGAGAAGTCCCAATTGTGGATCGTTCGGATGAATTAAAGGTTCTCTTTGATAAGTACCTGAAGGAAAAAGAGATGCCGGCTCCAAAAGCGAGGATAGAGCAGAGGGAAAGGGAAGACTTCAGAAGCCTTTCTAATGCCGATCTGTGGGAAAGAATGTTCAACAGTAAGAGTGGCGGCAACATTAAGGATTTGTTTCAAGGCCTCCTGATCAACGGGGACCACTCTTCCACAGATATGGCTTTGTGCAATCACTTGGCCTTCTGGACGGATAAGGACGCATCGAAAATGGACTCCATGTTTCGGGAATCAAGTCTTCTTCGTGAAAAATGGGATAAGCAGCATTCAGGAGATGGCCGTACATATGGACAAATGACAATTGAAACGGCCATTCTTGCTACTCCCTCGACCATATCTGATTTTGAACCGCCAGAAGAAAAGAAATATGAAATATACATTTCTGATGAACAAAGTGAAATTGAAGATACTGAAGAGATCATTGATAAGGCACCAAATTTTCATTTAACGGAATTAGGGAATGCTGAACGGATTGTTTATTACCATGGCGACAATATCCGGTACTGTAACGAACTGGAATGGCTCATATGGAACGGAAAGCAGTGGCAGGAGGATAGCAAAAGGAACATCGAAGCTCTTGCTGCTAAAACGCTTAGAGGGCTCTACCAGGAGTCAAAAACTGAGGAAGATCGATATCGTGCAAAGCAGCTTAATGATTGGGCAAAGAAGTGTGAAAAGCGTGCCATTCGAATAAATAGCATTTTGGATGTAAGGCCAATGGTCTCAATCAAAAAGAAAGACCTGGATGCTCATAAATTTCTTTTTAATTGTGATAACGGAGTCATTGACCTGAAAACTGGAGAATTGAGCCCTCATGATAGGGACCTGCTCTTTACTAAGATTTCTCCAATCGAATATAAGATAGATGCAAAATGTCCGAACTGGATTGGATTCTTAGAAAGTATTTTTTTAACTCCTGAAGGAAAGCCGGATCATGAGCTTATTGAATTTTTACAGAAGGCCATTGGATATTCATTTACTGGCGTTACAAAAGAGCAAATCATGTTTTTTCTTTTCGGTAATGGCCGGAATGGTAAATCAACATTTATAAATACAATCCAGGATCTACTTGGGGATTACGGTCGGCAGACAAACAGTGATACTTTCTTAAAAAAGAAAAATGACAGTGGAATCAATAATGATGTGGCCAGGCTGGACGGGGCCCGGTTTGTATCAGCCGTAGAGAGTGAGGAAGGGCAGCAACTGTCCGAATCATTGGTTAAGCAAATCACCGGTGGAGAGAAGATGTCCGCCCGTTTCCTTAGACAAGAATACTTTGAATTTACACCTGAGTTTAAAGTTTTCTTCACGACAAATCATAAGCCAATTATCAAAGGATCGGATGAAGGTATATGGAGAAGGATTAAATTAATTCCTTTCACTGTAACGATACCTAAAGACAAAATCGACTTCGATCTTCCGGATAAGTTAGCAAGGGAAATGCCCGGCATACTTCGTTGGGCTGTGGAAGGCTGCTTAAAATGGCAGGCTGATGGATTGGGTGAGCCTGATGCCGTGAGGGATGCAACAGAGGAATACAGACAAGACATGGATATCTTAGGACCCTTCATTGATGAAAATTGTTCAATTAAAGTAAATGCAAAAATTGAAGCTAAATCCTTATATGAGAATTACACAAAGTGGTGTTACCAGAATAACGAAATGGAATTAAAAAATCGTGTTTTTTATAGGCAGTTAGAAATTCGAGGATTTAAAAAGGAAAAAGGTGCAAAGAACAAAAACTTCATTCATGGAATCACCTTGAATCAATATGCAGGTGCTGGATTTTTACCAGATGATGAAGAAAGGGTTACTAAGGGGGTTACTAAACAGACACAGAAAAGTAACCCAAACAAGGTCACTCATATTACTAGAAAGAAGCTTTAAACCGTTGGTGTATAAGGGTTTAAGAGAATACTAGATTTTGGTTTTTATTGTTTGGTTACTTAGGGTTACTTATTTTCCCTGTTCACTCCCATGAAAAAATAAATAAAAAAATAATATATATATATAGGGATCTTTTACGAAAATGGGTAACACTTAGTAACCCTAGGGCTTAATCCCTTGTGGCTCTAAGGCTGAAGCGTGTTTAACTTTGTAACCCTTTTGTAACCCATGAAAAAGAGGTGTTTTATGCATCCAAAACAAATAATTGATGATTTCAAATCGTTAGGATCTCCCTTTGTTCTGGAAAATGACGAATTGTACATAGACAACCCAGAAAATATCTATCCAGAACTAGAAGACTTAGCCAAATCATATAAAGCTAGAATCGTTGCTTTCCTGCAAGGGAATTATTCTGACCAGGATCATGCAGTTAAGCAGACGATGGACAAGATTATTAAATTCTATTGTGGTATCGACCAGGATATGAACGGAAAAATAAATGATTGGTTAAATTATGATGCTGCTGGCACGGCAGCTGTTATGCAATTGCTAATCGATTTGAATAATAACGGCTGGGATAAGGTCACTGAGCCAATATGTAATTTTGAAAATGAAGTGACGGATAAACTATCCAAGGAAATTTTTAATCGTGCAATGTCGTACTTTAGGAGGCAGTAAATGTCGGCCATACATTATAGATATTCCGACAAGGAATTAGAACAGATCCTGGGAACACTTGAAATCATTGTGGATACCAGGGAGCAAAAAAACCAACATGTACTTGATTATTTTAGAAAGAAAAATGTTCCTTTCAAAATAAGGACAATGAAAACAGCCGATTACTCTGCAATGATTCCTAAAAATATTGAAATGGGAATCACCAGGGACATATACCTGGCCGCAGGTATTGAACGAAAAAATGGAGGACCGGAACCGGTTTGAAAATGAATTGATTAGGGCCTCCAAAAATCCATTCGTCATGATTGTGGAAGACCTGGAAGGCTATCAAAAAATATTGAATGGATTGTACCGGAGTAAATACGAACCTAAAGCGCTGCTGGGAAGCTTGAAGACATTTGAGGTTAGATATAACTTCTCAACTGTTTTCTTAGCTCCTGGTGCCACAGGGAACTATATTTTCCATCATTTTTACTATATGACTCGAGAATTACTGAAAAAAGGATTTATCTAAACTGTGAAAGGATGAAGACTTATGAACGGACAAATATATAAAGCTTTCTGTCCAGCTTGTAAGTTTGTTGTGTATTCAGGGAAGCGTCAACGCCTAAATAATTATAAATTTTCTTGTACGTGCGGCTGTCATTTTGTACTAGATATTAATTTTGCTAGAAAGGATTGAACTATGTACTTACGTAAAAGAGTAGAACTTGAAAAAGATTTTTATAAAAATGAACTTTTGAAAATGGGGTATTTCAAAACGCCGGAAGGATTGCAGCTATATGAGTTAACTTTGAGCGAATTGGAGGATATCTATAAAGCTGAAAAAGCGAGGGGAAGACATGATTAATAAAATTCAACCAGTTATTATCAGACGCCAAAGGAAGCATGAAGCTGAACAAGCCATCAAGGATTTATTAGTGAGGGGATTTGTGGTTATCTCTCCTCTTAAACAGAAAGTCTACAATCTGAAGTGCTTCATAATCTCACATTCGAGCAAAGGCGATTCCGAGTAGAAGATTTCTCTTCTCCTCGGTTTGCTAAGTTGATGAGAATCGTACCGTAGACACAAACTTTGCAATAAGTTAAAAAGTTGAAATAAAAAAGACCCTATTCAGGTTCCGAAGGTTGTGATCGATTTATGAATTCTCTAATTTCATCAATAGATATACCTAACTCTCGGGCATATAATATCAATTCTACCCAATCCTTATCTAAGTCTTTTTCGATAAATAAAGAATTTGACATGTTCCCTCTCATATATAAGGTATCCTAATCTTTTTATAGTCTTTATATGGTTATATTACCTTATATTTACGATACCATAATTTTAAAGGACGTTGAACAACATCTATTAGACACTTTTTTTTACCCTTCGACATTAATTGTCGAAATTAGTTAGAAACTGTTTGATACCACGACACAAAAAAGTAACTATCCTGGAAACAAGAATAGTTACACAAATCTATCAACTAAGAGTCTATTTACAAATTGCCCTTAAAATGTAGGAAGGATTTGCAAGTAGTACAAGTTACTTTTGACAGGGGTCTGAATTTAATCTGTCTTAAAGTGTTTCTTGAAAAATTATTAAACGAAAAATATTCAATGTTACATTCACATTGACTTTTATTTTTCACAATATGGATATCATTAGAATTAATTTGGATGGTTGGAAAATACAAATAATTACCTCACTTCTGAATGTTAAGAATAAGGGATAATTTTATCATCATAACGGATTAACCCACAACAGGAATATATATCCATTGTTTGAATCTTTGGAGAAGTAGTACACAGTTCGATTAAACAGGGAGGTAAGCATATATGGGTTATTCCTGAGAAGAACAAGAAACTTCATTGGTTTTTGACAACAGTACAGGCAAGTGGACCATTTACTCTACTGTGCCAAAACACATTCGAAAACTCTCTAATTTAACAGAGTTATTCGTCATAGAATCCGAGGATGATGGACCGATAGCCGTTAAGGGAACTTTAACGGAAAAACAGGTCAGTATGAAAAAAGAACGGGTCTATACAGATGAACAAAGGGAAAGAGCAGCCGAAAGACTTTCTAAGGCTAGAAACGCCCTATAAACAAAGGAAAACTTTTATTAACTCTCTATAATGGACTAGTTAGTCCACTTATACATTCAATCAAAAATAACGGTTATTAATAGGAGGAATTATCAATGGCAAAAGTACAACTTAATCAAAAGGAACAACATTACGCAGATACTCGGGAGCAAGCAGAGGAAATTGTTTCAGCTGCTAAAGAAAATGACAACCTTCAAATGCACAAAATCACAGAGAAATATAACAAGTACGGTCAGTATTTCTTAATCGATTTAACATACGCTTATCAAACTCCTAAAGAAGTAATGGAAAGCAGTCCACAAAAAGATAATGCGCCAGACGGTCAAATGAGTATTGATGATCATGAAGGCATTGAGTATTCTGTGGACGGCAATGGGACAGTGAATGTTCCAGATGATCAACTTGAATCAGAAGATGAAGCAATCAATCAGTAATTATCTGCCCTGAGCTTAGGCTTGGGGTGTTTTTAAGAAATGGGGGATACAATGAGCTTTAAATTACCTGAATTAGATCGGAATGCTACGCAGTCAGCTGTGGAGTCTCATTTGGAAATATATCGCCTATATAAATACTTAATCTTTGAAGAGCGAGAAGCATCGGTAACAGCAAGCTCAGAAGTACGTTATCATGGCCCAACTAATCAGACTAGTGATCAGACAGGTGATATTGCCATCTATAATGCGGATCAACAAAGATATCAAAAAGATTATTGTGAACGTACTGAATGGGCTGTAAGACGATTGCCTAAAATGGAGAGATTTTTAATTGAAGAACGTTACATGTCTCAGGACAGCGATTATATAAATGATTTTCAGGTGTACTGTTTTAAATTCCAGCCTGCAATTAGCCATGTCACTTATGGAAAGATTAGATGGAAAGCCTTCTATCGCTTGGCTTTAACGCTTAATCTTGCTGTAACCGTAGGGAGTTAGTTTCAAAAATGTTTCAAAAAACTTTCAAGATTATTTAGAAATATTTTCATATAACTTTCATTCATTTGGATTTAGACATGGTAAATTTATATCATCGGGAATAAAGAAAAGGGGCGGCACTCAAATTACGAGTGTCGTTTTTTGTGTGGGAAAAGAAGGAAATACAGGCCTTTTGTCGAATAATAGGGTGGAAGGAGGTTCTTGTTTTGTCAAATCATAAAATATTTAACGTCAAACATTATTTGGTTAGTATTGAGTATGAAGGTAATGTTACAAGGTTTTGGGATGTTTATATCGCTTCAAATGGAGAAGAATACTATGGGAAAGCTGAAATGGTGAATGACAAAGGTGGAATGAATTTTATACCATGGCTTCAGTTAGAAAATAAAGATGTGAACCTATTAGACGAGCTTTTACCTATTTTGAAAAAGGCATATTAAATTCTGAGAATTTCTTTGGGAGTTCTTTATTTTTTGGAGAAAGCAGGTGAGTTGATGGTATTTAGAACACCAACAGCTAGGGTTCGTCAGAATAACGAGCAGCTTGAAACCATTAATAAATGTGACCATTTATATAGAGAATTTAGAACAGAATGCATGAACGGTAATGTATATAGGGAGTTTTTCCAATGTCAGAAGTCTTGGATATATCAGTTAAAGGAATGTCATGAAATCAAGGGCACTCATTCATTGGGTGCTTTTTATTTGCGGGAAATTAACTTTTTTTGAACGTATAAGCAAAAAGAAGTGGAAGAATGAAATAATAGAACTAAACTAACTGTTTCCTATCAATTTTATAATTTAGAAAAAGCACTAACCTTTGAGTCAGTGCTTTTTTGTGTTTGTGATGGCTATTCAGTTAATGTTATCTATACCAGTATCCTGAATAAACAGTTCCATTTGCATATGAATAAGACGAATCAGTATAAAAAGTTACCTTTATTCTAGTTTTAGCATTTTTTTTCGATACATTTGTAAATGTTCTACTTGAAGGGCTGAAAAAATCTATGTAACCAGTCCGAGTTCCAATTGTTTGATAGCTTCCATTTACATATCTTTGCAAATCCATTTTCCAATATTCCTTACCATAAGACATAAATCCAGATGGTCCAATTGATCCAATTACATTGTCACCTGAATCTTTCCCACATACTTTAAAAGTTTTATTATACCCTGAACCTGAAGAAGTATCATTACAACCCGATGCTGCTGATGCACTTGGTGTAAATGTAAATAGTCCAGTAATCCCTATTACTGAGATCAACATGACAATATACATTTTTTTGATGACTTTTTTCATTTTTTAACACTCCTTGAATAATTTTCTAATACCAGAACCATAGTATCATATGTTAGAAAATATTACATGTAATTGTATGAAAATAGGTATTTTTTCCTAATTTTTATGAGGTTAGAATATACTAAAGAAGGTCTTGATGAAGCATGTAAAGTATTTGTTTTTAAAAGTGAATGATAAGGAGTGAGCAGGGATGGAGAAAGGTAAAGTAAACATTGCTGTTGATATGGATACGGATAGGCTTCAATTAAAGCTTAGAGTTGTCCCGAATGCGAGGAACGATAAAGGATAATGACTGAGTACAAGACAGAAGCACAGAAGAAGAAGTTTTATCGGTCAGGTGATTGGGAAACGTTAAGGCAGCAGGCATTGGATAGAGACAATCGAGAATGCCAACAGTGTAAGCGAGAAGGAAAGGTACATGTGGACTCAATCAAAGTAGAGGGAGAACGAAAGAGTGTGGAGCTCAACGTCCATCATAAGTATGAGATTGAACACTATCCAAAGTTAGCTTTGGTATTAGACAACCTTGAAACCTTATGTCTTCAATGTCATAACAAGATGCATGATCGTGTGTTTGGTGAACAGAAAAAGAAACGTTGGGATGATGAGATGTGGTGAAGATGTTTTATGTTTGTATGGTTTGCGAAGAAGTTTTCGAAAGTGATAGAAAGCCAGGAAAGATTGAAGAAGAATGGAGCAATCCTGCTTTGTGTCCTACTTGTAACAGTGATGAAGTTCGGGAAGCATCAACAATTGAAACGAACCGGTTTCTAAAAAAAGAATAACACCCCCCGCCAAATTTTTTTGGCTTTTTTAAATTTCCCGGGGACCGGGGAGGGGGCCCAACTGTCTAAAAATATATGAAAAATAAGTCCTTCACATTAGGGGTGATGGGGGGAGGGGGTAGTATGGAAAGAATAGACTTTGAAAAATTAAAAAATCAATTATTATCACGTATTGATACTGATGATTTGCTGGAAGTAAAGAAAGTAAATGATTTAATTCGACTGCATGAATTAGATGCAGAGTGCGATACAGTGATTGATCGTGATGGAGTAAGTATCACCATCGAAAATGGTTCGCAAAAATTTATAAAGAGCCATCCTAGTATGAATGAGAAAATGAAAATTAACGCTCAAAAAATCGCGTTGGAAAGATCAATTAAATTTAAATTAAAGGCAACTCCTGCCCCTGCATCATCATCTGTGGAAGGCAAACCAAAGCGTGGTAGTTTAATTTGATTACTTATAACTACGTAGAAGAATATATTTCGATGTGGCGTAACGGCGACATCATTTTAAACAAAGAGCGAATCATGCTTATCGAGTGGCTTGAAGCGGACATTCTGACTATGGATAACGTTTACTTCGATAGTAAGCACATTGAACAGTTTATACAATTTGCTGAAAAGTGGTATTTCGATTTAGAGCCATTTCAAACATTTATCACTTGTTTTATTTTCTTGCGTTATAAGGATACTGATGATTTAGTATTCGATGAATTTTTCATTTACATGGCACGCGGAGCCGGTAAAAACGGTTTTATTTCAGCACTTGTAAATTATCTAATTAGCGAGCTTCACGGAATCAAATTTTATAATGTGTCAATTGTGGCCAACAGTGAAAAACAAGCTAAAACTTCATTTGCAGAAGTCTACAATGCAATTGATATGAATGATGATTTGAAGTCTTATTTCAAGCATCAAAAAGCTGTTATTGAATCGGTAGATACAAAGGCTATCTTCCAATTCCATACGTCAAACGCAAGCACGAAAGATGGTTTGCGCGATGGTTGTGTTATTTATGATGAAGTACACGAATATGAAAACAATGATGTAGTAGATGTATTCTCGGGTGGTCTCGGTAAAGTGCGAGACAGTCGGGAATTTTTTATTGGTACAGATGGATTTGTACGAGATGGTTTTATTGATCGTTTAAAAGAACGTGCTATGAGTATTTTGAAGCGTGAAGTTTCGGTAAAAGAAGATTCATTATTTCCATTCATGTGTTGTATTGATGATGAAGAAGAAATGCATAATCCAGACATGTGGCAAAAGGCGAATCCACAGTTTCATCCGCCATTAAGTAACTATGCAAAAACATTATTCAAGAAAGTGTTGAAGCAATACAAGAAGCTCGAAAACGATTCATCAGGATACGAAAATTTCATTACCAAACGTATGAATCTACCAAAAGTTGATTTAGAAAAATCAGTTGCAGCATGGGAGAAAATAAAAGCTACCAATCAAGGATATGATTTATCGGAATTGAAAAAACGCGAATGTATAGGTTCTGTTGACTATGCAGCTATTCGAGACTTTGTTGCATGTGGGTTGCTTTTCTTGAAAAACGATAATTACATCATACCAAGAGAACTATCGTATTCGTTCGTTTGCAAACCTTTTGCTGATAAACATTACGGTTATAGTACGCCAAAAGCAGAAGGTAATAACAAAAAGGACCATCGCAAATTTGCGCCTATTCGCGAATGGGAAGAAGATGGTTTATTGAAAGTGCTAGATAAAGATTCAATGGATCCATACATCGTTGTTGGGTGGTTCGTTAACCGCCGTAATGAAGGCTGGAATATAAAGAAAATCATAGGAGATAGTTTCCGTATGGAAATTTTACGGCCTCTTTTTGAAGCAGAAGGATTCGAAGTTGAAACCATTCGAAATCCAGATGCGGCGAGTGCTTTGTTATCCCCAAAAATTGACCTTGCGTTTGATGAGGAGCGAGTCATTTTTGGTGAAAATCCTATTATGCGTTGGTATACAAATAATGTATTGGTTGTTATTGATAACAAGGGCAATAAGTTATATCGAAAAAAAGAGCCAGTCAAACGTAAAACGGATGGTTTTATGATGTTTTTATATGGAGTTTGGGCATCTAGAGATTTAGAGGATTACGATTTTACAGATGCTTTAGATGCTTTAGATGCACTCAATTTCTAGGGAGGGGGTGAAAATGTAAATGGGATGGTTAGGAAACGTATTAAGAAGAAATAGCGAATTAGAATCATTATTTGATTTGGATTTAATGGATGAAACCAGCCATCGAACATATTTAAAAAAGATGGCTTTGGAGATTTGCGTCAACTTCATCGGTCGTACCATAAGCCAATCTGACTTCCGGGTTATGGAGGGGGACAAGCGCCAGCATAATGATTGGCATTATCTTTTAAATGTAAGGCCGAACACAGATCAAAGTGCTGCGGACTTTTGGCAAAGCTTTATCTACAAATTGATTGATGAAAATGAAGTACTAGTTGTTTTGACGGATGACAATAATTTGCTTATAGCTGACTATTTTGTCAGGGATGAATATGCTGTGTATCCAGACAAATTTAAAGACGTAACCGTTAAGGATTATACGTTCAAACGATCATTCCAAATGGACGAGGTTATTTATCTAACTTATAACAATGAGAAACTTTCAAAATTCATGGAAGGGATGTTTGATGATTATGCTGATTTGTTCAGTCGGATGATTGAAATCAGCATGAGGAATAATCAAATTCGCGGAACAGTTGGAATTGATTCAAGTCAAGCCCTGGATGAAAAGAACACAAATAAACTGCAGAATTTCATTGATAAGTTATTTAAATCGTTTAAGGTAAATTCCATTGCTCTAGTCCCTAAGCTAAAAGGTTTTGAATACAACGAAGTATCAAAAGGCGATGTGAAGGTGCAATCCATTGAAGAATTAACCAAGTTAAAACGGTCTGTTATTGATGATGTAGCCAATGTGTTAGGTATTCCCAATGCTTTAATTCATGGTGAATTATCTGATTATGAAACATCTATTAAGGCTTATGTAAGGTTCTGTAATAACCCAATCGTCAAGAAAATACAGGATGAATTAAATGCAAAATTAGTTACCAAAGAAGATTTTTTAAAAGGGTCCCGGATAGATGTGTTTGGGTTAACAGAAAGGGATTTAATAGAAAATGCCGAGGCAGTTGATAAATTAGTGGCCTCTGGAGCGTTTACCAGAAACGAGGTGAGGGAGTTGTTTGGCAAGGAACGATCAGACAATCCAGAATTAGATGAATTTGTTATTACGAAAAACTACCAGGCTGCGGGTCCTGTTGAAGGAGGTGAGACTAAGTGACGAAAAAAATTCAAGCAATCCCTTATAAGTTTTTGAACCAAACCAATGGAGAAGAGCATGAAATGATTATTTCAGGTGTGATTGGTAAAAGTGGATGGTTTTATACGGCCACAAGTGCAGAAGATGTTCGAAATGCTTTAGCTGAAATTACTGCCTCAACTGTGCGAATTAAATTAAATAGCGGTGGCGGCGATGCTGATCAAGGGGTTGAAATTTACAATTACTTAAAAGACCTAGATAAACATATCGTTGTGGAAGTGACATCGTTGGCTGCATCTGCCGCATCAATTATCGCTATGGGTGCGGATGAAGTGATCATGCGTACAGGATCTAGAATGATGATTCATGAAGCGGCAACCTTAGCATATGGAACTAAACAAGATATCAAGAAAACTCTTAATGCTCTTGAGACTTACGACGAATCAATCATATCCATCTATCAACAGAAGACGGAAAAGAGTCGTGAGGAAATTGCAAAGCTGATCGAGGCTGAAACTTGGATGACGGCTGAACAAGCTGTTAAGGATGGTTTCGCTGACAAAGTGGAATATGAACCTAAAGATGATTCAAAAGAAGTCATTACTGACGAACAATTACAAGATATCATTAATGCAGTTACCAACAATTTAAAACAAAATAATAACCAAAACAATGAACCTTTTCCCCCTGTCCCATCTGAGCGCGAGCCAGTTAAGACAAAACGTAAAGGGTTCATTTTTTAATTAAAGGGAGGAAACCAGAATGACTATGAAATTAAAAGGTAAAATGGAGAACTTTGAAGCAAAGAAAGCAGCTTACATGAACTTGGTGAAAGCAGAAGAGCAAGATGCGGAAAAGCTTGCTTTGGCATGGGATGAAATGCAATCTGCGCTTGCTGAAGACTTGACCGAAAAAATCACTACTCAGGTACGCACGCAACAAATGGATGCTCAGATTCTTACCGCCCGCGGCCAAAACGTCCTTACATCAGAAGAAAGAAAATTCTTCAATGAGGTTATTTCTAGTGAAGGCTTTGCTGAGGAATCAATCCTTCCTGTAACGACTCAAGAAAGAATTTTTGAAGACTTGGTGCAAGAACATCCTTTATTGGATGCAATCGGCCTGCAGGACTTAGGAGCTGTCACACGCTTTATCACGTCTGACCCAACAAAAGCCTATGCGTGGGGTAAATTGTTTGGAGAAATTAAAGGACAAGTCAGTGCCGCCTTCAGTGAAGAACAAATCGGCCAACTGAAACTTACTGCCTTTGCCGTCATTCCAAAGGATATGCTTGAACTTGGACCAGAGTGGGTTGAGCGTTACGTCCGTAACCTGTTAGTGGAATCTTACTCTGTTGGCCTTGAATACGGTTTAGTAAACGGCCGAGGACCTTCTCAAAATGAACCTGTTGGCATAATGAAAGATGTTGCTGAGAATGGGGCGGTGACAACTAAAACTACTTCTGGCACTTTGACATTTGCTCCTTCTCAGTATGGAGAGATCATTGCAGGTGAATTGCATGATGTCATTAAAGCATTATCAACAAATGAGGAAGGCAAGGCGCGTAAGGTGCTCAACAAGATTGTAATGGTAGTAAATCCTATCGATGCAATTAGTGTTGAAGCTAGAAACACCATCCAGACAGCAAATGGTCAATGGGTTACAGCTTTACCTTATAACATTCAAGTTGTAGAGTCAGAAGAAATTCCGGTTGGCCAAACTTTATTCTTTGTGAAAGGTCAATATCTAGCTGCTGTTGCCGGGGGTTACAAAGCAAATAAATTTGATCAGACACTGGCAATCGAGGATGCTATGCTCTACACAATCAAGCAATTTGCGAATGGTAAACCAAAGGATAATAAAGCTGCATTGGTCTATGATCTGGATATTTCGTTTGCACCTGCACCAGCTGGCGTTTGATTGGAGTGAGGTAAATGGAGGTTGTAACATCTGACCTATTGGAAGAGTTTAAAGAGCGCATGCATATTTCCCATTCGAGTGAGGACGACAATTTAAAAAGATTGTTGTCCTTTTCTATTTCTGCGATAAAAAGCAGTTGTGGAGAGTTTGATATTAATGGTGAAAAGGATACTGATAAAAGAGCGAAGGAACTTGTATTTGAACGTACCCGTTATGCTTACAATGATGCTCTTGAGTATTTTGATGACAATTTCTTAAGTCAGATAACAAGCTTAGGGATTTCTTTGATACCGGAGAGTGATACAGATGCAACCATTTAAATATAAACCACCAAGGGTTAATACAGGGGATTTACGCACACCCATATATTTTTATAAGTATGTAGCAAATGAAGGACCTGAACCTGGTGAGTCTGAAAAAGAAATTCTCTATCAGGCATGGGCCAAGATTGATAATGTTTGGATGAAAGATTTGGAGATTGCTAAAGCAAATGGAACCCTATCTGATATCACCATTACGATACGAGATCCGCAAGCAGATTATATCCCTAATAATAAGCATTATCTTTCTATCGATGCTCTTGAATACCGCGACAAGCGGTATAACGTTAAACACGTTCAACCTGACTTACAGAACAAAGGATTTATCACGATTGTGGCAGGGATAAAAGAATGAGTGTGAAAATTTCAGGAGAAAAGAAATTGATTGCTGAAATAGAAAAACGTTACGGACAATTGAAGGTGCAGCAATTAAGCGATATGGCTCTAAAAAAAGGAGCCGAGGTTTTTGTCAGGGAACTAAAGAGTCAGTTTGAATCCTTCAAGGATACAGGTGCGACAATCGATGAAATGACTATTTCCGAACCAATGTGGGTGAATGGTTCCCGTACTATAAAGATTCATTGGAAAGGCCCTAAAGATCGATACAGGATTATCCACTTGAATGAATTTGGCACAGTGAAGAATCCCAATCCACAAGGTAAGGGAGCAATAGCCAGGGCTATGAGAAATGCCGAGAAGGAATATCGTGACACCATAAAAAGGGTGATAAAGGAGGGGATTTAATGGATGTATTAGGGATGGTATATAACCAACTAATTGCTGACCCATTTATTATGGAGAAGGCAGCAGGAAGGATTAAATTTTATGATTTTCCTGAAACCAGCAGCGTGACAATGGCTCCAAATATCATCATAGATCCATTAGATGTCCCTCTTCCTAAAGACTTCGCAGATGATACCTGGCTGACATATGACTGCCTTTATCAAATTGAAGTGTGGTCAAAGAATAGAACCGCGACAAGAGAATTATCTGAACAGATCAGTAAAGTCATGTGGGAATTTGGTTTTCATCAATGTCCAGGTGTGGATGAATGGGATGAAGATACAGGTATTTACCGTGATGCCAGAAGGTACCGAGGAAAATTATACAGAGAAGACTTAGACACTTTATAATGTGTCTTTTTTTATATCATAAAAGGAGTGATTAGGAATGGCAGTAGAAAAAAATTACAGAGCAACAACCGGGGTTGACGAATTTCATTATGCGACATTGACTGAAACAGGCATTGAGATAACTTCAATGGAACCTGAGCGAGTGAAGTTCCTTCAAGAAATAACGATTGAAATGCCACAAGAAGCAGTTAGGGCTTACGGTGATAATACAACAGCTGAAATTGCAGTATCAAACGGAAATATCAGTGTTACATCAGCCTTTCACAAAGTGCCAGTTGAGGATAAGAAAGTATTGTTTGGATTGGAATCAACTGTGGATGGTCTATATTCATACGGTCCAAACGATTTCCCTCCATATGTAGCCTGTGTATTTGCCAAAACATATCAAGATGGATCAACGGAATGGGTAGGCCTACCGAAAGGGATTTTTATGCGTCCTAACATTTCTAGTAAAACGAAAGAAGATAGCGTAGAGTTTCAAAATGAAGAAGTTACTGCAGAATTCATGGACAGGGATGTGGAAGGGTTTGAAGATCCTAAATCTGTACTTTTCGGTATGGATAAAAAAGGCGAAACTACAAGCCGTGATGCCCTCTTCCAAGCTATCTTTGGAAAAGCTTATCCTGGTACTGGCGCACCGGCGGGGGTGTAATAAATGAGTGAAAAAAAGAAATATCAAGCCACAGTTGATTTTAAAGACCTTCAGGACAAGGGTAAGATATATCGTAAAGGGGATTCATTTCCTAAACCGGGTAATAAAAAGGTTGAGGAAGAGCGATTAGAGGAATTATTGTCCTCTGATAATAAGATGGGAAAACCAGTCATCAAAGAAATCTAAGAGTGGGAAAAATGCCTGCTCTTTTTTAGTAGAAGGCTCTGTTAAGTTGTTGATTTTCTTGATGAACTAACGGGGCAGCATTCCTGTAATAACTGAAAATGAAGTTTGAACGAAAAAAGACCTCTTGATAAGATGAATGTGTCCTAAGCTGGCCAGCTAAAAAAGGACAAAACATCTATTTGGAGGTCTCACAATGAATTATAACCAAAATCATAAAATCACTCAAATTACTTCTGAAACCTTAATTGTCGGAGTAGATATAGCCAAGCACAATCATGTCGCAAGAGCACAGGATTTTAGAGGATTGGAACTGGGTAAAACGTGTTTCTTTGAAAATACGAATGCAGGATTTCATTCGTTTCTAGATTGGATTAACCAACTTGTTAAAGAGTGTAAGTTAAATCAAGTGATTGTAGGCATGGAGCCAACCGGTCACTACTGGTTAAATCTAGCTCATCTTCTAAAAGAGAATAATATTAAGTTCGTATCTGTCAATCCACTACATGTTAAACGAAGTAAAGAATTAGACGATAATTCACCTACAAAGAATGACGTGAAAGATGCAAAAGTCATCGCACAATTAGTCAAAGACGGAAGATACGCCGAACCAACAATTCCACAAGGAATTTATGCAGAACTCCGAGTGGCCAAAAAACTTCGCGATCTTCTCAACGTTGACTTACAAGTCGTTCAGGGACAAGTTCATAACTGGCTTGATCGTTACTTTCCCGAATTTTTGACAGTGTTCAAAAGTTGGGAAGGCAAGGCAGCTATTCATTTTCTAAAGCTAGAAGCCTTGCCACATGAACTTGTAAATTATACGGAAGAAGAGCTCTTACTTTCCTTAAGACAAGTGGTAAAACGCAGTATAGGCTTAAAGAAGATACGAGCACTCAAAGAAGCAGCCAATCGTTCGATTGGTATTCGTCAAGGGGCAGCTATGGCGAAATTAGAGTTGAGAGCTTTACTAGAGAAGTATGATTTTATTCAAATGAAATTCGAAGAATTAGATTATCAATTAGATCAGTTATTAGACCATATCCCAGGTGTTACTCAGATGTTAGAGGTGTCAGGAATCGGTCGAGATACAGTAGCAGGGTTTTTCGCAGAGGTCGGCGACCTCAGAGACTATCAACATCCTCGCCAAATCGTAAAATTAGCAGGTTTAAGTTTAAAAGAAAACACATCCGGAAAGCACAAAGGTCAGACCAAGATTACCAAACGGGGACGAAAGAAATTGAGGGCTCTCTTATTCCGGGCAGCCATGATACTGGTGGCAAAGAACAAGGCTTTTAAAGCTCTCCATATATATTACACAACACGTGCTCAGAATCCATTAAAAAAAATGCAATCTCTGATAGCCTTGTGTAACAAGCTTATTCGAATTCTGTTTTCAATCGGTAAAAAACAATTTACGTTTCAAGAAGACAAGATGTTAATGGATATCCCTCATATGGCAACATTTATGGTGCATCAAACAGTCGCATAGTTCATCGAATTTAAGGTTACACGGTCATTTAATTAACACTCATTTAAAAGTGAAGCACGGATTAGTCGGCAAAGCAACTAACGTGAGGGCTTAGATCCTGTGGGGCAGCATGACCGACATCCACCTCATGGAAAGGTTGAACGAAGGAATGTAGGAGCATCGACTCTGTGAGACATGGGAGGGTTGACCTCCATGAGACAAGTGGATATCCTAAAGTGCGATTATAACATTGATTAAACCAATTTTTTCCTATAATTGGCTAGTTTAGCATACACTTTTTTCGATAAATCCCTACCCTTGAGGAGTGATGCCGAGCTTACATAAATAACTGTTAATGATATGACTATGAAATTCGAAGAATTCTAGAGCAATCGTGAGATTGTGTTTAGTTTATTGAGGGAGAATAGTTCCATAAAAAAATGATGCCGCAGGAACCCTGTTATTGAAGTAAATCCCTTTTAGTTGCAAAGGAAAAAGCTACAACAATGAAAGCTATGATCTGGAAAAATAAACCACTTGATTGAAATCTGCAGAACCGTCTATTCATATCAAAATAAATTATTATTTTAATCGGTGATTTTTAACTGTTATGTTAATAATCAGTATTATGTAAAATAGGAAAGCGAAATATATTGTGTTTAATGATGTCGGTTTATGTTGTTTAATGTAGATTGAAATATAGAATAAATATGAACCCTATTTGTTGCAAAAAAGTTCACTCTATATTTTAAGTTAGATACTACCTTCGTTAATTATTAATTACTATAATTTATCTTATTTTTCTTGAGTTATTATATTATTATTTATCACTTAATATTTTTATTGTATGTTTAAACGTGGTTTTAAAGAAATAGAAGAGGGAGGATATGTAATTTTAATATCAGACAATAATTCCAGGTAAATCCTATCGGGAGATGGGAACTTCTAAAATCAGGAGAGTGAACATGTCAAATTCTTTATTTATCGAAAAAGGCTTAGATAAGGAATGGGCAGAATTGATATTATATGCCCGAGAGTTAGGTATATCTATTGATGAAATTAGAGAATTCTTAAATCGTTCGCAATCTTCGGGACCTGAATAAGGTCTTTTTTTATTCCATCCCTCTAACTTATTGCACAATTTGTGTCAACTCTAAATAAATCGTTAGTTCATTAAAAGTGCACTTAAGAAAACCACTTATAGTAGGTGGTCTTCTTTTATTTGTTCAAAAATCAACGATAATCTTTAACAAAGCCTATAAGAAAAGGAGATGTTTTAGAATGGCTAATTTAAAACGTAACATGATCGAATTGGTGAAAGAAGTAAAAGAAGGGGAAATCGTCACAGAAAAACACCTAACTCCAATATTTATCCCTTTTTCAGTAGTATATGAGGCTGTGGATCTTACACAAGAAATGGAGAAGAGTGAAAAAGAAAAAAATGCGTCATCTGAAAAGGAAATGATCGATAAACTACTGGAATTTGTAGCCAACAAGATTTATAACAAACAATTTACAAAAGAAGATCTATTTAATGGTCTGCATGCACCTGATGCTATTCAAACACTTCAAGAACAAATTATCTTTGTGGCTCAAGGACGTCAGACCGATGAAACAAAAAAGTTTTTGGCGAAGAAAGGTTAAAGGATGAGGACTTTTCTCCAGCCAAACAAAAGGAATATATGGACAAGGTCATCCTTGAAAATGTGAAAAATGGGAAGGACATCAATGAAGTGTTAAGCATGCCATTTCACTTTCTAATTGAAATCCTCAGCGAACAAAATAAGCCAAGACAGGAAAAGTCCCTAATTGCCGCATTCGGAGGATAGGGCTTTTTTTTGGCATGTGAAGGGAGGGTGATTAATGGAGAAAATTGAAGGATTGTCAATAGGGCTAGATTTAGACACTCTTAATCTAAATAGTGGTCTTACAGATTTACGTTCAAAAATGAAATTAGTTTCTTCTGAGATGAAAGCCAATCTCTCAGTGTTCGATCGTGCGGACAAATCAGTGGTAAAGTACCAAACAACACTCGATGGCTTAAATAAAAAAATTGAATTACAAAGAAGAATAACAGAAAAAGCACAAGTGGCTTATAGAAAAGCTGTAGAGGAATTTGGTGAAGGCAGTAAGGAAGCAGATAAAGCAGCGAAATCTTATAATCACCAATCAGCAGCGTTACAAAGTTTGCAACGTAATATCGAACGCACAACCGGCGAACTAAAAGATTTACAAGAAGAACAACGTATCGCAAGTAGTGGATGGACAAAGTTTGGTGATTCTGCAGAGAAAGCAGGATCAAAATTAACTAGTATTGGAAGTGGATTGAAGGACCTTGGTAAATCTATGTCTTTGTATATTACAGCACCTATTGCTGGTCTGGGAGTAGCAGCCCTTAATACAGCTAAAGAATTTGAAGCGCAAATGTCCAAAGTAGCTGCAATTTCAGGAGCAACTGCAGAGGAAGTAATAAAACTTAAAGATGCTGCGTTAGAACTAGGTGCCTCCACAAGTAAATCTGCAAGTGAAGTCGCGGCCGGTCAAGAAAGTTTGGCTGCAATGGGTTTCACTGTGGAGGAAATATTAGGTTCTATGCCTGGTGTAATTAGTGCAGCCGAAGCATCGGGTTCCGATATGGCTCAAACTGCGGATGTCATGGCTTCTTCATTAAATATATTCGGATTGGAAGCCTCAGAAGCAAGTAAGGTTGCGGATATTTTAGCACAAACCGCCAATCAATCTGCAGCTGATCTCACAGATATGCAATATGCTCTGAAGTACGCCGGTCCACCCGCGGCAGCACTGGGCATCAGTTTGGAGGAGTTATCTGGTTCTATTGGTATTCTTACCAATGCTGGTATGGAAGGCGAACAGGCAGGAACCACTTTGCGAGGTGCCTTACTTGCACTCTTAAATCCATCAGAAGCAAATAGCAAAATGATGGAAACAATGGGAATCTCAATAACGGATGCTGAGGGTAATTTTGTAGGACTATCTCAACTAGTGGAGAATCTTTCCGGTTCAATGGAAGGTCAAACAGAGACACAGAAGGCCGCAACCCTTGCAAGCCTTGTCGGTACAGAGGCAGTTTCAGGAATGCTTTCTCTTATGAAAGCTGGTCCGGATGAAATAGATAAGATGACCAAAGCACTTGAAAACAGTGGGGGAGCATCAGCAGAAGCCTCAGCTATAATGAGGGATAATTTAAAAGGGGCATTAGACGAACTCCAGGGATCTTTAGAATCCGCGGGCATAGAAATCGGGACCATTCTTACTCCTACAATTAAAAAACTATCAGAATTTACACAAGGACTAGTTCAAAAATTTCTAGATCTTACACCAGCTACTCAAAAAATGACCGTTGTTTTTGGTTTACTGTTAGCCGGTTTAGGACCATTGCTTCTTATAGGTGGGTTATTCATTGGCTTCTTAGGAAGTTTTCTAACAGGACTTAATACAATTTTCCCGGCCATCGCAAAAGCAGGAGGATTGCTTAACTGGTTAAGGTTAGGTTTGGTAGCATTGACGGGGCCAGTTGGAATAGTCATTGGGGTTTTAGCTTTGCTGGGTACATCACTTTATCTTCTGTGGACTCGTTCTGAAACTTTTCGAAATGGAGTAATTTCTGGATGGAATGCTATAAAGTCAGCAGCAGTTTCTGTCTATGGTTTTATAAAGCCGTATATCATGGAAGCACTATCTTCCATCACTTCATTTGGAGGCCAAAAACTAGCTGAATTCAAGAAGTTTTGGGATGAAAATGGCGCACAAATAGTGGATGGATTAAAGTATTATCTTTCTCTCATATGGACCAATATACAAGTCGTTTTTGGCTTAATTAAGGGTCTTTTCCAAATTTTTTGGCCAATCTTAGTTGGGATAGTGAAAATTGCATGGTCGAGCTTGAAGTTAGTGATCAATAATGGGCTTACCTTAATTTTAGGAATAATCCGTACAATTCTAGCTTTAATTCGTGGCGATTGGGACGGAGCCTGGAAGGCCATTAAGAAAACAGCCCTTGGAATCATGAAAAATATCATTGGTTTCTTTAAAGATATTGATTTAAGAAGTACCGGAAAAGCTATTATCAACGGATTAATAGATGGTATAGGTAGTATGGCCGGAGCTTTGGCGAAAAAGGTTAATAGTTTAACTGACGGAATCAACTGGGTTATGGGTAAAATAGGGATTGATTTTGAGATTCCCGATTGGAACCCAACTGGTGGTGGATCATCAAGCGGTGTAAACAAAAGAGGTGGCCCTGCAAAATACGCAAAAGGGACTCCGTTCCATCCTGGAGGTCCAGCCATTTTAGGTGATGGTTTAGGTCCAGAACTTTTCCGAACACCAGATGGTTTTGTGGGATTATCACCAGGAAGAGCCACATTAATGAACATTCCTAGAGGGACAGAGGTTTTACCTTACCAGCAAAGTAAACAGCTTTTAAAAGCAGGATTGCCTGCCTATAAAAAAGGTGTGAAAGGGGAAGGCTCAAAAGGGAATATCCTAAGCCAAACAGTTTCCAAAGTAAAAGATATAGGACTTGATGTATGGAGTTATATATCTGACCCTAAAAAGCTTATGGGAAAAGTATTTGAAAAGTTTGGTGTTTTCTTTTCTGGGTTTAGTGGTGCGTTAGGAAAACTCGGAAGTGGAACATTGGATTTTCTCAAAGATAAATCCACAGGTATTGTTAAGAATAAAATGGAGGATTTGATAGGTTCAGGTGGAAGTGCGGCACCTGTTGGCAGTGGAGTTGAAAGATGGCGTGGAACTGTCATGAAGGCTTTAGGAATGAACGGTCTTCCTGTAACTGAAGCTTATATTAACGCATGGTTAAGGCAAATCAAGTCTGAATCGGGCGGTAATGAAAAAGCTATCCAATCAACAGCTGTAAAAGATGTCAATTATTACTCTGGAAATTTGGCTCGTGGACTCGTCCAGGTAATCCCACCAACATTTAGGGCCTATGCATTCCCAGGTCACAAGAACCAAATGAACGGCTTAGACAGCTTGCTTGCAGGTATGAACTACGCTAAATCACGTTATGGCTCAAGCATGCTTAAATATGTGGGTCATGGCCATGGATATGAAACAGGCGGGTTGATTAATAATGCTGGCATGTATGAATTAGCAGAGGGTGGATGGCCAGAGTTTGTTATCCCTACTGATCCGAGTAAGCGAACAGACGCGATGAAGCTATTGGCTTTAGCAGGAAAGAAAATTGACAGTGGAAATAAGCGACCTAATCAATTGCCGAATGTACGTGGAGGTAGTAGCAACGATTCAGTCATGAGCCAATTATTAAATGCGACATTACGGCAAAATGAAATTCTTTCTAAAGAGATAGCTAATTTATTGAGGATTATTTCGGAAAAAACAGGAGACATTTATCTTGGCAAAGACCAGGTCGGACGGGTGCTTGATAATCGCAGTACGAATGTATTAAAAAGTAAATCTTTTAACATGGGGGTTAGGTGATGGGAGAGTATGACTTGATAATCGATTATGGAAACGGTGAACAGAAATTGAGTGAGTTATTACCAAAAGTAAATCTCCTATCAATTAGCCCACCTGCACCCATCGTCGAAAGGGATGTCCAGTCCATACCAGGCAAAAGTGGATTAGTCCAAACAAACCATAAAAAAGTAGTCTACAAGGAAAGGGCAATACCTGTAAAACTGCTTATAAAATCAGTAATCCCTCAACAATTTTATTTGTGGAGAAGTGAAGTTTATAGATTATTGGTAAGAGATGAACCTTATTATATTTCCAATACATTTGAGCCATATAAAAGATGGTTAGTCACATGTGATGGAAATTTTTCGATTGAAAAGGAAGAGCGATACAACCATAAGGAATTTCAAGTTGAGTTCACATGTCTTTCTGGTGTGGCGGAGTCCAAATATAATACTGAGTCTGCTTACAATTTAAGCAAGGAGCGATTTGGCATTGGAATGAACATTCCTAACGAAGATCTTGTCTATCTTTTCGAGGATAGTAATGCCCAAATCCCTTATCAATTCAGGGTTTATAACGGGGGAGATATTCGTTTATACACCACGGAACATGACTTTGAGGTGGAATTGACCCTTACAGGAAAAGATGTGAAGATCAGCAACAGAAATACTGGGGAGTATTTAATCATCAATGAGACTTTAACAAATGCGCAGGTCGTTATTTTTCGCCAATACATCACTGTGAATGGGAAAATCGCAAAGACAACAGGGCGTTTTCCTTCACTACTCCCTGGCTACAATCTCATGGAAGTATCCGGAGCTAGTCAGAAAAGCATCAAATTTAACACAAGGTTTTATTATAAGTAGGTGATGGAATGATTAAAGGGATTGATGTATCGCATTGGCAAGGTTCAATTAATTGGGGACTTGTTGCGGCAGATGGTGTGAAGTTTGCTTTTATTAAGGCAACACAGGGTACCACTTATATTGATTCAACTTTTAAAACGAATATCTCTAATGCTAAGAAAAACGGCTTAAAAGTGGGTGCCTATCACTTCGCCAATTTCAAGTCCAATTCTGAGGCATTAGCTGAAGCGAAATTCTTTTTAAATACCGTCAAAGATTTTGAAATGGATTTACCCCTGGTATTGGATATTGAAACGGATTCAGGCAATATTGGAAAATCAGCTTTGACAGCAGCTGCCAGAACTTTTCTTGAATATCTAATATCTCAAGGAAGAAAAGTGATGATATACACTTATCTTTCTTTCTACAAAAATAGTATCGATGCCAGTGGTTACCCTCTATGGATTGCAAGATACACAACAGCATCAGACCCAGATATTACTGGCTGGACCGTTTGGCAATACACACAAGAAGGAAAAGTTAATGGAATAACAGGAAATGTGGATGTGAATCGAGCGATCGATTCTTTTTTTGATAATCTGGATACTTCTACCCCTACACCTGAACCACCAATATTGGATACGCCTAATTTGGAAGTCACAGGCGATACAACATATGAGGTGGTAAAGGATGTATTCTTGAATCAAATATTTGTGGAAAACAAAACTACAGGGGAACGTGTTGAAATTGTGGACGTAGTCCCTACCATAAGTGATGGGTTGAATGGAAAAAAGGAATTGTCCTTTACCATTAGTCGAACCGAGGAAAACCAAGTGGAATATGACATGTTGGTCAATGACAACATCATCGTTATTGATGAAAAGAGGTTTAAGGCTCAGAGATATTTCATTTTAGACATAGATTCAGATAATATAGCTTTTACGAAAACCATAACTGCTTCACATACGTATGTGGCAAGGCTCGTTAACAATATGGTGAACACATCCAAAACGGGAACATTGAAACTTACGGAGGTTTTAGATATAGCTTTAAAAGGAAGTGGGTTTAGTTATGTATTGGATGCCTCTGCAAAAACCATAGAAGCAGTAGAACAGGAGAATTTTGGGGAACAAAATTCCCAAACGTTAATGGACGAAATCGTTGAAGATTATAAGATTGAATTGGATGTAGACAATACCAAAATATATGTCTATAAACAAATGGGTAAGAAAGTGAATTATTTATTAGACACTCGGTATAATGTAGCTGGATTGCAAATTTCTTCATCCACTCGAAACAGCACCACAAGGGCATGGGGATATGGAAAGCAGGATGATAAAGGGAAGTATCTATTTGATCCTGTTTTATATGTTCACCCTGAAGAGAAGAATTATCTATTGGATGGATTTCCCCGGTATGCTGATGATATTAGAGATGATAGGTTCACTAAAGAAAGTAGTATAAAAACTGCTTTAGAAAACTTGGTCAATCCCTATCCTGAAGTAACAGTAAATGTAGACTTGGCCATTTTTTATGACCCGAGACTTGAAGGGTTTGAAGAGGTTTTCTTTAAGGGAGATACCATAAGTATGATTGCTGACACTGGTGGCGGTGGGACATACCAGGATGAACTTAGTATCATTGACATAAAGTACAATCCTCTTGATCAGTACAGCAAACCAGAATTGAACTTTTCTAACTTTCGGAAAGATATCTATGATATGCAGGTGGATGACAAGATACAAATCAAAAGGCAATCGAAATACATCCGAAATACATCGAGTGGGATTAGAAACAGCTTACCCCAACAAATCATGTTGATCTTACGATTTGATGGGACGAAATGGACCATTAAATCAAGCAATCTATCATCAGCGAGTGTCTCTGTTCAAGGGGATGCTCTTTTTGTATTGACCGGTGGAGTTTCTGTTAACACCATATCCATCGTAATCAACGAAGATATATTACTTAAAGGAAATGGTTTTGATACGGGAACCGATTACGAGACAGCGGACAATGCTATAAAGATTAACCTATTAAAAGATAGGGTAATTGTAACTCCTGAAACCAATATACCAACAGGCGCGCAAATTACCGTTTCCGCCTATCTACAGTAAGGAGTGTGAGAAATGTCCTTTAATTTAATTAAAAATTATGATCCTACTAAAAATGCAAAATTACTTGCTGAATTGGATCAAAATGCTAGGTATACAGAAAGTGCCCTAAATCAATTATTAGGGGAGATTAGAACCCATGTCCTAACCAAAAAAGCGCATGATGCCCGAGACATTTTCTTTGATGATGACTCGGTATACAACCGAATCGTTAACACCAATAAACGTATCAATAATTTAATTTTGAACACGGCTGAACTAGCAGAAGTTGTGGATGGCCGTCTTGATACGGAAGGAGAGCTTCATCCATTATTAAAAGACCGTTTAGATAAGGAATACAATAAATTAAAGAACCGGATTGACCGAGTAGTAAATGTTAAAGACTTTGGTGCTGTCGGTGACGGTGTAACGGATGATTCTGAAGCCTTTAAGAGGGCATTAGGAAATGGACGGGTAAGGCTGCTTGTCCCGGCAGGTACCTATATTGTCAGAGGGTTAAAGCTGCCTTCCTGGACCTATTTAATTGGTGACGGAAAAGGGTTAACAATTCTAAAATTACACGAAGAAACACCTGCCGGCGAATGGGTCATCACAAATAATGATTACCTTAACGGAAATAGAAATATATTCATCCAAGGCCTGTCATTGGATTGGAATCCAGACAGGCAAGGTGGAGTCGGAGCTGTCGGTGGACAGAAGTCCAGCTGCTTAACCTTAGCCAAAGTAAGTTATGGATGGATTAAGGATGTAGAGGCTATTAATGCCGGATTGCATGGAATTGATATCACAGCTCCACAATACAACCATGCTGCTGATACTGCCTATACAAAGGACGGCTGCCGTTACATCTGGATTGATAATTGCTTGAGCTATGGCTATGGGGATGATGGCATAACGACCCACTATAGCGAGTTTGTTTTTATCAGCAATAGTTTCTGTCTTAATCCATCAGGGAAAGCGCATGAGGATGGGGTGTCCAATTCGAACGGTATAGAAATTGACGATGGTTCTAAACATGTATGGGTGACAAATAACTTTACTTCCGAGAATATTCGAGGGGTAGAAGTCAAAGCTCATACAGATTGGCCAGCATCCCAGGACGTCCACATTATTGGGCATATTTCTTATAAAGATTGTCGCTCTTATGATTTCCGTCATATAGGGCACCATGAAGCGAATGATCCGATTTCCACAACTGCCTTTGATGTCACAGTCACGGATTGCACAGCTTTGGAACCTGTTTTCAATGGACTATATGCAGACCTGTCACCGAGAGCCCTGGTAGTGTCTGCTTATCGAAATGTTACCATCAATGGTTTTACTGCAATCGGGGATCCTACTTATGACTACAAGAACAACCCGGTGATTGCCATTCAATATAAGACTCGGAACATTAGCCTAAATAGTATTAATATTCGTGGATTCAAAAAGGCAAGCACCGATATAGCGCTTATTGGCGGAGATCAGAAAACTGACAATATCAATATCAGTAACGTACAAATATTCAACTCAGCACCAGAAGGCATGGGTATTGGTAGTGCCATTTACACGGTGAATCTCTCCAATATTTCCATGATCAACGATGGGTCCGGAACAAATGGACTTGGATCCGTCAATTCACAGAACAGCATCATTGGTGTGTATGCGGAGGGATACGCGAATGCAGCCGTAATTGCGGGGATTGCTTACAAAACGTTTGTCCCTAACAACATATCAAAAGGAACAAGGGTGGCTTCCTCTAGTGGTCAAGTTTTAACGGAAACTTCTTTTATTGCAGCATCAACATCAGACTGCAAGGCTTCCGGTAATAAAACGGCCGTCATTGCCTCTTCCAGTTCTGAGGCTGCCGGGGAAGGAAGTACCATTATTGCTTCATCTGGCGGTTCTAAAACAGAAGGTGGCCGGGATGCTATCATCGGTTCCAATAACTCCAAGACTTCTGGAGTGGATGAAAACGGTAAAATTATCATGGCAAGTAATGCTGTTTTAAATAATAACAATTACAGTGTTCGGGGTGGTTATGGGGACAGTGCGAGTCCAACTGCAGCTAATACGAAATGGGAATTGGACTCCATGAATGGGAATATTAAAGGGGCAGGCAGTATTACAGGATCCTCTTCTTTTTCCGATTATGCGGAGTATTTCGAGTCTGTGGATGGAAAAGCAATCAAGTCCGGAACGATTGTCACGTTGGAAAATGAAAAAATCAAAGCTGCTGTTGAGGGAGATCATATGCTGGGTGTCATTTCCGAAACGGCTGGTGTGGTTCTTGGGGAAATGACCTTCCATTGGAAAAACCGATATATCCTTAATGAATTTGGTGGATTAATTTATGAGGAACGAACTATCGATATTATCAATGATGATACTGGAGAAGTAACCCAAGAAGTCCGAATGATGCCTAAAGAAAATCCTGAATGGGTAGACGGGGACTATTTATCAAGAGAAGAACGCCCTGAGTGGAATATCGTTGGGCTTTTAGGACAAGTTTATGTTCGAATAGATAACACTGTGGAAGCAGGAGATTATCTAAAACCACATGAGGGGATTGCTACACGTTCGGAAGATTTCGGTCAAGGCTGGAGAGCCATGAAAATTACGACTAAATATGACCCGGATAAGGGTTATGGAATAGCTTTATGTTTTATCCGTTAAGGGCTGGTTTTCCAGTCCTTTTCACTTTGTTTTAGAAAGGTAGGGGTATTATGGTAAATGAAATTTTTAAAAGTGGTTCCATTAATGCCAATGTAGCTGCAACACCCAGCATGTATAAGACCTCCATTAAATTCACTACACAAGACAATGGTACAGCAAAGCTTATTTTTAATATAACTAAAGATGGTGGCCCTTTGCCTTTAAGTACAGCAGCCACAGCGAAGATCTTTCTTCGCATGGCCGATGGAAGTGTATTTGAAAAAGTTGGGACAATTACGGACCGGATTAATGGACAAGTTGAACATATCTTGAAGGAAGAACTCAATCATCCAGGCAACGTAGAAGGCAACCTAAATGTGTATTTTTCTAATGGTCAGTCCATGACAATCTGCAAATTTTCTTTCTTTATTGAAAAGACATTGAAGGACCAGAATATTGTTCCCCTTGCTGAGTATTATGTGAAAGATTTTGAATCTCTAAGACAATTACTAGAAGGGAATTTGGAAGAATCTGCAGTTGAATATAATGCTAAAGTAGATACTATTATTCAAGCAGTAAAGGGGCAGCAAACAGAAGTTAATTCAATGGCAGCAGCAATAAGAGATCAAAGAAATCGTTTGGACGCTGAGACAGCTGAGAGCATTTCAGCCCAAGTAATGGAATCATCCAGACAAACAGAAACTATTGAGTATGGATTGTCCGTTCTAAAAGGAAATAATAAGGCTCCAGTTGATATTGAAATCGAAGGCCGAACGCTTGTTAACATGTCCAACAGTAATCTGACTGGTGATAAAAAATATGTATTGGCCGACAAGAAAACAAAAGTAATCGTTGATAATAATGTGATTTCAGGTGTAGGTAAATTTACTAAGAATAACACATTTACTCGAAAGGCGAACTTTGTAGGGAAAACAACCAACAACACAACAGGAAACCCGCATTTTGCGAAGAGTAATTCAACTAAAACAGATACAGTATTGGTTACCCCGAATTCTAGTTCATTGGGTGAATATGTTGCCGGTTACTCAAATATTAGCACTTTAGGAAACGGTGTGGCTACAATAACCACGACGGCCAATTTAAGTATTGCTCAAACTGTATTTTCCTTTGACCTTATAGAAGAGATAGAACGAAACATGGGTATTATCCCAGGGGCGACACGAGCAGCAAAAACCCAATGGATAAAAGATAATCTTTCTTCTTATACTCTTAATTGGCATGGGTTTGGGTCGGGCCCGAACGGAAACAAAGTGACGTTGACACGTTGGGCAGCGCAAACGAGTTCTTATTTTTCGTCAGCAACTTCAACTAATGCGTCAGTTACAAAATTGTCAACAGGTTCGGCAAACGGGAATGAAATTGACGCTGACGGTTATGTCCATTTCTTAGCCTATGCCGAACCATCAAACGGGACGATTGCGTCAGTGGTTAACACTGATTTTGTCGAATTGCAAATAGACCTTAAACCAACAGCACAACTAGATACAAGGCCGGCAATTGTAAAGGTTGCAAACTTTGAAGGTAAAGTTTCGGGTAGTACGGTGGAAAGTCCCCATGTCTCCAAATATCGTTTCAATAGTGCTTTACAAACTCCAACACAATTCGTACTTGAATTAACAAACGCATCGGGTCCGACTGATTACGGAAGAATGACACTATTAGGCGATGCCCCTACTGTTAATATTGGCGGTGGTACTAGTGGAGATATGGCACAACAATTGTTTGCATTTGATATTATTGCGGAAGTTGAACGTAAAATAGGGAGAATTCCTGCTTCAACCACAGCGCTAAAGGTTTCGTGGTTACGAGCTAACTTTAAAGAGTTGCGTTTTGCCTGGTATGGTTTTGGTACTTCCCCAACGGGAAATAAGGCGACATTAAGAATGTGGGGCAACGGGACATATTTCGTAACAAGTATGACTCATACTTCTGCAGCTCCGCAGAAACTTTCTATCTCTACTCAATTATCGATAGGGATTGCGGATGATGGATATGCTTACTTTACAGTACATGCTGAACCTTCCAGTGGTGCGATTCCATCTGCAATAATGACTGATTATGCCGAACTTGAATTAGAAATGAAACCAACTGCAGACTTCCAAGACCCAATTATCCCGTTATATGAAGTTGACGATTCCGAGTATAAAAAAATCTTGGTTGAATGGGACGAGGCGAAGGTATTAGAACGTTACCCAGCAGTACAAGGCGTCCAACATATTCAAAATCCTTATGTAATTGCAGAAGGTGACAATATTATCCCTCCATTCTATGAGTGGACGATACATTCAAATGCGAGGATCATTAGCCCATATTCATTAGAGTTGGTGGCAACAAGCCCCTATAATAATAGCTATGTCAAAGTGAATGTTATACCTGGCCAAACCTATACATTATCAGCAACAAACAGTGGGAGGTTGACCGTGCGCAGGGACTCTATGGACAACGGGGCAACATTAGTGTTTATTGACTTCCAAACTATACAACCGCAATCGAAATCGTTTGTTATTCCTTCAGACGTTAAAGAGATTTGGATTAGGTACGATAACTATGTTGGGTCAACTTTAGGAACGTACAACGTTTCCAATCCGATGTTAACACTTGGCAATGTCGAAAGGCCGTTTGTCCCACGTAACCCATCATACTTATTCGCCCAAACAAAGCTAGGACAAATTGAAACGAATAAGGATAGGTTATTCAAACAAGATGGTGCTTGGAAAGTCCAAAAACTAGTTGAAAAAGACGTTTTTATAGATGGTTCTTTAAACTTTAATAACACCACGTCCGCACAAAACCAAACGGGTTACAAAGAAGTTGGAGTTAATTACTTCCTAAATTCCAATGTTAAAGATAACAACCCTAGTATTATGTATAATTTTTTAGGTCAGAAAATGACCCAAAGTGGGACTATGATTGAAAACGCATATTATATTTGGTCTGGTAATGGTGGTTCTTTATACATCCGAACAAGTAATGTTTTGACTGGTTTCGGGCAAGCGTACTTGCCTTTGCGTGATGAGTGGAAAGCCTATTTTAACGGATGGCAAGCAAAAACCGTCGACGGAGCTGGGAAGCCTACAGCATGGCGTTCACTCGGAAATGGAACGGATGCGCCAACACAAACATTGGCCTATGTATCAGCGAATATGGCCCCAGGATTCACGCCCTATAAATTATCTTATTTGTTGGTAACTCCTAAGGTTGAAGACGTATCAGATAAGGTCGAGGGAGATATTACAGTAAGTGGATTGACACAAATAGAAGTTGGATCCGGTGTTATTGTTAGGGAGAAGGCAATTATCACAACCTATCAAACCAACAAATTTATAAACGCTGAAATTATAGGGAAATTAAATAATAGGTCAAATAAAATTATGGCGATTTATAAAAATGGCGTGAGGGATAATAAATGGTTCTTGGATATTTTGCAATCTTACCCTAATAAAGAGGTTGTGTTAGGCTCGAGATATGCCCGTATTGACGAAAAAGATTTCGATGCTACAGCCGAATATACAGTAACCTATCAAGTGCAAGACAAAAACCTGTTCACAGTGACGCCATACAACGTGAAAGCAACTTTTGCCAAGAACATCCGGAACGCTCTTGATGATACCGTACAAAGAGTTGAAGACAATACCACAAATATTAGTGGTTTAATACAATCTATGACGGAGTTCTATAAACGTTTGAAAGCCTTAGGGGGGTGATTAAATGGAGCCAATGGATGTAATGCGGGAATTCTTGATTAATAAAGGGGTTTCCCCGGAGGAATTGGATAAGGTTGTGGAACCAAAGGTTATTAAAGACTTGGGTAACTCGCTTGTATCGACTTTTCAAAGCACTGATCAGCTGGGAGTGCTGGTTATGTCTCTGTTTTTGCAAATGAACGATTTAGCGATGATGGTTATGCAACAACAAATCGAATTGGAGGCGTTGAAGAATGCTTAATTTATACCGTTATATGATTGAAAACAATATGAAAAAACTAAAAGATGTCCCTAAACCTTATCAAGGAATGCTGATTGAAGAAGGATACCTATTAGAAGAAACTACATCAGAAGTATAACCAGCCGTTCACAAACTGTGGGCGGCTTTTATTATGCAAAAACATCCTAGACATACAGAGATAGAGAGAATTTTATGTTAAAGGGGGTTGTGGACATTGGAGGAGATGGACATGCCACAACGGTTAGAGAATCATGAGCAGCGTATAGCGAAATTAGAAAGGAACTATGGCGAAGTTATTAAGGAAATAACAATCATCAAGCAGGGCCAGGATCAGATTGAAAAAACAGTATTGCAAGCGTCAAGTTCCCAAAAAGATATCTTGGTTTCACAAAATCAAACTATGCTGCAGCATTTACTTACTCTTAATCAAAAGCAAGAAGAAGTAAAAGGACAGGTTCAATTAACCAAAATCGCAGCAGAAAAGGATGTCAAAGTAGCAAAGTTATCAAAGCAAGAGAAGATTATCGTAGCTTTACTTTCTGCTCCAGGGCTATTGTTAGCTGCATTTGAATATATACCGAAAATCTTAAATTCGTTTGGAGGATAAAATAATGGATAACGAAGTCATGCAACAAGTATTAATTTTTACGACTATATTGTCACCAATCGTAGCAGCAATGGTTCAAGTGGTTAAACAGACGGTTACCTTACCAAACAACGTATTGCCAGTCTTAAGCTTGGTAATCGGGCTGGGAGTAGGCTCAGTTGCTTTTCCATTCACAGAAATGGATATTGTATTAAGGTTATGGGCCGGGGCATTTGCTGGTCTTGGTGGAACCGGACTTTATGAGTTAGTTGCCAAAAGAGAAGGAACTTCAAAATAAGCTGCCCAATGGGTGGCTTTTTATTATGAATTTAAATTAAAAGGAGACGATGAGAAATGACAGTATCATTGCAAACTTTATTAGATCGGTTAATTAAAAATATGGGTTCTGGTATTCACTCAATTGTGAAAGCCTCGGCATTAGAAATGATTAAACGTGCCTATAAAGAAGGTATTTACGCTCAAATCAGCGCTGGCCATCGCTCAATGGAAGAACAAGCTGCACTATATGGTCAAGGTCGACTATATTATAGCTACCGTGGTAAAAATTATAGCAATCTTGCCAAACCAAAGGTGACCAACGCAAAGCCAGGACAGTCTTTCCATAACTTTGGTGTAGCAATTGACTATTTCCTTGTAAGTAATGACGGAAAAACAGCATTGTGGACTATTAATACAAAATGGAGACGAGTTGCAGCTATTGGTAAAGAATTAGGTTTTACATGGGGTGGAGATTGGTCCGGCTTTAAAGATTATCCTCACTTGGAAATGACGGGGGGATTATCCTATTCACAGATGCAATCAGGTAAAAGGCCAAGTCTTTCATTGAAATTTAAAACAGAAACTGAAACCATTGTTACTGTTCCTCCAAAGACTGAGGTTGCTTCAGAGATAACTAAGGAACCATCTAAGAAAAAAGGGGACGAAACAATCAGATCCATTCAAAAAACGTTAAACAGCCGTTATGATGCAGAGATAGTTGTGGACGGAATTAATGGTCCGGAAATCCAAACTGCACTTATCAAAGCGTTACAAATGGAACTTAATAAACAATTCAACAAAAAGCTTGTTGTGGATGGGATATGGGGGGCTAAAACTAAGGCTGCCGTTGTTACTGTCCAAAAGGGTGCAAAAGGCAATCTTACTTGGATCCTACAGGCTGCACTTTATTTGGAAGGATTTAACCTTGGATCACTTGATTCAAACTTCGGAAAAGGGACAGAATCAGCAATATCTAAATTCCAAAAAGCTAAAAGGATAACTGCGGATAAGAAGGCTGGAAAAGCCACTTTCACTAAATTGTTTGCTGAATAGCAATAAGCCCTTATTCGTATTGAGTAAGGGCTATTTTTTGTTAAATGTTTATGTGCAAGGGGGAATCCAATGAATAATCTCAAATTTTTTGTCCACAATAATTACTAGATGTTTAGCCTTTAGCAAAAATGGTGTAGGAGACATGTAAAATGACACAGAAACGACAATATCAGCAAGCTATCAATGCGGCTCAACAAGCACGACAGGCTGTTCAATCAGCTCAAGGTAATGCAGATCCACAACAATTCCAACAGGCACAGCAACAGCTTGAACAAGCTCAACAGCAACTTCAACAAGTTCAACAGTCTTGGTTCCTGTAGGATGAATATTAAGAAAAAGAACGGAGAAAATAAAATTACGGTACTATCCCCACGCTGTACCTCCATCTTTCAAAGCCCTCCTCTTAGTGAGTAGGCTTTTTTTGTGTGTTGGATGAATAAAAGTTAATTAAATGAATACACTTTAAATAATCCTTTTTAAACACCATCAAAAAAACCTTTCTCTTAATTAAGAGGGTTTTTTGTTATGTAGAATGAATACAAAAGAATAATATGTATACCATAAGTTTACACCTTGTTTTTGAATGCGATAAATTGAAAAGCCCTTACTCGCTTTGAGTAGGGGCATTTTTTATTTATAGCTGTGTTTCAAGTACATTCACTTAATTAGTGCATATGATAATTTTATTAATTGTGAAGGGTTGAGAAAAATGTACTATATTCCTTATATCCATCCTTATCAATATCAAAATCCTTATTATGTTAATGTACCAATGTATAACTATGTAAGAAATCATGATTATTGGTGTGTTAATAATGCTAACCAATTGGGTTTTTTACAATCATCAAACGGAAGAAATAATATTGAGGTAAAAGATTATGGACCAAAACCATTTGTAGTGAATATCAATGAGGCTACGAAACAAAACACTACCTACCGTACCGCTTTATGGACAGGGAAACATTTGCAAGTTACATTGATGAGTCTTAAAGTTGGTGAAGATATAGGTTTAGAAATTCACCCTAACGTTGACCAATTTTTACGTGTTGAACAAGGTCAAGGGGTTGTTCAAATGGGTAATAGACAGGATAATTTAAACTTTGTAAAAAACGTCTATGATGATTATGCAATAATGATACCTGCTGGCACATGGCATAATTTAACCAATACAGGTAATGTTCCGCTAAAACTTTACTCGATATATGCACCTCCTCACCATCCATTTGGTACTGTTCATGTTACCAAGGCAGATGCATTGGCTGCGGAAGAAGGGCAGCGGTTGTGGCAATAGATCATCCCTAAAAAATACTCTTCTCCATAATCGGGGAAGGAATTTTTTTCTGACTCCAACAAGAACATTCGTTCGTGTATAATGGATGTAGAGGAGGAAACTTTCTGATGAGTACAATTCGTGATAGAGGGCTTGTTAAATGGCAAGCAGCATTGATTATGCCAGAACATAAAGCCTTAAATAAAAAAATAGGTGAGGTTGATTATTTCTTAAATAAACAGCCAGTCCTTGATGAATACCAGGTTGAAGAATTTGAAAACAACATTCATTATGCTATGGAATATCATTTACCGATAAGTTTCAGATTGCATAATAAGGGAAATCCAAAAGAATTGCATGGTTATTGTGGGTACATTCATCCTGTCACGAAAGAGTTACGCATTCAAAAGAAAGATAGTTCCTTTAAGTACATTCAATTTAGTGATATCGTTAGTGTAATCGTTAAGGATTAATAAAAGCCCTTACTCGCTTTGAGTAGGGGCTTATTTTTGTTTTATAACGGCCTCATATTTTTGGACTAACCTTCTTAACTAACTCCGTAATATCAATATCCTCATTATAAATCACCTCATGTTTATCCAGTAAGGGATTTGTGGTGGATCACTTATATTTCCGAATATTTTTTTCCCCTTTTTCTTTAGGATTCGCTGAACAAATAAAAAAAGAGACCACTCATATAATAGCCTCATTTCGTGCCCTATGGACTCACACCCGTTAGTTTACGTAGAAATCTTAATATATTAATTAACATAAATATCATTTTCCCTTTAAATTAGAAGATTATAGTGTAAACGGGTTTAGAAATTAAATTAAATGGGTAATTGTGCTTTTGGTATATATAAAAAGGGGGATTAAATTATGAAGGAGTCACTAGATACATATAAATTATTGGAATTCATCCAAGAAAATAAAGAGGATTTTGAAGGTTCATTATTAAACGAAGCATTTAATGTGAAAGACAAAATTGAAGAAATTTTAACGATTGGTAATATTGACCTGATAAATAATGCCCACAAGCTGGTTCAATACATTATTAAGGGTGAAGAAAAAGAACTTCAATCATTTGCTAAAAAAGAAGGTATAGCTTGGGCGACACACGAAATACCTTTATATTTCAAATTAGAGTGGATACAAGCCATTCGAAGAACATTGTGGAGGAACCTACAAGAATTTAACATGGTAACGAATAATATAACTGAAGAATTTTTTTCGGTAGAAAAACAAATTAATAATCAAGTAGACAAGTTTTTAAATACTTTTTTTATCACATATTCTCAATACAAAGATAAATTGATAATGGCTCAAAAAGAATTGGTTGAAAACCTTTCGGTGCCTATAATACCAATAACACCCACTATATGTATTTTACCTTTAATTGGTTCAGTTGATATATACCGAACTAATATTCTCGAGGAAAAAGTTTTAGTGGAGATTGGTAAATTACGTATTCAAACATTGATAATTGACTTATCTGGAATTATGGAAATGGAGCCTGAAGTAATTGATCATTTAATGAAGATTATTGACGGCACTTCATTAATGGGGTGTACCACTGTGATTACCGGGTTAAGAGCTGAAGTGGTTAGAAATATGGTACGCTTAGGAATTAGACTACATGATAAAGCACAAACATTAGGAACTTTACAACAAGCGTTGAATAAATATTTAACAAGTTAAACACGTAGAACTTTAGAGGAGGGTCGCTTTGCCGACTCTTTTTTCTTATTCATTCTGACCAACTGTCTAAATATTTCTTCCTTCTCAGCGATAAAAAAATATAGTTAGGTATTTAATTCAACACCAATCAATTCGTTTTCTTCTTTCACAAATCTGCCCCGTTTGTTCAATAAGAAAAAGCTGCCTTAAAGACAGCTCCGATTTTCAGCTAACGCACCTAATAGCTTAATAAGACTTTATTTAATATTTAATTTTCTTTTTAAAAGAAGTTACAGATAGACGTTCTGTCACATTTGTTTCTCCTGTAATTGAGAAACCATTTTTTTCATAGAAATTTATTGCTGGTGTATTTTTAGAACCCGTTGATACTATTATTGTTTCAATATCTTCCTCATTGTTTTCAATGAATTCTAATAACATTTTGGAAATTCCTTTTCTAAAATGTGTTGGATGAACCATTAGACGATGTATATCGATTACACCTTTTTCAACTTTTATAGAAATGACTCCACTTAACTCTTCATGTAAGTAATACCCATAGAAAGTTTCACCGGATTGTTGTAACGTGTCAACTGTATCTTTTAATGGCGGTATTTCATAAAAATGAATTAACTCTGCCTCTACCATATAAGAAGGTAATTGAATGTTTAATACTTCCTCAGCTAATTTAGGATTAGTTATATCGATTTTTTTTATCAAAGTTGTTCTCCTTTTAATTTTTTCTTAAACGAACCTGACACCATTAACAAAATAAGTATTGTAATTCATTAGTTATTCTTTAACTTCGGATATAAATCCTTCTTCAACTAACCTCCCTCAATAAACTAAACACAATCTCACGATTGCTCTAGAATTCTTCGAATTTCATAGTCATATCATTAACAGTTATTTATGTAAGCTCGGCATCACTCCTCAAGGGTAGGGATTTATCGAAAAAAGTGTATGCTAAACTAGCCAATTATAGGAAAAAATTGGTTTAATCAATGTTATAATCGCACTTTAGGATATCCACTTGTCTCATGGAGGTCAACCCTCCCATGTCTCACAGAGTCGATGCTCCTACATTCCTTCGTTCAACCTTTCCATGAGGTGGATGTCGGTCATGCTGCCCCACAGGATCTAAGCCCTCACGTTAGTTGCTTTGCCGACTAATCCGTGCTTCACTTTTAAATGAGTGTTAATTAAATGACCGTGTAACCTTAAATTCGATGAACTATGCGACTGTTTGATGCACCATAAATGTTGCCATATGAGGGATATCCATTAACATCTTGTCTTCTTGAAACGTAAATTGTTTTTTACCGATTGAAAACAGAATTCGAATAAGCTTGTTACACAAGGCTATCAGAGATTGCATTTTTTTTAATGGATTCTGAGCACGTGTTGTGTAATATATATGGAGAGCTTTAAAAGCCTTGTTCTTTGCCACCAGTATCATGGCTGCCCGGAATAAGAGAGCCCTCAATTTCTTTCGTCCCCGTTTGGTAATCTTGGTCTGACCTTTGTGCTTTCCGGATGTGTTTTCTTTTAAACTTAAACCTGCTAATTTTACGATTTGGCGAGGATGTTGATAGTCTCTGAGGTCGCCGACCTCTGCGAAAAACCCTGCTACTGTATCTCGACCGATTCCTGACACCTCTAACATCTGAGTAACACCTGGGATATGGTCTAATAACTGATCTAATTGATAATCTAATTCTTCGAATTTCATTTGAATAAAATCATACTTCTCTAGTAAAGCTCTCAACTCTAATTTCGCCATAGCTGCCCCTTGACGAATACCAATCGAACGATTGGCTGCTTCTTTGAGTGCTCGTATCTTCTTTAAGCCTATACTGCGTTTTACCACTTGTCTTAAGGAAAGTAAGAGCTCTTCTTCCGTATAATTTACAAGTTCATGTGGCAAGGCTTCTAGCTTTAGAAAATGAATAGCTGCCTTGCCTTCCCAACTTTTGAACACTGTCAAAAATTCGGGAAAGTAACGATCAAGCCAGTTATGAACTTGTCCCTGAACGACTTGTAAGTCAACGTTGAGAAGATCGCGAAGTTTTTTGGCCACTCGGAGTTCTGCATAAATTCCTTGTGGAATTGTTGGTTCGGCGTATCTTCCGTCTTTGACTAATTGTGCGATGACTTTTGCATCTTTCACGTCATTCTTTGTAGGTGAATTATCGTCTAATTCTTTACTTCGTTTAACATGTAGTGGATTGACAGATACGAACTTAATATTATTCTCTTTTAGAAGATGAGCTAGATTTAACCAGTAGTGACCGGTTGGCTCCATGCCTACAATCACTTGATTTAACTTACACTCTTTAACAAGTTGGTTAATCCAATCTAGAAACGAATGAAATCCTGCATTCGTATTTTCAAAGAAACACGTTTTACCCAGTTCCAATCCTCTAAAATCCTGTGCTCTTGCGACATGATTGTGCTTGGCTATATCTACTCCGACAATTAAGGTTTCAGAAGTAATTTGAGTGATTTTATGATTTTGGTTATAATTCATTGTGAGACCTCCAAATAGATGTTTTGTCCTTTTTTAGCTGGCCAGCTTAGGACACATTCATCTTATCAAGAGGTCTTTTTTCGTTCAAACTTCATTTTCAGTTATTACAGGAATGCTGCCCCGTTACTTTAAGTACAATTATTCACATTTATTACAACCGAAAGTGGAAAATAAATAGCAATCCGATAAATTACTTTCACTTCATTGATTTATTATCAAGTTTATAAATATCAACTTTACCATCAAATAACCAGAATTCTATGGATGTATCGCTTTTTTTATCTACATAACCGATAATATCTACTCCTTGTTCCGAGCGAAAATAATAATTATTTCCATATACTTTTATTACATCTTCCTTTTTGTCACCAATTTTTATTCCTTTTATAGTCTCTAAACTACTGTTAGTTATAATAAATCTCGTAATGTTTCCTGTTTCACTTACTGCTATTTCAATTCCTTTCTTTAACTCAAAATAATCATAATTTGTTACATTCCTACTTTGTTCTGTTTTCTTCCCATACCTTTTTGTGATTGCTTCACTATAAAAATCATCATTTAAAAATAACCCTTCAATGTTTTCTTTACTTAAATCTGTTGTTTTCGTAAATATATGATGATAAGAGCGAGAGAAAGTATGATTAAATAAAAATACCGATAATAGAAGAACAACTCCAAATGTAATGAAAATAATAATATTTCGTCTCATATAAAATACCTTTTTTGTATTTTCCATAAGTTAAGTTTACCATAACCCTCTTTCACTAACCTGCCCCCAAAAGGCTGCCGAAGCACCCCCTGTTAAAGAACTAACGCACCCGTTAGTTCATTAAGAAAAGAGATCTTTATTAAAGAATCGCTCCCTTTAATGGAATAAGACTGACTTATATTAGCTTGTATTGTGGGATATTAAATTTTTAATCCATAGCATATTATATACCTTCTATACCTGCATTTACATAAGGGCTATTATTAAGACTTAGAATTGCTAAAACAAAAAAAGTAAGATAAATTTATCCTACTCTTCTACACTAATCATGCTTCTTCTTAGAGTAATACTATGCTTAAGATAAAACAGTGGAAACGAATGCTTCCCACTTCTTAACGTTATTCAGCTGGTGTTTTCATTAATTGTTTTGAAAAGTTGACTGATTTAATTTCACTAACAAATGTAGAGCCTAATAGCAATGCCCCACCAAGCATTTGAACAATTGTCATTTGTTCTTTCAGAATAATTGCAGAAATCAATATAGCTACAAATGGATCTACATAACTTAGCATAGCTATACTCTGTCCTTTTAATTTTTCCATACCAGAGAAAAATAACCAAAACCCAATTCCTGTATTGATGATCCCTAAAATTAAAATAAAAGGAATGGAAGAACTTGATACTTCAAAGATACCAAATCCTTCAGTAAGGAAAACATATGGCATTAGAAGTAAAGTGGTTGTTCCAAGCTGAATGATGGTCAGCTCTAACCTTCCAATATCTTCAATAAATTTATTTAAAAGCAATAATGCGGCATAAAATGCAGCTGCGATTAATCCAAAGGAAAGTCCAAGTATGTCATCTGATTTGGATGCACTCACGCCTTCTCCTACAATCATTAACATACCAATGATTGCTACACCAATACACACAATTTTTTTAATGGATAATTGTTCCCGAAGTACAAAGGGAGAAAGAACCATCACAAACACAGGTGCAAAATAATAACCTAGCGTTGCATTGGCAAGTGTTGTATGATCGTAGGATTGATAAAGAAAGATCCAATTCCCTCCCAATGCAATACCTGAGAGAATCAAAAATAAAGCATTAGATTTAACTAAATTCCATGATATTTTCTTCTTACTCATGAAGAATATTAACAGTAAGAATAAGCATCCTATGAAACTGCTTAGTAAAGCTCTTTCGCTCGAAGATAGATCAATGTATCGAACAACTAAACCAATTGTACCGAAAATAATCATTGATAATATAAACTGAATTTTAGATTTCATCGTCTTCTCCTACGAATCTGCGAAACAGCTTATATTTCGTAGATTCTTAACCTTTTTTAATATAAGCGATCACAGACCTCGATAATATGCAGGGTGGCAATACTTACACCGATTTGTGCGCATGTTTCAAATAAAATATGCACTTTTCATTTTAATCACATTCTTTTTCTGCATTTCACATTTCAATCACAGTCGGAATGTGCTTTGCATAGGTTAGGAAGTTATTGACGACCAGCTTTGTTTTGACTTTCATATATCCGGTTGTAGTCCCATCGCTACATCCATACCACTCTTCCAAAAGCACATCCTTATCAAAGACAACCTGCACAAGATTTCCCTTATCCATTAAAACGCCAAATACAGTAGCAGCGCCGATTTTTACGCCCAAAATATTTTCCATCAGCTCTGCAGGAGCAAAGGATACGCGTGAAATGCCGAGTGCATTGCTGAAATCCTTTGATTTGAATAGCTTATCTGCGGTAGTGATAAATAAATAAAATTCTGTCTTTTTACTATTGCAGAGGAACAGCGTTTTTACCATTTTCACATTCAATTTTTGATTGATCTCGATACAGTCCTCCATTGAAATTGCTTCATCTGTATTCACTCGTTCAAATGCAATCTGTAACTTTGTCAATGCTTCGTAGACCATTTCTTGTAGTGGAGCCTTATAGCTGTCTGGTGCTTTTTCCATAATATCACTCACAAAAAACATCCTTAAATACCTTTTCCTTTCCCAATTTGAATTTTTATTAGTAATAACTTATCATATTCACATGTATTACAAAAACGAATGTTTTTCATGATGTCCATGACTAAACCAGATGATTGGAGGAAAGAGACATGAATATCCAAAAATATATGGCATTTATCAAAGCAGTAGAATTTGGTAGCTTTACCAAAGCTGCCGAAGCATTGGACTATACACAGTCTGGAATCAGCCGTATGATTAACGATTTAGAAACGGAATGGGGGGTTTTCCTTTTCGAAAGAGGACGTGCCGGTATCAGTTTAACCTCGGATGGCTTAAAGTTACTGCCCCAATTAAAGCGAATCTGTAATGAGCATGAAATCTTAATGACGCAGATCGAAGACTTACACGATATGCATTCTGGGATGATCCGTATTGGGACATTTTCCAGCGTAGCAACCCATTGGCTCCCTAACATTATTAGAATTTTTAAGAAGGATTACCCAAAGATTGATTTTGAACTTCTGCTTGGTGATTATACAGAAATTGAAAGCTGGATTATAAATGGACGTGTTGACTTCGGGTTTGTGCGGCTACCGTCAAAAACAGAACTTGAAACTACCTTCTTGGAGCAAGACCGTTTGCTGGTAGTGATTCCACAAAAACATCCGCTTGCTAATTGCGAAAAGTTTCCAATCAACGAATTACTAAACAGTCCTTTTATGCTATTAGAAAAGGGAGCAAAAGCAGAAATCTCTGAAATTTTTGAGAAGCACCATATTTCACCGCAAGTTAATTTTACAACATGGGATGACTACGCAATTATGTCTATGGTGGAAAATGGACTAGGAATCAGTATATTACCAGAATTGATTTTACAGCGTATTCCTCACAAAATTATAGCGAAAGAGCTTGAAGTTCCTGCTTTTAGAAATATTGGCATTGCAACGAGAGAGCAAAAATCACTTTCCCTTGCGTCCAAGAGATTTTTAGAATATTTATCATATAGGAACAGTGAGTGAAAAAGTATGATGGAGAAATCATTTAATTACATTGTTAAAACACCACATCATTTTAATCCTGATTTCTGTTTCCAATTACTTAAACACACATGACAGTCTGTTTGAAAATCTCAAATCAGTGGTTCGTGCCTATAATCTGGTCCGAACTTTTTATGATACTGAAGAAAATGTTCAGACAGGCAACAATGCGTGTTTTTAAAATAGACCTCACTAGAACCTTAGCAAACGAAAGTATAAATAACTATCCTAATTGTTTCAGTAATCCTTCTTGCACTAAACTGCCCCTTTAGTTCTATAAGAAAATCAATAATCACCTTTTCTGAGATTAATTATGGTTGTCCATAAAATCTGCATCAAAGTAAAGATTATTCATAAGTTTGTTTACAATGCCGTTGAAGTAAGCAAATTGCCCTTTATGCATCTTAACTCCACTCTTAATCTTCATAGCAAATTTCTTGAATGCTTTGGTGCCGATTTCTATTTCCTGTTTCCTTGTAAATGCCCGTTTGTTAGTCGAATAATCCACCACTCTATTACATTGCTTAATTACCTTCCAGAATTCCTGTATAGTTTCAGCTTTTTCGTAGAATGAACCAACTAGGTTACTAAATACACCTGGAACCCAATGGGCTACGAAATTTGCTTGTTTCAAAGAGTTTTCTGGAGAATTATCCACATGAGAGAATTGAGCAACATCTTTACGTTTATTGTTTTTAATATTTTGTTTTAAGAAAGAAGTATTTGTTTTAATGGCCGGACACTTCTTGACCTCTTTCGCAGGGGTCTTGCCGGTCATATCATCTTTCACAGGCTGAATAATGATGGCATTGGCTGTTTGCATCATATCCTTTTTTCTCTTCATGGGTACCTGGCGGATCATGCCGAGGTCTTCAAGTTTTTTCATTAAACGTTGAACAGTTTTATAAGAGACTTCAAGCTTAGCTGCAATGGTATTCTTACACATATAGCTCACACCTATTTGTTTGCAACTGTGACGCTTTAAAATCTCTAACAACTTAATTAATCTAGCTTGTACATCTACACGTTTTACAGACACTCTAATGAAGTCTCGGTAAACTCGTACATTCTTATTTAATTCTTCTACGTCAATGAAAGATGATAGGTTGTTATATGCTTCTTCATTTGCGATTACATCAATACGTTTCTTCATAAACTATGTCTCCTCTTTGGAAACAAAAAAGCAACAGATTGCCAAATGTAAGCAAACTGTTGCTTTCAACTCTAAACATGATATAAAATACTTGCATAGAGTACAGCAAATGTTTGCCTATCGTGAGTAGGCGGACGGTTTAAGGGATGTTTCCAGCATCATTTAAACACGCTGTGCTTTTTTGTTTTTAATTTTCAAGAGGTTATTTTTAGTACTTTCATAATCTATGAAGGACGCAAGCAAGGCACAAAACAGCTTATAAACATCACACATAAAGCGCCTATTGCGATCGATCCGACCAGTTCGATTTTCTTCTTTCCCACTACATCTCCGTTGCGTCCTCAATGCATCTGGTTATCACATGAGCATGTGGTATCCTATGACCGCCTGGATTCCAAACATACTACCATCACATTCAGGAATAGACAAACCATCGATATAGCAGTATCATGCAGTTCTTTCGAAAACCAGCTGCACCGGACTTCTTTTTTAAAAACGAAATTGATCCAGAGGATTGAGGAAACAAAGAGGAAATCATTCTATCTGTTCACCGAAGCAAATGGGGTCAAGGCTTCAGAGGTACTGTCAAAGTATATACCGCGTTAAACAGTCAAACCAAAGCAAGCCCTTCTTATTAAAGAAGGGCCCAGGAATTAATCTTCAAATAATTCATCCATTAGATCGTCAATTTCTTTTCTTAACTTCTCAGTGCCCTCTTTGGAAATGGTGATGGTATCACCATCGATAATCAGCATATCTCCTACTTTTGCTCCCTTTGGGAGAGCGCTTTTAGGAAAATCCTTCATGTCACCACCATCGATTTCAACGACAGCGATCTTTCCTTCGAAGCGGTCAATAATTCCTTGTACCATTTATTTCACCGTCTTTACAGTAATTTTCTGACCTGTAGAAGTAAAAATAATGTTACCTGATTTATCTGTGCGATAAGTTTTGGCCTTCACTGAATTCAACCGTTTTATAACAGTGGAAGTAGGATGCCCATAGCCATTTTTTCCTACACTGATTACAGCGTATTTCGGTTTTGTTTTGTTAATGAATGCTGAACTAGTTGATGTTTTTGCACCATGATGGCCGACTTTAAGTACATCCACACTTGGTACCAGTTTTTTAGCCAGCATATCTGTCTCTGATTTTTCTTCAGCATCACCTGTAAACAAGAATGTTTTTTTGTCGTGTTTAAGTAAAAGGACTGCACTCCAATTATTTAAGTCAGACTTGGCATATTCTTTAACAGGTGCAATGAATTTAAGGGAATTATCCTTAGCTTTAGTGTTGATTTCCACGCCAGTCTGAGCTTTTTTTATTGTAAGCTTCTTCTGCTTAACAGCCGTTAAAAAGTCTTTATATGCCTGGGTAGTATGAGAAACTTTAGGGGCATACACAGATTTTACATTAAGCGATTTAACCACATAAGCCAGACCGCCCACATGATCCGCATCTGGGTGAGTGGATACTAATGCATTAAGTGTTTTCACCTTTTGTTTTTTTAGGTAGGCTACAACTTCGTCGCCCTTTCCTTTACCGCCGCCATCAATTAAAACGTTTTCGTTACCGGTTTGAATAAGGATGGAATCTCCTTGTCCAACATTGATGAAATGTACCTTTACATTTGAGGCTGCCTCAGTTGTTTTAAGTCCAGTAAATAAAGACAAAACAAGAACAGCAACCAGTAGAATATTTATTTTTTTCATTTTTCCCCTCCAAATAATAATTTACCATGTGTAATTCGAAAAATGGGGATTTGGACATAATTTTCTTTGTGATAAAAAAATGAAGCGGGTGTCAGAATTGTGGTTAGGTAAAATGGTCCTGGGTATTTATGGTGAATTGTCACTGGTGAAGAAGGGGAATGTACCTGAGTTTTCAATATGGAGAAGATGATATTCTACAGGCGGATAATGGAATGATTCTTTCATACGATCATTCATATCAATGTTTACTTTAGCAAAAGTCACAACCAAAAGCCCTTCTCATATGAGAAGGGCATCAGAATTAATCTTCAAATAACTCATCCATTAAATCTTAAGTTTCTTTTTTATGTTTCAGAGCCTTCTTTGAAAAACCATCGATATACAAACAGTTCCTCTTTTGCTTCCTTAGGATAGAGCATTTTTACAGTAATTTTCTAATTTGTAGAAGTTAGCTGCACACAGTTTAAGTGTAGGTATCATAAAGTTACTGAAATGTGTACAGCCTTCTTCTCTCAAATGGTTCAGAAATAGAGGGGGGGAGAATGCTGAATTTCAAATCACTTCTAAAATGAAACTACCTATTAAAGTGATAAAAAAACATGCTCTCCCAATAAAAAGTGCCTTTTTGGGGACCTTTAATTGCTTCTCAAGGTAATATATGTATCCAAAAATGAAAGACGTTCCTAATGTAAGAATAATGTAATCTACTTCAAAACCTAGAATTATATAGTTATATACCGGTATACTTCTAATATAACCAATAACGAATACTCCTATTGCAATATATCCAAGAATAGAATTCATTATAAGGCTGCTCTTTTTCATAATTTCCCCCGTCTTTATTTGGACTGCACTTCACAGCACCCGTATATCATTATTTAAAGCGTATTGCCGTAAATCAATATAAGGGTACGAAGATTTATATGTATAATTTCTGTCTCTATGTAACCCTTATTATCTCTTTCCGCTAACTCTTCGGGAGGCCTGTACTTTCCGTCTTCTTTGTTATGTGTTTCTTCTGGATAAATCCCTTTAACAAAAGTTTTGAAAATGAAAATCGGTGCAATATACTGTGTTTAGACAAAATACTTTCTGCTATTCCAATTAGATCTAATAGATTGTACACCATATATTAGTGAAATGTTGCTATGATTGGATATAATTAAATATGTTTAGCAATTAATCAAGAAGCATTTACAGAGTGTAGTTCAATCAGAAAATCAAATTCACTCGATGGAATATCATTTGCTGATAAAGTTTTAAATAAAAAACATTATCAGCTTATTCTTAACCGAAACATTCCGTTACGATAATTCCTATATTGACTGATTAAGCGTAACTTTCTCATATAAGATATTGGATGATCTAAGGCTCCAAACATCCACATTCATGGACACAAACATTTACGGAGGTTGCCTGTACCCGCTAATTCCTTGAACGGTGGTTTTTTTCGAAAAAGTAATGACATAACAAGTCTTCTGTTTTGTTGCGAAGGCGGGGATTGAAATAATTATGATGTTCCTCGTATCCTTTATATAAAAAACAATACATCGTGAAGGATTCATCGCGTTTGATTTCACTAACCTTAATATTCTCCTTGCGCAAATAGCGCCGTACCTCGGCAAGTTCGTCTTGAACCACTTTTAAAATATGTTCGACTAGCTCCGAATAGGGCCTTTTTAATTTAAACGGACTAATTTCGATGACCTTGAGATCCCGGTTTAAGACTGTAATAACCATAGGGAGGTAGATGGCTTTTTCAATCATATTTCGGTCATCTTCTGGAATGCGGGTCATCATGACCGCCCCTTTCTAAAATAGCGCGTTTTTAATAATAGTATGTATATTCCGTAAAATAAGAACGTGCGTTCTATTTTTATCCTAATGTATTTTCAGTGTATTTGCAAGCAGTTTTGATAAATCAAGAAATATTCGTTAACAAGATTATGTTTTCCGGAGATAGGGAAAGTATGAAGATATATGGATAATAATTCTTGCAATTTCAGGGGAAAGTGATATATCTAAAATAAACAGTTTTTAATAAGTTTATGCTGCAATGATGGCAGCATGTCGAGGGAGATAATTATGGATTTGGATACTATACGTGAGTGGTTTACACTTGATCATATATCGGCACTTATTCAGCAATATCGCTCATTCGGTCCAATTCCTGGGATCTTGCTGCCGATGCTGGAAGCTTTTTTGCCTTTTTTGCCCTTAGTGGTGTTCGTGCTTGCTAATGCAACGGCTTTTGGTCTCTGGTGGGGATTTTTATTTTCTTGGATTGGTGCGGTAGCAGGGTCTTTTTTGATCTTTTGGATTATTAGAAGATATGGTCAAATGAGGTTTTTCCGATTTTTGCAAAAGCATAAACAGGTGCAGAGGCTGATGGTTTGGGTTGAGAGCCATGGATTCGGTCCTTTGTTCATATTACTCTGCTTCCCTTTTACACCTTCGGCTATCGTTAATATCGTGGCAGGACTTTCAAAAGTCAGTATGCTGCAATATGGACTTGCAGTAGTGGGTGGGAAAGCGGTGATGATTTTTACGATTAGCTTCGTAGGTTACGATTTAGTATCATTGATTCATAAACCTGTGCGAACGATCATTATCGGAATCGTCATCTTTATCCTATGGTATGTAGGGAAAAGACTGGAAGTCAGGTTAAATAAAAGCATGAAGAGAGAAGAAGGACAATAAATTAATATATAAATGCAGTAGGGGTTGAACTAGATGGAAAAAACAAACAAGAATTCTTTATCCGATTGGATAAAACCAGCGATGATAGCTTTTGTTATTTACATCTTAATCCGTACATTTCTCTTTTCAAGCTATGATGTTGAAGGGAAGTCGATGCAGCCGACCCTTGAAGATGGAAATAAACTTGTCGTGAATAAAATCAATTACCAGATTCATGATATCAACCGTTTTGACATTATTGTTTTTCATGCGAATTCACAAGAGGATTATGTTAAGCGAGTTATAGGGATTGCAGGTGACCGAATTCGTTATAAAGATGATTGGCTTTACGTAAATGGTGAGAAAGTGGATGAGCCTTATCTTGAGAAATTCAAGGAAGGTTTCCCAGAACAGGATTTTACGGGTGATTTTACATTAAAAGAATTGACGGACATGACCAAAGTTCCGGAGGGCAAGCTTTTTGTCATGGGTGATAACCGTCTTGAAAGTGCTGACAGCCGTCACTTTGGTTATATACCGGTTGAAAATGTTGTCGGTAAAGTGGATGTTCGATATTGGCCGGTCAATGATTTCAATTTTAAATTTACAGGTGAATGATTGTGGAAGCCCAAAAATTATGTGGGCTTTTTCTTTTGGGGGAAAAATACGAACGTACGATTGGTGTTTTTTGAAGGGAAACGGTAAAATAATAGAAAGTAAATCTAATTGGAAACAGAAACCTAGTCATAGAGACGAAAGTATTTCTGGTATGATGGGTCTAGATATTATGTTGTAAGGGGGAAAAAGAGATGTCACTCCGTTTTTTACTGGGAAGATCGGGTGCAGGGAAAACTTCGAATATATTGGACGAAATCCGCTCCAAATTGACAGAAGATCCCGAAGGTAATCCAATTATCTACCTCGTTCCTGATCAGATGACGTTTCTATCTGAATATAAACTAATTAAAACACCAGGCCTTGCCGGAATGATCCGGACACAGGTTTTCAGTTTTAGCAGGCTTGCATGGCGAGTCCTTCAGGAAACCGGGGGGATGAGCCGGCTGCATTTGGACAGTGTCGGCGTCAATATGTTGATACGGAAGATCATGGATGATAAAAAGGAAGAGTTAAAGATGTTTCGTCGATCTGCTGATAAGCAGGGGTTCATTGCACAGATGGAGCTAATGCTGGCTGAATTCAAGCAGTATTGCATCCAGCCTGATGACATTCAAAACTATTTGGCAGAAACCTCACAGGCCGGCAGCGGCATTCAGGATAAACTGCATGATCTTGAATTGGTCTATCAGGCTTTTGAGGATGAAATGGTCAACAAATATTTAGACTCCGAAGACTACTTCACTTTGCTGATCGAGAAAATGCCAGAGTCTTCATATATAAGGAATGCGGATATATACATCGATGGTTTTTATAGCTTGACTCCACAGGAATTATTGATTGTGGAAGAAATGATGAAGTTGTGCAGGAGTGTAACGATCTCACTGACGTTAGATCAGCCCTACAGGCAATATGCACCGGATGATTTGCAGCTGTTCAGGCAAACGGGAAATCTTTATCATCACCTTTATCAGGCTGGATTGAGGAATGGCATACCGATTTCAGAAGATCGAATCTTAAAAGGGACGGAAAGGTTTGGAAAGAGTCCAGGGCTGAATCATCTGGAAACTTATTTTGCCATTCGTCCTGCACAAACGTTTGAGCAGTCACCTGATGTAACGATCGCCCAGGCAGTTAACCGCAGAGCTGAGATTGAGGGAGTTGCCCGGGACATCTTGTCGCTGGTCAGACAGAAACAGCACCGCTTCCGTGATATTGCGATTTTAGTCCGTAATGGGGAAGCATACGCAGATATTTTACAAACCGTTTTTCGGGATTATCAAATACCCTTGTTCGTCGATTCCAAACGGACGATGCTGAATCATCCTCTGATTGAACTGATTCGTTCCACTTTGGAGATCATCAATGGCTATTGGCGTTATGAGCCGGTATTTCGTGCAATCAAGACGGAGCTTCTATTTCCGCTGCAAAAAAATCACGATAGGATGCGCGAACAGGTAGATAAGCTGGAGAACTATGTGCTGGCCCGCGGCATTAAAGGAAGCAGGTGGACGTCCAAAGATCGTTGGACCTACAGGCGATTCCGCGGCCTGGAACTCGAGGACCGGAACCAAACGGATAAGGAAATGAAGCTTGAGCAAGAGTTGAATGAGATGAAGCAATTATTTACCGAGCCCATCTTGAAGCTCTCAAAACGTGTTAAAAAAGCTGCTAATGGCAGGGAATTGTGTGAAGCCCTTTATCTATATCTTGAAGAATTGCATGTACCTGAAAAATTGGAAAAGCTGAAACTGGAGGCAGAAGAAGCAGGTGATTTGGTATCGGCAAGAGAGCATGAGCAAACTTGGAATGCGGTTGTCGACCTATTGGACCAATTCGTTGAACTGCTGAGCGGGGAAGAGCTTTCCATGAAACAGTTTGCGGTAATCATTGAAGCTGGTCTGGAATCTCTTGAATTTTCTTTGGTACCGCCGGCAATTGACCAAGTATTGGTCGCCAGCCTAGATTTATCCCGCCTGGATGATGTGAAGACAGCTTTTGTTATCGGCCTGAACGAAGGGGTTCTGCCAGGAAAAGCTGTATCTGACGGAATATTTTCAGATAGTGATCGTGATGTGCTGCTGGCTGGTGGACTTGATGTTGCCCCAAGTTCAAAAGTGCGCCTGCTGGATGAGGAGTTTACAGCGTACAAAGCATTCACTACGCCTGCTGAGGCCCTTTATCTATCATATCCGCTTGCCGATGAGGAAGGAAAGGCACTTTTACCCTCATCCTATTTAAAACGGGTAAGGGACGTATTGCCTAACGTTTCCGAAGTGTATTATATGAACGATCCGTCCGATCTGCCTGCTGAGGAACAGGTGAAATATGCTGCGAATCATGATGTGGCCCTATCGTACCTGGCTGCCCAATTGCAGTTGAAAAAAAGGAACTATCCAATCCATTCACTATGGTGGGATGTATATAATGCCATTATTGATGATGAAAAGGCCGGTCCTTCAGCAACTAAGGTTTTATCGAGCCTTTTTTATCAAAATAGGACAAAGAAATTATCTGAGGAAACAAGTAAGCAATTATACGGTGAGAGCATTCTTACGAGTGTATCCAGGATGGAAATGTTCAATAGCTGCCCGTTTTCCCATTATGCCGCTCATGGCTTGAAATTGAGGGAACGGCAAATTTTCCGTTTGGATGCGCCGGATATAGGCGAGATGTTCCATGGAGCGTTGAAAATGATTTCCGATTACTTAAAGGAACATGATATTCCTTGGTCTACATTGACTTCGGAACAATGCTTGGAGCTGGCCAGAATTGCTGTGGAGAGACTTGCTCCTAAACTCCAAAATCAGATTTTGTTAAGTACGAATCGCCATCACTATTTACGCAGGAAACTGGAACACGTGATTGGACGGGCCTCGATCGTATTAAGTGAACATGCAAAGGTGAGCGGTTTTGCTCCAATCGGATTAGAACTCGGATTCGGAAAAAATGGCGAGCTGCCGCCACTTTCTTTCACATTGAAAAACGGTACGAAGATGGAATTGATCGGGCGGATCGACCGCGTGGATAAAGCGGAAGAAGATGAGGGTGTCTATTTGCGTGTGCTCGATTATAAGTCGAGTGAAAAGGAACTGAACATGAGTGAAGTATATTATGGACTCGCGCTGCAGATGTTGACATACCTTGATATCGTCGTCACCCATTCCAAGTCGCTTATTGGAAAAGAAGCGATCCCTGCCGGGGTTTTATATTTTCATGTGCATAATCCTGTTGTCAAATCAAAGGGAATGCTCAGCTTGGATAAAATTGAAGAAGAAATTTATAAAAGTTTTAAAATGAATGGACTTGTACTGGATCATTCAAATGTCATTCAAATGATGGATACCTCACTTGATATTGAAAATCCTGGTAAGTCGGATATCATTCCAGCTGGATTTAAAAAGGACGGATCGCTCCTTAAGGCTTCCAAAGTTGCCAGCAGGGAAGAGTTTTCGCTTCTGAATCATCATGTGCGCCGTATTTATCAGGAGGCTGGTGATCGAATGGTCGATGGTGATGTCGATATAACGCCATACAAACTAAAGGAAAAAACGCCGTGTACCTTCTGTTCCTTTAAATCTGTATGCCAATTCGACCAGTCACTGGAGGAGAACCAATTCAGGAATTTGGCACAGAAAAAACAAAATGATGTTCTTAAGCTATTAAGGGGGGAGGGTGAGAGCGATGAGTAAAACGAAAATTCCTGCTCTGCCAGGAGACGTGACTTGGACGGAAGATCAATGGAAGGCGATATGGGCTAAAGATCAGGACATTCTGGTTGCGGCCGCAGCAGGCTCAGGGAAAACAGCGGTGCTGGTCAACCGGATCATTCAAAAAGTCATTTCAGAAGAAGATCCAATCGATGTTGATGAACTGCTTGTCGTTACATTCACCAATGCCTCAGCTGCCGAGATGCGTCATCGGATAAGTGAGGCATTAGAAAAAGCGATCAATGATAATCCGCATTCACAGCATTTGCGTAAGCAGTTGAGCTTGATTAATCGTGCTTCGATTTCCACGCTTCATTCCTTTTGTTTAGAGGTGATCAGGAAGTATTATTATCTGACGGATATCGACCCGGGCTTCCGGATTGCAGATTCTACGGAGATCCAATTGCTTCGTGATGAAGTGATGGAAGAGCTTTTCGAGGAGCAGTATGGGCAAAGTGATAATGAAGAGTTCTTTAATTTGGTTGATGCTTTCACTAGCGATCGAAACGATGATGCACTTCAGAATATCGTTCGATCGCTGCATGATTTTTCACAATCGAATCCAGACCCGGACCGATGGCTTGATGGTGCCGCCAGCATGTATGAGCTGGCAGATGATGATGGGATTGATGATCTTTCGTTTATCGATTCATTGAAGTTCGATATCGGTTTACAATTGGACACCTCCAGGGATTTATTGGAACGCTCGCTTGCGTTGACAAAAATCCCTGGGGGGCCGGCACCAAGGGCTGAAAACTATATAGCCGATCTTGCCATGGTTGCTAAACTTTCAGAGTTGAAGGACCAATCCTGGAATGCTCTTTATGAAGAAATCCAAAACGTGAAATTTGGGACGGCAAAACGCCTTTCTGGTGCGGAGTTTATCAAAGAAATTACGGATGAGGCTACCAAGTACCGTGATAAGGCGAAGAAAATCATCAAATCGTTACAGGAAGAGTTATTTACCCGTAAACCGGAAAGCTACTTGAGGGATATAAGGGAGCTCAAGGGATATGTCGATACACTTGTAATGCTTGTTAAACGGTTTGACGAAAGATTCTTTGCTGCAAAAGCAGAAAAGAACTTGGTGGATTTCGCCGATTTGGAACATTATTGTCTTCAAATTTTGACAGGGGAAACGGTGGATGGTGAACGAAAACCTTCAGCGGCAGCCATTGAATACAGGAACCAGTTCAAAGAGGTGCTAGTGGATGAGTACCAGGATACTAACCTGGTTCAGGAATCCATTTTAAAACTTGTGACGGCAGACGGCGAATATGATGGGAATCTTTTCATGGTAGGCGATGTCAAGCAGTCCATTTACCGGTTCAGGCTTGCGGAACCGAATCTCTTCCTTGGAAAATACACACGTTTTACCCATGATGGTGTTGATTCCGGACTGAAAATTGATTTAAACCGCAATTTCCGGAGCCGAAAAGAAGTTCTCGATGGGACCAATTTCTTGTTTCAACAGTTGATGGGCATTACTGTCGGTGAGATTGATTATGATGAAGATGCCCAATTGAAAAAAGGCGCCCCATATCCCGAAGACGATCCAAACCCGATCGAACTCCATTTAATTGACGGAACAGCCGATCCGGAAGCACATTCGGAAATGGAAGGATCGGATGGCGGGTTTGAGGCCGAGGAGCTTGAAAAAGCGCAGCTCGAAGCAAGGCAGATGGCAAAGCTCATTAAAAAGGCTATAAGCGAAAAGCAACGGATATATGATACGAAAACCAAAAAGTACCGATCTGCCACCTATCGGGACATGGTCATTCTTCTTCGTTCGATGCCATGGGCACCGCAAATCATGGAGGAATTTAAAAAACAAGGGATTCCAGTCTATGCCAATTTATCAACAGGGTATTTTGAAGCGACCGAAGTGGCCATCATGATTTCCCTATTGAAGGTGATTGATAATCCGCAACAGGATATCCCATTGGCATCCGTTCTCCGTTCACCCATCGTCGGACTGGATGAAGAAGAGATGTCACAGGTGCGTTTATTCCATACAGGGAGCTACTACGAAGCGCTAGCTGATTTTTACAGAAAGAGTGACCCGGAAGAACATCCGGGGCTTTATGAAAAGGCTACTGCTTTTTATAAAAAACTAGTGAAGTGGAGGAAGCTTGCCAGGCAGGAGGCATTATCAGATTTGATCTGGCTGCTATACCGCGAAACGCAGTTTTATGATTTTGCAGGTGGGATGCCGGGCGGCAAACAGCGTCAGGCCAATTTAAGAGCGCTGTATGACAGGGCAAGGCAATATGAAGCAAGTTCATTCCGCGGTCTGTTCCGTTTCTTGCGTTTCATAGAAAGGATGCAAGAACGCGGAGATGATTTAGGGGCAGCTCGTGCTTTAGGAGAACAGGAAGATGTAGTCCGGCTGATGACGATTCACTCGTCAAAGGGGCTTGAGTTCCCGATCGTGTTCATTGCCGGTCTTTCCAAGCAATTCAATATGATGGATTTACGCAAGCCCTATTTACTGGATAAGGATTATGGCTTTGCGGCAAAGTATGTTAATTCCGAATTACGGATAACTTATCCATCCCTCCCTCAATTGGCTTTTAAGAAAAAAAAGCAGCTTGAATTAATTGCCGAGGAGATGCGTGTCCTCTACGTGGCTCTAACGAGGGCTAAGGAAAAGCTTTATTTGATTGCCAGTATCAATGATGCAGAAAAAACGCAGCAGAACTGGGAAAGTAATGCGGCACATGGAGATTGGCTATTGAAGGACTATGTACGGGCAGGTGCAAAAAGTTATCTTGATTGGATTGGTCCATCCCTTGTCCGCCATCGGGATTCTCTTGGGGCTGCAGGTCTTGGCTTGGAAATGGAGTCACACCCATCGAATTGGTCCATTTCCGTCATTCCAAGTGAAGAGCTTGCTGTTCTGGATGAGGAAGAGGCACTGGTTCAAGAGCAAATGCTTGAACATGTCCAGAAATCGGAGAAGGTCAGTATCGTTTCCGAGTTTTATGATGATATCAAGAAACAGCTTGAGTGGGAGTACCCCGAGCATGAGGCGACGGTGTATCGTTCCAAGCAATCCGTTTCTGAACTAAAACGTCAATATGAACTAAAGGACGAGCAAAGCTCCACAGAGCTATTGCGTAAATTTAAGCGGCCTATCACGAAGCGGCCGACTTTCATGCAAGAAAAGTCACTGACTCCTGCTGAAAGGGGTACGATTACACATTTAGTCATGCAGCATATTGATTTATCTAAAGAGATTACCATTCAGTCGATTCAGGAACTGATGGTTGACTTGATTCAACGTGAGCTGTTGACGGAGGAACAGAAAGAAGCTGTGGACCCTGAGACGATCGTCGATTTCTTTGACAGTGAAATCGGACAAAGAATGCTAGAGGCCGTGAACCTTCGCCGTGAAGTGCCATTTACGATGTCGCTGCCTGCAAAGGAAGCTTACAGCGATTGGGCAGCTGGAGATGAAGAGATACTAATCCAAGGTGTTATTGATTGTATCTTTGAGGATGAACAAGGTCTTGTGCTTCTCGATTATAAAACGGATACAATCACCGGACGTTTTGCCAGCGGGTATGAAGGGGCAAAAGAGATTCTTGCCGATCGATACCGGATGCAGCTTCAGCTTTATACGCGGGCTGTTGAAGGGATCATGAATAAGAAGGTAACCGGCCGTTACTTGTTTTTCTTTGACGGCTCGCATTTATTGGAAGTAAAAGAGTGAAGGAGTGTCCCATAAGTGGGACGCTTCTTTTTGGATAAATAAACAGAATAGTTTGAAAAGATATAAATGCTTACTATATACTAGTGGAGAAAAATACCTTTTTAAAGGAGTAGAGAAGAGTATGACGAGTGAGATCAAGAGCAAGGGATATTTTGGTGAGTTCGGCGGAAGCTTTGTACCGGGTGAACTTCAGGAAGTTATGGATATTTTAGAAACGGAATTCCTGAAATATAAGGATGACCCGGAATTCATTGAGGAGTTTCAATATTATTTGAAAGAATATGTCGGACGCGAAAACCCGTTAACACTTGCAAAGAATTTAACGAAAAAGGTTGGCGGGGCAAAAATATACTTGAAGCGTGAAGACCTGAATCATACAGGTGCTCACAAAATTAATAATGCGATCGGACAAATCCTGCTCGCTAAACGGATGGGTGCTAAACGCATCATCGCAGAAACTGGCGCTGGACAGCATGGTGTGGCGACTGCGACTGCATGTGCGATGTTTGGCATGGAGTGTGTGATTTATATGGGTAAGCTGGATACGGAGAGGCAGGCATTGAATGTCTTTCGGATGGAATTGCTGGGGGCAAAAGTCGTAGCGGTCGAAAAGGGACAGGGTCGATTGAAGGATGCCGTTGATGAGGCATTGAATGATTTGGTGCAAAACTATGAAAATACTTTTTACTTGCTTGGTTCAGCAGTGGGACCACACCCATATCCAACGATCGTTAAACATTTCCAATCAATCATAAGTGAAGAATCGAAGCGCCAGATCCATGAAAAGGAAGGAAAACTGCCAACTGCCATCATTGCTTGTGCAGGAGGGGGAAGTAATGCGATCGGTGCTTTTGCTCATTATATTGATGAAGACAATGTCCGTTTAATTGGTGTAGAGCCAATTGAAGCCCCAAGTATTTCTCAAGGTGTCCCGGCAGTATTGCACGGATTCAAAAGTTTGACGTTAGTGGACGAACAAGGGGAACCAAAACCGACATTCTCCATAGCTGCAGGTTTGGATTACCCGAGCGTGGGACCCGAGCATAGTTTTTTGAAAGAAAGCGGACGAGCGGAGTATGTGACGGTAAAAGGGGAAGAAGCTCTTGAAGCTTTTCAGGTATTATCCAAAACAGAGGGCATCATTCCGGCTCTCGAAAGCTCACATGCTCTAGCTCACGCCATGAAGCTCGCAAAAGAGTTAACAAGAGATGATATACTGATCGTTAATTTATCAGGCAGGGGAGACAAAGATGTTGAGCAAGTATTTAACATGTTAGAGAAATAAGCCGAATTTAAAAGCCTCCTGGAAATGGGAGGCTTTTTCTATGACTAATTATTCCCTGTAATGGGTTGGTCGACCCCATTGACATCAAGGACGTTGCTTCCATTCAGGCCATTGGCCGTAAAAACGATTGCAGCCGTGTTCCCTGAGCCGGATCCGCTAACGGATTTGGAGGAAGACTTAGGGGAAATGACGGCGCAATCACCGAATAACAGATTTCCTTGAGCGACATTAAATACTTGAACTGGGCCGATAATGGCGGGCATATGAACCCCTCCTTTTAAAATTTAAGTGTTGTTGGTTGAATCATCGATTGGTGTCTCTTCGGGTTTTTTAGGAACATCCCGAATATGCTTCACTCTTGATTCCATACGTGCATGGCCTACGTTCCCCACACCAACGACAGATGAGGCTGATATCCCGATTATATTGATATTGCCGACCCGTATGAAGGGATTAGGATTTGAAAAACTTGATATGACTGGTTCATTCAATCTCGGGATATAAAGTGGTTTCTTAAAAATGTCATAGTTCTCGAAATGAATATCCGCTGAATCGAAAGTTTCACTTTTCTTCTGAACGGCTATAGCCAGGGCATTTCCATCTATATATGAAGTATCCCCAATTTGCAGGGTGGAGCTGAATGATACCGTGTCGGATAATAAAGATTTTACTTTTGATATTCTAGAAAACATGTTATTTATCCTTCTGGAGAAAGAGGCACGAATGGCCCGATGATAAGGGATTCCGGCGGGGTATCGAATGCGGAAGATAATTGGACCGTTTGTACATCCCCTATGAGAAATAAAGCAGAGCTTGCTACACCGGTAATTTTTATATCACCTACACAAAGCTGGTGATTGGTTACATTAAACTCCATTTGGATTTCCTCCTGTCTCGGCTTGTGAATGGGTAATGAATTGGAATAATGCAGTTTGAATATCGGATTTCACCTTTTCCCTGATCTTTTCCTTGATATTATCCCGTTGCTGCGGTGCACGTTCGGCGTAAGAAAGATTATCGAAATACATATTGATTCGTTGATGAAGCTGGCGCTCGACGTCTTGCTTAATGAAGTCATGATAAGAGGGTTCCAATGATATTTTCAGCTGGGTTTCCGCATCGTTGATCATATTTTCCAAGTCTGAAAGTATATCGTTGTGAATTTCCTGGACGACGATTTCCCTGCCTGGAAATAGGTTAGGTGCTGGTTGGATGGGTTGGTTGTTGACGGCAAATTCATCAATGTTGTTAAGGTCAGTTGGATTTAAACCGATATTCAATGTTCCATCTAAAGATTCGACCTTTAACTGATCGAATTTATATTCAATTTTATCCACATGGATTGGCGGTTTATTTTTCAGCTCGGCAATTTCATCTGTCAGGCGTTTGAGTTCGTGTTCAAGTTTCATGATCCGTTTATCCTGGGCTTCAAGGAAACGCTGCATTTGTATGGAATATGAATAGAGATCCTGATTCACGATTCAACACCCCACCTTCACAATAAGTTAATCTCATATAAGACAGTATATGAAAAAGTTGGAGGTAGGTGAATGCCTATGAACTAGGAGGGTGTAAACGGGACGAAACTGGTTAATGGGATTACATCGGCTTCAATTGCGGGAGCAGGCTCAGTGAATCCACCGGTATTGGCCAATGTGGAATATGGTTTGATCACCCCGGCACTTCCTATTTGAAAAACGGATGAATTGGCGATGCTTTCAATTTTTATCATATTAATTTGTATGGTCTGGTGAATATTGAAGATCATACTGACTCCTTTCTTAAAACATTAGAGATTTAAGACCAGTGGCTGATCAACACCATCTGTATCATTTGTATTCGTGGTGCTATAGGCATTATAAAGGGATATGGATTCACCCGTATTAAACGAGCCAGCACCTGCAAACGTTTTTGAGGTGGAATAGGGACTAATTTTAAAGACGTCACCAATATGGACAATTCCACTGCTACCGACGTTGATGACTTGAACGACTCCTACGATGGCCGGCAAGAAAATCACCCTTTTTTTATTCTGGTTTTCCCCTGAATCTCAGGCCATGAGCCTATCACTGAAGGGAGTTTCAATGTATTGTATGTTGACTGATGATTGATGTGATTCATCTGCCTATTAATATGTTGTTATATAACACTGGTGGATATTATTGAAATGTTATAAACAGATATGGTAATATAATACTAATTCAGAATTTTCAAATAAAACTAGAGGTGAGGAAATGAATGTACCATTAGTATTATCGCATTTCTTAGATCGAGCAGCCTTACTATATGGCGATAAGAAAGCCATCATTGGAGATGACAAGGTATTAACCTACGCAGAATTGAACGGCCGTGTAAACCAGCTTTCAAATGGTTTAAGGGATCTTGGAGTCAAAAAGGGTGATAAGGTGGCATATTTGGCACCTAACTCAATTGAAATGCTTGAAGGCTTTTATGGGGTATTTCAGCTTGGGGCAGTAATCGTTCCCTTGAATATCCGCTTGAAGCCTGCCGACTATGTATTCATTTTGAACCATAGCGAGTCAAAGGTCCTTTTTGTAGATCAGGAATTGTATCATCTAATTTCCCCTGTCAAGGATGAATTGGAATCGGTGGAGCACATTATCGTTCATTATAAAGATGAAGAGATAAGTGAAACCGATTACAACAATTGGCTGGAACGTTATGATGACAAGTGCTTTAACCGGGAGACCGTGGATGAAAATGATGTTTCGAGCCTCCTTTATACTAGCGGGACCACAGGGAATCCTAAAGGGGTGATGCTGACTCACCGCAACAACTACTTACATGCCCTGGGTGCGATGCATCATTTCAGGGTCAATGACCGCGATACATATTTGCATGTACTGCCGATGTTCCACGTGAATGGGTGGGGTGCCCCATTTTATTATACGGCAAATGGTGCCACTCAAGTTTGTTTGAGGAAAACCAGCCCTGAAAGGATATTTGATGCATTACAAAAGCATAAGGTTTCCATCATGCATATGGCACCAACGGTTCTGAATTCTTTGTTTCAATATTATGAACGGAATGTTCCGAATCTCGAGCAGGATATTCGAATCGTTGTTGCGGGTTCCGCTCCGCCTCCTGCATTCGTTACAAGGGTGGAAAAAGAGTTAGGCTGGGAATTCATTCAAATTTACGGAATGACTGAATCGACACCGGTTAGTCTGATATCGCTGATTCGTTCTGAATTCGACGATCTTTCGGAAAAAGAAAAATACAGAATGAAGGCGAAAGCTGGGTATCCCATCATAGGCAGTGAGGTAAAGGTCATCCATGAAAATGGTGAGGAAGTGGCCCATGATGGCGTGGATATCGGGGAGCTCATTGTCCGGAGTCATGGAGTGATGTTAGGTTATTGGAAAAATGAAGAAGCGACCAGCCAGACATTGAGAAATGGATGGCTGCATACAGGGGATATGGCCACCATCGATGAAAATGGCAATGTGGATATCGTTGACCGCAAAAAGGATATCATCATTAGTGGCGGAGAAAATATCTCTTCCATAGAAGTGGAAGGAGTGCTCTACGAACATTCGGACATTCTTGAAGCGGCAGTCATTGCCGTTCCCCATGAAAAGTGGGGAGAGACGCCGCATGCCTTCATTGTGCCAAAAAGGGGCGTGGATTTAACGGAGGATGATATAAAGGCCTTCACACGGGAAAAACTAGCTCACTTCAAATCAGTTACCAGTGTGTCGTTCGTCGATGAGCTTCCGAAAACGGCATCGGGGAAAATACAAAAAATCCATCTCCGTAATGATTACTGGGAATCTAAGGGGAAAACAGGCAGATTCGTCAATTGAAGCTCGCTAACGCTGTTCAGAAATGATCAGCGTTTTTTTCTGTTTGCCCGTTCGATGGGATTCATATTAAGCTATGAAGATATCGGATCGGATAAATGAAGATTGCGGGGGCGATATTTTTGCATTCGTAAATAAGCCGCAGTAACTCATGCCATTGTTGGATAAGGATGGTCATTCAAGAGATTGGAATTTGTTTCGGTAAAAAGCATCCTGTTTAACGAGAAAGTGTTATTATTATAAAATATTTCAAATTATCATAATTTTCATTTTTTCATCATTTATTGTAAGAGTCTTGGATTGTGGGGGAGAGCATTGAAACGTATTCATTATAGCTGGGTTATTTTAATCATAACATTCTTCTCGATTATTGTAGCCGGAATCGTTAGGTCATCATCGGGAGTATTCATCGTTCCATTTGAAAATGAGTTCGGGTGGGACCGGTCCGTCATTTCTTTAGCCTTCGCCATAAGTTTGTTTCTATATGGATTATCGGGTCCATTCATGGCCGCTCTAATTGAAGTGCTTGGATTGAAGAAAATGATGGTATTGGCCATGTCCACTTTATTGGCAGGGATTTTACTCACTTTTTTCATGGAGCATGAGTGGCAGCTCATTCTTATTTGGGGAATTATCATTGGATTGGGTTCTGGAGTGTTTTTAACGGTATTGAGCCCATATGTGGCAAATCGTTGGTTCGAGAAGAGGCGGGGACTGGCGGTCGGGATACTCACGGCAAGTACGGCCACAGGTCAGCTCATTTTACTTCCGGTTTTAGCCATCATCATTGAGAATTACTCGTGGAGATGGGCGATTGGATTAATTTTGGTCCTTAGCTTGATCATGCTGGCAATCATCCTTTTGTTCATGAAAAACAATCCGAAGGAAGTGGGCACTCTTCCATATGGATTAGAAGAGGAAAATCTGGAGGCTGTTACAGCCCAAAAGAAGAACCCCATCGCCATGGCCTTTCAGTCGTTGATTGAAGCAGTGAGAGTGAAGGAATTCTGGTTATTGGCAGGAAGCTTTTTTATATGCGGACTTTCAACGAGCGGGTTGATCGGCACACATTTCATTTCTTACTGCATTAGTTTTGGTTTACCGGTTGTGACGGCTGCATCACTGCTATCTTTCATGGGAATCTTTGATTTGATTGGTACGACTGTATCCGGGTGGTTATCAGATCGTTTTGATAACCGTTGGCTTTTGTTTTGGTATTACGCTCTAAGGGGTGCTTCCCTCGTATTACTTCCTTTTGCGCTAAATGAAGGCTCAATCGGCCTATTGATCATTTTTTCCGTTTTTTATGGGTTGGATTGGATTGCCACCGTTCCTCCGACCATAAGCATTTCAAGGCAAGTCTTTGGCATGGAGAAAAGCGGGATCGTATACGGGTGGATATTCGCGGCCCATCAGGTCGGTGCAGCAGTGGCGGCGTACGGTGGAGGGCTTATCTTCAAAATATTCAACTCCTATACATGGGCATTCTTCCTTGCAGGAATCTTTTGCTTATTGGGCAGCTTGTTTGTCATACTGATAAAAAAGCAAAAAGCGGTCACGAAAGTTAAAGATGGTGCAATGGAGTTATAGAAAAATCTGTATGGATGAAAGAGGGTGTACCTATGAAGGACACGATGGTACCATTGCAGGAAAGTAAACGGATCGTAAGCATCGATATTTTACGTGGATTAGCCATTTTAGGGATTTTTTTAGTGAATATGCCTTCATTCCACTCTCCGCTTTTGTACATAGACGGTGCCGAGCGGTGGTCCGGAGGATGGGACAGGATTTTGTACAGATTCAGTGATATCGTCGCACAGGCCAGCTTTTATCCGTTATTTGCCTTTCTGTTCGGTTTCGGGGCAATCATTTTGGCAGTAAGGAGTGAAGAAAAGGGTATTTCATTTCCGTTACTATATATGAAAAGGCTAAGTTTCCTGCTGATACTTGGATGCATTCATGCTTTCTTCATCTGGCATGGGGACATCCTCATTAATTATGCTGTATTTGGGTTTGCACTTTTGTTTTTTTATAAGATGAAGGGCAGGAATTTAATTCTGCTAGGCTCGGTTTGTTATGTCCTACCATTTGCGATATTGGGTTCTCTATTTCTTATAATGGGCATTTTTGATAGTGAAGGGATGGCGGTTACGACTGATTCGGCGATGATGAAACAGTCTTTGGAAGTTTATCAATCTGGTACATTTACGGAACTGATGAGTCAAAGGGCGCTGGATTGGTATATGGTGAACAACCCTTTTAATGCCATTATCCTTTTTTTATCGATTTTTCCGTTTTTTTTAATGGGAGCAGGTGTTGCAAAACAAGGCTTTCTCCAAAATCCAGCCCAATATAAACGACAATTGAAAGCGATATCGATTGTAAGCTTGCTATTGGGCATGTCAATAAAGATTCTGCCATATGTGACGGTATACCATTTTGGTACGATATTCGTGCAGGATTATTTGGGAGGACCGTTACTTACGATTTTTTATATCACGGCAATCGCGCTTTTGGCGGAGCGGGCAGGGGCTTCCCGCCTGTTATACCCGCTTTCGTATATCGGAAGGATGTCGATGAGCAATTACTTGTTCCAATCGATGGTATGTACGGCCATTTTTTATTCATATGGGCTTGGTTTATATGGATCAGTCTCTTATACGACAGGTTTTGTTTTCCTAATAGCCCTGTTTTGCCTGCAAATTCTGCTTTCCTTATTGTGGATGGGTCTGTTTAATTACGGACCGGTTGAATATATATGGCGTTTTTTTACATATGGTAAAAAGCCGGTTATGCGCCGTTGAGGACCAGTTAAGAAGAAATGTAAATGATGTTCATTAAATTGTTGGTTTTACCCATTCAGGTGGATCCTTAGTTTTGTTTTTTTGTAAAAGCCTATGATATGATGAAATGGAAACTGAACGAGGGGGCAAAAAAATGACACATATGCATATTACAGCTTGGGTTATCGGAATCATTCTTTTCTTTGTCACATATTCGATGCTTAAAGGTGAAAACCCGAAAGCGAAAATGCTACATATGATAACACGGTTGTTCTATCTATTGATTTTCCTTACTGGCGGCATGCTGATCACTGATTTTGGTGCTTACGCAGTGAAAATGATTGTCGGAATCATCGTGATTGCGGCGATGGAAATGGTGCTGGTCCGTACGAAAAAAGGAAAAAGCACAGGTGCCATGTGGATATTGTTCATCGTAGCGCTTGTATTCGTCCTTTATTTAGGGCTTTCCTTGCCACAAGGATTGTATATTTTTAAATAAATAAATGAAAAACGGGTAAATGAGGAAATCTCATTTACCCGTTTTCTTTTACCCGTTATTGTGAATTCACTTTCTCAATGACGATCCTTTTTCCGGTGTTCAGGGTGAATTCAAAACGATCATGATCCTTCTTCCCATAAGAAAAGTGGTGCTGAACGAGGCATATTTGGCTCTCGTTATCAAAGGTGAAGAAATTCACGCCGGACTGGTTAGGGACGGCCCTTAAAAAAGTGAGCTGGTTATAGCTATATATACAATCATAAATAGAAAAATCAAGTGAATTCAATGTCGTTACAAATTGGAAAAAAGAATCGTCGTTCAATTCTTCCAATAAACGTTCAAAAGAGTAGAGCAGTTTTTTGCGTATCCGAATGGGCTCATTTTCCCTTAAGAAGGTGATTTCCCGATGAAGCAGGATTTTTCCCTCTTCTTCAATTACTCCTTGCTGCCAGCGCCCACCCCTGTACACTTCGATGATGCTGTCAACGTGGTCTTCAATGGAGCAGGCCTCATCTGTTTCATCATCAAAAAAAATCCATTGTTGATTGATATTTTCCACTGTTCCTTCGGTAAAAGCTCTTGTTTGCCTGTTCATTAACTTAGTTCGTTGTTGCTGACTCATACATATACCTCCAATAGTGGAATCCTCACCTACTTTTTAGTCAAAATCCAATGAAAATATAACTGTATATTTTAAAATATTATGGACAAATAACCATCTTTCCGTCTTTGCATAGGCTATGTTTAAACACGGGACGCTTTGCTCAACAATTCATTAACGACGCCGGGCGTTGTGGGCAGGGGGTCCTACGGATGATGCTAAAGCGATACTTAGGGACTGTAAATCTTTTTAAGACAGGGAGCCAATATATTTTTGATAGTCCGGATAGAAAGGATGAAGTGTAAAATGTGTGGGATAACAGGCTGGGTGCATTTTCAAAAAGATTTACGGACAAAAACGAAAACGCTGGAAAACATGACAAAAACGTTGGCAAAGCGGGGGCCAGACGAAGAAAATGTTTGGAGCGAAGCCCATGTTGCCTTTGGTCATAAACGGTTAACGGTTGTCGATGCGGAAGGCGGAAAACAGCCGATGACGAAAAATCACGAAAACGGCAGATATACGCTTTGTTATAATGGTGAGCTATATAACACCGAGGATATTCGTAAACAGCTATTATTAAAAGGATATTCCTTTAACGGTCATTCTGATACAGAAGTTTTGCTAACTTCTTATATAGAATGGAAAGAAAAATGCATTGACCTGTTCAATGGGATTTTTGCGTTTGCGATTTGGGATGAAGAGGAACAGAAATTATTCGTTGGAAGAGATCGCATGGGGGTAAAACCATTCTTTTATGCGGAAAGGGACGGCGGGTTCATTTTCGGATCGGAGCTGAAGGCGATTCTGGCCCATCCGGATGTTAAAACGGAGATTGACCGCGAAGGGCTGTCTGAGGTTTTTGGTGTTGGTCCATCCCGGAAGCCAGGTTCAGGCGTATTTCATAATATCCAGGAATTAAGGCCTGCCCATGCGCTTACCTTATCAAGGAAAGGCCTCCGGATTTGGAGATATTGGAATGTGAAAAGCGAAGAACACCGGGATACGCTTGATGAGACGGCCGAGAAGGTTCGCTTCCTTGTCGAAGATGCAGTGACACGGCAACTTGTATCAGATGTTCCGCTTTGTACCTTCTTATCAGGAGGGCTTGACTCAAGCGCAATAACGGCCATTGCTGCAAACGCCTATCAAAAAGAAGGGAAAGGGCCGCTTCATACGTATTCCATTGATTATGAGGATAATGAGCGCTATTTTGAAGCAAATGATTTTCAGCCTAACTCTGATGGGTATTGGATTAAAAAGATGTCGGATAGTTTTAACACGGTTCACCATTCATCGATCATCTCTCAAGAGCAGTTGACAAATTATTTAACGGAAGCTGTCCTTGTAAGGGACCTCCCAGGCATGGCGGATGTCGATTCTTCCTTACTTTGGTTTTGTAAGGAAATCAAGCGGGATTTTGTCGTAGGCTTGTCCGGTGAATGTGCGGACGAAATTTTTGGCGGTTACCCATGGTTTCATCGTGAAGATGATTTGAATCGTGCTGGTTTTCCATGGATGAGATCTACGGATGAGCGGGTATCTTTATTGAAAAAGGGATGGCGCGAGAAATTGAGGCTTGAGGAATATGCGCAGGAAGCTTATTTGACCACCCTTGCCGAAACGCCTAAATTGGAAGGGGAAAGCGGTGTAGCGGCAAAGCGGAGAGAGCTTTTCTATGTGAATTTATTATGGTTCATGACGACTCTCCTTGACCGGAAGGACCGGATGAGTATGGGTGCAAGTTTAGAGGTGCGCGTGCCATTTGCGGATCATCGCCTTGTTGAATATGCATGGAACATTCCTTGGGAAATGAAAATGGAAGGCAACCGTGAAAAGGGTATTCTAAGGAAGGCTTTGGAGGGGCTGTTACCGGATGAAGTATTATATCGTAAAAAAAGTCCATATCCAAAAACCCATAACCCTATATATACAGACCGTGTGCAGGCGTGGTTGAAAGACTTACTGATGGATAAAAATTCGGTCCTGCATGAGTTTTTCGATAAGCAAAAGCTAACCGATATAGTAGATTCCAAGGGTGCCGCTTTTAAAGTGCCGTGGTTCGGGCAATTGATGTCAGGTCCACAGCTGCTCGCTCACTTGGCACAAACCCATGTATGGTTCAAAGAATATGAAATCCAAATAATCGAATGAAAAAAACGGGGCGAATGATTTTCATTGCCCCGTTTTTTTCATTGCCTCAATGATTGATTGCGAGAATTTTATATTGATAACCGCTCAATTCAAATTTGCCAACTTGTGTGGTTTCTTTTGTTCTTAAATCCGTTAGTGTACGTCCTTCCAAATCCAAAGGGAGGGTAAAGGTTTGTTGGACATCCGTCGGATTGATGAGGATCACGACAGAACGTTTTTCATTATACTTTTGGTAGGCCACGATATTTTCGTTTCCGGCTGTATCAAGGAATTTGAACTTCCCGTCATTGGCAAGTAATCTTTCTTCTTTTCGCAAGAAGATCAATGCCTTAATTTCATTGAGCAGCTCGGTGTTTTGTTTTTCCTCTTCCCAGACCATGCATTTTCGGCACCCTGGATCCATGCCACCGGTTAAGCCGATTTCATCGCCATAGTATATACAAGGGCTGCCATTGAATGTCAGCAGGATTGCGTGGATGAGCTTGGCTCGAGCTAGATCTTCCCCGCAATCCGTGAAAATCCGCGGTGTATCATGGCTTCCAAGAAGATTGAATGTCACATCAAAAACATTGGTCGGATAACTGTGATAGATGGCTGTCATTTCTTCTGTGAACTCGCGTGCATTGATGGTTTGTGAGGCGATCAGGCGAAAAACTTGGTTGGTGAAAGGGTAATTCATGACGGCATCGAACTGATCGCCGCGAAGCCATGGCATTGAGTCATGCCAAATTTCCCCAAGAACATAAAGGTCAGGCTTTATATTTTTCACCGTTGTTCGAAATTCACGCCAGAATGGCTGATCAACTTCATTTGCCACATCGAGCCGCCAGGCGTCTATATCGAACTCCTTGATCCAATAAGCCGAGACTTCGAGCAGATATTCTTTCACCTCCGGATTTGCCGTATTCAATTTTGGCATCGATTCAAAAAAACCGAATGTTTCATAATTGGGCCTTTCCCCTCCCTTAAGTGGGAAGCTATGTGGGTGGAACCAATCCTTATATTTCGATTTCTCTCCTTTTTCGAGCAGATCCTGAAAAGGGGGGAAATAGTAGCCGCTATGGTTAAAAACGGCATCCAGCATGACCCGGATATTCCGTTTGTGACATTCGGTTATGAGCGTTTTCAATGTTTCCTTCGTTCCGAATTGCGGATCGATACTCCGATAATCAATCGTATCGTATTTATGATTGGAGTAAGCATGGAAGATTGGCGTGAAATAGATTCCGTTGATGCCGAGATTCTCTAGGTAATCCAAATGTTCAATGATTCCTTCAAAGTCCCCGCCAAAAAAATTATCCACCGCCGGGTCTTCACTTCCCCAGGGTTTCACACCTTCCGGATCGTTGTCGGGGTTTCCGTTCGCAAAACGTTCAGGGAAAATTTGGTACCAAATTGTATCCTTGACCCATTCCGGTGCCCCGAAAACTTCATTTTGGTGCAGATAGGGAATCGCGAAATAGCATCCGGGATCTCGGGGGGCTTCTTTAAAGAAGCCTTTTTCCGTGTAAAAAGCACTTTCATCTTCTGAGGTTACCTTGAACCCATAACGAATTCTTCGGTAGGGAGGCTTCACATAAATATGCCAATAATCATAACGGTTATCGCTGCCTGACAAACTCATGGGAAGCTCTTCGTACTGCCATTGACCATTATCTGATATGTATGGATCACCAAAAATCAATCCAACTGAGGAGATATCTTGTTTTTTCGTACGTAGGCGGATATGTAGGGTTTCAGTGTTGATGGGATAGCCGTAATTGTCATTAGGTCTATGGTGTATGGATGAAAATTCCATTTTAAACCACTCCAATTCTATAAGTATTTGAGGATGTGAAAAAGGAAACTTCCAGCTGTTTATGAGGGAGATCTCTATGAAGCTGCACTAGCCAGGTTAAGTGTTTTTTCAATATGGTTATATACCCTATTTCAATTAAAAGAAGCACTTATTAACTAAAAAATAACAAAAAGTGTTCATCACTACAAGGAAATAAATACGCCAAGGAAAATGTTGTAAAAACCAAAGCCGTTCATATAATGATAACAATAGCATTGGCACCGCTTTCATTAAGTCGCTTTATTTGAAGTACTGAACTGAAAAAACAGTATTATTTGGTGCTTTTGGACATGATAGAATAAACATTTTAAAAAGGAGAATCAAAGTGAAGAAGCTGATTTTTCATTTGTTCATGTCCATGTTTTTGATCGTTAGTGTAAGTGCTTGTGGTTCCAGTTCAGATTTGGAAAATGAAGCAGTGAAAGAAAATAAGAAAAAAGAAGACGAAGCCAGTAATGAAGCGAAGCCGGAAAAATTGATCATTTGGGAGGAAAAAGGTAGAGCGGAGGCCCTAAAGCCGGTGATTGAAGCTTTTGAAAAAGAATATGGAATCAACGTTGAGCATGAAGAGCTTGAAATGGCTACCGAGATGTATGAGCGGCTTCGTCGTGATGGGCCAATCGGAAACGGAAAGGCCCCGGATGTCGTAACTTTTTCTCATGAAAGAGTCGGGCAAATCGTGAAGGAAGGCTTAATTCAGGAAGTGAAGGTGAAAGATGAGGTATTGAATGCCTTCATTGAACCTTCAATTAGGGGGGAAATGTATCAAGATAAGGTATTTGGATTGCCGAAATCCGTAAACACATCCGTTTTCTTTTATAATAAAAAATTGATGACTAAGGCACCTGAGACGATGAATGACCTTTATAAAATGGCGAAGGAATTAAGAAAGGGTAACGTTCATGGTTACTACGCCAAATGGAATGATTTCCATGATTCGTATGGAGTGATCGCTGGAATGGGAGGTTATATATTTAAAGATAAGAATGGAAAACTAGACCCTTCCGACATTGGTTTGAATAATAAGGGTGCCATAAAAGGGGCTGCATACATCCAAAAATGGTATAGGGCGGGTTTGATTCCAAAAGGCGACAAGGCAGCGATCGAAAAGTTGTTCATACAAGGGAATTTGGCATCTATCATGAGTGACGGGAACTCATTTACCGAGCGGAAGGATATAGGAATTGCCCCCATGCCTGAATTACCCAATGGCCAGCCAATGAAAACGTTCATGGAAATCAAAGGCTGGCATGTAACAGCATTCACAAAACATCCTTATTGGTCTACGAAGTTAGTTGAATATTTGACTAATGATGATAATGCAATGCAGCGTTATGATTTAACAGGGGAAATCCCTCCGAATAAATCAATCAAACACAATGCCGCAATCAATGAAAATGAAAGGGCACAAGCCTTAAGCATACAATTACAATACGCTGAACCAGTACCGAATATTCCGGAAATGAATAAGGTATGGGGACCGATGAATTCAGCCATGGATGAAATGACCACTCAAAAAGCAAAACCAAAAAGGGCTTTGGATAAAGCGGTCAAGACGATAAAAAAAGAACGTTAATCATGTTCTGCTCTTTTTCGATTCAGAAACCATAACCAGTATCCCCAATTTGTCCCTTTAGTGTAAAGTTTTTTATAAATTGGATTTGACGTTAAGGGGTCAAAAGGCTAATCTTAAAGGCGTAAAGAGATAGCTAGGAGGAGAGCGGATATGAGAAAAAGAGTGTTATCACTCGCTTTAATTCCGTTGCTTCTTTTTTACGCCATTCCAGTAGGAGCAGCTGAAAAAGAACAACGAACTTGGAAGGATGAAATCGTATATTCATTATTGGTCGACAGATTTTTCGATGGAAATACTCAAAATAATGGAGATGCGAACGTGAATGACCCTTCCGCGTTTAATGGTGGGGATTTCGAAGGTGTCACGAAGAAACTTAATTATTTAAAAGATATGGGTTATACCGCTATCATCCTTTCACCGATTTTCGCAAATGATGAAAATGGCTATCATGGCGATTGGGTGGCCGATTTTTATAAAACGGATAAACACTATGGGACAATGAAAGAGTTTAAAAAACTCGTGTATGAGGCACATAAACGCGATATGAAGGTGATCATTGATTTTCAAGCAAATAATGTGGGTCCTGACTCCACTTGGCTGACCGATCCCCAAAAACAAGGTTGGTTCCATGAAGAAAAAAAGATTTCAAAGGACGGCAGCCAAACGGATTTGGAAACAGGCTGGGTCGATGGTCTTCCCGATTTGAATCAAGATAATGAGGAAACAAGAAAATATTTACTGGATGCTGCCAAATGGTGGATAACGGAAACCGATATTGATGGATACCGTATAAATAAAGTCCAATACGTAGCGAAGGATTTTTGGAAGGAATTTGTGGATGCAGTTAAATCTGAAAAATCAAATTTCTATACAATCGGCGATGTACAAGGTGATGCCGAATTGATTTCAAGCTACAAGGAGACGGGTATCGATGCTTTTATGGCTTATCCGCAAAATTCAGAGCTACGGGAAGCATTTGCTGCCCCCGATAAAGAATTGAAACCTGTTTTTGATGCGTTTGCGAAAAGCGAAGATGAATTAGGGGGCAATGCCCATCAGGCTTTGTTCATGGATACGGAGGGAATGCCCCGGTTTACAAAGGATGCAGCCGACCATAACGAAAATCCAGGTTCCAGATGGAGAATGGCGCTGTCGTATCTATATACGATGCCAGGGGTGCCAATCGTATTTTATGGATCGGAAATTGCCTTAAACGGCGATATTGCCCCGGATAATCATAAGTTGATGAATTTTAAGACAGAACAGGAATTGGTGGAATATATAACAAAGCTTTCTGACCTCAGAGACATGTACCCAGCATTGAAAAAAGGGAATATGGAGCTTTTATATGAAAAAGGAGGAGCTTCGGTATTCAAGCTTGTATATGGTGAAGAAACGATTGTCGTCGCCATGAACAATACGACTGAAACTCAAACGATAAACCTTACTGATAAGGAACTTGAAAGCAATAAAGAGTTGAGAGGTATGCTGAATGGGGATCTGGTCCGCAGTAAGGACAACAGTTACTCTATCGTAATCGACAGGGAGACGACAGAAGTCTACACGCTGTCACCTAAGTCGATTATTAATATTCCTTACCTGTTAGTTATAGGATTGGTTCTTCTTATTTTTGGTATATTCATTGCTTTGGTTATTAAGCGTTCAAAACGGAACCAACCAAAATAATCATATGCCTCTCGATTGTCGGTAGCCGCCAAACATTGTCCCTAAGGCTTTGTGGAAAACAGGATCGGGAGGTTACAGCATGAATAAGACCTGGTGGAAAGAAGCGGTTTGCTATCAAATATACCCGCGCAGTTTCATGGATAGTAATGGTGATGGAATCGGGGATATAAAAGGATTGATATCTAAGCTTGACTACCTGCAGGATTTGGGGATAGATGTTATTTGGATTTGTCCATTTTATAAATCGCCCAATGCGGATAATGGCTATGATATTAGTGATTATCAAGCAGTTTCCGATGAATTCGGTTCAATCGAAGATATTGATCTGTTATTGAAAGATGTTCACGGACGTGGGATGAAGGTGATACTCGATCTTGTTTTGAATCATACAAGTGATGAGCACCCCTGGTTCGTCGAGTCACGTTCTTCCCGCGATAATCCGAAACGGGATTGGTATATATGGAGGGATGGGCAGGACGGCCGTGAGCCCAATAATTGGGAAAGCATCTTTTCCGGAAGTGCCTGGAAATTCGATGAAAGGACCAATCAATACTATTTACATTTATTTGCCGAAAAGCAGCCAGACTTAAACTGGAAAAATACTGATGTGCGAAAGGCATTATATGAAATGGTCAATTGGTGGCTCGATAAGGGAATCGATGGCTTCCGGATTGATGCGATCACGCATATTCATAAGCGTGAAGGCCTTCCGGATATGCCCAATCCTTATTGGCATCAGTATGTACCTGCGTTTGAAATGCATACTAATCAGGACGGGATTCTGGATTACCTTCAGGAGTTGAAAGAAGAGACTTTCTCTAATTATGATATCATGACGGTCGGTGAGGCCAATGGCGTCAGGATTGAGCAGGCGGAAGAATGGGTCGGGGAATCGAATGGGAAGTTCAATATGATCTTTCAATTTGAACATCTTGGGCTTTGGAATAGGGGACAGAATCACGATGTTGATGTTCAAGGGTTAAAGCGCACAATGACCAAATGGCAAAAGGGGCTGAAAAACAAAGGATGGAATGCCTTGTTTTTTGAAAATCATGACCAGCCGAGAAGTGTATCCACCTGGGGAAATGATCATCAATATTGGTTGGAAAGCGCAAAAATGATAGGGGCCCTATACTTTTTCATGCAAGGGACACCTTTTATTTATCAAGGTCAGGAAATTGGCATGACGAATGTCCAATTTGATTCGATTGATGATTATGATGATGTCGGAATGAAAAACTTTTACCGGATAGAGACCTCGAAAGGTCGTCCTCATGATGAAATCATGAACATTATATGGCATAGCGGCCGTGATAATTCACGAACACCGATGCAATGGAACGATATTGAAAATGGCGGATTCACCCATGGAACACCTTGGATGAGGGCTAATCCAAATTATCGCGCCATTAATGTAGAACAGCAGAAAAATGACCCGTCATCCATTTATCATTTTTATAAAAAGATGATTGAACTTCGAAAAAAACATCAGGTCCTCGTTTATGGGGAATATGAATTGTTATGGGAAGATCACCCTGAACTTTATATTTATACAAGAAATATGAATGATAATTCAGTCATGGTAGTTTGTAATTTTAGTATGAATCACCATCAAATCGACCTTTCTTATTGGGGAAAAATGGAACTTTTACTAGCTAATTATGATGATTGCCCTGAGGTGCCCCTTATTGATTTACGTCCATATGAAACGAGGATTTATCGTTATTGATTGCTATGGACTTGATTGGAAATTAGCTTAAAACCTATGTAGTTAGTCGTCTGACTTCTTATTTTCCAATACACCTGTCGTTTTTTAGGAAGCTGATCATACATCAGCTTCTTTTTGAATTTTAAAACATAGATGAAAAAAACGGAAAAGTAAGTATTTTCTGAAAAATTGAACAAACATTAAAAAAAGTATGGATATAACTATTGAACTGAGTGTATTATGAATACATACAAAATGTATAAATATAAAACAAATATTAAAGAAGTGTTTATTGGTATTCACCTTTTTTAAAAATGAAGTCAATAAAGGCTAAGAGGGGAGAGGGGAAATGCATGGCCATCACAATAAAAGATGTGGCACAGCTAGCGAATGTTGCTCCTTCAACAGTTTCTCGAGTGATTGCAAACAATCCTCGGATAAGTGAAAAAACAAAGGTACGGGTACGTAAGGCGATGACTAAATTAGGATACCATCCAAACTTCATTGCACGTAGTCTTGCCAATCAATCGACCAGGATCATAGGTTTGGTAATGCCAAGTTCGTCAAATGATTATTATCAAAATCCCTTTTTTCCGACGATCCTCCAGGGTCTAAGTGAGGGAGCCCAGGAAAACCACTATTCCCTGTTGCTAAGCACGGGAAAAACCGAAGATGAAATCTACGAAGGAGTAGTGAATATGGTGCAGGGGGGGATGGTGGATGGAATAATCCTGATGTATTCAAGGATGAACGATCACATTCTGACCTATTTGAGAGAAAGGGCTTTTCCATTTGTAATCATTGGGAAGCCCTATGATTACATCGAGGAGATAACATATGTTGATAATGATAATGTCTTGGCAGCCGAACAGGCAACGGATTACCTCATACAGCTAGGACATGAAAGGATTGGATTCATCGGAGGTGATGTAACCCTTGTGATGACCCTTGATCGCTTATCAGGATATGAACGGGCATTGGAGAGGGCTGGAATCGATCGAAGGAGGGAATATACCCTGCATGAAGATTTTTTGCATGAAGGGGGACAAGCCGCTGCAAAAAGGTTACTATCCATCGATGAACCGCCTACCGCTTTGGTGGTCAGTGATGATCTCATGGCACTTGGCATCGTGCATTCACTTCGCGAGATGGGCGTGCGCACTCCTGAAGAAATGTCAATCGTCAGCTTCAATAACGTTCTTTTCTCTGAACTGTCATTACCGGCCCTGACTTCCGTAGATATTAATATTTTTGATTTGGGATATCAGGCCGCTAAGGGCATCATTGACATGCTGCAGACTGGGGATGCTCCTGCCGGGACCATCATTCCACATCATTTCGTGGAAAGGCATTCCTGCAGATCGAGATCGATCAAGCAAGGTGCAATGGCCATGACTTATTGACGAAAAGGGCATTGCAAGAGCAATGCCTTTTTTTTGCTAGAAATGAACGCTGAAACTTTTGAATGCATGTACACCCGTTCCGTGCCTGACTAATTTATTTTCTTTAAGATATTGAATGGCTGCAAGGACTTCTTCAAGGATCTTTGGTTCGAGGCCGAGTTGGTTGTGTCCGCCATAGATTTTGGAGACTGCCTTGATCTTTGCGATTTTTTCTAACGAATTCACAAGGTCTTCAGGGCTTGTCGAGGGATAAAATGCATAAACGGGAGTATCTGAATAAAGCAGGTCGCCAGTGAATAAATAACCTGTTTCATTATCCAAAATTGAAATGTGGCCAGGTGAATGCCCTGGTGTATGATAAATGCCTAAACTGCGGTTGCCCAGATCAATCGTGTCACCATCCGATAAGAGCCTATCAGGGTAACCCTGATATGGCTTGTATGTAAAAGGGTCGAATGATTCGGGTATGGGTATAGTGATATCCCGTGCAATGTTCTTTCTTATTTGTTCCAAGGACAAACCTTCAATGCCGTTGATCAGCCAATTGGCATCATCACCATGAACATAAATGGTATCATAATCACCGTGACCGCCAATATGATCCGCATGAACGTGTGTGGTCAGGACGATAATCGGAAGATCGGTAAGCTGGTCTGTAATCCGCTTAATCGAATCGATGCCTAAACCTGTGTCGATTAACGCAGCCCGGGTCTCCCCAAGTAATAAAAAGGAATGAACTTTCTCCCAATGACCATATTCACTGATTGAAAAAGTTTTTGAGTCCAATTCCTGAACGGTGAACCATGGATCTACAATATTTTTCAAAAATGACTCCACTCCTCTCATTCATATATTCCGCGTTAACCGGAAATATCCTGCTTGAAAGAGTAAAAGCAGCGGATTTGTGAAATCCACTGCTTTTGGAAAGGGAAGGCTTATCCGTTTACAACGGTCCCGCCGTTTACATGGATGACTTGTCCGCTGACATAGGATGAATCATCACTTGCCAAATATACATAGGCTGGTGCCAATTCCTCTGGCTGCCCTGCACGGCCCATTGGAGTATCCTGTCCGAATTTGGCAACATCCTCTTCACCGAATGAGGCAGGAATCAGCGGTGTCCAGATCGGGCCTGGAGCCACACCGTTCACTCTGATGCCATCTTTTGAAATGGAGTTCGACAGGGCTCTTGTAAATGCAAGTATTGCACCTTTTGTTGAAGAGTAATCGATTAGTTTTGGGTTGCCCTGATAGGCTGTGATAGAGGTTGTATTAATGATGCTGCTTCCTTTTTTAAGATGCTTCAATGCAGCTTTAGTTAAGTGGAACATCGAAAAAATATTCGTGCGGAACGTTTTTTCCAATTGTTCAGCTGAAATGTCCAGGATACTTGTCTGCACATGCTGTTCTCCGGCGTTGTTGACTAGAATGTCTAAACCGCCAAATTCATCAACCGTTTTTTTGACGACTTCCTGGCAGAAGGCTTCATCACCGATATCACCGGAAATGAGTAAACATTTCTGGCCTTCTTTTTCAATCAATTCTTTTGTCGCTTTGGCATCCTCATGTTCATCCAAGTATGCAACTGTCACATTCGCTCCTTCTTTAGCGTAGTAAATGGCAACTGATTTACCGATTCCGCTGTCTCCTCCTGTTATGATTGCCGTTTTACCTTTTAATTTGCCGCTTCCTTTGTAGGCAGCTTTAACTGAATCAGGGTTCGGTTCCATTTTTGTTTCCAATCCAGGTTGATGCTGCTGATGTTGAGGTGGAAATCCTTGTTTGTTCTGATTTTGGTTTTGAGTAGTCAAGATATAAACGCCTCCCATTTAATTATCTACGCTTTTTCTATTCCTTCTTTTAGGAAAAAGAAAACATGGAAAAAATGCCCAAAGTAAGTCTTGTTTAATGTTTTAACTCCAAGGGAACATGACTAGTCTTTCCATGTTCCATGAAGGCGATTCATTTGAAGAAAAGGGGGGATGAAGTTGATGGAGGCAGTTGCAATAAATAAAAAAAGACCCACCCAAAGCAGGTGAGGCCTTCATACTTAGCGGTAATTTAGGAATTGTACATCAATGGACAGATCAGCGCCCCGGATCGCGGAGATGATTCCTTGTAAATCATCCCGGTTCTTACCGGTAACCCGGATTTGATCATCCTGGATTTGGCTTTTCACTTTAAGACCGCTATTTTTAATGATTGTATTGATTTTTTTTGCTTGCTCCTTATCGATGCCTTGAATTAACTTGGCCCGTTGGCGAACGGTTCCGCCAGAAGCTCCTTCTAATTTGCCATAATCCAGGTTCTTGACGGGTACGTCACGTTTAATGAGCTTACTGATGAGAACATCCTTCAGCTGTTCGAGCTTATATTCATCGTCGGATACTAGAACCAGGTCTTCTTTTTCAATGGTGATGCTGCTTATGCTCCCTTTAAAATCATAGCGAGTCTGTATTTCCTTCATAGCCATGGTAACTGCATTCGTTACCTCTGAAAAGTCTACTTTCGAAACAATATCAAATGAATTTTCCTTTGCCATCACTTACCTCCAGCAGGGTTTATTTCCTTTATTATAGAGAAAGTGTGATAGGAAGACAACTATATAAACGATATTAAAAAAGCGAGGGGACAAGCCCCGCGCTTCATTTATGGTCCGTTTTCTTCGAATAGGAGTGCTTACCTGCAGTAAGGTTTTCCTGATAAGCGATATTTTTTTCAGCATTTCTCGCTTGGTTATCTTTTGGCCTTTTATTGTCATCGGTTGTTTTGGACATAGTGAAAACTCCCTTCCATTATCTGATCAATATATATTGTTCACAATTATGGAAGGGAGTATGTATGTTTATGATTTCTCAGGGGTATCGTTTAAGAAGAAGAGGGCAATTGTGCCAGGACCGGCATGTGCACCGATGACGGAACCAATTGTATGGATCATGAAGTCGGTTGTCCCGAATTCATTTTGGATGGCTTCCTTCCATTCCAGGGCCGTTGCTTCATCATCACCATGACTGATGGCAATCGTTTGGGTTGTTAAGTTTTTGCCTCTATCGTGCATTAATTCGATTACACGTTTAATCAATTTCTTTTTGCCGCGTATCTTTTCAAGCGGAACAAGCTTTCCATCTTCAACATGCAATAACGGTTTAATGTTTAATAAACCGCCAACAAGGGCAGATGTCTTGGAGATGCGGCCGCCACGGGCCAGGTATTCTAGGTTATCTACAGTGAATAGATGCTCCATATGACGCGTTTGGAATTCGATGGCAGCCAGGATTTCTTCTTTAGTGGCACCGTTTGCTGCCAGATCGGCTGCTTTCTTTACAATTAAACCGACGCCCATCGAAGCACATTTCGTATTGACGATTTCAATGTCAAGGTCAGGGTACTCTTCCTTCACCTGATTAAGGATCATCACTGCCGTTTGATATGTTCCTGATAACTCAGAGGAAAAGGCAATATATATCCCTTGTTTTTTCTCCTTGGCAAACTGTGTGAAAAGTTCTATAAAGTATTCTGGGGAAGCTTGCGATGTTTTCGGGGCTTTTCCTTCCAGCATCGCCTGATAGACTTCGTGAGAATTAATAGTAAGTAAATCTTCATAATTTTCCCCGTCAAGATGGACTTGTAAAGGGATTAATGAAACATTGTTTTCCTTATAGAAAGACAACGGCAAATCACATGCACTATCTGCAAGAATTGTGATAGCCATAATACACCTGCTTTCTTTTTACAATTTTTAGAAAATGAGTGGTCACTCTACTTTTTAGTGTAGCACGTAACGGTAAAAATTCAATCTCTACGTAAATAGAATAAATAATTAAGGGTAAAAAGATAATAGAATAAGGGTGAAATGGAGGTTTTTAGGATGTACAGTGGTGAAATGAAGAAAATTATCATAGTTGTGGTCGGAGCATTGCTTAATGCCATCGCAATGAACTTTTTTCTAATACCGGCAAACGTATATGCAAGCGGCTTTACGGGAGTGGCCCAGCTTCTATCGAGGATGATTGGTTCTTTTGCTCCTTTTAATGTATCGACAGGTATTCTATTGCTTTTATTGAACATTCCAGTAACGATCATTGCTTGGCGAAAGGTTGGAAAGTCTTTCACTTTTTATAGTTTCCTCAGTGTTGCCTTGATGTCCTTCTTTATGGAAATCATTCCGATTACACGCTGGTCACCTGACATATTATTGAATGCGGTATTTGGCGGGGTCATTGCTGCAGTAGGTGTGGGGATCACATTGAAATACGGTGCATCGACTGGAGGAATGGATATTATCGCCATGCTTCTTTCACGGAAGAAAGATAAACCTGTAGGTACTTATTTATTTCTGCTGAATGGCGTGATCATTGTAACGGCAGGTGCTGTTTATGGACCGGAAAAAGCTTTGTATACACTTGTTACCCTTTATACATCGACCCGTGTCGTGGACGCGATACATACGCGTCATGAAAAGCTTACGGCCATGATCATTACAAAGAAAAGCGAAGAACTTAAACAGGCAATCCATGCTAAGTTAGTTCGCGGAATTACAAGGGTTCCCGCAAAAGGGGCGTTCACCAACGAAACTAAGGAAATGTTGTTGATTGTCATTACAAGGTATGAACTGTATGACCTTGAACGGATCATCAAGGAAGTGGATCCACACGCTTTCACAAACATCATAGAAACGTCAGGCATTGTTGGAACTTTCCGCAGGGAATGATATTAACAAAAAATCAAGGCCATTACACTTCTATTACAAAAGGAAGTATTTGGGCGTTTTAAGTTTATTGCCTGTACAAAACGGCTAATTCTTATAATGTAGCGCCAATTTAAAATCTTATGAAGGAGTGATGAAAATGGCTAACGACGAAAAAATGAGCAGACAGGAAGCGGGCCGTAAAGGCGGGGAAGCCACTTCTAAAAATCACGACAAGGATTTTTACCGGGAAATTGGGCAAAAGGGCGGAGAAGCCACATCGGATAATCATGATAAGGAATTCTATCAAGAAATTGGACAAAAGGGCGGAGAAGCCACTGCTGATTCCCATGGTAAAGACTTTTATAAAGAAATCGGTGAAAAAGGCGGTAAGGCACGAAATAACAATTGATGAAAACAAAGCGAAAGCCTCCAGGAAATCTGGAGGCTTTCACTTTATTTAGAGTGGTTTTCCAGCTCTTCCTGGAGTTCCCGCAGTTGTTCTTTTTCGGCCTCGGTCGTATTGGCAAAGGCTGATGAAAGAGCGTTTTTAGCGATTTCCTCTGTCTTTTGCTGGTCACCGTCATGCTCAGAGTGGAGAGCTTCTTCAACAAATTCCCTAGCCTTCTGGAATAATTTGTTTCCCATTAGAAGCCACCATAGCTTTGTTCAGACATAATTCTTAACCTGTCCTTTTCAGCCTCTTCAAACGTAGTGTGATAAGGGATTTTTTCGGCATGCCTGGCAACACTTTCTTTGCCCTGCTGTACAAATCGTTTAGATTTACTGCTTTTACCCATTCTTATCTCCTCCGATTCTGAGCGTTGTTGACAACGGAATTGATATGTTGTCCATATTAGTTTGGCTTGAAAGGTCGATATTATGAAGGTAAAAAATGACGTATTAGGCTTTTATATTGAATTTTTCTTCGAGGAAGACGGCTATACCATCTTCTTCATTTGTCAATGTAGTCGTATTTGCTACCGTTTTTACTGGTGAGATCGCATTTCCCATGGCCACCCCGGTTCCCGCGTATTCGAGCATTTCCAAATCATTATCTTCATCACCGAAAGCGATTATCCTGTTTTGAGGAATTTCCAGATAGTTGGATACACGTTTTAGCCCTACGGCTTTACTTAACCCGCTTTTTATTATTTCGATGATATGAAAAGGCTCTGCCCAGCGGCGATGATCGACCAATTCTGCATGAACATCGGATAGATGCTGGCGAATCTGTCCTACGAATTCACTATCTGTGTGAATTAGCATCGAAGTTGGGGAATCCTGAAGGTAATTGCGCAAGTCACCTGTCTTCATGATCGGATTTCCTACATTGAACATGTTCATCAATTTTTCATCATGATAATGGACATAAACTTCATCCCGGACTTCTGCGATGATGTTGTGATATTTAAACTGATCACACGCTTCGACAATATCTTTCGCAACATTTATATCCAGTGGAGAGTGGTATACCCCCCAATTTGTATGTAATGGGTGATGGACGAAAGCGCCATTGAAATTAACGATTGGTGTAGTCAACCCCAATTCCCGGTAATAAAGTTCACTTGAGCGAAAGGGACGCCCGGTGGCGATCATAATTTCGTGTCCATCTTCTTTTAGTTTCAGGAGTGTTTTCTTAGTCCTTGAAGAAATTGTTTTGTTATCTGTAAGTAAGGTACCATCAAGATCCAATACGATCAAATGTTTCTCAGCCATGTACACACCTTCTGTTCTTTTTGATTTCATTATATGCGAATATTGTTAAGCCTATTTTAAAGTAAATGTAAATCTTTTTCATTCTTTATGCATTCCTGTATGATATTACTATATCCAGGATTATGATAATTAAAGCGAAGCTCAGGTTTAAAGGAATGAAATGATGGATTCCATGCCATTTTGATAATGGTATTGGAAATGGTATTGGAAAGACCGGAACAAATTATTCGGAGGGGTTAACTTGATAATAATTGAAAAAGAACTAATTGGACATATTCCTGTATTGCACCTAGGTGAAGAAACCACTTTCAAACAGGAATTGCCGCTTATTATTTTTATACATGGTTTTCAAAGTGCAAAAGAACACAATCTACACTATGCTTATTTATTGGCTGAAAAGGGGTTTCGTGTGCTTCTACCTGATGTGATTCATCATGGGGAAAGGGAAGCCGGTTTAAGTGATTCTCAAATGATTCCCCGTTTTTGGGAAATGGTTTTACAGACAATCCAGGATTTACCTTTGCTGAAGGATGATCTATTATCCCGAAAATTAATTGATCCCGACAGAATTGGCGTAGCAGGTACCTCCATGGGGGGAATAGTGACTAATGGGGCCCTGGCTGCTTATGAATGGATTTCCGCCGGAGTCAGTTTAATGGGTAACCCATCATATGTCGCGTATGCAGAGCTCCAAATGGTGGAGATTAAGAAAAGGGAAGTTAATTTCCCAGCTACTGATGAGGAAGTTGCCAAGGTGATTGAACAGCTCAAGCCATTTGATTTGAGTCTTAATCAGGATAAGCTTTCCAACCGTCCGCTTCTTTTTTGGCATGGTGCCAAAGATCCGGTTGTTCCTTATCAACATGCATACCGTTTTTATGAAGGGGTCAAAGCAGGGTATGATGAGGCAGATGAAAAAATTGATTTTATCCTTGACCCTAAGGCTGGACATAAGGTCAGTAGAGAAGGAGTGCTTAAGACAGCAGACTGGTTCGCGAAACATTTACTGTCAGCTGTGCAAAATGCTTAAGTACTTACACAAAATCTGTTATGATGCTTATACGGACATAATGATGAAACCGATAATCTAAAACGAAGAGATTATCCATAAAAGGAGTGATCGAAGTGGATCAAGATACAAAAGACATTATTTTTGGAGCTTTGGAGCAGGTCATTGACCCTGAGCTTGGTATAGATATCGTTAATTTAGGCTTGGTATATGATGTGGATATGGATGAGGAAGGTCTGACTACGGTGACGATGACATTGACAGCAATGGGCTGTCCGATGGCTGGGACGATCGTCGATCAAGTTAAATTGGTTCTGGAAGATATCCCCGAGGTCAAGGAAACGGATGTGAAGATTGTCTGGAGTCCGCCATGGACGAAAGACAAAATGTCCAGATATGCTAAAATTGCATTAGGTATCAAATAATAACTCTGTAATAGAAATGAAAAGCCAGTCAAAAAAAGTGAATCCATTCAAGGAGTCACTTTTTATGGTCTGGTTTTTTCTAATACTTTCGGCTAGGAGTGGTTAATTGAACAGTCAAATTAAAGATTCATTGGACAGGCCACTAAGGGATTTAAGGATTTCAGTCATAGATCGCTGTAACTTTCGCTGCCAGTATTGCATGCCTGCTGAAATTTTTCATGAGAATTTTCAGTTCCTGCCTAAAAGTGAGCTATTATCTTATGAGGAAATTGTAAGGCTTTCTAAAATATTCGCAGGCTTAGGGGTAAAAAAACTAAGGTTAACTGGCGGGGAACCATTACTACGGAGAGATCTTACCACTCTGATTTCAAATCTCGTTAAAATTGAAGGTATTGAAGATATTGGATTGACCACGAATGGTGTCTTCTTGAAAAAGCATGCCATGAATTTGAGGGAAGCCGGTTTGCAGAGGGTGAATATCAGCTTGGACAGCCTCGATGACGAACTTTTCAAGAAGATGAACGGCAGGGATATCGGCATAAAGCCCGTTATTGAAGGCATCGCTGCTGCCAAGGAAGCAGGGCTTGGCGTTAAAGTGAATATGGTTGTGAAAAAAGAAACCAATGAATCCCAAATCCTGCCGATGGCCCGATTTTGTAAAGATGAGGGCATTCAATTACGCTATATAGAATTCATGGATGTCGGACATACAAATGGCTGGCAGTTGAAGAATGTCATTACGAAAAAAGAACTGCTTGCGATGCTCCAAACCGAATTCGATCTTGAACCGGTTGAAGAAGATTATTTTGGAGAGGTGGCAAAACGCTTCCGTTATAAGGGCACTAATGCAGAAGTGGGCTTCATAACCTCGGTATCCGAGTCTTTTTGTTCAAGTTGTACACGTGCACGTCTTTCTGCTAATGGAAGTTTATATACATGCCTGTTTAATGGAAAGGGACATGACTTGAAGTCATTGCTCCGTTCCGACATGACAGATGAAGAATTGACCGGGTTCATCATATCACTTTGGAACCGTAGGGACGACCGCTATTCGGATGAGCGGGCAGCGGGAACGGTGAAGAAGCAGGAAAAAATCGAAATGTCATTCATTGGCGGGTAATCCGTCCGAATGAGTGAAAATTAAGGGATGGCAGCTATGCCATCCCTTTTTTGTTTGTCAGGAACTGATGTCAGTCATGGACGAATTCGATTTTTATACTTTTTTTATGCATTTTTATATAGGACACAAGGTAATGAAAATAATTCAATGGTCCTAGGGGTGGATTTAGCCTGAAATAAACTCCAATCATTTTAAGATTAGTAAGGCATTATGTATTGCTGCTTTTTATGGGAGGGATTCAATCGATGGTACAGATTTCTATTGGACAGTTTTCACAGTCGATTTCCTGTTTCAAATAATCAAAGTCAAGAATCGTAATGCGTCCCTTTTTAATGGAGATGACATTGTTTTTCCTTAATTGAGCAAGCATTCGATTGACCACCTCGCGGGATGTGCCGCAAAAATTGGCGAGTTCTTGGTTTGTAAATGGAAGATTGATAACTTTACCGTCTTCTGCTTCAGTGCCATAGCTATTTGATAAACGGATGAGGGTGGAGTAAAATGCACCTTTCTTACCGTGCAGGAGCATATCGCGGAATTTAGCCTGATTTTTACGGTTTTGAGCGGATAACCATGTCATCATCTCGACTGCAAGATGGCTATCTGAGGCGATTTTTTCTTCTAATGCTTCTTTGGAAATAACTGCAACAGTTCCATCTTCCATCATTTTTGCATTCATCATATATTTAGGATTTTGAGAAAACAAGACGGTTTCCCCAACCAAATCATTCTCTGAACTAATGCGTATAGTTAATTCCCGACCGTCGGGAACAACCTTGCTCACTTCCACTTTCCCTTTAATAATGTAATACAAATCACTTGCTGGGGTGCTCTCCTGAAAAAGGTAGCGTCCTTTTTCCATATGTTTAACTTGTTGTTTATTATGTAAAATTGCATGCATCCGATTAGATAACGATAATTCATTCATGCATATGACCACCTTTCAGATAGCGTCATTACTCGATTACTACCTTTGATTTAAACGGAAAAAACCCTAGTAGTCAACAAGTTTGGATAATTCTAGGATTTTTGGTGGATAATTTTTCATGTAAAATTTATGTTTTAAATTTTATAAAAATACATTTGATTTTATTTTTATTCAGTCATATAATAATAGAATCAAAGAATGGCAGGGACCTGAAAATTATAGGAGATGGTTTTATGAACGTATCAATAGTAGGTGCAACGGGTTATGGAGGTATGGAACTAATAAGATTTTTGAATAATCATCCGCAATTTAAAATAAAATCATTGCATACTTCATCCCAATTTGGTCGAAGTTTATATGAAGATAATGCACATTTAATGCATATGAAAGATACATTAGAAAAAATTGATCCGGAAGCGATTGCAAAAAAATCCGATATTGTATTTCTTGCAACTCCTTCCGGTGTTTCCTCGCAATTGATTTCGGAATTTTCTGACCTTGACATTAAAGTGATCGACCTATCAGGAGACCTCAGGCTTCAAACTCCAGGTGAATACGAGCACTGGTATAAAAAGCCGGCTGCGCCTCAGCATATTATTGAAGAGGCCGTATACGGATTGGCTGAATGGAATGCCGAAGCAATAAAAACAACGACGATTATTGCAAATCCTGGGTGCTATCCAACCGCTTCACTATTAGGTCTTGCCCCTTTATTCACTGAAGGATTGGCGGGAGCGGCTGCCGATGTGATCATCGATGCAAAATCCGGGGTTTCAGGGGCGGGTAAATCACTTTCGGCAGTTACCCATTATAGTGAAATGAATGAGAACTTTAAGATATATAAGGTAAATCAACATCAACACATACCGGAAATCGAACAACAGCTTGGGAGATGGTCATCAGGTTTACAGCCTATTACCTTTAATACACATCTTGTTCCAATGACGAGAGGGATTATGGCAACGATGTATATTAAGGTAAATCGGAAAACCTCAAATGTTGAATTAAAGGATTTATACGAAACCGTATACGAGAACCACCCATTTGTCCGGGTACAGCCCCTTGATCGCTTTCCATCCACGAAACAGGTATATGGATCGAACTTTTGCGACATTGGCGTCGATTATGATGAAAGGACAGGTAAGGTAACGGTGGTTTCAGTAATTGATAATTTAGTGAAGGGTGCTGCAGGGCAGGCCATTCAAAATGCAAATATATTAATGGGACTAGAAGAAACGGCAGGACTATGGAACAGTCCGCTATATCCGTAAACTTTGGAGGGAAACAATGAATACACTACAGCAAGTTGAAGAAATCAAACATATTCAAGATGGAAACATTTTAATGCCCCAAGGGTTCAAAGCGTCAGGTGTCCATGCAGGATTACGCTATTCTAAAAAGGACGTTGGCATCATTTTTACCGATGTCCCAGCATCAGCCGCGGCCGTTTATACACAAAATATAGTTCAAGCAGCTCCAATCAATGTAACGAAAGACAGCATTGCCGTTACTGGGAAACTACACGGCATTGTAGTGAATAGTGCTTGTGCGAATGCTTGTACAGGTGAACAGGGTTTAAAAGATGCAAAGGAAATGAGGAAGCTTGCTGCTCAAAAGTTCGGTTTGGAGGACCATTCATTTGCAGTGGCTTCAACGGGAGTCATAGGGGAATTCATGGAAATGGAAAAGGTAAGGAAGGGCATAGAGTCATTGCAGCCAGAAAATACACCTGAAGCTGCTGAAGCTTTTGGTACAGCCATTTTAACAACGGATATCGTAACGAAGAGCTGTGGTTATGAAACAATCATTGACGGTAAAACCGTGAAAATGGGCGGTGCTGCAAAGGGATCGGGAATGATTCATCCAAACATGGCCACAATGCTCGGCTTCATTACGACGGATGCTGTAATTGAACCGGCTGATTTACAGCAAGCACTATCCTCGATTACAAATGATACATTCAATCAAATCACGGTTGACGGCGACTGTTCAACGAACGACATGGTGTTGGTACTCGCGAATGGAGAAGCGAACAATGAGCCTTTGACGCCTGACCATCCGGAATGGTTCATCTTCCTGGAATTATTAAAGCAAACTTCGGAAAATCTCGCCAAACAAATTGCGAAAGACGGAGAAGGTGCCACAAAACTGATAGAAGTGAATGTTCATGGCATGAATACGAAGCAAGATTCACAGATGATGGCGAAGACGATCGTTGGGTCAAATCTAGTGAAAACGGCAGCTTTTGGAGCGGATGCAAACTGGGGACGAATCATTGCTGCGATGGGAAGAAGCGGAGTGGTATTCAATCCGGATCAAACAACGATCGTTTTTGGTGACATTGTCGTACTTAAAGATGGTGAGCCAATCATGTTTTCTGAGGAAGATGCCAAAGCATACTTGGAAAATGAAAGTATCATCATTCATGTTTATTTGAAAGATGGTAATGAATCAGGCACGGCATGGGGCTGCGATTTAACCTATGATTATGTGAAAATAAACGGAAGCTATCGTTCGTAAGAGGTGAAAAGTATGGACATATTAGTCATTAAGTGCGGCGGCAGCATCATTAACGAGTTATCGGAGTCGTTTTTCAATAGTGTTAAAGAGTTACAAAACCGCGGCTACCATATCGTCTTTGTGCATGGAGGCGGCCCTGATATAAATTCAATGCTTGAAAAATTTGAAATTGAACCTGTATTTGAAGATGGGTTAAGGAAAACGACCACTGAAGTGTTGGAAATTGTGGAACTTATGCTGGCAGGCAAATCAAACCGCAGCCTCGTTCATAAATTGGAAGCTCATGGCATCAAGGCAGTCGGTTTAAATGGCTCTGATGGCGGAATTCTCACAGGTGATTATATCGATGAACAGAAACTTGGAGCTGTTGGTGAAATACAACAAGTCAATACGGAATTATTCGGCCTTTTATTCGAAAAAGGTTATTGTCCGGTATTGACGCCCATATCAACTACCGAAGAAGGCACTAAATTAAATGTGAATGCCGATATGGCTGCAGGATCTGTAGCGAAGGCACTATCGGCCGATATGTGTTTATTTGTGACCGATGTTAAAGGGGTCTTGAAGAACGGGCAGATCATTGAGAAATTGAATGAAACGGAAACGAAGAATATGATCATGGATGGAAGTATCCATGGGGGAATGATCCCGAAGGTCAATACAGCGTTGTCGGTGCTGAATAAAGGGATTGAAGAAGTGATGATCGTTAGTGGGAAAGATCATTTTTATCAAGGCGGTCAATTCATCGGTACGAAATTTCTTCAGGAGGAAGGGGTATTACAATGAGTTCTTTATTTCCAACATATGCGAGATGGAACATTGAGCCGAGAAAAGCGTCAGGATTGAAGATTACGAGTGTAACAGGTAAAGAGTATTTGGATTTCACATCCGGAATCGGGGTACTGAATCTTGGACATTGTCATGAGAAGGTAAAAATGGCCGTCACGGAACAGCTTGATAAATATTGGCATGTATCGAATATGTTTCAAAGTTCCATACAGGAACGGACAGCAAAAATGCTGGCTGATGCCTCTGGTTTAAGTCAGGTGTTCTTTGCCAACAGTGGCGCCGAGGCGAATGAGGCAGCTATCAAACTAGCACGTAAAGCTACCGGGAAAAGCAAAATTGTCACATGTCAGCAGTCTTTCCATGGCCGTACGTTTGCAACGATGGCTGCAACCGGGCAGGAAAAAATCAAGACTGGTTTCGGACCGATGCTAGCTTCGTTCGAATATGTTCCATTTAATGATAATGATGCCATGACAGCAGCCATCGATGAAAATACGGCAGCTGTAATGATTGAAATCGTTCAAGGAGAAGGCGGCATCCATGTTGTACAGCAATCATATCTGGACGCGATTCAAACTAAATGCCAAGAACACGATGTTCTCATTATCATAGATGAAATTCAGACTGGGATAGGGCGTACAGGGAAACCATTCGCATTCCAGCATTTCAATATTCAACCGGACATCATCACTTCTGCAAAAGGACTGGGAAATGGCCTGCCAATCGGGGCGATGATTGGGAAGGAAGCGCTGGCTGAGTTCTTTAACCCTGGAAGTCATGGATCCACTTTTGGAGGTAATCCCGTCAGTGTCTCGGCAGCCGAAGCCGTGTTAAAGGAAATTTTCCATTCAGGGTTTTTAAAAGAAACCGTTAAAAAGGCTGAATATCTTAAAAGCGAGTTGGCAAAAGCATTGAAGGGCATGGAAGAAGTGAAAGAGATTCGCGGTCTGGGAATGATGGTCGGAATTGAGTGTAAACAAGATGTTCAGGTGTTTTTAATGGAACTGCAAGAAGAGGGCTTACTTGTATTGAGTGCAGGTCCTAAAGTACTTCGTTTACTCCCATCCCTGACAGTTACCGAAGCGGAGATCGATAGGGCGATAAATAAAATTAAAAAAGTATTGGCAATAAAACAAACTGTCTAAATTTATTGAATTTTTATAGAACAAAATGAATAATTATGCTATTGTATATATAAATATACATCATCTAAAGAGGTGAAGATCATGAAAAGCTATCTATATTTAGAGAATGGTTCCGTCTTTGAAGGGGAACTGCTGACTAAATCGACTGAAAAAACAATCACTGGAGAGATTGTCTTTTTCACAGGAATGACCGGATATCAAGAAGTGTTGACAGATCCTTCATATAAGGACCAGATTGTCATCTTCACATACCCGCTAATCGGAAATTACGGAATCAATGAACATGATTTTGAAAGCAAGAAGCCGCATGTTGCCGGTGTGATTGTATATGAAGGAAATATGAGCCATTCCCATTATCAGGCTGAATATTCACTTGGTGAATATTTAGACAAGTGGAACATCCCTCTTTTAAGCCATGTTGACACAAGAGCGGTCGTTAAGAATATAAGACAGGAAGGTTCCATGCAGGCAGTCATCACAGCAGAAGAAAAATACACTGTCGTACCCGGCCTGAATGGTTTATCAGCCCATGTAGCTGAGGTATCCACAAAGGTTGTCGAGAGCTTTGGGGAAGGCGACAAGCACGTTGTGATGATGGATTTCGGCTATAAAAAATCCATATTGGATTCATTGGTCGAGCAAGGCTGCCGAGTCTCTGTCGTACCATTCGATACGGAATTCGAGCAAATCAAGGACTTGAAGCCAGATGGTATTTTGCTTTCAAATGGGCCTGGGGATCCAAAACAGCTTGAATACCTCTTAGGAAACATTAAAAAGATCATTACGAATTTTCCAACGATGGGCATCTGCCTCGGTCATCAATTAACGGCCCTTGCCTTAGGCGGAAATACTAAAAAAATGCTGTTTGGACATCGCGGTGCGAATCAGCCCGTGGTCGATTTGAAAACGAAAAAGGTGTATATGAGTTCGCAGAATCATAGTTATGAGGTTGATGAACCGAGCTTGCAAGGAACATCACTGCAAGTGAGATTCAGAAACGTGAATGATAACACGGTTGAGGGGCTCATGCATGAAGACTTGCCAATCTTCACTACCCAGTACCACCCAGAGGCAAATCCAGGACCTGTCGAGAGTTCATTACTATTCAACGACTTTTTACAAATGATAAATGATTATAGCGGGAGAGAAAAAGCTTATGCCTAAGGACGATACGATACAGACCATTTTAGTGATTGGTTCGGGGCCGATTGTCATTGGGCAGGCCGCCGAATTCGATTATGCAGGTACACAGGCCTGCCTTGCTTTAAAAGAAGAAGGATATAAAGTCATACTGGTCAACAACAATCCAGCAACGATCATGACTGATGATATGAATGCGGATGCTGTCTATTTCGAACCTTTAACAGTTGATGTACTGGAAAAGATCATTTCCAAAGAAAAGCCGGATGGCCTGCTCGCTACATTAGGCGGTCAAACAGGATTGAATCTTGCTTATCAATTGGATGATGCTGGAGTACTTGAAAAATATAATGTCAAATTATTGGGAACTCCGATCGACTCCATCAAAAAAGGGGAGGATCGTGAACTGTTCCGTGAGTTGATGTTTGAAATAGGTGAACCCGTTCCCGACAGTACGATTGTCCATACCCTTGAAGAAGCGCTGGCTTTTGCCGACAAAATCGGTTTCCCCATCATCGTTCGTCCCGCTTATACACTCGGCGGAACTGGCGGTGGTATTGCCGATTCACTGGACACCTTTAAGGAACTTGTACGGGGAGGACTTCAAGAAAGCCCGATTACACAATGCTTGATTGAAAGAAGCATAGCTGGTTATAAGGAAGTCGAATATGAGGTTATGCGAGATGGCAACAATACGTGCATCACCATCTGTAATATGGAAAATATCGATCCGGTGGGGATCCATACAGGTGATTCGATCGTCGTGGCACCATCACAGACTTTATCGGACGATGAGTTTCAGATGCTGCGTGCCGCATCCATTAAAATCATTTCTGCTTTAGGTATCATAGGCGGATGTAACATTCAATTTGCCCTTGATCCGAATAGCAAGCAATATTATTTAATAGAAGTAAACCCGCGCGTCAGCCGTTCATCGGCACTGGCTTCCAAAGCGACAGGTTATCCAATAGCACGCATAGCCGCAAAGCTCGCTGTCGGCTACGATTTATCGGAGCTCATAAATCCAGTAACGAAAAGCACATATTCAAGCTTCGAACCTGCTCTTGACTACGTAGCGGTGAAGTTCCCGAGGTGGCCATTCGATAAATTCACGACCGCCAACCGAAAATTGGGAACACAGATGAAGGCGACTGGTGAAGTGATGGCTTTACACCGCAGCTTTGAAGGGGGAGTCCAAAAGGCCGTCGATTCTTTGGAATTGAAAACGATTGGGCTGCAGCTATTATCGCTGAAAAATAAAACGGTTCCTGAACTTTGGGGAAAGCTTGCCGAAAAATCTGATGAACGAATATTTGTCATTTTTGAAATGCTTAGAAAAGGCGTGACGATTAAAGAAATCCATGAAGCGACAGCCATAGATTATTTCTTCCTTAAATCCTTTGCGTCATTGATCCAGTACGAATTGGGGATTGAATCTAAGGCAATCGATCAGGTAACAAAGGAAGAACTGCAGACATACAAGGAAAAGGGCTTTTCCGACCGCTATCTTGCTTCCGTATGGAAAGTAAGTGAGATGGAAGTGAGAGCACACCGCAAATCACTGGGTCTTACGGCTGTCTACAAAACGGTTGATACATGTGCAGCCGAGTTCGAATCACATACGAACTATCACTATTCAACATATTTTGGTGAGAACGAACAGAAAAAAACTGATAAAAAGAAAGTCTTGATGATTGGCAGCGGTCCGATCCGCATAGGACAGGGAATAGAATTTGATTACTGTTCGGTTCACGGTGTTTATGCACTCCAGGCTGAAAATGTTGAAACGATCATGATCAATAATAATCCGGAAACGGTAAGCACGGATTTTGCGACGGCGGATCGCCTTTATTTCGAACCGTTGACTCTTGAATATGTTCTTAATGTAATAGAAGCGGAAGATATTAAAGATGTTATCGTCCAATTTGGTGGGCAGACTGCGATAAACCTGGCAAAAGGCCTGGAAGAATACGGTGTCAATTTGTTGGGGACTTCCTTCGATACACTTGATCAATTAGAAGATCGTGATCGTTTTTATCAGCTTCTTCAAAAACTGGATATCCCGCATGTACCGGGTTCAATGGCTAATGGTGAACAACAATTAATTGCAAGTGCAGAGGCAATCGGCTTTCCGGTGCTCTTACGCCCATCCTATGTAATTGGCGGCCAGGGAATGGAAATCATCCGCTCCAAGGAAAGCTTGTTGAATAGAATGGCAAATGGAACGGCACTTGTCTATCCAGTGTTGATCGATTCCTATATTCCAGGGAAGGAAACCGAAATCGATTTGATTGCGGATGGAAATGATGTATACATTCCCATCATTGCCGAACATATAGAGAAAGCAGGCGTCCATTCAGGGGATAGCATGGCATTATTGCCAGCTCAATCCTTAACGGATGATATCAAAGATAAAATGACCCTTTATGCTAAAAAACTAGTTAGTGAACTTGGTTATAAAGGACTTATGAACATCCAATTCGTGATTGAGGGAAATAGTGTATATGTATTGGAAGTGAATCCTCGTGCAAGCCGGACAATCCCAATCATCAGTAAAGTGACCGATGTATCCTTGGTGCAAATAGCGACAAAAATATTGCTTGGGAAATATTCATTGTCGAATGCGTTCGAAAAAACGGGCTTAATGGATGAAATTCCATATGCAGTCGTCAAATATCCAGTATTCTCTACATTTGCACTAAGCGGACTTGATTCGAAGGTAGGTCCGGAAATGAAATCAACAGGTGAAGGAATAGCTATCGGGGAAACGGTAAATGAAGCGTTGACAAAAGTATTCCATGCTCAAAAAGCTAAACATACTACTGGTGTTTATCAATCAGAATCTGTCCAATTAAGTGAAGATTTGTTAGCTCAAATCAAAGAAGCAGGTTTGATATTGGGGAATTCGGATTTTGATAAATGGTTAAATGAAGGAAATGCAGCGGTCGTTTTGGCATATGGAACAACGGAGGAAGATAAGAAGCTAAGGTTACTTGCAGCGAAATACCGACTGCTTGCATTTACGGAAGAAGAGACGTTCAAGGCCTATCTACAATCGGTAGAAAATGCTGATCCAGGGGTGAATTCGCTTCAGGAATGGCTTGTACCATATTCGAAAGGAGTGTCACACGTATGAGTTCAATGACGGCACCGACACAAGCGAAGATTTTAAATGGAAAAGATTTTTTGACCATGAAGGAGTCTACACCAACGGCAATTGCAGATTTGTTAAAACTGGCGCAGACCATTAAAGGCAAATTGCAAGCTGGTGAAGAATATACGCCTTTAAAAGGGAAAACGCTGGGGATGATCTTTGAAAAATCGTCTACCCGTACCCGTGTTTCTTTTGAAGTGGGCATGATGCAGCTTGGCGGACACGCTTTGTTCCTAAGTGGCAATGACTTGCAAATTGGACGTGGTGAAACTATTTCCGATACTGCAAAAGTCCTTTCTGAATATATTGATGGCATCATGATTCGTACCTTCGAGCATGAAAAAATCCTGGAATTGTCAGAAAATGCTTCTATCCCAGTCATCAATGGGTTAACAGATCTTGCCCATCCTTGTCAGGTGCTTGCTGACTTCTTGACGATCATCGAGATAAAAGGGCAGCTAAAAGGCTTGAAGATGAGTTATATCGGTGATGGCAATAATGTTGCCAATTCATTGATGGTAGGCTGTGCAAAAATGGGAATGGATTTTTCCATTGGATGTCCTGACGCCTACAAACCTGATGAAAAGGTCGTCGCCTATGCTAAAAAAGTGGCAGAAGAGACTGGCAGTGAAATTTTGGTGACAACCTCAGCTTCGGAAGCCATAAAAGATGCGGATATCGTCTATTCCGATGTTTGGACCTCCATGGGGCAGGAAATCGAGAATGGTATCCGCTTAGAAGCTTTTAAAGATTATCAAATCAATGGTGAGCTAGTAAAACTTGCTAAAGAAGATTATTTATTCATGCATTGCCTGCCTGCACATCGGGAGGAAGAGGTTACGGCTGAAGTCATCGATGGACCTAATTCAGTCGTTTTCCACCAAGCCGGAAATCGTCTGCATGCCCAAAAGGCGGTCCTAGTGGACTTAATGTCTTAATCAAAAAAGGCGTCTGCTCTATGAGCGGACGCTTTTTTGATTCAAGCCGCTTTCCTAATTTTTCTGACATGAAAGGAAGGAACCTGGTAATAATAACAGGGAAAGCATGTAAAGGGGTGAAATCTATGGGGCAAAATCGTCAATTTAAGCCAGGTCAAAAGGCACCAAATAATGGGACCTACGTAGAAATCGGTGAAACGGGCAGCACGGTAGTGAATCCGAAAATGGTAAAGCTTGATGCAGGGGATTCTTTTCCTGAAACATCCAATCATAACCGGATATGGACATATAAGCGGAAGCCATGAAACATCTAAAAGCAGGAAAAAGGAATGATCGCCATCCTTCTTCCTGCTTTTTTCTATTCAGCGGAATAACCGAATATATTCGAGATTTCCAAACAGCACTTCCTTAAATAATGGCTTAAAGGATCTTCATGATGATCAGGAATGCTCTCGGTGAACCCAACGGCAGTGATCGCTCCCAATAATTCCGAATTATAATTAAAAACCGGAATGGACATGGAGGAAACGGATGGTACAAGAGGCTCTTTGGCAAAAGCTATTTTGTATTTCCGAATTTCATCATACTCATTTGTTTCTTTAAGGAACGAACCTGTAACATTACGATCTTTTTCAATCCATTCCGCCGTCAATGAAGGATCCTGAAATACAGTGAATACCTTTCCGGAAGAGGATGATGGCGGAAGTCGCGTACCTAACTGTGCCCCGATGTTTAAGTTTTGGTTGGAATTCCATATTTTTGCAGTGATTGGTCCATCATATGTCCAAACGGAAAAAAGGACCGTGCAAGAAGTATGGTGACTGATTTCCTGTAAATAAGGAGTTATTCTGCTCGTTACATCCTCATTTCCTATCGCTGCCATTCCGTATTGAATCAATTTGCTCCCAAGGTGATACATACCGGTTGTCTTATCGCGATATAGTAGCTCCAGTTGAGTCAAAGTATTCAAATACTTATAGAGGTTACTTTTCGTTATTTCCGTTAATTCCTGTATATCAGAGAATCTTAAAGGAGTTCTTTGGGAAGCAAGTAAATCTATGATGCTCATCCCTATTTGTAATGATTGAATCGTCGAACCGGATTTTACGATTTCCATAAATCAATCTCCCTAATCTGTTTTAATTTAGGTCTAGTATATCAGAATCTGTAAAATATAAATGAAATTTAGCAGAAAAACCGCCGGCTGCTTGAAGCTATCAATATTCTTTCCTATTAAAAAAATAACTTTAGCGCAGTTTTTATTGATTCCGAAGTGCTGTTATTCGTGTAGATGATAACATTTGCACAAAAATTCTCAATACTTTCTTGACAATATTCCGAAAATTGAGTTATTATTTATATAAATAGTGAACAGTGTTATCTATAAATGGAATTGATAAGATGTACAGTCATTCAAATACTGGTATGCGAAGCGAATCCAGCAGAATCAGGATGGTGGCATCAAAAAGAGGTATTAAAAAAATCCAGATAAATAAAGGAGAATGAAAAATGAAATTAGTAACGTTCAGCAGTCAAGGATTTAAACGTATTGGTGCAATTTATCCGAATAATGTAGTAGTTGACTTGAACTATGCCTATCAAGCGCTTCTTGAAAGCGAAGGGAAACTTCGCAGTGAACAAATCGCTGAGGCGTATGTACCTGCAACAATGGAGGAGTTTTTACAGGGAGGGAATGAAAGCCTTTCCATCGCGCAAAAGGCTGCGGACTACGCTATTAACAATCGTGATTCCTTCAGACATAAATTGGTACATGAAATTGAAAATATAAAGCTTGAGGCCCCTGTCCAAAAGCCAAGCAAAATTATTTGTGTCGGACATAACTACCGTGAGCATATTGCTGAAATGGGTCGTGAACTGCCGCCATTCCCTGTGGTATTCGCAAAGTTCGCCAATACAGTAATCGGTCCCCAGGATGATATACCGTTTTTCCCAATCTCTGAACAACTGGATTATGAAGCGGAATTCGCTTTTGTAGTCGGACAAAGGGCACGTAATGTTTCTAAAGAAGATGCTCTTGATTATGTAGCTGGTTATACAATTGCGAATGATGTCACTTACCGTGATATCCAACGGCGTACACTTGAGTGGCTCCAAGGGAAAACGGTTGAAGGAAGCGCTCCGATGGGGCCTTGGTTAGTCACTGCCGATGAACTTTCCGATCCATCTGGCTTAAATGTCCGATTAACGGTAAATGGTGAAGAACGCCAAAAAACGAATACATCCAACTTCGTATTCGATGTGAAGTATCTAGTTGAATTCTTATCGAACTTAATGACTCTTGAACCAGGTGACATCGTCCTCACAGGAACACCGGGTGGGGTAGGGGTAGCCCGTGATCCACAAGTGTTCTTAAAAGATGGTGACGTTGTCAAAATCGAAATAGACAAAATAGGTTATCTTGAAAACCGTGTGCGACGTGTCGGGGAGGGAAAATAAAATGGCTTATCAGGAAATCGGGACATCAATCCAATCGGTTCAACAATCAATCGACCACATTCTTGAGACAGCGGCAAACCTACCGGAAGAAACGATCCGATTTAAACCAGCAGAGGATGAATGGTCAATCATGCAGATACTTTCCCATTTAGCTGAAGCCATTCCTTATTGGTTAGGTGAAGTGGAAACTGTAATAGCAATGCCTGGAGCCGAATGGGGGCGTGGATTGCAAGATCCAGCCCGATTGGCAGCAGTTACCGATACAGACAAACTTGCTGTTGAAGATGTCATGAAGCAAGTGGAGGAGCTTAAATATAAAGTGGAGAGCAGTCTCGGGAATTTAGATGAAGAAACACTATCCAAAGAATCGCCACACCGGAATTTCTCTAAATTCGGAAACAAACCAGTTTCTTATATTGTCGATCACTTCATCGATGAGCATGTTTCAGGACACTATGATCAAATAAAGCGAAATCTTTCTAAAATCCAGTGAGACAAGATAAATAAGAAAGTAGGGATTAATATGGCTGAAAAATCGGAATACATGAATAGTACAATCGTAAAAGATTTTACAAAGGATATTCAGCAGTATAACCTTGGGCCGCTGTGGGAAGCCATTCCCGCTCTGATGGACCATGAACCTAAACCTCATGCGCATGCTTATTTATGGAAAGAAGAGCTTTTGACAAAAAAATTGATGGAAGCAGCTGAAATCTTCACACCTGACCGAGGCGGGGAGCGCAGGGCCATTTATTTTCAGAACCCTGGACTCACTTATCGTCAGCCTTGGGGATGGGCTTCGACAACGCAAACGCTATATGCAGCGGTCCAGCTATTGCTGCCAGGTGAAGTGGCCCCTTCCCACCGTCACTCCCAAAGTGCACTTCGTTTCATTACGAATGGTGAAGGTGCCTACTCCATCGTGCAGGGAGAAAGAATCTTCATGGAAGAAGGAGATTTCTTGATCACGCCTAAAAACCTATGGCATGGTCATGGACATGTTGGCGATAAACCGATGATTTGGATGGATGCCCTTGATATCCCAACCATCTATTCCATAGGCGGCACTTTCTTTGAACCATATCCTGATCGGATTGAAACGCCTAAACGGCCAGATAATTTTTCAGAGCTCCGTTATCAAGGCGGAATGGTTCGTCCAGTATCCGACCGTTATTCACAAGTGGCACCGCTTGCCAACTACAAGTGGAAAGGCACCAAAGCAGCGATAGAAGGATTAATGAATTTCGAACCGGACCCATATGATGGTTTCGCCGTGGAATATATCAATCCATCAAATGGCCAAACGGCCAATCCGACGATGGGGGCATGGATGCAGAAACTTCCGAAAGGTTTCCATACGAAAGCACATCGCCATACCCATTCCACAATTTATCAAGTGCACCAAGGATCAGGCTTTACGGTCATTAATGGAGTGCGTTTTGACTGGTCCAAGGGAGATTATTTCGTCGTTCCGAATTGGGCATGGCATGAGCACGTTGCAGAAGCGGATTCTTACTTATTCTCGGTAAACGACCTACCAATAATGGAAAGATTCGATTTGGAACAGCAACAAGCATTAGACACAAACAATGGGTACCAAAAGGTTGAAAGTGAATTCAAGCCTGTTTTGGTTTGAAATCTTCAGCTAAGATCTCTGTGAATATATGAATGCCAGTCGAATGAAAACGCTTACTGTGGTAGTGGTCCGCAACATTGGCTAAAAGCAACTAGTATAGGGGGAATTGATGATGAACACAGAAAAAAAACCATTCATCGTTATCGGTGGGGGAATTGGCGGTTTGGCAACTGCTTTAGGAATTGCAGAAACAAAACAGTATGTAAAAGTCCTTGAACAAGCACCCGAGTTTGGCGAAATCGGTGCAGGGATTCAGCTTGCAGCAAATGCCACCAACGTCTTGCAGCGTTTAGGCGTCATGGATAAAATCAATGAAATTGCAGTATTTCCAAAAAGATTGGTGCTGATGGATGCCTTTTCCGGAAAAGAGCTTTCCGCTTTGGATTTAGGTGATGTTTACAAAGAAAGATATGGAGCTCCATATGTTGTTTTGCATCGTTCCGATTTGCATAAAGTACTGGCTGAAGCATGTGAAAAGAACCCGTATATCGAACTGGTTACGAATCAAACCATTATTGAGACAGTAGAAAATGAAGGTGAAGTGACGGTTACTTCTGCCAACGGGTCCCAACATTCAGGAACTGCTGTCATTGGAGCCGATGGATTATGGTCCAAGGCACGGAAACTTTTTGTGGAAGATCAGCCGGTCTGCTCTCAATATGTTGCATACAGGGGAGCGATCCCGATGGAAGAGGTTACGAGCCATGGAGATTTAGATGATGTTTATATGTGGATTGGGCCAGACCTTCATCTTGTTCAATATCCGGTTAGAAGGGGAGAACTATACAACCAAGTAGTTGTCTTCAAAAGTTCTCAATATACGGAAGAAAACGAAAAAACAGATCAATGGGGAACCCCGGAAGAAATGGACCGTGTGTTTGCCGGAACTTGTGAGCTTGTTCAGAATGCGATTTCATTCATCCAAAGGCAACGCCGCTGGCCAATGTATGACCGACTACCAATCGATAATTGGACAAAAGGAAGAATTACGCTTATGGGAGATGCGGCACATCCGATGCTTCAATACTTGGCACAAGGAGCTTGCCAGGCTTTAGAAGATGCAACTTATTTGTCGGATATGCTTCATAAGCATGGGAATGACATTGAACAGGCATTTTTGGAATATCAAGAGGAACGCATACCGCGCACGGCTAATGTTCAATCGAGCGCAAGAATGTGGGGGGAAATCATCCACAATACGACCGATGCAGGCATTCTGCTACGAGATACGATCCTTGCAGGTCGGACGGATAAGGATTTTCAATTCGTCGATGAATTTCATGGTTATAATAAAACGGCCGTGAAAGCATAATTCGTTTTGTTTCATCTATGCATCTAAAAGTTAAAACAAAGTTGATTGGAGCGGGTGTACGAGACTCCTGCTTAGAAAAGCGAGACCCCGCAGGCGTAAAGACGCCGAGGGCGGACCTCCCGCGGAAAGCGAGTGCCTGGAGAGGAAATCAACCAAATTGTACAAACGGCAAAAGCCTTTCTTCTATATGAAGAAAGGCTTTTGCCGTTTTTCGTCCATACTTCCTGCATTTTATATAACTTTCCTTTACATGGGGAAAATTAGAAGTATAATGAAAATATAAAGGTCAAATTTGGTCAAACCGAGTGGGGATTCGTTCATGATAGAGATGAATGGGAGGTTTTAAGATGGAAATTAATAAAATGACGGAGAGAACCCAACAGGCGTTCATCGGCGGCCAGGAACTAGCCAAAGATAGAGGGAATCCCGAGCTGACGGAGCTTCATTTATTAAAGGCCTTAATGGAACAGGATGAAAGTTTATTAATCAGGATTTTATCTGAATCTGGTAAACCGATGAATCTATTTGATATAGAGCTAAATAAGGAACTGGATCGATTACCGGAAGTGAGCGGGAGTGTTTCCCAGATTTACATGTCATCCTCCCTGCAGCAAATGTTGACGGCTGCCGAAAAGGAAATGCAGATGTGGGAGGATGAATACTTATCTGTCGAACATATACTGCTTGCGTCGCTGCAAGTCAATAAAACGAATGTGAACAGGCTTTTTTCATCATATGGAATTGATTATGATAAAGCAAAACAGGTTATAAACGATATAAGGGGGAATCAGCGAGTGACTAGTCAAAATCCTGAAAGCACTTATGAAGTACTGAAAAAATACGGCAGAGATCTTGTTGCTGACGTTAAATCGGGGAAGGTCGATCCCGTAATCGGCCGTGATACGGAAATCCGTAACGTAATACGGATCCTTTCACGTAAAACGAAAAATAATCCTGTATTGATAGGAGAACCCGGAGTAGGTAAAACAGCCATCGTCGAGGGGCTGGCACAAAGGATCGTCAGGAAGGATGTGCCTGAGGGATTAAAGGACAAGACCGTTTTTTCACTGGATATGAGTGCGCTTGTCGCTGGCGCCAAATTCCGCGGTGAATTTGAGGAACGCCTAAAAGCGGTCTTGAATGAGATCAAGAAGAGTGACGGTAAAATTCTATTATTCATTGATGAATTGCACACAATCGTCGGTGCAGGAAGAACGGATGGCGCACTTGATGCCGGAAATATGTTAAAGCCGATGCTTGCGCGCGGTGAGCTGCATTGTATCGGTGCAACGACCCTTGATGAATATCGGCAATATATTGAAAAGGATCCGGCTCTGGAACGCCGTTTCCAACAGGTTCTGGTTCCCGAACCGGATGTTGAAGATACTATTTCAATTTTGCGGGGATTAAAGGAAAGGTTTGAAATTCACCATGGCGTCAGGATACACGATCGGGCGATCGTTGCGGCCTCTGTCCTTTCGAACCGATATATAACGGAGCGGTTTTTACCGGATAAAGCGATAGATCTTGTGGATGAAGCATGTGCGATGATCCGAATGGAAATCGACTCAATGCCATCCGAGTTGGATGAAATCACGAGAAAAGTCATGCAACTTGAAATTGAAGAGGCGGCCTTGAAGAATGAGGAGGACCCTCAAAGCAGAGCAAGGCTGGAAGTGCTTCAAAAAGAACTATCAGAACTTCAGGATCAAGCTAATAGCATGAAATCGAAGTGGCAAATGGAGAAATCGGCGCTTCAAAAGGTGCAGGATCAACGTGAAGAGCTTGAGAAACTGCGACATGAACTGGAACAGGCAGAGAATGACTATGACCTTAACCGGGCAGCTGAACTTCGGCATGGAAGGATTCCGCAGCTTCAAAAAGAATTGGACGCAATGGAAGACGAATTGGAAAAGGAAAAACAGGAATCGCGATTGCTTCGCCAGGAAGTGACGGAGGAGGAAATTGCCTCGATTGTTGCAAGGTGGACGGGGATTCCGATTAGCAAGCTGGTGGAAAGTGAAAGGGAGAAGCTGCTTCGCCTATCTGATATCCTGCATGAACGCGTAATAGGTCAAGGAGAAGCGGTGGAACTCGTATCCGATGCTGTTTTAAGGGCAAGGGCTGGAATTAAAGATCCAAACAGACCAATCGGTTCATTCATTTTTCTTGGGCCAACGGGTGTAGGTAAAACCGAATTGGTAAAAGCTTTGGCAGAAACGTTATTCGATAGTGAGGAACATATGATTCGAATCGATATGTCGGAATATATGGAGAAACATTCCGTGTCCCGCCTTGTTGGTGCACCTCCTGGATATGTTGGATTTGAGGAAGGCGGCCAACTTACGGAGGCTGTTAGGAGAAACCCATATTCAGTCATATTATTGGATGAAATTGAAAAGGCGCATCCGGAAGTCTTCAATATTTTGCTGCAAATGCTGGATGATGGAAGGATAACAGACTCCCAAGGAAGAACAATCAACTGTAAAAATACGGTGATCATCATGACTTCCAATATCGGATCCCATTTCTTATTGCAGTCCAACCGGGTGGATGGCGGCATTGAAGAAGAAATAAAAGATCAGGTCTTTAAAGAGTTAAGAGGGCATTTCCGTCCGGAATTTTTGAATCGCGTTGATGACATTGTTTTATTCAAACCTCTGACGAAACAAGAAATCGTGGAAATCGTAGATAAAATGGTTCATCAATTACAAGTAAGGTTAACTGAACAAAATATAGTCCTGAATGTTACTGAAGCGGCTAAGGAATTCATTGCGGAACAAGGATATGATCCGGTATATGGGGCAAGACCGCTGAAGCGATTCATCCAAAAGCATCTGGAAACGAAAATCGCCCGTAAAATCATTGCCGGGACTGTTGAGATTAAAGAAGGAATAACGATTGATTATGATCATGATGAATTGGTTCTCATATAAAAACGTTGAAATGTAGTTTACCCGTAAGCAAAGTACGGTATAACAAAAAGGACATCCTATAAAGGATGTCCTCTTTTGCTTCTTAATGTTGATGAGAGTCTTTAGCTGGCCCAGCAGGCAAGATAGCCGGGATGATGCAAATCAGGATAGCAGCAGCTAATCCTAAAATCGTTCCCTGCGCAGCATCGTATGAAACTCCGATCATGGAAGAAACAACATATACAGTCATATGCACTAATAAGAATGTCCAAAAAATTGTCCAAGCATAACGCATCGAATTTCACCTCATTCCACTACATTCATTTTTATCTTACCATAATTAATATACAGTTAAAACGTGTTTTTAATAATAACCTTTAAATAATTCAATACATTAAATCATAAGAGAACTTTTTCAGGCAGACTTGTTGGTTTCAAACTTCAAAAGGGAAATCATACGGAAAAAATAAAAGCAAAAACTCCGTGCTTGGTTAATTTAAGATAAGAAGTTAGGCGTTTCCACTGACCCTTTCTATTTTTCGTCATAAATTAATATAGTAGTAGTAATATTCCTTAAAGGAGTTTGAACGATGGAACAACGAACTTTTCAAATTGATGACCAATGGAATATCATCTATTATCCAGAGCGGCCCAGTGGTTTTTCCGTAATGGTAATTGGAGACCGTAGTCATTTTGTCGAAAAAGAAAGCAGCTTTTGGCTGCAGCATCCTGGCAGGCTGCAGATATTGGAATATTTAAAGGAATACGGATACACCCTATTTTCTTCCAATTTTTTTGGAGCCAACTGGGGCAGTCCTAAAGCACTCGAGCTTTCCCTTAACCTATATATTCTGTTCATGAAAAAAGAAATAGTCAATCAAAGGGTTCATATATTGGCAGAGGGGACAGGCGCACTCCTTGCCTTAAAGTTAATGAATGAACTTGGTAATAAAATACGGTCCGTCGTGTTGATAGATCCGGTTTTTTCCTTGAAAGCACAACTGGAGAAAGAAAAGGAAAATAAGTTCTTCTATAAAAAGTGGCTGTCCGAGGTCGCTGCTGCATATGAGCTCGATCCGGCAGAATGTGAACAGCATATACTGGACACTGAAGATTCAATGATCGCAGAGAATATCCCCATGAAAGTGATTCAGGTTTTTGGAAGCTTACGGAAAGAGCAAGCCTCCCTTTATCGGCAAATCCAGCTGGCTAGAAAAGCAGACTTGCAGCTGACGTATATATTGCCCGAAAAACGTTATAAAATCCCCTATCAAATACAGAAGTTTTTCAATGAGAATGAAGAGACTTTATGAGAAGAGATATATTTTTACAATAGTTTGCATACGATACAGCATCTAAAAAAACTAGACGTGCCGGGTGAAGTGGGCTTGATGGCATACGAGGAGGCTGTATTTATGCAAACAAACATTGTCATTGGCACTTATCGATTCGTGGGATTCTATGTGACTCAATTCTTTTTGAACCAAGGTGAAGAAGTAATCGGAATCGATTGGGATGATTCCGAAGCAAGTCAATATATTAAGGAAGAAAAGGAACTTGAAATAGGCAGGAATTCAAATTATATATATTTTCCGATAAATAAACTTAAATTATTGGATATTTCACAGCAGGACACGGTGTTCATATCTTGTTACGATATTCAAAGCGGAAAAATGGACAAAATCGATTTTGTAATAGGAGAAATCGTTTCCTTCATCGAGAAATGCAAAAAAAATGGCAAGAATGAAACGCCAAATTTCGTACTTTTCATGCCCATTGAAAAAGATGTCAGTACATTTCAGTCGATATTAAGCTCGATTCGTGGAATGGATTCTGCAAAAATCATATTTTTACCGACGATTTATGGACCTTGGCAATTGGAAGGCATGAGCTTTGAAGCTGGAATCAATCAGCTTGGACAGTCTGATATCAAAGCGGCAATTGCAGCCGAATATAACGGAGATGCTCTCTACATCACTGATTTTGTAAATGCTTTGGAAGCGGTGCTTACCACAAGTTCCGATAGGGACATCCAATTGTGCAGCAGTATTGATAATCATTGGGATAAATGTGCCAAGTTAATATTTGGTGAAAGTATGGATTCATTCACTTCCCAATCAACACCTAAAATCAATAAAGGAACAATATTTGAAGTGCAATGCAAAATGGAACCGGAAGAAGGCATTGCATTACAGAGAAAACATAATAAACGATTAAACTTACTTAAAAAGTGGAGAAAGCGTGATTAACATTTTCGTTATTTGGGAAGGACAAAACGGTATATTTGCCTCTAATCTATATGTCTTGTACTATAATGTTCAAGGATAGGAATTAACATCAAAAGATATTCATGATTTTATATGTACGCCCTTTACGAAAGGGTTCAGTGGAATTATGATAATATTGAGCTTATTTTGGCATCAAAATGATCAATTGATGAATATTCAAAAGATAGGGGGAAATGCGGATGAGTTCAGATAAAACTCTTGAATTTATGGGAATCGCCATGAAATACTTCCCAGAGGCTAAAGCGAAGCTTGAAGCAAGCGGGATTCCATTCTCGATGGAGATGGCAGAGCCATTCATGGAGCTCTTTAAAAGCGTTATGCAAGAAGCTTATGAGCTTGGTAAACAAGATGCTCAGCGTTAATTAAAGGCAGGCTGTCCGGTAAAAGGGCAGCCTTAAATTTTTTTATTCTTTTTTCAAGAACTTGGCGATCAATGGGCTCAGATTGATTTTATCAATGGTCGGTTTGTATTGACTGTATAAGCCCATCAATGTTTCAACGCTCGCCATCAATTGCATGTAATCAACCTGCGCTTCCTCTTGCTCCGGTTCATTTTTCCTGCCAAACATCAAATTCGAAAAATGATCATCCGGGTTTCTCTCCCTGTTGCGATTGAAGATGTCCAAAATGAGTTCCTCCTATTCTCCTTTTATTTATAATGTATGTCCTTAAATTTCCCTTGGCATAGGCGCTTGTCCGACTTCCGAAAGAGATTTCTTTAGCTTTTCAAACTGTTAACTCTTGCAAGGAAGTCTTTTTTTATATAAAATTAGTACCAGGTAATAATAGATGATTATAATAACTCATTAAAATATAAGGGGATGGCAAGATGAATGCTGGAATACTAGGGCTTGGCCGCTACTTACCCGACAAAATCGTTACAAATGCGGATTTAGAAAAAATTATGGACACTTCCGATGAGTGGATCCGGACTAGGACGGGTATTGAGGAAAGAAGAATTGCAAATGATGATATTGATACATCAGATATGGCTTATGAAGCCGCAAAAGCTGCATTGAAAAATGCGAAAATTTCGGCTGAAGAGATAGATTTAATTCTTGTAGCCACTGTTACACCTGATCAGTCGTTTCCTTCTGTCGCTTGCATGATTCAAGAGAAATTGGGGGCGATGAAGGCAGCTGCAATGGATGTAAGTGCTGCATGTGCCGGATTTATGTATGCAATGATTACGGCACAGCAATTTATTCAGTCAGGTGCATATAAGCATGTGCTGATTGTCGGTGTTGAAAAACTTTCGAAAGTAACCAATTGGGAAGACCGCAATACTGCTGTCCTTTTTGGTGACGGAGCGGGTGCAGCTGTACTTGGACCTGTATCTGAAGGCAAAGGAGTCCTTTCCTTTGAATTAGGCGCAGATGGAACTGGCGGGAAGCACTTACTACAGGAAGGAGATTTCATTCATATGAATGGACGTGAAGTATTTAAATTTGCTGTCCGTCAGATGGGGGAATCCAGCCTGGGTGTATTGGACAAAGCTGGTTTGACAAAGGAAGATGTAGATCTGCTTGTTCCGCATCAAGCAAACATTCGCATTATGGAAGCCTCAAGGGAACGCTTGGGTCTCCCGCTTGAAAAAATGACAAAAACGGTTCATAAATATGGAAATACTTCATCAGCGTCCATTCCAATGGCCCTTGTGGAAGAAATGGAAGCAGGAAGAATCAAGGACAATGACTTAATCGTCATGGTCGGTTTTGGTGGTGGCCTTACTTGGGGAGCGATCGCTCTTAGGTGGGGTAAATAAAAGAAGAAGCAAAACGTAAGAGCTTTAAAAATAGGAAGGAGCCATTTTTAAATGACTAATCGCCGTGTAGTTGTAACAGGTATTGGAGCAATCTCTCCAGTTGGTAATGATGCAGAAACTGGATGGAAAAATATAATCGAGGGGAAATCGGGGATAGGACCTTTAACTCGTTTGAATGCTGAAGAATTTCCGGTTAAAGTGGCTGCTGAAATCAAGGATTTTGATATAGAAACATATATAAATCGTAAAGAAGCACGGAAAATGGACCGTTTTACCCATTATGCAATTGCAGCTTCCGTTATGGCATATAATGATAGCAAGCTGAAAATAACCGATGAAAATGCTGCACGTGTAGGGGTTTGGATCGGTTCGGGTATCGGCGGGCTAGAGACACTTGAGACACAGCATGAAAACTTTTTAAACAGAGGATATAAACGTGTAAGCCCATTTTTCGTACCAATGATGATTCCGGACATGGCAGCTGGCCAGGTTTCTATCTTACTTGGTGCAAAAGGAATCAATTCATGTACGGTAACAGCCTGTGCAACAGGAACTAATTCAATTGGTGATGCGTTTAAAGCCATTCAACGGGGCGATGCCGATGTGATGATTACAGGCGGGGCCGAAGCGCCAATCACAAAAATGTCGGTTGCAGGCTTCTGTGCAAATACGGCTTTATCGACAAACCCTGATCCCCAAACGGCTAGCCGTCCTTTTGATCTTAACCGTGATGGTTTCGTAATAGGGGAAGGAGCTGGAATCATCGTTCTGGAAGATCTTGAACATGCATTGAATAGAGGAGCCAAGATTTATGCTGAAATAGCCGGTTATGGCTCAACTGGAGATGCCTTCCATATCACCGCTCCTGCACCTGGTGGAGAAGGCGGGGCAAGAGCGATGAAAATTGCAATCGAGGATGCAGGTTTGAATCCGGAAGACATCCAATATGTGAATGCCCACGGAACGAGTACGCCTTACAATGACAAATACGAAACGATGGCAGTCAAAGAAGTCTTTGGCGACCATGCTAATAAACTTGCAATAAGTTCCACTAAATCGATGACAGGCCATATGTTAGGGGCAGCAGGCGGTGTGGAAGCGATTTTCACGATTCAGGCAATCAGGGACAGCATTTTGCCTCCAACCATCAATATTGAAACACCAGACCCTGAGTGTGATTTGGACTATGTCCCGAATCAAGCAAGGAAGGGCGAAATCAATGCAGCCATCAGCAATTCACTTGGATTCGGTGGACATAACGCAACTATTCTTTTCAAAAAATATCAATAAGTTTGAAGGAAGAGCAGATCTTAGGGATCTGCTCTTTTTATGTTGAAGGGAAAATTGCAAATACAAGGGATTTAAAATGTGTCAACCGCCTTCTTTAAATCATACGATAGTCAATAGAAGCGGAGGTGTATGGGAAATGGGAGTCATTTCAACCAATGAATGGATGAAGAAGGATTTCAACCGCCCGGTCCAGATGATGGAAAGACTTAAAAGCACTTTCAACGATACCCTTGATGCGGACATGATTTATCGTCATTTATTGAAGCATGGCATGTATTCGCCGAATCAAAAAACAAAACAAACATGGGAAGACTTAAACGAAAATAATGTCTGGGAAAAAACACAAAACTTGTTTACAGCTTATAAGAAGTTATGGGGTGGGCCTGATGTTCCCATATATATTTTTCCGCTCATGTCTTCAGGGATATGGAATAAAAAAGTTGAAACGAAGTCAGGGTTGGCATTTAAAGATAAACTATTCCTTTTTTACGGAAAGGGGATAGCCGAAAAGGAAATGGAGGCGCTGTTGATTCATGAATATCATCATGTTTGCCGTCTGCATCATTTGAAAAAGGACCAAAAAGAATTCACACTCCTGGATACTATGATCATGGAAGGACTGGCTGAAAGAACGGTGGAGAAATATTTAGGAACAAGATTTTTAGCTAAATGGACTAAGTTATATCAGGAAGATAAACTAAGAGAATTTTGGAGTAAGCATTTAGAGGAAAAGCACACGATAAAACGTACAGATCCTCTTCATGATGCACTTCTGCTCGGGACGAAAGGATATCCATATATGCTTGGATACTGTAGTGGCTATTACCTGGTGAAAAATTCTGAGAAACTCTCCGTGAAAAAATCGTTCATTATACAATCTGAAGAATTCCTATCTAAAAAGCGTTAATATATACGTTCTTTTTTTCTTAATCTGTTTTCTAGAATAGGAATAAATTGTATGGTTCCTGCCTATACTGATTGACAAACAGAAATTTGTTTAAGTGAGGGATGAATGATGCTATATCTTCATGATGTATGGGTTAACTGGTTTGAAGGAGAAGAAAACGGCTATAATATTTGTCATTTTCATGAATGGAGGAAGGATGACGGGATCGAACTACTAGATCAAGTTCCTTTGTTGAAAGTGTCATCAACATTGTTCCACTACATAGAAAACGACTTGTCAGAATTACCTAAGCCACTGCTTAATGATGTATATCAAAAAGCATATGCAAGGAAAAATCATGAACGAATTCAGCTCGACTATTGTTTTATCGTGACTGACGGAAATGGAATCTTAGCTGTTGATACGATAGGGTATCATATTCCGATTAGGAAAAGCAGAATAATTCCCCGGCAGGAACAAATTGTTTATGACATGATAGAAAACCATGATGAGATGGATTACACCTTTACTGAAAAACCTACATCTGAGAAAGAATATCATATTTTGTCGCCGTCTCCCTTATTCATGAACGGTTTGACAAGAAAAGAAAGACAGCTTAAGCAATTGCTATTCATGGCCATGGACCAATTATTCACGGCGAAAAACACTGCTGAAATCCGCTATTGGTATACAGAATGGGCTCCTGAGAAATATGAAAGCATTCAAGAAATGGATTTTCAGATAGCTTGGCTTGAATTATATGAAGAAATGAAGGAAGGCTGGTCAGAGAAGCACCTTCAGCTTTGTGAAAACCTTGTGAAGGGGCAGCCTTTTTTTGAAAAGCTGTGGCAAGTTGAGGCAGGCGATAGCCCATCGATATTATGAAAAAAAAGACGATCCGTTGAGGATCGTCTTTTTTTATCTCTTTCTGCCAAGTCCCATGCCATTATACATTTTTCTGATCATTTTATTGGCTTCAATGTTCGCCTTTTCTGCACCGCGGTCCAGAATTTCATCCAATTCAGGCGAATCGATCAATTCATTATAGCGTTCCTGAATTGGCAGGATTTCTCCAAGAACCACCTCAGCCAAATCACTTTTAAAGTCACCATAACCTTTGCCCTCATACATCTCTTCAATTTCTGTATAAGTTTTTCCACTGAAGATGGAGTATATGGACATAAGGTTGGAAACTCCCGCTTTGTTTTCCTTATCGTAACGGACAATGCCTTCCGAATCGGTAACTGCGCTCTTGATGTTCTTTTCGATTTGCTTCGGATCATCCAATAAGGCAATCGTTGCCTTTTTATTAGGATCGGATTTGCTCATTTTCTTGGTTGGTTCCTGAAGGGACATGATACGGGCCCCTTCTGTAGGGAGGCTGATTTCCGGGATTTTAAATATATCATTATGCTTTTTATTGAACCGTTCAGCCAAATCGCGTGTCAATTCAAGATGCTGTCTTTGATCTTCCCCGACAGGAACCACATCTGTACTATAAAGGAGAATATCAGCAGCCATCAACGGCGGGTAAGTAAGCAGTGATGCGGATACCCCTTCTTTGCCAGCGGATTTGTCTTTAAATTGCGTCATTCTCTCAAGTTCCCCAATATAGGATATACTCTGTAAAATCCAGCCTGCCTGGGCATGTGCTGGTACTTCTGATTGAATGAAGATGGTATTCTTTTCAGGATCCAGGCCAATGGCCAAATATAAAGCGGCCAATGTTTTAATGTTTTTCCTTAACTTAATGCGATCCTGTGGAACTGTAATTGCATGCTGGTCAACAATACAAAAGAAACATTCATATTCCTTTTGTAAGTTAACGAATTGTTTCATTGCTCCGATGTAATTTCCTAAAGTAACGGAACCGGATGGCTGAATGCCGGAGAAAATCCTTTTCAACTGCTAGTCACTCCTCTAAATGCGTTTATTGATAAATGGATATTCGCTCTTCATTATTGTAAGGATAAATAGAAAATGAATCCACTTTCTTTGAAAGAAATGTGCATATTCCTGTGATTGGGAAATGCTCATTTAAATCTTGTGGAGGGCCGTTTTGTCCTGTATCGATGCCATTTTGAGAATACGAAATGTCCACTATACTGTATTTTAGCATTTATTCATATTAAATGTATAATCGAAACGGCAAACAAGCCAATAGAACGGATTTTCCGCTTCTTTTTTTTGAATATGGAAGAAATGAAGGGTTCAAGGAAAATCAATCCGTTTAACATATTTCACAATGAGCGGACCATTTTAGGGAAGGATACTCACAAGGGAATACAGGGTTGTTGAACGTATTCTCATTTTGTAAGTCAGTTTTTTTTATTATTTATAATATATAGGAGTAAAGTTAATTGTTTGTGGTATTAAAGAAAGGGGTTTATTATATTTGTTGAATATTGATGACTGATGGCGAATGAGGTGGAGAAATGAAACCAATGTGTAAATGGTTGATGACAGGAATGTGCATATTCCTGATTCAACAGCCAGTTCATGCACAAGGCATGAACGAAACCAGGCAGGTGGCATTAGAAAATAAAGAATTGCCTGCGAGCGTACCGCGTTTTGTTTTTGATTCGGGGTTGAAATTCGACTATCCGGATGCTGTGCGCGGAATATATGTGACAGGGCCTGCAGCGGGCGGCAGTAAATTGAACGAACTTATTAAATATGTAGATGAAACCGACTTGAATGCGATGGTCATTGACATTAAGGATGACAAGGGGAACGTAACGTTTAAAACGGAAGATCCAGATTCTCCATATGCTGGGATTGGTAAAGACTACATAAAAAATCCAGGGGCAATGCTGAAAAAATTGGAGGATAAACAGATTTATCCGATTGCAAGGGTAGTCGTCTTTAAAGACTCACTTTTGGCCAAAGAGAAGCCTGAATTATCTTTTGTAGATGGCGAAAAGGTATGGAAGAATGGTCGAGGGGAAGCCTTCGTTAACCCATTCTTAAAAGAGGTGTGGGATTATAATGTCGGTATCGCCATTGAAGCGGCAAAGATGGGTTTTAAAGAAATTCAATTTGACTATGTCCGTTTTCCCGAAGGATTCGAAAATAAAGAAGATGATTTGAAATATGATGTCGGTGAATATGATGAAGCGAAAGTGAGTCATACAGCCAAAAGGGTTCAGGCGGTGACAGATTTCGTAAGTTATGCGAGGAAACAGCTGGAGCCATATGATGTGGAAGTATCAGTGGATATTTTTGGTTATGCAGCTACATTGCCTGAAGCTCCCGGAATAGGGCAAAACTTCACAAAAATCTCTGAGAATGTCGATGTAATTTCTTCGATGATCTATCCGAGTCACTGGACATCTTATTTTGGTATCGATAAGCCTGATTTGGAGCCTTATAATCTCGTTAAGGAATATGCGAAATTGGAGAACGGGAAGCTGAAGGAATTAAAAACTCCACCTACTTCAAGACCTTGGCTACAAGATTTTACTGCCTCATATTTAGGTGAAGGGAATTACCAAAGGTATGGAAAGGAAGAAGTGGAAGCCCAAATAAAAGCGTTAAATGATAATGGTATTGATGAATACTTATTATGGAATGCAGCAAATCGATATACAAAGGGAGTAGACTATACCCCATGAAAAAAAGGATGACCTTGGAAGATTCTTCCGGTCATCCAATTTCTCTCTGAATTACCGCTTTTTATTCCCGCCAACTTTACTCCACCCTGACTGAATTCGTTTCGATTGATCGAAAATATGAGAGTGACGTTTCCCGCCAAACCATTTTTCGCCGATGCCATTCGTCACAATGCCATTCACAGCTGTAATGCCAATAACGCAAGCAGCGACTAAAAAAAAGTCCAAAAAGTAACTGATCATCAAAACCCTCCTAATATTTTCAAGCTATTCAAGTTCCATTGTAGTGGATAAGAAAAAATCTGGAAAGTATAATCTAGCAAATGAGGAGATTAAATTATGAATTGGTATGATAAGCTGAACCAGTATTTCCCTATTGAAGAAATGAAGTCCAAAGAACATATTGAAGTTCTTTTAGAAGATAAGCAGGAAATATATAAAAAGGATGAAGGTCCCGACCATGTTTTATTGTATGTGGAAGGAGAAGAGTTTATATTCGTTGATTACCTTTTTGTATCAAAGAATTCAAGGGGGCAGGGATTAGGAAGGAAATTAATTCAAAAATTGCAAAAAAAGCAGAAAACGATCTTGCTGGAAGTAGAACCAGTACAAGAAAATGATGACGATACATTGAAAAGGCTGAAATTTTATAAAAGGGAAGGATTCCAGCATGCCTCTTCAATTTCCTACAGCAGAAAATCCCTTGCCACCAAGGAGAATACGCCTATGGAAATCCTATATTGGCCAGCAAATCCATCAGTTGATGAAGAAGACGTATTTGATTTCATGAAAGAGATTTATTCTGAAATCCATACTTACAAAGATGATGACCTATATGGGAAATCTTATCAAGATGTTGAGGATGTACTAAGCTTGAATGCAAGTCAGGAAACGGATATTTTTAAAGAGATGGAAATTTAAGAAAAAAGGGGCCGGGCGTTTCACCGGCCCTTTTTAGTTTGTCGGAAAAAGTACGGTGGACAGGTCGAATAAATTCGTGAACGGTCGAGTAAAGTACGGTGTATGTCGGTCGAATAAAGTACGGTGCAGGTCGAAAAAATACGTGAACGGTCGAATAAAGTACGGTGCGGGTCGAATAAATTCCGTGAATGGTCGAAAAAACTGCGTGAACGGCTGAAAAAACAGCTCAGTACGTCGAAAAAGTACAGTAAGGGCCGAAAAAAGTGTTCCAAAAGAAAACAACTGGAACGTTTTTTAAAGAAAATGGCGAAAAACTGTCCTTTCTTAAAATTTGTGCATAAAGGAGGTTCGGAATGGTCTCACCCAAACCACGATTTTAAAATAAGACTTGTTTATCGTTTATGGCTTTTTACTGTGCTATGAAAACCCTCAATGGATTGAAGAAAATTGCGACACTCCTGCCGAAAAACTGGCTAGCGAAGACCCTGGAGGCACGTGCTTTGATGCGGATTGGCAGGCAGTCGGCGGAAAGGGAACGGATTTCTGAAAACAACTGTAATGTTTTTTTCGACTGCAGGCAAACTGTCTTTTCTTTTTGTGCATTTTTTGCGGGCAAATGAATATCTATAACTTCTTGAATGGTAGATTACTCACTTATCGCTGATTTTTTCGAATTACTTTTCTGCTTTTGGAAATATATGTGCTAAAAGAATGGTTTTTCTTGTAAAAGGAGGAATTTGCTTTTTATTAAAGAAAATATATTAACATGTTCTTGTTTATTGACAAAGATAGGGGGTAAATAAAAGTAACGAGTTAATAAAAAAATCATGAGGGCCGAATTGAGAGTTAACTGAGAATGGTAGGTAGGTATTTTCAATTAGAAAAAGCGGTTTTAATGTATTACATAAAAAACAGAAAAAGCTATAGTACAGGCTAAACTAGAAGTTTAAAAGGATTTTTCCAAATATCAAAAAGGGTATTCATTTTAAAAAATTTAGTGTATAATAAAGAAAATGAAATACTTATTTAAAATTATTTCAAATTAGAGTGGTACTTATGAATACTAATAGTAGATTTCCCCTCATAGATCACCGATTCTATATTTAGGGAGTGTGAGTAAACATGGTAACATTATATACATCACCTAGTTGTACTTCATGCAGGAAAGCAAAAGCATGGTTAGAGGAACATGAGATTGGATATAAAGAAAGAAACATTTTTTCAGAACCGTTAACGATTGATGAGATTAAAGAAATTCTTCGAATGACTGAAGATGGAACCGATGAAATCATTTCAACACGGTCAAAAACTTTCCAAAAGTTAAACGTAAATTTAGAGAGCCTGCCTCTTCAAGAATTATATAAATTGATCAAAGAAAATCCAGGTCTGTTGAGACGTCCGATTATCCTTGACGAGAAACGGCTTCAAGTTGGTTATAACGAAGATGAGATAAGACGCTTTTTACCGCGTAAAGTTCGTACCTTCCAGTTACGGGAAGCACAACGCATGGTCAACTAATAAGGTCTTTCAAGCTCTGCCAGGAAATGTGCAGGGCTTTTTCTTTATACATAACCGATTTTCCGTTGATTTTTTTTACTTAATGACGGGTAACATAACAGGATTCAAAGGCGACAGCAGACGTTTTGGATTTGCAGCAGGTTTCTTGAACCGGTCATCATTTAAAGAAAAAATAAGAATGCACCTCATCATGCCGTGTATATAATAAGGCATTAATGGCAGTAAGTTTAAAATTGAAGAAAGCATTATGATAGTTGCATGCGGATGAATTTTTTTATAGAATGAATGGAATATTAGGCAAACAATTGTTTTTTAGATATGTAATGTTTTTTATTTCCCTTCTTCAAGGTTTTGTCATAAAATGATGTAAAATAGTCTGTTTTAATGACTATCATGATTTACAGTATTCACTTACGGGTAAAGAGCTTTTAAGAGCAATTTTCGCTTGGGGGTTATTATCCCTTCAAAATGAGAAAGGAAGGGAGAGGGGAATCATGGAAATCGAACGCATTAATGACGATACAGTTAAATTTTATATTTCCTATATAGATATTGAGGAAAGAGGCTTTGATCGTGAAGAAATTTGGTACAGCCGCGAGCGAAGTGAGGAACTTTTTTGGGAAATGATGGATGAAGTGCATCAAGAAGAAGAATTCATGATTGAAGGACCTTTATGGATTCAAGTTCAAGCCCTTGAAAAAGGCTTGGAAGTTTTGGTCACAAAAGCCCAGCTTGCCAAAGATGGTCAGAAACTCGAGCTGCCTCTTTCAGATGATAAGTTAAGGGATTTGAATGTATCAGACAAGATGGATACGCTTCTTGATCAACATTTTCATGGGAAAGATGAAGAAAGCGGTATGACATTCGAAGATGGTATGATTGAATTCATCACGACTTTCGAGGATTTTGAAGATGTCATTTCATTAAGCAAGCGTCATGGCTTGGATGACTGGACGACAAAACTTTATGTTTATCAGAATAAATATTATCTTTATATCGAATTTTCCGAGGCTGAGATTGATGAGGAAGAAATCGATAATGTTCTAAGTCTTTTATTGGAATATAGTCAGGAGTCACCTATAACGGTGCACATGCTTGAAGAGTACGGGAAGATAGTTATCGAAAATGATGTATTCACAACGGTCGATAAATATTTCGCATAGACTGTTGAGGCCGATTTCAGTAGAAATCGGCCTTTTCGTCCAAAAATGAATGTTTTACCTTAGCAGGGAGGTTTTCATCATATGCCTGCGTTTGTTAATTGGAGGTAGTCTAGGTGAAGAATATAGTTGGCATCGGTCTGCTTATTCTCTTGTTGGTCGGCTCTTGGTATTTTCTAATAAATGGCGTCGATGGCAGGGTGATTTTTTATTCCAGCCTTATATTGACCCTTTTCTTGGTGATAATTGGATTCAACATTTTCCTGGAAAACAGAGATCCCATCGAGACCATAACGTGGCTGGTTATTTTTGGCGCTTTCCCATTCGTCGGTTTCATCTTTTACTTTTTGTTTGGCCGTAACTTTCGGAAAGAAAGGATATTTCGCAAGAAGTACTTTTTGGATAAACAGAGTTTCGTGAAAATAAGCGGCGAGGCGGAGTATAATGACCGAATTAAGGAAATGGGCGAGAACCCTCAGCAGTTAATCACTCTTGCAAATAGGCTGGGGAATAGCCCTATTTCATTTACGACGGAAACCCGGGTGTTAAGGAATGGTGATGAGACATTTTCCAATATCATCGAAGAATTAAAAAAAGCCACACATCATATTCATTTAGAATATTATATTGTTAGGGATGACCGCATTGGCGGTCTGCTAAAGGACATCTTGATACAAAAAGTAAAAGAAGGGGTAGAGGTCCGATTTCTCTATGATGCGGTTGGTTCCTGGAAGTTAGCTCGTTCATATATCGATGAACTGAGGAGTGCGGGAGCTGAAATGGTTGCTTTTGGTCCGTTGCATCTCCCTTTATTAAATAATACATTCAACTTTCGCAACCATCGTAAAATAATTGTGATAGATGGCTCTGTCGGTTTCATCGGCGGTCTCAATATTGGGGATGAATATTTGGGACAAGATCAGAAATTCGGTTCTTGGCGGGATACGCATCTTATCATAAAGGGGGAAGCGGTCAGGACTTTACAACTCATATTTCTGCAGGATTGGTATTATAGCACCAATAATAGTTTTTTAAGTGATGAATATCTCATGGCTGGCCTGCCGAACCACCATGGACATGGCGGAGTTCAATTGATTGGCGGCGGGCCGGATAGTGAGTGGACGATCATTAAAAGCATTTTTTTTAAAATGATCGCTTCGGCAGAAAAGTCCGTCTGGATTGCCTCTCCGTATTTCGTTCCTGATGACGATATCTTTCAAGCATTGAAGGTAGCTGCCTTAAGTGGTTTGGATGTCAGGCTGCTCGTACCGAAGAACCCCGATAAACGTATCGTATTTCATGCTTCGAGAACTTATTTTCCCGAATTGCTCGCTTCCGGAGTTCGTATATTCCAATATAATGAAGGCTTCATGCATAGTAAAATCATCATCGTTGATGACCAACTGGCGTCAATTGGGACAACCAATATGGATATGAGAAGCTTTCACCTGAATTTCGAAGTCAATGCTTTTCTCTACCGGACTGAAAGTACTCGGCAGCTGGTGAATGATTTTTTGGAAGATATAAAAGTATCCCAGGAAGTGGAGATTGATGCGTTTTCCAAACGGAATTTCGGTTTGAAAGTATTGGAGTCCACATGCCGATTGCTTTCACCCCTTCTTTAGATAGTAACTTTCCTTTATGCCGATCAGGCATTTTTTTTTGCGGATTAAAAGGAATCCTAAGCGAAGCAGGCGAATGTAGTGGATGAGGAGGAGATGTATGCTAACTGCGATAAAGAAAGATGGAACTTGGATTACCCTCCCTGAAAAGATACCGGCAAACGAGATTGATGAATGGAGAAAGTCAGCAGATTATTACTGTCCATGCTGCAAGATGGAAATGACCATCAAAGCGGGAAACGTGAGGATCCCTCATTTCGCTCATAAAATTCGTTCTTCATGCCGTGCTTCTTCAGAACCGGAATCCGCCTATCATTTAATGGGAAAAAGAAAATTGTTTCAGTGGTTATTATCACATGGTTACCAAGTGGATCTAGAAGCCTACCTTCCTGAAATTAAGAAAAGGGCTGATATTTTAGCTGTGATAGGAGGCAATCGCTATGCAATAGAATTTCAATGCTCAGTTATCCCCGAGGTGGAATTCATGGAAAGGACAAGAGCCTACCAAAGCATAGGCATCAAGCCAATCTGGATCCTCGCTGCAAAACGCTTAAAAAGGAAAAGGTTGTATGAATTCAGTATAACCCGCTTCCAATGGCTCTTCGTCACCGGGAGCTTCCATCATCCGTTTCTGTGGATGTATTGCCCGGAAACTGATCATTTATCAGTATTGAAGAACCTCACTCCGTTTACCCCTAGAACCGTCTTTGCCGAATTGACAACAGCTTCTTTAAAGCTCCTTCCCCCTAGTCGTGCATTGCCCCAAAATTGCTTTGGTTTCCCTTTTCTGCCTGCGTGGAGATATAAACGAAATGGCTGGTCCCTGCATCGAGTGAAAACAGCACGCCGATGCGATCCTTTTTTCGAAGAGCTTTATTCACACCATATTACACCTGCGACACTTCCCATTGAAGTGGGTGTTCCCGTCAGGGGGATGCTGTTGATCGAAACTGCCTCGATCGAATGGCAGGCATGGTTATACATGGATGTGTTTCAAGAGAAAAGAACAGGGGAAAAGATTTCTATGGCTGATATTATCTGCATTTTTAGAAGGCGCTCAAAAAAAGGGGAAATAAAGTTCAGACCGTTGCCATTACTTCATGAAAAACCAATCGAATATCCTGTAGGTCAATATATCATGCTTTTGGAGCAATTGGGTTATCTATCAAAGCTGGAAGAAGGGGTTTTTAAGGTTGAAAGGGAATTTACCCTTGCCTTCACCAGTGATCAAGCTCAAATTTTGGAAAAAAATTTCTATGATAAGCATAAATTGATGATGGAAAAGGGGAATATCCAGTATAATCAGTGATAACATCTCTATTTATCCTGAATTCAGATGAAATGGCAGGATTATTTTTGTTAATGGAGAAATAGTAATAAGAACTGAGATTTAAAAGCTATAAAAAGAATGAACGCCGAGTGAACCATTGCGGCGTCTATCCGGTTTACGAGTTAGCCCAATGGCAAGTTTCTATAGAATGAGGAGGAATTTTTTATGGCACAGGAAACAAAAACGAATACATTACCTTCAAGAAGTGAAATAGCTCCTGAAGATACTTGGAGACTGGAAGATATCTTCGCAACCGAGGAAGATTGGGAAGCTGCCTTCAAAGCGGTAAAGGAAGACCTCAAGAAAGCGGAGGCACATAAAGGCACGTTGGGTGAAAGCGCAGAAAAATTATTCGCGGCGCTTCAACTCCAAGATGAAGTATTCGAGAAGCTAGGGAAAGTTTATTCTTATTCACATATGCGCAATGATCAAGATACAACCAATCCTTTTTATCAAGGGATGGAGGATCGGGCAAAAGCTTTATATGCCCAGGCAGCGGCTGCGTTTTCATATATGGTTCCTGAACTATTGAGTATTAACGAAAGCAAAGTGGAAGGGTTCTTGGAAGAAAAAGAAGAATTGAAATTATACAAGCATTCTTTAGAGGAAATCAATCTTCAGAGACCACATATCTTATCTGCAGAGCAGGAAGAATTATTGGCGCAGGCATCAGAAGTACTCGATGCATCGGGCAATACTTTCGGTATGCTTAATAATGCCGATTTGAAATTCCCGACCATCAAGGATGAAGAGGGAAATGAAGTGGAAATAACTCACGGAAGGTATATCAGTTTCCTTGAGAGTGAAGATCGCCGTGTACGTGAGGAGGCATTTAAAGGGGTATACAGCAAGTATGGGGAGTTCCGCAATACATTTGCTTCAACCCTGTCAGGTGAGGTGAAAAACCATAACTTCAATGCCACGGTTCGAAAATATGATTCAGCACGCCAAGCGGCGTTAAGTAATAACAACATTCCGGAGACTGTATACGATAATCTCGTTAAAACGGTCAATGACAACTTGCCATTACTTCACCGTTATCTTGATTTACGTAAAAAAGTACTGCAATTAGATGAACTTCATATGTATGATCTATTCACTCCACTTGTTAAAGAAGTGAAGATGGAAGTGACATATGACGAGGCCAAGGATTATGTCCTTAAAGGACTTGCTCCGCTTGGGGAGGATTATTTGAACGTTTTGAAAGAGGGATTTGAAAACCGGTGGGTCGATGTGCATGAAAACAAAGGGAAACGAAGCGGGGCCTATTCTTCTGGTACATACGGGACAAATCCTTATATTTTAATGAACTGGCAAAATAACGTCAATAACTTATTCACGCTCGTTCATGAGTTTGGACATTCGGTCCATAGCTACTATACACGTAAATATCAGCCATATCCATACGGGAATTATTCAATATTTGTAGCGGAAGTTGCATCGACTTGTAATGAAAATCTGTTGAATGATTATTTATTGAATTCAATTGAAGATGAAAAGAAACGCATTTATTTATTGAATCATTACCTGGAAGGTTTCCGCGGCACATTGTTCCGGCAAACGATGTTTGCAGAGTTTGAACATACCATACATTTAAAGGCTCAAAATGGGGAAGCGTTGACAGCGGATATGCTTACTAAGGAATATTATGAGCTGAACAAGAAATACTTTGGCGAGAACGTGACCATTGATGAAGAAATCGGTTTGGAATGGGCGCGTATTCCACACTTCTACTATAATTACTATGTTTATCAATATGCGACTGGAATCAGTGCAGCAACAGCATTGAGCAAGCAAATCCTTGAAGAAGGAGAGCCTGCTGTCAAAAGGTATCTGGAGTTCTTGAAGTCAGGAAGTTCCGATTATCCGATTGAAGTACTCAAAAAGGCTGGTGTCGATATGACAAAAGCCGAGCCTGTACAAGAAGCCATGAATGTATTCGAGGAAAAATTAAATGAGTTGGAAGAGCTTTTGAATAAATAGGTTGTGAAAAGGACCCAAGCACTGCCGGGTCCTTTTCATCATATATGGATGTCCGTCATAATCCTTTAAAACGATTTCTCTGATTTAAGCTATGAAGAATTATAAAGAAAACAAAAAATAAAATAGGGGAGGTAAAATACAGAGGAATGAGGTTCATGATACCGAGTAGCTGGACAAATAGCGACCCTATCAAGAGTATGAGTAGAATAAAGACTTTCAATTTGGTCACCTCCAACCTGGCAGCAGAAAAAGCTCATCTGCTCTTTATTAGATATTATGTTTTAGAATAAGCAGTATTCTAAGAATATGACAATAATGTGAAGTTGCGCACAAAGTTCTTGCAATTAAGGTGTGTAATCTGCTATAGTACAGATATAGAAGTTATCACATCCCAAACATATACCCCTTTGTTTGTTCGTCGTGAAATTTCTCCCATCCCCTTATTCGTATAAATAGATGAAAACCCCAGCAAATTTAGCGGTTTGCCGGGGTTTTTCATTTGCATGAAAAGTAAAATGAATTAAATGCGGCATTAACAGAAGTTAAAAAAGGCCTAGGCATTAAAAATGATAATGTGATATATTTCACAAATAGATGTATTCCCAATCTAGATCAGATATTAAGCGGATATCAAAAACACTTATAGCTTTAAATAAAAAGGGCTCGTATTTAGCTACATATCGGAAGGGATAATAAAAAAATGAAAAATATATATTGTGAACAATTTGTGAAAAGTTACACATATAGTTGAAACACAAATAGGTTATCTGTTATATTATTTATTGTGAAGTGAATCACAAACAAACTTATACCCCTTTGTTTGATCGTGAAAAATTTCTCCCATCCCCTTATTTTCTTATAAAAAGCCATGCAATCTTTTGATTGCATGGCTTTTCCTTTAATAATACAAAGAAGCAGTCAAATTCATGACTGCTTCTTTGTATATCTCCAAAACGTTCCGTATTTAGCAGGAATTTTCTCTGCCAACTGTTTTAAAACAAGCTTTTTCATTTCCAACTCGACGTTATTCTTATTCATATTATAAACGGTTTCAATTTCCTTCGTGGCCACTAGCTTGAAACAGCTTAAAAACTCTTCGAGAGAGGGGGGTTTTGCAGGGGCTGGAAGACCATTCAGCATATCTTCTAAAATTTGAACATATACCTCGTAAGAATAGACACCTGAAACTTTTATTCCCTCTTCTTCAATATTTTGATTGAAAAAGACAAGGGAGGGTATTTCAGTCACTTCCATTTCGCTCGTGATCTTCATGTCACATTGAAAGCCTTTGGCTGCACTGGAAGAATTGATATCATAAAGGAATTCTTCCACATCCAATCCAACTATCTTGGCACATTCGGTCAAGACTTCGATATTGGATATATCCTTTTTTCCTATGAATACATATTCTTGAAGCTGCCTTAAAAAGCGAATGGCCAATTTACGGCCCTGCAATTCCGCTGCTTTTATTGCGATGGAAGCTGTATATGGAGAAGAGATTGGGTTTTCAGACCAAAGGCTTCCGTCGCAGGACATTCCCGAGCGGCTGGCAGTCTTTTCCCAAACTTGAGCAATGTTTTCATAATTTTTATTTTTCCCCATATTAAGAGAATCGATTTTACCGCTTAAAACATGGCGTAAACTGAACAATTGGCCATATTCTATCTGTAATTTCCTAATAATTGGTTCTAAGCCCCAGCATTCGGGACAAAGCGGATCAACAAAAACATAAATTTCAATTGGCTTTTTTCCTATATCATAGCAATGCTGCGTCTTGATCCAATCGGAAATATTGAAAACTGGTTTTTGTGCGCTCAACTGCCTTCTCCTTTCCCGTCAGTTCCGGATGTATTGATCATATGCTGTGCCGTCAAATAGAGACGGTGATAGAAAAACTCCCTAATCTCACCGTCAAGGCCAACTTCGTCCATAGCTTGATACATGCATGAGAGCCATGCTTTCGCACGTTCTGGTGTAATTTCAAAAGGTATATGTCGAGCCCGCAACATAGGATGGCCATGCTCTTCTGTATATAAAGAGGGACCGCCTAAATATTGAGTCATAAATTGTTTTTGTTTACGGACCGTTTCTGTTAAATCGTCAGGGAATATTGGCTGCAGATCCGGGTGTTGACTAACGTTGGAGTAAAACACATCAATTAACTTGTGTAATTGCCCTTCTCCAATTAATTCATATGGTGTAGGGTTCCCTTGCATCATGTTGATTACTCCTTTTAAAGAAAGATGGTTGATATTTATTCATATTTTATCAATGACGTCCTGATATAACAAATATATAGCTTAAAGAAAATTTTACATCTGTAGTATGACACAGGGGAATGATCCGGAAATGACAGGTTTTGGGGTGCTTTACGATTTGTTAACAATTCGTGGAAAAAGAATATATAGACATGAAAAAACTGACCCTTCACAAATAAACAGGGTCAGCTTGCTTTAGCTTGAAAATGTCCCATAAACTTTCTGAACATAGTTCTGAGTTTCTTTAAAGGGGGGGATGCCGTTATATTTATCTACGTTTCCAGGCCCTGCATTATAAGCAGCAAGGGCAATCTGGATGTCCCCGTCATAACGTGCCATCATTTGACTTAAATATTTACTCCCGCCCATGATGTTTTGTTCCGGATCGGTTGCATCATCCACCCCAAGGCTTTTTGCAGTTGCTGGCATTAACTGCATAAGGCCAGTTGCACCCGCATAACTGGTGGCTTCAGGGTTAAAGTTCGATTCTTGTTTAATGACGGACTTAATCAGTTTTTCCGGGAGATTATATAAGCTGGCCGCCTGGCTGATGATATGATCATAATTTGTTGCGGTTTCACTGCTCTCATTGTCAGCAGGGGCAGTGGATACCGGGTTGATGTTCATGGATGTCAGGCCGCCGGGTTGAAGGAAGGACTTCGTTTCCGCTTCCACGCGTGATAAAAGGGAACCCAATGTCTGCGAAGCGCCTTCAAGAGCATCACCCGAAACCAGTTCCGAGAGCATGTCCTGGAAAATGGATCGAGATGAATTTGCATTTGTGTTGTTGCCATTTGTGAATTGCTGGATTGCCTGCAATTCCATGAACGTTTTGAAATCTTGGATTTTCAAACTCTCCACCTCCGAATGGGTTCAAACAGTTATTTTTGGAATTTGGCTCGATAAAACCTCTTTACTTTATTTTCGGTTTCCCTTACCGGAATTTGAAGGGTTTCAAGGAGGGTCAGGAAATTTTTTTTCCCGGCGTTTGCATCCGTCACTTCATATTCAAGCTCAAAGTCTTCCTGATTCAAATAAGAACTATGATCTAAAACAAGTAAACCCTCTTTGTAAGGAAATTCAAAACGGTCCGTCTTTAATGTCCCAAAGCAGGTAAAGTCTTTTGGATCAATTCCGCATTCGAGGATAAGAAGTTGGATCTGGCCATCAGGGAATGTGTTATGATTCAGAAACGCATTAGCGGTTTCTTCAGAGATATCTTGATTCGTTTCCAATAATCCTTCTGTAGCGGGCTGTTTTAATGTCAGCTCGTAACGCCCGTTTTTCTCGCGGATCCTAAGGGCAGAGTCTTGATTTTTCAAAGTGAATCCGAGTGTATCGAAGTAATGATTTTTCTGTGTTTTAAAGTTCGATGCCCCGACATGAAAGTATTCGATCAGTTGCTGAAATTCTTTTTCGCTTAAGAGGTTTTTAAATTCAATTTCAATATGCTGGTTCATGTGTTCCATCCTTTCTGGTTGATTCTTAGGTTAATCATATAAGAACCATTCCAGCTGTCAAATTGGATTCAATAATTTTTTGCTATTGTACTTGAATATTTAGGAATCAATTGCAGGATATGATAAAATATAAACGTTGAGCATGAGAAATGGTATATCGTATATATAGAAATTTAATACATACTTTTTGCTAGAAAGATTTAATTGGATCCAGTGGTGAATTGGCATAAAGTCATGTGACTCCTGGATTTAGGAGAGCGTTCTGCCCATACCAGAGTTGAACAGGCGCTTTTTAGATAGATATAGGTGGTGTGGCAATGGAGAGTTGGGACGATTTCTTGGCGCCTTATACTCAGGCTGTCGAAGAATTAAAGGTTAAGCTAAAAGGATTAAGGAAACAGTTTGAGAGAGAGAATATTCACTCACCGATCGAATTTGTAACAGGCAGGGTAAAGCCGATTGTCAGCATTTTGGATAAGGCGAGCCTGAAGGATATTCCCATTGATAAATTGGGAACGGAAATACAGGATATTGCAGGGCTTCGGATGATGTGCCAGTTCGTGGATGATATCGAACAGGTAGTTGAACTATTACGAGGTCGCAATGACTTCGAGATAGTTGAGGAGAGAAATTATATTTCGCATAAAAAAGCAAGCGGCTACCGTTCTTATCATGTTGTAATCCGCTATCCGGTCCAGACGATCCATGGCGAAAAAAATATCCTTGCCGAAATTCAAATCAGGACCCTTGCGATGAATTTTTGGGCGACGATCGAACATTCTTTAAATTATAAATATAAAGGCATTTTCCCGGAAGATATTCAACTGCGACTCAAACGTGCAGCTGAAGCTGCCTTCCTGCTTGATGCAGAGATGTCGCAAATCCGTACGGAAATCCAGGAAGCACAGCGTCTTTTTTCCAGGAAGAAAGATTCTTGAACGCATAAATGGGTAAACGAGAAGAAATCTAAATTGAAGGTGGGATTACATGAAATTTGCGATTACGTCAAAAGGAGATGCGAAATCGAATACTTTAATGCAAAGGATGCGAACGTATCTTCAGGACTTTCATTTGGAATATGACGAAGATCAGCCGGATATTGTCATATCTGTCGGTGGTGATGGCACTTTATTATATGCTTTTCACCGTTATAAGAATCGATTGGATAAAACCGCCTTTGTTGGTGTACATACAGGACATCTTGGTTTTTATGCAGATTGGACCCCTGATGAAATCGAAAAATTGGTGATTGCTTTAGCAAAAACACCATTTCAAATAGTGGAATATCCACTCCTCGAAACGATTGTCCGTTATCAGCATGGTGGACGGGAAGCCAGATTTTTGGCTTTGAATGAATCGACAGTCAAAAGTGTTGAAGGGACGCTCGTCATGGACGTTGAAATTCGCGGCCAGCATTTCGAGACATTCCGTGGAGATGGTTTATGCATTGCAACGCCATCTGGAAGCACGGCGTATAATAAGGCGCTTGGCGGGGCCATCGTCCATCCATCAATCGATGCCATCCAGATTACCGAATTGGCATCCATTAATAACCGGGTGTTTAGGACGGTAGGATCGCCACTTCTGCTGCCGGCACATCATACTTGTATGTTCAGGCCGGTCAATGCGGTCAATTTTCAAATTACCGTCGACCATTTGTCCTTGCTTCAGGAAAATGTAAAGTCGATACAGTGCCGAGTGGCAGATGAGAAGATCCGATTCGCCAGATTCCGCCCTTTTCCTTTCTGGAAAAGAGTGCATGATTCATTTATTGCTAATTAAGGAGATAGACTCACCTCATGTCAAATCAAAACTTTTCTTTGACCTGGTCGGTTTTTGAAGAGGATTCTGGCTCTTTATTGCGAGAGTTTCTCAACAAATGCGATATTTCAAAACGAGCATTAACGGATATTAAGTTTAAAGGTGGATATATCCAGTTGAACGGCGAAGAAGTAACCGTAAGGGAACGGATAGAAACAGGCGACATCGTCACCGTCATATTTCCGCCGGAGCAGGCAAGCGAAGGCCTTTTGCCGGAACCCATCCCCCTGAATATCAGGTATGAAGATGAGTTTGTATTGGTGGTGGCCAAGCCCCCTTCCATGAATACCATTCCTTCACGCGAGCATCCCAACGGCAGTCTGGCGAATGGCTTGGCGGGTTATTATAGGAAGACGGGAATACAGGCAACGATCCATATAGTTACACGTCTTGATCGGGACACATCAGGTCTGGTTTTAATTGCCAAGCACCGGCATATCCATCACCTTTTAAGTGAACAGCAAAAATCAGGACAGGTTAAACGGAGATACCAAGCCATAGCTGAAGGAATCGTTGAAGGTCCTGTAGGAGAGATAGTGGCGCCAATCGGAAGAAAATCGACCAGCATCATTGAACGGGAAGTCAGGGAGGATGGCCGGTATGCCTGTACCCTATTTAAGGTATTGGCCCACACAGAGTCCCATACATTCCTTAATTTAGAACTCCAAACAGGGCGTACACATCAAATCAGGGTCCATATGGCGCATATTGGACACCCGCTGGCTGGTGATGATTTATATGGAGGGAACAGGAAAGGTATCCCTCGCCAAGCCCTTCATTGTTTTGAATTGAAATTTTTACATCCTTTCACCAAGAAGATGATGTTGTTTCAAGAAGAGTTACCAGAAGATATGACCCGTTTGCTCGAGGGAAGTTGACTTTATAACCGGTGCATTAAAACGATTCAAGCTTATGAAAAAATCCATAGACGCAAAAAAACTCACCAAGATGGCGAGTTTTTTTGGTTAATCAAAAGATGTCCTGAATTTTTCCGCAATATATGGCATGGTTGAAGGCACCTCTTGAAGCTCCATTTCGGGATAACGGACAGCGGTCAGTTTTCCACCAAAGACGCAGCCAGTATCAATATTGTATGTATGATTGACTCGTCTAGCTTCAGGAACTGGTGTATGTCCATATACGATCCATGTTTCCCCTTTGTATGTTTGGGCCCAGTCCTTCCTGACCGGTGACCCATCGGGATGTTTGGAGCCATTGATATCACCATAGAGGACAAAGGTTTTTACTTTACTGCTATATTGACCAATATAGTCACTGCGAATTCCTGCATGGGCAATGATCAATCTCCCTTCATCAATCAGTTGATAAAGTGGGGAACGTTCATACAGATCCATGAATTTTTTACGGATCTTCTTCTGCTCCCGGATGTTCAGTGATTCATATTCAGCTACAGTAGTCTCTAAACCGTGCGATATTTGAACTTTATTGCCTGAAAAATAACGATATAATTTATTGCAGTGGTTACCTGGAGCATACCTTGCTATATTTTGGTTAATGACTAATTCATGGACAATCTCGATTACTTGAAGGGAATTTGGACCGCGATCGGTTAAATCCCCTACAAAGCCGAGTATCCTTCCAGAGGGATGTACAGGAAACCCAGTCTCCCATGTATAGCCCATTTTTTCGGTCAGCTGCCTGAATTCAGCGAAACATCCATGAATGTCCCCTATGATATCGATGTTCATTTGACACATCCTTTGTTTGTTTTGTCTATGTTTATGGTATTAGTATAGTATTATTTAAAAAAATAAAATATAAACGAGGAAATGAAAAAATATGTTTTAGGAGGTGTAGAGTTATGGAGGAGATGAAGGACCGGGAGCGGGAGAGCAGTCAAATGAATAACGAGCTTTTGCTTGAAGCACTTAAAACGGAAAATCTGGATCAGTTTCGTACGGAGTTCCTTGAAATGCATCCATATGATCAGGCTCAATTTTATACAAGCTTGTCAGATGAATTCAGATCCGTCGTTTACACATATTTGTCACCGGAAGAAATGGCGGACCTTTTTGAAAATATAGAAATAGATGAAGAGGATTACGAAAGCCTGCTGGCTGAAATGACTCCTTCTTATGCAGCCGATATGCTTTCCAATATGTATGCGGATGATGCGGCTGACGTCCTGAATGAAATCAATGATGAGCAGGCCGTCAGCTATTTGACCATCATGGATGATGAAGCGGCAAGTGAAATCCAGGAGCTTCTGAACTATGAGGAATCTACGGCAGGAAGCATCATGACGACAGAGTTCATTGCCATTGAAGCAAACGAAACGGCTCGATCAGCCATGCAGATCTTAAAAAGGGAAGCTCCGGAAGCGGAAACGATATATTATGTGTTCGTTACCGATCAGGATAAGAAGCTGCTTGGTGTTTTATCGCTCAGGACATTGATCATAGCTGATGAAGATGCTTTAATCGGTGATTTAATGGATGACAGGGTAGTTTCCGTACCTGTATCCGAAGACCAGGAAGAGGTGGCACGAAAAATAAGGGACTATAACTTCCTTGCCGTGCCTGTCGTCGATTTCCAAAACCATTTGTTAGGGATCATTACGGTTGATGATATCATTGATGTCATGGATGAAGAGGCATCTGATGATTATTCCAAATTGGCGGGTGTATCAAATTTGGACAATGTTGATAAGAGTCCCTTTTCTGCTGCTAAGAAACGGCTGCCATGGTTGATCATCCTTTTGTTTTTAGGTTTATTGACCGCCAGCCTGATTGGCCGTTTTGAGGAGACACTTAGCCAAAAAGCGATTCTTGCTGTATTTATTCCATTGATAGGCGGAATGGCTGGCAACACAGGAACTCAAGCATTGGCTGTTGCAGTACGGGGAATTGCAACAGGGGACTTGGAGCAGGATAGCAAGTGGAAGCTAGTTTTGCGGGAGGCTGGGACAGGCCTCATCACCGGCCTGACATGTGGAATAGCCATCATTTTAATCGTATATATTTGGCAAGGGGATTTAATGCTCGGTTTATTGGTCGGCATATCTATTTTCATTACATTGATAGTCGCCACACTCGCGGGATCGCTTGTACCGCTCCTCATGCATAAAATGAAGATCGACCCGGCGGTAGCTTCCGGACCATTCATCACAACCATCAATGACATTATCAGTATCCTGATTTACTTCGGATTAGCTACATTATTCATGGGTTATTTACTATAAGCTAAAGAAGGCCCTCTTGGAGGGGGATTCCCAGAGGACTTTAGAAAACGGTGTTTTTATCAAAGGAAATTTGATATACTGTCATTAGTAGCAGGTACTAATAACTTGTATTAAAAAATAGGAGGTCACATACGATGACTTTTTCATTAAAAGGAAAAACATTTGTCTTAATGGGTGTTGCGAATAAAAGAAGTATTGCATGGGGAGTTGCCCGTTCCTTACATAAAGCAGGCGCAAAGCTGATCTTCACTTACGGAAAAGACCGTACGGAGAAAAGCGTTAGGGAACTATCTTCTACATTGGAAGGGGAGCCCTCCATCATTTTACAATGTGATGTAACGAAGGATGAAAGCATTGATAAATGTTTTGCGGCGATTAAGGAAGAAGCAGGTATCATTCATGGCGTGGTACACAGTGTAGCATTCGCTAACAAGGAAGAGCTGGACGGTGAGTTCGTTAACACGAGCCGTGAAGGGTTTTTGCTTGCCCATAATATCAGTTCATTTTCTTTAACGGCTGTAGCTAAAGCGGCGAAGGAAATCATGCCGGAAGGTGGTAGCATTGTCACAATGACGTATCTTGGCGGTGAACGGGTCATGCCTAATTATAATGTAATGGGAGTGGCCAAGGCCTCACTTGAAGCCAATGTCCGTTACCTGTCAAGTGATCTTGGCAAAGATAACATTCGAGTGAATGCAATTTCAGCCGGACCTATCCGTACCTTATCCGCTAAAGGTGTTCGTGACTTCAATACAATTTTAAAGAAGATTGAGGAAGAAGCACCGCTTCGTCGTACAACGACTCCTGAAGAAGTAGGGGATACGGCAGTATTTTTATTAAGTGACATGTCCCGCGGGATTACCGGGGAAAATATCCATGTGGATTCTGGTTATCATATAATCGGATAACAGTAAAGGAGGGGGCCGATATCGGTCCCTTTTTTGTTGATTTTCCATTCTGAAAGGTATCTTTAGTTGCTCATCCTCAATTGAAATCTTTCCGATTTTTTCATCTTCGAATGTTTTAGTTTTCTCCGCTAATCCCCAACACCCTTAAGCTTGGTTAGTGTCCTTTTTTTGGGGAGTGGCACATCTCCAGCATAAAGAAGGGTGAATTTCATATAAATGATACATAGAGTGGATATTCATTGTTTGTGAGAATCGGCATAAACCTGCTTTCGACCCTATTCGTGAAAAAGAAGGAGGGGCATCATGGACGTGAAGAAAGTTGGTCTGCCTTGTGCTGATGGAAAACAAACCATACAAAATACGCTGAAGAGACATATCAATTTGCATGAAAAAAATATCAGCACTTCATATACCGCCGAGGAATTGGTGGAGCTATTGTCCCGACTTCCAGCCTTTGCACCTAAGCCTGTTTGTAAGTTCATCATCAATGACCGTACACTATTCGGAAAATTGGAACAAAAAAAAGAATCCAGTTTGTTCATAAGGCATAAATTCGGGAAAAAAGTTGTCCAATACCAAATGGAACAGCTGCAGTCCGTGGATATTCTGAAATATTAAGGAGGGTTTTCATGTCAGAGAAAAATGGCGATAAGGAATCCAAACCACTTATATATGTCGATCAAGCAAAAATATCAGATCTGCGTGGAAATATGCAAAGTGATTTTCGGACGAAAAAGGCTAAACCTCAAGACAGCGTTGAGCCGGAACTTCAGGAAGAAGCCGAGAATAAAGAAGAAAAAATCGAACAAGTCAAACGCGAATTTGGTGTTTATGATGCCATGAAGGAAATTGAAAAGGAGATTACGGGATTAAGGAAAATCACCGAACAATATGTCCCTGAGCAAACTCCCGTTGAAGAAATGGAACATCCTGAACCAATAGAACAGGAAAACGAAAAGCCAGTTAAGAGAAAAAGGAAAAAGGTTGAGAAGAAAGATTCTTCCCGGGACATCATTTCCCGCTTATCCAATCATCAAGGTTTTCCAAAGCCACTATGTGAGGCTGTTATTAACGGGGAAACGCTTCAGTTTCATGTGTTGGGAATGAAGGGGGAATCAGTGAAGATTAAAAGAGGGAACCATATCCGTTTCGTGGGTCTGCCGGATATTATCGATGCCAAAATAATTGAAGAATCCAAGTGAAGGAGCAATATTAAATGTTTCCCCCACAAAATGAATTTACTTTATTTATCATATTAGGCTTGGCTTCCTTCAGGCTGACACGCTTGATCGTTTTCGATAAAATCATGGAGCCGCTACGCAGCCCATTTTTTAAAGAGATAGAGGAAAAAAATGAAGAAGGAATTGTGGAAATATTTTTAATGCCCAAGGAAAAGGGCCTGCTTGGCTGGATTGGTCAATTGCTAAGCTGTTTTTGGTGCGTGGGTGTCTGGGTCAGCCTTTTTCTGGTTTTCCTTTATATTCAACATTGGTTTATAGGCGACGTACTGATATTAATCCTTGCCGTCGCAGCAGTAGGAGCGATAATTGAGGTCATAATCAGCAAAATTATGGACATTTGATTGGAAACAACTTGTCTCTTCGTTCATATAGTATGGTATAGATGTTAAAGGAGGAGTCATAAATTGAATCAGAAACAGAATCCATGGGCTTATGCCAAACCGATGAAAAAAGATCAACCGGTCAAAATCAAGAAAGACTGTGGCTGTAATAATAACAATAAAAATAAAGGCTATTGAGTAAAAAAAACCTTTCCATTTCGGAAAGGTTTTTTTATTTCCTAATCCTACCATTCATAAAAAAACAGTTAAACAAGAAAATAACAATAGAACGATAAATTAGGATGTGATTCTATGTTCAGACAAGGAAGGTATTTTAAGGTCAGCTTTCTGGTTTTTATAGTTGTTTTGTGTGTGCTTACTGCATGCAGCAATAAGAATGATGGAAAAACGGAGAATTTAGCAATGATTAAACGAACGAATCCTGAACCGATGGATATCATTAATGGGATGGATGAGAAGGATGAAAAGGGACTGATCTCAAAGGTCAAGGAAACAGTTGCTAATGAAGACACGATCTATGACGTGATCGTCGTGAAAAACGACAAAAAGATTATCGTCGCTTATAAAGTTAAGCACTTACAACGTTTTCATATGAAGAAAATTGAAAAGACTGTGACTGAAAATCTGGAAGAGAAGTTTCCCAAAAATGATTTTATCGTATCTAGCGATTATAAAATCTTTTTGGAATCGGTAAGATTGAACGAGTTACTTAAGGAAAAAGATGTACCCGAGAAAAAGGCTAGGAAGAAGTTCAAGGAAATTGAGGAACTTCAAAAAGAATTAATTTAGAAGAGAGGTTCAGCAATATGAGCGGCAAGGATAAAACGACCCCAATACAGGATGCGTATCAAGAGCTTCAAGGGAAGCATGAAATTAAAAGACCAATAGTGAAGAATTGTTTGAAGGCCTTTTTAGTAGGTGGCATTTTCTGCATAGTGGGACAAGCCATTTCCTACTTCTATATTTATTTTTTCAACTTTACGGAGCAGACAGCAGGAGGTCCGACAACAGCTACCATGGTGTTTCTGGCCCTTTTGATGACCGGTTTCGGGTTTTACGACCGCATTGGCCAGTTTGGGGGGGCAGGGAGTGCCGTCCCTGTCACGGGATTCGGTAACGCAGTCATTTCTGCAGCAATCGAACATCGGACGGAAGGTTTTGTACTTGGAGTTGGATCCAATATGTTTAAATTGGCCGGATCGGTTATTTTATTTGGAGTATTTTCAGCCTTTGTCGTGGCGTTGATAAAAACGATTTACCTAATGATTGGGGGCTAAGCAGTGTTAAAGGGAAAACAAACATGGATGTTCACCAATAAACCGGTCATCTTGGAAACTGGGGTAACAGGCGGGCCATTTGAAGCTAATGGAGAAATCGCGGGTGATTTCGATATTTTATACGACGATTTGTGGATGGAGCAGGATTCATATGAGAAGGCTCATCGGCATTTGATGGAGAAAGCGGTAGAGCTTGCATTGGAGAAAGGTAAGATTAGCAAGGAGCAGGTGCAATTTTTCTTGGCGGGTGATTTAATCAATCAGGTTACACCGACAAGCTTTGCAGCCAGAACCAATGGAATTCCATATTTCGGCTTGTTTGGAGCCTGTTCCACATCGATGGAAGGGCTTGCTCTAGCTGCCTTCATCACTAATTATGGGGGGGCTAACTATGTGTTGACAGGTGCATCGAGCCACAATGCAGCTGTTGAAAAACAATTTCGCTATCCAACTGAATATGGCGGGCAAAAACCACCTACAGCTCAATGGACGATAACAGGAGCGGGTGTTGCGCTGGTTGCTCCTGATGGAAGCATGCAAGGGGAATTTCCCCATATTGTCTCGGCCACTATTGGAAAGGTCATTGACATGGGATTGAAAGATCCTTTCAATATGGGGGGAGCGATGGCCCCGGCGGCCGCCGATACGATTCTTTCCCATTTTAAAGATACTGGTTTGACCCCGGATGATTACGATTTCATCATTACCGGTGATTTAGGTCAAATAGGGAGGGAGACAGCTCTTGACTTATTAAAGCAAAAGGGCTGTGATATCAATCAGGAAAAATTCAAGGATTGCGGATTGATGATTTTTAAAAAGGACCAGCCTGTTTTGGCTGGCGGGAGCGGTGCGGGATGTTCGGCAGTCGTTTTATACGGTCATATATTAAATGAAATGATTTCCGGTAAATATAAAAAAATCCTGCTTGTCGCAACAGGTGCATTATTGTCGCCACTTTCCGTTCAGCAAAAAGATACGATTCCGTGCATTGCCCATGCGGTGGCCATTGAGTATGGGATGAATTCATGAAAAAGGAGAGATTTCGATGTTAGCAATGTTTTTTTGGGCCTTTGTCATCGGTGGCTTGATTTGTGTTGTCGGCCAGCTTCTTTTCGATGTTGCTAAGCTGACACCAGCACATACGTTAAGCTTGTTCGTTGTAATAGGAGCTGTTCTTGCCGGATTTGATTTATATGAGCCGCTAGTTGACTTTGCCGGTGCTGGAGCAACCATTCCAATCGTTTCGTTTGGGAACTCGCTGGTGAACGGGGCGATGATGGAATCGGAAAAACATGGTCTCGTCGGCGTACTGACAGGCATGTTTGAAATTACGAGTTCCGGTATCTCTGCAGCAATCATCTTTGGATTCATCGGAGCTTTGGTTTTCAGACCAAAAGGATGAAACAAGCGGAAATAGGCAGCCTGGACTAGGACATGGCCTATACATATTTGTCCAGACCTACATATGTTATCAGTAAGCTTTAGCGAGAGCGAGGTGATATGTATGTTTGGTTTTGGTGGCTACGGTTGTTGTGGCGGCAGCGGTTATGGATACGGCGGTGGTTATGGCGGAGGATACGGTGGCGGCGGTTCCACTTTCGCGATAATCGTTGTATTGTTTATCCTATTGATCATTGTAGGGGCTTCTTTCTGCTAAGGAAAATGGAATAGGCAGAAGAAGCCTATTCCATTTTTTTTATTTGCATGGGCCTAGCACCATTTTTCTGATAATGCCATAGGATAGGTACAGAAAAGGGAGGGGCTTAGGTATGGATAATAACTTTTTTAAAAACATAGAAGGTAAAACCGGCGTAAATATGAAAGATGTATTAGAATTGGCAAACTCGCTCCAAGGAGCCAATTTCAAAGATGAAACGACTGTTAGAAATGTCATTAAGCGCGTTTCAAAAATCGCAAATAAACCGGTCAATAAAGAAACGGAAGATAAAATCGTTCATTCCATCGTAGCTGAAGGGAATAAACTCGATTTCGGGACGATATCCAATATGATAAATAAAAAGTGAAAAAAGGCCTGCTATATGCAGGCCTTCAGACTGCAGACAAACTCGAAGGAAGCGGGTTTGCCTGCAGTTTTTTTATTAAAAAAAGTTGGAGCTTCAGTTCATTCCATAAAATTGTAAGTAATTCGGGATGAGACCATTCCGAACACTATTTTGTTTTATTCATATTTCCATAAATGGTTAGCATCAGCTTTTGGTCAAAGCTTCAAGAAACGTGATGGATGGGCGGTCCGTCCGCGTCTAGTTTGCAGGATGGAAAGGTAAAGATCCTTTTTGGCCCTGGTTGCCGCTACATAGAGCAATCGTCTTTCCTCTTCAAGAGGGGATAGTTCCCCTTTTCGGTAAGATTCAAGTGCGAAATCATGAGGGATGCTGCCATCGACAGCAGCAAGGACATAAACGGTTTTGTATTCAAGCCCTTTGGAACGGTGTATCGTGGTAAGCTGTATGGCATCCTTAAAATGTTTCGATAGCTGTTTAATCTCTTGGACCATTGCAGTCATATGATCGACATGTTCAAGGAAAGCGGCGACCGTGGGAAAACGATTTGCCGCCACCTTTAAGTCACGGATGTCATCGGACCCTTTTTCCTGGTTCGCATCATTGCCGCGTTTTTTTACATATTCCTGGTATCCTAAATCTTTTTCGATGATTTCTAAAGCTACGAGTGGCGACATAATTTTTAAAGAGCGGATCTGTCCTGGAATCGTTTTTAATTTTCGTTCCTGAAAAGCATGTCCTGTCTTAATAAAAGCAAATGCATCGATAAAATCACAATCCTGCAATATTGTCATTGCTTTTAATTCCTGTAAAATACTTTGCTTTAAGAATAAGGAGGAAAGGACATCAGCTGCTGCCTTGCTGTCATGCGGGAACAAACTCAAACGCATAAAGGCAAGCATGCCGCGAATGACCTTGCGCTGATAAAACGAATCCGCATCCTTTTCAATGACGAATGGCAGGTTGGAAGAGGCCAGCCGTTCAAAAATGGCCCTGGACATCGTGTGTGTCCTGTACAATATCGCAAAATCCCCAGGATTTGCTCCCTTGGATATTTTCTCTTGGATATCAGATACGATCATCGTTGCTTCCAATTCCTCATCATAAGGATAAAATAAAACAGGGGGATTTCCTGAATCATGCTGTGCGCTCATCTTTTTCTCCATCCGGTTCTGGTTGCGCTTGATCAATCGGTTCGCTGTAGCGACAATTTCATGGGAAGAGCGGTAGTTCTCCGTCAGCTTCACAACTTGGGAACGAGGGAAATCATGATTGAAATTCAAAATATACTTCGGATCGCTTCCCCGGAATGAATAGATCGATTGATCATCATCTCCAACTGCACATACATTTTTTGATTCAGCAGAGAGGAGTTTTATCAATTCATATTGAACTTTATTGATATCCTGAAACTCATCTACCAAAAAATAATTAAACCTTTGCTGATATTTCTTTAAAAAATCCGGGTTGTTTTTTAAAAATACATAACAGCCTACAAGCATATCATCAAAATCATACTTCCCTGTTTGCTGTTTATATTCTTCATATTTCTTATATAAAAATAAACACGATTTCTCCCAATCGTCCTTAGGTTGGATATCTTCTGGAAAAGCCAATGAGTTTTTCCAAAGCCCGATTTGTTGAAGGGCTTGATCATATGCAAACTCCTTATCATCAAGTTCCAATTCCCTGCCAGCCTGTTTCAATACCTTTTCTTTTTCCCACTCCCACTTCAATAGGAAATCACGCTGCCATTTGGCTGGTTCATGGAAAATCAGGATTTTGTAAAAGATGCTATGAAAGGTCCCGCTAACGATTTGAGAAACAAGGGAAGGAGTCATATAGGGATAACCGAGCAGACGCTGCTGCATTTCCTTAGCGGATTTCGCCGTAAATGTTACAAGCATGATACTTTTAGGATCAATCTTTTTCACTGTAAGCATGTAGGCTGTGCGTACCGTCAACACGCGGGTTTTCCCGCTGCCTGCTCCTGAAAGTACGAGAATTGGTCCATCGATCGTCGTTACCGCCTTTAGTTGCTCTGCATCGAGAACAACCCCTGATGAGGATAATTCTTGAAAGTATGGTTCCTCTGATTGTGCCAGGCAGGATGGTTTATCTGAATATTTCGGATTGCCGGTTATGGGCCGGCTTTTAAGGAAAGGTTCTGTAATGGTTTTCGTTTCCGTAATGGTCCGTGATGTAGGAATCCTAAATCCATTCTGTTCCATATATTCTAATGGCTTTTCCTCATTTATTGGTTTTGAAATTGGCATGTCACAGGGTAACTGCGATGGATCACTATGATAAAAATAAGGCGTTTCATGGATTCCAATAAATAATTTCACTGGTTTATGACAAATGATACAAGAAAGCTGATCACGTTTTCCTTTTTCAAAAAGTGTCTGCAGCTCACCAGCTGAAACGGTATGTAAATGTACGATTTCATTGCCAGATTTTGCTTGATTCATATAAATGGATACCTCTAATCTATTAAAAATATCGGCAATACTCATCATACCAGAAGATTAGGAAAAAAGAATGCGGAAATCGTGTTTATATATTGTTTCGGACGGGTAATTAAATGACAACACAACTATGTAAATATAAGGAGGGAAAACTATGGGGTACATAGCACCTGTCACACAATTTGATTATATTCAATATGCCAACCGGACGGTCGAAGCTGCAGAGAAAGTAAGAATTGTTAAAGGGACGACACCCATTCAACCTATCCGTTTTGATCAGGTGCTGGAAAGGGAAAGGGGAAGCTTTGAAGGATTACATCAAATGAAAGATAATAATCGGGAAAGTACATATGGGGCAGGCACATATAAATATCAAATGGGCATGAGGGTCAGTGAAGATTTAACGGCTGAAATGACTGGAAAAGGCAGGTTTTTCAACGAAGTTGTCTAGTTCTGCCATCAAAAACAAAAGAGGACACGCGAAGTGTCCTTTTTGTGTTGATTCCTTAGAGAATGTCAATTTCTACGATTAGAGCTAACAATAGTTGAAGTAATAATTGGATGTTTAGAGCGATTTGAGCATCCGTTGTTGTAATTTCGATATCACGGCTGTTTTCAACAATTGTTTTTTGGCGCGTGATTTGTTTAACATTAGAAGATTGGATTAATTCTTGAGTGATCTTCTCAGCATTATCAGAATCTGCGATGGAAATGCTTACGATGACCGCAATTGCAGCTTGTAGAGCAGCTTGAAGAGAAAGGGCCGCTTTAACATCCGTTGAAGTGATATTTACATTACAAGAATCTTTAATGTAAATAAGTTCTTCAGAAAGCTGAAGTTGATTATTATCCTGTATTGCCTCTTGGTTAATGCGTGTGTCATCGTCGTTACAGAATCCTGACAGGGGATGTCTGGAAGCGGAATCTAGAGCCGACCATGATCTTTCAGAGTCTTCATGTGTGTTACAGTTGCTACGATATACATTTTGGTTCATGTTGTTTTTTCCTCCTTAGGTTTTATTCCCTATTAAAATATGCTTTGATGGGTAATCGGGTTGGACGAATAAATCAGTTAATTCGTCTATTTTTTAATACTTAGAGAAAGTATTGGTGTGTGGGGATGAATAATAAAGAAGCTGGAGCTTTAGGAATGAAATGTAAGTGCTGCTATGTCTCGGTTTACTTATTTCTCGCCAGCAAGTAAGGTTTGATTAGGTGATATGGTGTGTCATTTATTTTTGGAATCCGTGAATTTGTTGTGAATGGAATTTGTAACTGGATTAACATCATGTTCAGTGATGTTCTTTTCTTGGTTTATGATTTTTAGTGATTGCTCTTGTAAATGGCGAATGGTTTCTTTAAGGTTGTTTTTCTCTCTTTCAGTCAGATCGACTTTTTCCTTTTTGAAACCATGTTTTCTCATAGTCCTCGAAACCAGCAGTTCCATCAGTCTTTTTTGAGACTCCTCCAGGTTAAAATCATTGTTACCCATAAAATTTTCCCTCCTTCTTGCTTTCTATATATAGACTATGTATTTTTGCGGAGATTGCCATTGAACGGAAATGGTTTTTTTTATAAAACGATAATTTAAGTTCATGAACGAACAAAAAAAGCTGTCCAATCAGAGAACTGAAAGGACAGCTTTTTTATATTATAAAATGGTTTTCTTCATTGTTTTATGAGGAATGCCGGCATCCATGAATTCGTCGGAAACGATCTCATACCCTAATTTCGAATAAAAAGGGATGGCATGGACCTGGGAATCAAGCTTCAATTGAGGTACTTCCTGCTGGATGGCGTATTCCTCAATAGCATTCATGATCATGGCACCGGCACCATTCTTACGGCCCGATGATAGTACACAAATGCGCTGGACTTTACCAATGTTGTCGATGACCCTGAAACGGCCGGCACCGATTGGCTGATGCTGATCATCATATAAAACGAAATGTGTAGACTCTTGTTCATATTCATCGATCTCTTCTTCAAGAGGGACGTTTTGTTCTTGGACGAACACTTTTTTTCTGATCATATAAGCATTTTCAAGCTCTTGGCTGTTCTCTGCGATTTTTACAAACACGAAATCATTCAGCTCCTAATCTAAATGTTTCATAAACGGTCCATGCCCCATCTTCAAGTTGATACAGCAAGTGAACTCGTTTCACCTCTTCTTCATGGCTGATGTCAAGCATGCTTAATTGGCCTAAAACATCAGAATGCTCATTATCGGATAAATCTTGAGCGATGGTAATATGCGGGACAAATGCATGTTCACTTTCACTTTTTATGAAATCCTCATTGTTAAGTGCATCATGCAGTTCTTGAAGCCCTTCGGATAATTCCACTTTGAAATAAATAGTATTGCTTACAGGTTGGAAAGACTTCGTTTTCGTAACGCTAATCGTAAAAGGCCTGCACTTACGAGCAATGTCTTTTAATTGATCCGCGATTGTTGAAATTTCCATATCCGTCGCTTCGAACGTTGGTTTAAGCGTCAGATGCGGTGGAATGAAAGCATATTTCGTATCATACCGTTTGCGATAGGAGTTAGCTAAATCTTGAAGTTTTTTTGAAGGGAAAATTGCAACACCATATTTCATAAATAAAACCTCCTGATATTTTTTTAGTTGTATTATAGTTGGCCATGCTTTTTCTTGAAACCATCTCAAAAAGAGAGGATTAGAACATTTCCAATAGTGCTCGTTTTAAATCTGCCTGCCAGTATTTCCAGGTATGATTACCTTCAAATTCTTCATAGAAGTAAGGAAATCCTTTTTGATTTATTAATTTATGCAATTCCCTGTTGGGCTCTATGAAGTTTGCCTTCTTGCCATCCGTCGTTGGAACATCTGTTTCCCCAGTCCCGATCACATGGTAAAGTTCGAGGAGATGCGGATCCTCAAAATTACGTACAGCATCCATTACTGCTTCATTGGCAAGTGGCGACTGCATGATGCATTTCCCGAATGTATGCGGATACTTTAGGGCGGCCAATAAAGAAACTGTACCGCCAAGAGAGTCACCGATCAAAGTTCGACCATGTCCCATTTGATAGGTTGGGAATTCATCATCTAAAAACGGGACAAGTTCATGGGCAAGAAAACGTATGTATGCAATGTGCTGTTCCCCGTCCGGATGATATTTGCGCCTACGGTCAAAGCGGTCTTTATAGGGAATGCCGACAATGATGATATTCTCAATCTCATCGTTCCCTAACAGTTCATCTGCTACCCGACCAATTCGACCCATTTGAAAATAATCACGGCCATCCTGAGCAATCACAAGCGAATATTTATACAGTGGCGAAAAATTAGCAGGCAAGTAAACAAGCAGTTCCAATTCTTCTGCTAAAGCTTCGCTTTTAAACATGTACTCTTTAATTGTGCCTTTGCGTAAACTCATTCTCCCGCACCTCAATGATAATTAATAATTAAAAACAACTTACTTGATTATTTTAGCATAGCCTTGCGACTTTTTCCCGTGACAAGATTTTAGAATAGAAAATTTTCATTGTATTTTCTAAAAATTTGAATAATAAGGTGCTATAATAAAAGGATATAGAAAAATAATACAATAAAAAAGGTGGCGAATAAAATGGCAGATGTACAGGTACACAGCAGGGAAGTAACGAAGGCGGCTAAACGAACATTATTAGAGCGTGGTGTCAGTGTGGAGGCAATTGCAAAAATCGTTTATGAATTGCAGTTCCCGTACAAAGCTGATCTTAAGCTGGAGGAATGCATCCACAGCGTTGAGCGTGTCCTGTTGAAAAGGGAAATTCAACATGCCATTTTAGTCGGTGTGGAGCTGGATAAACTGGCCGAGCAAAAAAAGCTATCAGAACCCCTGCAATCTATTGTTGAGTCTGATGAAGGGCTATTCGGAGTGGATGAAACGATTGCCTTTGGTGCAGTACTCGGTTACGGAAGCATTGCTGTAACGACCTTTGGCCATTTGGATAAAAATAAAATAGGCGTCATACACGAACTTGATAAGAAGCAAGAAGGAATCGTGCATACCTTCCTGGATGATATCGTTGCAAGCATTGCCGCGAGTGCCGCCTCAAGGTTAGCTCACCGTCTGAGAGATGAAGAAGAATCGTTAACCGAACAGGAAAAGGACATCCAGGAAGAAGAAGAGTTAATCGGTTGAACCTTGATTAACTCTTCTTCAGCCAGACCTATCAAACCTGGCCTTAATGAGGCGGGCAGAAAGGATATTGGCCACTTTAAATGTCCGTTTTGTCTGCCTTAGGAAACAGAATGCGTGAATATGTCCTGGATAAATTTCAAGCACCTGAATTTTCCGCTGCGTGATCTTACCTTGTTCGGAGAGATAAATTATCTCCAATGGAGCATTTCCTTCCATATGTTTACGAAGTATATATTTCATTCCCTGTCACTCCTTTGCTGACTTGCTTGCTATCATTATATGCGAACGTACGTTTTATATGCAAGTGAAAAGGGAATGTTCGTTCGTGTTTTGCGGAGCGGGGAAATAAAATAAGAAAAAATTAAAACTTTTTTAATATAATGCGTTGACTTTTTAACAAAAAATATAATTGATTTGGGAAAGCTGGTTGAGTTTAACTCCAATTTATGCTCTAGTCTTTAACACCAATAATCAAGCTATGAGTAAGAGTTTAGAAGTAGTCAAATACTAACACTTTAGGTAAGTTTATCGACTTTACATATAATATACTTACTAAACATTTCTCTCTTTTGATTTCAAAAAGAGTAAGGTGATTTTTGTGTTAATCCTATTCTTTTTTCAATGAAATTATCTTGAAGGATGGAAAGGATAACTATTGGTGGTTACTTTTTAAATGCCTCTTGAGCTGATAGGGAAAATACGACAAAGAAAACTTTTGAGTTATTTATCCCATTGTAATAACGACAGGGAAACAATCCAAGCTATTTAATTAAAAGAAGATATCCGGATTAAGAATTCTACTAACTAGCAAATATCCTAACAATAGTTACATTATTTTCCTTGTTGCTAACTTAAGAAGGTTAGGTTTTCTATGTTAAACTATTAAAAGTTTGTGATTAAATATAATTGCTTGACAAAGTTCAAACGGATTTCCACAAAGTTTTTTATTTGGTAGCTTACATATAGCTAAATAACACTTTTTTCTTACATCGGATAAGTCTTCTTAGTTTTTTAACCAATTCTATTAACAATATTAATCAACTAAAATATATATTGAACAAGAGTTTTCCATAGTTAAGCATGATATTAATGCGAACATAGAGAAAACTTTAAGTGGAGCCCAATTCATTAATAGTATGAGTTGATGATATAGGTGTAAATCTTGGTATAACCTAAATACAGCTCACTTGAAATGCTTGATTCACGTATGATTCTTAAAAGTGATCTTCAATTGTAATTGCTAAATTAACTGAGTATGTGAGATTCCAGACCATTTGAAAAAACTTTGAGAGGGGGCAATGTCTGTCAAAAAGGGGATGATTGTAAGCCAGTAAAAAAAATTAACACTTAGAATAAATGATCTATAAAAGTCAACTACACTAATAGCCTGTGATAATACCGAATTTTAGTTTCAATATATCAATAAAAGAAAACAAAGCTTATGATATTGCTTAGTCGGATTCTAGCTTTCTCTTAAATCAAGTCATTAGTCCTTCAGGCTGTCGGAAAACTCCCGACAGCCTACTTTGTTGTTTTATTACATTAAACCTATTTATTAATAAATAGGAGATTACACAATCAAAAAAAAAAAAAAATCATATACTTTAAGGTAACAAATTCTAAATAATGGTGGTGTATTTTTTGGTTAAACAAATTGTTGATTTTAACGCAAGTGTGCCTAGTAATTTTAGTAGTAGTTTAAACCGACCAGTTCCAGCGGCACCCTCTAATATTACGCTTGCTGCATTTGGTCTTGCGGTGCTTGACCCAGATACGGATGTCTTATTAATTGGAACAGTAGAGTTTACTTCACTTTTGGGTTTTCCGCAAATCGTAATCCGAGTTTTCAGAGACACAGGAGTAATCGGTACTGTAATGATTGAAACTCTAGCACTAAATGAAGTAAGAAATACAACATTCCAAATCGTAGATCAAAATGCCCCTGTGGGGTATCACAGCTATAGAATCACGGCAGAGGTAACAAACTCCTTGATTACAAATCAGGCTAGCGCTACTGGTCCCATCACATTTTCAGGAACATCGATTTTATAAAGGTGGGGAATCTCTCAAGTTTTTTTCTGGAGATTTTTATACGCAGGAATAATGATTGGGGTACAATAGTATTAGAAGTTTTAGAAAAAAATAAATCAAAATTCTCTTCACTAGAATAATCAAATGATTCAGATAATTACACGAGGGAATGGCTGACCACATAAAGTAAACAGTAAAACAAAATAAAGTAACCCTGAGTTTAAAATTCAAATCAGGGTTATTTTTTGTTTCTTATAGAACGATTGTAATTATACATTCGAAAGGATTGAGTAAAGTGAATTAAACCCTACTTAAAATGGATAAAACATTCTCCGTACAAGTACTATCCTAGCTGATTACTTTTTTACATACCTGTTTTCTTATTAAACTTTAAATGTTAGCTGTGTTTTTCTCCATAAAAAATTAAATAGGTAATGTCTATTTCCTAATTTGATTGGTTTCTAGCTTGGAAATGCCTTAGAGGGCCATTATTTTAAAAAATCTAGTCTTTCATCTTTCCATTTCGTATTACTATAATGGGGGCATAACCCCAGTTAAAGGGAATTTTTAAACCGGTAATGGTTGGGTTTATTAATTTAAATAGTACCTACGTTTTTTGTAGGATTTGTGTGACGGCATGTTCAAAAGCGGATACACTTTTTTTCCATGTCCACTTAGCTGATTCATTCTGGCCTTCCAAGGCTAATTTACTCCTCAAATCTGGGTCATCGATAAGGCGAGTGATATCCTGAAAAAGACGGTTTTCATAACGATAAGAAAGCAGACAATTTTCTTCATGACGACAATAATCTTGGTTCCCTCCTGCATAGGTGGTCACCAACGCTGCACCACACCTCATTGCTTCAAGACCAGGTAAACAGGCCGTATCATAGGTTGATGAATTAACAAAAATATCTGTATGGTTATAGTGATAGCATAATTCGGTGTCATTTCCCGGAGTGAAGAAACGGTATTTCTTATTGTTTTTAAGTTTCTGCAAACTAGGAGAATTGGCTAGCTCTTTTGGGGGGCAAAATAGATTGATAATAACATGAGGATGATGTTGTGTAACTAATTCCAATTGTTCTATAAGATAATCTTGTTCACGATGCCAGGAGTATCCCCCTTCTGGAATCCTTACAATTGCTGATATTTGTAGAGGACTATTAGGTTTACGTATATTAAGATTTTTAAAGGTGGAACTTACTCCAACTGGTACGATATGCCCTTTTACTCCGTGATTTAAAAAAATGATTTGCTGTTGCCACTTGGACAAAACTAATAGATTAGGCATATGATACGTCTTGAAAGTAACATTATTTTCTGGTAAAAAGGTGGGTTCATAGCATAAGCTTAGTCGTATGTGTGTTCCCTTTCCGTTTTCACTTGCTGCTTGGGCCGAAGGAAAGATGGAATAAAAGTTAGATACGATGATATCACTTTTTGGATAGTCCTTTTCTAATATTTGGTGAGATGACGTCCGTATAATTTTCCCATGAATGTCATATTCAAGGTCTCCTTGGCGTGGCATTAGAATGATAACATCATGTCCTTTATAAACTAGACCGTTTACTAATTCGGCAAGCATTCGCTGAGCACCACCTTTGCAGAGGGTCAAAATGGGGAATGTAATTTTCATTTTCTTAACTCCCTCTGTATCATTTGTTTCAATTCTGCTTGCCGCTTTTGTTGGACGTAGTTAATCTCCCTGAGGATTTCTTTTTCATGTTTCTTTGTTCCCATCTCGTCATGTACACGATACAAGACAAGCGGTTCATCTAAATAATAAAAATTATAATATTTCAACACACGTATCCATAAATCGTAATCATGCGTGAAGGGTAGGGATTCATCAAATAAGCCAACCTTTGAGAAGATATTCATATTCATCATAACTGTACATCCATTGATGAAACAGCCTTTTCTCATTTGTTCTAGGAACTGTAGCCGGTTTGGGAAATTAATACCGATGGATCCACTTAAAGTCAAGTTATGTGAATCAATATATAAATAAGATGAATAACTTGCCTCTGCATTCCGTTCTTTCATAAATTTAAGTTGTTTTTGGATTTTTTCTGGTTCGTATCGGTCATCGGAGCTTAGCCAGGAGAAATAATCACCTGTTGCATTCTGAATACCGATATTCAATGCACTGGCTGTACCTCCATTTGATTTTTCAATATAACGATGAACCTTATTTAGATAGGGTCTAATTTTCTCCATATGCTCAGTTGAACCGTCGTTAACAACGATAATTTCTATGTTTGAATAGCTTTGGTTTAAAGCACTTTCAATAGCTTGATCAACATAAGGACAATTATAAACCGGAATAATTATAGACACTTTTTCCATTTTACCTTCTCATCCTTTCTTCATGTATGGATTCCAATGCATCTATCATTGACTTTAAATATCCGGCTTTTGTGAACTTTTGTGAGGTTTCAAAACCACCTGATATTAGTTTTTTTGCTAACAGTTCGTTCGATATAATTGAAAGAATACCGGATGCGAGTGATTGGGGATTTTTAGGCAAAGTAAGGAAGGCGCTCTCTAAATCTTTGCAGAAGTCTAACACACCACCCGAATTTGTCGTCACTACTGGTGTACCGCATGCCATGGCTTCGAGTGGAGGCAAGGAAAAGGCTTCAAACCATGAAGAAGAGACAAATAGATCTGATGACCGGTACAATTCGGCCATACCTTGTTCATCTTGAGCTGGAAAAATTTTATAGGGAATTCCCTCCTCGAGATAAAGAACGCCATCCGGACTAATTATATGAACAATAAATGGTTCGGAATATTCTTTCTTTACGATTTTTATTGCTTCAGCAAAATCATTAAATCCTTTCAATTCATAATTTACCGCATCTCGTCCAATGTAAAGAATCACTTTAGGTTTATTTGCTTCAAACACCTTAGGCTGAGGTCCGGGATGAAAAACATTATGATCAATACCTAGATTGATAACTTGGCTCCTTTTGTTGACATGGTTAAAAATCTGATCATCTAACCATTTGGAAATGCTGATAATTGGTACATCCTGTTGATATGAGTGGAGGGCCTCATTTTTGTCAGGTACCCAATAGGGTTCGAATCCAAGGCTTAATCGAACAGTTTGTTTTGGCCACGCTTCGACCGAAGGACGTACAGTTGTATAAAAATTAGGAAGAATAATATCCCCATAAGGAATATATTCTTTTGATAATTCTGGGACTATTGTTAATTTACAACGCACATTGTATTTCACCGTACCGGTTTGAGGCATCACTATTTCTGTATCGTGCCCACGATCCTTTAAAGCGTTAGCTATCTCGACAAGTACATTGCATCCACCTCCGATATGCAAATCTCCTACGGGAATTACGACTTTCATTTTTTTGCCCCCAATTCAAATGTTTTATCTATTATATGGAAGTCCTCTTCGCATTGACATACCTTCTTCCACTAATTGTTTTTTTTTGTGCTTTAACCCATATTTTTTAAAAAACTAACATTATTAACCATTTTATCTCGTATGCTATCGTAAAGCTTAGTTAGATTGATGAATTAGTCTCTAACCTATGAAATAGAACTAAGTAAAATATTAAGGAGGTTTATACATGAATCACGGTATTGGTTTATTGCCACCCTTTATTATGTCTTCAGTACCTAAAAGCGGAACACATTTGATGCATCAAATACTAAATGGATTATCAAATGTAACAAATGACATAGGGAATGCAGAAAAGAAATTTTTTATTGATCATCATGTACAGGATATTACTATTTATAAAGATCATTTTTATCGATTGGCTTACTTACAGCCAAATGAGTTTGGATTAGGTCATTTATTTTACTCAGAACAATATGCTTATATGTTAGAACGGTTAAAACTAAAACATATTTTTATTTACCGTGATCCGCGTGATGTTTTAATATCTTTGGCATACTTCGTTCCGTCAAAATGGCCGGAACACCCCCTATACAATGATTTCAATAATAATAGAATAAATCATAAAGATCGAATTTTGGCATTGTTAAAGGGAGTGGATGGAAAATGGCCTGATTTTGATGCATGGAATCGGCCATTTTATCAATGGATAAAGGTACCAAATACTTTGACTATTTCGTTTGAAGAACTGATGTCTTCAAGAGAATCCAGACAAGCTGCCTTATCAAAAATCGTGTATTATCTGTGGGACCGGCAGCAATTGCCGGAATCTTTGGAGAGTATGCTTGTGAAAATGGAGGGAAATATAGCCCCTAGTAGATCCAATACTTTTAGAAAAGGTGAGATTGGTTCATGGCGAGAGGAGTTTGATGCTGAAGTTAAGCAGACATTTAAAGCAGTTGCGGGAAGATTACTAATCGATTTTGGTTATGAAAAAGATCAAAATTGGTAGAAATAAACTTAAAAAAGGATTGTTCCAAATAACTATTTTATAGTTATCGATTTCTTACTGTGGATTGAACATTATTAGACTTTAGACATTTTAATTAAGTAGTATGAGAGATGATTTTATGTATTATCATCTCTTTTTTTAGTTCTTTTGAACTTTTTTATATAAGACATTAGTTGTTTTTAATAAATCATTACTTTCCAATGGAAGTATAACTGTTTCGTGGCAAGGAGTATTGTTCACCCATTGTAATGAGTAAAATCGCCATTCCGTCGGATGCTGAAATAGTATTGCCTGATTTTCACATTTGCTGAAACCGCAGAGTTCATGACCGGTGAATATTTATGAAATCCCAACGGAGACATCTTCAAAATAAATGGCTGTATTCACGGCTTCAACCAAGGCGCCGCCATTGATTTTGTACTAAATAGGAGGAATTAATGTTAAGAGGTTCAAATTGGGGCAGGTTGATCAGGGTATAACCAAAATGGACTGTATATAGTTAACTTTAATTGCAGATTTACGTGAATATAGTGATCTTCGAAAACTCCAGATCATCTAGAAAAACATTTGAGAGGAAGCAGTTGGTAAACTGGCTTCTTCTTCCATTTACTATTTACAACACAAAGGGATATTTTCTAGATAACAATTCACGGATTTATAAATTAGGGAGTGAACTTAATCGTGAGAATCATATCTCTTGGAGTCCAACAGAATTTAAAAAGCTTCATAGCTTGAAAATGAGGATATAGAATTTAATCCATTAGTTTTTTCATGAATGGTGAGGATCAAAAAATTGCGACAATAAGACCTTATTTAATTAATATTTAAATGATTTATATGGATGGGTCTAATAAAAATAAAATTTTTACTAAATGCAAAAAAAAATTTAATAAAACTACTTGTTTTTTTGAAAATACCACTATATAATAAGTCATGTTCACAAAAGTAATCAGTAACTAAGACTAAAGATTGATTTACATACGACTTGTTAGCTCAGTGGGAGAGCACTTCCTTGACAGGGAAGGGGTCGTGGGTTCGAATCCCTCACAGGTCATCAACTAACAAAGGCTCAAATCCTTGATATAACAAGGATTTGGGTCTTTTTTTATTTTGTCTTACTGGACTTCTGAAGGGCGTTGTGTAAAATATCAGCCACTTCATCATCTTGGTTGGGCATCATATGGGCGTAATGCTCTAACGTGATGCTAAGTTTCGAATGTCCTAAACGAGCCGCTACTTTGACGATAACTACCCCTTCAGAGATCAAGATGGAGGCGTGGGTGTGCCGGATATCGTGAAACCGAATGGATGTCACGTTAGCATCCTCAACCGAATACTTCTATAGCTTTCCAACGACCTCCATTTTTAACGGCAGAAATGGATAAACCTTCTTTCTCTGCATGAGGAAAATTCCAGTTTCCCTCGTTATATCATGGCATATTTGCCAACTACACTCGTTATGTTAATAAAATAAAACATTCTTCCTATATCTATTTCTTATTTCAATACTGGGGGCCTATGGAAGTGACTTAGTAATTATAGTAACATTTACTTATCTAAAATAGGGAATTGTTGTATTAAAATGGTATTTGAGAATAAATAGAGAAAAAGTACGTTGACTCAATAATGAGGTGAAAAGATGAATTCGGATAAAGTCAGAGCGTTAACAAAAGTGTTTCAGGAATCTTCTGAGGAGTTAAAATTAGATGAATCAAAATTAATGCAGAGTATACATACGAATACGGAGACATGGGCTGGCGAAGCCCGGAAAAAATTTGATTCAATACTAGATGAAGCAGCTGTCCTATTTCAAAGACATTCAGACAATCTTTATCAAATAAGTAGAGAATTAGAAAGCGCAGCAAATGATGTTGACAGAGTGAGAGAAGAGATTGAAAGACAAAAAGAATTAGAGCGGCTTGCTTGTATGAAGGATGAGTAGAAACAAAATGAATGAAGGATATAAAGAGGTGTCATATGAAACCGAAGAATAGGGATCGTAAAAGTTTGGAAGAGGAAGGCTGGATCCTCCCGGATAAGAATAAGCAAAATAAAGATGGTAGTTTACTCCCCGGCTGCGGTGGTTTTTTTATTTTGTTCATTCAATTTGGTGTTTTGGCACATCAAATAATCACTCTTTTTTAACTCTACCTTATGTCCGCTAAAGTTTTACAACTGTACTTGCCAATAATGATAATTGTTTTGAGAGGTTTAAAATGGCTTGTAATAAGTAGAGACAGGGAAAGAAAAAAGAAGATGACGGTAAGCAAGGAATGGATGAAAATTGGGTACCGGGTTGTGTCGACCTATTTATCCTGCCTTTATAGATTATTCTATTAGGACATCACTTTTTTCATAGTATATAGATGAAATAGTTCATAAAGGAAAAGAAAAGAGGATGATACAGTGGGGAATAAAATTTCAGTAGACCCAGATCGTTTAGAAGATTTAGCAAATGAGTTTGTCTCGCACTTGTCAAAAATTGAAGAAGAATACAAGAGTCTTCATTTGGAACTAGTGAACCTAATTAGCAGTGCTCCAGCAGAGTATAGTCATTGTTTTTATCAAGTAGGAGATCCGTGGGGAACAGGAAATCAATTAGTTGACCTTCTGAGTGAAATGGAGATCGACCTTCGAATGACAGCCAATAAATTTTCCGATGCTGATAACTTAGTCGGTCAACTTTATAAACTGCATGAGAAATATGGAGCGCTCACTACGATGGGTGCATTAGTATCAAAACAGCTGGCATTTTATGGGCTAGGTTTTACGCAATTTATCAAAAATAGTGATGATGTCTATATGTATAAACATATGAATGCCCTAAATAAACTAACAGATGTAGTCGATAATTCCAAATTTCGTAATGTAGCAAGAGCCTATTTAAATCCAACCTTTTTATTGAAAAAATATAGAGATGTTCCATTTGCTGATTTAGTTCACAAAAAGGTTGCTAAATATCTTCCTGGTGATGTTGTTAAGTATACAGATAGTTCAAAGGCATTATTTGAAGGGATTAATCATCGAGCATTGGACTCTACAACGTTTAAATCATTTCTACAGACGGGAGCGAAATTTGCCAAAACCAACGCTGTTAGTGCAGTACTAGTAACAGGAGTAATGGAAGCAGGCGGAATGGGACTGAAAATTTCCGAAAACTATGCGAAATATGGAAATAATCCAGAGGTCTTAAAGCGAGAAAATGCAAAAGCGGTAGGAAATGCAGTGAATAATACCGTAGCGATTTCTGGAGGTTCCATTGCGGGAGCATTCGTAGGAGGTGCTCTAGGAAGTTTAGTAGGCCCAGTCGGTACAGTTGTAGGAGCCGCTGCAGGTTCATTTGTAGGAGGACTTGTTGGAGAGCAAGCGGCTAAACTTACGGCAGGTATAGCAGAGAAAGCAGCGATTGTCATTAAAGAACCTATACATGATGGGCTTGAACTGATTAAAGGTGGTTTGGAGAAAGCTGGGAAAGTTGTTGAAGGTGTTAATAAAGGTGCTGATTTCGTAAATGATCAAATTAAGGATACTATTGCTGACCCAATAGGGAAGGTGGGGGAAATCGGTAAGGGATTATCGAAAGCGAAAGAAACAGCGAGTTCCCTTGCCGATGGAGCAAAAGATTTTTTTGAGGATAAATTTTCATTTTTTTAAGGAGGATATATGAATACCATTCAATTAAGTATTGAAGAGTTACTTTTTTCATTTTATAGTGAAGGTTTATTTGAACAAGGAATGTCGATTAAGGGAGCCTATTTTCAAACGCTTCAAGATGCCGAGTTGAAATTAATGCTAGAAATTGCCTCTCGCTCTTTGTTAGCAAAAGATATGTTAAAGGAAGTAAATAATCAATATAAGTTAAAAGATGAATTTGCTGCCTATATTCATACATTGAATAATGCAGAAAGTACCGTAAAAGCTTCTAAACATCAGCCAGACTTAAATGGAGAAGATAGTATTGCCTTTCATTTTAAAAATGGAGAGGTTTATTTACATAAAGTATTGTACGATCATCAAGTTCACTCTATTTCTAAGCTGCCGAAAGAAGAAATCCTTTCAGTTATAAGCGGTTTTTTCCACTTCCATACGTTAGAAAAGCAAGGTGAAGTTATTCTTCAGTTAAAAAGTGAAGAATTTGAAGAACTTTTAGAAGATGTAAGTCAATCTCATTCTTTACCGGAGTCAATTGTTCAGAAATGGGTAAGTAAAAAGGGAGAGTCTACTAGTATCTTAGAGTTTTTAAATGATATTTCGAATAGAAACGGTAAAATGGATAGTTTAGTAAGCTTAACGTATGACTCAGAGAATAACCCTGACCTAAAAGATCTTTATTTTGTGATTCCAGGAAAGAATGAATGTTGGCTAGCTACAAGGGACAACCTTGACCTGAGTATTCAGAGAGCGAATGAGGAATCTATTAATCAACTATTATTAACCAACAAGATTCTTCCAGCTTAAGGAGGTGCATTATTTGGTAAACGTTAAGAAAGAAAATGACGCCATTCAGATAAAAGGGTCAAAGTTCATGTACGGGTGGATGTTTCTTGCGACTGTAGGTTTTTTAATTGCTTGTTTTTTCTTAATCATACACGGTTTGAAATTTGAGTCCAAGTATTCTTTATTTTACCTTGGCGGTGGTCTCATCTTTACTCCTTTTTACCTTTACCTAACGCTTTGGTCACTTCCAGGTTTTATTCCAGGAAAGGTCCTGTTAACGATTGTCCAAGGTGAAAATGGTACGATTAAGTCGAAGAAAGGTACAGTTTATATTAAGAATATCCGGAATATTGATTTAGTAAGAAATCCACTGAATTTAATCAATGATATAGTCATTGACACCCTTGATAACAAAACCATAAAAATTCGTACGTATAATTTACTTGATGACCTGGATTATCAGGTGGTCGTTGATCAATATCTTTATCCCTATATTACAGAAAATGCAAAAAAAGTATGGGATCGTAAGGTGGATTTAGATAAATTGCAAAGAGTAGCCAAATACGAGCGGCAAGAGCAGAAAATTGATTAACGATCATTCAAATTAAAAGATCTCAGTCCAAAGCTGGTGATTCGCGTCCAATTCTCTTTTTCATTATAAATCTGTTATAATCCCATTACTTTCACTTCCTTGACAGGGAAGGGGGCGTGGGTTCGAATCCTTCACAGGTCATCAACTGCCAAAGGCTCAAATCCTTGATATCACAAGGGCTTGGGTCTTTTTATGTTAATAAAGATAATTTACTCAATTGGTGAATGTAGCACTTCATTACGTTTCTTGGCTTGAAAAGTATTATACAATGCCTTCACTTGAAATGATGGTAGAACAATATCAAGAAGAGTTACAACCAATGATAGAAAGTTTTAAAGTGAAATAAATAGAAGGAGGAAAGTATGGAAGAGTAATTAAAAGTAAAATTCCTTTCCAATTAGGGGTTCTATTAGGGGATTAATCACACTTCTCGTATGACTTACCCTCCACTTCAGTATTATATAGTAAATATTACCTTAATTTTAACTGTGTGATTTTAATATCTCAACAGTTTATCATATAGGAAGAATAACTTAAATCTACTACTATAATGAAGTAAGTCTTTAAAAGGGAAGTGATAGTTAAATGATTTATATAAGCGATATCGAAAAGATAATTAATAACACATTAAATGAGCACAATTTGGATATTACTTATGAATTTGACAATAATTTAAGTGCACCTATGAGTTATAACGTATCGACCAATACTATAAAATTCAATTACCTTCAAGTTAACGGTTATAAAGGGAAAATTAGAATTAAAGAGACAGACGAAGACTTTGTTAAAATTATTCTTTATCGTATGATTGGTTATTATTTAGATTTTAAGAAAAACAAACATGATTTAAGGATTTTAATGTATGGTCACGAAGAAGAAAAAGAAAAGCTAAAATCCGAAATAGAAACTAATGCTTGGGATTATGGGAAAACATTAATACCTGAACAACTATTGGAGTCATATGTTAAAGTTCGTGAATTAGATAAAATGCTAATAAATTAATGTACTCTAAGAAAATGGTGACCTGACTTTAAACTAAAACAAGAAAAGATAAAGAAGCCACCTTGGAGAATCTCTCTGGAGCTGAATTTTGAGTGAGAAATTAAACTGATATCCAATAAGACAAGACCCAGAGAAAGAGAAGTTGTCTTAGAAAGCTTAGGTTTAAACTTGATTTCTAACTTTAATCACGCACCTTCTTTAGAGTAATAGTATCGCCATGTCCAAAACTTGGAAATTAATTGCAAGTCTCTAGAAATTTCTGCAACAGAACCAATTCATTTTATATCTTTATTTATATTTGCCAGCTAAAATTTAGTAAACTAATATATAAAGAGGAGAACTATAGGAGGATTTACTAATGAGCACTCATGAATTTGAAATGAACATAGATGGAGAAATAATCAGATGGGCAGAAAAATCACACGCACAAATCTTCCGCAACTTCTGGCAGTTCTTCATGGAAAAAGATTTACAAAAAACAATTGAAACAATAGAGTTCACAGGAATCCGCACTTACGATTCAGAATACTTCGTAGCCAAAAATGGAAGTAAAAAGAAAAATATCTTTGTAAAAGACAATTACTACGTTTACACCCATTTAACACCATCCGCAATGCAAAAAGCATATGAGAAATTCAAAAAAGGCTGGGAGGATATATATAAACATCCGAAGGGCGAAATGCTTAACATGGAACAGGAGGAAATGCCTGAGGAACTGCAAACAGAAGAAAAGCCAAATTTGAAAAATATTTATGAAAAAAGCCATGCAATTGCTTCGGTTACGGCGTATCATGACTCACATAATAGTTCTCTAGTTATAGAACCTTCCGTTACAAAATTGCCTGACGAAACAGAACCATTAAGAATTCTTTTTGGTCATTCACCCAACAGCAATGAACCATTGTATTGGTATCCAACTACGACTAGTAAAATCATGCATACGAATACAGGTATTATTGGTACGATGGGGACGGGTAAAACTCAGTTTACTAAATCGTTCATTAAACAGATACATGATGGTTCTCTATCTAATGTAAATGGAACACCTATTGATGTTCTCATCTTTGACTATAAAGGTGACTATATCAAAGATGACTTTATAGAGGCGACAAACGCTACAGTGTATCATCCATATCACCTTCCGTATAATCCGTTATCTTTATATAGGGGAAAACAACTAAAGCCGTTATTGCCTTTGCATACAGCTAGTACCATTAAAGAAACAATTGCCAATGCTTTTAATTTAGGTATAAAGCAACAGCAGTTATTGAATGATTTAATCATTGAAGCTTATTCACAAGCTGGTATTTATAAGGCTGATATGGCTACATGGGGTCTGGTACCACCTACATTAAATAATGTATTTGAACGATTAATGGATAGGGAGGATGTAAAAGAAGATAGTCTTTATGCAGCACTAAAACAAATTTATGATTTTGAGATCTTTTCTCCAAATAGTGAGAATACAAAGTCCTTATATGACATGATACAAGGCGTAACGGTTGTAAATCTGGCTGGTTATGATCCAAGTGTTCAGAACTTGATAGTAGGAATCACTTTGGACACCTTCTATTCCCAGATGTCTACAAAAGGGCACAGTACAATTCAAGGAGATTATCGTGAATTAACGAAAATGATACTTGTTGATGAGGCAGATAATTTCTTGAGTCAAGACTTCTCTTCTTTAAAGAAAATTATGAAAGAAGGAAGAGAATATGGCGTTGGTGTAATCCTATCAACCCAATTTTTAGACCACTTTGCAACTACAAATAATGACTATGCTCAGTATATATTGACTTGGATTATACATAGAGTACCTACCATTAAAAAGAAGGAAGTACAAGCTATCTTCAGTCCAGAAAATCAGGCTGAGGGTGAGCAGATAGTTAAAAAGATAGCACAACTTCAAAAACACAAAAGCTTAGTCACGTCTGTTACCAATAATAGATACGAAATTATGGAGGATATGGCGTTCTGGAAGCTTCTAAATTAAACATGGATTTCTGATAAAAAACCCTTTGAATTTAATCATTATTAAATTCAAAGGGTTTCTCAAGTCATCTAAAATTATTGCATCAGAACAACGTAGTGGGTTGCATAACCGAGATTAAATTCTGCAAAACTAAAAATCTACCCAATAATAACGTTAATAGAATGATACAATATTTTACAGGCATTATTAGTTAGTTGCAGGAGGTTTAAACATGAATGGTTATATTGGCATTACTTCTAGGGAATGGTTTACGAATTTATCTTCGCATAATGAAGCAGATGAATTTAACTTTTGGCGTAAGGACACTAAAAACTTTAAATCGATAACCATGGGGGAACCGTTCTTTTTTCTTGTTAAAAATGATAAGAGAGTTAAAGGAGAAAGAGCGGTATTGGGTATGGCTACGTACATACGTTTCGAAGTATTAACGGCAGGTGAAGCATGGGACAGATACCGTAATGCTAACGGTGATGAAGATAAGGAAAGTTTTATAGGTAGAATGAAAACCATGTTTGGAACTGATGCATATACGGGTCAAATAGGATGTATAATTCTTACCGACTTCAAAGTGTTTGATAACCCCGTATATCTAAGCAATATTAATATTAAATTTGCAAAAACCACTATGTCTGGACAGGGTATTACTGATACAGAAAGAAACGCAATTTTAGAGTACGGTTTTAGTTCCGTAGGTAATGTACTACGTAAACTTAACGAAATTGATCGTATAGGGTTTACGGAAGATGACGAAGGTTTTCCAGAAGGAAAGGTTAAATTAAAACAGCATCTAGTACGTGAAAGAAACCCCCTTGTTATTAAACTTGCAAAGGAACGATTCTTACAACAGCACGGTAAGTTATTTTGCGAAGTATGCGAGTTTGATTTCCAACAATATTACGGTGAACTAGGACATGGTTATATAGAAGGTCATCATACGAAACCTGTATCGGAAATGGACGATAACCAAGAAACAAAGGTAGAGGATATCGCCCTGGTATGCGCTAACTGCCACCGTATGCTACACCGTAAACGACCGTGTTTATCAAAAAGTGAACTAAAGCAACTACTACATATGCAACGGTAAACAAAAGTCCATGGATTTCATAGGGTCCATGGCCCTTTAAACACTTTAAAATCAAGGGTTTGATAAATATAATAATGGTGGCAGCCTGGTGGCAAAACCAACATGCCACCAATTACATTTGATTAAATCCTACATAGAAAAAATATTAGCCTATTAAATCAACGTTTTCCAACTAAATCTGTTATAATTCGATTCACTCTTCTTCCTTGACAGGGAAGGGATCGTGGGTTCGAATCCCTCACAGGTCATCAACTGCCAAAGGCTCAAATCCTTGATATCACAAGGATTTGGGTCTTTTTTTGTTTAGCCGAATTGGGGTCGACAATACTTACGATGGTTTAATATTGTAATAATTTAACACACAAGTTATTCTTAAATCACCTAATAAGGCACAATATTAAAGGAGAAAATAGTGAGTTATCTCGGAAAGTATTTGAAAATGCCACCAACAATTGAAAAGCTCCATAAAATAGAGAAGGAAATTGAAAAAGAAGGCTACTCCTTAAGTGAATTATCCCTTTATTTAGAATTTGACTTCTCCCCTTATGAAAATACTCCCTATGATGTCATTACATTTGCTAGTACAGGCGTTGACGGCATACATTTCGGATTTCTAACTGACTTCGGAACAGTATCTGATTTAGAGAATGCTTTTGTTGTATGTATTAGTCCAATGGATTTTGATTCACATATAATGATTGTAGCAAGGAATATAAGGGAGTTTCTTAACTTGGTTTGTACGATGAAAGATGCCTTAACTATTTCTAACTTTAATATCCTGGAAGATGAGGGACAGTATATTCGTTTGCTCAAAGAACTAAAACAAGTAGAACCTGAAGATGAGGAATTTGAAGAGAACGCAAACTATGTAGTGGAAAAGATAATAGCTACATTCGATAGCGAACGAATAGAAGATGTCTATCATTATGTGGAAAGAAAAGTAAGGACAGAAAGAGAGCAACAAACTATTTTATCAACTCTTGATGGGTTAGGCATAATACCTGTAGAGAACATTACAAGCAATTTTCTCCCATACAAACTTGAAAAAGATATGACGATTGACTTGGAAGAAGTGAAGGCCTTTTTTAATTCTGCAACAACAGAAAGTAAAATGGCTTTCTTCAGAGATGTCCAATTTACTTACTTAATTGCAAATGAGATAGCGTTAAAAGAATTGGTCATACATGAAATGATAAAATTAGGTTTACAGGATGAAGTCGGTAGATTATACGTGTTTTAGGTCCTTTTTTTGCCTAATTAACACCATTAACCTTAACAGAACCAAAAATTATTAAAAGGTTACTTGTAGGGGTATTTACTTAATTAGAAATGATCCAAACGAGGTTTTTTTGGAACAATAATTAAGGAGGCTTTCACCAATCACCTCAAGTTTTAATAGATCTATTTTAAAACAAAAAAGACTGTAGGCAAAAGGAGTTCTATCTAAATTTTAAAACATAGTTGATTGGAGCGGGCAAGGGAGACCCCACAGGCGCAGGTGCGCCGAGGAGGCTCCCGGACCGCCCGCGGAAAGCGAGTGCCCTACGTTCCAATCAACGTCCAAATTTGTACAAGCAAAAAAACTTTAGACAAACTCGATGAAAATCGAGTTTGTCTAAAGTCTGAGGGGACACTCATAAATGAGGTCCCCTTTCATAATATATTACGGTAATAAAGTTTTATATTGTTCCATTAAATCACCTGCATATAAGCTTGTTATCATTAAGAAAATGGCAAGCCCAATGTATTATGAGAACCAGATGACTTTTGTTTTGAGACTCGATGAGTAATAGGATTTCTCTTTATCCCTAATTTCAGTTTGTTCTTGCACTTCTTTAAAGAACGTTGCAACTATTCGTTCATAGGTGCCTATATTTTCAAAATCGGTCGGTCCGTTCTGGTATTCATTCGAATTAGCAGCATCCATTAAGGATCTATAAATATTTAATTTTACCTCGGTCAGCTGTTTTTCTTTTAGCTTATTATCATCAAATAGCGGGATATGCCAACTCTTCATGTTGGTAAACTTTTCATGTAGTTGGCTGAATTCCATATTCCAAATATTAACCAGGCGAATTTTTTCTTCATCTGTTGCACTTGCATATTGTTCTAGTTGCCTTAATCCAAATTGATTCAATTCAATGATGATGTCTCTTTGATTTCTGGATGTCTCACTACGGAATTCTTTCCACCACTTAGAAATACCCAATAATAAGAAAAGAATTAAAAATGGATTTGGATGGAGAAACAAATATACAACCATTCCGATAATCCCTAATACCCAAAGCTTTGTGGAGATGACTCCCACTATACGTCCTCCATCAAGTGGATGCACAGGCATTAGATTAAATAGATTAATCATGGCTCCAAGTGTAATAACTAAAAGCCAAAATGGATTTTCTGTCATCATAAATAGGGGGATGGCTGGTAGAAATGCTAATGTACCTAATAAAGGACCTCCGAAGGCAAGATAAGCTTCTTGGTTAGCATTCTTGGGTTCTTCTTTAAGGGCAATTAACGCTCCGACAAAAGGTATGAAAATGGCATTTGATGTTTTGATGCCTTTTCTCTTAGCAGCAAGTAAATGCCCCATTTCATGGATGTAAATTAGATAGACTAGGGCTACGGCAAATTTCCAACCGTAAACCAAGGCATACGCTCCTAATGAAACGAAAATAGAAATCAGGGAACCTACTTTTGCTATTTTCAATAGCGCAAACAACCATTTCATTTTTCCTAGAAAAAATAACCCGATTGCCGCCAAACTTAACCATCCTTTATTCGATTTAGATTCTTTCAAAATGTACCTCCTAGAGTAAATGGGAAAACAGATGACCCCAGTGACACTATGTCTATCTGAGCTCCTTCTTGATTTATCAACTTGCTAATATCCTTATTATATCGTATTCGCATAATCCTTTTCTTTTCCTTTAAGGGGAATTTTTCTAGAATATTAACTTCGCATTTCTTTAAGTGCTGACCCAGTAGAAGAAGTGAAGGTAGCAAGAGAATTATTGAAGTCGTTTGGATTATCATCGAATGTGACTACGCTGATTTCGTGTCCAACGTGTGGGCGCATAGAAATTGACCTCATTAGTATTGCGAATGAAATAGAAGAGTATATCCAAACGATTAAAGTTCCGATAAAAGTAGCTGTGCTAGGATGCGTGGTTAACGGTCCAGTAGAATCCAGAGAAGCAGACATTGGAATAGCGGGCGCAAGAGGCAAAGGACCATTTATTGAAAAACAAGAGAATATTGTTTTAGTATAACTATTTACCCAACCTATTTTAGTGAAATAGGTTGGATTGCTTATTAAATCAACTACCAAGCGTTGCATGATATGATAAATTATAGGAGAATGTTGATTGTAAATTAAATTTTCAGGGAGGAAGAATAGTAGAAAATGAGTAAGAAAAAACAAGATGAACGTCCAAATCTAGATAAAAATATCTCAGTAGAGGATTTCCTGGAATTTTATTGGTTAAAGGAAGAATTACAAAACTTCTGTAGAGAAGAAGCAATGAGTGCTTCTGGTTCAAAAATAGAGATTACAGAACGGATTGCATATTATCTAAAAACGGGTCATCGTTTAAGGGTTAGCAGACCATCATCCACTTCTAAAAAATCATCCTATCATCCAACTAAAAGTGCCGGTACTATGTCTTTAAATACCGTTATTGAACCAGGGTTTAAGTGTACTCAGGAACATAGGGAATTCTTTAAAAGTGTAATTGGCACTAAATTTCACTTCTCAGTTGAATTACAAAACTTTATTAAAGCAAACCCAGGTAAAACATACAAAGATGTAGTGGACCATTATTATAAAATACAAGAAGATAAGAAGAATGGAAGACGTACTACTATTTCAAGACAGTTTGAATACAACACATTTATTCGTGACTATTATGATGATCCAGCTAATAAAGGTAAATCACTTAAAGAGGCTATAAGCGCTTGGAAAGAAGTGCGCAGTCAACGTGGGGATAATGTATATAGACCCAAAAAATAGAGTGGGTGAAAGTAATGAGCACTCGTAAAATCATACATATAGATATGGATGCATTTTATTCGTCAATAGAACAACGGGATAATCCCATTTTAAAAGGAAAACCGGTAGTAATTGCGCGTGATGCAAAGGAAAGAGGAGTAGTTACTACATGTTCATATGAAGCAAGAAAATATGGTGTTTATTCATCCATGCCATCTTACATGGCTCGTAAGCTTTGTCCTCACGCTATTTTTATTCCACCAAGGCTTGATTATTATAAAAAAGTTTCTCAAGAAATTATGGGAATCTTTAGACGTTATACAGATGTAATAGAACCTATAGCATTTGATGAAGCCTTTCTAGATGTCACAACAAACTATTTTGGTACCCCTTCCGCTACGATTATTGCTAAAGATATAATGCGAACTATCTACCAAGAGTTAGGATTAACGTCATCTGCAGGAGTTTCCTACAATAAGTTCTTATCTAAGATTGCGTCAGATATTCAAAAGCCTTGTGGTCTTACAGTGGTGCCACCAGATAAGGCAGCAGAATTTATAAAGGGTTTACCTATCTCTAAGTTTTTTGGGGTAGGAAAAGTAACCGAAAAAAAGATGAATGAATTAGGCATTGATACAGAGGAGGATCTCCTTAAACGGAGTGAAACAGATTTAATCAGACATTTTAATAAGCGTGGCTACTTGTTATATCGAAATGTCAGAGGTGAAGATGATACACCAGTGGTAAGTGAAAGGAAAAGGAAATCACTAGGAAAAGAGTTTACGTTTCATGAAGATGTTCATGATGAAGAAGTCATTTTTTATAAGATAAGGGAGCTAGCAAATATAATATCAGGCAATCTATACAAATTACACTTAAAAGGAAGTGTAATTAAGTTAAAAGTTCGGTATGGAGATTTTTCTTCTGTAACCAAGCAAAAATCTAAAGTTGTAAGAGAGCCACTAGAAATTTATAACACAGCTGTAGAATTATGGGGGAGTCTTGAAGGTAGGGGTCCTATACGTAATATAGGTATTTATGCTTCTAGTCTACATGAGGTACATGTAGAAGAGGAAGGATTATTATAAGGAATCCTTTAGAGAAGTGGGACTGTGTAATGAAATTAATCTGTTTACCGTTTGCGGGAGGTTCATCCGTGGTCTTTAGTAAATGGCCGAAGCTAGTTTCCGCGAATATTGAAATCTTAAATATTGAATTGGCAGGTAGAGGAAGAAGATTTCAAGAAAAGTGTTATGAAAATGTAAAAGAAGCAGTCGAAGATATCTATCAAATAGTAAAACCTGTCTGACAGGGGATGAACCTTACTCTATTTTTGGTCACAGTATGGGAAGCCTGCTAGCATTCGAACTCTGCCACAAAATTCAAGAGGCAAACCATAGGTTACCTAAAGCTGTCTTTTGCCAAATCAGCACCACACCTTTCTCCAAAAGAAAAAGTCCATTTATTTGAAAAAGAACGTTTTATTGAGAGGGTTTTTAGCTTAGGAGGCACACCTGAGCAGTTGATTAATAATAAAGAACTTCTGGATTTGTATCTCCCTTCTATCCGAGCGGATTATAAGCTGGTTGAAACATATAAATTTCAGGAGAGACTGTACTTGCTGAATATTCCCTTCTATGTTTTTTACGGGGATAAGGATGATATCAAGATGGATGAACTGCAAGAGTGGAAAATACATACTAGCCAAACATGTAGGTGGTATGAATTTATAGGGGGACATTTCTTCATTTACTCACAAGAGAATCGTGTTGTTACTTTAATAGATGACATACTGAGTAATCATCAGTTAGCGCTTAAGAGTTAAATGAATATATATGCTATTGAGATACCTAAAAGTTTAACCGGACACCAAATGGAGAAGTATTTGTCTCAAATTCCTATAGAAAGGCAAGAAAAAGTTAGACGATATGTAAGAGAGTCGGAAATTAGAATTCAATATGTCAATATGAATGATTTTGATAAAAAGTGTCAAACTTAAGGTTATGAAACTAGTTTTTACATAGATATATTAAAGGTTTTTAGGTAAGTTCAAAATCAACTGAGTTAAATGAAATTAACTCAAAAAAATAATTATGTGAGCATTTTAGTTAGCGATTGGTCTGTATATCCAATTCTAGTTATTGATATCATAACTAATTTTTTTTATAAAATGTATTATCACACGTGTGAACTAGCCTGATTTTGTCTAATGAGATTGCAAGAGGTGGGTTCGAATCCCTCACAGGTCATCAACTGCCAAAGGCTCGAATCCTTGATATTACAGGGATTTGGGCCTTTTTTTATCATTTCCATTTATTATTCCTGTGTGATTCTGCATTGCACGGAAACTGGATATGTGACGCCGGCTCGTTCGTTGCATGACGTTAGCCACTTTGGTACACTATGCAGAAGTGCTTTTTTAGTTCTGATTGCTAGAATTCACTATGGAATCGAATGGATGAGCTGCAGGATTTTTACATAAATCATGGTCCATGAGGCTGTGGGGGTATCCTAAACGAACCCTTAAAATGGAACTCCTTTTACTGTAGACTTGTGGAGCAGCTACAAAAACCATTAAAATTTAAATGTTTTTCTAAGAAAGGACCATCTGTTCCCTCATACAGCAGGAGTTGTATGGGGGCTTGTATTTTATTAAGGATTTTCTGTTTAGATGACTTTACAGGAATAAAATAAGGAGGACGCAATGAACAATTATAAATTGACCATTCAATATGATGGCGGGCGCTATAAAGGCTGGCAGCGACTAGGTAATAGTGATGATACGATTCAAGGTAAAATAGAAAATGTATTAACGGAAATGGCAGGGGAAAAAATTGAAATCATCGGTTGCAGCAGAACGGATGCCGGTGTACATGCCCTTGCTCAAATCGCCAATTTTAAGCTCGGTGAAAATCTGACTGAAGCTGAAATCATGAATTATTTGAATAGATATTTGCCCCGAGATATCAGCGTTGTCGAGGTTAGGCTAGTTCCTGATCGTTTTCATGCCCGTTATAATGCTAAGGATAAAACCTATTTGTATAAGATCTGGAACGAGCAATATACAAATCCTTTCATGCGAAAGTACAGTATGCATGTAGAGAAAAAGCTGGATATCACAAGAATGAAAAAAGCATGTCAATTTTTTATAGGTGAACATGATTTCACTGCTTTTTCAAATGCAAAGTCCAAGAAAAAATCCATGGTGCGTGAGGTATATTCCATTGATATAGAAGAAAATGCCGGCTTCATCCAAATTACGGTGCGAGGCGATGGATTTCTTTATAATATGGTTAGGAAGATTGTCGGGACGTTGATAGAAGTAGGGTTAAATGAAATAGATGCTGAAAATATACCAAGTATTTTAGAGTCAAAAGAAAGAATCCAAACGGGCCGAATGGCGGAGGCAGCTGGGTTGTACTTGGTAAAGGTTGATTTTTAGACCGGATATGGATTCATCGGTTATAGTATGTAAAGTGTACAGTCAGTAGAAAAAGGGAAGTAATAGAAAAAAGAACGAAAGAAGGAGAGGTTTTTCATGAGATTAACAGGAAAGAAAATAATCAGTCTTGTGCACCATGATTTTGAAGATTTAGAGCTCTGGTATCCGATTTTACGTTTAAAAGAAGAAGGGGCGATTGTTCACCTTGCTGGAGAAAAGGCGAATGAAACATACATTGGAAAATATGGTGTACCAGCCATTTCCGATTATGAGTATGGCAGTATTAAAGCTGAAGAATATGATGCCATTCTTGTACCGGGCGGTTGGGCACCTGACAAAATTCGCCGGTTTCCTGAAGTGATATCACTCCTCCAAAACATGGAAGAAAGTAAAAAACCGATCGGGCAAATTTGTCACGCTGGTTGGGTGTTGATATCCGCGAAAATTTTACAGGGAAAGAATGTAACGAGTACACCGGGCATTAAAGATGATATGGAAAACGCGGGGGCAACTTGGATAGACAAGCCCGTCGTCGTAGATGGAAACCTTGTATCAAGCAGACGTCCGCCTGATCTACCGGATTATTTAAGGGAATTGATAAACGTGATTGAAAAGGGTTAAATCCATAGTACGGTGAAAAAGTGGTTTTTCCTTATGGAAAAACCACTTTTTCTATCCATACCTGAATTTATTTTTATACTGATTATGATACATACTGAAATACGAAAGATTATTCCCTTCATTGATCCTTAATCAAATCAATATACAAATTTCCTTTTGTTCCTACGACAGCATACGAGATATCAAAAACAGCAAGGTTTCTTTTTTTGAGTTCAGCCATTAACGATTCGTAATCGTAGGTGTGTTTGGATAAGTTTTCATATAAGATCTTTCCGTCATAGACCAGTTCAAGCGGTACAGATCCTGCTGAGGAGAGTAAAGGTAAATCCTGCTTGGTGGCATTTTGGTATTGTTCTTTTTTTAATACAGAGAGGGAGCCATTTGTCTCTAAAATGGCATATTCCACTTCTTCAATGTTGAAGATATCTTTTCCTCGCAAAGCCTGTTTAAGAGAATCCAGTGAATACCCCATCCGTTCCATTGACTCTTCGAGAATTTGTCCTTTTTGAATTAAGGTAGCAGGTTCTCCAGCGATCCATTTCCCGAAGCGCGGATTTCTAATCGTTAGACGATTCAGCATATATACGATGGTACCCATAATAATAATTGCAATGATAAAATACAGGAATTTAATTTTTATATTGAATGCTAGATTCCCTGCAATTGTCCCCATCGTAATTGAAGCGATATAAAGGTGATAGGTCCTCTGGGCAATCGTCTGTTTACCGAGGAGATGGACAAATACCCATAATAAAATAAAAGAGGTCAAGGTTCGAAAGATGATTTCAACAGATTCTGACATGACTATTTCTCCCTTGCAAAACTCCCGACAGTTCGTTTGTGATAGTTTGTTCTTACATCTTGCCGTTTATTCTGTAACTTAAAAAGGAAAAAGACATAAATTGATAGCCTTATTTTTAAACCAGGCATTCAAGATAAGTGAAATCTCAGGAAGCAAGCAGTTCGTTACTTGCTTCTTTTTTTATTTTGTCTAAAAAAATCGATGGATATGTTTACTTGTATCGTTAAAGAAATTTCTTCGAATAATAGTATCAAAATACTTTTGCACGGGGGTATGTTTTGAGAAATATTCAGGAAATTTTCATTGACGATTTAAAAAGCATTTATAAAAATTTCTTTGTTTGTATTGTAGTTGTTTTTCTCATGTTCATCCCTTCCATTTATGCGTGGTTTAATATTGTCGCATCTTGGGACCCGTATGCAAATACGGAAGGAATCCTTGTCGGTGTTGCCAATAATGATAAAGGTGCGGAGTTAAATGGCGAAGCCGTGAACATAGGCAAGGAAGTAATGGAAGGGTTAAAGGAGAATAAGGATCTGGGCTGGAGATTCACATCCGAAAAAGAGGCGATAAAAAAGGTGGAAAAGGGTGATTATTATGCATCCATCATCATTCCGGAGAACTTTTCCGAACATATTGCGACGATCATGACCGATGACCCTAAGAAGGCGGAAATTGATTACTATGTTAATGAAAAGATCAATTCCATTGCTCCTAAAATAACGGTAGCGGGTGCCAACAGCATTGTGGACAATGTGAGCAAAACCTTTATCAAATCAGCCAGTAGTAGTATCCTTGCAATCTTTAATGAACTCGGAATCACCTTGCAAAACGAGTTGCCGACGATTCAAAAAATGAAGAATATGGTGTATTTATTAGAGGGTGAACTGCCTGAGCTTGAGCAAAATATCAAAACCGTTCAAACACATGTCAAAAAGGCTGAAGATATCATTAAGAAGGTTAATGATGGCCTGGATTCAATAGAAGGAATAACATCGCAGAAGGACAAATTGGTATCGGACGTTTCTAGTTATGTAGATTCAACAAAGCAGGCATTCTCAGAAATCAATCCCCTTTTGAGAAATGATATTGCGAACATCAGGAGCGATAATGAATCCGTTATAGTACTGGCGAACCGGTTAACGGGTCAGGGTTTGCCTGGCAATGAGAATGATCAGCTAGTAGAACAAGGGATAACGAGGATAAATAAAGAGCTGTACCTTTTGGACAGTATGTATAATTTATTGGTGAGGGTCAATCAATTTAATGAGAAAAACTTGCTTCAGCCAGAAATACAGCTGGTTGATGAACTAAGGGTTAATGCTTCGAACCAACTTCAAGCGTTTAATAACCGAGCCTTCGGCAATCTTATCGAACTTGCTGGGAACAATGATCAAGTCTTGGCAAGATTCCAGGAGAGCTATTCAAAGGAAACGGGGCCAAAATTCAATGAAATCTGGAATGAAACGGAATCAATATTGAATAATGTCCAGCTTACGATGGAGGAGGGCACCAAGGTTCTTCCTGAGGTGAGAACGCTGTTGAATGAGACCAACCGAACATTGGAAACACGTACAGGGGATATCGATAAGTTACAGAATAAGTTTCCGGAAATCAAAACGAAAATAAAGGCTCTAGCTTCTAAAATGAGGGAATTCGATAAGTCTTATAATATGGAAGAAGTGATCGATTTCCTAAGGAATGATATTGAACAAGAAAGTGAATTTTTTTCAGAACCAGTGCTGCTCAATAAGCACAGTCTCTTTCCGATTCCGAACTATGGATCCGCCATGTCTCCTTTCTTTACGGCACTATCCCTTTGGGTCGGCGGCACAATATTGATTTCCATGCTTAGCGTGGGTGTTTCTCAAAAAGTCTACAGCCCGTATCAAATTTATATCGGGCGGTATCTTATATTTTTCATCATTGGGGTAATGCAGGCTCTTAGTGTTTCCATTGGGAATATCGTCCTTATCGGTGTTTATGTAGCGGATAAATTTGAGTACATCCTATTTTCCGTTCTGATAAGTACGGTATTTACACTCATTGTCTATACCTTCGTTTCAGTTCTTGGAAATGTTGGAAAAGGGATAAGCGTCGTCTTGATGGTCCTTCAAATATCAAGTTCAGGAGGCACCTTCCCGATTCAGGTCACACCGCCCTTTTTTCAGCATATTAACCCGTTCTTGCCGTTCACCTATGCTGTGGGTTTACTTCGTGAATCTGTTGGGGGAATAACTTGGAGCGTAGCTGGCAAGGACATTTTTATCTTGATTCTCTTTTTAATATTCACACTCATCTTAGGTATCATTTTGAAAAAGCCTCTGCATGCAAGGACACAAAAGATGAAGGATAAATTGTATGGAAGCAGGATTTTTTAAGGTCATCGAAAGAGTCCAGGTGACTTAGGTTAACTAAACTTTAAAAGATGGATAATAAAATTAGCCTGAACCCTTACAAAGGGCACAGGTTTTTTTATTTGCTGATTGGGATTTGTTCATATGTATTTTTGTGTAAGTCTGGAATATTTATCAATACATTGACAGTTGAGTAGAAAGATACCGATAAATTAGAATTTTTGCATTTTTATAGTTGACAAAAACCATTGGATTAATCATTATTAAGAAATAATGTTTAGTAAATCGATGCGATATAAAAGTGGGGTGACTTTATGTATTTAACAATAGATGGAATTGAAAAAAGTTTTAAGAATGAAAAGAAAGAAAGCATAAAGGTGCTCGATAAGATAAACATAGAGGTCGAGAAAGGAAGCTTCGTTTCGATCGTCGGTCCTTCAGGATGTGGTAAATCCACGCTCCTTTATCTGATTGCCGGCCTTGATAAGGCAGATACAGGTGAAATACGTGTAGCTGGGAAAAAAGTGGTGAAGCCAGGTCCGGAACGGGTTGTAGTGTTTCAAGAGGCGGGATTATTCCCTTGGCTGACGGTACTTGAAAATGTTACATACGGATTGAAGTTAAAGAAAATTCCCAATGAAGAGGCTAAAGCCAAGGCATTGGACATTTTAAAGATGGTTCATCTCAGCCGATATGTTGACTCCTATCCACATCAACTCTCAGGGGGCATGAAACAGAGGGTAGCCATCGCAAGAGCGTTGGTGATGGAACCGGATATCCTGTTGATGGATGAGCCATTCTCCGCGCTTGATGAGCAAACGAGGATGGTCTTGCATAAAGAGCTGCTCGAAATCTGGAGAAAAACTAAAGTGACGATCTTTTTCGTTACCCATAATATTCGTGAGGCTGTTCAGCTTTCCGAAAAAATTATCGTCTTTGCTACCCGTCCCGGGAAAATCAAAGAGACGATTTCCGTCCCTTCCATGAAAGATGGAGTTATGCCGGATAGTGTAACTTTGCATACAGAACAAAGGGTTCTATCGATTTTGCAGGAGGAAATTGAAAAAGTGCTGAAGGAGGAAATGGGGAATGATTACAGCTTTAAGACGAATCATATTCATCGCGATGATAGCGGGGATATGGGAAGTCACATCTAGACTTTCCAGTCTTCCGGATTTCATGTTCCCAAGCCTGACTCAGGTTTTGGAAACTCTGTTTAATGGACTGATGAGCGGACAAATAACCGAAGCCATCGGAAAAAGCCTTGGCCGTATCCTGATTGGCTTTATGATTGCCATTATAGTAGGTCTGATATTGGGATATTTCATTTGGCGCTTTAAATTGGTCGAAGACACTTTAGGATTCGTCGTGACGGCATTACAGTCTATCCCGAGTATCGTGTGGTTCCCTTTAGCGATCATTTGGTTTGGATTGAATGATTTTTCGATCCTCTTCATCGTCACCATCGGCGCAACTTGGACGATGACGGTTAATGCAACGAGTGGCTTCCGGAATGTACCACAGTTGTATCAGCGGGTTGCAAAAACATATGGATCGACCGGGTTTCATTTTCTTCGCACCGTGATTTTACCAGCATCCGTCCCGCAAATAATATCCGGTCTCCGAATCGCATGGGCCTTTTCCTGGCGTGCATTGATGGCCGGTGAATTACTTGGCGGGGGAGGCGGTCTTGGACAATTGCTGGAAATGGGCAGATCACTGGGACAAATGGATTTGGTCATCTCCGTAATGATCATCATCGCTATCATCGGAACAATCGTGGATAATGTCGTCTTCTCCCGTCTTGAACGTAATGTTCAACTGAAATGGGGAGTAAAGTAACGGTAGTTTAATAAAATAATAGTTAAAAAGGAGAGAAAGATATGCTGAAAAAATCATTTTTTGCCCTTATACTGTCTGTATTGTTAACCGGAATAGTAAGCGGATGCACTCAATCCAGCAGTAATGATGAAGAAGGAGAAGGGTCCGGGGGGAAATCCGTGAAAATTGGGTATTTTCCTAACTTAACCCACAGTGCAACGATCATTGCGCTTGAAAAAGGCTTTTTCGAAGAAGAGTTCGGTAAAGATGTTAAGATCGAAACCAAAACAGTAGCCAATGGCGGATTATTCATGGAAGCAATGGCTACAAACGCCATTGATGTCGGAACGGTCGGTCCTGGTCCATTGCTTAACTTTTACGTAAAAAACCCAGAATACCATTTGATCTCCGGGGCTGTTAATGGAGGTGCCGTACTTGTTGCTAGCGAGGGCAGCAAGGTTACGGATTTAAAAGATTTGGGCGGTAAAAAGGTAGCGATTCCCGTCATTGGAAGCACACAGGATGTCATGCTTAGGAAGGCCCTTCAAGATGTTGACTTAAAACCGACTACAAATGGGGGCACAGTTGAGCTGTATGCGGCAGCACCTGCAGACACAACCGCCCTTTTTGTCCAAAAATCAGTCGATGCAGCAGCAACCCAGGAACCATGGGGTTATGTATTGGAAAACCAGGCAAAAGGAAAGTTACTGCTTGACTGGGATCAATTTGCATGGGGGAAAGATTCACCTAATACGGTAGTGGCTGCAAGCCAGAAGTTCTTGGATAGAAAGGGGCTCGCTGCTTCCTATTTGAAAGCTCATGAAAAAGCGGTGAAGTTTATACAAGACAACCCTGAAGAAAGCCAAGAACTGGTTATTAAGCATTTGAAGGAACTGACTGGAAAAGAATTAAGTAAAGAAGAAGTGGCTTCAGCATTTTCACGCCTTGAAGTGACAACCGAAGTTAATGAGCAAGTCATTCAGGAAATGGCCGACATAAGCAAAGAAGCTGGTTATATCCCTAGCAATGATATAAAAGGCATGATCGATTTATCAATTCTTCAAGAAGTGTCCAAATAACTTGAAACAAGCAAGCGCCTCAGCCATCCTGGCTTTGGCGCTTTTTTTGTAATCAGGTGAAGGTTGGATTTAATCCAGTAATGGTCGAATAAATCCTGTATAGGACGAATTAATTCCAGTACAGGTTGAATTAATCGAAATTAGGTCGGAATATTACGTTGTAGGTCGAATTAATTCCAGTACAGGTCGAATAAATCAAAATTAGATCAAATTATTACGTTGTGGGTTAAATTATTTTCCGGTGAAGGACGAATTCATATAAACACCGCAGGTCATGAACTCCCTGTTATGGACAGACTTGATCCAATGCTTGGATAACATGATCAACCTCTTCCCAGGAATGGATGGTAGCGCCTGAAGCCAGTGAATGTCCTCCTCCATTGAATTGACGTGCGACTGAAGCGATGGGAATATTCCGTGAACGTATCCTGACACGGATTTCAGAAGGATATTCGATGAAGAAAGCCCAGATTTTATTGCCCCTGACACTTGATAGCGTATTGACTAAATTCGAAGCTTCGAGTCGATCCACACCATACATATTTAAAAGTTCCTCCGTAATAATGAAGTAAGCTACACCTTTATCAGTTACCTTGAAGCTCATGAGAATGTCTTTTTGAAGTCTCGAAGCGTTTTTTTCCTTTACATTAAGACTGTTATGGATTCTTTCTGGCTGAATATTATAAGTTCTTAAGTGCGAAACCATCTTTAATGTCCTCGGAGTGGTATTTCCATTCATGAAATTCCCTGTATCACTAAGTATTCCTGCATAAAGTGATTTAGCCGCTTCTTTATTCATGATAAAGCCCTCTGGAAATTCCAAGAATAAATCAACTAGCATTTCACTTGCAGAGCTATAGGAAGGGTCGACCCAAGAAAGATCACCGAATTGTTCATATTCAGGGTGGTGGTCAATTTTGATCAACATGTCCCCTTGATCATAGCGGGAATCACTGATCCGTGAAATGTTGGCCGTATCACAAACAATCACTAAGGCACCTTTGTATTTGTTATCGGAAATGACATCCATATCACCAATGAATAGAAGCTTATCCACTTCTTCGCCTACCGCAAAGACTTCTTTAGAAGGGTAGGAATGCTTCAATAGCTTTTTTAAACCGATTTGTGATCCCAATGCATCCGGATCCGGATTAACATGGCGATGAATGATGATTGTGTGGTATTTCCTGATCGCTTCGATTATTTCCGTTTTTTTATTGTCCATATCGCCATCTCCCTTTTAAGTTTTCCTTGTCTAGCGAGCGATAATTGATATTATGTATAATTCATATATTGACAGTTATGCATATTCAATCATCACATAGCTCACGAATAAAGGCAATTCCGATTTACTGGAAGTATTTTTATATTAACGGGAGGTATGCTTCAGAGTATTTCAGAGGAAGTAATAAAAACACCCAAACAAAATTATTGCAAAATTCAAAAAATGAAACTATACTTAATTTACCAAACCGATGACAACAAGTTACCTTGTTGCATGGCCGGCTTGTCATAAAACTGGAATCCATAAAAATTGACTTGGTTCACTTGATCTTCCTTTGCAGGAAGACAGTTCGTGGATAAGGGTCAGTGAAACATTCAATGTAATGACATTGTTGGTTTTACTGGCTCTTTTTTGTGTATCCCGACAGTTTGAAAGGGGTGATGATATGAATGGAGCTTTGGAAGGAGTCAGGATTATCGATGTATCCCGTGTTTTGGCGGGGCCGTTTTGTTCAATGATTCTCGGTGATTTGGGTGCCGATGTTATTAAAATTGAGCATCATGAATCAGGTGATGAAACGAGAGGGTGGGGTCCGCCATTCGCCCAAGGAGAAAGCGCTTACTATTTATGTGCCAATCGAAATAAGCAAAGCATGACCTTGAATTTAAAATCCGAGGAAGGAAAAGAGATTTTCCGGAAGTTGGTGGATTCAGGGGATATAGTGATTCAAAATTTCAAGACGGGCACATTGGAAAAACTGGGGTTGGGTTATGAGGATTTAAAGGAAACCAACCCCAAACTGATCATGGCCTCGATTACAGGATTTGGTTTAACCGGTCCTTATAAAGATTTGCCAGGCTATGATTATATCATTCAAGCGATGAGTGGTTTGATGAGCATCACCGGAGAGAAAGATGGGAGTCCCGTGAAGGTCGGAGTGGCCATAGCTGACATATTGACTGGCTTGTATACATGCATTGGCATTTTATCCGCTTTACATCATAGGGATAAATTGGGGGAAGGACAGGAAATTGATATTTCGTTAATGGATTGTCAGGTTTCTTCATTGGTGAATGTCGCCAGCAACTATTTATTCAGTGGCTTGACCCCTGAAAGAATGGGAAACCAGCATCCCAATATCGTTCCATACCAGACATTCCGGACAAGCGATGGAGAGCTTGTCGTGGCAGTAGGAAATGATGATCAGTTCAGGAGATTTTCAACCGTTATAGGCAGACCTGATTTAGCCCAGCAGGAACAGTTTAAGCATAATGAAAAACGTTTGCAAAACAAGGAAGTATTAATACCGATAATAGAGGATTTGTTGAAAGGAAAGACAAAGAAGGAATGGAAAGGGCTGTTTGATGATGCAGGGATACCCAATGGTCCGATCAATGATATAGCAGAGATGTTCGAGGATCCGCAAATCATCGCAAGAGGCATGTTGGTGAGCATGGAGCATCCCACAATCGAAGGTCTTAGAGTGACGGGATCGCCCCTGAACCTTTCAAAAACTCCGGTTACGATGAGAAAGCATCCGCCGCTCTATGGTGAGCACACCGATTCCATTTTGGCTGATATTGGATATAGTCCAGACCAAATAAGCAAATTCAAGGAAAATAAAATTATTTAGGAGGAATTTTAATGATGAATTTCGAATTAACAGAAGAGCAGCAAAGCGTGAAGAAAGTGGTAAGGAAATTTGTCGATAAGGAAATTATCCCTTACATTCAAGAGTGGGATAGGCAAGGTCAATTCCAGCCACATATTTTAAAAAGGTTAGCGGAATTACAGCTGATGGGCGTTTGTATACCAGAAGAGTATGGCGGAGTCGGTATGGATTATAATACCCTGGCCATCGTTTGTGAAGAGCTGGAGCGAGGCGATACGGCTTACCGTACTGCAGTTTCGGTACATACAGGGTTGAATAGCATGACCCTGCTGCAATGGGGGACGGAAGAACAAAAACAGAAATATTTAGTACCGCAGGCAAAAGGGATCAAGATAGGTGCTTTTGGTCTGACTGAACCGAATGCAGGGTCTGATGTTGCTGCAATGAAGTCAACGGCAAAACGTGTTGGGGACCATTATATCTTGAACGGGTCTAAAACATGGATTTCGCTCTGTGATTATGCAGATCATTTCCTTATCTTCGCCAAGACGGATCATGATGCCGGTTCAAGGGGTATCACTGCTTTTATTGTGGAACGGACTTTCGAGGGAGTGGAGTCGAAAGCCATTAAAGGGAAATTGGGAATTCGTGCCGGGAATACAGGCGAAATCTTTTTAACGGATGTAAAAGTTCCAGTGGAGAATAGGCTTGGTGAAGAAGGTGAGGGCTTTAAAATTTCCATGTCGGCATTGGACAGCGGCCGGTTTACAGTGGCCGCAGGTGCTGTAGGGTTAATAGAAGCAAGCCTGGAAGCAAGCTTGAAGTATTGCCATGAAAGAAGCACATTCGGAAAAGAGATTGGCAGGCATCAGCTCGTTCAACAGATGATTGCCAAGATGACCGCAAATTTAGAGATTTCCAGATTGCTCGTCTTTAAAGCGGGTACCTTAAAAAATCAAGGAAAAAGGAATACGAAGGAAACATCGCTTGCCAAGTGGATATCATGTAATGCTGCAAACGAAGCTGCCAATGATGCTGTTCAAATTCATGGTGCCTACGGCTACTCGGATGAATATCCAGTGGAACGTTTTCTGCGGAATTCAAAAGCTCCGGTCATTTACGAAGGAACCCGTGAGATTCATACTGTAATGCAGGGTGAATACGCACTTGGCTACAGACAAGATAAAGAGCTTCGTAAGCAATTGCCTGCATGGCCCTTCGAGCAGGTTTCCGTACATTAACTATAGATAGAGGAGATCAGATGATGAACACATACTTTATTGCAGGGCATGCAAAGCTTCCACAAGGGATGGCAGCGAGAAATATATATGATTCTATCACCATCACGGTGGAGCTTGACTTTAAATATGGAGTAATAGTCGAGGCGTCCTGTACACTTGCTACAGAACATGGAAGGGAATTCATTCGTCAGCTGCTGCGCGGTTATTGCCTGAATGATGGAATCGAAGAATTGATTGACCGGGTGCAAATGCATTATCGTGGGAAGGCTGGTCAAGCCATTCAAGCAGGGCTGAAGGATGTGTATGCACAGTTCGAATTGGTCTCCGTTAAATAAGCGAAACTGGGAGGATCCTACCGTATGTATGAGGGTAGGATCCTTTTTAATATGTTCAGGCAGATGATGGAGCTGTTTTTATGAAAATAATAGTGCTGCCGGTATGGCGAACGAAGTAGAAATTTAATAACTTCTCAAGAAGAACGTGTTAAAGAAGTAACTTTTCTCAGGAACTAATTGATACAATAGATCAGTATATTGTATGGGGTGAATCTGGGATTTTTTTCATGGACCCATCAGGAGATTTATCAACAAACTTAAGTGAAGAATGAAGAAGAAGGCATTGCTATAGCAGTCGGTCTTGGTGCCGCTGGTTATTAGGGACAAATATTTGTTATGGTGTTGAGCAAGAATCTATAAAAATTTCGTATCATCAAAGATTAGATAACTTCCGACAGGAGTAAAATATCATTCTAAGTAAGGATGGTTTCATGAAGCGTATTGATGTTGTTTTGCTATTTATGGTTGTATTTATCTCGGTATTACTGTTTATTCTTCTTCAGGGGAAGTTATCCAACAACTATATAGTTTTAATGATTTTTGGGTTTGGCTTAGTTGTTGGATTGGTTAGGCTTTCCCTGCTAAAAAAATACGCCTAGCCTAAGAGAAGAAGTCTTGCATAATTAGATTAACCAAGCTATTAACCAAAGTACCTGGGGACTTTTTAAATTACAAAGGAGAGATTTCATAAAAACACTGGGGATTTGCCTAGTATTTAAAAACCAAAAAATATAATTTCTCCTTATGCTCTTAATCAACTTCATTGCCTTTTTATCAAGAACGGTGAGATATTTTTGTTATGCTAAATGTTTATTTGACGTTCTCATTCTTTATTTACGTTACGAAGCTCTTCATGCTGTTTTTCAACCCGATATAACAGCATATCAACTGTTGGATGGATATAACCGATAAAAACACAAAAACTCGTCAAATAGTGGCGAGTTTTGTGTTTTTATATAGGGATTGGCTTTACATTAAAGCTTAATAAACAGTAAAAATTAAAACGTAACCCTGAAATTAGAAGCAGCATTTCCGTTTATTGCAAAAGTTATTGCTGCAAAGCCACCTGCAGCGGTTGGAGGAACAACGGTTTCTGCTGGCGCGCCTTTGTCTGCTGCATATAGAACAACGGTTTCGGCTGGTGTGCCTTTGTGTGCTGCATGTCGATATCCATTTCCAGCAGGAACCCCTTTGAGTGCCGGAAGTGGATCGTTTCCAGCAAGAGGCCCTTTGAGTGCCGCAGGTGGATCGTTTCCTGCTCGTGCGCCTTTGCGTGCTGCAAGTTGACCTGCTCGTGCCCCTTTGAGTACCACAAGTGGACCGGTTCCTATTCCTGCTCGTGCAACGCTTAGTGCTGCAAGCGGAGCATTTGTTGCTTGTACGTGAAGATCGGCCTTTTGAATGTGGGTCCTTAAACATGAAATCGCTTAATCCCAAGGAATTGGCTCTATCCACCGCATTCTGTATGTCACGAATGATGTCTGACATATATAATCCCCCTTTCTATACATTAAACTATGTTGCTTGTACGTGATGTGCTAAAGAAAACCCCCATCTTTTTAAAAATAGTGTTTTTTTTTTGGTGACATCCTTCGCTTTTTTCCATAATTTAATAGGAAAGTGAAGGGAAGGGTTATATGGATTCTGACAAGAAGCTGCCTGTGTACCAGCTTTTTATTTCACCAGTTAATTTAATGGAACTTCGGAGAGATATATGGTGCAATGATCCTTTACCGGCAAAGTTAACACTTAACAGAAAAAAACTTGATATTGATATTGTTTACCGTGGCTCACATATCCGCGGTTTTCGCAAAAAATCCTATAATGTAGTCTTTTATAAACCTAATACTTTTAAGAATGCCAAGGAAGTTCATTTAAATGCCGAATATAAAGATAAATCTTTACTAAGAAATAAATTATCTTTAGACTTTTTTTCGGATATAGGCACCTTATCACCGAACTCCCAGTTCGTTTTCCTGAATCTGAACGGAAAGGACGAAGGGATATACCTGGAATTGGAATCGGTGGATGAATATTATTTGAAGAAAAGGGGGCTGCCAAAGGGGGCCATTTTCTATGCAGTGGATGGTGATGCCAATTTCTCATTGATGAGCGATTTGGATAAAGGAATCAAAAAATCATTGGAGATGGGCTATCAAAAAAAATGCGGGACAGCAAAGGATGAATTATATTTACAAGAGCTGATTCTTCAAATCAATACAATTTCAAGAGTGGATTTTGAAAAGGAAATCGTAAAATATCTCGATGTCGATAAATACCTGCGCTGGCTGGCCGGTGTCATATTCACACAAAACTATGATGGGTTCGTTCATAACTATGCCTTGTATCGAAATGGAGAAACTGGACTCTTTGAAATGATTCCATGGGATTATGATGCGACATGGGGCAGGGATGTTAACGGGAAAGTGATGGAAGAGGATTATGTGGGGATCGAGGGGTTCAATACATTGACTGCCAGAATCCTTGATGTAAGGGGATTTCGTGTCCGATACCAAGAACTTCTTAAGGAGATTTTGAACAATCATTTTAACGTGGGCTATATGAAACCTATCATTCAGGAAATGCATGATCAAATAAGACCTTATGTTTCAAAAGATCCATATATCAAGGGGAATATTGTGAAATTTGATACTGAGCCCGAATTCATCCTGAAATTCATTGAGGCCCGTGGAAAGTATATAATTAGCCGGCTGCATAAATTGGATTAATAATTCCTATCCGTTAGTGATGGAACAATGAAAAATATAACAGCAGGAGTGTTGAAAGAAAAGCATTCCTGCTTTTTTCTGCACGATTCCATTTGCTTTTCTCTACTATTACAGCTATGTTTGATAGAAAGATATAATTTAAAGTAATGAAGGATGGGAATGGATTGACTAATCATAGCCGCAAACCGGCATATATATATACGTTTACATGCACCCCTGACGAACGCTCTTTATCTAAAATGGAGATGCGTTCGTTCTTTGGCTTTGAGACTTCAGGGGATATTTTAAAAAGTGATATAGCAATTGAACCGAGCAGGAGCCCTTTCATAAAAGGGCGGGTCGACGTCATGTTTGAAGGGGAAAGCATATCCGAAATCGTTGAGCAAGTGAAGGGTATTCATTTGCCTGATTCGACGTTCAAAGTATTATTCGTGAAAATTAACGATTTGAATAAGGAAGCAAAAATAGATTATGATGGACAGCGTGAAATTGAACGGGAGATTGGCTGGCACATTCAGGGAAATGCCGATGTACGTAATCCTGATCAGGTCTTTGGAATCGTGACCCTTGGCGGACGTTGGTATTTTGGGAAGTATGTCAAACCTGAAGCGGTTTGGTTAAAACATATGAAAAAGCCCCGTGAATATTCAACAGCGCTTAGCACAAGAGTGGCGAGGGCCATTGCCAACATAGCCGTTCCGCATCCGGATGGCGTGAAAGCAATTGATCCATGCTGCGGAATTGGAACGGTATTGGTAGAAGCATTGTCGATGGGAATCAATATTGTCGGCCGGGATATCAATCCGCTTGTTACCGACGGTTCCAGGGAGAACATTGCCTATTTCGGACTCGAAGGTGATGTAACTACAGGTCCGATTTCGGAGGTCACCAGTAAATATGATGTAGCGATTATCGATATGCCCTACAATTTATATACACATGCGACGCCGGAAGATCAACTATCGATCCTTAAACATGCCAGGGGCTTTGCTGACAAGGTCGTCGTCGTAACGATCGACACGATGGATCATATGATTGAAGAAGCAGGATTTGAGATCGCCGATCGCTGTGTAGCCAGGAAAGGCATTTTCTCCAGAGAGATTGTAGTGTGTGTGTGAGTTTCTTCAGCATGAAAAGGCTGAAATCTTTAATTGGATATGGACTTACCCCTGTCAAATAGACAAATAAAAAAGGCTGTGCTGCCATCTGGCTTCGATATTCGGTGCCAGATGGCGGAAAAGCCCCCTTTACAATTAAGTTTCAATATTGACTAGATTCCGGGTGTAGATGAACTTTCAGGAATTTTTTCATAGTCTGATGGATTAAGATTATGAACCGATCCATCTGTTACACCATTGATAATACCCATTAGCCCCGTTTCAACCGTTTTTACGAGCTGGCCATTCTCTTTTTGCCCAAAGTTTTGTGTTTGACCACTAACTTCAAATAGAACCGTCCCACTTCCGTTTAAAGCAAACGTCCCTAAAGCAGTTCCTGGCAGATCAATAGATTGATCGTATAATGAAATATTTGTAAAAACTGAATTTCCTTTTGCTTGCAGTGCATTATACGCAGTAAGTGTCAACTGACGGGAGAAATCATATTTAAAATTATCTGCATACTCTGCATATTTAGCACCTTCTGGAGTACTTGGGTTAGGAACGAATTTTCCTGATATTGACATAGTTGCACGCTCATCAGTTCCTTCGATATATGGGAACCCCTGGTGATGAAGATCGATAAAAACATCCACTTTCCCGAATTTCGATTTTAAGCCTTTATATGTGTCGCGTACCGTTTGCGCTTCGGGGGTAATAAACCAGCCCGGCTTTTCAGATGCCCCCGGGAAGTCTTGAGGCTTTGGTACATAATTTAGGTCAGGATTGAAGTCACGGTTAACATCAAATCCCGGTTTGCTAGCATAGTCGTCTCCTGATCTGGGAGTAGTGTAATAGTTCCAAGTAGGTTTCACATTAGAAAGTTGGGGGAATTCACCTACAACTTCAGACCATGTCATTTCATTTCCACGACGATCAAGCTCTGAGCCGTCTACGTTCATCATTGGAATAGCAACAATTGTTAGTTCATCAAGCACATTCTTTACCTCAGGTGAGTTACTTTGACCAAGGTTTTTAAGAATGTTCAATAACGCGACAGTTCCTGTTTTTTCATTTCCATGAATTTCACTTTGAATAAGAACGACTTTGTCACCATGACCGACAGTCACTTTTTGAATGGAACGACCCTGATTCGTTTTTCCGGCCACTTCTACATTGACTTTCCCTGAACTCGTTTGCTCAAGTTGATTTAATTCTTTTACAAGTTCGTCATAATTAAGGAATGCTTCGGTAGAAAGATTCGTTCCGCCTGTCGTATTTGGTCCTCTTTCAGCTAAGCTGACATTTGGGCCAAGTAATGCTGCGGCTACTACTGTTGAACTTAAAACCTTTAAAAATTTTCTTTTCACATTCAATCCCCTATTCTGAAAATATTTAATATTCAGATAATGGATTCTTCACTTTCTAATCATTTTCCTGTTAGATTAATTAAAACACCCAAAAAGGCCTATGTATTTCAGATTCAAGTATTTTGTATATTTTTCCACAAAAAAAGTAAAATCCCCACTAAGTGGGGACGGTTTCAATTTCAGCATTTTTTAATGTCATTTAGCTTGATAATGAACTACATTTTCAACGAGTTGTTTCGTGACTTTTCCCTGATATTCTAAATAATCCAAATGGCCGATGATTTCTGACATGACGAGCGGGAATTCAGATATATACTTTTGTTTGTAAAACTCCTTTGCCAGCTTATTGCCGGTAGCAATTCCGGATTCTATCAAGGCAAGGATCTTTTGTGATTTTCTTTCTATGCTGTTGAGTCTTTTTTCAATCGTATGACCGGGTTGTTCAATGATGTTACCATGACCAGGAAATAGGAGATTCACCTGTAATGCTAAACATCGTTTTAATGAATCGATATGATCTACGAGAGTCAGCATTCTATTACCGTTTTCATCAGGTTCGATCAAGGCATTGCTTGATATATGTTCAATCAATAAATCACCGGCAAGAAGCCGTTTTCCTTCTTGGTCAAGGAATGCAATTTGATCTGGGGCATGCCCTGGAAATTCGATCACTTCAAAATTCAGCCATTGTTTTTCCGTGATGGCGATGATGTCACCATTCAGTTTTTGATCTTTATTATTATCGACCGCGTTGAATAGGTATGCCACTTGTTTATCTCCAAGTTCACCACAGCCCATCTCATGGTAAAGCTGTTTATAAAATTCAATTCTCATACTTAAGAAGTCAGGGTCCCTTTTTAAACGGGGAAGGGATTTAGAATGGGCATAAACGGGAATCGGATGGAGTTCGGTAATCCGGTTGACCAAACCAACATGGTCTCCATGGTGATGGGTTAATAAAATTTCCGTTATATCTCCAACGGTAAATCCATTTTCGTTTAATGTTTGCTGCAGTGCATTCCAGCAGACGTCATCATTCATACCTGCATCGACTAATGTTAAAGATTCATCCTGTTTAACTAAGTAAAAGTTTATACTTTTTAAAGATAAAGCGCTTGGGGCTATAATTGGATAAATTTTAAATGTTGTATTCGTTTTCATGAACGTCCCATATCCTCCTAAATCGAGATAAACTACATCTGGAAAAATTGCGAAACTAATGACCGAATAGATTTAAAGGGTTATTATTCTATGATTAGTTGAATGAACTGAAACTGTCAAGCGGAAGTTTCCAGGCAATCGAGAAATTTAATAGTAAGATTGATTGGAAATGAATGGTCTATTTATCTAGTTTATTTTAAAATTGAATAAACAAGCCAGTAATTTAGCCAATATTCTTTTAATTTTTTTTGTAATGAAAAACTGAAGTCGACAAAAGGTGAAAAAATGCGTTTCATGGAATGAAACGGTATAGGAGGTTTATGGTTTGAAGCAAAAAATTTATATTACAAGGAAATTGCCAGAACAAATCATCGAAGGTCTTAGTCAAAATTATGATGTCAGGATGTGGGATCAAGAGGATATACCGGTCCCTAGAGAAGTCCTTGAAGAAGAAATGAAAGAAGTCGAGGGGCTGCTTTGCTTATTGACGGAACAAATCGATGAGTCACTGATTGAACAGGCACCTAATCTGAAAATCATCGCGAATATGGCAGTGGGCCATAATAATATTGATGTTCAAAGTGCAGCAAAACGGGGCATCATGGTAACGAACACACCAGGGGTTTTAACGGAAACGACAGCTGATTTAACCTTCGGCTTGCTGCTTGCAACGGCGAGAAGGATGATGGAGGCTGAAGATTATTTAAGGAGTGGAAAGTGGGAAACCTGGTCGCCGATGCAGCTGACAGGACAAGATGTACACGGTGCAACGCTGGGTATCATCGGGTTAGGCAGGATTGGGGAAGCCCTTGCCAAAAGAGCTAAGGGATTCGACATGAACATAGTTTATTTTAATCGAAGCCGTAAATATGGACAGGAAAAAGAATTAGGAATCGAATATCAGCCTCTTGAAAAATTGCTCCAAATCTCGGATTTCGTTTGTGTCATGCTGCCGCTCACACCGGAAACCACTTATATGATTGGCAAGGAGCAGCTTGAATTAATGAAAGGAACGGCTGTGCTCATAAATACCGCAAGAGGCGGGATTATCGATGAAAAAGCGTTGTACCAGGCGCTAAAAAGTCGAGGAATTTGGGCGGCTGGATTGGATGTATTCGAAGAAGAGCCCGTCCCTGTGGACCACCCGCTGCTAACATTGCCCAATGTGGTTACATTGCCGCATATCGGGAGTGCCAGCATTGCCACAAGATTGAAAATGGCAGCTCTTGCTGTACAAAACTTGATGGAGGGGTTATCTGGTGATACTCCCCGTAATTTAGTATTGTTAAATAAATCAAAATGACCCTAAAATGGGTTTGGAATGGTCATATCCCGAATCCCTTTCACGATTTTAAAAACAAGACTTGGTTATACTCCATGAGTTTTTACTGTTTTATATAGGTTAAAACATCACTAGTTTGAAGAACTTGGCCGCGGTCGGCGGAAAGGGAGCGGATTTAATCCGTGGATCTTAAAATAAATGCTTCGGAGTGAGGTAAAGGTCGAAAAAAATCGTGAATGGCCGAAAAGTGCGGTGTAGGTCGGATAAAATACGAGAACGGCCGAGGAAAAGCTTTGGATAACAAAAAACGTCCGGTATAGGTGGTAAAAAGTGTTCCGGCTGAAATCAACTGCAACGTTTTTCAAATAAAATACGGCAGGGAAACTGACTTTACTTCGAGTTTGTCTACAGTATATAGTGACTCCAAAATGGGGTCATTTTTTATTGAATTTTTTTAGCCGAAGCTGAAAATAATGCTCAAATGGAGATGCATACGAAGGTTGAAATCGAAGTTTTCCTTTATCCTCACATTAATGCTTAATTGAGTGCTGAATGGAAGAAACGAATTCAAGTGAAGCATACTTATCGTAAAATGTGTCGATCTTTTGTAAAATAAAGAAAGTCGAGTTTTATTTAGGAAGAACAATTAGTTGAAAGGGATAGGGGTAATAATGATTGAAATGAAGGAAACGATATCATCAGGCAACGAAATGACTAAATCCAAAAGGCTGTTGTTGGCTCTTATGCTGGGATCTTTTGCAGCGATTGGACCACTGTCACTTGATATGTATTTACCGGGTCTCCCTACACTGGCAGAGGATCTGAATAGCAGTACGTCTTTAGCGCAGCTTAGCTTGACGGCCTGCTTATTAGGATTGGCTTTGGGCCAAATTTATTTAGGGCCTCTAAGTGATGCAAAAGGAAGGCGGACACCGTTAATCATATCTTTATCCATTTATTGCATTTCATCTCTGTTATGCGCTTTTGCTCCAACCATTGAATTGCTTTTATTATTACGTTTTATCCAAGGTATTGCGGGAGCGGGAGGCATTGTCATTTCAAGGGCCATAGTTCGTGACCTTTTTTCAGGAACGGATTTGACCAAGTTCTTCTCCATGTTAATGCTGGTGAATGGGGCGGCTCCGATATTGGCACCGGTTTTTGGCGGTCAACTTTTACAGTTCACTTCTTGGCGGGGAGTTTTCATTGTCATTTCAGTATTAGGTATCATTATGGTTGCGGCTGCATTTTTTGGGATAAAGGAAACTTTATCGTCTAATCTCAGGAGTGCCGGTGGGGTAAATGATACAATCAGGACATTTGGAAACTTATTGAAGGATCGTGTGTTTATGGGCTATGCTTTTTCACAAGGATTCATAAGTGCCGCTATGTTCGCTTATATTTCCGGATCGCCATTTGTTCTCCAGAACATTTATGGGGTTTCCCCACAGACCTTTAGCCTGATTTTTGCAATAAACGGAATTGGGATCATCATCGCTTCACAAGTTGCCGGGAAGCTGGCAGGGAAGGTTAAAGAAGAAAAACTGCTTCAAATGGGATTATGTCTAGCTTTGTTTGGGGGAATATTACTTCTTGCCTCAGTCCTTCTTGAAATGGGGTTGGCAGGAATTTTGGTCGCTTTATTCCTCTCCGTCTCAAGCGTAGGTATTGTCGGAACAACAAGTTTTTCTTTAGCGATGCAAAATCAGAAAAAAACTGCAGGCAGTGCTTCGGCTTTAATTGGCCTGCTTCCCTTCATTTTAGGATCACTAATGGCTCCCCTGGTGGGATTAGGTTCAGGTGAGTCACCCTTGCCGATGGGAATTGTGATGGTAAGCTGTCATGTCATCGCCATGTTCACTTATTTACTCCTTGCCCGTCGCGGATTAAGGCGAGTTGCTTAAAAAGGAAAAAAGCTGAAATCCTGATGTGGATTTCAGCTTTTTCTTTTAAGGGGTTAAGTATGAATCATAATAGTGATTCTGCTCCATCGATATAAACTTCCGTGCCCGTAACATGGGAAGACATATCTGATGCTAGAAACAATACGAGATCACCAGCTTGTTCGGTAGTCCCTGCTTTCCTCGCAAGGGGCTGGGAGCCTTGCGGATATTCAATGGGAATCGTGATTTTTTTTAAGTTTTCATCTTCCGGGAATGTGTTATCGTGAATGTTCGTATCAATCGAGCCGGGACAAATGGTATTTACCCTGATTTTATATCTTGCCAATTCGAGTGCAGCCATTTTACCGAAAGCGACTTGACCTGCCTTGGATGAACTATAAGCGGAAAAACCAAAATTCTTGAAATATCGGTTTCCATTGATGGAGCTGTTGATTACGATGCTGCCACCCGTTTCCTTCATATAGGGAATGGCGTATTTGATGGTGAGAAAGGTGCCTTTGAGGTTAATTGTATGTGTCTGATCCCAATCTTCTGGCTTTATGTCTTCTATAGGGGCAATCACTCCGTTGATGCCTGCGTTTGCAAATACAAAATCAATTTTCCCAAAATGTTCATAGGCGGTCTTGTAGGCATGTTCAACTTGCTCGGCCTTGGATACATCCGTTTTAATGATTAAAGCCTCTCGACCAAGGTTCTCCACTTCTTCCTTCACCTTTTCGGCATTTTCGACTGTACGGTCAAAAAAGATGATGTTCGCGCCGTTTTCAGCTAGTTTCAGTGCAGCGCCCCGGCCAATTCCCGATCCTCCACCGGTAATGATGGCAACTTTGTTTTTCATTAATTCTGTCATAAACTTCACACTCTCCTTTTAAGTCTTCTATTCCCAATTTGGGAGTATGTAGAAACATCATGGCAGTGGTAATATAGAAAAATTATAAACGAATATTACCTAAAAAATCCAATTTAAACAATTGCGAGTGTTCATTATACTTTGTTTTTCAGTAAAATGTCTGTATATTGAGGACATAATTAAGTTAGCTTGAAAGGGGATAGGATGTTGATAAGATTAGGGGTAATAGGTACAAACTGGATCACGGAACGATTTTTGGAGGCTGCGAAGCATGTAGAGGATTTATCTTTAACCGCCGTGTATTCACGTACAGAAGAGAAAGCAAAGGAATTTGCCAATAAATACGAAGTACATACGACTTTTACGAATTTAGAAGAAATGGCTGCCAGCGATGAAATCGACGCTGTATATATAGCAAGCCCTAACTCTCATCATTGCAGGCAAGCCGTGTTGTTTTTACAAAATAAAAAACATGTATTATGTGAAAAACCAATGGCCTCGAATGCGGCAGAAGTAAGGGAAATGATTGAGGCAGCAAAACAAAATGATGTGCTATTGATGGAAGCGATGAAATCGACCATCATGCCGAATTTTGAAAGTATAAAAGGGAATCTGGATAAAATCGGGAAGATTAGGCGTTTTTCGGGAAGCTTTTGCCAATATTCATCACGCTATGATTCATATAAACAAGGAACTGTGCTGAATGCATTCAATCCGGAATTCTCCAGTGGCTCTTTAATGGATTTAGGCATTTACGTCCTCTATCCACTTGCTGTACTGTTCGGTAAACCGAATAAGGTGCAGGCATCAGGAACGATGCTTGAATCAGGAGTTGATGGGCAGGGGACGATTCTGCTTTCTTATGATGAAATGGAGGCAGTCGTCATGTTTTCCAAGATTACTGAATCCAATTTGCCATCGGAAATTCAAGGTGAACTTGGGAGCATCATCATTCAGAAAATTTCAGGACCGCAAGCGGTGGATATTCAGTATCGGGATGGAACCACTGAAAATATTTCGGTTAAACAGGATATGCCTTCCATGTATTATGAAGCGAAAGAATTTGTTGATTTGATACAGCAGGGGAAAATGGAATCCGATATAAATTCATATTCGAATTCACTGTTGACCATGGAAATCATGGATGAAGCAAGAAAGCAAATCGGCATCGCCTTTCCTTCAGACCGAGGACATGGTCAATCATGAAGGGGGAAAATGGATGTTACTGATAACCCTTAATTGGGTAGAATTCAGTACAGGGATAATTTTATTGTTGGGGGTATGGACATGAATTGCAAAATAAATCGCAATGCAGCAAAAATCTTACAAAAAATGCTGAGCACTGAAGAAGCCGAAGGGAAAATGATTCGTGTATATATCACCCATATGCATGGCGATCATGCCCATTATGACATGAAGCTGGATACACCGGCAGAGCATGATGAAATCGTCAAAACAGATAAAGAAATCGATATTTTGCTTGATTCACGTGAAGAATTTCTTGATGGTGTCTGGATTAAATATTTTTATGTACCTGAAGAAGGCTTTGAAATCACTAATCCTTCTAAAGAACCGCACGGACATCATCACCACTAAGAGTAAAGGGGGAGGATTGGCATGAATCAAAAATACGAAAAGATTTTTCAACCATATATATTTCCATCAGGGGTAGAAGTGAAAAATCGTATCATGATGGCTCCTATGACCACTTATTCTTCGGATGATAAAGGCGTTGTAACCGATGACGAACTGTCCTATTACGCTGAACGATCGGCTGGTGTAGGTGCGGTGGTCACGGCATGTGCCTATGTATCTGCTGGAGGCAAGGGATTCCCAGGCCAACTTAGTGCAGATGACGATTTCTTTATCCCATCCTTGAGAAAACTAGCCGAAACGATTCAGTCCAACGGCTCAAAAGCGATCCTGCAAATATATCACGGAGGCCGGCAAAGTCCGCCGGAATTATTGCCTGATAACCAACCTGTTTCTGCAAGTGCCATTGCTTCCAGCGAGGAAGCACCTGTACCGCGGGAAATGAGTGAAGATGAAATACAAGACATTATTAATGCATTTGGAGAAGCAACAAGAAGGGCAATCGAAGCAGGATTCGATGGTGTGGAAATCCATGGTGCCAATACGTACTTGCTGCAGCAATTCTTCTCGCCACACTCGAACCGTCGTACGGATAACTGGGGTGGAACACTGGGAAAACGATTGATTTTCCCGCTTACCATTGTGAATGAGGTCGAGAAAACGGTTGCTGAGCATGCGAAAAAGCCGTTTATCATCGGCTACCGCCTTTCTCCTGAAGAAGGCAGCAATCCTGGAATCACCTTAGATGATACAATTCAATTCGTTGATAGATTAGCGAATCAAAACCTGGATTATCTACATATATCGGTAGGCCATTTCTGGAATGGCTCATTCCGCGAGAGTGATAGGACAAAGTCGCGCATCGTTAAAATTTACGATAAAGTAGGTAATCGTATCCCTGTTGTCGGTGTAGGCTCACTGCATACACCCGATGAAGTTGCAGAAGCTATGGAAACGGGTGTCCCTTTTATCGCCCTTGGCCGCGAACTTCTTATGGAACCGCATTGGATTGAAAAAATCAGGTCTGGAAAAGAAGCGGAAATACGGACCACCCTTTCAAAAAAAGATCAGGATGAATTGGTCATTCCAGATCCGCTTTGGGAAAAGTTGATTGGGATAAAAGGTTGGCTCCCGGTTGTGGAGTGATTACAACATCTTGAATATGTGTAACCCGTCCTCCTTAGGTGGACGGGTTTTTGTTTTTATTCCAAAAAGGCTCGATGAGTTCCATAACTAAAAGAAGTCTGCATTTGTTATTTAACAATAATAAATGCAGGCTTCTTTTATTAATATATCTTAGGGCTTCTCGTCCATGATCCGTATTTTTAAGACAAACAAGCAGAATTGTGAACCTTTCCCTTTTAAAATGTTTCCAAACCCTTTATGGGAAGACACTTTGGATAATTATTTTAAAAAATCAAATTTCAGCTACGGAATTTTGGATAATGTTTTCAGTTGGAATGATGGTATGTGGTATCTGATCTTGATTACCTTTTATCTTTGTAAAGAGAACCTGTACAGCAATATCTCCTAATTTTTTTACAGGGATTTCCTTGCAAGTCAAAGAGGGAGAGAGAAATGGGTGTAAATTTGAATTACTGTAACCTACGATGGATAGGTCTTTCGGTATGGAAATTCCATTTTCCGCTGCCATCTTATAGATACTCATCACCTTAAGATCATCAGTTGCAAAAACGGCTGTCGGCCGGTTATTTCCCAATAGTTGTTTTGTTGCTTGATGTGCGGCATCGATCGTATACCCACTGTTGATAATCCATTCATTCTTTAGTGGGAGCCCGTTATTCTTAATGCATGATTTATATCCTTCCAAGCGATCGATGGAAACATGATAATCGAGTGGAGAATGTAAGCAGGCAATATCACGGTGTCCCTTATCGATCAAATATTGCGTCAAATCATAACTGTCCTTGTAGTTATTCGTGTCTACGGAAAAAACGTTTTTGTAATGACCTTCTACCTTTCCAATGACTACTATAGGGATATTAAATGGATCTATTTGTTGAAAGAAGTTTTCATTTGCAGGGGAACTTAGCATAATGATCCCTTTTATTAATTTATCCTTTATTTTCCTGATGCACTTTTGAAGTTCATCCTGACTGTTTTTCGCAGTCTGTAAAATCACATCGAAGTTTTCGTCTTCAGCATTGGTTGATATTGTATGAATGATCTCTGAGAAAAATGGGTTATTCTCGGTAGTTTTGGCTGAACGCGATAGTACCATGATCGCGTCAAATCCGGAAGATAGGGCCCGGGCTAATTTACTAGGTTGATAATTTAATTGTTCAATTGCTTTTAACACGCGCTCCCGCGATTCAACAGAGATGTTGCTTTGATTGTTTAGCACACGTGATACGGTGGATTTTGAAACCTCTGCAACACGGGCAATATCGTAGATAGTGTGTCCCAATCAAGTTCTCCCCCTCCTAGTAGATTATCTGTATATTCCTGAATTTTTATTGGTGTTTATGTACCACTGGGAAAATGGATTAATTTTTTATTTATTTTTATAGATTGATCTTCAATTTAATAATAATAGAGAGCGGTTTCATAGGGTAAATTATATTGATGAATCAGGATAGTGGCAATAGAAATTTTAAAAGTAGGAGGCAATCTTGCAATGAAAAGTAGTTTCTGGACTTCATGCAAAATTAGGTGAACCCTCTAAAATAAAAGCGTGGTTCCCGATTTGGGTTCTTGTTGACAGAGAACGCTTACTGTATTATATTTTGTTTGTGGGAGCGGTTCCACAAGAAAATATTTAACTATTAATTTATATGGAAACGGTTCCAAGAAGGGGGCGTATATGGAATATATTAAACAGAGATTATCTGCAATTTATGGAGAATCTGATGCACAAAAGGTTTGGGCTGACTTAAAAGGTAAACTGGTACAAGCAAAAGAAACACCTTATAAAGAAAGAAAACAAAGATGGGATGAGAAAGATATCGTCTTGATTACATATTCGGATCAATTTCAGGAGGAAGGCCAGCCTACACTGGCGACCTTTGAGAAGGTATTTGATCGTTACTTGGCAGACAAATTTGAAATTGTCCATCTGCTGCCTTTTTATCCGTATTCGTCGGATGATGGTTTTTCGGTAGTCGATTATAAGAAGGTCAATCCAATTGCGGGAGATTGGGAGGATGTTGAAAAACTATCGAAAAAAACGAGAATCATGTTTGATTATGTGTGCAATCATATTTCAGCAAAGAGTGATTGGTTTAAAGAGTACATAAAAGGAAACCCGGAATATTCCAACTTTTTTACAGAGATGGACCCAAATGTAGATCTGAGTTCAGTAACAAGACCAAGATCCACACCCGTCCTCACCAGGTTTCAAATGGAGGATGGATCAGAAAAGCATATTTGGACGACGTTTAGTGAAGATCAAATTGATTTGAATTTCAAAAACCCAAAAGTTTTATTGAGAATGATTGATATTCTATTATTCTATATGGAGCAAGGTGCGGAATATATCAGGCTAGATGCGGTAGGGTTCATGTGGAAAGAAGTCGGAGGGACTTGTATCCATCTTGAAAAAACGCACCAAATCATAAAATTGTTCCGTGATATTGTTGAGGAAGTTGCTAAAGGAACTGTCCTCATCACTGAAACGAATGTACCTCATAAGGATAATATTTCATATTTCGGCAATGGTAGCGATGAAGCACATATGGTTTATCAATTCCCTTTACCGCCGCTCGTGCTCTACTCGTTTAATCGCGGAAATGGGAGCGCTCTCACAGAGTGGGCACGAAATCTACAGCCGGCAGGGGAGAATACAACATTCTTTAATTTCCTTGCTTCACACGACGGTATTGGATTGAATCCTATTCGCGGCATTATCCCAGAAGATGAGATTCTCAATCTGGTAGCAGACTTGAAAAGGGAAGGCGCAAAAGTTAACTACAAAAAAAATCCTGATGGAACGGAAAGTCCATATGAAATCAATGTGACATACTTGGACGCTTTGAATAAACTGTCGGATGATGATGAATTAAGGGTGAAACGCTTTTTGGCCGCACATTCTATTTTATTATCCCTTCAGGGAGTGCCGGCGGTTTATATCCAGAGTATATTAGGATCTAGAAATGATTATGAAGGTGCGGCCAAAACAGGAATGAACCGTTCAATTAACCGCCAAAAGTATAGATTGGATAAAATTGAAACGGAACTGGAGAAAGCAGGTTCTTTGCGAAGCAGGATATATAGAGAGTTAACGAACCTTATCCAAATTAGGAAAGCAGAAGCATTATTTCATCCAGATGTGCCGATGGAAATTTTGGATAAAGGTGAAAAAGTATTTGCACTTAAAAGAGGCGATGATTCCCAAAAAAGTCTGATCATTATTCACAATATTGCGAATGAATCTGTGGATTGCCAGGTTTCAGGAAATTTTATAAATGTAATGACTGGGGAAGAAATGGCTTTCGACGGTACTATTACACTAAATCCCTATCAATTCCTGTGGTTGAAAGCGATTTAACTAGGAGGCAAAAAGATGAAAATCAAAATCCCAAGTTTGGTAGTTATCTTAGTTTTAAGCATTACTTTATCAGCATGCGGTTGGAACGAAAAGACAGGAGAAAATGCAAAAACAACGATTGAGTTCATGCATTCCTCTGTAGAGCAAGAGCGTCTAGCTGTCATCAACAAGCTGGTAAAAAGGTTTGAGAAGGAAAATCCCACTATTAAAATCAAGCAAATTCCGGTTCAAGAAGGTTCATATAATACAAAAATCATCACTTTAGCAAGTGCCGGAAAACTTCCTGCGGTCCTTGAAGTCGGACAGGATTATGCCAAAGTCATGGATAAAGAACAACTTATCGACAAAGAGGCAGTTAGTAATACGCTCGATAAAGCTGGTAAGGAAGACTTTTATGATGGTGCCTTAAAACTAGTAACACCAGAAGATGGGAAAGGACACACGGGTGTCCCTATCAGTGGCTGGGTTCAAGGCATTTGGTTTAATAAAGAAATGCTGGCATCTAAAGGATTTGAAGAGCCGAAAACGTGGGAAGATGTAATGTCGATCGCAAAGGCATTTACTGACAGCAGCAATAAAAAGTATGGTATTGGTTTGCCGACTGTTGAAGGGGGATTTTCAGAGCAGGCATTCTCACAATTTGCTCTTTCAAACAATGCGAATGTACTTGATGGCAAAGGGCAGTTGGATTTTAATAAAAAGGCGATGAAAGAAGCGCTGACTTATTATAAAGAATTGGCCCAATACACTATGCCCGGTTCAAATGATACCACTGAAGTGAAAGATGCTTTCATGAATGGCACAACACCAATGGCGGTATATTCAACTTATATCCTGCCTTCTGTATACGAAGAAGGCGATGCAGGAAATATTGGGTTTGCAATTCCAGAGAAAAAAACAAAAGCGGTGTTTGGAACAGTTTCTGCAATCACGATCTCTTCTGGATTGGATGATACTCAAAAAGAAGCAGCACAGAAATTCACAACGTTTTTGTCCAAACCGGAAAATATGACCGAGTGGGTTTTAATGTCGCCAGGCGGTGCACAACCAGTTAGTAAAGCGGTTACAGAAAATGCTGCATATACGGCAAATGAAGTTGTAAAAGCCTTCGGAGACTTATCAACCGAAATCGCAGCATCATTTAATGATATCCAAGTGTTTGGTTTGGTTGGTGAAAAAAACTACTTGAAAATGGGAGATATATCGAGTTCAGGCACTATTCCCAAATTAGTGAATGATATAACAGTCGGTGAAAAAAGCGTTGATATGGAACTTAAAAGCGCTGAACAGAAAATGAAAGAAGTCTTAAAAAAATAAGGCATTAGAGAAGGTGTTTAAGGCCCTCTATTTTTAGAAATATGTCCAAGGTCTACGCCTAACGATAAAGGTAGAAAATCCCTTATTGGTTTGAACAATTTAAAAAATGTGATTATTTAGGGGGACCGTGAAAATGAAAAAAAGAGGGAAATCAGATTTGAAATTGGCAGTGGTGCTACTTTTCCCAAGTGTCTTTTTAGTGCTTTTGCTGGTTGCATACCCAATGATATCTAACATAAAGATCAGCTTTTTTGATCTTCCAATTAACCCAAGGCTAAGTGCAACTTTTGTCGGGTTAAATAACTATACAGATATACTGACGGATATCGAATTTTTAAAATCATTGGGAATTACACTTTTATACATGATTTTAGCGGTGGCAGGGAGTACAGCCTTGGGATTGGTTGTGGCAATCTTTTTTAACCGTCCATTCAAATTCCGTAAGGCTGCCCGTTCAATGATTATTCTGTCTTATGTTACGCCTTCAATTTCTTTGGTATTTGCTTGGAAATACATGTTCAATAATGGCTATGGTGTCGTAAACCATTTAGGGGTTGACGTGTTTCATTTATTTGAAAAGGCACCACTCTGGTTTGACAATCCTGTTAGCAGCTTCATTCTAGTCGTTCTTTTTGCAATATGGAGATACTTTCCTTATGCGTTCATCTCATTCCTGGCGATATTGCAGACGGTGGATAAAAGTTTATATGAGGCGGCAGAAATTGATGGGGCTTCCACATGGGAAAAGTTCAAAAACGTTACCATTCCGGCAATTATGCCTGTGCTGATAACCATTATAACTCTACGTTCCATCTGGTTGTTCTATATGTTCACAGATGTATATCTGTTAACAAACAAAGTGAATATTATTGGAATTTACCTATATGAAACGGCATTTGCTTTTAATGATCTCGGCAAAGCCGCATCCATCTCTGTAATTCTTTTTATCATTCTTTCTATCGTTATAATAGCATCAAGAAAGCGGGTGAAATTAAATGGCAATGGCTAGCAGTAAAAAGAATAAAGCAGCAAGAAAGATCGGGTTTTATCTTGGGCTGATCACCCTGTTGACTATTTCCCTATTCCCTTTCTTCATCATGTTGATGACTTCCTTTAAAAGTTCTAAGGAAGCGGTTGCCACTAACCCATCCTTTTTTCCGGAAGATTGGACATTCCAGCATTATGTCGATATCTTTAATCCCGATATCTTCCCCTATTTAGCTTATTTTAAAAATAGTTTAATAGTGGCCCTTACTGCAGCATTGCTGTCCGTTGCAATAGGCATTTTCGGGGCTTACGCCCTTTCGAAGTTGAAATTTATCGGTAAAACCACCATTAATGCTAGTTTTTATACGGTGTATATGTTGTCTGGGATTTTGCTTGTCGTTCCTTTATTTAAAATCATCTCCGGACTTGGGTTATATGATACGAAAACAGCACTGATTATCACGATGATTGTTCAAACGCTTCCAACCTCGATATTCATGTTAAAAAGTTATTTTGACACTATCCCAGAGGATCTGGAGGAAGCGGCGATGATTGACGGGTTGAACCGTGTGCAGATCATTTTCTATATTATCATTCCACTAGCCTTATCAGGTATCATATCCGTTTTTGTATATTCCTTTATGGTCGCTTGGAATGATTACCTATTTGCATCCATTTTCTTATCGGATTCCGCAAACTTCACACTTCCAATCGGCTTAAATGCTTTGTTCAGTACACCTGACTATATATGGGGCAGAATGATGGCTGCTTCGCTTATAACGGCGCTGCCTGTTGTAGGGATGTACGCAATCTCAGAGCACTTCATAAAAGGAAACGTAACTGAAGGTGGAGTGAAAGGGTAAACGGAAAATTCAAATAATTGAGAGAAGGTAATTTATTTTGAAAAAACTAGTTGCAGTAAAACCAAGAGTAGCGGAATTGCTGGAATATGAAGACAGTTCCATAAAGTCAAATGAAGTGAAAATAGAAGTGCAGTTTGCCTCTCCTAAACATGGCACGGAAGTTATAGATTTTCGCGGGATGACTCCTTTTATGGATGAGAACTTTTCTGAAGAATGGCGGATGTTTATGCCCCGGGAAGAAGGTACAACTAAAGGGATCGTATTTGGTGAATTCCAGCTTGGAAATATGGTTGTTGGTCAAATAATCGAAGTAGGGTCCGAAGTAACGGGATACCAGGTGGGGGAGACGGTTTGTACATATGGACCAATCAGGGAGACTGTTATTGTAAATGCGGTTGATAACCACCGTTTACGTAAAATGCCAGAAGGTTCTAAATGGCAAAATGCAGTATGTTATGATCCTGCACAATTTGCAATGAGCGGTGTACGCGATGCTAATGTTCGCGCAGGTGATTACGTAGTTGTGGTTGGGCTGGGTGCAATTGGTCAACTGGCAATCCAGTTGGCTAAAAAAGCAGGTGCGAGTATTGTTGTCGGAATTGACCCTCTGAACCAGCGCCGGGATATTGCACTTCGTAACGGGGCGGATATTTGTTTAGATCCAACTGCTTGCGATGTAGGATTTGAAGTGAAAAAGCTGACAAATAAAATAGGGGCTGATTCAATCATTGAAACAAGCGGCAATGCTGCAGCTCTTCAGGCGGCACTAAAGGGTATTGCATATGGCGGGACCATCTCATATGTAGCCTTTGGGAAAGCTTTCCCTGAAGGGTTGAATTTTGGGCGTGAAGCTCATTTCAATAATGCTAAGATTGTATTCTCCCGCGCTGCCAGCGAACCTAATCCAGATTATCCACGATGGAATAGAAAGCGGATAGAGGAGACCTGCTGGGAGTTGCTGATGAACGGGTATCTGAATTGTGAAGACATCATCGAACCAATCGTACCATTTGAAAAGTGTGCAGAAGCGTACATGGAATATGTAGATCAGCATCCTGAACTAAGTATTAAAATGGGTATCGAGTATAAAAAATAAAAATGAGTTAGACCAGCTGTAGCGGTTTCCTTACGATTTGAAAAAATGCAAACCGCTTATATTGGTGAATTTTTCATTTTAATACATGTGTTTGGGGGAGTTTTTAATGAAAATTGGTACACAGGACCAGGAGTTTTTCCCTAGGAATATCAAAGAAAAATTTCATTTTTTAAAAGAGGCTGGCTTCGAAGGATTTGAAATTGATGGCAGACTTTTAGTTGACAATCTAGACGAAATAAAAGATGCCATAGCGGAAACAGGAATTCCGGTAACGACTGCCTGCGGAGGCTATACAGGCTGGATTGGTGACTTTATCGAAGAACGCAGACTAAATGGTTTAGGTGAAATCAAAAAAATCCTGGAAGCGTTACAAGAAGTAGGTGGGAAGGGGATTGTGGTTCCAGCTGCATGGGGCATGTTCACTTACCGTCTGCCCCCAATGGTTTCTCCCAGAAGCCGGGAGGGTGATAAACAGTCCATAAGCAATTCCCTTCTATACTTGGACACAATCGCAAAAGAGACAGAGACGACTATTTTCCTGGAACCATTGAATCGCTATCAGGATCATATGATCAACACATTAGCCGACGCAAGAAGTTATATAGAAGAAAATAATTTAAACAATGTAAAAATCATTGCGGACTTCTATCATATGAATATTGAAGAAGATGATATTTCAGAGGCATTACACACAAATCGGGACTTGATTGGGCACATTCACTTGGCGGATAATCATCGTTTTCAGCCGGGGAGCGGCTCACTGGATTTCAAGACACCATTCAATCAACTAAAAGAAGATGGATATGATGGCTTTTTAACACTTGAATGCCGTGTAAGGGGAAATGATCCAAAAGAAGAATATTTAAAAGCATTGCGTCACCTCCACCAATCATTAGGCTTTAGAGGGGCTGAACAAGGATGAAGAAGAAAGTTGCGATAATTGGTGGAGGACAAACGGCAGAAAAAGTGCATGTTCCCTACTATCTTACACGTGAAGAAGTAGAAATTGTTGCAGTCGTTGGTCGAAATATTGAGCGGACAAAAAACTTTGCGGAACGGAACGGAATAGCACGTTCCTATACAGATGCAGATGAGATGTTTCAGGCAGAACAGCCTGACATCGTCAGTGTCTGCACGCCGAATCGATATCATTATGAAAATGTGATAAAGGCATTGGAATACGGCTGTCATGTAATGTGTGAGAAACCGCCGGCTATATCCGCTATAGAAGCAAAGCATATGCAAGAAGTTGCTAAAGAAAACAATCTTATTCTTGCATATAATTTTCATCACCGTTTTGCTGATGATGTTAAAATTTTGCGAAAAAAAGTGACAGAAGGTGTGTTGGGGGATATTTATGTCGTAAAAGCAAAAGCCCTGCGCCGAAGCGGTGTACCAGGGTGGGGGAATTTCATAAATAAAGAAGCTCAAGGAGGGGGGCCGCTAATAGATTTGGGTGTCCACATGCTTGATGCCGCCCTCTATGTGTTGGGTTATCCAAAAGTGGAGAAGGTAACGGCCAAGATGTTTCAAAAAATTGGCTCAAAAAAATCACATGGATCTTTTGGGGAATGGGATCCAAAAAAGTTTGAAGTGGAAGATTCCCTTTTTGGATTCATTGAGCTTGAAGGCGGTTGCTTGCTGCAACTCGAGACTTCATTCGCTTTAAATATTAAAGAAACATCAATCATGAATGTGGAATTCTGTGGAGATGAGGCGGGAGCAACACTTTTTCCTGCCAGTATTTATACTGATCAAAAAGGTGAATTAGTGACGATTTTGGACAGAAAGACAGCTGATCCAGACAGGCTTCAGAAAGGATTGGCTGCTTTTGTTGATAAATGTTTGGGCAAGGAAGTCATGGTGGCTAATGGAAGAGAAGGTTACTTGATCTTGCAACTTATCGAAGCTCTCTATCAATCTGCTGAAAAAGGTGAAAGTGTAACCATATGAAAAAATTAGAGGAAAAGGAATTTGACCTGCGTTGTATAAATAAATTTGCTAGTTTAATGACAATAGGCAATGGATACTGTGGTCTGCGTGCCACTCATGAAGAAAACTATGCAAATCAAACACGAGGTATGTATGTAGCCGGTATTTATAATAGAGCAACGGCTAATGAACCGTCCGAATTAGTCAATTTGCCAGATATGATAGGAATGAATATTGAGGTTGATGGAGAAACTTTTTCCCTGCTAACGGGGGAAGTCCTTTCATATAAACGCCAGCTAAACTTTGAGACCGGGGAATTAAACCGTGAAATATTATGGAAAAGCAAATCAGGTGCACGATACCGTTTTACTTTTCAACGTTTTGCAGCAAAAAATGACCTTCATGTCCTAGGTACTAAATTAACGGTCATTTCTTTAGACAAAACCACTCAAATAAAAATAGTTACTGGAATCAATGCGCAGCAAACTAACTTTGGAAGACAGCATCTTATTGAAGAAAAGGTTCGTGTAATTGAGGGGGACTTAATACAGGGTATCTATAAAACTACTGAATCAGGGCATACGATTGCACTTGCAGCGTGTTTTACGTGTTCAGGCGAAAGTGATATATCTTATTCGGCAAAAAATAGGCAGCTGCTATCCACGATCAAGCAGGACCTTCTGCCTGATACCCCTTTTACTCTAGAGAAAATCGGTGCCGTTTATACGTCCCTGGATGCAGATATTATGGGGAAAAGCCCTGAAGTGGCCAGTGTTGTGGCCATAAGAAAATACTCTTCATATGGATATGACGCTTTACTTGAAAAGTCAGCAGGGAGGTGGGCGCAATTTTGGAAGCAAAATCGCATCGAAATTACGTCAACTAGGGATTTTGATCAGCTTGCTGTTGATTTTTCTTTATATCAAATAGAAGTCATGACACCTGCACATGATGAACGCTTCAGTGTCGGTGCGAAGGGTTTGACGGGAGAAGGATACAAAGGTCATGTTTTTTGGGATACTGAAATGTTCATTTTACCATTCCATCTGTTTACAGATCCGGAAAAAGCGAGAAAACTATTGCGTTACCGTTATTTAAAACTGGAACATGCAAAAGCAAAAGCTGCGGCCAATGGATTCGAAGGTGCTTTATTCCCTTGGGAAAGTGCTTTAACCGGAGAAGAGGAAACACCTGAATTTGCGGCCATTAATATTAAAACTGGAAAGCGGCAGAAGGTGGCATCCGCCATAGCTGAACATCATATTGTGGCTGACATTGCTTATACAGTCGTGGAGTATTACCAAAATACATTAGATGATGCTTTTATGAGAAAAGAAGGGCTTGAACTGCTTAAAGAAACGAGCCGGTTTTGGATCAGCAGGGCTGTAGAAGAAAATGGGCAGTTGGTTATCAAAGATGTCATCGGGCCGGATGAATACACAGAACACGTTGATAATAATGCATTTACAAACTATATGGCTTGGAACAATGTTGAGCAGGCACTATTTTTTATGGATAAGTATGGGGATTCAGATGGTTTGTTAATGGAACGAGGACAGGAATTTCTAAAGCGTTTATATTTACCTAAGGCTAATGATCATAAAATCATTCCCCAGGATGATACATTCCTCAGCAAGCCTGAAATCGACCTTTCCCGCTATAAAGAATCTCAGGGCAGTCAAGGGATTCTTATGGATTATTCACGTCAAGAAGTAAATGAAATGCAAATTTTAAAACAAGCGGATGTCGTTATGCTGCTTTATTTATTTCCGGAGCTATTTCCAAGTGATATAATCTCTGAAAATTTGCATTATTACGAGGAGCACACCATACACGATTCTTCACTGAGCAAAGCGATTCATGCCATAGTTGCAGCAAGAGCGGGTGAACTAGAAAAGTCATATGAATTTTTCCATGAAGCATCTTTAATCGACTTGGGCCCGAACCCACTATCTTCAGATGAAGGGCTTCATGCTGCATCCCTTGGTGCCATCTGGATGGCAACCATGTTCGGTTTTGCGAATATCTCGATTAAGGATCATCGCTTAAGTTTAAAACCTAACTTGCCATCTGACTGGTCGGAACTTGCCTTTCCATTAATTTTCCGAGGGTCGCGCCTACATATCAACCTTACACATGATCAAGCCGTAATAACGAAAGTTTCGGGTGATGATGTACTAATAGAACTAAACGGTGCTGAATATTCGCTATCGAGCAAAATTGAAGTAAGTTTCCAATAAGAAGAAGTACTGCCGCTCTTAAAAGCATCGTACTTGCAAGGAAATCATCTGAAATGGGATATTACTCGCTTGCTTTCACGATTATTCATAAGAACTAGTTAGGTATCATTCAGGAGGCAAACATGAAAATTGTAATTGCACCAGATTCATTTAAAGAGAGTTTACCATCCGACCAGGTCGCAAGAGCCATACAATCCGGATTCATGTCCATTTTTCCGAAAGCGGAGTATCATTTGCTTCCAATTGCAGACGGCGGTGAAGGTACTGTTCAAGCTTTGGTTTCCGCTCACAGGGGAAGAGTAGAGAGCATTTCTGTTACCGGTCCACTAGGACTGCCGGTTGAAGCGGATATAGCTTTCTCGAAAGATGGTGAGACAGCATTTATCGAAATGGCGGAAGCATGCGGATTACATCTTGTACCTATAGATCAACGAAATCCCTTACTAACTACATCTTTTGGTGTGGGAGAACTTATTCTTCACGCTGTTAACCAAGGTGCCTCGGAACTGATCATCGGAGTTGGCGGGAGTTCAACCAATGATGGGGGAGTAGGCATGGCTTCCGCTCTTGGTTATGAATTTTTTGATGGTGAAAGAAAAGCAGTAAAGGGTGCCGGCAGGGATCTTTTTAATATTGTGTCTTTGTCTGAAAGTAACCGTGACAGGCGATTAGAATCTGTAAATATTACGATTGCAGCAGATGTGGACAATCCCTTAACGGGCAATAACGGTGCAACCTATATTTACGGTCCACAAAAAGGGCTTCCTGAAGAGTTGCTGGATGAAATGGATCATGCCATGGGCAGGTTTTATCAAATGGCAGGCAACTACTTAGGAATGGATGTCTCCTCCTTACCAGGGAGTGGTGCAGGTGGAGGGATGGGCGCCGGACTGGTGTTATTTACAGGAGCTAAACTAAAAAAGGGCATTGAACTTATGATGGAGCATCTAAAGGTGAAAGAAATTTGCCAGGATGCAGATATAGTGATTGTGGGGGAAGGGAAAATAGACGGCCAAACAATATATGGAAAAGCACCCTCAGGTGTAGCCAAATGCGCACCACCAAAAGCAAAAGTAATAGCGATTTGCGGAAGTGTGGGTGAGGGATCTGATGTTCTTTACAATCATGGATTCGATGCCATATTCCCTACCATTCCTGCAATGCTGCCGATTGAAGACATCCTTGGCGGTGCATTTAAAAATATAGAGAGAACATCTCGGAATGTTGCAGCACTTCTTCGAAAAGAGAGGGACGGTTATTATGGAAGAAAAATTTATTGATGCAGTAGTATTTGATCTTGATGGAGTCATTACTGATTCAGCGCATTATCATTTCCTGGCTTGGCGAGAACTGGCTCATGAACTAGGTATTAGTATTAACGAGGTCTTTAACGAGAGGCTTAAGGGGGTAAGCCGAATGGATTCCCTTGAGCTGATTTTACAAGAGGGAAATCAGCAAAATGACTTTACTTTAAGCGAAAAAGAAACAATGGCTGAAAAAAAGAACCTTCACTACTGCGAATTTCTGAAGAAATTGACACCTCAAGATATAATGCCAGGGATTTTGGAGCTCATTACCAATATTAAATTCGAAGGAATTTCCATTGGTCTTGCTTCTGTTTCCAGAAATGCAAGCACCGTATTAAAGGCACTCCAGTTAGAGGATACTTTTGATTACGTTGTAGATGCTGCAAAAGTGAAAAAATCGAAACCTGATCCGGAAATTTTCTTGACGGCATGTAAACAACTGGATGCGAACCCAAATCGATCAATCGGAATTGAAGATGCTTCTGCAGGGATTGACTCCATCAAGGCAAGCGGAATGTTCGCTGTAGGTGTGGGAAATACCCTTAATAAAGCCGATTATAAGGTACATGCAACGAAAGAACTTCATTGGGAAATGATAAAGGCTGAATATAAAACATGGATAGAAAGATGATTCTCCAAGATACTGCCTAATTACAGTGGGCAGTAATAATCCAGGCAGTGCACTGTCAGTGCATACGATGGTAACAGAAAAGGCTGAAGTGAATCAGTAAAAACTTTGATGCCCAATCGGCTTGAATTTTTCATTTCAAAGTTGCAACGGTCGTTCTTTTTTATAACGGGTTCAAACCTGGAACAAAAAACAATGCTTTCGTTTTGTGTCCCGCACTATCATTGACTGTTTTCTTCCAAAATGACTTACCGACACATGCTCCCGGTTGTGGAGTGATTACAACATCTTGAATATGTGTAACCCGTCCTCCTTAGGTGGACGGGTTTTTGCATGTGTTCATATGAAACTATAAATCAATCATCTTCAGCTAGAAAAAGAGAGGTTGATTCAGCAGAATTCTGGATTTAATCATACCCTGATAGTAAATACTATCTTTAAGGCTTATGTTTTACGTGAATTAAAAATTAATATTTGTGCCAATGAATAAAATATATTATTATAAATTTAATAAGAGGGTATGAAATGGAGGGTTATAATTGAAGTTTCCACACGATTTTTTATTCGGAGCAGCTTCCGCTTCTTTTCAAATAGAAGGAGCATGGGATGAAGATGGTAAAGGTATAACGAATTGGGATGTCTTCTCGAAGATACCGGGGAAAACATATGAAGGTACAAACGGGGATGTAGCGATAGACCATTATCATCGTTATAAAGAAGATATTAAATTAATGGCAGAGATGGGACTTGAATCATATCGGTTTTCCATTTCATGGGCACGTATTTTGCCAACCGGTGACGGGGAAATCAATGAAAAAGGTTTGGAATTTTATAATAATGTTATTAATGAATGCTTAAAATATGGGATTGTTCCATTTGTTACGCTGTATCATTGGGATTTGCCTTTGACGCTTGAACAAGATGGGGGATGGACGAATAAGCGAACAGCTGAAGCATTCGTCAAGTATGCGGAGATTTGTTTTCTCGCATTCGGAGACCGCGTCAAACATTGGATCACGTTTAATGAAACGGTTATGTTTTGCGGTTTGGGGTATTTAAAAGGAGCGCACCCGCCTGGAATCCAAAACGATGAAAATAAATACTTTCAAGCGACACATTACGTTTTTTATGCACATGCCAAAGCGGTAGAGGTATATAAGGCACTGAATCATTACGGTGAAATTGGGATTACCCATGTCTTCCTGCCAGCTTATAGTATTGATGACAAACATGAGAATGTATTAGCTGCTAAGCATGCCAATGAATATGAAACTTTTTGGTATTATGACCCAATTTTAAAAGGTGAATATCCAGCTTATGTGGTTGAGCAATTAAAGGAGAAAGGCTGGACACCAAGTTGGACCGAAGAAGAACTGGATACGCTAAAAAGAAATGCGGGGAAAAATGATTTTATTGGACTCAATTATTACCAGCCCATTCGTGTGGAAAAAAATCGGGAAGCCACCTCAAACATGGAGCATTCAAGAGAAACATCTACTCTAGCTCCAGGAAACCCGTCTTTTGATGGCTTTTATCGGACCGTAAAAATGGAAGATAAAACATATACTAAATGGGGCTGGGAAATCTCACCTCAAGGATTCTTAGATGGGCTGCATATGTTAAAAGAGCGTTATGGTGATATTAAAATGTATGTTACAGAAAACGGACTTGGTGATGAGGATCCGATAATCGATGGTGAAATAGTGGATGTTCCCCGTATTAAATATATTGAGGAACACTTAAAAGTGATTAAGCGGGCAATCAAAGAAGGCATCCATTTAAAAGGATATTACGCATGGTCTGTCATTGATCTATTAAGTTGGTTAAACGGGTATAAGAAGCAATACGGATTTATTTACGTGGATCATCATGATCAGTTAAACCGGAAAAAGAAGCTGTCGTTTCATTGGTATAAGCATATTATCGAGACGAGAGGAGAAGAGCTGTAAACTGAAAGAAAACGTATATAGAGCCTTGAGTTTTTATAGAGCATGTATTGAGCAATCTTTCTCAAAACATGCTTTTTTCTATTGGTCATTAATCAAGTTTTCTGATATGGGGAATTAGTCCAAAGTTCAAACCTCCTGATTCGTAGTCTGAATCTCCGGCTTCAAATTAACTAGACTGGAAATATGGTCCCGGATTGTAATGTAAATGTAAAAATATGCAAGAAGTTGTAAACAAATGTTAACGTTACTAACAATGTACAGTATTACGTTTTACTGTATAATGTTGAAGCGTGGTCGAGACCATGTCAAATAACTTAACATAAGGAGATTACATATGACGATTATTTCTTAGCTTTGAAAAGTCCCCCCGCATGGTTTGTCCCGTTGAAAAAACCTACAATAGTTAGATTAATTTCGATCAAGCACTCCCTCTAAAATGAAAGAATGTCATTTTTCCTGATGAAGGTAGATTCCAACTAAAAAAACGACTAAGGATGTGAGTTTTAAAAAGATGATAAAAGATTCTAGATTTCAAGGATATAATATGAAGGGTTTTCAAAAGGATGTAACGGCAGGATTGGTCGTAGGTGTTGTAGCCATCCCTTTAGGATTGGCTTTTGCAATTGCTTCAGGCGTCGAACCGATATACGGGTTATATACGACCATCATCGCTGGAATCCTCATATCGATTTTGGGTGGCTCCAAGTATCAAATTGGAGGGCCAACCGGGGCGTTTGTTCCTTTATTATTTGGAATCGTTATGCAATATGGGTATGAAAGCCTGCTTATTGCCGGGTTTTTAGCCGGAATAATGTTAGTCCTGATGGGTCTGCTTAAGGTAGGCAATTTGATGAAGTTCATTCCCCGTCCCGTCATCATTGGATTTACAACAGGAATTGCGATAATAATCTTTTCAGGCCAAATTGCCAACTTCTTTGGTATGAAAGTGGAAAAACATGAAGCGTTCATGGATAACATGAAGGAACTGGTGATTAAAGCAGGCACGATCAATCTATATAGTGTGATTGTTGCGATTATATGTTTTGTCGTCATACTGCTCGCACCTAGACTTTTGCCACGAGTGCCAGGACCGCTTCTGGGTTTGCTGATTTCCACAATTGCAGCTTACTTTTTATTTCCCGATAAGGTGGCTACGATTGGTTCCACGTATGGAGCGATTCCGAAAGGTTTTCCGGAATTCCAAGTGCCGGAGCTATCAGTGGAAGTCATTATCACACTCCTTCCCGTTGCTTTTACGATTGCCTTGTTAGGCGGTGTCGAGTCATTGTTATCCGCTACCGTGGCCGATAACATGGGGGGAACCAAGCATGATAGTAATAAGGAATTGGTTGGGCAAGGAATCGCGAACATCGCGACCCCGTTCTTCGGCGGGATACCTGCAACAGGTGCCATTGCCAGGACAGCTACCAATATAAAAAGCGGGGCAGCCTCCCCGATGTCCGGAGTCATTCACGGAATTGTCGTTTTACTGGTTTTGCTGGTACTTTCTCCATATGCAGCGCATATACCTTTGGCAAGCATGGCGCCCATATTGATGTTTGTTGCCTGGAATATGAGTGAAAGAAAGGAATTCGCTCATGTATTGAAAACGAAGACGGCGGATTCTGCGGTTTTGCTAGTCACCTTCCTCGTCACAGTCTTCACTGATTTAATCATGGGAGTGGGAATCGGCTTATTGATTGCATTCATCACCTTCATTGCAAAAATGAGCCACACGTTAAAAGTCAGGGAAAGAAGTCATGAGATTACCGAGATTATTCCAATTGATAATTCGGATTCAAAGATCAATGTGTATAACTTGGAAGGTCCCCTCTTCTTTGGTTCGATAGACGTCCTGGAGTCATCGATATTGGAGAACTTGGATAATAAGACGAAAGTGTTGGTATTAAGCATGCGCCGGGTAACATATATGGACACTTCAGCAGAGGCTGCACTATTGGCGATTGTTAATCGCATCGGAAAATATAAGGGGAAATTAATCATTTCAGGAATCCAGCAGCAACCCAAGGAATTGTTACTCAGCACTGGGTTGTATCATAAAATAGATAAACAGCACTTTTTTAAATCGAAGGAAGATGCCCTGTATTTTGCCAAGAATCAGTTGAAGGGCAATTCGGATAAAGTAGTCTAATAGTTTCATCCTTGAAGTCACCTTTTTGGATAGTTATGTTATAGTATCGTTAACAGTAGATTTTTAAAAGAAGGTGACTATCTGGGTGAATGTATATCGGATTGGCCAGCTTGCTGAACTAGCGAATGTTTCGAGAAGAACCATTGACTATTACACACAATTAGGAATGCTGAACTATGAAAAAACTGGGTCAAGATATCGGTATTACACAGAAGATGCTTTAAATCGTCTTCAAATGATTAATCGGTATAAAGAACAGAATATGCCTTTGACCGAAATCAAGGAACGGTTACAAGTCTGGTCGGAAACCACTGTTGATTCCGAGCAAGTGCTCTTGATGGTGGACAAGCTATCTACAGACCTTAAAGGACTTGAGAATGAATTGCTGGAATTAAAGCCTTTATTGGAACAGCTCGATGAACAGCAATTAACATATGCTGCACAACAGCTTTCCGTTCGGGGCAGCTCTTTATTGAGTATCCTTGCCATGCTCGCCTAAGCTTTTTGCCAAGTTCAACAAAAAAAGACCTGATTGGGTCTTTTTTTGTTAACTGGACATTTAATGAAAACTACAAACTCAAAAGGATAACCTGACTTTATATACGATAGCGGTACTTTATTTTAACGGAGTCTATAGATCTTTTTTCAATGAAGATGAAGGATATAAGGGATTGGAAAAAGAAGAACTTAAGTATCTACTACTATATGAAGAGGTGAAAGGGAATGATTGGATCGATAGTTACGACGGTAAAAGGACATCTTCAAGGTACTATAGAAAACGATATATGCGTTTGGCGTGGAGTCAGGTATGCGAAAGCGCCGATTGAGGGCCTTCGTTTCCTCTCGCCGGAGCCAGTTGATAAGTGGAGCGGTGTCCTGGATGCAGTGGATTTTGGTCCGATTCCCCCGCAGCCGATGGATCGGGCGGTAAGGACGGGAATGACCGGAAATGAAAAAATGGATGAGGATTGCTTGTTCCTGAATATTTGGTCGCCTAGGGCTGATGATAAAAAACGCCCGGTCATGGTGTGGATTCCTGGAGGAGCATACATAACGGGAGCTGGATCCCTTGATATGTACAATGGACATTTACTGGCTAAGAATGGGGATGTAGTCGTAGTAAGCATCAACTATAGGCTGGGGGCACTGGGATATCTGGATTTTTCCGAGTTGGCAGGTGATGGGGAAATATTTGAAACCAATTTAGGTTTACGTGATCAAGTTGCGTCTCTGAAATGGGTTAAAGAAAATATAGAAGCGTTTGGCGGCGACCCTGATAATGTTACGATATTTGGTGAATCAGCTGGTGGCAATGCGGTGACGACTTTACTTACTGTTCCTTCAGCGAGAGGACTTTTTAAACAGGCCATTGCGGAAAGTCCCGCTCCGACATCTGTTTACGGAAAAGGATTTGCGCGCCAATTCAGTGAAAGGTTCCTTGAAATATTGGGAATTGGAAAGGATGAAATCCACCGCTTAAAGACGCTTCCAGTTCAAGAGATTGTCGGGGCCTCCTACCAACTCTTGCAGGAAAATTCACAGGCCATGCCGGGCTCACTATCATTTGGACCTGTTGTAGATGGTGACTTCCTGCCCGATTATCCACTAGATTCGATTCGATCCGGAAAAGCAAAGGGAATACCCTTGCTTATAGGAACAAATAGGGACGAAGCAACATTATTCGACCAGATGGATTCCCCGTTAATCCCAACTAATGCGGCGATGATTCAGAAAATGTTCGATAACACTGATCCAGAGGCGAAAGAGCGAATTACGAATGCTTATATAAACTACCCAGAAAAGGAAGCTGCACTTGGCATTGGCCGTGATGCGACTTTCCATATTCCCTCGGTTTGGTATGCGGAGGCATACAGCCGCTTTGAAAAAACATGGATGTACCGTTTTGATTATAAAACGGCCGCAATGCGCATAAGTAAATTAGGGGCGACACATGGTATGGAAATTCCTTTTGTCTTCCAGACTTTCGACTCGGCATTTGGGAAACGGATTACTTCATATGGTTCAAGGTCAGCTGCCCTAAAGGTTTCCCATAGAATGCAGGGCCATTGGATCAACTTTGCGAAACATGGAAACCCCAATCCCCCGGAAGGCGAAATCTGGCCGAAATATGATGAAAGAAATCACTACACAATGATTTTTGATAAAAAGGATTATATTGAAAAAGATCCTGACAGAATGATAAGGTTGGCATGGGAAGGGGTAGGGATTTACAAGTGAAAAATAGTGGCTTGGAAGAAAGCGGGGAGAACATGGATATCAATAATTTCATGTCAACGAAAGAGTATGCGAAAACTTTGGATCAGGAAGATCCATTAGTTTCTTACAAAGAGGAGTTCTACTTGAACCCCGGAATGATTTATATGGATGGCAACTCATTGGGACTTTTATCAAAGCGGGCTGAGAAAAGTTTAATGAAGTCATTGGAAGATTGGAAAAGGTTTGGAATCGATGGGTGGACGGAAGGCACCGAGCCCTGGTTTTACTTTTCTGAGAGATTGGGTGAATTGAGTGCCCCGTTGGTAGGTGCTTTAGAGGATGAAGTGATAATGGGAGGGTCGACTACAGCTAATCTGCATCAGCTTGCGGCCACTTTTTTTGAACCGAGAGCTGGCAGGAATAAGATTTTGGCGGATGAACTAACCTTCCCGAGTGATATCTATGCACTTCAAAGCCAGCTCCGATTGCATGGGCTTGATCCTTCGGCACACTTGGTTCAGGTGAAAAGCCGAGATGGTAAATTCCTTGAAGAAGAAGACATCATTGCAGAAATGAACGAGGAAATAGCATTGATTGTACTTCCGACGGTTTTATATCGAAGCGGTCAGGTCCTTGATATGGAGAGGTTAACAAAGGAAGCGCATGCGCGTGGAATCATGATAGGATTCGATGCCTGTCATTCCGTGGGAGCCATCCCGCATTTGTTTGACAACTGGGAAGTGGATTTCGCGTTTTGGTGTAATTATAAGCATTTGAATGGCGGACCAGGATGTGTAGCGGGGTTATATGTGAACCGTAAGCATTTTGCAAGGCTGCCCGGGTTGGCTGGATGGTTTGGCTCGCGGAAAGATAAGCAGTTCGATATGGAACATACCTTTACCCAGGCAAATTCGGCAGGTGCCTTTCAAATTGGAACTCCCCATATATTAAGCATGGCTCCCCTTTTAGGCTCGCTTGAAATATTTGCGGAAGCGGGGATAGAGCAAGTCCGGAAGAAATCCTTGAAGCTGACTCAATATCTTATGGATTTAATACAATCGGAATTGACGGGATATGGATTTGAGATTGGGAGCCCAAGGCATGAAGCAAAAAGGGGCGGTCATATCATCCTTGAACATCCAGAAGCTGCAAGAATATGTAAAGCATTGAAACAAGAGGCCATCATACCCGATTATCGTGAACCGAATATGATTCGTTTAGCACCTGTTGCTCTTTATACCTCTTTTCAGGAAGTCTATGAAACTGTACAGGTGCTTAAGAAGATCATGGACGGCAGATTATATGAAAACTATGAAAATAAAAGGGGAATCATTGCCTAGAATGGGAGCAACATATGGAGAAAAATAAACTGCATCGTGAATTAACATCGAATCAAATCACCATGATAGCCATGGGATGTGCAATTGGCACCGGGTTATTTTTGGGAAGCGGCCTTGCGATTTCAACGGCAGGTCCAAGTGTACTTATCAGCTATGCAATAGGTGCATTCATTGTCCTTCTGCTGATGGGCTGTTTGGCGGAAATGACTGTAGCCTATCCAACATCGGGATCCTTTGGAACCATTGCTGAAAAATATATAAGTCCATTTGCGGGTTTTGTTGTGAGGTATTCCTATTGGATAGCGAATGTTCTTGCCATTGGTGTCGAAGTGAGTGCCATCGCTGTTTATATGAAATATTGGTTCCCTGCTGTACCTGGAAGTGTTTGGATTTTCCTTTTTGCTGCACTGTTAATCTATGTAAATGCGACGAGTGTCAATACATTCGGGAATTTTGAGTATGTATTTTCAATGATCAAGATAAGCGCCATTGTCATATTCATTCTACTGGGCGCCTATGTGGTGATTGGCGCTGGACCTTCAAGCGGGATCGGTGTAGAGAACTATGCCAATGATGGAGGTTTTATGCCTTTCGGATTTTGGGGGCTTTGGGTCGCCATATTCATTTCGCTCTTCAGCTTTTTAGGAACTGAGTTGATTGCGGTGACGGCGGGCGAAGCAAAGGACCCGGATATAGCCGTCCCTAAAGCTTTGAAGGCAACTGTCTTCAGGCTTGCCACTTTTTATGTACTGACTATCGGCATCATGTTAATGATTGTTCCCTGGCAATCTGCCGGTATTGATAAAAGCCCATTCGTTAAGGTAATGGAAATCCTGAATGTTCCCGGGGCATCGGGGATAATGAATTTCATTATTTTAACTGCTGCTTTATCTGCAATGAATAGTCAATTATATGCCTCCACCAGAATGATATTTTCGTTATCCGAGCAAAAGCAGGCTCCAGCCCTATTTCAAAAAGTGAGCAGGAAAGGTGTCCCGGTAAGGGCACTTCTCATATCCACTTTAGGAATATTTCTTGCTGCAGGAGTAAAGGTTCTGCTTCCGGATACTTCATATGCATTCATGATGGGGATATCGATGTTCGGGGCCATTTTAACCTGGTTCATGGTTTTCATTTCCCATTTATATTTCAGGAAGAGGTGGGAGAAATCAGGGGGCCGCAAATTACCGGTTAAAATGTATGGATTTCCATATCTAACGATTCTTGGTGCATTTCTTTTGTTTGCTTTGACGGTATCTACCTGGTTCACTGGCCCATTTAAAATCGTGCTCCAGTTCGGGGTTCCTTGGCTGATCTTTCTTTGCATCGTTTATTTATTGATGACGAAATTCAAAAGAAAGTAAAGGGAAAGAGGGATAGTATGGATAAGGGTCCAAGAGATGAACATCGTTTGGAAGAAAGTATGGTAACTGATTTTGATAAAGATATGTCCTATGGGGACTATCTGCATTTAAATCAAATTTTATCAAGTCAGCATCGACTTTCTGGCCATCACGATGAAATGCTGTTCATCATCATTCACCAAACAAGTGAATTGTGGATGAAATTGATCATCCATGAATTGACTGCGGCAACTGATCATATTGAGGCAGGACATTTGGAGCCTTCCTTTAAGATGCTATCCAGGGTGGCCAGGATCCAACAGCAACTAGTTCAATCTTGGAATGTGCTTTCGACCTTAACGCCATCCGATTATATGGAATTCCGGGAGAAACTAGGAAACTCTTCAGGGTTTCAATCATTTCAGAACAGGTTGATAGAATTTGCGATGGGGCAAAAGAATTCGCAAATATTGGCCGTTTTCCGTCATCAGCCCGAGCTTTATGAGTCGATGATGGCAGCCTTGAATAAACCAAGTATTTATGATGCGGCTATAGGGGCTTTGGCTGCAAGAGGGCTTCCCATTGATCAATCGGTCCTGAAGAGGGATTGGTCTTTAATTTATCAGGAAAATGCAAGTGTTGAAAAAGCATGGCTGACCGTTTACCGTGATGTGCATAACTACTGGGATTTGTATGAGCTGGCCGAAAAACTCGTTGATATTGGAAGTCAACAACAATTCTGGAGATTCAATCATATGAGCACCGTAGAACGGATCATCGGTAATAAAAAGGGAACTGGCGGATCGTCCGGTGTAAGTTATCTGAAAAAAGTGGTCGAACAGCCATTTTTTCCTGAGCTTTGGACATTAAGGACCAAACTGTAAGCTTTGACTGGGGGGGATTTCATGAATCAATGGTTAGATATCCCAGCGCCTTAATGAAAATACGCCATATTGGCTAGGAGATAGCAATATTCATATATGCTGAATTCACAATGGCTGAAGGGTCATCTGTCAATGTAGCGGAAATCAGACTGACTCTTTAAGAATTCAATTGATTCTCCCTATCATTTTGATGGAAATGGAAAAAATCATCGAACATGATCTCGATTTATGAAACCGGGCACGGGAGCCCGGTCAGGGCCGTGGTGAAAAAGGAAGACTGGTGAGGGGGATATAAGGATGGGCAAAATTGGAGTTTATGGATCTTCCTTCGATCCGGTCACGAATGTGCATTTATGGACAGCATCCACCATTGCGCATCGTGCTAAGCTTGACAAGGTGATTTTTTTACCTTGCTCAAATGGCCGGATCGATAAACAGATGAAAACGAGCAATGAACACCGTTGGGAAATGCTCAAGCTGGCAATAGGGGGCAACCCGTTATTTGAAGTCAGTGATTATGAAATTAATGAACGTGCCGGAACGAGTAAACAATATACTTGGTATACGATGGAATATTTTAAATCACGATTTCCAAAGGACGAAGTTTACTTCATAATGGGTGCAGATTTACTTGAAGATATTGATAATCAGGAGTTGCCGGTACACTTACGATGGAAATTCAGGGAAAAACTGATTGCAAATCATAAATTCATCGTCATGGCACGGGATGGGATCGATATGCTGAAAATCATATCCAAAAGTCCATTGCTAAGGAATTATGATGATGGCAATACATTTCACCTTATTGATAAAGGCCTTTCCATGGAAATCAGTTCTACATATATAAGGGATGAATTCGCGATGGGCGGGGAACCAAGATATTTACTGCCTGATCAGTGTTATCAGTATATCTTGGACAATAAGCTATATCAAAAAGCATCAAATTCATAATAGGTATTAAAAAAAGGGCTCGATCTCCCCGTTGGATCGAGCCCTTTCGTTTGGTGGAATTCTTAAACTTTCAAAACGTGAATGAATTTAAATAAAAGGACATGCAATACCTAGTTGACAACTGGGTTAACTTTGCTTTATGGTAATGATATACAAAAAAATACTTGCTGATCAGAGAACTGAAGGCATACTATCTCCTGAATGATTGAAAGGGAAATAGCATGCCTTTTTTGTTGTAAAAAAAGGGGGAAGCTCATGAAAAAGGTAATGTTATTGATAAGTTTGATTTTAGCATTCGGTGTACTTGCGGGATGCAACTCGGAAAAAACGGAAGGCGACGGGACATCAAAGTCAGTCGAGCTTTTGAATGTGTCATATGATCCGACAAGGGAATTGTACCAGGAATTCAATGAAGCGTTCGTGAAGCACTGGAAAGAAGAATCCGGTCAGGATGTAACGATTCAGCAATCACATGGCGGATCTGGTAAACAGGGCAGGGCAGTCATTGATGGATTGGAGGCGGATGTCGTTACATTGGCATTGGCTTATGATATTGATGCCATTTATGAAGCTAGTAATTTGTTAGCGAAGGATTGGCAAAAACGTTTACCGGAGAACTCGACACCATACACATCAACCATTGTGTTTTTGGTGAAAAAAGATAACCCTAAAGGCATTAAAGATTGGGATGATCTGATTAAAAAGGATGTATCCGTCATTACCCCAAATCCAAAGACAAGCGGAGGGGCAAGGTGGAATTACTTGGCTGCCTGGGCTTATGCGGAGAAAAATTTCGATAATGACGAAACAAAAGTGAAGGATTTCATGAAAAAACTTTATCAGAATGTTGAAGTCCTGGATTCAGGGGCCCGCGGTGCAACGACCACTTTTGTGGAAAGGGGAATTGGTGACGTACTAATCGCTTGGGAGAATGAAGCCTATTTAACACTGGAAGAATTCGGTGATGACAAATATGAAATCGTCAATCCTTCAATCAGTATATTAGCAGAGCCACCGGTAGCTGTTGTCGATGAAGTGGTCGAGAAAAAAGGAACAAAGGAAGTGGCTGAAGCCTACCTGGAATACCTCTATACGGATGCCGGTCAGGAAATTGCCGCGAAAAACTTCTATCGTCCAAGGGATGAGAAGGTTCTCGCTGAATATGAAGACCAATTTGCCAATATCGATATGGTGACTGTTGATGATACGTTTGGCGGTTGGAAAAAAGCCCAGGAAACACATTTTAATGATGGTGGCACATTTGACGAGATTTATCAACAGCAATAAGCATGAAGGAGAAGATGACTTTAACATCTTCTCCTTCATAAATCAGAAAAAGGGTTGAGGCGAAGCGATGAATATAGTCACTGAAGGTAAACAGACGAAAAAGAGGACCATACCCGGTTTTGGATTGACGATGGGTTTTACGCTGCTGTATCTCTCCATCATCGTATTGATCCCGTTATCGATGATTTTTCTAAACACATTTTCAATGGGATTCCAGGATTTTTGGGCGACCATCACTGAACCAAGGGTTCTCGCTTCTTATAAATTGAGTTTCATGACAGCGTTAACTGCGGCCTTTGTGAACGCAGTTTTTGGTGTGTTAATTGCCTGGGTGCTTACTCGTTATGAGTTTCCCGGCAAACGGATCATCGATGGACTGGTTGATTTGCCTTTTGCCCTCCCGACTGCCGTGGCAGGGATTACGTTGACCACCTTGTATTCACCGAACGGATGGATCGGGCAATTTTTCAGTTTTAAAGTCGCTTTCACTCCCGCAGGGATCATCATCGCCCTAATATTTATCGGTCTTCCATTCGTGGTGCGGATGGTTCAACCGGTGCTTGAAAATATCGAAAAAGGGATGGAAGAAGCATCTGCCTCTTTAGGGGCGAATCGAATGCAGACATTCATTAAAATTATCTTCCCGGAATTGATTCCAGCGATATTGACGGGTTTTGCACTTTCTTTTGCGAGGGCACTTGGAGAGTATGGATCAGTTGTCTTCATTGCCGGAAATATGCCGTTTAAAACGGAGATTTCCCCGCTGATCATCATGACAAAGCTTGAACAGTATGATTATGAAGGTGCTACAGCGGTTGCAGCTGTCATGCTCATTATTACATTTATAATCTTATTCACCATCAATATCTTACAATGGTGGACCGGCAAAAGATATTCAGGGAAGTAGGAGGGATATGATGGAACATGATAATTCAGTTGTTGTAAATGCGAATCACCCAGTCATTAATACGAGAAACGCAACTAAAGAGCCTAAATCCATACAGTGGATCCTCATTTCCATTGTATTGCTATTTCTCACTTTGTTTTTAGTTGTCCCATTAATCGCGATCTTTGTAAAAGCCTTTGAAAAAGGTGCCGAAGCTTATTTTGCGGCCATTGTCCACCCTGATGCCGTGGCTGCGATTAAGTTAACATTGATCGTTGTCCTCATCACCTTGCCACTCAATGCCATATTTGGAGTGGTTGCCGCGTGGACCATAACAAAATATGATTTCAAGGGAAAAAACTTCTTAATAACATTGATAGATTTGCCTTTTTCCGTTTCGCCCGTCATTGCCGGGTTGATTTTTGTCCTTCTGTTCGGCTTGCATGGAACACTTGGTCCACTGCTGCAATCTCTTGACATTAAAGTGATCTTTTCAATACCAGGGATTGTCATCGCCTCCATTTTCATCACCTTCCCATTCATTGCGCGCGAATTGATCCCGCTCATGCAAAGCCAGGGGACGTCTGAAGAAGAGGCCTCACTCACGCTGGGTGCAGGAGGGTTTAAGACATTTTGGTATGTGACGCTTCCCAATATAAAATGGGGACTTCTATATGGAGTCATCCTTTGCAATGCAAGGATAATCGGGGAATTTGGAGCTGTATCGGTCGTATCGGGCCATATACGGGGCATGACCAATACGATGCCGCTTCATATTGAAATCTTATACAATGAATATCAATTTTCGGCCGCATTTGCCGTTGCATCCCTGATGTCCATTTTTGCAATCATAACCTTGATCATTAAAAGCTTCATAGAGTGGAAAACAGACTTTAAATCAACCAAAGCGAGGTAGGAGGAATGAAATGAGTATCATCATTGAAAATGTTACAAAATATTACGGGTCCTATCAAGCACTTCGGAACATCGATTTGGAAATAAAAAGCGGTGAACTTGTAGCCCTACTTGGCCCTTCAGGATCAGGAAAAACGTCATTACTGCGTATCATCGCCGGTCTTGAACAAGCTGAGAACGGAAAGATCCTCTTTAATGAAGAGAATTACACGCATAAACATGTAAAAGATCGAAATGTGGGTTTCGTCTTTCAGCATTATGCCCTTTTTCGCAATATGACCATTTTTGATAATATTGCCTATGGATTAAAGGTCCGACCTAGAAAAATAAGGCCCAGTAAAGAAGTTATTGCACAAAAGGTTACCGAATTGCTTCAACTCGTCAAGCTGGAAGGATATAAAGATCGTTATCCATCGCAATTATCAGGCGGCCAGCGCCAGCGTGTCGCATTGGCAAGGGCACTTGCAGTTGAACCGAATATCCTCTTGCTTGATGAACCATTCGGGGCATTGGATGCCAAGGTTCGCAAAGAACTTCGGCGTTGGCTAAGAAGACTTCATGATGAATTCAATGTTACAAGTGTGTTCGTGACGCATGATCAGGAAGAGGCGATGGATGTTGCTGATCGGGTCGTAATCATGAATGAAGGGAAAATTGAACAGATTGGAACTCCGGAAGAAGTATATGATCACCCGGAAAATCCATTCGTTTATGATTTTCTCGGCAGTGTCAATCTTTTCAAGGGCAACGTTCACCAAGGGAAATTGGTAACTGGGAATGTGGAAATGAATGCCCCGGGCAGTGAAGATGGAGCGGGCACTGGTTATGTAAGGGCTCATAACTTTATCATAGAAAGAGAACCAACAGAAAAGGATTCGATCGCATCCATAATTGAGCACATTCATACAATTGGCCCCATCGTCCGGATAGAAGTCATTCGTCAGGATACAAACGAACCGCTGGAAATCGAACTGACGAAAGAACAATATTTGAATCTGGAAATAAGCAAAGGAGAAAGGGTATTCGTCCGACCAAAAGAATTGAAAGTTTTTGTCGACTTTATGGCTGGAATTTAAGGATGGGTCGAATATTGACGGAAAAACCGCTGATGAGCGGTTTTTTTTATGGGAATGCTAACGGACTTTCCGTATGAAGGGTAAATGAGCTGCAATCTGTTACAAATGGGCCTCCATGCATTCGAAAGTGGTGAGTTTTTACCTGCCAATAGTCCATGGTCCCTTGGTGCTAAACACTAGATAGAAAGTCTTGCATCAAAATACGAAGGTGATTATGTAAGATATTGGATGTTTTATCACGTGGAAACGTCGAATTTTTATGTTTAATGTTAAAATTGAAATATAATTGTAATATTGTTATTACGTATTTGACAAAATCTGATGATATACTACGACTTAGATGAAAACATAGTAGAGTTTAAGAAATGTATTTAATATTATCTCAACCTTAGAAGATTACATAAAGAGTAAAAAAAATAGAGAAGAGTTCCCAGCAATTTATTTTGACTAAGTATTTTTCATAGAGAAAAAGAAGTGGGTCGATGGAAATGCAAGGGGAGGAAAGCAGGGGAAATGAGTTTGAAGAAAAAACTTATCGTATTGAACACGACAATTATGCTTGGATTAGGAAGCGCTTTTGCCATACCGTCTGTAAAAGCTGAATCTATCACGGATATTCAATCACAACGTACAGGAATACAATCAGATATTTCAGAGGCAGAACAAGTTATTCAGCAATTGAAAAAAGAACAATCGAAAATGAATGCCCAAATTGCCCAGATCGAATCGGCAATGAAAGAAAATGACCAAAAAATCAAAGATACTAAACAAGAAATTAAAGACACCGAAAAAGACATAGATTCTTTAAAGAAAGAAATTAAAGCGTTGGAAGAAAGAATCGCAAAACGCGAGGAAGTCTTGAAAGAGCGCGCACTTTCTTTCCAAGAGAGCGGCGGGGACGTTGAGTACCTAGAAGTTGTTTTAGGTTCTAAAAGCTTTGGTGAATTCGTTAATCGTGTTGGAGCGGTAGCCACTATCGTGGAAGCTGACCAACAGATTCTTAGCGAGCAGGAAGCGGATAAAGCTGACTTAGAAAAAAAACAAGCGACCGTTGAGAAAAAATTGCAAAGCCTTAAGGATATGGAAGTAGAGCTTAAAGGCATGCAATCGCAAATTAAAGATCAAAAAGCTGAAACTGTTAACATGAAGGCTAAGATTGAAAAGAAGGAATCGGAAACAGAAGCACTAAAACAATCTTTAGAGAATAAAGATGCCGGTTTAGAAGCACAAATTGCATCCATCCGTGAAAATATCAAAAAAGAGGAAGAACGTAAAGCAGCAGAGAAAGCAGATCTTGACCGTGCTGCTGAAGAAGTGAGTACTTCAAATTCTTCCAGTGAAGAATCATCAAGCTCTTCTAACGAAGAATCATCAAGTTCTTCTAAAGGCGAAGCTTCGGCAAAAAGCTCATCTAAAGGTGAATCATCTTCAAATTCATCTAAAAACAGTTCTGCTGCTAAACCTGCAGCCAGTAAAACTGAAACATCAAGCAAGCCAAGCAGTGCAAATACAGGCTCTGCCATTACAGCAGGTTATAAATATATCGGTAACTCCACATATAAATTTGGTGGCGGAAGAACGGCATCCGATATTGCTAACGGTCTTTTCGATTGTTCAGGATTCGTTGCATGGGCTTATAAACAAGCTGGTGTTAACCTTCCAGCAAGTACGGATGCATTGAAAAATGCAGGACGTCAAGTATCTAAGAGCCAAATACAACCTGGAGATTTAGTGTTCTTCAATACCTATAAAACTGATGGGCATGTCGGTATTTATGTCGGCGGCGGCAAATTTATCGGTTCCCAAAGTTCAACAGGTGTTGCAATCGCCAATATGGAAAGCGGATATTGGGCAGGTGTATTCAACGGCCGTGTCGTTCGTGTAAACTAATAGTTCAATAATAAGCAGGGGAGAAAATGCCCCTGCTTATTTTTTTGAAAAAAAATCGAAAAAAATGAAACTTATTTTGAATTTCAACGTAAATACTATAAGATAAAACAAGGATAGGTGATGTGGACTTCAGTAACTCTGGGAAAACATATAAAGAAACATCATTCCATACTATAAACGGAGGCAAAAAAACATGATGAAAAAATTTATGGCTGCATTACTTACAATTACACTAGCATTCTCGCCAGTCGGCACTTACGTATTCCAGGATCATGCGGAATCAGTCGATGCAAGGGGTTACAAGTCAGGCAAAAGAAGCTTTAACAGCAACAACAATAATAATTCGAATTTCCAAAATAAAGAAACGAAGAAGTCCGATGCTACTACTGCCAATAAAGCTAAGAGTGGAAACACATTCGCAAAAGGCGGCTTAATGAAAGGAATTATGCTAGGTGGACTGGCTGGTTTACTTTTTGGAAGCCTATTCGCCAATATGGGAATGCTTGGTTCTATACTTGGTCTATTAATCAACGTGTTGGCGGTTGTGGTATTAATCGTTGTAATCCGTAAGATATTCACATATTTCAAAGATAAGAAGAAGAAAGAGGATACAAACCCATGGAGAGGCTAAAGATATCCGAACAAGATATCATCAATGCGGTTTGTGTTTACATTGCCCGTAAAAAGCAGGTACAGCCCAATGAGGTGGAAGTCGAGTTAATGTATGATGATGATTATGGCTTTTCGGCGGAAGCGTTTGTCGATGGCCGGAAACAAGTGTTAATTACCATCAACTTGATAGAAGCGCTTCGCTTATGGCTGGATGAATATATGAATAAAGATCCATACTCGGGTATTGAACTTGTTTTGGATGATGAAGAAGGCATAGTGGCTTTAGTAAGTGAAAGTAATAGATAAGTAAAAAGGATGCCGTAACGGCATCCTTTTTTTATTTAATGAGGTACAACTTGATCGGGCGAAGGAAAAAGATAAAAGAGAAATAGAAAAATAGTAAAGCAAACAAAGCAAAATGCTAGATTACCAACACATTTGTTAAATACAGATAGATTATAACGAATTATATTTTCCATTTGTTGCAAAAAATGGTCTGTGGAAGTAGGATGGATATATGTTCAAGTCAAAGGAGGAGAATAAGTGACAGGTTACATAGAAGATATCACTTTTTTAAATGAAAAGGCCATAAAGTTCGGCAATGAAAAAGTGGAAGCGATACTTGCGCCATCTTTAGGAAGCAATCTGCTTTCGCTTAAGTACAAGCATAAGGATATTGAGGTGCTGCGAACTCCGGTTAGTCTGGAAGAGTATAAAAAAGCTCCCATTTTATACGGAATGCCTATCCTGTTTCCTCCTAATCGGATTGAAGGTGGTCAATTTACATATAAGGGGACTGAGTATAGGTTTCCGGTCAATGAAAGGGGAAAATTCAATCATATACATGGTTTTTTACATGACAAGCCTTGGCAAGTCTGCAAAAAGGAAGTGAACGGGAAAGAAATCGTCATTAATACTGAATTTTCAAGCAGTGAATTTGATCTAAAAGATAGCTTTCCACAAGATATCACTGTGAATATGTCTTTATCTTTAAGGGCTGAAACATTGGATATAAAATTGGAAATCACCAACAAGGGCATTGAACCCTTTCCGTGGGGGGCAGGCTATCATACTGTATTCAATTTTCCATTTGGACCAGGGGGGAAATTGGAGGATTGCAGAATATCTCTTCCCGTCAATAAACATTGGGAGTTGAATGAAAGGTCATTGCCCACTGGTGCAATTCATGAAACGGCCGATACAATGGAAATCCAAAACGGCTTTAGCTTGGAGGGCCGGCTGTTTGATGACCTATTTGGCTATGATGAGGAAAGAGCCCTCGAAAACGAGTGCATTCTCACTGACCAAGAGGCTGGCATACATGTCATCTATCATGCCGATCAACATTTTATGTTTTGGGTATTATTCAACCAGGAGGGGTTCGTCTGTCCTGAACCATATACATGGGTAACGAATGCTCCTAATTTGGATTTGTCAGCAAAATTGACCGGATTGAGGGAGTTAAGATCTGGTGAAACTGTTCAGCTGAGAACTAGATTGGCAATAAAGGATATATAAAAAAACACCTTGGCACTTATTTGTGCCAAGGTGTTTAAGGTTATGCTTTTTTTCTCATCCAGAGTGGGTATAGGACGATTCCGAATACATATAAGGCAATGCCAAGTATGAATGTATTCATATCGGCTGTACCTGTCTTGATGACCCAGATCGAGTAGATTAACGCCAGGATGGTGATAATTCCATCACGTACCCTTGAGCCTTTCATGATGTCATAGGTTTCCCCAGTCATGACCAGTTTCAATTGATACAGAACGGATGCAAGATACGGAATCAAGTAAGCGAGTGTAGCGACGATCATCGAAAATTTATAAGCCTCTAAAATCGTACCCGAAATAGTGGAGAATAAGAATATCTGTGTCATGATATTTGTTATTGTCATAGAACGGACGGGTGTGCCATTTTTGTTTGCTTTCGCAAAATAGGCCGGAAACAAATCCGATTTCGCTGCCTGGTAAGGAACTTCTGAGGCAACGACAATCCATCCGATTGTCGATCCCAATAAGGAAATGACGGCAAGAGCAGCCATTATATAAGTGCCGCTTGAACCAACTACCGCTTGTAGTGCGTCAACAAGCGGTTTTTGTGATATTTTCAACTCGTCTTGTGATATGGCACCCATCGTCAATAAAGTAATGCCGATATAAATGGCAACAGCGATAAGTAAACCAAAAATCGTCGCTTTCTTTACATCATTTTGTGACTTGGCACGGTTTGAAAGCATGACGGCAGCTTCGATACCGATGAAGGCCCATAATGTTGAAATTGCAGCTGCATTCACTTGATCACCTAAAGAGACGGCTGAACCCGCCTTATCATAAAATTCAGCTCCGTTTCCTAGATTGGAAGTGTCGAAGATGAATATTGTGATAATGATGAAAAATAAGAATCCAAGCACTTTGGTAACTGTAGCAAAAAGATTCATTTTCCCAGCACTGTTAAAACTTCTTACCAAGATTGCCTGAATCCCCCAAAGGGCAATGGAACATACCGCAAACGTTAATGCTTTACCTAGTTCAAGTTGAAACGAACCCGCTGTATAAATCACTTTCGTACTATGCATCACCGGGAAAAACGTTGATAGGTAACCAGCAAATGAGATGATGACAGAAGCTGTCGCAGCCCAATTCGCAGCCCAATAGCCCCAAGCCATGCTATACCCTGAAACCCTTCCTTTAGCAGGAGATTTAAATAATGATTGGGCATAACTTTGCGGTCCAGCCTTCAAATCCGGTTTCCGGACTGCCAGGTTACCAAACACTAAAGCTATTAGAAAAACTCCCAGTCCAGTAACAATCCATGCCAATGTCGCCCCTAATGGACTGGATACCTGTGCTAATTGAGCAGGGAGCATAAAAATTCCGCCGCCGACCATATTTCCAATTACGAATGTGGTCAAAATCAATAAACCCCATTTTTTATTTACCATTTATATCGAACCTTTCTTATATACAATATGTGTGTTTATACCGACAACTTATACTAAAATAGTATATCTCAAATAGTTTAGTTTGGTAAAGTGGTAAATAAGTAAAATGTAAAACGCAGACTAATCAGAAAATTTAAACGCAATATTGACAATAGGAGAAAAATGGATTATATTAGTAAATACCAAGTTAGTTGGTAAGAATAATATGGTTTGTTGCTTGAATCGTATTTTTCTATAAGATAAGCATCCCGAATATTGCCGATTAGTCAACTAAAGGCACCCTTACATCTAATCTAATTAGATGGCGGGTGCCTTTTATTTATAGTGAGGGGAGGGGAATATGGAGTTCCTATTAACTGGTTATTCTTATTCGGAAAGTAAAGTGATGAGGATATGATAGGTAAACCAAGTTCCTCAAGAAAACATTGAAAGTGGGAAGCACCTGCGCTTTTCATGAGATCACTTTTAACATTAGGCATGAAACGAAGCTTTATTACCAGTAGTGAAGGGGAGAGATATTATGGAAAAGAAAGAAGAATTGAAAATCATGCATATCATTTCAAGCTTGGAAGATCTGCAATATGGATCAGTTTTAATAACCGTACATGATGGTAAAATCACACAGGTGGATACAACCGAGAAGAAACGATTCCCATTAGCGAAGAGCCGGGCAGTTAATGCCAGATGAATAATAGTTATTGAGGGAGCTTTCGATATGAAGGCTCTTAAACTGTAGACAAAATCGATAATAATTAAGATTGCCTACGTTTTTTTTGAGGGAGTGTAAAATATGATCGTTGATTTCCTCTCCAGGCACTCGCTTTCCGCGGGCGGTCCGGGAGCCTCCTCGGCGCTCTTGGCGCCTGTGGGGTCTCCCTTGGACGCGCTTTTCCCGCAGGAGTCTCGCACCCTCCGTTCCAATCAACTAGTTTAAAAATCCAGACGGACCCCCTTTTGTAAATAAACTCGGAGCTTTCGATATAAAGGCTCTTTTTTTTATACAATAATTTATTCAATGTGGAATTTATAAGAAGATTGTACTGCTTTTAACATGGTAGAATAAGTTAGGGTATAAGGTATTTTTTTTAAGGGATTAAATGATATATAAGGGAGGAACAGGGGATAGATGACCTTACAGACTATAGAACATGATATCTTGGCATTAGTTGAAACATTTGATGGGAGAATCGCATATAAAATTGAAAATGGTCTTGGGGACACGATTGGATATCACGAGAATGAATCCTTTCAATCAGCGAGTTTAATCAAAATACCAATGATCATCGAAGGTTATCGTCAAAGTGAACAAAAGAAAATTTATTTGAACCAACCAGTGACCATCCCGCCTAATGAAGTGACTGGGGGTTCCGGGGTCCTGCATGTCTTATCGAACAAGGTATTTTTAACCGTAGAGGATTTATTGACATTGATGATAACCGTTTCCGACAATACATCCACGAATATGATGATGAACCTGCTGGGCTTTGAGGAAATCAATCAATGCATCAAGGAACTTGGTTTGAAAAATACTGTCCTTGAACGAAAAATGCAGGATTTTAAGGCACTAAAAGAAGGGCGCGACAATACCATATCGGCGGAAGATACGATTACCTGCTTAAAAGCCATACATACAGGCAACTTTTTAACGAAAGAAAGCCAGGAAAGAATATTGCGTGTATTTGACAATCAGCAATTAAGGGATAAACTTCCATCACTGATGGGCAGAGGGGTCAAGGTCGCAAGCAAAACGGGCGGAATTCGGGGAGTTGCCCATGATTGTGCAATCATTCGGTCAGAAACACAAACTGTTTATGCTGCAGTTCTTACTGAAGATATGAAATCAGAGGAAGAAAGCCGTCAAGTAATCAGTAAAATTGGAAAACTGATATATGATGATATGGTTGCAGAATAAGCTGTTGAATTCAATATTTTTGGAAGAGCGGGAAGTCCTTCATGATTTCCCGCTCTTCGATCTTAGTTATGAGGGAGTTAGTGGGAAAGCATGTTATATAAGGAAAAGAAAAAGAAGCGGGGGAAAACTTTAAAGAAATTTTGTGTAATTAGCGTTATTGCAGTACTGGGGTATTTTGGTTTTTTGCACATGAAAATTCAAGAAACCATTCACCAGCAAATTCCGGAACATGCCGATTATCTCATTATTCTTGGAGCAAGGGTCAAAGGTTCGGTGCCATCATTATCCTTACAATACAGGATAGATAAAGCTGCAGAATATTTATCGGCTAATAAACAGACAGTGGCCATTGTATCTGGCGGCAAAGGACCGGGAGAAGAAATATCGGAAGCAAAAGCAATGCAACAGGGACTAATCGCCCAAGGAATTGAAGAGGCACGCATCATGATGGAAGACAAATCTACAACAACTCAGGAAAATATTGTTTTCTCAAAAGAACTCATTCCTGATACAGCAGCTCCAGGATTGATCGTTAGTAATGACTTTCATATCTACCGGGCAGTCGAAATAGCAAAAAGAGAAGGCTTGGACATAAAAGGAATGCCGGCAAAGACACCAAAAGTGTCACTATTGAAATCATATACCCGTGAATATCTGGCAATTACCAAATACTATTTGACCGAGTTGATTGGGAGGTAAATTGGAATTCTTTTAAAGATGTGGGGTGCTTTCATTATTCGACTTCCACGACAACATTAGGAACTTCCCAAAAATCTTTCTCTTGATATAGCTCCTTTAGTGTTTTATAAACGGGATACCCGGTATGGGAAATCTCGACTCGTTCATCAGCATCCACTTCTTCCACATCTATATCATCAACAAAACCAAGTTGATCATCGATTTCCATTAAATAATACCCGAGTGCCTCATACCCGCTATAGGCTACAATAACCTTACTGTCAAAACCGCTATTAGAAACTTTGTAATATTTCATTGAGTGGCCTCCTTGTTGATCATTCTTAAAATGAAAATCGTACGGTTTCTTATTACTCTGATATACCCATTAATTACTATCTGAATCATTAAATTGGATAAATAAAGAAAATAGGAAGTCAAAAAGAATGTGAAGCCAACTTAAAATATCACTCGAAAATTTGCTATCTGCATCAATTCATGTTAATCTAATAAAGAATTGTTTTTGGTTATGGAAGAGGATACTCGTTATTTTCCAAATGATTAAAAATAGTAATACAATGTGTGTTATGCACTAGGAGGCAACAACAATGGAACAAGGTACAGTTAAATGGTTTAATGCAGAAAAAGGTTTTGGATTTATCGAACGCGAAAACGGAGACGATGTATTCGTACATTTCTCAGCTATCCAAAGCGAAGGCTTCAAATCTTTAGACGAAGGTCAAAAAGTAACTTTCGAAGTTGAGCAAGGTGCACGTGGAGCTCAAGCTGCTAACGTTCAAAAAGCTTAATTTTAAAATTAAATCGTAACCTATATGAACAGACTTCCTCGGGAGTCTGTTTTTTATTGTGCTAAAAAATGAAAGCAAAAAAAATCCCACTCTGACTGAGTAGGTTTTTAGTGACTTGTCATTAAGCTTTTTTTAATTCTTCCTCAAAGAAAAAAGTAGTCGGATGTTCTTTAACAGTATAAGAATATCTTTTCATGTTTTTTACATATGCCCATTTATTAATGGTTACTGATTCATTAGTATCCTGAATAGTTACTGTTTCACCAGTATTATACTTATTGCTTTTCAATTTAGCCACCCTCTTTAATAATAGTATAACATATTTGGCAGTGAAAGATGTGTTCAAGATATTCCAATGATAAAAAGGGGCATGCCATGTCATTCAGTTTGCTGGACAAAAGCTAAAAGCCTAATGGTGATTGTTTAACTGTGAATGAAAAAAACAGCCACATGTTCCCTGGTTTTACAGGAATCACGTGGCTATGATTAGAAGGTTTTCAAGTGATCACGCTTAATGCCGGTTATTTAAAACGCCCAATCCCCATTACGGAAGACAGGTTCTGAAGTGCCGTCCTGTTTGATGCCATCGATGTGGGCTGGAAACATTGATATATAAGGGTTTTGTAGTTTTTGAATAAAAGGATAAAAATGGATTGTAAAAAAACTACTTTTCTGTGACCACATGTGACCACTGCGTGACCAGAGAAAGTACAGTTATAATCAGCCTTAACAGTAAATATTGTTCCTTACAATAAGCCTCTCAAACTTAGAGAGAGGCTTATTTGTATTCCTTATTAATTTGGAATACAAATAAATAGTATTGAATCATTGTGTTTCTTGATCGGGGGTGATTTTCACCAAAACCATGGTCTCATTTTTATATTTAATGAGTAGCACTTCCACTCCCACACTCAAAGTGCTATTTGTGATGATAAGCGTATTAGAGTTCTGTTCTCTAGCCTCTGAAACTTCGTTGCTCCGCTCCTTACATTCAAAAGTGGAACATCAAAACACCTTTTGCATTTAAGAAAGGGTTTTGATACTATTTACCTCCAGCACTTTATGACAATGAAAAGACCCATGCTACCTTAATTGATAACATGGGTAAATGATTATGTATTATGCTAGTTTTTCTTCTCCTTCAACATCTTGAATTATTTTAAGTGCTTCTATATAACTTGATGCATATGTATGATTAAGTTTTTCTGTGACTGTATTACAAATCAATTCTTCATCAATAACATCAATTCCATCAAATGCTGTCATACTTCACATTCATGTCTTCTAAATGGATTCCTTACCTGTACAAGTTATAGTTACTGTAACCAATTAATTGTAATGGGTTCTCAGGAGATTGTTGTTTTTGGAATTTTGATGTAATTTTAACAGGCAATTGACGAGCTGTGCTTGGTACCTCATTCTAATTTGGAGATATGTAATTTTATGCATTTTAAAAACTCTCTGGTTGCAAAAGAAAAATGTTTTTTCTTTGACCTTACCCATCCGAAGGATCGGCGGTTGGAATCGAAATTTTTTAAAGGTATTGGGATAATTTCTCCACTTTTAACATAATGATCATCTTTTAGTGCTATATCCATCAAAAAGCTAATCGCCAATTCTTCTGAAACGGCTTTTTTGATGACTTCAGTATTGTTTGAAGTAAATAAAATATTCATTGGGCCGTATCTATTCATAAATAGAGAAATGGAATCTTTCCATCTTCCCCCATCATACATAACTACTGTTTCGTTGATTAATTCCTCAGGAGTTAAATAGTCACTGAATGCCAATGGAGAATGCTTATTAACACATACCATTATTTCCCCTTCTAATAGTGTTTCGAAAACTAACTCTTCATGAGCATCCCAATCAATTTCATCGATCATCGCTAATCCAAAGTCAATCTTACCTTTTAAAACATCTTCAATAATTTTTGGTGATTTTTTTTCCGTCATGACAATACGGAAGTTGGGATAGTCTTTTTTGAAGTTTGATAATGATTTGAGTAAAATTGGCGTGAAGAAGCTGGCGCTGGCAGATAGATGTATTTCTCCATTTATTAAGGATGTTTGCGCTTGCGATTCTTCTTGTATTTCATGTAGTTTAACTACAATTTCATACGCTTTTTTTATGATGTTTTTGCCTTCAGCTGTCGGTATAGCGCCTAACCGTGAACGTGTAAACAAATTAATTCCTAATTCTTGTTCTAAATTGGTAATAGCCTTACTAATTGTAGACTGAGAAACATGAAGATTTTGTGCAGCGATGGAAATAGAACGTGTTTTAGTCACTTCAACAATATATTTTAATTGTTCAATATGCATAAATTTTTACTCCTTTATATGAATTTCATTCAAGTAAATATGATATATAGCCATTTTACATTATTTATAACCATATATAAAATAGATTTAGAATATTAAAATTATTCAATCTATAATTGGGATCGATTAAAAAACAGTTGAAAGCGTTTTCGATTCCTCTGAAACTTAAGAATGAAAGGAGTAAAAGTATGCAGGATGTACAAAGCGAGAATGAAGAGAGTTTACGAGATAAGCTGCTTTATTTCATTTACAACGAGTTGTTGCCGTTTGAGAGAGAAAACGAAATTGACTCAGAAAAAGAAATTCCGATGGAACATATCCAGTGGGTAAGAAAGAGATCTAAGGAGTTAGGGTTTTACGGAATCAGTCTTCCTAAAGAGTTAGGAGGACAATTACTTAACCTGAAAGGGCTATGTGTCTTGAAGGAGGAATTGACAAAATCCGGTGCGGTTCTTTGGGGGCACGTATTAGGTGAAATTGGAGGACCTTTGCGAATCGGTAAAATGTTAAAGGTATTTTCCCCGGAACAAAGAGAAAAGTATGTAATGCCGGTTATCAATGCAGAAGCGGGATGTTGTTTTGCGTTGTCTGAACCCGAGGCGGGATCAGATGCTAAAGCAATTCAAACGACGGCAGTACGAGCCGGTGATGACTACATTTTACAGGGTAAAAAGCATTTTATTAGCGCAGCCCCTTATGCAGATTGGGCCATCGTGATTGCAAAAGAGATCGTTGAGGAAGGCGGTGAAAGAGTTACCGCGTTTATTGTGGAGAAAAAATTGCAGGGAAAGTCAGGTTTTGAATTAGGGGAAATTCAAGTACCGATTTCGGGAGAACGGAGTACAGCGGAGCTTATCTTTAATCATTGTCGAGTCCCATCTTCCAATATTCTCGGTGAACCGGGCAAGGGTTTGTTGCTGGGACTCAGCAGGATAAATGAAAACCGAGCATCGTGGGGGGCTACCTACCTCGGCGTGGCTCAGCGGCTTCTAAACTTATCCATTGAGCATGCCAAGCATCGGGTTCAGTTCGGTCGACCGATTGGGGAATTTCAAGCAATTCAACATATGTTAGCGGAGATGGCGACTGAAATTTACGCCGCACGTAGCATGCTCTACGATGTAATCGAAAAGATTGATAACGGTGAAGATGTGAAAGGGGCTTCATCCATGGTTAAAGTTTTTTCCTCAGAGGTCGCCAATCGAGTTGCCGATAAAGCCGTTCAAATTTTTGGCGGGCAAGGGTTAATGAAAGGGCACCCAGTCGAGAAAATGTATAGAGACGTACGGATGTTTAGGATTCTAACTGGTACATCCGAAATTCAGAAAAACACTATTGCCAAAGAATTGCTGAAGAAATAAGAGAAGAAGGTGTGAGTATTTTGTCTGAATATCAAAAAAAAATTAAAGTGCTAGATTTAACTCGTTTATTACCTGGACCTTATTGCACGATGCTGCTAGGCGATTTGGGAATGGATGTAATTAAAATTGAAGACACGGAACATGGCGATGCAACTAGAAAATCAGCCTCATTGTTCAACATCCTTAATCGAAATAAGAAATCGGTTGCCCTTGATTTAAAACACCCGAAGGGAAGAGAATTATTTCTTACACTTTCTCAAAAAGCGGATGTCATCGTAGAAGGATTCCGCCCGGGGGTGATGAATCGTTTGGGGCTTGGCTATAAAGACATTAAAGCGGTAAATCCGCGTATCATCTATTGCTCGTTATCTGGTTTTGGGCAAACGGGACCGTATAAAGATCGTCCGGGACATGATTTGAACTATTTAGCCATGGCCGGAATGGTTGGTATTCCATCCCAAATGGAGTTCCCTACGGGGAGACCTGCGACCCGGGTTTCTGACTTTGCAGGCGGTCTTATGGCTGCTCTTTCTATTCTTAGTGCACTACATGAATTACAAAGTTCGAAGGTAGGTCGGTATATAGATGTGGCTATGACTGATGTCATGGCTTCATGGGTCGGAATGTTCCTTCCTTACTTGGTAAAAGATGGGGCTGTGCTATCCAAAGAAGAGTTTCATTTGGTGATGCCAGGAAATGATATGTATGAAACGAAGGACAAGCAATGGCTAACTCTTGGGATGAATGAAGATAAATTTTGGAGAAACCTGATAGAATCCCTTCAGGAAGAGTTTCCAAGTATAGCCATTGACCAATGGAAAAATCCAATAATAAGAATGAAAAAAAAGGTGGAACTCCATTTTCTCTTGAAAGGGATCTTTCTATCAAAACCATTACATTACTGGGAAAGTCTCTTAACTGTAAACGATATTCCTTGGGCGCCCGTCCAAAATGCGAATGATGTGTTCAATAACAGGCATTTCAGAGAACGGGGTATTATCGGGGAGATGGTCAACCCTGAAACGGGCGATTTAGAATACCAAGTGGGGTTTCCCGCACTTTTCTCAACCAGGCTTGACGTGTATCGTAACACTGCCCCGCAGTTGGGACAGCATACTGAGGAAATACTCGGGAATTTAGGCTACCAAAAAGAATTTATACATGATTTAGTCGCTAAAAATATTACGAAAATCAAAAGTTAAATTCAATTTATCATTTTCGAATTTTAATAGGAAGGGGTATTTTATATGGATAATTTAACTTATCAGGCTTTTCTGTTCAATGGAATAAACAAATTTGATTACCAGCCTGCACTTACTTGCATAGAAACAAACGAGACCATCACTTATAAGGAATTGCGGGATAGAGTAGATACGGTAGCCAACCAGTTGATTCGGCTAGGCGTGAAAATTGGAACCCATGTTGCTGTTATAGTCCCAAATAGCATTGAAAATGTCATATATAATCTTGGTGTAAGTCGATGTGGGGCAACCGTAATTCCTTTAAATGATAAGCTGGGGGTTAGAGAGAGCGAGTTTATCTTGAGAAATGCCGAGCCCCAAGTGGTAATTATGGCAACCCAGAAACATGTAGAGACTGTGCATGACTATCTTAAAGAGGCAGATAAAAACAGCGTGACTGTTATTGGTCTTTCGGGTTTCGGTGTCGAATATCCCGATGAGTTCCATTCTGTTGATTTGGGTGATACAAAAGGCAATATGGAATTTCCCGTCGCCTCGTTGGATGATTTAGCAACAATATCATATACTGGTGGCACAACAGGCACACCTAAAGGAGTCATGCATTCACAACAGGGTTTTGGAGCCTCGATCATGGCTTCGTGCATGGAATATCCGTACGATGATCAAGACAAGGTTTTGTTTTGTACACCGCTTATTCATTCGGCAGGTGTGCTGCTTCAGAGGTCATTGGTATCCGGCTGTCATGTCTACATCATGCGGTCTTTTAATCCCGAGGTTTTTTTACAGACTGTACAAAAAGCACGTATTACCAGTACTTTTATTGTTCCGACAATTATTTACCGATTGATTGAAGAGGCTAAGAAAAAAGCCTACGAGGTGAGCTCGTTGCGAAACATCAATTATGGTTCATCCCCTATCTCTACAGAACGTCTAAAAGAAGCGTTTGAAATCTTTGGACCTATTTTTAGGCAGCAGTATGGGATGACAGAATGCAGTATCTTGATTGCAAGACTTACAAAAAGCGATCATATCTGGGCGTACGAAAACAACCCTGAAGTGTTAAAAAGCTGCGGAAAGCCGTGTATGTTTACCCAAGTTCGCCTGATTGACAACAATGGAAATGACGTGAAGCCTCTTCAGCCAGGGGAAATTGCTGTCAAAATCCCTTCTGTCTCAGTCGGCTATTACAAAAGACCCGATCTTACCCAAGAGGCATTCCGTGATGGTTGGTTCTATACGGGAGATATCGGAAAACTAGATAAATACGGTTTTCTTCATATAATTGAACGAAAAAAAGATATGATCATTTCTGGTGGTTTAAATGTATATCCCGCTGAAGTGGAAAGGATTATTAACCAGCACCCTGCTGTATCAATGAGTGCATGTATTGGCATACCACATGCTGATTGGGGAGAAGCGGTCTGTATATTTGCAGTGCTTCGTAAAGGGGAAACGTGTTCCAAGGAAGAGTTAATTCAGTTCTGCAAAGAACGTACTTCTAACTATATGGTTCCTAAAGAAATATATATTGAGACATCATTACCACTAACATCAGTAGGTAAGATAGATAAAAAAGAGTTGAAAAAACCTTTTTGGGAAGGTACGACACGCGTTGTAAATTAGAAGGCTTCAATTGTTAGAGGATAAGTTATATGTTCTCTAACAAGAATTAGAAAGCGCTTTCAATATATTATTTACTTTACAATGAAATGAAAGCTTTTCCACCGCCTGTTTTTGAATCGGATAAGTATAGTAATAATTACTGCTTAACCTATATTTATTGTAATGAGATTTGTAACACAAATGGGGAGGATTATGTCGATACTTCAAAAAGGAGCGAATTGAATGAAAGCTTATGCGACCGATAAAAAGCGTAAAACCATCATTATCATTCTTCTATTTATAGTAGCGACAATAAGTTTCATTGATAAAGCGGCGATTAACGTAGCAATTATTCCAATTCAGAAGGACCTGCAGCTTAACTCTTTTGAATCAGGTTTGATATTAAGTGTTTTTTTTATCGGCTACGCCCTTATGCATCCATTAGGAGGATGGCTTACAGATAAATACGGATCACGAAAAATATTAATTCTTTCAATCTTAGGTTTCTCGGTTTTTACTGCTTTTACGAGTTTTGCTTGGTCATTTGCATCACTATTTTTGTTTCGTTTCCTGTTTGGTATTGGGGAAGGTGGTATTTTTCCTGCCAGCATACGATCTATTTCCGAAAACTTTCCCGATAAAGAAAGGGGGAGAGCAACTTCTTTTTATCTATCTGCACAAACGTTCGGTGGTGCGCTAGGTTCAGTCGTTATAGGGGCTTTGGTAGTTTCCCTCGGGTGGAGATGGATGTTTGTCAGCATTGGTATAATAGGTGTTTTGATAGCATGGGTAGTTTGGGTTTATCTAAAATCTCCGGTAGATATACAAATAAATAACGAGAAGCAAAGTCAAAAGAAAGTTTCTTATAAAAAGGTATTTAATACAAAAAATTTTTGGAAGATATTCTGTACTAAATTTTTTTCAAATATAGTGAACTGGGGTATAGTTTCCTGGATGCCTTCTTATTGGGTAAGTAAAGGTTTAGACTTGGTGTCAGCAAGTGCCTTGATGGCCATACCGTTCCTTACCTCCTTTCTTATGTTTAATGTTAGTGGCTGGATTTTAGATAAATATATGGCTGGAAGAGAAAAATACCTGACAGCAGCAGGATCAATATTTTCTGCCCTCTTTCTTTATTTGATGTTTAATGCAACGTCTGTTTCACTTGGGATTGTTTATATGACCCTAAATGCTATTTCAATCGCGTTTATCGGAACGTCACTATACACAATGGTCATTAAATACTCAGCAAAGGAATTAACTGGTTCTGTGACAGGGTTAGTCAGTTTTGGCGGACAAATTTCCGGTGGTATCTCTCCAGCCGTAATTGGGTTCGTTCTTACTGTATTCAACGGTTCTTACAATGCTGCATCCTGGTTTTTAATCGCTGCTGCATTGACAGGGGCATTTACGTCACTAACGATTAAAAACAACGTTATAGAAACAACAGAAAATGAGCTTAAAGAGCATTCTTTTTAACTTAAATAGAAAAGCAGGAGGGATTGTAATGAAGTCCATTACAAAGAATGAAATCAAAGTTTTTCCACCACTTACAGAGGATATCGTTACGAAGGATAATTGGTTTACTTCAAAAAAAAATTTGCAACGGTATTGTCATAGTGGTGAACTGAGTCCCGGTCGTATTATATGGAGAGGAAACCAAAAGCCCACCCAATTATCATATGCTAAAGACCAATTAAATCTAGAAAAAATAAACAATAAGAATGGGGAAAGTGTTTTAGCCGATCTTGAGAGAACTGACACAGATGCTTTTTTAGTGATGCATAATGGAAAAGTTTTGTATGAGAACTATTTTAACGGATATAAATCTTATCAGCTTCATGCAATGAACTCTGCTACAAAATCTTTTGTAGGCTTGATTGTTAGTTTGCTTGCTGATGAAGGATTACTAGATACAAATAAAAAATCTTCCTTCTATATACCTGAGTTAGACGGAACAGGACTTGGTGATGGAACAGTTCAGCAATTGCTTGATATGCAAGTTCCTGTGAGATATTTGGAAGCCGACCCGCCATTGGGAATAGGCCGTAGGACACCGATTTTTATGGCAACAGGTTCAATTCCCAAACCTGATAACTACGATGGACCCGAAAACCTATACGAATTTATGTTGTCGAGCAAAAAAGATAAAATACCCGGTACTGCATTTTATTATGAAAGTGGACAAACAGAAGCATTGGGATGGATTGTCAAACGCTTGACAGGGAAAAACTTGGCAGAATTAATTCAAGAAATAATCTGGTCTAAACTGGGGGCAGAAGAAAACGCATTAATGCAATTGGATCTAATCGGTACGGATATTGCCAGCGGCGGTATGCGGGCTACATTGCGTGATTTGGCACGATTTGGTGAAATGATGCTTAACGATGGTTACTACAATGGCCAACAAATCATTCCGGAACATATTATAAGGGAAATTAAAAATGGTGGTAACCGAAAATATCTTGCGGAAAGTAATCATAGTCATCTTTCAGGATTCTCTTATCATAATCAATGGTGGGTTAGTCATGATCAATTCGGTGGATATTCAGCCCGTGGGAAGTTTGACCAGCGAATATACATTGCACCAAAAGCTGATACAGTGATTGTAAAATTATCTTCTTATCTGTCTCCTAGTTCAAAAGAGACAAATGCTTTTCAAGCGATAATAGAGTATTTAGAAAAACAATAAAAATAAAAGAAGTCGGGCGTGATGTTTTGAAGAATATGATAGCAGAGGGAACATTCAGATCTTTTATGAACTACAAAGAATGAAAATTTGATTTATCAGAAGTGTCATTATACAACTTATTTGAAGAGTTCTACTAAATGGGAGAACAAGAATAATAAACCTCATTTAGATAAAATACGAGGAATACGACCCAAAATCGTGTTCCTCAATAAATATTAGAAGGAAACGCTTTTATATGAGCGTTTCTTTTTTGAGTTTTAACTTGTTTGTGTAGAGAAATACATAAAGCTTGAAATAGTAGCACTTCTTAATATTTGATAAAATGTATATAAGGGACTTATTTTCTGTTGGGAAATCTAGGAGGTTCTTAACAGTGAAAGGCAGTATCATGAAAGACAAGAAAACAGGTAAGTATTTTTATGTAATCGATATGGGGATTGACCCATTAACAGGGAAACGAACAAAAAAAAAGAAGAGGGGAATAATAAGAAGGAAGCGGAGCATGCTCTTAGTGAGTTTCTAAATGATGTTAGACTGGGTAACTATGTTGAACCAGATAATATGACTCTAGGTGATTTCATTCAAGACTAGTTGAAGGAAATGAAATTGAATGTAGCGGTAAGTACTTATCAAAACTATATTAGTTTTAATAAGTGTCATATTAATCCCAGACTAGGTTATTTTTAAATGCAAAAAATTGAACCTTTGATAGTCCAAAGATTTATTTATGATTTGGTAGAAGAAACTGCTTTAAGTTCTAATACGTTAAGAAAATTATTGATATGTTGAAGGTTGTTTTTAGAAAGGCTGTTAGTTTAAAGGTAGTAAATGAAAATCCAGTTTTAAATGTAACGTTACCAAAGAGAAACAATCTTGAAATGACCGCTTGGGATACTGCACAGGTGGAATACTTCATACAGCACTCAAAGAAGCATCGATTTTATACGGTCTATTTAATTGCGTTATTAACTGGTATGAGAAAAGGTGAAATAACTGGATTGCGTTGGAAGGATATTGATTTTGAACAAAAAATCATCTATATCAGACAAATCTATGATATAAACGCAAAGCAGTTCAAAGTTGGGGCTAAAACAAATGCTGGTGTCCGTTCGATTCATATTCCTGACGTGTTGATAGAACAACTGAAAAGGGAGAGACTCGTTGTTGTCGGACATAAGTTGAAGCAAGGTCAAAACTTCAATGATTATGATTTAGTTGTTTGTACACGTTACGGTAATCCGCTCGATTCTGCAACGCTTTCCAAACGACTTAAAGCCCAAGCGATAAAGCTAGGGTTACCTTCAATCGGTTTTCATGATTTAAGACATACACATGTGACGATGCTAAACAAACAAAATGAGAATGTAAAGGTCATTTCAGAGCGAGTTGGGCATACATCCATTCAAATTACGCTAGACAAGTATAGCCACGTGCTTCCCAGTATGCAGAAACACGTGGCTGAGGAACTTGATAATTTGTTTAAAGTTAAAGAAATGTGACCATTTTCGTGACCACTTAAGGTTTAACCCTTCAAAACCCTTCTAAATCAATGCTCTTCTTAAAACGCCCAATCCCCATTACGGAAGACAGGTTCTGAAGTGCCGTCCTGTTTGATACCGTCGATGTTCATTTTATCCGATCCAATCATGAAATCGACATGTGTAAGGCTTTCATTCAGTCCATTTTCTGCAAGCTCTTCTGGACTCATGTTTTTTCCGCCTTCAATACAGAAAGCATAGGAGCTGCCGATAGCGAGATGGTTTGATGCATTTTCATCGAATAGTGTATTGAAGAATAAAACATTCGATTGGGAAATTGGTGAGTTGAATGGAACAAGTGCCACTTCCCCAAGATAGTGAGAACCTTCATCCGTTTCAACCAATTGTTTTAGGATTTCTTCCCCTTCTTCAGCTTTTACTTCAATGATCCGTCCTTCCTTAAAGGTCACGGAAAAATTATTGATGATGTTGCCGCCGTAACTAAGTGGTTTCGTACTGGAAACCGTACCGTTAACGCCTGTTTTCAATGGAACTGTAAACACTTCTTCGGTTGGCATGTTAGCCATGAATTCATGACCCTGTACGTTAACGCTTCCTGCTCCGACCCAAAGATGTTTGTCGGGTAACTCGATTGTCAAGTCGGTTCCAGGAGCCGTGTAATGCAATTTTTGGTAATGCTTATCATTTAAATAATCAACCTTTTCATGCAGGGTATCATCGTGTTTTTTCCAGGCCTCTACAGGATCCTTCACATCAACACGAACTGCTTTGAAAATGGCTTCCCACAGCAGATCAACGCGTTTACCTTCTGCTTCTTCAGGGAATACTTTATCAGCCCAAGCCTTTGAAGGGACGGCAACTATGGACCAGCTCACTTTATCGGATTGCATATACTGACGCCACTTCTTCAGAGCAGTCCCGGATGCTTTTTGGAAGTTGGCAATCCTTTCAGGTTTTACACCTTTTAATAAGTCCGGACTGGAGGAGATGACGGATAGATAGGCAGCTCCGTTTTCTGCAAGTTCGATCGTTTCTTCTGCGCGCCATTTTGGATATTCGTGGAACACCTCGTCCGGAGCCAGTTCATATTTGGTACGTGAAACGATATCGTCATTCCAGTTAACGATGACATTGCGCGCACCGTTTTCATATGCCTTTTTTACAATGAGACGCACAAGGTCAGCGCCCTCTAATGTTGTGTTTACGACCAGTGTTTGGTCTTGTTGGATGTTTACGCCGACTTTTACGGCAAGTTCCGCATATTTTTCTAAATTCGATTGAAAATCACTCATCATTTTAAAACTCCTTTTCCATTTTCTACATTTTTAATTGTACTTATTGTGATATAAAAAAGAAACTTTTTACACCGATGTGAAATTAATAGTATACGAAGGAGTTCATTTGCAACTTAAGTTCGCTCAGGCTCCAGCAGCTATTTTGTCTATCTTGCATTTTACCAAAACTAAAGAAGGAAAGACTATTGAAAAGGTTTGAATAGTTGAATAATTCAATGAATCTGTACAGTGAATCAATGGACTGAAAGAAAGAGGGCCTCTTTGAGACCCTCTTTCTTATTAATCAAAAAATCACTTGCCCAAATTAATCCAGACGCTTTTCACTTCAGAATAGTTGTCCAGTGCATAAGATCCCATTTCACGTCCAATTCCGGATTGTTTGTAGCCGCCGAACGGGGAAGCTGCGTCGAACGCGTTATAACAATTCACCCATACTGTACCGGCACGAAGTTTTCCTGCAACATAATGGGCATTGGCTATATCGCTTGTCCATAAGCCGGCAGCCAATCCATATTCACTGGCATTTGCACGGTTAATGACATCATCTAAATCCTCGAATGGCATTGCCGCTATGACCGGTCCGAAAATCTCTTCTTTGGCAATCGTCATATCCTCTTCAACACCAGCGAATATAGTAGGAGAAACAAAGTAGCCTTGTTCACCCGGTTTATTTCCGCCGACAAGAACTTCCGCACCCTCGTTTTTCCCTTTTTCAATATAACCCATTACCCGATTTTGCTGCTCCTCGGAAACAAGCGGTCCAATTTGTGTACTTGGATCCAGACCTATCCCTTGTTTGATGTTTTTTGCATGGCTGGCCATATCGGCAACAACATTATCATACTGTTTCTTTTGAATATAAACCCTTGAACCGGCACAGCATACCTGACCTTGGTTAAACATGACTCCATTCAAAGCTCCAGGGATGGCTTTTGAGAAATCAGCATCAGGCAGGATGATGTTTGGCGATTTCCCTCCAAGTTCCAATGTGACCCGTTTCAATGAATATGAAGCGGAGCGCATGATCAATTTTCCAACTTCGGTCGAACCGGTAAATGCAATTTTATTTACTTGCGGATGGTCGACAAGTGCTTGTCCGGCGGTTTCACCAAAACCGGGAACGATATTGACGACCCCATCAGGGAAACCGGCTTCAGCCAATAATTCAGCCAGGTAAAGAGCGGAAAGCGGTGTTTGCTCAGCAGGCTTTAATATGACTGTACAACCTGTAGCGAGTGCCGCTCCCAGTTTCCACATCGCCATAAGAAGCGGAAAGTTCCATGGGATGATTTGGCCGACAACACCAACAGCCTCGTGTTTTGTGTAGTTAAAATAATTTCCGCTTACCGGAATGGTCTGCCCGACAATCTTGGTGGACCAGCCAGCAAAATATCTCATATGTTCTATCGCTAAAGGAATGTCGGCATTGGTCGTTTCATTGATTGGTTTTCCATTATCCAACGTTTCCAATTGAGCTAGTTCAGTTTTATTTTCTTCCATTAAATCGGCTAGTTTATACATAAGTCTACTGCGTGCAGCAGCGCTCATCCTTGACCAAGGACCTTCATCGAATGCTTTGCGTGCAGCTTTGACGGCTAAGTCGATATCTTCTTTATCAGCTTCATAAACATCGGCAAGCTTTTGTCCTGTAGCAGGATTAGGAGTGGAGAAGGTTTTTTTTGAAGCACTTTCTACAAACTGACCATTAATATAGAGCTTTTTTGGTCCTGTTAAAAATTTTTGCAGCTTTCCACTTACTTCTAACGTTAGATTTGTCATTAATTACCCTCCTGAATAAAATGATTATCTTGGGCAAAACATGATGACTTATTGTTAACGCTATGATCTATGCCAATTTTTATGATAAATGAAAAAAAGGGAATATTCAATCTATAACATTCGACAGAATATCCAAGGTTTCTTCATCATTTTAAAAATGAAGTATTTTTTTGTCATGACATGTGTATTTACTATAGCAAAAATGAAAGTTAATAGTTAAAATGAATAAGGATAAAATAACAAGAAGGTCTAAAGTTCTTCAGGAGGAATATATGGGAAATGATGCGAAAATGATATCGCAGCGTAAGTTACTTGGTGTTGCGGGTCTTGGATGGATGTTCGATGCACTTGATGTCGGTATGCTTTCTTTCATTATAGTAGCTTTAAGACAGGACTGGAACTTAACCAGTGAGCAGGTTGGCTGGATTGGGAGCATAAACTCCATAGGAATGGCTGTTGGAGCCGTATTCTTTGGTGCGATGGCCGACAGGGTCGGACGGAAGAATGTCTTTATCATTACATTATTATTGTTTTCAATCGCAAGTGGCCTGTCTGCGGCAGTCAGTACACTCAGCTTGTTCTTGATATTGCGATTTTTGATTGGAATGGGACTTGGAGGAGAACTTCCGGTTGCCTCGACATTGGTCTCTGAAAGTGTTGAAGCGAGTAAAAGGGGAAGGGTCGTCGTCCTTCTTGAAAGTTTTTGGGCGGTTGGCTGGATTTTGGCAGCACTCATATCCTATTTCATCATACCGGCTTATGGTTGGCGGGTTGCATTGTTATTGAGCGCCGTACCCGCTTTATATGCGCTGTATCTGCGCTTGAAACTGCCGGATTCACCGAAGTATACGGAACTTGAAAAAAAGCAGAGGCCATCTGTATTAAGCAATATGAAAAGTGTCTGGAAAAAGGAATACTCCCGTCAGACCCTTGTGTTGTGGGTTTTATGGTTTTGCGTGGTCTTTTCTTATTATGGGATGTTTTTATGGCTTCCAAGTGTGATGGTCCTAAAAGGGTTCAGCATGATTCAAAGCTTTGAATATGTATTGATCATGACGCTTGCACAGCTTCCGGGTTATTTTTCAGCTGCATGGCTGATAGAGAAGTTGGGACGTAAATTCGTTTTGATCACATACTTAATTGGAACGGCAGTCAGTGCCTTTTTCTTTGGATCGGCAGAGGGGCTGGCACTGCTGATAGTTTCCGGAATGTTCCTATCTTTCTTCAACCTAGGGGCATGGGGTGCGCTTTATGCGTATACTCCTGAGCAGTATCCAACAGCAGTTCGCGGTACAGGTGCTGGTTTAGCCGCAGGGATCGGCAGGATCGGCGGTGTCCTGGGACCGTTGCTTGTAGGGTATTTAGTTGCGGCAGGCACCCCGATTTCATCGATTTTCACCATTTTTACAATTGCTATTTTAGTGGGGGCAGTTGCCGTAGCTTTTGGGAAGGAAACAAAGAATACCGTTTTGACATAAACAAAAGGATGGGGACTGTAATCAGTCCCCATCCTTTTGTTATTTAAAGTTTTTTATGATTTTTAAAAGGGATTCGGAGGCAGTCTTTGGACTTTCTGCATTCATGATGGCCGATACGACTGCGGTACCGGACAGCCCGCTAGCAGAAAGGGCGGAAATGTTATCGGCCGTGATACCCCCGATGGCTACGGCGGGAATTGATACGCTGCGGCAAATTTCCTCCAGATCCCCAATTGCCATTAAGGTTGCATCTTGTTTGGTCTTTGTTGGGAAAACGGAACCGACTCCGATATAATCTGCTCCATTTCGTTCGGCTTCTATAGCCTCTTCAAGAGTGGAGACAGATACACCGACAATCATATCTTCAGGAACCATTTTTTTGACGACAGGCAATGGAAGGTCATCTTGCCCAATATGAATTCCATCCGCTGCAACAGCAAGTGCTATATCCACCCGGTCATTGATGATAAGGGGAATGGACAGCTCGTTCAATAACTGTTTTAATGCAGAAGCTTTATTATAAAAGGAGAGGGAGGAATTGTTTTTCTCTCTAAGCTGTACGATCGAGACACCTCCTGAAACAGATTCTGCAATGATTTTGGTCAATTCTTCTATTCCTATGGACTCTTCCGTAACTAAATACAGGCTTAAATCAATTTGGGACTTCTTCATTCATTTTCACCTCATGCATCCAGATTTCCTTATCCATTCTTGATATTGCATCGATTAATCGCACACGAAACGTTCCTGTCCCTTCATCCTTTTGAAGGTTTTTGGCAGCTAGTTCCCCTGAAATGCTCATGGTTGAGATACCGGCAATCGCCGCAGAATAGAAATCATCGGTGACTCCGGAAAAAGTGCCGATAAGAGCAGTGGACATACAACCGGTACCTGTAACATTAGTTAATAGGAGGTTCCCGTTATCGATGATGGACGTACGTTTTCCATCGCTGACAGCATCCTTCGCTCCGCTGACCACGACGATGCAATTCAATTTATTTGCCGCTCGAGCAGCCAGCTCTGCATTGCTGACCGCAAGCTCCTCCGAATCCACCCCGCGAGTAACGGTATCCCCACCCATCAATGAAAGGATCTCACTTGCATTGCCGCGAATGATTTGGAAAGTAACCTTACTTAGGAGCTCTTTCACTTGCTCTGTTCGATAGGCGGTTGCACCAACTCCCACCGGGTCCAAAATGACCGGGATATCCAGGTCATTTGCCGTCTTGCCGGCAATCTCCATTGCTTCCAAGGCTTTATCATCGATCGTACCTAAATTCAGGACCAATGCATCCGCTAATTTGACCATATCCGCCACTTCTCTTGGGCTCGATGTCATCACTGGTGAACCACCGATGGCAAGGGTGGCATTTGCACAGTCGTTGACCGTAACAAAGTTGGTGATTTGGTGAACGAGTGGTTTTCTTTCCCTTACCTTCACGAATAAATCGGCTGCGGAAACCTTCATATTAAGTCACTCCGTTCTTTTTTTGAATATGAATGAAAATGATGGACAGGTCCATGACCTTTACCGATTGAAAAGCTATTGCGTATCGCTTCAGAAATATAAGTCTTGGCCTGTTCTATCGACTCTTGCAATGGCAGTCCATTTGCCAGGTTTGATGTAATGGCGGATGATAGGGTACAGCCCGTACCATGAGTGTTTTTTGTATGTATGCGCTCTCCCTTGATCCAGTGGAAGTCAGTCCCATCATAAAAAAGATCATTTGGATTTCCCGCTGCATGGCCCCCTTTAAGTAAAATGGCTTTGGGACCCATTTCTTGTATCGAAATGCATGCCCTGTAGAAATCTTGTTTCGTCCGAATCGACAAGCCAGTAAGTACTTCCGCTTCCGGTACATTTGGTGTTACAAGTGTTGCAAGCGGAAGCAAATCCATTTTTAAGGCGGAGACAGCCTTTTCGTCGAGCAAATGGTGGCCGCTTTTGGAAATCATGACAGGGTCAAGGATAACGATGGCAGGCATGAAGGTTTTAAGGGACGCAGCGACTGTTTCCACGATTTCTTTTGATCCAAGCATGCCTATTTTTACTGCATCGACAGGAATATCTTCAAAGATAGCTGCAATTTGGTCCGATATGATAGCTGTTTCAATTGGCTGTACTGAACGGACTTCCATTGTATTTTGTGCGGTTACGGCTGTTATGGCAGACATTCCAAAGACCCCATGTGCAGAAAATGTTTTTAAATCCGCTTGTATTCCAGCACCGCCCCCTGAATCAGAACCGGCGATGGTTAATGCTGTTTTCATAAAAAAACCCCTTCATATAATTATTTTTTAGAAGTATTTTAAGTAATATGAAAGCTAAAATCGCACCTGCGAATGAACTGAGCATAAAAGCCGGTAAAAAACCAAAAAGAGCCGCTTTTTCTCCTAATAGGAGGATGGCAAGTGGATAACAGGCCAGGGAACCGAGAATGCCGGTCCCGATTACTTCACCTAAACAAGCGAATTTTAAGCTTTGTGTTTTTCGATAAAGGATGGCAGCCAAAAGTGCACCGATCATGCTGCCGGGAAAGGCGAATATTGAACCGGTACCAGACATGTTTCTAATGATGGAAACTAAGAAAGCTTGTGTCACAGCATAAGCAGGCCCCAATAGAACGGCCGTGAGGACATTTGCCAGATGCTGAATAGGAAAGACCTTTGCAAATCCTGCAGGGATGAAAATAAATGAACTGGTCAGCGTCGTTATAGCCGTGATCATGGCAGTCAACGTCAGTTTCTTGATGGGATTCATCATCATGTCTGCGACCTACAGCGGCCAATCCTGCTCATTTTGAACCATATCCCAGAATAAATATTCATATCGGGAAGTAACCAAAAAGTGCTTTTCTAATCTAAGAAGTTCCTTTTCTGGCATGCCTTCCGTCAATTCTTCCAACAATGCGATCAGCCACTTGTGTGCTTCCCCGAATTCAGGTGATGAATAGGACCTTATCCAATCTGCGTAGCGATTGTTTTCCAATGCTGCTCCATTTTGTTCTTTTAGTAGCAAACCGATTTCATAATAATCCCAAGCGCAGGGCAGGAGACAGGCGATCAAGTCTGCCAAAGTCCCATGCTGAGCTGCATTTAGCATGTAACCTGTATAGGCTAGAGTGGTGGGAGTAGGTTCTGTTTCTTCCAATTCCTTGGCACTGATCCCGAATTCGGAAGCATATTGCCGATGGATATCCATTTCCACTTGAAGGGTTTCATTTAAAATGCTCGCAAACTTTGCCATGGTTTCGATGTTATGAGCTTTGATGACACCTAAAGCAAAGAGCTTGGAATAATCCATGAGATAGATATAGTCCTGCTTCAGGTAATAGGCAAATTTCTTTTCAGGAAGCGTGCCGTTTCCAATTGCCTGGACAAAGGGATGTGAATGGTTCCTTTTCCAAATCTCTTTTGCCCGTGCATGAAGTCTATCACTGAATGTTTCTGTTTTAATATTCTCCATTGTTCATCCTCCTTTAGAATGGTTCCCGTTGATAATGAAAAACCCCGTTCCTGAATACGGAACGGGGTAGATGGATATAGTCTGTAAATGGACGATATCATCCACTTCCCTCCGCCGGTATGAGCCGGTTCAGGTTCAAAGGGTCCGGAACTATTTCCATCTCAGTCTTAAAAAAGACTCCCCTAGTGGTGTGAATTGTATGTAATTACTGACATCATATCAGAAAGACAAGAAAATGCAACCCGTATTTGAAGAGAGAGCACATTATGTCCAGGAAAAAAGGGAGAACCAGGTAATTGACTTTTGATGATTATTAGGATAGAATCATTTCTACATCATTTATATATCGAATTCTTATCCAGAGAGGTGGAGGGACTTGGCCCAAAGAAACCTCGGCAGCGGACCCGTTTTGGGAACTGTGCTAAATCCAACAAGCATATGCTTGGAAGATAAGAAGAGCCGTACGGACACTGTCAGCCTCTTCTTGAATTAGAAGGGGCTTTTATTTTTGGAAATAACGTTTAGTGACATAATAGAAAAGGTATATATAATTTGGTGAAAATCAAACAAGTTGATAAAGTTAGCTAACTAGAAGCAGGCTCTAGGATGACTAGGAAAGGAGCCATTTACATGGCAGAATTATTTAAGAGGATTGAACAGAGGAAGGCAAAGCTCATTGAAGAGCTATTGGCCAATGGAGTATACAAAACCTCTGATGAAAGGCACCTTTATGATGCCCCATTAAAAGTGCTCGAAGATGAATATAGGATTGTTATAAATAGACCTAATAACGAGTCACCTTCTGAATGGATGACATAGTAAGCGATGGACTATATTTTGGGTTCTTGGATAAGGGATATGATGTAAGCATTCACAGTCTACACTAGTGGATGCTTTTTTGGGTTTAATAGAAAATGACATAAAATATACATAATTAAGAATGAAGTAGGTGTTTTGTCACATTTGACCTATAAAATAACACATTTTATTTCTGGAAAATAGTTGATTTTGACTAGTAGTTTCATTATGATGAAAGTGTAAAAAATTGAATAAATGGGAGGTGTCATATAATGCCTTGCCGTAAGGTAACTATAGAAAGAATTGAAGAAAAGAGACAGGAAATGTTCAAATTAGCAGCAAGTTACGGCTTAACAAGTCTGCTAACTGTTCAAGCAAGTCAAGAATTGGATACGCTATTAAATGCGTTAGCAAGTAAAAGAGAGTCTGAATATTTTTCCCTCCAAAAAGCATATCGTTATTTTTAAATTAGCCAATTCGACCTGTATTAATTTGAAAAAGCTACTGCTCAAGGCAATAGCTCTAAAGAATTATATTAAATATCAACACGTTTACCGAGAATGATTAAATCCCGCTCAATGCCATCCAGCTCGGCAACTTGAGGTAAATGTGCCCATTCTTCAAACCCGAATTTGGAAAAAAGCTTAAGGCTCGGTATATTGTGGGCGAAAATGAAACCCAATATAGTCTTAATACCTAATTTTGGACTCAATTCAATTGCCTTTTGAATCGAAATTTGTCCGATTCCTTTTCCCCGGAAATAATCATCAATATAAATGCTGATTTCGGCAGTGAAATTATATGCCGGTCGGCCATAGAAGGATTGAAAGCTCATCCATCCAGCAGTTTTCCCTTCTATAGTAATGATATATAGCGGTCTACTTTCTGAATGATGTTCCTCAAACCATTTAACCCTCGATTGAACGGATACAGGCTCCGTATCCGCCGTGACCATTCTTGAAGCAATTGTCGAATTATATATTTCAACAATTCTGGGTAGATCAGATAGTTCTGCCTCTCTAAACTCTATGTGCTCTTCCATGATTTAAACTCCTAACTATCATTTATTCAATCTCCAGAATGAAGGGTAATCCCGTTTTTTGTTTAAGGGACGGTAAATGACACTCAATCCATTGAAAGTTTTTTATTATCATACACTCTTTACTCTTTATCTGACAATTCCTTTTTTATGTTACGTCTGCAGGTTTTTGGGGTATGTAAAGGATTAAATACTTCTAGTAAAAAGACAGAGGAGAACCAAATGAAAAAATTGTCAGTTTTTTTGATTATAGTACTGGTTATATGTTTTGCTGCATTTGAATTTCAGGCCTCGGAGTCGGAAGATGTGCAAAGGGTGATGGCTTTTGGAGATTCGTTAACCTATGGAAAAGGGGATAAGGACGGGGAAGGATATATAGAAGGCCTGGAGGATGAATTGAATAACCCGGAATCGGAACAAAAAGTGAGTTTTTGGAATTACGGTATAAAAGGCCAGGAAACGGATGGGGTGATGAAACAGCTTGATGATTACCGCATTAAAACGAAACTTGATGAAGCCGATACTTTCATCGTTTATATCGGAACGAATGACTTGATCAATAGTAACGGCGGGGACTTGGAGAAAATCAGTGATCGTAAAATCAATGAGGGTAAACGGGAGTATATCAGCCATCTGAAAAAGATTACGGCAACACTGATAAAGGCAAACGATAAAGCGGATATTCTGGTAATGGGACTATATAACCCGATTAAAGGAAATCAAAAACTTGAAAAGCACATTCGCGATTATAACCAGTCAATAAAGGGAATAGCGGATAAAGACAAAAGGATGTTATTCATTCCTACGAATGATCTTTTTGAAGGTAAAAAGAAAACAGAGTATTTCAGTGATAAGTTACATCCGAACGAAAAAGGGTATCAGCTCATTGCGAATCGGGTTTTGAAAAGTTATGATTTCAAATGAAAGCAAAAATGCACAGAAAGACATTCTGTGCATTTTTGCTTGCTAGGAATTTAATATGGCTTTTAGTTGCGGGAACTGCAAGTCATGGAGCTGCTTGTATCTGCCGTCGTTTTGCAATAACTGTTCATGTGTTCCTTTTTCATGAACCTGCCCTTTTTCCAGGACGATTATTTGATCGGCATCATGAATGGTCGATAAACGATGTGCAATGACTATTGAAGTCCGGTTTATCAATAAACGTGACAAAGCTTCCTGTATCAAATGTTCGGATTCTGTATCCAAGGCCGCCGTTGCTTCATCGAGAATGATGATTTGCGGATTTTTCAAAAGTGCCCTGGCAATGGCAATGCGCTGTTTTTGTCCGCCTGAAAGCTTGACTCCGCGCTCTCCAATTTGAGAATCATAACCATCAGGAAAGGCACTGATAAAGTCATGCGCATTTGCTGCTTTGGCGGATTCGATGATTTCATCATCTGTAGCATCAAGTTTTCCATACACGATGTTATCACGGATGGAACCGTTGAATAAAATGATATCCTGGGAGACAACTCCCATTTGTCCCCTTAATGATTTCAGTGATACATTTTTGATATCATGGCCATCCATTTTAATAGTTCCATCTTGCGGATCATAAAATCGGATCAAAAGGCTCGTGATGGTCGATTTTCCTGCACCAGAGGAGCCGACCAGAGCGGTTACTTGACCAGCTTTCATGGTCAGGTTTAAATTGCTGAGCACGGGAACACCCTCATCATATGCAAAATCAACACATTGAAATTCAATTTGCTTTTTTATGGAAGGGAGTTCAATGGCATTTCCCTTGTCACTTATTTCAGGTTGAGTTTCCAATATTTCATTTATCCGCTCAAAGGCGGCGGCTGATTGCTGGACAATGCTGATGACCCGGCTAAAATTGCGAACGGGACTCTGCAGCAACCTTAAATAGGCGAGGAAGGCAACTATTAATCCTATTGTGAATTCACCTTCCATCACTTGCCAAGCACCGAACACAATAACTGCTACAAGACCGATATTGTTCAATAAATCAATAATCGGACCGAACATGGAACGTAGCCGAACGGACTTAACGTTTGCAGCCATATTTTCCTGATTACGCTCGGCAAACCGCCTTGATTCGAACTCTTCATTTGTAAAAGATTGAATGAGCCGCATTCCTGAAAGGGAATCCTGTAACTGGTTGCTGACATCTCCTGCGGAACTTTGCACAGACCTAAATGACATCCTGATGCGTTTCCCGAATACCCTTGTGATATAGAACATGAACGGGAATGTAAAAAGAAGGACAATGGTCAGCTTCCAGTTAATGAAAAGCATATATACCGCCACGGCAATGAAAGTCACCGTGTCTGTCAAGACTTGAAGCATGCTCGAAGAAATGAGCTGCTGCAGTAAGTTGACATCATTGGTCAACCGGGACATTAAGTCACCAGTACGGTTTTTGTCAAAGAATTTCATATCCAGTGTTTGAATATGGTCATACATGCTATTCCGTATATCCATAATAGCCTTTTGACCGACCTTGGAAACGATATAGCTGTTAAAGTAGTTCAGTAAAGCCAATAAGATGCTAGCACAAAGAATTCCTGTGCCAATCCAGATTAACAAATCATATCTTTTTTCGGGAATGACTTTATCAATCGTAAACTGCGTCAACTGGGGGATGGAGAACTCAAGCAATGAAATGAAAAGCATTATACATAAAGTCAAAGTGCAAAACTTCCATTTGGATGGTACCCGATTGAACATTTGTTTGAGCATCAACCATATGCTTCCTTTTGAGGGTATTGCATGCAGGGCACTGCGGCCTTTGTGGCTGAATGGAATATGTCCTCCACTCATAACGATCACTCCTATTTAGACTATCCATGATGAATTTTGAAAGTCATTTGAATTTTACCTTAATGACTATCATAGAGCTTTTAAAAAAATAGACAACTTTTAATCGGTTCGTTTCTGTCAAAAAGTATTATTATTTTACACTTTCCTATAGGACATGGAATAATTAAAGGAGATTAGCGAGTCTTATAAGAGGAGATGCTAAAAATGAATGAAAATGAAAAAATCAGGGAAGAGCTTTTAAATGCGGTCAACGGACTATCGGATGAACAGCTGAACGCCCATCCTGAAACTGGACGATGGAGCATCATCCAGGTATTGGATCATTTATATTTAATGGAGAGGGCCATAACAAAGACCATATCCGATAAATTGAAAAGTGACGATAGTGTTCCTGCTGTGGATAAACCGATCGAGCTTACTTTAAATCGTGAAGTGAAGGTCCAGGCCCCGCCATTTGTCATTCCGTCAGAATCATACCAAACTTTGAGTGAGGTTAAGGAAAAGCTGTCCGAATCCCGAAAAGCTTTTGTACAGGTCGTTGTCCATGCAAAGGGAATTGATCTCGAACAAAAGTCTTTTCCACATCCTTTGTTTAAAGATTTAAGCTTGAAGCAATGGATCCCGTTCGTGGGACTTCATGAAAAACGGCATTTATTGCAAATTGAAGAATTGAAAGCAAAATTATAATGGAAGAAACTCATCCGTCTTTGGTTGAGTTTTTCACTTTCAGACAGATATTCGTAAAGGAAGGATTTTTCAGTGAAAGCCACTTGGGTAAGGACATGTTTGGTATTGGGCTTTTTAGGATTGTTACTGGGGCTCTTGTTCAAGTATATGCTTCCTCCTGATCTGGATGAAATCGAACTGACTGACGAGCTGAATCCGATTGTCGCCGAAAAAAAAGACGAGCTCATTCAATTGGCTAATGACAAAGGCATCCCGGTTATCATTACTGCGGGGTTCCGGTCTATAGCCGAGCAAAATGAGCTATATGAAAAGGGCAGATCAGACTCGGGCAACATCGTAACGAATGCAAGAGGTGGCGAGTCGCTGCATAATTTCGGTTTGGCGATAGATTTTGCCCTCCTTAACAAACAAGGCGAGGCCATTTGGGACATGAGTTATGACGGCAACGATAATGGAAAGTCGGATTGGATGGAAGTCGTAACCATCGCTAAAGAGTTAGGTTTCGATTGGGGAGGGGATTGGGCAGGGTTCAAGGATTATCCGCATTTACAAATGACATTTGGCTTAAGCCTGCGTGAGCTGCAGCAAGGCAAGCAGTCAAAAGGGCAGTGAAAGCAGTGGGCTTCGCTATAGGCCGCATAATTTTGACTAATAGCAGGAAAATAAGCATGTGAATTGCTTTACAGGTAAGAATTCGATAAAGTGGACTAGTGAGAAATCAGACATAAAGGAGTGCAGTCACCATGGAAGAAACAAAAAATTGCCGGGACTCTTTGGTCATAAAAACAAGCCTTGTCCTCCCGCCGGATACAAATAATATTGGTACGATGTTCGGAGGCAAATTAATGGCATACATTGATGATGTAGCGGCTATATCAGCCATGCGTCATGCTCGAAGCAACGTCGTTACTGCATCAACTGATTCTGTCGATTTCCTGCACCCTATTCACGAAGGAAATGCAGTTTGCCTTGAAAGCTTCGTGACGTATACGGGCAGAACATCAATGGAAATCATCGTAAAGGTGATTGCAGAGGATTTAGTTACAGGAGCGCGGAATTTATGCGTCATTTCCTTCTTGACATTTGTTGCCATTAATGAAGAAGGTAAACCAATTCCGGTTCCGCGTTTGGTTCCTGAAACAGAGATGGAAATGAATTTAAATGAATCAGCAAAACAACGGGCCCAAATAAGGAAAAAACGAAGGGAAGATACACAGTTCATTGCTAGTACTTTCGGAGTGAAACTGCCATGGACCGATCAATCAAATCCAGGATTATATAAATAAGATACGCATCCCTTCTTTCTTATTAATGATTGAGACCAAATTCATTGTGATTTGGTCTTTTATTCAACGCAGGGGTTTGGGGAAAATCAGTACTCACATCTTACAGCTTAACCGTATGGGAAAGAAATGTGAAAAGACGCTTGGATAAGTCCAAGCGTCTTTCTTATGTTATGGTTTGATACTATTAGCACTTTAGTCATCGCTTGCTAAAATACCAAAGAAGCGCAAGATGTTAATGAATAGGTTAATGAAATCAAGATATAGATTCAAGGCCATGAGCGGTACTTCTTCGGCTGTTACCCCGTAATGCTTCATTCGATTGAAATCATATAAAATATAACCACTGAAAACTAAAATCCCGATAAAGGAAAAGACCAGCATGGCTGTAGAGCTTAATGGAGAGAAAATGTTGAATATGCTAATGACCACTAAAGCTAGCAAGGCCGCAAATAACATCCCTCCCAAGAAAGAAAGGTCCCTTTTGGTGGTTGTGGCATAAATCGCCAGTCCTCCAAATACGACTGTCGTCGTCACACCTGCCAGGATCACCACATTTGCCCCTGCAGCAGCTAGGTAGTGTGCGATGATCGGATAGGTCGTAATTCCAGAAATCAACGTGAAACTATACAAAAATGTGTAGCCGATGGCTTTTTTCCTCCGCAATATGAATGCTCCAATCAACATGGCGATCTCAAGTATCGCCAAGGGAAGAAACAACGATGGCGGTACAAGAGTGCCGAGAGCCATCCCTAAAACGGAAACGGCAAGTGATAAAGCGAACGTCCGCATGACGGACGGCATATATGTTTGTACAGTTTGTGAATACATTCAATCACCTCATCATTTATTTTCTACCGTTTTCTACGAATCTGTTTTAAAAAGGTTTCATTGCATTACATGAAAATTAGGTGTTTTTTTAAAAGTATTGAAATATATATGAAGTAATTACCTTTTCTATGATATTCTTGCAAATATACTAATTTTTCTGAAATATTAAAATACTTCAACCGGAACCATTCCGCGGTACGTAAAACGGCAAGGTAAATAAATGGGCATAAACTTTAAAAAAGCTATCTTGAAATAATAAATTCAAAATTATTGATTCTATATATTTAATCGGACTTCAAAACTTTACTGTATAACAGTTATAAAGGAAACGATTTTTTATTGCAGAAAATTATTCCTAAAGTTATAAAATATGAAAAAAATGTGATTATTTTCTAAAAAAACTGTTGTATAAATGTAATAAATTGATTAAAATTTTAACTAATTATCAGAAGATTAATTATTTTCCCGATAAAATAGTTTAGGGGGAGCAAGGATGAAGAAAGCTATTTTACAAATAGAGAACCTAACTACCTCATTTCGAATCGGTAACAAATATCATGCAGCGGTGGATGATGTTTCGTTTACGGTGAATGAAAATGAAATTGTAGCAGTTGTTGGAGAATCAGGTTGTGGAAAGAGTGCCTTGGCCTTATCTATCATGCAATTACATAATAAGCAGAGAACGAAATCCGAAGGAAATATCAATTATAAAGGTCAAAATCTACTAAAGTTGAATGATGTGCAAATGAATAAAGTCCGTGGTAAGGAATTGGGTATGATATTCCAGGAACCATTAACGGCTTTGAACCCGCTCATGACCATAGGAAAACAGATCGAGGAGAATCTTGATTACCATACTGAACTCTCCAGTGCTGAAAAAAAGAACAGGACGATCGAACTTTTGACACAAGTGGGAATTCCTTATCCTGAACGGACGTACAAGCAATATCCGCATGAGCTCTCGGGCGGAATGCGGCAAAGGGCAATGATATCGATTGCCATTGCTTGCAACCCTGCGCTGGTCATTGCCGATGAACCCACGACGGCACTGGATGTTACGATTCAAGCACAAATACTTGATCTGCTGAAGGATATCCAAAGCAGGACAAAAATGGGGATCATCTTAATCACACATGATCTGAGCGTCGTAGCAGAGGTCGCTGACAGGATCGTTGTCATGTATGCAGGTCAGGTAGTGGAAACGGGAAGTGTTAAAGAGATATTCAACAATCCGCTGCATCCATATACGAGGTCGTTATTAAATTCGATTCCTTCGGCTGCACACGAGAAAAACCGGTTGCACGTTATTGAGGGAATCGTTCCATCGATAGCTAAAATGGATCGGATAGGATGTCGTTTCCAAGATAGGATTCCTTGGATACCTAAGCATGCGCATGAAGAGACACCCCAACTTCACGAAGTGGGCAACGACCATTTTGTGCGCTGTACGTGCTATAAAAAATTTTATTTTCAAGCTGAAGGAGATGCATCGGCCCATGACATTACTCAAATTAGATAATCTGAAAGTGCATTTTCCAATAAGGGGCGGTTTTTTCAGAAGGGTGGTCGATCACGTAAAGGCCGTGGACGGTGTTTCCTTTGAGCTGCAGCAAGGGGAAACATATGGGTTGGTCGGGGAATCCGGAAGCGGCAAGTCCACGACAGGCAAGGCAGTGGTCAAGCTGAATGATGTCACATCCGGACAAATCCTGTTTGAAGGCAGGGATTTAGCATCTTTAAGTAGAAAAGAAATTAAACCATTTAGAAAAGATATCCAAATGATTTTCCAAGACCCGTATTCATCATTGAATCCCAAGAAGAGGGTACTTGACATCATTGCCGAACCGCTGAGGAACTTCGAACGGTTATCACCTTCAGAGGAAAAGAAAATCGTCCAGGACTTCTTGGACAAAGTCGGACTCAGTCCGGAGTCGATTCACAAGTATCCTCATGAATTTTCAGGGGGACAGCGCCAGCGGATTGGGATTGCCAGGTCTTTGACATTGAAACCTAAACTGATCATTGCGGATGAACCGGTGTCAGCACTGGATGTTTCCGTTCAGGCACAGGTATTGAATTTCCTTCAGGATCTTCAACAGGAGTTCAATTTGACTTATTTATTTGTCGGTCATGACTTAGGTGTAATCCGGCATATGTGTGACCGGATGGGCGTTATGTATCGCGGTAGGTTGGTAGAGGAAGGCAAAAGCGAGGAAATCTATGAAAATCCGCAACATATATACACGAAGCGCCTGATTGCCGCCATTCCGGATTTAGAGCCGGAAGTTCGCGAAGATAAAGTGCAGCTTAGAAAAAAACTCACCTCGGAATATGAGTCTACCTACTCAAAATATTTCGATGAGAATGGACGTGCCTACGATTTGAAGCCAATTTCATCGACACATAGAGTCGCATTACAATAAGGAGGTGGAAGGAATATGTGGAAGTTTATCCTAAGGCGTTTATTAGTTATGATCCCGCAGCTCTTTTTATTGAGCATCATCGTTTTCATGATGGCAAAAGCAATGCCGGGAGATGCACTGTCAGGTCAGGAAATAAATCCTAGGGCCAACCCGGCCGAGCTTGATAGGATCAGGGAAGAACTGGGTTTGAATGACCCCTGGTACCAACAATATATAAGGTGGGCATCCAATGCAGTACAGGGGGATTTCGGTATTTCCTATACACATAAGACGCCCGTCATGGATGTTATCGAAGACAGGCTTTGGAACACGGTGTTCCTGGCGTTGGTCACGCTGATCTTTACATATATGCTTGCGATTCCATTAGGCATACTTAGCGGAAGGTATAACGATACCTGGGTGGATAAAACCGTTACGGGTTATAGCTATGTAGGATTTGGCACGCCGATTTTCATTTTTGCTTTAATCATGTTATTCGTTTTCGGATTTGCCCTGGATTGGTTCCCGTCTGGTGGCAGTGTCGATTCAAAGGTGGATGAAGGAACATTCGCCTATGTTGTAAGCAAGATCAATCATTTGATTTTACCAGCTTTAAGTACAGCTTTAATTGCAACAACAAGTACGATCCAATATTTGCGAAATGAAATCATCGATAATAAAATCAAGGATTTCGTAAGGACAGCGCGTTCGAAGGGTGTGCCTGAATCAAAAGTATATTCACGGCATATCCTGAGAAATTCCTTTTTACCGATAGCGGCATTCTTAGGTTATGAAATTACTGGATTGATCGGCGGCGCGGTCATAATCGAGACCATTTTCAGTTATCCGGGTCTGGGGCAGCTTTTCCTTAGTTCAGTCAGTCTGCGGGATTTCAGCGTTGTCACGGCCATCGTCATGATGACGGGATTTGCCACTCTGCTTGGCACTCTTCTTTCGGACATCATACTTAGTGCGGTCGATCCGCGCATACGGATAGAATAGGAGCGGGGTGAGTCTTATGGAAATGAAAGTAGAAACCGGAAAGAACATACAAGTTAACGATGTGAGCCCTTCAGGAATCAAAATCATCTGGCAGGAAATCAAAAAGGATAAGCTTGCCATGGGCTCATTGATTATATTAGCAGCCATATTGATTTTTGTTTACGGTGCGTCGCTCTTCATGGACGCCAAGGAAATAGCCAAGGTCGATTTCCTCTCCATTTATATGGAACCATCTTCAGACTATTGGCTTGGAACCGATTATGGCGGCCGGGATGTATTTGCACAATTGATAGTGGGTACAAGGAATTCATTCACGATCAGTTTATTCATAACATTATTCACCGCTATCATCGGTTTATCATTAGGGCTTCTGGCTGGCTACTTCGGCGGGGCAACCGATAATGTGATCATGCGTATTATCGATTTCGTGATTGCCCTGCCGCAATTGATGTTCATCATCGTTGTAGTCACGATTGTACCGATCTTCAATGTATATGTTTTCATTTTAATCATGACGATGTTTTTATGGACAGGTAAGGCCCGGCTGATTCGTTCAAAGGCTTTGTCAGAGCGTGAGCTGGATTATATCCACGCCTCACAGACACTCGGGACGCCACATTGGAAAATCATCCTGTTTCAGCTTCTGCCCAATGTCAGTTCACTGATCATCGTTAACTTCATTTTGAACCTTGCTGGCAATATTGGCCTAGAATCCAGTTTGACTTTCTTAGGGTTCGGTCTTCCGGAGAGCACACCGAGTTTAGGGACGCTCATCAGCTATGCTCGAAATCCAGATGTTCTGGAAAACAAGTGGTGGATATGGGTACCCGCATCACTCATGATTTTAGTGTTGATGCTGAGTATAAATTTCGTTGGTCAAGCGTTAAAACGCGCCGCCGATGCAAGACAAAGAAGAGCATAAAAAAGGGGAGTGTATGATATGAAAATCAAAAGCTACAGTAAGGTATTAAGTGCATTGGCCATTTCGTCTCTACTGCTTGCTGCATGTTCGGATGATACGGAGAAATCGTCAACGAAAGAGAAAAAAGGGAAAGATGTCGAACAGGTCGATACCTCTAAATTCCCGACAAAGACGACGAATCAAGGAGAGCCGATTGAAGGCGGCCATTTGACATATGGATTGGTATCCGATACCCCGTTTGAAGGGATATTAAACAAAGTTTTCTATCAAGGCGAGCCTGATAACCAAGTTATCACATTCTTTGATGAAGATTTATTGGATACAGACGAAAACTATGTTTTCACGAATGAAGGTGCCGCTTCCTATGAGATTTCGGATGATCATAAAACGGTTACGCTGACGATTAAGGATAATGTGAAGTGGCATGATGGAAAACCTGTGACAGGCGCTGATTTAGAATATGCATACCTTGTCATGGGAAGCAAAGATTATAAAGGTGTACGCTATGATGAACAAATGGCTTTAATCGAGGGTATGGAGGAGTATCATGAAGGGAAAGCGGACAAGATTTCAGGCATAAAAGTCGACGGCAAGAAAATCACTTTCACTTTCAAAAAAGCGAATCCTTCCGTCACGACCGGATTATGGACATACCCGCTTCATAAAGAATACTTAAAAGATGTTCCGATTGCAGATTTGGAATCATCGGATAAAATCCGTAAAAATCCGGTTGGTTTTGGACCATTCAAAGTGAAGAAAATCGTTCAAGGGGAAGCGGTCGAATTCGAAGCGAACAAAGATTATTACCGCGGTGAACCTAAATTGGACAGTGTCACATTAAAAGTCGTGAATCCGTCTGTTGTCGTCAAGTCACTTGAAAATGGCGACCTCGATGTAGCGGAGGTCCTGGCGGAGCAATATGAACAGGCCAAGGAACTGGACAATGTCGAATTATTGGGGAAAGTTGAATTGGCTTATTCCTATATTGGTTTCAACTTCGGTCATTATGATAAGGAAAAAGAAGAAAATGTTATGGATGAGAATCCAAAATTCGGTGATAAACGCCTTCGTCAGGCAATGGCATATGCCATCAATAATGAAGAAGTTGGCGAAAAAATGTTCAAGGGCCTTCGCTTCCCTGCCAACTCTGTCATTACACCGAACTTTAAATATAACAATAAAGATGTAAAAGCATATGAATATAATCCTGAAAAAGCTAAAAAACTTTTGGATGAAGCAGGTTTTGTAGATACGAATAACGATGGCATTCGAGAAGATGCGGATGGAAAAGAGTTCAAGATCAACTTTGCTTCCATGAGCGGTTCCGATGTTTCTGAGCCACTAGCGAAGTATTATATCCAGCAATGGGAACAAGTAGGTTTGGACGTCGAATTGCAAGATGGAAGGCTGCATGAGTTCAATTCATTCTATGACCTGCTGAAAAAGGATAATGACGAAGTTGATGTATATTCAGCTGCATGGGGTGTCGCTTCCGATCCGGATCCATCAGGAATTTGGTCCAGATCTGCAGAATTTAACTATACCCGCTGGGTGAATGAAAAAAATGATGAGCTCCTTGCTAAAGGGATTTCAGAGGAAGCCTTCGATGATCAATATCGGATCGATACGTATAATGAGTGGCAAGAATTGATCCATGAAGAGGTTCCGGTCATTCCGACATTATTCCGTTATCAATTGGCTGGAGTGAATGAACGTGTTACAGGTTACGATTATCTCGCAGGCCGTCAATATCAATGGCATAATGTCGGGGTAACGAAATAATTTAATTGATGAAAAGCGGCTGCCTATATGGGCGGTCGTTTTTTTGCGTTTCAATGAAGTGGATAAAGGTTATATAGATAATAGTAAGTAATTGGAAGGGTGATATTGATGGAAGTGAGAAATCCTAATGAAACAAAGAGAGAGTTAGAAATATTGTTTACTGAATCGGTTGGCCGTTTACTGAAACCTCTCGAAGAGGAAATCATTGCAGACATTACAGCCTATCCAGACGAAAAGAGAATTGCCTTCTTGGAGTATATGAAGGAAATGTCCAACAAACAAAGACAGTTGAAGTAAGTTGAACTTTCATCATGAAGGAGGTTTTTTTAAATGAGAACCGAAGATATGGACAGATACAAGGTATGGCGCGATAAGTGGAAAAGAAGAGTGAATATGGAGAATTTAGCGTTATATGGAATTGCAACATTAGCTATGGCCATCTTGCCTGTAATGGCTTTTATGAGTTAAATCTATTAAAGGGCCGCCTTTTGGCGGTCTTTTAATATGTTAAAAGTTGCCATGAAAAGATATAATGAACAAAGAGGAAAGGAGAGATATGCATGAGCGTGATCGAAGAAAAAGAAATCGTATCTTACATAAAAGAATTGGTGTCCATACCCAGCCCCTCCGGCTATACTGAACAAGCCATTAAATACGCGGCCGATTTCATGGAGCAGAGGAAGGTTTCTTATAACATCACGAATAAAGGGGCATTGCTTGCTACATTAAAAGGCGAAGATGATAACAAACAACGCTTGCTGACTGCCCATGTCGATACCCTGGGAGCCATGGTAAAAGAAATCAAGGCGAATGGCCGCCTTAAATTGACGATGATCGGCGGTTTCCGCTGGAACTCAGTGGAAGGGGAGTATTGTAAAATCCATACAGCTGACGGAGCCATCATCACCGGGACCATTTTAATCAATCAGACCTCTGTCCACGTATATAAAAATGCCGGCGATGCCAAGCGTGATGATGAGACAATTGAGGTCCGGATAGATGCTGTCGTGAAAACTAAAGTGGAAACCGAGGCCATTGGCATTTCTGTTGGAGATTTTGTCTCCTTTGAACCGAGAGTGGAAGTGACGGATACAGGCTTTTTGAAATCAAGGCATTTGGATGATAAAGCTAGCGTTGGCATCCTCCTTCATATCATTGACCTCATTTCCGCAGGAAAAATAAAATTGGCCTATACGACCCATTTCCTGATTTCCAACAATGAAGAAATCGGCTATGGCGGAAATTCCAATATCCCTGAGAAAACAGTCGAATATCTAGCAGTCGATATGGGCGCGATCGGTGATGGACAATCGACGGATGAATTCAGCGTATCCATTTGCGCAAAAGACTCCTCAGGTCCTTATCATTATAAACTGCGTCAGCATTTAGTCTCACTTGCCCAAGCAAATGCCGTCGACTACCGCGTTGATATTTATCCATATTATGGATCGGACGCTTCCGCTGCAATTCGGGCAGGATATGATGTCGTACATGGTCTGATCGGACCGGGAATCGATGCATCACATGCCTTCGAGCGGACACATGTCTCTTCATTAAAGCATACAGCCAATCTGATTTTGCACTATATCCAATCAGAGTTGGTATAATCGTGAAAAAAGCCCGCACTCATGTGCGGGCTTTTAACTGTTTTTTAGCGATATTTTTATTATAGTATTGTGTTTTTAGTGAAATGCCGTGAATTTCGGTCATTTACTCGTGAATTGGCGTAATACTCGTGAATTTCCATCAAATACTCGTGAGTATTGGTGTTTAACTCGTGAGTTTAGGCCATTTACTCGGAAGTATTGGTGTTTAACTCGTGAGTTTGGGCCATTTACTCGTGAGTTTAGGCCATTTACTCGTGAGTATTGGTGTTTAACTCGTGAGTTTGAGCGTAATACTCGTGAATTGGCGTAAGTACAAAAAATAAAGATTTACAATGATAATTCTTGTGGAGGTTCACCGTTGTTGTTCATCAACCGGATGCTTTCCGGCTTAATTTGCAGGATTAAATAATTCGGATCTTTCGGACCTTCGAACCAATCTTCAAATGATTCATTCCATAATTTATCCTTCAGTTCCTGAGAATCGTTTATTTTCGAGGTACCTGAGATTTCCAGGTAAGAATCGCCCAATCCTTTATTATCATAGCCGATCAGGATATGAACATTAGGATTCTTTTCAATTTCATCAATTTTTTCCGTCTTTCCACTCGTTGGTGTGTATAAAGTTAAATCATCGTTAAAGAATGTCATATAGCGTGAATGTGGTTTGTTGTTTTCAACTGAAGATAAAACTCCTATTTTATGATCACGGATGATGTTCAACACTTTTTCTTTTATTTGGTTTTGGCTCATTTTTGCACACTCCTTTTATTTTTTTTACTCTATTACTTTTCCTCTCTTTTCATTAAGTTAAACAAAATTCTGCAGTTTGCCATTTTTATGAATGAAGATTGATAGAAGTTGCCATACTAGTCATTATGTGTTCTATTTTGAGCAATTTCATGATGTTAATCCATTTGTAAAGGTGAGTATGATGAATGAATTGTGGTGAATTACTTATCATTGGCGGGGCAGAGGATAAGTGCCTTGAAGGTGAGGTATTAAATAAATTTGTCGAGCTTGCAACCCGTAATAGGGATGGCGGAATAGGAATATTGCCTACAGCGAGTGAAATTCCTGAGGAAGTGAGTACAGAGTATATCAAGATTTTCAGGGATTTAGGCGTGGGCAGGGTGGAAGTGATCAAGCTGGATTCAAGGCAGGATGCAGATGACCCGGCAATTTGTGAACAGCTGACATCTTTTTCCGCCATCTTCATTTCAGGGGGAAACCAAAGCCGATTGTTTGAGCTGATTGGAAAAACCAAATTCCACGATGCCCTTTCTAAAGCCTGGCATAAAGGAATGGTGATAGCAGGGACAAGTGCTGGCGCTTCCATTTTAGGTAAGCATATGATCATTGCTGCTGACACGATGCTGAATGACAATAAGTTAAAGGTTGAGATTGGGGTAGGCTTCGGCTTCCTTGACGGTTTGATAATCGATCAACATTTTTCCCAGCGTGGCCGCTTTGACCGCCTGTTAAGTGCGATAGCAGGGAAAAAGGAAATTATGGGTATTGGCATTGATGAAAATACAGCAATTTTAGTTAAAGACAGTCTTTTTGAAGTAGTTGGCCAACATCAAGTATTGGTTCTTGATGGCAGCACCAGTGATTATATCAATATCACAACTTCTGAGAATGGCAGTGAAGAGTTGACTCTTTCGGGATTTAACCTTCATGCACTAACCAGGGGATACCGTTTTGACCTGCTTAAAAGGAAATTGTTGATGAAAAAGGGGATCCAACAATGATAATCAATCGAGTCCGTTATTTAAAAGGACCTAATTATTTTGCTTATACACCGACGATTTGCATTGAATTGGATATAGGGGAACTGGAACAGAAACCATCTGATTCAATACCTGGATTCAATGAAAAATTGTTAAAGACGCTCCCGAACCTGGGAAGCCATACATGTTCAAAAGGGTATCGAGGCGGTTTTGCCGAAAGGCTGAGAAAAGGAACATGGATGGGACATATATTGGAGCATATGACGATTGAGCTTCAAAACCTGGCCGGAATCGAAGCCATTCGTGGAAAAACGATTATGATGGAAAAGAAGGGTTTTTATTATGTGACCTATGACTATCAGGAACCTCACTCAGGCCTTCAAGCTTTTTTAGCAGCAAAAGATATCGCGGAAGCCATCCTGAATGGTGAAAAGCATATAAATGTACAATCTTATGTAAAACAAATAGAGCAGTTATATTATAAAAATAAACTGGGTCCAAGTACCGAAGCCATTTTTAAGGCAGCACAAGCAAAAGGCATCCCTGTCGAGCGTATGGGTGATGAAAGCTTACTGCGTTTAGGAACCGGTACAAGGCAGAAGTATGTCCAGGCGACAATTTCCAGCCAGACTTCGAATATTGCCGTTGAGAATTCATGTGACAAATCATTGACCAAATCAATTTTAAGAGGGTGTGGCCTCCCTGTACCTGAAGGTGAAGTTGCCCATTCCATCGAAGATATCTTTGCCTCGGCGGACAGGCTGGGTTTTCCGCTGGTCATTAAACCGTATAATGGGAGGCAGGGGCAGGGTGTCATCACCCATATCAAAAATAAGGATGAACTATTCAATGTAATCAATTGTTTGGAGTCGCATGTGGAGAAGTACATAGTCGAACGGCATATTGAAGGACATGATTATCGGTTACTGATAGTCAACGGTGAACTTATAGCAGCTAGTTTGAGGCTTCCTCCCTATGTTATTGGCAACGGTAAGGAATCGATACGTAAATTGATAGAAAAAGAAAACTGTAATGATTTACGGGGGGAAGGACATGAGAAGCCGATGTCAAAAATCCCACTTACACATACCGTGACCTGTTACTTGGAAAAATCGAATCGGACGCTCGATACCATTCCGAATCAAGGGGAATTGGTTCAAGTTGTCGGCAATGCAAATCTTTCAACTGGTGGAAAGGCAATCGATGTAACGGATCAGGTTCATCCCACCATTAAGAATATGTCGGCTGCTGCCGCGAAAGCGATCGGTTTGGATATAGCCGGAATCGATTTTATTTGTGAGGATATATCAAAACCAATCGAACATTCACGGACTGCAATTATTGAAGTGAATGCTGCTCCGGGAATTCGAATGCATCATTATCCGAGCGAAGGGAAAAAAAGGGATGTAGGCAAGGCCATTGTTGATTATTTATTTCCGACTCGGGAAGAGGCAGCTATACCGATCATCGCAGTGACCGGAACAAATGGAAAGACGACAACGACCCGATTGGTTCATTATTTTCTGTCTAATGAAAATACAAAAGTGGGTATGACGAATTCTGATGGAGTATATATCGGAGATGAGGTTTTGGATCAAGGCGACTGCAGTGGTCCGGTCAGTGCAAGAATGGTATTGGCCCATCCTGAAGTTGATGTAGCCGTATTGGAAACGGCCAGAGGAGGGATTCTGCGTGAAGGTCTTGCTTTTCGTAAATGTGATGTGGGGATCATTACCAATGTAAGTGAGGATCACCTCGGCCGTGATGGAATCGATACTTTGGATGATCTCATTAAATTAAAGAGGCTGGTAGCCGAAGTCGTAATGAAGACAGGCTATTGTGTGCTGAATGCAGATGATCCGAATGTGGCTGCCATGAACGCCCATACAGATGGAGAGGTCATTTACACCTCTACTGATGCCACCCAGCCTCACGTTAAGGCTGCGATAAATGGTGGATGTAAAGTTTGGTACGTCAATGAACAAGGTGTAATCTGTCATTCATCTAGTGGTGTCATCCATCAATTTATGGATTGCATCAAGATTCCAATAACGATTTCCGGCATGGCACGTCATAATATCGCCAATTTACTTCAGGCGTTAGCCGCAGCCGAAACTCAAGGAATTTCCATGGAAGAACTACGAAGGAAGGCTGCCACATTTATGCCTGATACGAATTTGTCCAAAGGACGTTTCAATTTAAAAAAGTTGAAAGAGCGCACGATCATCATCGACTATGCCCATAATGAAGCAGGATTGAAGGCCATATTCGAAACGGTCAGTGCTTATAACAAAAATCGTCTTATCACTGTTTTGGCAGGACCTGGGGACCGTATTGATGAAGAGCTTATCAGGCTCTCCAAGGCGGCGGCCATGAATTCTGATCTGTTCATCATTAAAGAAGACGATGATTTGCGAGGCAGGGAGCCTTTCGAAGTAGCCAGGCTGCTTCAGGAAGCTGCCGTAGAAGCAGGGTTACAAAAAGATCGGACCTTAATCGAACCTAATGAATTGGACGCATTCATAAAAGCCTGGGAAGCATCACAACCGGGTGACCTATTATTGTTCTTTTACACGGATTTCGAATATGTAGAGAAGTTTTTCGAAAAGGTTTCAACAAATCCATTGCCGAAGAAATAAAACAGTGAATTTCGCCCTGAAAATCCACTTTCCATCAAGGCTAGCAATTACTCGCGAAAATTTCACTGTATGAAAAAAAAGCTAATCCAATTGGATTAGCTTTTTTTCATAACCGTTTCATTTGCAGCCGGAACAACGGCATGGTCTTTATTATATATTCGCTGAAGCACGATGGACTGAACAATCATGAATATACCTCCGATTGACCAATATAACGGCAAAGCAGCAGGAGCGGAGAAAGAAATGAATAAAATCATTGCTGGTGAGAGCAGGCTCATCATCTTCATTTGTTTCTGTTGTTCCTCCGGCATTTGTCTCATGGAAATGACCGATTGGAAGTAATAAATGACACCAGCAATAATCGCCATGGCAATATTCGGCTGACCAAGGCTGAACCAAAGGAAACTATGGGTCGCAATTTCATGGGAGCCTTGGATTGCATAATAAAAGCCCATTAGAATCGGCATTTGAATTAAGAGCGGCAAACAGCCCATGTTTAAAGGATTGACTCCATGCTTTTGGTAAAGCTGCATCATTTCCTGTTGAAGGGCCTTTTGTTTAGATGGATCTTTCGTCTCTTTGATTTTCTGCTGGATTGCAGTCATTTCCGGTTTCAGCCCATTCATCTTCGTTTTCATGCTAAGCTGTGTTTTATATTGCTTGGCAGTCAGTGGAAGCAAGACAAGGCGAATCAAAAATGTCATCATGATGATGCTTAAACCATAGTTGCCATTAAATAAATCAGCATTAAACTCCAGCATTTTTGTCATCGGGTTAACCAAAGCGGTATGAAATGGACCGCTCGTTGCTGCTGAGCATCCTGTCAATAGGGTCGTTGCCAGAAATAGTACGGCAATTAGAAACATGTTTTTCTTCTTCAATATAATTTCCTCCTCAAATTGTTAGTGATTAAACAACGAGAAGGAGGCTTGGCTCATCGGAATCATCTGGTGAATCCTTTTGCCGGATAAATGTGAAGAAGCGCTGTGCACCGCGCCAGTCAAAAATGCTGCCCGCATGAACAGGGGATTTACTTTTATCTGTATGAACGGAAGCTTGATATTTGTCGTTCAAGAGCGATTGCTTTTTATTTAAGAAGTAAAACGCAGCCAGTGGAAAGACAAAGGTAAATAAGTAACCTGCCCATACCGCATGGCGAACGGTCTGATAATCGAATTCTAATAATAATTCCCACATAGGAATCCCTCGTTTTTTCTAAGATAAGAAAATTTGGCCTCCAAAAATGATTCAGGGCCTGAAATGCTTTTGACCTTATTGAGTTTAAATCATTAAGAACACTATATCAAATTCTAGTGCAAGAAAGCTAAAAAATATAGGGATTTTTTCAAAAAATAAACAGGGAATATTTTCTGATTAAATATTTCTGTAGAACCCCAGAGTCGAGACAAGTAATTCGGAATGAAGATGCACATATGGTCGTTCGTCTACATACGGATAAAAGGAAGTTCAATTATGAGGTGAAAAAGTATGAAACCATACAATTCATTCGATCAACAGAATAACAATAACGGTACTGAAAATATATATCAAAATGCACATCTCCGAAACATGGATAATGATTTCTTGGCAGTGCCATATCCATTTGAAAATCAAATAATGGATATAAGGACTCCTCCTGGCCCGCCTGGCCCGTCCTCCGTGGACCAGCCGCCGCCGCGGCCGCCCCACGGAGGAGGCCCGCCTCATATAGCTCCGCAATTATTCACTCCACAACTTCATGATGGAATGTCTAAGGCAATGGACACTGGTTCAATGAAAGGGTGTTTATACAAACATACGTATGTTTGGCTTAAAAATGGCCGCTCATTTTGGTTTTACCCCACATATGTCGGCTATAATTCCGTGGCAGGTTATCGATGGAGACGAAGTCAACAGCGATGGGCCTATTATGGAACGGACGCGCATGAGATACAATTCTTTCATTGTTATTAAAATAACAATGCGCATTAGCGGATTGTTCAGTTGTGGACAAAAGGTGGGCGAAAAAAGTACGGTGTAGTCGAACTAATTGGTGAACGGTCGAATAAAGTCTGGTGTGGGTCGAATAAATGGGTGAACGGTCGAATAAAGTGCAGTGTGGGTCGAAAAAATGCGTGATCGGTCGAATAAAGTGCGGTGTGGGTCGAAAAACGGCGTGAACGGCCCCAAAAAAAGTGCTCCTTCTTAAAACAACAGGATGTTTTTTTAAGAAGGAGGTTCGGAATGGCCTCACCCCGAACCATGATTTTAAAACGAGACTAGATTATCCTTAATGTTTTTTACTGTAACCCTTATTAGATTGAAGAAATTTGCGACACTCATGCCGAAAACTGGCTAGATGATACCCCGCTGGATGCTTGCTTTGATGAGGCTTGGCAGACAGCGGGCGGAAAGGGAGCGGATTTCTGAAATCAAGTGTAAAGTTATTAAAGAAGGCAAATTCCTTCAAAGATTCAATCAAAAAAATAATCAGGAAAATCAGAAATGATCCCATCTAACTGCATCTTTTTGAACATGCGGATTTGTTTTTTATTGTTGACGGTCCATGTATATACTTTCATCCCGTGCTTTTGGATTCGCATTTGCAGTTTCTTACTCAAAATTGTTTGCTTTGGATTCAAAAATGATGCAAACTCGGCAATCTCCTTTAATTTTTGGTCATTAATTGGGCGTTTTATCAAAACGCCCACTTGTATGTCCGGCATTAATTGATGAAACCTTTTCATGGATTCCATATCGAACGAATGAACCATTATCCTATTTTCACTTGTTGAATATTCCTGGAACTTTCCTAATTCCTCTGCAAGTTTCTGTTCAATGCCGGGATAAGCAGATGGATGTTTTAATTCGATTAAGATTCCGGCTTCAGACCCGAAATTCTCCAATACCTCACTTAGTAAAGGAATCCTTTCGTTTTTATAACGGGAATGATACCAGCTTCCTGCATCCAGTTCCTTTAATTCGGCAGCCGTGTAATCACGGATGTTCCCTTTGCCGTTCGTGGTTCGATCCAGAGTGGGATCATGATGAACCACAAGTACATCATCTTTACTAAGATGGATATCTACTTCCAGGAAATCAGCTCCCAATTCAATAGCTTTATTATAAGATGCCATTGTATTCTCGGGGCAATATCCAGATGCACCGCGATGTCCAATTTTAAGGGGGGAATGCTGGATTATTAAGCTTTCAGGGAAATCACTCTTTGATCTTTTAGCGTAGAGAGCGAACAGGACAAGCATGGTTATCACGATAATAAGAAAAAATGCAATCATCTTTCACACTCCTATTAGGCAAAATGATTAAAATTTAGCAGGACAGACTCATTTCATAATTTTACATGTTAGCCAGGAAAAAATCATGTTTTACACAATGTTATAATCCGACTTAAAGGATTTATTGGAAAGGTATGGAATACATATAATTTAAGTATCAATAAGGAGGGAAAGCAGATGGAATTGCAGGTGAAACCGAAGTCTAAAAAATGGAAGGGGAATTTTGGTTTATATTTTTCCCTGCCCATTCTGTCTTGGGCGTTTTACGATTTTGCCAATACGATTTTTTCCTCTAATATCAATACGATTTTCTTTCCATTCTTCCTCCAGGAACAGATTGGGGAAAATGCCGTTCTTGATCAGATTGCCAGTACCTTCATCTCCTACGCAAATGCGATTGCCAGTTTATTTCTAGTTTTGTTTTCCCCGCTGTTCGGTGTCATGATCGATCGAACGGGAAAAATGAAAAAATACATTATGATTTTCACACTCATTTCTGTTGTATGTACATTTTTAATGGGGGTATTTGGAGGGGCGTCGTTCGATGGGAAGCTTCTTGGCATTCCAATTTCCTTAGCGATCGTCATTCTTTTATTTGTGATAGCAAAGTTTTTCTATCATTCGAGTCTTGTTTTCTATGATACGATGATGAGTGATTTAGGCACGAAACAGCAATTGCCGCTTATATCAGGATTTGGCGTGGCGGTAGGCTACCTTGGAACGTTAGTGGGCCTGTCCATCTATCCATTCATAAGTAAAGGGAGTTCACATGAAGCCTTTATTCCCACGGCCATTTTATTTCTGGTTTTTTCCCTTCCATTGTTCTTTTTTTTAAAAGAGTCTCCAAAACAGCAAAAAGCGAAACAACCTTTTTTATCCGGTTATAAGGAAATTAAATCCACATTTAAAGAGATGCAATCCTATCGATCGGTTTTTACATTCATGATTGCTTATTTCTTTTTAAATGATGCAATTGCGACCACTATCGGCATGATGGCCGTATATGCCAAGACTGTTGTTGGATTTTCCTCAAGCGGATTCATTTTGCTTTACTTGGTTTCGACAGTATCGAGTATTGCCGGATCGTTTCTGTTTGGATACATCACGCAGTCGAAGGGGCCGCGGCTAGCTGTGACATATGTGGGAGTTCTGCTTTTGGTTGCTTTATTTATAGCGGTCTTTGCACAAACCGCTCTATGGTTCTGGGTTGCAGGGAGTATGTTCGGCATTTCGCTAGGTTCGATGTGGGTGACATCACGGACATATATCATTGAATTGACCCCGGATGAGAAGAGGGGGCAATTTTTTGGACTATTTGCATTCTCAGGAAAAGTCTCTTCAATAATCGGTCCGCTTTTATATGGAACGATAACGTTGGTATTCCATGACCTCGGTACATTGGCGAGCAGGATGGCATTGGGCTCTTTGATCATCATGGCGGTAATAGGTCTGGTCTTTCTTTTAAAATTGAAGGGATTGGAAGAAGTGAACTAAGAAAAAAGGGAATGGAGCCGGCCTTAATGCCGTATCCATTCCCTTGCATAATCTTATACCAAAATCAAGGTGACATCGACGTTCCCGCGAGTCGCTTTTGAATAGGGGCAGGTCATATGTGCTTTTTTGGCGAAGTCTTCAGCCTCTTCCCTGCTTAGGTCGGGAATAGAAACATCCAATCTTACAGCCAATTTAAAGCCGCCGTCTTCCTCATCTTTACCGATCGTGACATTTGCCGTCACGGAAGTATCGACTTTTTTCTTTTCTTTTTGCAGAACAAGATTCAAGGCACTGTCAAAGCAAGCCGCGTAACCGGCTGCGAATAACTGTTCAGGGTTTGTGGCGCGCTCACCGGAACCTCCTAATTCCTTCGGTGATCTCACATCGAAGTCCAGAATCCCGTCCTCTGATTTAACATGTCCCTCACGACCGCCTTGTACGGTAACTGTAGCTGTATATAATGGTTTCAATGAAAACAACTCCTTTGTTTATTCTTACTATCATTAGTTCCCTCCTGTAAGTCTTGTTAAACAAAATGAAAGCGAGTTTATGGAGAGTATTGTGTGAAAATGGTTTTAAATTGGTTTTAAATTGGAAGATATTGTTTTATAATGTACTGTATTAGGAGATGTAATACACCCATTTGCAAGGAGGGTTTATGATGTTTGAGTTGGATGTTCAAAATGGAAAGCCGATATATGAGCAATTGATGGATAAGTTAAAGGAACTAATGATCAATGAAGTTTTACAGGAACATAATCAGCTCCCATCCATACGAATATTGGCTCAGGAATTGACCATCAATCCAAATACGATCCAGAAAGCGTACAAGCAGCTTGAATCTGACGGGTTTATATATACATTACCAGGCAAAGGGAATTTCGTGGCTCCTCCTAAATCCTTGAAAAATTCATTGAAAGAAGAAAAGATCAGAAACGAGCTTTCAAGGGTACTCGCTGAAGCTCTTTATATCGGAATCGATAAGCATGAGATTTATAGATTGATAAAGGAAATCAGTCCATTGGCAAAGGGGGGAGATTCATGATTGAAATAAAACAGGTGAGTAAATTATATGAAGGAAAAGAAGCGATCAAAAACGTCTCCTTGGTCATACAAAAAGGCTCCATATTCGGGTTATTAGGTTCAAATGGGGCGGGGAAAACGACTTTATTAAAAATGCTTTCAGGCAATCTGATACAGGATGCAGGTGAAGTTCTAATTGATCGATCATATGTGTTTGAAAACCGTGAAGTGAAAAATCGTTGTTTCTTCCTTCCTGATACGCCTTATTTTCTGGCTAACTATACGATCATGCAAATGGCAGGTTTTTATAGCCATATTTATAATGAATGGAATCAAGAACGTTTTTATCAATTACAGGAAGTATTTCCGATACCCGTCCAAAATAAAATACATAAACTATCGAAGGGTATGCAAAGACAGGTTGCTTTTTGGCTCGCACTCTCGACGATGCCGGAAGTTCTCATCCTGGATGAACCGTTTGATGGATTAGATCCGGTCATGCGTAAAAATGTGAGGCAGTTGTTGATTCAGGATGTATCGGAAAGGGATATGACGATTTTACTTTCGTCCCATAATCTCCGGGAAATTGAAGATTTAGCCGATCATGTCGGGATTTTACATGGAGGTGAGCTTGTGATCCAAAAGGATTTGAATGACTTAAAAGCGGATGTACACAAAGTGCAAATCGCCTTTAAACATAAAATTCCCCACGGTTTATACCGCGGAATTCAAATTCTAAACAAGGAAAGACGCGGCAGCGTGATCGTTTGCATCGTTAAAGGTAAAGAATCCATGATTAAATCGCACTTTAATCAGTTTCAGCCAGAAATATTAGATATTCTCCCCCTTACTCTAGAGGAGATATTCATTTATGAAATGGGGGATATAGGTTATGTCATCCAGAATAACCTGGTTTAATAGAGAATTGATTATCTATATTTTCAGAAGCACTGGCTGGATTGGTTTCCTGTATCTCGTCGGCCTCATATTTGCGCTGCCTTTGGAAATGTTAGCGATTATCTTGAATGAGAATAATGAATATGTGGAATTCGAAAACCTTTTTTCCTGTCAGCAGATGATACAGTTTGTCTTGGTCATCGTTATTCCAGTATTACTTGCCATCTTCCTTTTTCGGTTTTTACAAATGAAACAAGCCTCTGACTTTATTCATAGTTTACCGATTACTAGACGCAGCATCTACATTCATATGATTGGGACAGGAATTGGCTTCTTGGGTTTGCCGATATTACTTACAGGTTTAATTTTGATATTATTCCACTCGGCAATTGATATAGAAACGCTATATACCATGCCTGATATATGGTCTTGGATGGGGAATACATTTATTTTGGAAGCTTTGATCTTTTCTGTTGCCGTTTTAATTGGAATGGTGACGGGATTATCAGCCTTTCAAGGACTGCTGACCTATATTTTTCTTGCTTTGCCGGTGGGGCTGTTTGTATTGTTTTCAGCCAATGTGAAGTTTTTGATAGCAGGATTTTCGGCAGATTATTATCTAAGCTCCAATATGAATGGCATCTCCCCCTTATTAGCAGCAACGGAGATGGAAAAAATATACTTTTTCTCTATTAATACTTTAATTTATAGTATATTAACCTTACTTTTTCTGATTAGTTCTCTTTTTCTCTATGAGAGGAGAAAGCTGGAGCATGTATCGCAGGCATTTGTTTATCCGAAGATTAAGCCATTATTTAAATTCGGCCTGACATTATGCATGATGCTGTTTACAGGGCTGTATTTTAGCGAAACGACAGGCCAGCCAGGGTGGATTTTCTTCGGATATACCGTCGGTTCTTTGCTTGGATATTATTTAGGGGAAATGGTCCTGCAAAAGACTTGGCGAATACGGGTCAACCTGAAAGGTTATGCAGCATTTATAGTGGCCATCATTTTGCTGGCACTCATTATAAAAATAGATCCCCTTCATTATAAGGCCAAGATTCCTGATGAAAAGATGATTAGCCAAATTTATATTGGCAATTCTCCTTTATTTTTTGAAGATGGTGACACATCTGATAACGCTTCAAATTATCTTAAAGAGAAGGAAAATATTGAGGCAATCAGGTTATTGCATCAGGAAATAATCGATAAGGGTAAAAAGGTTTCCATAGGTGAATTGAATGATGGACAATCCGTATTCCTGATGTATGAACTCAAGAATGGAAAACGGTTAGCGAGGGAGTATCATTTGCAAAACTACGACTCATACAAGCCGCTATTGGCGAAAATTTATGAGTCGAATGAATATAAAAAAATGGTTAATGAGTTATTGAATGTTACTGCTGGAGACGTATCAAAAATCAAGATAACGGCGAGCGGACAAGTGGACAAATCAATAACGATCACGGACGGTCAACAGCTGGAAGCAGCCGTAAAGGCATTGTCGGAGGATCTGAATAATCAATCGTTCGACCAAATGACATCTTCTTTTGGTGATTATGCCTCCATCGACATTCTCTTGCATAATGACAAAACCATTTATATGAATTGGGACTCTTCATATACTCAGTTTTCAAAATGGATGGAAAGTACAGGACAATCGGAAAAAGCAAGGTTAATGGTTGATGATGTCTCTTATATACTGGTTGCGAAGACCGATTCAAAAGTTTATCATTCGTATTCTGAAAGTGAAATCGCACAGCAGATTGAACAACAGCCAAACCGCTTGAAAATTAAGACCGCTTCGGAAATCGAGACGGCCATTGATAATGCCCAAATCGATTGGGGCGGGGAGTACTCAGCTGCCTTTTATTATAAAGAAAGCAGAGATGTGGACATCAAGAGTTTTTCTGGCGAACATGTTCCTGGCTTCATTTTGGATCATTTTAATGAAAGATAACGTGAATATGCCGCTTGTACATATAAATGAAAGGATGCCGCCCAATCTGGGCGGCATCCTTTTTCCATTGTCTATCAATATGTTTGTGTATCTATGCTTTAGAGTTTTACGACGTTTTTAGCTTGAGGTCCGCGGTTTCCTTCTTCGATTTCAAATTCAACCTCTTGACCTTCATCAAGGCTCTTGAAACCTTCTCCTTGAATGGCGGAAAAATGTACGAAAACATCGTCTTCGTTTGGTACTTCGATAAATCCAAATCCTTTGTCACTATTGAACCATTTCACTTTACCTGTTACTGTCATTCGATGAATCCTCCTAAAAAGTTAAAAAATATTAATGGTGATGATTTTACCGTGATGGAAAAATCAATTTCACACATTATCCAGCACCCTCATTCAAGTTAAAATTATCATACGAAGATGCTTGATAAAATGTGAAAGCCTACAGGAAAAATTAACCCACTCCTTTGGGGCAATTTCCATTTTTTTAGTATATACCCACCTTTATAAAGGATAAAACAAATGGAATTAATTTATACATTCCCATTTAGGAAAATATTATTAGACAGGTTTTATACGGGGAAGCATAACGGTATTGTCGCACAGGAGTTTCCTGGATTGAAATTTGACGGGGCCAATTGGAAAAGCCTTTAGAGTTGAGATTAGGAAAACAATTTGGCATTAAAGTTTTTCACGAAAATAATCGGGTATAGGATAAGAAAGAAAGGACTGATGAATAATGAAGAAATTATTAAAAAGGGCCCTCATTTTTGCTGCTCCAATCATATTCAAGGAAGTAAAAAAACGCTGGAAAAACAAGCGGAATCAAAAAGCGATTAAACCTGCAAGGTAATAAGTTAAACCATGAATAAATGAACGGTAACCATATGGATTAGATAAGGGGCGCTGATTAAGCGTCTTTTGTTTTGCCATTTGAACAAATCACCTAATGGTGATGCATTCACCTCTACATCTTTCCTTCATATCGTGTTAAAATAGAAAGGTTGATTGAAAATGAATGATGAGTAGCCAATGCTTAAGCCTTATGATATATTTCTTCTTACATATATTGTGTATGATCAGGATTTTTGCATACAAAGAAAGGTTGCCATTCCAATGTAAAAAATACAGTAAACCTCTATAAATTTTTTTATTGATGACTCCAATAATGAAAGGAACATATTATGACTAATTTAAAAGACGAGGTTCAATCCCGACGGACCTTCGCAATCATCTCTCACCCGGATGCCGGGAAAACGACTTTGACAGAAAAATTATTGCTGTTTGGCGGCGCGATCCGAGATGCCGGAACAGTTAAAGCTAGAAAAACAGGGAAGTATGCAACAAGTGACTGGATGGAGATTGAAAAGCAACGGGGAATTTCCGTTACATCTTCAGTCATGCAATTCGATTATGATGATTTCCGTGTCAATATTCTCGATACACCAGGCCACCAAGATTTCAGTGAAGACACATATCGTACACTGATGGCTGTTGATAGCGCCGTGATGATCATCGACTCGGCAAAAGGTATCGAGGATCAGACGGTTAAATTATTCAAAGTATGCCGGATGAGGGGTATCCCGATTTTCACTTTTATCAATAAAATGGACCGACAAGGTAAAACGCCGCTAGAATTGCTTGCCGAACTCGAAGAGGTATTAGGTATAGAAACATATCCAATGAATTGGCCGATTGGGATGGGAAAAGACTTCGTGGGCATTTACGACAGGTTCAATAATCGGATTGAACAGTTCAAAACGGAAGGGGAAGAGCGTTTCCTTCCATTGAATGACGAAGGTGAACTCGAAGTGGATCATAAACTTAAGGATTCCCAGTTATATGAGCAAACTTTGGAAGAAATCATGCTGTTGACGGAAGCGGGTAACCAATTCTCTGAAGAAAACATTGCGACTGGAAAACTTAGTCCCGTATTTTTCGGGAGTGCTTTAACGACGTTCGGTGTTCAGACGTTTTTGGATGCTTATCTGAAATTTGCACCAGCTCCACAAGCGCGGATGACAACTTCAGGTGAAATGGACCCTGTCAGTAATGATTTTTCCGGTTTCATTTTCAAGATCCAGGCGAATATGAACCCAAAACACCGTGACCGGATCGCTTTCCTTCGCATTTGCTCCGGTAAATTCGAACGTGGGATGAGCGTCAACCTGAGCAGGACAGGAAAACCAATCAACCTTTCTTCTTCTACTCAATTCATGGCTGATGATCGGAACACCGTAAATGAAGCGGTAAGCGGAGATATCATCGGTTTATATGACACCGGTAACTACCAAATTGGCGATACGATTACAACAAGCAAAGACATGTTTCAGTTTGAAAGGCTGCCTCAGTTTACACCGGAACTATTCATGAGGGTAACAGCTAAAAACGTCATGAAACAGAAACATTTCCATAAAGGAATTAACCAACTTGTACAAGAAGGGGCAATTCAGCTCTTCAAAACGGTTCGGATGGAAGAATATCTGCTTGGTGCGGTTGGGCAACTTCAATTCGAAGTATTCGAGCATCGTATGAGGAACGAGTACAATGTTGAAGTCGTGATGGAGCGCATGGGCAGCAAGATTACACGCTGGGCTGAAGATGAAAAGCTTGATGAAAATCTTCATAGCTCAAGAAGCATTCTTGTTAAAGACCGGTTTGATAAATATGCATTCTTATTTGAAAATGAGTTTGCACTTCGTTGGTTCCAAGATAAAAATCCTGATGTGGAATTATATAATCCAATGGATTTGAAATAATGAAGAAGCCCGTGTTATATACACGGGCTTTCAGACTGTAGACAAACTCGATGAAAATCGAGTTAAGTCTACAGTCTTTTTTTTGGCTTGTACAAATTCGGACGTTGATTTCCACTTCAGGCACTCGCTTTCCGCGGGCGGTCCGGGAGCCTCCTCGGCGCACTTGCGCCTGTGGGGTCTCCCTTGGACTCGCTATTCCCGCAGGAGTCTCGCACCTTCCGTTCCAATCTACTTTGTCTTAAATTTTAGATAGAACCTCATTTGTCTACAGTTTTTTTTGGTGTGCAAAAACTCGAACGTTGATTTCCACTACAGGCACTCGCTTTCCGCGGGCGGTCCGGGAGCCTCCTCGGCGCACTTGCGCCTGTGGGGTCTCCCTTGGACGCGTTTTTCCCGCAGGAGTCTCGCACCTTCCGTTCCAATCTACTTTGTCTTAAATTTTAGATAGAACCTCATTTGTCTACAGTTTTTTTTGGTGTGCAAAAACTCGAACGTTGATTTCCACTACAGGCACTCGCTTTCCGCGGGCAGTCCGGGAGCCTCCTCGACGCCTTTGCGTCTGTTGGGTCTCCCTTGGACTCGCTATTCCCGCAGGAGTCTCGCACCTTCCGTTCCAATCTACTTTGTCTTAAATTTTAGATAGAACCTCATTTGTCTACAGTTTTTTTTGGTGTGCAAAAACTCGAACGTTGATTTCCACTACAGGCACTCGCTTTCCGCGGGCAGTCCGGGAGCCTCCTCGACGCCTTTGCGTCTGTTGGGTCTCCCTTGGACGCGTTTTCCCCGCAGGAGTCTCGCACCTTCCGTTCCAATCTACTTTGTCTTAAATTTTAGATACAACCTCATTTGTCTACAGTTTTTTTTGGTGTGCAAAAACTCGAACGTTGATTTCCACTACAGGCACTCGCTTACCTTACGGGTGAACTTATATACAGCGAATGAATAGTGCCGAAAGCCTCCTGATGGCCTCAGCAGACTTTTCTCGTGGGAATGTGGGGTAATTTATTCAATTAAAGAAGAAGCTCTGCTAAGGAAACCAGGCTACATAGTCCTGATTGGTCATTATGAGAAAAAACTGTTTCATTATTTTATAAAGATCAATGAGACAACCAAGGCATTGCAATTAGCCCAAATAATTATCGAATCACATAAAAGTCATTATTATGGAATTAATTTACAAATATATCTATCGGAAGGAGCTTGGTAATGGTTTGCGTTGTATCAGTGGAGAGAAGCATCACTGATAAAATCGAATTATACTAAAATATTCCTTTGACAATCTCCTGAAACTACTATATATTTAGCTAGTACTTTAGTGCTTAAAAGCGTTTCAGTAATTGTGAGGAGTGAAAAGGTCCTAGCCTTACCTCAGAGAATATACAACATTGAAAGCGGGGAAATACATCATGCGTCTTGAAGATGCAAAGCTAAAACTCTCCTTACTTGAAGCAATTGGGGTTTTGGCCATTCTATTCTTAATCATTGCAACTGGAATCATACATTATGGACTTGCCCCCCATATTCCAATAATAGCGGCAATCCTTTTCTTATTTGTTTATGGGAAGATTAAGAAGCTGCCATTTTCAATTATGGAGGCGGCTATAGTCAAAGGTGCAGGTACTGGTATGGGAGCCATTTATATATTCTTTTTCATTGGAATGCTGATTTCCATCTGGATGGCAAGCGGGACGATCCCTACCATCATGTACTATGGGTTTGACTGGATTTCTGGTGAATATTTCTATGCGATCACATTTCTGGTGTGTTCGCTAATTGGGCTCTGTATCGGGAGTTCACTTACAACATCAGCCACTATCGGCGTTGCTTTAATAGGTATGGCGGCGGCGATGGATTTATCGTTGGCGATTACAGCCGGTGCAATCATTTCCGGTGCATTTCTTGGGGATAAAATGTCTCCATTATCCGACTCTACCAACCTTGCATCGGGAACGGTTGGAGCACCATTATTTGAACATATTAATAATATGCTTTGGACTACGATTCCAGGTTTTTTAATATCGCTTATCATTTTTTACTTCCTTTCACCGAATGTCAAAGTTGCTCGTGTTGAGGAAATCGAAGCCATGACCAAAGCCCTGGAAATGGAAACGAATATAAGCATATGGAGTTTGATTCCGTTTGTCATCGTTCTAATCATGGCTTTGAAAAAGGTGTCAGCCATTCCGACATTGTCGGCAGGAATCATTTCGGCAGCCATCATCGCTTTCATTCAAACGCCTAATTTGACGGTAGCAAAACTGGCGGATATTTTATACGGCGGATTTGTCCTCAAGAGTGGAATGGATCAACTTGACTCAATCTTATCACGGGGCGGCATTGAAAGTATGATGTTCTCCGTTTCGATGGTGTTGTTGGCATTGGCCATGGGCGGACTATTGTTCGAATTGGGGGTCATCCCTTCTATTTTAAAAGCAATCCAGGATTCATTGACGAGTGTAGCGAAAGTGATTTCCGCTACTGTATTTGCAGGAATCAGCGTGAACTTCCTGGTTGGTGAACAGTATTTGTCAGTTATACTGCCTGGGAAAGCCTTTCAGCAGAAATATGAAGATTTAGGCTTGCAGCCCAAAACGCTTGCGAGGGTACTTGAAGATGCGGGAACAGTTGTGAATCCTCTGGTTCCTTGGGGTGTCTGCGGTGTATTCCTGACACAGGTATTGGGTGTTTCAACCCTTGAATATGCCCCATTTGCATTCTTCTGCCTGCTTTGTCCTTTGCTCAGTCTGATTTCTGGCTTTACGAAAATCGGTATCCATTATAAATGAAAAAAACAGGCGGTCGGTTTTGACTGCCTGTTTTTTTATGTGAACTCACATAACCTTATAGAGAAGGGAACCCCCTGACATGAACAGAAATGTCAGGGGGTATTTGATCGATTATTTTGAAGACGCGATCTCATCTTTTGGGATGGACACGACCTTTTCTTTCTGTTCAAGCAAGTTCATTCGCATGACGACATTTTGGAATATGCCCATTGAAAGCATGAGCAGCAGTAAGGAAGATCCTCCATAACTGATGAATGGAAGGGTGATCCCTGTGATAGGGATAAGTCCAGTCACTCCGCCAACGTTGATGCCGACTTGAATGCCGATCATGGATGAGATGCCGATCAATAAAAGGCTTCCAAATGGATCCTTGCATTTTGCTGAAAGTACAAATCCCCTTAAAACGATAAAACCTAGTGTCAATAGAACGAACCCCACTCCGAATATTCCGAGCTCTTCCGCAATGACAGACATGATGAAATCAGTATGCGATTCAGGCAGGTACCCGTATTTTTGTACACTGTCACCAAGTCCCACTCCAGTAAGGCCGCCGGATCCTATTGCGAATAAGGAATTCACGAGTTGATATCCGCTTTCTCCTGCCTTTCCGAAAGGGTCTGCAAACCCCGTAAAACGAGACATCTTATTTTCAGAAAGAACGGCTGAGAAATTTCCTGTCACGAGTACCCCTAATGCAAAAATGGCAACGAATATCGCAGTGATCAAAGAGAGTTTGAATATACTCTTAAAAGACATCCCGGATGAAATGATCATGGTACTTGAAATCAGGAAAATGACCGCTGCCGTTCCATAGTCAGGCTGTATTCCGATTAAAAAGCAGATGAATACCAGAAAGAAAATCGGCGGGATGACGGCTTTATCAATACTATTGATTCGATCCTGCCTTTTTCCGTAAATGGCTGCCAGATAAATGATTATGGCTAACTTGGAAAATTCAGCGGGTTGGATCGATTTTGTCCCTAATTTGAACCAGCTTGTGGCATTTCCTGCTGTATGGCCGAAGATAAAGAGCAGCAAAAGGATACCGGCCATTCCAAACATCATAGACATCAAGAACATTTTGTTTTTGTACATCTTATAAGGAAGGATCATCGTGACGATCATTGCCACGAATGAAATGAGAAAAGCCGTTTTTTGCTTCTCAAAGAAGTAATCCATGGGCCAGCCGTATCGAGCGACAGCAGTGATCATGCTCGAACTGTAAATCATGACTAAACCAAACAAACAGAGTAATACGACAGCGATGAAAATAGGGAAGTCGTATGCTTTAATTATTCTTTTCACTTGTGCGCTCACCTCAAATATGTATGCGCGAAAAAATCGCCTTCTTATATAGTAACGGAAAATCGGTTATATAGATAATAATTTTTATTCGATAATATGAATTTATCCTCCATAAACCAATATTAAACACTAAAACCGAGAAACTTGGTCTGCTGGATTTCCTTTTTGCTTATAGCCGAATTCGGATTCCTATACATTACCTTCGATAGTAAACGTGAATACTCCTTTTAATAACGGGAAAATTTTTACTATATATTCCATTTGGTGGTGCTTTTATGTCTGGAAGATTACTAAGGTTAAAACTTGATGTGATGCAGTGGATACTGAAAACGAATTTGTTAGAGTAACTCATCTTAAGAGGTATACTTATTTTAGCACCGGTTATGTGGCACGGAATCGAGCAGGGATTTTATGAAGAGAGGGAACCCGTTATGAACTTGGTTCCAATCGATTATATTATACAGGCTGCTGCGTCTCTGGCATTATATAAAGAGGGTTGACGCGAAAAACCTCGTATGTTTAGTGAATTAGGGAAGGTCTACCTCCTTGGTCGATCTTAATTAAAAGCATAAATATGATAGGAAGTACCAATGAAAATAAGGTAAAGCAAGGGGAGTAGTTATGGAAGAAATACAAGACAAGCTGGAAGTGTTTTCTCCGGCAACAGGTGAGAAGATTGCGGAAATAGTCCCAACGCCATTGAAGGCGATTCCTCATATATATAAGAAATCAAGACATGCGTTCCAAGCATGGTCGAATCTTCCCATCAAGGAACGGCTGCAGTATTTAAAACGGCTTCGTTTATTGATGGTTGAAAAAATGGATGAAATAGCTGAAGTCATTTCAAAAGATACAGGAAAAGTGAAAATTGAAGCACTGGTTGCTGATATCATGCCAACGATTGATGCAATCAAGCATATCGAGAAACATGCAGTGAAAACTCTTTCCGGACGAAAGGTCACCACTCCGCTCATGTTAATTGGAAAAAAATCTTATATCCATTATATGCCCCGTGGAACGGTTCTCGTCATTTCACCATGGAATTATCCGCTGCAGCTTTCCATGGTACCCATTCTTAATGCGCTAGCAGCGGGAAATGCAGTCATCGCCAAGCCCTCAGAGGTAACTCCTTTAGTTGGGGTGTGCATTGAAAAGTTGTTTCTTGAAGCTGGTTTCCCGGACGGAACTATACAGTTTGCCCATGGAGGAAAAGAATTGGGTGCGGCATTAACTGAGCAAAAGCCAGATTATATATTTTTTACTGGATCTGTAAGGACTGGGAAAATGATTGGTGAGGTCGCAGCTAGACAACTGATCCCAACGACTTTGGAGCTTGGCGGGAAGGATCCAATGATCGTTCTGCGTGATGCCAACCTGGAACGGGCTGTGAACGGGGCCCTTTGGGGGGCTTTTACAAATAGCGGGCAGGTGTGCATGAGTGTTGAAAGGGTTTATGTGGAACGTCCTGTTTATAAGGAATTCCTCATGCTTCTTAAAGAAAAAACGAAGTCCATGAGGCAGGGGGTGCATTCGCAGGATGATATCGGTTCAATGACTTTCCCGGCACAAGTTGATATTGTAGCTGGACAACTGGAGGATGCACTGAATAAGGGGGCCGTACTTGAAGCCGGAATACCTCCGAAAGAGTGGAAAACGGGACAGACCCATTTCATTCCGCCGACGATTCTGTCCAATGTCGATCATTCCATGAAAATCATGAAAGAAGAAACGTTCGGACCCGTATTGCCTGTTGTGCCTTTCGATACGGAGGAAGAAGTGATCGCCCTGGCAAATGAAAGTGAATATGGGCTCAATTCCAGCGTTTGGACGATGGATAGGGAAAAAGCAAGCAAAATTGCGTCTCGGTTAGTAACAGGAGCGGTGACCATCAATGATGTGCTGATAACGGTTGCTAATCATCATTTACCATTTGGCGGTGCCAAACAAAGCGGAGTTGGCCGGTATCATGGCGAGCATGGATTAAAGATTTTCTGCCATGAAAAAGCGATCATGATCGATAAAGGTAAAAACAATACAGAAATACAGTGGTATCCATATGAAGGGAAATACACGAGTTTTTTATCGCTGTTTCAGAATTACTTTTCTGCCAAACCGAACTGGATTCGTTTCGGCAAAGAATATTTGCGATTGATTAAATTATCCAAAGGGAACAGAAAATGAGATCCATTTATAAAAAAGATTGTTATTTTCATAACGAGCGCGTATACTATTAATATACTTAATAACTGATTTTCCTTTTCAAAGGGGAGTAGCGTTAGGGTTCGCCCTAAAACAAAGTCGTCATTACGTGAATGTTAAACATTCATCGGCTTTGTTGACATGATTTCATGTTCAGCAAGACCTTTGCCTATATGGCAGAGGTCTTTTTATTTTGCCAATGCCAGTAGGAAGGAAATACTAACTATTGGAGGTTGAATGCATGGAAGCATCAATATTATTGGAATATGGCTGGGTCCTTCTTATCTTGGTTGGATTAGAAGGGATACTTGCTGCGGATAATGCGGTCGTCATGGCTGTCATGGTTAAGCATTTGCCAAAAGAACAACAGCGAAAAGCCTTGTTTTATGGTCTGATGGGAGCTTTTGTTTTCCGCTTTGCAAGTTTATTCCTTATTTCCTTTCTTGTCGAGGTGTGGCAAGTTCAAGCAATCGGTGCGATTTATTTACTTTTCATTGCTTTTCAGCACATTTACAAAAAATACGCTGGTAAAGGTGAGAAGGAAATCACGAAACCTAAAAAGCAATCCGGCTTCTGGATGACTGTGGTAAAGGTTGAAGCGGCTGATATAGCTTTCGCAATCGATTCGATGTTGGCTGCCGTCGCACTGGCTGTTACACTTCCTGAAACAGGCTGGATGAAAGTCGGCGGTATTGACGGAGGGCAATTCGCTGTCATGTTCCTCGGCGGCATGATTGGATTAATCATTATGCGATTTGCAGCAAATGCGTTCGTGAAGTTGCTTCATAAGCGTCCTTCCCTAGAAACGGCTGCATTTTTGATAGTGGGTTGGGTAGGAGTGAAGTTGGCGGTACACACACTCGCACACCCTTCACTGGCTGTCATCGATCATCATTTCCCTGAATCAACTCTTTGGAAATCGATTTTCTGGGTTGTATTGATTGGAATTGCAGCAGGTGCATGGATCATTTCAAGCAAGAAAGAAAAAAAAGAAAAAGAAGAGAAAAAAATACAGGAAGCTTAAAAAAAACAGGCGTGCTGGTCACGCCTAATTTGTAGACTAAAGGGGTTTTAACTAAAATTTCAAAACAAAGTTGATTGGAGTGGGTGTGCGAGACTCCTGCGGGAAAAGCGCGTCGAGGGGAGACCCCGCAGGCGCAATGCGCCGAGGAGGCTCCCGGACCGCCCGCGGAAAGCGAGTGCCTGGAGTGGAAATCGACGTTTGGGTTTTATAAACCTTTATAAAACTGAGATAAATGATTTTATCGAGTTTGTCTACAGTCTGCAGGCGTGCTGGTCACGCCTATTTTTTTTGCTTTTTCATGTATTTATGGAGATGACCCTCAAAAGCGCAGGGGTGTTTACGAATGATATGTTAAAAGATGTGAATATTAAATTCCGGTTATAAAAATGACAATTGTCCCATTGTATCGGACGAAAATCAGGAAAAAGATAACTTACTGTAATTGCACTGTAATAAACGAGAAAAAACTAAGTATTTTATCATGTTGATATATTATGTGATTTCATTTTTAATGCAAAAATAGTTCTTTTGGTACTGTCTTTTAGACTCCCTCCGCTTAAGATAAGTATGTTGATGCGTATTTTATGTTCAACAGGAGCGAGGTGAGCAAATGCTTGGATTGTTGTTTACAGCATTCAAAAAAAAGCGTTCTTTAGAAGAAACCGTATTGAAAATTCAACAAGGCGATATTAGCCTTCGTAATGATACCATAGAGTCATTCAAACCTTTTATTGCGAAAACAGTGTCATCGGTTTGCAAACGTTACATATACGAATCAGATGATGAATTCAGTATTGGACTGATTGCTTTTAACGAGGCAATCGATAAATATTCCCCGGAAAAAGGCCGTTCTTTATTGGCATTTGCCGAAACCCTCGTTAAACGAAGGGTTATAGATTATATAAGAAGCCAGTCCAAACAAAAAGAAGTCCTATTGGATTTATCACTGAATGATGATAATGAGCAAAGCCATATATATATCGATAATGAAAATTCCATCAATGAATACGAGAAGCAGAAGGAATCGGAAAGAAGAAAAGAAGAAATTCTGCTTTATATAAGCCATCTAGAGGATTTTGGTCTGTCATTTGAGGATTTAGTTGAAAACTCTCCCAAACATGCAGATGCCAGGAAGGGAGCTATTATGATCGCTAAATTGTTAATGGAAGATGACGAACTGAAAGAAATCCTGTTTGCAAAAAAGCGGCTGCCCGTAAAACAGCTTGAGGGAAAAGTGGAAGTAAGCAGAAAAACGATTGAACGGAACAGAAAGTACATCATTGCTGTGGCAATCATAATAAACGGAGATTTCTTGTATTTGAATGATTATATAAAAGGGGCTATCGATGGATGAAAAAAGGAGTTATTCTTTCAGTTAATAAGCGATTTGTAACCCTATTGACCCCCGAGGGTGAATTTCTGAAAACCAAAAGGCAGGAACGGGTATATGAAGTGGGTGAGGAAATCACTTTTGCACCTGCTAAACAAAAGTTCACTTTAGCCTTTTCCAATTTTCATTCATCTTTCAAAAAAACGGCCGTGCTAAGCATTGCCTCCACCTTCTTGATTCTGTTTTCGATTCTTCCTTCTTATTTCTCCGGTCCTGTGTCGGCATATATGACGATAGATGTGAATCCAAGCATTGAATTGGAGCTTGACGATGATTTAGAAGTTCTCAAACTTACCGGTTTAAATGAAGACGGCAAGCTTGTGATTGGTCAGCTGAAGGCCTGGAAAGGCAAGGATATGAAGACTGTTACAAACCGGATCGTTGAAACGACGAAGCAACTTGGTTATTTGAAAGGAAATAAACAAATTGTGGTTTCCACAACTTTATTGGAAAAAGATAAAGAACTGGATAAGAATTTAAAAGAAGAGATAAAAGAAATTTCTGAGAAGGATAATGTTTCTAACACAAAAATGAAAGTGATCCAGGCAACAAAAAGCGATCGGAAGCAAGCACGGGAACAAGGCATATCCACTGGTAAGTATCTCGAAAAGAAGTTGAATGAAGAAAAAGATAAGGTGAAAGTCAATAAGAGGGAGCCTGCTCCAGCACCAGATAAAAAAGTCGAGGAAAGGGTTGTTATTCCGAAAGAGAAGAGCGTAACGCTGAGTACGGAAAACAAATCGGGTGGAGAAAAGAAAAAAGAGAATAATGAAATTGAAATAAAGCAAAAGCCGGCCAATGAAGCCAAACCGAATGAACGGAAAAACGCGGGTATGGAAGTTGCCAAAATTAAGGAACAAACTGAACAGAAAGATACAATTGAAAAACGGGATGCAATAAATGGATACAAGGAAAAAAGCAACGAGTCAAAAGGGAAATCCGATAGCGACTACAGCAACCAATCAAAGAACAAGCAGAAAAATGAAAAGAATGATAAAAAGTTCGATGTAAAAAAAGTTTCATCAGCCAAAGAAAATAATAATGACGATCATATAAAGCACGAAAATAAAAATAAACAAGCTAACCAAGTGAAGCAGGCTAAACGGGATAAGCAAGCTAAGCAAAATAAACAAGATAAGCAAGATTGGGATAAGTCGAAAAGGGGTAAAGGCAATAATGGAAACGGAAATGGACATAATAATTAAAAAGAGTCCAGCATGCAGCTGGACTCTTAGCCATGGATATTTAATTGTGTTAGGAATTATTGACCTTTAAGTTGAGACTGTGCTTGTTGTACAAGACGTTTCGTAATTTCTCCGCCAACTGAACCATTGGCACGTGCTGAAGTATCGGATCCTAATTGTACACCGAATTCAGATGCAATTTCATATTTGATTTGTTCTAATGCTTGTTCGATTCCAGGAACAAGAAGATTGTTGCTGCTGTTAGCCATTTTTGAATCTCCCCTTTACTTTTTCAACGGCTTTTGCCGCTGTAATGATAGTATAAGTAGAATGTCGAGTTTTACTTATATGAGCAGCATCAAACTTATTGGTAAACCTGCCTTTTTGTTGTAAGTAAGTCAGTATTAAAAGAGAATGGAAAAAAGAATGAAAAAAGGGTAAACTAGATTTTTAATGGTTATGTGATTCACATAACTATATAGGAGTAAGAAAGGAAACTCTTTATGTTTGCTATCAAAAAAATATTATCAAAGTTAACACCAGCTCAGCTTATTGTCGGTTATTATTTTTTGGCCGTCACTATCTCGACCGTACTGTTGAGTTTGCCGGTTGCTCTGAAGCCAGGCGTGGAATTTAAATTCATGGATGCTTTATTCACAGCCGTAAGTGCAGTTAGTGTGACAGGTCTGACAGTTGTTAGTTTGCCCGAAGTGTATAATGAGGTAGGCTATTTCATTCTAATGTTCGTTCTCCAATTTGGCGGTATTGGCATCATGACACTCGGAACCTTTTTCTGGCTTATAGTGGGCAAGAAAATCGGTTTGAAGGAAAGGCAATTGATCATGACTGATCAAAACCAATCGAATCTTTCGGGCCTTGTTAAATTATTGATCCAAATCATTCAGATATTTGTCGTAATTGAAATGATTGGAGCTCTCGTATTAGGCATTTACTTTCTGAATTATTTTCCAGACTGGAAAGAGGCCTTCTTAAATGGCTTATTTTTAGCCGTAAGTGCCACCACGAATGCTGGTTTTGATATTACCGGTATATCGATGATTCCATTTAAAGACGATTATTTTGTACAGTTCATTACGATTATCCTGCTTACCCTTGGCGCCATTGGGTTTCCTGTCTTGATTGAGCTGAAAGAGTTTTTGTCCAATAGGGCCCGTACTTATAAGTTTCATTTTTCTTTGTTCACGAAGCTGACCTCAGTCACTTTCTTTTCCCTTATCATTGGGGGAACGATCCTGATTTACCTCCTAGAAATAAATGGATTCTTTAAAAATAAGAGCTGGCATGAATCGTTCTTCTACTCTTTATTTATGTCCTCCAATACGCGAAGCGGCGGGTTAGCAACCATGAATGTGAGTGACTTTTCGGAACCGACCCTTTTATTGATGAGCATATTGATGTTCATTGGAGCATCCCCAAGTTCAGTCGGTGGAGGAATCCGGACAACTACACTGGCCATCATGATTTTATTTTTATGGAATTTCATGAGAGGAAGGCGTTCCATTAAAGTGTTCAAACGCGAGATTCATCCCGATGATATCCGAAAAGCGACGGCAGTTATGATCATGGGATCCCTCCTTTGCATAATGGCGGTCTTCATTTTATCAATTACCGAAAATTTTACTTTGATGCAAATCATTTTTGAGGTATGTTCGGCTTTCGGATCAGTCGGCCTCTCGATGGGAATCACGCCTGACCTCAGCAATACCGGTAAAATTGTCATTATGATCATTATGTTCATTGGCCGTGTCGGGATAACCTCCCTCCTGTATATCATAGGTCATAAAGAAGTTACGGAAAATTTCCATTATCCAAAAGAACGCGTCATCATTGGGTAAATGATTTTAGTTTAACAGTGACCTTTCCACCCGTGGAAAGGTTTTTTGTGTTGTTTGCAGGAATCTTTGATAAAATGTTGAAATTTACCTATAAGTGAGTTTTCCACCAATTCTATTTAAAAGTTATGCGAATTTGACCCCTTACTTGGAAATCAATCGGATGAAGTATAAATCATTTTGGTAAGGAGGTGGAAGAAGTGAAGAAATATACAGGAAGAATCATTGTCCCTACCCTTTTCTTCATATTGATACTGCCCTATATAGGGTGGCTGGGTCATGAAGAACGCAGGTTTTCCGCCTTTGCAGGAATATATTTAATCATAATCTTAACCATAGCCTGGTGTTTGGGTGCCATCTTTGATCATAAACGAAAAACGATTGCTTTATTGCAGGATAGCGAAGGGCGTTATCGCATTATCTCCAATTACTCCAAAGAACTGGTCAATAGCTTCAATGAGGTTATTTTCCAAACGGATAATAAAGGAAATTGGCTGTACTTAAACCCGGCATGGAAATCAATGAGTGGTGCAACCGTGAATGAATCCCTAGGGCTTCACTTTTCTAAACATATGGATAACAATTCTTATCAAGACGTATTAAAGGCCTTTGCGGACACCTTTCATCGGGGGAATAAATATTTTCGTGCGGACATCAAACTAAATGCGAAAAAGGGAACAAGTTGGGTTGAAGCATTCGTTAAACTAATTTATGATGACGCTGGGAAATTCATCGGGACGGCGGGCATATTATCGGAAATCAATGAACGTAAACATGCGGAGGAAAAGCTTGTGAGCTTAAACGAACATTTGGCAATCACATCAAGCAAATTATCAACGGCTGCCCAGCTTGCGGCAGGGATTGCACATGAGGTCAGGAACCCGATGACAGCGATAATGGGATTCGTAAAGTTGATTAAAGATGGCGGTGCCGAAAAGCAGGAGTACTATGATATTATTTTTTCGGAAATAAATCGAATTGAGCAAGTGCTGAATGAACTCTTGCTGCTATCGAAACCTGCTGAGGCGGTTTTTCTTGAGAAGGATTTAAAGGAAAGCTGCAACCATGTCGTGACGCTATTGGAGACAAACGCCGTACTGAACAATATTCAAATACATAAAAATTATGATTCGGAACCTATTTTTATGTATTTTGATGAAAACCAAATCAAGCAAGTACTAATAAACATGATAAAAAATTCCATAGAATCGATGCCGAATGGCGGGAATATTTTTGTGAGCATAAATGGGGAAAATGGGGAAGTTTTTTTGAGCATTTTGGACGAAGGGGAGGGTATTCCGGAAAACTCCCTGCAAAAAGTAGGAGAACCATTTTTTACTACAAAAACATCAGGAACGGGATTGGGTCTTTCCGTTTGTTTTAGAATCATCGAAAATCATGGCGGAAAAGTTTTCATCACAAGTGAACTGAAAAAAGGTACGAAAATCGTTTGTATATTTCCCACCGTCCAACAAAAGGAATATAGTGGGGACCAAAAGGTCCAGGTACAGGCCTTTGAATGATAAGAAAAAAATGATTTAATTGTTGAAAAAATCTGAATGTTGTGTATATACTTTAAAAGTAATAACATACTAACCGGTTAGTAAGTTAAAAGGAGGAATCAATTTGAACTTTGAACATACTCAAAAGGTGAAAAACTTGGAAAAGAAGTTAACGGAATTCATGGAAAAGCACGTATACCCAAATGAATCAATATACAAAAAGCAGCTCGAAGCACAGAAGAGCCGCTGGAGTGAAATACCCCCGATATTATCTGAATTGACGGCAAAAGCAAAGGAAGAAGGATTATGGAATTTATTTTTGCCTGATAGCAATTATGGCGCGGGTTTAACAAATCTAGAATATGCCCCGCTTTGTGAAATCATGGGAAGGTCGACGATAGGACCTGAAATCTTCAACTGTAATGCGCCGGACACCGGTAATATGGAAGTGTTGGTGAGATACGGTTCAGATGAACATAAGGAACGCTGGCTGAAGCCCTTGCTTGCTGGGGAAATCCGCTCATGCTTCTCGATGACGGAACCGGAAGTGGCGTCTTCCGATGCGACCAATATCGAATGCAGGATAGAAAAGGCGGGTAATGAGTATGTCATAAACGGCCGAAAATGGTGGTCTTCAGGAGCAGGCGATCCCCGATGCAAGATTGCCATCGTCATGGGTAAGACAGATCCTGAGGCGTCCAAGCATGAACAACAGTCAATGATTCTTGTACCGCTGGATACACCGGGTGTCAAAATCGAGAGAATGCTCCCTGTGTTTGGTTATGATCATGCCCCGCATGGCCATGCTGAAATCACTTTTGAAAATGTGAGGGTCCCGGCAACGAATATTCTATGGGGTGAAGGTAAAGGATTTGCAATTGCCCAAGGACGACTCGGACCCGGAAGGATACATCATTGCATGAGGCTGATCGGCGCTGCTGAAAGAGCACTTGAAGAATTATGTAAGCGCATTCAATATCGTGTCGCTTTTGGTAAAACATTGGCGAGACAAGGTGTGATCATGGAGTGGGTTGCCGATTCACGGATTGAAATCGAACAAGCAAGACTTCTGACCCTAAAAGCCGCTTATATGATGGATACTGTCGGGAACAAGGAAGCGAAGGCGGAGATTGCCATGATAAAAGTGGTGGCACCTAATATGGCATTGAAAGTGCTGGACAGGGCCATCCAAGGCTTTGGTGCTGCAGGGATTTCCGATGATTTCCCTTTTGCTGCACATTGGGCAAATGCACGGACATTAAGGCTTGCTGATGGTCCCGATGAAGTTCACCGCTCACAAGTTGCTAAAATAGAACTTCGAAAATACCAACAAAAGCATGAGGTGAAAATATGAAAGTTACCGACTTATTCGATCTGACTGGAAAGACGGCGATCATAACCGGCGGAGGGAGAGGATTGGGAGCACAAATAGCGACCGGCTTTGCCGAAGCTGGGGCAAATGTCGTTCTTTGTTCAAGGAAGAAGGAGGCATGCGACGAAGTTGCTTCGCAAATCGAAAAGCTTGGAGTCAAGGCACTTTCCTTCAAGTGTGATATCACCAATCCGTCAGATGTACAGGAGGTTGTTAACGAAACTTACCGTGAATTCGGTGCCATCGACATTTTAGTAAACAATAGCGGGGCATCCTGGGGGGCACCGGCCGTCGACATGCCCCTTGAAGCATGGCAGAAGGTGATGAATGTCAATGTAACCGGAACCTTTATCATGAGCCAGACAGCAGGCAGGGTCATGATTGAGCAGGGACATGGGAAAATCATAAACATCGCTTCCGTCGCTGGATTAGGGGGGACAGACCCCAGGGTGCTCGATACGGTCGGATATAATACGAGTAAAGGGGCGGTCATTACTTTAACAAAGGATTTAGCTGTTAAATGGGGTCAGCATAATATTAATGTAAATGCAATCGCACCTGGATTCTTTCCGACAAAAATGACGAAAGGGGTTCTTGAGCAAGGGAAGAATCCTATCTTGGATTCCACGCCGCTAAAAAGATTTGGGAGTGATGATGATTTAAAAGGGGCAGCGGTTTTCCTGGCCTCGAAGGCATCTGATTTTGTGACTGGAAATATCTTGATTGTCGATGGGGGTTCACATGCAAAGTAATGAAAGGTAAGTAAATATGGCTGGAGGGTATGAAATGATGAATGAAAAAAAATGGCTGTCCGTTTATCCTGATTCAATTTCAAAGGAAATAAAAGTCCCTGAGTTTCCGATGCAAAGAATCCTTCAAAATGCATGTCAGTCCTATCCAAACAATACAGCTATTACTTTTTATGACCGAAAGATATCTTATCAGGAACTTTTTCATGCGTCGCAAGCCTTTGCTTCAGCCCTGCAAAAAAAAGGTGTTCAAAAAGGCGACCGTGTCGCCATCATGCTGCCTAACTGTCCGCAATACGTCATTGCGTATTATGGTTCGTTGACAACAGGAGCCATTATCACCCAAATCAACCCAATGCTGGTTGAAAGGGAGCTGCAGCATATTTTACAGGACTCCGGTGCAGAAACGATCGTGGTATTGGACGGATTATACCCGAAAGTGAAAAGTGTTCAGCAACATGCAAACCTGAAAAATATTATCGCCGTAAGCCTTCAGCCTTCGGAAGCAGATTTCCAGCCTGATGCTTCTTTTGACCAATTCATGAAGACAGGAGACGGGAAAATCAATCCAGTATCAATCGATCCGGAAAATGATATAGCTGTTCTTCAGTACACAGGTGGGACGACAGGCCGTTCAAAAGGGGCGATGCTGACTCACAGCAATATTTTGGCCAATGTCGTTCAATCGTATGAATTCTTCAAGCATGAATTAAAAATGGGCTCTGAAAGAACGCTGTCGGTCATCCCGCTTTTTCATGTTTTTGGAATGACATCCGCAATGAATTTATCCGTGTATATCGCGGGTGACTCGATCATGCTGCCACGATTTGAAATAGAAGAAGTGCTGGAAACGATAAAGCGTGAACAGCCGACCACTTTTCCTGGTGTACCTACCATGTATGTAGCGTTGACGAATCACCCGAAAGCAGAAGAATATGGAATGGGCTCAATTCAGGTCTGTAACAGCGGAAGTGCACCGATGCCCGTGGAACTGCTGCGTGAGTTCGAACGAAAATCAGGTGCAAAGATATTGGAAGGCTACGGTCTTACGGAAGCTTCGCCAACAACTCATTGTAACCCGGTATTTGCTAAAAGGAAGCCGGGGAGCGTCGGGATCGGAATCCCTTCGACTGAATATAAAGTGATGGACCTGGGAGACGGGACAAAAGAAGTGGCCACTGGCGAAATGGGGGAATTGGTCGTCAAAGGACCCCAAGTGATGAAAGGGTACTGGAATATGCCGGAGGAGACGGCGGTAACCCTTAGGGATGGTTGGCTTTATACGGGTGATATCGCCAAAGTTGATGAAGACGGGTATCTCTATATTGTCGACAGGAAAAAAGATTTGATCATCGCAAGTGGTTATAATATATATCCGCGAGATGTGGAGGAAGTGCTTTATGAACATCCTGCTGTCCAGGAAGCGGTTGTCATCGGCGTTCCGGATGCGTACCGAGGGGAGTCGGTAAAAGCGGTGCTTGTACTTAAAAATAATAAAACGGCAAATGAACTGGAAATCATCGATTATTGCCGTGCCAACCTATCGGCCTATAAAGTTCCGCATTTCGTTGAATTTCGTGAAGAGTTACCGAAAACAAATGTCGGAAAGATTTTAAGGCGGGCTTTAAGAGAAGAACTTTCTAGGAAATAAGAGGGCTTTGATAGTACGAAAGCGTATGATATCAATTCAGCTGAAATTTTAACAGATTGCGAGGGTGCTTACATGAAAGAAAAAATGACAGAACATAGCATACGCTTATTTGAAAAGAAGGGCTTTAGTGAAACGTCGATTTCTGACATCGTCGAATCGGTCGGGGTGACGAAGGGAACGTTTTATTATTACTTTACGAGCAAAGAGCAATTACTTATGGATATTCATCTCGCTTATATAGACGAGTTGCTTGGTGAGCAGGAAATGATCATTTCGGAACCTGGAAAAAGCTGTAAGGATAAGCTTTTCGATATGGTATATATGCTTTTAAAAAGCATCAAAACCAAAAAATCCAGCGCAACTGTCTTTTTCCGTGAAATGAAAAATCTAAGTGACGAAAAACTTGCACAAATCCTTCCTAAGCGGGATGAGTTCCGTAATAAAATCGAGCAAGTGCTGATTAGCGGCATCGAGAGCGGAGAACTGCGTTCCAATCTCGATGCATCCATCATCTCTTTTGCTATTTTGGGTGTAGCCAATTGGAGCTATCATTGGTTCGACCCAGAAGGTGAAAAAACCGAACAGGAAGTTGCATCCATTTTTATGGGGATGATTCTGCACGGAATTGAAGCGTGACCAGGACACATACTAATCAGTTAGTAGAAGGGAGATAGAAGGCATGGCCAACAAGCAAATTCAATCGATAACCGTAATTGGGGCCGGGCAGATGGGGCATCAAATTGCGATGCTTGCTGCACTTGGAGGTTACGAAACGATTCTTCAGGATGTTCAGGAAAACGCGTTGAATACAGCCAAAGAAAAATTAGACGTCATTTTGACTAAATGGGTTCAAAAGGGAAAATTGTCTGAAGATCGTAAATTGGCTGCTTTTAGCCGTCTTCAATATACTTCCGATCTTGAGAAAGCTGCGAGTGGAGCTGATCTGATCATTGAAGCGGTAGTTGAAAAACTTGATGTGAAACAGGAAGTCTTCGCTAAACTTGAAGAATTCGCCCCCGCGGAAACCATTTTTGCAACGAATAGTTCAACGATCGTCAATAGCCTGCTTGCGAGTGTGACGAATCGTCCGGATAAGTTTATTAATATGCATTTCTTTTTTCCGCCTCTAGTAATGGATTGCGTTGAGGTTGTCATGAGTGATCAAACATCGGAGGAAACAGCCAAGCTTGCGATGGAAGTGACAGAGAAAATGAATAGGACAGGAGTTTTGTTGAGGAAAGAGATATCGGGATTCGTAGCCAATCGAATTTTGGGAGCGTTACAGCGTGAGGCCTTATATTTGTATGAAGAAGGAATTGTGGATTATAAGGATATCGATTTAATTTGCAGGAAAGCTTTAGGCCATCCCATCGGCCCTTTTGAACTGATGGATCTATCAGGTATTGATGTAGGATATTTTGTCATGCAGCAGCGATACAATGAAACTGGAAATCCAGAAGACAAGCCAAATGCTTGTATAGCAGAAAAGGTGAATAAGGGACATTTAGGAAGGAAAACAGGAAAAGGCTGGTATGATTATCCAAATCAAGGAGTGAAGAATAGATGACAAAATTAATTAGAGTGGTTAAGGAAAATAAGCTTGCGGTCATCACCATCGATAATCCTCCATTAAACGTAATCAGTAAACAAGTATTCAGAGACTTGGGAGAAACATTCGATGAACTTTCAAAAGATAATGAAACTGTTGCGGTACTCATAACAGGTGCAGGCAATATCGCATTTGCGGCTGGGGCTGACATAAAAGAATTCCCTAGCATGATGGGGAACCCGAATATGAAGGAAATGGTAAAGGAAGGTCATGCCGTCCTAACCAAAATCGACCAGTTTCCTAAACCTACAATAGCTGTATTAAACGGCCTGACTTTGGGCGGCGGATGTGAACTGGCTCTGGCCTGTGATTTGCGAGTGGCTGAAACACAGGTTCAAATTGGTCTGCCGGAAGTGAAATTAGGCTTATTTCCTGGAGCTGGCGGTACACAGCGTTTGTCCAGACTTGTCGGAAACGCAAAGGCAAAAGAGATTATATTTACCGGTGATCCGCTAGGTGCCATAGAAGCGGAAAAGATCGGGCTTGTCAATAAAGTCGTCGAGCAAGGCTGCGGCTTATCGGAAGCGAAAATCTTGGCCTCACGAATGACAAGGCACTCACTTCAGGCACTTTCGAGAATCAAGAAGGCGATTAATGAAGGAAGTGAAGCCACGCTTGAACAAGGTCTGGAGATTGAAACGAATCTTTTTGAAGAAATCTTCCAAACTGAAGATGTTAAAGAAGGGGTTTCCGCTTTCTTGGATAAACGTAAACCTGCTTTTGTACATCGTTAATTCAAGGAGGGGTCTTATGCATGAATTGGAAGTCGACGTCCGTTTTTCCGAAACGGATGCTTTGGGCCACATCAATAACACAAGCTATTTCATTTACCTCGAAGAAGCACGCATGAAATTTTTTGAAGCTTTGGGCTTAGCGACGAATGTCGAGTCATGGAACTTTTTGTTAGCCTCCACTAAATGCGACTTTATTGCTCAGGGATATTTCAATCAACTCTTGACCATTCGTACATCTTTGACAAAGGTAGGTACGAAAAGCTGTGATATGGTACATGATATCCTCTGCTCACAAACTGGGGAAATCATTGCTAAGGGAAGTGCAGTTTTAGTTTGTTTTAATTTTTTGAATCAAAAAAGTGAACCTATTCCTGAAATGATTAAAGAAAAACTCATTTCACATCTTGTTCATAATTAGAATGAAGGAGTGAAAGAACATGGTTGACGATACGATTCCCGTTCGGCCCGGCGAGGAACTGAATATTGGTGCATTAGAAGGTTTCCTAAGAAAAAATATATTGGACCTTCCAAATGAACCGTTAGAATTGCAACAATTTTCAACGGGCTATTCCAATTTGACCTATCAGCTGAAAATGGGTGAGTGGGAGGCTGTTCTCAGAAGGCCTCCGCTTGGTCCTGTTGCTCCAAAGGCACATGATATGAAGCGTGAACATCATATCCTTTCCTCAATCAACCCATATTTTCAAGCGGCTCCCGAGCCTATTCTGTTCTCGGATGACGAATCGATTGCCGGGGCCCCTTTTTTCCTAATGGAAAGGAAACATGGAATTGTAATAGATACCGAATTTCCCAAGGAAATCGAGCCAACTGTCGAAAAGTGCCGACAGCTTTCTCATGTCATGGTCAATCGGCTTGCTGATCTGCACTCGATTCCCTATGAGAAAACTGGGTTGGTGGAAATCTCCAAACCTGAAGGGTTCATTGAAAGACAGGTGCGCGGATGGATTTCCCGCTATGAGAGAGCAAAAACTGATGAAATCAAGGAAATACGACCGCTTACCGATTATTTTCAACATAATATCCCGAAACATAGCCAGACTTCTATTATCCATTATGACTATAAGATCAATAATGCCATGTTTAACCAGGACCTTACAGAGATGGTTGGTTTATTTGATTGGGAAATGTCCACCGTTGGTGATCCGTTAGCCGATCTAGGAGTGGCTTTAAGCTACTGGACGGAAAGCGGTGATCCGGAACTTATCAAAATCGGTGTGGGTAAAGCGTCCGTCACGACTTTAACTGGTTTTCCGACACGAAGGGAATTTATCGAGATGTATGCAGCTAGAAGCGGCAGGGATGTTTCCAACGTCGATTTTTATTTAACATTCGGTTACTTTAAGTTGGCTGTCATTCTTCAGCAAATCTATTATCGATATAAAAAAGGCCAGACTAATGATCCCCGTTTTTCCAATCTCGGAAAAACGGTTAAAAGCTTACTCACTCATGCAGCAAATGTAGCTGCGAAGGAAGTTTAATACAATGGAGTATATACAAAACATTCATTTGCTGCTAAAAAAAGAAGAGATAGATGGGAAAAAGCTTCAAGAAGGGGAGAAAGTCGCGGTCGTACTTGATGTGTTATTAGCAACCACTACGATTATTTCAGCACTTCATGAGGGAGCACGCCAGGTGATACCTGTCATGGATCCAGTGGATGCCTTGGTGAAAAGCCAGGAATTGGACCATGGGGATGTTGTAGTGGCAGGGGAACTAAAAGCTAAGCCGGTTGATGATTTAATGTACCCGAGTCCGACGCTATTGAGTAAGTTGGTACGCGACAAAACATTAATACTGTCCACGACTAATGGAACGGTTGCGTTGAGAAATTCAGCCGCTGCCCAAAAGGTTTATATCGCTTCTTTGTTGAATAATCCGTCGGTTGCGGAAAAAATAAAAAAACATCATAAAACAGAAACGATTATCATCGTTTGCTCGGGAAACTCAGGTGAATTCAGTCTGGAAGATTTTTACGGTGCAGGCCATTTGATAGATTGCCTGATTGCTGGATCGCAAGGCTCGTTCATCCTCAATGATGCAGCAAAGGCTGCCAATGCACTTTATCGCACGAATAGCGAAAATGCCTTTGATATCCTGAAATCATCGTATGTCGGACAGCTGTTTGACAAACATAGTTTGATCGCCGATTTGGAATTGGCGGCGCAAAAAGGTTCGTTGGATCTTGTGCCGGAGTTGGTGGATGGAAGGATCGAGGCTGAATTGAAAAGGCAGGAATCGTAGTTCAAAATCCAGATAAGGAGTGAAGGGGATGAGGTTTTCACAATCAATAGCGGTGGTGACAGGTGCAGGCTCCGGTATTGGGAAAGCTACAGCGATGCGCCTATCGGACGAAGGGGCAAAAGTGTTATTGGTAGGGCGGACGAAAGGAAAGCTGGAGGAAGCGGCTGCAGAAATCAATGCCAGGCATACGATTCCCGTGGCCGACATTTTCCCTGCAGATGTTACCGTCGAGGAGGATGTAAAAGAGCTGGCCATGTATGTAAAGGAACAATATCGTGACCTTCACATTTTAATCAATAACGCAGGTGGATCAAAGTCCTCGAAGCTTTTGGATACATCTGCAGCTGATTGGGATATGATTCAGCATGTCAATTTGAAAAGTGTCTTTCTTGTTTCCAAGTACTTGGGGAAAGTGATGGAAGAAGGAGCGGGCACTGGTAATGAAGGCTCCGCCAATCGGGCAATCGTGAATGTGGCTTCACTGTCAGGGCATCAGGCAGGGGCATTCATCCCGCATTACAGCTCTGCTAAAGCAGGTGTCATCAGTTTAACTAAATCATTGGCACTGGAACTCGCTGCAGTCGGCATTCGGGTCAATTCCGTATCACCTGGATTCATTGAAACTCCATTAACGGAGGGTGGATTGCAAAATGAAAAATTCGTAAAGTCCATTCAACGGAACACTGCACTGGAAAGAGTGGGGAAAGCGGAGGAAATAAGTAATGTCATTACCTTTGCTGCTTCCCCGGAGGCTTCCTATATGACTGGGACGGATTTATTGGTGGATGGCGGCTGGTTGATCAAATAGAAAAAGGGGATGGGTAAATGTTAAAAGAACACTTAGTGACTGAAGTAATCGATAATGTAATGATCCTGACTTTGAATCGTCCTGAAAGCTTGAATGCGTTTAGTCCGGATATGATTGCAAGCTTAACGAAAGCGATTAAGGATGTAAAACATACACCACATATAAGGGCCGTCATCATCAAAGGGGCGGGAAGGTCGTTCACTGCAGGAGGAGACGTAAAGTCGATGGGGAAGGCCTCTGCAGGTCAATTGTATGATCATGTCGGCAGAATGAACGAATGCATAATGGCTCTGGATGCTTCTGAGGTTCCCGTAATCGCTGCCGTCCATGGATTTGCAGCAGGGGCAGGATTCAATTTGGCACTCGCTTGTGATTTGATCGTTGCTTCCGATGATAGTCAATTTGCCATGAGTTTTTCACAGGTAGGCCTGATTTCTGATGGAGGGGGTTCTTATTTTTTACCTAAATTAGTAGGGCCCCACCTTGCAAAGCAGCTCTTCTTTTCTGCCGAACCGATTTCTGCGGAGCGCTTATACCAGTTAGGTGTCATTAATTATATTTACCCACTCAATCAACTTGAAGAAGAATCATTGAAACTTGCGGAAAAGCTGGCAAATGGACCGACAAAAGCTTATGGAATGATGAAAAAGCTCGTTAGTCATTCATTTACTGCTACACTTGATGAAATACTCGAACAGGAGCGCATCACGCAAACCTTGATGGCTTCAACAGAAGATCATCTGGAGGGAGTTGCAGCATTCAAAGAAAAGAGAAAACCGGAATTTACTGGGAATTAATAGGGGAGGGATAAAGATGAGAGCCATTCATTTTGAAGAATACGGCGGACCGGAAGTACTGAAATTGACTGAAATGGAAAGACCAGTGCCAACTGGGCATGAAGTTCTGATTGAAATCGATTGTGTCGGCGTCAATTATGCAGATACAGCCAGAAGGGAAGGGCAATATGTAGTACCTACGCCGCTTCCGTTCATTCCAGGTGCGGAAGTGGCGGGAGTTGTGGTGGAAGTTGGTGGAAAGGTGACTAAAATCAAACCTGGTACAAGGGTCGTGAGTTTAATTGAATCAGGTGGATATTCAGAATACGCCCTATCTGATGAATTCTCGGCCATTCCGCTTCCTGATGCCATTCAGTTCCATGAAGCTGTTGCCCTGCCCCTGCAAGGCCTGAGCGCCTATCATATTTTAAAGACAATGGGACGCATGCAACAGGGGGATACGGTATTGGTCCATGCTGCTGCAGGTGGAGTAGGAACGATTGCTGTCCAGCTAGCCAAAATCTTCGGAGCTGGAAAAGTGATTGCCACAGCCAGCACAGTGGAAAAGTTGGAACTGGCTAAAGAGATGGGGGCAGATGAACTCATCGATTACACGAAAGAAGGATGGGAAATGGAAGTCCGTGAGGTCACGGGAGGAAAGGGAGTCGACGTGGCGCTGGAAATGGCTGGAGGGGATATTTTCAATAAAACATTGAAATGTTTGGCACCATTTGGACGTCTAGTTGTTTTTGGTAATGCCAGCCGTAAGCCTTATACGATGAACCCGCAGCAATTAATGAGGCGCAATCAATCCGTCGTAGGTTTTTTCCTGCCACAGATCATGAAACACCCAGATTTACTGTTGCCCAGCATTCAAGAACTTTTTGCATACGTCGCGTCTGGGGAACTTAAGCTAACCATCGGCGGAATCTATCCAATTGAAAAGGCAGCAGCCGTCCATGAGGAAATGAACGCCCGTCAAACAAAAGGGAAGTTGATTTTGCAGGTTAAATGAGAAGAAGGGGTGTGATGCACCCCTTGTATGATAATGGATTTTTGCCCTTCTGGAACGACTCAATCCGTATCGGTGCTGACATCTTTATCGGGATGCATGAAAGGCGGCTGCGGTGCTCTTTTACCCTCTAACAATTCACGGTTTTCAGTTGAATTCCAGCCTATATCATTGGTGGGGTGTATCCATTCGTCTCCAGCCATGATTTCCGGATCTGTATCTTCATTCCAATTTTCAAGTGGTGAGTTTTCGGATGCATATTTACTGTCGCCGATGACGACACCATAATCATTAACGAATGGAGCTTGTGGTTTTATGCCGGTTCCTTTAAAGCTTGGTGCGTTAATTTGGTGTGGTTGTGTATCGTCGATAATTGGTGAATCCAATTTTTTTTTCATATAGCGTCTCCCTTTCCGTTTTACGGTTATTTTTCTCGTCTGTCCCTATATTATCCCTGAATAATTTCCGGCATTTTTACCCCATTCTAAAGATGTAAACTATATTAAAAAGGGTGGATGAAAATGAAACGGAAAGCCAATGTGGATGGTGCTGTCAAAGCAAGTAAAACGCCAAAAAGAAACCAAGCTGAAAATGAATTTTCCAATGAGTTCGCAATGGAGGAAAACGCAATGAAAGGTGCCAACCGCAATTCAAAGCAAGGCAGAAAAGGAAGAAGTTAATGGATAAAGAAAAACGGGACAGCAGGGAAAAGATGGGGGAACATGTACGAACGGAATTTGGAATCGAATTCAGCGGCGATATGAACGCAACAAAAATTTATGAAATTTTGGCAAAAGAAAATAAAAAACGTGAAAGTGATAAGTAAATAAGGACGGACCCAATTCTTGGGTCCGTCCTTATTCTTAAAGCATGATGCTGCCAGATTTTGAGAGAGGGAAAATTGTTGATCCCTTACCACTCGGATCAAAATAGGCAAGCATGAACGATGGTTTATCGACGATTGTTCCCTCAGCTAAATACGTTTCCAAATCAAAGGGAAGTGCCTCGAGCAATGTGTGTTTGTGTATTTCCTTTTCATTAAGGGCCAAAGCTGTGAAAGAGGAACCAAGCTGTTCAGGGTTATTCAGAATATCTTCATATATCTCTTTCCGCCCATTTTTATCTAATGAAGCTTCCCACCAAGGTTTACGTGGTTTGTATTTTTGATTCATGAAATAATCCAATTTCATGAGTCCGATAATGTTTTTCAGTTCGGCAGATTCCCGGGAAGCCAAAAACTGCTGTAAACGTCTGAACAAGTCTTCAAGCTGATGTCCGATTCGTGACCACCCTTGTTCATCCCAATAGGTACCGAAATCTTGAAAGAAGTCGAACGGTGATTGAAATACCGTTTGGACAAGATATTCCGTGGTATGGTCCATTCTATGATCGTTCCAGTATTTTTCAAGGACATCTTCAACTTGTTTAATACGGACAATGTCATCGAAGGATAAAACATTATTCCCCAGGATTTCATAGGGAGCATGTTCGCTGTATATATATTGGTGTTCATCGGCACGTATCCTTAAGCCAGTGCCACGAAGCATCTTTAAGAAACCAAGCTGCATCTCTTCGGGTCTGAGCTCGAAAACATCATTGAAGGTCTTTCTGAAAGAATGATAATCTTCTTCTGGTAAACCGGCAATAAGGTCTAAATGCTGATCAATTTTCTGACCTTCTTTTACCATGGTTACGGTCCTTGTCAGTTTTTCGAAATTCTGCCTTCTCATAACTAGATCATTCGTATGATCATTCGTCGATTGTACCCCTATTTCAAAGCGGAACAAACCTGCTGGGGCATTATCGTTCAAGAACTGGATAACTTCCGGACGCATGATGTCCGCCGTGATCTCGAATTGGAAAACCACACCGGGAAGATGTTCATCGATTAAGAATTGAAACATTTCCATGGCATAGCTTCGGCTGATATTGAAGGTTCGGTCAACGAACTTAATGGTCTTTGCACCATTAGACATTAGGTACCTGATATCTTCTTTAATCTTTTCACGATCAAAATACCTGACACCCACTTCAATCGATGAAAGGCAAAATTGGCAGCTAAAAGGGCAGCCTCGGCTAGTTTCGATATAGGTGACACGTTTAGATAGGTCGCCACGGTCTTCCTCCAAACGATATGGAGTAGGGAGGGATTTCAAATCTACCTTGCCGTTCTGAGGCTGGATGATTTTTTTCCCATCCTGCCGATACGCAATGCCGCCGACTTTCTTATAGTCATTCGAACCTTCGATTTCTGATAAAAGGGCCTTAAAGGTGACTTCACCTTCGCCAATTACGATGAAATCAGCCCCGGGAATCTGATCAAGCCATTCCCCAACATCATAGGTGACTTCAGGTCCGCCCAGGATGATAACCAATCCTGGATTGATCTTCTTCAGCATGGCTACGACCTTCATTGTTTCCTCGATGTTCCAAATATAGCAGCTGAACCCGATTACATCAGGTTTTTTGGAATGAAGGTCACCAACTATGTTCATAATCGGATCTTTTATTGTATATTCTGCCAGCTGTACATCATAATCTGGCTGGGCATAAGCTTTTAAATATCGGATGGATAGCGATGTATGGATATATTTTGCATTAAGAGTACTGATTATTATATTCATGTTAAAGGGCGTAAAGTAAACGCCTGACTCCTTTCGTGTACATGTCTTTTTAAGCCAACAAGCACTAACGAGTAATTTTACCATAGCGTGCTTCATTTGAAAAATGAGTTATTGCATTGAAGGGGAATCTTTTCACCTTGAAGGTCGATATGAATTAAAAACGGATAAAGCAGAAAATGCTTCATCCGTTTTATTTAAAAAGCTTGTTTAATATATTCTTTTGTTTTAGTCATGAAACGTTTTGTTTTAGTCGTCTTCAATTCGATGATCGGCTGTGCCATCGTAGCGATCATTTCACTTGATAATAACACCGTAATCAAGAAAGAGAGGCCGGCGAGCATGATGAAGCTCTCTGTATTGCTGAAGTATTCCTGTATGGTGCTTTCACGGAAGAACCGAATGAAGAAACCATGCAGCAGATAGACATAAAGGGTTTGTTTACCCCAATTCGTAAAGAAATATTGTCCGCGTGGGATGAATGAAAGAAAGCTGAACACTGAAATGATGCTCAATCCATAAAATCCTAGGCGTTTGAACATGGAAACGATTGTCGCATCTTCGAGTTCGGCATATGGTTTCGAACCGAGCAGCCATTTATAATTGATATCGGTATTTAAATAAAAACCGATAAAAATCACTAACATGACACTAAGTGAAGCCAAACGAACTTTGGGAGTGAATAGTTTTTTTAAATGGTCCTTGCTTAAATGGTATCCGATCAAGAACATCGGGAAAAAAACGAATGTCCTGGAGAGACTAAGGTAATTGGAAATATTGTCAATATATCCAATCAATAATGCGATTAAAATAGATAAACCTATGCCTACTGATGGCTTTAGCTTTGAAAAACCAAGCAGCATGATGTTCCAGCAGAATAAACTGATCAAGAACCATAGCGACCATTGGGGATCAAGCAGGTCTACAGTGATGGCAGAGCGTTCATATAAGAAATAATAGTAAACGGTATATATCAATTGGAAAATGATGTAGGGTAAAATCAGTTTTTTAGTAATTTTACCTAGATACCCTTTTTGATAAAAACCTTTCGCAAAGAAGCCTGAAACCAGGATAAAGGCAGGCATGTGAAAGGAATAAATGGTTTTATATAATGCATAAATCGTTTCACTGTCATGTATATACGTATTCAGCAAATGTCCAAAGACGACAAAAGCCATGAGAATGAACTTCGCGTTATCGAAGAAAAAATCACGTTGTTTCATTATTGCCTCCATTTAATAAATTTTTAAGGTAGCTAGAAAGCATTGTTATTTCTTATACCCTAAATACCTTGTACGAAATCAATATTTATTAAATTTATTATAAAAATCTTAAATTAAGCTTAACGCTAAGTTTTATAGTATTCAATATACTATAGTTTGATATATAGGATAATTTTGGAATCTTATCGATTTTCGGAAATACCGAGGAAAATCAAGATGGATGTCGAATAAAGTTGGTAAGTAGGGGTTTTGATGAGGGGGGTTTATATGAATATCGGTTATGAGAATGAGACGGGATATAAACAGGAAATTATAAAATTGAATAAACAAATAGAAGGGTTTTTGAATATTTTCAATTCAATGTCAGAGCCTTATATTAGGGTTGATGAGGAACTGCGTATCACTTTTGCCAATGATGCCTCATGTGCCCTGCTGGAATCATCGAAAGATCAGCTGGAGTCCATGAAGATAACAGATTTTCTCGATGTCATCCCTTTAAATAATCAGGAAGTGTCAAGTTCCCTAAAAACCTCGAATGCATCTCAAAGGCAAATTATCCAGCTTCATACCGGAGCCCTTAAGCAAATAGAGTTTATACGTATAGGCGATCTTTCCGAAGGACAGCAGTTCTATCGTTTGGGGGATGTGACATTGGATGTTTCTTCGTCAAGAGAAACAAGGATGTCAAGGCAGATGTTTTTGGACATTTTTGATACAGCCATAGAAAGTATCGTTCTATTCGACAGTTCAGGAATAATCATGGAAGTGAACCATGCCTTTATCCATGTCATGGGCATCCCGAAAAAAGAGATTGTCGGTAAGAATATGAGGGACCTCATATCCCCTGATTATCGGGGATATTGGGATGAGAGCATACAAAGAGCCTGTTATGAGTCGAACTTCAAAGGAGAGGTAGAGATTAAGGTTGGGGATGAACTGCATCACTTTACTTTTTCCATAAGTTCAACGGTAGGAAATGAATTATACATGTCAGTGCTTCGAAGAATTACAGAATCAAATATAATAGAAAAAAAGTTAGAGACGAGCGAACGGATTTTTGCGGAATTATTCGACCAGTCCATGGATGCGATCATATTCTGGAATGATGATGGAATCATTTTTCGGGTCAATCATTCAGCATGTAAAATATTCGAATCCAGCAGAGAGGATTTGATAGGCAGTTATATCTGGAAATACGTGTACAGCAATACTAACCATTTTGGTCAGATGATGGAAACATTTGAAAGAGACACCCAAGTTCGGGGCGAGCTGATTTATAAAATGCCTAATAACCAAATTAAATTGCTTGAATTGACTGCCAAAAAACATGAAGGTGACGGGTATAACGTAACGATATTTCGAAATGTCAGTGAGCGCTGGCTGATTGAGAAGGAATTAAGGGATAGTGAGAAGAAGTTCAGGAAGATTTTTGAGGGAACATTAGACGGCTTGATTCTCTGGAATCATGAAGGGTTCACGGACATTAATGAAGCGGGTCAAAAAATATTGGAGATTTCAAAGCGTAAACTGCTTTCTTTATCTGTTAAGGGATTCATCAAAAAAATTCCTGAAAATGCTCCTGTCTTGAACGCTCACATTGAAAATGTTTATAAGCATGAGGTCTACTCATCCATCATTCCAATAACATTCGAAGATGGAAGAGTGAAGCATATTGAATTTTTGACAAGGAAAAATTTATATTCGAACCTGAATTTAAGCATTTTCCGAGATGTGAGTAAAAATCTCGAAATGCAGGAACAGATCAGGAAATCGGATACTTTGAATGTCGTTGGTGAACTGGCGGCCGGAATTGCTCATGAAATCAGGAATCCAATGACAGCCTTAAAAGGTTTTATCCAGTTGCTTGAGGATGGTGTCAAGGGGGAGTTTTCCACATATTTTCATGTGATTACATCCGAAATTAAGCGAATCGAATCTATTATCACGGAATTTTTGGTACTGGCAAAGCCGCAGGCGCTAAAAATTTTCAAACAGGATGTTCATACAATATTGAGAGAGACACTAGAATTACTGGCCGCTCAGGCACTATTGGAAAATATTCAATTCGAGACAGATTTTGAAGAAGATGAATTTAAGGTTTTATGTGAAGCGAACCAGTTAAAGCAAGTGTTCATTAACATCATCAAAAATGCATTGGAAGTCATGCCGGATGGCGGATCTGTTCAAATTAAAACAAGCCGGTTTTCAGAGAAATACGGTTGTATCTCAATTACCGATAAAGGCATGGGGATTTCAACGGAAATGCTAAAAAAATTGGGTGAACCTTTTTATACGACGAAGGATAGGGGAACCGGACTCGGGCTCATGGTCAGCTATAAAATCATTGAAGAGCACAATGGCTATATAGAAGTCGAAAGCGAGGTGGGAAAAGGGACGAGCTTTCATATTTATTTGCCTTTCGAGTAGAAGATATTTGCGACATTACTGCCTAATAACTGGCTAGCCGAGACACCGCTAGATGCCTGCTTTGATGCGGATTGACAGGCAGTCGGCGGAAAGGGAGCGGCTTTCTGAAAATAACTGAAACGTTTTTCGCGAAAATAGGTTCTATCTAATTTATTAAACAAAGGGATTCGAAGGGAAAGCGGGTGCCTGGAGTGGACAAAATGGTACTTATCCTAAAAAATTGCAGGCAAACTGGCTTTTCTTCGAATTTTCTACAGTCTGGGGAATCCATTATTGGATTCCTTTTTTTAGTCATTCATTATTATCATGGAACCACAATTAAGTTCAATAAAAATGTTGTGCTTTCATTAAAGGGAAGCTGCCGAATTAATTAAGCGGAAACTTATAATCCCCTCAAATTGGTGAACTTTCGAATCATTTTTCGGAGCTGGCTTCATATGATTTCTTCCTGATCATTATAAGAGTTTTATGGTTAGAAATTTCCGTCATATCCTGTCTGCTAGTGGGTAAAGCTTTATCGCAATTTAAGAAGTTTTGTCTTTTTTTGCGAATCTATTTACATATAAGGCATATTTTGTAATACTTCTTTATTATAATGTAACTTTAAAAGGGCAGGAGTAGTGAATGTAGTTATGAATTCTAGGTGTGCAATGGAAATTTGTTCTGAGATTCGGATGAAGCGTTGGGAAATGATGGAGTTGGCCAAAATGTATGGACTAGGTCATGAGTATACCCTTCGCCAAAGTGAGCAGCTTGATAAACTAATAAATGAGTATTTGATCCTTCAACATCATTCATCGGAAGTGAGAAATAAGCGCGAAGAAATGGTTGTTATAGTGCAGCAGCCCTTTAATGATGACATAACCTTTTAGAGGGAACTGAATGCATGCATGACTTTTTAAATTGGCAGGCAGAGAGACAATCCCCTTTTTGCGATTTCTCATGAACGAACCTCAACATATCATTTAAAACAATTAAAGAAAGACTTATATACACAAGAATATATCTTTGGAATTTTCATGGGCTTGGGGTATATATCGGGGGAGGTCACCAGAGGGTGTCCTTCATGCATCGGGATTGGTTTAGAGGACTTACTTTTTCTGAATGGATTACACTGATAAATAAAAAGTAAGGGCTGACTCACTTGATGGAGCCAGCCATGGCAGGTGGGGGAAATTACAAAACTTCCAATAATATTACCATGAACAAAAGGCCGACAATGAAGGAATAGGTAGATGTGCGTTCATTACCATCCCCATGGCTTTCAGGAATCAATTCCTTATAAACGATGAAAAGCATGGCCCCGGCGGCGAAAGCTAGGCCGTATGGAACCAGGAACCCAATGTAAGAGGTTAAATAATAACCCAATAACCCTGTAATTATTTCGATGGTACCGGTTAAGGTTGCTATCAGGAACGCTGTGAGTTTACCGATTTTTTGATTAATTAAAAACAAGGCTACCAGTAAGCCTTCCGGAGCATTTTGCAGGCCGATGGCAAAAGCGATCAAGTTACCTGTATCAGCTGTATCAGAGGCATAACTGACCCCGACCGAAAGACCCTCAGGAATATTATGAAGTGTAATGGCAGTGATGATGAGCAAAGCCTTTTCATCGAACTTAATGCCACTTTTCGTATGGCTGAGATCGATATGAGGAATGTTTTTTTCCATGATCGTTAATGTCAATACCCCGAGAAAAACTCCAATGACTAGCTGAATATACCCTCCGGTGGCCAGAGACTCCGGGATCAGGCTCAATAACGAAGCAGCCATCATGATTCCAGCGGTGAATGCCAGAAGCGTATCTCTGAATCGATGTGTGATTGAACCTTGAATGAACAAGATTGGTAACGCACCAAACCCTGTAGACATAGCAGATAGGATGCTGCCTAATAAAACTCCACTCATAAATTTCTCCTTTGTATGGTACTTATCGTTACTTATTTGTATACTTTTGGGTGAAACAATAATTTATTGTATTTAGACATAAAGAATATGTTCCAGGAAATAGCAATTATGCAGTTATTCTTCTGCATACCATTTTTTCAATGTTTGATCAGTCGGCAGCGACATGCTGATGATCCCCAGCAATGGCAGGAATCCCACTAGCTTAATCATGGATTCGATTCCAATTATATCGGCAATGGCTCCCAATGAAACGGATCCAATGGCACCCATTCCAAAGGCTAACCCTACAGTCAAGCCTGCCATCGTTCCGACTTTCCCCGGGACCAATTCCTGTGCGTATATTACAGTGACGGAAAAACTGCTCATTATAATGAATCCCGCCATCAATAATAAGATAAAAGCGGCTGTAGGAGGTACGAATGGTAAAAGTGCGGTTAGTGGCATGCTGGCAGCGAATGAAAAGAAAATGACATTTTTGCGCCCGAATCTATCAGCAAGCGGACCTCCGAAAAACGTACCTACAGCACCAGCGGCTAAAAAGGCAAATAGGAAAAATTGTGCGGATTTTATCGTGAATGAATATTGCTCGATCAAATAAAAACTATAAAAGTTCGTCATGCAAGATACATACCAGGAACGGGCAAAAATAATGAATAAAATCAATACCAGGGCTTTTGCCACTTTATGGGACCGCTCTTTATTGATTACTTTTGCAGCCAGCTTTTTAGGCTGGAAGTGAACCAATTTTTGTGAATACCACTTGGCAATATACAGCAATAGGAAAACGGCCATTAAGGCAACCAGGGCAAACCAGAGTGCGCCTTTTTGTCCAAAAGGAACAAGTACGATGGCTGTGATGAGCGGGGCAAGTGCCTGCCCGCTATTCCCTCCGACCTGATAAATTGATTGTGCCAGGCCTCTCTTTGGTCCGCCTGCCATGTAGGCAACCCTGGAGCCTTCCGGATGGAATATGGCTGACCCTAAGCCCATCAAGATGACCGCACCAAGGATAATGGTATAGTTTGGGGCAATTGCAAGAATGATGACCCCGATTAAAGTACTGGTCAACCCAATGGGCAATGCATATGGAAAGGGCCTTTTATCCGTATAGAACCCAACTGCCGGCTGCAGAAGCGATGAGACGATATTCAGGCAGAATGCAATCATCCCCAGCTGTGTATACGTTAACGACATTGATTTTTCGAGGATTGGGAACATGGCCGGTACGACAGCCTGTAGAGAATCATTCATTAAATGGCATATGCCTATGATGATCATGATTTTAAGAGTCATATCCTGTTTTTGCGGCTTTGTTTTAATGGCAGCGATACTTCCCATCTGTTTATTTCCTTCTTCCTGATTAAGATTTTTACCTATTCATAAATAGATTCAAGAGGCATGCAGCGTATGCATGACGTCTTAAAATAAATCGGAATCGTTTATAGTCTTCATAAAAAAATGAAACCCTTCAAAGTATTGCTATGAATGTTTTATCAGCGGTAAGCTGATTGTAACGGTTGTACCGTTTTGAGGTTTACTTGAAAACTTGATGGTACCGTTAAAAGATTCAATTATTCGTTTACACACAAATAGCCCTAATCCGGTTCCTTCCTTTTTCGATGTATAGAAGGGATCGAACACTTTATCTATATCTTTTTCATTCAGTCCTTGCCCGGTGTCGATGATCCTGATTTTAGCCCATTCATTTTCATGGTGAATTTGAATCCTTAACTTTTTCCCAACTTCCATGGCCTCGAAACCGTTTTTGGCAATGTTGAGAATGACTTGTTTGAGTTGGTCCTTTGTACAATGAACCCGGATCGGCTCCTTTATGATATTCCATTCCACTTCAATATTGAAGTGACGTGCTTCTGATTCTATTATTGGTCTCAATTCAGCAATGATACTGCGAATATCATATAAGGATAAAGTCTGGGCCATTGGCTTCCCTAAAATCAAAAATTCGCTGACGATGCTATTGATCCGTTCAATTTCCTTCATGATGACAGAGTAATAGAACTGATCTTGTTCTTCAGGGTGTTTTTCAACCAATAATTGCACTAGCCCCTTTATGCCGGTAAGTGGGTTTTTTATTTCATGTGCAGTACTGGCAGCTAATGTACCGACAAAATCTATTTTTTGGCTTTCGTTTAGTAACTTTTGATTTTTAATATTCCTGCCAACGATCAGTTCCTCCACGATGATATAGATCATGTGAGTAAAAAAGAAGGTGAAAAAGACAAGCATTAAAAAAACATTCATGTTATTTGTGTTAATCTTGTCGGGCGCTTTGACAGACAGTGTCCAATCGACTTCGGTCAAAGGGACATCCACCCACGTTGAATGTCCAGTGAATCCTTCGGCATTTATATCTAAAATTCGGGTTTTGTCCTTTGTTTCCAATTTAAAGGTATGACCGGGGATCAGGATCTTTAATCTTTTTTCCAAATGATCCAGCCTGATATGTGCCAATAAAAACCCTTGCACTTTTCTATCTTGATCAAGAATGGGAGCAAAAATGGAAAAATAATTAAAATCACGGTTATGTAGCTTTTTTGTTCCTGCAACAAACGATTTTTGTGTTTTTACGGCACGCTCAATATCATTCTGTTCAATTAAATAGTAATGATGGAAATTCTTATTCGTCCCTAAAATGGATACACCGTCGCGATTTAGCCAATACACTCCTGCATACCTGGGATCTGTATCTTTGATCCATTTCAAAAGAAGTTCGGTTTTTTTGTCATCCATATAAAGCACGGAACTGCTAAGGCTAAGCAGCTCAAGGCTTTCCTTCGTTTCACTGATAACTTGATCTATGTATTCTTGATAAACCGTTCCCGCCCATTTAGCTTGTTCCTGTCTTTCTTTTTGAATGGAACGTTCTAAATGCATCCAATAAATGATAGAGAGAAAAATTAATGGTAAAATAACAATAAGTAGATATGTGGTGAATTTATGCCTTGTTTTCATGTTTGTCACTACTTTAGCTTTTTTTTCAAGTATATCAAAATGATTGATTAAACAATAGTGCATACTAACAGGGCAGATTGACAAAAAAGTCTTTATGTCATATAATAACTTTTAATTCAAGATATTTTAATTAAAAATTTTTAAGGTTGTGAAGTTATGGAGAATAATAACATCCAACAGTCTTTGAAACTGTTCATTGTGATGTCTAGAGCTCATCGATCCATCAATGATGTGGTAAATAAACATATAGCTGAAGAGGGTTTGAATCCAACTGAGTTTGCAGTACTGGAATTACTTTATCATAAAGGGGATCAGCCTCTTCAGCAAATAGGCGGAAAGATCCTGCTGGCGAGCGGCAGCATTACCTATGTCGTGGATAAACTTGAACAGAAGGAATATCTACAGCGAATAGCATGTAAAGAGGATCGCCGTGTAACCTTTGCAAAAATAACGGATAAAGGAAAGGCCTTCATTGAAGGAGTATTTCCTGAGCATGAAAAAAGAATCGATGATATCATGAGTGTACTTACGCAAGATGAAAAGGCCACCGTGATCGAATTGCTTAAAAAGATTGGGTATTCCGCTCAAAATTAACTAAAGAACCAGCACCCGGTTTTAACTGCAGGTGCTGGTTTTTTATGTCTGATAAAACCTGAATTTGTTTTGGGGACATAGAGGTTTTTAATAAAGGTGTGGCGAATTAAATTATATTACGATAACCGCAATAATGATGAATGTGACCTGGATTGGAAAATGTTACTCTGGCTTATACAGGAAAAAATGTTTTTATATCGTGAAAAGGAGCGTACATATGAAATTTAATGAGTATGAATATAAACGTCCTGAAATGGATGAAATTAAAACACGGTTCATGAAAGCTTTGGAAAAATTTACTGACGCTGCTAATGCCGATGCACAAATAAAAGCCATGGAAGAAATAAATGAAATTCGAAATTATGTAGGTACGATGTTTAATTTGGTCTATATACGGCATTCCATTGATACCAATGATGATTTTTATAAAGCGGAGAATGATTATTTAGATGACTTCTCCCCTGAAATGGAAGAGTTAACCTCCAAATTTTACAATGAACTCGTTCGCTCGAAATATCGCAAGGAGCTTGAGTTGAAATGGGGAACTCAACTATTTGACCTGGCAGAGGCCCAACTCAAAACTTTTTCGCCGGAAATAATACCACAGCTGCAAAAAGAAAATAAATTATCAAGTGAATATTCACAATTGATTGCTTCTGCAAAAATCCCCTTTGATGGAAAAGAATTAACACTAGCGCAGCTTCAGCCTTTTATGGAGTCCTCGGACCGTGAATTAAGGAAAAATGCAAGTGAGGCATATTACGGTTTCTTTGAAGAAAAGCAGGAGGAATTGGATCGTATATTCGACGAACTTGTCAAGGTGAGGCATGGAATTTCGACAGCGCTCGGTTATGGGAATTTCGTGGAACTAGGGTATTATCGAATGACAAGGACTGATTATGATGCTGAAATGGTTGCTGCATTCCGCAAGCAGGTGAAAGAGGAAGTGGTACCGCTTGTCACACGGCTGAAGGGACGTCAACGCGAACGTCTTGGATTGGAGAACCTGAACTATTATGATGAGAATTTTCATTTCAGAACGGGTAATGCCATTCCAAAAGGCGATGCAGAGTGGATCATCGAAAACGGGAAAAAGATGTACCAGGAGCTTTCGCCTGAAACGAATCAGTTTTTCAACTATATGATAGATAATGACCTGATGGACCTTGTGGCGAAGAAAGGAAAAGAGAGCGGAGGCTATTGTACTTTTATAGAAGACTATAAGGCTCCATTCATCTTTTCCAATTTCAACGGTACTTCCGGGGATATAGATGTTTTGACACATGAGGCAGGTCATGCATTCCAAGTGTATCGCAGCCGTGATCTTGACATTCCTGAGCATTATTGGCCCACATATGAAGCATGTGAAATCCATTCGATGAGCATGGAATTTTTAACTTGGCCTTGGATGGAGCTATTTTTCAAGGAAGATACGGAAAAGTATAAGTTTTCCCATTTAAGCGGTGCCCTCATATTCCTTCCGTATGGGGTGGCTGTTGATGAATTTCAGCATTTTGTCTATGAAAATCCTGATGCCTCACCAGTTGAAAGAAAGCAGGCTTGGCGTAAGATCGAGATGGAATATTTGCCGCATCGCGATTATGAAGAAAATGAATTCTTGGAGAATGGCGGGTATTGGCAGCGGCAAAGCCACATTTATCAATCACCTTTTTATTATATCGACTATACATTGGCCCAGATTTGTGCTTTCCAATTCTGGAAAAGGTCGACAGAAAAAGATGAAACGGCTTGGGAGGATTATTTGAATCTGTGCCAACTTGGAGGCAGCAAGTCTTTCCTTGATCTCGTTGAATCTGCAAATCTGAAATCCCCATTTGTTGACGGGACTGTAGAGTCCGTTGTGAAGGTGATAGACGAATGGCTCTCCACTGTAGATGATAAGGCATTATGAAATATTAAGCTGTATGATACGAAACGGATACTAGAAAGAACGCTTGGAGATTATTCCAAGCGTTTTTTTAAATCTTTCATACGTTTGAAATGTTGGGCATGAAAAGTTCTGTTTGAAGCCTCAAGGAGAAATGCATAAGGGGGTTCAGTTTACATTAATGAGAGAATGTTAGCATAGTAAAAAAAAAGCCGACGAAAGGAATATTGCTCGGCTTGTCTTAAATGTCTCTTCCTTACATATAAATGTAGGGAGGAGGGGAGAGTATGCTGTCAAGGTGGTCAGGAAGTTTTCAGATTGCAGCGGTTTATGTAGGGACGGTCGTCGGTGCAGGCTTTGCAACTGGAAAAGAGATTGTCGAGTTTTTTACCCGTTATGGCTTTTATGGCTTTATCGGGATTTTAATAGCAGGTTATATTTTCATTTTCACTGGAACGAAAATCATGCTCATTTCCGCAAGGATCAGAGCATCTTCTTATGAAGAGTTCAATCAATTTCTTTTTGGCAGGAAAATAGCAGGAATAATCAACATCTTCTTCCTTATCATGCTGTTAGGGGTGACGGCTGTCATGATTTCGGGTTCAGGAGCCGTTTTCGAAGAACAACTTGGCGTGTCTAAAAGTATAGGAAGTTGGTCTACGATCATACTGGCATCCTTGGTCCTGATGATGGGCATGCGCGGTGTTTTCACTGTGAACTCGTTTGTTGTACCAATCATGATCTGTTTTAGTTTGATTCTTTTTTTCTCGACCTTGGGTAATGGGGATTTCTTTAAGACCCTTACAAAAGTTCCTGATGAAGTGATCACCGTGAAAATGATTTTGTCACCATTTGCCTATACAGCCTTTAACCTTGCTTTGGCACAGGCTGTGCTGGTTCCGGTTGCGTATGAAGTTCGAGATGAGAAGGTCATAAAACATGGTGCAATCCTTGGAGGGATATTCCTAACGATCATTTTATTGACGGGGCATTTTTCACTTATGACACTTCCTGACGTGAATGGTTATGAAATTCCTTCAGCAGTTATTATGAGAACGGCAGCCAGTCAGTTATATTGGATGTTCATTTTGGTGATTTACGGGGAGATATTCACTTCGGTCATCGGAAACATATATGGATTACAGAGGCAAATCAGCAGTTATATTAAATTGCCAAGCATGCTGATCATAGCGGTGATTTTTTTAATAGCTTTGATCATTAGTGAATTCGGCTATGGAAGGTTACTAGGATATATTTATCCGGTTTTTGGATACATAAGCCTCCTTTTTTTAATGCTTGTCTGGAAAAGCAAGGCGGGGAAGGAGTGATGAAGAACGGGGGGCCTGAACTTAGCCCTCCGTATCAGGGGGGAATCAATGTTCATCCTTTCATCAGCGTCTTAGCCATCTCTAGAAAAGCATCCCGGTAATCTCGATCTTTTTTTGTGAACATAGTTAAGCGGACGGGTGCTTTTTCATCCTTGAGCAATATGGAAGTGATTACATCATCCCCACTTTCCACTTCAAATCCCGTGCCGCTCTCGATATCAAGTGAAGGATCCCTAATCGTTTCTGAAATGCTTTCCAGCTGGGATTGAACATTTTTTTCAACCTCATCCCAATTGACATCCGTCTTCAATAATTCTATTCTCATATAAATGGAGTCATCTTCAGTCAGGAAAACAATATCCTTTCCAGGTTCTTCGGCACTTAATCTGAATTGTTGCAAAACGTAAAGGCTGAACGGTTGATTATCACTTTTTTTTAGGAACGCTGTTTTTTCTTTTGCTTCCCCGTTAATTGAATATTGCAGGTTTTGCTCCATCAGTCTTACTTTGTTATTGCGATTATCTCCTTGAGAAGTATTGCTTTCGTTCCCCTCTTTTACTGAACCTTCTTGTGGCTCATCTGCATTTTCGTCTGTGGTCGTACCGCAGCCAGTCAGCAGAAAAGCGGCGAATGTGACACAGCCAATATAACGTGTCCAACGAGTCATTTGTTTCCCTCATCTTTCTGATAGAAATTCCAATCTGAATCATGATATTTTGCATCACATACAAGTGTTTTGCCCTTTAATGAATTAGACGGAGTAAAATGGAAATGGTTACAAAAAACTGGAGAATCAATTCGTACACTTGCTAAAAAAGTGAAAAACGGAATGGTATTGAGAAACCATCCCGTTTTGAATTAACCTATGATTTTATAATTTTTATGGTTGACGACGGTTTTCTGTTCAAGTTCCAAATCACGATAATTTTCCATATACGTGACGTCCACGATTACTGAGTTCTCGTTCACTTTCTCGACGATTCCTTTTAAGCCTTCTCTAAATTCAATGATATTTCCAACTTCCGCTTTCTTCATGGTAATCATCCTTTCCCATTTTGTTTCCAATGATCAAAAAGTAACTATGGAGTAATTGGATTATTCGAACATCTTGCCGTTTAGATTTTGACGTGGGAAGTGCCAGTAAGAGAATTAGTTATCTCTTATGTCGGTACAGTAAGCTAAACTTTTAAAGGGAGGTGCGATTCTTGAAATGGAGCAGCTGCAATGATGTGGCATAATTTGGTATATCTTGCAAACGCAGTTATACGTACCAGTATGTAATTCTATGTACAAAATATGCCAATCATTTTACATTATGATATTTTACTATACAGTTTGCACTATTTTAAAGCATACGTAAAGAATAATGTAGCAAGAGGGCCTCAAAAAATTCTGATTTATATTTAGTGGCATGCTTATGTTAAAATGAAAACGGAATTTCTCCTGTCTGAATATGAAGGGACATTTGATAATTAAGGGGGATAATATGATGAATGCAGATGAAGCAAAAGACGTACTCGATAAACTGGCAAATCGGGAAATGGATGAATTCACGATAACAAAGGAAGAATTTTTGGCTTTTCGTGAGGTTCTTGTTAAAAGGGAAGACTTTAAACATTTTCGGGGGAATGCCCAACATAACGGTGTGATAATTTATACGTATTTAGAAGAAGCGAGAAGTTAATCGATGTAAATAATTAGGGGTGGCTCATGATTGAGCCACCCCTAATTATTTACAATGGAAAAATCACTTGTTTCCTTAATTTATTTAAAGCGGACTTTCTCCATGATTTGACGGCTGCTGCAGTGACTTGATAGACCTCAGCGATTTCAGATACCGTTTTATTTTCGAGGTATGTCTGTAAAAGCCAGCGTTGCTGATTCAGTGTCAATCCTTCCGTGTAGGTTAAGATATTATCGATGGCAAAGGCCTCTTCATGCATCGAAAAAGGATCCTTAATCTCTAATATGAAGGAATCAAAGGGTTCGGTACGGATCTCATATTTATGATGATGCTTTAATTCGTTCAGAATTTTGCCTTTGATTACCGTATAGGCATAGTTGGAGAATTTTCCGTATTCCTCATTGAAATTCCCTAATGACTCCCATAAAGCAATCAAGCCTACTTGAAAATATTCTTCCTTATTTTTATAGATGGAAAGTGAGCGGATAATATGATGGATCATCGGGGTGAATTCCTTCGTTAGTGCTGAGAAATCTTCCATTAAGCAAGTCACCTTTAGAAAGTGCACTTTCCTGTATTCCCGGGTGCTTCTACCATAAATAAATCGATCATATATAGCCAAAAAGCGTAACGGAAAAATTGAGGGGAAAAAAGTGGGGTTTAAGGGAGCTAAAAAGAACCTTATCGAAGGGAAAAAAGGGAGATTCAAGTTATCTTGAATGTGGGAAGACCAAATGAAAAGTCATATACACATGAAGATGTGTTCAGTTTGTCTGCAAAAGGAGGTTCGGAATGTTCTCAACCCAATCCGTGATTATATATCCTTAATGTTTTTTTACTGTAATCCTTATTGGATTGAAGAAATTTGCGACACTCCTGACGAATAACTGTCTAGCCGAGACCCCACAGTCTGAAACCACGGAGATGGACTCCACGGTTTCAGTTTGACGACAAAATGGGTTTCGGAGGCAAATAGTGAGGTGAAGGTCGAAAAAAATCGTGAACGGTCGAATAATGTGCGGGGTAGGTCGAATATAGTGCCTCAACGGTCGAATACAGTACGAGGTAGGTCGAATAATGTGCGTGAACGGCTGAATAAAGTGACGATAAACTGCGTCAACGGCCCAAGACAGTGCAGCGGGGCGAATAAAGTGCTCCGGTATTTAGTTTTTTTACTGTAATCCTTATTGGATTGAAGAAATTTGCGACACTCCTGCCGAATAACTGTCTAGCAGAGACCCCACAGACGCTTGCTTTGATGCGGCTTGGCAGACTGTCGGCGGAAAGGGAGTGGATTTCTGAAATCCGATGGATCTTTTTTAATAAAAAACTGCAGGCAATCTGATCTTTTTTTATTTGCCTGCAGTCTGTACATATAAAGATGTGTAATTTTGCAAATCATCATATAGTTATTAAAAAAAACGGAAGCGGGCATATTGATAAACCGTTGAATTTGTTAACTTTGCGATTTTCGGAAACCGGCATCCTGTGCGTCCTGTTCGGTACAAAACATTTCTTCTGGTTTAGTAATTTCGTAATATTGGCCCGAAGGAATGTGATATATTTTATTGCCTTTAGAGTTTATATTCCCTTTAATTTGCGGGTTACTGCAAGATCCAGTCGGCTTTTCCACTGATACTTCTTTTGACTGGGAATCATCAAACCCATTTGAAGTTGCATAGTTTTCAAGAGACCAAATACCGATTTCGTCTCTTTGGGCTTGTTTCTGAATATCTTCCAATTCATCAAGGTATTTCGTGTTCGGTGCATAAACGTAGGCTACCCTTGCCAGTCCTTTTTCAAGCAGGAGTTTATTCACCATTTTACCATCAACATAAAAATAGGCCAGCAGCCGGCCGTATTTATCCCTTTCACCTATGCCGGTTTCTACTTCCACTTCAGAGCCCGCAGGCATGAGTTCCTTGGCGAACTTGCTTGCTTCAGGTCCAAAAGGCTGAACGGGCTTGGATGGGTGCACGGTTTCTGGAGTATCTACCAAAAGGAGCCTGACCGTTTCTTCATTTCCATTAGCCATTTTGATTTTTACTGTATCTCCGTCAACAACTTTGATGATCTCGGCTGTGAATGTCTTGCCTTTTTCTTCATTTGAAATTGAATCTTCCTGTTTGGATTGATTAATCTGGTTATCTGATGCTGCCTGGCAGCCAGACAACGTAATCAGGCAAAGTGCAGTCAGGAGAAAAACATTCAGATAAGAATGTAACAAGGAATTTCCGTTCATGATAAGTCCCCCCATTTATTAAGGTGTTTTCCACGTCCGTCATGGATATATTCGGCAGGACTAATACTAACCCATAAAAAAGCGAAAGAAAATGAAAATTTTTACATGCATCGCTACCCCATATCATGATAGTTTCTTATAATGATATGGTGGAGTAAGGGAGGCAGGGGGTACAAAATGATATTTAGGCTTGAAAATATTAGGTATAAAGGGATTTTGAAAATTGATGATTTGAAAATGCCCGCTTGTATGGTCACTTGCTTGACTGGGGAAAGCGGTGCAGGAAAAACCTCACTGCTCCGATTATTGAACAGGATGGATGACCCGGATAGCGGTTCGATCTATTATCAGGATCAGCTGCTGGATAAATTCAACCCGATAGAGCTCCGGCGTAAAGTCACAATGCTTTCTCAGGCACCGTTCACTTTACCGGGTACGATTGAAGAAAATCTTCAGATTGGCCTGGAATTGACAGAACGGGAAAAAAAGGATAAAGCCGAATTGGTTAAAGCACTTGAAACCGTCCAGTTGCAGAAGTCTTTGGACGAGGGGGCGGAGAATCTTTCTGGCGGGGAGAAACAGAGGCTGGCACTGGCGAGGCTGCTTTTATTGAAACCCGAGGTGTATTTATTGGATGAGCCGACCTCGGCTCTTGATGAGGAAGCCGAGCTGACGGTCATGAGCCGTTTTTTAGAAGAGGTAAAGCGGGAAAAAGGAACGGTCATCATGATAACCCATTCAAAACAGCTTGCGGACATCTGTGCTGAAAAGAGGATCGTTCTGAAAAAGTCGAAGGAGGGTGACTATTAATGGAAGCGAATGGGATAATAGATATTGAGTTCTGGCGTCTTTGTGCGGCCTACGTGTTTGTAGTAATCCTGCTCATAATCGTTAAATGGCGCGGGATTTCACGGGAGAAGCAAATCATGCTCGCTACGGTACGGATGACGGTCCAACTTGTTCTCGCCGGTTATGTTTTGACATATATCTTTGAAAATCCCCACCCTTTACTTTCTTTGGGATTTTTATGTGCGATGTCCCTGTTTTCCATCCATAATATTTTTAAGCAAGTGTCCCATACACTTAATAAGAAAATCAAAAGGATGGTTATCCTAAGTATGTTGTCAGGTCCCATGGCTGCCTTGTTTTATTTTAATGTGATCGTGATCCATTTCACTCCATGGTATGAGCCGAGGTATTTCATTCCAATTGCAGGGATGATCGTGGGAAATGCGATGACAGGAGTGACATTGGCGCTTAAAAACCTCCATGATGGGATTAGCAGTAATCGTGAAAAGGTAGAAGCGATGTTGATGCTTGGAGCGACTCCAGCGAGGGCTGTAAAGAAATATGTGGATGCTGCATTCGACTCGGCAGTGCTCCCGACTTTGAACAATATGCTCGGGATGGGGATTATCTTCCTTCCAGGAATGATGACAGGGCAAATCCTGTCGGGGATAAGCCCGCTAATCGCTATTGAGTACCAGATTGCAATACTAATCGGGATTCTCGGAAGTGTTTCATTAACGGTGGTCCTTTTCATTATGCTTAGTTTTAGGGCTTTTTTTACCAAAAATGCACAGCTGTCCATTTAATCATTGAAGAATCTGAAAAGTAATAGTTGCAGTTCCTTCTATATTTTTGTACTATTTTGTAGGTACCAATAGTTTTGGTTTGTTTGTTGGGAATGATAATGCTATCCTGATAAGGAAAAGGGCATTTTTTTCGTTTCTTTCCTGATAGTATGAAGAAAACCCCTTACATAACCTATTTTTGTTAATTTATCTTAAAGGAGATTGATTTATATGGTAGAAAAAACATTTACAGTAACTGCAGAAACAGGAATTCACGCTCGTCCGGCTACATTGCTTGTACAAGCTGCAGGAAAATTTGATTCAGAAATAAACCTTGCTTATAAAGAGAAAAAAGTGAACCTTAAGTCCATTATGGGTGTAATGTCTCTAGGTATTGGCAAAGGGGCGGAAATTACGATTTCTGCTGAAGGAAGCGATGAAAATGATGCACTAAACACACTTGCTGAAACGTTGAACAGAGAAGGATTAGCAGAATAATGTCCACTTTGATTAGTGGAATAGCAGCTTCAAACGGAATAGCCATCGCTAAAGCCTACCGACTGACTGAGCCAGATTTATCGATTGAAAAAAGAAGCATAGAAGATGTCGGGGCTGAAATATCCCGTTTTAAGGAAGCTATTCAAAAGTCAACAAATGAATTGGAGATAATCAGGGATAAAGCCGAAAAGGATTTAGGGGCCGATAAAGCCGCTATCTTTGACGCACACCTGCTTGTTTTGGCTGATCCGGAACTTATCACTCCGATTCAGGATAAAATACAATCAGAAGGCGTCAACGCTGAATTTTCCTTAAATGAAACCGCAAGCATGTTCATTACGATGTTTGAACAAATGGATAATGAATACATGAAGGAACGTGCGGCGGATATCCGTGACGTCACGAAACGGGTGCTGTCACATCTTTTAGGTGTTCATATTCCAAATCCGAGCATGATTGCTGAAGAAGTGATCATCATTGCGGAGGATTTGACTCCATCCGATACAGCACAGTTGAATCCGGCATATGTTAAAGGATTTACGACCGATATCGGTGGACGTACATCCCATTCAGCCATTATGGCACGTTCATTGGAAATTCCAGCAGTCGTTGGAGCGAAGTCAGTGACCTCGTCCATTGAAAATGGTGACTTGGTCATAATTGACGGGTTAAAGGGTGAAGTTCACATCAACCCTACTCCTGAGCTCGTGAAACGCTACGAAGAGGAGCAGGAAGCCTATGCTAGGCAAAAGGCTGAGTGGGCGAAATTGGTTCATGAACAAACCGTTACAAATGATGGCCATCATGTGGAATTGGCAGCCAATATTGGTACGCCGAAAGACCTTGAGGGTGTGCATCAAAACGGCGGTGAAGGCATCGGGTTATATCGTACGGAATTTCTTTATATGGGCAGAAATGACTTTCCAAGTGAAGAGGAACAGTTCGAGGCATACAAAGCGGTGCTGGAAGGAATGTCAGGTAAGCCTGTAGTCGTCAGAACGCTTGATATAGGCGGGGACAAGGAGTTGCCTTATTTAGAGCTTCCTAAGGAAATGAATCCTTTCCTTGGATACCGTGCGATTCGTCTTTGCTTAAATGAGCAGGAGATTTTCCGGACTCAGCTCCGTGCCCTGCTTCGTGCAAGCATTTACGGAGATTTGAAAATCATGTTCCCGATGATTGCCACGCTTGCTGAATTCCGCGAAGCTAAAGCTGTATTGGCTGAAGTTAGGCAGGAATTGCTTGATAATGGTGTTCAAGTTGCCGAAAAAATTGAAGTCGGAATCATGGTTGAAATCCCTTCAACTGCAGTGATGGCGGATATTTTTGCTAAGGAAGTCGATTTCTTCAGCATAGGCACTAATGACTTGATTCAGTATACGATGGCCGCTGACCGAATGAATGAGAGAGTATCCTATTTATATCAACCATACAATCCAGCGATATTACGCCTGGTTAAAATGGTCATAGATGCAGCTCATAAAGAAGGGAAATGGGCCGGAATGTGCGGGGAAATGGCTGGGGATGAAGTGGCCATACCGATATTGATCGGATTGGGGCTTGATGAATTCTCAATGAGTGCCACTTCGATTTTAAAAGCACGTTCTTTAATTAGCCAACTTTCACTTGAAGAGATGAAAAAACTATCTCAGGAAGTTTTAGTGCTGGATACGAATGATAATGTGAAAGAAGCGGTAGTTAACGCTTTGAAGAAATAAATAATTCAGGAAAAACGCACCCCATCCACAGAAACTTCGGATGGGGTGCTGTCCTGTAATTCTTGCATGATCATTTGAGAAAAAATGTTTATTGCTTCAAAATGGGGGTAAATAAAAAGCAAGCACAGTTGTTTAGCTCTATTAGGGCAGCTGACATTCTCATTTCCCCCTTTGACGCCGGTTGGTTTATCCAACCGGCTATTTTTTTGTAAATAAAAATCAAAATAATGATTATTCAGATTTTTCACTTTACGGTTATGACGATATAATGGAATTATGATTTTAAGAGAATGGAGGTTAAATATTATATGGAATTACATTTGGAAAAGAAAAATGCCTTGATTTTAGCTTCAAGTCAAGGTTTGGGGAAGGCTATGGCAGCTGAATTGGTTAAGGAAGGAGCAAATGTCATGCTGGCAAGCCGTGATGGTGAAAAGCTTGCCGCCGTACAAAGGGAATTATCGCAGCTTGGGACGGGTAAAGTTTCTTATAAGGTGACGGATATAACAAAAGCTGAAGATATTAAAAGCCTGGTTGGGCAAACTGCTGAGGAATTCGGCGGTATCGACATTCTTATTAATAACGCCGGAGGTCCTCCAGGGGGTTCATTTACAGATTTCAATGATGAAGAATGGCAACAATCCTTCGAACTTAATTTACTAAGTTTCATAAGGACGATTCGTGAAAGCTTGCCACATTTAAAAAAACAGGGCGGGAAAATCGTTAATATTGCTTCTTCATCCATTAAGGAACCGATTCCAGGATTGATATTATCGAATACATTCCGGACGGCAATCGTTGGATTGTCAAAGACGTTAGCTTCAGAATTAGCACCGGACCGGATTTTGATCAATACAGTCGGTCCAGGAAGAATCGCAACAGACCGGGTTCAGCACCTTGATGAAATGAATGCGGAGAAACAAGGCGTCACTCCTGAGGAGATGACTGAACAATCGATTAACAAAATCCCTCTTGGCCGTTATGGGGAACCCGAGGAATTTGCAAAGTTCGTCACTTTCCTTGTTTCAGGCGCTAATACATATTTAACGGGCCAGTCGTATTTAGTTGACGGAGGAATGATAAAGTCCATTTAAGGCTTTTTGAAACAAAAAGAGTGGGAGGAATCTGCAATATGCAAACGAACAAAGTGATCGGCTTCATAGGTTTAGGAGTTATGGGAAAAAGCATGGCCGCAAATCTTCTTAAGGCGGGATTTGAGGTGTTTGTTTATACAAGGACGAAAGATAAGGCAAGTGAACTGCTCTCACAGGGTGCGAAGTGGGCATCTGCACCAAAGGAAATTGCGCAGAGAGCAAATGTGATCATTTCCATGGTGGGATACCCTAGTGATGTGGAAGAAATCTATCTTGGGGAAAATGGGCTTATCGAGAACGTGAAACAAGGAACCCATTTAATCGATATGACGACATCCACTCCATCTTTGGCAGTGAAAATTGCAGAAGAAGCCAAGAAAAGGGGCTTGGAATCATTGGATGCACCGGTTTCCGGAGGAGATATCGGTGCTCGTGATGCGAAGCTTACGATCATGGTCGGCGGGTCTAGTGAGGCATTTGAAGCTGTCCGGCCCATTTTTGATATCATTGGCAGCAATGTTGTCCATCAAGGCCCGGCTGGCTCAGGACAGCATACGAAAATGTGCAATCAAATCGCCATTGCATCCAATATGATCGGAGTGACAGAAGCGATTTCCTATGCCCAAAAGGCTGGGTTGGATCCGGACCGGGTTTTAAGGAGCATATCATCGGGCTCTGCCGGAAGCTGGTCACTGTCCAATCTTGTGCCGCGAATGGTTGAAGGGGATTTTGAACCTGGTTTTTATATCAAGCATTTTATCAAGGATATGAAGATTGCACTTGATGAAGCGGAAAGAATGGGAATGGACGCTCCTGGATTAAGCCTGAGCAAATCCCTATATGAAGGGCTGGCAGAAGCTGGCGAGGAAAATAGCGGTACACAAGCATTATATAAACATTATAATTAGTGCTAGCATATCTATATCATGAATAAGCTGATAGCGACAGCCTTTACAAAAAGGAGTGAAAGCTATGGGCGAATTCGATGATATCAATATGAAATTCCAGGAATTAGAAGATGGTCGATATATTGTAAGGATTGAAGGTTTTAAGCGAGAAAAAACCATTCATCAAACAAAGCCCATTCGTTGGGATCTGAAATTAATGAATGAAAGTCCGCTGATACTGCCGGTGAAATTCAGTCATATCGAAACGAATGCCGGTTTTCAGATCCTGATGCGCGAATTGAAGAGTTTAGGTTTTTCAAAGCCGCGCTCCGCAAAAGAATTTGAAGAAGTGATGGCTGATTTACTTGGGTCAATCGTTGAAGTGAGCCTTACCACGACAAATAAGGAAGAGGGTTATCGGGAAATTCGTTTCTTGCGGAGGTTGTATTAGTTGACTGACTTGGTGAGAAACCTTCGGTAGCATGACATCTTTGAAAATAGGAAAATGGCCTTCAATTGTTCATTCAATTGAAGGCCACTTTTTTTCGGTTATTTTATAGTTAAAAAAGCCTCAATACGGTCCAAAGCCGTTTCCAGGGTTTCCATGGAATATGCATAAGATATCCTGAAGTACCCTTCACCAAGGGGAGAGAATGCATCTCCAGGGACCACTGCCACTTTTTCCTGTTGAACAAGCTTAAGGCAAAAATCAAGCGAAGAGGCATAGCCTTCAGGCAGCTTTATAAAGAAGTAAAAGGCCCCGTTTGGTTTGACTACTTCCAGATTCATCGCTTGTAAGCGGCTGAATACGTATTCCCGTCTCCGTGCATACTCAGTCTTCATGGGGATTGCATCATCTCTGCCTGCCGTCAATGCTGCCAAGGCAGCTCTCTGCGATATGGAGGCGGCACAGGTCACATTGTATTGGTGAACCTTCAGGAGATGCTGAGAGATGGCTGCAGGCGCAAACAGAAGGCCGATTCTCCACCCGGTCATGGAATGGGACTTGGACAATCCGTTCAGGACGATGGTTTGTTCTTTTAAGAAAGTGGCAATCGAAACATGCTCCTGATCGAATACCAGTTCACTGTATATTTCATCAGCCAATATGAAGATGTCCTTGCCCCTAACAAGTTCGGCAATGTCCAGTAATTCTTCGGCAGATAATGTAACCCCGGTCGGATTCGATGGATAGGGCAGAACGATGCAACGAGTATGCTCAGTTATGTATTTTTCAAGTATATCTGCAGTCAAACGAAATCCATTTTTTGTTGTATCGGCATATACAGGTGTTGCCCCGCACATCATAATGATGGGTTCGTATCCCGGATATACCGGACCCGGTAATATTACTTCGTTTCCGGGGATGAGGATCGTCCGAAAGGTTATGTCTATGCCTTCGCTGGCGCCAGAGGTCACTATCACTTCATTCGCCGGATCATAGTTAAGCTTGTATTTATCTTTTACATAAGTTGAAGCGGCTTCCCGTAATTCCAAATAGCCCGCATTGTGAGTATAAACGGTATAGTCATTATCGATGGCTTGTTTTGCCGCTTCTTTAATATGCATCGGAGTTGGAAAGTCAGGCTGTCCTATCGTTAAGGAAATGGTGCCTTCGATATCAGCGACCATATTGTAGAATTTACGGATTCCTGATATTTTAACGTCTTTTACTAGAGGGTTTATTAAATGTTCCATCTATGAATATCCTCCCTTTTCTAACTATATGAATTATGTACTATGTTTGACTCATTCATTCTATTTTATCATTTAGTTTGGAGGGGGGAGAAAAATTTTTGAGATTAATGAATTAAAGGTATAATGTATGATAAGAACATTTTGAGGGTTGATACATATGATAAGGACTTGCGCAATAACTTCTAATCATGAAGTCAGTTTTGATTTACCGCTAACCGAAATGAATAATCCGGATATCGAGTGGTACTGGGTGGATTTTTCCAACCCGACAAACAAGGAAATCGAACTTTTAACCAATCATTTTCACTTTCATCCGCTGGCAATTGAAGACTGTCTGGATGATTTTAACCAACGTCCCAAAATGGATTTTTATGAGGGCTACCAATTTCTTGTGATACATGCTTTAAGGGAGAAGGTTTTTAAAGCAGTGGAATTGGATATGTTTGTTGGTGAAAAATGGATAGTCAGTTTTCATAAGGAAGAGATGCTTGAACTGGAAAAAGTATGGGAAGAAATTGCTGGTAATAAAATGTTGAAGCAAAGTCCCTTTTTCTTGATGCATAGGATAATTGACAGGATCGTCGATGAATTTTTCCCGCCTGTTTATAAAATTGAAAGCGAATTGGGCGGCATTGAGGAAAATACTGAAAATGACACGATTAACGAATTGATGGATCAGCTTTTCGATTTACGTACAGATATGTCCAGGCTCCGTCGGACCATATTGCCGATGCGTGATTTATTGTACAGAATGATTTCATCAGAGCGTCTGAATTACTTGAAAGATCAGCACCTTTATTTTAATGATGTGTACGATCATCTTCTTAAATTGACTGAAATGCTTGAATCGTATCGAGATTTTTCATCCGATATCCGAGATAGCTATTTGTCAGTGAACTCTAATAATATGAATTCAACGATGATGACATTGACTGTCATCACTACCATTTTCATGCCGCTGACCTTCATAGTGGGCGTATATGGGATGAATTTTGAATATATGCCGGAATTAGATTGGCATTATGGCTATTTCCTCATTCTTGGAATGATGGGCGGAATTGCCTTGATGATGTTTTTATTATTTGTTAAAAAAGGTTGGCTCAATCCAAAGAAAAGGTCGCGAAGGAGATGAAAGACCCAACTGACCTGCTATTTTAAGTGGGTTTGGAAGGGCAGCAAGGCGTCATTTGGCTGATCGCCCAATCATGGAGGGGTTTTATCGAAGAGACAGCCTTACGAACGATATGATGGCAGGAATGGCAGTGGTGAAAAATGAGCTTGGAAAAAGGGGACTCTGATGGGTCCCTTTTTAGTTTGGCATTAATAAATAATCCCTTCTTGATTCTTTTTTTAGCTGTGCTCTAAACAAAAGAAATATTTAACCGAATTATTAGGTATGAGTTCATTGATGAAACCATGATATTTCCCTAGCGGTTAAATGATTTATGGATTATGAAATGAAAAAGCAGAAGGGCGAGATGAAACAATGGAAGCAAATAAAGGAATATTACTTGAAAGTGGAACGAATGAGCTTGAGATAGTGGAATTCGGTCTCGGAAAGAATAAATTCGGCATTAACGTAATTAAGGTGAAGGAAATCATCAATCCTGTCCCCATCACGCTTGTCCCGCATTCGCATCCAAATGTGGAGGGGATCATTGAGCTTCGCGGAGAAGTCCTGCCAGTTGTGAATGTGGCGGATGCTTTAGGATTTCCGCCATCTGAAACTCCTGAGCAGGATAAATTCATAGTGGCTGAATTCAATCAGCAAAAAGTGGTTTTCCATGTACATACCGTAACACAGATCCACCGTATTTCCTGGTCACAAATCGAAAAGCCTTCGGATATGTATCAAGGCCTTGAAAGTCAGATTATCGGAGTAATAAAATTAAATAGTGAAATGTTGCTGTTACTCGATTTTGAAAAAATAGTGGTCGAAATCAATCCAGAATCAGGAATAAACATCCAACAGGTTAAAAAGCTTGGTATCCGGCAAAATTCAGACAAGAGGATCCTGATCGCAGAAGATTCTCCATTACTGAGAAAGCTGCTGTTTGATACATTGTCAGAAGCTGGATTCAAGTACTTGGAGTTTTATGAAAATGGACTTGATGCATTTAATTATCTGGAGAATTTAATTGAATCAGGAAAAGTGGTTGAAGAAGAAGTGCAACTGGTGATTACCGATATTGAGATGCCTCAAATGGATGGGCATCATTTGACTAGAAGAATAAAGGAAAACGGGGAACTCGCTGGATTGCCGGTGATTATTTTCTCTTCTTTGATTACGGACAGCCTGCGTCATAAAGGTCAGGTCGTAGGGGCTGACGCACAAATCAGCAAGCCAGAAATTGCAGAGCTAATAAAGTTGATAGACAGATTGGTATTATGAATGTGAAACGGGCCTGTGAGCATTACCTCACGGCCCGTTTGGTTTATCAATGATTAATACTTGGAACCTTTTCCTAAAAAGGAGGATGGGAATGGATTGTGGAAAGGTTGCTTGACCGACCCACGCCCGTGAGCCCTTTTCTCGTTGTTGGGAGGGTTCGGTTGTTTTTCACCTGCTTGTCCAACGTAAGATTGCAGGATCTGTTTTGCCTTGGATAATGACAATGCGGCTTTAGGGTTCCGTATGGAGGCTGCCCGGCTGCCGAGGTGGGGTAGTTTTTTCAAATCTTCCTTAGTGGGAGGTAAATGAAAAACATATGATCCGCATTCGACAATGACGTCGGATTGTTGTGCTGCAAAGCGAGGGTTATCAGAGAAATGAAGTCCAATCTTCTTCGCTTTTCCTTCTTGCATAAGCTTGCTTAATGCGAGCCGTTTTAAATTATATAAATTTTTGGGCTCCAATGCAGTCTTTGCATGTTTATTGACAATAAACACGGCTTGGGCAATGGAGTTAATCGAAAACTCATCCCTTTCAGAATGTCCTTTCGTTTGGTTCATCATGGAAACTCCTTTTCTTAATAAGGTTAGAAGGACGTTACAAACAGACGTCCTTCAATCAAAACCTGTTCTTATATATTGGTTGAAATAGAGACGTGTGTGCAACCAGGCAGAAACAGTGAAAAAACAATGCATGTACATCTCTAGGGTATGACCATCATTTCCTAACACTTTACCATCTATTCATTTTCATATTATACCACTTCAAAATATATAGGGAAGTAAAATTCAATCTGACGGCTTTTGGTCCAAGAAAAAGAAGGCGTTCAATGTCGCCTTCTGTGCAATCCTTATCGAGTGTATATATTGATATTTTCGGATACCCCAGCCTGTGCGCCGAATTGTTGTTGCTGGTAACCCTGAAAGCCTTGATAAGCAGGATAAGCAGGATAAGCAGGGTAAGGAGGGTAAGCGGGCGGGTATGGAGGAGGATATGGAGGATATGCAGGATAGACAGGTGGACGGTTATTGAATAGCAACGGTCCAATTGCCAATCCTGCAACAAAAGCTACAGGTGCCAATAGAGGAAAGAAAGGAAAGAAGCGCTCGTCATTCCAATTTTCAGGTCCATATTCATTCCCATATGCATTTCTGTATTCGTTCTGTAGCATCAGGGTTTGTGGATAGTGGTAGTAAGGAAAATACTGTGTTTGCATAATTAGCCTCCTTTTCTCAAATTCTTTACATAGTATGGTTTTTTTAAAGAAAAGAGCCTGTTTCATCTTAATCTGTTATAATGAGTCTACTTATGAGAAATATTCGGGGGGACCTTAATGGATCGATTTAAAAGCATTTTTGCAGTCGGTTTTGGAGGAGCGGCAGGAGCGATATTGCGATATTGCATAATCTTGACTGCTGGCCATTCCATCTTTCCGTTTGGAACCCTATTGATAAATATAGTAGGCAGCTTTTTGATTGGAATGATCAATGGCTATTTCGCCTCGAAAAAGAAGTCGCTTGTTTTTTTAGCGCTGGGCAGCGGGTTTTGCGGCGGCTTCACCACGATGTCCACATTTTCCCAAGAAATGGTGAATCTACTGCAGACTTCTCTGCCAATGGCGGGACTGTATCTTGGAGCTACGCTTTTATTTGGTTTGGTCGCTTGTTTCCTCGGACTGGGCCTTTTTAATAGACAAAGAGGTGACTCCCTTTGATTGAGGTTCTTTCAGTTTTTATAGGAGGCTTTTTTGGGGCGGCCTCTAGATATGTCTTGCAGATTATTTTTAATAGGCTATTGCCAGCGGTCTCTATACCCATTAGCATTTTACTGATTAACCTTATAGGTTCCTTTGGGCTGGGAATGGTGTTTCCGCAAAAAGAGAGCTGGGCTTTATCTTTGCAGGTTTTTCTGGCGATAGGTTTCCTGGGTGCTTTTACGACCTTTTCGACATTCAGTATGGAAACGCTTGAACTTATTAGAAAACACCGTTATATAGATAGCCTTATCTATATAACGGTGTCTGTTTTAGGGTGTATCGGCACTTTCCTGTGTGGCTATTTAAGTATGGTATAACCTTTATGGCATTACCTTTGATACTGGTAAAAAAAACCTGGTTTTCTCGGATATACTTCTAATGCTATAATTCATAGGAGTCCATTACAAATGATACATGGCAACAAGTTGTTTTATCCGCACAGGTTTTGTTAATAAGTCTGGCTGTTTTCCCCTGTGTTCTTTTTCTATCATTTTTCGGTTTGTAGCTCGTAAACAGTCAACTCCGGACGTGAAAGAAAACGATAGGGGAGACGGGTAGTGCCAAGCCCTCTATTAACATGTAACGTTAATGAATCGATTTCATATGTGCCTTCCCGGTACTTTTCAGCGTATGGAGGAGTTACAAGGGCACCGGCAAACGGAATTTGTACTTGGCCTCCATGACTGTGACCGCTAATTTGATACTGGATGTCGTAAGTCCTTGATATGTCGGCAAGGTCAGGGGCATGTGAAAGCATAATGGTGAATACTCCTTCCGGGATGCCGGAAAGGGCTTTTTCAAAATCCGGCTTTCCTAGCATGGCATCATCAACCCCGGCAATGATTATTTCTTCAGCCGTCAATAAGGTTATCTTAGCTGAGGTATTCTGCAACATGGTAAAATGGGATTTTTCCATGATATCGCTGTAAATTTCTGAGCCATATCCCCCATGATCATGGTTACCGTAGATGCTGAACTTTCCAAGCGGCGCTTTGAGCTGATTCAAAACAAGAGGGATTTTCTGGTGAGCCTTGTATTTATTAGGCTGGTCCATTAAATCTCCGGTAAATAAAATAACATCAGGGTCCAGTTGGTTTATCTTATTGACAATTGCTTGTAAATCTTTAAGCTGAAATTGAAAGCCTAAATGCGTATCACTGAATTGGACCATTTTCATGCCATGAAAACCTTTTGGGATAAGCGGATGGCTGATAATTTTATGCTTGGTTTCTAACCATTTCGGCTCCAAATTATGGGCATAATAGTTTCCGCCAATACCTAAACCGGTTAAGGTAGCCAATGTACCAAGACTTTTCTTTAAAAATGTTCTTCTTGATATGGGTTTATTCAAATTAATCAACCTATCTAATATAAAAATGTTACTTCCTCATACTAACAAACAATATACATAAATTGAAGAAAATATCTTCTATAATCCTATGAAAAACATGTAAACTGGGGTTTGATGAAACCGTATCCGGTTTGAAATTGAACATCTATACGGAGGTAACATGATGACCGAACCAATGTTTATTACACTGATTATACTTCTATGCGCGATTGCGCTTTTTATACAAGGAAAATTTCGAGCTGATTTAATTGCACTTAGTGCACTATCCATACTGGGTTTATTGGGGATTCTTACATTGGATGAACTGGTGGCCGGGTTTGCGAATCAAGTGGTCATCATGCTGGCAGGGCTATTCATCGTCGGTGCCGGCCTGTTAAATACAGGAATCGTGGAAAAGGCAGGAAATAAGTTGTTAGGTTTATGTGGGGGCAGTGAATGGAAATCGCTGCTTATCGTCATGCTGACTGCAGGAATATTAAGTGCATTTTTAAGTGGAACAGGAATTGTTTCCATACTGCTTCCGCTGGTTATGAGCATGGCCTTACAACAAAAAACAAGTCCGACAAGGTATTTATTGCCCCTTGCCTACGCAAGCAGTATTGGGGGGCTATTAACACTTACCGGTACTCCCTCCAATATGATCGTTGCTGATGTATTTAGGCAAAACGGAATAGGGACTTTAGAATTTTTTGACTTTACACCTGTTGGCTTAATCGCCTTTGCGGCAGGGTTATTCTTCATGTTGACACTCGGGCGCCTGTTGCTTCCCGAGAAAACGATTGCCGCGAACAACAGTGTCAAGGGACTGTCGGCAGGGGAGCTTGCCGGCATGTACAAAGTATATGACCGATTGCATTATCTGCATATACCCGCTACTTCCGATATTGTTGGAGAAAGGCTGTCAGACCTCCAGCTTCCTATTCAGTATGAATTGACTTTGATTGAAATCCAGCGGAAGCCAAAGGACAAGCAATTGCCACTGCTGCAAAGACAGCTGACGATTTCAGCCAGGGCGGATGAAGTTCTTCATCCTGAAGATGTCATTTTGGTGTTTGGAGAAGAAGAAGCAGTCGAGAGGTTGGCACTTAACTATGAACTGGAGTTTAAACATTTCAATACCGAACAAATAAAGAAACATTTTCTTAGCAGTAGATTTGGATTGACAGAAATATTGATCGTCCCGAATTCGGATTATGAAAATCAAACCTTGATAGATGTGCATTTTCGTGAGAAATACCAATGTAATGTGCTGGCAATCAATCGGAATGGCGAATATATTCAAGCGGATGTCGGAACGGAACGCTTGAAACCGGGTGATGCAATCCTGATACATGGAGAATGGGAGAACATTGAGAGGATTTCCTCGGATTTACAGGATGTCATCGTTATTGGAAGTACCTCGGAAGATGGCTCTCCGGTTCACTCCAGGGGCAAAGCATGGATCGCCTTGGGAATCACTGCATTGATGGTCATTCTTTTATCGATGGAGTCCGTACCTGCTGTACTATCAGTATTGACGGCAGCATTGTTGATGGTGATCACTGGCTGTGTCCGTTCGATGGAGGATGCTTACCAAAAGATTAACTGGGAACCTGTTCTCTTGATTGCTGCCATGTTCGGAATAACGGCTGCTTTGGATAATACGGGTGGAGTGAGAATGATAAGTGATTGGCTGACCGTTTTATTCAGTAATATCGGGGCACACGGCATATTGGCGGTCTTTTACCTCCTGACACTGCTACTGAGCCAATTCATCCCGTATGGAGCCGCCACGGTAATCATGACGCCCATTGCCCTGACATCTGCGGTGAATCAAGGAATCGATCCGCTTCCTGTGTTTCTATGCCTTGCCGTTGCTGGCAGTTTGGCGTTATCCACTCCAAGGGTTGCCACTACCAACGCGCTTGTCATGACGGCGGGTGATTACAAGCATAAAGATTTTATCATAATCGGGATTTCCATACAGATCTTCATTGGTGTTATCATGGTGATCACGATTCCGTGGTTCTTCCCTTTTTGATCAGACTTAAGGCATTGTTCCATTATGGACAATGCCTTTTCAATTTATTTTTTTCAAATGGATAGGATGAACGGGTATTTTAATGTTCTGAAAAAAGAGTTGTTCAGTAGGAATTAAAATTATTTATTATCAATGCCAGAAACTAATGGTATAATTTTGGAATATTGGTGTTTTCGTAATTAGGGGGAAGATGCATCATGGATACAGAAAAGATATTAAAGAATTTAGACAAGGTGACACCATTCTTTCAACCGATTTTCAGTGCAGATCAACATCAGGTAATCGGGTATGAAATTCTAGGGCGCTATGAGGAACAAGCGGAATATAAAAGCCTTGGCCCTTTTTTTCACGATTCTGCAGTGCCGGAAGAGTATAGGGTGGAAGTGGATAATTACGTACTTGAAATTGCCTTGGAGAGAATAAAAGACTATGGTGAAGATTTTCTTATCTTTATCAACAGAGATCCTAATTTGCTTATGCTGGATCATGGCGAAGAATTCATGGAGATTTTACATCGTCATTTTCAACCGGAGGAAATGCACCGGATCGTGCTGGAATTATCAGACACGATCAGTCCGGATAACTTAGATCCTTTGCAGCATGTGCTTGCTTACTTTAAAACATATGGGATTAAGATAGCTTTAGATCATTTAGGGCAAGATACGCAATTGGACCGAATCGCACAGATTTCTCCGAATATTTTAAAAGTTAACCTGGACCAGCTTCGCATTTCAGGTGGAGATGCCTATCAGGTCATCCTGTTTTCTCTAAGCATGCTTGCACGGAAAATCGGCGCCAATTTACTATTTGAGAACATTGAATCCGAATACCAGCTTCGCTTTGCATGGAAGAATGGGGGACGATATTATCAAGGGTATTTTTTGGCGAAACCGGAAGGCGAGTTCATTAATAAAGATTTACTTCGTGAAAAATTCCATCAAGAATGTCAGTCTTTCATTTCTTTAGAGACCAAGAAGCTTGAAGCCGTTTATCAAAAGACTTTGCAATTCAACGAGAATATGCAAAACTTCTTAAAACAGCAAAAGCGGGCCAGCTCCCATGAAGAGTTTCTCGGAGTTTTGGCGAAAAAGTTGGATTCCGTATGTTTCCGGCTTTATATTTGTGATGAAGAGGGGTATCAAAAATCTCCCAATATCCTCCATAAGGACGGGCAATGGTTAGTCCAACCGAGCTATATGAATAAAAATTGGAGCTGGAGACCTTATTTTCTCGAAAATATCGTAAAGATGCGTAATGGGAAAACAGGAATACTATCCGATTTATACAGTGATATCGAAACGGGAGAAACCATTCGGACCTTTTCATATCCCCTGAATAATAAGGAATACATATTCTGTGATCTTTCTTATAGTTATTTATATGAAAATGAAGCACTATTATAAAAAACGATTCATGAATATAATCGCTTTAAATGTGTAACGATAAGCAGAAATGATGCGCTTGGAGGAGACATATTTTGAGCACGTACATCTGGATTCTAATCATAATCGTTACAGTCATGGCGTTATATCTGCTCTTTTATACTTATTCTGTGGCAAGGGCACAGAAAGTGAAAGCCAGATATGATTCGACTATCGATGATTCAGTTAAAGAACATCCTTATTTAAAGAACCCGATATTCGTTTCTCTTTTAGTTGGGACGATTTTGGTTGCCGGTTTTATTTTTTACTATGCTTTTCGATAGCTGTAAGAAGAAGATTTCAATATCATGAAATCTTCTTTTTTATTGTGAAGAATGGGCAATGGTTTCAAGGTCTAACGGAGAATGTGATTTTGTAGTTTGGCTTTGATCTGGACGGGTATTGAAAGACATGGGCAAAAATCCGAATCATTAGGAGAAATTCTATAACTAGGAGATGATTGTAATGAGTAAATATTTAGTTGCATGTCTTGCCAGTATCCTTCTAATTTTAAGTGGGGGATTCACTGCTTCAGCGGAGGGCTTACATAGAGAGGAAGTGCTATCCTTAGTACAGGATGCCATGGAGAATCAAGGCTCGATCAGTGAAGAAGTACGTACTAAGGAAGCGATTGAAGGGAAGTTGGATAAACATTTCACAGATGATTTCATCGAGAAGTTCGTCCAAGCGAATGTAGTGAAAGTTGATGGCGGTTATACCGCATTTGGATCAGATTTCGCTCCATATTATATCCCATTTTTCAGCTACGACAAAAATACGGAAATTAAATATGGCAAAAACGGTGATTTCATTTATGTTCAGGAGGAATTCCAGGACACAGGGGACGGACCTGTATCGATGGAAAAACATGTTGAATCAGTTACTTTGAAAAAGGAAAATGGAGTTTGGAAGATAATGGACGTAAAGTATGGAAGTGAAAAAATGAAATAAGGGATTTAGAGGAAAGTCCTTCAAAGCTGAAAAGTATGGAGGCTGAAATGAAAAAGTCCAAGGAAGGTTACAGCCTTCCCTGGACTTTTTGTTATATATTCAGTTCTTTCTTTATTTCGTCCAATTCAAAACCAATAATGGCTTTCCCATCGATGACGACCGTCGGTGTGGAATAGGCGCCATATTTATTCATTAGTTCTTTTCGTGCATGTCCATCCGCTTTAATATCTTTTTCTTTGTATACGACATTATTATCATCAAAGAACATTTTCATGATTTTGCAGGGAGGGCAATCAGGTTGGGTATAGAGCGTAACGTCTTTCATTTCATTCCTCCATATATGCTTTAGTAAGGTTCACTTTTTCATTATAGAGAATGCCACGACATTTGAATAGGGATAAACCTTAAGGATCCTTTTACCGATCTTTCTCCTGTTTTACAAGATAGTCTATCAATCCCATGGAACAAACGTTCAGGTCCATGGCAATGATATCAAAAACTGGATGATCAGCGGTGATTCCTTTTTCGCCTAAATGAACAGCGACTTCCGTGAAAATATTTTTACTGGTTGCTGCCACTTGATCCTCGAAGCTAGCATATTCCCTATATGCCATTTTGGCAGTCTCCACAAATTTAGGCAGCCAGTAATGAAGTTGTTTATATACTTCCTTAGGGTTTTCCGATACGCCGTAATGGCCAAAATATATACGTTCGACGCCGATGCTTTCATACAAATCCACTGCAGCAAGCATCGCATCGGGATTAAATTGGTTCGGCGATGTGGACGGTAAGTAAAATTCCAAACCTTCATCATCGAGTTCACGATAATAGATGCCTACGGTGTCACCTGAAAACATCCCTTTTGAAACTGAATCGAAAATGCTTAAATGATGGTTTGCGTGTCCTGGTGTGTCATAAAAGGTCAACTTGGAATTTTCACTTGTTTTTAGCGATTCCCTATCATGTTTTGTCAGGATTCTATCTATTGGAATAGGTAATATCGGATCGAAAAGCTTGTTGAATTCTTCACCATAGACTGCTTTAGCCCCAGCGATCAAACGTGTTGGATCTTCTAGATGCCGTGCGCCTTTTGGGTGAACGATTACTTTCGCATTCGGACAATGCTGTAAAAAAAGTCCAGCTCCGCCTGCATGGTCCAAATGAATATGGGTAAGAATGATATATGTAATATCTTCGAGGGCGATTCCCAAATGTTCGAGCCCCTTCATTAAGTGGGGGATGGAAGGGCTGGCAGAAGTTTCGACTAAGGTGATGTCTTCATCGGCAATTACATATGTTCCTGTACGATCTCTTCTATCCAAATCAAAACCATCAATCAATGAAATGCGATATCCAAGCTCACTAATGTTTTGCAACAGTATCTACCCCCAGAAAATTTTTCATGTACAAAATCCATTCCTTATTTTATTCTGTTAATAGTGCCATGTAAAGAATGAAGTTTTAAATTATTCTGAATTTATTTCAGCGTGGCTACTGGATAGAAAAGTATGGTATAGTGAAACCTATCGAAAAGGTTTTATTCAGAAAGGAGAGGGAGTATGTCTCAATTACAGGGCATTCTTACCAGATTGAAAAGTCTTCAAGAGCAAGCGAAGGAATCTGAATCTGCTCAACGTTTTTTTGAAATAGATGGTGTGAAAAAGTGCCAGGTTACATATTTCAGCAAAACAGAAATGTTCGAGCTTGAAGTATACAGTGATAAAGGGAAATCATCTAAATATCAATTCGATAATATTGATATGATTACCATTGAAATCTTTGATCTTCTTCAATCTTAAAAAAATCACAAAAAGCCGCCTTCCATTGGAAGCGGCTTTTTTATTGTGAACCGGTCAATTTTTACTTGAATGAAGTAGTGATTTTTACGACATCTTATTAATTGGAGGGATGTAAATGAAAAATCCAATGGTAATATGCCCGGAATGCGGTGAGGAAAGGGAAATGGAAAATGTATTAACGGCACAATCCAACCAAAATGTGATTTATCAATGCCCGGAATGCGGTTTTAAACAGGTTAACATCAAAACAAGTAAGGGCTAAGGGGCTATTGCTGAAATCCCGCCGTTTGGGATTTTATTGGTCTAGGAATGAGCCTTTTCCGCTTACATATGTTAAACTATAGAAAGAGCTGTATATAAAAACATATGGTAAGGGGTTTTAACATGATCGGTACTCATGATGGGGATTTATTGGAATCCAGCGTTAAAGACTTAATGATTTCTTCTGAACGCGTGGCCCACGTGCAGGTAACCAATAATTTAGAACATGCACTATTGGTATTAACAAAGAGCGGTTATACGGCCATTCCTGTGTTAGATCCGATGTATAAACTGCATGGTTTAATCAGCACACCAGTCATTCTTGATTCAATCTTGGGACTGGAACGAATTGAATTTGATAATCTTGAGAATAAAAAAGTTTCCGAAATAATGAATATAGAAATACCTCGCCTTCATATTGAAGATACATTGACCAAGGGTGTGGAATTGTTGATTGATCATCCGTTTGTCTGTGTAGAGAATGACGAACATGTATTTGAAGGGATCTTAACGAGAAGGGCAATCTTGAAAAAGGTATTTAAACAAAATACACCTGACAAATAAGCAAGGCATAAAATGATGATGGTTAACCTCAAGACTCGCCAGTTGGCGAGTTTTCTTGTTTTTTTACATATCCAATCCAGCTAGTGGTAAAGTCTATAAAAACAATTAAGGTCTAAGGGGAGGATGCGGGAATTGGGCCAAGCAGCGGATAGTGCAAAAGTGCAGAATGAAAAATTGAAACGTCCCTTCATATTAGCTGCCATCATGTTGGCTATGTTTATGAATGCTATTGAAGGAACGATCGTTTCGACGGCAATGCCAGCCATTGTAAGTGATTTAGGTGGTTTTTCACTTTACAGCTGGGTGTTTTCAAGTTATTTGCTAATGAACGCCGTAACAGTCTTGATTTATGGAAAGCTATCGGATATTCTCGGGAGAAAACCTATCTTATTATTTGGAATCGTTGTCTTTTTAATTGGCTCCATTCTATGCGGCTTTGCCGATTCTATGACGGAACTCATCATTTATCGCTTTGTACAAGGATTCGGGGCGGGGGCTGTAGCTCCTGTAGCTTCGACGATTGTTGGTGATATCTATAAAAATGAAGAGAGGGCCCGCGTTCAAGGGTATCTATCGAGCGTTTGGGGCATTTCAGCGGTAATGGGACCCGCTTTGGGCGGCGTCCTCGTTGAATCCCTGACTTGGAAGCTTGTCTTCTGGGTTAATGTTCCTTTGGGCTTATTATCTTTTATTGGGATTTGGTTTTTCCTTCATGAAAAAATCGAAAAGAAAAAACGTGATATCGACTACCTGGGTGCGGCGCTATTGACGTTATCCATATCCACTCTTATGGTGATACTCGTAGAAGGAGGAGTGAAATGGTCATGGGCTTCAGCTCCGGTCATATCCTTGGCATTAGTGGCCATCATCACCTTTATCTTATTCATCCTTCAGGAAAAGAAAGCGGCCGAACCGATGATGCCATTTGAAATTTGGCAGGAGCGTTCGATTCTGATTGCGAACCTTGTATCCCTGACGACAGGGGTGATGATGATTGGATTATCAAGTTTCCTCCCGACATTCGTTCAGGGCGTGATGGAGCGCTCGCCTACGGTAGCTGGTTTTACATTGACAGCCATGTCGATTGGCTGGCCGATCGCATCAATGGTCTCAGGCAGGTTATTGATGAAAATAGGATTCAAATCAACCTCACTCCTTGGAGGGTGCTCATTGGTCCTTGGGAGTTTGATCCTAGTATGGATGAAGCCGGAGGCTGGGCCCCTGATTGCTGCCATGGGATCATTCTTTGTCGGTGTAGGCATGGGGTTGACTTCTACCTCATTCATTGTCGTCATTCAAAAAACAGTCAGCTGGGAACGCAGGGGTATTGCGACAGCTTCCAATATGTTCATGCGTAATTTAGGTAATACGGTAGGTGCCGCATTACTTGGAGGAATCATGAATATGAGACTTCAAGCCTATTTGAACGAGCATGCGCCTGCCGGCTCGGGAGTGACGATAAATACGGCTAACAAACTGTTGAACAGTGAAGAACGCATGTCGCTTCCTGAAAATGTGGTGAAGGTTTTACAGGAAGGACTTACATTGTCACTGCAGACGATTTATCTCATCGTTCTAGTCTTCTCTATAATCAGCTTCCTGTTACTTACGAGACTTAGAAAGAATAAAAAGGCATAGGAAAAAAAGGCAGACTCTTTAAATGGAGTTTGCCTTTTCTTAAGGAAACGCGACTCTGATGATCAATTGAATCAATAATGCGATCGTGACCGAATGTAAAATGAATTTCAATTGTCGAGTGGAGATTTTTTGAGCCACCCGCAGGGCCAGCTGTGATCCGATCAGGGAACCGATCGTGTAATAAATGGCAATCTCCCAAGCAATGTTACCGGCAAGGAAATAGGTGATGAAAGCAGCTGTACAGCTAATGAAAGTTTGGAATCTAGTAAAAGCCAGAGATTGAAGGTAGGTGGCCCCATTTCTTAAAAAGGTATACATGAGCATGGTTGCCTGTCCCGGTCCGAACATTCCGTCATAGACACTGATTCCGAATAGGGATGGATAGACTTTTTTTGGGAGATGCCAATCCGTTTCATCGGAAGGTTTCGGTTTTTTTATGAAATTCATGATCAAAGCGACAGTCAAAAGACAGATGGCCAATAGATTCATCGCCTTTTCAGAGAATGAATTAGCAAGCAGCCCGCCACAAAAGCCACCGAAAAGGGCAAATGGGATTAACTGGAGGGCAGCCTTCAATTTTAACTGTTTCTTTTTGAGTAAAATATAAAAACTGGAAAAAGAAGAAAAGATATTGGAAAACTTGACTGAACCAATAACCTGGTGGATGGGTAAACCTATCAACAGAAGGGATGGCATGCCGATAAGACCGCCGCTCCCGGCCAATGTACCGACAAAAGATGCTGCAAAACTGATGGCAAGCAATACAATGATTGTCAAAGGATATCCACTCCGTTTCTTTTCTCTTGTATTATAAGCTGACTTTGTTGATAATAAAATTTAAATAAATTAATTCATCATGATAAGATTTGATTATCAAGAGGTTGGTGTGTATGTCATTTTCAGAATTTCATTTATTATCCGTGCTTGCTCAGGAAATGAATATGAGAAAAGCGGCTGAGCGGCTGTTCGTTTCCCAGCCGGCTTTATCTCAGCGTTTACAATCAATAGAAAAGGATTGGGGCTCGAAACTGTTTTTGCGTTCACAAAAAGGACTGTCACTGACGCCAGCAGGCGAAGCGGTAATTCGTTTGGCCAATGAAGTTATAGAAAAAGAAGAAAAGGTCAGGGAAAGTATTCAAGCTATGGACCATGAAGTATATGGCACTTTGAAAATAGCCTGCGCCTCGATTGTCGGTCAAAATTGGCTGCCGCAAGTATTGAAAAAGTTCGTCCAAAAATACCCGTATGCCAAAATTTCCTTGATCACTGGCTGGAGCAGTGAGATTTTAAAGTCTTTGTATGAAGGGCAAGTGCATATTGGCATCATAAGGGGAGCCCCGGATTGGAAAGGGGTAAAACAGCATTTATTCACGGATATGCTTTATTTGGTGGATACTGAAATGAAGGAACTGAATCAAGTGTTCGAAACGGACCGGCCATTCATTCAGTTTAAAAGCGATTCGAATTATTACCAGGAAATCCAGGACTGGTGGCATCGGCAATTTAAAACGACACCAAAAAACACCATAGTCGTGGATCAAATCGAAACATGCAAACAAATGGTGTTTAATGGTATAGGATATGCGATCCTGCCAGCCATCACTTTACATGATAAAGATACTAATGTATTTAAAATCCCTTTACTGGATGGGCATAACCACTCAATCGAACGTGATACATGGCTTTGCGGCTATGAATCTGCCTTCCAGTTAAAGCAAGTCCAGGCATTCACGGAAGTGGTGAAAGAGCATATTCGCGACCAAGGAATGTTATAGGTCCGCCTACGAAAATGTCAATAGGGCAGAATAATATATAAGAGTGACATTCAACTTGTCTTGCCGGCTGTTGTCTGGTAAATTTAAAACGAGTAATGATACATATTTAGGAGGTTTACCCGGAATGAATAAAATGGATGCAAACGAAATTATTTCTTTTATCTCAAATAGTAAAAAATCTACACCTGTAAAGGTATATGTCAAAGGTGATTTAGAAGGCATGGATTTTGGTCCAACTTCTAAAACTTTCATTACAGGAAATACAGGGGTTGTATTCGGTGAGTGGTCTGAAGTCGAAGAAGCAATCAAGGCAGCAGGAACAAAAATCGAGGATTATGTAGTTGAAAATGATCGTCGTAACTCTGCCATTCCTTTATTGGACCTAAAAGGCATCAAAGCCCGTATCGAGCCTGGCGCAATAATTCGTGACCAAGTATCCATTGGAGACAACGCAGTCATCATGATGGGCGCATCAATCAATATTGGTTCTGTTATCGGTGAAGGTACAATGATCGACATGAACGCAATACTTGGCGGACGTGCAACAGTGGGCAAAAACTGTCACGTAGGTGCAGGTGCCGTTTTAGCAGGTGTCATCGAGCCTCCTTCCGCACAACCGGTCATTTTGGAAGATGATGTGTTAATCGGAGCCAATGCGGTCGTACTAGAAGGTGTCAAAATCGGTGAAGGTTCCGTTGTGGCGGCTGGTGCAGTTGTAACGAAAGACGTTCCTCCATACTCCGTGGCTGCTGGTATCCCGGCGAGGGTCATTAAACAAATTGACGAAAAAACAAAATCAAAAACAGAAATCATGCAAGAACTTCGTCAACTTTAATTTCTTTAGTGAATATTGCCTGAAGCGTGGATAAATATATCCACGCTTTCTGTATAAGGAGGGAATAATGTGAAAATAAATCCTTTTGCCGAGATTCGGCGTGATTTGCATCAAATACCGGAGATAGGATTCAAGGAATTCAAGACGCAGCAATACCTACTGAATTACATAACGAATCTTGCCCAGGAGCGAATGGAAATCGAAACTTGGCGGACTGGGATATTCGTGAAAGTGAAGGGAAGGAATCCGCGAAAAACTATTGGCTACCGGGCTGATATTGATGGTCTGCCGATAAAAGAGGAAACCGGATTGCCGTTCGCATCCAACCACGAGGAATATATGCATGCCTGCGGTCATGATTTTCATATGAGCATAGGGTTGGGGTTATTGACATATTTCACTGAAAATCCGATTGATGATGACTTGCTATTCATCTTCCAGCCTGCAGAAGAGGGGCCTGGAGGAGCTGAACCAATGCTTAAATCGGAAACAATGAAAAAATGGAAGCCGGATATGATTCTTGCTTTACATATTGCTCCAGAGTATCCAGTTGGTACGATTGCCGTTAAAGAAGGGCTTCTATTTGCCAATACATCTGAATTATTCATCGATTTGAGGGGGAAAGGAGGGCATGCAGCCTATCCGCATGAAACAAATGACATGGTCATTGCGGCCTGCTCGCTTGTAGGGCAGCTGCAAACAATCGTTTCAAGGAATGTCAATCCACTTGATTCAGCTGTCATTACAGTTGGGAAGATTACTGGAGGCACCGTTCAAAACATTATTGCGGAGACAGCGCGGTTAGAAGGCACAATACGCACCCTTAACCCGGAATCGATGGTAAAGGTCAAGTCAAGAATAAAAGCGCTTGTGGATGGTATACAAGTGGGATATGAGTGCTTGGCTGATATCGACTATGGAGCGATGTATCATCAGGTATATAATGAAGAACGGTTGACCCGGGAATTCATGGAATTTACAGAGAAGTCAAATGCTGTTCATTTGCATTGTTGTACTGAAGCGATGACTGGTGAAGATTTTGGATATATGTTAAAGGAGATTCCAGGATTCATGTTCTGGCTGGGGGTTTCATCGGAATACGGATTACATCACGCCAAGTTAAGTCCTGATGAAAAAGCGATTGAACTCGCGATCAATCACTTAACGGAATATATAACGTTTAAAGGAAGCGAAGCGTAAAAATGCTTTTCAGTACAGAACATGCTCTAAAGAGCGAACGAATCACGTTGGAGGGCTTATTGTGAAAAAAGAATTTGCGGTGATTGGACTTGGCCGTTTTGGCGGCAGCATAGTCAGGACATTAGCTGAAGAAGGATTAGGGGTTCTGGCCATCGATGCTGACGAAGATCGAGTGAATGAATTTGCCAGGATAGCTTCACATGCAGTTGTAGGGGATACGACGGATGAAAATGTGCTGAGAAACATAGGTATTCGTAATTTTGATCACGTCATTGTAGCGATTGGCGAGAATATTCAAGCTAGTATATTGACGACCCTCATGCTTAAGGAATTGGGTGTCGGAAATGTAACGGTTAAAGCGCAAAATGATTATCATGAGAAGGTTCTCCGGAAAATCGGGGCCGACTTTGTCGTGCACCCCGAACGAGATATGGGAAGAAGGATTGCCCACAATATCGTCTCCAATAATATTCTCGATTATTTGGAGCTTTCTGATGAACACTCCATCGTCGAAATTGTTGCCAGCCAAAAGATGAATGGAAACTCGATATTTGACCTTGATATCCGTGCTCACTATGGGCTGAATATCGTCGCGATCAAAAGAGGGAACGAAATAAATGTCTCCCCACAGGCGAGCGATTTAATTCATAAAGGTGATATATTGATCGTCATCGGCGCGGATTCGGACATCAATCGCTTTGAAAAAAAAATTGTGGAATAAGCAAGCGTCCTGCTAAAATCGAGCAGCGCTTTTATCAAAGGAAAACAAAAAGGTTTCGGAATGGTCTCATTCCGAAACCTTTTTGTTTTTTAATTGGATTTGAAGTAGTTATAGAGAATAGCATGCATCGACATTTTTTTAATTCCCTTAAGTAGTCCTACGAAAACCATTCTTTTCTTTTACATCTGCGAGTACACGCAATATTGTTTCTTTGCGTTTCGCATATATAGATTCACATAATGACACAAATGATCTTTACTTTCTGTACACTGTGATAATAGTGAACAAGTGCACGAAAGGGTTTGGATGATTTGTACTCTCTATTTTGATTTATTTTTTCTTGAAGGCGTACTTGATAGGCTCGTGTTTCGGGCACTGGCTTTCCACAGTGTGGAATCAACAAATACATGCTTCTTATCAGTTTACTTTCGGAAGCTTTCCATTAAGATGCGATAGAAAATCTATTCAAGCATCCTTATCACCTCAAGTTTTAATAATCCTTTTTTTTACAAAAAAGACTGTAGGCAAAAGGAGTTCTATCTAACTGTTAAAACAAAGTTGATTGGAGCGGGTGTTCGAGGCTCCGGGCCGCCCGCGGAAAGCTAGTGCCTGGAGCGGAATTCAACGTTCGAGATTTACAAACCTAAACAAAAAAAGCCCAGCCAAATGATGGCTGGGCTTCTATTATTTATTGCACTTCCATGATGATCGGCAGGATCATCGGACGGCGTTTAGTTTTTTCATATAGGAATGGAGATAGAGTGTCAGTAATTTCATTTTTGATTTCAGACCATTGTGTAGTTTTGCGATCCATCACCTTATTTAAATGCTTGGTGATCAAGGATTGAGCATCGCTGATCAGGTCTCCTGATTCTCTCATATAAACAAATCCGCGTGAGATGATGTCAGGACCGGATGCAATTTTGAATTCCTTCATATTGATGCTGACAACGACAACCACAAGACCTTCCTCGGAAAGAATCCGACGATCACGGAGAACGATATTTCCGATATCCCCGATACCGCTTCCATCGATATAAACCGAACCTGAAGGGATTTTACCAGCGATTTGTGCTGTGTTTTCACTTAAGGAAAGAACTTCACCATTATCCATGATAAAACAATTTTCTTCCGGAACTCCGCAGTCGACTGCATGGCGGGCATGAAGTTTTTGCATACGGTATTCACCATGGATCGGCATGAAGAATTTTGGTTTTATCAAACGTAGCATTAGCTTTTGTTCCTGCTGTCCGCCATGTCCTGATGTATGAATGTCATTCAAAGGACCTGAAATGACGTCTGCTCCTGCACGATATAATTGATTGATCGTTCTGGATACACTGATTGTGTTACCTGGGATGGGTGAAGAAGAAAATACGACAGTATCACCAGGGATGATTTGAATTTGACGGTGAGTGCCATTCGCTATGCGCGACAGGGCTGCCATTGGTTCCCCTTGGCTGCCTGTACAAAGGATGGTTACTTTATTCGCAGGCATGCGATTCAATTGCTGTACATCAATAAATGTATCTTTAGGCGCTACGATATAACCAAGATCTTGTCCGATTGATATGGCTGAATCCATGCTTCGGCCAAAAACGGCGATTTTGCGTCCGTTAGCCACGGCTGCTTCCACAACTTGCTGAAGGCGATGGATGTTCGATGCAAACGTTGCAAAAATGATCCGGCCGTCAACCTTACGGAAAATATCTTGAATGGTATCGCCGACACGGCTTTCGGACATAGTAAAGTTCTGCACTTCACTATTTGTGCTATCCGAGAGTAAGCACAATACGCCTTCTTTTCCGATTTCCGCCATCTTGGTCAGGTTAGCAGGCTCGCCCACTGGTGTGAAGTCGAATTTAAAATCACCAGTATGGACAATTTGTCCAGGTGGCGTTTTAACGACGATCCCATAAGAATCAGGGATACTGTGAGTTGTGCGGAAGAAAGAAACGGACGTCTTCCGGAACTTGATCACTTCATCTTCACTGATTTCAATCATGGTTGTCTGACGTAAAAGGCCGTGTTCTTCCAATTTATTACGAAGCAGTCCAAGTGCCAGCTTCCCGCCGTATACAGGGACATTCACTTTTCTAAGTAAATAAGGAATCCCGCCAATATGGTCTTCATGGCCATGGGTAATGAAGACACCTTTAATTTTATCTACATTTTTCTCTAAATAGCTGTAATCTGGAATCACATAGTCAATACCGAGAAGTTCATCTTCAGGAAATTTAATTCCAGCATCAATGATGATGATTTCATCTTGAAACTGAACAGCATATGTGTTCTTACCGATTTCGCCTAAACCGCCCAGGGCGAATACAGCTGTTTGATCATTTTTTACAAATTTCATAAATTATAGCTCCAATACTTTGTAATCTTCATTTTGTTTTTCATATTCTAAATATGCTCCGGTTACGGGTAGTACGATTTCTACGTTATAAGGTTCTTTTTTTAATTTTAAACGGACGTCACGAACGGATTCACCTTCGACAAACATTGTTTTAGTATTCTCCCTGATGGGAACCTCTGATATGGTTACTTGATAGTATACCTTAAAAACCATTTTAATCTCTCCTCACTTGTTTGCATTGCTTTTTTCATTATATATAAAAACAACAATTTTTTCATGTTTTTCAACATCATGTAAAAATAAACCCAGCTCCGCCATAAAAACGGAAGGGGTTTGATGAATTAAATATACCAATGTCTAAAAGTATATAAAAAAATAGATGGCAGATTTGGTATCAATCCAATTGTAGCTTCCTCTATCTTATATCCTATCCGTTTTTGCCATGTGTAAAACTTAAATCATCTGATCTTTTTTTCGTAAACGATTTCTTTCTAAATTAATCTAGTTTCAATGTGCACACCGTTACATGAAAAGACAACGACTCATATTTTGATTGAAATATGTATTCACCTGACCATATAAAAGCCAAGATAGAAAGAATGCTTAACAAGAACTTTACAACAAGGAAGAAGCCCTCCGCAAGTTTTTGAAGGGCTGTCCGAAAAAAATTCGCATATGGATGACGGCCAAGGCAGGAATGAGTGGCAAATCATGCGATAGTTTTTTTTCTTAAAAGATCATTCCACTGTTTAACAAGCTTTTTACGAAGCTTTTTTAACATGGCGATCACGCTCCCTTAGTTATTATTGTATAGGATTATTCAATAATGTAAATACGTCTTTACAGGTACTTGGCCCATTTTTTAAAAAAAAGGCTCATTCAAACTAGCAACTGGGATTTTAGAGGCAAGAAGGGTGGGAGAAGTGTAATCGGAAAGCCTTAGTTGATTTCTGATTAACAATAGTATATGCCCATTCCCGAATAAAAAACGTAACTTTGAGGTGGATCCGGTAGAGTTACTTGACTTATCTTGATGACAATTATTAAATGAGTACATATTAAAAAAGGAAAAAATGAATGAATTGGAAGTGAATCGTTAGTGAAAATCGTATTCTTTGATATTGACGGAACATTGCTTGATCATGAAAAAAAGTTACCTGCTTCAACAAAAAAAGCCATTAAGCAACTGCAGGATAGCGGGGTTTTTGTAGCGATTGCCACAGGAAGGGCTCCGTTCATGTTCGAGTCCTTAAGGGAAGAGCTTGGCATCGATACATTCGTAAGTTTCAATGGACAATACGTTGTTTTTGAAGGGAAAGTCGTTTATAAAAACCCTTTGAGCAAACCTGAGATAAAACGGCTCCACGAACATGCTGAAAATAATGAAATCCCGATCGTTTTCATGAATGATGAGACAATGAAATCGAGTGTTCCTCATCATAGCCGAATTGAAGAGGCATTAAGCAGCCTGAAGTTTCCCCATCCTGAACATGTGGCAGATTTTTATGAGAACCATGAAATATACCAAGCCTTGTTATTCTGCTCGGAAGATGAAGAAGGGAACTTTGTTGGGAATTATGATGACTTTCACTTCATTAGATGGCATGAGTATTCCACGGATGTACTTCCATTCGGGGGTTCAAAAGCTGAAGGCATTAAAATATTAATGGAAAAAGTCGGGTTTGCTCTGGAGGATGTTTACGCCTTTGGAGATGGCTTAAATGATATAGAGATGTTAAAAGTAGCGGGATATGGCGTGGCAATGGGGAATGCCGGTCAACTTGTGAAGCAAGAGGCCGACTTTGTAACGAAGGATGTCGATGATGATGGCATACTTTTTGGTTTGAAGGAACTTGAATTGATATAAAAAACAAAACCCCCGTCAACCAACTTGCGGGGGTTTTGCTTATTACGTTACCTTTCCACTGCAATAGAATTTTCCGGAATGGCATAAGGGTCTTCCGGGTTGATATGATCATAGAACATGATTCCATTAAGGTGGTCGATTTCATGTTGAAAGCAAATGGCTGCGATGCCTTTCAGGCGGAGTTTAACCGACTTTCCTTCCAGGTCGGTACCCACAACCGTTATTCGAGCATAACGGGGCACATAGCCGGAAACGGGACGATTTACGGAAAGGCAGCCTTCTCCGGATGTCAAGTATGCTTTTTCCACTGAATGGCTAATGAGTTTAGGGTTGAAAAGTGCATAGCTATACAGTTGATCATCTTTTTCTTTCAAATGAACCGCAATCATCCTTTTTGAAACATTCACTTGAGGTGCAGCCAAGCCAATGCCTGCCCTTAACCCATATATAGCAGCAATATCGGGCTTCTGGCTGTTTTGGACATATTCCATCAGGCTGGCTAAAAGTTGTTTATCTTCATATGATGCCGGAAGCGGAACCTCTACCGCGACTTGCCTTAAGATTGGATCGTCTTCATTAACAAAATCATCCATGGTTAGCATAATCTTTCACCCCATAAAAATTCTAATAATATGTATAGGGTTATTTTAACAAAAAAAATGCTGAAAGTTAATGGATGGTCTAATGAAAGAAAAATGGAAGGGATGGAATCAAATCGATTAATTCCTATCCCAACCATTATTTTATTTGCCTGTAGAGGTCTATTAAAAAAAATAGATCATTTTTTGTGAATCAGGGTAAATAGTTAACATTTTCGGGTAAAGGTAATAGTAATTACCTGCTTAGCATAAGCACGCGCCGACAATGATTAGCAGAATGAACAGGACAATGATTATGGCGAAGCCGCTTCCAAAGCCGCAGCCTCCACCATCACCATAACCATAGCTGGGTGCAACGGAAACCGGATAACAACATTCCTGGTTGGAACCTCCATACATAATTTCATACCTCCGTTTTTGTATTATTAAAATGCTGACCACTCTGATTTGAAACGGTCCCTACAGCCTATGCAGTATGGTTTAAAGGGTGTAGGCTAGCGCCCAGTAATGAAAAAAACCTGTTCGGAATATTATTGTAACAAGTGTCAGCGGCTTATAAGGGAATTTAGAGAAATATGAATCTTCGAAGAATTATCAGAAGGAGCTGTCTATTTTGAATCGTTTTGGCCCATATGTTATTTTACTTCTTTCTTTAGTGGTCTTGACTGGTTGTTTCAATGGTTCACCGGAAGAAAGAATCCACAAAATCCTAGAGAAAACTGCAGAAAAGGAAAGTGATTTCACCGAGAATCAAGAGCCTCTTAATGATTTGGAGAAAAAAGAAAAAGAAAAATATGAGAAAATCATTAAACTTGGATTGGATGATTATGAACAGATCGTCGAGCTCTCAGATGAAGCAACCAAGAATATCGACCAAAGGGAAGAAATAATTGAAAAGGAACAAAGCAGTATGCAATCCTCAAAAGAACAATTCAATCAGATTGACGAACAAATCGGGAAAATAGAGGATGAAAAGATAAAAAAAGAAGCGACTGAAATGAAAAAGGTCATGAGTGAGCGCTATAGCACCTACGATAATTTATATGATGCCTATCAACAAAGTCTGGCTTATGATCGTGAATTATATGAACTGTTTAAAAAAGAGGATTTGAAAATGGATGAATTACAAATGCAAATCGAGAAAATCAATACTTCTTATACAAAAGTTTTAAAAGCGAATGAGGAATTTAATGCATTAACGGAAAAATCAAATCAAAAAAAAGAAAGTTTTTATGATAGTTCCGGCATAGAAATGGCTGATTCAACAAAATAATATAAATAATGATGGGCTGTGATCCTCAATCACAGCCCATATTTTATTCCACCCAGTCCATTTATGGACTGAAAATTTCTAGAATGATCTTTTTTTGTGTAACCAAATTGATGTGAGATTTTATACCTGTACTAAAAAAAATCGATAATTAAAAATCTAACAGCAGCGTTATATGAAAGCGTTTGAACGTTTTTTTGGAATATTATTCTGAAGCCTCAAATGCCTTTAGTTAAAGCGGTTTTGGAATCGATGGGATATGCGGGGGAATTGAAATGTTATCCTTCGCCAACCTTAAATCGATAAAGACGTAAATTTTAATAGTACAGTTGTAAAGTGAAAACTAATACAGAGAAGAAGTATGAGTGCTGGAAATTCTATTAAATCAAAATTATAAGGAGCTCCAAGTGATTGACTTGATGTTAATTCATCTTGTAAACTTAATCTATAAAAATTCTTGTATCATTTTCCTTGATTTTTTTTATGGTACAGAATAAGATTGAGACATATTAAGCATATCCACGTTTGAGGGATTGGTCTTAAGGGAAAAATAAAAGAATGTATTGTTGAAGAAACTAAAAAGCAAACTTTTTTTGCTTTATAGAATAATAATAGCAAACCTTTTTAATGAAAGGATGAGGTGCCAAATGGCTCAAAAAACTAAGCAAGCTAAAATTAATGTTCAAGATCAGCTTAAGAAAGTAGAAGAACAATTTGAAACTTTTCAAATTTTAAATGAAGAGGGAGAAGTCGTTAATGAAGCGGCTATGCCTGATTTAAGTGATGAACAATTGCAAGAATTAATGCGTCGTATGGTTTATACACGTATCTTGGATCAACGTTCCATATCACTGAACCGCCAAGGCAGATTAGGTTTCTATGCACCGACTGCCGGTCAAGAAGCTTCTCAAATCGCTTCCCAGTATGCTTTGGAAAAAGAAGATTTCATTCTGCCTGGTTACCGTGATGTTCCGCAAATCGTTTGGCATGGTCTGCCGCTTTGGCAAGCATTCTTATTCTCCCGGGGACACTTTAAAGGAAATCAAATTCCTGAAGACGTCAATGTCATTTCCCCTCAAATCATTATCGGCGCTCAATATATTCAAGCAGCCGGAGTGGCTCTTGGATTGAAGAAACGCGGGAAAAAAGCTGTTGCCATTACATATACGGGTGACGGTGGAACCTCACAAGGTGACTTCTATGAGGGAATTAACTTTGCAGGTGCATTTAAAGCGCCAGCTATCTTCATCGTGCAAAATAACCGTTTCGCAATCTCGACACCGGTTGATTTGCAATCAGCAGCTAAAACATTGGCTCAAAAGGGTGTGGCTGCAGGTATTCCTGGAATCCAGGTTGATGGTATGGATGCGTTGGCCGTTTATACAGCCGTTAAAGAAGCACGTGAACGTGCAATCAATGGTGAAGGCCCTACATTGATTGAAACATTAACTTACCGTTATGGTCCGCATACGATGGCTGGGGATGACCCGACACGTTACCGTACTTCCGAAATGGATAACGAGTGGGAACTGAAAGATCCATTGGTTCGTTTCCGCAAGTTCTTGGAAAACAAAAAACTTTGGAATGAAGAATTAGAAAACGAAACGATAGAAAAAGCAAAAGACGATATTAAAGAAGCAATCAAATTGGCTGATGCAGAACCTAAACAAAAGGTTACAGACCTAATTGAAATCATGTATGAAGAAATGCCTTATAACTTAAAAGAACAATATGAAATTTATAAAGAGAAGGAGTCGAAGTAAGCCATGGCTCAATTGACGATGATTCAAGCAATTACAGAAGCATTACGCACAGAACTTAAAAATGACGAGAATGTACTCGTTTTTGGGGAAGATGTTGGTCTTAATGGAGGAGTTTTCCGTGCAACGGAAAATCTTCAAAAAGAATTCGGTGAAGATCGTGTATTCGATACACCTCTAGCTGAATCTGGAATCGGTGGATTAGCGGTCGGTCTTTCTTTACAAGGTTTCCGTCCTGTTCCTGAAATTCAATTCTTCGGATTTGTATATGAAGTAATGGATTCCGTAAGCGGTCAGCTTGCTCGTATGCGCTACCGTTCAGGCGGACGTTACAGTGCACCTGTTACAATTCGTTCACCTTTTGGAGGAGGAGTGCATACACCGGAAATGCATGCTGATAGCTTAGAAGGTTTAATGGCTCAGCAACCAGGGTTAAAAGTAGTTATCCCTTCCACTCCTTACGATGCAAAAGGCTTATTGATTTCTGCGATTCGTGATAATGACCCTGTCATTTTCCTTGAGCACATGAAATTGTACCGTTCTTTCCGTCAGGAAGTTCCTGAAGAAGAATATACAATTCCATTAGGAAAAGCGGACGTGAAAAGAGAAGGAACGGATTTATCCATTATTACGTATGGTGCGATGGTGCAGGAATCCATCAAGGCAGCTGAGGAATTGGCTAAGGATGGTCATTCCGTCGAAGTGGTCGACTTACGTACTGTATCTCCATTGGATATCGATACAATCATTGCTTCTGTAGAAAAAACAGGACGCGCTATCGTTGTTCAAGAAGCACAAAAGCAAGCTGGTATAGCAGCGAATGTTGTAGCGGAAATTAACGAACGTGCCATTTTAAGCTTGGATGCTCCAGTACTGCGAGTGGCGGCAGCTGATACGGTATTCCCGTTTTCACAAGCTGAAACAGTATGGCTCCCTAATTATAAAGACATTATTGAAACGGCGACTAAAGTCTTGAAGTTTTAACAATCTTAAGTAATGGAATGAATGTCCTGCTTGGGAAAGTAGTTTTGCATTAACGGTAATGCAAGATAAAGGACTTTATTCAAAGCACTAAGTATGATTTAATATAGGAGGTTGAACTCAGTGGCATTCCAATTTAGACTCCCTGATATCGGAGAAGGTATACACGAAGGTGAAATAGTGAAATGGTTTGTAAAACCAGGAGATAAGATTCAAGAGGATGACGTGCTTTGCGAGGTTCAAAACGATAAGGCCGTTGTTGAAATCCCATCACCGGTGGAAGGTACCGTTGAAGAAATCCTTGTTCAAGAAGGAACGGTTGCCGTTGTTGGCGATGTGCTTGTAACATTCGATGCTCCAGGTTATGAAAATCTTCAGTTTAAAGGGGATCATGGAGAAGAAGCGAAGGCAGAAGGCGAGAAGAATACGGAGGCCCAGGTTCAAGCAACTGCTGAAGCTGGACAGGAAGTCAAGAAAGAGGCTGCTCCGGTTCAAGAAAATAGCGGAGTAACGGGCGCGGGAGCACAACCACAGGTTGAGGCAGATCCTTCACGACGTATTATCGCCATGCCTTCTGTCAGGAAATATGCACGCGAACAAGGGGTAAACATTCGTGAGATCTCTGGTTCTGGGGATAACGGCCGCATCATGAAAGAAGACATAGATGCTTTCAAAAACGGCAAAACCGCTCCACAGCAACCAGCAGCTCAAAGTGAAGCTTCACAACAAAATGATACGGAAACAACCGAAAAACAAAAAGTTTCAATTCCAGAAGGGCAATATCCTGAAACTCGCGAGAAAATGAGCGGTATGAGAAAAGCGATCGCAAAAGCAATGGTTAAATCCAAGCAGACAGCTCCGCATGTAACATTAATGGATGAAGTCGATGTGACGCTATTGGTTGCTCACCGTAAGAAATTCAAGGAAATTGCTGCAGAAAAAGGAATCAAGCTTACATTCCTACCTTATGTTGTTAAAGCGTTAACAAGTGCATTACGTGAATTCCCTATGCTAAACACATCATTTGATGATGAAGCTAGTGAGATTATCCATAAACACTATTACAATATCGGAATTGCGGCAGACACAGATAAAGGACTGCTCGTTCCAGTTGTAAAAGATGCAGATCGTAAATCAACTTTTGCTATTTCACAAGAAATTAACGAATTAGCGACGAAAGCCCGTGACGGCAAATTGGCTCCTAACGAAATGAAAGGTGCTTCTTGCTCCATTACGAATATCGGTTCCGCAGGCGGTCAATGGTTCACACCTGTAATCAATCATCCAGAAGTTGCCATTCTAGGGATTGGACGCATTGCCGAAAAAGCAATTGTACGCGACGGGGAAATTATCGCCGCTCCAGTTCTGGCATTATCACTGAGCTTTGATCACCGCATGATTGATGGAGCAACAGCTCAACATGCATTGAATCATATCAAAAAGTTATTGAACGACCCAGAATTATTGTTAATGGAGGCGTAAACAATGGTAGTAGGAGATTTTCCAATCGAAACAGATACTTTAGTGATCGGTTCAGGCCCAGGGGGATATGTTGCCGCAATTCGCGCAGCACAGCTTGGACAGAAAGTAACGGTCGTTGAAAAAGGAACAATCGGCGGAGTTTGTTTGAATGTAGGCTGTATCCCATCGAAAGCTTTAATTTCGGCTGGACACCGTTTCCATGAAGCTCAGCATTCAGAAGATATGGGTATCTTTGCAGAAAAAGTTACGGTTGATTTTTCTAAAGTACAAGCTTGGAAAGGTTCTGTTGTCAAAAAATTAACAGGCGGTGTAAGCAGCCTATTAAAAGGCAATAACGTTGATGTTGTAACTGGCGAAGCTTATTTCGTTGATGAAAACAGCATCCGTGTTATGAATGATGACTCAGCCCAAACATATACATTTAAAAACGCAATCATCGCCACTGGCTCATCGCCAATCGAGATTCCGTCATTTAAATATACGAAACGTGTACTTAATTCCACTGGCGCTCTTGCTTTGGAAGAAGTTCCAAGTTCGATCGTGGTAATCGGCGGAGGTTACATCGGAACTGAGCTTGGCGGAGCATTCGCAAGCTTTGGCACTAAAGTGACCATCCTTGAAGGTACGGAAGAAATCCTTTCTGCAGGCTTTGAAAAACAAATGGCAGCACTTGTTAAGCGTAACCTTAAAAACAAAGGTGCTGAAATTGTCACTAAAGCTAATGCTAAAGGCGTGGAAGAAACTGAAACAGGCGTAACAGTTACTTATGAAGTAAAAGGCGAAGAGAAAAAAGTTGAAGCCGATTACGTTTTAGTAACAGTTGGACGTCGTCCAAATACTGCAGAAATCGGCCTGGAACAAGTCGGTATCAAAATGACTGACCGAGGTTTAATCGAAACGGATAAACAATGCCGTACAAGCGTGAAAAACATTTACGCAATCGGTGATATCGTTTCTGGGCCTCAGTTGGCTCATAAAGCTTCTTATGAAGGTAAAATTGCAGCTGAAGCCATTGCAGGACATTCATCTGAAATCGACTATCTTGCTATTCCGGCTGTTGTATTCTCTGAACCGGAACTTGCTTCTGTCGGTTACAATGAAAAAGAAGCGAAGGAAGCTGGAATCGAAGCGCTTGCTTCTAAATTCCCATTCGCTGCAAATGGACGTGCTCTTTCCTTAAATAATACGGACGGATTTGTGAAGCTTATTACTCGCAAAGAAGACGGATTGGTTATTGGAGCACAAATTGCAGGACCAAACGCTTCTGATATGATTGCAGAACTTGGTTTGGCTATCGAAGCAGGAATGACTGCCGAAGATATAGCAATGACAATCCATGCACATCCAACATTAGGGGAAATCACAATGGAAGCTGCTGAAGTTGCCCTTGGAACTCCTATCCACATCATTAAGTAATTGAGTTATATAAAAGCGTACTGCTAAATGCAGTACGCTTTTTTTTGGCCGGATTAAAAAAATGAAGGATGACTCCCCATTCATGATTTTCTTCACACTAGTTAAATGAAAAGGACAAAAAGGGCATAAGCTATAAAAAGGACTTCTTACTTTTTTCCTTGAAAGGGTTTGAAAAAGTTAATAGAGGATAAAAAATAAGATGAGCGATGTGCTATAGGAATATTTTTTGCCAATAAAAAGATCATGGCTGATATATTCATATTAAAATGAGGTGGATCACTTGAAAAACTATCTGGTAATCCTCTTTCAACTAATCGTTTGGAGCGGGTATACATTAGTTGAATGGCTGTCTGTTAACGATCGATTCGTTTTCAAAGTATTCATGTTTCTGGTCTTTTCTTATTTAGCCATCTACATTGGTAAGATGATTTTAAAATCCAATAGACGAACCATGCTTGTTACCGTGATAAGTCTATTATGTTACGGGATTTTGCAAATCCTTTTGGAAACGCTGGTACCCGTTTATTGAATTTTTAAGTAAGCCGCAATGACACACAATCAACCATGGAGGAATCATGATTAACAAAGTAGTAGCATTATTTACATTTGTATCATTTTTATTGATGGCTTGTAATGATCCGAGTTCCGGTCAAACTGAAAATGAGAATCAAAAAAGTGTTGAAACGACCACAACGATCCAAGATGAAAGCCATCAAGAGAAAGATTTGAAAAAAGAAACGTCAAAAACAATTGGCGAAAGGAATGTAAAGGCAGAATATCGGGTGAATAAAGAGAATTGGTCATTTAAACCGATTGGGGATGCAAAGCCGAAAGTTGTGTTGTTAACATTTGATGATGCACCTGATAAATATTCCCTGGCAATCGCCCAAACCCTGAAGCGACTTAAAGTACCTGCAATATTTTTCGTGAATGGTCACTTTCTTGAAAATGATGAAAATAAAGCGATGCTAAAAGAAATTCATGAAATGGGTTTTTCTATCGGCAATCATACTTATTCCCATGTGAATTTAAAAGAGTTGACCGAAAAGGAACAGGAGCGGGAAATCGTAAAATTGAACAATTTGGTTGAGGGCATTACAGGGGTACGCCCTAAGTACTTCAGGGCGCCATTTGGATCGAATACCGAGCATTCAAAAAAAGTCGCTGAGAAAGAAAAAATGTTGGTCATGAACTGGACATACGGATATGACTGGGAAAAAGAGTATCAGGATAAAAAAGCTTTAACGGAAATCATGTTGAACAGCCCTTATTTAGGAAATGGCGCGAACTTACTGATGCATGACCGGAAATGGACGAGTGAAGCGATAGAGGATATCGTGAAAGGTTTTCAAAAGAAAGATTATGAGATCCTTGATCCAAAATTAATTGAAACGCCTGCATGAGCCAATTTAGGCAATCTGCAGGTTTTTTATTTCCTTGGATAATAATACATCACCCGTTTATTGAAGAGGTGAAGCTGTGCCCGTAATTTCTTTGCAAGGAACTTGCACAATTCATTTGCTTTTCCCTTATCACCGAAAGTGGCTGTTTCAGGGAGGGTGAATTGGATATAGGATTGAATCCGCTCAGATCCATCTTCATCCTTAACGATCTCTTGGTCGACGCCTATCAATATCATGTGATATCGATCTTCTTTGGATTGGAGGTATATGGCCTTATCTTTCATTCTTGCCGGTTCTTTCATTTCATAAGGAAATGCCTTCTTATCATAGTCCCAATCCAGCTGCTTTCCGGTTTTCGCTGTGATCATTCGATAATAGTTCAGCAATTCTTTCACGTCTTCGATGGTTACAGTTCCTTTCGCGGCCTCAGGAACAAGTTTGATATAGGCATTTTCAGTCATGTGGATCCCCCTTAATAGAATGTAAGAATATATTAACATTTTATGGATGTATTATATACATATCTATATGTAAATGAAAAGGCGAAATTCCTTTTTCACCTTGCTATGCTGAAGCAAGGAGTATGATGCATTGAGTCAAGGGCCCTTCGTTTATAAATAAATTCCCGTGTTTTAAAAAAGGCTGTTTTCGCATACTTTGTTGCTATTTACCAAGTAGTGCGGTGTGGTTGATTTCCCCTCCAGATGCTCGCTTTCCGCGGGGCGGGCGGTGAGCCTCCTCGGCGTAAACGCCTGTGGGGTCTCACCTGTCCCGCTGCTCCCGCAGGAGTCTCGCACTTCCGCTCCAATCAACCTTAAATAGTTTCGTTTTAAAAACAACAATCTTTATGAAAAGAGCCTAAAAAAAAGAATCAGTCTAACGAACGATTGGAATGCAGTTCTTTCAAGATGATCGTTCATTAAGTGGGGAAAAGTATATATGTTATACTTTTTAGCTTGAAATAATAAATGTGTTATATTATAATTCATTTAAAGCGGTTACATTATATCAATAATGCATACAATATAGGGGAAGGGGTTGTAAAAATGGGAACTATCGTATGTCAAACTTGCAATAGCACGATTGAACATTTTGAAGATGAGAAAGTAAGTGTACTATATACACATAATCACAACTGCCAAAGCTGTGATACAGCTGCCTCTGAAAAATAAATCGAAAAAGGATTTCAAGATTAATAGAATTTAAGGGTGTTTCAGGATTGTAACCTGGAGCACCCTTTTTATAGAAGTCAGTGCTTAATATTAAAAGGTACAAAAAAACCAGAGCAGTACTCTGCTCTGGTTTGATGGAATCGATCAATTCTTAATAATGCGTAAATATTTTATTTCTGGGTCCTCAGGGCCTTGAACCGGAAGGCCGGCCTCGATGTTTTTCCGGATGTAATTGATATTATCTTCAGTAATCAATTCACCTGGAATGAAAATCGGGATTCCCGGCGGGTAAACCATGATGAATTCAGCGCTGATTTTGCCGACGGATTCCTCAATGGGAACCACTTCGGTTTCTGCATAAAATGCCTCCCTGGGTGATAAAGCCAGTGGTGGTGTATCAGGAAGCAGGACTTCAATTTTTTCATGTTCTGCAGCCATTTCCTTAAACTCATCCGATAAGTCTCTAAGGGCAGCGATCAGCAGATCCGCTTCTGTTTTTGAGTCTCCAGGTGTTATCAGGCAAAGGATGTTGTACAAGTCAGAAAGTTCCACTTCGATATTATGCTTTTCACGAAGCCATTTCTCGACGTCGTATCCGGTAATATTCAATTCCTTAATGGATATGATCAATTTAGTCGGATCATAGCTATATGCTGCCTTACTCTCGAGAATTTCGCTGCCGACACAGTATAGATAAGGAATCTCATTAACGGCCTCACGGATATACCCTGCGAGATTGATCGCTTCATCGACCATTTCCCTGCCTACCGTCGCAAGTTGTCTTCTAGCCGTATCCAGGGAAGCCAGAAGGATATAGGAGGTTGAGGTGGTTGTGAGCATGCTCAATATGGCTTGAACACGATTTGCGGAAACCAATCCAGTCTTAACATTCAATATGGAACTTCCCGTCAGTGAACCTCCCAGTTTATGAACACTCGTTGCAGCCATATCTGCTCCAGCTTGCATGGCTGACATCGGCAAGTCTTCGTGGAAGTGAATATGGACACCATGCGCTTCATCTACGAGTACTGGGATTTGGTGGGAATGAGCCACTTCCACTATTTTCTGCAAATCAGCCGAAATGCCGAAATAAGTGGGGTTGATGACAAGCAATCCTTTTGCATCGCTATGTTCGCTTAAAGTTTTTTCAACGGCCTCGACGGTGATACCGTGTGAGATGCCCAAATCTTTGTCTATTTCAGGATTGATGAAAATGGGAACCGCTCCAGAAAATACAATGGCAGACATTACGGATTTATGTACATTCCTTGGAACGATGATTTTGTCCCCAGGTCCGCATACTGTCATGACCATCGTCATGATTGCTCCGCTTGTTCCTTGAACGGAAAAGAATGTGTGATCTGCCCCAAAAGCTTCAGCGGCAAGATCCTGAGCTTGTTTAATGATCCCTTTTGGCTGATGGAGATCATCGAGTGGAGCGATATTGATTAAATCTATGGATAATGCATTTTCTCCAATGAAATTACGGAAATCAGCGTCCATTCCTTTTCCTTTTTTATGACCTGGAATATGAAATTGAACGGGATTTCTTTTTGCATGCTGCAATAAGGCAGTGTATAAGGGTGTTTCATTCTGTGACAATTCTTTGTGGCCCCTTTTCAATAAAATAGGTACGAAATATTTGGGAGCATTTACTCCCTTTCTATTAACGATCGTATGTTTCTCCGATTCCATTCAAATGGTTTGTAAGCTTGTGGATAGACATAAAACATATGAATTATAGCACGTCTTATAATAAATGCCTAGAGTGACTTTAATGTCCTGACTTAAACAATTTATATATGTCTTTGTTGTTAAGGGGCTCAATAAAATTATCTGCAGTATATAAATGTCCATTTTCCTAGTATTTACTGGATTTACTCAAGAATTCTTCTTTTATTAATATTGTATGTTGAATTTAAAAATTGAACGGGTAAACAATATTTGCCATAATGAAGCTAATGAATTGGATTCAGCTAAATAAACAAACGACCAAAATGAAAAGGGAGATGAGGAGTTTGAAGTGGAAAACGCGTGTGACCGATTTATTAGGCATTCAATACCCAATCGTACAAGGGGGATTGGCCCATTTAGCATATGCAGACCTGGCTGCGGCAGTTTCCAATGCAGGGGGGCTAGGGCAGGTAACGGCCATGTCCTTGGACAACCCGGAGCAACTGGTAGATGAAATTAGAAAAACGAAATCATTGACGGATAAACCGTTTGGTGTGAACTTTGCAATCGGTCAGCATGGAAGGCCTTATGAACACATGCTGGAAGCAGCCTTGAAAGAGGATATTGCAGCTGTTTCCGTAACCGGCGGCAACCCTGGCCCATTCCTTGATTACGTCAATGGCACCCAGGTGAAAAAACTTGTGCTTGTTGCTGCAAGAAGGCAGGCAATGAAGGCTGAACAGCTTGGGGCAGATGCAGTGATGGTGGTTGGTCAGGAGGGAGGAGGACATTTAGGCCGTGATGATATTGGAACTTCTGTGTTAATTCCTCAAGTTGTGGACTCCGTTAAAATTCCAGTCATCGCCTCGGGTGGATTTGGCGATGGACGCGGTTTGATGGCAGCAATGGCACTTGGTGCCGAAGGAATCGAGATGGGGACAAGATTCATAGCAGTCAAGGAGTGTGTTCATGCACATGAATTATATAAAAATACCTTGGTTTCCGGCACGGAAAATGATACCGTTATCATCAAGCGGTCCATTGGTGCACCAGCAAGGGTAATTGCTAACAGCTGGACCGATAAGATCCTTGATATTGAAAAAGAAAACGGCGGATATGAACAATTGAAGGATTACATAAGTGGTAAAGCGAACCAGCGTTATATCCATGACGGTATTGAAGCTGAAGGCTTTGCCTGGGCTGGACAAGTGATGGGGCTGATTCATGATGTACCATCGACTGCTGAACTATTCAGTCGGATTATCGACCAGGCGGAAGCAATTCGTTCAAAATGGGCAGACTGATATAAATGGTCTGCCGGACAACATGAAAAACTATCTAGAAGGAGCGTGTTTAGGGTATGGATTATCAATATCCAATGGATCTTGATTGGTCTACTGACGAAATCGTAGATGTGATTAAATTCTTTGAAGCGGTAGAAAAGGCTTATGAAAATAAAATACAAAAGGAAGAATTCATGAAGGCTTACCGAAGATTCAAGGAAATAGTCCCTGGTAAGGCGGATGAAAAAAAGTATACGGACGAGTTCGAGTCAGTAAGCACCTATTCTGCCTATCTTGTTATAAAGAAGGCAAAAGGAATCGATGACGGAGAATGGATAAAAATGAAAAATTAAAAATATAATTTTTAGAAAACTCCATTGACTTACTGAAAAGATTGTTTTAACATAATAAACAAGAAAAAGATAAAGGCAGTGACGAAGAAGAGTACCTTAATGATGTTCTGCAGAGAGCCAGTGGTTGCTGAAAACTGGTGAACGAATTTAAGCGAATGGACTTCCGAGCCCCAAACCGAAACGGATAACGGAGTAGGCTTTGGCGATTATCTCATCGTTAATGGAGATAGGCATGTTAATGCCGTAAAGTGAGCTAATTTAGCTAATTAAGGTGGTACCACGGGTTCCTCGTCCTTTGGATGAGGGCCCTTTTTGCGTTTTTTTGAAAATGATAATTAAATCTATGAATGAGAGTAGTAATCTTTTTAGATGCGTCACAGAGAGCCGGAATAGGTGGAAACCGGTACGATATAAGAAGATGAATGGACTTATGAGTGGTTTCTTGAAATAAGTAGGGAAACTCGGCTGCCACCGTTAAAGGGTAAACGCAAGAATTTTTCATTCTTGCTTGAGAGGGAAAAATGATGCGTTTTTCCAACTTGAGGTGGCACCGCGGTATACCGTCCTCTGCAGACACATATTTGTGTTTGCAGGGGATTTTTTTATTGAAATTTCAATATATATACCTTTTAGAGAAGCATCAAAAAATATCCAGAGGAATTGAAAACTCCGGCAATTGGCCAAAAGGGTTTTCCTTCGGAGGTTTATAAGAACGCACGCATAAGGATCGGGAGGGAATTGAGATGAATAATTTGGATGAAAAAAAAATACTCCGTTTTAAAATGGACACAATTGAAGGGGATATCCACACACCCATTGCCATATTTCAGAAATTGGATGGTGACCAGAAGTTTTTATTGGAAAGTTCAAATTCGCATCATGACAACGGCCGCTACTCTTATCTAGGTTCAAAACCGTACCTGGAGGTGACATCACTTGCTGATCAAGTATATGTGAAAGACACCGAAACAGGTGACCAAATCGTAAAGAACATCAATATCATCGAGTTTCTAAAAAACGAATTATTAGTGGAAATAGGAGAGGCTCCCATGCATCTTCCTCCTTTTAACGGTGGAGCAATCGGATATATGGGCTATGATATCATTCGTCTATATGAAAATATAGGTACGGTTCCTCCTGATTCTCTGCAAATGCCTGATGCTCATTTTCTTTTTTATAAAGAATTGTATATATTCGATCATGTTCTGCAGAAGATCCATCTTTTGACTGCGGAAGAAGATAGTGAAAAAAGTTTATTGAAGATGAAGGGAAAAATCAATCAGGCAAGCAAGCCGTCAAAGGAAATATCGTCTGAATATTTGGAATTCGATTCGAATTTCAGTCAGGATGAATTCGAGAAAATGGTCCTTGAAGTTAAAGCGGCGATTGTAGCCGGTGAAGTGTTCCAAGTCGTTTTATCACAAAGGTTTAAAGCGGACTTCGATGGGGAGCCTTTCGATGCTTACCGACGTTTGCGATTAGCCAACCCGTCTCCTTATATGTTTTATATAGAATTTGGCGACTATACAATCATTGGGTCGTCTCCAGAAAGTTTAATCAGTGTTTCATCAGGAATGGTTCATGTTAATCCCATCGCCGGCACACGGCCGAGAGGGAAAACGGATGAAGAAGATAAGGGCTTCGAAAAAAGCCTGCTGATGGATGAAAAGGAACTTGCCGAGCATAAGATGCTTGTTGATTTAGGTAGGAATGATCTTGGCAGGGTTTGCGAAATAGGTTCAATCCACCTTACTGAGGAAATGGAAATTCAAAGATATCAGCATGTCATGCATATTGCTTCGAAGGTTAGCGGAAAGCTTAGGGAAGGGTACACGAGTTTAGATGCCCTTACGGTCTGCCTCCCTGCCGGAACAGTTTCAGGTGCTCCTAAAATCAGGGCAATGGAGCTGATCAATGAACTGGAAAATTGTAAACGGGGGATGTATTCGGGCTCGATAGGCTACATAGGTTTTGGAGGGGATCTTGATATGGCTTTAGCCATTCGGACGATGATCATTAAAGATGGCAAGGCCTATGTACAGGCAGGGGCTGGAATTGTATATGATTCAGATCCAAAAACGGAATATGAAGAAACACAAAATAAAGCACGCGCTTTAATGGAGGTTCACACCAAATGATTTTATTAATTGATAACTATGACTCGTTCACTTACAACCTTTATCAATATTTAGGGGAAGTGGAAAAAGAAATCCTAGTAAAAAGGAATGACGAAATCACCCTTGCGGAAATTGAGGAACTGAATCCAATGGCAATCGTCATTTCCCCGGGACCCGGCAGGCCGGAAGATGCTGGTATCAGTATGGAGATCATCCGTAATTTTTATGAGAAGGTTCCGCTTTTAGGCATTTGTCTGGGGCATCAGGCCATTGGTGCAGTTTTTGGTGCGAATGTGGTTGGAGCGAAACAAATCATGCATGGGAAAACATCGGTAATCGAACATGATGGAACAGGTGTATTTGCCAAACAGGACTTGCAATTCCCGGTAATGCGTTACCATTCCCTTGTAGTTGAAAGGGCGAGTTTGCCAGAAGAACTGACTGTGACGGCAGTAGCACTGGATGATGGGGAAATCATGGCCCTGAAACATCAGGAATTCCCGCTCTACGGTTTACAGTTCCACCCTGAATCAATAGGGACGAAAATCGGCAAGGAATTATTACATCAATTTTATGAGATTGCCGGAACCTTTCAATCAGAGAAGCAACAATCCATTTTATAAAACAAAAAACGACTGGGGGAGTTAGCGGTGAAGGAATATTTAGCGAAGTTAGCAGAGCGTCAAACATTGACGGAAGAAGAGATGAGCAGAGCAGCCCAATCGTTATTTTCTAAAGATATCACCGAAAGCGAAATGGCAGCATTCATCATTGCCCTAAAACTCAAAGGGGAAACGGCAGGTGAAATAGCGAGCCTTGTCAGGGTCATGAGAAAAGAAGCAAGAAGTGTACAAACGAGCTCCTTTAATGTAATGGATAATTGCGGAACGGGAGGAGATGGATCACAAAGCTTCAATATAAGTACTGCATCGGCCTTCGTGCTGGCTGGTGCGGGTGTTAAGGTTGCCAAACATGGAAACCGTAGCATTTCAAGCAAAACGGGCAGTGCGGATGTATTGGAAGAGCTAGGTGTTAATTTGTACTTGGAGCCTGACATGTTAAAAGAACTGTTGGAGGAAAATGGGATCGCATTCTTATTTGCCCCATCGGTCCACCCTAATATTGCACGGATAATGAAAGTGAGAAAAGAACTGAAAATCCCGACGATATTTAATCTCATAGGACCTTTGACAAATCCAGTCCAACTCGATACGCAACTAATGGGAATCAATCGACGCGATATGCTCGAGCTTTTTGCGGAAGTCCTGCATAAATTAGGCAGGAAACGCGCGGTCGTGATAAATGGTGCCGGATTCATGGATGAAGCGAGCCTACAGGGTGAAAATTCACTCGTGCTTTTGGAGCAGGGGGATATTATCCCATTTACGCTGCATCCTGAAGAAGTGGATCTGCCGGTTTACGGAAATGATGCCATCCGCGGCGGTGACGCCAAACAAAATGCCGATATCATGATTAGGCTTCTCAAGGGGGAAAAAGGGGCCTATCGTGATACCGTTTTATTGAATGCTGGATTGGGATTATACGCTCATGGAACGGCAGCAACGATCAAAAAAGGTATCTCCATGGCCAAGGAAAGCCTTGATAGCGGTTCGGCTCTTGCAAAGTTAGAAAATCTGATTGCTTTTGGCAATAGAAATAAGGTGGTCATGTAATGGAAAATATTTTAACGAAAATCATCGAGCAGAAAAAGGTGGAAGTCGCAAAATTAAAAGAAAGGGGCTTAGGTGATTCGGTCATGGCAAACATAGTCAGACCATCTTTGGTGGATAATTTGAAAACGGCGAAGTCGATGGCTGTTATCGCGGAAATAAAACGGGCTTCCCCTTCAAAAGGGGACATTAAAATCAATGTTAATCCGATCGAGCAGGCCCTTTCATATGAAAGCGGCGGAGCGGCAGCGATATCCGTATTGACGGATGAGGTTTTCTTTAAAGGATCAATTGCAGATTTGAAAAACGTAAGCGAGGCTATACGGATTCCCAGGCTGTGCAAAGATTTCATCATCGATGAAATCCAAATCGATCGTGCCCATCAAGCTGGTGCAACTATCATTCTATTGATTGTGGCAGCACTTTCTAAAGAACGACTTCATGAATTATATCAATATGCAAAAAAGAAAGGGCTTGAAGTATTGACGGAAGTCCATGATGAAGCAGAACTAAAACAGGCTCTCGAGCTGAATGCAGAGCTTATAGGGATTAACAATCGGAATTTAAAGACCTTCAAAGTGGATTTGGCTGTAACGGAACGACTGGCGAAATTACTTGATCCAACACGCCATATCATTATCAGTGAAAGTGGGATCAAGACAAAAGAAGACGTGATGCGTGTGAAGGAAGCTGGTGCAAAAGCGATTTTAGTCGGGGAGACACTGATGACTGCATCAAATCTTCCACACACGATGGCCGAACTGCAAATGAGTATATAAGGAGATTAATATGTTAGTGAAAATCTGTGGGATAAAGACATTGGCAGCCGCTCAGACTGCTGTTGAATCAGGGGCAGACTTCATTGGTTTCATCTTTGCCGAGAGCAGCAGGAAGGTTGAGCCGGAGATAGTGGGAGAATTCGGAGCAAATCTAGCTGGACATGTTAAAAAAGTCGGAGTGTTTGCCAATCAAACTGAACAAGAAGTGATAAAAAGTGCTGAAATTGCAGGATTGGATTATATTCAGCTTCATGGTAACGAGTCTGCCAGCTTCGCCCGCAGAATGCCCTTACCGGTGATCAAGGCCTTTGCGGTCCATACAGAGAAAGACCTTGAAAACCTTCATGAATACCCAGCAGATTATCTATTAGTTGATCTTCCTAAGAGTTCATCTGGAAAGGGATTGACATTGGATTGGGAAATGATCCGAAAAGCGGAACTGCCACTGGGGAAGGTGATTCTAGCGGGTGGGCTGACTCCGGAAAATGTCGGAAAAGCGATTGTTGCCGTTTCACCGTTCGCAGTTGACGTAGCCAGTGGTGTTGAAACAAACGGATTAAAAGATGCTGCAAAAATAAAAGCATTTATTAATGAGGCAAAATATACAGCCGGAAAAGAGGAATGAATAGATGAACACTTATACACAGCCTGATAAAACTGGACATTTTGGAGCATATGGAGGCCGTTTCGTTCCGGAAACTTTAATGGCGGCGATTACGGAGCTTGAAGAAGTATATGAACAATCTAAAAATGATCCTGAATTCCAAAGTCAGCTAAGCTATTACCTGAAACAATATATCGGTCGGGAAACACCACTTTATTTTGCGGAGAACTTAACGAAACTGGCTGGTGGTGCAAATATTTACCTGAAGCGCGAAGACTTGAATCATACCGGGGCCCACAAAATAAATAATACGATCGGTCAGGCTTTGCTGACTCAGAAAATGGGCAAGAAAAAGGTGATTGCCGAAACGGGTGCAGGACAGCATGGGGTAGCAACGGCGACTGTGTGTGCATTGCTGAAGCTGGAATGCATCATCTTTATGGGAGAAGAAGATATCAGGAGACAGAAATTAAATGTATTCAGAATGGAGCTTTTGGGAGCCAAGGTCATATCTGTATCACAAGGAAGCGGGACACTGAAGGATGCAGTGAATGAGGCGTTACGATATTGGGTGGCGAATGTGGATGACACCCATTATATAATGGGATCGGTTCTTGGACCGCATCCATTCCCCGTTATAGTTCGTGATTTTCAAAGCGTGATAGGCATTGAAACAAAGCGTCAATATTCGGATGAGGTTCATTCCCTACCTGATGCAGTAGTCGCTTGCATTGGCGGAGGAAGTAATGCAATGGGAATGTTTTATCCCTTCATTGAGGATGAAACGGTAAAATTATACGGAGTGGAAGCGGCAGGGCATGGACTTGAAACGCCATTGCATGCATCAAGTTTGACGAAGGGGAAACCTGGGGTGCTCCACGGGGCATTCATGTACGTATTGCAGAACGAGGACGGTCAGATCCAGGAGGCACATTCAATTTCAGCAGGGTTGGATTATCCAGGGGTAGGACCTGAACATAGTTACTTAAAAGATACAAATCGGGTGGAATATACTTCGGTAACCGATACTGAAGCATTGGAAGCTCTAGCGTTGCTTTCAAGGGAGGAAGGGATCATCCCTGCTTTAGAAAGTTCACATGCGATTTCCTATGGTTTAAAGCTTGCAAAAGAAATGGAGAAAGGAACAGGACTGGTGATTTGCCTGTCCGGCCGTGGTGATAAGGATGTTGAAACGGTCCAATCGTTGATGGGGGGTAGTGAACATGAATAAATTAACAAACGCGCTTCAAGAATGTCAAACAAAACAGGAAAAAGCATTCATCCCATATATTATGGCAGGCGATGGAGGTCTTGAACGGTTAAAGAGCCAACTTCTTTTCCTTGAAAACAGCGGAGCGACTGCCGTTGAACTAGGTATCCCATTCTCTGACCCCGTCGCAGATGGACCGGTTATCCAACAAGCCGGCATCCGTTCTTTGGAAAATGGAACAACTTTAAAAGATGTCCTGAAAAAAGTAATGGGAATCAAAAACGATGTGAACATCCCAATTATTTTAATGGGATATACGAATTCAATCCTGGCATATGGACTTAAAGAGTTTACGAATGACTGTCTACAAGCAGGGATTTCCGGGTGCATCATCCCCGATTTACCAATTGAAGAAGAAGCCATCTTTTCATCAATCAAAACTGCAGGAATCGTTCTTATCCGACTTGTGACACTCACGTCATCGAAAGAGCGTATCACTGAGATTACCGCAGGGGCTGAGGGCTTTATCTACGCAGTTACAGTCAAAGGCATTACAGGTGCCCGTGACGCCTTCGGGGAAGAACTTGGAGGCTATCTAAAGAAGGTAAAAGAGATAAGCCCGGTTCCCGTTCTTGCTGGGTTCGGCATATCGACGCCAGATCATGTCCGTGATGCAATACAATACTGCGATGGTGTCATAGTCGGCAGCAAGATCATCGATTGCTTCGAGACAGGTAAGGAAGATCAAATTAGTGACTTGATACAAGCAAGTAAAGGGGTAGTGCAAAAATAGTAATGGAGAGACTCCCGGGCTGCCCTCAGTTTGTAGGCAAAAGGAGTTTAAAACAAAGTTGATTGGGGAAGTTCGAGATTCCCGCAGGCGCAAGAGCGCCAAGGGCGGACCGCCCGCGGAAAGCAAGTGTCTGTAGGCAACGGTCAAATTTTAAAAACCTAAAAAAAACTGTAGTCAAACTCTATAATAATCGAGTTTGTCTACAGTCCGAGGAGAGCCTTAAGGCTCTCCTTTTATCTAAACCAGTTTTTTGTTGGATCCGAATACAAATCAAATGTGTTTAATTTAATTGATATAAGGGTAAAAGATGTTCAAACGCATCTTGAATGGTTTGAATGAAATCATCATCTTTTAACTTAATGGCGTCATCACGGGAAATTTTTATACCGCATAGAATTTCGGCTTTCTTTACCGTTTGCAAACGAGTGAACATTGAATTCAAATCATCTACTTCAAGACCTTCATGAGGGATGACATCAGGTTTTGTATGGTCCATTGACCATACATAATGTGAGGGAATGCTATTCACCAATCGGTCTGCCTGCTGCTCCAGATGCTTTCCGATTTCCGTTTTATTAGGGGCTTCATAAATGACGGCATACCAGATGAACATATGCGTTTCCCATAATCCGATTTGGAAATGCGGCATCATTTTATAGCCTCTGCTGTTGGCAGCGAAAGCAACCCATGTATCATTAGGAGGGTTCACTGTCCGTCTAGCATGCTTTGCAACGTGAGGGTACATTTCATCGCCGGTCATAACTGACAGTTTTTGAGAAAAGTGCTCTCCTAGGGCTTGTAATTTGGGCTGGATCCGTTCTTTTAAAGCATCCATGCGCGATTCCAATCCATTAATTTTAAAAACGTCAAAATCACTTGCTGTAAAACTTGCTATATTCATTTTCATCTCTCCTACCGTAATATCTGCACATATTGTAGCATAAGTAAAAGTAAAATTTAAAAAATACGATTTGGGTTGGCGATATAAAATTACTTATAGGTTAAAGCACAAATTAGTTGCTATTTGTTGTAGGAAATCATATGATAATATAAATTCAGAAAATTACGTTAATTGATGAAGGGAGAATGTTAATTATGAAACAAGTCATGAACCAAGCATTAAAAGCTAAAGAAGTTGAAAGACATAGAGCTGCAGTGTTGAGAATGGAAATGGACTATGAATTAGCAACCCTTTTTGAAGCAATTGGTGAAGAGAATGACCAAAAGAGGTCACAATGCAAGCAAAGGCTTGAACGCATCCGCTTGGAATTGTTAAAACTGAAAGCCTTGTAAATATTGGCTGCAGAGATCTTGAAGGAGAATGAATAAAGGAAATGAATCAATTTCAATACAAGGAATTTTATTATAGATGAACGGACACTTTATTTTATTAAAAAATAATGTGTCCGTTTTTCATTAAATGTCCAATATATATAAGGTGGTATTTTGTTTTAGTTCGGTTCCATTTAATAAGGAAGCGAGACGTTAAGGCAAGGTGGTCTGATAAGTATTCGTGCGGGCTAACTCATGATTGCGAAACCGATTAATGGATGGATGGTCAAGGAACCTTCTTTCTTCATATGTTTTAAAAAATGGAAAATTTAAGATGTTAAAAACTTGAAGGCAAGCTATATTTGCTTTAATCTTTAGAAGTGGATCATTTTAATGTAGTTTCTGATCATAAAGGACGGGGATATTATAATGGCATCGGTCAAGGAAATGGATACATATGCGAAGTTATGGATGAAAGAAGCGGGTACTAGGCTAAGGGCGTCCTTTAAAACCAAGTTGAATATTGAAATGAAAACGAATCCGAATGATTTGGTCACTAATATGGATAAGGGGATAGAAAAGTTTTTTTGCGAAAAAATCGGCGAAGTCTTTCCTGAACATCGCATTTTTGGCGAAGAGGGAATGGGCCACGATATTAAAGACTTAAAAGGTACGGTGTGGATAATCGATCCAATTGATGGAACTTTGAATTTCATTCATCAACAGAGGAATTTTGCAATTTCTCTTGGGGTTTATGTGGATGGCATTGGAAAGATTGGCATGGTTTATGATGTCTTCAGTGATGAATTATATCATGCGGTCAAGGGGCAGGGAGCATTTCTGAATGATCAAAGGCTTCCATCGCTTGAAGAGGCATCAGTAAGCAAAGCGATCATTTCCATTAATGCTAGCTGGGTAACGGAAAACCGGAGGATTGATCCGAGTCTTCTGGCACCGCTGGTTCGGGATGCAAGAGGGACACGTTCTTATGGCTCGGCAGCATTGGAGCTGGCATTCGTGGCAGCTGGAAGGATTGATGCATACATAACCATGAGACTCATGCCTTGGGATTTTGCCGGGGGAGTTTTACTGGTTGAGGAAGTGGGCGGGGAAGTTAGTAATATTAAAGGTGACAAATTGAATTATTTGAAAGGAGACTCACTTTTCGTATCTAAACCTGGGCTTCACGAAGAAGTATTCGATAAATACTTATCAGGAAACACCAGCCGTTAGCATCAAGTGCCTTATTGCGTGCAGGATAAATATCTTGCATGGATGGAATCAAATACCCATTTTGAAATAATTAACAAAAAAAACTCGCTGTCTGTCAGCGAGTTTTTTATATTATAACTTCCCGGCTTCGCGTAATTTCTTCTTCTGAGTGAAACCGAACCCCATGATTCCGCAAAGAATAACGATTGCAGCCAATATTCCAATCAAGCTTTTTTCAGCAATGAAGATGCCAATGGAGCCAATGCTGGATGTTGCCAATACCGCTAATATTAAGAAATTCCATTTAATGTTCATTAATATCACCCCTAATATATCTATTGTACATAATTTCTGTATTTGTTTCTAGTATGTTTGTGATATAATATGTAAGTTAATACTAGTGATACGTTATACACAAACTTTTTTAGGAGTGAATTTTTTGAAATTAAGAGAAAATATTCGTAATATAGCCATCATTGCCCACGTTGACCATGGTAAAACAACGTTAGTGGATCAGTTGCTTAAGCAATCTGGTACTTTCCGTGAAAATGAACATGTGGAAGAACGTGCGATGGATTCTAATGCGATTGAAAAAGAACGCGGAATTACGATTCTTGCGAAAAATACAGCAGTTCAATACCAAGATACAAGGATCAATATTTTGGATACACCTGGTCATGCCGACTTTGGTGGTGAAGTCGAACGGATCATGAAAATGGTTGATGGCGTTCTTCTTGTTGTTGATGCATATGAAGGCTGTATGCCGCAAACTCGCTTCGTGTTGAAAAAAGCATTGGAACAAAAGATCACGCCAATCGTTGTCGTGAACAAAATCGATAAAGATTCTGCACGTCCAAATGAAGTGGTCGATGAAGTAATTGACTTATTCATCGAACTAGGAGCTGAAGAAGAACAATTAGACTTCCCGGTTGTCTTCACTTCAGGTATTGCTGGTACTGCAAGCTTGGATTCAGATCCTGCTAAACAAGAAGAAGACATGACCCCACTTTTCGAAACAATCGTTGAAACGATCCCTGCACCAATTGATAACTCAGATGAACCGCTTCAATTCCAAGTGGCTTTACTTGACTATAATGATTATGTAGGACGTATTGGCGTTGGCCGTGTATTCCGCGGTAAAATGCATGTAGGTCAACAGGTTTCATTAATGAAACTTGATGGGAAGGTTAAACAATTCCGTGTAACGAAAATCTTTGGTTATATTGGCTTGAAGAAAGTTGAAATCCAAGAAGCCGTTGCCGGTGATTTAATTGCCGTTTCTGGTATGGAGGATATTAACGTAGGGGAAACAGTTTGTCCGACTGAACATCCTGAAGCTCTACCTATCCTGCGTATTGACGAGCCAACATTACAAATGACTTTCCTTGTAAATAACAGCCCATTCGCAGGCCGTGAAGGTAAATTCGTTACAGCTCGTAAAATTGAAGAGCGTTTGAGAAACCAATTGCAGACTGATGTCAGCTTAAGAGTCGAAAATACTGATTCTCCGGATGTCTGGATTGTTTCAGGTCGTGGGGAGCTTCACCTTTCCATCCTGATTGAAAACATGAGACGTGAAGGTTATGAACTGCAAGTTTCTAAACCGGAAGTTATCGTTCGTTTGATTGATGGTGTCCGTTGTGAGCCGGTTGAACGTGTACAAATCGACGTACCTGAGGAGCACACTGGTTCGATAATGGAATCAATGGGAGCCCGTAAAGGTGAATTATTGGATATGATCAACAGCGGAAGCGGTCAAGTTCGTTTACTGTTCACGATCCCAGCTCGCGGACTTATTGGCTATTCAACTGAGTTCTTAACGATTACACGCGGATATGGTATCATGAACCATTCATTTGACAGCTACCAACCAATGGCACAAGGTCAAGTCGGCGGAAGACGTCAAGGTGTACTTGTATCCATGGAATCAGGAAAAACTACACAATATGGTATTATGCAAGTTGAAGACCGCGGTGTTATTTTCGTTGAGCCAGGTACGGATATTTACGAAGGCATGATCGTCGGGGAACATAACCGTGATAGCGATTTGACAGTTAATATCGTTAAAGCGAAACAAATGACAAATATGCGTTCAGCAAATAAAGACCAAACTTCTTCCATGAAAAAACCAAGAATCATGTCCCTTGAAGAAGCTCTGGAATATTTGAACGATGACGAGTACTGTGAAGTAACTCCGGATTCAATCCGTCTTCGTAAAAAAATTCTAGATAAAAACGAGCGTGAAAGAGCAGCTAAAAGAAAAAAAGTTGCTGTTGAAGAAAAATAAATAGCAAGAGGAGGAGAAAAGATTGGATATCCAAGAGCGATTATCATTTTTTGCAGCATTGTACAGAGTGGATGAAAACCCTGAAGCAGGAATGTGGTATTTATATTTGACGGTCTTTGGATTATGCATCCTTGTCTATCAGTTAGGTTTTGCCAAAAAGTTACCATTGCTAAAAAATGTGGTCATTTATGTGGTAATGGCACTTGGATGTACCCTTCTTTCTTTCTTTGCGGTGTTTCTTCCTATGGGGGAAGCATTAGTCATCGCTTCGCTTGTTCTGGGGATCTATAGGATCCGTCTTCATAATTCGAGAAAAGAAGAACAGGCTTAAGATGATGAAATCATTACAGGATGCTTTATACAATTGGTTGACGATCAAAGTTGTCTGTGATGCAAGGCCTGATGATACAGCTGCACGCGATACAGAAATGTTTTTCATGCAGATGCTGAAAGACGATCATCAGGTGATAATCGATTCGGTTACAAAAACAGAACCATTTTATTTCGTCGAGTACCTTTTGGGAGACGAAATGAAAAAGCAACGTTATCCGATTGAATTGATTGATATCATGTTAGACCAAATTCAGTTAGAGCCAGAAAAGTATAAAAATATCGAGTAATGAAAAAAGAACCGTGCGATTACGCACGGTTCTTTTTTATATTGCTTTAGGGAGGAAAAGTCCGTAAAAAAGATGTAAGATTGTCCACAAAAAGAAAGCTGTCAAATCAGAAGGAAGGACAACTTCTGTTTTCGACAGCGCCGATAGCGGGAAGTAAAGCATGATGGCGGGAATGATCGTGATAAAAGCAAGTGCGTATTTGTTCCATTTCCTGAAAATTTTCAAAGGAAGAAGAATATAAGCGTAAATAAACGTAATGGCAAGTGAAAAAAGGAGATGGAAAAAGAACAATGATGCCTCACTCCAGGAAACGGCTCCAATTAGAGGAAGGAAATCAACATTCAATAAAAGCTTATACACTTGCTTGCCGGAAAACATTTCTACCCACTTCATTATCAATCCAAGCAGAACTCCATTGATGAGACCAATCAGGCAAACTTTATAAAATATTCTACCATTCATCTTCATTTTTGATTGTCCGGTACAGACGGAAGTTTCCGGTTGCAATCCGTTCGTTCGTACGCTCTTCTATGCGTTGGTTGCATGTATTGCACATATAGGTATGTATAGGACGGTTTCGAAGTTTCTTTGCTTCTGGGCTATCGTCAGGTATAGATTCAATTTGATCGCATATTACACATTTAACCTTCATATTAGTTGAACCTCACTTCAATTCGAATATGCTTTTAAGTATACCAATATTTTTATGGTAAAACGAGGATAAAGTGAACTGACATTTGAAAGTTAATGTTACTTGGTGCATGGCGGGTATAGACAAAAAACCCGAAGATTCACTTCGGGTCAGGAAAATTCATTCTTTAAAGTGATTGGATTGATCATTTTGCTCTTTATCGAGTTCTTTTCTTTCCGTTTCATCATCAAGTTTATTTTTTTCCTTTTCAATGTTCTTGGACGGCGTTGGGGTTAAAATATCACCAGGAACCTCAGGAATGACTCGGCTTGTGATGTCAGCCAGTTCATTCAGTATCCCGGTAACCGGTTTGCCGTCTTTAATGTCTCTGGCCACCTCCCTGATCCGCTCATTTATATCCGGGTCAGCGACGATGAGGGCATTAGCGCCTTCAGGATCATGTTTTAAAGTTTCTCCAACAGAGTACTTTATCGTTCCAACCTGTGAACGCTCAATATCTTGGTCAATATCTATTCCGACGATGGCATATTTGCCAAGTACGACTGCGGTGGCATCGTTCACCTCCGGAATGGATTTAGCCAAACCGGTGAGTCTTTCCGCTGTTTGCTGGCCTGTATTTCTGTCTGCTTCCTTAATGGTCGTATTATTGACTTTCGTTATATTGTTTTTCGCATTATTTTCAGACACTTCGTTATTATTATCCATTGTGCAACCTGACATCAACAGAACCGCAGCGAGCGACAATATGATTTTTTGCAATGTAAAACCTCCTTAATGCTCTTTATTTTGTTCCAGCCTGTCCATCACTACCAAGTCTGATGCATATAAGTATAAAATGCAGTGAAACATGGTGTAATCAATGTTGGGGATTGGATTCTTTGCTGGAAGTTTTCTTTATAGTCTGTAAATGTTCTTCTATCTTTATGCAAAGGAACATATATTTTATCAACAGTCTCGTCCGCTACATAAATGCTGAGTGTAGTAAATGGTAAGGCATATCCTATAGAGCAGGCAGGAGGCATCATATTGGGGAAAAAAATCTATGTTTTAGATACGAATGTCCTGTTGCAGGATCCGTATTCGATTTATTCATTCGAAGATAATGAAGTTGTCATTCCAGCAGTCGTATTAGAAGAATTGGATTCGAAAAAAAGGTACATGGATGAAATCGGAAGGAATGCCAGGCAAGTATCGAAATTGATCGATGGCTTTCGGGAAAATGGGAAGCTTCATCAGAGCATTCCGCTTCATAATGGAGGCAGCATAAGGATTGAACTCAACCACCGTTCATTTCATAAGCTTCAGGAAATTTTTGTGGAGAAAACGAATGATAACAGGATATTGGCAGTCGCGAAAAATTTATCTTTGGAAGAAGAGACGAAGGAAGCTGGAAAAACGGTCATTTTGGTTAGTAAAGATACTCTCGTCAGGGTTAAGGCTGATGCGATCGGTCTTGAGGCAGAGGACTTTTTAAATGACCGTGTCGTAGAACTGGACCATATTTACGCTGGGCACAAAGAAGTGTTTGTATCGATTGATAATCTGAATAAGTTTTATGAAAAAAGTTTTCTGGCACTGGAAGAACTGACAAAAGATTTATATTATCCAAATCAATTCCTGTTGATGAAGGACACGCTGGGCAGTTCAGCTTCTGCGATAGGGATTGTGGATGAAAATTGCAGGTTCGTTAAGAAATTGATGTATGAAGGGGAACATATTTGGGGAATTAAACCGAGAAATGTCCAGCAGACGATGGCCTTAGATTTGTTGCTTCGTTCGGATATCAAGCTTGTGACGCTCATTGGTAAGGCTGGGACCGGTAAGACTTTATTGGCATTGGCAACAGGATTGATGCAAACTGAAGATTTGTCACAATATAAGAAACTTTTGGTTGCCAGGCCCATTGTTCCGGTTGGTAAAGATATTGGTTATCTGCCAGGGGAAAAAGAAGAAAAATTAAGACCATGGATGCAGCCTATTTTTGATAATCTCGAATTTTTGTTCAATACGAAAAAACCTGGTGAATTGGATGCCATTTTAGCAGGAATGAGTTCGATCGAAGTGGAGGCCCTAACCTATATCAGGGGAAGGAGCATCCCGGATCAGTTCATTATCATCGATGAAGCGCAGAACTTAACGAAACATGAGGTCAAGACCATTTTGACAAGGGTCGGGGAGCGAAGCAAAATTGTATTAATGGGAGATCCGGAGCAAATAGATCATCCGTATTTAGATGAATATAATAATGGTTTGACATATGTGGTGGAAAAATTCAAGACCGAGCGTATTGCAGGCCATGTTAAATTGATAAAAGGGGAAAGATCTGGATTGGCCCAGCTGGCAGCTACGCTTTTATAATGCAATCGGCAAGGGATATCCCTTGCCGATTGCTCTAAAGTTTTTGGTGAGAATGGACTAAGTCTTATTTAACAGTGAAAGACCGTACATTTTTTATCGGATCATTGATGTTGGAAGCGTCTCCGAAATAAATTTCCAAAGGACCGCCCTCGGATATTTTAAGCGGCTTTCCTTCCTTGGAAAAGCCCAGGAAAAATTCAAGTGCCGTTTCCAACGGGAATGTAAGCTCCTCATCATCGGTTGTGACGATGACTTCAGTTACCCCATTTTCAGGTTCGGCATTTTTTAAAAAAGGTTCAAAAGGGATGCCGAAAGTCCCTTCCAGCAATCTTTGCTTCTCGAACTTTCGTTCCGTTTTTAATGTGGGTGGCATTATTGCGCCTTCCTGTATTTCTTTTTGCCAATGTTTGGAGGCGGCAATCGTATATTCTTCTAATTCATTGACTTGGACTCTTTCAGCGTGGAAATATGTATTTATTTCAACTTTACGGTCATCAAAAATCCATACTCCGGGATCTAGCGTAATTGGATATTTCACTTTTCCATTTATAAATACGATGGGTTCCAAATATCTCATTCCTTTCTGTTGCTCTTTAATGATTATAATCAATTATAATTGAAATGTCACATCTTCACGATGGTGAACAATTTCCATGGCTAGGTATATTCATTTGAGAGGTGATCGTGATATCTCAATGGCAAATTGTTTGTCAATGTCCTTGCTTTTTCACAAAACTAAAGGTAGAATTTAGAGATAAGATTTAATCGCTCTGAGCGGGGGGATTTAACATGGCATCTGATATGCTTGTCAATCATCGAGAAAAAGCTTATGCTTTATTAAAAGCAGATGCTGACAAGATTCTAAAACTGATAAAAGTTCAAATGGAAAATCTCACTATGCCTCAATGTCCTTTATATGAAGAGGTCCTTGATACACAGATGTTCGGTCTATCAAGAGAAATTGATTTTGCCGTACGCTTAGGTTTGGTAGAGGAAACCGAGGGTAAATCCCTGTTGGAAACCCTTGAACAGGAATTGTCAGTTTTGCATGAAGCATCATTAAAAAAATAATAGATAAAACATACTAACTCAAACAAATCTCGATGATTGTTTGAGTTTTTTATTTATGTACATAATTAATTAATAGTGTTATACTATATTCAATAGTGACATACTAATTGAACCGCGGAACCTCAATTTTAGTTTTTGTATTATTTTGAATTTTTATTTTAATATTGGTAATTTATGGTCCTGTTCCTTTGCTGCGGCATTGGAGTCTTGGTGGGAAATCAGATTTAATTCCTTGTTTTTATATACGAATATATGCAATTTTTTATTTTTTTATTGTATTCAGTTAATTTTAGTATTATTGTTATATTAATTGAATGTTAAATCAAATTGATAATATATTATTATAGCTAAATTTTCATTTGCTAATGGTATAGGGCTCTTTTTTATCTTTATAGAAAGTAAAAAACGAAAATATAAAATATATCGAAATAATTACATCAGCGATAAAATGAGCTTCATCAGATTGGACTCCTTATTTGGGAAATCAATTCATGAATAAAAAGTGGTGGAAATCTTTCACGCTTTTTTTCTATATATTCAATAAAAATACATATTGATTAGGGTGGTAGCAATGGGGAAACGTATAGAAAAAGTACTTGCGGCAAATCGTGGGGAAATAGCGATAAGGATTTTTCGTGCATGTACGGAATTAGACATTCACACAGTTGCAATCTATTCAAAGGAAGATTATGGTTCTTATCACAGATATAAAGCGGATGAGGCATATTTGGTCGGGGAAGGCAAAAAGCCGATTGATGCATACCTGGATATTGAAGGCATAATTGCGATTGCCAAAATGAGCGGAGTTGATGCGATTCATCCCGGTTATGGTTTCCTTTCAGAAAATATCGAATTTGCAAAACGTTGTGAGGAAGAGGGCATAATCTTCATCGGACCAGAATCTAGACACCTAGATATGTTTGGTGACAAAGTAAAAGCCAGAACACAAGCTGAACTGGCTGATATTCCGGTTATCCCTGGTACCGATGGACCGGTGACCAGTGTTGAAGAAGTCAAGGAATTTGGTGAACAATACGGTTTTCCAATTATTATAAAAGCCTCTTTAGGCGGCGGCGGACGCGGAATGCGGATTGTCGAAAAAATCGAAGAAGTTGAAGAGGCTTATGATCGCGCAAAATCAGAAGCTAAAGCAGCTTTTGGTAATGATGAAGTCTATGTAGAGAGATTCATACAAAATCCGAAGCATATCGAAGTTCAGATTTTGGCTGATACTCATGGGAATATCGTCCATTTATATGAACGTGACTGTTCCGTTCAGAGACGGCATCAAAAAGTTGTGGAAGTGGCACCTTCCGTTTCCCTTACCGAAGATTTAAGGGAAAGGATTTGTGAGGCAGCCGTCAAGTTGGCGAAAAATATTGATTATGTAAACGCTGGTACGGTCGAGTTCCTTGTCGCAAATGGCGAATTTTACTTTATTGAAGTCAATCCACGGGTACAGGTTGAGCATACCATTACTGAAATGATTACGGGCATTGATATTGTTCAATCTCAAATCATGGTAGCTGAAGGCCATGAACTCCATGGCAAAAAGATCGGGATTCCCGAACAAGCAGGAATTAAAACTCATGGATATGCGATTCAATCAAGGGTGACGACTGAGGACCCATTGAATAATTTCATGCCCGACACCGGGAAAATGATGGTTTACCGTTCTGGTGGGGGATTCGGTGTTCGTCTGGACGCAGGGAATGGGTTCCAAGGTGCGGTCATCACACCATACTATGATTCCCTTCTCGTTAAACTTTCGACTCATGCGCTTTCATTTGAGCAGGCAGCTTCCAAAATGGTTCGTAACCTTAAGGAATTCAGGATTCGTGGTATTAAAACAAATATCCCCTTCCTTGAAAATGTTGTAAAACATGAAAAATTCATAAATGGGGAATATGATACATCATTCATTGATACAACACCTGAATTATTTAGCTTCCCAATCAGAAAAGACCGTGGGACAAAAATGCTTTCATATATCGGAAATGTGACCGTGAATGGATTCCCGGGAGTCGAGAAAAAGAAAAAGCCGGTTTTTGATCCAGCTCCAATTCCGAATGTTGGTGGTCTGCCGCTTATCTCTGGTACAAAAAATATACTTGAAGAGCAAGGTGCAGAGGGACTTGTCAAATGGATCAAAGAACAGAAAGAGGTATTGATCACCGATACGACTTTCCGTGATGCACATCAATCATTACTGGCGACGAGAATCAGGTCGAAAGATATCCTTGATATCGCTGAACCTACAGCAAAACTCCTTCCTGATTTATTTTCAATGGAAATGTGGGGCGGGGCAACTTTCGATGTCGCATATCGCTTCTTGAAAGAAGATCCATGGGACAGGCTGTTAAGTTTCAGGAAAAAAGCTCCGAATATCCTTTTGCAAATGCTTTTAAGGGCTTCAAATGCAGTTGGTTATAAAAATTACCCTGATAATGTCATTCGTGAATTCGTAGAGAAATCAGCGGATGCAGGCATTGATGTTTTCCGTATCTTCGATAGTTTAAACTGGGTTAAAGGAATGGAATTGGCTATTGATGCAGTCCGTCAATCCGGCAAAATTGCGGAAGCTGCCATTTGTTATACAGGGGATTTGAATGATCCATCACGCAGCAAGTATAATATCGAATACTATAAAAATATGGCGGTGGAATTAGAACAAGCCGGTGCCCATATTTTAGCGATCAAGGATATGGCCGGCCTCTTGAAACCTGAAGCTGCTTACCGCCTTGTATCGGAACTGAAAGAATCGACATCCCTTCCGATCCATCTGCATACTCATGATACAAGCGGAAATGGAATTTACATGTATTCTAAAGCGATCGAAGCTGGTGTGGATATCGTTGATACGGCGATTGGTTCTTTAGCTGGACTGACTTCGCAGCCAAGTGTACAAACACTTCATTATGCATTGGAGGGGTCAAGCAGACAGCCTAAATTGGAAGTCGATTCACTAGAGCGTTTAGGAGAATACTGGGGAGAGGTCAGGAAATTCTATCATGACTTCGAAAGCGGCATGAATGCACCTCATACCGAGGTTTACAAACATGAGATGCCGGGCGGTCAATATAGTAATCTGCAGCAGCAAGCCAAAGCAGTGGGGCTGGGAGACCGCTGGCATGAAGTGAAAGAGATGTACCAGCGCGTCAATGTAATGTTCGGCGATATCGTTAAAGTAACTCCTTCATCCAAAGTTGTTGGGGATATGGCTTTATTCATGGTACAAAATAACCTGTCTGAAGAAGATGTTCTGACAAAAGGCAAATCCATCGATTTCCCTGATTCGGTCATAGAGTTATTCGAAGGCTATCTAGGTCAGCCAGTTGGGGGATTCCCTAAAGAGCTTCAGGAAGTTATCCTGAAAGGGAAGAAACCTATAACAGTAAGACCGGGTGAATTATTGGAAGAAGTGGACTTTGCAGCACTTAAAGAAGAATTATTCAAGGAATTGGGACGGGCAGTCACTGATTTCGATGTGCTTGCATATGCCCTATATCCAAAAGTATTCCTGGACTACAATAAAACGATTGAACTGTTTGGAGATGTTTCCAACCTCGATACCGCAACTTTCTTATATGGCATGAGGCTAGGGGAAGAAATCGAAGTTGAAATTGAAAAGGGTAAAACGCTCATCGTAAAATTGGTTTCAATCGGTCAGCCATTGGCTGATGGAACAAGGGTCGTTTATTTTGAGTTGAATGGTCAATCGCGTGAAGTGATCATCAAGGATGAAAACATTAAATCATCCGTTATATCAAAAATGAAAGCAGACCCAAAAAATAAAGAACAACTCGGTGCGACAATGCCAGGTACGGTTATTCGTGTAGTGGTCGAGAAAGGCGATCAGGTCAAGCAGGGTGATCACCTAATCATTACAGAAGCGATGAAAATGGAAACTACCGTTCAAGCACCATTCTCCGGGACCATTAAAGATATTTATGTAAAAGATGGAGAAGCGATCAGTACTGGAGACTTATTGATTGAAATAACTAAGTAATCTAGCTGACTGTGACCTTGTAAACGATTTGGGGTATATAGGGTATGCTTGAGGTTTCAAGCTGCTCTGTACCCTCTTTTTAGGCAATGTACGGTCATCTTGAGACAAAACAAAAACCACCATTCCCGGGAATGTTGGTTTTTGTTTTGTCCTTTTATATTATTGATTGAACAATCAGACATTAACGAGCGGGTACAGTTGGTGTTATATCCTGTTCATCCTGTCCTTTGACTGTGTGCGTGGAGTTCCCTTTTTGCTTGGCTAGGGCATTTTTTTTACTTCTTGATGTCAATAGCATCAAATAGCTCATTACACCAAAAAAGCAGGCAATGAACAATGCGTGTGTCAATGCGATATATAAGTTTTGCCTTGAGAAAATGATGAAGGCTCCAGCTGTAACCTGTAAAAATACGAGAATGAATGCAGCAATCCAACCGCCATATAAAACTTTTTGATTTTTGTAATGTTTTTGGGCGATATAAGCCACATATGATACCCAAATGAATATAGCGCCTGCCATTGCACGGTGACCCATCTGAATCCATTCATAAAGGTTGGATGGGAGTGCAGCGCTGTCATTTACACATAAAGGCCAATCCTTACAGATAAGACTGGATTCTGTATGCCTTACAAGAGCACCCGTATATACGACTGCCAGACAAAAAATCAATACGCCAATAATATGGAATGTCATTCGTTTGTCCACTATAAGTTTTTCGGCTTCGAACTTCTTGTCTACTTCAAAAATCAACAGTGTCAGTAAAAAGACGGAAGCAAAGGAAATGAGCGATATGCCAAAATGAAGGGCAAGGACGAAATCGGATTGTGACCAAATGACGGCAGCGGCTCCGATCAACCCTTGCAGTAACAGAAAACCAAAAGAAAGGACGGATAAGAAACGCGCTTCACGGATATGGCCGATTTTTTTCCAAGACATATACGATAAAATTAAAACCAAGAATCCTCCAGCACCTGAAACGAGCCGATGGGAAAGCTCAATGACCAATTCAATCGTGATTTTGTCCGGGATCAATTGGCCATTGCACAACGGCCATGACCTGCCGCAACCCATGCCGGAATCCGTCTTCGTGACTAAAGCTCCACCAAGTAAGATGAAAAGCATTACAATCGTTGTTAAAACAGCAAACCATTTAAGAGACGATTTCACTAGTAGTCCCACCTTTTTCTCTGTAGCAAATAGGATTGTTCTTAAAATTAATAATAGCATAAGATTTTTCATAATATTTGTCGAACTTCCTCGATATTACACAAAATAGAATGATTTTACAAGTTCAGTTTATATTATAGCTATTAATTAAAATGCCTGAAATAGTTGAAAGTTACAAAAGACTTTGATAGAAATAAAGGGAGTGTAAACCTTCAAGTAGGAGCAAAATAGGGAATAAGCCTAGGGGATGATGATAACAGCATACTATTCATGTTCTTGATGAACTTCTTATAACAGCAGTAAATTATCGAGACACAAATTGGTCAAAAATTATCCGAAAAATTTTCACAAAAGCTTCCAAAAATGTGTTTTAATATATTGAAGAAATGATTTTACTAAATTTTACTGTTATTAAGCATGATATTAAGAATGATGTCTCTCGATGGATTCCATTGACAACGGTCATTGGTAAATAATTTACTTTTTGTTTACGCTTCCTTGGTTACAAATATCAAAAAGTATGAAATAATGTTCTATAGCATATGTAAGTATTTTTTTGCATTTGCGTCTGTGCTGAATGATTTAAAGGAGGAAAACAAATGTCAGAAACAAGGGGTTTGTCAGAAGCTGTCATGGAGGACAGTAAAGCCGCCCTTCAATCGGATATACCTGAAACAACAGCTTGGAAGGATTTTCTCGCACTTATAAAAGTGGGGATTGTCAATTCAAATATAATTACAGCTTTTACCGGCGTGTGGTTAGCTCTTCATTTTTCGGGGCTTAGCTTCTTAAGCAATCTAGATGTAGTGTTTTATACACTTGCAGGTTCGGCGCTCATTATGGCGGGATCTTGCAGTTTCAATAATTATTATGACCGTGATATCGATCATTTAATGGAAAGAACGAAAAACCGTCCAACGGTAACTGGGAAAGTACAGCCTTCAAAGGTATTGGCATTAAGTTTCGGCTTAATTGCTGCAGGGCTGATTTTACTTGCATTGACTAATATGACAACTGCCATACTAGGTGCATTCGGCGTCTTCGCCTATGTTGTTCTATATACGATGGTTTTCAAGCGTAGATTTGTCTCGAATACGATTATAGGCAGTATATCCGGAGCCGTGCCTCCACTTATCGGGTGGGCTGCAGTCGACCCGGGCCTTGATAAGATCGCCTGGGTCCTGTTTGCGATCATGTTCTTGTGGCAGCCGCCTCATTTTTATGCACTAGCAATGAGGCGTGTCGAAGAATATCGTGCAGCCGGAGTACCCATGCTTCCGGTCGTAAAAGGCTTCAAGGCCGCAAAAAGGTCGATTATGCTATGGATCATCTGTTTAATGTTCGTTCCTTTCTTTTTAACTCCATTAGGAACTCCGCTGGTTATTCTTGCTGCATTATTGAGCACGGGGTGGCTTATTTTGGGAATTAAGGGGTATAAAAAGAAAGATGATGTTAAATGGGCAACATCCATGTTTGTATATTCTTTAAATTATATGACCATTTTATTTGTAGCGATGGTTATTGTCACTCTCATCTAGTTTTGGTTAAAATAAGCTGGCGGCCTGTTCTTTTACAGGCTCCAGCTTACTGATATATATTGCACTGACCGCCACTCATACATATTAACGGAACCAACGGGGTCATACATAAGAGCGGTTACATGGATCATCATAATAATTCCTTAGTTTAGGGATTCTTTCTTTTTAGAAATTGACATAGAGAGAATATTCGCAATTGCGCCCATTTTTATTTTTGTGAGAAAATTTTGACGAAAGAGGGGTTTCTGAAGCTATGAAAAAAAGGCTGCACAAATGGCGCCTAATTGCTCTGCTGGGTATTGTAGGACTTGTCCTTTCGGGCTGCGGCGAACCATTTCTATCCGCACTGAAGCCAGCTGGCGATGTTGCGCAATCTCAGTATGACTTACTGATATTGAGTACACTGATCATGGTACTGGTTATTATTGTTGTGATTATTTTGTTCGTTGTAGTTTTACTACGCTTCCGTCGGAAGGAAGGCGACGAAACAATACCGAAACAAATTGAAGGAAGTCATAAACTCGAAATTATCTGGACTGTTATTCCTATCCTTCTTTTAATTGTTCTGGCTGTTCCAACCGTCGTCACGACTTTCGACTTAGCCGACACAAAGGCAATGGATAAGAAAGATAAGGATGGAAAAACGAAGGATGCACTTGTCGTGAATGTCAGGGCGAACCTTTATTGGTGGGAGTTTGAATATCCGGACCTTGGCGTTGTAACAAGTCAGGATTTGGTTGTGCCAACCGATCAAAAAGTGTACTTCAATCTAACTGCTTCAGATGTTAAGCATTCATTCTGGGTACCGTCTGTCGGAGGAAAGATGGATACCAATACAGAAGGGGTCAATCAGTTTTTCTTAGAATTCGACAGTGAAAAGGCTGAAGATTCAAACAACTTGTTTTACGGAAAATGTGCTGAACTTTGCGGTCCTTCGCATGCTTTGATGGATTTTAAGGTCGTAACGAAGTCCAAAAGCGATTTTGAAGCGTGGACCAAAGATATGAAAGCCGCGAAGGAACCTGTCGTTGAAGGTGATCTGGCCAAACAGGGTGAAGATGTCTTTAATCAAAGTTGTATAGGCTGCCATGCGGTGACACCAAATGACAGCAGGCCTGAAGCTGCTCGTCAGGCTCCGAATCTCGCTACATTCGGTGAGCGTCAAAAAGTGGCTGGCGTATTGGATCATACTGAAGAGAATGTAAAAAAATGGATCAAAGATCCTGAGAAGTATAAACCGGGCAACACGATGACCGGTACTTACGGCGAACTTTCGGATTCAGATATTAATGCACTGGCAGCCTATCTATTAGAGCTTAAGGTGGAAGACAAATAGAACATTGATTAAGGAGGTTAAATCGTGAGTACGTACGCTAATAAAAAAGGATTTGGCGCTACGCTTTGGGATTATCTGACGACGGTGGACCATAAGAAAATCGCCATTTTATATCTTATCTCTGGCGGATTATTCTTTGTAATCGGCGGTTTGGAAGCGATGTTTATCCGTATCCAGCTTGCAATCCCAAATAATGACTTCGTAAGTGCCGGATTTTATAATGAAATATTGACCATGCACGGTACAACTATGATATTTCTGGCAGCCATGCCATTGGTGTTTGCTGTAATGAATGCGGTTGTACCCTTACAGATAGGGGCACGTGATGTCGCGTTCCCATTTTTGAACTCGTTAGGTTTTTGGTTGTTTTTCTTTGGAGGAGTCTTTCTGAATCTTTCATGGTTTTTAGGGGGGGCTCCTGATGCAGGCTGGACATCATATGCATCACTTTCCCTGCATTCCGAAGGCCACGGTATTGATTTTTACGTCCTGGGATTACAGATATCAGGATTGGGAACATTAATTGCGGGGATCAATTTCCTTGTAACCATTATTAATATGCGTACGCCTGGTATGACATATATGCGTATGCCGCTGTTCACATGGTCAACTTTCGTTGTTTCCGCATTGATATTATTCGCTTTTCCTCCGCTTACCGTAGGATTGGTGTTAATGATGTTCGACAGGATGTTCGGCTCGAATTTCTTTGATGTAGCAGCGGGCGGGAATACGATCATTTGGGAGCATTTATTCTGGATATTCGGTCACCCGGAAGTATATATCCTGATTCTTCCAGCTTTCGGTATTTTTTCCGAAATTTTCGCTACATTCTCCAGAAAAAGATTATTTGGTTATTCATCAATGGTATTTGCAACCGTTTTAATCGGTTTCTTAGGTTTCATGGTTTGGGCGCATCACATGTTTACGACTGGTTTAGGACCTATCGCGAATGCGATTTTTGCCGTTGCTACCATGGCTATTGCAGTGCCGACGGGTATTAAGATATTCAACTGGATTTTTACGATGTGGGGCGGAAGCGTCAAGTTCACGGTACCGATGCTTTATGCAGTTGCCTTTATCCCTACATTTACCATGGGCGGCGTGACAGGTATCATGCTCGCATCAGCACCAGCTGATTATCAATACCATGATAGTTATTTCGTTGTTGCCCATTTCCACTATGTAATCGTTGGCGGGGTTGTATTGGGCTTACTGGCTGGAATCAATTTTTATTGGCCGAAAATGTTTGGAACGATGTTAAGTGAAAAATTGGGACAAATCACATTTTGGACGTTCTTGATCGGTTTCCATTTAACATTCTTCATTCAACATTTCTTAGGTTTGATGGGGATGCCTCGTCGCGTATTTACATTCTTGGACGATCAAGGTCTCAATACAGGTAATATGATTAGTACAGTTGGAGCCTTCTTAATGGCATTTGGGGTCTTGGTTATGGTCATCAATATAATCATTACATCTGTGAAGAATGAGAAAGTCGGCAATGATCCATGGGGAGACGGCCGTACGCTGGAATGGGCCATCCCATCACCACCGCCGTTTTATAATTTCAAACAACTTCCGCTTGTCCGCGGATTAGATCCTTACTGGGTTGAAAAAATGGAAGGGAAAAAGGAAATGACTCCTGCAGAACCACTGGGGGATATCCATATGCCGAATTCATCCATACTTCCTTTAACGATTGCCTTGGGTTTATTTGTTGCCGCATTCGGAGCTTTATATAATATGGATGATAAGACATGGACCCTGCCTATAATGATTGTTGGACTTTTGATCACATTCGCTTCAATGTTTATCCGTTCCGTAAAAGACGATCATGGATACCACATTCATAAAGAAGAACTTATGGACGATAAAGACAAGGGAGGTAAGGCATAATGCAAACAGATGAAAGATTCACGGATGCCACTTGGCCTGCTTCTCCCGAGAAAGCGACTTTAGAAGGTAAAAATAAGTATTTGGGATTCTGGTTGTTTCTTGGTGGAGAGACGGTACTATTCGCCTCACTTTTTGCAACTTACCTTGCATTGAAGGATAAAGTTCCAAATGGTGATGCAGCCTTAGCTAAAGACTTGTTCGAATTACCGCTGACATTTGTAGCAACCATGCTGTTATTGACCAGTTCATTAACCAGTGTGTATGCGATGTACCATATGAAAAATAACCATTTTAAACAAATGCAAGCATGGCTTGTAATTACAGTTGCACTTGGTTTTGCTTTTCTAGGTCTTGAGATTTATGAATTTAATCACTATGTTCATGAATTCCATCATACCTTTACGAGCAGTGCATTCGGCTCCGCGTTTTATACGTTAGTCGGTTTTCATGGAGGACACGTTGCTTTCGGTCTGGTTTGGATCATATCTCTTATGGTTCGTAATGCAAGAAGGGGCTTGAATTTATATAACGCTCCTAAATTTTATGTTGCTAGTCTATATTGGCATTTCATTGACGTAGTCTGGGTGTTTATCTTTACTGTCGTATACTTAATGGGAATGGTGGGATAACTGATGGCGAATGAACAATCAAATTCAGCGAACCCGAATGTCGATTTAAAATATCGCCGTAAGAAAAATGCTGAAGAGATGAAACACCAAGTGATATCATTTACACTTATGATTTTCTTTACATTACTTGCTTTCGCAGCTGTAGGGATCGAGGGGTTTTCACATTGGTTCATTAAACCAGTCATTTTGCTGCTGGCAGTTGTACAAGTGATTTTCCAATTGTATTATTTCATGCATATGAAGCATAAAGGGCATGGCACCATTGCATTGTTCTTATTTTCCGGCCTTGCAGTCGGCTTGATAACTGTCCTTGTGTTCACAACGATTGTTTGGTTATAAACCATAAAGGAAATCGGCTATTGAATGATAGCCGGTTTTCTTTATGTGTTGATTAGCTAGAAAAAGAATCCAAGTTTATCTATATTTGTTACCATGTTTCATTTTAGGTATAATGAAAGTAAGAAAAAGTTTATGAACGAGGTGATTTTTTTGTCTATTGATATTTTCGGATTTCGCGCTTTGTGGAGTCCTTATTATTTTGCCGTCCTCGTACTTATAACCGTTGGCTATTTTTGGCTGGTGACAAAAAAAAGGGAGAAGTTTTCGGGCAGTTCAGCTCTAACAGTAAAACAGGCAACTTATTTTTTGATAGCCATGTTCCTTCTATATGCAGTAAAAGGATCACCGCTGGATTTATTGAGCCATATCATGTTCAGTGCCCACATGTTTCAAATGGCACTGCTCTATCTCGTGATTCCGCCTTTATTTATCATAGCGATTCCGGATTGGCTTATGAGAACTTTCATAAACTCAAGGGGAGTGAAGCCGTTATTTCAATTTTTCACGAGACCTCTTATCGCCCTTTTAGTATTTAATGTTCTTTTCTCGTTGTACCATATCCCGTTAGTGTTCGACTTTATCAAAACGGGGATGTGGTTTCATGCCGGATACACGGTCCTTTTATTTACTACCGCTGTTTTGATGTGGTTCCCGCTTGTCAATCAACTTCCGGAACGTGAAAGTCTGTCAGGTGTGAAAAAAGTAGCTTATATTTTCGGCAGTGGCATTTTAATGACCCCTGCTTGCGCTTTGATCATTTTTGCTAATGATCCGATGTATGATACATTCACCAATGCAGAATCTTGGGCCAGTGCCATGGAACTTTGCGTCCCGGCTTCAGCGCTGTCCGGCTTAACGCTCAGTGGCCCGGAAATGTTCAATGGACTGCCATTGCTTGAGGATCAACAGCTTGGCGGGGTTCTGATGAAGGTAATCCAAGAAATCGTTTTAGGCTATGTATTAGGTGTCATTTTCTTTGCTTGGTTCAAAAAGGAGAATGGCGGCCAAAATGATATCGATCCGATACCTTCGGATTTTCAGACTGTAGAATAATTGTACGGTAAAAGACTTGTCTTGGGGCGGACAAGTCTTTTATTTGCCTTTGCCTAATATTTGATTTAAAGCAAATAGCCAGTGATTCGACTTGACTATTCTATAAAAGTGAGCATTCTGTTAATAATCCTTGATTTTATTGAATTTTATGATTGCCTCTTATAAAATGGTAGTTGATTAATAAATATAGAGAGGACTACAATACATATGTCTTTACCAATCCTTCCAACGATAAGTACAGCTTTCATTGTATTAAGTGCCATCACTGTTGCAATAGGCTGGTATCAAATTAAACAACGCAAAATCGAGACCCATAAGAAAACCATGATGGCAGCTGCGGTTTTTGCGGTAATCTTTTTCACCATATATCTTTCCCGGACGGTCTTCATTGGCAGTACGTCATTTGGCGGACCCGATGACATTAAGATTTATTATACGATTTTTTTGATCTTCCATATAACGCTTGCGACAACTGGAGCAGTTTTGGGGATCATCATGCTTACCACTGGTTTTAAAGGTAAATTCGCCATTCATAAAAAAATCGGACCTGCTACCAGCATCATTTGGTTTTTCACTGGGATTACAGGAGTAGCTGTTTACATCTTGCTTTATGTCATTTATCATGGCGGCGAAACAACATCTTTAATAAAGGCGATCCTAGGATTTTAAAATAACGAAAAAGCCTGGTGCAAAAAAGCATCAGGCTTTTGTAATGGATACGAAAAAGAGAGAGCATCACACATGATCCTCTCTCTTTGTACCTCACTTTTAACTTACGGCTTTTACAGGCCGTTGAATTGTGTAAGTTCTTCTTTGATTTGAGTGAGGATTTTTTCACTTTGTTTAACTAGTGATGCAGGGAAATCCTCTCCTTCACCATATTCAAGTCCGTGTGGATAATAGTGTTTTCCTAATAGAGGGACCATAAGCTTAATGACGGCCCTGTGAGAGCCTACATCGCCCTCTGTAGCATAGCCAAGTATTCTCAGGTAAAACGTGCCTTCTTTTAATTCGAACTTACGATCGTAACTGACTCTTTCGTAATCCCATTGTTCTGCACGTATTAAACCATATTGCGGCATTAGGTCATCTAATCGGTTTAAGTCGGCTGTGATGTTTTCGATTCCGAAGCTTTCAAATTTCACGAGTAGTACCTCCTATGTTTACTATTGAGAATTAAAATGACATACCGGGAAAATATTATGTACATGAATATATTAAAAATCTCCAAGTATGTTTATAATATACCATTTTATCCTATATTTTATAATAGTACGAAATGGTGGAAGTTGCAATGAACTCAACCATGGTATTTCAATCATTCACAAAAGTTCCATTTTTTAAATAAATTTAATGAAGGGGCAGTCTATCGTAAATTAGAAAATTATGATTGAACAGTGATATAATCAGGAAAGAAAGGTTTTTTGCATTGGATACATAAATTAGATAGAGAGAGGGAGTGTTCCTCTGCGCAATTTAGGTAAGGTGTTGGTGTTAATCGTTATTTTTTTCGTAATCGGTATTTATCTCAATATCGGCGATGAAGATGAAGGGAACCCTCTTATTGATGGTAACAAAGGTGTTAACCCCAATGGACATATAAATGATAAAAGCCCTTCCTCTGAAAAGGAAGGGGTTACTGAAGTGACAGAAGGTCTGGCAGTAACAATCGGGAAAAATGCAAAAGAGATAGAAAAGGAATACGGTAAGCCAGATCGAATTGATATGTCCGCCTATGGATATGAATGGTGGGTTTATAAAAAGAGTTATAATAATTATTTTCAATTAGCCGTTGAAAATGAAAAAGTGGTATCTGCTTATGGAATCGGTGATGAGGTGAATGTCGCTCCTTTTAAAATTGGACAATCGATTGATGCCATCTATTCCAGCTTATATGTGGAACCAACTGTTGATATTGAAGTTGGTGACAGTTCCTATCGTTTTGAATTGTCGGAGGAAGATATGAACATGAGACCGTTGATTGATTTAGGGAATATTAATGTTCAGCTTTATTTGGATAAATTCACAGGGACTGTTTCAAGCATCCGATTTTTGAATGATTCGACCCTATTGAAACAACAGCCGTATGAGTTAACCTATCATGGTGAGTTTGTGACAGTTAAGGATCTTTCAGAGGAAGACATGGCGAAAGTGGAAGATGGCAATGAGCAGCAAATATTCGATATTACGAATATAATGCGCAGCCGGTTTGATTTGGAGCCTTTAGAATGGGATGCTCCAACAGCAAGGGTTGCCTATCTTCATAGCCGGGAAATGACGGACGCACCTGAAGGAACCCAGGTTTCCGAAACAAATGGGGATTTGGAAAAGCGTCTCGATTCAGGTCATGTAAAATACAGGGCAGCAGGTGAAAATATAGCGGCTAAATATGTGGATGCAGCTGCAGTCATGGAAGGCTGGCTAAATAGCAAAGGTCATCGGGATGCGATGCTGAACGAGGAATTTACAGGTCTGGGCGTCGGGGTATATAAAAAGTATTACACTCAGAATTTCATAAAGAGATAAAAAAACGGATCCGATTTGGGTCCGTTTTCTTGTTCTGGATATAGCGAAAAGTTCCCCATCCATCATTACGGTGGACCATCCCCTCAATGATGATCGTTTGCCTATGTATTAATTTGCGTGGCACGAAATCAGCCGATGAAGGGTTTTACGTAACGAACTTGGATATCTGCAGTAAAGGTAGCATACCCTTTTGGAACCGTTGAGCTTAAGGTCGAATCTTGTCCCTTGTTTGCTTACATCTTTTTAATTGCAGCAGGATTGAAAAATAAGAGCGGTTCCCTTGCTCTACTTTGGCTTTTAACCCTGAAACAATTCCCGATAAATCAGATAACTCTGTTTCATCTGCAGATTCAGCTAGGTTTTGGAGGTCTTTGATTGAAACACATTCATGCGGCATGAAAATACCTCCTTTTGGAAAATCCATTTGGATTTAAAATGAAATGTGATGCACTTTTTATTTACCTTGAGCATATGGTGCAATAGGCGATGTCTAAGTGTGAGGTGAGAGTAATGGCAAAAAGAAAACGGCCCTCCGTGGATCGATTTCGTGAGTTTGTAAAGGAGCATCCTCATTTAGTGAATGAAGTGAGAAGCAAACAAGCAACATGGCAGGAACTTTTTGAAGAGTGGTATTTACTCGGAGATGATCATCCACGCTGGCAGGCTGACGGCAGTGTGGGTGAGTCCAAAATGAATGCAGAATCCCCATCACCGCCGGTGGAAAAGGGAGACCAAAGCACTGAGTTGATCGGTTCGTTAATGAGTGCAGTTAAAAATATGGATATGGGGCAGATTCAACAATATATTACTAATGCCAATCAGGCTATCGGTGCAATCCAAGGAGTGTTATCTGCTTTCCAAGGGAATAAATCAGGTGATACAAGTCCTCCCCCAAAAGAAAAAGAGCAGAGAGCTAACCCTTTTTTATTCACAAAAGATTAAGGAGGGTTTTTCATGCGTCAGAATATATATGAATTCATCCAAACAAACGAAGATATGCGAAATTACTTGAGGGTTCAGCCTGGATGGTACAGAAGGTTAATGCGTAATCCCCATGAAGTGGATGTGTTTGAAACCGAGGCGAAATATTATTTTGAAAAGTCGATTCCGCATCGGGTCTCTAAATTTTCGGAAAGCGTTCAGGTAGCCTCCATGATGCTTCATATGTTTCAAGCGATGAATGTTTCAAGTGAATGAAGAAAAAAAGAGTAAATTACTCCTTTTGGCGAACAATAAAGGCAAAAGGGGGACGATGGAATGAGAAAGTTGATATTGGCTCTAACAGTGTTGATGGCAGCTTCGGGTTGTGGGAAGAAAATACCGGAACCTGAAAATTCAGGAGTAGCCATGCAGGGTGTTTCTACACATAAAGCTGCCACCACTGTATCGAGCATCCGAAATTCAGATGAGGACTTTAGGGTAAAAACTTTTGTAAAAGGCAACTCTGTCTATGTAGAGTGCTACTTGAAAAACTATGGTTTTTCTGAATCAAATCCAGAACAGTTGGCAACTGTGTCCGTATTTATTGATAATCAAAAGAAAGTCGATATGAAAACGGCAGCATTTATCTTAAAGGAAGTCCCGAATGGCAAGCATAAAATTAAGCTGGAGATTTTGAATGGTTCAGGTGAAAAAACAGGGCTGCAAAAAGAGATTGAGGTACATATCACTTCCTCGATTTAATCAAACCATTAGCATCTAAAAGGGAGAAATGGTAAAATGGTTGTGGAGGTGAGCTTGTTAATGCTTGCTACTATGGAAATCATCGACATTTTACAACAGGCTGATGGATTAGCTGAAATGATCCTTCATTCTGAAATAGGGGAAGAATACCTCCTTAGTTTATATAAATTACAAAGCGACAAAGAGGCCCAGCGGAAAATTTCCAAGTTTACTTCGCTAAAGGATCTATTTGAAGATGTTCAAAGGTTCGGTAAATATCATCCGGATTATAAACGCATCAATTTAGAAACCAGGCAAGCAAAACGAGACATGGATATGCACCCTGCCGTTGCTGAGTTTAAGCGGGCTGAGACCGAATTGCAATCCGTTCTTGATGAAATAAGCGGAAGGATTGGCCGAGCGGTTTCTGAACAAGTCAAAACTCCAGCGGGGAATCCATTTTTTGTTTCATCCGGTGGATGTTCAACGGGAAGCTGCGGAACCGGCGGAAGCTGCGGTTGCTCTGCTTAAGGTAATGGCCAGATTGTGAACAATAGGCCGGTATATTGAATGCAGCCATCGAAATTCGACATTACTACGGAGTTCGGTGGCTGTGTCATGTAAGGAACCTACGTCAAGACTTCGGTCAATGAACCGATGCATGTATAAAGATTATATTCCGGATACGTGATGAAGCGATTAACTGCGATATAAAATACAATCCGGACATAGGTTGCCGCAGCAAAACATCTTTTGCTGCGGCACATAAAAACGATGCCGGAATACATATAAATGTTCTTCCTGCCGTACGAAGATGGTTTCACAATGAAGCTGCTTGCCGCGCATGGAAAGGCTTGCGGCTTTTTTTATTAAAAAAGAAAGCTTACTATTATCATTTTGAGCCGGATGGTAATGGATATATAAAAATGGTATACCTGTGATCTTTTTTATCGAAGCTTGGGTAATTTCATCATTATCTAATAGATGAACAATAAATTGATGCCAAATTTGGTTTAAATCCATCGTTTGTTACGCTCCCTTCACAGTGTATATATTCATAATAGTGAGAGAATTTCGTTTATAATCTTTTTTCTTGGTTGAAAGTAAAGATTCTGCTATGCTACACTTAGTTAAAACCTTTATAAAAGGGAGTTATTGATATGCTTGGAGCGAGACAGGGAATCATCGTCTATTTACATACATTAAAACAAGCCAAAATGCTTAGGAAATTTGGAAATATCCATTATGTTTCAAAAAAGTTGAAATATGTTGTGCTTTATACGAATATGGATGAAGTGGAACCACTAGTGGAAAAGCTGAATAATTATTCGTTCGTTAAAAAAGTGGACCTTTCTTACAAGCCTTTTTTGAAGGTGGAGTTCGAAAACTCCAAACCGGATAAAGCGAAAGAATATGATTATAAAATGGGAATTTAAAAAAAGCTGACTCATGCGGAGTCAGCTTTTTTCAATTCAGGGGGATCAATCAACCTAATGGGGGCAGATACCTATTCATTCGCAAAATGCCGATTAAGTGTTGGTAGTACAACTCGATTTCTGCGAAGAGCACCGAAGGTTTCACGTCGATTTCAATAATCGGTCTATCCAGTTCCTCCGCCAAGTTCTCAAAAAGCTCATAGCGTTTGTTTTTTGTCTCATGAGGGTTAGGTATACCTTCACGGCAAATGTAAAGCGGCTGGAATTTCCCGGGATCTGTGGGCTGCATGACGATCACCAATGACGTGACCTTTTTATCATTTATAGTAGTATGCATGGCCATAAGTCTTGCAACTCGATGTTTCTGATTGCGTCCTACTTCCAGCAACTCATATATATCGGAATATCCTTGTCCAATTTCAATAAAACGTTGAATCAATTAAACCTCTCCTAACTAACTTATTATTCATTACTTTATCATTATCCCTCATAAAAGAGAAGGACAACTTCATTGACGAAGCATGACAAAGACACTTAGATATCAGAGATTTAACAATAAAAAAAGCCCTGCAAAAATATGCAGGGTCCTTCTATGTCTAACTAAGGACCAGAAGGCAAAGGGAGAGGAGAAACCGGAGGAAGAGCTTATGGGGAAACGTAAGCCTTCTCCGCGGTTGGCAACAACACCTAAAAAGGAATGTTGTTATTCACATTATTGCCAAAAACCACTTTATTATTCAAAATGTAAAAGATTTATAAAAAGAATCCATGGACCGAAATGATACGTTGATTTTCATCTTGGAAATGAAGCCAAATGGGTTTAAATATTGGCTAGCTTTTTCTAATATGTTAGGATAGGAAAGTAACAGAAATTTGTCATAAAATGTGGTGAGGATTATGAGGGTCGTTTCCGGAATTTGCAAAGGAAGACCACTTAAGGCTGTACCGGGTACAGGAACCCGGCCGACTACTGATAAAGTCAAGGAATCCATTTTCAATATGATTGGTCCTTATTTCGAAGGAGGGCTGGTCCTCGACTTGTTTGCCGGGAGCGGTGGACTGGGAATTGAAGCGTTAAGCAGAGGCATGGATAAAGCCATATTTGTCGACCGGGATTTTAAAGCAAATCAAACGGTTAAGGCCAATTTGGAACTATGCAAGTTTTCAGACCGTGCAGAAGTTTATAAAAATGATTCAGAGCGTGCACTGAAGGCTTTGGTGAAAAGGGAAATGACTTTTGAATTGATTTTTCTTGATCCACCTTATAAGAAACAAAAGCTAGTCGAGATTCTTGAAGAAATACATAAATACCGATTGCTGAACGATATGGGATACATTGTTTGTGAGCATGGCCATGATGTTACATTGCCAGAAAAAGTTGGTGACTTTACCGTTAAGAGAAAAGAAGTTTATGGCGTCATTGCCGTTACGATTTATCAATGGGGAAACGTACACGAACAGGGGGAACTATGAATGTCCAAAATAGCGATTTGTCCGGGGAGTTTTGATCCAATAACATTTGGTCATCTTGATATCATTCAAAGGGGAGCGAATGTTTTTGATGAGGTATATGTGGTCATCGTGAACAATTCAGCGAAAAATTCACTTTTTACAGTGGAGGAGAGACTGGAATTGATTACTGAGGCGACTGCCCATATGCCGAATGTTAAGGTGGATTTCTATCAGGGATTGACGGTCGACTATGCTGAAAGCGTTTCCGCGAATGCCATTATCAGGGGATTGAGGGCGACTTCCGACTTTGAATATGAAATGCAGGGAACTTCGATGAACCGATTCCTAAACAATAAAATAGAGTCATTCTTTATCATGACGAAAAATCAATATTCTTTCTTGAGTTCGAGTATCGTGAAAGAGGTAGCGAAGTATGGCGGGGATATCTCCGAACTAGTGCCAAGCGTCGTCCAGAAAGCCCTGGCCAAAAAGTACAAGGAACTGAAAGGATAGAAAAAAAGAGCATTGCCTACGCGCAATGCTCTTTTTTTCGGTTTTAAGAAAGGCCTTTGAATAGCCTTTTGGTAAATATGATGATATATAGGATCAAAAACAAGAGTGTTAGAATGGGGCCGAAATCAAGCATGTTCTGATATAGGGAATTCGCGTGTTCACCGGATCCGCTGACTGGGAATGCGTTTAACGGGCTGCCGCTGTACATATTGCCTTTATAGAATGGTTCCCAAAGCAAGATTGTAATAATGGATGCCAGAAGGCCATGTGCTATCCTAGCCAGAAAAAAGGGAGTGAAACGAATGTCTGTTGCGGCAATGATGCTGGCAACTTGCGCTTGAATGCTGAAACCGTTGAAAGCTAAGATGAAACTTGTCATCACAGTTTGCTGAAAGAGTGTCGCATCTTCGACCGTACTGGTTAATTTTGAACCAAGGGTCATTTCAAACATGCCTGATATGAAGGGGAGGCTTAAGGAATCCGGGAAATTAAAAATATGTAAAATTCCTCCGACCCACGATGCTAGCAATCCGGTAATGTTCATATGAAATAAAAGCTTGTTCACCACCGAAAAGAGAATGATGAACCCCCCGATCATTAATAGGGTTTGGATGGATGAGAGTACCGCATCTCCGAGTAAACTGCCAAATGGTCTTGTTTCTTTTATTCTGGTTCGATGCATTTGGCTAAAAGCTTGTCTTATGGAGGGGAGCTTGGTCATTACTTTAGTATGGGATTTTTCTTCTTTCCAACGGTAAAAACGCATGATGATGCCTACACAAAAATTTCCTAGGTAGTGGGAAAGTGCAAGGATGATCCCTAAATGAGGATTGTGGAAAAACCCGACGGCAACGGCAACGAACAGGAACAATGGATTAGATGAATTCGTAAAACAAACGAGTCTTTCAGCTTCAATGCGGGTCAATTGTTCTTCCTGACGAAGCCTCACAGTGTATTTCGCCCCGGCTGGAAATCCTGATGCAAGTCCCATCGCCCAAACGAAACCGCCCACTCCTGGTACACGGAATAAGGGGCGCATAAATGGTTCGAGCATGACGCCAATGAACCTGACAACCCCAAAACTGATTAATAACTCCGAGAAAATCAAGAAAGGTAGAAGCGAAGGGAACACAATTGTCCACCAAATATTGAGTCCGCCTTTGGAAGCTTCAAAGGATTCTTGGGGGAAGATGATCAAGCCAACTGCCATCATCGTGACGGAGGTAGCTAACAGTACTGTTTTAGATTTTGATTTTAGCAAAATTCAGCCTCCTCTTGAAGGTTACTAAATAAGGGCAGTCCGTTTCGTATATAATAAAATATGAACTTCCTTTTCTCGAAAAGTAAGCGCATGATGAAATGTGGATTGTTCCGACATTATAAATGAGGATGAGCCTCACGGTGGAATTTCAATGAAACCCTGCACTTTATTGGCTGGCATAGTTTATATCTGCCATGCTTGTTTCACTGTCAATATAAATAATATGCTTCTATAAATCCGTTTAAGACCATAACTTTGAATGAGTGTTATTTCAATATTTTGAACTAGTTCTAGCGGGAGGGATATCTTTGTCGAAACCAAAGGTCGGGCTTGCACTTGGATCAGGAGGAGCTAGGGGGTTTGCACATATTGGCGTGATAAAGGTATTACAGCAAGAAGGCATTCCGATAGATATGATTGCTGGAAGCAGCATGGGAGCTATGGTTGCAGCCTTTTATGGAGCGGGTTCGGATATCGAGAGGCTTTATAAGTTGTCCCGTGCATTTAAGCGAAAGTATTATTTAGACTTCACCATACCTAAAATGGGCTTCATTTCAGGTAAACGAACAAAGGATTTAATCAGGGTATTTACATATGGCAAGAAATTTGAAGAACTTGATATTCCTGTGGCGGTGGTAGCCACTGATATAAAAACGGGGGAAAAAGTCATTTTTCAGGAAGGTCCCATCGCACCGGCTGTAAGGGCAAGCATTTCCATTCCTGGCATTTTCATTCCCGAAAAAATCGGAAACAGACTGCTTGTTGATGGCGGCGTTGTTGACAGGGTTCCTGTTTCAGTCGTGAAGGATATGGGAGCAGACATCATAATTGGTGTGGATGTAGCCCACGTGAAACAGGATATGGAGATAAACTCCATCTATGATGTCATCATGCAAAGCCTCGATATCCTGCAAATGGAACTGGTTAAAAGCAGGGAGTTTGCTTCAGACGTCATGATACGCCCCAGGGTTGAGAAATACAGCTCTAAATCATTTACAAACGTTCAGGAAATAATTAGTATTGGAGAAGAAGCTGCAAGAGGAAAGATAGATCAAATTAAGCAGAGCATTGTTACTTGGAAGGAGTCCTTTGAAGATGAGCCGTAAAATGTATGTACGCACTTTCCTGGTGGTGGCTATACTTCTCATAGCATCAGCCCTTTATTCCCTACCTTTTTATGTATCAAAACCAGGAATGGCTAAAGAATTGGAGCCAATCATTGAGGTATCCGGAGGAGATGAAGCAAAAGGAAGCTTTATGTTAACCACTGTAAGGATGGGCCGGGCGAATATATATTCCTACATGCTGGCGAAATGGAGCAAATATCAGGAGCTTTATCCGGAAACCTCCATTCGAAGCGAAGATGAAACGGATGAAGAATATAATATCAGGCAGCTGCACTTAATGGATGGTTCTAAAAATAATGCCATTCAGATCGCATATGAAAAAGCAGGGAAAGAAGTCGATTACGAGTACCTGGGTGTATATGTTTTGGACGTGCTAAAAGGAATGCCGGCAGCTAAAGAGCTGAAAGCGGGCGATCAAATCATTCAGGTCGATGACGTTAAATTCAAGTCTGCGCAGGAATTCATGGACTACATTAACGGAAAAAAGGCTGGAGATGAAGTGAAAATAGTGTATAAGCGGGAAGAGACGGAGAAAACGGCCGTTCTTTCATTGCAGCCTTTTAAAAATGACCCAAATAGGGTCGGAATAGGCATTTCGCTGGATGACAATCGAAAAGTGACCACAATACCGGCGATTGCCATAGATTCAGAACAAATAGGCGGTCCTTCGGCTGGTTTAATGTTTTCATTGGAGATTTATAATCAATTAACAAAAGGCGATCTTACAAGTGGCTATGACATAGCGGGTACAGGAACGATGTCTGATGATGGGACAGTCGGTCCAATTGGCGGTATTCAACAGAAAATAGTTGCAGCCGATAAATCTGGAGCGGAAATATTCTTTGCCCCAAATGAAAACGGAGCAGCAGGTTCGAATTATGAAGATGCACTCATTGCAGCAAAGGATATCGACACGGACATGAAGATCGTACCGGTTGACAACTTCGATGATGCAATAGCCTATTTAGCGAAGCTGAAAGGAAAGGAAAAATGAAAAAAAGCGCAGGCAGTCATCTACTGTTTGCGCTTTTTTGATGATTGGATTTTTACTCTTAAAGATGGACGGGCCAAGCTTAAACCATTCTTCATTTGAAAATGATGGGAGATTCAAATTCCCGTTTCATCAAGGCAGCCTGATACGGTTCGGACAAGCCGAGTGCATACACCTGTGCCGCTCGCAAGTCCGTATCGATGTCCTGCTTCTGATAGGACGAAAGTTTAGAGATGAGCGGGAGGGGTAAACCTTTTTTTACAGTGCGAAGATATTCTTGTCCCCGGCCATTCATGCCAAGAAGTCTGATATAGGCTGGTTGATCATTGTGAATCATCTGTTCCTTTAATGTATGGGTCAATATGTGGACGCACATCCGCTGTAGTCGTGTCCATGTGTAGCGTTTTGTCTTCAAATCTGCCATGAATCCAGAAAAGCTCAAAGATTGTTTGGCCATCTCCTTTATTCGGTGTTCTATACCTTCCTCGATTTCGTATATCCCTGCCAATTCGATTAAAGAGGAAGAAAGGATTCGGTATTTCAACAGGGGCCAATACATTTCCCAGTCATGCAAGGCATGGTAGCGCGTTAAATATTGCTCAAGACCATTCATTGTCGGCTGAGGAATATAACTGGAAACAGAATTTAATTCCCTATGTTCATGGATGGCTTTACGTATCCCCGTTGCGCTGGCAATAGGGTCTTTGGACAATTTTGTTTCATGGTATCCGGCAGCGACCCTTTGAATCGTATAAGGGCGAATGGAGTAGCCATTTGATAGGGCAGCACTTACATACTCCTTTCCAAGAATATTATTTGGCTTCGTCAAATCCAATGCCGCATCATCATTGATGATCGATCGATAAGCCTGGGCAGCACTGGCCGGATAACTATTACCGGCATCCATAGCCGATTTAATTGCAGCATCGAATGCAGCGGAATTATCCGAAAGAATTCTGTGGGCGGTGATGAATGGTTCAATTCGGCCATCTTCGCTTCCGAAGCAAAAGGAGTCACAGCCAAGGGATTCCAAAAGGGAAATAGATCCTTTTGCAAATATCTCCGCCTTCTGTGTCGCGAAAGCATAGGGAAGTTCAATGACAAGATCTATGCCGCCATTCAAGGCCATTTCGGCACGGGTCCACTTGCTGACGATAGCGGGCTCGCCACGCTGTAAAAAGGGCCCGCTCATGACAGCGACCACAACATCTGCCCCTGTTTTTTCTCTACTTTCTCTTGCATGTAAAACATGTCCATTATGAAAAGGGTTATATTCGACTACTAAACCGCAAGCTTTCATTCGATCACCTCAGAGAAAAACTTTGTATTTTATCAACTTAGTGCTAAAATAGTATTTCAAGTAAAATTACTATAAGTAATCGTCCGGATTTTTTTGTTTGTAATGTTTCTTAAACCTAGACAATCAGTTAGGATGACTACATTATAGTGTAAAGAAAAAATATTGACAAACTTATAATTGAAAGCTATAATTATTTTTGTTGCCTTGAGGTGATTTCAATTGAAATGGACGATTAGTCAACTTCAAAAAATTCGGGACAAAGATTTACGGTTTGATGAACTGGTGGATGTCTTGGACATTAGAGAAAGAGACCCGCAAATTCGCGATGTTTCTCCGATCAGAGTAGCAGGAAGAGCTGATATCAGCTCGACCGAGATTACTTTTCACTTGCATCTTTCAGGTGAATTAACATTACCTTGCTCCCGTACACTGGTAGACGTTAAATATCCGATTGATATTGATACAAAGGAAACCTTTCTTTTAAAGGCAGATGGCGCCGATTTCTACGGAGACGATGTCACTGTTGTGGAAGGTGACGTTGTAGACTTAATACCGGTAATTAAAGAAAATTTATTGCTAGAAATTCCGATGCAGGTTTTTTGTGAGGATGTCGATTCGAATGAAGCTGCTCCTCAATCCGGGAAAGACTGGGCTGTTATTTCTGAAGAGGAAAATGAGCATAAGGTTGATCCGAGATTTGCAAAGCTTGCCGACTTTTTTGACAACAATAAAGAATCTTGATTGGAACGAAAAATCGTTAATCCGATTTTTCCAGCTTTTTTATATTTTTTAAGGAGGTGGGAATAATGGCTGTACCTTTTAGAAGAACGTCGAAAACTGTAAAAAGAAAACGTCGTACACACTTCAAGCTTCAAGTACCTGGTATGGTAGAATGCCCGAGCTGTGGTGGAATGACTCTTTCACATCACGTTTGTAAAGAATGTGGAACATATAAAGGAAAAGAAGTTGTCGCAAAATAATTTCTTGACCTACTTGAGAGCTATGCTTTCTTGATGCAACACGCTAATCAAAGCGCAGGGATTTTTCTCTGTGCTTTTTTTACAAATATATTTGGCAGAATATTTTGAATCATCTATGTTTGCCGATGGTTTCGGAGAAGGTGTTAACGTGGATCAAGTAATTAATGTTGAAAAAGATGAACGCGGTTTCATGAAGCTCCTGTTTAATAGACCGGAGAAAAGGAATGCCGTGAATTATCAATTGATGGACGAACTCGAGTCGATATTGTCAGAAGCTGAAGGCGATGCTGAAGTTAAGTTGCTGGTCCTGACAGGGGCGGGCTCCGAGGCATTCTGTTCAGGCGGGGATCTAAAGGAATTTCAGGATTTGCGCACAGAAGAAGAGGCCTTTGCTATGTTATCGAAAATGGGTGAAATTCTGTATAAACTAGCAGTTTTCCCAAAACCAACAATAGCGCTCATCAATGGAAGTGCTTTAGGCGGTGGGTGCGAAATTGCGACAGCTTGTGATTTCAGAATAGCAAAGAGGGAAGTTAAGCTGGGGTTTGTACAAGGTACTCTGGGAATAACGACAGGCTGGGGCGGGGCTTCACTTTTACTTGAAAAAATATCAGGGCAAAAAGCGCTAAAGCTATTATTGGATGCAAAAATACATAAAGCTGAGGAAGCAAAGGAATTGGGTTTCGTAGATGAGATAGTCGGAGAAGGTGCGGATGGATGGGAAAGATTCGCAGAAGATTTCCTTCGCCATGAGACAGGGGTATTGATGGCCTATAAGCGATTGCTGGTCCATAAATGGCAGGGTAGCGGGCTTAAAGGAAGAATGGATGCGGAAATCCGGGAATGTTCTAAACTGTGGGCGAGTGATGAGCATCATGCTGCAGTCGATCGTTTTTTAAATAAGAAAAAATAAATATTACACGCTCTATATATCTTCTATCTTTCCTAGCATGTGCATATTATGAATTAAAACTTGCTTAGGAGGTAGAGAGATGACGATTGCGAGACAAGATGCATGGACTCATGATGAGGACCTGTTGTTGGCTGAAGTGGTGCTGAGGCATATACGAGAAGGCAGTACACAATTAAAGGCGTTTGAAGAAGTGGGGAAACAGCTATCGAGGACATCTGCTGCTTGTGGGTTCCGTTGGAACTCATTTGTAAGGAAGCAATATAAATCAGGGATAGAGCTGGCGAAAAAACAAAGGAAAGAACAGGTGGTCAATAATCCTGAAATGGAAAGGGATTCGGTTGCGACGGTAGAAAATGTCACGATTGAAGAAAAGTCCCCCCGACTTGAAGAGAAAGAATCTATTACCCTTCAGGAAGTTATATTATATTTAACCAAAATGGATGAATTCTTTCAGCTTGATAATAAGGAAAAAGAACGGATTTCAGAGCGGTACCTAATTCTTGAACAGGAAAATGTCCGATTGCTGGAAGAGAATGCTTTGCTTAAAGAAAACCTGAAAGCTGTTGAGGAAGATTATCGTGCGTTAATGCAGATAATGGAGCGTGCAAGAAAGCTTAGTGTACAAGAGGACGAAAAGACGAATCCGAAGGTGAGTTTTCAAATGGATAAGAATGGCAATTTGGAAAGGGTCAATAAATGAAAAATGCGGGTGGGAAAATCCGCCCGCATTTTTCTTGGTATTCCTTATTCCTGCGTATCTATTTCTTTTTTATCTTGTATGTCAAATGGGCTCCAAATCAGCGGGTTTTCTCCAAGGTCCCTGTCCAAATCATAGGAAACGGCAGAAAAGCCCATCTTTTTCCAAAAGTCTTGTGAATGAACTCTTGGGTTGGTTTTGATAGGCATGTTCAGGCTTTTGGCGAATTCAACCAAGGCTCTTCCATAACCTTTTTTCTGATAGTTAGGCAGGACTTCAAGTTTCCAGAGAACAAGGAAGTCCCTAGAATTGTCAAAATACCGGTCAAATTTAGCGCTTCTTTTATACAGGCTCATGCGGGCTACAAGTTTGTCGCCATAAAAGATTCCGTAAAAAGGTGATTGGCTGTCATTTTCAATGATGTTAGCCTCTAAATCATCGAGCATGGACAGTTCCTGTATCCCGTATTCTTTGAATTTTTTGAATTCCTCAAGCGTTTTAAAATTTACAAGTAATCGTTCAACCTTGTATTCCATAAAAAAGCTCCCCCTTAATTCTGATAAACCTCTTCCGATAGTACCCTTTGAAAGTCATCCCACTGATCTTTACAATGTGGAATTCCAGCTTAGGTTATATCTAGTATGACATCATCGATTTATCCTAGCTGATTAAATGCTTATAGCCTTTTATCCCCCGCCCTTTTCCCTCCAATATTTCGTGGGTAGAGATTGGAGTTATCTTTTGTTCCTATAAAGTCTATAAAATGGCTAAGCTTTTCGTATCTAATATACCATTAAATTAACGCTTAAAGAAGAGAATATATCTTCAATGGCGTATTAATAATTCTTTCCATTGATATTTTATGACGAGCCTTGTTGTTGGCGGGTAAACTCCATGCAATCAGGTTGACGGCGTTTCCAAAGTTGTTGATGTGAAATTGATGCAGGATAAAAAAGATAATGTGATAAAATAGTAAATATATTTCAAAAAGTAAGGAAGGGTATTATGAGAATTGGAATCATTGGGGGAGGGGCCATCGGGCTGCTGTTTGCGTCTCATTTAAGTGAAAAACATAGTGTGGCTCTTTATACCCATACTGCGGATCAGGCGTCCATCATCCAACGTGATGGAATCCGTCTTATTGCGGATGGTGAAAGCCGGCTGCAGACAGGCATCATTTCTATGGGTCTGGATGAAGGGATATCGGATGTAGATCTTCTAATATTGGCCGTCAAGCAATATCACCTGCCGCAAATACTGCCTAGAATCAAAGGTATTCAGGTTCCGTTGCTATTCTTGCAGAATGGCTATGGGCATATTTCTTATTTAAAGCAGCTTCAATCCCCTAGCATATATGTGGGAGTAGTGGAGCATGGGGCATTGAAACATGACGGGAATACCGTCGAGCATACAGGGCTCGGCATTACAAGGATCGCTTCCTTTAAAGGGGAACTTGAGCAACTATCGTTAGTGGATGAAAGGATCGATCATTTTCCTTTTACGAAGAGTGAGGATTTTCACTCGATGCTGATGGATAAGCTTGTCGTCAATGCAGTGATAAATCCATTAACGGCGATACTTGGCGTGGAAAATGGCGGTTTGATCACTAACCCCTTTTATTACCAAATGTTTCAAGACCTTTTTGAAGAAGTCTCCGATATTTTGGAAGTTCAAAATAAGGATGAGTCATTCGAAAATGTGAGGTCCGTTTGTATGGCAACAGCTGAAAATCGATCATCGATGCTAAAAGATTTAGAAAATGGCCGTCAAACGGAAATTGATGCCATTTTGGGTCATATCCTCTTGGAGGCAAAGAGCAAAGGGAAAAGTCATTGCCTGACGTCTTCTCTATATAAGATGGTCAAAGGAAAAGAGTCTCAGGGGGGATGAGGATGTGCCGTACGTAGTTTCAAACCTTGCCGCGATATTTATTACCTTGCCTTTCGCAGGGTATATACTTTTTTTTATTAGTGCCAAACAATTCACTGGGAACCATAGGCGCTCCGTTCAATTTGCAATGGACATGAGTACGTTGCTATTCGTATTGTCCGTCCATTATTTGATCATTACGATTTGGGATAAGCAAATTCTTTGGGTGATCATGCTCATCATGATTCTTAATGCATTCTTGGTGGTCCTTGTCCATTACAAGGTAAAAGAAGAAATCATATTCCATAAGGTATTAAAGGGTTTTTGGAGAGTGAACTTCGCCTTCTTTTTCGTGGCTTACCTTCTATTATTTTCCATCGGTATAATTACAAGTATTACGAAGATATTGACTACATAACATAGAACATCGCATCAATTTTCTGCTGCTGGGCAACTTCTTTTGTTTTCTTAAACCGGAATGTTATACTCTAAAAAGAATTGTAGTTGCAGAGAAAGGGAGAACAGAAATGGAGATGAAAGATCTCGCGTTACCATCTTTAAACCGTTTTGCATCGGACTATTTACAAAACCGTCTTGAAACGGAGGATTATTTTCACTATGACTTAGCAAAGCCTGACATTTATCTCAATAGATATAGTGAATTGATGAACCGCTCTTTTTCACGTGATGAATTGTCGGATTACATACAACAATACATGTCTCGTCTTTCATTCAGTGAGGCAGTTAAGGGGAATATTGAAAGGTTGCGCAGGGATGATTCCGTGGTTGTGATTGGAGGACAGCAGGCTGGGTTATTATCAGGGCCGCTGTATACCATTCATAAAGTGATTTCGATCATTAAGCTTGCGGAAGAACAGGAAAAAGAATTGGGGCAGCCAGTCATTCCTGTTTTTTGGATAGCTGGAGAAGATCATGATTTAGCTGAAGTCAATCATGTTTATGTCATGAAAAACGGTAAACCCGATAAAAAAACCTACCCTTCCTATCAACCGTATAAAACAATGGTTTCTGACGTGGAGCTGGAAACGGAAAAGGCAGAGAAGTGGCTTGAGGAAATCATTGAAACATATGGAGAAACGGCCTTTACGAATAAACTCCTGATTGATATGAAGGAAACCATTAAGCAATCGAATACCTTCGTCGACTTCTTCGCCAGGCTGATTCATGAATGGTTCAAAGAATATGGCCTTTTACTAGTCGATGCCGGAGATCCGGAATTAAGGCGAATTGAGAAGGCATACTTTGAATCGATGGTCAATGAAAGTGGACGGATTGCTGAAATGGTCGAGGACCAGCAATCATTCATGCATGCGAAAGGGTATGCGAAAATGATTGAAATGGATAAACATGCTGCTAATTTATTTTATTATGATCCAGAAAAAAAAGATCGATGTTTACTCGAGCGTGTAGAAGGCGGTTTCAGCGGAAAAAACGGTGAGGTATCATTTACCGAGCTGGAACTCTTGCAGATAGCCAAAAACCATCCAGAACGATTAAGCAATAATGTCATTACACGCCCGCTTATGCAGGAAATGCTTTTCCCTGTATTGGCTTTCGTTTCAGGGCCAGGGGAAATAGCTTATTGGGCCGAATTAAAAAAGGTATTTGAGTTGTTTTCCATGAAGATGCCGCCAATCATCCCTAGGTTAAACATCACGCTGGTGGAGCGCAGTATCCATAGCGATCTTGAAGAAATGGAACTCAGTTTGGAAACTGTTCTGACTGAAGGAACCGCTAATGCAGTGAAAAGTTACCTTGATTCCGTGAAGGATGAGACGATTGACAATCTGTTTGGGACGCTGAAATCACAGCTTGAAGAGAACCATGAAAAGCTATTTGTCCACGCTGTCTCTTTAGATAGAGGACTGGAGCCGATGTTGAACAAAAACATCGAATTCATCCAAAAACAATTGAATTTCATGTATGGCAAAATCGATGACCGTACAAAGGAACGGCATTCGGTCATATTGAAGAAATATGAACGGATAGCAAATTCACTGTACCCTCTTGAATCACCTCAGGAGCGGATTTGGAACGTGTTTTATTACTTGAATCAATATGGGCCAGAGTTCGTTCGGGATATGATGAAACTGGAATACCGGTTCAATAATCAGCATAAATTGATTTTCATTTAGAAACCGTTTTGGGGAATAGTGGCGGACTAATCATTTTTTAATAGGGTTGCCACTTACCAATCCTGACGGAGAGAATAAAAGTAAAAAAAAGACAGGTGCTAAAGCCTGTCTTTTTTTCTGTTTCCCGGGCACTTGTCAGGTGGGGCTTCGACAGTAATAGTGGGACTGCGTCTTAGTCTGAGTGCATTCGAGGGAAAAGCACGTTTCTTTGAATAATTTGGCTAAATAAACTTAAGAAGAAAAGAAGGGAATTTTTACTTGGAAGGAGAAAGTAAAAACAAGTGGAGAAAGGTGGGGGAATGTGGTACATTGAGATTAGAATGTGGGGGTAGTGGGTATGTTCATGGGAGAGTACCATCATAACATCGATATAAAGGGCCGTTTGATAGTCCCGGTGAAATTCAGGGAAAATCTCGGGGAGCAATTTGTCCTTACCCGCGGACTCGATCAATGTTTATTTGGTTATCCTATGGAAGAGTGGAAGCTGCTTGAAGAAAAGCTGAAAGCCCTGCCCTTAACAAAAAAAGATGCCCGAGCCTTTACCCGTTTTTTCTTTTCTGCAGCTACAGAATGCGAAATTGATAAACAAGGGCGAATTAATATCCCCACGCCGCTTACTTCATATGGCCAATTGGAAAAAGAATGTGTAATTCTTGGTGTTACCAATCGTATTGAGATTTGGAGCAAATCCCTTTGGGAAAACTATTTTTCAGCTTCGGAGGATTCTTTCGCTGAGATAGCAGAAAATATGATTGGCTTTGATATTTAAGGCTGCCCTCAGAAATAGAGTCACTCAATAACCGATTGGAAGGATGTCTAGCATGTTTCAACATACAACAGTGTTATTAAAAGAGACGGTTGATGGATTGAACATCAAACCTGATGGAATTTATGTGGATTGTACTTTAGGAGGAGCCGGTCACAGCGAATACTTGCTTTCACAGCTCTCTGACAAAGGCAGGCTTTATGCTTTTGATCAGGACGAAACGGCAATTCGGAATGCTAAGGAAAAATTGGAAAGCTATGGCGAACGTATTGTTCTTGTTCCTAATAATTTTAAATACTTAAAAGAAGAGTTGAATGCCCGGGGAATCGAGAAAGTGGACGGGATCCTTTATGATTTAGGCGTGTCATCCCCACAATTGGATACACCAGAGCGTGGTTTCAGCTATAACCATGATGCACCTTTGGATATGAGGATGGACCAAAGTGCTGCCATTTCTGCCTATGATGTCGTGAATACTTGGTCATTCCATGATTTGCTGAGAATTTTCTTCCAATATGGAGAAGAAAAGTTTTCGAAACAAATTGCCAGGAAAATTGAAGCGGCACGTGAAATAAAACCGATTGAAACGACGTTCGAGCTTGTGGAGCTAATAAAGGATGGGATACCGGCCCCGGCAAGACGTAAAGGCGGACACCCTGCGAAACGAGTGTTCCAAGCAATAAGAATCGCTGTGAATGACGAACTTGGTGTCTTTGAGGATTCCTTGGAGCAAGCCATATCGCTTTTGGATAAAGAGGGAAGAATATCTGTCATTACATTCCATTCACTTGAAGATAGAATTTGTAAAACGGTATTTAAAAAGGCCAGTAGCATGCCTGACCTTCCGCCTGGACTTCCAGTTATCCCGGATGAATTCAAGCCAACCATGAAAATAATTACGAGAAAACCGATTTTACCTTCGGAAGAAGAATTGGAAGGGAATAATCGTTCCCGGTCGGCCAAGCTAAGAATCGCCGAAAAGCAATAATTACAGAAAAAAACAGTAAGGGGGAACATGAATGAGTTCCATAGCCAAAAAAATACAAGAACAGCAATATGAAGATCAACAGCAGCAACAGACACATCAAACGGTGGTCATCCGTAAAGCGAAGATATCCATTGGTGAAGTTTTCTTACTATGTGCCCTTGCTATCATGGTTACCTTTATGGGAGTGAAAATTGTCTCAAATCAAGCGGCCATCTATGAAACGAATAAAGAGATCCAGCTAGTGGAAACGTCGATTGAAGAACAGGGTAAAGTGAATGATGATTTGAAAGTGCAGGTTGCTGAACTTAGTACATACGAAAGGATTTGGAAAAAAGCTGCAGCGCTAGGGTTCAAGTTAAATGAGAATAATGTGAAGGGTGTGCAGTGATAATGCAGAAACAAAAAAATATGAAGCATGGGGCAGCCGGATTATTCTTCTTATTCGGCCTGCTCTTTTTTGTATTAGTCTGCCGCTTTTTGTATATTCAGGTGACAGGAACAGCAGGCGGGGAGGTACTGGCTGCGAAAATCGACAAGAAATATGAAAAAAAACAGGTCATAGAAGCCAAAAGGGGAAGCATACTCGATACAAAAGGTGAAGTCATCGCCGAGGATACTTCCTCCTATATCTTAAGGGCTGTACTCAGTGAAAAGGAGCCCGAGCATGTCAAGGATGCGGAGATGACCGCTAGTAAGCTTGCAAAATATATCGACATGGATGAACAGGACATTTATGAAAGACTTACGAAAAAAGGGGCATACCAGGTGGAATTTGGCAGTGCCGGCAAGGATTTGACTCAGGTCGTCAAGCAGAAAATAGAAAAACTGGAACTGCCGGGAATTACATTCGGAAGAACCAATAAACGTTTCTATCCTAATGGGATTTTCGCCTCCCATCTGATTGGCTATGTAGAAAAGGATGAAGAAACGGAGGAAATGGCTGGTAAGTTCGGCATTGAAAGGTACCTCAATAAAGAATTGCAGGAAACGGATGGGAAGCTGACATATGACAGTGACTCATGGGGCTTCCTTTTACCAGATAAGAAGGAAAAGGTGGTTGCCCCGGATAATGGCAATGATGTCATGCTGACCATCGATAAGAAAATACAAACGTTCTTGGAAGATTCAATGAGCAAAGTACAGGAAAAATACGATCCCGAACAAATCATAGCGATTGTCTCCAATCCAAAAACGGGGGAGATAGTGGCGATGGGGCAAAGGCCTACCTTCCATCCGACAACGAAAGTCGGGTTAACGGATACATGGCGTAACCTGGCTATTGAAGAATCCTTCGAACCGGGTTCAACCATGAAAACATTCACTCTTGCCGCTGCTGTTGAGGAAGGGGTCTTTAATCCGAATGAAAGTTTTGTTGCAGGAACCTACAAAGCCGGATCGGGGAAAATCGGAGATCATAGCGGAATCGAAAGAGGGAAGAGCATGACCTTTCTTGAAGGGGTTCAGCGTTCCTCCAACGTCGCTTTTGCTACACTTGCAATGGATAAGATAGGAGCGGATACTTTTCGTGAGTATTTGACCAAGTTCGGATTTGATAAAAAAACGGGAATTGACCTGCCCAACGAGATAACCGGTAAAATTCAATACAAGTATAAGCTTGAAAAAGTGACTACTTCCTTTGGACAGGGTTCGACCGTTACACCGATTCAACAAATCCAAGCTGCATCCGCAATAGCCAATGACGGAAAAATGATGCGGCCATACGTGATAAAAAGCATTTCCGATCAAGATACCGGAAAAATTTTAAAAACGACAAAGCCGAAAGTGACAGGGCAACCGATTTCGGAAGAAACTGCAAAACAGGTACGAGATTATTTGGAAACGGTAATTTCCGCGAAAAAAGGAACTGGGAAAAAATATGCCATTGATGGTTATGAAGTAGCGGGAAAAACCGGTACCGCACAAATTCCAGGTCCGACAGGTAGATATTTAGAAGGGAAAAATAACTATGTATTCTCCTTTTTAGGCATGGCTCCAAAAGATGATCCGCAGTTGGTCATGTATGTGGCGGTCAAGCAGCCGAAGTTAGGTGCATCTTATGTTGGGGCTGATCCATTGTCAGAGATATTTAATCCTGTCATGCAAAATAGCCTGCAATATCTAAACATCAAACCTTCTGATGTTAAAAAACAAAAAGCAAATAAAATCAAAGACTATACGAATCAAACCGAGAGTTCAGCTGTCAAAGAACTGAAGGAACTTGGCTATGATGTAAGTACGATCGGAAGTGGGCGTAAAGTGCTCGATCAATCCCCAAAAGCCGAGAGTATACTTTTACAGGGTGAAAAGATAATACTGCGTACTGAAGGAGAAATGAAAGTTCCTGACATGAAGGGATGGTCACTGCGCGATGTTATGAAATTGGCTAAGGTTGCAAAACTGGATCTGAAAACTGAAGGTACTGGATATGTGAGTAAACAAAGTCTTGAGGCCGGGAAAAAAGTAAAGGAAGGAGAAACCATTAATATTGAATTATCCCAGCCTGAAGGGGCTGGTGTAGATATACCGACTAAAGAGAAAACAGAGTGAATATAAAGAGGGGATCCCAAATGGATTCCCTCTTTATTTCTTTCAAGGTTTCTAGTCTAGCATCGAGTAGACAAGCATATATTGAAGCATGTATGAAATGGAGGTGCCTGTTTTTGCGTGTTTCGAATGTTACTGTCCGAAAACGGCTGGCAATCGCATTGGCGATCGGTATCGTTGTTTTTTTTATCATTGATATCCGATTGGGAATTGTACAATTTTATCTTGGGGATAAGTTGACGGGGCTGGCTAAAGATTCCTGGAGCAGGAATATTCCTTTTGAAGCCAAACGAGGAGAAATTCTCGATCGGAATGGTGTCGAGCTGGCAACGAATATATCTGCACCAACGGTCTATGTCATCCCAAGGCAAATTGAGAATCCAGGGGAGACGGCGGAACAGCTTGCTTCAATATTGGATATGACAAAGGAAAAGGCTTATCAATGGTTAACGAAACAGGCGATGAGCGTCAGGATTCCGGAAGGCAGAAAGATATCTCATGAAAAGGCGAAGGAAATTAAAGCATTAGGGATAAAGGGTGTTTATATCGCTGAAGATTCAAAGCGGCATTACCCATTTGGTGAATACCTTTCGCATGTTCTTGGCTTTACGGGCTCCGATAATCAAGGGTTGATGGGTATTGAATTGTCTTATGATAAGGAACTGAGCGGGGAAAAAGGATTCGTTAAATTTTACTCGGATGCGAAAGGGAAAAGGCTCGAGAATATGGCCGATGACTATAAGCCCCCTGTTGATGGCGATAACCTGAAGCTAACCATCGATAGCAAAATCCAGACAATCGTGGAGAGGGAGCTCGATAATGCGGAGGCGACATATGATCCCGATGGTATAATTGCCATTGCAATGAACCCGAATACCGGGGAAATATTGGCAATGTCCAGCAGGCCAACCTTCGACCCAGCCAATTTCCAAAATGTACCTTCAGAAGTGTATAATCGTAATTTACCAGTTTGGAGTATATATGAACCAGGTTCGACTTTTAAGATCATCACGCTTGCTGCGGCGCTTGAGGAAGGGAAGGTCGACTTAGAAAAGGAACATTTTTATGATTCCGGACATGTGGAAGTGTCAGGGTCTACACTGCACTGCTGGAAAAGCGGAGGACATGGGGACCAAACTTTTCTTGAAGTCGTCGAGAACTCGTGTAACCCAGGGTTTGTAGAATTAGGGAACCGGCTTGGTAAAGACAAGCTGTTTAAATATATAAATGATTTCGGGTTTGGGCAAAAGACGGGGATAGATTTAACCGGAGAAGGAAAAGGAATCATGTTCAACATGGATCAAGTGGGTCCGGTTGAGCAGGCAACGACTGCGTTTGGACAAGGTGTAGCCGTAACGCCCATTCAGCAGGTGACAGCGGTATCGGCTGCTGTGAATGGCGGAACTTTGTATACACCTTATATCGCGAAGGAACTGGTGAACCCAAAAAATGGGGAAGTGCTGATGCGAAAGACCCCACAGGCGAAGAAAAAGGTGATTTCAGAAGCAACCTCGAAGAAAGTCCGTAAAGCACTTGAATCCGTTGTCGCCCAAGGCAGCGGTAAAGGAGCTTTCGTGGAGTCGTACCGGGTCGGCGGGAAAACGGGTACTGCCCAAAAAGCTGAAAATGGCCGATACCTTGAAAATAATTATATTCTCTCATTCATAGGTGTCGCTCCAGCGGATGATCCGCAAATCGTCGTTTATATAGCTGTGGATAATCCGAAAGGGACGGTACAATTCGGCGGGGTAGTAGCCGCACCGATCGTTGGGAACATCATGGAGGATTCACTTAGGGCCATGGGCGTCAAGCCAAGGAAAAACCAGATTGAGAAGGAAACGGTCTGGACGGACCCCGTCATGGTCGAGGTACCTGACGTTGTGGGTCTCAGCAAAAAAGAGTTGCAAACCCAGCTCATCGATCTTAAGCTTGATATTGCCGGAAATGGGGATAAAGTCATAAATCAAGCCCCGGATCCAGGCGTTAAAGTAAAACAAGGCTCTACAATAAGAATTTATCTTGGCGAAAATACAGAATAAGTATAATATAATATATGAATAGTTAAAGCGGCTGAAGAATCATCAGCCGCTTTGTTTACGGAGTCGGGATAACACCGTATAATTGAAATTGGTTTTCTCGACAAGCCGAGGCTAATCACATATAATGAATCCTCAAATTAAGTTGAGAGGGATGGAAAAATGAAGCTTCACAAATTACTATCTTATTTACACTCCTTATTTCCGTATGAAGGAGAGAATCCTGAAATCACCTCCATTGAAAATGATAACCGTAAAGTCATAGACGGAAGTTTATTTGTTTGTATAAAAGGTTATACAGTCGATGGACATGATTTTGCCCGACTTGCTGTAGAACATGGAGCTGCAGCAGTCATTGCCGAAAGGCCGCTTGACCTCGATGTTCCCGTGATCGTAGTCAGGGATTCGAGCAGGGCGATGGCGGTGCTTGCCGATGCATTTTATGGCCATCCGACTCAAAAGATGCGCTTGATCGGAATTACAGGTACGAATGGAAAGACGACGACAAGTCACTTATTGGAAAAGATTTTCGAGGATCGACAAGAAAAAACCGGCTTGATTGGCACGATGTATACAAAAATTGCCGATACGGTATATGAAACCAAGAATACGACGCCAGATAGCGTTACGCTGCAGAAGGCTTTTCATGAAATGGCCGAAGCATCTGTTACCACGGCCATTATGGAAGTTTCATCTCATGCACTTGAGCTGGGACGTGTCCATGGCTGTGATTATGATATTGCCGTCTTTACGAATCTTACCCAGGATCATTTGGATTTTCATAAAACCATGGACAGATACAGGCAAGCAAAATCCTTGTTTTTCTCACAGCTCGGCAATGCTTACATAGAAAATCGTCCTAAATATGCTGTGCTTAATGCTGATGATGAGGCAACAGCCGAGTTCATTAAAGCGACTGCTGCGACAGTGGTTACATACGGCATAGACAAAGATGCGGATATCAGGGCCACGGATATAAAAATTGATGCAAATGGCACCTCTTTCACCTTGACAGCAGGTAAAGAAGAGCGTTACATTCAGCTGAAGCTGATTGGTAAATTCAGTGTTTATAATGTACTCTCTGCCATCTCTGCCGCTCTGTGCGCCGGTAACGATCTGGATGAGACAATTAAATCCATCGAGGAAATAAAAGGTGTTGCAGGCCGTTTTGAGCTCATTACAGCGAATCAGGACTTCCCGGTCATTGTTGATTATGCCCATACTCCGGACAGCTTAGAAAATGTTCTCAAGACTGTTGGTGAGTTTGCTAGAAAGAAAATCTTTGTGATAGTGGGCTGCGGCGGGGACCGAGACAAGACAAAGCGTCCCATCATGGCTGAAATTGCTTGCAGCTTGGCGACTGACCCGATCTTCACTTCGGATAATCCGCGCAGTGAAGATGCTGCCCAGATCCTCCGGGATATGGAAGCTGGTGTAGCAGGCAAAGAATATACGGTTATCGAAGACCGCAGGCAGGCGATAGCTTTCGCTGTTTCCAAGGCGGAAGAGGGCGACGTTATATTAATAGCTGGAAAAGGTCATGAAACCTATCAATTGGTCGGTGACGAAGTGCTTCACTTCGATGACCGTGAAGAAGCGGAAAAGGCGATTCAAAGTCGTTTGGGTTCAGTTTGAACCGACGCTAAATTGCCCTGGAGCAAATAAGAAAAGACATTAAGCAGAATTTTATATTTGAATTGTGTTAGGAATGAGGGAGTAAGGAATGTTGGAACAAGTGATTTTTTATACGATTTTGGTGGCGTTTTTAGTAACCGTTCTTCTTTCGCCGATTTTCATCCCGTTTTTAAGAAGATTGAAATTCGGGCAAAGTATCAGGGAAGAAGGCCCACAATCGCATCTGAAGAAAACGGGAACACCCACCATGGGCGGTTTGGTCATATTATTATCTGTTACCATCGCTACACTGATCATGACTTTGAAATTCTCGGCACCTTCAACCGAAACGTATTTATTACTATTCGTTACTTTAGGTTTTGGTTTATTAGGTTTCCTGGATGATTTCATCAAAGTGGTCATGAAGCGAAACCTGGGACTGACCTCCAAGCAAAAACTGCTTGGACAAATTGTGATTTCGGTCATCTTTTACTTCGTCTTTAAGCAGACTGACCGTTTTAATCCTGAATTGACGATTCCGGGCACTGACTTTGCTTTTGATTTTGGCTGGTTTTATCTGTTTATCGTTATTTTCTGGCTTGTAGGTTTTTCGAATGCCGTCAATTTGACGGATGGGCTTGATGGACTTGTCTCAGGAACATCAGCCATTGCCTTTGGTGCTTTTGCCATTTTGGCCTGGAGTCAGTCGCAATATGATGTCGCTATTTTTTCGGTGGCGGTTGTCGGTGCAGTACTCGGATTTTTGGTATTCAATGCACATCCAGCAAAGGTTTTCATGGGGGATACGGGTTCCTTGGCCCTTGGAGGAGCAATCGCAACCATCGCTTTGTTAACGAAGCTTGAAATCCTCCTGGTAATCATTGGCGGAGTCTTCGTCATAGAGACGCTCTCGGTCATCCTGCAGGTAGGATCTTTTAAAACGACTGGTAAACGTATTTTTAAAATGAGTCCGCTTCACCACCATTATGAGCTTTCCGGCTGGTCGGAATGGCGCGTCGTCGTGACTTTCTGGACAGTGGGGCTGCTGTGTGCGGTACTCGGAATCTATTTAGAGGTGTGGATATAATTGAAAGAGACTGCAAAATATTCAGAGAAAAAGATATTAGTATTGGGTTTGGCAAAAAGCGGAGTGATGGCAGCTTCGCTTCTACATAAATTAGGTGCATTCGTGACAGTTAATGACATGAAGCCATTATCGGAAAATCCTGAGGCTCAAGGACTTCTTGAACAGGGAATCAAAGTCATCTGCGGCAGTCATCCGATCGAGCTCCTTGATGAAGGTTTCGAGCTGATCGTGAAAAACCCGGGAATCCCCTATCGGAACCCTATTATAAAAGGCGCATTGGAAAAAGGGATTCCAGTTATAACGGAAGTGGAACTAGCCTATCAGATAAGTGAGGCACCTTTCATAGGAATCACTGGTACAAATGGGAAAACGACCACGACAACATTGATATACGAAATGTTGAAGATCGGTGAAAAATCCCCGCTGATTGCCGGTAATATCGGTACAGTGGCTTCTGGTGTTGCCCAAAAAGCAAAGCCCGATGACTCGATCGTCATTGAATTGTCGTCGTTTCAGTTAATGGGAATAGACGAATTTCGTCCTGAAATCTCAATCGTGACAAATTTGTATGATGCACATTTGGATTATCACAGTTCCAAACAGGAATATGTCGAAGCAAAAGCTGCCATTACGAAAAATCAAATAGCCTCAGATTTCATGATTTATAATGCAGATCAAGATCTTGTTTTATCCATGGCGAAAAAGACCAAGGCTGAACTTGTTCCTTTTTCAGCTGAAGTGAAACATGAAAATGGAGCCTATGTGGAAAATGGAGCCGCCTGTTTCCGAGGGGAAAAAATCATTGAAGTTTCAGAGATAGCCCTTCCTGGTAAGCATAATTTGGAAAATGTGCTCGCGGCCATCTCGGCGGCAAAACTGAAGGGTGTAGCTAACGAAGCCATTCAGACTGTACTGAAAACATTTTATGGTGTGGAGCACCGTCTGCAGTTTGTCGCAGCGATCGATAACCGTAAATTTTATAATGATTCGAAAGCGACGAACATTCTTGCAGCATCCAAAGCATTAACATCCTTTACGGAACCTGTCATCTTATTGGCAGGCGGTTTGGATCGCGGAAATGAATTCGATGAGTTGAAACCGGCGATGAAAAATGTCAAAGCCGTGATAACTTTTGGTGAAACGGCAGAAAAAATTGAACGGGTAGCCAAAGAAATAGGAATAGCGAATATAAAACGTGTCGATAATGTAGAAAAGGCCGTGCCGGCTGCATTTGAATTATCAAATGAAGGCGACTGCATTCTTCTCTCCCCGGCTTGTGCAAGCTGGGATCAATATAAAACTTTTGAGCAAAGAGGAGACATGTTTATGGAGGCCGTGCATAAACTTAAGTAAGAGCTTTCGCAAAAGAGAAGTGAACCTGCTTCTACGTTGACACCTTGGAAAAAAGCGATAATGAGCCGTTATCGCTTTTTTTTTGACTAAAGTGCTGACAAGCAATCAGCATTGATGTTTATATTCGCAGGCTCGAAAAACTTCCTAGAGGTGGATGTCCGTGCCATTAAAAAAATCGAATCCTGATCTCATTCTCATTATCGTCACCTTAAGTCTTTTGACTGTTGGATTAATCATGGTTTACAGCGCGAGTGCCATATGGGCAACATATAAATTTGATGATTCGTTTTATTTTGCTAAAAGACAGTTGCTGTTTGCCTGCGTTGGTGTCATAGCCATGTTTTTCATCATGAATGTGGATTACTGGACGTGGCGGACATGGGCCAAGATCCTTATCATCATTTGTTTCATTATGTTACTGGCTGTGCTTGTACCGGGTATAGGGATGGCGAGAAATGGTTCGAGGAGCTGGATTGGGGTAGGTGCCTTTTCGATCCAACCCTCTGAGTTCATGAAGCTGGCAATGATCGCTTTTTTAGCTAAGTTTTTATCGGAACGGCAAAAGCTGATCACCTCCTTTAAAAAAGGGATGCTTCCATCCTTGGGTTTAGTGTTTTTGGCATTTGGATTGATCATGTTACAGCCGGACCTAGGAACGGGAACGGTAATGGTTGGAACGTGCATCGTCATGATTTTTATTTCCGGGGCAAAGATCAGTCACTTTGTCGGCTTGGGGCTAATCGGGGTAGCAGGTTTTATCGGTCTGATTTTGTCAGCGCCCTACCGGATAAAAAGGATCACGTCTTTTCTGGATCCTTGGGAAGACCCTTTAGGCAGCGGATTTCAAATGATTCAATCGTTTTATGCAATCGGGCCCGGTGGATTGTTCGGCCTGGGACTCGGGCAAAGCCGCCAAAAGTTTTTCTATTTACCAGAACCGCAGACTGATTTCATTTTTGCCATCCTCTCAGAGGAACTTGGCTTCATCGGGGGCTCTCTCGTCATTTTATTATTTGCGCTCATGCTTTGGCGGGGAATTCGGATCGCACTTGGTGCCCCTGATTTATATGGGAGCCTTGTAGCGGTGGGAATCATTGCGATGGTCGCCATTCAAGTGATGATCAATATAGGGGTGGTAACGGGACTGATGCCAGTTACGGGGATCACCTTGCCCCTCTTAAGTTATGGCGGTTCATCACTGACGCTCATGTTGATGGCGATTGGGGTGCTCCTGAATATTAGCCGGTATTCAAGGTTCTGAAATAAGTAAAATATATGGTTTGGCAAAAGGGAAGTCCTGTTGAACGCAGGGCTTCCCTTTTTTTAAGTCAAAAACCCCTGCAGGAAAACGATTTTGGAGGGTGCCTTGCCGAAATTTAGTAATAAATGAAATGCCGCTTAAATATTACCATGTATGAATGTTGGGGAATCCACAATAAATATTGGCAATACGGCTTTGTTTAGACTATAGTATAAGAGGGTTAGGCCGTACTGGGGCTTGCTTCTGTTCATTTTTCTGCTAAAATGCGTTATTAATCTTGTAATATAAGGGACCTCATGGAAGAGGAAATGAAAATTTATAACTTGGAATTTTTGGAACAACAAGGAGGTTTATCATGGATAATGTGATAAAGCAATTAACTGAAATGAAAATCGGCAAAGTTCTTGAACAGGAACCGCTTGCGAATCATACAACTATGAAAATTGGGGGGCCGGCAGATTTATTCATCGTGCCGTCATCCATTGAAAATATAGAAAAAACGATGCAGGTCATTAAAGATCATGGGATGCCATGGAGGGTGATCGGCAGGGGCTCGAACCTACTTGTCAGTGATGGCGGAATTGAAGGTGCCGTTCTTAAATTGGGTAAAGGACTTGATCATCTCGAGATAAATGGGACGGAGATAAAAGCAGGAGCTGGGGTATCACTTGTCAGCCTGTCCGTGCAAATCAGTAAAAAAGGGTATGCAGGATTGGAATTTGCCAGTGGGATTCCTGGTTCCGTCGGCGGAGCTGTCTATATGAACGCTGGTGCACACGGTTCCGATATGAGTGAAATTCTCAAGGAGGCACATGTTCTTTTCGAAGATGGAACTTTAGCTTGGCTTTCGAAGGAAGAAATGGAGTTTTCTTATCGAACTTCTCTGCTTCAGAAGAAAAGACCGGGTATCGTGCTGGAAGCAATTTTTCAATTGACAGAGGGCGATAAAACCGAAATCGTAGAAAGAATGCAGAATAACAAGAATTACCGTAAAGATACCCAGCCGTATAATCTTCCATGTGCCGGGAGCATATTTAGGAATCCACTTCCACATCATGCTGGTAAATTGGTCGAGAATGCAGGCCTGAAGGGACATTCTATTGGCGGAGCCCAAATTTCACCGATGCACGGGAACTTTATCGTTAACACAGGTAATGGAAGTGCAGCGGATGTTCAAGCCTTGATACAGCATGTGAAGGATACTGTGTATGATAAATTTGAAATTGAAATGGAAACAGAAGTGGAAATTATCGGCAGAAAATAGTGGATTCATTATATCCATATATTGTGATATAATGTGTTACCTTTTAAAGTTTGTAAATAGCCAAATATTGAGTTTGTCTTGATTTCACACTTTCAAGAACCATCCATTTTTACAGGAAGAGGTGAAGGGGATGGAAAAGGGGAAAATCGTTTCCATTGAGGACCGCATCCCGAAATTAAAACAATTAAGAAAAAGCAAAGCAAACAGGCGGCTTGTTCTTTTGCTTTCCCTTTTCTTCATTCTGGTTGCTTGTGTGCTATATTTCTTATCCCCGTTGAGCTATGTGAAATCCGTGCAGGTAGAGGGGAATCGTTATATTACTTCCAAACAGATCATTAAATTGAGTAAAGTGAAGAAGGATCGAAGCATCTGGAAGGTTGATACAGGGGCAGCAGCAGCCAATATCAAAAAAAATCAAGAAATAAAAAGCGTTAAGGTGACTCCGGTATTTCCTAATTCCATTAAAATTACGGTTTCGGAACACAATAGGATGGCATATCTTTCCAATAATGGGAAGTTTGCACCCATTTTGGAAAACGGGTCCGTTTTAGAGGAGTTAGCAACAGGCGAAATTCCAGTATTTGCCCCTGTTTTAATTGGTTTCAAAGAGGGTAAAGCATTAAAGTTGCTTTTAGAAGAGCTGGACAAGCTTCCTGTCGAGATCCAGAATGCCATTTCGGAAATTCATTACGCTCCAACCAAAACCGATGACTACCATATCGTCATGTTTATGAACGATGGGTTTGAAGTAAGTGCGACGAGCCGTACTTTATACGAGAAAATGATTCACTACCCATCGATAGTCAGCCAGCTGGATCCAGAGGTAAAGGGAGTCATCGATCTGGAAGTGGGTTCTTATTTTAAAGCATATGAAGACGATGAACAAAAGGAAGAAACCAATGAGGAAAATTAATGGCAAACGGGTGGTTTTACCCCTGGTTTGCGTGGTTCTCGGATTCATGATTGCCTTCTCTTACAATCTGACCAAAGAAGGTGAAGGTGCAGGGAAGGACAAAGCCTGGGATCAGGAATATGAACTCAGGCAGCAGCTGATCGAACAAGAGAAACAGAACCGGGAACTTCAGAAGGAACTCCTTCAGAAGCAGGAAAATGTGTCCCAAATAGAAAAGGACCTAGCGCAGGAAAAACAGCTTTTTTTCAATTTGGCAAGAGATACGGAAAAATACCGGATGTTTCTCGGAAAAGTGAAGGTGAAAGGCTCAGGCCTTCAGGTGACGCTTGAAGATGGTACAGATATGGAGTCGGAAGCCAATGTTAATAACTACCTCGTTCATGAACAGCATGTCTTCAAGGTCGTCAATGAACTATACATATCAGGTGCAGAGGCTGTTGCGATTAACGGTCAAAGGTTAAATCATGATTCATACATAATCTGTAATGGGCCTGTGATTACAATCGATGGCCATCAGCATCCTGCTCCCTTCATCATTTCTGCGATTGGGGACCCGGATGTCCTGGCTGCTTCACTAGACCTGCCCGGTGGCATCAAGGAACAGCTGGTTAATGAGAATATTATCTTTACAGTGGAAAAGCAAAAGAATATCATTTTTGATCCAATTATTGGAGGGTGATCAGACCGCCGGAGTCGATGAAAGATTGGTGAGAAACTGGAAATGAATAAAAAGCTTTCTTTTAGTTTGGTTACGTTGATTGCTGGCTTCATGCTCGCAATTCAATTCAATTTGGTGAATCAGCCTGTCGTATCCGATACAAGGGATATGTGGGAGCTGAAAAATGATTTATTGAAAGAACAGCAGACCCAGGCGGAGTTAATAGAGGGTATCAGTAAGCTTGAGGGAAAAATAGCATCCTATGAAACAAAGAAAAATGAGAGTAAAGAAGAAGTATTGCGTGACACCCTGACCGAATTAAAGACTGACGCAGGTTTGACCGAAATAAAAGGTAATGGGGTCATCGTTTCCATACAGCCTATCAAAGCGGATATCCTTCTTGGTGAGAAGGTCGAATATATTTCACCTGTTTTGATCATTCGGCTCATTAATGAAATGTATAGGTATGGCGCTGACGAAATTTCCATTTCAGGACAAAGGTATATATCAACATCGGTTATTCGTGATATTAATGGGCAGCCGAAAATGGACGGATATCCTCTTGTTCATTACCCGGTCGAACTGCAGGCAATAACCGTTAATCCAAAGAAACTGAAGCAGCGCATAGAAGGTTCCGAACTTATGGATGATTTCTTTATAGATAATTTTGAAGTGCAGATTAAGGTGCCTTCCGGTGAGTTGACATTGCCGGCCTACCAAAATGCTATTGATGTAAAACACATGGAACCCATTATGGATGGGGGGGGATCGTAATGTGGCTTCCGGTTTTCGGACTATTGATTGGAATCACGCTTGGTTTTTTGGTGGACTTTGATATTCCCCATGAATATTCAAATTATCTCTCCATTGCCGTGCTTGCTGCTTTTGATACCTTATTTGGGGGCATACGGGCTCATCTGCAAAATCTTTATGATGAAGTAGTATTTGTAACAGGATTCTTCTTTAATATTGTTTTAGCCGCAGGTTTGGCTTTTCTAGGTGTACATCTTGGTGTAGACTTATATTTAGCCGCAATCTTTGTGTTCGGCGTAAGGCTGTTTCAAAATATTGCCCTGATTAGAAGGATCCTAATTGAAAAATGGTCCATTTCCCGGAAAAAGCAGAAAAAAAATCGATAATTTTAAAGGGAATTAAGTCATAAATGACGAATAGTTTATGGCAGTATCTAGTTTATTAATGATATCAGACTCGTTAAAGAAGCGAACAATAAGCATCATAAAGAGAGAAATCTACGAGTTTTGTTCGGGAAATACAAATTGAACCGCTTATTATGAAAAAATTTGCGAGTTGTTGTAATCAGTTCTGTTATCCTATAATGTATAAGTCTTCGATATAAAAATGTTATTCTACTAATACATGTATAAAACTGAAGGAGGTGCCATGGAATGAACAGCAACGAAATATACGTAAGTCTTGACATCGGTACATCCAGTGTAAAAGTTATCATTGGGGAAATGGTCAATGACACATTAAATATAATCGGCGTGGGAAATGTTAAATCAGAGGGGCTCAAAAAGGGTTCGATCGTCGGCATAGATGAAACCGTCCAATCCATTCAAAAGGCTATAGAGCAAGCAGAACGGATGATAGGGATGGAGATAAAAAAGGTAATCGTCGGCATAAGCGGAAATCATGTGACGCTTCAGCCGTGTCATGGGGTAGTAGCGGTATCCAGTGACAATAAAGAGATTACCGAGCATGACGTTTTCCGTGTCAGGGAAGCCGCGGAGTTAATAACGATACCATCCGACAGGGAAATCATCGACGTGGTGCCGATCCATTACAAAGTTGATGAACTTGATGAAATCAGTGATCCAAGGGGCATGATAGGTGTCCGGTTGGAAATGAGAGGGATATTAATCACAGGTCTTCGGACAATTTTACATAATACGCTGCGCTGTGTGGAAAGGGCAGGGTTAGAAATAACCGATATCGCCCTTCAGCCCTTAGCCGCAGGTTCCCTTGTATTATCCAAGGATGAAAAAGAACTTGGTGTGGCACTTGTCGATATTGGCGGAGGTTCCACGACTCTGGCAATTTTCGAACAAGGCTATTTACAATATACGTCTGTGATACCTATAGGCGGGGAAACACTTACGAAGGATCTTTCCATCGTTCTAAGGACAACGATGGAAGAAGCTGAGAAAATAAAAGTGAAGCATGGACATGCCTTTTATGATGACGCGTCTGAAGATGAAGTATTCCAAATACCGATCATCGGCAGCGATCAGCAGCAAACCTGCAACCAGTTAATGCTTTCGGATATCATTGAAGCGCGGGTGACCGAAATATTCGAGTTGATTCAAGATGATTTGAGGAGACTTGGCTTCCAGGATATACCGGGTGGTTTCGTGTTGACCGGGGGCGTCGTCAAGATGCCGGGAGTCCTGGAGCTTGCTCAATATGTGTTCCAAAACCGGGTAAGGACAGCTGAACCGAATTACATCGGTGTCAGGGAACCTCAATACACGACAGCTGTTGGTTTGATTAAACATGCATGCAAGAAAGAGAGAATGCAAAAAAACACCGCTAATAAAACTCCTGTAGCAGCTGGACAAGCACAAGAAGATAACGACCAGCGCAGCCAGAAGGTTTCTCAGAAAAACAAAGAGAACACGGCTAAAAAACAAGGTGAAAAAGGTGAATCTAAATTCAAAAAAATCCTAGGTTACTTTTTTGAATAACAATCATTAAGAATCGGGAATTTCGTCAAAATAGGAGGATTGTCATGTTGGAGTTTGATTCTAATCTAGAACAATTAGCAACGATAAAAGTAATAGGTGTTGGCGGCGGCGGAAACAATGCGGTAAACAGAATGATCGAGCATGGTGTACAGGGTGTTGAGTTTATTTCTGTCAATACGGATGCACAGGCTCTTAATCTATCAAAAGCAGAAATCAAAATGCAAATCGGTGGAAAGCTTACACGCGGTTTGGGTGCAGGTGCCAATCCCGAGGTAGGAAAAAAAGCTGCAGAAGAAAGCAAAGAGCAGATCGAAGAAGCGCTTAAAGGTGCCGATATGGTATTCGTAACGGCTGGAATGGGCGGCGGTACGGGAACGGGGGCTGCTCCTGTCATAGCTGGCATTGCTAAAGATCTAGGAGCACTTACAGTGGGTGTAGTTACGCGTCCATTTACCTTCGAAGGCCGAAAACGTGCAACACAGGCACAAGGCGGCATTTCATCCATGAAGGAATCGGTTGACACACTGATCGTCATTCCGAACGACCGCCTCCTTGAAATCGTCGATAAAAGCACGCCAATGCTTGAAGCATTCCGTGAAGCAGATAATGTGCTTCGTCAAGGTGTACAAGGGATTTCAGATCTAATTGCTGTTCCAGGTCTAATTAACTTGGACTTTGCCGATGTGAAGACCATCATGTCAAACAAAGGTTCCGCACTTATGGGAATCGGGATTTCCTCAGGGGAAAACCGTGCGGCGGAAGCGGCGAAAAAAGCCATTTCCAGTCCGCTGCTTGAAACATCGATTGATGGTGCCCAAGGTGTACTGATGAATATTACAGGTGGTACGAACCTAAGTCTTTTTGAAGTCCAGGAAGCGGCCGATATCGTGGCTACTGCATCCGATCAAGACGTAAACATGATCTTTGGTTCGGTTATCAATGAAAACTTAAAAGATGAAATCGTCGTTACGGTAATTGCAACAGGCTTTAACGAGGTTGAAGCTTCAATACGGCCTACTGGACGTCCAACACTCGGACAACAGCAGCAATCAAGACCTCAGACACAACAAACGCCACAGCAAAACGTGAAGCGGGAAGTGAAGAGGGAAGAAGTCAATGAACAGCCTGCACGTAATGCCAATCAAGGTGACGAGGCCTTGGATATTCCAACATTCCTCCGTAACCGCAATAGACGCCGTTAATATCGACGTCACATGCCGTCCCCATTTGGGGACGGTTTTTTGACGTTAATAAATGAATTCCTTAAAAGCAGTAGTGTCCAATCATAATGGGGCATTCTTCAGCTTTATCACTCTGACCGATGTGCAGAACGAAATCTGCATAATAGTATCTTTGTTCTTGCCTGCACGTCCCTCAGCGGTATCTGACGGATCGCCTTGGCAGAAGGAATCCAAAAAGATGAGAGCAATAAATTATTAAACTTTTATAACATAAATCGACAGAAGTAAAAGGGAGCAGGATAGTCTCTATGACAGTAATGAAAATATCAATAGCTGTTTTTCTACAAAAAGGGTAAAAATGACTGAAAAACTCTTAAGTTTTCAGTACAAAAAGTGACACACTTTCTAAGGGCAGGTACGCTATACTTTTTGCTAGTGGAAGGTTAGTTCATAAAAGGAGGGGAGGGTGTTTGACTTTATATTTAGATGTGATCTGGTTGTTGAATTGGTTATTTGACTGCCTCCTTTTATATTGGACCGCAATCATTCTCAAACGAAGGGTAGCTCTTTGGCGGGTATGCATCGGCGGGCTGATTGGTTCCTTCATTATCGTATTGGCATTCACTCCTTTTTATGCAATTGCCGACCGAGTGTACATGAAGATTTTAGTATCCCTGGTCATGGTGCTGGCAACCTTTGGGTTCAATAGGTTAAAACTTTTCATGAAATCGGTGGCCACTTTATATTTCGTGACGTTTTTATCGGGAGGTATCCTTCTAGGACTACATTACCTATTTGAATTCCAAATCGTGTCCAAGGACCCTGGTCAATATGCAGGAATCAACCGTTTTGGGGACCCTGTCAGCTGGATATTCATAATGATCGGGTTCCCGCTCGCATGGCAATTTTCCAAGCGAACACTTGAAGGAATGGAGATGACAAAACTTACACATGAACAAATGGTTTCGGTCTCGGTTAAAATTTCTGACTTCGAAGGGAAATTTCATGGATTGGTGGATAGCGGCAATCAACTATATGACCCCATTACACGTTCCCCAGTAATGATCATCGCACTTTCTGGCGGGGAAACAGGAATTCCGGACGATATGCTGGAGCTTTTTAAAAACCCTGATAACCTGATTAGTCAGGAAGAGCAGCCCGAATATTCATGGACAGGAAGAATGCGTGTAATCCCTTATAAAGTTGTGGGTCATGAACATCAGCTGTTAACCGCAATCAAACCGGATTACATCAAAATCGTTCAAGGAGAAAAAGAATTTCACGTCAAGCAGGGTCTCGTTTCGTTTACCTTTCAGCAACTCTCTCCCGACAATAGCTATCAATCTATCGTTCACCCGAAAATGTTAACCGGGATACCGGTGCAAAATGCCTCCTGAACCATCGATTCACTCTTAAATTTGACCCATAATCCGTTTATTAGAAGGGAGAATTATTTTGAAGAAATTCATTCTTCGGCTCACTTATTTTTGGTACAAACTATTGTTCAAGCTCGGATTGAAAACGGACGAAATATTTTATATAGGAGGGAGTGAGGCACTGCCGCCTCCCCTTTCAAAGGAAGAAGAAGCTATACTGATCAATAAATTACCCAATGGCGATGAAGCTGCACGCTCGATCTTGATTGAACGTAATTTAAGGCTGGTGGTTTATATTGCCAGGAAATTTGAAAATACCGGCATCAATATTGAAGATTTAATCAGCATTGGTACCATAGGTTTAATCAAAGCTGTGAATACATTCAATCCTGAGAAGAAAATAAAACTGGCTACATATGCTTCAAGATGCATCGAGAATGAAATATTAATGTATTTACGCAGAAATAACAAAATCCGTTCTGAAGTTTCTTTTGATGAACCTCTGAATATTGATTGGGATGGAAACGAACTTCTGTTATCCGATGTACTTGGAACGGACGATGACATTATCACGAAAGATCTTGAAGCAAACGTTGACCGTAAGCTACTGACAAAAGCACTTACACAGTTATCTGAACGTGAAAAACAGATAATGGAACTCCGTTTTGGACTTGCAGGCGGAGAAGAAAAAACCCAAAAGGATGTTGCCGACATGCTGGGGATTTCCCAATCTTACATTTCTCGTTTGGAAAAAAGGATTATTAAGAGGCTTCGTAAAGAATTTAATAAAATGGTGTAAAAAAATAATTTTGCTTAAATGTCAATCAAATCAATACTTTGGTAGCTATATTGAAAAATAATGGCGGATTTCTGTTCTAGCCATGTGCATATTTTTTCCTCCCGCGGAGATACTGTTTTTTGTACAGCGCTCCTGTGAGGAGGGAATAATTTTGTCTCGTAATAAGGTTGAAATCTGCGGTGTGGATACATCAAAATTACCGGTTTTAAAGAATGAAGAAATGAGAAAACTCTTTAAAGAACTGCAAGATGGCGATATTTCAGCAAGAGAAAAACTGGTAAACGGGAATCTTCGACTCGTTCTAAGCGTCATTCAACGCTTCAACAATCGGGGAGAGTATGTAGATGATCTATTTCAGGTAGGCTGTATAGGGTTGATGAAGTCGATAGATAACTTTGACCTAGGTCAAAATGTTAAGTTTTCAACGTATGCTGTACCGATGATTATTGGAGAAATAAGAAGATATCTTCGTGACAATAATCCAATTCGGGTATCCCGTTCTTTAAGAGACATCGCTTACAAAGCTTTGCAGGTAAAAGAGAAGCTCATAAGCCAGACCCTTCGTGAGCCGACAGCTGAAGAAATCGCCAAGGTGTTGGAAGTACCTCATGAAGAAATTGTTTTTGCACTAGATGCTATACAAGATCCAGTTTCACTTTTTGAACCGATTTATAATGATGGCGGGGATCCGATTTATGTACTCGACCAACTGAGTGATGAAAAAAATAAAGATAGTACCTGGATTGATGAGATAGCTATAAATGAAGGTATGAGACGGTTGAATGACCGGGAAAAAATGATCCTTCGTAAACGGTTTTTCCAAGGGAAGACGCAAATGGAGGTAGCCGAGGAAATCGGCATTTCACAAGCACAGGTCTCCCGATTGGAAAAAGCGGCAATCAAGCAAATGAATAAAAATATCCAACAGTAGAAGCTGAGCATGAGAAGTAGTTAGCTGAAGCGGGTAGGGCAAAAATGTCGATACCCGCTTAGCAGCTACTTATCCATAGCGGCTTTTTTATTTTGTAGAAAAGCCCTTCCGTGAATCGAATGGACGTTTATTTATCGTATTCTTCATCCTTGAGCGCATCATGTCATATACATAGGAATAGGACCTTCATCTATGATGAAATTTTGAGGAGCTGAGTGATGTGACCAGGATTTCCGAATTTCAAATTAAGGATATCGTCAATATAGCGGATGGCAAGAAATTAGGTAATATGTCAGATCTTGAAATCAATACGGCCACGGGGAAAATAGAGGCCATTGTCGTTTCGAATGGAACCAGATTAATGGGTTTTTTTGGCAAGGAGCAGGATATTGTGATTCCGTGGCGCAAAATAAAAAAAATCGGTGCAGATGTCATACTTGTTGAACATCAGACGGTATTTCAAGCAGAACTGAAAGATGAACGGTTTTAAGGTGCATGGCGCAAATATATGATACACTAGACTAAAAATAAAGAGGTTTATAGCATGAAAGAGCCATTTGTTTTAATAAAAGATCAATACATGCTCATTGACAGCTGGAGACAAAAAAATCTCCAGCTCGTAGCGGGCTTCACCACAAAAAATGGGGGAGTCAGTACAGGTGATTTTCAAACATTGAATACCGGTTTTCATGTCGGTGATGAACTTGAAGATGTCCAGGGAAACCGCAGGGTTATAGCCGATAAGCTGATGTTTCCGCTTAATGAATGGATAGGCGCCGAGCAGACACATGAAACGAAAATCCGTCAAGTTACCAGCCATGATGGCGGGAGAGGTGCTGCAGATTATGATTCGGCCTTTAAAGCGACTGACGGATTCTATACGAAGGACAAAAACGCTCTATTGACCCTTTGCTATGCAGACTGCGTGCCCTTATACTTTCTTGCTCCGGCACATGGTATGATTGGGGTGGCACATGCTGGCTGGAAGGGTACCGTTAATGGAATTGCACGAAAAATGGTTGAGGCTTGGCTGAGTGAGGGTATAAAAGCAAATGAGATATTTGCCGTTGTTGGACCGTCAATTTGTTCGAAGTGCTATGTAGTTGATGATTATGTCATGGATTTAGTGCAGAATTTGCTGGTAGATATTGACGAAAAGCCCTATAATTTAATCAGTGAAGGACAATATCAGTTGGACCTTAAGCAACTTAATGCATTGATTCTTCAAAAATCAGGAATTCCACAAAGTCAGATCGACGTTACATCATACTGTACAAGCTGTGATCATGAATTGTTTTTTTCACATCGCCGTGATAACGGGAAGACAGGCAGATTGATGAGCTTTATCGGTTGGAAGGAGGATTTAGAGTAATAGTGAAAGTAGTGGACAATTTAAAAAACATCGAAGAAAAAATAAATAGAGCATGTGAAAATAGTGGAAGGGCCCGTGAAGCGATAAAGTTGATCGCAGTGACGAAATATGTTTCGGTCGAGAGAGCGAATGAAGCATTGGAAGCGGGAATACTCGATTTGGGTGAAAACCGTGACGAAGGGCTTTTGACTAAATATGAAGTGCTCAAGGACAAGCCCACCTGGCATTATATTGGTTCCATGCAAACACGCAAAGTAAAGAATGTCATCGATAAAATTTCGTATATCCATTCATTGGACCGCATTTCTTTGGCAGAAGAAATTCAAAAACGCGCAAAAGAGCCGATAAACTGTTTAGTGCAGGTGAATGTTTCTGGTGAGGAATCAAAACATGGTCTGGATCCTGACGCGACAATGGATTTCATAAAAGGGTTATCCGATTTTGATAAGGTGAATGTTGCAGGATTGATGACGATGGCTCCATTGACCGATGATGAACAGGTTTTGCGGGAATGCTTCCGGAAACTGAAGGGCATCCAGGTTGAAATACAAAATTTAGAGTTGAAGCATGCCCCCTGCACTGAATTGTCCATGGGTATGTCCAATGATTTCATGATTGCCATTGAAGAAGGCGCTACAATGATCAGGATTGGTACAGCACTTGTAGGCGAATAATTTTAAGGAGGTACGCTATAGATGTCGTTCGTATCAAAATTTAAATCTTATTTCGCGCTGGATGATGAGTATGAGTACAGGGATGAAGTGATGGAAGAAGAGGAGGCTGAACCAAAAGTCGTGAAGTCAGCTAAACAGCAGCAGTCAGCTTCTGCAGGGAATAATACAAATCAGAATATCGTAAGTTTGCAAAGCGTACAGAAATCTTCTAAAGTAGTATTATTGGAGCCTCGTGCTTATGCAGAAGCCCAGGAGGTAGCTGACCATTTAAAAAACAGGCGCGCTGTAGTCGTGAACCTTCAACGAATCCAGCATGACCAAGGAAAGCGAATCATTGATTTTCTAAGTGGGACTGTCTATGCAATCAGCGGGGATATCCAAAAAATTGGAACAGATATATTCTTATGTACCCCGGACAACGTCGATGTTTCCGGTAATATTACCGGCTTCGCCGCCGAAGAGGAGTACGAAGAAGCGAGGTGGTAATGGTTAATGGGTTTAGTGCTTCAGGGTTTATATTATTTAATTGAATTTTATTCAATGGCATTAATCGTTTACATATTGATGTCATGGTTCCCCAATGCAAGGGAGACATCGATTGGTCAATTTCTGGAAAAGATTTGCGAACCGTATTTAGAACCGTTCAGAAAGTTCATTCCGCCACTTGGCATGATCGATCTTTCACCTCTTGTTGCTTTGCTGGTACTTAATTTTGCCAGCGGTTATGGAATTAATTACTTACAGACTTTGATAGGATGATCAACAATTAACCTGACATGCATCTTACTACACAGTCGGAAGATTCTCCGCTGTGTAGTTGCAACGCAGAATGAGTTTAATCAATTCCTATGATAAACCATTAATTTAATAACTAAGGAGCATTTATTCAATCATGAGCATTTATCAGCATTTCAGGCCGGAGGAAAAAGATTTTATTGACCAGGCCATGAATTGGATTGATCAGGTTAAAAATTCCTACGCTCCGAAACTATCTGATTTTCTTGATCCGCGTCAGCAGGAAATCCTTACTTCCTTAATGGGGAATGATCCGGATGTGAAACTGCAATTCAATGGCGGGAGCGATTTCGTAGAGCGAAAACGTGTGCTCATTTACCCTGATTATTACTCTCCTGAACCATCGGATTTCAATATCTCCTTATACGATATCTCCTATCCAAAAAAATTTGTAACGCTTGAACATAGGCAAATACTTGGAACCTTGATGTCACTGGGGGTAAAGCGTGAAAAATTTGGTGATATAATAGTGACGGAGGAGCATATTCAATTTATAGCTGCCGAAGAGATGGATTCATATCTCACTGGGAATCTGGAGAAAATAGGTAATGCTTCCGTTTCCATGAAACGGCTTCCGATCGAGAATATCGTCCAAGTTAAGGAAAAATGGGAAGAGCATGTAACCACCGTCAGTTCCCTTAGGCTTGACAGTGTGCTATCGTCCGTCCTGAATATGTCCCGTCAAAAGACGCAGGCCTTGATAACGTCAGGAAAAGTAAAGGTGAATTTCAAGCAAACGGAAAACGTCTCGGAAGAATGCCGTGAAGGTGATACACTTTCCATCAGAGGTTTTGGTAGATGTAAAATAGCTTCCATTGATGGGAAAACCAAGAAGGATAAGTGGAGAATCTCGTTAGCCAGACAAAAATAATTCAATAAAAAGCAGGATTTATAAATTTATTGTCGAATATAGAGTTTTAACATACTAGAGTAGAAACCGTTCTGGAGGTGCCGTAATGCCCTTAACCCCGATAGATATACATAACAAGGAATTTAACAAAGTATTTCGAGGGTATGATGAAGATGAAGTAAATGAATTTCTCGACCAGGTCATTAAAGATTATGAACTGATTTTGAGGGAGAAGAAAGAACTTGAAGATAAACTGAACGAGACTTTTGATCGTTTGGGACATTTTACGACAATTGAGGGTACACTTAACAAGTCGATTATTGTCGCTCAGGAAGCAGCCGAAGAATTAAGGCGCAATGCCCAAAAAGAAGCGAAACTGATCATAAAGGAAGCAGAGAAAAATGCTGACAGGATCGTCAATGAGTCACTTGTGAAAGCAAGGAAAATAGCGATGGATATTGAGGATTTGAAAAAGCAATCGAAAGTATTCCGGACGCGTTTCAAAATGCTTGTCGGTGCACAGCTGGATTTGCTGGACAATGACGATTGGGATCATCTTCTGGATTATGAAGTGGATGCGACTGAAATAGAATTAAATGAGAGAGTGGAAGAGGAAATTTAAACGATTCCTTGACTTTGAACACTTTTTTCGCATATAATTTTTTAACAATACTATTCATTATGAAATTAGACGATGACAGGGAAAGTAAATTCTTCACACACTTATTTTTAGCGAACCGGGGATGGTGAAAGCCCGGAATAAGCGAAGATATTGAAGATCACCCTTGAGTTCTGAGTTGAACCTGCTTGTGCAGTAAGTAAATGAAGCGTTTCATTCACGTTACGAATGCTCGAGAGGTTGGATTCACTATGTGGATCTTTCTAGCCAGGGTGGTACCGCGGGAAGCAAAGCTTTCTCGTCCCTTTTTTAGGGATGAGAGGGCTTTTTATTTTGGCCGGATATCAAGTCATCGGATCGAATGAATTTTTTTAAAAGACGGATGGAGGATTTTATGATGGAATACAAAGATACCTTATTGATGCCTAAAACTGAATTTCCAATGCGGGGGAATTTACCGAAACGTGAACCGGAAATCCAAGAAAAATGGAAAGAAATGAACATCTATAAAAAAGTGCAAGAACAAACGGAAGGACGTCCTTTATTCATTTTGCATGATGGACCTCCATATGCCAACGGCGATATCCATATGGGCCATGCAATGAATAAGGTTTTAAAGGATTTCATTGTCCGATTTAAATCGATGAGCGGTTTTCAAGCACCGTATGTACCTGGCTGGGATACGCATGGGCTTCCAATCGAAACGGCATTGACGAAAAAAGGCGTGAAACGGAAAGAAATGAGCGTTGCCGAATTCAGAAAGCTTTGTGAAGAGTATGCTTATGGTCAGATTGACAATCAACGTGAGCAGTTTAAGAGAATAGGGGTCCGTGGTGATTGGGAAAACCCTTATATCACATTAAAGCCTGAATATGAAGCACAGCAAATCAAGGTATTCGGTGAAATGGCGAAAAAAGGCTACATTTATAAAGGGAAAAAACCTGTTTACTGGTCCCCATCAAGTGAATCAGCGCTAGCCGAAGCTGAAATTGAATATCAAGACAAACGCTCTGCGTCGATCTATGTTGCTTTTGAAGTCACTGATGGCAAAGGCGTAATCGATGAAGGCGTCAAAATCATCATCTGGACGACAACTCCATGGACGATTCCTGCCAATCTTGGTATCTCATTGCATCCGCAATTAAATTACGTAGTAGTGGCTGTCGAAAATGAAAAATTCTTACTTGCTGAGGCACTGCTTGAATCGGTAACGGAAACATTAGGGTGGGAAAACCCGTCTATCGAAAAAACGGTAAAAGGTAGCGAGTTGGACCGTGCTGTTGCCAAACATCCTCTTTATGACCGCGAATCTTTAGTGATGTTAGGTGAGCACGTAACGACTGAAGCTGGAACGGGCTGTGTTCATACGGCGCCTGGCCATGGTGAAGATGACTTTATCATTGGGCAAAAATATGGCTTGGACGTACTTTGTCCTGTAGATGAAAAAGGAGTCATGACGGAAGAGGCAGGGGAGTTTGCCGGATTATTTTATGATCAAGCGAATAAACCAATTACCGAAAAATTAACTGAAGCAGGCGCGTTATTGAACTTGACGTTCATTACGCACTCTTACCCACATGACTGGCGGACGAAGAAGCCGACGATCTTCCGTGCAACAGCACAATGGTTCGCGTCAATCAAAGACTTCCGCAGTGAGCTTCTGGAAGCGATTGAAGAAACCAAATGGGTACCGGCTTGGGGCGAAACTCGCCTATTCAATATGGTCCGTGACCGCGGGGATTGGTGTATTTCCCGCCAACGCGCTTGGGGCGTGCCAATTCCAGTGTTATATGCAGAAAATGGCGAGCCGATCATTACGGATGAAACCATCGACCATATTTCAAACCTATTCCGTGAACACGGTTCAAACATCTGGTTTGAGCGTGAAGCGAAAGAACTTCTGCCTGAAGGCTATACACATGAAGGCAGCCCGAATGGTATCTTCACGAAAGAAACGGATATCATGGACGTATGGTTCGATTCCGGTTCTTCCCATCAAGCGGTACTTGAAGAAAGAGACGACTTGCAGCGTCCTGCTGACCTTTATTTAGAAGGTTCCGATCAATATCGCGGCTGGTTTAACTCATCACTTTCAACAAGTGTTGCGGTTACAGGCAAAGCGCCATATAAAGGTGTACTTAGCCACGGGTTCGCATTGGATGGCGAAGGCCGTAAAATGAGTAAGTCGATTGGGAACGTCGTACTGCCATCCAAAGTCATGAACCAACTTGGAGCAGATATCTTACGCCTTTGGGTAGCTTCGGTGGATTACCAATCGGATGTCAGGGTTTCCGATCCTATTTTAAAACAAGTTTCGGAAGTTTACCGTAAAATCCGTAATACATTCCGCTTCTTGTTAGGGAACTTGGATGGATTCAATCCAAAAACCGATAAAGTGGCAGTTCAAGAATTGCCTGAAGTCGATCGATACATGCTGGTTAAATTGAATAAACTGATCAAACACTCGAAGCTAAGTTATGAAAATTATGAGTTTGCTACAATTTATAATATGGTCAATAATTTCTGTACACAGGATTTAAGTTCGTTCTACCTCGATTATGCAAAAGACATTCTTTATTGTGAAGCGCCAAATGGTAAAGAGCGTTTGGCCATTCAAACGGTCCTTTACGAATCATTGGTCAGCTTAACGAAATTGGTGTCACCGATCCTTTCTCATACAGCTGATGAAGTATGGGCGTTCATTCCGGGTGTAACGGAAGAAAGTGTACAGTTGACATTGATGCCTGAAGAAATTTCAATTGATGATGCTGAAGTCATTGAAGAAAAATGGACGGCGTTCATGGATGTCCGTGATAATGTTCTGAAAGCATTAGAAGAAGCCCGTAACCAGAAGGTCATTGGAAAATCACTGAACGCTAAAGTGATGGTCTATGTTAATGAAGAAACGAAGAACCTGCTTGATGGCATCAAGGAAAGCTTTGAACAGCTATTCATCGTTTCTGAATTCGAAATCGCTGGCGATGTGGCAAGTGCCCCAGCAGAAGCGGTTAAACTTGAGGATATAGCGATCCTTGTTACAAAAGCAGAAGGTGAAACGTGTGAACGTTGCTGGAATGTTTCGAAGGAAGTAGGTCAAGTGGAAGAACATCCAACACTTTGCCCGCGTTGTGCTACAGTCGTGAAAGAGCATTACGTGAATCAATAATTCAAAAAAGGAAAGCCGGTCCCTTTATGAAGGGCCCGGCTTTTTTGTGTAAAACCCCCAGAGGGAATTGCCTTTATCCAATCTCCCCTATATTCTTCAAGTACCGACAGCAGATTCTGTTTTTCGGATTAGTCATTATTTCTAGTTTATGCTACAATTCAAAAGTGAAGATTTGATTAGTTTGGGGGAAAAAATGTGTTTTATTATTTGATTGCCCTTTTGGTCATAGCTCTCGATCAGCTGACAAAATGGATGATTGTGAAAAAAATGGAGTACGGAGAAAGCATTGAAATTATTGAAAACCTTCTATATATCACCTCGCATCGTAATCGTGGGGCAGCATGGGGAATTCTACAAGGTCAAATGTGGTTTTTCTACATCATCACCATCGCTGTCATTATTGGACTTGTCTATTATATTCAGAAAATGGCGAAGGAAAGCGTTTTGCTTGGAGCTGCACTTGGTCTCATGCTAGGCGGTGCGATTGGTAATTTCATCGATCGTGTTGTTCGTCAGGAAGTGGTGGATTTCGTTCATACCTATATTTTCAGCTACAGTTTCCCGGTATTCAATGTTGCTGATGCTGCGCTTTCAATTGGTGTCGGACTGCTCGTGATTCATATGTTTTTAGAAGAAAAAAACGCTAAGGAGAAAGATAATGGATAAAAGGTTATACAGCATCGATGAAACACTAAAAGGAGTCAGGATTGATAAGGCTCTTTCCACTTTGAATGAGGAATGGTCACGTACTCAGGTCCAGCAATGGATTAAGGATGATCATGTTTTGGTAAATGGCACGGCGATAAAGACGAATTACAAAGCTGTTCCTGGCGATACAATCGAAGTGACGATTCCGGATCTTGAGGAATTGGATGCGGTAGCAGAGGAAATGGATTTGGATATCTATTATGAAGATGCAGATGTACTTGTGGTTAATAAACCGAGCGGTATGGTCGTCCATCCGGCACCTGGACATGTATCCGGCACGCTTGTAAATGGATTGATGGCTCACTGCAAGGATCTTTCTGGAATCAACGGTGTCATGCGGCCTGGAATCGTCCATCGAATCGATAAAGATACATCAGGTCTATTGATGGTTGCCAAAAATGATATGGCACACGAAAAGCTGGTACAGCAGCTTGTTGACAAAACGGTTACCCGTAAGTATCAAGCTGTAGTTCATGGTGTGATCCCACATGACTTCGGAACGATCGATGCACCGATCGGCCGCGATAAAAAAGATCGCCAAAGCATGACTGTCACAGATTCGAATGCCAAAAATGCTGTCACGCATTTCCGGGTCATCGAACGCTTCAAGGATTTCACTTTAGTGGAATGCCAGCTTGAAACAGGAAGGACACATCAAATTCGTGTTCACATGAAATACATTGGCTTCCCGCTAGCGGGTGATCCGAAATACGGTCCGAAAAAGACCCTGAAATTAGATGGACAAGCATTGCACGCCGGTCTTCTAGGTTTCATTCATCCTCGTACAAATGAGTATATGGAATTCGAAGCTCCGATTCCGGAAGAGTTTGAAAATCTAATTAATCAATTGCGTAGAAGTAAGGATTGACAAATTCGTTTTTCTGATATATTATAATAACAACTTAATAAGAACCTTTAACACAGTTCAGAGAGACTGAGAAGGAAACGGATACGCAAAATGGGATAATTATGCCCATAGCGATAAAATCCTCATGCCTTCTTGGCATGAGGATTTTTTGTTGAAATTGACCTATCAGAAAAATGGAATCGGGGTGGCCGACGTGTTGAATGAGAAAGCCATAGTACTTGATGAGAAGGCCATTAGCAGAGCCTTGACGAGAATTGCCCATGAAATTATTGAGAAAAATAAGGGTATAGAAGATTGCGTCTTAATCGGGATACGTACACGCGGGATTTTCCTCGCAGACCGTCTTGCAAAGCGCATCAATCAAATAGAAGGCAAGGAAATAGAACTGGGTGAACTGGATATTACACTTTATCGCGATGACCTTTCGAAAAAGACCAATGATGGGGAACCCATCGTAAAAGGTTCAGACATTCCGGTCAATATCACCGACAAGAAAGTGATTTTAGTGGATGATGTTCTTTTCACAGGCAGAACCGTTAGAGCGGCAATGGATGCTCTGGTGGATTTGGGAAGACCTTCGCAAATCCAGCTTGCCGTATTAGTGGATAGGGGACATAGGGAATTGCCGATTCGAGCGGATTTCGTCGGCAAAAACGTTCCGACTTCCCAATCTGAAAAAATTACCGTTACGTTAACAGAAGTAGATGAAGTAGATCAAGTTACTATATTAGAAAACTAAACAACATGAAAATTTCATATTACCCTTTTAAAGACAGTCCAGAGAGGCTGGCAAAGGGGAGTCAATCGGGAGAGCTATGCTTATGCATAGGCATTCGCCTTCTGAGAAACCCTCTTTGTATACTGCAAAGAGGGTTTTTGCAGTTTTGATGGAATTTTCATGAGGGGGATACGGAAATGGAAGAAACAAAAAGGGATATCGTACTGGATGTCGAGGACGTACCAAAGGCTGGCCAGTGGATTACGTTAAGCATCCAGCATTTGTTCGCCATGTTCGGTGCAACGGTGCTGGTGCCATTCTTGGTAGGGTTAAGCCCGGCGGTAGCGTTGGTTTCAAGCGGGCTGGGCACACTTTCATACTTATTGATAACCAAAGGTCAGATACCAGCTTATCTCGGGTCATCTTTCGCTTTCATTACGCCAATCATCGCTGCAAAGGCTTTAGGTGGTCCGGAGGCGGCCATGATCGGCTGTTTTGCAGCAGGGTTCATATATGGGATAGTAGCATTGATTATCCAAAAAGTCGGATTGCGCTGGTTAATGAATATACTTCCTCCGGTTGTGGTAGGCCCGGTCATCATCGTAATCGGATTAAGCCTTGCCGGAACGGCCGTGGACATGGCAATGTATGATCCTCAAGATAAATACAGCGTCACTTATATAGTTATAGCGCTGATCACTTTAGCGGTAACCATCATCTGTAACGTGTTCTTTAAAGGATTCATTAACTTAATCCCGATTTTAATGGGAATCATAGTGGGCTACGCCTGTTCGGCTGTTGCAGGAATAATAGATTATGAACCGATCAAGTCAGCACAATGGTGGGAAATGCCTGACTTCATGTTGCCATATGTAACCTATACACCGACCTTCTCATGGGAGGTCATTGCCATCATGGTACCCGTCGCCATCGTAACTTTATCAGAACATATTGGTCACCAGATGGTACTGAGCAAAGTAGTCGGCAGAAACTTTTTGGAAAAGCCCGGTTTGCATCGCTCGATTTTAGGAGATGGAGCAGGAATCATGATTGGTTCCTTCATCGGTGGTCCGCCGCTGACATCATATGGTGAAAATATTGGGGTCCTGACGATGACAAAGGCGTACAGTGTGTATATCATCGGCGGGGCAGCATTGACTGCCATCATCTTTGGCTTTAACGGTAAGATTTCAGCAGTGATCAGCTCGATACCCAGCGCGGTGATGGGCGGCATTTCCATCTTGCTCTTCGGTATCATCGCATCAAGCGGATTAAGGATGCTGATTGATAATAAGGTCGATTTTGACAAGAAAAGAAACCTGATGATAGCTTCAGTCATCCTGGTGTTAGGAATCGGAGGAGCGTTCGTACAACTATCGGAAACGGTTTCGCTTTCCGGAATGGCACTTTCAGCCATCGTCGGAATCCTTCTTAACTTGATTCTTCCGGACCGGGAAAAAATATCCGGAGATATATTTGAAAAATAAGATACTGCATCAAAAAAATAAATCACCTTTTAAAAGAAGTCCAGAGAGGCTTAAAAGGGTGTTGCTGTAAAGATGAATGAGAACGGGATAAAGAGTAAAACCATTCCGTGTCCTCACAATCTTTATGACCTACACCCTGTCCTTAATGGCGGGGTGTTTTTTATGCCCCGCATCACAAATGTGAAAGGAGCAGGATCGATGAAAAAATTATTGACCATGAAAGAATTGACTTTGACTGAAATTGAAAGGATTTTACATGAGGCAGAGGGTTTTGCCAACGGATCCAGCTGGAATCCAAAACAGCAGACTACAGTTGCCAATCTCTTCTTTGAACCAAGCACGCGTACAAAATCAAGCTTTGAAATGGCTGAAAGAAAACTGGGTCTTGAGGTCATTCCTTTTGATGCGGGTACATCATCCGTGTTAAAAGGCGAAACCTTATATGACACTGTTAGAACGTTAGAAGCAATAGGGGTAAATGCCTTGATCATCCGTCATGAACAGGATAATTATTTTGACGAATTGAATGAGAAGATCGGGATTCCAATAATCAATGCAGGGGATGGCTGCGGAAATCACCCAACCCAATCATTACTGGACTTATTGACGATAAAACAAGAGTTTAAAAGTTTCAAAGGTCTGAAGATTGCGATAATCGGTGATGTGATGCATAGTCGGGTTGCAAAATCCAATGCAGAAGCATTAACCCGTTTAGGAGCGAATGTCGTATTTTCGGGTCCGCCTGAATGGTTTGACACAACAAACAGTTTAGGAAGGTATGAAGACATCGATCATGCGGTAGCTACAGCGGATGTGGTCATGCTGCTCAGAATACAGCATGAAAGGCATGTTGAAAAATACGATCAGGCAAATGGAGATTATCTGGAAAGTTTCGGCCTGACCAAACAACGTGAAAAAAATATGAAACCAGATGCGATCATCATGCATCCTGCACCAATAAACCGCGGTGTTGAAATAGACAGTGATTTAGTCGAATGCAGCCGCTCAAGAATTTTCAAACAAATGGAGAATGGCGTGTTCATTAGAATGGCCGTATTAAAAAATGTGCTTGAACAATCCGAAGGGGGAAACATTCATGAAAACAGTAATCAAAAATGGAGTATTGCTAGATAATCAAAACTCATTCAAAAAAGCGGACATTGAAATGGAAGGCAAGGTCATCACAAAAATCGGCGAGAACTTGGCAACGGAAAATTGTAAGGTAGTTGACGCTGAAGGGTTACTTATTTCATCAGGATTTGTTGACCTGCATGTCCATCTACGTGAACCGGGCGGTGAACATAAAGAAACAATCGCAAGCGGGACGCTTGCAGCGGCAAGAGGAGGTTTCACTACGGTAGCGGCGATGCCGAATACAAGGCCAGTTCCTGATACAGTGGAGAACCTTGAGGCGCTTAACAGGAAAATTGAAGAAACGGCTCATGTCAGGGTACTCCCATATGCATCCATTACGATTAGGGAAGCAGGCAAGGAGCTGACCGACTTTTCTTCATTAAAACAAACGGGTGCTTTCGCCTTTACGGACGATGGTGTAGGAATTCAAGAAGCCGGGATGATGCTGGAAGCGATGAAACGGGCAGCCGCTCAAGATATGGCCATAGTTGCTCATTGTGAAGACAATAGCTTAATCAATAAAGGCTCCGTCCATGAAGGAAGATTCTCAAAAGAACAGGGGATCAATGGAATTCCGTCCGTATGTGAAGCTGTACATATTGCCCGGGATATCCTTCTTGCCGAAGCGGCGGACTGCCATTATCACGTGTGCCATATATCCACGAAGGAATCGGTAAGGACGGTAAGGGATGCAAAACGTGCAGGTATCCAAGTTACAGCCGAAGTTACACCGCATCACTTATTATTGTGTGAAGATGATATACCGGGACTTGATACGAATTATAAAATGAACCCGCCATTAAGGGGCCGTGAAGATCGCGACGCGTTGATTGAAGGATTGCTTGACGGAACCATCGATTTTATAGCAACAGACCATGCCCCGCATGCGGCAGAGGAAAAGGCGCAGGGGATGCAGCTGGCTCCTTTCGGAATAGTAGGATTGGAAACGGCCTTCCCGCTGCTTTACACCGAATTGGTTAAAAAGGGCGTCATAACATTAAAGCAATTGATCGATTTCATGACAATCAAACCATGTGAAAGTTTCTCCCTTCCTTATGGAGAGCTAAAGGAAGGTGCTACTGCGGATATCGTGCTCATCGATTTGGAAACGGAAAAAGAAATCAATGCTGAAGAGTTTGCTTCAAAAGGGAAAAATACACCTTTTAATGAAAAGAAATGTTATGGCTGGCCAGTCATGACGATTGCAGAAGGAAAAATAGCTTGGGAAAAAGGACGTGTTCAAGGATGAAAAGACAGCTAATTTTAGAAGATGGGACAGTATTCCTTGGGGAAGCATTCGGAGGGGACGTAGAAAAAATCGGTGAAGTCGTTTTTAACACAGGAATGACGGGGTACCAGGAGATTCTATCCGATCCATCGTATTGCGGTCAAATCGTTACACTTACGTATCCATTAATCGGGAACTACGGGATAAACCGGGATGACTTTGAATCCATCAATCCAGCCATAGCAGGATTCGTCGTTAAGGAAACAGCAGAACTTCCTTCCAACTGGCGAAACCAATTATCACTAGATGAATATCTGAAAATGAAGAACATACCTGGAATAAGCGGAATAGATACGAGAAAGCTGACAAGAATCATCAGGAAATCAGGTGCACTTAAAGGGGCGCTTTGCAATATCAATAAAGATGCAAATGAAGTGGTTTCCCAATTGAAAGCAACGGTGATTCCTTCTAATCAGGTAAAACAGGTTTCAACAAAAGCACCTTATTCCAGCCCGGGCAGAGGCCCGCGGGTAGTTCTTGTAGACTACGGTATGAAGCACGGGATTTTACGTGAGTTGACGAAGCGCGGCTGTGATGTCGTGGTTGTGCCTTATAACGTCACGGCCGAAGAAGTGATGCAATATCATCCGGATGGCGTGATGCTTTCAAACGGTCCTGGAGATCCGAAAAGTGTTCATGAGACGCTCGAAATGATCCGTACAATCCAAACGCAAGTGCCGTTATTCGGAATCTGTTTAGGACATCAATTATTCGCACTTGCAAACGGGGCGGATACGGCTAAATTAAAATTCGGCCATCGAGGTTCGAATCATCCGGTTAGGGACCTTCGTACCGGAAAGGTATCCATCACATCTCAAAATCATGGATATACAGTTGAAGAGCTTTCCATAGAAAGTACAGATCTTATTGTGACACATACAGCATTGAATGACGATACGATTGAAGGACTGCGCCATAAAAAGTATCCGGCTTTCACCGTACAATATCACCCGGAAGCATCACCAGGTCCGGAAGATGCCAACTACTTATTCAATGAATTCTTACAAATGATTGAAGCTGCAACCAACAAGGGGGAAAAAACATGCCAAAACGCACTGATATAAAAAGCATCCTAGTAATTGGTTCCGGTCCGATCGTCATCGGACAGGCCGCCGAGTTCGATTATGCAGGAACCCAAGCGTGTATAGCCTTAAAAGAAGAAGGTTATCGAGTGATCCTGATTAACTCTAACCCTGCTACAATCATGACAGACACTGAAATGGCTGACGCGGTTTATATCGAACCGATCACATTGGAATTTGTCAGCAAAATCATTCGTAAAGAGCGCCCGGATGCACTGTTACCTACCTTGGGCGGACAGACTGGCTTGAACATGGCCGTTGAGCTTGCCGAATCAGGAATCCTGGAGGAATGCAATGTCCAGATTCTTGGTACCAAACTTTCGGCTATCCAACAAGCGGAAGACCGTGACCTTTTCCGTACGCTAATGAACGATCTTGGGGAACCAGTGCCTGACAGCGACATTATTCATAACTTGGAAGAAGCTTATACATTCGTTGAACGAGTCGGCTATCCGGTCATTGTTCGTCCAGCCTTCACGCTTGGCGGAACAGGCGGTGGGATTTGTGATAACGAAGAGCAGCTTATCGAGATCGTTGAGGGTGGCCTGAAAAGCAGTCCGGTTCACCAATGTCTGCTTGAGAAGAGCATTGCCGGTTTCAAAGAAGTGGAATATGAAGTGATGCGTGATTCCAATGATAATGCAATAGTCGTTTGTAATATGGAAAACTTCGATCCTGTCGGTGTCCATACAGGCGATTCAATAGTTGCGGCACCAAGCCAAACATTAAGTGACAGAGAGTATCAAATGCTTCGAAATACGTCTTTGAAGATTATCCGCGCCTTGAAAATTGAAGGTGGATGTAATGTTCAGCTTGCGCTAGACCCAAACAGCTATCAATATTATGTCATTGAAGTGAACCCAAGGGTCAGCCGTTCTTCGGCACTTGCTTCAAAAGCTACTGGGTATCCAATTGCAAAGCTAGCAGCAAAGATAGCCGTTGGTTTGACGCTAGATGAAATGATGAACCCTGTCACAGGCAAAACCTATGCCAGCTTTGAACCGGCACTGGACTATGTCGTTACGAAAATTCCGCGCTGGCCTTTCGATAAGTTCGAAAGCGCCAACCGTAGACTTGGGACCCAAATGAAAGCGACCGGAGAAGTCATGGCAATTGGCCGTACATTCGAGGAATCCATCTTAAAAGCTGTCCGTTCCCTTGAAGCGGGTATATACCATCTTAACTTGAATGACGAGTTTGAGGATGAAAAAATAGAGAAACGGATCCGAAAAGCCGGAGATGAACGGTTATTCTATATCGGTGAAGCTATAAGAAGGGGCAAAACGATCGAAACCATTCATGAATGGAGCCAGATCGATTTATTCTTCTTGCATAAGTTGAAAAAGATAATCGACTTTGAAAAGCAGCTTAAAGAACATTCATTTGATTGTGAAGTATTGCAAAAGGCTAAAGAACTAGGGTTTTCTGACAAAACGATCGCGGAAATATGGGAAGTTCCCGAAATTGACGTCTATGAGTACCGGAAACAGCAAGGAATCATCCCTGTTTACAAAATGGTTGATACATGTGCTGCCGAATTCGAATCGGAAACACCGTATTTTTATGGGACATATGAAGATGAGAATGAATCCATCGTTACCGACAAGAAAAGTGTCATTGTTCTGGGATCAGGTCCAATTCGGATCGGGCAAGGAGTAGAGTTTGATTATGCGACCGTACATTCGGTATGGGCCATTAAAGAAGCGGGATATGAAGCGATCATCATCAACAACAATCCCGAAACAGTTTCGACGGATTTCAGTATCTCCGACAAACTTTATTTCGAACCATTGACTATTGAAGATGTCATGCATGTCATCGATTTGGAAAAACCGGAAGGGGTCATCGTCCAGTTTGGCGGACAGACAGCAATCAACCTTGCAGATGGACTAGTTGAAAGAGGAGTGAAAATCCTAGGTACTTCACTTGAAGACCTGGATAGGGCGGAAAATCGCAATAAATTTGAAAAAGCACTTAAGGATTTAGGCATTCCGCAGCCAAAGGGTAAAACCGCAACATCGGTTGATGAAGCGATCGTCATCGCTGAAGATATTGGTTACCCTGTTTTAGTAAGGCCATCGTATGTTCTCGGAGGAAGAGCGATGGAAATCGTCTATAAACAAGAAGAATTGCTGCATTACATGAAAAATGCCGTGAAAATAAATCCGGACCATCCTGTCCTGATAGACCGCTACTTAACGGGTAAGGAAATCGAAGTCGATGGTATTTCCGATGGTGAAACGGTCGTTATCCCTGGAATCATGGAGCATATCGAACGTGCCGGCGTCCATTCAGGTGATTCGATTGCAGTTTATCCGCCGCAAAATTTAACGGAAAAACAAAAAGAAGTAATCATCGACTATACGACCCGATTGGCAAAAGGATTGAATATAATTGGTCTTTTGAACATTCAATATGTCATCAGCAACGAAGAAGTGTATGTAATTGAAGTAAATCCACGTTCGAGCCGGACCGTTCCATTCTTAAGTAAAATTACGAATGTGCCGATGGCTAACTTAGCCACGAAGGTCATCTTGGGCCACACACTAGAAAGCCAAGGTTACAAATCTGGGTTAGTGCCAGAACAAACTGGGGTCTTTGTGAAAGTGCCGGTCTTCTCTTTTGCAAAATTAAGAGGCGTGGACATTTCTCTCGGACCTGAAATGAAATCGACTGGTGAAGTAATGGGGAAAGATAGCACCCTTGAAAAGGCTTTATATAAAGGATTGGTTGCTTCCGGCTTCAAAATTAAGGGGCATGGTTCGGTGTTATTGACGATATCGGATAAAGATAAGCAAGAAGCGCTACTTTTAGCAAGACGTTTCCACAATATCGGTTTCAAGCTGATAGCCACCAGCGGAACTGCGGCCCTATTGCAGCAATCGGGCATCCCGACTGCGATTGTCGGTAAAATTGGCGAAGAAGGTACAAACCTGCTGGATGTTATCCGGAACGGGGAAGCGCAATTTGTCATAAATACTTTGACAAAAGGCAAGCAGCCGGCCCGGGATGGTTTCAGAATCCGACGTGAATCGGTTGAAAATGGAGTGACATGCTTAACATCACTTGATACGGCAGAAGCTATTTTAAGAGTGATAGAATCCATGACCTTCTCGGCAGAAGCAATGGGAAAAACGGAAAAAAGTCGTGAGGTGAGCTATATATGATCAAGAAGGAACGAATGAAGGTGTTAAATCATAAGGAGCTGGCCCCATCCATCTTTGAACTTACTCTGCAAGGTGAATTAGTTTCAGAGATGAAGCAACCAGGCCAGTTTGTCCAGGTCAAGACTACAGAAGGCACTGAGCCATTGTTAAGACGCCCGATTTCAATTTCTTCTTACAACAGCAGTGAAAAACAGTTCACGATGATATACCGGGCTGAAGGGAAAGGAACGACGCTGTTATCACAGCGTAAAGAGGCGGAAGCGGTCGATATTCTTGGACCCCTTGGCAACGGATTTCCCGTTCATGAGGCCAAAAAGGGAGAAACGGCATTATTGGTTGGCGGCGGGATTGGTGTCCCGCCCCTGTATCAACTATCACAGATGTTGGTTGCGAAAGGTGTTAAGGTAATCCATGTATTGGGCTTCCAGACCAAGTCAGCCATCTTTTACGAAAAAGAATTCAGTGAATTAGGTGATACCCATATTGCCACGGTGGATGGTTCATATGGGACAAAAGGATTTGTTACGAGTGTAATAGACAACCTGGAGCAAGAGTTTGCAACGATCTTTTCCTGCGGGCCTACACCAATGTTAAGAGCGTTGGAAGCGGGCTATCGTGAGAAAAAGCTTTACCTGTCCCTCGAGGAAAGGATGGGCTGCGGCATCGGTGCATGCTTTGCCTGCGTGTGTCATACAGGGGATGATCCCACTGGTTTCAGTTATAAAAAGGTATGCAGCGATGGACCCGTGTTCCGGGCAGGAGAGGTGGTACTATGAGCAGGCTTTCAGTTGAATTACCAGGATTACATTTGAAAAACCCAGTCATGCCAGCATCTGGATGCTTTGGATTCGGCCGTGAATACAGTCAATTTTTCGACTTGGATATTCTTGGGGCGATCATGATCAAAGCGACCACTCCTGAGCCGAGGTTCGGTAACCCTACTCCGCGTGTTGCGGAAACCTCTTCGGGAATGTTGAACGCCATCGGTCTGCAGAATCCAGGTTTAGAAAAGGTCATCAGTGAAGAACTGGCCTGGCTAGGTGGGTATGATGTTCCCATCATCGCCAACGTTGCAGGTTCTCAAATAGCAGACTATGTAAAGGTTGCCAGGGAAATAAGCAAGGTCGGGAATGTAAAAGCACTTGAATTGAATATCTCTTGTCCGAATGTAAAAGAAGGAGGCATAGCTTTCGGTACGGTACCGGAAGTTGCCAAAGAAGTAACCAAGGCGGTCAAGGAAGTATCTTCCGTTCCTGTATATGTGAAGCTTTCACCGAATGTCAGTGATATTGTGGAAATGGCCAAAGCTGTAGAAGAAGGCGGGGCCGACGGGCTGACAATGATAAATACATTAGTCGGCATGCGGTTGGATTTAAAGACTGGTAAACCGATTCTTTCGAACAGAACGGGAGGTTTATCCGGTCCTGCAATAAAACCTGTTGCGCTCCGGATGATTTATGAGGTAAGCCAGCAAGTGTCGATTCCAATAATCGGAATGGGCGGTATCGCTACAGCGGAAGACGTCATTGAATTTTTCTATGCGGGTGCCAGTGCTGTTGCGGTGGGAACCGCGAACTTCGTGGATCCCTTTGTATGCCCGACCATCATTGAAGAATTACCGAAATTGTTGGATGAGCTGGGATTTGACCATATTTCAGAATGTACCGGAAGGAGCTGGAAGCAGAATGAAACAGTCACTAATTATCGCTCTTGATTTCCCTGACTTCATTCAAACGGAGAAATTCCTAAAACAGTTCCACTCGGAAAAACTGGCTGTAAAAGTGGGGATGGAATTATTTTATCAGAATGGACCATCAATAATCTCTTTCGTAAAAGAGCAAGGCCACGATGTGTTTTTGGACTTGAAGCTTCATGATATTCCGAATACGGTCAAAATGGCCATGACAGGATTGGCAACTTTAGGTGCCGACATGGTCAATGTACATGCGGCGGGTGGCCAAAAGATGATGGAAGCAGCCATCGAAGGCCTGGATAAGGGAACTTCCGCTGGTAAAAAGCGTCCATTATGCATAGGGGTTACCCAACTGACGAGCACGTCACAAGAACAAATGAATGTTGAGCAAAACATTGCCGGATCTCTGGAGGATTCGGTCCTCCATTATGCAAAACTTACTAAACAGGCAAGATTGGATGGCGTCGTCTGTTCCACCCATGAAGTAAAGAACATACATGAACGCATCGGTCATGAATTTTTAACGGTCACACCTGGAATCCGAAATGCAGGAGGACAGACGCATGATCAAAAGAGAATTGCCACGCCTGAACAGGCTAGGGAATTTGGAGCGGATGCCATCGTTGTAGGAAGAGCAATAACGGGGGCGGAAGATCCATTAAGGGCGTATTTGGATATGAAAGCAGCTTGGGAGGGAATATCATGTTAAATAATAAGATAGCTGAACATCTTTTGGAAATAAAAGCAGTGTACCTACAGCCGAATGACCCATTTACTTGGGCATCTGGAATTCAATCACCCATTTATTGTGACAACCGCTTAACCCTTTCATACCCAGAGGTTCGCAATGAAATAGCGGAAGGATTGAAAGGATTGATTGAACAGCACTTCCCTGAGGCTGAACTGATTGCAGGCACAGCAACTGCCGGCATTCCGCATGCAGCTTGGGTGAGTGAAAAATTAAATGCACCGATGTGCTATGTTCGATCCAAAGCCAAGGAGCACGGAAAGGGCAATCAAATCGAAGGCCGCGCCGTTCCAGGACAAAAAGTGGTGGTTGTGGAAGACTTGATTTCAACCGGCGGAAGTGTAATTACTGCTGTTAACGCGCTGAAGGAAGCAGGATGTGATGTTCTAGGAGTCGTTTCGATCTTTACTTATGAATTGGAAAAGGGAAAAGAAAAATTCGATGCTGAGGGCATTATTAACCATTCGTTGAGTGACTACTCGACTTTAATAAAAGTCGCTAATGAAAAAGGGTACATCACGGAAGATGAATTGGAAAAGCTAAAAAAATGGCGGGAGAATCCTGCTGATACAGCTTGGATTTCAGCATGAAAATAGAGGTGGCCCAATCACGGAGGATTGGGCCGCCTCTATTTTTTTACTCCTTTACCGCTTCCTTTAAGCGTATGACGGTATCGGCATCAGGTGTAATATATACGGTCTGCTGCTGCTCATAGATCACGAACCCGGGCTTGGAACCATTCGGTTTCTTAACATGGCGAACTTGTGTGAAGTCAACGGGCACTGAGCTCGATTGCTTAGCTTTACTGAAGAAAGCTGCTAATACGGCTGCCTCTTTTATCGTTTCTTCACTTGGCGCTTCATTTCGAATCACAACATGTGAGCCAGGTATATCTTTGGTATGAAGCCATATTTCATCACGGCGTGCAAACTTATTGGTTAGGTAATCATTTTGTTTATTATTCTTTCCGACAAAAATGAGATCTCCATCTGTAGCATAATATGTTTCAAGCTGCGGTTTTGCATTTGCAGGTTTTTTCATGCCTTTTTTCTTTTTTTGCCGAATGTATCCTTCTTCCTGAAGTTCTTCGCGAATCTCCTCTATATCTCTGGGTGACGCTGATTGAAGCTGCTGATGCAAGGCTTCAAAGTAGGCCAATTCCAATTTTGTTTTTTCGATTTGTTCCTGGACGACTCCAACTGCATTTTTGGACTTTTGGTATCTGGAGAAGTACTTTTGTGCATTATCTGATGGATTTTTTAATGGGTCAAGCGGGATGGTGACCATACTTTGATCTTCATCATAATAATTGACGACTTCTATTTCCTTCATGCCTTTTTTCATTTGATATAGATTAGCTGTAAGCAGCTCACCGAACAACTGATACTGTTCCCCGCGTTCCGTATCTTTTAATGTACGTTCGAGCTTCCCGATTTTTTTTGAGTTCTTTTCAATTTCATTCGTAATGAAACGTTCTACATCCTGGCTCTTTTGCTTAACCCGATCTCTTTCTGCCTTTCCGAAGTAATAGCGGTCGAGCATCTCGCTCAATGAAGAAAACGTACGTTGATTGCCAGTCAGGTGCTCTAGTGAAAGCATATAAAAAACTTCTTTATTTCCATCTTGTTTGATCGTGGCGGAATACTTCTGCTCCGAGATTTCCTGGATAATACTTAAAAATGCTGAAGGAAGGGTCGTGCTGTTGGCAAGTCCAGCCCGGTAGACGGCTTCCTTTGCAACTAATGGTGAAACTCCGGAAAAATGGGCAACAAGCTGTCGATCCAGCTTTCCTGCATTGAAGTCGATATTCTTCCTGATATCGTCCTCGGTAGCATCGAAGGGATTATTCTTTTCTTGTGCGGGTGGAGCCTTATATTCCTGGCCGGGCAATATCGCCCGATAACTGTTTACTGCATGTGAAACATGCTTAATGCTGTCCAAAATCATATTCCGTTCTTTATCGACTAAAACAATGTTGCTGTGACGCCCCATGATTTCGATGATTAACTGCTTTTGGGAGACATCACCAAGCTCATTGCGGCCCTTCACTTCAAAAATGATCATCCTATCAAGTTCATATTGATAAATATTTTCTATCGTGTAGCCTTCGAGGTGCTTCCTAAGAAGCATGCAGAACATGGGTGCTTCTTTGGGATTTTCATAGCTTTCCTCGGTCATTTGCACCCTCGAATAACTTGGGTGGGCTGACAATAAGAGCTTATGGTTCTTACCTCCAGCACGAATAACCAGTATTACTTCATTTTTATAAGGCTGATGTACCTTATTGATTCGTCCACCTTTTAATATAGAAGCGATTTCTTCCGTCATCGCTTTCGTAAATAATCCATCAAATGACATTCTATTTTTACTTCCTTTACATAAGATTTTCTAAGATACTCATTTTGCTAGGCGTTATCAGTGCATCAGGACTCCCCATTTTAGCTAATCACAAATTTAACCGAACTGGGTGAAAAGCTGAAGCTGCCGTTCGGGAATATTGAATGGATGCTATTTTTATAGGTTCCTGAGACTAATCCTAAATTTGACCATCCATCATGATTAGCTCTCGTTCATTCATTATATTATCCGCATCGTTCTTCTTTGCGCAATTCTGTTTAATTATAGCATTATTTTGGACGAGTCTGAATAATCATGGAAGAAGAGCAGGTTGTTTTATGTATCGGTAAGCAGGCAGGTGTTGGATGGGTAAAGCAAAAAGCGCCTGTTGAGATGTATACAGGAGCCTATTTCATTCTATTCAAAGGGATGTGTGATACTTGATGGAGTTCAAGGAAATGAATAATCAAGAAATGGAGAAAGCGCTTCAAACAAACGTTACACACGGTTTGGACGATGATGAAGTAAAGGACAGGCTGCGAAAGCATGGCTTTAACGAATTGAAGGAAGGAGAAAAACAGTCTGCCATTCTTTTATTCTTCGCCCAATTCAAAGATTTCATGGTCATAGTTTTACTTGCCGCGACATTGGTCTCCGGGATATTGGGTGAATATATCGATGCGATTGCCATCATGGCGATTGTTTTTTTGAATGGATTACTTGGTTTTTTTCAAGAACGGAAGGCAGAAAAATCCTTGGATGCCCTAAAGGAAATGGCCGCGCCGCAAGTTAACGTGCTTCGTGGGGGACAGTGGTTGAAAATCCCATCGAAAGAAGTCGTTGTGGGGGATATCCTGAAGTTTTCGAGCGGTGACCGAATTGGTGCCGATTTACGGATCGTCGACCATTCAAGCCTTGAAATAGAAGAGTCGGCACTTACTGGCGAGTCACTCCCGGCCGTTAAATGTTCCGATCCATTGATGAATGAAGTCGAAGGTATCGGTGATCAGGAAAATATGGCTTTTATGGGAACGATGGTGACAAGAGGAAATGGAGTCGGAATCGTAACCGCTACAGGTATGGATACGGCGATGGGCAAGATTGCGGATCTCCTGCAGACTGCAGAAACAAAAGAAACACCGCTACAGCGGAGGTTGGAGCAGCTAGGCAAAATTTTGATCGTCACGGCTTTAATATTAACTGTAATCGTGGTCCTGACTGGTGTCATTCAAGGGCATGACCTTTATACGATGTTTTTGGCCGGGGTATCATTGGCTGTTGCGGCGATTCCCGAAGGCTTGCCAGCCATTGTGACTGTAGCCTTGTCTTTAGGCGTTCAGCGAATGATCAAACAAAAAGCGATTGTCCGCAAACTTCCTGCCGTAGAAACGCTAGGCTGCGCAACGGTGATTTGCTCAGATAAGACAGGAACACTGACCCAAAACAAAATGACGGTGACGAAGGTTTGGAGTGGAGGGAAAACTTGGGATGTCAGCGGTACTGGTTATAAACCTGTCGGAGAGTTTTCTTTAGAGGGAGTTTCCGTTGCCCCGAGAAACCATAATGCATTGCTGCAAATAATTACATTTGGCATGCTCTGTAACAAGGCTGAGTTAAAGGAGAATGGTAAACAATATATTTTAGACGGTGATCCGACAGAAGGGGCGATGTTGGTTGCGGCAATGAAAGCGGGATTGACGAGGGAACACCTGTCTAAGAGGTTTACGATAGTCAAGGAGTTTCCGTTTGACTCGAGCCGCAAAATGATGAGTGTCATAGTGAAGGATGATAAAGATAATCATTTTGTAATCGCAAAAGGGGCCCCTGACGTATTGATCGCCCAGTCCGATACGATTCTTTGGGAAGGAAGGTCGGAAATATTAAATCGGGAGAGTAAGGAAAGGGTACAGCAGGACATGAATGAGCTTGCCTCGCAGGCACTTAGAATGATTGCTGTTGGTTATAAACCCCTTCCGAAAGGAACGATTTTGCTTCAAGAAACCGAAGCTGAGCGCAATTTGACTTTCATGGGACTGCAGGGCATGATCGATCCCCCGCGTCCGGAGGTGAAGCAGGCAGTTAAGGAATGCCGGGATGCCGGGATCAAAACTGTCATGATTACTGGCGACCATGTAATAACCGCAAAGGCAATAGCTAAAGAACTTGGTATTTTAAAAGGAAAAGACCGTGTACTTGAAGGACGGCAATTGGCGGACATGGATGTCGGGGAACTTGAGGAAGTTGTTGAAAGTGTTTCGGTATTTGCCCGCGTTTCCCCGGAACATAAGTTGAAAATCGTAAAAGCCTTGCAAAATAAAGGACATGTCGTTGCAATGACAGGGGATGGAGTCAATGATGCCCCTGCAATAAAATCAGCGGACATTGGTATATCCATGGGCATCACGGGTACTGATGTCGCGAAGGAAGCTTCTTCCTTGATATTGGTTGATGATAATTTTGCCACAATTAAATCGGCCATCAAAGAAGGCAGGAATATTTATGAAAACATCAGGAAGTTCATCCGTTATCTGCTTGCTTCCAATGTGGGGGAGATCTTGGTCATGTTTTTTGCGATGCTATGTGCCTTGCCTTTACCTTTGATACCAATCCAGATCTTATTCGTGAACCTTGTAACTGACGGACTGCCCGCGATGGCGTTGGGCCTGGATGCCGCCGAAGAAGATGTAATGAAAAGAAATCCAAGAAATGCCAATGAAGGTGTTTTTGGAAGAGGGCTTGGCTGGAAGATCATCTCACGCGGTTTTCTGATCGGGGTTTCTACATTGATCGCATTTTATGTTGTATATCGTGCAAATCCGGAAAACCTTGCTTATGCACAAACGATTGCTTTCGCTACCTTGGTACTGGCTCAGCTTATACATGTATTCGATTGCCGAAGTGAACGTTCGATCTTCTCGAGAAATCCATTCGGCAACCTTTATCTAGTGGGGGCGGTATTATCTTCCCTATTATTGATGGTAGCCGTCATGTATGTGCAGCCTTTACAAACAATCTTTCATACGGTACCGATTTCGGGAAGGGATTGGCTATTAGTAATAGGAATGGCATCCATTCCAACTTTTTTACTGGCTGGAACCTTTTTAGCAAGAAAAGCACAATGATATATGATATAATCTTTAAGGTGGTAGAGTCTTGCTCTATTGCCTTTTTATTTTTGTAGTATTTTATTTGTGAGCTAAAGTTTTCGTGCTGTAGCTAATATATAATGAATGTTAAAGGCTAAATTACTACATTATGTTTGATAGGATGTGGAACCATGGTTACCAGTATGACGGGCTATGGAAGAGAAGAAGCGGAAAACGAACAGGTCAAGGTTTTTGCTGAAATTAAGACCGTGAACCATCGTTTTTGTGAATATACGATTCGAATGCCGCGCCAGCTTTTGGTTTTGGAAGAAAAGGTGAAGAAGAAGGCGAATCAATACATAAGAAGGGGACGGGTGGAAATCTTCATTACAGTTGAAGGTGAGAGCCTGGTTTCCAAAAAGGTGAAGATCGATTGGGATCTTGCTGATCAGTATGTGGGATTGATGGAAGATGTCAAGGGAAAATACAATCTGGAAAGTTCCATTACATTACAGGATATGCTGCAACTTGAATCGATTTTCATAACCGAGGAAGTACCTGCGGTTCCTGCCGATTTGGAATCCCTGTTATTGAAGGCTGTCACGGGAGCATTGGAAAATCTGAAAAAAATGCGGAATCTGGAAGGTCAGGAACTGGCCTTGGACATGAAACGCCAGCTTGAAAAGTTTGGTGAGATTGTAGCAGGTGTCAAAATTCATGCACCTTCAGTCGTCGAAAAATATAAAGCCCGCTTGGAAATCAAACTGGCAGAGTTGACTGAAGGATTGATCGAAGACAGCCGCATTGTGACAGAAGCGGCCATTTTTGCTGATAAATGTGATATAAATGAAGAACTGACCAGACTCGATAGCCATGTACAGCAATTTTCAAGGACGCTTACCCATAGTGAACCAATTGGAAGGAAACTCGACTTCCTTGTCCAGGAAATGAATAGGGAAGTCAATACGATTGGATCAAAGGCAAATGATTCAGCCATTACCAAAGAAGTGGTGGAAATGAAAAGTCTGCTTGAAAAATTAAAGGAACAGGTTCAAAATATCGAGTAGTCGGTTTATGATGAACCTAACAAGGTGACAATAGATATGAATGGGGGACAAAAATGTCAATTAAGCTCATTAATATTGGTTTTGGGAATATCGTTTCCGCAAACCGGATCGTATCCATCGTGAGCCCTGAATCGGCTCCGATCAAAAGGATCATCCAAGATGCCCGGGACCGCGGATCCTTAATAGATGCTACATATGGTAGAAGGACTAGGGCCGTTATAATTACAGACAGCGACCATGTTATCTTATCTGCCGTTCAACCGGAAACGGTTGCCGCACGGCTTCAAGATAGAGATGACAGCGTAGAAGAGGGGTAACTGAAACAATATGAGAGAAAAAGGTTTATTAATCGTTTTGTCCGGTCCATCCGGCGTTGGTAAAGGAACTGTAAGAAAGGCGATTTTTTCTCAGCCAGGAACGGCATTCGAATATTCGATTTCGATGACCACACGGCTGCCTCGCCATGGTGAAGTGGACGGAGTGGACTATTTCTTCAAAAAACGCGAGGAATTCGAAGCACTGATCGAAGAAGGCAAATTGCTGGAATATGCTGAGTTCGTCGGTAATTATTATGGAACACCCGTGGATTATGTCCGTGAAACAATCGATTCCGGAAAAGATGTATTTCTGGAAATTGAAGTTCAAGGAGCTAAACAGGTCCGGGAGAAATTCCCTGAAGGACTTTTCATTTTCCTTGCTCCTCCGAGTTTGACCGAACTCGAAAGCCGCATCGTTACTCGCGGAACCGAGACGGAGGAAGCGATAAAAGGACGGATGAAAGTGGCCAAGGAAGAAATAGAACTTATGGATCTGTATGATTATGTTGTTGAAAATGATCATGTGGATGCCGCATGTGCTAGAATTAATGCAATTGTAATAGCCGAGCATTGCCGTCGGGAAAGAGTTGCTGTTCTATATAAAAAAATGTTGGAGGCGGAATAAATTATGTTATATCCATCAATTGATTCTCTATTACTTAAAATCGATTCAAAATACTCACTTGTATCAGTGGCAGCTAAGCGTGCCAGGGAAATGCAAATTAAAGATAATTGCCTCGTAACGAAACCGGTTTCCCATAAATCAGTAGGGCGTGCCCTTGAAGAGATTCATTCCGGTAAATTGACTTACGATAATTCTTACGAGGAAAACTAAAAGAACACATAGCTTGACCTATCGGGCCTGACACCCTAAAGCAAACAGGAGCGTTACATTTGGAAAGTGCTTCCTTCCTGCGGCCAAGGTGTCAGGCCTGTTTGTTTTGGTTTTAAAAAGTCCGGAAGTCATTGATGAAAGCAGGCAGAGATATGGAATGTTTAGGGAAATTCATATGGTATGCGCATTTCAAATGAAATTTTTTCGGTTTTCCGTCATAATTAGAAGAAAATAGAATGTATAGTTAGGGGAAATTTGCATGCTTATCGATAAAAAAGTACTTCTTTGTGTCACCGGCGGGATTGCTGTATATAAGGCTGCTGCCCTGACAAGTAAATTAACTCAGGAAGGTGCACATGTTAAAGTGATCATGAGTGAATCGGCACGTAAATTCGTGACGCCGCTCACCTTTCAAGCACTTTCGAGAAATGATGTGTATACAGATACTTTTGATGAGAAGGATTCATCAGTCATTGCCCACATCGACTTGGCTGATTGGGCTGATATCATCCTGTTGGCTCCAGCTACAGCCAATGTCATCGGAAAGGTAGCCAATGGAATCGCGGATGATATGATTACGACCACACTTCTGGCAACGGAAGCGCCTGTCTGGGTTGCGCCGGCAATGAACGTGCACATGTACGCCCACCCAGCGGTTCAAAAAAATATGGAGACACTTCGGTCGTTTGGATATCAATTCATTGAACCGGGTGAAGGGTATTTGGCCTGCGGTTATGTAGGGAAAGGGCGATTGGAGGAACCGGAAACAATCGTAGAACATCTTAATCGATATTTCGATGAACGCAAATCACACCAACAGCCTCTTAAAGGAAAGAAATATTTGATAACGGCAGGACCGACTCGTGAAGCAATCGATCCCGTGCGTTACATGACGAATCATTCCAGCGGCAAAATGGGCTATGCCCTAGCCGAAAAGGCAATCGAAATGGGCGCTGAGGTGACATTGATCACTGGCCCAGTGAATTTGACACCACCTTCCAATGCCAAAGTAATGCCAGTGGTATCAGCAGCAGATATGTATGATGCGGTATTCGATCAGTTCGATTCCAGTGACGTCGTAATCATGACAGCTGCAGTGGCGGACTATAAACCGAAGATTTATCATGCTCAAAAGATGAAAAAGCAGCCAGGGGAAAATGTGATTGAATTTGAACGGACAAAGGATATCCTCATGGAACTCGGTGAAAATAAAACCCATCAGTTCTTGGTAGGCTTTGCGGCTGAAACGAACAATGTTGAAGAATACGCAAGAGGGAAATTAGCCAAAAAGAATGCAGATATGATCGTTGCCAATAATGTTACCGCCCCAGGGGCAGGATTTGGAACGGATACGAACATCGTGACTATTTACGATAAAGATGGAAGTGCGACCGAACTTCCAAAAATGAGTAAAGCGGATATAGCTAAAAGCATCCTGGCAGAAGTATCTCGCATGCAAAAGGAATGATGTCATATGGATATAGCATCCGTCATCGTGGATGTACCTGCAAAACAAACAGATCGAGAATTCGACTATCGCATACCTGAAAAGTGGAACCAAGTCATCAAACCCGGAATGCGGGTCATCGTCCCATTCGGTCCAAGAATGGTTCAGGGATTCGTTACAGGCTTAAAAGCTAAAAGCGACTTTGCGAAATTACGCTATATAAAAGAACCAATGGATTTGGAGCCCATCCTTAATGATGAATTGCTTCAGCTTGGTGACTGGTTGACCAAAGAGGCGATGTGTTTTAAAATTTCAGCGCTACAGGCCATGCTTCCGGCAGCGATGAAAGCAAAGTATGAAAAAGTGATCAAAGTCGTTGAAGATAAAAAGGATCAGCTGCCTCCCTTCATTCAAAACCTTTTCGGTAAAAATGATTCAATATCTTGGAAAGACGTGATTGAAGGGGAGAACGCCTCCCTTTTCCAAAAGGAAATGCAAAATGGCAATCTTGAGCTCGTATATAATGTGAAAAACCGACTTAATAAGAAGACAGTCCGTGTCATAAAATCTTTGCTTTCCCCTAAGGAACTGAAAGAAATGGCATCAGCCATGTCAAGCAATGCAAAAAAACAACAGGAACTCCTTCAATACTTTATTGAACATCAAGAACCCATCCCGTTAAAAGAATTGCTTGAATTGATGAACACATCAAGCGGTACCGTCAAATCCCTAGTGTCAAAAGGGGCCTTGGCGGAAATGGATCAAGAAATATACCGTGATCCTTATGAAAACCGTGTGTTCGAAAAATCCACTCCCTTTACACTTACAGCTGAACAAGCAGCTGCATTGAAGCCCATCCACAAGAAAATACATCAAGATGAAAATGATGTCTTCCTTTTGTATGGTGTAACCGGCAGCGGGAAGACGGAAGTGTATCTACAGGCAATAGCCTCTGTCATTGAAAAAGGGAAGGAGGCCATCATGCTTGTACCTGAAATCTCCTTAACGCCACAGACGGTGAAGAGGTTTAAGGAACGATTTGGGGAGCAGGTAGCTGTCATGCATAGCGGTTTATCCGTAGGTGAAAAATATGATGAATGGCGGAAAATCCACCGTAAAGAAGTAAAAGTTGTGGTGGGCGCGCGTTCCGCCGTGTTTGCCCCTTTTGAAAACCTGGGGCTGGTCATCATTGATGAAGAGCATGAATCCAGTTATAAGCAAGAAGAAACGCCAAGGTACCACGCCAGGGACGTAGCCATTGAAAGAGCAAAATCATATGGGTGTCCGGTTATTCTTGGCAGCGCGACACCTACACTTGAATCTTTTGCGCGAGCCAAGAAAAATGTCTATAAATTATTGACACTTAGCCAGAGGATGAATAAAAATGCGTTGCCAGCAGTGGATATTGTAGATATGCGCGAAGAACTAAGAACAGGAAATCGTTCCATGTTTTCGGAGCTGCTCTTTACCAAGCTGAAAGACCGGCTTGAGAAGGGGGAGCAAACAGTTCTGATGCTAAATAAAAGGGGGCATTCTTCCTTTGTGATGTGCCGAAGCTGCGGATTGGTCATCAACTGCCCTAATTGTGACATTTCACTCACATATCATCGCTTTAATGATATAATGAAATGCCATTATTGCGGTTTTGAAGAGGGAATGCCTTCCGCTTGCCCTGAATGTGAAAGTGAACATATAAGGTTTTTCGGTACAGGCACTCAAAAGGTTGAAGAAGAGCTTGCGAAAATCCTCCCTGAAGCACGGGTCATACGGATGGATGTTGACACGACGAGTAAGAAGGGTTCACATGAGCGGTTGCTGAATGCCTTTGGTGAAGGGAAGGCCGATATATTGTTAGGCACCCAAATGATTGCCAAGGGCCTTGATTTTCCTAATATCACCCTTGTTGGAGTCCTTTCAGCTGATACGATGCTGCATCTGCCTGATTTCCGTTCTTCGGAAAAGACATTCCAGCTGCTGACACAGGTCAGCGGAAGGGCAGGACGTCATCAGCTTCCGGGAGAAGTGGTCATCCAAACCTATACACCTGAGCACTATAGCATCGAGCTTTCTGCCTTTCAGGATTATGATGCTTTTTATGAACGGGAGATGCTTCTAAGGAGGCAAAGTCATTACCCTCCCTATTATTATGTTGTCCTTATAACTGTTTCACATGAAGATTTAATGAAGACAGTGAGTGTTACTGAGAAAATCACGAATTATTTAGGCTCACGATTGAATCGGGATTCTATCGTACTAGGTCCGGTTGCTTCGCCCATTAGTCGAATCAACAATAGATATCGCTATCAATGTCTGATAAAATACAAACGAGAGCCGGACCTGAATCTGCATTTACGCACACTTTTGGAGCATTACCAAAAAGAAACCGCTCAGAATCAGCTGCAGATTTCAATAGATTTAAATCCACAGATCATGATGTAATTGTTTAAGAGATGGATGATTACCGCGAGCTGTTACAGCTTGCGTTTTTATATAATGAAGTGCTGTTTTTCATATCTAGGAGGTTACCTTTAATTTTGGCTATTTTACCGATTGTCTTGTTTCCTGAAAAAATTTTACAACAAAAATGCGATAAAGTAACAAGTTTTGATAAAAAGTTGGCAAAGCTGTTAAATAACATGTATGAAACGATGGTGGAGGCGGATGGCGTTGGACTTGCAGCACCTCAGGTTGGTGTGAAAAAGCAAGTGGCCGTCGTTGAAATAGAGGAAGGATCAGGTGCAATCGAACTGATTAATCCGGAAGTGCTGGAAATGGAAGGCGAACAGACAGGTGTTGAAGGATGCTTGAGCTTCCCGAGTTTATATGGCGAAGTAACGCGTCCATACCGTGTCAAAGTCCGGGCACAAGACCGAAAAGGATCTTTTTTCGAGATAGAAGCGGAAGATTTCCTTGCAAGGGCCCTTCAGCACGAAATCGATCATCTGCAAGGAGTTTTATTTACAAGTAAGGTTTCCCGGTATATTTCGGAAGAAGAGTTAGAAAGGTATGGAGAAGAATGACGAAAATAATATTTATGGGTACACCGGACTTTTCAGTGCCGGTATTGAGAAGAATCATTGATGAAGGGTATGATGTGATCGCTGTTGTCACACAGCCCGATCGTCCAGTAGGCCGCAAAAAGGTGCTAACGCCGCCTCCAGTTAAGGTCGAAGCCGAAAAGCATGGGATTCCCGTTTATCAGCCCGAAAAAATCCGTGAAAAAGAAGAACTTGAAAAGATCATCGCATTGAATGCTGACTTGGTGGTGACGGCGGCTTTCGGACAAATCCTTCCGAATGAATTGCTGGATGCCCCTAAGTACGGATGTATTAATGTACATGCCTCCCTGCTTCCAGAACTGCGTGGAGGGGCGCCCATTCATTATTCCATTTTACAGGGGAAAGAAAAGACTGGGATAACCATCATGTATATGGCGGAAAAATTGGATGCCGGTGATATATTGACTCAGGCGGAAGTTGCTATAGAGGAACAAGATAATGTCGGAACGCTGCATGATAAATTAAGCAAGATAGGGTCGGATTTACTTGCAGAGACACTTCCGAAACTTATTAATGAGGAGTTACAGCCGATCAAGCAGGATGAGGCTAAAGCGTCTTTTGCACCTAACATCAAGCGGTCAGAGGAAAGAATCGACTGGTCGAAATCAGGGGAAGACATCTATAACCATGTACGCGGCCTGAATCCTTGGCCTGTTGCTTATACAACCTTAGACGGGTCCATTTTGAAGATTTGGCAGGTAAAGAAACTTGAAGATGGCAATCAGGCTGTGCCGGGCACGGTCATTGATGTACAAAATGATGGTTTCATCGTTTCGACAGGCAATGAGACGGCAATACTGGTTACAGAACTGCAGCCTTCAGGAAAGAAAAAAATGCCGGCGAAAGATTACTTGCGCGGAGCCGGATCGTTCATTAAAGCAGGCATGAAGTTAGGAGAACAGAATGAAGCAAACTAAAAAGGGAGTACGTGAAATCGCTCTCGATATTTTGGAATCTGTGGAGAAAAACCAATCCTACAGTAACCTATTATTGAACAACTTGATTAAAAAGCACCAGTTATCCGTCGTGGACAGCGGTTTGCTTACAGAAATAAGCTACGGTACCATACAGCGTAAGATGACTTTGGATTATTATTTGAACCCATATATTAAACAACCTAAAAAAACGCAAAGCTGGGTCATCAATTTACTTAGGCTTTCCGTTTACCAAATGGTCTATTTAGATAAAGTGCCTGATCATGCAATCATTTTCGAGGCTGTCGAAATTTCCAAAAAACGCGGACACAAGGGTACATCTTCGATGGTCAATGGCGTGCTTCGCAACATCCAAAGGAATGGTGTTCCTTCTTTAGATGAAATTAAAGATGATCTGGAACGGCTTTCCATAGAAGTAAGTCATCCAATTTGGCTTGTAAAGCGCTGGGTAGAGCAATTTGGCTATGAAAAAACCAAGGAAATGTGTGAAATCAACTTAACTGCGCCATTACAGACGGGGCGGGTTAATTTAAAGAAGATTTCACGCCGTGAACTGATCAGCATATTAACGGAAGAAGGATATGATGTTGAAGCAAGTGAAGTCGTTCCCGAAGCAATTGTCAGCTATAAAGGGAATCTTGCTCATTCAGAAAGCTATAAGTTGGGTTATTTATCGATTCAGGACGAGAGTTCAATGCTTGTTGCCCATGCATTGGGTGCGAATGAAAATGATGCTGTACTCGATTGCTGTGCCGCACCTGGAGGGAAAACGACACATATCGCAGAAGGCTTGACCACTGGACAAGTATATGCGCTCGACCTTCATGAGCATAAGGTCAAGCTCATTAAAGAGCAGGCGGAGCGCCTAAAGCTCAGAAACAATATTAAGACAATGGCCCTTGATAGCAGAAAAGTGCAAGAACACTTCAATAAGGAAGGTTTTGACAGGGTCCTGATCGATGCACCATGTTCCGGGTTGGGAGTCATGCGCCGGAAGCCTGATGTAAAGTACACTAAAACAAAAGATGATATAATGAAACTCTCAAGTATACAAAAACAATTATTGGAATCGGCTGCCCCGCTTGTTAAGCAAGGCGGACGGTTAGTATATAGTACCTGTACGGTGGATAAAGAAGAAAATGACAAAGTCGCTGCAGCATTTTTGGAAAGCCACCCGGATTTTGAAAGCGATGCAACCTTGTCCGCAAGAATGCCTGAAAGCGTTCAGCCATTCATCGAGGGTCATACGCTGCAAGTTTTTCCGCAATATTTTAGCAGTGACGGATTCTTTATTGCGAGTTTTAGAAAGAAGGTGCTGTAATGGCAGAAATCACTAAATCATCTAGAGTAAGAAAAGATACGACACCAGAAAAACCGTCGATTTACTCATTGGAGCTACACCAAATTAAAGAATGGCTTGTTCAAAATGGAGAAAAGGCATTCCGGGCCGATCAAGTATATGACTGGCTTTATAAAAAACGTGTCTCCAGTTTTGAAGACATGTCCAACCTTTCGAAATCATTGCGGGATAAGCTGGAATCGCAATTCACCTTCACAACTTTGAAAACTTTGATTCAGCAAACGTCCAATGACGGAACGATGAAGTTTTTATTTGAACTCCAAGATGGTTATTCGATAGAAACGGTGCTTATGCGCCATGAATACGGAAACTCCATTTGCGTGACAACGCAGGTAGGATGTAGAATTGGCTGTACATTCTGTGCGTCGACATTAGGCGGTTTAAAGCGGAATCTTGAATCAGGGGAAATAGTTGCCCAGGTCGTAAAGGTTCAGCAAGCACTTGACGAATCGGAAGAACGTGTTAGTTCTGTCGTAATCATGGGTATAGGTGAACCGTTTGATAACTACGATAATATGATGTCATTCTTGAAGAATATAAACCATGAAAAGGGCTTGAACATCGGGGCACGTCATATTACCGTTTCCACAAGTGGAATCATTCCTAAGATTTATAAGTTTGCCGAAGAAAGCATGCAAATAAACTTTGCTGTTTCCCTTCATGCACCGAATACGGAATTGAGAAGTAAATTGATGCCGATCAATAAGGCCTACAAACTTCCAGACTTGATCGAAGCAATCAAGTACTATACAGAAAAAACAGGTCGCCGTGTAAGTTTTGAATATGGTCTATTCGGTGGCGAGAATGATACAGTGGAGCACGCTGAAGAATTAGCAACTTTAATAAAAGGGATAAAATGCCATGTTAACTTAATACCGGTTAACTATGTACCTGAACGCAACTATGTACGAACACCTCGGGACCAAATTTTTGAGTTTGAAAAAACATTGAAGAAGCGCGGCATTAATGTAACGATCCGAAGGGAACAAGGCAGTGATATTGACGCAGCCTGCGGCCAGCTTCGGGCCAAGGAGCGCAAAGAAGAGACGAGGTGACCCTATGAGGGCAATATTTAAGACAGACCGTGGAAAAGTCCGCCAGCATAATGAAGATAATGGCGGAATCTTTAAGAACTCGGAAGGCGTTCGCCTTGCCATCGTTGCAGATGGCATGGGCGGCCACCGTGCCGGGGATGTAGCCAGTGCAATGACGATAGACCTTCTGAAAAAGGGCTGGGAAGTATCAACCGGAATCGAAACGGCAAATGATGCCGAGGATTGGCTGAAGCAGCAAATCTTCTCGGTCAATCAGTTGCTTTTTGAACATGCAGAAGCGAATACGGAATGTAAAGGCATGGGGACCACCATTGTTGCAGCCATTTGCACCGACAAGTTTGCTACGATTGCCAACATCGGGGACAGCCGGTGTTATTTGTATAATGAGAGCGGTTTTAAGCAGGTCACGGAAGATCATTCACTCGTTAACGAATTGGTCCGTTCCGGGCAGATATCGAAGGAAGATGCCGAAAACCATCCACGGAAAAATGTTTTATTACGAGCCTTGGGGACAGAAATGCAAGTGGAAATGGACATTATGACGGTCATCTTCGAAGAAAATGATTTACTATTGCTTTGTTCGGATGGATTGACGAATAAAGTGAGTGAACAGGAACTGGAAGAAACGGTAACCAATGGACAGTCACTTGAAGAAAAGGCGAATTCATTAATAGATAAGGCCAATCACTACGGTGGGGAAGATAATATCACACTTGTACTTGTTCAATTTACTGAAGAAAGTGAAAGCAGGTGAATTGAATGTTGATTGGTAGAAGAATCAACGGCCGTTATAAACTGATCGAGATGGTCGGCGGCGGCGGTATGGCGAATGTTTACCTTGCAAGGGATATGATCTTAGATAGGGATGTCGCATTGAAAATCCTTCGCATGGACTTTAATAATGACGAGGAGTTCATCAAGCGCTTCAATCGGGAAGCCCAATCGGCAACCAGTTTGGCCCATCCCAATATCGTAAGCATTTATGATGTTGGTGAAGAAGATTCCATCTATTATATTGTAATGGAATACGTTGACGGGTTTACACTTAAGCAATACATACAAAAATATTATCCAATTCCAGTTGATGAAGCCTTGGATATCATGAGGCAAATCACGGCAGCGATTTCCCATGCCCATCATAATGGGATCATTCATCGTGATATCAAGCCACAGAACATTTTGATTGATAAAGAAGGAACCGTCAAGATTACGGACTTCGGCATTGCATTGGCACTAAGTGCAACAAACATCACGCAGACCAACGCAGTCTTGGGCTCGGTTCATTATTTATCTCCGGAACAGGCCAGAGGCGGTATGGCCAATAAGAAGTCGGACATTTATTCACTTGGCATCGTCATGTTTGAATTGTTGACGGGAAGATTGCCATTTTCGGGTGAATCAGCCGTGTCGATAGCTCTTAAACATTTACAATCGGAAACTCCGTCGCCAAAACGCTGGAACTCTGAAATACCACAGAGTGTGGAGAATATTATCTTGAAAGCGACAGCCAAAGATTCATATTACCGCTATGAGAGCGTAGACTCGATGGAAGATGACATACGGACGTCGCTTAATCCTGAGCGTTCAAATGAACTGCCTTTTGCCATTCCCGAAGATCATGATGCAACAAAAGCCATCCCCGTCATAACGGATGATCAGCTTTCCAGCGTCGATGAGACAATCATAAGGGGTCCTGAAAAAAATACTTTAGTTTATGCGGATGATGAGGAAAGTGATTCTGTAGCAGAGAGTAAATCGAAAAAGAAACAGAAGAAACAAAAGAAACAGAAAAAACAAAAAAACAAGTCGGAACATAAAGGTAAAAAACGAAAGAACATGCCTGCAATCCTGGTGACCACCTTTTTAGTTCTCGCCCTGCTTGCTGTTTTATCTGTCACTGTTTTACCTCCCCTCCTTGTCTCGAAGGAAGTGACGATCCCGGACCTTAAAGGGGAAGAATTGGATGATGCCATTACTGAATTGCTTGAATTGGATTTGAAAGTTGGAGAAACGATTGAGATTGAAGATGAAGAGGTGGAAGCTGGTCTTGTGATCAAAACCAACCCTAAGGAAGGTAAGACGGTCAAGGAAGGTGCAGTGATCGATATTTATCAAAGCATTGGTAAAGAGACGATTTCATTGTCCAGCTATGAAGGTCGAGACTACTCTGATGTTAAATCCCTGCTTGATAAAATGGGATTCAAAAACATAAGCGTTACCGAAAAATATGATGACAGTGCAGCCGGCACGATCATTGAACAATCGCCCTCGGGTGCCACTGAGGTCGTACCATCCGAAACGGAGCTCGAGTTAACGGTCAGTAAAGGGGCAGATCTCCTGAGCTTGAAGAACTTAACGGGGTTCAATAAAGCTGGCCTTGATGATTATTCCAGTGAAAGTGGAATAAAGATCGATGTCGAAGAAGAAATCTATGATGATTCCGTAGCGGAGGGGCTTGTCATTTCCCAGTCACCGGAACCTTCTACGAAGGTGGAAAAGGGCAGTACTGTGAAAGTGGTCATTTCAAAAGGGAAAGAAGAGATTCCTCCCAAGAGTGTAACGGAGGAAATCAAAATCGAGTATGATCCGGTTGAGCCAGGCAAAACGCAAAAAATACAAATTTTCATCGAGGATATCGACAATAGCATGACTGAGCCTCAAGAAACATTCTATATAAGGGAAGATGCGAAGAGAACGATCGAATTAATGGTTTCCCCGGATAAGAAAGCAGGATATAAAGTCATGCGGGACAATCAGGTCATCATTGACGAATCCGTCTCATATCCAGAATAAATTTAATAATTAGGAGTGTGGTTATGCCCGAAGGAAAAATTATCAAAGCACTAAGTGGATTTTATTATGTCCTTGATGGTGAAGAGGTCTATCAATGCCGTGGAAGGGGCCTGTTCAGGAAGAATAAGGTAACCCCGCTCGTGGGTGATTATGTTGTGTTTGAAGCGGAAAATAAAACGGACGGGACCGTGACCGAAATAAAACCGCGAAAGAATGAATTGATACGTCCGCAAATCTCGAATGTAGACCAGGCAATCCTTGTCTTTTCGGCAGTAGAACCTGATTTCAGTCCGGCATTGCTTGATCGATTCCTCGTACTGATTGAAGATAACGAAATCGAACCGATTATCGTCGTGACGAAACTGGACTTGGTTACAGCTGAAAACCAAAAGAAATTGTCTCAGTATATCAAGGACTATCAGAAACTTGGCTATACTGTACTGGAAACATCTTCTGTTACCGCTGGAGGAATTGAAGAACTAGTGCCGTATTTAGAAGGAAAAACCAGTGTATTTGCCGGGCAGTCAGGTGTTGGGAAATCGTCTTTGCTGAATGCAATCAATCCTGAATTGGCTTTAAAGACGGATGATATTTCTTCACACTTGGGACGTGGGAAGCATACCACCCGCCACGTTGAATTGATTCATATCGGCTCTGGACTTGTCGCGGATACTCCAGGGTTCAGTTCACTTGAATTCATGGAAATGGAAGCTGAACGGTTATCCTATTGCTTCCCGGAAATGCATAAGCATGGGGAAGACTGTAAATTCAGGGCCTGCCTGCACGATAAAGAACCAAAGTGTGCAGTGAAGGAAGCGGTTGATGCCGGGGAAATTCCACGTTATCGATATGAACATTATATGCAATTCTTAGAAGAAATCAGAGATAGAAAGCCGAGGTATTAAAATGGTTAAAATCGCACCATCCATTTTATCAGCTGACTTTGCAAAATTGGGAGAAGAAATTCTTGATGTGGAAAGGGGCGGAGCGGATTTAATCCATGTAGATGTCATGGATGGGCATTTCGTGCCGAATATAACGATAGGCTCGCTGATTGTCGATGCCATCCGTCCCATAACAAAGCTTCCGCTTGATGTTCATTTAATGATCGAACAACCAGATCGTTATATCGAGGCCTTCGCGAAAGCAGGAGCCGATTATATAACTGTACATGTAGAGGCATGCACACATTTGCATCGGACGATCCAATTGATTAAATCTTTTGGTGTAAAGGCAGGCGTGGTGCTTAATCCAGCCACTCCAGCTTCCTTGATCCAACCAATAATCGAAGATATTGACATGGTATTGTTGATGACGGTCAATCCTGGTTTTGGCGGACAAAAGTTCATTAAATCCGTTCTTCCCAAAATTGCCGAAGTGAAGGCGATGGCGGAAATGTATAATCAAAATCTGGAAATAGAGATTGATGGAGGAGTAAATGAAGAAACGGCTAAACTATGTATTGAACAAGGGGCGACAATCCTTGTGGCAGGCTCGGCAATATATAATCAAGAAGATCGAAACGCAGCGATTCAAAAGATTCGGGGAAAGTGATATAAGCCGACACTATCATATTCGTATGATGGTGATCGGCTTTTTTTATCAATCAAACATAGGAATCTTTAATATGAATATGTAAAGAAAAGGATGATTTCGATGATTATTAGTATTATGGCTGGAGGTCCGGAATGTTTTTGGCCGGATCTGACATCGTATAAGGAGAAGACTGACCTTTGGGTCGGGGTTGACAGGGGAGTATGGTCTTTGCTTGAAAAAGGTATCGAACCTAGATACGGTTTTGGGGATTTTGATTCAGTTTCGGAAGATGAATACAGGAAAATTGAGCAAAGGCTGGAACAAATCAATCTATATTCTTCGGAAAAGGATGAAACGGATTTAGAGATCGCTTTTAAATGGGCAATAGGGCAAAAGCCAAGTGAAATTCACATTCTGGGCGCAACAGGGGGAAGAATGGACCATTTTCTTGGGAATATCCAGCTGCTCCAAAAAGAAAGTGTCCTCCCTCATCATGGCGATATGGATATATACATAGTCGATCGGCAAAATATATTCACAGTAAAGACAGCAGGTTCATATGAGGTCACTGCTTTGAAAGATAAGAAATACTTGTCATTGCTCCCCGTAACGGCTGAAGTCACCGGCATTACACTTTCGGGTTTCAAATACCCGCTGGATGATGCAAGCTTGGAAATAGGTTCGACGCTTTGCATCAGCAATGAACTAATTTCCGAATCTGGGAATGTTTCATTTGAGAAAGGCATATTAATGGTGATAAGAAGCAGTGATTAAAATTCATGCTTAGAGCAGATTCGGATATAATTACGATCATCCTATATCCGCTTAAAAGCTTATGTTGTAATAGAAAAATTCCACTTCATCTTTAATTGTGGGATGCAAAGAGGAGGGGCATGATGAAATTTTATACGATTAAATTGCCAAAAGTTCTGGGCAGTTTGGTAAGGGCTATGCTCGGAGCGTTTAAAAAAGGCTGATACTTATCTCCATGACACCTCTCAAATTAAGGGAGGTGTTATTTTTTCGGTAAAAAGGGGCGGCCATCCATTAATGGGTGAAGGCTCCCTCCTTGATGCAGGAAAGACCTGATCAACGAATTGAAACCATCCCCATTAAATACCGGCCATTACAAGTAAAAAGGCATCCTAAGAGGATGCCGTAACATTATACGCGTTCTACTTTGCCCGATTTAAGAGCTCTTGCAGAAACGTATACACGTTTAGGTTTACCGTCAACTAAAATACGTACTTTTTGAAGGTTAGCGCCCCATGTACGCTTGCTAGCGTTCATTGCGTGAGAGCGGCTGTTACCAGAACGAGTTCTTCTTCCAGTGATTACACATTTACGTGCCATGTCAAATTCCCTCCTAACTACAACAAGCTTAAGTTTTTCGCAGTCGTCTTAAGTCTTTGTAAAATACTTTAATAATTTATCATACCTACCGTTAGAATGCAATACTTCAGTTAATTACTTTCAAGAAAAAAACCTTGACATACATACTTCAAAATTGAATTATATATAGTACCGTAAGACATTTACTTTTAAAACCATAGACATTATAGTAAAATGTCTTTAGTTGATTTGATTTTTGGGAGGGAAAAGAAAATGTCTATCGAATTACAAACGAAGTATGGACAAATTGATATCTCTAATGAGGTTATCGCTACTGTAGCAGGCGGCGCAGCCGTGGATTGCTACGGAATTATAGGAATGTCTTCCAAAAAACAATTTAAAGACGGCATTGCCGAAATTTTAAGAAAAGAAAACTTTACTAAGGGTGTAATTGTCCGTCAAGAAGAGGAAGAAGTTCATATCGATATGTATATTATCGTAAGTTATGGAACGAAAATCTCGGAAGTTGCACATAATGTGCAATCAAAGGTAAAGTACACCCTGGACAAAACTGTAGGATTAGCTGTTGATTCCGTCAACATTTTTGTACAGGGAGTTCGTGTGACGAACCCTTAAGTATAGGAGGAAAGTTTTGTGTCAATTACAAGTTTGAACGGAAAGCGCTTTGCAGAAATGATCATTCAAGGTGCCAACCATTTAGCGGCTAATGCCCAAATGGTTGATGCGTTGAATGTTTTCCCTGTTCCAGATGGGGATACAGGAACGAATATGAATTTATCGATGACTTCGGGTGCGAAGGAAGTGCAAAATAACGTCCAGGAACACATCGGGAAAGTGGGTGCGTCACTTTCAAGAGGACTGCTAATGGGCGCACGCGGCAATTCGGGAGTTATCCTTTCGCAACTGTTCCGCGGTTTTGCTAAAGCGATTGAACATAAATCGGAAATCAATAGTGAAGAATTTGCCCAAGCTTTTGAAGCGGGGGTTCAGACAGCTTATAAAGCCGTCATGAAACCTGTTGAAGGAACCATTTTAACGGTTGCAAAAGATGCAGCCAAGCAAGCGGTTTCATCAGCAGCAAATCATATAGACCTTATTCAGGTGATGGAAGAAATCGTTACGGAGGCCAATGCTTCTTTAAAACGCACACCGGATCTTCTTCCAGTCTTAAAAGAAGTGGGAGTCGTTGATAGCGGCGGGCAAGGGTTGGTGTTCGTTTATGAAGGTTTCCTTGCTGAGCTGAAAGGTGAGGCCCTTCCAGTCCGACCTGCAAATGGCCCAAGCATGGATGACATGATCAATGCCGAACATCACATGAATGTACAAGGGCATATGAACACGGAAGATATCGTGTATGGCTACTGCACGGAATTCATGGTCCGATTGGAAAGTGAAAAACTTGCCAATGAATCATTTGATGAAGAAAAATTCAGAAATGATTTAAGTGAATACGGAGATTCTTTATTAGTCATCTCAGATGATGAAGTCGTCAAGGTACATATTCACTCTGAACAGCCTGGCACGTGCCTGAATTATGGACAGCAATATGGTAGCTTAATAAAAATGAAAATCGATAATATGCGTGAACAGCATACTGCGATTGTAGGTCAGACGAATACACCGCTTCAAACTAAACCGTCCACCAAAGAGAAGTACGCTGTAGTGTCAGTGGCGATGGGTGCTGGCATCAGCGAATTATTCAAAAGCATCGGTGCTAAGTCCGTCATCGAAGGCGGACAAACGATGAATCCTAGCACGGAAGATATCGTTAAAGCTGTCGAAGAGGCATATGCAGATCATGTGATCATCTTGCCTAACAATAAAAATATCATCATGGCGGCCAATCAGGCTGCAGATGTACTTGGGGATCATGTGACTGTCATCCCAACGAAAACAGTACCACAGGGAATGGCTGCATTGCTGGCTTTCAACCCTTCAATTGATGCTGAAGAGAATAAAAAAGCGATGATCGAAGCCCTTTCGCATGTGAAAACGGGCCAGATTACTTATGCTGTCCGGGATACCAACATTGACGGTCTTGCAATCGAGACCGGGGACTTCATGGGAATTGCTGAAGGCACCATCAAAGTGAAGGATAAAGACATGACCCAAGCGGCAAAAGATCTTCTTTCCGATATGATTGACGAAGATTCAGAAATCCTTACCATTTTATATGGAGAAGATGCCACTGCTGAAAATGTCGAAAGTCTTGTTGCGTTTTGTAATGAGAATTACGAAGACGTTGAAGTTGAAGTGCATAATGGGAAACAACCTTTATATTCTTTCATTTTTTCAATTGAATAAGTAGAGAACCATGAAGATGAGGGAGACTTATTCGTCACAATGTTTGAGGATCCTGAAAAAAATAAAAGGCAATAAACTGCATATGTCATTAGGCTATGCAGTTTTATTTTTTATGAAAAGAAGGATTACGGACAGAGTAATTGTAATTACAATATATCAGCCTTTATTATTAAACTGACTCCCAGTGTATAGAAGGAGGAGCAAGTCATGAAATTTAGAAGTGTATTCGATATAATTGGTCCTGTTATGATCGGCCCCTCTAGTTCCCATACGGCAGGAGCTGCAAGGATCGGCAGGGTTGCCAGGAATTTATTCGACCGGGAACCAAAATGGGTCCATATTTCTTTTTACGGATCATTTGCCAAAACCTATAAAGGCCATGGAACGGATGTAGCCATTGTAGGAGGCTTACTTGATTTTGATACATTTGATGAGAGAATCAAAGAATCGCTGGAAATAGCCCGTAAAAAAAAGATGAAAATTACTTTTCGGGAAGAAGAAGCCGTACCGGAGCATCCCAATACAGCAAAAATAACGGTTGGTGATGATGATGGTGAACTGGAACTTGTCGGAATATCGATAGGCGGGGGAAAAATCGAAATCGTCGAACTGAACGGGTTTAAATTGAGGCTCTCCGGGCACAACCCTGCCATACTCGTCGTTCATGATGATCGATTTGGTGCCATCGCAAATGTTTCAAACATATTAGCCAAGCATCAAATCAATATTGGCCAGATGGAAGTCTCCCGAAAAGAAAAAGGGAAGATGGCCTTGATGACGATTGAAGTGGACCAAAACCTGGAGGATCACGTCATCGCTGAAATTACAGCACTCCCCAACATCACTCAAGTAGCGAGGATTGTGGATTGATAGGGCAATCGTCTCCACTTAGGAAGGAGAAGAAATCATGTTTCGAAATGTAGCGGAATTAGTAGAATTAGCTGAATCAAAGCAAAAGAAAATTTCAACGCTGATGATAGAACAGGAAATGGAAGTTACGGGAAAAAGCCGTGAAGAAATCATCCGCCAGATGGGGGTCAACCTGGATGTAATGGAACAGGCAGTTGAAAAAGGACTTCAAGGTGTCCGGTCCGTTTCCGGCCTGACGGGAGGGGATGCAGTCCTTCTTCAGACTTACATTAAATCAGGAAATTCCTTATCCGGTGAACTGCTGCTGGATGCGGTAAGCAAAGCGGTGGCAACAAACGAAGTGAACGCAGCCATGGGAACGATTTGTGCGACACCGACTGCCGGATCTGCCGGTGTTGTGCCTGGAACACTTTTTGCTTTGCAAAATAAATTAAAGCCGAATCGGGAACAGAAAATTGAGTTCCTATTTACAGCAGGGGCGTTTGGTTTTGTTGTAGCGAATAATGCTTCGATCTCTGGAGCCGCAGGGGGCTGTCAGGCTGAAGTCGGTTCTGCTTCGGGCATGGCGGCGGCAGCCATCGTTGAAATGGCAGGAGGGACACCTGCACAAAGTGCAGAAGCGATGGCAATCACATTAAAGAACATGCTTGGCCTTGTGTGTGACCCTGTTGCTGGGCTTGTGGAGGTGCCTTGTGTAAAGCGTAATGCCATGGGGGCAGCCAATGCTATGGTTGCCGCTGATATGGCGCTAGCGGGGATCACAAGCCGCATACCGTGTGATGAAGTGATTGATGCGATGTACAAAATCGGGCAAACGATGCCATCGGCTCTTAGGGAAACTGCACAAGGAGGTTTAGCGGCAACACCGACTGGACGGGAGTTGGAAGCCAAAATCTTTGGCTTGCCGCTGAATAAGAAGTGAACCCCGCTTTACAGGAACCCATAACAGCAGTAAAGGGCATTGGGGCCGAAACGGGGGCAGCTTTGGGGGAAATGGAGATCCATACCGTCGCGGATCTCCTTGAGCATCTCCCATATCGCTATGAAGATTACCGATTGAGGGATTTAGAAACGGTCGAGCATGATGAGCGGGTTACCATAGAAGGCAAAGTTCATACGGTGCCTACATTAGGATACTTCGGAAAGAAAAAATCCAGGCTTACGATTAAAGTGTTAACGGGGAGATATTTAATAAATGTGATTTTTTTTAACCAGCCATATCTGAAGCCGAAGCTTGCGATAGGCGAAACCGTAACGGTAACGGGAAAGTGGGATCGTCATCGCCAAACCATTACAGGCTCGGAATGCCACGTTGGCGATCGTAGCCGGGAGAAAGAGTTCGAACCGGTGTACTCAGTGAAGGGCAGCATTACTGTCAAAGGGCTCCGCCGCTTTATCTCCAATGCATTTTCTGAATATGGGGCCATGATAGAAGAAAATCTGCCCCCGCAATTATTGTCGGCATACAAACTGATGCCGCGTAACGACGCTCTTCGTACCATGCATTTCCCTCAATCGGCCAATGAGGTGAAAAAGGCTCGCCGCCGTTTTGTCTATGAAGAATTTTTATTGTTTCAACTTAAAATGCAGGCACTTCGTAAAGTGCAGCGGGAGCAGTCAAAAGGAATTGGCCAGGAGTTTGACATGGAGCAGCTGGAAGCCTTTGTAGGAACTCTCCCTTTTCCTTTGACGAACGCCCAGAATAGGGTCGTCGAGGAAATAATGAATGACATGAAATCTCCCTACAGGATGAATCGCCTGCTTCAAGGTGATGTCGGGTCTGGAAAAACGGTGGTTGCCGCCATATGCCTGAAGGCGACGATTACAGCAGGTTTCCAAGGTGCTCTAATGGTCCCGACGGAAATCTTGGCTGAGCAGCATACTCAATCGCTGAAGGCGATGTTGGAACCGAGTGGAGTGAAGGTCGCATTGTTGACAAGTTCGGTAAAAGGCAAAAAGCGCAAGGAACTATTGCAAATGCTGGAATCCGGCGAGCTAGATCTTTTGATAGGAACACATGCATTGATACAGGATGAAGTGAATTTTCGGAACCTGGGACTTGTCATAACGGACGAACAACATCGTTTCGGAGTGGAGCAGCGCCGGATCCTTCGTGAAAAGGGTACAAATCCAGATGTACTTTTCATGACGGCTACACCGATTCCGCGAACGCTTGCAATTACAGTGTTTGGGGAAATGGACGTCTCGACGATCGATGAAATGCCTGCCGGGCGTAAAGCGATAGAAACCTATTGGGCGAAACACCAAATGCTTGATCGGATCTTAACATTTGTCGAAAAGGAACTAAAGAAAGGGAGACAGGCTTACGTTATCTGTCCATTGATTGAGGAGTCGGAGAAACTCGATTCTTTACAGAATGTTCTCGATGTTCATGCAATGCTGACTCAATACTTTGCGAACAGGTACAAAGTGGGACTTATGCATGGCCGGCTGCCCGCGGATGAAAAAGACGAAGTGATGCAGCAGTTTAGTGCCAATGAAGCACAAATCCTTGTTTCCACGACGGTTGTCGAGGTTGGGGTGAATGTTCCAAATGCAACGGTAATGGTCATTTATGATGCGGAGCGCTTTGGGCTTTCACAGTTGCATCAGCTGCGCGGAAGGGTTGGACGGGGAAGCGATCAGTCCTTTTGCATCCTGCTGGCTGATCCGAAAACGGAAGTCGGCAAAGAACGGATGAAAATCATGACCGAGACAAACGATGGATTCGCCCTTTCCGAAAAAGATTTGGAACTACGCGGCCCCGGGGACTTCTTCGGTAAAAAACAAAGCGGCCTTCCCGAGTTCAAGGTAGCCGACATGGTCCATGATTACAGGACCCTGGAAGTTGCAAGGGAAGATGCTGCAAAATTGATTGCCTCCCAAAGCTTTTGGCATTCCCCTGAGTATGCACCGCTGCGGAACTATTTAGCGGGAACGGGAGTATTCACGGGAGAAAAGCTGGACTGAACTGAATAAAAAACCCAATAGCAGATTGTGAGATTTTACTCAATATCTTGCAATCTGTTTTTAAAATATATATACTACTATTAGTACCTAGTCATAATACTACGGATGGTGACCTTCAAATGCGAAGAAATAAGAAGGAACGCCAGCAATTATTAATCGAAACGATTAAACAGAATCCTTTTGTAACGGATGAGGAGCTGGCTGAAAAATATTCGGTGAGCGTCCAGACCATTAGGCTTGACCGTCTTGAATTATCGATACCGGAACTGCGTGAACGTATTAAAAGCGTGGCCGAGAAAAAATTCAGTGACGAAATCAGGGCATTGCCTTTGGATGAAATCATCGGGGAAGTAATTGATCTTAATTTAGATGACAATGCAATTTCGATTTTGGATATAAATAAGGAGCATGTCTTTAAGAGGAATGGAATTGCAAGGGGACATCACCTTTTTGCCCAAGCAAATTCATTGGCTGTAGCAGTCATAAATGATGAATTGGCATTAACTGCGAAAGCATCCATTTTATTTACTCGTTCTGTTAAGGAAAATGAAAGAGTGGTAGCTAAAGCTAGGGTTAAAAACGTGGACCACACCAACGATCGTTCCGTGGTGGAGGTTAGAAGCTACGTGGGTAATGAACTGGTTTTTAAAGGCGAGTTCGAAATGTATCGCTCTTAACTTGCTAGTAAAGGATGAAAGAAAATGAAGATAACGATAGATGCAATGGGTGGCGATAATGCTCCCAAGGCACAGGTTTTGGGAGCGATGAAAGCTGTCGAGACTTTTTCCGATGTGGAAATCACCTTGATAGGCAATGAATCGGAGATCAACCAATACTTAGCGAAACATGGCCGTATAAAGGTCATACATACTGATGAAAAAATATTAAGCACCGATGAACCTGTTCGTGCTGTTCGCCGCAAGAAAAGCGCCTCGATGGTATTGGCTGCACAGCAAGTGGCTGACGGAGAAGCGGATGCATGCATTTCTTCAGGCAATACGGGGGCGCTAATGGCTGCAGGCTTGTTTGTGGTCGGAAGGATAGAAGGCATTGAACGTCCGGCGTTGGCTCCAACCCTTCCGACAATCGATGGCAAAGGTTTTGTACTACTGGATGTAGGTGCGAACTCCGATGCGAAACCGGAGCATCTCCTTCAATTCGCCATAATGGGATCTGTTTATGCTCAAAAAGTGCGGGGAATCGAAAAGCCCCGTGTCGGATTACTTAATATCGGAACAGAAGAAAAAAAAGGGAATGAACTGACTAAGCATGCCTTTACATTACTGCAGCAATCATCGGAGATATCCTTTATAGGCAATGTAGAGGCAAGGGACCTCCTAAGCGGGCCGGCAGATGTTGTCGTGACGGACGGCTTCACGGGAAATATGGTGTTAAAGACGCTTGAAGGCACTGCTATGAGTGTATTTAAAATGGTGAAAACGGCCTTGATGAGCAACCTAAAGAGTAAGCTGGCTGCAGCAATGGTAAAGCCTGAACTAAAAGGCATAAAAAATAAAATGGATTACTCGGAGTATGGTGGTGCCGGCCTCTTCGGTTTGAAGGCCCCTGTCATTAAGGCTCATGGTTCTTCAGATGCGAATGCAGTCTATAATGCAATCCGCCAGACTCGCGATATGGTTGGAAATGACGTCATATCGACAATTGCGGAGACGATAGAAAAACAATAATAAATCAAAGAGGCAGGGGAGTAACATATGGGTAAAATTGCATTTGTCTTTCCAGGACAAGGATCACAATCAATAGGAATGGGGCATGGCTTATTTCAGGAAAACGAGCGTGCTCAGCAAATTTTTCGATCAGCAGATGAAAAACTTGATTTTCCACTTTCCGAATTGATCTTTAATGGCACACAACAAGAATTAACGGTGACTTATAATGCACAGCCTGCTTTATTGACCACGAGTTATGCTTTTGTCAAGGAACTGGAAGAAGCGGGGATCAAACCCGATTATACAGCCGGGCACAGCTTAGGCGAATATACCGCATTAGTGGCATCTGGCGCAATTTCTTTTGAAGATGCCGTATATACAGTGCGTAAACGTGGTGAATTCATGGAAGCTGCGGTACCGAATGGCCAAGGCTCTATGGCTGCGATATTGGGAATGGACCGTGAAGCTCTATCTGAAGTCACTTCTGAAATTACGGCCACTGGTGAATCCGTTCAATTGGCCAATATTAATTGTCCAGGGCAAATCGTCATTTCAGGCACCTCTGAAGGGGTTAAACTTGCAAGTGTAAAAGCCAAGGAAAATGGGGCTAAACGGGCTCTTCCTCTTGAAGTGAGTGGACCGTTCCATTCGGAATTAATGAAACCGGCAGCAGAAAAGTTACAGGGTGTCCTCGATGAAGTAAGCTTCAAACAGGCAGAAATTCCTGTCATTTCAAACGTAACTGCTAAGCCGATTACAGCACCTGCTGAAATTAAAGAAAAATTAATCGAACAGCTGTATTCACCGGTCCTTTGGGAAGACAGCGTGAAAAATCTGCTTGAATTGGGCGTGGATACGTTCATCGAGGTGGGCCCTGGGAAAGTATTGGGCGGTTTGATAAAGAAAATCGATCGTTCCGTTCAAATTCATTCGGTTTCCGATATAGATACTCTAACTAAAACAATTGAAACATTGAAGGGGGTACAAGCATGATCCTCGAAGGTAAAAAAGCACTTGTAACGGGAGCTTCACGAGGTATTGGCAGGGAAGTTGCATTGGAACTTGCCCGTCAGGGAGCAGACGTTGCCATCAACTATTCCGGCAGTGAAGCTAAAGCGAATGAAGTGGTTGAAGAAATCAAGGCATTGGGCCGTAAGGCATTCGCCGTCCAATGCGATGTTGCAAATAGTGAATCGGTGACAAGCATGATCAAAGAGGTCATCGAACAGTTTGACAGAGTGGATATCCTGGTTAATAATGCAGGTATCACACGTGATAACCTATTGATGCGTATGAAAGAAGATGAATGGGATTCTGTTATCAATACGAATCTTAAAGGCGTGTTCCTATGCACAAAGGCGGTTACAAGGCAAATGATGAAGCAGCGCAGCGGCAGGATCATCAATATGGCATCGATCGTCGGCGTCAGCGGAAATGCAGGGCAGGCTAATTATGTAGCGGCTAAAGCTGGCGTGATCGGTTTGACTAAAACCACGGCAAAGGAACTTGCTTCAAGAGGCATTACGGTCAATGCGATTGCCCCAGGTTTCATCTCTACGGATATGACTGGGGAATTGCCTGAAGACGTCCGAAAAGCCATGCTGGACCAAATTCCGCTTGCACGGTTCGGTGACCCTAAAGATATTGCTGCAGTGGCGTCTTTCCTCGCTTCCGATGCCAGCAAATATATGACTGGGCAAACACTTCATGTGGATGGCGGAATGGTCATGTAAGTTTTCTTTGATTTTTTTCGAAATTAATTTATAATGTCTTGAGGGGAGGTGAACACATTGGCAGATGTATTAGAAAGAGTAACTAAAATCGTTGTAGATCGTTTGAACGTAGAAGAATCAGAAGTAAAACTTGAAGCTTCTTTCAAAGAAGATCTTGGTGCCGATTCCCTGGATGTAGTTGAACTAGTCATGGAATTCGAAGACGAGTTTGATATGGAAATTTCGGACGATGACGCTGAAAAAATCGCCACAGTAGGTGATGCTGTGAATTACATACAAAGCACTATGTAATGAATTGTCATTTGACTAAAAGCTCCGTTTTTTAACGGGGCTTTCTCTTATTACTAAAGAAGTTTGATGCCGCGTCAGATATGGGAATGAGCATGTACGCGGGTAAGCACCGCCTGAATGGCAGCGGTCTTTTGCCATTAGTTTTCTTTAAGCGGATAATAATGTATGATGGTACATAGGAAAGCTTGACAGGAATTCCTGCCAGGTTTCTTTTTATATATTGGAAAAATATGCTTTTTGAACCGTTGTGGAGGGTTTTTTGTGATGCGTAGGAACGGAAATAATCGTAAACCATCAATCAAGGATAATAAATTTAAACAGTTGCAAGAAAATCTGGGTTTTCATTTTAAAGATGAAAATTTATTGAAACAAGCTTTTACACATTCATCTTATGTGAATGAGCATCGCCGTAAGCCTTATGAAGATAATGAAAGGCTTGAATTCTTGGGGGACGCTGTACTTGAACTGACCATCTCTAAATACTTATATCAAAAATATCCGATGATGAGCGAAGGTGAACTTACCAAACTGAGGGCAGCCATTGTATGTGAGCCTTCACTTGTTGCTTTTGCCAATAGTCTTTCTTACGGGGAATATGTATTGCTCGGAAAAGGGGAAGAAATGACAGGCGGAAGAGAACGCCCTGCCATGCTTGCGGATGTATTCGAAGCCTATATTGGTGCTTTGTACCTTGATCAAGGATTAGAGCCAGTGGTGCAGTTTTTGACTAATGTCGTGTTTCCGAAGATAGACGAGGGTGCTTTTTCTCATGTGATGGATTATAAGAGCCAGCTTCAGGAGCTGATCCAGCGTGATGCCATCGGTGTCCTGCAATATAAGATTTTACAGGAAAAAGGACCTGCTCATAATCGGGAGTTTGTTTCGACCGTCTCCTTGAATGGGGAAGAGCTGGGCTCTGGAATAGGAAAATCCAAAAAAGAAGCGGAGCAGCATGCTGCCGAGCATGCATTGATCGTTTTAAAAGAAAAAAAATCAACAAGATAGTTGAACAGTAGAGGGGGAAAGGTCATGTTCCTCAAACGTTTGGACGTTGTAGGATTTAAATCTTTCGCAGAGAAAATTTCGATTGATTTTGTACCTGGTGTCACGGCAGTGGTTGGACCAAACGGAAGCGGTAAAAGTAATGTGACCGATGCAGTCCGATGGGTACTTGGAGAGCAGTCTGCGAAATCACTGCGTGGAGCAAAAATGGAAGATATCATCTTTTCGGGAAGTGACACGAGGAAAGCGTTGAATTTTGCGGAAGTATCATTGACCCTTGATAACGAGACCAATTCCCTGCCAATTGACTTTCATGAAGTCAGTGTGACAAGACGTGTATATCGATCGGGAGAAAGTGAATTTTTCATTAATAATCAAGGTTGCCGTCTGAAAGACATCATAGACCTTTTCATGGATTCTGGTCTTGGGAGAGAAGCGTTTTCCATCATCAGCCAAGGGAAAGTGGAAGAAATCCTTAGCAGTAAGGCTGAAGAAAGACGAGTGATTTTTGAAGAAGCAGCCGGTGTCCTGAAGTATAAAACGAGAAAACGAAAAGCGGAATCGAAGCTGACGGAAACACAGGATAACTTAAACCGTGTCCATGATATCCTCCATGAATTGGAGGGGCAGGTGGAGCCGTTAAAAATTCAGTCTTCCCTCGCCAAGGAATTTTTGGCGAAGAAAGACGAGCTTGAGCAAATAGAAGTGGCTTTAACCGTTTTTGAAATAGAAGAACTTTATGAAAAATGGGAAAAACTTTCACAGGAACTTGAAAAACATAATGAAATGGAACAGCAAATGGCAGGACAGCTTCATGATAGGGAAGCGCATCTCAAAAAGCTAAGGGATAGTCTTGCGACGCTTGAGACATCGATCAATGGTCTTCAGGAAATTCTCCTGAATGCCAGCGAAGAACTTGAAAAGCTTGAAGGCCGTAAAGAAGTTTTGAAAGAACGGAAGAAAAATGCCGCCCAAAACAAGTCACAGCTGGAAAAAGCGATTGTGGAAGGTGAGGCTGCTGTCGAGCGTCTGTCTTTGCAAAAGGAAAGAGAAACGGAAATCCTGAATGCACTGAACTTGGAAGTGAAAGGGATTTCTGAAACCTTACATGAAAAACAAAAAAGCCTGGGCCTATTCAATAGTGATATCGAGGCGATGATCGAAGCGAAAAAGAGTGACTATATCGAGTGGTTGAACAAGCAGGCATCGGCTAAAAACGAAAAACAATACCTGCTCCAGCAGCTAACACAGCAGGAACATAAAAATGCTAAACTTGACATGGAAAATGAAAAGTTCTTAACCGAAAGAATGGATATCACTGCTAAAAAAGTGGAATATTCAAAGCTGATGGACAATATGACCAAGCAGCTTGAAGAGCATGTCACTTATTTCCGAAATCAGCAGAATAAATTGAATGCGGCAAAAGATACGTATCAAAAACAAGAAACCACCCTTTACAAGGCCTATCAATTCCTTCAACAGGCAAAATCACGTAAGGAACTGCTTGAAGAAATGGAAGATGATTATGCAGGCTTCTTTCAGGGTGTAAAAGAGGTTTTAAAAGCGAAAGAAACCCTTCCAGGCATTGAAGGGGCAGTTGCGGAATTGATTAAGGTTCCAAAGGAATATGAAACGGCCATCGAAACGGCTCTGGGCGGAGCGATGCAGCATGTTGTCGTGGAACGCGAAGAGCATGCACGGGAAGCCATTTCCTTCTTGAAGAAAAATAGGTATGGGCGTGCGACGTTCTTGCCTTTATCAGTCATAAAGGCAAGAGAGATATCAGCTAACCAATTATCGATGCTGAAGAGCCATTCAGCTTTTGTAGGGACTGGTTCCTCATTGATCCAATATGATGATAGGCATGCAGCGATTGCAGAAAACCTATTGGGAACCGTGATGATCACTACAGATTTAAAAGGTGCAAATGACCTGGCGAAAATGATGCAGCACCGTTTCCGCTTCGTAACACTTGAGGGGGATATCGTCAATCCAGGCGGTTCAATGACTGGCGGAGCCTTAAAGCAAAAAACGACCTCCCTGCTTTCAAGGAAAACGGAATTGGAAGAGCTCCAACAAAAACTTGCTGCCATGGAAGCTAAAACGAATCAGCTAGAAAAGCAAGTCAAACAGCTCAAAGTGGATGTGGGTGTTCAAGAGCAAACGCTTGAACAAACCAGAAAAACTGGAGAGAGACTTCGATTACAAGAACAAACCCTTAAGGGCGAACTCCGTGAAGTGGAGCTGCAGGAAAGAAATGTGAATGAGCGGCTGCATCTTTATGATTTGGATAAAAATTCATATTTAGAAGAACAACAGCAAAAAACAGCAAGACTTGAAGAGCTGGAAGAACTTTTGGACTCATGTAAATCGGAAATTGAAGGGCTTGACAGGTTGATTTCCGAAATGACCGAACAAAAGCAATCCCAACAATCCTCAAAAGAGAGCCTTGCTGAAGAAACGAATGAACTGAGGGTAATGCTTGCCTCTAAGCGTGGCCAGCTGCAAAACCAAAAAGAGAAGATGGAACGCATTGAATCGGATCTTTCAAAGGAAACAAGCAGGCTTGCCGAAAACAAAGATGATTTAGGGCTCCTGACCAATGAAATGACAGACAGTTCAAGCGGGGAAGAGTCACTGGAAGATATGGCTCAGCAGAAATTGCTCGACAAAAATGGGGCAATTGAAGGGATCACCATAAAAAAACAGGAAAAAAACGAGCTTCTAAAGGAAGTTGAATCGCTTGAACTGTCCTTGAAAGAAGAAAATCGACTTTATAGAGGCATTGTCGAAGTGATGAAGGATGAAGAAGTGAAATTAACTCGTCTGGATGTCGAACTGGAAAATCGTCTCGACCACTTGAGAGAAGAATATACCCTTTCCTTTGAAGGTGCTAAAGAACAGTATCCATTGATGATGCCTTCAGAAGAAGCTCAAAAAAGGGTGAAGCTCATCAAGCTTGCAATCGAGGAACTGGGGACGGTGAATCTAGGTGCAATTGATGAATACGCACGTGTAGCTGAACGCTATGAATTCCTTCTAAGTCAAAAGGAAGACCTTCAACAGGCGAAGGATACATTATTCCAAGTCATCGATGAAATGGATGATGAAATGAAGCGGCGCTTTGCGGATACCTTCTATTCGATCCGTGAAGAATTCGAACAAGTCTTCAAAGCTTTATTTGGCGGAGGCAGAGCCGAGCTGAAACTGACAAATCCGGATGATTTACTAAATACAGGGGTGGATATCATTGCACAGCCTCCCGGGAAAAAACTGCAAAATTTGAGCCTCTTATCGGGTGGGGAACGAGCATTGACAGCCATAGCCCTTTTATTCTCCATTCTAAAAGTGCGTCCGGTGCCTTTCTGTATCCTTGATGAAGTCGAGGCAGCGCTTGATGAGGCGAATGTTGTCCGGTTCAGTCAATTTTTAAGGAAGTTCAGCAGGGAAACGCAGTTCATCGTGATTACTCACCGCAAAGGCACGATGGAAGAAGCAGATGTCCTATATGGCATTACGATGCAGGAGTCAGGCGTCTCCAAACTTGTTTCCGTCCGGATGGAAGAATCAGAAAACTTTATTGAAGTTTAAAATTCATGAATTAGAGGAAGTGGGACAATGAGTTTTTTCAAAAAGCTAAAAGAGAAATTTACGACCCAGGAAGAAAAAGAAAAATCAGTTGAAGCAGAAGTATCCATTGGGGAAAAATTCAAGCAAGGTTTGACAAAGACAAGGAATTCCTTTACTGGAAGGGTTAATGAACTTGTTGCCCGTTATCGGAAAGTGGATGAGGACTTTTTTGAAGAACTTGAAGAAATCCTGATACAGGCTGATGTAGGCTTCGATACTGTGATGGAACTGATTGATCAATTGAAAAGGGAAGTCAAGCTTCGCAATATCTCTGATACGAGGGAAGTGCAGTCCGTCATTTCCGAAAAGCTAGTGGAAATCTACCAAGGTGATGATGAAGCGACTTCAAGCCTGAATATACAAGAAGAAGGTTTGACGGTCATTTTGTTTGTAGGGGTTAATGGGGTAGGGAAAACGACGACCATTGGTAAACTTGCCCATAAATTTAAAATGGAAGGTAAATCTGTCGTATTGGCTGCCGGGGATACCTTCCGTGCCGGTGCGATTGAACAGCTTGAGGTTTGGGGAGAGCGTGTCGGCGTCAGTGTAATCAAACAGGGTGAAGGCTCTGACCCTGCTGCGGTCATGTTCGACGCCATTCAGGCCGCCAAAGCACGAAAAGCGGATATCCTGATCTGTGACACTGCCGGTCGCTTACAGAATAAAGTGAACTTAATGAAGGAATTGGAAAAGGTGAAACGTGTAATTGAACGTGAAGTACCTGGTGCACCACACGAGGTGTTGCTTGCCCTTGACGCAACAACTGGACAAAATGCCCTCATTCAGGCCAAGACATTCAAGGAAGCGACCAATGTGTCCGGTATTGTTTTAACAAAGCTTGATGGCACCGCAAAAGGCGGAATTGTATTGGCAATTCGCAATGAATTGGCCATTCCCGTTAAATTTGTCGGGCTAGGTGAAAAGATGGACGATCTACAGGAATTCGATGCTGAGAAATATGTTTATGGCCTTTTTGCTGATATCATCGATAAAGAAGAGGTTTAAGAAAAATTGTAAGCCGGAAGAGATAATTCTCTTCTGGTTTTTTTACAGAGATAATTGAAGGAACAATTGCAGAAATGTCCAAAAAAGAGGCGGGAAAAGAAATAAATAATGCTTTGCAAACAAGTGGTAAGGAGTTTAACTTGACATCAAATAAACAAGGCTTTACAATATAAACTTGTAAAGGGTTTTCACTTAACAGCAGGGAGGCTTGCTAAGATGCTTGAAAAGACAACGCGGATTAATTATTTGTATGACTTTTACCAATCGTTGTTAACAGAGAAGCAGCAGAGCTATATGTCCCTCTACTATCTGGATGATTACTCTCTTGGCGAGATTGCCGATGAATACGAAGTCAGTAGGCAGGCAGTCTATGATAATATAAAAAGAACAGAAGCGATGCTTGAGGAATATGAAGCAAAGCTATTGTTATTTCAAAAATTTCAAGAGCGTAACCAGTGGATTGCGAATATGAAGGGACTCATAGAAAAGGAATCCTTTTCAAAAGAGAAGCTGCTAGACGCAATCACAACGCTTGAGAAGTTGGATTAGGAGGCGGCAATATGGCATTTGAAGGATTGGCCGACCGACTGCAGAGCACGATGCAAAAGATCCGTGGAAAAGGGAAAGTCAACGAAGCGGACGTTAAAGAAATGATGCGTGAAGTTCGATTGGCCCTGCTTGAAGCGGATGTTAACTTTAAAGTCGTGAAGGATTTTGTAAAACGTGTCAGTGAACGTTCGGTAGGTCAGGAAGTGCTGAAAAGCTTAACCCCCGGTCAACAGGTAATAAAGGTAGTCAAGGAAGAATTGACGGAGCTGATGGGCGGCGAACAAAGCAAGATCGCCGTTGCCTCGAAACCACCGACTGTCATCATGATGGTAGGTCTTCAAGGTGCAGGTAAAACGACGACCACCGGAAAGCTTGCCAATCTTCTAAGGAAAAAATACAACCGCAAGCCATTGCTCGTTGCGGCTGATATTTACCGTCCGGCGGCGATTAAGCAGCTTGAAACACTTGGCAAACAATTAAGCATGCCTGTTTTCTCCCTTGGGGACCAGGTCAGTCCTGTTGAAATTGCCAAACAGGCAATTGAAAAAGCTAAGGAAGAACATCATGATTATGTGTTGATTGATACCGCAGGCCGCCTTCATGTTGATGAAAACTTGATGGGCGAACTGAAGGATATCAAAGAGTTGACAAAACCAGATGAAATCTTCCTGGTTGTCGATGCGATGACCGGTCAGGATGCGGTCAATGTAGCCCAAAGCTTCAATGAACAGCTGGGCCTGACAGGAGCCGTATTAACGAAACTTGATGGGGATACACGTGGTGGTGCGGCACTTTCAATTCGTTCAGTCACCAACACGCCGATTAAATTCGTCGGTATGGGTGAAAAATTGGATGCACTTGAAGCGTTCCATCCAGAACGGATGGCGTCAAGGATCCTCGGCATGGGTGATGTATTGACCCTTATCGAAAAAGCACAGGCCAATGTAGATGAAGAAAAAGCGAAAGAATTAGAGAAAAAGATGCGTACAGCCACTTTTACCTTTGATGATTTCCTTGATCAGCTCGGTCAGGTGCGGAATATGGGACCGCTTGATGATATTCTGAAAATGATTCCCGGTGCGAATAAAATGAAAGGGATGGACAACCTTCAGATCGATGAAAAACAAATCGGTCATGTTGAAGCTATCATCCGATCAATGACAACGCATGAAAAGGAACATCCGGAAACCATGAATGCATCCCGCAAGAAACGGATTGCCAAAGGAAGCGGCAGATCGATTCAAGAAGTGAACCGTCTACTGAAGCAATTCGAAGAAATGAAAAAGATGATGAAACAGGTTACGAACATGCAAAAAGGAAAGAAAAAGGGATTCAAATTCCCGTTCATGTAAGGTTTATTTCAGCTCGGAACTAAGGTGAAATACGGGTCGAAGCCATGTATTTCAACACTTTTTTTACCTGTTAAGAAAAAAACCTTTACAAACATACAAGACATTTGATATTATACTATCTTGTGTGAAACTATTCGGAGGTGCTTATTTAAAATGGCAGTAAAAATTCGCTTAAAACGTATGGGAGCTAAAAAATCTCCTTTCTATCGTATTGTAGTTGCAGATTCTCGTTCACCACGTGACGGACGTTACATTGAAGTGGTAGGAACTTATAACCCGGTGGCTCAACCAGCAAAAGTTGATATCAACGAAGAGCTTGCTCTTAAATGGTTACAAGATGGAGCTAAACCATCTGATACAGTTCGTAACTTATTCTCAACACAAGGCATCATGGAAAAATTCCATGTTGCAAAAAACAGCAAGTAATCGACGGTAGTTGATGAAAGCACTGATTGAAACGATTGTTTCAGCACTTGTGGATTATCCGGAAGAGGTCATCGTGACCTCCAAGGAAGAATCCGACCGGATTGTTTATATCCTCTCCGTTCATAAAGAGGATATGGGCAAGGTGATCGGTAAACAAGGGCGTGTTGCTAAGGCGATTCGGACTGTGGTATATGCAGCAGGATCTTCACAGCAGAAGAAAATCTATTTGGAGATTTCCGAATAAGGAGGGTTAATACCCCTCCTTTTTTTGTACTTCAAGAAAGCTTAGATCCCAATTGATCAAATTCGGGCTTTAAACTTTACGCCTTTTAAGACGCATCTTTTACCGATTTACGTTATACTTAAGAGAATGACCCCCATTTCAAAAAGATTACCCCATCATACATATTTTTAGAAGGAAATACGAAATCATAGATAATAGGAGGTGCTGGAATGAAAATTCTCCAAAATGTAATCGTTAACCAAGTATTAACGGAATCCAGCAAGAATCAGCTCCTCGAGAAATACAAGTCAAAACGCCTTCAGCTTCAAAAAGAGAGTGAACAGCTTCGCTTTGAACTGAAAAAACTTGAAAAAACAAGAACTCTCCAACCTGCTAGTCTCCGTGCTCATTTCGAAAAAGAAATTAACCAGAGGCAAGAAAAAATTAAACTGCTTGAATTTCAAATGGAGCAGCTGGAGATCCTTCCCGCCGGAAGTGAATTGAAGGAAAGGGAAGTTCAAAGTATCATTGATGTGGAAATTGGGGCAGATTGGGACGAAATCATGGCAACGAAGACCATTGTCATTAAAGATGGAATCGTCTCGGAAATTCGTTAGAGGTGAAAGAATGGAAAAATGGTTTAATGTAGGTAAAATTGTCAACACACATGGTCTTTTAGGAGAAGTCCGTGTTATTTCTTCAACAGACTTTCCGGAAAAACGATACAAAGTGGGAAATACTCTGTATTTGTTTAGGGACACTGAGAAAAAACCTTTGCCGCTTGTCATCAGGTCGCATCGCACCCATAAAAACTTTAACCTATTGACGTTCGAGAACTATTATAACGTCGGACAAGTCGAGGCTTTTAAAAACGGGGTCCTTAAAGTCAAGGAAGCACAGCTTGGTAAATTGGACGAAGGTGAGTTCTACTTCCATGAAATCATCGGCTGTTCGGTATTTACGGATGAAGGCATGGAAGTTGGGGAGATCATTGAGGTTCTTACGCCTGGTGCAAATGATGTTTGGGTCATTAAGAAAGCTGGCAGTAAGGACATTCTGATTCCGTATATTGAACAAATTGTAAAAGAAGTGGATATATCCGCTAAAAAGGTCATCATTACACCGATGGAAGGACTTTTAGACTGATGAAAATCGATGTGCTTTCGCTTTTTCCAGAAATGTTCGAAGGGGTACTTGGCTCGTCAATCTTAAAAAAGGCAGCGGAAAAGCAGGCTGTCAGCTATAAGGTGACCAATTTCCGAGATTATGCAGATAATAAGCATTCGACGGTAGACGATTATCCGTATGGCGGCGGTGCCGGAATGGTATTGAAGGCACAGCCGATCTTTGATGCCGTGGAAGCTCTTAAAGGGCAAGCTGAGCTAACCCCAAGGGTAGTCCTGCTTTGTCCCCAGGGAGAGCGTTACACGCAGAAAAAAGCCGAAGAGTTAGCTGGAGAGGAACATCTCATTTTCATTTGCGGGCATTATGAAGGGTATGATGAGCGGATCCGGGAGCATGTCGTCACTGATGAAATATCGATAGGTGACTTTGTGCTTACAGGCGGGGAATTGGGAGCAATGGTCATTATTGACAGCGTTGTGCGCTTGCTGCCTGGCGTTCTTGGAAATGTTGACTCCCCGATTCTTGATTCCTATTCTTCTGGTTTGTTAGAGCATCCACATTATACTAGACCTGCAGATTTCCGGGGGATGAAAGTTCCCGATCCGCTAATATCCGGGAATCATAAAAAAATCGATGAATGGCGGATGAAGGAATCCCTGCGCAGAACTTGGATTCGACGTCCGGACTTGCTCGATAGTTATGAACTATCGGAAGTTGAAGAAAAATTATTGTCCGAGATTAAAAAAGAAGACTGATCTCTATTGCATCGACGTTTATAGTATGATAGGATATACCTTGTGACTTGGGCAAAATGCTCAGTCTTATAACGATGTTCCGCTGCAAACAATAAGTATTTGCAAGAGCGTCCAGGAGGAGTTGAAATCGATGCAAAATCTTATTAACGAAATCACAAAAGAACAACTTCGCTCAGATCTTCCATCATTCAGACCTGGTGACACAGTACGTGTACACGTAAAGGTTATTGAAGGAACTCGCGAACGTATCCAGTTGTTTGAAGGCGTTGTAATCAAACGTCGTGGCGGCGGAGTTAGTGAAACTTTCACAGTACGTAAGATTTCTTACGGCGTTGGAGTAGAACGTGCTTTCCCTGTTCACACACCAAAAATTGCGAAATTAGAAGTTATCCGTCACGGTAAAGTACGTCGTGCGAAACTTTATTACCTACGCGAACTTCGTGGTAAAAAAGCACGTATTAAAGAAATTCGTCGTTAATTCTTCGAATATCTTCATGCGGGTTTACCATGATCCACATAAGGTGAATAACCAAAGAGTATCATGCAAAAAGGGAGCTTGTTTATCAGGCTCCCTTTTTGCACTTTAAGAAACGATGAATACACTTACGGTGAAAACTATATAGAATCCTGCTCGCTATAGCGTCCGCAACATGTTAAAATAATTGTTGATATGCTTCAAAAAGGGTGGGTAAGGATGGCGAAAAAGAAAAATGAATTGTGGGAATGGACAAAGGCGGTCATAATCGCAGTTATAGCGGCGACGCTGATTCGTTATTTCCTGCTGGCTCCTATTGTTGTGGACGGTAATTCCATGATGCCGACATTAAAGGATACGGACCGCATGATCGTTAATAAAATCTCCTATTCGATTGGCGAACCGAAAAGATTCGACATTATCGTTTTCGAAGCTCCAGAAGGCAAGGATTACATAAAGCGTGTCATCGGATTGCCAGGGGAAAAAGTCGAATATAAAAATGATACTCTTTACGTGAATGGAAAAGCTTATGATGAGCCATACTTGGATGAATATAAAGAACAATTGATAGATGGCGGGGACTTGACGGAACCTTTTACATTAAGTGATGTCATAGAACAAGAAACGGTGCCTGAAGGCCACCTATTTGTCCTGGGGGATAATCGCCGTTTTAGTAAGGACAGCCGTCATAGCGGCGTAGGTGTCGTTCCTTACGATAAAGTGTTAGGAAAAACTAAATTAGTTTATTGGCCGATCGAAGACTTTCGATTGGCGGAATAGTAGGAAGGTGCATTCCATTGACAATACAGTGGTTCCCTGGCCATATGGCCAAAGCAAGACGGGAAGTAACAGAGAAATTAAAACTGATCGACATCATCTTTGAACTTGTGGATGCCCGGATACCGGCATCTTCACGAAACCCGATGATCGATGAAATCATTCAGCATAAACCAAGGGTCATCCTTTTGAATAAAGCTGATATGGCCGATCCGGTAAAAACGAATATGTGGCTTGAACATTATAAATCGCAGGGGAAAACGGCGATTGCCATTAACTCACAGGCGGGAAACGGTTTAAACCAGATTACTGCTGCTTCCAAAAAACTTTTAAAAGAGAAGTATGAGCGGATGGAATCAAGAGGAATAAAGCCGAGAGCGATCCGTGCCATGATAGTCGGCATTCCGAACGTGGGGAAATCGACCTTAATCAATCGACTTGCGAAAAAGAACATTGCCAAAACAGGGAATACGCCTGGCGTCACTAAAGCGCAGCAATGGATAAAAGTTGGCAAGGAATTGGAATTGCTCGACACGCCGGGGATTCTCTGGCCGAAATTCGAGGATCAAGAAGTAGGCTTGAAGCTTGCGTTGACAGGTGCGATTAAAGATACGATTTTAAACTTGCATGAAGTCTCATTATACGGCCTTCGCTTTTTGGAAAAAGAATATCCCGATAGGTTGAAATCCCGTTATAACCTGGATGTAATTCCGCAGGAAACGCTCGAATTGTTTGATGCTGTCGGAAAGTTCAGGGGCTGTTTAGCATCTGGGGGCTTCATCGATTATGACAAAACGGCAGAGTTGGTCGTACGTGAAATCCGTTCAGAAAAGATGGGTCCGCTTACGTTTGAGGTCCCTTTGGATGATGAAGAGAATGATATCCCCGAATAACATTAACATTGACCTGATTGTTGAAGACAATCAATGAAAAGGATTGATACGGAGCTGGAGTTGGATGTCGAAAAGGCTTACTCTTTTTGATGTCTCTTTTCCGCTCCGTATTTTCGTCTGAACTGTAGAAAGGGAGCAAGGCTGCCGATAATTAATATGATGGGTGATAAAGATGATAACTGAAATGAGCATTAAGGAAATCTCCTCAAAGTTAAAGACAATAAGAGAGCCCGAAGATTTATTTTTACAGAAATGCCGGGAGGACGGACGAAAGGGAGTAACCGACTTAGTAAGCAAATGGCAAAGAGCTTATGAAAAAGAACAACAGGTAAGGGATGCTTTCACGGAAATGACGGAGTTTGAACGTCAATTGCGAAAACAGGGGTTTTCCATTCTGGCTGGTATCGATGAAGTTGGAAGAGGACCTCTGGCAGGACCAGTTGTGACCAGTGCAGTAATCTTGCCTGAATCTTTTTATTTGCCAGGGCTTAATGATTCCAAAAAGATTCCAGAAGCAAAAAGGGAACTGTTTTATGAAATGATTTTTAAGGAAGCACTATCCATAGGTGTAGGTGTTGTACATAGTGAAGTAATTGATGAAATCAATATATATCAAGCTACGAAAAAGGCAATGGTGGCTGCATTGAACGATCTGTCGGAACTTCCTGATCATTTGTTGATCGATGCAATGGAACTGGATGTGCCGATTCCGCAGCTTTCGCTCATAAAGGGGGACGCAAGAAGCATTAGCATCTCTGCGGCATCCATAATAGCGAAAGTGACCCGTGATAGAATGATGAAGGATTATGGTGAGAAATATCCGGAATATGGTTTTGAAAAGCACATGGGTTACGGGACAAGCCAACATTTAGAAGCGCTCGACACGCACGGGCTTACACCTTGGCATAGAAGAAGTTTTGCACCAGTTAAGGAAATAGCTGCACGAACGAAGGATTAAGGGGGGATGAGTGATGCAATCCATAACAAGCGGTCAACCGTTATTTTCACCCATTGAAATAAAAGGAACTGCGAGTTGGAAAAACGGGCAAATCCTTTTCGGGAAGGTGAATAAGGTTTTTCCTAACCAAACGGCCGAGGTCCAGATTGGCCATCAAAAAATGATTGCCACTCTCGATATCCCGCTTCGAACAGGAGAAAAGCATTGGTTTCAAGTGCAGCACCCAATTAAGGGGGGGCTCGTGTTAAAAGCTTTAAATTCTCCCGATTTGAACGATTCCAGCATAAAGGGAACGGCTGCAAAATTAATCGCTCATCTCGGCATAACGCCCGATCCGTCCGCAACGAAGCTTGCCGAATATCTCCTGACAAATCGCCTCCCGATAACCAAGGAAACTTTTCAGCCCGCCATGCAATGGTTAAAAGCTGTTGATGCTGCAGAAGTCGGTCTGCCTGTAATAAAAACGATGTTCATTCAGCAACTGCCTTTTGTAAAAGATGTATTTGATGCTTTATTTACACAGTCCAAAGGTGAACCTTTCCATAAACTCCTCAGTGGCTTCAAGCAAAAGCTGGAGGATGGTGGGGCAGTAACGAGGACTGCCGTCAAGCTGATGGAAGTATTGAACTCCTTACATGTTGCTAAACAGCACCAGTTTCAACAAATCGGTTTGCAAAAACTAGTGACCACTTGGCTGGATTCCGATTCAAAGCCAGAAATGAAATCCGGTGCATTTTCCCTGCTTCAAAAGACGGGTTTCATACCAAAGGGAATGACGGAATCTGTCTTTCTGGAAAATTTAATTGATGGAGCTGAGATTAGGACAAGTATTGCTAAGAATTCAGCGGTTGATAAACTACACCAAGGATTGCAGCTGCTTTCCGAGGCAAAAAGCGGAGCATTTGCAAAAGTTGAAGAGATCGATACTGCTATTGATCGCATATTGAATGGTCATGAACATGTGGGGGCAAAACTGCCAAATGATATCCACTCGATGCCGAGAAAAAACATTACTGCAGAAAAACTTTCCTCTCTTGCCTTCCATTTACTCCAGAGTTCTTTTACCGAAGCAACAGCTAATAAGGCAGTAGGCGGAAAAATGGAAGTGAATGACCTAATAGGCTACTTGAATAAGGACACAGATCAAGTGGCTGAGTCGAAGGGTAAGGCGGCTGAATTATTGTTCCAGTCGCTTAATAGGCTTCCTGAGGCCCAATACACTAGGAATAATGAGAAGCTGGTCCTTTCACTTGTATTGGAAGCTGAGTTTCAAACAATCGATTTCACCGATGGACCTTCTGTTGCACATCAACTGAAAGAAATGACCAAGATCCTTGGTCTTCAGCTGGAACATGCACTCATTAATCTTTCTGGAGATGATGTGGCGGAGTTCCCGAAGGATTTGGAGACACTTAAACCGCTGCTGCTTAAATTGCTGAATGAACAAATGCCGGCATCTATGAAGGAGATGGCAGAACAAATCCTAAATCGGATTACTGCGCAACAGATCCTTTCACAGGAAAATGGACCGATTCAGAATTTACTCCTTACACTTCCACTCAATCTGGGACCTGCTCAAACGGATCTGACTTTACAATGGAGCGGAAGAAAGACAAAAGATGGAAAAATCGACCCGGATTACTGCCGTGTCCTATTTTATTTAGAATTGGAACGCCTTAAAGAGACGGTCATCGACATGCAGGTTCAAAACCGAATCATCAAAGTGACGGTCATCAATGGGAAAGGTGCGGTCCTTGAAGAGGCAGCCGGTCAATATCTTGACATCCTGAGGGAGAATCTCGAAAAAATGGATTACAGATTGTCAGGGGTTTCCTTTGTAAATCCCGTGAATGAAAAAGAGCGGGACCAAGGGGTGAAACCGATTCCTTTTTCAGAAGCCGGTTCGTATAGTGGAGTGGATATTCGAATATGATGAATGATAAACGAAAAGAAGCGATTGCCTTAAAGTATGATCAAAAGACATCTAAAGCGCCCGTCATATTGGCGAAGGGAAAAGGTAAAACGGCTGAAAATATTCTGGAAAAGGCGATGAAACTGGATATACCGGTCCAAAGGGACGAATCGCTAGCTGCACTTTTAGGTCAATTGGATATAAATCAAACGATTCCGGAAGAATTGTATGGAGCTGTTGCGGAGGTATTCGCATTCATTTACAAAGTTGACAAGGACATGAGTCGGTAGTTTCCTAATTTATCCAGGTTATATCACTAACTGGAATACTGTTGGTTTATGTAGAATACTAGGGAAATCACTGACGAATTTTCATTATATTAAAAAAATACTAAAGTATTTGCAAAAGGACAAGGCCATGGCTTTGTCCTTTTGCTTTTCTTTTGAATCAAGACAAGGATAATTGTAATTTATCAATGAATCGACCTCTGGTTTAATATATTGAAAAGGCTTTCATAGAGGCGTTTTTAGAAGATTTATAACTGTAATGACTTTTTTGAAAATAGATTTTCAGAACCAAAATATATGAATTTAATAAGAAAAAAACACAATGGTGAAGAAGGTTTTCTCCATTTTAAACATGGGTTTAGAAGTATATTATAATAATATTTTAAAAATTATGTGAAAGAAAATTATGCACGAAGGAGAATTTTGTTGTAATATGGTAGAGAAAACACGCATTAAATTTCAAAGTTGTTTTTTAGTAGATAAGGAGGATGGGAAATGAATATCCATGAGTATCAGGGGAAAGAGATATTGCGACAATACGGGGTATCCGTTCCAAATGGCCGGGTTGCCTTTACTGTTGATGAAGCAGTGGAAGCAGCGAAGGAGTTAGGTACGGAAGTTGTTGTCGTCAAAGCTCAAATTCATGCGGGTGGCCGCGGGAAAGCCGGCGGAGTCAAGGTAGCGAAGAATCTTGATGAAGCGCGTACATATGCAGAAGAGATTCTTGGCAAGACATTGGTGACCCATCAAACAGGTCCTGCAGGCAAGGAAGTTAAGCGTTTACTTATTGAAGAAGGCTGCGACATTACAAAAGAATATTATATCGGGCTGGTCCTTGACCGTGCTACGGACAGTGTCGTATTGATGGCTTCTGAAGAAGGCGGAACGGAAATTGAGGAAGTGGCTGAAAAGACACCAGAGAAAATTTTCAAAGAAGTAATCGATCCGGTTGTCGGCCTGACTGGTTTCCAGGCACGGAGGATTGCATTCAATATCAATATTCCGACTTCACTTATAAATAAAGCTTCCAAACTGATGGTTAACTTATATACAGCTTTCGTTGATAAAGATTGCTCAATCGCAGAAATCAACCCATTAGTGGTAACTGGCGACGGCGATGTAATGGCGCTTGATGCTAAATTGAACTTCGATGATAATGCGATTTACCGCCATAAAGACATCGCGGAGTACCGTGATTTGGATGAAGAGGATGCGAAAGAGATTGAAGCATCAAAACATGGCCTTAGTTACATATCGCTTGACGGAAATATCGGATGCATGGTTAATGGTGCCGGTCTTGCTATGGCGACGATGGACATCATTAAACATTATATGGGAGATCCGGCTAACTTCCTTGACGTTGGTGGCGGCGCCACTGAGGAAAAAGTGAAAGAGGCTTTCAAAATCATCCTATCCGATCAAAATGTTAAAGGCATCTTCGTTAATATCTTCGGAGGAATCATGAAATGTGACATCATCGCTACAGGCGTCGTGGCTGCTGCTAAAGAGCTTGGCCTGGATGTCCCTCTTGTTGTTCGTCTTGAAGGAACGAATGTGGACCTTGGCAAAAAGATTCTAAAAGAGTCAGGTTTAAATATTACGTCTGCTGAATCAATGGCAGATGGAGCACAAAAAATAGTATCACTTGTAGGATAATAGGCAGGGGGGAACATAATGAGCGTTTATATTAATAAAGATACGAAAGTGATCGTTCAGGGAATCACTGGTGCAACAGCATTATTTCATACAAAACAAATGTTGGAATACGGCACGAAAATCGTTGGAGGAGTCACTCCGGGTAAAGGTGGAACAGAAGTGGAAGGGGTACCTGTATTCAATACAGTTTCCGAAGCTGTCACTGAAACCGGCGCGAATGCATCTGTTATCTATGTACCGGCTCCATTTGCTGCCGATGCAATTCTAGAAGCCGTCGACGCAGAACTTGATCTTGTCATTTGTATCACGGAACATATTCCTGTCCTGGATATGGTCAAGGTTAAACGCTACATGGAAGGCAAAAAAACTCGCTTGATCGGACCGAACTGCCCAGGTGTCATTACTCCTGAAGAGTGTAAGATTGGTATCATGCCAGGGTATATCCACAAAAAAGGCCATGTAGGTGTAGTTTCACGTTCTGGAACTTTGACGTATGAAGCCGTTCACCAATTATCGCAAGCAGGCATTGGGCAATCTTCGGCTGTCGGCATCGGTGGAGATCCCGTTAACGGAACGGATTTCATTGATGTTTTGAAAGCGTTCAATGAAGATCCGGAAACACATGCGGTGATCATGATTGGGGAAATCGGTGGAACGGCAGAAGAAGAAGCAGCAATCTGGGTGAAGGAAAATATGACTAAGCCAGTTGTTGGTTTCATTGGTGGCCGTACGGCTCCAGCCGGTAAACGCATGGGTCATGCTGGTGCCATTATCTCAGGAGGAAAAGGGACTGCTGACGAGAAAATCCGCGTTATGAACGAATGTGGAATTAAAGTTGCCGAAACTCCATCCGTAATGGGTGAAACATTGATCTCCGTCTTGAAAGAAAAAGATATTTACGAACCTTGTAAAACACATTGATTCAAGCTTGGCCGACCTTTTTTTGGGTCGGCCTTTTTTTCCTCCACTTTCCTCGGGAGACACCAAGTGCATCACTATCAACCTACTTTTAAAAAATATCCGATTAGGGGCGTTTCCAATTGAATAAAAGAGAAAAGTTAATCCATCTCCATCATTGCCGCGGAGCAGGATGGAAAACAATCCAAATAATCATGTCCAAAGACCCGTCATTATCTTCCCTGTTCACGACGAATCACGCTGAATGGGCAAAAATGCTCCCTATCCCTTCAAATAAGCTCAACCTCTTTCTCAAAGATTTACATTCACTCAATACCATCGATAAACTTAAATTATACGAAGATAGCCAAATTCATTGTTTGACGATCTTCGATGATGAATACCCTTTTTTGCTGAAGCAAATATTCGATCCTCCGTGGGTTCTTTATTTTAAAGGCGTTAAGAGGCTTTTAACAAGGAAGAATACGCTAGGTGTTGTTGGAACGCGTAAGCCAACCTCGTATGGTCTGGAGGCCTTAAAAACGATTCTATTACCGCTTGTAAAGAAAAAGTTCGTGATCATAAGTGGAGTGGCGGCTGGAATCGATGCAGAGTCACATAAGATCACATTAAGCGAAGGCGGAGATACGATTGGGATTTTAGGAGGGGGGCTTATGCAAATATATCCAAAATTTAATGTCCCCCTTGCTGAAGAAATCATCAAAAAAGGCTTGCTTATATCTGAGACTCCACCGGAAATGAGGGCGGAACCTTGGATGTTTCCGCTTCGGAATCGAATCATCAGTGGATTATCACAGGGAGTATTCGTGGTCGAGGCAAAAGAAAGAAGCGGATCCCTTATTACGGCACAAGCTGCATTGGAACACGGCAGGGATGTGTTTGCACTTCCTGGTAATGTTACGAGCCCTGAATCGCTGGGGACCAATCAATTGATTTCTGATGGTGCCAAACTTGTTTTGAGTGCCAGGCAGATCGAGGAAGAGTTTTGAACAATATAATATAGAAGATAGACGGAGATTCAAACGGGAAAATAAAGAAAAAAAGGTGGTTTTTTAAAAGGATGGGTTGAATTATTAGACAAAAAGGTTGAAAATATTGTAAAACTGTTATAAGTTTTGCAAATGGCACCTCTTGTCAAAATACCTATAAATAAATGAATCAGCATGCTTTGAAAAGTAAAGAGGTGTTGACAAATGATTTTTGAATGATTAATAATAGTGAAGATTTATATTACCTCTTTGAGGAGGATTTATTGGATGTCAGAATACTTAGTGATTGTGGAATCGCCCGCAAAGGCGAAAACAATAGAACGTTACTTGGGAAAAAAATATAAAGTAAAGGCTTCCATGGGGCATGTACGCGATTTGCCTAAAAGTCAAATGGGTGTCGATGTTGAACATGAATATGAACCTAAATATATAACTATCCGCGGCAAAGGCCCGGTTTTAAAAGAATTGAAAACCGCTGCAAAAAAAGCGAAAAAAATCTATCTCGCGGCTGACCCCGACAGGGAAGGGGAAGCCATTGCTTGGCACTTGGCCCACAGTCTTGATGTTGACGTTAACTCAGATTGCCGCGTGGTATTCAATGAGATCACGAAAGAGGCTATCAAAGAATCATTTAAATCACCGAGGCCAATAAATATGAAATTGGTTGATGCCCAGCAGGCAAGAAGGGTCTTGGATCGTTTGGTCGGATACAATATAAGCCCGCTTTTGTGGAAAAAGGTGAAAAAAGGCTTAAGCGCGGGACGGGTCCAATCGGTTGCTGTACGGATGATCATTGACCGGGAGAAGGAGATCAAAGATTTTACCCCTGAAGAGTATTGGACAATCAAGGCTGATTTTGTAAAAGGAAAAGAACAGTTTGAAGGTTCCTTCTTCAGCATTGGCGGTGAGAAGAAGGAGTTGAATAACGAAGAGGACGTCAAAAAAGTGCTCGCTTCTTTAAATGGCGGCGAATTTACGATAGGAGCTGTGGCTAAAAAAGAAAGAAGGCGCAATCCAGCCGCTCCTTTTACGACTTCTTCCCTGCAACAGGAAGCGGCACGTAAATTGAATTTCCGTGCAAAGAAAACCATGATGCTTGCTCAACAGCTTTATGAGGGAATCGAGCTTGGCAAGGAAGGTACAGTCGGGTTAATCACTTATATGAGAACCGATTCGACCCGGATTTCCGATGTTGCGAAAGAGGAAGTCCATACCTTCATTCAAAATAATTATGGTAAAGATTATGTTCAGGTTGAACAGCGCAAAGAGAAAAAACAGACTAATGCCCAGGACGCCCATGAAGCGGTCAGGCCAACAAGCACATTACGTGAACCGGGTGTAGTCAAGGAATTCTTATCCAGAGATCAATTCCGTCTTTATAAATTGATTTGGGAACGATTCGTTTCTAGTCAAATGTCTTCGGCGGTCATGGATACGATGAGCATCGACCTGCATAACGGGGATGTCATCTTCAGGGCAAATGGTTCAAAAATTAAATTCCCAGGTTTCATGAAGGTATATGTTGAAGGGTCCGATGACTCGGTGGAAGAAAAGGAAAATGCACTTCCTGATGTGAAAAAAGGGGATCAATTCTTTTCAAAAGATATCGAGCCGAAGCAGCATTTCACACAGCCTCCGCCCCGATATACTGAAGCCCGTCTTGTCAAAACCCTAGAGGAACTGGGAATAGGCCGTCCTTCTACATATGCTCCTACCTTGGATACGATTCAAAAACGGGGCTATGTTACCTTGGATAATAAACGGTTCATACCGACAGAGCTTGGTGAGATCGTTCTTGAATTGATACGCGAATTCTTCCCGGATATTCTTGATGCAGAGTTCACTGCCAAGATGGAACAGGAATTCGACAGCGTCGAGGAAGGCAGTATCGAATGGATAAAGGTCATCGATGAATTTTATAAGGAATTTGCAGTTCATTTGGCTAAAGCCGAAGTCGAGATGGAGAAAATTGAAATCAAGGATGAACCTGCAGGTGAAGATTGCGTGGAATGCGGACATGGGATGGTCTTTAAGATGGGGCGTTATGGAAAGTTCATGGCATGCAGTAATTTCCCGGATTGCCGTAACACAAAGCCAATCGTTAAAGAAATCGGTGTTAAATGCCCAAAATGTAAAGAAGGAAACATCATTGAAAGGAAAAGTAAAAAACGCCGCATATTTTACGGGTGTGATACCTATCCTGGCTGTGACTTCATATCTTGGGATAAACCGCTGCCGCGGAGTTGTCCAAAATGTGAAGGTACACTTGTTGAGAAAAAACTCAAAAAAGGCGTCCAGGTACAGTGCATGGATTGTGATTTCAAAGAATTGCCCCAAGCATAGAAAAGGCCGTGAAATCGTTTACTATCATTGTGAACTATCGAAAAAACCTAAATATAAATTGACTCGGCATCTGCCGAGTTTCTTTATGTTCAGGTAAGTATGATATCATGATAGTATGTGGATTTACTTCCAAGAAGAAAATGGATAAAGCTTGAAACTTTTTTATTTAAGCCATGTGATGTAAAATTCAGTGGACAAGTACATTCCTTTAAAGATATAATTCCTATTTGTGTCCGTTATCCTTTTTAGAAGAAATGGATTGCAGGAAGAATGCCGGCTATCTGGCATATTCTTTAATTATCGTTTGCAGGAATGAGTATTTCGGGTATAAATACATAGATATCGTTAAAAATGAAATTTTTATGAAAGCAGTTTTAATGATAAATGATCCTGTCTTATCATATCTATACATGGAGGTTCGAAAAATGAAAGAAACAAAAGTAAGTGTAATCGGTGCTGGGCTTGCTGGAAGTGAAGCGGCGTGGCAGTTAGCTAAAAGAGGAATTAAAGTCGATCTATATGAAATGCGCCCTGTAAAACAAACGCCAGCCCATCATACCGATAAATTCGCTGAACTTGTTTGTTCCAATTCACTTCGGGCAAATACGTTAACAAATGCAGTTGGTGTATTAAAAGAAGAAATGCGTATTCTGGATTCGGTCATCATGTCCGCAGCAGATGCTTGTGCTGTACCGGCTGGCGGTGCTTTAGCTGTTGATCGTCATGAATTTGCCGGTCTTGTTACGGAAAGGGTCAAAAATCATCCGAATGTAACGGTCATCAATGAAGAAGTGACGGAAATCCCGGAAGGTCCTACCGTCATTGCAACCGGTCCGCTTACAAGTCAGTCACTATCTGACAGCTTAAAGCAAATCATGGATGAAGAATACTTGTACTTCTATGATGCTGCCGCACCAATTCTTGAAAAAGACAGCATCAACATGGATAAAGTATATTTGAAATCCCGCTATGATAAAGGCGAAGCAGCTTATCTGAACTGTCCGATGACGGAAGAAGAGTTTGACCGCTTTTATGAAGCATTGATTGCTGCTGAAACAGTTCCACTTAAAGAATTCGAAAAAGAAATCTTTTTTGAAGGCTGCATGCCAATTGAAGTGATGGCATCACGCGGGAAGAAAACGATGTTATTTGGTCCATTGAAGCCTGTTGGCTTAGAAGATCCAAAAACGGGAAAACGTCCTTTTGCTGTAGTTCAATTGCGTCAAGATGATGCGGCAGGAACACTTTACAATATTGTTGGTTTTCAGACACATTTGAAATGGGGGCCGCAAAAAGAAGTATTGCAGCTCATTCCTGGATTGGAAAATGCGGAAATTGTCCGTTATGGAGTTATGCATCGAAACACTTTCATAAACTCACCTAATGTTTTGAAGCCTACGTACCAATTCAAGAATCGGGATGATTTATTCTTTGCCGGTCAGATGACTGGCGTCGAAGGATATGTAGAATCGGCTGCATCGGGCTTGGTTGCAGGTATCAATGCTGCGAGGATCGTTCAAGGATCGGATCCTATCATTTTCCCAGCAGAAACGACGATGGGCAGCATGGCAAGGTACATAACTTCGACGAATGGCAAGAGCTTCCAGCCGATGAATGCAAACTTTGGATTGCTTCCAGACCTTGAAGTGAGAATCAAATCCAAAAAAGAGCGGAATGAAACACATGCTAAACGCGCTTTGGACACAATTCAGAACTTTGTGAAAAATTTGTAAAATATTTGCCTGCTGTTTTAAAGTATGATACTATTTATTAGCCTTTGCGAGGTGTTTCCATGATTAATCAAAAAAAGGCATTATCATCCTTCATCGAATATTTACAAATTGAAAAGAACAGTTCACATTACACCATTGAAAATTACAAACGTGATATTCACGAATTTTTTCTGTTCCTTAATGAACAGGGCATTGAGGACATCACGTCCGTTGAATATCTTGATGTCCGGTTATATTTAACGAATTTATATGAGAAAAAACTTTCTAAGCGCACTGTAGCAAGGAAAACTTCTTGTTTGCGGAGCCTTTATAAATTTTTACTACGTGAAGGTGATGTGAAGGATAATCCTTTTTCCCTTGCTTCTTTACCTAAAAAGGATCAAAGACTGCCACGTTTTCTTTATGAGAAGGAAATGGATCAGTTGTTTTCTTCTTTAAATAAAGATTCACCGATAGGAATAAGGAACAATGCCTTACTGGAATTATTGTATGCTACAGGCATTCGCGTAAGTGAATGTTGTGAGATTAAACTGCAGGATATCGACCTTTCCTTAGGGACGGTACTGATCCATGGAAAAGGAAAAAAAGATCGCTACGTTCCGGTTGGTAGATATGCACAGGAAGCGATAGATTTATACATACGTTCAGCCAGGATGGAATTGACTTCGTCTGACGCCAAGGCGCATGTTTATTTATTTGTTAATTTTCGTGGAGACCCTCTGACACCTAGGGGAGTTCGCTATATATTGAATGAATTGATTAAAAAGTCAGCCGCAGATGGAAGTCTTCATCCCCATATGCTAAGGCATTCGTTTGCTACACACCTATTGAATAATGGGGCGGACATTCGCACGGTTCAGGAATTGCTTGGTCATTCAAAAATTTCATCAACGCAAGTGTATACGCATGTTACAAAAGACCAATTGAAAAAAGTCTACAATGCATCACATCCGCGGCCTTAAATGTTGAAAGGGGACACTTTATGACAACGATATTTGCAGTGCATCATAAAGGTGAATGTGCCATGTCCGGTGATGGGCAGGTTACTTTAGGAAATTCAGTAGTGATGAAGCATACAGCGAGGAAAGTAAGAAAAATCTTTAATGGTAATGTCCTTGCAGGTTTTGCAGGTTCCGTTGCAGATGCTTTCACTTTATTTGAGATGTTCGAAGCTAAACTTGAAGAGTATAATGGCAATCTTCAGCGCGCTGCCGTCGAAATGGCAAAGCAATGGAGAAGTGACAATGTATTGAGGAAGCTGGAAGCCATGTTAGTCGTGATGGATAAGAAACATTTACTGCTCGTTTCTGGCACCGGGGAAGTAATTGAACCGGATGACGGGATTCTCGCCATAGGATCGGGAGGGAATTATGCATTGGCTGCCGGCAGGGCATTAATGCGGTTTTCCAGCGACCACCTATCGGCAAAGGAAATCGCTCAATCATCTTTACAAATTGCAGCGGAAATTTGTGTATTTACAAATACGAATATAATCGTGGAAGAGTTGTAAGGAGGAGCGCAAATGTCAAAAAAAGCTAATTTAACACCGAGGCAAATCGTTGAAAAACTGGATCAGTATATCGTAGGGCAGCGTGAGGCAAAACGGGCAGTGGCAGTGGCTCTTCGGAATCGCTACCGACGTTCCCTTCTCTCGGATCAACTTCGTGACGAAGTCGTTCCGAAGAATATATTAATGATTGGACCGACAGGCGTTGGGAAAACAGAAATAGCTCGGAGAATGGCTAAATTGGTAGGTGCTCCTTTTGTAAAAGTTGAAGCAACGAAATTTACGGAAGTCGGGTATGTCGGCCGGGATGTAGAGTCCATGGTCCGTGACTTGGTGGAGACTTCCGTCCGCCTCGTGAAGGAAGAAAAGATGGCCAGCGTAAAGGAACGGGCAGAGGAAAATGCAAATCGCCGTTTAATAGAGCTATTAGTGCCATCCACTAAAAAACAGAGTAATTTCAAGAATCCGCTTGAAGTCTTTTTTGGAGGCAATAACAATCAAGACGAACAGGACCCGGAAGAAAATTCCGAAGATTTAAGTTTGCAGGAAAAAAGAAAAATCGTCGCTGAAAAGCTGGCTAATGGTGAGTTGGAAAGTGAAATGATAACGGTCGAAGTGGAAGAACAGGCAGCTTCGATGTTTGATATGCTCCAAGGTTCGGGAATGGAACAAATGGGGATGAACATGCAGGACGCTTTAGGAAGCTTGATGCCGAAAAAAAGCAAGAAGCGCAAATTGAAAGTAAGCGAAGCGAGAACCGTTTTAACAAATGAAGAAGCGGCGAAATTGATTGATATGGATGAAGTCACTTCCGATGCAGTATACGGGGCTGAGCAAAATGGGATTATCTTTATTGATGAAATAGACAAAATTGCAAGTAAGCAATCTGGAAGTTCATCAGCGGATGTATCAAGAGAGGGTGTCCAAAGGGATATCCTGCCAATTGTTGAAGGTTCGACAGTAGTGACTAAATATGGGTCAGTTAAAACGGATCATGTCCTATTTATTGCTGCTGGGGCCTTTCATATGGCTAAGCCATCCGACCTTATCCCTGAATTACAAGGTAGATTCCCAATTCGTGTTGAATTGAACAAACTGACTGTAGACGACTTTGTACGGATTCTTCATGAACCGGATAATGCCTTGTTAAAACAATATGTTGCATTATTAGAAACTGAAGGTATAGAAATTGAATTTTCTGACGATGCTGTTCGTAAGATAGCTGAAGTGGCCTTCGAAGTAAATCAAAACACTGACAATATTGGTGCGAGAAGACTTCATACCATTTTGGAACGGTTGCTTGAAGACTTATCGTTTGAAGCTCCGGAAATAACGATGGAGAAGATTACAATTACCCCCCAATATGTCGAAGGTAAGCTTGGTTCTATCGCCCGGAACAAAGATTTAAGCCATTTTATCCTTTAATTAAGAAAGAATTGGGCAATGATTTGCCTAGGCAATGAAAATAAAATTACGGAAATACAACTTCATAGTTATTGTGAACCATGGTATTTTTAGGAGGAACAAATCAAATGAACTTATTAGCAAAAACAAGAAAAATCAATGCAATGCTCCAAAAAGCAGCAGGTAAAGCAGTTAACTTCAAGGAAATGGCAGAAAGTTTAAGTGAAGTTATCGAAGCGAATGTTTTCGTCGTCAGCCGCCGCGGGAAATTACTTGGCATAGCGGTAAGTCAGCAAATTGAAAACGAACGCATGTACAAAATGTTGGAAGATAAACAATTCCCAGAAGAGTACACAAAAAACCTTTTCAATATTCCCGAAACCTCTTCGAACCTTGATATCGAAAGCGAATATACTGCTTTCCCAGTCGAAAATAAAGAGCTTTTCGCAACTGGATTAACAACGATCGTACCGATTATGGGTGGGGGAGAACGTTTAGGAACATTGGTACTTGCCCGATTACAAGAAAAATTTCACGATGATGATTTAATTTTGGCTGAATATGGTGCGACTGTAGTCGGCATGGAAATCCTGCGTGAAAAATCAGAGGAGATAGAAGAAGAAGCTCGTAGTAAAGCTGTCGTTCAAATGGCAATTTCCTCGTTATCTTACAGCGAATTGGAAGCAATTGAGCACATCTTTGAGGAGCTTAAAGGTAATGAAGGTCTACTTGTAGCATCCAAAATTGCAGACCGTGTCGGCATCACCCGTTCCGTTATCGTAAATGCACTAAGGAAACTGGAAAGTGCAGGAGTCATTGAATCACGCTCTCTTGGAATGAAAGGTACTTATATCAAAGTATTGAACGATAAATTCCTACTTGAATTAGAGAAGCTTAAAAATAATTAACATACTAAAAAGGCAGTCCTTGAAAAAGGGCTGCCTTTTTTTGTGTGATATTTGGATCTGTTGCTGTTCTGGGACTAACAGGCAAATGCGGGTGTATGACAGGGGTAGAAAGGAAAAAGAGGTAATTCGGATTAAATGGAAATGTGAATATAGGCATGTTTTCTATTAGAAGCAGTAAAAATAGTTAAATTTTTCTTTAAAAGGGTAATTATATTATTATAACTGTCGATATGATGAAAAATGAATGATGATGTCACTTTTTGATTTTAAAAATCCTATTGATAAGGGGGTTCAGCCAGTTGGGGATTTTGTCGACTGGATCAGAGCTTTAAAAAACATCGTTTTTTTCAAAAAAAAGAAAAAATGCAGTAATCATTGTTACCTTAAGAATCCTTTATTTGAAAGGCTGAAATCAACTAAAATGAATAAAAAAAATTAAAGTAAATTTGAAAATTAGTTCTAAAGTATCAGGTATATGGATTTGTTTTTCGATATGATATATAAGCTAATAGCAGTAAAATTTGGTTAATATGTAGAATATCATAATAAAATGTAATATAACGTCATATTAATCCTGTAATTATACTAATAAAAACGACAAATTTGAGTGATTTGTGACATTTTTCGACGATAATAGGTCTAAAGTCTATGTATTGTTTATGGACATAGTAATAATGTTTCTTTAAAATTAAAACGTAAATGCGCTGGATTAATTTATTGACAAAGTCATTATCTGTTAATTATAGAAAGAGGTGATCGATATGGAATTATTTTCGAATACTTTTCAATCACTTGAAAATGCCCTTGATTATTCTAATGCCAAACAAAAAGTCATTTCACAGAACATAGCCAATTCGGATACGCCTAATTATAAAGCTAAAGAGGTCGACAAAACACAATCCTTTAAGGGAGAACTGGAATCTTCCCTGGAGTCATATCGTACCGATGAACGACATTTTACCTTCAAATCAGAGGGGAGTAATGCTTCTCACATCGTGACGCAGAAAAATGTCCGATATAACAATAATGGAAATAGCGTGGACGTTGATAAGGAAATGACGGACCTTGCTGCCAACCAGATTTATTATAATGCAGTAACCGACAGGCTTTCAGGTAAGTTTCAATCATTGCAGAATGTAATTAGAGGAGGTAAGTGATGGGAATCTTCCAAAGTATAAACATGACCGGATCTAGCCTGACGAGTCAAAGGGTAAGGATGGATGTAATCTCCGCTAATATGGCTAATGCCGATACTACCAGGGCGGAATATGACGCCGAATCAAAAACATGGAAGCCATACACAAGAAAATCGGTTGTGCTGCAAAGTAAGGAAAACGGCTTTTCGAGTTTCTTAAACGCAGCATCAGGAAAAACGAGCGAGGTAGGGAATGGAGTGAAGGTGACTGGAATAGTAAAAGATAAAACACCTTTTGAACTGGATTACAATCCCGAACATCCTGATGCCAATGAAGATGGTTATGTTGAAATGCCAAATGTCGACCCGCTTCGGGAAATGGTTGATTTAATGAGTGTCACACGCTCATACGAAGCGAATGTGACAGTTTTAAATGCATCAAAGGGAATGATGATGAAAGCTTTGGAAATCGGGAAATAAAAGTTTGAAAGGAGATTGTTGATATGGAAGGGATTTCTCTTTCTGCAGTGAACAATGCAAGTAATGTTCTGAATAAAGAGCAAAGCAAGACTAATACACCATACGAAGCACAGCAAGATTTTGCGTCGGTATTAAAAGAATCAATGAATAAAGTCAACGAAACACAAGTGGCATCTGACGATCTTACAACCAAATTGGTTAATGGGGAGGATGTTGAGCTTCATTCGGTGATGATAGCTTCACAAAAAGCCAGCGTTACCATGCAGGCTACATTAGAGGTTCGGAATAAGGTTGTGGAAGCCTACCAGGAAATGATGAGAATGAGTATATAGCATTCATTTTTTAACCTCATTATATAGAGAAAAATGACCAGGGGGAAAAGAAATCCCCCAATCATAAATTCATAGACTGACCGGGGGATTTAAATGAATGAAGTACTAGTGAACTTTAAAAACAAAATAACTGCTTACTGGACAAGCCGCAGTAAAAAACAAAAATTCATGATGATTGGTTCAGCGGCATTAATTATCATCATCATTACGGCAGTTTCAATTTTAACCACGCGTACTACGCTGGTGCCCTTATATTCCAACTTAACTCCTTCGGAAACGGGGAGCATTAAAGAAAATTTAGACAGTCAAGGGATTATGAATGAAGTTTCTGAAAATGGAACGACCATAAAAGTTCCAGAAGAAAAACTGGATTCACTTAAAGTGGAACTGGCAGCTGAAGGAATTCCGGAATCAGGCAGTATTGACTATTCCTTTTTTAGTCAAAGTGCCGGTATCGGAATGACTGAAAATGAATTCAATGTCATTAAACTTGACTCTATGCAAACGGAATTGGCCAGTTTAATAAAAAAGATTGATGGAGTAGAAGATGCCAGTGTTATGATCACTCTTCCTGATAAAGGAGTTTTTGTCAGTGATTCAGCTGGGGAAGCGTCAGCATCCATTGTATTGAATACGAAACCCGGTTATAAATTTGAAGAAAGTCAAATCAATTCCCTTTATCATCTGGTCTCAAAAAGTGTTCCGAATCTCCCTACAGATAATATCGTCATTATGAACCAAGAGTTTGAGTACTTCGATCTTGAAAATGAAAATTCTTCTTTCGCGTCCGCATTTGCAACCCAAAACGAAATAAAAAAAGAAATAGAACGCGATATTCAAAGACAGGTACAAAATATGCTTGGAACGTTAATGGGGAGAGACAAAGTGGTTGTTTCAGTCACGACAGACCTTGATTTCACTCAAGAAAATCGGGAAGAGAATTTAGTGGAACCGGTCGATGAAGAAAATATGGCTGGAATTGAGATTTCTGCGCAAAGGATCAATGAATCGTATAGCGGGGACGCAGCAGGTGCAGGAGGCGTTCCGCAAAGTGAGGATTCCTCAGATTCATTGGGATCGAGTTACGTTGAAGGCACAAACGGATCCGGTGATTATGAAAAAGTAGATGAAACGATAAATAGTGAAGTGAACCGAATCAAGAAAGAAATAGTCGAAAGCCCATATAAAGTCAAAGATTTAGGTATTCAGGTCATGGTCGAACCGCCCACAGCTGACGATCCGAATTCTTTATCTCAACAGAGTATGGATGATATTACACAAATCCTTGGTACGATAATCCGCACAACAATCGAGAAAAAAGCTGAAGGGGAAGAGCTGACGGACGAGGAGCTTAATAATAAAATTGCGATTTCCGTTCAGCCGTTTAATGGAAAAATGAAGTTGCAAAAAGATGAAACGAAACCTTCGTTACCAATATGGGCATACATCGTCGGCGGATTGCTAATACTTGCCATTATCATTCTCTTAATCTTATTCCTCCGTTCACGAAAGCAAACTGAAATGGAAGAGGAGTACGTGGTTGAAGAGGAAGAAGTCGTATTCGATGTTCCGGATCTGAACAAAGAGAAGGAAACGGAAGCATCTTTAAAAAGAAAACAACTGGAGAAGCTGGCAAAAGATAAGCCAGATGAATTTGCAAAATTATTAAGAAGCTGGATAGCAGAAGACTAGGAGGCTTAAGAAAATGACAGATAGAAAAAAAAAGGCCGGATTGACTGGCAAACAAAAAGCTGCCATCCTCCTTATTTCCTTAGGCCCGGATGTTTCTGCATCCGTTTATAAGCATCTTTCCGAAGAGGAAATTGAGAGATTGACCCTTGAAATTTCGGGAGTGAGGAAAGTGGACTCCCAAGATAAAGAGGAAATTCTGGAAGAATTCCATAATATTGCTTTGGCACAGGATTATATCTCCCAGGGCGGGATAGGATATGCCAAGCAGGTGCTTGAAAAGGCATTAGGTACTGATCAGGCAACCGCCATCATTAACCGTTTAACATCGTCCTTGCAGGTTCGTCCATTCGACTTTGCGAGAAAGGCAGATCCTGGACAGATTTTGAATTTCATTCAGAACGAGCATCCGCAGACCATTGCATTGATCTTGTCCTATCTTGATCCTACCCAGGCTGGACAAATATTGTCTGAGCTTCCGCAAGAGGTGCAGGCCGATATTGCAAGAAGGATTGCTTTAATGGATAGCACTTCTCCGGAAATCATCAATGAAGTGGAGCAAATACTCGAAAGGAAACTTTCAGCGACTGTAACCCAAGATTATACACAGACTGGTGGAGTGGAAGCCGTTGTAGATGTGTTGAATGGTGTTGACCGCTCAACGGAAAGAACGATCTTGGATGCACTTGAAATTCAAGATCCGGAGCTTGCTGAGGAAATCAAGAAACGAATGTTTGTTTTTGAAGATATCGTAACCCTTGATGGCAGAGCGATTCAGCGCGTTGTCAGGGAATCCGATAACGAAGATCTTAAACTTTCTCTTAAAGTGGCTAGTGATGAAGTGAAGGAAATCGTTTTCCGAAACATGTCAAAACGTATGGTTGAAACGTTCCAGGAAGAAATGGAATATATGGGGCCGGTACGTTTGCGTGATGTAGAAGAAGCACAATCAAGAATTGTTGCCGTCATTCGACGACTGGAGGAAACTGGAGACATCGTGATTGCCCGCGGCGGAGGGGATGATATCATTGTCTAGGATTATCAAATCCCAGCAGGCTAACCAGGAGAAAAGCAAAAAGATAGCGATAAAAGTTCGCCCTTTTGACTTTCTTCAAAATGGTGATGCAGATGAGCGAAAAAACCTTCATTATATTCAATCTGATGAATTTCTCAAAGATGCCAAACAGGAAGCGGAAACGTTATTGCTCGATGCTAAGCATAAAGCCCAAGCGATTGCTGCTGAAATCCAGCAAGACCGAGAACTATGGGAGAATCAAGAAAAAGCAATGTTTATCGAACAAGCTCAAAAAGAAGGGTATCAGCAGGGAGTCGAAGATGGGATCCAAAAGGGTTATAGCGAAATTGCCACGGAAATAGCTTTCGCAAAAGAAGTGGTGGAGTCCTCTAAAAAAGATTATCGGCACCATATCGAAACATCTGAAACCGTTATTTTGAATCTTGCCCTGAAGGTGGCAGAGAAAATTATCGGGCAACAGCTTGAAAAAGATGAAGAGTCTTTTTTATCCATAGTCAAAAGAGCCATCAAAGAAGTTAGGGATTACCGTGAAGTGCAATTGCATATCCATCCGATCCGATATCACTCGATTCTTTCTCATAAAGATGAGTTGATGGCAATCTTTCCGAAAGATACTGAGCTGTATATCTTTCCGGATGATGAACTTGAAGAAAGCAGCTGTATCATCGAATCCGAAAACGGAAGGATGGATGCGAGTGTCGGCAGTCAGCTGCAGGAAATAAAAGTGAAACTAACTGAATTGCTGGAAGGGGAATAAAGATGAAAACTAGAGACCTATTGCCCTTGGTTGATGAAGTTGATCCATTCAAACATTATGGACGGGTCAAACGTGTCGTGGGGTTAATGATAGAATCTCAAGGCCCTGAAAGCTCTGTAGGTGATGTTTGTTATATCCATACAGGCATACAAAAAAAGAAAAATCGAATCTTAGCCGAAGTGGTCGGTTTCCGTGATGAAATGGTTATTTTAATGCCTTTTACAGCAGTTAGTGATATTGCACCGGGCTGTATCGTGGAAGGAAGCGGACGGAGCCTTGAGATAAAGGTGGGAAGTGGACTTATTGGCAAAGTAGTCGATCCATTGGGACATCCTATTGATGACTCACTTCTTCCAAAAGGTCTGGCGACAATTTCTGTGGATCAAGATCCGCCGAATCCGATGAAACGACCTCCCATTAATGAACCGATAGATGTAGGAGTCCGGGTAATTGATAGTTTATTAACAGTTGGTAAAGGACAACGTGTTGGTATCTTTGCAGGAAGCGGCGTCGGGAAAAGCACGTTGCTTGGTATGGTAGCAAGGAATACGACGGCTGACTTAAACGTAATCGGTCTTATTGGAGAACGTGGCCGTGAAGTTCGTGAATTCATCGAGAAAGATCTTGGACCCGAAGGGCTGGCACGATCAATCGTTGTGGTGGCGACATCTGACCAGCCAGCGTTGATGAGGATAAAGGGTGCTTTGACGGCAACTGCCATCGCGGAATATTTTCGTGATAAGGGATTGAATGTGATGCTGATGATGGATTCGGTCACGAGGGTTGCGATGGCCCAGAGGGAAATTGGGCTTGCCATCGGGGAACCGCCGACGACCAAAGGGTATACCCCCTCCGTTTTCGCCATCCTGCCAAGGTTACTCGAAAGAACGGGAACAAATCAGCTCGGTACCATTACAGCTTTTTATACGGTACTCGTCGACGGTGATGATATGAATGAACCGATTGCTGATGCTGTCAGGGGAATTTTGGATGGTCACTTCATACTGGACCGAAACTTAGCCAATAAAGGACAGTTTCCAGCGCTCAATGTATTAAAGAGCATTAGTCGTGTCATGAACAATATAGTTGGTGACAAGCATAAAAACGCCGCGGAAAAAGTACGGGCAAGTTTATCAACCTATATGGAGTCGGAAGATTTGATTAATATAGGAGCTTATAAGAAGGGTTCTTCCAAACAAATTGATAACTCGATTACACGCTATCCGGAAATCATTTCATTTTTGAAGCAAGGAACCCATGAAAAAGCTACCAAAGATAATAGTATCAATGCCCTTGTCGAATTGATGGAGAAAGGTGATTAATAATGATTTATCAATATAAATTCGAGAAGATCCTGACCATCAAAGAAAAAGAAAAAACCGATGCACTAGCTAAATACAATGCTGCTTTAAAAAAATTTGAAGAAGTGGCAGAAAAGTTATATAAGCTTTTAAAGAAAAAGGAAGAGTTGCTTGAGTTTCAACAGGAAAAGCTGCGAAATGGATTATCCATACAGGAAATTCGTCATCATCAGTTATTTATGGACAACTTGGAAAAACTCTTAAACCACTGTCAACAGGAAGTCATTGAAGCGCGCTACAAGATGAATATTCAACGGGATATATTAATGGAAAGAAATATCGAGGTTAAAAAGTACGAGAAAATGAAAGAAAATGATTTTCTTAAATTCCTCGATGTCATTAAGGAAGCTGAGAACAAACAAATGGATGAAATATCAATCCGGCAATTCTTAAGCAAAGGCGTAAGGTGATGGAATGCGTAAAAAAGGTGAATCTAATGGATTGGAAGAATTGGAAGAAAGCAAGATAAGTAAGTTTCAATGGTTTCTTGTCATCTTCATTCCATTAATCTTTGCGGTAACTGTAGCGTTGATCGTTTTTACAGTAGCAGGGGTGAATGTAGTGGAAAAGGCAAAGGATATGTCTGCGAAAATACCCTTCATTGAATCGGATCAAAAGGATGAAGAGAAAGATAAACCAGCCAAGAGTGATGAGAAAGTTTCCATGAAGCTCGAAAAATTAGAAACCGAGATTGAAAACAAGGAAAAAGAGATAGACAAGCTTGAGAGCATCATCGATACACGTGACAAGGCCATTGAAAAGGCAGAAGCGGAAAAACAGCAGCTTCAAACAGAAATGAATCAACTTAAAGATAGTCAGAATAATAGTAAACAAGCGTTTAAAGATATAATCCGTACTTATGAAACGATGGCTCCCAAGAAGGCTGCACCCATCATTACCGAAATGAATGATGAAGATGCAGTGAAGATTCTCTCAAGTATGAAAGCAGCCACTTTAGCTAAGGTTTTGGAGCAAATGACAACGGCTGATGCTGCAAGGTTAACGAAGAAACTAACGGAACAAAGTTCTTAAGTGGAAAGAGTTAGGAGGTGAATATATGAATTCTGCCATTAATTCTTTACTTCCCTTGGCATCATTAAGTATAAAGGTACCAATTAAGCCAAATCAGCAATCTAATTCAGGGTTTGGGTCAGTCCTTCAATCAGCGATAGGGGCAGAACCTCCCATTCCATCGGATATAGGCGGCAACCCTGAAGGACGAATGTCTGAAATAAACGATTTGCTTGGTTTTTTGAAACTTGAAAGGTTAAGTGATACAGGGGAAGAGAGTGCAGCCGTTGCCCCTTCAGTAAACAAACAAGACAGCAGCCTTATTTTACAGGTCCTAAAAAATATAGTTGGAAATGATGAGGGTGCCCTTGATGATTTCTTTGCGAGCATCGAGGAACTGGATTTAGAACAAGAAGGTGAGGACTTCAGCCTGAATCCACAAAGTTTGTTATCAGCCAATGTCATGGAACTGTATACCACCCTGAAAAAAGTTACTGTATTGAGCGAAGAAGAATGGCATGACCTCCCATTATCTGGTGTGGTGAATCTTTTGAAACTGGTGAAAATTCAAGATCTTCTCTCGGAGAATAAGGATATGACACAAGATGAAGCGGCCATCCAGAAACAAATGAAACACCTGCTTGAAGGGATAACGGGGAAGCTGGAGAAATGGCTGTCCAATCAGTCAAAATCAAAAACAGAACCTGACCAATCCAACACTTTGGAGACAGGGCAAACTAAAGCAATAGAAACATTTAAAAGCGCATTCTCGCATTTATCTGGGAGTGACAAGGTAAATAAAGACGGAGCAGTCGCTAGCAGTGTGACTTTGCAAAGCCCGGATAGCGGTAAACATCAAGGGTCTGGTATGCCTTTTCTCATGACAAAGCTGGAGCAATTCGTCTTGGCGGCTCCCAAAGGTGAGCAAACTGTCAGTCAAGATGAATTTGTTAAGCAATTTGAAAATATTTTAAGTAAGGCGAACTTTAGCGGAACTAACGGTGTAAATAAACTGTTGATCAGATTGAATCCAGAACATTTAGGGTCCCTAAGAATCGAGCTGATTCAAAAAGATGGTATGCTGTCAGCCAAGATTCTGGCTACTACTGCCCAGGCCAAAGATATGCTGGAGAATCAGATTCATGGTTTAAAACAAGCGTTTAGCGGACAAAACATTCAAATTGAAAGAATTGAAATATCACAGGCCTTCAATGCTTTTAACTCTGAGAAATTCAGCCAGAAAGACGCGGATGAACATAATGAACAACAGGAGAGTAAGGAAGAAAGCAACGATGAGACGGAAAGCGAGTTTACGGGATCCCTTGCCGATGCTCTGTTAAATCTAGAAGTGTAGGTGAAAAAATGACGACCATCGATACATCACTATTATTATCAAAATCTCAAACTGAAAACAGAAAAACCGGGGATGCATTGGGAAAAGATGATTTCTTGAAATTGTTGCTTACCCAGCTTCAAAACCAAGATCCGTCAAGCCCGATGGACAATACCGAGTTCATCGCCCAAATGGCCACTTTTTCTTCTCTGGAACAGATGATGAATATGGGAGCCCAAATGGAAGAAATAATCGGGATCAATCAGCAAAATAGTTTAATGAACTATAACTCTTTTGTCGGAAAGGAAGTCACTTGGCACAAATTGGATGAAGGCGATGATGACCTTGCGATAGAAGAAGGAACAGGCATCGTTAAATCGATCCAATATAAGGGTGATGGCGTTTATTTTCTTTTAGAAGATGGCACAAAGCTTGAACCCGCAAATATTTCGGCAATGAAACAAACAAGTTCCACGTCGAATAGCTTGACGTCGGCAAGCGAATTAATAGGCAAGCGCGTTTCCTGGATGGATGAAAAAAATGGAGAGACATCAGCTGTCGTAATCTCGGTATCCATGAGTAATGGCAAACTGCAAATTGAAGTGGATGATGAAAACAACACCAAGTTATCATCAGAGCAATTGATAAAAATCGCTGAAGCCTAAGGGGCGGGAATATGAATAAACTTGGTTTTCAAGCAAATTCAGCTCAGCTGATGCCACAAACAAAATTACCGTTAAGGGCAGATGATCCAGCAAGGCTTTCAACAGCATTTTCAAGCTGCTGTCTCCACGAACGAAAAATCGACCATCAGTAAACATGCTCATTGCGGATGAATCAAAGGAGTATAGAAATAGCGTCACAAACCTGGGACAAAATAGCCCTTAAAACCAATGAGGCCAAAAACATGGGTGTAACCGAATCTCTTATCATTACAGAGAATGCGGCACTGATAGTAAGCACGAAAAACAATAAGGTCATCACAGTCATGGACAGGAAAGAAGCAACATCACAAATTTTCACGAACATCAATGGAACCATAATTTTAGATAAATAGGCTGGACCTGAAATAGGAAGCCTGGACTGTGGAATGACGAAAGCAGTCTTTATATGAAAGGGGAGCTTTTACATGCTACGTTCAATGTATTCGGGAATAAGCGGATTAAAAAACTTACAAACAAAACTGGATGTTATCGGTAATAACGTCGCCAATGTCAATACATATGGTTTCAAAAAAAGCCGTGTGACATTCAGCGATGCGATGAACCAAACGGTATCTGGTGCAAGTGCAGCAACAGCCAATAAAGGAGGAACCAATTCTAAACAAATTGGATTGGGCTCCACGATTGCTACAATCGATACGATCCATACACAGTCAAGCCTGCAAACCACCGGCCGCGATCTTGATTTAGGAATATCTGGTGATGGCTATTTCGTCGTCAAGCAAGGAGATTCACTTTCATATACACGTGCAGGAAACTTTTATCTGGATGATAATGGTACGCTTGTCAACGCGAATGGTTTGAAAGTGCAGGCTTACAAGGTTGATGAAAACGGGAAACGATCAAAAACGATTGGCGACGTTGCAGTTAACGTCAATGCGATTTTACCTGCCATTACCACCACTAAAATATCAGTAAGTGGAAATCTAGCTGCTGACGCAATTGATGGTACCGTATTTAGCCAGCAAATGAAAGTTGTGGATGAAAAGGGTAAAGAACAAACGGCAACTATCTATTTCCAAAAAAACGGTGATGATAAATGGGAGCTTTTTGATGAAGAACCTGCTGCCTTGGGGAATACATCAGCTACTAAACCAAAACCGTTCACTACGGTTAATTTCGACGCAAATGGTCAGATAGTGGCTGCTGATAAAACCCAGGCAGGTCAAACCATAAACATTTCAAGCGGCAAAGAGGATGACTCGGATACACAAGTTGATGAAAGCGTACAAAAAGTTAATTTGGATTTTGATTTCTCGAATCTTACTCAAGTTAAAGGTTCCACCACTGCTCTTGTCAATCCGAATGGTAATAAAGAAGGTAAACTGGAAAGCTTTAATATTGGTTCATCAGGGGAAATAAATGGCGTTTATTCCAACGGTCTGATCACTACTTTAGGCCAACTGGCCGTTGCCAAGTTTTCCAATGCATCTGGCTTGACGAAAACCGGTGGCAATACTTTTCAGGAATCAATAAATTCAGGTACTGCAAATATCAATATCGCAGGTGAGGGGCGCGGTGTGATTGCATCAGGTTCTTTGGAAATGTCCAATGTGGATTTATCCGAAGAGTTTACTGAAATGATCGTTGCTCAACGTGGTTTCCAATCGAATTCGAGGATCATCACGACGTCGGATGAGATTTTACAGGAATTGGTTAACTTAAAACGATAGGTTAAGGGAGGGAGGAGCCAGGTGCTTTTTGCCCTGGCTCCTAAATATCATTATCAAAGTCACAAGACTCAATGGAAAATGCTTTTATATCAATGCATTGTACATAGACACAGTCGAGTCATTGCCAGATACGACCATTACTTTTACAAATGGTAAGAAAATCGTTGTGCTAGAGAAGGAAGAGGAACTGGTTGAAGCTATTATACAATTTTATCGTACCGTTAATATTCTAGGTTTTCGTAAGGATGTGGAGGAAAGTTCATGAAAAAAAATCTATTGACCATAATGTTGATTATACTCGTGGCTATAACGCTTGTTGGTGTCATAGCGGTCGTGGTTGTGACAAAGTTATCTGATCCCACATCTGCCGAAGATAAACCTAGCATTGACGAAATTGTCAAATCATCAGTTGAGATTCCTGAAATTACTACGAATCTTGCCGGCAATGATTATATCAAAATCTCATTTATGGTCCAAACAGAAAATAAAAAAGCAAAAGAAGAGTTGGAAAAAAGAAATTTTCAAGTGAAAAATATCATCATTACCGAACTATCAGAAATGAAAGCGGAAGAGTTAACCGGTAAAAAAGGCAAGGAAAAGCTTCAAGAAGCGTTAAAGACTAGAATGAATGAATTAATGGAAGAAGGAAAAGTTGAAAAGGTTTATATAACCTCCTCGATTCTGCAATAAGAACATCCTTGCTTCATTAAATAAGAAGGAGAAGCTTTGGAGGTGAGTGTTAATGTCCGGGGAAATATTATCGCAAAATGAAATCGATGCTCTGTTATCGGCCATTTCCACAGGTGAAATGGATGCAGATGATTTAAAAAAAGAAGAAGTAGAAAAAAGAGTGAAAGTATACGACTTTAAAAGGGCGCTTAGGTTTTCAAAGGATCAAATCCGGAGTTTGACCAGGATACACGAGAACTTTGCAAGGCTGCTGACAACATACTTTTCTGCTCAGCTAAGAACATATGTCCAAATATCCGTTGCTTCGGCAGATCAAATACCATACGAAGAGTTTATCCGATCGATTCCTAAAATGACCATATTGAATGTTTTTGAGGTGCCGCCCTTGGATGGCCGAATCATTATTGAGGTCAACCCGAATATCGCTTATTCCATGATGGATCGTGTTTTGGGCGGGCGGGGCATAAGCGTGAATAAGGTGGATAGTTTAACGGAAATAGAAACGAAAATCATGTCGAATTTATTCGAGAAGGCTTTTGAAAATTTACAGGAGGCTTGGGGAACGATTGTTGAAATCGAACCGGTGATGACGGAGTTCGAGGTGAATCCACAATTTTTACAACTGGTTTCTCCCAACGATACTGTTGTGGTCATTTCCTTGAATACACAAATCGGCGAAACGAGCGGAATGATTAATGTTTGCATTCCTCACGTCGTATTGGAACCGATCATACCAAAGTTATCTGCTCATTATTGGATGGAAAATTCCCAAAAGGAAAAACTCCCAGAGGAAATCATGATTTTGGAAAAGCGTATCCGAAACGCAGATCTTCCCATTATTTCCGAACTTGGTTCCACAGACATCACCATCGAGGATTTTTTGCTGCTTGATGTTGGCGATGTCATCGATTTAAATAAGGCAATCGATGAACCTTTGACGATTACAATTGGAGGGATTCCAAAATACAGCGGGCAGCCAGGAAAAGTAGGAAAAAAACATGCTATCCAGATTCTTGATATTTTGAAAGGGGGAGACGAAGATGGTAAGTGATGGAATGCTTTCACAAGACGAGATAGATGCCCTTTTAAAAGGTACAAGTGATATAGAAGATGAGGTGGTCCCTCACTCGATTGACGATTATTTATCGATGATGGAGCTCGACGCCCTCGGTGAAATTGGTAATATCTCCTTCGGAAGTTCGGCCACTGCCCTATCCACTTTGTTGAATCAGAAAGTGGATATCACCACCCCGACGGTTACATTGATTGAAAGGGGACAGATCGGGGAAGAATTCCCGCATCCGTATGTAGCGATTCAAGTGCAATATACAGAAGGTTTTTCAGGTATAAATATGCTGGTCATCAAGCAGAGCGATGCTGCTATCATTGCGGATTTGATGCTAGGCGGAGATGGGGAGAATCCTTCTGACCTGCTTGGGGAAATTCAATTGAGTGCTGTCCAGGAAGCCATGAACCAAATGATGGGTTCTGCTGCGACATCCATGTCGACCATTTTCAGTAAAAAAGTGGATATTTCTCCACCTAGCATAGATTTACTTAACTTTTTAAATGGTGAAGGTGAAAATGCGATACCGGACGAGGATTTATTTGCAAAAATCTCATTCCGTCTCCGTGTCGGCAGCTTAATTGATTCCAGTATCATGCAATTGCTGCCGTTAGAGTTTGCTAAAGGGTTAGTTTCTGAATTATTAAATGGGACGAGCGAAAGCGATCCTGCCGAGATGAAAACGCAAAAAGCACTAAGTGATCCAGTAACAAACATTCCAACTCAGGAGCCGGCACCATTCCAGGACATCCGGTCTGATCGATCGGCAAATGAAACTTATGGACAAGGCGGTCACCAAACCCAACCTGCGAACCAAATGCCGAATGTACCACAACATTTTGGAGTTTCATCCGTACCAACAGGACATCCGGTAAATGTTCAGCCTGCCAGTTTCACCAGTTTTCAGCCTTATCAGCTTCAGGAGTCTGAAACGAAAAATCTCAGCATGCTGATGGATATCCCTTTGCAGGTGACTGTGGAGCTTGGAAGAACGAAACGCTCCGTCAAGGATATATTGGAGCTGTCCTCCGGTTCGATCATCGAATTGGATAAATTAGCGGGAGAGCCAGTTGATATCCTGGTAAACAGCCGTTTGATAGCAAAAGGCGAGGTAGTGGTGATTGATGAAAACTTTGGAGTACGTGTTACGGATATCATGAGTCAAAGTGACCGATTAAATAAAATAAGATAATTTGGGGGACGAAAATTATGGCTAATAGAATTTTAATTGTGGACGATGCAGCATTTATGAGAATGATGATTAAGGATATCCTTTCAAAAAATGGTTTTGAAATAGTCGGGGAAGCAGCAGATGGAGCCCAAGCAGTGGAAAAATATAAAGAAACTCATCCGGATCTTGTAACGATGGATATTACCATGCCTGAAATGGATGGAATTACAGCATTAAAGGAAATTAAAAAGGTAAATCCTCAAGCTAAGGTCATCATGTGTTCAGCGATGGGACAGCAAGCCATGGTCATTGATGCGATCCAGGCGGGTGCAAAAGACTTTATCGTGAAGCCATTCCAGGCGGACCGTGTTTTGGAAGCCATAAATAAAGCATTAAGTTAAGAGGGTGTCTTCATATTGTTTTTAATTAAAAAATGGCTTCAGGTCTCACTGATGATAGCAGTATTCTTCTCTGGGGCCATACAGGCCCATGCGGAAGATCTTGAAAAAACAGTAAAGGATGTTTATGAACAGCCAGATGATTTAAAGGTGGATAAAGGTGAATCAAAAGGCTCGAAATCTACCAAACAGACAACGAATCCTGATAAAGTGGGGATAACCGTTTGGGAGTTTCTGAGGATGATATTTGCCACGATTTTTGTAGTGGCCCTTCTATATATCCTATTAAAGTTCATCAATAAAAAAAGTAAATCGTATCAAAAGGCAAATTCAGTGGAGAATTTAGGCGGTACGGGCCTTGGCGCAAATCGTTCTGTCCAGCTTGTTAAAGTCGGCGGGAGAATATTGGTGATCGGGGTCGGTGAAAATATTCAGCTCTTGAAAGAAATAGATGATTCCGAGGAATATGAACAGCTTTTGAAAGATCACAACGATAAGATCGATCAAATGATCCAGCCAGGGGAACTTGCAATGAAGTTGAAAAATAAGTGGTTGAAGAAAAGCGGATCCGAAACCGCCAGTTTCACTGCAGAGTTCAAAAGCCAACTTGATCAATTGTCTGATAGCAGGAAAAAGCTGTTAAAGGAGCTTGATAGGAAAGGAAGAGACAATGAATGAATGAGTTCATGGAGTTTTTTAATAACAGTGATCCCGCTAATGTCTCTACTTCCGTCAAACTTGTTCTACTGATGACTGTCTTATCGCTGGCTCCAAGCATATTGATCTTGATGACCTGTTTTACAAGAATCATCATTGTCCTGAGCTTTGTGAGAACATCGCTAGCTACACAGCAGATGCCGCCGAATCAGGTGTTGATCGGCCTGGCACTTTTCATGACATTTTTCATAATGGCACCGACTTTTCAGGAAGTGAATGAAAAGGCATTAACCCCGTTATTTAATGAAGAGATAGATTTAGAAGAAGCATATGTACAGGCCTCGATACCATTTAAAGAATTCATGAGTGCCCATACAAGGCAGAAGGACCTTGAGCTATTCTTGGAATATGCCAAGGTGGATAAGCCTGAAACGATACAGGACATTCCCTTGACTGCCTTTGTACCAGCTTTTGCAATCAGTGAAATCAAAACAGCTTTTCAAATAGGTTTCATGATTTTCATTCCCTTTTTGGTTATTGATATGGTCATTGCAAGTGTCCTGATGTCGATGGGGATGATGATGTTGCCGCCAGTCATGATTTCCCTGCCATTTAAAATCCTCCTTTTCATTCTTGTTGACGGATGGTATTTAGTGGTGAAGTCTTTATTACAGAGTTTTTAAGCAGGTGAGAAAAAATGAGTGCAGATTTTGTTATTGATATAGCAGAAAAAGGAATTTATATGGTATTGATTATCGCTGGCCCATTGATGGTAATCGCTCTTATTGTAGGACTATTAGTAAGCATCTTTCAGGCGACTACACAGATTCAGGAACAAACCTTGGCATTTGTTCCGAAAATCGTCGCAGTCTTATTGGGACTCATTTTATTGGCTCCATGGATGTTGAGCCACCTATTATCATATGCAAATGAAATATTCGGTAATCTGAATCGATTTGTAGGGTAGGGCATGGAGGAATTATTTCCGCACTTTCCCGCCTTTTTATTAATTGTGGTCCGGGTCACTACATTTTTCGTGGCCATGCCGATTTTTTCGTACCGTTCAATACCGGTACAACATCGGGTCGGGCTTGGAATCTTCCTTGCCTGGATCATGTACTACACCATTGATGCTCCGGTTCTGGAATTGGATGTCACATTTTATTTATTGATCATGAAGGAAGCGCTTGTTGGCCTTTTCATTGGGTTTGCAGCGTATATGATTTTATCGGCCGTTCAAATCGCTGGCGGATTGATTGATTTTCAAATGGGTTTTTCAATAGCGAATGTCATCGATCCCCAAACCGGGGCACAAAGCCCGTTGATGGGACAATACCTTTACACAATCGCCTTATTATTCCTATTGAGTACTAATGGCCATCATTTGCTTTTGGATGGAATTTTTTATAGTTATCAGTTCATCCCGATTGACCAATTATTTGTACCATTCGGAGATCATGCGCTGATAGAATATTTGGCCAAAGCTTTCAGCAAAGCTTTCATGATTGCTTTTCAAATGTCCATACCTGTGGTGGGAAGTATTTTCTTAGTGGATGTCACGCTTGGGATACTTGCCAGGACAGTTCCTCAATTAAATGTGTTCGTTGTTGGGATTCCAGTGAAAATCATTGCCGGTTTAGTCGTTATCATACTGGTAATGGGGATGATGATGACGGTTGTCACCCAACTCTTCAATTTCTTGCTTTTGACCATGCGTCACCTAATGCAGTTGATTGGAGGCGTTTGATATGGAGTGGTATCAGCTGGATTTGCAGTTTTTCGCTGGTGAAAAGACCGAAAAGGCGACTCCCAAAAAACGTCAGGATTCGAAGAAAAAAGGTCAGGTGGCAAAGAGTCAGGATGTAAATACCTCTGTGAATTTAATTGCAGTGTTTTCAGTGTTATTGCTTATGGGACCGTACATGTATAATCATTTGCTCGGTCTTATGAAAGAATATCTGCAACATTTTACCTTGGCTGGATTCAGTGAGGAGAATATGCAAATTATCATGATAGAGGTTTTAAAGGAGATGGGCCTTATCCTAGGACCCGTTTTTGCAGCAGCGATAGTGGCTGGGATATTGGCTAATGTCATGCAAGTCGGGTTTTTGTTTTCGACTGAATCCATACAGTTCAAACTTGATAAATTGGATCCCATTAAAGGATTCAAACGTATTTTTTCAATGAGGGCCATTGTTGAATTATTGAAATCCATTCTTAAAATATCATTTGTTGGTTTTGTTGCCTTTTATGTACTATGGCAGCGCATGGACGAGATTATGATTTTATCACAGGTTTCTGTGGAAGAAGCGATGGCAACACTGGCGGATATTACGATTAAAGTAGGATTTTATGCTGCCGTGGCTTTATTGTTCATTGCTCTATTAGACTATTTGTATCAAAAATATGACTTTGAAAAAAACATCCGGATGTCCAAACAGGATATAAAGGATGAGTATAAAAATTCCGAAGGGGACCCGCTCATCAAATCCAAAATAAAGCAAAAGCAGAGGCAGATGGCCGCTCAGAGAATGATGCAGGAAATTCCCAATGCGGATGTCGTCATCACTAACCCGACGCATTTTGCTATTGCTTTAAAATATGATGAAGAAAAAGCTGAGGCTCCGTATGTAGTGGCAAAGGGCGTAGATTTTGTTGCCCAGAAAATTAAATTCATTGCCAAAGAAAACGATGTGACCATGGTGGAAAATCGGCCTTTGGCCAGGTCTTTATATGATCAAGCTGAATTAGGCCAGGCGATACCTGAAGAGTTCTTTAAGGCGGTCGCTGAAATTCTGGCCTTTGTATATAAAACCAAAGGTAAAGTGTAAAGAGTAATAGGGTAACCCGCTAGTTAGGAGAGAAAAAAACATGCGAGCAAGAGATTTAGTTGTTATATCGAGCGTCATCATGATCGTTGCCATGTTGGTCATTCCATTGCCAACATGGTTGTTAAGTATTTTACTCCTTTTAAATATCTCTCTTGCGTTGCTGGTTCTATTGACTACGATGAATATGAAAGAACCTCTCGAATTTTCGATCTTTCCTTCCTTGCTCCTTTTACTGACATTGTTCAGGCTGGGGTTGAATGTTTCGACGACTCGTGCCATTTTGACCTATGGTGATGCTGGGGGAGTTGTAGAAACCTTTGGATCGTTTGTAGTCGGCGGTAACGTGCTTGTAGGATTAGTTGTATTCATCATTTTGGTCATCATAAATTTCATCGTCATCACGAAAGGTTCCGAACGGGTCTCGGAGGTAGCGGCTAGGTTTACGCTGGATGCGATGCCGGGGAAACAGATGGCCATCGATGCAGATTTAAATGCTGGGATGATCTCGGAAAACGAAGCACGTGCCAGAAGGGAAAAAATTAGTAACGAAGCAGACTTTTATGGATCCATGGATGGGGCGAGTAAGTTTGTTAAAGGGGACGCCATAGCGGGCATCATCATTGTCATCATTAACTTGATTTTCGGTATGATCATTGGCGTCATGCAATTGGACATGAGCTTTGGAGAAGCAGCCGTCCATTTTTCCATGTTATCGGTTGGTGACGGTATCGTGAGTCAGGTACCAGCTTTATTGATTTCTACAGCTACGGGAATTGTCGTAACCCGGGCAGCCTCGAATGGAAACCTCGGAGCGGATATTGTTGAACAGTTATTTCAATTTCCAAAAATGCTTTACCTAACAGCAGCAACCATTTTCCTTTTAGGGTTATTCACTCCCATTTCCGACTTGTTCACCATTCCGATCGCTGCTTTATTAGTCGTTGGAGGGTATACAATTTCAAGGATACCGAAGCAGGACGAAAGTGAAATACAAGAAATGGAAGAAGTGCTGGAAACCGATGAAATGAAAAGTCCAGAAAGCGTCGTTAACCTTTTAAGTGTCGACCCGATCGAATTTGAGTTTGGATATGGATTGATTCCGCTTGCGGATGCCAATCAAGGGGGAGACCTACTGGACCGGGTTGTCATGATCCGCCGGCAGCTTGCAATTGAGTTGGGGCTCGTGATCCCTGTCGTCAGAATACGTGATAATATTCAGTTGAATCCTAATGAGTATCGGCTGAAGATTAAGGGAAGTGTCATGGCAAAGGGGGAATTGCTCCTAAATCATTTCTTGGCCATGAGTCCAGGGATGGAAGACGATTCAATAGAAGGAATCGATACGATAGAACCGTCTTTCGGTTTACCGGCCAAGTGGATTACGGATGATATGAAAGAACATGCCGAGATGCTGGGTTATACAGTTGTGGACCCGCCAAGTGTTGTATCCACCCACTTGACGGAAGTCATAAAGTCCAATGCGCAGGAATTATTGGGCAGGCAGGAAACGAAACAATTGATCGATCATCTCAACGAATCGTCACCTATACTAGTAGAGGAAGTCACTCCGAATCCCTTGTCTATAGGAGATGTCCAAAAGGTATTGGCAAAATTATTGAAGGAAAAAGTTTCGATAAGGAACTTACCGATCATTTTCGAAACGCTTGCTGATTATGGCAAGTTATCGACTGACACAGATTTGCTTACTGAATATGTAAGGCAGAATTTAGCCAGACAAATAACGAATTCTTTTATTTCGGATGAAAATAGAATTAAAGTCATAACATTATCGGGGAAAGTTGAAAAGACCATCGCGGATGGTGTACAGCAAACCGATCATGGCAATTTTTTATCATTGGATCCAACTATATCGCAATCCATATTGGAGGCAGTTGCAGCCAAATTGGAAGAGCTGACCCTAATGGATCACCAACCGATCTTACTCTGCTCTCCAGCAGTAAGGATGTATGCCCGGCAACTAACTGAACGTTATTTTCCTAATGTACCGATTCTTTCATACAATGAACTCGAATCGAATGTAGAAGTACAAAGTGTAGGGGTGGTGGATATCGATTGAAGGTAAAGAAATATTTGGCGCCATCAATGAACGAGGCAATGAAGCGAATAAGGGCGGAACTGGGCAGTGATGCAGTAATCTTAAGTTCCAAGGCTGTATATAATGGTGGTTTCTTAGGATTATTCAAAAAGAGGAATATTGAAGTCATTGCAGCCATAGACCCTGTGTCCCAGCCTATCCAAGCCGTAACCAAGCAAAAATCGAAGAAGTTGCCATCTAAGCTGGATATGGCAAGTCATGCCCCTGAACCTAATGAAGGGAATAGGGAAAGTGCAGACTTATTAAAAGAAATCGAAGGTTTGAAAGATATGATAAAGAGTTTGCATATCTATTCAACTGATAAAAAATATCCGGGGAGGCTGGAGAAAATCCACGAATACCTAACCGAGCAGGAAGTGGATATATCACTTCGGTCCCAAATCATGGATGAATTGCTTGAAAAATGGTTCGTTTTTAAACAGCAATCCACTGATGAAGAGGTTCAAGTTTGGTTGGAAGAAGCCATGCTCGGGATTTTGGAAAAGGTTGAAAACGGAAAACCCGGGCTGCAAAAAAAATATATTAATATTGTTGGCCCAACAGGTGTGGGAAAGACAACGACCTTGGCAAAAGTAGCTGCGGAAACCATGTTGAAGCATGATAAAAAAGTGGCTTTCATTACGACGGATACGTATAGGATTGCTGCAATAGATCAACTTAAGACGTATGCCAAGATTTTAAACGTTCCAATTGAAGTCGCTTATAATTTGGAAGACTTCAAAAGGGCTGCTGAACGCTTCTCCCATTATGATTTTGTTTTTATTGATACGGCCGGAAGGAATTTCCGTAACCCGCAATATGTCAAGGATCTCAATGAAATCATCCATTTTACAGATGAGATGGAAACCTATTTAGTATTGTCATTGACCTCTAAACAAAAGGATATGGAAGATATTTATCGACAGTTTGCTGCCATACCTATTAAACAGGTCATTTTTACAAAAGCGGACGAAACCTCCACTTTCGGGCAGATATTCAATTTTATACACACTCATAAATTAGGAGCCGCCTATATAACAGATGGACAGAATGTGCCAGACGATATTGAAATAGCTACATCATCACAGCTATTGAAAATGGCTATTGGGGCTAATAAATATGAAAGATCAAGCTGAGAATTTACGAAAAAGATTGGAAGCCCGCCAAAATCGATCAATGGCCAAAACGATTGCCGTTTTAAGCGGGAAAGGTGGAGTGGGAAAATCGAACTTTTCTTTGAATTTTTCGATTGCTTTATCCCAAAGAGGCAAAAAAGTACTGTTGTTCGACATGGATATCGGTATGGGGAATATTGATATTTTGATCGGGGAACAATCTCCCTGCAGCATTATTGATTTTTTTGAAAACGATTGTAGTTTGAAGGATATCATCATCACAGGGCCGGGAAACATTTCAATCATTACAGGTGGAACGGGGTTGACGAATCTCTTTTCACTTAATGAAGAAAAGTATACCCGGTTTAATGAGGAATTCAGTTTATTGTTGTCGAATTACGATTATATCTTATTTGATATGGGTGCAGGCATCACTCAGGATTCCATGAAATTCCTGTTATGTGTGGATGAATTAGTCGTTATCACGACGCCTGAACCCACTTCTATCATGGATGCATATTCCGCAATGAAATATATCCATTCGGTAAATAAAGAGACTCCATTGTTCCTGGTTTGCAATCGGGTTTTCACGAGTAAGGACGGCAAAGAAACGATTAAGCGCCTCCAAAATGCACTAGTGAAATTTTTGGGACTGGAAACTGTAGCTCTAGGGTACTTGCCAGATGATAGAACCGTACCCAATTCTGTTACCAAACAGATGCCCTTTCTCCTTTTCGATTCAGAAGCCGATGTATCCAAAGCCATTATGGACATTGCTTCGAGATATGCAAATCATTCATTTGGGGAAGAATTGACTTTGCAAAAAAGCCATTTCCTCCAAAATATGAAGAGATATTTTTTTGGAAAGTAGGTCTCCTTATATGAGTAAAGTAAAAGTGCTGATAGTGGACGATTCTGCGTTTATGAGAAAGTTAATTTCAGAGTTTTTAGCAGAAGATAGCAGGATGGAAGTCATCGGGACTGCCAGGAATGGAAGAGATGCCATAGACAAAATAAAGGCTTTAAAACCCGATGTCGTGACTTTGGATGTGGAAATGCCGATTATGGACGGATTGGAAGCATTAAGCCGGATCATGAATGAATGTCCAACTGCTGTAGTCATGTTATCAAGCACAACGAAAAAAGGAACGGAAAATACATTTGCCGCCATGAACAGTGGAGCCTTTGACTTTGTGGCTAAACCTTCGGGTGCCATTTCATTGGATTTACATAAAATCAAGAAAGAACTCCATGAAAAAGTTATGGCTGCCAGCAGGGCGAATGTTCACAAACTAGAAAAAAATGCGATGAATATTGAAAGAAGCCCATCCGTTTGGGGAAAATATAGTAAAATGGATTCAAAAGAATCGTCAGAAATTGAAAAAAATCAAAAAAAATGGTCCTATGGGCACAAAAAGATAATAGTCATCGGTACATCAACAGGAGGCCCAAGAGCTCTGCAGACCGTCTTGGCAGGTCTCCCGGAAGAAGTGGATGCTCCCATTCTCATTGTCCAGCATATGCCCCCCGGTTTCACAAAATCCTTGGCAACACGCCTGAATTCATTATGCAAGATTAAAGTGAAGGAAGCTGAAGAGGGGGAACTGATTCAAAAAGGTGTCGCCTATATTGCACCTGGAGGTTTTCACTTGAAAGTGAGGAAAGTCGGAATGAGCTGGGCAATCCTTTTGGATCAATCCGAATTGCGTAATGGACATCGCCCGTCGGTTGATGTGCTATTTGAATCGGTAAGTGAAATGAATGATTCTGCGAAAATAGCCGTTATCATGACCGGAATGGGGATGGACGGGGCGATGGGACTCATGAAGCTTAAACAGGAGGGTCCATTAAAAGCGATAGCCGAATCACAGGAGACATCAATCGTTTTTGGTATGCCTAAGGCGGCAATCAATACCAAGTTAATAGATAGCATAGAGGATGTAGAAAAAATAGCTAAAGCGATAATAAGCTATTGTTAACACGTGGAGGTGTGAGATTGTATGGATATGAATCAGTATTTAGAGGTTTTTATAGAAGAAAGTAAAGAACATCTTCAAACGTGCAGCGAACAGTTGCTGGTACTCGAAAAGAACCCGGAAGACCTCTCGATCGTAAACGAAATCTTTCGTTCCGCCCATACCTTAAAAGGGATGTCGGCGACTATGGGGTATGAGGATCTAACCAATTTAACTCATAAAATGGAGAATGTGTTGGATGCGATCCGAAATAGTCAAATCGCCCTCTCTTCAGAGTTATTTGATGTGATATTTTTAGCGGTTGATGATTTAGAAGCGATGGTCATGTCCATTGCTGAAGGTGGAGATGGAAAAAGAAATGTGGAGGAGGTTGTCCATCAGCTGGAAATGATTGAAAAAGGGGAGTCGCCCGTTTCTTCGACCATTGCAGAGATTGCAGCAGCTTCTGCCGTCCTTGAAAAAGAGGAAATGACTGCGGGAGAGTACGATGAATTTGAATGGACAGTGCTTCAGCAGTCCAAAGATCAAGGCTTCAACAGCTTTGAAATCTCGATAGGGTTGCGTGAGGACTGTCTTTTAAAAGCTGCCCGGGTGTTTATGGTTTTCGAGGTGCTTGAAAAGTCAGGTGAAGTAATCAAGTCACACCCGCCCGTCGAACTTTTGGAAGAAGAGCAATTCGATCAGCAATTTACGGTCACGATGGTAACAACAGAATCGAGTGATGAGATAAAGGAAAAAATCATGAAGGTTTCCGAAGTGGATCAAGTTGTGGTAAATGCCCTTGATCTTGAGGGCTTGAGGCATGCAGCCAATTCTATAGAGAATCAAGTTGCTGAAATACCGGAACAAGAGAAAAATAAAGCCGTGCTTCCAACTGATAATGATGATAAGAAAAAACAGGCACCCGTTAAGCCGGCATCAAGCAAGACCATTCGGGTGAACATTGAGCGGCTTGATATATTAATGAACCTATTCGAGGAACTTGTAATCGATAGAGGCAGACTTGACCAAATTTCCAGTGATTTGGATAATCAAGAATTACATGAAACAGTAGAAAGAATGTCCCGTATAACAAGTGATTTACAAACAATCGTTTTGAATATGCGGATGGTGCCCGTTGAAACTGTATTCAATCGTTTTCCTAAAATGGTTCGTCAATTGGCAAGGGATTTAAACAAGAAAGTCAATTTGGAAATCAACGGTGCCGAAACGGAACTTGACCGTACAGTCATTGATGAAATCGGTGATCCTCTCGTCCATTTATTAAGAAACGCCATGGATCATGGAATTGAAACACCTGAAGAACGTTTGGCGAAAGGAAAGAATGAAGAAGGTAAAATCCTGTTAAAAGCCTACCACAGCGGCAATCATGTTTTCATTGAAATCGAGGATGACGGTGCAGGAATCAATAAAGATCGAGTCTTGAACAAGGCGCTATCCAATGGGATATTAACCAAGGAAACTGCCGCCACCCTAACGGATAAGCAAATCTATGAATTGATATTCGCTTCTGGTTTCTCAACAGCCGAAACCATTTCAGATGTATCGGGGCGCGGTGTTGGACTGGATGTGGTAAAAAATACTATTGAGTCTCTCGGTGGATCTGTCACGATCGATTCCAAAGAGAATGAAGGATCCATCTTCCTTATTCAGCTTCCGCTTACATTGTCCATTATCTCTGTCATGCTGGTTGCAATCCAAAACGAAAAATATGCCATACCGCTTTCTTCGATAATAGAAACAGCAATCATAAAAAAAGCAGATATCTTGAATGCCCATAATCAACAGGTTATTGACTTCAGGGGAAAGATTCTGCCGCTTCTGTTCTTGAAAGATATATTTGAAGTGCCTATCAGTCAGGAAGAAGAAGAGTCCCTCTCTGTGGTCATTGTAAGAAAAGGCGATAAATTAGCCGGATTAGTCGTTGATTCATTCATCGGGCAGCTGGAAATCGTTCTGAAATCACTAGGTAATTATTTAAATAGCGCATTTGCAATATCGGGCGCAACGATTCTTGGTGATGGTCAAGTTGCTTTAATCATAGATTGCAACACATTGATTCATTGAATGATAGATAAATGGGGCAGGGGAATGGGTCGTTGGTTCACCCGTTTCGATTCAGGTTTTCGTTAAGACTGCACAACAATCATGAGTTTATTAAAAGGAGGGGAATAGATGTCGGAGGATATGAAAGTAATCGTATTTCAAATTAAGGATAAAGAATATGCACTTCCAGTTGATAAAGTCAGCGGTATCGAAAAGATTCTGCATATTACCAGAGTTCCAAAGGCTGTAAAGTTTGTTAAAGGAGTCATAAATCTAAGGGGTGTAATCACTCCAATTATTGATTTACGGGTGCGTTTTGGTTTCGAAGAGGTGGAATACGATGAATCAACAAGGATTATCATCGTCATTCTGGATGATATGGAAGTTGGGTTAATAGTGGACTCTGCCAATGATGTTTTGGATATTCCAGTGGAGAGTATCGAACCTCAGCCTGAAGTTGTGGGACATTTGGCTTCAGAATACATTAGCGGAGTGGCTAAAATTGAAAAGCGACTGCTCGTCCTAATCAATATGGAGAAGGCTCTAAGTCTGGAAATGACTGAAAATATGTTAAGAGAAGGATAATCATATGTCGTTCATTGAGAAAATCAACCCTTTTCAACTCGATATTTTGAAGGAAATCGGCAATATAGGTGCAGGGAACGCAGCAACTGCGCTTTCTGCCATCCTTAATAGGAAAATTGATATGAATGTTCCTAATGTCCGAATCGTTTCCTTTGATGAAATGATGGAAATGGCTGGCGGGGCCGATCACGTCGTTGCTAGCGTTTTCCTTAGAATAGAAGGTGATGCTTCAGGGAGTATGTTTTTTATCCTTTCGCTTCCTGTAGCCCAATACTTGATTCGTAAGATGACTGGTGATGAGACCTTTATGATGGAATCCGCACCCTATACTGAATTGGCGCTTTCTTGCCTTCAGGAATTAGGGAATATCTTATCGGGATCCTATCTCTCTTCCCTTTCTGATTTCACCCGATTGAATATCTATCCGTCCGTCCCATCATTGAGCATCGATATGGTAGGGGCAACGATCAGTTACGGATTATTGGAATTATCCATAGTAAGTGACGCAGCCATCGTCATTGATACTGTGCTTGAAAAAGACCAACTTTTCGCTGACTCCATTAATGGTCATTTCTTTTTATTACCTGATCCCGAATTTTTTGATATCATTTTTTCCGCTTTAGGAGTGTCACCTAATGACTGAATTGTTAAAGGTCCAGGTTGTTAAGGTTGGAATAGCGGATATGAATATAATAAAACCTCCCTATACAATTCGCACTTCCGGGTTGGGTTCGTGTGTTGGTGTTGTAATTTATGATGAGAAAAAAGAAATTGCAGGTTTGGCACATATTATGCTGCCTGACTCTTCATTAGCTAAATCGGGGCCGATCAACGTTGCCAAATTTGCAGATACGGCAATAAAGGAATTAGTGCAGCTCTTAGTAAAAGAAGGCGCAAGAATGCCATTCCTAAAAGCGAAGTTGGCTGGCGGAGCACAAATGTTTCAATTTGCATCCGGAGGGGATTTAATGAGAATAGGACCCCGGAATGTGGAAGCTGTCCGGAAAGAGTTATCTGACTTGCGCATTAGAGTCGTCGCTGAAGATGTTGGCGGGAATAGCGGAAGAACGATTGAATTCAAATTAAGTGATTGTTTGCTAAATATACGGACCGTTACAAAAGGGACTAAAAATATATAGAATCGGATTTGGCTTTTGAAAAGCCAAAAATATGACAGGTACACTTGCAATCGAATTATTATTGCATTTATGGCTTTAGGGGCCGTATTGATCACAAATCGTATAACAATGTTAGGAGGATGTCCAATGTCTCATCTGACCATCGAAGAAGAGCAGTTATGTTGGAAGAATTGGGTGGATCGCAGAGATCCGCTAGCCGGGGACATTTTGGTGAAGAAATACATACCTCTCGTATCGTATCATGTTCAACGTATTTCAGTAAGTCTTCCTAAAAATGTGAGCCGTGATGATATAAGGAGTTTAGGGATGATGGGGTTATTCGATGCCCTGGAACGTTTTGACACGAAGCGTGACCTGAAGTTTGACACATATGCATCATTTAGAATACGTGGTGCTATTTTAGATGGATTAAGAAAAGAGGATTGGCTTCCGCGGAGCGCAAGAGATAAAGCCAAGAAAATTGAAGCTGCAATAGAAAAGCTGGAGCAGCAATATATGAGGAACCTTTCGCCAAATGAGATTGCCGCTGAATTGAATATTCCGGAAGATGAAGTATATGCTGCATTAAATGAGAACTTCTTTGCCAATGTACTATCCATGGATGAAAATCCCCAAGAAGACGATAAAGAAAGCGCGAATTTTCATATTAAAGATGAAAAGGCGGATTTACCTGAGGAACATGTGTTAAGGGATGAACTGTATGTTGAATTAGCCAAAGTCATAGAAACCCTTAATGAAAAAGAACAGTTGGTTTTACAGCTTTTTTATAAAGAAGAACTAACATTGACCGAAATCGGGCAAGTGATGAGCCTATCTACATCACGGATATCCCAAATTCATTCAAAAGCGATATATAAATTAAGAAACACGATGCAAGATCAAAAAAATTAATCATGATATTTTATTGAAGAGGGCTACGGAGTCTGGGAAGCATAAAATCCCAATTGAACGAAGAAGGCCCCCTGCCAGCTTGAAGAATTGATACGGGTACCCGCATCAATAATGCTTCGAGATTACAGAATGTTCGAACTGTACTTAGCCAATAAGAGCAAAACAACAGATTGACTATTCCGGTTTATTAGGAGGCAACATGACAGCATTTTTTATATTTCTGTTGTTTGTATTAAACATATTCACCATTTTCGCCATCATCGTTTTATATCTTCGGCAAAATCGTTTAAGTAAGTTGGAAAAAGACCAAAAAGCCATCATTGGAGAAATGGAACAACTTTTGTCTGGTTATTTAATGGAGATGAAAGAGGATAACGAGGCGTTGGTAAAGGCATTCACCAATTCGGTGGCAATGGATCACGAGCATGGTCAAAAAGGACAAGTACATGGCTCGATCAAAGAAACAAAGGAAGATAAAGAAGAAAAACAAGAACAAAACACGCTGCTAGAGTATAAAGAGGGAAGCCGCGCAGCTGCTAAAAAGCAGGCGATCAATGCCTATAAAATTATGCCTGAAGAAAATGAGACCAATGCTTTACCAGTAAAAGTCAAGGACAAATTGGAGCTGTCACCGGCAGCCGCTTCCCCAAAAAAAGAGGTGAAGCCGGCTGGCATGGAATTTTCGGACATGCTGCAGGCTTCGTTAAATGAACGATCATTAAATGAAAAAGTGGATATGTTAGCGGATCAAGGACATTCAGTAGAGGAAATCGCCAAAAAGTTAGGTCGCGGTCAAACCGAGATTGAGCTATTACTAAAGTTTCGCATGAATAGATAAAGTTATCTCTTGATTGTGCAGAGCCATTATGATATATTATGAAATGGTGTTAATACACACGCCCCGTGATTCTTGCAGATGGTGCTGTTATGACAGTTTCTGTATGAAAATGATCGGTGCGGAGGAAAAACAAAACCATTTAGGAGGAACTAAAATGTCAGTCATTTCTATGAAACAATTGCTTGAAGCTGGTGTGCATTTCGGACACCAAACACGTCGCTGGAACCCAAAAATGAAGAAATATATCTTCACTGAGCGTAACGGCATCTACATCATCGACCTTCAAAAAACAGTTAAAAAGGTTGAAGAAGCTTATAACTTCGTGAAAGAACTAGCTGCTAACGGTGGTACTGTTCTTTTCGTCGGAACTAAAAAACAAGCTCAAGAATCTGTTAAAGAAGAAGCTATCCGTTCTGGTATGTACTATGTAAACCAACGTTGGTTAGGTGGAACTTTAACAAACTTTGAAACAATCCAAAAACGTATCGCTCGTCTTAAAGATATCGAAAAAATGGAAGAAAACGGAACTTTCGAAGTACTTCCTAAAAAAGAAGTTATCCAACTTAAAAAAGAATGGGATCGCTTAGAGAAATTCTTAGGCGGTATTAAAGATATGAAGACTCTTCCAGATGCGATCTTCGTTATCGACCCTCGCAAAGAGCGTATTGCTGTTGCGGAAGCACACAAATTACACATTCCACTTGTTGGTATCGTTGATACAAACTGTGATCCGGATGAAATCGATGTAGTTATTCCTGCGAATGACGATGCAATCCGTGCTGTTAAATTATTAACAGGTAAAATGGCAGATGCTATCTTAGAAGCTAAACAAGGCGAAGAAACAGCAACTGAAACAACTACTGCTTAATAAGTAAAAAAGGTTGCTTATTCAGTAAGAAAAAAGGTGATAAGAGGATAATGCCTTTTATCCCTTTTTTTTGCACTAAATAAGCATACATAAAATCACTGTACGTAATGTCTTTTTAAAAAGGTATGGGCGATTTTTCAGGGATGAAAATGTTCCGTCATATTGACTGGAAAAGTGGATGTTTTTTCAGTCAATATTGTCAAGTCACGTTATTTTCTTTGATGATAACAAGTATTTTTTGGCAATAATGGGTAAAGATTGAATAAACTGCATTTAATTTGAGGAGGATATATATTATGGCAATCACTGCACAATTAGTTAAAGAATTGCGTGAAAAAACTGGTGCCGGTATGATGGACTGTAAAAAGGCACTTGTACAAACAGAAGGCGATATGGAAAAGGCAATCGATTTCCTACGTGAAAAAGGAATTGCAAAAGCTGCTAATAAAGGCGACCGCATTGCTGCTGAAGGTCTAACTTCAATCGTTGTGGAAGGAAACCAAGCGGTTATCCTTGAAGTGAACTCAGAAACTGATTTCGTTGCTAAAAACGAAGGCTTCCAAACGCTTGTTAAAGAATTGGCTGGATTCCTTCTTGCTAACAAACCTGAAAGCGTTGAAGCAGCTCTTGAGCAAACAATGGAAAATGGAGCAAAAGTAGCAGATCATATCAATGCTGCAGTTGCTAAAATCGGAGAAAAATTAACTCTTCGCCGTTTCCAAGTCGTTTCTAAAACAGATAACGACGCATTTGGTGCATACCTTCACATGGGTGGACGCATCAGCGTACTATCAGTTCTTGAAGGTACAACTGACGAAGAGGCAGCTAAAGGCGTTTCAATGCATATCGCTGCAATCAACCCTAAATATATCTCTCGCGACCAAGTAGATGCTAGCGAATTAGAACGCGAACGCGAAGTTCTTACGCAACAAGCGCTTAATGAAGGCAAACCTGAAAAAATCGTTGCAAAAATGGTTGAAGGACGTATCAATAAATTCTACGAAGAAATCTGTGTTAACGAACAAGCTTTCGTTAAGAACCCAGATCAAAAAGTGGGACAATTCGTTGAATCAAAAGGCGGAAAAATCCTATCATTCGTTCGTTATGAAGTAGGGGAAGGTCTTGAAAAACGTCAAGAAAACTTTGCTGAAGAAGTAATGAACCAAGTTAAAAAAGACTAATTGTCAGATAATTAATAATAGGGAACACTCTGGTGTTCCCTATTTTTTGAAATGTCATGAATTTTTGGTAGAATTGCAAGAAAGCATGATGAACGAATGAAAAGATTACATAGTTGGAGGTTCTCATGAGTAACGCTAAATATAAACGTGTCGTTTTAAAACTAAGTGGCGAAGCATTAGCCGGTGAAGAAGGATTTGGAATTAACCCTGCAGTAATTAAATCTATTGCTGAACAAGTCAAGGAAGTGGCTGAGCTTGATGTGGAAGTGGCTGTTGTTGTCGGCGGCGGAAACATTTGGCGCGGGAAAATAGGCAGTGAAATGGGCATGGATCGTGCTAATGCCGATTATATGGGTATGCTGGCTACAGTCATGAACTCATTGGCATTACAAGACAGCCTTGATCAGCTTGGAATTGAAACGCGCGTGCAAACTTCCATTGAGATGAGGCAAGTCGCTGAGCCATACATTAGACGCCGTGCTATCAGGCATCTAGAGAAAAAGAGAGTGGTGATTTTTGCAGCTGGTACAGGTAATCCATACTTCTCAACGGATACCACTGCCGCCCTGCGTGCTGCTGAAATTGAAGCTGATGTCATCTTGATGGCGAAGAATAATGTGGATGGCGTATACAATGCAGATCCGGTTAAGGACAAAAATGCAGTGAAGTATGATAAACTTTCCTACCTTGATGTGATTAAAGAAGGGTTAGAAGTAATGGATTCAACTGCGTCCTCACTATGCATGGACAATGATATTCCATTGATCGTCTTCTCGATCATGGAAAAAGGTAATATTAAACGGGCCGTATTAGGCGAAACGCTTGGTACTATTGTAAGGGGGAAATAAAAGATGCCGAAACAAGTTATTTCAAATGCGAAAACGAAAATGGAAAAAGCCATTGGAGCGTATACACGTGAATTAGCAAGCATCCGTGCCGGAAGGGCAAATGCCTCATTGCTGGATAGAATCTCGATCGATTATTATGGATCGCCGACACCGGTTAATCAGGTGGCTGGTATTTCTGTCCCGGAAGCTAGACTGTTAGTCATTCAACCATATGATAAAACGGTTTTGGGTGAAATCGAAAAAGCGATCTTGAAATCAGACTTAGGCTTAAATCCTTCTAATGATGGATCGATTATCAGGATAGCCATCCCTGCCTTAACGGAAGAGCGCAGAAAAGAGCTTGTGAAAGTTGTTAAAAAAGAAGCGGAAGAAGCGAAAATTGCTGTCCGTAATGTGCGTCGCGATGCTAATGATGATTTGAAAAAGCTTGAAAAAAGTGGTGAAATCACTGAAGATGATTTACGTGGCTATGCTGATGACATCCAAAAGATGACAGATGGCAATATCACGAAAATCGATGAAATTACAAAAGATAAAGAAAAAGAAATTTTGGAAGTATAATTTCCATTGAAGAATTGATTAAATAAAGAGGGCCGAATCCATACTGGGTCATGTCTTGGTTCTAACATATAGGTGTGCTTAAAGGAGAAAACTGTTATAATAAGGTTTCTCCGATAATGATTACTCCTTGAGTTAGTATGTTGCATGCAAACGTTGGAGGTGGTCCTTTTTTTGCATTTTTCATGGTAATCATAACCGGTTTTAGAAAAAAAGAAGTAATGATTTCTCCCTTTCTAGCTTCTAATGAAGAAATAATTTTCATATTAATAATATGAGAACCAGTTTTTTTTTGATATTATAATATAGATTCTTTTTAAGCGGCAGAAAGCTTGATATACATAGTGCACGAAAACTTTGCCTTTGTAGAGAGATAAGTACAACCTGATGGGGGACTAACATATGTATTCACTTTGGAAGCGTTTCGTTAAAAAAGATGCTTCTTCCGATGTAACAAATAGGATTCAGCATATTAAACAGTTTGATGTTCCTCGGCATATCGCCATCATTATGGATGGGAACGGCCGTTGGGCCAAAAAGCGTGCTTTGCCACGTGTGGCGGGTCATCATGAAGGAATGAAAACCGTTCGTAGAATTACGAAAGTTGCCAATAAATTAGGGGTCAAAACTTTGACAGTCTATGCGTTTTCCACTGAAAATTGGAAACGTCCGAAAAGTGAAGTCGACTTTTTGATGAAGCTTCCCCAGGAATTTCTGGGAACATTTTTACCAGAGCTCATTTCAGAAAATGTAAGAGTGGAAACGATAGGGGACTTGTCACTCATTCCGTCACATACTCAAGGTGCCGTTAAACGGGCAATGGAAGACACGAAAGACAATGATGGGATGATTCTGAATTTTGCCCTGAACTATGGAAGCCGTGGGGAGATTGTATCTGCAGTGAATAGCATCATTCAAGATGCTAAGAATGGTATAATAAAGGAAAATGTAACTGAGGAAATGCTATCCAGTTACCTGATGACCAAACATTTGTCGGATCCGGATTTACTGATCCGTACAAGCGGTGAAATCCGTTTAAGTAATTTCATGCTTTGGCAGTCGGCTTATACTGAGCTGTGGTTTACTGAGGTGCTATGGCCGGATTTTAGTGAAGAGCATTTATTGCAGGCAGTTGAGGAGTATCAAAAACGTTCACGAAGATTCGGTGGCGTTTAATGTAGAAGGCGAGGAAAATGGAATAATGAAACAACGAATTATTACGGCGGTCGTAGTTGCCGCTATCTTCATTCCACTAGTGATTTTAGGGGGCACTCCCTTTTTACTGACGGTATATCTGTTAGGGTCAATTGGTTTGTATGAACTGATGAAAATGAAAAAGTTACGTGTACTGTCTTTTGAAGCAATGCTTTCCCACATATTATTGTGGGTGCTTTTATTGCCTAATGAGCATACCGCTTTTTTAGCAGAAATAAATTACGATAAAGTTCAAGTCTTCTTAATCGGAGTTTTGCTGCTGTTGCTTTATACAGTCGTTTCAAAAAACCGTTTTACTTTTGATGACGCAGGCTTTCTAGTGATTTCAATCTTATACTTGGGGATAGGCTTCTATTACCTATTTGAAACACGTGACTCATTGGAGTTGGGGCTGATCTATATCCTGCTTACCCTATTTACGATCTGGGCAACCGATTCCGGGGCTTACTTCATAGGTAAATCACTTGGTAAAAGAAAGCTATGGCCAGAAATAAGTCCAAATAAGACGGTGGAAGGATTTATCGGCGGGTTATTTTCCGCGATGATAGTGGGGGTACTATTTTACGCCTTCTCCAGCCTTGACTACACGTTATTACAATTATTAATGATTTCATTAATCATTGGGGTATTCGGCCAATTGGGCGATCTCGTCCAATCGGCGTATAAACGACATTATGGCGTTAAGGATTCAGGGACGCTTCTCCCGGGACATGGTGGCATTTTGGACAGGCTTGATAGCGTGATATTCATTTTACCGATTTTGCATTTATTGCACGTTTTATAATATAAATATACGCAAGTGTTATCTGAATTAGGAGATGAACAATTTGAAAAATATCAGCCTTTTGGGCGCGACAGGATCGATTGGTCAACAAACAGCGGATGTAGTAAGGTCCCATCCAGATCAATTCAAGATCGTGGCGCTTTCTGCTGGAAAGAATATAGAATTGGTCAGGACTTATATAAAAGAGTTTGAACCGAAACTGGTTTCAGTCCAGACGGAAGAAGATTATCATGTTTTGAAAAGTGAATTCTCCAGCCGCAAAGATATCGAGTTCATGTATGGGGATGAGGGTTTGACTGCTGTTGCCGTTTATGGTCAAGCGACGATATTGGTCAATGCTGTAATCGGAAGCGTGGGTCTTTATCCTACACTTCAAGCAATAAAGGCTAAAAAGGATATTGCGATCGCCAACAAGGAGACTTTGGTGACGGCAGGTCATTTGGTCATAAGTGAAGCAAAAAAAGCGGAGGTTAGATTGCTGCCGGTTGACAGTGAGCATTCCGCTATTTTTCAGGCATTGCAAGGTGAAAAGGAAAAAAATATAGAACGACTTGTCATTACTGCTTCAGGAGGCAGTTTTCGAGATCGGACCAGGGAAGAATTGAAGGGTGTAACGGTGGAAGAGGCACTGAACCATCCGAACTGGTCAATGGGAGCTAAAATCACGATCGATTCGGCATCAATGATGAATAAAGGATTGGAAGTAATTGAGGCCCACTGGCTATTCGATCTTCCCTACGATAAAATTGATGTATTGCTACATAAGGAGAGCATCATCCATTCCATGGTTGAGTTTCATGACTCCAGTGTGATAGCACAACTGGGGACACCGGATATGCGGGTGCCGATACAATATGCACTTACTTATCCAGACCGTATTCCGCTGGCAGGGCGCAAACGGCTTAACCTTGCTGAAGCAGGCAAGCTGCACTTTAGCGATATGGATTTCACCAGATATCCTTGTTTGCAATTCGCTTATAAAGCGGGTAAAATGGGCGGAACGATGACTACTGTGCTGAATGCCGCCAATGAAGCCGCAGTCTCTGCATTCTTATCTGGAAAGGTAACCTTCCTTGATATTGAAACATTGATTGAAAAAGCGCTGAATCAGCATTCCGTCATAGCCCTTCCAGATTTAGAAACGATTCAGGAAGTCGATCATATGACAAGGCAGTATATAGAATCTTTAGTGAAAGATAGGTGACCGGAACATGCAGACTTTAGAAACGATTATAGCGTTCATCATCATTTTTGGAGCTCTAGTATTTTTCCATGAGCTTGGGCACTTAGTGTTTGCAAAGCGAGCAGGAATTTTATGCCGTGAGTTCGCAATCGGTTTCGGGCCAAAAGTATTCACATATAAAAAGAAGGAAACCGTTTATACCATTCGATTGCTTCCTCTTGGCGGTTACGTGCGTATGGCTGGTGAAGACGCAGAGAATATAGAATTGAAGCCCGGCTATCGAGTGGGATTAATGTTTGATAATGAAGAGAATGTTACAAAAATAATTTTGAACAATAAAGATAAATATCCTGATATTCGTCTTGTGGAAGTTGAAGTGATCGACCTTGACCATAAACTGATCCTTACTGGATATGAAGAGGGAGAGGAAGAAACACTAAAAACGTTTGCCATTCATAAAGAAGCGGTGATCGTTGAAAATGGTGTAGAGAACCAGATTGCCCCTTTTGACCGGCAATTTGCCTCAAAGTCGCTTGGGCACCGTTTTCTAACGATTGTAGCTGGACCGGCAATGAATTTTGTTTTGGCTTTTGTCATTTTTGTGTTGATCGGCTTGTTTCAAGGAGTAGTGGTGGATGAAGCGAAACTTGGTGAGTTGACACCGGATGGTTCGGCTGTAAATGCCGGTTTAAAATCGGGGGATGTCATTCAATCCATAGAAGGAACGGAAGTCTCCACTTGGGGAGATGTTCAGGAAAGCATTCAAAAGAACCCTGGGCAAGAGATCGAGTTCGTCGTTGACAGGGACGGGAAAACATTAGAAGTTCCGGTTGTTCCGCAAGAAGTGGAGAGGGAAGGGAAGAAAATCGGGATTATCGGTGTCTACCCTCCGGTTGAAAAAGCACCGATTAAAGCTATACAATACGGTTTTACAGAAACGTATTTTTGGACAAAACAAATCTTCATCATCCTTGGTGACCTCGTAACGGGTGGGTTTACGATCGACAGTTTATCTGGTCCTGTAGGAATATATAAATCAACTGAGGAAGTGGCGAAACAAGGTTTATTCACGTTAATGAAATGGGCAGGGCTGCTCAGCATTAACCTGGGAATCATGAACCTGCTTCCACTACCGGCATTGGATGGAGGAAGGCTGTTATTCTTTGTGGTCGAATTTTTGAGAGGGAAACCGATCGATCGTCAAAAAGAAGGAATGGTCCACTTCATCGGCTTTGCTTTGCTGATGTTATTGATGATTGTCGTTACATGGAATGACATCCAGCGCTTCTTCCTGTAAGATATGTTTGGATAATGCAAAACAGGCCAGCAGATTTATCTGTTGGCCGTTTTCTTATCTGAAGGATTTCCTAGTTTTTTAACCGTTTTGGGGAAATTGTTTGTTTTCTAGGGAAATCGTAAGTATAATCGAGAATGAGTATATTAAATTAGCTTTTCTGAATAACGCGGAAAGTCTTTTTTGTATGAAATGACCGTATTAATGTTGCGGTATTAAATTTACCGTAGCTGTAAGTAATTTAAAGGAAATATTGAAGAGGTGCAGATATGAAACAAAGTATGACGTTGATCCCTACATTGAGGGAAGTGCCTGCAGATGCTGAAATCAAAAGCCATCAGCTGCTATTACGTGCAGGATTTATGAGACAAAACTCCAGCGGGGTTTATAGTTTTATGCCGCTTGGAAAAAAGGTGCTTCAAAAGGTTGAGGCGATCGTTCGGGAAGAGCTGGAAAATGCTGGTGCAGTAGAATTGTTGATGCCGGCTTTACAACAAGCCGAATTCTGGCAGGAATCTGGACGCTGGTATACCTATGGTCCAGAGTTGATGCGGCTTAAGGATCGCAACAACCGTGAATTTGCGCTTGGTGCCACACATGAAGAAGTGATAACCAGCTTAGTTCGTGATGAGGTGAAGTCCTATAAGCGTCTTCCATTGACGGTTTACCAAATCCAAACCAAATTCCGTGATGAAAAAAGACCGCGTTTCGGATTGCTGCGTGGACGTGAGTTCATCATGAAGGATGCTTATTCTTTCCATGCCAATCAAGAAAGCCTGGATGCTGTTTATAAAAATTTATATGCGGCATATTCGAATATATTTAGCCGTTGTGGGTTGAACTTCCGTGCCGTCATTGCCGATTCTGGGGCGATGGGTGGTAAGGATACACATGAATTCATGGTCCTGTCTGACATAGGGGAGGATACAATCGCATATTCGGATACTTCCGATTATGCAGCTAATATTGAAATGGCACCTGTGAGTGTAAACTATGAAAAAAGCTCCGAAGAACAAATTGCACTTGAAAAAATTCATACACCAGGCCAAAAATCGATTGATGAAGTTGCATCATTCTTGAATACTGATGCAGAGAAACTAATAAAATCGTTATTGTTTAAAGTGGATGAAAAGTATGTGCTTGTTTTGGTACGAGGAGATCATGAAGTCAATGATATCAAGCTAAAGAATTTCTATAACGCTTCAATCGTTGATTTGGTCGATCCAAATGAGACGAAGGAAGTCTTAGGATGTACAATTGGATCTCTTGGACCAATCAATGTCACTTCTGAAGTTGAAGTGATTGCGGATGTTGCCGTCGAAGCCATGGTTAATGGAGTTTGTGGTGCAAATGAGGAAGACCACCATTATGTGAACGTAAATCCCGCTCGTGATTTTAACGTGGCCAACTATATAGATCTACGTTTCATCCAAGAGGGTGACCCATCACCGGACGGAAACGGAAAAATTAAATTTGCCAAAGGGATTGAGGTAGGCCACGTATTCAAACTAGGAACTAAATATTCCGAAGCTATGAATGCAACATTCCTGGATGAGAATGGACGGTCGCAGCCTATGATCATGGGATGTTATGGTATTGGGGTTTCCCGTACACTTGCAGCTGTTGCTGAACAATTCAACGATGAAAAAGGGTTGGTCTGGCCAGAGAATTTAGCGCCATACCAAGTCCATTTGATTCCAATCAATATGAAGGATGAGTCTCAGGCTGCACTGGGAGAAGATTTATATAATGAGTTAAAGGCACAAGGCATGGAAGTTCTAATGGATGATCGTCAAGAACGTGCGGGCGTAAAATTCGCAGACTCTGACTTGATCGGTCTTCCTGTCAGGGTGACTGTTGGTAAAAAGGCATCCGACGGAATCGTCGAAGTGAAAATCCGTAAAACGGGTGAGGTTCTTGAAATTGAAAGAGCTGAACTAACTCAAAAGCTTCACGATATACTGGGGTAATTTAAAAATAGCGGAATTAGGCATCATTCAATTGGATGATGCCTTTCCTTTTCATGGATTTGGATACTAGTGAAACATTCATGATATGTTATAATAGCCTCTGATATCAAAACGAAAATGATAGTGAATAATATCTAAAGAGATAGTAGATAGGGGAGAGAGGGAATGGATCAAAATCCAAATAGCGGTAGAGAGAGATTTCAACTCTTGCTCCAGCAAATGGACTTGACTGAGGATGCCTTTGTGAATTATTTCATAGGTGCCGAAATTGATAAACTCTCAATCGAGAGGGAGTCCAAAACATGGCATTTTGCCTTTAATATACCTGCATTAATTCCTTGCAGTGTTCATACAAGACTTGCTACTCATCTAGCAAGTACGTTTTCCCATATTGCAAAGGTCACATTCAACTTGAATGTGGCCAATCCGCAAGTGACGGAACAATTGGTGAAAGAGTATTGGAAAAACTGCATTGGCGAGCTTGAAGGCATGTCTCCAGCACTGTTATCACTTCTAAATGAACAAGTGCCAACGGTGAATGGATATAAGCTTATCGTAAGCGCCCGAAATGATACGGAGGCTGGTCAGTTAAAACGAAAATACTCCGGCATCATTTCGAATATCTACCAAACATTCGGTTTTCCTCCGTTGACACTTGAAGCGGAAGTGAAGGAAACGGTTTCGAATCCTGATTACCAGAAGTTTTTAGAAGAGAAACAAAAGGAAGATGCAGAAAAGGGACTTGCCGCCCTAGTGGAAATGCAGAAGAAAGAATCGGAAAAAGGCGGCGACGATGGCGTCTACGAAGGACCGGTTAAAATTGGCTATACGATTAAAGAAGATGCGGATTTCCGCAGAATCGAACAAATTATCGATGAAGAGCGCAGGATTGCTATCGAAGGCTTCGTATTTGATGCAGAAGTGCGTGAGTTGCGAAGCGGACGAAGCCTGTTGACATTTAAAGTCACCGATTATACGAGCTCGATATTGGTCAAAATGTTTTCGCGTGATAAAGAAGATGCTGCCATACTTGCCCGAGTGAAAAAAGGGATGTGGGTACGTGCCCAAGGCAGCATCCAAAATGATACATTCGTACGTGACCTTGTAATGATCGCAAATGATATAAATGAAATTTCTAAACAAGGACGGCAGGATAAGGCCCCAGAAGGAGAAAAGCGTGTAGAACTGCATATGCATACCCCAATGAGCTCGATGGATGCAGTGACACCTACTTCAGCGCTTGTTGCCCAAGCTGCAAAGTGGGGGCATAAGGCTGTTGCCATTACAGATCATGCGGGAGCACAATCATTTCCTGAAGCTTATAGTGCCGGTAAAAAGAATGGTATCAAAATCCTTTATGGCGTCGAAGTGAATCTTGTAAATGATGGTGTACCCATCGTTTATAATGAGGCGCATATCGCTTTGGCAGATGCCACCTATGTTGTGTTTGACGTAGAGACGACGGGTCTGTCAGCCGTTTATGATACGATCATTGAATTTGCTGCAGTGAAAATCCGTGACGGTGACATCATAGATCGATTCGAGTCATTTGCTAATCCGCATCACCCACTATCCAATACGACGATAGAATTGACTGGAATTACTGATGATCTTGTAGAAAATGCTCCAGAAGTCTCGGAAGTGCTGGAAAAGTTCAAGGAATGGGCGGGCGATGCGATCCTGGTTGCCCACAACGCAGCCTTCGATATGGGGTTTTTGAATATAGGTTATAAAAACTTGGGTTATCCTAAAGCTTCCAATCCTGTGCTTGATACATTGGAACTTGCCCGTTTCTTATATCCGGAGTTTAAAAATCACCGGTTAAATACACTATGTAAAAAGTTCGATATTGATTTGACCCAGCATCATAGGGCCATTTATGACGCCGAAGCTACAGGTTACCTTATGCTGAAGATGCTGAAGGATGCGATGGAAAAGGAGATTACCCATCATGATCAACTTAATGACAATATGGGTAAAGGAAATGCTTATCAGCGTTCCCGACCGTCCCATTGTACGCTGATCGCGCAAACACAGGCTGGTTTAAAAAACCTTTTCAAATTAATTTCAATATCACACATCGATTATTTCTATCGTGTGCCCCGGTTACCGCGCTCACAACTTAAAAAGTATCGTGAAGGAATCTTGGTAGGATCGGGTTGCGATAAAGGGGAAGTTTTTGAAGGGATGATGCAGAAGGGTTTTGAGGAAGTCGTCGATATCGCCGAATTCTACGATTATCTTGAAATCCATCCGAAGGAAGTGTATCAGCATTTGATTGAGCTTGAATATGTACGGGATGATAAATCATTAGAAACGATCATCTCCAATATCGTCAAGCTTGGTGAAAAATTGGATAAGCCAGTCGTAGCTACGGGAAATGTGCATTATTTGGATCCGAATGATAAAATTTACCGTAAAATTCTCGTGAATTCACAAGGCGGCGCCAATCCGCTGAATCGTCATAAGCTTCCTGACGTACATTTTCGGACAACAGATGAAATGCTGCGGGAATTCTCCTTCCTCGGTTCCGAGAAAGCTAAAGAGGTCGTGGTGACCAACACGAATAAAATCGCTGATATGATTGATGAAATTAAGCCAATCAAGGATGAGTTATATACACCTAAAATTGAAGGTGCAGATGAAGAGATGCGTGAAATGAGTTATGGCATGGCAAGGAAGATTTATGGAGAGAACCTGCCGGAAATCGTGGAAGCCCGTCTTGAGAAAGAATTGAAAAGCATCATTGGCCACGGTTTTGCCGTTATTTATTTAATTTCTCACAAACTTGTTAAAAAATCATTGAATGATGGTTATCTAGTTGGTTCAAGGGGATCGGTTGGATCATCTTTCGTTGCCACCATGACTGAAATTACTGAGGTAAATCCACTTCCGCCGCATTATGTATGCCCGGAGTGCAAAAAATCCGAATTCTTCAATGACGGTTCTGTAGGTTCCGGATTTGACCTGCCCGATAAAGACTGTCCCGATTGCGGTATTGCTTATACAAAAGACGGGCATGATATCCCGTTTGAAACTTTCCTTGGGTTTAAAGGGGATAAGGTTCCCGATATCGACTTGAACTTCTCCGGTGAATATCAGCCGAAGGCCCATAACTATACGAAGGTCTTATTCGGAGAAGAATATGTATATCGTGCAGGGACGATTGGTACGGTCGCCGAAAAAACGGCTTATGGATATGTAAAGGGGTATTCCTCTGATAATAACATCCATATGCGTGGAGCCGAGACTGATCGCCTTGTTGCCGGATGTACTGGTGTGAAAAGGACGACAGGACAGCATCCGGGCGGAATCATCGTTGTTCCGGATTATATGGATATCTATGATTTCACACCTATTCAGTTCCCGGCGGATGACAGGAATTCCGAGTGGAAAACTACTCACTTTGATTTCCATTCCATTCATGATAATATTTTGAAACTTGATATACTTGGACACGATGATCCGACTGTAATCCGGATGCTTCAAGATTTAAGCGGCATCGATCCAAAGACCGTTCCTACCGATGATCCAGAAGTAATGAAAATATTCAGCAGCACTGAATCTTTAGGAGTTACCGAAGAACAGATCATGTGTAAAACGGGTACGCTTGGCATCCCGGAATTTGGTACGCGTTTTGTCCGGCAAATGCTTGAAGATACGAAACCTACGACATTTTCGGAGCTTGTTCAGATTTCGGGGCTTTCCCACGGTACGGATGTATGGCTGAGCAATGCACAGGAACTGATTCATAACCGGATATGTACACTAAGTGAGGTTATAGGCTGCCGGGATGATATTATGGTCTATCTGATTTATCAAGGTCTTGATCCTTCCCTAGCGTTTAAAATCATGGAATCTGTACGTAAAGGGAAAGGGCTCTCTGAGGAATTCGAAGAGGAAATGAGGAAAAATGAGGTACCGGAATGGTATATCGATTCATGTAAGAAGATTAAATACATGTTCCCGAAAGCCCATGCTGCAGCTTACGTCTTAATGGCTGTCCGGATTGCCTATTTTAAAGTCCATTTGCCTTTATTGTATTATGCAGCCTATTTCACAGTGCGTGCCGATGATTTTGAAATCGACGCCATGACACGGGGATCGCAGGCCATCAAATCAAAAATGGAAGAAATCATGGTAAAGGGATTGGATGCATCCACCAAGGAAAAGAATACATTGACGGTTCTCGAACTTGCTTTGGAAATGTGTGAACGCGGATATTCCTTCGCTAAAGTTGACTTGTACAAATCCAGTGCAGATCAATTCTTAATTGAAGGAAATACTTTGATACCGCCTTTCAATTCGATACCGGGTCTTGGGACGAATGCGGCGATCAATATTGTCAATGCGCGGAAAAATGGTGAATTCCTCTCCAAAGAAGACCTTCAACAACGGGGTAAGGTTTCGAAGACCATCCTTGAATACCTTGATAAACAAGGCTGTCTGGAGTCATTGCCTGAACAAAATCAGTTATCTTTATTTTAAATAGGGATCTGATTTCAAAAAGGAAGAAACAGACATGACATTTGCATAAATATCTTGATTATGGTATATTTTTATTGGAAATACTAAGAGGAACCAATGGCAAGAGTGGGGAAACCCACTCTTTCGTGTTGTATTGACCATTTAATTTTGAATCCGAAACCAAGCGCATACAACGCACGTATGGAGGAAACAAATGAGTAAAAAGGTAACGGAAGTCGTAGAGGAATTAGCATTACCAATTCTAGAAGAATTGCAGCTTGAATTAGTCGAAGTGGAGTATGTGAAGGAAGGTAAAAGCTGGTTCCTTCGAGTGTACATTGATAAAGAAACAGGCGTAGATATTGATGATTGCGGAAATGTGAGTGAAAAACTCAGTGAAAAGCTTGATGAGGTTGATCCGATTCCACAAAATTATTTTCTCGAAGTTTCATCACCCGGAGCAGAAAGGCCTCTGAAAAAAGAGAAGGATTTCCTTAATGCTATCGGTAAAAATGTTTACATAAAAACATACGAGCCCATTTTAGATGAAAAAGAATTCGAAGGAATCTTAACCAGTTTCGATGGTGAAGAAGTGACACTCGAAGTCACAATCAAGACAAGAAAGAAAACGATTGTCATACCATTCGAAAAGGTAGCCAAAGCAAGATTGGCGATTACCTTCTCTTAAGTCAGGCAAATCATTAATTTAAATATCCGTAAGGGGGATCACCATGGGCAATGAGTTATTGGATGCTCTCTATATTTTAGAAAACGAAAAAGGGATTTCCAGGGAGGTTTTGATCGACGCGATTGAATCTGCCCTTATATCGGCATACCGCCGTAACTTTAACCAAGCACAAAACGTACGTATCGACTTGAATCTTGGTAAAGGAACAATGCGTGTATTTGCCAGAAAAGACGTTGTTGACGAAGTGTTCGATTCACGTCTGGAAATTTCTGTTGAAGAAGCAAGAGCAATTGATCCCAACTATCAGTTAGAGGATATTGTCGAAATGGAAGTAACACCTAAGGATTTCGGCCGTATTGCTGCACAAACAGCAAAACAAGTCGTCACTCAAAGGGTGCGTGAAGCGGAACGGGGCATCATTTATGCCGAATTCATCGATCGTGAAGAGGATATCATGACTGGCATCGTTCAACGCCAGGATTCCCGTTTCATTTATGTGAGCCTAGGTAAAATCGAAGCTTTGCTCCCGGTGAATGAGCAAATGCCGAATGAACAGTATAAGCCACATGACCGCATTAAAGTTTTCATCACTAAAGTTGAAAAGACTTCCAAGGGCCCGCAAATTTTTGTATCCCGTTCACATCCTGGCCTTTTAAAACGTTTATTCGAAATCGAAGTGCCTGAAATTTTTGATGGAACAGTAGAAATTAAGTCAGTTGCCCGCGAAGCAGGCGACCGTTCAAAAATCTCCGTGCACTCCGATAACGAAGAAGTAGATCCGGTCGGTTCTTGTGTAGGCCAAAAAGGACAGCGTGTCCAGGCCATCGTCAATGAATTGAAAGGTGAAAAAATCGATATCGTTAAATGGTCGGAGAATCCGGTCATTTTCGTTGCGAATGCTTTAAGCCCTTCAAAAGTACTTGAAGTTATTGTTAAAGAAGAGGAAAAGGCTACGACTGTAATCGTTCCGGATTATCAACTTTCCCTGGCAATTGGTAAGCGTGGACAAAATGCCCGTTTAGCTGCCAAGCTTACAGGCTGGAAAATTGATATCAAGAGTGAAACGGAAGCCCGCGAAGCTGGTATTTATCCTGTGGAAGAACAGGAATTCCTTTTGAGCAGAGATAGTTATGTTACTGAAGAGGAAACAGATTTCGAAGAGGATAACGAGTAATTCGAGGTGAAAAAAGATGAATAGCCGAAAAAAAATCCCGATGCGTAAATGTGTGGCTACAGGCGAAATGAAGCCGAAGAAAGAACTCATTCGCATCGTTCGATCTAAAGAAGGGGAAGTCAGCCTGGATCCTACCGGAAAGAAATCTGGAAGGGGAGCTTATTTGACTCTTGATCGGGATGTTATCGAGCTGGCCAAAAAGAAAAATGTGCTGGCTAATCACCTTAGTACCCAAATCGATTCTTCCCTTTATGAACAATTGCTTGAATTAGTGAATAAGGAGAAAAACTAACACCATGACCCAACAACAACAATGGATGTCTCTATTAGGTTTGGCCAATCGAGCACGCAAGCTAATTTCGGGTGAAGAATTAGTGGTTAAAGAGATTAGAAGCGGTAATGCCAAAGTTGTTATTTTATCCGCGGACGCTTCAAAAAACACTGAAAAAAAAATATCTGATAAGTGCGCATTTTATCAGGTTCCTTTAAAAAGAGTCGAAAGCAGGTCATTGCTCGGCCATGCGATAGGCAAGGATGCTAGAGTTGCCGTCGCAGTTCTGGATGAAGGTTTTGCACAAAAACTCCGAACGCTGCTCGATTAAATTTTACGGGGGTGAACGTATGACAAAATTGCGTGTATATGAATATGCAAAACAAAAGAACGTTTCAAGCAAGGATGTAATAAATAAACTTAAAGAAATGAATATAGAGGTAACAAACCATATGACAGCATTAGACGATTCAACTGTAAATAAATTAAACGATTCAATCAAACCTAAAAACGAAGATAAAAGCCAAGAACCAAAAGCTAACGCTACGGTTGCGAAGTACGAAGCTGAAGCGGATGAAAAGAGCACAGTCAATAAAGAAAAACTGAAGAAGAAACCACCAGTTAAACCTGTAGGGACGAAAAAACCAACAGGTCAGTTCAACAAAGGTCGCAATAACAAGAATAAAAATAATAAACAAAGACAACAAGCGCCTCAGGCACCTGTAACAAAACGTAAAGAAAGGGAACTTCCAGAGAAAATTACGTTTTATGAGTCTTTGACGGTTATGGAGCTTGGAAAGAAACTTCACCGTGAACCTTCTGAAATCATTAAAAAGCTCTTTATGCTTGGAGTTATGGCAACAATCAACCAAACTTTGGAAAAAGATGCAATTGAATTGATTTGTGCGGAATACGGTGTAGTGGCCGAAGAAGAGATTCGTGTCGACCTAACAGACCTTGAATCACTTGTCACTGAGGATGCTTCTGAAGATTTGATCGAACGTCCGGCTGTCGTGACGATCATGGGTCACGTTGACCATGGTAAAACGACATTGCTTGATTCTATACGCCATACAAAAGTAACTGAAGGCGAAGCGGGCGGAATCACTCAGCATATCGGTGCTTATCAAGTTAAAGTTAATGATAAGAAAATAACATTCCTGGATACACCAGGCCATGCTGCGTTTACAACAATGCGTGCCCGCGGTGCACAAGTTACCGATATCACCATCCTTGTCGTCGCTGCGGATGATGGCGTTATGCCTCAAACGATTGAAGCGATCAACCATGCTAAAGCGGCTGAAGTTCCAATTATCGTCGCTGTCAATAAGATGGATAAAGAAGCTGCCAATCCGGACCGTGTCATGCAAGAATTGACAGAACACGGTTTAGTTTCTGAAGCATGGGGCGGAGACACGATCTTCGTACCAATTTCAGCTAAAAACGGTGAAGGAATCGACAGCTTGCTTGAAATGATTCTTCTTGTCAGTGAAGTGGAAGAGTATAAAGCTAATCCATCTCGTAAAGCAAATGGAACGGTCATCGAAGCACGTTTGGATAAAGGGCGCGGATCGGTTGCCACTTTGCTAGTTCAAAACGGAACGTTGAAAATCGGCGATCCGATTGTTATCGGTAATACATTCGGACGTGTTCGTGCTATGGTTAACGATCTTGGACGCCGTGTTAAGGATGCAGGTCCTTCAACACCGGTTGAAATCACTGGATTGAACGAAGTGCCACAGGCCGGCGATCGTTTCATCGTCTTTGAAGATGAGAAAACGGCCCGTCAAGTTGGGGAAGTGCGTGCACAAAGGCAACTTGCTTCACAACGTAATGAAAAATCCCGTGTAACCCTTGATACATTGTTCGAGCAAATGAAAGAAGGGGAAATTAAAGAATTGAACATCATTTTAAAGGCTGATGTTCAAGGTTCTGCGGAAGCAGTAGCCGCTTCCCTGAATAAAATAGAAGTGGAAGGCGCTAAAGTGAAAATCATACACACTGGCGTCGGTGCTATCACAGAGTCTGACATCATCCTTGCTACAGCTTCGAATGCAATCGTCATCGGTTTCAACGTCCGTCCTGACGTGAATGCGAAGCGTGCAGCTGAATCAGAAAATGTTGATGTCCGTCTTCACCGCATCATCTACAAAGCGATCGAAGAGATCGAGTCGGCTATGAAAGGGATGCTTGACCCTGAATTCGAAGAAAAAATTATCGGTCAGGCTGAAGTCCGTACGACTTTCAAAGTATCCAAGGTGGGTACGATTGCCGGTTCTTACGTTACAGAAGGAAAAATTACTCGTGACAGCGGAATTCGCTTGATTCGTCAAGGTGTCGTCATTTTCGAAGGTGAAATTGATGCATTGAAACGCTTTAAAGATGATGTAAAAGAAGTGGCAACGAACTATGAGTGCGGTATTACGATTAAAAATTACAACGACCTTAAAGAAGGCGATGTAATTGAAGCGTATGTTATGGAAGAGATTGAACGTAAATGATCGTTGGCTCTGTCCAATGTGAATGCATCATCCATGACACCCATTCTTTGAAAGAAAAACGGGCCGTGCTTCAGCGTGTCATGACACGGCTTAAGCAGAAGTTCAACATTTCTGTAGCAGAAACCGATTTTCAGGATTTATGGCAGCGGACTAAGATTACTATCGTTACCGTAACATCCTCGAGGAAGGCTACTGAACGGGAACTTCAAAATGCCCTTAAATTTCTAGATTCTTTTCCGGAACTAGAGCGAACAATAACAGATATAGACTGGCTTTAGGCTATTGAGGTGATATTATGAGCCTTCGTTCAAATCGTGTTGGCGAACAAATGAAAAAAGAGCTGAGTGAAATTATCGGCCGAAAAATTAAAGATCCAAGAATCGGATTTGTTACTGTGACGGATGTCGCGGTTACAGGCGATTTACAACAGGCAACAGTTTATATTTCCGTTTTGGGTGACCAGGAACAAAGGGAGAAAACCCTGCAAGGTCTAGCTAAGGCGAAAGGATTCATGCGTTCAGAAATTGGGCAGCGGATCCGCCTCCGCAAAACCCCTGAGCTGTTTTTTGAATTTGATGAATCGGTCGATTATGGTAATCGTATCGAGTCGTTGATTTCCCAAATCAATAAACCGGCTGAAAAAGACGAGGAATAAGCAAGCAGTAAAAGGAGGCCGACTCAATAAGTGCTTTGCACTTCTTGAAGTCGGTCTCTTTTTTTTGAAAAATGGATATGTAAAAAAACGATAAACACCTATCGGAATTGGAATTCATTTTGCTTTATGATAGTAATTTAGGGTGTTTTATAAATGATGAGGTGAAAGCGTGAACGGTATTCTTCCATTATGGAAACCCAAGGGATTGACATCCCATGATTGTGTTTTTAAATTAAGAAAGATCCTGAAGACAAAAAAGGTAGGGCACACAGGTACTCTAGATCCTGATGTAACAGGGGTTTTACCTATTTGTATTGGCAGGGCAACCAAGATAGCCGAATATTTGACAGAAGCCGGTAAAGCGTATGAAGGGGAAGTGACCCTTGGTTTTTCCACGACAACTGAAGACGCAAGCGGTGAAAAAGTGGAAGAGAAAAAGGTTGATCAAGTGATTCAGCGTAAACGGATTCTGGAAGTGCTGGAATCACTGACTGGAAAGATTGAACAGACGCCGCCAATGTATTCAGCAGTAAAGGTAAACGGGAAGAAGTTATATGAATATGCCCGTGCAGGGGTGGAAGTGGAGAGGCCGACAAGGGAGGTCACCATTTATGGTATTACCCTTCTCGATGATCGTTCTGAATTTAAAGGGGAAACCATTTCTTTTCGGTTTCGCGTCAAATGCAGCAAAGGAACGTATATTCGGACGCTTGCAGTCATGATGGGGGAAGAATTGGGTTTTCCTGCCCATATGTCAGACTTGACACGTATTGAATCAGCAGGTTTTAAGCAGGAGGATTGTTTCACATTTTCTGAAGTGGAAGACTTCATGGAAAGTGGACAAACGGATAAATTTTTGCTGCCTTTGGAACGGGGATTATTTCATTTGCCCAAATTTCAGATTAGTGATAAAGTAGCAAAGAAAGTACTTAACGGTGCGGTATTGGAACAAACAAAGGATGTTGTTGTTGATAAAGGGATGCCTTTTGTTATGGTCGACCCAGCAGATAAGGCCATTGCCATTTATCAAATACATCCGACAAAAGAGGGATTAATTAAACCTGTAAAAGTATTGGCACAAGAATTATAGACCGTTTTACCGCCGGAAAGAGGAGATTGAAAGGTGAAAGTGATCGCAATAGAGCATCCTCATCAATTTAATTCGGATGATTTTCCCGAGCTTGTAATGGCGCTTGGATTTTTTGATGGTATACATAAAGGTCATCAGATTGTTATTCAGACCGCCAAGCAAAAAGCCGATGAAATGAATCTTAAGTCAGCAGTAATGACATTTGACCCGCATCCTTCTGCAGTACTGGGTAGGAAAACGGAAAATATCCGCTATATCACTCCACTTGAAGATAAAGTGGATATCATAGAGTCGATGGAGATAGATTATTTATTCATTGTCCATTTCAGCAAGGAATTTGCTTCGGTACTGCCGGAACGGTTCGTTGACGAATACATTGCCGGGCTGAATGTCCGTCACGTAGTTGCAGGCTTTGATTATTCCTACGGTCGCTATGGTCAAGGATCGATGGATGATTTGCCTGTTTATGCACAGGGCAGATTTTCACAGACAGTCGTCGCAAAACAGACAATTGAAGATGAAAAGGTTAGCTCGACGAGAATCAGGGAAACTCTCGGTGATGGCAGCTTTACCGACTTCTATCATTTGGCTGGCCGCCGCTATTTAACGAAAGGTCATGTCGTTCACGGTGAAAAGCGGGGCAGTAAATTGGGTTTCCCCACCGCTAATATTGAAGTGGGTGATGATTATATTTTTCCTGCTGCCGGCGTATATGCCGTCAGGATCAAAATAAGCGGTAAATGGTATAAAGGGGTTTGCAATGTCGGCTACAAACCTACATTCCACGAAGAAAAACCTAAATATCCGACTGTAGAGGTTCATGCCTTGGAGTTCTCGGGTGATATTTATGGCAACCAGGTCTCGGTTGAATGGCATACAAGACTTCGGAGTGAGCAGAAATTTTCCGGACTTGAAGCATTGGTCGCTCAGATCGAAACGGATAAGCAAAATGCCATAGCCTATTTTGCAAAGCTTGAAGGATAAAAAGACAAGACTTGCAATTTTAATGAAAAACATGTATTCTATTGTATGTATGAAAATAACCATTGCTTGGCTAGTCGAGACTCCGACGCTGGCTCGGTAATAGGTGATTTTACAGAATTTTAGGAGGAATAATAACATGGCAATTACACAAGTACGCAAAAACGAACTTATCGCTGAGTTCAGAACTCACGATACTGACACTGGTTCTCCAGAAGTTCAAATCGCAGTATTAACAGAAGAAATCAACAACTTGAACGGTCACTTACGCACACACAAAAAAGACCACCATTCACGTCGCGGTCTTCTAAAAATGGTAGGTAAACGTCGTAATCTTTTAACTTACCTACGTAACAAAGACGTTACTCGTTACCGTACACTAATTAACAAATTAGGTCTACGTAGATAATTTTTTCAGGAAGGCGGGAAATTTCCCGCTTTTTTGATGTTAATCAAATGATTTGGACGTATTCTACTTAAGGCTGGGCCTTCGTCCTTGGGACTCGGCAGGAGCCGGGTCCTTTTCCATTTATAAATGATCGGGATATACATAATCAAATGAATGAAATTTTTATTCATTTTACTGTTAATGCTTGTTTTTTTCGTGCATAATAGGAATAGTTTGGTTTTAACTCGAGTTCAGTTACTTTTCACATATAAATGATTTATCCAATACAGGTTTAGGTAAACTAAGCCTCTAAGTGAAGATTCAGAGAGGGGTTTAATAAATGGGACAGGAAAAACATACGTATTCATTTGACTGGGCCGGCCGTAATGTAACGGTAGAGATAGGGCAATTGGCCAAACAAGCGAACGGGGCAGTATTAGTCCGTTATGGAGAAACTGCTGTATTAAGTACAGCAACGGCTTCGAAGGAACCTAGAAATGTCGACTTTTTCCCTTTGACAGTCAACTACGAAGAAAGACTTTATGCAGTCGGTAAAATTCCGGGAGGCTTCATTAAACGTGAAGGACGACCGAGTGAAAGGGCAATTCTTGCAAGCCGCTTGATTGACCGTCCAATCCGTCCGCTTTTCGCCGACGGCTTCAGGAATGATGTTCAGATCATCAGCATGGTCATGAGTGTCGATCAAGATTGTTCTACGGAAATGGCAGCTATGCTAGGTTCTTCACTTGCACTTTCAGTTTCCGATATTCCGTTCGAAGGTCCAATTGCCGGAGTTGTAGTGGGGAGGATCAATAATGAATTCATTATTAACCCTACTGTCGACCAACTAGCTGAAAGTGACATCAATCTGACGGTTGCCGGCACAAAAGATGCTATCAACATGGTTGAAGCCGGAGCAAATGAAGTACCAGAGGAAACGATGCTTGAAGCAATCATGTTTGGACATGATGAAATCAAGAAGATCATTGCATTCCAAGAGAAAATCGTTGCTGAAATCGGCAAGGAAAAAATGCAGGTCACTTTATATCAAGTGGATGCAGAACTGGAAGCAGAAGTGAAAGGCCTATGTGAAGCAGACTTGAACAAAGCTGTACAAGTTCAGGAAAAACATGCTCGTGAAGACGCGATCAAAGAAGTAAAAGATCGTGTATTGGGTCATTATGAGGAAGAAACTGATGAAGAGAAATTAAAGCAGATCAAAGAAATCCTGAATAAATTGGTCAAATCCGAAGTCCGCCGTTTAATCACGGAAGAAAAAGTGCGTCCGGATGGCCGTAATCCTGACGAAATCAGACCATTATCATCAGAAGTTACCATTCTGCCACGTACACATGGTTCCGGATTGTTCACACGCGGACAAACCCAAGCTCTATCCATCTGTACATTAGGTGCACTTGGTGATGTGCAGATTCTGGACGGACTTGGAACCGAAGAGTCAAAACGTTTTATGCACCACTATAACTTCCCGCATTTCAGTGTCGGTGAAACTGGCCCTATCCGTGGGGCAGGACGCCGTGAAATCGGTCATGGTGCACTTGGTGAAAGGGCATTGGAGCCTGTTATTCCAAACGATAAAGACTTCCCTTATACAATCAGGCTTGTTTCTGAAGTGCTTGAATCAAACGGTTCAACATCACAAGCAAGTATCTGTGCAAGCACTTTGGCAATGATGGATGCAGGTGTTCCATTGAAAGCTCCAGTTGCCGGTATTGCCATGGGTCTTGTCAAGTCAGGTGAGCACTATACAATCTTAACGGATATTCAAGGTATGGAAGACCATCTGGGAGACATGGACTTTAAAGTCGCAGGTACTTCAAAAGGTGTTACTGCCCTACAAATGGATATTAAGATTGAGGGTCTTTCAAGAGAGATTCTTGAAGAAGCTTTACTTCAAGCCAAACATGGCCGGATGCATATTTTGGAATCAATGATATCAACAATCAATCAACCGCGTGAGCAGCTATCCAAATATGCTCCAAAAATCGTTACAATGTCCATAAATCCGGATAAGATCCGTGATGTGATTGGACCGAGCGGAAAACATATCAACAAAATCATTGAAGAAACTGGCGTGAAAATCGACATCGAACAAGATGGAACGGTATTCATATCTTCTACTGATGAACCAATGATTCAAAAAGCGAAGAAAATCATTGAGGATATCGTACGTGAAGTCGTAGTGGGCGAACTATACTTAGGTAAAGTTAAACGTATCGAAAAGTTCGGTGCCTTCGTTGAAATCTTCAACGGTAAAGACGGTTTGGTACATATTTCTGAACTGGCTGAAGAAAGAGTCGGAAAAGTGGAAGATGTCGTTTCACTTGGCGATGAATTATTGGTCAAAGTTACTGAGATCGATAAGCAAGGAAGGGTAAACCTTTCCCGTAAAGCGGTCTTGAAAGAGCAAAAAGAGGCAGCCAACCCTACTCAATCGTAATGAATAATGTAAATCCGGCATGCAGTTCCTTGTGAATCTGCATGCTTTTTTTGTTTAAAAGTATGGGAATATCCATAGTGTGAATGGCGTTAAAAGGATGTCATGTTCTACCTTGTCCGTTTTCTTCATACATTTTGGTATGAAGGGGGCGTAAAAAATGAATAATAAATGGAAGCAGATAGTTGCGATAAGTGCCATTGCAGGTATATCATGGTTATTAGTGCAAAATCCATATACACAAATTTATTTGACCCAATTAACCGATGATTCAGTTGCATCAATGAAGCAAGAAGACGAGCTTCTTTTACAAATAAAAGAATCAACAAAAAAATATGAGATTGCACCACAGGATGCACGAATAGATTCTGTCTGGAAAACCGTTCCTGCATATAACGGCCTGAAGGTAAATATTGATGATTCGTATAAAGCCATGAAGAAGGAGGGCGTGTTCGATAAGGATAAGCTGGTGTTTCAGCAGGTTCCTGCAAAGATACATATGGAGGATCTGGATCCGGCTCCCATATACCGGGCCCATCCCGAAAAGCCAGTGGTATCATTTTTAATCAATGTGGCCTGGGGGAATGAATTCTTACAAGATATGTTGGCCGTGTTAAAAAAGAATAATGTCAAGGCCACATTTTTCCTTGAAGGTAATTGGACCAAGAAAAACCCAGATTTGGCCAAGATGATTAAGGGTGGCGGGCACGAAATTGGAAATCATTCTTATTCACATCCCGATATGAAAAACATATCCGCACAAGCTACACGTGAGGAAATTCGAAAAACGAACGAAGTCATTGAAGCTGTGACAGGTTTGAAAATGAAATGGTTCGCACCACCAAGTGGAAGCTATCGGGACGAAACGGTGAAAATAGCGGATTCTTTCGGTATGGAGACCGTCATGTGGAGTGTGGATACAATCGACTGGCAAAAGCCAAGCCCTGAAGTCCTTCAACAAAGAGTGCTTTCTAAGGTACACCCCGGAGCATTTATATTGATGCATCCGACGGAATCTACTGCAAAATCATTGGAAACGTTAATAATTGAAATAAAAAAGAAAGACTTAGATGTTGTTACCGTTTCGGAAGCAGTAGATGAAGAGCGATCGAATCCATAATGTATTGGTTACGATAGCAGCATAGAATGATTGGGAGGAATGTTAGTTGATTAAGAAATACACGTGTCAAAATGGAGTTCGAATTGTATTGGAAAATATTCCAACTGTACGCTCTGCAGCAATTGGAGTTTGGATCAAAACAGGTTCAAGAAATGAAACACCGGAATTGAATGGGGTTTCACATTTCTTGGAGCATATGTTCTTCAAAGGGACAACTACGAGAAATGCGCGTGAAATTGCCGAGTCATTCGATAGTATTGGCGGACAGGTGAATGCATTCACTTCAAAAGAGTATACATGCTATTATGCTAAAGTAATGGATAACCATGCAAGCTATGCGCTTGAAATCCTTGCTGATATGTTCTTCAACTCAACATTTGATGGGGAAGAATTGAAAAAAGAAAAAAATGTCGTCTACGAAGAAATCAAAATGTACGAAGACACACCAGATGACATTGTCCATGACCTCTTAAGCAAGGCGGTATATGAAAATCATCCCCTTGGCTATCCGATACTTGGCACGGAAAATACGCTTGAAACGTTCAATAGTGATACATTAAAAAAATACGTCCATGACATGTATACACCCGATAAAGTAGTTGTATCCATTGCTGGGAATGTAGATGAAAAAATGATTAAGGAAGTCGAAAGCTACTTTGGCTCGTATCAAGGAGGGGAAGATCGTCTTGAATTGGTCAAGCCTTCCTTCCATGAAAATAGGATCACCCGTAAAAAAGATACGGAACAAGCCCACTTATGCCTTGGTTACAAAGGGTTGGAAATTGGCAATGATAAAACATACAGCCTGATTACCTTGAATAATATTCTTGGAGGAAGCATGAGCAGCCGCCTATTCCAGGACGTCAGGGAGCAACGAGGCCTTGCCTATTCCGTTTATTCCTATCATTCCAGCTATCAAGATAGCGGTATGGTGACAGTATATGGGGGGACAGGCACAAATCAGCTTGACAGCCTGTATGAAACCATTCAGGAAACACTGGATACTTTAAAGAGGGATGGCATTACGGAAAAGGAATTACGGAATAGTAAAGAGCAACTTAAAGGCAGCTTGATGCTTAGCCTTGAAAGCACGAATAGCCGCATGAGCCGGAACGGAAAAAATGAGCTGATGTTGGGTGAGCACCGTTCCCTTGATGATATCATCATCAAGATTGACGCGGTGACGGAGGATACCGTCAATGAATTGGCAAACCAGATCTTTACGGAACATTCCTTGTCATTAGTGAGCCCGCTGGAAAACTGGGATAAATAATGACGAACAAGTCTGCACCTTCCTTTAATTAATGGGAGGTCAGGCTTTTTTTCTTTGAATGCAGGAGGGTCCAATGTTATGGACAATATTTGGACAAATGCCTTCTAAGTTTACCTTTTTCGGATATAGATTGAATAGAAGGCGAAAAAGGGGGAACCAAATTTGAGGTTGAGCGAATTGAGCGGTAAGGAAATAGTCGATGTGAATAGGGCGGAGAGATTAGGGATCCTTGGTCAGACCGATTTGGAAATAGATGAAACTGGACAAATTACCTCATTGATCATCCCATCTGTCAAATGGTTCGGTCTTTTAAGGAATGGCAGTGAAATAAGAGTTCCTTGGGAACATATAAAAAAAATCGGTGCGGATATGGTCATCATTGATTTCCAGGAAGGACTTTCACATAAAGACGGAGAGCATATGGACGGATGATCGCGCTCGTGTCAGGCTCCTTGAACTTCTCGGAATGCAAGCTCGAAAACGCCTTAGCTGGCAATAGCTATGGCGTTTTTTCTTTTCTTATCACCGTTTTTTAAGTGAAAACATAAGATGGCAGGGTAACTAGAGAATGTAGCAAAAACCGAATTGCTTCCTGAAGGAATTGTATATCATGAGGCAAGGAATGTTTAGGATCTTTTATATAAAGAAGGTGACGGTTTTAATGCTCACAGGCATGCAAATCGCTGTAATTGGTGGAGATGCGCGTCAGCTTGAAGTTGTCCGTAAACTGACGGAGCTTGATGCAAAGCTATTATTGGTAGGTTTTGAACAGCTCGACCATGCTTTTACCGGAGCGGTTAAGGAAAAAATGGAAGATATAAACTTCAAGGAATTAGATTCAGTTATTTTACCTGTCCGGGGCACGGATTCAGATGGGAAAGTAGAAACGATCTTTTCCAGTGAAGAGGTTGTTTTGACTGAAGAAATGATAAAAAATACCCCGGCACATTGCATTTTTTATGCAGGAATCAGTAACGACTACCTTAATGAGATATTCAAGAAAGTGGATCGCAAACTCGTTCTATTGTTCGAACGTGATGATGTGGCTATTTATAATTCGATTCCCACTGTTGAGGGTGCAATCATGATGGCCATTCAACATACGGATTTTACTATCCATGGATCGAATGTAGCCGTTCTCGGACTGGGAAGGGTCGGAATGAGTGTAGCCCGGTCATTCCATGCACTTGGAGCAAAAGTGAAGGTGGGGGCAAGAAAAAGCGAAGATATTGCGAGAATCAGTGAAATGGCATTAGCCCCTTTTCATTTAAATGAACTCGCTGCAGAAATGAAGGATGTTGATATATGTATCAATACGATTCCTTTTCCGATAATTACCGCAAAAGTTATAGCCAATATGCCCGTTCATACATTAATCATCGACCTTGCTTCAAAACCGGGGGGAACGGATTTTCGTTACGCTGAAAAAAGGGGAATTAAGGCGCTGTTGGCACCGAGCCTACCGGGTATAGTTGCCCCGAAAACAGCTGGTCAGATATTAGCGAATGCACTGGGACTATTGATTCAAGGCGAGTTCTTGAAAAGGAAGGGGAAAATGATATGAGTCTCAAAGGGAAACGTATTGGTTTCGGATTAACAGGATCACATTGCACATATGATGAAGTGTTTCCGGAAATAGAAAAACTTGTAAATGAAGGTGCGGAAGTCATTCCAATCGTAACATCGACTGTCCAAAACACGGAAACCCGTTTTGGAAAGGGAGAGGATTGGGTCGAAAGAATAGAAAAATTGACGGGGAACCATGTCGTTGATACAATCGTCAAAGCAGAGCCTTTAGGACCTAAGTTGCCACTTGATTGCATGGTGATCGCTCCTTTAACGGGTAACTCAATGAGTAAAATGGCAAATGCACTTACCGATTCGCCAGTACTTATGGCTGCAAAAGCGACGATGAGAAATCACCGTCCAGTCGTGGTCGCAATATCAACTAATGATGCACTTGGGTTAAATGGTGTCAATCTAATGAGGCTGATGGCAGCTAAAGATATTTATTTCGTTCCATATGGCCAGGATAATCCCAAAGGCAAACCAAGTTCCATGGTTGCAAGGATGAGCATGATAAGGGATACGATCATAGCGGCACTGGAAAGGGAACAGATTCAACCTGTCATCGTCGAAAGGTTCAAGGATGATTTAGTCTGAACAAGTATTTCTGCCTCAAACCAGCTTTCTAACGACTGACATATATGCATAAATTTGTAGGTTGAAGTTATAAAAAACCACTCCACTACCAGAATATTTTGTTAAAGTGCGACCCTTTGGAATGTTAATGTGTTAAAATAAATGATATTCTGAAAAAGAAGTAGTAAATCCAATAAATAACTAATTTAAGAGATAGAAAAGGAGTATGTATAAATGACTGAGACACAGGGATTGCGTATTGCAGTTGTGGGAGCAACTGGAGCAGTAGGACAACAAATGATTTCAACACTCGAACAGAGGGACTTACCGATTAAGAAAATCATCTTTTTATCATCGGCTCGTTCCGCAGGAATCAAACTTACGTTTAAGGGCGAAGAAATCGAAGTGCAGGAAGCAAAACCTGAAAGCTTTGAAGGCATCGATATAGCTTTATTCAGTGCTGGAGGAAGCGTGTCTAAGGAATTGGCTCCAGAAGCAGTGAAACGCGGTGCGATAGTAGTCGATAATACAAGCGCATTCCGCATGGATGAAAATGTGCCGCTAGTCGTTCCTGAAGTAAATGAGGAAGACTTGAAACAGCATAATGGGATCATTGCAAATCCGAATTGTTCAACTATCCAAATGGTTGTGGCATTGGAACCTATTCGCAAGACATACGGCTTATCAAAAATTGTTGTTTCTACCTATCAGGCTGTTTCGGGTGCAGGTGCAGCTGCGATAAATGAATTAAAGGAACAAGCTCGCGACTTGCTTGATGAAAAAGAAATAGATCCGAAAATTTTACCGGTAAAAGGGGACGAAAAGCATTATCAAATCGCATTTAACGTCATTCCCCAAATCGATAAATTCCAAGATAACGGGTACACGTTCGAAGAGATGAAAATGATTAATGAAACAAAGAAAATCATGCATATGCAAAACCTTCCAGTGGCTGCAACTTGCGTGAGGCTTCCTGTTGTAACAGGTCATTCGGAATCTGTATACATTGAAGTTGAAAAAGAAGGCATAGCGGCTTCTCAAATCAAAGATTTAATGAAAACGGCACCTGGAATAGTGTTAGAAGATGAACCGGAACAACAAGTTTACCCTACGCCTGCTTCATCCGTCGGCAAGAATGATGTATTCGTCGGTCGGATACGCAAAGATTTGGATGAAGATAAAGGCTTCCATTTATGGGTGGTTTCCGATAATCTATTAAAAGGAGCAGCTTGGAATTCCGTTCAAATTGCTGAGAGCCTTTTGAAATTAGGTTTGGTTACCGTTAAGTAAAAATTTTATTCTTAATGAACTCGACAGAAAATTAAATTCCAATAGGATAGAGAGTTTTTGTCAGCTTCCCGGATTGGGAAGCTGGCTTATATTTGGGGTGCATATTATGAAAATTATCGTCCAGAAATACGGTGGGACATCCGTTCGTGATGAGGAAAGCCGTTCATTCGCCAAGGGGCATATTGAAAATGCGATTAAAGAAGGCTATAAAGTGGTGGTTGTGGTTTCAGCAATGGGAAGAAAAGGCGATCCTTATGCAACGGATACCTTACTTTCCCTGGTAAATGGAGCGAAAGCCTGCCTTTCAAAACGAGAACAGGATTTACTTATGTCAGTAGGGGAAACGATATCATCAGTCGTATTTACGAACATGCTCTTGGAACATGGTATTGATGCGGTCGCATATACTGGAGCCCAAGCGGGATTCTTGACGAATACCGACTATTCAAGTGCGAAAATTATTGAAATGAAATGCGACCGTCTCATGAAAGAACTTGAGGTGAAGGATGTTGTCGTTGTAGCAGGTTTCCAGGGAGCGGCTAAAAACGGGGACATCACGACCATCGGCCGTGGTGGAAGTGATACATCAGCCGCAGCATTAGGTGCGGCTTTGCAAGCTGAACGGGTCGATATTTTTACGGATGTGGAAGGAATCATGACGGCAGATCCACGTATTGCCGACCAAGCTCGTCCATTGTCAATCGTTTCATATACGGAAGTTTGCAATATGGCATATCAAGGGGCGAAGGTCATTCATCCGAGAGCTGTTGAAATTGCGATGCAGGCGAAAGTCCCGATTCGGATAAGGTCAACTTACAGCGAAGGCTTGGGAACACTTGTTACAAGCATGAACAAGGGAAGCCAGGGCAGCGACATACGTGAAAGGCTCGTGACCGGGATTGCCCATGTACCAAAGATCACTCAAATCAAGGTCCGTGCGAAAAAAGATCAATATAATCTACAGGCAGAAGTTTTCAAAGCAATGGCCAATGCCTCCATTTCAGTGGACTTTATAAATATATATCCAAGTGGCGTAGTTTATACCGTTTCCGAGGAGATGACAGAACTTGCCCTCTCGATTTTGGCCGAGCTTGGTCATGAACCGGTCATTGAACGCAATTGTGCCAAGGTTTCAGTAGTCGGTGCAGGCATCAATGGAGTGCCAGGCGTTGCAGCGAAGATTGTCACAGCGCTTTCCGAAAAGGAAATTGCCATTCTCCAGTCAGCGGACAGCCATACGACAATTTGGGTACTCGTAAAAGAGGAAGATTTAATAGAAGCTGTTAATTCCCTGCACTATGCGTTTCAATTGCATGAAAGGGAAGTCCAATAATCAGGTTTTTTAATAAATAAAGGTTTTAAAAATTAAAGAGGTGTTAGATAATGATATTTGGTAGAGTATCAACCGCAATGGTCACCCCTTTCGATAGCAAGGGAAATGTTGATTTTCAAAAGACGACTTCATTGGTTAATTACTTAATAGCTAATGGAACAGATTCGCTTGTGCTTTCGGGAACGACAGGGGAGTCTCCAACTTTATCTTCGGAGGAGAAAATTGCATTATTGCGTCATGTTTCTAAGGTTGTTGAAAAACGTGTGCCCATCATCATGGGTACAGGAAGCAACAATACGTATGCGTCCATCGAGTTGACAAAAAAAGCGGAACAAAATGGCGCCGATGCGATAATGCTGGTTGCCCCGTATTATAGTAAAACCAATCAAGAAGGTCTGTACCAGCATTTTAAGGCTATTGCAGCTAGTACGATTCTCCCTGTTATGGTTTACAATATCCCTGGGCGCGCTTCGGTTAACATTGAACCGGAAACGATCATCCGCCTTTCAAAAATTCCTAATATCGTAGCCGTTAAGGAAGCGAGCGGGGATTTAAACGCTATGACCCAAATCATAGCAGGCACGGATGAAGATTTTGCATTATATAGTGGGGACGACGCTTTAACACTCCCAGTATTGGCGATTGGTGGTGTGGGTGTAGTCTCGGTTGCTTCACATATTGCAGGTAATGAGTTGCAGAAAATAGTGGAGGCCTTCATCAGCGGGAACTTGAAAGAGGCAGCCAGGCTGCATCAGGAACTGATACCGCTTATAAAAGGTTTGTTTGCAGCGCCAAGCCCTGCACCTGTCAAAACAGCGCTTCAGTTATATGGAATTGACGTTGGATCGGTGAGACTTCCAATCGTGCCGTTGACTGAGCAGGAGCGACTTGCATTAACCAAGGTATTAAAAAAATAAAAAGACAAAGAACAAGCTGATCGTTGAAGATTGGCTTGTTTTTACATAATGATGTATATGAATGGGATAACTTTCCGATTTCGGATGAAAATATTTAAATTTTTTTATGATCAATCGAGACTGGATAAAAGTACAAAGGATCTCTTACATAATAGGTTGTTTTATTGGATTAAATGAAAAAGTCCCTCTGAAAATGGTAAGTGTTGTCATGTTTTTTGAACATCGGTTATAATGAAATCATTGGGAAATTATGAACGGGATTTTTTAAGGAGGATATTCGATTGGGTAAAGATAAAAATAATGGAATAAAAGTGATTTCTCTTGGAGGACAAGGGGAACTTGGTAAAAATATGTACGTCGTTGAGGTGAACGAGGACATCTATCTTCTTGATGCAGGGTTAATGCTGCCAGAAGATGAAATGCTCGGAATCGATGCGGTTATCCCTGATATTACGTATTTGATGGATAATAAGGAACGTGTGCAGGGGATATTTATTTCCCATGGTCATGAAGACCATATGGGAGCGCTTGCTTATGTCTTGAAATATTTACCGGTCCCTGTTTATGGAACAAAGCTTACTCTTGCTTTAATCAAAACGAAATTAAAGGAAGATGGCTTTAACGGCAGGGCGACATTCACAGAAATCGATTCGGATTCTCTTTTAAGTTTCCCTCAAGCAGCCGTGTCTTTTTTCCGGACAAACCATAGTATTCCCGATTCCGTCGGAGTCGTGATCCACACTCGTGAAGGTGCAATCGTTTATACAGGGGATTTCAAATTCGATCAAGCAGCAACAGATCTATATAAACCGGAAATCGGTAAAATGGCCAGTATCGGTGAAGAAGGTGTCCTATGCTTGCTTTCGGATAGTACTGGAGCCGAGAGGCCAGGTTATACGACATCAGAAGCAGTTGTGGCCAAAGATATTACAGAGGTATTTCATGCTGCCTCCGGAAGGATCATTGTTGCGTGCTTCGCTTCGAATATCAACCGGATTCAACATGTTTTCAATGCAGCGGCAGCAAGTCGCAGAAAAGTGGCAGTTGTCGGGAAAAGCCTGCAACGCGTTTATGAAACAGCATTGAACCTCGGCTACTTAAAGGTCGAAGAAGAGCTGATAATCCCAATTAATGAAATAGGCCAGTATGACGACCGTGAAATCGTCGTGTTATCGACAGGTCATCAGGGCGAACCCATTGCGGCACTTCAAAAAATGGCAAAACAGACGCACAAGCAGGTAACGATCAAAAAGGGAGACACCGTTTTGATCAGTGCATCACCGCTACAGGGCGGTGAACTTATTTTATCCAAAACCGTCGATTTACTATACAGGGTAGGTGCTGAAGTGGTATCTGCTAATAAATATAAAGTGCACGTAACAGGGCATGGCAGCCAGGAAGAACTGAAAATGATGATCAATTTGATGAATCCTAAATTCCTCATCCCTGTACATGGGGAATACCGCCATTTATATGCCCATCAAAAAGTTGGGATTGCAGCGGGGATTAAGCGGGAAAACATCATCATTGCCGAAAAAGGTGATGTCATCGAACTTAAGGGCAATAAAATGGGCCTTTCCGGGAAAGTCTCTGCAGGAAATATCTTGATAGATGGCAGTGGTGTTGGAGATGTGGGTAATATCGTACTTCGTGATCGGCGCTTGTTATCCCAGGATGGCATTTTGATTGTAGTGGTCACGTTGAACCGTCAGGATAAAAGCATTGCAGCAGGCCCTGAAATCATTTCAAGGGGCTTCGTATATGTTCGCGAATCAGAGAAAATGATTGGCGAAGCAACTGAAATTGTAAGTGAAATCGTAAAGAAAAATGGGTCGCGCCAACCATTTGATTGGTCCACGCTGAAGCAGGAAATGCGTGATGCGTTAAACCAATTCTTCTATGAAAAAACGAAACGCCGTCCAATGATTTTACCGATCATCATGGAATATTAAGTAAGGAACCCCTGATTTAACAGTCAGGGGTTCTTTTTCTGTTTCAAACCTCTTATATCTTGAAGAATGAAGTCCGAGACTCGAGACATAATAAAGCTATAGGCTATAAGAGAAAGGGGTTGGCATAGTGGATAATGCACCATTACCAAATGAAAATGAAGGCAAGCAGGAAGGTAAGAATTCAACTTTAATCGAAAAGATCCAGCAGCTGGGGGCTACCAATGTTCCGCAACTATCTCAGGACTCAAAAATCCATTGTTTGACGATCATTGGACAAATTGAAGGACATATGCAGCTGCCGCCTCAAAATAAAACGACCAAATATGAACATGTTATTCCGCAAATTGTGGCAATTGAACAAAATCCCAATATAGAGGGACTGCTTGTCATATTAAATACAGTCGGAGGAGATGTCGAAGCGGGACTGGCAATCGCAGAAATGCTGGCTTCCCTATCAAAGCCATCCGTCTCGATTGTACTTGGGGGAGGGCACTCGATCGGTGTGCCGATTGCGGTTTCGTGTGACCATAGCTATATAGCAGAAACAGCAACGATGACGATTCATCCAATTCGTTTGACAGGGCTAGTCATTGGCGTGCCTCAAACCTTTGAATACTTGGATAAAATGCAGGAAAGAGTCATTAAATTTGTTACTCGCCACTCCAACGTTACGGAAGAAAGTTTTAAGGATTTAATGTTTGCCAAAGGAAACTTGACCCGTGATATCGGTACGAATGTTATCGGGGCCGAGGCAGTTGAAATCGGTATGATCGATGATGTAGGAGGAGTGGGCCAGGCAATGAGAAAACTAAATAGCTTCATGGAAGAAAGAAGGCCAAAAATTGCCGGGGAAGAGGAGGGGCTTCTGCAATGACGCTTTATACGATCGTTCCTGAAGAAATAATTTTCCCTCATCACCATGAGAAGACGGCAAATTTAATAGAAATGATCTACAATGGTGTCCATGTGATGGTTGAACTTGACGGTGGCCGTACGTTTCGCATTGACCGAATCGTCAGCACCGATCCTGAAGATTATATGAATGTACACATTCAGCCGGGAGCTGTCATAAATGTGTTCGAACATATGAACCATTAGTAAAAACGACTAACTGAGGTAAATTATGATATACTGGAATGAAAATCAGCAGCCGCTTGGCTGCTTTATTCATTATATGGGAAAAATGTCCGCCTTAAGAATGAATGGTACATATATCAAGGACAAGGTCATATTTATTTGGTATAATCAGTAGCGAACGTTTGTTTCGTGAAGGGAAATCATGTAGTGATGTTGAATAGGAAAGTTAGAATAGTTTCATGAAGAATCAGGTGATATTATGGCAAAGAAGAAACGCAGAAAAAAGAATAGTACAGAGAAGTTAAAACTAACGCTTAAATATGAATTGATTGGCCTCACTATAATAGGTTTGGCCATAATTGCCATTGCCAAGCTTGGAGCAGTGGGAAACGGGACGGTCTTTTTAATCCGCTTCTTCATGGGGGAATGGTATATCCTCTTTTTGTTGGGAGCAATTGCAGCTGGGTTCTATTTGATGATAAAGAGAGAGGTCCCGTACCTGTTGAAACGGCAATTGGTGGGGATGTACTTCCTTGTTGCGAGCATGCTCCTACTGAGTCATGTGACGCTGTTCAACATGCTTGCAGATGGAGGACCGTTCACGAAGCCCAGCGTCATTTCGAATACATGGGAACTATTCTGGATGGAAGTGACCGGCAAGGCCAGCACAAAGGACCTTGGGGGCGGTATGATTGGAGCGATATTATTTGCAGCCTCATACTTTTTATTCGACGAAGCTGGATCGAAAATCGTTTCATTCCTTTTTATCATTGTAGGTGCCGTCCTATTGACAGGGAAAACGTTAGGTGAAACCCTCGGGAAGTTTTTCATGGGTCTTGGCGGCTTTTTCAAAAAGCAATGGTCTGCATTCAGAGATGATATGAGGACGTGGAATGAAGACAAAAAAGAAAAGAAAAAGAATCCGGTTAAAAAGAAGAAACGGGAAAAAGACCCGGTGGAAGAAACGGATCAGCCCCTTCTTCAAGAAGAGGATACAGAGCAAATGGCGACGGAGCGGATTATTTCCAGCTTTGCTGATAAAGCCTATAGCGACGAAGACGAAATAATTCCGGTCGTCACGGAACCTGCAGCTGATAATAAAGAGGACCAGGATGATGCCGTCCCGCCTATGAATTTTACGGAAGTGGAGAATAAAGAATATCTTTTACCGCCTCTTTCTTTACTATTACAGCCCAAAAAAACGGATCAAAGCGGAGAATACCAATTGATCCATGAAAATGCGGCTAAGCTTGAGCGCACTTTTCATAGCTTTGGAGTGAAAGCGAGGGTCACTCAAGTTCATTTAGGCCCAGCCGTAACCAAATACGAAGTTCATCCGGACGTAGGGGTGAAGGTAAGTAAAATTGTCAGCCTATCCGATGACTTGGCCCTTGCACTTGCCGCAAAGGATATTAGGATCGAAGCCCCGATTCCCGGAAAATCGGCAATCGGGATAGAAGTGCCCAACTCGGAAGTGGCAATGGTGTCATTAAGGGAAGTTTTAGAGGCCAAGGAAGTTGACAAGCCTGACGCAAAACTGCAAATAGGCCTAGGGCGGAATATTTCCGGTGAAGCGGTTAAGGCGGAGCTCAATAAAATGCCGCATTTACTAGTGGCTGGTGCTACTGGCAGCGGGAAATCCGTTTGTATCAACGGGATTATCACGAGTATCCTGATGCGGGCAAAACCGCATGAAGTGAAAATGATGATGATCGATCCAAAAATGGTGGAGCTGAATGTCTATAATGGAATTCCCCACTTACTTGCACCTGTAGTGACAAATCCAAAGAAAGCTGCACAGGCTTTGCAAAAAGTGGTCAGTGAAATGGAAAGGCGCTATGAGCTATTTTCTCATTCCGGTACGCGTAATATTGAAGGCTACAATGATTATATTAACCGGTATAACATCGAAGAAGATGCCAAACAACCGCTCTTGCCTTATATCGTAGTCATTGTCGATGAGCTGGCGGATTTGATGATGGTCGCCTCAAATGATGTAGAGGATGCCATCACACGGCTTGCACAAATGGCACGTGCCGCGGGCATCCACTTGATAATTGCCACTCAGCGGCCATCCGTCGATGTAATTACAGGGGTCATTAAAGCGAACATCCCATCCCGGATTGCTTTTAGTGTCTCATCAATGACCGATTCGAGAACGATCCTCGACATGGGCGGAGCTGAAAAACTGTTAGGCCGGGGTGACATGCTCTTCCTGCCAGCAGGAGCTTCAAAACCGGTTCGCGTCCAAGGTGCCTTTTTATCCGACAATGAAGTCGAGGAAGTTGTCACATATGTCATTTCACAGCAAAAAGCACAATACAGCGAAGAGATGATACCCGATGAAATTTCAGAAACTTCAAATGGTGAAGTCGAAGATGATTTATATGGGGATGCCGTGTCCTTGATAGTAGAAATGCAGACTGCTTCGGTTTCCATGCTGCAGCGCCGTTTCCGGATTGGCTATACGCGGGCAGCGAGATTGATTGATGAAATGGAAGCGAGGGGAATTGTCGGTCCATATGAAGGCAGTAAACCACGAAATGTGTTGGTCACTAAAGATGAACAGGATGAAGCGCATTCATCATAGGTAAAAAAAACCGGGCAGCAGCCCGGTTTTTTAATTATTCATCGCCTCGTCTAAATGTTTAAGGCAGAAGTCGGTAATCATCGCTTCTTCATCTTCTTCTAAATCGAATTCGAGTGCGCCCTCATTACCTTTTTCAAAAATATCATATTTAATCAATTTTCCTACTTGCTCTTCCACTGCAAAAAGCACCCGGATATATAAACCATTTTCTGAAAAGAGCTCATCCTCTTCAGGCACTTCAATATCCAGGAACAACTCGTAACGTTCCCCGGACAAAATACCAAATGGATCATTCAATTTTTCGATCGTGTATTCTGTAATCTTTAACATCTTGTGTACATCCCTTCAAAGAAGATAAATCCTATTATACAGGAAAACAACATCTTGAACAGAGCTGCATTCATTTTGCATTTTCAAAAAAAATTTATCTGATTTAGGAGAATTATCGTGCAAATTCCGCGGCCTCATCTAGATTGAAAGACACAGGGAAGGGTAATTTCTCCTAAATTCTTTTAAAGTAAATAGTAAAACACTATTTATTTATGTCAAAAAAAATGTTATATTATTTTCGATTAGTAGGAATGATTCAACATCAGAGGTCTGATGTCTTAAGAAATTAGCTGGGGGAAACTGTATGTCAATAAAATCAGATAGTCGACATTTATATTTGCAGGTCATTGATTACCTGAAGCAGGATATTGAAGCTGGAGTCTATCAGGAAAATGAAAAATTCCCTTCAGAATTCGATCTTGCAAAAAAATTGGGAGTGAGTAGGGCGACACTTCGAGAAGCGCTGCGAATTTTAGAAGAAGAAAACATCATCATTCGCCGCCATGGAGTTGGGACTTTCGTCAATCCGAAACCTCGGTTCACTTCAGGTATCGAGCAATTAAAAAGTGTCACGAACATGATTGAAGAGGCAGGAATGAAACCGGGTACGATTTTCTTAAGCTCGACGGCCCAAGAACCTACAGAAGAGGATATACGCAGGTTTTCGTGTTCGACAGATGAACGCATCGTCATCATCGAACGAGTAAGGACTGCGAATGGGGAGCCAGTTGTCTACTGTATTGACAAAATTCCTGAATCTATACTATCAGAAAATTTTGACCGTAATGATGAGTCTCTTTTAGATATTTTGGAAAGAGATGCGCATCGAAAAATTACGCATGCCGTAGCAGAGATTGAGCCTATTGGATATCATGAGAAAGTTTCTCCTATCCTTAAATGCTCGCCAGAAGCCGCACTACTCGTTCTAAAGCAGATGCATCTGGATGATTGGGACCAGCCTATCCTGTATTCTGTAAACTACTTTAAAGCCAATATGTTCAGCTTTCATGTTCTTCGTAAACGTGTGTAGGTCTTGACTCTGCAGACGGGTGAATGCAAGCGTTTGTTTCGATTCCGAAAAAGTCGATCAAGCGGATGCAAAAAAAATTAACGAGAAGTGAAAACGCAAACATAAATGACTTTTCAGAACATTCCTGCTCAAAAAAACTAAGTAAAACTAGGGGGATAAAAATTGAAAAAGCGCAAATTAGGACTAGCTCTTTCACTTGTTCTTGCAGCCGGTACGCTACTAGGAGCATGTGGTAATTCAGAGAATGATGATAAAGAATCTTCAAATGGGAAAAACAAAGATAACTTCACTGTTGCAATGGTAACTGATACTGGCGGCGTGGATGACGAGTCGTTCAACCAATCCGCTTGGAAGGGCATTCAGGAATTCGGTAAGGATAATGGTCTGGAAAAAGGTAAGGATGGCTACAACTACCTGCAATCTAAATCTGATGCAGATTACGCTAAAAACCTGAATACGCTTGTACGTGAAGATTACCAACTAATCTATGGTATCGGTTTTCTTTTAGCCGAAGCTGTTGGTGAAGTGGCCGACCAACGTCCGGACTCACACTTTGCTATCGTTGATACAGTTGTAGATAAAAAGAATGTAGCCAGCATTAATTTTAAAGAGCAGCAAGGTTCATTCCTTGTAGGTGTAATTGCCGGTCTGCAAACGAAAACAAACAAGGTCGGTTTTATCGGCGGAGTTGAATCTGAATTAATCAAGAAATTCGAAGTTGGCTTTAAGGCTGGGGTTTTATCTGTAAATCCGGATGCGAAAGTTGAAGTTAAATATGCCGGAGATTTCAATAAAGCTGATATCGGTAAATCCACAGCAGGCTCCATGTATTCTTCAGGTATCGATATCATTTATCATGCTGCTGGCGGAACTGGAAAAGGTGTATTCACTGAAGCAGTCGAGCAAAAGCAAAAAGATCCTAAGAGAGAAATCTATGTTATCGGTGTAGATAGCGACCAAGCTAAATTAGGGGCAGTTCCTGGAACTGACGACAACATCACACTTACTTCCATGCTAAAACGTGTTGACGTGGCAGTTAAAGACCTTTCCGAAAAAGCGAAAGAAGGAAACTTCCCAGGCGGAAAAGTAATTGAGTACGGTATCGAAGAAAATGGTGTAGGCATTTCCGATACAAAAGATAATGTAACAGAAGAATCTTTAAAAGCGGTCGAAGAGTGGACAGAAAAAATTAAATCAGGTGAATTCGTAGTTCCGGGCACGGATGAAGAATTCAAAAAACTTGGTTTATAAGCTGTAATGCCAGAAAGAATAGGGAGGCGAATTGCCCTCTATTCTTTCTTTTCCCAATTGCTCTTTGCATCTGAAAAATATCGAATGAAAAACTATGATAGAATCGTAGTTTTTCATTTGGTTTTTTTAAAAAAATCAATAAGCTAGTAGAAGCAATTATATGATTTAAGAATATTTACACTCATTTTAGGAGTTGATAATACGTGGAATATGTAATTGAGATGCTTAATATCCGTAAGGAATTCCCCGGCATCGTCGCAAATGATAACGTTACCCTTCAGGTTAAAAAAGGGGAGATTCACGCATTATTAGGTGAAAATGGCGCGGGCAAATCCACTTTGATGAATGTCTTATTCGGCTTATACCAGCCTGAACAGGGAGAAATCCGTGTGAATGGCAAGCCAGTCAAGATTACCAGTCCTAACATTGCCAATGATTTAGGAATTGGGATGGTCCATCAGCATTTTATGCTCGTAGACCCCTTTACAGTAACAGAAAATATCATTTTAGGAAAAGAACCATCAAAAGCGGGTAAAATCGATTTAAAAGAAGCGAGCGAGGAAGTTAGGAAACTATCGGAACAATATCAGCTTCGTGTTGACCCCTATGCGAAAATTGCCGATATATCAATAGGGATGCAGCAGCGTGTCGAGATTCTTAAAACGCTATACCGTGGTGCGGAGATATTGATTTTTGATGAGCCGACCGCTGTATTGACTCCTCAAGAAATCAAGGAATTGATTTATATTATGAAAGCCCTTATCAAAGAGGGGAAATCCATCATTTTAATTACACACAAACTTAAGGAAATCATGGAGGTTTGTGACCGGGTAACGGTAATACGCAAAGGCCAAGGAATTGGTACAGTGAATGTCAACGAAACGAATCCTAACGAATTGGCCAGTTTAATGGTTGGTAGGGAAGTTCTGTTCAAGACGGAAAAAACGGCAGCTATTCCTTCGGATGTAGTTCTCGAGGTCCGGGAACTGGAAGTCAAGGATTCCCGGGGCGTTTCAGCTGTTCGGAACTTGGATTTAACTGTCCGTGCAGGAGAAATCGTCGGTATCGCCGGTGTGGATGGGAATGGACAATCCGAACTAATTGAAGCATTGGCTGGCCTAAGGAAGACAACCGCAGGTTCGATAAAGCTAAATGGAAAAGAAATCAGGAATCTGAAGCCGCGTAAAATCACTGAAGCAGGTGTCGGCCATATTCCAGAAGACAGACATAAGCATGGTTTGGTTCTTGATTACAGCATTGGGGAAAATATTGTCTTGCAAACCTATTATCAAAAGCCTTTTTCAAAAGCTGGTATCTTGAACTCAAAGAAAATTTTTGAAAAGGCCCGTTCACTGATCAAAAGTTACGATGTTCGCACTCCGAGTGAATATACCCCGGCAAGGGCGCTTTCTGGAGGGAATCAGCAAAAAGCGATCATTGGACGGGAAGTTGATAGGAACCCGGATTTATTGATAGCCGCACAGCCGACACGCGGGCTTGATGTCGGGGCGATCGAGTTTATCCATAAACGTCTGATTGAACAGCGTGATGCAGGAAAAGCGGTACTCCTCATATCATTTGAATTGGAAGAAATCATGAATGTGAGCGATAGAATTGCCGTTATATACGAAGGGGAAATCGTCGCAATAGTCGATCCGAAAGAAACGACTGAACAGGAGCTTGGCCTTCTTATGGCTGGCAGTAAACGGACGGTAGCAGGGGGAAAACAAAATGTCTAAGTATTTATCTAAATTAACGAGTCCGTTAATAGCAGTTATCCTCGGCTTAGTCGTTGGGGCCATAATCATGTTAGTAAGCGGCTATGATCCTGTTGCCGGCTATGGCTCCATGATAAATGGAATTATTGGGGATTCTTATTATGTAGGGGAATCCGTCAGGACAATCATCCCTTATATCCTTGCCGGTTTGGCAGTGGCTTTTGCTTTCCGTACGGGCCTATTCAATATCGGTGTAGAAGGGCAATTAATTGTAGGCTGGCTGGCGGCAGTTTGGGTCGGAATCGCTTTTGATCTACCAAGGATCATCCATTTGCCGTTTGCCATATTAGCTGGTGCAGCTGCAGGTGCCTTGTGGGCGTTTATCCCTGGTTATTTAAAAGCTAAGTTCCGTGTACATGAAGTAATCGTTTCGATCATGTTGAATTATACAGCTTTATATGTGACAAATTATTTAATTCGGAATGTAATGACTGACAAGCTGGATAAAACAGAAAGAGTTGCTGATACAGCATCACTGCGGTCTCCTTTTTTTGAAAGCATTACGGATTTTTCCCGGATGCATTGGGGAATAGTGGTAGCGATTATTTGCGTGATCATCATGTGGTTCCTTCTTGAAAGGACAAAAACCGGCTTTGAACTGAAAGCGGTAGGTTTCAATCAGCACGCGTCCGAATATGCAGGGATGAGTGTAAATAAGAACATCATACTTTCCATGGTTATTTCAGGTGCGTTTGCAGGGCTTGCGGGTGCGATGGAAGGCCTTGGAACTTTCGGTTATGCTGCAGTCAAAGGCGGGTTCACAGGTATGGGCTTTGATGGGATTGCAGTAGCCTTACTAGGAGCTAATACGGCTATTGGTGTAGTGCTGGCAGCCTTATTATTTGGGGGACTGAAAGCAGGGGCGTTAAATATGCCGCTAGAAACCGGCATACCTAGTGAAATTGTAGATATTGTCATAGCATTGATCATCTTCTTCGTCGCATCCAGTTATTTTATTCGTTGGATTGCCGCTCGATTTAAGAAAGGGGTGAAATAAGTGGATTTTTACCAAGTATTACAAATTATTATTCCATCTATGATTGCTCTAGCTGCACCACTTATTTTTACTTCGCTTGGAGGAGTGTTATCTGAACGGGCTGGTGTCATAAACATCGGTTTAGAAGGATTGATGGTCATCGGTGCCTTTACAGGGATCGTTTTTAACTTAATGTTTGCTGATGTTTTTGGGGAATGGACTCCTTGGCTTGCTGTGCTAGCGGCAATGGTTGCCGGCTTGCTGTTTTCCATTCTGCACGCCGTGGCATGCATTACATTCAGGGCGGACCAAACGGTTAGTGGGGTAGCCATCAACTTGTTGGCAGTGGGTCTGACCATGTTTTTGGTGAAGCTGATTTTTGACAAAGGTCAAACTGATAGAATAACGGAAACATTCCCAAGGATTGATGTTCCTTTACTAAGTGATATCCCATTTATAGGACCCATCTTTTTCGCGAATGGATATTATATCGTATATATAGCGATCCTTATATCCTTTGTCGTCTGGTATGTACTTTATAAAACACCTTTCGGGTTAAGGATCCGTGCAGTGGGTGAGCATCCCATGGCTGCTGATACGATGGGTGTCAATGTTACGAAAATCCGATATGCCGCTGTTTTATTATCAGGTGCTTTTGGAGGTATAGGCGGAGCGATATATGCTACCATCTTTTCGAATGAATTCAATCATGCGACAATTAATGGTCAAGGTTTCATGGCCATTGCCGCCATGATTTTTGGTAAATGGCACCCGGTCGGGGCAATGGGTGCAGCGTTATTCTTTGGTTTGGCTCAAAGTTTAAGTATCGTTGGCTCGAGCCTTCCCTTCTTCAAGGATATTCCTTCGGTTTACCTATTGATCGCTCCTTATGTTCTGACGATCATTGCATTAACTGGTTTCATTGGACGTGCAGATGCTCCTAAAGCATCCGGACAGCCATACATCAAAGGAAAAAGATAAGGTTTTAACCGGTCAGCAAACTATGCTGGCCGGTTTTTTCTTTTGAGATTGAGCCGTAGTGATCGTGAGCTGGTGAAAAACCAAAAAAAGTAGCTGTAACTTGCATGATTTTTCCTTTCACATGTATATTTTAAGTAGATGTTTAAAAGGGTTCCAATCTACAAACAATAAGCTAATAAAGGTGATTTATATAATGAGGAGGATTATTCATGTCTATTGCTTCCGAAACAATTACGGAAAAAAGCGGCTACAAGCTTCATGTGGTCCGGACGGATAAATATAAAACGAATACTCTCGTGCTCAAGATGAAAGCCCCGTTGACAAAAGAGGACGTTACATATCGTGCATTGCTGCCATATGTGTTACAAAGCAATACAAGTAAATATCCTACAACACCCGAGCTTCGATCTTATCTTGATGATTTATATGGAGCAGGGTTTTATGTCGATGTAGCTAAAAAAGGCGAATATCAAATCATAAGTTTTACGATCGATATCGTCAATGAAAAATTCCTTAGTGATTCAACCCCGCTTCTCGAAAAGGCTTTTGGGTTATTATCAGAGGTGATCTTTAATCCGAAGAAGAATGGCGAAGCCTTTGACTCTAAAACGGTTTCCAATGAAATCCGTTCTTTAAAACAGCGGATTCAATCCATTTCCGATGATAAAATGCGATATTCAGCTACACGCCTTGTAGAGGAAATGTGTAAAAACGAACCATATGCTTTAGAAGCGAGCGGTAATCTTCAAGACTTGGAAACGATGACTCCCGAGTCCCTTTTCGCCTATTACAAAAAAGTGCTGGCGGAGGATGAAATCGATTTATATGTAATCGGTGACATCGATCAATCGGAAGTGCAGGCTCTGGCTGACAAGTATGTTTCATTGCAAGAACGAGTGCCTGTGAGACTGCCAGGGAAGACGGGCAAGGTAGTGGAGAAGGAAAAAGAAATCATTGAGAATTCGGATGTGAAGCAAGGGAAATTGAATATCGGTTATCGAACCCAAGTTGCCTACGGTGATCCGGATTATTATGCACTTCAGCTTTTCAATGGGATTTTTGGTGGCTTTTCACATTCAAAACTTTTCATCAATGTCCGGGAGAAGGCCAGCCTTGCTTATTATGCAGCTTCGAGGCTCGAAAGTCATAAAGGTCTATTAATGGTCATGGCCGGCATTGAAAATGCCAACTACAAGCAGGCATTGGATATCATTCATGCGCAAATGAAGGAAATGAAGCAAGGGAACTTTTCCGAAGAAGAGCTGGCGCAGACAAAGGCGGTCGTTAAGAACCAACTCCTTGAAACCATTGACGTTTCGAGAGGACTTGTGGAAATTTTATATCATAATGTGGTTTCCGGGCAGGATATATCACTCGACGAGTGGTTTGCAAACACAGAGCGGACGACAAAGGAAGAAATCATTGCAGTTGGTCAAAAAATTCAGCTTGATACGATTTATTTCCTAACGGAAGAGGAGGTGCAAGGGTAATGGAAAAAATAGCATTCACTCAATTGAAAGAAGAACTTTTCCATGAAAAAATGGATAATGGCCTAGAAGTGTATATTCTTCCGAAAAGTGGCTTCAATAAATCATTTGCCACTTTCACGACGAATTATGGTTCGATCGACAACCATTTCAAACCTTTGAATGAAACGGAATTCACTAAAGTACCTGATGGAATTGCCCATTTTCTTGAACATAAGCTTTTTGAAAAGGAAGATGGAGATGTTTTTCAGCAATTTTCAAAGCAGGGAGCATCTGCAAATGCCTTTACTTCTTTCACCCGTACAGCTTATTTATTTTCCAGCACGTCCGATTTCGATAGGAATCTAACTACCTTAATCGACTTTGTCCAGGATCCTTACTTTTCGGAAAAGACGGTAGAGAAGGAAAAAGGAATCATTGGGCAGGAAATCAATATGTATGATGATAATTCGGACTGGCGATTATATTTCGGAACGATAGCCAATATGTATCATCAGCATCCCGTGAAAATCGATATCGCCGGTACTGTGGAATCCATTGCAGATATTACGAAGGATATGCTTTACGAATGTTATAATACGTTTTATCATCCTAGCAACATGCTCCTATTCGTGGTAGGACCGGTGGATGTCGAAAGCACCATGAAGCTGATTCGGGATAATCAAAATAATAAAGGATACAACGAACAACCTGAGGTGGAACGTAAGTTTGACCAAGAGCCGGAAATCGTTGCCAAGGATAAGGAAGTCTTAAGAATGAATGTCCAGACACCAAAAGTGATGCTGGGAATCAAGGCGACCAATGTCCATCAATCCGGTTTACAGCTTTTGAAAAGGGAATTGGCAACCAATATTTATCTGGAAATGCTGTTCGGCAAAAGTTCACCTTTGCATGAGGAGCTATATGAGGAAGGATTGATCGATCAAAGCTTCTCATATGATTATACACAGGAACAAGGTTTTGGATTTGCGTTAATTGGCGGGGACAGTGCCAAACCTGATGAGTTGACGGAGTCTTTATTTGGTATCCTGCATAAATCAAAAGCCGGAACCGGCCTGAATGAAGAAAGCCTGCAAAGGACAATCAAGAAAAAAATCGGTTCTTTCCTTCGTTCTCTGAATTCGCCGGAATATATAGCGAATCAATTCACCAGATATGCATTCAATGATATGAACTTGTTCGATGTTGTATCAGTATTGGAAAAACTAACGATCGAAGATATCAGGGAGGTCGCCAAGGACTTAATATCCGATGAACGGATGACAGTCTGTCAGGTACTTCCTAAATAATATAAAGGGGGCTCGAATGTGGGGAAACGTTTTGCCCTTATTACTGGAGCCAGTGGAGGGATCGGCCGGGAAATCGCTATAAAGCTCGCCGAGGAGAATTATTCACTTTATCTACATTATAACAGCAATGAAGAAGCGATACTTGAATTGATTGAAGAACTGAAGCCCCATCAAGTCGAACTTATTCCGGTTCAAGCGGATTTGGCTGCACCGGATGGATACAAGAAATTGGCGGAAAATATCTTTGCCCTCCATGCAATCGTCCTCAATAGTGGCAATAGCTATTATGGGCTAATATCAGACATGGATGAGAAAATCGTTAATGAAATGGTGCAGCTGCATGTAACGAGCCCTTTCCAATTAACAAAGGAACTGCTTCCAAAGCTTATGTACCAAGAACAGGCTGCCATCGTTGCGGTCACATCGATTTGGGGGCAGACAGGTGCATCCTGTGAAGTCTTATATTCAATGGTCAAGGGCAGTCAAAATGCTTTTATCAAAGCGCTTAGTAAAGAAGTCTCGCTTAATGGAATCCGGGTGAATGCTGTTGCCCCCGGTGCGATTTCCACTTCCATGCTCGAATCTTTCAGTGCAGAAGATCTGGAGATCATCAAAGGCGATATCCCGATGGGCAGGATGGGACATTCCAAAGAAGTCGCAGAGGCCGTATACTACTTGCTTTCCGACAAGTCATCCTATATAACCGGGCAAATTTTAGGCGTAAATGGCGGATGGTACACATGATTTTTTTTAAGACATGTATAATTTCCTCGGTTCCTTCACAAAATATCTATGTACTATTTTGAAGGAAAGGGTGACCATTCATGTCTGTACTGGACAATTGGGATCAATGGAAAAACTTCTTAGGCGACAGATTACATCAAGGTGAACAACAAGGTTTGTCAGGAAGCGCTGTTAACAACTTGGCTTACGAAATCGGTGATTACCTGGCTAACCAGGTTGAGCCCCAGAATGATCAAGAGAAAGTGCTTGCTGATCTTTGGTCGGTCGCAAGTGATGAAGAAAAACATGCCATGGCAAGTGTCATGGTCAAGTTAGTCGAGAACAATGGAACGAAGTAAAATATCAATCCAAAGGCCCTGTTATTAATTAACAGGGCCTTTTGGGTTTAAGTGGCTGACTATTTATCCTCTTATATAAAAATGAATATTTTTCTAGGGTTTTTCCTTTTAACTTATCACGAAATGCTATATTATAGAAGCTAGACAATTAATATTAAAGTGTTGAGACCTTGAAATTTACGATGGATAAGTTTTTTGCCCTGAGTAGGGTAAAAGCTTTTAGGCTTAAGGAGTGTTATCGTGGATAATAAAGAATGGTATTTTGAATATGAAATCCAAGTCAACCGTCCTGGTTTATTAGGGGATATTTCATCTCTTCTGGGTATGCTTTCCATTAATATCATCACCATTAACGGGGTCGATGAAGGCAGGCGTGGTTTACTTTTGTTGGCGAAAGACAGCCGTAATATAGAAAGATTCGAGTCAATCCTCCGTACGATGGATACGATAAAGGTCATTAAGCTGAGGGAACCTAAATTGCGTGATCGCCTCGCAGTCAGGCATGGACGTTATATTCAGCGCGATGCCGATGAGAAGAACACCTTTAGGTTTGTCCGTGATGAACTGGGCTTGCTTGTCGATTTCCTGGCCGAGCTGTTTAAACAGGAAGGTCATAAATTGATCGGGATACGGGGGATGCCTCGTGTCGGGAAAACTGAATCCATCGTAGCCTCGAGTGTATGTGCTAATAAGAGATGGTTGTTTGTGTCATCGACCCTTTTAAAGCAGACTATCCGCAGTCAGCTTATTGAGGATGAATATAATAATGATAATTTGTTCATTTTAGATGGAATTGTTTCCACTCGCCGTGCAAATGAGCGTCATTGGCAGTTGATTCGCGAAATAATGAGGCTTGATGCTGTCAAAGTAATCGAACATCCGGATGTTTTTGTCCAAAATACAGAGTATACCCTCGAAGACTTTGATTATATTATTGAATTGCGAAACAATCCTGAAGAAGAAATAACATATGAAGTTGTCGACCAAAAAGACCAGTTTTCAGGGTCCGATTTTGGTTCCTTTGACTTTTAAAATGGCAGGTGTTTTATTTGACTGAGTTAGGTAATCGATTAAAGGAAGCTAGGGAAGCCAAAGGCCTTAGCTTAGAAGATTTGCAGGAATTAACGAAGATTCAAAAGCGTTACCTTATAGGCATTGAAGAGGGAAATTACAGTATGATGCCTGGAAAGTTCTATGTACGGGCATTCATAAAGCAATATTGTGAAGCGGTCGGACTGGACCCAGAAGAGATTTTCGAACAATATAAGAGTGAAGTGCCATCAGTCTATAGCGAGGAATTGCCAGAACAGCTTTCAAGGGTCCAATCCCGGAAAACTTTACCGGCAGGAGATTCAAAGGTTGTGGAAATGTTACCGAAGATCCTGGCTGTCGTTTTAGTAATTGGTGCGGCCGTTTTGATATGGGTACTGGTATCGAATTATATGAGTAACCCAGATAATGATGATAAAAAGAACGCTAAAGAGAATGAAGCTGTGGGCTACAATAAAAGTGATGGGTTTAACGAAGAAAAAGAGAATGCAGACAAAAAACAGAATGAAGAAAAATCAGTGTCTGATAAGAAGAATGAAGATGATGAAGTTGTCAAAGATGAAGAGAAAGAGCAAAAACTTGCTGTTACAAGTTCCAGCGGTAAAAATAGTACGTATGAATTAAAAAATACCGATACCTTTAAATTAAAGGTGACATCAAAAGGCTCACCATGGGTCGGCATAAAAAATGGTGAAGGTAAATTACTATTCCAGGGCACAATCGACAAGGACAAAAGCCAGGAAATTGATTTCACCAATGAAAAAGAAGCTGTCATCAATATAGGCAGAGCATATGAAACTGAGATTTATGTGAATGATGAGAAGCTGGAGTATTCCATTTCACCGACTGAAGTGAATACGCAATTGGTTACGATACAATTTACGAAAGCCGAATAGTCATCTTATAGATGACTATTTTTGCTCTATATAATAGTAAGGCGGCTGGAAATGGATTTCCCGGCATATAAGATTGGATTTTGAGTTAAATTATACATAAAAGCGTATTTTAGATCTAAGACGCAGGCCCGAATGGCAGGCGTAAATTTTGGAGGTTAAAAGTTTTGAATCTGCCTAATAAGATTACAGTAGCAAGAATCTGTTTAATACCAGTATTTTTAATCATCATGCTCGTTCCTTTTTCATGGGGGACGCTGACTTGGGGAGAATACAGTTTGCCAGTGGCGCACTTAGCTGGAGCCATCCTCTTTATTATCGCTTCCACTACGGATTGGATCGATGGCCATTTTGCCAGAAAATATAATATGATTACTGATTTAGGGAAATTTTTAGATCCATTGGCTGATAAGCTTCTGGTTTCGGCTGCCTTAATCGTTTTGGTTGATCTAGATTTAATGTACGGTCAATCATGGATCGCCATCGTGATCATAAGTCGCGAGTTTGCAGTCACCGGATTGCGTTTGGTGCTAGCGGGTACAGGGGAAGTGGTTGCAGCGAACCAGCTTGGTAAAATTAAAACATGGGCACAAATTGTTTCCATTTCAGCTTTATTGCTGCATAACCTTCCATTTGCCCTCATTTCACTTCCATTTGCCAATATCGCATTATGGATTGCATTAATCTTTACAATCTGGTCTGGTTTGGATTATTTTATAAAAAACAAAGAAGTATTTGTTAATTCAAAGTAAAAACGAATGGTGGTTTTGAAAAGATGGATGCAGAAATCATTGCAGTGGGCTCAGAGCTTCTTTTAGGACAAATCAATAACACTAATGGAAGGTTCTTATCGCAGCAGTTTGCGGAAATGGGTATCAACGTTTTTTACCATACTGTCGTCGGGGATAACGACCGCCGTTTACAACAAGCTATAGAAATCGCTGAATCGAGGGCGAACTTGATTGTTTTTACCGGTGGACTCGGTCCTACCAAAGATGATTTAACGAAAGAAACGATTGCTCGCCATATAGGGAAAAAGCTCGTTTTTAATGATGAAGCTTTGCAATCCATTGAAGCTTACTTCCAAAAACGGGAACGGCCGATGACGGAAAACAACAAAAAACAGGCCCTTGTCTTAGAAGGCAGTGAAGTGTTGGCAAACGATCATGGCATGGCACCGGGAATGGTCTTGTCCAAATCCGGGATTACATATATGCTTCTCCCTGGTCCGCCAAGTGAAATGGAGCCGATGTTTTTAAGTTATGGTTATGAAAAGATCATGAATAAACTGGAAAAGCATGAACGGATCGATTCCAAGGTTCTTCGGTTCTACGGTATAGGTGAAGCCGAACTGGAAACGGTGATTGAAGATCTTCTTGTCAATCAAACGAATCCGACAATTGCTCCGCTGGCAGCCGAAGGGGAAGTGACGTTAAGGATCACCGCTAAAGACTCTTCTAAAGAAAAATGCGAAGAGCTTATTTTAGAAACGGAAAAAGAAATTCTTAGCAGGGTCGGTAAGTTCCATTATGGAAGTGATAATACTTCGCTAATAAAGGAACTTGTAAAAGAATTAACGGTCCGCAAGCTTTCAATTGCGGCAGCTGAAAGCTTGACCGGAGGGATGTTCCAAGAACAGCTGACAACCATTCCTGGCGCCGGTAAGGTCTTCAAAGGCGGAATTGTCTGCTATACGAATGATGCGAAGTCGAACGTCCTTGGCGTCAGCGATGATACCATATCTGAGCATGGGGTGGTCAGCGGTGAGTGTGCAATGGAAATGGCCTCTAATGTCCGGAGCAAGCTCAATGCGGATGTAGGCATAAGCTTTACGGGTGTTGCAGGTCCGGATGAACAAGAAGGCAAGCCTGTAGGGACAGTATTCATTGGCATTTCCTATCGGGATGGAAACACTCATTTCAAGGAGTTGAATCTTTCCGGAAGCAGGGCGCAAAACCGGATTCGGAGTGTGAAGTACGGCTGTCATTACCTATTAAGGGATTTATAAATGCTATAAGCAGAGCTTTTTCAGCTCTGCTTTTTATTTGGTTTTAGAAGTTTGTTTCTTGAAAAATAGGGAAAAAAAGAAAAAAGTTAATTCAATGAAAATGTTTTTTTCAGGGAGCAAGTGAAAGGAAATGGAGATTTCTTAAAGATAAAACGTTTTTTTACAGAGAATACCCCGAAAGAAAAAAACGAATGAATGTTCGACTTTTTGCTTGGCAAAATTGTAAAAAGAGTATATAGTAAAGATAGGTTTTGAGACAGGATGCAAACCTTGATCTCGAATAATTGCTAACGTAAGTACACCTTTAATCGGACAGCCGATTATTTGAATATAGAGGAGGAAATTGAGTGAGTGATCGTCAAGCGGCTTTAGATATGGCGTTAAAACAAATTGAAAAACAATTTGGTAAAGGTTCTATTATGAAACTTGGGGAACAGTCTGATCGTAGGATTTCAACGATTTCAAGCGGTTCTTTAGCATTGGACGTAGCATTGGGAGTGGGCGGATATCCAAGAGGCCGGGTCATTGAGATATATGGACCTGAAAGCTCCGGTAAAACGACTGTTGCATTACATGCTATTGCAGAAGTACAAAAGACTGGCGGCACGGCTGCATTCATTGATGCAGAGCATGCTTTAGATCCAGCATATTCAGAAAAACTTGGTGTGAATATCGATGACTTACTGCTTTCACAGCCTGATACGGGTGAACAGGCCTTGGAGATCGCTGAAGCATTAGTTCGAAGTGGAGCGGTGGATATCATTGTCATTGATTCGGTGGCAGCACTTGTTCCTAAAGCTGAAATCGAAGGCGAAATGGGAGATTCCCATATGGGTCTTCAAGCGCGGATGATGTCCCAGGCGCTTAGAAAACTGTCTGGTGCCATTAATAAATCAAATACCATTGCCATTTTCATTAACCAAGTCCGTGAAAAAATCGGTGTTATGTTTGGGAACCCTGAAACGACTCCGGGAGGCCGGGCATTGAAGTTCTATTCAACTGTTCGTCTGGAAGTGCGCCGTGCGGAACAATTAAAACAGGGTAATGAAATCGTCGGTAATAAAACGAAAATCAAAGTTGTTAAAAACAAGGTTGCTCCACCATTCCGTCAAGCGGAAGTTGACATCATGTATGGTCAAGGGATTTCCCAGGAAGGTGAAATCATCGATATGGGTGCAGATCTTGATATCGTCCTTAAAAGCGGTTCGTGGTATTCCTACAATGAAGAGCGTGTCGGACAAGGCCGCGAAAATGCGAAGCTGTTCTTGAAAGAAAATCAGGATATCGCTCAGGAAATTTCTCGGAAAATCAGAGATCACTATAATCTCGATGGAGAGCATGAATTACCGCCAGAAGAAAATGAACCAGAAGAGCATTTTGAATTGCTTGATTAATGGTATTTGGAAAAGGCCTAAGCTTGTTCGCTTAGGCCTTTTCTATATATTTTGAGAAAAGTGTGAAATTTTCAGCGGAATAAATGGCATTGAAAACAGATTTACAGACTTCTTCCATAAAGAATGCTGTACAATATGATGGTTGATATTAAGAAAACTTGAATAATCATTGATACATAAGGGACAAACGCTTGACAATAAAAATTCTCAACTATACAATTAATATGTATATTTTACAATTTTTCAAACTAAAATTTTGAAAATTAAGTGCTGTATATTGAATTTATGTGCAATGTACTTGCCGACAGTTCAACATTTTATGTAAAAAGTTCATAGCAAGGGGAGGTGAAACGATGGAACCCATGACAATCATCTTCACTTTGCTTGGCCTAATCGTCGGTGCAGTTGTTGGTTATTTTATTCACAAATCAAAATTTGAGAGTAAAATAGCAGGGGCAAAGGGCTCTGCTGAACACATCCTTGAGGATGCAAAACGTGAAGCGGAAGCACTTAAGAAAGAAGCCTTGTTGGAAGCAAAAGATGAAATTCATAAAGTTCGTGCCGATTCGGATCGGGAAGCCCGTGAAAGAAGGAACGAATTACAAAAACAAGAAAATCGGTTATTGCAAAGAGAAGAGAATCTGGACCGCAAGGATGAAACGTTAGACAAACGTGAAAGCCTTTTGGAGAAAAAAGAAGATTCTCTAAACCAAAGACAACAGCATATTGAAGAGATGGAAAGCAAAGTGGACGAGACGGTTCGTAAGCAGCAAACAGAGCTTGAACGTGTTTCCGGTTTAACTCGTGAAGAAGCTAAAGCAATCATTATAGACCGAATGGAAAACGAGCTAGCTCACGATGTAGCGCTTATGATTAAAGAAAGTGATACCCGTGCCAAAGAAGAAGCTGATAAAAAAGCAAAAGAAGTTCTTTCTCTTGCCATTCAGCGTTGTGCGGCTGATCATGTTGCAGAAACCACCGTTTCTGTAGTAAATCTTCCAAACGATGAAATGAAAGGACGGATAATCGGACGTGAAGGACGAAATATCCGGACGTTAGAAACGCTAACAGGTATTGACCTTATTATTGATGATACTCCTGAAGCTGTCATTTTATCTGGATTCGATCCAATTAGACGCGAAACGGCACGCTTGGCTCTTGAGAAACTTGTTCAGGACGGACGGATCCATCCGGCTCGCATTGAAGAAATGGTTGACAAAGCAAGACGTGAGGTAGATGAACATATTCGTGAAATTGGTGAACAAACGACTTTTGAAGTTGGAGTTCACGGTCTCCATCCAGATCTCATCAAAATTCTAGGACGTTTGAAGTTCCGTACCAGTTATGGGCAAAACGTACTTAAACATTCAATTGAAGTGGCCCAGCTTTCAGGTTTACTGGCCGCTGAACTTGGTGAGGATGAAGTTCTTGCCCGCCGTGCAGGTTTATTGCATGATATTGGGAAAGCGATTGATCATGAAGTGGAAGGCAGTCACGTTGAAATTGGCGTTGAATTAGCAACCAAATATAAAGAGCACCCAACTGTCATTAACAGCATCGCTTCACATCACGGCGATACGGAACCAACTTCCATCATTTCAGTGCTTGTGGCTGCCGCTGATGCATTATCAGCTGCAAGACCGGGAGCTAGAAGTGAAACGCTAGAAAATTACATTAGAAGACTTGAAAAGCTTGAGGAAATTTCCGAATCCTATGATGGAGTGGAAAAATCATTTGCGATTCAAGCCGGACGAGAAGTGCGGATTCTAGTGAAACCAGAACAAATTGATGATCTTTCGGCACATCGACTCGCACGTGATATCCGGAAAAGGATTGAAGAAGAGCTCGATTACCCTGGTCATATTAAAGTCACGGTCATCCGTGAAACAAGAGCAGTCGAATACGCTAAATAATCGTTAATGAAAGACGAAGTGGTGCAAACCACTTCGTTTTTTCTTTTTCGGATATTAATCGTTAAGCGTAATTCCTATAATTACCCCAAATTATGTTACAATACATACTTGAATAATTCATATAATTAGGTGAATCTAGAAAGGGTTTTACAATGAAATTGCTATTTATTGGAGATGTAGTGGGGTCTCCTGGTCGTGACATGATCCAAGAATACCTTCCTAAGTTAAAAGAAAAGTATCGTCCGCACATCACGGTAATCAATGGCGAGAATGCAGCAAGTGGCCGGGGAATTACAGAAAAGATTTACCGCAGTTTTTTAGAGTGGGGAGCGCAGGCGGTGACCATGGGAAATCATACATGGGATAATCGTGATATCTTCAATTTTATTGATGAAGCGAAATATCTCGTCCGTCCAGCGAACTTTCCAGACGGGGCACCTGGAGAAGGAATGAAATTTTTAAAATTGAACCAGTATGAAATAGCGGTCATCAATTTGCAAGCGAGAACATTCATGCCGGATTTGGATTGTCCGTTCAAAAAGGCTGAAGAACTCGTGGCAGAGGCTCAAAAAAAGACACCAATCATCTTTGTCGATTTTCATGGAGAAGCTACAAGTGAAAAGCAGGCTATGGGGTGGTTCCTGGATGGGAAGGTTACAGCCGTTGTTGGTACACACACACACGTCCAGACAGCCGATAACCGTATACTGCCTGGAGGCACCGCTTACATATCAGATGTAGGCATGACAGGACCATATGATGGCATCCTTGGTATGGGAAGAGATGCAGTCATTCAGCGGTTCCTAACTAGCCTTCCTGCTCGTTTCGAAGTGCCAAAAGAGGGGCGGACCCTATTAAGTGGGGTACTCCTTGAAATTGATGATAAAACTGGCAGAGCTAAAAAAATAGAAAGGATACTGATTAACGAGGATCACCCCTTTTATCATTGATTCGAACGGATGGACAGTCAAACTGGCCATCCGTTTTTCCATTCATTAATAAATGGTGGACAATCCCGGTTTTCTTTGTCATACAAGTTTTACTTGATGAATATAGTAGCAGTGGAAAGTGTTATAACTATTGAGCCAAGTTAGAATCGGCAGGGAAAACAAGGAGGACTAGGAATGGAAATATTAAAAGTTTCAGCAAAATCTAATCCTAATTCTGTAGCAGGCGCACTAGCGGGAGTGCTCAGGGAAAGAGGAGCAGCCGAAATTCAAGCAATCGGTGCAGGTGCGTTAAATCAAGCCGTCAAGGCAGTAGCAATCGCAAGAGGGTTTGTCGCACCTAGTGGAGTTGACTTGATTTGTATTCCTGCCTTTACAGATATACTTATTGATGGCGAAGAGCGAACGGCAATAAAACTAATCATTGAACCAAGATAATTCATGTTTGGATGCCCTGTTTGTCGGATGGCGAGCAGGCTCTTTTTTGTCGTGAAATCCAAATGACGAAAAATATATATCCCTTTATAATGGAATATAGAATCATAAAAAGACACAGGAAGGGGGATTACATTGGCTATTTTTGATGCCCATTGTGATGTACTGATGAAGATGTTCATCGATCCGGATATTTCTTTTGCGAATAGTGATAAGTTACATATAACAAAGCGGGGATTATTGGATGAAGGGGGAAAGGTCCAATGTTTTGCCATATATATTCCTGAAAAAGTCCACCCTGATATGAGATTTCAAGCGGCTTTGGCAATGGTGGATATTTTTCATGAAAAGATTTTATCAGAGCCGGAAATGAAATTTATAAAGACCAAGGCAGATATCGAATCTTTAAAAGAAAAGGAAATAGGTGCAATGCTAACTTTGGAGGGGTGCGATTGCATCGGGAATGATTTGTTGAAACTTAAAACCCTTATTCATCTTGGAGTTTCCTCCGTAGGTCTAACTTGGAATTACGCCAACTTGGTAGCGGATGGGGCATTAGAAACAAGAGGGGGCGGCTTGACAGGGTTTGGAACCGAGGTGGTCGCGCAATTGAATGAGAATTCGATTTGGTGCGATTTATCCCATTTATCCGAAGCGGGATTTTGGGACACCTTAAATTTGGCGAAATTCCCAATTGCTTCCCATTCGAATGCTTACCATCTTTGTCCGCATCCGCGAAATTTAAAAGACGGGCAGATAAAAGCCCTATTGCAGAAAAATGGGGTGATCGGCGTAACCTTTGTCCCGCAATTTCTGGCAAATGGTGAATCGGCTACGATAAAGGATATCCTGAAACATATTGAGCATATATGCAGTTTGGGAGGGGAAAGACAAATTGGATTAGGGTCTGACTTCGATGGAATCGATCAAATGGTAGAAAATTTAATGTCATATAATGATTATCATAACTTAATCAATGAACTGAACAGGCTTTATTCCAGTGAGTTTGTAAAAGGTCTCCTTTTTGATAATTTCACTCGTAATTTTCCGCTTGGAAAGGAAATATCTTAAGTGATTTTCAATTCTTACTATATAGATATGAATAAATATTCTGAAAATATAAAAAATAAAAGCAAAAAGGTTGCAATTTGATGATTTAACCGATAGAATTGAAAGCGTTTAGTACACCTTTCCTAAATTAGAACGATAATTTTACATAGTTGAATGTTCTGAAGAGAGGTGCGGTTAAATGCATTTATATACGAACGTCCTAAAGGAGTGTAAGACATGATCAATCAACTTTCATGGAAAGTTGGCGGACAACAAGGTGAAGGTATTGAAAGTACAGGAGAAATATTCTGTATTGCCCTCAATCGCTTAGGTTATTACTTGTATGGCTACCGTCATTTCTCATCCCGAATCAAGGGTGGACACACGAATAACAAAATTCGTGTAAGTACTACGGAAACTCGTGCTATCTCTGATGATTTAGACATCTTAGTTGCTTTTGACCAAGAAACAATTGACGTCAATTATAAAGAATTACATGAGGGTGGCATCATAATTGCAGATGCAAAATTCAAACCTGTCTGCCCAGAAGATACAAAGGCAGAATTATATATTGTTCCCTTTACGGAAATAGCAGCCGAATTAGGAACATCATTAATGAAAAATATGGTCGCCATCGGTGCGACATGTGCTGTTCTAGGAATGGAGATTTCCGTATTCAACGATGTGGTTGATGAAATATTCGGCCGTAAGGGTGAAGAAATCGTTAAGAAGAATATGGATGCCATTACTGCTGGCTATAAGGCAATGGAAGTGTTGCTTGGAGAAAAACTGGGCGCAATGGAGCTGGAAAAGGCAGACGGCCAAAAACGAATGTTCATGATTGGAAACGATGCTATCGCTTTAGGTGCAGTTGCAGGCGGTTGCCGCTTCATGGCAGCTTACCCGATTACTCCTGCCTCGGAAATTATGGAATACTTAATTAAAAAACTTCCTCAATTTGGCGGAACGGTCATCCAGACTGAAGATGAAATCGCGGCGGCTACAATGGCAATCGGTGCAAACTATGGCGGTGTACGTGCCATCACAGCTTCAGCTGGACCTGGACTTTCCTTGAAAATGGAAGCGATTGGTTTAGCGGGCATTACCGAAACGCCAATTGTCATCGTCGATACTCAACGTGGCGGTCCATCTACGGGACTTCCTACAAAACAGGAGCAATCCGATTTAATGGCCATGATTTATGGTACACATGGTGAAATACCTAAAATCGTCATGGCTCCGAGTACTGTTGAGGAAGCATTTTATGATACGGCGGAAGCATTCAACCTTGCAGAGGAATATCAATGTCCAGTTATCGTTCTATCCGACTTACAGCTATCATTAGGTAAACAAACGGTTCAGCCGCTTGATTACGGCAAAGTGGAGATAAGACGAGGGAAATTGGTGGACTTTGAAATTGAAGAGGCTGAAGACAAATCTTATTTCAAGCGTTATGAAGTAACGGAAGACGGAGTCTCACCGCGTGTGGTGCCTGGTATGAAAAATGGAATTCACCATGTTACTGGTGTTGAACATGATGAAACGGGCAGACCTTCCGAGACGGCTTTGAATCGTAAATTGCAAATGGATAAACGGATGCGTAAGCTGAATAATTTAACTAACACATTCCAAACACCAGTGTACAAAAACACACCGCATGAAGAAGCGGATTTATTAATTCTTGGCTTTAACTCAACACGCGGGACGATTGATGAAGCGATCGGCCGGTTAGAAACGGATGGAATGAAAGTGAATCATGCGCAAATCCGTTTGATTCATCCTTTCCCAGCTGATGAAGTCCTATCATTGGTGCAAAGTGCTAAGAAAGTAGTAGTTATTGAAAATAATGCGACTGGACAATTGGCTAATATCATCAAGATGAATGTCGGACATGTTAATAAAATTAAAAGCATCCTAAAATATGATGGCAACCCATTCCTCCCGCATGAAATTCACACACAATGCAAGGAGATGTTCGAATATGGCAACGTTTAAAGAGTTTCGGAATGATGTAAAACCTAACTGGTGTCCTGGCTGCGGAGATTTCTCCGTTCAGGCTGCCATGCAGCGTGCGGCAGCGAATGTGGGATTGGAGCCGGAGAACTTGGCTGTTGTTTCCGGTATCGGCTGTTCAGGCCGTATTTCCGGTTACATCAAGTCATATGGTTTCCACGGCATCCATGGCCGCTCACTGCCAATCGCCCAAGGAGTAAAAATGGCCAATCGTGAATTGACCGTTATAGCTTCAGGCGGTGACGGAGATGGTTTTGCGATCGGGATGGGACACACCATCCATGCGATCCGCCGTAATATCGACATTACGTATATTGTCATGGATAACCAAATATATGGATTGACAAAAGGCCAGACTTCTCCTAGGTCCGCTGCTGGATTTAAAACGAAATCCACTCCAGAAGGATCAATAGAACAGGCTGTTTCACCTATGGAATTAGCATTGTCAGCTGGCGCTACGTTTGTCGCCCAAAGCTTTTCCACAGACTTGAAAGACCTGACGGCGATCATTGAAGCAGGGATAAACCATAAAGGGTTCTCATTTATCAATGTTTTCTCTCCTTGCGTAACATACAATAAAATCAATACGTATGATTGGTTTAAACAAAACTTGACTAAATTGAACAGTATTGAAGGCTATGATACATCAAATAAAGAACAGGCCATGCAGACTTTGATGCAGCATGACAGCCTTGTGACAGGGATTATTTATCAAGACTCTTCGCGCCCTTCGTACCAGGAATTAGTGCCAGGGTATGCTGAAAAAGCGTTAAATAAATCAGATTTGACTCTTGATCAAGCGCACTTTGATAAGCTTGTTGCTGAATTTATGTAAAAGGTAAAAGGTTCACCCCTTAAGATGGGGTGAACCTTTTTTGTGATTAATTGGAAAGCTCAATTAGAGAGAATCACTATATTCTCTGAATTAGCTTACCACCAACCGTTATTGCATCCGCAGCCGAATGAGAAGAAATTGCAGCGATTCCTTCTGCGACAACAATTGTTGTTGTTGTTGTTATGATGGTGGTGATGATGGTGGTCGCAGTCCCGATCGCGGTCACGATCTCTATCGCGGTCGCGGTCCCGGTCCCGGTCCCGATCCCGATCCCGATCGCGGTCTCTATCGCGGTCACGTCTTTGACAGCCCCTCACAGCACGACAAAAATCGTCTGCGATTCTATCGTTATCGTTATTATCATGGTGGTGATTATTGTTACATGACATATAAGTCACTCCTTCAGTTAATTTGTTGTACAAGATATCTTATTCGAGAGCGGACAGGATGCTATAGAAACATGACCCATTTAATAAAAATGTACGAATTCCCCAGCCGGTACAAAAGCGTTTATGGTATTTTTTTATTTAGTTTTTCATATCTTTACATATTAAGGTAGATGAAATTAGCAGCCCTAGTTCAGGGGGAGTGTACATGTTGAGTGGGAAAATGAAAGCCGTCGTCAAACACCACCGAGGTTATGGGGCTCAATTACAAAATGTCGATATTCCGGAAATTCGTGATGACGAAGTATTGATTCGAGTGAAAATGACCTCGATATGTGGAACGGATATTCATATTTTTACCTGGGATGAATGGTCGCAGGGAAGAGTGAATCCACCATACGTATTTGGGCACGAATTTGCTGGGGAAGTAATGGAGATAGGAGCAAGTGTAAGCAATGTTTCGGTTGGTGATTGCGTATCTGCAGAAACACATATCGTTTGCGGCACATGCAGGCAGTGCTTAACCGGACAATTCCATATTTGTAAAAAAACAAACATTATCGGTGTCGATAAACAAGGATGCTTTGCAGAGTATATAGCTCTGCCCGCCAAAAATTTATGGAAAAATCCAAGTGATATGCCACTTGATATGGCTACCATACAAGAACCGATGGGCAATGCAGTCCATTCAGTGCTAGCTGGCGAGGTGCTGGGTAAAACGGTGGCAATAATTGGCTGTGGCCCAATCGGGCTGATGGCGATTGCTGTAGCAAAGGCAGCAGGTGCTGATAAAGTAATCGCTCTTGATATTAATGAATATCGACTTCAGCTGGCCCAAAAGATGGGTGCTACAGACCTCATTCATTCGATTAAACAGGATCCATTGAAAATCACGAAAAGCCTCACAAGTGCCGATGGGGTGGATGTCGTTTGCGAAATGAGCGGTAATCCGGCGGCTATCCAACAAGGGTTTAAGATGGCGACAAATGGTGGAAGAATATCAATTCTAAGTTTGCCTTCTAAGCCCGTCACCCTTAATATAACGGAGGATATAGTATTCAAGGGCCTTACTGTCCAAGGAATAACAGGAAGGAAGATGTTTTCAACCTGGCAACAGGTTTCAAGCCTGCTTGAAAGTGGCAAGGTTGATGTAAAACCAATGATTACCCACCGTTTTCCACTAAGCGATTTTGAAAAGGGATTTGGACTGATGATCAAAGGTCAGTGTGGTAAGGTGCTCCTGATACCTTAAGCATCTGAAAAGGTGGAAATTACAATGTCAGCATTTGAAAAATCTTGAAGAGGCTAATTTCGTCTTAGCCTCTTTTTTCATGTTCTTATTTCCCGTATTTGTGAAAAATTTCTTACAATTCAAGAAGCCATGACAGAATGATTGTTTCTTGCTGTTAAAAGCTTTATACTATAATAATGTGGATATATCACACTTAAAAGCAAATATTTACTGGTAATTCCTAAAAAGGAATCCGTATAAAACCATTAGAAGATAGGTCTTGAAATAGTTGGTGAAAGAAATAAACTAACTATTTTGAAAGGAGATTAACTATGAACGAGAAACAACGATTAGAATCACAACAAGTACAGGCTGAGAATCCAGCGGACAAAAAATCCGAAAAGGACTTCAGTAAGTACTTTCAAGCCGTTTATATTCCGCCTTCCTTAAAAGATGCGAAAAAGCGAGGAAAAGAAGAAGTAGAATATCATGATGACTTTGCCATTCCTGAAGGTTTCCGTGGAATGGGAGAAGGTAAAAAGTTTTACATTCGTACTTTTGGCTGTCAAATGAACGAACATGATACAGAAGTCATGGCGGGCATCTTTATGGCACTTGGTTATCAGCCGACAGACACGGTGGATGATGCTAACGTCATTTTACTTAACACTTGTGCGATTCGGGAAGGCGCAGAGAATAAAGTGTTCGGTGAATTGGGACATTTAAAATCATTGAAATTGGAAAAGCCGGATCTATTGCTTGGGGTTTGCGGTTGTATGTCACAAGAGGAGTCAGTTGTAAAGCGGATTCTAGAGAAGCACCATTTTGTAGATATGATTTTCGGAACGCATAATATCCACCGCCTGCCGCAAATTCTTAATGAAGCTTATCTTTCCAAGGAAATGGTCATTGAGGTTTGGTCTAAAGAAGGTGATGTAATCGAGAACCTTCCGAAAGTGCGTAAAGGAAAAACGAAGGCATGGGTCAATATCATGTATGGCTGCGATAAGTTTTGTACATACTGCATCGTACCGTACACAAGAGGGAAAGAAAGAAGCCGCAGGCCTGCAGATATCATACAGGAAGTCCGTCATTTAGCGGCACAGGGTTACAAGGAAATAACCCTGCTTGGACAGAATGTGAATGCTTATGGTAAAGATTTTACGGATATCGAATACCGTTTCGGTGATTTGATGGATGAAATCCGCAAAATCGATATTCCGCGTATTCGTTTTACGACAAGCCATCCACGTGATTTCGATGATCACTTGATTGAAGTATTGGCTAAGGGCGGTAATCTCGTTGACCATATCCATCTTCCAGTTCAATCGGGAAGTACGGAAACACTTAAAATCATGGCCCGTAAATATACACGTGAACAATATTTAGAGCTAGTAAAAAAAATCAAGGAAGCTATCCCAGGTGCATCGCTAACCACTGACATCATTGTAGGTTATCCGAATGAAACGGAAGAGCACTTTGAAGAAACGATGTCTTTATACCGTGAAGTTGGTTTCGATGCGGCATATACTTACATCTATTCACCACGTGAGGGAACACCGGCTGCGAAAATGCAGGATAATGTACCGATGGAAGTGAAAAAGGAACGTCTGCAGCGCTTGAACTCCCTTGTCAATGAAACGTGTGCATTGAAAATGAAGGAGTATGATGGGCAGATTGTTGAAGTGCTCGTTGAAGGCGAAAGCAAGAAGAATGCGGAAGTATTAGCAGGTTATACAACGAAAAATAAGCTCGTGAACTTCAAAGGACCAAAATCCGCTATTGGCCAAATCGTAAAAGTGAAAATCACCGGAACGAAAACATGGTCACTGAATGGGGATATGGTTGAAGAAGCAACGGCGATTGAGGTGGAGTAATATGACGAAATATACTAAAGATGACATTCTGAACAAAGCTGCCGAGCTTGCTGAAATGATCGCAAGCACGGAAGAAGTCGATTTCTTTAAACGGGCAGAAGCTCACATCAATGAAAACCAAAAAATCCGTGAAATGATCGCCAGCATCAAGAGCTTACAAAAACAGGCTGTAAACTTCCAGCATTACGGCAAAGAGAAAGCATACAGTCAAGTTCAGGCCAAAATCGATGCACTGGAAAAACAATTGGATGAACTTCCGATCGTGCAAGAATTCAAACAATCCCAAGTGGATGTAAATGACCTTTTACAAATGGTTTCATCACAGGTATCGAATAAGGTGACGGACCTGATTATTGAATCGACCGAAGGAGACGTCCTTCGCGGTGAGACAGGTTCAAAGGTACAAGCAGGCGGCGGAAGCTGTTCATGAATAAAAAAAAGCCCTTCTGATTTCAGAAGGGCTTTTTTTAGATTCAGAAATCCTTATACAGTGCCCATTCGTGACACATATCCCAAAACATGCGCATAAAATAACCTAGGTTTAAAACATTACAGCAGTTTTCAAACAATTAAAATTCTACGCACACTAGACTTTTACCACGCATAGGATGAATGGAAACTGTATGAGGAGGGTTCGCTAGCATGTCACAATATAGAGAGATAATTACTAAAGCGGTGGTGGCAAAAGGACGCAAATTCACAAAGTCCTCTCACACCATTTGCCCGGCTCATCATCCTTCTAGCATTCTAGGTTGTTGGATCATCAACCATAAATACGATGCAAAGAAAGTCGGCAAAAAGGTAGAAATTCACGGCAGCTACGAAATCAACGTCTGGTATTCCTATAACCAAAATTCGAAGACGGAAGTTGTAACTGAAAAAGTGCAATATACCGACGTTATTTCGCTGAAATACCGTGATCCCGATTGTCTTGATGACCATGAAATCGTTGCAAAAGCTGTCCAACAGCCGAATTGTTTAGAAGCTTGCATCTCCCCATGTGGACAAAAAATCATTGTCCATGTGGAAAGGGAATTCTTTGTGGAAGTCGTCGGCGAAACGAAAATTTGTGTCGCTGTAAGTCCAGATGGCCGCTGTGAGGATGACTGGGGCTCTGATTTCGATGATGAGGATTTCGAAGATTTAGATCCGGATTTCCTTGATGAATTCGAAGACGAATAGAATATAGAAATTAATACCGGATGACATTCCCTTCATCCGGTTTTATTTAATTTGAAGCGGGACAAGTCCCTTGCAGGCCTGGAAATGAGAAAAAAATAGGAATGAAATGTTACTATATCCCTGAGTATGGCTTGCAGATACAGCCAGCTACACTTTAAAGGATAATTGATTTACCATGCAATTTCGAATACAGGCAATGTTGCTTTCCCATATGTTATAATGAAGGACATAAATGTGTAATAGATTATAGTTTGGAAAGGTTTTGAAGGAATGGCTGGATATACTCCGATGATACAGCAATATTTAAAAATTAAGGCAGAGTATCAGGATGCCTTTTTATTTTTTCGTTTAGGCGATTTTTATGAAATGTTTTTTGACGATGCGCTGAATGCATCTCAAGAGCTCGAAATCACATTAACAAGCCGAGAAGGCGGTAGTGAAGAGCGAATTCCGATGTGCGGCATTCCGTATCACTCGGCTGCTAATTATATTGATATATTGATAGAAAAAGGTTTTAAAGTAGCTATTTGTGAACAAACCGAAGATCCGAAGCAAGCCAAAGGAGTTGTACGCAGGGAAGTTGTCCAGCTGATTACTCCGGGAACGAAAATGGATAGTAAGGGTCTTCGTGAAAAGGAAAATAATTATATTGCCACGATCACTTATTTCTCGGATGGTCAGTTTGGCTTTGGATACAATGATTTATCGACAGGGGAAAATAAGGTCACTCTAATTGAGAGTTTCGAGGAAGTTCTGAATGAATTTGCCATCCTTGGTGCGAGTGAAGTGGTCATTGCCGAGGATTTCAATGAAGAATGGAAAAAAAAGCTGCAAGAACGGGGCGCTGCCGCTCTATCCCTAGAGAATAATTTGGATCAAAGCGAGTCATTCGTTGCACTGCTTCATCTGTTAAAAGACCAGAAACTGGCGACAACGACTTCACGTTTATTGAATTATCTATACCGTACCCAAAAGCGCAGCCTGGATCATTTACAGCCAGTGCTTGCATATGAAACATCTCAATATATGAAAATTGATTATTATAGCAAACGTAATTTGGAATTAACTGAAACCATTCGTTCCAAAGGTAAAAAAGGCTCATTATTATGGCTGCTTGATGAAACGAAAACAGCCATGGGCGGAAGAATGTTGAAACAATGGATTGATAGACCGCTCATTAATAAAAAACAGATCGAGCGGAGACAAAGCCTTGTTGAAACCCTAAAAAATCAATACTTCGAACGGCAGGACTTACGTGAACGCCTGAAGGAAGTGTACGACTTGGAGCGACTTGCCGGAAGGGTGGCCTTCGGGAATGTAAACGCTCGGGACTTGATTCAACTGAAACGTTCATTGCAACAGGTGCCGATCATTCGTGAAATCGTTAAGTCAATGGCTTCAAATCACGATATTTCAATTCTAGCCGATAAATTGGATCCTTGCGAAGAAGTGACGGATTTGCTTGAAACGGCACTTGTAGAAAACCCTCCATTGTCCGTGAAGGAAGGAAATATCATTCAGGACGGTTTCCATAAGGAGCTGGATACATACAGGGATGCCAGCAGAAACGGGAAAACTTGGATTGCACAGCTTGAACGGGAAGAGCGGGAACGCACAGGAATCAAATCATTGAAAATCGGATATAATCGTGTTTTTGGCTATTATATTGAAGTCACACGAGCCAATTTGCATCTGCTTGAAGAAGGCCGTTATGAACGGAAGCAAACTTTAACGAATGCCGAACGTTATATCACACCTGAGTTGAAAGAGAAGGAAGCTTTGATTTTACAAGCAGAAGAAAAAAGCATCAGTTTGGAATATGACCTATTCCTCAATCTTCGTGAAGAGGTCAAAAGCTATATCCCGCGCTTACAGGATTTAGCGAAAGGTGTCAGTGAACTGGATGTCTTGCAGTGCTTTGCGACGATTAGCGAAGAACGCCATTATGTGAAGCCTGTCTTTTCTGATGATCGAAGAATCGTACTGAAGGAAGGCCGGCATCCAGTGGTCGAGAAAGTCCTTCAATCACAGGAGTATGTCCCTAATGACTGCTTCATGGATGGAGACCGGGAGTTACTCTTGATTACAGGGCCTAATATGTCGGGTAAAAGTACCTATATGCGTCAGATAGCGCTAACATCGATTTTAGCGCAAATTGGATGCTTCGTATCCGCAAGTATAGCTGAATTGCCTATTTTTGATAAGGTATTCACTAGGATCGGCGCGGCAGATGATTTGATTTCCGGTCAAAGTACATTCATGGTCGAGATGCTTGAAGCAAGAAATGCCATCATGAATGCGACAGAAAACAGTTTAATATTATTTGATGAGATAGGGCGGGGAACATCAACTTACGATGGGATGGCGCTTGCCCAGGCCATCATTGAATATATTCATGAGGAAATTGGGGCAAAAACTCTCTTTTCGACTCATTATCACGAATTGACAGTGCTGGCAGCGGAACTGCCAAAATTGAAAAATATCCATGTCAGTGCCATTGAGCAAAATGGAAATGTCGTTTTCCTTCATAAAATTAAAGAAGGTCCAGCAGATAAAAGCTATGGAATTCACGTGGCAAAGCTAGCTGATTTACCGGAGCAGTTAATAGATCGGGCGGCCGCAATTTTAGCGCAGCTGGAAAATGAAAATGGACTGGCAAAGGAGATGCCTGAACAGCCTGCTGCTTCTGTAAAAGCACCTATTGCTGAAGTAGCCCCGGTAACATCCGTCAATGAGGCACAGCTTTCCTTCTTTGGGGAAGAGGCTCCTAAAGGAAAAATGAATTCCTCGCCTAAGGAAAAAAAGGTGCTTGATGACATAAAATCACTGGATATTCTTGAAATGACGCCACTTGAGGCGATGAATACCCTTTATAAATTACAAAAGAAACTTAAATGAGATAATAAAGCGAGGCGATAAAAATGGGGAAAATCATACAGCTCGACGAGGCTTTATCTAATAAAATCGCAGCTGGCGAAGTTGTTGAACGCCCAGCCTCAGTCGTTAAGGAACTTGTGGAAAACGCAATAGATGCAAACAGTACCATTATAGAGATTGAATTGGTGGAGGCTGGACTTGGTTCCATTAGGATCGTGGATAATGGCGATGGGATTTTGGCTGATGACATAGAAGCGGCATTTAAACGTCACGCCACAAGTAAAATAAAAGATGAAAATGACCTCTTCCGAATCCGAACACTCGGCTTCCGCGGTGAAGCAATGCCCAGTATTGCTTCAGTTTCCCGTTTTGAAATGAAAAGCAGCACTGGCGAAGGTGTAGGAACGCGCATACTTCTTGAAGGCGGCATGGTTAAGGAACTTGAGGCTTCATCCAGCCGTAAAGGAACGGATATCCTTGTTTCCGACTTGTTTTACAATACTCCTGCAAGGTTGAAATATATGAAAACCATTCATACCGAGCTAGGAAATATTACGGATGTCGCTAACAGGCTCGCACTTTCGCACCCGGATGTTTCTATACGGTTAACACACAATGAGAAGCGTATTCTGCATACGAATGGTAACGGCGATGTCAGGCAGGTGCTAGCCGCAATTTATGGGACGAATATTGCCAAAAAGATGATTCCGGTTCAGGCAAGCTCATTGGACTTCAAATTATCCGGATATATCGTCATGCCCGAAGTCACACGGGCTTCAAGAAATTATATTTCAACCATGATAAACGGCCGCTTCATTAAAAACTATGCGCTCGTGAAAGCAATCCTGGATGGTTACCATACACTTCTACCAATTGGGCGTTTTCCAATTGCTTTGTTGAATATTGAAATGGACCCGATTCTTGTCGATGTCAATGTACATCCGTCCAAAATGGAGGTAAGGCTCAGTAAGGAACAGGAATTGTTCAGTCTTGTATCGGAAACGATCAAATCTTCGTTTAAAAAGATGTCTCTAATTCCAAGTGGATATACACCTGCAGCAAAGCCGGAACAGGTGAAAAGTGAGCAAACTACGCTGGAATTGGACCATGTTGTGGAAAGCGGCAAGCGGGTTCTTGAAGAAGCCAAGAAAGAAGCTTCACTCTTGAAGGATACCTTGATTCGTGAAAAGCAGGAACAAAAGAGTTATGTGGATCATAATGAAGATTTCGACTTTGAACCAGTAAAGGAAATAATCTATAGCAATGAACAGCAGCAAATGGAAGATGTCTATGTACCGGTCTTACAAGATGATGAAAGCAAACCATATTTCGAGTCAGCCGAAAAGTATACAACCTACACTGTCGAACAAGAGGAAGAAATCGAAGCGAATGAACCTGCTAACCGCATCCCTCCCATGTACCCGATTGGGCAAATGCATGGAACATATATTTTCGCCCAAAACGAAAAAGGTTTATATATCATAGACCAACATGCTGCCCAGGAACGGATCAAATACGAGTATTTTAAAGAGAAGGTCGGACGTGTTGAAAACGAGCTACAAGACATGCTGGTTCCCATCACCCTTGAATTTTCAACAGACCAATGTATCCGGATAAATGAATATCGGCATGAGTTGGAAAAAGTCGGCGTCTATTTAGAGGAGTTTGGCTACAACGCCTATATTGTCCGATCGCATCCACAATGGTTCCCTAAAGGAATTGAACAGGAAATACTTGAAGAAATGATTGAACAATTGCTCTCGATGAAAAAGGTCGACATCAAAAAATTGCGCGAAGAAGCAGCTATCATGATGAGCTGTAAAGCCTCCATAAAGGCAAACCGTCATCTGCGCAATGATGAAATCCAAGCACTGTTGGATGAACTAAGGCGGACAACCGATCCCTTCACATGCCCTCATGGAAGACCTATAATCATCTCGTATTCCATTTATGAAATGGAGAAAATGTTCAAGAGGATCATGTAATTAAAAGCAATGGAGGACCCTTATGTAATAGGGTCCTTCATTGCTTTTTTAGTTAAATGACCACATTTATTGGTCCAAGGACTTTTATCCTGGGGCTTTTGAAAAGTTTTCAGCTGAAGAGTCCTGTATATTATGTGTAACATGACTTTATGTATCTAGGTTTATAGAAACTTTTGAATGTCCTAATCTTTCTGATCCCACTTTAGCATTTTCTCCGATCTCCAACATTATAGTTGCATGTGTATGGCGTAAATCGTGAAATCGTCTGAGAACAAGCTGGGTAAACCAGTCATTAAAGAAATTTAAGAGTGAGCTAATGCCTGCTCTTTTTTATTAGAAGGGTATGTTAAGGATGTTGTTGATTTCCTTGATGAACTAACGGGGCAGGTTAGTTCATCAAGGAAATCAGGTGTTAAGTAGAGAATAAGGTAGCAATAAATATAAAATTAAATAACTGAGGCGAAAAGGATGGCTCATAATGGGATAGTTTTAGTAGTTAGTGTATCAATATTCAGAGATGATGAAGTCTTAATAATTAGAGAAAATAAACCAACTGCTATTGATAAGTGGAACTTTCCGAGTGGACGCATTGAATATGGTGAAGACATTCTCTATTCAGCTTGTAGGGAGGTAAAAGAGGAAACTGGCTTTGATGTAAAACTTAATGGTACAACGGGTGTATATAATTTTATCAGTAGTACAAACAATCAAGTTATTCTATTTCATTTTACTGGTGAGGTTAATGGTGGTTCATTAAATCTTGAAGAAGATGAAATTTTAGACAGTAGATGGATTAAGGTGAATGACCTTGTGAAATTTGATAATGAAGAACTACGTGAACCAAGGGTACTAAAGCAAATAATAGATAACTTATTAAAAGAGAGGGTACATTCAATTAGTATTTATAATGAACAACTAGATAAATAATTTTTATTAAGCTAACAGCTTCTTTATCAGAAGCTGATCAGCAGCTCCTTTTCTTATGGCACTAAAGGGGCAGCATTCCTGTATTAACTGAAATACTAAAAAGTTTGTGAAGAAATCTACTTAAACTAACGGGTGCTTTACTTCATTAAGAAATAGTAAAATGGAAGAGGTTTTGTATGAGAATTAATGAGAATGAGAAAAAGAATTTATGGAAATCTTTAATAAATAATGGGTTCTTGAGTGCCCTTTTTGTTATGTTAATAGGAATTATAGTTTTGATTTATGTACTAATCTAATTTACTTGTTCAACGTGTGGCTTTACTTCAATATAGAGTAAAGCCTTTTTCTTATTCAATGAGCAAATCTCTTCTATTAAACAAAACCAGCTAAGTTTGTGATTTAATACACTTAAACTAACGGGTGCGTTTCTTTAAAAAGGAATGCTCTTTTCGTATCCAATTAAAAGGAATTAAATGTTATTATTATATTAAAGATGGTTGCTCTTCTATTATAGGTGGAGAAAGCTTTAATACGATATATACTACAATATTAACTTTGGAGGCACACCACTGCAATAAGACTTATAACGAAATTAAGTTCTTGATATATCCCGTAAAGGACATATTATGAAACAGTGCTTTAATAAAGGAGTTGTATAAAATGAATGAAAATAAAGGTACAGAAATAAAACGCTTTTCAAAAGCAGAAAACATTCTACCTCAGATCAATAGTAAAACTAAGCTAGGCGACTTACGAAAAATCGCGAAGGACATTAAAAAAGATCACGAACTAGCTATGGAACTTTGGTCAACCGAAGAGTTTTTGCCCAGACTATTAGCAATCTTAATTATGGACAAAAAACTTCTTTCACAAGATGTGCTAAATAAGCTTGATAAGGATATGCAGACTCACACTTTTGATGAGCGAAATAACTTAATGGATTGGTTAATGGCTAATCAGCTCACCAAAGACAAGAAGAAAATTGCATTGATGGAGTCATGGGAAAATAGTCCTTCTGCTCTTCAAAGGCGAGCTTTCTGGTATTATCAAGGGCGATTGAGATGGACTGGACAAACACCGCCTGATAACACCGCATACTTGCTATCTGCATTAGAAGCTAATATTACGCAGGAAGTACCGGAAGTTCAATGGGCTATGAATTTCACCGCAGGCTGGATAGGCGTTTATGATGAAAAGAATCGTGCACGTTGTATTAAACTTGGTGAGAAAACAGGTCTTTACAAAGATGAAATAGTAGCAAAAGGATGTACTCCCAGCTATTTGCCGGAGTTCATTACAATTGAAGTTAACAAACGACATAATAATTAGTTATCTCTGAAAAATTTATTAGGGTTTAATGCAAAAAATAAAGGAATTCAAAGCCTCAATATGAAAATTGTAATAGGCTAGGACGATCAGAGCTGTCTTTTAGGCAGCTTTTTCTTTATGGAACTAACGGGGCTGTTCCAAAAATCGATAATTGATCGATTTTTGGAGCAGCCTCTTTTTTGTAACGGTAGTTATTTTATCTTTTCATTCTTACATAGGAAGAGTGCTATTTAAACTAGCGCTGGAGTTAGTACAAATAAAATATGATTTGTTTCATCACTCTTGTTCAAAAATCGATGTTTAATATTGGGTGGAATACGCACTACATCCCCTTCATCTAAAAAATATTCAGTGCCTTCCAATTCAACATACGATTGACCTTTCATGACTACAGCAATTTCTTCTTTGTCGTCGTGTGAATAGTGGCTTTCCGTAGTGATTGCGTGTGCATTTAAATCCATCATTAAGAGTTCGATACGTGCTTTCATGAAATCTGGCGTTAACACATCATAGACAATATGGTCGTTATTTTCACGATACACCTTCTTCCGATCTTTTTTTCTAGAAATGAGTGAATCGGTATCAATATCGTTAATGAAAAGCGTAAACAATGGTACATTTAATGCTTTTGCAATCAATTCTAGTACACTTAGCGAAGGGTTTGCTTGTCCTCTTTCAATTTGGCTAATAAGCGAAGTGCTGATTCCTGCATAATAGGCAAATTCACGAATTGTCATATCGTTTTTCTTACGATAACTTAATACTGTTTGACCAAGGCGATAATTAATCATGGTAAAGACTCCTTTCCACAATAATGTATATTTCATTCCTTTTGTGCTGACATACTGAACATAAGTAATTAGTACTTTCTTAAATTACATAAAAATTTTATACTTACGTTTGTACATTATATTATATAAATTTCAATATTATAAACAAGGAATCGGAGGATATAAAATTGCAATCATCAATTATTTCTTATGTAATTTTATTTTTTGGCGTATTTGCATTATCAACTTCAGCAATCTTTGTAAAGTTAGCAGATGCACCTGCGACAATCACGGCGTTCTATCGGCTGTTTTTTGCAACAATAATGCTTTTGCCATTTTTATTAATAAATAAAAGGAATCGACATGAATTATATTCATTGTCAAAAAAACAATGGGGACTCGGACTATTATCAGGCTTATTTTTAGCAGTTCATTATGTATTATGGTTTGAATCATTAAATTACACTTCTGTAGCAAGTTCGACGGTTATCGTTACATTGCAGCCACTTTTTTCGATGGTCGGTGGATATTTTCTATTTAAAGAGAGATTCAGTAAAGGTGCTGTAATAGGTTGTCTTGTAGCGATTGCCGGAAGTATTGTTATTGGATGGCAAGATTTTCAAATTAGTGGACAAGCTTTATTTGGTGATATACTAGCCTTTATTGCAGCGGGGGTTATTACAGCCTATTTCTTTGTAGGCCAGCATGTTCGTAAAAAGCTATCTCTTATTCCATATTCAGTTATCGGTTATGCCAGCAGTGCACTATTTTTGTGTATTTTTGCGTTCAGCCAGCAAACTTCTTTCGTTGATTATTCCACACAAACATGGTTGTCCTTTATTGGATTAGCGTTTATTGCAACGATATTAGGGCAAACGATTTTTAATTGGCTGTTGAAATGGCTAAGTACTTCAGTTATTTCAATGAGCATATTAGGAGAGACGATTGGAACCTGTATACTCGCTTATTTTATTTTGGATGAGGTTATTTCTTTACAACAAGGTATGGGTATCGCACTCATCTTAATCGGTTTAGCATTATTTTTACTACAGCAAAGAAATAACGAATAAATAATAGAGATTAATTGGCGGTACGAGAAAGAATAGATTTAATTGAAGAACATTTATAAGAAGAATATCTTTTAAAATGACTTCCTTGTTCAATTAAAGGCGCGATTCTTGAAGAAGTTTCGCTTTTCTTAATGAACTAACAGGGTGCGTTAGCTGAAGATCGGAGCTGCCTTTAAGGCAGCTTTTTCTTTATGCAACTATCGGGGCAGGATAGTTCAACAAGGGAAATGGTTATTTGTGGTAAAGTATAAAAGAATAGTTGTTTAATTTATAGGGGGTTGTTTTAAGTGCAAGAAAACAAAGAAACTCCTGAACGAAAAAGAGAGAGATTAAGACAAGAAGAATTAAAAAGAAATCCGACTGGTAGTTTGAATGATGCTTTTAATAAAGCAAACAGTGGCGGTCTTGCTGATTTAGTAGGAAGTTTAGGTTGGAAAGGTACGGGAATTCTCATTCTTGTAATCATTATTGGCTTTATTTTTGTATCACTTTTCTTCAAGTAACGGATGCGTTAGCTGAAGATCGGGGCTGTCTTTAAGGCAGCTCTTTTCTTATGGAACTAAAGGGGCAGGATAGTTCAATAAGAAAAGGGAATTTTTTCTTGAGGTATAAAGGCCGATTTTTGGTAAGATGTCTTTATGGAGAAGTGATATTACAATGAAAATTTTAAAAAATAGAATAAAGCCTTTGTTTATTCCAGCGTTACTTTTATGGATAACAGCAGGAATTATCCACTTTGTTTCCACCTTGCATTACGGTGTTTACAATGATTATCGGTCTATGGCATATATCTTCATAGTCATTGGATTGTCTTTAACATTAATTGAACGGTATTTACTAGAAAAGGCAACAAAAAAGGAACTAATTGGGCTAGGTTTGACATTTCTACTAATCATTTCATCTCAATTGTGGGTTATATATTTTTTGTAATTGAACAAACGGATGCTTTACCTCAATATCAGGAGCCAATTAGCTGCTCTTTTTTTTATGGACTAAAGAGGCAGAATAATTGAGGATGTATTTTAGAGGAATATAATTGGAGTAATTATGAAGATAAAAAGAGGATACAAAAGATGAAAAAGAAAGGCAAAGAAGGTTTTTTCAAAAGCATAATTAATGAAATTCGTGATTCCATCTTATCTGAATTGGTTTTTAACATCTTAACTCTTATTCCAAGAATGATAATTCGTTTAGTAAAGAGTTTATTTTAATTGATTAAGTCGAAAGTACTTCTTAATGAACTAACGGGTGCGTTAGCTGAAAGATCTGAGCTGTCTTTAAGGCAGCTTTTTCTTATGGTACTAACGGGGCAGGTTAGTTCATTAAAGAAATGTACATTGGCATATTTTCCTTACATAAGGAAGGATTTCTGTTAGGATGATTATCGGAACGTAATTATATGTTGAATATAGGAACGAGGATAATGTATGAATGAAACAAAAGAAGTTTTGCCATTAAGGAAATCTTATTGGAGTATTTTATCACTGGTTTGTGTTTTATTAGGAATTCTATTCTGGTTTATATTCTTTTTGGTTCCTAGTCAAAATATAGGTCTTGACAAAGGGTTTCCTATTTGGGCTTGGACTTTTATTATGAATCCAATTGGTATCATCTTGGCTAGGATAGGTTCAAAATACAATAATAAATTTTCTTTGTTTGGGATTGCAGGGAATCTATTTATGACATTTAGCATATTTTTTGCTTGGTATATTGGTTATCTAGTTGAATGGCTGTCCTCCCTTATTCATTAAAAATTTTCTAATTAGAGTTAAACCATAATGGTTTGGAAAAAACGTATAAAAGAAAGGCATTTTAAGCTAGGTGGGATTAGAGTGGTTAAAGACTTTTTTGGTTCTATATTTGCAACTATATTTGGTATTATCGCAACCTGGACTGGTTTGATCTATACGACTCGTTATCGGTTTGATAATAGAAAATTTTTTGAACACATCAAATATATAACGCCCTTACCTCTAACATTTAATTATTGGCTTCTTAAAGTTTTATTTATTTTTGGAGGATTAATGTGTGTTGTTTTGGGTCTATACGAAATTCTTTAAGGTATTCCTTAATGAACTAACGGGGGCGTTATCTGTAGATCGGTGCTGTCTTTAAGGCAGCTTTATGCAACTAACGGGGGACAGGTGATTTTAATACTTACTGTATGAATATAGCAGGAACTCTAAGTTATATTTTAGCAGGTAAATTGAATGAAATCCCTCAAGGTCAGATTGAAATGATACATCTTTCCTTCTTTGATTTATTTAAAAAGTATAGATTTTTTGAAGACAAAATAGGGAACTTTAACGATTTTTCACAAGAATATAAAAACTATGAAGAGACAAGGGAATTATTATTACAGTTGCTATGTAAATAAACATTCCTTATTAAGCTAAAGGGTGCGTTAGCTGAAGATCGAAGCTGTCTTTATGGCTGGAACTAACCGTGCGTTCGTATTATAAGGTTAGCCAGTTTTTACTGGTTGGCCTTTTTTAAATAGAACCGTTATATAAGTAGCCAGGGGAGGACGTACGGGTGCGTGGGGCTTGATCCCGTGAACTAAACTGTCCGCCCCCTACTTGTAGAAACAAGTTTGAGGCTGGTTGGGATGCAGATCTCACGTAGTGTTTTTTAATCTGCTGAATTCACTCGTATGCCGCAATGGCAGCTGTACAATCTGGATCCTTTTAAAAAATCTGAATTAGGAACAGGGGAGCTGCCACTTTGTATGAACTTTGTTTCCTTCGAATGTAAGTAAGCTTTGATAATAATGTTCAACTTCCAACACCTCAATGACACATTAAACGAAATTATTTTATTCTTCCTTATCGAAAATATAATCTAGGTTACCCCTCTATTTTATTAATTAGTTCCTCCTCTTCACTCAACAAATTTATAAATTTTTCTAAGGATGCAGGTACATACTTATCTTTTCGATAAATGAAAACTGTCCTAACTTTTCCATTCGGAATTGAGTGTTGTCGAATGATTCCTTCTTGTACCTGTTTTGAAACAACACTTTGCGGAAGCATACTTATACCTAGACCAGCTGCTACACAACCGATGATCCCATCTATAGTGCCAAATTCCATTATCTTATTGGGTATCATCTTCTCTTGTTGTAGCCATAGTTCAAACTTTTCCCGATAAGCACATCCTGCATGAAATACAAGCAGCGTCCTTGTTTGAATATCTTTGATAGAAGATATAGGAGGATGAACTGTATCTGTAATGAGCATTAGTTCTTCTTCGAATACTTCTTTCTGAATGAGATCTGGATGATTAATGGGTCCAGCCACAAATGCTCCATCAAGTTCATTCTGAAGGACTGCTTGAATATTTTGTTCAGTGGAGCCTGTTTTTAAAGTTAAATCAACCTCTGGAAAATCTTTGTGATACTTTGAAAACAAGACTGGTAAGCGAACTGCTGCGGTTGTTTCCATTGAACCAATAATTAACGGACCTCTGGGTGTTTGATCATCATTCATCATATTTTTGGTCTCTTCTATAAGATCGAATATTTTTTCTGTATATGTTAGCAACATGCTTCCTTTGTCAGTTAATGCAGTGCCACGATTATGTCTATAAAAAAGAGTTGTTTGAAGATCCGATTCCAACTGCTGTATTTTCATCGTGATATTTGACTGTGCATATTGAAGTTCTCTTGCTGCTTGAGAAATGCTTCCCATCTTAGCAACACTGTGGAAAATTTTTAATGAGTGCAAATCCAAAATAATCTCTCCTTAGTTGATATATCTTTTAGCCATCATTATGAGTGATACCAAATATCGATTTTAAGTATTATACCATATAGCAAAAAGAAGATATGCTTATAATATCCTACATTTCAGTTGGACACTCTAAAATCATTATTTATTTTGAGGGGAGATACAAGATGCCATTATTACGTTTTGATTTAGTAGAAGGAAGAAACGAAGAAACTTTAAAGAAATTATTGGATTCGGCTCACCATGCGATGGTGGAAGCTTTCCAAGTGCCTGAAAGTGATCGTTATCAAATAGTTCATCAGCACCCGCCGCATGAGCTAATAATCGAGGATACCGGACTGGGGTTTAAAAGAAGCAGAGACCTAGTAATCATTAGTATTGTAAGTAAAAAAAGAACTGTAAAACAGAAAGAAACCTTATACTCACTTCTTGCTCATAAACTTGAATCGGACTGTGGGATTTCTCCACAGGACTTGATGGTTTCTATAACAGAAAACAGCGATGCTGACTGGAGTTTTGGACGAGGGGAAGCACAGTTTCTAACAGGTTCATTATAGTTAATTGGAGGAGAATCTTTGAAGAATCAAACTTATCATTTTTTAATAGGGGGAATATTTTCTTTAATCATTGCTATGGGGATTGGAAGATTTGCATATACTCCCATTCTTCCTCTTATGCAAAAAGAACTTTCTTTATCAAATACAGCTGCTGGTTATATAGCAACCAGTAATTACGCAGGATATTTGCTTGGAGCAATTTTAGCAAGTGCCATTCCTTTTAAGAAGTATAGAACCATTTTGTTAAGAATAAGTCTAATCATCAGTATCTTAACCACTGCCCTAATGGGTCTCACATACTCTAATTCACTTTGGAATGGACTTCGCTTTCTATCAGGATTTGCCAGTGCTTTTGTATTGGTCTTAGCCTCCGGTATCGTGTTAGATAAACTTGCAACTATAAGAAAAACCAGTTGGTCGGGGATGTTTTATGGGGGAGTAGGTTTGGGAATCTTTTTATCAAGTCTAATGATTCCGAGTTTAAACCATTTATTTCGGTGGGAAGGAACATGGATAGGACTAGCTATTGTGAGTGGAATTCTTGCTATCTTTGTATGGATCTGGCTCGATGAAACCCCCAACGTCGTCGAGAAGAAAAATAAACGAGATATGATTGGAAAAGTGCCCCCCTCTAAATGGCTTATATGGTTGATTATTGCGTATGGTTTAGAAGGATTGGGTTACATTGTTACAGGAACGTTTATCGTATCTATCGCTGAAAAGACCTCATACTTTCATAATGGTGCCACCTTAGTTTGGATGATGGTGGGATTGGCTGCGATTCCGTCCTGTCTCATCTGGTCTTTACTAGCTAAAAAATGGGGATTCATTAAATCTTTAGTGCTTGCAATGGCTCTGCAATCCTTCGGTATTGCGATGCCAGCCTTTTGGATGTCAAAAACTAGTTTTGTCATTAGTGCTTTATTATTTGGAGCCACCTTTATGGGTATCACCAGCCTGGCTACAACATTGGGACGAGAAATGAATCCAGCTGATAGCAGTCGGACTATTGGCATTCTCTCTGCTATTTATGCTATTGGACAGTTGATAGGACCAGCCCTTGCTGGAGTCTTATCATCATTCACACATGATTTTAATGCTGCTTTTATTGGCGCAGCGTGTGTTGTCTTCTTTGGGGCAATTTTGCTTTCAAGTGGGATTCATTTCGAGAACAACCCTAACATAATAAATTCAATTATCCAATACAAAAAAACAGAAGAGAAATAATAGGGATTAAAATACAAAATCGGGGGAGTAATTGATGTTAAATAATGAAATGATGAAGCATTTGAAGATTAAGAATCCTATTATACAAGCTCCTATGGCTGGCGGGATCACCACTTCGAATTTAGTGGCCGAGGTATCCAATGCTGGGGGACTTGGAATGATTGGAGCAGGCTATCAGACACCAATACAATCAAGAGAGCAGATTAGAGAAATCAAGCAGTTAACGTCAAACCCTTTTGGCATCAATCTATTCGTGCCAAACGAGTTTAACGTAACGTCAGACGCAGTCCAATCAGCTAACCAGCTTTTACACACTGTTCGTAAGCAATTAAATTTAGAACAAACAGACAGCTTTGACATTCCTGAGTATAAAACAATTTTTGAAAGCTTTATTGAACAGGTTAAGGTTGTCATTGAAGAGAATGTATCTATTTGTTCCTTTACATTTGGTATTCCTCCCAAGGAAGTGATGGATGAATTAAAACAGCATAAAATCACTCTTATAGGAACAGCTACAACGGTTAGGGAAGCCGTTGAAAATGAAAAAGCAGGAATGGATATGGTTGTTATTCAGGGCAGTGAAGCTGGCGGGCACCGCGGGAACTTTATTGGTGGTCATCAGGAGAGCCTGGTAGGTTTAATGTCACTTATTCCGCAGGTTGTTGACAATGTAAGCATACCTGTTATTGCTGCGGGCGGAATTATGGATGGAAGAGGATTAATGGCTTCACTCTGCTTAGGAGCACAAGGTGTACAAATGGGTACAGCTTTCTTGACATGTATCGAAAGTGGAGCACATAAGGTACATAAAGAAGCCATTTTGAATGCTGATGAAGACCAGACAACCTTTACCCGCGCCTTTTCTGGTAAATGGGCAAGAGGTATTAAAAACAAATTTATTGCAGATATGTCGGATCATGAATTGCTTGTACCCGATTTTCCTGTTCAAAACCTATTAACTCAAGAAATTAGAAAAACGTGCAGTGGACAGAATAATCAAGACTTCATGTCACTCTGGTCTGGACAGAGCCCAAGATTAGCTAAAAATCAATCTGTTGTATCATTAATGAAAAATATTATTACAGAAGCAAAAAAAATAAATCTATTATGAGATGTTACGAGGTTAAAAGAATTCTGCTTTTCAAGCGGATCATGTAATTAAAAGCAATGGAGAACCCTTATTAAATAGGGTTCTCCATTGCTTTTTTAGTTAAATGACAACATTTATTGGTCCATACTCTTTTTTTCTAGAGCTCTTGAAAAGTTTTCAGTGGAGTCCTGTATATCATGAGTAACTGAGTTAGTTCCTCTTTATAAAGTTAAGTATTAACTTGTGTGAATACTTTATATCACTATTTATTTCACTATCTTCTACAGAGCCTAAAATACGCAACGCTTTTCTTATTATGATTTCATCAGTTACAAACTCATCGGTAATTAATTCAACTAAATTTTGAGAAGCGCTTTCTTGAATATATATATATGAGTTAGTTTCAAGGAACATAATCAGTGTAGATGCGAGTTCTGTCAAATCTTTATAACTACTTACCCATATGCTTATACGATCTAAAATGTCCTCAGTATCTATACTTTTACACAACTCTTTTGCACGTTCAACGGATAACTCATATCCACCAATGTATTTGGACAAATTCTTTAAAAGTCTTAAAGATAACGGAAATTTTGTTCTCTTCAGTGTCAATAAATGTTATTTCTGGTTCATCTTTATTTTTTCTATAATCTAATACAAGCCACGTGTGTTCATCTCCGGAGATTGTTACAAAATCTTTTTTTAAAATTCCCCATTCATTAAGAAGGTATTTTGTTTATAAATTCCTTCATTCTCTTTAAGTCCAAACAGAAAGTCTACAGCAATATAATCATCAGCGTAGGAATTTTTAAAACTCACTGGTAATGCCTTGTATTTTAAATATCCCCCATTTTGGATTTTTAATAGTTCAATATATTCTTTTGGGAGATTAATGTTTAAATTTATTTCAGCATCAAGGATATCTCCTGCTGTTAATTCATTTAGTTTATATTCATCAAAATCCATATCTTCGAATTCTTCAAAAATAGATTCCAAGAATCGCACTCTCCTTTATTGTTTTCACTTAAACATAATTTAAATAATACTAGCAGCGACGTTGCGAGATATGTTTAACAGACACTAGTCAAGACTTTTAAAAGGACCTATATGGGCATTTAGCTAGTAAATCTCAATCTATTACAAAAGTCCCGTTTGATAAATATGGTTTTCCGGAATTTAAGGAATATGCACAGGTAAGGTATAAGAGGAATATTCGAGATTTACTAAACCCAAGATAGGCATTGTAATATTAATTTAGCATTGGCAGCGGAAGTAAATCCATCATTAAAGTATGAAAAATAGGAAATAATCCTTAAGGGCTTTGTTTGGCACCATCATCAACAAAGAGGGCTAATGCAATTATTCGATAAGTCAATTTGAGCTATTAATAGCAAAATTTCTTATCCTAAGCTTTTTTAGTGAAATAAGTATCATCGATTAATAGCGAGAATAATTTATAAACTTGCTATTGAGATTTATAAAAACGAGAGTAATAAACTTTAAAAAGGGGTCTATAAAGAATCTGTTAAGTGAATTCCTAATAATAGTGAAGAACATTTTTCCCGCGTTAGTAATAGGCAACGTAAGTACAAAAAGTATCCAATCTAAATAATTCCATTAGATAAAAAAGATGGGAAATAAGTTGTGAAACATGGTAGAATTATAAAATGTGAGTAGAATGTCATAGGAGGAATGTATCAATGAAAAAATACTTAATGGTAGCAAGTGCATTATTTACCATTCTAAGTCTAATCCTGATTAACGGAGGCATGAACGTTTCAGCAAACGTTGGACTTGATTCAATGCAAGCAGCAAAGCCAATCAATGTAAATGCTGTTAACCATGCCATCCTTAATGGAAATGGAGATTATGAAGATTATTGGAAATTCACGTTGACTAAACCGGGACAAGTCACCTTTAACATGAATAACTATCCGGGATATGCATGGGAATTTGAAATCTTAGATGGTAGTGGAAATGAGTTTACAGGTGGAACAACTGATTACAGCAATAAAGCGATGGGTGTGTCGGCAAGGAAAGTAGGATTGCCTGCTGGTACTTATTACATACATATTGAAGATTATACTGATTCTATTAATAAAACATATTATTTTACTGTTAATTTTTCAGAAAATGCAAATGTGGAAAACGAATTCAACAACAGTTCGAGTGTAGCAAACCGAATTAATTTGAATACTCCTTATGTTGGTGAGATACAAAATTATAGCGATGAGGATTATTTTAGATTCACCCTCCCTGAAGATGGGGCAGTCACTCTCAATATGAGTCAAAAAGCTGATGTCGGATGGGAAGCGAGCATATTAAATAAAGAAGGGGAAGTGCTTAGTGAGCTGACGACTGAATATTCTTCAAACGTCACAAAACCGACAGAACGGTCGGTCGGGCTACCTAAAGGAGAGTATTTAATTCATATTGAAGATTATTTCGATTCAATTCACCAGCCCTATGCCTTTACCGTGAAGTTTGCAAAGTCAACTACCTATGAAAAAGAATTCAATAACAACGCCCAGCAGGCAAACAGTATTGGGTTGGGCAAAAACTATTACGGGCACCTCCAAAGTTACGGTGACGCCGATTATTTTACTTTTTTCCTATCAAAACCATCAAGTGTATCTCTAGAGGTGGGAAGGAAGCCATCTGTCAGTTGGAATATGAGCCTTTATAATTCAAACGGTGATGAAGTGGGATCGTTTCATACGAAGTATGACCAGTTTGCAAACGGTATAGAATCGAAGAGGTACTCTCTTCCGGCAGGGCGGTACTATATATCGGTGGACGATTATTCAGACGCTCTTAATTATAGATACCAACTGGCTGTAAAAGTCCCAACGCCGTCTATCAGCAGTAAGTCGGTACAAATAACAAATTATGTAGGCAAATCAGATAGCGTGAAAGTGAGTGCCCTGGCTAAAGGCGATGTAGTGAAGTTGTTCGATTCGAAAGGAAAGCTATTTGCTACATCTAAACCTGTTTCAGGTTCCTCTACAACTTTTAACATCAAACAATTAGGAAAAAATGCCGGCTTTATTTATGTGTCAAACATCCGGAGTGGTATGCTTGAGAGTTCAAGAGTAAAGGTATCGTTTAAAGCTGAACCGAAGACACCTAAGCCAAGCGTTTCCAACATTACGGTTAAGAATAATAAAGGAAAGTCAGATTCAGTAATAGTCAAAGGATTGAAAAAAAGCGATGTTGTAAAACTATATTCATCCTCCGGGAAGTATCTATCAAAAAAAACATCAACTTCTTCCTCTGCAACCATTACGGTTAAGCAGTTAGGTAAGGGCTCAGGATCAGTTTATGTAACCCTGACACGCCCTGGAATGAATGAAAGCGACAAAGTGAAAAAAACATTTAAAGCAGAATAGCATATTAGAAGAGTAGAGTGTATTATCAAAAAGGATTAGCGGCTTACAAAGCAAGGGGAGAAAATTTGGTATTAAAAATTTATATCATGGGGAATAAAGAAAAAGGGAGACACTCAAATAGGGAGTGTCTCTTTTTAGGCGATGAAGAAGATTGTTCAGAGCTGTATTCTTCATGAAATGTTAATGATATAAGGATATCGACTGAAAGCCTCTTAGGATACAAAGGGAATGGAGACAACCGCAAAAATGAAGTGAATAATCTGTTGCTGTATTAGGGAGAGCAATTTAGAATTTCTTATATTATAAGAAGAAACTCGATAGAATATATATAAAATGTATAATGACCAATTGTATCTAAGTGTGTATAGGAGTGATAATGCTCATAAACCATGCACCAAGATGTAAGTTATTGGAGTAAATGAATTCGGCTTTTTAAGCGGATTATGAAAAAAGCAATGGAGAACCCTAATGTAATAGGTTTCTCCATTGCTTTTTTCGATTTATAGACGTCATCCATGACATGAAGGGGGAAAGGCCTTGATCAGGGTAAACGGCTTCCCAACGTTATCTTCAATAATAATATGGGGGATTTGGCTGGTAATGATAATTGTATGCCGGGGCAGTATACATTTGATTACCATAGGAATTATTATATTGCGGATATTGCTGCATGTCTTCTTCGGCCGCTCGATGGCAGTTGGCTGGCGGACCGATGAATGTTGATGGCTGAACCGGTGCAATTGCTTTTTTCCATTGGTTTTCATCCATGCAATAAGTATGTGCCATAATATTTGCAGGCGTCAATTTCAAGATATCGGAACCGAGGATCACCTCAGGTGTTGGTGCATTAAAAATGGCGAGCAAATGAGTATTATCCGTATTAGCCACTTCATAATGCCACCAACCTTGTGGGACGTTGGCTACTTGACCGGGTTTAATGGGATAATTTTGTATTTGCTTTGTAAAAGGATTCAGTAATGAAACGGTTGCCGCTCCAGAAATGCAATACACGAGCTCTGCTGCATTTTGGTGATAATGCGGTTCTACGACATTGTCTGTACTAAGGTAAATATCTAATAATGAAACATTTTCGAGTGTGTTCAATTGTTTGATACCTAATACATTTATATAGTTTTGATTGTCTTTTTTCATTAAATTGCTTTTATTAATATCGAAAAAGTATTGTGTGGATGGTGAAGTATAGTCCATATAGGAGACCATGAATTTATCATTCCTTTTTTTAAGACTTGATTTTTCAGGATATGTTAGATCTCATTTTAATGTGCAATAACCCAGTGGGTTATTTGCCTATGGAGCTAATAAGGAGTATTGAAGATACTGTCATTGAATGAATGATAGGCAGTGACTTCGTGTAACGAATAGCCAAAAACCGATGGTTATTAGAATAATATTATTTTTATATATTTTAAAACCGAATCTACTAAACTGAATTTTTGATATAATCAAAATTTTGCTAAGCGTAATTTTCCCATTGCATGACTTTAAATTACAGTGATATAATGTTCTCTGTGATTTTAAAGTTTAACATAGGAAGTGGCTAAATTGTCGAACAATTCAAAAGAGAGTAAATTCGTCCCGTACGTCTCTGCATCTAAATCTCTACCGGAATTGACTGCAACTGCAATCATTCTAGGGATCATTCTTGCAATCGTATTCGGGGCGGCAAATGCATACTTAGGCCTACTTATTGGTTTAACTGTCTCTGCTTCAATACCCGCGGCGGTAATTTCAATGGCTATTTTAAGAGGGGTTTTTCGCAGGGATTCAATATTAGAAAACAATATTGTGCAAACGATGACCACGGCAGGTGAGGCTATTGGTGCCGGTGCTGTATTTACCATTCCAGCATTATTCATGTGGGACATGGACGTGAGTCAAGCATTCATCATTTTCGTTGTTTTAACTGGGGGATTTTTAGGGGTCTTCATGATGGTTCCCCTTCGCCAGCTTTTAATTGTAAGGGAACATGAAACATTACCTTATCCTGAAGGTACGGCATGTGCCGAGGTCCTGAAGTCAGGAGAAAAGGGTGGTACAAGCGCGAAACTAATCGGAGCCGGTTTGGTTATCGGCGGTGTGGTTAAAGGGCTTGGTGATGGGCTTAAGCTTTTCAAGACAGAGGTTGAAACAGGAATCACGAATTTTAAAAATGCGGTGGTTGGTCTTGATGCCTTTCCTTCCCTTTTGGGTGTAGGTTATATTATTGGACCTCGTGTTGCAGGACAAATGCTAGGTGGGGGTTTATTAGCCTGGGTTGTTCTAATACCGGCCATCAGCTTTTTTGGCGGAAGCAATGGAACAGCCATTTTCCCTTCTGATGTACCGATCGGTGAATTGGATGCATGGGGAATTTGGGATAATTATATACGCTACATTGGTGCTGGTGCCGTTGCAACTGGCGGATTGATCACATTGATCAAAACATTACCAATACTTTTCAGTTCAGTTTTCGATACCCTTAAAGGTGTAAAAGCCAATAAAGGGCAACTAAAATCAGGTTCGATCCGTACAGAACAAGACATACCGGCTAAATACGTTTGGCTGGGAACGATCATCGTTATTTTAATCATTGCTTTCACACCTATCACGGATGTAGGAATCATCGGTGCGATTGCAATTGCGATTTTTGGGTTTTTATTCGTGACAGTAGCTTCAAGGGTTGTTGGGATCGTCGGAAGTTCTTCTTCCCCAGTCTCAGGAATGACGATAGCCACACTATTGATTGTAGCGATTGTCTATAAAGCTACTGGTTTTACTGGTACGACGGGGATGGTAGCCGCTTTAACCGTCGCTGCGATCATTTGTACGGCACTTGCGGTTTCAGGTGATGTTTCTCAAGATCTAAAAACAGGATATATCGTCGGCGGAACACCATGGAAACAACAAGTTGCCATGATGATCGGTGTTGTTGCATCAGCTTCTGTCATTGGTTTTATCCTGGTTCTAATGGATAACGCATATACGATGGGATCTGCAGAACTGCCTGCACCTAAAGCGGCACTAATGAAAATACTTGCTGAAGGTGTTCTTGGAGGAGACTTACCTTGGACACTCATCTTTATCGGTGCGGCTATTTCGATCACATTAGAATTTTTCGGTCTAAATTCACTTGTTGTTGCTGTCGGCATATACTTGCCGGTTCATACTAGTGCCCCAATCATGATCGGTGGATTTATTCGTTTCTTCGTTGAGTTCTTCTCGAAAACAAAAGAAGCGCTTAAAGCACGGGTTGATAGAGGTGTATTATTTGCATCTGGTTTAATAGCGGGTGAATCATTGATTGGTGTACTTATTGCCATATTGATAGCAGCAGGTGTCCAAGTTCCGGCTGCGGCTAAATTAGCCAGCAATTTGCTACCTTTCCTACTATTCCTTGCTCTAGCTGGATTGCTATGGTTCGTATCCAGCAAAGGGAAAAAAGAAGATGCTTCGTAAACGCCAATCAAAAAAGAGGAACCTGTTAACCATGGTTCCCCTTTTGGAAAAACGCGTCACTATGGTACAAGAATCTTCGGAAGCAACTTTTTTAGTCATTCAAAGGACCAATTTTGTGGAACGAATTACAATTCGTTTCTTTAAACAACCATCAGTCCGTAAAATCAAGCTTGATAAGTTTGGGGCATATGCCATTAAACAGATGGAGTTCCAAAGAAATGTAAATCAGATTTCTGAAGCGATGAGTGAACATTTTGGAGAGGAAGCAGAACCAACCTTACCGAGGTTGATGAAATTCCTGGAAATTCTTGAGGTTCATGATTGGATCATATGGGATGATGAAGAAGAAAAATGAAAAAAAGCTGAAGCTCTTTTGGATGCTTCAGCTTTTTTCTGTTTTAAATTTGATAAAAATCAAAAATTTTCATAGTTTACGACATTCTAATAATCTGTATTTTTACGAAAATGAACTATGAGTATAATTATTTGTAATAACTTTATATACGTTGTATTCTTGTACTATTAGTCATGATTAATAAAACAAAAATATTCATATTATGAAGAGCAGGTGGGTTATTATGGGAAGAGTACAAGGTAAAGTAGCATTAGTGACAGGTGGAGCTTCAGGTATAGGCTTATCCATATCCACACTAATGGCTAAAGAAGGTGCAAAAGTCGTGATTGCTGATTTTAACGAAACAGGAGCGAAAGAAGCGGCTGAAAACATTAAAAAACAAGGTGGGGAAGCGGCTGGAGTATTCTTGGATGCTGGACAAGCTGATTCCATCCAGGCAGCAGTCGACTTTACCATTGAACAATATGGAACGGTTACGGTACTTGTTAATAATGTGGGTTTAACTAACCTGCATAAAGATCTGGATGTCGTGAATTTAGATTTGGAAGAATGGGACCGACTTATGGATGTGAATTTAAAAAGTGTGTTATTGGGAAGCAGGTTTGCAATTCCTCACATGATTAAAGCGGGAGGAGGTTCGATAATCAATACGGCCTCCATGGCTGGATTTACAGGTGACTCCGTACGATCTGCATATGGTGCGTCCAAAGCGGGGGTAGTGAATTTGACCCGTTATATCGCTGCACAGTATGGTAAAGATCATATTCGTTGTAATGGAGTGGCACCGGGCCTTATTTTAACTCCTGCAGCGAAAAATAATATGCCTCCTGCCGTACTCGATATTTTTGCCAAATTTAATGCATTGCCATATCATGGTGAAGCGGATGATATCGGTTATACCGTTCTATTCCTTGCATCTGATGAGTCCAAATTCATTACAGGTCAGACGATCCAAGTGGAAGGCGGTCATTATATGGCCAACCCAAGCATCTCTGATTTTAATGATTATGTAACTAAAGCAAAATCCAAATAATTGTCTGGACATTCCTACAACAAAACCTTACCCTGGATAAGATCAACCTTTCCGGGGTTTTTAGTTAGGAAGCCCTTTATTGAAAAACCATGAAGCAGGTGCATTAACAATGGAAGAAACGAATTATGACGAAATGCTGAACATCAAAACGGAAGGTGAACAAAAAAAATTCAATGATTCCTTGCATTATCACCGATACGAACCTACGCCTTACAGCGCATTAGAACATTTATTCAAAAAATATGCACTGAAAAGAAATGATCGCATTGTGGATTTTGGATGCGGTAAAGGCCGCTTGAATTTTTTCATCCATCATTTATATCAATCATCTGTGGTTGGCGTGGAGATGAATGAAAATTTCTATAAAGAAGCGATCGAGAATCTGAATGACTACGTGAAGAAAAGGAAAAACATCGATGGCAATATAGAATTCCACTGCTGTTTGGCGGAAGAATATGATATCGATACGAAAGACAATCGCTTTTATTTCTTTAACCCGTTTTCGGTACAGATCTTCATGAAAATCATCAATAACATATTGCTTTCCTTTGAAAAAGAACCGCGCCAAATCGAACTGATATTATTTTATGCTTCACAGGATTATATTTTTTTCCTCGAAAATCAAACCGCCTTCGAGCTGAAAGACGAGGTGATGTTACCTGGCCTGACAGAATCTAATCCTTCTGAAAAATTCGTCATATACCAATTGTTAATTTGAATGGATACTCGTTTTTTGGTGATAATCAAGCAAATATTAAAAGCACCCAAGCGATATTTCAATGATGCTTGGGTGCAATGAGTGAAGTCAATAAAGGTGCTTAATCTAAAGCATATTGTAAAATCCTTATTACTTTTTTTCTTTTTGCATGCTCCTATTCCATTTTTTATCTTTAGTTTTATGCTCTTCTATTTCTAAGGATGAATCACTTTGTTTGTGGGGAGCGAGGTTCTAGTTTATAGTTTGTAAGCCATAGTAAACATAAAAAAATTAATTCAAATGCATTGGTAACAGCCGAACTTTTTATGGGAATAGGGATGGCACTTCCAGCTATCATGACTATAACTCCTAAAAGCATCCAAATCCAACGTGTTCTTATAAATATGTAGATGCTAATCACCAATAATATAAAGGTTACAATAAGCACCATTAAAGGTGGGCCTGAAGATTCCTCACTAACATATCTTAAAATACCATACTCGTAGATTGGTACAAATGTCTTATGCATATTTTCAATAAATTCATAGATGATAAGCCCAGCTGTAATGAAAAGGAAAAAGTAGGGTGCTATCACTTTTTTTGTAAAAGGAATATGTATCCTTTTCGCCATTCCCCATCCAAACAAGATCAATGTGGGAGTGATAAATCCATGACTCCAGAAACGTAATGCATTTAATGACTCTAACAAAGGGCCATCGCCAATGAACTTTCCAGAGGCAATAATTAAGTTATCCACGATAAGCCCGAAAGTAACTAGAAGAAGAAAGCTTGAATACGAAAAGAGTTTACGGTCCTGTCGAAGTAACATCATTCCCATGATAAAAAGAATAATATAAATGATTGAATAACAAAAATATAAAATAGTATCCAACTAATTCACCCCCTATTTTGTTTTTTCCATACTATAAAAGAACAAAACATATCACAAGAAATAACTTTAAATAAAAGTGCCCTTTAAATATAATTTTAGTTTAATGTGAAATTCATATTCAGGAAAGATTGTAAATACCTATATCGGAGAATATAATGGGTAGGCTTTATATGTGGTTTTTATAAGTATCAAAGGTCTACATAAGAAACTTTATATTTAAACAAGAATGGAAGCATTGCATGAAAAATGCCCATAAATAGTGATATTACTCGGGCACAGATTGTGTAATAACTCCCAATGTGGACTTGACGAACTACGTGTCCGAAAAACTTGTAGCAATGATCGATAGCTGGCATCCAAACAAAGAAAGAGAAGATTCGTACAGCGTGGTTACACCCAATAAGGTGAGATATAGCACAGCAAGTAAATATGTGATAATCCAATCGAGACCAGCCTAAATATCCGTCTACATGAGGAGAATGTCATTAAATATTCAAAAGAGAAGGAAGTTAGATGTAAAGTTCGTTTTATATAGCCCATAAGGACAGGGTGAATGAAAAGCAATACTAGTAGCTGTGTGTGTTCGTAACATCACCTAGAAATAAATTTTAGGAACAGTGAGGTATAAAATGAAAAAAGTTATTAAATATATTCTCGTTAGTATAATTGCATTAATGATTATCGCTTTCGGCGGCTTTTACATATGGTCAGAACAAACATACAAACCATCAGATGAATTGTATGCGTTAGTTGGAAAGAGGAATATAACAAAGGAAAATGGGTTTGTCACATTTGAACCAACAAAAACTAAGAAAGTGGGCATTGTTCTGTATCCAGGTGCCAAGGTTGAGCCGGAAGCATACGGATATTATGCAAAAGAATTATCGAAAGAGGGATATACAGTCGTTATCCCAGATGTGAGGTTCAATTTCGCTTTGTTTGATAAAAATAAAGCGGTGGAAGCTAAAGATGCATATCCAGCTGTTGAGAAATGGTACGTTGCTGGACACTCGTTAGGAGGAGTAGCCGCCTCCGCATATGCTTATGAAAATCCAAAAGAGGTGGAAGGGATTATCCTCCTCGGTTCATATCCCAGTAACTCAAATGACTTTTCAAAAATGAAAGTTCCTATGCTATCGTTATATGCAGAACATGATGGGCTATCTACATTAGAGAAGATTGAGGAGACAAAGCACTTACTATCTAAAGAGGCAAACATGCATAAGATAGCAGGGGGAAACCACGGTCAATTTGGAGTATACGGAAAGCAAAAGGGAGATAATGAAGCGACTATCTCGGCTAAGAAACAACAAGAAGAAATGATAGTAGTCACAAAAAAATGGCTTAATCAGAATGGGGAGTAAGTAAAATTCAGCTTGAGCCATGAGAAAAAGGACCCGCTATTCTAAGATAATGTAGAAATGCCCTCAATGAATTAATTGGGGGCATTTTCATACTGAAGTTTATTTGGACTTGGAAACAATGAGCCAAAGGGATCCGGTATGCAGAAAAAGGGGGGATGTAGACTTAACGACAATTCCTTGAGGAAGGTGAAGTGAAATGCAGTAGCGGATTCCGATTTTCTCTTTTAATCTTGGTTTTGCCTCGATTTCATTCACGAACTTCAACTTATGCGATAGAAAAAGGCTTACTATTACTTAATTTACCGTGCCCTGTCCGCCGACTGTCTGCAAGGCCTCATCAATGCAAGCGGCTGTGGGGTGTCGGCTAGCCAGTTATTCGGCAGGAGTGTCGCAAATTTCTTCAATCCAATGAGGGATTTATCCATAAAAAGGTAAAGCGTAAAGGATAAAAAAGTCTCTTTTAAAATCATGGTTCGGTGTGAGAGCATACTGAATTAGAATCAAAGTGCCGTAGTACACAAAAAAAATGGCTGCCTTAATCAATAAGGCAGCCGTCTTATTTTTATATAATAATATTCAATAGTTCCGCTCGATGACAAAGTGTGCACGATCGCCTCTAAAGAGAGTTTTAGAGAATTCAATGACAGATCCGTCATTCTCATATGTGTAAGTTTCCAATGAAAAACAAGGTGAGCCGTTCGGTACGTCCAATTTGTCAGAAATGGAATCGTCGGCAAGTGAAAACTCCAAGTGTTCGACCGTTTTTTTTACTTTTAAATTGAATTGTGTCTCAAGTACTTTAAAGAGTGATTTTTCGCAGGCTTCGATATTAAGCCCGGGTGTTTTATACCAAGGGAGAAAAGCAATTTCATATTGAAGGGGGATGTCGTTTACGTAACGTATCCGTTCCAGTTTATTTACGGGGTCTCCAATATTTTGTTTGAAAAGCTTGGCAAGGGTAGCATTTGCTTCAATCACCTTTAAGCTAATGACCTTTGTAGAAGGGTTTTTTCCTTGCATCGTGACTTGCTCAGAAAACTTTTCAACCGTGCTTGAAAGAAATTGCTTCACTTTATTTTCCGAAACGAAAGTCCCTTTGCCCTGAACACGGTAGATGTAGCCTTCGACGTTCAATTGCTGTAAGGCCGTGCGAACTGTTGTCCTGCTTACTCCGTATATTTTACAAAATTCGGCCTCAGTCGGTAATTTTGTATTTGTTTGATATTCGCCATTTTTTATGAGATCGATAATCGATTCCTTAACTATGGAATGCAATGCCGCTTCTTTATTCATGGTCTCCACAGTGATTCCTCCTATGTTCATTCCCAATATATACATATAGATTATCTCGGATAAGTTCAATAATCAACTTTAATTCACAAATTTGTAGTAACAAATTAAAAATTGTGTTGATATTTTTTCAATTTGTAACTACAATGTATGTATGGAGGCAATAATACCCATTTCATTCCAAGGGAAGTGATAAAAAAGTAACATTGATTATTATAAAAATGCGATTTAGTCTTACTTAAAAATACTGAATAATCAATTATTAAAAAGGGGGGTAATTTCAATGAATATCTTATTATGTTGTTCTGCAGGGATGTCTACTAGTTTATTAGTTACCAAGATGGAGGAAAGTGCTAAAAAACAAGGGGTAGAGTGTCATATATGGGCGGTTGGTTCTACAGAAGTGAACAATGAAATAGATAAGGCCGATGTGATTTTATTAGGTCCACAGGTTAGATATCTTCTTTCCAAGCTACAGGAAGCGGGGAAAGAAAAGGGTATTCCAGTCGCAACCATCAATCCAATGTTCTATGGACTATGTAATGGTGAAGAAGTGCTAAAACAAGCCACTACTTTAATAAAAGGAGAATAAGGATATGATGACTTTTATTGATAAGTATATTATGCCTGGGGCGGTAAAGGTAGGAAATAACCGGCATTTGCTTGCAATCCGTGACGCATTGATTGGAATGATAGCGATTACAATGATCGGGTCATTCGCCGTCCTGTTTAATAATCTAGGGCAAGTCATCAAGCCTTACGGAAGAATGATGGAGGCCATCTTCGGTCCTGCATGGAATACGCTCGGCGGTGATATTTGGTTTGGAACCTTTGCATTCATGACGGTATTCGCTGTATTCGGCATCTCATATAAATTGGCGCGATCATACGGTGACGATGGTTTTGAAGCGATGCTGGTATCAGCAGCCTGTTTCTTCTTACTATTGCCTCAAATCGGAAATGTCACTTTAACCATCGATGATAAGGATGTTACTGGAGGGGCCTGGGGTTTTGTAAGCGTGAACTATTTTAATGCTACAGCCCTCTTTACAGGAATTGTCGTTGCCTTGATAGCCACTGAAATATTTGTGAGACTTTCCCGAGTGAAGTATTTAGTCATCAAGCTTCCTGATGGGGTACCTCCTGCGGTTGCCCGTTCATTTGCAAAGTTAGTGCCGGGTATGGCAACGATCTTTATCGCTGGTATATTCGGACTGCTATTCCGTAAAGCTACGGATGGGCAGGTATTGAATGACTGGTTGAGTAAAGTGATTGTATCTCCATTACAAAGTGCAGTAGATTCATTGCCATTCGCTATTTTACTAGTATTTCTTGTTCATTTATTATGGATGATCGGTTTGCATGGACCCAATATCCTTGGTGGGATAACGACACCGCTTTTTGAAAGTTCGGGAGTGAAAAATATCGATTTATATGCAAAAGGCGTCAAAGACATGGACCAATACGGGGTATTGGCTGGTTCTTTCCTGGATGCATTCGTTTATTTAGGCGGATCTGGTGCAACATTGGGCCTCATCATTGCAATGATCATTGCCGGCCGGAAACGGTATAAACAGATGATTGCACTCGGAGGGGCACCAGGAGTGTTCCAGATTAACGAACCCATTCTTTTCGGATTGCCTATCGTTCTGAATCCAATGTGGTTCATCCCATTTGTTCTCGGCCCGGTAATTACAACGGTGATCTCTTATATCGCGGTAAGCAGCGGAATGGTTTTCCCGATCGTCGCTAAGATTCCATGGGTTACCCCACCGATTGTGGGTGGATTTCTGGCCACGGGCGGACATGTATCTGGAGCGGTTTTGGCTGCAATCAATCTAGTAATTTCAACAGCTATTTATTTACCATTCGTTTATGCTCAAGTGAAGATAGACACCAAAAATGAAACAAAGCTTACAAAAGATTCAGAAACGCTAAGCGTTTAAGAAAGTAGTGATGAAAATGGAAAAAGAAGAATTATACCAACTATCCTTTCAATTGATTTTATATAGTGGGAATGCGAGAAGCTTTGCAATGGAAGCATTGCAGGAAGCAAAGAAAAAGAATTTTGATTCTGCCCGCGTGAAAATCGCCGAGGCGGAAACGGAATTACTGCAGGCCCATAAATACCAAACCCAATTAATCCATGCTGAAGCGGGCGGGGACCATTTTGATCTTCCCATCATCCTAGTGCATGCACAAGATCATTTAATGACGGCGATGACAGTAAAGGATCTTGCAATGGAAATGATCGATCTACGCGAAGAATTCTTACATGCAAATGTTGTGAAGGAGAGGACTGCCGAATGAGCAAGGGGCTGAAGGTTGTCACGATTGGCGGAGGATCGAGCTATACGCCAGAACTGATCGAAGGTTTCATCAAATATCATGAAGAACTTCCCGTGAGTGAAATTTGGCTCGTGGACATCGAAGCGGGAAAGGAAAAGCTTGAAATTGTCGGGAATTTGGCAAGAAGGATGATTGAAAAGGCCGGTGTGAATATTGATGTACACCTCACGCTAGATAGAAAGAAAGCGCTTAAAGGCGCTGATTATGTAACAACCCAGCTACGGGTTGGCCAGCTCGCTGCAAGGGCACTTGATGAAAAGATTCCATTGAAACATGGAGTGATCGGACAGGAGACGAATGGACCAGGCGGGCTTTTCAAGGCTTTTAGAACGATTCCCGTCATTCTGGATATTGCTCATGAAATGGAGGAATTATGTCCGGAAGCATGGCTGATTAACTTCACGAATCCTGCTGGAATGGTAACGGAAGCAGTTCTGCGTCACAGTAATATTTCCAAAATCATCGGACTTTGCAATGTGCCGATTGGTATGGAACGAGGTGTTGCGGATTTGATGGATGTAGAGCCATCAAGAGTCCGGATCGACTTTGCCGGCTTGAACCATATGGTTTACGGATTGGATGTATTCGTTGATGGCGAGAGTGTCAAAGATCAAATCATCAATTTAATTACGGATCCAGCTAAAGCTGTCACGATGAAGAATATCCATGCAATGGGCTGGGAGCCGGAATTCCTTAGAGCGTTAAACCTGTTTCCGTGTCCATACCACAACTACTATTACAAAACGGGAGATGTGCTGGCCCAAGAATTGAAGGATGCAGAAAAAGGGGAAACACGTGCAGAGGTCGTTCAAAGACTTGAAGCAGGTTTATTCGAGCTATACAAAGACCAGGATCTGGCTATCAAGCCGCCGCAGCTTGAAGAGCGCGGAGGTGCGTACTACAGCGATGCGGCTGTCCGGTTGATTTGCTCGATGCATACGGATAAGCGAGATATTCAAGCGGTAAATACGGTCAACCATGGTGCGATTGAAGGAATTCCTTACGGCTCGGCGATCGAAACCAGTTGCGTGATAACTAAGGATGGTCCTAAGCCGATCAATGTAGGAGAGCTTCCTGTCGCTGTCCGCGGATTAATCCAGCAAATCAAATCCTTTGAAAGGGTAGCCATCGAAGCTGCAATTTCGGGGGACTATGATACTGCGTTGCTTGCCATGACGATCAATCCACTCGTTCCAAGTGACCGGGTTGCAAAACTTATCTTAGACGAAATGCTGGAGGCACATAAAGATTATCTGCCGCAGTTTTTTGAAAAAAAGGAGTTGCAGGATAATTTATCATGATTGAAGTCCTTGTAAATGCAGATGATTTCGGGTTAACTAAAGCGGTGAATTATGGGATTTTGGATAGCCACAAATATGGAATTGTCAATTCGGCAACGATTATGATGAATGCGCAAGCAACGGAGCATGCGATTGAAATCGCAAAGAAGACACCGTCGTTGAAGGTAGGTATACACTTAGTGCTGACATGGGGGAAACCTTTGTTGAGTGATGTTCCGAGTTTGGTTGATGAATCTGGTTTCTTTAAGAAGCAAGGGTTGGTATATGGGGATCCTGCCGGTATTTCCTTGAGCGAATTGGAGAGGGAGTGGTCAGCACAAATCGAAAGATTCTTGGAATTTGGTCTATTCCCGACTCATTTTGACAGCCATCATCATGTACATGGGATCACAGCATTTCTACCGGTTATTAAAAAGCTGTCAGATAAATATGGATTGCCAGTGCGAAATGCCGGAAAGCACCTTACTGGGATTCAAACCGTTACAGATGTATTCCTGGATGATTTTTATGGAGAAATGGTGGTTGAAGATTACTTTCAAAACTTGAAGGGGAGGGTAATGGATGGGGCGAGCGTGGAGATAATGACTCATCCTGCTTATATGGATGAAGAATTGATGGAAGTCTCCTCATATAATCATAAACGCTTAAAAGAAACCCGGATCTTGACAAATGCAAAATTACCTGAGGGATTTTTCCTTAGATTCAGCATCAACCAGGTTAACATTTGATTTCGATAAATATAGCCCTTTAATTGCAAAAGAGGACCATTCATCCAAATGATGAATGGTCCTTTTAAATTCAATGAGTGCTTTATCTTAAAATTAATAAGCCAAGCTGAATAGGGCTTTGATGTGTGATAGATAGCGAACATTACTTGCTTCTTTCATCAATGTAGCCGGAAGGCCTTTAAGTGACGTGTTATTGGCCCCAACCGTTGCCACCGCATCCTTACGGCCAAGGCTCGCAAGTGTACCTGAGTTTACAGGTGAAAATGCTTCAAGTTTCTTGCCTTCAAAGGCTGCAAATAGGTTGTAACCAACAAGCTCACCCATTTGCCAAGCATTTTGAGCAGTAGGAGCGTATGGACGGCCGCCTTCTGGAGGGAAAGCAACGGCACTGTCCCCGACGACGAATACGTCTTTATGGGATTTGGATTGCAAGAACTCATTAACGGTTGCTTTGCCGCGGTCCACTTCAAGGCCTGATTCGCCTACGATAGGAAGGGCCGCAACTCCGCCTGTCCAAACAAGCGTATTGGCCGTTATCGTTTGTCCATCTTTCAATTCGATTTGATTGCCTTTAACACCCGTTACAGGCAGACCTGTCAAGAACTCAACGCCGCGTGCTTCCAAGCTTGTCATCGCACGTTCGATTAAGTGGTCAGGCAGGACCGGAAGGATTTTTGGACCAGCTTCCACAAGCTTGATTTTCAAGTCCTTGAAGTCCACTCCGAACTTTTTGGCGATTTTAGGGAAGTGATCCACGATTTCACCGATTAGCTCGACGCCCGTCAATCCGCCGCCGCCGATCACGATGGTTGCGTCCGCTTCATTATTTGTTTGTGCATATTCGCGAATGCGATCTTCGATATGTTTGTAGATCTTGTTTGCATCATTTACGGATTTCAAGACCATGCTGTTTTCCTCAAGTCCCGGAATGCCGAAGAATCCTGTTTGGCTTCCCAAAGCAACAACCAGGTTATCATAAGATAAAGTGGAACCATTGGCAAGTTTCACTTCTTTGTTATCGACTGAGAAAGACTCCACTTTGGAAATGACAAGGTCGATATCTTTTCCTTTGAAAAGCTTTTCCAACGGAATGGAAACGGCTTGTTCAGAAATGGATCCGCCTGCAAGACGGTGCAATTCGGTGATGATTTGGTGCGTTGGAAATTGGTTCACCACGGTAACCTGCACTTCATCTCTTTTGTAATATTCACGTACGGATAAGGCAGATAGCAATCCAGCGTATCCCGCACCTAAGATGACGATTTGTTTTGACATAGTTAATCCCCCGTTCTTACTGATTGAAAGTTTATCAAATTATTTTTGGTTTTTACGTTCTGAAGAGACTTCAAGAAAAGCTTGGGCGAAACGGAAAAGCTTTTGTGCTTGCGGGTCTTTCATCATTTTTAACAGACCAAAAAGACCGATCACATCAGTATTCTCTTCAGCACGATCCTTAGCTTCGATGGCATTTGCCGCAAGCCCTTTCACTGAATGGACTACAGGTGTAGCGATCTCCGAAATGGCGCTGACCGTATCATTTTTCAAAACATCATCAGTCGCAACCGATTGAGCGAAATCATAAGACTTTGTTAAAATATTCACTAACTCAGTCAGTTTTGGTAACTGCTCAACTAAAGTGTTCAATGATTCCTGAACCTCAGGCTTTAAAAGCTGATCTAGGATATCCAATTGTTCTTGGTTTGCAGAAATATTAAGTGTTTCATGTTCAGGTTTTGTGGCTACATCTACCATATCTAATTCCCCTTTAAACTTATTTATTTTGATTTATGTGTTTTCCGCCGATACTACTAATCATACGACTCTAATCTCTTAATTTCAAATATTTCTTTTGTGATACGAATATAATTTTTATAGTTATAAATAAAAGTTTTTAGGTGTGTTTCGAGATTTATCTTAATATTCCGAGAAAATATTAAGATTATTCTGATGATAATACTTTCTTTCTCATTTCCTATCTATAATGTCCATAATCTTTGAATATGCCATGCTTGAATGAGACCGAAGAATATTTTATCTGATTTAGGGTAAATAATATTATCGGAATTGGAGATGATGCCTTTGGTAGAACGCAGGACTTTAAAGATCCGTGGTGAGAATATTGAAATATCCTCTAAGTACAATGAAAAATATAGTAAATGGAATTGTACAGCTAAAATTCCCAATAGTTCCATCATTGCTTATTGTCGTGATAAGAATAAGCTACGTGCTGAGACAGTTTCTATGAGCAGGTTATTAATTACTTATGATGACTATAAAATTATCTGAGTTGTAAAAGGCGCCCAACCTTGAAGAGGAAGTGGGCGCCTTTTTTATAGAATAATATTTTTATCTGCGATATCGGGAATATATCTTCGAAAATGGAGATATATCATCGAAAACTCCTGATTTATCTACGAATTATTCGATTTATCGATTTTTCGACAAAAACTTCTTTTAAATAAGCTATTTTTTTATGAAAAGAAACGAAATTGTCAAAAAATATATCAGAAAATACTGAAAAGGATAGTAAAATTATGTTAATATATTTAAAAAAAGTATTATTTTCTAAATAATAATGAATAATTTATTTTTAAAGGATCTCCATAAATGGAGTGTAGGACCTGGCCATTTTATATGCAGCGAATAGCAAGTGAAATAGCCTAATAGAATAAGATTATCAATTAAATGGAAATGGAGTCGATACAATGGTTAATATTACTGGATATGGCAAAGCGACACAAGAAGCAGTGAATAATTTTCAGAAATTTGTGGGTTTTGAAATCCCTGCAGATTATCAACAATTTCTCCTTAAGCATAATGGCGGCACAACGGCGGTCCAAAACTGTAAGTTTTATGTAGATGGATTAGACACACTCGTTTGCTTAAATGTACTTTATGGATTAGAGCTTCAAGATAAAGAACTGGATTTACGGAAATGGCATGAAGAAAACAGAGATGACTTACATAAGAATTGCATTATAATAGGTAATGCTACATGTGCAGGTAAAATCTTGCTGATAAATAATGAAGAGGAAAAGGGAGTTTACTTCTGGGATCAGGGTTGGTATTCGGATCCATCAAGCCAGGATGAAAATATTTATAAAGTTGCATCGAGTTTTCAGTCCTTCATTGAGGGATTGAAAATCCCGGAGGAAATCTAATTTTATTGTAATCCCCTTGATTGGCTCATACCATTCAAGGTTTTTTATTGTCATGTTAATGAGGAGAAAAAGATGTATAAAATATTATTGGTTGAAGACGATTCCAAATAGCTGGAATCTTGGTCAATTACTTAAAAAGGTATGGGTATGAGGTTTTTGAAGTGAAGCAACTGGACCAAGTCTTTGCGGAGTTCCAAGAGATAAAGCCAGATTTGGTTTTATTGGATATTAATCTGCACTATTTTGATGGTTTCCATTGGTGCCGGCTAATAAGGACGGTTTCAAAGGTTCACATCATATTCATCTCTGCTAGGACAGATGAAATGAACCAAGTCATGGCCATTGAATATGGGGGAGATGATTATTTAACGAAACCGTTTCATTTGGAAATGGTACTGGCGAAAATAAAGAGTGTCCTACGTAGGGGAAAGAAAGAGCTTCCACCAAAGGATTTTAGATACGTTAAGCGTTTTGGGAGGAGTCTATCATGAACATCCGACTTCTCGCTAAGAGAAATATCCAAGGAAATGCACAACGTTATCTAGCTTATTTTTTCAGTATTGTCCTTTCGGTCTCAATCTTTTTTATTTATGCATCATTTATCTTTCATCCAGATGTGGTCCATGCGAATATCCCTGGGGGACAGTTAATTGGTAAGGGACTCATTGCAGCTGAAATAGTGATCATCATATTTTCAGTTTTCTTTATCGCTTATTCGAATGCTGCATTTATACAGCCGCGAAAAAAGAGTTTGGGGTGCTGACACTGCTTGGAATGTCCAAATCCCAATTAAGAAAACTGATTTACTTGGAGCAAACGATGGTTTCCCTCATACCTATCATTTTGATACTTTTTATCGGCTTGTTTGTCAGTTTATTATTCTTTATCGTCCAAGGAAGCATGATGTATCTGCGAGTTTTTACAAATTTAGAAGATAAAAAAATTCAAATTCACGCTCTTCATCGATTGGGCCTGACAAAAAAAGAAATACGGCAAATTTTAAGTGCGGAAATACGGATTCTCTTTTTCGCTCCTTTTCTGATAGGAATGATTCATGCCATAGTCGCCTACGTGGCATTAAGCAATTTATTGGGATCCAATTTGTTTGTCTATTCGGCCATCGTCATCGCAACTTATTTTCTTTTTCAACTACTCTATTATCAAGTAACTAAAAAGATGTATGAGCGGGCAGTCATCAATTCGATTAAATAAAAGCTATCATATGTAAATGGAATCAGGGGGATCAGGCTCTGATTCCATTTTTTTATTCAGGAGATCTTCTCATGGAAATGGCGTTTTCATTAATGAGAAGTTAGTTAATATGTACTATTGAAAGGGGATTGATCCGCTATTTTGCACAAATTATATGAATTATGGTGTGATTTTACAGATGAATCCTCTAGATTCTTGTAATATTTTCATATAAAGGGTAAAATTATTCATTTGAATCAAAAATATCGACTCCACATCATTAATTTTTTCCATTTTCACATATGTAATTATACTGATATAATTTTTTTATATGGAAATAAAATGATTTATTAGAAATGATTAATAGTTAAAGTGGTTTAGATTAAAATATAAAAAGTTAGATGATTAAAAAATAGTGGGTAAACTGTTAATTACTTGATTAATTATAGTATTATATGCCTGGGATTACAGAGAATATTAGATTTTTCTCTATTTCTTTGACACTTTATATAGTAAACTCAGAATAGGTTCGTTAACTTTTAGCTGCTAGAGATGAGGTAAGTTTAATCCTATGAAAAATAAAAAGTTAAGGGCATTTCTTTATTTGACCATTCTTTTATTGATTGTTTTCATTCTTCTTAATATGTTTTCAACATATTTAAGCATTAAAAATTCTGTACAAAAATCCGTTGCAAATCAAAACTTGGTAGCTGCTAGATCTATCGCCGACTCGATGGATAAGGAGGCCTATCAGCGTTTTCTTAATAACCAAGTAAAGAGCCGGGATTATAGGGATATAAAAGCTTACTTAGAGGATGCCCGTGAAAAAATAGGAGCATTATATGTTTATACCATCATGATTGATAATCCGCGAGTATCTAAAGCTATGATCACTGGATTTTCTAAAGATCATAAAGGGGATTTTCCTATTGGTGGTGTATGTACTGTTCCCCGGGAGCAGGTCAAACAGGCGTATGAAGGGAAAAGCTTCATTACCGGGATTCTAGAAGATCCGGAATATGGAGAGTATTTGACTGTGGGAGTGCCAATGAAAAATCAAGATGGCGACATTATTGGTTTTTTGGGCATTGATATGAGCGCAGAAGATATTAATGCAATTAACGGCAAGGTATTGAAAAGCAGCATTGCCATTCTTGTTTATAATGGTGGATTTGTTATCATGCTTCTGGTTACCTTTTTTGTCATTCAAAAATGGTATCAAAAGGAACTGACACGTGAAGTGGGGGATACGGAAGATACGTATCAATCGGAATTTCAATCGCTCATTGCTTCAGTCCGCTCATTAAGGCATGATTTTTCCAATCATATTCAGGTGATACATGGACTGCTTAAATTAGAGGAGAACGCAAAAGCACTCGAATACTTAACAGGTCTTTCAAAAGAAGTGCATTCGATTGAATCGATGAAATTGGATGTGAGTCATCCAGGCTTATCCGTCCTGTTAGAGACGAAAAGACTCTCGGCCCAGAATTATAACATCGATATTGAAATCGATGTATCACCCGAATCCTTCAATCGGGTCAAAACAACCGATTTGATAAAATTATTATCAAATGTTATCGACAATGCTATTGAGGCAACAATTGAATTGCCAGAGCAAGAACGCCGAATGAATATTGCATGCAATGCTGATGATGAAAAGTATACGTTTATGGTCACCAACACCGGACCAATGATTTCGGAATTAGATCTGGAGAATATATTCGCCAGTGGTTTTTCAACCAAAAAGGCACAAAAGGGCAAAGTTCGCGGACAAGGATTGTTCATCGTCAAAGACTTAGTGAACAGATATGATGGAGAGATTCATGTACAATCCTCGGAAAAAGAAACGATCGTTACGATGATCATACCCGTAAATGGAAAAATGGGCTAAATTGAAAATTGATAAAAAGGCATGATTCCTCAAATACAGGAGGAATCATGCCTTTTTTATGATTCAATTATCGGGATTAGAATCCAATGCTATCAGGAGAAGGGGATTCATTTTTCCCCAGTCCGCAAATGGAGCTATGAGCTTCAAATGCATTTTCGGTATTTTACACTCTGACTATCTAAGAGTTATAAAGATGAAAAGTTGAATAAAAGTACCTGAATTGGACATAATGGGTAGATGTTTAGCTGCTTTCTTCGAGATTATGATAAGATAGGGAAAAAATCAATTAAGGCAGTGAGATTGTGAAACAACAAAAAGGAAAACTTCTCGTGATCATTGGACCGACTGCTGTTGGGAAGACAAAGATGAGCATTGAGATGGCAAAGTTATTTAATGGTGAAATTATTAGCGGAGACTCCATGCAGGTTTATAAAGGGATGGATATTGGGACTGCAAAAATCAAGAAGGAAGAAACAGAAGGAATTCCTCATTATTTACTTGATATTAAAGACCCGGATGAACCATTTAGTGCGGCGGAGTTCCAGGAGCGAGCTAATGCTTGTATTGAGGATATCCAAAGCAGAGGTAAACTCCCCATTATCGTCGGTGGAACAGGATTATACATACAATCGGTCATTTATGATTATCAATTTTCGGAGGCGCCATCCGACCCTGTTTATAGGGAGGGACTCGAAAAACAGGTAAGGGAGTCAGGAATCGATCCAGTTTTTGAACAATTACGCAGCGTTGACCCGGAAAGCGCGAATCGAATTCATCCTAATAATGTAAGAAGGGTGATCAGGGCACTTGAGATTTTTCATTGTACCGGTAAAACGATGAGTGAACAACTGAATGAGCAGCCTACAGAATTGAAATATGATACGTGCATCATTGGGTTGACAATGGAACGTGAAAAGTTATATCAACGCATCGATCAACGTGTTGATGTCATGGTAGAAGAAGGGCTGATTTCTGAAGTGGAGTCATTTCATGAAAAAGGTTTGAGGGATTGCCAATCGATCCAGGCAATAGGCTATAAAGAAATCTATGATTATTTTGATGGAATGGCTTCATTGGATGAAGCGGTTGATACATTAAAGCAAAACTCCCGTCGTTATGCAAAAAGGCAATTGACCTGGTTTCGGAATAAAATGGATGTAAATTGGTTTGATATGACCGATCTCGATGGTTTTCCAAAAAAAATACATGAAATATCTGGATTTATAGCAGGAAAGCTTTTCAGTGAAGGCGAATACATAAATTTAGAGAGAAAAGAGGAGGACTAGTTCATGAAACAATCAGTAAATATTCAAGATCAGTTTCTTAATCAATTACGGAAAGATGGTACGTATGTGACGGTATTTTTATTAAACGGGTTCCAGATTAGAGGACAAGTGAAAGGGTTCGATAATTTTACCGTTTTATTTGAGTCGGAGGGCAAACAGCAATTAGTCTATAAACATGCGATCTCTACATTTGCTCCACAACGTAATGTTCAGATTGATTACGAAGTGAAGGAATAATCATATATATGTATGTAAAAAACAGGTTTAGCTTATAGCGACCTGTTTTTTTTTTGCATGCAATTCGCTGTTCTTTTTCAAAGAATCGATAATTTTACGTACCTGTTTTGAATATATATCAAGGGACGGATTATTTTCCGGGAAACCGCAGGAAATGACATTCCCCCATATAAATTGGTGAAAGGGAACGGAGATTGTCGTAACACATCCTCCAAGGAAAGAATTCTGTCAGAATAAGTCGCTTTTCAGGAAGGGAATACGGCTTAAATAATCGAATTTTCCGATGGTTTAGTTGTAACCATCATAAATCGAATGAAAATTTGTGGAATTAGAGTAAGGGTCCAAGATGGAGAGGTGAATGCATTGGAACAACCGATCCGTATGAAAAATAACGGGCAAATCAATATTGTGTTTAATGCGGAAAACAGAAAAGCTCTACAAAAGGAACTGCCGATAAAAGAAATTTTGGTGCAGGAAATCCCCCACCAGCATGTGGCATTGAAAGAGATTGAAGATGAGCTGAAATCGCTGGTCGGGATGGAAGAAATGAAAAAGATGATAAAAGAGATATATGCCTGGATCTACATCAATAAACAACGTGAGGCAAAAGGGCTGAAGACTGGCAGGCAAGCACTGCATATGATGTTTAAAGGAAATCCCGGAACGGGGAAAACAACGGTTGCACGTTTAATCGGTAAGTTGTTTCAAAAAATGAATGTACTATCGAAAGGGCATTTAATTGAAGCGGAGAGGGCAGATTTGGTCGGGGAATACATTGGTCATACTGCCCAAAAAACAAGGGATTTAATTAAAAAGGCCATTGGCGGGATCTTATTTATTGATGAAGCCTATTCCTTGGGAAGAGGAGGGGAAAAGGATTTTGGCAAAGAAGCCATAGATACCCTTGTCAAGCATATGGAGGATCGGCAGCACGAATTCATTTTGATCCTTGCTGGATATTCGAGGGAAATGGATTATTTCCTCAGCCTTAATCCCGGACTTCATTCCAGATTCCCGCTTGTTATTGATTTTCCGGATTATACTATTGAACAGTTAATGGAAATAGCCGATCGGATGCTGCAGGAAAAGGAATATCTAATGAATCGGGATGCCGAGAGGAAATTAAAAGAACATTTAATCATATTGCGTTCATTTCGGGGACCTATTTCATTTTCTAACGGACGTTATATCCGTAATGTACTTGAAAAGTCAATTAGGGCTCAGGCAATGCGGCTTTTATTGGAGGATTCATTTGAAAAATCCGATTTACTGACGCTTACCAGCCAAGATTTGGTTTTCGAGGATGATGAAAAAGAATGACATGGAAAAGCCCACCAAGATGGCGGGCTTTTCAAATTTATGTTTTAGGCACCCATTTTTTATTAGGAAGATGCCAATTGTTGGTGTAGGAAAGGACTCGCAATATCGTGATGACGGCAAAGAGCGAATAAAGCTGCCATGACTGGGATAATACACCACTGCCTAAAGCCAAGCCAGCAATGATGGCCCATACTACGTAGATTTCTTTTCTGAAGACCAATGGCTTTCTTCCGGCCAGTACGTCACGGAGTATTCCGCCGCCGCACCCGGTTAATGCAGCTGATACAATGATGGCGCTTATTGGATGATTAAGTTCCACGGCATACATCGCCCCTTGGATGGCAAAGGCTGAAAGGCCAATGGCATCACTGAAGTTTCCCCATCTATCCCAGTGCTTTGAAAGGTTAGTAGGAAAAACAAAAACGATGGTGATGGATACTAAAGCGATGACAAAATAGAAACTTTGATCCCATAACGCTGAAACGGGGACACCGATCAGCAGATTGCGGATTGCCCCACCGCCAAAGGCTGTAATTATTCCTAAAATATAAACTCCCAAAATATCATACTCTTCTTCCATGGCGATGATGGTCCCGCTAATAGCGAATGCAATCGTACCTATGAAGCTTAATACTTCCCATGTCATATGAATGTCCCTCTATGTCTTTTTGATTTTGATGGTAAAGCCAAATTTGATTTTAGCATGTTATCGGAATTTTTAAAACGGTTAAAAGCTACGTTTTTAGGAAATTTTTATATATTCAATTTTTTTGTTATGATTAACTGAAATCTATCCGAAGGTGGTGCATGTGATTTGGAAGAAGCAATAAAGGAAACGGCCGTTTTGATTGGGTGTCAAACAACTGAGACTAATGAACGTTTTGAATATTCACTTGATGAACTGGCTTCATTGGCGAAGACGGCGAATGGTGAGGTTTTAATGACCATCACCCAGAAAAGGGAAAGCGTCGATCCAGCTACATATATAGGAAAAGGAAAAGTGGAGGAACTTCGGAATCTGGAAGAGGAGCTTGAGCCGGATTTATTTATCTTTAATGATGAACTTTCCCCGAGCCAGATTCGGAACCTTTCGAAGCAATTGGAGGCAAGGATCATAGACCGGACGCAGCTAATATTGGATATATTCGCTCAGCGGGCGCGATCCAGGGAAGGGAAGCTGCAGGTCGAACTTGCTCAGCTCCAATATTTATTACCGCGTTTGGTCGGACAGGGGATGGCAATGTCCAGGCTGGGCGGCGGAATCGGCACCAGGGGACCAGGTGAGACGAAGCTGGAAAGCGACCGCCGCCACATTCGCGGGAAAATAGATGAAATCAAGCAACAATTAAGTGGCATAGTGAAGCATCGTGAACGTTATCGTGACAGAAGGAAACGTAATAAGACATTTCAAATAGCCCTTGTGGGATACACGAATGCAGGTAAATCAACACTGTTCAACCGTTTGACGGAGGCGGATTCTTACGAAGAGAACCAGTTATTCGCTACACTTGATCCCATGACACGAAAGGCGATTCTTCCTAGCGGATTTACCGTGCTGCTGACGGATACGGTTGGCTTCATTCAAGATTTGCCGACATCTTTAATTGCCGCATTCCGCTCGACCCTTGAAGAAGTGAAAGAAGCGGATCTATTGCTCCATGTGGTGGATTCGTCAAGTACAGATTACTTTAATCATCAGAAAACAGTGCAGGATTTGCTAAATGACTTAGATGTCCCTTCCATTCCACAGCTAACGTTGTATAATAAGAAAGATAAGGTTCACGCTGATTTTGTCAGGTCAGGCAGTCGTGCTTCATTAATGATCAGTGCCTATGAACAATCGGATCTGAATGAAATCATGGAAGAAATTGAAAAGTACGTGATTGAAGAAATGGTCCCGTATCATGTTTTCCTGCCATCGAGTGAGGGTAAACTATTATCACAGCTGAAAAATGAAACCATATTGCGCACTCTCTCCTTTAATGAAGAATCGGAAAGATATGAATGCAAAGGTTTTTGTCTAGCTGATCATCCAATAACCGGGCAGCTAGAGAAATATTCATTATAAAGGGGAATTTTGATGTATCAGCAGTTAACAAATGGAGAAGTGTTGAAAAACATTGCGCAGGAAGTGGAAGCAATGATTTCTCCATTACATAAGCAAGTGGACGAACGAATCGAAGAAAATCAATTTCGTGTATTACAAAGTTATCAAGCACATAAAGTGAGTGATTCCCATTTCATCCCGACTACAGGGTATGGATACGATGATATGGGCCGCGATACGCTGGAATTGATATACGCAGAGGTTTTTGGAGCGGAAGCTGGATTGGTGCGCCCCCAAATTATATCAGGCACACACGCCATCTCCACCGCTCTTTTTGGTATATTGCGCCCAGGGGATGAATTGTTATACATAACTGGAAAGCCTTATGATACTTTGGAAGAAATTGTCGGTATCCGGGGGTCGGGTATCGGATCTTTGCGTGATTTTCAAATCAGCTATAAGGCCGTTCCGTTAGCGGAAGCTGGAACCGTTGATTTTGAAGCCGTCAAACAAGCCATACAACCAAATACGAAAATGATCGGTATACAACGGTCAAAAGGGTATGCTACACGTCCTTCCTTTACGATCGATGAAATAAAGGAAATGATTTCCTTTGTTAAAGGCATTAACCCGGAAATCGTCGTGTTCGTGGACAATTGTTATGGAGAGTTTGTTGAGACACAAGAACCATGTCATGTCGGAGCGGATTTAATGGCTGGTTCACTCATTAAAAATCCTGGTGGCGGGATAGTGAAAACCGGTGGATACATTGTTGGTAAAAAGGACCTGGTTGAAGCTTGCTCATTTCGGTTAACATCACCAGGAATAGGGGCTGAAGCAGGTGCGTCGCTTTATAGTCTGCAGGAAATGTACCAGGGATTCTTCCTTGCACCGCATGTCGTGGGCCAAGCTGTTAAAGGAGCCATGTTCACAGCTGCCTTTTTAGAAAAACTCGGTATGAATACATCTCCTAAATGGGATACGAAGCGAACTGACTTGATTCAATCCGTCCAATTTGATGACCGGGATAAGATGGTTGCCTTCTGTCAGGCCATCCAATATGCATCACCAATAAATTCACATGTGACACCATATCCTGCCTATATGCCGGGGTATGAGGATGATGTAATCATGGCTGCGGGCACCTTTATTCAGGGGGCCAGCATTGAACTGACGGCAGATGGGCCGACAAGGGCTCCGTATGTTGCCTACGTTCAAGGCGGATTGACATACGCCCATGTTAAAATAGCTGTATTGACTGCTGTCAATGCGCTAATGGACAAAAAGCTGATTCAATTGTAAATGAAAATGATTAGGTAAGTCATGGGAATCCAGATACAATTGGATTCCAGTATAAAAAATAGTCAAAATATTTGAGTAGTAACAAATCATTTAATTTTTCTGAAAAAAACACGTCATAAAATGTAACATCATATTGACAAGTTTAATAACATGATATAAAATTACTTTAAGATAAACAAAAGGAGGATGCTAAGAATGAGCGGCAACAACATTCGGCGTTCGATGCCTCTTTTTTCCATCGGAATCGTCATGCAGTTAACTGAGTTGTCTGCACGCCAAATTCGGTATTACGAAGAGCATCAACTTATTACTCCTATGAGAACAGATGGAAATCGTCGGGTTTTTTCATTAAACGATATCGATCGACTGCTTGAGATTAAAGATTTAATCGAACAAGGAGTCAATCTGGCCGGCATTAAAAAGATTTTCACTGTAAAGGAACAGAATTTACCTAAAACTCAAGAATTAGAACAAGCGGAAAAAATAAGGCATGACCTTAGTGACGAGGAGCTTCGCAAGCTTCTGCGTGCCGAGCTTTTACAAGGAAGCAAGCATCGAACATCTCTAAGACAAGGGGATATGTCCCGTTTTTTCCAATAAAAAATATGATTTATGAATTATTAGGGGGAATAGAAATTGGCAAAGTTCACACGTGAAGACATCACTCGTTTAGCGAAAGAAGAAAATGTTAAGTACATTCGTTTACAGTTTACTGACATTTTAGGGACAATTAAAAACGTTGAAATCCCAGTCAGTCAATTAGAAAAAGCACTTGATAATAAAATGATGTTTGACGGATCTTCCATTGAAGGCTTCGTTCGTATCGAAGAGTCTGATATGTACCTATATCCTGATTTAAACACATGGGTTATCTTCCCTTGGACTTCCGAAAAAGGTAAAGTGGCACGTTTGATCTGTGATATTTACAATACGGATGGAACACCTTTTGATGGAGATCCACGTGCTAACCTAAAACGTGTTCTTGCAGAAGCAAGAGAAATGGGCTTCACAGATTTCAATCTTGGACCTGAACCTGAATTCTTCCTATTCAAACTGGATGCAGCAGGCGAGCCGACGCTGGAATTGAACGATAAAGGCGGATACTTTGACCTTGCACCTACTGACCTAGGAGAAAACTGCCGTCGTGATATCGTTCTTGAGCTTGAAGAAATGGGATTTGAAATCGAAGCATCCCACCATGAAGTAGCTCCAGGACAACATGAAATTGACTTTAAATATGCAGATGCCATCTCAGCTTGTGATAATATCCAAACATTTAAATTGGTTGTTAAAACGATTGCCCGCAAACATGGTTTACACGCGACATTCATGCCAAAACCATTGTTCGGTGTTAACGGATCTGGTATGCACTGTAACGTCTCTCTATTCAAAGGCAACGAAAACGCATTTTATGATAAAGAAGGTAAATTGGAATTAAGCAAAACAGCTGAGCAATTTATCGCAGGTATCATTAAGCATGCTCCAAGCTTCACTGCGGTAACAAACCCAACTGTTAACTCATACAAACGTCTAGTTCCTGGTTACGAAGCTCCTTGTTATGTTGCATGGTCCGCTAAAAACCGTAGTCCATTAATCCGTATCCCAGCTTCACGCGGAGTAAGTACTCGCGTTGAGGTACGTAGTGTCGATCCAGCAGCAAACCCATACTTGGCACTTGCAGTTCTACTAAAAGCTGGTCTTGACGGTATCAAGAACGACTTGACTCCTCCAGCTCCAGTTGACCGCAACATCTATGTTATGAATAAAGAAGAACGTGAAGAAGTAGGTATCGTTGATCTACCAGCTACTTTATATGCTGCATTGGAAACATTAAAATCTGATGAAGTAATCAAAGAAGCATTAGGCGAACACTTACTTGAACACTTCATCGAAGCAAAAGAAATCGAGTGGGATATGTTCCGCACACAAGTTCACCCATGGGAACGCGAACAATATATGTCAATGTATTAATATCTAAAACCCTTGGCACCTCTGGTGTCAGGGTTTTTTTATTTGGTGGGCAAATCTAAGTTACATAAATCAAATTGATATTTGCCCACCATTTGCCTGGGGTGGAGATTGGTCAGGTTTTAAGGATTTTCCTCACTTGGAGATGACAGGTGGCTTATCCTATTCACAGTTACATGCAGGCAAAAAACCTACTCTTAGCCTGAAATTCAAGCCGGATTCTGAAGGTTTTGTTACTGAGCCACCTAAAAAAGAGGGTGCTCTCAATGTTAGTAAGCATCCATCCAAGAACAAAGGAGATAGTATTGTCGTTTCTATTCAAAAGACATTGAAAAACAGATATGGATTTAATCTAATTGTGGACGGAATTCCAGGCCCTAAGACTAAATCAGCTCTTATCAAAGCTTTGCAAATAGAACTTAATAAGCAATTTAATAAAAAGTTAGTTGTTGACGGTATGTGGGGACCAAAGTCTAAGGCTGCAGTCGTTACTATTAAAAAAGGCGCAAAAGGGTACATGGATTCTAAAGAGTGCACTTTATATGGAAGGATTTAGCCCTGGTTCACTTGATTCTATCTTTGGAAAAAGTACCGAATCAGCTTTATATAAGCTCCAAAAGGCACGGGGGATATCTGCGGATAAGAAAGCAGGTAAAGATACTTTCAATGAATTGTTTACTGCATAACAAGAGGATGAATAAAAAGAAATTCCGTGGAGATTAATACTATACTATTTAAATTCTCCCAAGTGGTGATTCCTCCATATTTATTAAAAGCCCTTCTCGTAATGAGAGGGGCTTTTCGTTTTTCTAATAAAGTAAAAAACTATTAACGATAATTGTTATATTGGAGCTCCTATTTACTTCCTAGCTTCAAAAGCTTTTTTCCAATTTTACTAAGCATTTTCTTGTGTTCTTTAAAGCTTTTTTCTTTAGGGAAATATTTTGTCATTGTTTCATAATAGTTTTTTCCTGCATCCATTATCTCTTCGATAAATTCAATGCGATTTACTTTTGATTGATAATATACTTTATAAGGAGGCTCTTCATCGTATATTTTCCATTCTATTTGCTCATTATTGATTTTCATTTTTAATATTATTGGATCAATTCCTAATAAACGTTCACTTTCAGCCTCTTCAACAAGATTTCTAAGCGAAAATATAATTTCATCCCACAAATTTAATCCGTTTAATTCAAAACCAAGTAGTATATCATTTCCTTTTTTTATCACAATACAAGTTTGAATATATGAAGATTCTATTTCATCATTTTGTATTAACTCTTTTATTTTTTCTGAATCGTCCAATGGGATATAACATAATTCAGGATAATCTTTATAAATATTGCCGGAATAACCAGACTTTAATTTTTCTATTAAATAATTTTGAACCAACACTTCAGGTTTTGGTATATAAGTCTCAATTTTTAACATTAAATTAGTTCATCCTTTTTTAAGAAATTAGTCATAATCAACTGAATTCCATCCTTTTGGATATAGAGTAGTAACGGACCCTTTCTTTACAACTAACCGATATTTTTTATTTAAATAATAACCGTCTAATACAACATTTTCGTTCTTATTATATTTATCAATGATCTTTTTTTCATTCCCCTTGTAATTAGCTATTGTAATAATAATATTCTCTATATCACTCATTGTAAATTCACTTGGAAGCATAGTATTATAGGATTTACTCGCATACCCTATTCCGGTATAGTATTTCGGGTGATGTTTTGAAAGAATATGTTCCATGCCCCACGATTGAGTACCATGTTCTAAAACAAGCTTTCTCTTGTATCCTTCCAGTTTGAATTTACGAAGTTCTGAATTTTTACTTAGGGATACTCCATACTTTTTTTCAATAGCATTTTCTACTTCTACTTCTTTTTTCTTTGTATAAGATTTAACACCTTTCCATATAACTCTGGTAGCATTTATTAATATCTTCAGTTTTCCCAGCTGTTGATATCCACCATTAGTATTTTCACCATCAGTTTCAATTTTCTCTAACCCTGAAACATCATTATCAGTTAGTTCAGGGTGATCAACTGGAATTTCATCTACACTTTTCTCTATATCTTCTTTATACATTTGATCTTTAGGAATTTGAATATTAGTTTTATCTGAATAAGATGAAGAACTACCTAGTTCATTATATGTGCTAACTTTAAAAGAATAATTTGATTCAGTATTACTTTTATTTGCATTTTTATAAACAGGAGTAGGATCATTTGCTAATTCTGTTCCCAATCCATCATTGTGTAATTGAAATTTTCCTGCTTCTATTTCTTCAACAGTTGGCCAAATTCCTTTTTCTTTAGTCGACCAAGCAGTATCAGCCCCTACATCAAACTCTTGATAGTCCTTACCATTAAATATACTAACTTTATACCCATCTGCAAAAGGTACAGGTTCCCAATCTAATTCAACGAATCCACTTGAAGAGGTTAGCGTATGAGCGGTTGCTAAGGCAGAACCAGGTTGCTGAATAGGAAATGTTGCTCTTGCATGTTTCGATAACGGACTACTTCCTTTTGGAAAATCAGCTATTATACGGACATAGTATGAATAGTTATTACCATAGTCGCTATATTCACTATCTTCTTCATAAGCTCTTTTGTAAACTGGCGTTGGATCCCAGGCAAGTTCTGTTCCACCTGTCTCGTTATGTTTTAGGGTGTAATCTTCATTTTCTATTTGATTATCGTTAGTCCAAATACCTTTTCCTTTTGTAGACCATTTAGTCACATTACCTACATCGAAGGTTTTATATTCGAATCCATTAAATATAGCAACTTTATACCCGTTTGCTCCATATACTGGTTCCCATGATACATCTAAATACCCGATATTCGTTTCAAGTGAATGTGCTGTTACTTTTGGAGCTTCTAAATCAGGGTAGTGATATGTAATTGAGAGATTTGCCTCATTGGCGCTCTCTGCAGCAGTAATCTTTTTCCAATGGGTTTTCCCATTTCCGTTAGCATGTAATTTGAAACCAAAGTTATCCTTGGATCCATTTACCCATGATTGGATAGTGTTTTTTACATCAAACTTTGCCCATTCATCCCTTGCTACGGATGTACTTGTAATAGGACTTGACTTGGGTTTGTTATTCCATGTCAATTCATCAGCATACCATTTATCATCAACTCTATCTACCCATAATCCTGTTTTTTCAGATACATAATAAGCATGAGTTACATACGTAGATAACACTGCCTTATCTATTATTGCTCCTTAGTGATATCATTAGTGTAATCGTTGAGGATTAATAAAAGCCCTTACTCGCTTTGAGTAGGGGCTTATTTTGTTTTGGCCCTGTTAAAGGGTGCTGTTGATTTTAGAAGTAAGAGAATCTATTCATGAATAGAACAGGGATAATCTAAAGATTTTTTTATTATTTCCAATAACATTATTTTAACTGAGAAAGAAGTACTCTCGATAAGACAAGCGAGCATAGAGGATTGTAAGGATACAGTCTATTATCGGATAACAATATATGGTCTCATCATCTCATAATCCTCGTGCTCCAATATATGACAGTGCCAAACATACAATCCTGTATAGGGACCAAACTTCATGATAATTCGAGTTACTTGTTTAGGATTAGCTCTTACTGTATCCTTCCTTCCTCGTTCTTGTGGTTCGGGTGGCAACGCGGGACCCGTATAATGGATAATTCTCTCCTTGTTATACTTTTCTACATCGAAATCTCTCCGGTCTAATATTTGAAAATCAATTAAGTGGAGATGAATAGGGTGTGTATCCGTAGTTAAGTTAATTAGATACCATATTTCGGTTGATCCCAATTTTGGATTTTCTGTAATAGGAGCATCCCAAGTTTTATTATCTAATAACATGAATTCCCGTCCGTACTGATCCATATTATCATTTAAAGTTAAGTATCTTTCCTTTGAAGCCGACTGTTCAATTATCTTTGAAAAAGGCTCCATATACGATGGAATAACACTGGTATCAATACTTGTAAGAGGAAGAGAGACTCTAAATTCCATCACTATACCTACTGCACTTGCGGGATCTCCATCTGGAAAAGGGGCGGGGGCGTCATTTGTCACAATAATGTTCTTTCCTACAAGATTGGTAAAATCAATGATGACATCTGCTCTTTCTGCTGGAGCAAGTATGATTTCTTTGATCCCTATCGGATATTCCATTAATCCGCTATCCGTCCCGATTTGATAAATGAGTTGTCCTGAATCCAGCTTGATCCTATAAAAACGGGAGTTAGAACCATTTAACAGCCGAAATCGGTATTTTCGTGGTTCCACTTCTAAATAAGGCCATACTTTGCCATTAACCAGGATTGTGTCCCCAAAAAATTCAGGAACGATTGATGTTTCTAATCCCTTAATCGGTTTATCTTGCTGGTTTGGATAATAAAGAGCACCGTTTTTATGAAATGATCTGTCTTGGATAATAAGAGGGATTTCATAGTCACCGCTGGGTAAATTTAATAAACGTTCACGATTATCTCTTATGAGATAAAAACCTGCTAGTCCCGCATATACATTGAGTCTCGTAATCCCAAGTGCATGGTCATGATACCATTGAGTAACAGATTTCTGGTTATTATCATATTGATATACTTCCTTTTTAAAATAAGGTCCTACTCGTTCGAATCCTTTTGTAAACCAAGCCTCCGGGTAGCCATCGCTTTCCGGTTCAACACTAGCTCCATGAACATGTACTACCGTTCGTACTTCCGGTACATCCACATGGGCACCATGCACCGTATAGTCTACCGGAAAAAGATGTTTTTCTGGAAGATTGTTGATCCATTTAATAAAAACTTTTTCTCCGCTCTCTACTTCAATTGTAGGTCCTGGGTAGCTGCCTTCATAGCCCCATACAGTTGTATCATTTTGCTCACTATGGAGTGATTGTTTAAATTCTGTCATATTAACTTCATAATAAGTTTGAAGTTGATCTTTCCATCGAGGTTTTAAAATAGGTGGGATAGGAAGTTCATCTACAAATTTAGGGAGAAGCATATTTCCGCTCCATTCTGATCATAATTAACTACTTTCTAAGTTTATAAAAAATACAAGCTTTGTATGACAAATTTAAATTGAACTAACGGGGCAGGTAGTTGAATTAGGAAAATGGTTTTTTGTGGTAAAAAAATAATAAAAGGTAACTTTTACCTTTTTAGATTGTATTAAAAGAGTAGCAGGAAATAAAATTGTCCTTTGGGGGTGAAAAGGTGGATTATGGATTATTGGTTATTGGTTATTGGTTATTGGTTATTGGTATAGCTCTTTTACTTGTATCGTACTTAGTAGCGAAGAAAACAACATCACTGGCAAACACGAGAATAGTAGCCTTTTCAAGACTTTCATTCCTTACATCCCCAATCAATTGTATTTGTGATTATCAAAATTGATAACACAAAACAACAGTAGCACAAAACGACAAATAAATGTTAAAATATACTAAATGTTATAAGTATTTACATTTAGTATATTTATCCATTCGCTTTTCTATAATGCCCCAAGAGAAATAAAACAATAGAGTGATGCCTAAAATTATGAAACCAGCTTGTGTGATATACATAAAGTCCCACTCTTTAACTTCTTTCTCTTCCTGGCCATTAAAATCTTGAATTACATAGTTCGAAGTTTCATAGTCCATGAAAATGTAACAAATGATTCCTCCTATAATTACTCCACCTATTAAAGATAATATGAACTTTTTCAAAGTTGTGTCCTCCTGCCCTTTATCAAATATGAATTAAGGATGAGATTTACAATCCCAAAAGCAAGTGCTTCTCAACCAATTCTTTAAAAACTTCCAATTCGGCTTGCTTAAGTGAATTCCCTATTTGTACAATCTCACCCCCCAAGTTTTACCATATCATATAGAGTTCTCTTAAGAGGGCTTTAATACCTTCAAAGTTAGGACAGTTATTAGATACATTCCTGCAACTTTGAATATTCGATTAGCTGTTTAGGTGCTTTTTTTATACTGTCCGTAAAAGGGGCACAATTCATTAATCGAGAGGGGCTTTTTTATTTATGCTATATTCATCAAATTGAACTGAGTATACTCGGCTAGTTCTTTAAAATCAATCAAAAACTGAATCCTATGAATCCACCAGATGGTTGGTACGGGGAAACAAAGATAATTTACAAAACGATATTGCCGTCCATGCCACAACTAAAAATTACAACACCTATAGGTAAGAAGGTTGGCAAAAAGAATTGTGGCAAAGAATGCTTAGATCACATTTAAAGTGGATAAGGAACACAAACTGCGACATAAGGGTTTGCGTTTTGGAATGATAATTATCTCTTCGTTACACTCGTTTTACATCTTAGACATGTTACTTCTTCGTAATGCATGAATCTAATCTTTCTTAGGTCCCTTCTTGTTAACATAGGGAATACTTGGTATCTGGCTCCGCACTCAAAAGTATTTTTATCTTTAACTATGTGTCTATCTTCTGTACTAGGTAAATAAATAGTAGGAAAAATCATTTAAAACCCTCTTTTAATTATTATAAGCAAAATCAAAAAATATAAATGTGCAACCTTGCACCTTAACAAATGAATCATTGGTTTAGGCGATTTATACTTTGCCTAACCAGAATTTTATCATGCATAAAGAATTAAATAGGATTTTTATAAAAACTTAACAAATCATTTACGAAACGAAGATAAAACAGTAGAGGAATTATGAAAAGAATGTGGGTGAGAATCCTAAAAAACTAATTAATAGGCAGAGAGAAGGGGAGTGATACTGCCTATGTTTAAAAATGGACCTTCTCTCTAGATACATTATTTCATTTTACTAGAACTATATAAAAAACGTCTGGCGAAGCCTAAGAAAAAAGAAGAATTAAACCAGTTGGTAGATCTATGAGGAGGAAATAAAAAAACACCAAAAAGGTGCAGGTGCTCAGTTAAATATCTTTTTAAAGTAATGAATATTCATTATGTTAATAGCAATTCCGATTATCGTAAACATAATTATATCGATTAGATTAGTTTCATCCATAGAATGATAAGGAGCGAAAAGTTCAATATATGTATAGGCAATGATAAATAAAGGTATTGACCATACGAAGGTATGCAAGAATAGAGGAATCGTTAAGCTAAAGAATGGTAAGAAAAAATCTAAATCTTTTCTACTTCTCTTTTTATAAATAACGATTAACAGATAGATTGCAATTACATCAATAATTGATGTCAAAATTAAATCTATAACATCATATCCATTCATAGATGAAGGGTTATAAACTACAGGATATGAAAGTACTGAAAGAGTAACTATTACCCAGAAGAATATACGGTATCTTTTCTTTTGTTTGTTGGTTATTGTTCCTTCCTGTAAAGCTAGGACGAGTTTGTTAATATTCCAGATATACATTGTTGTCTCCTTATGTAGTACAGTATCAGACTAATTATAGGTTAGGATTTGCTGAAAAGCCATCTTTATCAAGATAGTAGGGGAGATCTAGGGTCTATTATGATTATGATAATTCATGGGTAAGCAGGCTCACAATAACAAATACAAGCCTGATAAGTTAAGAAGTTCTATAAGTCAATGGAACGGTTTACGACGTGAATTTAACGAGTTAAGACAGTAGGCATTAGAGAGGGACAACCATGAGTGCCAACAGTGTAAGCGTGAGGGCAAGGTGCAAGTGGACTCTAAGAAGGTCGAAGGAGAACGTAAGACTGTTGAACTGAACGTACATCATAAGTATGAGATTGAACACTATCCGAAGCTTGCATGGGTATTGGAAAATCTCGAAACGGTTTGCTTGACCTATCATAATAAGCTGCACAACCGAGTGTTTGGAGCGACAAAGCAGAAGAAATGGGATGATGAGAGGTGGTAAAAGAAAAAAAGTACGGATTATTTACAGTATTTTTTAATGACTTATTGAATCGCTTGTTCAAGTAATCTTACTTGAGGAATCATTGTCTTTTCGGATACCAGGTTGAAGAGTTTGAAAACAATATTCACTATGCGATGGAATATCATTTACCAATAAATTTTAAATTGCACAACGAGGGGAATCCACATGATCTGCACGGGTATTGTTTGTAGTTACATCCTGTCACGAAAGAGTTACGTATTCAGAGGGAAGATAGTACCTTTGAGAAAATTCGATTTGATGAGATTATTGGTGCAATCGTTGAGGATTAATATAATTAAAGCCCTTCTCTTAATTGAGTTGGGCTTTAAATAACTACTATAAAATGGTTATTTAAGAAACTTTTAAATATATACAAAGATCATCATAGGCGTTTTTTACTTCTTTAAATTTATTGTCTGAATGTTTATATACATCTGGATGATATCTTTTTGCTAAATTCTTATATTGTTTTTTTATAATTTCTATATCTCTAGTGTTTTTTGGTAAATCTAATATACTAAGAAGGTTTTCAATTTTATTTTCTGTATTTATTTTTCCGTAAGAATCTTTGTACTTATTAACTAAGTCTATTGCTATATTATTAAGTCTTTCGATTTCGGCCTGTAATCTATTTATATATTCACTATTTATCTCAAGGTTATAATTTGTGTAATCAACAATTACCTTTCTTTTTATCATCATGTTAAACGTTAACAAATCAAGGAGGAATTCAAGTACAGTATCTTGAAAAGGTTTATCGAAGTTTCGACTTTTTTGTTCATCAATAATATAATTAATTGTCCTGGCTATACTAATTTCTGAATTTTGATTTAATGAAGAAACAAATTCACCATTTCTGTCTATAACTTGCAACCTTTCGCCGTTTATCGAAAAATACTGCGGTAGGATTCTTCTATCAGTAGCTTTATATAAGTTAATTTCAATTATTCCGCTTGAATTTTTAAAGGTAAGCAAACCTTCACCAAAACCATAAAAATAACTGTTTTCACCAAGTTTATAACCAAACACTGGACCTCTAACGAATACATTCATCTCCTCAATATAAAATCCTGATTCAAATTCCCCATCTGGAGAAATGTGTTTATTACTTACAGCCCCATCTTGATTTTCCAGTCTATTGGAATCTGAGTCAGAAAACCATTTAAATAAAATAAAAATAACAATAATAAAAATAATAAATCCCATAAAGTACTACCTTCCTTAACTTAATTAAAATATATTTTCATTTTAATACTTTTTGTGGATATTTTCACCAAGTTTTTATAAAAAATAAGCTAAAAGTAATGGGTAGTATATCATATGTTGATGTGTGGTAAGTGATTTTTAATTTAAATCAGTGTGTAAGTGGAAAGCAATGTGTTTAGTTTCATTAAAATTACCTTTAAAAGAGGACAGCGAAATATCATTAGATTTGTCCTTTAGCTAAAAATAGAAAAACCGTCCTCAAATTTAAGAGAACGGAGTTTCTTTGTTTTGTTGTTTATTTAATTGGAACAGTAAAAGAAATGTCTTTAGTGTCAAAGGACTCCGGAATAACGAAGCGTGTTAGTAACCGAGAAAGGACATTAAATAATGATGATTATGGCATGAAATTACTGTCATTTCTTTTAAAGTACTAAATTAAATCATGATGATACAGTTCTGCCAGGGCCAATTTATTTTGCTTCTGGTATTTTTTATGGAACTGCTTTCAAGGGGATGAACCGGGGCATTTGGTTACTGTATGGCAGTTGAACTCTTCCTCTTCCTAATTTAATTATAGCATATAAAAAATGGTAAAAATAGACTATTTATTCTTATTTGCTACTGCTAAAATACAATAGACCTTTATTGAGATTTGTGGGAGGGGTATAGAATGGGTTCATTGGTTCTCGGTTTTCAGGAAATGGAAAAAACACAGCTATTGCTCGTTGGCGGAAAAGGATTAAATTTAGGGGAATTATCAAAAATTGAAGGAATACAAGTACCAGAAGGATTTTGTGTTACAACAGTGGGATATCAAAAAGCCATCGAACAAAACGAAACGTACCAAGCTTTGTTGGATCGACTGACAATGCTAAAAGTAGAAGATCGTGAACAAATTGGTGAAATCAGCAGGAAGATTCGACATATCATTATGGAAGTAGATATTCCTTCCGATGTTGTGAAAGCAGTTACTCACCATCTCTCCCAGTTTGGTGATGAGCATGCATATGCAGTGCGTTCCAGTGCGACTGCAGAAGATTTACCACATGCCTCTTTTGCTGGTCAACAAGACACCTATTTAAATATCATCGGCGTCGATGCCATCTTGCAGCATATCAGCAAATGCTGGGCTTCCCTATTTACGGATCGCGCTGTAATCTACCGTATGCAAAATGGATTTGACCACAGTCAAGTTTATTTATCCGTTATCGTTCAAAGGATGGTTTTCCCACAGGCTTCAGGGATTTTATTTACAGCTGATCCGATTACTTCTAACCGGAAGCTGCTATCAATAGATGCCAGTTTTGGTCTTGGAGAAGCACTTGTGTCTGGCTTGGTATCTGCCGATTGTTATAAAGTGCAGGAGGAGGATATCGTCGATAAGATGATAGCAACGAAGAAATTGGCTATCTATGGACGAAAAGAAGGCGGAACAGTGAAACAACAAATCGATCCGGATCAGCAAAAGAAACAAACACTTACTGATCAACAGATTTTACAACTGGCACGCATCGGAAGACAGATCGAAGCTTATTTTGGTAGCCCACAGGATATCGAATGGTGTTTGGTTGATGATACATTTTATATCGTCCAGAGTCGTCCAATCACTACTTTATACCCGATCCCTGTTGCGAATGATCAAGAAAATCACGTCTATGTATCTGTCGGTCATCAACAAATGATGACCGACCCCATGAAACCATTGGGATTGTCTTTTTTCCTGTTAACGACTCCTGCACCTATGCGTAAAGCTGGTGGAAGGCTATTTGTTGATGTCACACATATGCTGGCTTCACCTGACAGCAGAAAAATGTTATTAGATGCCATGGGACAACACGATCTGCTCATGAAAGACGCACTCTTTACCATAATAGAGCGAGGAGATTTCATAAAATCTTTACCAAATGTTAAGCAAGAACAGAGTTCCGGTAAAAGCAATAAAGGTGTGATGTCTGCGGATTCTAGGGCACAAATCGAAAACGACCCGACAATCGTTTCTGATTTGATTAAGAACAGTCAAACATCGATAGAAGAGTTAAAACAAAACATCCAAACGAAATCAGGGTCGGATTTATTTGATTTTATTCTGGAAGATATCCAGATATTAAAGAAGATTTTATTTGACCCACAAAGTTCAGCTGTGTTTATGGCTGCTATGGATGCTTCATCATGGATCAATGAAAATATGAACAAGTGGTTAGGTGAAAAAAACGCAGCAGATACGCTTTCTCAATCTGTACCAAACAATATTACTTCGGAAATGGGTCTGGCGCTATTGGATGTCGCAGATGTGATTCGTCCTTATCCGGAAGTCATTGATTATTTACAACATGTAAAAGATGATAACTTTTTGGATGAACTGGTTAAGTTTGATGGTGGACAAAAAACGCAAGAAGCTATCTATGATTATCTCGGCAAATACGGCATGCGATGTGCCGGAGAAATCGATATTACTAGAACTCGTTGGAGTGAAAAACCAATTACACTTGTCCCGTTGATTCTGGGTAACATCAAAAACTTTGAGCCTAATGCCAGCAATCGGAAATTTGAGCAAGGGCGACAGGAAGCTTTGATAAAAGAACAAGAGTTATTAGATCGATTGAAGCAATTACCGGATGGTGATCAAAAAGCCAAAGAAACAAAACGAATGATCGACCTGATACGGAATTTCATCGGTTATCGTGAATATCCAAAATATGGCATGGTTAATCGCTACTTCGTTTATAAGCAGGCTTTACTGAAAGAAGCCGATCAACTCGTACAAATAGGCGTCATTCATGAAAAAGAAGATATATACTATCTCACTTTTGAAGAACTTTACGAAGTTGTGCGCACAAAAAAACTGGATTACCAGATCATCAGCAAACGGAAAGACGAGTACAAATTATATGAAAAACTAACTCCACCGCGTGTGATCACGTCTGATGGTGAAATCATTATAGGTGAGTACAAACGAGAAAATCTCCCAGCCGAAGCTATTGTAGGTCTGCCTGTTTCTTCTGGTGTTATTGAGGGAAGAGCACGTGTCATCTTAAACATGGAAGAAGCTAATCTAGAAGATGGAGATATATTAGTCACTTCCTTTACTGACCCTAGCTGGACACCATTGTTCGTATCCATAAAAGGCTTAGTCACCGAAGTTGGCGGACTGATGACCCATGGAGCGGTTATCGCACGTGAATATGGCTTACCAGCAGTTGTTGGGGTGGAACATGCGACCGAACTGATAAAAGATGGGCAACGAATTCGAGTGCATGGGACAGAAGGGTATATCGAAATATTGTAATTGCTGAATACCTTACAGTATAAAGGATGTTATATTGAAATTCTTATCTTTGTTATAGAATAATCATTTTTATGTTCTCTAAGTCCGTTAAAATGCCAAAAATCCCTGTTTTTTGATCGAAATCAGGGATTTTTTCTATGTTAAATGATAGTAATTGATTTATAAACACTTCAATGGAGTAACACTTCATATGAGATGGATATCGTAAATTGTATGGAATCAGACTAACTGGAGTTGAATAAGAAACGTTTTAAAAAAACATACAAGGTGCTTATAATTTTAACTAGTGTGTTACTTTTTTGTTGAAAAACAGTTTAAATTTCTAAAATGGTTCAAACTACTATTATGTGACTTTAACTTGTTAAGTTTGCATGATACGGTTCCTTTGTCACGCAACCGTGCAGTTGCTTATGATTGACAAGCAACCGTAGAGTTGCTTATAATCGATATATGAATTGGGACAAAGACGCTATATTCAAAGCACTAGGCGATTCGACTCGTCGACTTATATTAGACGAACTATCCGAACGCAATGAGTTGACGCTGTATGAACTTACGGTACGTCTCATTATGAAGCACGACCTTTCCATTTCGAGACAGGCGATAGCTAAACATCTTTCTGCATTGGAAGATGCAGGGCTTGTAAATTCAAAACGAAAGGGAAAATATCGAGTACTTATGTTCAACAACGAACCACTTAAAAACTTGTTGAAAGGATGGATAGAGTAATCTTTTCGGAACAGGACTTCTGACGAATGTGGGTTGTTTTGCTTGCAGCCAGATTGTTAGCAGAACACCATACGTTGCAAATATCTAAGGAGGCAAAACATTATGAAAATCATTGTTACCAGTATATTCGTACAAGACCAAGACAAGGCACTGGAATTTTATTCAGAAAAGCTGGGATTTGAAAAAAAACAGGACGTTCCTATGGGGAAATTTAGGTGGATTACGCTTGTTTCTCCCGATGCTCATGACGGTACCGAGCTGTTACTCGAACCGAATGAGCACCCTGCCGCCAAGGAGTATCAAAAGAAGATATTTTCCGAAGGCATCCCAGCAACAATGTTTGGCGTGGCAGATATTAGTAAAGAGTACGAACGATTATTGGAAAACGGCGTGAAGTTTACTATGGAGCCGACAAAAATGGGCGAAGTCACAATAGCTGTCTTCGACGATTCATGCGGCAACCTTATTCAGATAATGCAGCAGTAACTTTATGATGAAATACAAGTAATTGGTATATGAGTTTAAAGCTTTTCTTGTTCAATTAAATTCAAGGGCCCGATTGTGGAACTAGAAGTAAAAGGGTGGTACAAATATGTACCACCCTTTCTTGGCGGGGTAATCTAAGAATTCAGAGCATACTATACAATATTGTGTATTTGACGTAATCTATCATATTGGTCAAAAGGTAACACAAAAGATAACTCGATGGATGTACGGGAATAGCCCAGCTTGATTTAGTAAAACAAAAAGGGCTCGAAGGAATTGTCCAGATGAAGGTTTAATTAAAAGGACGTTGAAGTAGTAATCAAACATAATGAAAAGTTATAGAGAAGGGGAACAAAAAATAATGAAATACGAATGGAGAAAACAAGAGAAGAATATATATATCCCAAAACAAAAATCTGAACTTGTAACAATTCCAGAACAGAAATTCTTTTCCATAAAGGGAAAAGGAAATCCAAATGAGCACGAATTCGCTGAAAAGATAGGTGTTCTTTATTCAGTGGCTTATGCAATCAGAATGATGCCGAAGCAAGGATACACTCCAGATGGATATTTTGAATATACCGTATATCCATTGGAAGGAATATGGGATTTAACAGAAGAGGGAAGAAAAAAAGATACTTTAAATAAAGATGAATTATTATATACGATCATGATTAGACAACCAGATTTTGTTACAAAAGAAGTAGTGGAGAGAGCATTTGAACATGTAGGAAACAAGAAACCACATCCATTCCTTAATGATGTAAAGTTCGGTACATTTCATGATGGATTATCTGTCCAAATGCTTCATGTAGGTCCATATGATGATGAACCTCAAAGTTTTAAATTAATGAATGAATTCATAAAAAATAATAATCTTGAAAGAACTTCATTACAACACAGAGAAATATATCTTTCAGATTTTAGAAAAGTCGAACCTGCTAAATTAAAAACTGTTTTGAGATATAAGGTTAAGCCAATAGAATAGAATAAACTCTTAGCTGTTAACATGCATTCATTATTTAATGTAGCAAAGATTGAAGGAGTGTACATAAAGTAAAAGGTGCATTATTTCCATAGGATGCAATAAAGTAGTCCTTAAAAATAAAGTGAACCTAAAAAGTTTTCCATAATCGGGTGTGATAGTATGGCTCATTAAATGAGGCTGTAAAAGAGGACCTAACAGCCCGCCTTATTTTACCTATTGAAAAACATTAACATCTATTATTTTCGGGTGCTTTTCTTTGCAGGGAATTGGTCCCTTTTGTCAAATTAATTAAACAAAGGGGATGAAAAAATGAATGATGATGAGAAAATCGGTATTTTATTGTCCAATATGACAAACGAATTAGTGTCGAGTAGAGTAAGGGTTAGAGCTATAGTAGAATTACTGGAAGAAAAAGGTCTAATAACCCGCGGAGAGTACGAAAACAGGTTTAAAAAAGTTTTTGAACGTGATGCAATTTCGTATAGAAATGATCTATTGAAAGAAGTCAAAATTGATGAATAAAAGGAGGAGGCATCCATTAATTTGGGTGTTTTTTTTGAGGTGAGAACGATGAACCATGATAAGAAAAATAACCGAAGCCAGTGAAACTAAGTCGTAGGATCTAAGAAGACCTAATGAATATGAAAGCTTTTACATATAAGAATTTTACAATACGAGATTTAAACCTAATGTGAAAAAAGAAAGAGCGTTAATCCTAATTTGATCAACACTCCCGATAGTTCAGTAACATTCATGTTATTTTTTTAGATTTGATTTCATTAATAATGAAATCTGTTGCTCATCCGTATTTGACATTTGTTCCAGTTGATCAACAATTAACTTTTGTCTTTGCAATGGATGATATTGACTTAACTTAGCTTTCCCTTCTATTTTGTTGATTTTTATTTTGAACCCTTGAATTCCTTTGTTCATACCAGCGAGAAACTCAGCATCTACATTATGCAAACTGTATGAGCTGTCAGGGGCTTCGTACTTCGATACCATATCATGTAGGGCGCTCATTAATTCATGTTCATCCTCTTGAAGTTCGACTTCTCCGTAAACATGGACGGTCACATAATTCCACGTTGGTACTGCATTTTTCTTCTCATACCAAGATGGAGAAATATAACAATGCGGTCCATGGAAAATAGCTAAGACGGTTTGATTTTTGATGTCTTTCCACTGAGAATTAGGACGGGCAAAATGTCCATATAAGCATGAATTATCCTCGTTCAATATTATTGGTAAATGAGTCGCGTAAGGCATTCCATTATGTTGAGAAAAAAGAGTCGCAAAACTATGTTCCTTCAATGTCAAAGGCAAGTGTTTCGTCTTTAATGTTAAATTGTGCAGGAATATACATTTTTTCTCCTCTCAGAATCTTTTCTTAGCATTAAATTAATAATTCACCTATAAAATAAGTCAATATTCATGACAACTTCTTCATCTAATACAATTCTATAAGCTATATTTCATACAGTTAGCTTTTCCCTGATACAGCTACTTTTTTTGTTACGGGAGCATTTTTGCCTATTATGACAGAAAAGACAACAATCACTGCTGTTACAAGAGTGAAAGATGTGATGGATTCATCTAGAAATACTGTTGCAAATAGAATCATCAAAAATGGTTGTAAGTATTGAATCTGACTAACCCTTGATATTCCGCCCACAGCCATTCCGCTATACCAAGCAACATATGCTAGAAATTGACTAACCACTGCGAGATAAATTAAACTAACCCAAGCTTGGATAGGGGCATGGAGCATTTCGGTTGTAAGGTTTAGTCCAACTGGAATAATGAAAAATGGAGCACCGATCATTATTGCCCAAGCAATCACTTGCCAGCTGCCTAATTCTTTTGCTAATTTCCCCCCTTCTGCGTAACTAAGTCCCAGTATGATCACTGCCGTTAATAAAGCTAAATCGGCAAATTGCAATTGACCGAATCCAAGATGAAGTGCATACATTATAACAGCTAAAGAGCCGATTATACTTGAAACCCAGAATTTGATTGAAGGGATTTCACCTGCTCTAAACATAGCAAATCCAGCTGTTGCTAACGGTAACAGTGCTACTTCTACAGCTCCATGAGAAACAGGCAAGGATTCCATTGCCCAAGAAGTGAGGAGAGGAAATCCTAAAACTGCACCAACAGCAACAATAAGTAGACTTTTGAATTGGCTTGGAGAAGGCAGTTTTTCCTTTCGAACGATCAATACCACAGCTACTAAAATAGCAGCAACAACCGTTCTTCCTAAACCGACGACCGTAGTCCCAAAATACTCTACAGCAATACTTGTAGCGGGGAGCGTTAAGCTAAAACAAATGACGCCTACTAATCCCAACAATAATCCTAATTTCTCCCTGGTTACTCCCTGCATCTTACCCAACCCCAATCTTTATATTTTGTATCACATCTGTACCATTGTTTATTTATCATAAAAAACAGTTTTGCTATAATTAACATACTATGAGTACATACAATAAAAATAAACCCATTTTTTACCCATCTGACCTGGTACAGTTTAAGGAGGATTAATTGATGAACTCAAAATATATTAAGATAATGGAAGAAATTAAGCTTCGACTAGCAGGTGGTTCGCTAAATGCAGGCAGTAAACTTCCTTCTGTTCGTCAGTTATCTGAGTATTTTTCATGCAGCAAGAATACGGTCATTAAAGCATACGACGAACTTGAAAAAGAGCATTTAATTTATTCTGTTCCTAAAAGCGGCTACTATGTTGTGAATGATTATCAAAAAGCGGCGGAAGAAAATGGGGTGATTGATTTTTTGTCTGCCGGTCCAGATAAAAATGTTATGCCTTATGTGGAATTTCAACATTGTATGAATCAAGCAATTGACCATTATAAGGAAGAGCTTTTTACATACTCTGATCAACAAGGGCTTTACCAACTGCGAGTGCAGTTGGTGAAATATTTGCAAAATTTACAGGTATTCACTCAACCGGAGAGATTAGTGGTTGTTTCTGGCTCGCAGCAAGCCCTCCATTTATTAGTTTCTATGCCATTTCCAAATGGGAAAAACAATATTCTAATTGAACAGCCTACTTATTTTGGATTCATTGAGTCGATCAATCTGCATCAAGCTACTACTTTTGGGATTGAATTATCAATGGAAGGGATTGATCTGGATCGACTGGAATACATTTTTCGAAATAATGATATAAAATTTTTCTATATTATCCCGAGATTTCACAATCCACTTGGACATAGTTACACGAATGGCGAAAAGAAAAAAATCGTTGAGTTAGCTGAAAAATACGATGTATATATAGTGGAGGATGATATTTTAGGAGACCTTGATCCAAATCCAAAATCAGATCCTTTATTTTCTTTTGATCCTTCTGGGAGAGTGATTTATATTAAAAGCCTTTCGAAAATTTTTCTCCCCGGGTTAAGGATTGGGACTGTCGTTCTTCCTGCATTAATGATTAACAATTTCTTGCGATATAAATTCAGTTCGGATTTTAACAGTTCAGCACTTTCTCAAGGTGCGCTAGAAATCTACTTAAAAAGCGGTATGTTTAATAGTCATCTCAAAAAAGTAAAAGAGGTATACCGAACTAAAATGCAAATCCTTCAAGAAGCATGTGAATTATTGCTGCCGGCTAATACTTCTTTTTCTAAACCGAATTCAGGATTCTATCTTTCCATCAGTTTGCCCGAGAATGTGAAAGCAAAACAGGTGGTTCATATGCTAAACGAGCAGCATATATATGTTGATGATGCCTCAAGGATGTTTTTAGCAGAATATAAAAAGGAAAATCTCGTTCGATTATGCATCTCTCAAGTGAACGAGAGTCAAATTAAACTAGGGGTAGAACGATTGGCTCACTGTATTGCTTTAATTGACAGAAGAAAAAATCATATTACTCCAAATAACTTTTTACTCATATAGTAATGGTAAGTTTTTATAGAGGGCAGTATCAGAGGATTATACGTTTTCTAAGCATATATCAAAACGGTTGATTATGTAACTTAGAATTTGAGCGATCATTCGAGACATATTTACTTACTTTCAAAAACTGTAAACTATCCTTTGATGTTCTTTTTGAAATAAACCTTTATGTACTCCCATATTACAAAAGGCAAGATAAAGGGTTAAAGCTGTTTTCTGTGAGGTCTTTGAGGTACCCTAATAAACCTGCAATAATATACTATATACCAATTGATTTTAAGATGTAATATATGGGTTACTTGAAAGGAGTTTTCCTCATGAATATTACATCTTTTTTAATTTACTGTTTTATTGTAACTTTTACACCAGGACCTACTAATATCGTGATATTATCCACAGTGCATAATATGGGGACAAAGAAGGCAATGGAATATACGTATGGAGCAACTATTGCTTTTGGTTTATTACTTGTTATTTCTGCTATGTTGAATACTATGCTAGTAACGATAATCCCCAAAATTTTAATTGTAATGCAGATAATCGGAAGCTTTTATATGTTCTATCTCGCTTATCAAATTTACAAAATGGATACATCAAAACCAACTGTAAACCAAACTGCCACTTTTATGTCAGGCTTCCTTATGCAGTTTTTAAATCCTAAGGTGGTTCTATTTACAATGACTGTAATTCCCAGCTTTATTATGCCACACTATACTGCAATGCCTGCAGTGACAATAAGTGTTGTTTCTATAACTATTGTAGGATTTTTAGCTTTTATTACATGGGTTCTTTTCGGTAAGCTCTTCAAGGAGTTTTTACAGAAGCATGAAAAGTTTGTTAATGCCGTGATGGCATTATCTTTAGCTTGTTCTGCTATAATGATTTGGTTGTAGATAAGGGGTGAATTAATTGGACAAATTTATCTATAAAAAATCTGCAGGTATTACGGCGTTGTCAGCCAGTATAACTGATTTTACGTATAAAAAGCACTCTCACAAGGAATATGCTATAGGTGTAACATTGCGTGGTATTCAACATTATAACTTGGATGGAAGTTTACAATTGTCATATCAAAATGGTGTTATGCTTTTTAATCCAGAACAGGCACATGACGGAATGGCACATGATGAGGCAGGTCTTGATTATGTTATGCTATATATTGAGCCACAATTGCTTTTAGAGGTTATTGAGAAAAAGGATTTAGTACGATTTTCAACTCCCATTGTGTATGATTATAGAATTGAACAAAGAATATTAAATCTTTCTAATGCTATTTTAAGTGATAAAGATGAGGCTTTGTGCAGTGAATTACTCTTATCCCTCGCAGATAGCCTTATTCAAACTAATCTTTCTACAGACTGTAAGAAAGATAACGCTTCAATTAGAAAAGCAAAGGATATGTTTCATACCAATTTAGACAATGTACTTAAACTTGACGAGATATGTAAAGAGCTTAATTTATCTAAATTCCAGTTTATCAGATTATTCAAGGCCCATACTGGAATTTCACCATACCAATACTTTCTTAACTGCAAGATAGAACGTGCAAAGCAGCTAATAGAAAAAAACGGAGATATTTATTCAGCTGTTGCTGATTGTGGTTTTGTTGATTTAACCCATTTAAATAAACATTTTAAAAGCGTATATGGAATAACGGCATTTGAATATATGTCACATTTAAAATGAGAAGGGATAAATTAAGACTGATTCTTTTACAATAAAATCTAAACATTACAGCATTTTTAATGGGGAGAATTTGCACATTAGACGTTACCACGGCTATCTATCCTGAAAAACTTCAAGTAATATAATGACGACAATCGTTTAAGTCTACACGATTAAATTAGGATAAAAATACAAGGGGGTATAAAGTTGTCTTTAAACGTAGGGGATATTATTAAATTTGAACGGACTTTCACTAAAGAGGATGTTGAATTGTTCACAAAAGTATCCTGGGATGAGGGGAATCACCATATTACTCCCGATGAACAGGGGAGACTTGTTATTCAAGGGTTGTTGACTGCTTGTTTACCAACAAAAGTTGGTGGAGAAAACAATGTACTGGCTCGTACTATGAATTTTGAGTTTGTTAAACCAGTTTTTACAGGAGATACAATAATATGTGAAGTAACGATCGAAAAGTTTGAAAAGAAAGATAATGGTAGAATATCTATATTGGCAACTTTCCTATGCGCAAATCAGAATGAGGAACAAGTATTAAGAGGAAGCTTTGCGGGAGTCATATTATAAACGTATATACTTAGCTGCTTAATTTTATTCTGATTATTGTTTTTGAACTGATTCTATAGCCTAGTAATTTTAAAGCATCCTGTCGAGGATGTTTTTTTATTGGAATAAATATACAATGGCAAAAACTGTGATGTTAATTCCTGTAGGATGACAATAAAGTTGCTCCAATTACTATAAAGTCATTTAATTTTTAATAAAGCTGTTTAAAAATTAGCTTGTTTATAAGTGGAGGTTCTGATATGATTGTTTGATAATTTTTTAAAGGGTTTAGAGAGGGTGAGTCAATTGACTAAAAACCTTAGACAATTGAAAAACGTTTCGGTGTTCCAAACGCTTCTAACTTAGAAAATAATTTAGAAGCGAGGAATAATTATATGAAAAATCAAAGAATCTTTAATAAATCATTTCTTTTTTTATTTATAAGCAACTTTTTAGTTTTTATTGGGTTTGAAATGTTGCTTCCTATTTTGCCTGCCTATTTGTTAAGCATGAATGCATCTTCCATTCAGGTTGGTCTAGTAACATCATTATTTACGATAGGTGCTGTTTTAATCAGGCCTTTTGTAGGTTACTATTTAATTGATAACCAGAGGAAAAGTCTAGCCATTTGTGCAAGTGCAGCCTTAATGATTATAACAATGCTGTATCCATTTCTTAATATTATATGGCTTCTTCTATTGTTACGAATTTTCCATGGTGCAGCGTGGGGAGTATCGACCACAGCTAATAGTACAATAGTAGTTGATTTAATTCCAAAGACAAGATTAGGAGAAGGAATAGGGTATTTTTCTATATCTACAACAGTCGGGGCTATCGTTGCACCAAGTATAGGTATCCTTATCTATGACTCTTTTTCCTTCGATATTTTAATTTGGTCATCAGTTGTACTGAGCCTATTGGCAGTAATTGCGCTTCAATTTGTATATTCACCTACCACTGTAAAGCGTGAGAAGAAGCCATTTCGCTTTTTGGATATGATTTTTGAAAAAGACGTATGGTTCCCAGCATTACTTACAGTTATTACAACACTTGGTTTTGGGGCTATCATTACATTTTTGGTTCTTTTTGGAAAACAAAGGGAAGTAGATCATATTTTTCTATTCTTCCTTATCAATGCAACTGTCTCAACTTTACTACGTCCGTTTACCGGAAAATGGTATGACAAAAAAGGACCTTGGTCTATTATCATTATGTCAGCTGTGTTAGGATTTTTTTCACTTGTTATCCTGTCGTATACGACAAATGATTCTCAACTTATCATTGCGGCGATTTTCTTTGGGGCAGGTTATGGAACTGTTATGCCATGTTTACAAACATGGACTGTTCAAAAGGTAAGTGAAGAAAAAAGAGGAGCAGCCAACGCAACCTTTTTTTCCAGTTTCGACGTAGGTGTTGGAGTTAGCGCATTTGTATTAGGTATTTTAGCTGAATGGATCAGTTTAGAGATGATCTTCAGGTTTGTTAGTCTAAGTTTTATTGTTGTTGCTGTTTTAGTCTATAAGGATTATTTAAATGAAAAGATAAGGCATAATAAATCGATCTAAAACAAATCCACCTCTATTTTAATAGAGGTGGATTTGTTTACTGGAAATACCAATTCTACTCGTACGTATATAAGGGATGTATAAAAAAAGCAGCTGATGACCTAGTCAGCAGGTCAAGTGTCAAAAATCAATAATTCTTTTTTAATTGACCGAATTTTCTTGCCAGTAGAAGTGCTTTGATTTTCGAATTCCACGCTGCAAAGCTATATCAAATTTCCCAGGTGCGAAGTTTGAGTTATAATAGTAAAAAACATCCGTCTATGTAGGATGGATGTCAGTAAGCTTCTTGATTAATACATAAAAAGGATTGGTGAATAAAAATGGCAATTGTTGATGTAACGGTTATTCCTGTCGGTACACAAACTCCAAGTGTTAGCAGCTATGTGGCAGATATTCAAAAAGTATTAAAGCAATATGAAGATAAGGGAGAAATCCGTTTTCAACTGACACCCATGAATACAATCATTGAAGGCGACCTGCCTAAATTGTTTGAAGTGATCCAAGCGATGCACGAAGTACCTTTTGAAAAAGGTCTTGCTAGAGTCTGTACGAATATCCGAATCGATGACCGTCGTGATAAAGAACGCAAGATGGAAGACAAAGTAAAGCGAGTGAAGGGCATGCTTGAGGAATAACAGCTTCTGCAGTAATAGGGTCTCGCAGTGAAATTAGTTCATAACTGTTTGGAACCATGGGAATCCTTAAGGAGACTTCATGCGGAAACTTTTTCCGTGTATTAAGCAATTATACAAACCAGTCCATGCGGCAAATCCTGGTCGCATGGACTTTTCTTATGGCAAAAATTATCCGAATACAGATATACCTCGATTTTCGTCTTTCGTCGATAAATTGCTTTTTTTCGGAGATATATCCTGCTTTTCGAAGATATATTGCTGTTTTCGGAGATATATCCTGCTTTTCGTCGATAAATTGCTTTTTTTCGGAGATATATCCCGATTTTAAATTAATGTCAATGTATTAATAGCTTTAAAGCCTTGGTATTACTGATTTATCAGTTACTAAGGCTTTATTTATTAAATAATGAAAGGGAGCCGATTGGCTGACTGCATTTCATAGATTTCCATATTCTATCTTGCATAATCCATGTATCATTTCACTTTTTTCTTGTAATTAGCATACTACCGTGTCCTCTTTACCGGCTGCAAAACTGCATAAGTTGAGGTAGTGAGTGTATATAATTTATAAACGTTCACCATAAAGTTCTTTTTCTTCAATTGGATGAAAAAGAGTGAATCCTTTTGAACAAAATACAAACCTTCTATCTATCTCGAATCCAGCCTTATTCAAAATTTCAACAGTTCCATGCGAACCTGTGCCAGCATACCCGCAACTACAACCTGATAGGTGCAGCTCATTTCCTTTTTTGTCTATAAGGATGAGATCGCTATCAAGCAAATTATTATCTTTATTAATTTCTTTAACAATTTTTGCGATTTTAAAACGATCAAAATGATCTTTAACTGCTTCGAATAACGCAATACTTTTATTGGTAACACCGCGGTTTTCACCGTAATCTTTTATGACGAATACTTCCCGCTCATATGACTTCTTATATAGTTTGTATTTATGGTAAGTGATGTCATTAATTTTACATATAAGTGGACTATTACTATCCAGTTTTTGATTAAACATTGCACCCCTCCTAAATAGTTAGTTTATTAAGTTTATTAGGAGAAAAAGAGATTAGTACCAAGAAGCTGTTAATAGGCAAATTTTTTTCATTTCTGATTCTCTTTTAATTGATAGGGATGAATCGGGATATCGAATGGAGCTGTTAGAGGGAAGTGGAAAAATGAAAAAAAACACCTAAAGGGTGCTTTCAGGTTGACAACAAAAGGAGGTTCGGAATCCTCCCACCCCGAACCAGGATTATAAAAGAAAAATTGATTATCGTTCATGTTCTTATATTGGATTAAACGAATGAAACCCTCACTAGATTGAAGAAATTTGAGAAACTCCTGCCGAACAACTGGCTAGCCGATACCCCACATACGTTTGGCAGACAGTCGGCGGAAAGGGAGCGGATTGCTGAAATCAGCTGGAACTTATTAAAAAAGAAAATTGTTCCTTCATGTAAAGGCATGACGAGTTTGTTAATATTCCAAATATAAATTTTTGTCTTTTTATGTAGTAGATTATCAGAATAATTATAGGGTAGGGTCCACTGAAAAGCATCTTAATTTAAAATCCCCTCATACTCATTACATCTTTTGAAGCATAAAAAATTTCGGAAAAGGGACACTTGTTCATGTGTGTCTCTTATCCGGGTATAATTCAAGCTAAATACTATAGCCCTTTTTTATTATCTTCAATGGAGTAGTTTTTTTGTTCACTTTGTTTTTTTTTCATATATTTTTTACCCCAATCCCCCATAATGTCCAGTACTGGGATAAAGCTTTTCCCTTGTGGTGTTAGCGAGTATTCTACTTTAGGAGGAACTTCTTTATACACCTCTCTGTGAACCATTCCGTCCTCTTCCAATTCTCTCAGTTGTCTTGTCAATATTCCTTTTGAAATGCCCGGTAACAACCTTTGAAGTTCGTTAAATCTTCTTGTTTGTCGACTTATATACCATAAAATAACAATTTTCCATCTTCCAGAAATTACATTTTGAGTAAGTGTCAAAGAGCATACTTCTCCTTGTTCTTCAGGAGGCGGTTCTCCTTGGAAATTAAATCGAGCCATTGATTGTATTTTCCCCTCTCTCTCATAATGGTCCTATTTTTGTGACTATGTCATAAAAAAATGCCTACTTTTATTATTGTGACCGTGGATATAGTATATACCTGTACTTAATAATTCAACAAGTTCACGTATATCTCTGGAAAATGAAGGGGGCTATATAAATAAACTCATTAAAAATTATTTTACTAAGATGATCAATACACAATTATTAAGGGTTATTGATGGAGAAATTATTTAGATTCTATTGTCGCCCTCTAATACGAAAAAATTAAAATCGGAGGAAAAACGATGAAAATATTAGTTACAGGTGCAACAGGGAAATTAGGGACAAAGGTTGTAGAAACGTTATTAAAAACTGTACCAGCGAGTCAATTAGCTGTTAGTGTACGAAATCCAGAGAAAGCAGAAGGATTACGAGCTCGCGGAGTAGAAGTTCGACACGGAGACTTTGATAAACCAGAAACATTAGATGCTGCTTTTTCAGGAATTGATCGGCTTTTAATAATATCTACGTTTGGGGATCATGAAACAATTATGAGACAGCATACGAATGCCTTAATTGCTGCTCAACATGCTCAAGTTAAATTTATTGCTTATACTAGTGTAACAAATGCAAGTCAAAGCAAATTTTTCCTCGCTCCACTACATCAAGCTAGAGAAGAAGCTATTTTGAAAACAGGTATTCCATACTCGTTTTTAAGGAACAATTGGTATTTGGAAAATGAAATCGGAAGCATACAAGGCGTGATGGCAGGAGCACCTTGGATAACATCAGCAGGAACAGGAAAAGCAGGCTGGGTACTTCGACAAGATTTAGCGGAGGCAGCATCAAATGTATTGACCGGAGAAGGACATGAAAATACAGTTTACGAACTTTCCGGTAAGCCAATGACTCAAGAGGAATTAACATCTGCCCTTGGAGATGTATTAGGGAAAGAAGTACCTCTACAGCATATCGATGATATTGCTTATGCGAACATGATGAAAGGTGCAGGGGTACCAGAAGCCTACCTCCCTATGCTTGTAAATACGCAAAAAGGTATTCGAAATGGTGGATTAGAGATTGAGAGCAACGATTTAGAAAAATTACTTGGTCACTCTTCTACACCAATAAATGAAGCTTTGAGTCAAATTGTCGATCAAATATCCCAAACAGGAGATTAAGTTTAATCAAAAACACCTCCTCATATGTAATGGAGGTTTCCTAACAATGGGAAAAATAAAGTATGCATCCTAATGAGTGTTGTAAGTTTATTAAACATCTCTAATACATTCTCCTGTATTTTTGAGGTTATTATAATTAAGATTTTTATAAGCGTACCATTCATTCCATCCATCATTCCAAGAATATTACGTGACCGTCTATCCATGGGTAGGCGGTTTTTTATGTTATTAGTAAAATAAGTGTGTGCCTAAACATCTTCTGTATGTTTTTATAAATCATTGAAAGGCACTCATTGTCTGGGTGCTTTTTCACTGTGTATTAAATGTGTAATTTAATTATTTTGGGGACAAGCACAAGCACAATTTAATAATTTCCATAATATAAAACAAAGCATGATATGGAGGTGAATTACATGGGACAAGAAAAAGAGGAAAAATATAATAGTAAGAAAGATAAATATTATAGTAATAAAGATAAAAATAATAGTAAGAAAGACCATAAGTCTAAAGAAGAAAAATGCTGTTTTAAATTGGAATATAGTTTTAAACTAGAGAAATGCAGTAATGAAGAGGATAATAAATGTTGTAAGAGTAAAGATAAAAATGGCAGCAAGAAAAAAGAAGATAAAAATGGCAGCAAGAATAAAGAAGATAAAAATGGCAGCAAGAATAAAGAAGATAAAAATGGCAGCAAGAAAAAAGAAGATAAAAATAACAGCAAGAAAAAAGAGGATAAAAAATGATGTTGTGATTGCAGTAAAAACAAGAAACAATTGCTAACACCATTAAGGGTTAGAACCCATTTCCTTGGAGCATCCATTCATTGGGTGCTCTTTCTTTTGGGAAAGTATCATACAAGGGTATGAGAGTTACTCATATGTATTCAGCTAAAAACATAATTTTGGTAAAATTTAAGTGAATCTATATGTTTTAGAAGAAGAGGGTTACCTCTTGAAACACATTCAGTTCCAGTTGACGGAAATCAGTTTTATTATAAAGGAAAGACATGGTGCAGAAGAATATGACAACCCCTCTTTGTCATACCCTTTATAAAAAGATAAGGGTGTGACAATTCTGAGTATGAAGAAAAACGACCAAATCGTTATTTATATAGTAAAAGGCTCAACAATTAAAAGGTTTTTAATCCTAGATCTAATTATTGGATCAGGAATTTTTTATGTGGTCAAATTCATTTCTTCAAGTATATTAATAGCGAGTGCGAGCAGTTTTATTGGAACAGAAGGAATTAAAAAGGCACCGAAAGTTCTAAAAAATGCAATTGGATTAATATCCTAAAGGTTATGAATTCCACGAAATGGAGCTTTGTTTAACAAGAAGAGAATACATATTATAAACGCCTGATATGTATTCTCCTTTTTATAATGATACAACGTTGGCGTTTCTACATATTTTTCCATACATTTGCATACTTCTTTTGATATTTTGCATCCTCTTCTTTTTCAACTAAATTCAGTGCGATTTGCTTTATTTCTTCATCTTTTATTTCATTAAATAAGTTCCTAAGTCCTTGAATAATATCAAAACGAATTAACGTGTAGTTTTTTTCATGAACGCAATTTAAATACCGATCAACAAGACTTTTTATTACCATTTCTTTTTGCTCAGCGCCAGCTAGACCTATTTTCCATATAGATTGTAGGCTATGCCTTGCGGTGACGAATTTTTTATCTTTTGCCACTTCCCAAACCAATGGGAAATCCGTTAGCATTCTTTTTTCAGGATCACTTTTCGCCAAACTGCAAAGAAATTGTGCAGCCCTTGATCTTCGGTGGTTATCAGAATGAGTTAAATCCTCCTTCAATTGGTTCCATACATCAAAGCCCAGGCCACCTCTTCTTTGGAAGAAGCAAGGATATGATTGTAGGCTTCGTATTGTAAGTCCTTATCTTGAGAAAGTAAATTTTCAAAAGAAGTTTGTATAGCACTATCCATTAGAAACACTCCTTCTTAAAATATGATAGGCAGCCTCTCATCACTGTTGTTCTGTCCCGAATAGCCAGCTAGTCCAATTATAATTATTTCAAATGAAAAATATACTTACAATAAGTTTTTTCGAGAGGCGGGCCAGTTTAAGCCGGCATAAAGCTCGCTTGGTGAAATATTTGAAGTTGAAAATATACCAATAACCTAATTTGGCTGTACTGAACGTATACATATATAATGATTCATTTTAATTAGGAGGAAATTATGACAAATCCACATAAAGTGAAACCCTATTTATTGACACGAAGTTTGCAGCCGGAAAATCAGGAGACACCGATTCATTTCATCAATAATGATAGCATGGAAAACCAATTATTTTATAGAAGGAACCACTTTTCTTATCCGACTCTTTCCTATTCAAACTATTGGCTCCCTATAAATGGGTTAGTATCCGCCCCTTTGCTACTGTCCATGCAAGACATTCTTCAATACCCATCAAAAACTTTGGAAGTTGTCCTGGAATGCTCGGGTGACAAGCGTAATCTCTTCGAACCTAAAATATTTGGAGAACAATGGGGAAAGGGAGCTATTAGCCAAGGTAGGTGGAAAGGTGTACCATTACAGACAATACTTGAATTATCTGGAATAGGGGAAGGGGCAAAAGAAGTTGTCGTGGAGGGTTATGATTATGGAAATAGGAAAGATCTAGATGAGATTTATACCTATACCAGGAGTTTGCCTATCGAGAAAGCACTGCATCCAGATACCATTATTGCATATGAATATAATAACCAGCCAATTCCTTTTAAACATGGTTATCCATTGAGGTTAATCGTTCCGCAGTGGTATGCAATGGCATCTGTTAAGTGGATAAAGCAGATAAGTGTTATTAATTCTACATTCAATGGGCCGTTTCAAACAAATGATTATGTGTATTATCCAAATAAATACAATAATGAAGGCGCATACCCAGTTACTACAATAAATATCAATTCGACTATCCAAAAACCGCTGGATATGGAAATTATAAATACTGGTAAGCATGCAATAAAAGGAATTGCATGGACAGGAAAAGGAGTAATTACAAAGATGGAAATTAGTCTTGATGGTGGCTATACATGGAGAAACGCCGATATATTACCTCATCAGAATATTGGTTATGGATGGGTTAGTTGGTCATACGAGTGGAATATATTAGAAAAAGGTGAGTACACGATTAAATCCAGAGCAACAGATTCATTTGGTCAAATTCAACCGAATTTTCCTTTTTGGAATAAAAAAGGTTATGGGTATAATGCCATTGATCAAATTAAGGTTAAGGTAGAATGACTATTAATTTATTTTTAGATAAAGTAACGGGAGAATAAATTATTGAAGAAGAATATAAGTGATCCAATCGATAGGAAAAAAATCAGCCGTGATTATCTTTGAAATTGGTTAAATCAATTTAGTTAATCGTAGAAAGTTACCAGGAACGTCGGACAAAGAGTCGCTCGCTTCCGTAGCAAGAAACTCCTTCAGTGGATATAGTGTTAAGAAAATGAGAAAAGTCGTTCCTGGATTTGGCCAAATAACGGTTTTGTGTTACAGAGAAACACCCTTCCAAAAGAGTTTAGGAGGGTTTTTTGGCATGGCCAATTTAGACTGAATAAGGGAATTGTCAGCCTATTTAGCAGGGTAGTTGAGATGCGCGTGAAAAGCAGTATAGAATTCTCAAGTCTCCAAATATTAAATTAAAGGAGGGCTGCGATATCGACACTTCGTAATTCATTTTTGGGGACTAAAATGCATTGAAAATACAGCAATAGTTATTTTAATAGGAGTGAACCTAATGAAGTTAACAAGAGTATTTTTTATAGCAGTATTTCTTTTTACTTATTTACACCTTCAAACTTACTCTTATGCAACAGAAATTAATGTTTCTGAAAAAAGTAGAGTTTTGTTAAAAGTTAAAGATACTAAAGGGATTAGTTATGATGTTTATTTTTTTGCTCCTAAAGAAACTAAAACAGACTATTACCTTTGCAGCACAGGCGATGAAGTATTTATAGGTAATTATAGTTTTCTAATTCAAAAACAAGGTGAAAAAGAAATAAAAACGACATCCATCATATTAAAGGATTATCCTTATAACCAAACCCAAAGAACTGTGTTTCCGATAATATCAAAATCTTATCCTGATATCGTGGTGGTTTCAAATCAATTAGACTGTAACACAAAGGCGGGCTATCTGTATTATGTTGATAATGAAAAAATAGTATCAGTAAAGAGTGCTTTGTCCTATACTTTACCGCCAAGGTTCAATGAGAAAAATGAGTTAGAAACAATGAGTTATTACAATATGGAAGATTTACCTTGGGTATTAAATACTTATGAATTGGATTTAAAGAGTAATTCATTGAAAATGATAGATAAAAAATCTTTGTCTTTTGAGGAAGGTCAGAAGATAAAAAATAAATGGCAATGAATTAATTCCTTGATGAACTACTGCTAAAACGCCAAAATAGGCGTTTTTTTATTTGAAAACATGCAACACATAAAACTTCCGATTACCATTTGAACAAAAAAAGGAGCATTATGTTCCTAATCTAATTTAAAAGGTGAGATGTGAGAATTCCACTTAGGAATTGAGTGTTCTGGGTTTTTAATCGGTCTATTCCGTTTTAGTCTCCAATTCACCATTAACTCGATATATCTTTCTAGGTCTTCCTTTAGCTGTCGGTGCTTATTCACCAATTATTTCGGCAATCTCTTGCTCGACTAAACCGTATATCGAAAAAAAATAAAAACTTGTAAATTTAAAAATGAGTTAATAATGGCGGGTTTTAAAATTCTCAATGTGAAAAGATATCTGCAGGTCTTTTGAGAAAAGATTGATTGAAACGGAACATACCATCACTAACATCCCCATAGTTAAGGGAAGTACATGGATAAAAGTGAATGAATTAAAAAATTATACTCTTGTCTATATAACCGTATTAATATTAATAATTCTTTTATCTGGAGACACAAGGGGAGGGGTTGTTGTAATCCCTCTTTTTGAAATCAATATATTAATAGGAAGAAATACGTCTAAATTACCCCGAACAGAGGGTAAATGCTTTTAAAAAGTTTGTTAGCAAAGTAAGTAAAATAGAAATTTTTCGCTATTGGAAAAAATAACTTCATTGTTAAATTATTGTTATTACCTTATAATTTTCTAGAAACATATGAAATGTTATGAATAGGAGAAAAGTATGAAAAAACTGTGGACGATTTTAGTTTCATTTTCGTTGTTAATTAGCTTATTCCCGCAATTAGCATCGGCATCACCAAGCAAAAATTTTGAGCAAGAACTTACAAAGTATTTAAAAGAGGTAAGCCTTGTAAGGGGTTTTGAAGTGACGAAGGATGATATTGAAACATCTCTTTCTTTTTACGATGAAAGTATTAAAAACTTTGAATCTATTGGTGATTTAAAAGAAGCCTTAGGCGAAGTCATTAAGGCAGATTTAAGTAATTTAGATGCCATTTATGAAGATTATAATCTGACTAATGAGAGCCTAATTAATCTATTACACGAAAATGGCGAAGAACTAGACGATTATATCTTTATCTGGGACTTAGATGAAGCTGTTTATTTCTATACAGAAGAGGGCGATTTTGAACGCGATCCAAACTTTGACAAAGAATTAGTCAATTATTTAGCCAAAGTTAGCAAGGAAAGAGGCTTCGAAGTAACAAAAGAAGATATCGAAGCGTCATTGGAACTTTATGATTTTAGCCTGGAAGAATTTGAATCTGTCGAAGAACTTAGCGAATTCTTGGGTGATGTCATAAAGGCAGATCTAAGCAACTTAGATTATTTTAATGAGAATTATGGATTAGATAAACAAGCCTTGCTTCAAATGTTGGAAGAAAATGGTGAAGACATTAACGATTATATATACATAGATAATCTTGAAGAAACTGTTTGGAACCTTACTGGTGGTGGGATAGATGGTGAGGTTGCAGAAGATCTGCTTCCCATTTTCGAGGAAGAACTCGGTTTGACGGAAGAGGAACTACAGCGGCTTGAAGAACACTTAATGTCTTTGGAAGAGCATCTTTCCAATCCGGAAACAGTCAAGCAACTAGAAGCATTGGGCAACCGCATGATGGCTTTCGAGGAATTCGATGTAGCAACCGAGCTTACAGCTGAACAGATAGCTGAAATGGCATCAATCTATGAAGAATTACTTTCAATCTTTAAGCTTAATGTATCCTATTCCCTTGTGAAAAGTGGCTCGGAATCACCTGTATCCCTTATGGATTTAATGAAATTGGAAGAATTGAAGGGTGCTAACCTGAAAATAGCGATATATAATACTGACGGAAAGTTCTTGGCTGATCTTTTAATAACAGGTGAAATGGTCGATTCTGACACTCTTACCAATGCAGGCGGGCAAATAAAGGAATCTGCAAAAGAGGTGCAAAAAACCATTGAAAAGGCACCAGTTGCTAAACCAGTAAAGCAAAAGATCAGTACTCATACAAATTCAGAAAATCAAACCGTAAAAGGGGCTAAACTGCCAAATACCGCTTCCGATTATTTGCCTAGCGCCCTTTTAGGACTATTTCTTGTCTTGTTCGGAAGCTTGATGTATCGAAAAATCAGGAAAGCTTAATATGAAACAATTAAAGAAAAAGCGTTTGCTTCTGCTTTCTTGTACAATTGCCATTATTTTATTTGGAATTTGGTTTTCCACATCCAATATGTATAAGTTTGCAAAAGGCTACTTTCTTTACAAGACTCATGCTCCAAGTAGCCAAGTAGATGAAACTGTACAGAAACCACCAAGTAATAAAACAACAAAGAAAGAGCTATATCCTGTCCGCCCTAAAACGGGTGAAGAAATCGGGGAACTGTATATACCCAAACTAAAAACAAAACTCCCTATTTTCCATGGCACAAACGAGGATGAATTGGAAAAAGGCGTTGGTCACTTTGCAGGAAGTGTGCTACCAGGTGAAAATGACAATTCCGTACTTTCCGGTCATAGAGATACGGTATTCCGTAAACTCGGGCAAGTTGGCGAAGGAGATTTGTTGATAGTAACAACATCGGCAGGAGAGTTCACATACAAAATCAAAAAAGTTCGAATTGTGGATGAGGATGATCGAACCGTGATCGTACCAAAACCACGGGCAACGCTAACCGTCAGTACCTGTTACCCCTTTGATTATATCGGGTCAGCACCTGAACGCTATATACTTGTCGCTTATTTGACTTCAAAAACAGTAAGTTAATCATCAAATTTCTAAAAACAAGAGTCCCAATAAGGAAAACCTATTGGGACTCTTTTAATTTCTATTTAGAAAAGAAAACGAAGGTGAAAGTCACTATAACCAAATGAAAAAACACCGATATCGGTGTTTTTTCATTGCTAATTTATTTATATTGTTACGCTATCCTTATTACTCACTGAAGCGGATTTTAATATTTTATGATAATAAATATAAGAGCCGGCTATCAAAATATATCCGATAATGAAAAGAAGCCATCCACTGGCAGGGTCCCCCACTGATATGCTTGAATACATAGCACCCGTCAAATCAAATACAAAACCTGCATAAGCCCATTCCTTGATTCTTGGAAAGCCTGGAATAAGTATAGCCACGACACCTAATAATTTGGCAATTCCAATGAAGGGTAGGAGGTAGGTGGGATAACCTAAATGATTAAATAAAGCGACTGCATCGGGAACAGACAGTATATCCGGAATAGAACCCAAAACCATTAGTGCCACTAAAAGTCCTGTGAAAATCCAATAAATAATTTTTGTTTTTTTCATCTATTCTCATTCCCTCCCTTAAATTACATTTTAATCATATTCCACTTTCCTTTTATTAATGCATTCTATAAAAAATTATTGAGATTCAACAGTAATATCACGAGTGCAGCATGAAATCACGAGTAAACGTACTGAAATCACGAGTAAATAGCCAAAATTCACGAGTAAACGGCGCGAAATCACGAGTAAAACAGCAAAACTCACGGGTAAACGTCGCGAAATCACGAATGCAGCACGAAATCACGAGTAAACGTACTGAAATCACGAGTAAATAGCCAAAATTCACGAGTAAACGTCGCAAACTCACGAGTAAAACAGTAAAATTCACGAGTAAACGGCGCGAAATCACGAATGCAGCACGAAATGACGAGTAAACGTATTGAAATCACGAGTAAACGGCGACTGTCTGCCAAGCCGCATCAAAGCAAGCGTCTCCGGGGACTCGGCTAGCCAGTTTTTTGGCAGGAGTGTTGCAAATTTCTTAAATCTAGTGAGGATTTCCTCCGTTTGATCTTTTACATCCTTAAGAGAGATTTGATCACAAAATCATGAATAAAGATTATCGTTTGCCCAATTATTCTAGTCTAAAAATCCATGCTTGAAGGTGATTTTGGAGTTTTCTTTAATGTAAAAGGCAGTGGCTGCTTTAACTAATGCCTTTTTGATGAAGGATTTAAAAAATATTCCATACCTTTTCTGCTTTTATCCCTGAAGTGTTGGTAAATATGTATTGCGAACAATGTATTTGACCCTTTTGCAGCTTTATCTTGTAAAAAAGTTTATTGATTTAAAAGAATTGAATAAAATGACGCATATCCCGACACAGGAAATCGGGATGAGGGAATACATTAACTTTAAGTCTTTCAATATAATAATTCCCGCAATTACTATGAGAGAATCAATGATAAAAATAATAATTCCAGGATTAGTTGCTGTGGTTTTAGAGATTAATAGTGCTAGTAAATCCACTCCACCGGGGCTAATATGTTGTCTCAGCATAAAACCGACACCAATCCCAATCGTCATTCCGCCGATAATGGCACTTGTTATGATCGGTAGATGAACCAAACCGTTTAGTGGTGTTAGCCAATCAATAATGGTTGAAGTAAAAGCTAACCCAAGGATGGCATTAAAGAAATAAGATTTATCGTATAGAAGAGATAGAAGGTATATGGGAATATTGATCATGATCATGGTATGTCCGACCTGGATTCCCCAAACATATTTGATTAACAAACTTATTCCAAATATCCCGCCATTTATTAGATGAATGGGAACGATAAACAGGTTAATACCAATTCCAATGCAAAAACTTGAAAAAAGCAGAGTAACAAACTTTTTCATTAATACATTCCCCTTGTACAAATCATTATCTTAAAATATATGAGAGGAATGTAAATATATACTCAGCATATGAAAGTACCGGAGCAATTTGTGAATTGCTGGCTTTGTTCTTAGAAGATTTTCTGAAGAGACATGGGATTACGCTGGATCAAAATTAACGCCGTCTCCTGGAGGCCATGAGGTAATTGGGGCCAAAAAAGAGACACTCATAAAAAGTGTCTCTTTTTTGGCATTTATATGTCTTCATGGGGCAAGTCAGTTTAATAATATAAGAATTTTTTCACCTTTGAAAATAGGTTGAATTTAGCCTTGATTATTCAAGGTGCTTTTTTTTGATAGGCGATTTGTAATGGTATCTTCTTGCGGTGATGTTTGCCGTATATAGAAGGCCAGTATGAATGCAACTATGGTCAATCCTGTTGCGATCATGAATGCATCATCCACTCCCATTACGCTGCCTTGTTTAATGGCCATCGTCATTTGTGATGTATTATCTGGTGATATATTCTTTTGAGATAAGATTTCCTGTACATGTTTCGTTCCCTGGTTTGTCATGATGGACACAAAGAACGCCATACCAACAGCGCCTGCTACCATTCTCAATGTATTGACCATTGCTGTACCATATTTATTTAGGCTAAGTGCCAATTCATTTAATCCAGCTGTGAAGATAGGCATCATCAGTATCGACATTCCGAACATTCTAATCGTATATACCCACACCACATAAGAATAGGACGTATCTGTTTCTAGCCGCGCTAAAAGATAGGTTGTAATGATAGTGATGGCAAGTCCGCTCACCGCAAGCCATCTTGCACCAAATCGATCAAAAAGCTTACCTGTAATAGGAGACATGATCCCCATTAAAATCCCGCCAGGCAATAGCATCAGACCAGATTCCATCGGAGTAAACCCACGGATATTCTGCATATAGATTGGCATGATGATCATTCCGGAGAACATACCCATAGTTGCGATGACGTTGATGATTGTCGTTAAAGTGAACATCCGATACCGAAAAATTCTAAATTCCAAAATAGGATGAGATACAGTGAATTGCCTCCAGACAAATAAAGCTAAACTGATTCCTCCAACTAGGAACATCGTCAGTACTTCAGGACTGCCCCAGCCCTTGGTGCCGCCTGTAGCAAATCCATATAGAACTCCGCCGAATCCGATAGTGGATAGAATTACACCCAGTTTATCGAGTTTAGGCCGGCTGGTTTTCCCTACTTTTTTAATGATGAAAATGGCAAAGATGAAGTCAAGCAGGGCGAATGGGAAAATGATGAAAAACAGAACCCGCCATGAATAGTTTTGGATAATCCACCCTGATAATGTCGGTCCTACAGCTGGGGCAAAATTCATCGCGATACCAAATATGCCCATTGCGAAACCGCGTCTGTTAGGCGGAAATAAAGTAAAAATTACATTTGTAATCAACGGGAACAAAATCCCCGCACCTGCAGCTTGAACCACACGTCCGATCAATAAGACGGAGAAGCTGGGGGCAATTCCACATAAAAAAGTTCCTAATGCAAAGAGTCCCATCGAAGCAAGATATAATTGTCTTGTATTGAATCGTTCCATTAAGAAAGCGGTAATCGGGATGACAATCCCATTGACCAATAAGAAGATTGTTGTAAGCCAATTAGCTGTTGCAGCTGATATGTCAAAATGAGTCATTAATTGAGGCAATGCGATATTGATTAAAGTCTGATTTAAGAAAGCGACTAGAGCACCAGCCAGCATCACCGCAAACATGGGGCCTGTACGAATTTTAGTGATGGCTGTTTTGTCGTGATTCATTATTATGGCACGTCCTTCCCGCTAGGAAGTACAAATTGTACTGCCAGCGATTTTTAAAAGTTATAGAAACTAATTCGTCTCACGAAGTATCAGTGTAAACCAACCTATATTTTTCAATAAAATATACCATTTAAGGAGATTCAACTCAATTTACGGCTTTTTTGAGATGTTTATTCTTTATTAACATTAACCACTCACTTGACAATATTTCAGGATACATTCTCTTGGAAATCCCCCAGGTTAACATCCATTCTACAGGTATATCATATTTCAAACAATAATCACCAATATAATACTTACAATGTACCAGAGAAATTTTTGCACTAGGTATAAATACTTTAACATTCTATCATTCGTATTCACTAATAAATAGTTAATTGATAAAAAGGTGTGATGAACAATAAAATCATGCATTTTCCGTATATTGAGAATTAATATTTTTTAAATATTCAAAATAATTATTGCAATCAATGTATTGGTTAATTATAATACAAAACATAACAAATAAAAAGTCGTTTTGAGGGGGTGAAAGAATTTAATATTGCAGGGATGAATATCACTTTTAGGCATTTCCCTTTTCATTATTTTTTGGATTGCATGGACAAACTTGAGATTAAAAGCATTGAATTATGGGGTGGGGAGCCTCATTTGTATGTTTATCGCAACATACTAGGAAATATAAGGAGTTTGAGAAGGGAAATTAAATCTTGTTTCACAAGAGGAATCATGGAAGTATGCAAGTGACTCAATCTTTCAATTAACCAAAGTAGCTGAGAAGGAAGGTTTGATGCTTAAAAGCCATCGTTACAAAGGAAGTTGTACTCTAGAAATTATGGGATCAAATTATTATCAAAATCCAAGTGATGCAATCATGAAATCTATTGAAAAAGTATGGGAATTGGGAATTTAATCATCTAATTTGGAGGAACTCTTTATGAGTAATGGCACACTTACACGAAAACTGGGTTTTTGGTCTGCTCTAGCAATTGCTGTTGGAACTACTATAGGATCGGGTATTTTTGTCTCATCTGGTGATGTTGCAAGGGCTGCGGGTACTCCTTCCATTTCTATTCTAGCCTGGATAATAGGCGGGGTGATTGCCATACCGCAAGTAATGGTTCTGGCCGAGTTATCGACAGCGTACCCCCAAAATGGAAGCGGTTACGTTTATTTGAATAAAGCTGGGTGGAGGCCTTTGGCATTTTTATATGGATGGGCCACTTTCTGGGCGTTGGATCCTCCATCCATATCGATTATGGCTTTAGCGATTGTTTCTTATTTAGCAACCTTTTTCCCATTTTTCTCAGGAGTTGCCGGGAAATTATTGGGTATTGCGATCATCCTGCTCATCACATCGATTCATTATCGAAGTGTGAAAGAAGGAGGTCTTTTCCAAGTCATTATCACGGCTATCAAGATCATTCCTTTCCTGATCGTCATTGTGCTGGGAATAATGTATATGAACCCTGAAAACTTTGCTTATACTCCAGAACCTGGTGCCCAAAAGTCAAGTTTAATAGGCGGTGTATCTGCAACCACATGGGCATATACGGGGATGGCTGCAATTTGTTTCATGGCTGGGGAGTTCAAAAATCCAGGGAAAATACTTCCCCGAGCTCTTATTAGTTCGGTATTCATCGTGTTGGCTCTATATACGCTGCTAGCCATTTGTGTCATCGGCTTGATGCCATTTGAAGAATTAATCAACTCCAATGCGGCTGTTTCCGAAGCTGTAAAATATATTCCGGGATTATCGGATATTGCATCATCATTTGTGGCCATTACGGCGATTATTGTTATCTTGGGTTCGCTAAGCTCTTGCATAATGTTTCAGCCCCGCCTTGAGTATGCAATGGCAAAGGACGGACTATTCTTTCAACGCTTTGCGAAGGTCCATCCTAAATATGAAACTCCAAGCTTCTCCATCATCGTTCAGGTTACGTATGCATGTATTCTTGTGTGCTTCAGTAATTTAACAGTGTTACTTGGCTATTTCACACTGATTCAATTGGTTATTAACATCATGGACTTTGCCGCTGTTTATAAATGTCGTAAAAGGGATGATTATAACCCAATCTATCGTATGCCAATGTGGAGATTAACGACGGTTTTAGCTATTCTTGGAGCATCATGGCTGGCTTGGGGAACTTTTACTTGGGCGCCTATTCAAGGAGTGATTGCAGCATTGATCGTCATCGCAACAGGTCTGCCGGTTTACTATTATTGGGAAAGGAAATATGGATCCAAGAAAAATAACGACAGCGATATCGTGGCTTAGCAGAATGTTAAGGGAAGTTGGGCCTTCTCTTGACAAACGCACTAAAATTTAAAATAAAACAATTGTACAAATTATTATGTTTAGATATAATACAAGACATAACAAATAAACAGAGATACAGGGAGGAAGATGTTGATGCTAAAGTTTGATGAAGAGTTATTTCTTAATCTTGTAGAAAAAGAGGGCCTTGCTTTTAGAGGCCAGATTGAAGAAATCGTAGATGGAATCACAAAAAGGGGCTACAGTAATATATTCCTGATCGGTGCTGGTGGCACGATAGCCATGATGTATCCTTATGAATACATTTTAAAATCAAATTCTACCATCGATGTCCATGCAGAAATTGCTGCTGAGTTCATGGTGATGAATCATAAGCATTTCAGCAAAGATTCAGTCTGTATTTTTACATCTGTATCCGGGACTACTCAAGAAACAGTTGCAGCGGCTGAATATTGTAAAGGAAAAGGCGCCACTACAATCGCTTTAGTTGCAGAGCCAAATACTCCGTTAACACAAATTGCGGATTACTGTATAACGACAGGTTCTGAAACGCACTCTTTTGATACTTTCTTTATGCTTTTGTACATGGTCGTCTTCCGTTTCATGCATAACAACAATGAATTCCCGCAATATGAACAATTCACGAAGGAGGTTTCTCTACTTCCGCGTGCAATTCTAGATGCCGTTAAATCTTTTGACAAAAAAGCAGAGGAATTTGCCATTACACATAAAGATACGGATTACCACATGATGGTCGGTTCTGGTAACCTATGGGGAAACACTTATTCATATGCAATGTGCATTTTAGAGGAAATGCAATGGATCCAGGCGAAATCCATCCACGCTGCAGAGTTTTTCCATGGTACGCTTGAACTTGTTGTTGAAGATACAAGTGTTATTTTACTAAAAGGAGAAGATGAAACTAGACCGCTGATGGACCGTGTAGAGAGATTTGTAGAAAATATCTCGAAAAATTTAACGGTTATTGATACCAAAAGCTTTGAAATGGAAGGTATCAGCGAAGAATTCAGAAAGCACTTTTCTGTTAGTATTAACTGGTCAGTATTAAGTCGAATCAGCGTTTACCTTGAGCGTGAAAGAAATCATCCATTAACACTTAGAAGATACTATCGCCAAATGGAATATTAAGATATGTGGAGCACTACTTAGTAGTGCTCATTTCTTAAGTTTAAAGAAAGCGGGGGAAAAAGATGAGAACGGTTTCAATCGGAGATAACTGTATGGATGTATATCAAAGGAAAGGGGAGGTCTATCCTGGCGGTAATTCTTTAAATGTGGCTGTCTATTTAAGAGGGTTAGGTGCTGAATCTGCTTATATTGGCTGGGTGGGCTCCGATCAATACAGTGAAAAAATGGTTAAAGCGATTCAGGAAAAAGGTGTTGATATTTCTCATCTTTCGCGGAAAGAAGGAAAAACAGCTGTTACTTTTGTTGAAATGGTAGGAAATGACCGCAGGTTTGGAGAATACGACGAAGGTGTCATGGAACATTTCTGTTTAACGACGGAAGAACTCCATTACATTCAAACATATCAGCTTATACATTCAGGGATTTGGGGACATGCGGATAAGTACTATTCCTTTTTTAAAGAAAAAGGTATGCTCACGTCTTTTGATTTCTCAGATCAGCTAGATCATGATCTGGTGAAGACTTTACCTCAGTTTGTTGATTATCCTTTTTTCTCTTATACGAAGGATGATGCTTTAATCCGCCAGTTTTTAAAGGATGTAAAAAGTCAAGGAGCTAAAATTGCGGTCGCCACTTTAGGTGAAAATGGTTCACTTGCCTATGATGGCATTCAATTTTATCAATGCGGTGTCGTTGAAGATAATGTGGTCGATACGATGGGGGCGGGGGATTCCTTCATTTCCGGTTTTATTTATGGAATATTGAAAGGCCAATCCATCGGCAATTGTTTAGAATTGGGCACTGAGTCTGCTGCGAAGACAATTAGATATTTCGGTGCGTGGTGACTGGGACTGGAAATAATGTATAATAGATAATAAATAATAAATAATAAATTTTGACGGATAAGGATGAATTTAATATGAATTTAAATCCTTCAACCCCCCAGCCATTATATATGCAAATAAGGCAAATGTTGAAGAATGATATTCAGAACGGTAAATACAAACCAGATGAACAGATCCCAACCGAAGCAGAGCTTTGTGAAACTTATAACGTTAGCCGCATTACCATACGAAAAGCAATAGAGGAATTGGTGAAGGAAGGAACACTGACACGTATTCCGCGCAGGGGTACCTTTGTTGCATCTAATAAGTTTCATAATGAGTTGTTATCCATAAGTGGATTCTCAGAGTTTAGTCATCAGCTTGGGAAGATACCGAATTCCCGGATTTTAAGAAGTGAGGTCATAACCGCCCCAAAAGATGTTGCAGGTCATCTCCTCATTGAAGAAGGAAGCCCCGTTCTCGAACTTGAGCGACTCATGTATGTAGATGAGCGTCCGCTTTTCTACGATACCGCTCATTATTCGTTACTTCGTTTTCCGGATTTAGAAAAGAAGATTGCAAGGGATGAATCAACTTATAAGATCCTTTTGGAAGATTACCATACAGAAATAGTCAGTAACGATAAAATTATAGACGTCATTGGTGCTACAAAAATCTATGCTAAATATTTAGAATGCGATATTGGCGCGAATTTATTTAGAATAGTGAAGATTGCTTTCGATGCAAACGACCAACCTGTACATCTCTCAACGTTCATGTGTGAAACCAACAAGGTCAATCTGACTGTTCATCGGGCAAAATAGGTCATGCCAATAATTTGGCATGACCTATTTAAATATCTAGTTTTGATTTTCCTCCTCCAAACTTTCTTCATTGATCATGGCATTTAAAATATCCTTACAATTAAAACATAAGATATTCTTGTTATCTAACAAAATACCGTTCAGAAAACCTGCCGTACAATACACATCACGTGCACAGCGAACACAAAAGCCAACTAGTTCATCCATTGATACATCCCCCTACTCAGGAAATGGTATATAGTTTGATGTTCTATTTTGCATAAAGATAAAGGCCAAAATCTTGCATAACGGAAGTGTGCCCCATTTGCCGTAACATGGTAGCTATATTGCCACGATGATATGATCCGTGAGTGACAACGTGTAATACCGATTCGGAAATGGTAGTTTCAAGCAAGCCGGCATAGGGGTTATCCACGACAATTACCTTTTCCATATCCTCTGTACTCAGAAGTGCTTTGTTTCTTTCGTATAGGTCTAAAAATATTTTTTTCATTTCCCCAATACTTTTCTTTTCCACGCCTTCTTTTAATTGATTAGAAGATGCCATTGCTTCATCCATACTTATACCTGAGATAATATCAAACCACGCGTAATCTGTGAGATAAATATGAGACAACACTTTTGATACCGACGAAAAACCAGTCTGAATTTCCTTATGGTAAATGTGTTCTGGAAGTTCATTTAACCGATCGATGATGACTCCATTTGCCCACGCGTGATAGTTATACATTTCTAATACTGGCTCAGGGTGATTCATTTAAAAAACCTCCATATACACTAGTTTTTTCGTATTGAACAATTTATGCAGGAAGAACAAAAAAATTCAGGTGTTTTCAAAAAAGTATTTGTTATAAATATGTAGTTCTCTTATATATAAAACAATTCCTCCTAATGATTCTATCGGTATGTGTGCTCATCGCGAAGGTACCATGTTTAAAAAAAGAGGTATTGAGATCATACAAACTGCTTAACATTCTGAGTATAAAAAATGAATTGTTAGTTGAGCACCACTTAATGGCATTTTTTCTTGCAGGAAAATAGCTCCTTATATCGAACTGATAGTAAAGGAGATGGTAATATGAATCTAAGGATCAAATATAGGCTTTATATCCATGTAGACGGAAAACTTATTCCAGAACAGTATGACCGATACGAGATACTAAACGTCAGAGAAGGTATAGATCCAAATGATACTAAGGATTACGAAGAGCTTATTAAAAAATTGAGTAAGTCGATTAATCGGCCTGTAAATGAATTTGAAATAAAAAACTATGAAACAATGTAATTGCATCCTTTTCGGGGATTGATCGAATGTTACGTATTCTAAAATTTTCTCCTTCAATAGAACGAAATTCATAAAATTTAAAAGTGAAAATAAATAAAGAAAACCTAAAATGAGCCTCCTCCTTATATTACCAGATGTAAATGTAAGGAGAGAGGAAATTTAAGATCTTGCTTCAGTAGGGGTAATGGTGATTGGAAAAAAGAAAATGGGTATAATTAATCAAGCAAAATCTTTGTCTTCAAAAAGCTATTAAAATTTGAAATACCGTGGTTTCAGCCCGATTTATCTATCCTTTCTAGTAGGTTTCTGCGCACGGTCAAAGGAAAAAATAAGGATTTTGATTATTTTGAAATAGACCACGATAGAATATGTGATGAATACAACATCCAGGCTATAGGAATTTCAGTCCAACTAAAATAACTCGATCAATACTTGGGCGTCCTACCTCTGAATACATATCTTTCACCAAATCATAAATGAAAGAGAAGTCAAATGCAGCCTCGATTTTACGAACCAAATGGTTCGGTGGCACCAGTTGATCTAACGTAATCATTTCAAGTTGATCTCGCTGAATAGAATATGTTTAGAAAGCATCCTCATCACCTCAAGTTTTAATAGTTCTATTTTAAAACAAAAAAGACTGTAGGCAAAAGGAGTTCTATCTAAAATTTTAAACATAGTTGATTGGAACGGAAGGTGCGAGACTCCTGCGGGAATAGCGAGTCCAAGGGAGACCCCACAGGCGCAAGTGCGCCGAGGAGGCTCCCGGACCGCCCGCGGAAAGCGAGTGCCTGAAGTGGAAATCAACGTCCAAATTTGTACAAACCAAAAAAGACTGTAGACAAACTCGATTTTCATCGAGTTTGTCTACAGTCTGAAACTCTCTTGTATCAAGAGAGTTTTTTTGCATGAAAAGTTATTTAGCTAACAGGGAGTTTTGTTAACGACGAGCTAAAAAGAGGCGGAAAAGGGTGATATGTTTGAATAAAATTTTTTCACATTCTCTTTTATAGACTGATTTACAAAATCTTAACATTTGGTTTATGTGGAATCAATGTTTTCTGATTATGATTAAACCGTAACAAACAGTAATAAACATTAAAAATTCCACACTAAATGGAGGCACTTTTTATGAATCGCACATTCAAGAAGAAATGTTATAAGTCTATTCAAGCTTTGATTTTAGGGGTGAGTGTACTGGGATTAGCTGCTTGTGGAGCTACTAATGAGGAGGCTGCTCCAGTGGTTAAGGATCCAAATTCGTTAACCTTGAAAGAAATTGAAACAAAGGCAAAAGAAGAGGGGACTATTAATAGTGTCGGTATGCCTGATTCATGGGCTAACTGGGGAGAAACTTGGAATGAAGTGATGAAAAATTATACATTGGAACACAATGATACAGATTTGTCCAGTGCCGAAGAGATTGCCAAAATGGAATCTGAAGGAGAGAGTGCAACAGCTGATATCGGCGATGTAGGGATTTCCTTTGGACCAATCGCGGAACAAAAAGAATTAACGATGCCATATAAAACTTCCTATTGGGACGAGGTACCTGACTGGGCAAAAGATGACAATGGAGATTGGGTTGTTGGCTACCAAGGAACGATTGCATTCTTTACTAATAAAGAATTAGTAGATAACCCGCCAAAATCTTGGGATGACATATTAAAAGGAGATTATAAAGTAACAGTTGGAGATGTTCAGCGTGGTACACAGAATCAAATGGCCGTACTTGCTGCCGCTATCGCTTACGGCGGTGATGAAACAAATCTCCAACCAGGAATTGACTTTTTTGCTAAGCTTGCCAAGCAAGGCCGCCTTAGCTTAACTGATGCCAAGCCGGCCAACATCGAAAAAGGGGAAGTGGAAGTTGCCCTTGTTTGGGATTTCAATGCTCTTGGTTACGCTGACCAAATTAACCGCGATCAATTTGACGTCACCATTCCAAGTGAAGGTTCAGTCGTAAGCGGCTACGCAACCATTATTAACAAATTTGCCAAGCATCCGCATGCTGCGATGGCGACTAGAGAATATATCTTAAGCGATGAAGGACAAATTAATTTAGCTAAAGGCTTTGCCCGACCAATTCGCGATGTAGAACTTCCGAAAGAAGTAGCTGAAAAAATGGTTCCAGAAGAACAGTACAAAAATGCAAAACCAATTGAAGATTACAAAGCTTGGGAAGAAACGGCTAAAAATTTACCGCAGATTTGGCAAGAAGAGGTGTTAGTCCATGTCAAATAAAGTAATAGCAATTGTTGTTGATGGTATGAGATACGATAAAGCATGCGAGACACTTGGATTTATTCAGCATTTAGTTGAAACGAACCAAGCGTCACTTTACAAAATTAAGTCGGAGCTTCCAAGTCTTTCCCGTCCAATATATGAAGTGTTGTTAACAGGAACGCCGGCTTCAATGAATGGGATTACGTCCAATCAAGCCATTCGTTTATCTACCGAGAAAAGTCTCTTTCATCTTACGAAAGAAAACGGGTTAAGAAACGGAGCAGTATCTTATTACTGGGTAAGCGAACTTTATAATCGTGCGCCATTCCATTTTATTGAAGACCGTGAGCAAGAAAATGAATCCAATCCAATTCAATACGGAAAATTTTATTGGGACGATGACTATCCAGACAGTCATGTGTTAATGGATGCAGAAGCTTTACGCAGAAAGTATGATCCTCACTTTTTATATATTCATCCGCTCGGTGTAGATGTAAAAGGGGAAATTTTCGGTTCGGAATCGAAAGAATATCGTGAACAAATCTTAAAAATGGGAAGCTTGTTGGCACAACTTTTACCAATTTGGATCAAAGAAGGTTACCACATTTTAATTACATCGGATCATGGCATGAGTGAATATGGCAACCATGGCGGCATAACTGATGGTGAACGTGATGTACCGCTCTTTATCATTAGTCCAAAAGTTGAGCCTGGCGTTTATGGTGAAGTGGTTCCGCAATTAGCTTTTGCACCGCTCGTTTGTGAACTTTTAAATATTGAGCCGTCCGATAAAATGATTTCATATCAATTTCCAGGTCTGAAAGGAAAAGTTACCCTTTAAAAAAGATACATCATCCAAAATAAAAATGAAGAATGAAGGTTGACTGGAATTGGTTTAACGAATGTACTGTTAGACCAATTCCCAAATTGTTAGAGAATATAGAGGAGCGAGAAGTCATGCGAAAAATAAAAAAACAAAAAGTTTACTTATTAGCTCTTTTACTGCCATTTATTATGTTTGTGATTGGATTTGAGATAGGACCATTAGTGGCAATGATTAAAAATAGTTTTTATGCAGATGATGGAATTCAAGTTACGATTGATCAATACTTAACCATATTCAAAAGTGAATTTTACTTACAAGCCATTAAAAATAGCCTGGTCATTTCCTTATTTTCTGCTGTAACTTCTGTGATTGTAGCAGTCATTGTAGCCTATTCGTTTACAAAGTTCTCACAAAAAATAAAAAATCGTTTACTGATGATTACCAATATGGCATCGAACTTTGAGGGGATTCCCCTTTCATTTTCATTTATTATTTTACTTGGAAACAATGGGTTGTTTACGTTGCTTTTTTCTAAGATTGGTGGGGATGTGTTTGCGGATTTTAATTTATATTCATGGACAGGCCTCATTCTTGTTTATATATATTTTCAAATTCCGCTTGCTATTATGCTCATCTACCCGTCTTATCAAGGAATAAAGAAACAATGGAAAGAAGCCTCTTCATTATTAGGAGGATCAACATTATCATTTTGGCTTCACATTGGGATTCCAGTTCTTTTACCTAGTATTGTAGGTACATTCAGTATTTTGTTTGCTAATTCGATGGGAGCTTACGCTACAGCCTATGCATTAGTAGGCAGCAACTATAACTTATTGTCATTGCAAATTGCCTCACTAGTTGCTAGTGACGTTGCATTAAAGCCGCAGCTAGGAAGTGCATTGGGAGTTCTTCTAGCAGCGACAATGATAGGGGCGATGTGGTTCAATGAACGAATGATGCGCCGCATTAGGAGGGATTTACGATGAAATCTTCATTGACTTTTCATAAAGTGATTGTTGGGTTACTAGTTATATATTTATTAATTCCGCTTGTAGGAACATTTTTATTCTCGATTGCCGGTAAATGGGATCATACCATTTTACCTGAGAGTTATACAATGAAATGGTACATTGAATTATTTCAAGATGAACGGTTTTTTGATGCCTTTCGACGAACGCTGTTTTTAATTGTCATGTCTGTAGGTCTTAGTGTTGTTATTATGCTTCCGACTATCTTTATCATCACGGTATATTTCAGTAAATGGGAAGGATTACTTCAAGCAGCAGCTATGCTTCCTTATGGAATTCCTCCCATTGTTGGAGCTGTTGGATTAATCAAGCTATATTCAGATGGACCGATTCAAATTGCCGGAACACCCTGGATTTTAATAGGTGCTTATTTCATAACGATTCTGCCATTTATGTATCAAGGTATTCGTAACAGTCTTCGTACACTTAATGCTGTGCAGCTTGTTGATGCAGCTGAATTACTCGGTGCTACAAAATTCCAGGCGTTTCGCACAGTGGTGTTTCCAAATATTATATCTGGTATTTTAGTGTCAACCTTATTATCAGTCGCTCTTTTATTTAGTGAGTTTGCTTTTGCCAATTTGCTTGTCGGGGGCCGATTTGAAACGCTTCAAATTTTTCTTGCCGACAAACTAAACAGCAGTGGTCACTTAACAAGTGCAATTGTTATTACTTATTATTCAATGATTTTACTTTTAACGGGGATTGTATTAAAACTTACGTTTAAAAACGAAAAAAATCCTGTCGGGTCAAATAAGAAGCGAATTCTTTCATTTTTTAAAAAACATAACTGTAATAAAAATACTGCTTTAGAAGGTGAAAAATAATGAGCTATGTAACCATCGATCAAGTGACTAAGGGGTATGAAAATCAAGTCGTTTTAAATGACATTTCTTTAACATTAAAAAAAGGAGAATTTGCTACACTTCTTGGGCAAAGCGGATGCGGAAAAAGTACATTATTACGTTCCATTGCAGGGCTTGAAGGTGTTGATGTAGGAAGAATCTTAATTGATGGAAAAGATATTACTAATTTATCACCGCGTCAGCGTGAAGTCGGTATGGTGTTTCAGTCTTATGCGCTTTTCCCGAATATGACCGTTTTTGACAATATCGCGTACGGCCTTAAAATGAAGAAGGTAAAAAATATTAAATCAAGAGTGAAAAAGATGATTGATATGGTTGATTTAATAGGAAAAGAAGAGTCTTATCCTCATCAGTTATCTGGCGGACAACAGCAGAGGGTTGCACTTGCCCGAGCGCTTGTCATGGAGCCAAAAGTACTGCTTCTGGATGAGCCGTTAAGCGCATTGGATGCTAAAATTAGAAAAAGTCTGCAAAAAGAATTAAAGAGAATACAGAAAGAATTAGATATTACAACTATTTTTGTTACTCATGATCAGGAAGAAGCAATGACGATGTCTGATAGAATTTTTGTCATGAATAAAGGAAAAGTTGTACAATCCGGTTCTCCATCAGAAATTTATACTTCTCCAGTCAATACATTTGTTGCAAAATTTATCGGAAATTATAATGTTTGTAATATGGAAGTTTTTCATAAACTTGTTCGCAGCACAGAATTAAAAGGGAATGAGGTCGCCATTCGTCCTGAAGTTTTACAATTAGTTTCTGTTGTTGAGGATAGCTTGGATTTACAAGAGAACTGGGGAATTAAAGGGTTTATTAAAGATATTACTATGACAGGGAATGTTTTAAGATATGAAGTAGAAACAGAGGAGTCCGCTTTCCTTGTAGACTATCTTCACCACCGAGGGAAAATGTTTGAGCAAGGAGCACGCGTTCAAATTCTTGTACCGAAGAAAGAATGCATTATTTTATAAATTATTAATGATCATGGGGGAAGAGATATGTCTGTTTTGCCAGAAGAAAGAAAGAATGAAATTTTAAAAGAACTTAACAAAATGGGAAAAGTAAAAGTTATAGAATTAGTTGATCAATTTAATGTTTCAGAGGAAACGATTCGACGCGATTTGATGATATTAGAGGAAAAGGGACTGTTAAAGAGGGTTTACGGTGGAGCGATTAAAACAGTCTTTGAATTTGAGGAGCCTCCATTTACACAGCGTACAACGGTGAATCAAGAAGCGAAAATCAAGGTTGGGAAAAAAGCAGTGGAACTCATTTCCAACGGAGATGTGATTGCCATTGATGTAGGTACAACCATGCTAGAATTTGCCCAGTGTATTGAAAATAAAAAGGACATTACGATTTTAACCAATTCTCTTCCTGTGTCGTCTGTGTTAACCGAATTGCTCAATCAAAATAAGTTTACAGGACAAATTCTATTACTGGGAGGACAAATTGATCCAAAGCATCAATCTATATGCGGGGGTCTCACTGAACAAATGTTAAATCAATTTAATATTGATAAAGCGTTCATTTCAGCTGGTGGTGTTTCCATTCAAAGTGGTGTTAGTAATTATCATTTACGTGAAACATTAGTTTCACGCAAGATGGTCGAGGTATCAAAGCAAGTTATATTGCTAACGGATTACTCTAAAATTGGTGTCGACACCTTTTGTAAAGTTTGTCCTCTAGAAAAAGTAGATGTGATTGTCTGCGAGCAACCATTTCCAGAGGAATGGAGAAATGATTCAAGATTAGAGGAAGTCAATTGGATTCAAGCATAGCCCATAAAAGGATATATCGAGATGGAAGAGGGAGTACTCTCTTTTGTATTTTGATTTTTATTGATAGCAGGTAAAAAAGCTAGAAAGAAAATTTAATAGATAGAATGAGAAAAGGAGCTATATAGCATGAGTTTCATTGCGATAGATTTAGACGGAACATTATTAAACGACCAGAATGAAATTAGTGAAGAAAATATAAAGGCGATTCAATATGCCCAAGATAGAGGCTTTGAAATAGTTATTTCAACAGGACGGGCTTATTTTGACGTTCAAACAATTTGTGAAAAAGCCGGGATTTCCCCATTTGTAATCGGGACAAATGGCGCAACCATTCATTCAAAAAGCGCAAAGTGCATTTCTTCTATTACGATAACAAAAGATCGTGTCGAATCTATTCTCCAATGGTTAGATGAACGGAATTATTATTACGAAGTGTTCACTGATAAAGCCATCTATACTCTTAAAAAGGGAAGAGAACATTTCCAAAATGAGATTAAAAGTTTGAAAAGCGCAGATTTGAATACAGATATGAAAGAATTAGTTGAAATAGCGGAAAGGCAATTTGACCAGTTTGGATATGTTTTAGTTGAAAACTATCATGATATCTTAATACAGGAGGAAGAATTCCATAACATTTTAGCATGTTCTTTTGATGAAAATAAATTAGAGGAAGCATGGAACCAATTCAAAAAGTTTGATGAGTTGATGGTCGTTTCATCTGCTGATCATAACATTGAAATTACTAGTAAAAGAGCTTCAAAAGGAATGGCCCTTGAAAAATTGGCTTTCTTGATGAATGGCTCATTAGATAAGGCTATGGCAATCGGTGACAGCAACAATGATTTATCCATGTTTCAGAAAGTTGGATACAGCGTAGCGATGGGAAATGCAAAAGATGTCATAAAAAATGCTTGTACAACGACAACCCTTAAAAATGATGAAAATGGGGTAGCTTATGCGATTTATCGATATATGGAGAACTTCGTGGTTCAAAAATAAGTGTCAATGCCAAAGGGGAGAGCGATAAAATGGCATGGATATATATCATAATGGCAGGACTTTTGGAAATTGTCTGGGTGATTGGTCTTAAATATTCACACGGATTCACCAAAATTATACCTAGTATATTTACGGTAGTTATTATAATCTTTAGTTTCTTTTTACTTTCAAAAGCTTTAAATTCAATACCCTTAGGAACTGGTTACGCCATTTTCACTGGATTGGGAACGGTGGGAACTGTAGTAACTGGGATGCTTTTTTTGGGTGAGACCATTAATCCACTGAAAGTATTTTTTATGGCTTTAATGATATTGGGGATGATTGGAATAAAAGTCCATCCAGCACAACCTAAACATTAAAGGAAATGAACTGATATAGGGGATGATTCAATGGCTTGGTTTTTTCTTATTATTGCCGGATTTGCCGAAATCGGTAGTGTTATAAGCCTGAAACGTGCAGACGGCTTTAAAAAATTGCTCCCCTCTGTAGCGTGTCTTTTTTTGGGGAGTTTAAGCTTTTATTTTCTATCCTTGTCATTAACTTCTCTTCCAGTGGGGACTGCCTATGCAATATGGACCAGTATCGGCTCTGTTGGAAGTGTTTTAGCAGGAATGATCTTCTTTAATGAACCTAGAAGCTTAAGATTAAACCTATTCATTATGTGTATCATTGCAGGGGCTATAGGCATCAAAATCACTTCTGGACATTAAACTAAAAAAAATGCCCTTTAATTTTAGACTAATAGTTGACTCCCATAAGGTGCGGGAGTCATTCTATTTAGGCTCCATTGGTAAAGAATTGTTTTCTTCCATATACACTTAAATTGATTAGTATAACTATTCAAAATTAACCAAAATGATATGTTAAGCGGACCGGTAGAAATAAGTTGTGCAACAGTTTCTATAGCCTGCTTAGTTGGATATGCTCCTTCTATGTTTGTATTTATTCTTTATGGAAGCATGTTAGGTCGATCACCAGCAATCAATGGGTTTATTATAAGCAGCTTAGTTAAAATCGCAAACAACAAGAAAAAAGAAACCAACAAAATTTCCAAGAAAACTTAATGCTTAATTAAAGGTGGGGAAAAAATGAAAATTGGATTAGAAACAGAAAGCTATCACTTGCAATTTATTACGGGTCGAATGGATATTTTCGGTTTTATCAGAAAAACAGCTGAATTGGGATTAGACGGAGTCATGATCAATATTGTTCCATGGCCAGGGTTGTCAGGATGGGGTACATTAGAATCATTTGAGCCGGAATATTTAGAGAAAGTAAGAAAAGAAATTCAAAAGTATGGATTTTTCGCTGAAATAGACACAAATGGAAGCGATCCGGAACATCTAAAAAAGGTCATTGAAGCAGCACATAGAATCGGAGCGGATGTGATTCGCACGTATACATGCTTAGGAGAGTATGATCCGGAAAGATTGAAAAAAGCACCAGGAGATATTAAACAAATTGTACCATTATTAGAGAAATACAGGATAAAACTAGCTGTGGAAAATCATGAGGAAGAATTAACAGATGAGGTTATCCAAATTATAAATGAAGTCAACAGCCCTTGGGTTAGCGCTCATTGTGATGTGGGCAACGGAATGATGGCATGGGAGGATCCGGTTGAAGCTGTAAGAAAATTAGCGCCATATGCATTCACAACCCATTTTAAAGATCATATTATCATTCATGACGGCGAGGATTATAGGGTATGTGGTGTACCAGTAGGGACAGGTAATATTGATACAGAAGAGTGTTTTAAAATACTGGTTGAGAAATCTACCCTAACTAGAATCAACGTTGAAATGTGTTTTCCATATGCCATCAATTTTAAGAGAGAGCTTGGTGCTGGCGGAGTCTTTGCGGTTGGAGAAGGAGCTTTCAAAGTTGAACAACCTCCTTATGATTTAAGTGTCATTAAACCATTGGATTACTATTATCCTCCAAAAGAACTTTTAGAACAAATGATTGAAGATCAAGAAAAAGGTACAGTACAATCGGTTAAGTATACCCTTGCCTTACGCGATAAATATTGCCGATAAATAATATGTTGAAGCAGGAGGATGCCTTATATTATCCCATAATCCAATGTTAGTTTTTCGAAATAGCTGATTGTTGTATAATTTTGTTCAAATAAAGATGTTATAAATTATTGCAGCAGTTCCAGCTGATACTTGCTATTGGGTTGATAGAGAGACTCTTTTGATTGCCAACATTACTGTCACTTTGCCACGAATTCCGACACACTGTTCTTTAATAAGTGTCGCATGTCTTGTTAAAGTAACGGATACGCAGTTCATTATGACTTTAACCAGCCCCTCTCGATTAAGAGAGGGGCTTTATCTTATTCTCAATACTTATGATGTTTCATCCTGCCGTGAATTTTTTTGTAAAAGATCACGGATTTCCTTTAAATATTGCTCGGATGCCGGTACCGCTTCCAATACCTCTTCCTCGTTCGCTTGTTTTTTTCTAATAAGAGAATTCGCTACCTTCATAAACATGAAAATCGCAAACGAAATGATCAAGAAATCAATCACAGCTTGGATAAATTCACCGTATTGAACTACTGCGTTTCCAACTGTAATCTTTAACGAAGAAAGATTGATCCCCCCTAATAAAATTCCTATTAGCGGTGTGATAATATTATTGACTAGTGATGAAACGATCTTCCCAAAAGCAGCACCCATTACTACAGCTATTGCAAGTTCGAGAACGTTTCCTTTGGTAATAAACTCCCTGAATTCCTTTATCATCGTAACTACACCTTTCTTTTTTCAATTGATAAAAGCATATCAGAAACATGGTGAAAATTGAATAGTGTAAGAGGCATCCATAATTCAAAAGATAGGACCATCCATCCGTTTAATCATTTGAATCCGTTAATATAATGCAATGGCGGCACTCCGATCAAAGGAGATAGAATGCAATTTTCCATTCGAAACCATTAAAGAGCCGTTATAATAGCAGGTCTTATTGTAGAATTATTTAAGAATGGTCAGGGAACAAAGCAAAAAAGTGATTTAAGGCAGAGCGGGGACGACTAAGGCGACAATTTTCAATGTCTAGAAGGCAGGTAAAGCCGTTCTCATCAACTTGAGGAAGGGGGTGAATATAAATGTATTATTTTGGCGATAATTATATTATTGTACTACCCCCTAAGTGGTACTCCTCCATTGTTAAAAGCCCTTCTCTTAATCGAGAGGGGTTTTTTTTGTGTTAATTTTTATATTCGGGATACTGTGCGGCACTCAAAAGGGAAGTGTGTATCGACCTTTTTGAAGATAAAGGAGGATTTTACGTTTCGTTTGAAGAATGTTTTGACGAATGGGGGTGGAATAATTGCGACATGAAATTGAACAGGATTTAACTAAAGAAGATATTTTTAGAATGATTGTTAAGCACCTTGATGTATTTCCATTGACTAGTGTAGAGGCAATCAGAGAAGTGATCAGAAGTTCATTAAATCAAAGAGGCTTGATAGGGGGGATAACCAAACAAACAGGAGCCGCTTCTTTAACATTTAACCGGAAAATATCAGACCAAGATATCCAATTCATAAATGACTGTATTTGTGATCTATTAAATAGCCGCATTATCCAACCTGGTATTAATGATGATAATCTGGATTTACCATGGATTTCTGTATCTGATAAAGAGAAACTTAAAACATTGGTGAACTCACTGTCTTAACTTTTTACATATAAAAGCCCTTCTCTAAATCGAGAGGGGCATATTTTAGGTTAGAATTTCTTTATCCGGTAATTTCAATTTTCTATATCCTTCATACTCAATTAATTGCATTTTAACCTGTAAGATGGGATTCAAACATATCAATAATTTCAAGGAAACGTTCGGCCTCACGGAAAACGTGATCAGCCAATAGTGGATGAATGATGCTCTTGATTTTGCATTCTTCGATTAAATCTCTGGCGGTTTTCTTAAAGTCTCGAAGTGATACTACGGAAACACGGTTCTGATCTAGAAATTGATCCAGAAGAGGGGCCGTCTGAGATTGCGGTTTCATGGACTCTAAGTCTACGGCTTGAAAGACTAATTGATCAAAATCATTACTAAAGTTTCGCGCCATATCCACCAGCTTTCTTTCCGATGGATCAAGGAGATGTCCAATGAATTTTGCATGATCCGCCATTATTCTTAAAAAGAAAACATTTTCCTTGATGATGGCATCTGCAAGTGGTTTCAATTTACCTTCATTTAATTCTATTAATCGTTTTCTAAAATAATTGGCTTCTCTGCTTGTATGGTCGACTAGAAGTGGGAAGTTGTTTGCACCAGGCAGTTTACAGGTGAGTATTAATCCTAATACCTTCCTTTTAAACAAAAATATGCCTGTGGCAGCTTGTTGCACCTCCGCGTTAAATCTCCTGATCTGTTCTGGATCAGCTTGATTTGTAAATGAATGGGATTGCTGTTCTATCCGTTCAAATATAAGATAAAACTGATTAGCTTCCTCAATTAGCTGTGTATCTTCACATCTAAAACCTAGTCTCAGAAATAACGAGTGTTCCTTCATTATTCTTGACCAAAAACGAATCTCATCTAAAGAGCGTTCAACAAACATTCCAGAGTTTTTCCTCATATTTTCCTGTGTGTTCTCACTCATAACTAAGCCCCCCTCTTAAAACATATCCATCATTCAATCTTATTAACAAGGGGGCATTAGTATTCTGCTCAATTTGTAAATCAAATCATTTACTAATATCTTTTTAGCACCTCAAACCAATTGGTTGATGGCCAAGGTGTGTAAAAAATTCCTGAATGATCGGAGACTGTACTTTATTAAATATTCAATAATACTTCGGCAGGACTCCATGGTAATATCTAAAAAACCCTTAGAGCTAATTCATTCTAAGGGTTATCATCCAGCACATTAAGTTACAGTTGATAATCATTTGTCACCAAGTTCGTTTATTTTTTTCGTAAGCGCATTAAACTTCTTATCGAGTTCTGGGTACGCTTTATCGTTTGGAGTCATAAAGCTAAGCTTTCCCAAAACTTCCTGTCTTTCTGTTTCAAGTGTTAATCGCAGTTCTTCCAAATCATCTCTTTTTGAGGATGATGGTTCATACAATTGTTTTTGTATGCGATTATTCGAAATGACAAGTTTGCTGCTTGTCGTTTTTTCGAGAAAATATCGATCATGCGAAACGACGATTAGCGTTCCAGTATACTGTGCTAAGGTTTCTTCAAGTTGTTCCCGTGAAGCTAAGTCCAGATGATTTGTCGGCTCATCCAAAATAAGCACATCTTTTTCTTCTAAGATATATTCCATTAACTTACATTTGACCCGTTCACCCATACTCATATTCTTCATAGGTTCTGTCCAATGAGACGCCGTGAAGCCTAAATGCTTCATTAAAGTTTGAACATTCCCTCTCGACTCGAATGTAACTTTATGAAAAAGCTGGGCGGGTGTTAATTCAAGTGGTAAATCAAATACTTCTTGCGTCAGATAGCCTATTTTTGCAGATGGTGAAATCCATACATCGCCCGCAAAAGTTTCATGTCCAACAATTATTTTTAATAATGTCGTCTTTCCGCTGCCGTTGGGGCCTATAATGGAAATCTTCTCACCATGCTGAATCGTGAAATTGACGTTTTCAAACAGTGTTCGCCCGCTATAAGTCTTAGTTAAATTCTTAACTTCCAAAAAACGTTTTCCCGTCTTGTTTTTTGTTTTAATTGAAAAGCGTACAGTATATTCTGATTCAACAGGTTCAGCTTTTGCTTTTTCAAGCTCTTTTTCAAGACGCTTTTGTTTAGATTTTACCTGTGCATCCATTCGCTTTGCTTTCACGCGATAGTATTCCTTAACTCCTTCCTTTTTCGTCGACTGAGAATGGGCTTTTTTTGACCAAGAATTGATTTCATTCATTTGTCCCTCGATCCGTTCAACCATTTTTTGCTGTTTTTCATACTCACGTTGTTGTGTAAGTCTTTTCTGTTTACGAACCTCCATATAACTAGAATAATTCCCTCTGTGCTCAATTAGCTTTTTATCTTCAATCGACCAAATTTTCGTTGCAACAGCATCCAAAAAATAACGATCGTGCGAAACAAAAATAATGGTACCTCTATAATATTTAAGTTGTTCATTGAGGAATCCTAAACTGGCCTCATCAAGATGGTTCGTCGGTTCATCTAATAGTAAAAGGTCTGCATCTTTAGAAAGTCCTTTTGCTAGCCGGGCTTTGAGTTTTTCTCCTCCGCTTAATTGTAGGAAGTCATGGCTTGGTACATGCATTTTATCCAGTAATTTAACTTCGGTAGGCGTCTTATCTTCTGAAGAATGCGACTCGACTTCTTGTTCAACCATAAAAACTTTCAAGTCTTGCTGCAGCCATTGGATTCGTCCATGTGCAGGCTCTAAATCATTGTTAATTAATTGCAGCAACGTAGATTTACCGGCACCATTTTTGCCAATGATACCGATGATTTCCCCTTGTTGAACACTAGCATTAACATTTTTAAAAATGTTATGGTCCAATATTTCAAAGCTGATATTGGTTAATTTTAATAGTTCTTTCATATAATTATCCCTCTCCTTAAAGGGAGAATAAAAAAAATCCTCCCAGTTCATATGGAAGGATTAGCCGTACCTGTACATTATCAAATAAGAGCTATTTTCATGATAGCTCTACAATTTATAGAAAATGGGCAGACTAATCCTATTTCGTATGATTTGAAATATGTGATTTCAAATTTTAAAAATAAGATTAGTTAATCATCGGCCACCCATCATCCCTTCTGATATTAATAAAATCAGTATAGCATAAAATAATCTTTGAAAACAAAAGGAAGCAGCATAATACTTTGCTTTCAATTTAAATTTAAGGCTGTTTTAACATACTTTGTTGCTATTTACCAAGTAGTGAGGTGTGGTTGATTTCCCCTCCAGATGCTCGCTTTCCGCGGGGCGGGCGGTGAGCCTCCTCGGCGTAAACGCCTGTGGGGTCTCACCTGTCCCGCTGCTCCTGCAGGAGTCTCGCACTTCCGCTCCAATCAACCTTAAATAGTTTCGTTTTAAAAACAACAATCTTTACTAAAAGAGCCAAATTTAAAGATTTATAATTGTTTTAACTCAATCAAATATCTTAATATAAGGTGGGCAGTGGGCAACGGGACTGCATTTATCACTATATGATGTTTTTATAAGGGATATGTTAAAATCATAAAACATTTACCCCCATAGGGTTGTATCCTTAAGGAGGACTTTAATATGGAATATATCAAGGGAATCGATGTTTCACATTGGCAAGGTGCTATAAATTGGGAGGAAGTTGCAAAGGCAGGCGTGAAGTTCGTGTTCATTAAAGCAACAGAGGGAACGAGTTATTCTAAGCTATCCTATTTCAAAGAAAATGCACCAAAAGCATTGGCAGCGGGATTGAAAGTCGGGGCCTATCACTATGCTAAGTTTGCAACTGTTGCAGAAGCAAAGGCTGAGGCTGTTTATTTTTTAGATTCAATCAGCTCTTTCGCTTTAAATTATCCTGTTGTTCTCGATCTTGAGGAAAATAAAAAAAAGGCAAATAAAAAAACGCTGACCGATGCCGCAATCGCATTTTTAGAAGCCATTGAAAAAGCTGGATACACGTCTATGCTGTATACTGGTAAATACTTTCTCGAAAATACTTTAGATGAATCAAGGTTGAAGAAATACGCATTGTGGATTGCCAGATATAACAGCACGTTGGGACGTAGCACAGATATATGGCAGCATTCTGATTCAGGTAAGGTAAGTGGGATCAGCACAAAGGTGGATTTGAATATAGCCTATAGGGATTTTACAAATACAATAAATACTTTTAGGACGCACAACTCCCGTGCATTTAAAACTGAAACAACCACAACTTATACAGTTACAAAAGGCGACACACTTAGCTTCATTGCAAAAAAACATAAAACAACGGTAAAATCTCTAGTTAGTCTTAACGGAATTAAAGACCCCGACAAAATTTATATCGGTCAAAAATTAAGGTTGAAATAAGTAAAGGCTCTTCTCATTACGAGAGGAGCTCAGTTTTTAATGGATATTCCTTAGATTTCTTTAAGTTCGTCAATGGCTACGTCTGATCTTTCCTCTAATGGGCCTCTTAGATGTACTGTAGCCGTTCTTCCATCTTCATTTAAATTATCAATCCATACTGAAGTGCCATTATACCTTACCTCAATGTCAGATGAAGAAGAAAGAATCTGTTTTACACGCTTAGCATCCATATAAATCCCTCCCTTAATTAGTCTACCTATTATTTGGGAAAACCATTGATTTTATTCATTTGTTTAATATTGCACTAGATCATATAAGGCGCAATGATGTTTAACGTTCCATCTTATCCGCCGTGCTATTTTTTAATTAAGCATATAATGTAAAGATGAGAATTCTTAATCTTAAAAATATTGAGTTTATCTGATAGAATGGATAGGATTGTAAATGAATTTTTGAGGTGATGAATTTGAAAAAACGCAGGCTTCTGGCAGCCTCCATTCGACTCTCTCCAATGTCACGGGCCATTGCTTGATAATACCAAACAACGGTTTTCATGACATTCTTATCAAAAGGAAGATTCTCTCCATTAAAAGGATGATGATCCAGACTGAAGGGGACAGCTATACACTTTACGGAAAAACAGGGCAGGGGACAAACATTGGCTGGTATGTTGGTTTTATTGAAACAAAGGGAAGTGACTATGTTTTTGTAACGAATATCTCCGGTACATCGGCTGAAGCTAGGGATATCACAAGGGACATTTTACAGAAATATCATTTAATGGCAGAATAGGTATGGAGTTGGTGATTGCCGAAGTGTGAAGATATAAATGCCAATGTGAACTAAGGCTAAGCAAAATGGAATATGTTATAGAGCTAATGGGACGTTAGGGTTGAATAAGGAAGTAGATAAGATGGGACAATATTGAGGAGAAAGTGTTGTTGGGTTTGAAGTCATATACGCATTCTTATACATGCTTTTAGGGGGGTATCATGGAACTATCGTTATTATTGGAATATGGCTGGGTGTTAATTATTCTAATTTTTTTAGAAGGTTTATTATCTGCAGATAATGCATTGGTGTTAGCCATCATGTCAAAGCATTTACCAAAAGAACAGCAAAAAAAAGCGATTAATATTGGGTTGCTTTTGGCTTTTATATTTAGAATTGGTGCAATCTTCATCATTTCGTACCTTTTCCACGTTTGGCAAGTTCAAGCAATCGGGGCTGCATATTTGATTTTCATCTCATTAAAGCATTTACTAAAAAGGGACCACGGTGACAAAGAAAAAAAAGGGAAAAGCTACCGTATGACAGTTGCGCAAATTGCATTAGCTGATATTGCATTTGCTATTGATTCCATTTTAGCTGCAGTCGCTCTTGTCATTGCCTTGCCAGATACACCAATGGGTGATATAGGAGGTATGGATGGGGCTAAATTCATTGTTATTTTATTAGGTGCAATTGCAGGTTTAATCGTCATCCGGTTTGCTGCAGGATACTTCGTTAAGATCCTGACGGAGCGGCCTAGCCTCGAAACGGCAGCCATGTTAATCGTTGGTTGGGTAGGGGTTAAGTTATTAATGCATACCCTTGCGCATCCAGCCGTGCACATTATCTCTCACGATTTTGTTGAAGGACCGATTTGGAATATAATCTTTTGGTCAGTCATGCTTCTTATTGCTATCGGCGGATGGTTTTTATCTGGAAAAACAGAGAAAAAAAGTGAAGTTGAATAAAGGATATTCTTTTGTAATAAATGAAAAATTCAAGAAGATCAAAGACCGAAAAAAATTTTTCGGTCTTTTTTTGGCCCTCTATATAGATTCGTTAATGACAAATCGTCATAAGCTGTTGATTGATTCAATTTTATTTCAATAGACCTAACCGAAACCCATAAACTACTGCCTGTGTACGGTTTTTAGCTTTAAACTTTGTCATTAAACTGCTTACATAATCTCTAACGGTATGCTCGCTTAATTGCAATAATTCGGCCATTTTTTTATTGTTATAGCCCTCCGCCAGCAAATTTAAAATCATGGATTCACGTTCCGTCAATTGTATGTCGGTACCAATTGATACCTCATCATCCTTTCTTGATAAATATAATCCGAGCCTTTTTCCGACCTGTTCAAGTAAAGTCAGTTCATCTATTGAATAATTGAATTCCTCCCCTAATTGATCAAAGGTCAGCCAGCCGAACACTTGCTGGTTATGAACAATCGGTACAAAAATGACAGATGAAAGATTAAATAGCTGTATATGTTCCTCTTTAATGTAAATATGGGGATTCTTAATAAATACCGGCTTTTTTGAATTGAATACCATGGATTGCCTGGAGCTGACGTGTCCCCTCATACTCTGAACTTTTGGCAGCTCGGATCCAATGGTGCCATGAAATTGATTGGACCAAGGAATATAAGCATAAAAAACACATCTTTTATAGTTAAAGAACTCCTCACATTTTTTTAGGATAAAAGCAAAATCCTTAAATCCTGCTGAGATAATTAAAAGTTCATCTAATTGGTCCAGTAGCTGCAGTCTTTTAAGTTCTGCATTCTCTTGTTTGGTTTTGGGATGTTGCTCTGGTTCGTCGCCCGTCCACTTGTTATAGCTATGGATGAGATGAGAGAAAATGGATAATAGGAACATAAGAATGGAAAGGGTTTGGGCATGTTTCAGGTTTACCATTAAGGTAACAATCGACTTTTCAAAGATTAATCGGAACATGCTGAAATGATTATCATTTAAAAGGGGTAAATGTAATTGTAGCCAAGAATCCAAGTGCTCTTCGTATGTGTCATTTATGTCGTCGATATTTGGAGCGGATAAAAATAGTAAAAATGATTCCAGTAATGTTTGTATCATCTTTCGTTCAGGTTCTAATATGAAGGGTTCTAGATTCAAATAAATATTGATATTTTCTTGAATCTGTTTGTTATGGCTTTTAATGAATAATATGAATTGCTGCAATGTTATTTCTTCATATGCATGAAAGGGATGAGCCATGTGAATTCCTTCTCCTTAAAACAAAATACCCTATAAAAAGGGGGGACTAACCATATTATTATACAGCAGTTTATAGGATAGTAATTCAAATTGTAAGGAGTAAAATAAAAAATGTATGAACACAGAATGAAGCTATTTGATGGCCAGTCTATTTCAATCAAGGATTTCAACAATGTAGTCAGCTTTTTGCTTGTATAAGAATGGTCGTCTATGGAGAACCCTAGGGATGGAGATTTCTGGTGTTTAAGGAATCTGTTGCGTAGAAAATAAGAAAAGGAGTCTGGTAATATGATGAGACTTGAAAACAAAGTGGCAATCGTAACAGGGGGAGCAAGCGGGATTGGAGCAAGCACGGCTCAATTATTTGCAGAAGAAGGAGCAAAGGTGGTCATTGCCGATTTTGCTGATCATGGACAGGCTGTGTCAGAAGAGTTAAATGGAAAAGGGTATGATACTCTTTTTGTTAAAACTGACGTGACGAATGAAAATGACGTAAAGAATATGATCGAAGAGACGGTTAATAAATATGGAAAACTGGATATCATGTTCGCAAACGCAGGAATTGCAAGAGACGGAAACATTCATGAGTTAAGCTATGAGCAATGGCAAAAAACAATTGATATTAATTTATCCGGTGTCTTCCTATCCGATAAATATGCGATAGAGCAAATGCAAAAACAAGCTACTGGCGGCGCCATTGTCAATACAGGTTCCATCCATAGCCATGCAGGGAAACCGGGGGTAACAGCCTATTCTGCTGCGAAAGGTGGGGTCAAACTATTAACACAAACGTTAGGTTCGACTTATGCGAAAGATGGCATTCGTGTCAATGCAGTTTGCCCTGGATATATAGATACTCCACTTATTGCCGAAGCACAAGGTGAAATAAGACAAGGTTTGATCGATTTACATCCAATCGGCCGTTTAGGCAGAGCGGAAGAAGTGGCGAAAGCCGTTCTCTTCCTTGCTAGTGACGATGCATCATTTGTTACAGGCACAAGTCTTATTGTTGACGGCGGATATACCGCAGTTTAAATTTTAAGGATTATTCGCTCTGTCTCTCAAACAGTCAAATTAGGTTTGAGGTGCCAATTAATAGAGCTTCTTCTGTAAGATGAGTGGTGTTCGTACACCCAAATCATACTGGAGGGCTCTTTTTTACATATAACGAAATATTCCCGGGAATACTAATAAAATTTCAAACGATACAAGCCTTTTATTTCGAGAATTTTAAGTTGAAAATCAATTTTTCGTAAAAATTAAAAATGGAAATGGGACATATGTCCTTTCTCTGCACTCCACTTCCGTATTTTAATTATAGAAGAATCTCATAGAGGAGGAGTCAGGGTGAAAGGGATCATATCTTCCATAATTGCAGGAGTGTTTATTTCATTGCAAGGAGTGTTTAATTCAAGAATGAGTGAGGAGTTAAGTGAGTGGCACACTACCGCGCTTGTACATCTCGTAGGATTTATTTTTTCTATCATTATTTATTTATTCGTCCGTGATGGAAGGGCGGAGGGGTTTCAGGAGGTTCCCATTTTATACCTGCTTGGAGGAATGCTCGGCGTCGTGATTGTGTTAGGAGAAATGACTGCGATCAATCAAATAGGCATGTCTTTCGCAATAGCAACCATTTTAATTGCACAGCTTATATGTGCTTTCATTATCGATACAAGGGGACTATTCGGAATGATCAAGATGAAGGTGTCGATTCAACAAGTTATTGGAATGGCTATGATGTTAATGGGTGTAGTCATATTTAAACTGTAAAAAGGTGATAGAACATTGAAAAAATTAAAAAATAGTTCAGGTCTCAATAAATATCTCGAACAATATGAGCTGAATATGATTTTTTCTGAAGAATTGAAGGAGAAAATATCTCTCTATCAATTCCATAATGGAGAAATTTTATGTTCAAAGGGTGAGGATATTCATTATATGTATTTTCTCGTAAAGGGAAAGGTGAAGATTTTTACAACTTCACCCGAAGGAAAATCGTTAATTGTTCGGTTTAAAACGCCATTGGCCCTTATTGGAGATGTGGAATATATAAAAGGGATGGAAGTACTCCATACAGTTGAGGCAGTCAGTGAAGGTTATGTAATCGGTATTCATTTTGATGATTTACGAACGATGGAAACGAACCGATATGAGTTTTTGCATTTTTTATTGGAGATTGTTACACAAAAGTTTTACACAGAATCCCATGCCGCAAGTTTGAACAGGCTCTACCCTGTCGAAGTACGTCTTGCAAGCTATCTGTTATCTCTTTCATCAGAAGGGAGCGGCTCCATGTTTCATAAAGAAATGAACACTTCGAATCTGACCGAAATAGCAGACCTCATAGGAACAAGCTATCGGCACTTAAATCGTGTCATCCATAAACTCTGTGGAGAAGGTATCATTCAAAGAAAAAAAGGAATTCTTTATATTAAAGATTTATCGCGGCTACGGGAAAGGGCGGAGGGCAATATATATGAATGAGTCAGGAGGCTGTATCTAATGCAAGGAATTATGTTTGCCGTAGTAGCTGGTGTCTTCATCAGTCTGCAAACGGTCCTTAACACTAGAGTTAGTGAAAAGGTAGGAGCTTGGGCAACAACCACGATTGTTCTCGGGCTTGGTTTCATCTCATCACTATTCATTTTTATTATCATGGATGATACGAACCTGTTAGCGATTGGGCACATAAACAAGCTGTATCTATTAAGTGGAGTCTTGGGAGTTGTGCTCGTCTATTGCATCATGCAGGCAATCCGGATCCTAGGACCGGCCTATGCCATATCAATTGTACTTGTCGCGCAACTGACGATGGCAGTTCTGATTGACACCTTAGGGTGGTTCGGATTTGAAAGAGCCCCGTTAACCCTAAATAAATTGATCGGGATCGGGATCATGATATCGGGAATCATCATGTTTAAGATGAAAAAGAACCTTGTCCAACAATTGAAAGAGAGTTTCTTTTTCAAATAAGCTCAGAATCAAAATAATATGGCACATAATTAGGATATATAAAATAATTATAGTACATTCAAAAAACCTCTCTTTTTAGGGACATATATATAAATGTGAAAAGAGGGGAAATGTCGTATTGGGATAAAGGTGGGAATTGTGCTGCCTAGTATATTTTGAGATGAAGTCCTATCAAATATGTGAAAGCTTAAAAGACTAGATTCCAGTTTTTTTTTAGGTTAAATAGCATTTATAGCTGAATAAAGCATCCTATATTTATTGCTATTATTAGAAAATATTGAAAATTATAAATTTAAATGTTTTAATGTAACTATGCCTTTTATACTGGTTCGGACGACGTGATGTTAACACCACTAGTGAAATGGGGTAAATCTATTGTTTCATTAAAGAAAGGATGTGTCATTTTAATCCTTATTGATTTGTAAATATTTGCCCTATCTATTCAGTATTTCCATCTGTCAGTTTGCCAAGTTAGTACTATGATGAAATGAAGTGGATTTAAAACCAAAAAAAGGGAGGGACTTTATTTTATGATAAAAATTGATCTTTTATTTAAAAATGCAAATGTGCTGACTCTAGATAACAGGAATCGTCGGGCTAGGTCAATTGCTGTTGCAGATGGGAAAATTGTCGGGATTTGGGATGAGTGTGAGCCACCTAAAAGTGCAGTGGAGATTACAGCAAGTACGGATGTTGTAGATTTAAAGGGATCCACCCTAATACCAGGCTTTATCGATACTCATAACCATATTTTAATGTATGGATTAACGATGGGACAGGTGAACTGCGGTACTCCGCCCAATCAATCCATAAAAGATATTTTAGAGGTAATTGGTGCAAAAGCAAAAGAAACTCCCGATGGCGAATGGATAAGGGGATATGGCTATGATGATACGCTTTTGTATGAAAAGCGCCATGTTACAAGGAGTGATTTAGATAAGGTTTCGCCAAATAACCCTGTAGTCATCACACACACTTCAGGGCACTTATCCGCAGTAAATTCGCTAACTTTGCAATGCGCAGGTTTGACTGATGATGTTTCAGATCCCCAGGGCGGATATTATGGACGGGATGAGAACGGAAGGCTGAATGGGGTAATCTATGAACCAGCGGCAATGGCACCAATAAATAATCACATACCCCAAATGACAATTAGGCAACAGGTTGACATGATAGGAAAGGCTTCAAAGGATTATGTCGCTCAAGGAATTACCACGAATACAGATGCTGCAGTTGGATTTAATAATTTGGAAGATTTAGAGGTTCATCTTAAAGCGGCTGAACAAAAAATTAATCCGATGCGAACGAGACTGATGATCATGCATCAGCAGCTTCGTGAAGGACAGCCATTCGGAGGTTATTCTCCAGCTCAACTGGACCTGGAACTCAGGGAAAGGTCTGGGGGACGGGTTAAATTAGATAGCGCAAAAATGTTTCAGGACGGCTCCATCCAAGGATTAACAGGGGCTTTACGTCTTCCATATTATCAAAATCAAGATGTATATGGAGATCTCATTCATCATCAGGAAGCATTTAATGAAGAAGTCTTAGACTTGCACAGACGAGGGTTTAGAATCACGACGCATGGAAACGGGGATCGAGCGATCGGCTCGATATTAGCGGCCTATGAATATGCTTTATCCAATAGCCCTCGTACAGAGCATCGTCATAGAATCGAACATGTCCAAACCGCAACCACCGAGGACATCATGAAGATGAGGGAACTTGATGTAGCCGGGTCCTTCTTCATCAATCATGTATATTATTGGGGGGACAGGCATAAACAAATTTTCCTGGGTCCGGAGCGTGGAAGGCGTATAAGTCCGTTAGCTGAAGCTGTTGCACACAATTTATTGTTCACCCTGCATTCCGATTGTCCAATTACCCCAATCTCACCCCTATTTTCCGTATGGGCTGCAGTTAATAGAATAACGAGAGAAGGTCATGTTTTAGGCCCAGAACAGCGCATTGATGTAGAAACAGCTTTAAAGTCGATGACTATTTTTGGCGCAAAACTAAATTTTGATGAGTCACGATCAGGCAGCATAGAAATTGGAAAACAAGCAGACTTTACCATTCTCGAGACTGACCCTACAGCTGTTCATCCAGAAGAAATTAGGGACATAGCAATTCTGGCCACCTTCATAGATGGAAACCCAGTATATGGACAAGAAAAGGTAAAGACTACTTAATTTCTTACCGGAAATTTACTGGTCTAATTATAAAAGAAAATCCTATATGTTTGACATAAAGGCACCGATTATCATTGAACACGCATCCTCGGCATTAGAGACTCCATGATCCTGTTTTCCTAGAGTTTATAAAATTGTGATGAAAATTTAAGCTAAACTAGGGGGCTATGCTAGTGAACAAATTAGCATTCGGTCAAAATCCAAAAATGATTTTGTTATTACTTTTTGCAGGTAATTTGTTCTCGGCACTGGATCGCTTTGTCATTAATTATGGGATTGTCCATATATCCGATGACCTCCAATTGAGCGCATCCTCCACAGGTCTGATATTAAGCGTCTTCTTTTTAGGATATGCAATTATGCAGATCCCCGGCGGTTGGATGGCCGATCGTTTCGGCGCTAGAATCGTGCTTATTGTCTCTGTCTTTAGTTTTACCATTTTTACCAGTCTAACAGGATTGGCATGGTCTTTTGTATCGTTGTTGGTCATTCGTTTTATGTTCGGATTGGGGGAAGGAAGTTTCTTTCCTGCTGGGGCCAAAATGATATCAGTGTCCATCGCGGAAGAAAAGCGATCCCGGGCAATGTCTTTGTTTCTTTCCGCACTCACTGTTGCGGGTGTCATTTCACCCATTCTAGCAGCCACTCTGCTTGTTAGTATCGGATGGAGGATGATGTTTGGCATTATTGGGATTTTCGGGTTTACGATTGGGTTACTATATTTGTTCTTATTAAAACCAAGAGTAGGGAGTCAGGGCCCGCGAGAAGTAGATTCCTTAACGGAAGTTCCTGTCAAGGGTTCTTTTATTAAGCTGTTTAAAACCCCCTTGGTCCTTAGTTTGATGGCTGCCTCGTTTGCATATGGTTTCATCAGCTGGGGAGTGATGTCATGGATGCCGACCTACTTGGTGCAGGAACGTGGCCTGAATTTAATTTCCATGGGTCTTTTACAGATGATCCCTGCAATAGCGTCGGTGGCTTTCTATATTATCGCCGGTTATGTACTGGATAAAGTGAAAGTTGGTCGGGAAAAATGGATAGGGGGCTTTAGTGGATTAGGTCTAGCATTATTCGTTTATCTCATGTTTCATGCAGAAACGGTAACGGGAGTTATCATCTATCAAACCATAATACCTATATTTTCCGCAGCTCTATCCACTATTATATTTAGTCTGCCGCTGAAGTATTTACCGGAAGCAATCGGAGGTTCTGCAGTTGGTGTGGTCAATTTAGGGATGCAAGTAGCTGGCTTCATTGCTCCTTTAACGATCGGTTTTGTCATAGACGCTTTCGATGGATCGTTTAATGGAGCTGTTTGGTTATTGGTTTCATTCGGAGTCGTTTGTTTTATCGCTTTTATGACCTTGAAATCGGGTAAGGAAAATTTCATGACTGAAAATCCACAAACAATTCCTGCTGTAAAATAGATCGATATAAAAGCAGGCAAAAGTGGGCGTTCGGATTTATAAAAGTTTGTTCGAAATGGTATATAGAGAGTAAAAAGTCTGCCAGCTACTATCTTGACAAGCCTGATGTTACTGAATTTCAGTTAACAAGGCTTTTTATTTTTTTATACGATATAATCAATAATATTATTCAAACAGTATGGCCTGGGTATTTTCCATGATTAAAATATACAATTTTTCCAATTTGCTGCAATTACTCTATTTGGTGGAGTGTTAAGTCCTATATCCAGGAAAATGGATGTACTAGTGGAGTCTGAAGGAGACACTGAAATCTAAGTTTTTATTAATGTATAACTTTGGTAAAATTAGTTTATAAAAATAATCAATGTTCTTAGGGAGGACACAAATGAAGGTGAAAAAAATACATCATGTAGCAATAATTTGTTCTGATTATGAAAAGTCAAAGAACTTCTATGTAAATATTTTAGGGTGTGATATCAAGAAGGAAACTTATCGGTCAGAAAGGAAATCGTATAAATTGGATCTAATCGTCGGAGGGGAATATCAGCTGGAATTGTTCTCATTTCCTGATAGCCCCCATCGTCCTAGTTATCCTGAAGCTAGGGGTCTCAGACATCTTGCTTTTGAAGTGGAAGATATTAATCAAGCGATTGAAGATTTAGAAAAAGAAAACATTCCAGTCGAACCTATCCGCGTTGATGAGTTAACAGGAAAAAGGTTTACTTTTTTTTGTGATCCGGATGATTTGCCTCTAGAGATATATGAAAAGTAGGAATTGCAAGCTTAGTAAGGTTGATAGGAGAGGTAAAACTTCAAGAATTGAGGTAAACTCTTTTTTAAAATTTGATTTGTATAGATGAATATGATGATTTAAAGAGGTTACTTATGCGAATTAAACATGAAGATTCCCTTTAATATGTCGATATTATATCTCCACTTGTATTCCATATTTCGATGAGAGCTGAAATAATCACCGGCTATAATATCTGTAGATTGGTCATTTAAATATGTCAGGAGATAAAAAAATGAATGTTTACAAATTTACAGTGTTGATACTTTTAACGACATTTTTGATGGGTTCTTCTTTTGCAGTAGTTAAAATTGGTCTACCTTATTCATCCCCATTATTATTAGCAGCATTACGCTTCACACTTGCCGGACTCATAATGGCGATGATCGTAATCTTTTTAAAAAGACCGCATCCAAACTCTAAAGGGGATTGGATAAAAATGCTTATTATCGGCACTTTTCAAACAGCCGGAGTTATGGGGTGCATTTTCCTGAGTTTACGCACGATTACAGCAAGTGAATCCTCAATTCTTACATTCACGAACCCGTTACTTGTTGTTGTATTCGGTACAATCTTTTCACAAACACGCTATAAACTATATCAATGGATTGGTGTTTTATTAGGATTAGTTGGAGTAATTATAACGATGGGAGCGCAACTTGAATTTAAGGTCGGTATTCTTTTCGGTATTCTTTCTTCTGTTTTCTGGGCCATTTCCACTTTATTGGCGAAAAAATGGGGAGCGATTTCCGATACATGGGTATTATCTGCCTATCAGATGCTTTTTGGCGGTTTACTGCTTTTACTTGGCAGCTTTATTCTTGAAAAACCATTTTTCATAATGAATGGCAATTCGTTGTTCATTTTATTATGGTTAAGTATCATGTCATCGATCGTTCAATTTGCTGTTTGGTATTACCTTTTACAAAAGAGTGATCCAGGAAAAACAAGTGCCTTTTTATTTTTGGCACCTTTCTTCGGTGTTTTATCAGGGTGGGCACTATTAGGCGAACCGATATACACTTCACTCCTAATTGGCGGACTGTTTATCATCATTGGCATCTATCTTGTAAATAGCAATTTCCAAAAGGAAAATAAATTCGTTAAAAGAGCTTTATAGTAATCGGATTGTTTGCTCTAAGCTGCTAAAGACAGAAATTCCCTCATGATGAAAAAGAAAGAGCCCTTTTCTTTTTCATCATGAGGGATTATTAAATTATACCTCTATACAAAAAACTTCTTTAAATCCTTCTTTCCCTTTAGGTGTTACTTTTACTGCGCGAATAGATGGAACACGGACTATCCAGCCTAAATCAAAAAAATGTGTAAGGAGCCCATTCCCTAAAGCTCCACCAAGATGATGGTGACGTTCACTCCAATCTAAACATGAGTGGGAAAATGAACGGCGTTTTCTTCTTAAATCAAGTAAATCGATGCCGAATTCAGAAAAAAAATGATTTCCTTTGGGCGTAACTGTAAACTCTCTCTCTTCTTTTTTCAAATATCCGGCCTTCAACATCGATTCAGTTAATTGGACTCCTAGTTTTCCTGCCAAATGATCATAACAGGTTCTGGCTTCCTGAAGCATTTTAACTTGGCTTGATTGTTTTAACGACCGAACTTGAGGAGGTGGGGAAATGGCAAGAAACGATTCTAAAATCTGCGCAATTTCTCCATTTGCTAGCTGATAGTAACGATGTCGCCCGTGTTTTTCAACTTTAACAAGGTTACCTTCCACTAATTTAGAAAGGTGAAAGCTGGCAGTTTGAGGTGTTATTACAGCCATCAATGCTAATTCACCTGCAGTATGAAAACGCCCATCCAGTAAACTAGCAAGTATTGTTGCACGTGACGTTTCTCCTAGGAGGGAGGCTATCTCCACCATATTTGGATTTATACTCACAATAGTTACCAACCTTTCTACCGATATTTTAGTTTAAATAAGCTGAACGCAAAGTAATTAACATCAAAAATAGGTAAACTTATACTTCTATTATACAGTACCGCTGCCCTCGTGATATTCGGTATGTTCACGATTGCTGCTTTAAAAATTTTTTAAGTCCAGGACATATTTAAAGAAAGCTTTATAAGAAATTAAAAAGTAAGTACAAGCAATAACTAAGAAATAATTAAACCGTTCCGCTTTAACAGGTACATTACCTGATAAAGAAACAGCCGAAATAATTGCTGAAGCTCTGAAAATTCTTTAAGGCTGGATATGCTCATTTTAGTATCTACAGGGCATTACTTCTCCCGTTATTCAATATCTGGAGGAACAAGGGATTCTATATTAAATACGATATTTCTTATCAGGCAAATAATACCTGTTTACGGAAGGTAAAAACATACGCAATCGATGCGAACCAGTTGTGTGTGCTGTATTACAAAGGTGAACCTCATAAAATTAGAGTAATTCAGCTTTTAGACCTTAGTAATTTGTTAAGACAACAGGAAATCATAACGAATATGCTTGTGGAAGCTAAACAGAAGAAAGACTGTCTATCCTTTGGATAAGCGTTTTTTAATGAAGTATATTCTTTATGAACTAGGCATACATTCTTACATGTTCACTAACAGTAAACGTTCCTTAATAGTCTTGGAATAAATACCGGTGAATAGTCCCTTTTGTCGAATTTAGTAGTCAAATAGGAGGGAATGAAGAGAATGAAAATATCAGACGTTGGATTTAAAGGTCAAGTTTTTGGATTTATAAAGTTCACACCTTTTGTGGAAAGGTTTTTATCTGGAGATTTATATATGAATAATTTTAAAAAGTATATTGATATAGAAAATGCTTCAGGAGAAAAAGGTGTAGGAGACAAATTTGAAGCAGCACATGTTTTTACGGAATTAACAATGAATTTCTTTACTCAAGATACCCATGAATTAATAATGTCGGGGCGAACTAAAAAAATGAATTTCAGAAAAAATATAAATGAAAAAAGGCCATTATATTCTATGTTTGCAATTGTTAGCGATATGTTAAAAGTGGTTAAGGAGGATGAAAAATATTACTATACCAAATTTGATTTACCTAATGAACAAATCGATAAAATGATCAGGGAGTTCGGAGATAGCTTAATTTTTGTTACCCCATCGCAATTTATTGACAGAATTACTAGAACACTCAATGAAAAAGGTTATGCTTACAGAGGGGGCTTGGTAAAATATGATGATTATAACATCAATTCCTCAGCTAGGATGAGCTCTTATAAAAATCAAGGGACTGATATTTATTTTTGGAAAGATAAATACTTTGAAAATCAATATGAATATCGCATAGTTCTTACAGATCAAGAAGTTGATGAAGCCTTAATTGTGAACATAGGTGATATTTCAGACATTAGTACTATTTTTAATGCAAATGAATTTTTCAGTGATAAATTTGAAATAAGATTACGAAAGAAAGGAAATCTAAGCATCCATTAAATTGGGTGCTTTTTATTTGCAGGAGGGAAAAAGAAAATATAGAGCTTTTTAAAGAATTAAATAGAAGAGTTAAAATACCCGCGAATACTAGGATTATCACTTATTATATTCAAAAGCCCAGCATGATTTTGCTACGTATCTCCATCTTTATATTTATAAAACCTACCCGTGGTAAAGACCTAATTATCTTCTGAACCAAACAGTTCAAACCAATACTAGTGAATTTAAATGAGTTTATTATAATTCTTGTTTTAGTAATTATTCAATAAAGAGAGCGCCGTTCAATAGAGTACAAAATTCAGTAAAACCACTCTGAATATGACGACTTTCTTCTATTTATTTGTAGGGTAAGTAAGTATTTAATGCCGACTTTATTGCATTTATTTTTAACAGCAAATTACTGGAAATCTGATGTAAATTCGTGTAATCTACAAAAGTATGTTTTTTCCAAATCGTAAAGGGGGACCATAATTGAGTTCAACAAATCGTAAACAGACAACAATTGTTGCTCTTTTGCTTGCGGGTACATTTATTGCGATCTTGAATCAAACATTAATGATTACCGCCATTCCTCCTGTAATGGAGGAGATGAATGTTACGGCAAATAGTGCACAGTGGCTAACAACCGTTTTTATGCTGGTTAATGGGATCATGATCCCTGTTAGCGCGTTTTTACTGGAGCGCTTTACCACCAGACAGCTTTTCCTTTCCGCGATGGGGATTTTTGCTATTGGTACATTGGTAGCGGGGCTAGCTCCAAATTTTGGAATGCTGCTGCTAGGACGGATGATTCAGTCGAGCGGAGCCGGAATTATGCTCCCGTTAATGCAGACAGTCTTCCTAATGATTTTCCCTGTTCATAAACGGGGTGCAGCCATGGGTCTGGTCGGGCTGGTCATTTCCTTTGCGCCGGCTATTGGGCCCGCTTTGTCGGGCTGGGTTACGGAAACCTACTCATGGAGGGTGTTATTCTTTATCATTCTTCCAATTGCTATTATTGATATCATAGTTGCGTTCTTCGCTTTAAAAAATGTAACAGAAGTTACACGGCCAAAAGTGGATGTGCTTTCGATTGTATTATCTTCCGTAGGTTTCGGTGGATTATTGTATGGATTTACAGCTGCTGGTAATTATGGCTGGACAGACGGGAGTACCATCATATCCCTAGGCATTGGAACAATTTCACTTGTATTGTTTATCAAAAGGCAATTGCGATTGAAGCATCCAATGTTGGAGTTCCGGGTGTTCACGTATTCATTATTCCCGATTGCTATCATTATTGGAGCCATTACCTTTATGGGTCTGATAGGTGCCGAAACGCTCATCCCGCTATTTATGCAAAACATGCGAGGATTTACTGCGTTTGAAGCTGGATTAGCGATACTCCCTGGAGCACTTATTACCGGAATAATGTCGCCGTTCATTGGACGTATTTTTGACCGGATTGGGGCCAGGTGGCTGGTTATTGGCGGATTACTCCTCATTACCGCGTCCTCCTTTACTTTTATGGATGTTGGTCCTTCGACAAGTTTTACATTTATTATGGTAATGTACAGTATTCGGATGTTCGGATTAGCCATGGTTATGATGCCTGTTTCAACGGCCGCCTTAAACCAGCTGCCTAAACGTTTAATCGCCCATGGTGCAGCAATGGATAATACGATGAAAATGATTGCCGCATCTGTAGGTACAGCAATACTTGTTACTGTGATGACATCAGCTACCGAAAATGCTCAGCAGCGTCCCGAGATAGTACATCCTGATATGTATGGCGCGCAAATCTCATTTATTGTCGTCGCTGTACTTTCGTTAATTAGCTTCCTCATTTCTTTTAAAATAAAGGATCAAAAATCAGCAGGAAAAGAGAAAGGAGAGAAGAATTAAATATTTTAATTCGATTTTTTTAAGCTAAATATTAGAACTCCATTTTTTAACTTGTTATGAACATTTTCCAACGCCGGCCCTGGTGGCATTCTCTCACATGTCCTATCATTCCTTCGTCATGCATATCGAAGGGATTCTAAAAAAGAGGGGGAACAAGTCATCCAGATGATTTGTTCTCCCTCTTTTATCATTTTCTTTATAAAAAGAAGAAAACAAACATGAATTAAATGTACGTGTTAAAATATCTTTTATTAAATCTGGACTATTTTTCAAATCCTTAATCTTTAAACCATTTTCGAAACTGGATCTTTTAAGAGCGCGCCAAAAATCACAAAAACCCCTCTGAATATGAAGATATTCTTCTGTATATACTCCCCAAACCACAAATGAATCGCATGGCGTTCTTTTTCAAAAACTTTCTCCAAATATATCTCTGAAGTGGAAAGCTGCTCATGGCCCATACTCTTCATAATCTGATAGACATCCTCTCCATTTAAGTGAGAAATGATGGCAAAAGCATCCCTAAAGGTATGAGGTCCTAAATAAATCCCTCCATTTATTTATATGAGATATAATTAGTATGAAATTATATTCTGAAAATTATAACAATATTGTATAATTCAAATGTTAAATCTTAATGATTATATAAGAGAAATTTATAATTACTTATTTAAGACAACATTCTATATTTTGATAGATATAGGAATTAAATAGTTAGATAAAAGGTGAAGAGACAAATGATGAATAAACTAAACCATTAAAAAACACGCAGACTGTATCTTATGAAATGGGGGAAACGGTTTATGTTCTTTTAACATGTACGGAAGAAGAAGACCCAGAGAGTTTTTACTACTTTAAACAATTTGAAAAAAAAGAAGGCGTGATTTTAGAAGTGATCGAACACCCACGTCTCCAATATCGTGAAAAATTTGGCCAGGCAGAAGCAGTCTTGGATCATGAGGAACTGACGAATGGGGACCAACGGGATGTTCCCATAACAGTAACGGATAATCAAGAAGGAAGGGAGGGGGATAAAGTGGAATGGTATACACAAAAAGAAGTAGCTGATTTATTAGCAGTATCCAAGGCAACGGTCTACCATTATGGAAAACAGAAGAAAATCATGAAAATCCTGGACCCACATCGATTACATAAAGAGGCCCGTTATGAAAAAGCGGAAGTGGATCGATTAGTCTATGAAAAGCAATCTTTACCTACTGGCATGAGTCCCAATGAGGTTGCAAAGAGATTGGGATTATCTGTACAAAGTGTTTATAAGTATATACAAGATGGTTCAATAAAAGCTAAGGCTGTCCCTTATGGTGATGAGAGGACGATCTATGTCATATCTGAAACAGCATATGAGGAAGCCGCGGAATTACTGAAGCCATCTGAATCCCAACGCCCAAAACGATTTGAGTATTATCATCCTAGTCAAGATATTGTCTTATTTCAAAAATTCCATTCAAGCAAGGTTCCTGAAGCACGTGTTATACGGAATAAGGACAATGAATGGGGTTTTTACTTACCCAATATTCAAAAATGGTTACCATTTGAAGAAGGGGTAAGGGAGTATCAGTTAATGCCGGTCTATTCCATTCATCAATCCACGTTGGAGAATAAAGGCTATGTAGAGTTAGAAGTTCCGAAGGATGCCATTGTCTTTTATCCATTCGTGGACTATTTATATGAAACATGGGGAATGGAAAACATACGATTGAGGGAACAGGATAACACGATCCTTCTCTTCATGAGGGCAGGGGAAAGACCATTAACGACAACGGGTTTCATTGCAGCTGATATCCTGCCATTTTTAATAAAAGGAGACATCTATAATGAAGAGGGCCACCTGATTTTTCGAAGTTCTTATCGAAAAACTAGTTTGGAATTACCTATTAATCTGTTAGTATAACAGAGTTAGCTGAACAAGAAGGAATCAGTATGAGTAAGTGGGTTGAGCAAAAATTATCATCACTGTTAAAGTGATTTTGATTGAAGAAAGAAGTTATTGGCTTAATTCTAATAACTATATATTATAGGAACTTAGGTATGTGGTAAATAAAACTAATCCTAAGAAGAAGATTTAAGAGATATGCAATAGGATATCTCTTAAAATAGTGTGTTGTTTCTAAAAGCTTCTAAATTAAATCGAATAAACCATAATCCATAAAATAAAAGTTAATTTCGCTGAGGAGCGAATCTCAGCATCAAAAATAAGAAATATAAAGGTAAGTATAAGATATATTACTAAGTTTTTAACATTTTTGTAAATAAAATATTATAACATGATATGATAATAGGGCTAGGTATATGGTTGTAAGATTATTGGGGGAGAAAGATAGTGACTGAAATTGAATTATTTGTAGAGTTAATAAAAGATGAAGAAGACCTAGATAAAATTATTAAAATATTTAAAGAAACGATACCAGGTACTAGAAATAAAAAAGTACCAATAGATCGAAAGAAACAACACATTAAAAATATATTTAAAGGGATGACACCAAGAATTATTAGAGATAGAAAAAAAGGCGGTGCAGACCCATTTTATCATTACATAGGACATTTTAAACTGGAAAATCCAGTCAAATGCACAGCAAGAGATTTCATGATTATGCAACACGAAAATTCTAATAGGGAGCCGGCTCATGTCCGGTTAGCACAATCAATCCTTTACTTTCCAGAGGAAACACGAAAGTTCATACCATTGATGGCAAATAATTTAAAAGAAGGAAAAGACCCTTTTGAATTAGGTTATCAATTTGAAGATGAGCAGGATTTAAAGCGTTTTATTAGAGAAATAAAAGCCTACTGTACTTCTGATAAATACATGAATATTTTTAATTCACTTTCTCATAATATCGAAAACGATTTTAATGATTTGGTGAAAAAATGTAAAAATAAGATAAAAAAACTCTCATTCTTAGAGTTTTATGTACAACAAGAGGAATTGTATCAAGAGCATTCTGTTTCTGTTGCGAATGCAGCATTTGTTCTCTCTCATCCTGAGGAAGATGCAGATATATTAAACGCACTAACCATTGAAGCTTTAATGGATTCCATGAAAAAGCTTGAAATGAAAGCATCAAAGAGAGAACAAGAATTGATTGATCAATTTGATAGTAGGGAAAATAAAGCAATTAGCTTAGATATAGCGGATCTAGAAAACTCTTATAAGGAATCAAAAGAAGCATTAAAAAAATCTAAAAAAGAGATTAAAAGTTTAAACATACTAAATGATGATAAAGATAAAGTCATAAGTACACTTTCAAAGAATATTATAGACTTGCAAAATGAAGTATCCTTAGTTTCTTCCCAAATATCTATTAAGGAAGAAGAATTAAAAAATCAATACGAAAAAAACGTATCATCGGAAGTAAAGAAACGTAAAGAATTAGAAGAACAAATCAAAACACTGCAACATGATTTACACTCACCTAAAAATAATCAAACTAATTTTGCCGTGATTTATACAATTCCTAATAAAATTGTTTCCTTACTTCATTCAGATGTGGTAACTGCTCATATTACTGAGAAGGACAATTTAGAATTGATATTCCAGTCAAAAGATATTCACACGGTTTATATACAAATGAATGGACTACCTACAAGAAAGTTTAACTTATTGAAAAGTAAAGCTAGAAGTCATACTAAAATACTGGAAACATTTGAACTGGGTAGTGCAAAGGAAATGATTGACTATATCGGCTATCTTAAAGTTAAAACAATAAAGGGAGCATAGCACATATGAGAAATTATACAGATGAAGTTTTAGAGGGAATAAAAAGTAATTACATCGTAGGGGTATTAGCAACAAAACAAGATGGCCCCTTTCCCCCACTAGGAGAAGATATGTCATCTCCTGTTACATATTCTGATAAATTAAATGGGGTAATCTTCTATATAAAACCTTTGAGTCCTGAGCCATTGGAGATGGAACGATTAAATGCGGAATCATTAAATATGAGTGAATATTATATAGGTGTTGATAGACACAGCCTGAAAAATCTTCCTCCGGAATATAAAAATCAAAATATTGACCAAAACGTTGATTATATAAAAAATCATTTAAATGGGAAAGTTGTACTTTTTAAACCGCAACTTACAATTGATGGTACAGGAAGAGCACATAAAAATATCGACGAAATTATAGTTGAGGAAGAAGATTTTACACCAGGCACAAGATTCCTTCCTGTTCCTAGCATAAATATGTCTCACCATGATTTTGAACAAGCGATAAAGAATGGTGAACCCATTAAACTTGAACAGTTAAATCACGCTATGCCGGCCCCTCTAGTTTTAATGTGTGATAATTATTTCTATGGAGGTTTACAATCATGGAAAAACTATTCAGGTTCTACAAATGAACGTGTACTTACTTCTCAGAAAGCTATTAAAAGAATTCATGTTGATGAAAGTGATTATCAAGATTTTATCGTTTCTGCTAGAGAGCACATTAAGTTCTTTGATGAAGATTACCTTACCCAAATTATTTCGCAAAAAATGGATGAAGAAGGAACTAGCTTGGCCGAATGGGAAAAAGAATGGTATCAAGATAAAAAGGTTCCTGAAGTTATCACTCAGCAGCATACTACAAACGAAGATATACCTGAATCAAAAGAACAATCGTTAAATATTGATGAAATTGATTTTATTAATGTCCTTGAAAAAAAAGCTGTAATTAAAAATCTTTTATATGCAAGGAACGATTTAATTAACTTTCATACATGTGTAAAATCAAGTGCTTTAACTATACTTTCTGGACAAAGTGGAATTGGTAAAACTAAACTTACAACACTATATGGAGAAGCATTAGGTTTAAGCATGGAAAATCAGACTATGTTAATTATGCCAATTAGTCCTGCCTATACTGAACCAGGGGACGTACTAGGATATTTAAACACAAGTACTGGGCTATATACTCCTTCTGAGACCGGATTAGTTGATTTTCTTAAGCATGCAGATGAAAACGAAAAACAAGTTCATTTGTTAATAATGGATGAGATGAACTTAAGCCAAATCGAGCACTGGTTTGCTCCATTTATCTCATTACTAGAATTAGAACCGCATGAAAGAAAATTAAGACTTTATAGTGATAAGTCTGTTTGCCATAATAAATCAGACTATAAAAGTACTATCAATATTCATGATAACATTATCTTTGTTGGTACAATGAATACGGATGAGACTACAAAAGATGTATCAGACCGTTTACTGGACAGGGCAAACGTAGTGGTATTAGATAAGCGGCCATTTTTAGATATTAGAAGACAATTAATGAGTAAGGTTGATACTGAAACAGATGTAAATGCAGAATTAGCATACGGCGAAGTATACCTAGATTGGAGAAGTAAGAATGATCCGTGGGATGCTTTTACTGAATCCGATTTAATGTTTTTTGATAAGCTGGATAATGCTATAAGTGATGTTGATCCTTTAAAAGGATTCTCTATACGTAGCCTAATAAGAATGGGCCATTACTTAAATAATATTCCCGAAACTTCTGAAGGAACATATGAAATAGAAAGAAACAGAGCTATTGATTTATTTATCAAACAAAGATTGCTAACTAAAATTAGAGGGCCCATTGATATATTCGAAGAGTTAATAGGTACCTGTAGGTCAACTGAAGATGCTGTTAATAACAGTATCCTTTACAAATTATTCAATAGTGAAGAGGCAAAGGTTATTAGTGATTTTAAATACACCATACAAGAATTGCGTAGAAAAGCTAGGGAGCTGTTAACTAATGGATATGCATCCTAAAGTAACATTTACCTTTAATAAAGGAATTAAGCCTTACTCTATTACAGTTCCTTTGACAACTTCTAATAAAATGATAGATACTGCTGTCGTAGTTAATGAATATCGGCAAATTAAGGTGAAATTAGAAACTGAGTATCCTGCTAAATTGCGAATAGAATCATACGAAAGTGATCAAGTCATTGAAGTACCTTCCGGGGAGGAAGTAATTATTATGAGGGAAAATTCTGATGACATGCTCGTGCCAGGACAATACCCCTTAGAAATTGAGACTCCTCAAGGGCTATATCAAGCTTTTTATACAATAAAGTCACCGCTTTTCCCAGAAGAATCTTTATTAAACCTAAGACTATATTTAGAAAATCTTTTAAGGGGCTTATCTTATGATCTTGTTAAAGAACGTAAGGGAATGAGTCAAAATACCATTGAATTAGACCCACATGATATTTTGGTATATAAGTTATTAAATGAACATTATAATGATATTAGGAATAATCTTGACTTAATAGCAAAGAATCCAATTACTGATCTAACAACTGCTTATAAAGAGCGTCAAGGCAGTCGTAGAATTGATTCTAGAAGTTTACGTTGGCTGTCTCGGAAAGGGATTTATAAGAACCATAATTTATATCTTCCTAACTATGTTTATGAAAAACATTCAACGTTGATCCTTAATAATATAGAAAACCAATGGATGAAGCATATTTCACATTTTATGTTGAGTACTCTAAGAAAACTAGATGCTCATATTACTGATAATATTAATGAAATAGTGATTCAAAAAGGTGAGAAAGAGGCAGAGCTTTCTGAAATCCAAAAGGGTATAGATACCGCATCATCAAAGCCATTTGGATTTGATAAACAATTGAGAAATTTCCAAACTAGGGCTGTTTCGGTCAATAATAAGATTATGGATTTAAATAATTTTATAGAGAAGCGATTGGAAATGAAGCTTAAAATTAGATATATGATGTCATCTTTTATTCGCTTTGAAGAACTTGAATGGTTGCGGGAAATACCATATCTAAAAAAGAAAAGATATTCGAAACGTTTACTTAAGGATCATCGATATAGTCAAGTAATAAACTTTTATAGAAAGTTATCAAAGGTGGAACATCGCACACCTTCTATAGTAGAAAAGGGTGTCCCATACAAAAAAACATGGCTTCTCTTTGAATATTATTGCTTGGGAATGGTAATTGATATATTTAGAGACAATGGCTATAGCTGGACCGATGGTTGGTTGGCTGATAAAGAGTTACCACAAGCTCACATAGGTGAATTAACATCGAATACCGTTTTACGCTTTGAAAAGGAGACCTCCGACCATTACATTGAGATTGCATATGATACTGACATTGAACAAACTAAACTAATAGATACATACAGCCGATATTTTAATGATTTTGACAGAAGACCTGACATAAGAATCACTATTTTTAAAAAGTCTGGTGAGATATATAGTAATAGAGCGGGATTGGTAATCGAAGCAAAATGTAGAAATCATAGGTATTTAATCAACAGTAATATAGATACTGATGTAATTTATCAATTAAGAGATTTTCTAAAACTTGACTTTTTTAATTCCTATAAAAAGGAAACTATTACACCAATAAACAATGTAATTGTATTATATCCACAACAAGAAGGAGTAAATCCTGTTTTAGAACATAAGTTACATCCAATAACTTTCTTGCAGATTCTTCCGAGTAACGGTAAAAGTCCAGGAGAAGAAAAACCTTTTGGATATGACAAGCTGAAGTCGTATATAAGTGACTTTTTATCACAGATTCAGGAAAGTGAGGCTTTATATTTATGAGTAAAGATAAAGAGAAAGAAATACAAAAAGTCCTACGCAGTAAATTTATGCAGGGACCAGGTTTTAAAATGAATTCCGAGTCTGATATAGGAATAAACCATTTCTCTGGTTCACGGACCTCAGCATTTTATGAGGTATGGAGTGAATCACAGATTTACCGTACTATAATCATGAAACCCTCCGAAGGATTATTTACTAATCAGTACGTAGGTAAAAATCACATATTGTTTCTACTTGTAGAGGGAGAAGAAAATGTAAAAGGTGGTTTTATATCAATTACAGGTATTATTAATGAAGAACTTAAACAAATTTTTCCTCAAATGAGTCCAGAACATCTTTTAGAATTAAGCCTATTATGGACAGATTATATAAAAAACCACTATCTTGGATTATAAATGAAGAAGGAAAAAGTCATTTGGGATTGGCCAAATGACTTTTATTTAATTTGGAGAATCAAATTATAAACAAAGTTGAGGAAGTGAACATACCAACTCAGTACTTTCTCCGCCTTTATCCTCCCAGAAGGAAGTGGGATTAATTCGCTAACGGGTGTTTTACTCTATTTATATAGGTTGTTGAAGCAACTTTGTTATGCAACTAAACCAGCTAATAATTTCGCACATACTTTTACGAACGTTTTGGTAGACTAAGAAATCTGCCGAAATGACCTTTCAAATATAATGGGCCGTTTCCTATTTCATCTCTATCTACGAAAATACTGAAATATTAGATTTATTCACAGGGCTTATAGAAGCAAAATTTCTTCTTCATTTACAAATTCATTATCTATAAAAAACTCTTTTACTTTTTGCTGATTGGCAGTATATATAATTAACACTAAGGATTTAATTGCTCGACTGCATGCTACATAAAATAATCTGTTTGTTTTATGTAAAGCTGTCTCCTTACCATGAGCTTCATTATCTATATCTGTTGCTGATTTCTCTTTTACACCAAATAATTTTTCATAGCTAAATAAACGACCTTTTGCACTGTAATCATCGATTATTACTTGAACATGATTGTATTCCAATCCTTTTGAACCTTGTTGTGTAATGATATCCGAAATTCCATCAATATATTTATAAAAACTTACTAACTCTGCAAAATCGACTTCGAAAGCAAATTTCCAACCAGTTTCTTCTTGAAAATTGTCTTTTAGCTTTGCTGGAACTTCAAATAATTTAGATTTAAGTACTGCTTCACATACATTCCCTACAGTTATGTCATCATTAAATGTTTCTAAAAGCTTTTGAAAATCAATTCCTATATCTCTCAATATTCTATAAGCATCGATATTTTTTTGATCTAATTCTTCAAATCTATGACTGTGGATTTTTAACAATCGATGTAAATTAAAATCATCGTTTGCTTTCCAAGCTAGATACACTGGAATAACTATTTGTTTAAAAAATGTGTGCTCTTTAGATTTTCCATCTATTGCTCTATCTGTATCTTTACTAGATTTAAATGCATCAAATAACTTTAAAAAGTTATTCCTTTCTGCTGCTAATCTATGTTCTAATACCAATTTATATGGATTATACTCACTGTCGATACTATTATTTAAAACTTGTGTCCTGATATTTACCAGTATATCCTCTTCAACCTTGTTTCTTGGTAATTCATGATTAACAAGGCATATTCGAAGTAACCCTTTATTTACTCTATCTTCATTACAAACTTCTTGTTCCAAATTATCAATATTTTTTCTGAGATTGTTTGTGAAATTTACTATATTTCCATAACTTCTCCAGTTCACTTTTTTTTCTGGCATTTCTAATCCAACTAATGACTGAATCAAATCGACTTTTCCATCAAAATAAACCCTTTGCATTATGTCTCCAAAGAGACCTAAACAAATTTTATTTTCTCTGTTCAATTTCAAAAAAGCGTCCAATACTTCTTTATTTGTATCCTGACACTCATCAATTAAAATAATCGGATACTTATGGCAAACAAGCTTCCTAAACAATTCATTTGCATCTAATAGATAACTGAATATTTTCAACACTTCTGAGTGAGTTAAAGATCCTTTTTCATTTAACGAACTTTCTGGGGAATAACTAAAAATCTGTTTCCCTTCAATTTCACTTCTTTTTAAATAAAGAGAATCCAATTTCGCTTTTTGAGGTCTTGTTAATTTTGCCTTCGCATTATAAGTCTCTATCTCTATATCACAAAAAAGGAGTAAGGCTTCTTTAATATTACGGTTATACCCTTTTATTAAATTCCATACATAACTATGAATTGTTGAAATATCAAACAATGTATTTTCAGGAGTTCGAGAAATTATTTCTTCACTAGCAACTTTTGTGTATGTTATAACGGCAATTTTTTTATTAGTTTTCTTTAAATAATCTCCGCTATTCTTAGTGGCATTCACTAGTAAAGTTACTAACGAACGTGTTTTACCTGCTCCTGCGCCAGCATTTAAAAAAAAGCTTTTTGGGTTAGTTAGTGATGCATATGATTCAAGCAAACCATCAATATGATCATCTGCTTTATTATACGGTTTCATATACTTCTTCCTCCTCCTCAGCTTTGCTAGTTTTTCCTTCTGATGTTAGCTGCTCATCTAACCATACTAATCCGTCTAAAATATACTTAGGGCATTTCAAAAAATTATCTTCGTCGAATTCATCAATAAACAATAAATCCAGAGCAAATTCAGATTTTACATTTTTTGAATTAACAAATTTAAATAATTGTTCGGCATGTTGAATATTAAAGTTACTTATATCTCCTAATCCATTAAATAGCGTATTTAGATTTAAAATAAGCTCACTGAATAGATTACTCTCTACATCTAAATCTCTAAACATTTCAAAGTTTTCAAGTGCTATCGCATCTTCGAACGTTCTTGCATAAACATTTTCACTATATTTTTCATATTGGTATGCTAAGCGGATAGGGTTATTTATTTTATCTTCTTGGCGCTTACTAATAAGTTGATTAATTAACTTATCATCTAAAATAGATTCGGAAACTCTTTTACTACTATATTTTTCATGTAACTTCCGTTCTTTCCGAGACTTCATAAACCAATTATTAATAGTAGCGTTAGACGATTTTAATTCTTCATCAATATTTATATGTGTCTTTGTACCATCCATTTTCACAGAATCTATATCTGTAATGATTAAGGTAGGTCGATTTATTAACTTTAAAAAAGGTAAAAACCTATTAGCATAAGCACCACCAACTTCTAAAATTGTTATATAACGACTAGTAAGACTACTAACATGATTTCTAATTAATTCTGGTAATAATATTCTTTCTGAAACCCCCTCTATTAAAATAATCGCATCAGCAAAAAATAAATCATGTTCATATAATTGTAAATACTTTTGTACAAATCTTTTATTAGACAAACCTTTTAGCTGCTCACCCTCATCATTAAAAGTAGCTATTGGATCTAAATTAACATCTCTCAAACTGATTACTTCAGAAGAAAAAACATCATCTTGCAATCTCCTATTAAAGTAAATCAATTCATCAATATTAGCCTTATAAGTAATATGACTTGAATGTGTGCTAATAAGTAATTGAGTAGCAAACGGAGCATCTATTTCTGTCTCTTCTTGAGACAATTTAATTAATTGATACGCTTTATCAATAAATACTTTTTGGGCTTGAGCATGTAAATGTGCTTCTGGCTCTTCGATTAATACAAGGTGTAATGGCTCTATAATTTTTTCATTTTCACCCCCAAAAGCTAATCGTTCTTGTTTGAAAATATTTAATTTAAAAAACATCGCAATTAAATTCTGATACCCTAGACCGTTATTATGCTCTGGTAAAAAATACTGCTCGTCATTAATCCCATCTTTATGTGTATTTAGCAATAGGCTTGCTTCTCCCTTAATAGAATCTGATAGATTTATTTGTGGACGAACAGTAATTGAAGGACTACCGAAACCAGGGTAACCTAAATCTCCCATCTTTTTTTGGATAGGTTTAATACTTTCTTCTAAATGCTGTTTAAAAACTTTTTTAGATTTTGTTACAGCATTTAGTATTGTAAAATCTTTCTCTGAATATTGATTAATTGGATTTAAATAATCACTATAATAATTAGAAAATAGTTTAGATAATTTTCTTGTATTATCTAAATTAACTTTTGTCCCATCAATAGTATCGCCTTCTTCATTTGAATCTATTAACCCTCTTTGTGCGCCAATTACATTAACTTTAACAATGTTTTTTAAAGGGTTTGTAGTTAAACTAGTAGATTCATCATAAATATCATCCCCCTCTATATCTGGATTAGAAATATAATATTTAATCGTGAAATATTTTTTAAATCTACTATCAGTAGCTAAAAAAGATTTGAAATTACTTGGCCAATGATCTTCTGCTATTTCGTCTAAATCATCTGATTGTACTTCATGACTTTCTAAAGTATGTTCTTTCCATTTATTCACTGAATATTGGAAGTTCTTATAGTCCTGTATTAATTTTTCGAAATCAGTGGGTTCATAAGTATATGTTACAGCTACTTTTTCACATTCTTTATTTAAATAAGGAATTAAAGATTTAACGTGATATAATTCTGTCTCATCTATCTTCAATGTCACTTTTAAAGTAGGGAGTAGTTGCATAATTCTATTATATAAATCTGCTAACTCTAATTCTTGCCCATCTTTATCAATTTTGGAATAATACAAAGTAAATAGATTGTCAAGTTGGCTCCAATTACCTATTGTTACATCATAAATATTAAAAGATTTTTTATCTGTTAAAAATTTTACTAAAATTTCGATAGCTGAAGTTTTTCCGCTATTATTAGGGCCGATAAATAAATTTTGCTTTTTAGATAAACAAACATTTACATCCTTCAATTTTTTATAATTTTTTATATTCAATTTTTCAATAAACATAATATATTCCCCTCCTTAGATATAATTTTATCATGGAAAATGATGGTTATGTGTGTATCTTTATAACTACTAAAAAATATATTAAGACCACGTTTTTAGTCATAGCTGATTCAGTGCTAGGAAAGCATCATCAATAATCTTGCGAAAGGCATCCAGTAGTCCTATTTCCGGTTTATGGATAAAAGAGAGTGAACGATTAAAAAGTACTCGTCAGAGAAGAAATTTGAGATTTACTTTTTGACATGAATAATATGAGTTCTTGCAAAACAGGCTCTTTTTTTTTCGTCCAGATTGGCCAATGAGTGGGACTATGAATTAAACTCTAATGTAAAGCCTAGTGATGTTCCTCCAAAAGGAAGACAACATGTATGGTGGAAATGCAAGAAAGGACACCCAAGTTATAAGGCTAAATTAGCATCTAGAACTAATGGAACAGGATGCCCATCTTGCAGAGGTGTGTTTTGAACGTTCATTATTAGGAAAAAGACCAGATCTAGTAGCCATGTGGGACAAAGAGAGAAATAGTTCTTTAACTCCAGATAAGGTACTTGCCGGAGAGGAAATTGACTGTGATTATGGTGGTGATGTAAATGGAGACTATGATTTAAGTAAAGCAAAAATCAAGGTCAACCCTGAAAAATATAAAGATAGAAATGGTCTTCCAATCAAAGGAAACTGACTTAAACAAAGAAGAACTAAAGTCTTATATTAAACGTATTTACTACGTACTACTCACCCGTGGAATAAATGGTTGTTATGTATATGCAACAAATCCGAACATGCTTACATATTTGAAGGAAATTGTGAAAATCAGTCGATAGTCATAAGAGTTAGCCGCCTTGAAAAAGGGGGTTACTAATATAAAAGAGCTAAATTAGGATTCTGTTCAATGAAAGGAGACTCTATGGGTGAAATAATTATTGAAATGTTTCCTGCTGACAATGGTGATTCATTTCTGGTTAGATGTAAAGGGGAAAGAACAAGCAATATATTGATAGATTTTGGTTACGAGGAAACTTACAGAGAGTTTATTAAGCCGAAGCTACTTGAGTTAAGTGAGAATGGTGAGAGGCTAGACTTGGTAGTGTTGACACATGTGGATGCAGACCATGTAGAGGGTGCCCAATTCTTTTTTGAAGAGAATGGGAATAATTCAAACCCCAATATCATTGAAGTAAAAGAGGTATGGCACAACAGTTATAGACACCTGGCTATCAGTGAAGGGACACAAAAACTATCTGATAAATTTGCGCGTAAAGTTTTGAGAAAAGCTAACTCCCTTCCAACGAAAAAAAATCAACGTGAGGAAACCAAAGTAAGTATTGAGCATGGTACTCGCATTGCTAGCCTTTTGTATAAATATCAGTACTCATGGAATGGGCTATTCGATGAACATGCTGTAACATCCGATAAGAACCCGATAGAATTAAGTGAGGATATCAAATTAACGGTATTAACACCCACTACGTTACAATTAGACAGATTAAGAGAACATTGGAGGACGGGATTAAAGAAGATTTTTCCGGACGTTCCTCTTGTTGAAGACCAAGTTCTTGATGATGCAATAGAATTTGTTTCTTATCTGTATCCAGACTTAGGTGTACCGAATTTATCTGAAAAAGTTTCTTCATCTAATGGCTTAGTACCTTTAGCGGAAGGAACCTTTAGAGAGGAAAGATCAGTAATCAATGCTAGTTCAATAACTTTTTGTCTTGATTATGGGGGGAAAAAAATACTTTTTCTTGCGGATAGCCAACCTTCTATAGTTAAAAAAGAGCTCGAAAGAATATTTAACAATGAAACATTTCCAATTTATTTTGATGCAATAAAAGTATCGCACCATGGAAGTAAGGCTAATACTAGCAAAGAATTATTAGATCTGATTTGTTCGGAGAAATACTTAATCTCAACTAATGGTAAGAAATATAGGCATCCTCATTTGGAGGCTTTGGCACGTTTAGTTGTAAGGGATAATAAGAGCACTAAGAAAAATATATTCTTTAATTATCAAACTGATGCTTCCTTAAAATTTTCTCAGGAAGAATGGGAGCGAGAATTTAATTATTCAGTTATTACAGGTGAAACAAATAAAAGCTCAATAATAGTTATTTAGGAGGATTCTGAATTGAGTGAGCAACTTACTAATGCAGTTGGAAAAATACATTGTGGACATAAGGATGGTTCCTTATTTCTAATTAGCCCCAATTTAGCTATTACAGCTTTTCATGTCGTAAATGAGGCTATGAGGTTCGGAAAAGAAATTGAAATTGATTTTCCTATAATAAACAATGATGAAGCTATTAATGCTAGGATCATTTACCCTGATTCTATTGAAAATACTAATATACCGGATATAGCATTGTTAGAACTCTCTAAGTCCGTAGAAATTAGTCATTTAAAATTGGCTAGTGTAAATTTTGATGCGGACATAGAGTGGACTTCGTTTGGTTATCCGATTACTAAAGAAGAGACGGGCCAGTTTTTCAAAGGAACGGTAGCGGGAACTCCAATAAAAAGTAGTCAGTATGATATCGACCTATTTTGTAATGTTCCCAACCTAACTGATACAAATTTTAGTGCAACAGGTGCATCTGGATCACCTATTATAATTGGTGATTATGTGGTGGGTGTATTAACCGATGTAATGCCAGGAGCAACAATTGGGATGGTGGACCTTAAAAATATTGAAACATTACTTATAGAACACAATATAAAAATACCGTTTCTAGGAGATCTAGGAAAATATCAACATGATATTAAAAGGCTTAGGGAATATACAAAAATGGTGGCTGATAATAACGCCGATTATTCGAGGCTATGGATTAATTATGAGGAAGTAAAAATAGAAAGAGAATGTGTAAACTTAATCCATGATGAGGCTGAAAAGGGATCATTATTAGTAATTGGTGAACCTGGTTCAGGTAAATCAGGAGCCTTACGTGATCTAGTGATAAATCTCATTGAGGAACAGCGCGATGTCCTTTTTCTAGATGTGGGACATATTAGCGCTGAAGGGATAGGTGCTCTTCGTAATGATTTAGGACTTTCACTTGATTTGAACCAAGTGCTTGAAAATTGGTTAGGAGAACAACCTGGGTACATAGTGATCGATGCATTAGATGCAGCGAGGTCAGAGAGATCCGCACAAGTTTTAAGAGCACTTATCTCACGTGTAAATCGAAATTCAGGAAGATGGCGAATAGTTGCTTCTGTTCGGAAGTTTGACCTTCGTCATGATAATGAACTTCGAAGGTTGTTTCATGGAGAAATAGTAACGGATTATCAAGATCCTGAGTTTGTTAATCTAAGACACATTCAAATTTCAGCATTTAGTCATGAAGAGATTTTGGAAATTTGTAAGTCAGCACCTATAATCGCTACTTTATTAAAGGAAACGGATGAAACAATGAAAAAGTTAATCCGTTTTCCTTTTAATTTAAGAATAATAGGTGAATTACTAGATGAGGGTATCGAGGGTGCTGAGTTAGTTCCAATACGAACACAGAGAGAATTACTTGATCGTTATTGGTCTTACAGGGTTATACGTAGGGATGGTCAACGTGATGCAAGAGAAATCCTACTAACCAATACAGTAAAAGAAATGGTAGCTACTAGAACTCTAAAGGTAGCACGCAACTTAGTCGTAGATGCTAATACTAGTAATGCATTACATGATTTATTAAGAACAAATGTATTAGTTGAATGGCAATCGTCAATCACAGGAAGGCCCTCTGGTTTAACTATTGCTTTTTCACACCATATTATATTTGATTTTGCTGTTTATCGACTTATGTTACAAGAGGATTCGGAAACAGTTGTAAATCTGCTATCAGAAAATCCAGAACTAGTTTTAGTGATTCGGCCTAGTCTTGTGCATCATTTTACTAATCTGTGGATAATCGAAGAATCACGTGCTTCTTTTTGGAATTTAGTTTTCCGACTAATAGAAGAAGGTGAGATCCCAGACGTTGCTAAACTTATTGGACCATCTTTAGCAGTAGAATTGGGGCATGACATTAATGACTTCAACGCTTTGTTTCAGAGAATAATCAATCAAGATATGAATTCACATGAAGTAGCAATAAAGACTTTAAGCCATCTAATTGGGGGATTTGCGATGGCAGAAATGGGCAGTGTGAGAAGTGAAGTTCTAGAACTATGGAGTGAAATAGTTGAACTATTGAGCCATTATATTACTCTATCAAAAGAAGTGTTGTATTCTGTTCGCCTTCTCTTAATAACTCTATGTGAAATGAAATGTGATTTTAGTTCTATTCAAATAAACAAAATTGGAATAGCGGCTAGGGGCCTCTTGGATGAAGTTTTTGAAAAAACAGAGCACGATTGGATGATTAATTCAATGATAACTTGTGTATGTAGAACATTTCCTAGTGACATAGATGAATCAGAAAGGTTGCTAAGAAGATTACTTGCCCCTGAAAGGATAAAAGAAAGAGGATATTTAGAACTACCAAGTATCGCAAGAGAACTTCCTATGTTGTATAAGCATTCACCTTCTATTGTAATGGATGTTTATTGCAGTGCATTTTTACACGAAGAAAGTAGTCAAGAAGCTACGTCTTTAGGTAGAAGTCAAATTCTCCCGTTACAATCAAATAGGCGTCAAGATTTTGAACATGCTTTATGGCAACTGTCAGAAGACTATCAAGATTTTCTTGAGGAGGTGCCTCATCATGCGGTACGTACTTTAATAGTTGTTATTGATAATTATGTATTGAGTAAGCATTCAAACCGTGTTTCTGAAAATGAATTATCCTTCGAATGTGGTGGACAAAAAGCAATCTATCGTCCTGACCTTAGCTATATCTGGGATACTGGAAGTTATCGTGATGATGATCATTTGAAAATGCTGGACTCTTTTCAAGAAAAAATGATTAAGCTTGGCAATAATGAAAGTCAAAAAGAGCTTCGGCAAAGTTTAATTAATTTATTAATAACTCATAATAAATCAGCGGTTATTTGGCGGCGCCTAATAATGTCAGGTATAAGTTGTCCCGAAACTTTAGGTATGGAAATTCGTGAATTAGCATGGATGAGCCCTATACTTGTTAATTCTGATACTTCTAAAGAGATAGGAGACTTTATTACAGCAATTTACCCTCTAATCTCCAAGGAGGAGCGGGAGAAAGTAGAGAATACCATATTGTCTTTCCCGAGCCTGAATCTATCGATTAACGAGGAGATGTTACAAAGAATAATAGGTGAATTAATAGGCTGCATTCCTCAAAGATTAATAGAAACGGACTTAGTAAAGCAGTTTATTGAAGAATATCAAAAAAAACAGGGGAAAATACCTCCTAATAATCCGTTACTGTATATGGGTGAATTGGAAGAGAGTGCCTATGATGGAAATGAATCGTTGAGGAGAAAAGGTGTAGATATAGATAAAGAACAAAATAAGCAGATTCAGAGCTTGAGAAAAAGTATTATGGAATTTATAGAGAGGAATTTAAGTTCTGGAATTACTGTTAAAGAAGTGGATGCGGCAATGCCAATTTTATTTTCAATGAAGTCTTCACTTGATATAGCGGAGCGAGAAGGCGTGGATTTACGGTTACAAGAACTTGCGTGGGACAGCTTAGCGGAGGCATGTTCGATTATTTCGAAACAAAAGGTATTGTTAACGAACCGTGAAATAGGAGAGTTTGTAAAAGAAGTAATTATTACATGTTCACACCATAGCAAGCCCGTTTTAAATCCTGGGGAAGAAGCAGAGTTTGAAAAAATAGTGAGTTGGGGGACGCCTGCTCCTAGGATCCAAGCTGCAATTGGTGTAATTGATTTTTCAAAATACGAAACCTATCTGGATAAAGAACTAAAGAGCACTATTAAGGACCTAATTACAGACTCTGTCCCAGCTGTTCGTTTCCACATAGTAAGTAGGTTAGTATCGTTACACGAAAATCATGAGGATTTTATGTGGGAGATAATAGAACTTGTTTCTCAAAATGAACTGAACAATTCAATATTAAAAGAATTTGTAGCATCATCTTTATATCCTTTAATAAATAATAATAAAGGGAAAGTAATGGATTTGTTAACAAACATTTATTATAGGGTAGAAGGTGAAGAAAAGGCAAAAGATTTGCGTAATACGTGTGTGACGACTTTTCTTAACGTTTATCTTTATAATGAAGATAAAATATCACGTGATATAATTTACAGTGTCATTAAAACTCCAATGGTTAATTTGAGCGAAAACCTACATCTAACGAAAATTATAAGAAAATTATTAGTGATAGGTTCTTTTGAAGAATCTAAGGAACACTATAACTCGATACGGAACAAATCTTGGAACTTATTAGAACAAATCGTAGTTAATTCATTAGAGGAATTTAACAAACTGCAGTCTACCTACAAAGAAAAAGGCGAATGGAATGAACTCGAGCAAATGCAAATAAGATCTATAACAAGCATTGCTGATAGTGCATGTAAACAAGTCTATTTTGCGTCTGGAGCACATGATGAGAAAAAAAATCAGGAAATAAGTGATTCTTCTGAAATGTTTCGTAAGCGCTTTATAGAAGAAGCAATCGTTGTTTTGGATTTGCTGAGTGAATTTGGAATTCCTCCGATTACGCATTATTTGTTAAAAACCTTAGAATTCTTTGTGCAGCTAGACCCTTCTGCAACCTTTAAGCGAATAGGCAATATAGTACTGTTAGGTGAAAAGGGTGGATATCAGTTTGAATCATTAGGGATAAGTTTAATTATCCAACTCATTGAACGCTACTTAGCGGAGTTTCGTTCTATTTTCATTGTAGATAGTGATAATAACCAAATTCTTTTGTCGATTTTAGATGTTTTTGTGAAAGCGGGTTGGCCTGAAGCACGAAGACTAACTTATCGACTGGATCAGTTATTTAGGTAATAATTAATATTGGAGACGACCTATAACTATTGTGAGAGAAGTGTACCGTATGTTAATAAGGATTTGATTAACCTTCCTTACAGATCACTATTCACGTGGAATAATAAGGGCTGCTATAAAGAGTAGCAGATAAGGTTTAGGATTCGTTATGAAGAAGATGCTATGTGTAGCATTCTTGCAGTCGGATTACTGTCGGCCTGTCAAGCACAGTCAACGGATACAGGTAAGACGGAACCAGATGCACAAGGTCTCGTACAAGTAAGGATGACGGTTGAAAGTGAGGAAATAAATACCTTTCTTAAACAATTACATGAGGAAGAAAAGGAAATCATCGAAGTTAAACCATTAGACCAAAAAGAACAAACAGGTTATGTAGATAGAGTCTACAATGTTATTTAGGAGGATAAACGATAGGAGGGGAATATTAAATGGTGAAAACAAAAGATAAGTTTTTGGGCATCCTGATTAAAGAATTAGTGGACTTGATGAAAAAACAAAAAGAATCCACCGAACGAAAATATAAAAGTGCGGCAGAAGCATTAATGGATAGTAGCAAATATTATCATAGTGAAATTGACCAAACAAAGAGAATCATAGAGTTATATTTGGGAGACCAATATAATGAAAATAAAATACAAGAACTAATCATTGCTGAATTATTATAGGGATGGAAAAGTTCAAATGTTTTTATTAATGGATTTGGAACGACCCATTGGCGGCGGAGGTCGGTTGCATTACTGGAAAGCATATACATAGGTATACCATTGATCTAAATGAGGCAGGGGTATTTTCATAAGAAATGGTATCGGCCATTTTAAACTCCGATTTTGATAGACGGACCTTCAGCATTCCCCAAACAGTTGTTGAGAAAATAACTGGGGTAGGGGTAGTAGCCACTGAAAAGGCCCAAGAAAAAAATTGGTGTATTCAAACCTTTGATTCTTCTTCCAATGTGTCTCAATAACCCTCACTTTTTCAAGGTGAGGGCTTTTTATATAATAAAAGGATTCTCCTTATTAGTTCTTGTCGATGTTTAAACCCTTGTATGTTATTTCACTAAAGGGTGCTATTGTGGAAAAAGAATGGTTCCTTTTTTACAATCGGTAGATTGTTGAAGCTGTGTAATAAAAGAATTTTATGGAGAGGATTTGTAATTGAAAGAAAAAGTATTATTTTTCTTGAGTCTTTATTTGTTAAGATTTAGTTAAGAAGTGATATCAAAAATGGTTTTTGCAAATTTATTTTTTGATGTAAATGGAAATTTTCAATGGGCTAGCATTGCAGCATTTGTCGCTTTTTTTGGTAGTATCATTAGTGCTTGGATTTCAGTACATAATACCAAAAAGTCGTTGAAAGGAAACGTGGTGTCTACAGCTAGAATAGAATGGATCCAAGAAGTGAGAAAGAAAAGTGTTGACTTTATTTCTGCTTGTTACTCACTATTTGAATTTATCAAATCCGATTCAACAACAATTGACGAAGAAGAATTATTCAAGTTGAAAAATGAAATTGAAAAAAATGGAACTTTATTGATCTTATATTTTGGTCCTGACTCAAAAAATAATGACTTTATTGTATATTTAGTTACCAATCTTCTTGGTAGGATAACATAAAGATAGTTATTATGACGATAATAAAATCCGTGAATTAATTGATCAGGTTAATGTATTAAAAGATTTTCTTAGAATCTACTATAAGGCTGAATAGAAAAGAGCTAATGGAGAAATTAAGGATATTAAAGTTCAATCTTATCTTGAAACGCAAGATTTATATAATACTATAATGGATATTTTTAACTCTGGTTTTGAGATGCATAGGGAATGGACTGAAAACTATTATTTTCAGTTATCCAAAAAGTACAAAGAAGAAAATTTATAATATGTTCATTAAATGTTATTCCAACAATCGGGTGAGATTCTTTTGAGAAAAACCAAAATACTTGCCTGAACTGAAGACTGGGGAAAATTATACAGTCAAGAAGGGAAGATATTAAAAGAAGTATTTAGAGATGAATTAGGATATTTTCCATATTGAAAGTACCTCTATACAACAATTGGTCACGCAAAGCCGATAAAAGATATTTAATTGTTGTAAAGGTATTGAAAACGTTGATTTATACAACAGTGAAATGTAGGCATTAGGGTATGGAAGGTAAGAATGGGGTGCTGGAAGAAGATATTTTCCAAAAGGTAAGGATAACAAAACACATCATCTACATATATTCCAAGTTGGAAGAACACAAAAAACTCATTTAGATTTCTAAAGAATACTTGATAAAGAACCCTAAAAAGTATGGAGTATTGAAAATAAACTTAGGAAAGCAGTTTCCTCTCGAACATCACAAGTATCAGGATGGATAGCAGCAGTTCGTTAATGAATTAGCCGATAAAGCTAAATAATGGGCGTCACGAAGAAGATTTTCTTATTAAAGTAACGGGGAGCATTAGTTGAACAAGCATAGGTTATTTTTGACCACAACGATATTTTTTCTAATTCCCACTAAAAAGAAAAAAAGCACGATATATCTTTATTAAATCATTTTATTCCTAGTTTCTATATATTTAAATTATAAATAATAGAACGTAATAAAAACGTCCATTTACATATCTGAAGGTTCCGTAACGATCGTTTATGACGGGCCCGTAAGATGGCTAGACCCACCGTTTAGCACTGGATACATTTTTAAGTTGATAATGTACAACAACGAGGTGGAGTATTTATTGAAATTCTTGCTTCAACTAAAGGGTGCGTTAGCTGAAGATCGGAGCTGTCTTTAAGACAGCTTTTTCTTTATGCAGCTATCGGGGCAGGTTAGTTGAAGAGTGCTCTCTGACCTTTATTCAACAACTGGGACAGATTGTGGGGGATTATTTTAGAAAATATTTTTGATAGGGTAATATAAATTAATGAACCAGATTTGAATAAAATTTCAACTTCTTTATTTTTAGGATTAATCAGGTTTTCAACTATTATTATGGTATTTATAGATTTAACAAAAAATAAAATTGAAGGTATTTGGAATAATTTGTCGAAATTGATTATGTGAATTTCTGTTTGAAGGAGAAGTTGTGATGAGTATTAATGTCCTTTTATTATTTAAAAAATACAAGCTTAATACTGATGCTATATCAACTAATAGAGGATTCCTATATCAGTATCTAAAAACCTTAAAAACATGGGTATGTGATGCAATAAATAATACAGAAAATGAAATTTTTTGTGAAACAGAAGATGATATAAAAGAAGTAAATTCTGATGTTAAAAGTTTAAAATTCACACAAGTAAAATGTTACTCTAGCAACTTAGGAACCCAAGACGAAGAGATTGTAAAAACCATCTACAATTTCTTTATTCTTTACAATCTCTACCCAGATTACAATGGTCAATTTCATTTTGAAACTAATACAAATATAAAAAGAAATGACGAAATACTTAAAGACTGGTATAAAGATCAAGAAAATATGAGTAAAGACCTTATTATTAAATGTAGATTTAGAGTTCAAGAAATTTTGAAAGGTATGACAGAGAAAAAAAAGAAAACAGAAATTCAGAAAATAGAAAAAAAGATTGCTGAGCTAGATCCTGATTTGCTCGAAGAAATAGACTCACTTAAAAAGGAAAAGGATACTGTAATCAAAGAATTTAAACCATTATTTGATCGAATTAACGAAGACCACTATCTAGAATCTTTTGTGAAAAGTATTAAGTGGAATTTTGAACAAGTAGAAGGAGAAGAAGCTGTCCGAATTATAAAACAGGAGTGTGTAGATAGTTTAAAAGGATATACAGATAAATATACTTATTTATTATTAACTCGATTGTTATCTGAAATATTTCTTCGTTCTTCAAATACTAAAGTTGATGTTAGAAAATTGAATAAAAGTTTACTTGACGAAATAATTAAAGAATCCGAACAAGAAATGTCGGATAAGAGTGATAAATTTATAACAGATTCTTTATACCAAATAACCGAAAAAATTGATGACCTTAAAGGTTTTGTTGGTGAAGGATTTCATTCTATGAAAGAAATGTTGGGTACAGCAATAACTAAACCACCAAGTTATGATTTTGAAAAAATGTTTAAGATGTATTTAATTAGGATTGAGTCTTTTCTCGAAAATAATATGACTCTACCTTTTCAATCTGAAATAGATAATGATTTGATAAATAACTCCTATTTTAATGATTTTTTTAAAAATCCAACTTGGAAAACAAAAATTACATATTAGTGAATTTGCAAGGGCTTACGGTGATAATAGCTTGGTAAGAGAGAAAGGAATTATTGATAAACTTTTGGAATTTAATGGTTTAGATATTTCCTACGACGAATATCGGACTAATATGCGTAAGAAGGTTAATTCAATATTGATGGAATTACCGGATAATAGAATTACAAAAGATTTTAAACCATCATTATTCCAGTTTTCGAAGGCTCGCTGTATTCACCAGTCATAATTTCTTTTTTTAGCTTATTCATTTCTTCTAAAGCTTCGCGCTTCGACTTAAAGCCACTTCGATAAATTTGTTTTCGTTTCCCAGTTCGCTCATCAATACCGGCATCAACGCAAAAGGCCCATACTTTACTTACTTTTTTAACTGACATTAAAAAACCTCCATGTTGAGATGGAGGTAGGGTGTGTTAAATAGTATAGGCATGGAACGTTATTTTCATGCAAGGTGTGGAGAATGCTGTATAATCTTTGTTCAACAATCGGGCCATATTGTTGGAAAACATCTTTTTCGTAAACTAGATATTTAAATTTAATTTAGGTGGGATAGTGAAATAAGGCCGGGCGGTTTAGAACAATCAATGCGGTCGTAGACAGGGTGGTTATATATGGAAGGGGATGCCGAATAAAGGCACAGAATGTCCACCTCTAGAAGGGGACAATATGACCATACTAGAGATTACAGAGATTACTTCAAAGATTACTACAAGAGAGAATATCCCTTTCTCTGAAATCATTTCTTATTTAAATAATACTTGGAGGAAATTATTTGTACATAGAAAATGCTTATTTCCTTTTTGGTATAATAGAACTATGTAGCTAGATTTCTTACATCATAATAAGGAGAACTAACATGATAAGAGGAGAAATTAAACATAAAATAAAAAAATTTGGACGGATATTTGGGCAGGCGGAATTACACAGCCTCTTATAGTGATTGAATTTACATACTTAATGTTTATCCGATCATTAGATGAAAAAGAAATAGAGAATGCGAGTCTTGAAATGATATAAAGGAAAAAAATAAATGAACAATTTAAAATGATACATAACGGATACTTTACTGATTACAATTATAAAACAGGTTTTTCATCACTGCCTCTTGGAACAGCATTCGGTATAGAAATAGAGTTATATTTTTTCGTAATTTCTCTCATAGATTAGACGAGATTATGGTAGCATTGGAGAAATTTCTGCAGTTACGGATATAGGTGAAAACTACATAATTTCAGTGCTAGACACCAATACAATTCAGAATAATTTGCGTGCCAGTCGCCTTAAATTAAATAAAAATGAAAATAGTAAGTTTATGATGTTTATATAATAATAAAGTAGGTGATCGAAATATATGTCATTAGTTTTGTGCTTTATGCACAATGAAAGAACTGCCCCCATAATTGACGGAATATGGGCCTTTCCTAACGAATTAAAGGAAAGGCTGAACGTCAATAAAAGAGCTTAGGAGGATAAATATGGTAAATTACAATTTAGAGCCAAGTGAATCAATTCTTATTCAGAGTACCGGTGTCCTTTGTGAAGGCGGCGGGCTTATAGCCGCATATACCGATGAACTTATTCTTACTAACATGAACATTATCCATGTTAGTAAGGGCATGTTTGGAAATACAAAAAGGGTGCAGAAATACCTACTCAATCAGGTGAAAATCATAAATGGCGAAGCACAGGCTATTATGGGAAAAAGTACAAATGGTATACCTGATCTTCAGATATATTTTGAAAATGGCCAGGTGGCTTTCAAATTTCAAAGCTCAGGGAAAAAAGAAATTGTGAAATATGTTAATGAAATTAGCAAGGTATTAATTGGGAAAGAGTCTTCGAGAAATTCAGTAGCAAATCAATTTGCAATTCCTGGAGCAGAAATTGTAACAGAAACGCTTAAAGATACTATAGATGTTTTTAAAGGAACATTCGGAATTAAATCCAAAATCAAAGCTGCGGATGAACCGGTAAAGGCTACAAAAAAATGTATCGGTTGTATGTCACCTCTTACTGGAACCAAAGGTCAAAGCATTCGCTGCAGATATTGTGATACAGACCAAATTTTATGATGAGAGAGGTTGATGACTATGGGAATTATAAAAGCACTTTCTGATTCGGTAGGAGGAGTATTTGCTGATCAGTGGAAAGAACTAATAACTGCTGGACATTTTGATGAACATACAGCTGTAGCACCAGGAATACTTAAAATGAATAACAACGGGCGTGGAGTCAATAAACATGGCTTAATGGATGTTATATCAAACGGCTCGAAAATATTTATTCCTGAAAATACAGCAGCCTTCATTTTTGACCAAGCCGGAATTGAAAATATAATCACAACTCCTGGCGTCTATGAATATCAAGATGGTGAGGAAAGCGTATTTAATGGAGAGGATATAGTAGCATCAATCTTTAAACAGGTTAAAGACAGAATCGGTTACGGTGGTATCTCTTCTTCGGAAAAGAGAATAGCATTTGTCAATTTACGTGAAATTCGTGATATTAAATTTGGAACACGTGGCCCTCAGGTCTATAATGATTTGTATTATGGTTGCGACCTCGAAATTTATGCATATGGTGGCTTCTCTATTAAAATTGTTGATCCTGAGAAGTTTATAAAAAACTTTGTGCCAGCTAACGTAATTAGCTATTCATTTGATGATTCAAAAGTGAGAGCCCAAGTTCTTTCAGAATTTGTACAATCATTTATCGTTGCATTGAATTCACTTTCAACTACATATAGGATTTCACAGTTGCCTTCACAGGCGGTTGAAATTTCAAAGAGAATATCTGAAGATTTATATAATGCTGGCACATGGAAAGACCGATTCGGTTTTGAACTTGTTAAGGTTGCAGTTGAAAATATAGAATTTTCACCAGAATCTAGAGAACTTGTTAACCAGTTCTCTTCTAACAAGATGAATATGAGAGCTTATGAAGATGTTTCACAGAGAGCATCCAATATTGCTGCACAGCAAAAAATTGCTCAGGGTATTCAAGATAATGGACTTGGGGCTGGCGGAGGTATGCTTTTTGGAATGAATATGGCCCAGAATATTGGACCTCAAGGGCAGCCTTCTTCAAATCCAAGTTCTTCAATGTCTTTCGACAAGCAGATCGAAACATTGAAAAAGCTAAAAGAACTAGTTGATATGGGTGTTTTAACACAGGAAGAGTTTGATGCTAAAAAGAAAGAAATCATGGGGCTGTAATAAAACGTCACAAAATCAGATTAATAAGTGGTATAACATGCAAAAGCCGGTCATATGAAGTGACCCAAAAAAGTTAGACACGGTTATTTCATTAGGCAACTTGTTGGGCATGATTCCGGTATTGTACGGGACTCATGCCTTTATATTTTTCCTTAATACGTTTGTTGTTATAGTACTCAATATATTTTTCAAGTTCTAGTTAAAAATGTTCCACACTCTTAAACTCTTTGAGATATAGAAACGCTGATTTCATAATGCCAAAGAAGTTCTCCATCACAGAGTTGTCATAACAGTTGCCTTTACGAGACATACTTTCCTTAATTCTTCTTTTTTGTAAAGCATCACGGTACGTTTTCATTTGATAATGCTCGCCTTGATCTGAATGCATTAGAAGTTGGTGGTCTTCTGGTAAGCGTTCTAATCGATCTGTTGAAGCCAGTAAAGGGCATCAAACAAATAACTGTTTACGATACCGCCACCCGGATAGGATTTTGTTTTGGAATTACACCTGACAAGGTATATATTCATCGGGGAGCCTATATCGGAGCAAGAAATTTGTTAGGACATAAAGCGGTAAGAGGACGTAGCTTCTTGTACATGCATGAGTTTCCAAAGGAATTGCATAGGCTTACTCCAATGCAAATTGAGGATTTCTTATGTATCTATAAAAACGATATTACAAGCGGAGGAAAGCCAAACCAATCCTGATTTAGTAAACTGCCAATCAGAACAGTGTGTTAAGGCTTGGTATTGGAACAGAATTTAAAAGGTACAAACAATCCAATAGAGGATTTTCTCATAAAATTATTAAAATTGTACTTCTAGAAACGAAATAGGCACATCATGATTGACCACTTACTGACCACTAAACGATTTAAGGAGATATTATCTGTTTTTCATTTATAGAAACGTTCCTAGATTTAGCCTGATTAATGGTATTGTGTAACAGAAAAAATCCATCCAAAAGGATTTTGGAGGGTTATTTGGCAGGGCCAAAATAGTATATCATAAGGAAAATGTAAATTTTAGAGAAAGATATTGACATCCAATTAGGAAATGAACCCAGAGGTTTTTTCTCTGAATGCGAATGGTCTAGACAATCGTATTCAGAGATCAAAATAAGGAGTAATTATACAATGAACAAGTATGAATATCTTGTGGAATGATACGTTTAAGATGTGTACTTTTTTGCACACTTTTATTCCGTCTCACTACATAAAGATTGCTTGTCATTTTGAGACGGATTATTTTGTGTACTATTAACTTCTTAAAATTTATCTCATGTAAACTAAAAACTTAAAATATAAAAAGTGTAATCTAGAGACTACCCTCCCCCATTTACGGATCAATCTTCAGAACTATCAGCTATTACAGCGCAGCCCTTATACTTATCTTAATGATATAGAGGATATGTTGCCATTTACTAAGTTTCAATTAGCTAAAAAATAGTATGAGTACGGTATTGCAATCAAGGATAATTTTTTCAAACACCTACCATTCCCTCGCATATATTGCAGTTCTTGTCAAAATAAAGCTAAAGAAACTTATGGTAATTCCGGTACTTATGTATTAGTATGTAAAAGTATTACATAGTTCTTAATAACGAATTTAGGGGGAGGAAACGTGTGTAATAAAGGTATTTTATCACTGGTTGCTGTAGGTCTATTTGCTTCTTCATTGTCTGTAGGTGTTGTGAAGGCCGAAGGAAACGAGAACGGATTGGCAAGGAAAGCTATTGAACGTCAAGTAAAAAAACCACTTGAAAAAGGTTTCGTTGATTCTAAAACATTTAAACAACTTGAAAAAGAAGTAAATGGTTCTCAACCGCAATCAGTTAAAGGTTCTAACAAAATGAGTAGAATGAGTAGTTCTTCCAGCGATGAATATATTTTTGAAACTGAATACAATGATGACTTTGACTCAGCAGACAGCGCATCATACGAAAAAGGAACAATCGGTCAATTGCTTCCTTTGAATGATGTGGATTTTCATAAAATAGATGTTCCTAGTAGTGGAGTTTTATTAGTGGCTGGATTATCTGACTCATATGTTATTGATCTAGTATTTGCGGCTGTGCAAAAAGAATTTGTTACAAATAGTAACTTAGAATATTTAGGTAGTGAATTTGAGGATGGTGTTGAAGTACAAGCGTACCAAGCTAAAAAAGGAACCTACTATGTGGGGGTTATAGACCAAGATAACGAATACATTGACGATAATACTGAATACGACATTTATGCTACCGCAACAGCATTTGTAGACAATGTTAACCCATCTAAGCCAACTGTTTATAAGGTCGACAATAATGACAAAGTTGTCACTGGTAAAGCAGAAGCTAATTCAACTATAACTGTTAAAAGTGGAAGTAAAGTGTTAGGCTCTACAAAAGCAACATCTAAAGGAACGTTCTCTGTTAAAATTGCAGCTCAAAAAGCAGGTACTAAACTGACAATTACAGCTAAAGATAGTGCAGGGAATGTGAGTTCAAGTGCAACGGTAACTGTTGTGGACGTTATTGCACCAAGTAAGCCAGCAGTAAATAAGGTTGACAATAATGATAAAGTTGTTACTGGTAAAGCAGAAGCTAATTCAACTATAACTGTTAAAAGTGGAAGTAAAGTGTTAGGCTCTGCAAAAGCAACATCTAAAGGAACGTTCTCTGTTAAAATTGCAGTTCAAAAAGCAGGTACTAAATTGACAAGCACAGCTAAAGATAGTGCAGGGAATGTGAGTTCAAGTACAACGGTAACTGTTGTAGATGTTATTGCACCAAGTAAGCCAACAGTTAATAAAGTAGATGACAATGATAAAGTTGTTACTGGTAAAGCAGAAGCTAATTCAACTGTAACTGTTAAAAGTGGAAGTAAAGTGTTAGGTTCTGCAAAAGCAAGTTCTAAGGGGAGCTACTCAGTCAAGATTAAAGCACAGAAAAAAGGAACTACACTTTCAATAACTTCAAAGGATAAAGCAGGGAATACTAGTTCAAAGGCAACTACTAAAGTTGTAAAACATTAAGTTCAATATAACAAAAAGGGAGCCTGGTGGTTCCCTTTTTTCATTTGGAAGGCCTTAGTGAGTCATAATAATACTTGTTAACACATCTTAATTTATCCCAATATGTAGAATGGTAGGTGTTTCTATAAGGGATAAGGGAGTACTATACCTAAAGAGAGTTACATGTTTTATATAATTGTTTGTCAAAATCAGAACCCATTCGTATTGAGGAAGAGGTACGAAAAGTGATTGAGGCCCTTATAAAACTACAGAGGCAAAGCTAGGCATGTCTTGTGAAGAAATTGTAAACATAGAGCCTAGAGTATCCCTCGCAAATGACGGCCAAAAAAAATTATCTATTTATATTTTAGGTTTCTAATTTATTGCCACTAAAAATGCTTTATCCGTTCTAGTCAGGTTAAATAATTCTTCCCGTGTACTAGCCATCAGGAACATCATCTAAATGGTCATCGATGTGAAGTAAAACAGAATCAGGACCGATGTTACCTTTGGGAAATCAAAGGCATTGGTATAGTGCAAGTACCCAGTGATGAAGAAGAAAATTGTATCTCAAGAGTTAAAGGGCACTCATGATTTTAAAAGAGTGTTTTTTTTGTGCTGTAATCTACCGAATTATCTAAATTTTCCAAAATTACAATTGACCCAAATGGGACAGCTGATTTAGAATTGATATGTATATGAAATTATGTTTTGTATATGAGACTTAATTGGAGGGGGAATATAGTTAGTTAGTGAATGAAGTGTTGAAAATATTTGATTTAGGGAGGTAAGTAATATGTTTAAGAATAAATTGGCGTTCGTTCTGCTTTGTTTGGTGTTAATAGTATCTGCATGCGGTTCAAGTGACGAAACTACTACAAAAAATAAGGGGAATTCAGGAGGAAAAGCCGTAAAACTTACTTTTACAGAACCTGCACGGTTGTTGTCGGTTGCCCCATTGTACGTAGCCATTGAGCAAGGATATTTTGAAGAGGAAGGAATTGAAGCTGAGATTGTGTCTGGTGGTGGAGGAGCACAAGTAATGGCTTCTGTATTATCAGGTGAAGCTCAGTTTGCGGTCTCAGGTCCTCGAAGTATGTTTACTCCTCTTGATAAAGGTGAAGAATTATTGGCGATTCAATCTTTAAATTCAGCGCTAACCTATCAAATTACTCTCTCTAAACAATATCAAAAGAAAAAGAATGTTTCTAAAGACTCATCATTTGAAGATAGAGTTGCTTCATTGAATGGCGCAACTATTGGTACAAACCTTGTCGGCGATTCTGGAGACGTATACACCCGGTATTTAATGCAATTGCATGGTGTTGATCCCGATACGCTTAAAACCGTCAAATTGGCAGGAGATGGATCGAAGATTGGCGGTATGCAGGAGGGGGTTGTTGACGGGGGGATAGCATCACCTCCGATGGGTTTACAAGCGGAAAGTAAAGATGTTGGTGAAATTGTAATCAATACAAGTGAAGAACCATTGTATGGGAATATGGTCTGGGAAGCTGTTTTTGCTAAAAAGGAATATTTAGAAGAAAATCACGAAACATCTTTGAAAGTAGTTCGGGCGATAGGGAAAGGTATGGAATTCACACGTAATAATCCAAGAGAGGCAGCCGAATCAATCGTTTCTTATTTTGATGGAATTGATGTTGATATTCTAGAGGAATCACTAATCGGAATGAAAAACACTTTTAAAGGCTATGGGGAAATGAATCAAGAAGCTTGGGATAATGCCCAGGATCCATTAGTTGAATTTGGCAAGTTGTCAGGGGTTTCTACTAAACAGGATACTACTGAAGATGTTATTTGGACAAATAGTTATATAGAAGAAGCTTTTAAAAAATAGTTAGATGGAAAGGAGATGATAGTCAAGATGGAAAATGCAAAAATTGAAAAGTTCAAATTGTCGACTCGTTTTTTGGATGTTACTTACGTAAACAATAAAACTGGTGCAGAAGTGATTGCCCTGCAGAATATAAATTTAAATATCAAAGATGGTGAATTTATATGTATTGTAGGGCCGAGCGGCTGTGGGAAAACCACTTTTTTAAATACAGTAGTTGGATTACTGAAGCCAAGTAAGGGAGAAATTCTATTAGATCAGCAAAAAATTGATGGTCCCGGCAAGGACAGGGCAATGGTTTTTCAAAACCCAAGTCTATTACCTTGGAGAACAGTTTTGGAAAATGTTCTCTTTGGAGTTGAACTGCAAAAGCAAGTAACCACAGAGAAAAAGAAAGAGGCCAAAGAATTTATTGAAATGGTCGGTTTAAAAGGTTATGAAAATCATTATCCCCACGAATTGTCAGGAGGGATGCAGCAAAGGGTAAACTTGGCTCGAGCATTAACGGTAAACCCGTCATTAATATTACTGGATGAACCATTTTCGGCATTAGACGCACAAACTAGGGAATTTATGCAAGGTGAGTTACTTAGAATATGGGATGAGACAAAAAAGACAAGTCTTTTTATTACACACCAAATTGATGAAGCGGTATTTTTAGCTGATAGAGTTTTTGTTTTTGGGGCAAGACCAGGACGTGTAGTGGAGGTTGTCGATGTTGATATACCTAGACCGAGAGATCTCCACGTGAAGCGCAGCCCTGAATTTTTAGAGTTTGTAGATCATATATGGTCCATTATTGAACAGGAGTCTTCAAAACAAGGTTTCGATAATAAAGAAAAATAATAAAGGGAAAGGAGAATAGTATGACGAAGGGTACGATTCAGCTTACACAATCAAAGCATAAGATACAAAAGGCGAAGAAAATGAAAAAAGAAAAGAAGTCATTTTTTATCAGTGTTGCCTCTGTTTTACTATTCCTGTTGCTTTGGGAAGTTGCTTCTCGAAATGAATGGATAAATCCATTGTTCATTAGCTCACCAATAGAAATTGCACAAGCTGCAGCTTTAATGGTCCAAGAAGTATCCTTTTGGGAAAATATGAAAGTAAGTGGTTACGAATTTATTGCAGGCTTTGTTTTAGCAATACTTATTGGAATTCCGCTTGGTGTGTTATCGGGCTGGAATTCTACCTTTAATGCAGTGGTTAACCCTTTCATTTCAGGATTATATGTAACACCTAAAGTCGCACTTTTACCAGTGATCATCATTGCATTCGGAATAGGACCTGCATCAAAAATTGTTATCGTATTTTTGATGGCCTTCTTTCCAATAGTGATGAGCGCTCAAAAAGCAATGTTAACATTAGATCAAAACTTAATAAAAGCAGCAAGAACATTTAGTGCAAGTGAATTTCAAATTTTTAAAACAATTGCTTTGCCTTCGACTGTACCATTCCTTTTAAACGGTATTCGCTTAGGTATTGGTCAAGGATTAATTGCTGTAGTTGTAGGTGAATTATTCGCTTCAACGGCTGGTATCGGATATCAATTGACAAGCAATGGTCAAAATCTCCAAACAGATCGCATGTTTGTTGGAGTGTTAGTCATTACGATTACGGGAATCATTCTTACTTCATTATTAGGGATTATTGAAAGACGCTTTTCATCTTGGAAACCAGAAAATAATTAATTAAATTTACACTTTAAACGTTATTTTTCAGTATTGCAGCACAAAACGGTTACAGTGTAAAAGCCTCAAGACAATATTTCAAGTAAGCTTAAATTTGGAAAAGGTAATTGTAAACAAGTTTGTAGACAAAAGGGTTTCTATCTGAATTTTTAAACAAAGTTGATTGGAACGGAAGGTACGAGACTCCTGCGGGAAAAGCGCGTCCAAGGGAGACCCCACAGGCGCCAAGAGCGCCGAGGAGGCTCCCGGACCGCCCGCGGAAAGCGAGTGCCTGGAGTGGAAATTAACGTTCAATTTTTACACTCACTCAAAAAAATATAGGCAATCTTAATATCGAGTTTGTCTCCAGTCTAAACAAAAGGTGCTTCCTATACGAAGCACCTTTTGTTTAGCATGCTTTTCTAACCTGATCAATCTTTAAATGAAGATTTCCTATCCAATCCCATATGGAATAGGTTTTCTTAACCGATGATTACATCTCGGTATGTACTCTTATTCGTATTTTACTGTTCCACTTCACAGTGAGATAGAAAATTTATTGAAGTTCTCCCGTATCCATGATACCTTCAGTTTATAGTGAATGGGTATGGGAGGAATGGGTTTTGAACACGAAGGCATTTATATTGGCATCAATTACAGTTATTATTTGGGGATCTACATTCGCTGCTATTCGTGCAAGTTTGCATGGCGGGTATTCAGCTGGCCATTTGGTACTTGTTCGTTATCTAATAGCATCAGGGATTTTTTTCCTTTATGCTCTATGGCCTGGGGTGAAATTTCGACTCCCGAAAAAAGCGGATTTGTTGAGGATATCGATCCTTGCATTTATTGGTATTAGTATTTACCATATTGGGGTGACATTCGGGGAACAAACTGTTTCGGCGGGAACGGCTGGAATGCTGATTGGTTCAGCACCTGTCTTCATAGCGATCATTGCTGCTTTCGTTTTAAAAGAACGCCTCGGCCTATTCGGATGGATTGGTTTAGGAATAGGGTTCACAGGAATCACCTTAATAACTTTAGGTACTGCAGGCCCTTCCCTGAATATTTCTGAAGGAGCCTTTTTAGTGCTGATGTCAGCTATTGCTTCTGCAGTGTTTTTTGTTTTCCAAAAGCCACTGTTCAGCCGTTATAATCCGATTGAATTGACAGCGTATTTCACATGGATCGGTACAATACCCTTTTTAATATTTATACCTGGGCTATTTCAAGAAATTCAACATGCAACGATGGAAGGTCATTTATCTGCCATTTTTGTTGGTATTTTCCCTGCGGCCATCGGTTATGTAACATGGGCAGTCGCATTATCATTAGGAAAAGCCAGTTCCGTTTCCAGTTTGTTATACCTTGAACCTGTGATTGCCATTTTCGTCGCTTGGGTTTGGCTGCGGGAAGTACCTAGTACTCTTTCGGTCATTGGCGGCGGAATTGCGATATTAGGGGTTCTTGTTGTTAATGGGTTCGGAAAGTATAAATCAGTGATGAAAAAAGCAGCATGATAGTTGTTTGAAAAATCGTAGCATTTTAAATTCATCGTGAAGAGTGAACTTTTATCCATCAACAAATAGTAGGACACCAAAAAAAGGAATTCACCCAGGTGATGAGGTCAATCAGATACACCTGGGGAATTGGATTTTTCCGCCTCTTTTAATTACCTGAAATTAAATCTTTTTTTAAAGTCCCAATCTAATTTAAATGAATTATTTTCACCTGTTAAAAATTTATAATCGATATAGGATTTTTCTTTTTTGGACATTTCGTCGACAAAAGGGGAATAGGTACGGAATAATAATACATTTTTCTTTTCATCAAATTCTACAAGTCTTAGCCAGCCATTTCCCCCTCGATAATTCGTTTGGTAATTGACCAGCATTTGAATGACATCATTTCCTGCTGAGTTTTGTTTTACCCGATGTGCTATTCCATAAAAATGTCCATTAACCGTCATGAACACTTGATTATGGTTCTTTACAAGTTCATCCCAAATCAGCCGGCCATTAGACGAATCGACGGCAATGGTTTTATCATCTTTAACTTTCGGAAAAATAATATCATGTGAGACGAGGATTGTCGGTTTATCTTTATGCCGTTCTAGAACTTTTTTTGACCATTCCAAGTCCTTATGCAGATTTTTCATATCCACTATTAAAACTAAGTATTCATAACTGCCTGCCTTAGCGATTGCATATGAGCTATACCCAGAGGGAGACGAACCCTTATAGTATTTTTTATTCATAAAACGCTGTGGCCCATAATGTGTTAAAAAAGGATCTCCGTCAGCATAGTCATGATTCCCAGCCGCCATCATATATGGAACTTCCTTTTTATCCAAATGGGAAATGGCTCTGAGTGAATTCTGCCATTGTTTTTCTGAATCACTATCGACAATGTCCCCAACAAATGTATTCATGATAATATTGTTCTTCTTGGTGTTATTGGAAATCCAGTTCATTTGGCTATTGAAAATCTCAGGATTTTGGCTTGAATATTTCTGGGTATCTGGAACGAAAAGGAAATTATAATTCTTCTTATTCGATAGAATGGGGAAGGATTTGTTTGATCCTTCAAAGGGTTCATCGTCACGAGCATCCTGTACAAGCCATTCTTTTTCAGTTAAAGCCTTATTAGCAATTCGTATTTGCTGGATATTCCCTTTGAATAGTGCATTAAACTTATTTCCCCACTCAGATGCTCCGATGTTCCAGCCTTTCCCTATAACTGCTGCAATACCGATTACTTTTTCCGATTTTCCGTAATCACTGACGCCATTCAAAGTCAGAGTCGTCGTGTTACCATCATTAACAACCGCCAAATGGTACCATTCATCAGCATTTAATGATCGAGACCAATTGCTTACATTATAATTTAAATTAGATGGATGGCTTGTCCAGTGGATTTTTTGATCACTGGATACAGTTAAAGCAGAAAGGATTTTCTTCTCGCCTTCCATTTTATTAAGATCTGCTGCCTGTCCTTGTCTAGAAAAAAGCCCCATGACATTCTTGGAATCGCTTGGCATCTTAAATACCGTTTCAATGGTAAAACCCTTATTGAAATTCTCCGAATTGATAGGTGCATCCTTTTTGGTCTTGAAATATCTTCCTGCAGGGGCATTTTCGTAATTAGCGAACTCCAAGCTATCAACTTCATCTTGAGCATAATAATCTTCTTCGGACCATTGAATCATATTTTTTAATTCGGGTGATGCAGGGTCTCCTATCGTCACTAACTCTAAATCATTTCCATGTTTGCTTGTATCTTCTATAATTAAATTACCTTTATCGATTGAACCGCTTTTAACATGTTGTTTTGTGAATTTCCAATTTGCCACGATATTGCTTCGTTTATTTTCAGCAATGGAATCAGCCGATTTGGCAATACCAGGAACAATCATACATAAGAGTGAGAGACCTATTAATGCTTTTTTCATTCTCATAAAACATTCACCCCATTACATTTTGATTAAGCGATATACATTTATCCTTTTTACTACCTGGATTAATTTTTAGCGTACTAAGCCAAGGTAGATTCCGTACAGCTGCAATATGGTATAGTTTGCTTATCTTCTCGTTAACTTATTAAGGATGAGTAAAAAAGTCTTACTCCTAAAAAAGACATTAGGAGATAAGACCTAAAGCGAACGATTTAACTTATTGAGATCAAGATATAGACCACAAAGAGATCAATACGACGAACAACGGAGATGTAGGATAAAAAAGCAGTGTGTTAGTATTAGGACAGTGATTCATCAAGAAAATGAGGTGAAAAAAATGGTGAGAAGGAGATAGTTGCCTCCTGTAATAGATGTGGTATGAATCTTAGGAGGCTATCTTGATAATAGGAGATGTTTGAATATGAAACAAAACAAATATGATGATGCAAATTTCTTTTCTGCGTATGAGCAGATGCCACGATCAGTCAAAGGACTTGAAGCTGCCGGAGAATGGCATGTATTAAAAGAGCTAATGCCAAATCTGCATAATAAGAGGGTACTTGATTTGGGCTGCGGTTTCGGCTGGCATTGCCGATTTGCCCGAGAGCAACATGCCAGTTCCGTCGTTGGTGTGGATATTTCTGACAATATGCTTCAAAGAGCACGTGAGAAAACGGATGACCCTTGTATTTCATATATTAAAATGCCAATTGAAGACATCGATTTTTCCGGCTCTGAATTTGATGTGGTTATCAGTTCATTGGCTTTTCATTACATTGAGTCATATGAGGCGATCTGCAAAAAGGTGCATGATTGTTTAAAGCCCGGAGGCACCTTTGTTTTCTCGGTTGAACATCCAATCTTTACTTCTCGCAACGAACAAGCCTGGTATGACGATGATCACGGAAATCATCTGCATTGGCCAGTTGACAACTATCAATCCGAAGGTGTGAGAGAAACAACCTTCTTAACCGAAGACGTAGTAAAGTATCATCGTACGATTTCAACATATATGAATGACTTAATTTGTGCTGGTTTCAGCATTAAAGCAGTAAAGGAACCGATGCCTTCTGATGAAATGTTAAAAAGTGTTCCTGAAATGAAAGATGAAAATCGAAGGCCCATGTTTTTAATCATTTCAGCAGTAAAGGAAACAAATAATTCTATTAATGAAGGAATCAAATAAACGAAAAAAAGGCGTTTCTACGAAAGTTGGGACGCCTTTTTATTTACTATCATAATTTTCTATACAATTAAGCGTTGAATATCGACTTTAAATAGGTAATGATTAAATAGTTAAATAAGAAAATGGGAGTTTGGAGGAGGGAAATTGGATGGAGAAGGTATTTCCGGTTATTGAAACCAAACGATTGATATTAAGGGAAGTAACACTGGAAGATGCGGGTGACATGTTCAAATATCTATCTGATACAGATGTGGTGAAGCCAATGGGGTTAGATCCATTTGAGACAGTAAATGATGTATGGGATGAAATTAAATGGTACGAATCTATATTCGAAAAAGGTTCGGGAATTAGATGGGGAATTACATTAAAAGATTCCGGTAAGGTTATAGGAAGTTGTGGTTTTCTGAATATGGTAACCAAACACCATCGTGCTGAAATTGGATATGAATTAAGTAAAGATCATTGGGGAATAGGCATTGCGAGTGAAGCATTGGAAGCCGTTGTTATGTATGGTTATCGCCACTTTCAGCTGGAAAGGATTGAAGCTTTAATTGAACCTGATAATCACTTATCCCAAAAACTAGTGGAAAAACATGGATTTAGAAGAGAAGGACTTCTTAGGCATTATGAATTTACCCGTGGCAAATTCGATGATTTATATATGTACTCACTCATAAAAGAGGATTTAGTGACCTTCTAATTCATTGTGAAGACCGCTTAAAAAGCGGTCTCTGTTTGTAGACAAAGTGGGTTTCGGAATGCTCGCATCACGAAGCTCTTTTACGATTTTACTGAGGGAATGATTACTAATTTTTAAGGGAATTTTAGCGGTCTCTTGCTGAAGACAAACTCAATAGAAAGCTAGTTTGACTTCAGTTTAAAAAACGTTCTACCCGCAAGCGTCTTTGGTATCTGCCAGTTACTCACCAGGAGTATGGTAAATTTCTTCAATTTAATAAGTGTTTCATAAAACAGTAAAAATCAATAATGGAAATTAGTCTTGAACATGGTTTGGGATGAACAGCCTAATGTAAAAAAATTCTAGTTGATTGGAATGGAAGGTACGAGACTCCTGCGGGAAAAGCGCGTCCAAGGGAGACCCCACAGGCGCAAAGAGCGCCGAGGAGGCTCCCGGACCGCCCGCGGAAAGCGAGTGCCTGGAATGTAAATCAACGTTCAAATTTACAAACCCTCAAAAAAGTAAAAGCGTCTTTTTTATAGCTGAAAATTCATAAATTTCAGTTTCCTTATTTGCTGGTATAATCTCTTTCAACCTTACAAATTCGTGTAGTGTATGACGAGTACCAATCTTTCATACCTTTTTCTTGTGCCTTTTTGTGAGCGGCATTTTCCTTCCAAAGCTTAATGGCATCCAAGGACTTCCAATAGGATACGGTAATTCCTAACCCGTTTTGATCTCTTACGCTTTCGACTCCTAAATAGCCATCTTGTTGAGCGGCAAGTTCATCCATGAATTCAGCGGTTGAATTATAGCTTGCGGCATCCTTATCGCTTCTTTGGGAAGTGAAAATACAAGCGTAATAGGGCGGTTCGGGAGTATTTGCAAAAAACATGAAATGATGCCTCCTTTTAACTTAATATTCAAAATAATATCATACCGGCAAGAACATGGATAGATGCCCGGTAAAGAGGTATTCAGCAAAGAAAACAAGGAGGTAAGAAGCAGTATATATCACTGACACGGAATTCTACGGAAGGGATTTTATTCTAATTCACGAATATATATTACTTTGACGGTTTTACAAAAAAAGGAGATGGTTTTGTGTGCGGGATTCGTTAGCAAACATATAGAAAGAGATGCAATTTTACCGAAACAACGCGATATTCTTTTGGAAAATGCATTAAAAGATTTATCGGCAGATCCTGATGTTTTGGCTATTTACATAGCCGGTTCATTAGCAAAAGGAAACGATGATAACTACTCGGATATAGATTTGCACACTATTGTTATTCCAAAACGTAAAGCAGATTTTTTAAAGGAAAAAAGGAATAGAGCCAATAACTGGGGAAATGTTTCATTTCACGAAGACTACAATCCTTCTTCACCGTATATCGTCACTCATTATAATACCTTTGTGAAAGTGGATAGCTGGTATCATGCACCTGAGGAAATTGTTCCCTCCATCTGGTTAAAAGAGGTAGAAGTCATCTATGATCCTTTTAATATAATGAGTCCTGTTATTAAGGAATCGGCAAAGAAAGTGTATAAACCTACACCGGATGAAGTTGAGCATTGGAGAGGAAAGCTGCTTGCTTTTGTCCATGAAACCTACAGGGCCGTTATGAGAAGAGAAATGTTATATGCACTATCCAATCTTGATAGGATACGGTGGCTGATTGTGTCTGGTTGGTATATGGAAATGGAACAACATATGGATGTCCCCTATGGAGCATGGACAAAAATCGAGGGCAATAGAAGTAAATTAGCTGGAAAGCAATTATCACTGTTGAAAAGTTGGGATTGTGGCCGCAATTCAAATGAAATCATTAAAACGTTGAGAAGTATGATCCCAGAATTCTTTAGACTAAATAAATACCTATGTACTCAAGTGGGTGTCGAAACAAATGAAGACCATATCAAAAGAATAATCGATATGGCTATCTGATACCATATGAGGCTAATGGAATAACGATCGTGTAAAATGTGTAATCTCTATTGGAGGGATGCTAAGTGGCAGAATTGGTATATCATGTAGCCGTTTCACTTGATAATTTCATTGCCGACCAAGCAATGTTGGAAGGGGATATCAATCATTCTTTTTTCTTATTTGAAGGAGATCATGTCCCGGACTTTTTATCCGATATCCAGCAATATGAAGCGGTGTTGATGGGAAGTAAAACATATGAATTTGGATTTCAATTCGGAGCTAAACCGGGTGAACCAGGTTATAAGGGTTTGAAACATTATATATTCTCGAGCTCCCTTCAGTTTGAATCGAATGAAGAGGTAGAACTTATCGAAGGAGATGCCGTTGCGTTTATAGAAAACCTCAAACATCAAAGTGACGGAAAGCTATGGCTTTGCGGGGGCGGAGAACTGGCTGGAACGTTATTAAAACATAAACTCATTGATCAATTGGTGCTGAAAGTGAATCCAGTCATAATCGGTGAAGGCATCCCTCTTTTTGGCAGCGTTAAGCCAAGTCTAAAATTGGATTTAGTTGAAATGAAACAATATTCAAACGGTGTGATTAAACCGACATATAATATTATTTATACTTAGGGCTGCGCTGGCGCAGCTTTTTTAATGCAAATCAATGAACAATAAAAGGTGAATTTTTCTTTATTGAAAATTCACAATGAAAATTAATTAGAAATTTATTATTAACATATATCCTTTCAATATAACTTGAAAGGAGTTTTCTATATGAGAAAAATGTTGAAAGTATCAAAGAATATATTTTTCACCTTCATTGCTATTATCTTATTTGTAGTATTAGCTGTTTTTATTTACCATAATTATCAAAAGGGCAAGGAATCATCATTAATTAGCGTAGGAACATCCGTTGATTTTAATAACAAAGAAATTAATGTATATACGGAAGGAAGCGGGGAGGATACATACGTTTTTATGTCCGGTTCCGGAATTGCTGCTCCCGTTTATGAATTGAAAGGATTATATAGTAAGTTTGCAAAAGAAAATAAGATTGCAGTCATTGAAAGAGCAGGATATGGATACAGTGATGTTTTTCATGATGATAGGGATATTGATGTAATATTGGAACAAAGCAGGAAATCGTTAATGGAAAGTGGGAATAAACCTCCTTATATTTTGGTTCCACACTCAGTTTCAGGTATTGAAGCTATTTACTGGGCACAAAAATACCCAAGCGAAGTAAAGGGAATTATTGCTTTGGATATTGGTCTACCGCACCAATATGTAACTCATAAAATGGGCATGGTTGATTCATTGACAGTAAGAGGAGTGAATATTTTAACGAAAATGGGTTTGCACCGTCTTGTTCCTTCTGCTGTTTATAATCCCGAAGTGATCCGGCAATCATTCTTGACTGACCATGAAAAAGAAATGTATAAAGCACTATCATATAAACAGTTTTTTAATGATGATATGGAGGAAGAGCTTTTGCAGAGTTACAATAATGGTGAAAAATCAGTTAATTTGCCGATTCCAAAAGAAACACCCATTTTATTTTTAGATGCGATTGCCGATGAAAATAAAAATTCGAAATATACCAAACAAAAAAATGAAGATTATGAGGAGTTTGCAGAGAAACTATTAAAAGCGGATGTAATAAAACTGAAAGGGACGCACAGCATTTATCTATACGTGCCAGATGAAATATATGATCTAGCCATGGAATTTATCAAATGAATATAGAAAGGCCCTGTTATGAAAAGATATAATATTTTAATTGTTGAAGATGATTTAATGATTGGTGATTTATTGAAAAAAATTTTGCAGCGCGAAGAGTATAATGTATGTTGGATGAAAGAAGGAAAAGATATTATCGATATAATCCATGAGATGGATTTAGTCATTATGGATGTTATGCTGCCAGGAGATGATGGCTATCAAATTACAAAGAAAGTAAAAAGTCTAGGATTGAATATTCCGGTTATTTTTCTATCCGCCCGAAATGATATGGATAGCAAACTACAAGGTTTGACAATTGGTGAGGATTATATGACTAAGCCTTTTGATCCCAGGGAGCTATTACTAAGAATGCAGAAATTGCTGGAAAATCAATATGGTACTTTCACGCAAATTAAACATTTATATATTGATGCCGAACATAAAAAGGTATTCAATAATGCCTTGCATAATGAAGTGGTTTTTACTGCGATAGAGCGTAAAATATTTTTCTATTTATATGAAAATAGGAATCGGATTTTAACGAAAGAACATTTCTTTGAATATTTATGGCAGCTCGAAGATAGGAATCAAAATATCATTAATGTGCATATAAAAAAAGTCAGAACAAAAATCAATGATAACACGGGAGAGATCATCCAAAATATATATGGAGAAGGGTATAGATTGAATACCTATATAAAGAAATGAAATTAAAGAAAAAATACCAGCTATTGTTATTTATTGCCGTTATTAGCGTGCCATTTATATTGCTGTTAATCAGTATCCTTATGTCACTAATTTATGATATGGCCTTTAAATCCAATAATAGTGACATTCCTTTTCATGAATCTTTTGCATATCCTACAATGCTGGGAGTATTTATTTTATCACTATTATTGTTAGCCTTCTTATTTTCCAAATCTATTAACTCGCTATTAAATAAAATAAATATATTGAATGAAACCATCAGGAATTTAGCCAGTGATGAGGAGATTCCGAATAAATTAGAGGTAAATAGCAATGATGAACTCGGAAAATTAACTGAATCGGTGAACTTACTAATTGAAAGAACGACCTATCGGGAATTGGAACTAAAGCAACAAGGAGAAATGAAAAAGGAACTCTTAAATAAATTAAGACATGACATCAATACACCTTTAACAGCAGTAAGATTACAATTATTCTATTTAGAAGGTCAATATTCGGATCAAGCTCCACTATTACAATCACTATATCAACAAATAAATTATATTTCCGAATTAACAAATGAGTATAATATTCAATCAATAGATACGCTTGATAATTCTTATATCTTAAATGACGAAGTGAATATGCACGATTTAATAGAAATGATGGTTAAAAAATGGGCCTATTTGTATAACATGCATGGTATTGAATTAATATATCATCCTTTAAATGGAGAGTTGGAATGGATGAGTAATGACTTGTGGCTCCAAAGGTTATTCGATAACGTTTTCCAAAATGTATTGAACCATTCGAAGGCTGATAAACTTGTGATAACCATTGAAAATAATGTGGTCAGTATCAAGGATAATGGAATTGGTTTCGATATCGGTAGTAGTAAGGGGCTTGGCTTAAAAATAATCGAGGATATAGCTAAGACACTTCATATAAAATATAATTTGCAATCAAATGAAAGCGGAACGTTATTTTGTTTTACTGTCGAAAATACGATATAGATCTCACTTGTTTCGTTATTTTGCGGGGATACATCCGGGGATTTTGTCAGGGACTCATCAATATCATTCTATTCAGATAGTTTGCCATATGCAACATAGTTATCTATCACTTACTTATATAAAGCGATACAAAAAGGTTGCTATAGACCCACCCATTTTTAAGTTGATATGATATTCAGGTACTTAATTGTGGGGGGAAGTTGAATGGAAGAACAAAAATATAATGACCTCAAATTAGGCGAACGTGGAGCAATCATTAGTATAATTGCTTATATTTGTCTATCAATCATGAAGCTGGCTATCGGATACATAAGCGACTCAGCGGCCTTGAAAGCGGATGGTTTGAATAACACGACTGATATTATTGCGTCCATTGCCGTACTGATCGGTTTAAGGCTAGCTCAAAGACCCCCCGATAAAGATCATGGTTATGGTCATTGGAAAAGTGAAACGATTGCATCGATGGTAGCATCATTTATCATGTTTGCTGTTGGTGTACAAGTATTGATAGATGCAGTTGGTTCCATGCTTAAAGGTGGAAAGGAATCACCTGACATTATTGCCGGGTATGTGGGTGTTTTATCAGCAATAGCCATGTATTTTGTATACCGATATAATAAAAAGCTTGCTATGAAAATTAACAGTAAAGCCGTTATGGCAGCTTCGAAAGATAATATTTCCGATGCTTGGGTAAGTATCGGAACAGCTATAGGGATTTTCGGCTCCCAATTAAACATGCCTTGGCTGGATCCCCTTACTGCAGTCATTGTTGGATTATTAATATGCAAAACAGCCTGGGATATATTCATTCAAGCCTCGCATGAACTTTCTGACGGATTTGATGAAAATAAAATTCATCTATATAAGGATGTAATTACAAATGTCGATGGAGTCAAGGGGATAAAAGAAATTAAAGGGAGAAATTACGGGAATAATGAAGTGATTGATGTTGTGATCCTTGTCAATTCTACCTTGGATATTAAAGAAGCACATGATATAGCGACACATGTAGAAAAAGTGATGATGAAAGATCATGGAGTGTATGATGTTCATGTCCATGTAGAGCCCAATTAATTTTCTCTTTTTATGAATTAACTAAAAAGGGGTATAAATCTGCTTTACAAACATATGAATAATATGCAATCATTAATTCATTACATTGGAAGGAATAGGTACCTTATACAATGAAGCAGTAATCTTATCAAATAAACAGTAAATCTAAATCAATTTCAATGGGTGTTATCGGTTAGATATTTTCAATGAAAATACGCGTCACTTTGTTTGCTTACTGGTTTAATCGGTAAGTTAAGTGATTTCACTTTTTCATTTGAACAAGAATCTTTTTAGATACCCATGTGAGATTTTTAATGATTATGTTTAGAGATGGGATACGTCTGTTCGTTTATAGGTACTAATTCATATACAACTACTTTTTCTGTTATCAAAGCAGATGAGGTATATTTGGTTTATGTATATTAATTTAGTAGCAGGCGATCTCTCTCTAGAAAAATGGAGGGGGATTTTTTTATGTTATTTTTAAAAGCGAATGATCTAAAGAAAAGCTACGGGACCCGTGAAGTTCTTTCCGTCGATACACTTCATCTTTACAGTCATGACCGTATTGGTTTGGTTGGCAGGAATGGAGAAGGTAAAACGACCCTGCTTTCTATACTTGCGGGAGTGAGGGAACCCGATTCCGGTCATATCGAGAGCTATGGAACAGTCAGCTATATCCCGCAAATAGAAGAAACTGAACAAGAAATAAGCGGTATATTAACGAGCATATGGAAACTGCCAGATGAAAATCAAGAAATCATAAGCGGCGGTGAACGTACTCGAAGAAAAATCGCCGCAGCTCTGTCTTCCAATGCGGATGTATTGATCGCGGATGAACCTACGAGTCATTTGGATATATCCGGAATTGAACAATTGGAAAAGGATTTAAAATCTTTTAATGGCGCTATTTTGCTTACTTCACATGATAAAGCATTCCTGAATCATCTGTGTACAACAATATGGGAAGTTGAGCAAGGCAAGGTAACTGTATATGAAGGGAATTACGAAGCTTATATCAAACAAAAGCAAGCAAAAACAGAAAAGGAAAATAAGCAATATGAAGAGTATACCCGTGAAAAGAACCGGTTGAAACAGGCTGCACAAAACCTCCAAGCTAAATCCGATTCAATTAGGAAAGCCCCTAAACGAATGGGTAATTCAGAAGCAAGGCTGCATAAACGGAGCTCCGGGAAACAGAAGGCGAAATTGAACCGTTCTGCCGAAGCGATCGAAACTCGGATCGAAAAATTAGCAAAAAAAGAAAAACCGAGGGAAGATCCTCCTATCATTTTTGATATTTCAGAATTTCCATCTTTGCATAGCAAAAGGGTCATTCGATTTAATGGCTGTTCCCTGAAAGTTGGCTCAAGGGTGCTGAAGCAACATATTTTTGGAGATGTCAAACTAGCTTGCAGACTCGCCATCAATGGTCAAAATGGTTCAGGAAAAACGACATTATTGAAAAAGATAGTGGAAAGGCACCCAGACTTATATGTCGCGAAGCCGGCAAAGATTGGATTTTTTGCACAACAACAAGAAAATTTGAATGAAATTAAAACGGTTCTTGAAAATATATTGGAGGACAGTCCCTACAATCAGGCTTTTATTCGGACGCTATTATCACGATTAGCTTTTAAAGGAAATGACGTTCACAAACAAGTATCACTTTTAAGCGGTGGGGAAAGAGTCAGGGCTTCCCTAGCTAAAGTTTTTTTGGGAAATTATAATGTACTGGTTTTGGATGAACCTACAAATTACCTGGACATTCATACTAAAGAGGCTTTAACCGAAGTGTTAAAAGCATATCCAGGAACCATCGTTTTTGTGACTCATGATCGTTCATTGATCCAATCGCTTGCAACGCATTCACTTTCATTTGAAGATGAACCTCCGAGAGTAAGTGCCATCAATCAGGAAGCAACAAAATTGTCCAAACGTAAGGATGATCATCAAGATAAACAGGCTGAACTTCTTATGATTGAAGTGCAAATCATCGAGACACTTGGGAAACTGTCCAGTGTTGTGAAGGAAGAGGAAAAGGAGGAATTGGATAGGGAATACCTTCAACTCTTGAACAAGAAAAAGGAACTTGAAGATTAAGTGCAAACCATAAAAGGCCCTTCTCAATCGAGAGGGGCCTTTTGATTGATAAAGAGCGGTCAAAGTAGAGAGAGTTATTTTACACTTAAAATACCAACAAAGTGGATTAGTGAAAATTAATGAAAAAAAAGATGACTAATGTTAAAATTAACCAAGTTTATGTAGAAGGGGTATTTACACCAATCAAAAAAGAATGCCAATTATTATAAGCATTCCTATGCATTCAGATTTTGCTGCTGTTGCTCTCGTTTTCCGGTTTCTTTATGATTGCGTATGCTAGGTATCCTAGGTATCCTATTAAGCCCATAAATAATCCGGTGCCGCCTACAATATAAATCATTGTAAACACTTTTCCTAATGTTGTCTGCGGTTCAAAACTGGGATGCCCAACCGTGCTAAGAGTAACAACACAGAAGTAAAGGGAATCAATCACAGTTAGACCTTCCTGCTTAACATAGAAAATCGTGCCGGAAAATAACATAACGAGGACCAAGACGAAAAGAACCTGGAAGTTCTTCAGTTTAAAAGCGGACCAGAGCGCTTTTAGAAAACGTTTCAAGGTGAGGATAAATGAAATCATTGGTAATCGAATTTCCTTTCGGTTCATTACATTTTAAGTAAAGTGAATGAGTAAATCCTGATATTCGAGCTTGATCAGTTAATCATTCTACTATACAGGAATTCAGTTTAGATTGACAAAGAAACCTGTTTATTTTGATCTGATTTGGACTAGAAGCGTTGGTAAACAATAGAAGGAGAAACTAAGTAAGAAGGGGGACAATCATGAAGCCACGTATTACTGTCATTACATTAGGTGTGGATGATTTGGAAAAATCGCTGGAATTCTATCGGGATGGCCTGGGATTTCAAACAGAAGGGATAGTGGGCAAGGAATTTGAGCATGGAGCCGTTGCCTTTTTCGACCTGCAAGAAGGCCTAAAGCTTGCCATATGGAGTCGCAGGGATATAGCTCATGAGGCCAAGGTTCCTTTGTCTCCGACAAGTCCTACTGAATTTACCCTTGGTCACAATGTAGGCAGTAAAGAGGAAGTGAATATTGTGTTGGAAAAAGCAAAAAAAGCTGGCGCAATCATAACCGATCCGGCACATGACACTTTCTGGGGAGGATACTCTGCACACTTTCAAGACCCTGATGGACACCTTTGGGAGGTCGTTTGGAACCCGCAGTGGGACATCACAGAATCATGAATGTGATCCATTTCAAGTTGATCTTGCTGAATAGAATCATGTTTTAGAAACATCACCTCAAGTTTTAATATTTCTAAAAGGACTCTAGGCAAAAGGATTCTATCTAAAGGTTAAAACAAAGTTGATTGGAACGGAAGGTACGAGACTCCTGCGGGAACAGCGTGTCTATGGGAGACCCCACAGGCGAAAGCCGAGGAGGCTCCCGGACCGCCCGCGGAAAGCGAGTGCCTGGAGTGGAAAGCAACGTCCAAATTGTACAAGCCATAAAAAACACTAGACAAACCCGATTTTCATCGAGTTTGCCTAAAGTATGAACAAGCACTTTACCTAGGGGTTAAGTGCTTGTTTTTTATTAATGAATTCTCTACTTTTTGCAATCATTTCTTTATTCTTTTCTATCGCTTCGTTATTACTGTATTTCACCTGATTAACGGTCTCATTGTCTTCCATGTATTCAAGCAGCAAGTCTACCGCTTTATCCATCAGTCTTTCGATGGGGATACCTCTTTCTTCAGCCAAATTAGCGAGTCTATTAGTCAAGTACGGATTGAGGGTAATGTTTATTGGTTTTCGCGTTTCAGAATTGATAGGCCGTTCCACCTTCAGTCTTTTAATCTATCATATACCTTTAATTGAGGGTAAACAAATTTAGTGTAGGGAAATGTATGTAGGCTTGTACAGAATTGGAAAGAAGCATTATTTAGGAGATAAATTCCTGAACGCATTAGTAAGTCTTGGTTTTAATATTTGGATAAATCTCAACTGGTTCTGTTGGCTTGAAATAAGGAAACAAATAGCGTTTTATGAACGTCGAAATAATGTCAATAGAAATGTTTAGTTGTACTTAAAAGACTTATTATTAGACATATATTTATTGCTTCCTGGGAGTTTCTTGATTTTGTTCCAGGCTTCAATCGCTTCTTCACGACTTTTCCCTTGATTATTAGGATCAGCAAAAAAATCACGAATAAATTTATTGTATTCAAATTGAGGAGCAATATTTTTCTTGTACGATGGGTCTTTCTTTCGCTCTTCTTCTTTATACCAAGCATCTACTACATCACGATATATTTTTCCGATGTTGTTTTTAAAATAGTTTTGGATATAGGTAGAAAAATGAAAATTAAGGAAGTATTGCGTACGGCCCTCCAATTAATATCAAAATAACATACTATCAAAAGGGGTGATAATATGACGAAAACGAAAGAGGATCTCTCTGAATAATCATTTCAATTAATTCTCCATAGCGGGAATGCCCGCAGCTGTGCAATGGAAGCCATCGCCTTGCAAAAACAAGGTAAATCAAGCGATGCCCAGGATAAATTAAAGGAAGCGGAACAAGAAATCGTTGCGGCACATAAAATCCAAACCGCATTGAATCAACAAGAAGTGAATGGTGAGAAATTCGAGATTCCAATGCTCTTGATCCATGCTCAGGATCACTTGATGACTTCCATGACAACAAAAGATTTAGCGATAGAAATCGTGGAATTACATGAGAAAACACAAAGGAACTAATAATATTCAAGAGGTTGCTGCGGCAGCCTTTTTCTTATGTTCATAACGTGTGAACTTGCACGAGAAGGCGGCGATATATTTCTTCATGAACCTAAGCTCAAAAAATATGGCATGAAAGGGTCACTCAAGATTAGGAATCTCCGAAATTTTAAATTATACTAAGGTTCATGGCAGCAGCAATTGATGCTGTAACAGATTAACGAAGGGTAGTCATGATAGAAAAACAAACAACTAATTAGCAAGCCCAATCATGTTATAAAAGGGGAGAAAAACATGCAAAGAGTCAATCTAACTGAAGATCTTAGTCTTTCACGCATTGTACACGGTATGTGGAGATTGGCAGATTGGAGATTTTCTACCGAGGAAATCCTATCTCTTATTGAACACGGAATGGATCGGGGCGTCACTACATATGATCACGCCGATATATATGGCAGTTATACGTGTGAGGAGATTTTTGGGAACGCACTTTCATTAAAGCCATCTTTACGCGATAAAATGGAGATTGTTACGAAATGTGGCATAGTTCTTAAATCAGAAAACCGTCCTTCCCATAAAAGTCACCATTATGACACTAGTAAAGCCCATATCATAAAGTCTGTTGATCAATCTCTTATGAATCTTAAAACGGATTATATTGATCTGTTACTTATTCATCGTCCGGATCCCCTGATGGACCCTGCGGAAACGGCTGAGGCGTTTAATCAATTAAAAGAATCAGGAAAGGTCCGTAACTTTGGAGTATCGAACTTCAAAAAACCGCAATGGGATATGCTTCAATCTTATCTAGAATATCCGCTTGTGACGAATCAGTTGGAGCTTTCTGCATATAATCTTGAAAACTTCGAAGACGGAACCATGAACTCATGTCAGGAAATGGGCGTGGCGCCAATGGCATGGTCACCGCTTGCAGGAGGAAGCATTTTTGAGGAGTCGAATGAAAAGGCTGTCCGCTTAAGAAAAACGTTAGAAATCGTGAAAGAAGAAATCGGTGCCAATGGAATAGATGAAGTGATGTATGCATGGCTGTTGAGACATCCCGCAAAAATCATTCCAATCGTTGGATCCGGTAAGAAAGAAAGACTGGACAGCGCCATTGATTCACTAAACCTAAGCATGGAAAAAGAGCAATGGTTTAACATTTTAACAAGCTCGATGGGACATGATATTCCCTAATAAACAGACCTTTGAACAAAAAGAATGGGACTTCCAAGAGGGGGTCTTTTCTTTTTGCGTGAAAAATCATTGGGAATCAACTCAGTTGTAGACGTTTAACCAAACCTCTCATGACATTTCTCCAAAAATTCCCCAAAGACCAATCTATCTAATCAAGCGAACGACAGGAACATCAATCTTTATCCCTTTTATGAATAAAACTTCAAATAACCCTCTTTTTTTTTAACCGAATTCCCACCAAAAATGTTCTACTGATATATTATTAAACGAACACATCCCCTCAAAAATCATTGTAAGTAATTAAATGAAATATGTCTTGTAAATGGCAAAACTTCAAAATCAAGGGTAAAGTCTACTCTATGAGTCATTCAATTTCTCCATTCGATAAAAATCCATGGGTAAACAAGTTTTATAAAGTAAAATTGTTAGTGAGAATAATTATACCTATTATGATGATGTTTTTTTAATATATGTTCAAAAATATAGTTCTTTATACCTACTAATCTTTTGGCCTATTCCTATTTTTCATGGGTCGAATTATACTTTCCTTAATTCCATTTGAGGAAAATTGTAGAATTATAGGAGGGTGCTAATGAAGGAGACAGAAGCAACCATATCTTAAATTGGAAAGTGCTCCCATGTATGTTGATTATTCATTTGTTAGCAGTCAATCACCAAAGACTGGTACATTGCAGCTGCCAATCAGGGTGTTGTTGTTCAATTTCTTCAAGATGAAACACAAACCACATAATTTTGTATTCGAACGACCATCCGACCAATTCCACTTTAAAACCTCATTCTTTTCCGAATGTACCTCAAAAAAGAATATTAACCAATATGCGTAGTCATGCTCCATGGTATGAATAAAAACCAGCTCAAGTAACTCGATTGATAAAAGATGTTCAAGTAATTCAATTTTACTCAAACAGTTATCGGGAGATGCTTTTTATTCGAAGTTCCAATAAACAGAAAAGGATAAAGGTTCATATTTACAAAGTAGCTATGATACCCATGTATACTTGATTATTCCTCCAAACCAATGATTCCAGTTCATGTCATCGTTTACAATGACACCAATTAAAAACAACAACTGTACCCAAAAAAGATACACATACAAAAGGTTATTTATCAGTCTCTAGTGATTTTGGAGATCATTATACCGACAACCTATACCGGTAAAAGAGGGACTTCAAATCATTGATTGAATTCCCGGTACCAATAGTATTCAAATAAATAAGAAATCATACGACATCACTAACGATACTTATGCAGCACCACCATAAATTAATGGGGGGAAATAAGATGAAGCTTAATAAAAGAAAGCTAAATAAATATAAATTGGTAGTATGGACATTGATTCTCGCACTGATTGTATCCATTATTCCGCCTTTTCAGGGAAGTGTCACTTTTGCAGAGAAGAACGAACCAATCAAAGATGTACATGAATTACAAGAGATGGATGAATTAAGGACGGAAAATTCTAAGACGTACCTTGATACTAAGACACGAGAATATGTGCTAGAGGAATATACAGAACCCATCCACTTTGAATAAGACAATAAATGGGAGGATATTAACAATGATATAGTCGCTGAAAAAGCTGAATCAGACGATGGGGATTTATCTGTTGGAAATAAAGCAAATGATTACAAGGTGAAGTTCTCTAAGAAAAGTAAGCAAAATCGAACGATACGATTAAAAATGCAAGATAAGCAGCTTGAATTCGGTTTAGTCGGTGTAAAGAAGGTAAAAGGTGTAGCTGAAGAAAATCGTATGACATATCCTCGTGTTTTTTCAAACGCTGATTTAGTTTTTCATGTCGATAATAATGCCGTAAAAGAAGAATTGGTTTTTGAGAGCAAGCCTGAAAATAATAAGTTCTCCTATGAGTTTAATTTGAAAAATCTACAAGCAAAAGAAGGCGATAATGGAGATATCATTTTTGAAGATAAAGACAAAAATGAATTTTTCGTTTTAACGAAGCCTTTTATGTATGATGCGGCCGAAAATATTTCACACGATGTTTCCATGAAGCTTCGTCAGGAGAAAGGGAAGACTTATGTCGATGTAGTCGCTGATGAAGGCTGGCTAAATTCAAAAGAACGGAAATACCCCATTGTCATTGATCCAACAGTTGGAATCCAAGATCACACCACTTCAGACACATTCATTTCATCCGCATATCCGAAAGTGAATTACTGGCTGGATCCTTCTCTTATCACAGGAAAACAAATATATTACGGAACAACTCGATCTTTAGTTAAATTTAATTTGAAAAATTTATTAAGCGGTGCAAAGATTACATCTGCAAATTTAAAATTAAGCTCACATTCTAACTTAAATGGATTCGATCATACAGCAAGTGTTGGGGTTTATCCCATTTCAAAGCCATGGGCTTCAGATTCAGCAACCTGGAGTAACCAGCCATCCATTGAATCGCAAGTATCAAACTTGAATGTGACAAAAGATAACGAGTATACATTCTTCATGACAAATCTTGTTAAAGAATGGTATAGCGGAAAAAAAGCGAACCATGGCATCATGCTGAAAAATGCAACTGAAACCGTAAATCGTAAAATGTTTCGTTCTAGTGATTACTCTGCAGATCCATTGAAAAAGCCTAAATTAACTGTCGTTTATACGATTGAACCCATTGGCGTTGAAAGTTTTTGGACCTCAGCGGACTCCAATGTCAATACGTATAACGGTAACTTTTATACACAGGAAACGGACTTTACGATTGATGGACGCGGCCTGCCTTTAACCGTGAATCGTACGTATAATAGCCGGTCCGACGAATCAGGTGTGTTTGGCTTTGGTTGGAGTTCGAATCTTGATCAAAAACTGATTTTTGCAGCGGATGACCTTGTCCTTTATCGCGATGAGGATGGCACGAATCATATCTTTTCAAAGAATGCATCTGGTGAGTATGATTCACCTGGAGGCGTTTATGTACAACTTGAGAAAAACACAAATGGAACATTTAAGCTCGTGGAAAAGGATGAATCTTTTACAACGTTTGATGCTTCAGGGAAAATGGTTAACGCAACGGATACGAATAATAATAAAACGACTTATGCCTATTCAGGGAATAAACTAGTATCTGTAACCGATCCATCCGGAAGAAAAATGACGATCAGTTATGGTTCCAACGGAAAGGTGAGTTCGATTGTAGATCCATCAAACCGAGAATATAAGTATACGTATGATGCAGCCAGTAACCTGACAGGGTATTCTGAAACGGATTCCAAACGAACCGTTACCCAAAATACCGGCTATGGTTATGGCGCAAATCATCAAATGACGTCCTATACGGATGAAAAAGGCAAGAAATTATCCATGACCTACAATGCTGAAAAACAGCTTGTAAAATATGAACAGCCAGTTACAATTGCCGGAGCTCTCCAAAAAGATTATTATACAATGTCCTATAATGGGTCAACTGGAGTCACCACGTTAACCGATTCAAGAGGTGTCAAAACAGCCTACACCCATAATGCTTACGGAAACGTGATAAAGTCTGTTTCAGATGTCGGCGGTCTTAATTATACGCGAACATTTAACTATGATGATCAAAATAACATTATTCAAGAAAAAGATGAAAATGCAAATAAATCGGGTTCCAATGCAACGTATGATTATGGCTATGATGATTCAGGGAATGTAACATCATTCAGCAATACATTAAATGAGCAAGAAAAAATTAAGTACGATGAAAACAATAATCCCATCGAATTTATTGATGCGAAAGGTAATGTATCAACCGAGGAATATGACAGTAACAATAACAATGTGGCGTCTACGGATGCAGCAACGAAATCTTCTGCTGTAAAGTATGATTCGAACGGGAATACCAAAGAGGAAACATCATCTTTAAGTATCGGTGAAAATCTCTTGAAAAATGGCAGTTTTGAAACAGATGCCAACAATGATAAATGGCCAGATAATTGGACAAAAATCGGTACAGCTACATTCACCTACGATTCAACTGGCATATCGATTCAAAAAGCTAATCTTGGCGTAAAGCAACTTAAAATTTCCAATCCAACCACAGCGGCAGCAGTCGAAAGTGGACGTATCCCTTATAATGCTCAAAAAAAGTATGTAATCAGTGGGTACATGAAAACGACCAATGCCAATTCCAATGCTAAATTAGTCATTACCGGCGGAAACGCAAGTGGTAAAATGACTCAAACCATTAGTAGTCCGATGCTTTCTGGGACAAGCAATGTAGAGCGGATGCACCTGGTCATTAACCCTGGTGACCTATCAAGTGATACTGAATCCTTCACCCTCAAGGCCTATGTCAATGCTGGTAAGGGAGACTTTTATTTTGATGGTTTACAAGTTGAAGAGGAGTATTATGGAGCCTTCAACTTAATTGATAACAGTAATTTTGAAATAACGGATAAGAATGGGGGTGCAGATGGCTGGTATTATCCGGGTACCTTAACATCTTCGGATGGAGTGGATGCAACAACAGCGTATACCGGAAAAAAGTCAATCAAATTAACGGGTAAGCGCGGGGTGGACAAGTTTGTTCGCCAGGAGGTTTCCGTAAACGGAAAAGCGGGACAAGAGCTTACGGTTTCAGGGTTTTCAAAGGCCACTTCTCCAACCGCTTCTGCGGGACCTTACCAAATGAATGTAGCGATTAATCATAAAGATGGCACGACACAATGGGTAAACGGATATTTTGACAGTAGTAAAACACATGATTGGCAGCATACTTCATTAAGATTCGTAACAGCGAAAGATTTCAAATCATTGACTGTGTACTACCAATATAAGGATCAGACGGGAACGGCTTGGTTTGATGCAGCTAAAGTGCAAATAGGTTCTATTCGAACCAAACAAGCTTATGATGCAAAAGGGAACTATGTCGTGAATAGTACCGACCCTGAAGGGAACACGGTATGGAAAACATATGATTCCATTGGAAATGTAACAGGGGAAACAACCGGCGGGGATACAAGGAAATATGAATACAATTCGAATGATAATTTAACGAAGGTTATTGATGAGAATGGCAGAACAACTACCTACGAATATGATAAAGCTGGCAATCATACAGCGACTATCAATGCGAATGGCAAAAAAAATCTGTCTGTCTACAATGAGAGAGATCATATTACATCGTTAACGGATGCGCTTGGACGACAAATAAAGTATGACTATGATTTAGTTGGAAACGAGACTAAAACAAGTTCACCAAATGGAAGTATAATCGAGCATTCCTATAATAATGTAAACCGAAAAACGTCAACTTCATTGAACGGTGTAAAGCGTTATGAATTCTCGTTTGATGCCAATGGCAACCAGCTAAGTGAAAAGGACCTCTTAACAGGAGTAACGACTAACTTCGTCTACGATGCAGACGACAAGCTAAAAGAGAAGAGTTATTCCAACGGAAGGAAAAACTCGTATACGTATGATAAAAACGGTAATGCCTTAACAAGCTCTTTTTCCTCTGGGTCTACAAATATAGCCGTTAATCGTAAGGTAGATAAAAACGATCAGATCACTAATATTTCTAGCGGGAATACATCCGCGTCCTTTACGTTTACAGAAAATGATCAACTTGCAGGATTGAAAAATAAAAACGGGACGTTCACTTTATATAATTATAATGGCGCTGATCAACTGACCCGCTTGGTAACAGCTAATGCAAGCGGCACGATCCTTGAATCTTTTGACTATACGTATGATGCAAAAGGAAACCGTTCATCAGAAAAGACGAAAGATGGCACAAGCCAATTCACTTACGATAAGAGTGGACAGCTTACCAAGGAAGTCCGTCCAAATGGAAACGTGATTGATTACACGTATGATGCAGTAGGAAATCGTCTGACGAAAAAAGTAACAAAGGGTTCAACCTTTACGACCCATACGTATACGTATGATGCGGCCAATCAGCTTGCCACGAATAACGGAGCTTCCGTTTCTCACGATAAAAACGGGAATCTTACAAGCGACGGAAAAAGAACATTCGTGTATGATGCTCAAGATCGTTTAATGGAAGTAAAAGAAGGGGCAACTAGTCTAGGAAAATACCAATATAACTCTGAAGGCCTAAGAACCAGCAAAACCATTGGCTCGACAGCCACTTATTACACTTATGATGAAAACAATAATGTGGTATTAGAAACCAATCAAAGTGGTGCAGTTCTCGCATCTTACGTCTATGACAACGCCAACCGCCCATTAACGATGACAAAGGCCGGGAAAACCTACACCTTTCATGCAAACGCCCATGGCGATATCACCTCAGTTACAGATGAAGCAGGAACGATCGTTGCAAGCTTCCAATACGACGCATGGGGCAACCATCTAAAAGAATCTGGCACCTTTGCCTCACAAGTTCCATTCCGTTACGCTGGATACCGTTATGATACTGAAACTAAGCTATACTATTTACAACAACGATACTATAATCCAGACTTAGGCAGGTTTCTAACCCTTGATCCAGAATTAGGGGATAAGGAAAACCCTATTACTCAGAATGGTTATAACTATGCAGATAATAATCCAGTAAATTTAGTAGATCCCAATGGAGAAAAGGCTTTGAAGCCAAAGAAGTTACCAAAGGAAAATTATAAGAAAGTAAAAATTAGTAGGCTTGAAATGCCTTATACTGGTGGAATACGTTCTGGATTTAATTTCTTTGGCAAGAATAGGATTACTAAAAAGCCGAATTTGAAAAAGCAAGGAAGAGAAGTTAGAGAGAAAAAAAGGGAGAAAGGTAATTTTAAATCCAATTCAAATAAAGATCCTGATAGAGCAATGAAAAAACATACTCCTTCTAAATCTCACCAAAAAAAGAAGCGAAAATAATATAATCTTTGAGCCTCATTAATCAAGAGGTTGCAGATATAAAAACTGCAACCTCTAATTTTGATATGCTTATCATTTATATTGAATATAAATTTAAATTTCCTTAAATAAGTTCTTTAATTTTATTAGTCTTTTTATACGAAAATAAAACGTTAAGTTTTAAAATTATAAAGGGCAAAGATAAAAAGTTGTAGTATAGATATTTGTTTCCCTATAATTATACAGTTATTTTAATTGAGAACAGAAGTGTATAAAAATTACTAGTTAATTAGTAGGGTGAATAAAGGATAGAAAAATAAGATAGTTCTTTAATAAATTTTATAAGGGATTGAGTATTAATGACTATAAATTGTTTACAATATCCGCGTTCTGGGATTAGAGTAAGATGTGAAAAAGGTATTAATCCAAGAGTTAGACGTTCATGTTTAAACTTTGCGGTTTGGTTACGTTCCAATATGGAGTTTCCTATAAGGCTAGTTGTTTACCTAAAGAAGGATTATCAAATTATTACTAGAGATACAAAAGAAACTGCGAGCGCTTCATTCTTTGCCCCATTTGATAAAACAGTTGAGCCTTATATTAGAATTGCAACTGGTGATTATGAAGAATTAGTTTCAGAAATTGGAGAAATTGATGCTTTATGGGCAATTTTACGCAGTATGGCACATGAGATAATCCATTATCAGCAATGGCTAGAAGATAAAGAAATGGATGAGAAGGAAGCAAAAAATGGAGGCGAACAATTATTAGCTGATTTTGCTGATTGTTTATAAACAAGTGTGCCCTCGATAAATAAGGAATAAGCTATGCTTGTAAAGTTTTAAGGCAAGGGTTTAATTCTTCTTATCCTAGCGGAGTTACATTAACATTTATTGCGGTTGTGAAGTAGCCTCTCGACAGGATACTATATTTCTTTTATGAAAGTGACAAGCAATTAAGTGGAATTGAATTAGAAGAGAAACCCTTTTGGAGAGTTTCCGGTTGATTTATTAAAAGAATTGCAGTTTTAAAAGAGGAAAGAAGAATCTCTTTTCCAGATATAGATAGTGATGAACTTCTGAATGTAGATTGGTCAGATGAAATAAAAGATAGTTATTTAGATTTTATAGAGAATTATTGGGAAAGGATTAATTTGAATCAACAAATGTTAAGGTATCCTAAAACTATCTAACTAGAAGTTTTTACTGAGGTCCTCTCTTTTATTCAAAAGGATAAAGAGGATTTTAACATTTCTATAGAGGATTTAGCTCTCTTGCATCAGATTGAAACGGACGAAGAAAATACAGATACGCTATGGGGTGATGTGAGCATTATCTACTTTGTTATGACAAAATAAGATCTAAGAAATAAAAACTTAAATCATGTATGGTTAAGTTTACAAAGTCAATAATGGTGCGGCTACAAGGCATAAAGTCGGAAAAGCGTGGATACAGGATCAATTGTAATTGGTGGGATGCTCAATGAATTGCAATAATATATACAAAGCCGCTGCAAATGGAAATATCTTTAAGTTAAAAACACTCCTTTCCTCGGGCTGTGATATTAATAAAGGTGATGAGGACAAATATACGGCACTTCATTGGGCGGTTCAAGAGGGGAAATTAGATGTAGTAAAATTTCTGTTGGAAAACGGAGCAAACATTAATTGTCAAGATGTAGAAAACTACACTCCTATTGAAATTGCATGTACTAAAGGGCATGTGGGAATCTTGAAACTTCTTATTGATAAGGGATGTAACTTGAGTTTAGATCGAGATGGATATACCCCTTTACACGCGTCCGCTGCAACAGGGAAATTAGAGATTACTAAAATATTGCTTGAAAGCGGTCTATCCATTAATAAGCAAGATCAAAATGGGACAGGGTATACACCATTGCACTGGGCTACTCAAGAAGGTTACAACGTCTATAGAATTGTTGGTTCAAAGCGGTGCAAATGTTAATGTGAAAGATGCAAATGGATTTACTGCATTATATATAGCTTCTAGCGAAGGCTACACAGATATTGTTAGTTTTTTAATTAACAATAATGCAAATATTGATATTACAGATGAAGGGTCTGTAACACCACTAATGATAGCTTGTATATACAATACCCCTGAAGTAGTGGAGGTATTAATAGAAAACGATGCAAGTATAGAGGCCAAAGATAACGAAGGAAGAACCCCGCTTTTTAACGCTGTCGTGCATGGAAATAAAGACATTGCAAAGACCTTACTAAAAAGTGGCTCTAATAGGAATGTGGTTGATTATTCAGGTGGAAATTTGCTAAATCTTTTATGAAACTTTAATTAAATGATAGATCAATCATATAAAATCAGGTAGAAAATGTTGTGTCTTAAAGAGGAAATTACCTTATACCATTAATCCTACAAGGAGAAAAGTATGAAGTATCCAAGAAGTGGGTTAAGGATTAGATGTGAAAAAGGAGTTCACCCTGAGGTACGAACTGTGTGTTTGAATTTTGGGAGATGGCTTCGAAAAAACATGGATTTTCCAATTCGAGTTGTTGTATATCTGAAGAGTGATTATCAAATTAAAAATCGTACAACAAAAGAGTATGTAACAGCTACCTTTTTTGCACCCTATGATAAAGATGTAGAACCTTATATACGTATTGCAACTGGAGATTATGATGAACTTATTCAAAATCGAGGAAAAGTCGATGCTCTTTATGATAAGTTAGATAGTATTGCGCATGAACTTATCCATTATCAGCAATGGATAAAAGATGAAAAAATGGATGAAAATGAGGCAGAAGAAAAAGGCATTAAGCTTGTGGATAGGTATTCTGAAAGTATAGAAACCATACTTGATTTTTAAATTATTAGAGGAGAATCGTTATGCTGATTGCATTTAGTATTTTTATTTATCTTTCGATTGCCTAGATTGTCTTGGCAAGCTACCTTAATTTATTGTTCGATCTTAAGAAGAACAAAAATGAATAGGTGATTTAATGTCTAGTATAGTGATTAGTACAGTGTTGGCGGTAATACTGATGATTCAAGTGATTAGGGATAAAGATTATATATGGTTGCTGTGTTTAGTACCTTTTGCGTGTTTAATAGTCCTCTCCCTAACAGATATTTTAGATTTCATCCCCAGTTGGGCTGTAAGTCTTACTTTTTATATAATTGGTATCCTGACCTTCTATTTATGTGCATATTATGGCTTAAAAAAACATAATAAAGAAAATGCGGACGATTCCTCTGATTGAAAGAGGAGAGGGGTACATGGACGTTCGTAAGAGCTCACTTTTGCGAACGTTTTTTCTACAATTGTTAATTTAGTAGCAACGTTGTGGCTTAAAGGGGAAATTACCCTGATCAAATTAATTCTAAAAGGAGAAAGTATGAAATATCCAAGAAGTGGGTTAAGGATTAGATGTGAAAAGGAGTTCACCCTGAGGTACGAACTGTGTGTTGGAATTTTGGGAGATGGCTTCGAAAAAACATGGATTTTCCAATTCGAGTTGTTGTATATCTGAAGAGTGATTATCAAATTAAAAATCGTACAACAAAAGAGTATGTAACAGCTACCTTTTTTGCACCCTATGATAAAGATGTAGAACCTTATATACGTATTGCAACTGGAGATTATGATGAACTTATTCAAAATCGAGGAAAAGTCGATGCTCTTTATGATAAGTTAGATAGTATTGCGCATGAACTTATCCATTAACGCAATGGATAAAAGATGAAAAAAAGGATGAAAATGAGGCTGAAGAAAAAGGCATTAAGCTTGTGGATAGGTATTCTGAAAGTATAGAAACCATACTTGATTTTTAAATTATTAGAGGAGAATCGTTTAAAGAGTACTAGTTCCAGGTGGAACAATGGTTATTTTCTAGGATATTTTTAAAATAAGGGATATATTAATTGCAGAAAAGCTGAAGTTGAAACAACAACGAATCTGCTTGCCAATCATATAAACCAATCAGTGCCCCCGCACTATTTTAGTCGTCGTGATTTTTGCTAAGATAATCATAGGGGGGGGGGATTATCTGACATGAATACTTCACAAAAAATAAACATAATTAAAGAGTTACTACAATATCAGGCACGGGATTCAAGTTTGGAAATTTTGGAATATTTAGAAGATGATGATTTAGCCGTTAAATTAACGGCTATCGAAGCATTGGGGGAGTTGCCCAATAGCGAATGTATTAAGTCGATTCCGAGGGAAATGACTGAAAATTCAGATGGGTAAATTTGTTATTATGCTCTGGAATCAATTAATGGATATAACGGAGAAGATGTTTTTGAAGCAATAGTGAGGAATTTAAATGATAGTGATGAATTGGTCAGTGGTAGAAGCCATAGGTGATCTAAATGAAGTAAAAGGATTAGAACATCTTTACGAAGCATTAACGGATAAAGAAGAAATTGTAAGGGGGTATGCGGCAGAAGGGATTGGTAAGTTCGAAAAAGCAGCATCTATACCGATCTTAGAAAAATATCTTAAATATGAAACAAGCAGCTTGTCAAAACTAGGTTTTTTTGTAGGATTGTATCTATTAGGTGAAAGAAAATATTTAAGATTAATGTTAGATTTACTTAAGGATCCCTCTTATAGAGTAAGATGCGCTGTTGCCAATAGCGTTGTGGACTTATTAAATCAAGAGAATGTATATCTAATCAAACAAAGCTTACTATTTGCTCTAAAGAACGAACAGACAAATGCAGCACGTTCTTCATTGCAAGGAGCACTTGAAGAAATAAACTCATAAATGAGCAGCGTTAGAAATGATCTGTCTAAACTATTTGACGAAGAAGAGGGACAGTAAATGTAACTTACTAGAAAAATAGTAACTTCTATACCTCAATTAAATGTTGCCTCTTAAGAAGAGGAAAAGAATGAACAGGTGATCCAATTGTCTATTATAGTGATTAGTACAGTGTTGGCGGTAATAATGATGATTAAAATGATTAGGGAAAAAGATTATATATGGTTACTGTGCTTAATACCTTTTGCGTGTTTAGTAGTATTCTCCCTTACAGATATTCTAGAATTCATCCCCAATTTGGCTGTAAGTATTTCTTTTTATATAATTTTTATCCTGACTATCAGTTTTTGTGGTTTTTATAGCGCAAAAAAAGATATTAAAGAAAATTCGGATGGTTCCTCTGATTAAATGAGGGTAGTTGTACATGGATGTTCGTAAGACCTCAATTTTACGAACATTTTTTATTTTTTGGTGATGCGATTATTGAATTTTCCCCGAAATTCCTGTCTTATTTAAAAGCAAAATCCCTGAAGCCTCTGGACAACTATTGAATTCTTATATATTTTTAGGGTTTCGCATATGCGGACAAAACCCTGTCAATCTTGTTGAACAGACGGAAATCTGAACTTTTGTCAGGAAAAGGGCGTGGCACCGATGGCATGGTCACCGCTTGCAGGAGGAAGCATTTTTGAGGAATCGAATGAAAAGGCTGCCCGCTTAAGAAAAACGTTAGAAATCGTAAAAGAAGAAATCGGGGCCAATGGAATAGATGAAGTGATGTATGCATGGCTGTTGAGACATCCAGCAAAAATCATGCCGATCGTTGGATCAGGTAAGAAAGAACGATTGGACAGCGCCATTGATTCACTAAACCTAAGCATGGAAAAAGAGCAATGGTTTAACATTTTAACCAGCTCGATGGGACATGATATTCCCTAATAAACAGACCTTTGAACAAAAGGAATGGGACTTCCAAAAAGGAGGGCCCATTCTTTTTTGCTTAAAAAATCATTGGGAATCAACTCAGTTGTAGACAGGGTATCGTGTAACCAAATCTCTCATGACATTTCTCCAAAACTTCAAGCAAAGACCAACCTATCAAATCAAGTGAACGACTGGAACATCACTTTTTACCCCTTTTATAAATCTTCTCCTTACATCACTTTTCGATTTGCCTTGTTCATTTCAATCAGTTTGGGCGGTGAGAATCAGTTTGAATCAGGCATGTCCGGTGAAAGAGCAGTGGGTACAGCGCAGGTGTCTTCTGAAGTCAAGCGATACGAGCCGTTAATCCGGAAATATGCGGAACAAAATAGGGTTGGGGAATATGTCGGACTTATTCTGGCCATGATCCAACAGGAATCAGGTGGATGTGAATTGGATGTGATGCAATCTTCCGAATCAATCGGGCTTCCACCAGGTGCTATCAATGCCAATAGCAGTGGTGGTACTTCTTATTCGTCCGTTGAAGAATGGAAAAACTTATATCCCTTCCTAGGTTTTAGACGGATCTAGAAACGGAGGTGAAGGCATGGAGCCAACCCAAAAGAAAAATTTCTTGTTTTTAATGATAGTATTCGTCTCGGCTTCTTTGGTCATCATGTATATTTTCTCTCTGCGGTCACAGCTGAATGAAGTCAGGAGCAACCAAGGCAACTATGAAGAGAGATTCAATCCCTATCCTCCATCCAAAACACGGATGCTTTAAAGGTGAATCACAAGTTTCTTGAAAGTTTTCACCTATCAAACCACTGCCGAACGATATAAAAAGTTTGAACCATTCATGACCGATCAAGGATTCAAAGAGACCCATCCTTCCGGGATGGAACTTCCGAATTCGAAAGAGTCCGTCCAATCATCCATGATAGGGCTAAGCCGCCAGTACATCGGTTATGCAACTATGTAGTCGGTTAGAGGCTTCGACGGGCGTACACATGAGCCAAGAGGGACTCAAACAACGCTTTAATCCAGCAGCTGTCGCATTTTTTCGAGAATTATTTACATCCCTTCTTACACAAAAGCTTTCCGCACACATGACGTCTACTTTCAATCCTAGCCTCACTACATAGATATCTTAAACTCTTTTATTTTTCTATATAATGTGCTGCGTGCAATTCCAAGTACAATTGATGCTTCGGAGACTGTTTTGGTTTCTCGTAAAGCTTGTTCAATCAGCTTTTTTTCATAGTTTTTCATTGTTTTAGCCTGATGATCTTTTCGTTGATAGTAGCCCATTAAAGATTGTGGCAAATGTATTTTTTCTATTGTAGAATATTTTCCTTTAGCAAGTAAAAAGGCCCGTTCCAAAACATTTTTTAATTCTCGGATATTGCCTGGCCAATGATATTGGATAAAAACTTGGAGTACTTCTTCACTGACATGAATAGGGCCTTCTCCATAGGAAGATACGAACTCTAGTAATAGTTCCTGACAAAGGTGTTCCATATCTTCTGACCGCTCTCTTAATGGTAGGAGTGTAATCGATAATACATTTAATCGATAAAATAAATCAGAGCGAAATGAACCGCTATAAGCAATTTCTTCCGAAAGGTTACGGTGAGTCGCCGCGATTATCCGGACATTTACCGCTCGCTCCCCAGTTTCCCCAAGCCGGACTATTTTTTTCGTTTCAAGTGCTCTTAATAGGACAACTTGCAGCTCGAGCGGCATATCACCAATTTCGTCTAAAAATAGGGTACCGTTATTAGCTGCTTCAAACTTACCAATCGCTCCCCCTTTTTTCGCACCTGTAAAAGCCCCGTCTGTAAAACCAAACAACTCACTAGCGATTAAGTCCTTCGGCAACAAACCCGCGTTTACAGGAATAAAAGGTCCATTTCTTCGGTCACTTTGTTCATGAATCGTCTGGGCAATCACATCTTTTCCCGTTCCTGTTTCTCCAAGAATAAGGACATTAGCAGATGATTGGGCAGCTATTCTCGCTACCTCCAGCTCTGTTTGGAAACCTTGACTTAATGTTTGAATACGACCGAATGAAAGAAATGGTTTCACATACCGAACATTCATTTTCTGTTTAAGCATATACAAATGTTGATGATTTGCTTCGTAATGATTGACGTTAAAAGAAAGGTACATAGATTGAAGCAGTTGTTTCGTAAGGGTTTGTCCTTGATAGAAACGAGTCATATCCGCTGCTTTTTTGCTCATATACAAAACAACATTCTCCTTAGATAACACTAAGATTGCTTCTTCACTGATTTGTCCCCAAGATTTTAGTACAACTTCACTCAAATCATCCGACTGACTATGCTTCACTTTAAATGGTCGCGGGGAAATATTCCGTTCTGAATCCCAGACAATCTCAAATTGCCCATCAGGCATACCTTTGCCAATTTTCACTTGGCGTGCCAGATGGCGATGATCTGTATCAACAACAATTTTCCCGCAGGCTGTGTCGAGTTCTTTTCCACTTAAATGATGAAAAATATCCCGGTGGTCTTCGCTCTTCATTTCGATAATACTTTCAATAATCATTTTTGTGCCTTGATATGTGTTAAACATCACCGAGGAGATAGCTCCTTTTTCTCCGGTGAAATGATGAAATTTGCTTATAAAGTCCATATTCAATTGATTAGAAATAGATTGAAAATAGCTAGCAGAACTATAGTGCCCTATGCCAAATTCGCTTCCCATTGCCGCGATTTCCGTTTCTTTTGTAATCGGGCTGAAAATAGGAATTTTCTTATGATTTAGTCCCATCCGCTCATAATCACGATAAAAAGGAATGATACTTTTCCCAACAAGTGTAGAAAAAATAGCATCTGGTTTTTTAAAAATAATATCTTCTAAAATATCATAAAATTTCTGTTGGCCGAAAGGTACATACCGCTCTCCAATAACTGCCCCATCCAATTCTTTTAAATACGTTTGAACTTGTTTATTTGTTTCCCGAGGATAGATATAGTCTGTACCTATGCAATAAACTCGCTTACCATAATGACTTGTTAAATAATCTAAAAGAGTATGAACTTGTTGATTCGGTACTTCTCCCGTATAAAAGACGTTTGGGTGACACTCTCTCCCTTCATATAAAGTTGGATAAACAAGCAGACAATCATATTTTTCAAGCACTGGCAAAACAGCTTTTCGACACGCAGATGTATAGCAACCGATAAAAATTTTCACTCCATCTTTAGCAAGAGCTTCTGCTTCCTGTGCGCTTTTGATTGGATCTGAACAAATATCACGTACGATTGCTTCAACTTCACATACACGGCTATCGCATTCATCAATCGCAAATTTTGCCGCTTCATACTGCCCCTTCTCTGTAATAGAAGTTGTTCCTGTTAAGGAAAATAACAATCCAACTTTAATCAACATATCTGCCCCATCCCCTTGTTTCATTTTGAGAAAGGCGTCTCAAAATCGGACAAGCCTTCTTTCTATCCATAATATAACAAATTTTACAATGTACCCAAATTACTTGTCCTATTTTAAAACAATCTTATAAATTGAAAAACTTGTCCTTTCAAGGTTTCGGTATTGGCACACAAATTGCATTTAAAAAGTATGAAAAGAAAGGGGGGGTCAATTGATAGGTCGCAGTTTAGATGTAGGTGTTTTCCATACCTAAAGCTTCACTCATAACAATTTAGTATTTCTATACTTAAAGTAAAAGGAGAGGATTAACAATGAAACTATCAATACGTGATATCTTGGAAAGTAAAGGAATATCTGCTACGGAGAATCACCTTCCTATTCTAAAAACACGCTGGCAAGCTATCGAAAACTTGAAAGCAGACTTAGACAACGCTGCATTAAACGATTATGATATTTCGCTTCGCAATATTCCTGGAGGTGATCACATTGAGTAAAGAACTTATTACTAAATCCGTTGAAGAGCTGGCCCCTTTAATTGCAAAAAGAGACGTATCTTCTCTCGAATTAACAAAAGCAGTATTAGATCATGCGGAATCTCTAAATGAAACAGTGAATGCATATATTAGCTTTACCCGTAAACAAGCTGAAGAAACGGCTCAGCAAGCTGATAACGAGATTGCATCAGGTAATTACCGCGGCATGTATCATGGCATTCCAATGGCCATTAAAGATAATCTATATTTTAAAAATGAAGTCACAACAATGGCTTCAAAAATTCATCAAGATTTCGTTCCAGATTTTGATGCCACAATTATTAGTAAGCTAAGAGAAGCCGGTGTTGTATTTACAGGAAAATTAAACATGCATGAATATGCCTGGGGAATTACGACAAATAACCCTTACTTTGGTGCTTGCCGTAACCCATGGGATCTAGAAAAAATCCCAGGAGGTTCAAGTGGTGGTTCGGGGGCTGCCATAGCGGCTGACATGTGTGTGGCAACACTCGGAACAGATACAGCAGGTTCAATCCGCATTCCTTCATCCGCGTGCGGGATTATAGGGTTAAAACCAACCCACGGCAGAGTAAGTAAATATGGTTGCTTCCCACTCTCATGGTCTCTTGACCATATCGGACCGATGACAAAAACGGTAAAAGATGCCGCCGGGCTACTTGAAATCATTGCAGGTTACGATAAAAACGATCCAACGTCTGTAAAAGCCCCGGTCGGTAATTATACAGAAAAATTAAATGGGGATGTGAAAAACCTTGTAATTGGCGTGAATGAAGAATATTTTTTCAAAAATGTGGACTATGAAGTAGAAAAACTAGTAAGAGCTGGTATTCAGTCTCTCGTCGATCAAGGAGCAAAAGTAGAAGAAGTGAGTATTCCTTCATTAAAATACGCGGAATATGCAGAAATGATTACGATTCTAACAGAAGCTGCGACGATTCATCATCCAAACCTTTTAAAACGTCCAGAAGACTTTGGAGCAGATATTCGTTTACTGTTTGAATTAGGGGAAATCCCTTCTGCGGTGGATTACCTTCAGGCCCAACAGTTAAGACGACAAATCAAGCTGGATTTTCAAAAAGCATTTGAAAAAGTAGATGTCTTAATAGCTCCAACACTGCCAATCATTGCACCAAATATCGGTGATGACTATGCCGACTTGAACGGGGCAAAGGTAGACCTAATTGATCATATCATCCGCTTTACTGGACCAGGGAACTTAACTGGCCTACCGGCACTTACTGTCCCATGTGGACTTAAAAATGGCATGCCTGTTGGATTACAAATCATGGGAGCGGCAATGAATGAAGAAACGGTGTTAAATGTCGGTTATGCCTTAGAAAAAACAAATCCTCTTCAAGGAAAAAAACCTGAATTAGTCAGCTCATTACAAAAATAATTCAAAGGGGCTTGCCCCAAAAAGTAAACAGATCCAGATTTACAGAAACCTTAATAAACGAACAAAAAGAAAAAGTGTGTTTTGCTCTTTTTTCAAAACACGCTTTTAATTTATTCCATTGAGTCATTAAGTCTCAAATGAGATGACAGGATTGACTAAATAATAGGGCACACCACGTTCAAAATCCACTTATTTTTATGCAATTTACAAGTTTTAGTAGCTAATAACGAATTACTTTCATTATTTTGTTAAACTTAAGATATTGAATTGGAGGTTAGAGGAAAATGAATGTAACTGAATTTCAACAATGAGTAAAGGATTATTATGAAAGTAAGGGCTGGTCTGAGTTAGACATTTTTATTCGTATTGGCTTTTTAGCAGAAGAAACGGGCGAAGTTGCACGAGCTATAAGAGCCCTTGAGATAGGTAGGAATAGGCCTGATGAAGTAAGAGGATCTTATGCGGAAAAAAACAGGAATTAACTGAAGAGTTAGGTGATGTATTAGGTAATTTAATTGTGATTGCAAACAAGTACAATATCCCTCTAGAAGAAGTGTTTCAGTCACATAAAAATAAACTGTCAGAACGTTATTATAATAATTAGATTATAGGCTTGTTTCAACAATAGGGCTAGATTGTTGAATAGGGAATTGGTATTTATAGAGGTTATTGTTGGCTTAATACCGAATTAAAAGGATAAAGGGAAGTATTTTTGATGGGAGTTAGTTTAATGAACATAAAAACAAAAAGGTTATTGATACGTGAATTTGAATTCAAGGATTGGAAAGCTGTATATGAGTATACATCAGATATTAATGTTATGAAGTATATACCAGAAGAGGTTTTTACTGAAGAAGATGCAAAAGAGTTTGTAAATAAAAACAAAGGTGATAAGGCTGAAAAATTTCCTGTAGTACTAATAGATAAAGATATTCTTATAGGGCACATTGTTTTTTATAAGTATTTTGGTAAGCATACTTATGAGATTGGATGGGTGTTTAATCCAAAATATCAAAATAGAGGGTATGCTTCTGAAGCAGCACAAGCTGTTTTGGAATATGGTTTTAAAGAAATGAACTTACATAGGATTATTGCTACGTGTCAACCTGAGAATATTCCATCATACCGAGTTATGGAAAAGATTGGAATGAGAAGAGAAGGCTTTTTCAAAAAATGTATTCCAAAAGGGAATGAATGGTGGGATGAATATTATTACGCTATTTTAGAGGAAGAGTGGAAATGAACTGTAAAGAATTTTTAAGTATTTACTCCTTCAACAAAAAGGCGCAAGAACAACGATATAGATGCAAAAAAAGTAGATAAAGAAATGAAGGAAACTGTTATATCCAACTCTACATTTCTTTTTGCTTTAATCAAAAATGTAGATTGGATTACATTCAAATTTCCAGACCAAGAATTCTCTGTAACAAAAGAGAAATTACAAGATTGGTACAACAATAAATTGGATGGGTTTGAAAATGAACAAGACTTAAAGAAACTGATACAGGAACACCTGAAGTCTGTGGACTTAGTTATCAGTTTTTTCACCAGTAAAAGCAAGAGTGCTCTGAATAAGAGCACTCTTATTTTTAGGGTATTATCAACAACTATCTTTAACAGAGCCTAGTCTTTAATAAATCAAAGGGCAGGTTTGTTTAACAACTAATTCATATCAAGCTGAATGTATTCTATTTGCTTTTTTAACGTGCCATTGTTGAAGTATTCTGGCTTAGGGTTCTTGATATAAATGCGTGTATTCAGCTTCAACCGCGAGATATAGTAAGCCTTTTTATTATGAATGGCTTGTAAGTCCCTAAATCGAAGTAACCAAGATCACGCAAACACAAATCGCCCACCTCAACGGTTTCAAGGCAGATGGTACCGTATGTTTTATCATTATTCTTACCTGGTCCAAGCTGCACGTTAAGAAATTGACCACTAAGTAAATCATATTCCAATTGGATTTTCACGCCTGCCGTATTACTACTCCTACCTGAACCTTGATAGTCAGTGGCGAAATGATAAGGCAGTGAAACACTGCCGCATCTAAAATACGGATACGATTGAAAGTAGAGATCATGTGTGCAGAAAGCGATTGATTTGAACAGAGTTTTTGTGTGAGAAGAGAAGTAAAGACTTCTCGAAGAAATGCGACAGCTGCTGAATTAAAGCGTTGATTCAGTCCTTCTGAGCTCATCAGTACCCCAGTGGAAGCTTCTAACTGACTGCACAATTGTGTATGATGTGCAAGCGATTGCTTGACTGAGCCATACGCAAAGGGCAATGGATACTTACTAGATCGCTGTACAAAGCCAACTTGTTTAGCGATGTCTTGTAGGACTACTGGAGATAAAAAGTATTGTAGCTCTTGTGCGAAAAGATTCAGTTCATTTGAAATGATAGGGGATTCATCAAAAACGCCATCCTTTCTCGTAAACTTCTTACGATAAGCATAGCGTTTTTTCATTTTGAGGGTATGATTTTAACTCGCATGATGGGCATGGGGTACCGCCAGGGCGAGACCCCATTTTTAGTAGTAATAAATTATATCTATAAATTCAAGCACCGTATCCAGATGATTGATAAAGGTATGCGGAAGGGAGCAGTCAAAGTGGATAGAGTCACCTTCCCGAAGCACATATTCCCCTGTAGTCAGCTGAATCGTCAATTCACCCCGAATCACAAAAATATATTCCTGAGTTTTAGGAGCGTGACCATCAGAGTTATGCTTACAATTAGGCTGTAACTCAACCTTAAATAATTCAAAACTACGGTTTGGATTGGTAGTGTAGTAACAGTAGGAGACAAAGGAATTCTTATTCTCGGACTGCTTCTTGCAGTCGCTCTTGCGGATGACAACGGCATCATCTATTGGAGAATCAATCAGCCGGGTATAAGGCACCTGCAGGCCGATGGCAATCTTCCAAATCGTGTTGATGGTTGGGTTAGATCCACCTTTCTCTATCTGAGAGAGCATTACCTTACTGATACCGGACAACTCTGATAACTGACCGAGACTAAGATTTCGCTCTGTTCTTAACCTCTTTAAATTTGCAGAAATTATATCATTTAAGTTCATAGAAATCCCCCTATTGAAAAATATAACGAACATTCGTATAATATAACTAACGTTAAATGTAATAAACGATCGTAAAATATATTTTATAAGATTTCCGTTTACTATAGCAAGTGAAAAGGCAGTTCGAAAGGAGAATCATTATAAATAAGGTAAGGATTCAATTTATTTTGTCAATGCTGATTCTAGGAAGCATTGGTTTGTTCGTTAGGAGCATTCCGTTCTCATCTGACCAGATTGCATTGGCAAGAGCTATATTGGGCTGTGAAGTCAACAGATCCTGCTCTCGTTCTTATTGGTACTGAATATATTAGGCGCGACATTATGGTAGAAGAAATCACAAATACATTCGGTCCTGAAAAGCTAGATGAGCTATGGAAAGCGCGAGAAGATTTAATTAATGTAATGACAGGAAAAAACAGCTTAGCATAAAGCTGTTTTTTTACCAATTTATAGTAGTTATAATAATAACGACTTAGGGAGAGATGTTAAATGTATGCCAAATTAAAGTTTGCCATCTCCATGGCCATATTCGGTTCAATCGGTCTATTTTCAGAAAAAACAGGTCTACACTCGATTGAACTAGTTTTTGTCCGTTGCCTCTGTGCAAGTATTCTTTTAGGAACAATTTTGGGGGGGAGTACATTAAAAACACAACAACCGAGGGAAATTCCTATTCCTCGTAGAGAGTATTTACTTGCCTTATTATGCGGTGTATTCCTTATCGTAAATTGGGTGTTTTTCTTCCGTTCATTAGAAGTAATGCCTATTACTGTGGCTGTATCCATTTATCATTTAGCACCCGTTATTGTACTTCTCTTAGGGTCTGTTATTTTTAAAGAAAAAATAACAAAAATGGGATTAGTCTTTTTCTTTATTTGCTTTATAGGGACATTGTTAGTTGGGGGTATTCATCAACATACAACTGTGGCTGGATTTTTATCCACCGGTGTTTTATGGGTGTTTGCAGCAGCATTCTTCTACGCTCTAACTTCTATTACTGGAAAGGGAATTCAAATGCTTAGTCCTTTGTTAACAACCGTTATTCAAACAAGTCTGGGTGTTTTATTATTGATGCCATTAGTGGATTGGTCAAACTTTATGCATCTTACCTTTGAAAACTGGTTCTATATCCTTGTTACAGGATTTATACACACAGGATTTGTGTTTTATTTATTTTTCAGTAGTTTACGTGAGTTAAAGGCACAAACAATTGCTATTTTAGTGTTTGTTGATCCGGTTATCGCGATTTTACTTGATGTGACTATTTTGCACTACCGACCTGATGTTTATCAGCTTCTCGGAATATTTCTAGTGTTTGTAGGGGTCAGTTATTCTCCCAAAAAAGAAAGAAGTTTAGAAAAGAGTATATCCATTCGCTCAAACTAATAGTGTAGTTTAAGATAGTAAATAATAATGATGAATCTTGAGGTGGTGAAATTCCTTGTGGTTGTAAGGGATTTCATTTTTTGTGTGTTCCAAGAATCGACATTATGTTAACTAAAAATAAATAGAGTATACATGAGATAAAATGAAAAATGATCTTAAAAAAGGGGGAATCACTGCCTATCAATCCAAGAAAAAAGGTCACCCCCAAAACGATAAAATGATCACCTTTGTTACAAGAAGGTCTAAAATTTCGTTTTGGGGGTGCTGCAAAATTTTAATTTGAGGGCTATGGGGTAACGTCAATATTTCGGATATTTTGTACGCTAATCAAATTTTGACATAGATATAGCCAAATACCTGTAAGTTCTATGGTTTTATGTTTATTTAAGGGTCTTAGTGAGTTAATTGGTATTCTATTTGAATCAAATTTATATTCTCCAAGAAAATTAATATGTTCCTACCCTATTATAAGTCAGGGTTACAGTAAAAAGGAAAGGTGAAAGATTGTTAAATCCGTTCCACCTTACTGAATTTGAATGTTTTTTAATAATTTATATGCCAAAATAGCTAAGTATAACTTTATGCCATTATCATAATTGTTTAGGTCTAATCCAGTTTTTTTCTGTATCTGTTCTAACCTGTATTTTAGTGTATGGCGATGAATATATAGCTCGCTTGCTGTTTCTTTAATACTTTGATTGAAAAAAAGATAAGCTTCAAGTGTAGTAATGAGGTCTATACCTTTTGAATCAAATAGATTTCCAAGGTATTTTTGGTAAAATTCTTCTAAATCTACCCCTGATTCTTTCATTTCAATGAGTAATTGATATAAGCCAAAATCGTTATAATGGACTATGGATTTTGGTTTAAATAGAATTTGGGAAAATCGTGCTGCTTGCTCAGATTCAGCAGCACTTTTGTGTAATTGATAAATGTCGGCAGTTGTTTTACCAATACCTATAGCTATTTGTTCATTTGATAATGTCGAATTCCAACTATTTAAGAGGGTCTCAGCTACCTCTAAAATATTTAATCCAGGTTTTGCTTCCACCAAAATAATGACACTATCGGATTTTATCCTCATGAGGTAGGGGATTTTTGACTTTCCCATGGTGTATTGAATAATTTCGGTTAACTCATTGTATTTTTCCTTGATTTCCTCCTCTTTCAATAATGGGAAATAAATGTATATGATACTTTGTGGATTTGAAAGGTCTACTCCTAGTTTACGTCCTCTCTCGATCATATCTTTATTATTTGGGATTATAGGATTTAATACTTCTTCTAGGAAGTCACTAGTGAGCCTCAATTGTGTCTCCTCTACTGCTTTCCTCCTCAAAAATTCAATGGCATATACAGTAGTGGCATGCTCAATTGCAATTGAATCCAATTCTTCCGATAACCTTTTTTCCTTTATAATGAGTAGACTTCCGTAGGTATTTTTATTAGCTATAATAGGTTGACTATTAATTTTGTAGTTATCCATTTGTTTTTCATATAGATTTTTTAAATTGTTAATATCAATAAAGTCATGTTTTATGTAGGAACTTATTATTTCATCTTTTGCTATAAGGATTACACTTGCATCAATTATTTCATGAAGGGTTTTTGTAATAGGATCAAATCCGTGTTGTTCTAATACAAGCCTTGTAAAATCCTGATGGATTCGTAGTGAATATTCAAATGTTTGGCTTTGTTTGTTAACAATTTGTACCAGTAGTTCTTTTGTAATCATAGAAAAGTTTATGTTTGCAGGAATTTCAATTAAAGGTAAGGCAAATTCGTCTGCGATGGTAATAAATGATTTGGGAATTTCCTTTAAATAAAATCCTGTATATATAGCTATTCCAGATAGTTTTCCGATGGATAAAAGCTTTTCAAATTCCTTACGTTTCTTCGTATTTTCTCCTAATCCGAATCCTGTTGTGATCAAAAACTCTCCATCTTGTAAACGATGGATATCTTCAATTACCTCCACAATAGTTACCCATTTGATCCAATTTTGTAACCCCTTTTTTCCAGCCTTTAATTTTGTTTGTTTCATAATAGGTAGTTGCAAAGCTTCATAAATCCGAATAGCCATAGATAGCCCCCCTAGTGATTAAACTTAGTTATCCTATCATCCATTATACGCGGTGTATAATGGAACATCTATTTTTTCATACGTTTGTCAAATTGTTATTTGTCAGAAATTTTAATAAAGTTTTAATATACTCTTATAATTCCGAGGGAGATGTAATGGATGAAGAAACGAGATTATTTAATTAAACCGGTATTAGGACAGCAATATCCAATAGCTGCATCTGCAAAAGGCATATATATATATGATCAGGGTGGTAAGAAATATATTGATGGGTCGTCTGGAGCTGTAACGGTAAGTATTGGACACGGTGTACAGGAGGTTATTAAAGAAACCCTTGCACAGGCAGAAAAAATTTCATTTTCTTATAGATCACAATTTACGAATGAACCGGCTGAAAAACTAGCAGAAAAATTGAGTCAATTGGCTCCAGGAGATCTTAATTGGTCATTCTTTGTAAATAGTGGATCAGAAGCGACGGAGACAGCGATGAAGATTGCTATACAATATTGGCAAGAAAAAGGACAACCACAAAAAGATCGCATTATATCTAGGTGGACTAGTTATCATGGCATTACAATGGGAGCATTATCCATGTCAGGACATGTATTAAGAAGACAGAGGTTTGCAGCAATGTTAGCTGATTATCCTTCAGTGTCCGCCCCATACACTTATCGTCGACCTGATAATTTAACTGAAGAAGAATGGGGTCTTCTTTGTGCTCAAGAACTTGAAACGGAGATTAGGCGTATTGGGGAAGAACGTGTTGCTGCATTTATTGCCGAGCCAATTATAGGTGCTTCTGGGGGGGCTATCACTCCACCAGCTAATTACTATCAAAAAATCAAGGAGATTTGTGAGCGTTGTAACGTCCTATTTATTGCAGATGAAGTAATGACCGGAATTGGACGTACTGGGAAGATGTTTGCAATAGAACATTGGGATGTTACTCCGGACCTTATCACTCTAGGAAAAGGAATGAGTTCAGGGTATACCCCAATGGCAGCTACTCTAGTCAGTGATAAAGTTATGGAACCTATATTAAATGGATCTAAGTCTATTATAGGAGGCCATACTTATAGTGCTAATCCTCAATCTGCAGCAGTTGCACTAAAGGTTATTACATACGTTGAGAAACATCAATTGGTAGAAAAGGCAGAAGAACAAGGTATATATCTTATGAGTAAATTGAAAACGCTTTTAAATTCTTGCGAAATGATTGGGGACGTAAGAGGAAAGGGCCTTTTAATTGGAATGGAGTTTGTAGCCGACCGTGAAAAGAAAAACCCTTATCCACCTGAATTAAATGTAACAAATAGGGTAATTAAACAAGCCTTTGAAAAAGGGTTACTTGTTTACCCAGCGTCAGGAGCTATTAATGGAATGGGGGATGCTATTATCATTTCGCCACCTTTGGTTATTACAAAAGATGAAATTGATAGTTTAGTAAATATTTTAGAAGAAGCAATTTCTGAAGTGCAATGTGAACTCAACATGGAGGGCAAGATCAATGCTACTGTCCAAGTCTAAACAAGGAAAGGTAAGTACTTTAGAGGCTGCCCTTCAAAGAATTTCTGACGGATGTTCCTTAATGTACGGAGGATTTGGTGGCATTGGTACTCCCCCTACCATTATAGAAGGGATATTAAATAAAGGATGTAAACATTTAAGTTTAATAGGTAATGACGCAGGTTTCCCGGACGTTGGGGTTGGGAGATTGGTTAGTTCAGGAAGGGTGAAGAAACTAATTACTTCTCATATTGGCTCCAACCCAATAGCCGGTCAATTAATGAACAAGGGGGAAATGGAAGTAACATTTTCTCCACAAGGAACGTTGATTGAACGTATTCGAGCCGGTGGTATGGGATTAGGTGGTATTTTATCCGATGTGGGATTAGCCACTGTTGCAGAGGAAGGAAAGACACATATTACTGTAAATGGACAGGAATATTTGATTGAAACAGCATTAACTGCTGAAGTATCTATAATCCATGCTTCAAAGGCTGATTATCTTGGAAATCTCGTATTTGAAAAAAGCGCACGTAATTTTAACCCTTTAGTTGCTATGGCGGGGGATTTTACGATAGTTGAAGCAGATGAGATTGTTCAAGTTGGTGAACTTGATCCAGAATCGATTATAACCCCTGGAATCTTTGTAGATATGGTAATTCCAAGTGAAGGAGTGAATTGGAAATGGGTTTGGGAGTAGAAGATCGCCATTGTATCGCTAAGCGCGCTGCCCAAGAAATAGAAAATGGAATGATTGTTAATCTAGGAATAGGCATTCCTACATTAATTGCTGATTATATCCCACCAGATATTTCTGTCCAATTCCATGCCGAAAATGGAGTGTTGGGCACTGGCCCGACACCCAAAAGGAGTGATATTAATCCTAATTTATGTAATGCCGGTGGTTATCCCTGTTCTGTGGTTCAAGGGGCTTCCTTTTTTGACAGTGCTACTGCATTTGGTATGATCCGGCGAGGCCGTTTAGATGTTACCATTTTAGGAGCCCTTGAAGTAAGCGAAGAAGGCGACCTGGCAAATTGGATTGTTCCTGGAAAACTTGTCCCTGGTATGGGTGGGGCCATGGAGTTGGCTCAAAAGTCTAAAAAGGTAATTGTACTGATGAACCATACAAATAAACAAGGTAAATCTAAAATACTGAAGGAATGTACACTACCACTTACAGCTAAAGGTTGTGTTAGTTTGATCATCACTGAAATGGCTGTGATCGAGGTAACGCCACAAGGATTAGAGTTAAAAGAAGTTATGGAACCTTACACAGTGGAAGATGTAATTAAACATACAGATGCACAATTGAAAGTACTTAAAATCACAGGAAAAGTTTAGGAGTGATTGAAATGGAAGATGCCGTAATCGTATCAGGAGTTCGTACTGGAGTGGGTGCATTTGGAAAGTCACTTAAAAGTGCTTCCGCCACTGAAATGGGAAGACAAATATTGGAGGGTTTAATGGGGAAGACCACTCTTACCAAAGCGGATGTAAATGAAGTAATATTTGGACATGGCTATGTACATGGGGGAGGATTGAATTCAGCTAGAATATCATCGCAATTAGCTGGATTCCCAACGAGTGTTCCAGGACATGTTGTAATCAAGGCATGTGGTTCAAGTTTAAAAGCAATTACTAACGCGGCCTTAACGATTAAGGCCGGTCAAGAAGAGGTGGTAATTGCAGGTGGGGTAGAGAATATGAGTCAGGTCCCATATTTAGTTAAAAATAGATGGGGAACAAAATTTGGGAACGTAGAAATGGAAGATGCCCTATTAACTGATGGTTTAATTTGCTCGTTGGAAAATGAACATATGGGAATGACGGCTGAACGCTTAACGCGAATTTACAGTATCTCCCGCGAGGAACAAGATAAATTTGCCTTTGATAGCCATAAAAAGGCAATTCAGGCTATTGAAAATCATTATTTTCAAGATGAAATTTTGCCTGTTCAGGTCCCCGGTACGAAAGAATCTTACCTTTTCAGGACAGATGAGTCTGTACGCTCGGATATTCTGCTAGATAAATTAAAAAATCTTCCACCTGTTTTTAATAAAGATGGGTCAATCACTGCTGGGAATGCGTGCCCTATGAACGATGGTGCAGCAGCAGTATTAATGATGTCAAAAAAGAAAGCTATACAAAAAGGTATAAAACCTTTGCTAAAAGTGAGAGCGTTTTCTAGTGCTGGTGTAGAACCAGGTATTATGGGGATTGGACCTGTTCCTGCAACAAAAAAGGCACTAGAGTTAGCCGGATTAACTTTAGATGATATTGGTTTGATTGAGCTTAATGAAGCCTTTGCTGCACAGGCATTAGCTGTTATTAAAGAACTAGAGTTAGACTATTCAAAAGTAAATGTTAATGGTGGAGCTATTGCGTTGGGGCATCCAGTTGGAGCAACTGGTGCTAAACTAACTGTTAGTCTAATGAATGAAATGTTACGTACCAAAACAAAGTATGGAATGGTGACGCTATGTATGGCTGGAGGAATGGGGCTTACCGTCATATATGAAAACCTAACACTATAACCACATTAAAGCGAGGTGAACTGTATTGCAATTAATCAAAGCACAAATTCAAACATGGTTAAAAGAGCATTATGAAGAAGGTACAGAATTATTACAACGACTTGTACAATCTCCTAGTATTTCTAAAAATGAGGCAAAAGCGCAATCAATAATCACTGAAGTATTGTCGACTATGGGGTTAAAGGTGGATGCCTGGGAGCCATGTGGAAAAGAATTAACCGAAAGTCCCTACTTTTGTTCGTCAAGGGATGATTTTACAGGAAGTCCTAATGTTGTAGGTGTTCTACCTGGAACAGGTGGTGGCCGTTCCATAATCTTAAACGGACATATTGATGTTGTCCCTGAAGGTGATCATGAACAATGGACAGATGATCCCTATAGTGGAGCTATTAAGGAAGGAAAAATGTATGGTCGTGGTGTTACGGATATGAAAGGTGGGCTAGTTTCATTTCTTTTAGCCTTACAAGCCATTCTACAACTCGATATTAAGCTTAGAGGCGACGTTATTTTTCAGAGTGTTATAGAAGAAGAGAGTGGTGGAACAGGGACTTTATCTACTATTCTAAAAGGCTATAAAGCTGATGCTGCACTAATCACTGAACCTACTAATATGAGAGTTTTCCCTAAACAGCAAGGATCCATGTGGTTTAGGATCTTTGTCAAAGGACGATCAGCCCACGGGGGAACACGATATGAGGGAGTAAGCGCTATTGATAAAGCAATGATACTAGTGGAGCAAATCAGGGCTTTGGAGTTTAACCGGAATCAACGTATTAATGATCCTTTATACGAGCAGACCCCTATCCCTATTCCTATTAATATCGGAGTTATTTCAGGAGGAAACTGGCCATCTTCAGTACCTGATTTGCTAAAAATAGAGGGAAGAATGGGTATAGCACCTAACGAGAAGATAGAAGATGCACAACATGAAATGGAGGAATGTTTACAACAACTATCAGTCCTAGACCCATGGTTTAAAGAAAATCCACCTGTCTTAGAATGGTTTGGTGCTCGATGGCTACCAGGGGAAATCGATCTTGAACATGATTTGATGAATACGTTAGTTCATCAATATAGAGAAACTACTGGTGAAGAACCCGTGATAGAGGCTTCTCCTTGGGGAACTGACGGGGGATTACTTACAGAAGTAGGGGAAATTCCAACGGTAGTTTTTGGACCAGGAACAACGGAAATGGCACACTTCCCAGATGAGTATATTGAATTGGATAAAGTTTTTAAATCTGCAGAAATTATTGCATTAACTATAATTCAGTGGTGTAGTATCAAGAACAATATCTGAATTAAAGGAAATGCCATAATTAGTACATGCATAAAACGGCTGATTTAATTTAGGAGGGTATTATGGCTGAATTAGATAATGAACAAGGTCTCAAAAGGGTAATGAAAAGTCGCCATTTATTTATGATTGCTTTAGGTGGTGTAATCGGTGCAGGATTTTTCAACGCTTCAGGTTTTACGATTAGTCAGGCAGGCCCTATAGGCGCAGTTTTAGCCTATATGATGGGCGGACTTATTATGTATTTAGTTATGCTATGCTTAGGGGAATTGACAGTGGAAATGCCAGTATCTGGATCTTTCCAAGCTTATGCGACTAAATACATTCATCCATCGACAGGTTTTACAGTTGGGTGGATTTATTGGATTGGGTGGTCTTCTACCGTAGCCTATGAAATTATCATTATAGGTTCACTGATGCAAAGATGGTTCCCTGATATTTCTCCATGGATCTGGTCGTTAATTGCAGGAATTGTACTATTTTCTGTTAATGCCCTTTCTGCACGCAGCTTTGCAGAAACAGAATTCTGGTTTGCGAGTATCAAGGTAATCGCTATAATCTCTTTTATCTTTATTGGGTTAGCCGTTATTTTTGGTATTGTACCAATTGAAGGTGAACCAGCAGCTCCTTATTTTACTCACTTAACAGAATTTGGCTTCTTTCCTAATGGAATATTTGCAGTAGTTATTGCTATGATGGCTGTTAATTATTCGTTAGGTGGTACGGAACTTATAGGAATTGCTTCTGGTGAAAGTGAAAATCCTGAGAAGACGATCCCTAAGGCTATAAACCAAACTGCTTACCGAATAATATTATTCTTTGTTTTGTCAATAATTATCGTTGTTTCTATAGTTCCTTGGCAACAAATCCAACCAGCTGCTAGCCCGTTTGTTACTGCACTAGATAACATCGGTATACCATATGCAGCCGATATTATGAATTTTGTAATTATTACCTCATTACTATCTGTTGCTAACTCTGGTCTTTATACTACAACTAGGATGTTATACTCTCTTTCTAGTTCTAAGATGGCACCAAGATCCTTTCAAAAGTTAACCCAAAAAGGTGTGCCTTTACTTGCTTTAACGGCTAGTATGGGAATCTCCTGTGTGTCCATTCTTGTTTCAAAAGTAGCGGCTGAAACTATTTATACCTGGATTCTTTCTGTAGCAGGAATGGCATCCATGTTGGCTTGGATGAGTATTGCGGCATCTCAGTATTTTTTCCGCAGACGATATGTAGCTGAAGGAGGAAAAGTTAGTGATCTAAAATTTCGGACCCCACTTTACCCTTTAGTTCCTATCTTGGCATTTGTCTTTAATCTAGTTGTATTAATAAGTTTAGTATTTGACGAAGGAACTAAATTGACTATTTATATTGGTGTTCCAGTAGCCATTGCTTTTCATTTGATATATATTTTATTTTTGCAAAAACGCGGAAAGAAAGATGTTGGGTCATCGGTTCAAGAGGATTATGAAAAGGTGCGCTTAATTAATAAAAGTTAAACATAAAAAGTGGTTCTGGTGCAAAAACTTCAAAACAATTGCAAACAATCTCTAAATCTTGGACATACTGATATTATTACTCTAAAAAAAAGGAGAATGATCAGTATGACGAATGAACATTTATTTAAGTGGAAGCACTATCAGCCGGAAATGATTATGTTAACGGTGAGATGGTACCTGCGGTACAGTTTGAGTTTTCGTGATTTGGTAGAAATGATGGATGAACGAGGTTTATCTATCGCTCACACAACCATTATGCGTAGGGTTCATCAATATGGACCTGAATTAAATGAAAGAGTACGGCGTCACCTCAAGCCAACAAATGACTCTTGGAGAGTCGATGAAACGTATGTGAAAGTAAAAGGTCAATGGATGTAGTTGTATCGTGCAGTCGATTCAGAAGGGAATACGATTGACTTTTATCTAAGTGAATCAAGAGATAAACAAGCAGCCAAGCGCTTTTTCAAGAAAGCCTTGGCTGCTTCTCATGTTTGTAAACCTCGTGTCATAACAGTGGACAAAAACCCAGCCTATCCCGTAGCGATTCAAGAGTTAAAAGAAGAGAAACGTTTGCATGAAGGCATACAAATAAGGCAAGTTAAATATCTCAATAATATGGAGGAACAGGATCATCGTTTTATAAAGAAGCGAGTTCGTTCGATGTTAGGATTGAAATCATTTCGTACAGCTACTTACATACTGAGTGGCATAGAAGCGATGCATATGATTAAAAAGAAGCAGGTTTACCAAGGGGGGAAGTCTGCCCAAAACCAAAAAGAATTCATCCATAAACTGCTTGGGTTAGCTTCATAAATTAGCAATTTAAAGGAAACGGACATTCTATGTTTCTAGCGAGTAATTTTTGCACCAGAACCAAAGAAAGTAATTAGGTGATTTAATGTTTATTATAGTGATTAGTACAGTGTTGGCGGTAATACTGATGATTCAAGCGATTAGGGTAAAAGATTATATATGGTTGTGTGTTTCATACCTATTGCGTGTTTAATAGTCCTCTCCCTTACAGATATTTTAGATTTATCCTCAGTAGGGCTGTAAGTCTTTCTTTTTATATAATTTTTATCCTGACCATCTTTTTATGTGGTTATTATAGCGCAAAAAAAGATATTAAAGAAAATTCGGATGGTTCCTCTGATTAAATGAGGGTAGGTTTACATTGGATTTTTCATTTTGACGTTTGTGAAAGGTCACTTTTACGAACTTTTTTTCTTTTTACTAGTTGATTTTGCTGATTCCTTTTAATTAGTTCATTATCTACTGACCTAATATGGATCTCACGGTTGTGTGTAGGGTAATTGCGTTATCTCCTTGTTATATGATAGGGGAAAATGCTATGGTTGAGTTGCATTTGCAAGTCCAATATATAGAAAAGAAGTGAATTAAATGGCCGAGCCTTTAAAGGATTTATATAATGAAACGTTCATTCGTGAATTCGGTGATAAAGTAAAGGGTGTCCATCCGTCCTTCTCAACTGAATCGTTTATAGGGGAAGTAATTGATGAGCATTGGGACGAGAGGAAGTTAAAAGAACGAATAAGGCACATTTCCATTACTCTTGGAAAGCATCTTCCAAGTGATTATCAAGAGGCTTTGGATATTTTGTATCGGCTTGATAAGGATTGTGAAGGGTTTAGATATTTATTTTTCCCGGATTTTGTAGAGGTACATGGATTGAATAAGAAAGATTGGCCGTTATCGCTAGATGCCTTGGAGCGTTTTACTGCAAGATCGTCTTCCGAATTTGCCATCCGTGCTTTTATTTTGCTTGATCCCGTTTTAATGATCGAGAAGATGAAGGAATGGACCAAGCATAATGATGAGCATGTCCGGAGGCTGGCAAGTGAGGGATGCAGGCCCAGGTTACCTTGGGGGCAAGCTTTACCAATGTTCAAAACCGATCCGGCACCAGTCTTGGAATTACTTGAAAACCTGAAAAACGACCCGTCCCTATATGTTCGTAAAAGTGTGGCAAATAACTTGAATGATATTGCAAGAGATAATCCGAATGTCGTCATAGAAACTGCCAAGCGTTGGCATGAAAGCGGAGAACCCAACACGATTTGGATTGTCCGACGGGGATGCAGGACCTTAGTTCGTCAAGCAGATCCTGAGGTCCTTTCATTATTTGGATACATGGATGTATTGAATAATCCGGGTATCATTACAAACGCATTTATTAGAAATGAACCAGACTCGATTTTCATTGGGGAAACGAGTGAACTTCATTTCGGGTTTCAAGTGCATGTGAAGAATATAGCGAAGCTTCGTATTGAGTATGCCATCGATTTTGTAAAAGCGAATCAGAAAACGTCTCGCAAAGTATTCCTACTGGCAGATAGGAATTTCACCGATGGAGAACAAGTCGAGAGAGTGAGAATCCACAATTGGAAGGACCTGACCACACGTCGTCATTACACGGGAATCCATCGAATCTCCCTTCTCGTAAACGGAGTGGAAGTTGCAGAAACGCATGTAAAACTAAATGATGGAAGATAAAGGTTAATGAAAAGTGTGGGAAATCATAATTTACAGGATATTCCACTGAAAAAATGAGGAACCTGAGAGTTCCTCGTTTTTAATTATTTCCTGATAGTGAAACGTAGTTACTTTTCATTCTTTCTCTCATAACACATTAAAAAGCAATCAAATCCAAAAAGTTGGATAGCTCCGATTGCTGCGCAAATTATTAATTAACAACGCCAGTAAAACGATTATCACAGCACCAGTTAAAACAGGCGTAAATAAATAACTCCAGCTATACTGGCCAAGCATAACTACAAGCGGGTCTGCCCCAGCTGGCGGGTGCGTCGTTTTTGTCAGCATCATCACCGCAATTGCTAATCCGACTGCCAAGCCGATGGCCCAAGGCTCATCGCCAAAAAAATGATAGGTAGCTAAACCTACGAATGTTGAAACGAAATGGCCGCCAATAATATTCCGTGGCTGTGATAATGGCGCGTTCCACAGACCGAACGCCAGGACACAGCTGGCACCAAAAGGAGCCATTAACCACATTGCTGATGTTATTTTTGTTAAAAGAATTAAAGCGAATATTGTTAAAAATCCCCCAATCAGTCCCGTTATTGCGTCCTTTACATTTATCTGTAAAGGGCTTCTTCCTTTTCCCTTCATCTTCGATAAATAACGAATATGAAAAAAGCGTTTTTCTTTAAGCCTGGCTACTGATATACGATCCAATATTACCCCTCCTTTTTTATATAATTAGACTTTACACGAAATAAACTAACCTGTCAAAACCATTTTTGGTGGTTAGTTTAAAAATCCATAAAAAAACCAACTTATATAATAAGTTGGAAAGACTGTAGCCAAAAGGGGTTTATCTATAAGTAAAAACAAAGCTGATTGGAGCGGGTGTTCGAGAAAAGCTCGTCCAGGGGAGGCACCAAAGGCGCCGAGGGCGGTCCGCCCGCGGAAAGCGAATCCCTGGAGGCAACGTTCAAATTGTCGAACCTAAAAAAACTGTTAGACAAACTTATTTAATAAGTTGGATATTCATTCATCATCAGATTTCCGGTGTTGAAATCGTGCTACTTTTTTTCTATTACCACATATTTTCATTGAACACCACTTGCGTCTCCCGCTTTCATCGATGAATAATAGTACGCAATCATCATTCGAGCATCGCTTTAGTGATGACAGCTTATTTTCTTCAATTAATTTTAAGGAGTCAAAGGCAATATAAGATTGCAGGATATCTTCCGCTTCTCCAACAGGTATGGGAACCAGTTTTTGATCACTTAGTTTATAAGTGAAAGGTGATTTTTCGATTTTTTTTTCTAAAAAGGCGATAAACTCATGAGGAATCGGATTCCCATCTGCTATTAACTCAAATTGTTTTCTTAAAATAGTACGCATTTGTAGAATGCCTACAAATACCTGCCCGATTCTCTCTTTAATTTTTGAGGATAACTGATTATCCAAATATGAGTTTTTCCCTTTTATTACAGTAAGCCAGTCCAGCACATCCCGTTCTGAAAGTAATAAGTCCTGCCGCTGACCACGACTGACCAGTTCTGTATTCACTAAATCCAGAGAAAGATTACCTGATATAAGTGGAAATTTATTGGTTTCAGACATAAGTTCATCTCCCATTTCCCTGCTGAAATCTAACCATAAAAATGTTAATTGAGGGGTTATATCATAATTATACCCTATTTCGGTATTTTTCAGCTACTCGTTATCTTGAGAGAAATTACGGGTTAACATGAATGTTTTCAAACATCCATATTTGCAATAACAGGATTGTATTTGAAAGTACATGATAATCAATCCTTTTAAAGTGAGGAAAAAAGTTATTGACAAAACCTGTACGTACAGGATAATATGAAAGCGTATACAGAACCTATACGTACAGGTTATAAAAACAACAATATTTTGCTTTCTAGGGAAAGGAAGTAGTGAAATGGGTAAATACACAGAACCAGCAACGGATTTGCTCCAACATGTCGGAGGGAAAGAAAATATTGCGACGGTTACGCATTGTGCAACAAGAATGCGTTTTGCGTTGAAAGATCCCGCCAAGGCGGACGTAACGAATATCGAATCGATTAAGCTTGTGAAAGGAACGTTTACACAAGCTGGCCAGTTTCAGGTCATAATCGGGAACGAAGTATCATCGTTTTATAATGAATTCGTTTCCATAGCTGGACTTCAGGAAGCGTCAAAAGAAGATGTGAAAAATGCGGCAAAACAGAACATGAGCTGGTTGCAGCGGATGATTGCACATCTTGCGGATATTTTCACCCCGCTGATTCCTGCCATAGTCGTTGGCGGACTCATTCTTGGATTCCGCAATATCATCGGGGATATTAAAATGTTCGATGACAGCACAAAGACCCTTGTGGATATTTCACAATTTTGGGGAGGGGTACACGCCTTCCTTTGGCTGATAGGTGAAGCAATTTTTCATTTTCTTCCTGTTGGGATTACATGGTCGATCTCGAAGAAAATGGGCACGACCCAAATTCTCGGCATCGTCCTTGGTTTGACCCTGGTTTCCCCACAGCTTCTTAATGCATATGCAGTGGCAAACACAAAGGCAAGTGATATACCTTTTTGGGATTTCGGTTTTGCCCAGGTCGATATGATCGGCTACCAGGCCCAAGTCATCCCAGCGATACTTGCAGGGTTCGTCTTGGCGTATTTAGAACGGTTCTTGAGAGATAGGGTGCACAATTCCATTTCCATGATCGTCGTTCCATTTTTCGCTTTACTTCCAACTGTAATCATTGCCCATACCATTTTGGGGCCTTTAGGCTGGAAAATTGGTTCTGTCATTTCTACGGTTGTATATTCCGGATTGACCTCATCAGTTGGCTGGCTATTTGCTGCCGTTTTCGGCTTTGCCTATGCACCGCTTGTCATCACAGGCCTGCATCACATGACAAACGCAATCGATCTTCAGCTTATGAGTGAACTTGGCGGTACGAACCTATGGCCGATGATCGCATTATCCAATATTGCGCAAGGTACGGCAGTGCTAGCAATGATTTACATCAACAGAAAAGACCAGGAGGAAAGACAGGTTTCCATTCCCGCCACGATTTCATGTTATCTAGGTGTAACCGAGCCAGCCATGTTCGGAATTAACCTGAAATATGGCTTTCCGTTCTTAGCGGGCATGATCGGTTCACTTTTCGCAGGTATCGTTTCAGTCGGATCTGGAGTAATGGCAAATTCCATCGGCGTTGGAGGGATCCCAGGTATCCTATCCATCAAGCCGCAGCATATGGGAATGTTTGCACTCGCGATGCTGGTTGCATTCGTTGTGCCATTCATTTTGACTATAGCATTCTCCAAGCGCCCTAATATGAACTTGAAAACAAGAACGAAAACAACGAAACTAAATGCTTAATAACGCGGAGGGAGAGCATTCTCCCTCTTTTTTTACCATACTGGCAAAAGATACATCAGGGTTAAGCAGGGGAGGAATTACAATGAAGGATTTTAAAAAAAGTACGATCTATCAAATTTATCCGAAGTCATTTAAGGACTCGAACGGTGACGGCATCGGGGACATAAATGGTGTGATAGAAAAACTTGATTATTTGAGTAAACTGGGAGTGGATTATATTTGGCTGACCCCTTTTTATCGTTCACCTCAAAATGATAATGGATATGATGTAGCGGATTATACATCCATTGATCCTGTTTTTGGGACGATGGATGATTTCGAAAGATTGGTGAAGGAAGCTAATTCGCGGGATATTCAAATCATGCTGGATATGGTATTCAACCATACATCAACAGAGCATGAATGGTTCCAAAAAGCACTGGCTGGAGAGAAAGAATATAAGGACTATTATATTTTCAAGAAATCGAAAAATGGGGAGCCCCCTACGAATTGGATTTCGAAATTCGGAGGCCCAGCATGGGAATATGTAGCGGAACATGATGAATACTACCTCCATTTGTTCGATCGGACACAAGCTGACCTTAATTGGGAAAATCCTAGAGTGAGGCAGGAAATCTTCAATGTAGTGAACTTCTGGCTGGATAAAGGTGTGAAAGGGTTCCGTTTGGATGTCATCAATCTTATTTCGAAACCTGACATATATGAAAATGACAAAGATGGAGATGGACGATGCTTTTATACAGACGGTCCCAAGATTCATAAATTTCTAAAAGAGATGAATGAAGAAACTTTCGGGAAGGATGAAGAGGTGATGACTGTAGGGGAAATGTCATCGACGACCATTGACCATTGCATCAAATATTCATCTCCAGTTGAAAAGGAGCTGTCCATGGTATTCAGTTTCCATCATCTAAAGGTGGATTATAAGGATGGGGAAAAGTGGTCACTTGCAGATTTTGACTTCAGGCAGTTAAAGGAGATCCTAAGCAGCTGGCAATATGGGATGCAAGAAGGAAATGGATGGAATGCCCTGTTCTGGTGTAACCATGACCAGCCGAGGATCGTATCCAGATTTGGGAATGATCAAGAGTATCACAAGGAATCGGCCAAGATGCTGGCAACAGCCATTCATATGCTTAGGGGAACCCCTTATATTTATCAAGGCGAGGAAATAGGGATGACCAACCCGAAATTCAATGATATTGGACAATATCGGGACGTGGAATCGATTAATTATTACAATATTTTAAAAGAGGCAGGCAAGGATGAAAAGGAAATAATCGAAATCCTTCAAGCTAAATCCCGCGATAACTCGCGAACTCCAATGCAGTGGGAAAATTCGGAGCATGCAGGCTTTACAAAAGGGACTCCATGGATTGCAGTGCCTGATAATGCCAAGGTTATCAATGCTGAACACGCACTGATGGATCAGGATTCCATTTTACATCATTACCAAAAACTTATATTCTTACGCAAGAAACATGATATCATTGCATATGGGGACTATCAGGAAATTCTTGGCGACCATGACCAATTGTTCGCCTATGTACGCAGTTATGATGACGAGAAACTTTTGGTCATCAATAACTTTTATGCAAAAGAAGCGTCCTTCGAAATTCCAAAGGATATAGACCTATCCGGATACAACTCAGAGCTCCTTCTCTCAAACTATATCGATTCGAAAGAACTTGCAGGTGATGTTATCCTTCGTCCCTATGAATCGGTTGTCTATTTGTTGAAAAAGGACGAGTAGCAGACTAAGAAAAATATATTGTGGTGATGAAATGAACAGCAAATACCTATCGTTATATAGTGATATCGTTTCAAAAATTGAAGAAGGAATCTTTCCGACAAATTCAAAGCTTCCTTCCGAAAGCAGCTTCATGGAAGAGTATGACATATCCAGGGATACTGTGAGAAAATCCTTACAGTTGCTTGAACAAAATGGATATATCCATAAAATCAAAGGCAAGGGTTCCTTTGTCTTGGATTTCAGCAAATTTAATTTTCCTGTAGCAGGGTTGATTTCCTATAAAGAAATGGTGGAAAAGTTGAATTTGCATTCCAAAACGATCATCCATAAGTTGGAGCTTGAGACCCCCGACACTAACATGGCCAAGCTTCTGGACTTAAATGATGATGGTGAAGTATGGAAGGTATTTCGGGTACGCCAAATCAATGGGAAGAAAATCATACTGGACAAAGACTATTTCAAAAGCGAATTCGTAACTAACCTGACCAAGGAAATTTGTGAGGATTCTATTTATGGATATATCGAAAAGGAACTCGGGCTCCAGATTGGTTTTTCCAACAAGGAAATTACCGTGGAGCCATGCAGCGAGGAAGATAAACAATTATTGGACATTGAAGACTTCGATATGGTGGCAGTTGTGAAAAGTACGGTCCATTTAATCGATGGAAGCTTGTTTCAATATAGCGAATCCAGGCATAGACCCGATAAATTCAAGTTCACGGACTTTGCACGAAGGACTTGGTGAAGGTTAAGGAAGAAATGAAATGAAGGACAGACTATTGAAAGTTCAGCTCCATTTAAAATGAGAGGCCGTGGCGGGCTTTGAAGACATTTTTATTTTTGAACGAGCGGGGAGAGGAGGAGAGTCAAACTTAGTTTGACTCTCCTTCTGCTTGTTTAGTGGTATGGGAAGCATTAAGTAAAACCACTCCGCCAATGATTAATACTAAGCCGCCTAATGTAGTAATACTAAATGGCTCATTCCATAATAGTACGCCAATCAATGCTGTTAAAGCTGTGCCTATACCTGCCCAAATGGCATATGCCAAGCTTAACGGGATTGTTTTAAGACATAAAGATAAGCTATAAAAGGCTATTCCAAATCCTATTATAACCCCAAATGAAGCGGATAAATGAGTGAAGCCTTCAGACAACTTAAGCATGGTCGTACCAAATACTTCGCTTATGATTGATATTCCTAAGGCTATGTATCCTTTCATATTATTACCTCCGATTACTAAATTGTTAAGAAGTGCCTCCGCTAGAGAGTTTCAAAACAACCACCCCTCCAATGATCAGGACTAAACCTAAAAATTTTTTCACGTTAAAGCTTTCTTTATAAACGATAACTCCCACTAAAGCAGTTAAAGCAGTGCCTATTCCTGACCAAATGGCATAAGCCGTTCCAAGCGGTATGGTTATTAATGATAACGATAGGCAATAAAAAGCCAAACCCATTCCGATTACCACACCAATGGAAGGGAATAACCTTTTAAACCCGTTTGATACTTTTAACATCGAACTGCCAAATACTTCACTTAGGATGGCTATTGCCAAAAATGCATAAGGATTCAAGATGGACTCCTCCTAAATATTGATTACTATTTTCAATCACTTCCCCCAAGAATCTTATCATCTAAAGGTCTCATATTAAACTAATACCACCTATAGTCAATTTCATATTTTCTGTCTTTGCATTTCACGCTCAATATTAATCTGAAAGTGATACAATAAGCGCTTCTTCGAATCTGATAGCAATATGTAAGAGGGTGAACAGGGATTTTTAGGGATTTTGTCGAATTATTCCTTTAACGATTATATTGGGGTGAACTTATTTCATGGAATTTATAATAAACAAAGAATGCTTCAATAAGGCGATTTCAGATGTCAGCCATGCCGTTTCCATAAAAACGCCTATACCCATTTTATCAGGAATAAAGATAGTGGCTAATGACGATTGCTTAACCCTTCTTGGTAGTAATTCCGATATTGTCATTGAAAAAACCATTCCTTTAACGATTGATGGTGTAAAGGAATTGGAGGTTCATGAAAAGGGCACGGTTGTTTTATCGGCAAAATATTTAAGTGAAATCGTTAAAAAATTATCTGATGTCATCCATGTTAAGGTGAATGAAAATCATTCAGTTACTATTAAATCAAATGAAATAGTAATGAATTTAAAGGGGTTACATTCTGGGGAATACCCAAATCTTCCACAAATAGATGGAGCTTGTTATTTTAATATCCCAAGTGCTGAATTATTGGAAATCATAAAACAGACTGCGTTTGCCGTTTCTAAAAGCGAGGCAAGACCTTCCCTGACAGGAGTCAATTTGTCAATCAAGGAAAACAAGCTTTCTTGTGTTGCAACAAATTCCCATCGTTTAGCGTTAAGAGAACTTCCATTGGAATCGAAGGTGAATGGGTCTTTCATCGTTCCAAGTAAAAGCCTTAATGAATTAACCAAGTTAATTAATGATGAAGCTGGTATCATACATATTTTCATTACAAAAAGTTATATCGTCTTTAAATCAAATAATATCTCACTTTTTTCAAGGCTGATTGAAGGTAATTATCCGAATGTATCAGGATTGCTGCCAAAAGATTCGAAAACGATCATCACCTTGGATACGAAAACACTGTTAAGGGGTATTGATAGGGCCTGCCTTTTTGCAAGTGAATGGAAAAATAACAATGTACATTTAGAAATTCTGGACAATAGTAAGCTAAAGATATCTTCTAACTCAACAGAAATGGGGAAAATTGAAGAAGCGCAAAGCATCAAGGAAATCAGAGGTGATGCGGGGTTAAGTATATCACTGGATGGAAGTTTTTTATTGGATGCCTTAAAAGCGATAAAGGAAAAAGAGGTAAAGCTAAGTTTTGGCGGTCCAATGAGACCTGTCTTAATTGAGCCAAGCGATAATCCCTCCTATCGTCATCTTATTTCACCAGTGAGAACATATTAAAGAACAAAGACTATAAAAAACGAATAACAGGGTGAACGGCAACAGCTGATTAATAAAAAAACAAGGATGGGTGTTATGGATAGTGGGGGAATGCCAAATGCATTCACCATGAAAAAGAGGCCCAGAAAAGTCTGGGCCCATATATTTATATAGATTGAAATAACGGTTTTCATTCTTGGTTTAAAGCAGGCAAATCAATTATATTTAAATAAATAAATAGTAATTCGGCAATATAGTTGCTTGAGCACTTTCGAAAAATCCTCTGTAAATACATAATTTATTTCAAAATATAACTCGATAGAATACATAATATAAATGTGATCCAACAATAGCTAAATACCCACAATTCGTTTTTCAGTGGGATTTATTAATAATACGGAATTACGTCCGGAATAAGCACTATAATGGGCAACTGTCAACCAATTATCACATGCCGTCATAGTCGTCATTGTTAACGATAAGATCTATATCAAATACATTGAAATCCACCATGATTTTCTGCAATTCCAGTGAAGTTGCTGATTTACCCGAGCCACTAATGCCAGTCATAATAAAAAGAGGGTAAGTCATGATCATCACCTTCCAGTATGTTAAGGAAATAGGTTACTAATATCCTAATGATATTTTCCACTCTATTTATTAGTATATTCAAACTGTTAATTCGCCTCTTTTTTTACCCAGAATGAAAAAAGAACTTTGCCTTCCTCTTTAGAAATGGGATTCTTCTTTACGGCTATTGACTGGCCTATATAAATAATTGTACTTTGAATATGGACATTACTGGTATATGGAAATTCACAGGATATAAACAGGGGGATAATTATGTATGTTAGTCAAACCAGGGATCATGAAGTAATTGCAAAATTAAATCGAAATGTTCACAATCTGCATGCAAAACTATATCCTAAGTATTTTAAGGAATATAATTATAGTGCAATGAAAGAATCTTTCAAAAGTTTGGTTGAAAATAACAGTTTTGTTTTTCTCGTTTTAAAAGAACATGAAGAACCGATCGGTTACGTATGGATTGAAATTAAAAACTATCCAGAAAGTGCTTTTAAAAATGCGTATAAATCAGTATACGTGCATCAGCTTAGTATCGTTGAAAATCAAACCAAAAAAGGTTACGGTAAAATACTAATGAATGAGGTCTATGAAATTGCCAAAAAGAATGATATAGAATTAATTGAACTGGATTATTGGTTTGAAAACAAAGCTGCAAAAGAGTTTTATCAAAAACAACACTTTAAAAAGTATAGGGAGTTTGCATTTAGACAGTTGTAAATCCTTTGACACTCATTATTCAAAGGATGGAGGAAGAAATTAATAAAAACCCCGAATTGGGGTTTTTTTAATTAATATCTTAACATTCTCCTTGAAAAACTAGGGGGTTGAGGAACTCCACAAATAAAGCTTTGGGAATAACACTCTTTCACGATACTTCGGGTATGCGGTATATATGTGTTGAAGTGTTTATTCACCGTAGTTGTATGTGTCGGGTGAAAAACCGGAATCACCGTGTTGATGACATTGGTTTTTACATATTGCTTTGCTGGGGAGATTTGAGGTGGATTATACTGAGTAGGCATTCTGTGAGGTGGGCAATATTGTCGTGGACATTGACCGCCTTTCGGATGCCCCCAGGGTTTATTATACATTTAAACACCTCCTGGATTTTTTTTTGAAAGTCATTATTAGTTTATGAAAATAAATGATAAAGGGACTAGTATAAATGCCTTTATCAAAAATATCCTGGGCATATCAGGTTTTTCACTCATTTAAAAAAAGCATTAATTTAAACGAATTCGGTTAATCGCTTGACGAACAAATGACTTGTGTCTTTTTCGCCAGTTATTTTCCATGCTCTTTTCCAAGCCCCATTCAGGAAATGTAGATAACCGTAATGCGGCAAATAATTGCCAGTAAGGTAAGTTTGTAAAATTCAGCTCAGGCATCAGGGTTTTATATTGATTGGTGAAGTCATTCATCGCTTGCATTCCAAAATGATATAAAATTTCAAGTTGACTATTGGCAAGGTCAGCCAAAGGGTCCCCTAAGCCTGAATCTTCCCAATCAATTATGGAAACTAGTTTATCCTCTTTCCATAATAGATTTCCTGGCCAATAATCACCATGAAGGATCACTTCCTTATTCATGGATGGTAAAGGCGTGAAATATTTTAATAAATCTCTAATCAAGCTCAGATTTAATGTTTCGTCCAGGATTACCCTATCGTTATTATTTAACATTTCGATATATGAATTTTCTAATTTTGGCATGAATGTTAAAGATAGATTTGCACAATCAACACGATGGATTTTTGCTAGATTGATTGCCGATTGTAGGATATGATCATTAAGATTTGAGGGTGTGAATTCTGACTTTCCCTCAATAAACTCGATAAGTATGCATGGCTTGGGAAAAATCTCGCACGATTGCTCTAGGTAATATGACATCGGTACAGGCAAACCTGCAGCTTTCAATATCCCTAAGAGCTTGTGTTCATCTGCTGCAACATTTGGATTCCGTTTTAGGTCATGATCACCATGCTGACGAACGATCATTTTCTTGATCCGCCCTGAAGGATGTAATACTTCAAGGCCTGTGACCTGTGCAGAAATTCCGCCTTTTAATTCCCATGCGCGAATTAGCTTGCTTCCTTGATTAAATTTTTGAACCAATTGTTCAAACTTACCATATTCATTCATCATACAGCTCTCCTTTAAAATTAAAGCTCTAGGATTAGTTTCCAGATAACTTCCGTGAAAATTAAAGCATTATGTTAGTACTTCAATAAATGAAACCAATAGCTTGTTACACACGTAGAGTAATCTAAACAAAGTGAGGTGCGCTGACATTGAAAATAGAAAAATATAAAGTGGAAACATCAAAAGGGACTTTACGATATAATATTAGTGGAAAAGGCAAACCAAATATAGTTTTGATTAACGGTGGTTCTGGACCGATAGAAGGTTGGATGAAAATACTACCGGCAATTTCAGAAACAGCATCTGTATTTTCATATAATCGCTTTGGTGTTGCTGGCAGCGATAAACCGAAGGAAAGCCAAGACGGGAAAAGTATTGTTAACACTTTACGTGAGGCATTAACAATCGTGGGGTTTGAACCTCCATACTTAATGGTCGGACATTCGCTAGGCGGCCTATATGCTAATTTATATGCCCGACTTTACCCAAATGATGTGGGGGGAATAGTTTTTTTAGAATCCAGTACAACGAAAGATATAAGCCTTGATGAATATCAAAGCAATGCCGTAAAAACCATTAATAAGATGTTCAAGGTGTTTGATTCCTTATCCTCGCATAAACAATTCAATGAAGTTAATTTTGTAAAAAAAACTGTGGATCAAATCCAACAAACTGATACATTTCCCGAAATACCTGTATTTGTCATTACTGGTGGACAAGAAAATCGAATGATGCCAGAGGAAATTCGAAAAAAACGACTTGAGAATCAATTGGAATTGCTTTCATTGTCAAGAAACAGCAAACACATTGTCGCAAAAAAAAGTGGGCATTTTCCGCAATTATCAGAACCAACTATAGTGATTGACTCAATCAAAGATTGTGCAGAACAATTAAATAAAACAAACCATAACTAAAAATAATCTATTACTTTATTTTTAGATGCCCAATAATTCCTGATAGAAAAGTATAAAAAAGGAAGAAGGCTTTTTGAAAAATTTACCGTCCATTTTTCGAATGTCATCATATAATGCCATGACACCTTTAGGGTGTATTTTTTTTGAACTGTAGCCGAGAGGATGAATTCTTTATTTTGAAATTTCTTTAATCAGATAGTTACGTGTACAAGCATTTATTGATACGTAACATAAGATTAATAGAGGTGATAGAAATGGTAAAAGTATTTATTGATCCCGGCCACGGCGGTACGGATCCAGGCTCGGTGGGGAATGGATTGAGAGAAAAGGATTTAACTTTATCCATTGCAACTCGAATCAAAGACATCTTATTAATAGAATATAATAACGTTTCTGTAAAAATGAGCAGGTCCCAAGATACGTACCCCTCTTTAAACGATAGGACGAATGCAGCGAACGCGTGGGGAGCCGATTTTTATCTCTCCATCCACATTAATGCCGGCGGTGGCACTGGGTATGAGGATTACGTTTATACGTCTACTAATCAGATTACGAAAACGTATCAAGATCATATTCATTCAGAGGTCATGAAGCTTATCAACATCCAAGACAGAGGACAAAAAACAGGAGATTTATATGTGCTCCGTGAAACGGACATGCCTGCACTCCTGACCGAAAATGGATTTATCGATAATGTCAATGACGCAGCCAAATTGAAAACGGCATCCTTTATCGAATCACTGGCTCGCGGACATGTAAACGGTTTAGTTAAATGCTTCAATCTTAAAAAGAAAAATACAGCTGTATACCACACAGTCGTTAGTGGTGACACCGTATACTCCTTAAGCATTGCTTATGGCAGTACGGTTCAGCAAATTAAAGATTGGAACGATCTTGACAGTCAGTACACCATTACAGTAAACCAGAAATTGCGGGTTAAATGAATAATTAATAGATGCCTGGTTAAATTATTTTTAACTTCCAGAAGCACACCACACACGAAGCCCTTCTCAAAAAGAGTTTGTCTACAGTTTTTTAGGGTTTGTACAATTTGAACCCCTGGACACGCTTTTCCCACAGGAGTCTCGCACACCCGCTCCAATCAAAATCAACTTGTTTTAACTTTTAGGTAGAACCTCTTTGTCTACAAACTCAGCCCTTCGCAAAAAGAGGGGCTTTTCCTTGTTCAGGAATATGCATGTAATAAAATAATCGTGTACATACTACTGTCCTATAAGTACTTGGAAAATAGCGGAGGAAGTGAAAGGGAAAAATAAAAAAATTGCACAGAAGGCAAAAGTGGAATTTGATATATACTCTCGGATTTTCCAGGAAACAAGCCTCTGACGGGATTCGAACCCGCACTCCTTTCGTAAGCATAGGCTAGGGGAGAACACGCTTCCCTACGGATTTTCACCGGCAGGAATTCCACCTGCCTCAGCGTATTTGCTTTTCGGTGCTTCTGAAACCCTTACCTTGCGACCCGGTGGCTACAAATGTTTTCCGGCGCTCTTCCCTTCTAGAGCTACAGAGGCAAATGCTTATCATCCCATTATAAGATTCTTATATGAGGTTGTGAACCGAATAATAAAAATATGATAATTTGATTGCCTAATACAGACAATTATATTCATTCTGTATGAAAGGGAAATTTACTGAAATAAGAATACTAGGAAGCTTATAGTTCCAAAAACATTCACTCAATGAAATAAGTAATCTGGGGAAAACGGATATAGGCTGACACAAATTTATATTTACATTTTGCAAAGACATATTTAAAGAACAATACTAAAAAGCACAAACCATGATGGCTTATACCTAATATGCATCAGTCAACAAAGGGAACTAAAGTAATATTCCGTAAAGAAACTCTAAGTTGATATTAATCGTATATTTTAATGGCTTGAACCACTTTTCCTAAAATTCGAACTCTATCATTTTTTAAGTTATAGGTTTTTTCTTCATAAAAAGGATCCGTGCTGCAGGGAGTGAGTGTGATGTTTTCTTCAGCGATATTCACTTTTTTGACCGTAGCATCGTGACCATTTACCAAGACCACTCCAATTTTTCCTTTATCAACGCAGGTTGTTTTTTCAACGAGAATCAAAGATCCGTCACTGAATTCTTTGTTCATGCTATTGCCATTCACTCTAAGGAAAAAATATTCTTTATTCGTTTTTAGCATCGAATTTAATGTCGGCATATAAGCTTCTATATATTCATTGGTAAAATTAGGCTCTCCAGCAGGAATATTGCCATAGACTCCAATTAATCTTACATTCTTTTCATTTAGAAATTCCATTCCAGGAGCATTTCTAACGCTAGGTGCTCCTTCAATGAGGTGGGATAGCGGTATTTCAAAGCATGCGGACATCATGCTCAATTTATCCATTAAAGGTTTATTCCGTCCGGATTCCCATGCTGATACTGCCGTTGGCGCCACCTTTAATATATTTGCCAAATCTTCTTGTGTCATTTTTCTTTCTTTTCTTAACATTTTAATCCGTTCACCAATGTGCATATTTCTTCACCTCTTACTTGAATATACACCATGAGTGAAAGTGAGTAAACTTAAAGTGCGTGAATTTTGCGAAAAATTGTTGGTAACTATACTTCAAGTGTGATATTATTTTTTTAGATAGGTGGTGACAAGATATGACAAACGTTAAGTTCACACTTAAACAAGCGAGGAAGTATAAAGGTTTAACACAAGAAGAAATGGCTAAAGTGCTGAAGATGGCCAAGAGAACTTACATTGACTATGAGCAATATAAGATTCCTTTGCGAATCGATAAGGCTTATTTGTTTGCTGAATGTGTAGGGTTCTCGATCGACGATATCATTTTTTTTGATCCCCACCTACACTTCAAATGTAGTTAAAGGATCAAGACTATCAAGCATTTCTTCACCAAAGTAACCATTCCTGGGGCAAGATTTAAGTAATGATCGAAAGAGGGTGAAAAAAAGGGGAAAGGAAAATCAGATAAACAAATTGTACAATCGGAAGAACGAGCATAGCCCTGATATCATTTATCCAGTTCTCATTGTGAAATACGTGTATGTGGGGTTGAGGGAAGGGCTTTAAGGAGTTAAAAATCCAAATAGACGATTGATACTGAGATCCCTATGAATGACAGCCAATTGCTGTGAAAGAGTTTTTTTCAACAATTTACTTAATGTATAGGATGGACTTCAAATCACCATGAATAGGAGCAATTGGACAGTGGCAAATTCGAAGAATAATATTTGGATGATCATAAAAAAGTCAAGCCCTATATCCTTTGCAGGAGAAGGGCTTATTCTCTTTTCCTTCGTGAACATAAAGCATTCGATACATGGATTTCCTCTATAAGGATAATTTAATAAATGGAAAATGACTGTATACATGAACGAATCGAAGGCAAACCATCATACTATATCTCCATTTTTTATGAATTCCTCTAGTTTTTTTCTCCCATCTTTATGAAGATAGCAGGTAATGGTATGCAAAAGTACAAATATATACTAATGAAAGCTATGAAAGGACTGGAAGGGGGCGTTGATAATAGGATGAGTTCGAAAAAATTCCACATGAAATTGGAGGAGATAACAATTGAAAAGGAATGTAATCAATTATGTCGTTTTTCTTGTCCTCATTCTAACCATATTGATTATGGCTAAGCCAGACATTTCCTCAGCAGGAAAATTAAAGCCTCCTTCCGAAAGTTTCAGTCCAGGGGATTGGTTTCTTGGAAGTATTCCTCCAAATCTTGATACAAAGAAACCACCGATCGTGTTTGTTCAAGGGAAAAACGGCAGTTCAACCAGCTGGTACGGTGAAACGGATTATCATGGTGTCAATGATATGTATACCAAAGCGTATGAAGCAGGCTACCAAACTGTTTTTGTTCAGCTTCATGATTCAGCTGGAAATGGATCAGTGAGCCAATATGCCAATGGAAGGCTTTTAGCTCAAATGCTTGCAGAAATCAGTAACCATTTCGGGGGCGAAAAAGTAAATATTATAGCTCACAGCAAAGGTGGCCCAGATACCCAAGCGGCTCTAGTGCACTATGGAGCACACCAATATGTTGGAAGGGTGATCACTTTAGCTTCCCCTCATCATGGTTCTCACCTAGCTGATTTGGCTTATAGCTGGTATGCGGGCTGGCTTGGTTCCCTATTAGGTCAAAAAGATGAGGGAACTTATTCTTTACAAGTTGGTGAAATGGCGGAATTTCGTTCTGTCACGGATAACCATGTTAATTCTCGTAAAAACATGTATTTCACTGTGGCAGGTATGAATAGAGGCCCGGTTCTTTCAGCCTTATCAATGGGTGGACAATATTTATCTTCATATGGGGAAAATGATGGTCTAGTAAATGTATGGAGTACAAAAATACCCTATGCAACACATTTATTTTCAGATCCCAACTTTGATCACGACAATATACGAGTTGGCTCAGCTGTATTTTCAAGAATTGAACCATATTTAAGAAGCACTTCCACCGCTGGGATCCCTGAATATAATGTCAATTATAAAGAACGGGTTGAAGATGATGTCATTACCACCGCACTCGCTCAAACCGTTCTGGGTGATGTCCTGAAACAAAATGTCTGGATCGAACAAAGCTTCCATGTAAATGAAGCAGCCCCAGGCAATATAAACATATATACAGCCTCAAATGATGTCGAGGTTGAATTGATTTCTCCATCCAATAAAAAGTATTCACCTTCCTTAAAGGTTCATTCAGCCAAAAATGAAACTTCCTTTTTTAATGGTGCAACCATCCACTCATTCAATAGAAACAACCTTGAAATTGGTGATTGGAAAGTGCGAATGAAGACTAAATCGCCAAAAGACGCCTACCTGTTCACAGCACAATTTAACGAAAAGAATCCCATTACATTAAGTATGGCCGGTAAAGTTAAGCAAAAAGATGCAAAATTTTTAATAAAGAACCCAATGAATGATAAAAAAAGGCCAATCAGCACAACATTTTCGGTTCATCTAATAGATGAAACCGGTAATGAAATTAGTGAAAAAAGCTCAATTAAGGCAATGGATACCGAAAATTTTACTGGCACCCTTCCAGAAGTACCTAAGTCAGGTGTTTATAATGTAACAATAGATGTCAAGGAAAAAAATGTGTATGGTACTGAAAGAACCCGGACGCTGATTCGTTCGGTCTATATTGAGAAATAGTGAAATGCCGTCTCTTCTTTGAGAATGTATCAGACTGTAGACAAATTCTAAGTTTGCCTACAGTCTTTTCTTTTAAAAAAGATCCAGTCGATTGCAGAAAATCCGCTTCCTTTCCGCCGACTGTATGCCAAGCCTGCTCGGCTAGTCAGGAGTGTAAAAAACATAAAGGATAACTTACTTTTCCCGACAAATTGATCAATTGAGAAGGGGTTTTTTGGATGTGTGTAATGGGATGTTAACATGGGTGTTAGTGTTTAATAAAAAGATTGCTGAATTGCAGCGAGAGATACCCTGTATAGGTTTAATCCGTCTTTTTATAGGATTCTCTATAAGACAAAATACCAGTTTTGAGTGCAGCATAATTGCCAATGTTTGCTTAGCCATAAAACCAGCCCATGAAAATTCCTGAAACCAAGTGATGACGATGACTGATGAAAATGGAAATGAACAAGTTTTGAAGGTTTTCAGTGTCCAACTTAAAAAGCCGTCAATCCATTTAATTATATGGATTGACGGCTTTTCCTGTTTGGTAGGGAAGTGGATAAATAATACGCGGAGCGATCCACTTCTAGGTAAGAAATCTATAATTAAAACAATTAGCCAGACATCGGAACCTTTTGTGCAGGACAAGCTGTAACCTTTTTCATAGATGAGAATACGATAAGAATGAAGATAAACAGTGAAAAATAAAGTAATGACCATTCGTGGGAGGTTCTAATGAGCAAGGAAACATTTATTAAGGAAATTGCTCCCTATGCCCAGAAAATTCAACAGGAGTTTAAAATATTACCTTCTGTTGTCATTGCACAAGCTTGTTTGGAGAGTGGATATGGGACAAGTTTATTAGCAAGCAAAGGAAAAAATATATTCGGTACAAAAGGTGAATTCAAGGGTGAGTCTGTCATTATTCAGACAATGGAATATGTCAATGGTGTGCCCGTTCAAGTATGGAACAAATTCAGAAAATACCCATCTTTGGAAGTAAGTCTTCGAGATCTTGCCAATTTATATGTAAAGGGGACTTCATGGAATAGAAGTCTTTATACAGCTGTCATTGGAGAAAAAGATTACAGAAAAGCACTCAAAGCAATATTCGATGCGGGGTACGCCTCGGATCCCAAATATATTGAAAAACTGGTGAACCTTATCGAAACAAGCGATTTAACAAAATATGATGCAAGCATTGAAGAGGTTTATCATATTGTCCAAAAAGGGGATACCGTCTCTGCGCTTGCAAAAGCATACGGTTCTACACAAGTGCAGATTCAACAGTGGAATGGCTTGGTCGATCTTAACCTCATTAAAGTGAACCAAAGATTACGAGTGAAGTGAATTTTAACTGGGAGCGGTAGTTAAAGCTCTCTTTTTTATTGTAATCAGATTGTTACTAAAGTAAATATTAGGCGATAGTATAACTTCCATCCGTAATAAAGGATGTTTAAATTCCCATGAAAACCTGATTCTATTAAAAAATATATCAATATCTACTCTTCCATATGCATATTGAGAGAATTCGGGACATAAATTAAACAAACAAAAAAAGCGCTGTTAGCGCTTTTAGTGTATTTGTCTATATAAGCCTATTACTTTTCCAAGTATCGAAACATCTCGTAAAATAATTGGTTCCATATTCGAGTTCTCAGGCTGAAGCCTTATGTAATCCGGTTCCTTAAAGAATCGTTTTACAGTGGCTTCATCATCTTCCGTCATTGCCACGACGATATCTCCATTATTGGCATTGCTTTGTTGTTTCACGATGACATAATCCCCATCATGAATTCCTGCTTCGATCATACTTTCACCCATGATTTCCAGCATGAATACATGGTCATCATGTGGAACCATGCTTTCGGGAAGCGGAAAGTATTCTTCTATGTTCTCAATGGCCGTTATCGGCATTCCCGCTGTTACTTTTCCAAGTAACGGCACGTTCACGACATTGACTTTGGGAATATTGTTCGCTTCCTCCAAATTCATTATTTCAATGGCCCTTGGCTTGGTTGGGTCACGTCTAATCAGGCCTTTGCTTTCCAGGCGTGATAAATGTCCGTGTACTGTTGAACTTGAAGCAAGTCCCACTGCTTCGCCAATCTCCCGTACGGAAGGTGGATACCCTTTTTGGCGGACCTCTTCTTTAATGAAATCAAGAATATCTTGCTGCCGTTTTGATAGTTTAGTCATTTGTGCACCTCTTCCCCAATGTTCTTTGCTACATTATAGCATGGCCCCCAACTCTATACAAACATAAGTTCGAATTTTGTTGTTGACTGAAACAAACGTTCGTATTATAATTTGACCATAACATACGAACGAACATTCGCTTTGGAGGGATATTTATGAAAAATTTATACAAAAATTATATTTATACGATTCTATTAGCGGGATCAGTATTCATCTTTTCAATTTTATTCTCTTGTACATTGAACAATGATCCAAAAAAGGATTTCCTTTCTATAGAAGTAAGTGAGGGTGATACCCTATGGGGAATTGCCGAAGAATATGAAGAAGCAAATTTGACAAAAAAAGAATTCATTGGTTGGATAGAAGAGCATAATGGAGTCAGGGCGGATTCAATTAAACCTGGTCAAGTCATCGTCATACCGGTTAAAGGGGAAGAACTTGTCCAGAATTTGGCCAGTGAGCAGTAAGTAGTGAAGGTAGGGTATTATGAAGGCGGTAATCTATTGTAGGGTAAGCACAGAAAAAGAGTCACAGGAAACATCATTGGCAAGGCAGGAAGATGAATTAGTCAAATTGGCAGAAAAGATGGATGTTGAAGTCATTTCCATAATAAAAGAGCAGGCAAGTGGTTATGAGTTGAATCGGGATGGCATTTTTGACATGCTCGAACTATTTAAAACTAAAGAAGCTGAAGTACTATTAATTCAGGATGAAACAAGGCTGGGAAGAGGGAATGCCAAAATAGCCCTTTTCCATGTCATCCTTAAAGAAGATGTGAAAATTTATACGCTCTCACATGACGGGGAGCTTGAGTTATCGGATTCGGATGCCATGGTCATCCAGATAGTCGGTATTGTAGAAGAATACCAAAGGAAACTACATAATCTTAAAATAAAGCGCGGGATGATAAGAGCCGTTGAAAAAGGGTACCGTCCTCAAAAAAACCTTCAGAATCAAAGGAATTCCACTGGAAGGGACCGTATGGAAATTCCTATTGAAGAAATTATTAAACTTCGGGCCAATGGATTGACATTTGCAGAAATCGCAGCCACTTTAAGGGGCTTTGGATACAATGTTTCCAAGGCTACTGTGAACAGGCGTTTTCTCGAACATCAACTGAATAAAAAGGAAAGTCAATCTTAGAACTTGTAATTTCGCTTTTTTTTTAATACCATGACAATATCCGGAGATTATGAAGGAGCGAAATTATGTTATCAAAAGAAAAAATAACCCGTATTAATGAACTTTCTAAAAAGGCAAAGACTGAAGGTTTGACGGAAGTTGAGGCGAAAGAGCAAACCCAATTGAGAAGTGAGTATTTGGAAACATTCAGAAAGTCCATGACCGATACGTTGGAGCATGTGAAAGTCGTTGATCCAGAAGGTAATGACGTCACTCCTCAAAAGATAAAAAATATAAAAGAAAAAAGAAACTTACATTAATGCTTGAATTCCTCTCATGGAACGAGGATCCTATTAGCATTTATGAGTAAAAAGGGAGTGCATGCATGTATGTATTCTCCTATTTAGTTTAATCTAAATAGGGGGCTTCTCTTATTTCTAGAAAATTTTAATATTGAGGCAGTAAATAGTGATTTTAGTTGTGATATTATGCTTGTCACTATAATATAAAGAGGTACATTACAGGAAGGGATGTTTTTACAATATGTTAGATAAATTAGATGCACTTTCTATCAATACGATTCGTACATTATCAATTGATGCAATTGAAAAGGCTAATTCCGGCCATCCAGGTATGCCAATGGGGGCAGCGCCGATGGCGTATAAACTATGGACCGAATATATGAACCATAACCCGAAAAATCCAGATTGGTTTAATAGAGATCGCTTTGTTCTTTCAGCTGGACATGGTTCTATGCTGTTATACAGCCTTCTTCATTTATCGGGCTACGGCTTATCTATCGATGATTTGAAAAGCTTCCGTCAATGGGGCAGTAAAACTCCAGGACATCCTGAATTCGGACATACGGCTGGTGTAGATGCAACTACCGGGCCGCTTGGACAAGGTATCGCAATGGCAGTCGGAATGGCAATGGCTGAACGTCACTTGGCAGAAAGCTATAACCGCGATTCTTATAATGTGGTCGATCATTATACATATAGCATTTGTGGAGATGGAGATTTAATGGAAGGTGTTTCTGCAGAAGCCGCTTCATTAGCTGGACATCTACAACTCGGAAGACTTGTTGTTTTATATGATTCTAATGATATTTCCCTTGACGGCGATTTAAGTCAATCATTTAGTGAAAGCGTAGCAGACCGGTTCAAATCTTATGGATGGCAATATATCCGCGTTGAGGATGGCAATGATCTTCAGGAAATTGCTAAAGCGATTGAAGAAGCGAAAACCGACGATGCACGCCCAACATTAATCGAAGTGAAAACGGTTATTGGTTACGGTTCACCAAACCGTTCAGGTAAATCCGCTGTTCACGGCGCTCCGCTTGGTGCAGATGAGCTTAAATTGACAAAAGAAGCATATAAATGGACATTCGAAGAGGACTTCCATGTTCCGGAAGAAGTGTATTCACACTTCAATGAAGCTGTTGTTGATGCTGGCGCTCAAAAAGAAGAAGCTTGGAATGAATTGTTCAAAAATTACAAAGAAGCACATCCTGAGTTAGCACAGCAATTGGAGCTGGCCATCAAAGGTGAACTGCCTGCTGAATGGGATCAGGAAATTCCGGTCTATGAAGAAGGTAAAACATTAGCTTCCCGTGCTTCAAGTGGGGAAGTGCTAAATGCGATTGCCAAACGGGTCCCTAGCTTCATTGGGGGTTCTGCGGATTTAGCCGGATCTAATAATACTGCCATCAAAGGTGAGACTGATCTATTACCTGGTAATTACAGCGGCCGTAATATATGGTTCGGTGTACGTGAATTCGCTATGGGTGCGGCTTTAAATGGAATGGCACTTCATGGTGGATTAAAAGTATACGGAGGAACATTCTTCGTATTCTCTGATTATCTACGTCCTGCCATTAGAATGGCAGCACTAATGGGACTGCCTGTAAACTATGTATTCACTCATGACAGCATTGCTGTAGGGGAAGACGGACCGACTCATGAGCCAATCGAACAATTGGCATCATTGCGTGCAATGCCTAACCTAGGGGTAATCCGTCCAGCTGATGGCAATGAAACGGCAGCAGCGTGGAAAGTGGCTATGGAGTCTACAAATAAACCAACTGCCCTTGTACTGACTCGTCAAGGATTGCCAACAATTAAAGACACTTCCGAAACTGCGTATGAAGGTGTTTCAAAAGGTGCTTACATCATCTCTGCTTCTAAGAAAGAAGTAGCCGATGCATTACTTCTTGCGACTGGTTCCGAAGTGAACTTGGCTGTGGAAGCACAGAAAGCTTTAGCGAACGAAGGAATTGATGTTTCTGTTATCAGCATGCCATCATGGGATCGATTTGAAACTCAATCTAAAGAATATAAACAAAGCGTAATCAATCCGGCAGTGAAGAAACGTCTAGCTATCGAAGTGGCTTCACCGTTTGGTTGGGATCGTTATGCAGGTGATGAGGGTGAAATATTGGCCATCAATCATTTCGGAGCTTCTGCACCAGGCGGCAAGATCATGGAGGAATTCGGTTTCACTGTAGAAAATGTAGTTGCTCGCGTTAAGGAAATGCTTAACTAATAGTAATGGAGAACTGACACCAACTAGTTTGGTGTCAGTTTTTTTATCAAAAACAATCCTGATTTATATTGCGTGCTCCTATTCTAAAGGGAAATCTTCCATTCGACAAAAAAAGAAGAAAATTTCTCCAGCAAACAACATATCTTTTTAGTTTGTCAATATATAATGAGAATAAATAAATTTCGTTTAAATGTGTCAGTTAAAGGGGAAAGTTATCAATAGTGGAAAATAGTGGAGAGGTACCTGGTGGTTAGTTGTTTTCGTGACCAAAATAGGAAAGCTAGGAGGCATTGGCTGATGAGAACCTATCAAATTTATTTAATCGAAGATGAATTTGCCCATCATTATTATGGAAGAGAAAAGCTATTTTTCAATTTGTTTTTGGAGTATATTCAAGCAAAGGGCAGACTGAAGAGTATTTTGCAAAAACAAATCGAATATGTCACCAAAACAGTCCCGATTATCCAGTTGCAGTTAGCTATTGAACAACGTTTGCAAAAAAAGATGAATTATTGGTCTCAAAATGGAAAATACTATTTAGAAAAAACAAACGGATCAAGTAAAGCCGTTTTAATCATTCAGCATGATTCCATTACTCTAAAAGCTGAAGGAGACTATGAAGCGGAGACGGCTTTCTTTGAAAGTATTCGAAAATATGAAGCGAGTTTTCTGGCCCTTGATTTTGAACATGAAAAATACGGTTGGTTAAAACCGATAAAAGAAAGAAAATTTGTCTAAATGGGGGACTTTTCAGTAGCGGGTATTGTATAATAACCTTTGGTCTAGTACACTGATGTTAGACAACACGAAGGAGGAAATAGTATGTGGGTTTACATTCTAGTTGGCGTACTGGCATTGATTGCTGGAGTAGTGCTGGGATTTTTCATCGCTCGTAAATACATGATGGATTACTTAAAGAAAAATCCGCCAATTAACGAACAGATGCTGAAAATGATGATGATGCAAATGGGTATGAAACCATCCCAAAAGAAAATTAATCAAATGATGAGCGCCATGAATAAACAACAAACAAAATAAGTTAGCATGAATCCTTGATATATCAATGTTCTTGGAAGATTGGATGCAAAATTTTATATAATATCGAAATGGTTGATCCATTTAGACTGAATCCTTCCACCGATTTTATATAAAATTTTGGTTTATCTTTCATTTTTGTTTCTTAAGCCACTTTTTCTGAATGAATGATTCAGTAAAGGTGGTTTTTGTTTTGGAATTGATAGATATAATTGAAGAGTATGATTATCATTGTTTAGCAAAAGGATTTACGAAGAAAACGATGATTAACAAGCGACAAGAGCTTAAACAAATGAGGATCCTTTAAGCAGCTTTTTGTGAGCTTTTGGCCTTTCAACTCACCTCATTGGATTTCCTGTTATATATTCCTCTTTTACACAACAATTTAAAAAAACTGAACCATCTTATGCATCGATATAATACTTGCAGCTTGTAAACCAGCCTTTTGTTTACTCCTAATATAAGCTTTTAAATCAAAGAGATACCATTATGATTGTCAAAGGGAAAGGAATAAGGAGAGGATAGTATTCATCAGTCCGGCTCTTAAAAAGGTACTGATCAAGTATGAAAGATATAGAAAGGAATATATCATGGATAAGGAAATAAAAGAAGATTGTTATTTCCTTAAAATTAGCACATGCAGATAAGATGGATGAAATGTTGACTTATATCCTAAGCAAGAAGATGGTGAATTATTAATGACCATCAATAGGCTGTTACTAGAAATGAAGATGATCAATGAAAACTTTACATATGGTAATTACAATCAGAATAAGGTCAGTAACTAAATGGATATTAAAGAAGCTTATATAGAAGAATTTTTCAACCTTACAAAACGTACATTCGTTAGACAGACTTGAACGTAAAATTATGATTAATTGGAATAAAGTTAAGACAGTGTGTATTGGAAAAGGTGATGTAACAGAAGAACATAGGCTAACTACCAAGGATGAAATTCAATTAATCATGCAAGTTGAAGATGAGGTAATGATTGAATTAGGTTGTGAGGATAAGCAGGATATAGTTAAGAAGGAAATGTGGAAATACAATAAGAAAGAAGTCAATAAGATTCTAACAGAGAAAGCTAACATTATTAGGAATGTAGGTAAACTTACACGAAATAGCCAATAAAGTTGTTTTCTAGCTCACTTTCCAAGTGCAGGAAAGTTCCTTGGATCAGAACGCTATGAAAAAAGATAATTTGCGTCCAAACTTCAACCTGGATTCCTATAGTATAGAACTATTAGAAAGAGAAGATTTAGTATTGAAGGCATCCGAGTAATCGGGTGTTTTGTATTTGGATGAACTTTATACATAGAAAAAGCACTTAACCTAAATGGTCGAGTGCTTTTTGAGTCTTATTTAATACTTCTTTATTCTTATTAATGAAAACTTTATTTCTTAATATCATTTCTTTATTATTAAGCTCATCAATCAGTTCGGTAGTATTGTCCAGTTTCTCTAGAAGTGAGACTATTGATGGCATTGCTAATAATTCATGGAAAGCTATGTTTGTTTTAGTAGATAAGATTTTTAGCTCAGTAAGTTGACGAGGAGATAAAAAAGACTCAAATGGTTGCCTTTCATTTATTTCCATGATTGTACCCTCCATATGATGATGAATTATTAAATTGTAATTTAATTATAAAATAGATAAGTTCAATAAATGTATTAATCATGTAAAGATTCGATGAATTGCAGAATAAAGGAGGGATTTGAGTAATTGGGTGTTTTTTAATTTTGCGAAAATACATAGTCGAAAGTATCACTTTCCCTAAGATACCTTATGGGAAAGATGATCAAATTGAATTAAATGCTAAATCCATAAACTAAGAGATAAGCTGAGAGAGATACCAAAACCATTCAACCCTAGGTCAAGTTACGATGCTCCTAAGATTTATAGAAACCTCAGTGAGAAAATGTTACTGAACTATTATTCGAATAAAACTTTATTTACCATGAAATATATTTTATATAGTGGTAAATTTAGACAGGGAAGATGTTAATGTATTATGGGTTTTAAAAAAGGTATGATTTCCATTATTTCTTTTGTTTTATTTGTAGGTATTGTATTTTCACCGATTTCTATCCAAACAAATCAATCGTCGGCATATGCTGCTACTACAATTGAAAAGGATAAAATTCTATCAGTATTAGAAGTTATACAAAATGGTATTGTTGAAGAAAATGATGAAATTAAGTTAAACTTAGATTATGCTAAAGAAAATGGTCTATCGACTGCTGAAGTTAACAATCTCCAACAGGCACTTATTGGAATTTCTTCAGATGATTTAAAAGAAATTGAAAGCGCAACAGCATCATTAGAGAACGAAATACTTAAACAAGACGATTTTATTCAAATAAACGAACTTTCAGCGTCAGCTATAGGTAGACATTCTCCACCGCCTTCAGGTTTCGAAAAGGCTTTAAAACTTGTATTTGGGGCTGTTGTTGGGATGACTGTTGCTACTTTAATAGTTCAAGACTTGTATAAATTAGGAGCTTATTCTGCTTGCCACAAATGGGGTAAAAAGAAACCTAAAGTTAAAAAGGCTTGTAAAGCACTAGGATACTGGTAAAATATCCGAAACTAAGGGGGAAACACATTGTTTGACATACCTGACTTTTCGAGAATAAAAATGCTGAAATTATCGTTACATTCTTTGCTTTTATGCATTTTATTAAGCTTAGTTGTTTAATTATCAACGATGTTTTTTCAATTATCGTTGATAAAAGAATTAATTTAAATTTATTTTTTATTCCAATAATCATGGTTTTTTGGGTTTTGATAGCAGTTAAAAAACCAACATACCAAAAATGATTTCTGGATAGGAGTCTGGGCACAATGCTCAGACTTTTTATATTTGTCTAAATAAGGGAGTGTTAACCGTGAATCAATTCATGCATGACATGACCCGTGACAGAAAGAGAGTCTAATTGAGTATTGGTGGTTATGGTTAATATAATTACTATTACAGCAATGTACGGATCGATAGTTAAGTGTAAGTAGGACTAAGAAGTTAAGGACATGATGAGTATGCAACTACTTAAGCTATGCAGTAAGAGTGGAGAACTAATGACTCAAGGTAATGGTGCTATGTGTGATGAGTGTAAGGATAAGGGGAAGGGTCGAATTTAAAAGGGGATATTTAAAATGACAACTCAAACAATTGAAATCAAAAAAATATTCGTATCAGTCGATAATGCTGCACAGTGGATTGTGTTAGAAGAAGAAATGCAAGCAGGGTTCAATTATCGACTTGCTTCAATTGAAGACCTTCATGATTACGTAGCTGGCACAGGTGAGATATTTACATACAACGTTGAAACTGCAGAAGGTGTTGCTAAATGGCATACTGAAGAATTTCACGAAGAGTCTCCAATGGATTACATCTGTAAATATCGGGTGATTAACTAATTAATAACAGATACCTTCCTTTTATTATAAGAGAAGAAAGATAAACCTAAAACTAGTAGTAGGAATAAAAAGTTATAGACAAAATTCAATTTAAAGGTATATTTTTCTCAACAGAACAAGTGAGCCTAAAGGGAACAAAAAATGTATCAGGGTTTTTCATGATGATGATGCAAATGGGTATGAAACCATCCCAAAAGAAAATTAATCAAATGATGAGCGCCATGAATAAACAACAAACAAAATAAGTTAGCAATTATAAGATAAGCAAATCATAACTACCTTGAAGAGTGAATCTTTCATCATAAATTTTCCTTGTTTTTGCTTTATCTTTCGTTACTAATCCGAAACTTCTTTCTCTGGTGGGAACTAAATCAGAGAGAGGGGTTTTTTGTGTTGGTAGGGGATAAGCAAGAGGGCAATCAGGGAGCATGAAAGGTTTCATATAGAGGAAATCTAGTTCATGAGACTTTCAAAACACAGGATTCATCAAATTCAGAAACTTACTATATTTCATGTATGGTTTCTGAATTTGAGTGCCTGGCCATTCAATTTTACATATAATACTTACGGTTTTAAGACGACTTTAATGCATCCGTCTGTCCTTGTATCGAATACTTGGTAACCATGTTTAGCTTGATCCAATGGTAGTACGTGGGTTACGACATCGCCGGGATCCACTTTTCCTTCGGATATGAGTTTATAGAGATATGGCATATAAGGAATAACAGGAGCTTGTCCGGTCTTAATATCCACGTTTCTTTGAAAAATATCTCCTAGCGGAAATCCGTTATAACGCCCACCGTAAACACCGGTAATTTGAATGGTTCCTGCTTTACGTACGGCTTGGGAAGCAATTACAAGACCACCCATGGCACCTCCGTGTAACTTAAGGCCTGTTGCAAGATATTCCATAGGCGTCATTTTACCGCTCATGCCCGAACAATCAATTACGATATCAGCTCCGCCTTTAGTTATTTCTTTGAGATATTCGCCAACGTTTTCATATTGTTCAAAATTAACCGTTTCAACTTTATTTGTCCTTTTTGCATGTTCTAAGCGATAGTTGAGATAATCGACGGCTATGACCCTTTTCGCTCCTTTAAACCAAGCGAATTTTTGAGCGAGTAATCCAACGGGACCACAGCCCAAAATGATGACTGTATCACCAGGTTTAACTCCTGCATGGTCTACACTCCAAAATGCAGTTGAAGCGGCATCGGCGAGTAATACCAATTTCTCATCTTCGACCTCACAGTCTTCTGGAATCTTAAAGGGAGTGAAATTCCCATAAGGAACCCGCATGTATTCCGCTTGTCCACCCGCATACCCACCTGTTGTTTCTGAATATCCAAAAAAGCCTCCCATTTCCCCATGAGGATTTGAATTATCGCACTGACTTGTAAGATCGTTGTCGCAATACCAGCAGCTTCCACAACTAACATTAAATGGGATGATTACACGATCTCCCTTTTTCAATTTATTTACACCCGGACCAACTTCCTCGACAACCCCCATTGGCTCATGGCCAATAACATAATCCGTTGGCATATTTGGAATCATTTGATGAATCAAGTGCAAATCCGAACCGCAAATGGCTGAAGTTGTAATTTTTACGATAATATCATCTGAATTTTTGATATGGGGATCCTTAACCTCTTTAACCTGCACGTTTTTACTGCCCTGGTAAGTTACGGCTTTCATAAAATTTCCTCCTCTATTTATTCGGCGTCGCAAACATACCGAGTCTATCTGTATCGTTAGGAAATAACTTCATCCCAGCGATGCTGACTGCCATATCAGCTGATTTCAGATCCAATTCAACTTGCTTTCCAACATCATTTGGATAGAGCCAGCCTTTACTTATCATTAAATCGGTTATTGCTGCATGTAAATCAATGGATTGCTCCATTTGCCGGTATAATGCTTTTCGCAATTCTGGACTTGCTGTTTCTGACAAAGCGATACCATACGTATGAATACCGCTTTTGACCGTCAGTAGGAAATCCAGGGCAAAAGAGGAATCTGCCATTTCAGGCATATGTTCAGCACCTTGGGGATCTAAAAAGTCCATTTCCATTAAAGCTCACCTCATTGTTTATAGTTTGTTCGGGCACCTTCGTAAAAAGTCTTTAGTTCATTAATGGCTACTATGGATTGTTGTACGTCCTTTTCCATTAATGCTTTCAAATCATTATCAAAACAAATTCCTTGCATCAATTTGGATTTCATTAAACATATTGTTTTAAAATTTATTATTTCATGCGTCTCCATGGTCTCGTGAAATGCGAGCTTTTCATTTTCCATTCACTCACCTCCTAAGTCTAGGTAACAAAAGTAATTTTCCCTATTCAACACTCAGGTATACAGAGGACTATATGTTGTTTTCCAATTGGTTTTAACCTTCTAAAAAAATGAAAAGGAATGAATAAGAGCTTTTGAACAACGAAAGATAAGTAAGTGATTGTTACTGAAAGGAGAGATACTTCTAGTGGAAAAGTTGGGACTGCATGAAACGTTAGAACTGCATGAAATATTGAATTTCAAAAGCCTTTGTCTATCAAAAGCTTCTACAATGAATGGGTTAGTCCAAGATACGGAATTAAAAAACATTCTTTTACAAGACATGAGCAACGGAAGAGAGCATATTCAAAAATTACAGGAAATCCTGGTAAACCAAGGCGAGGGAAGACAATGACTAACTTTTTGCAAAATATGGCGGGGATGGGTGGTATGACCGATCAGGTGATTGCTACTGACTTTCTGAATTCTGCCAAATCAGGAATAAGGAATACGGCTTTCGCCATAACAGAAACAGCTTCACCTGAATTGAGGGCTGCATTACGGGAACAGCTTAGGGTTGCTGTAGAAACACACGGGGTCATTAGTGATTATATGATCTCGAAAGGTTATTATCATCCCGGGGATATCAGTGAACAATCACAAGTGAATATAAGAGCGGCAAATACTGCAATTACCCTTTCGCAACAATAAGTAGTAACCAATTGTTGAAGATGGTCAATGAAGCCTCCTATCCTAAGTGGATAGGGGGAATTTCAATGCAATGAAAAAGTAATCAACAAAGTTTAGGACTCGGTTGAGTTTTTTGAGTTGACTTTATCAACTGTAAACATTAAAATTACAGTAATCTCCTTGAGGAGGATGCGAAAAGTGAATAGTGATTTTACAATAGCTGTGCATAGTTTGGTCTATTTAGCTTATCTACCAGATCATATGGCAAGCAGTGAGTCTATCGCAGAAAACGTTTGTACAAACTCGGCAAGGATTCGGAAAATGATGAGCTGCTTAAGAAAAAAGGGATTTGTTAAAACGAAAGAAGGTGTGGGCGGAGGCTATATTCTAGACTGTAATCCTGAAGAGGTAAGTTTGGCAGATATTTATATAACGGTCTCACATGGAACCTTGAAACCGAAATGGTGTACAGGTGATCCGGAGAAAAAATGTGTCATATCCTCCAATACCCAGGTAGTCATGGATCAAATATTCGATGAAGCAGAATTGTATTTTGAAAAATATTTGGAAGATATAACTCTCAGCACTTTTTTGGAAAAAATTAAACAATGTCCGTGATATTGATTTAGTTTTTTCTTTGCACAAAATGTATATTTTATTAATACAGTTAATAACTATAGTTTTAATATTAAATGAACATAAAAGGGGTGTTAAGGAAATGGTTGAAAACAATCTGTTCAAAAATGGGGATTGGGTACAGGGAAAATCAAGAGATGGAGAACTTATCCATGGTTTCGTTGAAAACGTGAGTGATAATCGTGAAATTGTTAAAGTGAATGTGGTGGAAAGTGACAATGAAAAAGCGGTTGGAAAATCGATTTGGATTCCAAGTAGATGGACTGAAAAGCTGCCGGATCTAGAAATCAGTAACGAAACACATCTTTTGGCTTTAATTGATTTGGCTTTACTTTCTAAAGATGAAACATGGTTCATGGAGTTATCCGGTAAATTGGAATCCATCAAAATCCATCCTAAAATGAATGCCAGGAAATCAGAGGCTTTTATCCCGGGAAATAGAATCGCAAATTTTGATTTAAAATAGATGGTGAGTAAAGACCATAAATATTTCGGATAATACAAGGAGGAAATGATCATGACAATAGAACATGTTACAGATGATAATTTTGCTAGTGAAATCAAGGAAGGTTTAGTATTGGTTGATTTTTGGGCACCGTGGTGCGGTCCGTGCAAAATGATTGCCCCAGTTCTTAATGAAATCGATGAGGAAATGGGTGATAAGGTTAAGATCGTAAAACTTAATGTGGATGAAAATTCAAATACGACAAGCGAATATGGAGTGATGGGAATTCCAGCGCTTATTCTATTCAAAGATGGAGAAAAGGTAGATCAAGCTATTGGCTTCCAGCCAAAAGAAGCCATTTCGGCATTAATCGAAAAGTATGCATGATATTTAAATTAGTTTGCGGATTTGATTTGATTTGATTTGATTTGATTTGATTTGATTTGATTTATTATACAAACCGGTGGGTTACAAAATGGAGGATTACTAAATGAATTCTAAATATACACCATTATTTGAATCGTTCAATTTAGGAAAGGGAATAGAATTGAAAAATCGATTGGTGATGGCGCCTATGACAAATTTCTCTTCTAATTCTGACGGTACCGTTACCGACGCAGAAGTTAATTATTATGAACGCCGGTCAAGCGGTGTCGGCATGGTTATAACGGCATGTACTTACGTGACGGCTAATGGCAAAGGTTTTCATGGGGAATTTGGCGGAGATCAGGATGAATTGATACCTAGTCTAAGTCGTTTGGCATCAGCGATTAAAGCGAAAGGGGCAAAGGCAATTCTCCAGATTTTTCATGGCGGCCGAGAGGTTCCACCGGAATTAGTAGATGGCGATGTTGTCAGTGCAAGCAATATACCGTCGGAAGGCGAAGGGAAAGCAGTTCCTCGTCCACTTTCTGAAAAGGAAATAGAATCGATCATTCTCGACTTTGGTGAAACCACCCGACGTGCCATTGAAGCGGGATTTGACGGAGTGGAAATTCACGGTGCTAATGGTTACTTGCTTCAGCAATTCTTTTCGCCTCATTCAAACCATCGTGAAGACAAGTGGGGCGGTTCTCTTGAAAAGCGCCTGACCTTTCCATTAGCGGTTGTGGATGAAGTGAAAAAGGCTGTTGCTGAACATGCCAAGGATCACTTCATCGTAGGATATCGTTTTTCACCGGAGGAGCCGGAAACACCAGGAATCACCATGGATGATACTCTAGCATTAATTGATGGACTTGTAACAAAGGATTTGGATTATCTTCATGTTTCATTAATGGATTTCTGGTCGAAAGCAAGACGGGGAGCCGACCTTGACCGACCTCGGATAGAAATTATAAAAGAACGTATCGGAGATCAAGTTCCCGTCATTGGAGTTGGTTCCATCTATACAGCGGATGATGCGATCAAAGCACTGCAATCCGGGATTCCGTTAATTGCATTAGGCCGTGAAATCATAATCGATCCTGAATGGGTACAAAAAGTGGAACAAGGCAGGGAAGCAGATATCGTGACAAAAATAAACAAAGATAATCAGCTGCAACTTGATATTCCAGATCCATTATGGCAAGCAATCATCCACTCTCCAGGATGGTTTCCAGGGGTAGAATAAAGTAAAAAATAAAAAATGCATTATACTTTTCAAAAAACCCCGGATAAGGAACACATATAAAAGTGTTCCTTATCCAGGGTTATTTATGTTTATAGAAGAGTCATTGAATAGAGTAAAGAATCTATATAGTTATTTTTAGATTGAATCCTTGAAAAGAAAGAATAATTGAGTGTTTTTTCCAACTGTTTATTTCTAAAGGCAATATAAAAAAGAGCACCCAATTCGAGTTATAGAAGAATATAATAATCATCGTTATCAATAGGGCTAAAGAAAAGGCCCTGGTACAATACCGGGACCACTTATTAGCTGCTTAGGCACTTTTTTTATTGCCCGTAAATAGGGGCACAGTTCATCTATACGACGAGGGCTTTATCTGTAAGTTTATTTTTTTGTCTTTTTCTCTCGTATTTTAGAGGGCAGATTAAATACAAAATGGTAACCAAAGTAGAAGTATATTAAAAAAAATAATGTATACTGCCATCCGGAAAACACTACATAGAATCTAATAAAAAAGTATACTAATCCAAGTAAAACGAAGTTTATTATTTCTAAATGATAAAATTTAATTTTAAACAATTAAAAGTTTATCCTTCCATTTCTAGGTTTATAATCGATTCCGTCAAGGTATATAGCTACCCTAGCTCCAATATCAAAATATACAATAGCATAGTTTATTGCATAAACAGCACTAACAGCAAGAGCAGGTGCTCCCCATGCAATTAATCGACTTTTAACTGTTTTAGTAAAAACTCTTGCTGCTTCTTTCTTCCCTTTCTTAACAATAAATGCTTTCACAGAACCAGCAGCTACGCCAAACACTGCCATGTCCAAAGCCACATTAATACCAACAGCAACTGTTTTATTTGATAAACTCAGGCCTAATCGCTTGCTCATCGCACTTATATTGCTTCCATTTTCAGAGTATAAATCAATTACAGCTTCTTTCACAATATCAGCTTCGCTTGGTGACATGACTGTTATATTCTCATCTAAGGATTCATTAAATACTTGAAGTTCTTCTGCCGACATCTCTTCTATGCTTGGAATATCTTCAAACATCGCTTCTTCTTCGGGAGTGATTTGCTCTATAACACCATTTTCATCGAAATCATATGTTAGTAATGAAGATATTGTAGCATAAGAGATTGGGCTTGCACCATTTTCGAAGATAGCAGTAACACGAACGTAATAGTAAGGACTTTTTGAATAATCGTACATACCATCGACTTCAAAAGCTTTTTTGTATAAAGAAGTTGGATCAATAGATAGTTCCATACCAGATCCATCTCTTAAGTAATCAATCATACCAGACTCTATATGTTTTGGAGTAGGGAACATTTTTTTGCCTTTAGTTGTCCATTCAGTTATATCACCGTTAACAGTAAAGTAGTGGTGTTTAGATCCGTTAAAGAGAAGAATTTGATATTTTTGAGCATTTGCTACAGGCTCCCACGATACATCTAGATAACCTGTACCGGTGCCATCATCGTAAGGGATTGCTTCAACAAAAGGCGATTCCATGCGTTCGTATTTTGTATTAATAGTTCTACGTTCAATAATATTAGGTGCGGGTTTTGGTGCAGACACAGGTTTGCTTAGTGAATCTTCAAAGACAGCTAAATCAATCATAGACTTGTTTACTTCTGCTTTTGGCTGCTTCGTAGGCAACATTGAGACAAAGAGGGTGAGTGCCAAACTGCATAATAAGACTTTTGCAACAATTTTTTTCAATGGTTTCTCCTCCGTTAATTGTTTGAAAGGTTTGGAATAACCTTCCTCTTAACAATAAACAAAAGAGAATTATAATAAATTTCTAAAATAAAATGGGTTATTTTGAAAATGAAACACTATTAATTTGTTAGGTCCTGCGACAGCCTAACAATCTACTTTCGTTTATTGAAGGAATTTGTATAGCCTTCAGGCCTATTTTCATTGAAGAGGGGTTTCCCTATGCGGGAATGTTGTAAAATATCCGGTAGATCTTCATTTTTCCAATCTGGATAAATTTCAATAATGGATAGAAGATAAGAAACTGTATGAGAAGACTCTGATAATAATTGATATGAACTTTTAGACTAGTACCTAGGGACAATAGTAAATGTACTTGATTTTAAGGGGAATCTTAAATGGAAAATCACTTGTTGGAAGTCTGATCCTAATGCATTCGTACCAAAGATTAGAATCTGGAGAAAATATGCTCTGGTTCTTTCTAAGGAAAAAGTAAAAACACGGAGTGGTTATAGCCAACTCCGTGTTTTTCATAATCATAATATAGGGATTATTAAACCAAATCTTCCTTAAAATAGAAAGGAATCAAGAGAGTAAGGTCCAGCTCCGGTTAGCGCAACGCCAATCGCCACTGCAAGAATGGCAAGATTATATTCATAACCGTTTTGAGTTGCCCAGTAGCCATTTGCTCCATGGACTTTAACGATCGCAACGAGCATTGTAAGTGCAATTAATATACCTGCAAAGGGTGTAAGGAGACCTAAAGCAAATAACGCTCCGCCAATAAGTTCAGATAGACCGGCAAATAGGGCCATGGTAATTCCTGGCTTCATCCCAATTGAATCAAACCAGCCTCCTGTACCTTTCAAGCCATGACCGCCAAACCACCCAAATAATTTTTGAGCTCCATGTCCAACAAACGATAACCCTATTACTATACGTATAACTAATAAACCAATACCAATCATTTATGATTCCTCCTGGAAATTTATTTTTATTTTAGATATCTTTAATTCGAGGTTTTCCTTTAAAAAAATATGAGGTATTATCTCGAATTAATTTATCTTTAATTAAAGATAATATTTTTTTAGTGATTTGTCAAACATAATTTTATCTCTTAAGGTTTATTTCAACAGGGCGGGTTTTGGAAAACAGGTGATCTTAGCCTGGAGCAAAACAATAAATCAGTAACATTCCTTTATCGTACTGTAGGTTAGCTTCAGCATGAATTTCATAAACGGATGCCCTCCTGCTACATCTTTCTTACTCGTGAATTTCACACTTTTACTCGTGAGTTTTGCTCATTTACTCGAGAATATTTCTGATTTACTCATGAGTTTGGCGCGTTTACTCGTAAATTCCACTTAACTCATGCGTTTTAGGCGTTTACTCGTGGGTTTTACGCAATTACTCGTGAATTTCACGCAATTACTCGTGAGTTTTACGCAATTACTCGTGAGTTTTAAACTTTTACTCGTGAATTCCGCGCAATTACTCGTATATTACTCAATTTTACTCATGAACAGTATATGAAATTCAATTTCAATTTTATTGTAGGTGCCGACCTGGAATTAAGGAATCGTTTAGGAACAGGCCGCTCATTTAAATAATGAACATTTGCAATATGATTGGTGTCCCTTTTATTGGGATATCAATCGTATTCAATTTAAGTTTTCCTTTTTCAACGGTGTAATTATCGTGGGGCTGCAATACGCCATTTATGAATAAATTCATATAGGATACTTTTGATGGATCCAGTATTACCTGATTTTCTATGTCAGTTATTCCGTCTTTTTCTTCATAAATCCGTTGGCAGCCATTTGCAATAGCATAAAATTCATAAGAAATGATTCTTTTTGGGATTCTCGTGCGAACTTCGTTGGGAGAGCACATAGGGAAAAACAACAAAGGTCTCGGGATTTCTGGATCCTCTTTAATGAATCGGCAATATTTACTGTTCATTTCTAAAACTCTCCCCTTTTCTTATCTCCTATACATTTTATAAAAAGTAAGGATTATCGTGAGGACCATTTTTGAAAATTGTCTATACAATTCCTTTCGCAAAGTCATAGCATGGAGAGAAGAGAGGTGAATATTTTGCCGTTAAAAATAATGAAGTTAGCGATTGCGGCTACCTCGGTGATTAATGTGAATCCACTGATCACGCGATTATTTTATGAGGCGACTGCCACATCGACTGGTCCAACCACGCTTTCAATTGATCCAGCAAGTTTTTTCTCGGATACTGGTGATCCTGCGACTGTACTGCCTGCATTAAGTGCGGAAAACAGTTCATATGAGGTGTTTATTAATGGGGTACTGCAAATGGAGGATTTAACAACATACACACCAGGTGCCACTGGGGTAGGAAGTCTTGTGATCACTGTTCCGGACGGTTCTTCCATCTTAGCTGGATCTCCTATTGTTCTTGTTGTGACAAACTATGCACCGACATCCGATGTTGATATTGCAACATGATTTCTATGCATTATTTTAAATGAAAAAACAGGAAAACAGGCAGTGCCCATAGCGCTTGCCTGTTTTTTAATATAGCAAAGGATATGCCTATGTATTCAAATTGAGAAAGAATGTAAAAAGGGGAGATTGACAGCAAAATAAATCATATAATAACATATGTGGTTATCAATGGGAGAGGTACTGGGTTAAAAATTTGTACCGGTTTTATAAAAAAGTTCATTATATTTATTTAATAATTGATCAAGTTGCTGGCTGTATTCAACGGCAACATGTGAGTTTAAACCATCTTTAGCGACAATCTTTATAAGTTCATTTCTCTTCAATTCAATCTGTTCGAGAAATTCATTCTTTTTAGCCATTATATTTCCTTTCTGGCCCCAACATATTTTCATGGTACCATTAATTTATGTGTTCGTTGTAAAATCTGTATGAATATAACAATTATATCGGCTTGGACTAATGAATTCAAATAAGTTATCTTATGGAAAATTAAACCGTCGCCCCATTCTGTTTTTAGGCAATTGGCTGTCATGAAATATTCACAGTTCCATAAATGTATTTTTTTATCTTATTTGTTACAATGTTTATAGGTTGACATACATAGGAGTGAGCTTATTTGAATGATATTAATATGTTTTTAGCATTTGGGGCGGGATTCCTGAGTTTTATTTCGCCATGCTGCTTACCGCTATATCCGGCCTTTTTATCTTATATCACTGGTATGAGTGTAGGTGAAATCAAATCCGAGAACGCCATGCTCCAAAGAAGAAGCATGCTGCATACCTTATTCTTCCTGCTTGGGTTTTCTCTGGTTTTTATTGCAATAGGTTTTAGCACATCATACCTAGGTTCTTTCTTCTCGGATTACAAAGAATTAATTCGTCAGATTGGCGCCATCCTGATTATCATTTTTGGTTTATTCATTGTAGGAATCTTTCAGCCGAGATCTTTGATGAAAGACAGCCGCTTTGAATTCAAGAACCGACCTAGCGGATATATAGGTTCCATTCTTATCGGACTTGCCTTTGCCGCTGGATGGACCCCTTGTGCAGGTCCGTTGTTAGGCGCTGTCATTTCACTGGGTGCAACTAATCCTAGTGCTGCCATGAGCTATATGACTGCCTATATTTTAGGATTTGCCATACCGTTTTTCATATTATCCTTCTTTGTCGGAAAATTGAAATGGATCAAAAAGTACAGCCAATACATCATGAAGATTGGCGGATATTTAATGATTGTAATGGGTGTGATTTTGTTTTTTGATTGGATGACCAAAATAATTGCAGTCCTGTCTAGACTATTCGGTGGCTTTACGGGTTTTTAGTCCATAATAAGTTATTTTTTCAATAATCTAGTTGGTTGCCTGCTATTAGGACTGAAGGTGTCAATTTCGTTGATTTTGGGGTCACTAAGCTGTCGGTATATCAAAATTAAATTCTGACCTAAGAAATTAAGAAGGAATTTCAGGCCGCAAAGGGTATAATATGCTCTCTGCTATAGGTGGTCAGCAAAAATATGGTTATCGAAGGCTATAGAAGCCGTGGTGCAAGATTTTATCTTCAAGCCTTTTGACGAGGGCGGGGCATTGGAAGCATCAAAAGGGAGCTTATTTAAGAACACCTCCTTGTTTATCTCAAATAGGTAATATATACTTTGTTTATAAATTGAAGTCATATATAATTTTTAATGGTACTTACCTATTTTTAGTTTAAAGGGATGGTTAATAGATGATATATATATCAACAGGTATAGCGATTGTGATGGCTATAGGTGTTTTCATATTACGTATGAAGGAAACGAAAAAACCAGTGAATGAAAAGAAAATCATCTTACCGCCGCTGTTTATGAGTACGGGTGCTTTAATGTTTATTTTCCCGATGTTCCGTGTTACTCGATACGAATTGCTGGAGGCTATTGTTGCAGGGATGTTATTTTCCATCTTATTGATTAAAACATCTAAATTTGAAGTAAGAGATGAAAAAATTTATATTCTGCGCTCTAAAGCGTTCATATTCATATTGATTGGGCTCATGGTGATTCGACTGGTGGCAAAACTGATGCTGGGGAGCACGATAGAAATCGGTGTATTGAGCGGAATGTTTTTCTTACTTGCTTTCGCGATGATCGTTCCGTGGAGAATTGCCATGCTTTACCAATATAAAAAAGTTAAAGCAGCCAGTTTCGGCGGAAGCAGTATGGTGTGATAATCTAAAAAACCTGAGTCGATATTCATGATGACTCGGGTTTTTCATTTGCCTGGAAACTTTTCATGAGTAAAAAAATATGCAAAAACCTAGTAATTTCATCCGGATTATATTATATTAGTATTATTATTTTATTTAAGGAGGAAACGGTACATGTTACAAATGATTGTGTTTGGGATTATTTGTGGTTTACTGCTGGGATTTGTGCTTCAAAGAGGCCGTTTCTGTGTTGTTGGTGCATATCGTGATTTGATTTTAGCTAAAGATGGACGGATGTTTTTGGCTACTTTTGTTGTAATAGCAATACAAAGTATTGGTGTTTATGCATTGAATGATACAGGAGTCATTCAGTTTGGAAATGATGGTTTTCCATGGTTGGGAACAATTGTGGGTGGCTTTATTTTTGGTATTGGTATGGTTCTGGCAGGGGGTTGTGCCACTGGAACATGGTATCGTGCCGGAGAGGGCATGATCGGAAGTTGGGTTGCCCTTTTTGGATATATGCTAGGGGCAGCAATGACGAAATATGGTGTATGGAAAGTGGCAGGGGATAATCTGTTATCTTATCGTACAAATGATACGTATATTCATGAAACGTTAAATGTTTCGCCTTGGGTGCTTGTGATTATTGTGACACTCTTGGTTGGCATATTGGTGATTCGTGAATTGAGAAAGCCGAAACTGCCAATTTTTAAAATGAAACCGAAAAAAACGGGATTGGCCCACATCTTATTCGAGAAACGTTGGCATCCTTTTGTTACAGCATTATTGGTGGGCCTTATTGCAATCATGGCATGGCCGCTAAGTGCAATGACAGGCCGAATGTTCGGACTTGGAATTACAGCGCCTTCCGCGAACATTTTAACTTTCCTTATAACCGGAGATGATGCGTTAATCGATTGGGGTACGTTTTTAGTATTGGGCATTTTCCTCGGTGCTTTCATTGCAGCCAAAGGGAGCGGGGAATTCCGTTGGCGTTTGCCTGATATGAAAACGTTACGTAACAATGCAATTGGCGGTGTAACCATGGGATTCGGCGCAAGTGTTGCCGGGGGATGTACAATCGGAAATGGTCTGGTGAACTCGGCGCTATTTGCTTGGCAAGGTTGGATCGCAATTGTCTTTTTCCTGCTGGGTACATGGGTAGCAACTTATTTCACGATTATCCGTAAGCAAAAGCAGACAGCAGCTGCATCCAAAGCGGCTTAAGAGACGAGCCGAAAATTTTTGATCAAGGAGTGGAATATAAATGGCAAAGGTATTGGAAACGACTGGGATGGTATGTCCATTCCCTTTAGTGGAAGCAAAAGAAGCGATAGTGGACATGGCAAAAGGAGAGGAATTGATCATTAATTTCGATTGCACACAAGCAACGGAGAGCATTCCGCGTTGGGCTGCTACTGAAGGTCATGAAATCACGGAGTTTGAGCAAATCGATGACGCTAAATGGCGAATAATCGTGAAAAAGGGAAAGTAAATTGATTGGAAAAAAACGTGCTCGGGTTTCCTGTGCACGTTTTTCTATTTTACAAGGTTGAATGATTGGCGCTGGAAGCTCCCAGTGATAACATGGCTTTAACCACTTTTTTTAAGGAGATGTTGATAATGGTAGACGAGGTCATTTTAAACGATGTTCCAATTCATGTTACTGATTTTCATGCTGAAAATGTAAAGGATTCTGAAGGTAAGGAAATGAGGAAAATCAGTTTCAATTTCAAGGTTACACATAATGAATATCATGATATTACAACACTGCTTTATCAAATGGTATTTGATATAAAGATACCACAGTCAAACGAGGAGTTTAGAGCAGAGATCTTTAACTATGCAACTTCGGTAACGAATCTATATGAAGAAAATGCGGTGGGGGATTTTTCGCTTGTCTTGCTGGAAGTGAACGGTCCAGAATGATTGCATTGCCAGTCTTGTAAAGATATGGGTTACTGTCTATAATAATAGTGACGATCATTCTATACATATGAGGTGGTACTTTGCTTAGCGGATGGTTTTTATGGTTTATTCTATTTTGGGTAGCCCTGTTAATTATATTGATGAGCATAGGTGGCTTTTTCATGTTTCGAAAGTTCCTGAAAAGATTTCCCAAAGAAGATGGGAAATCCGATATGGATTGGGAAGAATACTATTTGGAGCAAACAAAGCACTTATGGTCAAAGCAGCAAAAGGAATTACTAGAAGATTTAGTGAGCCCTGTGCCAGAACTTTTTCGTGATGTTGCACGTCATAAAATCGCAGGGAAAATCGGAGAGTTGGCGTTAAAGGAAAAAGCGGGCGATATTACGGAAGATTTAGTAATACGCGGCTATATCATTGCCACACCAAAACGTGACCATAAATTTTTACAAAAAAAATTAGCTGAAAGAAAGGTGAATATGGGTCCATATGAACACTTATTCAGCTAATGATGAAAAAAGCAGACTCTTTTGGAGTTTGCTTCAGTTTGTAGACAAAAGGGGTTCAGAATAAAAAAATTTCGAACCCCTTTTAAAATTCCCTTTGAAATTTTGACCAAAGGTTAAGAGATTTGGACTCTTCGAGCCACTAGGTTATGCTATTTTAGGACCTAGCCATGTCCACATGGCCATCTTCTTTAAATTAATGGCAGCGAAAGTAAGCATCGCTTGCATCGACAATTTTTTAAGTCCCCTTAAAGTAGTACAACGCATACCTTGCTTTTCTTTTGCATCCGCGAATACACACTTAATAGTCGCATGGAACGAATAGCGAAGGTATATTGAATGAATATCAGTTTAACTAAAATAACTGGGCATTACTTCGGCGTCTTACCTCTGAATACATATCTTTAACCAAGTCATGAATGAAAGTGAAGTCAATGGAAGCCTCAATTTTACGAACCAAATGGTTCGCCGGCACCAGTTGATCAAAAGTAATCATTTCAAGTTGATCTCGTTGAATAGAATGATGTTTCGAAAACATCCTCATCAGCTCAAGTTTTAATAGATTTATTTTAAAACAAAAAAGACTGTAGGCAAAAGGAGTTCTATTTAAATTTTTAAACATAGTTGATTGGAACGGAAGGTGCGAGACTCCTGCGGGAATAGCGAGTCTAAGGGAGACCCCACAGGCGCGAGTGCGCCGAGGAGGCTCCCGGACCGCCCGCGGAAAGCGAGTGCCCTACGTTCCAATCAACGTCAAAATTTGTACAAGCAAAAAAAATGTATACAAACTCGATTTTCATCGAGTTTGTATATAGTCAGAAGCAGACTCTTTTGGAGTTTGCTTTTTTTATTCTGAATAATTCAAAAGAATGGTGCGGTGTGGTAAAAATTAGAACGTCTGTACCCAAACCATGCTATTCGTAAAATTTTTGATATAATAATAGTAAGTAAAAATTAGGACGGAGTGAAACTATGAAATTTATCCATACGGCTGATTGGCATTTAGGGAAAATCGTTCACGGGGTACATATGACAGATGACCAAAGGCATGCGCTCTTGCAATTCATAGAAATTGTCGAAGAGGAAAAACCGGATGCGGTTGTGATCGCCGGTGATCTTTATGATCGTTCCGTTCCGCCGACTGAAGCGGTGGAGCTTCTTGATGAAATCCTTTATACGATTAATGTGAAAATGAATACACCGATCGTTGCGATATCGGGAAACCATGATTCTGCGGAAAGGCTTGCATTCGGTTCATCATGGTATCGTCATAGTCAGTTATACATTCATGGGAAATTGACAAAAACATGTGAGCCGGTTCGCATCAAAGGCGTGAACTTTTATTGTGTTCCATATGCAGAACCCGGGACGGTTCGCCATCTTTTTGAAGATGATAGTATCCATTCCCATCAAGAAGCGATGAAGCGGATAACCGGAACGATTGCTGAGAATTTCAATAAGGATGAGCCAAATGTCTTCGTAGGACATGCTTTTGTATTAGGCGGAAAAACGAGCGATTCGGAAAGGGTCTTGTCGGTAGGTGGTTCTGGCTGTGTTTCATCCGACTTATTCGATGCGTTTGATTATACGGCACTTGGGCATTTACATAGTCCAGACGCGATACGTCATCCTAAGGTGTTTTACTCTGGATCACTATTAAAATATTCTTTTTCCGAGGCCAAGCAGAATAAGTCGCTTTCCATCGTCGATATGCAAGAAGATGGAAGCTTTGATATACGCTATCGTTCTTTGGCACCCAAGTTCGATATGAGGGAAATATCCGGATCGATGGAAGAGTTGCTTGATCCCGATTTTTATCAATCGCAAAAAAGGGATGACTATTTAAAAATAACACTAAATGATGAAGGGGCACTCATCGATCCCATTAATCGCTTGCGCCAGATTTATCCGAACGTACTACATCTAGAACGTAAATGGGATTTGACCGACCTTAGGAGAAAAAATTCCTTCTCTTCAGTAAAAGATGAACGGAAATCGGAATTGGACCTGTTCGAGACGTTTTATCAAGAAATGACAGATCGGGCCTTTGATTCCAAAAAGCAGGATTTGATGGTTTCGGTAATTGAAGCTGTTAAGAAAGAGGAGGCTTTGAAATGAGACCGGATATTTTAACGATGCAGGCATTCGGACCATATGCAGGAAGGGAAACCATTGATTTTAATTCCCTTGGAGAACGGACCATGTTTGTTATTTCTGGAAAGACAGGCGCAGGGAAAACAACGATATTTGATGGGATTAGTTTTGCGATATATGGTAAAGCCAGCGGTGAAGATCGTAGCGGGCAAGATTTGCGAAGTCAGTTTGCCGAAGATGATATGTTGACGGAAGTCTCATTACAATTTACCCTGCGTGGAAAAACGTATTTGGTGACCCGGTCGCCGCAGCAGGAACGCAAGAAAAAAGCAGGTGAAGGAACAACAACGGTTGGAGCAAAGGCTGAATTATATGAGATATTGGCCGAAGGAAAAAAATTGCTGGGTGCAAATGTGCGAGAAGTTGAAGAAAAAATAAAAGTGCTGATTGGACTTGATGCGAATCAATTCCGGCAAATCCTGATGATTCCTCAGAATGAATTCCGAAAACTGTTAACTTCCGACAGCAAGGATAAGGAACAGATCCTTCAGAAATTATTTCATACTGAACTTTATAAACGAATAGAAGAAAAATTAAAAGAAGAGGCTTCCATCCTAAGAAAGCAAAGTGAAAAAAGTGCTCAACGAAGAATTGAATTAATGAAAAGCATCCAGCCTGGCAATCATGAAGAATTGCAGGCGCAATTACAAGGGGAAGAGCCTAATGAACAGCAGGTCTTGCCCTTGTTACGGGAAGTCATTTTGCAAGCAACAGAAAAAAATGAGTATATAAATAAACAAATACAGGAAAAGCAAAAAGCTCGTGATCAAGTAAATCAAGAACTTTCAAAAGCTGTCGATTTATTGAATCGATTTTCGGAAAAAGAAACACTGCGAAAAGAAAAGGAGGCTCTTGAAGCAAAGCTGCCAGAAATGGAACTAGTGAAAGTCCAAATAAAAATGGCACACAAAGCGGCATCGCTTGAAAAGCAGGAACAATACTATTTGCGTATCGGCAAACAAGTACAAGATGCTAATGCCGAACTTCAAAAGTTAAGTGAGCAGTCCGAGAAGTTACGGGCTGAGCGCATTGAGAAGCAGGATTCCTATGATAAGGAAATGTTGAAGGAAAATGAAAGAGAGCAGGCAGTCCGAACTGTTCATCAGCTTGAGCAGGTAAAAGAGGCTGTCATGACTTTTGCAAGCTTGAAAGCACAGGTTACTTTAGACGAAAAAGAGTGGCAAACGAGTAAAAGACTTCGTGAAAAAACTGTTTCGGAACATTTGTCGATTGAAGCGGAAGCAGAGAAAGTCGCTCAAGAAAAAACAGAAGCGGAAAAAGCCGCTGTCCTTTATCGTGATCAGGAAATTGAAGCAGAAAGAAATAATTCATCGTTATCGAAAATTAAAAAGCTTCAAGAAGTTCTTAATGAAATCACTAATACGAAACGGGTTCTGGATGAAAAGAATAATCGGTTCCATGAGTTACAAAGAATACAAACTCAGGAGAAGGAAAAACTGGAAACCCTGAATCGAAACTGGCGATCAGGACAAGCGGGTATGCTTGCCTCCATGCTGCACTCTGGAGAAAATTGTCCTGTTTGCGGTTCGCAAAGTCATCCAAAACCTGCGCAAATGCATGAGCATATGCCGACAGATTTGGAAATGAAAGAGCAAGAAAACAAACTGAAATCTGCGGAACAACAAAAAAGCCAAGCGGAAAGTGAATATTATCAAGCGAAATCCAAATATGATGCACTGGGAGAGTCTTCACAAGAAAAGCTTAGTGACTTACAAAATGACATGCCGGAGTTTAGGTTTGAGGATATTGAAGAGCATTTGACACAGTTTGTACAAAAAGGAAAAGTGCTGCAAGAGCAGCTAAAGGAATTGATGAGGAAAAAGTCTGTATTCAATGATCTGGAAAAAAGGTTGCTGGATTTAAAAGGCAAGTCAACCCAGCTAAAGGAGAATCTGACCTCTTTAGAAAGAAAAGAGGACGAAGGGAAAACCAGGTATATTGAAAACTCTACAAAACTAACAGGATTAACCGATTCCCTGCCAGACGGAATACGGACAGAGGAAGAATATAATGCTGCTTACCAAATGGCTGTAAAAACACAGAAACGCTTACAATCAGCCTTGGAAGATGCACAAAAAAACCTTCAACTGGTGAAGGAAAGAGAATCGGCCATCATTGCAAAAACAGAATCCTTAAGTGGAAATATAGAGGCTTTCAAGACAGAATTGAAAGAGGAGCGGGAAAAGTTAATTACGGAAATGTCCAATCAGGGCTTTTCCAATTATAAAGAATATACGGCAGCAAAAAAATCGGAAGCTGCTCTTGGAAATTTGGAAGACCAAGTTCAGCAGTATAATCAAAATTGGCAAAGTGTATTAAGTCTATTTCATGATTTGGAAATGAAATTAAAAGATGTGACCAAACCGGATCTTGAAGGATTGAGAAAAACTTTCGATTTCATAGATGGAGAATTGGAGTCTTTACGCCTAAATCAGAATGAATTGCAGGCTGAAAAACGGACTAACGAAGAAATCGATAGGAAATTGGCGCAAATCAAGGAAGAACAGAAAAGTTTGGATGAAAGATACAGTATCGTCGGTCATCTGTCTGAGATTTCCAAAGGTCAAAACTCCTTCAAAATAACTTTTGAACGTTATGTACTGGCAGCCTTTTTAGATGATATCCTAAAAGAAGCCAATTCAAGGCTGCTGAAAATGACCAGCGGCAGATATCAGTTATTGCGAAAGCTTGATCCTACACGCAGGAATATCCAGAGCGGTCTGGAGTTATCTGTGTATGATCAATATACAGGACAAGAGAGGCATGTCAAAACCCTTTCGGGAGGAGAGAGCTTTAAGGCCTCCCTTGCACTTGCCTTGGGTCTTGCGGATGTTGTCCAGCAGAATGCTGGCGGAATTTCACTTGAAACGATGTTCATCGATGAAGGTTTCGGTACGCTCGACCCTGAATCACTTGATCATGCAATTGAAGCATTAATGGATATACAAAGCACCGGGAGATTGGTCGGGATAATATCCCATGTCCCGGAATTGAAAGAAAGAATCGATGCCCAGCTTCAAGTCATTTCGACACAAAAAGGAAGTCGGACGTCCTTTTACTTTGCTGGTTAATCAAGAAAAAAGAATGGCTAAGGGGAGGTTCCCCAGGCCATTCTTTTTATTTTTAATGAACGGACTACTCAATGTTAATATCTTCAGCTGTTTTTCCGGGGGAGAACTTATGGATGCGAATCACCAAAATCGGATTCGAGAATTCAGCGGTAATTCTGCGTGAGCAAATCGAAAAGGGGAAAGGGATTTTTCTCTGTGTGGGCAGCTTATCTTCTTTTTTTTCAAGAAATGGCTTATGAGTATCGTCAACTATGATCGATAGCTCATTATCACTTAGGCATACTTTAATATCTTTCACATCATGATCTTCCAAAACCGCTTCCACCATATACTCATCGTCACTTTCGTATATATCAATTGAAAAAAGTTGATGATCCAACGCACAAGTTTCCGGATCCAGAAAAAAACTTTTTACCCATTCATCAAACTTTTCAACCTCATTCATTTGCGATCCATGTTGATTGTCTTGCATGTTGATACCCCCGGTTTTCCTTTGAGGTATTATATGTTGGAGCATGAAGAATGGTGATTGAAAAAGTGAAATTGATGATGATAAAAGATACCGGATAAAAATGAAAAAGCAACCAATGCAAAGGAACGATGGGTATGTGGGTATAAAAGGGAATCAAAAATTAGAAGGAATTCAATAAAAAAGTGATGACCAATTCTAAATTAGTTGGTCATTTGTTTATAAACAATCAAGTTGTCGATCATGTCATTAAAGTTAATACAATTAAAAATGTCATATTAAATGTATTTTTTAAATAATTCACCAAAAATAATTGCAACCCTGAAAATACCTTGGATCTGTTTCCTCTTAAGCAAACTTTGTTATAAATTCAGCAGAACCAAAACATTTCTGAATGGTCAACTCTTATATTTATGTTGCAATGAAATGGAAGATACTTGTTTCACTCAAGCTCTTATAAGGACCTATATCGGCCGGTTAATATATAAACAACTAGGTATATAAGTATAATGGGCCAAGCATAAATTACAAACTTTATTTGAAAGTCTATAAAGTTTGTCTCCGTAGAATCAACTAACATATATAGAGCTGAAATAACTGGTGGAATTAATACACTCGTAAGCAAAGTTTAAAAAAATATTACACTTGCCCACCCTTAGCTGGATGGGCTTTTCAAATTTTATAATACAGCATGGATAAGGTCTAAATCACGATTTGTGAGTAGTTATAATCTATAATATGGTAAAAACCTATTTTTTAATATCGTTAGAAAACCAATAAGAGCCTATTTAAATTCAAAAATGAATTATTGGCATTTTCGATGAATCCTCTACAGAAAGGCATTATATGCTAATAAAATTCATTAATGAATTGAATGTTATTGATACTAAGCGATTTTACACAAAAGTAGGACTTGGCATGCAAGTTGCATAATCATATAAGTATAAAACAAACATGCACGATATGAAATTCGTTTATGTGTGGAGGGATAATGGTGCGAAAAACGATAAATAAACCATGGGAGCAATGGTATGTTGAAAGAATGAAATCTATGAAGCTACCGGAAATATCCGTCTATTCACTGCTTGATATAACAGCAAGTAAGTTTCCACACCATACAGCCATCATTTATGAAGACCAGTCAATGGATTATAAGAATTTAAAATTGCAGGTAGACAAACTTGCTGGTAAATGGAGAGAAATGGGCTTTGTTAAAGGTGAACGGATTGGTCTGATGATGGCAAACCACCCTTATTTCATTATCAGTTATTACGCTGCCCAGGCACTAGGTCTGTTGGTAGTCCAAATTAATCCCATGTATAAACCGCGGGAACTATTGCAAATTTTAATAGACTCAAATACCAAGAATATTGTATTTGACCATACGGCCGCAGTTACAATCGAAGAAACGAAAGCGATATATGAATTTGATGTTTGCATTGATACGGAGAAAGATCAAAACGGGTCTTATTCCCTTCAAACGATGATTAAGACCGGTGACGCCATTAAGAAGCCCGAAATGATAAGCCCTCATGAAGATACTGCAGTCATCCAATATACTGGTGGCACCACTGGGAAGATGAAGGGTGTCATGCTCACTCACCATAATTTAACCTCCAATGTCGTGCAGAGCTTTGAAATGTATGGTGATTCCTTGAAACCTGGCGAAGAAATCGTTTTGGCAGCTACGCCCCTTTACCATGTTTATGCCATGACAAGTGCAATGAATCTCGGTATCTATATTGGAGCTGCCATCCTCTTATTTCCCAAATTCGAACTTGAAGATGTACTTGCAAAAATAAAAAAGCATCGTCCGACATTCTTTCCAGGAGTTCCAAAAATGTATAATGCATTTGTCAATCATCCTGGAATTGAAAATTATGGACTGAATTGTTTAAAAAGCTGTTCTTGTGGATCGGCGCCCCTGCCGGTTGAAGTAATTAAGCGATTTGAGGAGCTGACCGGTGCCAAAATCGGAGAGGGTTTCGGTTTGTCGGAGGCCTCACCTTCCACTCATCGTAATCCGCCTTTCGGAAAAAGGAAAATAGGAAGCATTGGCATCCCTTTTCCAGGCACGGACTGTATGATCATTGACGATGAAAATAATGAAGTGCCTAACACATGCGTCGGGGAGTTGCTCATAAAAGGCCCGCAAATCATGAAGGGTTATTGGAATAACGAAGCCGAAACCAAAAAGGCCCTACAGAATGACTGGCTATATACTGGCGATCTTGCTGTGATGGATGACGAAGGTTATTTCTATATCGTCGGCAGGAAAAAAGAAATGATCATCGTCGGCGGATTCAATATTTACCCCCAGGAGGTAGAAGGGGTTCTGTATGAACATCCGGCAGTTAAAGAGGCAGCTGTGGTGGGCATCCCCCATAAAGAAAAAGGTGAAATAGTGAAAGCATTCATCGTACCTAAAGAAAGCGCTTCCGTGGATCTTGAAGAAATAGAAGGATATTGTTATACCCAATTGACGCCTTATAAGGTACCAAAAGTATTTGAATTGAGAAAAGAACTTCCGCGAAATACAGTGGGTAAACTTTTAAAAAGATTGTTAGTTAAAGAGGAATTAGAAAAGGATTGAAAGAGGGGGAATATGGTTCCAACATCTAAGTTGAAGCTTACGTTGGAAGGCATGCCAGTTTGTGAACAAAAATAAAGAAGAGGAGGGATTCATATGCGGTGGGTTGTTCTCATTCTATTATTCTTTGGAGCCGTCATCAATTTTGCAGATAAATCGATCGTAGGTCTCGCAGCTGTTCCCATCATGAAGGAATTCAATCTTACCTATGCGGAGTGGGGTCTTGTTGGAAGCAGTTATTATTGGCTATACCCAGTAACAGGGATTTTTGGGGCAGCATGGGCTGATCGGCTGGGGGCTAAAAAAGTGCTTGGGTTCATCATGCTGACATGGACCGTTTTGCAATTCGGGGTCTTAGCCATCACTGCTCTTCCATTATTAATTCTATACAGGATTTTGCTGGGTGCATTCGAAGGGCCTTATAGCCCAATTGCTTACAGTCATGCCGATAAGTGGTTTCCGCCAAAACTGAAAGGCTTTGCCAATTCGGTAGTTGTTGGCGGAGGAACCGTTGGTGCGATGATCGTGGCACCGATCCTCGTTTCCTTAATTACGATATTCGGCTGGAAGGTTGCCTTTGCAGCACTTGGTGCAGCAAGCCTTGTTTGGTTCTTCCTCTTTCAATTTTTAACAAAGGAAAATCCGGTTGAAGTATACGAAAATGTACAAAAGAAAAAGAAACAAAAACTGGAAAAAATAAAAGTGAAAGACTTTTTGCTGCTATTGGCTTCACCTACTGCTTTGTTTACTACGCTCGCTTATTTTTCAACGTATATTTTAGTTGTTTGGTTTTCTGTTTGGCTCCCGATTTATTTAGTGGAAGCCGTAAAAATGTCTCCAGGTCAAATGGGAACCAGCGTTGCGATAATCGGAGTCGTTTCCGTATGTATTTATATGGGTGTTTCGATGGCTTCCGATCATTTATTCAAGAAGAACCAGAATTGGCGATCATCAAGGGTATTCGTCGTCGCGGGCGCCATGATTCTTGGTGCATTGTTCTTTTCCTCAATCATGGTATTTCAAAATCCAATCTGGGTGATAGTCGCCATGTGTTTAGCAAAGGGCCTTACATATGCCATCTTACCGATCGGACCAACGATCATGATCAATGAAATGCAGGAGCGGGGGGGATTGATGACTAGCATCTTAACATCATCAGGAAATCTAGCGGGAATTGTTGCGCCTCTATTAACTGGCTATATCATAAGTTTAGCTGGAGGAAATCAACTATTAGGTTATAACCTTTCGATATTGTTCATGGCAATCCTTGTCCTGGCTTTTGGCATCCTGTTTGCGATATTCGTTAAACCGGCCGGGAAACTTAAAAATAAAAGGTCTGATAACTTTGACCTTAAGTCCTCATAAGCAGGGTCGAACCTGCTAACATTCAATGAAACTAGTGAAGAGAAGGAATGCCTTCAAATAATGGTGTGAATATAAGGAAAAGGAGCGGATGGGAAATGAATAGAGATGCTGTCATAGTTTCTGCAGTTCGAACAGCAATTGGAAAGCAGGGAGGTGCACTTGCATCGGTTCCTGCCCATGTTTTTGGAGCAGAAGTGATGAAAGAAGCCTTGAAACGAGCGAATGTCGAACCTCGAATGATAGATGATGTAATCATGGGGAATGTGTTAAGCGGGGGTGGAAACATTGCCAGGTTAACTGCACTCGAAACTGGCCTCTCGATTCATCTTCCGGGACTGACTGTCGACCGTCAATGCGGCTCGGGAATAAATGCTGTCAACTTGGCTGCACAAGCAATCCGGGCTGGCGAAGGCGATGTCTATATCGCCGGTGGGGTCGAGAGCATGAGCAGGGCGCCATACTTGATGGACCGACCGGAAAAACCATACAGTTCAAAGCCACCGCAGTTCAGAAAGTCCCGGTTGTCCCCGAAAGCGATCGGCGATCCTCCGATGGGAATCACGGCTGAAAACTTAGCGGAAAAATATGAGGTCAGCAGGGAAGAACAAGATGAATTCGCTCTGCAAAGCCAAAAAAATATGGCCAGAGCCGTGGAAGAGGGCCGTTTCAATGAGCAAATTACGCCTATTTACATTCCCGTCAGAAAAGGTGACGATGTCGAATTTAAATTGGATGAACATCCACGACCGCAAATAACGAAAGAGGGGCTAGCCAAATTATCACCTGCTTTTTTAGAAGGCGGGTACGTGACTGCAGGCAATAGTTCGGGATTGAATGATGCCGCATCAGCATTGGTCATCATGTCGAGGGAAAAAGCGGTGGAATTGGGGATTAAGCCTTTAGCGACGATCAGGGCACAGGCCGTTGCAGGGGTAGATCCAAATTATATGGGAATAGGACCTGTTCCAGCTATAAGAAAGGTAATGGATAAATCAGGGCTTTTCTTAAATGAAATGGACATCATTGAAATTAATGAAGCATTCGCCGCTCAAGTCATTGCTTGCAATCGGGAGCTTGATATGAATCCCGCCAGAGTGAATGTGAACGGGGGAGCCATTGCACATGGACACCCACTTGGTGCGACGGGTGCCATCCTCATTACGAAAGCGGTTTATGAATTGAAGCGTTCTGCCGGAAGGTTTGCTCTTATTACGGCTTGCATTGGAGGCGGACAGGGAATTGCTACGATAATTGAACGTGAAGCTTGATTTTGTAAGTGTGTTTAGCCCGTTAAATGGTTAGAAAACACAGCATTCAGCTCTATATGCCCTATTAAGAAAACTTGTACAATGGCTGCTATACATGAACAGACCTAAGGAGGAAATAAACTCATGACAATCACTTTAACCAAGGAAATGCAGCAAATGAAGGAAATGATCCGTAATTTTGTTGAAAGGGAAGTGGAACCCTACGCCATACAAATTGAAGAAGAAGATGCCATCCCTGAGCATTTGGTGGAAAAAGCAAAAGACCTTGGCTTATTCGGGATAAGCATCCCCGAACAATACGGTGGAATTGGCTTAAATTCGGTGGGAAAGGCTACCGTATTAGAGCAGTTAGGAAGGACACATAATGGTTTCGTTTCATTAATAAGCGCTCACACCGGGATTGGAAGTACAGGTTTGGTTAAGCTTGCATCCGAACATTTGAAAAATAAATACTTGCCAGAAATGGCAGCAGGCACGAAAATTGGTGCCTTTGCTTTATCTGAACCCGGAGCGGGATCGGATGCAACCAATTTGGCAACAAGTGCAGAAAAGAAGGGTGATTACTGGGTGATGAACGGGACGAAACATTTCATCACGAATGGGCCGATTGCTGATGTTTATACAGTATTCGCTCTAACGGATAAAGATAAAGGGGCAAAGGGAGGGATTACAGCTTTTTTAGTAGAAAGAGATTTTCCTGGTTTGACTGTCGGCAAAAAGGACAAAAAAATGGGGTTGAGAGGATCATATACCTCACAGGTCATTTTTGAGGATTGTATCATACCCGAAGAAAATGTGATCGGCGAAGTGGGAATGGGATATATCTCTGCCCTTAAAATTTTAGCTGAAGGGCGGGTCGGATTGGCTGCAAGAGCAGTGGGGTCAAGTGGTAAATTAATTGAATTATCAGCCAAATATGCAAAAGAGCGCATTCAATTCGGTAAACCAATCGCAGACAACCAAGCGATTCAATGGATGCTTGCTGATATGGCAACCGAAACGGAAGCCGCAAGGGCATTGACGATGATGGCGGCACAAAAGATTGATGAAGGAAAAAAAGTGATCAAGGAAGCGTCTATGGCAAAACTGTTCGCTTCAGACGTTTTTAATCGGGTGGCGGATAAAGCGGTTCAAATTCATGGCGGAATGGGATATATGGCCGAATATCCAGTTGAACGTTTTTATCGGGATGCCCGCATAACGAAGATCTATGAAGGAACGAATGAAATCCAACGTTTAATCATTGCTAGGAATGTCTTGGAAGAGTGTTAAGTGTTTACTGTTTTATTCGGGCAGGTAATCTTTTGCCCAGGTATCCGGATTTTAAGGGGGAGGAACGAAATGGGTGAAGATATCGTGATCGTGAGTGCTGTACGAACACCAATTGGAAGGTACGGTGGTGCATTTAAAGAGATCAGTTCCGGTCATTTGGCGAGCATTGCCATTAAAGAAGCGATCAAGCGGGCGAATATTGCAGCTGAACAAGTGGATGAAGTCATTTTCGGGGAGGTTAGGCAGACGACCGAATCCTCGAATGTAGCGAGAGTTGCAGCACTGCGCTCAGGAATTCCCGATTCGGCACCGGCTTTTACGGTAAACCGCTTATGTGCATCCGGTATGCAGGCCATTACCTCAGCAGCGCAGCAAATAAGCTCAGGTCAAGCCAATATAGTCGTTGCCGGCGGTACGGAAAGCATGAGCCGCGCACCTCTTTATTTAAGAAGTGCCCGTTTTGGGGGAGACAGGACTAAGCTAGTGGATTCAAATACTGAAGCGGGACAGCAGCCTCAAGAAATTTATGGAAAAGGTTTGGGGATGGGAATCACCGCTGAAAATGTGGCACAGCGATACAACATTTCCAGAGAAGAACAAGATGCCTTTTCAGTGGAAAGTCAACGAAGAGCGGCGAAAGCGATAGAAGAAGGAAAGTTCAAAGATGAGATTGTTCCTGTTCAAGTTTCTGACAGGAAGAGTACGGTTACGATTGAAACGGATGAATATCCGCGCCCGGACACCACAATGGAAAAACTTGCAGGCTTAAAACCGTCATTCAGGGAAAACGGAACAGTCACTGCCGGTAATGCTTGTGGCCGTAATGACGGGGCAGCAGCATTGGTATTAATGAAAGCCAGTGAAGCGGAACGGTTGCAAGTACAGCCAATCGCAAAGATTGTCGATTGGGCGACTGCCGGAGTTTCTCCTGAAGTGATGGGAATTGGTCCAGTACCAGCAGTTGGAAAACTTATGGAGCGTACCGGAAAAAAAGTAGAAGATATTGGGCTTTTCGAATTAAATGAAGCGTTCGCTTCACAGGCGTTGGCAGTAATCAGAGATTTATCGCTAGATGAAAACAAGGTTAATGTAAATGGGGGAGCCATTGCACTTGGGCACCCAGTCGGATCGACGGGCGCCCGGATCGTGACAACGCTAATACATGAACTGATTCGCAGGAAAGAAAGATATGGCGTTGCTACACTTTGTGTTGGCGGCGGACAGGGAATGGCTATCATGATTGAAACGATATAGGTCAACGATAAAGGAGTGGAAACCCCATACGTTTCTGCTCCTTTCCATATATAAGTTGAATTGCGCAAAAGTGAGGGGGAGGAAGATTGCCTGTTGAAGTGGAGGATATTAGGAACCAATTCGAAAGTAGTGCATTCTTTTCACATATAGGGTTTGAAATCATTCGATTTGAAGAAGGGAATGTAACGATAAAGTTAAACGTTGAAGAACATTTACTTAATGTTAATGGAACACTGCACGGAGGCATTCATGCTACCATGCTGGATACCATTCTAGGAATGGTGACACGCTCCGTTACCAAATCTAAAGTCGTGACGACAAGTTTAACTGTACATTATTTAGCCAGCATATCGAGCGGGGAATTGTTTGCGGAAGCAAAAGTCCTTCAAAAAGGATATAAAATTGCCTTTACTGAAGGAGAAATAAAAGATACTGAAGGCAACATCATCGCAAAGGGCACAGGAATTTTTAAAATCATTCGTGATAAATGAGGCAAGGATATCAAGTCGGCTGACAAGTGACTATGCTCCATTTTAATAGAAAAGAATGAGGTGTGAAAAAATTGACTAGAGCTTGGCATGGATTTTATCCGAAAGAAACTCCTGCTGAAATTGACATTCCAACATTGTCATTATATGGACTCCTTGAACGTTCAGCCCAACTTTACCCAACCTGCAAAGCCGTAATAGATGGGGATCGGGAAATGACATATATGGAATTAAAGGATGCCTCAGATCGTTTTGCTGTGAATTTAGACAACCGTGGATTTCAAAAAGACGATCGTATAGCAATCATGCTGCCAAATTGTCTAGAATATATCATTGCCTATTATGCCATTCATCGTTTGGGAGGTATTGTCGTTCAAGTGAACCCGCTGTATCAGTCGGGTGAATTGGATTATATATTACGGGATTCAGAAGCCAATTGGTTCATTGGGCGTGAGGAACAGAGGGGAAAATTAGTGCTAACAAGTTTTTCTGATAGATTAACGTTCATATCTGCCGAGCAATTAATGGAAACTGGAACCGATTTATCAAGGAAAGATAAGGAACTTCCTGCCCTGGCTATCGACCCCAAGGAAGCTGTGGCTGTTCTTCAATATACAGGAGGGACTACAGGGAAATCAAAAGGGGTTATGCTCACGCACTATAATTTGATCTCGAATGTATTTCAAGACTTTGCCTTCACGGCAAATGCGCTACAACTCCAAAGGCCTGGCGAACGGATGCTTGGCTTGACCCCATTATTCCATGTGTTTGGTAATGGACGATTGAATAGTGCCATATATGCCGGATCAACTTATATCACATTAGAGAAATTTGAAATAAATAAGGTGGTAGATTTGATTCGAACACATCGGCCAACCATTTTTCCTGGTGTCCCGACCATGTATATTGCTTTACTGAATCACCCGGATATAACGGCTGACGATTTAAGCTGCTTTAAGTACTGCAGCTGTGGTTCTGCCCCGCTCCCGATAGAAATCATTCAACAGTTCGAAAAAAAATTACGGGTTACAATATTTGAAGGTTTTGGAATGTCGGAAACTTCACCCACTACACACCGCAATCCAGTCATAGGACAGAAAAAACCAGGAAGTATCGGAATTCCATACCCTAATACCGATGCTAAAATCGTCAATCTGAAAACAGGTATTGATGAATTGCCAGCAGGAGAAACAGGCGAACTGATCATTAAAGGTCCGCAAGTAATGAGGGGATATTGGAAAAATCCAGAGGCAACTTCAACAGCTTTGCGAGATGGATGGCTTTACACTGGGGATATCGCGACGATGGATGAAGACGGATATTTTTATATCGTAGGCAGGAAGAAAGATATGATCATTGCAAGCGGTTATAATGTTTATCCAATTGAAGTCGAGGATATTATTTATCAGCATCCAGCCGTAAAAGAGACATGTGTATATGGAGTACCGGATTCATACCGAGGGGAAACGGTAAAAGCGGTTATAGTCTTAAAAAGAGGAAAGTCAGTCTCGGAGCAGGAAATCAGGGAGTATTGCATGCAACGATTGGCCAGATATAAAGTGCCGCGAAGTTTTGAGTTCAGGGAGCAACTGCCAAAATCAGCTGTCGGGAAAATATTGCGTAGAATATTAATGGAGGAAGCAACGCAGAGCCCTACTGCCGGGGAGAGATAAGCATAACAGTTATCGTAAGGGAGCTCAGATGAAACCTTAAATAAGTGAAACCTTTTTTCGAGGTTCCCCTTATTTAGGGTTTATAGACTATAAAACTACTTTCCTTTTAGGGGAATATCAAATGAAGTCCCATCCACCAATAATTCATGAGACTCACCATCCGCTATATCATCGGTAGTGAATGAAAAGGAATCGAGCCGATCTAAGTTTGCCTCGGGATCAACCAATAAACCAATTGTGCCTTTTCTCAATTCTCCTGGTTGGTAATCTGAACGACTTACTTTTTTTGTCCCTATAAAAGTATCCCCCGAATGGATGAAATTTTTAGAAGGCACATCATATGTAAGATCATCATTGAAAGTAACATTTTCCATGCTGAAGAACTGAAGTTCCTTCGAGTCCTTATTTTCAACAGAATAAGTTATCTCTAGAAAAGAAACCTCTTCATCGATATCCGTTTTAGACAACGCCGCCTGTTGATCGATTTCCTCCATGGATAAATTCTCTTTATAATATATCGAATAGGCCTCTTCAAAACTCAATCCCGTATAGGCCTTGAGCTCCTCCTTTGTTTCATCTGTAAGTGATGATAATTGAATCCTGCGGATATCCTTGACTGTGATGACCATGGGTGCCAATTCAAATGACTCATTAATAGACTTCGTTTCTAGTAATGTGAATGTTCCCCAATTTTTTTGGTGAACCTTATCGCCGACTTTTTTTAGATGGATCCCGCCATATTCCTCTACCTCAGGAATTTTGGATTCCTTGGCTTCCGCATTTTTCCCTTTTTCAGTTTTATCGCTCTTGAAATAATTGAAGGCAATTACACTTAAACAAATAAGCAATAATCCAACTATTGCTGAAATGATCCAACTTTTACGAATACTTCATCACTCCTTGTCTTAAACCATTGATGTCAAAGAATAATATACCATTTTTTTTGCATATGGTGGGATTGGGTATCTGAAGAAATTAAAAGGCAGGAGCCCAGTAGATTTCCGGGTACATGTCCTTAAGGCTGCTTATTTAAATAAAATGTCTAACTTTTTGGGTTCACTGGGACGAGGTTACAAATCGTATGCCAGCTACCATTCAGTTAACTATAGTCCCCCCTTGTTCAGGACATTAATTTTGAACTAAAACAAGAAAAGGTACTCGGTCTCGTTGGGGAAAGTGGCAGTGGTAAAACCGTTACAAGTATGTCCATCTTACAGCTACTTGAATGGTTAGTTATTTTCCTATTAATATTTAATCTTAATAGAAAAAATCCTATTCAAAATTCAAGCAAATGGCCAACTGGATAAAGGGAGTTTTAAACTAACGGGGTTTATTTGAAGTGAATATAATGTACGAAGATATAGTATCCTCTAGTGGAAATGGAATGGAGAAAGACCAAATAAATAACTGACTGCTCAAAAAAACGTAATTCGGTCCATTAACAGACATTTACTTTTAATATTTTGATAGTTAAAGTTATAAACAATAATAAAAACTTACTATTCAGTATTATTTGAAAATAGGTGGAGGATGAATGAATACAAAAGTATTAGTTATAGGTCCTTTAGATTTAGTAGAACTAGTGTTTACCATCGGCCAATCGTACTCCGACATTACCATGTTCCCTGCACCGTACAAACATGAACAGGAAACAATAGATGTGATAAAAAAAAGAGTCGATGAGGCGGATGTTTTATTCTTTTTAGGCACCATCCCTTATCAAATAGCAAAGAATCAAAATATTACTAAGCCTATGGTTTTTATTCCTTCAACAGGTACATCTTTGTATCGTACTCTTTTTAAGATCATTACAGAAACCTCATTTAATCCAATTAAGGAACCGTTGAGGATTAGTATAGACACATTGCCAACTAGAGAAGTAAAAGAATGTTTGGAGGATTTAGAAATATATCCAGAAAAGCTGTTTCTGAAATCCGATCAAAAAGCAGATGAATTGGTTCATTTTCATTATGAACTATGGAAAAATAATCAAACTCAAGTGGCAGTTACATGTGTTAAATCCGTATACGAATCGTTAAAAGGGCTAGGGGTGCTAGTATTCAGGGTTGTCCCTACTATGTCTGCTATTCGAACTAGCCTGAATAATGTTCTTTTAGAAGGGAAGGCCCTGCTTCAAAGCGATACACAAATTGCAATTGGAATCCTGCATTTTAATAACTTGCTTTCTTCTTTAAAAAAGCCCATATCAGAATATGGAGAACAGCGAAAAAAGGCTGTACTGCAAAATCTTCTTATAGATTTTTGTGAAGAGGCCCAGGCTATTTTTGATTGGTCAGAACGAGATGAAGTGCGATTTATAACCACTCGGGGCGCCATTGAAAGGACTACCCATAAATATAAAAAAGCTCCGTTGTTAGATGAGATAGCCATGAAAATCGATGTAGAGACCACCATCGGAATAGGATTCGGACATACAGCAAACGAAGCGGAAGTGAGTGCTCGTAAAGCACTTATGAAAGCGAAAGTTAATAAACCGAGTTGCTTTGTGGTTGACATGGATGGAACTGTTTTTGGACCTGTTGGAAAAGATAGGAGATTGAAATATTCCTTGCGGAGTGATGATCCACATCTAATGAACTTAGCAAAAACAGCTGGACTCAGTATTGCAACCATAAACAAATTACTTTCCTTTTGTGAGTACTTTGGCAATAGATGCATCACAGCAAATGATCTTGCTAACGGACTAGGTTTAACCATTAGGAGCGCAAGGAGAATCCTGAATACCCTTGAAAATACGAATCTAGCTGTCATCGTAGGTGAGGAACAGCCCATACACCGGGGAAGACCCCGACAGCTGTATGAATTTCAATTTTCCAAGGAGTCAGTCAGATAGGATTTTTATTAGTCAATACGAGTGAAGAAAGGGGTAATTTTATGAGAATAGCAATCGGTCAGTTGGCCCATGAAACGAATACGTTTTCTCGAGTAAGAACGACAGTCGACTTATTTAAAGTCTGGGAATGGACCCAAGGAGAGGAACTTCTCGAAAGGCATACTGATGTATTAGATTATTTGGGTGGGATGATCAATCGGGGAGAAGAGTTGGGGATTGAAATTGTGCCGACCTTTGCAGCCATGGCCAATCCTTCAGGAACGATAACACAGGAAACGTTCCAAAAAGCAAAAAATCTATTAATATCTAGCATTATGAATTCTGGCAAACTGGATGGGATTTGTCTATTTCTTCATGGAGCAGGAGTAGCAGAAGGAATTGACGATATTGAAGGTGAAATTTTATCGGAATTAAGAAGCATTTTGGGATCAGAAATACCAATTGTAGTTGCTTTGGACCTGCATGGCAATATTACGGAAACCATGGTTAAAGAAGCTAATGTACTACTCGGCAATATAGATTACCCTCATACGGATTCCTATGAAAGGGGGACTGAAGCGATTGATTTAACTGCTCGCATCATTCAAGGGAAAGTAAACCCGGAAATGGCTCTAACGAAATTACCATTACTTATCCCTACTACAACCTCCTACTTTTCTCCGATTAAAGAAATCAATGAATGGTGCGAAGAATGGGAAAAGCATCCTGAGGTGCTTGATTGCACCTTATTTCACGGCTTTCCCTATTCAGATATCCCTCACGCAGGAGTTTCTGTAATTACCATTACGAATAATGAACCCTCTTTAGCACAAAAAATTTCAGATGATATAGCTGTTAGAATTTTTGAGAAGAAAGATGAATTTTTTCCTATATTACCGACACCAAAGAAAGCCATTTCATATGCTTTCTCCCGAACTGAAATGCCAATCATCATTAATGAAGCTTCTGATAACCCTGGTGCAGGTACACCAGGCGATGGGACCTTTTTATTGAAAGAAATGATTGAAGCAAACATTCCAAATAGCTGCTTTGGATTTATTTTTGATCCGGAAGTAGCAAAAATGGCCCATAAAGAAGGTGTGGGTTCCCTAATTCATGTTGAATTAGGTGGTAAAACAGATACATTACATGGTAACCCTCTAAAAATATCAGCTTATGTAAAAAGCCTTTCTGATGGCAAGTTTATTCAATCCTCACCGATGTGGAATGGAAGCAAAGTGAACTTGGGGAGAAGTGCAAGATTAACGGTTGGAAATGTGGATATCATTGTATGCTCTGTAAATTCACAGACGTTTGATGAACAAATTTTCCTCCTACATGGAATAGATGTTGAGAAATCAAGTATTGTTGGTTTGAAATCATCACACCATTTCCGGGCAGCCTTCATGCCTATTGCTAAAGAAATAATAACGGTTGACTCGCCAGGGTTAAGCAGTGCAAAGTTATCAACCTTTGATTACAAGAATATAACCAGACCGATTTACCCTTTTGATTCTATTTTGAATCATCTATTAGTCTAACTAACATAAAAAGGATGTGATCAAATGCTAGACGTGATAATAAAAAATGGAAGGGTTTATGATGGAACAGGGAACCCTTGGACTAAAACTGACATTGGAATAGAGGATGGGAGAATTACTATTATCGGGAATTTAAGCAGCGAACAGGCTGAGCAAATTATCGATGCCAATGGGTTGGCAGTTTCACCAGGATTTATTGATCCACATGTCCATTCCGATTTACTTTGCACCGTTCCGGAAGTTCATAAAATAAAGGCACTTCAGGGTGTGACTACAGAATTATTTGGACAGGATGGCATTTCTGTCGCTCCTGTATCAGAAGAAACAAAGCCGTTATGGCAAAAACAATTAAGTGGACTAAATGGCGATATTGGGGAGTGGCCATGGAATAGCATAGATGAATATTTTTCATTTCTAGAAAAGTCAAAAATAATAGGCAACGCAGCTTACCTGGTACCTCATGGCGCGGTTCGTTCCTTGGTCATGGGATTTGAGGATAGAGTGGCTACTAAACAGGAACTGGAAAAAATGCGTTTGCTGGTCGAGGAAGGAATGCGTATGGGAGCAGTAGGCTTGTCCTCAGGATTGGTATATCCCCCAAATGTTTTCTCCAATAAGGAAGAATTGATTGAAATATGTAAGGGTACCGCGAAATATGACGGCTGTTTCGTTGTCCATATTCGGAATGAAAGCATTCATTCTTTATCAGCTTTGGATGAAGTCATAGATGTTTCCAGACAATCCGGTGTAAGATTGCATATTTCCCATTTTAAGATAATCGGCCAGGGAAATAGGGATAAATTTAAGAAAGCACTGGACAAGATGAATGCCGCTAGACAGGAAGGTATTGAAATTACCTTTGATCAATATCCATATTCAGCCGCTTCAACCGTTTTTCATGCCATACTTCCACCTTGGATGCATTCAGGGGGAACGGAAGAAACGCTGATACGATTGAGTATTCCAGAAATCAGAAAAAGAATCTCAGATGAATTTAAAACAAACACAGAGTATGAAAATTGGGTTTTGAATTGTGGCTGGAAAAATATCATTATTACATCCGTTCAAACGGATTCTAATAAATGCTTAGAAGGTAAGAACATGATTGAAATTTCAGAAATTAGGCAACAATCCCCTGAAGATGCCGCATTTGATATTCTCATTGAGGAAAAAGGGAATGTAGCAATGGTTATTCATTGGGGCTTTGCGGAAGATGTTTTGCTGAGTATGTGTCATCCACTACAAGTGGTGGGATCGGATGGGATTTTTGGAGGTAAGCCGCATCCTCGATTATATGGGACATTTCCGAGAGTATTAGGCAAATATGTTAGGGAAGAAGGAGCTTTGACGCTTGAACAAGCGATTCGTCGAATGACAGGTGCTCCTGCGCAGTTAATGAGATTAAAGGATAGGGGGTTAATAAAAGAGGGATATCAGGCAGATATTGTTATATTTGATCCCGAAATAATTAAAGATCGAGCTACATTTGAAGAGCCGCTATTAGAGCCTGAGGGCATACATGTGGTTTATATAAATGGGAAATTAACCGTTTATCATGGGGAATACACAGGAGCACGAGATGGAAAGGTAATTAGAAGGTTCCAAAGTTCAAAAATAGATAAAGTGGCAACATTTAGGATCGATAGATAATCCCTATCAATTCGCCTATGGAAAGAAAAATGAAGGATTAGTAGAAAAGGGAGGAATAAGATGAAGCGTTACATTGGAGGGTCCCAAAATAAGCACTTTATATTATTTTTGCTGTTCGTTGGTTATCTGGTTGATTATTTGGATCGGATGGTCATGAGTGTGGCTGTTGTATCTATTAAGGAAGAATTTAATTTGGATGCTGCCGCTGTCGGGGCAATCTTGAGTAGCTTCTTCTTATCCTATGCTATCATGCAAATACCAGGAGGGTGGCTAACGGATAAACTGGGTTCCAGAAAAGTCTTAATATGGTCCATCATTGTTTGGTCTGTTTTTACAGTATTTACCGGTTTTGCCTGGTCTCTTATTTCGTTACTTGTTATACGTTTTCTCTTCGGGCTTGGTCAAGGAGGGTATCCTTCCGCTTCCCAAAAGGGGATTGCGGATTATTTTCCCCGAGAAGAAAGGCCAAAGGCTTCTGCTTACTTAATGTCATCCAATTACTTTGGGATGGCACTTGCCCCACTGGTGGCCGCGCCGATGATATTATTTATGGGCTGGAGAAACATGTTTTATGTAATCGGGTTGCTAGGAATATTGTTAACGATAGCTTTCTGGGTATATTTTAAACCAAAAGAAAGCACTGCTTCAAACAAAACATTAAAAGAGAATAGTGTTCCCATGAAGGAATTACTGATGAATTCTGGCTTGTGGAAAATAACTGTGATGTGGTTTGCTGCCGGAATAGTAAATTGGGGACTTTCTTCCTGGATTCCATCCTATTTGATGGAAGCTAGGGGGATGGATCTGTTGTCCATGGGTTTTTATGCAGCGTTACCGGGTATCTCAACTGGAGTTGCTATGTTGTTCAGCGGATGGCTTCTTGACAGGTTTTTTAATAACTTGGAAAAATATTATGCGGCATTTGGCATGCTTATGTCAGGGATATTCCTATATATGATGTTTACCTCGACTTCCATTGTAGCAGCTATGGTATATTTGAATCTTTGCATGGTCTTTAAAAGTTTTGCCTTTACAGTTGCTTTTGCTTTGCCGCATAAAATCATGTCTAAACAGGTTATCGGTTCCGCAATGGGAATAATTAATATGGGGGCACAGGCAGCAGGATTTATATCACCACTTGTCATGGGCTTTATCATTACACTAACAGGTTCTTACAACGGGGCTTTTTGGTTCTTAATCGCATGTTCCGCAATTTCAATCATCGCTGCGCTTTCCATTAAAAAGAATAATCATATGGAGCAATCAAAAGATGTAGACTTATTAGCATAACACTTGAAAAATTCTTCTTCATACTTATCAAAAAACAATATGAAAATTCAAAAGCCCCGGATAAACTACCCCGGGGTTTTTGAATTTATTTAAGAAGACTTCAAAAAATAAGCATTTTTATCTCACTCTATTCCTTCATTGGAATAAGTGTAGTGTTTTTTTCCAGGTCCTCAGCTACAGTACAAGCCGTTTAATAATAAAGTCATACTATATAATGAAGGGGAAATCTTGAAAAACTGAGAACATAATCGGTAATGGATCCATGGATGCTGGAAATGGTTTAGGAACGACAAATAGCATACCCATACCTATGAAAATTCTTGCCGTTCATGAAACTGCTGCAAAAATCTTTTCCTTATTATTGATTCTTCTATGTACTTGTTTTTTCATCCCTGGAAACCCATCTCTCTAGTAACAAATATTAAAAAAAAGGAGACGTTTAGGGAATGTTATGGCCTATTAACAATGGTGAGGCAAGGATACATCAGACGAATAAGAGTACAATGCTGTCCCGGCAAGAGATAAAAGCCATTGAGTCCTGGATATCTCAAATGGGGAAATTCCAATTTTATAAAACAGCTGGACAAAAAATGTCTTCTGCCAAAAAAACGCTAAGGTTCAAGTATAAAATCATTGGGCATGGATTTAACCGAGTTGTCTATGATTTAAATAATGGCTATATATTAAAAGTTGCATTTTCGGAAGTAGGATTACTAAGCAATGCAAATGAAGCTTATATATATAATAACTGTAATGAGAAAGTCAAAAAGTATTTTTGTCCGGTTAAGGAGCATGGGACGGGCTGGATTATCATGAAGAAGCTGGACACGAAAGTGCCGTTTGCAATCAATGAATATACGAAACTGATCAAGTTGGAATTAAAACTCCTGAAGTACGGGATTATCCCAATAGATTTACGATTGGATAATGTCGGATATAACGAGAATGATGAAATGGTCGTCATTGATTACGGTCTGTTCACCATGGATCTCAAAAGCCCTTTGCTGCGATGGTTAGTTTGATGATGGGGATACTTCAAGTAAATATATAATGGAGCTCACAATGAAGTAATTAGGCGAAGCGGTAAATCTTGTGAGCCGTTATTGATTTACCGAATTATCTAAATGAAAGAAGCATGTTACGAAGGGATTTTTTGTGCAACATGCTTTTTTTTCGGTTTAAAGGACCATAACTGATGACACGACACTTGCCACTTTTTTATCATTTTGAAATAAATCTGCAAGTACATAAGCTGTTTTTTTTCCAATTCGGTCTACTTTTGCTTCGACCTGTACGTCTCCTAATCTTACTGGCCGATGAAAGGTAGTATGTAAATCAATCGATGCGAAGGATTGTCCGATGCTTAATTTAGATGAGATCGCATAAGCCATTATAATATCTGCTGCAGAAGTGACAAATCCCCCCATTGCTACACCATTTCCGTTTATGAATTTTTCATCCACTTTCCATAGTCCCCTAGCAATTCCATCCTGTGCATGATTTGCTTCAATCTGCAACGTTAAATCACAATTCGGAGGCTGTTTCCCCTCCGTTATAACCTGCAAAAGTTCGTGTCCTTTAGATGATTCCCCCATTAAATAGCCCCCCTTGAATAAGTTGAAACTACTGAATATTCTAACATATATCTTAATGTCAATGAAGTTGTTAACTTTACAAATAAAGTAATTAGAGACCCGAACCAAGAAATGTAATTTGGTGGTGGATTTGATTTCCACTCCAGGCACTCGCTTTCCGCGGGCGGTCTGGGGAGCCTCCTCGGCTTGCGCCTGCGGGGTCTCTCCTAGACACGTTTTTCCCGTAGGAGTCTCGCACCTTCCGTTCCAATCAACGGGAACGTTTATTAAGAAAAAAATGTAGGCTAGCCTCATCACGAATTATTTTTAGACTGAATTATCCTTCAAGTTTTTTTACTGTAATAAATAATAGCTGTTTTCGCATACTTTGTTGCTATTTACTAAGTAGTGCGGTGTGGTTGATTTCCCCTCCAGATGCTCGCTTTCCGCGGGGCGGTCCCGGGAGCCTCCTCGGCTTGCGCCTGCGGGGTCTCCCTAGACGCGCTTTTCCCGCAGGAGTCTCGTACCTTCCGTTCCAATCACCTGGAATTTTTTTTTTTGAGGGTTTGTAAAATTAGAACGTTGATTTCCCCTCCAGGTACTCGCTTTCCGCGGGCGGTCTCGGGAGCCTCCTCGGCTTCCACCTGCGGGGTCTCCCCTAGACACGTTTTTCCCGCAGGAGTCTCGCACCTTCCGTTCCAATCAACGGGAACGTTTATTAAGAAAAAAATGTAGGCTAGCCTCATCACGAATTATTTTTAGACTGAATTATCCTTCAAGTTTTTTTACTGTAATAAATAATAGCTGTTTTCTTTGTTGCTATTTACTAAGTAGTGCGGTGTGGTTGATTTCCCCTCCAGATGCTCGCTTTCCGCGGGGCGGGCGGTGAGCCTCCTCGGCGTAAACGCCTGTGGGGTCTCACCTGTCCCGCTGCTCCCGCAGGAGTCTCGCACTTCCGCTCCAATCAACCTTAAATAGTTTCGTTTTAAAAACAACAATCTTTACGAAAAGAGCCTAAATAATAGATTGAAGAAATTTGCGACACTCCTGCCGAAAAACTGGCTAGCCTAGACCCCACAGACGCTTGCGTCGAGGAGGCTTGGCAGGCAGTCGGCAGAAAGGGAGCGGATTTCAGAAATCACAGGGAACGTCCATTAAGAAAAAACTCTAGGATAGTCTCTTCCCGAATTATTTTAAGACTGGATGATCCTTCAAGTTTTTTTACTATAAAACTTTATGGATTGAAGAAATTTGCGACACTCCTGCCGAAAAACTGGCTAGCCTAGACCCCACAGACGTTTGCGTCGAGGAGGCTTGGCAGGCAGTCGGCGGAAAGGGAGCGGATTTCAGAAATCACAGGGAACGTCCATTAAGAAAAAACTCTAGGATAGTCTCATCCCGAATTATTTTAAGACTGGATGATCCTTCAAGTTTTTTTACTATAATTCTTAATGGATTGAAGAAATTTGCGACACTCCTGCCGAAAAACTGGCTAGCCTAGACCCCGCAGACGCTTGCGTCGAGGAGGCTTGGCAGACAGTCGGCGGAAAGGGAGCGGATTTCTGAAATCAACGGGAATTTTTAAAAAACGGCAGGCAAAACGGTCTTTTATTTGGATTTGTCTACAGTCTGCTTTCTTAATAGTCATTTTTTTGCTTACTATCTGATAGGCAAATTGTTACTAGAATTTTGAAGTTAATAATTATCAAAAAAATCAAAAAATCATCTTCTTTTTCTAATTAAATTGTGATAGTGTATAAAACAAAGAAGTATTACCTTCATCATTTTGTTAAAAAGAAGTATTTGATTCACCAGAAAGGAGTGACATTGTGGAGAATCTACCATTTAAATTATTAGTGAAAGAAAGATTTGACCATCTATCGACAGGTCAAAAAAAGGTTGCCGCTTACCTGATTGAAAATTTGGATCAAGCTGCCTTTAAAACGGCTTTTCAAATTGGTCGGGAAGCGGAGGTCAGTGAAACGACGGTCATTCGGTTTTCCTATTCTTTAGGATTTGAAGGGTTTAGTAAAATGCAGGATAGAATTCAAAAACAGCTGCTGCACCAAAATCAAACGGATATATCCAATAGTGATTCCATTCTTAGCATTGATGACAAGCAAGATCCATTTACCAAAGTGATAGAAAACGAAGTTCATATTTTAAGGCATCTATTAGATCATACGAACGTTCAGGATATATGGAAAGCGGTCGATGTCCTGATACAGGCTGACCAAATATTAATTGCAGGGCATCGGATTTCCCATGCTGCTGCCTATTGGTTCTCCTATACGCTAAGTTCATTAAGGGAAAATGTAAGTTTATGTTCTCCAACAGGTGACTTCTATGAAAAGTTTTGTAATCTCACTAACAAGTCTGTGATAGTTGTTTTTTCCCTTCCAAGATATGCGAATGAAACATTAAAAGTTGCGGAGTGTGCAAAAGAACAAGGAGTTTGTTTAATTTCAGTTACAGACCGCCTCCTGTCACCTGTTGGCCGCATCTCTGATATTGCACTGACAACTGAAGAAAACGCAGAAACCGGAACGAATTCAATCGCTTCCGTCATTAGCTTATTGGACTTGGTTATTGCAGGCATACATCAAAAAGACGCAAAACGGATATATACCCACCAGCAAAAATTAGAAGGGCTATATTCAAGTTATGAAGTGTTTAATGAATGAGTTTAAATTCATGTAAAGGGGGAGGTGCATCATTATGAACCCGATTCAATATATTGATCAGCATCAAGAATTATTGTTAAAGTCCTATCATGACCTGCATTCCTTGGCTGAGCCAAGCTGGCAGGAGAAAAGGACGTCTAGCTATATTTTAAAATGTCTTAGGGAAGCGGGAATAACCGTAAAAACATTTCAGAGTCATTATGGAATCATTGCCGAGATTCCAGGCTTCTCAAAAAAGGTTGTGGCATTAAGGGCTGATATGGATGCGCTTGTTCAGGAAGTAGATGGAGTTGTAAAGGCAAATCATTCATGTGGACACGACGCACATAGCACAATGGTTTTATATACAGCATTGGCCATTGCCTCCAGCGGAATCCGGCCTAAACACACTCTCCGATTTATATTTCAGCCTGCGGAAGAAAAAGGGGAAGGCGCTCTTCAACTGATCAATGATGGCGCGTTGGAGAATGTTACATATTTATTCGGGATACATGTAAGACCCAGTACGGAAGTTCCTTATATGAAGGCTTCCCCCGTCATTGTCCATGGCTCAGCCGAAACAATAAGGGGAACAATCAAAGGCATTCAGGCCCATGCATCTCGTCCGCAAGATGGAATAAATGTAATCGAGGCAGCAGCTTTGCTTGTCCAAAAATTACAGCAGATTAATCTGGAAACCGAAACTCCTTATTCCATCAAAATGACTCAATTTGAAACAAACAACAAAGCATCAAACGTTATCCCGGAAACAGCTGTCTTTGCTATTGATGCCAGAGCGCAGTCAAATGATGTAATGAATGAACTGAATCGCTTAACGAAGGATGCTATTGACCAGACAATGGAACAAACTGAAACATCCATCTCCTGGTCTGCGGAAGAATATGTCCCCGCTGCGACCTTGCATGAAAAAGCGATAAAGCTGGCTGAGGCCGCAATAGAAGATATCCTCGGGGCGGAAAATGTCGTTCCGGTCTGTGTTTCTCAAGGAGGCGAGGATTTTCATTTTTATACAGCCAAAAATCCTGAATTAACAGCAACCATGATAGGGTTAGGCTGCGATCTAACGCCTGGTCTGCACCATCCGGATATGATGTTTAATTTAAAAGCACTTATCTATGGAACGAAGATTTTAATTAACACAGTAATGATGACGGCAGGAGAATAAAATTTTAAACAAAAAAATTAATGAAGGGGTGTTTTATGGAAAATACCGCACAAACATCACAAACCGGGGACCAAACAGCTGCTGAAGAAAAACAACTGGAGCGAAAACTCAAACCAAGGCATCTTTCCATGATCGCAATCGGCGGAACCATTGGAACAGGGCTATTTTTAGCAAGCGGTTCCATTATTCATACTGCGGGTCCTGGAGGAGCTGTAGCTGCCTATATAATTGCCGGAATCATGGTTTACTTCCTGATGACAAGCTTAGCCGAAATGGCTGCCCTTATTCCTATCACAGGCTCTTTTAGTACCTATACATCAAGGTTTGTCGATCCGGCATTGGGATTTGCGATCGGTTGGAACTATTGGTATAACAATGCAATCGTAGTCGCGTTGGAATTAGCAGCCTCCTCCCTTATTATGAAATATTGGCTGCCTTCTGTTCCGGGCATCATTTGGAGCGCATTATTTCTTGCACTCATATTTGGCCTGAATATTTTATCGGTAAAAGGATATGGAGAATCAGAATTCTGGTTTGCCATTATAAAGGTTTTGACGATTATCATCTTTATAGCAGTAGGGTTATTAATGATTGTAGGAATCATGGGAGGGGATGCCGTAGGTTTTGAAAATATCACCAAAGGGGAGGCACCGTTTAAGGGAGGCTTTTTATCCATTATAAGTGTCTTTATGGTGGTCGGGTTTGCCTTTCAAGGCACCGAGTTAGTAGGAATTGCAGCCGGCGAGAGTGAAAACCCGAGAAAAAATATACCAAAGGCCATTAAGCAAATCTTCTGGAGACTGCTCTTGTTTTATGTATTGGCAATAATCGTGATTGGATTTTTAATAAGCTATAATGATCCGCGTTTGTTAAGCTCGGATATTGAAGATATTGCGGTAAGTCCCTTTACGCTAGTTTTTCAAAACGCAGGGCTTGCCATCGCTGCCTCCGTTATGAATGTGGTCATTCTTACTTCCGTTCTTTCTGCGGGCAATTCGGCCATGTACGGGGCTTCTCGCGTGCTTTGGGTGCTGGCGAAAGAAGGCAAAGCCCCTTCGTTTCTAAAAAAAGTGAATTCAGGCGGCATTCCAGTGAATGCTGTGTACTTTTCTACCATCGTTGGGATGGCAGCTTTCCTGACCTCTTTTTTCGGTGAAGGTTCGATTTACAATTGGTTATTGAATGCTGCAGGATTATCCGGCTTTTTATCCTGGTTAGGAATTTCGATTACACATTATCGATTCCGGAAGGCATATATTGCACAAGGAAGAGATTTAAAAGATTTGCCTTATGTATCAAAATGGTACCCATTCGGTCCAATATTAGCGACATTTTTATGTGTTACGGCTATCCTGGGACAAAATTACTCTGCTTTTTTCGGCCCTGAGATTGACTGGTATGGAATTTTAATTTCTTATATCGGGCTTCCATTATTTTTACTGGCTTTTCTAGGTTATAAAATCGTAAAGAAAACAAAAATGACTCCATTGCAAGAGGCTGATTTCAGTAAAGTGGAATAATTTCTTTTGTTGAAAAATAAGAGAGTATTTCGTAAACATAAAGTATTTAAATGATAGCTCCAGTGCCTTGCACGATAAGCCGTCAGCTGTTGAACTTACTTGTCCATCTTATGTTGGGTCGATCAAGGCGCTTGTGCTTTTCATAGGAGGTTAACCATGACGAATACACATGAAATTGCAATTCGTTCTCTTCATCGAATTGAAGAGCTAGAGGAAGTAAGAAAGCTTGAATCCGCCATTTGGGGAGAAACCGACTCAATCCCTTCACACCAAACCATAACTGCTGTGAAAAACGGCGGTTTGGTTATAGGAGCTTATTGCGAGGAGAAGCTGATTGGATTTCAATATAGCTTTCCGGGATTCAATGGGCAATCAGCCTATCTTTGTTCACATATTCTGGGGATTGATGAGCAATATCGCAACAAAGGTATAGGGGAAAAGTTAAAGTCAGCACAACGTGAGGAGGCGATAAAGCTCGGCTATTCCCTTATTACCTGGACATACGATCCATTAGAAAGTGTTAATGGGTACTTAAATATAGCCAAGCTTGGCGGGGTATGTTCCACTTATATACCAAACTGCTATGGTGAAATGGAAGATCTTTTAAACAGCGGAATTCCTTCTGACCGCTTTCTTGTCGAATGGCATATTGGTAAAAAGGAGAAAACGGATTCTAGCGGACAGGGAATGCCGTTGGACTTTATGATAGAAAACTCGCTTATCCAATGGGATGCCATTGAAGAGGGAGTGCCTGTTCCTTCTTTCACTCTTCCGCTGCCTGAACAAGAATGTGATACAGCTTTTGTGGCCATTCCAAAGGACTTCCGAACAATAAGAGTCACAAACATTCAAGCGGCCAATGAATGGCGGATGAAAACGAGGGACATTTTTACCGATTTATTTCAGCAAGGATGGCAGGTAACAGATTTTATGAAGAATTCCATGAAGGAAATTCCCGTTCAGTTTTATGTGCTATCAAGGAAATAAGCAGGTTTATATGTAAATATGAATTAACAATAAGCTGCTGTCAGCAATTGAAAAAGACGGGGGTAAATAGTTTTATCCTCAAAAGGAGAATCTACTAGTGAAAATTAAACAAGTTATTTTAAGGCATCTGAAGCTTGACTTGCTTCACCCCTTTACTACTAGCTTTGGGACGGAATACAATCGCGATTTTATCCTTGTGGAAGCAAAAAGCGATGATGGCATTTCCGGTTGGGCTGAATCGGTTGCGATGCTCGACCCTCTGTATAATGAAGAGACCTTAAAAACAAACTGGCATATACTCGAAGATTATCTAATTCCAATTATCCTTAAAAATGAAATCAAGCATCCTGATGAAATTTCCGAAAAATATTTCACCCATATTCGCGGCAATTACATGGCAAAAGCCGCTTTAGAGGGTGCTGTTTGGGATCTGTATGCTAAAAAACAGGGTGCTTCTCTTTCAAATGTGTTAGGTGGAACAAAAAAGAAAATTGAAGTGGGGGTAAGCATCGGAATAAAGGATTCGATTGATTCGACCCTAGATATAATTGAAGCTCGACTCGGTGAAGGCTATAAACGCTTTAAACTAAAAATCAAACCGGGCTGGGATGTTGAATTAATAGACAAGGTCCGAAAAGTATATCCTGAAATCCCGCTCATGGCAGATGCAAATTCAGCTTATACCTTACAAGATATAGACCGGTTATCCGCCTTGGATGATTTTAATTTAATGATGATTGAACAGCCGCTTGCCTATAATGATATCATTGACCATGCAGATTTACAGTCAAGGTTAAAAACACCTATTTGCCTGGATGAAAGCATTCACTCATTAGAGGATGCAAGGAAAGCTATTAAATTGGGCAGCTGTAAAATTATTAATATCAAGATTGGCCGTGTCGGAGGTTTGACTGAATCCAGGAAAATCCATGATTTATGTCTTGAACATGAAATTCCGCTATGGTGTGGGGGTATGCTGGAATCAGGCATTGGAAGAGCTCATAATATTGCAATCACATCACTGCCAAACTTCACTCTTCCCGGCGATACCGCAGCTTCCTCCCTCTATTGGGCAGAAGATATTACCGACCCTGAAGTTACAGTGGAAAACGGAATAATCAGTATTCCAGAATTGCCCGGTATTGGCTTTGAACCAAGCATGGAAAAAATCAATAAGTATACTATACACAGTCAAACCTATCATTTAAGTTAGAATGTTGATAGAAACGGCTAGTGTAGTTACTTCCTGCAGCATCTATTTTCCTTACATAAAGGCATGATTCCCGAAAAAGGGAGCATGCCTTTTTTTTCTGCAATCCATTTGCCATTCAAAAAATATATTGTAATTCGACTTTCTGACATGTATTGAACTCCTTTATCCAAGTTTCGTATGAAGTGGTTTGCGTTATGAGATCTACTTTATCTAGGTATCCCACTTATTCGAGCCTTCTGGGACACTTTTTGTTTAGCAAGGACAAAACAGGACATCGGTCGGAAGGGAAATATTAATCTGAAGGGAAATAGTAAAGGTAGTTCGGATGTACAAAAAAAGAGGGAGATGGAGCTATGAAGAAATTACTTACTAGTTTGGCAGTATTGGCAATGGCCCTTGGGATATCTTTTTCTACCGCTTCAGCATCTGCTGGAGGTTTTCACCACCCCGAAAGCTGGGATAAGAATTCTATTTTGCGGAAGGACACTCATGGGGTGGAGGTCAGAAATATGCAGTATATCCTGAATGTCATGGGTTTTTATACGGATTCTGCAGTGGTTAACGTTGATGGTATCTTTGGACCAAAAACCGAAGCGGGAGTGAAGAAATACCAAAAAGAAAACAACTTGAAAGTGGATGGTGTGGTTGGCCCCCGGACGTGGGATAGCTTCTCGCAATATATTAAGAAGAATGGCAATGAAACATATGGAGCAGGCGGAAACATGGGACTCAGAATTAAATGGAAGTACGACAATTCCTCCTATACATCGGGCTCTAAAGCCTATATTTACGGTAATGGAGATACATTAAGCGACCAATACCGCTTGTATGCAAATTAAGATACAGGAAATTCCTTTCATATGAAAAACGTGTCCACAAATAGGCACGTTTTTATTTTTTGCTTTCACAAGTTGATTGTATTTGTAAGCTCCTGTTCCTTCTTGGTTATTGTGTGGTCTGATTTTTGATTCCCTTCTAAATAATATTCCTTCCAGAAGAATCAGTTTAAGTCCAAAAACATAAAAGCTGGTAATGATTACTGCTGACGATAGTGAAAAAATCCATAATCCTTTTGATTCATAGGAGGATTTTTTTATGCTCAATTTAAAATTTAATAATATTATTTAACTTTCTCACTTATTGCTTATTAATGAAGATGTAGATATGATCCATTTTTTCGATAGGCAGGGCCTTTAAAATCCATTCATTTTAAATGGAAAAATGGTAAAGTTAGAGGGGATTGAAGATTCTTTAGAATACTGACCCTCTCCAATCGGTTGTAGCTGCCGAATGGAAGGAGGGAAATTAATAAATTAATATATGATATAAGACTTAGAAAGAAATTTACAAAAAGTATTTGCAGAGGAGTAGCGCATATGGACAATTACTTATCAATCAGTGAAATGGCTTCCATTCACAGTATCTCAAGACAGACTCTCATTTATTACGATAAAATCGATCTATTTAAACCGGTACATATAGATGAACATGGTTATCGATATTATAGTGCAGTTCAGATTCCATTTCTAAGGGAAATTTGCTTTTTGAAGTCGATTGGCATCAAGCTGAATGATATTAAGGATCATATTGGAAACCGAAATTTAACCACTGCCATATCACTTTTGGAGTTTCATCAAGAATTCATAGAAAAAGAAATAAATGCCTTGATGAATACACGTACATTTATTCAACAAAGATTAATGAAATATTCAGAAGCCAAAAATATTAAAAGTGAATTGGATAAACCTATTATAGAAGAATTTCCTGAAAGGCATGTCTTATTTATGCCATTTGAAAATGAATTGTGCCGAGAAGAATTACATTTAACGCTGATGAAAGCTTGGAATGTATTAAGTAAACATGAGATGCTTCCGTCAGAGGGATTTGGCACGGTTATTTTAAAGGATAAGCTTGGAACGGATGATGTTTTCGAGGGTGCGGGAATATATACTGCATTACCTTTTATAGATCCTGATATGGATAACATGATGACGTTGCCTGCTGGGCAATATGCATGTGTGTATAAATATGGAATGCCATATAACATTCAGTTTTTAAATGAATTGGTTCAATGGATCAGTGAAAATCACTATACAATTATAGGGGACGTTGTGGACGCTTGCTTATTGGATACGACCTTTTACGAGAATGATAGTAGTGTTGATTTTTGTCAGCTGCAAATCCCTGTAGAGAAAATTACTTGAATTTTCAAATATCCATTGACTGTATAGTAGAAATACACTTTAGAATATCATTTGTAACCGATAACATTTAGGTTATTTGAATGACTATACATAGGATACTGATCACAAAGTGACAGGGGGATTTATTATGTCTGAAAAAATGAATAAAGTGAGAGATTTACGTTCTGCGCTGGAACTACTGAAGTCGATTCCAGGACAATTGATTGAAACGGATGAACCAGTCAATCCTCATGCTGAATTATCTGGGGTGTATCGTCATGTCGGTGCTGGCGGGACAGTGATGCGTCCAACAAAGATCGGACCTGCCATGGTTTTCAATCATGTTTTGGGACATGAAGATTCAAGCGTGGTGATCGGACTTTTAGCCAGCCGGGAAAGAGTCGGCCATATGCTGGATACAAAACCGGAGCGGCTCGGGTTCCTTTTAAATGAAGCTGTAAAAAATCCAATTGATCCAATCACCATTTCGAATGATAAAGCGAAAGCTCAAGAAGTGGTTCACTTTGCAGAAGATCCCGATTTCGATATCAGAAAATTAATACCTGCGCCTACGAATACAGAAGAAGATGCAGGCCCGTATATCACCATAGGAATGTGCTATGCCTCCGATTCAGAAACGGGTGAATCTGATATAACGATACATCGATTATGTTTACAAAGTAAAGATGAGATGTCCATGTATTTTGTTCCTGGCCGCCATTTAGAAGTTTTTCGTGAAAAGGCTGAAAAAGCAGGAAAACCGTTACCAATTTCCATTAGTATCGGTGTTGACCCTGCTATTGAAGTCGCTGCTTGTTTTGAAGCACCTACGACTCCCCTTGGCTTTAATGAGTTGAGTGTGGCAGGGGCGATCAGGAAAGAAGCGGTAGAATTGGTCCAATGCTTGACCATTGATGAAAAAGCAATCGCGAATGCTGAATATGTAATAGAAGGGGAATTGGTTCCCGGAGTGCGTGTTCGGGAAGATCAAAACACCAATACTGGAAAAGCAATGCCGGAATTCCCTGGTTATACAGGTTCAGCTGTTGCGGATCTGCCTCTAATCAAAGTGAAAGCCGTAACGCACCGAATCAATCCAATCATGCAAACAGTTATTGGTCCAAGTGAGGAGCATGTTAATATGGCTGGCATTCCAACTGAAGCAAGCATTCTGCAAATGGTGGAAAAGTCCATGCCAGGAAAATTATTGAATGTTTATGCCCATACTTCAGGAGGAGGTAAATACATGGCTGTTCTTCAATTCAAGAAAAGTCAGCCAAGTGATGAAGGGCGCCAAAGACAAGCTGCACTATTGGCATTCTCTGCCTTTTCTGAACTTAAGCATGTATTCATCGTGGATGAAGATGTGGATCCCTTCGATAGCAATGATGTTTTATGGGCGTTAAATACTCGTTACCAAGGTGATGTTGATACGGTTTTCATTCCTGGAGTGCGCTGTCACCCGTTAGATCCTACACAAGATCCCGCATACAGCCCTACCATTCAGGAAAAGGGGATTTCCTGTAAAACCATTTTTGACTGTACAGTACCATTTCATTTGAAAGATGAATTTAAAAGGTCCGAATTTAAAGAGGTGGATCCAAGTCGATTCGTTCCTGGATTTTCCAATGCATAAGTTTCTATAAAGTTTCGATTCAATGACTAATGTAAGGTGGGGAATTAATGAAAATCATTGTTGGAATAACAGGAGCGACTGGAGCCATTTTCGGAATTAGGATTCTTCAGATGCTTAAAAGCAGTGAAGTGGAGACCCATTTAATCATGTCCCCGTGGGCACATGCCACCATTCAACATGAAACATCATATTCTGTTAAAGACGTGGAGGGATTAGCTGATCATTCCTATTCTTACAAAGATCAAGCTGCAAGAATATCAAGTGGATCATACCGGGTTGATGGCATGATCGTAGCACCTTGCAGCATGAAAACACTAGCTTCCATTCGCATGGGACTAGCGGATAATTTACTAACGCGATCTGCTGACGTCATGTTGAAAGAAAGAAAAAAATTATTACTAATGACAAGAGAAACCCCTCTGAATACGATTCATTTGGAGAATATGACGGCGCTTTCCAAAATGGGGACCATTATATTCCCTCCGATGCCAGCCTTCTATAATCATCCTGAGAATGTTAACGATATCATTGATCATCTGGCTTATCGGGCGCTAGATCAATTTGAAATCGATGCTCACGGTGCGAAACGGTGGGACGGAATGAAATATCGCACCAAAATATAACAGATTACTAGGGAATTAAAGAAAAAGGTGAAAAAATGAATGGGATGGAAATGCCAGTAGAGGTATTCGACTTGTTAAATGGTAAAGAACTTGTCGACAAGCAGCATGAAGCCATGATGCTGTTGACGATAAGTGAAGAAGGCTGGCCTCATACAGCAATGATTAGCGTAGGTGAGATCGTAGCGGTAAGCAGGACCGAATTAAGGATTGGCTTATGGCCGAATACTTCGACTACAGCCAATGTCATTCGTACCCATAAAGCTACACTGGTTTTGTTTTGGAAAGGTAAAGCACAATATATTCGCCTATCAATAGTGGGATTAAAAGAGCTACCAAATGCCCAACACCAAAGAGAAAGGTTCTACGCCAAAATAGTGGATGCACGGGAGGATATGGCTAAGTATGCTGAAATAACCTCTGGAATTAAAATACAATTGAAAAACCCAAAAGAGGTTGTTGGACGATGGAGTGAGACCATAGAGGACCTCCTTCAATAAAATTCCCAGGTACCGACTTTAAGTTACTGAGAAATCAAAATTATCAAATTATAATTGTAAAAATCAGAACTTCATGTAAAATGGAATCATTACATGTATTTATACCTTGCCTATTCATTAACCATTAAAAAAAGCCCTTTTTTAATGAAAATTAATGAACTGACTGGCTATCTTAATTTCTCGATCAAGTTACCTTGATGGTGAAGTTAAGATAGCTTTTTTTATTAAATATGGAGGAGTGATACTATGGAAATGTATGTAAAGGAATTGGGGAATCATAGAATCCAAATTGCAGATTATCCTGGAACGAAAGGGCCAATTATCGCCATACATGGTTTAACGGGTAATCATAAGCAAATGCATTATTATGCAGAAATGTTAAAAGGCGAGTACAGAGTCATCTCGATTGACTTAAGAGGAAGGGGAAATAGTTCGAGGGCAGATGTGCAGTCTTCTCTTTTTAAACATGCAGAAGATGTAATTGAGTTAATTCAAGAATTAAAGATTAAAAATCCGATTTTGATAGGATATTCAATGGGAGCCTTCATCTCAAGCGTTGTAGCCAGCAAATTAACCTCGGTACAGGCCTTGATATTATTGGATGGTGCGGCCATTTCCTCTCAACAACAAAGGGACATCGTACAACCATCACTAGGCCGATTAAGTAAAGAATATGAATCTCAGGAAAGTTATATTGCAGAAATTAAGGAAATCTATAGCCGGTTGGGTATCAATTGGACGGATCACCTGCAAAGTGTGGCGGAGTATGAGGTTCATGAAGTGGATGGTCACTGGGAGAATAAATCATCAGAAGATAGCATTCTTAGGGATTTTGATAGTTTTTATTCTTTTGTCCCTAAAGAAGTTTGTAGACAAATTTCCTGTAAAACCTTATTGGTGTATGCCAGTGGGAAGATAGGGGAATTTCCTCCATTATTTTATGAAGAAGCCTATGCTGATACGAAGAAATATACGCCTGATATCGAAACGATCGTTTCTACATGTAATCACTATACAATGGTGTTTGAAAATAGAGTGGAAATTAACGAAGGAATAAAATCTTTTTTAAATCGAATTTGATTTTTTGCAGTTATTTTTAAAAAAGATATTGAAATTAACAGAAAATAGTGTAATATTAAGAATATATAATAAACTTAATTATTGCCTATTCATTAGCTATTAAAAAATAACCTTTTTTAATAACAACTAGTGAACAACTGGCTACCTTAAACACCTGCTGTCAATTATTGATAGTAATGTTTAGGGTAGCCATTTTTGTCGTGATAATGTAAACGCTTAATGAATTTGGGGGTTTTATGGTTGAAAATCATTGATTTAACATTGGAACTTTACGATGGTCTAGTTACAAATAATGATTTACCTGCAATTGGCATTAAAGATGAACCTCTTGAACAAAAGGGGAAATCTGATTCACTTCCTAAAGGATACCGTTCCAAGTTGATTTCTTTTTCTGACCATAGTGGGACACATGTCGATGTGCCTTCACATTACTTTGAAAACGGGGAGTCGGTTGAAAACATCAATCTGAAGAATATGTTTGGGGATGCCCTCATATTGGATGTAAGCATGTTAAAAGCGACACACGAACCTGTTACGAAAGCTTTACTTGAAGAGGCGGAACGCAGGCAGGGGGTGTACGTAGAAAAAAGCGATATCGTCCTCATCAGGACATGGGGGAAATCATGGGGGGAAGAAGGATTTTTTGAAGCGCAGGCCTTAGATGATAGTGTGGCCCAATGGTTTATTGAAAAGCAAATACATATTGTCGGGTTGGATTTGCCCAATGCCGATTTGAACCAGGATTCAGAAAGCGGAATTCATCAAAAATTACTGAACCATGATATATATATCGTTGAAAATCTAGTGAATCTTGAAAAACTGCCTAAGCATTCTCGCTTTCTTTTTTTCGGGATCCCTTTAAAACTAAAAAATGCAACAGCCTCACCTATAAGGGCACTATCGATACTTGATTCACAATTAATATAAAGAGGTGCAGACGAATGAGCGAGGGATTATTGTATTTCAAAGAAGTTTATGATGTGGTACCAGGCTGGGTGCAAAAAATGCACGATTATAGCCCAAATGCACTTGATCACTATACCAACTTACGCAGTAACATCATGCAAGAGGGAGCCTTGACGAGGAAGGAAAAAGATATATTACTGGTTGGCATGAATGCTGCGAGGTTGTATGAACGGAGTATGGTTTACCATACCAAAGGGGCAATCGATGGCGGGGCAACAATACCGGAACTGGTGGAATACCTAATTGTTCCTTACTTATATAACGGAACAGAAGCATTAAAAACAGGAATGAAGTCTTTGGAGTATGCTCTAACACTTAAAGGCATTCGATATCCCGAAATAAGTGGCGATCAAGGAACAGCAGAAGAAATCCTGCTTTATATGATTGAACTATTAGGGGATGAGGAGACGGGATTCGTCACGAATGTTTTGAAACTGGTTAAATCGGAAGACCAAAACTCCCTCAAAGATTATATATTAAGTGATTCAGTGGTTTCAAAAAGGCTAAAACATCTCCTGATGGCAGGAATATTCATTACAGAATTAAAAGGGGAACAGGTTGGGGAATGGATGGAGGCGGCAAGGTTAAATGGAGCTTCGGATGAACAATTAGCTGAAGTGGGACTTATTTGCTTATTGACTGCCGGAATACCTGCTTGGTTTGAGGCAAGTGATTCATTGATTGAAAATAAGTAACGTGAGATTGGTGGGGAAAACATGACGAAAGTACATCAAGATATAGAAGCAGCTTTATCTTGTGTGAAGAACGGTCATACATTAATGGTAGGTGGATTTGGCTTGATCGGTGCCCCTCTTACATTAATAGATGGTTTGGCCAAAAAGGATGTAGCAGGCTTGACAGTAATCAGTAACAATTTAGGCGAGAAAGGAAAAGGTCTGGGAGTTCTCCTAAGCCAGAAGAAAATAAAAAAGGCGATTGGTTCTTATTTTACAAGCAATCGTGAAATTGGGGAGTTCTACCAACGTGGTGAAATTGAATTAGAACTATTACCACAGGGGACATTAGCGGAATCCATTCGCGCTGGCGGTGCCGGCATAGGCGGTTACTATACGAAAACGAGTGTAGGGACCGATTTAGCTAAAGGAAAAGAAGAAAGGGAAATAAATGGGGATGCATATATTTTTGAACCTGCCATTAGAGCGAATGTAGCTTTGATCAGGGCATGGAAGGCTGATACACTTGGTAATCTTGTTTATTATAAAACGGCTCGAAACTTTAATCCGGTAATGGCAACAGCCGCAGATGTCGTAATTGCGGAAGTGGATGAGATAGTTGAACCTGGTGAACTCCCCCCAGAGGAGATTGTAACACCGCATCTATTCGTCGATGGAATTATTAAGGCAAAGAAAATCCTGACGAAGGAAGGTGTCAAAGGTTATGAGTGACAAAGAATTAATGCAAAATATGATAGCAAGACGCGCGGCAAAAGAATTGACGGGCCCTTGTATAGTAAACCTTGGAATCGGGATTCCGACCTTGGTTGCAAAATACATTGATGATGAAAATGTTTTTTTCCATACGGAAAATGGATTACTAGGGGTTGCAGAAGTTGATGAAGATGAAATCGATCCCAATTTAGTTAATGCAGGCAAGTTACCGGTAGGGGAATCGATTGGTGCATCATTCTTTAATAGTGCAGAATCGTTTGCAATGATCCGTGGAGGGCACATTGATGTTGCCATCTTGGGTGTTTTGCAGGTAGGTCAAACTGGGGAAATTGCAAATTGGGCGGTGCCTGGCAAGAATATCATGGGTGTTGGAGGAGCGATGGACCTGTTGGTTGGTGCCAAAAAAGTGATCGTGACCATGACACATACAAGTAAGGAAGGTAAAAGTAAAGTTTTAAAGAAATGCACCTACCCGATTACTTCCACAAGAAGCGTTGACTTGATCATCACCGAGTTGGCTGTCTTTGAAGTTATAGACAAACAGTTGAAATTGATTGAATTAATGCCAGGTATAACGATCGAAGAAGTAAGAGCAAAAACAGAAGCGGATTTTATCTATTAAATGTTAAAAAGGTGGATTAAATGAAAATACGTTCAGTAGATGTATACATTATTGATTTACCCACAATTCGTCCTCATCAGCTTGCCATGCATACGATCGTGGAACAAACGATCATTCTTGCCCGTGTCATGGATGAAGAGGGTACGGAAGGTTGGGCGGAAGTGGCGACAATAGGCGGGGCTTCATATGGTGAGGGGACGCCTGAGGCGATCAAAGTGAATATTGATACATATATCGCCCCGCTTATCATTGGTAAAAACCCCGTCCATTATGACAAAATCATGCATGAAGTTTCACTAAATGTTAGAGGAAATAATTTTGCGAAGGCTGTCGTTGAATCAGCCATGGTGGATTTAGTAGCCAGAAGGAGAAACATCCCTGCTTATGAATTATTCGGTGGACAAATTCATAAATCATTGCCGGTGGCATGGACTTTGGCAAGTGGGGATACGAGTAAAGATATCGAAGAAGCGAAAGAATCCTTACACCAAAAACGTCATAATATCTTTAAATTGAAAATTGGCAAAGGTAATCCATATAAGAATGTGGAGCATGTATTGAAAATTATTGAAGCCGTGGGAGATCAAGCACGCATTACGGTTGATGTTAATCAAGCATGGGATGAAACAACGGCTACGTATTGCATTGAAGCTTTAGAGGAAGGCGGGGTTTCCATGGTCGAACAGCCGCTGCCAGCTTGGGATAATGAAGGGATGGCAAGGTTGACCGAACGTTTTAAGGTCCCGATCATGGCTGATGAATCATTGAATTCATTACAAGATTCATTCCAAATAGCTAAACATAGGGCAGGTAATTCCTTCGCCTTGAAAATATGTAAACATGGCGGGATGACCCAAACGAAAAAGGTGGCTGCGATTGCCGAAGGTGTAGGCTTTGGTTTGTATGGCGGAACGATGATTGAATCATCATTGGGAACGGCCATTTGTGCACAACTTTATTCAACCATTCCAAAATTTGAATTCGGTACTGAATTATTTGGACCGTTACTTTTCAAAGAAAATATTACGCTAAACCAAATTAAATATGAGAATTTTGAAATAATCATCCCGGATGGGCCAGGATTTGGCATGGAGATAGATATGGAAAAAGTAAAACATTTTTCAAGAGGTCTTTAATTAATATAAACTGGAAAGTGGAATATGGAACACCCACTGGTTTATGCAAGTAATCTTGAGAGGATGTAGTTTTATATGGGACAGCCAACATTATTAATTACCGCCTATGCGAAGGCACCGCAAAATACGAGCATGTATGAAAATTATAAATACGCTGGGATGGTACTGGAAATTCACAAGGAAAGTCACATTATCATTAATGCAGAATTTACGTTTTTAACAACTTTGGCCCAGGATTTTTTTAAGCGAATGATAGTTGGTTTTGATTTTAGTAAAGATATTGATTCCTTAATAGAGAATATTAAAACGGACTTTTTAGCTCCATCGCAGCAGTCGGTGATTGTTGCCTTGAAAATAGCTCACCAAAGATATAAGGATAGTTTAGAAGAAAGAAATAAAAATAGCAGGAGGTAGAAAATTGAGCAATGTAGTTATTATAGACTCGGTTCGCACGGCTATTGGGAAATTAGGGGGAGCATTGGAAAATGTTCCTGCCGATTTCCTGGCAGCTGCTGTCCTTGATGAAGTTATCAAGAGAGCGGATATTCCTAAAGAGAGTATTGATGAAGTGATTATGGGACAAGCCAAACAAAGTTCAGATGCGTCAAATTTGGCAAGAGTTGCATTGCTCCGGGCAGGATTTCCTGTTGAAGTACCAGGTTATACCGTACACAGACAATGCGGATCCGGCATCCAGGCGATCAATTCTGCCAGTCAACAAATACAATGCGGGTTTGGAGATGTAATCATTGCAGGCGGAGCGGAATCAATGAGCACGGCCCCATACTATATGAGAAATATCCGTTTTGGGTTGAAATCAGGCAATGGACAGTTATTGGACCCGAATACGGAAAGCCAGCCAGGTTCACAGCCCGTTGAAGATTACGGAATGTTGACGATGGGAATGACTGCAGAAAATCTGGCTGAAAAATATTCCATTTCAAGAACTGAACAAGATGAATTTGCTTTAAGGAGCCAAGAAAGTGCAAAACGGGCAATTTCTACTGAAATATTTTCGAATGAGATCGTTCCCTATCAAATTAAAACGAAAAAAGGGTTAATGGAATTTAATGTGGATGAGCACCCAAGAGATACCAGTCTGGAAAAGTTGGCTAATTTAAAACCGGTTTTCAAGAAAAATGGAACGGTAACCGCTGGAAATAGTAGTGGAAGGAATGACGGTGCAGCCGCTCTGATACTAATGTCGGAAGAAGCAGCAAAAAGGCGTGGTAAAAAGCCAAAAGCAAGAGTGATTGCTCAAGCGGCAGCAGGCGTATCACCGAATTACATGGGGCTGGGGCCTGTCAACTCCACCTTGAAAGCGCTTCAAATATCAGGGCTGAAACTGAATGATATTGATTTAATAGAACTGAACGAAGCCTTTTCTGCACAAGCTTTGGCAGTAATCAAAGAATTGAAGCTTGATATGAATAAGGTGAATCCTAATGGCGGTGCCATTGCCATGGGACATCCAATAGGTGCCACTGGTGCAATTTTAGCAACCAAATTGATACATGAGTTAGAAAGAACCGGAAAAAGATATGGGCTAGTCACACTATGTATAGCAGGTGGATTAGGAATCAGTACCATCATTGAAAATCAACAAATATAAAAAACTTAAAAAATGGAGGAAATATTATGAAAAATCAAAAAGTAATCGACGTTTATAATGGATTGGTAGTTAAATTCAAGGAATTAGTTAGTGAATACGAAATTGATCATAATGACTATCAAGCTCTTGTTGATTGGATGGATCAATTAGGCAGGGCAGGGGAAATTCCGTTATTTATGGATGTTTTCTTTGAAACTCATGCCCTTCAAGAAATGTATAAAAGTGTAAAAGGAACTGAACCTACTATTCTAGGACCTTATTATATTGAAAATACGCCAGTCGTTCAAAATCCCGGAGTGTTGCCACAACGTGAAAATGAACAAGGTGACGTCCTTTACTTTTCAGGATCTGTTAAAGATGTTAATGGAAATCCGTTATCCAATACCAAAATCGATATGTGGCAGGCTGATACAAATGGTGAATACTCATACTTCGCTGAAGGAATCCCAGATGATAATTTACGTGGCGCTTTTTATACGGATGCGAATGGTAATTTTGAAATAAAAACAGTTGTACCTGGTAATTATTCAATTCCTACAGATGGACCTTCTGGTCAATTCTTAAAGTGGATTGATCATCATGCTTTTCGTCCAGCACATTTGCACCTATTATTCCAACCGGAAAATGGCGATAGATTAGTAACGCAAATATATTTTGAAGGCGATGAATATTTAGAAAATGATGTTGCACAAGGTGTTCGCGGAAGCTTAATTACAAAATTAGAAAAACATTCCGGTGCAGAAAAAGGATTGAAAAATGATTATTATACGGCTCATTTAGATTTTGAACTTAGATTACAAGATAAACCTGTTTTCAATAATGCTGTCGTGAAAAACTAATCATCGATAGGAATATGCATTGTTTGTTAATGGGCAATTTCAAAAGTTATTATCTGATTTTTTTGAGTATTTTCCGAGTTCTTATTTTGGAACTCGGAAAATACATTCGAACCGATATTTTTATGATGGGAGGCGGAAAATGCGTAGTGTAGTTGCTTCGGATATCATTGCTGTCAGTAAATTTAACCGCTTTCATTTACTTGTTTTTCTTTGGTGTTTTTATGCCATCGCTTTCGACGGGTATGAAATAGCGATGTATGGTGTGGGTTTGCCTTGGATGATGGAAGAGTGGGATTTAACTTCCATTCAGGCAGGGGCAGTCGGCAGTTATTCCTTATTCGGCATGATGATTGGCGCCCTGATTTTAGCACCGATCGCAGATAAATATGGCCGGAAGAATGTTCTCGTCATTTGTATGATTTTGTTCAGCGTATTTACCTTGGGGGCAGGGATTGCACCTAACCTCACATGGTTCACTGTCATGCGTTTCATTGCGGCAATTGGCATGGGAGCATTGATGCCGAATGTAATATCGCTAATGACTGAATATTCCCCAAAACAAAATCGGGCCATCATTGTAGCTGCGATGTATTGTGGCTATTCAATCGGTGGAATCATGGCATCATTAGTGGGAATGTATATCATTCCTTATACGGATTGGCGTGTATTATACTTTATTGGAATTCTGCCATTACTTACACTTCCAATATTCATGAAGCAGTTTCCTGAATCCCTTTCCTACTATTTAGCAAAGAAGGAAATTGGTAAGGTTGTTGAAATCCTCAATAAAGTCAAACCAGAAGGGAATTTTAAAGAAACAGACGATTTCAGACTTAGTGAAGCTGAACATAGGGGGAAAGGATCTCCAGTAAAAAAACTATTCACGAACAAACGGGCATTCAGTACGGTTTCCATATGGGTTGCTGTGTTCTGTACATTGATGATGGCTTACGGATTAAATACATGGCTTCCAAAAATGATGCAGGATTCCGGATTCAGTATCACCTCAAGCCTTTCATTTAACCTGGTTTTATGCCTTGGTCAAATTGGAGGTTCCTTAGTAGGCGGTTATTATGCTGGAAAAATGGGTCATCGTAAAATTCTTGTTACACTATTCTTATTAGGGGCCGTTACATTTGTCGCATTGAGCGCTACGACTAATACCATCGGAGTATACTTACTGATTTTTATGGGGGGTGCCTGTACTGTTGGTGCCATGAACTTAGCCAATCCGTATATCACAGAATATTACCCCCGTGAAATCCGTACGACGGGTATGGGCTATTCGCAAGCTATCGGCAGGATTGGCTCAATTCTCGCTCCTACTTTAATTGCCTTTCTTCTGTCAACAGGCATGGATCCGAAGGTGGCTTTTGCTACATTTGCCCTGCCAAGTATCATCGCAGCGGTCGGTTATATTCTGGTCCAAGAAAAACATGGATCTTTTGACAGGGTAGTCAAGGAGGACCATGAAGAGGTAGAATCAGAGAAGACTGTAACTATTTAAAGAAATGATTCACAATTCGGAATACAATCCCCTTGGTTGTTTAATTTTGCAACAAGGGGATCTGCAATTCAATGTTTCTAGGGGCTTTTGAAAATAATAAACTAAGGTTATAAGTAATGGAAGGAAACATAGTAGCATTCATGAATTTAGTAGAACGATGTACTAATATTGGGCATTAGGTTAAGGGGGAAATATATTGAGCTCAGAATTAAAGGCAATAATAGAAGATCGCACATCGGAACCGGTAACTGACAGATCAAAAAAAAGAAAACAGAAAACTGTTCGATGGTTCATCTTATTTCTAATTGCTTTGGTCACGTGTATTAATTACATCGACCGTGCCATCATTTCGCTTGCGGCTCCGAATATTCAAGCCGATTTACAAATTGATCCGGCTATGATGGGAATCATATTTTCCGTATTTGGCTGGAGCTATACCTTCTCCATGCTATTCAGCGGCTACTTTCTTGATAGATTCGGTCCTAGAAAGGTATACACGGTTTCGCTCATTTTATGGTCTGTATTTACATTCATGGTAGGAACCGCGAAAAATATATCGTCACTTATTACATATCGCATAGGACTGGGTGCCTTTGAATCTCCCTCCATACCTACTAATGCCTGGTGTGTATCCGAGTGGTTTCCTAAAAAAGAACGTGCTACTGCTGTTGGGATTTATACGGGTACCCAATATATTGGGTTAGCCTTCCTGACTCCAGTTTTTACATGGATCATCATAACCTTTGGATGGAATTACCTTTTTTATATCGCCGGAATTATAGGGATTCTTATTGGATTTGTTTGGTATGGATTCTATCGGAACCCTAGGGAACATATGCGGATTTCTCAGGAAGAGCTAAATTATATCAAAGAAGGCGGAGGGATGATCGGAACTGAAGAGAAGCATCCTTTCTCCTGGAGCCGATTAGGCCAACTGCTTAAACACCGTCAAATTTGGGGAATGTTCATCGGGCAATTTTCCATTCAAACTACTTTGTTTTTCTTTATGACTTGGTTTCCATCCTATTTGATTGATGAAAAGGGAATGACGATGTTGAAAACCGGAATTTATGCGAGTATTCCTTACATTGTAGCCATATTAGGAACTCTAATTGGCGGCCGATGTTCCGATTGGATGCTGACACGCGGGGTATCAACAGGATTGGCACGTAAACTTCCCATCATTGTCGGATTGTTACTGTCTTGTTTGATTCTCGGGGGGAATTATACGGATTCACCAAACATAGTCATCACCTTTATGGCGATAGCGTTCTTTGGACAGGGGATGGCATCAACAGTTACCGGAGCCCTTTTAGCTGATATTGCCCCGAAAGGAATGGTAGGCCTAACGGGTTCCTCACTATATTTTGTAGCAAACATTGGCGGGGCATTATCTCCGTTAATCGTAGGTTTAATCATTAGTGCGACACATTCTTATGCAGCAGCGTTAACCTTTATATCCGTAGTGGCCCTAATTGGCGCTTTTGCTTATATCTTCCTTCTCGGAAAAGTACAGCGTATAGAAATCACAATGAAAAAATAAAAGGAGAAAGGCGGAATTACATTGAAACTGAGTTTATGCACTACAGGATTTAAAGAATGGGACATAGAGGAAATAATAAATTGGCTGCTACCGTTGCAAGCGGATGTTAAAGGACTTGAATTATGGAATAAACATATAGAACGATTTCAGGAGAAGCATGGACCATTGGACAAGTTAGCCAAATTACTTGAAAACAATGATTTACAAATACCATCCATTAGTGGATATACGACTTTTTCAAAACTCTGGAACCAAAAAGAACATCAAAACGAAATCAATCAAGCAAGAAAATTGTTAGATATGGCTCATCAATTAAACTGCCCATTAATACGGACTTTCGCAGGACATATAGCATCAAGGAATGCCTCACCAGAGCAATGGTCGGAAACGGCAACCGAATTGAATAAATTAGGACAAATGGCCGATCTATATAGAGTGGATGTAGCAATAGAAATTCACTATGACTCTTTTGCTGATAACCTTGAAGCCATTCAAAAGCTTTTAGAAGATATTGACCATCCACGGATAAAACTGATTTTCGATGGTGCTAACTTATACGTTGATCAATTGAATCCGAAGGAGGTATTGGAATCCATCTTCCCCCATGTCAGCCATGTACATTTAAAAAATTATCACTACAATCATAAAGAGCGATATAAAAACAAACCAGCACCCATTTTTAGTGGGGATGTTGACAATATTCGCTTACTCGAAGAATTGAGAAAGCGGAATTATACAGGCTTTGTTTCTCTGGAATATTTCGGTCAGGAAGGAATGCCTAACTTGCTTGCCTCATTAGAACAATGGAAACAGCAACTGACATATTGATTTCTTTACGGGTATTTTAGCTGAAGATTAAAAATGATTCTTTTCTCTTAATTAGCAGGATATCCCATCAGGGCAGTCGAACATCAATTGGAGCGGTCCAATTAAGAGAAGTTGAATAGGAAGGTGAATATGCAGAATCATGAGCTGGAACAAATCATAAAAAATGCGGACAGGGCAATAAATAATGAGGATTTCGATCATTTAATGGAGTTCTATTCAGAGGATGCAACTTTAGTTGTCAAACCTGGAACTTTTGCAAAAGGGAAAGCGGAAATTCGTCGGGCATTCATTGCTATCGCTGAATACTTTAAACATAGTTTAATCGTCAATCAAGATAAGATGGCAATAATCGAAACGGGAGATACGGCATTGGTTGTGGCAAAAGCCCAGCTAAGTGCCAATCAAAAGGAAGATTCCGAATTCTCTATGGAAAGAACCGCGACATATGTATTTAAAAAGGATTCCACGGGTATATGGCGCTGCATAATCGACAACTCTTATGGTGCTGAAATAATCGAAGAATTGAAGTAATAAGTGAAAGCTGCCGTATATGGTGGCTTTTTATTTTTCCAACTAGATTACATCTGTATGTAACTAAGAGGCATTTTGTAAGAGAAAACAAAAATAGCGTTTTTAGTTATTAAAAAATCGCCTATGTATATAAGTGATGATGAAATGATTGTGCCCATTAATAATAAGAACAAAGACTACAATAAAAACATTAATTTACGACAAAACAAGAAGACGAAATCTTTAAGAAATCGCCGTCTCATTTACTAACCGTTAATATTCTTCAATTGTCGCTTATTTTAAAGCTGATAAACTTCTGCTCCATCATTTCATGCATCGCATATTTGACGCCTTCTCGGCCAACTCCGCTGTCCTTCCAACCACCATAAGGCATATTATCAATCCGGTAAGTTGGGATATCATTGATTACGACTCCACCTGTTTCCAAGCGTTCCGCCGCATAAAAAGCTCGTTCTATACTCGGAGTCATCACTCCTGAGTTCAATCCGTAGCGCGAATCATTTGCATCATTGATGGCATCATCCAGCGAATCGAATGGGAAAATGCAGACAATTGGACCAAATACTTCGAAACGAAATACCTTTGAGTCACGATTTACATTGGTTAAGACGGTGGGCAAAAGTACATTGCCTTCCACTGTACCGCCGCACTCAATTTTTGCTCCTTCCTGTACTGCCTCGTCAATCCAACTTTGAAGCCGTTCCAATGATTTTTTTGAAATAACCGCAGTAATATTTGTATTTTCGTCCAGTGGGGAACCGATGACAAGCTGCTTTGTCGTACTTACGAATCGATCTAAAAATTGTTGGTATAGTGATTTGTGGACATAAATTCGTTGAATCGAGATACACACCTGGCCATTATTCGTAAATGAACCCATCACACTTCTTTGAATGATTTTATCGATGTCGACTCCTTCATCAATGATGAATGGCGAATTGGATCCGAGTTCAAGGGTAAGCTTACGGAAGCCTGCCTGCTGCTGGATAAGGTGTCCGACCTCTACACTGCCTGTAAAAGTCACTTTTTTTACGTGTGGATGGGTCGTCAATGCCTCACTCAAAACATCCCCTTTACCCGGTATGATGTTCAATACTCCATCTGGCAACCCTGCTTGTTTAAAAATATCGGCAAGAACCAGTGAACTCAACGGGGTTTGTTCGGCAGGTTTTAACACAATCGAGTTTCCAGCCGCAATAGCTGGCCCAACTTTATGTGCGACCAGATTAAAGGGAAAGTTAAATGGGGTAATCGCAGTAACGACACCAATCGGGGTGCGAACCGTGAAGCCAAAACGGTTTACCCCGCCAACTGCCGCATCCATCGGGATTTGCTCTCCATAATTGTTCTTGGAAGCTTCTGCTGCAAAACGATAGGTCTGAACCGTACGATTCATTTCTTCACGAGCATTTCGAATCGTTTTCGCCGCCTCTAGAGAAATGATTTTCGCAAGTTCTTCACTGCGTTCTTCCATGATTGCTGCAGCTTTAAATAAAATTTCTGCTCGTGCATGAGCCGGGTAGGATCGGTATTTCTGAAAAGCGGCATTTGCCTCAACAATCGCTTCGATGGCATCCGCTGGTTCAGCCTGGCCGATTTGTGCAATTTCTTCATTTGAATGGGGATTAAATAAAGGCTCATACGATTTAGCCTCCCGCCATTTGCCACCGATCCACAATTGCCACTTTTTCTTCATTTGACATTCCTCCAATAATACATGCTCTTTATAATTTACAAATATAATCACCTAGTGTTTTCGATAGCTTTACATTTTCCGAATAATCGACATCCACATCAATCAAGACAATTTCCCGACTCGAAATTGCTTCTTCTAATGCAGGAAGCAATTCATCGGAATGGGTTACTTTCACTCCTTTAACCCCAAAACTTTTTGCGAATCCTAAAAAGTCTGGGTCTGTAAATTCAATCGCATTCGTACGATCAAATTTATTCAATTGCTTCCACTCAATAAGGCCAAATTTTGAATCATGGAAAATGACAATAACGAAAGCAAGACCCAGACGTTTGGCAGTTGCCAATTCAACCCCATTCATCAGAAATCCACCATCCCCTGTAACCGCAATGACAGGTTTATCAGGTTTTGCCAATTTGGCCGCAATGGCACCGGGAACCGCAATACCCATTGATGCAAAGCCATTAGAAATGATAGTGTGATTAGGCTTTTCCGGCTGATACATCCTGGCAATCCATAATTTATGGGCGCCCACATCCGAAATGACAATGGCATTCCCTTTTTCCGCCTTTTTTATATCGGCAATAATTCGCTGAGGGATGATTGGGCTTCCTGATACTTCATCCGAAGAATGAAGCTTTTCAACAATCTGAGACCTTAACCTTTTAACTTCTGGCCAAAGTTCCTTTTCTTCTACACCAGTAGTCAAGGCTTCAAGTGCCTCTGTGACGTTACCGACCAATTCAGCTTGAACGGGGTAATAGGCATCAATCTCAGCCGGTCGGGCATCAATATGAATAATCGGATTTCTCGCCTCATCGTTCCAATATTTTGGCAAATACTCGACGAAATCATAGCCGACAGTGATAATAAGATCGGCCAAATCAAACCCGCATAGAACATAATCCCTTGCTTGCATCCCTACTGTAAAAAGGGTCAATGGATGGTCAGAAGGTAAAACTCCTTTGGCCATGAACGAATTCACAACGGGAATTTGCTTTTCTTCTGCAAATTTCAGTAAGGACTCAGCAGCTTCATCGCGAACTACGCCATTACCAGCTAGAATAATCGGCTTTTTAGCGCGACTGATTAATTCGACAGCTTTTTTGATTTCTTCCTCGGCAGGGCGGGATCTTGGCATTGGTGTAACCCTTAGTGGTTCACCTTCTGTATCCATCATCGCCACATCTTCAGGGAGTTCTATATGAACAGCTCCCGGCTTTTCTATGACTGCAGTCTTAAATGCTTTACGGATAATTTCCGGAATCGTATGCGGCACCTTAATTTGTTGATTCCATTTCGTTACTTCCTCAAAAACCCCAATAATGTCCACATATTGATGCGACTCCTTATGAATTCGATCAAGGCCCGCCTGTCCTGTAATCGCGACAACAGGGGAATAATCCAGATAAGCATTTCCTATTCCTGTCAATAAATTAGTTGCACCCGGTCCCAATGTGCCCAAGCAGACGCCAGGATTTCCAGTTAGCCGGCCATATATATCTGCCATAAAAGCTGCAGCTTGTTCATGATGAACCAAGATAAATTCAATATCAGAGTTTATTAGAGAATCAATAAGATCCGTATTTTCTTCACCAGGTATCCCAAAAATATACTGAACCCCTTCATTCTCTAAACATCTTACAAACAAATCAGATGCTTTCAAATTATTCCCTCCTCGACCATTTCAATTTCTTTCCCTATATGTTGGCTTTGCCCACTAGAAATTATGTACTTGCGGATTATAAAGAAATTCAGGGTCATAACCTCAATAGTCATAACTAGGAGGGGGGATATGGAAATCGGTTCTAATCTATATAATAATATTGACCGAAATCAGAAGCATCACGCCATACTACGGAATTATCCAGAACTAGGCAGGGTGCGATATTTTTTAGAAAAAGTCGGCCCGGAATTTTGGTGAGAAGGCCTTTTTGTTTGGAAGTTTCGGTTGTAATCAAAATAGATAGGGGGAGAGCAAATGATTAGCTTTGAGATTAATCATGAGCTGTTGAAGACGCTTTACATTCAGTGGGTAGAAGAACACCTAAGGGAGATATGGATTCAAAACAATTGAAGCCATTAATATTAATTCTATTAGGATTATTTTTAATAGGGATTGTGGCAACATTTTATATGTATTTTACTCGGCCAAGTGGTGAGGAAATAGTAAATCAATTTGAAGTTGCGGTAAATCAAGGGGATATAGATACGCTTGAAAAACTAGGAAAAGTTAACAAGGAAATGAAACATACTAAAAAAATCTAGAACAATTAATTACCTATGACAAAGGAAGGAAATCTTAAAACAACGATACAAAGCTTGCCCCCAGGCATTTATACCGTGACAGGATCAAAAAAATATGAGTATGCTGAGATAAATGCTAAAGAGGAAATTAATCTCTTTGAAGATGATACGTTCAGTAAATCTGTTTCTCTTGAATTAACAGGGGAGCAATTAGCAATAGAATCTGATGTTGGAATTCTCTATGGAAAGAACCGCGACATATGTATTTAAAAAGGATTCCACGGGTATATGGCGCTGTATAATCGACAGCTCTTATGGTGCTGAAATAATCGAATAACTGAAGTAATAAGTGAAAGCTGCCGTATATGGTGGCTTTTTATTTTTAATTGTTATAACTTGCTTATAAATATGAAAAAACTAGGATGGTTGTTGATGTTAAATTTAATAAGCAATTGAAGCTAATAAGAGTATTTGTATGCATGTTAGATTCAATAGACAGCTCATAACTCTATTTGTCATAAAAATAACTTTCCATGTAAAAAAAATTTAACACATTTTCTGTTTTAATAGATCCTTACTATGACAATTTTGAGATTTCCCTTTTATTTTCTCCATTTTTCTAATTCTAATGGTTAAATATTAAACTGGCACGCTGCTTGCAATAACTAATAATGAAAGCTATTAAAACATTATTGGAGGTAGGGAAATGATAGAGCGTCAAATTCAATTTTATAGTGAAGGTTACAAATTAGATGGCACAGTGTATCTTCCAGACGATTATAAAAAAGGAGAAAAAAGACCGGCTATTATTCCGAATTCTGGATATCAAGGGTTTAATGAATTTTATCCAAAGTTATTTGCGAAAAATTTAACAGCGGCAGGTTATGTCTGCTTTGGATTTGATTATCGGAGCTTCGCAAAAAGTGAAGGTGAAGAAGGTCGCGTTATTTTGGATGAGCAGGTAGAAGATATTCAAAATGCGATAACATTCCTCTCCCTCCAGGAAGAAGTAGATTCAGATAGAATAGGATTAATAGGTTGGGGTATGGGCGGTTCGAATGTGGTCCGTGTGGCCGCAAGAGACAAACGGGTTAAGGCAGTTGCAGCACTAAATGGTTTTTATAATGGTCAAAGATGGTTACGCTCTATTCATTCCTACGTTGAATGGAATGAAATCTTGAAAACGGTTGAAAAAGATCGAGAACAACGGGTATTAACTGGGAAGTCCCAACTTGCAAGTACGTTTATTCATTATCCGCTTGATCCGGCCACAGCGGATTATGTTGAAAAGGAACTGGCCGTTCTGTCCCCATTTGGTAAGCAGACAGTATTGCAGTTTACAGACTCAATAATTAGCATGAACGCAGAATTAGAAGTGAAAAATGTAACGGTGCCGCTTTTCATTGCCCATGGAAAAGAAAACTTATTACATCCGCTTGATGAGGCAAATGAACTGTACGAAGCAGCAAATGAACCGAAAAAACTTTATATAATAAATGGTAAGCATAATGATTTCATGTATCATGAGCATGAAGTTTTCCAAGATTTAATTGAAACGCTTAAAGCTTTCTTTGGTGAAATTCTAATAAAAAAGGAAGAAAATATTAAAGTCATCCAAATGCAAGGGTAAAATAGATAATCGCGTGACAGGTGGCAAATTATTTTGTCATCTGTCTTTTCATATTTTGAATCAAAAGGAGCAACTTTATGGATAATAAGCATCCTTTCAAAGCAGCCATTATTGAGTTTAATCCACTATTAAATCAATTGGACAACAATATTGATCATTTGCTTGAGGCGGTAACAGAAGCAGCGAAGAATGGAGCTAAATTAATTGTCACACCGGAAATGGCTACAACAGGCTATCATTACGAGAATCGTCAGTCTATACTTCCATTTGCAGATACGATCCCGGGGAAAACCACTAAACGTTTTGAAGAAATCACAAAATTTTACGATACACATATTATCATAGGGATGGCGGAGGTAGATGAAGAAGACGGACTTTGCTATAATTCGGCTGCGCTTGTTGGTCCTATGGGATATATCGGAAAATACAGGAAAGTGCATCAATGGGCAACAGAAGATAGCTGGGCACATTGGGGGGACATGGGCATTCCGGTATACGAGACGTCTATTGGGAGGATTGCAGTCATTATTTGTATGGATTCAAGCTATTTTGAATCGGCCCGGATCGTTGCTGTGAAGGGAGCGGATATTCTTTGCTTTCCGACGAATTCAACAGGTGGATCGCTTTCGATGCTGCAGGCATGGGCTGAAATGAACGGTCTGTACGTCATTGGTGCGAATCGTTCCAATACAGAAACCGATTACCATATGATCGGTGCAAGTGCCATTTGGTCACCTTTAGGTAGGAAACTTGCTGAAACCCCATACGTAGAAAAAAGTCACACGAGAGATGAGACAGTCATTTTATATGCAGATATTGACCCTGCTTTATATGAAAATCCCGCAAAAAAAAGAATGGAAAAACGAAAGCCAGACCTATATTCTGATTTAATGTTGCATGTCGGACCTTGGGAGTATAAAAAATCACCATCAGAGCAAATGGATACCGGGACTTTTGAAAAAAAGACTTCTTCTGCTTTATTGCAGTATGAACCGGTAATAGGAGATAAAAAAGAAAATCTTAAGAAAATAAAAAAGCTCTTGGCGGATGCTAGCTTCAAGGCAAAAAAACAAAAGAGCTTGTTATCACTAGTTATTTGCCCGGAACTTTCCTTAACAGGTCCCGTTAATTCACTTAGCCCTGAGGAAATCCGCAAACTTGCTGAACCCATATATGGAGAAACCATTAGAGAAATGAGAATGATTTCAACTGAATATCAAATTAATATCATTTTTGGTATGATAGAGGAAGAAGAGAATCTCCTTTATAATACAGTGGTTCTTCTGACGCCAGAGGAAGATATGGTTACCAAAGCCCGTAAAATTCATTTGTCAGAATCAGACGAACGCTGGGCCTCTGCCGGTTGGGAAATGGTAGTAGCAAATGTAACGGATATAGGTCGTGTGGGCCTTATAGTCGGTAGTGATGCTGCATATCCTGAGGTAGCTGGCATTATTGCCGTAAAACGTGCCGATTTTATTGCCATCCCCTCATGCTGGCATGGTGAATTTGGTGCAACACTGGCGCTTCCTGTAAAAATAATGGAAAATAAGTTTCCGATAAATTCGATGACGACATGGGACGCCACGGCAAGATTTTCGCAAACAAAAACTCTCATTGCGAATTTTATAGGTTCAGATATCGATTGTAAAGGTGGGAGTGCCCTTTATACACCTGATCCGATTTATGGAAGTGACATGCCCGTAGTTGCCTCTTCTGACAGTGAAGAGGTATTGATAGTGGCTAATTCTAAAATGGAACAAAATTGGTGGTTTGATCAACATAAGCTATTACTATCAAGAAGGCCGATTTTTTATCGGGAACTCGTAAAGAAGTTACAAATGTAAGCGCTTCGAATCGTTGGTAAACTTTAATAATAGGTAACAATTAAAAGTGAGGGTGTTAAGAAGCACACATAAAAAGTACTTTAATAACAATGTATAAAGTGCTTTTTTCATTTCTCACATATCGAGGTTTTGTAAATGAAAGTATTTCAATCACGGCTTATGAAGCGTTATGTAACTATTGTTTTAGTTGTCATTTTGTTTGTACTGGCCTCCCTTTATTTGATTGCCGTACATGTAATGAATGGATCTGTACGGTCACAAATGGAATATCGAGATGAACTTATAGCCAAAACCCTTGGCAACCAAACAGAGAATATCTTCAAAAATTCGATTTCCGATATGCGACAGATATCGCCCATTGTTACAAATATTGATAACAAAGCAGAGAATGCTTTTCATGTAGAAATAGAGACGATCTTGGCACAGGATCCACTTTATCTGTTCATAGAAGTATATAAAGAGGATCAGTTGAACCTACGTATTCCGAATGTTCCATTTTCTGATTCTATAGAAAATGGTTCTATTTTAAAAAGGCTCACCTGGAGTCAGACAAGCTATATTTCAAATATGATGGAACTGCCTGACGGCCGCAAGACCATTGCGATTGCCTATCCCTCCATTAATGAAAAGGGAGAATTTAGAGGGAGTGTAGTCGCTTATTTAAATTTAAACGCTTTATCAGAACACCTTCAAAAATTTGCAATCGGGAAAGAGGGAGTGAATGCAATAATTGACCGCAATGGAACAATTATTGCACATACCGACCAAAGTTATATTGGCAAATCCATTCGGAATCATGAGGTTGGGATTCATCTTCAAAAAGAAGATTTTGATGTTTGGAATGGCGAGATTTTTAACAAAGAAATGGCCATTGCGTATCGGCCCATTCTCTTGGGTGATATTAGTTTGATTGTGGGAGAACCGATTAAACAAGCACTAAAGCCTGCAAAAGTGGTCCAAAGATTACTTTTACAAGGTTTTTCCATCGTTTTCATTATCTCAATAGGCCTTGCTATGTTCAGTGCATCAAGAGTGATTCTTCCTGTCACGACTCTCATCAAGCAGGTACAAGAATATAAAGTAGGTAAGCGGAAAGCATTCGTTAAAGTGAAAACAAATGATGAAATTGAGGAATTATCGATTGTTTTATCAGAGATGGCAACGGAATTGAGGGAAAAAGAAAGAAGTATGTTTTATATCCTGGAGTCCATTCCATATTGTGTTATTACTACGGACAAGGATGGTAGGATTATGACCTTTAATAAAGGAGCAGAAGATTTAATGCTTTTTAGCCGGGAAGAAGTATTAAATCAGCTTATTTTTAATTTGCCGATAAAGCATGATATACAAGAGTTCGTTCTTTTAAAAACGTTTAATGCAGGGAAGTCTTTTGAAGAAGTCGAAAGCTATATTATTGATAAAGAAAAGGGGTTTCATGATGTCCGTATCTATGCATCTCTTCTTAAAGGAGAACAAGATGAGTACATCGGCGCCATACTTGTCATTCGTGATGTGAGTGAAGTGAAGAAGCTTGAAGAATACTTAAAACAAAGTGAACGGCTAGCATCACTTGGTGAGCTCACTGCTGGGATTGCCCATGAAATAAAAAATCCTTTAAGTATTATTCAGGTTGCTGCTGAAACAATTCGCCTACAAATAGAAGATGAATTTAAAGAAAAAGAAGTGATTGATGAATTGACAGGAGATATTTTAACAGCATCTGATCGCATGAACAAACTGTTAACTGATTTTCTGAAGCTAACAAAAGATGATGAATATAATAATCATGATCTGATAGATTTGGTTATGATTACTGATGAATTGCTAAATTTATTACGAAGAAAATTTAATGATGCAAACCTTATGGTCACAACCGAATACAATTTTAGTAAAGCTCCCGTTTTGGGGGACCGGCATAAATTGACACAATTGCTTTTAAATATATTTTTGAATAGTATTCAAGCGATAAAAGATGAGGGTAATATTCATGTTGCGCTTAAAGAGAAAGGGGCATATTGGCAGCTTTCCATTTCGGATACCGGAGAAGGCATTAGGAAAGAAAAATTAAACTGGGTCTTCAATCCGTTTTATTCCACGAAACCAGAGGGAACAGGTTTAGGTTTATCTATTGCTCACGAAATTATAGTTCAACATGGTGGGAAGATATGGGCGGAAAGCGTATTCTCTCAAGGAACCACAATACATATTGAAATACTAAAACATGAGGAGAATGAATATGAAGAGCATTCTGTTTGTGGATGATGAAATTAGACTTTTGCGTGTTCTATCATTGTCATTTCGCAAGAAGGGATATGAAGTAATTCTTGCTGCCAATGGACAAGAAGCACGAAGAAGAATGAAAGAAGACGGCCCCAACCTTGTTTTCCTCGATTTAAATCTTCCAGATGCAAATGGTTTGGAACTTTTAGAGGAATTCATGGCACTCTATCCTCAAAAGGTATTTGTCATCATGACGGCTTATGGCGATATAGAAAGCGCTGTATCCGCTATAAGGGCAGGTGCATTTGATTATTTAGAAAAACCAGCGAAACTAGAGGAAATAGAACTTGTTATTAACAGAGCTTATACACTACTTGAAGTAAAACAAGAGAATATCCAACTGAAAAGTCAGTTAAACAAACTTGAATCTATAGAGGGCTTTATTAGTATAAGCAAGCAAATGAAGCAGATTTACGAATTAATTGAACGTGTCTCCGCCACTGATGCAACGGTTCTTCTTCATGGGGAAAGCGGAACAGGTAAAAGTATGATCGCCAAGATGATTCATTCCTTAAGTGATCGCAATAACGGTCAATTCATTGCTGTAAACTGCGCTGCTATCCCTGAAAATTTGCTGGAAAGCGAGATTTTCGGTTATGAAAAGGGTGCATTTACCGGTGCCACAGCAAGTCGTGCAGGGAAATTTGAAGCAGCACAAAATGGTACTATCTTCTTGGATGAAATTGGCGAAGTGCCACTTACGCTTCAAGCTAAGCTTCTTCAAGTCGTGCAGGAGAAATCCTTCATGCGTCTTGGTAGCAATCAATTAAAACAAGTAGACGTTCGAATTATTTCTGCAACAAATCGTAATTTGAAACAAATGGTACAAGAGGGGAATTTCCGTGAAGATTTGTATTATCGCTTGAATATTATAGATATGCATATTCCGGCACTTAGAGAAAGAAAAGAAGATGTTCCCCTTCTGGTTGGGGAATTTTTGGAGAAGCACCGTAAAAAAATGAAGAAAAATTTTCGAGTGTCACCTCAGCTTATGAATATATTGAAAGCATATGAATGGCCAGGAAATGTTCGGGAGCTTCAAAATGCCGTTGAGCGAGCAGCAGTTTTATGTAAGGAGGAAGACTTGTCGTTACAAGATTTCCCTTCTGAAATTAGGGGATCTAGTGAAATGAATGCAGAGTTTCCTTCAATCGTTTCTTTTAATAAAAAGAGAACGCTTCCAGAACAAATGGAAGACATTGAACGGCAATTTATATTGTCTGCGGTTGAAGAGAACGATGGGCAAATTTCCGCAGCAGCCAGAGAGCTGGGAATTTCAAGACAGCGGCTATTTTACAAGATAAATAAGTATCATGAACAAATGAATAAGTCATCTGAAGAAATTAAGCAAAAAAAGGAAGAATTATTTTAATTCTTCTTTTTTTTCGTTTTTCAGATGTTTTTGGCAATCCTCAAAGTTTGTAAAAGTATTTTTTCAAAGCGAAAAATTTTTTTACAAAATATATCAAAAAGATATGTAGAAATTGAAAAAAAGCCCATATATAGTTGGCATGTTACTTGCATTAATTTATTAAAGAATTAACTTTTAAAAAGGAGTGGCATAGATGGATTTTCATCCGTTATTAGAAGGTGCAATAGAGTTACATTGCCATACGTATCCTAGTATTTTCCCAAGAAAGCAGAATGATTGGGAATTTATAGAAGACTTAAAAAAAGCTAAAATGGCAGGTGCCGTATTAAAAGCACATGAGGCATCAACTGTGGACCGCACGACATTAATCCGTTTAAAAGAGCCAGAACTTCATGTTTACGGTGGACTTGTTTTAAATGAATTTACAGGTGGCTTATCACCCAAAGCGGTTGATGCAGCAATAAGGCAAGGTGCCAAAATAATTTGGATGCCGACTATTTCAGCAAATCAGCATTGTTGTAATTTTGCCAAAAAAAAGACCCGCTTTTTTAATAGTGAACGAAGCCTGCCCATTGAAGAAGGTTTAACTATTTTGGATGAGAACAGACAGATAAAACCAGAAGTCATTGAAATTCTGGAACTAATCAGTGAAGCAAATATCACCCTTGCAACAGGTCATCTATCGGAAGAAGAAGTCTCTGTGTTAATTGATGCAGCCAATGAACATCATATCGACAAGATCTTAATTCAGCATGCAGATCTAGGCATTGCCCCAGTATCAATAGAAAAGCAAAAAGAGTTTGCGAAAAAAGGCGCTATAATCGAGAAATGCTATTTAGCCTGCGGTGAGGATTTTCAAGATTTAACGATAGCACAAATGGCTAAGTCAATACGGGAAATTGGTCCAACGTCATGTGTGCTTGTAACAGATTATGGCCAAGAACATAATATTCCGCCAATAGAAGCATTAAGTCGCTTTGTCAGTGCAATGATCGAAGAAGGTATAACAGAAACCGAGATTGAAAGGATGATCGTTCATAATCCAAAGCAGCTTTTAGATATTGAAAAGTGAGGATGACAAGTGATGAAAGAGCAGCTATTAAGGCTAATATATACCATCGTTCCAAAAGAAAGGGTACTGACAGATTTAGCAGAACTTTATTCTTATAGCTTTGATGCATCATTCGGCGAATACTTGCCGGAAATCGTTATTCAACCAAAAAATAAAGTAGAAGTTGCTGACTTGGTCAAGCTTGCAAACGAATTTAAAATTCCTGTTTATCCTAGAGGAGCGGCTACCTCCTTAAGCGGGGGTTCCCTTGCTGTTGAAGGGGGCATGATTCTAGATATGTCACAATTTGAAAAAAAACTTGTGATTGACCGTGAAAATTTACTGGCAATCTCCTCACCAAGTGTAATTACAAGTGACATACAACAAAAGGCAGAAGAGGTAGGCTTATTTTATCCACCGGACCCAAGCAGTTCCCATGTTTCAACAATTGGAGGGAATTTGTTGGAAAATTCAAGTGGTCCAAAAGGCTTGAAATATGGTACTACGAAGGAATATGTAATTGGTTTAGAAGTTGTTACACCAACTGGAGAAATTATTCGCACAGGAGGTCGAACGGTTAAAAATGTGACTGGCTACGATTTAACAAGGCTCATAGTTGGATCGGAAGGCACACTGGGAATTGTAACAGAAGCCATTTTGCGTCTGATACCAAAGCCGCTTGCAAGAAAAACACTTTTAGCTTCATTTGTACGAATTGCTGATTCGGGGCATGCGATAACAAAAATATTATCAAATGGAATATTACCAAGTGCGATGGAATTAATGGATAATGCATGTATTCGTGCGGTTGAAAATTACTCACCAGCAGGTTTGCCCATTGAGGCGGAAGCCATCGTCATTATTGAAGTGGATGGGCATCCAGCGGCAATCGATGAAGAAATAAAAAAATGTGAAGATATCTGTCTTTTACAAGGGGCGACTAGTGTCAAAGTGGCGAAAACAGATGCTGAGCGTGATGAGATTTGGAAAGCGCGTAAAATGGTTTCTCCAGCTATTACACAAATGGGACCAACCAAAATTTCTGAAGATGCGACAGTACCAAGAAGCCAAATCCCCGAGATGATTGAAAAGCTTTATCAAATTCGTGAGAAATATCAGTTGAACCTAGTTGTTTTTGGTCACGCGGGGGACGGTAACCTCCATCCCAATATTATTACAGATAAGAGAAATATCGAAGAAATGAAACGTGTCGAAGATGCAGTCAGTGAAATTTTTGAAGCTGCCATCGAACTTGGCGGTACGCTTTCAGGGGAACATGGGATTGGGATATTAAAATCTCCTTATATGGAATTGGAGCTTGGATCAGATGGATTGCTAATGATGAAAAAAATCAAAGATGCATGGGATCCAAATTCTATATTAAACCCAGGAAAAATATTTCCACAGCCTGGAAAACTAAAGGTGGAATTAACATGAATAAAGCACCTCACGAAAAGGAATTAGCAATTACAGATAAGTTCACTCAAAAATTGCGTGATCTTTCGTATGAAGCAACTAATCAATGTGTGCAATGCGGATATTGTCTTCCTGCTTGTCCAACCTATGAATCTATGGGGAAAGAATCACAATCGCCTCGCGGACGAATTAACCTGGTTAAAATGGCTGCAGAGGGAAAAATCGATCTTCAAAAAGATCTAGCTGAGACAATTGACCTTTGTCTTGGTTGCAGAGCCTGTGAAGTAGCGTGCCCCGTAAATGTACCATACGGACAAATTTATGAGGCAGCTAAAGAAGTCATTACAGAACATCAAAAGCATGAACATCATAAAAAGCAAAAAAATAAACCTAAGATTCAAACAAAAGTGGTCGATTTTACGCTGACCAGTTTATTTCCGCATCGCAATCGTCTTCGTACATTAGGCAATCTAACGTGGCTATATCAAAAAACAAAAATAAATAAAGTGGTGCAAAAAACAAAAATGATTAACAATGTGTCAGAGCCCATGGGACAGTTTGAAAAGATCCTGCCGGAGCTCGAAGCACCAATCAAACGATATAAATACGGACAAAAATTTCCAGCATTAGGCGAGACAAGAGCAGTAATTGCCTTTTTCCCGGGATGCATCATGGACGCTATCATGTCAAAGATTAATAGGCTAACAATTGAACTGCTTCAAGTAATTGGCTGTGAAGTGATTATTCCGAAAAATCAAAAATGTTGCGGTGCACTTCATTCCCATCAAGGAATGAAGGATGGTGCTGTAAAACTCGCAAAAGCAAATATAGAAGCATTTGAAGCATCCGGTGCCGATTATTATGTCAATAACGCTGGAGGCTGCGGAGCGATGCTTAGTGAGTATAATCACCTTTTTGGCGAAGAACCTGAATGGAAAAAGCGCAGTGAAGCATTTGTAGGGAAATCAAAAGATATTACCGAAATTCTGGTGAAGTTTGGTCCACTCCCGTTTAAAAAAGAATGGAATGGTATTATAACTTATCAAGATTCTTGTCATTTGAGAAATGTCCAGGGAGTATTTCAAGAACCTAGGGAGCTTCTTAGATCCATACCAGGGGCAAGTTTTATGGAGATGGAGGGAAGTGACCGCTGCTGTGCATCCGGCGGTATTTATAATTTAATGAATTTTGATGAATCGATGAAAATATTAGACGAAAAGATGTATAAGGCGGGAAAAACAAACGCAAAAACAATTGTAACAACAAATCCGGGGTGCCTGCTCCAAATGAAACTAGGTGTAGAGAGAAGCGGTACAGGAGATGATGTGGATGCTAAACACATTGTAGAAATATTGGCAGAAGCTTGTTTAATTAAGTAGGAAAACGTTTTTATAAGTGACATTAGACCATATTAAGAAGCAATTTATTTTTACAACTAAATAAAAAAGTGACCTGAATTATGCAAGACTATCAAGTCATAATCGAATCATTTAAATTAAAGGAGGGTAAAAAAGTGGATTTATTGGACTTTATCGGGTCGAACTGGGGAGAGCTTTTAGCAATGACATGGGAGCACATCCAATTAGTTGGATTAGCAGTTGGTGTAGCCATATTACTCGGTGTTCCATTTGGAGTTTATATTACACAGCATGAAAAGTTATCAAATCTTGTACTGGCAGTAGCAGGCATTATTATGACGATACCAAGTATTGCACTGTTCGGTATCATGATTCCGATTTTATCTATCATTAATCAAGGGATTGGGTTTTTACCAGCGTTTATCGCATTGGTCTTGTACTCGCAGCTTCCAATCATCCGTAATACATTCATCGCTGTTAAAAATGTAGATCCCAATATGCGCGACGCTGCAATAGGAATGGGAATGACGGCATGGCAACGTCTTTTAAAAGTTGAAATCCCAATTGCCCTTCCAGTAATTATGGCAGGAATTAGAATGGCCGTTGTATTAACGATTGGAATTGGGGCAATTGCTGCCTATATCGGTGCGGGTGGACTTGGGGTATATATCGCAAGAGGAATATCCACAAGTTACACAGAGATGGTTCAAGCTGGAGCCATTGCCGTTTCAATATTAGCGATCGCTGCTGATTATTTACTAGGTCAGGTACAAAAACGGGTTTCGCCCAAAAAAGCTCATATAGGATAAGAAAGGGGATGACTTATGATTACATTTAAAAATGTGTCGAAGGTATACAAAAGCTCTGGAAAATCGGTGAAGGCAGTAGATAATGTAAATATGACAATTGAAAAAGGAGAAATTTGTGTATTTCTTGGTCCCTCAGGTTGTGGGAAAACAACTCTTTTACGAATGGTTAATCGTTTGGTTTCTATCACAGAGGGGACTATTGAAGTCGGAGGAAAAGATATTTACTCATTGGATCCAATCGAATTGAGACGTTCAATCGGTTATGTAATTCAACAAAATGGTTTGTTTCCCAATATGACAATTGAACAAAACATTAATGTTGTACCAAAGATGCTGGATTGGAACGAAGGGGAAATGAAAAAAAGATACAAAGAATTAATGGAGATGATGGGGTTAAACCATGAGGAATACCGAAAGCGTTATCCTTGGGAATTATCAGGCGGACAGCAACAGCGTATTGGAGTGGCAAGGGCGCTGGCGGCAGACCCGCCAGTTATGTTGATGGATGAACCATTTGGGGCACTAGATCCGATTATTCGCGATCGGTTGCAAAATGAATTTTTACGAATTCAAAAAGATGTAAAGAAAACGATCTTATTTATCAGTCACGATATCGATGAGGCTTTGTGTCTTGGGGATAAAATTGCTATATTTAACGATGGCCAAATCATGCAGTATGGAACACCGGATGAGATTTTGTCTAATCCAAAAAATGATTTTGTTAACAACTTTATTGGAAGTGATCGTGAAATTAAACGTTTACAACTATTAACGGTCAGGGATCTATTAAATAAAGCGAAAAAGGTAAATCGAAAAATGAATATGAAAATTGAATCTAGCGAATATGTGGTTAATATTGATGCAGATCTTCGAACAGCACTGTCTCTATTATTATCATCACCAAAAGGGGAAGCTGTGATTTTGGATCATAAAGGACAGCCAAGCGGAGTATTAGGCATTGGTGACTTTGAAGTTTTGACAGGTGTTCACCCTTCGAAATTAAAGTCAATAATTCAATAAGGTGGGTGTCTTAATGAAGGAAATAAACAAGATAGAAATATTGATTCGTGCTTTGTTAGTGTTGATTATTGTTGCACTGCTAGCTTATGCTCTCCAATCAGGTGCATTTCAATATATAAAAGATAACTCTGGTGAACTTCTTCATTTGGCCGGACAGCATTTGAAATTGGTGGCGCTTTCATCCATGGCAGCCATTTTTGTGGCCGTGCCGCTTGGAATTTTTATTACGAGACCACAGTTTAAAAAATTTGAATTTATTGTAGTTAATTTTGCGAATATCGGACAAACAGTGCCAAGTATAGCCATTTTAGCGCTTGTCATGAGTTATTTAGGTTTAGGCTGGCAAACCGCGGTATTTGCGCTGTGGTTCAGCTCACTTCTTCCAATTTTACGGAATACGATTGCTGGAATTCAATCGGTTCCTCCATCGATAATTGATGCTGGAACAGGAATGGGTATGACGCAAAAACTCATTCTTTTCAAGCTTGAACTCCCGAATGCTTCATATGCAATTCTTGCAGGCATTCGTACCGCAACCGTTATTAATGTGGGATCAGCCGCACTTGCCTTCTTAATTGGAGGAGGTGGGTTAGGTGACCTTATATTCACCGGAATCTCACTTTACGATCCAGGCATTATGCTCGCAGGTGCCATGCCCGTTATCTTTTTGGCCATTGCTATTGATTTCTTATTAGGGAAAATTGAAGTAGCCACTACTCCGAGAGGATTGCAAAGAAAAGCTGATTTTATTTAAGACAATAAAGGGGGAAGTAAAAATGAAAAAGTTTAGCATGTTATTTTGTGTCGCACTTCTTGCCTGTATGCTTACAGCATGCAGTTCTTCGGAGTCTAATGCCGGTTCAAATGAAAATAAAGGGAAAATTACAGTGGGAGGAAAGGATTTTACTGAACAGCACATTTTGACACAAATCACTTCTATTTATTTGAAAGAAAAAGGATACAAAGTCGATGAAGCAAGTAGTATGGGCAGTACAGTGGCACGTTCCGCGCTTGAAAATGGTCAGCTCGATGTGTACTGGGAGTATACGGGTACAGCACTTATGGTTTATTTAAAGGAACCAGTTGAAACTGATCCCGAAAAGGCATATGAAAAAGTAAAAGAAATCGACAAAAAGAATAAACTTGAATGGTTAAATAAATCCGAATTTAATAACACATATGCTATTTTAATGCGCGAAGATTATGCAAAAGAATTAGGAATCAAATCCATATCGGATCTAGCTGATATTGTAAATCAAGATTCTAGTAAATTAAAATTTGGATCGAACTCTGAGTTCTATGCGCGAAAAGATGGAATGAAAGGCTTAGAGAAAAAATATAATTTTTCTTTACCAGCTAAAAATGTTGTCAAAATGGATACAGGACTTTTATATAACTCCTTAAAAGAAGGCCAGGTTGATGTAGCTGTAGGTTTTGCTACAGATGGACGCATTGAAGGTTTTAAACTTGTTGTGTTAGAAGATGATAGTCAGTTTTTTCCGGCATATAATGGAGCACCGGTCATTCGTCAAGAAGTATTAAAGAAAAATCCGGAATTAAGAGATCTCCTTAATGCACTTTCAGATAAGTTAGATTCAGATACAATGAAGAATTTAAATTATCGTGTTGATATTAAGCATGAAGATATTAATGAAGTGGCTAAAACATGGCTGGATGAACAGGGAATGCTAGATTGAGATGAAAGCTAATAATTCGCTCATCACCTATATTGAATCTGAGTCGATTCAGAGTTTAGATAGTGGCACACTAACTTCACTCAAAGAAGCTTTAGCAGACATTATCGCTTGTACCATTGCAGGCCGCAATACGAAAGCAGCAGAGATTGCAAAAGTATTTGCTGTTTCGCAGTGGGGGATGGGAAACAGTTCGCTTTTCCTGTTCCCAGAAAGATTAACGCCTGCCGGAGCAGCTTTTGTTAATGCGACAATGGCAAATGCCCTCGATTTAGATGATGGACATCGCCTCACAAAAGGACATCCCGGCGCTGTCATTTTCCCCGCTGTGCTCGCCGTTGCAGAAGATAATAATATAAGCGGAGAAGAGTTTTTGACGGCACTTCTTATAGGCTATGAAGTGGGGATCCGTGCAGGTATTGCTGCACACCTGACCCGGCTAGACTATCACTGCACCGGTTCATGGGGAGCAGTTGGAGCTGCCGCAGGTGTTTCGTACATTTTAGGACTTAAGGGAGGAACAATTGAGCACGCACTGGGCAATGCAGAATATTTTGGTGCTTATTCTCCAATGATGCGCTGCATCGAACATCCTTCCATGTTAAAAGACGGGATTAATTGGGGGTGTATGGCCGGGGTCAGTGCTGCCCATTTGGCAAAAGCAGGCTATACAGGGATTCCATCACTATTTACATTAGAAGAAGCAGAAGGACTTACAAACGATTTAGGAAAAAGTTATCGCGTAAATGAACTATATTATAAGCCGTATGCATGCTGTCGGTGGGCACAGCCAGCTATTGAAGCCATTAGGGAAATCCAAAGTGAAAATATACTAATATCCGAAAATATTAAAAAAATAGTAATTCATACATTTACAGAATCTGCAGCATTATCGAAAGAATATCCAAAAACTACAGAGGAAGCACAGTATAATTTACTTTTTCCTGTTGCAGCATTTCTTTCTTACGGTGAAGTGGGTCCAAAACAAGTACTAGAACATCTGAATGATCCAATTATTCTTAGCATGATGGACAAGATTACAGTAGTAGTGGATCAAAAACTTAACGAAGCATTTCCTGAAAGGGCATTAAGTATGGTTAAAATAGTAATGCAGGATGGTAACACTTATCAATCCGATATTATACAAGCAAGAGGAGACTATGATTATCCGTTAAACGCTGAAGAAAAAAAAGAGAAGTTTTTCTGGCTGACAACGCCAATTCTAGGAAAAGAATCTGCGAAGAGTTTATTAGAATCCATTCAAAGCCTTGAACATTTGAAAAGTATTCGAGAGCTTATACCTACAATAGAGGCAAAGAGTAAATAAAAAATAGTAGTGCAAACCAAGGGATAGGTTTGCACTACTATTTTTTTACTATAATTGGTGGAGTCAGTAGGAACCTTCTAATTAATAGTCATTATGAAATCTAGTTAATAATAGTAGACGATGCCATCTTATATCCAATAGCAGGATAGACATTATGCGGTTCAAGAGATTAATTTTCTAGAGGGAGATTAGATTGGCAATTTCATAAGCTTTCAAAAACATCTATATCAAGACAAGTTTTTCATCACCCCGGTTAAAACGAGTTTGAAGAATTCTCCTCTAAGCTTGATACTAAACTTTATAAGTTAGTTTAACTAGCTTGACAATATACCCCCATAGGTATAATATGAACTCACAAGTTAAAAAAACACAAATTCACGAGTAAAACGTGCAAACTCACGAGTAAATCGCCCAAATTCACGAGTAAAACGCCCAAACTCACGAGTAAAACGCCCAAATTCAAGAATAAAATGCAAACTCACGAGTAAATCGCCCAAATTCACGAGTAAAACGCCCAAATTCATGAGAAAAGCACTCAAATTCAAGAATAAAATGCAAACTCACGAGTAAAACGCCCGAATTCACGAGTAAAACGCGCAAACTCACGAGTAGAGTGCCTAAACTCACGAGTAAAGTGCCTAAACTCACGAGTAAAACGCCCAAATTCAAGAATAAAATGCAAACTCACGAGTAAAACGCCCAAATTCAAGAATAAAATGCAAACTCACGAGTAAAACGCCCAAATTCACAAGTAAAACGTGCAAACTCACGAGTAAATCGCCCAAATTCACGAGTAAAATGCCTAAACTCACGAGTAAAACGCCCAAATTCACGAGTAAAATGCGCAAACTCACGAGTAAAACGCCCAAATTCATGAAAAAAGCATTCAAATTCAAGAATAAAATGCAAACTCACGAGTAAAATGCGATTTAATTTGGCTAGGGGCTTATAATCATAAGCTCGATTAGGTTGATTATGCCTATTGAAACGTTTTTATTAAGAAATCTGTTGTAAACATCCATGTCATTGCTTCTAATAAACTGGAAGTGAACTTGGGGCACTTCTTATCGGAAAAAGGAGATTAGCTATTGTTGTAAATAGAAGGGAGGCGAAGTATGGAGTATGATAAAAGCAGCATTCATCGCTTGAAGCGGATTGAAGGACAAATCAAGGGTGTTCTTGGCATGATGGAGCAGGGAAAAGATTGCAGGGAAGTCGTCACTCAGTTGTCTGCTGCACGTAATGCCATCGATAGGGCCATGGGTGTTATCGTAAGTGCCAATCTTGAGAAATGCGTTCGGGAAAATGTCGTGAAAGGCGAAGGCACTGATCATCTAGTCAAGGAAGCGGTTAATTTACTAATTAAAAGCAGGTAAAAGAATTAGATCCTTTCCTGTAAAAAAAGGAGTGTTATTCATGTCTTATATTTTACAAGTGGATTTTAAAATGGAGGGACCATTTGGTCACGAAATGGTAAAAGAATTTACTGATTTAGCAAAAGGCATTAATGATGAAGAGGGCTTGATCTGGAAGATTTGGACCGAAGACAGTGAGGCAAAGGAAGCAGGTGGCATTTATCTGTTTGAAACGAAGGAATCCGCAAGTATGTACTTGACTATGCACACAGCTCGGTTAACAGGATTTGGTATAGAGAAGGTTAATGGAAAAATATTCGAAGTGAATGAAGGTTTGACTTTAATCAATCATGGACCAATTAAATAAAGAAAAACCTATGCCATTCATTTTTAGTGAAGTGGGTTGACGAACTAAATTTTTTAGCATAATATATACCCCGCAGGGTATTAAAGTTAAATGAAATATAAATCAGGGGGAAAACATAAATGACTGAAAAGAAAAGAACGACGATCATATTATTTAGTGGTGATTATGATAAGGCAATGGCTGCTTATATCATTGCAAATGGGGCGGCGGCTTACGATCATGAAGTGACCATCTTCCATACATTCTGGGGATTGAATGCTTTAAGGAAGGATGAGCCGATTTCATTAAAAAAAGGATTTCTTGAAAAAATGTTTGCAAAAATGATGCCGCGTGGTTCTGATAAAATGGGTCTATCAAACATGAACTTTGCTGGGATGGGGCCTAAAATGATCAAACATGTGATGAAAAAGCATAACGCCATGTCACTGCCGAATTTAATTGAGCTGGCCCAAGAACAGGAAATCAAACTAATAGCCTGTACGATGACTATGGATTTATTGGGCTTGCAGCAAGAGGAATTAATGGATGGAATTGAGTATGCAGGTGTTGCGGCTTATTTAGCTGAAGCAGAGGATGGAAATGTAAACTTATTTATATAAATTTGGGTACTGGAGTGAGTCCAATTGGGAACTATATTTAATCTCATCATATTAAGTTTCATCGTTTGGTTTTTATATCAGCACTTTGTCCCGGCAAAGGGGATAAAAAATATAAATGCGGCTGATTTAAAAGCTCTGTTGAATAATAAAGGAAATAAGCAGTTCATTGATGTCCGTACTTCTAATGAATATAGGGGCAATCACATTAAGGACTTTAAAAATATACCTCTAAGCGAACTTGGCAAAAGGACACAAGAACTTTCAAAGGATAAAGAAGTGGTTGTAATCTGCCAAAGCGGGATGAGGAGCAGTAATGCGAGTAAAGTATTGAAGAAACTCGGGTTTAATGAAGTCACCAACGTAAAAGGCGGCATGAGTTCTTGGCACGAATAAAAGGAGGATCTTAAAAAGATGAAAGAAATTTTACCGAATGAAGTGAATGCATTATTGAAGGGAAACTCGCCAGTACATATTATTGATGTGCGGGAGGTGGATGAAGTAAAGGCAGGGAAAATACCAAATGCTTTGAATATCCCGTTGGGTCTGGTGGAATTTAGAATGCAGGATCTGGATAAATCAAAAGAATATATCATCGTCTGCCGTTCAGGGGGCAGAAGTTCAAGGGCAGCAAAGTTACTTGAGGATCATGGATATAAGGTGTTGAACATGATGGGTGGTATGAATGAATGGGAAGGTCCCATAGCATAATTTTATATCCGAATATACCCCCACCCCTAAAAAACACAAGGAGGAAATAAAATGATTAAAACAAATTCCGTTTTGGATGCTAAAGGTTTAGCTTGTCCAATGCCAATCGTAAAAACGAAAAAAGCCATGAATGGGCTGGAAGCGGGGGAAGTATTGGAAGTTCAAGCAACTGATAAAGGGTCAACCGCCGACATGAAAGCTTGGGCGGAAAGTTCAGGTCACCAATACTTGGGTACGGTTGAAGAAGGACCAACACTAAAACATTATCTTCGGAAAGCAAACGGAGAAGAAACAGCAGTGAAGAAGCATGAAAAAATCGTTTCAAATGAAGAACTCCTTCAACTAATGCAAGAAAACAGAAATACGATCATCCTGGATGTACGAGAATCCGCAGAATATGCTTTTAATCACATTCCAGAAGCAAGATCCCTTCCAATGGGTGAATTGGAACAACGTATGGGTGAACTTGATAAAGAGTCAGAGATTTTCGTGATTTGCCGTACAGGCAGCCGAAGTGATCTTGCTGCACAAAAACTGACGGCGGCCGGTTTTGAACGGGTATTCAATGTTGTACCCGGCATGAGCCAATGGAACGGTCCTTCACAAAAATCCGTGAATGAATAAAAGTGACTACAAAATGTAGGAATATATCATGACGAATAAAGTATCTATAATCGCAAGTAATGGTGGATTATTTGACGCATATAAAGTGTTTAACATCGCAACGGCAGCAGCAACAACAGATCAAAAAGAGCCATTTTCTTTACTTTCGAAGTCTTGAACTTAATTCATAAAGAAGCGAATGGACAGCTTCCACTCCCTGAAGGTAAAGAGCACTTTGCCGAAGACTTTAAAAAGGCCAATGTTCCTTCCATTCCAGAATTAGTTACCATGGCACAGGAAATGGACGTCAAGTTTTTTGGGTGTCAAATGACCATGGACGTTTTGGGCATGGAAAAAGAAGCTTTCGTTGCCGGTATCGAAGTAGGTGGAGCGGTCACATTTTTGGAGTTCGCTAAGAATGCTGATGTTACATTAACCTTTTAATGAAGGAAAAATTTTGAAATCATTAATACTATAGGGGGTATAAAATATGGCGTTTAAGCAAATGACAGCCGCTGAGGTTTCAAAGAAAGTAATCAATAAAACCGACTTATTTATTTTGGATGTTCGAAATGAAAGTGACTACAATGATTGGAAAATTGAAGGGGAGAATTTTGAATTCCTTAATACCCCTTACTTTGATCTACTGGATGGCGTGGAAGAAATTCTCGATCAAATCCCGTCCAATAAAGAAATCCTTGTAGTATGTGCAAAGGAAGGCTCATCCGTCATGGTAGCTGAAATGTTATCTGAAGCTGGATTGGATGTTTTTTATTTAAAGGGCGGCATGAAAGCATGGAGTGAATACTTGGAACCAGTGAGGATCGGCGAATTGACAAATGGCGGCGAAATTTTCCAATTTGTTCGACTTGGTAAAGGCTGTTTATCTTACATGGTCGTTTCCAATGGTGAAGCAGCCGTAATTGATTCCACAAGAATGATAGATACCTATCTTGATTTCGCCGATGATATCGGCGTGAAAATTACACATGTTCTGGATACGCACTTACATGCCGATCATATTTCAGGTGGAAGACGAATAGCGGAAGTAACAAATGCAGCTTACTGGCTGCCGCCAAATGATGCGGCTGAAGTAACTTTTGAATATCAGCCATTAGAAGGCGGGAAAGTGATAACGATTGGTCATACTGCGATTGATATCCAAGCATTATACTCCCCGGGCCATACCATTGGATCTACATCATTTGTGGTCGATCAAAAATACTTGCTAAGCGGGGATATACTATTCATTGATTCGATTGGCAGACCGGACCTAGCTGGGCTGGCTGAGGATTGGGTAGGCGACTTGAGAGAAACACTGTATTCACGTTATAGAGAATTATCAGACGAGTTAATCGTATTGCCATCACATTTCATGATCATTGATGAATTGAATGAAGATGGAAGTGTCGCTAAAAAGTTGGGTGCGTTGTTTGCTGAAAATCACGGATTGAACATTGCAGATGAAACGGAATTCAGAGAGCTTGTAACAGGTAATTTACCGCCTCAGCCAAACGCTTATCAAGAAATTCGCGAAACCAATATGGGGAAAATCGAGCCTGACGATGAAAAACAGCGCGAAATGGAAATCGGGCCAAATCGCTGTGCGGTTCGTTAATACCGATAAAAATAGAAGCCAAAAAAATAGGAGGAATGAAATATGAATTCAGATAAAGTGTTAAATGCTAAGGGACTAGCTTGTCCAATGCCGATCGTTAAAACGAGAAAAGCAATGAATGATTTGCAAACCGGGGAAGTGCTGGAAATACATGTAACCGATAAAGGAGCTAAAGCCGACTTAGCCGCTTGGTCAAAATCCGGTGGCCATGAACTGGTGGAAACGGCAGAAGAAAATGATATACTGAAATTTTGGATTAGAAAAGGCTGATAAAGAGAAGGGAACCAATAGGGTTCCCTTCTTTTGAGGGAGGCACTGACAATGGATATCACCTTTATCATTACCATCTTTTTGATTGGTTTTATAGGTTCATACGTTTCAGGAATGCTCGGCATCGGCGGTTCGATAATAAATTATCCAATGCTGCTGTTTATTCCCCCAATCTTCGGTTTAGCGGCATTTAGTGCCCATGATGTGACAGGTATAAGTGCTGTACAAGTCTTATTCGCTTCCATCGGAGGTATATGGAGCTATCGTAAGAGCGGACATTTAAATAAAACACTCATTCTCTATATGGGGATCAGTGTGTTAATCGGAAGCGTGGTTGGAAGTTTTGGATCACAATCGATGTCGGAAAACGGAGTGAATATCGTCTATGGCATTTTGGCGTTGATAGCTGCTGTCATGATGTTCATTCCGAAGAAAGGGATAGATGACATTCCTTTGGATCAAGTTACCTTCAACAAATGGCTTGCGGCCATCCTTGCCTTAATCGTAGGTTTAGGTGCCGGGATAGTCGGTGCCGGAGGGGGCTTTCTATTAGTTCCGATCATGCTTATCGTTTTAAGAATACCAACCAGGGTAACGATTGCGTCTTCATTAGCTATCACATTCATTTCATCCATTGGTGCAACAGTAGGGAAAATCTCAACGGGACAAGTTGACTTCTATCCGGCATTGATCATGGTAGTTGCTAGTTTAATAGCATCTCCGCTTGGGGCGATGGCCGGTAAAAAAATGAATGTAAAAGTGCTGCAAGTCATACTGGCTTTATTGATTTTAGCGACCGCTGTGAAAACCTGGGTGGGGATCATGTCTTGAGGTACGAGTTGGCCCGACCTTGACAGGAAGGGGGGCGTGGGTCGAATCCAGTAGGAATCATCAATGTTCAAATACGTAAATCCTTAATACATAAGGGTTTGCGTTTTTTTGTTCTCTTATATCTGTTCTGTTTTAACTAGAAATCGAGTAATGCTACCTTGGCTGTGTCTGTCGTTTCAAGTCTTCATTCTATTATTTAAATAACATTGGATAATCTATTAATAAAAACTAATTATGGTAAAATGTAGATGGATTAATAACTAAGTAGAATTGGAGAATGGAATAATGAAATCAATCTTCTTAAAAGCAGGATTATTAACGTGTTTATTGCTCGGTTTGGTTTATGATGAAACCTCCGCCGCGTCAGAATGGTCCTCCAAATGCTCATCATTTGGTGTAATTAAGCAAAATGAAAATCCCTCTTTTCAGCATATTAACTGTTTACTGACGAATGCAGCTTTGGATGCAGAAATCCCTCCTGAAGTTGTAAAGGCTGTAGCTAGAAAAGAAAGTGATTTTTTGCAATTCAAAGAGAAGGACAAACCTAATATCTCTTCTGATGGCGGAATCGGTATCATGCAGGTTACAGATATACCAAAGGAGTATAAAGATGAAGATGAAGAGGAATTAGCATACAAAGAAAAATTAACATACGATATTACCTTCAATATCGAGGAGGGCGTCAAAATCCTTAGTAATAAGTTCGATTACGGACGACTTCCGAAAGTACAAGGTGCCGGAAGACAGGAAATAGAAAATTGGTATTTCCCTATAATGGCGTACAATGGAACAAAATCTATTAACGGTCCTGTATATCAGAGTAATGGATTGAAAAATACAAAAGCTTATCAAGAAATAGTTTTTTCCTATATTGAAAATGACAGTTTCTTAGGAGGTACTGAATTAGCGCAATTCCCTTTTAAGACAGAACACTTCTCATACGACGCTAACAATAATATAAATTTTTTAAAGGATACCTTTATACTAGCAGACCCTTTGCATACTTCTGTTTACCTTTTGAAAAAGGGTGACGATGTAGTTGTAACAGGAGGGAATGGGAGTTTAAGGGAACAACCAGCTACTTCCAAAGTCGTAAATAATCTAGCTCCCAAAAATGCCATATTGGAAATCACAGGAGAATTTACATATGACAAAGGATTAGGAAGTGTAAATCAATTTGTCTGGTTCCCTGTTAAAACGACAGATGGAAAGTCAACTGGTTTCATTTCCTCTGCTTATATTAAAAAGCTAGATTCCTCTTGGACACCACCTGTAGATACCGCGGCTCCTCCAGTACCAAGTGTGAATGAAGTAACGGATAAATCGACGAATGTCACAGGAAAAGCCGAAGCAGGGTCAACCCTTACGGTTAAAGCAGGGACGAAAGGAATAGGAACAGCGAAAGCAAGTACCATAGGCACATATACGGTTTCCATTCCAAAACAAAAAGCCGGAACAAAAATAACCGTAACAGCAACAGACGATGCTGGAAATGCAAGTGCGGCAAAAGAGATAACGGTTAAAGATGTTACAGCGCCGTCCACTCCAACTGTGAATGCCGTCTATGATAGTGCCACGGTTATTGCTGGTAAAGCTGAAACCAATGCAAAAGTATATGCGATGGTGGGAACCAAGAAAATCGGGGAAGCAACAGCGAAAAACAGTGCTTATTCCATGAAGATTGCTAAACAAAAAGCTGGTACATCGATTCTTATTTATGCGGTTGATGCAGCAGGAAATAAGAGCGCAAGTAAATCGGTTAAAGTAATCGATAAAACAGCTCCACCTGTCCCAACCGTTAATAAAATAACGAGCAAGACCGTAACCGTTACTGGTAAGAGTGAAAAGGGTGCATCCATTTATATCTACAATGGAAGCAAGAAAATCGGACAAGGTGTAGTAGATAGCCGAGGAAATTATAAAGTGAAAATCAAGGCACAAAAGAAGGGTTCTACTATAAAGGTATACGCTCAAGATAAATCAGGTAACAAGAGTAAAAGTAAAACAACGAAGGTAAGCTAATACTACTTAAACACAATATCAAAAGCGGTAGTGCTTTTCCAAGTATTACCGTTTCTTTTTTTGTATATTCCATTAAAAAATAATGTTGGTCCACTAGATTATTGGAACAGATTCAACGCTTAACACAAAAAGGAGCTGCTGCTTATAATTCTAATCATTCATCTGTAAGGATATATAAATTAGAACGACGTCTGTTCCTACATTTGGTAAACGATTACTTTTTTGAAATCTGTACTTCCCACTTTTTTTACCTTTCCATTTGTAAAAACAACTATTGATTAAAATGTTGTTACAAGAGATAATAAACCGTGCTAAAAGCGATACCAACAGGGGGAAAATGATTAATGAAGTTTTTAAAAGTTTTAATAATAGGTTTATTGTCTGTCATTCTTTTATCGGCATGTTCTGATAGTTCAAACGGAGATGTCAAAAAGGTAGAAGAACCCAAGAAGGAACAAAAAGAATTCTCAACTTTAGAAGATTTTTCTAAAATAGATTTTGAGAATCCTGATAAAGATGCATGGGCTAAAATTTATATGCCTAAAAAAGATTTCAAGACCATTTTAAAACAGATGGCTGGTCCTGATGATGAAGGAACTATCACTTATAAAAGCATTGAATTAAAAGACTCTAAAACGATAGAAATGAAAGTGAACAATTCAGACGGCGGAAGCTTTGAGAACAGCATGCAAGCAGCTATTATGGATGCCTACATACGAGAACTATATAAACACTCTGAACTCTACGATGATAAAAAAGAACCAACTATCCGTACCGTTGATTTGAGTAACACAGTGATTGCGGAAAACAAGAAGCCTATTGAATTCGATGAAGATTCCGAACAAAAACCTGAAGAGCTTGGAACCTTTAAACTGGGCGAAAAGGTAAATGTAGAAGGTCATATCATAACATTAACAAATGCACATTATACAAAGGAAAGAAACGAATTCGAAGAAACACAGCCCAAAGAAGTATTGGGATTTGATATTGAATACCAAAATGGTACAAAAGAAGAACAAGTAGTTAGCGCGGGAGATTTTGAAGTGTATGACAGCAAAGGTGAAAAGATGGAGGTATATGCTCTCGATACATTAACCGAGAGTGTTCAAGCTGGAAAGCATGTTAACGGACCTGCTGCTTTCGGAGTAACCGGTAATGCACCTTATGAAATCTTCTACACAGATTATACTACGGGTAGCAAAGCAAAATGGATAATGGAAGTGAAATAATCGATTTCATGTTCATTTTTTGAAGCAGAAATTGTAGGCAAAAAGGTACTCACAACGATGGTGGGTACCTTTTTTTGTTATGCCTTTTATGTTTCAACCTTCTATATAAAAATATCAATGCATTGTTCTACAGTTGTTGCAGAGGCTAACTGTTTAGATTTTGTAGCCAATACATCTGCCGGTTCTGTATCGAGAATAACACCAAATAAGTTTTCTATTTCATCCAAGCTTTTTTCTAAACGGGTAGAGATGATTGAAATCGCTATTTCTTTGACAAGTCTGTGTTCTGCCATGTTAATACTCACTTGAATCACCCCTTCTAATAAACTTAAATACCTATATTCGCCTATCCAAGTGTTAATTCCTTTTAAGAAAAGAATATGTCGAAAAATAAGCGACATCATTGACTTAATAATTGGCTATGTTAAAGTTATTGATTGTTTTTGAATAGTCCAGTAGTCAATTTTGGTAATCGGGTTAACTAGTTTGTCATAGTGTATCTCTTATATTTACAATCTATTAATAAGCTTTAATATTCTGCATCGGTCTTCTTATGACAAAATCCTTAGTTTTTTCTCCATTTTTGACTCACTCCATAAATTTCCACCCTTTACATGTTATAAATGTCGTTATAACCTCCTTTGATCTCGTATAAACCGTGACTTTTGGTTTATCTTTCATGTGAAGGAATAAAATCACATGGGTTTAACAGAGCATTTAAAATGGTCTGTTAATTTTAAGTGTAGAGTTTGCTATAAGGAATATAGCATCCCTCAAAAAGATTTTTGGAGGTAATGTTGATGAAATCTAGCAATAGCGGTTTAAACAGACGTAATTTCTTAAAAGTTGGCGGAATGAGTACTTTAGCATTAACACTTGGTTCAACTGGGGTATTTTCTCTTGCGGGAGCTACAAAAGGATTTGCAGCGGAATCCAGCAAACCAACAAGCGGATTTGGTGGCTATGGCCCACTAGTAAAGGATCCGAATGGAGTGCTAGATCTGCCAAGGGGATTTCATTACAAAATGCTTTCACGAACTGGTGATATCATGCCTAATGGTGACCTTGTCCCTTCTGCTCACGATGGAATGGCTGCCTATAAAGGAGAGAAGGGTACAACCATTCTTGTAAGAAACCATGAAAATGGGACAAATTCAGATTACCCTGTAAACGGAAAAAAACCTTGGAGTGCTGGTGCTGCCGGCGGCACAACCACATTAATCGTTGGACAAAATAACAATGTCATTGATCAGTATGTATCAAGTTCAGGTACAATCCGTAATTGTGCGGGTGGAGCTACGACTTGGGGCACTTGGTTAACAATGGAAGAAACTCGTGATATGGGACATGGCTTTGTATTTGAAGTAAATCCGCTTGATCCTGAAAACGAAATGTCAAGAACACCGATCCGTGATATGGGTTATTTCTCCCATGAAGCTGGGCATGTTGACCCTTCAACAGGAATTTGGTATTTAACCGAAGACGCAAGTCCAAGCTTCTTGTACCGTTTTACACCACATGACCGAAGTCAAAAGCTAGGTTCTCTGCAAAAGGGCGGTATCCTTGAAGCGGCAGCGATTGATGAATTGCCGGCTGCAGCTGCAAGTCAATTTAATACTAGACAAAAATTCGGGATCGTTTGGAAAAAATTAAATCCTGAAATCGCACAGCAGGATGCTAAGGATAAAGGCTGTATTCAGTTTAGCCGCTTAGAAGGGGCTTATTTTTCTGAAGGTACTTTATGGTTTGATGATACAAGTGCAGGTTCAGCACGACTTGGCCGTGTTTATCGCTACACGCCAGCGACAAACACCTTAGAACTATTCTATGAGTCTACTGATAAAAATGATTTAGAAGCACCGGATAATATTACAATCACTCCTTGGGGAGATCTTTGGATTGCCGAAGATGGAGGCGGTAATGATCGAATTGTCGGATTAACTCCTGAAGGAAATATTTATACTTTCGCTGAAAATATGATGAACGGTTCTGAATTTGCTGGCCCTACATTTTCTCCAGATGGAAATACTTTCTTTGTAAATATGCAAACACCAGGTATCACCTTTGCGATTTGGGGACCATTTGCACGCAGAAATTCTACCCGTAGACGAGCTATGAACCAGGCTATGCCGCCAGCAAGTCTTGCTCCTGTTGTTTCGGATAGACTTACTGCATTCGCAGAAGAACAAGGCATGTCTTTATTAGAAGCAGCAGCTTTAGAGCGTCATGGTATGCCAATTTTATAAGTAATGATCGCATTTTTTTGAGTACTAACAAACCATCATGGTATAGGAGGTGAGACCTTTGTTATCTAGTATCGGCATCCCTGGTCTAATTCTCATTCTAGTCATAGCGTTAATCATTTTTGGTCCTTCTAAATTACCGGAAATTGGAAGGGCTTTTGGAAACACTTTAAAAGAATTTAAAAAAGCGACTAATGATTTGATCAGCAATGAAAAAGAAGAAAAAACTAACTCTGAAGAAAAAAATAAACTAGTAGCTCTTGAGAAATCCGAAAAGACTGGAAACTAAATAACTTCTTTTATCATTTAATAGAGTAATTGCTTGGAGGAAATAGTATGAAAAAAACGGGAAAAATATTTTTGACTGGCTGCTTTTCGCTGGCGATGGCTGCCGCTTTTGTCGCAAAGCCCGTTACGGCAGATGCGGAGGAAAAGCTCAAGGAGGGAGAGAAGTTTAAACTCACCATTCTCCAGACGAATGACTTTCATGGTCATTTGGATGACATCGTCACGCTGGATGATGGAACCGTTCATCACAATTCTATTGCGAAGTACGCCACCATCATTGAAAATGTACGCAATGAAGAGGAGAATGTGCTTCTCGTCGATGGCGGGGATGTCTTCCTGCGCGGAGAGTTTCAAGCGGGTCAAGGAGAGTTGGAGACGTCTCTTTTGAAAGCTTTGGACTATGAAGCGATGGCTCTCGGAAACAACGACTTCCGCGTTTACCCTGCCGGGGAGGGCACACCGGACAGCCGTTATGAACAGTTAAAGGATTACCACCGCAACGTGAATTTCCCCATCCTTACTGGTAATGTCATTGACAGGGAAACAGGAAAGTACATACAGAATGTCAAACCTTGGAAGAATTTTACTTTCTCTGGCGTTAAAGTCGGCATGATCGGCCTTACTTCGATGAAGCCGGAAATTCGCGGTTGGGATGATGTTGCAGACCTCGATTTCATCGAACCGGTTGAAGCGTTGAATGCGTTGCTTCCTGAAGTGAGTGAAAAGTCAGACGTTAACATTGTCCTTTCGCATGCCGGAAACCCTGAAGACCATAAGCTGGCTCAGGTTCCCGGAGTCTCAGCGGTAATCGGCGCAGATACACACAAGGTCATCGAAACTCCCGAATACGAATTCAACGGAGAGGTGATGGTGCCAATTACTCAAGCCGGCGGAGAACAAGAACATTATTTGGGCCGCCTGAATTTGACTTTCGAAGTCGTTAACGCCAAAATGACTTTGGTCGAATCCGATGGATTTCTCTACGACGTCACAAATGTTCCGGCAGACCCGGAGATACAAGCGATTATAGACGATTATCGTGCAGATTTGAAAGCGCAATAATCAAGTCTTCATAATGCTATGAGGTATGGAAAAGCGAGATTAATCGCTTTGTCGTTTCTTTCTTAATTATGAAGTAAGTATGCAAGGGGTTGTCAGAAAGTCGGTGAAAACTAACTGACTGGCGGCCTTTTATTTTTGCTCATTTCCCGCCCTACGGACAATCATCCAGCTTAGTGTAGATTTTGTCTGTGTCGTTTAGCTTAATTCCACTACTTGTTATAAAAGGATCGTTAGGAAACAATGCATTTCATATGCCATTGAGATTGCGAAGAATTTCACTTGAATTACCATGAAAATAAACTTCTGTAACTGATAAAATGACAATAATAAGACGCATCCTATTCCATAAATCAACCAATAAAAATATAATCAATAGGCTTTTATTCATCTATATAAGTTCCTAAATAAAAGCGGTGAAAAATAATTTATTCCTATTCGATTTGTGTAGACGGTGTAGCCTTTTTTATTTGCTGAAAATGGTTTGAAAGAGTACTAATGAGTTCATTCACCAAATTTCATTAAATAGCTATAAATTGATTTTAAACAATTCTCGATATCCATAAACAACCAGGTATTTTTTAACCGCTGATGGTCATTATAAATAAAGAAGAAGGGGCTACTGATTACGTATGATTCACATCATATAGTAAATGAGGTGTCGGTTAAAGACGTTTAACTTAACTACTGGTAGCTTCATTAAAAAATCGATTCGAGCAAGGAGATGGTTCTCTTGCACGTAAAAGCAGAAAACTCATTCAATAATTGTCATTTATGCTTTGAAAGTTGAGGAAACTTTTAAGATATAGGGGATGGTTGCTTTGGATGGTAAACTCTAGTCAGATACCAGTATTTACTCTAAAGTAGATGAGGTGTTTATCGCAGAGAATGTATGCTGATTCGAAATGAAGCAAACCCCTTTTTCAGGCAGGGTGCAACTTTCCGTTGCATCCTGTTTTTATGTATTTTCTTGTTATCACTTGCGTGAGCTATTTTATTTTATCCCCCCTTTACTTGTATATTTTTTCATTTTACCGTAACCTGTGCTGTTATCACTAAAAGCACCCAATAAGGAAAAGCATATGGGTAACAAGATGATAAAAAAATAATACACTATTATCGGAGAAGACATAAATCAAACAAGAAGGATGGGATCCTGATGGTTGATGAAAATATACAAAAAAACAAACGGGAACAATGGAAAAAGCAAGTCATGAATAATCTGAAGAGGGAAGCTGTCAAAAATATCATAGCAGGAATGGGAGACCTAGCAAGATTAGATGCTAAAGTCAATAATACTTACACTGTATACATCAAGGATGGAAGAATGATAAAGCAAGCTACAAATGGGAAGTGTGTTGTCATTAATGGAAAAATCCAAGATTAACTGAAAAGGGTTAGTAAAAACCATTAAGGGTTCTTTTGGTAATTTAACTTCAGCTGCTCTTTCGGAAACACACTTATAAACCTATTCAGGGATATAACAAACCAATTTCATTTAAAACAATCAGTCATTCATCTTTAATATCATTTAAATGACCGGAACGTACCACTTTAGTTTTTAAATATTTTTCATTAAACTCGGAAATATCTCCCCATAACGGAACTCTGCCTGCAACGTTGGCACCAGAGTTTTGAAGGGCTTCTAATTTTCTCGGATTGTTGGTGATAAGGGTGACTGGATTAGAGCGCAGTTTTTTTAACACCCGAATGGCGTCATCATAGTTACGTGCATCATCCACAAATCCAAGCTCCAAATTCGCTTCCACCGTATCCAATCCTTTTTCTTGTAGAACATAAGCCATGGCTTTACTAAATAATCCGATGCCTCTTCCTTCGTGATTCGCTAAATAAAATAAAGCTCCGGATCCTTGAGTTGCAATCATTTTCATAGCCTGCTTTAATTGAAAGCCACAATCACAGCGTTTGCTGCCAAATATATCCCCAGTATGACAAATACTATGCATCCGGATAAGGGCATCGGAGGAGTTTTGAAAATCCCCATACAGTAACACACTTGATTGCTGCATTTCCGCTAAGTTGGAAGAGGCTAAAGTTTCAATGATCTTTTCTATATTATAAGTGCCGTCACCACAAAAATGACCCGCCATATACTCACATCGTAACCAGCAATACCACTGGAATATAATTGTTTCGCCCTCTAAGTTTATGGGTAATTTGATTGGGCCGACTAAATAAATGGATGTTTCATCACTTTTAATAACGTTAATTTTTTCTTCTAATATCAATGCCACTTTTTCATTAATCATATAAACTTCCTCCCGAATCTTCTAATACTACGATAACGTTTACTAGTTCATCTCATATTGTACCCAATCCACTCTTTTGTGAATCTTTTAAATAGAAACAAAAGCTCCAAATGTACTAAAACTAAAGACAACAACAAAAGGTTAACTCCATCTTTGGTGTGAAAACCCATGTCCATTTCTTATTTGAACAGTAACTCATATAACCTCAATAAAGCCACAGCACCGATTTTTCAAATGGAATTCGATAAAAAAAAACACTGTATCTCTTAATTTCAGTAAAAAGGATTGAGAGACATTATTGCATCGATGGTATTTGGGTTAGAAAGAAGTTTGTCTGCAGCTGCCTGTTTACCCGGGAAAATGATGTCTTTCCGTAGGAAATGTCCTGCGAAGTCTTTGGGAAGTTTTGCATCTGTCTTTTTCTAAGATGGAAGGGACATGGTGTTTACATTCATGGTCATTTGTTGTACTTACGTTTATTTTACAAACTTCATCTAAGGAAAATGGTGATTTTTTAGATGATATTACCTTGCAGAATGATTTGGATTGTTGAAAATGCGGATACATCCATTGTCTTTCACGCTCACCGATTTTCCTTGTTTTCATAAAATTGGTAACAATTAAAAAAACTTCTTCAAATGAAAACAAAAGTGTTATACAATAAAACAAACATAAATAAAGATAAACGGGGGTAAAACAAAATGATTAATAATTTATGGAATGATAAAGAAGCGTCAAAAGTAACATCCGGAGTAGAAGAACTGGTTTATCGGTCTAATTTAATCGGTACAGATCGAGCCGTCTGCAACTGGGGAGGCGGCAATACATCCATGAAAACAATGGAAAAAGATTTTCGTGGCCGGGAAATTGAAGTCATGTGGGTTAAAGGAAGCGGTTCCGACCTTGCGACAATGAAAGCGGGCAATTTCACAGGTTTGAATCTAGCGGATATTCACCCTTTAATCGAGCGTGATGAAATGCCTGATGCAGATATGGTTGAATATTTGTCACACTGCATGATCGACAGTAAGCATCCACGTATGTCGATTGAAACTTTACTTCATGCCTTCCTTCCCTTTAAACATGTTGACCATACACATCCAGATGCAATTATTAGTCTTTGCTGTGCAGACAATGGAAAAGAAGTCGCCAATGAAATTTTCGGTGATCGTTTTGTCTGGGTACCATATGAGCGCCCTGGCTTCACTTTGTCTAAAATGATTGCAAAAGGTGTGAAAAATAACCCGCAGGCCGAGCTTGTTTTAATGGAAAAGCACGGATTGGTAACTTGGGGTGAAACATCGAAAGAAGCCTATGAAAAAACCATTTCGATTATTACGGAAGCAGAAGAGTTTATTAAAAGCCGCCAGCATGAAGAAGATGCATTTGGTGGACAGGCATTTGACTCTTTACCTGAAGAAGAGCGCAAAAAGGTACTTGCTTCGATTATGCCGGTTATCCGCGGTGCTGTGGGCGAGGAGAAAAAAATGCTTTTAACCTTTGACGATGCAGATGATGTCCTGCAATTTTTGAATAGCAAAAATGCGGCAGTCTTATCACAAGTCGGTGCCGCTTGCCCGGATCACCTTGTACATACAAAAATGAAGCCGCTATACATTAACTGGGATCCTCAAAATGAACGAACAGAATCCTTGGTGGAAAAAGTTAAAACGGGTATTCAACAATATAAGGAAGAATATAAGCAATACTTCGAGCGCAATAAAAACGAAGGAGATGTGATGTTTGAGGCGGCACCACGAGTTATTTTGATACCAGGTGTCGGAATGGTCAACACAGGCAGAAACGTAGCCATGGCAAACGTGAGCGGAGCACTTTACCATCGAGCGATTGCGGTTATGAAAGGGGCAACAGCACTTGGCGAGTTCGTATCTCTCAGTGAAAATGAGTCATATAACGTTGAATACTGGCCACTTGAGCTGTATAAATTGTCTCTTTCGCCGGCAGAAGCGGAGTTCTCACGCAAAGTAGCCTTCATTACAGGCGGTGCGGGCGGTATTGGCAGCGCAACAGCACGGCGTTTAGTTTCTGAAGGTGCCCATGTAGTTCTAGCTGATTTAAATATTGAAGGTGCTGAAAAAGTTGCGGATGAAATCAATAAAGAATACGGGGAAATACGTGCTGCAGCTTTTAAAATGGATGTTACCAGTGAAGAGCAGGTACAGATTGCCTTTGAGAAATCAGCTCTTACATTTGGGGGAATTGATATTATCGTCAACAATGCCGGCCTTGCCACATCCAGTCCGTTTGATGAAACAACCTTAAAAGAATGGAACCTAAACATGAATGTACTGGGGACGGGCTATTTCCTTGTAGCACGTGAAGCTTTTAAGCAAATGAAACAACAGGGAACAGGAGGAAATATGGTATTTGTCGGATCGAAAAACTCTGTTTACGCTGGAAAAAATGCTTCTGCTTACAGTTCAGTCAAAGCCCTTGAAACACATTTAGCACGTTGCATTGCAGTGGAAGGCGGGGATTTCGGAATCCGTGTTAATTCTGTTTTGCCAGACGCCGTATTACAGGGATCTTCCATTTGGGGATCGGGTTGGCGTCAAGAACGTGCCGCTGCATACGGAATAGAGCCAGACCAGCTTGAAGATCATTACAAAAAACGTACGACATTGCTAGTAAATATATTCCCGGAAGACATTGCTGAGTCCATAGCGTTTTTCGCTTCATCAAAAGCAGACAAAACAACGGGTTGCATGGTCACTGTAGACGGCGGTGTACCTGGAGCTTTTAATCGCTGAATAGGTTTTGCCTGTTTTCTAGGATTTTGTTGCTTTAAGTGGAGGGTTTGTCAAAGGCGAAATCAATCTATCCAAAAATAATAGATTTAGTATGTACTGCCCATTGTGATAAGTGAAGAATATATGATTTGGAAAAGGTAGTAGGAATCATGGAGTGAACTATTCAATCCGTTAAAAAGGATGGGACGATATGACAATTAAAGAACAGTACGAAGCGGCGAAACAAGCGTATGCGAATTGGGGAATTGATGTGGATGCGGCACTCGAAACTCTGAAAAAAGTGCCTATTTCGATACATTGCTGGCAGGGTGATGATATTGGTGGATTTGAAGTGAACAAAAGTGAATTATCGGGCGGAATTGATGTGACGGGGAATTATCCAGGAAAAGCCACTACGCCGGAAGAGCTACGCATGGATCTTGAAAAAGCGTTATCGCTTATTCCGGGGAAACATCGTGTCAATTTGCATGCCATTTATGCGGAAACAAATGGAGAAGCAGTCGAACGCGATCAGCTTGAGCCAAAGCACTTCGAAAACTGGTTGAATTGGGCTAAAGAAAACGGTCTTGGTTTGGATTTTAACCCGACACTATTTTCCCATGAAAAAGCAGCAGACGGCTTGACACTTTCTCATCCAGATGAAGAAATACGTGAATTCTGGATAGATCATTGCATCGCCAGCCGAAAAATCGGAGAGTACTTTGGTCGTGAACTCGGCATGCCCTGCTTAACAAATATATGGATTCCAGACGGCTACAAAGATATTCCAAGCGACCGTTTGACCCCGAGAAAGAGATTAAAAGAATCCCTTGATCGAATTTTTACGGCAGAAGTGGATGAAACATGTAATTGGGATGCAGTGGAAAGTAAAGTATTCGGTATCGGGTCCGAGTCTTATGTCGTAGGATCGCATGAATTCTACCTTGGCTACGCACTGAAAAATAACAAAATTTGCTTAGTGGATACAGGTCATTATCATCCGACTGAAACAGTATCGAACAAAATTTCTTCGATGCTATTATACAGTGATAAACTGGCACTTCATGTTTCGCGCCCGGTTCGATGGGACAGTGACCACGTCGTAATTTTAGACGATGAGCTTCGTGAAATTGCGCTTGAAATTGTTCGCAATGATGCATTAAACCAGGTGATCATTGGTCTTGATTTCTTTGATGCCAGCATTAACCGTGTTGCTGCCTGGACGATTGGTACGCGTAATATGATTAAAGCCCTCTTATATGCCTTACTTGTACCGAACGATCATTTGAAAGAACTGCAAGAAAAAGGGGATTTTACTGAGCGACTGGCATTAATGGAGGAATTTAAAACCTATCCATTTGGTGCAATTTGGGATTATTATTGTGAGAAAATGAATGTACCGGTAAAGGAAAGTTGGCTGACGCAAGTGAAAGAATATGAACGTGATGTTTTAGCAAAACGTTAAATTAAGGTTATCCTGAATCGGCAAACCGATGTGTGACTAATTCCGCTGAATTAATATGGGTCTATCGATTCGTCCCGAATGATTGGTCTGGAAATTCCGAAGTATAACGAAGAGATGGAGAAAAAGTAAAAAAGTTTTTGTTTTAAATTAGAAAATTAATATAGTTAAAAGGAAAACTTATTAGAAAGGTAATTCCTTTATAAAATATACCTATAACGATCTATGACACAGGTCTTTCTATGGGTATATTTTATTTTTTGATTGCACGTTAATGAATAGACATGAAAGCTAGTCAATTTGTACTCGAAATGTTAAATCAGGAATGAGAGTATCGTACACCATATTGAATTAATCTGTTGAAAATTAGACTGATGACTGAAGAAGAATCGTTAATGTAATGACGTAGACTGCTTTGTAATTTTCCAATACAACTAAAAATGAAACACTATGAGCAAGTGAAACTATATAAAAATATTATTTGAATTTTAAAAATGTTTGTAAAATTTGAATTGACAAACCTTTCAAAAACAGTAAAAATCAATAATAAAAAGAAAAAAATGATGGGGTTCAATTGTACAATAGAGGTATTTTTAATACATATAAAAGAGAATGAGAAAGGCCTTCACTCTTGATGCTAAAATACGATTTTTCCAGTTTCCATTGCGCTTTTCGTGTAATTTAGTAGATGAACAAAACAGAGAAGGTCATGGCTGGACAATAAATTGTAGGGAAACCTGAAAGTATATAAAGGTTTCCTATTTTAGTAAAGAAAGTAAGGTTTTACTCCCGGAAAGATCTATCATTTATGAAACCGTTTTCTTAGAAAGAAGCAGCGGTGAATGTAACCGGATGATAAAAGCATTTCTTAAGTCATTCCTTCTTACAATTTCCATGATACGTGCTAATGTTTAGAATTTAAGAAAGAAGGTAGCTAATCATGTTAAGGATGCCCATCTCTTTTATTTTGTTTTTATTTATACTAAGCGGCTGTGATCATTCTTCAGAATACGAGATTATTTACAATGATGAAGAAAGTATCGACGTCACTACAAAACCTGTCGAGGATAAAAAAGATACATATACGATAGCTGTTATACCTAAAATTGACGGAATTCCTTATTTTAAAGCGGTAGAGGAGGGGGCGTTGGAGGCGGGAAAAGACTTAGGTGTGAAGGTCATATATACAGGCCCACCTACCCCCAGCTCTGAAAAGCAGGAAGAGATTATAACAAAATTAATTGAAAAAAAAGTGGACGTAATTGCGGTATCTGCAAATGATCCATATAAATTAGGTAGGGTGCTGCAAAAAGCAAAGCGTAAAGGAATCAAGGTGATCACCTGGGATTCTGATACTAATGCATCATACAGAAGCTTTTTTGTGAACATGATAGATCCTGAGATAATCGGCAGGCATGTAATGGATACTCTCGCTATTGAAATGGAAGAAAAAGGGGAGTTTGCGATTATGACGGGATCTCCTACCGCTGCCAATCTTAATACATGGATTGATTGGATTCAAATCCAACAAAAAGAATATTATCCAACTATGAAACTAGTTGAAGTGGAATATACAAACGAAGATATTCATAAAGCGTATAAGGTAACACAAAATTTATTTAAAAAATACCCGGACCTAAAAGGAATTATTGGTATTTCAACGGTTAACCCTCCTGCTGCGGCTCAGGCTGTGAAAGATGCAGGTAAAATCGGCAAGATTGCCGTAGTCGGTACATCGACTCCTAATTTAATGAATGAGTATTTACAGGAGGGTGCTGCCCAGACCATTACGTTATGGAGTCCACAAAAGTTGGGTTACTTGACTGTTAGCCTAGCAAAAAACTTATTGATTGATGAATTTCCTTATGATGGACAGAACATTAAGAACATAGGTAGGATTAAATTCAACGGTGATATCGTCATTATGGGAGAGCCCATCGATTTTACAAAGGGAAATGTGAACCAGTATGATTTTTAAAGGGAAAAAGCCGATCCAGATAAAAAACTTGCGTTTAACTACAAAACTAGTTACAACCTATACATTATTAACGGTTCTACCTATGGCCTTACTTGGGTTCATTGCATACTGGCAATACACAAAATCAATAGAAGAAGAAGTGGGCGAATATATTCCCCGTCTTGTCAAACAGGTTAATGGCAACATTGAAAATGACATTCAAAAACTAGAGACCTTACCTGATTTAATTTATAATTCCGGTGATGTCATGGCTATTTTAAGAGACAGTCAATCAAAAAAAAAATCGGTTTTGCTACACGATGAATATATCATGAAGAGTTATTTGACAAGGACCTATTTAAATAACAATTCATCTCATATTTTGGGGGCGTTTCTTATTTCCAAGAATCGTACATTTGCAAGTACAAGTCTCCATTATGACAGTTTTGGTTTTGAAGATGGTTCCTTGCCATATGCAGATGACCTAGGATTGCTAGGCGAGATGCAGTTGCTCCTTCCTAATCAGACTAATTTAACGTTTGAAGGGGATCCCTCCTATTTTATGCTAGTCAAACCAATTACTGATTTCGATAATAGAAAAAATTTAGGAACGCTCTATATAGCCATCGATGTAGCGTTTTTTGAACAATCACTTCAGGATTTGCAAAAGGAAGAGAATGTTACGATGTGGATCATGAATAAGCGGGGGAAGATAATTTATCATAAGGATCATTCAAAAATTGGTTCTGTGGAAAAAGGAATACATGATTACCCATTACTGAATGGTAGTTTTCGTACAGAAATCGATGGAAAACGGAATTTAATCAGTATAAGTGAATCAAATGAGCTGCCATGGGTGCTCGTTCACAGCATGCCAATCAAAAATATGACGGAAAAAACGGATGTTATCCGAAATGTGACAATTTTCGTTTTTATCCTGTTCACACTCATTACTACATTGATCTCTATCTTTTTTGCCTGGACCGTTACACGTCCACTAAACGAATTAGGAGATATCATGAAGCGAGTGGAAAAAGGTGATTTATTAGTAGAAATACCCATACATTCCAAGGATGAAGTCGGGATGCTCGCGAACAGTTTTCGATCTATGCTTGCAGAGATAAGAGAGCTGATTCAAAAAAACTACCACATTGAACTACGAAAAAAAACAGCTGAATTATACGCCCTTCAATCTCAAATAAATCCTCACTTTATGTATAATACGCTGGAAACCATAGGCATGGCTGTGGAAGAAGGAGATAGCGATGAAGTCGTGAAGATGGTGACATTGCTTGGTAGAATGATGCGCTTTTCAATCAGTAATAAAGAAAGCTTGGTTCCTATAAACAGTGAGGTTCAGCACATTGAAGATTATTTAAGCATCCAACAATTCCGTTTTGAAGATCGTTTGCATTTTATGATAGAAAAAGGAGCAGATGTGGTTAATTATTATATACCCAAGTTTGTTTTACAGCCAATCGTTGAAAATTCCATTAAATATGGATTGGAAAAAAGAAAGGAAATAGACATTCAAATACATATTTCTGATGAGGAAACTCAGACAGGTGAGGAAGATCTTTTGCTGATAGTCAGTGATGACGGACCAGGGATAACAGAAAGCGAATTAATTGAATTAAATGAAAAGTTACGTTTAGATCCAATGATGAAACGGGACTCTGGCTTTGGGATTATCAATGTAAATGCAAGAATTGGCATGATGTTCGGGGAACAATATAATCTTCAAATTAATAGCGAATACGGAAAGGGAACGAGTGTGGTTATACGACTTCCCAAAATAAATGCCCAACAAGTAAGCATGTATGTTCAAGGAGAGGAGAAGAACAGAGATGATACAAAGGGTCAGGACGGTCATTGTAGATGATGAACCAAGGATAAGAAGAGGCATAGAAAGACTAGTACAATCTTGTGGGGAAGAGTGGCAGGTTGTAGGTGTTTACTCCGATGGCCAAGAGGCCTACGATGCAATTATCAATCAAGTAGAAGAAGTTGATGTATTAATAACAGATGTACAAATGCCTGTCATGGACGGGTTAACGTTAATTCAACAGTTGAAAAAAACTAAACCAACGCTATTTCCATTCATTATAAGCGGGTATGATGATTTTCTTTATGTACAGACTGCCCTAAGGGAAGGCGCTGTCGATTATATATTGAAACCGATTGATCGAGAAAAGTTTAAATTGCAGTTGAAGACTGTGCAGGAAAAAGTAATTGAGGCGCGAAAGGAAAGGGAAAAGATAGGAGAAATAGAAGAAAGAGCCTTGATATTAACCCATGAAAAGCAGCTTCAATTGCTGATGGAAATAACGTTGAAAGATGCAATGGACTTATCATTACTTGAATGGACGCGGCAATTTCCAGAAGGAACCTATTCCCTGATCCATATTGGAATCGATCATACATTTGCCAAAACCCAAAGTTTTTCACCAGAAGATTGGGGGAGATGGAATGATGTAATAAAAAAACTTATAAAAGACTTACTAGATGATCATTCAACGCATTGGATGTGGAAAGATAGTCTACATGCCAGTTGGGTATTGATTAAGGATACTACCCCTTCAGCTTTGGAGCAATTGTGTATAACATTAAAAACAACTGTCCAACGGCAAACCCCTTTTACGGTTTCCATTGCCCTTGGGAATGAGTTTAATGACCTTACCCTTTTAGTAAATATTAAAGATGAATTACGATCTACCTTGCAATATCGAATGATACAAGGAGGCAATAAAATTTTCAGATCTGAAATGCTTAAACATGTGTCATATAATAAAGTGATTGAAGTGCCGCCATCCATCTATAAATGGGCAGAAGAGACAGTGGAGGCGATGGAGCATGGGGAAGAAGCTGCCATTCGTTCTCTCATGCAATTTTTTAACGAATTGAAAGATGTCACGTCCCCTTTTGTAATACAAGAATCGGTTCGCTATTTGTCTATTAGAATTATTAATAAATGGATTAAAAGTGATGGTTTTAAAGAGCTTCCGCTTTTACTTGAGGAAGCATTTAGCATTGCCGAGGATTCTTCTCATTTTAATCATTTAAAAAAGAAGACGGAGCGCTGGGTCATGAATATGTTAAAAAAGCAAGCAGCATTTCAAAATGACCAAACAGATCCCATACGCCAGGCAAAAGAATGGATTCTAAATCATATAGGCGATAACATCACAATAAAAAAAATCGCCAATCATGTCCATTTAAATTCAACCTATTTTTGTGAGTATTTTAAAAATCAGACAGGTGAAACCGTGCTTGACTATGTAACCAATGAACGGTTAAAAGTCGCGAAGGAATTATTAAGTCATACAGATTTAAAGATTTACGATATTGCTTCAAAAGTAGGCTATCAAGATACCAAATATTTTAGTCGGCTGTTTAAGCAATGGACAGGACAACTGCCGTCTCAATATCGAGATACTCATGAGTTTTTTGTGAAAAAGTAGAAGCTTCCATTCCGGAGCTTTTTTTTATGTCTACATTGAAAATGTCCCGAAGAAAATCCCCCCTACCCGAATTTTATCACCTACCAGCTTATGCCAATTCCCTTTATAGTGAAAGTATCAACAAAGAAAGCGCTTCCTTTATAAAAAAACGCTTTCTTAATAAAAGATGAAATGGAACGGGAGTGTTTATATGACCTTAATTGGACCCTCACTTATGTGTGCAGATATGGGGAATTTACAAGAATCAGTAATGAGATTAGACCGTGCAGGTGTTGATTTCTTTCATCTAGATATAATGGATGGATCGTTTGTTCCTAATTTTACGATGGGCCCGGATCTAATTAAAAGCATTAGGCAATTCTCGGATAAACCATTTGATGTTCACTTAATGGTTGAAAGACCGGAAGACCATTTAGATCTTTTCATTCAGTCGGGGGCAGATATGATTTCCATTCATGCAGAGGCAACTGCCCATTTACAGAGATCACTTCAAAAGCTGAAGAATGATGGGATTAAGGCAGGGGTAGCCTTAAATCCATCAACCCCCATCACAGAGCTTGAACATGTATTGGATGTAGTCGATTATGTAACGGTGATGACGGTGAATCCTGGTTTTGCCGGGCAGTCCTTTGTACCGCTTATGTATAAGAAAATAAAAAAGATAAAAGAATTAATTCAATCGGAAGGCTACCAAATTGATATTCAGGTAGATGGAAACATTGGGTTCGAAACCATTCCGGGTGTATTGAAAAATGGAGCCGACATGTTGGTTTGCGGTACGTCCTGTTTATTTAAAAACGATGTATTACTGGAAGATGCCGTTGGCCAACTCCGGGCATTCTTAGAGCAAATGAAAATGAAAAACGAGGGTTGTGCATGAAAGGGATTGTAGTGGTAGGGAGTATTAATATGGATATTGTCGCAGTCACTAATCAGTATCCAGCCCATGGTGAAACAATCTTCGGAGAAAATATGAAGCTATTAAGTGGTGGAAAAGGCGCAAATCAAGCAACGACGTGCGCAAAACTCGGAAAACCAGTAAAGCTAATCGGTGCGGTTGGCGAGGACGCATTCGGGCATGAAATAGAACGTTCTCTTCTTCAAAATAACGTGAATATATCCTCCTTGAAACATGTTGCAGAACATCCAACTGGATGCGCAGTCATTACAGTAGATGCTACAGCAGAAAACACCATGCTTGTCATTAAAGGGGCCAATGAACATTTGACAAGAAGTGATATTGACATTGGTTTTTCTACCATCAGTGATGACTATGCTGTTTTACTTGTACAGATGGAAATTCCTGATGAGGCTGTTCTACAAGCCATGAAAAGGGCTAAAGAAAAAAATATGTTTATTATCTTGGACCCTGCTCCGGCAGAAGGGGTAACGACTGAAGCACTGACCTATGCTAATTTGATTACGCCGAATTGGCAGGAAACAAAAGTGTTGACTGGAATCGAAGTCAACTCGAAGGAAAGTGCATGCAAAGCGGGTGTTTTCTTTAAGAATCATTTTGGCGTGGAGAATAGCATTATTAAGTTGGGCCATAAAGGAGCATTGGTTTATCAAAACGGTGAAACAAACTTTATCGAGCCCATTGCTGTAAAAGCTGTTGATACAGTGGGGGCAGGAGACTCGTTCGCAGGCGCCCTTGCCTGTGCCATTGCAGATGGGGAGACGATCGAATCAGCAGCCGAGTTTGCTTCAATTGTAGCGGCGATGAAGGTAACGAAAATGGGGGCCCAAGATGGTGTGCCGAGGCTAGCAGAAGTGGAACATTTTTGTGAAACCAATAACATTAATTACTATGGAAAAAAACAAAAGTTGAATCAAATTTATGACTGATTAAGGTTGGAAAGGAGAGAAACATGTCTGATTTCTTATTGCAAATGACGAATGTCAGTAAAACCTTCCCAGGTGTAAAAGCACTGGATAGCGTTCAGCTTGAAGTGAAAAAAGGAGAAGTTCATGCGTTAATAGGTGAGAATGGTGCCGGGAAATCAACGCTCATTAAAATATTAGCTGGCATTTATCGACCGGACCCAGGCGCCAAGTTTTACTTTGAAGGAAAAGAAGCCGAAATTCAAAAACCGATTGATGCTACGCTAAAAGGTATTTCAATCATTTATCAGGATTTAAGTTTATTTTCAAACCTATCTGTAGCTGAAAATATCAATATTGGCCGGGATAGTGATAAAAAACCATGGAAAAAGATTAGATGGAAGGAGATGGAGGATACGGCAAAACGGGCACTTAAAGAACTGGAATTTGAGATTGATGTTCATACACCCGTTGAAAAATTAAGCATTGCTCAACAGCAGCTGATTGAAATCGCCAGAGCCCTCGCTTTTGATTCCAAGTTGATTGTAATGGACGAACCGACTTCATCCCTATCCGCAGGGGAAGTTGAAAAGCTTTATAAAGTTATACAAAAGTTAAAGGATCGCGGAATTTCCATAATCTTTGTCAGCCACAAGTTAAAAGAGTTATTTACTGTTTCCGATCGATTTACAATATTGCGCGATGGGAAATATGTAGGCACTTACGAAACTGAAGAACTTGATGAAGATAAATTAATCACACTAATGGTGGGACGTCAGATTTTATATAAAAAGAATATGGTAAAAGGAAAAACGGGAAAAACTCTTTTGGAACTGAATGGTTTATCAAAAGAAGGTAACTTTAAAGATATTTCCTTTGAATTGAAAGCTGGAGAAGTCCTTGGGATTACAGGACTTGTCGGATCAGGAAGAACAGAGCTTGCACAGGCGATATTCGGGGTCAACAGGCCTTACGATGGAAGTATGAAAATAAATGGGGTTTCTACTAAAATCAAGTCTTCTGAACATGCTGTAAAGCAAGGGATTGCATATATTCCAGAAAGCAGAAAAACGCAAGGACTCATCCTTCGCCAGTCCATAATCAACAATATTTCATTACCTGTTTTGAAACAATTGAGAAATAAATTCAAATTGATCAAACGAAAGGAAGAAGTTAAGCTGGCTGATCATTATATGAAAACGCTAGATGTTAGACCGGCTTTGCCTAAAAGGGCAGCTGGTGACCTGTCAGGCGGAAATCAACAGAAAGTCGTGATCGGCAAGTGGCTTTCTACTAAACCACAAATCCTAATTATTGACGAACCGACGAATGGGATTGATATTGGGGCTAAGTCAGAGATTCATAAGTTAATGAGGGAACTGGCTGCTGAAGGAATGGGCATTATTGTGATTTCTTCAGAGCTTCCAGAAGTACTTGCTGTCAGTGATCGAATTTTGGTCATGAGACACGGAAGAATAGCCGGAGAACTTGGTATAGAAGAAGCCACACAGGAAAATATCATGAATTATGCTCTGCTTGGTTCTCAATCTCCTTCCAAAAAAGGGCTTCCGCTAAAAGAGGAGGTACGTGCATGAACGCCATTTTGAAGTCGAAGGAAATCAGCATCGGAATGATTGTTTTGCTTCTATGTATTACATTGACATTCTTAAGCCCGTATTTTTTAACTGTAGACAATTTGCTGGATGTACTAAAAGGGAATGCTGTACTTGGAATTCTGGCGGTGGGTATGACACTTGTAATCATCACTGGCGGGATTGACGTATCGGTCGCCGCTGTTACAAGCGCTGTCTGTGTTATCGTTGGAAAAGTAATGATGCTCATGCCTGACCATCCCATCTCTATACTATTACTCTTTTTGATTGGGCCATTTCTTGGGGTTTGTTTAGGTGCACTGAATGGACTGCTTGTTGCAAAGGTTCAAATTCCAGCTATTGTCGTGACACTTGGAATGATGAGTATCATTAATGGGCTCGTGTTGTACATTACGAATGGTCAGTATTTGAACAGCAGCAGTTTTCCAACCGTATTCATCAAGTTTGCTAGTTTTGAGGTGTTCGGTATATCTATCATCATTCTAATTTTTATCGCCGTAGCTCTGTTTACTTGGTATATTTTGAAATACACATTAATCGGTCGCGAAGTATTGGCGATTGGCGGTAATAAAGATTCAGCCATTCGGGTTGGGATAAATTTTGACAAAGTTCAAATATTTGTTTTCTCCTATATGGGGTTTCTTGCAGGAATAGCAGCCATTGCTCAAACAGCATATACAAAGGCTGTTGATCCTAATGGAATGCTTGGTCTGGAGCTGATGGTCATAGCAGCCGTTGTTTTGGGCGGTGCGAACATCATGGGGGGGCGCGGTACCATTTTGGGAACGGTTTTGGGCGTTCTTCTGCTAGGCATTGTACAAAATGGTCTTATCTTGGCAAAAATTGATACCTTCTGGCAAAAAGTATTCACTGGATTGATTATATTACTGGCTGTATCATACGACCACATTCAATATAAGCGCTCAAAAGATAAGTTAGCAAAAATTGAAGTGGAAGCGTAAGAAAGAGGTGAAAAAATGAAACGGCTTTCAATATCAAAAGAAAATACTTTAGGGGTAATTACAGCAGGCTTGTTTGTGTTAATGAGTTTTTCAATACCTGGATTCTTTTCTTCAAATAATTTAACCAATATGATGTTCCAGCTCCCGGAGTTTGGTTTAATCGCTTTAGCAATGATGGTGGTGATTGTAACTGGAGGAATTGACCTATCGATTACGTATACAGCTGCCTTGTCTGGCGTGACAATCGCACTTATGGCAAGCAGCGGATACCCAATGCTAGGCGCAATCTTAATCGGTGTTTTAGTCGGGCTGAGCTGCGGATTGATTAACGGCGTACTCATCTCAAAAATCGGTGTTTCGCCAATACTGGTGACACTCGGAACGATGGTGCTTTTTGAAGGTTTGATCTTAAGCATTACGAAAGGAAATTCAATTTCAGGATTCAGTGAGGGTTATAGCTTAATTGGAAACGGTTACTATATGGGGATCGTTCCTCTTTCCATCATTATTTTTGTACTATTTGCAATATTAACAGCTATATTGCTGTCAAAAACCAAATGGGGCAGAAGTGTTTATATGGTGGGTAGCAATCCGATCGCCACATTATTTTCAGGGGTAAATAATAGCAAGGTATTAATGAGGGTTTACTTATATGCGGCACTTCTTGCCACAATTGCTTCTATTATTATGACATCCCGTTATAATACTGCAAAAGTGGATCTGGGATCTTCTTATTTATTACAAAGTGTAGCGGCTGCCGTGCTTGGCGGAACGGAAATTCAAGGTGGTTATGGCAAGGTTATCGGCACTGTTTACGCAGTGGTCATTTTCCAAATGTTATCAAGTGGATTGAACTTAATGGGTGTACCACGATCGATCGTAACTGTAATGATGGGGGTTATTTTAATCACGGTATTGGTCATAAACTTCGTGAAAACGAAATTAGACGAAAAAAGTCAAAAGAATTTACCTTCAAACTCTGTAGCGTAATTTACATGACCATGTAATCTCTGAAAATACTTTAGTAAAAAATTAGAAAAATTTCAAGGGGGATCATTATGAAGAAAATGACGGGGATATTGGCAACAGCTATTTTAGCTGGGGGACTATTAGCAGGCTGTGTATCACAAGAAGGAGCATCGGGGAACAGTGAAAAAGAAACAAGTGGCGGAGGTGGTAATGAGAAGTTGAAAATTGCCGTAGTTCCAAAATTAATGGGGATACCATATTTCAATGCTTCTGAAAAAGGAGCGATTCAAGCAGGTAAAGATCTTGGTGTGGAAACCATTTACACAGGACCTACGGAACCGGATGCTGCACAGCAAGTAAAAGTAATTGAAGACTTAATTAGTCAAGATGTGGATGTAATCGCAGTAGCACCAAATGACGCTGCATCACTCTCACCAGTCCTTCAAAAGGCGAAGGATGAAGGAATAATTGTAATGGATTGGGATACACCAGCTGATCAATCCCTTGTAGAATTATCCGTCCACCAAATAGACGATGAAGCATACGGTCGACATATCGCTAAATCCCTCGTAAAACAAATGGGTGTTGAAAAAGGGCAAATCGCTATATTAACTGGAGGGCTTTCAGCTGCAAACTTAAACACCTGGATAGATGCAGCAAAAAAAGAACTGGAAGAGAATTATCCAGGTATTGAATTAGTATCGGATAAAATCGCGACAGATGAAAAACAACAGGTGGCATACCAAAAAACACTGGATTTAATAAAATCAAATCCTGAATTAAAAGGAATCATGGCTTTTTCTACTCCGGCACCTCTTGGGGCAGCCCAAGCTGTTCAGGAAAAAGGACTGCAAGATGATATTACAGTTGTTGGAACTGCTCTACCGAAAGACTCTTCACCGTATTTAAATGATGGATCTCTAGATGTAGCCATTCTTTGGGAGCCAGACAAACTAGGTTATTTAACCGTTGCCCTCGCCAAACGTCTAGCTGAAGGGGAGAAACCAGAAGATGGTTTGAAAGTTGAAAATGTAGGTGAAATTGACGTGTGGGAGGATGGAAAAACAATCATCATGGGACCACCGACAGATTTTACGAAAGACAATGCAGCTGATTTTAATTTTTAAGGTTAGATAGACCTAAAAGTCCCCTCTCAACTATCTAGAGGGGACTTTTTATTAAAAATCATTGAGTGACTTATGTTAGGAGTTGTTAAAGGGATGAATGGGAGATATACAATCGGAATTGATTTTGGCACTGAATCAGGAAGAGTGCTGTTAGTAGATATAGCGAACGGAAATGAAGTGGCTACACATGTTACACCTTATCGTCATGGAGTAATGACTAATAGGCTTCCAGACGGACGTAAACTTGAAAAAGATTGGGCTCTCCAGCATCCAGGTGATTATTTGGACGTTTTATACACTTCTGTTCCTGAAGTGATTCGGTTAAGTGGAGTAGATGCGAATGATGTGATAGGCATTGGAATCGATTTTACCTCATGCACCATTTTGCCTATTGATAAGAAGGGAAATCCCCTTTGTTTTGATGAGAAATGGAAAAGGGACCCTCACAGTTGGGTCAAATTATGGAAGCATCATGCCGCACAAAAAGAAGCGGATGATATTACACGCATTGCACAGGCAACGAATCAACCATTCCTGAAAAGATATGGCGGGAAAATTTCTTCTGAATGGATGTTCCCTAAGATATTACAAGTGATGCGTGAATCACCTGATATCTATGAAGAAACGGATCTATTTATGGAAGCCGGAGATTGGATTACCTTCCGTCTGACGAATGAGCTGGTACGCAGCAGTAATATGAGCGGTTATAAAGCATTTTGGGATAAAAAAGATGGATATCCGGACCCTGCTTTTTTAGCGGCTATTGATGAACGTCTTCTGGATATACTGGATACAAAAATGCGTGGTGAAGTGTTACCCATCGCTGGGCGGTCGGGTGGTTTAACAGAAGGGATGGCTAAGAAGATGGGGTTGAAAACTGGTACGGCTGTTTCTGTATCCATAATCGATGCCCACGCAGGTGTTCCAGCTGTAGGAGCTGTCCATCCAGGCCAATTTGTGATGACGATGGGTACCTCTACTTGCCACATGTTAATTTCTGAGAAAAAACAAACAGTAGAAGGTATTTGTGGAGTAGTGGAGGATGGAATAATCCCCGGATCATTCAGTTATGAAACGGGACAGGTGGCTGTTGGCGATTCGTTTGCATGGTATATTGAGCAAACTGTTCCGGAGTATGTAAAGAAAGAAGCTGAGCAAGAAGGTGTCAATCTACATGGCTTACTGGAAAAAAAGGCTTCCTGCTTAATGCCTGGTCAATCTGGGTTAGTGGCGTTAGATTGGTGGAATGGTAACCGAACAGTCCTTGTAGATGCGAACTTGTCAGGTGTGATTGCAGGGATTACTCTTTCTACGAAGCCCGAAGAAATATACCGTGCGCTTTTAGAATCAACTGCTTTTGGAACAAGGAAAATCCTTGAAACCTTTGAGAATGAAGGTATAGAGATAAACGATTTGTTTGCCTGTGGCGGATTGCCTCAAAAAAATAAACTATTAATGCAGATATATGCCGATATTTTAAATCGTGAAATTAAAATCGCGGATGGGGAACAAGTGGTTGCATTAGGAGCAGCCATATACGCTGCCACGGCTGCCGGCCGTATAAATGCTGGGTATGATTCCATAGAGGAGGCATCCTCTAAAATGGCAAAAGTAAAAGAAGATACTTTTATACCGGTTAAAGAAAATGTAAGTATTTATCAACAACTCTATGCTTATTATTTAGAAATGCATGACTTCTTTGGCCGTGATCATATTTCCATAATGCATGGTTTAAAGAAATTGAGGAGTGTGGACCAATGATACATATTGCGGTGGATATTGGTGCTTCAAGTGGCCGGCTGGTCTTAGGGAAAATGGAGAACGGGAAATTAGTAATTGAAGAAATTCATCGATTTGCGAATGGTTTCACCACCCAAAATGAAACATGTTTTTGGGATATTGATCATTTATTGAATGAAATCTTAAAGGGGTTAGAATCAGCAAAAAAACTTGGATACGACCACTGTACACTTGGAATTGATACGTGGGGAACGGATTACGTATTGTTGGATGATGATGGACACAGAGTGCAAGAAGTTTTCTCTTATCGTGATAAGCGCACCGAAAATACAATCGAAAAGGTCACAAGAACACTACCTAAAGAAATTATTTATCAAAAAACGGGGATTCAATTCTTATCATTTAACACGTTATACCAATTGTACGAAGAAGATATAAAGAACCTGAAAGTCACTAGGAATGTCATGACTGTGCCAGATTATTTAGGTTACTGCCTAACGGGGGAAAAGGTCACAGAAGTTACAAGTGCTTCTTCGATGCAATTATTGAATTTAAACACGAAGAAGTTTGATGAAGAGTTACTTAACCTGATTGCATTGTCAAAAGATCAATTCCCGCCTTTTGCTAATCCGGGAGAACGATTAGGGAAACTGATGAAAGAACGTTATTCTACTTTTGATCTTCCCGATACAGAAGTGATTATCGTTGCTTCACATGATACTGCTTCCGCCATAGTCGGTTCACCTGGTAATGGAGAGAAATGGGCCTATATTAGTAGCGGGACGTGGTCGTTGCTTGGGATTGAAAGCGATAAACCGATAGTGAATGAGTTAGCCCTTAAAAACAATTATACAAATGAATGGGGTGCATACGGAACCTTCCGCTTTCTGAAAAATATCATTGGCATGTGGGTTATTCAAGAAGTCAGAAGACATTTAAAGGAAGACTATAACTTCGAGAAGTTTGTACATGAGGCAGAGAAAATAAATGAGTGCAGGCAGTTCATCAACTTTAATGATAAACGATTTTTAAATCCAGAAAATATGATTCAAGAAATTCAGCAGTATTGTCGGGAGACGAATCAGGAGATTCCACATACAGTGGGCGAATTAGCGAACTGTATATTTACAAATATGTCTATAATTTATGCGATGTCCATTCGGCAAATAGAAGAGATAACCGGGAAAAAAATCGAGCAACTTCATATTGTCGGAGGAGGGGCGAAAAATGAATTCGTTAATCAACTTACGGCAGACCTTAGCGGGAAAACCATATACGCTGGACCAACAGAGGCTACGGCGATTGGGAATATACTAGTTCAAATGATTTCAGGTAATGAAATAAGCGATTTACAAACGGCACGTCAGTTAATACAACACTCGTTCCCTATAAAAAAATATGAGCCAAAAGAAAAAATTGAATCATCCCTGATTGAAAAATTCAAACAAGCAATTTCCATGAAAGAAGAATGTAAATAATAGGAGTGATAAAGTATGAATGAAAATCTGCATCCAGCCGAACAAATTGTTATGATCATGGAACGTGTCTATAAATATGGCATGACAACAATTTCAGGAGGAAACCTTTCTATTCTGGATGAAAATGGTGACCTTTGGATTACTCCATCGGGCATTGATAAAGGAGCATTAACCAAGGATGATATCATGTGCGTCAAAAAGGACGGTACAATCATAGGGAAACATAAACCATCGGTAGAGCTTCCTTTTCATCAAGGAATTTATGAAGCAAGGCCCGATATAAAAGCTGTCGTACATGCACATCCCCCGGCATTGGTTTCCTTTAGTATGGCTCGTAAAGGACCAAACCCAAAGTTGCTTTTACATGCATATAAGAGTGTAGCAGATTCCCTTCAGGTTGCACCCTATGCGATTCCTGGAAGCGACAAATTAAAGGAAAATATTTCGGCTGAATTTGCAAAAGGAGGGGATGCGGTCATATTGGAGAATCATGGTATCGTGGTAGGGAAACCTACTATATTTGATGCCTTTATGTTGTTTGAAACCCTTGAAGATACTGCTTGTATGGAAATAAATGCAAGAAATATAGGGAAACCATTTGAACTGACCGATCAAAATTTACAAGAAATAGATTTATATAAAGCGGATAAATTAACACAGATAGAAATGAAGCACCATTCTGTCGAAGAGGTTTCTTGCCGTCAAGAAATGATCAGGTTATTGGAACGGTTATATGATCGTCAGCTTTTTACAAGTATCTCAGGCAGCTTTTCAACACGCCTTAAAAATGGATCTATTTTAATCACGCCTTCTCAACAGGACCGTAAATATATTAAGGAAGATGAATTGGTTCTGATTCATCAGGAGTTTAGTGAAGCTGGCAAGGAACCATGTGAGTTTTTTGGGCTTCATCAAAAAATATATGAGTTAAACCCGGAGCTTACATCCGTAATCATTGCCAACCCAAGATTTTTAATGGCATATGCAGTGACAGATGTTAAATATAATACACATATAATTCCAGAGGCCTACATTGTTCTTCGGGATATAGATAAAGTGCCTTTTGGAATGGGAGAAGATCATAATAGAATGATTGCAGATAAACTAGCAGAGGATAATCCTGTCCTATTAATTGAAAATGGATATGCAGTTGTCTCAGGAAAAAGTTTACTGAGTGTATTTGATAGGCTAGAAGTAGCTGAATATAGTGCAAAAGCATTGGTGTACGCTAAAAGTATTGGCGAAGTTATCGATATTAGTGATGAAGATATTGAAGAAATTATTGAAGGTTTTAAGCTAATTGCCAAATAACGATATCAATGAAAAAAGGCAGTTCCTAAGCTCTCTATTTATATAGAGGGCTTTATATATGTTACAATACAAAAACAAACAAAAGCAAACAAAGATTATATAGATAGGAGAAAGTTGGTATGCTTGTAGCTCAAAGACACCAAAAAATTGTCGAACTCGTAAATGAACGTTCGAGTATTCGTGTTACAGAATTAAGTGAAATCTTTTCAGTAACAGAGGAAACGATCCGACGTGATCTCGAAAAGCTTGAGAAAGAAACAAAACTAAAACGCAGCCACGGCGGTGCCGTTAGCCTGCAAGAAGATGATTCGGAAATCCATTTTTCCGAAAGAGTGATAACAAATGTCAACGAAAAAAAAGTGATAGCATATGAAGCGGCAAAGCGGATAGTGGAAGGTGACAGGATTATTTTAGATGCAAGTACAACTGCCTGGTATATGTCAAAAGCCTTACCAAACATACCGCTAACGGTTATTACCAATTCCACCAAAGTGGTTATGGAATTGAGTAAAAAAGAAAAAATAAAGGTTATTTCAACCGGGGGAAGATTGCTGTCAAAGTCTTTATCATTTGTTGGTCCGATAGCAGAGAATTCATTAACGATGTATCATGTCAACAAAACGTTTTTGTCTTGCAAGGGGATTCACTTAGAGGAAGGACTCAGTGATTCTAATGAAGGGCAGGCTTTATTAAAAAAGAAAATGATCGAAAGGTCGGATGCAGTGATCCTGATGGTGGATTCCTCAAAGTTTGGAAAAAAGGCGTTTTCATTAATCGTTCCGCCTAGTGAAGTGGATGAGGTCATTACGGATAGAGAAATAGATGAAGTATCAAGAAAATTGCTTGAAAAAAGAAATGTAAAAGTAACGATTGTAAAATAAGTTAGATTCATTAGCGACAATTGTGAAATGTGTCCTTTAAAGCGAGCAATCTATAACTTATAGAGGTTGGGTATCTTTACGGTACCCAATCTAATTTTTTATTGCCTCGTTTTCAAATAAGGGCTTTCAGTTTAGTAACATGCTCGTGTTAGAGAAAGGCAGGAGACGTACGGGGTTGTGAAAATGTTGACCATGTTATTACCAATAGGAAGGGAAAGGGGGGGTGTCTTAAGTTTCGCAGTAGGGTAAAGGGCAAACGTGAAACGTTAATTTTTTCTGGAAATTTGCATATAATCGAAGAAGAAAAAGAGTTAGTTGTTTCTTGATGATAGTTGAAATTGGAAAACCTTTCCGTTAACATATAATAAGAATCATATAATAGGAGGTTGTGCATTGTCTTTACAAATCAAAGAAGTTACGAAAAAATTCGGGGATTTCACAGCTGTAAACCAGCTTGATTTAACTATCCCCGAAAAAGAAATGTTCGGCTTTTTAGGCGGGAATGGAGCGGGGAAAACGACCACGTTCCGAATGATACTTGGCCTGCTTGACCCCACTGAAGGGGAAGTGATCTGGGATGGTAAGAAAATCGATTATACGACCAGTTCAATGATTGGCTATCTTCCTGAGGAACGCGGACTATATCCAAAACTGAAGGTACGCGATCAAATTGTGTATTTGGCTAGATTAAGAGGGATGAACAAACGGGATGCTTTGAATGAATTGGAGTATTGGCTAGACCGCTTTATGGTACCCGAGTATATCGATAAGCGAGTTGAAGAGCTTTCAAAGGGAAATCAACAAAAAATCCAGCTGATCGCATCCATGATCCATAAACCTGAATTACTTATCCTTGACGAACCCTTCAGCGGACTGGATCCAGTGAATGTGGAAATCCTGAAGAAAGCTGTCATTGACTTAAGGGACAGCGGCACGACGATCGTTTTCTCGAGCCATCGCATGGAGCATGTCGAGGAGATGTGCGAGCATCTTTGCATCATGCATAAAGGTTCCCCTGTTGTGGCTGGAAAGTTAAAAGAAATCAAGCGTTCTTTTGGTAAAAAGAATGTCTCAATTAAAGCTGATTTTGATCTATCTTTTTTGGATAATTATTCAGGTGTGACAAAAGTCAAGAACACGATGGAAGGGAAAATTCTTCAAGTCACTGGTGAAGACGTGGCTGAGAGCATGCTACGTGATCTTGTTCCAAGAGGTTTCGTCCGGAAATTCGAATTGGAAGAACCATCGCTGACCGATATTTTCATTGAAAAAGTAGGTGCCGTCTATGAATAAATTTTGGATTGTCCTTTCCCATACATATCTATCAAAATTAAAGACGAAATCCTTTATCATTTCTACAATCATTATGATGGCCCTGATTCTCGTCCTTTCGAATCTTTCGAATCTTATTGATAAATTCGACAGTGATGAACAGGAAAAGGTTGCCGTCATCGATCAGACTGAAGGCAGCTTATTTGATCCTTATAAAAAAGGGGTAGCAGGTGTGAACGATGACCTATCGATAATATCCGCCCAGGATGAAAAGGAAGCGGAGGAAATGGTCAGTGCGGAAAAAATCGTTGGGTATTTGATAATCGAAAATGATGAAACTCTCGGCTTCAAGGGAACGTATAAAGCGAATCAAATTTCAGATTCTGCGGTAAGTAATGATTTGCTTTTAGCGCTAACCCAATTGAAGGGTCAAATAACCGCGAAGGAATTGAATTTGACAGAGCAGCAAATCGCTCAATTGAATACGCCGCCAGCATTTGATACGATTGCGCTTCAGAAAAATGCTAAAACGGAAGAGGATCTCAATCAAGCACGAGGTCTCGTGTATGTTCTCTTATTCGTGATTTACTTCGGTGTCTTGATGTATGCAACGATGATTGCAATGGAAGTGGCTACTGAGAAAACATCACGAGTCATGGAAATCCTGATTTCAAGTGTCCCGCCAGTCACACAGATGTTTGCCAAAATAATGGGTGTTGCATTGCTTAGTCTTACTCAAATGATTTTATTTTTTGGGGTGGGCTATTTCTCGATTAAACAAAACTTGACGGGTATGGATGAAGGATTCTTTTCATTTTTCGGTTTCGGCAGCACCGATATCTCAACGATCATTTATGCAATCATCTTCGCTTTGCTTGGGTATTTTCTGTACGCGACTCTTGCGGCATGCCTTGGGTCCGTTGTCAGCAAAATTGAAGATGTCCAGCAAATGATATCACCGATGACCATGTTAGTTGTCATCGCCTTCATGATTGCGATGTTTGGACTGGGAAATCCGTCAGCCAGTTATATTACGATCACATCATTCATTCCATTTTTCACGCCGATGATCATGTTCTTGCGTGTAGGGATGCTTGAAGTTCCATTCTGGGAAATCGCCATCAGCATTGCAGTCTTGATCTTAACGATTGTTTTACTTGGAATAATCGGAGCAAAAATCTATCGGGGTGGTGTCTTGATGTATGGAAGCTCAAAATCACTGAAAAGCATCAAGAATGCCTTGCAATTATCCAAGAAAAATTAACATGAAACCTGGATCCTTCATTCCTGTTGGAGGTATTCAGGTTTTTTTAATATAATAATATAGGAACGAAAAGTAGCATAGAAGGGAACATAAATATATTCCATTTATGCAACCACGATTAGGAGTGAATTATTATGAGTAATCTGGTAACGTTGACGATAGCTTCAGAAGCGTTTCTCTTGCTATCCTTCATCATTATTATTTTATCAACCAAGAATCCGAAAAGAAATGTTCTCTGGGTGATCCTGTTCATCATCGGAGCTGCACCGCTTTTATATTTAGCGATAGATCATGTGAAAAACGATTATATGGATGCAAATATCGGATTGGGCCTTGCCTTTATGTTTACCTGGTTATATAGCGCAGTTGCTTTTATCATTGCCATCATTCTTTTAGTGAAAAAGAAAAGGAATAATAATATTTCAAAAGAGCTGTGATAATCACATTTGGAATCTTAATTAAGTGAAAATTAAAAAACTGAGGATACATGACCTATACCCCGAATAACGGACACACATAAAAAAGTCCCTTATCCGGGTTTTTTTATGTTTCAATAGGTGTTATGAGAAATGAGTCTCGTTTTCGATGGGGACTAAAGAAAATGGCCCCGGTACAAAACTCGGACCACCTATTAGCCGCATAGGCGCCTTGTTATACTGTCCGAAAAAGTGGCATAGTTCATTTTAATGAGGCAGTGTCTTTTTTTAGAAGTAGATGGAGAGATCATCTAAGTAGCCCTTCTGTAATCCTGAAGTTCCTTTTTAATATTATTAATACTTACATACAAATTAAAATATTTAATTTTATTTAATTATAATTTATGAGTATACTTAAAATGTAATAATAGTTTAAATATTCAAAATAGTTGGCGATTCAAAGCCTTCTATGTGAGAAAAGGGGTGGAATTCATTTAATGAGTTATAACTTAAACGAAAATCTAAAACGAAGCGCAAGTAATTTCCCAGAAAGTATCGCTTATATCTATGGAGATAAAAGTGTTACTTATCAAGAACTAAATCAGAAGGTGGATCAATTGGCTGCTGGTCTCTATGTACAAGGAATCAGGAAGGGAGATGGAGTGGCTCTTATATTAGGAAATAGCCCTGAATTTCTCATTGCGTACTACGGTATTTTACGGCTTGGTGCATTTGTTGTTCCGATCAATCCTTTTTATACCCAAGGGGAAATCAAATACTTATTAGACAATTGTCAAGCCAAAGCGGTCATTACTCATGTATCTGTAGAACCGAAGTTATCTGAAGTAAAAAAGCAATTGGAAAATTTGAAGCTTGTGGTTTATACCGAAGCCGAGGATCAGGAATCGACATGGGAGCGTCTCATGGAAACAAGCACAAGCTTTAATGCTTGTGGAAGCCCTTACATTGATGATGAAGATCTTGCAGTCATTCTATACACATCAGGAACAACCGGGAAACCAAAGGGTGCAATGTTAACGCATCGGAACTTGGTTTCAAATGCGGACTCCATTTCAAAATTATTAGAATTCGATGAAAAAGATCGTGTAGTAGCTGTTCTGCCAATGTTCCATGTATTCTGTATGACAGTTTGTCTGAATGCGCCAGTTGCTTGTGGGGCAACAGTCCTTATCCAGCCTAAATTCAGCCCTCATGACGTGGTCAGCATCATTCGAGAAAAAAAGGCAACCGTGTTTGCTGGAGTACCTACGATGTACAGTTTTATCTATCAATTGCCTGAAGCGAATGCGGAGGATTGCCAATCTATCCGCATGTGTATCTCTGGAGGTGCCTCGATTTCGGCAGAACTGCTGCATAAATTTGAAAACAAGTTTAATGTTTCTATCTTGGAAGGATATGGGCTTTCGGAAACTTCTCCTCTCGTCGCTATTAATCCTTTAAAAGGAACTCGCAAGCCAGGTTCTATCGGTTTGAATATTCCAGCTGTCCAAAGCAAAGTTGTAGGTGAGTTCGGAAAAGAATTGCCGAGAGGAGAGGTCGGAGAATTAGTTGTTCAAGGGCCAAATGTAATGAAGGGATATTTGGGGATGCCGGAAACTACTTCAGCTGCTTTTAATGACGGGTGGTTTTACACTGGTGATCTCGCAACAATGGATGAAGAAGGATACATCTACATTGTTGACCGCAAGAAAGACATTATTATTGTTGGAGGCTACAATGTATATCCTCGTGAAGTGGAGGAAGTCCTGTATCAACATCCAGCTGTAGTAGAGGCTGCCGTAATCGGAGTTCCAGATGGGGAATACGGTGAAAGTGTTAAAGCTTTTGTCGTAGTTAAGGATGAGCATATCACCATGAATGACATTATTCAATTCTGTCAGGATAGGCTGGTGAAGTACAAACTTCCTAAACGAGTAGAATTTTTTAAAGAACTGCCTAAGAATTCAACAGGGAAGATTTTGCGCAGAGAGTTAAGAGAATTGACTGAAGTAAGAAAAGAACCAATTTATTAAAGGGGGATAATAATGTCAACCATTTTAAAGGAAAAAGTAAAAGGGCAAGTAGCGTGGAAAGGCACTGATCTGGCAAAAGATGATTCATGGGTTTATTATTTGTCTGAAAAAACGATTGCCTCTCTTGAGAACGCTTTGGTTCATGTTAAACAAAAGGGATTAAAAGCACCTGATTTTAGCAAAGAGGATTTTCCGATTCCTGATTTATATGAAGAAATCGTTTACTTTGTTGAAGAGCTGGAGAATGGGAGAGGGTTCCTATTAATTCGTGGATTACCTATTGAAAGGTATACAGATGAAGATGTAAGCATCATTTACTGGGGTCTCGGACTTCACTTGGGCATTCCGGTATCGCAAAACGCAAATGGTGACCTCTTAGGGCACGTCAAAGATCAAGGTTTTAGCTTAGAAAATTCTAATGTACGTGGTTACCAAACGAAACTGCATCTTCCATTTCATGCAGATGGATCTGATGTTGTTGGATTATTAAGCCTGCGAAAAGGGAAATCTGGAGGGCACAGCAGTATCATAAGTTCGATGACTGTTTACAATGAAATTTTGGAGAAGAACCCGGAATATCTAGGAGTTCTCTGTCGTCCATTTTTCTTTGATCGCCGTGGAGAGGAGGCTCCGGGAGAACCTCCAGTATTTAAATCATCAATCTTTAATTATTTTGATGGTAAACTGAGCTGTAGATATGTCCGTTTATTTATCGAATCAGCACAAGCAAAAACTGGCATCCAATTGTCGAAAGTGGAAATTGAAGCATTAGACTTACTGGATTCCCTCCTTCATGATGAGAATTTGCATTATAACATGATGTTGGAGCCGGGGGATATGCAGTTCGTCAATAATTATACGATTCTGCACTCACGTACTCAATACGAAGACTATGAGGAGCCGGAACGCAAACGTCATCTTTTAAGATTGTGGCTCACAATGCCAAATGGTCGGGAAATTTCCCCTGAATTCGCGATGTTTATTGATGAGAATACTGGTAAACCAGGTCGCGGCGGCGTACCGCAACGTAAAACAACATCTGGCGGTATTGTAGAAACCCTGAAGTGATTTTTATAAAACGTTAAGAACGAGTGGGAACACCTTTTAAGAACTCAGAAAAAGGTGTTCCTTATATAGTAAAACGTGGGGGATTCACATGACAAGCACTCCAAAGTATTCTTGGATTATCTTATTATTTCTTGTTCTTAGCGGGATGATCAACCAAGTAGATAAAATAATTATTGGCTTGGTTTCAGTTCCTTTAATGAAAGAGTTACATTTAAGTCCAACGCAATGGGGAGTCGTAGGGAGTTCTTTCTTTTGGTTCTTTACCTTCTCATCTATTATTCTTGGCGGCATGGCAGATTCAAAAAACACAAAAAAAATGTTAACTTGGATGTCCTTGATTTGGTTGATAGTTCAATTTGTTACCCCTTTCGTTAGCAGTTTGTCCATGCTTTTGTTAACCAGAATGATTTTGGGAGCTGGTGAAGGTCCTGCCCCCGCTCTATCCACGGCAATCATGGGAAAATGGTTCCCGAAACATAGGCACGGCATCGGCTTTGGTGCGGTTCTATTAGGAACGACCGGAGGATCTGCGATCGCTTCACCATTATTAATCTCCTTGATTGATCATTATGGATGGAGATCTGCATTTATAGCGATGGGTATTCTGGGACTGATTGTGCTGGTTTTATGGATGATTTTCGGTAAAGAAAGTCCTGAAGAAATCGGCTGTCCGTCGATACAGCATAAGGAGCAGCAATCATCCAGACTCTCTAAAGTTTCTTGGAGTCAGTTTCTTCCGCATCTGATATCTAAAAATTTTATTCTGATCGTTCTGTGCGGGGGGGGTGCCTATTGGTTATTGTCCGTACAAGCGGTATGGCTTCCAGCCTATTTCACCAAAATTCAACATTTTAATGGTCAAACATTAAAATTAGCCGTGTCTTTACCTTTTCTTTTTGCAGCCTTTTTCCAATTAGGATTTGCCATTCTATCAGATCGGCTCTATCGTAAGACCGGAGATATTCGTAAAGCACGAATAAATCTTGCCGGTATAACGATGATGTTATCCGCTTTATGCTTATACCTAGCAAATGCCGCGAATTCCACGGCGATGTCCATATTGTTCTTCACCCTTGCTCCTGGTTTTGCGTATGTCATTCTTTCACTCGCACCCGCAATATTGATGGAGTTTTTTTCTCCTCAAAATATTGGAAAGGCACAAGGGACGTTCATTGCACTTGCGAGTATTACAAGTATTATTGCTCCACTCGTATTTGGCTATTTTATTCAAAATGCGGAGACTGAAGCTATCGGATATGGATACGCATTTCAAGCCTCTTCTTTAGGGATGCTCATAATCGGATTATTGTTTTGGATCTGTGTACGTCCCGCAAAAGAAAGCCACACAATAAATGAAACAGATGAGCATGTGAGCATTTAAGTGATATAAAACGTAGATTGAAAAGATTCTTAGTAAGATTATATTAGTCTAACTTAATTATTAGTTACAAATGATAGTCATTTTATGAATAATTAATAAGTGTACCATAAACTTTAAATTCAAAATATTCTGTCGATTACAGCGTTATAACAAATATAAAGGAGGAGTATGTATGTCAGTTATTTTAAAGGAAAAAATTCAAGGGCGTTCAGCGTGGAAAGGTATCGAACTTGCAAAAGATGATTCATGGATTTATTATTTGTCAGAGAAAACCCTTGCAGCTCTAGACAAGGCTGTATTACATGTTCAACAAAAAGGGTTAAAGGCTCCCAATTTTAACAAGGATGATTTCCCTATTCCTGATCTCACTGATGAAATTGCTTATTTTGTTGATGAGCTGGAGAATGGGAGAGGATTTCTATTGATTCGTGGATTACCAATGGATCAATATACCGACGATGAAGCTAGTATCATTTACTGGGGTCTTGGACTCCACTTGGGCCTACCGATCATTCAAGAAAAAAAGGGTGACCTCTTGGGGCATATCAAAAATATGGGTAAAGACTTTAATGATAATACAACAGTAAGAGGTTACCAAACGAATGTACGTCTTGACTATCACACAGATCTCGCTGATGTTGTCGGATTACTATGTCTTCGTAAAGCGAAATCTGGCGGTTTAAGCAGTATCGCTAGTGCGATGTCTATCTATAATGAAATTTTGGATAATCACCCAGAGTATCTTGAAATTCTCTATCGTCCATTCGCCCATGATCTTCGTGGGGAAGAGGCACCAGGTCAATCACCCGTAGTTCCATCACCGGTCTTTAGCTATTACGATGGTAAATTAAGCTGTAGATATATACGTCAGTATGTCGAATCAGCACAAACGAAAACAGGTATCTCTTTAACGAAAGAGGAAATCGAAGCATTTAATTATATAGATTCCCTTACTGCTGATAAAAACTTTCATATTGATATGATGATGGAACCGGGTGATATGCAATTCGTTAATAATTATACCGTTTTTCATTCACGTACACTATTTGTAGATTATGAAGAAGAAGACCGCAAACGTCATTTATTAAGATTGTGGCTCATGATGCCAAATGGCCGAAAAATTGCTCCTGGTTTCGAGTTTTATATAGGAGGAGCACCTGTAATTAGATAAAAACCGGTGGTAATAATAATCACCAATATTTCTTGTATGGTGATTTTATTCAAAGAAAATAATGAATAAAATCACCATTTTATGTTTCTATAACTGGTTAATTTTTCTAAAAAACTGAAGTGAGGATGATGTTTTTTGGCAAATTTAGATCCGCAAGCAGAAAAATATTTACAAGCATTTAATCAGCTGCCATCTATTCATACGATGGATCATAAGTCAGTGAGAGAGATGCTTTCTAAAGCACCGCGTTCTGCCGTAAAACTGGAACCGCTTTCGAAAGTTGAGGAATTCAAGATTCCGGTAAGCCAGGATGAAACAATCAAATGCAGGGTATATATACCGGAAGGGCAAGGTCCTTTCCCTCTATTTATTTACTACCATGGTGGAGGATGGGTTCTAGGAGACATTGAATCATCGGATGCTAGCTGCCGAATGATAGCGAATCGAACGGAAAGTATCGTTGTATCCGTAAACTATCGTCTTTCTCCAGAGTATAAGTTTCCGACTCCAGTAGAAGACGCCTATTCCGCATTGCAATGGGTTTTTGAAAATGGGCCTTCATTTAACGGAGAAGTTTCTCGATTGGTAGTTGGAGGGGATAGCGTAGGTGGAAATCTAGCTACTGTAATTACGATGATGGCTAGAAACAAAAAAGGTCCAAACATCACTGCACAGGTCTTAATCTATCCTGCGACAAATCTTGAGTTCAATACGGAATCCCATCGAACCTTTGCAAAAGGATTTGGTCTTGATCGCGAACAGTTGATTTGGTTCCGTGATCATTATTTAAGGAATAGTGAGGACAGATGTAATGAGTATGCTTCCCCCTTGGTAGCTCAAGATTTGAGTGGTCTCCCGCCAGCAATGGTTATTACAGCGGAAAATGATGTGCTTCGGGATGAAGGAATGGCCTATGCTGAACGTCTGAAAGATTTTGGTGTTCAAGTTGAATATGGATGTGAACCCGGGATGGTCCACGGATTTTTTGTACAAATGGATATTTTCTCAAAGAACATAGAATTGACTGTTTCTAGGATCGAGAAGTTCTTGAGTTCCTTAAAATATACAATTGGGATAGATTGAAAGAAAATGTTTTAAATGAAGCGAGCCTCAGAATTTAGTGAGGCTCGCTTAAAATAACCTATTTAATTTTACAAACGAAACAATAACAATAGTAACCCTAGGCATTTAGTAATAAACGGTATTTCCAATTCCACCGGTTACCGAAATGACATCGCCAGTTATCGATGCCGCCAAAGGTGAAGCTAGGAAGGTAACGACATAAGCAATTTCCTCTGGTGTAATCATGCGGCCGAGGGCATTCATTGATGCTGCCTGGCGTATAGCTTCCTCATTAGTGACACGGCCTCTAAACGTTTCAGTATCGACAATCCCTGGATAAACAGCATTGACAGTAATTTCGTGCTTTCCTAATTCTAATGATGCGGATTTTGTCATATGGACAACAGACGCATTACGAGGTCCGGAACTAAAATAATTGCCGCCTATTCTAGCTGCTAGACCACTTATATTGATAATACGTCCCCAATTGTTTTGAATCATATAAGGAGCAACAGCCCGGATACAACGAAAATAGCCCAAATACTTTTCTTCAAAATCTTTCAGGATAAGTTCATCTTTAATGCTATTAAATTCCTCTGGTTCATGGCCTCCAACACGGGCCCCACTGTTGATTAAAATATCAATGCTCCCCATTACTGCTGCTGTTTTTTCAACTAAATTAAGGATAGAGTCAGGATCATTAGTATCTGCCACGATTGGATAAATACTTCTGTTGGTTTCTTTTGCCAATTCGTCTGCTGCATTCTTTAGTGAAGATTCGTTTCTTGAACAAATCGTACAATCAACACCTTCCAAAGCCAACTGACGGGCAATAGCTTTGCCAATCCCCCGGCTTCCTCCAACGATAAGTGCTTTTTTTCCAGATAATTTTAAGTCCATAGTTCAACCTCCTGTTTCGAATTAACTTGTATTACCTCTGCTTGAAAGTTATTTGTGAGAATATTTAATCATTTCTATCTTTGATTCTACCTATAAATGATAATTATATAAAATTAAAAATTTTTAATTACACTTAAGTTATATTAATGTGTTGAACGATTGTCATTTACAAAGGTGTATTATTTTCCATTTATTAGTAAAGATGATTTGCAGATTAAAAATTTTAATTTTATTTAACTGAAAATTATGAATATAATTAACAGAATAACATTTATAACAGTCAGAAGTTATTTAAAGCGCTTCAACGGAAATGAAGGGGGGGACAAGGAACATCATTAATTAAACAATAATTGTTTGTATAAGGGTGTGAAAGATAGAGGCAGTCGCTTTTAAAGTAGGAAAACAGCCCAAACTTTTTCATTAAGTACTTTAGTTAAAATTGATTGCCATAGAAAACGAAGGAGGGTTCTCGTTGCCGTCTATTTTAAAGAAAAAAATTCAAGGACCAGTAGCTTGGAAAGGTATTGAGATAGCAAAAGATGATTCATGGATTTATTATTTGTCAGAGAAAACGATTGCAAATCTTGAAAGCGCTTTATTTTATGTAAAACAAAAAGGGTTAAAGGCACCTGATTTTAACAAGGAGGACTTTCCAATTCCGGATCTTTCTGACGAAATAGCTTATTTTATAAACGAGCTGGAAAATGGGAGAGGTTTTCTATTAATTCGTGGCTTACCAATTGAAAAGTATACAGATGAAGAAGCAAGCATCATATACTGGGGTATCGGAGTCCACCTGGGCATCCCGGTAACGCAAAACGCAAAAGGTGATCTATTAGGGCATGTTGTTGACCAAGGTCTCGACATTAATGATTCAAATGTACGTGGTTACCAAACGAATGCTCATCTTCCCTTTCACCCAGATGGTTCTGACGTAGTCGGATTATTAAGCCTTCGAAAAGCTAAATCTGGAGGTTACAGTAGTATCGTAAGTTCCATCGCGGTTTACAATGAAATTCTGGATAGGTACCCAGAGTATCTTGGAATTCTTTATCTTCCATATTTTTTGGATCGTCGTGGTGAGGAAACACCAGGTGAATCTCCTGTTTATTCATCACCAGTCTTTAGTTATTACGAAGGTAAATTAAGCTGCAGATATAACCGCGGGTATGTCGAATCGGCACAAGCGAAAACAGGGAGATATTTGTCAAAAGTTGAAACTGAAGCATATGACTTAATAGATTCCCTCTTATATGATGAAAACATGCATATTGATATGATGATGGAACCGGGTGATATGCAATTTGTTAATAATTATTCTGTACTTCATTCACGTACTGTATACGAAGACTATGAAGAACCTGAACGCAAACGTCATTTATTAAGATTATGGCTCACGATGCCAAATGGGCGAGAAATTGCGCCAGACTTCGCGATGTTCATTGATGAGAAAACAGGTAAAGCGGGTCGCGGCGGTATTCCGGTACATGAAAAAACAGTTGGAGGTATTGTAGATAAGATGAGGTAATGGAATTAATAAATATAAAGAGTTTAGACAAGGTTTAACACGGAAGATTTACCTTTAAAAACTTTTAAAACACCAATTGATTCATGTTAACGGGATAGAAGGGGAGATTATTAATTTGAAAACACCTAAATATTCTTGGATCATATTATTAATTCTTGTAGCTTCAGGTATGATCAACCAGGTTGATAAGATCATCATTGGTTTGGTTTCTGTTCCTCTAATGAAAGAGTTACATTTAAGTCCTTCACAATGGGGAATTGTCGGGAGTTCGTTTTTTTGGTTCTTTACCTTTTCATCTTTCATTCTAGGGGGAATGGCCGATTCAAGAAATACGAAAAAAATGTTTACTTGGATCTCGTTTATCTGGTTGATTGTTCAATTTACCACTCCTTTTGTTTCCAGTCTGTCTCTGCTAGTTTTGACAAGAATGGTCTTGGGAGCAGGAGAAGGTCCTGCAGTTGCTATATCAACTTCAATAATAGGTAAATGGTTCCCTAAACATAGACATGGTATAGGCTTTGGTGCTGTTCTCTTTGGAGCAACAATCGGGCCCGCGATTGCTTCGCCATTATTAATCTCCTTGATCAATGGATATGGATGGAGATCTGCTTTTATAGCCATGGGAATTGTTGGACTAATGGTGCTAGTTTTATGGTTGATTCTTGGAAAAGAAAGCCCAAAAGAAATCGGTTCGTATACTTTTGATCAAGAAGATAAGCACTCAATAATTTCTTCTAATGTTTCTTGGCGTCAGTTTCTTCCGTATCTATTATCTAAAAATTTTATTTTTATCGTTTTGTGTGCAGGCTGTGCCTATTGGTTATTGTCCGTTCAAGCTGTATGGTTTCCTGCATATTTTACCGAAATTAAACGTTTTGATGGAAAAATGTTAAAACTTGCAGTGTCTTTACCTTTTCTTTTTGCTGCCCTTTGCCAAATTGTATTTGCCTTGTTATCGGATTGGCTTTATCGCAAAACAGGAGATATTCGTAAAGCACGAATAAATGTTGCAGGGATTACGATGGTGCTATCCGCTATTTGTTTATTTCTTGCAAATGCCTTTAATTCTAGTTCTATTTCCATTCTATTCTTCATCCTTGCTCCGGGTTTTGCGATTGTTATTCTTTCACTCGCACCCGCCATATTAATGGAATTATTTTCTCCCAAAAACATTGGAAAGGCTCAAGGGACCTATGTGGCTCTATCAAGTTCAACAAGCATTATTGCTCCTCTCATATTCGGGTATTTTATCCAGTATGCAGGAACAGAGGCAATTGGATATGGTTATGGCTTCCAAGTAACTTCTTTGGTCATGTTCGTAATCGGATTATTGTTTTGGGCCATTGTCCGTCCTGTGAACCAAAATCAGATAAAACCTGAGGAACAAGTTATTGTATAAAAATCATTAATAGGTGAATCAAGGAGGGAAATAAACTATGTGTAAAAATGAAAAGGCCGTTTCTGAGATGGACTGTTGTGTATTGTGTCGTGAAGAATTAGCTATTATGGAGCGAAATCGCAGCAAGTGCTGGAGTTGTCAGGATAAGATAACCGAGACTTACGCTGATGATCATATTGAAGTGGAGGATTAAATAATTCAGTAGTTTCGTAACAGGATTTGAACTATACCCCGGATAACGGACACACATAAAAAAGTGTCCCTTATCCGGGTTTTCTTTGTTCAATAGGTTTAAAGAGTATGGAAGGAGGATTTCCATGAGAAAGAATATATATACTCTGAATTTCGGATTAAAGAACTTAAAAAGAATCCTACTATCATAAGTGCTTCAGAGCGCACTATCTCCTAAAATCATGAATTTAAAACAAAAGCTGTTAAGGAATAGAATAAGGGGAAATCCCCCTCTCAAATTTTCTTGGAACATGGATTTAATTTCGAAATAATTGGTAAGGAACAACCTAAGCGTTGTCTACATCGCTGGTATGATACCTTTGAAAGGGTTTGGTGAGGAAGGCTTTTCTTACGGAACACAGTGGAAAAGGAAGTATAAGACGCCCTTCTTCCAAGCCACTGTTTGTAGAGGGTCAACTTAAGAATGCCGAAGCGTGAATCAAATTCCTTGAAGCAGAAAATGAGTTTCTAAAAAACTGGAAGAGTTAGAAAGGCGGGCAGTAACAATTGTGGGGTGGATGATTGGGAATGGGGTCACTGCTTACCAATAAAAAGATTAAGAAAATAGTAGGTGAGAACAAGTTCTTTGAAAAGCAATTTTTAAGTGGAGAATTGGAAGTAGAGCTTGTTGATTTTACTGAGGGAATGTTTCTTGCTGAAACTCAAGAAGGTGTTTCACTTGATGAAGTGATGGAAAAGACATGTGGTGAAGGGGATCGCCAAAAGGCTTCTATTAAAAGGTAAAGAGATAACACTGCTAATTTCTGTTAGGGTAGAGATAGATTTTAAAAAAGAGAAGCTTTTCGCCACCTTGAGACGAAGAGCCTTCTCTTTTTTTCTTTTAATTCTTAATGATTTCTGATTTTAAATAATGAATATATTTGTTGGCAAAACTGGACAAATGTTTATTCTCTGAACGAACTAATCCTAAAGAAATATTTACAGTCGGGTGATACACCAAATCAATTGGAACGATATCGCCATTAATGATAAGGGGATAGTTTTTCATTACGAAATCAGGAGCAAATGTAATTGCCAAATTTTCATTGACTGCTTGGAGAACTCCATCCATATTATTTGAAGTAAATAAGATTTTCAAGGGCTTATATTTATGAAAGAATTCTTGTACAAAATACTGCATAAATTCACCCTTATATGTCACGAGAGTTTGATCAAGTATATCATGCGGAGTTATAGTACCAAGGATGGCTAAGGGAGAATGCTTAGAAACATATACTTTCTGCTTCCCTTCGATTAATGCTTCAAAAGCTATTCCTTCCATGTTTATGTTCAAATCACTTGAATACGTAATCAGTCCAATGTCAGTCTTGTGCTGTCGAACATCTCCAATTACAGCAGATCCACTTTTATCGGAAACCTCCAAATTTACGTGCGGATAATCATGTCTAAACGATGCTATCGCTTTTACCAGGAACGTCATCAATCCAGGTAATGACGAAATTTTTAGTTCCCCCACTTCCGTGGAATTCAATAAGTTAGCAGTCTCTTTTATTTCCTCAAGTTTTTTTTGTACTTCATAGGCGAGTTTCAAAATGATTCTTCCTTCATCGGTTGGGACAGCGCCGTGTCCCCGTGACCGCTTAAGAACTTTAATCCCCAACTCCTTTTCCAAGTTGGTTATGGACTGGCTGATGTTGGATTGGGTCACATGTAGATTCTGTGCTGCGATAGACAGAGAACTGTATTTTGCGACTTCTACGATATATAATAATTGTTCAATATTCATGACTGTTCTCCTTTTTAATATTAGTAATACTTACTTACCACATTAAAATCTTTAATTTTATTTAATTATAATTTATTAGTATAATCAATATCAATAATATTTTAAAATCTTTGAATATTCAAAAAACAGGAGGGGAACTAGAATGTCATTAAACCAATTGTTTGATTTAAATGGTAAGACAGCAATCGTTACCGGAGGCGGCAGCGGGTTAGGTCGTGTAATGGCACTGGCATTGGCAGAAGCCGGAGCAAACGTTGTTGTATGTTCACGGCGTTTAGAAGTTTGCGAAGCAGTTGTAAAAGAAATCGAGGCGTTAGGAAGACAGGCACTTGTTCTATCATTGGATGTCACAGATCGGGAATCAGTCGTTCAAGGTGTAGAAAAAGCGGTAACTCATTTTGGAAAAATCGAAATTTTAGTCAACAGCAGCGGAACAGTTTTTGAGTCACCTGCTACGGATATGCCTTTAGAACAATGGCAAGCTATGCTGGATACAAATTTGACAGGAACATTCTTGATGTGTCAGGCAGTTGGAAAACATATGATTAACAACGAATACGGTAAAATCATTAATATTTCTTCTAGTATCGGCTTTAAAGGTGTTGACCCGGAAGCTGTGGATTCTGTCGGATATACAACCAGTAAGGGTGCAGTCATGACTTTAACGAAGGATCTAGCAGTTAAGTGGGGCCGGCATGGAGTGTATGTAAATTCAATTGCTCCTGGAGTTTTCACTACAGGAATGAATAACCCAGAAATACCGGGAACACTTGTACACAAAGCAGGCCCTTTCATCGCTTCACAAGTTCCAGTTAGAAGATTAGGCAGTGACAATGATTTGGTAGGTGCACTCCTTTACTTTGCTTCAGCAGCATCTGATTATTGTACTGGACATATATTGACTCTTGATGGTGGACTTGGGGCTAAGTGAATTTTATCCAAATAAGGTGGTTGCGTAAATTAATTATACTTAATTGCAATTAAAAAATATCGATTTTACTTAATTGATAATTAAGAATATACTGAAATTAACAAATTTGAAACTATTTAATTTGCTTGTTGATGAAAGAAAAACAATAAGCGAATTTAATAAATATTTATTGAAAGAGGGGATTTTAAGTGAGTAATTTAAAAGATGTAAAAGAAGTAGAAGTATTTCATGCAGGTAATGTTAGTGTAGATGAATTGCCTTGGATTCCATATTTTGGAGATGCGAAATTTAAATTGCTTAAAGCCAACCCTGTGACAGGACAGACGGTTACGTTGTTATGTGTTCCTGCGAAAATGCAGCTTCCGGCCCATTTCCATCCTGGAACAGTCATTGTTTATACCGTCCAAGGGACTTGGAGATATCTCGAGGAGCCTTGGATCTCCAAGCCTGGTGACATGGTTTATGAGCCTGCAGGCTCCAAACATACGCCGATAGCTGTAGGGGATGAAGATGTTATCACCTTCAATATTGTAGAAGGAACATTGGACTATTTGGGTGAAGAAGGAGAAATTGTTGCCAGAGACAATTGGGAAACATTCCTGAGAAAATATTATGAACATTGTGCGGCTGAAGGAATTGAACCAATTGATGTGACTAAATTTTAGTTAGATTTATAAAAAAAGAGAAGCCCGGCGTCCAATGACGAAGAGGCTTCTCTTTTTCTGGGCTATCTCTTTTGATATTAATAATAATAATTTATATATTAAAATTTTTAATTTTATTTAATTAAAACTTATAAGTATAATCGTTAATATGATAATATTTTTAAAATTTTTAATATTCTTATTTAATAGAAAATAACGTTAGGAGGAATAATGATAAATGACAGCAGAGACGGTTTTGATTACTGGTGCTACAAAAGGGATTGGATATGAATTCACAAAAGTTTTTGCAGAGCAATGTTACAACTTGGTATTAGTTGCCAGAGATTCGGTGTTGTTGGGCCAACAAGCCGAGAGTTTAAAAAAGGAATATGGCGTGCAAGTGAATACTTTTGCCGGCGATTTGAGCAGTTATACAACGGTAGAGGGCTTGCATCGATACTTGAAAAGCGAAGGAATCGACATTGATATTTTGATTAATAATGCTGGAGCTGGCGGATTAGGGTTGATGACGGAATTGGATATTCAAAAAGAAATGGAATACCTGCAGCTCAACATGATCTCTCTCACGTATCTGACAAGACTTATTGCGGATGACATGGTGAAACGAAAGCAAGGTAAAATTTTAAACGTGGCTTCAACAGCAGCCTTTCAGCCAACCCCACGGATGTCGATGTATGGGGCCAGCAAATCTTACGTCTTATTCTTTACGGAAGCAATTGCGGAAGAACTTAAAGGAACCGGAGTTCAAGCTTCTGTATTATGTCCCCCTTCAACCAAAACGCCGCTTACGCAAGGGTTAGCTTCAACAAGAACAAAAATTTTCATTAAGAACCTAATAGAACCTCAAGTTGTTGCCAAGTGCGGATATGAAGGGTTAATGAAGGATAAAACTGTGATCATTCCAGGCTTTAAAAATAAACTCATGGCTAAATCTGTGGGATTGCTGCCAAGGAAATGGGTAACCATCTATTCCCGAAAGCTTATCGAACAAAAAGTGTAAAGAGTGATTAAAGTCCTATACTTGACAAGGTTTGGAGCTTTTAAAAGTAGTATCTTTATAGATTTACGATGACAAATGGCTTACATAGTTTTTCAGAAGAAATCATGTTTGGAATAATGAAATCAAAAAAGGGGACTAATAATGAATTTTTTATTATCTAAGGAACATCAGATGATGCAAAAAATGGTGCGAGAGTTTGCTCTAAACGAATGTGAACCTACTGCTGCTCAACGTGATGAAGAGGAATATTTTGATATCAAGATTTGGCACAAGCTGGCGGAACTTGGTTTATGCGGCATACCTTGGCCAGAAGAGTACGGAGGTGCAGGTGCCGATTACTTGAGTTATGTGATCACGGTAGAGGAATTGTCTCGGGTGGACGCTTCAATTGGGACCGCACTTTCCGCACATACATCGTTAGCCGGATGGCCGGTTTACAAGTTTGGAACGGAACATCAAAAGCAAAAATATTTACGGGCAATGGCGGAAGGAAAAAACATGGGTGCGTATTGCTTGACGGAATCTGGATCCGGATCTGATGCCAGTGGAATGAGAACAACAGCCGTTCTAGACGGAGATGAATGGCTCTTAAACGGATCGAAGATTTTTATCACCAACGGAGGCTATGCCGACACTTATATCGTTTTCGCACAGACCAACTCGACACTAAAGCATAAAGGCATATCTGCGTTTATTGTGGAAAAGGGCTTCCCGGGTTTCTCGGTAGGAAAGAAGGAAAAAAAGCTAGGCATTCGCTCTTCCGCCACGACAGAGGTCATTTTTGAGGACTGCCGCGTTCCAAAGGACAATCTTTTAGGCCAAGTGGGTGAAGGGTTCCAGATTGCCATGATGACTCTCGACGGCGGTAGGAACGGAATCGCATCCCAAGCTGTTGGAATCGCTCAAGGGGCATTTGATAAAGCTGTCGCATTTGCAAAGGATCGCGTCCAATTTGGCAAAACGATTAGCTCACTTCAAGCTATTCAATTCAAATTAGCCGATATGGCCACAAAAATTGAAGCTGCCCGTTTATTGACATATCAGGCAGCTTGGCGTGAGGATCAAGGAGTTCCTTACGGACTTCACTCTGCCATGTCCAAACTATTTGCTGGAGACACTGCCATGGAAGTAGCGGTGGAGGCTGTTCAAGTATTCGGCGGATATGGATACACAAGGGAATACCCGGTAGAACGATATATGAGAGATGCTAAAATCACCCAAATCTATGAAGGGACGCAAGAGATTCAGCGTCTTGTTATTGCCGGAAATCTGCTTAAAGCATAGAAAATACTCAAAATTAACGAAAACAGGAATGGTAATCAATTAAAAACCGGCGAATGGGCTTGCAAACGTGAAATATATACTTGTGCACGAGTTAGAGCCATACAGCGTGACAGTGGGAAAAGGAAAAATAAAAGAATTGATGATTGCAATAGGAGATGATAACCCATTTTTCTACAGCCTGGGGTCAGCTAAGGATGCCGGTTATGATGGTACTCCTGTTCCGCTCACTTTCTTGCAAATCATTGATTACCATGGCAGTTATGGCTTTCAAGAGAAAATGGAGGTTTGTTGACAAAGTGGTAGAGAAAAAGGGCTGATAACGTAGTTGTGGGTGAAGTACAGGTATAAAACAGTGAAAGTGACATAAAAGTCTCTGGAATTTTTGAAGCGGTTTTGCCATGAAGCGATTTGTAAATCCAACCTTATAGCTCGTTGCCGACCCGAATTGATGGAACACAACCGCTTGAGGAATTGGCGGATGTGCAGGTGCTGAATATTGAGATTATTCACTTCAAATCGGTCAGACTGGAAAAGTCGTAAACCTGAATTGTCCATTGCTTGCGGAATTTCAGGTGCCACTCAGCATTTAGCCGGGGTATCTGACTCTAAAGTTCTCGCTGAGATTAACAAAGATCCCGAAGCCTATATTTTTCAAGTAGCGGACTGCGGTAATGTGGGGGATTTGTTTGAGTTGATTCCGCTTATAACGAGGGAAATTAGAAAAGTATTAGTAAATTCTTAAACAGATCTGGAATAGAACATGTATTACTCCTGATTAATAAGTGCATCTCTTCTCAATAAAAAATCTGCTATCAATGGAATAATTGATAGACAACACTTTTGGAAAGGAAACTGGATATGTTTAAAAAGGTTCTTATTGCTAATCGAGGAGAAATTGCTGTCCGTGTCATTAGGGCGTGTAAGGAAATGGGGATATCAACGGTCGCTGTATATTCTGAAGCAGACCGTGAAGCTCTGCATGTACGTCTAGCAGATGAAGCTTATTGCATTGGACCACATCTATCATCCAAGAGCTACTTGAATATGACAAATTTGTTAATGGTTGCTCAAGTATCACATGCAGATGCTATCCATCCTGGCTATGGATTTTTAGCAGAAAGTGCGGAGTTTGCTAATATATGTATTGAAAACGATATCATTTTTATTGGTCCATCACCTGAGGCAATCAGTAAGATGGGGGCGAAAGCGGTAGCGAGGGAAACGATGGAAGCCGCTGGCGTACCAATTGTTCCAGGTACGGATGGGATTATTGAAGACATTGAGGAAGCTGAGTTTATAGCAAGAAGTATCGGGTATCCCGTTATTGTTAAAGCCACTGCTGGTGGTGGTGGAAAAGGGATGCGGGTTGCTGAATGCGAGGAAGAGTTAAAAAAAGCAATTTCAATGGCGCAGCAAGAAGCAGCTACAGCTTTTGGTAATGCAGGTGTTTATTTAGAAAAGTACATTGAAGAGCCTCGACATATTGAAATCCAAATTATGGGTGATTCCTTTGGTAATGTCGTGCACTTAGGGGAACGTGATTGCTCAATCCAGAGACGCCATCAAAAGCTAATTGAAGAAGCGCCATCCCCTGCACTTGATGAAGAACTAAGGACGAAAATGGGTGAGGCGGCATTAAAAGCCGCGAAGGCCGTACAATATTCAGGTGCAGGGACGATTGAATTTTTACTAGATAAACATAAAAACTTTTACTTTATGGAAATGAATACCCGTATTCAAGTTGAACACCCAGTTACAGAACTTATAACAGGAGTAGACCTAATCAAAGAACAATTACTAGTTGCCTCAGGTCATAGGCTATCTGTCAAACAAGAAGATATTCATATCAATGGTTGGGCCATCGAATGCCGGATTAATGCAGAAAATCCTGATAAAAACTTTATGCCATCCCCTGGGAAAATTCGATTATACCTACCTCCAGGTGGATTTGGAATCCGAGTCGATAGCGCAGTTTATCCAGAATATACGATCTCACCATTTTATGATTCGATGATTGCCAAATTAATCGTACATGGAAAGAATCGGGAAGAAGCAATTGCAAGGATGAAGCGAGCCTTAAGCGAGTTCGTCATTGAAGGAATTGATACAACAATCGCTTTCCACCTTCGCTTATTAGAACATCGGGATTTTAAAGCTGGTAATTTTAACACGAAATTTTTAGAGATGAATGATTTAACGGCTTCCACTAAGTAACTAGTAGTGATTTGAAGTATTCAGTAGCACTAGCTTATTTAGTAAAGAGAAGAGGTAATGGTGAAAAAACAATTTTTGGGAATTGTTGATGAGATTGACCGGATAATCGGGACTGAGAAATCTGAAATGAGTAAGAAAAAATAACAGAAAATAAATTATAGAAGGAGTTTTTATTATGTTTAAAATGAATGACATTAAAGAATTAATTCGGGCAGTGGACCGTTCTTCAATTGGAGAATTAACGATTAAAGGTGAAAATGAGCAGCAAATATCGATTAGTAAACAAATGAATGTCGGACAAGTAGCGCTTATCGATGAAACACAAGTCCCAGCGACTATTCCTGTCGCACCTGTGAAAGTGGAAGCCGCCCCCATTCAAAAACAGGAAGGAATACAAACATCATCGACAACTACTGAGGAAACATCGGTTCATAAAATTACTTCCCCAATGGTGGGAACATTTTATGCGGCTCCATCACCTGATTCTGATGTCTATGTAAGAGTGGGAGATCAAATAAAGGAAGACACAGTGCTATGTATTGTGGAAGCCATGAAGCTTATGAATGAGCTGGAAGCGGAAGTTAGTGGTGAAATTGTTGAAATCTTTGTGGAAAGCGGTCAGGTTGTTGAATATGGTCAGCCCTTGTTCCTCGTAAAAACAGCATAAGCAATAAACTTTAAACATGATAGGAGAGGACTCACGGCATGGATATGTTCGATAAAATCGAGATCATGGAAGAGCGTCGGGAAAAAGTGAAGCTGGGGGGCGGTTATACACGGATTGATGCCCAGCATGAACGCGGGAAGCTTACTGCTAGAGAGCGTATCGAAATATTAGTGGATGAAGGAACATTTGTTGAAATAAACCCATTCATAGAAAATCGCGGCCTTGAATATGGATCAAGTGAGGCTCCTGGAGAAGGGGTTGTTACAGGATACGGTAAGGTTGGTGGGTGCCTCATTTTCCTTTTTGCTCAAGATTTTACTGTTTTCGGCGGAGCCCTTGGCGAAATGCATGCGACGAAGATTACCAAAATCATGGACTTAGCAGCTGAGAATGGAGCACCTATAGTCGGGTTAAATGACTCAGGTGGAGCACGAATTCAAGAAGGTGTTTTATCACTAGACGGATATGGACACATTTTCTATCGAAACTCCATTTATTCAGGCGTAATCCCACAAATATCCGTGATTATGGGACCCTGTGCCGGGGGGGCTGTTTATTCTCCTGCGATTACAGATTTCGTTTTCATGGTAGAAAAAACAAGTCAAATGTTTATTACAGGTCCAAAGGTAATTGAGTCGGTAACGGGAGCAAAAATTAATAGTGAAGATCTAGGTGGCGCGTCCGTTCATTCCACAATTAGTGGAAATGCCCATTTTACTGGACCAACAGAAGAAGATGTATTAAACCAAGTCAGGAGATTAATTGGTTACTTGCCATCAAACTATGAAGAAAACCCACCTTACAAAGAGCCAGTAAATAATATTCCTTTAGATGAAAGAATCGATGAACTACTTGATGTTGTCCCGATTGATGGAACGAAGGTTTATGACGTTCGTAAGGTGATTCATTTAATTGTCGATGATCAAAATTTCATGGAAGTTCAGCCGAAATTCGCTAAAAACATTGTCGTTGGCTTTGGCCGTATAAACGGCGATACAGTCGGTATTATCGCAAATAATCCGAAGATGATGGCTGGTGGCCTTGATATTGATTCATCTGACAAATGTGCTCGCTTTATCCGATTCTGTGATTGCTTTAAGATTCCGTTAATTACATTTGAAGACGTGAGTGGGTTTATCCCAGGAATTCAACAAGAGCATGGCGGGATAATCCGGCATGGAGCGAAAATTTTATATGCCTATTCGGAAGCTATGGTTCCCAAAATTACCGTGATTCTTCGAAAAGCATATGGTGGGGCTTACGTTGCCTTAAACAGTAAAGCAATCGGGGCAGACTTAGTATTTGCTTGGCCTAATGCAGAAATTGCGGTTATGGGACCAGCTGGAGCGGCCAATATCATTTTTGCAAAAGAGATTAGTGAAAGTATAGATCCGGAGGCCTTTAGGCAAGAAAAAATCAATGAATATCGCGAACGGTTTGCCAATCCTTACGTCGCATCAGCTAATGGCATTGTTGATGATGTAATTGACCCGAGGGATACGAGAAAAAGTATCGCTAGTGCATTGGAAATGCTAAAAAACAAGAAGAAAGCACTACCTAAGAAAAGGCATGGAAATATCCCTTTATAAATCTTTTCTATAGGTTATGAACTACCTATATTAATAGAAGAAAAACGTGTAAAGACGACAAATGAAAAAACCGCCTACCGTTAAATGGTTTAGAAGGGAGAGAGCGATAGCATGGTGATTGATGCTTACCGCAACTTAAAATGGATAAAAAAATAGTGGACCAATTTTCAGAATTTGAGATCCCAAGTTATGAACAGTGGCGTGACCTAGCAGAAAAATCTTTAAAAGGAGCTTCTTTTGAAAAAAGACTCATTACAGAAACATATGAAGGAATTTTACTTCAGCCGATGTATCGAAAGGAGGATGCCGCCAATCTTCCTTTCCTGCAGTCTTTGCCAGATATGGCTCCTTTTACTCGCGGCACTAAAACGCTTATAAATGGATGGGAAATCAATCAGGAAATCAATGTTGGAATACCTACTTCTTTTAATAAAGTAGCACGGCATGACCTTAGCAAGGGGCAAACCTCATTAAATATAGTCCTTGATACACCAACGAAACGTGGGATAAATCCGAGTGAAGCTACTTCAGAAGTAGGGAAAGCAGGACTATCGATTTCAGGGGTAACCGATATAGCCGATGCACTAAAAGATATTGACTTTGGAAATGTTCCTATTCACGTAGGTGCTGGGGCAAATTCATTGCCAATCCTTGCTTTGATTATCGCTCATCTAGAACAGTCCGGACGACAAGTGGAGGAATTACATGGGTGTATAGGAATGGATCCAGTCGCGGAACTGGTAGCAAATGGAACATTGGCTTACGAGTTGAAAGATTGTTATACATTGATGGCCGACATAACAAAATGGGCAAATGAGAATACCCCCCATTTACAAACAGTTATAATTCATGGAAATGTCTATCATGACGGTGGAAGCAGTGCGGTTGAAGAATTAGCTTTTTCATTATCAACAGGTGTCGAATATTTACAAGCACTAACTTCCCAAGGAATTGATATAAATAAAGCCGCCAGCAGTATCCGTTTTTCGTTCTCAATCGGTTCCGCTTATTTTATGGAAATTGCCAAACTTCGGGCCGCAAGAACTCTTTGGGCCAGAATTGTAGAAACGTTTGGTGGGAATGAAGAAGCCCAGAAGATGACGATGCATGCAAGAACATCTGCATGGACAAAAACTGTTTTTGATCCCTATGTGAATATGCTGCGTGCTACAACAGAAGCATTTTCTGCAGCAGTCGGTGGAGCTGACAGCATTCATGTTAGTTGCTTTGATGAAGCGATTCAAAAGTCCACCGCTTTTTCACGACGAATTGCACGGAATGCCTCCATTATTTTAAAAGAAGAAGCTCATATTGCGAGGACAATCGATCCAGCCGGTGGCTCTTGGTACGTAGAAGTACTGACAAATGAGGTTGCCAAAAAGGCATGGGCACTTTTCCAGGAAACAGAGAGAAAAGGTGGGATTATACAGACATTAATAAAAGAATTCCCACAAAATGTGGTTCAACAAACAGCTTCAAAGCGAGTGAGGAACATCGCTCACCGAAAAGATATTTTCGTTGGCACCAATATGTATGTGAATTTGGCAGAAAAAGAGGTAGATTGGATAGCGTTAAATGAAACGCTTCTAATTAATGATCATATTAAAAAAGTAGTAGGCCGAGCACATATATCGGTAGGAAGTTTATCTGTAAGCTCAAATAAAACAGAGACCGCAATCCAAGCAGCAAAACAAGGTGCATCATTAGGTGAAATAGCCAAAGCAACAGGTAGGAAGTCAGAAGCTGCGGTTTGTGTTAAAGCAATCAAGCCAACCAGAGGTGCACTTCAGTTTGAAGAACTTCGTCAATCCATTGATGAAATGGCAGAGAAAACTGGAAATCGACCAATTGTATTTCTAGCAAACTTAGGACCTATTTCAGATCATAAAGTGCGAGCAGATTTTGCTACAGGATTTTTTGAAGTAGGGGGTTTCGAAGTTATTCAAAACAATGGATTTGGTTCTATAAAAGAGGCAGCCGAGGCAATCGTTGCATCCATGGCAGATTATGTCATCATTTGTGGAAAAGATGAAGACTATCAACAAGCTGCCATTCCACTTGCAATGTCTATTAAAAAAACGGATGCACAAATAACCGTATTATTAGCAGGAAAGCCTAGCGAAGTAGATGAAGTCAGATTTAAAGAGGCTGGAATAACTGAATTTGTTCATGTTGGCTCCAATTGCTATGACATATTAAGTCAACTTCTACAGGAGAAAGGAGTTCCTGTTTCATGACAAAACCAGATTTTACCCAAGTAGCATATACAGATGAAATAGAAGGAGAATTTAGCGAGTGGAGTAAACATGCCGAGAACCTTTCTGGAATGCATTTTGATAATTTAGCTTTTCCGACTTATGAAAAAATTGATGTAAAACCTCTTTACACAAATATGGACACAATAGGAATGAATCATTTGGATTATGTGGCGGGGATCGCACCATTCTTTCGAGGTCCCTACCTAGCTATGTATAAATCACAACCTTGGACGGTTCGTCAATATGCTGGCTTTTCTACGGCGGAAGAAAGTAATGCGTTTTACCGCAGAAACTTAGCTGCAGGACAAAAAGGGCTTTCGATCGCCTTTGATTTAGCTACACATCGTGGGTATGATTCGGATCATCCTAGAGTCGTTGGCGATGTGGGAAAAGCCGGCGTTGCCGTTGATTCCATACTAGACATGAAGATTTTGTTTGATGGAATCCCATTAGACCAAATGTCTGTTTCAATGACGATGAACGGAGCTGTCCTGCCAATCATGGCTTTTTACATCGTGGCAGCTGAAGAACAAGGAGTTCCCCAAGAGAAGCTTTCTGGAACAATACAAAATGATATATTAAAAGAATATATGGTTCGAAATACGTACATTTATCCTCCAGAACCGTCAATGAAAATTATAGCAGATATCTTTGAATACACATCCAAGCATATGCCGAAATTTAATTCAATTAGCATCTCCGGTTATCATATGCAAGAAGCAGGGGCTACGGCCGATATAGAGTTGGGCTATACCCTTGCAGATGGATTAGAGTATGTCAAAACGGGTTTAAAAGCAGGGATTGATATTGATCGATTTGCTCCACGTCTTTCCTTCTTCTGGGCAATCGGAATGAATTACTATATGGAAGTGGCTAAAATGCGCGCAGCTCGTTTAATTTGGGCGAAGCTAATGAAAAGGTTTTACCCGAAAAATGAGAAGTCGTTAGCACTTCGAACCCATTCGCAAACATCTGGATGGAGCTTAACAGAGCAAGACCCATTCAATAATGTTTCACGTACATGTATTGAAGCCATGGCTGCAGCTCTTGGTCATACACAATCACTACATACGAACGCACTTGATGAGGCGATTGCCTTACCGACCGATTTTTCTGCCCGAATAGCTCGAAATACCCAACTATACCTTCAGGATGAAACGGGGATAACTAACGTATTGGACCCATGGGGCGGCTCCTATTACGTGGAGTCACTTACAGCTGACTTACTTGAAAAAGCCTGGGAACATATTGAAGAAATCGAAGCACTTGGCGGAATGGCAAAAGCCATTGAAACAGGCCTGCCAAAGATGAGAATCGAAGAAGCGGCTGCTAGAAGACAAGCGCATATTGATTCTGGTAAAGAATCGATCATTGGAGTGAATAAATACCGTTTAGAAAAAGAGGACCCTCTTGAGATTTTAGATATTGATAATACAGCTGTCCGTGAAGCACAAGTTCGCCGCTTAGAGCAGCTCCGGGCAGAAAGAGATAAAGCAAAGGTGGAAGCAGCACTTCAAGCGTTTACAAAAGCGGCTGAAACTGGAGAAGGAAACCTCTTAGAACTAGCGGTAAATGCAGCTCGCGCTAGAGCGAGCCTAGGAGAAATTTCGAATGCATACGAACAAGTAGTAGGGAGACATTCAGCAGTTATTCGTTCGATTAGCGGAGTGTACAGTGCAGAGTTTGGGGAAGAGGAACAAGTGAAAATTGTCCGTGAAATGTCCGATCAATTTGAAGAGAACGAAGGCCGGCGCCCTCGAATTATGATTGCCAAGATGGGCCAGGACGGACATGACCGTGGAGCTAAAGTGATTTCGACTGCATTTGCAGACCTTGGATTTGATGTTGATATTGGCCCCTTATTCCAAACCCCAAAGGAAGCAGCCTTACAGGCCGTGGAAAATGATGTACATGTTCTAGGGATGAGCTCTCTTGCTGCTGGTCATAAAACATTACTTCCCCAAATCGTGGAAGAGCTGAAGCGTTTAGGCCGTGAAGATATTACCGTCGTGATTGGCGGTGTTATTCCTGCTCAAGATTACAGTTACTTAATAGAAAAAGGAGCAGCTGCAATATTTGGACCAGGAACGGTTATCCCGATTGCCGCACAACAGGTTATTGAAGAATTAAATCGTCGTCTCGGATTGGTTACTTAAATGACAGAAGAAGAAAGCATTCAATCCAAGCAACTCTTATCGCAAAGACGAAGACACCTTACGGTTGATTATTATGTGCAGGGTGTGATGAATGGAAATCGTTCAATTATTGCTCAAGCGATCACCTTAATTGAAAGCAATTTACCCAAACACTTGGAAATGGCACAAAAAGTGCTGAAAGAACTGATGCCATATACAGGAAAATCAATTCGAATCGGCTTTACAGGCGTTCCTGGGGCTGGTAAGAGCACGTTAGTTGAATCCTTTGGTATGATGCTCTGTGAGCAAAATCACCGTGTAGCGGTATTAGCCATTGACCCAACTAGCAGTGTAACAAGAGGAAGTATTCTAGGTGACAAAACACGAATGGAACATCTTTCTCGCCACCCACATGCATATGTTCGACCATCACCGTCAAGTGGGACGTTAGGAGGGGTCACTAGAAAAAGCCGTGAAACCCTTCTTATTTGTGAGGCAGCAGGGTATGACGTAATAATCGTCGAAACCGTCGGAGTCGGCCAAAGTGAAATAACCGTCCGGTCCATGGTGGATTTTTTCCTAGTTATTATGCTGACTGGTGCAGGGGATGAGCTACAAGGAATGAAAAAAGGGGTGATGGAATTAGCTGATGCTATTTTCATTAATAAAGCGGATGGCGAAAACAAACAAGCTGCCATGAATGCAAAGGTGGAATACAATCGCCTCCTTCATTTCTTACAGCCAATTACCAAGGGTTGGGAAACCAAAGCATTTACTGTGTCTGCCTTAACAGGGGAAGGCGTATCTCACATTTGGAAGGTCATTCAGAAATATAAACAAGTTACCAGTAGGAATGGATTCTTTGGAAAAAGAAGAAAAGAACAAATGATTGACTGGGTTCATTCTATGATAGAGGACCAATTAAAGGCGAGATTTTATGGTAATCCATCGATGAAAAAAAACATGACTAAAATGGAAGGATTGCTTTTTAACGGCCATACTTCTCCCACACTCGCAGTCCAACAATTATTCAACATTTATGATGAAAATGGATAGGAAAAAGAAGGAATGCGTACGCAATCAATTGTACTCTTGCAACATTTATTTTGACGTTTAAAGTTAATTAACGGAACATTTAAAATATACAATATACCGTTGATTAATATCATGTCCCAATAACGGTATAAAGTCAGAAGGTAAAATAAAATGGAAAAGATGTTTTTCGTCCATCAAATCGAATCAAACAACCTTCAATAAAGGAGAATGAATTATGAGTCATGTTTATATTTTAGGTGGAGCCAGGACGCCATTCGGGAGTTTTGGAGGGGTATTAAAGGATGTTTCTGCCATCGATCTTGGAGTTATCGCAAGTAAAGGAGCCATTGAAAAAAGTAATATTTCAGTTGATGAGGTTGAGCATGTTTTTGCAGGGAATGTGATACATACATCGAAAAATGCCTCCTACCTATCCAGGCATATTGCTTTGAAAGCTGGGGTTCCAATCGAGAGCCCCGCTTTAACTCTCAATCGTTTATGCGGTTCTGGATTGCAAGCGGTCGTTTCGGCAGCTCAGTCGATTATTTTAAAGGATGCTGATGTCGCCCTAGCCCTGGGCACCGAAAATATGAGCCAATCTCCTCACGTATTACGAGATGTCCGCTTTGGTACGGGTTTACAGGCTCCACAAATGGACGACATGCTTTGGGCGACTTTGAGCGATGAATATATAGGGTGTGGGATGGGAGTAACAGCGGAAACTCTTGCTGAAAAATATGAACTAACCCGAGACGATCAAGATAGTTTGGCTGTCCAATCACACCAAAAATCAGCAAAGGCCCAACTGATGGGACGATTTCAACAAGAGATTTCCCCTGTCACGATATTCACCAAAAAAGGAAAGGAAATAACCATTTTAGAAGATGAACATATTCGCCATAATGCTTCAATTGAAGCATTAGCGAAACTGAAACCAGCCTTTAAAAAGGATGGGACCGTAACGGCAGGTAATGCCAGTGGTATTAATGATGGGGCAGCTGCCTTAATACTTGGAAGTGAATCCTTCCTACAAAACAATCACAATGTGAAACCACTGGCAAGAATCATATCCTGGGGGATTGCGGGGGTAGACCCAAATATTATGGGCATTGGACCAGTTCCTGCTAGTCAATTAGCTTTACGGAAAGTAGGCCTCAATATTGAAGATATCGATTTGTTCGAAATCAATGAAGCATTCTCTGCCCAGTATCTTGCAGTAGAGAGAGAGCTTGGATTGAAACGGGAAATAGTAAACGTCAATGGTGGAGCAATCGCATTAGGTCATCCAGTTGGGGCCAGTGGAGCTAGAATTATATATTCATTGGCCCAAGAGTTAAGGAATCGAGGAAAGAGGTTTGGACTAGCCTCCCTCTGTATTGGAGGAGGACAAGGAATCTCAGTAATCATTGAGGCTCTATGAACATGTGAATAAAATAAAACGAGGTGATGGTTATGAATAGTTTACAGCTACAATTCCAGAAATAAATTATTTGGAGCAGCCTCATAATTCATAGATGAAAGGATAATGAGATTCTATGTTTCTAACAGGTCATATTTGCACCAGGATCTAATGGTAGGCATACAAGCTTAAAGGACCATCTCAGATGGTCCTTTAAGCTTTAATAATCAAAGTTGATGATTTAGACTCACATTATCCTTACAAATAGATCTAGGCTATTAGTTGGATTCCGCATTTATTACTTTTGATTGAACTGCACAGAGGTTAACAATAATAAAAAATGTATGCCAGCAAGATTGTGAGTTTTTATAGGTCTTTTGTCAAACAAGTATGGATAAGCTTCTTTAAGATCATATAATTGATTTTTTTTGGAAGAGTTAGAAATAAGATAACGACTCGTCCTGAGTAGCCTTACTTATATCTATATACTTAGATATGTCATCTATAGTAAGTTGATAAAACTTGCCTTACTAATAATGGGTTTTAATTTAGTGATTTTTTTTTGAATTAAAACAGATACCCATTTAAACCTGTGCCGAAAAGATCGAATTCAGGATCTTTTGACTGAGTTATTGGAGGGGCGTCGGATCGCTCATTAGGAGAGTTGATAGCAGCTCCTCCTTCAACTGACTCTACAGAGGTTTCGTCATTCTCTTTATTCAATGGGTTTTCAACCATACTCATAATCATCTCCTTTTTTATCAGATTAACGAAATTATTAATTCCCTAAATATTTTAATTTTATGCTAAAAAATATGACGACTTGAATGCGGTGAAATGACCTGTTAAGACCTTGTATGCAACAAACAAGGAGTTACTCCCACTATCGAGGGTATACTTCAAGAAATCATGGTAAATTTAAATTCGAAAAATAGTGAAATAGCATTTGAATTTGAGTTATTTGGGCGAAACCCTACAGATATTATTCAAAATTTCAACAAGGAAAATTACGATATTGCTATGATCCATGCATCTATAATGAGTTAAATAAAGAAATAAATATTCGGTTTGAACATATTCTGACGGACATATATGTATTGCAGTGTGTAAAAATTCACACTTTTATTCTTTGTTAAAGACTAATATACGATAACGATGATAAAAGAACTGATGTAATAATAATGGCAATAAGTGGACGTATTGCTTTTGTACGTAATTCTTTCAAGCAAATATTTAATCCTAATCCAGTCATTGACATGGTTAACATAAATGATGTGAAGTCTGAAATATAAGACATCACTTTTTGTGATACCAATACCTTATTACCAATGATATAGCTTCCCACGAAACTCATAACGATAAAGCCAATTAAAAACCATGGAAACTCGAATCTTGCCTCCCCTTCTATTTTTCCTTTCTTTTTCATCCAAAGCATGAGGATAAAGCAAACCGGAATTAATAGGAATACTCGTGTAAGTTTGGCAAGTAATGCGTGAGCAAGAGCATCCTGTCCTGCCGGGGCAGCAGCTAATGCAACATGGCCTATCTCGTGCAGGCTGATTCCAACCCAATTTCCGTAGTTCATAGGACCAATTGATAAAAAAGGATATATTAACGTATAGATTATTGAAAACACTGTGCCGACTAATGCGATGATGCCTACTCCCATAGCCGTATCTTCATCTTTTGCTTTTATAATTGGCGATACGGCCGCGATGGCAGCCGCACCACAAATGCCTGTGCCGACACTTAATAATAAAGAAAGATTAAAATCTGCCTTCAGCCATTTTGCAATGATCATTAGAACAGCAATTGAAAAAATGATCGTTATTGTCCCTCTTAGCAATAGGGGGAAACCCTGATGAAATATCACAATCATGTTAAGCTTTAAACCATAAAGTATGATGGCAAATCTCAATAGTATTTTTGATGAAAATTGAATACCAGTACGTAATTTTTGTGGATATCCAAAAACCTGTCTGTAAATCACAGCTAGTAAAATGGCACACGCAAGAGGACCGATATGATTTAAACCTGGCAACGCTGCCAAAATAAAACCTAACACCGCTATGATCAATGTAAAACCAATTCCAGAAATCAAAGAAACATTTAGCTTTTTTGCCGCTTTTTTTTGCTTATTTGGACTGGGAGTTATTAACGCTTTTTGTTCCAATCTTTTTCAACCCCTTAGTTGGATTATTTATAATTTATCGTAACTAATGTTTTGCGATAAGGAAAATAAATGATTATTATAGTTATAATAAGTAAATACGATAGTGAGAAGGGGAACATATGGATCAACTATTATCTGTATTTATATCTGTAGCTGATAAAAGAAACTTTTCCAGAGCAGCGGAAGAGCTTCATTTGACTCAGCCTGCAGTCAGCCAGCAAATTCAACAGTTGGAAAAACATGTAGGGGCAAAATTACTTCTGCGAACAAACAAATCTGTCCAGCTAACTAAAGCAGGAGAAATAGTCTATTTACATGCTAAAGAAATAACAGGTTTATATAACCGAATGTCAATGTTAGTGAATGAATTAAATAACGAGCCAACAGGACCATTAAAAATTGGTGCCAGCTATACCTTTGGAGAGTATGTATTACCACATATACTTGCAAGAATGAAAAACCTATTTCCTAATATCCTCCCTTCGGTACAGATTGGCAACACAAGGGATATAGCCAAGGCAATCACAAGTCATGAGATTGATGTAGGAATTGTAGAGGGGGAAATTTCGCTTCGAAATATATATATAAAATCGGTTTCCACCGACAAAATGTATATCGTGGCAGGGGGGAAATATCCAATTTATTTCAATAAGGAATTTACACGGAGACAGGTGGAACAAGAGAATTGGATTGTCCGAGAAGAAGGTTCTGGTACAAGAGAGGCAACAGAAACATTATTTCAATCTTTACAAATACGTCCTTCCAAGCTAATGGAGTTCGGCAGCACACAACTTATAAAAGAAGCAGTTGAAGCCGGGCTTGGCATTAGTTACTTATCTGAACTTACTGTAAAAAAAGAAAGAATGCTTGGTACCATTCAAGTATTAAATGTAAAAGGGACACCGATAAAAAGAAATTTTTCAGTTATAACAGAATCTGAGGAATTGCATACGAAATCTATGAACTTATTTATTGAATTAATAGAAAAATATCTAAAGAACCAATTATTGCAATAGATCTATTTGATATATTAACAAAAATATAAAAACCCCGGATAAGGGACACACATAAAAAAGTGTCCCTTATCCGGGGTTTTTTATGTTTCAATAAGTGTAATGAGAATGGACGGAGGGTTTCTATGAATAAGAATATATATACTGAATTTTTTCTTTAAGTTTGTCTTCAGTCTGGCTGAGGGTACATTAGTATCGCAGTGTTTTGTGTTACTTGGGTACATACTGACTAATCGTATTCTTAGCAAAAAGGATCTTGGCGGTATAGGTTCAGGATAGTCCAACTACAAACTGTGCTTTTCTTAGCTTAAGAATAGAAAACGATAAAAAACGGATAGTAATAAATAATGCACATAAACCTTTCTCTTTGCATAGGATAGGAGGGTATGGTATATTAACTTTCGAGGAGGGATGGGCAATGGATGAAATGATGAAAGGGCAAGATGCGATGAATGAAGAAGATTGCTGTACGACCTCTTCCCACGGCCGAAAGAGTCATCACTCAGAAGCAGTAAAAAAGAATTTAACGACCCGGTTAAATCGAATTGAGGGTCAAATTCGCGGTATAAAGGGTCTTATTGAAAAAGATACGTACTGTGATGATGTGATCACCCAAATAGCAGCTACACAAAGCGCGATGAATAGTGTGGCCAAGATATTACTGGAAGGGCATCTAAGGAATTGTGTGGTTGAACGCCTGAATGAAGGGGATACAGAGGTTATAGATGAAGTGCTTGTAACGATACAAAAATTAATGAAAAAATAAAGGAGTAGTGGTTGAAATGGAAAATGTAACATTGAATGTAAGTGGAATGTCTTGTGGTCATTGTGTGAATGCAGTTGAAGGGAATGTAGGGAAACTTGCAGGAGTTGAAAGCGTAAAAGTGCATTTGGATGCAGGAAAAGTGGATGTAGCGTTTGATAAGGAAAAAGTATCACTTGAGAAAATAAAAGAAACGATCGATGATCAAGGCTATGATGTCGAGTAAGTTATGAGAGTGCTGTTAAGCACTTCTTTTTTACAAAGAATTATACCCCATAGTGGTATAGGAAGGCGGGGATGATGTGAGTGGCCAAATAAAAGAAACAAGTATGCAGATCACAGGTATGACTTGCGCTGCCTGTGCTAACCGAATTGAAAAAGGGTTAAACAAAATGGAAGGCGTTGAGGAAGCCACCGTTAATTTGGCTCTTGAGAAATCGGTCATTAAATATGATTCGGAAAAAGTAAGCAACAAGGACTTTGAAAAGAAAATTCAAGATCTTGGTTATGATGTAGTAAAAGAGAAAAAGGAATTTACGATTACTGGCATGACCTGTGCGGCTTGTGCTAACAGAATTGAAAAAGGGTTAAATAAGCTGGATGGAGTAAGCATGGCCAATGTGAATTTTGCGCTCGAAAATGCAACCGTCGAATATGATCCATCCGAAGCCTCACCAGCTAACATCATTCAACGGGTGGAGAAGCTGGGGTATGGGGCGGTAATCAAGGAAGATAATATGGATTCCGTGGATTTCCGTCAAAAAGAAATTCAAAAACAAAAGAATACATTCATCTTTTCGGTCATATTATCGTTTCCATTGTTATGGGCGATGGTAAGCCATTTTAGTTTTACTTCGTTTATCTATATGCCTGATTTCCTCATGAATCCTTGGGTGCAAATGGCATTCGCGACCCCCGTGCAATTTCTGATTGGAAGGCAGTTTTATGTTGGGGCTTATAAAGCCCTGAGAAATAAAAGTGCCAATATGGATGTATTAGTTGCAATGGGAACATCTGCTGCCTATTTTTACAGTGTTTATCAGGCGATCATTTCGATGGGATCCCATCACAATACAGCACAGCTTTATTTCGAAACTAGTTCGATTCTTATCACCCTCATTCTTTTAGGAAAGCTGTTTGAAGCAAAAGCAAAAGGACGTTCTTCCGAGGCCATCAAAAAATTGATGGGGCTTCAGGCCAAAACGGCATTGGTTTTAAGGAATGGGGAAGAACGGGAAATTCCACTTGAGGAAGTCATCGTAGGGGATACGATTTTGGTGAAGCCCGGTGAAAAAATACCTGTCGATGGAGAAGTAGTCGAAGGGAACTCTGCCGTCGATGAATCCATGTTAACAGGTGAGAGCATTCCGGTGGATAAAACAAACGGGGATACTGTAATCGGTTCAACATTGAATAAGAATGGGTTTCTCAAAATGAAAGCGACAAAGATCGGAAGGGATACAGCTCTTTCCCAAATCATCAAAGTGGTTGAAGATGCACAAGGTTCCAAAGCTCCGATTCAACGTCTTGCTGACCAAATTTCCGGTGTCTTCGTTCCAATTGTTGTCGGGATCGCCCTTTTAACTTTTCTGGTTTGGATGATATGGGTTAACCCTGGAGAATTCACCCCGGCTTTTGAAGCGATGATTGCAGTGCTAGTCATAGCCTGCCCATGTGCTTTAGGTCTGGCCACTCCTACATCGATCATGGCAGGATCAGGTCGGGCCGCCGAATTCGGTATTTTATTTAAAGGCGGGGAACACTTGGAAACCACTCACCATATAGATACGGTCATTTTGGATAAAACGGGAACTGTAACGAATGGTACCCCAGTGTTGACCGATGTCCTCATCGAAAACGGTATGGAGGAAGAACGGTTTTTATCTCTAATCGGTGCAGCTGAAAAACAATCTGAACACCCTCTTGCTCAATCCATCGTTCAAGGAATTCAAGCAAGACAGATATCACTTGCTATGGTTGAGGAATTTGAAGCGATTCCTGGTTATGGGGTAAGAGCTGTAGTGGATCAAAAAGTGTTATTCGTCGGAACGCGTAAATTGATGAAGCAAAATAACGTCGATATTACTAAGGCACTAACAGCGATGGAAGAACTTGAAGAGCAAGGGAAGACCGCGATGCTCGCTAGCATTGAAGGGGAATATGCAGGACTCATTGCCGTTGCGGATACGATAAAAAATACCTCGCTTACGGCGATTAAAAGGTTAAAAGCAATGGATATCCAGGTCATCATGATAACCGGGGATAATCAAAGAACAGCAAATGCCATCGGCAAACAAGTCGCCATAGACCATGTGATTGCAGAAGTCCTTCCTGAAGGAAAAGCGGAAGAAGTGAAAAAACTGCAGGCCGTCGGAAAAAGAGTGGCAATGGTCGGAGATGGGATAAATGATGCTCCCGCACTGGCACTAGCCGATATAGGAATGGCTATAGGAACCGGGACGGACGTAGCCATGGAAGCTGCCGATATCACTTTGATCCGGGGGGATTTGAACAGTATTGCAGATTCCATCCTCATGAGCAGGAAAACGATGAGAAATATCAAACAAAATCTATTTTGGGCTTTTGCCTATAATGTAATCGGAATACCAATTGCGGCAATCGGACTGCTTGCACCGTGGTTAGCGGGTGCTGCAATGGCCTTCAGTTCTGTATCAGTCGTATTGAATGCACTTCGCCTTCAACGGGTAAAGCTCTAAATATCATGTAACAAATAATGAAGACTTTGCTACTGACTGAAGGTAACCATATAACGAACGTTTGGATTTTCATATAATAAAAGCCGATGATTCCTTGGTAAGAGGATCATCGGCTTTCATCTGGAATGAGCGGTGCTTTAGAATCTATACAGAGATCATGTTCGGTCGAGCTTGCCATGCCGAGTTTATTTTAAACAGTAAAATACATAATCTGTAGGTGCGCCACGCTCGCCTTGTTGATGGAGCATCGCTGACACATTACCGCGATGATAGGTCCCATGATTCACTACATGATGGATAAGGTCGGCAAGTACAAACTCACAAACCCCCATTTTGGGATGTTCAGTTATAATCGTCCGTTCAAGATCAGGCTGTGAAGCAAGAAAATTGTCATAATCCTTTGCAAGTTCATCATAGCAGGATTCAAGTTCGTTTAATGAGATTCCGTCCACTTCTTTCCGCCGCTGTTCAACTTTCTTAAAAGTTTCTGGAATTGTGCTTCCTTTCATTATCTCCAACCAGGTAATATCTGTTGTGTAAAGGTGAACAAGGACTTCCTTGATGGATGGAAAGACACTTTTTATCGTGTCACCATAGACTCGGTCCGGTAATTTTTTTATATTTTGGAACACTTGCTGATTAGCCCAAACGTGGTAATCATACATTTTCTTGGCACGGTTACTTTCCATTTTTTCACTCCTTCAATTGTTACATATCCTTTTCGACATAAATTAAAGAATACCTTTATCAAAAGCTGCTTCCTTAGTCCCCAATACTTATCTTTGTTTATGATTTTATTTCAGTTACTAATCCAGTAACCTTCTATTAATAAACACGTACACAATTGTTAAAAGTACTAATATGGCCAGTATAAGAATAGTGCCTTCATGAGGATAGTCGATCATGCTATTTATAACGATTAATAAGCCTACCGGAAGAAAAAAGCCACCGCCTGTCACCTTCCCCAATAATTTCTTATTGTTAATTTTGTTTTCATTAAATCCAGCTAACAACCACGTTTGTTTTTTGATTCCCACTAAAAAGGAAACCCATAACATAGCTATACCGATAATCAATAAACCATAGTCCATTACAACAACTCCCAAAGTAAAATTTATTCTTTTTAATTTTATTACGATTGATAATTATAAAAGTTTCCTTTTGTTCAAAAAAAAGAAACCTCCATCAGCACTATGTGATTTTGATAATGAGGTGGTAAAATTAGAAAAAAAATGAAATAAATGCACTGAAAAATGTTAACATTAGATTGTGGTTTGTTATGGATTGGAGGGGAAATAAAGGGAAGCGTACGTATACAAACCGTAACTGGAGTAAAAGATTGTAATGAAAAAGAAAAGTAGAATGATATGTTAGTAAAACAAAAAAATGAAAAGATTCGGTGATTTTGTGAATAAACGTAAAAGTCATTTTGATTCCAATTTAGCTATGTTAATCATCTTTCTGATGGTTTTCAGTAGCGTTAGTTTATACAGTGCTCAAAAATATGCACAGCTTAATATAGATTATTTTCAGCAGCAAATTGTCTGGTTCGTGATAAGTGGTGTGATTGTACTGGCCATTTTTTATTTTGATTTCGAGACGATCATGAAACTGACTCCCTATATTTATTCATTCGGCATTTTACTGCTATTATTTGTATGGTTGGGTCCCGAGAGCATTGCCCCAGTCCGAAAGGGGGCAAAATCATGGATTGAAATTCCAGGATTAGGCTCCATACAACCATCCGAGTTCATGAAAATATTTTTAATCTTGATGTTGTCCTATATCCTGACTAAACACATTGACAAGTTTCCGGTAGGGGAGATAAAGGACGATTTTAAATTACTGTTTAAAATGGGAATGATAGCTGCTTTGCCAATTGGACTTACACTTCTGCAGAATGACTTTGGCACTTCCCTCGTGATGGCCGTCATCACTATGGGGATCATCCTCGTATCGGGAATCAATTGGAAAATGATTGCTTCTGTAGTTGCTTTAGTAGTCAGTATTGTATTTTCTTTGGTAGTCACTTATCTATATGATCCTGATTTATTATTGAACTTACTGGATGGATATCAATTGGATAGGATTAATTCCTGGCTGGATCCGTTTGGCCATGGCCAGGGAATCGGTTATCAATTGAAGCAATCCATATTAGCGATCGGTTCCGGTATGACAGAAGGAAAGGGCTTCAACCAAAGCAATGTATATATTCCTGAAGCACATACCGATTTTATATTTACGATAGTAGCTGAAGAATTCGGTTTTATAGGGGCAAGCTTGCTAATATCGCTTTATTTCTTTATCATTTATAAGATCGTTGCGACTGCACTGAGTTCTTCTTTTTTCGAATCCTTTATTTGTGTGGGTGTCATCTCATTCTTGACCTTTCACATATTTCAAAATATCGGAATGGTCATCGGACTGATTCCCATCACCGGAATTCCGCTGCCACTAATGAGTTATGGCGGAAGCTCGGTGATGGCAACGATGATGGGACTTGGTTTGGTTTTGAATGTTTCCTTGAAGAAAAAGGATTATATGTTTTCGGATGGGTGACAAAAGCATTTGGGGAAATTTCGTGAATTAATAGAAAAAATAGCATCAAGTGGAAGGTTAATAATTATGTGATTCTACGGGGGAAGAAATGTTAGCAATCAGATCAAGCAATGCTTGGTCTTTTTTTTATGAATGAAAGGTTTGAAGAAACGGGGGATATTGCTTTACAGATATTATGATAGCGTTTATATGTAGGTCTTTAAAATTAATAAATTGGTAGGCGGTTCAGAGTTTCCACAAAGGCTAGCGTCAAAAATGCGACTGATAAATAGGTATCGATAATTTTTAAATTCATGGTTCTTTAAACCTGTAATTTATATAATCTTTGAAAAATATAAATTAAATATAGATATATTGTCTTATGAATGTTAAGGTTAAACAGTAAACAATACCCATTTTAGACAACGCCGTATTTTAAATATCTTATTAAATTTTATTATACTCTGATATTTTATTGAATCTGGAACTGTTTCGGCTTTACCTTCTACATAGATTCTTTACATAAACCTGCATGTTTCATAAGGGAATTACTTCTTTAAATGAGGGAACAATGGTTAAAACTATAAAACTACAAAAATACCACCGTAAATGAAGCTAAAAATCTAATTTTCGCATATATGATGAAAATGATTCCTAAAAAATTAACAGATAGCGTATTTGCAAATTGGCTTTTTGTAAAGTTAAACAGCTGGTTTAAAATTAGTCCAACTTATGTGGGTTCGTGGGTATCAAGTTCTTATAGCACTTCAGAAAAGAAAAGAAATTATCATGCGACAGTAGTTCATTATGGCAAAAGTAATTATACATCACCTAAATCAGTTCAATATTTCCAATGTAATTACTGGTTTGGTAAATAATAATCTAGGAAATGGGGAATTAGATGAAATTGAAAAGATTATTGAGAATAGGTATCTTTTTATTATTTTCGATTTTAATAATTTTCGATTATTTCCCTAATATCGTTTTCACTACCATACCTAAGACGACACTGACAATTGGAATTATCTCATTAGCGCTTATCTATATTGTCATTAATCGTAGTAATGCAAAAGAAAGTGAAAATTCATTAATTTTAGAAGCAGTTTTTATTTTTTATACTTTATTGCTAATAGGAGTGTTAACATTAATGGGGGGGAAATCCAATGTAGGAATCTCCTTAAAAAATCCTATCTTATGGTTTGTTTTATTATTGACAATCGTTGATATGACCGTAAGATATAGGAAAATGAATGCTTAGAAAACGCTAGACTTATGAAATTGGGGAATTTCCGGAAGAAAAAACAGCCACTTTCATTTCACTGGTTTCCAACAGTTTTTCTAGTTCCTGGTTTATACGTAAAGTTTTTGGTGAAGTGATCCAATGTTTCAATGCCGTATTTATTAATTCTTTCCTCATTGTCTCTATTTTTTTATGTAGCAGACCCATACTTTTCAATGAAAATCCCCTCAAAACCTTTCCTTTTTGTAGTATATCCATTTTTACATTAATTGGGATGTTTTTAAATGATTAAGTAAGTAGTCACTTATAAAAAAGCAAGATCGGGAGGGAGCATATTTAATGAAGTCTGTTTAACTAATATAACTGGATCAATACTTGGGCGTCCTATCTCTGAAAGAGAAATCAATGGTAGTATCCATTTTACGAACACAATGGTTCGCTGGCACCAGTGGGTCTAAAGTAATCATTTCCAGTTGATCTTGCTGAATAGAATCATGTTTCGAAAGCAACCTCATTATCTCAAGTTTTAATAGATCTATTTTAAACCAAAAAAGACTGTAGGCAAAAGGAGTTCTATCTAAATTTTTAAACATAGTTGATTGGAGCGGGTGTGCGAGACTCCTGCGGGAATAGCGAGTCCAAGGGAGACCCCACAGGCGCAAGTGCGCCGAGGAGGCTCCCGGACCGCCCGCGGAAAGCGAGTGCCTGAAGTGGAAATCAACGTCCAAATTTGTACAAGCAAAAAAAACTGTGGACAAACTCGATTTTCATGGAGTTTGTCTACAGTCTGAGGCATCCATTCATTTTGGATGCTTTTTAATTAGGAAGAGTGATGATGTTAACAATTAACTAATGATTTAGCGGATATTACATAAAAATTAGTCACGAGTCCAAGAAAAGTATAAGAGGTAAGAGAAATATGCTGCAGAACTGCACAGTGACGATTAAAAATAATCCAAAATAATTCCGAGTGATAGTTCATGAAGTAGTAATGATCCCATTAAGTATTAGTTCATTCCTGTTTTTAAACATATTCAAAATCATTTGGTTCTTTTTGAGCCCCGAGTAAATTCAACAGTTCATCTAGTTCCTGGCTTTTATGTAATGTTTTTGGGGCGGTAAATCCATATATCAATCCAGTGGTTATTAGTTCTTTCCTCAATAATTCAATTTTTTCATATAATGCTTCCATACTCTCCAATCCAGAATCCCTCAAGTACTTTCATTTTTTGTTATGAAACTATTATTACATAAATTAGGATGTATTTAAACCAAAAGTGAGTATTTACTTATAAAATATTATTCAACCATTCGAACAAGTTGGGAATTTTGAGTTCCCGGAGAATGTAACAGGAATCATAAATGATGATTGGATGTCCATAAGTTTATTAAATTTTTTTTATTGTAAAAATAGCCCATGGAAGTTATTTGTAACGATTAAATAAATGATTCATTAAGAGAACTAGGCTGAAAGACTGTCGTTATATGTAAAAGTTTGTAGGTCTATGTAAATGTATGAGTCAATCAAAACTCTTTTTGCGTTCAATGGGTACCATAAGTCCTGCCTGAAAATTCCTAATTGGAAATTTATTGATTTACACATCTTCATACACCTTTAAAAATGGCCTTCTATACTTGAACCAGATTCAAATAATAGGAGGGAAAGATCAATGAATAATGATAGAGCAATGGATGATTTAATTAAGAATTGGAGCGAATTAGGTAAGAATATGGACCGCCGAAACTTTATCCAGGGAGCAAGTAAGCTTGCCGGACTTTCATTAGGTCTTGCCCTTGCCCAATCAATGGGCGGGATTGAAGTGAATGCTGCCCCGAAATTCAGTGATTATCCATTTACTCTCGGTGTAGCTTCAGGTGATCCGCTCTCGGACAGTGTAGTTTTATGGACAAGGTTGGCACCTGACCCGTTGAATGGCGGAGGAATGCCAAAAGAAGCCATTTCCGTTAAATGGGAAGTGGCAAAGGATGAGAATTTCCGAAAGATTGTCCAGCAAGGCAAGGAAATAGCCAGGCCGGAACTTGGCCACTCCGTTCATGTGGAAGTAAGCGGGTTAAAACCTGATAAGGTCTATTTTTACCGTTTTAAAAGCGGAGGGGAAGTAAGTCAGACGGGGAAAACGAAGACTCTTCCGCCAGTAGGTTCAAGTGTTTCGAGCTTGTCATTCGCGTTTGTTTCATGCCAGCAATTTGAGCATGGTTATTATACGGCCTATAAACATTTGGCAAAAGAAGATCTGGATATTGTCTTCCATCTTGGCGATTATATATATGAATATGGACCAAATGAATATGTTTCTTCGTCAGGTAATGTCCGTGTACATAGTGGTCCGGAGATCATCACGCTTGAGGATTATCGAAATAGATACGCACAATACCGCTCTGATACCCATTTAAAAGCGGCACATGCAGCTTTCCCATGGGTCGTGACTTGGGATGACCATGAAGTTGAAAACAATTATGCAAATGTCATCCCGGAAAAAGGACAATCGGTAGAAGCATTCATCAAGAGAAGGGCCGCCGCCTATCAGGCTTATTATGAGCATATGCCCCTTCGTAAATCATCTTTGCCTAAGGGAGCGGATATGCGGTTATACCGAAATTTCACATATGGAGACCTGGCCTCTTTCTTTGTATTGGATTCCCGTCAATATCGGGATGATCAGGCAAACGGAGATGGAAGTTCACCGCAAACGCCTGAGTCACTTGATCCGAAACGGACATTGTTGGGTCCAGAGCAAGAACAGTGGCTAACTGACAATCTATCAAAATCAAAAACGAAGTGGAACGTTCTGCCTCAGCAGATTTTCTTTTCACAACGGAATTATGGAACACCAACCGCTCCCAAATTCAGCATGGATTCCTGGGATGGTTACCCGGCTGCACGCGATCGTTTAATTGATGTAATCAAAAGAAACAACCTGGAAAATCTGGTCGTGTTGACTGGTGATGTACATGCAAGCTGGGCAGCCAATTTAAAGGCGGATTTCGATGATCCAAATTCAAAGATTTTCGGTGTGGAGTTTGTCGGCACTTCCATCACATCTGGTGGAAATGGAGCGGATAAGCGTGCGGATACGGATAAAATACTAAGTCAGAATCCACATATAAAGTTCTTTAATGATTACCGGGGATATGTCCGATGCAAAGTAACACCAGAACAATGGAAGGCTGACTATCGTGTAGTCCCATTCGTGACAGAACCAGGTGCGGATATATCGACAAGAGCATCCTTTGTTTTTGATAAGGATCAAACAGGGCTGCGAAAGGTTGCATCAGCAGCGGTTATGGAAGGTGTGCAAAAAACGAACGAAGTCGAGGAAGATCGGACACGTGCCCATAATCGCGCACATGAAAAACAAAGAATGAAAAGTCAGGGGAAAGTGACTAATTGATAGGGTACCATTATGATGCTTGACAAGGATATAGCGAAAAAAAATGAGAAGATCAGAGGAGTGAATAAGAATGCTTTCAAATATAGGAATACCCGGTTTGGTGATCGTACTCGTGATTGCACTGATTATTTTTGGACCGTCCAAACTGCCGGAAATAGGCCGTGCATTTGGCCGGACATTGTCCGAATTCAAAAGTGCAACCAAAGGATTGGTGAATGATTCAGAAAAAGAGGATGAGAACGAGAATAAAGCTGCGTTAAGAGCTGTTAAAAAAGAGGGATGAAGTAAATGAGATATAGCGGGCGGAAAGACTCGCCTGCTTCTTTTCATGAGAAGAGTTCGAGGGAAAGTGCCATTAGCAATAGTGCTAGAAAATGTCTAAAAAGGAGGAGTGAAAGTGGAGAGTAAGGATTTACACGTTATTGAGCATATGGAGGAACTCCGAAGCAGAATCATTAAAACACTGATAGGTTTTGTGGCTTTTTTCATAGTGAGTTTCATATTCGTACAGGATATTTATGAACTGCTCATTAAGGATTTGGAAGGAAAGCTCGCCGTGCTCGGTCCGAGTGAGATCCTGTGGGTATATATGATAATCGCTGGGGTTTGCGCAATAGCTGCAACGATTCCGCTAGCAGCCTATCAGTTATGGCGCTTTGTGGCTCCAGCTTTGAAACCGGAAGAGAGAAGAGTTACATTTCGGTTCATACCTGGGCTGTTCATTTTATTCATCACAGGTATCTCATTTGGATATTTTGTGTTGTTTCCAATAGTGCTGGGTTTCCTCACTTCCCTATCGGCCGGGCAGTTCGAGATGATGTTCACTGCGGAAAAGTATTTTCGGTTCATGATTAATTTGATCTTACCTTTCGGGATTTTATTCGAGATGCCGCTTGTGGTCATGTTCCTGACCAGATTAGGCATCATCAATCCAGCAGTGTTGAAAAAGTCTCGTAAGATTTCTTATTTCGTCCTGGTCATAATCTCGATCCTGATTACGCCTCCAGATATAATTTCGGACATTTTGGTTATTGTCCCTTTGCTTGTGCTTTATGAAGTGAGCGTACAGCTGTCCAATATGGTTTATCGAAAAAGGCTTATGAAAGATGAGTCAGCCTTACCTGTAACATGAAAATGATAATCACAACCTATTGAATGAAACATTTCTTAGGAAATAGTTAATGGAACACTTAAAAGTTGAGGGGCATATCCCTCAACTTTTTTATTGCGGAAAAATATTTGATAGAAATAATCGGGGAATTTTCTTTTGCATTTGCCTTCTTACATTAATGCTTTTCTTATCTATTTAATCAGGTTTTTGGGGTGTCATTTCGAAATATGTCCATTGAAGCTAGTATTATAAGATGCCTTCTCGATGTACTAATTTAGTTCATTCAGAAAAAAAATTTGTACAGAAAATCTGCAATGTCTAAATGATTTTGTGGTAAACAAGAAAATCTTCAACTTTTAAGGGGGAGGTTTTATTTTATTAGAAGGAGTGAGGATTCTGGTTAGCGAATTATTCTAATCACTTGAACAAAAATATGCATCCTTCGTAAAATAATTCAAAAATATCGAAAGGGAAAAGGGTCGAATAAATTCGGTGTAAGAGGTGAATGTGTATCATATGGTTCAAGTGTAAATATATATTTAGGGGGGAAAGCATTATCAAAAAATCATTAGGGATGGTGAGAAGTTTATGAAGGATTTGATGAAAATTATTGCAGGAAACATTTCCATGACCTTTGCCTATGCTTATTTAATCGTTCCCAATGAAATTATCAATGGCGGGGTAACTAGCTCGGCATTATTATTGAATGCATTATCAGGATATAACATTGCCATGCTAGCCAATTTTGTTACAGGATTACTGTTAATCATTTGTTTAGTTTTTCTAGGAAAAGAGTACTTTTTTAAGTCGATCGTAAGTTCCCTTAGCTATATGATTTTTTTTAATTTTTTTTATTCATTGAACATTGATATTGATGTAAATATCGTTTTAGTGATTATCATTTCGTCGATTTTAATAGCGATAGGATATTATTTATGTATAACAGCAAATGCTTCCACTGTTGGCTTTGACGTGATTGCCTTAATTTTGCATCATAAAAATGAAAAAATTGATATTGCAGCGACAATCAGGATTATTAATCTTATAGTACTCATATTGGGCCTTCTTGTTTACGGATTTACTTCGATTGTTAAGGGAATAGCGTTTACATTGTTTTTTTCATATCTTCTAAAGAAAATGCTGGATAGAAAGCAGAAGGCCGTAAAGTCAGCAGTGGAAAGTGTGTTGGATGAAACCACCAAGGTTAAAGAAGTAAAATGAAAAAATTGCCGACTAACTGGAGACAGTTTGTTGTATTTAAAAATTTTCATTTTGTTATCTAAATATTCTGATTTTTAAATTGACTTTAAAAAAATCAGAGTGTATTATACACATAGAAAGTGGTACTAACATCATGACGTAGTGATGTTATATCCGCTTCGAATTTCAAAATAGCACTAAGGAAGGAGGAATAGTGATATAGAATCTTAATTTCATAGTCATCTCCTGTGTTGTTTTTAAAATGCCATGTTTCCAAGTTCCCACTATCTTTGTGAAAGTGTAAAGGACAGGCAGCTGAAAAGCCTTGTTTTTACATTCAAGTAGCGATTATGTTAGTTGATTCCCCAAAATATTGAAAGTTGGTGGAGGGTATGAAACATCAACAGGAAGAACTGAAACCAGGTCTGAAACAAAGACATTTAACGATGATATCTTTGAGTGGTGTCATAGGCGCTGGTTTATTTGTAGGAAGCGGTATCATAATTGGTCAAACGGGCCCCGGAGCGATATTATCATATGTTTTGGCAGGCTTGATCGTTGTTTTAGTCATGAGGATGCTTGGGGAAATGGCCACAGTTAATCCCAATACTGGATCTTTTGCCGTTTATGCGAGAGAGGGGATAGGTGAATGGGCCGGTTTTACAACAGGTTGGTTATATTGGTTCTTTTGGGTTATCGTAATTGCTTTGGAAGCAACAGCTGGTGCAGCAATCATACACAGCTGGCTTCCTTCCGTTCCCGTCTGGGTCATAAGTCTATCATTGATCATCCTATTGAAATTGACGAATATTTTTTCCGTAAAATCGTTTGGTGAGTTCGAATACTGGTTTTCAATCATTAAAATAATCAGTATCATACTATTTTTGTGCCTGGGTGTGGCAGTGATTTTAGGGTTTATTCCAACGATAAAACCACCCGGCGCTTCCAATCTTTTGAATTTTGGCGGTTTTATTCCGAATGGGCTAAGTTCTGTGCTCGTTGGCGTCGCCATTGTTTTTCATGCATTTGTTGGAGTGGAGATTCCAGCGATTGCCGCGGGTGAGACCAGTGATCCGGTAAAATCAGTTAGAAGTGCATTGAATAGTGTCGTTTGGCGAATCCTGATTTTCTATATTGGGTCCATTGCCATACTAGTGACGCTATTACCCTGGAATTCGGCTTCTTTGCTGAAAAGTCCATTTGTTGCCGTCCTTGAATTGCTGGGGATCCCTTCTGCTGCCCTGATCATGAATATAGTGATTCTCATTGCATTGCTATCCTGTTTGAATTCGGGATTATATACGAGTTCACGCATGTTATTTTCACTTGCACAAAAGGGCGACGCTCCAAAGGTATTTTCAAAAGTGAGCAAGAACGGCGTTCCTATATTTGCTGTATTCGGCTCTACTATATTTGCCTTTATCAGCACCATTTTCAGTTATGTTTCACCTGATAAAATCTTTTTCTTTTTAGTGAATTCCTCAGGTGGAGTCGGAATTCTTGTTTATCTGGCCATTGCGGTTTCCCATCTCCGATTAAGGAAGAGAATGGAGAAAGAAAATCCTGGAATTTTCAAGATCAAGATGTGGCTATTCCCGTATTTGACTTATGCAACCATAATTTCCATGATTTCCGTGTTAATATTAATGGCCTTTATCGATTCGCAGCGTCCACAGTTTATCTTTACCATGCTATTTAGCTTGATCGTTATCTGTTCATTCTTTTTCATTCGAAGAAAAAAAGCGAAGTATATGGAGAATGAATTAAATATTGTTTCTGGTTCCCCTAATTCTGAAAAGTTATAGCTTTGGCGGAAATGCTTCGTTTACTTCTAAGGAACTCCTCAGACAGAATTCATCAATCACTAATCAGCTATAATATGATTCCCATAGAAAAAGAAAGTTGTGCCATTAAGTGCTTGGTGCCATCTGTCTTTTAAATCATGAAGGAGGAATTATGTTGAATGGTTTCCGTGTAATAACTTATGGGGCTGTCCTTGGAGCCATATTGCTGTCAGGCTGCAACAATTCAGCTGAACCGGACGTGGCTCAACAAGAAAATAGTCCAGTCATGAATGAAAATCCGGATTCAAATACGGGTGAAACCCAGGTTATTAAAAAAGGTGTCGGCGATGTGATACGATCCATAAAAGGATTGGATTCAGAAATAAGTATGGATGCGAATTCAGAGAAAATTCAAGAATTGGGAAAAGAGATCAGTTCTAATTGGGATTCGATAGAAAAGCAAGTGGAAGATGAATACCCAAATTGGTATGAACGGATTGAGAAAAACCTTTACCCATTAATTGGAGAGTCAGGGAATCCGGATAAGGACCTTGAAAAGATTAAACGACTCTCAGAAGCTACTAAAAAAGATCTTCAGTTATTTTTGGAAGAAGTTAATTGAATTCTCTCTATACCCGGGTTTATCATGTTTGGTGATTTTTGAGGAGGTAAGGATAAGGAGGGGAGCATAGGTTGGAAAATGCAAAAGAATGCAAAGAGGTTCAGGCAGTCATATTCGATTGGGCAGGAACGACGGTGGATTATGGTTGTTTTGCGCCGGTCCAAGCATTTGTCGAGATATTCAGGATAAGGGGGATAGATATTACCATTAGGGAAGCAAGGGGACCTATGGGTATATTGAAAATGGATCATATAATGGAACTCCTGAAAATGAAACGAATCTCCAATTTATGGATTGCTAAATTCGGGAAAGAACCGGACAAAAGAGATCTAAAATCATTATATAAGGACTTTGAGGCTTTGCTTTTTAAGGTTCTCAAGGAGAACGCCAAGCCAATACCAGGCGTAATTGACTTAGTCAGCCGATTAAGGGAGCAAGGAATAAAAATCGGATCGACAACAGGGTATACACGTGAAATGATTGATGTTGTTAAAGAAGAGGCGGAAAAATGGGGCTATCAACCAGATACCATCGTTGCGTCTACCGAAGTGCCGACAGGAAGGCCTGCCCCTTGGATGTGCTTTAAGACGGCGATGAATCTCCAAGTGTATCCACTAAGCAAAATCGTTAAAGTCGGCGATACGATCAATGACATCAAAGAAGGCATTTCTGCGGGAATGTGGACTGTTGCCGTATTGAAGGGCGGCAGTGAAATCGGCCTTTCAGAAGCAGAAATCAACGAAATGGACCCATATGATCTGCAAAAACGGATGAAGCATGCAGAAAATCGGTTTTGGAATGCAGGTGCCGATTTCGTAATTGATGAAATAGGTGATTTATTGGAGATCATCGATAGGATCAACTACAGATTGACAGAAAAAAAGGATATATTTATTGGTTAAATAAGATTCAAATATAGTAGTTAGTGACTATGATGGTCAGATACTTTAAATAAAATCAAAATATTCAATTTATTTATTGACTGTCACACACAATGGTAGTATTATACATCTTATAACTGGTACGGACGTCGCAACGTCATTATCAGAAATAATATAATTAAGGAGAATGTGCTATGGTCGAAACAAAAATGTTAAGAGGTACGAAAGTTAAAATGACACCAAGTGAAGCCATCGTTGAGACATTAGTGGCCGAGGGAGTTAAACATATCTCGGGAATTCTGGGATCTGCTTTCATGGATATGCTTGATTTATTGCCAACTGCAGGCATTCGTTTCATTGGTGTCCGCCATGAACAAAGTGCAGCACATATGGAAGATGCCTATTGTCGTGTCTCCGGGGTTGCAGGAGTTGTCATCGGGCAAAACGGACCTGGAATGACGAATATGGTCACCTCTGTTGCAGCGGCCAATCAAGCTCATACTCCTATGGTGGTCATATCACCTTCAGCTGGTACACCAACGGTTGGATGGGATGGTTTTCAAGAATGTGATCAGGTTTCCATCTTCAAGGCAATCACGAAAGAAACGGTTAGAGTGACACACCCTGGCCGGGTCGCTGATTGCCTCAGGACAGCATTTCGGATTGCCTATGCCGAGAGGGGGCCGGTTTTATTCGATATCCCGCGTGATTACTTCTATGGTGAAGTGGAAGATCAAATACTTCAACCACATCAATATCGCGTAGATGAACGGGGCTGCGGATCATCTGCATCATTGGATAGAGCAGCTGAAATTTTAGCTGAAGCTGAGTATCCTGTCATCATTTCCGGCAGGGGAACGGTTGATTCGGATGGCATTGAGGAAATTAAGAATATTGCAGAATATTTAACAGCTCCGGTAGCTGTCTCCTATATGCATAATGATGCCTTTCCTGCTGATCATCCACTATCAGTCGGCCCAATCGGTTACATGGGTTCAAAGGCTGCCATGAATACACTTAAGAAAGCGGACGTCATATTGGCGGTCGGTACTAGATTATCGGTATTTGGAACGCTACCATGCTATGACATTGATTATTTCCCTAAAGATGCGCAAATCATCCAAATAGATATTAACCCTAGGCAAATAGCGAGGACGCACCCTGTGGAAGTTGGGATCATCGGAGATGCCCGTGAAGCTAGCCATGAAATCTTGAAACGGTTGAAGGCTAGTAAACCTAACCTGAAACAAGAAAAAAAGCGGATGGTCGAAGTAACGAATGAAAAACAAAAATGGGAAGAAGAATTGGTGAGACTTGCGATGATCGACGGAACGCCAATCAATCCGCGTCGGGCCCTTTTGGAATTGACTAAAGTGTTGCCTGAAAATGCCATCGTTACTACAGATATCGGTAATGTATCGTCAACTGCAAACGCTTACTTGAAGTTCAACCAGAGCCGCAGGCATATCGCTGCGCTTACATTCGGGAACACGGGATTTGCTTACCCATCCGCACTTGGTGCCAAGTTAGCTGAGCCGAATACGCCTGTTTTAGCCATTGTTGGAGATGGCGCGTGGGGCATGAGCTTACATGAAGTGAGTACGGCCGTTGAAGAAAATATACCGGTCATAGCATGTGTCTTCAATAATAATGCATGGTGTGCAGAGAAAAAGAATCAGGTCGATTTTTATAATAACCGTTTTGTAGGGGCAGATATCCAAAATCCTGATTTCGCAGAAGTTGCCCGATCAATGGGTGCTGTTGGTATCAGAGTCGAAAAAGCTGACGAGTTAGGGGCTTCCATTGAAGAAGCAATAAAATCAAATAAACCGACTGTCATTGATATACAAGTCGATGGAACACAATTGGCTCCGCCATTCAGAAAAGATGCATTAAAAATGCCTACTAGATTATTAGAAAAATATTCTCATTTAGATCATAAAAACTGGGATAAATAATGGTGTGAAAATAGAGTGATATGACAGGTGCAATGACTTGAATTTTGGGTCATTGCGCCATCACCCATTCGCTCTTTAAAGGTCTGTAACAACATGGGAACTTAACTTAATTGCATTCGATGAATAATAAGGGGGTTTCAAAAGTGAAGATGGAAACTGAAACGAAAGACCTTGTTCAAATGGATAAAGACCATTTATGGCATGCGATGCATCGCTATAATGAAAAGGATGCTCCCATGATGGCTACAGAAGGATCCGGCTCATGGTTCACAGATGCTAAAGGGGATAAATATTTAGATGGGGTTTCCGGTTTATGGTGCTTGAACCTGGGTCACGGAAGAAAAGAGATTGCCCAGGCAGCCTATGAACAAATGGTTAATTTATCTTACTTCCCTTTAACGTTAAGCCATAAGCCGGCAATCGAATTATCTGCAAAAATAAGTGAGCATTTAAAGGGCTCCTATACAACGTTTTTTACGAACAGCGGCTCTGAGGCGAATGAGACAGCTTTTAAAATAGCCAGGCAATATCATTCCCAAAATGGCAATCCGGGTAAATACAAATTCATATCTAGGTACAGAGCTTATCATGGCAATACTTTTGGCGCGCTAAGTGCGACCGCACAGGCAAACCGGAGAGTGAAATATGATCCGGCGGTTCCAGGTTTCCTGCATGTGCCGCCGCCGTACAGTTATCGAAGCCCGTTTGGGGAAAACGTTGAAAACTCCGATTTGCTTGCAGCTGAATATATCGATCAGGTCATTAACTTTGAAGGAGCTGAAACGGTAGCTGGTGTTATTCTTGAACCATTCATCTCTGGTGGCGGGGTCCTAATTCCTTCGAAAGAATACTTAACGAGGGTTTCGGAAATCTGTAAGAAGCATGATGTTCTTTTAATTGTGGATGAAGTGGTTTCAGGTTTTGGAAGAACCGGAAAAATGTTTGGGTTCATGCACTCCGATGGCGTTCAACCGGATATTGTAACAATGGCAAAGGGTTTGACCAGCGGTTATCTTCCACTTGGAGCAACGGCAGTGAATTCGAGGATTTATGAGAAATTCAAAGAGAACGGAAATTTAAATCATTTCAGGCATGTGTCAACATATGGAGGCCACCCTGCATCTTGCGCAGTTGCCCTTAAGAACATTGAAATCTTGGAAAATGAAAAAATCGTTCAGCGAGTATCTGAACTTAGTGAATCGACACTAAGTGAGCTATTTGAATTGACAGCTCTTGATAAAGTAGGGGAAGTTCGGGGAGTAGGGTTTTTATACGGCATTGAATTAGTGGAAGATAAAAAGGCAAAAACACCAGTTTCCGATGAGTTCATGGGGAAAATAATCGGGGCTTGCAAGGAAAAGGGTCTTATCATCGGCCGTAATGGTGATACAGTTCCTGGATATGGTAATGTACTGATCATTGCGCCGCCTTTATCTTCGACCGTTGAAGATTTACGCTTTGTCATAGAAACCGTTAAATCCGTTTTATATGAATTATGCTAACCAAAAAGATGATTAGCTTTAGGGTGCTATATTTATAGACGAAAAATGAAGATGGGCATGATATGTCTAGCCGCTTTGACATCCATGTCCATTTTTTCATATTGGGTCTAACAGTGTGGGAAAACTGGAGAATCCGGAGTAGGAGGAAATATGCAATCACAACAAAGATTATTGGTGGTTCTGGCACATCCCGATGATGAGTCATTCCTGTGTGGCGGAACCATTGCTAAAATGTCTGAGCAAGGTGTTCATATAACCTTACTATGCGCGACAAAAGGCGAAATGGGCAGGCGCATGGGAAATCCCATTCTTACAACAAGGGAGGCATTGCCTGGACTAAGGGTAAAGGAGTTAAAAAACGCTTGTGAAGAATTGGGGATCAGCGACCTGCGATTTTTAAACGTAAGGGATAAAACGATAGAATTTGAGAGCTTCGATTTATTGGCGGAGAGAATCGTAAAGGTGATTCGTGAACTTCAGCCGGAGGCCCTAATAACATTCCATGAGAAATATGGGGGGCATCCAGACCATTGTGCGATTGGCCGAGCTGCCGAATTTGCTTTTCTAAAATCCGGTGATCCCGATTTTTATCCAGATCCAGTATTTCCAGCTTTTAAGGTTCATAATCTGTACTTTGTCCTTTGGCATGCTTTTTATGATGCATGGTTAAAGGAAAACGGGCAGAGCAGTATCACGGAAGTGGATATAGCAGGAACTTTACAGAAAAAGATCCGTGCCTTAAGGTCCCATCGCTCCCAGACACTAGCAGTTCCTGAATTGTGGGGGAATCAAAATCCAAGCTTGCCTTTTTTAAAGGAATCCGAGTATTTTATCAAAGGGAATTCACCTACTAATATAGAAGAAACTGTTTTTTTAAACGATTGAAAGGATGGGATGATACGTAATTTGGGCGTTAGATTATCTGGAAAGGGGGAAGGAATGTATGGAATTAGAAAAATATGAGCCAATGGAAGAAACACCTCAGGCGCAGCAAAAACCGCTTCAAAATAAGGTGATTTTGTGGCTGAGCGGTATCGCTTTCACCTTTTTTATTGCCCTCTTAGGCTTGGGGCTGTCCAAGATTTCAGGATTCAATCGAATCGGACCTCTTGCATGCTCGATCATCATTGCCGTGATTTATCGTCAAATTGCGGGATATCCAGAAAAGTTCCGGATGGGAATTGAATTTTCCGCAAAAAAACTTTTGCGTTTTGCCATTATTTTATACGGGTTGAAATTAAATATTGATGTGATTTTCAATCAAGGACTGCCATTGTTGGTACGTGACATAGGGACAGTAACATTTGCCATAGTCGTGATGGTCCTGATTGCTAAGTGGTTTAAGGCAGATGCTTCCATTTCCCTTCTTCTTGCTGTAGGAACCGGGATATGCGGAGCGGCAGCCATTGCGGCCATATCTCCAATCGTGAAAGCGAGGGAAGAGGATACAGCCATAGGCGTTGGGATAATCGCTTTAATGGGAACACTTTTCTCGATTATATATACACTTTTACGTCCGATCCTTCCGCTGTCTGCTTTGGATTATGGAATCTGGTCTGGGATCAGCCTTCATGAAATCGCCCATGTTGCATTGGCAGGAGCACCGGCTGGTGAAGATGCGCTAGCGATTGCACTTCTCGCAAAATTAGGCCGTGTCTTTTTACTTATCCCATTATGTTTCATTTTTATGTATTGGATGAAAAAACGCACATCCGGGAAAATGGGCCATGATGCCAAAATTGATTTTCCATGGTTCCTCGTTGGTTTTATAATCATGAGTCTAATAGGAAGTTATGTGTTTGGAACTTATATTACGGTGTCACCCCTTGTAATGGATGGCATTTCGAAAACGACTACATTTATATTGACAATGGCCATGATCGGTCTTGGACTGAATGTAAGCCTGCAGGCACTGCGGACAAAAGCCATGCGTCCTCTTTTAGCCATGACCATTACCTCTTTGCTGCTTTCCATCATCTCGTACTTTATCGTTTAATATATAAGCTTCCATTGTTGTCCCAGTTAGATAGGCCTGAAATGTGATGAATAATGCATATGGATAAGCCCTGAATATATTAATCCATTCAGGTTTTTTTTTATCCGAAGAAAACGTTTTTGGAAATGAAGCGTGGAAATTTGATAAAATCCTAATTTAAGGAAAAAAATAAGTGTTGACATGTTTGAATATTATAACTATTTGGTTTACAATATAAGAACTGATACGAACATTACGATGTCTTTTTCTGTTTGGAGGAAATTTTATGGAGTTAGACTTTAAAAATCCAATCCCTTTACATGCTCAATTGAAAAGCATATTGGAAAATCAGATTTTGGAAGGTTATTATAAAGACAAAATCCCTAGTGAAAGGGAACTTATGGATATGTATTCTGTCAGCAGGAGTACTGTACGGGAAGCCGTATCCATCCTGGTTCGTGAGGGAATATTGGAAAAGAGGCATGGAAAGGGAACGTTCGTTTCCCTTAAACCTGTACAAGAATGGCTAAAGATGATAAGTTTCACTGAAACCACTAAAAGCATGGGAATTAAATTACTAGATCATGGCCGAGTAATGACACCTGAAAATATTGCTGATGCAAATGGGTTCGAAGATGAATCTTACCATATTAAAAGGCTGCGGTTACAGGGAGATGTCCCCATAGCCATTGAATTGCATTATTATTCTTTGGACCTAGGAAAAAAATTGACGAAATTCGATTTAAGTACAACCGTATTGTATGATGCACTCGAAGGTGATCTGAACATTAACTTTTGTGAGGCGGAACAAATCATAACCTGCGGCTTTCCAACAAAAGAAGATGCAGAACATTTAGGTATAGACGAAACGATGTGCTTGCTGATTACAGAACGAATGATTTTTGATTCTGATGGTAATTTAGTAGAGTATTACAAAGGATTATTCCGATCTGATATGTACTCATTCGCTATGAAAATGTCCCGGAAGAATTGATTTTGCACATAAAAATGACCTATGCCTTTCTAAGAGAGTTGAGAGGCCTAGGTCATTTTCAATCCTACCAGTATATACAATGATACGACTTTTAATGGAGAGTTTGTCTATATTTATAACATAGACATGTTTTAATATAATCTATTGTTATATACGTCACTTCAAGATCTGGAATATTCAGGCTTGTTCAACGTTTTCAGCCGTTTGGTTTTGGAAGGCTTGCCATCCTCCAATTTAGCCGAGATAAGCCCAAGTACCACTCCAAGCAACGCACCTGCCCCCACTTCCACAGGCTGATGTCCGAGCAGTTCATTCAGTTCCTTCTCACGCTCCACAAACTCAAAGCTCGGAAACTCTCCCGAAAATTTCGCCATATTATCTTCAAGGTCATTCACAAGCTTAGCGATTTCGCCTGTATGGCGCCGAATCCCCTGAGCATCATACATCACAATCACGCCAAACACTGTCGCAAGCGCTGTTTCAGTATGCATCCAGCCTTTATTCGCTGCCACATAGGATGCCAGTGCGGCCACCCCCGCAGAGTGCGAACTAGGCATGCCACCCGTTGTGAAAGCCTGCTTTAAGTCCCACTTTCCCGTCAGCTTATAATGCGTTAAAATTTTCAGCCCTTGCGCAATGCCGATTCCCGACAGCGCCGTTAAAATTCCCCGATTCATCTTTTCCATGAGCAACTCCTCCACTCCGCTCCAGACCAGTCCAACCCAATCCAGGATTTTATCTTCACTCTTTTGATACCCCAATAATAATTTTTATATGCAGCAGTTCCATGATTATCGGCATTTAATAACAGCCTGCTTAATGCAACATAATGATACTTTTTGCTGTGTCGTGTTCAGTGCAAGCTTAATTTCCGATCTAGGTGTTCTGGCATGCTTTTTTCGGTGAAGGTCACCATTTTATAATAATATTTATAGGATGGGTCACTTAAGGAAAATATATAACGGAAGATTATTAACAGGTGTTAAGGTGGCAATGGGATGAACAAGATCAAGGATATGAATCCGGAAGAGTTAAAAAAGATCATGAAGGTAACCGAGCGAATGTCTTTTACAAAAAACTTCAGGTCTGCTACTGCTGAAGAATGGTTTGTTTTCATTCCCGGCTTTAATGATCCAGTTACTGGAGGAGCTGCTGGGAAGGCTATCGTTCACTACAATCTATATGGAAACAAAGATATGTTCATTAACACGACGGTCATTCTGGATGACCCTGTTTTATTTGAGATGGAAAATTTTCAGCTGGTTTACTCTATTTGTGATGAACTTATAAATCGTCTAGTGGGATACGCTGATACTTTACTGTCCGTACACGCAGGTTCAAATTCTTACAATGCTGAGTATAAACGATAATGTTCGTAAGAGAACAAGGAGGAAAAACAGTGCATCATAATCTGGTTCAGTCAATAATCGAACAATCAGTCATGCTTACAAGTGAAGCAGATTGGGATAAGCTCGTTCAACAAGTCAATAATTCCAAATTTGTTTTGCTGGGTGAGGCATCACATGGGACATCCGAGTTTTACACGGCCCGAGTTGAAATAACAAAAAAGCTGATTCAAGAAAAAGGGTTCACCTTTGTAGCCGTTGAAGGCGATTGGCCCGCATGCCAGGCAATCAATAGGTATGTAAAAGGCTATGACCTAGTGACTAAATCCGCAAAGGATGTGCTAAAAAGTTTTGACCGCTGGCCGACATGGATGTGGGCAAACGAGGAAATGATCGACCTGATTGAATGGATGAAAGAATACAATGAGTCCGGACAAAATCAAACGAAAGTTGGATTTTATGGGATAGATATCTATAGTCTTTGGGAATCCATGGATGAAGTCATCCATTACTTAAAACAAATTGATTCACCTGACCTCGAGGCTGCCAGACAGGCATTCACATGTTTTGAGCCATTCAATCGGAATAATGAGGAGTACGCAGTTTCCGCAGGCATTTTTTCAGAAGACTGTATAGAGGAGGTTGCCAAATTACTGACGACTATTCAACGAAAAAAAGAAAAATATCCTCATCATGAAGAATTGAATTTGAACCTTCAAGTGAATGCACTGGTAGCGTATAATGCAGAAAATTATTACAGGACGATGGTGGTTCATGATGATAAATCATGGAATATTCGTGATATGCATATGGTGGATGCACTAAATGAAATTATGGATTTTTACGGTTCTGAAGGCAAGGCGATTGTATGGGAACATAATACTCATGTTGGCGATGCCAGCGCTACAGATATGAGAGATTCCGGGATGATTAACGTCGGCCAGGTCATTCGTGAACAAAACCCAACTGAAGATGTATTTATCACTGGTTTCGGAACCTATAGCGGAACTGTTATTGCAGCAGATGAATGGGGCATGGATTTTGAAATAAAAACAGTACCCCCGGCTATGAAGGGAAGTTGGGAGGAGGCTATGCACCTTTCAGGCGCGTATGATAAGTTGCTCATTTTCACAGATGAAAATCGTCAGCTATTCCAAGATAGAATTGGACATCGGGCTATCGGGGTTGTATACCGACCGGAATATGAACAATACGGAAACTATGTACCTTCTGTAATGTCAGATAGATATGATGCTTTTGTTTACATTGATGAAACGCAGGCCCTTCACCCGCTTGTTCATGAAAAAGCACCCGTTCTGTAATATAAAGACGAAGCCGTTTATGTTATAAACGGCTTCGTCTCTTTGTTCGTGTATATCTCTCATGAAATGGAAAATATACTGACCAAAGACTGTGATGGTCGCGTAGATTTTGAGGTTAAATGTAAATCCGAAACTTGTAAACCAAACTTTCCTTTTACTTAGAAGAGTCAGAAAAGTGTGGGATAAGGGACACTTTTTATGTGTTTCCCTTATCCGGAATATAATTCACAATACAAAGTTAGTAGACTAATCATTCTGTTCTTTGCCTTTTAAAAGAGAATTGTCTGCTTGGATGGTTAAAGAACAACCTGGTGTTAATAGTATGATCCCCATCAAAGGTTAGTTTTTGTTTAACTCACATTTAATACACTTATTCGTTAACTAATTCCTTTATCATTAAAAGATGTGGTCCGCCATCTTCCATAAAGACATCGGATGAAGTCTGATAGCCGAGTTTTTTATAAAAACCCTCTGCCTGTGTTTGCCCATGTAATTTCACCTGGGATATTTCCTTTTTCTTTGCGATTTCTTCCAACGTTTTAATTATTATTTTTCCAAGACCAAACTTACGGTAAGGCTCTAAGATGCAAATTCTCTCCAATTTTCCTAAACCATCAACAACTCTTAACCTACCAGTTCCGACTGGTTTTTCATTATAATAGACTAATATGTGTTCAGATAAAGCATTAAGTGTATCGTATTCATCAAATTCACTTTCTAAAGGGAAGCCTTGTTCCTCGACAAATACTTCTTTTCTGATTTGAAAGGCTACTTTTAAATCACTTTCTGTAGTTATTCTCTTTGAATCCAATGTTCTTCATCCCTTTTCTAGATTTATTCAGTAAGACAAGTCATAATATATGTATAACTTTTTTATAGTATATACGAAATTAATTTTGTTGTAAATACAACAAAAAAGTCAGGGGCTTTTTGAATGAAGGAAATACTCCGTGAAATTGGAATGATAGCAAGGGCATTGGACTCTATAAGTAATATCGAATTTAAAGAATTTGACCTAACAAAAGGGCAGTATTTGTATCTTGTTCGAATATGTGAAAATCCAGGAATCATTCAGGAAAAGTTAGCAGAAATGATAAAGGTTGACCGGACGACAGCAGCTCGGGCCATTAAAAAACTTGAAATTCAAGGTTTTATTGAAAAGAAAAATGATGAGGAAAACAAAAAAATAAAAAAGCTATATGCAACCGATAAAGGTGAAAAGGTCTATCCTTTTTTGAAAAAAGAAGGAGAGTATACTGACAAGGTTGCGTTATCTGGATTTTCTATGGAAGAAACGGAAACGATGTTTCATCTTCTTCAAAGGGTCAGAAAAAATATTGAGGTAGATTGGGAATTTGTGAAAAAGGGAAATAAAAGGGAGTATTGATACATATATTTTATAAGTTATTACAGATTCATGAATGTAATGGTATTGGATAAGAATTTTATAAAGAGAGGCTCGATTCCGATTGGAAATTGAGCCTCTTTCTTATTATCCAGCTACATTTTCAGTGAACTGACTATTGTACAGCTCTGCATAGAAACCATTCTCCCTTAAAAGGTCTGAATGCGTTCCCTTCTCTATCACTTTTCCTTGATCCATAACAAGAATCAAATCTGCATCCTTAATTGTTGAGAGACGATGGGCAATGACAAAGCTGGTTCGTCCTTCCATCAGTCGGTTCATGGCCTTTTGGATAAAGACTTCTGTCCGAGTGTCCACACTAGACGTCGCTTCATCCAATATCATGATTGGTGGATCTGCTAGAACTGCTCGGGCGATTGTCAAAAGCTGCTTTTGGCCTTGTGAGATGTTCGAAGCTTCTTCGTTTAAGATGGTCTCATAACCATCTGGCAGTGTCCGAATGAAATGGTCGGCATGTGCCGTTCGAGCAGCTGCAAAAATTTCTTCATCAGTTGCTCCATTTTTGCCATAAGCGATATTTTCTTTAATAGTACCATTAAAGAGCCAGGTATCTTGAAGTACCATACCAAAATTCTTTCGAAGATCATTCCGTGACATATTCCGTGTATCAAGACCATCAATATTAATCTTTCCGCCATTGAGTTCATAAAATCTCATCAAGAGATTTATCATAGTTGTTTTTCCAGCACCAGTCGGTCCAACAATTGCGACCGTCTGTCCAGGCAAGACATCGATGTTCATATCTTCAATTAGCATTTCTTCCCCATATCCAAAGTCCACATGTTCAAAAGAGACAGCACCATTTGCCCTTTTTATATTAGCTGTTGTTTGTTCTTTCATTTCCTCTTCTTCATCAAGTAGTTCAAAAACACGCTCAGCGGCTGCAACCGTTGACTGAATAATGTTAGCGATGTTAGCCGTTTGTGTGATTGGCTGGGTGAACTGCTTTGAATATGTGATGAATGCTTGAATATCACCAATTGAAATCGAACGTTGCGTTACCAATATTCCGCCGACAACGCTGATGAGGACATAGCTTAAATTTCCGATAAAGAACATTATGGGCATGATGATACCCGATATAAACTGGGCTTTGCTTCCCGCTTTATACAATTCTTCATTAACCGCAGTAAACTGGGCACTCGCCTTTTTTTCATGTCCGAATGCTTTAACGACCTGATGGCCGGTATACATCTCTTCAATGTGTCCATTTAATTGTCCGAGCTTACGCTGTTGATCTGCAAAATATTTTTGGGATCTTTTTAAAATAGGCCGGATTGCAAATATTGACAAAGGTAAGCTGACTATCGAGATTAATGTCAATAACGGGCTTATCGAAAGCATCATGATGATAATCCCCAAAATCGTTACGATTGATGTGATGAACTGCGTTAAGCTTTGCTGAAGGGTGCTCCCGATTGTATCAATATCATTTGTCATTCGGCTAAGTGTTTCTCCGTTTGGACGTCCTTCAAAATATTTGAGTGGAAGTTTCTCGAGCTTTTCGTTCACATCTTGTCGAAGATCATATACCGTATCTTGAGCAACACTTGACATAATGTATTGTTGTACATAGTTGAAAAGGCTGCTTAAAGCATAAAGTCCGGCAAGGAGTAGAAGGATCTGGCCAATTTTATCAAAGTTAATAGCTGCTCCTGGTATACCCTGGAGTTTCCCGTATGCTCCTTCGAATAATTCTGTAATTGCATTTCCCATGATTTTCGGTCCAACAATCATAAAAATCGTACTCATGATTGCAGCGAAGAACACGGAAATCAATTTGTTGCGCCGAGGTTTTAAATAGGTCAAGAGACGTTTTAGTGTTCCTTTAAAATCTTTTGCTTTTTGACCCATCATCATCATGTTACCGCCACCAGGGCCATGCCCAACCTGACCGCCGCCTTGAGGTTTTTTTTGATTACTCATGCAATTTCCTCCTCTGTGAGCTGTGATAAGGCGATTTCACGGTAAATGTCGTTTGTACTAAGCAACTCTTGGTGTGATCCCATACCTACAATTTTGCCTTCGTCTAATACAATGATTCGGTCTGCGTCCACGACTGTACTGACACGCTGTGCAACGAGTAGTACCGTCGAATTTTTCGTTTCATCCTTCAGGGCTGCACGAAGGTTGGCATCCGTCTTGAAGTCAAGTGCAGAAAAACTATCGTCGAATATATAAATATCGGGTTTCCGAATGAGTGCCCGTGCAATCGAAAGCCGTTGTTTTTGCCCTCCCGATAGGTTTGAACCGCCTTGTTCGATTTCTGCCTCATAGCCGTCTTTCATGTTGCTGATAAAATCTTCCGCTTGCGCGATCCGAGCCGCATGCTCAACTTCATCTTGTGTGGCTGTTTGTTTTCCAAAGCGAATGTTTTCAGCGATAGTACCTGTAAAGAGGACGGCCTTTTGTGGTACAAAGCCAATCTTTGAACGAACTTCATCTTGTGATGAATTACGAATATCAACACCATTGACGCGAATCGTTCCACTTGAAATATCATAGAAGCGAGGGATCAAATTGACGAGCGTCGTTTTCCCTGAACCTGTTCCACCGATTATTGCGGTGATTTCACCAGGACTTGCAGAAAAACTAATATCCGATAATGCATGTTCTTCTGCTCCTGGGTAACTGAACGTCACATGTTCAAATTCAAGTGTACCATGCTCACGATCTGCCTTTTCTGTCCCCTTATCCAGGAATGAAGGTTTCATGTCAAGGACTTCGTTTATCCTTGTTGCCGACACGGCTGCTCGTGGAACCATAACGAACATCATGGATGCCATAACGAGAGCGAACATAATTTGCATAACATATTGGATAAATGCCATTAAGTCCCCAATTTGCATACCGCCATTATCAATACGAACTCCACCAAACCAAATGATACCAACAACCGTCAAGTTCATGACAAGCATCATTACAGGCATCATGAAGGCCATGATTTTATTGACTCTGATTGACACATCCGTCAATTCTTTATTCGCTTTCTTAAGACGTTCTTTCTCTTGTGTTTCACGATTGAAGGCACGAATAACGCGAATACCAGTTAAATTTTCTCGCAATACAAGGTTCAACCGGTCTAATCGTTTTTGCACCGTTTGAAAGAGAGGCACACCTTTATATAGAATAAGCAAGATCGACCCAATCAATAAAGGCATTGTGACAACAATGACAAGGGATAATTTTGCATCCATGGATACAGCCATGATCACTCCGCCGATTAACATGATGGGTGCACTGATAACCATACGAAGCATCATGATAACCACTTGCTGGACTTGTGTTATATCATTGGTCGTCCTTGTAATCAATGATGCCGTACCGACTTCATCAAATTCTTGTAACGAAAATTTTTCAACATGATTAAAGACTCTCAGGCGGAGATCGCGTCCCATCCCCATTGCCGCTTTGGACGAATAGTAGCTTGCGATTATGGATGCACAAGCGCCAAGTGCGGAAACCAACAGCATCAAACCACCGATTTTCCAAATATAAGGAGTGTCTCCTCGAACGACGCCTTTGTCAATAATATCGGCCATTAGTGTAGGCAGAAAGAGATCGGACATGGACTGAATAAAAACCAGACCGATAACTGCTGAAATAATCCACTTATAAACGGATAAATTTTTCAGTATTTTTATCATTTTGTACACTCTCCCTGTTCGGTTGCTTGTGCTTCTAAAAAGTTTGTAATTTGAAGATGTGTTTCTAGCAACTCTTCAAACTGTTCTTCTGAAAGCATTTCAATGGCTGTTTGAAAGACTTGGTGAATGCTTCCTTCGTGAAAATGAATCGTTTTTAATAAATCCTTCCCCTGATCTGTGATTGACAACTGAATCTCACGCCGATTGCCCTCCACATGCTCACGATGGAGCATGCCTGCGCGAACGAGACCATCGACCGCTTGGCTCAAGGTGCTTTTTGGAAGAAATGTTTTCTCCCCGACATTTTTTTGAGTGGTCTCTTTGTAAAGGGTAATGGTCATCAAAATGGAATATTGAGGAACTGTTAATCCATTTTCTGCGGCAGTCTTTTGAACGAACCGCATAATATTTTTCTGCACGTTCCAAAATGAACGCAATAGTTGTACGGAACGCATTAATTGTTTTTCATTCTCCACTCCAACTTCACCATTCTTTCTGTTTTGAACTGTTCCATTACGAACATTTAATTTTATGAATCATTTTAATTTACAGCTATATATCCGCTTAGTCAACAAAAAAATAACTTCAACACCCCAGTGTTTAGTCTTTGGTGCATGTATGGAAATGAGTTTTCAAGTCAGGCAAGGCTTTCGCATGAAAACAACCCATACAAAGTGAAATTAACTTGAAAATGGGAGATGAAAAGTGGTAGGATAATATTGCATTGAGTTAGTACCAGGTAATAATACTAGATGATAACGCATGGGTTTTAAATGGCAAGCATGCATACATAAAAGAGCTTTTTCTTCCTTATATACAAAAGAGGATTTAAGTTTGCTAGAAAAACAAACATCTAATAAGAAAGGTTAGTAATTTGTGATACAGATACCCATTTTTAAATTTGGGTGCCAGCATGAGCAAAATATTCTGGTTTTAACGGGAAAAGGTTTAATTATTAGGAGGGATGATGACATATGGTTGAAAACCGCCATCTACAGGCAGGTCTTAGTGATGAGCAGGTGCTTGAGATGTATAGAATTATGTTGTTGGCAAGACGAATTGATGAACGGATGTGGCTGTTGAACAGATCTGGAAAAATTCCATTTGTCGTTTCTTGTCAAGGGCAAGAAGCAGCACAAGTGGGTGCAGCATTTGCATTGAACCGTGAAAAGGATTATGTACTTCCTTATTATCGGGATCTCGGAGTGGTGCTCGCGTTTGGGATGACCGCCAGGGATTTAATGTTATCCAGTTTTGCCAAAGCAGAAGATCCTAATTCAGGCGGGCGTCAAATGCCTGGGCATTTTGGGCAAAAAAAGAATCGCATCGTGACGGGATCTTCGCCAGTTACCACTCAAGTGCCACATGCAGTGGGGATTGCACTCGCTGCGAAAATGGAAGGAAAGGATATTGTTTCATTCGTTACATTCGGAGAGGGTTCATCAAACCAAGGTGATTTCCATGAAGGAGCGAATTTTGCAGGTGTACATAAACTTCCGGTCATCTTGATGTGCGAAAATAATCAGTATGCCATTTCCGTCCCGATTGAAAAGCAATTGGCTTGCAAGAAAGTGTCCGACAGGGCCATTGGTTATGGCATGCCAGGGGTGACGGTTGATGGAAATGATCCGATCGAAGTATACCGGGTGGTAAAAGAAGCTGCTGAGAGAGGAAGGCGCGGTGAAGGCCCAAGCTTAATCGAAACGGTTTCTTACAGGCTTACACCACACTCAAGCGATGATGATGATAGTCAATACAGGTCGCCTGATGAAGTATCGGAGGCAAAAAAAATAGATTCGATCATTACTTTTGGCGCCTATTTAAAAGCGGCAGGAATAATGGATGATCTCATGGAAAAACAAATGAACGAGGAAATAATGGAAGTTGTGAACGAAGCGACGGATTATGCGGAAAGTGCTCCATTTGCAAATGAAGACACGCTCACAAAATACGTTTACGCAGAAAGGTAAGGAGGAAAAAAGATGGCAGTGATATCTTATATAGATGCCGTGATAATGGCGATGCGGGAAGAAATGGAACGTGATTCCCGAGTATTTGTCTTAGGTGAGGACGTAGGGGTAAAAGGCGGCGTTTTTAAAGCGACTTCAGGGTTATACGAACAATTCGGGGAGCAGCGTGTTATTGATACACCGCTTGCTGAATCCGCAATCGCAGGAGTTGGCATCGGCGCGGCCATGTATGGAATGAGGCCGATTGCGGAAATGCAATTCGCTGATTTTATCATGCCTGCAATCAACCAAATCATTTCGGAAGCTGCAAAAATCCGTTATCGCTCCAATAATGACTGGCAATGCCCTATCGTCATCAGAGCTCCATACGGTGGGGGCGTACATGGGGCGTTATACCATTCACAATCCGTTGAAGCCATTTTTGCCAATCAACCGGGACTTAAAATTGTCATGCCCTCTACGCCCTATGACGTGAAAGGGTTATTGAAAGCAGCCATTCGCGATGATGACCCGGTCCTCTTCTTTGAACATAAACGAGCCTATCGCCTAATTAAAGAAGAAGTGCCGAATGATGATTATGTTTTACCCATTGGTAAAGCGGATGTAAAACGTGAAGGCGAGGACGTTACAGTGATTACTTACGGACTTTGTGTTCATTTTGCGCTTCAGGCAGCTGAAAAGCTGGCCGGTGATGGCATATCTGTTCATATACTTGATTTACGAACCGTTTATCCATTAGATCAAGAAGCCATTATGGAAGCTGCATCTAAATCCGGAAAAGTCCTATTGATTACTGAAGATAATAAGGAAGGGAGCATCATAAGTGAAGTATCGGCGATCATTGCAGAAAACTGCCTCTTCGATCTCGATGCCCCAATCATGAGACTCGCGGGTCCAGATGTTCCAGCAATGCCATATTCACCATCATTAGAGAAATCATTCATGGTGAATCCAGAAAAAGTGGAAAAGGCACTGCGTGACCTGGCTGCCTATTAGATGATCGGCATGGAGGAACAAACCTTGGGCATCCGTTTAAATTGTTGTTTATATTGGGAATGATCTTAAAAATGAACGTAAGTCTAGCAACTATAAAAAAGGTTGCCAGGCTTTTTTTTTGCGCTGAATAAATCATTTATAGTGAAAAAATAATCCGTTGGATTACGTTAGGGAGAGCATTTAAAACTCAGTGATTTTTGGGGAATTTTCACTTCGTAAATATATATTGAATAAAATGCGTGGTATTATATGGTAAAGCATTCTAGGTAAAGGAGAACTAATGATGAATACTGGACAATTATTCAATAATAAACTATTAGATATGGTGTTTGAAAGTACATATTATGGAATTGTAATTGTCGATAGTCACGCAAAAATTCAATATATTAGCAATAAATATTGTGAATTTTTAAATGTTGAACGCAGTACAGTGATTGGTGAACATGTGACGAATATAATTGAAAATACAAGGCTACACCTAGTAGTGCAAATAGGTAAATCGGAAATCGCTGATATACATTTTCTTCGTGGTGATTTTGTTATCGCTAATCGCATTCCTATAATCGAGAATAAGGAAATAATTGGTGCGATTGGGACAATAATGTTTCGTGATCTTGATGACTGGAACAAAATGAATAGCCACATTAAGGAGATACTGACAAAACATAATTTTTACAAAAATGAAAGAGATGTTACAAATGGAGTAAAGTATTCCTTACACAATTTAATTGGAAATTCACAAGAAATACAACAGTTAAAAGAACGGGTGAAAAGGGTTGCTAGAGGTGATATCTCTGTACTAATTAGAGGAGAAAGCGGTACAGGCAAGGAAATAATAGCACATAGCATTCATCAGTTAAGTGGGAGAAGTGACAAACCACTTGTGAAAATAAATTGTACTTCAATTCCGGAACACTTGTTAGAATCTGAACTTTTCGGTTATGAAGAAGGTGCCTTTACAGGGGCAAACAAGGGAGGGAAAATAGGAAAGTTTCAATTTGCTGATGGTGGGACTGTTTTCCTTGACGAAATTGGTGATATGCCTCAGCATATGCAAGTCAAGTTATTAAGGGTTCTTCAGGAAAAGGAATTTGAGCCTGTAGGTTCGCTTTATCCAAAAAAACTAAATGTTCGAGTGATTGCTGCAACAAATCGCCCTTTAGAAAAATTGGTGGAAGAAAAGCTATTTCGTGAAGACCTATTTTATAGAATTAATGCTGTCCAATTATTTGTTCCTCCTTTAAGAGATAGAATTGAAGATATCCCTGTACTTGTTGATTATTTTTTAAAAAAAGTCACAGCTCGAATAGGAAAACGAGTAACTTCTGTACATCCTGAGGTGCTTTCAGTAATAGAGCAATATAACTGGCCAGGGAATATTAGAGAACTAGAGAATGTGATTGATGCAGGTGTTCACCTATCAAATGACGAAGTAATCGGAAAAGATGCTTTACCTGATTATCTAAAACGTCATAACGTTAAAATGAAAGAAGAAAGTTTAAAGGATATTGTGGAGGAAACAGAAAAGAAGGCAATCGAAAGAACGTTAGGAAGGTTTAAGTTCGATAAAAAACGGGTTGCGGAAACTCTTGGAATAGGGAATTCTACCCTTTACGATAAAATAAAAAAATATCGGATTTCTGACCAATAAAAATTAATCCGGGATTTCAGAATTCATTCCGAAATCCCGGATTAATATTTTAATTTCCATATTAGTGTAGATAAAGTTCACATTAAAGGAGAAAAAGACTATAGAACAGCTCTAATTTGTATTTAAATTATGAAAATTAATGAATAAAAAATCAACTGATCTAAATTCAGTTGATTTTTTTTAATTCTTTTCTGAAAAATCAGAAAATAATTAATTGAATATTCCACGATAATTAGAAAAAGTAAGTCAGTATAGGGGGTTTACGTGTTGGAATGAATCTTGCATTCAAATTTGAAGAAAGGAGGAAAGGAATCGATAAAGACGAGTGGTCATTTTAATGGCATTTAAGAGGCCCTTGTTTAGTAAGAATTACTTTGAACAAATTTGCGCTTCGAGATCTGTAATTTGAATCTGCTTACACATTGAAAAGGAGGAATTTCATTGGATGTCGGTTTTATAACAAGAAAAATGGCAAATGATTTAAATAATATAAATCCTAGAAAAATAGCAATAAAAGAAGAAGTAGGAAAGTCAATGACTTACATGGATCTCCACCATATATCAAATGCGTATGCAAACAAGCTTTACGAATTAGGAGTTCGAAAAGGGGATCGTGTCGGTATTTTACTTTACAACTGTCTCGAATATTTTAGTCTATATTTTGCCATTGCGAAAATCGGCGCAATTGCCGTTCGACTTAATTTTAGGCTATCAAGTGCTGAGCTTGAGTATGCATTAAATGATTCACAGACAAAGATATTGTGCTTCCATTCGAACTTAGCCAATCAGCTGGAATCAGTTTGTAATCATGTTCCTGTTGAGCGTTATTTTTGTCTTCCTCATAGAAATGGCTCAATCCCAGGTTGGTCTGAGTCATGGAGTGTTTTAGAAAGTGGTTCGGTAGATGAGGTCAAAGTCGATAACATCAAATTAAACGATCCGGTCATGCTGATGTACACATCAGGCACAACGGGAAGACCTAAAGGTGCGATTTGGACTCATGATACAACTTTCTGGTTTTCTACGATACAAGCGCTGAAATGGAAATTTACAGGGAGAGAAGTTGCGATGACGACAGGACCACTATACCATGTTGGAGCGATGGAAGATATCGCACTTCCTATTCTCATGATGGGTGGAAGCGTAATAATTACAAAAAGCCAAGAATTCGAGATTGGAAGAATTCTTTCCGTTATTGAACAGGAAAATGTGACCGATGCTTTTTTATTCCCTTTTATGATTTATGAAATGCTAAATTTGCCTGAAATTAAAGAGTATCAGCTAACTTCTTTAAAAACCATTTATACAGGTGGTGATCCGCTAATGCCATGGGCATTAGAACAATTAAAAAAGAGGTTTCCTCAAATTGGAGTTGTTCAAGTTTACGGGTTAACTGAAGGACAACCAATTGCGGCTTCGCTTGAACCACAGGATGCTTTTACAAAAGGCCATACCGTTGGAAAGCCGATGCCACTTACAGAAATTAATATTATTGATGAGGATGGAACGCCCTTGCCTGTTGGTGAAATTGGTGAAATCGCAATTAAAAGTCCAGCGGTTTCTGAGGGGTATTGGAGGAAACCTAATGCCACAATGGAAACATTTGTGAATGGTTGGTGTAACACAGGAGACATGGGAAAATTCGATCATGATGGGTATCTATCAATTGCAGGCAGAAAAAAAGATATGATTCGAAGCGGTGGTGAAAACATATACTCAGCGGAAATTGAAGATGTCTTATATCGCCATGAGGAAGTGAAGGAAGTTTCTATAATTGGTATTCCTGATCCGAAATACATTGAGGCTGTATGTGCTGTTATTGTCAAAAAAGAAGGGGCCAAACTTACGGAAGAAGATGTTGTTAATTACTGTAAGGAACATCTTGCTAGCTACAAAAAACCTAGAAAGGTCACATTTGTTGATGAAATTCCACGTACCCCATCCGGTAAGGTTCAAAAGTTTATTCTTCGAAAACAGTTTAGTGGTATGGAATAAATAAGGAATTTCCAAAAAGTTAAAAAGTTACAAGTTTATAAATACATTATTTCAATTTTTTAAAATGCACATAACCACTATGGATTCTATCAAGATATCTGGGTTTACCCACTGATGCACGTTTTCAACAATGCAAGAATATTTGGAACCCACAAGTACACTTAAGGTTGAGGAGGAAAGCCGATGAAGAATAAAAATCAAGTTGTTTCATGGTCAAAACAGGGGAATATTGCAATGATTATTATTGATAATCCACCTGTTAATGTATTAAGCGCAGATGTTATAGAACAATTGAATCTTGTGGTGGATGAAATTGAAAGCGATTACAAGGTTAAGGTCATTATCCTTACAGGTGAGGGCGAAAGAGCTTTTGTTGCTGGAGGAGATATTAAAGAATTTCCAGGATGGATAGGAAAAGGAGTCGAAGAAGGAAAGGGGAAATCACTTTGGCTTCAGGAACCACTTAATAAAATTGAACGTCTATCACGTCCAACCATTGCTGCAATCAACGGATTAGCATTAGGTGGAGGATGTGAACTTGCCTTAAGTTGTGACATTCGAATTGCGGAAGAACAAATTAGGATTGGACTTCCTGAAATTAAATTGGGATTGTTTCCAGGGGCAGGGGGAACTCAAAGACTTCCTAGACTGATAGGTAAGGCAAAAGCAAAAGAATTGATCTTTACTGGTGAGCCACTGAATGCAGAAGAGGCCAAACAAATAGGCCTTGTTAATCATGTCGTGCCAAAGGGCGAATCCATAAATAAAGCAATGGAAATCGCAAAATGTATTTGCAATTATTCTTTACAATCATTAACTTTTGCAAAGCATTCTATTGATTATGGTTATGAACAAACACTTGAAGATGGACTCATGGTTGAAGCTGAAAATTTTGGTCATGTTTTTCAGACGAAGGATGTTAAGGAAGGCGTTGAAGCCTTTATTAATAAAAGAGAGCCGAACTTCGTTGATCAGTAATCCTGCATGACAAAACCAGAGTCAAGTCCAATTTTTGAAAAAAGAAGATTTTGCAGTTACTAATTTTTGTTAATAAACTAAATAGATAAAGTTATTTTAAAAACAATAAATCTATTCGGGAAATTAATTAATGTTCTTTACTTTATGTTCACTAGAAAAGTGGACTATGATGCGCAAGAAGTCTTGGGGCAATGCATTCAAACCAGCAACAAATGATAACATATTATATTTTGAGAAAAAGGGGGAATTCAATATGGATGTAATGATAATTATTATTTCACTAGGATTACTTATGTTTCTTGCATATAGAGGATTTTCTGTTATTCTTTTTGCACCATTGTGCGCTTTGTTTGCTGTATTTTTAACGGATCCTGGACATGTTTTACCTTTCTTCTCTAATATATTTATGGTTAAGTTGGTTGAGTTTGTTAAATTATATTTCCCGGTTTTTCTACTAGGTGCTATTTTTGGGAAATTGGTTGAAATAAGTGGAGTTGCAAAGAGCATAGCTAAAATTATTGTCCGTTTTATCGGGGCTAAACAAGCCATTCTAGCCATTGTGATAATGGGCGCAATCCTGACATATAGCGGAGTTAGTTTGTTTGTTGCAGTGTTTGCCATCTATCCATTTGCTGCTCAGCTGTTTCGCGAAGCTAATATTCCAAAGCGTTTAATTCCTGCGACAATTGCAGTTAGTGCTTTTACCTTTTCAATGGATTCACTTCCAGGGTCTCCCCAAATTCAGAATGTCATTCCAACGGGATTCTTTAAAACTGACATCTATGCTGCACCGACATTGGGGATTATTGGGGCAATATTTATCATTTCCTTGAGCCTTTTATATTTAAATCATTGTCGACATAAGGCAGCTAGAAATGGTGAAGGGTATTTTGGAATTGGGGATAAAGCTATTGATAAGGAAGCTGCTGAAGCAGAAATGGCAGCTAGTTCTGCTTTATCGGTGGAAACGACTAATAAGTTGGGAATGGATTCTGAAAAAGCTATAAGTAGAAAAGACTGGCTTGCTTTTATTCCGTTGGTGTTAGTTGGAGTAATGAATAAGTTTTTTACTGAGTCGTTTCCTCTTTGGTATGCCAAAGGATTTGATTTTGCTGCAATTGGGTTAAAAGATTATGGAAATGTTGATATGTCTAAAGTTATTGGTGTTTGGTCTGTAGAGATGGCTCTTATTCTCGGAATAATGGCAACCGTCTTATTAAACTTAAAAGCTGTCAAATTAAAATTCAATTCGAGTATTAATATAGGGATTAGTGGGGCATTGCTTGCAACCATGAATACGGCAACCGAATATGGTTTTGGGGGTGTGATTGCTGCTTTACCCGGCTTTACTGTGATACAAGACTATCTTACTGGTATGTTTTCGAATCCTTTAATTAATGGGGCGATCATGACAAATGTTTTGTGCGGCATTACTGGTTCTGGATCTGGTGGGATGAGCATTACGTTAAGCCTAATGGCGGATACGTATATACAAACAGCTGCTCATTTTGACATTCCGTTGGAAGTTTTACATCGTGTCATTGCTATGTCAGCAGGTGGATTTGATACTTTGCCACATAATGGAGCAATAATAACTCTTCTGGCTGTTACGGGACTCACTCATCGCCAGGCATATAAAGACATTTTTGTTATTACCATAATAAAGACACTTGCTGTATTCTTTGTAATTGGTATATTCAGCTTGTTTGCCATCGTTTAAATATTTGCCGGTGAGCATTGGAAAATAAGTTTCGATTTCTAGCTTTAAACGCTTTTTACATCAGATAGTACGTCTTCAAAACATTTTTTATAGTTGTTGATTTTAAAAACTATCACTAAATTATATATTCTATAGTATTTAGTATCTGAATTTTCCGCCTGCTAATTTAACCCCAAGTAGAAGGAGATTGGAATAATGTTTAATAAATATTTCCATCAATATGAAATCGGAGAAACATGGGTGTCGAAAGGACGTACTATAACCGAAGCAGATCTAGTAATGTTTTCTGCATTTAGCGGTGACTGGTTTCCTCTCCATACTGATAAGGAGTATGCAGCAAATACACAATTTAAGCAAAGGATAGCCCACGGAATGCTTATACTATCGGCTGCAACCGGCTTATTTCAATTTGAACCAGGAATCGTCGTTGCATTTTATGGTTTGGAGAAAGTACGATTTACAAGCCCTACTTTTATTGGGGACACGATACATGTAGAATTAAAGGTGATTGATCTTTTTGAAAAGGGCTATCAAGGTGTTGTAACAGTCATCCAAGAAATAAAAAAACAAAATGGAGAAACTGTAGCCATCGCCAATATGAAAATAATGGTCAATTCTGATGCCGATGTAAAAATATAATATTCACTTGATTTATTAGGCGACAAACGTAAATATTTGAGCAGATAAAACGTACTTATTACTAATATCAATATCAAATTAGCTTATGGGTATAAGAGAAAATTCTAAGTAAAAGGTATTATCCCAAACTTTAGCACAGAAATTTAAACGGGCGGTAGGCTGAAGAAACGAAATAACAAGCTGCGTTTTTCACTTCATTTTTAGATGAAGGCAAGCCTGCACACTGGCTTGCCTTCTTTAATGAACTCAAGCCACTTTAGTTTTTTTAGACATCTTTATCTTGCCTTTATAGGGTGTTGTTTCGATTTTGGTTGAAAAAAATTTCAAGTTCATCTTATATAGCAAGATTTTATATGAAATCCCTAACAATGTTTGTCATAATAGGAAAGTAGGAAGGGGGAACATCATGCTTCGATTATACGGGGCTTTAATAGGCCTTAGTTTGATATGGGGTTTATCGTTTGTTTTTATGAAGTGGCTGCTACCGCCTGCGGGCATTTGGGGGATTGTATTTCTCCGCTGTTTGGCGGGTGCTGTTGTTCTGCTTCCCATTTTATGGTGGAAGCGCAGGGAAATCAATTGGAAATTGCCGTGGAAAGCACTGGTCGTTGTCGGAATCTTCAATTGCGGATTAGCATGGGGATTAATACCTTTAAGTGAAACAGAGATTAACAGCAGCACGGCATCGATTCTAAATGCAACCACTCCGATCTGGACGGGGATCATCGGATTTATCATTTTTTCATACGTTCTAACTGCCCGACAATGGATGGGCATTCTAATTGGTTTCTTCGGAATTCTAGTATTAATGGATTTTCAAATCGGTCAGCTTTTCGGAAAGGAATTCATCGGGATTGGGACAATGCTGCTAGCATCCATCTGTTATGGTTTTGCCGGTCATTTTACGAAAAGATTTCTTTCCAGTACCAGCATATTGGTCATTACGACGTTTACCCTGCTCACGGGTGCCGTTATCGGCTTGATCGGGATGCTAATAACAGAGCCGATTAAGCCAGTGATGTTGATGCAACCGCTGACGATTTTCGCCATAATCGGTCTTGGGTGCTTTGGCTCTGGGGTCGGCCAGCTGATCTATTTCTACATCAATAAAAATGGCAGCCCTGAGTTAGCCGCATCTGTTACATATCTTATTCCTGCAACCGCTATGGTTTGGGGCTATGTCTTGCTTGGAGAAGAAATTAGTCCTAATGTAATTATTGGCCTGCTGATTATTTTCGCAGGAGTTTATCTATCTTCTAAGAAGTCAAAAGAAAATGATGGCACAAACTCTTCATCCGGAAAACAAAAGGAATTGCATCACGTAAAATAAGAATCCAAACGAAATAGCCCTCACGTAAAGATTTTGTTTTATCCTGGGGGCTTTCGTATTGAAACACCTTAATAGTTTTACTTAATTCTGATTTATTTTTGCCAAAGAAGTGATTGATTGTCTTTGCCGCTATTTATAGCTATAGACATTAACCCATATACAGAATGGTATTTACTTTAGGAAAATTGACATTGTGTTTTTTTGCCTAAAATTATTTTGATTTTGAGATATATTAATTTGAGATAATGTTGTTGACAGTGGATGGCATTCGTGATAAATTATCTTTAAGTTAAGATATATTAATTCGAGATAAAAAGAAAAGCATGTAAAACCTTATCAAACCCCTTTAATGAATAGCCACTCTTATTGAAGGAAAAATATAGGGGATTAATGAAAAAGCTGAACATCCAAAAAATGAATCGTTATAATGGGAGGAATAATTTATGAATGGATTAAAAGGTATACACCACGTAACGGCCATAACAAGTAGTGCAGAAAAGAATTATGAATTTTTCACAAATATATTAGGCATGCGTTTAGTCAAGAAAACAGTTAACCAAGATGATATCCAAACCTATCACCTGTTTTTTGCCGACGATGTTGGCGGTGCGGGTACTGACATGACATTCTTCGATTTTCCTGGTATTCCTAAAGGAGAGCATGGGACTAATGAGATTTCCAAAACATCCTTCCGTGTACCGACTGATGCGGCATTGGAGTATTGGGTTAAACGCTTTGACCGTTTAGAGGTAAAAAATACAGGAATCCAAGAACAGTTTGGCAAAAAGATCATTTCTTTTGTGGATTTTGATGATCAGCAATATCAATTGATTTCAGATGAAAATAATGAAGGGGTTGCAGCTGGAATCCCTTGGCAAAAAGGGCCTATTCCTCTGGAATACGCTATTACAGGATTAGGACCAATTTTCATTCGGATCGCCAACTTCGATTACTTTAAAGAAATGATGGAGAAAGTCCTATTATTCAAAGAAATAGACAAGGAAGGATCATTTCACCTATTTGAAGTAGGAGAAGGAGGGAATGGTGCTCAAGTGATTGTCGAGCATAATTCGATTCTCCCTCAGGCACGGCAGGGTTTTGGGACTGTTCACCATACAGCCTTCCGTGTTGAAGACCGTTCCGTTCTGGAAGAATGGATCAAACGAATGGAAAGCTTCCAATTTCATACGTCCGGTTATGTTGATCGTCACTTCTTTGAGTCGCTTTACGTAAGAGTGGCGCCGCAAATTTTATTCGAGTTTGCCACGGATGGTCCTGGATTTATGGGGGATGAGCCGTATGAAACGCTTGGGGAAAAATTATCTTTACCACCGTTCTTAGAATCAAAGAGGGAGCAAATCGAAAAGTTGGTCCGTCCCATTGATACAGTAAGAAGCACCAAAGAATTCATTAAAGAATAATTGACAATCTTTAGCGAATGATATGTTGGTTTATGCCCATACTAAAATAGGTAGAAAATAAAAAATGGAATAATCATTTGAAATAGAAAAAATGCTCTGGAGGAATGACTTATGACAAAAGATTTTTACACGGCCATTAAAGAGAGACGTTCATATTATGGGATCAATAAAGAGGTCGGAGTATCGGATGAGAAAATTAAAGAAATAGTTGAATTTGCGGTAAAACACACGCCATCGGCTTTTAATTCCCAATCTTCCCGCCTTGTTGTTTTAACAGGATCGGCCCATGATAAATTATGGGATATTACGACGCAGGCTTTAAGGAAAGCGGTTGGTGAGGGAGATTTCTCTGGCACTCAACAAAAAATGGATTCCTTCAAAGCTGGATATGGGTCAATATTATTCTTTGAAGATGAATCTGTTGTGAAATCACTTCAAGAACAATTTGCAACGTATGCCGATAATTTCCCTATCTGGTCACAACAAACATCAGGCATGCATCAATTAGTTGTTTGGACAGCACTCGAAGCAGAAGGATTGGGAGCAACTTTACAGCATTATAATCCTCTAATTGATGATGAAGTGAAAAAAGAATGGGATGTTCCAAGTAATTGGAAATTAATTGCACAAATGCCATTTGGAAATCCAACAGCTCAACCGGGTGATAAAGAATTCAAACCACTTGAGGATCGTATAAAATTTTATAAATAAAGTGGACTGATAAGAGCAACCTTGTAAAGAGCCAATTCTAATTGGCTCTTTTTAGTTTATTGCCCTGTGTGGAAAGTGACTATACCTTATGTAAAAGCTTTATAAGTAATAGTTCTGCTTGTTATTCAATTCTTTAAAAATGAGAGCTATTCCTTGGTCAAGTTTTTGTATATTTGTATTGGACACGTTTAATTTTAATATTTTGTCCTGGTGAAAGCCATCTATATAATTTTGACCCATCGTCTCTACCAGTACTTGTTGATTCTGTAAGTTATTGATGAGGTGAGTACTATTTAAACGACGAGGCAGTACGATATGTGCGTTCATACATATGGATGCTGGGCGAAAAAAGCCTAGGGTAGAGTGCTTTTCTAGAGCATCATATAGCAAGTTTGCACGCTCTAAATAGGAGAGACGCACCTTGTTTCTATGGCGTTCAAACATACCGCTTTTTATGTAGATTTCCAAGGCTGCTTGTGAAATCATGGAACTATCAATATCAGCTGTTCTTTTATATAGTTGGAAGCTGTCCGCTAATGGTTTAGGCAATACGGCAACACCTATGCGTAATCCTGGAAACATTATTTTAGAGAAGCTTTTTAAATAAATGACCATGTTATGGGTATCCCCGGAAAAAATAGGGTCTACCTTCATATTTTCTTCGAAATCTGCTAAATAATCATCTTCTACAATATAGACACCATACTTTACTGCAAGTTTTAGTATATCCTCTCTTTCCATTTTAGAGTAAGAAGTCCCTAACGGATTATGAAAACGAGGCATCGTATAAAAGAATTTAATTTTCTGATCACTAAATATCCGTTCTAATTCCCCTAAATCAATACCTTCTGCTGTTCGTTGGATTCCTAGCACGGAAATCTTGTACGCTTTCAATTGCTCCACAAATAGATGATAACTAGGCTGCTCAACAAGTATATCGGTACGTTCATTTGGAAAGGGGATGAACGTTAATAAGGAAAGTGCTTGCTGCACGCCAGAAGTGATGAAAATCTGTTCTTCTTTTGCGAAAACCTGATACTGCTCTAATTGTTTTTGTATCACTTTAATTAAAGAGGGAAGTCCTTTTGGAGTGCCATAGATAAACAATTCTTGCTGATAGGTATCGATGGCTTTGTTGATGCAATGTTGAAAGTCATGATACGGAAATTGATGCCAAGCGGGAGCGGAGGTAACAAAGTCGATGTCCGCTGTTGGTTCGCTTTTACCATCAAATTCTTTTTGAACGACATAATATCCACTTTTAGGAACCGCGTAGATTAAGTGCCTCTTTTCCAATTCTTGCAGTGCTTTCAAGACTGTACTTTTACTACATTGATGTTGATCGCTTAATTGACGAATAGATGGGAGTTTAAAGCCCGCTTTGAGCCGTCCATTCTGGATGAGAGATTCAAATTCATTAAACAAGGCTATGTATTTTAGCATGAATACCTCCTAAAACTGTACCGTTACAGATGCTTCTTATTTGTATTGTATCGTAGTGGAACTTTTAATACGATACTAACAACCGGCCGGGTGTTGAAAAGGAGGAGTTACTAAATATGCCAGAAAATAAAAAAGCCTATTTTGCGGCGATACTATATGCCATTATTATTGGATTTTCATTTATCTTTACAAAAATATCATTAATGGAAGCTAGTCCGTTAGATACATTGGCACATCGATTTACGATGGCTTTTTTGATCGCCATAATTTTTAAGCTATATAGGAGGACATCAGTGAAAATAAGTGCAAAGGATACTTTGAAAATTCTTCCGTTGGTGTTCCTTTATCCAATTTTATTCTTTACATTTCAAGTGTTTGGCCTCTTGTATACCTCATCTTCAGAAGCGGGTATTATCCAAGCGACCATACCAATTTTTACGTTATTATCAGCTTCATTATTTTTGAAAGAATACGCTGGTAGAGGTCAGAAATTTTTTCTTTATTTATCTGTGATGGGGGTTATCTTTATCTTTGTCATGAATGACTTGCAAATTGCGGCTCACAGTTTGAAAGGAACGATCCTGATCTTATTATCCTCGATTGCTGCCGCTCTCTATAATGTGGTGGCGAGGAAGGTAACAAAGCAATATTCACTATTTACGTTAACTTATGTGATGACGTTCTTTGGTTTTGTGGCTTTTAATAGTATGGCCATCATCAACCATGTAATTAACCAATCTTTTAGTAGCTTTTTATTACCCTTCACAAGTAGTGCATTTCTCCTTTTAATCTTATATCTTGGTGCATTATCGTCACTGCTTACTGCTTTTTTATCAAACTATGCATTATCCATATTACCAGCATCTAAAATGAGCGTTTTTAGTAATTTAGCGACATTGATTACGATCATGGCAGGGGTGATTTTCTTACATGAATTTATTCATTATTATCACGTTATAGGTGCAATGATTATTCTTGCTGGGGTAATCGGCACGAACTATTTTGGTGGAAATCGGTCAAAACATATCCGTAAGAATGTTGCCGATCCATTGCTGAAAAGGGAGGTAAAGTGAATGAATAAATATTTGTTGCTACTCTTGATTAGTGGTATATGGGGATCTCAATTCTTCTTTATTGCATTAGTCATAGAAAATGTTGGGGTTATTACATTGTCAGCCATCAAAGCATGTATCGGCGGTATCTGTTTACTCTTCTTTGGTTTTTTTTTATCAAAAGAAGAGCGAAGAGTACCCAGGAGTTATTATAAATGGTATATAATCATTGCTTTTTTCGAGGTTGTACTGCCATTCGTGTTTATTGCACAAGGCCAGAAATCGGTGCCTAGCAGTATCGCAGCGGTGCTGATTGGAATGGTTCCCGTCTTTACCATCCTCTTTTTACTAGCATTTTTCAAAAGAAAAAGCACAAGGCCGGAGATTACAAGTATCCTATTCGGATTTGCAGGCATTGTCTTCCTTTCCTGGCCAACACAAGGAATACAAGGCCTTTTCAACAGTATTCAGGGGAACATCCTATTGATATTGGCTGCCATGAGTTTTGGATTATCATTGATTTTAATGGAGAAATTAAACGAGGGATCTTCCGTTATTCATATGAGAAATGTATTACTGATTGCCAGTGCATTGCTCATACCCATGTCCCTTTTGTTTGAGCAATCTTTCGAATTGGATTTAGCACGATCTCAATCAATCTACTTAGCGATTTTAGGCATTTTCCATGCAGGTGTTGTTTATGCCTTATTTAATAGGCTGATTCGGCAAGAAGGCGCATTATTTACTTCATATAGTAATTATATAGTGCCTGTCATCGGAATGATTTTAGGCTTTTTATTTTTACATGAAGCGTTGTCTATTCATCAGTTGATTGGAATGGGAATAGTTATGATGTCATTAGTTTTTTTAGACGGAAAAATAATAACCAAGTTGATAAGAAAGTAGTATTTTATTATATGTGCTCTGGTCCGTTATCTTTAATTGTACTAATAAACGCAGTAATTTCAGAACTCGTATATTTAACGAAACCAAATTGAGAAAAGGGGAGCAGGTTTATTATATCTTTGTAAGATCATTTTTTGTTTTTTGATCCGTAAATGATTTATATAGTAGAAGAAGCATCTGCTGAGGTTAATGCAGATGCTTCTTCTACTAAAAGGGGTAACGATTTATTGGCGCTAACCAGTAATAAATGCTTATATTTTTATTTTTTCTGCATTAGATAGTGAAGTATTTTTCTCAATCTTCATTATAATAAATCCACTCCAGGCAAACATTAAGGAGGCAATGTAAAAGATGCTGCCGATCGTTAAAAAGTCGACTAAATATCCGGTTGCAATCACCGCAGCCGCAGCACCGATGGATGTCCAAACATGGTAGTTTCCAATTTCCTCTCCCGCTGTTTTCTTCGTAACATATCTTGCCAGTACCGTTTTTTCAGTGTTTTTTTGCACTGCCCCAAGTACCCCCATAATGATTTGCAGGAGATAGACATGCCAAATTTCATATGCGAGGGGAAAGGCAAGAAGGATAAGTGCCATCCCCCATGAATAGATAAGGAGAAATGCTTTGTCACCGGCTTTGTCAGTGAATTTTCCGATTAAAGGATAACTAAGTGCTGCAGTCAATGAAAATATTCCATATGCCCACCCGAATTGCGAATAACTTGTACCTACATTTTTGATTAGCAAAATATAAAAAGGGAAAATCATGCTGGCAGCCATTCCAACAGTGCCTTGGTAAAAAACAAAACGTTTATAATTCATGGATGATACTCCTCATAGAAAAGATTCATGAAGCGATTATCAGAATCATATTTCTTTTTTAATCGAAAGAATTCCTCAGTACGCGGATACGCTTCAAATAATTGTGTCTTGGTTGGATACCCATAATAGGGCAGATAGTAGCTGCCGTTATGGTCAAGCGTCACATCAATCATATTACGGATGACCCTTCCCGTATTTTCCTTACTATCGTTATCTGTCCCTTGATTGATGAGCATTACAAGAGCGAACATATCATCCTTGGCATAGGACATGAGTGATTCATCATTATGTTCCACATAACGAATTGTAATATTTAATAAATTGAAATCTTTCTCATCAGATAAGGTATTTCTTAAATCATCGATATAATCAGCAAATTGATCAATCGGAACGAAGTATTCTTGCAGTACTTCAGTTTTGGTGGGGTTGCTGTAATCCATAAAGGCTGAGTCCGACCGCATCACATTATTCCTCGAAACCAAGTTGCCATCAATATTGGCCGTGTAGGTTTTTTGAGTTTCCCAAAATCTTTTTTTACCCCAGTCATTAAAACGTGATAGGCCAAGAAAGAATTTAGGCACAGCAATGATCGTTTCCCGTTTGAGAGTATTGTAGTCAGGTAGCTGTGTTTGGTCATTTGCCTTATAATAATCCGTTACATACATTTCATCCAAATAGGAGCCAGGAGCAACCGATATTCTTGCAAGGTGCATTTTAACATCATCGTTTTGGAGAACTTCTCTTTTAAAGTACGACGTATATTCATCATAATGGAGTGATTTAGTTTTAATGTTATAAAGTTCGTCATCGGTAAGGTGGAGTGTTACATCGAGTATTACGCCAAACAAACCATACCCGCCAATAACCGAATGGAAGAGCTCCGAATTTTCTTCGCGGCTCACTGTTAGGATTTGTCCTTTTGCGTTAAGCAATCTAAAAGATTCCACGGTTTCTATCAAGGCATGATGACGGATATCGCGTCCATGGACATTAACGCTCAAAGAACCGCCGATGGTGAAAATGTTTTGAGATTGACTGACCTTCAGTGCAAGTCCATATGGGTTGATATATTCCTGGAGAGCAGCCCAGGTTGCTCCGCTTTGGACCGTGATGCGTTTTTCTTTTACATCCAATTCAAGTATCTTATCATAGTGCTTCATATCGAGCAGGATCCCATTTGGATATAATGTCTGCCCTCCTTGGCTATGCTGCATTCCGGCAATTGAAATGGGATCATCGTTTTTTTCGGCATCCAAAACGACCTTTTTGATTTCTTCTTCACTATCTTCCGCCTTAATCGTTTTCATTTTAACCGGCATCAGCCGGCTGATATCTTTGGCAATAGGGTGGTCAAGCTTGAAATTAAAAGCCTGCAGCGATAATCCAAATAATAGTGCATATAGGATGATAAATAAAAATCGTTTCATGATATCTGGCTTTCGACTCCTCATTTAATATGTCTGACACTCAATTGAAAATAATGAAAAAGTATGAACTTTATAGATTAATGGAGTTACCCTGACCATTCAGTGAGATTGGGGTTAATATTGAATTAATGTCAGAATTTTTGAAAATGAATCTTTTGATTTAAGTATTAGTTCTTGGTTTTCAGCCCGTTAATGATTGTTTTGGTTAGCGGTATGGATAGTGATTCCAAGCTTTGTTCAGAGTTGTTTAATCCCCAATGATAGATGATTCCCATTAGGCTTTGGGTGATAAGTTGTGAAATTTCGTTAACTGATTGGTCAGTGCCAATGTCGTTTTGTTCTTTCGCCTCTTCAATTAATGAACGAATAATTAGGAATAGTGAGCGATTTGAATTTGAAAAGTAAGTATGTTCTTTCGAATCTAAAGCAGAACTGTAAATCACTTTCATTAAATCTTTGCCCATTTCTTCTTCCAGAAAAAGCATCAATTTGCGTATGAAAATAAATAATTTCTCGGTAGCGTCCATATCGACTGGGAACGATCGGAAGACTTCACGATAGTAATCATCGACTTCTATGAATCTCACTAAAAAAATATCCGATTTCGCTGAAAAGTGTTGGTAAAATGACCCTTTTGATGTGCCGCTTTTTTTCACGATTTCGTCAACGGTGACTTTATCATAACCTTTTTCGCTAAATAGCTTTAAAGCTATTTTTAATATTTTTTCACGAGTCTTTTCTCCCCTAAGCTGTTTCTTTCTAGGCTCGATCATAAAAAACCTCCAAATGATAATTGACAGAATATTCCTATATAGTTTAATATCAGACTACAGTCTAGTTAAATGATTGGTGGTCTATTTAATCTAACGTAGATCATCAATAATCACAACGCTTTCTTAATCGCATTTAGCATTTTTAGAAAGCGTTTACAAAGTTTTGAGATCAAGTATGGGGGAGGTTAGTTCAGTTTAAATTAGGAGGTTTTTCAAGTAGATGAATTAGGAGGGGGTATCAGGATAAACTTAAAGACCTAGGAATGAACCATAGTATCGGGAAGCAGGAAAAGTGATGTGCGTTAAACGGATTATTTTTTGGGAAATAGTAGCAAGAAAAGGGAGGGAATATTCTTGAAACATTCCAGTGGTGAAATAGAGAAAAGAACGATCAGTAAAACGATGAAACGGATTCTTCCATTTATCTTGCTCCTTTATATCATTGCATACTTGGACAGGGTCAATTTAGGCTATGCTGCTTTACAAATGAATGCAGAATTAGCCTTATCCGCTGAAGTTTTTGGATTGCTTTCCGGCATTTTTTTTATAGGCTATTTTTTCTTTGAAGTTCCTAGCAACATGATCATGCATAAAGTGGGAGCTCGGATATGGATTGCCCGCATAATGATTTCGTGGGGACTCGTGGTAATATTAACAGGTTTTGCGCAAACAACGATGCATTTATATATTCTCCGTTTTTTATTAGGTGTTGCCGAAGCTGGGTTTTTTCCTGGTATAATTTTGTATTTAACTTATTGGTTCAGGGCCCGCGAGAGAGGACGGGCAACAGCGGCCCTGCTTTTAGCCTTACCGATTGGCGGATTGATTGGTGCGCCTGTGTCGACGTGGATACTTGACAATATTTCCTGGTTTGGTATGGCCGGCTGGAGATGGATGTTCATCCTTGAAGGCATTCCGGCCATTATTATCGGTGTTATTGTTGTTTTCTATTTAACTAATAGACCGACTAACGCTAAATGGTTATCTAAGGAAGAAAGTGATTGGTTAGAAGGGGAATTGAGTGCGGAAAGAAAAGTTAGCTCGAAAATAAATAAAGTCACAAAGCTTGCTATGCTGAAAGATGCGAAAATTTGGAAGCTGGCCCTATTTTATTTCGCGGGGTACACATCTATCTATGGATTGTCATTCTGGATGCCAACCATCATTAAATCTTTATCGGAAAATGCAACAACCAATTTAGAAATAGGCTGGTTAGCGATGATTCCATCGTTAGTCGGCATACCTGCCGTTATATTTGTGGGCTGGAATTCAGATCGGACCAATGCACATAAATCACATTTGCTCGTTTGCCTCATGATAGCAGTTGTCGGATTTATCGGGTGCGGCTTTTCAGATAGTGTTTTTATGATGGTGCTTATGTTAACGATTACATCTTTCGGTTTATACGGCTTCAGTGGATGTTTCTTTGCCTATATGACATTTTTCTTCACTGAGTCCACTGCACCAGTTGGAATAGCCATCGTCAATTCAATTGCGGCTTTAGGAGGTTTTGTAGGACCGATGATTCTCGGAACTGTTGCATTTACTCAAGGTATGTTTATTTTATCTGGATTACTTGTAATAGGAGTCATCACCCTATTATCATTAAAATTGACAGATGCTTCAGCGGAAAACGTCGTAAAAGAAGTTGAAGTAAATATTAATCGATTATAAAGGTTCTAAATGTATTGAAGATTAAAAGAAAAGAAACATCATTGGAAATCACAAAGTTCCTATGATGTTTCTTTTTGTAATTTCATATGGCTACTTCCCGAGCAGATAAAAATAACGGCTGAGCATGTCAAAAATTTAACCTTAATCGCAGGTTCTGCCCAATAAGACTTGTTTGTAGTTTTCGGCGGGATTAGAATGGAGATGAGATACAAGTCTTTTCAATTGCTGACTTCATATTTATTTTCATTACAGGAATATCAGCAGAAATGAGGTGATGATGTGGAAATTCATTTGGTGGCAAAAGATGAGATTGAGGCTCAAGGAATTCGTTGGATAGTCGAGTCCCACCTAACGGGAGTTAGACTGATCTTATGGAAAACGATTGAAGAATTTGAAAAGGGCATCCGCAATCAGCAACCGGCATTCGTTATTTTGGATATGGATATTTGGACGGATGAAAGTGAGGCGATGGGTGTTTCGTTAAAGCGAAGGGGAATTCGATGGTTAGGGATTTCATCTGAGCGAATTTTTCAGACGGCTTATCGAGCTTTACGTTTCCGTGCTGAAGATGTATTATTCCGTCCTTTTTCTTCGGCGGATTTGGTAAAACATATCCAACAATTGCGTTTTCAATTGAGAAATGGTCCAAATCTTCTCTCATCAAACACCATGGATGATGGGAATGCTCTGGATATTGGGTATCCTGATTTCTTCTTGACGGACCGGAGGCATGAAAGTCGAATAACCATGGTCGCTTTTTTGACACCTGATAACAAGACCCTTCCATTAGTTTATGATGAACTGCAACGATATTCTTTTACTGGGAAGAATCAAATCTTCGCTTTATCGGATTTTATTTTATGTGTCCAGGAAACAAAGGAAGTTGAAGTTTATAAGGAAGAGTACCAAGCGTTTCTTGCCCACTGGAAAGAAAGAATGGATGAGCCCCTTGCCATCATTATAAAAGCGGCATCTTCAGATGAGTCTTTAAAAAGGATGTATCAGCAAACACGTGAATTTACGAGACAAATCTTTTTCGATGGATATGATATCATTTTAGCCGAAAGTCAACAAACTTCGCATCAAGAGATGGATCCGTTCCTCACGCCTCTTGAACAAAGACTTTGGATAGAAATGCTCGAACGACGGGATGCGAAAGCCATCAGGAACTGGATTGAGCGTGAATTCCTTACCTTTGAACGACCATACCCCGACCCGGAAATCGTTCGTATCCGCCTTACAAGCGTACTTGCTCAGATTCGTAGGCATATGAAATCATACAACTTGCAAACTGCCTCTTTAGAAGCAATATACTATGATGTATTTCAACAAATTGTACATAAACCCGTCATTCATCAAATAGTAAAAGAGCTGCATGCGTTCACGACCCATATGCTTCTGCAGGATCATGGACAATTACAGGAAGGTGCGCGCACAATTAGTGAAAAGGCAAGAGAGCTGATCGAGTCCAACTATTGGGACGCCCAGTGGAATCTAGCAAGTTGTGCAGAGACTCTGCGTATCAATAAAAGCACACTCAGCCGACGTTTTGCGGCTGAATCCGGCGAGACTTTTCGAAATACGCTGCATCAAGTTCGAATTAGGGAAGCTAAACGTTTATTAAAGGAAACGGATTTATCATTGGAGGAAATCTCACAATTGGCCGGCTATTCACATCAAACTTATTTTAATGCAAAATTCAAATTGCTTGAAGCTTGTACACCATCAGCATATCGGTCTGGATTATAAAAAAGGACGATTCAATAAATGAATCGTCTTTTTTTATTTATTTCATAACAATGTAATTCATGAAATTATTCATAAAAAAATAAAGATAACTACAAAAAGTGTAAACAAATTATAAAATTATCATTAAATTATAATGAATTATTCTGAATTTTTCTTATAGAATGAAAATATAACAAACCAAGGGGGAAAGTGAAAATGAATACGATTACAAACAAGGTTATACGTTATAGAGGTACTGATTTGCATACGAAAGGCTGGCAACAAGAGTCAGTGCTTAGAATGCTGATGAATAATTTGGATCCTGAAGTCGCTGAACGTCCTGAAGATTTGGTTGTATACGGAGGGATTGGGAAAGCAGCACGTAACTGGGAATGCTTTGATGCAATCGTCAAATCACTAAAAGAGCTTGAAAATGATGAAACTTTACTGGTCCAATCAGGGAAACCGGTGGCAATTTTTAAAACGCATACCGATGCACCCCGGGTCCTGATTGCCAATTCAAATATCGTCCCGGCGTATGCAAACTGGGAAACATTCCATGAACTTGATAAAAAGGGCTTGATGATGTATGGGCAAATGACGGCTGGAAGCTGGATATATATTGGCTCTCAAGGAATCGTACAGGGTACATACGAGACATTTGCCGAGCTTGCAAAACAACATTTCAATAACTCGTTAAAAGGCACCATCACTCTTACGGCAGGTCTAGGCGGCATGGGTGGGGCACAGCCACTGGCAGTTACGATGAACGGTGGGGTCTGTATCGGAATCGATGTTGATGAGACAAGAATTGACCGGAGGATCGAGACTCGTTATACCGATGTGAAAACGGATTCTTTGGATGAAGCCATTCGTTTAGCCAAAGAAGCTAAACTTGCAGGAAAAGCATTATCGATTGGTTTGATTGGGAATGCTTCAGATATTCTTCCGGAAATGATCGCAAGGAACTTCATTCCGGATGTCTTGACTGATCAGACTTCCGCCCATGATCCGCTAAATGGATATACACCTTCAGGTATGTCAATGGCGGAGGCGGCAGAATTACGAAATGCGAATCCAGAAGAGTATATTAAACTCTCTAAAGCTTCAATGGCCAAACATGTTAGCGCGATGCTTGAAATGATGGAAAAAGGAGCCGTGACGTTCGATTATGGCAATAACATCCGTCAAGTTGCGAAAGATGAAGGCGTAGAGAATGCTTTTGACTTCCCTGGCTTCGTTCCAGCGTATATCCGTCCACAATTTTGTGAAGGAAAAGGTCCATTCCGCTGGGTCGCTTTATCTGGTGATCCTGAAGACATTTATAAAACAGACCAAGCCATTTTACGCGAATTCGCGGATAATGAACATTTATGTAACTGGATTAGAATGGCTCAAGAAAAAATTCAGTTCCAAGGTCTGCCTTCCCGCATTTGCTGGCTTGGTTATGGGGAGCGCGCCCGTTTTGGTAAAATCCTTAATGATATGGTTGCCAGCGGTGAATTGAAGGCTCCGATAGTAATTGGACGTGACCATTTGGATTCAGGCTCTGTCGCTTCTCCAAATCGTGAAACGGAAGCCATGAAGGATGGATCGGATGTAGTGGCTGACTGGCCGATCTTAAATGCAATGGTGAATGCAGTGGGCGGCGCAACTTGGGTATCCGTACATCATGGCGGTGGCGTAGGAATGGGATACTCAATGCATGCTGGCGTGGTAATTTTGGCTGACGGCACCGAAGAAGCAGCAGCCAGGATTGAGCGAGTGTTGACAACGGACCCTGGGATGGGTGTAGTGCGTCATGTTGACGCAGGATATGAACTGGCAGAGGAAACAGCCCGTGAAAGAGGTATTAATATCCCGATGCTTGATAAAGGAATTGATAAATAATGACAAAACCAATTTGGATAAAACATGCCGCTCAACTTGCTACCCTTACATCTGAAAGGAAAGGTCCGCGTTCCAAAGAGGCAATGTCGGAGCTTGGTTTGATAGAGGACGGAAGTATATGGATCGAATCTGGGTTGATTCAAGCTGTCGGTACAACCAAGGAATTGGAAAAACTCTATGCTGATAGAATGCATGAAGCTGAAGTTTTCGATGCTACTGGCCATTTGGTGACACCAGGCCTTGTTGATCCCCATACGCATGTTGTATATGGCGGAAGCCGTGAGCGTGAATTCGAAATGCGTCTAGAAGGTGCAACATATATGGACATCATGAACGCAGGTGGGGGCATTCATGCAACCACCCGCATGACAAGGGAAGCAAGTGAAGAAGAGTTGATGGAACAAACCATGCGCCGCCTTGATTCGTTTCTCGCTCATGGCGTGACTACTGTAGAAGGTAAAAGCGGTTATGGAATGAATTTGGAAACCGAATTGAAGCAGTTGCGGGTGATGAAGAAGTTACAGGAAGAGCATCCGATTGATTTAGTTCCTACTTTTATGGGAGCCCATGCGGTTCCAAAGGATTATAAAGGTCGTGAGGATGAATTTGTCGATCATCTGATTAATGATATGCTTCCAATCGTCTCTGAAGAAAAGCTTGCTGAATTCAATGATGTGTTTTGTGAAAAAGGGGTTTTTACCCCTGAACAATCAGAGCGGATTTTAAAGGCGGGGAAAAAGTACGGCTTGATCCCTAAAATTCATGCTGATGAAATTGAGCCATACGGGGGAGCGGAACTAGCTGCCAAAATAGGGGCTATATCAGCTGAGCATTTATTAAAGGCTTCCGAAGAGGGAATTCAAGCCATGGCTAAGTCAGGAACAATTGCCTGCTTGCTTCCAGCCACAGCTTTGTATTTAAGAGAAGATGCGGCCCCAGGACGCCGAATGATTGATGAAGGTGTAGCTGTTGCCATTTCGACCGATTGCAATCCCGGATCCTCGCCGACGACTTCCATGCCGCTTGTCATGAACCTGGCATGCATCTCGATGCGGCTGACCCCTGCTGAAGCGCTTACGGCGGCAACATACAATGCTGCTTGTGCAATCAACAGACAAGAAAAGGTAGGTTCGCTTGAAGTAGGAAAACAAGCGGATGTCGTTTTATGGAATGTTGAAAACTATCAGGAATTGCAATATTTATTTGGGGTTAACCATGTTAAGACTGTATGGAAAAACGGTGTTCAAGTTGTGAATGATAAAGTGAAGTCTGATTCCAAAAGCCTTACGGGCCTTTAAAAATCAATATTCTCAATCAATGTCTACCCATTCCATCCGCTGAAAAATTCAGGGGATGGAATGGGCTTTTGGAAGTATACAACAAATGTAATGGTGCTGAATAGTAGGATGATGATCTATCATCCTACCCATTTTCAGCGTTATACACTTTACTGCTTTACAGTGAAATTAAATGAAAGTGTTTTAAGGAATTCGTGGAAATGACTCTTCCATGTGGAGGGAATTTTATGTGGATAATCACTATCCATTCGAAAAATGGCATAAAAATGTTTGAGTTTACCACAGAAAAGTAAGCTAGGGAAAAATTCGAGGTAATGGAAGGCTGTAAAATACTTAGTGAAGTCATTTATTTCAATGATATACAACTGATCGAATCTTAAACTATATTTTCATATATTAAATAGAATTTAAAAGGTAGTATGATTTGATATAGTTTATAAAAAGAGTATTATTTCATAATATTCTTTGCTGAATTTTTTTATAGTATTAAGCTTAATCGATTCATTCAATTTCAGGGTCACTACTGGAGATTTACAGGAAGAGTGTTTTTTTGAATCGATATATCTTATAAAGCAAAAAGTGGAGGGGATTCTTTGAACGAACAAAAATTCACTATTGACGATGCCCCATTTAATAGGTTTCATTTTCGAATTGCAGGACTTACATTCGGTTCCAGCTTTTGTGATGGCTATTCTCTAGGGATCATTGCGATGGCCCTGACAGTTTTCGGTCCTCAAATGAATATGAATTCAATGTGGACAGGGCTGATCGGCAGCTCTGCTTTAATCGGTCTGTTTGCGGGATCTTTAATACTTGGAAGACTTTCTGACCGTGTAGGCAGACAGAAAATCTTTCTCGTAAACTTTTTACTTATCACGGTAGCTACTATTTTACAATTTTTTGTTAGCAGTCCAGAAGAGCTTTTTATTTTACGGTTGCTGATTGGATTTGGACTTGGAGGAGATTACGCTGTCGGTACGACTTTGCTTGCCGAGTTTTCACCTAAAAAGTATCGCTCCTCTCTCCTCGCGTCTATAAACGTAGTATGGACGCTTGGATATGTAGCATCAAACTTTGTTGGTCATTACCTGGGACAGGCTGGTTCAGACTCATGGCGTTGGATGCTTGTCAGCGCTGCCATTCCGGCTATTGTGGTTTTAATCTTAAGAATAGGAACGCCTGAATCACCAAGATGGCTTGTCAGCATGGGGCGAGTCGAAGAAGCTCGCCAGATTGTAAAAAAACACCTTGGATCGAACGTTGAAATGGGGGAAACGACGACTGGCACAGAAAAACAAAAGACTCTGGGATTTCGTGGACTTTTCAGTAAAAGGCTTCGTAAGCGTTTGGCTTTTGGCGGAATATTCAAATTAACTCTTGTTATTCCGTACTTTGCAATTTACACTTTCCTGCCCTCCATACTTAGTACAATGGGTTTTGAACAGAACTTTTTTGCCGATACAATGTTAAATCTATTCTTGCTTGTTGGGGCAATTGTTGGTCTTTGGCTGCTTGCAAAATTTTCTCGTAGAGGATTTACCATCGGGGCTTTCACGATCCTTACCGTTTCATTGTTTTCACTCAGCTTCTTGCACAATGGTTCTCAATTCTTAATGTTGGTAGCCTTCTTGATCTTTACTTTTTTCATGTCAGCAGCATCGAACCTTACATTAGTATACCCGGCAGAGCTTTTTCCAACTGAGATCCGTGGCTCGGGAATAGGCATGGTTACGGCAATTAGTCGGATTGGTTCTGCAATTGGAACATTTTTGCTGCCTGTTTCTTTAAGTTCATTTGGATTAAGTGCCTCAATGGCAGGAATGGCAGCCATTCTGCTGGTCGGCTTGATCGTATCGATCGCCTGGGCACCTGAAACGAAGAATCTTTCATTACATGAAGCAAGTGACCCTTTGCTAGAAGCGGAGAATTCTCCGAAGGGAACCGCTCTTCCCTTTACAGAAAATGAAAAAATAACATAAGATTGACTTCCAGCGAATAAATGAGAAGGACCAAAACTTTTTTCTCCTTCTTGATCAGTCATATGAGAGGAGATGTATAAGGATGACAACTACCGATTGTTTACATCCTATGGATATTAAAGAGGTTGTAATAGGAGATGATGCCATCTCAATCGAAGAGGTAATTGCGGTTGCAAGATATGGTGCAAAAGTTACTTTCACTGAGGCATATTGTGAAAGGGTGGATAAATCACGAAGCTTAATAGACAAGTTTTTAGATGATAATAGATTGATTTACGGTGTAACGACAGGTTTTGGCAGTAATATGACGGAGGTGATTTCTCCACAGGACGCCGAAACCCTTCAACGGAATATTGTTCGTTCACATGCCGTTTCTGTTGGGGAAACTCTTGAAAAAGAAGTCGTAAGAGCCATTCAATTGATGATCCTCGTGAATTTAGGCCAAGGATATTCAGGGGTCCGTTTACAAGTTTTAAAGCTTATCGCTTTACTGTTAAATCACGATATACTTCCCTATGTTCCAGGTGATGGGTCAGTGGGGTATCTTTCACCTGAAGCTCACATGGCCTTAGTGGTGATTGGTGAGGGAAAGGCATGGTATCAGGATGAGCTCATACCTGGCAGGGAAGCTTTAGAGAAAGCTGGTTTAGCACCTGTTACGTTAGGTGCTAAAGAAGGATTGGCACTTATAAGCGGGACTACTTCCGTTACTGCGATGGCTGTCCTGGCTTTATACAATAGCATGCAAGCCGCGAAAACCGCCGACATTACGGGAGCTATGTCCTTAGAAGTGCTAAAAGGTACAATAAAAGCATTTGATCCCCGTCCCCACGCATTGAAAAAACATGAGGAACAGGCTAAGACAGCCAGAAATGTTACAAGGATTCTTGAAGGCAGCCAAATCATTGAAACTTACAAGGAACATAGATTACAAGATGCACTTAGCTTACGATGCATTCCACAAGTCCATGGAGCCATAAAAAGAGTATTGAAGGACGCTGCTGTTTCGATCGAGAATGAAATGAACTCTGTAAGTGACAATCCTCTGATTTTTCCGGAAGAGGAAGATGGAATTGCCATGATGGCGGGAAATTTTGATGGTTCATTTGTTGGGATTTATTCGGATGCGATTTCCATCGCGTTAGCAAACTTAGCAAAAATAACAGAACGAAGAATAGATCGGCTTGTAAACCATCACCTTAGTGAATTACCTAATTTCTTAGTGGTTAATCCGGGTTTAAATAGTGGCTACATGATTCCGCAATATACAGCCGCCGGGCTATTGAATGAAATCAGGGTGCTCTCCCATCCAGCCACAATAGATAATATCCCTACCTGCGCAAATCAAGAAGACGTGATAAGTTTTGCCTATTTCGCTGCGAAGAAAGCCTATCGGATTTCGAAGAAACTTGAATATATTTTAGCCATTGAACTGATGACGGCAACCCAAGCAATGGATTTTCATCTGCCCTTGAAACCGTCACCGGTTACGGAGGGGGTATATCATTTAGTTCGGAGCGAAGTCCCGATGGTTGAAGAAGACCGCTTTTTCCATCCTGACATTGAAGCGATATATAGGCAAATTCATGAAGGGGAAATAGTGAAGTTCGTTGAAACGTCAATCGGGGAAATAGAGTTCTAAAACTATGTGGAAGCTGTTTTACTTTATTAAATAAGGTAAAATGGCTTCCTTTTTTTAAAATGATGGATCATATTTAAAGGAGGAGGGATGAAAGATGCATTATGATGTAATTGTAATTGGAGCTGGATCTATGGGAATGTCTTCAGGTTATTATCTATCAAAAAAAGGACAAAAAGTATTATTATTGGATTCCTTTGCTCCTCCTCATAATAAGGGCAGCCATCACGGGGAAACAAGAATTATTAGACATGCTTATGGTGAAGGCAGGGAGTATATTTCTTTGGCACTTAAATCCCAAGAGCTATGGGGTGAGTTGGAAAGAAATTCGGGGAAACAATTATTTCTTCCAACGGGGGTCCTGAATGCTGGTAGCGAAAATTCCACTTTCATTAAGCAAGTGATAGCGGGTTCAAACGAATATGGGTTACCTATGAAAATCTTGGATTACCATGAAATTCATGATAGATGGCCTGGAATAAAACTGCCGGAAGACTACATTGGATGCTTTGAATCGACTTCGGGCGTATTGAAAAGTGAAGAGTGCTTAAGAGCGTATCAGCAACTTGCGAAATCTCATGGTGCCGACATCAGGGTAAACAGTGAAGTGAAGAAGATAGTTGTTCATGGGGATGGGGTCACGATTAAAACGGATGAACAGACATTCCACTCAGAATCTTTAGTCGTTGCAGTTGGGGCGTGGGCACCGAAAATATTGGCGATGTTAGATTTAAATCTGCCGCTGGAACCCATCAGAAAAACATTTGCCTGGTTTCATGCAAATGAAAGATTATATAATCATAATGATTTTCCGGCTTTTTCTTTTGATACTTCAGTTGGTACATACTATGGCTTTCCTAGTATAAATGGTTCTGGAATGAAAGTAGGGAGACATGATGGGGGAACCCGTATAAATCCTGATGGCTGTATTGAAGGTTTTGGTGAATTGGATGAAGATGAGGGAGATTTGGTGAAGTTTTTGCGGAAATATATGCCTGCTGATCAAAAATTGAAATATGGGAAAACTTGCATCTACACCATGACCCCTGATGAGCATTTTATAGTGGATAAACATCCTTATTATCCACACATTGCCATAGCGGCAGGTTTCTCTGGACATGGTTTTAAATTCAGCAGTGTCATGGGAGAAATATTGAGTGACTTGATTATCTCCGGAACTAGCAAGGAAGATATTTCATTGTTTTCTATTAATCGATTTAAAAATTCATTGTCATAATATACTCCTGATTTTAGTGCTGTAATCATTGCCGTTGCTTCCTTTCAAAGGAAACAACGGCTTTTTAGCATTAAACAGTAAATGTTAGGTTACCTAACAAAATATTGTCGAAATAATTAATATATGCTAGAATGAGAATATTCCGAAATATGAAACTCTAATTCCGAATTTCGGACCTAACACATTTGAGTGATTGAAAGAGTAACTACATATTTTTATTTACTGAAATTTCCGTTAATAAAGGAGAGGGTAGTATGAACACGGTTGATTTGAATTGTGATTTAGGAGAAAGTTTTGGCGCTTATAGGATTGGTAATGATCAAGAGATTTTGGATTATGTAACATCTGTCAATGTAGCTTGTGGATTCCACGCTGGTGATCCGACAGTCATGAGAAAAACGGTTCAGCTTGCTTTAGGGAAAGATGTCAAAATCGGAGCCCACCCAGGTTTACAGGATTTAATAGGATTTGGCAGACGCAATATGAATATTTCACCACAGGAAGCTTATGATATTGTCGTCTATCAAATTGGTGCATTGAATGGCTTTCTGCAATCCGAAGGCGGAAGTATGCAGCATGTGAAACCGCATGGGGCTTTATACAATATGGCCGCAAAGAACAAAGAGTTATCCATGGCCATTGCCGAAGCGGTATATAAAGTGAATCCTGAGCTTATCTTATTTGGTTTGTCAGGCAGTGAATTGATACGTGCCGGACAGGCTATCGGATTGCAAACCGGGAGTGAAGTATTTGCCGATCGAACCTACCAACATGATGGTTCATTGACTTCCCGATTGGAAAAGGACGCATTGATCGAAAACGATGATGATGCCGTTGCCCAAGTCATTCGCATGGTGAAGGAAGGGAAAGTACTGTCTCAGCAAGGCTCAGATGTGGCTTTAAAAGCAGATACCATTTGTATTCACGGGGACGGGGTACATGCTTTATCCTTTGCACGGCATGTTAAGGAATCATTACAATTATCTGAAATAACAGTCAAGTCCTTTACTTGAAAAAAATAAACAATCAGGAGGCAGATTCCATTGGAGCCAATCAAAAATACAACAGCACAGAAAAAGAATCCGACTAAGCCAAAAACGAACCGCACTTTATTGTTAGGTGCGGCATTCCTAATGGCAACTTCGGCAATAGGACCTGGCTTTTTAATGCAAACAACCGTCTATACCCAAAGTCTTGCGGCAAGTTTCGGTTTCGTTATTCTTATTTCGGTCATTCTTGATATATTTGCCCAAACAAATGTATGGCGCATTATTGCTGTATCCGAAAAACGCGGTCAGGAAATTGCAAACATGGTCCTTCCTGGGCTGGGTTATGTACTGGCAGCTCTGATCGTCATGGGCGGGCTGGCATTTAATATTGGAAATATAGCAGGAGCTGGATTAGGTCTTAATGCAATGACGGGAATATCTCCAACAGCCGGGGCGGCAATAAGTGCAGTCATCGCCGTACTGATTTTTGTAGTGAAAGAAGCAGGAAAAGCGATGGACCGTTTTACGCAAATCGCCGGATTTTTCATGATTTGTTTGATGATTTACGTTGCTTGGACAACCTCTCCTCCTGTAGGGGAAGCGGTAGTGAAGACCTTTGTGCCTGATAAAATCGACATTATCGCGATCGTTACATTAGTGGGTGGATCTGTAGGCGGCTATATTACTTTTGCGGGAGGCCATCGTCTATTGGATGCAGGCGTGAAGGGCGTTGACTCATTACCACAGGTCACGAAGAGCTCGGTAATGGGGATCCTGATAACGACGGTCATGCGTGTTGCGTTATTTCTAGCAGTACTGGGTGTTGTATCGAAAGGTTTACAAATTAATCCGGATAACCCTGCAGCATCCGTTTTTCAACTCGCTGCGGGTGATATAGGATATAAAATCTTCGGTATTGTCATGTGGGCAGCAGCTATCACATCGGTTGTAGGAGCTGCATATACTTCGGTTTCATTTATCAGAACTTTCAGCGAAAAGATAAATAATAAGGCTAACTGGATAATCATTGGCTTTATAGCCGTATCGACCATATGCTTTCTATTGATTGGTCAACCGGTTAAAGTACTGCTTGTAGTTGGGGCCATTAATGGACTCATCTTACCAATTGCTCTTGGAACATTGCTAATTGCCGCATATAGGAAAAACATCGTGGGTGATTATAAGCATCCTTTATGGTTAACGATTTCCGGTGTATTCGTGGTAGTCATCATGGCGTTAATGGGCGTATATACATTAATGAAACAACTGCCCGCACTTTTTTAATGATTAATCAATGTAAACCCAATTAATAAAGGTGGAAGTGGCGTGCCAGTTTGTGACTGGCTGCAGTTCTTAATAGGAGATGAATACTAATGATCGACCTTTCTCAAGCTACCCCGGCTAAGTTGCGTTCAATGATTCGAAACAACGAATTGATAAAACCGACCGCTGGCATGGCTAACGGTTATGCACAAGCGAACTTAGCCATCTTAAAAAAAGAGCATGCTTTTGATTTCTTATTGTTCTGTCAGCGTAACCCTAAATCCTGTCCATTGCTGGACGTTACGGAAATCGGTTCACCCATTCCCGCATTTGCAGCAAATACGGGGGATATACGCACCGATATTCCTAAATATAGGGTATATAAATATGGAGAATTAGTGGAAGAAGTAACCGATATCTCAAACTACTGGGAAGACGATATGGTTGGATTTTTAATCGGGTGCAGTTTTACATTCGAACACGCCTTAATGAATAATGATATATCGATTCGTCATATTGAAGAGGGATGCAATGTACCAATGTATAAAACCGATATCCCTTGTATTGAAGCAGGGATTTTTCATGGGAAAATGGTGGCTAGCATGAGGCCGATTCCACAAAAGGATGTGGTGAGGGCGGCTCAAGTGACATCGCGGTTTCCTGCCGTTCATGGCGCTCCGATCCATATTGGTGACCCTGAAGCGATCGGTGTTTCCAGCATTCAGCAACCGGATTTTGGTGATCCAGTAACGATTCGTGAAGGGGAAGTCCCTGTCTTTTGGGCATGTGGTGTGACACCTCAATCCATTGCTATGGAGACTAAACCGGAGATCATGATCACGCATGCACCTGGATATATGTTCATAACGGACATTCGTGATGAAAAATTAGGAGTTTTATAACGTACAGAAAGAGATGATTCCTATGCCGGAAAAGCTTTTGAAAAAAACTGCATGTACACTTTCTCCATTGGGCGATTCCGCAATCGTGATAACATTCGGGAATGGAATGGAATACAGCGTTCACAAGAAAATAAAATTGTTAAAGGATTTGCTGGAGAATGAACCTTTTGCAGGGTTTATAGAATGTGTACCGGCTTATATCAATTTGACGGTTTTTTATGATCCACTCGTTATTTATAAGAATCAAAATAAAAGCAATGGTAGTGAAACCATTTCTCCCTTTGATGTGGTCCGTTCCATCTTGGAAATGAAATTACAGGATTTACAAGAAGATAAGAAACTCATACATCGAACGGTTACCATTCCCGTGTGCTATGGGAAGGAATATGGACCCGATTTGGAATATGTTGCCCGCTATAATGATTTGACCACTGATGAAGTCATTCATATTCATTCAACCGGGGAATATTTGGCTTATATGATCGGGTTCGCACCGGGTTTCCCGTTTCTTGGCGGACTGTCAGGGAACATCGCGACACCTAGGCGTTCCTCTCCCCGAATGACAATTCCGGCAGGGGCAGTAGGGATCGCCGGTAAGCAAACGGGTGTATATCCTATATCAACGCCTGGTGGATGGCAATTGATCGGACAAACGCCAACCAAACTATTTTTACCAAATGTAAATCCTCCAAGTCTATTACAAGCAGGGGACATTGTGAAGTTCCATCCGATTACGGATCAAGAATATAAAGAAATGATTACTAAGGAGGAGATACAGTGAGCCTGCGCGTAATCAAACCGGGAATATTGACTAGTATACAGGATCTTGGAAGAAAAGGATTCCAGCAACATGGGGTGATTGTAAGCGGGGCGATGGATGCACATTCGTTACGAATTGCCAATATGCTGGTTGGCAATGAAGAAGGAGAAGCGGCCTTGGAAATTACATTAATGGGGCCGACCATTAAAGTCGAGAAAAATTGCCTGATTTCGATAACGGGTGGAAACTTATCACCTACAATCGATAATCATGCTGTACCGATGTGGAGGCCCATTCTTGTGAAAAATGGATCGATGCTTCGATTTGCAGGGTGTAAATCAGGTTGCAGGGCTTACTTAACTGTAGCGGGAGGCTTTGCTATTCCTGAAGTAATGGCCAGTAAAAGCACATATCTAAGGGCTGGGATTGGCGGCTATATGGGGAGGGCATTAAAGGCTGACGATGTCTTGGAGTTTAATGAACCTTCGAAAAATCTTGGTGATCGGACGTTCAAAGGTTCATTTTCCTTCCCAAAGTGGTTTGTCAATGAGAAGGAGTTCATGCCAGGAGGAAAAGCTCTCATCCGGTTCATCGATGGAAGCCAATATGAATATTTCACAGATTACAGTAAAGATAGTTTTGTAGCGGGTGCCTTTAAAGTTTCCAATCAATCCGACCGCATGGGATATAGATTATCGGGCCCTACACTGAAATTAAAGGATAATGGGGAGTTATTATCTGAAGCGGTCACAAATGGGTCCGTTCAGGTTCCTCCTGATGGAAATCCAATCATTCTCCTTGCGGATAGCCAAACAACGGGGGGGTATCCTAAGATAGCTCAGGTGATTACGGCAGATTTACCAAGTATCGCTCAGGTTAAACCAGGGGAATCCATACAGTTCTCAAGGGTGGACTTAAAGGAAGCTGAGCGGCTTTTCCTTCAAAAAGAACGGCAATTGAAGGAATTGCAAGTTTCGATTTCCTTGGCCCTGAACAAATGGCTGGATATATAATTGCTTCGATAAAAAACGCAAACGATGAGAAAGTACTCTTAATGAGTGCTTTCAGGCTGTAGACAAACTCGATGGAAATCGAGTTTGTCTACAGTTTTTTTTGCTTGTACAAATTTGACGTTGATTGGAACGTAGGGCACTCGCCTTCCGCGGGCGGTCAGGGAGCCTCCTCGGCGCACTTGCGCCTGTGGGGTCTCCCTTGGACTCGATATTCCCGCAGGAGTCTCGCACACCCGCTCCAATCAACTATGTTTAAAAAATTGGATAGAACTCCTTTTGCCTACAGTCTTTTTTGTTTTAAAAGGGAAGTTTAAAAGTGGTTCGGAATTTTTTAATTCCGCCCCCCTTTTGTCTGCAAACTGAAAGTACTCCTAAAGAGTGCTTTCTTTTTTGTTTCATTAAACAAAGTACATGATAAAGACGTTTCCTTTCTACCCTTTATCCAATGCTGTCTTTAAAAGATGACTTTTTTTGCTGGACCCGTTTTGCAATTCGAAAGGGAGGAGAAGTTGGGATGCATTTTTTTCTCCAAAAAAATCTTGAAATATTGAAACCTAACATCCTCATGCGTACTTATTTACATTATTACCTCATTCCCAATAAAGAAGTGAGGAAATCGGTATGATGAAATTCGAAGTAATCAACATTCTGGCATCTTAATTTTTGTTTATTTTCAAAAGTTAAGGGGATTTTTCCAATAGGATGGGGAAGTTCCCCGATATCGAACAATCAGGCAAGATCTTACAATAAGAGTATGGTAATTGTTTGTAATGAGGAGGAATAATAATGCAGGCAAAAGTCGCCGTAAATCAAAAAACAGGAAAATCGATTGATGATGCTTTTGCATCACATTTTGCCAAGTCTATGTTTCTAGCAGTTTGCGGACTTGTATTCTTATCATTTATAGGTGCGAGAATGTTTACACATGTGGATTTAAACCTTTATGGCTATATGGTGGGGACGTTTATTTTTATTGGGGGTTTCTTTTACAGATTTATCGCATGGGGAGAAAGGCCGCCAACAAAGGTTTTTATAAAAAAAGGAATCAAAATTCTCTTAAGAAGATCAACGCCCAAAACAACAGTCGAACATTTAGCAACATACAATTTCATCTGGAACAGGGGGATTTACCGATGGACTCAGCACGTTCTAATGGGCTGGGGCTGCATACTTTCCTGCTTCGTGACCTTTCCTCTAGTATTTGGATGGATGTACTTCACAATGGACGACAACGGTTACTACAACATCATCGCTATGGGGATCCAGGTAATGACAGTGCCAGCTGATGGGCTTATTGCGACGTTATCATATAACGCACTGAACATTACAGCAGTGATGGTCATTTCCGGTGTATGCATGGCCCTTTATCGCCGTTTGAAAAATATGCAGGCAAGGGCAGAGCAACAATTCATGTATGACTTCCTTCCATTATTCATGCTGTTATTGGTCAGCGGTACAGGACTGGGACTAACCTTCATGAACATTTTTATGCATGGTGCAGGACAGCCAGCCATGTCCCTGATACACCAATGGTCAGTCATCATTACATTGATTTATCTTCCGTTCGGAAAACTTGCGCACATACCTTTCCGCCCATTGAGTGTATTTGCAAGAAACTACAGAGAGCATTATGCGGAACAATCCATGAAAGGATGCAAAGTATGCGGTAATGAGTTTGTTTCAACAGAACAATCAAAAGATGTCATAGAGGTTCTCGGCAGGAATGATATAGAATTTCAAGCGAAAGAAGGCCACCATCTCGCTGAAATGTGCCTACCTTGTCGAAGAAAATACAGGATTGCCCAATTTTCCGGGTTCCCCATCCATGATGTAAAAGTTAAGGAGGCAAACCAGGATGCAAAAGGATAAGTTTTTTAAAGCAGAAAGTAATGTGATACACCCGAATGAAACATTGGTCAAAACCCATTGTGCTTATTGCGGAATGCAGTGCGGAATGAATTTAAGGGTAAATGTTGCGACGAATAAAATCATTGGGGTTGAACCCCGTTATGACTGGCCTGTAACCGTTGGGAAAATGTGTCCAAAAGGGGTTACAGCTTACCAGCAGACGAATCATGATGATCGTATTTTAAAACCGCTTATTCGTGATGATGCATCATTAAAGGGAACAAAGGAAGGTTTCCGTGAAGCAAGCTGGAATGAGGCGTATGATTTAATCGCAAATAAGTTCAGGGAACTTCAAGGTAAATATGGAAAAGATTCATTATCCGTTTTCAGCGGGGTATCAATGACAAATGAAAAATGCTATTTAACAGGGAAATTTGCACGTGTTGCTCTTGGAACTCGCTACATTGATTATAATGGCCGATTTTGCATGTCGAGTGCAGCCGGGGGATTCCTTCGTTCTTTTGGAGTTGATAGAGGTTCAACATTACCCTGGACTGATATTCATGAAACGGATTGCTTATTTATTGCAGGTAGCAACACAGCAGAATGTCATCCGACTTCTATGTTCCGAGTCTGGAACGTTCAAGAAAGAGGAGGATACATTATCGTGGCAGATCCCCGTGAAACTCCTATTGCGAGAAGAGCAGATGTGCACCTTGACCTGAAACCGGGAACCGATCTTGCCCTTGCTAATGGAATCTTAAATTTATTAATTCAAAATGGTTATGCGGATGAAGGGTTTATTAATAATCATACAAACGGGTTTGAAGAAACAAAAGAGCTTGTACGAGAATTTACACCGGAATATACGAGTGAGCTTACAGGTGTGGCACCGGAAAAAATTATTCGCGCAGCAGAGATTTATGGGAAATCACCGAATGCAGTTGTGATGTTTGCACGTGGAATCGAACAGCAGCAAAAGGGTGTTGACAATGTATCTGGATATACAAACTTGGCGCTTGTGACAGGTAAAATCGGACGGCCCAAGTCTGGTGTAGCGACATTCACTGGTCAAGGAAACGGACAAGGGGGACGGGAGCATGGCCAGAAAGCCGATTTATTGCCAGGATACCGTAAAATTACAAACCCTGAACATGTAGCAGAAGTTTGTAAAGTATGGAAAATCACTCCGGAAGAAATGCCCCAGCCGGGTGTTTCTGCATATGAAATGTTTGAATTGATGGAACAAAAAACGATTCGCGGATTGTATCTGCTATGTTCTAATCCTGCAGTATCTGCGCCGAATCTGAATTTCGTCAGAAGTGCGATGAAAAATCTTGATTTTATGTTGTGTTCGGATTTCTATCTTTCTGAATCAGCAGAGTTCGCGGATGTGATCCTGCCATCTGTAACGTGGTCAGAAGATGAAGGAACAGTTACAAACCTTGAAGGAAGAATTATTAAGATAAATAAGGCACAAGAACCAATCGGTGAATCTAAGCCCGATTGGCAAATACAAGTAGAACTTGCAGAACGTCTTGGAAGAGGAAAATACTTTTCCCATTTGAAAACAGCAAAAGATATAGCTGATGAATTCAGACTGGCTAGTAAAGGAGGATATGCCGATTATTATGGTGCTTCATGGGATAAAATCGACAAACAGGACGGAGTATTTTGGCCTTGTAAGGATGAAAATGATATGGGAACGCCGCATATGTTCCTGGATAAGAAATTCTATCACGCAGACGGCAAAGCGAAAATTTGTGCGCTTCCTTACCGTCCCCCTGCTGAGGAGCCAGATGAAAAATATCCACTTCGTTTAACAACCGGGCGTGTCGTTTACCACTACTTATCTGGAAACCAGACGAGAAGAATCCAGTTCCTGCGTGATATGTGCCCGGAGCCATACGTCGAAGTACATCCGGAAACGGCAAAAAAATACAATATGGACCATGAGGATAACGTCCGCCTGTACACCCGAAGAGGCGAGGCAATCTATAAAGTGAAAATTACAGAAGCAATTCGTGAGGACACTGTATTTGTTCCATACCACTTTGGGCACGAGCAATCTATCAACCTATTAACCATCGCAGCACTTGACCCAATGTCCCGTATGCCGGAGTTTAAGGTCTGTGCGGCTCAATTGGAAAAAGTCGAAATAAAGAAGGTGCAATAAATGAAAAAGAGGCTCTACTTAGAACTTGAAAACTGCATAGGATGCCGGTCATGCCTTGCTGCTTGTACACAATGCGGAGGGCATGAAGAGCGGAACAGGAACTACGTTTATGATGTAAACCCTCTGGTCAATCGGCAGACGATGCCTCTTATGTGCCTCCATTGTGTGAATCCGGCCTGTGCAAGAAGCTGTCCTGCCCAGGCAATCCAAATACATGAGACAGGGGCCGTCTTATCAGCTCTCGTTGAAAAATGTATTGGCTGCCAAAACTGTACGATTGCTTGTCCATATGGCATACCAAAATTTGACACTGAACAAAACTTAATGTACAAATGCGATTTATGTATCGACCGGACAAAAAACGGTATCCCGCCAATGTGTGCAAGTGTTTGTCCATCCAATACACTTCAGTGGCTCACCGATGAGGAAATTGGAAATAGAAAAAAACAATTTAATCTAGATAATGGAAAATGGGTGACTAGCCTGCCTTATCTTGAAAGTGAAACGAACGTTAAGGTAAATCTGCCTGGTATTTTACAGGGAATTGAAAAGCTATTTTAGGAGGGATTTATATGCCGTCGGATAAAAATAATAAAATCCCCTTTAATGAAGATAATTACACCCATAATATTGAACGGGATAATGAAAGAAAGCTCGACAGACGAGGGTTCATGAAAACATTAGTGGGAGCTGCAGGAGTATTCGCGATTTCCTCCCTTCCTTGGGGAGCGATTGCGGCTAAAGAATTGATGGGACTTGGGGAAAAGGAGTATCCTCACAAAAAAATTACCGATGTAAGCGGACTTGCAATTGGTGACGCAGTGGAGTTTAAATTTCCAGGGGATCATGATGATGCCATTTTGATCAGATTGTCTGAAACGAAATATGTAGCATATCAAAATGCATGCACACATCTTCGTTGCCCGGTATTTTGGGTGAAAGAAGAAGGTGAAATGATCTGTCCTTGCCATCATGGGAAATTTGATGTTGAAACAGGTGCTCCAACTGCCGGACCGCCAAGGAGGCCCCTGCCTGAAATTCAAGTGAAAGTTGAAAATGGCGCAGTATACGCTGTAAGGGTGAAGCGTTATGAAGTTTAAGTACATCGGTGTCGCGTTGCTTTGTGCCTTCTTGATGATGAATATAGTATTTACCCAATTTATGGTTCACCAATTTTATTATGAAAATTATATAAATGTACTAATATTTGGTGGATTGAACATTGTTGTGTTTCCCTTAGCGTTTTTTACATATAAAAAAACCAAATACGAAAAGGCGTGAATCAAATGAACAGTGAAACATACTTTGATTTTTGTTTTGTAAAAGAAGCATCTGGAAATTTTGCTGCTGAAATCGATAAGCTCCTTTCAGACCTTTTTAAAGATGTCCGTCTTAACTGGTATTTAGATGAAAAGTCAATAGATGGGGCCGATATTGTAGTTGCCGAAGTAAAGGGAATGAGCAATTGGGGGTCTGTAGTGGAAACAATTGAATTTATCGAGAATCATGCAGAAGATACATTCTGGGAATATTTGCAGGGTTTTCAAATGAATGTTTACACGGCAAAGAGAGGATGCAATACCTGTGGAACACATTAAAATAGAAGATATACAACCATTAATATTGGAAAAAGCAAGTGTAGCCATCTTAGATGATGATGGCCAGGGTAAAGCTCCTTTCGTTTCTAAAACGATTGTTAAGGTGAAGCTTTGTCCTGACATGACACATCTGCGTATTTACTTTGATGACATAAATTTTTTCGCTGTCCCGTTGATATCCAATGTGACTAAAAATGAAAATGAGTGGTCAGCTTTTGACGAAAATGCGAGATTACAATATGTAATTAGAAGAGAGAGTGGTCAGGATGTTTAGAAAAATTCAGCTTCCATTACAAACCTTAAACCTCGTTGTAGGATTTATGGTGTGGGTATTAATTTCGTCCCTGCTGCCTTTTATTAAAGAAGATATCGCAATACAGGATGGTCAGCTTGCACTGGTAACAGCTGTTCCTGTTATTTTAGGATCTATTCTTCGCATTCCCCTTGGCTTTTACGCCAATCAGTTCGGGGCCAGGAAAATTTTCCTGATTAGCTTTATATCGCTGTTATTCCCTGTTTATTATATCAGTATTGCGGATTCTCTTGCTGATTTGTTGATTGGAGGGCTATTTCTTGGTATTGGGGGAGCTGTATTCTCTGTTGGAGTAACCTCTTTACCGAAGTACTACCCTAAGGAACGCCATGGCTTTATAAACGGAATTTACGGTGCAGGAAACCTCGGAACGGCTATATCAGCATTTGCAGCACCTGTTGTAGCTACGAAGTTTGGCTGGTCAACAACCGTACAGCTTTATCTTGTGATTTTGGCGGTATTTATCGCAGGTAACTTCCTATTAGGGGATAAAAAGGAACTGAGAGTAAAGACACCGCTTTTAGAACAAATTAAGGGTGTCTACAAAAATGAAAAACTATGGCTGCTAAGCTTATTTTACTTTATAACATTCGGTTCTTTTGTTGCATTTACTATTTATCTGCCAAACTTTCTTGTAGCGAACTTTGGATTGGATAAAGTTGATGCAGGTGTAAGGACAGCAGGCTTTATTGTTCTTGCCACTCTTATGAGACCTATTGGCGGGTGGCTTGCCGACCGCTTCCATTCTCTTATTCTGCTCATGTTTGTTTTTGGAATTTATACGATTTCAGCAATGATCCTATCCTTTGCTCCATCAATTGGCTGGTACACATTTGGCTGTTTAAGTATTGCTCTCTGTGCTGGAATGGGAAATGGTGTTATTTTTAAACTGGTGCCGATGTATTTCCAAAAGCAGGCCGGTATTGTGAATGGAATTGTGTCCGCAATGGGAGGTTTGGGAGGATTTTTCCCGCCGTTAATTCTATCCTTGTTATTCAATATCACAGGACATTATGCAATCGGGTTCATGGCATTGTCAGAAGTTGCCCTTGCAAGTTTGATTTTAGTAGTCTGGATGTATTTCCAAGGTAAAATGGACCTTGCCAAAGAAGTGATTGACAATACAATAGAAGGCATTTTGATCACCGATACCAATGGTAAAATCATTTCAGTAAACCCTTCGTTTACAAGGATTACTGGCTATCAGGAAAATGAAGTAATTGGAAAGAATCCTAGTATACTTAAGTCAGGTAAACAGCCTCAAACTTTTTATGAGGATATGTGGAAATCTATTGAAAAAAATGGTTTCTGGCAAGGTGAAATCTTGAATAGCCGAAAGGATGGACAGCAATATCTACAATGGCTGACAATTAGTGCAATAAAGAATGATGCTGGGGATGTTGTTCAATATGCCGGAATGTTTAGTGACATTTCAAGTCATAGAGTGAAGAAAGCATAAAATGAACTGCGCGCATGAAATTATTAGATTTGAAGGCTGAATGTAGTTTTCAAGAACAAGAAGTTCTAATGCTAGGTCTCTGGTGGGAAAGAAGGTATACGTCAGTGTTCTCACCACTCTGCCGAAAGTGTAATCGGGAGAGCATGTCGCATTTTGAATGGCCAATAATCAGCGACTATTGAAGAAGGAGGGTGGGAATGAATACTCAGCCACTTAAAAACAACATCAGTTCTTATATCATACAAACACATGAAGAAGAGATTAAAAGAATTGCCATGGAGCTTCATGAAGGTGTGGGGCAGTCCCTTTCCAGTCTCTTTTCCGGAATGCAGCTCATTGAAACGGCAATCGAACAGCCTGCCATGAAAATCTATGCGGGTGATATGAAACAGCTATTGGAGAAGGCAATACAAGAAATCAGGCTTTTGGCTGTAGAATTGCATCCTCCTACCCTTACGACTTTTGGGCTTATTTCAGCTATAAAAAGCTACATAAAAATATATACTTCAACCTATGGAATTGAGGTTGAGATGGAGAATCTGGGAATTGAATCGCAAATCTCTGATAGAGACAGCATTACACTTTTCAGAGTCTGCCAAGAAGCATTGGTGAATATAGCAAGGTATGCTGATACAACAAAAGCAAGTATAATATTCAAATGGAAAAAAAGCTTGTTATTAATTATGATAAAAGATTCAGGGAAAGGGTTTGAGGTTGAAGCCGCCATGAATAAGTTGAGCGGGCTTGCTGCCATGTGTGAAAGAATGCATTTGATTGGCGGGAATTGTACCATTTTTTCAAAAATAGATGATGGGACTTCTATAGAGATTTCTCTGCCATTATATTAAAATGCTAAACAGGGGTTTGCGAATTGTGCAATCCCCCTTGTTGTTTCATATAACGATACAAACACGAACAAAGTTAGGGGGAGCTGCTTTGATAAAAATTTTGCTTTGCGATGATCACGCAGTTGTAAGAATGGGCTTAAAGATGCTATTAAACAATCATGCTGATATGGAAGTCATAGGGGAAGCTTCAGAAGGGAACGAAGGAATAGAACGAGCACTAGAGCTTCAGCCTAATGTGGTAGTCATGGATTTAAGCATGCCTCATGGGAAAGATGGCTTATCGGCTACTTCCGAACTGAAAAAACTAATGCCTGAGGTAGCCATATTAATACTTACCATGCATGATGATGATGAATATTTGTTCAGAACTATTCAAGCCGGGGCTTCAGGATGTATTTTAAAAAGTGCACCCCATGAAGAATTATTGGTAGCCATCCGATCATTATCGAACGGAAATGCTTACCTTCATCCATCTGCTACAAAAAGGGTAATGGAAGAATATTTAGGCAGTGTGAAGCAGGGAACCGCTGATTCTATCAATCTGTTGTCTGACCGTGAAAAAGAGGTACTTACGTTGATTGCGAAAGGGTTTTCCAATAAAGAAATTGCCGGACAGCTTGTCATAAGCGTGAAAACGGTTGAAAGCCATAAAGGAAACCTAATGGAAAAGCTCAAGATGAAAACAAGGCATGAACTTGTTGCATTCGCTTTAAAAAAGGGGTTATTAGGGTATGGAATTTAACGGGGACAGTAAATCGAAAGAGGATCAACCATTTAAAAAAGCGTGTGAACATGTATTAGAAGAAATGAATGGTGATTTTGTAGGCCTTGCTTTACAAAACAGAAATGGTCCTGACATAAGCTGGCATAATGCCGCCGGAAACAGAAATGATAAGTACAAAAGGATAACTGTTCGATATGGAAAAGGAATAGCAGGTAGGGTCATATCAACGGGGATGCCGATGAAAATTGAGGGTTTCCCCAATAATATCCACGGCAAAGCTTTAGATTATCCCATTATGCTTGCGGAAAATCTCAGCTGCGCCTTCGCAGTTCCGATTCAATTTAAAGGTGTTCCCAAGGGGGTATTATTAGTAGGTAAACGAACAGCTCAGCCTATTTCTGAAAGCGACCAGCATAAGATCCTTGATGCAGCGAATAAACTGGAAAAGGAATTGAACAGCTCAATTTAACAGGGCAACAAGGAGGATTATGTATGGACTTGAATAAACATTTGGAAATGGAAAAAGGGGTTACGCCTGGATCTAGCGATGCGACAATCCTTGTCAATGAATCTGGAGTCATCTCTTTTGCGAATCAACAGGTATATGAAAACTTTGGTTATGATCATCATGAATTGAACGGGGAAAAGCTTCTGAATCTTATACCAGGGGCAAACCTGCAGCACAGCGGGGAAGGGGAGATTATCCACCAGTTGGGGATCCACCGGGATGGTCATGCTTTTTCGCTTTTTTTCAGGGTGAACTCCTTTCAGCTTGCGAAAGAGCTTTATTACTTAATTGTAGTCCATAAAGTGAAAGACCAATCACGGATTAACCAGCAGCAATCCTATCCGATAAATGAACTGGTTGATTTAATTTACGCACTTGATGAATCAACGATTGTTGCATTTACGGATGAAAAGGGCAAGATAATAAACTTTAATAAGAAATTTTGTGAGGTATCCAAATATTCAGCAACAGAGCTTATCGGGAAGGATCACCGAATTATTAATTCAGGTTATCATTCAAAGGAATTTATGCAAGAACTTTGGCGAACAATTTCATCAGGAAGTGTTTGGCGGGGTGAAATCAAGAACAAAGCGAAGGATGGAACTTATTATTGGGTGGATACCACAATTGTCCCTTTCTTAAATGAAAAAGGGAACCCTTATAAATACCTGGCAATTCGGAAGGAAATTACCGAATATAAACGAGTTTTAGAGGAATTAGGGAAATTTGTAAATAAAATGGCCGATTTCCAATTTGCTTTGGATGCTTCCTCAATTGTAGCAATAACCGATCAACGAGGGACGATCAAATATGTCAATGATCAATTTTGCCGGATTTCAAAGTTTTCAAAAGAAGCGCTAATCGGACAGGATCATCGAATTATTAACTCGGGATTTCATTCGAAAGAGTTTTTCGACAATCTTTGGAAAACAATATCATCAGGGGAAGTATGGAAAGGCGAGATTAAAAATAAGGCCAAGGATCATACTTATTATTGGGTGGATACGACAATCGTTCCATTTCTTGATGAGTTCCAGAAACCTTACCAATATTTAGCGATTCGATATGAAGTAACCCAGCGTAAGCTTGCGGAAGAAGAGATTCAGAAAATGACCGGGAAAATCATTGATGTGCAGGAAGAAGAAAGAAAACGCATTTCCAGAGAGCTTCATGATGATATCGGACAAAACTTATACAGCCACCTCATAACGATTAACAGACTGCAGACAGAAATGGATCATCCCCTGTTAGATCAGATGCAAGATGAAGCGACCGAAATTATCGAAGCACTCCGGCATCTATCCTGGGAATTAAGGCCATCTGTACTTGATGATCTTGGACTGTTCCCTGCCATTCGCTCTTTATTGGGGCAATTTTCAGAGCATCATCATATCAAGGTCCATTTTGAATGCTATTTGAATTGCCGTCTGAATACAAACAAAGAAATTACCATTTACCGTATTATTCAAGAGGCATTAACAAATATTAGGAAATATGCTCAAACCGAAGAAGCTACAGTGACGATCCAGGAAATAGAGGAAGAAGTTCGTGTAGAAATAGAAGATAATGGAAAGGGCTTTGATTTAGAAAAAGTTACCCGTGGAGTAGGCTTATTCAGTATGGAGGAAAGAGCCAGAGTTTGCGGCGGAAACCTTATCCTTCATTCTCGTGAAGGGAAAGGGACAAAAGTAATATTGAAAATGCCTTTGTAGTGGATGGATTTTCGTAATGATCAAGTTACTTAATCCGCTAAACGCTTCAGCATATCCCATCAATATTCGTTCTATGGGCTTGCGGGATGATAAAATGATACGATCAAATTGAAAATAATGCCGGAAAATCGAATGAGAGTCAGAGCATTCCCGAAATAACAATGAATACGGTTATTTTCATTACATCCTTTCTTCCATGTTTTATAATAGAATGATAGTTAAGGAAAACATGTATCATGAAAGGAGACATTGTATGCAGGCACATAACAAAACGGTCGTGAAATCCATGCAAATCCTAACCCTTTTCATAAATCATCCAAAACTGACCTTTAATGAAATGATGGAACTTTCCAATTTGCCGAAAACGTCGTTACACCGTATGGTGGGATCATTGGAAGAAATGGGGTTTTTAACAAAGGACGATGATGGCCACTATTCACTTGGACTTATATTCCTGCAGTTTGGTCAACTGGTTGGGGAGCGTTTGGATATCAGGTCAATCGCCTATCCCATCATGAAAGACCTGCGGGATGATGTTGAAGAAGCAGTGAATTTAATTGTGAGGGATAAGGATGAAGCGATGTATATTGAAAAGGTGGACACCCTGCACCCTGTTCGACTTTATACATCCATTGGAAGGCGTTCGCCATTGTATGCTGGAGATTCTCGAATCATCCTAGCGTATTTGCCGGAAGAAGAGCGTGAAAATTATTTGGGAAGCATTCAATTAAAACCAATCGCCATTGGAACGATAACGGATAAAACTGAACTCCGTCACGCTTTGGATGAAGCGAAAATGAATGGTTACACGATAACTTCATCAGAACTTGAGGATTATACAAAAGCGGTGAGTGCACCGATACTCAATGGTAAAGGTGAAATAGTAGCTGGTATTAGTGTGGCTGGGATTGAAGCAAGATTTCAGGAAGATCGCTTGCCTGAATTGATTGACAAAGTAATGAAAGCTGCCAAAGCCATTTCCGTGAAACTTGGTTCTCAAACACATTGTTAAGTAACAAAAAAGTCGGCAAATGACAAAAATGTTGGAAATCGGACAAAAAACCCGGAATTTTACAAAAAAGTCGGAAACTAACTCAATAATCTTTATCGACAGTAGTTATTTCGATTAAGAGATAATTGACGAATTCAAAGAACCCTGACAAAAAGATTGTAGGGGGTATTTGGGTATAAGGGAGTGTATTGAATGTATTCACAAAATTTAATTGAAAGTATAAAAAATATGGATAAGAACGATTATGAGTTTTTTGAATCAACAGCATTCGAATACCATTTTAATCACCTCAAAAATCATAGGCTAAGAAAGGCTGATTTTAAAATACAATTGCAAAATTTTATTTCAGGTGAAACTACAAAGATTTCGTTTCAGAATTTTGATTCTTATCTATATGCATTAGATCAACTGACTGAAAATGGCTCACAAAAAGCTCTTCAACACGGAATAAAAATAACAAAACCATTAACTTGGAGACAGTTGTTTTTAAGAATCACAACAGATATTCCTTTACCAAAAAATATGAAGAGTGACCACCTTGATGATGTGAATATAAAGGTTTTGAAAAGTATTTTCCAACAACTTCTCTCAATTATTGCTTCAAGTGATAAAAATGAAACTGGAAGAAAGTTAAGGGGATTTGATGAATTTTTGAAGGTTTTCAGAAGTAATAACAATTAGATGTAAATTAAGGGTGCAATAAATGTAAAAGCCTAAAGAAAAGGGTATGCTATTTCACTTAACAGGTGTTTTATACCATATCTCTAATTAACTATAGGGTAGCGTACTAGTCTGAATCAAAGAAAAAGAAAAGTATTACTTTGCATTAATACTTAAAAGGCTAGGCTGTTCACTAGTAGATATTGAATATTATGGAGAAGTTACCTATATCCTTCTTGATGCTGTAGAAGAATAATCAGAGTTTTATGATTTTTCAAAAAAGGTGGTTAGGAAGATGGCAAAGCAATAATAATGAAAATATCGTGTGTTGTTCTTTAGTAACTTTAAATCCATAAACGATAAATTCAACTCAAATCTAACGAATAATAAATAAGAAATTCAGCAATTACTATGCCTCAATAGGTGAAACCGGGGTTTTATTTTGCTATCTTTAAAATTTATCCTCTATTGGGTTATGAAATTGGTGTTTGGTGTATTTAGTCTAGCCAATTAGTTGTGAAAGCCTTTTTCTATTATAGACAAACGGGTGCTTTACTTCAATAAGGAGGTTGCTGAACAACTTTTTCTTATGCAACGCTCTTAAAATGTGGAAGCAGTAGCTTTTAATAGTTGATAATGATGAATGATATTACATATACTGTAATTAGACTGTAGAAAGTCAATTGGTATTTTGCCAATGAACGAAGCCACCCCAATTTGCTCACCAGGCAGGGGTGGTTTTTTATCAATTCTTTTAGCAGAGTGTTTTAAGACGAGTTTTTCTTAGTTCAAACCTTCTTAGCCAACGTATTTAAATCCACATATACGGAGAAATCTCGTTTAATTTTTTCTAGGTAGGAAGCTTTGTTGAATGCAAAATCATACATTTTATCGACAAAATAAGATTCATCATCGTAAATGATACTATCAGCAATGTAATATTCATTTATATTTTCATCCAACACGACTGGATTCCCCACTAAAGCAACTTCAATAATTTCTTCTTCATTATCCTCCAACATTGCTTTTGCAAGCCTAGATATCGTTTCCGTATAGAAAATTTCATCATAAAAGATTGTGTCTTCTGGTAAGTCCCAGCCAAATAAAGAACCAAACTCTTCTTCTACTCCTTTATTGGTAACTATAGTTTCAAAAAAACTTTCCATTTTTACCGCGTACACGTTGTTTGAAACTTTATTTAAACGCTCTATGACCCAATTTAAATGTTTTATGATTTCAGCCTCTTTATCAAAGCCAATGTATTTTAAATAATCATTATACTCATCACCATTAGGTAGAAAGGATTCAATATGCCAACCAGGATCCATTTCAAACAATGGGATATAATATTCCCCAGCATTGTAAATCGCACCAATGTATTCATCTCTTTCTAATGCTACTTTGATAAGATTCTTAAGGTTCTCCTCGCGCTCTATTATTTGCTTACTGTCATATACTTTCTTTAAATCAAATTTTATATCGTATTTTTCTCGGTACTGTGTAAAATCTTGAGATTTTAATATTAAATTAAATACTTTTTCTGACAAAGACGCATTGTAATAGAACTCTGGGTCAGGTGATTTTACCGTATTATTAGAAAACACAGCTTTCTCCGAATCATACTTGTAAATCACACTATTAAAGATATATTTATTACCTTGCCTTGCTATTGTAACCCAATTTTTAGTGCTGTAATTATCTCGGTCTAATTCAAATTTAACTGTATAAAATTTGCCTTTCTTATTTTGTTTAACAACTAAATTTTTAATCTCCACTTTTTTCTACACCTCTAATCTATGAAAGAAAAAGAGCATATTTTTAATGACAAAGAGAGAAGGTTTATCTTCCAAAACCGCTAACAATGCCCCTAAGATACGCTCCTGAAAACGGGAATATAAAGTTCGTGTTGCATTTTTGCAAGCGTAAGACACGCAATAGTCAAAACTATCGGTGATGTAATTTATGATTAGGATTCATTAATTACTACTCTAACTATACTCATAATTATGGCTAATTGAATAAATTTCTCATTTTTTTACTCTCTTGGCCCAGAGGGTCATAAGTTAAAGGATTTCCTTGTTGAACTAACGGGTGCTTTACTTTAATAAGGTAGGTTGTTGAGGCATCCTTTTTCTTACGGAGCTATCGGGGCAGTTTAGTTGAAGAAGGATCATCACTTTTTAGAGGTATCCTCGCTTTAAAATCGAAATGAATAAATAGTAACTGAAAATTCGTCTTCGGAGGTGAAGGTAATGGAAGATTTTAAGAGGTTAAACCCAATTGAAGCAGCACAACAGTTTATCTTTAAGCATTTTCCAAATTGCCAAGGAGCTCTATTAGCTGGGAGTGTCGTTCGAGGTGAAGCAACAGAAACATCGGACCTTGATATTGTTGTTTTTGATAAAACCCTAGTTCACCTTACAGAGAGTCATTAATTGACTTTGGTTGGGCTATAGAGGTTTTTGTACATAATTTAACCTCGTATAAGCATTTTTTTGAAAGTGATTACGAAAGAGCAAGACCTTCTATGCCCAGAATGGTTTTAGAAGGAATTATTTTAAAAGATGACAGAATAATAGAATCCATAAAAAAAGAGGCGAAGGAAATATTAGAGCAGGGTCCAAAGAAATGGTCAGATGAAACCATTAAAACAAAGCGATATTTTATAACTGATGCACTAGACGATTTAATAGGCTGTACAAATAGAGCCGAAGAAATATTTATTGCTAACACATTAGCTGAACTGGTTAGCGAATTTTATTTAAGAACAAACCTTCAATGGATTGGTGCTTCAAAATGGATAGTACGTTCATTAAAACAATATGACTCGAAATTCGCTGATCATTTTGTTGATGCCTTTGATGTTTTATATAAGACAGGTGATAAAAATAAAGTTGTACTATTAGTTAATAAGGTCTTGGAACCATATGGTGGACAGTTGTTTGATGGCTTTTCGTTGGGCAAAAATCAAGCTGAATTATAAACGAACTTGTTCAACAAAAAGGTGGCGTTAGTTGAGAACCGGGGCTGCCATTTGGTGGCCTTTTTGATGAACTAAAGGGGCAGTTTAGTTCAGTACAGTTTATAATACAAGTAGACTTTGATTTAGATAGAGGAGATAAAATAATGCGTTATTTTTTATGAAAAGAATTTTGGGATGACAGAAATAAACCTATTCTGTTTATACAATGGGGATTGACAATCTTTGCAATAATATTATATTTCCAAACTTATGACAGTATAGATTATTTTGGAATTATAAGACTAATTGCAGGGATTATCACCCTTCTAATAGGAATTGAAAACTACATTGTTAAAAAAAGAGAATATATATTTTGGTTCATCCTAACGATAATGTTTTGTGGAATGGGGATAGACATTTTACTGAACTAACGGGTGCTTACTTCAATATGGGAGTGCTTAGGCAGTTCCCTTTCTTATGGCACTAACGGGGCAGATTAATTTAACAAGAAAAGTGATAAACGGACAGGTAAATAAATTTTATAGAGAGGAAGAGAGAACTATGAAAAGCAAAAATTCTTTGGAAAAGTTCATTTTGGGTGAAAAGGATGAAGGTATAATGACGAAACTTGGATTATCGCCTGAACGGATTGAGAAAATACTAAATGATGATAATGATGATTTCGATAGGGAATTTGATAGAATCCGAAAAGAAAATCAACAATATACATTGAATGAGAAATTAGAAAGAGCTATAAGTAAAATGTCTGAGTTTATTCGGGATAAAAAGGAGAACCCCACAAAGTATCCTGATTTCGAAGATAATGACTTGGTTGTTATTTTTAAACAGGCTTTAAGGGACTCTGAATTGGAAGTTATGAAAGAGTTAATGGGAAAGGAAGGATTAAAGTAAAGGTAATTGTATAGGTAGTCCAATATACCACCTATGATTATTTGTTTTGGTGAATATATGGATTTCGTATTAAAATTTATATGGTGGTTAATGAACTAACGGGTGTTTTACTTCAATAAGGGAGTTGCTTTGGCAGCTCTTTTTCTTATGGAGCTAAAGGGGCAGGTTAGTTGAACAAGCAGGGAAATTCCGGGTGCATCTTGAATATTGGATTGATGAAGTTATTGCGGGGGAATGTATATGAATAAACTTAATGAATTGTATAGGGATATGTTATTTTTGCTGTTTGGAATAAAACCTAAAAATGCAGGATGGACATCATTTTCCCAATTGAAGATTGTCCCGGACTATATAGTTGACTTGGAAAAAGGTCAAGTAACAGGAGTAGTAAAACATAACGAAAAGGTATATTTGACTGTTATTGTAGATGTTCCTAATAAAAAAACTGTTGTAAAAGGAAGTCTTAGAAGAATTCTTAAACATACTAAACCTTTTAAAAAGCACAATTACATAGAAATTATTAATGATAAGGCTGAATATTTTATTGAAAACAAAATAACAAATCCTAAGGAACATTAATAAGTTCTTCAACTAACGGGGAAGGTTATTTCTATAAGAAATTGGATTATTATGGTATGGTGTTTAGGTTATTGTTTTCAACACTATGTAAGGGTGGATAATTTAATGATTCGAAATTTACATCCATCTTTTAGGAGGGCAGGCCTTTGTTTTCTTTGAAAAAGATCACAGTGGGACTCCTGCTTTTAGGTAGTCTTGCTGCTTGTGAGACAGAACAAGTCAAACATACTGAAAAGGTAGATACCCAAGAAGGAATAACTAAGGAAGAACCCACAAGAACTAACAGCGTACCATCTTATGAAGTAACCAAGTATCATATTTACGGCGGTTGGATGACAGATAAGACATACATAGTGATTTCATCTAATGGCGATGAGCTAAAGTACGAAAATATCAAAAAGAAAAACGAAAAAAAGGATATCAGATACTTTAAATTAGCAGAATCCACGGGACACAAAATGATTGCGGTATCATACAGCAAAGAAAAGACCAATCGGACTTCATTTATAACTTTAGAGTTAAACAAAGATAGAAAAGAATTAACTATCACTATGCCGAACGGAAAACCGGTCACCTACACAAAAGCAATGATGGATCCAGAAGAGTTTAATCCTGAATTTGAGTGGTGAAAAATTATCCGGAAAATGGTACTGAACTAAAGGTGCAGGTTAGTATAAGTTCTTTAAAGATCTGTGACGACGATCAGCTCTTTTTCTTATGGAACTAAAGGGGCAGGATAGTTGAATAGAGGGTAAAGCTAAAATTTAACTGCGAACCTATATTATTATTTATTTGAAGTAAAGGAGGATAAGATGAATACGTATTGTAAGAGTGCATTGAATCAAATTAAAGTGGCTGTAACGACAATTGTTGAGATGATAGAAAAGTTAGAAGAAAATGACTTACAAAAAAGACCTACACCCAATAAGCATTCAATTGGAGAGCTGTTAGAACACATTGCTATTATTTGTGAAGCTGATTCGCTTATATCGGACGGGGCATCCCAAGACAAGATGGATAAATTTTATTCAAGTGTTTCATATAAAAGCCTATATGAGATGAAAGAAGCTATGATAAAAAATCATCAATTTTTAGAAGATAAATTTATGAATTTTACAGAGGTCGAACTTCAAGAGGAAATTACTTCTTATTGGGGTGTTACATACTCACGGTATGAATGGTTGATAGAGATTGTAGCTCACGTTTATCATCACAGAGGGCAATTACACTCTATGCTTGTTCATTGTTATGGGATAGATCCAAAAGTTCCATTATTTGAATAGATTTTACTATTCAACAAACGGGTGCTTTAGCTGAAGATGAGGGCTTTCTTTAAGGCAGCTTTTTCTTAATGCAACTTTTTCTTAATGCAACTGTTTAGTATGAAATAATTGTACCAAAAGAGTGATGAATGAATTAGAATTTATATAACGGAAAAAAGAGTTTTAAAAAACAAAGGGGAATTTACTATGAAATTTACAATTGGAGATTTGCTACTTTTTCTTCTATGAGCACTTTGCACAATTATTTTTAATATAATTAACCCTTCTAATTATATTGGCGAATTAATACTCATTGTTTTACTTGCGGGTCTTGGAGCGACAATAGGAGGATATTTTAGAAATAGAAAAAAGAAGAGGTCTTTTCTTAATGAACTAACAGGTGATTTCCTTCAATAAGTCAGGTTGCTGAGGCAGCCTTTTTCTAATGGCACTAAGGGGCAGGTTCGCTCCACAAGAGTTATAATAAAACTACAGTGATTATATGTCATACAGGAGTTCAACAATCTAAAGTATGTCGGTAGCCAGTTCCTAATTTGGCTAACATAGTAGGGTATATTAGGCGGTGTTTTTTTATGGGATTATTTTTTGAAAAAAGAGAAAGTACTACACCATTTATACTGATTAGACATTTGATGATGATAGCAATGGGCTTAATATTACTATTAGGTTTAATTACCGATTTAACTTTAATTTCCTAAAATATATAATTTTTTTATCAGGAATTGGTTCAATAATAGATGGCTTTGAATGGTTTTTTAAAAAAGAAAATAAGAAGCAGATGCTATTAGATTTTGGTATGGCGGTTATATGGTTCGCAGGATTTTTGGTATTGCATTTTTTATAGATCTAACGGGTGCTTTACTCCAAATAAGTTAGTTTATTTTCAAATATAATTACTTTAGGGGATATGCAGAGTGGGAGAATTTATTAGACAGTAGTTTTAGTTACTGGCATTACGTTAATATGGGCAGGAATATTTTATTTAACAAAGAAAAATTACCAAAACCAAGATGAAGGTCTAGAATTTTTAATAAAAATCACCCCTTTACCCCGTATTTTTAATTATTGGTTAGTTAAAACTTTATTTATTGTTTCCGGATTATTAGCTTTTCTTGCTAGTATTTACGGATTTTTAACCTACGTAATGATCAACTAGAATGAATATCAAACAGCAGCTTGGATATTCTCTCTAAATTGAAAGGGTTTCATAAAAACTTTAATCCTTGTTGAAAATAACGAGTGCGTTAGCTGAAGATCGGAGCAGTCTTTAAGCAGCTCTTTTTCGTATGGCACTAACGGGGCAGGTTAGTGGAAGATGTAACTATAAATATAAAACATTAACCATAAGAGATTCTTATGTATTTTTATAAAAAATATAAAATTTTATTTACGTTGGAAGTTTAGTATCCTTGTATTAAAGGAGAATTTCGGGAAAATTTTGAATTCATTGGGGGTGCTAAAATGATTAAAGGATTACATCACGTTCAGATAACTATTCCAAAGGAGACTGAAGAAAAGGCTAAAAATTTCTATTGTGGTATTTTAGGTTTACAAGAAATCGAAAAACCCGAATCCCTTAAAGGACGAGGAGGATTTTGGTTAAAAGTCGGTGATAAAGATGTACACATTGGAACAGAAGATGATTTTGATAGATTGAAAACTAAAGCACATATTGCTTACGAAGTAGAAGACATCTCATATTGGAAAAATAGATTAACAAAAGAAAATATACAAATACTTGATGGTGTTCCAATTCCAAATTTTGAACGATTTGAATTTAGAGACCCATTTGGTAATAGGGTAGAAATGATTCAAAATTTGAACTTATAGGTTCTTTTTTGAATCATAGAGTTCATAGAAGGCCTTAATGAACTAACGGGTGCTTTACTTCATTATCTGGAGCTGATCAGCAGCTCCTTTTCTTATGGAACTAAAGGGGCAGGATAGTTGCATAAGAATTAATAGTAAGTGAGTGTTATAATATTACAATAAATAAATTAAGTGGGGGAAGCATTTTTGCACAAACTCAATGCCTTGATACCAGAGCTCTCGGTTTCAGATATGAAGCAAAGTTTATATTTCTATTCGGAAATTCTCCTGTTTACAATTGAATATCAACGACCAGAGGATAAGTTTGCTTTTCTGTCATTAAATGACTGCCAGATTATGATTGAAGAAGTAAATGGTTATTGGAATACTGGGGAGTTATCTTATCCGTACGGAAGAGGAATTAATTTCCAAATAGTTATAAATGATATTGATCTACTATATGATAGTTTGAAAAAGAACGAGTATCCAATTAAATTTGATATTCAGGAGAATTGGTATAGAGCTGAAACTAAATTAAAGGGACAAAAAGAATTTTTAGTTATGGACCCTGATGGTTATCTATTAAGATTTGTCCAAATTTTAGGTGAAAAAGATGTTGAGACTGATTAAGCTATGCAACAGGGGAAATTTAGTAAATGTATCAAGCTACTTTATGTTAATAGGTGCTTTACTTAAATAATGGAGTTGCTTTGGCAGCTCTTTTTCTTATGGAGCTAAAGGGCAGGTTAGTTCAACAAGTATTTTACCAATATTTGTAGAATGTTCTTTGTATAATCAATTTTAGGAGGGGGTAACTTGAACAAAAACAAAGTAGGATGGTTATTTTTAGGGCTAGCAGGGTGCTTAGGCTTATTATTTATTATGATGGCAGGGGAAGGTTACGGTTTATCTACTAGTAGCATAGACGGGAATATGCAGTTGAATTTTTTAGGGATAAAAATTGCTGACGGTATTACAACAACCGCAAGATGGAACCAGTATGGAACATATTTTTATCTATGGAGTTTAGTACCGTTAACATTAACTATTTTCTGTTATCGTAAATTTTTAAAGCTTGTACCAACTATTTCAAACTAAAATATTTGAATAGCTGTCTTTTAGGACGGCTTTTTTTTATATTGTAAGATTGTGAAAGAGTGTACACTTAAACTAACGGGTGCGTTAGCTGAAGATAGGGGCTGTCTTTAAGGCAGCTTTTACTTTATGCAACTAAAGGGCTGGTTAGAAGAGAGGTATTGTGAAACATTTCCATATAGGAGAATAGAAAAATAAGCTAATATAGGTTAAGGTAAGCCTTTAAGAATAGAACAGGAGGTTTTGATGTTGAAACCACATACTCAAGGTTTTATCGCCTGCCTTATAACAGTCATTTTAGCTGCGTTAACTATTTGGTTTAAGACTGGAACAGTTAATTTAGAACTTATAATATTTTCTATATCTTGCCTCTATGGTACTTATCTTCTCATTTCTTTTTATTACAGTCGAAAAAGTAAAAACTAGGTTTGTTCTTCAACGGGTCGCATTAGTTAAAGAACATAGATTGTTTGTGGCAGTTTACATCTTTTTTTATGGAGCTAAAGTGGCAGGTTTATTCAATAAGATAAGGAAATTTTTTCTTGAGGTATAAAGGATGATTTTTGGTAAGATGTCTTTATGGAGAAGTGTATTACAATGAAAATATTAAAAAACAGAATAAAGCCCTTGTTTATTCCAGCGTTACTCTTATGGATAACAGCAGGAATTACCATCTTTGTTTCCACCTTGTATTACGGTGTTTACAGTGATTATCGGTCTATGGCTTATATCCTCATAGTCATTGGATTGTCTTTAACATTAATTGAACGGTATTTACTAGAAAGGGCAACAAAAAAGGAACTAATTGGCCTAGGTTTGACATTTTTACTAATCATATTATCTCAATTGTGGGTAATATATTTTTTGTGATTGAACAAAAAGATGATTTACTTCAATATCAGAAGACGAATCAGCAGCTCTTTTTCTTATGGACTACAGAGGCTGAATAATTGAGGATGTATTTTAGAGGAATATAATTGGAGTAATTATTAAAGATAAAAAGAGGATACAAAAGATGAAAAAGAAAGGCAAGAAGGTTTTTTCAAAAACATAATGAATGAAATTCGTGATTCCATCTTATCTGAATTGGTTTTTAACATCTTAACTCTTATTCCAAGAATGATAATTCGTTTAGTAAAGAGTTTATTTTAATTGATTGAGTCGGAAGTGCTTCTTAATGAACTAACGGGTGCTTTACTTCAATAACAGGGGTTGCTGCGGCAACCTTTTTCTTATGGAACTAACGGTGCAGGATAGTTCCATAAGAAATTAAAGTGAACGGGTTAAATTATCAAAAATATAAACAATCAATTATTATAGTAATGTTAATAAAATTTGAAAGGAAATACCCATTAAATGAAAATTGCTCTATTCCTTTTTATAGGTTTTTTAGTATACCTGTTTCTAACAGAGTTGTATAATTCTCATTTCGCTGCTTCTGGTTTAAGCTCTGCGGTAATATTTTTCATATCAATAGTTGTAATCTACTTTCTAAAATCATTACAAAACTTCGCATTAAAGGGAGAATGTGAACATCCCTCATTGAAAGTTGAAGCTGATTTTAGTGCGGACCCTATATGGTGCAATGTTTGTGGTTTTAACTTAGACATTGATGACTTCCCTATATCTGAAGAACTAAAAGAGGAACTATTTAACTGGGTTCAAAATTATAAAGAAATACCTATTGATGAGCATAATAAAATAGGTATCGACTTAACTGCAAAAGTTAAGGGTGAAATAGGGAGAGATTACCCCATCATATTTATTGAACAGTAGTAAATAACCAATATTATTTTTCTTCTTAAGCTAATGGGTGCTTTACTCATTACCAGGAGCTGATCAGCAGCTCCTTTTCTTATGGCACTAAAGGGGCAGGTTAGTTCCATAAGGAAATGGATTATTTTACACTTATGAATAATTACTCTTTATTGTTATTATTTTCTTAAAGGTTCAAATTATTTTAATTTTGATATCGTTAATTCACCATTAAGGAATGTGATTTACTGTGAGAGCAATAAATACAATTAACTTAGTTACAAAGTTATTAATTTTTTTAATTTTTGTCTCTTTTAATACATATATTTGTTTTTATGCAAAAGACAAAATAGAAGGCATAGTTACTGCCTGTATAGGTATCTTTCTAGTGATTTTAGTGGCAACTATTGCATTTATTTTAGATAAAAAGCCAAGGTAATCTGATTTTCTAATTTCGGAATATTTATTGCAGCATCAATAAGGCAATTAACAGATAAAATTTCAAATAAATTGTAGGGTCCATAAAATACATAATTAAATAACTTAATCTTAAAGGGTGCGTTAGCTGAAGATCGGAGCTGTCTTTAAGGCAACTTTTTCTTATGGAACTAAAGAGGGGCAGGTTTGTTGAAGAAGGATTGAAACTTTATTAATTTAGGAATGTAAAAGAAAGTAATATGGGTAGGAAACAATAACGATAAGGGAGGATAAATAATGGAAACTTGTAGCAAATGCGGCAACGAACTTACGAGAGCCTATATTTCTGGAATTCAAGGAGAATTTCTGATAAACAAAAAACCAAAAGGCTTTTTCACGGATAGTCCGATTTACAGCAAAGTATCTCCTTATGTTTGTTCTAAATGTGGGTATTTAGAGTTCTATGTAGAACAACCTGACAAATTCAAATAATGAAAAGAGATTTCTACTTCTTGTAAAAGACTCAAGGTTGCTGAGGCAGCCTTTTTCTTATGGCACTAACGGGGCAGTTTAGTTTAAAAGTAACATAGTTTTAGTTGTGGTAAAATATGTTATTGTAATAGTTAGAAATTATTGGGAGGAGGTTTTTTATATGAAAGGGAAATTAGTTTTAACCCTTGGTTTTGCAGGAGTTTTAGCAGTATCAATCGGTTTTGCGAAAGACTTGCAAAAGACAGAAGCATCTGCAGAAGTTTCCTCAAAACAAACAGATACATATAAACTTGTTACTAGTGAGGAACAAGATCGTAGAGAAGGTATGTTAGCTGAAGGAAAAGATGTTACCACAGTTATAACAGCAGAAGAGCAAAATATGGTAGAAAATAGTTCAGCTCAACAAGGGTTTGTTCCACAAGAAAATGGTACAGGTTTCTATTTCGAAAAAGAGAAAAAAATTAAGTTTAGTTATTAAACTAACGGGTGCGTTATCTGAAGATCGGAGCTGTCTTTATGGCAGCTTTTTCTTATGGAACTATCGGGGCAGGTTAGTTGAAGAATATATGGTAAAATAAATATATTCAACATACTTATTTGGTGGGTGTTAAACATAGATAAAAACCATATTTATCAAGAGCTCGAGGCAATAAAAAAAAGTTTATATAATCCCTTTCCTTATCGTGATACTGATAAGATACAAAATGATTTTATAAGTGAATTTTCCAAAGCCGATAGCTTAACTGCTGATTTGAATACCTATTGGATGAACATCGCAGGAAGTCTCAGTTATGTTCTAAAAGGAAGGGCCAACAGAATGCCACAAGAACAAAAAGATTGGCTTCATTTATCATTCTTTGAGGTCTTTCAACAATATAGCTTTTTTGAAGAAAGCATAAGTAATTATCCCGAGTTTTATAGAGAGTATATCAATTATGAAAAAACACGAAAGCTGTTATTAACTTATCAGTTGTGATAATAAGCTTCAAGAAGTGTACAACACAAGTGCTGCCATTTGAGGCGGCATTTTTGTTATGGAACTAACCGGGCAGATTAGTTCAACAAAGACTGATATAATATGAAAAACATTAAAATATGAAAAGGGCGGACAATGAATGGATAATGATGTTGGACTTGATTTCTTTATTGGAAATACAATAAAAGAAACACAATACTTAGAAGAATCCGTTAAATTTAATGAAGAGTTGCAGGGTTATCTTCAGATTAAGGAAGAATACGGTAAAAGATATAGAAAAAGGGGACCTTTCGATTTGCTTATAGGGTTAGACCAATATGGTGATAAAATATTTTCAACGCAAGAAATAAATCAGTTAGTAAACATTTGCGAGGGTATAGTTATTAAATACAAAACAGATAATTTATACGGGCAAAAAATAAAACAATTTGCTGAAAAATTAATCGAACTTTGCAAAGAAGCATTACTGAAAAATAAGTTAATAGTAGCAATTGGCGATTAAAATACAGGTTAGCAAAATTGTGAAGGTTTGTACTTAAACTAACGGGTGCTTTACTAATAAGGGAGTTGCTTTGGCAGCTCTTTTTCTTATGGAACTATCGGGGCAGGATAGTTCAATAATACATCCTTTTAATTAGTTGTAATATACTGTATAATAGTACAATATTATGCATAAGTATTCATTAAATGGGGGTGGAGTTTATAAATTTAGTTTGTGAGTCTGATAAATTAGATGATTATTTACTCGAATTAAATGAAGTTAATTATTATAAGCCAATTATAATCAAGAAAGCAGATGAACTTTTCAATCAATCTCAAACGGAAATTGAAAAAGCTAAAGTAGCTTTTGAATTTGTTCGTGATGAAATTTCTCATTCTTGGGATATTCAATCGACACGAGTTACTTGTAATGCTTCGGACGTATTACACTTTAAAGAGGGAATTTGCTATGCAAAATCAAATCTATTAGCATCCTTATTGCGGTCGCAAGACATACCAACAGGGTTCTGCTATCAAAGATTGATGTTGTTTGATACACCAGAAAAGGGGTATTGTATTCACGCGTTAAATGCTGTTTTTTTAAAATCAATTAATAAATGGGTAAGATTAGATGCTCGTGGAAATAAAAAGGGTATTGATGCTCAATTTTCAATTGTTGAAGAAAAATTAGCATTTTCCACTCATAAGGAACTTGATGAAAAGGACTATCCAGTTATCTATACAAAGCCACATCCCAAAACGATAGCTGTATTAGAGGAGCATATTGATGGAATAGAAATGTATAAACATCATTTACCTGAGAGTTTATAGTTATTTCACTAACGGGGGCGTTAGCTGAAGATCGGATCTGTCTTTAAGATTAGCTTAAATCGTCTATTTGGATATAAATGATTCTAGATGTTTTTTTATGTCTCAATTCCGGGTGAGTAACAGAATCTTCACAATGGACATAGTGTGTAGGGCCTCTGATGATAAGTCATTATGTTCTAAAATCTCCCCCAAGGGTACTGAAGGCCCCTCAGTATCGGGGGATTTTCGTGGTGTAAACAGTTGGAATAATAATCAGTTCGGTGACATAGTGGTAATAACCTGACAGAGGTCAAAAACACAGCCCTGTATCAAGCCGTAAAGAAGCTGATATGGGGGTCTATTCTATTTTGAGTACATATTTTTCACTATGTAGGATGAGGGCAGCAGACAGTTATGAACGCCTTTTTTTCTTATAGAACTACGGGTGCTTTACTTCAAAAAGCTGTCTTTAAGACAGCTTTTTCTTATGGCACTAACGGGGCAGGATAGTTCATTAAGAAACGCAATAAAATCTTGGTTTTATTAGTGATAATGAACGAGCAGAATTAAATTCTAACAAAGGTATATTTTATGGTAAAATAAGGTTTGTTTGAGCTGGAAGGAAGGGTCGATGGAGTGTATTTAATTAATGGTAGTTTGCTTATTGGAATTGGAGTTATATGTTATTTGGCTGGAAGAGGTATTTTAATAGGGTTTAAATTAAAAAAACAAAAACAAGTATATTGGTTAAGGGAAGTTATTAATTTTCTTTTTGTTTTATACATACTTATGGTTGTTTCCGTTACACTGTTTCCATTAGCTTTATGGATTGATTTTAATATGCAAAATATTAAGTTTGGCTTAAATCTTATTCCATTTGTTGGGATTATAGACGATATTAAACAAATAGGTATTGCATATGACGGTGATACCGTGTTTATGATTAGGCTAATTATTAGAAATGTGGGTGGAAATATATTATTATTGATGCCTTTGGGTGTATTATCACCGATAATATGGAATAAATTTAAGGATTTTAAAAATATTGCACTACTCGGATTTGTTATATCAATTAGTATAGAAACTATACAATTTATTGAACTAATAGCAGGTGGTCGGGGAAGAACAGTTGATATTGATGACGTAATTTGTAATGTATTAGGTGTTATTCTTGGATACTTCATTTATAAATTTACGTTTAAAATAGCCAATAAATTTCAGATCGAAATATTACAAAATTTAAACTCTGGGAATTCAAGATTATTTGATAACGATAAAGGAACTCAATTATAAAGTTTTTTGAACAAACAGGTGCTTTAGCTGACGATCAGAGCTGTAAGAGGCAGGTTAGTGGAATAAGGAATATGGTTAAATGATATTTACGGAGGAAGATATGGCTTCAAATAAAAACATTCCAAATTGCCCTATAAATGGTGATACACTTTAAAAAAAAGGAGGGCAATTCAGATTGGAATTCAAATTTGGGAACGGTGCTATTGTGCTACCCCCTTTACACATTACGATTATCGCAATAATTATTATTTTCTTTTTAGTAAGGTGGAGCAAGCAATTAGAAACACGACGATTTACGATTTTCTTTTACTTTCTGATAAGCACTTACATTGCTCCAATTTTTTCTCGCAGTACAAAAGAAGGTGTCTTTCAGCTATGGATTCCGTTGGGCTTTATATTAGTTTTCTTTTACTTGTTTCTCAGTAAAAGAAACCATCCATCTAAAATGAAAGCGTGTATTTTAGGACTTTGCGTAGCATTATATCAGTTGATTTTTCAATATGTTAGGTAGTTTTTGGTATTCCACTAACGGGTGCGTTAGTTTAACAAAGGGTTGCTGCGGCAACCTTTTTATTGTGGAACTAAAGGGGCAGGATAGTTGCATAAGGAATGGAGAATATAACCTATAAAAATTATGAATGCGGGTGGATGTTTATTGAAACTTCCTAAAGGAGTAACTGGTTTTTATAATGCAAAATATAATAAGCCACCAACAATTGATGGGAAACAATTTAAACAGCAATGTTTTAGTATCATTAAAAGGAATAACGGAAAAGTGTTGGAATTCATAGAACCACAGTTTGTAACTAATTTTTTAAATCTCGAAGTTAAAGTTTTTAATAATCATTTGCATATATTGCTTAATGAACATTATCCTTTTTTAGCTTTTGCTTCCTTTGTTGATTTTGAAAATATTAATTTTATTGATGAACCCGAATTATTGAAACAGTTTAGTCCTTTTTATAAGGTTTTGGGTATGGAGGAACTTAACGAACCATTATACATTAAAGAGGGTACTGGAAAGATTATTTTAAAAAATGATAATGAATTGAACAGTGCTGAATTGGAACAAATAGCGTATTGGAAGCCAAAAAGTGTTGGAGAGGTAATCTATAATTTTTGGGATTAGAACTAATAACGCTATTGAACAAACGGGTGCGTTAGTTCTTTTTAAGAGCAGTGAAGAACAGCTCTTTTCTTATGGAGATACGGGCAGATCAGCTTAATAAGAAAATGATGATAAAATGATGTAAACAGGGAAAAGTGAGGCGACCAATTTGAGAATAGAATTAGCAACATATGAAGAGATTGAAAAACTATTTACAAAGTATAAAAAATTCAACACACATCTTCTCGAGGAGCCAAGAAAGGTGTTTCCCTATATTGGTATTATGGATGTATATAATCGAGTTCTTACCGAGCAAGAGGCACAAGATTTACTAGGTTATGAGCAACATCATTCAAAGTATGGTACCAGATTTTTATGTGCCTTAACTCAGATTTATCATACAGATAATGAAGTATTTGTTCATTTCAATAAAAAAGGTTTAAGTAAAGAACAATTCAAATTCATTCTAGGCTCCTTAAATCGGATGGAGGCTAGTATTTTTAGAAAGTTGTTTGCTAGCAACAAGGGCATATACAAAATTGGTGATGAAGAGGCACTTAAGTTTCTAGTTAACCTTTCAGTTGAAGAATTGTATTTTTCGAATTTTTTCTTTCCTTCTCTTGATACAGTTTTTATAGGAAATTATGACCTATGTTTCCCCGTGTATAGCAAGACAAAAGAAGGATTTGAGAAATGCCGAGAGATTATTGAAAGAAATGGATTATTTATACGACAATAATCCCGGAGCTGTCCTTAAGATAGCTTTTTCTTATGAACTAACGGGGCAGGATAGTTGAACAAAAGGTACAATAATCTGGTATTTCATTTAGGAGGCTTAGATATGAATGATTACGGATATTTTAACAATGAAAATTATACGGGAAACCACCTACATATAGACAATTACAAAAACGAGTTTACTCCTTATGTCGAGGCCATTGCTTGGGAAAGACAAGATAAAACAATGGATATATTTTTCGGTGATTTTGAAAATAAAAAGGAGTTTAACACATTATTTGGAGCTAAGGAACGTTATTATGATAACTTTATAGGGGTATTTTTAGGTAATGTAAAAACAGACGAACAAGCCTATGAACTGTTTCGTAGTTGGGTCGATACTGTGCTATATCCGTATAGAAATGGAACTAATAAAATGTAATTTAGTTAAACTAACAGGTGCTTTACTTCTATATGGGGCTGGAAACAGCTCCATTTTCTTATGCAATTATCAGGGCAGGTTACCTGAAGAAGGTTTTAAATAAAAAGGTGCATTCTAATTGCGAAATGAGAATCGTAATAACATATATGGTCATCCTAAAAGAAGGAGGGATGATCTTGTTATTACGGATATTATTACTGCTGATATTATTCAGTTTTGATTTATCTACTATTGCCAGTGCAGAAGCTCCACTTACTGCTGCATTTATCCGTGACCACCAACTATGGATCAAAAAGGGAAATCAAGAAATACAACTTACAAAGAAGCGATATGTGTATAATCAGAAATGGTCATATGACGGTCGGTTTATTGGTTATATTGATGGTGATGAGAAGGGAGAAAAATCGGATTTATTCATTTATGATACAAAGGAAAAAGAAAGCTACCAACCTTATGTAATGGTCGTAACATCTGACTTTAAATGGTCGCCGATAAATAATCAACTGGCTTACAATGAACAAGGTTTATTGAACGTTACGAAAACAAAGAACGGTCGTCCACAGGGTTTTGAAAATGTCTCACTTGGGGTTAGTGGTTTTGAATGGTTTCCGAACGGGAAAGAATTTATCGTTGCCTCACAATCCAGCTTACGTCCTACTGGATGGGGCCCAATCCCACTTTATAGAATTCCAGTAGATGCAAATCTTGCTAAAAATAAAATAAAGCCTTTTTATACTATTCAAACTAAAGAACCTGATTTGTTCGGGATTGATGCCGATTATTTTAAGTGGAGTTCCGATGGGATGTGGGTTAGCCTTTTAATTATTCCTACAGCTTCTTGGTCAATGGATAGCAATACGTTATGTGTCCTATCATCACAAGGAAAACACTTTCAATCAGTGGGAAAAATGTTAGGGTTTAAAGACTGGTTTAAGTGGGCTCCTCTAGCCAATCAATTGGCCTACATTTCAGGAGAAGGAAGATTTTTCGTTGAAAACAAGAAGATGACGATTGCCGAAATACCAACATCTAAACAACAAAAGGAATACACACCTAAAGGATTTGTAGACCTTGATCTGGAATGGTTCTCTAAAGATTTGGTAATTGTGGCTCGTGCGAAAGAGAACAAGGAGTGGAAAGAAGGACCTGTACCAAATATGTTCACATCACTTTACGCTATAAACATAAGATCAGGAGAGCAAAAACAAATCTCGTTTCCAAGGAAGAATGAACTTGACGAAGATCCTCAAGTAGTTAGATCTTATCTTACTTTGTTTCGAAGGAAGGCAGAGGATTTTCAAGGTGATGTATGGGTGAAAGATGGTATTAGTGGGCAGGAATATTTATGGATTAAGAACGTTGATTCAGCTCCAGTCTTTTATGATCCAAAATAAGGTCAAGAATTTGTTAATCGAAATTTTATTAAGCTACAATCATTCTTCAAGTTGAAGGTCGCTTTTTTCATTATTTTATCAACAAGATTGTGACGGACTATACATAAACTACGGGTGCGTTAGTTCAACAAAAAGACCGATTATTTCGGCCTTTTTGTTTTTTTGTTATTTAGAAGTGAATGTAAATGTTTCTTTTAAAGGTCTGCCTTCGCTACCCTTTTGAGTCCAAACGATTTCAACTTCCAATTCCGTCGCTTTTTCAGCTAAAAGGAAATTGCTAAATTTATAAGGATATCCATCATTCAATTGTTTTGCTAAAGAAATCGCCTGTTCATTAGTATCTATTTCTCTACAAGGATTATCAGGAGGACAACCAAAAAGTGCAAACTTCGTCTTAGAATTAGGTTCATTTCTAAACATATGAATTTCCGCAGACAATACATCCTTACCAATGTTATCAACCTTTAAAGAGTAAGTATGAAATTTTCCCTTTTCGGGCTTTATTAACCCCTTATCTTGTTCAGCTTCGCCTACTTGAACTGACCATTGTTTCGATGTTTGTTTGGTTGGTAATTCACCAAAGGTTAAAGCTTTTGCCTCTAGAGTTGGTGCGACTATGTTCAAAAGAAATAATGTACATATAGCAAGTATCGTTTTCTTAACCATAACTACCTCCTTGTTTTAGTTACAGTTACTTTGCCCAAAATGGAATGGAATATGTTTTGAACTAACAAGTGCTTTATTTCAATAAGGAAGGTTGCTGCGGCAACCTTTTTTCTTACGGAACTAAAGGGCAAGTTAGTTCAACAAGCAGACGAACTTTAAAGAGGAGAATGTTGATCTTTTGTTGAAGTGTATATAATTAGAAGTGGAGGTGCCACAATGCAAGAATATATATATCATATGGTTCCTAAAGAAATGATTGGCGATAAACTTATACCATTGAATGCTTTAGTTAAGATCTACCCTCATTTGTATGAGAAATATACGAAAAAGTATTTTGACCACCCTGAGAGACCGAAACTGCTGAAAAAACAAATCCCTAAACTTAATTGTTTATGGAATGATGTCCTCCATTTTCTACCGTTACATCCTTATTACGTTTACGAAGCTATCACAAGCTTAGGAATAAAAACTAAAGAAGAACAACAATTTTTAAAAATCCCAATTGAAAGACTAACAAGTAATACAAATGCTATATTTCTTTACACAAAAGAGAAATACAAAGGTCCAGCTGAAGATATTGAAAAAGATGAAATTAAGCTATTGAATATTGAGACCTATAAAGAACTTAAAGAAATACCCTCAGCATCAGTAGAATATTACAAAATTGAAAATGAAAAGGGTAACAGATTTGGTCTCTTTGCCTACATACCACATTTATTAAGTCTTGGAAAAGTTGAAATTAATGATGTGGAGATTGTAACTTGGAATAAACTCGAATAAAGAGGATTCCTGCTTTAGCTGAAAATCGGGGCTGTCTTAAGGCAGCTTTTTCTTTATGCCACTATCGGGGCAGGGGAGTTCAACAAGGTATTCCGAATTAACTGGAGAATTTGTTATAAAAGCTTAAATTTAAATGAGAGGCATAGATAATGGGTAATTATCCAAGAAAAGGACTAAGGTTAAGAAGTGAAGCAGGTGTACATCCAGAAGTAAGAAGTGTCTGTATCAATTTTTGTAAATGGCTAAGAACACAAATGGAATTCCCTGTTCGGGTCGTTATCTATCTCAAAAAAGACTATCAAATCAAGAATCGTACGACAAAACAAATGGTTAAAGCAACATTTTTCGCACCCTATGATAAAAATGTTGAACCTTTTATTCGTATTGCAACGGGAGATTATAGCGAATTGATTGAGGAAAGAGGGAAAAAGGATGCTTTATATGCGATGTTAGATAGCATTGCACACGAAATTATCCATTACCAACTATGGCTAGAAAACAGGGAATTGAATGAGGAAGAAGCAGAAGAAGAAGGGTATAAACTTGTTGATTCGTATGCGGAAACCATTAGCTCTATTTTAGATTTTTAAATCAACATACTGTGCGGAAAGGAGGACTTTACAATGGGCTGTCTAATGTGTGGAAGTTTAGAAAATGAAGGGAAATGGATTTGTAATAAATGTGACCATAAAACTATTAAGGAGTTGAAGAAAGATGAAGAAAATTAAAATGAAGGGCAGGTCTGGGCACGTGATTTAACTTAGTGGAGAAGGTATTTTCGGTATTTTCTCTTACTTATACTACAAAGGATATAAAAGAGTATAACCGTTTAGTACGAAAAAACTAAGTTAATCATTTTCATTAGCTTGTAGAACTAAAGGGGCAGGATAGTTCAATAAGACGATTGGGAAATGAAGTATAATTTAAATAGTCAAATTAAGAAATGAGTGATAATGAAGTGGATTTTAATGAATTGATGCAAGAGAAAGGATATATTTATTTGGAAAAAATAATAGAACACAAAGAAAATTCATTACGATTGCTTATTAATAGAAGCACGATTAACATTGATTTACCTATGGTGCAATTAGAATTTGAATCATATATTTCATATTCTGTTATCGATGAATGTTTTTCATATTCTATAGATAACTCTGAGATATCAAAAGGAGAGCTATTTCGGATATATACGAAGTCAAGGTATTTGGATTTTATAAAAATAGCCACGAATGAACGAGAAGATTTATGTCCCTCTGAAAATTATATCCATTATCAGTTTCCCTGCTTAAATCACACGATTGATGTTATTTCTTGTGAAGAACCAAAAGTAACCGTGGTAACAGGTTAAACTAACCTATTTGAATCCTTTTCTTGTTGAACTAACGGATGCGTTAGTTGATGATCAGAGCTGCCGTTAAGAAGACAGCTTTTTCTTTGGAACTAACGGGACAGTTTAGTTGAAGAAGCAATAATTAAGAAATTAAATAAATAATGGAAAAAAACTTTTTATTGTGATACATTAAATGGAAATACGAGGTGGGTAAAATGCTGTCATTTTTGAATAATTTTTTCCTGTCACAATTACATCATTATAACAAGTAGTCTTGCTATTCGATTTTTAAAAATCGTATATAGGAAGGCTATTTATAATTGAACCGCATTGATTAAGTTTAAGAACTTAAATCTTTTGCGGTTTTTTATTTTAAACAAACAAGTGGAGGTAAAAAAAGATGAAAAAGATGGATTATCAAAATGTAAAGGGAACACAAGATTATTTACCACAAGCAGAAGTAGTAAGAAGCAATATTAGGAGAACATTAGAAGATGTTTTTATCCAATATGGGTGCAAACCTCTAGAAACCCCAATTTTAAATTACACAGAATTGCTGGCATCTAAGTATGGAGGGGGTGCTGAAATTTTAGAGGAAATGTATACATTAACAGACAGAGGGGAAAGAGATTTGGCATTGAGATACGACCTAACGATCCCATTTGCCAAGGTAGTTGCAATGAATCCAACAATGAGGATGCCTTTTAAAAGGTACGAAATAGGTAAAGTATTCAGGGACGGTCCTATAAAAACTGGAAGGTTCCGTGAGTTTACTCAATGTGACGTTGATATTGTGGGAGTTAAATCTCAAATAGCTGAAGCAGAATTAATGATTATGGCATTGGATTCATTCCGCAAACTCGATTTAAAGGTAATAATTCAATATAACAATCGAAAATTATTAACTGGAATGCTTCAAGTGTTTGAAACTTCAGATGAAAAAATTAATAAAGTAGTATTAATACTTGATAAACTTGAAAAAGTTGGATTAGAAGCTGTATCTTCGGAGCTTACTGAACAGGGGCTGCTGCCTTCAACAGTACAATTAATTAAACAGTTTTTGATCGATAAAAATAATACAAGTTATAGCTACTTTGAACCATTTTCTGTACAAAGCGAACAGGTTAAACAAGGTTTAGAAGAATTAAAAGAACTAGAAACATATTTGGAATTCCTTGGTGTTAATAACCAATGTATATTTAATCCATTTTTAGCAAGAGGCTTGGAGATCTATACGGGTACTATTTATGAAATTTTCACATCTGATAAAACAATTAAGTCAAGCATTGGGAGTGGGGGAAGATATGACAATGCTATCGGTGGACTTATCGGAACAAATGAGAACTTTTCTACAGTTGGAATATCATTTGGTTTAGATGTTATTTATACTGCTTTGAATACATCGAAGGAAAAAATCTTAGAAAATCCTACTGTGGATTTTTATGTAATCCCAATAAATACTCAAAAAGAATCATTTTTAGTGGCAAGATATCTACGAAATAAAGGCTACAACGTTGAGTTTGAAATGGGGAACAAAAAGATTGGGAAAGCCTTAGATAAGGCAAACAAGGAGAATTTTCGTAACGTTATCATTATTGGGGAAGATGAAGTGAAAAATAATCAATTTAAAATCAAAGATATGTTCTCTGGCGAAGAAAGAATTGAATCTTTTGTTTTTAATAAATGATGAATAGAAAATTTCTTCTTTAACTAAACCAGCTAAAAAGCTTCAGTGTGTTCTTCAGCAATCGGGCTCGATTCTTTAATAAGAATCGCTTTGCTTAATGAACTAACGGGGCGTTAGCTGAAGATCGGAGCTGTCTTTAAGGCAGCTTTTTCTTTTTGCAACTAACTGGGCAGGTTAGTTCATTAAGGGGTATGGAATGGTTTGTTACTAATATATTTATTTCCCCGAATTCATTCAACGCGATGTACACTTATAATAACTAATTCCTAAATAACTCAAAATTAATATTCTTTTTGTTTTTTAAAATTGAAACTTTTTGGATTCTTATTCGATTAATAAATGAACATAAAAAAAGGAGGGGTATTATTGCTTGATAAAGATAAGTTAGACGAAAGTATCGAGAAAATATATAACAGGTATTATCGTGATGTCTATAAGTTCTTAATTTGTTTTACCGGAAATCAAAACGATGCTGAAGACTTAACCCAAGATGTATTTATACGGTTACTCATATCTCAATCTAAATTTAACAAGCAATGTACATTAAAAACGTGGATTCTTTCTATAGCAAAACACGCAGCAATTGATCACCACAGAAAAAAAAGGTTTTATTCTGTATTTAAAGACAGCTTTTTTAAACAACTTGTTTCAAATCGGAAAATTCCTGATGAGATTCTTCAAGATAATGAACGTACAAAAATTTTACAAGAGGCTATACAATCATTAAAACCTATGCATAGAAGCATCGTTATTCTAAGGGGAATAAATGAATTTTCCATTAAGGAAACCGCAGCAATATTGGAATGTAATGAAACAAAAATCAAGGTTGATTACCATAGAGCCTTAAAGGTATTAAGAAAGAAACTTAATGTTTCCATAGAGGAGGTTTTCGAGAATGCAAAATGATAATGAAATCTTTGAAGGAATTAAACACTCCCCCGATTTAAATCCAAGATCAGAATTTATAGATGATACAAGACAACTACTAATTAAAAAAGCTAACCGAATAAGCAAAGTAAGTAAAATAAAGAAACTTTCTTATTATTGGTCTGTAGCTATTGCTACAGTGGCTGTGATTGCTTGGACTTCCTTTTTTGGAGGTAATCAGTACATTGTAAAGTCTTATCATAATGTAATGTCTGCATTTCCTGAAAATAATGTGGAAAGCACAACTGCTTCAAATAAAAATCCTTCAGTATTTATTTACCACACCCATACCACGGAATCCTTTACGCCGGAACTTGAAAATAAAAACCTAGATCAAGCATACGATGAGAATAAAAATATTACGATGGTAGGTGCAGAACTAACTAATGAATTAAAGAAAAAAAATATTAATGTATTACACAGCACCACGGATTTTGACAAAATAGTTCGTAACCGTGATTTAGATTATTCAAATATATACGATATTTCAGGGGAAGAAGTACAAACTGTTCTCGATAAAAATAAGAATTTAAAATTAATTATAGATATTCACAGAGATACTCAACTAAAAAAGGCTACAACCATTAGAATAGATGGAAAAGATGTAGCCAGTGTGTCTTTTGTTGTCTCGGAAAACAGCCCTAACTTTAAAGAAAACCGAAAAATCGCCAATCTCTTTCATCAAAAATTAGAAAAGAAGTATCCGGGACTTTCTAGGGGAGTCTTACTGAAAACATCACAAACAAGAAATCCTTATAAACAAAAATTTTATAATCAAGACTTATTTGCGAACTCACTCCTCCTTCAAATTGGAGGGGTAGAAAATACAATTGAGGAAGAAAATAGGAGCGTTGAATTAATAGCAGAAGTTATAGATGAGCTACTAGTTGAACTTGATTAATAAAAATTTCACATAAGAATAACACCCGGCCATACCTTGTATATTTAATCATTTTTTCATTTCAACTCTAAAATAAGTCCTATGGAACTAACGGGTACGTTAACTGAAGATCGGAGCTGTCTTTAAGGCAGCTTTTTCTTTATGGAACTAACAGGGCAGGTTAGTTCCATAAGAGGTATTTTCAAATAGGTAAAAATATTACTTTATAGATAATTAATTTGTTCCGTTTTGTTTTAGAAGTACAGATCCCTCTTGTGGTGGGAGGTTACCAATTCATAAATAATTAAAATTTATTTCATCTAAGTGTATACATCTAATATCACTCATTCGTTGTATAAGTATAAGGAGGACACAAGATGAAAAAAGAAAATGCATTAACCTCCAACCTTATCAATTTAGGAGAGGAAGTGTTCAAGCTATTACTAGCGAGAGGAGCCAAAAAAGAAGATGCAGAGGATATAATTCAAAACACCTACTACAAAATTTACACGCTATTGGATAAATTAACAGAAAGCAATATACGTCCTTGGTTTTTTAGAGTATCACTTAATCAATATATTGATTTGAAAAGGAAAAAGGAGCAGCAGAACATTTACTTAACTGAGGAAATTTATTCAAAGCTATCACATATCGATTGCGATTTTGATACGGTTTTAAATAAAGAAGAGATTTATTATTTATTAAAAGACATAAAAAAGGAATACAAAGAAATTTTCTTTCTAAAGTATTACTATGATTTTTCATATGAAGAAATTGCAACCATTTTGGATATTCAAGTAGACAGTGTAAAGCAAAAATTATATCGTGCACGTAAATTTATTCACTCAAAAATAGGAGGACAACATTGATGGAATCTTCGTTAAATGATGCTTTAAAAAAGGCTAAACGAAAACATCTTCTAAAAATTATCATCACTTCAATTATTGTAGTACTAATTCTCTTACCTATCTTTTATAAAACAGGTAACTACTTTGCAGCGAAAAGCTCTACAAAACTTCACGAAAGGCTTTTTTCACATAATGCCATTGCTGAACCTAATATTCATATCGACTCTCAAGTAACAAGTAGTTCATCGATGTTTGGGGGTAACATTATTACAAACCGTTCTAAGAATATTAATGGTTATGTAGTTCAATGGAGCACTCTTACAAGTTCATATGATTGGTTTCGGGCCAATATTGACACGAACGAATTAGTACCAGGATCTCATTGGTCTGATACAGAATCCTATGAGTATGATAAACAGACAAAGAGTAAATCAGCAACATTTTATCATCCATCCATAAAAAAATACTATGATGGTGTACAAAATGAATTAGGGGAAGTTTCGGAAATGGAGAACCACGTTGCAGAAGTTGCCATTTCCTTTGATAAACCATACACGTTACAGGAAATACAAACAAAAATTCCTGATAATTTAAACATCGTATGGTTGTATATGGCTTCTCCAATTGGGGATGAAAGCAAGGGGCCAGCTGGTATGCCAGTTTATGGGTTTGAACTTTCCGACAACCCTAAAGCATCATATTCAAGCTTTGTCGATAGCCTTAAAGAGTATGATTCAAATGGGAATGATGAAACAATTCAAGAATTTTTAAAAGTAAATAAAAATAAGCAGTTCGGTGAAGTGAAAATTTTGGGGGTAATGCTCACTGGAAAAACAAACAATTTCAAAGCCTTAGAGAATCAAGATTTTATCCGCGGTGCTTCAGTAGGTGCAACTGCACAAATCGTTCCTTATATTAAACCTGAAAAATAAATATGCAAGAGACCCAATAAAAATTATGTTCTTAATTAACTAAATGGAGAAAGTTTAAGCTTAAGACTGCTAATTAGCAGTCTTTTTACAGGTGTGTTAGCTGAAGATCGGAGCTGCCTTTAAGGCAGCTTTTACTTATGGAACTAACGGGGCAGGTTAGTTCAACAAGAAAATTGACTCATAAATTTCAAATTAGACGAAAATTGCGACAAAAAGAAGTACAATTAATCAGCAGTAAATTTAGTTAATTCATCAAATTCTTTACCAGAGACATACCGATGGTTATAGGAAATTACACTATATTTACTATATTTCTCACCCGGTATACGAATAGTCATACGAATTAACTTATAGGGTGGGTTAAGTGGTCCTTCAAATCCAATTACTCGTAATGACACATCATATGAATCATTTTGAATATGTCTTGTGATTTTTTCAATTCTACTAAAAGTGAATAGCTGGGAATCACCGTGTTTTTCCATAATTTCAAGTATGGTGGTTACGCCCAGATATCTTAGAAAAGCTAATTCCATTATTGAAGGTGGTTGGTTTTGAGGGATTGTTTCTGTTGTGGTTTTTGCTTCACTAACACTATTGTACGAAATGAAAAGGATAAGAAATAATATAGCTGTTTTTCTCATTATTAAGTCTCCTTGTTAATTATTATCTTATTTTTTTACAAGAAGATAGGTTTTATTCATAAAACTTTTATCGCACAGTTCGAAGAAAATACCAATAAAAGAGAAGGTGCTTGTTCAACTAACGGGGCAGGTTAGTTCATTAAGAATTTAATATATAATAGATTTTAAAGACACAAATGATTTTCCTAAGGGAAGTACAACAATTATGAGGAATAACAAAAAAAAGGAGAACAGTGTATGAATAATGAATTTGAAAAGGCCATAAATTTACTAGAAAATAAGGATAAAGAAACATATCCAACATTTGCATACTCTGTATTAAATAATTATATTCCTGGCCAGGTATATATGGATGAATTGAAGAAAACAGTTTTAATTGGAACTGATTCAGGTATTTTTGTTGTTGGTGGAGACGAAATGGACAATGGTCTTGATAGCATATTTTTAGAAATTTTTAATAGTAGAAAAAATGACAATAAGCGATTCACTTTGTTTTCTCCATCAAAAGAATGGGATCAAGTTATAAATAGGTTGTTTGAAAATGAGTTAAGACAAATGCATAGATATTCTTTTCATTTTAATAAGGATACATATTCAACAATAAAAAAGGGGAAATCACCCAATGATTTTATTGTAAAGAGAATAGATGAAAAAATAATTACTGAAAGTCTTGAATTTAATGAATCTTATTATAATGAATATTGGGGTTCGGTATCAAATTTTCTTGAGAATGGTTTTGGTTATTGTTTGCTACATAATGATACCGTTGTAAGTGAATGTACATCTATATTTAGTTCATCACAATTTGCTGAAATTGATATTGTAACTAAAAATAAGTATAGAGGAATGGGCTTAGCTCAAAATGTTGCAGAGATATTCATTGAACATTGTATTGAAAGAAATTTGAAACCCAATTGGGATTGTAATGTTAATAATTTTGCGTCGATAAAGCTGGCTGAAAGATTAGGATTCGAAAATCCAATGGAATATTCAGTATTTGTTAGAAAGTAAAAAATCCTTATTTCGCTAACGGGTGTGTTAGTTCATTAATAGGGGTTGCTGCGGCAGCCTTTTTCTTATGGCACTAACGGTGCAGTATAGTTCCATAAGGTTTCATTCCTTTTTGGGTTAATTTAGCAACAAGTGAATTGAAACATCATTGATTCGGGAAACGTATAAGAAGAAACTATAAAAAAGGAATTGAAGGAAATTGGCACAGTATTTCTCTTTACTAATCTTGTCATTTGTAATGCTTGTGGGGATGTCGGCTTATTTTTGGCATTTTTATAAATTGAAAAAGAAAAACAGAGATTCGTATAAGATACCGATCAAGGACATTCTTGGAGTCGCCTTTTTATTTCTCCTATCAGGGACCCTATTTGTTTATTCTTTGTTAGACCTGCCTAACGTTTTAGCTGATAAGACGAAACAATATAAAGGGGATTGTGAGATCGCCATATTCGATATTACAAGAGGGGGACATACAGAGGCGAACTTTGGAAAACATAGCATTATGTTTCCTAAGAATTATCAGGGTGTAGAAGAAGGAAACTACTATTGTGAAGCGGAGTATTATCCACAAACTGAACAAGGAAAGTCATTGAGAGTTTATAAGTCAAAAGGCGGAAAACTATTAAATGAAAAATAGTGTCCCTTCATCAACTAACAGGTGCTTTAGTTAAAGAAGGAATAACAAGGAGTGAGTGGAAATGAGTTTGGCTTCCTATATTGGGTGTAATATAGAAATACCGATTAATGATGATGAATATTCAGATGAATTTCTTTATATTGGCGGTTGTTTTGCCGGTGAGTTTGAATTGCTAAATGTAAAGGAATATCAGTTTACTACTCCTTACGTTTATGAAGTATCAAGTCATTGGGGAATTGAGATTTCAAAATATATGAACCCAAGAACGTGTGCCGAATCGAAGAAGAAGCTAATAGAACTATGTGAAATTATGGACAGTTACCTTGAAAAAGGTGATTTTTTTGAACTGTATAGTTGTTGGGTAGGGGAAGAAGATGAAAAGCGAGATGGTGAGATAACCCTCCAAATCAATAACTTTGATATTGACCAGATTGAAATTCCCGAAAAAACGTTAGTTAGATTTGAAAAATGAATTTTCTTAATCAACTAACGGGTGCGTTAGTTCCATAGGCATAAAGGAAGACCACAATAAGTGGTCTTTTATTATTTGTTCAAAAATCAACATTTCTCTAGCCCGAACTTATTTGGGGAAGGAATTTTTTTTGTCTTTTATAAGAACGCTAGTTCGTATATAATGGATGTAAAAGAGGGATCTTTCTGATGAGTACAATTCGAGATAGAGGGTTCGTTAAATGGCAAGCAGCGTTGATTATGCCAGAACATAAAGTTTTAGATAAAAAAATTGGTGAGGTTGATTACTTCCTTAATAAAAAACCTGTCCTTGATGAATACCAGGTTGAAGAGTTTGAAAACAACATTCATTATGCGATGGAATATCATTTACGGCTAAGTTTTACATTGCATAACGAGGGAAGTCCATATGATTTGCACGGGTATTGTGTGTACATACATCCTGTCAAGAAAGAGTTACGTATTCAGAAGAAAGATAGTTCTTTTGAGTATATTCAATTTAATGAGATTATTGATGTGATTGTAGAGGATTAAAAAAAGCCAACCTTAAAATTCAGGAGGGCTTTGTAGTGTTTGAAGAATAAACAAAAAAGGCAGATAGATTTAGGAGTATACAAATGGAGATTCAGATTGAGGTTCAAATGTTTGCGAAAAGTGCTAAGTTCTTACAGTCTGGTAGTTGTTCAGTAATAAAAACTGACTTTAGAAAAGAACCGGATTGGACTGCTGCTATATCAGCTTATGAGTGGATACAAAAGATAAAAAACTCTGTTCGTTATCCAGACGACTTTCAAATTGTTAGTGTTGTTTACAACGGAGAAAATGACATTACAGATTTAGTAAGAAAGGTAAGCCCTATAATAAAAGATGATTTACCTTTTTAAAAATAATCAACTAAAAAAATGAATTTAGGAACCTCTTTAGAGGTTCTCAGAGTGTAGACAAACCCCTTTTCCCAAAGAATTGTTGGAGAAAAAGGGGTTTTTTTATCTTTTAATTAGCATATTTAGTTGTAAATTTGAAAGAAGGACACAATATATTGTTGCTAAACTATTTATAAAAAACAGCTTTTGACTTTGTCGACAGCCTGGGAACCTCTTAAGAGGTTCTTTTTTTGTATCTTATACAATGTTCAAATTGTTTTCGGGTATTTTATGGTAAAATATAGGTAATTATTTGGGGGTGTAAATGAAAATTTTACTTAGGATATCGCTAGTCTTTATGTGTGCGTTGTTTTTGATTCCTGCAAGTGAAGATTGGACAACTGGGAAACCCTCTTGTGAATTATGATGAAAATGGAAATGTAGTAGATAAATTAGTAGATAAATCTAATTGAATCTCTTAAGAGGTTCTCTTTTTACTTACGTTAGTGGCTGCGTGTTTCTTCTTTTTCATCAACGAATTTCTTATATTTTGTGGCTGTATCCGGGCATAACAAAGCTGAACTATCTAAATATTTGCCCAAATCCTCATTCATTCGATAGCTGTACACGCCCCTTTCCAACCGTTTGCGAAAGAATCGACCAGCTCTTGCTTTAAAGCTTCGAGAAATTTAATAAAGTAGCTCTTACAACACCATTTTTTTAATTAGTAGAAAGAAATATGCTTCTATGAATCATTACTCTTTATCTTACCTAAAACTACACTAAAATACTGTTTATATACTCCAAATGTACTGGGGGATAAGTGTTCTTTAGCATAATGTGCGAATAAAAAATTCAGAAATTCTATTTTTTCTAAATCGAAATTACCAATTTTAATTACTCTTCTAAAACTTTTAGTTGAATTTTACTACAAAAAAGATTAGCAGGTAGTTATTTGTTTGGTATAATTGGTAATTAATACATAAAACTAAAAAATGAAATTTCTTAGGACAAGGTGATGCAGAGAATTTATGGTATTATATAGAACATAAATAAGACTTAAGAACTAATTTCTGTAAATGAATAAAGAACCAGAATATTGTTTTACCTAGTATCACTAGAGTTTTTTTAAAAACATATGGATAAATTATCTTTTATTGTATAGGAAAATAGTTTTTTTGAGGATGTGTTTAATATCAATTTATTATCCCATTTTGCTGTCGAGAAGGATCAGTTTATACTACTAAAACTTGATCATAGTGAACTCGATAGTTTTTTGTCTAAACTTCCAACTAATTTTCGAAAATGCTATGTACGTGATACACATTTAATAAAGAATGTTGAAACGTTTAAAAAAGATTATAGCTCTATATTAAAGGATTATTATTTACCCGATCCAGGTAATGTTATGTCAGGTGAATTTGGTGAAATACTCTCATATTTCTTACTTCAAGAATATTATCTTCCAAAGAAATTAAAAGGCCCAAAAAAATGGTTATGGAAAGATGATCGTAATATGGCTGTCCAGAAGACTGATGTAATGCTCTTTCACAAAGAAAAGGAGCCATCCAATGAAGACGTTCTAGTCTCTGCGGAAATCAAAGCAAAGGCAACTAAAAATAAGACATATGATCCAATTCATAATGCAGTTAGTGGTGCATATGATGATTATGTTAGAAGGTTAGCTGTTTCATTAAACTGGTTAGAGGCTAAATACGTTAAAGAAAACAAAGTTAATACCTTAAAGTATTTGGAAAGATTCCAAGACCCTGTAACATTTGGTGAGTATAAGAAACACTTCAAAGCAATCATTGTAATAGATGATAACCTAATAGAAGATGAAATAGCTCGTGAAAGAGAACTTATAGAATTTGATGCAGACTTTGAAATTATTCTTGTATCAATAAAGGATTTAAAGAACGCTTATGAAACAACATATAAAAATATTCTTGTATCAGGTAGTGATATTTTATGATTAACGAAACATTAAGATTATGGATTGCCCAATCAGAATCCTGGCATTCGTTTACGGACTTTAAATTACCAATTGAAAATCAAGCTGATTATACTTTCTTAAAAAGGCCAGAAGATTTTTACATTTCCCTATTCAGTAAAATGCTGAAAAAACTAAATAACGAGGATTTTTCAGTAGAGGATAAACTCGAGCTTTTTGCTCTCGCAAAAGGTTTAGAGATATACTCATTAAAAGGTACTTCAAGCAATTTTGTTGGAGTTAACTTAGCTAAAAATATGTTATATGTTAGTTCATTGTATTATTTATCTGATTATACTGCTTCAGCCTTTATTTTAGCAAAATTGTTTTCTATCGAAGCATATCAAAATAATATAGACGTTTTTATTTCTTCATTTCTACGAAGAGAACTTTCGGAAAATAACGTATATTCTGCATACGTTAGAAGATATTTAGATAATGGTAACGAAAAACTCTTAATAGAACTAAGGTTCTTACTTTCCGAAAAAGAAGAATATTATTTAGTTAATGACCCCGATTTATTTATTTCCTATAGAATAGCTTCTATTTTATTATCTAATTTTATGAATAATAATATTTGGAAAGATTTAAAAGATAATACAGATACATTAAGTATAAATTTAGCGGAATTTATTGAAAGTGGACTTGAAAAAATTCCACCTGTATGGAATCTTTTTCCTTCACAAAGAAAAGCTTTATCGAGCGGAATTTTAAAATCAAAAAAGGGTTTTTCCCTACAAATGCCAACAAGTGCAGGAAAAACAGCAATCTGTGAATTAATGATTTATGACCATTTACAAAAGAATAGAGGGGCAAAGGTATTATTTCTTGCTCCTTTTCGTGCATTAGCCTCTGAATTAAAAAACGGATTTAGTAAACGATTGGCTGAGTTAAATATATCGTCTAAGGCAATATATGGGGGAAATACTCCAACTGAAGACGAGAAAGAAAATATTAAAAATGTAGATGTACTAATCTCTACACCTGAGAAATTCATAGCAATCGAAAGTATATTACCCGATGTTTATAATATGTTCTCTTTAATAATATGTGACGAAGGTCATCTAATTGACGATTCAAATCGAGGATTAAGTTATGAACTTTTACTATCAAAATTCAAATCCTCAGATGATTTTAACCGTAGGCGTTTTATCTTTTTATCAGCAATAATTCCAAATATAGAAGAAATTAATGAGTGGTTAGATGGGGATTCGGATACATTAATTACTTCTGAATATAGACCAACACAATTAGAATATGCATTTTTAGAAGAAATGAGTAATAAAAACGGCTATTTACTGAACGTAAATCCGCTTGATCATTACCCATATAAATATCAATTATATAATTTTTTAACAAAAAGTGATTTTCAATATATTAATACTAAAACTAATAAAAAAAATACCTATCGCTTTACTTCTAAAAAGAGCAAGTCGGTTTCAACTTCTTTAAAGTCTATAATCACAGGAACCGTGGCATTATTTTCTCCTCAAAAAAAAGGAAATAGTGGTGTACAAGGTTTAGCTGAAGAAGCAATTAAGCAAATTACAACATTGGCTTTGCCAAATCCACTAGATTACTCAAATATAGAAAAAGTTATAAAGCTAGAAGAGTATTTTAATAAAATTTTTGGAACTGAATATTTACTTAGTAAATTAGTTAAATATGGGGTGGTATTTCATCACGGTGATTTACCCCAAGATGTACGGGAGGTAATAGAAGAATCGTTACGTAACTCGGATATCAGATTTGTGATATGTACGAATACTCTAGCAGAGGGTGTAAATCTTCCAATAAAAGTTATTGTCATACACTCAACTAAACGTTTTAATATCGAAAGGAAAGAGTGGGTAGGTTTAAAATATAGAGATTTAAAAAATTTAGTTGGCAGAGCTGGCAGAGCTGGAAAAGAAACAAAGGGGTTAGTAATTGTAGTAGATAATGCCGATCAAAATTTAATGAGAAATGTTATTAGTAATCAAAAAAACGAAAAAGCTAATGGCTACCTTTATCATATTATTGAAGAAATAGCTAGGAATATTCAAAACAGCCGATTAGTAATAGATAACGATTTTTTAGAGAAAAAAAGTGAACCATTTCTCAATTTAATTGATTCAATAGATACTTCTCTAATAAACCTTCTTTCAGAAGAAATTGAAGTAGAGGAACTAGACACTCAAATTAGTATCTTAATTAATAATACCTTTGCGTATTATCAATCGACTGATACGGAAAAAAAAACTCTGGAAAATTTATTTCTTCATAGGGGACAAAAAATAAAAAAATATATAGCAACAAATGAGTTTGTCACCATTAAAAGAAGTAATTCAAATATTAGGGTATATGAAAATACTGTAGATTTGCTTGATTTAGACAATGACATATGGATAAACACTGACAGTCCATTATCAGAGCCGTGGATTAACCACATATTAAATATTGTTTTAAATTTACCACAGGTAGACTATGTAATTAATGAGTTTAACGAAAGAAATACTGTTGTCCTAGATAAAGACTATATACAAAAGATAATAATGTTGTGGATAGAAGGTAAATGGTACGGGGAAATAGCAAATGCATTGAAGTTGGATATTGAGTTACTTTTATTAATCTTTTCAAGTATTATTAGTTCAAATTTGCAAATGTATATATCTAAAGTAATTAGAATTGCCAGTTACCTATTAGAAGAGAATAATAAAGACATATCCAAAGTGATTCGAGATTGGTCAAATTATGTAAGTTATGGATTAAGTAATAAAACCGAACTAGACTTGATGGAAATAGGTATTACAGATAGAGAAGTAATAATTAATCTTAATGATTTGATACAGAAGAATAATATGAATTATTTGTCATTGAAGCATTTAAGAAAGACGATTCAAAATGATAAAGATAATATAACTAAACAGCTTAAAACTGTGTTAACAGCTATATCTTATGAACGATTTTTAGAAAATCTTAAGACTTTAAATAACCGTAATATTTTATAATTAAATTAAAGGTTCGAATAAATAGATATTTCGAAGAAAAAACAAGTGAAACTTACTCTTATTTTAAATAAGTCCATATTTATAAACATCGGTTTTCCTTTGTATAAATTGGGTGTTTAATGCAAAGTAGATAATAATTCAAAATGGTGAAGAATACCAAAGTGCAAGAATTGATATTCTTCTTTCCAGTTTCCCAAAACATTGTTAACTGTTTATTTTATTTCGGTAAAGTGGATATAAAGATAATAAGACTTTCGGTATAGAACTCATCTAGGTATACATAACACCGTTTTTTACACTTATACACATCAAAAGCTCCTTTGTCGTAAAACATTCACTGTAAATAAATTCTAAGGTTTTAATAAAAAAATAAAATATAAAGGACGAGTAATTTGTTAAATAAATGGATAAAACTCATTCTGTTTCTTAGCTCCTATTCCCCACTTTTTTTCATCTTTGCACTTCAAAATCCATTTGAACATTCTTCAATTAAATGGATACTTTTAGGAATAGGAATCTTGTCAATTGTTGCCCTTTACCTTGTGATTAAACACGCACAAGCTAATCACGGAAATTTTGCATTAATAAGTCAAGTTACTCAAAAAGATGGGGAATCAATGAGTTATATTGTTACGTACCTTGTTCCTTTTTTGGCGATTGATTTTAAAAACATACAAACTACCTTATCTCTATTCATAGTTTTCGGAATATTGGCTATTATTTATATAAATTCAAATCTTATCTTTACTAACCCAATCCTAAACATTTTTCGCTACCATATCTATGAAATTCAAATAGATAACAGCAGAACCATAATGCTCATTACAAAGAAAAGCCAATTAATGCATAACGAAACAATTGAAGTCAAACAGTTAGACAATGATATTTATTTAGGGGGATAAAAGATGCAAGATGTAGCAAATAACTTAGCTAATATTTTGGAAACAGATCATAAAATTAGCATCTATTTGGTGGGTATTAGAGGTGAATCAATTGAGTATCGAAAACTAAACATAAAAAAGCAATTAGCTGCCGACTTTAAAAGTATGGCATCTATTTACCTTAACGGTTTTATTGAAGGAATTAGAAACGAAGAGGCAAAAGTAATTGACTATGACCCGGGCTATAAAAAAGAATCATTTGAATGGGAGAAAATAAAATTAGAGGAAAAAGAGTACGAAAAAATTAAGACACGAATTGACACAATGCCAGCGATTACAAACACGGCTGTCCTCGAACTCTCAGACGACCGTTTTATAAAGTCCATTTCTTACTATGTACTTCAAATCGAAACAGATAAAGGTAAGAGCATTAAACTGTTCCGTAAATTCCTACACGGCAAAGAGTTAACCAAACCAAAAGGGCTTAAAGCAGTTTTTAATAACGGTGCTTATGATACACTGGAAGAAAAAGTCCTTGTGTTTGATGACAAATTCGATTGCCTGGAATATGATAATCATTTATATATCAATGCCACAACTTACTTCCATTATATGTTTCAGTTTTATGAAGAATTATCCAAAAAGGCACAAGGTATCATAGATCATATAGTCACGAAAATCCCCATCGAAAACGTCCAAGAATTGAAGAAGATGTGTTCAACACAGCCTGCAATGCTGTCAAAGATATACAGCATTTCAAGGAAGGATTATTTTGACTCAATCACTCTTGATAGAATACAAGAAACTATAGATGCATTTCATATTGAAGTTTCCATTGAAAATGAAAAAATCGTTTTCACAAAAGAAAAAAAGTGGGAAGTTTTAAGGCTTTTAAATGAGGACTACCTTGATAGTATGATGACAGGCAATCGTTTTGTTGTAAACTCAAAACAAGGACTAGCAGGTGTAACTGGAGCATAATTAATATATTCAATTTCTAGTTGAATATACTAATGATATAAAACTAAGGATTCCTTTTTTAGAAAAACAACGAGAAGTGGTAAACTTCAGCGTAAAATATGAAGAAAATGATCTTAAAATTAAGATTTATGCAAATTACGATGTGCAAGCAGTTTATTTAGAAGTTGATGGTGAAGAATCTGTTGTTACTAAAATAGAAGAAGCTGATGAATTATTAAAGCAAAAGGTACCGGAGAAATTAACTAATTGGATTCAAGTGAATCAATAGTTTCTACACTGCTCCTACTGTGAAGTAAGGAGCCTCCAATTTTAATTGATCAATGACCAATAGATAGAATATATGATTGAAGGGATAAAGGAGCATAAATCGTTTAACTATTAATTGTTTTTTTATTAATGGATTCTTTAGTTGAAGATGAAATTATTCGAATTAGACAAATGGGGGTATACGTGTGCGGTTTTTGAAACAATTTCTTATTTTTTCTTGTGTACTATTAGGATTATTACTGATGGTAATATTAGTTACCAAGAATGTCCAAACATTGTACAATGACTCCGATTTTGCTACAGCTTTGTCTGCTTTGTCTACTGCTACAGCTGCAATTGGTGGAATTCTGTTATTGTTTATATCTTATTTTACTTTTCTTGAAACACGACGACAAAGAATTTCTAAGGAAGAGCCAACTGTTACCCTACGACTTGTCCCAGATGAAAAAGATAGCAATTTTTTAAATATTGTCTTAAAAAATTCTGGTGGAGGGCCTGCGTATGATATGCAAGTAATTTTTTCTCCTGATTTGCCATACGGTGATAGTACGCTTAACAACCTAAATATGTTTAGGCGGATGCCACTTTTAGACGCTGGTGAAGAAGTCGTGTTTTTTTATGACTCATTTTTTGATTACATTAACTCCGATAATCCTAAAAAGGTTCTAGCTGAGGTAAGTCATTATACCTTTCCTAAAGAGGAGAGATCAGCGAAGAAAAAGAGGAGAAGTTTTGAACTGAATTTTGAAGAACGATACGGACAAATGCAGCTAGTAAAAAAGGATATGAACAATTTAGTTAATGAAATAGAGGAATTAAAAAATGCAATTATAATTTCATACTTAGAACGTGGTCAAAAATGATTAATAATTTATTTTATAGACAAAATAAAAAAATTGAACCCATAGTTCTTACAGACTGTACACTGATAATTGATTACAAGGCGTATGATTTACATAAAACATTCGTTTTTTTAAAACAAGTTTATAGAGAAGTTACCCAAGTGGGAGACGAATGGATAAAACACCGGAAAAAGTCAGATCTGTATTATCGAGGTTATTTCACAGCTCATAATGCTTATGCCTTTTCAAATATTAGTTCTGACACAAAAGATATCCAGATAATTGGTTATACAGAAAAAAAACAATATCATTTGCTTGAGGTTTCATTTGGTTCTAATTCTAGCTTTGATTTCTTTAGTGGAGATTTTGCTACTAAATTTATTTTCAATGATTATAGAGAAAAGAAATTCACGCGAAGACGATATAAAGGTTTTTAGCATCAGTAAAAGAAACAATCGGCTGCTTACTCTTCTGATCGTTGCATTTTCCTATATATAGTAATGTGTTATAAAATTGGTTATTATCAATTGATCATTTGTTTATATTAAACTAATGGATGCGTTAGTCAAACAAGGAACCTGAACACCAAAATAAAGAAAACTCGCCAATTAAGGAGGCGAGTTTTCTTTATTTTGATGCCAATAGCTATGTCAAATAGATTGTCATTTCTGCAGCCGTTTAGTTATAAGTTAAAGATACTTTTGGAAAACAACAAAGATTGGGGGAAATGGAATTCGAAAGATCCAAAGCCAAGCAAGCGGAAAAGTTTGTTTAAGAAATAAGATTGTTAATCAAAAGCTTCGCACCTATAACTACTGATAGCGTCCTCAAAAATGAGTGTAATTCTACAAAATGAAATACCGTACAATAAAGCTCCTCTCTAAAAAGAGAATCCTATTATTTTATAAGACTGTATAAATTTTAAAAAATATGGAAAATAATAAAGATGTAAATATGTTTAAAGAAAGAGGATGCCAATGATTAATACGTTTCCTTCTCCGTATCCTGATGAAACTTTGTATAGTTTATTAGGTAGATACAGTATGCTTAGCGGTCTTCTTAACTATATTCATATTATGGAAGATTTGTTTGGTGATTCTAATAAACGTTTTGCTCCTGATTTTCCATCTGGTATTGGAATTTTAGTTGATAGGCTAGGAAATGGATATTTCGAAAGAGATATTATTTTTCAACATACACTTTATCCTTACTTTTCTGCATTTATTCCAGAGGAAAGAGCAATAAAAATAATGGAAAAAATGAAAGGTACTGATGGAAGCAATATTCATAACCAAATAGGAATAAATCCAAGTAGTATAGGAATCAAAAGAACTTTAAAACATTGTAGAGAATGTATGGAGGAAGATATAAAGCAATTTGGGGAGACTTATTGGCATAGAGTACATCAGTTACCTGGCGTTATTATTTGCCCTCAACATAATAGCTTACTAATTGAAACGAAGAAAAAACTATATGAGTATGATCGAAAAAAGATTCTTTTAGTTACAGAAGACTTGTTCATAGAACCCTCAACTAACGACATTGATGGTTTTACATTTGAGATTTTAAGTTCATATGCAAAGGAAGCTAAATGGATCCTAAATAAAGATATTAAAATGTCAGACTTAAACTACTATAGAAATAAATACGTATCGATACTCAAAAATATGAAACTTGCCTCTGTAAAAGGTAGGGTATATCAAGAGGAATTATCAAATCGGTTTAAACAAAATTATAAAAATAATTCCTTGTTGCTATTAGAGTCTGAAGTAAAAAAGGAGCAATCTAATTGGCTGGTACAAATAGTTCAAAAACATCAAAAAGTCTTTCATCCCATAAGACATATTTTAGTTATTATGTTTTTGTGTGGTAACTTAAAAACTTTTTATGAAAATGAACATAAATATTTACCTTTTGGTCAGGGACCTTGGCCCTGTTTAAATCCGGCACATAAATTATATCGACAAAAAGTAATATCGCATATCAATATAACTTCGTGTAAAGCTACAGGTAAACCTGTTGCAAATTTTTTATGTGAATGTGGATTTTCTTACTCCAGAAGAGGTCCCGATCTAACTGTAGAGGATCAATTTAAGATTGGTCGAATCGTTAAATATGGAGAATTTTGGAATAGCGAGTTGAGGAGGTTAATATCCTCAGGTTCATCCCTTGGAGATATTGCAAGAAAACTAAAAGTCGATCCTTTTACTGTTAAAAGGAAAGCGGTCTTGTTAAATATTGAATTTTCTTGGAAGGGACAAAATCTTGAAGAGGCTAAAAACTCCATTCGTTTTAAAGATAAAAATAATGGTGCTAGTAAGTCACAAGATATTGTAATAGAAAAGAGAGGCCTTTGGTCCCGACTATTGTCTGCCAACCAAGATTTGGGAGTAACAGGTTTAATCATTTTAAATGGCTCTCTTTATTCTTGGTTATATAAACACGACCGGGAATGGTTAATAGAAAATAGCCCAATTAAGATAAACAAACAAATAAATGGAAAAATTTCCGATTGGGAAAATAGGGATAAAATATTGTATGAAGAAGTTAAAAAGATAATAAATAACTGGGAAAATGATGAGGAAAGACCAACTAGAATAACAAAAACTTTAATGGCTAGAAAAACTGAAAAGCCATATTTGATCATCAAATATGGGCATAAATTACCTAAAACCCTGATGTTAATTAATTCCCATATTGAATCCGATGATAAATATTATATAAGAAAGTTAAAGTGGAGCTTCAAGGTTATGGTATCTGAAGATAAGCAAATTACAGAATTTGGTTTATATAAGAAAGCAGCTATAAAAAAACATTTAGTAAGCCATAAGGTTAAAATGTTTACGAAACGATTATTAATATAAGGCTTATTTCAATGATAATGTTCTTGCACATACCCCAAACAAAGACTTATCTTAATGTTGAAATGAGAAAACCTCGCCTTTGGCGAGGTTATTATTTGAAGAATATTTTCCTTTCTTTATAGAAAATTAAATAATAATTATTTTTATTTTGTGTATATAAACAAATAAATCTGCCTATTAATTATTTTATAAACAAAAAAGAAATATAAAAATAGGATATTCTTTTAAAAAATAAAACTCTCTTTATTTATATTTTCTTTAATAAAAAAAATATTTTTAGCAAAGCTTGTCTAAAGGCCTGATAAATATTGGTCATTGAATTGGACTATTTGGGAGGATACCATATATTTGATAATAAGGATGAAGGTGTATATATGGGATATAAAAAATGGTCAGAAAAAACGATTGAAAAAATGATTAAAAATGGATGCGGCTCCGGTACAGGACAAGAGTATACCCCTTGGATCCATATTAAGGATGTGCCATCAGAAGGTAAGAGTAACAGACCATTAGGTTGGAAAACAAACCGAACACACCAGCTTTTATCGAATTTGGAATTTTTTGTTTTCTTGGGTTATGAATGGTCAGATAATATAGTAGACATACGTGAACAGTTTCCTTTAGACCGCAATATAACTGTGGAATTGGCAGAGAAATTATCCATAAAACATTCTGTTTATTTAGGGACAGATGTGAATGTTGTGATGACTACTGATTTTCTCTTAACAGTTAAAACGGAATCTGGTAGTAAACTGATTGCTAGGTCGGTAAAACCTTCAGATAAAATGTCAGACAGACGAACTATTGAAAAGCTTCAGTTAGAGAAGGCATATTGGGAGAAACAAGGGATAGATTGGAGAATCATAACGAATAAAGAGATAGATGAGAAATTTAGGAAAAATATGAATTGGCTGCACTATTATAAAAGCTCTAGGGGTCTACCTTTTAAACCGGAAATGATTTCATTACTTATAAATGAGTTGAAAACTTTTCTCTACAATTCAAATGAAACTCTTTTGGATTCTTTTGCAAGATTTGAAAGTCATTATAATCTACCAGAAGGAACGGCTATTTTATTATTCCGATATACCCTGGCAAATAAAAAAATGAAAGTCAAAGATATGTTTGTACCAATTGATCTAACAAAAGAAATAATAAAAATCTTGGACGTAACTAGAGTTGACGAACAAGAAGGTGATAGGAATTGATATTTACAAAAAATCAGGTAATAAAAATTAATGATGGTAATAATGGTATTCTCCAAAGGATTCTGTGGGTCGATATTGATTATAGTATAGCTATTACAATCGATCTTGTAGATGAAAAAGCTTGGCCTGAGAAGTTTACTATTAAAACATTGGAAAAATTACTAGCAGATGAACTGTTGGAATTCGTTCAAGATAATATATTCACTGAGATTTACTTTTCTGACGTAGAGTTAAGTAAAAAAGAGATAGAAAATCGAAATAATAGATGGGAGCTGATTAAAGATTTCGCAAGTGTAGAACCAGCAGTTTATTATAAAGATAGCAGGTCCCAGTTAATTAAAAAGAGTTATCCCGATTCGAAGAAAAAAGCACCTCTTAAATATATAAATAAATACCTCCGCTTATATTGGCAAAGAGGAAATATCCTTAACGCTTTATTGCCCAACTATAAAAGCTGCGGGGGAAGAGGCAAGAAAAAAACTCTTAGTGACAAAAAAATCGGAAGACCCAAAACGTATCCTGATGGAAATGATGGTATTAATATTACTCCCGACATTTCTCAAATGTTTGCAAGGGGAATCTTGAAATATAAACCTTCCGAAAAATTATTAATATCAGATTCTTACCACTCGATAATTGAAGAAAATTTCACTAAAAGGGTTTGGTTTGAAAATGGCGAAAAAAAACTTGAATTGGAGGATGTAAGGCCAACTATACGTCAATTTAGATACTGGTATCTGACTACGCCACTCCTGAATAGTGAAAAAAGAAATATCTTCAAGAAGGGACCAAGAAAGCATTTACTTCAGGACCGGCCCTTGTTAGGGGTATCCGATCAATATATTTCCGGTCCAGGTGAACAATACCAAATAGACTCCACAGTTGCTGATGTTTATCTGGTGTCCGAAAAAAATCCTGACCTTGTGATAGGTAGACCAACAGTTTACTTTGTGATAGATGTGTTTAGTCGTATGGTTGCAGGTTTGTATGTTGGGCTGGAGAATGCCTCCTGGCTTGGGGCTACTATGGCAATGGTAAATACAATAACCGATAAAGTGAAATTTTGTGCAGAATATGGAATAACAATTACAGAGGACCAATGGCCTGTTCACCATTTCCCAGAAAGTATATTTGCTGATAGAGGTGAATTTAAGGGATACAAGGCAGAACAACTAAATAGATCCTTTGGAATAAGGTTAGAGAATGCCCCTCCATATAGAGCAGATTTAAAAGGTATTGTAGAGCAATTCTTCAGAGTTACAAATAGGAGGATTAAGCCCTTTATTCCAGGTTCTGTCACAAAAGATGGGTTAGAGCGCGGAGAGAGAGATTATCGTCTAGACGCAACCCTTACACTAAAAGAATTTACAAAAATTATTATCCGCTCTGTTTTACTCCATAATAATTCACAATGGATAGATAAATATAAGCCTGATGCTGAAATAGTCGCTAATGATGTTCAACTTATTCCCAAACACCTTTGGAGATGGGGGATTGGAAACAGATCTGGTCTATTAAAGGATTTTTCGGAGGATTACGTAAAATTGCAATTGATGGAAAGAAAAAAAGGTTCTATTACTAAAATGGGCATCCATTTTGAAAGAGACGTGTATAACAAATGTGAGAGAGCGGAAAAAGAAGGATGGTATCAGGATGCAGCTTTCGGCAGAAAAGAAGTTTGGCTTGCCTATGACCGCAGAAGTATGAATCAAATATATCTTATGACAAAAGATGGTTTTGAAGTTTGTTATCTTCCGGAACATTACAAACTCTATAGTGATATTTCATACGAAGAATTTCAGGTAATGAAAAAAATACAAGAAATAAATAAAAGGAAAGGTGAAAAGGAGAGAACAGAAGACTTCTATAACTATAAGAACGCTATAAATGATGAAATCGATAAATCTGTAAAAAAAAGGAAGGAACAAACCGAGAACCCTAGTAAAAGAGAAAAGACAAAAAATATTAGAGAAAACAGGAAGGTTGAAAAGGAAGAAAATCGTAAAAACGAGGCCTTTAACTTAGAAAAGGAACAAGAGAAGTCTAACAGCAAGAGTCAAAATATTCCGGAAAATGAGATCCGAGAAAAAACTGTTGAAGATATTGAAGAGGTTTCTCCAGAACTGGAGTTGTTGCTTCAATTACAAAAGGAGTTGGATTCTGAAGATGCATCCTAATATGCACTTTCCAGAAGCAATCTATAACAAACAGCCTCTAATCGAATATCAAGATAATCCTTTAATTGAAGCTCTGCCTCCAATACTATCTATAGGTGAAGTAGCAAGGATTATGACCGTCAAACCACCTTTTAATGATGAAGAAAAGCAATTAAGCAACGAATTGCGTTTTCATTGCTTACAACGTATTTTTGATTACTTTCAGCCTTTTGAGGCACATTTAGCATTGGAAAGAAAAATTTCAGCGATTATCAGGCAGGGATATATAAATCGTAACCCTTTAGATAGGGATCACACCATTTATATGAACAAAAGTTATCAGGCATTAATGCAAGGTAAAATGCCGGAGTTAGATCAAGCAAATAAGAAGAGAAGAGTTCAAGGATTTTCGATTATAGGAGTGTCTGGTACCGGAAAGTCTACGGGGGTGGAAAGAGTTTTAAATATCTATCCCCAAGTATTAAGGCATTCTAAATATAATGAAAATAGCCTAATTATAACACAAGTTCCTTGGTTGAAATTGGAATGCCCTTCAGATGGGTCTACAAAAGGTTTGTGTAATGCCTTTTTTATGGAGATGGATAAATTGTTAGGAACGGATTATTTTTCTAGACATCAAGGTAAAACAGCTACAAACACTTTATTACCCTTAATGGGCCATATTGCCAGGGCTCATCATTTGGGTGTATTAATTGTAGACGAAATTCAGCACCTCAGTTTGCAACAAAGCGGCGGAAAAGAAAATATGCTTAATTTCTTTGTTACATTAGTAAATACAATTGGCATTCCTGTGATTCTAATTGGCACAAATAAGGCTTTTGATATTTTGAATGGGGAATTTCGACAAGCATTACGTGGAACAGGGCAAGGTAATAGTCCTTGGATGAGGATGGAAAGAAATAAGACTTGGGATTTGTTAATGACTGGTTTATGGAAATATCAGTGGACAAAAATTCCTGTAGAGCTCAACGATGAACTTAAAGACATTTTATATGATGAGAGTCAAGGTATTTTGGATTTAGCAAAGAAGATTTTTTTCTTATCTCAAATGGATGCAATCTTTAAGGGTACTGAGAAAATAACAGGAGAATTTATGAGAAGCTCCTCTAGAAACTATTTAAAGCTTTTAAAACCAATGTTGGATGCGTTGAGATCAGGGGATTCAGAAAAGCTAAAAAAGTATGAAGATTTAAAACCAGTGGATTTCGAGGAATACGTTGAGGGATTAAAAGAACGTATTTATTTAGAAAACTTTATGGAGTATGAAGCGGAAAAAACAAAAGAATCTGAACAGGATTTGAGAAGAATGTTGGTTGCAAAACTAGCAGAGAAAATCAGAGACAGTAAAATTGTACAGGATTCGGTAAAAACATTGTTCAATACACTAAACGTCACAAATTATGATATTCAACATCTTTATGATAAAGCATTACAAATTGCTGAAGAAAAAGTAAACAAAAAAATGAATCAAAAGAAGAAGAGTCAAACTAAGGGTAACTATGAAGGAAACGACTTAAGGAAGCTATTAGAAGAATCAATAAAAAATCAACGTTCTGTATATGATGTTTTATATGAGAATGACTTAATTGCAAGTCCATATGAGGATTTTAAGTATTAAAGGAAAAGACACAACAAGATGAAGGTGTTGCTATAAAGGTGGTGTAGTTAGATATTTAACTCTTTTTCCAACAACTTTACTTAAATAACAGGATTATATGAATGAAAACGGGGTGGTAGAAATGATAACTTTTTTCCCAACACCTTATCCAGATGAAACCCTTTATAGCATCATTGCAAGGTACCATATATATTCTGGTAATATGACTTATAAACATACGATTACAAATTTACTAGGGATAAGAGTATGGAGAGCTAAATGGGATATGCCTTCTCATATTGGTGTGTTACAAAGTAGAATACCAGATATAGGATTAACCACAGATGATTTAATCTATAACCATACCTTGTACCCTTATTATTCAGCTTTTTTGCCTGAAGAAAAGCGGTTTATCATTAAAAATCAGATGATTGATAGTAATGGTTCAGGAATTACAAGAAGTTTGAGCACGGGAAGTAGTGATATAAAAATTGAGAAATTATTATGTCACTGTAAGCACTGTATGGAAGAGGATATTGAAAATTTTGGAGAATCTTATTGGCGGAGAACACACCAGATACCTGGTGTGTTTGTATGCCCTGACCACCAAGTTCCTCTTATGACTTCTAGTAAACAATTAATTGAATTTAATAAACATCATTTTAGCACACCTAATGAGGATTTTTTTTTAAATGCCAATACTCTACACTTTGAAAAAGAAGTTTTAAATCAATTATTAACATATGCGATTGAAGTGAAATGGCTATTAAATGAGAGAGAAGTCGACTTGGAGTTTAAAACTCTTGAAAATTACAAAGCCTTGCTTAAAACGAATGGATATATACGCAGTAGGTACGTAAATCTAAGGAAGTGGAGAAAGGACTTTGAGAACTTTTACAGTAAAGAACTATTGGAATTGCTCTCCTCTGCTTCAAGGGGGTCGGAGAACGGTTGGTTTGATAGTATCTTTCGGCAAGGGAACAGTAGTATTCATCCACTTAGACATATATTAGTAATAATTCTCTTAAGTGGGAGTTTGCGGGAATTCTTTTCAGGTAACATTCAAGCAAAAAAAGACTTGAAAACACCACCACCTTTCCTTGAAGCAAAAAAGGATTTGAAAACACCACCACCTTTCGGCAATGGTCCTTGGATGTGCTTGAATCCAGCTCATAGTGATTATGGAAAGGATGTTATAAAAGAGATTGAAATAGTTGAGTGTGGGAGTACAAATCAACCGATAGGGAGATTTAAATGTAAATGTGGATTTTCTTATTCAAGAAAGGGACCTGATCTGGTAGAAAGTGATAAATTTAAAATCGGAAAAATCACTGATTTTGGTCCTGTATGGAAAGAAAAGCTTAAGCAATTAATTAAACAGGGGAACACAATGAAGGATATTGCGAAAAAGTTAAATGTATCTCCCAATACTATAAAGCGTTATGCTACATTAATGAACTTATCATATTCTTGGAAAGGCGAGCAACTGGAACAAACGTTAATAAGTCAAAAATTTAGCGATAAAATATCGAAAAAAGGAGGAACCAATGAAAATATTAAACACCGAAGAGCGGAATGGTTAAATCTCCTTGAATCGGTCGAAAATGAAAGATACAGAGATACAGTATCACAGTGGCTTAGAAAATACGATAATGAGTGGCTTAAAAAGAATAAGGTGAAGAAAGGGAAAAGGAGTATAAAGAAAATTAACTGGCAGAAAAGGGATGAACAACTGTTAGTTGAAGTGAAGACAATAGTGGAAAACTGGGACCTTTATGAACATCATCGACCCAAGAGAATAACAAGAAATAGTATCTCTAATAAATTAAAGTCACCTTCTGTAGTTAAGGCAATGAGGGGGAGCATCCCCTTAACTCAAAAATATATTGATTCGATATGTGAAACTCTAGAGCAATACCGTTTGCGAAAGTTGAAATGGGCGGTTAAAGAAATGCGTGCATATAACGACCCATTAACCAAAACCAAATTATTAAAAAAAGCAGGTATAAGTGGAACAAGTATTCTCCCAAGTCATAAACGATTCATAAATGAGGTAATTATTGGTATATGGTAATACAATAATAAATATATCTAGAGTAATAGGAATAGATATTAAGGACCAAAGGGTGCGTAGTCTCCTATCACTCCTGTAAACGAAAAGTTGTATCATACAGATTATGTTTACTGGCTTTCTCATTAAGGGTAACCAATTTTAGTTCGAGCGAAATAAATAAGTGCTTTCAATCTTTAAAAGTGAATCTTAGTTTTTTTACAAAAATATTTGATTCGTCTACCCATATAGTTAATAGCCGAATTAGATAGAAATTGATACAAGAGAGTTTAATAAAGAGACCTATGACTAATGCGGAAAGAAGCGGTTTATTCTGCTTTATGATCAACATCAATTTGCTATAAAGAATAGGTTATGATTTTTGGATAAGCAGGGAAGATTAACTGATATTAAGTTGAAAGAAGAGTTTGGGAATTGTACCTACCCTGCTTACCTACCCTGCTTATATTTACAATAAAGTGTTAGCTGCTTCCAAAAGTTGTGATTTATTATTCTGTGAAGATAAAGAAGTAATGGAAAAAATAATGAAGGAAATCGGAATAGATGAAAAGGAAGTTGTTAGAAGTAAATAATCTTTGAACTACAATGCCCGATCTACAAATGAATCGTAAAATTTTCCGACTTTTTTGTAACGGGTTCTTTATACTTTTTTCCAACTTTATTTTTTTAATTATAGTTTTAAGGCCGTTAATTAAAGGGTTTTAAGGAGTTATATTTTCCGTATTTTTTGTAACCTAACACACATTAATGAAAATAGTAAAATCATGTCATTTTCGGAATATATTTTTCTGAAATAAGATAACTTACATAAAATGGTCGATTCCTACATACTACATATAGGAAGTAAAGCCACCGCTTATGGTGGTTTTTTGTCATGCTGGCATGCTCAGCTGAACCAAAACGAAAAGGTGAACCATTCGGGGTTCACCTTTTCCAATATCGTAAGACTTTATCGCAAGATTGTTGGTTAGCCGTTACAAACGCACCAAGTCTGTTTGATTTATATTTCTAGGCACCCCGATGTCAGCCATTGTAAGTAAACCTGGTTTACGGAGCGCATCAATTTGCTTAGCGGTATTGATAATCATTGCTGCGGTGGCGGTATCTCCAAAAATGCCGTTTGGAACAATCAACCTTTGGGTTTCGTTACCCTCAATAACGATTTCATCTTCCTGTTTAATACCTGCAGACATCGTTAAATCCAAGGAAATTTCCTTTCCGTCCACCGTCTTGCCAGTGGAAATTTGATGAAGCCCATTAACATCCCCTGGTTTTAAGACAGTTAGCGGGACTGTCATTTCTTCGCTTGCAATCGTTGGCTCTATGGTATTGGTTACATTTGAAAGTTTCCAATTCAGCCCATAAGCGATCAACCTGACAGACTCCTCAAGTCCTACATGCCCAATTTTATTCCGCTCAGCTAAAAATTCAAACTCTTCCCTGGTCATCCCGATTCCGACCTTTTTTTGTAAGGGGAGGCGCCTTTTCGAAACATCCACTTTACGATTGACCTTAATTTGGTTAACCGTGGTCAATACTGTCGTAAATGAAATGGCCATAGTATCCATGATGTACCCTGGATTGATTCCGGTCCCAATGACACTAAGCCCTTTAGCTTTAGCATAATCATCTATTTCCTTTGCAAGTAGAGGGTAGCGATGCCAAGGGAAGGAAAGCTGTTCACAGGTGGAAACCACTGAAAATCCGTGATCTAGAAGCTCTTTGATTTGGGGCCATACTTGTTGTGCGTCGGAGCCGGTTGCATGTAGGGCGATAGGGTGGCCAGCTTCGGTATTTACATCCCGTATATGAGAGACTACACACTTGTTGGTTTCCTTTTCATGGATTAGTAACCCAATATCCTTTCCTACCTTATCGGGAGCAATATCGACAACACCGATAATCGATTGCGGATTCGTTTGATAAGCACTGCGGAGAATTTCAATTCCGATGGGGCCCAGCCCGAATACTGCGAATTCAGAATAGTTCATAGACATTCATCTCTCATCCTTTCAAATAACTTATAACAAAATGCTAACATTGGCTGATAAATAATAAAAATAGTTAATTTTTATATCTTTATAATGAATCGTTATAAAAGGAAAGACGGCAATGAATGAGGTGAGATATTGGAGAATCATACTACTATTTTGGGGTTACATATGCGGGAATTGCGAAATGGCGGTTCAAGACTCAAGCGGCAGCATTTGGACATTATTTAACTAAGGCTCGAGAATTAGCAGAAACGTTATCTGGTTTTATGTGATAAAGGGTTAAGGTATTGTTTCAGGTTGTTTTGTTCGAAGCAATGCCTTTAATAGTTTTGTATATAAAACTACTTTTTCTGTTGGGAAAAATATTAATCTGAATAATATTGACTATTATGAAAATTCAATATAACATTAAATATCGGTAACATTGTTTTTTATATAAAACAATAGTTGCTGCTATCTTTTGAAAGGGGGAATTGGTAAAGTTGCTAGTTTGACAGGCATTTTTTTTTTTTAGAAATCATGAAAGCGTATTCAAAAGAGCTGCTATAAGGGGGAAATAACATGTTACAAGGTCAAAAAAGATGGTTGTACATTGCGATTCCTATTTTTTTCTTCTGGTTTTTCGGCCAGATTGATAAAGTAGGTATCTCTGTTATCCAAACCGATCCGGGATTTTTAAGTGATCTTGGTTTAACTGGCCCGGATAAAAATGCGAAAATTGGCTTGATCTCCTTTATATTCATGATTTCATACTCCTGTTCCAACATTTTTTGGGGAGTTATCATCGACAAGTTAGGGGCACGGAAAACAGCAGTTTTAGGTTTACTGGTATGGACAGCGACAATGGTAATGGGCGGGCTGTCCACTTCATACGAAATGTTTTTAATCAGTAGGGTAATCCTCGGAATTGGGGAAGGTATGATGATCCCGATATCGGGAAAATTCATTTCGAATTGGTTTAATAAACGAGAGCTTGGCAGGGCACAGTCATTCTGGATCACTGGAAACTACCTTGGCCCGGCAGTGGGTACCGTTATGCTCATACTAATTATTTCAACGTTTCATTGGCAGGCCGCGTTCTTTGCTCTCGCCGCTTTTAACTTGTTTATAAATATTCCAATGTTCCTGTTTTTGGCTCGTAATACGCCAGAAGAGCATCCACGCATGAGTAAAGAAGAAGTCTCCTATATTCGCCAAAAAGACGAAGCGGATGATGTGCAGTCGAAGCAATTCTTTGCAAAGGATTATCGTTATTGGATTGTCTGGTTTGGCAATTTGATGTCGTCCTTTCTTTTCTTTGGAATCAGTATTTGGCTGCCTACATATCTCGTTGAGGCCAAAGGGTTTGAAAGGGAAGCAATGACTGGTATTACTTCATTATCGTGGCTATTCGCGCTTGGATTTGTCCTGGCTGGCGGATTTCTGGCGGACAAAACGAAGCGTCCGAGCTTACTTGCGACAATTCTTTTCATACTAACAGCTGTATTTTTGACAATCGCTGTCATTGCACCAAATCCTATTTTCGCTGGCGTTTCCATGGGGCTCGCCATGGGAACTCAAGGAGGTATGTTTCACCTGACCAATTTCTTCATCATCAAATTTTCAACACCTGAAACAGCTGGCCGCGCAGCCGGTTTAATGGGATTCACAAATATTATGGGTGGATTTTCAAGCTACATTATGGGGTGGAGCCGCGATTTGTCTGGCGGTGATTTTGGTCCCTCCATTGCCATGCTGATTGTAGCAGCCATTCTTGGGTTTGTGGCGTACTTATTTATGATTAAACAAGAAGTTGCCGAATATCACCTAAGTAATGCGACAGGAAACAAAGTAACACTATAAGCGCTAAAAAGTTAATATGTTTTTTAGAAGGGTTTCTCGGTAAGATTGGCGCTAGAATCTTACTGAGAAACCACAAAAAAATCATACTTATTGACGAGTGCCGCAGTAGTAAGGATAACCGCAGAATGATATAGACAGTGTATTCCCGAACGATCGTTTCAGTTTTTTTACATTGACAATAAAGCGATTACATTTTAGAATTATTTATATAAAAAACATTGTTTTGTGTATAAAACACTATGTGGTCGTTATGAAAAAATATGTGCTCGCGATCTTTGTATAACCGTTCATCACGTTTGAAAGATAATAGAAGGGGTGGAGACAATGGGCATGGCCTTAAAAGATAAAGTCGTATGGATTACAGGGGGAGCTTCTGGAATTGGAGAGGCTGTCACTCGCCGTTTTATACAAGAAGGAGCAAAAGTGAGCATTATCGGCCGCTCTAAAGACACGTTAGCGAAAATGAAGGAAGAATTTGGTGAAAATATCCTTACATATCAGGGAGATGTAAGCAAATACGAAGACAATGAGCAAGCGGTCCAAGCTACTGTTGAGCAATTCGGAAAGTTGGATGTTTTCGTGGCGAATGCCGGCGTGTTCGATGGATTTGCCAAATTTGCCGATGTGACTCCTGAGGCGCTTTCCGAAGCGTATGATTTCCTTCTCAATATTAACGTAAAAGGCTCTTTTTTCGGGGCGAAAGCCGCTCTTGAAGAACTGAAAAAAACAAATGGCAATATTATTTTTACCGTCTCCGGTGCAAGTTTTTATCCAGATGGCGGCGGTGTTTGGTATACAGCGAGCAAACACGCCCAAATTGGATTGATGCGCCAGCTTGCGTTCGAACTATCTCCTTCCATCCGGGTAAATGCGGTAGCCCCAGGGGGGACATTGACAGCACTTACTGTGATCCCGCCGCTGCGTCCATTTGTGAAAATCGTCGATAATGATACGAAAGCAAGCAGCATTAAAAAACGGAATATCCTTCAACTTGCCCAGATGCCGGAAGATCACGTTGCGGCGTATGTACTGTTAGCTTCCGACGAATCACGCGCCATCACCGGTGAGGTCATTTCCAGCGATGGCGGATTGTCAGTGCGAGGACTTGGCTAAGCTGGCACAGTTCTTTAATACTGTTTTAGCTAAATTAGAAGGGAACGGAAGTGGGATTTCCTGCTTAACTTCAGGATAGGAAGCACTTTCATAATAGAAAAGAAAGCTAGTTCCAAGCGAAATATAAAAATAGTTTATCATTCGCTTTTTTAGAAAGATATTTCAAGTACAGGTGTTTTAAGAGTCAGAGATTCACCTTAAAAGGGGATTGATATTATGCCATACGTAAAAGTAGAAGATTTAAGCATTCATTATGAAATAGAAGGTCATGGAGAACCTTTAGTATTATTACACGGCATGAGTAATAATTCACAGTCATGGAAGGAGCAAATCCAGGAATTAAAGGAGCATTATACAGTAATTGCATGGGATGCACCGGGTTATGGGAAAAGTTCAGATCCAGCAGAAGAATTTAAGTATTTCAAAGAGTTTGCACGTATTCTGAACGGCATGCTAGATCAGCTAAAGTTGGAAAAAATCCATCTGCTTGGCCATTCAATGGGAGCGGCAATCGCGATAGAGTTCTGTAGCCTGTACCCTGATAAGATTAATAAACTTATATTGGCCGATTCGACAAGAGGGGCTGCTGCTCTAACCCCAGAGGAGAACGAGACGAAATTGAAAAATCGATTATTTTCAATTGAAAACCTTTCTACTGAGGAGATCGCGGAAAAGAGGATACAAGCATTGCTATCTCCCCATGCTTCAGAAAAAGTCTATAAGCGAGTAAAAGAGATTATGACACAGGTAAGACCGGCAGGATATCGTTCGGTAGCAAATTCACTTTATCATCTGAATCAAATGAGTTTGTTATCTCATATAAATGTCCCTGTTCTTGTAATTTGTGGAGAGTTGGATACTGTAACTCCTATAAAGGAGTCGGAAGCAATTCATGAAGAGTTAATGAACTCCCGGCTCGTGATAATTCCAGAAGGCGGGCATCTGTGTTATCAGGAAAATCCTGAAAAGTTTAATTCGAGCATTTTGGAATTTTTGAACGATATTGAGTAGGAAAAGGCTTCTGCAAATACCTTAGTAAAAAACCAGGGCCTAGATTAGAGAGAGGAATGGATAGAGATAATGGCTAATTATACAATCGTGGATAAAGAAACTTGTATTGCTTGCGGAGCTTGTGGTGCTTCAGCTCCGGATATTTATGATTACGATGAAGAAGGTATTGCGTTCGTTATATTGGATAATAATGTTGGGGCAGCGATTATACCTGATGAACTTGAGGACGATATGATAGATGCTTCAGAAGGATGTCCAACCGATTCTATAAAAGTGGCTCAATTATCCTTTGATGGTAACCCTAATAAATTTGAATAATAATTCTAGGTGCGTTTGTGACAGATAATAGCTTTATAGATTTTTAAACTGGTGACATATCCAGATTGTCTTTGAAAGGGTGGATATTCAATTGCTCTTATCCATCATTTCTGGAATTCGAAAAAGAAAGAATTACTTGTAGGCTAGTACATCCCTTACCACCAATAAATCATATTCAGTATGAGCAACCATCCTGGAAGAAAAGGAGTGATTACATTGACAGAAGAAAAAACGGTCTATGACATAACAATTATTGGCGGCGGCCCAGTTGGTTTGTTTACGGCGTTTTATGGAGGAATGAGGCAAGCAAAGGTGAAAATCCTTGAAAGCCTTCCTCAATTGGGAGGACAGCTATCAGCCCTTTATCCCGAAAAATTCATTTATGATATAGCTGGTTTTCCAAAAGTAAGGGCCCAGGAATTGATAGATAATTTAAAAGAACAAATGAAAGTATTTGAACCAACAATTTGTCTTGAAGAAGCAGTTGAACAGATGGAAAAGCAAGCAGACGGAACATTTAAAATCACTACAAACCTCGATACTCATTTTTCTAAATCAGTAATCATTACTGCTGGAAATGGAGCCTTTCATCCCCGTAAACTGGAATTGGAAGATTCAACACAGTTCGAAAATAAGAATTTGCATTATTTCGTGAATGATATGAACCGCTTTAAAGGAAGAAAAGTGGCGATTCTTGGCGGTGGGGATTCTGCTGTTGATTGGGCCCTTATGTTAGAGCCGATTGCTGAAAAGGTAACATTGATACACAGAAGAGATAAATTCCGTGCCCATGAACATAGTGTGGAAAAATTAGTGAATTCCTCTGTTGAGGTCAAAACACCTTATATTCCCTCCGAATTGGTAGGAGCAGAAAGAATTACGCAAATTGTTTTAGAACACACTAAGACGCAACAAAAAGAAGTGATTGATATAGATGATTTAATTATTAATTACGGATTTGTCTCTTCTCTTGGTGCGATTAAAGAATGGGGACTAAACATCAACAAAAATGCAATTGTCGTTAATTCCAAACAAGAAACGAATATTCCAGGCATTTATGCAGCCGGGGATATTTGTACGTATGATGGAAAGGTTAAATTAATTGCATCCGGATTTGGTGAAGGTCCTACGGCAGTCAATAATGCCAAAGCCTATATTGATCCGATGGCGAAAGTTCAGCCGTTGCATAGTACTTCCTTATTTGGCTAACCTCTATCTAGCTACATGGCTCTTCTGAAGAAATGAATTAGTACATAGGCGAGACCCTTAAAGATGGATGGGGGTGGGCGATTGTCCTGAATTTAATGGAAATGAAAAGTAAATAGAGGCTTTCCAGGTTTTGTTGCCTAACAAAGGGAACAGGCTAATATGACAGTAAAATAAAAAGTCGAATTCCTTCTCAGCAAGGAATTCGACTTTTTAGATTGTTTTAACCAATACCCGTATTGTGATACTCCGCTTAATTCTTCGAAGACAAATTCCAGGAACTCCAAAAACATTTGTCGTTTTGCTGCCTTTTCCAGTCTAGAATCTCATTTATCATGAGAATGATCATTCTCTAACGTTTTCAAAATATGCTTGGTCAGAATGGATGTATCCGTGCTTTTCCAAACTGCCGATATGGAACTGAATAATTCCGAGTTATCGATGTTCAAGGCTTTAACTTGGCTTTTTCCCAACAAACTCACCATATCTTCCGGCATGAGGGCTACGCCGAGGTTATTGGATATTAGATTGGCGATCGTCAGTAATTCAGAGCCTTTACATAATTCTTTTGGTGAAAATCCAGCAGTCATGCAAGCTTTTTCCAAAAGGAATTGAAGGGAGTGTGCTTGAACGGCATCATAATGGATAAAAGGTTCGTCTTTTGCTTCGTATAAATGTATCGCATCCTTTTGGGCCAGTGGATGATCAATGGAGACGACTAATTGTAAAGGGAACCTCATGAATTCAATCATGCTTAATCCTTCATTGGCGATGATGTTACTGTGAATGGGCGTTCTGATGAAACCGATATGATAATTTTGTTGGTTTACGAGTTTTACAGCTCTTGAGGATGTTGTTTCATGCACGTAAAATTCTGTATCCGGGTATTCCCCCACTATCTTTTTCAATAACTTCGGGATATATATACTAGCTGCAGAGGGGACGGTAGCAATCTTCAATTTAGGCTTGGGGATGGCTTTATTTTCAACTATGTAATTTACTGTTTTCTCAATATCTTCAAAGGAAGGAGCAAGTTTTTTATAGATGTACTCTCCTTCTTCCGTCAATGTAATTTTTCTTGTGGTTCGATTCAAAAGTTTAAAGCCTAATTGTTTTTCGAGGGATAAAATCTGTTGGCTAAGTCCGGGCTGGGATATATGCAGGGTTTTGGAAGCCTCACTGAAACTAAGATGGTTAGAAACCTCTATGAAATAGCGGAGGGATAGGAAATTCAAACAATCACCCACTTCAGTTGGATTTGAAAATACAGAGCTAAAATGGCTGGAAAAGAAAGGGTTGGACAGTTGATTCCCTCTCAAACAAAGCTGGATATAACGATTAAAGGCTAGGAAGATCGTTTTATAACATCTACTTATAAGTTTATAACAATAATATATTTCTAAAATGGAAGAGTCAATATTATCCTTAAAGAAAGGAAGAATAGGTAATAAAAGGTAAAATATTACTATTGGATAGCGAATTTTCCTTGTTTTTAATAGGTGTTTTTACACATTTAAGCTTGGTGATTGGATTTCTATAAAACTATTTAATGTAATACTAGTGCTTTTGGATGGTGTGTCTAATTTTGTAAAAAAAGGGAAAGTAAGGTGGTCGGTAGAATAATAACATTATCATCTTTTGCAGATGATGAAAACACATGAGGGGGAGTTTTATGAAAAAATTTCATAAGTGCTTTTTATTGGTCATGATTTTGACGGTATCCGGTATTATTACTGCCTGCGGAGACAGTAAAACAGGTGTCTCGGGCAGCGGAAACCAAAATTTGAGTTTGTTGACTGGTGGTACGGGAGGTACATACTATCCGCTCGGAGGGCAAATTGGAAAAATCATTTCCGATAAAACAAAAGCGAACATAACACCTCAGACATCTGGCGCCTCCGCCGAAAACATGGAAACGTTAAGGGCTGGAGAGGCTGAAATCGCTTTTTCGCAAACGGATATCGCCGCATATGCACTTGAAGGAACGGAAATGTTCGACGGGAAACCCATTGACAATATAATGGCGATCAGCTCTTTATATCCTGAAACTGTTCAAATTGTAACGACTGCAAAAAGCGGAATTAAATCAATCGAGGATTTAAAGGGTAAAAAGGTATCAGTAGGTGCACCGGGTTCTGGTGCATATATCAATGCCATGCAAATCCTGGAGATTCATGGTTTGTCTGAGAAAGATATTAAAGGACAAAATCTGTCCTTCGATGAGTCGGCCGAAGGAATTCAAGCAGGAAATATTGACGCAGCTTTCATTACTGCCGGAACACCAACAGGTGCAGTTGAGGCGCTATCCGTACAAAATGATATCATGGTCCTGCCTATTGCAGAGGACAAAATTCAAGCATTGGTTAAAAAGTATCCATACTATGCTGAAGATACAATTCCAAGTGGAACGTACAAAATCAAATCCGAGGTAAAAACAGTTGCAGTTAAAGCGATGTTAGTGGTTACAAAGGATCTTGATGAAGATTTAGTTTATGAAATGACTAAAGCTGTTTATGACAACACAGATCAAATCACACATGCAAAAGGCAAGTTCCTTACAGCAGAAACTGCCCTAGAAGGATTAGGGGAAATGGAAGTGCATCCTGGAGCAGCAAAATACTTTAATGAAAAAGGTGTTTCCAAGTAATGCAATTGGGTCGGTAGCTCGCTTTATGTGGCCTATCGACTTCGTTTTTTTCTAAATGGGATATCTGGTTTTGAAAGGGGTACCTATGAAATTCAAGAGATTCATGGCATTTGGTATACCTCTGCTCATCGCTTTTTTATTCTTTTTTCCTTATAAGCATGTAATTGCCTTTTCCTTTGAGGATCAAGGGGAATTAATCGCATACTTTCCTTTGAAAAAAGAAAAAGAATTCAAGATTGAGTATACACACTCCATCCACCTCACGGATGTTTTGGAATCATATCGTTTATCGGATAAGCAAATCGAACAAACTGAACTTTCTTATCATGATTTTGCAGTCGGTATGCCTTCTAATGCGGAGGGGGAGGAAGTATTTGAAGAAAAAGACGGTACCTATTTCATAAAAAGTATGAAACGCAATTTCACCCATATCGATTTACGGGTAGGACAAGTTAAAGCTAACCATCGTTTAATATATGATGAAAAAACATACACATTGGCAGACTTCATTAAACCAGGGACATGGGTCAGGATTTCATCGGAAAGAATTTCATTGTGGGAACAGTTGAAGGGAGTGAAGATTAGTGTCTGATAATGAAAAAATCAAATATTTAACCGAAGCGGAACAGCAGGAGTTATTGGAAAAATATGATCCAGAAGCCGGGACTAGGAAATTAACTGGTGTCTTGGGCCACATTGCGTTTTTTGGACTCCTGGCTTTTTCGCTATTCCAATTATATACTGCCATTTTTGGTGTTTTTACAGCACAAATCCAAAGGACGATACATTTAGGGTTTGCACTCTCCTTAGTATTTTTACTATTTCCCGCAAACCGGAAGAAGCGTGAAAAAGGAAAGTTTCAAATTGCCTGGTACGATATCATATTAGCGATCCTTAGTATCGGGGTAGGTGCATATTGGCCCTTATTTTTCGAAGATATCGTCATGAATGTAGGACGTTTGGGCGCATTGGATTTTGCCGTTGGTTTATTGGCCATTCTCCTGGTTTTGGAGGCAACCAGGCGTGCAGTGGGACTTCCCATTATGGTCATTGCTTTGATATTCATTTTCTATGGAATTTTTGGACAGTATATGCCAGGATTCCTCGCTCATCGGGGTTTGACTCTAGAACGGATGGTACAAACGATGTTCTTCTCGACAGAGGGCATTTTAGGCACTCCGTTAGCGGTGTCGTCGACATTCATCTTCCTATTTTTACTGTTTGGATCCTTTCTAGTCCGAACAGGTGTCGGTCAATACTTCAATGATCTTTCAACAGCCATTGCCGGCAGAAGGATAGGGGGACCTGCAAAGGTTGCGATTTTTTCCAGTGCTCTTCAAGGAACGATTAGCGGAAGTTCTGTAGCTAATGTTGTCACTTCGGGAGCATTCACGATACCGATGATGAAAAATCTGGGTTATAAGAAGGAATTCGCTGGGGCAGTGGAGGCAGCCGCTTCGACAGGCGGTCAATTGATGCCTCCGGTAATGGGGGCAGCGGCATTCTTAATGGTTGAGTTCATTGGGAATGGGATAACGTATTGGGATATAGCAAAGGCGGCTGCGATTCCAGCTATCCTTTACTTTTCAGGAATTTGGATCATGACCCATTTTGAAGCGAAACGACTTGGGCTGCGTGGGTTAACGAAAGAAGAGATGCCAAGTAAAAAGGAAGTGTTCGGCAAATTTTATTTACTAATACCGATCCTTGCCATTATTTTATTGCTCATGCTGAATATCACGGTTACACATGCAGCACTGTATTCCATTGCTATCTCGGTTCTTGTAGGTTTCATAAACAAGGATGTCCGCATGAAATTCATCGATATCATTTATGCATTGGTCGATGGAGCCCGAACGGCACTTGCGGTTGCAGCTGCAACCGCAGCAGCAGGCATTATTGTAGGAATCGTTACGAAAACCGGATTAGGGCTGAAGCTGGCTAATGGTTTGATCGATTTGTCTGGTGGATATTTGATTCCAACACTGATGCTAACTATGGTAGCGGCCCTTATATTAGGAATGGGTTCACCTACGACCGCCAATTATGTCATCACATCGACGATTGCAGCACCTGCGATCATTTTGCTTGGTGTTCCTGATTTATCTGCACATTTATTCGTTTTCTATTTTGGCATTATAGCAGATATTACTCCTCCAGTTGCTTTAGCGGCATTTGCAGCGGCAGGGGTGGCAGGCGGTGAACCGATAAAAACGGGAATTGAGTCATCAAAACTTGCTATCGCTGCATTTATCATTCCATATATTTTTGTTCTTTCCCCACAAATGCTGATGATCGATACAACTTGGATGGAGGTTACCTGGGTCGTACTTACAGCAATGTCAGGCATGATTGCAATTGGTGCGGGTGTTATAGGTTACTGGATGAGGGGGATGCACTGGTTAGAAAGAGTCCTCGCGATAATCGTTGGTTTACTATTAATCTATCCTGAAACGATATCGGACATCATTGGGGTATCCGCTTTTATCGTATTACTGGCTTTACAATACCTTTGGAAGAGTGACAATCACGACAGCTCCAAAATCTTGGAAAATAACCAAAGCATAGAGAAAAATTGAGTCTAAGAATATCGATCCTAAAAGTAATTGATAGAGCTGAACCATTCAGGGGGGTGATTTTTTGTAGTGAAACATCATTGAGAACACAACGCCCAATCGGAATGTGCAGACTGCTTTTCTATCGAGAACATCTAGAATACTCCTACTAGGGCCATCAGCTCGTATTTTCAGTTGCATTATGGTAAAACCCTAATTGGTTTTAATTTGAAAGGAGACTAATTCATGAAATTTTTAAAAAGTTTTATTTTAGTTACTTTCAGTTTCTTTTGCATCATCACACCAGCTTTTGCAAGTGTCCCTGGAGTGGATACTTCAATGAAAAAAGGAGCAACAAAAGGAATCGTATCAGTTTCCCACCCTTTAGCGGCGGAAGCGGGCATAAAGATATTAAAACAAGGTGGAAACGCAGTCGATGCAGCAGCAGCCATTCAATTATCGTTAAATGTAGTTGAACCGATGATGTCTGGAATCGGCGGCGGTGGTTTTATCATGATTTATAATAAGAAAGAAAATAAAATAACGATGATCGATAGCCGCGAAATGGCACCGCAAAATGTTACGCCTGAACTATTTTTAGATGAAAAGGGAAAACCCGTACCTTTTAGTAAACGGCACACAACCGGAAAAGCCGTTGGTGTTCCTGGAACCCTTAAGGGGATGGAAGCTGCCCTAGATAAATATGGAACATTGAAATTATCACAAGTTATGGACCCGGCAATTAAACAAGCTGAAAAAGGAGTTAAGGTCAATTGGATAACAGCGCAATATATCGATGAAAATGTAAAAAAATTAGAAAATAACGAAGAAGCTGCAAGAGTATTTATGCCTAACGGAAAACCATTGGAAGAGGGAGACACCCTCATTCAGCCTAATCTGGCAAAGACTCTTAAGTTAATAAAAAAACAAGGTTCAAATGTTTTTTATAAAGGTGAAATCGGGGAAGCCCTCACCAAAGAAGTTCAAAAACGTGATGGGACGATGACAACTGAAGATTTGGAAAACTATGTGGTGAAAGAGAGGGAACCAATTAAATCGGAATATAGGGGATTTGAAGTGGTCGGGGCGGCTTCACCAAGTTCAGGCAGCTTGACTGTCCAACAGATTCTTGAGCTTTTGGAAGGATACGATGTGCAAAAGATGGGGGCGAACTCTCCTGAGTATCTTCATCATCTAACCGAAGCCATGCATCTGGCTTTTGCCGATCGAGCTGCCTATATGGCAGATGAAGATTTTTATGATGTACCCACTAAAGGACTATTAGATGAAGAATATATAAAAGAAAGAAGAAAACTCATCAATCCAAATATATCAACAGCCGATGTCAAAGAAGGCGATCCATGGAAGTACGAAGGCCAAGAACCGGTTTCAATGGAGAAGGTAAAAGAAGAGAAAACACCGATCGGACAAACGACTCACTTTTCTGTAATGGATAAGTGGGGAAATATGGTTTCTTATACGACTACGATCGAGCAAGTATTCGGTTCAGGTATCATGGTACCTGATTATGGATTCATGCTTAATAATGAAATGACGGATTTTGATGCCACACCGGGTGGCGTTAACCAGGTGGAACCAGGAAAAAGACCAAGAAGCAGTATGTCACCGACCTTCATATTAAAAGATGGCAACCCTTTCATGGCGATTGGGTCACCAGGTGGAGCCACGATTATAGCATCGGTATCTGAAACGATAATGAATGTGATCGATCATCAAATGACAATTCAAGATGCGATACTTGCGCCGCGTGTATACTCTGCTGGCTATCCGACAGTCAGATGGGAACCGGGAATCGATCAAAATACAAGGTTGGAGTTAATGGCAAAAGGGCATGTTTATGAAGAAAAACCGCAGCATATCGGGAATGTGCAAGCTGTTATTTATGATTATGAAAGGGGAAGAATGTATGGGGGTGCCGACAATACAAGAGAAGGAACAGTTCTCGGGGTGGATGGGGTTTCCTATAAATCGAAACAGCCAAGAGAAATGAAAGAAGAAAAAAAGGGGCCGTTTACCTTAAAAGTGAATGGAGCCGTTTATCCTTACACTGCAAAACAAATGAAACTGATTGATGGAAAACCATATATCCAATCAGACAAATTGCTTCTAGGTTTGGGTGCAATTGAATCGGTGGATTTAGAAATATTTAAACCAGATAAAAAATCCTACTTACCGGTGCTAAAAGTCGCAAAATCATTAGGATATAAAGCAAAATGGAACGAAAAAGACAAAGTTGCACTTTTGGAAAAAGATCCGGCTGATATTGAAGACCCAGACGATGATGGCAGTGTCACGAATTAATTTCTTTTCTTGAGGGAGCCAAGCCTGCTCCAAGAATAAAATCGAATTCTGTATGACTCAAAAAATGGAAAACCCCTGGATTCTCTATGAAAAGAGAATTCAGGGGTTATTTATAGTTCATAGCGTTTCTTTTATCAAATCTGATCATTTCAAATGTGGATGGCCGCTTAAATTGGATTTTGTCTGTTCAATTGCCAATTTTGCTAAATTCTTTATCGTTACATCGTCCATCGGAGGATTGTGTAAACCAGCTCTTACATCCCTATAGTGCCTTTGTAGTGGATTATTGCGTTGAAGACTTTTTGCACCGACTATTCGCATGGCTTTATCGACAATTGTAATGGCTGCGTTTGTAACAATATGTTTTGCAGCCCCCAGCTCATTTGTGAAATGAATTCTTCGTGATTCATCATCATAAGCCTCGGCAACGCTATATAAGAAATGCCGGGCTTTCATTAATTCCAAATCAATTTCTCCTAACAGTTGTTGGACATTAGCCAGCTGGCTGATAGGTGCATTTATACTGTTTGGAGTATAGTTATTGGCAAAGTGTATGGCGTAATCCCTTGCAGCTTGCGCAATGCCAAGGTAACAGGCTGGAATATGAAGGATCCATGCATTGAATCTGTTTCCACTTGGCATTTCAGGTAACTCAACAAGTTTTGAATCATCCACTTCAACATCTTTAAGGACTAAATCATGACTTCCTGTCCCCCTCATTGAAATTACGTCCCATGTTTCATCTATGTAGAGCCCATCCAAATCTTTATGCAGGAGAAAAAATCCAACCTTTTGCCTTTCCTCGATCCATGCTGAAACTAGGAAATAAGTTAAAACAGGGGACATGGTTGTATAGGTTTTACGTCCGGAAATAACCCAATAATCTCCCTTTTTGACTGCCTTCGTTCCGGGGCGTCCCCCGCGAGTCGGACTGCCAGTTTGCGCTTCACTAACGGAACGGTTCACTAAAGCGCCATTTAGAACTTCCCCAGCAATAAAATCTAAGTTCGTTTTTGTCCAACTTTCCTGTTCAAAAAGGTCTCCTATCACTCCAAGGTTCCAACCAATGGATAGCGCAGTCGCTGAATCAAAACTAGCCAATGTTTCTTGAAGGAGAATCATATCATAAACTTTTAACCCTTCGCCACCATAGGATTTGGGAAGAGTTGAGCTTGTATATCCCATACGAATTAAATCTTGAATATGTTCTTTCGGAAAAAAGGCCAATTCATCAATTTGAGCAGAATTATTTTTGAATTTTGATTCTACTTCATATAATTTTTTCAGCCACGCTTTTTGACTCTCCGTCTTAATGAATAGGTTAATCACACGGTTCCCTCCTTCTATTACCTTCTGTTTTTGTTTCAATTCCTATTAATCTTATTGGTTTAAATGATAATTAAGGTGTGTTTAGTTGTCAAGGAAATTAAGGGTTTGCAGATAAACGATGCCTCTGGAAAGACTCTTGTATTTTCATATAACTACAATTCTTTTAATAAAACAGGTGTGTGCAGTTGCTTGAAAATTTTAAATATACACATTGACTTTACAAAAGTATCCATTTATTATGTTTATAACCAAATAACTTACTTAACCTACCTAAATAGTTGGTAATGAGTGGTGAAGGTGATGTATGTATTTCCTTTGAATTTCAGGAAGTACAAATGCAAGTAAAAAAACATCGTAAAACGAAAGGGGATTCACTATGAAAAATAAAAAATTTCGCCATGTTTTAACTATCGGTTTAGCGTTTGTAACCATATTAGCGGGGTGCGGATCAGGTACATCAACGAGTAATGAAGCCGATGCAAATTCAGGTAGCACTTCAGGTGTCCGAAAGGTAAAAGTAGCATATGACCAAGCGTCAAAACCTATGTCTTGGCTGGATGAGAAGGGAAATCCAACTGGATATGATGTGGAAGTTATGAAATTGGTTGATGAATTACTACCGGCATACGAATTCGAATATATTGGCACATCAAGCGATGACCTGTTAGTAGGCATTGAACAAGGTAAATATCAAGTGGGGGTTAAAAATGCTTTCTGGACAGAGGAAAGGACTGAGAAGTTCATCTTTCCTAAAGAATTCCTTGGATTAAGCAGTGCGGGCCTTGTTTTAAAGAAAGAAAATTCAAAGATCAAAAATCTCAAGGACTTTGCTTCAGAGGGCTTCTCCTTAGCACCAATCGCAGCAAATAACGCTCAATACACGATCGTTGATGAGTATAATCAGGCCAATCCGGACAATAAGGTGAAATTGAAAGCCGGAGATGCATTCACTGTAGATGTAATTCAATGGGTAAATGAAGGCCGTGTCGACGGTGGAATAGCGATCGAGGGAGCTTTTAAGAAGCAAGTGGCCGACGATGGCCCCTATCATAATTTAGTGGATGATCTAGTTTACAATGAATTTGCAGTCATTAAAACCTGGCCATTATTCAACAAAAAAGAACAAAAATTCGCAGATGCTTATGATGAAGCGATTAAAAAAATTAAAGACGAAAAGAAGACGAATGAGTTAAGCAAAAAGTTTTATGGCCGGGATTTATTCGAAGTTTTGGGAACTGTAGAGAGATAACGAAGCCCTTAGCAAAACAAGCATTAAAATGTCAATCAATAGGTTATGACTTGTCATTTTCTTAATATGGGTTTTCTTGGATAACTCTGGTATTTTAAGAGATGGCAAGTTTCTAGGTACTGGCCTTCAATAGAATGATTGGATTTGAAAATTCGAATCTTCAATGAAAGCAGATGGAGGTGAAACATGGAAAAATACTTTGATTTAGCTTACATAGTAGAGTCGGTACCAATGTTAGTTCCCTTTCTAAAAGTAACATTAATCGTTACGGGTCTATCGGTCTTGTTCGGGACAATCATAGGTTTCATCTTAGCGGTCATGAAACTTGGAAATAGTAAAATCGCCAGGAAAATTGCCTATGGATATACAACGGTATTGAGATGTACGCCCTCTATAGTTCTGCTTTTTTTGACTTACTATGGTATACCTGCAATTGCAGGGAAATTTGGCATAAATCTTAATGATATTGATAAAGCAGTATTTGTAGTCATAACCTTTTCGCTTCAATTTGCGGCTGCAATGTCAGAAGTGATTAGAACATCGCTTGAATCTATTGATAGAGGGCAATTTGAAGCGGCAGTAAGCGTTGGATTAAGCAATACGCAAGCTTACCGGAGAATTATTTTACCCCAGGCTTTCGTAGTCGCATTACCAAACTTCGGTAACAGCTTACTTGAATTAATGAAAGAAGGGTCTTTAGCATATACAATCGGCTTGATAGATATCATGGGGAAGGCAGAGCTTATAATCGCCGGGAACTATAACACACATGCATTAGAAATTTATCTTGCATTGGCGGTTATTTACTGGACATTGTCGATTGCCATTGAACAACTGTTCTTAAAATTGGAAAAGGCATTCAGTAAAGGAAAACAAGTGATAACAACTGCATAGAGGGGTGACAGAATGTCAGAAGGTCTGGATTATAGGTTTTTAGTGGAAACCTTTTTTGTAGCGTTATCGGGGGTGCCGACCGCATTATTCATTACAATTGTTGCTTTGATTATTGCCTTGCCATTAGGGTTTTTACTTGCTTTATCAAGAATAAATCAAATCCCGGTATTGAATCGCTTAGCACAGATATACGTTTCATTTGTCAGAGGAACGCCCGTCATTATCCAAATTTTCATTATATATAGCAGTGTGCCATTAATGCTGACTTCTATATTTGAAAAGTATGCTGTCGAAATGAATGTATACGATGTAAATCCGATATGGTACGCATTCATTGTTTTCTCGTTGAATACGACAGCTATTCTCACAGAGGTGTTTCGTTCGGCAATTAGCACAGTGAGCAAGGGGCAACTTGAAGCTTCTTATGCTGTCGGATTAACAACTGTGCAAGCATTTAGAAGAATTATCATTCCACAGACATTGGTAGTGGCATTACCGAATATATGTACAGCAACAGTCAATCTGATTAAAGCGACATCATTAGGTTATGCTTTGTCATTGCAGGAAATCACTTTAAAAGCAAAGGTAGCTGCCAATGTTGGCTACAATTATGTTGAAGCATATATTGATATCTTTCTTGTTTACCTAATTTTATGTAGTTTGGTGGAATACTTGTTTAAAAGGTATGAAAAACGAGTAAGCAGGTTTAAAGCCGTGAGTATCTGAAATGAGGAGGTGTGGCCGAAATGCTAGAGATTAAAAATATTCATAAATCATTCGGTGAGAATGAGATTTTAAAAGGTGTGGATTTAAATATAGACAAGGGGGATGTGGTGGTAATTCTGGGTCCAAGTGGTTCAGGTAAGACAACTTTACTCCGATGCATTAACTTTCTTGAAAAAGCAGATCAAGGACATGCCGTTTTTGGTGATATTGATGTAAGTCTTAAAACGGCATCGAAAAAAGTGATTCATGGAATAAGGCAGAAGATAGCCTTTGTTTTTCAAAATTATAATCTTTTCGCTAATAAAACGGCATTGGAAAATGTGACGGAAGGACTGGTTATTGGAAGGAAGATTGCGAAAGCAGAAGCATATGAAATTGGTAAAAAAGCATTGGATAAAGTAGGCTTGTCAGAAAAATATGGTGCTTACCCTAGTGAACTCTCAGGCGGGCAGCAGCAAAGGGTGGGCATTGCGAGAGCGGTTGCTTTAAACCCTGACATTATTTTATTTGACGAACCAACTTCGGCATTGGACCCGGAATTGGTCGGTGAAGTACTGACGGTGATGAAGCAAATTGCCAAAGAAGGAACTACGATGTTAGTTGTCACGCATGAAATGTCTTTTGCAAAGGATGTTGCAAACAGAGTGATTTTTATGGATGCAGGTGTCATAGTGGAAGAGGGATCGCCTAAAGAAATTTTTGTGAATCCAAAAGAAGAAAGAACGAAGAGGTTCTTAAAAAGAGTCTTGCCGGAGGATTATATTTTTTATATTTAGGTTATGTTCACTTTCTCTTTTGATATGTGATTAAAACAAACGAATAAAAATAACGTTTGTTAGAGGGATTCAGAATGACGTTAAGTGAATTGATAGTAAAAATTCAAAAATTGAATTAAGCAAAAATACATCGGTTTAAAGAATTCTTTATCCATTTACTTGCAACATCATTTTCTGCAAGTGAACAAGCATTTCAAGAAGTGACCGAACGCAAAAATAAAGATGGCTAAACTTGTGTAGATTTTGACTCTTTAAACATATACCTCTACAGTTCATTAACAAGCAGAATAGAATAATGAAAGAAATATACTTTGGTGGAAATTGAAAACTGTAAAGGAGAATAAAAACTTGCGTAATCAACAATGGAGTAAAGTAAAGAAAAAGTTAGAGAGTTTTATCTGTGACTCTCTAAAAAATAGAGTTCAGTTTACTGTTACGAATTATCGAAAGGCTCACGACCGATTAGGACGGCTTTTATTACTGTTGATAAAAAGGAAATCCTAAATATGTGTACGATAACGTCTGATAGAGAAATGTTCAGAAAAGAAAATGAAATAAGAAATGCCAAAAGTATTGAATACGATGTCTATAATGGAAATCAGAACTATGAGATAGGGATACAAGCACATGAAATGATTAAAGCAGAGGGGATTTTTGCACAGTATGACTTTTTTAATGCGGTTGAAGAATATTTTAATTTACCAATAGAAATTTCCTTAAAATCAGATGATATGATTATAAAGATTCTTTCTCTGATAGATAGAAGAGTTGGGATGCGTACGTTACAGGGGCTTAAAAAATCCATCCTAAATGAAAAGGAAATTATCCAGTATTTTTATAACTTGCGATGTGAAGCAGAGGGAATAAGAACTTCCTAAAAAGCGCTATAATGAATTTTTATTGAACAAGTATTTTACTTGGCGTGGAAGTGTGAGCGTTAGGACGTTATTAATTAGTGAGGAAAAACAATATGGATGGATAGTGAAAACACATGAACCTCCTGCAAATATGAGTGGGAAACCTAGCTCATTGGCAGGAAGTCTAAAGTGTTTTCTTTATACAAAGTGAATCACAATGAGCCATGGTGTCTTTTCCATTAAATTAGAGAATCAGCATTTAGGCATCGTTCCTAACATCCCACTTAAAAAAGCTATGTATTTCCTCTACTAACTTACATACTGCAGGAGACAGATATCGATCTTTCAAATAGGCCAGGTAAACAGTCCTTTCCAAAGAATTCGAATCTATTGCACGAATTGCAGTATTGCGTGTTGCAGCGGATTTTATATAGCTTTCCGGTAAAATTGTAACCCCAAGACCTTCTTCCACCAAACTGCAAGCCGTTTCAAGCCTTTCTATTTCGTATAGGATATTTGGAATTGCATGTTCTTCCTTAAATGCTCTTAAGATATCATCTCTTGTTTGAAATCCAGTTGTACTGATGATCAATTCTTTCTTTGCAATGTCTTGGAAAGTGATGGACTCTTTTTCATTTAACTCGTCATCTTTATGAATCAAAAGCATGAATTTTTCATTATAAAGGGGAGTGGACAGAATTTCATCATTGTTGATGGGCTGGTTCGTGATGGTGAAATGAACATTATACCGATTTAACGAATCGAAAACTTTCTCTTCCCCTAATATTTCCCTTACTTTTATATGAATATTAGGATAATTGGTTTTAAAATTCCTGATTATCTTCGGGAACCAAAATTTGAATGATTCTATGGAACCTATAGATACTGTTCCGCTTCCAACATCCTTCATTTCCTTAAGCTCCACTTGCATATTATCGAATTTTCTTAACAGATCAACAGATCTCGTATAAAAAAGCCCACCTGCTTCCGTAAGCTCAAGACCCCTTGTATTACGTTCCAAAAGCTGAAAACTAACTTCATTTTCTAATTTCATTATGGCATTACTTAGGGAAGGTTGTGATATATGCAGCATTTTTGCCGCTTTTGAGAAATTCTTTTCCTGGACGATGGTAGTGAAATACCGAAGTTGACGAAGATCCATTTATTCTCCTTACTATAGCTTTAAACTATAGATATATTGAATTTTTGTATTGGTAATTATATATTATCTCATTTATAATTTTTAAAAAAGATATTTCGGAATTTTTTAAATAAAGGAGAAATTATGTATACTAATCCGACTTCAAAATATTGGAATGGAAGAATTGATTCCCAATCTGACATGGACAGCTTCAGATACCACCAAAGAGTACGGTTGGCTCCGATATCGGAATTAGCCATCTCTTCCAATGCATCAAAGACCTTTGGGTTGATTGGCTTCAAATGTGATGAAGGCGTCAAAAGGAATAAAGGCAGGATTGGTGCTGCAGAGGGTCCTGATCATATTAGGCAGTACTTGGCGAAATTACCCTGTCATTTACCGTCCCAAACCGAGCTGGTGGATGCTGGCGATGTAAAATGTGAAAGTACGGAAATGGAGGCCGCCCAGTTCGAATTGGGATCGGCTGTTGACCGGATATTGGAGACTAAAGCGATTCCTATCATACTTGGGGGAGGGCACGAAACCCTGTATGGCCATTATCTTGGGATTAGGAAATCCATTGGACCAAAAGCTAGATTGGGGATCATTAATATTGACGCGCACTTTGATATGAGGCCTTATGAAAAAGAAAGTTCATCAGGAACGATGTTTAAGCAGATTTTGGACGAAGATCAAAGTTGTGGATATTTATGTGTCGGAATTCAGAAGCAGGGGAATACGAAGGCACTGTTTGAAACCGCTGAGAGAAGTAATGTCGACTACATTTTGGAAGAAGATTTGTCATTGAACGAAATGGATGAAACAAAGCGGCGGATAAATGAATTCGTTAATAAAAATGACTACATTATGCTTACATTATGTACGGACGTTATTGATTCAGCCTACGCACCTGGGGTAAGTGCACCATCGCCGTTTGGACTGAATCCGAAATTGGTACGTGCGATTATTAGGCATATCGTATCGAATGAAAAAATCCTCTCCTTTGACATTTCGGAAGTGAATCCTTCGTTGGACGAAAATAATAAAACCGTAACATTGGCAGCACATTTAATAAATGAAGTTTTGCTGCATTTTAAATAATGAATGGATATGGAAGAGGGCAATTCCAATTTGGTCCTTCCAGCTTTCCTCAATGTTATCTCCATGCTCAATTATAAGTATTGAAACTAAGTCCTTTGGCAGCACCCAGGCTGTCCGTGAATCATTCATGGACAGTCTTTTTAGTGGTTAATTGCCCCGGCTATTGCTTGACTCCCCGTTTTAGGATTAACAAAGACTCTTCCAAAGTTCACTACTGATACTTGTGGGTTTTTGGTTTATAATAACAACCATCTAGGGGGGGGTTTTTATGAATGAATATAAAGTGACGGTCAGGAATGGCAGTACCTTGATCTTGTCGGAAATCATTAAAGCTGAAGATGAAAGAGAAGTCCTTGGAACTCTTTTGATTTCCAGCGAATTATTTAATCAACCATTTACCGAAATCAAAATTTTAGAACGCTGATTTGTGCCTGTCCGTTCGATTTGTTACACTGTAATAAATTCTAATACGGTAGGCGATAGTATGTGTGGACGTTTTACCCTTTTCACTGACATTGAAGAAATAAAAGATCGGTTTGATATTCAAGGATCGTTTGATGAGGAATACCAATTCAGCTACAATATTGCTCCCTCCCAATCCGTGCTCTCCGTCATTAATGACGGGGCAAGGAATCGACTTGGATATCTTCGGTGGGGGCTCATTCCTTTCTGGGCAAAAGACGAAAAAGTGGGCTACAAAATGATCAATGCCAGAGCGGAAACCATTGCTGAGAAAGCAAGCTTCAGGAATGCGTATAAGAAGAAGAGATGCTTGATAATCGCTGACTCTTTTTATGAATGGAAGAAGACAACGGAAAGAAAAATACCGATGCGAATAAAACTGAAGAATCATGCTCCATTTGGAATGGCGGGTATCTGGGAATCCTGGAAATCTCCTGAAGGCATCAGCATCTATTCGTGCTCCGTTATAACAACCGTTCCTAATGAGCTAATGACCAGCATTCATGATCGTATGCCTGTCATCCTTAAACCGGAAGATGAAAAAGATTGGTTGAATCCAACCAATAATGATCCTGCATATCTGCAGCAGTATTTAAAGTCATTTGATTCGGAACAGATGGAAGCCTTTGAGGTATCGACTGAAGTGAACTCGACCAAAAATAATTCATCTAACCTAATACAACAAATTTGCTGAGAGGTCATTAGACCTCTTTTTTATATGAATTCCGTCCCGATAAATGAAAATAACTGATTAACTGCAAATGTCAAGATCTCTTTATAATCAGTAAGGAGTCCATGTAAAATAATTTAAAATTAACCTTGCGAAAATAGACAAAATGCTGTACTGTTATATTTGCTTTTCAAAACGACTTTCGATGTCACGAACTCAGGCAAGTTTCCAGCCTGGTACTTTTCTGGCAGGCATCGTAATTTTTGATAAATTATATAATGTAATCTTCTTATCAAGAGAGACGGAGGGACTGGCCCGAAGATGTCTCGGCAGCGGACTTAAATGGAGTGCTGTGCCAAATCCAGCAGGCTGATTTTCGCCTGAAAGATAAGGAGGGTGTTTTTTATAAATTAAAAGACCTCTTCTTGTTGTTAAATAGAAGGGGTCTTTTTTATGCCAGTTTTTTTGCTATAGCTCCATGACTGGATAATCAGGTAGGTTCAAATTGGAGTTATTTGCGAAAACTGTTAATAGAATAAGAGCTGTGACAAATGTCGCGGGAAAAATAAAAAGAGGTGTACATCATGAGTGCAAACAATAAAGGAAATCCATGGGCATTGATCCCGTTTGTCGTATTTTTAATTTTATTTATAGGGTCCGGAATCATCACTAAAGATTTTTATTCATTTCCGGTGATTGTAGCGATTTCAATTGCATCGGCAGCTGCATTGGCGATGAATCGGAAAGAGACATTCAATGAAAAGGTTGATATCTTCTGTAAAGGTGCCGGGGACGCCAATATTATGTTAATGGTTATCATTTTCCTTTTAGCTGGCGCTTTTGCCGAAGTTGCCAATGGCATGGGGGCAGTTGAATCAACAGTGAATCTTGCCTTAGCTGTTTTTCCGCAAAATCTATTAATGGTAGGGATTTTCATCATCGCTTGTTTTATTTCTTTATCAATGGGGACAAGCATGGGAACGATTGTTGCACTGGCACCTATCGGGGTTGGGATTAGTGAGCAAACTGATATTTCGCTTGCCCTATCAATGGCGGCCGTTATTGGTGGTGCGATGTTTGGGGATAACCTTTCCTTCATTTCAGATACGACAATCGCTGCAGTTCGAACTCAAGGAACGAAAATGAAGGATAAGTTTAAAGTGAATTTTTTCATCGTTTTACCTGCTGCCATCATCACATGTGTCATCCTAGGAATTTTAACGATGGGCGAACAAGCCGACATCTCCCAACAGTCTTATGATTGGGTGAAGATTCTTCCATATCTTTGCGTATTGATCACTGCATTGGCAGGAGTCAATGTGTTCTTGGTCCTTTCCATCGGAATCGTATTTGCCGGAATTATCGGCTTGGCTGATGGAAGTTATCAACCGTTGGGTGTCATTCAAAAAGTTGGAGAAGGAATGGCGGGAATGTATGAAATCTCCTTCCTTGCCATTTTAATTGCAGGTATGGTAGCTGTAATCAAACATAATGGCGGCATCGATTATCTACTCCACCTAGTGACCCGAAATAGCAAATCAAAAAAAGGGGCGGAATTCAGCATTGCCGGGCTTGTTGGTTTGACAAACCTTTCAACGGCAAATAACACGATTTCGATTATCATTGCCGGGCCACTTGCCAAAAATATCGCTGAAAAGTATGGGATTGATCCGCGTAAATCAGCGAGCTTGCTTGACATATTTGCATGTTGTATCCAAGGGTTGATACCATATGGAGCACAACTGCTGGTTGCAGCAGGGGTAGCAAAGATTTCACCAATAAGCATCTTGCAGTATTCATATTACCCAATACTAATTGGACTTTGTGGCGTCATTGCCATCCTGATTGGTTTTCCACGGTTTCAGCCGGGAAATGATGGATCGAAGAACTAAAAGTTAAAACAAAGTTGATTGGAGCGGGTGTGCGAGACTCCTGCGGGAAAAGCGAGTCCAGGGGGAGATCCCGCAGGCGCCGAGGAGGCTCCCGGACCGCCCGCGGAAAGCGAGTGCCTGGAGGGGAAATCAACGTTCAAATTGTACAAACCCCTAAAAAAAACTGTAGACAAACTAGATTTTCATCGAGTTTGTCTACAGTCTGAACACCCTGAATCATTGGATACAGGGTGTTTTCTGTATGGTAAATACATAAACATAATCAAGTTTTCTCGCACTTTTATAGTATCAATCATTCTTCAATTTATCTGCTTAATTCCGGTCCATATTAATAATCGTTGTGTAGGCGACATTTGTCATGAATAGAGGACGACTCCAACTAAACCAGAAAGAATAATTACATAGGCTGGGTGCCAACGTAATTTCATTAAGGCAAATAACGATAATCCAAAAACGAGTAATAAGCTTATCGTATGCCATGAAAAGTTCAGCGCTATCATATGATTGGAAAGTGCAAAGCTGATCGCTGCAAAGAGGATTAAACTAGTGACAATGGGTCTTAGTCCATAGAACATGGATTGAATAACTGGATAATGATTCAATTTGCTGAAGAAGGTGGCTATAACGGTTACGAATATAATAGCAGGAAGCAAGATTCCGAAAGCAGATGATATGGCTCCTGCGTATCCAGCAGTCGAATAGCCAACGAGAATGGCACTATTGGCAGTGACAGGTCCTGGGGACATCCCGGAAATGGCGATGATATCAGTAAATTGCTGCGTCGTCATCCATCCATGCTGTGAGACTTCCGATTCTATTACGGGAATCATGGCGTATCCGCCTCCAAACGATACAAAGCCGATAATAAAGAAGGTGCTAAACAACTCCCACAATTCCATCATTCTATCACACACTTTCTTGAAAATTAGTTAGACCCTTTTTTGATATACTTATATGCCAGCACCCATGAAAGGTTCGAAAACATCTTCTTCATTTCCTTTATTTCTGTCCATCTTAACATCGTAACCTAATTTTCTCTTAATGGAGATGGTCACAATACCAGCTACAGCTCCTGCTAATATAACCATCACAGGGTGCAGAAAGAAAAGGACTGGAATTCCTACTATTAAAATACAGAAAGTTGTTTTATCTACAATAGCCGTTTTTCCAATCTTGATAGCCGCATAGGCGATGATGGCTACTATGGAAGCTCTGATCGATACGAATGCGGATTCTATCTTCGGGTTATCATGAATGAAAAAATACAAAATGCCCAGGAGCAGAACAATTAAAAAGGTAGGTAATGAAACACCGATCATGGCTGCCATTGCCCCCTTCATTCCGGCAATCCGATGGCCGATAAAGGTGGCGGAGTTGATGGCGACAGCTCCCGGTACGGACTGAGATAATGCAAAAACATCCGTAACTTCTTCGCTTTTCATCCATTTTCTCTTTTCGACCACTTCTTTTTCGATTAAAGGGATCATCGCAAACCCGCCTCCGAATGTGACAGGTGCTATTTTAAAAAAGGTCCAAAATAATTGGAATATAATTTTCCATTGTCCTTTCATTGACATCAGTCACTTCCTTTGCATGCTTTGTTTAATTCTTATCATTAACATATCAAAGAAAAAGGGCTGGGTAAATTGCAACAAAATCATCGGGTATAACAAAACGTTATACCCAGAAGATTTATCCGTTTTATAAAGAATGCCGCCAATAATTAATAGCCTTGGAATGTATCACACTATTTTCATTTCACCATTTACCTAATGATGCTATCATTTTAATAAACTATCTAAAAACATGGAGGTCGTTTTCTTGAAATTGGAAAATCTGAAAATGTTTTGTTTAGTGGTGGATGAAGGAAGTATAAGCCAGGCAGCGAGGTTAAGTTTCCTATCACAGCCCGCTGTAACACGGCAGATCCATCAACTGGAAAATTATTATAACACTTTGTTATTCGACCGTGAGGAAGGAAGGCTGAGAGTTACAGAAGCAGGAAAGCTGTTATACCCCTTTGCAAAAGCCATAGTAAATGACTTCAACCATTCAAAAGAAGTGATTCAGCAATCGACGGGGAAGTACAATGCAAATCTCATAGTAGGGGCTTCCTTGACTATCGGTGAGTATTTGTTGCCGAGCTTGCTTGGGAGATTCAAAAAACAACAGCCAGAAATAAAAGTGATATTGACGATAAAAAATACCCCCCGGGTTCTGGAGGATCTTTCAAACGATGTCATTGATTTGGCCTTGGTGGAAGGACTTGTGGAAAACACCGATTTCATTGTAGACAAGTTCGCCGAAGACGAATTGATATTGGTATGTCCATCCGACCACCCATGGAAAGACAGAAAAGAAATTCAGCTAGAGGAATTGGGAAATGAAAGGATGATTTGGCGTGAATCCATTTCCGGAACACGGCTTATCGTAGAAAACATGTTAAGGGAGCATGGGGTTTTAGAAAAAATAGAAAGCTACATGGAGATTGGCAGTACACAAGCGATAAAAAGTGCGGTTGAAGCTGGACTTGGAATCAGCATTTTGCCAAGGTTGACAGTGGCTAGAGAATTGGAGCAAGGCTTTTTGCAGGAAGTGGATATATACAGAATAGATATGGCAAGAAATTTATGGCTAGTCAGGAAAAACAAGCGTTTTAATAAAATAGGGGTGTCTAAATTTGTTGATTTTCTTCGATAAGGAATGAAAGCTACCTTCGTTTACCATTACAATTTGGCAGCGTTTTCAGTTTTGTGGTTAATGGCGTGGCCCCGGCAGCAAGCAAAAGTCATGGTAAATTGAATATACCGCATTGATTATAAAAGCTCTTCCCAACCGGGAGGGGCATTTTGTATTTGGTTGTTCAGCCTTCGGTTAGACAAACAAAGGGATTAATGGGCATAATAAAAGATATAATGATGGTTCGGAGATGATATAGCGTGGAGTTAAAGGAAATAAAGAAGCTCGCCAATGCATTAAATGAAAGCGGTAAACAGCAAATTGTATATTTCTTGCAGTCTCGAACGAAACCGATGTCGGCTCCTATTCGTGCAATTGATGAAATCCAGGTACAAAAGCATTAAGCTAGTCTTGTCTGCCCACTGTGCGATTTGGTAAATACGTTATCAAAACATGTGCTGGAGATGTGAAACAGCAGCGTTACAGCTGTAAAGCCTGCCATCAAACCTTCAATGACCTCACAAACACGCCTCTTCAACGCACCAGAAGACCACATAAATCTAAACGGGCAGTTTTGTTGAACAAGTTGTAAATTTAACATTTTAAAGTAAGAGCATTTCTTTGTAATGAGAAGTGCTTTTTATTTTTGTCAAAATTAAAGAGATATTTCAATAACAATAATAATATAAATAAAAACAATATAAATTTACTGTAATACAATAAATAATATGCTAAAATCATGTTGTCATTAAATAAGTGAGGTGTTTTAAATGAATGTTAAACGAGGTTCAACGACTTTCTTAAAGGTAATTATTTTTCTGGCTGGAATTGCAGTGCTTGCTTTGTGTATCTGGTTGCCTGAGATAGCCGTTAGAGATGCAAGGGTACATCCAGATACGGCTTACTTCCTAATCCCCTTTTTAGTATGTGCATACGGATTATGTATTGCGTTTTCTGTTGCGTTGTATCAAGCATATAAACTATTAACCTACATCGAAAAGAACAATGCTTTCTCTGAATTATCCCTTAAATCTTTGAAGATTATAAAGAAATGTACTTTTACAGTCATTTTCCTCATTTTGTTAGGAATAGTAAGCTTAAGGGTGCTTGCTAAAGTTACAGGTAGTGATGATGCAGCGGGTCCTACATCATTATGTCTAATGGGTATTTTAGCAACAAGTATCATCGCAGCCATTGTGGACGCACTTCAAAAGCCATTAAAAAATGCCCAGATATAATGTCAAAAAATGAATGATTAACGGATATGTAAGACTTTGGATTGTCAGCCAGGTGATTTTTGGAGTACAAAAGCGACGAAGACACTCAATAAAAACAAACACAACTAATTTATTTAACTACGGGGACGATAGTTCAATGAACCGCCTTTTCACCAAGGCGGTTTTCTTATGTTCTAATATCAACATTAGAATTTAACATAGCCTTTATATAAATAAAATTGAAGTTACCATTAGAAATAGGAAATATACTTAAAGGCAAATTAATTATAAAATAAATTCATATTATTCAAAAAAATCTAAAAAATATGCTTCAACATTCGTAAAATAGAAATGATATCTACTTAGAAAGGGGTATGAAATGTCCAAAGCATCTATTATTAAAGGAATTGTATCCGTTCCCATTGTTTTTGTTTTACTGGCAGGGTCTTCTGTTACAAAGGCTGCGTCAGATGAGCCGATGCCGGCGACAGATGCAACAATTTCAGCAAATAAGGCTTTTTATGAACAGTTGAATTTTAAAGATAAGGAAGATTTCAAGAATGCACATAAAGGATTCATTGCGCCTTTGAATATGAGTCCAATTAAAAATTCAAAAGGTGACGTGATATGGGATAGTAATCGATATTCATTCATCAAAGAAGATCAGCCGGCAAGCTTTAATGTTAACCCAAGCTTGTGGAGACAGGCTCAATTGCAAAATATAGCAGGCTTATTTAAAGTGGTGGATGGCGTTTATCAAGTTCGGGGCCAGGATTTATCAGTGCTTACCATTGTGGAAGGAAAAACAGGATTAATAGTTTTGGATACACTTTCTACTATTGAAACGGCCAAAGCAGCCATGGAGCTTTATTTTGAACATCGGCCCAAAAACCCAGTAAGTGCAATTGTTATTAGTCACAGTCATGCGGATCACTTCGGTGGTATGAAAGGCATTGCTCAATATGCTGAAAATCCAGCTAAAGTGCCGATTATTGTCCCTGCAGGTTTTAACGATGAAGCGCTAAGTGAAAACATTCTTTTAGGCAATATAATGTCTCGCCGTGCAGGTTATATGTTTGGAAATCTCTTACCCGCAAATGAAAGGGGATTTGTTACTTCTGGTATCGGACCTGGATTAAGTAACGGAACTTTTAGCTATTTACCTCCAACAATGGAAGTGAAGGATGATATTGAAACGGTGGAAATAGACGGAATAACATTTAAATTTTTATTGACGCCGGATTCGGAAGCTCCATCTGAAATGCATTATTATATCAATGATTACAAAACTTTAGTGGTAGCCGAAAACACCGGACACACGTTACATAATATTTATACATTAAGGGGAGCTAAAACCAGGGATACTTTAAAATGGGTGAAAGCACTTGATGAAACAGTTGATCTGTTTGGAAACGAAGATATAGATGCTATGGTTACGGCCCATACATGGCCCATATGGGGAAGGGACAATGTTCTGGAGCAGTTGGAAAGTCAGCGTGATCTGTACAAATATATTCATGACCAAACCATACGATTAGCTAATTTAGGTCTTACACCGGATGAAATCGCGGAAGAGTTAAAGCTTCCTGAAAAGTTGGATAAAGTCTGGGCCAATCGGGGGTATTACGGAACATTGAAACACAACGTAAAAGCGGTGTACAACTTTTATTTAGGATATTTCAACGGTAATCCATCCGACTTGGATCCATTACCACAAGAGGAATCGGGCGCTAAATATGTACAATATATGGGTGGGGAAAAGAAGGTCATTAAACAGGCAAAACTTGATTATAAAAAAGGGGAATATCGCTGGGTGGCTCAAGTCTTAAAGCATGTCGTCATGGCCAACCCGAAAAATACAGAAGCAAAAAATTTATTGGCTAAAGCTTATGAGCAATTAGGATACACAGCTGAATCTTCTGTGTGGCGTAATTTCTATCTTACCGGCGCAGATGAGTTAAGGAATGGTGTGGCAGACTCGAAGGGAAGTGGCGGAATGATGAATCTCGATACGCTGCTCAATATGCCAATGGATGATTTCCTGAAATACTTGTCCATTAAATTAAACGGAATAAAAGCGGAAAATAAAAATATGTCATTCCATTTGACATTTACAGATTCGAAAACCAATTACACGATATATCTGAATAATTCTGTATTGAACTTCAAAAAAGGGAAAATGGCGTCCAACCCTGATACAACATTAACATTAGATAGAATAACTTTCTATCAGATTGCTCTGGGACGTGAAGGTTTATCCAAAATGGAAGCAGCCGGTAAAGTTTCCATTTCTGGTGATAAAAAACAGTTTGAAAATTTCCTGACTTTGCTGGATCAATTCCAACCAAAGGTTAATATCGTTACTCCGTGATAATCAACCACTTCATATTCTGAAACCAGGATGAATCGGTTACCCACGAGTCTACTTAGTAGTCTCGTGGGTTTGAATGTATTAATTAATCCTGTAGGCATCCTGTTTCGTTTTTAATTTTCTTTAAAACGCTCCTAATAGTTACAGAACAAAAGTCAATAACCGTAAAAAGAAAATTTCAAGTTTTGTAATTCGAAAGGAATTGTAAGCGCTTCCTATGTGGCTGAGCTTTTGTGAGAATATAAAAAAATGGAGTGATGGGGAATGCAGTTATATGCAAGTAAGAAACGAAAAATAATGATTAGCGGCCTTTTATTTGTTGGAATGATTTTAAGTTTTTTTGATCGCGTTGCCATAAATGTCGGGATTATTCCTATTGCAGATGAGTTTCATCTCACTACGTCCCAGACAGGTATTTTAATTAGTATATTTTTTGTTAGCTACTCACTCATGCAACCGCTTGGTGGATGGATGACCGATAAGTATGGCGCCAGAGTCATGGTTACTGTTTCTTTGTTTAGCTGGTCCTTGTTCACTGTAATGACTGGGTTTGCTTGGTCATTTATGTCTTTATTATTCATCCGTTTTCTGTTCGGGTTGGGTGAAGGGCCTTTCTATCCTGCCAGTATGTCCACTATAAGAGATAACTTCCCGGAAGAAGAACGGGGCCGGGCAAATTCGTTTTTCCTGTCTGCCCAAAATATTGGCGGGATATTAGGTACTGCACTTGCCGCTTCCATGGTGGTGGCATTCGGTTGGCGGGGCATGTTTACCATTGCCGGAATTCTAGGGATATTAGCTTCTTTCGGAATTTGGTTCATTCTTAAGCCTCAAGGAAATCAAGAGGTTAAAAAAGACAAACCGAAACAAAAAAAGGTTGCTCTGAAACTGTTATTTAAAATCGAAAATATTTGGAAACTCATAACATTCAAGTTTATATCAAATATTATCAACTATGGTCTGATCACTTGGATGCCTATATATTTGGTTAAAGAAAAAGGGGTGGATTTAATAGCCGCAGGAGGTTTATTGGCAATCCCTTATATTTTTGGTTTCTTGATGTTTAATGTAAGCGGGTGGCTTCTGGATAAGCATATGGCTAACCGGGAGAAGTATCTTGCCGCTGCAGGCGCTTTATTATCGGCAATTTTTCTCTTTTTAATGTCTAACGCCACGTCTATAGCTCTTATCATCACTTATCTCACTCTCAACTCCGTAGCACTGTCTTTCTTTGGAACGGTTCTTTATACGATCATCATCAAATACTCACCAAAGGAGCTAACGGGCTCTGCCTCCGGACTAGTAACTTTTGCCGGTCAAATTGCAGGTGCGGTTTCTCCTTTAGCCCTCGGTTTGATTATCAGTTTGTTTAATGACTCCTATAATGCCGCTTTCCTGTTTTTGGTGATAATAGCGTTATTGGGAACGATTGTTGCCGTATCTATTAAAAATAATCAGGCACAACCCGCTAAAGAATACGAAAAAACAACTACAATTATATAAAACTGGCATTCTGCTTTTGAGGAGACAGTTTGAAGTGTCCTGAATCCACTTCTCTAAAATTGAAAGGGCTTTCTGTTCGAGGTATGATATTAGTAATAGGCTAGAAGGAGAATGAGTCATGAATATTGAACAATTGGAATATATCATCAAGGTAGCCGAGGTTAACTCGATTTCCATGGCTTCAGAAAGCCTCCATATCTCCCAATCTGGAATCAGTATGGCCATTACGAGTTTGGAGAAGGAATTAGGTATAAAAATCTTCAAGCGGTCAAGGTTAGGAACCATACCTACAGAAGACGGAAAGGAAATCATCCAGAAAGCTCTTGAAGTATTAAGCAAATTGGAAGAAATAAGAGACAGTGCCCAAATACATTCAGATACGATGGAAAAAGAGTTACGCCTATCATCAACACAAGGTTTATTTCTAACGGTTTTGCCTAAATCCTTGGCCTTATTTAAGAAGAAGTATCCCGAGGTGAAAATTGTCATTGAAGAAAAAGGGGGACAAGAGATAACCGAAGAAGTACTGAATGGTAAGATAGACATCGGGCTATTGAATATCCCAAAGGTTAAACCAAAAGAAATTGAGTTGGAATTCCAACCTTTGATGGAAGCTAAAGTGATTGTGATGGTCAGTAAAAACTCCCCTTTAGTGAACCGTAAAAGCATAACCCCAAAAGAGCTAATGGACCAAAATTTGGTCATTTACAATGGACCAAGAATGAAGTCGTTCATTAAAGGTTTTTTTGATCATTACGGTGAGATGAATATTTTGTTTTTCACAAATAATACAGAGATCATCAAAAAAACCGTCGCTGAGGGATTAGCGATTGCCTTTTCTTATGATGTTGGAGTTAACAGCGACCCCTATTTCCTAGGCGGGGAACTTGTGGCCATTCCATTGGTGGAGCTGAAAAATAATACAATGGAATTCGGTTACGTTCGCTCTAAGAAGCAGTATTTTTCAAAAGCTGCAAGGGAGTTTATTAAATGTCTCGATTTCTATACTACTCTTAAATATTAGTTTCCTATAATGATAGGGAACTAATATTTTTTTATTTACATCAATATTTTTTATATTTATATCATATATCCTTATTTTACTTAAATATTATTTACATTTAAAATTAATATTATAACATTTTAAATATTTAAAAAGTTCAAAGGAAATAAAAATCGAAAGGGGAAACTTATGGTAACGACCCAGGAAGAGAAATTAGAGGTACTTCAAACAAAGTTGCAGGATTTCATCCAAAATGAATTGCTTCCATATGAACAGGAGCATGGATTGAACGCTGAAGAGGATATCCCGATGGAATCCATAAAATGGGCAAGGAAACGATCCAGGGAATTAGGATTTTACGGAATTAATCTCCCTGAAACATATGGTGGACAGGATGTTAGTTTAAAAGGCTTATGCATGTTCAAGGAAGAATTGGCCCGTTCCGGAGCGGTTTTATGGGGGCAGGTTATCGGCGAGATTGGCGGGCCGCTAAGAATTGGTCAGATGTTGGAAAGTTTTACACCGGAGCAAATAGAAAAATATGTGATGCCCGTTGTGACGGGAGAAGCGAGCTGCTGCTTTGCCCTTACAGAACCCAATGCCGGTTCGGATGCCTTTGCTATCGAAACAACAGCCGTTAAAGACGGAAATGATTATATATTAAACGGAAAAAAACATTTTATCAGTGCTGCCCCCTACGCTGATTTTGCCATTGTCATAGCGAAAGAATCCCGGAATGGAGAAAAAGAAAGAATCACTGCTTTCCTAGTTGATAAAAAAACACCCCAACATCCGGGGTTTGAACTAGGAGACATTCAAGTTCCGCTATCAGGTGAACGCATACATGCTGAATTGAATTTCAATCAATGTCGAGTGCCTGCCGCCAATATAATCGGAGAACCAGGAAAAGGGTTGCTGCTCGGATTGAAAAGAATAAACACAAATCGCGCTTCTCATGCCGCCGGCTTTGTCGGTATGGCTCAACACCTTCTCGATCTATCTATTGAACATGCCAAAACGCGAGTCCAACATGGCCGGCCCATCGGTGACTTCCAGGCAATTCAGCATATGCTCGCAGATATGGCGACGGAAATCTATGCCGCAAAGTGCATGGTCTATGATGTGGTTGAAAAAATTGATCAAGGAAAAGAGGATCGAGCCGGCACGTCCATGGCTAAGCTGTTTGCTTCAGAAGTAAATTGCCGTGTGGCTGACAAGGCTGTCCAAATCTTTGGCTCCAAAGGCTTGGTAAAAGGGCATCCAGTAGAAAAAATGTACAGGAGTGCTCGGATGTATCGGATTCTGAGCGGAACCTCAGAAATTCAAAAAAATACAATTGCTAAAGCATTATTAAAGGGGTAAATCCTTTTTCGAGGGAGGAAATATACATGCTGCATAAGTTGACATTTCAGTCACTGTTGAATAAAGGAATAAAACGATTCGGCGAACTGCCGGCTATTACCTTGTTGCCAGCCGGAGAAACGATAACCTACGACGAGTTATGGAAGAAAACAGAACTTATCACTTCTTATCTACTTCGTTTAGGTGCAGGAAGGGGTGTCCGCATAGCGACCATCATTCCAAACAGTTTGGAAAGTGTGATGTTTGGTTTGGCCATCCAGCAATGCGGAGCCACCTTGGTCCCATTAAGTGAAAAACTGGGGAAACGAGAAATACAATTCATTTTAAAGGAAGCAAAACCAGAAGTGGTCATAATAGCTACACAGACACACTTTGACACCTTCTTTGAGTATTTGGAAGAAATGAAGAAGGAAGATGTCCATGTCATTGGGCTCCCAGGCTTTCATATTAATTATCCGGAGGAGTTTGAATCGTTTCAATGGCCTGGCGAAATTAATAATCTAGACTTGCCATTAGCTGAAGAAGATGACATTGCACTTCTGTCATATACAGGCGGGACAACGGGTACACCCAAAGGCGTCATGCATTCCCAGAAAGGACTCGGCGCCGCCATACTTTCTGCAGCTATCGAAGACCCGCTGGACGACCGTGACCGGGTATTGCTAAGTACGCCCATTGTGCATTCAGCGGGTTCATTACTTTGGAGATCCCTTGTTTCGGGCGTCCATGTCTATGTGATGGGCTCATTCGACGCTGCAGCATTCATACAGGCGATAAGGGAACATAAAATCACGACGACATTCATGGTACCGACCATGTTATACAGGCTCCTTGATCAGACAAAGAAGATGGAATATGATATGAGCTCCATGCGCAATATCTTCTACGGCGCGTCACCAATTTCTCAAAAGCGCCTTAAAGAAGCTTTTGAAGTATTCGGGCCTATCATGCGCCAGCAATACGGCATGACAGAATGCAATATTGTCATTACCAGACTATCGAAGAGCGCTCATGTATGGGCTTATCATAACAATTCGGAAATTTTGAAAAGCTGTGGGAAACCGTGCATTCTTACAGAAGTTCGACTGATTGATGAAGATGGAAATGATGTAAAACCAACCGAGCTTGGAGAAATTATCGTAAAATCACCAGCAATGATGGTAGGCTATTATCAAAGACCGGATCTTACCCAAGAATACATCCGTGATGGCTGGTTCTACACTGGGGATATTGGTAAATGGGATGAAAGCGGTTACCTTTATATTGTGGATAGGAAGAAAGATATGATCATTACGGGCGGGATGAACGTATATTCTTCAGAAGTGGAGCGAGTGGTGAACCAGCACCCTTCCGTTGCATTAAGCGCTTGCATAGGCGTTCCTCATCCAGATTGGGGAGAAGTAGTGTGTGTCGTGGTATCACCGCGAGATGGTTCGAACTGTACTAGTGAGGAATTAATTGATTTCTGCAAACAAAGAACCTCTAAGTATATGGTTCCTAAAGTAGCCTATTTTCTTGATAAGTTCCCATTAACGCCGATTGGAAAAATAGATAAGAAAGAATTAAGAAAGATGTTTGCACAAGGTATTCTAACCATCTAGCAACATTAAGGCCTATAGCAAATATAAGATAGAGCAGAGGAATGCAAAAAAGGCCTCGCACGTTAACCTGGGATCAGGACGTGTGAGGCCTTTTTGTACTATATCCAAGGTGTATTTGGAATATGAATGTAATTAACGTTGCAGTGAATGTTACATGAATAAAGATAAACACTATAAAGGAAATGATACTGAAATATCAATTCATGAATGAAAAAAATAGAGGGTTAGGATATAATATATTATTGTATTGGAGGTTCATTCTGGACTTTCCTTTTTTTATGGGCTTCACTTGTTTATGTCCTCAATGTATGGGGAAATAAATTATAGTTGTATATGTTTTTATAATAATAATTAGAGTTAAGTAGAGGGGTTTGTTTTAATGGAATTCATAGGAAAATTTATTAGTGAGACAAATGATGTGTTATGGTCTTCCATATTGATCATCATGTTGGTTGGATTGGGTCTCTATTTTAGCATCCGCACGAAGTTTGTCCAATTCAGAATGGTAGGGGAAATGTTCAGGCTTTTGGGAGAAGGTGCCACTGCGGATAAAAAAGGTGTAACATCCTTTCAGGCATTTTGCATAAGCACGGCATCGCGGGTAGGAACGGGTAACCTTGCAGGTGTTGCCATCGCGATCACGACAGGCGGACCTGGAGCAGTTTTCTGGATGTGGTTAATAGCACTGATCGGATCTGCTTCCGCATTCATTGAAAGTACACTTGCTCAAATCTATAAGGTCAAGGATGGGGATGCATTCCGCGGCGGTCCTGCGTATTATATGGAAAAAGCATTGAATGCCCGTTGGATGGGGATCACTTTCGCTGTGTTGATTTCGCTTACATTTGGACTAGCTTTCAACTCGGTACAAGCCAATACGATTACGAGCGCATTCAATGAATCGTTTGGGATTGAAAAGTGGGTTACGGCAATCATCTTGGCTATGGTCACGGCTGTCATCATTTTTGGCGGGATCAAAATGGTTGCAAAGGTCTCTGAAGTCATCGTCCCGATCATGGCAGGAGCCTATGTGATAGTGGCATTGATTATCATCATAATGAACATTACCGAGTTACCTGGTGTCTTTGCTTTGATCTTTCAAAGTGCATTTGATGGAATAAAAGAAGTGGCTGGCGGAGTACTGGGAGCTGCCATGATGCAGGGAATCAAGCGCGGCCTATTTTCAAATGAAGCCGGGATGGGTAGTGCTCCAAATGCCGGTGCGACGGCTGATGTCAGTCATCCCGTCAAGCAAGGTCTCATTCAGTCTCTAGGTGTTTTTGTCGACACGCTCATCATTTGCAGTTCGACAGCCTTCATCATTTTGTTTTCAGGTCTTTATACATCGAAGGAAACGGATGGTATCGTCCTTACCCAAAATGCCCTCGGTACGGCATTGGGATCTTGGGCGGGTATTTTCCTTGCCATTATCGTACTGTTATTCGCCTTTAGTTCGATTGTTGGCAACTATTATTATGGAGAGTCGAACATCGGCTTCATCAATGAAAATAAGGTTTGGCTGAATGTCTATCGTATCGCAGTCGTAGGAATGGTGATATTCGGTTCGCTTGCATCACTGGATTTTGTTTGGGGACTGGCTGACTTGCTGATGGCCCTTATGGCCATTATCAACCTGATCGCCATAGCTTTACTTGGAAAGATCGCTTTTGCTGCACTGGCGGATTATCAAAAGCAAAAGAAAAGTGGGAAAAATCCAGTCTTCCATGTGAACAATATTAAAGGTTTGAAGAATGTGGAATGCTGGGGTGACCCATCCGATAATGTGGATGTGAAGAAGGAGGCCTAAGTTCTCATTAAGCTTACAAGTAAGTCCTTGAAAGGGGATTGTACTTGTAAGCTTTTTTTTGTCTTTTCCTGCCTTTTTTCATCATTATTGAATATTGCTACGTTTTTTACACAAAATACCTTTGTCTTTAATACCGCAATGATAATTTAAAAACTAGGAGTGAAAATAATGGATAGCAAGCAATCAAAAAATGAATCTTCAGAAGTTGCCGGAAGAATATATGATGTCAGCGATTATAAACGGGAAGATCCATTATCCTCTGGACTGGCCAGAACTCACGAACAAGTCTCCGATACTTATGCGGAAGGCGAAATAAAGGCAGTCATTGATGATGTAAACGGAAGAGATATTGAGATTGCAAAAGAAAGATCTAAAGAAGAAAGGTAATAAAATTTGTTTTTTTATGAACAAGAATTATCGCCTGCTATTTTGTTGATAAATCGGTTAGTTCCCCTAGCTTCTGATGAAACAAGAGCTAGGGGAAACATAATTAATAAATTCTTTCTGTCTCCAACTTTTGAAGCAATTCTTTCTTCGTTCTTGGGAAAAAGTCCCTTTCAGAAGGGTTCCTTGATTGAAGAAGGGCCTGAAACATTTCAAAAACCCACGGTTTCTCCAGATGTGCCTGCAGCAAAACGTCTTCATCATGGAAAACGGAAATAGGGTCCCCTTGGTATATGACCTTACCATCGTTCATGACAACGACTTCATCAGCCCATTGATAAGCTAAATTAACATCATGAGTTGATAGGATAATCGTTTTGTCAGGGTGATGGATACTGTCCAGCAGAGCCATGATCTGTCTTGAGAAATAAGGATCCAATCCAGCGGTAGGCTCGTCCAAGAGCCAGACATCGGGTTCCATGGCGAGTATCCCCGCAATGGCGACACGTTTTTTTTGCCCAAGGCTCAAAAAATGGGTAGGTCTGTCTTTCAGTTCCGTTACTTCCGTTTGGGCCATTGCCCAATTTACTTTCTCCTGGACCTTAATTCTATTCAATCCTAAATTCATCGGTCCAAACGATATATCCTGTTGTACATTAGCGGAAAAGAGCTGCGAGTCGGGATCTTGAAAAACGATCCCGACTTGCTTTCGTAATGATAATAATGATTTACGGTCATATTTCATTTTCTTGCCCTTAAATCTGATTGTTCCTGCTGTAGGTTGTAAAAGACCATTTAAATGGAGGAATAAAGTCGATTTGCCGGCACCATTATTGCCTAATAATGCAATCTTTTTACCATGTTGAATCGTTAGCGACAGATCGTTTAAAGCGAACGTTCCATCTGCGAATTGATGGGTGAGGCCTTCTATATGAAAAATATGCTCGTCCATTGTTGGTTGCCTCCAATTTACAAATATCCATTAATAAAGATTAAGCTTCCTAATATTGCAATCGCGATCAGCCAATTGCGTGAGGAATAGGCGTAAGTATCCTCGATATAGGAAAGATTCTCCTGATAGCCTCTTGCGTTCATGGCCATCGTCAATTGCCCAGAGCGCTGCAATACTCCTAAAAATAAAGACGAGATTAGTAATCCGAGTGAACGTATGCCTTTCCTTAATGAAACATACCCCAACCGTGAAGCTTGTGCTAGGTGAATGGCCAAAGCTGTATCTAAAAAAATAAAGATGAAGCGATAGGTCAATTCTATTAAATCGATCAATAAGGAAGGCACTTTAAATTTTCGCAGCACGGATAGGATGACGGTAATGGGTGTAGTTAAGGTAAGGAAATATAAACAGCTGATGCTGCCCAATACGACAGTGATCAAATTGGCCACTGTACCGACGCTGTCATCGCTTATGAATATTTGCCAGTTCCCGACCTTCCAGGACCACCATATATTCGATATCGATGTAAATTTACTTGTGAAAGAAAAAAGGATGGTAATTGTTCCAGATAGTATAAAAAATCCTGGCAATAGAAGTAATTTAAGATAATAGGAAAGCGGGATTTTTGCCGCAAAAATGATTAAAGCGCTCATCACCGTAAAAGTGATGAGCGAAACGGCCATATCCCTTACCGTTAACGAAAACAGCAAAAGGGAAAGTGCAAAAACCATCTTTTCCAACGGATGTACATCCTTTAGCCCATTGAAATAGGCATATTTATCAATGAGTAACATGCTTCGATTTTTCTGCCAATTCTTGTTTGGTTTGCTTATTCCTTTGTCTCATCACGCCAATGAAGTATCCAATGAAACCGGCTCCGATTGCAGCTTGAAGCGCAAATAATAAGCTTTCGGTTTCTGCACCTGGCGGCTCCCAAATACTGTTGAACCATGGCTTGTATTCCGGATGGATCTTAGTGATGGCTTCCTCAGCTTCGCCGTCGGCACCGCCAAATTCCGTTCCTTGTTGGGTGATTAACGGTATGGTTGCAAGAATGACAACCAGGAAAAGCAGCAGTAGACTTTTTTTCATATTAACGGGCCTCCTTGGATAAAACTCGCAGCAATTTCAATTCACCTAGATTGTATTTTTTCAAGAAATTCATCACGACGACTGTCAATAACCCCTCACTGATTGCCAAGGGAATTTGGGTCAGGGCAAAAATCCCTGCAAATTTACTGAAAGAGGCCATGAATCCTCCTACCTCGGATGGAAACGCAAGAGCAAGTTGAACGGAAGTAACCACATAGGTTCCTAAATCTCCAAAAGCAGCTGCCAAGAAAACGGCAAGTGAAAAAGACCACCCCAATTTAGTTGCACCCTTGAAGACAAAGTAAGCAATGAACGGTCCGCAAACGGCCATGGAAAATGCATTGGCTCCTAATGTCGTCAATCCTCCGTGAGCCAGTAATACAGCTTGAAATAACAGAACGATGGAGCCAACGACACTCATGGCCAATGGTCCGAATAATATGGAACCCAAACCAACTCCGGTAGGGTGCGAAGAACTTCCGGTAACGGAAGGGATTTTTAAGGCCGATAAAATAAATACAAATGCGCCCGATAGGCCAAGTATCATTTTTGTTTCTGGGTTTTCCCTTACTTTGGACCTAATGGACCGGTAACCCAAGATTAAAAATGGAAGCGTCAAGGCCCACCAGAATATAGCCCATTCTATGGGTAAAAAGCCCTCCATGATATGCATGGCCAATGCCCGTTTTGGAACAAAAAGCAGTAAAATGACAAAATAAATAATTTTCCAATTGGTTCTTTTCATTCTTTCTCCTTTCAACACTTTTAATTTTTCTGATCAATCTTGAGAAGAAAAGCGGCGCCCAAAATAAAAAGCACTTCTCTCAAAGGAAAGAAGTGCGTAATGAACAGGAATTGTGCAGCATGAACCAACCATGGGCCATTCTGCCTGATCCGCACGCCCATCCTCGTAGGCTGAAACAGTTTCACGCTTCATGGCAGGTCTCCTGGCTTTGGTTCATCATCCCATTACATCCTTCCCATCTCATTTGACAGTGGATTAAAGTAATGGAACTTCCCTTTACAGTGGCGGGACCGCTCCGGATTTTCACCGGCTTCCCTTTTAAGCTGAATTCCGAGAAATTCAACACCATGAAACTTATGTAATTATTTTGAAAATTCTCGTATAGTTTACCATAAAGAAATTATTCCAGCTACACTATCTTTTTTTTTTCGGGACGAAGTTTGTTGCGAGGAAAGGATTGTAACTGGTTTTACACTATTAAACTTTTCTAAACAGTCGGAATAAACTATTGAATTTTGATAAAGTTGTTATATGATAGATTAAGTTAGTTAGAAATGTATAATAAAACCAAATATTTCATTTTAAAAGTGCCCTTGTGTGAATAAGCAAGGGATAATAGGGAAATCGGTGAAAATCCGATGCAGCCCCCGCTACTGTAAACGCTGATGAAATTGTCGATAGCCACTGGCCTGATGCCGGGAAGGGACAAAGTAAAATGAAGCGTAAGCCAGGAAACCTGCTTTTAAAATTGCATGATACTTTTCGGAGGGAAAGGTAGAAGGACTATGACGATTTTGGGAGGATTTGGCATGCTTGCCTTAGGCTCCTCATTCATATAGTTTTTTTAAAACCTTGACTCTAATGTTAAGGTTTTTTATTTTGCCTTTTCCCTGAACTCAGGAGGAAGAAGATGACTACTTGGAATTTGACGGGTACAAATACGCATCTGTTGATTTGTAATGGGAGCAGCTGCATGAAAAAGGGCGGGGAAGAAGTAACCCAAGCGATTCGCGATGAAATTGCTTTAAAAGGACTGGATCTGAAAATCCATACAACCAGGACACGCTGTAACGGAAGATGTAAGGATGCCTGCGTTGTGATTGCCTATCCCCAAGGAAACTGGTATCGAGTGGAAACGCCTGATTTCGGTCGGCAGATCGTCAGTAATATCGATGAGGGTGAGTTTGTTCCACAGATGATCTATAAATTCAATGATGGCGAAATGACCCCTAATCCAGATTTTCCTGCTCATACGGGTATTTCAAAGAACAAAGCGTAAAAGGAGATGTCTTAATGAGTACAAACGGTAAATTATTCGTCGTGGGCTTTGGGCCCGGGAATTTTGAACACATTACCAAACGTGCCGTCGAAGCCCTTCAAGAAAGTGACTACATCATTGGTTATAAAACTTATGTTGAACTCATTCAGGGACTGCTTACAAATCAAACGATCATTAGTACGGGGATGACTGAAGAGGTATCACGTGCACAGGAAGCAGTGAAACAAGCGGAGCTGGGAAAGAAAGTGGCGGTGATTTCCAGTGGGGATGCCGGAGTTTACGGGATGGCAGGGTTGGTTTATGAAGTATTGATTGAAAAAGGCTGGAAAGAAGAAACTGGAGTGGGCATTGAAGTCATTCCTGGCATTTCTGCAATCAACTCATGTGCGTCTTTACTTGGGGCACCAGTCATGCACGATTCGTGTACGATCAGCCTCAGTGATCATTTAACTCCTTGGGAACTGATCGCTAAAAGGGTTGAAGCAGCTGCAATGGCAGACTTTGTCATTGCACTTTATAATCCGCGAAGCGGCAGGCGGACCCGGCAAATTGTTGAAACTCAGAAAATTCTCCTTCGCTACCGCTCGCCGGATACACCTGTCGGGTTGGTGAAAAGTGCTTATCGCGATAGGCAGGATGTTGTTATAACCAATTTGCAGGATATGTTGAATCACGATATTGGAATGTTGACCACCGTCATTATCGGTAATTCATCCACCTTTTTATATGATGACAAAATCATCACACCAAGAGGCTATCAGAGAAAATATACTTTGAATTCGGAAAAGCAAACATTGAAGCCGCATCAGCGACTGCAAAAAGAAGCGGAACCGTGGGCATTAGATCAAGAAGCCTTAACCGAGTCCGCTGGAGGAGTTGGATTACTTACAAAAGCACCAGAAAAGAAGCCAGCTTCCTTTGAAATGGCAATGGAGGCCCTGTCAAGAGTCAAGGGTCAAACCGTTAAGCAATCCATTCAGCCGATTGTTCAGCAAAAAATGGAGTCGGTATTCGAACTTGCGGTTAGTCCAGGTGTGGCGAATAAACAATTCACTCCCAAACAAATGATGACACTTGCGGAAGTTGTCGGGGAAAAGGGAACGATGGAATACACGCCAAATCATAAAATCGTCTTAAAGATTCCGACAACGGAGCCGGAAGTCATTACGGGGAAATTGCAATCAGCAAACTTTCTTTTGTCGCCGATTGGAGATGTACTGACATTAAAAGCCTGTGATTTCTGTGATGGTGAAAAAGCGGAATCCATTCCTTATGCGGATGAAATACACCGGGTGCTTGGCGGAATGAAAATGCCCAAGGAACTGAACATCGGTTTTAATGGGTGTGGGATGGCTTGTTATAGTGCTGTGATGGATGATATCGGGATTGTCTTCCGAAAAGGGAAGTTCGACTTATTTCTTGGAGCTAAACCAGTTGGAAGAACAGCCCATCCGGGTCAGCCGGTTGCGGAAGGCATTGAACCGGAACAGCTTGTTGAACTGATCACCGACATTGTCGGGGAGTATAAGCAAAATGCCCATCCAAATGAGCGGCTTTTTAAATACTTCAAACGTTCGAAAAAGATACAGAATTTTTCTTATCAAGACATCGCTCCCAAAATAAACATAGAGCCTGCGCCTTGTGAAGACTAATCAAGAGGGGGAAAGAAAATGAAAGCAGTTTTGTTCGTAGGACACGGAAGCCGGTTGGCTTCGGGAAATGAAGAAGTCCGTCATTTTATTGAAAATATGATTCCGGCAATGAACGAGCGTTTCCTAGTGGAAACGTGCTTCTTGGAATTTGCGGCACCGAATATATCCAAAGGAATTGATAATTGTGTAAAACGAGGGGCTACTGAAGTTATCGTCATACCGATCATTTTGTTGCATGCAGGACATTCGAAATTACATATCCCAGCTGAAATAGAGGATGGGAAAACTAAGTATCCAGAAGTGAAATTCACATATGGCCAAACGATCGGGGTCCACCATGATGTATTGACGATCCTGACAGACCGTCTTGAGGAAGCGGGATTCGATACGGCCTCTGAACATTCTGAGACAGCGATATTGCTAATAGGCCGAGGTGGCAGTGATGCTGATGCAAATAGTGATATCTATAAAATTTCACGATTATTATGGGAAAAATTAAACGTTAAATGGGTCGAAACAGCCTTCATGGGTGTAACGGACCCGCACGTTGATGAAGGTATTGAACGATGCATCCGATTAGGGGCAAAAAAAATAGTGATGCTGCCATATTTCCTCTTCACTGGGGTGTTGATGGAAAGAATGGAGGATATGCTGAAAGGCTATCAAGAGCAATATCATGATCGAGAATTCATTTTGGCAAAGTATTTTGGATATCATCCAACATTACAGAACATTCTGCAAGAACGAGTAATTGAAGCCAGTGAAGGCAGGTCAAGCGGGGCGCGTGATTTGGAAAACTATCGTAAACATGTCGAGGAACATGGACATGCTCACCATCATCACCATCACGACCACGATCACGATCACGACCACGATCACGACCATCATCACGATCACGATCACGACCATCATCACGACCACGATCACGACCATGATCATCACCACGATCATGATGGGCAAGTGGTGGGGACATCAAAATGATTTTGTTCTTGGCGGGTACAAGTGATGCAAGGGAATTAGCGATTGAGATGCAGCAGGTGGGGTTCAAGGTTTTGGCAACTGTTGTAACCGAATCGGCGGCTAAGAGTTTGCAAGATTCTGGGATATCCACCCGGATTGGCCGATTATCTGCAGAAGATATGACATCTTTAATCTCTGCAAAAGGTTTTCAGGCTGTAGTCGATGCAAGTCACCCATTTGCCGAAGAAGCATCGAAAAACGCCCTTAACGGAGCAAAGGCAGCAAATGTTCCTTATATTCGTTATGAGCGTGAAAGTCAACGGTTTCAGAATGATAAATTGATAGTTGTCCGTGATTATGAGGAAGCTGCCAAGCTTGCCGCTGCAAAAAGGGGAGTCATCATGCTCACGACCGGAAGTAAAACACTATCCGTGTTCGCAAAAGAATTGGTAGGGCTCGAGAATACCAGAGTCATAGCGAGAATGCTGCCACGCATGGACAATATGGAAAAATGTGCACAGCTGGGCATCGAACAAAAAAATATCGTTGCGATTCAAGGGCCGTTTTCCAAAGAATTAAATAAAGCTCTATATGAACAATATGGGGTCACATTGATGATAACGAAAGAAAGCGGCAAGGTCGGTGCGGTTGATGAGAAATTGGAAGCCGCGTTGGAATGTGGAATTGAGACGATCATGATATCTCGACCGGATGTTGACTATCAGAATGTTCATTCCAGTTTTGAACATGTCATTGCCGAGTTGAATAATCAGTTAAATGAAAAATAGGAGGAATGCAAGATGGATTTTAAAACGGATTTTAAACCACTAACGGTAGACCCTGACAAAATATATGATTATAGTTTTTCAATCATTGCTGAAGAAATGGGCAATCATGATTTTTCTGAAGATGAATGGAAGATCGTCCGCCGGGTCATTCATGCTTCAGCGGATTTTGAATTGGGAAGAAGTGTAATAATCCATCCAAATGCCATTCAAGCTGGCGTGGAAGCCATTCGCAAAGGCAGACATGTCATTGCGGATGTTCAAATGATCGAGAGCGGTACAGGCAAAAAACGATTTCAAAAACATGGCGGGGACGTTCATTGCTATATTTCGGATCCGGATGTGATGGTCGAGGCAAAACGTTTGAATACGACAAGGGCGATCATTTCGATGCAAAAAGCAGTAAAGGAAAATGAAGGGGGCATTTATGCGATTGGCAATGCACCTACCGCTTTACTAGAGCTCATTCGTCTTATTAAAGAAGGGATTGCAAAACCGGACTTAATCATTGGAATGCCTGTTGGATTTGTTTCTGCAGCAGAATCGAAAGAGGAACTGGCTAAGATCACAGAAGTGCCATTCATTACGAATATTGGCCGAAAAGGTGGAAGTACTGTCACTGTTGCAGCATTGAACGCGATTTCCCTTTTAGCTGATAGTTAAAAAACATGGAAAAGAAAGTGAAAAAAGACCCCTCACAAATGCGTCATGGATATACGACGGGAGCATGTTCAACAGCTGTGACCAAAGCGGCATTGACCGCTTTGATCACGGGGGATGCACTAGAGGAGGCAACCATTTCCTTGCCAATCGGCCGAGATGCTACTTTCACTATTGAGAAATATGAAATATCGGAAAATGCGGTTAGTGCAGAAACGATTAAAGATGCCGGAGATGATCCCGATGCCACACATTTGGCCCATATTATCTCTACTGTCAGCTGGTCGGATGCACCTGGGATTATCTTGGATGGAGGGACCGGAGTTGGTCGTGTAACCAAACCCGGTCTTCCCGTTCCAGTTGGAGAGGCCGCGATTAATCCTGTACCGCGCAAAATGATTTTAACCACTGTGCAACAAACATTGGAAGAATTTAAGATCAATAGAGGAGTGAAGGTCGTCATCTCCGTGCCCGCAGGAGAAGAAATAGCGAAAAAAACATTAAATGGCCGCTTGGGGATTGTAGGAGGCATTTCCATTTTGGGAACAAGGGGCACTGTCGTCCCTTTTTCCAGTTCCGCCTATATGGCAAGTATCGTTCAGGCCATCAGTGTCGCCAAAGCGAGTGGGTGTGAACATCTTGTTTTAACGACTGGCGGGCGCAGTGAAAAGTATGCCATGGGTCTTCTCCAGGATTTACCTGAGGAAGCCTTTATAGAAATGGGTGACTTTGTAGGCTTCTCACTTAAGCAATGTAAGAGGCAGGGGATTAAAAAGGTATCACTGGTCGGCATGATGGGGAAATTCTCCAAAGTGGCCCAAGGTGTGATGATGGTGCATTCAAAAAGTGCCCCCGTCGACTTCGGCTTTCTATCGGAAATAGCCCAAAGCGTCGGAGCTGATGATGATCTTGTTCTTGAAATCAAGAATGCAAACACAGCGTCACAAGTCGGGGATATGATGTCAGCCATTAATAATTTTGACTTTTTTAATAAACTATGTGAATCCTGCTGTCACTCTGCCATTAACCAAGTGAAGGGCGGCATTGAAATGGAAACGGCGATTTATTCGTTGAAAGGACAATTACTGGGAAGGGCTGTTGGAATTGAGTCAATCGATTAAATTAATCGGGATAGGGGATAACGGTCAGGAAAGCTTGCTGCCCCAATATGCCCAATGGATAGAAGAAAGTGAAGTGCTGGTCGGAGGTGAGCGGGTCTTATCGTTTTTCCCGAACTATTCTGGCAAAAAGATTGTCATAAAGGGCGGTTTGAAAAAGGTGGTGGAACAACTGCAGGATGAAACTCGTCCAACAGTGGTTTTAGCTTCCGGTGACCCAATGTTTTATGGAATGGGAGGCTATCTTTCCAGCAAAATCAACATGGAGGTTTACCCATATTTCAGTTCAATTCAGCTTGCTTTTGCAAAAATGGGGGAAAGCTGGCAAGATGCCTTCCTCGTTAGCATTCATGGCCGCAGTATGAAAGGGCTGGCACAAAGGATTGATGGGAAAGCGAAAGTTGCCTTGCTTACTGATAGTGAAAATAGCCCCAATCAACTGGCAAAATATCTCCTTTCATTCGGAATGACGGAATACCGGGCATTTGTGGCTGAAAATCTTCAAGGGGAAACCGAAGAATCTGGCTGGTATGAACTTGATGAAATGATGGAGCGGGAATTCTCCCCGTTGAATGTCGTCATTTTGAAAAGAAAATCAGAAGGTCCAAGCTGGTCCTTGGGGATAGAAGATGAAGAATTTTCGCAGCGAAAGCCGGACAAAGGCCTCATAACCAAAAAGGAAATTCGGGTATTAAGCCTGCATGCGTTGAAACTCAGAAAAAACAGCATAGTTTGGGATGTTGGGACGTGTACGGGCTCAATGGCAATTGAAGCTGCCAAGCTTGCATCCGAAGGTCAAATTTTCGCGATTGAAAAAAATGAGCCTGATTTAGAAAACTGTTATCAAAACCAACGTAAATTCCGTACCGATATAACGGCGATTCATGGTAAAGCCCCGGAGGGATTGGAAAATTTCCCTGATCCTGATGCGATCTTCATTGGCGGGACTGGCGGCGAAATGGGAGAGCTGATCAACACTTGCTGCAAACGGCTTAAAGAAGGCGGCAGGATCGTTCTTAATGCTGCGACGATTGAGAATCTTTACCGGGCTAATGAGGCATTTGCGGAAGCTGGTTTTCACACTTCCATCATGCATGCGCAAATCTCCAGAAGTAAGCCAATATTGGGAATGAACAGATTTGTACCTCTTAATCCGGTTTATATCATTACTGCACAACGAAAGGAAGACATGAATGAGTAATCTTGGTACATTATATGGCCTTGGCGTGGGCCCTGGCGATCCAGAGCTAATTACAGTAAAGGCATTTCGCGTGATTCAGGAATCTCCGGTCATTGCGTATCCCAAAAAAAGAAAAGGGAGTAAAAGCTACGCCCATCGCATTGTTGAAGTTTACATTCGTCCTGAAGAAAAGGATATGCTGGGCCTTGTTTTTCCGATGACGAAAGATCAAGCCATTTTGGATCGGGAATGGAACGGAACGGTGGAAAAGGTTTGGCAAAAATTAAATGAAGGTAAAGATGTTGCTTTCGTTACGGAAGGCGATCCGCTTTTATATAGTACGTTCATACATATGATGAAATTGATGCAGGAGTTGCATCCCGAAGTCGAAATCAAGACAGTCCCGGGCATTTCTTCCTTTAATGGATCAGCGTCAAGGCTGGGCATCGCCTTGGCTGATGGTGATGATCATGTTGCAATAGTTCCTGCAAGGGATGATTATGAAGCGATGAAGAAGGCCATCGAAGATCATGATGCCGTGGTGTTCATCAAAGTGGCAAAGGTCATCGATTTAATGATTACCGTTTTAAAAGATTTGGACTTGCTTGAAAAGGCCTCGGTCGTAACCAAAGTCACTTCCGATGAGGAAGTGATTTGGAAAGTGAGTGAATTGGAAGGACTTGAACTAGAATACTTAACATTGATGGTGGTGAGAAAATGAAGATATATATTGTAGGTGCCGGCCCGGGTGACCCGGATTTGATTACTGTAAAAGGATTGAACATTCTCCAAACGGCTGATGTGATTTTATATACGGATTCATTAGTGAATGAAGAATTGATTGCTAAGGCAAAACCAGATGCCGAGGTGCTGAAAACGGCTGGAATGCATTTGGAAGAAATTGTTGGCATCATGGTTGATCGTGTTAAGGAAGGAAAGATGGTTGCCAGAATCCATACAGGGGATCCTGCCATGTACGGTGCAATCATGGAACAAATTGTCCTATTGAAGAAAGAGGGTATCGGTTATGAGGTGATTCCTGGCGTAAGTTCGGTGTTCGCCTCAGCAGCGGCAATAGGAGCAGAGCTGACCATCCCTGATTTAACCCAGACACTTATATTAACGAGGGCTGAAGGACGTACGCCTGTTCCGGAATTTGAGAAGTTACGTGATTTGGCAAGTCATCACTGTACGATTGCCCTTTTCTTGAGTGCGACCTTGACCAAAAAAATCGTTAAAGAACTTCAGGAAGCCGGTTGGAAGGATGATACACCGGTTGCAGTCATTCAACGGGCAACATGGCCGGACCAAAAAATCGTCCGCACCACGTTAGTGAACTTAGATGATGATATGCGTCAAAATGGCATCCGCAAGCATGCGATGATTTTGGCTGGATGGGCTTTGGACCCTGACATCCATGATAAAGATGAATACCGTTCCAAACTATATGATGCGAGTTTTACCCACGGTTTCAGAAAAGGTGTTAAACCATGATCATTGAATTGAAAGAAGCGGAACTTGCTCCCATTAAACGGTCCCACACTTATGCGATCGTAGCGATTACAAAGCATGGTGTCGAGCTGGCACGAAAATTACATACCGTTTTTTCGAATTCCGATCTTTATTACATGAGCAAGTTTGAAAAAGGGGACGAAGAGCATAAACAGATCCAGCTTTTTTCGGGCAGTGTCCGTATGCTATTGCCAGCTTTATTCAAGGAATATAAGGGAATCATATTAATTATTTCACTCGGGGCAGTCGTGAGGATGATTGCACCAATTTTGAAGGATAAGAAAACGGATCCAGGTGTCGTTGTCATTGATGACAAAGGAGAAAATGTTATCAGTGTACTTTCAGGGCATCTGGGAGGGGCAAATGAACTGACTAAGGAAGTTGCTGCAGCCCTTGATGCAAGAGCTATAATCACCACGGCTTCGGATGTACAAAAAACGATTCCTGTCGACTTATTCGGCCAGCGCTTCGGCTGGATTTGGGATTCCGCAGAAAAATTGACTCCAGTAAGTGCGTCCGTTGTAAATGAAGAGCATGTTGCCGTTGTACAAGAATCAGGTGAACGGAACTGGTGGTCTTATGATACGGCATTACCTGAACGAATTATCATATACCCATCCATTGAAGAAGCGCTTCAAGCAAAGCCGCAAGCAGCTCTGGTCGTGACTCACCGCATGCTTAAGCAGTCGGAAAAGAGAATCCTGGAAAATGGAATCGTATATCGTCCAAAGGTCATTGCTCTTGGTATCGGGTGCAATAGGGGAACGGCGGCTGCTGAAATTGAGCAGGTGATTGCAGAAACACTAGCCGATTTATCATTTTCATTAAAAAGCGTTAAGGCGATCTGTACAATTTCCTTAAAGAAAGACGAACTTGGCTTGATTGAAGTAGTTGAAAAATATGGCTGGGAATTCGTGTATTATGAACCGGAAGAGCTTAATCAAGCCAAAATCGAAGCGCCTTCGGATACAGTATTTAAATACACGGGTGCATATGGTGTGAGTGAACCGGCTGTGAGGATTTATACTAAAGCCGAACAATTGGAGCTGGTTAAGAAAAAATCGGGGAACGTAACCATATCAGTTGGGATCATTCCTTTTTAAGGAGGGAGAAAAAAATATGAACGATAGAAGATTGGTAATTGCAGGTACCGGAAGCGGTGTCGGTAAAACGACATTGACCATCGGAATCATGGCAGCCCTCCAGAAGAAAGGCTATACCGTTCAAGGGTTCAAATGTGGTCCTGACTATATTGATCCTACTTATCATACCGCAGTTACAGGACGGGTTTCACGCAATCTTGACAGTTGGATGTTTGAACATGACACTGTCAGAGAAATTCTTAATAAAGCAGGTGCCGGGGCTGATATATCGATCATCGAAGGAGTCATGGGCTTCTTCGATGGCAAAAGTCCTTTAGCCAATACAGGATCGACGGCTGAAATAAGCATCATTACGCAAAGCCCTGTCCTGTTGGTAGTCAACTGTGCCAGCATGGCACGGAGTGCAGCTGCCATTGTAAAAGGATTTCAGGACTTTTCGACCGGCCCGAACATCATTGGGGTCATTGCCAATCAAGTGGGAAGTGCAGGTCATTACAAAATTGTCAAATCAGCCATTGAGCAAGAATGCAATGTACCGGTGCTCGGTTATATGAAGCGGGAAATGGATATTGATATTCCAAGCCGTCATTTAGGTTTAATTCCTGCTATTGAACGCGGTGAACTTAACCCTTTTTTCGACAAGCTTGCACAATTGGTCATGGAAACGATCGATATCGATCAGTTGTACCGTTTGTCCAAGACAAGCTCCGTTACCAGCGGAAACTCAAATATTTTTCAACCCAAAAATGAAAAGGACGTGTGCATTGCCGTCGCAAAAGATGCAGCCTTCAATTTTTATTATCAGGAAAACCTTGAGCTGCTTGAAGCATTTGGGGCGAACATCAAATATTTTTCTCCTTTAAAAGGGGAAGAAGTTCCATTGGATGCCGATGGTTTATACCTTGGTGGCGGTTTTCCTGAGGAATTTGCAGCTGAACTTTCCGGTAACATGGGTGCCATAAAATCCATCAGAAGCTCCATTGAAAAGGGGATGCCGACTCTAGCGGAATGTGGCGGTTTCATGTTTTTGAGCAAATCGATTGAAACAACTTCCGGAGAAACGCATCAAATGGCAGGAATGATACCGGGCAGGATTAAAATGCAGAAAAAGCTTGCAGCACTTGGGTATCGTGAAATTAAAGGAACTCCAGGCAATTTTTTAATCAATGATATGGAGCAGGCAAAAGGTCATGAATTCCACTACTCGACATTTGAAGCGGATGATGATCTTACACATGCTTATGAAGCCAAAGGCAGATTCGGTTCGAAACAAGAGGGGTGTGTATTGGGCAATCTTGTTGCAGGTTATACTCACTTTCATTTTGCTTCAAATCCAACACTAGCAAAGAACTGGATCAATGCTTGCTTAAAACAAAAAAACAGATCTGCCCATGAAACTATCAACTAGGAAAAAGGTATTTTTTGAAGCTTAAGAGGAGGCGCGAGCATGAAACCGGGAAAAGTTCACCTGGTCGGTGCGGGTCCCGGAGATCCGAAACTGATTACGGTATATGGACTGGAATGTATCCAAAAGGCGGATGTCATTGCATATGACAGGCTTGTCAATCCAGAACTATTAAACTATGCAAAAGAAGATGCAGAACTGGTGTATTGCGGGAAATCACCAGGGAAGCATCATCTCATTCAAAATGAAATACATGAACTTTTAGTGGAAAAAGCCTTACAGGGGAAAAACGTCACCCGTCTAAAGGGTGGAGATCCATTTGTCTTTGGGCGGGGCGGTGAGGAAGCGGAAATACTGGCTGCTAACGGGATTGAATATGATATCGTCCCAGGAATCACAGCGGGTATCGCAGCACCGGCTTATGCGGGCATCCCGGTAACCCACCGTGAACATGCCTCAAGTTATGCAATTGTGACAGGCCATGGCCGTGATTACAAGGGGCAGGATAACCTGAATTGGCAGGCATTGGCTCAAGGCATCGATACCATTGCCTTTTATATGGGAATAGGTAATATGCCGTTCATCTGTGAAAAATTGATGGAGCATGGCAGGGACGGTAAAACGCCAGTGGCCATCATTGAATGGGGTACGACAGATAAACAAAGGACGATTACCGGCACCTTAAGTTCGATTTCCTTGAAGGCTATAACAGAAGAAATTCAAAATCCGTCAATCTTTCTAGTTGGGGATGTCGTCCAATTAAGAGAAAAAATCCAATGGTTTGAAAGAGTGATTGAATCAGAGTCCATTAAGGAAGGGAATGAGTTGGAATGTCCATCATTCAAGAATTGAAGGAGCGCCGGGCAATAAGGAATTACGAAGAAAAAGAAGTGGAAGACGAAAAAATCAGGCAGTTATTGGAAGCGGCTACCTATGCTCCTAACGACCGATTGCGTGAACCTTGGAGTTTTTATGTTATCAAGGGGGAAGCGAAGCACCGTTATGAGAGATTGGCAGAAAGGTATTTACATGAACGCTTTCCGACCAAACCAAAATTGATTGACAGTTCACTGGAAGTTGTAAAGACGACACCGCTTATCATTGTCGTGACTTCTGACATTTTACCTGACGATCCAGATTCATCCGAAGACAATGTATTCGCTTCTTGTTGTGCCGTCCATTCGATGTGGCTAGCCGCAAAAGAACTTGGTCTTGGATTCGTTTGGCGCACTAGAGGAGTGGGTCTTGTCAGGGATGAACGCCTGCACGAATTTATCGGTTCACCGGAAAACAAAAAAGTGATCGGCACCATTTTTGTCGGATACCCTAAAGGCGATCAACCGGTTCCTGCTACTAAAAGGACTTCATACATAGAAAAAACAGTTTGGCTATGAAGGTAGGTGAGTGAGTGGCACGCAGAGGATTAATGCTTATTTATACGGGAAACGGGAAGGGGAAGACGACTGCCTCATTAGGGGTGACTTTAAGGGCAATCGGCAGAGGAATGACTGTTAAATACCTTCAGTTCATTAAATCTCCAGAGCGTACTTATGGGGAAGCATTGGCTTTGAGAAAATTAGGAGTTGAAATGGAACAGTTAGGTATTGGTTTTACATGGACCAAAACACCAGAAGAACATCGTGATGCCTTATCGTTAGCTTGGGAAAAGGCGAAACGGGCCCTTGCTGATCCGGATATTGATTTACTTGTTTTGGATGAGTTGAACAATGCGTTAGCGATCTCCAAATTCCCGATTGAAGATGTCTTGCCATTGGAGGAAGTCATCGATGCCATTCGAAATCGTCCCGCTCATATGCATATAGTCATTACCGGCAGGGATGCCAGGCCGGAGCTTATGGAAATGGCGGATTTGGTTTCATCGATCGACGCGACCAAGCATTATTATGACGAGGGTATCGGCGCTGTCAAAGGATTAGAGTTTTAGGGGGTGAACGTAATGAAGGCACGATCCATCATGATACAAGGGACGTCATCTGATGTTGGGAAAAGTTTGATTTGTACGGCATTTTGCCGGGTATTTTCCAATAAAGGATTACGTGTCGTCCCATTCAAATCACAAAACATGGCTTTGAATTCTTATGTAACCTTGGATGGCGGTGAAATCGGACGGGCACAGGGAGTACAGGCGGAAGCAGCACGGATCACGGCAACGACCGATATGAATCCGATATTACTGAAACCGAAACAGGATATGGTTTCGGAAGTCATCGTGCACGGAAAGCATTTCCTTGATATGAATGCAAAAAGCTATCGGTCCCAATTTGTCCAGGAAGCCATGCCCATCATCCGTAAATCGGTGGAAAAACTTCAAGATGAATATGACATCATTGTACTCGAAGGGGCAGGAAGTCCGGCTGAAATTAACCTTAAGGACCGGGATATAGCGAATATGCGAATGGCTAAACTCGCAGATGCAGCTGTCATTTTAGTGGCCGATATTGATCGTGGTGGAGTATTTGCGTCCATTATCGGGACACTTGCCTTATTGGATCAAGATGAACGAGATAGTGTAAAGGGCATCATCATCAATAAGTTTCGTGGCATGCGTGAATTATTGGACGATGGCATTGAATGGTTGGAAAAGGAAACCGGGATTCCGGTTCTCGGGGTGCTGCCCTTTCTAGACGTGAATATAGAAGCGGAAGATTCACTTGCCCTCTCTTCCTTACGTTTTAAAAAACCTAAAAAGGCTGAGTTTCCGATTGATGTTGCCGTCTTGAGATTTCCGCGGATCTCCAATTTTACAGATGTGGATCCTTTTTTTGATGAACCCGGAGTAGGTGTCCGACTGGTAAGCAGTGTCCATGAATTAGGTAATCCCGATCTGTTAATTTTGCCGGGTACAAAAAACACGATGGAAGATTTAGAGTGGTTGAAACGTATGGGATTGGATCGGGCCATCAATGAACTGCGGAAACAAGGAAAGATGATATTCGGCATATGCGGCGGTTTTCAAATGCTAGGGACAAAACTTTTTGATCCCGACGCGGTCGAGGGTGACGGTGAGAACGCGGAAGGGCTTTCGCTTCTTCCGGTGGAAACCATTTTTCAAGCAGAAAAGAAAACGGTACAAATGGAAGGTGTCCTTTCTGCCGGGATAATGAAAGGTCAAATGAATCTTAACGGTTTCGAAATACATTTAGGCAGAACGACATTGAAGTCACAAGTAAGGCCCTTTCTTTTATTGAAGGATGGAAGAGAGGATGGAGCCATTTCCAATGACAACAAGGTAATGGGAACATATCTTCATGGGATATTCCATAATCGCTTGTTCACTAGATTACTAGTTAACCAAATTCGACGGGACAAGGGGTTGGAAGAAGTGAAGGAAAACGTTCAAAGCGACTCGGAGCGCAGGGAGGAAGCTTACAATCTCTTGGCTTCCCATTTGGAGGAGAACATTGATATGGATACGATCTATCAATGGCTGCAGCTGGAAACTGCAGAAAGTTGAAAAGGTCATTAGGTTAATGTGATCAAAGCCCTTTTACCTTTAAAAAAGATCAATTTAGAGCGATAATTCCTTTTATTTAGCCATTTTAAGTGACAGAGGCATACAAGATATGTTATGTTGTCTACTCTACATACTTTATACAAAATAAAAGGATGAGGTGTTCATATGAATAAAACAGAATTAGTGAGCAGTGTTGCAGCACAAGCTGAACTGACAAAAGACGACGCAAAAAAAGTAGTGGACGCATTGTTTGAAACAATCACAGCTACACTTGCTAAAGAAGAAAAAATCCAATTAGTTGGTTTTGGTACATTTGAAGTGCGTGACCGCGCAGCCCGTACAGGAAGAAACCCGCAAACTGGCGAAGAAATACAAATTGCAGCTAGTAAAGTACCTGCTTTCAAAGCAGGTAAGGAATTAAAAGAAGCTGTAAAATAAAAGAGTAACGAAAAAAAACCTGGCGATGCGATATTCGCCAGGTTTTTTGTATACTTTCTGGTTTAAATTGCGCTTGGAAGGCAGTGAATGACAGTCATTTTTATATATTCGGTGCCATTTTCAAACGGAGGCGTATAGGGCGTTCTCATGACCAACAATGGAAGAAGCCCACTCCATGAAGCGGTAATGGAATGTAACACAAATGAAAAAAAATTATAGTACTTATTAGTAAGGTTTATACTGTGACTATGTTAGGCTAAGTAATAACAAGTTTTAAAACCAAAATAAAAGAGGTGAAAGATATGCTGAAGAAAATAATGAAAAAAATCAAACAGCTTTCCCAAGGCAGCAGTGAGCGAAGACATGGTCATTATCGCCGAGGCAGCAGCAGTAGCAGCCGAGGCTACAAAAGGTATCCCATGAGTGGAAGTGACCGCTACAAGAGAAAAGGGCGCGGCAGCAGCAGCTAATGCAATTTCTCTAATGCAGCTTGCAGATCCAATGAGATTTCACTGATATCTGAATAAGGTTCTTGGATGCCTAATAACCTTTTCAGGATATGCACGGTTTCTTTTTCTAACGAAAGCTCTTCTGTCCAAGGAAGAGCCTTTTTATTTTTGGCTGAGTACGTCGTATAAAGTACATATAGAAGTATTTCTCCCAAGTCGTAAAAATCCTGCCGTTTCAGCTCCAAAATGGATTCCTTTGCAAAATCGGCCGTAACGTTCATTTTAGACAAACCAAAGTCTATCAAAATAGGCTCATGGCCTTTAATTAAAATATTTGGAATACGCAAATCTTGATGGTATATGTCATGGTTGTGTAGATAAGATACTAATTCGACCAGATCTTCAAGAAAAAATAGAGACTCTTTCTCATTGAATGTTATATGATTTAAGAAAATATGGTCTTCTAAATTATCCCCTTCAATGAAATTCATCACAAAATAAACATTCCCGTCATGTGAAAATTTCTCGTGAAATATGGGCATGTTTTTGTGATTTAACATACGTAATATGGAAATTTCATTTTCAAACTGTTTCAGCTCTTTTTTGCTGCGGCGTTTACTTCTCCGAAGTTGTTTGATCACTTTATTCTCATTCGTTTTCAAATCCGTGCAATGATAAACAATCCCGTAGCTTCCTGTTCCAATTACAGTAGTGATTTCGTAGCGGTTTTGTAAAACCACTCCTTTTTTTAAAGGTATATCTACAAAAAATTGATAGATCTTTCTAAAGGTACGCAAAATGGAAACTTCCCTCACCACTTTCATCTATTCAAGTCAAGACCAAAAAAGTCCATTATTAATTAAGCTGGAAATATGAATGAACATGGATAGTTTAACACTGATTTTTGATAATGCGGTAATGAAAGTCTTTTCTTCGGGGAGTTCTTTTGATAGTTCACAATTAAAAATAAATTTTTCCTATAATTTCACATTATGAAATTATATGGGTTTTTAAAAATATTAAGTTTACTATAATGAATTCATAATAAAAGAGTAGGAGGTGATAAGATGGATGGGCGCGAGTTGAGAAATTGCTTTGGTAAATTCCCAACCGGAGTCACGATAGTGAGCTGGTTTGATGGGAAAGTTCAAAAGGGGATTACTGTGAATTCATTTACCTCGGTTTCCTTGGATCCCCCGCTTGCTTTAGTATCAATTCATAAAGAAGCAAAAGCCTGCACGAGCATGAAAGACAAATCTTTTACCATTAATATCTTGTCGGATGAACAGGAATCCATAGCATGGCAATTTGCAGGCAGTAAACAGGATACGATTGAAATTGACTGGGATAACAAGGGGTTTTCGCCAAAAATAAATGGAAGTGTTGCCTGGATGGAATGCAAACCATGGAGAGAGTATGATGCTGGTGATCATGTATTGTTCATCGGTGAGATCCAGGAGTTACAATTCGAAGATTTGGAAGCGCTTACTTTTTATCAAGGGAAAATGGGGTCTGCTAAACAACTTGTAAAATAAGGGGGATTCTTATGGGCATTAAAACCGGCGAAGAATATATTAATAGAATTAAATCAAGGAAGCCAGAAGTCTGGCTTGGCGGAAGAGTGGTTGAGGATATTTATAATGAGCCAATTTTTAAACAGCCGATACAAGAAATTGCAAAGTTGTATGACATTCAACATGACCCGGAATATCAAGATGAAATCACCCACATTTGCAAAGAAACCGGAGAACGTGTTAACAATGCTTTCATATTCCCGAAGACATCGGAGGATTTGCAAAAAAGAAGTAAATTATTTGAAGTGTATGCAAGGATGACATATGGACTTATGGGGAGAACGCCGGACTTTTTAAATGTCGTGGTCACTTCCATGGCACATAACTCTTGGTTTCTTGATAAATACAACAAAGACTGGTCAAAGAACATCAAGGATTATTATACCTATATTCGTGACAATGATTTATTCTTAACGCATGCGATCATTAATCCTCAAAATGATCGAAGCAAGCAATCTCATGAGCAAAAAGAAACATATACCCACTTAGGGACCGTTGAGGAAAAAGAAGAAGGAATACTTGTACGCGGTGCAAAAATGTTAGCAACCCTGGCACCGATCACCGATGAGGTGATTATCTATTCTTTCCCAGGATTCACACCAGGGGATGAACGTCATGCGGTAGCATTTGCATTGCCGATCGATACGCCTGGACTGCGTATAATCTGCCGGGAACCAATGCAGGACGGAACACGCTCGATGTTTGACCATCCACTTGCCTCACGCTATGAGGAAATGGACGCCCTGCTTGTATTCAATGATGTCCTGGTTCCTTGGAACCGCGTCTTCTTATACAACAATGTGGAGGCGGCAAACCGCTTGTATCCAATGACGGGGATCGCTGAACAGCCTGCTCACCAATCGGGAGTGCGTGGATATATTAAACTGGCATTTGCCGTTGAGGTTGCTTGTAAAGTGGCAGACTCTATCGGGGTTGATGGATTCCTTCATGTACAGCGTGATTTGGGTGAACTTGTTCAATCCGTCGAAGTCATCCGTTCACTGCTTCGGGTAGCGGAATATGAGTACACGATCAATGACTACGGTGAGGCCCGGCCAAATCCGGATGCATTGGAAACGATTCGCGGCTTCCTTCCGGAGATGTATCCCCGTGCCATAGAAGTGATACAGACCATAGGAGCTGGAGGGCTTTTGATGTCTCCGACAGGGGCCGACTTTGATAATCCGGAATTGCGAGTAGATATCGATAAATATTATGGAGGACGAAGCGGGGTTTCAGCGGAAGAGCGCGTTCGGGTGTTTAAATTGGCTTGGGATTTATGCGGGGAAGCATTTGGGCAGCGCCTACTTCAATACGAACGCTATTACACGGGTGATCCAGTTAGGAAAAGAGCGATTTATTATAATAAATATAAGAAAAACAAGACCTTTACCATGGTGGATGAGGTGCTTAACAAACCGATGCAAATAGCCATCGATGCGGTTAAACAGTAATTTTTATAGTTGAATAAGGAGGGGGGGGACCGTCATGATCTCGTCCGTTGAGAAGCTAATAAAGATACTTGATTTATTCACAAATGAAGAACCCTCACTTGGAAATAAGGAAATAGCTGAAAAATTGAATATGAGTCCGAGCTCATCCCATCATCTAGTGAAAACGATGTGCAAGGATGGGATGCTGATCCAAGGCAAAGATCGAAAGTACCGGCTTGGTTGGAAGTTACTTGAGTGGAGCAGTAAAGTCATGTATCAGCAGGATATTCATTATGAGGCAGGTCCAATTATCAGTAATCTTGTCCTGCAATTTAGAGGTAATTCTCACATCGGTATGTTTCACGAAGGCGAAGTCAGGTTTGTGATGAAAATGTCGTCCCCTCATGCCGAGCATATGACCACATATATAGGAGCAAGAAAACCAGCTTATTGTACGAGCACCGGGAAAGTATTACTTGCCTTTAACCCATCCTTCATTCAGCCTACGCTTGCAAAAGGGCTATTGAAGCACTCAACTAACACGATCACTTGCATTAATAAATTGAATGAAGAGTTAAAGGACATCCGCAAACAAGGATTTGCGATTAGTGATGATGAAAATGATTATGGGTTATATGGTGTGGCAGCACCCATTAAATCCTATAATGGCCAAGTCATTGCGGCACTTAACCTCGTCGGGGACCGAAATTATATGATTGGGAAAGAAAAAACGAGAATTATTCAGTCGGTAATTCGTTCGGCACAAATGATTTCAAAACAAGTTGGTTATATGTCGCTAGTGTGAATTTTTTGACTATTATGAAAACTGGAGGTAGTTTATTTATGAAAGGATATGCTCAATCTTCAAAATTACAGGCTAGATCATTAAATCTAATGAAAGTTATTGAAGACAATAAAAATTTATTGAAACCGCCGGTTAATAACAAAGTGCTTTGGGAAGATTCCGAATTCATTGTCATGCTACTGGGTGGTCCGAATTATCGGCGTGATTTTCATGTAGACCCTTCTGATGAGCTATTTTATCAGATAAAAGGCTCCTGCTATGTAGAATGCATCAACCAAAACGGCGAACGCGAAGTAGTGGAGGTGAAAGAAGGGGAAATGTTCATGCTGCCGGCTGATGTACCCCATTCTCCTCATCGTGTATCTGATACTTACGGAATTGTCATAGAACGCAAGCGTGCTAAAGATGAGCTTGAAGAGTTTGTTTGGTTCTGCGGGAATTGTAACCATGAGATGCACAAAGTTACGATCCAATTGACGAATATTGAGATCCAGGTGAAAGAAGCCATCGAGGCTTTCAACGGTAGTAAAGAACTTCGCACCTGTAGTGAATGCGGTCATGTCATGTCAGAAAACGTTGAGGCTTGGAAATGCGAATAGATTTTCATACACATATTCTTCCGTTGGACCTCCCGGACTTAACCGGTAAATTTGGTCAGGGACGCTGGCCAGTACTAGAGCGGAAATGTTCTTGCGGGGCGGATATCATGGTAAGCGGAAAGCTGTTCAGGAAAGTGACTGACCAGGTATGGGACCCAGAAAAACGCATTCAGGATATGAATGCCGAAGGTGTCGATATGCAGGTGCTCTCACCGGTGCCAGTGACATTTTCATACTGGGCGCCAATTGACCAGGCGCTATATATGTCACAGTTCCAGAATGATTTCATTGCTGAGACTGTGAACAGGCATCCTGACAGGTTCATCGGTCTCGGTACTGTACCGCTTCAGGATTTGAAAGTGGCAATTGGTGAAATGGAACGCTGTAAATTTGAGCTTGGCCTGGCGGGAATCGAAATCGGTACTAACGTAAACGGAGAGAATCTGGATTCACCTGTTTTATTGGAATTCTTCCAAATGGCTGAAAAATGGAATGTCCCGCTGTTTATACATCCATGGGAGACAATGGCAAAAGACCGAACGGAACGGCATAACCTCATGTATACAGTGGCGATGCCGAGTGAAACGGCATTGGCGGCAGCAAGCATTGCATGGAGCGGCGTCATGGAAAAGTTCCCGGATCTGAAAATCTGTTTTGCACATGGCGGGGGCTCATTCCCATATATTTTACCGCGGATCGATCAGGGGTGGGAAGTATGGCCTGAATTAAGAAAAACATCAATGCCACCAAGCCATTATGCACAAAAGTTTTATTTCGACTCCCTGAACTATGATACCCGGAATATTCAGTATCTGATTGACCGTTTTGGATATAAGAAAGTGCTGATGGGTTCCGACTATCCATTTTTATTGAGAGAAAAGCCTCCAGGTCAAGTGATTGATGACGCTCTAATTCTTTCAGATGAAGTGAAAGCGAATCTTCTTGGTCGAAATGCATTGAGGTTTTTAAATTTGGAATCGCGAGGGGAGAAGCATGGAAAAACAGATTAAAGCGCCAGAACAAGTGCTTGAGGAACTTGGGATCATGCTAGAGCCGCCAAGGGAAGCGGTCGGCAACTATGTCAGCCACGTCCGGGTGGGAAATCTGATTTTCACATCCGGACAAGGTGTTGATGATTTCCACGGCAAGCTTGGCAAAGAGCTGACGGAAGAAGAAGGGTATCAGGCAGCGAGGCAGTCCATGATTAATCTTCTGAGGGTGCTTAAGGATGAGCTTGGAGATCTATCCAGAGTGAAGAAGGTAATCAAAATTCTCGGAATGGTAAATTCAACAGAAAATTTCACAGGACAGCCTAAAGTATTGAATGGTGCATCAGATCTGCTTGTTGCCGTGTTTGGAGAGAGGGGCAGACATGCCCGGTCAGCAGTGGGGATGGCCCAGCTTCCAAATAACACTGCAATTGAAATTGAAATGATTGTGGAAATACAAGATTGAGGCACTTGATTTCTAAGCCAGTGTCTTAATTAAAGGGGAGGGATGTTTCATGCAAGCAGCAAAAGCTAGTATAAATACAGCTAAATCGATAGATTGCCGGCACTTTATTAATGGGGAATTCCTGAATCCAAATCAATCCAAGATTTTTGACAATATCAATCCCGCAACGGAAGAAAAACTTGGATGGGTTGCAGAAGGAGGTATAGAGGAGGTGAATCAGGCTGTTTCTGCAGCAAGACGTGCGCTTAAAGGTCCTTGGAGATCTTTTACCGATAATGAACGCTCTGCGCTTCTAAGGCGTATCGGCGATCTCATTTTGGAAAAGAAAGAAGAACTGACAATGTTGGAAACCCTTGATACAGGGAAACCATATAGCCTTGCACTTGAAATGGACATCAAGCGTTCAGCTCACAATTTTCACTTTTTCGCGGACTATATCACTGCACTTGGTAATGAATCCTACAATCAGAACAACATTGCGCTTCATTATTCTATTAGGCGGCCCGTAGGCGTGGTAGGAATGATAAATCCGTGGAATTTACCTTTGCTATTGTTGACGTGGAAATTGGCACCGTGCCTGGCAGCTGGCAATACAGCGGTTATGAAACCAGCTGAACTGACACCGATGACAGCGACAAAGTTAATGGAAATATGCAAGGAAGCGGGGGTTCCCGATGGAGTTGTCAACCTTGTGCATGGATATGGTGTAAATTCAGCAGGAGCCGCTCTAAGTGAACATCCGGACGTCGATGCGATTACATTCACAGGGGAAACAAAAACGGGAACAGCGATCATGAAAGCTGCCGCTCCCACATTGAAAAAAATCTCTTTTGAACTGGGCGGGAAAAATCCGAATATTGTATTTGCTGACTCGAATCTTGATGAAGTAATCGAAACGACATTGAAATCAAGCTTCATGAATCAAGGTGAAGTTTGTTTGTGCGGATCACGAATCTATGTTCAGCAGGGTTTGTATGACGAATTCCTTGAAAAGATGGTCGCGCGAACAAAAAAATTAAAAGTCGGTGATCCGTTTGATTCCGATACGGAAGTAGGAGCTGTAATAGGAAAAGAACATTATGACAAAGTGATGAGTTACATTGATTTGGCGAAAGAAGAAGGGGCGAGAATATTAACTGGAGGAAGAAGAGCAGGACAGTTTGAAAAAGGGTTTTTCATTGAACCGACAATCATTGCCGGAGTTACGCGTGAATCCCGTTGTGTACGGGAAGAAATTTTTGGTCCTGTGGTAACGGTCATGCCTTTCGAAACGGAAGAAGAGGCACTGGAGCATGCCAATGACACACATTACGGACTGGGGGCAACGATCTGGACCAATGATTTAAGGAGGGCGCATCGTGTCGCTTCTAAAATAGAAGCGGGCATTATCTGGGTGAATACCTGGTATTTACGTGATTTGCGTACACCTTTTGGGGGCATGAAACACAGCGGCATCGGCCGCGAAGGCGGATCGCATAGTTTCGAATTTTACAGTGAATTGTCTAACGTCACGATTAAATTATAAAGAAGGAGGGAGGTTCATGATCGTTAGTTTAACAGAATGGTCTGCCAGGTTTTTGAAAGCGGAAAAAACAGGAATGGGAATATCGGCCCCCACCAGTGAAATTCCGGATTTGGATGTGGAGGATGCCTATCAAATTCAGCTTGAAACGATTCGAATGAAAACCCAGTCCGGTCTGGAAGTATCAGGTAAGAAAATAGGCTTGACTTCCAAGGCTATGCAGGAGGTTCTGGGAGTGAATGAACCAGATTACGGACATTTACTTGATGCGATGGAAATAGAAAATAACGGCTGTATTTCGAGTTTGCGGTTAATCCAACCAAAAGTGGAGGCAGAAGTAGCTTTTATATTAAAGAAAGATTTACATGGCCCCAATATTACCGTTGATGATGTAATGGAAGCAACTGATTATGTGGTTGCTTCGATCGAAGTGGTTGATAGCCGGGTGAAGGATTGGGAGATTAAACTTGCTGACACTGTGGCGGATAATGCATCATCGGGCTTATATATACTGGGGAATCGCAAAATTCATTTGAGTGAAATCGACCTCCCTTCCATTCAAATGAGACTATATAAAAATGGCGAATTCATGAATAAAGGTACAGGTGAAGCAGTACTTGGAAATCCAGCAACGTGCGTAGCCTGGCTAGCAAATGAACTGCATCGTTTTAAAGGTTCATTGAAAGCGGGCGAAGTCATTTTATCCGGTGCATTATCCGCAGCAATCGAAGCGAAACCGGGTGACCGTTTTTCTGCTGACTTTGGAGAAAAACTTGGAAAGGTATCGGTTAATTTTGAGTGAAAGGAGCACAGCGGCCTTGAAAAAACTAAAAGTAGGCATTATAGGTTCAGGGAATATCGGCACGGACTTAATGATGAAAATTCATCGGTCGGATGTTCTGGAAATGTCGGTGATGATCGGTATCGACACGGAATCGGAGGGTTTGAAGAAAGCTAGGATTCATGGACATCATGTCATTGCAAATGGCATGGATGGATTTTTGGAAAGGCCGGAGCTTGCAGATATTTTATTCGATGCCACATCTGCGAAGGCGCATGTTTTTCACTGCGAAGCCTTGAAAAGGATGAACAAGAAGCTGATAGACTTGACTCCTGCAGCAATCGGACCGTTCATTGTTCCTTCCGTGAATTTAAAAGAAAATTTGAATGAGGCGGTTGTTAACATGATCACATGCGGCGGTCAGGCGACAATCCCCATCGTTCATGCGATCAGTCAAGTGGCCCAGGTCGAATATGCCGAAATAATAGCGACAATTTCCAGCAAGAGTGCCGGCCCCGGAACCCGTGCAAATATTGATGAGTTCACACAAACGACGGCAAGGGCCCTGGAACAGGTGGGTGGAGCGAAAAAGGGGAAGGCTATTATTCTGTTGAATCCGGCCGAACCGCCACTCATCATGAGGGATACGATTCATTGTCTGCTTCAATCGGATTCCTTTGATGTGAAAGCAATAACAGCGTCCATAAATAAGATGGCGGAAAAAGTTTCTGAATATGTTCCAGGATACCGCCTGAAGACAGAGCCGATATTTGATGGGAAACAAATAACAGTCCTTCTGGAAGTGAAAGGGTTAGGAGATTTTCTCCCCGTATATGCAGGTAATTTGGATATAATGACGGCTTCAGCTGTAAAAGTAGGGGAAGAAATCGCTAAAAGCCAATTCGAACACTATGTTTGAAAAAGATAATCGGAACTGTAAAGGTGGGGTTCATTTGCGTAAAGATGTATTGGTGACTGAAGTTGCATTGCGGGATGGGAGCCATGTAGTGGCACATCAATTCACCATCGATCAAGTAAAGAACATGACTGGGAAACTTAGTGCTGCAGGTGTCCCTTATATTGAAGTGTCGCATGGAGATGGACTGGGCGGATCATCTTTACAATATGGTTTTTCAAAAGTGAATGATATTGAATTGGTGAAAGCCGCTGTTGAAGCTGCTGGCCAATCGGTTATTTCAGTACTTTTAATCCCTGGTATAGGGACAATCGACCAATTAAGAGAAGCCGCTCACGTTGGGGCGAAAATGGCGCGGATTGCAACCCATGTAACGGAAGCGGACGTCTCAAAGCAACATCTGGAAGCAGCGAAACATCTCGGTATGGAAGCAATCGGGTTTTTAATGATGTCTCACATGGCATCACCGGAAAAACTACTTGAGCAAGCCGTTTTAATGGAATCCTATGGAGCGGATGCTGTGTATGTTGTTGATTCGGCCGGTTCTTTTTTGCCCCAAGATGTGAAGGCGCGGATCCGTTTACTACGATCAAAGCTTAAAATTGATATTGGTTTTCATGCTCACAATAACTTATCGCTCGCTATGGCAAATTCACTTATGGCAATTGAAGAAGGGGCGAATAGAATCGATGGCAGCATCCGCTGTCTTGGTGCAGGTGCTGGTAATACCCAGACGGAAGTGCTTGTTGCCGTTCTGGATAGGATGGGTATCCGTACCGAAATTGACTTATATAAAATGCTTGATCTTTCGGAGGAAGTTGGAAATACAATCATGCCCAAGCCCCAGGAAATAACGGACTCTAGTTTAATCATGGGTTATAGTGGCGTGTACTCCAGCTTTTTATTGCATGCAAATAAAGCGGCGAAAAAGTATGGAGTTGACGCCCGGGATATTTTGATGGAGCTTGGTCGACAAAAAGTGGTTGGTGGTCAGGAAGATACCATAATTGAAGTAGCTGAGCAAATGGCATTTCAGAAAGAAGGGACTTTAAGATGAAACTAGATCAACTGGCAAAACGGGTAGCCGAATCGCAAAAAAATGGTCGTGAAATGGATAAGCTTACATTATACAATCCTGAACTAACAGTAAATCAAGCGTATGAAATTCAGAAGTTGAGCATTAATGAGACACTTACTGGTGATAACAGATTGATCGGATGGAAGATGGGCTTGACGAGCAAAGCCAAACAACAGCAAGTAGGGGTAGAGGAAGCAATCTATGGCAGGTTGACATCTGACATGGAACTAACTAAACCAGTATTAAAAGTTGGGGAACTCATTCATCCGAGAGTGGAACCTGAATTTGCTTTTTTGTTCAAGGACGAACTGAAAGGTGCAAATATAGCGGCGAAAGATGTCTGGCCGGCTGTAGAATGTGTATTTCTTGCTCTTGAAGTTATTGACAGCCGTTATAAAAACTTTTCTTTTACACTTACCGATGTAGTAGCGGATAACGCATCCTCAGCCAAAATCCTGCTTAGCAATCAAGCTTATTCACCGTATCACACGGACTGGGCTCAAGCAGAAGTTACGCTTTATCAAAATGGTGATATGCAAAAGAGGGGTCGCGGTGAAGCTGTGCTCGATCACCCGATTCATTCGATTGTGGAGCTTGTAAAAATGATTAACCGGGAAGGACTTTCCATCCAGGCTGGAATGATTGTTTTAGTAGGCGGAATTACAGATGCCGTATCGATACAGGCAAGCGATGAAATAATAGCAGATTACGGTGAACTAGGGCAACTGACATTACATGTTATAGCGTGAAATATGGCAAAGAGGAGGGAATATATTGCGTGAGGTCAATGCTTCGGAAGTGGTAGGTAATAGTAGATTTGGCCGTTTTCATATAATGGTCTTCATGTGGTGTTTGTTCGCAATTACCTTTGATGGATTTGATATAGCCATGTACGGAGTAGGTTTGCCTTTGATGATGGAGGAATGGAACTTGACGCCAGTCGAAGCTGGCGGAATTGCAAGTTACTCATTGTTCGGTATGATGGTGGGAGCACTCATTTTTGCACCTCTTGCGGATAAAATAGGGAGAAAAAAAGTGCTTGCCATCTGTATATGTCTATTCAGTGTTTTTACATTACTTTCAAGTTTTGCCCCGGATCCTGCCTTTTTCTCGGTTATGCGATTTATAGCGGCCTTGGGAATGGGAGGATTAATGCCAAACGTCATCTCCCTAATGGCGGAATACTCACCCAAAAAGAATAAGGTTCTCATTGTAACCGCTATGTACTGCGGTTATTCTATCGGAAGCATACTCGCTTCTTTAATTGGAATGTATGTGATGGAACAAATGAGTTGGAGGGTTTTGTATTGGATAGGGGCGCTTCCCTTGCTGGCACTGCCATTCTTCATGAAGCAATTTCCTGAATCGCTTTCCTATTATGTTATTCGAAAACAAGGAGAAAAGCTTGCTGGAATTCTGAATCGCATTGATCCAGACGGCGACTATAAAGAGTCGGACGATTATGAGTTTGCCAAAGTCCAAGAAAGGGCAAAGGGCTTTCCAGTCAAGAAACTCTTTGAAAATAAGCGCTCTCTTAGCACATTTGCGTTTTGGGTAGCTGCCTTTAATTGTTTACTTATGGTATACGGACTCAATACATGGTTACCCAAAATCATGCAGCAGTCCGGATACGGCCTTTCATCCAGTTTATCTTTCAATCTTATATCGGGAATAGGACAAATTGGCGGATCGATAATTGGAGGGTATTTAGTTGGGAAAATAGGCCATAGAAGAGTACTTTTATCCCTCTGTGCCATGGGTACGGTCTGTTTTGTCATATTGGGTTTGACCTCAAATGCAGCAGCATTATATATTCTGATCGCTTTTGGAGGGGCCTGTACAGTCGGCACGATGAATTTGGCCAATACGTATATATCCGAGTATTATCCGCGGGAGATAAGGTCCACCGGGATAGGTTGGGCGTTGGCTTTTGGTAGAATTGGAGCGATTGTTGCCCCAACATTAATAGGATTACTGCTCGCTGCTAACTATTCACCACAAAATGCATTCATGGCCTTCACGGTTCCTAGCATAATGGCTGCCTTGGCGTTACTCGTTGTGAAAGAGAGGTATGGCAGCTATGATAAACTACAGCTTGAGGAAAATATAAAACTAAAAGCTACATCGGATGTATAATATTGTTCTTTAGTAGATGGCCTATATGTCAGCGGACAGTCATGCAACTGTTCCCTGCCATATAGGCTATTTTTAGAGAATAAAAGATTTCACGAGTAAAGTTTGAGAATTCACGAGTAAACCAGCTAAATTCACGAGTAAACAGGCCAAACTCACGAGTAAAACAGCCAAATTCACGAGTAAAACGGCCAAACTCACGATTAAAGCAGCTAAGCTCATTAGTAAAGCAGCAGAAATCCCATGTAAACATCAATTTCACGAGTAAAACGTCCAAACTCACGAGTAAAACAGTTAAATTCACGAGTTAAACGGCCAAACTCACGAGTAAACGGGCCAAACTCACGAGTAAATTACGTAATGAAACCCATTGATTAAAGTGCCGTTAAACTGCTGGGTAAATGGGGGTTATGCAAGATTGAAAGGTTAGTAACCCTAAATCATTAAGTTGAAAACTTTCCGTAATACGTTTGACAATTGGATTTATCGTGTTAATATAAAGGCAAATGAAATTTAATATACAATTTGTACCACTAGGGGTGCTTTATAGGTGAAAGTTGATTTTTACCGCAGAAGCTGAGATTAAAGTATGACTTTAAGACCCTTAGAACCTGATCTGGTTTATACCAGCGTAGGGAAGTGGGGTCTGGAACAATACGTTTCTGTATTATTTCAAGTACAACCACTTTCTTTACGTTTAAGAAAGTGGTTTTTTGTTTGCAAAAAAAGGGGTGATAAAAGGTTTTTTTCCGTAACATTTCTTGAAAAATATAATTTGGAGGTAATGGACATGAAGTTTTCAGAGGAAATTCGTCAGGAAGCTGATCATATTTGGGAAGCTAGTTTTAATCACCCGTTTGTTGCAGGAATAGGAGATGGCACATTGCCATTGGAGTGTTTCCGTTTTTATGTCATGCAAGATTCCTATTATTTATCTCATTTTGCTAGAGTTCAAGCTTTAGGGGCAGTCAAAGCTACGGATTTACATACAACAAGCAGGCTTGCGGGCCATGCACAAGGAACATATGAAGCGGAGTTGAAGCTTCATGAGAATTTTTCTGAGAGATTAGGCATCACAAAAGAAGAACGGGATAATTTCAAACCTGCCCCGACTGCTTATGCTTATACCTCCCATATGTATCGTGCGGCATATTCGGGACATTTAGGGGATGTTATTGCAGCTATCTTGCCATGTTACTGGCTGTATTATGAAATAGGTGAAAGACTGCAAGGGTGCATGCCGGAAGAGCCGATTTATCAAGAATGGATAGCGGCTTACGGAGGGGAGTGGTTCCGCACTTTGGTGGAAGAGCAAATTGCGAGGCTTGATGAGATTGCTGAAAAAGTGACAGACGAAGATAAGGAAAGAATGAAAGAGCATTTTATCCTCAGCAGCCAATATGAATACTCATTTTGGGAAATGGCTTATCGTTTAGAGACATGGCCTGTGCATAAGGAAACACTAGAAGTATAAAGGGGAATGAAACAATGAAAAAAGGATTGAAATTAACGGACATATTGGTCACGATCGTAATTGCGGTAGCATTTGGAATCGTTTATATCCTTTGGGGTTCGATCTATTATTCCGTTAAACCATTCGGGTTACATTTGGATCAACTTATTTATGGAATGTGGTTTATAGCTGGCCCCGTCGCCTTTTTAATTTTACGGAAACCGGGTGTGGCACTTTTGGCGGAGATAGCAGCAGCTTCCGGGGAATTCTTTCTTGGTTCACCATGGGGGCTGACCGTGCTGTTATATGGGGTGGTACAAGGTTTGTTCGCGGAACTGGTGTTCATGGCGTTCAAATATAAAAAATTCAATATGCCGGTGGCCGTTTTAGCTGCGATAGCTTCCTGCCTGGCATCAGTTATCATGGATTTTGCATACGGGGAAATAGGTGCGCTTTCTACTTGGAATCTATCGTTATTCATGATAGCGAGGTTTTTGGGTTCCATATTCTTTGCAGGTGTGACTGCTTATTATCTAGTTAAAGTCCTGGAAGCAACAGGTGTAACTAATCTTGTGCGTCCGGTTTCAAATAAAGATTATGCAGAACTGGATCAAAAGTAGAGGTTGAGGGCCATGGAACCAATCGTTTTTGTTGAAAAGTTAAGAATGAAATTTCCCGGTGATGAATCTTTAATATTCAAGGACCTATCACTATCGTTTGATCAAGGAGAAAAAGTGCTATTGTTGGGACCATCAGGATGTGGTAAGTCGACTCTTTTACAAGTGTTAAGCGGATTGATTCCAAATTCTATCGAAGTACCGATGAAAACGGAGAAATTGAAATGCCCTTCTTCATGGGGATATGTTTTTCAAGACCCTGATAGTCAGTTTTGCATGCCATTTGCCGATGAGGAAATTGCCTTCGTCCTTGAGAATCTTTCCGTCCCTAAAGAAGAAATGAAAGAGAAGATTCAAAATCATTTCCGTAAAGTAGGATTGAACCTGGGCCATACAAGTATTGGAACATTATCAGGCGGGATGAAACAGCGTCTGGCAATCGCTTCAGTATTGGCCCTTGAACCAGACGTGATATTTTTAGATGAACCAACCGCCATGCTTGATCCGGAAGGAACGAAAGAAATCTGGGAATTGTTGAAGGAAGTCGGACGAGACAAAACGGTTATTATCGTCGAGCATAAAATTGACCATGTTTTAGAATTCATTGAACGAATCGTGCTTTTTAACGATGACGGTCAAATCATAGCTGATGGTCCAAGAGACACCATTCTTTCACTATATAAAAATGAAATGAAAGAGCATGGAATTTGGTTCCCAGGTGTTTGGGATGAATATATACAGAAGTATGCACCGGTTCGGGAACACCCATTTACAGATGATTCACCTCTTATGGATGTGCAGGGCTTTAGCGGTTTTCGGAATAAAGAGGAAAAAATCAAGGTTGAAGAGCTGAAGGTACATTCAGGGGAATGGATTGTAATCAGGGGGGAAAATGGCGCGGGGAAGAGTACTCTTTTGCATGCACTGATGCAGTTCATAAAAACGAATGGTAAGTATGAATTATTGGGAACACCCATTAAAAAGGTGAAAAATCCAACGGATCATATGACGTTTGTCTTTCAAAATCCTGAGTTTCAGTTCGTTGCAAATACTGTATATGAAGAGATTGCTTATTCATTGAGAATTGATAAAAGGCCGCAACAAGAAATAGATGAGAGAGTCCGCTCATTGCTTAAAGTGTTCCGCCTGGAGGCACATCGGGATAAACATCCGTTTCAATTATCAATAGGTCAAAAGCGTCGCTTAAGCGTAGCCGCCTCAATCGTTATAGACAAAAAAATCATTCTCCTGGATGAGCCAACCTTTGGCCAAGATTCGAAAAATACCTTTGCATTACTGGAATGGTTTGAAGAATATCGAAGACGCGGAATAACAGTGATCATGGTAACTCATGACGATCATATTTCAAAAAACTTTGCAACCAGGATCTGGACGGTTAAGGACGGAAACGTAATTAGTGATGAAAACATTGCGCAATCAGGATTTGTGGATACCAAAGTTAAAAGGAGTGTCATGTAGATGGATGTTTCAAATGCAGAAACATGGCTCCATAGAATTAATCCAAGCCTTAAACTTGGTGTGCTGATTGTGTTATGCATCGTGGCGTTATTCATTCATGACCTTAATTATATGATGAATATCACCATTGGCGTATTACTTTTATTTTTGTTTTTTACCGGGCATTCGATAAAGCACATCTTACTTTTGTCGATTCCCTTTTGTTTCATTTTTATATCCACCTCTTCTGCAATGATATTATTCGGGCAAGGTGAGACGCTTTGGTTTGAGTGGGGCCTTATATCGATTACGGAAGAAAGTTTCATGAGGGGATTACTGGTAGGCTTTCGAGCTTTGTTCTTTGCGATCCTTGGTTTAACTTTTTCCTTAACGACGAGACCAGTGAACTTGTTTTATTCGTTAATGCAGCAAGTTAAGCTTAAACCGAAATATGCCTATAGTTTCATGGCGGCATTAAGGCTGATTCCCATCATGATGGAGGAGTTCCAAACGATCCGAAACGCGATGAAGGTACGCGGCTTCGAAAGGGGAAAAGGGATAAAAGCGTTATATTTTAAAATGAAAGCCTATTCCATCCCGTTGTTATCCGGAAGCATCAGACGTGCTCACCGAATCGCGGTTGCTATGGAAGCAAAGCGATTTACAGACACACGGGATCGAACATTCTATTATGAATTTGGGTTTTCAAAAAAGGACCATGGTTTCATTCTGTACTTTATCATCCTGTTGTTGGCCGGCTATTATCTGTCGATTCAATTCCCGTTAGTTTCTATTTGATTTTATGAGATTGTAACTTTACTTGTTAGGAGTCCTTAGTATGAGTGCACATGAATTGCATATTATTTCTACTGGGAAACAGCCAATTGAAAAGTTTGTGGAAATCGCTTCAAACATTCAGGAACATGTTGATTTCTTTTATCTAAGGGAAAAGCATATGAGTGCATCGGAACTTTATCGAGCAGTGACCCTGCTACATGATAATAAGATTCCGCTTTCTAAGATAATCATTAATGACCGGGTGGATGTAGCTTGGGTACACAAAGTATTTGGTGTGCAATTGGCTTTTCATAGTTTAGATGCAGAAGTCGTAAAAGGAGCTTTTCCAGGGATGAATGTTGGCTGTTCGATCCATTCCATAGATGAAGCGAATGCCGCATTCAGCAAAGGGGCCGATTACGCGATTTATGGACATGTTTTTGAAACGGCTTCAAAAATCGGCCTTCCTCCTAGGGGAGTTGAGGAGCTTCATGCAATCTCAAGAAATGTCAATCTTCCGATAATTGCGATAGGCGGAATAACACCTTTCAATTGCCAAGTCGTGCTGGATGCGGGGGCACGTGGAATTGCGGTAATGTCAGGTGTCCTTGAAGCTGAAAATCCGATTGAAGCCGTTAAAGAATATTCGAAGTCTTTGGGAAAGGAGACATAAGATGAATTCCATATATGATGCAATCATTGTTGGGGGAGGAGTAATAGGTGGATCCATTGCTTTTCAATTAGCCAAACGAGGTAAAAAGGTCCTTTTATTGGAAAAAGATAGACTTGCCAGTAAAGCATCCAGTGCTGCAGCCGGGATGTTAGGGGCACAAGCCGAGTTAGAAGCTGATAACCCGCTTTTTACATTGGCAAGCCGAAGCAGGGGGATGTTTCCTGCACTGTCGGAAGAATTAAAGGACATAAGTGGAATAGACATCGAATTAGTGAACAAGGGCATGTTTAAGGTGGCGCTAACGAATGATCAGGTAGCCGAGTTGAAGAACATGATCAGAGCCCAGCAAGATGCGGGACTTGAGGCTGAGTGGCTATCGACTGCCGAAATAAGGAAAACGGAACCGCTTCTATCGGATGAGATTAAGGGAGCCATGTTCATTCCGAAGGATGGACAAGTTTCTGCCACTAGGCTGTCGCTAGCTTTTACTGAATCTGCCGCTGCCCTTGGTGTAGATATAAAGGAATTTGTTCATGTCTCCGACTTAGTTACTGAAAACGGATGTGTAACGGGAGTGGTGACGAACATAGGTGCATTTTCAAGTGAAAATGTCATCGTGGCAGGTGGGGCTTGGAGTGCTTTCCTCCTTGAAAAATTTGGGATGAAACTCGACAGTTATCCTGTAAAGGGAGAGTGCTTTTCAGTCCTGACCGATCGTCCATTGCTTGAAAAAACGATCTTCTCGCATGGCTGCTATCTTGTGCCCAAAGTTGGCGGAAGAATCATTGTCGGGGCAACGGTTAAGGCGGGCACTTTCGATCAAAAGGTAAGTCTTGACGGGATTTCTACTTTAATAGAAAGAGCAACGCAATTACTTCCGGCGATTAAAGGAACCGAATTGGAAAAGACATGGGCAGGTATACGCCCACAAACTGGGGACGGCTTGCCGTACTTTGGTGAACATCCGGCATGCAAAGGACTTTTCATTGCAACGGGGCACTACAGGAATGGCATCCTGCTTTCCCCGATTACAGGTGTACTTATAGCGGATATTTTAGAAAGGAAGATAAATCCCGAATGGTCCGCTTTTCGATTGGACCGTTTGATACAGACCCTTTTTTCTTAATGGAGGTGGATGAATTGGAATTGATCATTAACGGCGAAAAAATACGGATTCCTGCCGATGAATCAACAGTTACAGGGCTTTTGCAACACTTTAATTTACATCAAAAAGTAGTGATTGTTGAATTGAATGATGAAATATTAGCAAAAGAAAGTTTAAGTGAAACACTTTTGTCAAATGGAGACAAGGTAGAGATTGTACATTTTGTAGGAGGCGGATGATTATGTTAAAGATTGGTTCTTATGAATTTTCTTCAAGATTGTTATTAGGTACTGGAAAATATCCAAACTTCGATGTTCAAAAGCAATCAGTGGAGGTTTCGGAGACGGAAATATTAACATTTGCGGTCCGGAGAATGAACATTTTTGAAGCCAGTCAGCCAAATTTTTTGGAAAAGCTTGATTTGAAAAAATACACACTCCTTCCCAATACAGCAGGAGCTAAAACAGCCAAGGAAGCAGTGCGCATAGCCCATCTTGCAAAGGCATCTGGCTTATGTGACATGATTAAGGTAGAAGTCATTGGCTGCCAAAAAACACTGCTGCCTGATCCGATTGAAACTTTGAAAGCTGCTGAAGAATTAGTGAAACTCGGATTCACCGTATTACCCTATACTTCGGATGATGTGTTGCTCGCTAAACGCCTAGAGGAAGTGGGATGCCATGCAATCATGCCTGGAGCTTCACCAATTGGCTCTGGACAGGGCATTATAAACCCACTGAACTTACGATTCATCATGGAACAATCAGAGGTTCCAGTAATTGTTGATGCAGGGATTGGAACGCCCTCCGATGCGGCAATCGCCATGGAATTAGGGGCGGATGGCGTATTGCTTAACACTGCTGTTTCGGGAGCAAAAGACCCAGTCAAAATGGCGAAAGCAATGAAACTTGCCATTGAGGCAGGTCGATTAGGGTATGAAGCAGGAAGAATCGAAAAAAATGATTATGCGATAGCAAGCAGCCCAGTTGAAGGATTGAGCATTGGATGAATGAACGTTATTCACGTCAGGAACTTTTTAGCCCTATTGGAGCAGAAGGGCAATTGAAAATTCGCAAAAAACACGTTTTAATGATTGGAGCGGGTGCTCTTGGTACGGGAACTGCGGAAGGTCTTGTACGAGCCGGAATTGGGAAACTCACCATTGTGGACAGAGATTATGTAGAGTGGAGCAACCTTCAAAGACAACAGCTTTATTGTGAAGATGATGCACAAAAAAGAATACCGAAAGCAGTGGCAGCGAAGAATCGTTTGAATGCGCTAAATTCGGACGTTATCGTAAATTCATATGTGGCGGATGTTTCGGTTGATGAATTGGCGAAGCTGGTTGAAGGCGTGGATTTAATAATGGATGCGACTGATAATTTCGACACCAGGATGCTTATTAACGATACTGCGCAAAAATATAAAATACCGTGGATTTACGGGGCCTGTGTAGGAAGTTATGGGATAAGTTACACAGTGATTCCAGAGGCGACCCCATGTTTGAATTGTTTGCTGGAAACGGTTCCAATGGGAGGACTGACATGTGATACGGCGGGAATCATCAGCCCTGCTGTTCAAACGGTCGTTGCTCATCAAATGGCGGAAGCTTTAAAAATCCTTGTCGAAGATCATGAATCTCTGAGAAACAAAATTGTTTCATTTGATCTTTGGAAAAATGAACATTCATCCATAAATGTAGCGCAATTAAAAAAAGACACTTGTTTGTCATGTGGGTCAAACCGAACGTATCCCCACCTCTCTTATTCAAATCGAACAAAGACTGCCGTTTTATGCGGAAGGGATTCTGTCCAGATTCGGCCGGCAATGAAGCTTGAACGAGACTTAGCGGAACTCGAAAATAATCTTCTCGCACAAGGTGGTAAGATCGTCAGGAATCCTTATTTACTTTCTTTTACTATCGGAACCCATCGGTTGGTCGTTTTTAAAGACGGACGGGCATTGATTCATGGAACAAAAGATATTGCAGAGGCAAAAACGTTATATCATCGTTATTTTGGCTGAAATGGACTCACACGGACTTGAAATTCACGTTTAAACCGTGAAAGAGTGCCAAAAAAAGAAGCCCATATAATAGGAAGGTATCGAACATTTTCCATGAGACTAATTTGCTGCACAAATATAAAACGAAAGCGGTGTCTGCCTTATTTGGCGGCACCGCTTTGTTATGGAACGATTATTTAAGCAGCTTACATATCATGACTGCTATTATGCTTCTGACGGGAGTGCTGTCTGTTTTTCACCTTATGAGAACCGCTTAACGGTGCAGGTTGACCTGGATTATTTCCTTTAGGAGCATTTTTTCGAATATCTTTACCATCGTTTTTGTTCATGTTCGATCCCTCCTATCTCTTAAGATAATCAGTCCGTGAAATTTTATTCACATACATATATTTGCAAACCTCGTACATGCTATGGATGGACACTATATTTAAGGAGCTGAACCCAAATGCAGGATAAACAAGATAAGCGAAGGACTTTCCAGGAAGCCCAGCAAAGTTATCAGCAAGTATTCGATGTATACTCATCCATTGAGAAAAACGCACCGAATTACGGAACGGAATTGAAACATGTGAAGCAGGAAGTGAACGAGGCCTATCAGCAAATACAATCTGCTTTAGTCACCGCTTCCGAACATCAGAAAGAACAATTGAAAAAATTCGAACAGGATATTCAGGCAATCGTCAATGAGGTGAATTCTGGGGACTATTGAGTGACGGGTTCTATCGTCATGAGTTTTGCGCGTATTACTTTTGCGTTTCCTGATTTTAGAATGGAATAGGCTTTTTGAAAAATGCAGTACAACTGCCATTTCAAAAAGCCTATCCTGTTTAAAGCCTAGAAATGAGGGAAATCATTGGTTTTTCTTTCTTTTTTTATTGTTTTGCCTTTGCATTTCCGATAATGGCGGTTCATTTCCCAATTCATCATTGTATCCAGCTCCATTACCTTGCGCTTTTGCAGCATTCATACCCGGTATAACATGATTTGCCTTTTGTTTTGTCATTTCGACACCTCCACCCATAGAATGCGATAATGTCGAATGATTATGTATGAAGTACTAATATGTTTTGCTGGAATAATTTATCAGGCCATAATTAGGGGTATTTTCATTAAAACTCATATCAGCAAGGCTTCATAAATGCACATTAATATGTGGGGGATTTTTTTCTATAAGGGAAACTTATCAAAAACAATAACTTTCTTGTTATTTACTTATACTCATTTCTATATTAGTATTAAGTTGAAGGAAAAGTTAGGGTGGGAGAAGAGAGAGAAAATTCGACAAACTAACTTTTTTACTTATATTTATAGTAAACATGGTTTCAGTGAACCAGGTTTTACTTTTATGTGCAGAATACGTTCTGACAGTTTAATAGGGGGTAATATTCATGACGAAAAATGACGTATACCAAGCGCGTAAGTCCTTTGAAATTGAAGGGAAACGCTACAACTACTACAGCCTAGACGCTATTGAAAAAGCAGGGGATGGCAAAGTATCACGCCTTCCATATTCCATTAAAGTATTACTTGAAGCGGTACTTCGCCAAGTAGACGGAAGAGTAATCACTAAAGAACACGTTGCGAACCTTGCTAAATGGGGAACAAGCGAGCAACAAGATATAGATGTTCCGTTCAAGCCATCACGTGTAATCCTACAAGATTTCACTGGTGTTCCAGTTGTTGTTGATTTAGCTTCTTTACGTAATGCTTTCGCCGCTCTTGGTGGAGATCCTGACAAAATCAACCCGGAAATCCCGGTTGACCTTGTAATTGACCACTCTGTACAAGTTGATAAAGCAGGTACGATGGATTCCCTTGATGCCAATATGGATCTTGAATTCGAACGTAATGCAGAGCGTTACCAGTTCCTAAGCTGGGCTCAAAAATCATTCAACAACTATCGTGCAGTTCCACCGGCAACTGGTATCGTTCACCAAGTTAACCTAGAGTACCTTGCGAACGTGGTTCACGCTGTTGAAACTCCAAACGGCGACTTCGAAGTATTCCCTGATTCTGTTTTCGGTACAGATTCACATACTACAATGATCAACGGTATTGGTGTTCTTGGTTGGGGTGTCGGCGGTATCGAAGCAGAAGCAGGCATGCTTGGACAGCCTTCTTACTTCCCAGTTCCAAAAGTGGTTGGTGTTAAACTGACTGGTCAACTTCCTAAAGGTACAACAGCTACTGACCTTGCATTGAAAGTAACACAAGTTCTTCGTGCACACGGCGTAGTTGGTAAATTCGTTGAGTTCTACGGCCCAGGAGTAGGATACCTTCCACTTGCTGACCGTGCAACAATCGCTAACATGGCTCCTGAATACGGTGCTACAGTTGGTTTCTTCCCTGTTGATGCAGAAGCGATCGATTACATGCGCTTAACAGGCCGTGATGAAAAACAAATTAAAGTGGTTGAATCATACTGCAAAGAAAATGGTTTGTTCTACTCTCCTGAAAACGAAGATCCAGCATACAATGATGTTGTGGAAATCGACCTTTCAGCAATTGAACCAAACCTTTCAGGCCCTAAACGCCCGCAAGATTTGATTCCACTTTCTCAAATGAAAAAATCTTTCCATGACGCCATCAACGCACCTATGGGCAACCAAGGTTTTGGCATGGACAATTCTGAATTGGATAAAGAAGTAACTGTTAAATTTGCCGATGGTAAAGAAACGGTAATGAAAACAGGTGCGATTGCAATTGCTGCAATCACAAGCTGTACGAACACTTCTAACCCGTACGTAATGCTTGGAGCAGGTCTTATTGCTAAAAAAGCAGTTGAAAAAGGCTTGACTGTTCCGGATTATGTAAAAACATCATTGGCACCAGGTTCTAAAGTTGTTACTGGTTACCTTCGTGATGCAGGTCTTCAACCATACCTTGATCAATTAGGATTCAACGTAGTTGGTTACGGCTGTACAACATGTATCGGTAACTCAGGTCCGTTGGCTGACGAAATCGAAGCAGCTGTTGCTGAAGCAGATCTTCTAGTAACTTCAGTACTTTCTGGTAACCGTAACTTTGAAGGTCGTATTCATCCACTAGTGAAAGCAAACTATCTTGCTTCTCCAACTTTGGTTGTTGCATATGCACTTGCTGGTACTGTGGACTTCGATCTTAACAATGATTCACTTGGTAAAGACAAAGATGGTAACGATGTATATCTTGCTGATATCTGGCCATCACAAGAAGAAGTTAACGCTGCTGTTAAAGCAACAGTTACACCGGAATTATTCCGTAAAGAATACGAAACAGTATTCAACGATAACAAACGTTGGAATGAAATCCAAACAAGCAACGAAGCGATTTATGCTTTCGATTCTAAATCAACATACATTCAAAATCCTCCATTCTTTGAAGGATTATCACCAGAACCGGGTTCAGTTAACCCACTTTCCGGCTTGCGTGTAGTTGGTAAATTCGGTGATTCAGTTACAACTGACCACATTTCTCCTGCAGGTGCAATCGGTAAAGATACACCAGCTGGTATCTATCTTCGTGAAAACGGTGTGAAACCGCGTGACTTTAACTCTTACGGTTCTCGTCGTGGTAACCATGAAGCGATGATGCGCGGAACGTTCGCAAACATCCGTATCCGTAACCAAGTTGCTCCAGGTACAGAAGGTGGATACACAACTTACTGGCCAACAGGCGATGTAATGGCTATCTATGATGCTTGTATGAAATACAAAGCTGATGGAACAGGTCTTGCAGTAATCGCTGGTAAAGACTATGGTATGGGAAGCTCTCGTGACTGGGCTGCGAAAGGTACTAACCTTCTTGGCATCAAAACAGTCATCGCTGAAAGCTTTGAACGTATTCACCGTTCTAACCTTGCATTAATGGGTGTTCTTCCACTTCAATTCAAAGAAGGCGAAAACGCTGAAACGCTTGGATTGACTGGTAAAGAAGCGATCGCAGTTAAAATCGACGAAACAGTTAAACCGCGTGATATCGTAACAGTTACAGCTACTGATGAAGCTGGAAACGTAAAAGAATTTGATGTACTTGTTCGTTTCGATTCCGAAATCGAAATAGACTACTACCGTCACGGTGGTATCCTTCAAATGGTATTACGTAATAAATTAAAAGGCTAATTTCAGCTTTTAGGAAGCGGTAAACCTACTTATCAGGTTTACCGCTTTTTTTGTGTCAAGTTTATGAAACAATGTGATATCATGTTATGATTTAAAGGAATTGCACTTTTCCGGAGATCCTTTTATTGTTAAGATGGAATAGGGAAGTTGTTCTATTTCTGGAAATGGACTAATATTTTTATTGTAATGGGACTAGGGGGACGAGTATGCTTAAAAAAATTATTGCTTCGGTGGCCTTACTATCACTTATTACTGTAGCGATCGTGCAGGCGATGGATAATGACTCAAAGGAAAATGACGAAAAAGATGCTTTAGGCGGATTGAAAATAGGAGCTAAAGCACCCAATTTCTCCCTGAAAACTTTGGATGGGAAACAAGTTGAATTATCGGATTATAAGGGCAAAAAGGTTATGCTGAATTTTTGGGCAACGTGGTGTCCGCCTTGCAAGAAGGAAATGCCGGATATGGAGAAATATACACAGCAAGCGGGTGATGATGTCGTCGTACTTGCCGTCAATATTGACCCCGAAAATGATGTACAAGCATTTGTAGAGGATAATGGAATTACATTTACCATACCGCTGGACAGTCAAAGTGCCAAAAATCCAGTGAATGAGCGCTACAAGATTCTTAGCATACCGACAACTTACTTCATCGACAAAGAAGGCATCATCAGGAATAAGGTAATTTCAGCCATGCAATTAAAAGATATGGAACGAAATATAAATAGTATGCAGTAGGGGAACTTTATGAAGTTCCACCAGTATTGAAGGAATTAGCGAAATTCGGTGCCCAAACCCGGCTTGGGGCGAGGAGGCTCCCGGACCGCCCGCGGAAAGCGAGTGCCTGGAGAGGAAATCAATGTCCATTGTACAAACCAAAAAAACTGAAGACAAACTCGATTTTCATCGAGGTTAGTCTTCAGTCTGACGGAGCCTTTATGAGGTTCCGTTTTTTGTATGTTAACAAAGTTGTCAAACTTTAATGGAAAAATCAAAAAAATCAAAAAATTATGGTTAATGTTCATGGAAAAAGGGTTAAAGTATAGAGAGCGGATAATGGAATTTTAAACAGGTTAAAAATCTGATAATTATGATAATTAAAGGGATATAAACCATATAGTCATAATTTTACGTTAATTTGGCAATACTGAAAATTATATTAAAAATAAGTAGGTGAAAAGCATGAAAAAAAGAAAAAGGACATTTGAAGAATTAATTAAAGAAAACAAAAGGGAATTATTGATGGACGTTAAGCAAATGGAAAGACTTGAGGAACGTCTTGAAAAAAAACATATGCAAAAGGCCGAATAGGTTTTGCTTAAAAAGAGCCAGTACCATGAAGGTCCCTTCAAGGTGCTGGCTCTTTTTTCATGGCTTTTTCAAAAACTGGCATTCATGAATTTCCTCTTTTTTATCCATGATAAGAGAAGGATAAGAGAAGGAGGCGATAAAATGGGTAATCCAAAAAAAGATTCCAAACACTTTAGACCGAGCCATCTAGGGACACAACCAATAGCTGCAGGTGGGAATAACGGTAAGAAAATGCAGGACAAATCCGGGAAACATCCTCAGGTCATTCAAACTAAAGGCGAGTAATCAAGGCTTAATAAAGTAATCGTAATAATATTATGTAAATAAAAAAACATGAGGTGAAATTAATGGGCACAAATAAGCACAATCCGGATAATCGTTTGGATAATGTTGAAAAAATTCAAGATGCTATAGAAAATACGGAAGAAAACATAATCGCTGCAAATGAAACGTTATCATTCTCTTCAGGGGAGGAAAAACAGGCAATTCAGGCTAAAAATGAACGAAGAAGAAAGAGCATTGATGGAATGAAGGAAGAAATGCAAGATGAGCAGGAAGCACGGGAAAGCGGTTATAGTAACGATAATATGTAAGCAACTAGGTAAGGGGAGAAAGAGGCGGGAAATCTTTCTCCTCTTTTATTTAGGTTCATTGAAGGGAAGCAGCCCAGATTAAGACAGCTTAAATGAAATTTGCACAATTGTTATGGTAAAATGTTTATTGCAATAGAAATGAAAGTGGGGAAACAAAATGTTCATAGCTGAAAACGAAATTGAAGTGCGATATGCAGAGACAGATCAAATGGGTGTTGTTTACCATGCGAATTATCTTATATGGATGGAACTGGGCAGGACAAAATTGATAAATGATTTAGGATTTTATTATGCTGATATGGAAGCGGATGGCATCCTCTCACCTGTTATGGATATTCATGCTTCGTATAAAACCCCTGTTAGATATGGTGATAAGGTAAAAGTTAAAACCTGGATTGAAAAATATGACGGCTTGCGGGTCGTTTATGGGTATGAGATCGTCAATGGGAAAAATGAAGTGGCGGCTACTGGTCATTCTTCCCACGTTTGCGTTAAAAAGGAGAGCTTCCGCCCGATATCCATTAAACGCATGTATCCTGAATGGCATGAGGCCTATGAGAAAAATAAAAAGCAGGATGAATTGGTTTAATTACAATTATTGAGGTGAACAAAAATGGCTTTTGGAATTAAACGGGTAGATGTAGTAGCCTGGAAGCAGAAAATCGATCAAGGCCAAATAGCTTTTTTAACTCATTATTGGCTGGATGACCGATTTCCCGGTTGCAAGACGGTTACAAAAGTCGGATGCAAAGATTTACGGCGTTTATCGGAGTGGGGTAAGCAATACGGGCTTAAAAAAGAGTGGATTCATCACAGGAAGGATGGCTATTCACATTTCGATCTTTTAGGGGAAAAGCAAGCGGAAATTCTTAGGGCGGAAGATATTAAAGAGCGTCTGCTCGATTGAACAAGAAAAAACAGCGGTTACACCGCTGCTTTATTGTCAAGCGCTCTTTTCATAGTGAAATTCTGGTTCAGTCAGTTTTTCATTAAAAGTAATAAGTAAATCGTGACCATCAAAGTACCATAAATCTTTTTCTTCTACATAAAAATTAATCTCATTCATAGTTGTTGCGGCTGCTGCAGTTTCAGGTTCTTCCTGCATGATACCTAATGAAAAGCCGCTTTGGACGGTACTATGCCCGCCATATCTTACATAAAAGCGCAAATGAGAGCCTTCTTGAAGCCCCAGCTCATCAATATACCACTTAGCTGCTTGATCGGAAATGGTCAGTTTCATACTCATTCTCCTTCCTAGATGTTCGTTATTTAAGTATAAAGTAATTATGAAGTAGATGCGAATAATGTGCGTTCAAGAAAGGATATAACCCATGGATATTATCTATAATATTTGTTTCATAACCCGAAAAAAATTCAACGAAGTCGAAGTGTTGATGCTATTTCGCCAAAAGAATCCCAATAAGCATAAATGGAATGGTATAGGCGGGAAGATAGAACAAGGTGAAACCATCGATGAATCGATGGAACGCGAAATTTTTGAAGAAACTGGATTGAAAGTAAGGGGGATGGCCTTTCGAGGGATCGTGACATGGAATCAAACGGGTGGAATGTATGTTTACAGAGCTGAAGATGCAGGGGGCGGGCTATCTGCCTGTGATGAAGGGGAACTTGCCTGGAAGCCATATCAATGGGTTATGGAGGCAATTGATGTTGTGTCCAACATAAAGTATTACCTAAAAGATATATTACAGGATGAACCACCACAAGAATTTGTCTGTACCTATGAAAATGAACAATTAATATCAGTCAAAAAAAAGCCTTTGCCTGATTGGGCAAAAGAATTGACTTTCAATTGAAAACCGCCCATGTGCGGTTTTTTTGCTTTTTTTGATTCCTAAGCTAAATATCACAAAGTAGCAGAAGAATATTAAGGATTTTGGTATTTTTATGCAAGATACTGAAATTATTTATTGTGACGATTTACGGAAAACGAAATGTTAAAAGGGAGTACGGAAATATCCCGATTTATAAGGCTAGAGTATTTAATTAGTAACTGGCAGGATTCCATAGAGGACCTAAAAGGAAATACTATTATGCGACGAAATTGATTAATCGGTTTCTAATCCGTAAGGTAGTTTCGCACACATATGAGTATCCACAAAAATAGCTGCAGATTCCTGCAGCTATTTTGTATTTCCCTTTTCTTTTTCTTTTGCTTCAGCCTCGGCAAGCTTTCTCAGCAAAACGGGTGTAGGCATATGCATGATTTGCTCTAAAGGCAAGTTTAGTGACTTGGATAACTTTAATGCGGTTTCCGGTGATATTTGCAATGGCTTCATGGCACTTTCTCCTATCGATATTTAATAGCTAGTTCCAGTGTAGCCTCTGTTCTTCAATTATTCAATCCTTACTTGACCATTTATCCACCATACTATTCATTTGATGGGCAGTTAAGGTAAAAGAATTTTAGGTCCTTTTACCTTGACAAAAGACTTGGATTGAGGCCAAAATAAAAATATGTGTAGTCTAAATGAATTATTTATTTGATCTGAATCTAATTATTCTTATTTGAATTGGATACAAAGGCCTATATAGTGTTGGTGGAATATCTTGGATCCGCTTTATCGTGAAATACAAAATCAGGGGGAGTGGGATATGGGGATCTTCATGAAAGCGAAGCCGGAAAAAGCAATCTGGTTTCAAAAAGCAAAAGAAACAGATGGCATATTGGATGTAAGCAGTGAACAGGTGAAACTGCAGGTGACTATCATCGATTTAACTGAATTCGATTTAAAGCTGATCCATGCCTTTAGAGAGGCAATTGAGCCCCAGGTAGAGGGAGTTGTTGATGCCTTTTATCAAACGATTCTGCAGGTTCCTGAATTGAAAGGGATTATTACGTCGCACAGCACAGTGGGAAAATTGAGGAAAACGTTAATTACTCATATGTTATCTTTATTCAATGGTGTGATTGACGATGAGTTTGTTGAATTACGGAATAAGGTGGCTAAGACTCATTATCGTATTGGCCTACAGCCCCTGTGGTATTCATCCGGTTTTCAAAATGTTCAAAATCACTTGCAAAGAATTGTCTTTGATCAAACCAAGAATGAAGAAGAACAGCGGGCATTAATATCAGCGATAGGAAAAATACTCAATCTGGAACAGCAGTTAGTCCTTGAGGCATATGAAGTGGAAAATTTAAATGCTAGGGAAAATCAATATAAAGAAATAAAAGAGGAAGTGAGAAGGAAAATCTCGTTAGTTAGTGAAGAAGTCTTGAATTTAAGTGAAGAAACAGATGCTTCCGTTAAGCAATTGATAGAAAACGGGCAATATATCAAATCGCAGATTGCAACGCGCGCTGAACAATCACTTCGTTCAAAAACAATGGCTGAAGAGGGACAGAATCGCATGCAAATCTTAACGGAAAAGATACAAAACCTTGTTATTTTCATGAAAAATGTTGATGAAAAGATCGTTTTATTAAACCAATCCTTCGTAAGCATTACCGAGTTTGTTAAGCTTGTACAGGGAATGGCCGACCAGACAAATTTACTTTCATTGAACTCAGCCATCGAGGCAGCACGGGCAGGTGAACATGGTAGTGGATTTGCGGTCGTTTCGAATGAGGTCAGGAAACTTGCTGAACAGACTAAAAAATCGATAACTGAAATAGATGCAATCGTACAAACATCAAATGAATATATGAAAGATGTTGTTGATTCAGTCCTAAGGGTCAAGGAAGTCGTTCAAGCAGGCGAGAAGGAATCGGAGTTAACAGAAAATTCCTTCAATGAAATAATCGGAGTCATCAAAGGGAATATAACGGATTCTGCAGAAATGGAAATGACAATTCAGGGATTAGTGTCAATCATCCAGGAAATCGGAAACGCCACTGAAATGGTTTCGAGGCATGCCGGTATCCTGAATAACACGGCAAATGAATTGTAGAATGGAAAATAGGCCCATGCATACGGGCCTATTTTTCACTTGGATATGGTGTGTTTTACAACCACTTTACCTTCGGTTCAGTTTTATCGATAATCCGCTTGATATTTGCGCGATGCCGGTAAAAAATGAAGATCGTTATTAAACTGATTACAATAATGAGCGCCAAATCTTCAATATGAAAAACTAAACTGTAGATGAGAGCAAGTAGACAAGCAATCATGGATGAAAGCGAGACATATTTGGATATGTATAAGGATATAAAGAAGATGATGACGGCAAAGACAAAAAACCATGGTTCATAAGCAAGAATGACACCAGCAGAAGTTGCCACCGCTTTTCCGCCCCGAAAGTTTGCAAAAATGGGAAACATATGACCGATTACCGCAATAACTCCAGCTAACAATAAATGCATGTCCACGCCTAGTATATACGGCAGAAAAGTTGCTAGGGTACCCTTAAGTATATCCATGATAGTAACGGTTAGCCCTGCCTTGACACCAAGTGTCCTGAAGGTATTTGTCCCGCCTAGATTCTTACTGCCATGCTCACGGATGTCGATTTTGTAGAAAGTTTTACCGATTATTAAACCGGAAGGAATCGAGCCGATCAGGTAGGCAGCCAGTATAGTGATAAATGTAAGCATTCTATTACCCTTTCTTTTAAGAAAAATCTTCTTTTTTTATCACGTTCAAGGGACGATTGTTCCCTTTTTCAAAAATAAACGTGTAGAAATAGCCAAAAACAGCCTTAAAATGCCTGTTAAGCTTCTCTTATTGTAACATTTTCGTGACAAAATGGTACGGCTGTCCAAAAAAAAATCCACTAAAAAAATGAATTTTCCTTGATGAACTTACATCTTTTGATATACGTTAAGTTCATGAAGGGTAAAAGGTTTAGCCTTCCTTATTTTCGTAAATATAAAATGAAGGATGCCTCCTTGTATAAATTGTTACAATACGTGGTAGTCTGTATGAACATAAAGGCAGTTAAGTGAGTCATGCCTTTTCGAAACCTATTATTTCTTGTATAATGGTTTTTCTTAATAATGGTAATCCGTAAAATACACTTGTTAAGGAATACTCTTTATTCAAATATTACATTTTATTATAAAGGGGATTGAAAAGAATGATAGAAAATCCAAGCAGAGAAGAAATGGGAAAGATGTTGAAAAATTCGAAGCGCATCGCTGTCGTTGGTTTATCTGATAACCCTGAGCGCACTTCATATATGGTATCGAAGGCTATGCAGGATAGCGGTTATGAAATCATCCCGGTAAACCCTGCTGTATCTGAAGTGCTGGGTGTGAAGGCAGTTAAAGCCCTGAAAGATATTGAAGGGCACGTCGATATCGTCAATGTTTTCCGCCGTTCAGAGTTCCTTCCTGAGATAGCCAAGGAATTTGCTGAAATCGATGCAGATATCTTTTGGGCGCAGCTAGGGGTGGAAAATGAAGAAGCGTATAATTTTTTGAAAGAAAAAGGATATACTGTCATCATGAATCGATGCATAAAAGTCGAACACGCCCTTACTAAGTAAAAATGAAGAGCGGAACTTCCGCTCTTTTTTTAAGGTATCGCTGTATCTCAACCCGGAGATAAACTAAAATGCAGGGAAAATTTAAGCCATTAAAGCTTAATTTGATTAAAATAATAAAAGTATATTTGCCAAATGAAAATTTACCGCTACAATTAGAATGGTAGCTATGATACGTTTTCATGTTCCAATCAAGGTGCTAACGCTAATAAAAGGGACGAAAAAAATAGAACACTTGTTCTTTATTCGTAAAAGTATTATACTTTTTATATGATATTAACGTATGAATGGATTTATTAAGCTAGTGAGTCATTTCATTGCAGTATGATTTGGCCCGGAAATTGTGTTTAGTAAGGAAAGGGGAATTTCTGTGGCAAAGAAAGTAAAAACAATCGAGTACAATGATGATGCAATTCAGGTACTGGAAGGACTCGAAGCGGTCAGAAAACGTCCCGGTATGTATATCGGCAGTACTGATGCACGCGGACTTCATCATTTAGTGTACGAGATTGTAGATAACTCCGTAGATGAGGCTTTAGCTGGATATGGAGACCAAATTAGTGTGAAAATACATAAAGATAACAGTGTAAGTGTGTCTGATAAAGGGCGCGGAATGCCTATTGGCATGCATAAATTAGGTAAACCGACGCCTGAAGTCATTTTGACGATTCTTCATGCTGGAGGTAAATTTGGACAAGGCGGATATAAAACGAGTGGAGGCCTTCATGGAGTCGGTGCTTCGGTCGTTAACGCGTTGTCTGAATGGCTTGTCGTGACGATCAAAAGGGACGGGTTCATTTACGAACAACGGTTTTTCAATGGCGGAAAGCCAGAAACCACACTGGAGAAAATCGGTAAAACCAATCAAGCCGGTACCAAGATCCACTTCAAGCCCGATCCAAAAATATTTTCGGTGACTACTTTTAATTATGAGATCTTATGTGAGCGTCTTCGCGAATCAGCCTTTCTTTTAAAAGGCATGAAGATAGAATTGACGGATGAGCGTAACGACCATAATGAAGTTTTTCACTATGAAAATGGAATTGAAGCGTTTGTCGATTATTTAAATGAAGAAAAAGAGACCCTTCATAGTGTAGTCAGCTTAGAAGGGGAACAAAATGGGATAGAAGTCGAACTCGCCTTTCAATTCAACGATGGCTATTCAGAGAATATTTTAAGCTTTGTCAATAATGTTCGTACAAAAGATGGAGGCACCCATGAGATTGGCGCAAAAACGGCCATGACACGGGCATTTAATGATTATGCCAGAAAGATGGGGCTATTGAAGGAAAAAGATAAAAACCTCGAAGGTACCGATATACGTGAAGGCTTGTCTTCAATCATTTCAGTACGTATCCCTGAAGAACTTCTTCAATTCGAAGGACAAACCAAGAGCAAGCTTGGAACAAGTGAAGCCCGTTCTGCAGTCGATTCCATCGTATCAGAGCACTTAGCCTACTTTTTTGAAGAAGATCCGACCACGAGTACCCTATTGGTTAAAAAAGCGATTAAAGCGTTCCAAGCAAGGGAAGCGGCACGCAAGGCTCGTGAAGACGCAAGAAGCGGGAAGAAACGGAAAAAATCCGATGCCATCCTTTCTGGGAAATTAACACCAGCTCAATCGAAAAATCCCGAACGGAATGAACTGTATCTTGTAGAAGGGGACTCTGCTGGGGGATCCGCTAAACAAGGACGAGATCGCCGTTTCCAAGCAGTTCTTCCATTGCGGGGTAAAGTTATCAATACGGAAAAGGCAAAACTGGCGGATATCTTTAAAAACGAGGAAATAAATACGATCATCCATGCCATCGGCGGAGGTGTCGGGGCGGAATTCAATACGCCGGACACTAACTATGATAAAGTGATCATCATGACTGATGCCGATACGGATGGAGCCCATATCCAAGTGCTGCTGCTGACATTCTTTTATCGCTATATGAAGCCGTTAATAGAGGCAGGAAAGGTTTACATTGCCTTGCCCCCTTTATATAAAGTGAGTAAAGGGACCGGGAAGAAAGAAGTCATTGAATATGCTTGGAGCGACGAGGAGCTTCAGGGAGCGATAGACAAGGTGGGGAAAGGCTATATGATTCAGCGCTATAAAGGGCTGGGTGAGATGAATGCCGATCAATTATGGGATACCACCATGAATCCGGAAACAAGGACATTGATACGTGTGAAGATCGATGATGGGGCACGTGCGGAAAGACGTGTGACAACTTTGATGGGAGATAAGGTTGAACCGCGTCGTAAGTGGATTGAAGCCAATGTCGCTTTTGGTCTCGAAGAGGAATCGAATATTTTAGATAATGAAAATATGTCGATTGAAGAGGAGGTCAATAACGATGGTATTTGAAGAAACGTTTCGGGATTTGCCGCTTGAAGAGGTAATTGGTGACCGCTTCGGGCGTTACAGTAAATATATTATCCAAGATCGGGCACTTCCAGATGCAAGGGACGGTTTAAAACCGGTGCAGCGCAGGATATTGTATGCGATGCATGTAGAAGGAAATACTCAGGAAAAAGGATTCAGAAAATCCGCAAAAACGGTCGGTAATGTAATCGGTAACTATCACCCTCACGGAGATTCATCCGTTTATGAGGCAATGGTTCGGATGAGCCAAGACTGGAAGCTGCGGAAGGTCATGGTCCAAATGCACGGAAACAACGGTAGTATTGATGGTGATCCGCCTGCTGCGATGCGGTATACGGAAGCAAGGCTTTCATCGATAGCCTCCGAGATGCTGCGGGATATTGAAAAAAGGACGGTCGATTTTGTACCGAACTTTGATGATACTTCGGAAGAGCCCATTGTATTGCCTGCGATGTTCCCTAACCTGCTTGTAAATGGCTCTACAGGAATTTCAGCAGGCTATGCCACTGAAATCCCGCCACATCAACTAGGTGAAGTCATTGATGCGGCCATTATGCGAATCGATAAGCCGGAAGCGACTGTCGCTGACTTAATGACGGTCATTAAAGGGCCGGATTTTCCTACTGGCGGTATCATTCAAGGCATTGAAGGCATTCGTAAGGCCTATGAAACAGGTAAAGGGAAAATAATCATTCGCGGGTTGGCGGAAGTGGAAACGATTCGGGGGGGCAAACAGCAAATCGTCATCACTGAAATCCCATATGAAGTCAATAAAGCCAACCTTGTTAAGAAAATGGATGAGTTCCGCCTAGACCGGAAAGTGGAAGGTATCGCCGAAGTAAGAGATGAAACCGACCGTACAGGACTGCGCATTGTCATCGAACTGAAAAAAGAAGCAGATGCAAATGGAGTCCTGCATTATTTATACAAAAATTCCGATCTCCAAATTGCATACAATTTCAATATGGTCGCGATTTATAAAAAACGGCCAACATTGATGAGCCTGCCAAAAATGCTCGATGCATATATCGAACACCGTAAAGAAGTAATCGTGAACCGTTCACGTTATGAATTGCAAAAGGCACATGACCGGGCACATATCGTCGATGGTTTAGTGAAGGCTTTGTCTATATTAGATGAGGTCATCGCTGTCATCCGTGCATCTAAAGACAAACGGAATGCCAAAGATAACCTCATTGCTAAATTCGATTTTACAGAAGCGCAAGCTGAAGCCATTGTCTCCTTGCAGCTATACAGGCTGACAAATACGGATATTACAGCACTTGAAGCAGAGGCAGCGGAATTGAAAAACAAAATTGAGGAATTGACAAAGATTCTTGGCAGTGAAAAAGTTCTTCTTCAAGTAATTAAAAAAGAACTTCGATTCATTAAAAAGGGCTTTGATGACGGACGGCGTTCCAAAATCGAAAAAGAAATTGAAGAAATCAAAATCAATCTTGAAGTCTTGATTGCGAGTGAGGACGTGATGGTGACCGTGACGAAAGAAGGCTATGTAAAACGGACTTCGTTACGATCTTATGCAGCATCAGGCGGTCTTGATTTTGGCATGAAGGATTCCGATCGCCTGCTCCAGAGGTTGGAGATGAATACGACGGATGTCCTGTTGCTATTCACATCCAAAGGGAACTACCTCTATTGTCCAGTTCATCAACTTCCTGATATTCGCTGGAAGGAAACCGGTCAGCATATCGCGAACATCATTCCAATCGACAGGGAAGAACAAATCATAAAAGCGATTCCAATCAAAGAGTTTGCCGTGCCGGAATTCTTAGTGTTCATCACGAAAAATGGTATGGTGAAAAAGACAGAATTAGCTTCCTATAAAGCCCAGCGTCATTCAAAACCGCTGGTTGGTGTCAATTTAAAAGGTGACGATGAACTTGTCGATGTCCATCATACCGATGGACAGGCTGACCTTTTCCTGGTCACCCATAACGGCTATGGTTTATGGTTTGATGAAGAAGAAGTAAGTGTTGTCGGTGTTCGGGCAGCAGGAGTCAAAGGGATTAATTTGAAAGAAGATGATTATGTCATTGGCGGAAAGGTTTTGGCCAAGGATAGTAAAGAATCGATCTTTATCGTTACACAGCGCGGGGCCATAAAGAAAATGAAATTAACCGAGTTTGAAAAAACGAGCCGGGCAAAACGCGGTGTCGTGGTCTTGAGGGAATTGAAATCGAATCCTCATAGGGTCATTGGATTTGATATCATTAACAAAACTGACAGTCTATTCATTCTTTCTGAAAAGGGAACCATTGAAACGATTCATGCCGCTTCATTAAAAAATCATGATCGATATACGAATGGATCATTTGTTTTTGATGAAACGGTCAGTGGAAAAGCGAAAGAATTATGGAAAATATCATTGGAAGATGACTCCGCCATAGAGCAGTGAATCATTTTTTAAAACGGGATGCTGATCTTGATCAGCATCCCGTTTTATTTTTAAAAAAATACCCTTCAAGAAAAAAATCCCCACATGCCCCGCACTACAAGTTGAGTCCTTTTACAAAAGCATCTCTAAATTCAAAAATGACTTATTGAGTCAATTTTAAATCCTAGCATTATGAACCTAATATTATTAAGGGCGCAGCAAATAATTCAATTTTGAATTTTACCATTGATTGAATCAACGTAACATAACGATTTATTTTTGGCACACTCCTTGCATATTGTTTAGTATGACTTCTTTATTTTTTTGAATGAAGAAAGGGGAGGGCCAATGGATAGACCTTGGAAAAAACATATCCCGCAAGGAAATCCAAGCGAGATTGATATTCCTGACATGTCTTTGACAGAACTATTTTATCAATCAGTCGAACAATATTCGGATAAAACAGCGGTTACGTTCATGGAGCAGAGGTATACATATTCAGAGTTGGGGACGTTAGTGAAAAGATGTGCCCGCTTGCTTGCTGCTGAAGGGATTGGAAAGGGAGATCGTGTGGCTCTTATGCTTCCTAATTGTCCACAATATCCAATTGGTTTTTTTGGAACTCTTTTGAATGGAGCCATTGTTGTCCAAGTCAATCCAATGTATAAGGCGAACGAATTAATACATGTCCTGAAAGACTCAGGTGCAAGGCACATCATTGTGCTAGATGATTTAGTGCCGATAGTTGAAGCCGTTATAGCTGAAACCGATGTTGAAAAGGTGTTGAGCGTGTCGCTGAAAAAGGGCAAATGTGAAATGACAAAAAAACTGCTATCAGTAACAGAAGCTGATTTCAGTGTGGAGATTGATCCTGCTAGAGATGTCGCCGTCCTCCAATATACAGGAGGAACGACAGGGCGTTCTAAAGGGGCGATGCTAACCCATCGTAATATCGTTGCCAATACGCTGCAGAGTGCAGCCACTTCAAGAATCAATACTCAAAAGGGTAAGGAAAGGGTACTAGGCGTTTCCCCATTATTTCATGTTTACGGCATGACTTCAGGGATGAACCTGACATTTTATAATGGCGGGGAATTAATTCTTGTATCCAGGTTTGAGGTGAAGGAGATCGTCGATATTATCAATGATCTTAAACCGACTATTTTTCCAGGGGTACCGACGATGTACATTGCTTTATTACAATATTACCAGTCCCATCCATTTGATTTGCATACATTGAAATCTTGCGTTTCGGGTTCTTCACCATTGCCATTGAATGTATTGTCAAGGTTTAACGATCTGAGCGGGACAAAGATTGCAGAAGGCTATGGCCTGTCCGAGGCGTCACCAGTCACGCACCGGAATCCAGTTAGCGGCCTGCAAAAACCCGGAAGTATCGGAATTCCGATACAAAATACGGATGCCGCCATAATTGACAGTATTACAGGAGAGCCTGCCCTCTTGGTTGATACACCAGGTGAATTGGTCATAAAGGGTCCACAGGTAATGAAAGGTTATTGGGGCATGCCTGAAGAGACGCGGCAGACGATTCAAAACGGATGGCTGCATACCGGTGATATTGCCAAGATGGATGAAGATGGCTTCTTTTACATTGTTGGACGGAAGAAAGAAATGATCATAGCAGGCGGATTCAATATATATCCAATTGAAATTGAAGATATATTATACAGCCATCCTAAGGTTCTGGAAGCTGCCGTCTTTGGCGTTCCCGATCAATATCGCGGTGAAACGGTACACGCAGCGGTAGTTCTAAAACCAACTGAAAGAATAACTGAAAACGAATTGAAGGAGTATTGCCGAAAGCAGCTCGCTGCCTTTAAAGTCCCAAAAGCAATCACATTTGAAAGTGAACTTCCGAAGACGGCAGTGGGTAAAATCTTAAAACGCAAACTTCAGGAAAAACATATTGCTTATTCGGATAATATATGAAAGCGTTAACAACCAATTCGCAGATAAAGGGGAATGCAAATGGACTTTCGCTTAGATGAAGACATCCTGCTATTAAAAGAAAATATACGCCAGTTTATTGAAGAGCAAATCGATCCATTTTCCATGCAGATAGAGGATGAAGATCATATCCCGGAATCCATTATAAATTTATCGAAGGAAATCGGGCTATTCGGGCTTAGTATCCCGGAAATGTATGGCGGGCTCGGAATCGGGATGGTGGGAAAATGCGCTTTATATGAGGAAATCGGCAAAACACATAATGGATATACCACTCTGATTGGGGCCCATACCGGCATAGGTACGGTAGGGATAGTCGAAATGGGCAATGAAATGCAAAAGGAAAAGTATCTACCAGATATGGCAAGCGGTAATAGAATTGGCGCTTTTGCTTTAACTGAGCCTGCAGCGGGTTCACATGCTACGAATCTCAAAATGACGGCAGTCAAAAATGGCGATAAATATATACTAAACGGGACTAAGCATTATATAACGAATGCTGATGTAGCAGATATTTTTACAGTTATGGCCGTAACGGACAAAGATAAAGGGGCAAAAGGAATCACCTCATTCATAGTAGAAAAGGATTTTCCGGGTTTTAGAGTTGGTAGCCTGGAAAGGAAGATGGGTCTTCGAGGCTCACATTCGGCCGAATTGGTTTTTGAAGATTGCGAGGTTCCTGCCGAAAACGTACTGGGGGACGTTGGACAAGGGTATGTAAATGCATTGAAGATCCTTGCAAATGGCCGGGCAGGCCTTGCTGCCCGTAATTTAGGGTCCTGTCAGTACTTGCTCGATCTATCTACTAAATATGCCACAGAACGTGAACAATTCAATGTCCCGATCATTGATCATCAAGCAGTATCCCATATGATTGCCGAGATGGCAATGGAAATAGAAGCACTTCGCTCATTCACATACCGGGTTGCATGGATGGTCGATCAGAAAGAAAAAATCATTAAAGAAGCGGCAATGCTAAAGTTGTATGGTTCGGAAGTATATAACCGTGTCGCTGATAAGGCCGTCCAAATTCATGGCGGTATGGGATACATGAAGGATTATCCAGTTGAACGTTTCTATCGGGATGCCCGAATCACTAGAATATATGAAGGCACGTCAGAAATCCAAAAAAATATCATTACCGGACAATTGAAGAGAAAATATCAAAACTAGTCTAATTGGAAAGCGGAGGGGTTAAAATGGATTTACGTCTATCAGATGAACAAAAAATGGTACAAAAAACAATACGCAAGTTCGTGGAAAATGAATTGATACCCTTGGAAAATGAAGTACTTCGCAATGAAATGGCAGGTAAACCTAGTTTGCCAGAGGGGACATTGAAAGATTTACAGGAAAAAGCAAAAAAAGCTGGGTTTTGGGGCATCAATACCCCGGAGGAATATGGCGGGGCAGACCTAGGGCAGCTTATGATGGCAATTGTCTTGATGGAAGTGTCAAAAACGTTTGTACCATTCAGCTTTGGAGGTTCGGCTGATAACATACTTTATTATGCAAATGAAGAACAGAAGCAGAAATATCTGATCCCTACGATTAATGGTGAGAAAAAGTCCTGTTTTGCCATGACGGAGCCGGGAGCTGGGTCCGATACGCGAAATATTAAAATGACGGCAGTAAAAGAAGGGAACGAATGGGTGCTTAACGGTGAAAAAACTTTCATTACCGGAGGAAATGATGCCGATTTTGTCATGGTCATTGCTGTAACAGACAAAGAACGTCATCAAGCAACCGGGACGGAAGGGGTAACCTGTTTCATTGTAGACCGTGATATGGGCTGGAGATCAGAGTATATCAATACGATGGGAGAATGGGGACCGGCCGGATTAGTTTTTGATAATGTTCGGGTACCCGAAGAAAACATCTTAGGGGAAGTGCATGGCGGTTATAAACTAGGCTTGGAATGGATTGGGTTTGCAAGATGGATCGTGGGCGCACGTGCTGTCGGTTCTGCCGAAAGATTGCTGCAAATGGCTATAGAATACGCTAAAGAACGAGTCACATTCGGTAAACCGATCGCGGAGCGCCAGGCCATCCAATGGCAGATAGCTGATTCGGCTGTAGAGATCGAAGCTGCAAGATGGCTTGTATTGAATGCGGCTTTTACACTTGATAATGGAGAAGACAACCGCCATTTAGCTTCAATGGCTAAACTCTATGGAGCCAATATGGGGAATCGGGTCGTTGATCGCGTATTGCAGATTCACGGTGGCATGGGCTATACGAAGGAGCTTCCCATCGAACGTTGGTACCGAGAGGCCAGGCTTTGGAGGATTTATGATGGTACGGATGAAATACAGCGTATGATTATTTCCCGAAATTTGATTAAGGGGCATGTTAAATTAGGACAATTCTTATAATAGATTAGGAGGAAACGATTATGGCAGGGAGATTTTCAGGGAAAACGGCTTTAGTTACAGGTGGAAGCAGGGGGATTGGCCGGGCGATCGTCGAACTATTTGCCAGTGAAGGTGCAAACGTGGCGATTATCGATATCAATGAAGAGGTTTTGACATCAACAGGAAATGAATTAAGGGATAAGGGGTATACCATTTTTACCAAAGTGGCCAATGTGGTCAATTCCGAAGAGGTGGAAGCATCCATAAAGGAAATAGCCGACACATTCGGATCGCTTGATATTCTTGTGAATAATGCTGGGGTCATCCGGGATAATCTACTTTTTAAAATGACCGATTCAGATTGGCAGACGGTAATGGATGTGCATTTAAAAGGTACTTTCAATGCAGTACGTGCCGCCCAGAAGCATATGGTTGCAAATAAATACGGAAGAATCATCAATATATCATCCACTTCGGCGCTCGGGAACCGCGGTCAGGCTAATTATTCAGCTGCTAAAGCCGGGCTTCAGGGTTTAACAAAAACATTGGCGATCGAACTTGGCAAATACGGGATAACGGCTAATTCGGTAGCACCAGGTTTTATCGAAACCGAAATGACGAAAGAAACAGCTAGGCGGGTGGGAGTGAGTTTTGAGCAATTCATCCAGGATAGGGCAAACAGTATTCCTGTTGCCAGAAGCGGTTTGCCAAGTGATATTGCTCATGCTGTTGCATTCTTTGCCGATGAAGCATCCTCATTCATTAGCGGGCAGGTTTTATATGTTGCGGGCGGTCCAAAAAATTAAGGGAAAAGGCGGGATGTTATGTTCAACGAAAGTATTGGAAAACGATCCAACCCCGTTAAAAATATAGTTGAACGGGGAGCCGTTAAAAAATTCGCATTATCGATTGGTGATCCCCACCCGATTTTCATTGATGAAGAAATAGGCAGGCAATCAAGGTACGGTACGAATATCGCTCCACCAACTTTCCCAAGGGTCTTTGATTTCGGGACGATTGAAAGCTTAAATCTCCCGAATAAAGGGTTGATTCACGGTGAGCAGATATATCGCTATAACAGGCCGCTGAAGGTAGGGGAAGAAATCACCTGTTATACGGAAGTGAAAGACTATTACGAGAAAAAAGGAAAACAAGGGGAAATGGGATTTCTAGCCTTTAAAAATTATGGGACGGATGCAAATGGGGAAATTGTCTTCACTGCTGAACAGCTTGTCATTATAAATGAAACGATCAGAAGGATGGTGATGAGTAAGTGACGACATTAACCGAACTTCATATTGGTGACTCGTTACATTCAATCGAGCTTGCACCTGTAACGCGACTGGACCTCATTAAATATGCCGGCGCATCAGGTGATTTCAATCCCATTCATACGATTGATGAGGAAGCAAAAAATGCTGGTCTTCCCGGTATCATCGCGCATGGAATGTGGACGATGGGAAACCTCGCAAAGCTTTTCAGTAATCTTTATGAAATTGGTTTTATCGAAGAATACAAGATTCGTTTCAAAGGTATGGTTTTCTTGGATGATGTCATAACTCTTCAAGCGGATCTAAAAGAAAAAAATGGGGATAGATATTTTTTCAACGTTGCGGCCACTAACCAGTCAGGTAAGGAAGCGATCAGTGGAGAGGTTATTTTTAAGACTTACTGAGGGAAAGTAGTGATGAAAATTATTTCATCACTACTTTTTTTGGAGCGAAATTCGACAATTTTAAAGGAGTTTCGAAAATTATCCAGAATTGTACTTAAAAAGAATTCTTTTTGCGGCGGTGAATAGTAATGAATCAAGTGAAACAGGATTCTCAGATTAATTTGCTCAAAGAGTCGACCTTTCCTGCACTAGTCGTGGATTCTGCAAATCGGATAAAGGATTGGGGCAACTACTTTAATCAATCGTTAAGTCAGGATGGTAATAATACACTAACCGAACAATTCGATGAGTGGCAATTTCTCGATAATAAAAGGCTTGCAGCTGCAAGGCTGCATGATAAGCGGTATATATTTTTATTAATGAAACAAATGGATGCTGACAATATTCTTTATATAGGCAGTGAAACAGAATTTTTGGACGATTTATTGATTGATGCGCATGAAACGGATAAATTGAATCGCGCACTGGATGCCATTATCGAAAATTCCTATGATGGAATATACATCACCGATCAAGATGGAATCACGCTTTATACGAATTCGGCAATCGAACGGATCACTGGCATACCAAAAGAGTATTATATCGGCAAATCGGTGGACCAATTAATTAAACGCGGCATACTGAATGCTTCAGTGACGCATAAGGTAGTGAAGCTGAGACGAACGGTATCAGTCGTACAGGATAATTTTGCTGGAAAGGAAACATTGATTACAGGAAGTCCCGTTTTTAATGCAGAAGGGGAAATAGAGCAAGTCGTTACGAATATAAGGGATTTATCCGATTTAAATGAACTGATGCATGAATTGACGAAAGTTAATGAACTGAATAATCAATATAAGCAGGAAATTGAAAAACTGCGGAAGATAACAAGCAAGGATGGAGTAGTTTTTGTCAGTGATAAAATGAAAATGATTTATGAAATTGCTGAAAGAATATCGGATATTGATGCGACAGTACTCATTCTGGGAGAAACGGGTGTTGGAAAGGATGTCCTTGCCCGCAATATTTATAATCGGAGCATCCGATCTAAAAAAGGAGATTTCATCAAAATAAATTGTGGGGCAATTCCCGCTGATTTATTGGAATCCGAGCTCTTTGGATATGAAGGAGGGGCATTTACCGGAGCCAACCAAAAAGGCAAACCAGGGATGTTTGAGCTGGCAGAGAGTGGGATCTTATTTCTGGATGAAGTCGGTGAGCTTCCCCTGCAACTTCAAGTGAAGCTGCTTCGGGCCCTTCAGGAAAGGGAGATTCAAAGAATCGGTGGTACAAAGCCAAAGAAGATCGATGTTCGCATAATAGCAGCCACGAACCGAAATCTATCGGAAATGGTCAAATCGGGTGAGTTTCGTGAAGACCTCTTTTATAGACTGAATGTCATTCCGATTACGATTCCTCCTCTACGGGAAAGAAGAGAGGATATCTTGGCATTGACTGACTTATTTTTAACAAAAGCAAACGAACAATATAAATTCTCAAAAGAAATAGATTCGCGGTTGAAGGAATATTTTTATCAACATGATTGGCCAGGAAATGTCCGTGAATTGATTAATATAGTGGAAAGGCTCGTCGTGCTGACGGATAATCAAATATTATCGATTAACGACCTTCCGGAAGAATATCAGCCGGAAAATCGAAATCAGCCGAACCTCAATGCTGCCCTAACTTTAAAAGAAGCGGTGGAAAGAGCCGAAAAGGAAATCTTGACGAAAGCGGCTCAAACCTACCAAACTACATATGAAATCGCAGAGGCCCTTGATTCCAGTCAGGCAACAATTGTGAGGAAACTTAAAAAATATCGATTAAAGGTCAGCGGAAAAGAATAGGTGAGTTTGAACAGCACCTCCATTGTTGGACACCATCCAACAGTGGAGGTGCTGTTTTTTTGACTAAAGTTCCTAATTATATTTAAGAGTTTTTGAGGAATAGCTTTATTACCTAATTTTTATGTGTTTTTAGTAAATTATTGGTTTAAAAGTTGTTTTTTTGTGCATTATTACCTGCTATTGCATGAAATGATTGTTGTTGTGAAGGTTATTTTTGGATCCCTTTCATTTTATTTCTTTATTTAATTCTTAGGTTGATTCAGAAATGATTTTTTCAGTCAATAGTGAATGACGGACATCCCGTATGGAATCGTTACTTTTGATTTTTACGATTCAATAATGAATTCACTGACTGGTGAATAGCCTTATTGTCGGTGAGTTAATCTTGGCACGGCACTTGCATTTATATACAGGAAATAATCTACATACAGGAAATTAATCTACGTAATGGTCCTTTAGTGGTGTGGAAGGGGTGAACGAACCAGACGATTACCATGGGTAAACCGTTATTAAAGAGAAGATGGAAACATTGGCTATCCCTACAAACAGCATATGCTTGTCTGCACAATTGTACCGCCTAGATTCATTAGGCAGAAAGAATGAGGACAAAAATCGCAAGGTGCATGTACTGTAATAAGTGGTCATTATAAATGAAAGCGCTAACAACCAACCGAGTGTTATATTCGCTACACCTAAGCTGTATCTGTAGGCGGAGAATATAGGGATATTAAACTTACTGTTCCACCCCGGGAGGTTGAGCCTGTGAGGAAAAAATTGAAAGTGTTATTCATCGTTTAGGTGTGCTTTCAAAATATGGACAGGATGGTGGGCCAGGGAATGATCAGCAAAGTGAAATTCAATAATTTTCAAGGAGGAAGTAAATGGAAATTTTGATCCAGCAGCTTTTTAATGGTTTGACGATTGGCAGCGTATATAGTCTTGTTGCCCTGGGATTGACGCTAGTATATGGAATTTTGCATATCCCGAACTTTGCCCACGGTGCCCTATATATGTTGGGTGGATATATCACGTTATCAATGATGACCTTATATGGGGTCAATTACTGGATTGCCATGTTCGTATCCATTATCGTTGTTGGTTTGTTGGGAGTCCTTTTGGAACGTTTCGTGTTTCGCCTGTTAAGGGAGGCACCTCCATTGCACGATAAGATAGCCGCAATCGGAATTCTCCTTTTTCTTGAAGCCTTTGCCCAATTTGTCTGGGGTGCCGACTTCCATACAATGACTTCTCCATATGGTCAAGTGGTCAATATCATGGGCCTAACGTTCACACTTCAGCGATTATTGATCATCGTATCAGCTATCGCAGTTATGGTTTTACTTTACCTTTTCCTAAAGAAGACTTATACCGGCTCGACGATAATAGCGATGTCCCAAAGCCGTGAAGGTGCTTCATTAGTGGGAATCAACATTAATAAAGTTGCGATGCTTACCTTCATGATATCGGGTGGATTAGCAGCCATAGCTTCATCTCTTGCATCACCGATTAACCTTGTTTTTCCCGGCATGGGGCATTTAGTCATCCTAAAAGCATTCGTCATTATCATATTGGGCGGGATGGGGAGCATCCCGGGGGCGATCGTAGGCGGATATATCCTGGGTTTCAGTGAGAGCCTGGGCGCAACTTATATTTCAAATGATTATAAAGACATCATTGCATTCATTCTTTTAGTCGTAATATTAACCGTGAAACCAACAGGTCTTTTTGCCAAGGGGGAGAGGTAGCGTGAAGATATTAACGAAAAGAAATGGGATTATCGCTCTTATCATCTTTGCTTTTTCATTCCCCTTTATCGCTCAAAACGATTATTATCTCCATATGCTGACACTTTCGTTCATCTGGGCGATAGCTGTTTATGGAATCAATTTATTATCAGGATATACTGGATATCTCTCGCTTGCACATGCTGGATTTTTTGCGATTGGAGCATATTCGCTTGGCCTCCTGACGGTAAAAGCGGAAATGAACTTTTGGCTGGCGCTTGTATGTGCATGTTTAATCACATGTGCAATTGGGTTTTTAATCGGTTTGATCGCGCTGAGGACAAAGGAACATTTTTTCGCGATTTATACCCTATGTGTAGGTTACATCATATATCTGGTCATCGATAAATGGGAGGGACTTACAGAAGGGGTTAGGGGATTGATCGGTATCCCTGCTCCTGGGAATATAGGGCCGATCACATTCGATACTGCAGCATCCCAATATTATCTAGTCCTCATTTTCCTGCTTGCAGTGATTTTAATCGTGTATCGAATTATACGCTCGTTGACCGGCAGGACGTATATGGCAATCAGGAACAGCGAGGACCTTGCACAAACGATTGGTATATCCACAATGAAGAATAAGTTAACCGCATTTGTCCTATCCACATTCTTTGCAGGTTTGGCAGGTGCTTTGTATGCTTCATTCATTCGTTTCATTGGACCTGATATCGGATCAACTGCCATAATGTTCGATCTATTGATGTATTTATTGGTTGGTGGAATAGGGACACTTTCAGGTCCGTTGGTAGGAACATTATTGTTAGTAATCCTTTCGCAGAATCTGCAATTCCTTCAAGAATATCGAATGTTGATATTCGGGCCATTGCTTACGGTGATCATTATCTTTTATCCGCGCGGAATCGCAGGGGCCTTCTTTGATTGGCAAAGAAAGCGAAAAGATAATGAACTGTCCAGGGTGAGAAGCGAAATGCACATAAAAGCTGAGGAGGGATGAAATTGCTAATCGAAACAAAGAATTTGACAAAGCGGTTTGGAGGATTGGCGGCCGTCAATAATGTGGATTTTACGATTGAAAAAGGTAGAATCAATGCAATAATCGGACCAAATGGAGCAGGAAAATCAACTTTTTTCAACTTGATCAGTGGCTTTCATCGACCAACTTCCGGGACGGTCCTTTTTAAGGGGATTGATATCACCAAACTTCCTGCCTATGAAATAGCGGGGCTCGGAATTTCAAGAACCTTTCAAACGACAAGCCTTTTTGATCAAACGACTGTGTTGGATAATGTCATTGTCGGTCATAGGCTGCGAACCAAATCCAATCTGGTGGATGCCATTCTAAGAACAAAACGTTTAAAAAGGGAGGAAGCGGCTTGCAGGGATAAGGCAATGGAGGTTCTTGATATTGTCGGATTGACGGAATCGGCTGACAGAATGGTCTCCAGCATCTCGCAGGAGGAAAAGAAACGGACAGCCATTGCCCTTGCCCTTGCGACTGACCCGGAAATTATCTTTCTTGATGAACCTGCTGCGGGAATCAATCCGGATGAAACGGAAGGATTGACAGAACTGATTAAAAAATTGAATCGATCGGGACTGACCGTTTGTTTAATCGAGCACAAAATGCATATGATCATGAACTTGGCAGACCACATCATGGTCCTTAATTACGGAGAAAAAATTGCCGAGGGCACACCTAAGGAAATCCGCGGAAATGAAGCGGTGATTAAAGCCTATTTGGGAGGGAGTGCCAGTGCTTAAGTTAACCGATGTCGCCGTGAATTATGGAAGTTTCACTGCGATAAAACATGTGAATATCGAAGTTTCCAAGGGAGAGATCGTTGTTTTGTTGGGAGCTAATGGGGCAGGAAAAAGCACGACTTTTCGTTCCATAAGCGGAATCAGTAAGCTGTCCAAGGGGGAAATTCATTTTCTGGGCATGCCGATAGGGGGCCGTGCCCCGGATAAGAATGTTCGGGAGGGGATCGTCCAGTGTGCCGAAGGACGTAAACTGTTTCCACAGATGACCGTCCAGGAAAATCTGAGGATGGGTGCTTATGTGCATCGAAAGAAGAAAGCGGAGATCAAGGATTCCTTGGAATACGTCTATCACTTATTCCCGATTTTAAAAGAAAAGCATCATGATGAAGCGGGAAGCCTGAGCGGCGGCCAACAGCAAATGCTCGCAATTGGAAGAGCCTTGATGTCGAAACCGAAATTGTTGATGCTTGATGAGCCTTCGGTGGGACTCGCTCCACTTATTGTCGAACAAATGTTTCGGGTCATTGAAGAAATAAACCGCGAAGGAATCACGGTCCTGCTTGCTGAACAAAACGCGAATGCTGCTCTCGGCATTGCAGATAAAGGATATGTTTTTGAAAATGGGGAAATTGTCGTTCAAGGGACAGCAAGTGAGTTATTAGCCAATGATGAAGTAAGGAAAGCGTATATTGGGGCCTGAAAAAATTGAATGGGGGATTTTTATGAAAAAACTGAAAGTATTATTTATTTTTCTCCTGCTAATGATCACTGTGTTGACTGGGTGCAATAAAGGGGATAGCCCTGTGTCAAGCAGTGGCAGTAAAGGCAAAAGTGAAAATGTCGTTAACATCGGTTTTAGCGGTCCTTTAAGCGGGGCAGCAGCGTTATATGGGAAACGGACATTGAATGGTGTGGAAATGGCTGTCAATGAAATTAACGATGCTGGTGGGTTTGAAGTAAATGATAAGAAATACACATTGAATTTAGTTTCGTTGGATGATAAATACCTTCCCAATGAAACAGGGTCGAATGCTAAACGGTTAATTCAGGAATATGATACGCCGATCATTTTTACGCCTCATAGTGGGGGTGTGCTGGCACTTCAGGTTTTTAATGAACAAGAGGAATTCATCATTGGGGCATATACGAGTGAACCGGCAGTGACCGATAGCGGAAATTCATTAACCGTTCGAATTCCACCGAATTACGAGGGGTATATTGAACCTTTTACAACATATGCAATGGAACATTTCGGCAAGAAAATTGCCGCTTTGCCAACATCTTCGCAATACGGTAAAGACTGGACGGAAGCCGTGCTCCCACATTGGGAAAAGCAAGGCGGAAAAGTCGTTTATAATTCATCGATTGATTTCGCCAAAGAAACCGATTTCTTTACGATTGTCACCAATGCCTTGAAAAAAGATCCTGATGTGCTATTTATCGGTGGTGCTTCGGAACCAACGGCAAAAGTAGCGAAGCAAGCTCGGGAGCTAGGGTTTAAGGGCGGTTTCATCATCATGGATCAAGCAAAGCTGGATCAAATGAAGCCGATTGCAGGTTCATATGAAACATTGGAAGGCTCGATTGGCGTTCTGCCACTGATGGACTCAGATGAAGAAGCAATACCTGCTTTCGTTGAGAAATATCAAAAGAATTATAAGGAAGATCCAAGCTCCGAAGTTGGTTTGAACTATATCGCCATGTATGCGTTTGTGGAAGCGATGAAATCTGCAGGCAGCGTTGATGATGCCAAGGCCATCCGTAAGCATATGCAAGATGGACTTTCAAATATAGGGCCAGATCAAAAAATATACGATATTCCCTCAATTGATGAAAATGGAGGATTTGCATCAACTATTGTCGTCGGTGCAGTAGAAAACGGGAAAGTAGTCCCTATCCGTTAACTGGGTAAAGGAATGAGGTATCCAGGGGCCAGGGTAGTATGTTAGTTTGGCATTTTATTATATTACTTGTGCGTGTATCGTTCCCAAGTTTGGGGACGGTACACGTTTTTTTATTGTTGAAAGAATTTACACCAAAAATAGGTGGCTCCCATAGGTAAATTACGGCACTCAGAAAGGGCTATCGATGCAAATTTTATTTAATAAGGAGTCCGCCGGCATGGGGGTTTTGAGGAAAGAAAAATGCTAATTAACAAATTTTATAAAAATATCTTGTATCCGAGTAATGAAAACGCTATCATTGAATATAATATGAAATATAATTTCATTATTTTCTATAAAAAAATGAAATTATATTTAAGTAATTGTTAATGGGAGGATTTAATTGTCTATGGAAGAACACTTGCGTACATTAACGACCGAATTACGGAACGAAAAGACAATGAATATCGACAGTGTAAATACTATGGAAATCATTTCTGCAATCAATAAAGAAGATTATAAAGTGGCAGCAGCGGTTGAAGAGGTATTGCCAGAAATTGAAACGGTGGTTGAATGGGCTTGCGAATCGTTAAAAAAAGGAGGGAGACTCATATACATCGGAGCAGGAACGAGCGGAAGACTCGGTGTGCTGGATGCGGTGGAATGTCCCCCGACTTTCAGAACACCGCCTGATAGGGTACTGGGAATAATCGCAGGAGGGGAAAAGGCGTTCGTTCGGGCTGTTGAAGGAGCAGAGGATAAAGAAGAGTTTGGGGAATGTGATCTGATTGACGTGGGCCTTACAGCAAATGATACGGTTATTGGCATTGCGGCAAGCGGCCGTACCCCTTATGTGAAGGGCGCTTTACGTTATGCAAGAAAAGTCGGGGCTAAAGCGGTCGCTTTATCATGCAATAAAAACGCGAGCATCACAGAAGCAGCTGATATAGGGATTGAAGTGGTTGTCGGACCGGAAGTGTTAACAGGATCCACGAGAATGAAAGCGGCAACCGCACATAAAATGGTACTTAATATGATTTCAACGGCAACCATGATCCGGCTGGGAAAAGTCTATGAAAATCTGATGGTTGATGTAAATGTCAGTAATCAAAAACTGAAGGAACGTGCAATAAGCATCATAGAAACTGTAACGAATGCTGACTATGATCAAGCATTGAATACGCTTGAAAAGGCAAATAATCAAGTTAAGCCAGCGATTGTCATGATAAAAACGGCAACAGATTATGAAAAAGCAATGGAGTTACTGGAAAATGCGGATGGAGATGTCAGAAAAGCAATCTCAATCCATGAAGATTAAGGAGGGAAGAAATGGCTACAGGAGGATTATCAATCATACAGACGATGTTGAGCAAGCTGCCGCAATCTGAACAAAAACTAGCAGAATATATTCTCAAGAATCCTCATGAAGTTGTGAACAGCACTGTACAGGAATTAAGTACGTCTGCCCAAACAAGCGGGGCTGCTGTTATTAGGTTGTGTAAGTCGCTTGGCATAAAAGGATTTCAAGATCTGAAAATAAGGATTGCTGGAGATTTGATGAAGACCGTTGAACAGGGCTACCGGGATATCGAGCCTTCCGAATCACTGTATCGGATTGTGGAGAAAACAACGAGTAATTCGATTCAGACCATCCGGGACACATCTGAAATAATCGATCACGATAACCTCAAACATGCGATAACGCTGATGCTGAAAGCTAAAACCGTCCACTTTTGCGGTGTCGGTGCTTCGAATATAGTTGCGGCTGACGCTCAGCAAAAATTACTACGCATCAATAAAGGGGCAACGGCTTTTACAGATATGCATTTAGTTGCAACCTTGATTGCAAATGCTGATGAAAATGATATCGTTTTTGCCATTTCATTCTCGGGGGAAACACCTGAAGTTGTCAATATATTGAAGCTGGCAAAAGAACGTGGGGTCAAGACGATCGGGCTGACTCATTATGGCCAAACAACGGTATCTTCTTTGTGTGACGCTACACTGTATACATCCTTTTCGAATGAAGCACCGTTTCGAAGTGCAGCCACATCCTCACGATTGGCACAATTATATATGATTGACATTTTGTTTTTGGGGATGGCTTCAGAGCAATATGAAGAGACTGTCCAATATATTGATAACACCAGGTCTGCCATTAAATCGATGACAGATCGATATAAATGATTGATACGAGATTTGAAAAAGGGGGCTTTTGAATGGGTAAGGGGGATAAGTACGCCAGTTTAGCCGAAGAATTATTGGGGAAATTAGGCGGGGCATCAAATGTTGCCGATGCTGCACATTGTATGACCAGACTAAGGGTACTGCCAATCGATCGTTCGAAAGTAAAAATGGACGATATAAAAAATACGGAAGGCGTTTTTGGCGTCATTGAAGAGGAGACGATACAAATCGTCCTCGGGCCAGGCGTGGTGAACAAGGTTCATACAGAATTTGAAAAGCTTTTGGAAGATTCTTCAGGCAATTTGAACTTAAAGGAAGTGGCCTCAAAGAATAAATCAGAGATTGATAGGAAAAATGCAAAACCTTTTAAACTTTTTTTACGCAGGATTGCAAGTATTTTCATCCCTTTAATCCCCGCCTTAGTGGCATCAGGTTTGATTACCGGTATTACAAAAGCAATCGTTCAAGCAGGCTGGCTAGCAGCAGAGTCGCAACTAGCCATCATTTTAACCGTTATCGGGTCAGGGCTCTTTGCCTATTTGGGGATTTTGGTTGGGACCAATGCGGCAAAGGAATACGGCGGTTCACCTGCACTTGGTGCAGTAGCGGGTATCTTGGTCATCAATCCGGCCGTCGGCGACATTTCATTGTTTGGTGAAAATTTGCTCCCTGGCCGCGGTGGGTTGATAGGAGTCCTCTTTGCAGCTATTTTCATAGCCTTGGTGGAAAAACAGGTCAGGAAATTCATTCCTCAATCACTGGATATCATTTTGACGCCAACCATCGCTTTACTCATTACCGGGATTGTCACTTACATTGTATTTATGCCGGTAGGAGGGTTTTTATCGGATGCCATTACGACTGGGTTATTGAATGTATTGGATTTCGGCGGTGTTGTAGCTGGATTCGTCCTTGGTGCGGCCTTCCTCCCTCTCGTCATTACTGGTTTACATCAAGGTTTAACGCCTGTCCATCTAGAATTGATAAATTCGATTGGAGATGATCCACTGCTTCCCATTTTGGCGATGGGTGGCGCGGGTCAAGTGGGAGCGGCATTTGCCATCTATATGAAAACGAAGAAAGCAAGTTTGAAGCGAGCAATCGGAGGAGGCCTTCCTTCCGGGATGCTTGGTATCGGCGAACCGCTTATATTTGGAGTGACCCTGCCATTGGGCAGGCCTTTCTTAACGGCATGTTTAGGTGCAGGAGTAGGCGGAGCATTCCAGGCTCAATTCGGAATCGCAACGTCGTCCATCGGTGTGTCCGGACTGCCGCTTACCTTTTTAGTTCATCCAAACCAAATCGCTCTGTTCCTAGCTGGATTGTTCATTTCCTATATAGCAGGATTTATTTTTACGTATCTGTTTGGATTTAAAGATGAAATGGCGGTTGAATTCAAGTGATCGGAATCTCTTTTTATCTACAAGACCCGCATGCAGAAACACAAATCATACATGCTGCAACCCTGGGAGTGAAGAGAGCATTTACCTCGCTTCATATTCCTGAAGAAAAGGGCGACCTCGTGAAGAGAATGATCAGACTTTTAAAGCTTTCAGAGTCCTACGGAATGGAAATCCATGCAGATGTCTCAATAAAAACGCTTGATCATTTGGGGATTAGCAAATATACGGATTTATGGCCATTAGGTATTAAAGGTATTCGCCTTGATGATGGATTTGATAAAGAAACGGTCATATCTTTATCCAAGGTGTTTTCACTTTCATTGAATGCAAGTACGTTGAATGAAGATGAACTTTTAGCCGTGCTTGGAGGCGGTGTGGAACCGGAAAGTCTGATAGCTTGGCACAACTTTTATCCAAGGCCTGAAACGGGCCTTGAGGAAGAATTCTTTCATGAACAAAATCGAATGTTCAAGAAATACGGCATACCGATCTTTGCTTTCATCCCAGGTGCAGGAAGTAAACGCGGTCCAATTCATGAAGGTCTTCCAACGCTTGAAAAACACAGGTTGATGAATCCTTACGCTGCCGGTATCGAGCTGTTTCAGCATGTGGAAGGAGTTTACGTTGGAGATCAAGGAACGGAGAATAATCTGCTTGAGAATCTGACCGCTTATAAAAATCAAAATATTCTAACTGTTAGAGCGGAATCCCGACTCTTGCAAAGCGGTCCGTACGAATTGAGGCCAGATGTTTCTCAAGATGTTTTCCGGCTGCAGAATACCCGGGTCACAGCAAATGTTGAGCCGAGTAATACAGTTGCACGCAGCCTTGGATCCATAACGATGGACAATGATGGTTACGGAAGATATCGGGGAGAGGTCCAAATTTGCAAGAGAGACCTAGGGGCAAATCACCGAGTTAATGTGATTGGGCGAATCATAGAAGAAGATATTCCCTTGCTGTCCCTTCTAATGCCTGGTCAAACGATAAAACTTATAATTGAGTGACCAATTGGGCTCTATGAATCAATTATACAGGGATAAATGATATATTTCATGATGGCTTGTTTAAAAGAGGCGGCTGACGGGATTCCCAATGCTGCCTTGATTTTTTTATAGGATCTATATAGTTCTTTTCCATTCATTTATACCCCTTCATCGATGTGGTTATGGAATTGCTGCTAAAAGAACTAAAAAGTATACAAGGGAGGAAGCCTAAATGATAAAAAGGATATGTGCCCCTGCTGGAATCGCATTATTCTTAGGTTTTATATCCATTCTGGGAGGGAATGCGACAGCAAAAGGATCAGAGACTGAAAAAACGGTATCGGATATTCAGGAAATCGTAGCAAACATGACAGTCGATGAAAAAGTCGGACAAATGCTCATGCCGGATTTTCGCAATTGGCAAAAACAAGGAGAATCGAAGGCGACGGGGTTTATTGAAATGAACTCAGAAGTTGCAAGCATCATCAAAAAATATCATCTGGGCGGTGTTATTCTGTTTGCTGAGAATGTAGTCGATACCGAACAAACGGTTCGGCTCACCGATGGTTTGCAGATGGCAAGCCCGGACCTTCCGCTGTTCATAACGATTGATCAGGAAGGGGGAATCGTAACTCGCCTTCAAACTGGAACGAACCTTCCTGGTAATATGGCACTTGGTGCAGCCAGAAAGGAGAGTTATGCTTATCAATCTGGAGAAATCATTGGCAAGGAACTGTCGTCACTTGGCATAAATGTCAATTTTGGGCCGTCTGTCGATGTCAATAATAATCCTGGAAATCCCGTTATTGGCGTTCGTTCCTTCAGTTCTGATCCGGAACTTGTAGCAAAGATGGGCATTCAGACGATAAAAGGATTGCAAAATCAGAACACGATAGCAACGACCAAGCATTTCCCCGGCCACGGAGATACAGCAGTCGATAGTCATTATGGTCTCCCTCTTGTTTCTCATGATAAAGAACGTTTGCGTTCCATCGAGTTGATGCCTTTCCAAAGGGCAATCGATGCTGGAGTTGATATGATGATGACTGCACATGTTCAATTTCCTGCATTCGATGACACTACGTATATCAGTAAAAAAGACGGTCAAGAGATTATGGTTCCTGCGACGTTGTCACATAAGGTCATCACGGGTTTATTACGTGAAGAAATGGGTTTTGACGGTGTTGTGGTTACAGATGCATTGAATATGAAAGCCATCGCGGACAACTTCGGACAGGAAGAAGCTGTTGTCCTTGCATTGAAGTCAGGAGTTGATATTGCATTGATGCCTGCACAGGTTAATTCGCTTCAAATGGAAAAGAATTTAACCTCTGTATTCAATGCAGTGAAGGCAGCAGTGGCAAGCGGGGAAATTCCTCTAAATCAAGTCAATCAATCTGTAACGAGGATACTTGAACTGAAAGTGAAAAGAGGGATATTAAACCCTGATGAAACTCCGATCGATAAAAAAATCGAAACCGCGCTTCAAGTGGTAGGGAATGAAGATCATTTGAAAAAAGAAAGGAAAATCGCGGAAGATGCCATCACCTTATTGAAAAATGAAGACAAAACATTGCCTTTCAAACCCAAGAAAAATGATAAAGTTTTAATTCTTGCTCCTTTTGATGACCAAGTTGAATCCATGTCCAGGAGCATTAGCGAATTAGCTGTTAAAAAGAAAATAAAGAAAGTCCAAATAACGGGTATGAGTTTTTCAGGAAAGTCATTTACAGATCAAGTGGCCAGACTCATTGATGAATCGGACTTTGTCATAACTGGTTCCTATGTTGTCAAAAACGATCCGGCTGTCAATGATGGAGTGATCGATGATAGCATTCAAGATTCTTCGAAGTGGGCAACAGCCTTCCCTAGAGCGGTCATGAATCATGCTAATAAGAAAGATAAAGAATTTGTTTTAATGAGTTTAAGAAACCCTTATGATGTTGCAAACTTTGAAGAAGCGAAAGCGGTTCTTGCTGTTTACGGGTTCAAAGGGTATTCGAATGGGCGTTATAGACAGCCGAATATCCCGGCAGGCATCTCGACCATTTTTGGAGAATCAAAACCAAAAGGCACGTTGCCGGTCGATATACCATCAGTAACTAAGCCCTCTGAGAGTCTTTATAAATTTGGATATGGATTAGATATTAAATCTGGAAGACCCATTAAAAAATAGGGAGAGAAGCTCTTTGAAAAGAATGATAATCCTTTTTACCATTTGTCTGTTGACTTTCGGCATTGTTTCCTCAAAAAGTGTAACCGCTGTTAAAGAGAAGAAAAAACAAAAGGTCAGTCCCGGTATTGAAGTCCTTTTAAAAGAAGAAAAGAACGTGTTAAGCGGAAAGAAAGTCGGCTTGATTACGAACCCAACTGGCATCGATTCAAAATTAACCAGCATCGTCGATCTACTTCATGATGATCCGGACATTAATTTGACAGCGTTATTTGGTCCTGAACATGGAGTGCGTGGAGATGCGCAAGCTGGTGCAAGCGTTGAATATTATATTGATGAAAAAACAGGGTTGCCCGTTTATAGCTTATATGGCAAAACGAAAAAACTGACGCCTGAAATGTTAAAGGATGTTGAGGTCCTTGTTTTTGATATCCAGGATGTCGGAACACGCTATTACACTTATATCTACACGATGGCATATGCAATGGAAGCAGCCAAAGAAAATGATATCCCCTTTATCGTGCTGGACCGGCCGAACCCGCAAGGCGGGGAGTCGGTAGATGGGCCGGTACTTGAACCTGAATTCTCATCGTTTGTCGGTTTGTACCCAATACCGCTTAAGCATGGGATGACAGTTGGGGAACTCGCGACTTTGTTCAATAAGGAATTTAAAATTGGTGCAGATCTTAAGGTCATCAAGATGAAAGGCTGGAAGCGAGATATGGACTATGATGATACTGGTCTCCCTTTTGTCTTGCCGTCACCGAATATGCCGGCAGTTTCCACTACTTTCGTGTATCCGGCTACAGGCTTGATCGAGGGAACGAATGTCTCGGAAGGCAGAGGAACGACTAAACCATTCGAGTTGATTGGTGCTCCTTATATAAACAGTGATGAGCTTGCTGGGAAATTAAATGAATTAAGGTTACCTGGCGTAAAATTCAGGGCAGCCTCCTTTACACCTACATTTTCAAAACATGCAGGTAAACTCAGCCACGGAGTGGAAATTTATATTACGGATAGAGAGGAATTCAAGGCTGTCCCTACTGGACTTCACATCATCAAGACCATTCAGGATCTATATCCTGGTGATTTCGAATTCCTTGCAGCCAAAAATTTCAATTTATTGATTGGCAATGGCTGGGTAATGTCAAGAATTGAAGAAGGTTCATCAGTAAATGAAATCATGAAAGAATATCAAGTAAAGCAGGATGCTTTTAAAAAGGTTCGTAAAAACTACTTGCTCTATAAATAAATGAAAAAAGAAAAGTCCGGTTGGACTTTTCTTTTTTTTATGAACTTTCAATGGATGTGTAAATCGCTAAGACTTTATTCCTGAATATAGCCAACTTTATATATGAAATGAAGTTCTAAAATGGAAGGAACCGTTGTCTAATAGAATATGGGGTTTGCCCTAAATCAGTAATTGACAGGAGGAAAGCGGGATGAAAAAATATCTTCAAAAAATTGGACGTTCCTTGATGCTGCCAGTGGCCGTATTGCCGGCAGCCGCCATTTTAATGGGGATCGGTTATTGGATAGATCCGGCAGGATGGGGAGCGGGAAGTCCGTTAGCGGCTTTCTTAATAAAAGCAGGTTCTTCGATCATTGACAATATGGCTATCTTGTTTGCTGTTGGAGTGGCGTTGGGGATGTCGAAAGGAAAAGATGGAGCCGCCGCTTTAAGCGGGCTGGTAGCCTATCTAGTTGTAACGACATTACTTTCCACGGACTCTGTAGCGATGCTGCAGGGAATTGATGCAAAGGATGTAAATCCAGCATTTGTGAAAATAGAAAATGCATTTGTCGGAATTCTCTCGGGCCTTATAGCGGCAGCTATGTATAATCGGTTCAGTAAGGTCGAGCTGCCGGATGCACTCGCTTTCTTTAGCGGTAAACGCCTTGTCCCGATCCTTACTGCGGTTGTCATGTTACTGGTTTCCCTTATATTATTCTTCGTATGGCCACTCATCTACTCCTGGTTAGTTATATTTGGGGAAGGAATAAGTGAATTAGGTGCTGCTGGAGCAGGACTCTATGGATTCTTTAATCGGCTTTTGATACCAACAGGTTTACATCATGCGTTAAACTCTGTATTCTGGTTCGATGTAATAGGACTTAACGATATCGGTAAATTCTGGGCTGGAACAGGAATAAAAGGAACCACAGGCATGTATCAAGCCGGATTCTTTCCCGTCATGATGTTCGGTTTGCCGGCAGCAGCCCTTGCCATGTACCATACGGCAAAATCACGGAAGAAAAAACAAGTTGCCTCATTAATGCTCGCAGCCGGTTTCGCTTCATTTTTCACAGGCGTCACTGAACCGTTGGAATTTGCTTTCATGTTTGTTGCACCAGCCCTATTCGTTGTGCATGCCTTATTAACAGGAATATCATTAGCTATTGCTGCGACTTTTCAATGGACAGCAGGGTTCGGTTTTAGTGCTGGATTCATTGACTTTGTATTAAGTTCAAGATTACCACTGGCAAATGAACCGTATATGCTACTTCTTCAAGGACTGGCTTTTGCTGTCATCTACTATTTCTTATTCCGATTCTTGATAACAAGGTTCAATTTATTGACTCCCGGCAGAGAAGATGATACAGAAGATGAGCTTGATGGCGGAGGAGGGATTGCGGAAGCAGACAGCGGTCAAGGCGGGAATAATGAGAGTAAATTCTTTGGAATGGCTTCCGCTATTTATGAGGGATTAGGCGGAGACGCAAACGTTACATCTGTAGATAACTGCGTTACCCGTTTAAGAGTTGAAGTGGAAAATATGGGGGCTGTCGATCAGAATAAAATCAAATCAACAGGGGTTGCTGGAATCAATATCGTGGGTCCCCAAAGCATTCAAGTCATCGTAGGGACACAGGTACAATTCATAGCTGATGAAATTGAAAAAATCCGGCGGCAATAAGTCTGGATAAACTGCATTTTGCCTTATAATGCAAAAATCTACGATCAGAATTATATTTTCTGATCGTAGAGATTTTTATGATAAAGTACTTATTTTTTAACGCACAAAAGATTTATCTTTATAAACTCTGCTCTTAAAATAGAATAAAACGAATCAATGTTCTATAATATATAAGGGTATCGAATGAAGGATTTGCCATGGAGCTTGGAGAACTAGTAATGAAGAACGTCCGCCAATCATTGATACTTCGGTGATGAAGGCTATATACATACATATCAACCTAAAAACATGATTGTATAGGGTACTAAGATACTGAGCAAGCGATATCTTATGAATTTTTTCTACCTTTTAATATAAGGGAGGTTCCGGTCATGTATAAACAAAAAACCAAAGAAACTGACAGTAGTGTCATTGAGTTCATTGAGAACGTCGATAATCCGAAAAAACGTGAAGATGCATACGAATTGTTGGATGTTTTTACCGAAACGACAGGTTGTGAGGCAAAGATGTGGGGACCGAGCATAATTGGGTTCGGTACCTATCATTATAAATATGAATCAGGTCACGAAGGCGATGCCCCGCTGGTGGGCTTCTCGCCTCGAAAAGCAAAAATCAGTTTATATTTTGCTCCGGGAGACAAAAAAAGAGAAGAATTGTTACAGGCATTTGGTAAACACACTACCGGAAAAGCGTGTGTGTACATCAATAAAGTGGCAGATATCGATATTAACGTATTGAAAGAATTGATTATTCAATCTGTCAAGTTTTTGAGAGATACATACCCGGACAATGAAATATAATAAAATGTATGTTTAAGAGGAACAAGAAAGCGAGTGGGAACGAAAATGAGAAAAATTAAAGTGGGCATAGTTGGATACGGATTGTCAGGAGCTACTTTTCACGCGCCATTACTAAGCGTTTTAGAGCAATTTCAAATAGCGAAAGTAGTCAGCTCCAATAAGGAAAAAGTCCAAAAAGATTTGAAAGATGTGGAAGTGGTAAGCAGCTTAGAGGAAATTCTTGAAGACCCGTCCATTGATTTGGCTGTTATTACGACACCGAGTGGTTTACATTATGAAATGGCCAAGCAAAGCTTGTTAGCCGGCAAGCATGTCGTCCTTGAAAAGCCAATGGTAGTGGAAGCTTGGGAGGCGGAGGAGCTCATTAAGATTGCCGAGGAAAAGAATTTGCTATTAAGTGTCTATCATAACCGGAGATGGGATAATGACTTTTTGACCGTGAAAAAACTTATGGATGATGGAGTGCTTGGGGAAATCAATACATACCAAGTCCATTATGATCGATACCGGCCTGTGGTCAGGGATAGATGGAGGGAAAAACCAGGCCCGGGATCAGGCATGCTTTATGATTTAGGATCACATCTCATCGATCAAGCACTTCATTTGTTTGGATTGCCGCAATTCGTTTTGGCAGATGTATTTTCCCAAAAAGAAAATGCTGAAACGGATGATTATTTCCATGTAATATTAGGATATGAAAAGCTGAGAGTTATCTTGCATTCTGGCTCAATCGTTCCGTTTAATGGACCGCGCTATCAGGTGCATGGAAGTAAAGGATCATTTATCAAGTACGGTCTTGACTGCCAAGAGGCAGCCCTAAGTGAGGGTAAAAAACCGTTGGATGACTCTTGGGGTGCAGATGAACCTGAATTCTATGGTAAGCTGGTTACGGTTGAAGGTGAAAATGAGACACATGAAACCATTGAAACACTGCATGGATCTTATTTAACATATTACCAATCAATTGCCGATAGTATATTGAGCGGGAAAAAAGCTCCAGTAACCGCCCAAGAGGGATTATCGGTCATTAAAATCATTGATGCGGCTTTTGAAAGCAGTAAAGGGAAAAAAGCCGTATATATTAAATGAAATTCATTTTCCCCTTATAACAATATAAATGATAAAAACTGAATGATAAGCGGCCTTATTCTCAGAAATAAGGTCGCTTTTTATTTTGGCTAAATAAAATCATTAACTTAAGGAGCAAATACCCGTGAATTCGAATATTACGCAAGATTTTGAGCTGTTTTCACATGAAATTGGAGCGAATATCCGAGAGTTGGAAGCGTTACTCGTGAATTCGTGCCATTTACTCGTGAATTCGGAGCAAATACTCGTGAAATTCATCCATTTACTCGTGAATATGGAGCAAATACTCGTGAAATTGACGCATTTACTCGTGAGTTTGAAGCAAATACTCGTGAATTCGGATGTTACGCATGAGTTTGAGAAGTTTCCGCATGAAATTGGAGCGAATATCCGAGAGTTGGAATCGTTACTCGTGAATTCGTGCCATTTACTCGTGAATTCGGAACAAATACTCGTGAAATTCATCCATTTACTCGTGAATTCGGAGCAAATACTCGTGAAATTGACGCATTTACTCGTGAAAATGAAGCAATTACTCGTCGATGTTACGCAAGATTTTGAGCTGCTTCCGCATGAAAATGGAGCGAATATTCGAGAGTTGGAAGCGTTACTCGTGAATTCGGAGCAAATACTCGTAAATTCGGATATTACGCAAGATTTTGAGCTGCTTCCGCATGAAATCGGAGCGAATACTCGTGAGATTCATCCATTTACTCGTGAAAATGAAGCAATTACTCGTAAATTCGAATATTACGCAAGATTTTGAGCTGTTTTCACATGAAATTGGAGCGAATATCCGAGAGTTGGAATCGTTACTCGTGAATTACTGCCATTTACTCGTGAATTACTGCCATTTACTCGTGAATTCCGATCAAATACTCGTGAGATTCATCCATTTACTCGTGAATTTGAAGCAAATACTCGTGAATTCGGATGTTACGCAAGATTTTGAGCTGCTTCCGCATGAAATCCGATCAAATACTCGTGAAATTCATCCATTTACTCGTGAATATGGAGCAAATACTTGTGAAATTGACGCATTTACTCGTGAATTTGAAGCAAATACTCGTGAATTCGGATATTACGCATGAGTTTGAGAAGTTTCTGCATGAAATTGGAGCGAATATCCGAGAGTTGGGGACGTTACTCGTGAATATACAGTTTTGGAGGATTTCAATCGTTATAAAATTCATAATGAAAACCCCCGTATAGCACCTGCTACTCGGGGGTTCGTTATGCTGTATAAAACATGAAATGCTTTTTAGGATAATGCCTTTGCATGATGAGATCGCTTTTGCCAAGCCATGGTAATCATCAAAGTAATGAATAAAAGGATAAGGCCCAACATGAACGGATAGGTGATGTGGACATCATACATCATTCCGGCAAGTGTAGGTCCGAGCACATTTCCGATGCTCATATACGCATTATTCATACCCATTGCGAAGCCCTGTTCATTCCCTGCCATCTTGGAAATCAGTGTGTTAAGAACTGGACGCAAGATGGAAGTGGAAAGGAAGATGATAAGCGAAATCAAAAAGAAAATCAAGTAACTTGTAGCAAAAAGTGATAGAAGGAAACCGATTGCTGCAACACTGATAAAGATATTCAGCACATTCACTTCCCCAAATCGCTGTACAATCCGGTCGACGACAAACAGCTGCACTATTACACTGACGATACCGGTTGCTGTAACCATGACAGCGATGTCCTTAGGACTTGAATTGAATTGATTATCAAGATAAAGACCAATTACAGATTCATATGCCATTAAGCCAAAGCTCATTACAAGAGTAATGATGAGTGGGATGAAATAAGGCATTTTCACGGATAAGGCAATCTTACGAATCATCGTTTCAGTTTTTGCATCCATGGATTGTGTAACCTGGGCCGTTTCGCTTTCTTTTAAAACAAAAATCGAAAATACCACAGCTGATAGGGATACCAGCGCAGAAATCAAAAAGGGAAACTTCAAGCCAAAGTCAGCTAAAAAACCTCCAATTCCCGGACCGACTACAATTCCTAGGGACATGGCGGCAGATACTAAACTATTGCCTTTGGCGCGTTGATCAAATGTGGTGATATCGGCTACATAAGCAAAAATTGCGGGTATAAGCAAAGCTGCTCCGATCCCGCCAATGATACGTGAAGCATATAATAACCAAATGGAATTGACTGCATAAAAAATAAACATGGATAATGTCAAACCGACCAATCCATAAATAATCATTTTTCTGCGCCCGAATTGGTCAGTCCATTTTCCGGCAATTGGTGAAAAGATAAGTTGTGCACCCGCGAAAATGGCGATCATTAGGCCAGCGGCGGTTCCGCCTTGATTAATGGAGGCCAGGTATGCTGGTAAAATGGGAATGATGATACCGAAACTTCCTATTGCTATAAACATATTGATCATGAGGATAATGATCTTTTTGCGTTGTTCTGCTGACATGGACAGCCTCTCTCTCTCTTTAAAAATCAATAACCAATTTAATTCGCATGGTTAATTTTTTGATACGTTAATTATGTTATAGTTTTAGATAGATAGTGTCAATAAGAAAGGATTGTCAAACATGAATTCAAGTGAATTGTATAATTTACATCTAGAGATCAGGGAACTAAGCAGCCTATCACAGGAATTGGTTGAACCGTTATTGGTTAAATATGATTTAACTTCTGTACAGTATCGCGCATTGCAATTAATAGTCTTGAATGAATCCATAGCTGTTAAAGATGTTTCGAATCATTTGAAGATTAAACCTGCAGCAGGAACTGCACTAATTGATCGGCTTGAACGGAAGAAGTTGATTGAGAGGGTACACAGTGAGGATGATCGGCGGGTAGTTTTTATCCAATCCACCGAAAGTGGAAGGAATACCTATCATTCCATCAATCAGTGTTTTACCAAAATTTTTCGTGACTTTTATAGCGTCCTAAATGAAGAGGAAACGGAACGTCTCAAACAAATCGTTGGGAAACTTACCGAACATCTGTCGTCATGCATAGAGAATAAAATATAGTCTTCCTGACGTGTACAGTTTCCATTATAATAGAAAGAAGAAGCACTATATATTTATTAAAGCAGTGAATTTCACTGTTTTTAGGTAGTTAATTATCAGAATAATTAAAAAATATACTAAGTATAAACGTCATTCAATAATTTTTTTATGGTGTAAGTAATCCATTAAAGAAGATATGACGGCTGGAAAATGAAAATGTATCAAAAGGAAAAGAAGTTTTTTTCTCAGGATTCATCATGACGAACCAGGCAGGGTGCTGATTACAAAGAATCTGAAAAGAAGGAGATGGTAAAATGATTTCCCCATTAACCCCAATGGATTGGAAGCGCAGGGCCGTAAAATATTATCCTCAAAAAGTGGCAATCATCGATGAAGAGAAAGAGTTTACATATAAGGAATTCGGGCAGCGAATAGATCAACTTTCCAAAGCATTGCATTCTTCGGGAATTGAAAAAGGCGACCATATTGCAGTAATGTTGCCAAATACGCATTATATGTTGGAATGTTTTTATGGCATTTGTCAAATGGGAGCGGTAATGGTTCCTTTGAATTATAGGCTTGCTGCAGAGGATTTGGAATATATCATCAAGCATAGCGATTCAAAAATGTTGATAGTCGATGAAGAATTCACCGCTCCGATCGAAAAGATCATTACTAGACTATCATTGGAAAAAATCATTATCGTGCCTGTTGAAGGACATGAAACCACTTTACCTGGGATAGACTATGAGAATTTCATTTTGCATGCAAATGATGATGGACTGCCAGAGGTTACAATGGATGAAAATCAACTTTTGACTATAAATTACACGAGTGGAACGACTTCAAAACCAAAAGGGGTAATGTTGACCCATCGCGGGAATTACATGAATGCAGCTAATTTCATTTATCACCTTGGAGTGAAGCATGACGATGTATACTTACATACCCTGCCAATGTTTCATGCAAATGGGTGGGGGGGTGTATGGTCGGTAACGGCTACTGGCGGGACCCATGTATGTTTAAGGAAAGTTGATCCTCCTCTTATTCTCAAATTATTCGCCCAGCATAATATTACATTGTTATGTGGAGCACCTACTGTCGTCAATATGCTAGTGAATGATCCTAAAGCAAAAGAAACAAATATCAAAGTGCGTCCAAGGATGGCAACAGCAGGTGCTCCTCCAGCAGCAGCGCTTATACAAAAGGCACAAGAAATACTTGGTTTGAATATGATTCACGTTTATGGATTAACAGAAACTTCCCCTTTCATCCTATATAACGAGTGGAAGGATGAGTTTGAAGCTAAATCGGCGGACGAACAAGCAATAATAAAAGCAAGACAAGGTATTGAATTGGTTTTCAATGGGGAAACGATGGTAGTCAATCAAGATGGAAAAGCAGTCGCTTGGGATGGAAAGGAACTGGGGGAAATCATTACTCGCGGCAATGTTGTAATGGAAGGATATTATAAGGATCCGCAAAAGACGGCCGAAGCAATTCGGGATGGATGGTTTCATACAGGGGATCTGGCAGTGACCTATCCTGATGGCTATATTGAAATACAGGACAGGGCTAAGGATTTAATCATTTCCGGGGGAGAAAATATTTCTTCAACAGAGGTGGAAGGGGTATTGTATAAACATCCAGATGTTTTGGAGGCAGCGGTCATTGCCATCCCACACGATAAATGGGGAGAAACGCCTAAGGCAATCATTGTGTTGCACCCCAATGCGGAAGTGACAGAAAATGAGATCATTACCTTTTGCCGTTCAAACATGGCTCACTTTAAAGCACCGACAAAAGTTGAATTCGTAGAGTCTTTACCGAAAACGGCAACAGGTAAGCTACAAAAATACCGTTTGAGGGAAATCCATTGGAAAGGATCGAAAAAGGTAAATTAAAGGCTTTCATAGGAACGGGATATATATTAAGTGAATGTCATAAAAAGAAAATCAAATGAAGTATTGCAATTACCAAGACCAAGAATGCATTTAAATAAGCATTCTTGGTTTTTTATAATCATGGAAAGCGCCATTTCCTCTGTAATACTAGGAGCGGGATAGATTAATTAACGAGGGCTTCTAAATGAAAGATTTGACTTAGTGTAATATATATACGTTATTTTAGATAAACTTGGTTTTTTACCACTAGCATAGACTGATACATGATAAGCATGTTTTCCGGAATAATATGCTGCTATTAAACTATTAGGACTGCCAGCAAGTGCTGATGCCAGTGCAGTAGCTACTCCTGCTGGTGCGGTTGGGCCACCTGCAAACACAAGAGTACTTACGATGCTTAACCATGTTGTTCCCTTTTGATGAGCCTTTACCATCTTTCCTAATTGGGTATTTGTTAGTTTAGCTTGATGAGCAATAGGTTTGCTCATTTCAATGATGCTTGCTGTTGGTTGTATTTGTATAACATCATCACTAATTAATTTGACTTCCACAATGGGGGTGACTGTTGATGAAGGTATTGTTTCATTTTTCTCTTCGGCCAATGTATTGGGGACATGTGAGAATACTAATAAACTTATTATTAGTATTAAAAATAAGGTCTTTTTCTTCATTTTCATAACACTCCCTTATACTTTTTTGAAAATTTGGTATAATATCATACTATATAACTATATGTAGGAGGTCAGGATAAATATGGAAAATAAGGAAAAAAGTTTTAAAACAGTGAAAATTGTACTTATTTCTATATGTCTAGGTTTTATAATCAGGATGTCCTCAGTAATAATAGCTGGTCGAAATTTATTTTCTATGTACAACATAGACCTATTAATTTTATTTATAGCAATAATTGGATTAATTATATGGTTGAATAAAAAGAAAAAAAGAATCTAATTATTCGGTTTGGAGACAAAAGGGGTCCTTTAGCGGTGTCTGGAGGAACCGTTCAAACCCTTTAATCCCATTAGTCTTTATTCTGACTTAGTGTTAGTTTTTATAAAAAAATCATTATTTCCGGATAATTAGAGTGGGAACTTTCATAAATGGATTTTGTGAATTCGTTAAAAATAAAAGGCGGGAGGAAAAACAGATTGTTTTTCGTCCCGCCTTTTTTTATGAAAAGCACGAAAAATTTAAATAAACCTAATGAGATCATATTATATGAAGAAACTAGAAGCACATCGAAAAACAAACGATGATCTATTAAAAATTCTGTAAATTTAAATGAAACATTATAACGTTATATTGATTAGTTCGGCAAAATATGATAATCTGTTTTTGTAAAGAGAAATGTAATGAATTCTTACACAATTCAGTGTAACCGTATACAAAGTACTTGCAATCGATAGGAAGTATCGAAAAGGATGAGGGAAATGACAGATACGTTAGTTCTGAAGAATGTAAAGATGTTAGAGGGAAATGCAGCGGATATCATACTGGAAAATGGGATGATTAAAGAAATCGCACTACCCGGAACTGCAACAGGAGATAAGATATTAGATTATGATCAAAAAGTTTATGTTTCTAGCGGATGGATTGATATGCATGTACATGCTTTCCCGGAATTCGATCCTTATGGTGATGAAGTTGATGAAATTGGATATAAAACTGGTGTAACAACGGTCATTGATGCAGGAAGCACGGGGGCAGATAGGATATCTGATCTGGTTAGCAGTTGTGAAAATTCCAAAACGAATGTTTTCGCCTTTCTGAATATTTCGCGGATTGGATTGAAAAGGATTGATGAGTTATCGGATATTTCATGGCTGGACGAAGGAGAATTAAGGAAGGCAATTTCCAAGTACGAGGATTTTGTCGTTGGACTTAAAGCGAGAATAAGTAAAAGTGTGGTTGGTCCAAATGGTGTCGAGCCATTAAAAATCGCAAGGAGGTTCTCGGCTGAAACTGGTTTACCATTAATGGTCCATATCGGTTCAGGGCCACCTGATATTAAGGAAGTCCTTGAATTACTTGAGGAAAAGGACATTATTACCCATTTTTTAAATGGTAAAGCGAATAATTTATTTGATGTAAGAGAAGAGCCGCTGCCTGAGTTCAGTAAGGCGATTGAACGTGGTGTCCATTTGGATGTAGGTCATGGAACGGCAAGCTTTTCTTTTAAAACTGCCGAAATGGCGAAAAAGCGGGGAATCCGCTTCAATACGATCAGTACGGATATATATCGGAAAAACAGAGAGAATGGGCCAGTTTTTAATATGGCAAATGTGCTAACAAAATTTTTGTACCTCGGTTATCCATTAAAAGAGGTAATAGATGCCGTTACGGTCAATGCAGCAGCTTGGTTGCATAAACCAGAGCTTGGCAGGATTTCAACTGGGGATATTGCGAACTTGACCTTATTCTCGATCGAGAAAGAGCCGACTCTTTTATTGGATTCCGAAGGTGAAAAAAGGATGGCAGAAAAAAGAGTTGTTGTAAAAGGAGTGGTTATAAATGGAGAATTCATTGAACGCTAAATACGGTTTGAAAAGAGTCATCAATGCAAGCGGAAGAATGAGCATATTGGGGGTTTCTGCCCCGACTGACACAGTGATGGACGCGATGAAAAAAGGTGGGCAAAATTATGTTGAAATTTCTGATTTAGTCGATAAGTCAGGCCAGCATATAGCGAATTTGCTTCATTCTGAAGCAGCGGTCGTCGTAAACTCAGCATCAAGTGGAATTGCGCTTTCTGTAGCGGCGATCGTGACTGAAGGAAACAGAAGGAAAAGTGAAAGGCTTTATCAAGATCTTATTCAAAAGAATGAAATCATCATGCTGAAAGGCCATAACGTTCAGTATGGTGCACCGGTTGAAACCATGATTTACCTTGGTGGCGGAAAATTGGTTGAAGTTGGGTATGCAAACGAAGGGAAGGCAGAACATATTGCGGATGCCATTAATGAAAATACTGCCGCCATTTTATATGTGAAATCGCATCATGCTGTTCAGAAAAATATGATATCGGTCGAAGAAGCGTGGGAAGTGGCCAAAAAGAATAGTATCCCTCTGATTGTCGATGCAGCAGCTGAGGAGGATTTGAAAAAATATGTACAATTCTCCGACTTGGCGATCTATAGTGGATCAAAAGCCATTGAAGGACCCACGTCAGGTATCGTTGCTGGCAGAAAAAAATATATCGAATGGGTAAAGGTTCAACTGCACTGTATCGGAAGGAGCATGAAGGTTGGAAAGGAAACTACCTTTGGGCTGCTTCAGGCATTGGATGAGTATTTTGTCAAGATAGATAATAGCGAAAAAGAAAAAGCTAGTTTACAAGTTCTCACATCACTTGACTCCATTGATGGCGTAAAAGTAACGATAGTGCAGGATGAAGCCGGCCGCGCCATATATAGAGCCCGTATTTCCATTGATCCTTTGATAACGAAAACGACGGCGAAAGAAGTGAACGAGCAGCTCAGAAATGGGAATATTGCCATTTATACACGTGATTATGGGATACGGCAAGGCTTTTTCGATATAGATCCGCGTCCATTGCAGGGTGATGATATAAATGTCATTGAAGCACAATTAAGAACCATATTAGGAGGAAAACAAGGATGACAAACATAAATAAACGGTTATTGAATGATCGTGTAGCCTTAAATGTACTTGCAAATAGTGTGGAAAATGCAGTGGAAGTCTTTGAAGCTGCGGAAGGCCATGTATTGGTTGGTGTACTCTCAAAGGATTATCCAACTGTCGAAGCTGGTGTTACAGCAATGAAAGAATACGGGGAAGCCATTGATGAGGCCGTTTCAATAGGATTGGGCGCGGGCGATAATAGACAGGCAGCAGTTGTCGCAGAAATAGCAAAATACTATCCAGGCAGTCATATTAATCAGGTTTTTCCGGCTGTTGGTGCTACGAGGGCCAATTTAGGCGATAAGGATAGCTGGATAAATTCTCTTGTTTCTCCAACTGGGAAAGTCGGTTATGTGAATATCTCCACTGGTCCAGTAAGTGCAGGTGCAAGTGAAACTGCCATTGTGCCTATCAAAGCTGCCATTGCGCTTGTTCGCGATATGGGTGGAAATGCTTTGAAATACTTCCCGATGAAAGGCCTGAAGCATGAAGATGAATATCGTGCTGTTGCAAAAGCTTGTGGTGAAGAGGGGTTTGCATTGGAACCGACAGGTGGAATCGATTTAAGTAATTTCGAGACCATATTAGAAATTGCATTAGAAGCAAAAGTGCCTAAAGTCATTCCCCATGTATATTCTTCCATCATCGATGAAGAGACTGGTAAAACGAATGGGGAGGATGTACGGAAATTATTGGCCATGACAAAAAAATTGGTTGAAAAATATGCCTAAAAGGATTGTGGCATTCGGGGAAGTTATGATGCGTTTGCAGGTACCAGGGTATGAATTGCTATCACAGGCTAACACTCTGCAATACTCCTTTTCGGGCACGGGAGTAAACGTAGCTTCTGCGATGACAAAACTAGGACATGATGGGTATGTTGTGACCAAGTTACCGGATAACCCACTTGGGGATTCAGCGATTTCAGCTTTGCAGCGCTTAGGAATTGGAAGGAACTTCATCTCTAGAGGCGGCAAATACATGGGGATGTACTTTTTGGAAAATGGATTTGGACAGCGGGCGAGCCGTGTCACATATTCCAATCGACTGGAAAGCAGTTTTAATACAGCCACCTTATCCGATTATGATATGGATATGATTTCGGAAAGTACGGATATCATCCATTTTTGCGGAATCACGCTCGCAATGGCGGAAAATGTACGGGAAAGTATGAAGGCGCTGGCTGGAAAAGTCAAAGAAAGAGGCGGTACAGTCTGTTTCGATTGCAATTACCGTCCCTCTTTATGGGAGGGAGGTTACGCTGACGCAAAGCCTCATTATGAAGAAATGCTTTCTTTGGCTGATATCGTCATGATGAATGAGAAAGACGCCCTATATATTTTAGGAATGAAGTCAGAAAGCTCCACAAGGGAAGAGCAGCTTATTGAGTTGATCCCTGAAGTGGCCAAGAAATTCAATATTCAATCGATAGCAGGGACACATCGTTCGATCAACAGTGATAATAGCCATACATTGAGGGGGTATATATACAAGGAAGTGACATTTTACTTTTCCGATATCCTATCATTTTCCGTATATGATAGAATAGGTTCAGGCGATGCCTACACCAGCGGAATCCTGCATGGCGAATTGCTAGGATTTTCCCCTGAAAAGGCAGTTCGGTTTGCGGCTGTATCAGGAATGCTGGCATGTACTGTCGTTGGAGATACTCCTTTGGCAACCGAAAAGGAGATACTCTCGGCAATGGAAGGTAAAATGGAAGATATTAAGAGATAAAGGCAGGAGATTAGGAATGAATGTGAACAGAAAAAATGGACCGATGTATTTACAGATAAAAGAAATTTTAAAGGATCGTATTTTACATGGGGTTTATGCCATCGACACAAACATTCCCTCTGAGCCTCTTTTGGAAGAAGAATTTAACGTAAGTAAGGTAACTGTCCGAAATGCAATCAAAGAACTAGTTCAAGAAGGGTATGTTGAAAAGAAAAGCGGCAAAGGCACTAGAGTCATAGCTAATGGTTCGATTGTCAAACTTTCAAAAGGAAAGCGTTTCACAGAGCTGTTGGTGGAGGAAGGGCACTCCATTTTAAAAAAGGTGTTAAACATAAGTCATGTTGACCTTTCTTCAGACTCTAAGCTGCATTCTTTATTTGGTGACCATTGCTTAAGTATCGAACGGATATATTTATTGGACAATGAACCTTATATTTACTTTACACATTATGTTTCACTTGATTTAAACCAAGAAGAGATAGAAGAGGTCCAAATCAATTCTTTGTACCGCTTTTTGGAAGATCAAAACGTCAAACTTGAAATATTCAGAGATGAGTTTGCCGTTGCTATCGCTCCGGATCACATTTGCGAAACACTGAAAATCGAAAACAATAGTCCAGTACTAAAGAGGATTCGGATTTCCAGTGATGGGGACGGAAATGTTATGGAATACAGTGAAGGATATTACAACACGGCTAAACAGAACTACATTGTGACATATAACGAGCCGGTACAATAATCCCATTTATTGTATTGGTTTGATTGTAAGCGATTTCTTGGGAATGGGGAGAACATATGGATCTATATTTATTAGGAATCACGCTGATAGCAATCGTAATAGTTATTTTGGGGGTATCATGGTGGAAATGGCATGCATTCATTAGCTTGACTGTAGCCAGTTTATTTTTAGCGGTTTTTTCTGGACTGCCAATGGACAAGATTGTCGGAGCTTATGAAACGGGTGTCGGAGCTGTCCTAGGTCACCTTATTGGAATATTGGCCTTAGGGACCATCTTAGGAAAGATGATGTCCGACTCTGGAGCCGGGATGCAGGTTGCTGACTTTTTCATTAATAAATTCGGCGTGAAAAAACTGCCATGGGCCATGCTTTTATCTGGTTTCATCATCGGCATTCCCGTATTTTTCGAGGTTGGTTTAGTAATATTGCTGCCTTTGGTCATTTCCATTCGGAAATCTACCAAAGTGAACATCTTGTTAATTGGTATTCCAGTACTTGCTGGTTTATCGATCGTACATGGGCTGGTACCTCCGCATCCTGGAGCCATGACAGCCATTGGAATTTATAATGCTAACATGGGACAAGTACTTCTGTACTCATTGATCATCGCATTCCCGACTGCTGTAATTGCGGGACCTTTATTCGCAAGATGGATTCATAAACGGGTCATTCCTGTTGGAGAACCGGAATTGATCCGGGTGGAAACAAAGTCAAGTGGATTACCAGGCACTGGAGTTTCGTTCTTCATCATCCTTTTGCCGGTATTGTTGATGGTTTTAACGGTAGTGGCGCCTTATGTGCCGATACCGGGTGCCATTGAAAAATTCTTATTGTTTATCGGAAGTCCAGTGATCGCCCTATTAATCTCCTGTTTTGCAGCTTACTATTTCTTGGGCTACAGACAGGGTATGGACAAATCACTAATTAAAAAGTTGACGGAAGAATGCTTATTGCCATTAGCTTCCATAATTCTTATTATCGGTGCTGGCGGAGGATTCAAGCAAATTTTAATTGATAGTGGAGTAGGGACTGCAATCGCTTCCATGTCTGAAGAAATTTCTTTATCACCGATCGTTCTTGCATTTCTTGTGGCCGGACTGATTCGGATTGCCACAGGTTCTGCAACCGTCGCTTTGACTACGGCAGCAGGGATCGTTTCGCCGGTCGTTGCCAATATGACGGGTGTTAATCTTGAATTGCTCGTTATTGCCACGGGAGCAGGCTCACTTATGTTCTCCCATGTTAATGACGCCGGTTTCTGGTTAGTAAAAGAATACATGGGATTAACCGTTAAAGAAACTTTCAAAACTTGGACAGTCATGGAAACCTTACTATCCTTCGTGGCATTCGGTTTGGTTTTAATTTTCGATATATTCATTTAATTAAAGAAAATTTCTGCAATCCCTGATTAAGTAGCATTTACCTCCGTGAACTGTCTTGGGGTGACAGATCACGGAGGCTTTTATTTAGTTATAAAATGACCGGCTTTACTCTTAAAGATAGGTCGTTGCGGAAAAAACAGAAACTAAATTCATTCACAATTGGAAGTAGTATGGCTAGTGACAAGGGTGTAGTTTCATCCAGGAGACGTTTGTTTGGCTCCTCGAAGATATAAGTCCTGACAGAGACTTCTATATTGCAAGATTGACAGCTTCCCGTTTACATATTCATTCTGAATATAATCCAATAATTCATTGGCATGGTTAGGCTTTTGACGTTTTTCCTGAATATAATGGAGAATTAAAACTTCTATATTCACACACTCACCTTACTTGACAAGTATTTTTTTCCATTAACAATATAACATGGGCATTCAAAAAAATATCATTTTTTGAATATTTTAACTATCGACATATTTATACAAATAAAGGAGTGATTCGGAGTAAGCGGTGGAAAATTTTATCGGGAAATGCAAAAATAACGGTATTGTACCGACTTGCTGTTAAGTCGGCACAAAAAAACCCTTGATAATTCAAGGGTTTTTTTTGTTGATTTAGGTGATAAAACTGATTTTGCAACGACTTCATGCTTGTATCTTTTGTACAGTTAATGGTGATAAGCGCAGTTCTGCGGATTCTCTCTTAATGGAGAATAAATAAGCTGCCAAACCTAAGATGGCTGTAAAAATCAGCATGGCGATCGATGAACTGAAGTCCCCGCCAGACAAGTCACGAAGCCATCCCATGATATAGCTCGAAAAGCCGCCCATGATATTCGTGAATCCAATTAGACCAGCGGCTCGTCCTGCAGTTTCAGGTGTTGAGTATTTTACCATGAGCATATTACTTAGATGGAACACACCGCCTTGACATCCCATTGCCAGTCCCATACATAGTCCTGCCAAAATAGGATTGGGGATGAAGACAGCTACAGTCAAAAAGACAGCCGTCAATGAAAATAGAATCGTGGCCATCAAACTTGGACGTCTGGTTTTGTCAGCCAGAAAACCGCATGCCAAGACAAATCCTAAAGCGAATAGCCAGGAAAGTGAAGTAATGCTCGACATTCCTTCCTTTTCGAACCCTTTTGCCTCAATGAGGTAGGTAGGAAGCCAAATGCTGATTCCGAAAAATAAAAAGGAGCATACGAGCATGCCGAACCAAACAATCCAGAAACGATAATCTTGGGCGAAACTCTTCTTGTTCTCGGAGGAGGTGGTTTCTTTCATTTCATCATCCGTTTGGCGAATGAAAGCCAATTCTTCCTTACTTATCCGGGGGTGCTCTTCTGGTGTATTCCTCGTCATGAAGATGAACATCGGGATATTTATAAATAAGTTGAAAGCTGCAAGCATAAAGAAAGCTGCTTGCCAGTGGAGTAAAGATATCACGAGCACCAAGAAAATGGCTCCCATTGCCGGTCCTAAATAGTTTCCGGTAAGCCAAGATGCCTGGGCCCTTCCCAATTCGCGTTTATTAAACCAGTTAGAAATGAATTTTCCGGAAACCGGAATCATCATCCCCTCACCAAAACCAAGAATGATCCTGCTTATTAAAAACATTTCATATGAATTTGCCAGGCCTGACGTGATCATCGTGAGTGTCCAAATGAATAAACCGCCGATGGCTGTTTTACGGGCACCTAATTTATCAATAATGAAGCCCCAAAAAAGATTTGAAACTCCATAAGCAATGGTGAATACAAATGATAGAAGACCGATCTTTGCATTTTTGTCATCACCAGTCATACCGAGTGCATGCAAGAATTCCGGATCTGTTTGAATGATGGAAATGCCAACTTTATCAATTTGTCCGAAAAACCAAAAGAAAAAAATTGGAACGGCAATATACAACCATCTTTTTTGCCCATTTAACATAATACCATCTCCTTATCGCTTTTTAGCATTCCTTAAAACACTTACATGTGAGAATAAGTGTTTTACGGTTATCCCTTTAGAAAGGTACTAGTTTTGATTTTCCCGCCTTTCTTTATAATTTTGATAGATAAAAAGGAACAGAAGTGTTTTGTAAGGAAAACAAAGTTTTACTTTCTTAACGATAAATTAAAATAATTTGATTGTCAATTTAATATTTAGATAATTTTCTATTTTTAGAATAAATAATCTTATAAGCGCTTTCAGTTAAAAAATGAACTCTGTTTCATCCTATTGAGAGGTGGATCTCTATTAAGCCAGGACTTATAATGGATGTAAATCTAATTCTTTGTGTCAAAAAAACAAATTATTATCAAATTATTAATAATTCTGACTTGTTGATATTGAATTTGAAATCAGGAAAATCTATAATTCATTTATATTGTTTTGTATATGAAATACTTAATATTGGAAAATTCCGTGATTTGGCAGAGAATATCGACGTATTAAAATGCTTCATTTGTTTTTACTTGTGTAATTGGTTATATTTGGTTATAAAACAACAAGCTTTTCTATTGATAAGTCAATTAAGCTAGGCCTTCCAAATAGTTTTATATATGTAAATATGCTTTAATTGACACATATACACTATTCTATTTATACATGAAGAGTAAAGGATTGTGAGGTAGAAATGGTTGCCAATTTGCAGTACTGCCCGATTCATTATCAGGAATAGGGATAAGGAATAGCGCTTGAAGACACCAGCTTGGTTATCGCTCTAGGCTTTTACTAGCCGTTTTCCGGAAGCTGTGAAAGCGTTGATTATATCTGATGTGACTCGTGGGCCAGCTGTTGTTAGCATGAAAGAAAGTAAACGGAAACTTCTGAATTGATTACAATCCATCGAAATTTGGTCGGATGAACTTGTAAAGCAGAGGGCAGTGCGCAGCTACTGGCGCAAAAAGTTCCTGTCTAGTTAAGGAAGCAAAAGAAAGCAGGCAACCATTGAAGTATGCATCAAAAACATTCACCAAATGAACAATCAGAAAAAAATGTACATATTCAGCAAGTTCTTCTTTCTAGGTATGAAGAAAGCTTTTCTGAATGGTTATAGTCAGGAGAAAATGAGATTTATTCACAACGGGGGGAATACTCGAATGGCAAGCGAAGAAAAAGAGAAAGAGAAATATAGTGCTAATTCATTGGTTAGAGGGTTGGAAATCATTAAGCTCTTTAATGAAGTACAGCCGAGCTTGTCTCTTTCAGAAATAGCAAAACAACTGGGAGTAAGCAGAACAGTACCATATCGTTTATTATTCACATTACAAAATATTGGTTACTTGTCTCAGGATGAACATACCAAACGTTATAGTTTAACGCCAAAGGTTCTTGAATTGGGATTCAGCTATTTGAATAGCTTGAAATTCCAGGAAATTGTCCAGCCTTATATGGAGACCTTACGTGATGAAATCGGAGCCTCCTGTCATCTGTCCATTTTAGATGGACAGGAAGTTGTTTATGTTGGAAGTGCCCCGATCAGAGGTGTATCAGCTGTCAATGTGAACATAGGTTTGCGGCTGCCGGCACATGCTTTGGCCAATGGAAAATTACTTTTGGCATATCAACCGAAAGAAATGCTAATGCAAATGTTCAAAATCTCAAACCTGACTCCTTATACAGACAGAACACTCACCGCGCCTGGTGAATTTCAAAAACAGCTGGAATCGATTCGGCAAAATGGTTATTCGATGACAAGCGGGGAATTTCACCCTGGCATCCGTTCCGTTGCAGCCCCGATTTTTGACAGGACTGGGAAAGTGTTGGCTGCCTTGAATGTCGTGGCAACAGAGTCTGCTTACCAGGAGGATTTCATCGATAAAATTGCCTTGCCGAAACTGTTGGAAGTTTCTCGGCAGTTATCCGTTTATATGGGATATAGCGGGGTTAAGCCTTATCAACACGAAGATGTCTGAACAATTTAAATCTATTGATAAATGAATAACCTCTTTCGAAAGTGTGGATCTCCCAATAGGGAATCCACACTTTTTGTGTTAAGAAAAGCAAATCGTTACAAGTTTATCCCATAATGGAGAGCGTTCGGATTATAAAAATAGTTTTAAATATTCTAAAAATTCGTTGACAATGAAGCGTTTTCATTTTAGACTTAATTCATAGACAAAACAATGTTTTGCTTATGAAACATAACTCGGTTAAGAAACAACAAATAAGGGAGGAATTTTAAAATGACAAAAGAAACTTTCTCAGTGAAGGATTTTGAAAAAAAATATGTTGCCCGATTGAAAGACCGTACTCTTGATTGGAATGTCTTGAAGTTCCAAGAAGAAATTGATCCTGCTTATAGACGCGCACAGATGAGATATATCGGACGTGGTGCGACTGCCAATAACGATACGAATGTAATTGCAGGTGTACATTTCACTTTAAGTACTATGGTGCTTCCTCCGGGATGTATCGGTCCTTTGCACCTTCACGACGATGTTGAAGAAGTGTTTTTCATTCTTGAGGGTGAAGTCACGGCATTAATTCAAGAGGATAGCTACAGTGAAGTGCATGAAATTAAATTAAGTGCGAGAGATTGCATCAGCAGCCCACCAGGGGTTTATCGGGGAATTAGGAATGACGGTGATGTGGAAGCGCGCATGCTCGTGATGCTAGGGGCAGTAAAACCTAACTTGCCGACTTATCCTGAAGGCAGTGACCTCGAAGAACTGCGTAAACAACGCGCTAAAGAAAGAGAAGCCATCATTAAAGAGTGATCATTTAGCCGAAAGGGCACCTGCATTATGAAAATTAATGAGGCGCCCTTTTCGATTAGATTGTTAAATATGGCCAATTCAATTTATTTAAAGTCATTAAATTATGGGAGGTATAAAAAATGCTTGGGATTACTCATTTACGACATATAAGCATGATAACTCCGAATTTCGACGATCAAGCAGAGTTTTATGAAAAGGTTTGGGGACTTGATAGAGTGGATGTTCCGGAAGAGGAGAATACGGTTTATTTCCGCGGGGCTGGACCGGAACATCATATTTTAAGCCTTCACAAGGGAGAAAAACGTGGTTTGCATCATATAGCTTTTGGCATGGTCGATAAAAATGCGGTGGACCGTGCAGCAGGAATATTACAATCGAAGGGCGTTCGAATTATTGAACCACCTAGATATTTGGATGAAGCAGGTGCCGGTTATGGCCTCCGGTTAATTGATCCGGAAAACCGCGTGATCGAGCTTTCGGCTTGGGTGGAAGTGCAAACGTCTATTTGGAGCAAGAAAAATGTTGACCCAGTGAAATTGAATCATGTTGTAATGAACACGAAGAACTTAGATATGATCGTTGAGTTTTATACGGATGTACTTGGTTTTAAAGTCACTGATTGGAGTGAGCACCAAATGTCATTCCTGCGATGCAACAGGAAACATCACTCCATTGCCTTCAATCAAGATGAGCATGCGTCAGTCAATCATATCGCATACGAGGTCGATTCCGTGGATGAACTGATGCGAGGAATAAGCAATGTGCGAAAAGCGGGCTTTTCAGAACTTTGGGGACCTGGACGTCATGGGCCTGGAGACAATATTTTCTGTTATTTTCAAGACCCAGGCGGTTTTGTTATGGAGTATACATGTTATCTGGAAACGATCGAAGATGAATCTGAGTGGAGAGCACGAGTATGGAAACGGGTCCCGCATTTAATGGACCAGTGGGGAATTGCAGGGCCGCCGAAACCTGAAGCCCGCAAAGCAATGGGAGGCGATCCCGATGCAGGCTGGGTTGATTCTCATATAGATGGTTCTGTCATGGCGGAAAAATGAGGAGGATTTTGATGTCCTCCCATTATTCTTGCGCGTAGTTACAGCGTTTGAGGAAAATGGCTTTGAAAAGGAGTGAAGAGAGTGGATTTAGGATTGCAAGGAAAAGTGGCTGTCATTATGGGCGGCACGTCGGGCGTGGGATTAAAAACAGCAGAAATGTTTTTAGCTGAAGGAGCGAAAGTGGCTATATGCGGCAGAAGTGCAGAGCGTATGGAAAGTGCACAAAGTCAATTGCTCTCATTTGGTGAAAAGGCAGATATTTTTGCATCAACATGTGATGTCACCTCAAAATCGGATGTGGATTCTTTCATTAATGGTACCGCTGAGAGGTTTGGCGGAATCGATATATTGGTGAATGCAGCCGGACAAAGCGTGATGGGTCACTTTTTTGACATAACGGATGAGCAGTGGGAAGAACAGATTCAGTTAAAATTCTTTGCCATCATATATGCCGTTCGTGCTTCGCATCCTCATTTAGTGAAAAGGGGAGGAGGGCGGATTATTAATATTAATGCAACCCTCGCTAAAGAACCTGAACGTCATATGGTAGCGACTGCAGCAGCAAGGGCTGGCCTCCTTAATTTAAGCAAAACCTTATCCCAGGAATTGGCTTTTGACAATATATTGGTAAACTCAGTCAGTCTTGGATTGATCCGGACCGATCAATGGGAGCGAAGAAGATTGAAGAATGCTCCTGATATGGACCCTGAAGAATATTACGGAGACCTTGCGAAAAAACGGAATATCCCTCTCGGCCGCGTAGGGGAAGCGGAAGAAGTTGCCAGTGTCATTGTTTTCCTTGCTTCAGACAAAGCAAGTTATGTAGCAGGTTCGACGATTGAGACGGCAGGAGCGATCGGAAAGGCACTTTAAATATATTACTGAAAAAGGTAGGATAACGCGATGAAAATACAAGAAGAAATAGAGTTTACGACCGCCGATTCCATCGTAAAGGAGCTTGTTCAAGCAGGAGTTGAAACTGCTTTCGGGATTGTCAGTATACACAATATGCCCATCTATGATGCAATTCTTAGAGAAGGGAGCATCAAACTCATTTGTTCACGCGGTGAGAGCGGTGCCGTCAACATGGCTGATGGCTATGCCCGTGCCACTGGGAAATTGGGTGTAGTGATTACCAGTACTGGAACAGGGGCAGGAAATGCTGCTGGTTCCCTGGTGGAAGCATGGGCAGCTGGCGTCCCCCTTCTTCATCTTACCGGTGAGGTGGCTTCTTCTTATCTTGGTACAGGCAAAGGATACATACATGAGTGTAAAGACCAGCTATCAATGATGAGCGGAGCATGTAAAAATGCAGTGAGGCTTAGAAATCCTGAGCAATGTGCCGCGGTTGTAAGGAAGGCGATCGAAGAAGCGTTAACTGCACCAACGGGTCCGGTTACATTGGAAATTCCCATTGACTATCAATCGGCGATCATAGAAGATCTTTCACTGGAAGAGCTACGAGCTTCAACATCTGAAACAAATCCATTGCCATTCATTCCTGAACAAGCTGTGCAAAAAATGGTGGGGGCACGCCGTCCTGTCATATGGGCCGGTGGCGGAGTCATCGGTGCCAATGCTTCGCAAGAGCTGCAAAAATTAGCGGAAATCCTTGGTGCAGCGGTTATAACCAGTCAGTCAGGAAAAGGTTCAATTCCAGAAAACCATGAACAATGCATCGGACATTTTGCGGCATATGAAACAACAAAAGGGTTTTTAAGAAATGCAGATTTATTGATTAGCGTAGGTGTAAGGTTTAGGGGCAATGAAACATCCAACTGGAAAGTGCCGGTGCCACAAGAACATATAGCGATCGATGCTGATTGGCAGGCCATTAACCGGAACTATAAAGCAACTATAGGTTTGGTTGGCGATGCAAAAGATATGTTAGCTGCCATCATTCAAAAGCTCGAAGAACATTCAGTTCATGCGGAGCCTTCTTATTTAGAAGAAGTTCTGTCGCTTAGAAACGAAGTGCGCGCCCAACTCAGGGAAACGCTTGGACCTTATGAGCAATTTGTAGATGGCATGAGGGAGATATTACCAGATGATACCATTTTAGTTCGTGATGTAACCGTACAGGCAAACGTTTGGGGCAGCCGTTTATTTGAAATCTATGAACCGAGGACATCGATTCATGCATCAGGCGGCGGAATCGGTCAAGGTCTTCCAACAGCAATCGGTGCCCAAATGGGGTGTCAAGATAAAACCGTCGTTCTGATGGCTGGAGACGGAGGGTTTATGGTGAATGTCGGGGAAATGGTCACGGCAGCCGAAGAAAACTTACCAGTTATCATCGTATTGTTCGATGACTCAGGCTATGGGGTTCTTCGCAACATTCAAACAGCCGCATATGGTCGGCAGGTAGCCGTGGATTTATTGAGTCCTGATTTTGTGAAATTGGCTGAGTCCATGCATTTTGATGCAGTGCGTATTGGTTCTGGAGATGAATTCATATCCGAACTGAAAAAGGCAAAGGAAAGACGTAAACCTTCAATGATCGTTGTTGATATGGAAGCTGTGGGGCCAATGGCCAAGCCATTTGGCGGACCGCCAGGAGCTGCGGAAGCATTTAAGCCCAAAAAATTATAAGGAGGATTGAGAATGATTTCGACATACCCATTTGTTTCAGGAAAATATCTAGTTAATGGAGAATGGATAGAATTACCGGAAAAAGTCGATGTAATAAATCCGGCAAATACATCCGAAGTAGTTGGCCAGGTGGCAAAATGCTCTGAAGAAATCGTGAATGACGCGATTGAAGCGGCAGAAAATGCTTTTGAAACGTGGTCACGCTCTGATATCGGGGAACGGGCTAACCGGATGAACACTGCGGCAGAAGAACTATCAAAGGTTATCGAGGAAAATGTTACAGTGTTTGTACGTGAAAATGGCAAAACACTTGTTGAAGCAAAAAAGGATTTACTGCGCTGTGTTGAAGTCATGAAGGGCTGTGCAGCAGAGTTACTTGATTGGTGGAAGCCTGAAGTGCTCCCAGGTAATCAAAAAGTCCAAATCCGAAGAAGGGCAAGAGGTGTCACGGCCATCATCACACCTTGGAATTCTCCGATGATATTAACATTTAAAAGGGTCATTCCTGCTGTTTTGGCAGGCAATGCCGTTGTCGTAAAACCTGCAACTAATTGTCCTTTAACGATTATGACCTGTTTAAAAGTAGTTGCCGAACAATTTCCTCCAGGAGTCATCAATATAGTCTCAGGATCAGGAAAAGCAATCGGCGATACACTATGTTCTGATTCACGCGTACGGACATTGGCGTTTGTCGGAAGTACGGAAACCGGAAAAGATATCATGCAGAAATCAGCTGGAAATCTGCAAAAAGTATATATGGAACTTGGCGGCAATGATCCTGCCATCATCTTGGAAGATGCCAAAATGGATGAAGCGGCTATCAAACGTTTGAGGATGGGGATTTTACGAGCAGCGGGTCAGGTTTGTTCTGCTGTAAAAAGAGTGTATGTCCAAGAATCACGTTATGATGAGGTTGTGGAAAAGCTGACCAAAGAGTTTAGCCGGATGGTAATTGGTGATGGCATTCAGCCTGATGTAACTATGGGTCCATTGAATAATAAAGCACAATATGATTTTGTGAATGGCTTGATCGAACGTACCGCTAAGTCAGGAGGAAATATAATCACAACCGGCATTCAGCTGAATCCGGAAACTTGGGATAAAGGTTATTATATGCTTCCTTCCATTATTACTGGCGTCGATCAACAGAGCGAATTGGTTCGAGTGGAACAATTCGGACCGATCATTCCAATTTTACCTTTCAATGATATTGATGAAGCTGTAAAATTAGCGAATGATAGTGAGTTTGCGCTGCGTGCATCTGTTTGGACCGAAAATGAAGATATCGCTGTCGAAATGGCAGATCGCCTTGAAGCTGGTGCGGTTTTCCATAATAATCATACCGTTTTCAGCGACTTGGCTCTGGATTTCCCTGGCTTAAAAGAAAGTGGGGTTTCGCGGGAAACAAGACATTGCGGGTTGGAATTCTTTGCGGACTCATACGGGTTTGCTGATTGAGGAAGGATGAAACTACATGAAATTAGGTTTAATCGGGTGCGGTAATATCGGGAAATTTCTGCTACAGGCAATTAATAACGACGGACTTCTTCCAGGTGGGAAAATCGTTGCGATATATGCCCGCCGTGAAGAAGTCGCGGCACAGCTAGCAGAGGAATTCAGGACACAGTCATTTAGTGATGTCGACGAACTACTTAAATCCGATGTAGATATGGTTATAGAGGCAGCAACGATTGAAGCAGCTGAAGAGTATGCATTGAAAGTGCTTAAAAGCGGGAAGGATCTCTTGCTTAGCAGCATTGGCGTGATGGCGAATACTGCCTTTGAAGAACAATCAAATCAGATTTGCAAAATGAATAACGTGAATATTCTCCTTCCGTCTGGTGCGATTGGAGGTCTCGATGTACTTAAATCGGCAAAAGCGGTGAATGGCCTTGAATCTGTTTGCATCACCACAAGAAAACCGCCAAGCGCATTGCCCGGAGGGGCTTCAGTGACAGAAGAAACGGTATTATTTGAAGGATCTGCTGCAGAAGCAATCAAACAGTTTCCGAGAAACATTAATGTTGCGATTGTGCTGTCAATGGCTGGTCTTGGATCAGAAAAGACGAAAGTGAAAATCATTGCCGATCCAAATGTGTTAAAAAACAATCACCTGATAGAAGCTTCAGGTTCGTTCGGGAAACTGAAACTGGAAGTGGAAAATGATCCGATGCCTAATAATCCGAAAACGAGTTATCTAGCGGCATTAAGTGTTTTGGCGACTCTGCAAAATAAGGAAAAGAGCGTTCAAATCGGGTAATGCATTATGATGTAAAGCTTGGAAGGGAGAGAAAAAGTATGCTTAAAACTGAAAAATCCTTAGAAGAAATGTCGAAACAGCAAGTTGTTGACTATTTGAACGAAACGGTTAAACCAGAGGAAGGCGTTATACCTGCATACCTCCTTGGAGACCCAAAGGTTTATGATATAGAACATGAAAAAGTGTTTTTGAAAACATGGGTTTTTATCGGTCATGATTCTGAAGTACCCAACAAAGGAGACTTCATGACCCGTGAACTAGCTGGCTACTCGCTCATCATCACACGTGATGCTGAAGGGGAAATCAGGGCGTTTTATAATATGTGCACCCATCGCGGAATGAAACTATGCCGTGCAGATAAAGGGAACAAGTCATTATTTACGTGTCCCTACCATGGATTTAATTTTAAAAACACTGGAGAGCTCGTAGGGGTGCCATTACAAAAGGACATATATGGGGGCAACCTTGACCGGTCGGAATTGGGCCTTCACAAAGTGAAGCTTGAATCCTATAAAGGTCTTTTATTTGGAACTTGGAATGAAGATGCAGAGCCACTTGAAGAGTTTCTTGGAGACATTAAATGGTATTTGGATATCCTTGTAGGACGTGCAGAAATGGAAGTTATCGGTGTCCCGCAAAGATTCATTGTTAAATCCAACTGGAAAGTTGGTTCCGATAACTTTGTTGGTGATTCCTATCACACGATGGTCACACACGGTTCCATTGCAAAACTGGGCATGGTGCCCAATGCTACCTATTCAAAGCGTGGTTTTCAAATCCATATGGATAACGGGCATGGACTGAACTTAGGGACACCTAACCCTGACTTCGCTTTCCCGGAAGAATTGAAAGATGAATTTAAAACTAATTTGTCTGAAGAACAATATGAAGTGTTATCAAACTTAAAGAATATGATTGGAAACGTTTTCCCCAACTTATCATTTTTAATATCCCATACAAAAATCAAAGACCAGTTCATCTCCAACACTTCTATTAGAATGTGGCGGCCAATCGGTCACAATCAAATGGAAGTGATCGCTTGGATGCTCGTGGAAAAGAACGCCACTCAAGATTGGAAAGATAGATCAAGAGATTCATTTATCTTGACCTTTAGCCCATCCGGTATTTTCGAACAGGATGATACGGAAGTGTTTACGGATATTACTGAAGCAGCCCAAGGTCCAATGCCTTTCCTAAAGAATCTAACCTACAATTATACAATGGGCCTTCATCGAGAACCAGTTGATTTTATAGGACCTGGTGTTGCTTACGATGATAAATTCACGGAAGCGAGCCAAAGGAATTTTTACAAATACTGGCTTGAATTGATGACGAAATGATAAGCGGGAGGGGGAACGGAAATGAATGTGGAGAAAATGTTGCTCAAATGTGAATTTGAACAGTGGCTGTATGATGAAGCTCAATTACTCGATGATATTGAATTTGATGATTGGTTCGATTTAATGCACTCGAGCTTACGCTATCAAATGCCAGTACGTGTTAATAAAGAAGGGGTGGAACGCCCGGATTATTCAACGGAAATGTTTACATTTAATGATGATATTGAGCTGCTGAAACTGCGCGTGGATCGTTTGAAAACGGATTATGCTTGGGCGGAAATACCACCATCAAGAACACGGCGTTTTGTCTCTAATGTACGCGTTAAAGACTATGTTGAAGGTGAAAAGGCAGTCGTAAAGAGCTACCTGCTTATCTATCGAAGCCGCAGCACTGATATTCAGCATGATTTGATTTCGGGGGAACGAAATGATGAATTCATTTTCGAAGAAGGTAAATGGAAACTATCCAAACGGATATTCATTGTTGATCAATCAACGATAAATACCAGAAATCTTGCTATCTTCGTATAATATTGACCTGAATAAAAAGAGATAACAAGGAGGCTGGTTACAATGGCAATGGCGTTAAAGGATAAAGTAGTGTTGATTACTGGAGGCAATTCAGGTATCGGAGAGGCTGTCACAAGACGTTTTATACAAGAAGGGGCAAAAGTCAGCATCATCGGCCGCTCGATAGAAACGCTAAATAAAATGAAAGAGGAATTTGGTGAAGAAATCCTCATTAACCAAGGCGATGTAAGCAAATATGAAGACAATGAGAGGGCTGTTCAGGCCACTGTCAAGCAATTTGGAAAGCTGGATGTTTTCGTTGCCAATGCAGGAGTCTTTGATGGATTTGCAAAATTTGCCGACGTAACTCCCGATGCACTTTCAGAAGCATTTGATTTTCTGATCGATATTAACGTTAAAGGATCTTTTTTCGGTGCTAAAGCCGCTCTTAAAGAACTGCAAAAATCGAATGGCAATATTATTTTCACCGTATCAGGTGCTAGTTTCTATCCGGATGGCGGCGGGGTTTGGTACACAGCAAGCAAGCATGCCCAAATAGGGCTGATGCGCCAACTTGCCTTTGAACTTGCTCCTGACATAAGGGTGAATGCTGTAGCGCCTGGTGGCACTCTGACAGCATTATCGGTCATTCCTCCCCTACGTCCATTCGTTAAAATCGTGGATAATGAAACGAAGGCCAATAGCATTAAAAAAAGAAACCCTCTTCAGCTTGCACAGATGCCCGACGATCATGTAGCTGCTTATGTCCTGTTAGCATCGGACGCAGCGCGTGCAATTACCGGCGAAGTCATCTCCAGTGATGGAGGATTGTCAGTTCGCGGACTGGGTTGAGTTCATAACAAAATAAACTACGGGAAGAAGGTTTATAAGTATGGCTGAATCACTATTGGGCAATAGGAATATTAATCAACTCGCATTTGTTGTAAAAGATATTGAAGCTGCTAATCTAGCTTTTACAAGACTGCTGGGCATTAAGAAGGCAGAACCGTTTCTAACTGGTGACAGTTCTATTTCGAAAGTCACTTTTAGAGGTGTACCAACGGAATCACAATCCAAACTGGCTTTTCTGAATACACCAACCGTCCAATTTGAATTAATAGAACCCGATAAAAATCCAGGAACGATGCGTGAGTTCCTGGATGAAGTAGGTGAAGGGATTCACCATATTGCTTTTGATGTAGACTCTATCCAAAAGAGGCTGCCAATCATGGAGAAAAGTGGATACCCAGCTTTGCAAACGGGAGAATTCACTTCAAGTGACGGCCGATATGTATATGTGGATACACTAGATGATCACAAAACGTTAATTGAAATGCTTGAAAGTGCAGAGCCGAGAGAAACGGCATGGGAAAGACCAGAAGATGCTAGCGTTCAGCCGCTATTAGGGACTAACAAAGTGGAACAGATTGCGTTAGTTGTAAAAGACCTTGATGCGGCTGCAGAAGCATATTGTAAGTTGTTGGGGATTGAAAAACCTCCCATCATCCATTCTGGTTCAACCGATATTACAAACGTGATTTACAAAGGGAAGCCCACTGAAGGAAAGTCAAAATATATGTTCATCGATACGCCGTTAATTCAAATTGAATTAATCGAGCCGGGTGAATCACCCAGTACGTGGAAAGATCATCTTGAAACATATGGTGAGGGTGTTCACCATATCTCTTTTGTCGTTAAAGACATGGAGGCTAAAATGAAGATGCTGGAAGAAATGGGCTATCCGGTCATACAAACAGGTGACTTTTTTAACGGAAAAGGCCGATATGCCTATATGGATACAACATCGACCTATAAAGTTATTATTGAATTGCTAGAACGTTTTGATGAGTAAACATGTACCAATTTCATCAAAAGATGTTCTGGATGCAATTGTCTGAGCACTTGGAAATTACATAATTTGGAATAATGAACTCCAGCGGTCATTCAATCTAAAACCTAGCCATTTTCCCACCTAATCTGCTGATTAACTTACTAAAAGTGAAACCGTAAAAAGCATACAAGGCAATGGGCGGAAAGGGGACTTCAACCATGGCCTTGTAAGTGCTCGTTGTTTCGTTCCTCATACCAAGATATATCAACCATAGTAACATCCTCATTACGGGCCGATAAAAAGGAAATTCAAAAAGAAAACCATAATGAATCCGTAGTTTTTTGGAGAAAGGTATTTCTCGAGTAGGAATATAATAAGCGGTGAAATTCAATGTTTGCACGGCTTGCCGCTATTCGGTCATTACTATTAATTGCCAGTTGCAGTTTATCCGTTGCCCATTCCAGTTTTTTTAATTCCTCCTCCGTAATTCCTTCACAAGCTTATTGGATCGAATAGTTTTCGAGCATTTTCGTGATTTCCAATTCCTGCTGTAAAAGTTCAATATCCATATTGGATATGACCATCCCTATGCCAGGTTTCACCTGAAGCAAATTTTCCTGTTCTAATTTCCCCGTTAAACGGTCTCAGGGGCAAAAATATACCTTCAATGATCGCATTTTTTATAACAAAAAATAAAGCTTCCCTTAAGGACTTAGTAGAATAATGTTCTATTTTTTCTGTAATATATTGATAGTGTATTCAGGGAAGCCCCCATCCATACTGAAACTGGGGAAACTGCCTGATACTTTTGGAAATACAAGGGTGTCATAGAGTAAGTGGAAGCTCACAGTAGGTTATATTATCATAGGTTTTGATATGGGGATTTTTTTTACAGATAATTAAGAAGTGAGATTCATGTTGCTCGATTACATAAAGATGCTATGATTGAAATCGAAGATTATACTAAAGAAAAGAATACATCAGATTGATATTTTCTTTTCTTTAATATACATAGAGGATACAGGAGGAGTTTTAAAATGAATTTAGCACAATTTCCTAGAAAGCGATATACACCGACATATACACCAATTGAGAGGTTAGATCATTTTTCTGATGTTCTTGGTGGACCATCCATTTACGTTAAACGTGATGATATGCTTGGTTTGACGGCTGGGGGAAATAAAACAAGAAAACTGGAATTCCTTGTTGCCGATGCATTGGAAAAAGGCGCGGATACGTTGATTACATGTGGAGGCATTCAGTCAAATCATTGCCGCTTGACACTGGCTGCTGCGGTTAAAGAGAAAATGAATTGCATCCTAGTTTTGGAAGAGGGACTTTCGAAAAATTCAGAGCCGGATTTTAACGGTAACTATTTTCTCTATCATTTATTGGGGGCTGACCAAATTATAGTTGTACCTAATGGATCGGACTTAATGCAAGAAATGCAGAAAGTGGCTAAAGAGGTAACAGAGAAAGGACACCGACCTTACATCATTCCGGTTGGGGGATCCAATGTCATTGGTGCAACCGGATATGTTGCATGCGCTCAGGAGATCTTGGCACAGTCCTTTGAGCAAGGGATTGATTTGAAAGCAGTTATTTGTGTAAGCGGCAGTGGGGGAATGCATGCTGGCTTGGTGGCAGGATTTCATGGAAATCAAAGTGGAGTATCAGTAATTGGAATAAACGTAAGCAGAGGAAAAGCGGAACAAGAAGCGAAAGTTTTTCAGCTTGTTAAAGAAACCTTAACCCATATCGGCATTCCAGCTTCTATTCCTCGTGAAGCTGTTACGTGTTTTGATGAATATGTCGGGCCGGGTTATGCTTTGCCTACACCTGAAATGGTGGAAGCAGTCAAGCTCATGGCAAGAACAGAAGGGATATTGCTGGATCCGGTATATACGGGTAAAGCGGCAGCGGGACTGATTGATTTGATCCAAAAAGGCATATTTAAGCCGGATGATAACATCTTATTTGTTCACTCTGGTGGTGCTTCATCTTTATATGCCAATACTTCTCTATTTAATTGAAGTACTTATCATGCAGGTGGCCTAATCCCACATTTTTCAATAAAGTAGGCATGGTTATTAAGCGAAAAACATATGTCTAACGCAATGGTAGCGGAATAGACAATTGTCCATGGACAAAAGAGGATTCTACAGTTGTAGAATCCTCTTTTAATGATAATATTACTTTTCGATTAAAGTCGTCGTATGATCAAAAACAACTTTTCCATCAACGATCGTTAGCTGTACCTTTGTATTAGGAATTTCTTCTGTTGGTACTTCAAAGAGATTTCGTTCTAATACTATGATATCAGCAAGTTTTCCTACTTCTAATGTACCCAATTCCTCATCTCTAAAAGCACCATAAGCGGATCCGGCTGTATAAGCTTTCAATGCTTCGGACAGTGTGATGCACTCATGTGGATGCCATACCATTTCACCGCTGCTGTCGAATCTCGTTACTGCACGACCTATACTAAGCTTATTTTGCATGGCTTTATCTCCTAACCAACACTGAATTTATAATATATTAATAACATAATTACCCACTTTTTCTTAAGTAGTGATTCTTGTTGTGTATAGCTAGTAGTAGGAAAATTTGTACCACGTCCATAAAATTGCAGTCACAAACTTACCGTCCAGTATTCGATTTAAACCTGGTTATCCATTTAAATATAAAGCCAATGGACGTTCAAAAAGACTGAAAGTTTAATCTCAAAATAAAATGATTAATAAGGAATTTGTAATGAGGGAACGTATGTTTTATAATGTGCTTTGAGAAAGTAATTATCTAACGGAATAGGGGAGGTATTATATGTATAGTACAATTTCGGATTTTATTAAAGAATGGAATAAAGAAGCCATACTGACTCAGAATGTTTTGGATAGTTTGACAGATGATTCATTAGAACAACAAGTGTATCCCGAGGGTCGCACTTTAGGAAGAATTGCGTGGCATTTCACTACGAATATTCCAGATTATCTAGATCATTTCGGGTTAAAGATAGACCGGATAGAAAGTTCGGAAAACGTCCCTTCTTCAGCCCAGGAAATTGCTATCACTTTTAAAAATGTAAGTTCTCACGCAGCCAAAATAATTGAACAACAATGGACGGACGCATCCCTAGAGCAAATACAAGAAGCGTTTGGTAGACAGGAAACAAATGCTTCCATCCTTATGGGGCTAATCAAGCATATTGTTCATCATCGCGGACAAGTTACGGTTCTGATGCGTCAAGCAGGAATAAAACCTTATGGGGTATATGGACCGCCAAAAGAAGATTGGATTCATCTAGGTGTGGAGAGTCCACCACTTTAATAACTTATGCATGCTTAAGTAATGACCTTAACTAACGGGGCCATTAGCGAATAATTAAATCCCAGTTTCAATTTTATAACCGAGTTAAATAATATGTTAAAGCATCCTTTGAAGGGTGCTTTCTTATTTTATCAAGAAGGGTTTAAATGAAACCTGCTAATTAGAGAGGATGTTTTAAATGGCATTTTCCTTTTTTAAAATTAAAGCTATTGAAGTAAATGTAAAAGTAAAAGGTGGAATGAATTCCAGTCTTTCCCTTTGAATAGGCTATGTTAAACCATTATTGCAGAATAGTTCTTTAGTAGTATTATTTATAATTATGCTATTATTAAGCTTCCATATCCTGAACCCCACCGTAATTGCCGCAACCATCGGCACAACTATATCCGTCAATGATAAGGAGTTAAACAAAACGACTATAATGACGAGATCTTTACCAAATCAATTAAGCTGACTGAAAGTGTATAGATATAGTGCAGGACTTATAAATATCAGAATTTTGTTGAAAAATGTCGTTATTTGCGAATATCATTATCGTCATTTCTGAGATATTATAATATTGAATGTACTTTAATACATTGAAGTGATAATGCAACTTTTATGTCGGGACTCAACTTAGTGAGTGGGGGAAAATAAATGAGTGTAATCATCGAGAAGAAACGAATGGAAAACTATGCTCATATCGAAGATGTAATTTTGGTTGGGAAAATCCATAATGGTGATGAAGATGCACTGGACTTTTTAATTAAAAAGTACAGATGTGTCGTTCAATCAAATGCTTTGAAGTATTTTTTAACGGGTGGAGATAAGGAAGACGTCTATCAGGAAGGGATGATTGGTCTATATAAGGCCATTCGGGACTACAAGAATTGCAAAAAGTCATCTTTCAGATCATTTGCGGAACTGTGTATTACAAGACAAATCATAACGGCTGTTAAAGCGGCTATTTGCCAAAAGCATTCTCCCTTAAATAATTATGTTTCATTGTATAAGCCTATCTATCAAGGGGAGTCGGAACAGTGCCTAATTGATCTAATCCCTGAACAGAGACAAAATGACCCAGTCACGATCTTAATTAAATCAGAAGAAATTTGCGATATTGAGCTAATTTTAACGGAAGTCCTTAGTGAGTTGGAAACTAGTGTTGTGGACTTGTACCTGGAAGGAAAAACTTATTTTGAAATATCAAAGGAATTGAATGTTCCAAAAAAGACGATCGATAATGCACTTCAGCGGGTAAAAAGGAAGTTGGAGCGGTACTTCGAGTCCAGGAGGTTGGAAGCATAATCACTATAATTCTTTGAATTTTCATTCATTATTATTTGCAACAACTTCGAAACGATTCAGTAATAAAAAATAGATTGGATAAAAACAATAGTTAAATGCATTCATTCCTGGTAATGGGGCTATTAGTGCAGTGCTATCCTATGAGAAAATAAAAATCCCTCTAGGTAAATGCCGATGATAAATTCCCTGAGTATAAACACAAAAAGCCCAACTGAAACACCTGGGCTTTTTATTATGTTCATTTTTTTAATTCACTCTATTCAACTGGAGATTGTATCTCAATGTTTCATCTTCTGAATATAATTTGTATCCAAGTCCGTCACTGTAATCAAGGAAGACTTTATCCGGAAGATGCTTTTTAGACTCACTTGATATTAAGATGGGGACCCCATCAATTATGAATCTCTCATCATCTTCGTTCTTATTATCAATTTTCAATTCATGTTCAACATAAATCGAACAGCTCCCAACATAAATGGCTTCGATACGAACACCTTCATTCTCTTTATAATTCATTTTTAATAGTTGTTCAATCGCTGCTTCTTTAATCTCAATATTCATAAAACCCGCTCCCATATTATTTTTTATCTATACAATCCTCTATTTATTCGTATACCCAATTGTTTATAAGTTAATGTGTATAAGAAAGACAAGTTGGGATAGTATATTTCCTTAATGGAAAACCTTGGCTTTATTGTCGAAATTTACTTAATGCAACTTTTCCTAGTTTTGTGTACATAAGCAACCTGATAAACAGCCTGCTCCCTGATTTCCCAGTCTGTAACTTCATTTATAAAACAGCATTCTTCGCAATGATCATCCTATCGGCTTTGCTTTCATGGGCCATTTTTTGTTTAATTCAGTTATAAAAGTCTTGACATTCTTTTTATCTTCCATAATTGGGGAATATACGTACGAAAGTGTCCTGTTAAAGGATTCATTTTTTACCTGAATAATAGAAAGGATTTTATTTTGTACATCCCTTTCAATTACACTTCGGGAAAGCAGAGCCAGCCCTAAGCCGTTTTTTATAAGTGTTTCTTTAATTCCTTGATTACTGCTTATCGTGAGTATCGATTTGATTTTCAATCCATTGGAACGAATGACATGGTTAAGGTATTCACGTGTACCAGATCCAACTTCCCTCGTTACCCATGCTTGGTCATGTAAATCAGTAATCTCCACTTCGTCTTTATTAGCGAGTTCATGATTGTTAGATGACACAATGAATAGTTCATCTTGCATGAATGGGTGAACAGAAAGCTCTTTTTCGTTAGTTTGACCTTCGATTAAACCAATATCCACTTTGTATAGCCGAACGGCTTGAACGATTTCTTCCGTGTTTCCAATTACGACTTGAAGTTCAAGTTCAGGATAATCCTCTTGAAGGTCGATGAGTAAAGAAGGAAGGATATACTCTCCTATTGTAAAACTTGCACCTATCTTTAATTCGCCTTTGATGGACCTATCGTGTTCCTGTATGTCTTGTCTGGTCTGTTCATAGATTGTGATCATTTGCTTGGCCCGGTCGTAAAGAATTTCTCCCGTTAAGGTGACTTTCAAAAATTTAGGAGAACGGAGAAATAATTTGGTTTGGAACTCTTCTTCTAATTTTTTGATATGTAAACTAACACTTGGTTGCGACATAAGAAGAATTTCTGCTGTTTTTGTAAAATTTTTGACTTCCACAAGGGTCACAAATGTTTTTAGAGCATCATAGTACATAGAAATTTCTCCTTATTATTAATATTCTTAATAGTTATAATAAATTATATATATTTTACTAATGATGTGCCTTCCAGTAAAGTTTTAATGAGAAACTTATTTTAGGAAGAGTATAGGCTGGGGAAAGCTATTGTTCTTTTTATTTGTTGCGTGCTATGAACCTATAAAACTGTATTTATCATTTTTTTTGCAGTTAAAACCGACTTGGTCTATAGGAGTAAACGAGTTAATTAATTTATGGATCGAAATAAAATATTTAAACCCACTCGTTATACATAATAATCAACTAAGATAAGTTAATATCCTTTGTGAGGTGGAAATCGTGCAACTTCAGGTAAGTAACAGTCCCTTTAATCAAGAGCAGGCAGAGCTCCTTAACAGCCTGCTGCCAAGCTTGACTGAAACACAAAAAATTTGGTTGAGCGGTTATCTGACTGCAACTTTGTCAGTTTCGAACACAAGTTCAGCCGACGCCCCGGTAATGGAAGCTCAAAGCGGCGGGAAGACAATATCAAAAGAGGTGACCATCCTGTATGGTTCACAGACGGGCAATGCTCAAGGGCTGGCAGAAAATGCGGCGAGTAAGCTTGAGGGTAATGGCTTTCAGGTTACCATTTCATCCATGAGTGACTTTAAAGTCAACAATTTGAAAAAAATCGAAAATCTTCTGATTGCCGTTAGCACGCATGGAGAAGGTGATCCGCCGGATAATACATTGTCCTTCCATGAGTACCTTCATGGCAGGAGGGCACCAAGCCTTGAAGGTCTCCGCTTTTCGGTATTGGCGCTTGGGGACAGCTCATATGAGTTTTTCTGTGAAACGGGAAAACAATTCGATAAACGCTTGGAGGAACTTGGAGGAACACGGTTATTTCCGAGAATGGACTGTGACCTTGATTATGATGAGCCTGCTAGCGAATGGCTGGAAGGAGTACTTTCCAGTTTAAGTGAAGGGGAAGTCAGTTCAATTGCTGCAGTTCCCGCAGCGAAAGCCTCAGTTAGTGAACAAACGTATTCGAGAACAAATCCGTTTAAAGCGGAAGTGTTGGAAAATATAAATTTGAACGGCCGTGGCTCCAATAAAGAGACACATCATCTTGAGTTATCTCTTGAGGGCTCAGGTCTTACATTCGAACCTGGTGACAGCCTTGGTGTTTATCCGAAAAATGATTCGGATTTAGTGGATATGCTTCTTACGGAACTCAATTGGGACCCTGAAGAAACCGTGAAGGTCAATAAGCAGGGAGAACTTCGTCAGCTTAGGGAATCGCTCATCTCTGACTTTGAAATAACGGTATTGACAAAATCGCTCATTGAACAAGCGGCACAGCTTTCAGGTAACGAGGATTTAAAGGAGCTTTTAAAGCCTGGTAATGAAGAAAGATTAAAAGAATATCGTGAAGGCCGTGATTTGCTTGATTTTGTCCGTGATTTTGGCTCATGGGGTGAATCGGCGCAAGAGTTCGTATCAATACTCCGGAAAATGCCAGCCCGTCTATATTCGATTGCGAATAGCTTATCCGCATATCCGGATGAAGTGCATTTGACAATCGGAGCTGTCCGGTATGAAAGTCACGGACGGGAAAGAAACGGTGTCTGCTCCATTTTATGTGCGGACAGATTACAGCCAGGGGACACGCTGCCCGTTTACATTCAGCATAACCAGAACTTCAAGCAGCCGAATAACCCGGACACTCCAATTATCATGGTTGGACCGGGAACGGGCATTGCTCCGTTCAGATCCTTTATCCAGGATCGCGAAGAAGCTGAAGCGAAAGGGAAAACGTGGCTCTTTTACGGCGATCAGCATTTCGTGACGGATTTCCTTTATCAGACTGAATGGCAAAAGTGGTTGAAAACAGGTGTACTTACGAAAATGGATGTTGCCTTTTCACGAGATACTGATGAAAAAGTGTATGTTCAAAACCGGATGCGCGAGCACAGCGGGGAATTATACGAATGGCTTCAAGAAGGGGCAGCTTTATACATTTGCGGTGACGAGAAAAACATGGCACATGATGTCCATAATACGCTTATTGAGATCATTGAAAAGGAAGGCAATATGAGCCATGCTGATGCGCAGGCTTATCTTGAAGAAATGCAACAGAATAAACGCTATCAACGTGATGTGTACTGAAATTTGGATGAAAAGGAGATAACAACATGGTGAAAACACTATTAAATGCACCAGTAGGCCCGCCAAGTGATGTTGAGCAAATTAAAGAAAAAAGCGATTATTTGCGAGGTACACTTGGAAAAGTGATGCAGGATCGGATCAGCGCCGGTATTCCGGATGATGACAACCGATTAATGAAACATCACGGCAGCTATTTGCAGGATGACCGGGATCTACGTAATGAGCGTCAAAAACAAAAACTGGAGCCTGCCTATCAGTTTATGTTGCGTGTCCGCATGGCCGGCGGGGTAGCACAGCCTTCTCAATGGCTTGTTATGGATGACCTCGCTCATAAATACGGTAACGGAACTTTGAAATTGACAACAAGACAGACGTTTCAAATGCATGGTATTTTAAAATGGAATATGAAAAAAACCATTCAGGAAATCCATGCTTCCATGCTGGATACAATCGCTGCATGCGGAGATGTAAACCGGAACGTAATGTGCAATTCGATTCCATTTCAATCCGAAATCCATTCCGAAGTATATGAATGGTCGAAAAAATTGAGTGATTATCTATTGCCGCGTACAAGGGCGTATCATGAAATCTGGCTGGATGAAGAAAAAGTGGTTGGTACTCCTGAAGTGGAGGAAGTCGAACCAATGTACGGAAAGCTTTATTTGCCAAGGAAGTTTAAAATAGGCATAGCCGTACCTCCATCCAATGACATTGATGTTTACTCCCAGGATCTTGGCTTCATAGCAATTGTTGAAAATGGTAAACTCGTTGGTTTTAATGTGGCGATCGGCGGCGGAATGGGAATGACCCACGGTGACAAGGCGACATATCCCCAACTAGCAAAGGTAATCGGCTTTTGCCAGCCAGACAAAATACTGGATGTGGCTGAAAAAATCATTACGATTCAGCGAGATTACGGGAACCGATCCGTAAGGAAAAATGCTCGGTTCAAGTATACGGTAGACCGGCTTGGGCTCCACGCGGTAAAGGCTGAACTGGAAAATCGTTTAGGCTGGAAGCTGGAGGAAGCGAGAACATATCATTTTGATAATAATGGTGACCGCTATGGATGGGTAAAAGGCATGCAAGGAAAATGGCATTTTACACTGTTTGTCGAGGGTGGCCGAATTGCCGATATCAATGATTACAAGCTGATGACCGGTTTGCGCGAAATCGCAAAGATCCATACGGGTGATTTCCGGTTGACGGCCAATCAAAACCTTATCATTGCAGATGTGTCAAGTCAGAAAAAGAAAAAGATCATAGAATTGCTTGAAACATACGGTTTGACGGATGGTGCGCATCATTCTGCGCTCCGACGCAGCTCGATTGCATGTGTGGCGCTTCCAACATGCGGGTTGGCAATGGCCGAAGCAGAGCGTTATTTGCCGGTTCTGCTTGATAAAATCGAGACCATCGTTGATGAAAACGGCCTGAGGAACGAAGAAATCACGATTCGCATGACCGGTTGTCCGAATGGATGTGCCCGGCATGCACTCGGGGAAATTGGTTTTATCGGTAAGGCACCTGGCAAATATAATATGTATCTCGGTGCTGCATTCGATGGAAGCCGATTAAGTAAAATGTACCGTGAAAACATCGGTGAAGAAGAGATATTAAAAGAGCTGGGTGTACTTCTTTCCCGTTATGCAAAAGAACGTCAGCAAGGAGAGCATTTCGGCGACTTTGTCATCAATGCTGGCATTGTCAAAGAAGTGACGGATGGAACGAATTTTCATGATTGATTAAAACAAACGAGAGACAGGAATAATTTCCTGTCTCTTTTGGTATTCACAGGTTTTCCGGTGTGCCTGGAACACCGGTATTTTGAATCATGACCATACACATCTATAGTCTATTTATTTGAGTTGCTGTTATTTTTATAGGCTACTTCTGCTTCAATCTCAATGAGAAAGTCCTGCGAAACCAAGCTTTCAACGCCTACAGTTGAACGAGCTGTTTTCACTGGATTTTCTTTTGTATTAAAGAACAGAGCATAGGCATCGAACCAACCTTGATAGTCTGGTGCATCTCCTTTGTTCGGATCTGGCGCGACATACACACGCAGAAATGTTACATCAGAGAGGGAGAGTCCTTTTGTTTTCAGATCTGCTCCTAATTTCTCTAAAATCCCGATTGCCTGCTTTTCTGTATTGCCATATCTCTCATAAGTGGTTTTTCCATCCTTGTTTAAAAGAGGAGCTACTGTTCCGCTATACAATATCCGGTTATAACTTTGAGGTACAGCAACTGAACTGGAAATCTCAGAAGTTGGAGACCCAAAGAAGGTCACTTTATCTGATTTCAATTCATTTTGCTCGTTATCTGCGGAAGCAAAAGAGAATCCTGCGATTACGCTTATACCTAATACTGAGGCTGCGATGATCGATTTCATAGGTGTTTTCATAAAGTCACCTCCTGTTATTTATGTAACAACGATAGGTAAATGAATCTGATTCATTTGTACTGCTTTAGAAGGACTTTACTTTCTTTTAATAATTCTGCATGAATCCGGCTAACCATGTTTTGAAAGCACCTGCCAGTCAACCAGTTAAATTACTTCGCTGTTCACAATTTGATTTGAAAGTAGTTTTCCAATCATATGAAGAATTCTAAATGGCCTATCGACAATTCATTCTGAGACCCCGGTTTGAATGATATTAACTTTAGTTTCTACATTAATGTTCATCAACGGATAAATCTTTTTCCAATGTTCATAGGTCAATTTTTTGTTTTTGGCGTGATATTTTTCCTTCAGGCCAATCGGGTCAAGGGATCTATTCTGGAAATCTTTCATAAGACGGTTTGCCTGCTTGGATAAATCAGCTTCCATTTCCTTTTCAATTTTCTTTATCATCTTTCTATTGGTTAGGTTTTCACTGCGCATGGATTCCTTGATTTGTCCTTTAATGTTGATCTTAATCGTGATCGAGGGATTTTTCTCTGAGCCGGATACCTCATAATTTGAACCGCTTCGGATACTTTCCACTACGATATCGCTTTCTTTCTTGTCTTTTAATTTGAATTTGTATATTCCTCGCCTATGATGTTGAACTAATGTCTTGAAAATGAACATATCATCGGTTCGAACTTTCGTGACCATCTTATTTTCATGAAATAGGGCCACTCCAGAAACAGCAACTTCATTATTAATTAATTTAATTAAAGGAAGATACGAATCGCCGCCAGTTTCTAGAGCGTTTCCTAAAAAAAGATGGAGGTTAGTATCGGGTCCGTTCCCCGTTTTATTTTGTTGATTAATCAAATCCGATAAAAAGATTCCAATATTCACATTCGTATTTGGTGGTTTCGTATTTATGACATTCTTGACCTTTCCTTCAACGATGGCCAAAATGACCCTGTTTCCAAGTTGCGGCTCACGGTAGAGATAATCGGTCAGTTCTGTCATTCCGATTTCACGAACCATTTTCTCGCTGAATAAAATGATGCGTGTCTGTCCAAGCAATACCGGCTTATCCGCTTTTTTGGAAACGACAGCCTGAACATCACTCGTTGTCGTCGATGTTCCAGTTAAGATTTGATATTTACCCATCTTGTCCTGTTGGAAGATAGGGATGACGAACATTCCTTCGACATTATCATTTTTCAGTATATCGTAGCCAATGGCCTGGGACATATTGACTTCGTCAACCACTCTTGGCTCGGCACAGCTGCAAAGGAGGGGAAAAGCCAATATAACAAGAAATAATTTTCTCATAAACGTTTCCTCATTTTCTTTATATAGATGACGACCAAAAGAAGAGGCAAGTATAAAGCAACAAAGAGTGCGCCGTATGGATTGATGATTTTACGCAATATATATAGTGAATCGACATCAAAAACAAAAATATTCGTAAGCAGGATAATAATCGACATCCCCCATAATGGATACTTTTGCTGAACATTGAATAAGCGCTTGAAACCTCGGCTTGCTGCCCACAAGGGGATGGTCATGTTGGGTATGATGACGAGTGCCCACCAAGATACATCTATATATTCAAATCGCTGGATAAAGGGCAACTCGACAATGCTGGTCAATGACAGTGTCGGCCATATAGTCAGTTCCAACTGTTTTTGTGAATAAAAAACAAGTGAAACTAAATAAACGAATACTGTTATTAAGGTTGTTGTTAAGGCCCCTCCATGAGCATATTTTTGTGAGGTTTTAGCATCTTTGATGAACGGATAAAACATAACGATCATTTCAAAACCAAGCATTGTTAATGAAGTACTTCTGGTTCCTTTCAATACATCCAATAGAGTGTGGTGGAAAACAGGAAGCAAATTGGTGAATTCAGAGTATTTCATGGCATAGAATAGGACAAATAAAAGCCAGTATGTCAAAATGACGCTTAAAAAGGCAATACCCGTAATCGTTCGGAACCCTCCCGTATTTATATAATAAATCAGGATCAGAAAAACTAAAGCAAACGCCCAAGATGGTACCTCTTCAAACATCCATACATGTATGACATTTATATAGCTAATCATGACTGTCATCCCTAGGATCAAAAAGTAAAGAATGAATAATAGACTGAAGAAATTCCCGATCCATTTTCCGAATGCATGATTATTGGCCGAAATGATATCACCAGGGACGATACTGAAGATTTTATATATGACCCAAATCATTATATGAACGATCAGGCCGGCTAGTAGTATCGAAATCCAGCCATCTGTTCCCGTTGTCTTCGCTAAAACTCTTTGAAAACTTAAAACGCCTATTCCCGTTTGCATGGAATGCACTAAAAAAAATACATAAAATGGTGACACCTTATACTTTTCATTAACTCCAGCTTGGTTCATATAGGACCCTCATTTAAATCATTCATTAAAATCATTTTTTTTGATTCTTGCTTTTTTGGGCTGTTGCTGTCTGGTTATATCATCAGGACGTAAATTTACAGGCCGTGACTTGAAAAGATTTAAAGGAAGCCGAACAAAGCTATCTTTCCAATCTTGCATGCGAAATGGGTATATCGGTTCAAGGTACGGGTGTCCCATTGACGTTAATTTGATAAGGTGGGTCATCAAAAACACGGCTGCTATGGTAATGCCGAGCAGCCCCCAAATTTGGGCCCCGATTAAGAAGGGGAACCGCAGCAGCCGAATGGCATTACCCATTTTATAAATGGGAGTAACAAATGATGCCAAGGCTGAGAGGGCAACGATAATCAATAAGATATTACTGGTCAAACCAGCTACAACGGCTGCTTGACCGATAACGATACCGCCGACGATACCTAATGTCTGACCTACCTTTGTTGGCAGTCTGGCAGCAGCTTCCCGTAATAACTCAATGGAAATCTCCAGGAATAATGCTTCAATCAAAGGCTGAAAAGGTATTAAGTTCCTTGAAGTGACGATCGTTTCCAAAAGATCTTTAGGAATCAGTTCATAATGATAGGTCAGCACGGCTACATAAATGGGAGTGGCAAATATCGAAAAAGCGACCGCGAATATCCTTAATAAACGGAATGCAGATGCGGGAATCCATGGCATATTATAATCTTCCATCGTGATAAAGTATTCCAACAAAATGGTTGGAGTAATAAGTGCAGAAGACGACCTATCGATTAACAGGGCTACTTTACCTTCAGCCAATGCACTTGCGATGCGATCAGGCCTTTCCGTATTTAGGAAAAGGGGAAATAAGGTATTTGAATTATCATATAGCATTTGCGCGAGATATGACCCGTCCAATATTTCATCAAACTCTACGTCATTGATCCTTTGGATAACATTATCAACATTTTCCTGATCAACGATCCCCTCTATCGATAAAACTGCCACTTTCGTTTTAGACAAGTATCCCACAGTCATTTCACTTACTTGCAAACCAGGGACAGGAAGTCTTTTTCTGACTAAATTCAGATTGATATCAAGATCCTCGACAAATGCTTCTTGAGCACTTATGATTCCAAATTCAAGTTCAGGTTTCTCAACTTGTCTGCCTTGTTGGGACGCAACATTGATTAATAGGCATTCATCAAGATTTCCATCTAAACGAAGTGCAATTTCGCCTCTCATGATTCTTTCTTCAATTACAACCTTGGTACTGGTGATCAGTGTATTTTCAATAGGAACGTTTTCTTTTATTTGCTCCAAATTTATCGTTTCCAGAGTAGGTATGACAGAAAGAACACTTTCATGAAGTACCTGTGCATCGATCAAAGAGCGATAAAAAGAAACCCAATAGCCTATGCCATTATATGTTCCTTGATGGTTTATGAAATCATTGGATGAAGATAGGGTATTGAATAGATCCCTTACTTCCGAAACCTTAATTAATTCATCATTTTTTTCGTTTGGTTGATTTGGCTTTTTTTTGAACGTTCTGCGGTTAAACAATGTTGTCACCTCTGCACTAAAGCTTATTATCCTAGCATTTGCAATTTAATTACAAATTAACCATTTTGGATGTTAATGTCGCTCGCTTCAGAAAGGAAAATCATTAAATAAATTGGTGTAAAAGCTGCCTCCATATCCTGTTCGCATAAAAAAATTGAAAATAGAGGAAACTGAAAAAATAAAAACCCCATTTAACCAAAGGAGTTCACCATGAAAAGTAAACCCTTGCATATTAAATTGGATCAAAAACAGGAAAAATTGAAATCTGAATTGCATATGCAGGCTGATGTATTTTTTAAACAGATATTCATTCCCGGTTACGAAGTTTCGGGATTATTCGTATTTGTCAATGGAACGATGGATTACCCTGCATTCAATGAGATAGTCCTGGATTTATCGGCTGCCCAGGTTGAAACCAGGCATCCAGTTTCAATCGAACAGCTGGTCATTTCCAAAATCTGTTCAGTCAGGGAACAGGATGTAGAAACATATGAAAAAGCCTTAGAGCATATTTTTGACGGGAAAACGCTTTTATTTATAGATGGAATGGTAGACGGTTATGTCTTGAATCTGGAAAAGGAAAAAACCCGTGCACTGGGTGAACCTTCGACAGAGAGGGTTGTCCGGGGACCGAAGCTTGGTTTTATCGAAAGTCTTCAGGAAAACATTGGCTTGATAAGGCAATATTCAAACCATCCAAACCTAATCGTCAAACAACAGAAGTTCGGGACGATGGAAAAACGGGAAGTTGCGTTGATCTATTATGAAGGAAAAGCTAGCGATTCATTGTTAAAAGAAGTGAATAAACGGATAACTGAAGTGAAAGCTACTGATCTCCAAGACTCGGGGATGCTTGAGGAATTAATTGAAGATACAGCGTTAACCCCTTTCCCGCAAATCCAGAATACGGAGCGACCCGATAAAGTATTGGCTGCATTGCAGGAGGGCAGGGTGGTCATCATGGTTGACGGCTCGCCATTTGCGCTGATGGCACCTACGACGATAACGATGCTGCTACAGTCACCGGATGATTATTATGAAAGATGGGTCGCAGGATCATTTTTACGTGTACTTCGCTATTTATCTTTATTTGTTACCGTATTTCTTTCAGGGATTTATATCTCCTTGGTTTCGTTCAACCCTGGATTGCTTCCGTCAGAACTGGCGATGACGATCGCGGGTACAAGGGAGAACGTGCCATTTCCGCCGTTTGTTGAAGCTATCATCATGGAAGTAACGATTGAACTGCTTCGCGAAGCAGGTATTCGGCTCCCGTCGCCCATTGGGCAAACGGTTGGATTGGTTGGCGGAGTCATTATTGGACAAGCGGCAGTTCAAGCCAATATTGTAAGTTCCCTCATGGTCATAATCGTTTCGATCACGACGATTACCTCTTTTACGGTACCACAATATAGCTTTGGACTGGCATTCAGGGCATTAAGGTTCGGGGCGATGATTTTTGCCGCCGTTTTAGGTTTATACGGAACCACATTATTCTTTATCATCGTTATCAGCCATTTGTCGAAATTGACCAGCTTCCAAGAACCTTATTTTCAACCAATGGATTTTATCGGTAAAAAGAGCTGGAAGGATGCGTTCCTGCGGTTACCGAAGCGGAAAAAGGGGAGGGATTCTTTTGAGCCAGTCCGACGGCAAAATTCTTAGTGGCGAATTGGCTGCGATCATTTCTTGCAGCATGTTAGGAATTGGAATGCTGACCCTTCCGAGGACGATAACGGAAAAAATCCAATCGAGCGATGGATGGATCGTCTTGATCTTAAATGGGATCGCTATTGCCCTTTTGATATGCTTATTTGTTGTACTGTTAAAAAAACATAAGGTAGCTAACTATTACACATACATGGAGGAGGCCTATGGAAAGTTGCTCTCCAAACTTATTGGATTGGTCGTGGTGGTGTACTTTATAGGCGTGGCCAGCTTTGAAGTTCTTGCGATGAGTGAAATGGTCCGGTTTTATTTGTTGGAGGAAACCCCGGTTGAAATCGTGATACTTTCCATGATTTTAGCGAGTGTGCATCTTTTGACAGGCAAAATAAAAGCCATAGCAAAGGCTTGTGTCTTCTTTCTTCCTTTGACAATAGTCATCGTCTTGCTCATTTATTTGTTCAGTCTCAGGGTAGTCGAGTTAAAAAACCTCCAGCCTGTTCTTGCGAAAGGACTTCTACCTGTCATGAAAGGAATGGGCTCTGGAACTTTGTCGTTTTTTGGAATTGAACTTTTCATCTTTTTGTTTGGCGTCGTGAAAAATCAAAACAAGATAAAAAGTGGCGTTTTAATCGGTTTTTTCATACCGCTGATTTTATATGTGATTACATATGTATTGGTAGTGGCTACACTGACTGTCCCGGAAGTCAAAGCAGTTACTTGGCCAACAATTTCTTTTATTCAGTCCTTTGAAGTAACAGGCATATTTTTAGAGCGTATGGAGCTATTTCTCTTAATCACTTGGATTCTTCAGTTTTTTTTAACACATGCGATTTACTATTACTTCGCAGCAGAAGGACTGACGAAAATTTTTAACAATTCATATACGACTAATCTCATTGTACTGGTTCCCGTCGTATTTTTTCTGGCCAAGGTTCCTAAAAATACAATCGAGATCTTTAAAATGAGTGATTTGCTTGGATATCTATTTCCGGTTATATTGATTGGCTTGCCATTTATTACATTCGTAATCGTTCAATTGAAAAGGAGTAGAAGAAGCGGATGAAAAGATTATGGTTGATCATGCTTATTCCTTTGCTTACAGGCTGTTGGGACAGTGAAAATATTGAAGAGTTATCCCTTGTAGTTGGAGTGGGGATCGATAAAAGCAAAAAGAAAGACGAAATCATGTTAACACAGCAAATTCTGGTGCCTCCAGGAAATAGTGTTCAGGAGAATCAAGCTAAATTAAAATATAAAAATGTTTCTGTCAGTGCCAAAACGCTGCATGAAGCAATAAGGGACTCATTGCTCATTACCAATACGGTATTAACCAATCATCAGCGTATCATCCTTATTAATGAAGATGTATTAAGGAAATTCCCGATGGAAGCGATCATTAATCAGTCAATACGCGATAATAATACAAGGAGGAGCTGTCATGTTTATTTAACAAAGAGACCGACGAAAGAAATTTTGGGACGATCCGAAGATGGGGAGATCCCTTCGAATGTAATCTATGAATTGAAAGATAATGAGAACAGAACGAATAAGATACTTCCGCCTTTAACACTGGGCAAAGCATCCTCAAATTTGCAATCAGATGGAAGCTTTGCCATTCAGGCCGTTGATATTAGGGGTGGGAAATTAATTTTGGAGGGTGCAGGGGTGATCAACAATTCAAAGTTGGTAGGGGTCATGAATGATGAGGATATAGCTGCATTAAATTGGTTGAACGGAGAGGTAAAGGGCGGAATAATCGAAGCGGTCCAACACGGTGAGCCTTTAAGTGTTGAAATAATTAATAGGACAAGGAGGAAGATCACGACGGAATTGAAAGGTGATCATTTGACGATCAATATTGAGGTCGGGTACACAGCAAGACTTTCGGAAGATTGGTATGGTAAGGAAAACTCATTTAAGGAAGGCTATTTAAAAGATGTTGAGCGTGTCGCCGAGGATGAAGTGAAAAAGGATGTCGAGAAAATCATATACAAATTACAGCATGAATATAAAACAGGAGTAGCAGGATTGTATCGTTATGTGGAAAATCAGCATCCAAAGTTTTGGGAGAAAAATAAGCAGAAATGGGACGAAATTTTCAGTAAAGCTGACATTAATTATGAAGTGGATTTAAGGATCGTAGACTTCGGTTCAAAAGGAGGGATAAAGTGACTGTTCATATGAAAGAAAACCTTCCAAAAAGGAAGGTTTTTTTGTCAATGCTCTTAAGTTAATTAAGCAAAGAAAAGGTCCATTCAAGGAACAGCGAATGTTCTAGGCAGATCCGTCACTTCATGTGCAACCCTGATGCCGGATTGAATGGCTCCTTCAATCCAAGCTGGTACGGTTGATGTATGCTCACCAGCGAAGTGGACCCTTCCTTCAGGGGTGGGGATGTATGGAAACAAGTCCGTTTCCTGACCAGGTTTAAACATGGAGAAAGCGCCGTAGGCATACTGATTCAGTGTCCAGCTATAAGAAGCTCCTGATAAAAAATGATCATATACTTGTTTTCCATGGATCACTGCCAAATTTTTCAATGCGTGTTGTATTCGGTCTTTTTCCGGAAGTATATCCCATAATGTAGCGTCATCTTCCCATGTATAACTTGCTAAGATGAGACCGGATTCACGCTGGTTGCTCGTTTGACTGGGGTAATAAGAGAACCTAATAGGTAAATCGGTCGTTAATTTACCGCCGAAGATTCCTTCCTTTTCCCAAAACCTATGCGTGAACTGAAGTCCAATTTTTGTGGATGCGGCATAATGAAGTTCCCTTATTGCCTTCCACTTATTATGGGAAAAGGAATTCCGGGGTTCAATATCTATAAATTGCAGTAATTGAAGAGGAATCGTCACGATCGCAAGGTCACCGGTAACCGTTAAGGGGTTTTGGCTTTGGGTATGTTTGGAATGGATGGTGACTTGATTATCATGTTGGATGATTTTTGTCACTTCATATCTGAAGTTTAAATTATCCCTCAATTCCGGTAGAAAAGCATATGGAAGCCGGTCGTTTCCTCCGTCGATTGAAAAAAACTTTACATCTGGATTAAAGAGCGGCATAAGCTCCCGAAGTATGGCCGGAAAAGAAAGTTCAGGGAATCCTTCTAAACCCATCAGGACTTTTATGCTTTCAATCGCCCCTGTTGATAGACTGATTCCGACTGGATTGTACTGCAAAAAGAAGCTCATGGAGTATTTATCAAACTCTTTAATGACTATTTCCCAATTTCTACGTGGGTTTTGAATGATGAAGTCAGTCACAGGCTTAATTGCCATGTTGAGTAATTCTTCAGCTGTTTTACCTCTTTCATGGGGAGCTACAGGGTACCTCAGTATATCCGGGTTCCGTTGATATATGGCAGCGGTCGTCTTGATTCCATTGGCATAAATGGGATCATTAGGAGTCGCATTCACAAAAGTGTTGACACGTAAACCATACTTCTTGATGTATTCAGCAACTAGGTAATGATAATTCGGAATGCGCATGGCACCGGCTTCAAGGTAGGAACCTTCTGAAAATGGCTCCCGTATGGTCAAAACACGCCCTCCAACCCTCCCGGTTGCTTCCAATATCGTTACATCGTGCCCCGCTTGTTTTAAAAGGGATGCTGCAACCAACCCAGACATTCCGGCACCAAGGATAATGATTTTTTTGGGGATTGGGGAAGGCCCCAGGCCATTTCTGATAACAGCCAGCATTTGATCGGGTGATAGCGGATCTTTGGAAAAGGACAAAGTGTTTTTCTCCTCTCTTGTAACACTTTCTATATGGGATTTAAGCTATCTTATTCCGATTGGGTCACCATTTATGAAGAATCTTCAATAATTTGTCATCCAAGTGCTTAGTGAAATTTTTTTAAGCGTATTGATGAAATCCACGTGATATATATTAGAAATAACCTCGATAGAATATCTAATAAACAATCAACCAAAAACATCATTAAGTAAAATGCTGACCTTCTGTAAAACCTATGAAAACTTAGTTTGTGGAATATTATTAAATATTTTCCTTTCCAGAGGAGATACTACCAAGAGACAAAGGTTAGAAAGGAAGACAGTATGGATCATATACAAATGGCCCGTGCGATGTTCGGGACGAATATGGCTGTACATATCATATTTGCAACGATCGGCGTCGGGTTGCCGATGATGATGTTGGCAGCGGAATTGATGTATCAAAGGACAAAGGATTTACAGTATGTCGTCATGGCTAAACGCTGGACGAAAACATTAGGAGTTTTACTTGGGGTCGGCATTCCGACTGGTACGATTGCTGGTGTGCAGCTGTCACTATTATGGCCTGGGTTCATGGAAGTGATTGGACGTGTCATGGCGCTTCCATTCCAGATCGAGATTTATGCATTCATGGTTGAAGCGCTGTTCATGTCAATCTACGTGTATGCAGCTGAAAAAATCAAGCCATGGGCCCGAATCGTCAGTTTATTCTTTGTTGCATTCGGAGCATTGGCTTCGGCTGTTTTGATTTCTAATGTCCATGCTTTTGAAGGTACACCTGCTGGGTTCCGGTTTGAAAATGGGGAAATCGTCGATGTCGATCCTTGGGCGGCATTTTTCAACCCAAGTTTCTTGGTGACGGCGGGACATACAGCCTTGACTGCTTATACTACAGGCGCTTTTGTCGTAGCGTCCGTTGCAGCCTATAAGATGCTGAAAAATAAATATGGCACTGCTGAATTTAATTTTCACCAAAAAGCACTGAGGCTTAGTCTTGTCTTGGGTTTGGTTTTTTCTTTTTTGACGGCATTGAACGGTCATGCGACTACACAGCATTTATATAGGGAACAGCCGGAAAAACTGGCGGCGGCAGAAGGGTTGTTTGAAACACAGGACCATGCCGGACTTACCTTGTTCGGTTATACCGATAGGGAAGCCCAGGAGGTGAAGTATGGGATTGAATTCCCATGGTTATTAAGCTTTCTATCTGGTAATAGCTTCGATACGGTCGTGACCGGTTTAAACGATTTTCCGGAAGAGTATTGGCCTCCGCTTTATGTCCATATCTTATTCAACGCAATGGTCATCATTGGTTCAGGCTTAATCGCGTTGGCACTGTTTGCATTGGTATGGAATAAATGGCTGAAAAAGGAGACATATCCGAAATGGATTCTTTGGCTGTTTGTTGCGTCAGGGCCGCTTTCGGTGATTTCAATTGAATGCGGTTGGATTTTTGCCTGTACAGGCAGACAGCCATGGACGATATACAGGATGCTGACGACGGAGGATTCAGTCACTTCGTACGAAAACCTTGGGTTTTTATTCACGATGTTCATTATTGTATATATCATTTTATGCGTTTCTGTCGTGTTTACACTTTTGTATTATTTCAAACGTCATTCCGTAATGGATGATATATATAAGGCCGAACAGAAAGATGTAAGGCTTTTCGATTCGAATTCATAAAAGGGGGGAAGGCGAATGAGTGATGCTCTTCTTGCAATAACACTGGTCTGGGGCTTTATTTTTCTTTATGCCATCATGGCCTCTATGGATTTCGGCGCTGGCTTCTGGGCAATGACTTACATTAAAAAGGAAGAAACGAATGCCACCAAGATCGCAAATAGCTATTTATCACCAACTTGGGAAGTGACCAATACTTTTGTCGTTGGTCTTGTCATTGCGATTTACAGTTTATTTCCAGGTGCGGTTTTCCCGATAGGGGTAGCCTTGATCGTTCCCGCGAGCCTGATACTTGTCCTGCTATGTATTAGGAGTGCTTTCTTGGTTTTCTCTCATAGCGTAGACAAATATGAAAAAGCGTTAACGTATATTTCAGGGTTGACGGGATTGATCATACCTGGGCTATTAATCAGCGTATTGCCAATCACCCATCTTGGATTTGTAGAAGGCGCGAGAGGAAATGAAGAATTGAATCTATTTAAACTTTTCACGAGTCCGAATGAGTATGCATTTGTGGGGTTCGGAATTATGAGCACGCTTTTTTTATCATCTTTGCTCCTGTCCGATTACTCAAAGCAGGCTGATGAAATGAAAGCATACAAAATATATCGCAGGGATGCGATGATAACGGGACCGCTTATGTTGGTCATGGCTTTGTTGGTTATGCTCACGTTAAGAAACGAAGCGAATTGGATCTACCAAGGAATGATGAAAAATTCTGGATTGTTATTCGTCTCGCTCATTTTTTTCATCATTAGCGGGATAGCACTGTACTTACCCTATTTTTCCAAGCGGGAGGTTAAAGGGATGCCCCGCCTCGCTGTAATAGCGATCATCATACAGTATTTAATTGGCAGTTATGTTTATGGTATCGCACATTTACCTTATATCATATATCCAAATGTCACAATTCTTTCAGGATTTACCGATCCAACCTCATTCCGGGCCGTGTTTGCCACATATATCGTGGGCTTTGCGATATTAGTGCCAGGGTTCTATTATTTCTGGTCCATCTTCATGAAAGATCAGCGTCGAAAGTTCAAGCGGCGACAAATGTCAAATTAGTTCATCTTTGAAAAGAGAGGTTATCACTATGAAAAAGTTAGATCTGCTAAAATATGCGGTTTTAGTCATCTCACTATTTTTGAGCTATCAAGCGGTGGAAGCGCATGATAAAAATTTTCAGGTAGATGGCACATATATATCAACAAAAAGAGATGTAACAGGTGACCAGAAAATAGACATCATCCAGGTTCAGGGACTGCCATTTGAGGAAGGAAGCAAATTTCTGAAGAAAATTGAGTTAAGTGTGGAAAGCAATCGCCGTACAATCAACGTCCCGCTTGAAGCTGGGTATAATCCAGATCTAAAGGTTGCCGACTTGAATAATGATGGAGTCCAGGATGTATTGGTCACGGTTTTGATGGAAGGCAGGGAACGGTTGATATCCAGTTACGCCTATACGTTCAAGGATGGAAAAGTGAAGGAACTGGAAGTGCCGCCATCCGTCCCCGTAATCGCACAATTTCTTGACGGATACAAAGCGGAAATCATCATCGAAGGTCAAAAGCCTGTGGTGATAGATGTCAGTTCCAGAAAACAAGCGTATGATGAATTGGGCATTTATCGAAATGGAAAACTAAATGAACCGACAGAGCTTTTGGTTGATCCATACTCCTCATTGGACCCCAAGACCGTTTTTGGAAAAGGAAAATCACTTATGGGAGTCCAAAACGTAAAAGGGTCCGATGAACCTGTTCCGATTTTGAAGATCAAATCAATATGGAAGTATGACAATGGATGGCAGCTTGTAAAAGCCCAGGTTAAACCGGTCAATGGTAGTGAATGACATGGTATCGACTGCTTCTTAAATAAACTAGGTTGACAGCTCTTGGTTTTGAGGGCTGTTTTTTTGTTGATAATTAAAAATTGACAATTTTTAAATATTTGGTAAAATCTAAATAAATCCAGTTAACTACATAACCACATCTCTTTATGTTGTTAAATGTAAGCGGATACAAGAAGGGGGTGCAGTCTTACGGAGTTAAAAGAAAAAATAATTGAAACATCGTTGACGCTCTTTGATCAGCATGGTTTTCATGGTGTCTCCGTTAACGAAATCGTTAAGGCTTGCGGAACTAGCAAGGGTGGTTTTTATCACCATTTCTCTTCCAAAGATGAACTTTTATTTGTCATCCATGATTACTTTATTTCATATGTTTTAACAAAAGCACAGGAAGCCATCTCAGAAAGTACCCATCCAACAGAAAAAATGCAAAAGATCATTCAATCATTTGTTAAAGTTTTTGACCTCTATAAACCACACATCTCAGTTTTCTATCAAGAAAGCATTTACTTAAAACCGCCCTATGTTGAAGCAATCAAAAAAAAGCGTCAAATATATAAAGAAATCATTTTTTCCGTTATCAAAGAAGGTATTGACAAGGGAGTTTTCCGCAGCGAATTACCAGTGGAAATTACCGGAATGTCAATTCTGGGCATGGTGAACTGGTCCTACAAATGGTACAAAAGGGACGGTGGAAAAACGATTGATGAAATCGGTGATATTTACGTAGATTTAATTCTGAATGCCCTATTGATAGATATACAAAAAGAAGCGGAAATCACCCAGCCATTTTTACTGAAGAACCAAGTTGTTGTGGATTAAACAATAAACTTGATTTGCACAGACCAACTAGTCGGTCTCAATAGAAAGGGGAATGAATAAATGGATTTTTCACTTACAAAAGAACAGCAGATGATTAAGGAAATGGTTAGGGAATTTGCCGAAAAGGAAATTAAACCCATTGCGATAGAGTTGGATGCAAAGTCCATGTTTGCGGAGGATGTATTCAAAAAAATGGGGAAACTCGGGTTGCTTGGAATTCCGTTTCCTGAAGAATATGGCGGTTCGGGCGGAGATACGATTTCGTATGCCATTGCAGTTGAAGAGGTTGGGAAGGCATGCGGGGGAACCGGCTTAAGTTATGCAGCAGCCGTTTCGCTCGGGGCAAGTCCAATTTACTATTTTGGAACCGAAGAACAGAAGCAAAAATACCTGGTTCCAATCACGACCGGTGAAACCCTGGCAGCTTTCGGGTTAACAGAGCCTAATGCGGGTTCCGATGCTGGCGGTACAAGAACGACTGCCGTGTTGGAGGGTGATGAATATGTGATTAATGGCGAGAAAACATGGATAACAAATGCCAGCTATTCAAGAACGGTTACCGTCACGGCTGTATCGGGCAAAGATTCCAAGGGCAAAAATATCATCTCGGCATTCATCGTGCCAACCGATACCCAAGGGCTAACGATCAATAGCAATTATGAAAAAATGGGAGTTCGAGCTTCCAATACTTGTGAAATCATTCTGGATAATGTCCGGGTGCCAAAGGAAAACTTATTGGGAGATCCAGACAAAGGGTTCAAACAATTCTTATTCACGCTTGATGGAGGAAGGATTTCCATTGCAGCTTTGGCCGTCGGTATCGCTCAGGCTGCCTTTGATAGAGCTTTAGCTTTTTCAAAAGAGCGCATTCAATTCGGTAAAACCATATCAAATTTCCAGGCCATTCAATTCAAGCTTGCAGATATGGCGATGGAAATTGAATTGGCGAGGAATATGGTATATAAGGCTGCATGGTTAAAAGACAATAAAAAGCCTTTTGCAAAGGAAGCGGCATACGCCAAGCTTTTTGCAAGTGAGACCGCGTTCCGGTCCAGCAATCAAGCGATTCAAATACACGGCGGCTCTGGTTACATGCGCGAATATGAGGTGGAACGCTATTTAAGAGATGCTAAGTTATTGGAGATTGGTGAAGGTACATCCGAAATTCAAAGACTCGTTATCGCCAGGCAATTAGGCTGTTAATCTTTACGGAACGTAAAATGAACAATGATGCTTGCGTTCATTTTGGTGAAAAGCAGATGTTATCTATACAGCAAAAAGCGTTCAATCTTACTTTTATTTGATTAGGAGGAGTTTGATGTCTGATTTGCTAGATGTTACTATCGGAAAACTGCTTGAAAGGACAGCTGAACAATATGGTGATAATGAAGCGGTTGTGTACCATGAACTAGGCCTGCGCCATTCTTATCGCGAATTTGAAAAGATTTGCCGAAAGGCGGCCAGGGGGTTCATGTCACTAGATATTAAAAAAGGGGAACATATCGCCATTTGGGCATCCAATAAACCGGAATGGCTTATATCCCAATTTTCGACCGCGAAAATGGGCGGTGTGCTGGTAACGGTCAATACTAATTACCGCACAAGTGAACTGGAATACCTGCTCAAGCAATCCGATTCGACGACGATCATCCTGATGGAACAATATAAGGATCATTCATATATAGATACGCTGTACGAAATCGTTCCTGAATTGAAAAATGCAGAACCAGGAAAATTACAATCTGAGAAACTGCCAAAATTGAAAAATATCATCGTTTTAGGTGAAAAGCGTTATCCCGGAACGTTTTCGTGGGATGAAGTCATTAGCGGGAGCGAATCCGTTTCGGAGGAATCGCTGGACATGAGAATGGAGGAATTGGCTCCCGGTGATGTGATTAATATGCAATATACATCAGGGACGACAGGATTTCCAAAAGGAGTGATGCTGACTCATTCCAACTTGGTCAATAACGGATTGAATGTCGCGGAGTGTATGAAGCTTACCGAAGCTGACCGGCTTTGCATCCCGGTTCCGTTTTTTCATTGTTTCGGCTGTTCCCTTGGCACGATGGCCTCTGTTTCTGTAGGGGCAACAATGGTGCCGATCGTGGAATTTAATCCACGAGTTGTCCTTCAGACAGTTGAAGCCGAAAAATGTACGGGGCTTCATGGTGTACCGACGATGTTCATTGCTGAACTTAATCTCGATGACTTTGACCAGTATGATTTAAGTTCGTTACGGACTGGTATCATGGCAGGATCCACTTGTCCGATCGAAGTCATGAAAAGCGTGGTGAATAAGATGGGCATCTCGGAAATTACGATTACTTATGGTCAAACGGAATCTTCTCCAGGAATTACGATGACAAGAACGGACGATCCGATCGAACTTCGTGTTTCCTCAGTGGGAAGGGCTTTGCCGAAAGTGGAAGTGAAAATTGTCGATCCAGCTAATGGGGAAGAAGTCCAGCGGGGCAAACAGGGTGAACTCTGTTCGAGGGGATACCATGTAATGAAGGGATATTATAATAACCCGGAAGCCACTGAGCAGGCGATTGACCGGGAAGGCTGGCTTCATACGGGAGATTTGGCGGTGATGGATGAAAGGGGTTATTGCAAGATTACAGGCCGGCTGAAAGATATGATCATTCGCGGAGGGGAAAATATTTACCCCCGTGAGATTGAAGAATTCCTCTATCAACATCCTGCAATTGTCGATGTCCAGGTACTCGGCGTTCCAGATCAGAAGTACGGCGAAGAGGTAGCGGCATGGATCATTTTGAAAGCAGGAGAAACCCTTACGGAGAAAGAATTGATAGAGTATTGCAAAGGGAAAATATCTTTTCATAAAATTCCCCGGTACATTCAATTTACCGATGCTTATCCAATGACAGCATCCGGAAAAATCCAAAAGTATAAGCTTCGGCAACAAACTCTTGACCTACTATCGGAAGGCACTAAATAAGGAGGATATCGAATGATTCGAAAAATTCTTATCGCAAACAGGGGAGAAATAGCATCACGCATTATTCGTACATGCAGGAAGCTGGGGATACATACTGTCGCTGTCCATTCGGAAGCTGATTCGGATTCGCCATTTGTGGGATTGGCGGATGAGGCATATTTACTGGGTGGCCCGAGAGTACAGGAAAGCTATTTAAACGTCAATAAGATTTTGGAAATAGCTAAGGAAACCGGAGTGGAGGCCATTCATCCTGGATATGGATTTCTTAGTGAAAATGCAGATTTCGCACGTTCATGCGAAGAAGCCGGCTTGATATTCATTGGTCCCAAACCAGAGATCATCCAGCAGATGGGCAATAAAGTCGAGGCGAGGAAAAAGATGGAGCAAGCGGGACTTCCATTGGTGCCTGGATTTTCACGTCCGTTAATTGATAGTGCGGAAGCGGCAGCCGTTGCCGAAAAAATTGGCTACCCAGTCATGTTAAAAGCAGCAGCAGGCGGCGGGGGAATCGGCATGCAGGCGGTTGCTAATGAAGATGAACTGACCAAAGCCTTCGAGGGGAATCAAAAACGTGCCCAATTGTTTTTTGGCAATGGAGATATGTTCATAGAAAAATTGATTGAGAAGCCTCGTCATATCGAAATTCAGGTATTGGCGGATTCCTTTGGGAATGCTGTTTACTTATGGGAAAGGGAATGCTCCGTTCAAAGGCGCCACCAGAAGGTCGTGGAAGAGGCTCCCTCTTCTTTCCTTGACGAAGAAACAAGAAACAGGATGGGAATGGCTGCAGTGAAGGCAGTAAAATCCATCGGTTATAGCAATGCGGGCACCCTCGAATTTTTAGTTGATGCAAATAAAAATTTTTATTTCCTGGAAATGAATACACGCCTTCAGGTGGAGCATCCTGTCACCGAAGAAATTACGGGGCTGGATTTGGTTGAACAGCAAATTAATATTGCATCTGGAAAAAAATTGGAATTTACGCAAAGTGAGATTAAACAGGATGGACACTCCATTGAAGTGCGCATATATGCTGAAGATCCGAAAACCTTTTATCCAGCACCAGGAAAAATCACAAGCATGGAACTTCCGGAAGGTGAAGGGATCCGTCATGAATTGGCTGTTCATGGAACTTCGGTCGTATCCCACTTTTATGATCCGATGATCGCCAAATTGGTGGTGAGCGGCGATTCAAGGGATAAAGCGATCGAGAGATTAAGAGAAGCGCTCGCAAACTATAAAATAGAAGGAATTAAAACAAACCTTCCTTTGCTGATGGAAATCATTTCTCATGAAGCTTTTTCCCAAGGAGATACGACTACGGATTTCATTGCAAAATATATAAAAAAATTGACTGTATAACGCATATCTTAAAACATAATGATCAGGAGGAATGTAAGATGGCAGAATTAAAGGCAAGCATGGCAGGAAGCGTTTGGAAAATCGTGGCGAACGAGGGGCAAAGTGTAACCGATGGACAGGATATCATTATCTTGGAATCTATGAAAATGGAAATCCCCATTGCAGCCGAGGAAGCTGGCACCATTAAAGAACTTAAAGTGAATGAGGGGGATTTCGTAAATGAGGGCGACGTTTTGGCCGTCATTGAATAAAGGGACGGAGGGGTAAGATGAATTGGCCTGAAAAAGTGACAATTAAGGAAGTGGGTCCGCGCGACGGGCTGCAAAATGAAAAGGTCATGATACCTGCACAAAGCAAAATGGATTGGATCGATCAGCTCTCTGATACAGGATTATCTTATATAGAGGTGACTTCTTTCGTCCATCCAAAGTGGATTCCCCAATTGAGTGATGCCGCCCTGGTGGCTAAGGGAATAAAGCGCAATCCCGGTATCACTTATGCGGCCCTTGTACCCAATCAAAGAGGACTGGAGTCGGCCCTTGAAGCCAATATCGATGAAATTTCCGTGTTCATGTCATCCAGTGAAACGCATAATCTTAAAAATATCAATAAGTCGATTTCCGATACCTTTCCAATAATGAAGGATGTCATCGGGACAGCAGCTAACAGCGGGAAAACGGTTAGGGGCTATATTTCAACCGTTTTCGGCTGTCCTTATGAAGGGGAGGTTTCGATCGAACAGGTTTTCCGTGTTTGTGATCAACTTTTTGACTATGGAATCAATGAAGTCTCACTGGGTGATACCATTGGGGTCGCTTCTCCAAGACAGGTTGCACTGTTCCTTGAACAGGCTGTAAAAAGATATGATATAAGCCGGATTGCCCTCCATTTTCATGATACAAGGGGAATGGCACTCGCAAATGTTCTTGAATCACTTAATTATGGTGTGGACACTTTCGACTCTTCGCTCGGAGGTTTAGGAGGATGCCCGTATGCACCAGGTGCGAGCGGAAACGTGGCAACGGATGACCTGATTCATATGCTACATAAAATGGGAATTCACACGGGAATCAATCCAGAAAAACTAATGAAGGCTGCGGCCATGATGCAAAGCTTTTTGGAAAAACCATTGCCAAGCCATCAGATGGCTGTTTATAACGCACAATAAGAGAAATTGAGGTGAATTTATGACTTCATTAGTTGAAATAAGTACTGAGGAAAAGGGAATTGCCCTCGTGACTTTGAATCGGCCGGATGCTGCTAATGCCTTATCCACGGAATTGCTTCATTGCTTGGTTGAAGTGCTCGAGGAATTGAAAAGTGATTCCAATTTACGAACAGTCATTATAACTGGGTCAGGTGAAAAGGCGTTTTGTGCAGGTGCGGACCTTAAGGAACGAGCAGGTATGAATGAGGATAAAGTCAGGGAGACAGTCAAGTTGATTGGAGATACGATTACGGCTGTGGAAAACCTTCCAGTTCCGGTCATCGCCGCGATTAACGGTTCGGCTTTTGGCGGAGGGCTGGAGTTGGCACTCGCTTGTGACATACGAATCGCATCTGAAACGGCGAAGGTGGGACTGACAGAAACATCGTTAGGCATCATCCCAGGCGCCGGCGGTACACAGCGACTGCCGCGTATAGTCGGAATGCCGACAGCGAAAGAACTGATTTATACGGCTAGGAGATTGGATGCAAAAACGGCACATGCCTTGAAAATCATCAGTCATGTATATTCACCCCAACATTTACTTGAGGAAGCGAAAAAATTGGCTAAGGAAATTGCGGTCAATGCCCCATTGGCACTCCGGGCTGCAAAAGCGGCGATCAATCAAGGGGCTGAGACTGATTTGAAATCAGGATTGCAAATTGAAAAAGACTGCTATCAGACAACTTTAAAAACCCGTGACCGACTGGAGGGTCTGTCAGCATTCAAGGAAAAGCGCAAACCCGTATTTAAGGGTCAATGATTTCAATTGAAGGAGGAACAGGGATGGTAACGACGGATAAACTAACCGAAACGGTTGAGACGATTAAAAAAGGCGGTTTAGAAAAATATCATCAAAAAAACGCTGAAAAAGGAAAGCTTTTCGTACGTGAACGGCTCGAGCTGCTTTTCGATGAAGGGGTTGAAATAGAGGACGCTTTCTTTGCAAATTGTGCCAGTGATGGTCTGCCTGCCGATGGTGTGGTTACAGGCATAGGGAAAATCAATGGTCAGAGGGTCTGTGTCATGGCCAATGATTCGACTGTAAAAGCTGGTTCTTGGGGAGCAAGAACCGTCGAGAAAATCATTCGCATTCAGGAAACAGCTGAAAAGTTACAGCTGCCCCTTCTTTATTTAGTCGATTCTGCCGGGGCACGAATTACAGATCAAGTAGAAATGTTTCCGGGACGCCGCGGAGCAGGACGCATCTTTTACAACCAAGTGAAGTTATCAGGAAAAGTCCCGCAAATTTGTCTATTGTTCGGTCCGTCTGCCGCCGGCGGGGCATATATTCCTGCTTTTTGTGATATCGTCGTAATGGTTGATGGCAATGCATCCATGTATTTAGGTTCACCGAGAATGGCAGAAATGGTCATTGGCGAAAAGGTGAGTGAAGAGGAAATGGGCGGGGCGAAAATGCATTGTTCCGTTTCAGGATGCGGGGATGTGCTTGTCAAGTCAGAAGAAGAATCGATCGCGTTTGCGCGCAGGTACTTAAGCTATTTTCCAGGAAATTATCAAGAAAGGCCGAAAAGCGTAAAACCTGAGCTGCCTGCGGATTTTGAAAAAACGTTGGAAGAACTGATTCCTAAAAATCAGAATGCAGCCTTCAATATGTATGACCTGATCGATAGGATTATAGACAGGCAATCGTTTTGTGAAATCAAGAAGCTATTTGCCCCTGAATTAATCACTGGGCTTGCAAGGCTAAATGGACAAACGATAGGGATCATAGCCAATCAGCCGCGTGTCAAGGGCGGCGTCCTGTTCCATGATTCAGCTGATAAGGCAGCCAAGTTCATCAATTTATGTGATGCTTTCCATATACCGTTGTTGTTCCTGGTGGATATTCCAGGATTCATGATTGGGACGAAGGTCGAACGGGCAGGGATCATTCGCCATGGTGCGAAAATGATTTCGGCCATGAGTGAAGCCACGGTTCCCAAGATTTCTGTCATTGTCCGTAAGGCTTATGGTGCTGGACTATACGCGATGGCCGGTCCAGCTTTTGAACCGGACTGCGTTTTAGCTTTACCGACGGCATTGATAGCGGTCATGGGGGCAGAAGCTGCGGTCAATGCAGTCTATGCCAATAAAATCAATGCAATGGAACCAGAAGAGCGTCCTAAATTCATCGAACAGAAGCGCAATGAGTATAATGAAGACATCGATATTTACCGCTTAGCCTCCGAGATGATTGTTGATGGCATCATTCAGCCAAATGACCTGCGTGATGAATTGAGCGCCCGCTTTGAAGCGTATAGCAGTAAGCAATTGACATTTACCGATCGTAAACATGGGGTCTATCCCGTTTAAAGAATTCAATAAACAAGCCCGGTCATCATGACCGGGCTTGTTTTCATGTAATAAAATAAATGATTATTTAAATAATTAGAAAATTTTTCTGATTTAGAGTTGCTAAATCACACAAGGAAGAGTACTATAATTAGTAATTAATGATTTACTAATTACTTGAATTCCAAACTTAGTGAAAGAAAGTGAGAGTTGCCATGGCTCAGCACGAAAAAAAGAAATATATTACACCAGATGGATACACCGCAGATATTGCGATCTTTACTATTACAACAAAGAAAACGGCAGAGAAAGCCCCGCCTGAAATGTTTTTGAAGCTATTATTAATCAAACGCGCCACAAAAGATAAGGAAGGAAGCCCCAATGTTGAAGGAGATAAATGGGCTTTACCTGGAGGCTTTGTCAATGCTGGCGAGACTGCCTATGAAGCAGCCAAACGAGAATTGAAAGAAGAAACGGGCGTAGCTGGATTCCATGTCAAGCATTTCGGGGTTTATGACCGGCCAGGACGAGATTCCAGGGGCTGGATCATTTCCAATGCTTTTTATGCCATTGTCCAGGAAGAGTTTCTTCATCAAAGGAAAGCGAATGACGACGCAGCCGAGGTTGAATTGTTCACAATTCAGGAAGCTTTACAATTAGATCTTGCATTCGATCATTATACAATTATTAACGATGCGATGAATTTAATGAAAAAAGAAATGGTGCAAACGACGATAGCCCAAAAATTCCTGCCGGATGAATTTACACTTTCTGAGCTGCAACGGGTTTTGCTGACAGCCAGAGATGATGCAAAAATCAGTGCAGACTCACTTTTTTATGCAAAAGCCCCGAAGCTCCCGTTTTTGGAGAAAGTCTTGGATGAAAAAGGAATGCAGAAGAAAACGAAACGGAATTCGTATCGGCCTTCACAGCTTTACCGATTTAATGCAGAGGTTGTCATGGACTCTATTTACTATTGAGGGGGAATTGGTGATATGGGGAAAAAGGCATTGATCAATATAGATTATACGTATGACTTCGTGGCGGATAGGGGTTCATTGACCTGCGGGAAGCCAGGTCAGGATATCGAGAAGGAATTAGTCAATATAACCAGGGATTTTATCAAACACGGCGAATATACAGTATTCGCGATTGATTTACATGAAGAAGGAGACCGCTTACATCCCGAATCGAATTTGTTTCCACCGCATAATATTAGCGGTACAATGGGTAGAGACCTATACGGGGCGTTAAAAGAGGAATATGAAACTAATAAAAATCAAAAGAATGTTCATTATATAGATAAAACACGTTATTCGGCCTTTGCAGGAACGGACCTTGATATCCGCCTGCGGGAACGTCACATCACCGATGTATATTTAGTCGGGGTTTGTACAGATATCTGTATTTTGCATACGGCAATCGACGCTTATAATCTAGGCTATAATATCTTTGTATATGAAAAAGCAGTGGCCTCGTTCAATGATGCCGGTCACCATTGGGCGCTTGGACATTTTAAAGGATCTCTTGGAGCAACCATTCTATAATATCCATTCAAGCAACAGAATAGAAGGGAAGCGAATGCTTCTCTTTTGGGAGGAACTATCCATGGAAAAAAAGTACAACGACGACAGTTACGCATTACACACTGACCTTTACCAAATCAATATGGCCCAAACTTATTGGCAGGACAAAACACATAACCGAAAGGCAGTTTTCGAGATATTTTTCAGAAAGCTTCCATTTAATAGCGGATATGCGATTTTTGCGGGACTTGAAAAAATTGTCCATTACCTTCAAAACTTTTCCTTCTCGGAAAGTGATATCGACTATTTAAAAAATGATCTGCACTATGATGAAGAATTTTTGAATTATTTGAAGAACATTCGTTTCACGGGAGCGATTCGCTGCATGAAAGAGGGAGAGCTCGTTTTCGGCAATGAACCGATATTACGGGTGGAGGCACCGCTTGGTGAGGCTCAACTCATTGAAACTGCGTTGCTTAACATTGTGAACTATCACACACTCGTGGCAACAAAAGCCTCACGCATCAAACAGGTCATCGGTGAAGAATCTGCCCTTGAATTCGGTTCAAGGCGGGCGCAAGAAATGGATGCTGCAATTTGGGGAGCGAGAGCGGCCTATATTGCTGGCTTTGATTCCACTAGTAATGTACGTGCTGGAAAGCTGTTCGGCATTCCGGTTTCAGGGACGCATGCACATTCCATGATCCAAGCTTATAAAGATGAATATACAGCTTTTCATAAATACGCTGTTTCCCATAAAGACTGTGTATTCTTGGTTGATACTTATGATACATTGCGTTCTGGCATCCCGAATGCAATCCGTGTTGCCAAGGAATTGGGCGATAAAATCAATTTCATTGGCGTCCGTCTTGACAGCGGTGACTTAGCTTACTTATCAAAAGAAGCACGGCGTATGCTTGATGCTGCAGGGTTCCATGATGCGAAGATTGTCGCTTCAAATGACCTGGATGAATATACGATCATCAATTTGAAACAACAAGGAGCAAGAATTGACATTTGGGGCATCGGAACCAAATTGATTACGGCTTATGACCAGCCAGCGCTCGGTGCCGTTTATAAAATGGTTTCAATAGAGGGCGAAGATGGGAATATGAGAGATACCATCAAAATTTCTTCTAACCCTGAAAAGGTTACGACACCTGGTTTAAAACGAGTATACCGAATCATCAATAAAGTGAATCATCATGCTGAAGGTGATTACTTGGCGATGGAATATGAGAAGCCGCAGGAACAGGAAAAATTAAAAATGTTTCATCCTGTCCATACCTTCCTAAGTAAATTCGTCACGGATTTCGATGCGGTTGATCTGCATGTGGATATTTTCAAGGATGGAAGTTTGATTTATGAATTGCCGACCATAGATGAAATCAAGGCCTTCACGCACAAAAATCTCCAAGTATTATGGCCGGAGTACCTTCGTGCACTGAATCCTGAAGAATACCCGGTAGATCTAAGCCAGGATTGTTGGGATAATAAAATGAGGAATATAGATGAAGTTAAAGCAAATGTAGAAAGAATGCTAACGAAATGACCAATCTATTTTATTAGAAAGCGGGGCTATGCCAATGCGTCCATTACAAAAAGAAATCGTAAAAAAATTACTTGTCCAACCAACGATCGATCCCGAAGCCGAATTCAGGAAAAGTGTTGATCTTTTAAAAGAGTATATGAAGAAAAATACGTTTCTGAAAAGTTTTGTACTTGGGATATCCGGAGGTCAAGATTCAACACTGGCGGGCTATATTGCCCAAACCGCTGCTAATGAATTGAATGAAGAAAAAAATGGCAGCGACTATAAGTTTGTTGCTGTAAGCTTGCCATATGGAGTACAGGCTGATGAAGATGACAGGCAGCTGGCTTTAAAATTCATCAAGCCAAGCCAAACGGTTACAGTCAACATCAAGGAAGCGGTGGATGCATCTGTCAAAGCTGTGGAAGAAGCAGTTTCTGAAAAGCTATCGAATTTCTTAAGGGGAAATGTTAAAGCACGTGAGCGAATGAAGGTGCAATATGATTTAGCCGGGCTATATAAAGGCGTTGTGCTTGGTACGGACCATGCAGCTGAAGCGATCACAGGTTTCTTTACGAAACATGGTGACGGTGCAGCGGATATCCTTCCTTTATATCGCTTAAATAAAAGGCAAGGAAAAGAAATCCTGAAATTCGTCGGTGCTCCTGAGCGTCTTTATACGAAAATACCAACGGCCGATTTAGAAGACGACAAACCGTTACTTCCTGATGAAGTGGCTTTAGGCGTTAGCTACGATGAAATCGATGATTATCTTGAAGGCAAGGAAATCAGAACGGAAGCTGCCGAAATCATCGAAGGATGGTATACTAAAACCGAACATAAACGCAATGAAGCCATTAATGTTTATGATACTTGGTGGAAATAAAAGAACGAGTTAAATCTGAAATAAGTTATCCCGCATCTAAGATGCGGGTTTTTTTGCAAGACCTAAGTAGCACCTTGGCCAACACATCAGTTATGAAAATTTTACCGGCAAGGGGGAAAACGAAATGTCGACTCTACATATGGATATATCCAGGATTATTGAAGAAACATGCAAGGAAATTAAATTCTCGGGTGTTATCGGTGTGAAAGCGGGAGATGACCTGATCCATAGCTCAGCACATGGCTATTCCAATCGAGCGGATGAAATCATGAATACGACCGAAACAAGGTTCGGAATTGCTTCCGGTTGTAAACTGTTTACGGCGATAGCCATTTGCCAGTTAATACAAAAAGGGAAACTTAGGTTCGATTCTAAGCTCAAAGACTGTGTTCGGATCGTGTTTCCTAATTTCAATCAAAATGTGACCATACATCACCTCTTAACACACACTTCGGGCATCCCTGATTACTTTGATGAAGAAGTGATGGATAATTTTGAAGAGCTATGGCAGAAAAATCCGATGTACCATATAAAAAGATTAAAAGATTTCCTGCCAATGTTTCAAGATGAGGTGATGATGTTTGAACCCGGGGAAAGATTTCATTACAATAATGCAGGCTATATATTATTAGGCTTGATTGTTGAGGAACTAACTGGACTCCAATTTTCTGAATATATCGACAAGAACATCTTTCTGCCTTGTGAAATGATAAATTCCGGTTATTTTTCCATGGACCAGCTTCCTAAAAATACTGCATTAGGGTACATAGACGAAGAAAGTGGAGCATGGAGAACGAATATTTATTCCCTTCCGATCAAAGGCGGTGCGGATGGAGGGGCGTATATTACCACATCAGATATGTTCAGGTTTTGGGATGGGTTATTTTCCAATCAGTTACTGAATCAAGAATATACCAATCTCTTATTGGACGCCCATATTGCTGCGGGAGATGAAGGGGAATACTATGGGTATGGTATATGGATCCGTAAAAAAAATGACGGGATTTTCAAATATCATCTTATGGGGTATGACCCGGGTGTAAGTTTCAATTCTGCGGTATATCCGGCAAATCGATTGAGAACCGTCATTACTTCAAATGAAAGCATGGGTCCATACCATATTACTTGCGCGATCGAGAAAGAATTATAAAAACAAATGGAACCTTTCCGCTAATGAAGGGTTCCATTTGTTTATAGTCAATCTGAATTCATTCAAGTATTTATTAAGAAAGGGAAGAATTCGCATTCAATTGCTCCATTGGTTCCAGAACTTCTGGAGTTTCAAGGGAAGAACCCCTTCTGTACCCTTATTCAAGAACGAATCTTTAATGATGATGCGGCACACCAATTTTTCATTTATTGTCGGAAATCTTTAAGGAGGTAGCTTTCTTTAGGTTTCAAGGCTTTTCCAAACAAAGAATTTGTATATTTAAATATCTTGAAGTAGAGTATATTTAATATACTTTATTTTATCCGGTATTTTCCGATGGAGGTTCTTTTTACATTATGAAGGCAAGATATGAACTAGCGAACATGAACTTAACAGTAAGCAATGTAACTTTACGTAATGCTGCGGATAGCTATGTCCTCTTGAAAGCTGCAGATGATCAAAATAATGAAATCACGATCAAGCTTTCCCACGAACAAGCGGAATTTCTGGAAGCGGAATTAAGGGAAGTAAATCGCCGCCGCAGGGAAAATAGTCCTGATATAACAGGAAATGACCAGGAACATATTAATGACGACGATTCTTTTAATCTGTTCAGCATTGATTTATTCAATGAAAATGAATCGAAGTAATTCCCCGAATCAAATTTGCTTCTCTGTAACCTTCCTTTCCATTTAAGCTGCTGCTACAGAGAATTTATCATTCCCGCCAATACAAAATCTGAATTTCCAGTTATTCAAAGGCATTAGGAATGTTTTAAGCAAGGTGACCTATCGTTACCTTTATTTTGATTGCTTGAATAAATTCTTCACCAATAGGAATATGGATGATAGTACAGCAAAAACCATGAAAAATACGATGAACCCCCATAGGCCTATCGCCGCATCTTGAAACTCCATATTCCCCCTGCTGGTAAGGGCTTGCTGTATTTCAATGGCAAAGACTAAAACAACCATGACTGTAAAGGTATAAAGGAAAGAGAGGATCGTTATCCCAAAACGCATCCGGGCAATTAAATTAGATAAAAATAACACGAACAAAAATATGATGATACCGATGATTCCCATTATCCAAAAATGCAGATCTTTGTCCGTTGCATTTGAATTTAATGTGTCGCTTACAAAGAATAGGATGAAATCGTGAAGATTATTGACGATTTCAGCTAATATCTGGATGATTTCTTTCATTTTTTCACACCTCCAATCCTTAGATTATAGCAGGTTATAAATCTATATAGAAGAGGGGAGGTCCTCGGGGTTGCCAGACTGACCTTGGATGGTAGTTATGTGAAATCATAAAGATGCTAAGAGAAGTATATTCTGGGAAACGTAAAAAAAGCATAAGTGAATGAAGAAGTCAGGACATGCAAGTTCAGTTAAATATGGGTAGATTGAACAAAATACATAGAAAAATAAAGTAATTCATGGAATGCAGGAGTGCCTATTTTCCAATAGTTTTAATGCCTTTAGCAATCTTAGCCATGATTGTTGATCGGTTCTTTATTTATAAAGTTAGTAAAACTTAATGCTAAGAGTTGGAGGAAAAAAGGATGAAAGATGTACATAATCATGTGTTAACAGTAATTGATTTTATGAAAACCGGACACAAAACCTGTTTTGTGAAAGTAATCGGTTTTGATGCTGAATCCGGACTAGATTTTGAAGGTGAAGTTAAATTTGTCGGTGATTTGCCTTTTGGTGATTTGATTCATCCCGAACGGTCACATTTATCTTCCACTTGCAGGGAATTTGTTCGGGATGATTTGTTGCGCAGATACAGTCATGGGCAGTTTGAATGAACTGGTTGGAATTTTTATAGAGAATCCAATGAGATGATATTCTGCTCACTTGTTTAAAATTGGTAAAATGGCGGGTATAAAGAATATGGTATGTAGGAACTTTTTTATGCCAATCTTCACTTTCAACTGACAAAATAGCATATTTCTCCCTATTTAACTCTCGGACTATAATCCTTATAATATTAAATAGGAAAATATGACATTTAGTGTAGGATTATACTGTTTCTGAGGTGAGTTTCATGGTTTATGCAGATATTTTGAGTAATATACACTCTGCTATCTCCAGCAAAAAAGCTGATTTAAATGTGAAAATTGAACGTTTAGAAAATGCGAAGAACGATATTATAAAAGAGCAAAGCATGTGCTTAAGCGAGATTAGGAAAATAAAAGACCCTGAGCTAGGTGGCAGCTGGACAGGAAATCGCTCGGATCAATTTCAGGAAGCTCGTCATGATGCCTATAATGTGATGTTTAGTATCATTCATGACGATTATGACGATTACCAATGGAAAATCGAGGCGATGATTACAAAGCTGAATGCCGAGAATACGCTTCTGAGCATAGCGGGGAATATAGCCCATGAAGCCGATTCCCTTTTGAGCAAAGGCGAAGAGGCATTTGAACAGCTGGAAAGTAAAATATCCGATTTAAAAAGGCGGTTGTTTTAATGACGACAATCAAACTGAATCATCCTGCCGTAATGAAGCAAGTCGATCAGGTGAAGACGGCACTTGGTACAGTCACGCTTGGAAATTTGCCGGCAGGCGAGCTTGGCAACAATAAATTGGAATTCACTTCGAAATGGATCGACCGCGAAACGAACCTGGAGAAGGTCTTCGAGCAATATATCAAAATCGTCCAGAAAAACGTGGAAGATACCCGTGCCAACATTGACTTATTAAAAGAACAGGATGAAGCCATCGCCCATACGTCTTCACATGGGTATCCTGTGAGATGAAAATATATGAAGCCGAGACATTGACGGCCGCAACAAAGTCGCGTGCCAAGCAATATGAAGACCTAAAGAAGGAAGTCGCAGCCCTGAAAAAGGAATTTCAGGGCATTGTTGGCCTTGATAACGAGTTTCAGGGAGCCGGTGCTACCGCCATCAAAAGCTTCTATGAAGCGCAAATCGAGGTGGCGGACGCCTGGATGGAGCTATTCACGACCCAAATAAGTTTTTTAGAAGGCATTCCAGCCAGTCTGGAAGAGGCGGACCTATCCGGAAATACCGTGGTCGAGGTTCCCTTTTTAGATGGCGAAGTGTCGAACGGTATTAACCAAGCGAAGTCGCTTGTCGATCAACAAGCGAACGATCTCCAAAGAATCCTGAACAGCATTGACGATATCCTGTCTCTTGATATGTTCGACCAAAAGGACTTTAATGAAAAAATCACGCTGGCCGGGCATAGACTGGATGACACCGTGACAAAGGTCGAGAATGTCGACCGGCAATTGGTAGAAGAATATGATGTGTCCATCGGGCAGGAAAACGTGGCCGTTGGCCTCTTCCGTGCTTTGCTTGATGCCACCAAACAGGACGGCCATGTTTCGCCGATGACATTCAACCAATCGGCATTCAAAAATAGTGACGTCTATCAAGTGAAGGATGATGTCGCCGGTCAGATGAAAGACTATCAGACCTTCAAAAAGCAGCAAGCAGAAGCCCGGAAAATCGAACAGGAAATGGAAGAACTCGAAAACCGCCCATGGTACGAAAAAGCCTGGGATACGACAAAAACCTTTACAGGGGAATTCACGGGATATTATGATTCTATCAGGGCCTCAACCGGAGTCGATCCAGTAACGGGTCGCAAGCTGTCCGATGCCGAACGAATCGCCGCCGGCGCCATGGCCGCCGCTGGATTCATCCCCGTCGTCGGCTGGGCCGGCAGGGCCATCAAAGGCGGCAGCGCCCTATACAAAACGGCCAAAGGACTCAACGCAGCGGACCACGCGCTCGATGCCTATAAAACGACAAAAGGCTTTAGCCTCCTCCAGAAAACCGAATACGGGATATACGGGCTCCTCGCAGCCAACGGCCTCGGTGAAGCAGTCACCGGCAAAGACATGTTCGGCAACCAGCTAACCGAGGAACAGCGCCAGAACGGACTGTTGATGGCACTCGGAATCGGCGGTGTGGCAGGTGCTGCGAAGGTCGCTGATAAAGTAGCGAGTGGTACAAAGTTCATTCCTTACAGCAAAGAATTTGCGCAAAAGCAGGTACAGAAGGTTCAAGCCTTCGGCAGGGAAATCGGCAAGGTGGAAGTTCCTCTCCGGATTAGGGTCGAAGAATTAGCGACGGCGTATGGAAACAACTATAAACATGTCACATTTGATAAAACGACGATTAAGGATATCGTGCAGAAGTTTGCGGTGAAAAGACTGTCTACTGTAAATCAGGCAAAGGCTGACGGTGCGATGGTTGAAGCAGTTAGAAATCTACCAGCATATACAAGAAGACCTAACCAACCAAGAAATTATAAATATAAAGAACGTAATGAAGACGGAACTACAATGTACACTTTTATTTCAATCAAAAATGGAAAAGAATATCAAGTAATTTATGACAAAGATGGATTCCCAATTTTTCAATCAAAATTTGAAATTTACTTACCAGAAAAATATTTTTTAGAATCTGATGCTGCACAATTTGAATATTTATCTAAAACCTTATCTGAAGAAATTATTAGCAATCCAGAACTAGCTGAAAAGTTCACAGCGAAAGAATATGAAGTGTTTAAAGAAGGTAGAGTTCCAAAAACACTTACTTGGCATCATCATCAGGAAACAGGTAGAATGCAAATTGTGGATTATTTTGAACACCAAGCAGCCGGACATACTGGTGGAAGGGCTATATGGGGCGGTGGTGAATCGGGCAGAAAAGGTATTATAAAAAAAGAAATTCTGGAGATGGTAACATGGGATTAAAAAAGTGGCTATTTGTAGAGGAAGAAAAACCCGATGAGGGTGTAATTGCTTCGATTGAAAGAGTGTTTGAGATTGAATATCCTGATGACTACAAAATGTGTGTTATGAGATATAACGGAGGTTTTCCAGAGCCTAATATCTTTAATTTTGGTGAAGGGCAACAGGGAGTATTTAATGATTTAATTAGCTTTACTGATAATGATATAAATATAGGGATGTTTTATGAGCTATTTTCTAGTCCAACGTTAAAAGGGATTGTGCCTTTTGCCAGAGATCCATTTGGAAACTACTTATGTTTTGATTATCGAAATAATTATCCTTCTCCCAAAATAATTTTCTTCAATCATGAAGAAGAAGCGTTATCATTAGTTTGTGATACATTTAGTGATTTGCTAGAGCAAATGTATTCTATAGAAGATACAAAGTAGATGGGGGAGCAAAAATAAAATGGAATATAAATTTGAATATACATTTAAAAATATTACAGTAAGTGAACTTGAAAATTTCGAGAAAAAATTTAATTTAGTACTACCGGAAGATTTCAGTAAATTTTTATTATCTAATAATGGTGGAAAAGCGGTAAATAGAAGATTTCAAACAGAAGATCGAACAATAACTTCCTCGATTATACTATTTTTCCCTTTATCTAGTGAAATAGAAGAAAATTTAGAAAGTAATTTCATTAAGTATAATGAAAGCAGGATTGTACCGAAAGATTTTCTCCCTATAGGATTAGATCCGGCTAATAGTTTAATCTGTTTATCTTTAGATAGAGAACAAAAAGGTAAAGTTTATTTTTGTGACATGGACTACTTTGAAGAGGATAATGAATTAAGGAAAGAATTTATTAAACCGATATCTGGAAATTTTAAAGAGTTCATGGATAATTTATTTGTCGCCAAGTAAATAAAGTTTGAATATTGGGTGCGAAAATACAACAAAATAGAACCCGGTGGATTCCAAGCACTATCATCAACGCTTTCTGATGCTATTCTTCAATTTGTTCGTTTTTCTGAATGATATTAAAAGCTATTAGCCATGGTTATAATTCTTTTGACCTTTTATACAAAATAAACCAAAACTTTACTCTTATCAGGTAGCGTCTGGTTTAGAGCAACAGTAAAAGAATTGAATGAATCAAACTACCAAAAAATAACTCAAACTGTAAATGAGATTATTCCAGAAGAGTGGAGTAAAGTAATTTTGTATGGAGAAATTACTGTGGGGACAGGGACAGCGTTCATTTTCTATCACTTAATTTTAATGATAACCTCATATATATCCATGATATACCTTAATTACATATTAGTTGAATGGAGCATAGAGAAACATGGCGGAGGTTAATAAAGATCTTAATAGACTTATTAGAAGAATTTAAACAGAACAATGAACCAATTTAACTTTTACCTTAGAAAGTACAGGGAATTTTAAGGTTGATTATGATTAAGTAGATCTATCAGATTCAGATGACCACGAAAGAAGGGTTATTTGGGAATATACTTATTTGGGTATTTTACCTGAATCTGAATATAATAAAAGTATTTTAGAAGAATACCTAAAGAAAGAATAATGAAGGACAAGAAAAGCTTGTTCTTTTGTATGACCTTAACGCAAAAGTTAAGGTCTTTTCATTGTTGATATGAATATGTATCATCTTAAGCCATATAGGTTCCTCAGATAATAGGCCGTGAGGACTTAAAATCATATAGAATTACTTCAGGCAAGGTGGCATAGGAAAAAATCAGCAAGTGGTACAAAGTTCATCCCTTACAGCAAAGAATTTGCGCAAAAGCAGGTTCAGAAGGCTCAAGCTACAATAACAGACATAGCGAGATCAGGGAAAACCACGTTAAAAAATATAGGTGAAGAACTAGGTAAAAAAGAAATTCTTAAACGTATAAGTGTGGAACAAGTTTCCCTCGCAGGAGGACCAAGCCTTCCCCAAGTTGTAATGGAAAAGCAGACAATTAAGGAAGCCTATCAGAAATTCACGGTGAAGGATAGCAAAGTAGGGGGTGTTTCAGGGGAGAGTATTTCTAAGGGTACGGGTAAAGGTAGTAAGAGCGTTGATGATATAATTAAAGACGGTAGTCATTTTTTAGATGAGTTTAAATTAAAGCCAAATGTTAAATATGAAACAAATGGATATCGATATCAAACAGACGATTTTAGGAAGAATTGAGAAGGCTTCGGGAGAGTTAACGTTGGAAATGGGTGTTCGTGATACCAAACATCAGTTAGCTGCTGGAGGGGATGAGAGAATAATAGCTCCTAGTACTAAAGGGGATCATGGAGGACATTTAATCGGTACTCAATTTAATGGTTCTCCTCTTATCGATAATATAGTTGCAATGAATGGTAATGTTAATGTAAGTGCTTATAAAAAACTTGAATATGCTTGGGCAAAAGCTTTAAGAGAAGGTCAACATGTTTCGGTAGATATAAAACCAATATATGAAGGGCAGTCTTTACGACCAAGTAGATTTGAAATAAAGTATAAAATTGATGGTAAAAAGGAGGTAAATAAATGAATAAAGAAAAAATGGAGCAACTATATCAAAATATAGGACGACAATTAAATTTTATTATTCCTGAATCTTGGGACAAAGTATTATTATATTCTGAAGTAACAGAGTGGAGTAATCGAACCTATTTCTACTATTATCCTCATTATAAAGAAACACCTATTTATAGTTTAGATATTGAAGATATGGATAATGTTAATGAGGACGAAGTTAATAGACAATTACACCAATTATATGAATATCTAAGAGAATTATGGGATGAATTTAAAAATCAAAAACAAGAGCAGTGGACTAACTTAACATTAGAATTGACATCAAATGGAAAATTTAATATTGATTATAATTATAGAAATTTAGAAAATGATGATAGCTATGAGCAACAAGTAATTTGGGAATATGAAAAATTAGGCATAATGCCAAAAGCGAATAGAAAACGGGATTTCAAGATAATTGAAGAATATAATAAAATTAAGAATACTACTAAATAAACTTACTTGTTAATAAAATTTTAATTTATGGTTGACTATGGTTATGAGAATCTTTCAGATGCAGATAATCACGAAAGAAGGGGTATTTGGGAATACACTTGCTTGGGTCTTTTACCTGAAACTGAATATGATAAGAGTATTTTAGAAGAATACCTTAAGAATGAATATTGGAGGACAATAAGAGCTTGTTCTTTTTGTATGACCTTAACGCAAAAGTTAAGGTCTTTTGTCTTTTCATTGTTGAGATATGAAAATGTATCAACTTACTCCATATCATGCTCCTCAGATAATAGGCCGTGAGGACTTAAAATCATATAGATTTACTTTAAGGCAAGGTGGATTAGAAAAAAGTAGCGAGTGGTACAAAGTTCATCCCTTACAGCAAGGAATTTGCGCAAAGGCAGATACAAAGGTTCAAGCTACAATAACAGACATAGCGAGATCAGGAAAAACCACGTTAAAAAATATAGGTGAAGCAATCGGTAAAAAAGAAATCCCTAAACGGATAAGTATGGAACAAGTATCCCTCGCAGTAGGACCAAGCCTTCCCCATGCTATGATTGAAAAACAGACAATTAAGGAAGCCTATCAGAAATTTACTGTTAAGGATAGCGAAGTAGAGGCTGCTTCAGGGGAGAGTATTCCTAAGGGTACGGGTAACACTAGTAAGGCTGTTGATGATGAAGTTAAAGATAGTATTCACTTTTTAGATGAATTTAAATTGAAACCTAATGTAAAATATGAAACGAATGGATATCAATATCAAACAGATGAACTAGGACGAATTGAGAGAGCTTCTGGAGAATTAACGTTAGAGATGGGAGAACGAAATAGTAAGCATCAGTTAGCTGCTGGAGGGGAAGACCGAGTTAAAGCTCCTAGTACTCAAGGAGATCATGGCGGACATTTAATCGGTACGCAATTTAATGGATCTCCGCTTATTGATAATATAGTTGCAATGAATGGTAATGTTAATGTAAGTGCTTATAAAAAATTGGAATCTGCTTGGGCAAAAGCTTTAAGAGATAAGCGGGAAGTTAGAGTTGATATTAGACCTGTATATGAAGGGAATTCTGTAAGGCCTGTTAGCTTTAACATAAAATATAGAATTGATGGAGAAAAATTTAAAGCTAGTTTGAAAAATGTATATGGAGGAAAGTAAATGAATACAGAGAACTTGGAAAGTATTTATCAAAAAGTAGCTATGCAGTTAAACAATATTATTCCAGAACCATGGGAAAAAGTAATGGTATATTCAGAAGTTGATGAATATAGTGATTCGACGGTATTTTTCTACTATCCAAAAAATAAGCAGGAACCGATATACAGTTTAGATATTGAAGATATGGAAGGGATTGATGAAGACGAGACTGATCGTCAATTAAATCTTCTTGACAGTATCTTTAGAGAGTTATGGGAAGAATTTAAAAGAAATAAGCAGGAACCTTGGACTAATTTAACATTTGAGTTATATTCTACTGGTAAGTTTGATGTTGAATTTGATTATACTTTATTAGAGGAAGAAAATAATTATAATCATTATGAGAGATTAATTATATGGAAGTATAAAAAGTTAGGAATTTCCCCTGATGAAAAGAGAGAAAGTGATGTGAAACTAATTAGAGAATATATTAATACACAAAAATGACCTCTATTAGAGTTATAGATATAAGGTGTTTGAAAATAGATACTCCATGATGGTTGTACCATCATGGAGTACTGTGTGTAATGATAGAATAGAAAACGAAGTACGAGCTTAGGCGAAATGACATTTTACATGGCGGTGAATATAAACACATGGAATGGGCATGAAACTAACGAACTCGTACAAACTCGTAAGTTTTAACGTAGTAGTTGTCATAATATACAAAAGGTGTCATACTGTTACTACAAAACTTACAAATTTATGCTACTTAAAAACAAATGAACTTAAAGCACTTGATTGTCTACTAAAGGCAACGAGTGCTTTTTAGCGTAAAAATTTAATAGAGCACTATAATTTTATAAGTACTCTAAGTGTTAAATTTTTATTGTCGTGTTTATAGACTGTAATGACTGTGAACAGTGTATTACGAGAGTAGAGGAAAAAAGAAACTATCTTTAAAAATGTTTTTAGGGTAAAGTGGGATGGAATATTAATCCAATAATTGATCTGCCATGAGACCAAGTGCGATCTGTACGGCTTAAACGCAACGGTCTAGGCGAAGCATTTACAGGCAAGGACATAGCTAATTGAGGAACAGCGCCAGAACGGCCTTTTGATGGCACTCGGAATCGGCGGTGTGGCAGGTGCGGCGAAGGTCGCCGATAAAGTAGTGAGTGGTACAAAGTTCATCCCTTACAGTAAGGAATTTGCGCAAAAGCAGGTTCAGAAAGCAAAAGCATTCGGCAGACAAATCGGCAATGTGGAAGTACCTCTCCGGATTAGGGTCGAAGAATTAGCCACGGCGTATGGAAACAACTATAAACATGTCACATTTGATAAAACGACGGTTAAGGAAATTGTTCAGAAGTTTGCGGTGAAGAGCAATGGTGATAAGGGTATGGGTGTTTTGTACCATGTCCAAAGAATCTCAGAAATAGAAGTCAAGTTCAAGCAAAATCCTAAACACAATGCAGAAGATTCGCAAGACAGTTAAAAGACCAAGAAAAAGGGTTGAATGGTTTAACTATTGATGAGTATTTAAAGAATAGAGAAAGATATATAGAAGAAGGAAGAGCTTTAGAAGGGAATGTAGCTCAAAAGGCTGCAAGAGTAAAAGCTTATTTAGATAAAGTTGATGAGTTAAGGGAGACAGGCTTATCTAGAAAAGAATCAGAAAAGCAGGCTACGGTATGGATGAATGAACAGGCTGCTTTACATAATCCAGATCAAATTGCGGGTGGCAATCCACTTGATATTGGTGGAATGGGAAAAAAGGGTTAATTCATCCCTTGGTTCGCAATGGAGATATAGAATTGATGTTATAGATGAACAAATAAAATCTATTGCAGCTAGTATGACGGAAGTGGATAAAAATCAATATACTTAAATGTGAAATTAATACAATGAAATAGAGGTGATTATAAAAATGTCAACTAACATTTTTGATAACTTTAAATTATTTGAAAAAGCAAAAGCAGAAACTATTAATAATTTCAATGGTTACATACCTGAACAAGTATTAGAAGTGTGGAATAAATATGGTTTTGGTAGTATTTTAAACGGTTATTTAAATATTGTTAACCCAGAAAAATATCAGGAACTATTAAAGGATGTATATGTAAGAAACGAGGATGCTCTAGTATTGTTTACTACATCAATGGGAGATCTTGTTGTTTGGGAACATAATAAATATTTAATTTTACTTAATTTTAGAAAGGGTGAAATTAAAGGGATATCGTCCGGTTTTAAATATTTCTTTCCTGATTTAGAAGATGAATCATTTTACCAAGAAATTTTAGATTGGAATCCTTATCCTGAAGCAGTTGATAAATATGGAGAACCAGATTTTGATGAATGCTTTGGTTATACCCCTCTCCTTGGATTAGGTGGACCTGAGAATGTGGAAAACTTGAAAAAGGTGAAACTTATTGAGCATATTTATCTAATTACTCAATTCATGGGACCAATCGAATAAGGGAGAGTCAATGAAGTTGAAAAGATGGTTGATGATTACAAGTGACTATCAAAAGTAAATGAATCCAGGGACTTTTTTTGGGGTTAAGTCAAAAAGCCTAAAATTCAGGGGCTTATCGTTTTTTTCGATAAGCTCTTTTAATTTGGTGAAAAAAGAATCATAAATACTAGAAACTGGTTATATGAGAAAGTAGAAAAGAAATATTAATCCCCAAGTAACACCCCAAGGATAAGACAGACATAGTAACAAAGAAACTAAAATCCTCCCCTACCAGTAAGGAATATTGGAGATATGGACATTTGAAAATTGAGCAGGAGGTAGGTAAGTATGAATGAAATTAAACTTAATAGTATTTATCAAAAAATAGCCCAAACTATTAATGAAACTATACCAGAGGAATGGTCAAAGGTATTAATGTACGGTGAAATTGCTGACGGTACCGGTACGGCTTTCTTTTTTTATTATACTCCTAATAGTGAAGTGCCTATTTATAGTCATGATATACCTGAAATATATAGTTTAAATGAAGAAGAATATGATAAATTATGGTATCAATTATTAGATGAATTAAAAATATTATCAGATGAATTTAAAAATAATAATCAAGAACAATGGACCAATTTAACTTTTACTTTGGAAAGTACAGGGAAATTTAAAGTTGACTATGATTATGAAGATCTATCAAATGCAGATGATCACGAAAGAAGGGTTATTTGGGAATATACTCGTTTGGATCTTTTACCTGAAACTGAATATGATAAGAGTATTTTAGAAGAATACCTAAAGAATAATCAAGGATAAGAAAAGCTATTTCTTTTGTATGACCTTAACGGTAAAGTTAAGGTCTTTTCAATGTTGATATGGTATGTATCATCTTAAGCCATATCGGGTTCCTCAGATAAAAGGCCGTTAGGTCTAAAAATATTAATAGATAAGAATATGGATTTACTGACCTCAGGCAGGGTCGTGATAAAATAGCAAGTGGTACAAAGTTCGTCCCTTACAGCAAGGAATTTGCGCAAAGGCAGGTACAGAAGGTTCAAGCTACAATAACAGACATAGCGATATCAGGATAAAACACGTTAAAAAATATAGGTGAAGAACTGGGTAAAAAAGAAATTCCTAAACGGATAAGTGTGGAACAAGTATCCCTCGCAGGAGGACCAAGCATTCCCCATGTTATGATGGAAAAGCAGACAATTAAGGAAGCCTATCAGAAATTTACGGTGAAGGATAGCAAAGTAGAGGCTGTTTCAGGGGAGAGAGTTTCTAAGGGTACGGGTAAAGGTATTTCTGGAGTAAGTGAAGTCAAAACATTTATCGACAACGGACAACAGTTTACAAATGGTAGAAAAAATAGGTTAAAGCCTGATATTAGGTATAAAACTGGAGAGTATGATTATCTATATGAAACAGATAATTTAGGTAGGATTTCAAAATTTGAAACAAAAAATTTACAATTAACAAAGAGAAAAGACAGATTGTCACACAGCAAGAATACACCAGGTAAAGTAAAAGGTCAGGACCATGCAGGACATTTGGCAGCTGATAGGTTTGGAGGATCACCTTAAATTGACAATTTGGTATCGCAATTATCTGATGTTAATTTGAAGAAATATAAGAAAGTCGAAGATAAATGGGCTGCAGCTCTAAAAGAAACACCACCAAAAAAAGTAACAGTTGATGTTGCTATAAATTACTCTGGGAATGATATGCGCCCAGACAAATTTATAGTTAATTACACTATTGATGGTAAGCCGGGCAGTGCAAAATTTAAAAATTTATAAAAGGAGTGCAATGTAGTATGAAAGAATTTGAAGATAGATTTAGTGAATTGCAAGCTGATATGATATCCATTTGTATGGAATATGTTGAAGATAGAGCCGATAAAGTATATGTTTATGCTTCATGTGAAGAAGATATGATATCGAGCAGTTTCTTTTATTTAATTAACAATAAGTATGTAGAATGTAATAAGGTGAACGATACATTGGAGAATGGGGACGAAAGATATGATGTATCTACAGAACGACAGTTTATGGTATTAAATATTATCAATGATGATGCCGAAAAAATTGAAGAATTATGCAAAGAATACGAAAGAGACATGCCAACGGAGTTGAAATTAATATATGATGCTAAGAGTGGCAGTCTTCAAGCTGAATACAAGTATGATTTAGTACATACAAATGATGATATAAAAACGGCAGATGATTTTGCTGATGAGTGGTTTGAGGAGATAAAAAATAATAATCTTTAAATTGTTTACAGTTAAAGATAAGTGCTCTAATTTGAATTAATGACTCATGAAGGTTGTGCAATCAAGGAGTGTCAATGTTATATTAGGCAATAAGAACGAGAATATGGTGAGATGACATTTTACTAGATAGAACCCCTCATAGATGTCTTGTGCAACCAAACTAACGAGATTGCACAAGCACTGGTTTTATACGTGACACTTGTCAAGAAACAAAAAAGACGTCATACTGTCAATATAAAAACATGAAACTTACAAACTTATGAAGACTCAAAGATATTACTAAACTTATAACATGTATGAACTTAAAGCACTTTATTGTCTATTATAGGCGACGAGTGTTTTTTTGCATGTTTACATACATGGATTAAGAACGATCATGATTATTTAATTAGCATACTAAGTGTTAAATTTTTATACGAGTGCGAACATAAATAGGAGGAGAACAGGCGATGATTGGGTAATGGAAACACAAGTATCGATAGATAAGGATCAATTATTAGACGAATTAAAAGAATTAGTAGAAGAAAATTTTTCATTAGAGAAAATTAACTTAATCCATATCGGGTTCCTCAGTTAATATGCCGTAAGGTATTAAAATCATTCTATTAGAAAATTATGAATATAATCAGGTGAGGTGGCTTAGAAAAAAGTAGCGAGTGGTACAAAGTTCGTCCCTTACAGCAAGAATTTGCCCAAAAGCAGGTTCAAAAAGGTTCAAGCTACAATAACAGACATAGCGAGATCAGGAAAAACCACGTTAAAAAATATAGGTGAAGAACTAGGTAAAAAAGAAATTCCTAAAAGTATAAGTGTGGAACAAGTATCCCTCGCAGGAGGACCAAGCCTTCCCCATGTTATGACGGAAAAGCAGACAATTAAGGAAGCCTATCAGAAATTTACGGTGAAGGATAGCAAAGTAGAGGCTGTTCCAGGGGAGAGTATTCCTAAGGGTAGGGGGTAAAAGTGCTGAAGTAAGTGAAGTTAAAACATTAGTGGACAACAGACAACAGTTTACAAACGGAAGAAAAAATAGGTTAAAGCCTGATATTAGGTATAAAACAGGAGAGTATGATTACTTTTATGAAACAGATAATGTAGGTAGGATTGTAAAATTTGAAACAGAAAATTTAAAATTAACAACGAGAACAGATAGATTGTCACACAGCAAAAACACACCTGGTAAAGTAAAAGGTCAAGACCATGCAGGGCATTTGGCAGGTGATAGATTTGGAGGATCACCTAAAATTGACAATTTGGTATCGCAATTATCTGATGTTAATTTGAAGCAATATAAGAAGATTGAAGAGGAATGGGCAACAGCTTTAAAAGAAACACCTCCAAAAAAAGTGACAGTTGATGTTGAAATAATTTATTCTGAAATGATATGCGCCCAAAGGAATTTATAGTTAATTACTCAATTGATGGTAAGTCAGGTTTTAGAATTATTGAAAATTAATCTAAGGAGTGAAAAAGTAGTATGAAAGAATTTGAAGATAGATTTAGTGAATTGCAAGCAGATATGGTCTCTATATGTGTGGAATATGTTGAGGATAGAGCGGATAAAGCGTATGTTTATGCTTCATGTGAAGAAGGAATTATTTCGAGCGGTTTCTTTTATTTGATTAATAATAAGTATGTAGAATGTCATAAGGTGAACGATGCATTGGAGAATGGGGACGAAAGATATGATGTGTCTGCAAAACGACAGTCTATGGTATTGCGCATAATATGTGAAGATATCCAAAAAGTAAAATTATTGTGCAAAGAATATGATAGAGACATGCCCACTGAGATGAAATTAATATATGATGTTAAGAGTGGTAACTTCAAAGCGGAATACAAGTATGATTTAGTATATACGAATGATGATATTAAAACGGCGGATCATATTGCTGATGAGTGGTTTGAGGAGGTAAAAAATAATAATCTTTAAATTGTTTACAGTTAAAGATATGCTGGAATTTGAATTAATGGCGCATGAAGGTTATTCCTTCAAGGAGTGTCAATGTTATTTTAATATTTAGGCAATAAGAAAGAGAATAGGGCGAGATGACATTTTCTAGATAGGACCACTCCATAGATGTCATCGGCAACCAAACAAGCTAGAGTGCACAAGCTCATAGGTTTATGCGTGACACTTGTCAAGATACAAAAAAGATGTCATACTGTCAACATAAAAATATGAAACTTACAAACTTATGAAAACTCAAAGAAATTACTAAACTTAAAACATGTATGAACTTAAAGCACTTGATTGTCTCCTAAAGGCAACGAGTGCTTTTTAGCGTAAAAATTTAATAGAGCACTATAATTTTATAAGTACTCTAAGTGTTAAATTCTTATTGTCGTGTTTATAGACTGTAATGACTGTGAACGGTGTAATACGAGAATAGAGGAAAAAAGAAACTATCTTTAAAAATGGTTTTAGGGTATAGTAAAATGGCAGATTAATCCAATAATTTATCTGCCATGAGACCAAGTGCGATCTGTATGGCTTAACTGTAGCCAACGGTCTAGGCGAAGCAGTTACAGGCAAGGACATAGCTAATTGAGGAACAGCGCCAGAAAGGGCTGATGATGGCACTGGGAATCGGTGGAGTGGCAGGTACGGGAAAGTCGCAGATAAAGTAGCAAGTGGTACAAAGTTCATTCCTTACAGCAAGGAATTTGCGCAAAAGCATTCGGCCGGCAAATCGGTAATGTGGAAGTACCTCTTCGTATCAGAGTCGAAGAGGTAGCCACGGCGTATGGAAACAACTACAAGCATGTCACTTTTGATAAAACGACGATTAAGGAAATAGTACAGAAGTTTGCGGTGAAGAGTGATGGTGGTAAGGGTACATGCATTTATACCATATCCAAAGAATCTCAGAAATAGAGGTTATGTTCAAGCAAAATCCAAAACACAATGCAGAAGAATTCGCTAGACAGTTAAAAGACCAAGAAAAAGGGTTGAATGATTTAACTATTGATGAGTATTTAAAGAATAGAGAAAGATATATAGAAGAAGGAAGAGCTGGAATTAAGGAAACAAGGATTGTCTAGACAAGACGCAAGCAAAAAAGCAAATGAATGGTTAGAAACTCAAGCTGCTCTCCATAACCCGGATCAAATTGCGGGAGGAAGTCCTATTAATATAGGTGGAATGGGGGATAAAAAAGTTAATTCTTCTATTGGTTCTCAATGGAAATACAGAATAGATGTATTAGATGAAAAAATAAGAGAGCTATCAAAAACCATGGTTGAATCAGAAAGAAAATCAACATATTTAAATGTTAAATTAATGAATTAATTATTGGAGGGAGAATGATTTGTCAAATAATGTATTTGGAGGATTTGTATTTGAAGAAAAAATTGATAAAGAAGTCATCGAAAAATATAAAGAGAAGATACCAGAACAAATAACAGAAATATGGAGGCAATACGGGTTTGGAAGTATATTAAAAGGTTATTTAAAATTGATAAACCCTGAAGTATTTGAAGAACTTTTAAAAGATGTATATATAAGAAGCGAGGATGCTATTCCGTTATTTGCTACATCTATGGGCGATATAATTGTTTGGGAAAAAGGAAGATATTTAAACCTGCTAAATTTTAGAAAAGGGAATGTAAATGTTATTTCAGCTGGTTTTGACTTTTTTCTAGATGATTTAAATGATAATAGCTTTATTGTTGAAGAATTAGAATGGAATCCTTATCCTGAAGCAGTTGATAAATATGGAGAACCAGATTTTGATGAATGTTTTGGTTATACCCCTCTCCTTGGATTAGGTGGACCAGATAAAGTGGAAAACCTGAAAAAGGTGAAACTTATTGAACATATTTATCTGATTACTCAATTCATGGGACCAATCGAATAAGGGATAACCAATCAAGAATAGATTATGAATATAATTATTAAGATCTATCAGGTTCAGATAATCATGAAAGAAGGGGTATTTGGGAATATACTTTCTTGGGTCTTTTACCTCCAACTGAATATGATAAGAGTATTTTAGAAGAATACCTTAAGAATGAATATTGGAGGACAATAAGGGCTTGTTCTTTTTGTATGACCTTAACGCAAAAGTTAAGGTCTTTTGTCTTTTCATTGTTGAGATATGAAAATGTATCAACTTACTCCATATCATTCCTCAGATAATAGGCCAAGAGGACTTAAAATCATATAGATTTACTTTAAGGCAAGGTGGCTTAGAAAAAAGTAGCGAGTGGTACAAAGTTCGTCCCTTACAGCAAGTAATTTGTCCAAAAGCAGGTTCAGAGGTTCAAGCTACAATAACAGACATAGCGAGATCCGGAAAAACCACGTTAAAAAATATAGGTGAAGAACTAGGTAAAAAGGAAATTCCTAAACGTATAAGTGTGGAACAAGTTTCCCTCGCAGGAGGACCAAGCCTTCCCCAAGTTGTAATGGAAAAGCAGACAATTAAGGAAGCCTATCAGAAATTTACGGTTAAGGATAGCAAAGTTTTCTCACAGTAGATGAAATTGAGAGAATGGAAAATATTCTTCATGATTATCAGTGTACAGATAAAGAAATCTTAATAAAAAGAGAAGAATTTATAAAATTATTTTAAACATGCAATAAACCTATGTATTTGTCTGTGTTACGTACTTCAAGACTTGCAATAGAACTTTTAGCATACTATAATTTCGTTTGTTTATGAAGGTGATAACTGGTAAAACCAGTTATCACCTTCTTTATTCCTAAGTATACAGATTATAACTTTTGGTATAGGATGTTGTTAAAAACTACTAAGAACATTTGAAAATAGAGCAGGGGGATAAAAAATTGAATGAATCAATACTAAATGATTATTATCAGAATATAGCTCAAACTGTAAATGAGATGATTCCAGAAGAATGGAGTAAAGTAATTTTGTATGGAGAAATTACTGAGGGGACAGGGACTGCGTTCTTTTTCTATCAGTCTAATATTAATGATAAACTCATATATAGCCATGATATCCCTGAATTACATAGTATTAGTAGAAGGGAGTATAGAGATACATGGCGGAAGTTAATAAAGGTCTTAAAAGAATTATCGGATGAATTTAAAAATAATAATCAAGAACAATGGACCAATTTAACTTTTACTTTAGAAAGTTCAGGGAAATTTAAGGTTGACTATGATTATGAAGATCTATCAGATGCGGATGATCACGAAAGAAGGGTTATTTGGGAATATACTCATTTGGGTATTTTACCTGAATCTGAATATGATAAGAGTATTTTAGAAGAATACCTTAAGAAAGAATAATGTAGACAAGAAAAGCTTGTTCTTTTGTATGACCTTAACGCAAAAGTTAAGGTCTTTTTATTGTTGATATGAATATGTATCATCTTAAGCCATATCGGTTCCTCAAATAATAGGCAGTGAGGACTTAACATCATATAGATTCACTTCATGGCTAGGTTGCTTAGAAAAAAGTAGCGAGTGGTACAAAGTTCATTCCTTACAGCAAGGAATTTGCCCAAAAGCAGGTTCAAAAAGGTTCAAGCTACAATAACAGACATAGCGAGATCAGGAAAAACCACGTTAAAAAATATAGGTGAAGAACTAAGTAAAAAAGAAATTCCTAAAAGTATAAGTGTGGAACAAGTATCCCTCGCAGGAGGACCAAGCCTTCCCCATGTTATGATGGAAAAGCAGACAATTAAGGAAGCCTATCAGAAATTTACGGTGAAGGATAGCAAAGTAGAGGCTTCTCCAGGGGAGAGTATTCCTAAGGGTACGGGTAAAAGTGCTGAAGTAAGTGAAGTTAAAACATTAGCGGACAACAGACAACAGTTTACAAACGGAAGAAAAAATAGGTTAAAGCCTGATATTAGGTATAAAACAGGAGAGTATGATTACTTTTATGAAACAGATAATGTAGGTAGGATTGTAAAATTTGAAACAGAAAATTTACAATTAACAACGAGAACAGATAGATTGTCACACAGCAAAAACACACCTGGTAAAGTAAAAGGTCAAGACCATGCAGGGCATTTGGCAGGTGATAGATTTGGAGGATCACATAAAATTGACAATTTGGTTTCGCAATTATCTGATGTTAATTTGAAGCAATATAAGAAAATTGAAGAAGAACGGGCTGCAGCTTTAAAAGAAACACCTTCCAAAAAAGTAACAGTTGTTGATATAATCTACTCTGGGAACGATATGCGTCCTGAAAAATTTAAAGTAATTTATACTATTGATGGTAAAAGGAGCTCTAGAGTTCTTGAAAATTAATCTAAGGAGTGAAAAAATAGTATGAAAGAATTTGAAGATAAGTTTAGTGAATTGCAAGCAGATATGATATCCATATGTATGGAATATGTTGAAGATAGAGCTGATAAAGTATATGTTCATGCTTCATGTGAAGAAGGAATTATTTCGAGCAGTTTCTTTTATTTGATTAACAATAAGTATTTAAAGTCTCATAAATTGAATGATGCATTGGAAAATGGGGAAGAAAGATATGATGTATCTGCAGAACGAAATTTTATGGTATTAGATATCTTAAATGAAGATATCGGAAAAATTAAAGCATTATGCAAAGAATATGAAAAAGATATGCCCACTGAGATGAAATTAATATATGATGTCAAGAGTGGAAACTTCAAAGCTGAATACAAGTATGATTTAGTTTATACGCATGATGAGATTAAAACGGCCACTCATATTTTTAATGAGTGGTTTGATGAGATAAAAAATAATAACCTTTAAATTGTTTACACTCGAAGATACGCTCTAATTTGAATACATGACTCATCAAGGTTGTACCTTCAAGGAGTGTCAATGTAATTTTAATATTAGGCAATAAGAACGAGAATAGGGCGGGATAACATTTTAATAGATAGGACCCCTCATAGATGTCATACTGTCAACATTAAAACATGAAACTTAATGATTTATTTAGAAAATGAACTTAATGCGCTTGATTGTCTACTAAAGGCAACGAGTGCTTTTTAGCGTTAAAAAAAAAGAGAACTAGAATTTTTATAATACACTAAGTGTTAAATTCTTATTGTCCTGTAAATAGAATGTAATGACTGTGAACAGTGTATTACGAGAGTAGAGGAAAGAAGAAAACTATCTTTAACAATGGTTTTAGGGTAAGGTGAAATAGAAAATTAATCCAATAATATATCTATCAGAAGACAAAATGCTAATTATACGGGAATTTGCGCAAAAGCAGGTTCAGAAGGTTCAAGCTACAATAACAGACAGAGAGATCAGGAAAAACCACGTTAAAAAATATAGGTAATGAAATAGGTAAGAAAGAAATCCCAAACGTATAAGTGTGGAACAAGATTCCCTCGCAGGAGGACCAAGCCTACCCCAAGTTGTGATGGAAAAGCAGACAAATAAGGAAGCCTATCAGAAATTCACGGTGAAGGATAGCACAATAGAGGGTGTTTCAAAGGAGAGTGTTCCTAAGGGGACGGGTGAATTTACATCTAAAAAGAAAACTGTACCAGATTGGCTTAAAGAGCGATGGGAAGCAGGTAATAATTTTAATAAGGAAATCGTCCTCGTTATCCTTATAATGAGGTAGAGTACTTCTAATATTAATTCATCTTTAAGTCGCCCTCCTTGAGAGCGTTTGGATTAAAAGGACCAATTGATATTTTAGAGCCTGAAGGATATTTTTTTGTAATTTCATATAAGTAACTCTTAGCTATCGTTTTTTGCACTTCACTAAGTTGAGTGAATTTTCTCGATACTATTTCCTTATTGGGTCCATATGAGTCGACTACGTACTTTTTGCCGCCTACTTCTTTTGCTTCCATTACCAGTTCAAAATAAACCAATTCCTCAAACAATTCTTGATGAAGCAACAAAAAACAGAATTATTATTAAGGATATTAATGGGAAGGTGTATAAATGATAATGATTATGAAAGTTTATTATTGTGACGAGTGGTCAGATATCAAAAAAAAGCCTTGGAACATTCTTGATGAACGTACTGCATACACATACCATCAAAAACATGAACCATATACGGCGGTATTAACTGAAAATGAAAAACCTAAATATATTGTAAATATAACAAATGAATGGGTTTCGGTAAGTTTTTATGATGATTTCACTCGTAAGTATCTAAATTATGACTTTGAAGTTATGAGTGATGGTAAGATTTTTTTAAGAACAGCAATGTATTGGGAATATGATGATGAAACTGATAAGGAAGTAAGTAGCTTGATTTTGGGCTTCCGAGAAGATGGCTATATAGCAATGGAAAAGAGAGACTTTAAAACCGGTTCAGTCGAGGAACGCGAGGTTAGCGATACCCTTGAAAGAAACTGGGACGTATTTCCTGATTTTAGTCAGTACATTCATTTGTGCAAAGAGGAAAGATAACGGATTTAGAGCACTCTTCAGTGCCGATGCTAGCTATATGAATGGTTATCATATTTCAGTAACACATAAGGCAAGTGAACTAAAGATAAATATGCCATTTTGTATAGTATTAATGACGCTCAAGGTGGTTGTATGTATTATGAGGGTGGCTTACCTACTAATAAGATAAAAAATCCTATTTTAGATCTTAACTGGCTTTTGCCTTTCAATCCTTTTTTGCTTTAATAGTTTTAAGGTTAAAGTAATCCATATATAGATTTAAAAATCGGGATGGGAGTGTAGCAAGTGGTTGTTTAACCTGACATGAAAAGTAAAGTAAAGCAAACAAATACCGGAGTCGATCTAGTAACGGGTCGCAAGCTGTCCGAAGCCGAAAGTCCATGGAAGAAGTCTTTGGTAAAGAAGTAATTATTAAAGTAAAACCCATAAAGAGGCGCAACCAGCTAGACTAGGTGAGTTTAAAATCAACTATGCAATAGATGGTAAAAAATATTCATATAGATTAACTAATTATTTTAAGAGGTAAATGAGATGGAAACCAAAATAATGGAGCAGACATATCAACAAATTGCGAATACATTAGTTAATATGATTCCAGAGGATTGGAAACAAATCTTTTTATACGCTGAGTTTAGAGAAGGTTATAAAAAGGTTTTTTTCTACTATTACCATGAAATTGGAGGGGAACCAGTATATAGTCTGGATATAACTGATTTATTTAATGTTGATGAGGAAGAGTTTGAGGGGCTTGATAATGATTTGTATAATTGTTTTTCGAAAATGCGTGAAGAACTTAAGGAGCAAGAACAGGAACTATGGACTAACCTAACTTTCATTTTAGATAACACAGGAAAAATGCAAATGAATTATGGATATGATGATATTTCAGAACTTAGCCCTGTAGAAAAACAAGATAAATGGGAATCTGAATACCTAAATTAAAACACTATATAAAATGAAACCTTGAAATGCTTTTTTAATCCCTTGAATGGCTAAATATCTTTCAGGTTTTTTTGGGTGGCTACCTAGTGCCGAATAAATAGTTTCGTTCTAAGATAGATAACACTAAGTAGTTATTAATAATGTTTGACAAAAAAATATTGTACATAAAAAAAACTTTAAATACATGTTCACAATTAAGCCAAATGTATAGGGACTCATCACGGACAACGGCTTTGGCGAAGTGATCATTGGGAAAGATGTTCGGCAACCAGCTAACTGAGGAACAGCGCCAGAACAGGCTGATGGATGCAAGAGGAATATTTAAGCAAATGACTGATATGTATCCTAATTTAAAAATTAAGGTATCGACTGAAATAAATCCTAGTTTACCATATCCAAGAGATACATTGTCCTTTGAATGGGTTCCCAGAAAATGTGGTTAAAATAAGAAAATAAGTAGGGAATGATAGTTATGAATTTTATCAATAACCTCAACGCAGTGGCTAAGGTTGCAGTAGGATTGGTAATAGCTGAAAATATGTTTAATATAATTAGTATGGATGAACCCGGATATAAAATTGGTAAAGAAGCTCTAGATTCCTGTTGGAAATGGCTTGAAGGTGAAAAAATCGATGCGGATGATTTGTGTAACTACATAGATAGCGAAGATTATGTAGATGTAGCTGAGTTTGCAAATAAAGAAAAGGATGTACAAAAACAATATGCATGGTATTCAGTTTTAGATGCTGTTTCTTATACAACTTATCAAGCATATAAAAAGGAAAAAAGAGACTTTGTTCCTCAAGTGGTTGAAGTGATTGATGACGAAACGTTAAGAATATTAGGTGAAAATGCGATTGAATCGGGTTATTTTGAGATTGAAAGTCTAAATAATTTTAAAAAATACTTATTGGAAAACTACTCATTAATCGATAATATTGAAAACTATAATTATATAAAAAGGGATAGTCTAACACTGTCCTAAGAGTATAAAAGAAACCTTCTCCCTTTAGGAAGAAGGTTTTTTAACCAAATCGAATTAGGTGAACCTGAGAAAGTGGAAATAACTAAGTAAAAGAAGTAAAAGGTACCCTGAGTTAACGATAAAGTTATCTTCTGAGACGTTGAAGGGGTTAAATCTGCAGGGGAATTATCCTTTATTTTAAATAAATGGAGTTTTGATTGAATAAGGAGGAAAAGTTTGTGATAGAAAAAATCATTGAAATGAACTCTGATTTACAGGTAGCATTTCTTTTAACTTTGTCTGAGAAAGTTATAGGCATGCTTGCGAAATCTTCTGGGTATAAAGCTGCAGTCGAAGCAATTGACTTATGCTGGGATTGGGTTGAAAACAAAAACATTTCTGGAGATACTATCTATCAATTTTTTGACAATGCAGATGAAACAGGTCTATTCATACTGATGCAATTTGAGGAGAAGGAATTAAAGATGAAGGCTTGGAACTGCATTATTGATGCGATTGCATTTACTGATTGGAAAGCTTATATTGAGCAAGGGGAAAAATATTTACCTGGTCCAATAGAATCAGTGGATGAGGATCTATTTCATCATTTCATAAATAATTTCTTAGAAATTAACCATGGAAAGGATGGAATGATCTATCGATTAATTGATATTTTACAAGATAATTATTCAAATAATAAAATTGATGCAAATATAAGAAAACAAATTTTATCTAGCATTGAATAAGTAGTTATACAAATGGCTGTTCAGCTTTTTTCCTTTAAGTTCTTGTTTTACACGCACAAATAAAGAAACAAAAGTAGGTTATGTAAATTGTTAGCGGATGGGTTAATTATGATTATGAGGATTTATCCAATGAGAAGATCACGAAAGAAGGATTATTTGGGAATATACTCGTTTAGGTCTTTTACCTGAATCTGAAAATGAAAAGAGTATTTTAGAAGAATACCTTAAGAAAGAATAATGGAGGCACGGTGGCTTAGAAAAAAATAGCAAGTGGGACAAAGTCCTCCCTTACATAAGGAATTTGCGCAAAAGCGCGGTTTAGAAGGCCCAAGCTACAATAACAAGGAAAAACTACGTTAAAAAATATAGGTGAAGAACTAGGCAAAAAAGAAATTCCTAAACGTATAAGTGTGGAACAAGTATCCCTCGCAGGAGGACCAACTTTAGCCAAGTTATGATCGAAAAGCAGACAATTTTCCCAATGAGACAAATGCTAAATTTAGAAGAGCATCGCCGTCTTCTAAAATACAAAGAGAAGTTTACAATAATATTGATGATATTATTGGATTGAGGATTTTGCTCTACCTGGAAAAATAATGATAAAAAACGGCATGCAGACCATATTGTTTCTCTAGAAAATAGCTCGTATAGAAGGTTTTGAGACATTAACTTACAATCAACAGAAGGAAATTGCCAATTTTGCAGAGAATTTTATAGGTCTTAGTGAAGCAGCTAATACATCTAAAGGTTCAAAATCATTTGCAGGTTGGTACATCTACAAAAAAGAAAATATTCCGGTAAATCCTGAATTTAGGGAAAAAATGATATTAAAAGAAAAAGAACTAGAAATTGAGATACAAAAGATGATAGATGAATTTAATAGGAAAAATAAAAAGGAGTGATTTCGGCTGGATAAATTATCTTTTTTAAAACAATACAGGAAAAGTATCGAGTTTGTATCTAACAAAGACTTACTCAATATTGAAAAGGAAAATATGCCTGAAAAATGGATAGAGATATTTAAAGAAACAGATAAAACTAGAAAGAAAGATAAACTAATAGCTTTATGGAATAATGTGTGTGAAAAAGAATTGAGTAATACTATATCATACTTGAAAGAGAATTTATTAGAAATTGAACTAATTGTAGATAATGGACAATATGCAGTACTATATAGCGTAATGAGTGAAAATGACGAAATTCTCTATTATGAAGGTGGTATACCGACCAATTCTATTAATATTTCAGAAATGCAACAAAATTGGTCAAATGTACCAGTATCTATTAAGGGATTTTATGAAAAGTTACATAATGGGTTTTATTATCTGCCAAGTAGAGCTATGGGGCTTGTACCAGTAGACCACATTACTCATTTTGAGGATTACGAATGGGGAATACTTGAAGAATTAGATGAACCATTAGGAATTAATATGGCAACAACATATGGTTTTTTTGAAAATGGCATGGGAGGATATGTTGCTATAGATTTAAAAAACTGTATAGATGTCTTAGCGACATTATGGTTTACTAATGATAAGCCTGAGTATAATGTGGATTTCTGGGATATTGTAGATGAATGGATTGTAATAGGGCTACAAGACAATTGAAAAATATGTAAAATCCCTCGCAGGAGGACCAAGCCCTCGCATATGGAGAAAATACAAAATGGATTTCTGGCCCAAATACCTACATTACCAATAAAAATTAAGGATGTTGAAGAAATAATTAGTAGAAGTGTATCAAGGAACTCCGACTTTGTAGAGAATGTTACAAACGCAAAAATTGTACTTAAAAAAGATACAACGATAATTTTATTCTAACAGGATATCCATAAAAAATAAGGAAGCGAGGAATCTAATGAAAGAAAGGTATGATTACTTAGAAGAGTTAGAAGATTTTTTATGTGGAACATTTCACCAGGATATTAGTTCGCCTGAACAAGCATTAGTTGAGTTTATAAACGAAGCTAATAATGAATGTTTGCTTTTTACAATAAAGTATTGTGACGAATTTTTAAATAGTGATATAACAAAAAAAGAAAAGGAAAACTATATAAAAGCTAATGCAGAAATTTATTTTCCCGCAATTGGATTAACTCCTATACAGTGGCTAAATAAAGTCATAGAACGAATAAAAGAAGCTGTAAAATTAAAATAGAACTTATTATCATAGAAACCTTGGGAGGTAAACAAGTCTTTCAAGGTTTTTATTATGGGAATTTCAATGGCCTACGGCTAAAAAAAGGGGAATTTGTTCCTCAATGTTAAAGTTAATTATGATGGGATTAATAAGAGACCGAGCAGTTTTGATATTATGTACGAGATAGATGGGGAACCAAACTTTATTAAAATAAAGAATTAGAGGTGTTCATTTTGGGAAAAGAATTTGAAGATTATTTTTCAGAGCTTCAAACAGATTTGGTTGCGATTTGTTTGGAATTTGTTGATAAGAAAGCAGATGAAATTTATATTTATGGTTCTTATGAACCTGATGCATATTATTTTAATGTGTTTTATAACGTGCAAGGGACTATTGTTTTGAAGCAAAAATTGAACGAAATAGATGTGAAGAATCATGACTATATTTATGATGTATCAAAAGAACGACAATTTGCATTACAACGTATAGGTACTGAAATTTTAGAAGAGATTCATAAAAGATGTAACGAATTTAATCATGAGATGCCAACTGAAATAAAGTTACGTTACAGTATAAAAAATAACAAATTGCAAGCAAAGTATAACTATGATTTAGTTTACACTAATGATGATACCCTTCTTCCAAGTAATATTTTCAAAACTTGGTTTAATGAAGTAAGTGAAGAGTTAAGTAAAAGAGATTAATATTGTTAACAAATTTGACTGGAAAATATATGTGAAGTGGATAGAAGGTAATGATGAGGTGTTTGAAAATACTTACTTCATGATGGTTGAACCATCATGAAGTATTTTGTGCAATGATAGAATTGAAAAAGAAGTACGAGGTTAGGCGAGATTTTGATTGCACAACAGATTAACGATATGATTCCAAATGAATGGGATAATTGTTGTATTAATGGTGAAGTTAAGGGGGGAAGGAGGAGCTTTCTTCTTTTTTAGGCCCCAAAGGTAAGGAGTAACACGTTTTTACATTATATTTCAAAATTATATTATGTAGATAAGATAGCTTACAATTAAGAACTACATAAAATTATATCAAACAAATTTTGAACTCCAAAAGTTTTTATTGATAACGACCAAGAACCTTAGTATTCGGTGACATTATTAGTAAATGATTCAGGAAAGTTAAATGTACATTTTGATTATACAAAGTGGCTTGAAAGGAATTTGGTCCAACAGCTGCCTTTTAGGCATCAGGTGCTGTTTGTTTTTCTGAGATGAAATTCAAGTATAAAACACATTAAAGAAGGAATTCTCATTTAAAGAATTCCTTCTTTGCATATTATTTGTTAAGAAATGATTTTTCGAAAAATTCCAGAAGATGCTCTAAAGTGATTGGATCACTGTAGGTGGATGCTTTACTATTTATTTCAAATATACGATCGTTTTTAACTGCAGGTATATTTTTCCATGTCTCGGTCTCTACAAATGAATTAACAACATCTGGGTTTTTGCTAAAGATAATATAATCTCCAGTATACTCAGGAAGCACTTCCGATGAGAGGACATAAATGCCGGATTTAAGTGCCTTTTCTTTTACTTTTTCAGGCATTTTCAAATCCATTGCTTGATACAATATTTCTGTTCCGCGTGCATAGTTATTTCCAAATACATAAAACTCCTTTGCATCATTTTCAATCACAGAAACGGTTGCATCTTCACCAATTTTTGCACGTATCGCTTTTCCTGCGGATTCTGCACGTGTTTCGAAATCATTAACCCATTCTTTTGCTTCCTTTTCTTTGTTTAAGAGTTTACCGATTTCTATTTGCTGTGATAAATAATCTAATTTCCCCCAAGTGAATACTACAGTTGGAGCAATTTCATTTAGCTTTCCGATATTTTTCATCTCGGATCCCGCTATGATTAGGTCCGGTTCCAGTTCTATGATTTTCTCGAGGTTATCTTCTGATACGACTTCCACTCCCTTTAGTCTTTCTTTAAAAAGTGGATTCATATTAGTCCATTGGTCTATCCCAACGACATTTCCTTCTAAAGCCAATACATTAGGTCCATTAGAGAGAGCAATTATTCTTTTTGGGTTTTTAGGAATCTCAATAGGGCCAGTTTCTGATTGATATGTAACTGTTTCTTTTTTAGCCTTGGATGCATTATTTTCGTTCGCAGTCTCTTTGTTACCGCAAGCACTAAGAATGAGTACGAACAAGAGTAGGAAGGGGATGAATAGCTTTTTCATTCTGATTTTTCTCCTTATGAATTATAGAGTAGGTTAAAAACATATCAAAAAATGTCTAATTAATAATGATATTCATTTTCAATGACTACATCAATATATTAATAGTAATGATAATCATTGTCAATAAATTTCGCCAGGTTGCTAAACTCTGTGTACTAAAAAATTGCGGTGTTCGCAGTCATCATTTTCTGCCTGCGTCGTTAAATACTTGATGTTGACGTATTCCGTTAAATTTTGATCGGTATTTGTTTACATAACTATATTATGGTCTAATCGTTGAGAAGTCATATATATTTGAACTAAAATTTGGAGGTGTATATAATTCTATAAATATAGTATAGAAAGAATTAAATGAAAACGTTAAAAAAGGGTTTTTAATCGTGTTAGCAAGTTTTGTTTTTCATTACTAAACATTTCGATACCGGTTTCAGCTCATGAAACTAAATCAAAACGAACGGTAATAACCAGTGAGGATGGATCAGTAGTTATAACTCAAATAAAAAAGGATGTTTGGGTACATACAACATATACGGAAATCCAAGGTAATAAGATTTGTGCGAATGGTCTGGTACTTAATACTTCAAAAGGAATCGTCTTAGTTGATGCAGCTTGGGACGATATACTGGCAAAGCAAATATTGGATATGATAAAAAAGGAATTCAAAAAACCTGTCAAGTGGGCAATAGTAACTCACCACAAATACGATAGAATTGGCGGGATACAGGCATTATTGGATCAAAACTAAAAACGGTAAGCACTCCTGAAACTGCAAGATTGGCAGAAGAGTTCAACTATCCTATGCCCGATCCTTCACTGGATTCAATGGCATCAACTTTAAAAGTTGGGAATATGAAAATCGAAATATACTTCCCCGGGGAAGCCCATACTTCTGATAACATGACGATATGGCTTCCAAAGTATAACTTAATTATTTGGTGATATGATCTTTGCACTGGAACAAAAGAATTCGGGGATCATTGATGAAGCTAACATGGAAGCTTGGCCAAATACGATGAAGAATTTAATGTATGTGTATAAAGATGCGAAAATCGTTATTCCTGGTCATAAAAATTGGGGAAATTTCAGTTTGCTTCCACATACATTGGAAATTGTCCAGAATCATGGAAAATGAATTAATTAATTCTCATTCACTTCTAATCTTTAAGCAACTTGTCCACACCTTCCATCAGTCCATGCATATACAATAGTAAGGAGGGTGTTAGTATGCAGATAAATTGTTGTTATGAAGAAAAATGTTTTGAGAACAATGACCCGAGTACAGTATGGTTTCCTGGAAAACGTTGTGAATGTAAAAAATGCAAAAAAAACAAGCATCGTTTTTATTAATCACTAAAAGAATGAAACAACTGTAAAACAATTGTTCAACAGGGGCAGTCCTAGTGGCTGCCTTTTTTATTTGGATATGAAGTTGATGGTGGTAATGCTCTGAAATATAAAAGCTTAAAAACACTCAACCGTGATGGCTGAGTGTTTTTAAGCTAGTCTTTCTTAAGAATCTGCCTGCTTTGCTGAATGATTTCATTATTTTTATTAATCGCTTCAACATTGTTTAATTTAACATGGTCATTGATCAATTCATTGTCTTCCATATATTCAAGTAACAATTCGACGGATTTATCCAATAATCTTTCCAGTGGGATTACCCTTTCTTCTGCCAAACGAGTGAGCCGCATGTTTAAATGTGAAGCGAGTGAGGAAACGAATGGATCTCTACCTTCGTTCATTTGCCATGCCCCCTTCCTCTTTAATAGCTTCATTATATGATGGAAATTATTGGAAGGCAAATGGAGCAAAATTAATGAAAAGATGGTTAAATCGATTGAAAGTGTGCTGGTAGCTGGATTATTTTTGGATCGGACGCTGTCAATTATTTATATTACGCAATCTTTAATAATTATTTTGCATAAAAAATAGAAGCTACCCAAAATAGATAGCTCCTCATTTGTTTTATTTTATGCCAATTACTAAACTGGCCATTAAGACTCTCGGTTTTCGAACCAACTAAATTAGTATCTACTACAGGAATTCCCAAGAAATTGAACAACAATCTGTATTAGTTGATGTAACGGATAGCGCAACCCCAAAGTCTTATTTTAGTTTAACCAAAATAAGACTTTGGTCATCTTTACGTTGGTCAGTGTCCTCTTCATTTCTAAGCGATTGTATAATTTCCTCTTTAAGTGTAAATAAAGGGGCAGCCGAATAGGTCTTTAACAATGAGCATAAACGGTCTGAACCTAGAGGTTCTTCAACTCCATCTGTATAAAGGCAGAGCTTACTGTCCTTATTGTATGTAAGGGTATTTGTTTTAAAAATAATTTCTTCAAACATCCCGAGTGGAGGCCGATTAGAACGCAACTGATATTGTTTTCCGTTTATATCCTGTAAAAGAACGGAAGGATGGCCTGCATTAATATAATTAATTTCTCTCTTATCAGTATCGATTAAAAGGTAGACGGCTGTGCAGTAATGCCAAGTTTCACTTGTGTTTTTGAATAAAGAATGAAGGTGATCATCTAATTCCTTCATCACAGTTTTCACTTCAGAACCTTTTAAAATTAATCTCTGAAATATGGAATGAAGTGACATGGTTATGAGAGCTGAAGAAAGCCCGTGCCCCATCACATCAAGTAGGATAAGCCCATACCGTTGGGCGTCAATTTGGTAAAATCCATATAGATCACCTGATAATTGATTGGAACCTTTATAATACGCTTGAATTTCAAGATGTTCATTACTAATAGGAACAGTTAATAGTGTCTCTTGGATTTTTTTAGCAAGATCCATTTCTCTTTCTGTATCTACTTTGTATTTTTCGTTTTTTTCGTTTAATTCAATAAGTTTATCCTTTTGAATTTTCATCGTTTCATGAGCAGTCTCTAAATCAGAATAAGCCTTATTCCTAGCATTTAGAGCTGTCACTGCCTCTTTTTTCGCTATAAGAAGCTCATTTTCTAATTCGTTTCTTTTTCGCATTGGAATCACCACACACTCAATAATGGTTCTTCCATCTCGCTCTCTTTGAACAGCGTTTAGTAACACAGGTATTTCTTCTTCGTCTTCAGACTTTAAGGATATATATATTTCCTCAATGTGATTTTCTAACTTAATCAGAGGAACAAGATAAAGCTGATGAAAGAGTATAGCAGAAGCCGAAAGGATAAAATTAATATGCTGTCCCTTCAATTCATCGAGATTATACCCCAATAATTTAAGTAAGGTTTGATTAACGGATAAAATATCATCTTCTTCTGATAAAGTTAAATATCCGCAGGGTGCCTCATTCAGTTGTTCATTCACAAAAATTCACACCCATCTCTATCTATAAATCGTTTGTCGGAAATTCATCCAAAAACTGTCTAATTAAGAATATCGTCTCTTCAGGATGACTCATATGTGGACAGTGTCCTGTTGCTTTCATCACTTTCAATGTACTATCAGGAAGATGCTTATGAATATATTCTCCTACTGCTGACGGAGCAATAACATCTTCTGAACATTGCAAAATGAGTGATGGTACTTTTACTTTTGGTAAGTCTTTACGGTTGTCTGCAAAAAAGGTAACCTCCGCAAATTGTCGAGCGATAATGGGATCAGTAGAACAAAAACGATTCTCTAGCTCCCGTTTAAGCTCTGGTCGATCTGGATTATTCATTACCGTTCCAGCAAAGGCGGTTGCCCAGCCTATATAATTTTTGTCCATCATATCAATCAATCCTAAAAGTTGTTCTTTTTCGAATCCTCCGTAATAATCATTAGGGAGATTCAAGTAGCAAGGAGAAGGACCAACCAGAACAAGTTTAGAAAAATATTCTGGATGTTTAATTGATGCCAGCATGCCGATCACACATCCGACAGAGTGTCCAACAAATATAGCATCTTTTAGGTCTAATGCGGAACAAACATCAAGTACATCTTGTGCATACCCTTCAAGAGTACTGTATCTTTCCACGTTATATGCCTGTATATCTGAATTACCTGACCCAACATAGTCAAATAGGATAATTTGGTATTCATCTTCGAAGTCTTTTGCAACTGATTGCCAGACATTTTGATCACAACCAAAACCTGGGGCAAATATCATTGGTCGTGTACCACTTCCTTTAAGCTTTACATTATTACGCAATAAAATATTCGGATTCATGATTAGCTCCTTCATTAGAAGATATACTTACTATATGTTAACACTAACCTTATTCGAATTAAAGAATTACACTTTAGTACCAAATCGGTGGAACTTATGTTTAACTTCACCATGATTTACTTGAACTGAAAATTGTCACAGTATCTATTTACCTTAAAAGTTCTGTCAACCTTTTACCATGGTAAGTAATGATCGGTTTTCATAGTCTTAGATTTGCTGGTCAGTGAGTACGAGGAATCACATTTTCTCCTCAAACCATCATTTAAGATCTATTAATAAAAATGAATAATCATCAAACTATGATTTACAAAGGCACTCGCTTTAAAATGAACTTGAAGGGGGGAGATTGATACACTTCGTGGAGTTTCAAGACTTTTGGAAACTCTTAGACTAACGTATGCACGAACTTCTTATATACGGAAAAGGCCGACAACGTTCCTTGATAATTAGCCTTTGGAAAGGCTAATTTTTTTAAAAGGGATTATGTATAGGGGATCCATGAGGGGTTTTTTAATTAGATCGAAATATATGGCCCGTGATGTGATTCAATCCACTGTTCTAGAGTGTAAATTCTTTTTAGAAAACATTTTGTAGAGAGCGGAGATAAGTGGGGTTTTGAGAAGTATTGACTGATTATGTGAAGTTCTTTAATTCAATTTATCTATTTTATAATCATGATAGAAACGCGACAAAAAATACATTACCCTAATTTATGTCTATATTTGAATAGATAAGATGGGGGTTTTTATAATGGGTAATTTAAACTTCTCCCTTTTTCTGATTCAAATCTTTCAATATGGATTCACCCTATCTTTAAGAAATTTTCTGATTACTAATTGGAGATCATTAAAATGCGGCTAGCTTCAGTTTTTTGCGCAAAATAATTATTTAAATAATAAATCAATATCGAACGCCTTCTTTGTTTTTCCTGTATAATAATACTATATTTTACATTTGGGAGGGATTATTTATGGACCAAGCCAGCAGTTTAATAGGGCTTTTTGCAATCATACCGATTTTATTTTATTTGGGACTTATTGTATTAAGTGTTTATTTCATAATTAAGATAATTAAATTCATCAATGCAAAGACAAGATTAGATCAAGAAAGAAATGAAAAGCTGGATGAGTTGATAAGGGTAATTGGTAAAGAAAAAGAAGATCAAAATATGCCTTTATAATAGTTGAAAAGCACAGCCCCATTTAGGGTTGTGCTTTTTTTATTTAAGAACGATGAACCTATACTAGGTCCTCATAAAAGGGCGTTTTTTTTGTAACGTCAAGGTAGGTGTACAAGCATTTCCTAATTAGCACCATAACATATTAGGAGGTGATTGAATTGACGGTTAAATTAGAAACTTTATTGGATCGTTCAGAAAAGAATATGGGCAGCGGAATTCATCCAGTCGTAAAAGAATCAGCATTGGAAATGGTTAAACGGGCATATCAAGAAGGCATTTTCGTGCAAATCAGCGCAGGTTATCGGTCTATGGAAGAGCAAGCAAAGCTATATGGTCAAGGTCGCCTAGGATATATCTACGATGGTAAAAACTATAGTAATCTATCAAAACCGAGAGTGACCAACGCGATGCCAGGTCAATCTTACCATAACTATGGACTAGCCATTGATTATTTCATAGTCAGTGATGATGGAAAGAATGCAATATGGACGGTTGATGCAAAATGGAAACGGGTAGCGGCTATTGGTAAATCCTTGGGCTTTGCATGGGGAGGAGATTGGTCAAGCTTTAAAGACTATCCGCACTTGGATATGACGGCCGGACTGACTTATTCTCAGTTAAAAGCGGGAGCAAAGCCTGTACTGATATCAAAAGTTAAAGGAACAACCCCACCAGCTACACAAGTCGAATCCGAAGTCATTGTAAAAGATACACCAGCAAAGGACAGCGGCAACCAAACTATCAAGTCCATTCAAAGGACATTAAATAGCAGATATAATGCGAAAATAGATGTTGATGGATATTATGGTCCCAATACTAAAAAAGCGCTGATCAAGGGTTTTCAAACCGAATTGAATAAACAATATGGTGCAAAGATTAATGTTGATGGAATATGGGGACCCCAAACAAAAGCGGCTTCACCTAATGTTAGGGAAGGGGCGGAAGGGAATATCACCTATATCCTTCAAGCTGCACTTTATTTGGAAGGACATAATCCACATGGCATGGATGGTATCTTTGGAAGCGGAACGGAAATAGCTGTGAAGGCATTTCAAAGGGCCAATGGATTATCTGCAGACGGCATCGCCGGTGAAAATACCTTTGCAAAACTATTTGGATGATATTTGAATTTGAATAGAACTATAATGCTTAAAAGCAATCAGGTTAGCAAAAAAGCCCTTAAAAATGAGGGCTTTTTTTGGATGAATGAAAAAATATTTTATAATAGCAGTTATTTTAAAAGTAAATATCTCAATCGTTTAAGAATCGAAGTATAAGAAACGTAAGAATACATATGGGGACAAGAAATGTAACCGCATTTACGAAATGAAAGTACTTTAATGCGGAATGATTTTTGACTTTAATTACTAAATAGAAGAATGATAAAGTTGCGATCAATGGGCATAACAAGCCAAGATCAGTTAAAATGCTCGAAATTGGGTGGTTTATAACACTAAGTCCATTGAGGAATGAAGCAAGGCAGATAGCATTGATAACCGACAAAATGGTTGGTATTAACAACAAGTTCTTTTTTACTGTCTCCATAAATTTCACCTCCTAGGTGATAATCCCACACGATATATCTTATAATATTCACTGATTAGGCAGTAAAGCAAGATTAAGGCTTTGTTAAAGCAAAGGTTGATTAACTGTGTACAAATAGAAAATTTCAAAAATTGTCCATTCACTAAATGAATTGTAATATTTATCGAGTATTTATCCACATTTTTGTTCACTTAAAATTGACTGAAAAATAATAGTTTTTTTAATTTCCCATCACATTTAGACAATATAGTTAAAGGAGGACATAACTTTATTGGAGGAAAAAAATGAAAAAAATACGGAAAAAGCCAATTTTGCCTATAGTCTTTATTAGTCTGGCATCTGTGATGTTTCTAAATGCAATTCCTGAAACTCCAGTTCAAGCAGAATTGAATGTTTCACAGTTACAAATGAAAAATCATTTGCTTCCGCTTGGAACGCCAAATTTGCAGGAGAAAAGAACTTCCATGAATCTAGCACCAGGAGTGAAGTATACCAAAATCAATCGTGGTGAAACATCTTCTAAAGACTTTTACACAGTGGATGTGGCATTTGTAGCAACACAAAAGCAGGCAAAGAAATTGTTGGAAAATTTAAAGAGAGACGGTTTCAAAAATGCTCGTATCATAAAAGAACCGGATCGGGCCGTGGATGACCGGAAAAAGGGACCGCTTGGGTACATTGTTCGCATCGGTCAATATCAGCTGGAAGCGGATGCAGCCGAAATGAGAAACAAGTTATCGGATAAGGGATATTCGGGACTGCGGACTGTGTATACGGGTGAAGACGGAGAGAAAACAACAGGACCATGGGTAGTGAACGTCCTTGAAGTGGATCAGGATCGATTTCATGGGCATGTGATGCCTGAGTTAGCAAATGATGTAGTGGCAGGAAAAGAAACATTGACCCAAATCGCTGGTAGAAATGATGCCATTGCAGGAGTTAATGCCGGATACTTTGTTGTAGGAGAGAAGGATGGAACACCAGGAGATCTTGCCGGTATATTCGCCAGCAAAGGTCAACTTGTCAGTGAAGCTATAAATGGACGTTCAGCTCTGATTTTATCTTCTGTTGAAGAGAAGGCAAACATTGCATCTGTGTCCACGTCAATTCAGGCTACTTCATCTGATGGTGCGGTCAGGGAAGTGGATGGATTAAATCGAAAGCCAGGATTAATCCGCAATTGTGGCGGTGTTGGAGGAGATACGACCACAGAACGGGCAAAACATGATTTTACTTGTAAGGATGAAAGTGAACTTATCCAATATACGTCCGTATTTGGAGATAAGACAGAATCGGGCGAAGGTATGGAAGTGGTAGTAAATCATGCCGGGGTAGTGGCGGAAATTCGTAACAAGCGTGGGGGAGACATTCCAAGCGGTGGTTCTGTTCTTGCGGGAACGGGGGAGGCGGCAGAGTGGCTTCGTGACAATGCCCGACAAGGAATGAAGATTCAAGTGAAAAGTAAAATCATCGGTGATGGAAAGCAATTGATATTAGACCAAACCACAAGTATGATTAATGGAGGTCCTCGATTATTGGAAAACGGAGAAATTTCCATTAATGCCGTAGAGGAAGGCTTTCACTGGGAAGAAGATCCAGGGTTTTATTATCGTTTTGGGGAACGTCGCAATCCTAGAACGCTTGCAGGAATCAAAGAGAATGGCAATCTATTATTCGTCACCATTGATGGACGCGCACCCGGATGGAGCGTGGGAGCTAATTTTGAAGAAAGTGCGAAAGTGATGAAGTCATTAGGGGCCGTCGATGCCATCAATCTTGACGGCGGCGGATCGACGACCATGACAGTTGGGGATGACCGAGTCACAAGACCCTCTGATGCAGCAGGTGAACGCCCGATTGCCGACGGTATAATGTTAGTAGAATAGATGGGCAGAGATTAACGACTTCATTTATCAAATAAACTTAAAATCTCTTCAGATAGGTTTCTGAAGAGATTTTTTTGTTGTGATATTTTGAAATAATTTAATAAAAGGATTTTGAAATACTTTCAGCAGTTTTTAACAATAAAGGGATATGTTGTTCCATCGATTCCTTATTCCAGCGAAAGACAGGCCCGGAAATGGAGATAGCTCCAATGACTTTTCCTTTAGCACCGAATACTGGTGCTGATAATGCAGCTACATTTTTCGTGATTTCCTCCTCATTAATGGAGTAACGGGTATTTACTATAATTTCTAATTGTTGTTGTAACATTTTTCTTTCTTCCTCTGGAAGGAGGTTTAATACTTGTGCCTGTAACCCTTCGCTAAGAAATGCCAATATTACCCGTCCGCTTGAGCCAAGTTGTAGCGGAATCCTATTGCCAACACCTGCTCTTCTGCTTATTTCCTGATTACTTACATGTTCAATTACACACATCCTAACCATGTTTGTTAACATATAAAACCCTACAGTTTCCTGTGTTTCGTCTCTTAATTTAATTAGTTGTGGATCGATTATCGAGACAAAAGGTACATCGGTTATAATTTTATTTGCATAATCGATAAACACCGTACCAAGTGAATATTTTTTAGAATCTACATCCTGGAATACCAAACCGTCCATTTTCAAAGTAGTAAGCAGACGATGAGTGATAGGGGGAGAAATATTAAGGTTTTCGCTAATATTTTTAATTCCTTGTGGACCGGTTGTTTCATTCAAATAATTGATGATTTTGATTGCACGCTGCACCGTAGACGAAATCTTTGTGTTCATGAATATATCCTCCAAATAAAATTCCAAATTAATTTAATTATTTAAAATATTATATCATAGTAAGATAAGGGGCCAATCAGTAGCTAGAATAGTTTTCTTTATCATTACTAAAATTTGAACGGGGTGATTCAAAAAGTTCACGAAAAGTGAACTTTTTGGGTCATCCCTTCTTTTTTAGAAATTATATTTATATAAAATTTGGTGAAGAAAAACTCAATTTTTCTGCATGATGAGGTCCTGTTTAATAAATTGACTTTTCTGAAAATTAACTTTATATTCATGATATAGGAATTATGATTCCTGTATTATGAATAATAATTTCGTGAAATGTTGAAAGGAAGTGAAATAATAACCTGAAAAACGAATCACTTGTACAGATCCTGACTCGGAGAAAAGTATAAAAAATAAAAGTGGGGATAAGAGAATTAAAATGGAACATCAAACAAGGAGGAATAATATGTCCGTGAAATTAATGAATTCTCATCCTAGAAAAGCCTATCCTGGTGCGATGCCAGACACGAAAGGATTAAACTTTTTTGATGAGGATCAAAATTTGACTTTTATACTTAAACATTATCTTTCCACTGAAATTTATGAACGTGCCCTTCCTATCCTAAAGGAGTTGGGGGAAATAGCCGGAACAAGGCTTGATGAATTATCCCGCATGGCGGATAAGCATACTCCCGAGTTAATAAATTACGATGCAAAAGGGGAACGAGTAGACAAAGTTGAATATCATCCGTCCTATAAGAAGATGGAATCATTAGGATATGGAAAGTTCGCTCTGGTCGCTATGTCACATAAACCCGTACTGGGGTTTCCTACTAAACTACCGCACGTGTTAAAGTACGGATTTTGGTATTTGTTCGTCCAATCTGAGTTTGGTTTAGCTTGCCCGATGAGCATGACTGACTCTGCTGCAAGGGTCTTAAGAAAATTTGGTGATCAAGGTTTAAAAGAAACCTATTTGTCTCGTATGACGAGTACTGATATAAATACTTTTTGGACAGGTGCCCAATTTATGACCGAAAAACAAGGCGGGTCTGACGTAGGTGCTAATACGGTAACAGCAAAGAAAGTGGATGATCATTGGGAGATTTGGGGTGATAAATGGTTTTGTTCCAACGTTTCAGCAGATGTAGCATTAGTTTTGGCTCGACCTGAAGGGGCCCCCGAGGGTACTAAAGGTCTTGGAATGTTTTTAATGCCAAGAAGACTGCCAGATGGAACTCTTAATAAATACAAAGTTAATCGCCTAAAAGATAAATTAGGGACCCGCGATATGGCTTCTGGTGAGGTGACATTTGAAGGAGCCGTTGCTTATGTCGTAGGAGATTTAACTAAAGGGTTTAAACAAATGATGTCGATGGTAAATTCTTCACGGTTATCGAACGCCGTACGTTCCAGCGCGATGATGCGAAGAAGCTTTTTAGAAGCACTCGTTTCAGCTCGCGGACGTGTCGCATTTGGCAGCTCCTTGTCTGAAAAGCCCCTTATGAAAGAAACACTTTTTGAACTATTACTAGATTGCGAAGCAGCTGCGTCAATCACATTTTACACAGCTTCCGTTTATGATAAATCCGATCAAGGGAACGTGGAAGCTGAAAGGCTATTACGAATTTTGACGCCATTGTTAAAAGGGTACATTTGTAAACGTGCTAGGAATTCTACCTCTGAAGGAATGGAATCCAGGGGAGGAAATGGATATATCGAGGATTGGATAGATTCAAAACTTGTACGGGATGCTCACGTGGGTTCCATTTGGGAAGGTACCACGAATATCGTTGCCTTAGACGTTGTAAGAGCGTTAGTGAAAGACGAAGCAGGAAAAATCTTTTTTAACGACTTATACAATCGGTTGGATGCTATTACGAATTCTTTAACTAAACGGATTGGGAAAATCCTTCTGCAAATATCCAAAAAAGTCGAATCACAATCAAACAGGATAATGAGTCTGAATGGACCAGAAAGGGAATTGCCTGCAAAACAATTAATGAACCGGATGTATCATATATTCACTGCAAGTCTTTTGCTAAATGAAGCAGAAGTACAAATTACAGCACAAGAAAACTATCGAAAATTATACATGACTTTGCAGTATATCCATCGTTATTTGCTTTCAAGTGGCTTGGATGAACTTACTTATTTTGATTCATCATTATTACAATGGTTTGATGCTATTGTTGACTTTAACAAAGTATCAAAAGGGGCGGTAGAAGGTTTGCTGGAAAACGTGCAACAGGCCGTGAAAATCTAAACGTAAAGGATGGAGGTGAGAACAATGACTAGGGCATTAAGCCGGATAAAAGTTCTTGATCTAAGCCGAGTGGTTGCTGGTCCTGTCTGCACAAGTATTTTAGGAGATTTGGGTGCAGATATTATTAAAGTGGAAGGGCCGGATTTCTTGGATGAAACACGAACATGGTTTCCTCCGGACATTGAAGATATTAGTTTGTATTATATGGCAGTTAATCGAAATAAACGTGCCATAACGGTAAATTTAAAGACAAAAGAAGGAATCCAAATCATAAAAAAACTCATCCAGGAATCTGATGTTATCGTAGAAAATTTTAAGACAGGAACGATGGAGCGGTTAGGACTGGGATATGGAGACTTGAAAGCGTTAAAACCTAAAATAATTCACTGCTCCATTACAGGGTTTGGTCATACGGGACCGTATAAACAATTACCTGGATATGACTTTCTTGCTCAGGCAATGAGCGGTTTTATGAGTGTGAATGGCACATCCAATGGTGAACCTGTAAAAGCCGGGATTGCCATGGCCGATTTATATGCAGGTCTATATGCAACCATTAGCATATTAGCTGCTTTGGAGGCAAGGAACCATACCGGTCGTGGTCAGCATTGTGACATCTCTCTTATGGACTCAATGGTTGCTTCTTTGCTAAATATAGGAACAGGTTTCTTAAACACAGGAAATCTGCCTAAGCGGTATGGAAATCAGCATCCAACCCTAGTACCCTATCAGAATTTCAAAACAAAAGATAAGGAGATAATCATAGCAGTAGGCAACGACAGGCAATTCCAGCGTTTTTGTACATTAATAAATGCAGATGAATTACCCAAGGATGAACGTTTTGCGACAGCTAATGCAAGAATCATATATAGGGAAGAATTAATTCCTATATTACAAGAAGTGATATTTACAAAAACAGCAGATGAATGGCTAACAATCTTTCAAGAAAACAATATTCCTTGTGGTCCCATCAATACTTTAGATAAAGTTTTTACAGATGAACAAGTACTTGAAAGGCAAATGATTCAGGAAGTTGAACATCCCACAGTTGGAATTGTTAAACTTTTGGGATCACCTATAAAGCTCTCGGATACACCAGTCACAATCGAGAGGCATCCTCCTTTACATGGGGAACATACCGTAGAAGTATTGTTGGAATTAGGGTACGATAAACAAGAAATTGAATCGTTCATGGAAGATAAGGTTATTTAGAAAGAAGTTTCGGGGTCAAGTTCTAGAGGAAATCAATGTATTATTGAATAGTAATGCCACTATTATTTCCTTTAGCAGTAGTTTATCTTAACAAAACTCTTAACATTAATGAGTTACTTACAATAATTAAATTTCTCCATGATAGGCTATACGTGGTCAAGTGTACCTACACATATTCCTGATAAAGCTATGTAGGGGGAAAATATCTTGTTGCAGATTTAGACTGAGACATCCTAATCAGGATTGTAAGCGTTATCATTATATAATGACAGTCAATCAGATTAGGCCAAGCAAATATAAGTATAACTATGTCTTAGAAGTAGGTATTTCTACATGGTTTATCTAAAAAAATATAGTTTCTATTTGTGATTAAGAAAATGATACTACTCAACAAGAAACAATAGAAAACGATTTCGAAGCCGGGTCAAGTCAAGAATTCGATGACATTATCAAATAGGGTAAAAGATGAGCAAGCAAACTTAATAAACTTTTCCATTAAAAAAGGAGTGATTATATGTATTTACGCTTAACAGATGAACAAAAAATGATCCAACAAACCATTCGGAAATTCGTGGAGAATGAATTAATCCCTCTTGAAAATGATGTATTAAAAAATGAGAGGGAAAGCAAACCGGGCATTTCTCCAGAAAAATTGATGGAGCTGCAGTTAAAGGCAAAGGAATTTGGATTTTGGGGAATCAATACACCGGAAGAGTATGGCGGAGCCGATATTGGGCAAGTGATGATGGCTATCGTAACAATTGAAGTAGCCAAAACATTTGTGCCGTTTAAGTTTGGTGGCTATGCCGATAACATTCTGTATTACGGGAATGAAGAACAAAAGAAAAAATATTTAATTCCAACCATTAATGGTGATAAGAAATCATGTTTTGCTATAACGGAACCAAATGCCGGTTCGGATACTAGAAACATAAAAATGATAGCTGTCAAAGAGGGAGATGAATGGGTATTAAACGGTGAAAAAACATTTATTACCGGAGGCAATGACGCCGACTTCGTTATGGTCATTGCGATTACCGATCAGGAAAAACACGAATCTACCGGCAGAGATGGTGTCACTTGCTTTATCGTTGATAGGGAAATGGGATGGAAATCAGAGTATATTCATACGATGGGAGAATGGGGTCCGGCCGCTTTAGTATTTGACAATGTACGTGTACCAGAAGAAAACATTTTAGGCGAGATTAACGGCGGCTATAATCTTGGCCTGGAATGGATTGGTTTTCAGAGATGGCTTGTGGGCGCACGCGCTGTCGGAATGGGTGAGCGATTGTTGCAAATGGCGATTGAGTATGCAAAGGAGCGGGAAACATTTGGTCGACCACTCGCGGATAGACAAGCCATTCAGTGGCAAATCGCCGATTCAGCGGTTGAAATAGAAGCGGCGAAATGGCTAGTGTTGAATGCTGCTTTTACCCTTGACCAAGGGGAAGATAACCGCTATTTAGCTTCCATGGCTAAATTGTATGGAGCAAACATCGGGAACAGGGTAGTGGATCGTGTTATGCAAATTCATGGAGGAATGGGTTATACGAGGGAACTGCCGATTGAACGTTGGTACCGCGAAGCCAGACTTTGGAGAATCTATGATGGAACAGATGAAATTCAGCGAATGATCATTTCCAGAAGCCTGCTGAAAGGTCATGCCAAATTGGGGCAATTTGTTTAAGAAAACGTATAGAAGAAAAAGTTCTGGAGAAATAGCTGTGAGTTTGAAAATACAAGAGCCAATCATGACCTTTAAGTATTAAAATCAGCCCTTTAGAAAACTGAAGGAGGAAGAGAGGAACTTCCCCTGTTTATAATTAAGTGAAAATTCAAAAAAATAAATGGTATTTTAAGATACATTTAAGAGAGAAATTAATATGAAAAATATAAATAGAAAAGGGGAATATATATGCGCTGGATTGTTCTTCTTCTGTTATTTCTCGGAATGATAATAAATTTTGCCGATAAATCAATCGTTGGACTTGCCGCTGTACCGATCATGAAGGAATTTAATCTCTCCTATGCCGATTGGGGGCTAGTAGGAAGCAGTTATTATTGGCTCTATCCAGTGACTGGAGTTGTTGGAGCAGCATGGGCTGATCGAGCCGGAGCAAAAAAAGTGCTTGGATTTTTAATGATAATGTGGACTGTTTTGCAATTTGGTGTTTTGGCCATTACGGCTTTGCCTCTTTTGATTCTCTATAGAATTTTATTAGGGGCATTTGAGGGGCCATTTAGTCCAGTTGCTTATAGTCATGTAAATAAGTGGTTTCCGCCGAAACAGAAGGCATTCGCCACTTCCGTCGTGGTGTCCGGAGGCACTGTGGGTGCCATGATTGTGGCGCCGCTCCTTGTCTTCTTAATTACGACTATGGGATGGAAGATAGCTTTCGCCTGCCTTGGTGCAGCAAGTCTTGTATGGTTCTTCCTATTCCAATTCACTAAGGAAAATCCAAATGAAGTATATGTAGAAGAAAATAAGAAAAAGAAAGAAAAACTAGAGAAATTAAACTTGAAAGATTTTCTCGTTCTCCTCGCCTCGCGTTCTGCATTATTTACAACCCTAGCATATTGTTCAACCTATCTTCTTGTCGTTTGGTTTTCGGTTTGGCTACCAATTTATTTGGTAGAGGCGGTGAACATGACATCAGCTCAAATGGGATATAGTGTGGCTATCATTGGTGTAGCATCTATCGCTATTTATATGGGTGTGTCGGTGCTATCCGATCATTTATTCAAAAATAATCAAAATTGGCGTGTTTCACGAGTCTTTGTCGTCGCTGGAGCGATGATGATAGGTGCATTATTTATGGCATCCAACACGTTTTTTCAAAATCCAATTTGGGTAGTCCTGGCAATGTGTTTTGCAAAAGGTCTCACGTATGCAATTATTCCGATTGGACCCACGATAATGATAAATGGGCTCCCTGAACGCGGCGGTTTGATGACGAGCATATTAACATCATCGGGGAATATAGCTGGCATTATAGCGCCACTTATAACGGGATACATCATCAGTTTAGCAGGAGGCGACAAAATTGTAGGCTATAATTTATCTATTTGGTTCATGGCTGTTCTAGTCTTTGCATTTGCAATACTATTTGCCATTTTTGTTAAACCTACCTCTTTGAAAGGGAATATTGATGCCCAGCAAAATGAACTACCTGAAAATGTTAATTAATTTGTGGCGAAGTCAGCTGAAATAAATATTAAAGTCCACTATGAAATGCCATTCAATTTAGCATAAAAAATTATCAAATAGGTGATAAGCCAGGTTTTATTCATAGTTGAAGAAAACGTATTGTGAAAATTCGGAAGAGAAGGAAGAGGGATTTATATGAATCATTTAATAAATAGGCCGTGGTATAAATTTTATAGAGATCCAAAAGAACTGAAAGTGCCTGAAATTTCTCTGTATTCCATTCTGAAAGAAACGGTCAAACTATATGGAGAGCGGGTTGCAATCATTTATGAACATACAAATACAACTTACAGTGAGTTAAAAGATAAAGTTGACCGCTTAGCTGCTGCGTGGAAAGAATTAGGCTTCCAAAAAGATGAGCGAATTGGATTAATGGTTGCCAATCATCCTGACTATATTATTTCATATTATGCTGCCCAAGCGCTTGGATTGATAGTCGTACAAATTAATCCAATGTATACACCCCGTGAGCTTTTATACATTTTAAGTGACTGTCAAGTTTCTTATCTTGTGGCAGATCCGGACGCATTAAAAACTGTACGTCAAGTATGTGATTCATACAAATTCAAAAATATTTTCGTTTCGCAAATGAGAAGTGATGATTCAAGTAGCGAGTTTTTAGACTTGGATAAGCTAAAAAAACATTCGTATCATTTGGAAAAGCAAGCATCTATCTCAACTACTAATGATGTTGCAGTTATTCAGTATACAGGTGGAACTACAGGGAAAATGAAAGGTGCGATGTTGACTCACTACAATTTAATCGCCAATTTGATGCAAGGTTATAGCTTACTTAAGGAAAAAATGCTACCTGGACAGGAAGTGATCTTAACTGCTGTACCTCTATACCACGTTTATGGGATGAATTCTATAATGAATTTAGGGGTGTATATCGGGGCAACGTTGCTATTAATCAAGAAGTTCCAGGTAGAAGATATATTGGAGCAAATTAAAGAATATCGTCCCACTTTCCTCCCGGGTGTTCCAAAAATGTACAATGCTTTTGTTAACCATCCACATGTCGAGAGGTACGGGTTGGATTGCTTTAAATTATGTTCGTGCGGATCATCACCACTACCTGTCGAGGTTATTAAACGTTTTGAGCATTTAACCGGAGCTGAAATTTTAGAAGCGTTCGGACTATCTGAAGCCTCACCGTTAACACACCGAAATCCACTTATTGGAATGAGGAAGGTCGGAAGTATTGGGATACCGGTACCTGGTACAGATAGTATTATCGTCGATGATAACAACCAAGAACTGCCATCGAAGTGCATTGGGGAATTATTAATAAAAGGGCCACAAGTAATGAAAGGTTATTGGAACAATGAGCAAGAAACAAATCGCTCTTTACAAAATGGATGGCTATATACCGGAGATTTAGCCATGATGGACGAGGACGGTTATTTTTACATTGTCGGACGAAAAAAAGAAATGATCATTGTGGGGGGCTTTAATATTTATCCTCAGGAAGTCGAGGGTGTCTTATATGAGCATCCAGATGTGAAGGAGGCAGCAGTTGTTGGTATTCCAAACCTAGTGAACGGAGAAACTGTAAAAGCGTATGTTGTTCCAAAAGATGGATGTCAAATCGATTTAGAGGAATTAAGAGGTCAATGCTATCTTAAGCTAACCCGTTACAAAGTGCCAAAGGAGTTTGAAATACGAGAATCATTACCTCGGAACACAGTCGGGAAGTTACTTAAAAGATTACTAGTTCAAGAGGAACAAGAGAAGGGAGCAAGGGAGAATGCGAATTGATGATATCTCTAAAATAGCGGTTATCGGCTCAGGAACGATGGGATCACAAATCGCCATGATTTGCGCATTGAGGGGATATTCGGTTGTTTTGTATGATATCAGCGATGAGAACCTAATAAAGGCTAAGAAGTCACTCCAAGGCCATATGGATAGAAGAGTACAAAAAGGAAGATTAATAGAGGAGAAAGTAAGTGATGCATTTAGCAAAATGACTTTTTCATCTAAGTTTGAAGAGATGAAGGATGTAGATTTCGTAATCGAAGCAATTGTGGAAAAACTTGATGCCAAACGTGAATTATTTACAAAGTTAGATAAGGTGACTCCGGAACATGCGGTTCTGGCAACAAATAGTTCGACAATTGTAAGTTCGAAAATTGCAGATGCAACGAATCGCCCGGATAAGGTTTGCAATGTTCACTTTTTTAATCCGCCACTTGTCATGGAGCTCGTAGAAGTTGTGTGCGGTCCGCATACTTCGGAGGAGACAACTCAAATAGCGCTAGAGCTTATAAAGAGCATTCAAAAGGTACCTGTCTTGCTGAAAAAAGAAATTTCCGGTTTTATTGCAAACCGAATTTTAGGGAAGTTAACGGACGAAGCGGTGTATTTACTAGAAAATGGGTATGCCGACCATGAAGAAATTGACCTTGTTTGTACGAAAGCGTTAAACCATCCGATCGGGCCTTTTGCACTTATGGATTTGACAGGCATTGATGTCAACAATTTCGTTCGCATGCAACGTTACCAGGAAAGCGGTAATGAATCAGATATGCCGGCTAAAATTGTACAAGAAAAAGTGCGAAAAGGAGAACTTGGCCGAAAAACAGGAAAAGGGTTTTACACATACGATTAATCCAAAAGACGGATTAAAAAAACGTTCATCAGTGGGGGGCATTCATTCTTCACTGATGAGATGAGAACTACTTATGCATGTTCAGCAGCCGGATTAATGGTTGCCATACAGAATATCCATTCCCGCGCTTTTCAAGGAAGTAAAATGGATAGGCATTATTAAAAGGCAGACGAATAAAGAATTTATATATAACTGATTTAAAGGATTCACAAAACCACCTTCTAAACTTAATTATATAAAGATATTTCCAATTTTCTGAGGTACAGAGATTTATTTAAAAGTCTGAAGTCCATATTGTTTCGAATAGTTGAAAAAAGAATACAGCTAAATATAGAGAGGAGTAGATGAGATGGGAGAAGATATTGTTATTGTTAGTGCAGTTCGAACTCCAATTGGGCGTTACGGCGGTAATTTTAAGGAAATCAGTTCTGGTCATTTGGCGAGTATTGTAATCCAAGAAGCTATTAAAAAGGCCGGAATTACGCCTCAACAAGTTGATGAGGTTATTTTGGGCGAAGTCAGACAATCGACTGAATCATCCAATGTGGCGAGAGTTGCAGCATTAAGGGCCGGGATTCCGGATATTGCACCTGCTTTCACAGTCAACCGGTTATGTGCATCAGGGATGCAAGCCATTGCTTCGGCCGTACAGCAGCTAACCTCTAATCAAGCTAATATCATGGTTGCAGGCGGTACGGAAAATATGAGCCGAGGTCCAATCTATTTAAGAAATACACGTTTCGGTGGTGACCGAGTTATCTTAATGGACTCTAATATGGAAGCCGGGCAGCAGCCACAAGAAATATACGGAAAACAGTTAGGTATGGGAATCACAGCAGAGAATGTAGCGGAGCGCTACAATATTTCTAGGGAAGATCAGGACACTTTTTCGATAGAAAGTCAACGAAGAGCTGCAAAGGCTATAGAAGCTGGAAGGTTTAAGGATGAAATCGTATCTGTAGGGGTCACGGTTGAAAAGAAAGCGTTTACTATTGGGACGGATGAGCATCCTCGTCCTGAAACAACCATGGATAAGCTTACGAACTTAAAACCAGCGTTCAAAGAAAATGGGACTGTCACCGCAGGTAATGCCTGCGGCCGGAATGATGGAGCGTCTGCATTAGTGTTAATGAAAGCAGGCGAGGCTTCACGTTTAGGCTTGAAGCCGCTCGCCAAGATTGTAGACTGGACCGCGGCAGGAGTTTCTCCTGAAATAATGGGAATCGGACCGGTACCAGCAGTAAAAAAATTGTTAAAGCGTACGGAAAAAAAACTGGAAGATATCGGGCTTATTGAACTAAATGAAGCTTTTGCTTCTCAAGCATTAGCGGTTATTAGAGAACTTCGTCTTGATATAAACAAAGTCAATGTGAATGGAGGAGCCATTGCTCTCGGTCATCCAGTAGGAGCGACCGGTGCCCGCATCGTAACAACATTAGTACATGAAATGATCCGAAGGCAAGAATTGTATGGAATAGCGACACTCTGCGTAGGAGGTGGTCAAGGCATGGCCATTATGTTTGAAACAATATAACAAACAATTCGGTAGCATACGAGGATTGTATTTTATGGTAATGGTAATAAAACATTGGAGAACATCCCTAGTTTTTAATGGTTATATACCTTTTAAACGAGAAATCCTGAATGCTTTATTAAAAATTAAAAAGGGTGTGTTATATAAATGGGGACATTTACTAATATAGAGGTTTATAAAAAAGGACAGATTGCTTTTGTAATGATTAATCGTCCGAAGCAGAGGAATGCCTTAAATAAAGTAACTTTAGACGAGATAACAGGAGCTTTAGAAGCATTAAAACATGATGAAACTGTAGAGTGTATAGTGTTTACTGGAAAGGGAGTTGAATCGTTCGCAGCAGGAGCAGATATTACTGAATTACGGGAAAAGACGGCGGGTGATGCACTAAAATCTGACGGTATGCAGGATGTTTATAATTTAATAGATGATTACGAGAAGCCTACAATTGCGATGATAAACGGTTTTGCTCTTGGAGGTGGATGTGAATTAGCAATGTCATGTGACATTCGAATTGCTTCTACAAACGCAAAAATTGGTCTCCCGGAACTAAACTTATCAATTATTCCAAGTGCTGGAGGAACACAGCGATTAGCTAGAATCGTAGGTAAGGGAAAAGCGCTGGAAATGATTATATTGGGGAAAATTATTGACGCAAATGAAGCGTTTCGTATTGGACTAATATCGGAAGTGACAAGTCCTGAGGACCTTCCCGCAAAGGTAGAAGAAGTAGCTTCTCAAATCCTTGCAAAAGGCCCATTGGCTGTTAAATTGGCTAAAATTGCTGTGAATTTTGGTGCTGATGTTGACCTGAAAACAGGATTGATATTCGAAAAATTGGCTCAAGCTGTTCTCTTTTCAACAGAAGATAAAATAGAAGGAACAACTGCATTTTTGGAAAAAAGAAAGCCACAATTTCAAGGGAAATAGAAATATAATACTAAATAAACTGAGGATAAAATTATAAACTTATCATTGATACATAAAATTTGGGGTTGAAATGATAAAAGTAAAGTTTATAAATTTAAACCACTTAAAGAGAAAAATCGTGAAACAAGAAAGGATGGACTAGACCTTGCCAATAACATTGGAAGATATTCAGAAAGATTTTGAAAGCAATCCATTTCTTTCGCATATCGGATTTCAAATCATTTACTTTGAAGAAGGGAATGTCAAGGTGAAGTTAACAATTGAAGAATATTTGCTTAATACAAATGGAACATTACACGGTGGTGTTTATGCTACGATGCTTGATTTTATCCTTGGAATGGTTCTTCGATCCGTCACAAAGACAAGATGTGTGACAACAAACTTAACCATCCATTATCTAGCTAGTATGTCAGAAGGAGAATTATATGCTGAAGCAAAAGTGCTTCAGCAAGGATATAAACTTGCTTTTGCTGAGGGAGAAATAAAGGACATGAAAGGAAATGTTATTACAAAGGGCATTGGAACATTTAAGCTTATTCGAGAAGAATAAAAAACGGTGATTAATTTGGGGAAACCTAAAAACCATTAAGGGATAGTAATCTTTATACATCGAGTAATTCCATATATTATTACAGGTGCAGATAAAAGCTTAAAAGTCTAACAATTAGCATTTAAAAGTGTATGGTTATAGATAAACATCAATTCGACGTACTACATTATAGATATAACGATATAAATAAGGCACTTGGCTACGAAAAAAATACACTCTTGATATTGATAATAAAGAATTTTTTTTATGGGACAAATATTGTCCTGTTTTTTTATAATTTATCGCTAAAACTAGTGAGTTTTTTGTGGTTCTTGCTACCCGTAATACGCACCATAGCTTGACCGTGATGGAGAAGTGAAATTAAAAGGCAAGAGTCCAGTAGGTTACCGGATTCATGCCCTCAAGATATATCCTATTAAACGGTAGACTAGTTGCAAAACTCACTTATAACTTGCTTCTTTATTTCTTCAATCGGAAAACTTTGTTGATAGGTGGATATCATCAACATAATACCTTGTAGCACCGATGAAAAATATAACGATCGTTTCCTTGGTTCCTTTTCACCCATACTTTCAAATATTGTACATTGAAACTCAAATTGTTTAGCATTTTCTTCAATAATGCGATGACTGTATTTTATCAACTCTTCATCAGACTCCGGCTGAGTTTGCAGGTGCAGATAAAACCGATGGACTTCCGGTTTTTTGTGGATATTATCAATGGCACCATTTACTATATGTTCAAGCTGTTCACGAGGTGTATTTGAGGTGAACGCTTCTTCCATGACTTCAACCACTTCCCTGATTCTGGCCTCGACCATTTCAGAAAGCAGTTCTTCTTTTCCTTTGTAATAATTATAGAGTAACCCTTTAGAAATACCCGCTTTCTTGGCTATATCGCTTATAGAAGTAGCGTAATATCCTTGTTTTATAAATAACTCCATGGCAGCAGCGCGAATTTTTTCTTTGGAAGCTTGGCGAATGCGGTCATTTTCTTCAGGTGTACGTGGCATTTTTACTTCAATCCTCCATAAAAGCAGTGAATTCTTGATATAAAATTTCAGAATGAGTGAGGGGCATCATATGATCGGCATCCTCTATTTCGATGAACCCGATGTTTGGAACCTTACGGAAACAATCGGCAACTCGAAAATTGTCTGCCAAGTCCTTTTTGCCGATAAAAAATAAAGTTTCGGTGTTCAATTCTTCTAATCGTTCCATTGCTGGCGGCTGAGGCCATTTCATGCAGAAATCAGCGGGCCACTTAAGCATGCGCCCGAAATGATGTCTGAGCATTTGAACAATGAGATCTTTGTGCGGACTATCGATAATCACCTGATACGTTGGTGAATGAAGGGCAAGCTCTAACATCTTATCTATATTGGGTGCACTTTCCAATATTCTTTCATGATACTGTTCAAACTCCTTTGAATAGGGAAAACCTGTTAAAGAAGGAGCAATTAACACAAGTTTTGATACTCTTTCAGGGTAATTAAGAGCGAAATCAGTTGCAATTTGCCCGCCCATGGAATGGCCAATAATTGTTGCCTGATTAAGTTCAAGGTAATTCATTAGTGCCAGTACTTCGTCTACATAGTTTACATGTTTTATAGGGGATGGTGATTTACCGGCACCACGGCCATCAAAAGCAATAACTTTGTAATCCTTAGATAAAAGAGATGCTAAAAATGTCCATTGCCTCAAATCAGTCCCACCACCATGAATAAGAACAACAGGACGACCATTGCCAGTAATCTCGAAATGTAAATCCAATGCAACCCCTCCGTTTTTCACTGAATTTTCAGTTTTATTCTATTATTGAATGAACGTTTAGTCAATAGAAAATGTAAATTAATTCCTAATGATCCATTCCGAATCATTGCGCTAACCAATAGAAAAAGCACAAATAATTATTGCCCTATTATTGAACAAGCAGGGAAGGAGAGCTTCGGAATCTCACCATTACCTTTGCAAAAGCCAATTCTAAACGGTTCCTAATTTGTTTCTTACCATTTCCATTACTTATTATTGAATGCAATACCCAATAATGCAGAAAGCCTTTTATTCTTTTTTAAATTTAATTTTGCACCAGACCTGAATTTGTCCATACGTATAATTCCCTTTTTGCATAAACTGGTAAATATATAATCGAAGGAGGAATATACTTGAGAAAGAAACTCTTAACGACGAGCTCGGACGGTTTGATGGAGGATTCATATCCCTACCAGTTGTATCAAAAGGCAAAAAAGTTTGGAATTTGGAATCCCCAAGATATCAATTTCTCACAGGATCAAGAGGACTGGAAAACACTATCTGTTAAAGATAAAGAATGGGTGCTGAAACTTCTCGCGCAATTTCAAGGAGGGGAAGAGGCGGTTACTCTCGACTTACTCCCATTGCTTAGGGTGATTGCGAGAGAAGGTAGATTGGAAGAGGAGATGTTCCTTACAACCTTTTTATGTGATGAAGCTAAACATACTGAATTCTTTCGGCTGGTGTTAAATGCTATTGGTGAAAAAGGCGATCTTGCTCACTTGCATTCTGAATCCTATCGTAAGTTTTTTTATGAAATTCTCCCCGAAACAATGGAACGGCTTTGGCATGGACAAACCCCTGAGGTAATAGCTGACGCAGCTACAGTGTACAATATGTTTGCTGAAGGAGTTTTGGCGGAAACTGGATATAAATCATTTTACGATGGACTGAAAATTATGGATAAAATGCCCGGACTTTTAGAGGGCATTGACCACTTAAAGAAAGATGAATCAAGACATATTGCATATGGAACATTTCTTCTTCAGCGCTTGATTTGTGAACATCCTCATCTTTTTGACAGGGTGGTTAAGAAGCTTGAGGAATTGGCACCACTTGCTATCTCCTTAAATGCAGAGGGCGTTATTGGAAATGGGGAAAAAGCAAAGGAATATCATTCTGATATTAAGAAATACTCAGAAAAACAGTTAATGGTAAGAATTGAAATCCTTGCACGGGCGAAGGGACAGACAATCGAAGAAATTTATCGATCTACTGGAGGAAACTCAAAACTATAAAAAGGATTAGAATAACAGAGTTAGAAGTCACCAGTCACTATGATTGGTGATTTTTTTAATAAAATTATCATTTTTTTACTTTTAATGAAAAAAATACAAAAACATTATTTTTTGTGCTATAATTTGTGTTTTTTCCCAATTAAAATTTGAAAGGGAGATGGACAAATCTGTTAATCGTTTTTTAGTTTAACTATTTTGGTAGGAGTGATTCGTTTAGTAGTATTAATTAATATTTCTTATGCAGAAGAAACAGATTGGGATTGGGCAGAGTTTGAGAGATTGAAATTATTAGATACCATTGAATTTTATGGATTAGATATACTTCAAGAAGAAGCTACATTCGAAAAGGATACAACAAGTGAGGTTATATATAATCCCATGCATGAAGATGGAACAACTTTGGCTGTAAAGTAGTGGACTACTAAAGACAAAGACTCTAATCAAGTTCAGGTTCATTATGCTAAGAGTTATGATTCAAATATTAGCACTAAGGATACATCAACAAAAATCCATAGGGTTGTAATTAACAAAACTAAATCATCTAAGAGTATTCAATATCCCTTATCCTTTAAAAACTAGGAGTGAAGAAAATGAATGTAAAAAAAAACCAAAAGTTCGTACAGTTAGACGTAAGGAATTGGGATAATACTGAATTAGTAGAAAGTTTATATGAGATTTGCGAGACTAGTAAAGAGTATGAAAATGATGAAGTAGAGGTTCATCAGGTTGTGGACTTAGGAAAACTTAAAAACGAGTGGAGATATTTAATCATTCTAAATATTTCACAAGACTTGGATAACCTAGGTGCACCAGTAGACCATTATTAAAATTTAAATAGAATTTTAGCTTAAGGCCACCAGTCATTTAAGATTGGTGGTTTTACTCTGTTTGAACTAATTCAATTACATCTTCAATATTCAAGGTATTCACAAATGTTGATCAATATTGGAATAAGGAGCGTGAAGGAGTATAACAATCAAGCGGTTAGTGGTGCAGATCAAGTCTATTACAAACATAGTGCTGATCCGGTTGGAGGCCCAAGATGCATAAGATAACTTTATCTAGTAGAAGAAAAAAAAGCAGTCTCAAAGACCGCCATTTTCGGATATAACACAGGTATAGAGTGACTCGGGCTATCATCAACTTTTATTAATGATTTTTTCAATTAGTACTTGTAAATCATCTGGCCTGTGAAATTCAATCGGCGAGACACCTTTATCGAATTCTATTGTATCGGATTCTATCATCAATACATACTTCCCATTAATCTTCCCTAAATGGATGCTATCACCGAAATCGGCTAACAGTCCTTTGATGGAAGTACTGCCAAGCTTCATTCGAAGTTCGGCTTCAGGTGTATGCTCGACAATCTGGGCTGTGGCTTCGACGACCTGGTGGGTTTCAAGGCGTTCCTGGATTTCCCGTTTATCGCTTGTTTCCCAGATTTCCAGGTCCTGTTCGAATTTTTGCAGGTCGTCACTGTTTTCTTCGAATTGAGCGGATACATGTTCATGAACCATGTGGATGACTTGGTTTTTCATGATTTCAGGCATCGATTCGCCATATTCGACGAATTTCAAGAAGTCCTCGAAGTAGCGGGCATGTGAAGCCTGGTGGATTTTCAGTTCGCCTTCTTCGACCATTAAAGTGTCTAACTTTTTGGGTTCACTTCAAAAGGGAGTCCTCTTTTTGTGTCAGAAGACTCATCAATATTTAAAATCCACTAATTTAATACAAATATTAAATGCTTATTTCCTATATAACAATATAATGGTATTATAAACTTTGAAATTTTGACACCTACATAATAATGCTGGAGAGGGAAGATTTAAATGTTACACTTGAAAAAAATTTTATTATTACCTATAGTCACAATGGGACTTGTAGGATGTACTTCAGAAGAGGCATCAATTGGGTCTGAAGAAACTGAAGTAGTAGTAAGCGATGAACAAGGTAGGGCAGCCAAAGAGGAAGCATTAGAAAGACTTGAAACTGTATCAAAGGAACGTAAAGACGCTACAGAAGAAGAGGGCTATATGAAATCTGAAGACTTTCCCTCTGTTAAAAATGGTGTAAATATTTTAGCCAATGCCATTGGTAGCGAGGCTTGGATCACGATGAATGATGATGAAGATATGGATGAACAATTCAATAAACTCAAAGGGGATATTGAATCCTTATCATCAGAAGAAATATATTTAGGAATGGAAAAAATAAATTCCTTTAAAAATGTTTATGAGAGTGCAATTATGGACACCATTCATTCCTCAATGAAATCACTTGATATAGATGGTTATGATAGTAAAATGCATGGATTTAATTTAGTCAATGACAGTACTACACCTGTTGAAGAAATAAATGAATCAGCAGATAGTTATATCGATGATTTAAATTGGATAAAAGATGATTTAGAGGCTTTAAAATTGGAGTCTGAAATGTATGGTAAAGAATTTACAGGTGAAGAAGTAGAAATGTTAAACAAGGTTATATCAGGTCTAAAAGCTTCTGCCGTAAATCAAATAGGAGTTCTTTCGAATTTTACTAAAGCAAGAATAGATACAGGCATTACATTAGAGGAATATCTTGATGAGGCTAAAGATGAGTATGATGAAGCTGAACAAGCAGTAACAGAGTTAGAAGGGGAGCTAGGAGTAGAATACGTAGAGGATTCTGAATAAGAGCAAGCGAAGGTAAATTTCATTAGCTTTTTATTTCTTCAAATATAGAGTGGAAAGTTAAGGGAGCTGACAATTAGGAACATTATAGGAGCGTGAGCAATGTAATGGATTTCTTAATGGAAGAGGCATTAGTGATTCTTAATGAAAAGAAAGCTCGAATTGATTTATACGAGCTACGTTTTATACTGACTGACATTAGAGATAATGCTTCTGATGGAGAGGTATACAGTCTTTTAGATTCTGTACTAAAGGAAAAGTATTAATTGCAATTTAATAGGAGCATACTGTGGGGTAAGCCTATTTTGAGAATTTCATCTAAAGAAAATAAATTTTAAGATAAATTAATTAAAATTTCCCAATGAGGTACATTAAGATGCAACCATTACCAAACAGCCTTGACGTATTAAGTACAGTGTTTAAAGAATTATATCAAATGGGATTTACAAAACTAAGTAAAGCACAGTTAGGAACGCAATTGGTTCCTAGCATTAAAAAGATTTCTATTTTATTAAGATCACTCGGATACAAGGTTGAAATTGACGACAGTGAGGAAGACGTGATTTGGATCAGAACAACTAGATGAGTAGTAGACAGTAATTCTTTTACTGTATTTCTTGAGAAAAAATAATGTACTACAAAGAAAACGAGATCAACATAAAAAATATTTAGTTCAATAAAATCCAAGTCGTCCCAAAAGGGCGGCTTTTTATTATGCGATGAAAGGGATGTATTGGATTGGAAACAGAAATATTTAGTTTGTTTTTAAAACAGGGTGGATTCGCAGTCTTATTCGTATGGTTACTATGGACAACTATGAAAACCAATAAAGAACGGGAAGCGAATTATCAAGCTGTAATTGAAAAGAATCAAGATGTAATTGAAACACAAGCTCAAGCATTCTCAACATTGGCTCAAGATGTAAATGAAATAAAACAAATTATTGTACAGGATAAATAACTAAGGAGGAATTTAAAATGAATGAATTCGTTATTACAAGTGGACACGCTAAGGTAGTACGTGGTGCAAGTGGGTATCTTGACGAAGTAAATGAAGCTAGGAAGGTAGTACCGAAAGTTGCTGAATATCTAAAGATTTAGATTGTAAAGTACATACATTTAATGATGATACGTCAAAGACGCAACTGGATAATATCAATACAATAGTTAAATATCACAATGGCAAAAGTCGGGATTTAGATGTATCTGTACATTTTAATGCGGGTACAAAGGAAACAGGAGGTACTGAGGTACTTTATTATGGAGACGGAAATAAAGCATTGGCTGCAAAGGTATCTAAAGCTATTTCTGAAGCACTTGGAATTAAGGATCGTGGTGCGAAGAAAAGAATGGATCTCGGATTTCTTAAGGGGACAGCAAAACCAGCTATTCTGATTGAGGTATGCTTTGTCGACACTAAAACAAATGCTGATGCTTACAAGAAGAACTTTGATGATTGTTGTAAAGCAATAGCTGAAACGTTATCAGGTAAAAAGTTAAAAGAACAAGCTAAACCAGTTGAAAAGAAAAGTGTTTTACATAAGGTTCAAGTAGGTGCTTTCTCTGATGAGAAGAATGCAACTAAGTTAGCTGCTGAATTAAAGAAAAAAGGGTATTCAGTGAATATCGTAAAAGGATAAAATTGTAGCCCTTCTCATTAATCGAGAGGGGCTAGAATCACTTGCTAATACTTTCGATGCTATAGTCTAGTAAATATTTTATTCTAGTACAATATCACCTGTACTTTTAAATTTTTCCATAATATTAAACATCCTTGCATAACTGTCTTGAATTGTTTCTTCGTTTTTTATGTTGTTATAAAGACTTAATCCGAAATAGGTATCTTTATAAAAACCTATTAAATAGTCTCCTGATTTTGATTTATGTGCATTTTCATAAGAAATGTCTTTATCAATATATGCCAAATAAACTTTATCAGAATCTATAAAGACAAATGGTATAGGTGATTCTAAATAAACATTGGCATATTCTGCTTTTGCTGCTTCACTTAAATATTTTTTGTTAATAAATACACTATCTAGGTTATCAAAATTCGAACTTGAGATATCTTCCATAGTCAATGGAATAAAGGAAACATTTTTTTCTTTGATTTTTGGTTTTTCACCCACGATTCCTATTTTCAAATCATCACCTGAATAAATTATTGGATTAAAATTATTCTCTTTACTACAAGAAGTAAGTAATACAAGCAAAAGTAGAATTATAAAAGTAAATCTAAATCTTTTCATGATTTCACTCCATTTTTTTTTTGATTTTTTTAAATATTATTATACAATAACTACCAATAAAAAAAAGTCTGTTTTTTATTATTAATTACATTTATTATTTAAATGTACCAGAAAAAACCAATTTAAGGGGATGCGTTATTGATGAAAAAAGTATCATTCGTATTTTTGTTGGCTATATTAATAGTTTCGGTTTTAACGCCTATTAAGCAGGCTAACGCTCAAGGAAATGATGGAAGAACTTTTGTTCCATTAAAAATCTCAAGTAAAAAATTCGTTCCATTAGCAGATGAAGAACTAGAAGAAATTAGAAAAAATGATGAATATACTGTAGAATTAACATATGATCAAGCTGTCGAAAGAACTTCAGAAATAACTGGTGATTCAATTAAGGAGATAAAAAAAGAAAATCCAAATACTTTTACAAAGGATGTAAAAAAAGTTGGTATAGGTGCGAGAACATTGGGGCAAGCAACAGCAACAGCAACAGCAACATGTACATGGACTGAAACTTCAACTACACATACAGTTAAGAGTCATAATGCTAAATTAATAGTTATTGTGCGAGCTTGTAGAGATGGTTCTTTTGGTTGGATAGAAAAATCTAAAAAACCTATGCTACAAGAATTTAAAGCTAGTTCAAAATCTTTTAAAGGAACTGTAAAAGTTGATTTAGAATCTAGTGGATATTTTTATGTTGCAAATGGTAATTTCTACAATAATACTTCAGTAAGTCATTCAGGAACTACAGGTTCAAATACTGTATTTACTGCTACTTATACAGTGACTTCCACATCTGATCACTATGGAGCACTATATACTGGTGTTAAATGGAAACAGGTTACTAACTAAAAATATGTTATATATTTTATAGAAAAGTTCAACCAGCCCGTACAAGGGAAACTGGTGGGACAGAGGTTCTTTGCTATAGTGACGGAAATAAAGCATTAGCTGCAGAGTTAAAGAAAAAAGGATACTCAGTGAATATTGTACAAGGATAAAAAACGAAAGCCCTTCTCTTATTGAGAGGGGCTTATTTGAATTCGTTCACTTTCTTAAATAATTTTAATTTCCATTTTATTTTTTTCGATGTACGTCAGGGTTTGTCTTTCTAGGTTTGGACATGCGAAGAAGTAAAGGAGTTAAAGTGGATCATTACATCCCCCCATACTTTGTGGAATTAGATAAATGTCAAAGTCCAATTGAGAAGAGGGTATTAAAAGCTTTATGGATGAGGGATTATAAACCAACTACACAGTATCCAATAAGAAGATATAGAATTGATGTGGCATTTCCAGAATATCGATTAGCCATTGAATGTGATGGTAAAGAATTTCACTCAAGCAAAAAAGCTAAAGCACACGACAGGAAGCGAGATGCATACTTAAGATCAATTGGATGGAAAACGCTGCGATTTAGTGGAAGTGCCATCAATGGTAATATGAGCAAGGTGATAACTCGAATTGAATCTGAAATCCAAAAGAAATGCTCAAGTGGATGCCATTCGGAGGAGTAATATGACAAAAAGTAAAGTAGAAACAATTGAATACGTCAACAAAAACGGTGAGTTAGTTAAAGCAAAGATAAGTGATTATGATGAAATTGCATATTATAAAGACTTTAATGAAAAGGGTAAAATAGTTACTCGAAAGATTATTGATACTGAAGAATTCACATATATAGAAGGAATTGGAATAGCAACGGAAGAAGGTAGCTTGGATATGGAGAAGTTAATTAAAACACTGTTACAGGAAAAATACCTACGTTATCTTTAAAAGGGAAATTTTTCACTTCATTTTTTTGACTAAAATAAGAACAAGTGTTCTATAATGTATTTATAGAATGAATGGAGATGTTCTTATGTCTATAAAAGATCGTGGAAAGCTTAAATGGCAACCTGCTTTGATGCTGCCTGAATACGTTAAATTATTAAATGACGTAAATAAGGATTATTACCGTCAAGTAAAGCCAATATTAGATGAGTACCAGTTAGAGGAGTTTGAGAACAAGATACATACCGCAATGGAGTTTGCTTCACCTGTAAAGTTTACTGTTTGGGAAGATGGTTTTGATTGGGAGTATGTTGGGATGATACATAGGTTAGATCCATTCACAAAGGCGATATATTTGGAGCTGGAAAATGAGAAGGGACATATTATTAAGGTGAAGTTTGAAGACCTTGTAGCGGTAGAAGTAATGGAGTGAAAAAATGGCTAAAGCAAAACCAAAAAGAAAACTGTGGATTAAGAGTAGAACATTCCTAAATGAATTTACAGTAGATGAATACTTGAAAAAAGAAGAGAAGTTAATCTTAGCTAAATATACAAAATGAATAAAACTCACCAGTCTATAACGATTGGTGAGTTTTTATTTTCTATAATTTTACTCGTTACTATTTTCATAGAGAATTTAGTGAAATGTGAATAGAAGATAGTTTGTTTGGAGATTATTATATAGGACGGGAGAGTGATAATTGGTTGGATAAAAAGTCAAAGAAAATAAATCTTAATGATGTTGATATGACCGATGTAGAAGTTGTCTCAACGGAGAATATCGATATCAATGAATATTTCAGAAAGAAGCTTCTCGAGTGTATAGCCAAAGAAGAAAGTAGGCTGTTTTTGTATAAGGAAAAGAATAAATAAAATAGTTTAATTGAAAGGACTATTCTAATGTGAAAAAGAGTAAACCAAGAAAAGAACTGCGAGGAAATGGCTATTTTGTAAATGAACCTAACTACGTATTAATGGCTAAGGCGTTTACGGAACTATACTTTAGTTTTACTAAAGGTGGATCTGGAGATGTAGAATTCGACAAATTAGGCACGATAGCTTTATTTTCTGCATTGGCAAATGATGAAGAAGGGAAACAAAAGGAATTAGATAAAATGAGAGCTCACGTTAAAAGACTTAAGAATGAAAAAAAGAAATAGATAAAGTCTTGTCGTGGTCATCTAGTTTACCCTCTGCATGCAGAGTACCGATAAAAAGGGAAGCAAACAAAACGTAGTCCCGAAATACACCATCCATGTAGTATTTGGGGACTACTTGACGTTTACCTTTATAGCGAATTTACTTAAAATAAGGAACCTTTTTCAAAGCCACACAAACTGGAACGGCAACGATAATTCCTAATATATTTTGAACGAGATCTCCAGGTATCGAAGCCAAAGGTGCAATCCAATTACCGTATAGAATCCCTTCACCAATATAATAAACAGCTATCATAAATGGAATGGAAACGATTGTTGCTATTACATTGAAAGCAATGCTAGTACCGTTGCGACCCTTTGACCAAGCGATTTTACCAACTATATATCCTTGCAAACCACGCGCCACAATGGTGATAGGTGCCCACAATGTCCACCCTCCAACTATATCAAATAACCCCATTCCTATCGCACCAGCAAGAGCCGCTTTTTTAGGACCAAATAAAATAGATGCAATAAAAAGCATAGCTGTTCCTAGATGAACTAACCCTCCATTTGCGGCAATTGGCAGTTTAATATTCAAAAAGAAAGTAGATAGGAACACAAGTGCAATCAACATTGCGGTAATAATTAAATCCATAGTTTTTTGGCTTGACCTTGAATAACTTTGTGTATTTTGCATATCTGTAAACCTTCCTAACTAGAATTTTCCTTTGATTTTAGCAAAAGACTGGTGTCTATAAAAGTGTCAATTTATTAAAAAACTATGAGGTCAGTTGATAAAAAATACAGATATTATACGTATTGAAAAGAGAGAGGAGATGACTGTTTTCAGCTGATTTATGATAAGATAAATAAAGTTTAAAGTGGATAGGCCATATGGAGGTTATTATGAAAAAAGTTGCTGTACTACAGGATTTATCATCTTTTGGAAAATGTTCATTAACAGCTGCAATTCCGGTTCTTTCGATCATGGGCGTGCAGGCATGCCCTTTACCAACGGCCATATTGACTGCGCAAACCGGATATCCAAGTTTTTTTTGTGAAGATTTTACATCCAAAATGAAATACTTCATAGAAGAATGGAGCAAGCTTAATGTAACCTTTGATGGAATCTATACCGGCTTCGTTACTGGTGAAGAGCAAATTAATAATATTTTCCATTTTTTAGATAAATTTTATACAAAAGAAACCATTTTACTTGTTGATCCAGTAATGGGGGATATAGGAGAAGTCTATAAACTTTTTACCGATGAATTACTGGTACTTATGAGGGAACTGGTGAAGCGTGCAGATGTCATTACACCAAATGTTACAGAGTGCTGTTTATTAACCGGATTGTCTTATGAAAAGCTGCATAGCTATTCAAACGAAGAGGACTATATTAAAGCGATAGAAGAAGCAGGGAATATGTTGCAGCAAAAAACGGGAGCTCAGGTTATCATCACTGGAATGAATCCACCGTCAGCAGATTCAGAGAAGCAGTTTATCGGAAATATGTATTTGGACGGAAGTAGAACCTTTTATAGTGCGACGCAGTATAACGGCGAAAGCTATTCAGGTACTGGTGATTTATTTGCATCTGTGATTATGGGAAGCATGATGCGTGGAGAGAACCTAGAAAAATCCGTACAGCTCGCAGTGGCATTCCTGACAGAGGCTATCAATGATTCCTCCTTGGAGCAAATTCCTAAAGTAGAAGGAGTTAACTTCGAAAAATATTTACGAATGTTATTATGAATGCTTTAAAAAATGGAAAAAATAGAGTAACAAAAGCTCGGCTTTTTGACTAACCGAGCTTTTTGTATAAATCAAATAGTACTTATATTTTGCCGAGTATTGTAAAAAATCACTTAAATAATAAGGAAACTTTCTATTTACCTCACAACAGCCAGTATTTATGTTCGTTAAAGTTTGAAAATATTTAACTTCCATAGACCTTTACAAAGATGAAGAAAAATTACTTGAAGAAAAAACAATTTTATCTACAATCGAGGAATTAGAAGCTCTATTTCCTGATAAGGATAGATCAGAAATAATAAAGAAAATGCATCAAACAAATTCGAAAATATCTCAGTTTTCGATGAAGCAGATGACTACATGGATTACAGTTCAATGTTTTTATAAAAACATTGCGATCTCGTAACATTTAAAAGTAGGAGAAAAGATGAAAAGTTAGGACTCCATTCTAAACGAGTGGGGTTTTTATAATTTACAGAGAAAAAATAAACGCTTGCTTAAAATGAGAAAAAAATAAAACTACTAACGTAAGTTAGTAGCTAGATATAAGAGTATTAATAGTATTTTAAGGTCGAAAATTGATCACATAACTGCTCACATTTTTGCTCACAAATCATCAACTTTTATTTATGATTTTTTCAATTAGAACTTGCAAATCATCCGGCCTATGAAATTCAATCGGCGAAACGCCTTTATCGAACTCTATTGTATTGGATTCTATCATCAATACATACTTCCCATTAATTTTTCCTAAATGGATGCTTTCGCCAAAATCGGCTAACAGTCCTTTGATGGATGTACTGCCTAGCTTCATTCGCAGTTCGGCTTCAGGTGTATGCTCGACAATCTGGGCTGTGGCTTCGACGACCTGATGGGTTTCAAGACGTTCCTGGATTTCCCGCTTTTCACTCGTTTCCCAGATTTCCAGGTCCTGTTCGAATTTGTGCAGTTCGTCACTGTTATCTTCGAATTGTGCGGATACATGTTCATGGACCATGTGGATGACCTGATTTTTCATGATTTCCGGCATCGATTCGCCATATTCGACGAATTTCAAGAAGTCCTCGAAGTAGCGGGCATGTGAGGCCTGATGGATTTTCAGTTCGCCTTCTTCGACCATTCCTTCTTCGGGCATGTATGGGTATTGAATGGATTTCATATTTTTAGTGGTGATTGCCATTTCAACGTGCCTAATCAAGGTACGTTCATCAGAAATGGAAGCAACTTTCGGCTCGAAATCACATTTTAATAAGAAAACGAATGGTTCATCAAGATATTTCGTTAATTTTGCCGATGCGATTATGAAGACACCGCCACGGACGGCACTTGTATCAATATAAGACCGCGTAAATTGTTCATTTTCCTCTTGGAATTCTTGTTTTGTTTTTGCATATCGAACACGGTTAAAAACATTGTAATTAGGGTTGGAATCAAGTGCATGTCCTTCTTCGACAATAAAAGAACCGATTTTCGTCGGTATTTGTTCAGTTTTTGGATGACGGTCGACTTTCCGTTTGGAAATCTTCATCAATTCCCCATCCAAAAAATCCTTTAGAGGACTTTCTTCGTATTCTTCAGTATCAAGAGTTTGGAAATGTTTAAAACGCTTATCAGCCTGATCGCCTTTGCCTTCGACTTGGATTAAATAAAAAGACAGATAGGTAATCTCAAAATCCATCAATGTCACCTTCTTCAATTATTAAGCATGATTCCCGTACTTTTTTTAAGACTTAATAAGTATAGTGATGTACTTTGATTCCGTCAAACTATTGGTGCATGAATGATTAGAATAATTTTGGTGTATTATTTCATAATAATACATAGAGAAAAATAAATAATGATTCTTTATAGAATTAAAAATATTAGAATTTTTACAAGATAAATTAATGGAATACTTCAGTAGCTCGCTTTATCAATATTAAAATAATGAATTGTTAATTATATATTGTTAATAATGTATAATTCTGTTGGATAATAAAGCTTTCGTTCTGAAAAATATTAAAAAAACAGAATTTTACAATAATAAGTCATTGACGATAATAAGGTTAATACGTATAATTTAAAAGTCAGATAATTCAGGAATTGCAGAAATTTGTCGAAATTTTTCCGATATAAATGGTAAGTGAAATTATTTGTCTATAGTTTTCAGAATAGTTTATAAAATTATGGAGGAGAGAACATGAGTATTTTTAGAAAGAAGTCCATTGAGGACTTGTTGAAAAACGCAGGTTCCGGCGGTAGGGGATTGAAACGGGAACTGGGAGCATGGGATTTAACGATGCTAGGAATTGGAGCGATTATTGGGACAGGCATTTTTGTTCTAACAGGCACTGGTGCAGTAAATGCTGGTCCTGCACTTTCAATATCGTTCGTCATTGCTGGTCTTGCCTGTTTATTCGCTGCACTTTCTTATGCAGAATTTGCAGCTTCCGTGCCGGTATCCGGTTCGACTTATACGTATGCTTATGCAACTTTAGGTGAATTCGCCGCTTGGATAATCGGCTGGGATTTAATCCTTGAATACTTATTGGCTGTCAGTGCCGTATCGGCGGGGTGGTCGGGCTATTTCCAATCATTTTTAAGTGGATTCGGAATTAACTTTCCGAAAGTATTGACGGCAGCACCGGGTTCGGTCGAAGGTATTACGACTTATATGAACTTACCAGCCTTTTTGATAGTCATGGCGATTACCTTTTTGATATCCATAGGTACGAAACAAACGACTAGAATCAATAATATAATGGTCGTTATTAAAGTGTTGGTAGTCTTGTTGTTCATCGTTTCTTCTATATATTATGTGAAACCGGAAAACTGGCAGCCATTCATGCCATTTGGAATCGATGGGGTATTTTCAACTGCCGCATTAATGTTCTTTGCCTTCATCGGCTTTGATGCAGTTGCATCAGCGGCTGAAGAAACAAGAAATCCAGGTAGGAATTTACCACGGGGAATTCTCGGTTCATTATTCATTTGTGTAGTGCTATATATGGCGGTAAGTTTGATCATGACAGGTGTGGTACCGTATGCACAATTCAGTAAGGCTCTTGACCACCCGATTTCTTTGGTCTTGCAAAGCGCAGGACAAAATTGGGTTGCAGGTATCATCGATCTAGGTGCCTTCCTCGGAATGACAACGGTAATCTTGGTTATGTTGTATGGACAAACCCGAATCATGTTTGCGATGTCACGAGATGGGCTGATGCCTAAATCCTTATCAAAACTTCATAAAAAATATAAAACACCATATGCGGCTTCATGGATATTCGGTTTGATAGCGGCCTTATTGGGGGCATTCATACCGCTTGGTGAATTGGCTGAGCTGGTCAACATTGGAACATTGACTGCGTTTACGATGATTTCCATTGCGGTCATCGTGTTACGGAAAACAAGACCTGATATGAAACGTGCTTTTTATTGTCCGGCTGTACCGCTCGTTCCAGGTCTGGCAATCGTTTTTTGCGTATTCTTGATGGTTCAGCTAGGGAGTCATACATGGATAAGGTTTTTGATCTGGATGGCTATCGGAGTAGTCATTTACTTCACTTATTCCCGTAAGCACTCGAATCTTAACCAGCAGGAAAATGAACATTGAAAAAGACACTCTTTGGAGTGTCTTTTTTTATTTGGACATAAATAGTTCATAAGTCTTGTGTTTAAGAAGAAAATTTATCAAAGTGAATTAAGATTAACAGACTTTATGTCGAAATAGTATATATGGGTAGAAAAAATTGGAGGCAATTCAATCATGAAAAGAATATGGAGAAGTAAACAAAAGATAGATTCGATAGACTATATGCAATATAAGGAGCACGTCGGTATCAATATCAGCGAATATCCGAGCGTATTGAATCAAGTGGAAATGATTCATTTGACGATGGGGGATTTGTGCATAATTCGTTCTTTACAGGAAGAAGTGAAGAAACATTTGACCCAAATAGTAGGGAATTTCTATAAAAATCTAGAAAATGAACCCTCATTAATGAAAATCATATCAGACAATAGTTCTGTTGATAGGTTGAAAAAGACACTGCATCGTCATATGTACGAAATGTTTAGCGGGAACATTGATGATACGTATATTAAACAACGTTATATTATCGCACAAGTACATGTGCGAATTGGATTGCAGCCAAAATGGTATATGAGTGCTTTTCAGGATTTATTGCAGTCATTAATCATTCATGTAATTTCCAATATAAAGAATATAGAGCAATATCAAGAAAACATTCTGGCTGTCACTAAAATTTTTAATCTGGAGCAGCAAATAGTTTTAGAGGCATATGAACTTGAAAATGAGAAGATTCGCCAAAATAACTTAGCAGAAAAAGAAACGATCAAACTGCAGGTCAATCATAATGCAGAGGAATTGGCAGCAATCAGTGAAGAGACTAGTTCAGCAACTCAATTAATGGCAAATAAGGTAGTCGAAATTCACGATTTCACTCAAAAGGGCTCAGAGATTGCGATACATGCAGAGGGAAAATCAAAAGAGGGAGTCGAACTGTTACAGGGATTAGAGAAAAGATTGGTAAAAACGCAGGAGCAAATGACGATCATCTCAAAAGATATGGAACAGCTATCCAATACTTCAAAGGAAATTGAACGAATTGTCACAATCATCACTTCAATTGCAGAGCAAACGAATTTGTTGGCATTGAACGCAGCGATTGAAGCGGCAAGAGCTGGTGAAAATGGTAAAGGATTTGCGGTTGTGGCTGGTGAGGTAAGGAAGCTGTCGGAAAATACCAAGGACTCAGTTTCGGAAGTAGTGAAACTGGTTAATGGAATTGCTCATTTTACCAATGTCATGAACACGTCAATTTCCATGGTTAGCGGGGAAATTACTAAAGGAACGAAACAAGGAAAAGAAACTGGCATATTTTTTACTGATATAGCAAAGGCCATGCTTTCTGTTAAAGAGCAGAATATTAAGATCACCAAGGAAATGACAGAGCTGAATGATATATTCGACGAAATTAATGAAGCATTCAATCAAGTGGCCGTTTCCTCGGATCAATTGACTCAAATGACGATGAACTTGTAATGAAGTTCAACATTTTTGTAAGAACGGCTTTATGGGGCTTATTCGTATTTTAATAAACAACTCGATAGAATATTTCTGAATAAACCCCCAAGCGGTTTATAGAATAAGAACATACTTTGAAAAAATGAAAAAATGAAAATCAATTCCAAGGGATGCCGTTAACAGACTGCTCAATAAATCACTTGATATAAAATAAGTTTAATGTTATATTAATAAAGCGATGAGCTAATTTGTGTAAGTCGAAGAACATGCTTTTAGCTAAACGTCGGGATGTGGCCTGACGGTTCTGCGCCACAAACGCATCAAAGACGCCTGCTGCGTGCAGGCGTCTTTTTCATTTTATCGATTCTTTTCTTGCAGCTTGTACGTCATCCTTGAATTCCTCTTGTATTTCTTCTGTTATTCCCTTGGTTGCATCCTTAAACTCCCTAAGCGAAGTGCCGACTGCCCGTCCGATTTGAGGTAGCTTGTTCGGTCCAAAAACAATTAAAGCTAAAAGAAGGATTAAAATTAAACCGGGAAAACCAATGTTTGAAAGCATAACTAGTCACTCCAATCAATTCTATTAGTTAATATTATAGACTCCTTCCATGTATTTGCAAATGTTATTTAGGATATATTATAGAGTTCAGCAACCGATGATTCTTACAAGAAACAAGACAAACACTTTCAATCCCGTCCAATTTTATCTTGCACATTTTATCTAAAAATATTACTTACCCGAGTATGCTATTACTTAATAAGATATCAATGAAAGTGGGGGACGGCAACAGAGATCAGAGTGCAGCAGTTAATTTTGACGTTTGGGCATGAATAATTTGGCTTCACCTGCTTAATGTGTAACATGAAATTTTTTTTATTGTCCGGGAATGATTAAACTTGCATGATTGAAGATATTTCGGTATTATAACTATACAAGCTGCGTTGTTCGTAATGATAATTAAGTTTTAACCTTTAAGCTGTAATAGGGAGTTTTATATCGAAACAGGAATGTTATGCCTCGTCACTGACTTGGACAACAGGATTGCTTCTGCAAACACCCACTTTGAGGAGTGGTGGTTTAAAACTTTCTTACTTGAATACGGCAATGGCGGCTTCCTACTTTACTAATTAGAAACCAGTTCCGATAAGGGACTGGTTTTTTGTTGTTTTTACGCATGTTCAAAACTTGTAATTAACGATAGCATCAGAAAACATATTAAGACTTTATGATAAATATGTGAAAGTTTTTATTGAAATATCAGATAATTAGCATTTATAATAACAATTAGATAACTCAGTTCACTATTTGTATAAAAATATGTGAGTCGAATATTTTTTAAATGATTACGTAAGCGCTATCATTTGGATGGAATTACTGCAGTCACCTAGAGAGGAGAAAATTTTATGGCTAAAATTAATACGACCGAGGTAATTAGCAACAGTAAATTTAACCGCTTTCATTTTGGATTGCTGGCATGGTGTTTTATCATTATCCTTTTTGACGGCTATGACCTTGTCGTTTACGGTACGGTCGTCCCGTTATTGACGGAGGAATGGAACCTTACTTCCGTGGAAGCGGGGGCTATGGGCAGCTACGGTCTATTTGGAATGTTGTTCGGGGCGATCTTCTTTGGTACATTAGCAGATCGGATTGGCAGAAAAAACGTAATCGCGATTACACTCATTTTATTTAGTTTATTTACGCTTTTATGTGGATTTGCGGATACGCCTACGATGTTTTCAACTTTCCGATTTCTAGCGGGATTAGGGCTTGGGGGCATCATGCCGAACGTCATTGCCTTATTGACGGATTATGCACCGAAAACGATGCGGAGCATGGTCGTTTCAATCGTATTATGCGGTTACTCATTCGGAGGGATGCTTGCTCCGATACTGGGTATCCTGGTTATGCCGACACTAGGTTGGGAATCAATATTCTGGTTTGCAGGAATACCATTGTTATTTTTACCCTTCATGATGAAGCGTTTACCAGAGGCTTCGACGCATCTGATCAGAATTAACAAAAAGGAAGAACTGATCAGAATATTATCCAAGGTAAGTCCGGAAAGTAAATTCGACATCAAGGACGAACTTGTGGAAGTGAAAAAAACAGAAGCCAATATGCCGATTGTTGGATTGTTTAAGAATTCCCGTGCTCTAAGCACATTGATGTTCTGGATCGCCTTTTTCATGTGCCTTTTGATGGTATATGGATTGAATACATGGCTTCCAAAGCTAATGATCGAGGCAGGGTATGCGCTGAATTCAAGCTTAGGTTTCTTGATCGTTCTTCAAGGGGGAGCTATCGTAGGCACGCTTATCATCGCTAAACTTTGTGATCGTTATGGATCCAAGAAAATGCTTGTGCCGATGTATGCGCTTGGGGCTGTCAGTCTGACGCTCTTGGGAATGGGCGGAAGCTCTTTTGTCATTTACACATTGGTAGCGATTGCAGGAGCCTGTACCATTGGTGCCCAAAACCTTGTACAAGCCTATGTTTCCCAGTACTATCCACCAAATATTAGATCGACTGCACTAGGGGTGGCATCTGGAATCGGAAGGATTGGAGGTATGCTCGGTCCCATACTCGGCGGATTTTTATTATCCATCTCGCTACCCATCCAATTGAATTTCATAGCCTTCGCCATTCCGGGTCTCATTGCTGCGGTTGCCTTATCATTCGTTCCAGTGAAAATGGCTTATTATAAACATGATCATTCCGAACCAACTGAAGAAATGGCAGTAGAATCCAATAAAATGAACGTCTTGTAAGATTAAATGCATGAAATGCAGTGCTGGGATACCCTCGCTGTCATTTCATGCCTATTTGTTTTATTGGCCTTTTTTGTCATAGTAATGAAATTGCAAATTGACAAGAGATAGCGTAAAGATTTTCCGGGACTTGTTTGGCTTGACCTACTCTTGAGAAAAGTTGCTTAAATGTTCATAATTTCGCAATACGAGTCACTCTTAATATAAAGAATAAATGTTAGAATGATGATATGGATAATTAATTCCTCCTTGAAGTGGAGCGAACTATAAATTAATCTCATCTTTTGTGAGGAGTCATTACTTTGAAAATTTTAAAACATGTAATTTTTTGGTTAAGCATTATAGGGACATTATTCTCTATGATTTATTTCTTTGTAGCGGACATTCCGTTATATGTTAAATTGTTAGGCGGAGCCATCATCCTTTATCTCGGTTATGATCTTATAACGGAATCAAGGAAAAGAAAGCGTAAAGAAGCCTTGGACGCTTAATCTTATATTCATTAAAAGCCCTCTTTAATTAAGAGGGTTTTTTTGTTGATTAAAACGGCTAATCGACTTTGAATATTGACAATATTCTAAAAACTAAGTTAATATATAGTGAACTGAGTTCTATATATGTATAATTAGTATTTGTGATCTGTTGTCATTAAATGTTAGCTCGAACAAAAAAAGAGAAATCCTTAAGACTATGTCAAAAGGAATAGCAGAAAGAGGGGAAGGAAATGCGCACGATCCAAGTGTCTGAAATGATGGATGAACAAAAATTTAACCGTTTTCATTTACAGATTTTATTATGCTGTATCTTTATCATCATCTGTGACGGGTATGATATGTTCATGCTTGGGACAATCCTGCCATCTTGATGGCGGAGTGGAGGGTAACTGCTGTAGAGGCAGGGTTATTCAGCAGCTATGCTTTGTTTGGAATGATGATAGGAGCGTTGGTCTTTGGACCGCTTGCCGATAAATCCGGCAGAAAGAAAGTCATATTGATTTGTACGATCATTTTTTCCGTATTTACATTTACTTCAGGTTTCGCCGATAATCCAACATCTTTTGGAATACAGCGTTTTATTGCAGGACTAGGCTTGGGAGGAGTCATGCCTAATCTAATTGCAATCATTACTGAATATGCCCCTAAAAAACTTAGAAGTACCCTGGTAGCAATAATGTTCAGCGGGCATGCTCTAGGGGGAGTTGTCGCATCACTGGGAGCGATGTATTCCGAACTTTGGTTGGCGGGCAGTGGTTTGGCTAGGTGCTCTCCCATTAATATTCATGCCAATATTATATAAATTGTTGCCAGAGTCAATAAATTTTTTCATGATAAATAATAAAAAAAGCAAATTGGTGGACGTTCTGAATCAAGTGAATGTAGACGGGCAATACACGATGAAAGATCATTATGTCCTTCAGGAGCAACTCAAAAGTGAAATGAAAGGGTTTTCAGTTAAACATTTATTCAAAAATGGGAGGACTTTAAGCACTCTCATGTTCTGGATCGCATTTTTCATGTGTTTGTTCGTAATGTATGGCTTGAGTACATGGCTACCAAAGATCATGGGTGGGGCAGGATATGAATTAGGTTCAAGCCTGACATTCTTAGTCGTGTTGAACCTCGGAGCGGTTTTTGGGGCGATCGTTGGAGGGAAGCTTTCAGACAGATATGGTTCCAAGAGGATTCTGGTTACTTTCTTGGTCATTGGTTTCATTACCCTCACGATGCTGAGCTTCAAGCCAAGCATGATCATGCTTTATATACTGATTGCCATTGCAGGAGGTACGACAACAGGTACATAAATTGTAACGAATGCATATGTATCTCAGTATTATCCGAATGAAATCCGTTCTACAGGAGTCGGCTGGGCATTGGGTATCGGCAGAATTGGCGGAATACTCGCTCCTACTTTCTGTGGGGTTCTGCTAGATATGAAGTTGTCATTGCAAATCAATTTTTTAGCTTTTGCCATACCATGCATCATTGCAGCAATGGCGATTTGGTTCATACAGAATAACTTCAGCAATATGACGGCAAACAGGCAGGAAAAGAAATTGATATAATGTAAATGTTCAAATGAAGACCCCAAACAAAAAGTTGAGATCTTGGTAAAAGAAATAAAGGGCCTTATGCCCTTTATTTCTTTTACTGTCTTGGGCCCCATATAATGACTGAAACCCCGACCAAGCAGATTAAAGCTCCAATCCAATCATATAAATCAGGGGTTTTCTTATCTATGCCCCATCCCCATAAAACTGATAAAACGATGAAAACTCCGCCATATGCAGCATATACACGTCCAAAGGTAGGGAACGTTTGGAAAGTTGCAATGATGCCGTATAACACCAACCCAAAACCTCCGGCTAAACCTAGATAAATGGATTTACCTTCTCTTAACCAAAGCCAAATAAGGTAACCGCCGCCAATTTCAGCTAGACCAGCCATAAGGAATATTACGGTAGTAACTAACATATATGTATACCTCTCTTCCTGGTTGAAATTTTATCATATAAGAAACTGTAAATGACATACTTTACAGAGTTCTTACTTATTGAAAGTTAACTGGAGCATCACCGTTAAGGCATGAAAATGATCTTTAAAAAGTTATTTTTAAAAGGTTGTTTGTGCTGATAGTTGAACAGTTTAGCTTAAAAAATGCCAAATTTATTTTTTGACTCTAACTTGGATTGCAATACAGATGCAAAGGGTACTATACCTAAATAGGAATATAGTAATTTAGTTGAGGAGTTGCAGCCATGAAAACCCGAACATTTGCATACATGTTAGCGCTATTTCATTCAAGTATTGTCGGCCTATCTTTCTTATTCACGAAAATGGCGATTGCAGAATCGAATCCGCTGGATACTTTGGCGTTCCGATTTTCCGTTTCTTTCGTCATCATTTTATTCCTGGTTGCCGTTAAAGTCATTAAGGTGAATTATTCCTGGGAGTCGGTTAAACATCTTGTTCCGTTATCTTTGTTATTCCCAACTCTTTTCTTTGCCTTTCAAACTTTCGGACTTAAGTATTCACAATCCACTGATGCTGGAATTCTGTCTGCCGTCACCCCGATTCTAACATTGATGATAGCTGGATATTTCCTTAAGGAAAAAACATCTTTATATCAAAAACTTTCGATTGTCTTGTCGGTAGTTGGGGTCATATTTATTTTTGTGATGAAAGGGAGTACAATCAATTTTTCCGACATGCTAGGGATGTTGTTGATCCTGCTATCCTGTATTGCAACTGCATGTTATACCACGATGACCCGTTCCCTTGCCAATGACTATACACCAGGTGAAATGACCTTTTTCATGATGGGAACAGGCTTTGTCATTTTTAACGTGGCTGCGCTCTTCACCCACTTAAAACAAGGAACGATGCCGGAATTCTTTACACCATGGTCGAGCATTGAATTCATCAGCTCCATTTTGTATTTGGGAATATTGGCTTCATTGGTCACTTCGTTATTATCCAATACGATCTTATCAAAAATCAAAGCGTCCCAAATGAGTGTGTTTGCAAATCTTTCCACTATAGTAACGATTGCAGCAGGAGCTCTCATACTAAATGAAAAGATTACAATCTACGATATATTGGGTTCGATACTAATCATTTTAGGTGTGGTAGGCACGAATTATTTTGGAGTGAAGAAAGAGCATTCAATAAAAGTGAATCTTGAGTATAATGAAGGGAAAATGTGAATGTATGAAAATGGTCCATCCCATTAGGAATGGACCATTTTGTTAAACTGAAATGAGTTGTCTACAGTTTTTTAATGGCTGTACAATTTAGCCGTTGATTTCCGCTCCAGGCACTCGCTTTCTGCGGTCGGGGAGCCTCCTCGGCTTTCACCTGCGGGGTCTCCCTTGGACGCGCTTTTTCCGCAGGAGTCTCGCACCTTCCTCTCCAATCAACTTAGATATAACATTTAGATAGCAACCATTCCTGAGGAAAGGTATGGTTTTGGGTCAGTTGGTTAGGGAACATTATTTGAAAAGATACGTTTTCCGCACCCTTTTTTTCTACAAACGGAATGGTCCATCCCATTTGGGATGGACCATTTCATTTCCACCATCTTGTTTGAGGGAAATCCGTTGAACCTATCACTACAGGTTCGCCTATTTGAGGTGTGCAGATCTGGACGCCAAGATCATTGGCCGCTTTTGTTACCCGTTCTATCGGATCTGTCCAGTCATGAAAAGACAATGTGAAACCAGCCCAATGAATGGGGAGCATCCGTTTTCCTTGTACATCGATATGTGCTTGAACAGTTTCTTCAGGAATCATATGGATGGTTGACCAGCGTTCATCATATTGGCCGCATTCCATTAATGTCATATCAAAAGGCCCGAGCTTTTCGCCGATTTCTTTAAAATGGCTGCCATATCCACTATCTCCGCTGAAAAATACCTTTTCTTTTTTGCCTTTAATTACCCAAGAACACCAAAGTGTCGTATTGCCATCTCGTAAACTTCTTCCAGAAAAATGCCTTGCAGGCGTACAGACAAATTGCAAATCCATGAATGAAACCTCATCCCACCAATTATGTTCCTGAATCAGATCTTGTTTAACGCCCCATCTTTCTAGGTGTCCGCCGACACCTAGTGGGACAATGAACTGACTGACCTTATCTTTTAATTTCTTTATCGAGTAATAATCCAAATGATCGTAGTGATCATGTGAGAGCAGGACGGCATCGATAGGAGGCAGCATATCCATATCAATAGGCAGCTCCCCGCTAAAACGCTTGTTCCCGAACCATGGAAAGGGAGTGGGTGCTTTGCCAAACATGGGATCCACTAAAATGGTTTTCCCATCTAACTCCAACAGTAATGCAGAATGACCAAACCAGGTGATTTTATTGGAATTCATTGATCCAGGTTCTTTTGTTCCAATTACGATTGGCTGGTCTGGCCTCCTTTTTGGATTAGGTTTTATGAAATCACGTAAAATCGAACCAGTATGCTTAAGACTCATCGCTTGACTGGCTGGAATCTGATTTTGGAATTTACCCTTGGAAAAATTTTCTTTTGTAGTGAAACTTCTCACTTTTTCTTTGTTTGTCCGTCTTCCAAGTGGAGGATAGAGGTTTAGGAAAAGTAATAATATTATAAAAGAAGAAATGAGGATCTTAATAATTTTCATCATGATAGCTTCCTCCCATATTAATCATGCCTTTTTGTTAGAACATATCATATCACAGAATATATAAAGTTATTTACTATGATGTCCCACAAGAAAAATGATTAAAATATACCCTTCTGAAAAAAAGGGCAATGGATGCTGAAACATATGATTCATTTACTGTAAACCCACATTGGGAGGAGTGTTTTTCAGCTAGTGAAAACTTCTGGCAAGTGTTTAAGTTTCCCCCGTCTTAGGCAGGGAATAGAGGTATATATAATGAATAATATAGAGAGCGGGATATGGAATGTAGCAGCTGAAGGGTAGGGTGATAAATCGATTGTTAATGTTTTTCAGAGTCTTTGTATGGGTAGTATTTATTGCTTTATTAGCTTATGTCATACTTTCTTGGAAATATAAGGACAAGGTAAGTAAAAGGATTGAAGCGATTCGAAAAACCTGGTATATCATTTTTATACTGGGAGCATTGATTTATTGGAATTTCTATCCGATGAGCATTTTTAGTGAGTGGAAAAATTTCTTGATTATGGCTATCGTATTCATCCTGATTGATATGTTTGTGTTCTTGAGCATGTATATATCGAAGATTGGCGATAACGAGCTGTCCTATGCAACAAAAGCGGTTGCGGAAAGTGACAAACTTTTAACGGATAATAGGGAAAAGGTCAAAAATATGTTTCATCTCCTAAAGAAAGAAGGAATACCTGAGTATTATCAATCAAATAAGGAATACTTGGCTTATTTGAGCATTCTCCTTCAAGCGTATGCAGCTAAGGAAGGGATGAACGTGAAAATCCTTCCTTTCAAAACGGAACAGGACAAGCAATTGGTGATAAATGGGCATCCGAACTTGAATGGCAGTACCATCCGTGCTACATTGGAAAGAGAAGATACGTATTATAATGATGAAGAAAAAATGGCTTTGCAGCCTGTAAGCATTTTGATGGAACCCTATATCCTTGACGTTAAATCGGAAAGCTTCGTTTCAGAAGTCGATTGTTTATTAATAGCATTATTAATCATGATGTTCGATATGGTCATAAAACAAAAACCAGGTGGTGAGGATAAATGAGCATTTATGATAAAGCCGGCAATGATGTGTCAGTTGCCGTAATTAAACCACAGGTAAAAATACCTGATGTAGGTTTAAGTCCCCACACTAAAAAAGTGATGAAACAGAACGAACGCATTATCCTGAAACAAAAAGAAAAAGCTGCACGCTTCAGCCGGTTGAAAAATGTTTTATAAGAGGGAAGGGATTTTTCCTTTCCTTATGATATTTAATGGAAAACCCGCATATACTATTCAAAATCAAAGTATAGGAAGGGTCTTTCAGAAAATGAACAAAAAACCCGAGAGAGTTAACATCCCGAACCCCTCCGCTTCACCATCCGAAAAACGGATACATAAGGGAAATGCTGATCTGCTCAAGCTTTTGCAAAGGCTGAAAGCTAAACGTTGGATTTTTTTAAGGTAAAAGAAAGCCAGTCTCTAAGGAGAACTGGTTTTTTTATTTTCAAGATAATCACTGCGGGTGGAAGTATTGAATATTCTTACGGCCGGATTTCTTAGCCATATACATGGAACGGTCCGCTTTTTTCAAAAGTGAGTCCATTTCCGTACCATGATGAGGATAAAAGCTTATCCCTATGCTAGCTGATACAAAATGATCAATTCCATTAATGGTAATCGGCATGGTGGATAAACGGTTCAATATTAATTCCGCGTTTTGCTGAGTGCTTTTCATTAAATCCTCACAATGCGCTGTATGTAACAATACAATGAATTCATCACCACCAATTCGAGCCACATGACTGCCTTCGGGAACGGTTTGCAAAAAACATTCGGCTGCCTTTTTAATAACGTCATCACCAGTATCATGACCATAGGAATCATTAAAAATTTTAAAATGATCAAGATCGATGTAAAGAAGGGCCATTTCATCGTTTGATTTATCTTTATGATAATCAAAATAATTATAAATGAAGTTCCGATTATAAAGACCTGACAAAGGATCCCTGATAATCCCTTTTTCAAGATTGATGGTATGACTAATCAAAGCTGCCAAAGACTTAATGAGGATCAGATCATATTCTTTAAATTCATGAGGTTTAATGTCGAATGCACATAATGTTCCAATGATTTCACCCTCATTAATAAGGGGAGCTCCCATAAAACACCCATTCCCTATAAACTTCGTTGCGGGGTGGACACTAGTCAATTCATGTTCCACTAAATTAGGAATAACGAGTGGTTCCAATCCATTCTCAGCAACTAATTTGCAATAAACCATATTATAAGGGAGGATGTCACCTTCACAAATTAACTTTGCATTTCTATTGAAGGATTTGATCATGAAACTATGTATGGGATTCAATATAGAAACGAAGAATGTATTGACCTCAATGGTTTGACCTAATAGAGCTAATACTTCTTTAGCGATGGAATCGAAATTCTTATAATAGTTGATATCTTGCTGAATCATTCTCAGGCTCCTCATTTATTAATAGTCTTTTTAGATTTCCGGATGTAATTCTCATATTGAACGCCTAGGACACAAAAGCGGAATCTCAATACCGTGACAGTTGTCCGAATTTCCACTAAACTTAATTTAGGGGATGGATTCGTTTTATGGATGAATAATGTTATCGAGAAAGTTTAAAAATTGACCTTTACTTTATTTTCGGCTTTTTTTTAATATCATTAAATTTTTATTTGCCTGATTACAAAATAGCTAAACCTATGTATCCATTTCTGGATTACCGGGATGGGCATAAACCATAAAGTCCAAGTCAATGATCAGTCTATTCTTGATGGATTATACTGTAAATGAAATGGTAAGAGTAACTCTCGATGTACATATTTGATAGCTTTTTCATATTTACCTTGGAAGTAAAGCATCTTGGCATTTCTTCACCTTCCATGATAACAGAGCACTTGAATTTAAATAGATAAAACGAATGTACCCGCGCTCATTTTAAACAAAAATTTGGGGAGGATAAAAGGAAGTAATAAAGTACATATTGGATAATTCAAAAGGGGATCATTATGGGAAAATTAGAAAGTATATATCCTATTGCGATTGAGAATACAAAGGAAAAAATAATCCAGGATATGGATTTTTATTTAGAGAATCAAGAGACAATGCCTTCTTATTCAGCATATATATCAGACAGGACGACCTTTATTGAGCAAATTTGGATAAATGTTTGGATAAATAAAGCGTCAAATGATGTGCCCAGAAAGGAAAAAAAGGCGTTTTTAAGCGAAAGGGGTTTTGTAACGGAAGGTTCAGATCATAAGCTGATCAATAGCATGTTCCGGAACGAATTAAAGAAGTATCGCCCGTTTGATGGCTTAACATGGATTAAAAAAACCTTTGCTGACAATCAAGAAGAGTGGGAAAAGAGATATAAAAATGCAAGGGAAAAATTCTTTAGGCGACAAGAAGAACAGCGGCTTGCCAAGCAGCGTTGGAAGATACGCGCGAGGCTTCAAGAAGAGGCCAATACATTTTTCGAAAATAACTCCCTTTTATTATATTTACATGTCAGGTATTATATTGCCGGTATATTGACAAAAGATCTTAAGAATAAGCCTAAATTCCAATATGTCGATCCATACTTACTTGAAGAACAATTGGTGGAAGAGGGGGGCTTTCAAGCTGCCGAATACCTAATGGTCACTGATTTTTTTGAAGAGCTTACAGGCGATATTCACTCGTTAGTCGGTTGGGGAAGGAACCGTTATGAATATGAAAATTACTTCTTCAGGTATGAAAGATTAGTTTCGGATTTCATAATGAAATTAGCCCCTGACAAATACTTGAACCATCTATCTGCTGCACTGCATCATGATTTTTTGGAGTCATATGGGGAAAGGCTGACGGTTGATGCCCTTCAAAGTATACTAAGCGATGAATTGGCCGATTTGTCTCAGTCCTGTTTTGATGAACTTCAGGAAGAATACCTTTCTGATTTACTGAAGCTTGAAGGAATTCCTTTTAATGAAACATTGCACGAAGAAATATACGAAAAAGACGTGGAGAACAGAGAGAGAAGAAAAGCTGAAGTATTGGCAGAGCAAGCCAGGAAGCGGGCAGAAGAGCAAAGGATGATCGATGATATCATCGGTAAGGCGTATACTCCATCATTAGGGAAAAAAGTTCGATATGTTTTGCATATAGGAGAGACAAATACCGGGAAAACGCATAAGGCCCTGGAAAAAATGAAAGAAGCGGAAAGCGGTTTGTATCTAGCTCCCCTTAGACTGCTGGCCCTTGAAGTGTTTGATAAATTAAATGCTGACGGTGTACCTTGCTCATTAAAAACCGGTGAAGAAGAAAAGGCAGTGGTGGGTGCTAAACATGTCTCCAGCACCGTTGAAATGTTTCATGAAAAAGACTACCATGAAGTAATCGTCATAGATGAAGCCCAAATGATTGCCGATAAAGATCGAGGCTTTTCATGGTTTAGGGCAATCACGCAAGCTAATGCGAAAGAAGTACACATAATCGGGAGCAATAATATCAAAATGATGCTTCTGAACCTTCTGAATGAAGCTGATTTGGAACTCCACGAATACAGACGGGAAATACCGCTTGAGGTAGAACAAAAGGAGTTTGGACTGAAGTATACGAAAAAAGGGGATGCGCTTATTTGTTTTTCGAGAAGGCAGGTACTCGAAACCGCTTCCCGGCTAAAAGAGAGTGGACATAATGTCAGCATGATATACGGAAGCATGCCTCCTGAAAATAGGAAACGGCAAATAGAGCTATTCAATCGCGGTGAAACATCAGTTGTCGTTGCCACCGATGCAATTGGAATGGGATTGAACTTGCCAATACGCCGTATCGTCTTTCTTGAAAATGAAAAATTCGACGGGACACGAAGAAGAAGGTTGACTTCTCAAGAAATCAAACAAATCGCAGGCCGAGCGGGTAGAAAGGGTATTTATGACACTGGAAAGGTAGCATTTACAGCAGATATCAAAATCATGAATAAGTTGCTCGAACAAGTAGATGAGCCAGTTCAAACCTTCACAATTGCCCCAACCTCTGCTGTATTTGAACGTTTTCAAAAATATTACCGGAACCTAGGGACATTTTTCGAAATGTGGGAGAGGTTTGAGCCCCCTAAAGGCACGAAAAAGGCATCGCTATCCGAAGAAAGGGAGCTTTACGAACTAATACGGGATACTGAAATCGAAGCGCGTTTTTCTTTAATGGATTTATATGGTTTCCTGCATATTCCTTTTTCGGCAAAAGAACCAAGTCTTATCAGACAGTGGCTGGAAACGGTCGAAGCTATTGCCGAGAACAGTGACCTTCCTGAACCGGTCATCAAGACAAGGAATCTGGAGGAATTGGAGTTATCTTATAAAGCGATAGGTCTTCATCTATTATTTTTATATCGGATGGGTAAACGGACCGAAGCTGTTTATTGGGAGCGTATCCGTGAAGAAATCAGTGATGGCGTTCATGATCAGTTAAAAGACGAAATGTTGAATTATCAAAAAAAATGCAAGCGCTGTGGAAAAAGGCTGCCGGATGACTCGCGTTTTCAAATATGTGACGCTTGTTATCATAGAGGGCTTAGGAAGACGCACAGATTCAATTAAACGAATTCTTTCGATAGTAATAACCCGAATAAAATGCGCCTTGGTGCTTCATTCGGGTTATTAGTGGTTGTCTAAATCACTTAGTCGTTTGTTTCGATTTAGAAATAATTGCTGTTTGCTGCTTCATTCGTTTATCAGCTTTCTTATCATGCACCACTAAGAGTGCATGAATTAAACCAGGGACATAAAAAAATAGTGTGAGGACCAAATTAAGCACAGACTGAACGGGTTTACCGGCTAATAATACGGCTAATGGAGGGAAAATAATCGCAATTAAATAAAGAATGGTGAACACTCTCCAATATATTGATTTTTATCTACTATTACGGTTTGACTTTTATTCTAAAACAAATGCTTGTTTTACTGATGATACCTCTTGCTATCGCCTTGATAAATATATGCTTGAAAGCCGGATTCATACCAACTGAGCCTTCCTCAAAGAAGCAGTCTTTTACCCCTCATAATGGCAGGAGAGGGCTATGGCTAATGATCGTTTTTCCCTGCAGCGGTCAATGTACCGCCACTTTTTGTGTTAGAATAATCAGAATACTAACTGATGAAGGCGGGAGATTTATGAAAAAAAAGATAGGCTGTTTGCATGCTCACTATACAAATATAGAATACATAGAAGCCGCATTCTCGAAATACGATATTGAATGGCTTCATTTTGTTGATCCGGGATTGATGCATCGGGTGTCATCTGATGCAACTTTTAACAATTCGGATGCTCAAAAAAGGGTAAAAGAACAGGTCGAATGGATTGCCGAATGTAAAGTGGATGCCATTCTGATAACTTGTACAAACTACATCGCCTTTTTAAACGAAGAACAACTATCCTTACCTATGCCTATCATTAAAATCGATGAACCATATTTTGAGCAAATTTGCCAATTACAGCAACCGCAAATGATTTTATTCACGAACCCAGCAACTGTTGAAGGAACAGTCAAACGATTAAAAGCCCATGCTGAAAAATATGGGGCTGTGGATTATGAAGTTATCATTATCGATAATGCCTTTGAATTGATTATGCAGGGATTGGGAGAGAGATATAACCAGGAAATCATGAACTGCCTATACCAGTTTAATAACGAAGAAAGACCGCTGTCGGTGGCTCAATTATCAATGGTCGAAGCAACTATGAGATATGAGCTTGAGACAGGAAAGACAGTTTTAAATCCATTGCATGCATTAGTGGATTACATGATCGATCAACTGGAACTAAGGCCATTGAAAGTTGAATAAAGGATTTCTGGTATCACATATAACGTAAATTCAAAAATATGTGTTTGTATATAATAGGAAAGAAAAATTCCCTGCATGATCAGGTTAAATCCCGATGCAGGGATTTTTTTTATTATGCCTTTGTACGGATTTGTTCACGGATGTTTTCAAGCTCTTCAAGGGATAGATCCGTCAGGGAATTTTTTATTTCTTCTTCGACCCGTTTTCGATCAAGCTCCCTATATTCGCTCCACCAATCCCGAAGCCCTTCGGTGTTTTCGAGAAGATACTCTATATCAATTTCTTCTTGCTCATCATCTGATAAATATCGCATGACCGCACCTAATAATCGATTGAGTTTGTCTATTTCGCTTTCCTTATCAGGTGAAGCCGGGGTATCTTTCACTTCTAAATCATCTTTAGCAGGAACATTCCGAGGTGTCATAATATCCTCCTGTTTTTAATACTAGTGTGCCTAAAAAAAGGGGTTTCAATATATGCTTTTGGTATTTTAAAAATTTTATCTTTTAAAATATTTATTGCCATTAAAAAATTTCAACATATACCTCGCTAGAATATATTTAATATATCATCATCCCTTAATAGATTTAATAGAAGAATGGGTAGGTAAGAGGGAAGATTAATCAAAGGAATAGCTTATTGCTATTCCCTACATCAAGCGACTAATTTTCTGCATTCTTCTGCGCATCTCAAGCATGCCTCAGCACATTTTTGACAATGTTCATGATCGTGTTTTTTACATTCGTTTCCGCAGCTTTCACAAATCTTGGCACACACTTCAGCCAACTCTGAAATAAACGGTGTTCCTCTTGCTATCGCCTGTTCTAAATAAGAGCAAATATCCGCACATTCCCGATCCAAGCGAATGCATTCCACCATCATGTTTACATGATCTTCTTTTAAGCATGCGTCGTAGCAATGATTACACGCGGACATACAATCATTTAAAGTTTGGATAACAGATGAATAATTCTCATGTGGCATGAACAAATTCCCTCCTAAATATGGTCTCTCCCTTACTATTAACCTTTAAACTTCTAGGAAAAAGGTTCTTTAAAACCGACCGGACAGAGTGATGTACTTTAGGGAATGATTGGAAGGGACAGTGCATAAATTTAAATGAAGGGAGTGGATATATGAAAATGTTTATTAAATTAAGTGTGGCCAGTGTCTCCGGAGCTGTCGTGTATTTGATATATAATGTCAACCAAACGCTGCGTAAAGGAATGGGAACACTTGAAGAAACAAATAAAACACTGGAAGAGGTAAGGAATGCAGTACATGGATTGACGCAAGAGTCCAAACAATTGATCCACTCTGCCAATCAAATTACTGCGGATGTAAAAGGGAAGATGGAAAATGTCGATCCATTGCTAGAATCCGCTCAAGATGTTGGGGAAATGATTCATAATGTAACCAATTCCATGAAAGAAGCCAGTTTGGAAGGCCGCCACAAGGAATTATCCGCTCCGACAGCTCCTTTGATTCGAACTGAAGCTGAGGGGGTTCAAATCAAAATCAAGTAGTACCATTTAACTTTAAAAACAGGCACCCCGGGATCCACTAACATATTTGAAGCAATTGATTCTACTATTTAATTTAGAGGGGGAGCTTTATCTTGATTATTGAATATAGTGTAGCTGCGATCGCCTTAGCCTTCATTTGGTTGGTCGTATTTTTAATCAGTACCCTTCAAAAGGGAATGGTCACGATAGGAGAAGCCAATCAAACCTTGGCTGAAGTGAGAAATGCCATCCACGATCTATCCGGCGAATCGAAACAACTATTGCAAACTGCAAATGAAATCACCGACGATGTAAAAACTAAAATGAAAACGGTTGAACCATTATTGGATTCTGCCCAGGATGTTGGTGAAGCGATACATTCAGTTACAGACTCTGTTAAAAAAGCCACTAACGGTTTTCGTACAGAGTTTTCCCCGAAAAAAATCAATGCCATCAAACCCAAAAGCCAATTTAGATAAAAAGAAAATATTAAAAATGCGAAAGACACTACCGGGAATTGGAGTGTCTTTTTTGATGGTATGTAAATGAGCCGTACTTCTTAAGCTTCATATGGATATCGTGCGTGGTTTATATCTATAACACCCATTTATCTCATACAGATCTCTTAACACCCTGTATGAGAATATGGAACAAACATAAAATTTTTTGTGGGTTTTAGGACAAGCACTTATTTATCTGTCTTGTCGCCTGCAGCATGACCGGATGCTTTTGAGTCATTGGAATGTTTGACGCCTTTACTTACATATGGTTTGGCGCTTTTTTTCTTATTGGCACTTGTTTTCCAACGATTCCAGCCCTTCTTGCCCGTTCCTGTGCCGGTACCTTTACCCGTTCCGCTCTTAGCCTTAGCTTTACTCATGAAATCACTCCATTACTATTGTATGGTTAGTTTAAACCATTTTACTTGATTATTACCCAAGTATGTTGAAATATACAGTAACGAAGGTGATATGTACAGGGAAAGGCTCAATTTTTTAAAACTAAATCTTTATATACCAATAACAGCAAGAGATTTTGCTTTGGTTTTGCCTCACTTTATCGATATCGATCTTGATTTCGTCAGTAAGATGCTTATGCCGATTTTTTTGCAAATGGTCAAGTAGTGCATGAAAGTTAATAATACAGCGCCTGTATTCATTCCTAAAATGATTCCTCCCATATTAAGAGAAGCCTGAGACCCTAGGATATACATCATTAAAAACGCAACAATATGGGACCATACGGTATGGATGAAAGCATCCTTCACTAAACCAAGGCCGATGAGATAGGCTTGCATGGGAATGACAAAAAAATGAAAAAGGAAATAAGGACATAATAACTTTAAATAGTATGCGGCAGATGTTGAAGAAAAAAAGAGGGAGGTCAAAGGTTCCGCAAAGAAATATATGAAGATCACAGCCGGAACTCCATACAGTACGGTGAAAGACATCGATTTTTGCAATAAAACCCTCAATTTTTCCTTATCCTGCCTCTTGTAAGCATTCGAAACATTCGGAATGAGCATGATCATTAAGGAATGTGCGATAAAGGCTGGGAAGAAGCCGATCGTCATCGCTACTCCAGTGAGCATTCCAAAATGCTCTGTAGCCACTACCGCACCGAATCCTGCAGATAGAAGGGCGGTGTGGATCAAAAAAGGTTGGATCGCATTTGTTATCGCATGAAAGATCCTTAACCCCATGGTGGGCAGCGAAACCGCCAATAACTTTTGCCGGGCATGTTTACCGGTTGTCCGTGAGTTTGTACCGCGCCTCATGATTCGCATTTGAAGAACCAAAAGGTTGATCAAGTATAGAAAAACGAGGAACTCACTGCCAATCAAAACAAAAAAGGCCATCAACAATGACTTTTCCTGGTTAAAATGAAATAAGTCAAAGATGAGGAAAAGCAAGCCGAATTGAATGATATCCTTTAAAAAGTTGGAAAAGGCAATTTTCCCCATTTGCTGAACACCCATGAAATAGCCTCTTGCAATCGACGAAAAGGCAACTATTGGGATCAATGTGATGAGCAGCCATTTAATATAGGGATGGTATTTGTCCATTATGGATGAGAAGGAAAGTATGAAAGGCATGACTACACACATTACCAATACGACGACTGCAGCCATTTTAAGTGCATGAATGATAAGATTATAATGCATTGCCTGTTTATTTTCCGCAACGAATTTTGAAATAGAAATATGTAATTCAAGGCTGGCGATCACATATATCAAAAAGAAAATTGGCAATATCGACATATAAAGCCCCATGCCCTCTTCGTGTAATTCCCTGGCTAGGAGCATGTTCACTAAAAATTCGATACATTCACCAAAAAACGCTGCAACAATCAAAATGAGCGTTCCTTTATAAAAAGACTTCATGTTGGTCCACTCCTAACAAGGTGTTTGTATAAAGATATGAGACATGCCATGGAATATTCATGAGGAACTGCATATCCTGGCGATACAAAATGCGGTTATGCCTAGGGCAATCCTTATTAATCGCTGTTGAAAGATAAAAAATTAAATCATGGTAAAGGTGGGAAAGTGGATGAAATCGATTGGTTACACTCATTTCTAATGGGGGATCCTTACCCAAACAATCTTCATCAAAAGGCTTCATACGGGTGATATTCCAAACAAGGGCAATTTTTTATGTCATTTTCCTCTTCAAAAGTGTCATATGAATCATGAATATATGAATGGGACATGAATTTCGCTTTGAAATTCATGCTTTATTTTGCTATCCTTTAGCAGAGGGGATGATCAATATGAAATTCACATCTATTAGTCAATCAAATATAGATGAATTGTGCATTGCGTTTGAAAGTTGTCTTACGAAACATGACATTGCATTTAAATATGTAGATATGAAGGAAGATAACGGAATCATATCGTTTATTTTTTGTGATGACCCGGAAAATGCGAGATCGGTCGACATGGAAAGTGAACGCTTCATTGGATTGGATACCGATTACATAGCCAAGGAAATTTTAGAGCCAATCCTGCCTAAATTAAAAGAATTTGCACAATATAAAATCATCGATTAAGATGATTTTTTTGTTTTGATATTTGTTTTTATTGCCTAGATGGAGCTGAAAATTTAGCTTCCTATTATATGCGTAATTTTACAGGGAATAGTTTGGGGAACTAAAAAGCTGGAAGGGAAAAGGAAGGTTTCTTACAGTGGATTACCATTACCTAGCTATTTAAGGAAATGGTGATTAAATAAAAGAAATACCCTGGGTGTGATAACATCCAGGGTATTTCTTCTTTGAAAAGCAATCTTAATGGATTGTAAAGATTGCTTTTCACCACTTACTCTACTCCGCGGAATTCTGGATCAAATGACCATTTTTTTACCGGCATTTAATTCAACTTCCTGCTTGGGAGTTTCTATTTTCTTGATTTTCTTCACTCTAAAGTGATAAACCGCATAACATCCAAGGAAGAATGCTCCCCCGCAATAAAGGGCCATTCGCTGCTCAGGAACAAATGCTAAACTGATCATGACGATGCAGTTTGTTATTAATGCAAGTATGGGGATGAATGGGTATAGCGGAACTTTAAATTTCAGATCTTCTATCTTTCCGCCTTGGCGGGTATAGGATCTTCTAAAAGCAAGAAGACTAGCCGATATGGCAATCCAGCCAATTTGTGCACCTAACCCTGCAAGGGAGAGAAGAAAGACAAATATTGTGTCTGCAGCTACTACACTTGAAAGTAATGATAAACCGGCAATCGCCAGGGTGATGAGCAGGGCATTGAGCGGAATCCCTCTCTTATTCACCAAACCGAGCTTCGGACTTGCCATACCTTCCCTTGAAAGCGAGTAGAGCATACGTGTCGCAGCATAAAGACCGGAGTTCGCCACTGACAATAGTGCTGTAAGAATGATGAAGTTCATGATGTCAGCTGCATACGGAACTCCGATACTATCAAGTACAACAACGAATGGACTTTCTGAGATACCGGCTTTTTCCCTTGGGATCATCGCCGAAAGTACAGTGACAGAAAGAACAAAGAAGAAAAGGGTTCTCCAAACGGTTTGTTTGATGGATTTTGGTATGACCTTTTCCGGGTTTTCACTTTCTCCAGCGGCTATTCCGATTAATTCAGTGCCCTGGAAGGAAAAGTTTACTGTAATCATTGTGATTAGCAGGGCCGATATCCCATTGGGGAAAAGACCCTCAGCGAAAAAGTTAGAGAAAAATGGAGCTTCTTGTCCACCTTTCATATCAATCATACCAAACATAGCAGCACCGCCAACGATGATGAAAAGAATGATGGCCAATACTTTTATGCTGGAAAAAACAAACTCCGATTCGCCAAATGCCTTTGCTGATAAGGCGTTCAGTGAAAAGATGAGAAAAGCAAAGATTGCGCACCACATCCAAACGGGTGATTCAGGAAACCATCTTTGCATTAGCTGTCCTGCTGCCAGAAACTCTAAGGCAACTGTAACGGCCCAACCTAACCAGTATAGCCATCCGATGGCAAATCCGGTTCCAGGACCGATGAACTTAGTCGCATATGTCTGAAACGAACCGGATACAGGCATGGCAACTGATAGTTCACCAAGGCAAAGCATCGTTAAATACATGATGAAGCCGCCGACTATGTAAGAGAGGATAGCACCGAAGGCTCCTGCTTCATGAATGGTATAGCCTGAACCGATGAAAAAGCCCGTACCAATACATCCCCCTATTGAAATCATAAATAAATGTCTTGCTTTCATGCTCCGTTTTAATTCATTTGGTTGATTTTCTGCTGTTTTCATTGAAAAACTCCTTTACCTGATGGGTGCAAACGGTTTCATTTATGTTGGGACGTTATTAGGGAATTTGTGTTTTTACAAGTCTAATAGCTTTGATTCTGATTCTTAGATGATGTCGAATTCCCTCCGAAAAGAGATTACTTCTGCATTAAAGAAGCATGAGTCAATGAACATAGGTACCTATGCAGAATTAATTTCGAAAGCGCCGCTTAATAAAGAAAGAGAAGCCAAGCGTCAGGAAACTAGGGATGTAAATTGATTCATGTCGATCATCCGCTAATGGGAAGAAGCTCATAAAAGAAGTATGGGCTTTTCCCATGGAGCATCACTTTAACGAACTCTCTATATTTCTATCAAAAACATAGAGTCCGATTATTTAACATGAGCCAATAAATCAGGAGAGATATGATCTTCCGCTCCATATAGTAATTTTTCCCCAAGCAATGAGCCCATTAATGCGACAGCAACTTCAGCCGTTTTATTATGCTCGTCCAATATTGGGTTTATCTCAACAAACTCTGCTGATGTAATGATATTAGCTTCAGCTAGCATTTCCATGGCAAGATGGCTTTCACGGTAACTAATGCCTCCCATTACAGGCGTTCCGACCCCTGGTGCATCATCTGGATCAAGACCATCAAGATCAAGTGATAAATGGACAAGGTCCGTACGTTCTTTCAGGTAGGCAATCGATTCTTCCATCACTTTTGTCATACCCATTCTATCAATCTCATGCATAGTATAGACTTTAATTCCTTTTTCCCTGATTAACTCTTTTTCACCTTGGTCTAAAGAACGGGCACCAATGATGACAATATTCTCTGGTTTGACTTTTGGAGAATATCCGCCAATTTTAGTCAGTGCAGGGTGGCCAAGGCCCAAACTTACTGCTAAGGACATACCATGTATGTTTCCTGATGGTGATGTTTCGGCAGTATTTAAATCTCCATGTGCATCATACCATATTACTCCTAAGTTTTCAGTATGCTTCGCTAAACCGGCTAATGTCCCGATAGCAATGCTGTGATCTCCCCCTAAAACTAAAGGAAAACGATTTGCTTGGATGACTTCATCCACTTTTTGACTCAATTTTTCATTACCTTCTGCTACGTCCTGCAGATTCTTCAAATTTGTGTCACTATCACTTTGTGCTCTTTCCTGTATTTCTACTTTAATATCACCTTCATCACGGACAGTATAGCCAATGTTTTCAAGTCTTTCACTCAATCCTGCATATCTGATGGCACTAGGCCCCATATCCACTCCTCTTCTAGTTTGACCAAGATCCATTGGCACACCAATGATTGAAATTTCCTTTTTCATATGTAATTCCTCCTTCGATTTTTCTACCCTAGTATAAGGGTAAAAGGAGTGATGACTCAACTCGACATTTTTTTGAATATTTATACGATTGAGAAAAGGGTGAAAGTCCTGGGGTAAAATTCCTATTATTGATTTTTTATGAACATAATATATTACCTTAAGGGGTATTAGTGACAATGGATGAATCCTTGTAAAAACTGCAATTGTTGAGATTTTTATCCCAGGAATGGAAGTGATAGCGCTACCAATCAGAATCTTTCGCTAAGGATGATTCAGAAGATATTGAATATAATTTACTAGATACATTTATTCAGGAAATGGGGCAGTTACACCTATAATGCATGGAAGGATTTTTCATTTTTATATGGAATATATAAAAAAAAACTAAAAATATTTAGTTGCATTTAAAATATCATGACTTTTTTTCATCTAAAACACTGAGTACTTTGTATTTAGACGCAGTTTGAACTAGGAGGTATTCATGTTGAATAGCAATGAGAGACAGAGTGGAAAAATGGAATCGAACCAAAAAAATGAGAGCCTTAAGTATTTATCGTACCGCTGGTCAAGCAAAATTAATAATTTTTTGGTTCTTTGCATATATGAGCAAAACAATCAATATCATGATTTCAATAATAAATTCAAAACACACAAATTAAAAAATTCAAAGGGGTTTCTAACCTTTAAAGATGGATTGAACAATAAAAGTTTTGTTATTTGGGAACAAGCATATAAAGAGAATGAAGAGCTATTTGCCAAGCTGAGGTTAACGGCGAGAAACGAAACATTGTCACATATTGCCCAACATGTCGTATTCTATCTATTAAGTGAATATGAAAGGGTTTCTACAAAAAAACATGCTGTTTTAAAAGATAAACATTTAATGGAAGATTCAATTTACCAAATGGAAAAAAAATTAAAAAATGAAACTTTTTTGGCTGAGAGATCGGTTTGGGAGGAATTTTACAGCTGGTTTAGACTGCTAGTAAAAGAATGGGTCCTTGAAGAAATAGCCTTATCAATAGGTGTTAATGAAATGGAAAGACTTGATGATCAAGCATTAAATAAGTTATTTTACGATCATCTCACAAAACATTTTACTGAAAACACTGGATTTTTATCGAGAGTAACAGATATCGTTAATGAATATATTAAAGAGTGGATCGATAAAATCATGATTGAATTTAATATTGAAAACAATACCATCGAAAAGATAGAAAACCTGCTATGTTTTAAGAGGGATTTTCAAACATCAGATTTATTATTATCCACAATGAGGGATTTCGCTTTCAACTTTACCGTCCAAGATCATTTGCTTGTTATGAATAGTGCTCCATATCAGTCGGTTAGAGATGCAATTTATAAAAAAAATTTCGAAATCATTGGAAACATTCCTTGGCCTGCAACACCAATATTAAAGGGGAATACAGAAGGTTTCATACAAATAATCCCTTTTGGTAACGATCATAAAACCTATGGGCAGACGAATGTGAAAGAAGCTTGGAACCGAGTCCACTCTTTATCTGATGTGGATGTAGATGTTTTTGATGCTCTTTGCAGCCTTTTCCTGTCAAAGGCTGCTCATAATGAGGAAACAGTGGAAATTTATTTAAATGACCTCCTTTCAATTCGAGGATTAAAGCCAAAACTTGGTGGGTTTGGGCGTCGGGGTGGTTACGAGGCCAAACAGCGTGCTCAAATTTTGAAATCGCTTACAAATATACAAAGCATATGGATTAACATTAACAAAGCTACCATCTATGATAAAGGTAAGCCTGTTCAGACAAAGCTACAAGGGAGGACGTTTATCTTTAAAGATCGTAATGGCGTGGAATATGATATATCAGAAGAAGCATGCAGGAAAAAGATAACGTTCACGATCGATAAGGTTTTCGCCAAATATCTTAATGGTTCTGCAAGACAAGTTGCCTTACTTTCAATAAAAGCACTTCAATATAATCCATATAGGCAAATTCGGGAAAAACGGCTTACAAGATATTTAAGCTGGCGTTGGAGGACCCAAGCAAGAAAAGGAGACTTTTTACAACCGAATAAAACCAGTACCCTATTGGAATCGATCGGTGAAAAATTAAATGAACGAACACCATCGCGTACTAGGGAACGTTTCGAGAAAGCTTTGGATGTTCTACTAGATGACGGCGTAATTGCATCATGGCATTATGAAAAGTGGGATGAATCCATAGCCGATTATAAAGGATGGGCCAGTATTTGGCTGAATTCGATGATATTAATAGAACCGCCTGATATCATAAAAGAGCAATATCGCTCCATAGAAAAAAAACAAAGATCTCACACTGACAATCGTCTTGCAAAGCAAGACCCAGCTAACCTGAAGAACAGTAATCATATTGGTGAGCAAATAAGAATCACAAGAAAAAAACTTAGCCTCTCCTTATATCAATTAGCAGAAGAGCTGGAGATATCAGCCCCATATGTCAGTAACATTGAGAGAGGGATGAAAATTCCATCCTCTAAAATTCAAACGAAAATGAAGAAATGGCTGGAAAAACAGAAACATATTAATTGATCATGAACAAATTAACCCTATTCCTTTATCAGGAAGAGGGTTGTTTGTGTTGCCATATACATAAAAAGCAAAGGCGTTTATCTTGTTCCAATGTCGGGGCTATCAATGTAAGAAGTCGGGGTCATCCAGAACACATATTTTTCATACTATTCTTTTGACCCTGCTGTATAAGAGAATTTTCATCTATTAAAAATAATTAACTGCCTAATGTTTTAAATGAATTTAACAAACTATGATTTTTCAGGATATTAACGCCCTCCATGTAAGATTAGTTCAAAGATATCTTTTTAATGTAGGAGGGAAGATTCATGATAGAAAACCAACATTTAAACAATTCCCATGAAACTCTTGAGCCGTTATTCAATCCAAGATCCATCGCAATCCTAGGTGCCTCCAAGAGTGAATACAAAATCGGGAATTTACAGGTCAAAGCTCTTTTGGAGGGTCATTTTAAGGGAGAGATTTACCCGATCAATCGCAATGCAAAAGAGATTGAAGGGATAAAGTGCTATGAATCATTGTCAGATGTTCCGTATGAAATTGATTTAGCCATTTTTTGCCTTGGGGCGGAGCAAGTGCAGCAAGGTTTAGAGGAATGTGCTCAAAAGAAAGTGAAGGCAGCCATCATTTTTGCTGCTGGTTTTTCGGAAACAGGAAAAGAAGGCATTAAGCAACAGGAATTGCTAACCGATATTGCAAGAAAGAATGGAATACGGATAGTGGGCCCCAACTGTGTTGGATTAGTGAATTTGTCGAATGGTTTGATTGGCACTTTTTCCCCTGCCATTCTATCAGTGCCCTTTAATGACCAAAGAGGGGTAGGATATGTCTCCCAAAGCGGTGCATTTGGTGTTTTGACCTATATGGCAGCAGCTCAGAATGGATTGAGCTTCAACTACTTCGTGAGTGTAGGAAATGAAATGGAAACTGAATTCTCGGATGTAATTGAATATATGATCCATGATTCCAAAACAAGTGTGATAAGCGGCTACTTGGAAGGAGCAAAAAATCCGGATAAATTACGAAGCCTGGCAAAAGAGGCATTGGATAGTAATAAACCCATAATTGTAATGAAAACCGGGAGGAGTTTGGCCGGAAGCAGAGCTGCTGCTTCTCATACAGGATCACTTGCGGGATCGGATAAAGTATATGATGCCTTTTTTAAACAAGCTGGCATCGTAAGGGCCGACGATTATGAGGATATCATATCTTTTTCAAAGCTATTCCTATCAAAGAAGCTTCCAAATGGACGCAATACGGTAATCATCACTAGTTCTGGCGGGAGGGGGATAAATGAAGCGGATCGCTGTGAATCATACGGACTTACCATCAACCCACTCAGCTTAAAGACAACAACAGAAATCAAACGTAATATACCTGCATATGCAAGCGCTTCCAACCCTGTGGATTTAACAGCGGCCGCCTCTGTTTCCAATCCTGAGTTATTCCTTGCGCCATTGCGGGCACTTGTGGAAGATCCGGATGTCGATAACATCATTTTTACGGAATTTCCTTTTAATTGGACTGCCGAGCACCCTTTGCTTCAAGAGTTTATTGAAATTTGCAGAAGCTCAGATAAATTTGTATTCATTACAACTTTTCCATTAGATGGCATGACACTCCCGCCTGCTACCGCTGAGCTCGTGAAAAATGGCATACCAGTCATTCCAGGAAACCTTAATCCGATAAGAGGGTTGGCGAAACTAGTTGAATACAGTGAATTTTATCGAAAAAATCTTGAATCTCAAGTTTCTGATAGTACAAAGAAAATAGAGAAACAAAGCTTACAGGACATGCTGAAGCCCGGTGCTACATTAAGTGAATCAGAAGCCAGTCTGGTTTTGGAACGATACGGGATTGCTGCCACGAAGCGTTTTATAACTGAAAATGAAAACGATGCAGTACAATTCGCTAACAGTATCGGTTATCCGGTTGTGTTAAAGGTCGATTCGCCGGATATCCCACATAAGACGGAAGCGGATGCGATTCGATTGAATGTAAGGACTGAACTTGAGGTCAGGAAAGCTTTCACAGATATTAAGCGCAATGCACTAAATTATAAACCTGAGGCTACAATGAACGGCGTTTCCGTTCAGGAAATGTTACCTGATGGAGTGGAAATCATTGTTGGAGCAAGTGATGATCCCGTATTTGGACCGGTTATCATGTTTGGTCTTGGGGGAATATTTGTTGAGATTTACAAAGATATTTCGTTTAGAATTGCTCCGCTGTCAAGACAAGATGCACTTGAAATGATTGAAGAAATCAAGGGGAAGGACATTTTAACGGGAGCACGCGGGAAAGCACCAGTTGATATCGAAGCCATCATTGATGTGTTATTAAAGGTTTCCGCGCTAGTTACAGATTATAAAGATTCCATCGACGAATTGGATATTAATCCTTTGCTGGTATATGAAAACGGTATCAAGGCAGCTGATGCCATGATTGTTGTAAAAAATAATGTGAAAGATAATACCGTTATTAGGGGGTAGAGAGCAATGGAACTCGATCATTTGAATGGTTTAACTGGAGCTGAATTTATATTTGAAGTCGAAAAGAGGCATATCCGTCAATTTGCTGAGGCGATTGGTGATTTTAATCCCTTATATATGGATGAAGAATTTGCTGCGAAAACTTCATATGGTGGCATTATAGCACCGCCAACCTTCCCGATTGCCATTGGTCAGGATAGCGGCGAAAGCCTTGACTTGGGCCTGGAACAAAGGAGAATGCTGCATGGTGAACAGGAGTTTATTTATTCCCGCCCCATTAGACCAGGGGATAGGTTGTACTGTCAGATGAAAGTTGCAAATGTATACGAACGGGAAGGAAGAAAAGGAACGATGCAGTTCTTGGTACTTGATACAGAAATGAAAGATGAGTCAGGTGAAATGGTGGTCATAAGCCGAACAAATATCATTTATCGGCCCATCAAGAGTGATCATGCTCCTGTTTGAAAAAACATGCTCATAGTTCATGGCATTAAAGTATCAATATCAAATTCTAGCAAACTGCAAACAGGAGGAATCAGGGATGTTGAAATATGAAAATTTACATGAAGGGCAAAGACTTGAATCTTTCATCAAGCCACCTGTAACCAAGGTTCAACTTGTTAAATACGCCGGTGCTTCAGGAGATTTCAATCCATTGCATACAGATGATGCATTTGCTCAAGAAATTGGCATGAATGGTGTGATTGCTCATGGAATGCTGGTAATGGGGTTTCTTGGTGAATATGTAATGAAACTGGCTGGTGATCATGCTGTACCAGCAAACTTTAAAATGAGATTTGGTGCTGTAACCGTACCAGGAGATCGACTCACGTGTTCTGCTTTTGTGAAAAGTTTATATGAAGAAAGAGGTCAACGCTTTGTAAGGCTGGACCTTATTGCTGAAAAGGAACCAGAGCAAATTGTGGGTTCAGGTGAAGTCGTTTTACAGATTAAATAAAGTTATCAAGTTATCAAATAGGAGGGTTTATTATGGAAAGCATTAAAAATCGCTATGCCATTGTCGGTGTAGGGGAAAGTGAGCGTTCTAAGAATTCCGGTACAACCCCGTTACATTTGGCGTTGGACGCTGCTCGAGCTGCATTGAATGATGCTGGGCTTCAAGCGAAAGAAATTGATGGGTTCATGAGCTATTCGGAAAACGATTCTTGTACATCTCATCAATTAGCAACATATTTAGGGGTCCGTCCCAAATATGTTAAGGATATTTTGGGCGGGGGAAGCAGTACCGAAATGCTGATAGCTGACGCTGTTGGATTAATCGAATCAGGTCAATTGAATACGGTGTTGATTTATCGTTCCATGAATGGACGCTCAGGGGTAAGGATGGGTGGAGGCGGATGGGATGTGAATATGCTTCAAACAGCCATAGAAGGCGGAAGCTTCATCATTCCTTACGGTGCTGGCAGTCCTGCTCAGTGGTTCGGACTTTTTGCGACGCGACATATGCATGAAACCGGGCTGACAGAGGAACATCTAGGGCATGTCTGTTTAGCTTTTTACGAACATGCTCAAAGGAATCCTAAAGCTTACTTTTATGGTAAACCACTAACGATGGAGGAATATCTTAAAACGCCCTATTTAAGCTATCCATTTAAAAAACATGATTTCTGCCTGGAGTCCGATGAAGCAAATGCAATCATTGTCACTTCAGCAGAACGAGCTGAAGGATGCAAGTCCAGACCGGTATACATCATGGGTTTATCTGCTAGGCAGTGTGTGTCCCATGCACATTATTGGAATGATTTAACCGAAGTGGCTGCTGACTATGTCGCGCCTGAGGTATATAAAATGGCTGGAGTAAAACCTGAAGATATTGACGTTGCATCTATATATGACTGTTATAGCTGGGTTGTACTTCGGCAGCTGGAGGCTTATGGATTTGCTCCGCGTGGAGAGGTCGGTAACTTTGTAGCCGAAGGAAACTTGCGGATCGGTGGGAAATTACCTTCGAATACCGCAGGAGGAATGTTATCGGAAGGATATACACATGGAATGAATAACGTATTGGAAATCGTTCGTCAAGTTCGCCATGAATACAAAGGAACCGTTCGTCAAGTTGAAAATTGTGAAATTGGAATCTGTACTGGCTGGGCTGGACCTGATATGGCCGGTGCCATGATTTTAAGAAATTAGGAGGGGACAAAATGGGATACCAAAAACCTATTCCGCTAAAAACACAGGATAATAGTCCATATTGGGATGGCGCAGATCGTCATGAACTGATTCTTCAAAAATGCAATAGCTGTCATCAATATTCCCACCCTCCCGGTCCGAGCTGTGCAAAATGTGGCAGTACTGAACTTAGCTGGGAAAGCCAAGGCAGCGATATTAACGGTAAAGTCTATTCATATATCGTTTCCTATCGACCCTTTTTACCTGGATTCCAGGATGATTTACCGCTCGTAATTGCCATAGTCGAATTAGAAATGTTGCCCCAGGTCAAGTTAATCGGAAATATTTTGCAATGTTCACCAGAGGATATTGAAGTGGGTATGCCAGTAAAGATGGTTTGGATGGAAATTGCGGATGAACGGTCACTGCCGCAATGGATTCAGTTATAGAAGTGTAATTTGCAAGCATTAAAGGAGGAAAGTATCTATGGATTTTTCGTTTACAACCAAGGAAGAAGAATTCCGTCTTGAATTGAGGGCGTGGCTTGAAGGAAATTTACCTGAAGGTTGGCTTGAAGGAATCAGTAATGTTTCAAAAGATGAAGGTGAGTATGCCGTTTTCCTCAGGAATTGGCAAAGGAAATTATATGAAGGTGGCTGGGCAGCGATTGCCTGGCCCAAAAAATACGGCGGACGAGAAGCGACGTTGATGGAGGAAATAGTTTATCAACAGGAAATGGTTAGAGTAAAGGCTCCGGCGCTTGTGAATTATGTAGGCATCCATATGGTGGGACCCACTCTAATGCAGATTGGAACGGACGAACAAAAAGCAAAATATATCCAAAAAATTCTCACAGGAGAGGAAGTATGGTGTCAAGGATATTCCGAACCGAATGCTGGATCTGATTTATCCGCCATTCAAACAAGTGCCGTAAAGGATGGAGATCGGTGGATCATTAATGGTCAGAAGGTTTGGACAAGCTTTGGACACTTAGCTGATCGATGCTTTTTACTGGCTCGGACGAATCGTTTTGATAAAAAGCATAAAGGGATAACGGTTTTCCTATTGGATATGAATCAGCCGGGGGTGGAAACAAGGCCCATCATTCAAATGGATGGTCAGCATGATTTTAATGAAGTCTATCTGAATGATGCGATTGCATACGATGCTGAAATAGTTGGGGAGGTAGATGAAGGCTGGAAAGTTACGATTGCATTGCTTATGCATGAAAGAACGGGAATCGGAGCGCAAGTTTTTACATTGGAGCAACAATTTAATGAACTTGTAGGGTTAGCTAAAGAATTGAAAGAAGATGATAAGCCATTGTTGGGCAATCCGCTTGTTCGTCATACAATGGTAGATTTATATACTCGCTCCCGGGGTTCACTTTTGAACTATTATCGTAATCTAACTAAGACATTAAAAAACGGTCATCCTGGTGCAGAAGGTTCAATGGATAAATTGATGGTAAGTGAACTTACCAAGGAGCTGTTGTCCCAATCTATTTCATTACAAGGACATAAGGGCGTTCTATGGAAAGAAGATGCAATCTCCTCCAACTCATATTGGCAGGATAATTATCTTTATTCTTTTGGACAAACAATTGGAGGTGGAACGAGCGAAATTCAAAAGAACACTATTGGGGAAAGAATTCTAGGTTTACCAAAAGATATGGGACGTTAAGATGAAACGGGGGGAATAAAGGTGGATTTTTCTTTAAATCAAGAACAAGAAATGTTTCGCGGATATGTCCGGAAATATTTAGATGGTGCCGGGCAAACAAAAACGGCCCGTGCATACATAGAGGGTGAAACTGGATCTCTAAGGGCCTTATTATCGGGGCTTGCCGAATTAGGATGTACAAGCATCAATATATCGGAAGACTACGGGGGAATGGGCTTGGGTCCCCTTGATTTAATACCTGTACTTGAAGAAACCGGCCGTTCTTTATTGCCGGGTTTATACTTAGAAACGAATGCACTAGCTGTGCCATTATTAGAGAAATTCGGTACGGAAGAACAAAAAGGTAGGTATTTAGCAGAAATTGCGGCCGGTACAAAAACATTCTCACTAGCTTGGTTAGAACCAGGTGGAAGTTACGGTCCTTTTGGGATTAACTTGGAGGCAAGATCCCTAAACGGTCAGTTGATATTAAGTGGAGTGAAAACAATGGTTCCCGATGCTGAGTTGGCTGATCATTATATAGTGTTAGTCCGCACAGGCAAAGGTAACCGAAATGAAGGGATTACATTAGTTATCGTCGATCGAAATGAAACGAATTTGACGCTTGAAAGCCAGAAAAACATTGATGAAACCCGACAATTGTCAGCATTGGCTTTCAATGATGTTGAAATTCCCATGGGTCAGGTACTTGGGGCAATGCATCAAGGATGGGATGCCCTCCAAGAAGGATTACTCTCTTTCAATGCAGCTCTCTCCGCAGTAATTGTCGGGTGTATGGAGAAAGTGGTAGAAATGGCAGCAGAGTATGCGAAGATTCGTGAACAATTTGGTCAGCCCATAGGAAGATTCCAAGCGATTAAACATAGAATCGTCGATATGAAAATGGATCTCGAAACAGCTAGATCTTTAGCTTATTATGCTAACTGGGCTTTGGAAAGCGGGGCAGAAGATCGTGTTCAAGCCATTTCCTGCGCACGAATATTTGCCACGAAAGCATTCGTACGAATTTCGTCAGACAATATTCAGATTCATGGTGGAATTGGGTTTACAGAAGAAATTGATTGTCACCTTTTTGTTAAGCGTGCAAGGTTCTATGAGAATTATTTGGGAAGTACTGAACAATATTACAAACAGGCCGCTACGGCATTAGGTTGGTAGAAAAGCAGAAAGGGCTACTCTCATGTATTACTAATCCGAAGGGTGGAGATGAACGTTGGAAATTTCATATAAAGTGAAAGAGTACCAGAATATGATTAATGGCGATCTGGTTCCAGCTTCTTCCGGGAAGCGGATTGAGAGCCACGATCCGTCAACAGGCAGGGTTTGGGCAACCATTCCTTGCAGTATGGCCCAGGATGCCGAAGCGGCGGTAGAAGCAGCCCGAAGTGCTTTTGCCGATTGGTCCTCGAGGCCAGCTATGGATCGGGCAGCTTACCTGAGGAAAATAGGTGACTTAGTCATAAAGCATGGTAAAGAGCTAGCTGAGTTGGAATCAAGAGACAATGGTTGGGTGATCAGGGAAACGAGCCACGGCCTCATTCCCAGCTTAGCAAGCCTTTGGTATGATGCAGCAGGTGCAACAATTATTGGAAGTAAGGGTGATACTGTCCAATTGGGACCTTCAAGTGTAGGTTATTCATTGAGGGAACCTTTAGGGGTAGTAGTAGGAATCCTTCCATGGAACTCACCGCTTTTCACTTTTACCATTAAAGCGGCTTATGCGATTGCAGCAGGAAATGCTGTCATTATCAAACCATCTGAATTGGCTTCTATCGCTTCACTACGATATGGAGACCTGATTAATGAAATCCTCCCGCCAGGAATCCTGAATGTCGTATCAGGAACTGGAGCGGAAGTGGGGGATACTCTAGTAAGCCATCCAGATGTGAACAAAATCAGCCTGACCGGTTCTGGAGGAACGGCAAGGGCAATAGCACAATCGACCGCACGAAATCCTAAGCCCATGATTTTGGAACTTGGCGGGAAATCGCCAAACATAGTCTTTGCGGATGCAAACCTTGAAAAAGCAGCACAAGGGGTGACAAACTATGGGATATTTAGCGGCAACGCAGGCCAACTATGTGTAGGCGGATCGAGGATTCTAATTCAAAGGTCCATATTCGATGAAATGATCATTAGGATGAAAGAAGTGATAGAACAACAAATTCAACTGGGTGATCCAATGAATCCAGCCACTTCAATGGGACCGATCGCTAACGCTGTTCAATATGAAAAAGTCCTCTCATATATAGAATTAGGCCAAAAGGAAGGAGGGGAAATCATCATCGGTGGCCGTCATGGAGGTGTTAGCCTATTACCTGATGAACCCAATTTAGCTGATGGCTATTGGGTTGAGCCAACACTGATCAAGGTCAATAGTAATTCTCTCCGTATCTGTCAAGAAGAAATCTTCGGTCCGGTAGCGACCGTTATCCCCTTTGATACGGAAGAGGAAGCCCTCACCATAGCTAATGACAGTGATTTTGGTTTAGGAGCTGGAATATGGACCTCGAATTTGGATCGGGCACACCGGATGGTCCGCAAACTGGAATCGGGTAATGTGTGGGTGAACTTGTTTCGCAGGGTGGGACCTGAACTCCCATTCGGAGGCCAAAAAAGCAGTGGATTTGGAACGGATACCATTCTTGAATATACCCGTGAAAAGACCGTTTATATGGAAATAGGATGAGTTCTTATGAGATTAGCAGGGAATTCACTGTAAATAGTGGACTGGGGGTTCTGTAAATGGCACAAGATTCTAAAGGCATTTTTTATGGATGGTATGTTGTGTTGTGTGGCTTTTTCATAATGTTCGCAGGTTTCTCGATAATAAATTCCCTGCATAGTTTGTTCATGGTCCCGGTTACAGAGGATTTAGGAATAAGCAGAACCACTTTTTCCATTGCACTTTCCATTGCTGGCCTTGGAGTGGCTGTTGCTTCTCCGATCATGGGTAAATTACTCGCAAAAGGGAATATGAAATTGATCATGTCAATTTGCGTAGTAATGGCCGGAGCAGGATTCATGTCATACTCGCTTGCCAACTCAGCTGTATATTTTAGTATCATAGGCTTTGTAATTGGCATCTGTGTTGCAGGCTTTTCCAATATTCCCATATCAATTATGTTAACCAATTGGTTTTATGAGAAAAAAGGAAAGGCCATGGGTTTGGCATTTGCGGGATCGGGAATTGGGGCAGCAGTACTCAGTCCGATCATTACAAATTTAATCTCAAATTATGGTTGGAGAACGGCCTACGTAATAGCAGGGATACTGATAATTGTCTTAACATTACCCTTGGTTCTTCTATTTGCAAAGAAAAGTCCCGCAGAAAAGGGCCTTGTTCCATTGGGCTCTGACAAAATGGAAATGGCCGAAACTAATGTGGAATCTGAACAGAATGGCTTAACGATGGGGGAAGCAAAGAAGACAGCAATGTTTTGGATTTTCGTACTTGGAATCGTTTGTTTTGCATTAGTCGCTGGCGGGGTGCAAATGCATATCCCGGCATACTTGATCGATATAGGGCATCCAGCCATCTTTGCTGGCACCATTTTTGGAATACTATCTTTGGCAAATACGGTTGGAAAATTGATTTTAGGAGCTGTTTTGGATAAGTACGGTACGGCAGGAGGCGCCATTTATGTAGGCGCTTGCATGACGATTGCTATGGCAGCGCTATTGTTAGCTAAGACACAGGCATTCGCATTCTTATTCGCCATCGCCTTTGGCTTTAGCATTGTGATATCCACTCTAGGGCCTCCCTTCATGACAAATGATATCTTTGGAAAGAAGGACTTCGGCTCCATCTTTGGCATAGTGCAAGTTTTTTTTGTGGCGGCAGGCTCATTGGGTGTGATCGTTTCGGGTGTAATCTATGATTTGACAGAAAGCTATCGTGCAGCTTGGATCTTCTTTCTTTGCTTATTCATCTTCAGCATGGTTTGTGTACTAGCGGCAAATGGCATGAAAAAAAAGACGATCAGAAGAATCAAAAATATTTCCGACCAAAAAATTGGATAGTTTGCCAGAGATAAAAAACAAATGGAAGGGGGTATTTTCCGTAAATAAAACCGGGTAAAGAGCGGCAGGCTAGATTGCTGCTCTTTACCTTACTGTTAAAATTTCCCACTCCATTCTTCATCTTCAAGTGGCACACCATTGGTACTGATATATTCTACAATCATATTTCCATGTTTAAGAACTCTATCTTTTTTTAGTGAATTGATAATTTCGGTAAAGCGGTCTTCATCTGCGTCCTGTTTCTTACGTGAAAGGGTAATCCGTATGGTTGGGGAAACATCGTAATCTTTATAGCTGGCTAGTTTATTCGGATCAATTTTCAATTCTTTCCCGACACCCTCATCAAACATCAAGAGTAATTGATTATAATCGCCTATTTCTTCTTGAATCTCCTCCCAATCTTCATTCTCTGTAATATCTCCCAGTTCCTTGGATATCAACACTTCACCCAGTTCTTTTTCAACATAAGGCCTGATTTCTTTTTCTGCATCATCTTGCCATTTATCAGATAGGAATGTATCCTCCATTTCCCCTGTTTCATCATTAAAGAAAACTAGAAAATGAGTCCCATATTTTTCATGTTTCACTTTAGCTGCGTATTCAAAATAGCCCCAATTCCCCATGTTATCGTATAAGACATCATATATTTCGGTTTCTTCATCAAAAGTTTTCTCTAAATATCGTTCAGCTTGATCCCGGACTTTCTTTTCTTCATCAGGATCTGCTTTCATACTGTGTGTGAATCAAAACATAAGGATCATCACACCGGCCAAGATGATTAAAAAAACACCTAGTAAAGTCAGTAGAACCTTTTTTGTTTTGCTCAAGGAACACCCTCCTGTTATCTCCGCTACTTCTCAATAATTCCCATATTATTCTAACATTTTTACCGCTTATTTTACTATGCGAAATCTAAATTACCTGACCTCCAAAATATCGGGATACTTTGTTACAATATATAAATGGTTAGTACCCTAAAGGGAGAGATCAACTTGGAAACCTATCAAAGAAAAATGAATCATAATCGGGATGAATACAGAAAGTTGCGGTGGAAACAGCATCGTCTACAAGTTACAGGGTTATTCAATGCCGTTTTTTCGAAAAAAGCGTTCGTTGATAAAGTGGCTATCATTGGTGCAGGCAATTGCGATGATTTGGATTTAGAATATTTGGCAACTAAATGCAACTCTATATATTTATTTGATATTGATATGGAAAGTATGGAAAAGGGTACGGCGAATTTGCCTGAACGGACCCGGGAGAAAATTCAACTTGTTGCAATCGATGTAACAGGCCTCGATAAAGTGGATTTTGATCACCACCTATCTTCCATGCTGAATCGTGGTGAAACGGCAAAGGGAATTATTCAATATTTAAAGGATACCGAGAATCGGTTAGGTCAGCTTTCTGAAAATGTTTTTGCTAATTATTATAATGAATTTGATATCATGGCAACTTCCGCCATTTATACGCAACTATTTTATAATTGGGCCGAGGAACTGCTTTCTGATCATGCAAACCTCTATCAGAAAAAAGACGCAGAAGAGCTGAAAAATGGAATTCTAGATCTAAGGGATGAAATCGTTCGTACAATGAATCACTCTATATCTAAATGTACCAAGCAAAATGGATTCTGTATTACATGGTCTGATATCTTAAAAATCGAACCTGAGTATATGGATACCATTAATGAAGGGCTGAATGCCATCTTTGCCTTGGCCTCGAACGTGGGATATGGGGCAGCATTGATAGGGATGAAAACGTTTATTGAAAAAGTGGATAAAAGCGAATTAAGCCTTCGCTACTGGACATGGGATTTTAATGCAAACAAACAGTATTTGACCATTGGTATTATCGGGAGATTGAATGGGTTGTAAATTGAAAAATGGAAGGATAGATAAGCATATCAGCAGCTATCTATCCTTTTTTTGATCGGTTATAGTCCCTTATCCTTTAGGCGTGATAAAAAGGGGGCTTGGCCAGGAAACCATAGGAAATAAGACATAATTATATAAAAGGTATAAAAAAACGATGAAATTTTTGACTATTTGTCTAATGATTTCACTAACTGGTGTGGATATAATGAATCTGTTAAAAACAGAATATTCCGATAAGTGATAGTGGAAGGCAGTAAATGATGATGAAGTGGTAATGAGTATGACCAATAAGGAAGGGGTGTGTTGTTTGAAAGCGGATATTGTATTCATAAACGGCGAGGTCATAACCGTAAATCAAAAAAGTGAAGTCGCAGAAGCCCTGGCAATTAAAGGTGATCGTATCTCGGCAGTCGGAACGAATCAGGAAATCAAGGTATTTATTGGTGATGAAACAAATGTGATTGATTTGCAGGGAAAGTCATTACTTCCTGGGTTTATAGATTCTCATATTCATCTAATATTGTACGGTGTCAATCAATTGGCAGTAAGTTGTAAAGCTGAACATATCAAATCTGTAGAAGATTTGTTAATCGATCTGAAGGAGAAAGCTTTGACGATCCCTAAAGGTGAATGGATTCGTGCCTGGGGCTTCAATGAGACTGCTGTGAAAGAAAAACGTTATCCTACAATAGCAGAATTGGATGCTATTTCAACAGACCATCCCATTATCGTAACCCGTACATGCAGCCATATTAGTGTGGTGAATAGCAGGGCCTTAGAGATTGCCGGAATAGATGAGAACTCAGAGAATCCAACTGGAGGGATCATTGAAAAGGATAGGGAGGGGAGAATTACAGGCAAACTCATTGAAACGGCAAATATGATAATGGCCGATAGAGCAAGTTATTCTGAGAGTGAACTGTTGAAAGCAGTGAAAATAGCATCTGAGCATTTCATCGCAGCAGGAATAACAAGCATTCATGAAGCAGGTGCTCATGGTCCTGAAAGTTTCCGTTTAATGCAGCAGGCCATAAAAAATAAGGATATTCGTGTCCGTATCTATGCGATGGTCGGTTCATTGAATAATTCTCATGAATTTGTAAATAAAATGATGGATTCGGGAGTGATAACCGGAACTGGGGACGAAAGATTCAAAATCGGACCAGCCAAATTGTTTACGGATGGCAGCAGTACCGGTCCGACAATTGCTACCCGTGAGCCCTATTCGAGTGATCCAGGTTATTCTGGAATTCTTTATTATAAAGAAGAGGAAATCTATCAAGTATTAGGTCAAGCACATAAAAAAGGCTATCAGATCACAGTCCATGCCCAAGGGGACAAAGCGATAGAGATGTATTTAAATTGCGTGGAAAAGGCTTTGAATGAATCGCCAAGAAAAGATCATAGACATAGGATCGAGCATGCCGGAATATCTTCTCCAGATTTACAAATGAGGATGAAAGAACTTGAAATCATCCCAATCCCCAACCCCCCATTTCCTTATGAATTCGGTGATATATATATTGAACATTACGGCAATAGGGTCAACCACATGTACGCCGCCCGTGATTTTATTGATAATGGGATCTTGGCCGCAGGCGGTTCCGATGCTCCGGTTACTGATCACGACCCTTTATTAGGCATACACGTTGCTGTTAATAGAACAAGCAGGTCAGGTACGAAAATAGGTACAGTTCAATCTATAAGCGTTTTGGAAGCCATTAAACTATACACATGGAATGGCGCGTTTGCGAGTTTCGATGAAGATGTCAAAGGCAGCCTGGAGGCTGGTAAGCTGGCCGATCTAGTAGTTTTGAATGATAGTATATTGAAAGTGGATTCCCAAAATATCAAGGATTTGAAAGTTGAATCAACGATTCTGAATGGGGAGATTCTTTATCATAGGGAAACATTGGTAGAAATATAATCTAGTGTAACTACTCTAAAACATCAAGAGCTTCACTTTCATTTTTTTGGCTTAAGCGAACGTAAGTGGGATTTAGCAAGTTATTAAAAAAGGGGGATATTCGCTATGAAAAAGCAAAAATTATTAATTAATGGTGAGAGGCTGAGTCGTACGCTAGAGAAATTTGCTGATTTTGGACGAACAGAAAACAACGGAGTCACACGGCTATCCCTTTCCGAAGAAGATCGATTAGTCCGTGATTACTTTTGCGCTTGCTGTAAAGAATTGGGTATGACCATTAAGGTTGATGATATGGGGAATATTTACGCTACTTTGGCGGGACTTGAAAATAAACCTCCTATTGTAATGGGATCACATATGGATACCGTAAAAAAGGGCGGTCGGTTTGATGGTATCTTGGGTGTAGCTGCAGGCTTGGAAGTCGTGCGGACTCTGGTGGAAAATAATATCCAACCTAAAATTCCGGTAATGATCGTCAATTTTACGAACGAAGAGGGAGCCAGGTTTGAACCTTCCATGATGTCGTCGGGAGTTCTTTCAGGTAAATTCGAAAAATCCATCATGCTGCAAAAGACGGATAGTGAAGGAACCACTTTCAAGAGTGCTTTGAATGCCATTGGATATGCAGGGGATAAAGAGTCTCGTTTAAAAGAAGCGACTGCATTTCTAGAGTTGCATATTGAACAAGGGCCCATTCTTGAACGTGAATCACTCACGATCGGGGTCGTTGAATGTGTCCTTGGTATGGTGTGCTATGAGATAGAAGTTACAGGCGAATCCGATCATGCAGGAACCACCCCAATGAATATGAGAAAAGATGCTTTCTTCACTGCGAATAGCTTGATTATGGAGGCTCGTCAGAAGCTAGGCATGCTTGATGACGATTTGGTTTTTACGATGGGAAGGGTAAATGTGTTTCCCAATATCCATACGGTGATCCCTAATAAAGTGGTTTTTTCGCTAGAAGCGAGACATAAGGATTCCAAAGTCATCGAAAAGGTGGAGGAAGTCATTAAAAGCCTTATAACTACAGGTTCAGAAGACGGCTGCGACATCCAAGCGAAAAAATTGTGGGACAGGGATACCGTTTGGTTCGACAAATCCATTTGCAATTTGCTAGAGCAATCGACCAATTCATTAGACCTACCTTATAAAAGAATGGTAAGCGGTGCAGGACATGATGCACAGTTTATAGCTAGTTATATACCGACTGCCATGGTTTTCGTCCCAAGCATCAACGGTAAAAGCCATTGTGAAGAGGAACTTACTACTTGGGAAGATTGTGAAAAAGGCGTCAATGTAATATTGGAAACAGTCCTTGCCATCCAGTCATCTTAAGACGAATATATGGTTGGTTGAATGCAGCTAATGATATTAACAAAAGGGTGCTATCAAACCATCAGTTTAGTATTAAAGTCAGCTTGACTGATGGTGATGCATCCGTGTAAGGAACCTAAAAGGGGGAGGGTATAATTTGGATGCTATTAAGCTGTTACTTTTTGTTCCATTTATAGGGTTTTTAGGTTTTTTGCCATACGTAAATAAAATAGAACCGTACATATTGGGGATGCCTTTTTTGTTATTTTGGGTTGCATTTTGGATGGTGATGGCATCGATTATCTTAATGATTGTCTATAAGTTCGATCCTGATAATAAAGGGAGCGATTCTGAATGAATATCTCATTACTCATCATTTCCATCTTCTTGGTTCTAGCACTATATTTAGGGATAAAAGCAAGAAAAGGGAAGGATATGGACATGGAGCAATTTGCCGTAGGAGGCAGGGGCTTCGGTACATTCTTCATTTTTCTGCTGATAGCAGGTGAAATTTATACAACTTTTACATTCCTGGGCGGAAGTGGGTGGGCTTACTCGAAAGGTGCCGCTGCTTATTATGTTCCCGCCTATATATTCTTAGCTTACGTCCTATCATATTGGCTCGTCCCTAAAATATGGAGATATTCAAAACGTCATTCCATTATCTCTCAGCCAGAGTATTTTGCGTCTAAATATAAAAGCAGGTCAATGGGAATGATCGTTGCTGTATTGGGAAGCTTAGCCCTCGTGCCGTACATAGTCATTCAGCTCAAAGGATTAGGTATCATTGTTTCCGAAGCATCTTACGGAGCCATTTCACCAGTTGCTGCAAGTGTGATCGGTGCTGTGGTTGTAACTACCTATGTAATGATTTCAGGCATTCATGGTTCGGCATGGACAGCCATACTGAAAGATTTCATGATTTTGGTGGTTGTTATCTTTTTAGGGATTTACATTCCAGTTCATTACTTCGGAGGCATACAGCCAATGTTCGAGACCGTGCAGGCTGCTAAACCGGAAATGTTGGTTTTGGCAGATCAGGGATTGAGTCAGTCCTGGTTTGTGTCCACCGTTTTGCTCAATGCACTAGGATTTTATTTGCTGCCACAAACATTCATGGTCGTTTTATCGTCCAATGGGGAAAGGACCCTTCGCAAAAATGCGATTGCGTTACCGTTATACACATTGTTATTGCTTTTCGTTTTTTTCATTGGGTTTACAGCCATCATGGAAATCCCGGGTTTGCAAGGAGCTGATGGGGATCTCTCACTTTTAAGGCTGGCGATTCAAACATTCGATCCATGGGTGATAGGGGTTATCGGAGCTGCAGGTTTATTGACGGCGCTTGTACCGGCTTCAGTCATGCTAATGGCTGCATCGGTAGGTCTGACAAATAGCTTTTTTAAAGTTTTGGTCCCTGCTGCGACTGAAACACATCAATTGATTGTCTCAAGGATCATTATTATTGGTATCTCAATCATTGCTTTAATTGTAACTGTTACAGGCGGCGAGGCTTTAGCCATCTTGAATATCATGTCATACAGTTTAATTACGCAACTGGCACCTTCCTTGTTTTGCAGTTTGCCAAAAACCAATATAATCAATAAGTATGGTGCGATGGCAGGTATATTGGCAGGTGTCCTGATTGTTTTATATTCGACAATTGCAGATGTGAAGGTTGCTACATTCCTGCCAAATACCCCGCATGTAATTAATGATATCAGTACAGGCGTCATAGCTTTGTTGATTAATATACTAGTAACATTCATTGTAAGTGGACTGACTAAACATATCTCCATGCAACAGACCGAAATGAATGATCTGGATAAGATATCCTGATTTCTTTAAAACAAGGCTAATGGAAGTACTGACTGGAAGAACGGATAAAGCATGATTTGGGAGGACTTTTGTGAAAATTAAAATAACGGCTTGTCAATTTCGTCTAGAAAAGGTGTCAACTTTCAATGAATTTCAGGAACAAGTAGAAGACTTGATCAGCCAAGTTCCCGAAGACTCGGATTATATCATTTTTCCTGAACTGTTGACCATCGGGTTATCAGCGGCCTTGGGAGAACAGGATGCTTCGTCCGTTACCAGGATTGATGAATATACCAATCAATACAAAGATCTTTTCAAGTCACTTTCAAGAAAAAGAAAACAGGTCATCATTGCCGGCACGCATCTGGAACGACGCGGAAAAGAATACTTCAATATTGCATATATTTTTGATAAAGACGGATCAGTCGTAGAGCATAAAAAAACTCATATCTTTCCTGCTGAAGCGAATTGGCATACTTCTGAAGGTGATGAACTGAAAGTTTATTCGATCGGTCCGGTTAAGATAGGAATAGCGGTATGTTATGAAGCGGAGATACCTGAAATTTCAAGGATATTATCAGTGAACGGGGCGGATATCATTTTTTGCCCATCATACACATTTACAGAGGCTGGTTTTTGGCGAGTTCGCCATTGCGCTCATGCGCGTGCAATCGAGAATCAGGTATATTTTGTTCATTGCCCCACTGTTGGTGAACCAGGGTCACCCCTGCCGAACGGGTATGGGAGCGCCAGTATTCTTAGCCCCTGTGACAGCGCTTGGCCAGCAAATGGAATAATAGCCGAGGCGGTAATGAATGAACATACGATCATAACCGGTACAGTCGATATGGACGAGCTTTATGAGAATCGAAAAAGTGGTGCAGCAACCACTTTCAAGGATCGCAATCGCCGAAAAGAGTTGTATGCGAAATATAAGCCGTATGAAGGGCTGAAATGATCTGTTGGATCCCGAACCATAGTCCGAATAAAGTGCGAGACAGGTCGAATTAATTCATGACGGCCGAATAAAGTGCGGGGTAGGTCGAATAAATTTCATGAACGGCCGAATAAAGTGCGGGGTAGGTCGAATAAATTCATGAACGGCCGAATAAAGTGCGGGGTAGGTCGAATAAATTCATGAACGGCCGAATAAAGTGCGGGGTAGGTCGAATAAATTCATGAACGGCCGAATAAAGTTCGGGATAGGTCGAATAAATTCATGAACGGCTGAATAAAGTGCGGGGTAGGTCGAATTAATTCATGACGGCCGAATAAAGTGCGAGGTAGGTCGAATTAATTCATGACGGCCGAATAAAGTGCGGGGTAGGTCGAATAAATTCGTGAACGGCCGAATAAAGTGCGGGGTAGGTCGAATAAATTCATGAACGGCCGAATAAAGTGCGGGATAGGTCGAATTAATTCATGAACGGCCGAATAAAGTGCGGGGTAGGTCGAATTAATTCATGACGGCCGAATAAAGTGCGAGGTAGGTCGAATTAATTCATGAACGGCCGAATAAAGTGCGGGGTAGGTCGAATAAATTCATGAACGGTCGAATAAAGTGCGGGGTAGGTCGAAAAAGGACCCCTGAACATTAACAATACCTAGTATCTTTCGTGATTTTTCCCGTTAGATGGGCGTATTAGTTATAGAACTTATCTATTCTCTTGCCGAAGGAATCGAGAATTGACTTAATATACAAAATATATTGTCAAATGCTTGCTGTATATATTAAAATATATTTAACCATTTCATATTGTAATAATATAGATAGTCACCCTATTTATACCTGTTATGATGTCTGTAATGGCAGGAGGCACAACAATCATGTTTGAACAGAAAACAGTATATATAGTTGGCGAATCGAAGGCACCGTCCAATAATCCAATTACACAGCAATTCAACTGCTTTTTTATCGGGTTCGTCATTGATCGTGATACGCATGAAATAGTGGATGCGGAATGCTCGACCACGATATCGATTACATCACGCTTCATTCAATCCATGTTAGTTGGTAAATCCATTCTTCGGCCCGATGAATTGGAGACAGAAATTGAGCAACGGTATTTTGGTTCATCTCAGAAAGCACTGACCGTCGCCCTAAGAAATGCCAGCATCAAATATCAGCAACTTTATAAGTTATAGCTGCTTCTTTTGTCAGTCGCAATTGAAATCCAGCTGTTAAAGAGTGTGTACGTGCTCTTTGGCAGCTGGATTTTTCTATTTAGCTCCATGCAATAATTAATAGATGAGTGTGAATAAAATGGAAATTACCTTTTGTTATAAAATTTAAGGAGGTATGGAATATGATTCAAGATGGTGTGATGTTTGTCTGTTTTTTATTGGCATTTACTGCAGTGATTGCCGTAGCGGAAAAAAAGATAGGAGGGAAGTTCTTCAAGTATGTTCCTGGGATTGTCCTTATTTATATTGGAGCGGCTCTGATGAAAACATTCGGGGTCTTTTCAGATAGTGAGTCAGTTGAAAGTGCATATACCACCATACGGGGGCTCCTGCTGCCTGCCATGTTGATGCTTATGCTTTTGCAATGCGATATGCGGAAAATTATCAGGCTTGGACCAAAGATGCTGTTAACTTTTTTTGCGGCTTCATTCAGCATTATTGGAGGGTTCACTCTTACTTACGTTTTAATGAATGGCTTCTATGCGGAAGGAACTTGGAAGGCATTCTCGGCTTTAAGCGCAAGCTGGACAGGGGGCTCTGCCAATATGGTGATCTTGCAAGGCATACTCGATGTGCCGGAAAATATTTTTGGTTATGCGTTGATCATGGATACAGTCAATTATTCCATTTGGGTCATGTTCTTGTTTTGGCTGGTGCCTCTTGCTGGAAAATTCAATATTTGGACTAAAGCGGATACATCTTACATTGATCAAATGACTTCCGAGCTTGAAGCGGGGGAAACCGCCAAGACGGAATTTGGATTTGTGGAATTGATTGGTTTCTTGGCGCTGGCTTTAATTATTTCAGCAGGGGCAACCAAAATCGGGGAAAGACTGCCAGTTCTGGGGGCCGCTGTGAATGGGACCACTTGGACGATCATCATCGCTTCAACCGTAGGTTTAATTCTGGCTGTCACAAAGGTTGGACGTATTGCCGGTTCCATGGAAATTTCCAAAGTCATGCTTTATATAGTCATTGGATTAATTGCTTCCCATGCCGATTTTTCACAGTTGTTTCAAGCACCTGTGTATATTTTATCCGGATTTATGATTCTATTCTTTCATGGATTGATCATGGTCATTTTGGCCAAGATCTTTAAGTTGGATCTATTTACAATGGGAGTTGCCTCATTGGCCAATATAGGGGGTGTGGCATCAGCCCCTATATTGGCAGGTTCTTTCAACCGGGCGCTAATACCGGTCGGGATATTGATGGCTGTTCTTGGCAGTCTTCTGGGCACCTATTTTGGAATTCTTACATCATATATACTCTCAAGCTTTTAAGGAAGGGTTGTTCATATGAAGATTGAAAGATTACAAGTATCAGTGGAAACCTTGCCACTTGTCAAGCCATTCAAGACTGCATTACGTACAGCAATGGAAATTGAAAATATCATGGTTTCCGTAAAGTTGGAGGATGGAACGGAAGGCTTGGGGGCCGCAGCCCCTACGGTTGCCATCACAGGTGACTCTACAAAAGGAATCATGACGGTCATTGAGGAAGTGATCACACCACATCTAATTGGCCGTGACATCGAGAATATAAATGCATTGTCTCAACTGATCCAACAATCCTGTGTAGGTAACACAAGTGCAAAAGCTGCTGTTGAAATCGCTTTGTACGACGCAGTCAGCAAACGATGGCAGCTCCCTTTATATCAATATCTTGGCGGTAAATCGAATGTCCTTAAAAATGATATGACAATCAGCGTTGGTGAACCCGAAGAAATGGCAAAGGCGGCATTGTCTCTCATTGATTGCGGATTTACTACGATGAAGATAAAACTGGGGAAAGATTGGGAGAGTGATGTGGAGCGGGTTGCCTGCATTCGTGCTGCTGTTGGCAACCAGGTTATGATCAGGATTGATGCAAATCAAGGGTGGACAACAAAACAAGCGATTTCCATCATTCATGAACTCGAGGAAAGAAAGCTGAATGTTGATTTGGTGGAACAGCCCGTCAAAGCCCATGATATCGAAGGATTGAAAGAAATAAAGAGGTCTGTCCAAGTGCCGATCATGGCCGATGAAAGTTTGTTTTCCCCTCGTGACGCCATGAAACTCCTGAATGAACATGCTGTCGATCTCCTTAATATTAAATTAATGAAAACAGGTGGAATTAGACGTGCTCTCCAAATTGCCGATATGGCAGAAGCAGCCGGGGTGGAATGCATGATTGGGAGTATGATGGAATCATCCGTGAGTGTAGCGGCCGCGGCTCATCTGGCAACCGCCCATCCAAATATAACGAAGATTGATTTAGATGCCCCATTATGGATTAAGAATGAGCCATTTGAAGGTATTCAATTTATGAAAGATCAACTGCTAATTTCCGATAAACCTGGACTGGGAGTCAAGAGGAAATCCTCTTATACTCAATAAAAACAAATTTGAAAGGGTGATTATTTTGAAAAGGTTAACCGTTTTTGTGCTATCTTTATTTGCTATTGGTATTTTAGTATTCAGTCCCAATGAAGCTAGTTCAAGAGAGAAGCAGAGAAATGCCTATGTTGATGTAAGCGTGGCCACTCTTTGGACTGAGCCGGGATTATTAAGGGAAATCGATGCTCCTTCTGCATCGAATCCCGTTGATTTGAATGCATGGATCGGCTCGATGAAATATGAAGACAAGCTGTGGCTTGTAGGTAACCTGGAAACACAAGCTTTATATGGTTCTAAAGTGACGATTCTTGAAGGTCGGGGTGAATGGGTGAAAGTAGCCGTTGCCAATCAACCGACGCCCCGCAATGATATTGGTTATCCAGGATGGATGCCAAAGGCACAATTAAAAGACGGAAATTCTTTTGAGAAGCAATTTAAACGAGGATTTGCCCTTGTAAATGCCCCAAAGACTTGGCTTTATTCGGATTCGAAACTTCGGTCCGAATTCATGGAGGTCAGCTTCGATACCCGCCTTCCGTTATTGCAGGTGAAAAAAGATAAAGTGAAGGTGATGACACCGAGTAATGGAGCGAAATGGATAGAAAAGCAGGACGTATCAGTCTATCAAAATGACAATCAAATACCTGCTCCAACCGGAAAGGACATCGTTAAAACAGGAAAAGGATTTTTAGGGCTACCTTACCTATGGGCTGGAATGTCCGGTTTTGGATTTGACTGTTCTGGATTTACGTATACCATGTATCATGCTAATGGAATAACGATCCCAAGGGACTCTTCCGTTCAGGCGCAACATGGCAAAAAGGTGGAACAAGAAAATCTTCAACCAGGTGACTTACTATTTTTTGCCTATGATAAAGGGAAAGGAAGGGTCCATCATGTCGGAATGTATATTGGTGACGGCAAAATGATCCATTCGCCTAACAGCTCAACACATGTAAGGATAGATGAAATAAAAACATCGGGATACGGAGAGGAATATGCCGGAGCAAGAAGATATATCGATTGATGCTCAATAATATAAACTCCGATAAAAATAGTATCTGGTGAGTTATGGAAATAGATTATTGTTTTGATAGTAAAAGTTACAGGAGAATCCGAGGTGATGATTCTGACAATAATCGAAAAAAAGGAATTTTATTGATATAATAATTTTGGTGATTTAATTTGAAAAGGAGATTATTCAACCGCTTTTATTTATTTTCTAGCAGGTGGTTTAATTGGAGAATGTATGATGATAAAGATGGTTAAAAGAAAAGTTAACCATAAAAAACATCAGTAGGGGAAAATAATGATTGTTCCCCACTGATGTTTCTAAATGTAAGTTTTGCTAAAAACTATTTTAATATAATATTTAAGTGGAAGAATTGTAACTTTTATTTGATGGTTTCAAAAAGACGTTCCAAATCCTTATCCATAATGAAAACTTCGATTCTTTCGCCTGTTTTAGTGCTAATATCACTGTGGGATGAAAGTACTTTACAACCGGTAAGATCTTCAACTATTTTTTCATAATCCTTAGTGTACATTTCACGAAGTAGTGAACGCATTTTTTTCACAAGTTTTTTGCCTGAATTGTGACTCACAAGGTGCTTTTCCTCTACAGTAAGGACACCCTTGAAACGGGTTATCAACATATCATTGATTATATATGTTTTAGTTTCCTGAGGTCCTCTTCCAATCAATTCACGCTGGAATTTAATGAATGCTTCGCTTATTTCAGCTTCGATCCTTTTCTTTGTAATTGACATAATGCCTCCAGTTAATCTGACGAATTTATGGGATTTATCATAATGCCACGTCTAAGTTCCTGTCAATGAAATTTTGTAAAACTTTAGAAAAAAGTGAAAAAGTTAGGAAATAGAAGAAATATATTATTCTTGCTGATAAATTGGGTGAATATCGTCTTAATTAATCAAATATGGAGGTTTTTAATGGTTTTTATTAGTTTACAAACCTTGAATGAGGAGCGTACAATAATCCTCATGAAAAACAATTAGATACCGGCCAAATCTCAAGTGATTGAGAACGGAGGACCCACTATTTTTGGGGTTAATTCTGCATTTGCAGAAGGGATGAGATACTCTTTCGCCATCCTACCCGTCAGCTAACTTCGTCGGCTAAAGCGAAGGAGGTCATAAGACCACCTTGATTCAGGAGGCTTTTTTGTTATGCTATAGCAAATTGGCAATCTGACATTTCCGTAGGTCTTTTTTATTATGCCTATAATTGAAAAGGTTTCTTGGAAGACGGATCGTGGAGTAGGCGCTAATGCTTGCTGGGCGTTAAGTAGACCAATGATTACTTTTTCTCCAACAAAATGTTTGTTTCTGTATATCTTTCTTTTTCTGATGCGTCATGGTTCATGACGCTGTAGGAAGGAGATTGCATTTGTGCAGCGCTGCAAACTGGGGGAAAAGTAACATTGGTCTATTTTTTTTATGCCTTAAAGCACGTCTTTCTGAGCAAAAGAACAGTTTAATGAAACGTATCTTAAAGGAGGTGAAGGAGAAGGAGAAAATAGGCTTTATAATGCGGGAGGAGAGAAGAAAAAAATGGATAGTATAGCAATTTCATTAATGGCTATACCGTTAGTATTCTTTTTAGGATTCATTCATTTTTGTAATAAAGTCATTGCAAAGGGAGCGTAGGGAGATGTTCTTATTGATAATCGTCGGGGCGGTAACGTTGTATTTAATACATGCCCTCATATATCCGGAAAAATACTAAGGGTGACTTACGGAGGAGAAGTAAATGGATCTATTGCAAATCGTTGTGGTATTGGCAATTGCGGTTGTATTGGCGATACCAATGGCTAAATATTTAACGGATGTTTATTCCCTTGAATTAACGAAACAAGATCGCGTGTTTGGAAGGATGGAAAGGTTTATCTTTAAGCTATCCGGCATTAAAACGGGAGATATGAAATGGCAGCAGTACGCCAAGGCACTGCTGATAAGTAATTTAGTGATGTTCATAATCTCTTATATTATCATTCGCTTCCAAGGGGAGTTACCTGGCAACCCCAGTAAGATTGACAACATGGAGCCATTGTTGGCACTGAATACAGCTGCAAGCTTTCTTACGAATACCAATTTACAGCATTATAGTGGAGAATCGGGACTTTCTTATTTATCTCAAATGGCAGTGATCATATTCTTGATGTTCACGACCCCGGCCACCGGCATTGCTTTATGTATAGCTTTTTTTAGGGGCTTAACAAGCCACCGGAGTCTAGGAAACTTCTATGTGGATGTAATCCGAACGATTACCCGGGTTCTGCTTCCCTTATCGATATTGATTGGTTTAGTCCTAGTATCCCAAGGCGTACCGCAAACATTTAGCCCAACGGCAGTTGCGACAACATTGGAAGGAGACACCCAAAATATAGCAAGGGGACCTGTAGCGGCACTAGAATCCATAAAGCACATAGGCACAAATGGGGGAGGTTTCTTTGGGGTCAACTCAGCCCATCCATTTGAAAATCCTAATGGTTTCACGAATGTCTTAGAAATATTATCCATGTTTCTTATACCTTCTGCCCTTCCGTTGACTTTTGGATATATGGCGAGGAATAAGAAGCTAGGCTGGATCCTATTTTTGGCGATGGCATTCATGTTATTACTCTTCTTAAGCATTACGTATATTAATGAGAAAAATGGTAATCCAGCTTTGGAGCAAATTGGCCTCTCGCAAACGGAGGGGAGCATGGAGGGGAAAGAGGTGCGCTTCGGGGTGGCTCAGAGTGCATTATTCACCAGTATAACTACAGCTGCAACTACAGGATCGGTAAATAATATGCATGATACCTTAACACCGCTGGGAAGTATAGCTCCACTTGCAATGATGATGGTGAACTGTGTATTTGGCGGCGATGGTGTGGGTACGGTCAATATTCTCATGTACTCAATATTGGCTGTATTTCTTGCCGGACTTATGGTGGGACGTACACCTGAGTTTTTGGGTAAGAAAATTGAAGGCCGGGAGATGAAGTTAATAGCTATAGCGATTCTGATCCACCCATTGATCATATTAGTTCCATCTGCCATCGCTTTAGCGACACAAATGGGTTCAGCAGCTATATCAAACCCGGGCTTTCATGGTATTACTCAAGTAGTTTATGAGTTTACCTCTTCAGCAGCAAATAATGGTTCGGGTTTTGAAGGATTAGGAGACAATACACCTTTTTGGAATGTTTCCACTGGTTTAGTCATGTTATTCGGACGTTATTTTTCAATGATTGCCATGATTGCAGTCGCAGGATCATTACTGGTAAAGAAGCGTGTTCCTGAGACTATCGGAACATTCAAAACGGATAATGGTACGTTCTTTGTCATTCTTTTAGCTTCAGTTTTGATTATTGGAGCTTTGACTTTCTTTCCAATAATTGCACTTGGTCCAGTTGCTGAGTGGCTTACGATAAGATAAATGTTGAAAAGGGGCATTTCAAATGAGCATAGAGCAAATAGCGAATGTAAATAAGAATATTGTTTACGAGGCTGGTAAAGATGCACTCAAAAAAATGAATCCAAGAGTTATGTCACGCAATCCAGTCATGTTTGTAGTAGAAGTGGGGTTTGCCATTACGCTTCTTCTATCAATATTTCCTGCGCTTCTTGGCGGAGTGTCTGATAGGGGGTATAACGTTGCAGTAACCATCATTTTATTCGTAACGATCATTTTTTCTAATTTCGCCGAAGCTCTAGCAGAGGGACGTGGAAAAGCACAAGCCAATAGTCTCAAAAAGACAAAGCAGGATGCTAAAGCTAGGTTGATTCAAAAAGATGGTTCCGTAATGATAGTCGATGCCTTGCAATTACGCAAAGGCGATATGGTTTTAGTGAAGGCAAACGATATAATACCGTCGGATGGAGAAATCATTGAAGGAGTGGCCGCTATCGATGAATCAGCGATCACGGGTGAATCGGCATCCGTAATAAAAGAACCTGGGGGAGATTTCAGTTCGGTAACAGGAGGTACAAAAGTCATCAGTGATTTTATCAAAGTTAAAGTCGGTGCAGACCCTGGTGAATCCTTCCTTGATCGCATGATCAATTTGGTCGAAGGAGCAAAAAGGCAAAAAACACCGAATGAAATCGCACTTGGTACATTACTGATTAGCTTAACCATCATCTTTTTACTTGTATGTACCACTCTGGTACCGATTGCGTCATATATTCAAGTTACCCTTCCAACCGCTACCCTGGTAGCTTTGCTGGTTTGCCTGATCCCCACAACAATCGGGGGCTTACTCTCGGCGATAGGAATAGCAGGTATGGATAGGGTAACTCAATTCAATGTAATTGCAAAGTCTGGAAAATCGGTGGAAGCCGCAGGTGATATCAATACGATCATCCTTGATAAAACAGGAACAATAACACATGGTAACCGGATGGCATCTGCCTTAATACCGGCTATCGGCATTAGTCAGGAAGAGCTTAACCAATATGCCGTATACGCATCTTTACATGATGAAACCCCTGAGGGCCGGTCTGTTTTGGAATTAGCCAAAAAAAATGGATTACCTGAAAAATGGCTGGATAAAAACGGTACTGAAGGTGTTGAATTTACGGCGGAAACCAGAATGAGCGGAACGGACTTTCCTGACGGGAAAAGGGTCAGAAAGGGTGCAGTTGATACGATAATGAAATATATAGTGCATCAGGGAGGGAAAGTGCCTATCGGTTTGAAAGACACTTGTGATGAAGTGGCCAAAAAAGGCGGCACTCCATTGGTTGTCACAGAGGGAAGCCGTATACTCGGCACAATATATTTGAAAGATACAGTGAAGCCAGGCATGAAGGAACGTTTTGACGAATTAAGAAAAATGGGTATTAAAACCATAATGTGCACAGGAGATAACCCGTTAACAGCTGAAACAATCGCCAAAGAAGCAGGTGTCGATGATTTTATCGCCGAGGCTAAGCCAGAAGATAAAATCTCTGTCATCAAGCGGGAACAAGAGGATGGCAAGCTTGTTGCCATGACTGGAGACGGTACAAACGATGCGCCAGCATTGGCGCAGGCAGATGTGGGATTGGCGATGAATACAGGGACAAACGCGGCGAAGGAAGCCGCTAATATGGTGGATTTAGATTCAGATCCCACCAAAATCATTGAAGTGGTAGCCATTGGCAAACAGCTGCTCATGACCCGGGGGGCATTGACAACCTTTAGCATCGCTAATGATGTAGCTAAATATTTTGCGATAATCCCAGCCATGTTCATGCTGGCGATACCTCAAATGAAAGCCCTGAACATTATGGGATTGGCGACACCCCAAAGTTCCATATTATCAGCTTTAATATTTAACGCCATCATCATTCCATTGCTTATCCCTTTGGCTATGAAAGGTGTTAAATATCTTCCTATGAGCGCAACAAGATTATTGACCAGGAATTTGTTCTTGTATGGATTAGGAGGAGTGTTAGTCCCCTTCTTGGGAATTAAATTAATTGATTTGCTTCTTGTTGTCTTAAAAGTGGCTTGAAAATATAAATTATGGGTGGGTGGAAATCCATGTTGAAAAATATCAGATTGGTTTTGGTGCTTCTAATCATTTGTGGGATGGCATATCCGATTTTGATGACGGGAATGGCACAGTTGATGATGCCCGCAAAAGCAGAGGGCAGTTTAATTAAAAATGAATCTGGTGAATGGATCGGTTCGGAAATGATCGGTCAATCTTTTAAAGATCCTGGGTATTTTCATGGCCGTGTTTCTTCTATTGAATATGATGCGGCTGGTTCAGGTACGCCGAACTTTGCTTCTTCAAATGAGGGATTCATAAATCGGACAAAAAAAGACATTTCAAAGTTTTTAAAAGAAAACCCTGCTATCGATAAGGCGGATATACCATCTGACTTAATGACGAATTCGGGTTCAGGACTTGATCCCAATATTTCCCCTAATGGTGCGAAGGTACAGGTTCCTCGTATTGCTCTCGAAAGGGGATTATCTGAAAAAACAGTATACCTTCTAGTGGAAAAACATACGAGCAGCCGATCAATTGGGATTTTTGGTGAACCCCGAATTAATGTTTTGGAGTTGAATATGGCATTGGATGAATTGAAATAACTATGTTCTGGAGAGTTTAGTAGACTCTCCTTTTAATATAATAATTGGAGGGCTAATATGTCGGAACAATTTCGAAGGAAAACACCAGATGAAATTCTAGAGTCGATTTCCAATATCAAAAGGGGAAGGCTCAAAATTATACTTGGTGCGGTAAGCGGTTCAGGCAAGACCTACCAAATGCTGCTTGAAGGAAATGAATTAAAGAAACGTGGGATTGATGTAGTTGTCGGTGTGGTCAACAAGTCCTGTAGTCCTGGAACACTTAAACAATTAGGCAGTCTTGAACTTATTCCCACTATAGAATGGGAGCAAAATGGACACATAGAACAGGATATTGATTTAGATAAGATTTATAAACGGAATCCCGAAGTTGTTTTAATTGATCGATTGGCACATGAAAACCATATAAATGCAAAAAACGCCACCCGTTTGGATGATGTTAAGGAACTGATTAATCATGAAATCAGTGTCATTACGACCATAAATATTTATGAGTTGAAAGGAGTGAAGAAAGTCGCAGAGCAATTACTGAATCTTTCACTTCACGTAGAGGTTACGCTTCCAGAAGATACATTGACAAAGGCTGATGAAGTACGTTTATTGGACGTCACACCTGAAGCCATATTAAAACGTCTGCAAAAAGGGGAAATAAGTGAAAAAGACAAAGGTCCATTACAGTTTTACAACAATGGTAATCTAGCCACTCTTAGGGAATTGTCACTTCGGTTTTTAGCGGAAGAAGTGGAAGAGGACCTGATTGAACAAAGGGAACAAGAAGGGCTATTGGGGCCTTCTGGTGCTACGGAACGAATATTGGTCTGTGTACAATATCATTGGAATGGCTCCATATTAATAAGAAGAGGAGATCAAATTGCCAAGCGGTTGGGCGGTGAATTTTTAATCGCCAGCTTTATCCCACTATCAAAAAAACTATCAAAAGAGGAAGAAATCTTTAAAAGCTCCATGCAAAAACTGGTCAATAAATTAAATGGGAGTTTTTTTGAGATTATAATGACTGGAGACGAAATAGCAGAAGAAATAGTCGGATTTTCCATGCAGCATCAAATAACACGAATTATCTTGGGTCAATCAAAAAAGCCAGTGTGGGAAGAAGTGGTCAACGGTTCAATAGTCAATAAAATAATGAGAAAGTCAAAAAGCATCGATGTATATATTATGGCAGACCGTGTAAAAGCATTTGGCGAGAGGATCATCCCCGCAATCAAGACGGAAAAAAAGAAGAAAAATCCTTATCGCAGACTCTCCCCTGATGAAATGCACGATAAAGTGGAACGGGTGAAAAAAGGGACATTTAAGATTTATCTCGGAGCTGCTCCTGGTGTTGGTAAAACCTATACAATGCTAAGGGAAGCAAATCAATTGAAGGAAAACGAAATTGATGTAGTGATTGGACTATTGGAGACCCACGGTCGAAAAGAGACAATTGCCCAAGTGGGAAATTTGGAAATCCTGCCTAAAAAACTAATTCGATATAAAAACGTATTATTGGAGGAAATGGATCTAGATACCGTTATCATTCGGAATCCTGAAGTGGTCTTAATAGATGAATTAGCACATACGAACGTACCGGGAAACAAAAATCAAAAAAGATATCAAGATGTAATGACCATTTTGGACGCTGGAATATCGGTTATTTCCACGATGAATATTCAACATATAGAAAGCTTGAAAGATAGTGTAAAGCAAATTACAGGTGTTTCTGTAAGAGAAACAGTACCTGACAACATTCTCCAATTATCGGATGAACTTGAGTTGATCGATATTTCACCAAATGCGCTTAGAAAAAGGATGGAGGAAGGTAATATATATGCCATGGATAAAGTGGAACAGTCCCTTGGCCATTTCTTCAAGACAAAGAATCTTATAGCGTTGAGAGAACTTGCGCTCCGTGAATTGGCGGATGATGTGGATGACAGATTAGAATCAATGAAACGTAAGGAAGGAGTAAGGGGGCCATGGAGAAAAGATGAAGTGATATTTGTCTGTGTCAATCTTAGAGAGGATTCTGAGCGTTTAATTAGAAGGGGGTTCCGTATAGCCTACCGACTTAAAGCGGAGTGGTATGTTATTTTCGTCAAACATCAATATGAAATGCAATCTGATGAAAAGTTGATACTTGATAAACTGTTAAGCCTTACACATCGCTTAGGAGGCATTTTTGAAATATATACAACCAGGGATAGACGATCTGTGTTCAAGGAGATCAAGAAACAATTACAGACAAAAAAAGCAACACAAGTCATTTTAGGACAATCAGCAAGAACGAGATGGCAAGAAATTATGGGTGGATCTATTGTAGCTCGTCTTCTACGAGAAGTCAGACATCTTGATGTTTTGATCGTAGCTGATTAATTCATTTATCAGGCAGCAATTTTTTGCGGGAGTTTATTTACCTGTAGTTACAAGGAAAAATATGGTATAATTATTTACGGATATTTCTTAATATTATAAAAGTAAGGGGTTGCCAATGATGATCACTTTTCCAAAACCTGATGTTGAGCAATTTTTACGAACTTTTTCCATTGCTGATTTTGCCGTAAGTCCAGATGAAAAACATCTGGTTTTCAGCACCAATTTGAGCGGCAAGTATAATTTATGGGGAATGGATTTGCCAAACTCCTTTCCTTATCCGCTTACAACCATTGATCAAAGCTGCCAAGCACTGATATATGATAAGAAAAGCCGGTTCATAATTGCTGGTTTCGACCAAGACGGTAATGAAAATACCCAGTTTTACGGTGTTCCTTTGAATGGCGGGACAATGAAGGAAATCGTTCATCATGAAAATACACGTAATTTCATGCCGAAATTATCCAATGACAGTAAAAAGCTTTATTACACGACATCCAGAGGAAATGCTTCCTTTCTAAATGCCTATTGTTTAGATTTAGAATCAGGACAGGAAAAGCTGGTATTGGAGGGGAAGGATGCAGCGACCTATTTATTTGGCTTCAGCCCTGATGAAGAAACCTTACTTTACTATAAACACTTTTCCAATACAAATACGCTTCTATATGCAAAACAAGGGAACGAAGATATCCTGCTCACTCCGCCCACTGAGAAACAGCATACAGTGAATGATGGTGTTTTTGTTTCGGATTCGATGATATATTTATTGACTGATTATGATTCGGACTTTACCTATTTGGCTTCATACAACCTTGAAACAAACAAATTCTGTAAAGTTAAAGAATTGGAGAATGAGAGTTTTACTGCCATTAATTATAGTAAAGAGAATCAACTTTTATATATAACCAGTCAAAAGGGTGTAGAGGATCAATTATATGAATTCAATCTGCAAAATGAAAATTGGAGAAACATCCCCGTACCATGCAGCGTCATTAATAAGCTTGAGGTTGCTGCATCAGGCACGCTTTACTTATTTGGCATGGGCGCAACAAAGCCTCATAATATCTATAAAAATACAGGTGATGAGTGGGTATCATTAACTAAATATACTGTTCCTGGCGTCGATTCTGATGAATTGGTTGAACCCGACATCATTACATACACTTCCTTTGATGGCCTGGAGATCGAGTCGTTATTTTTTAGGGCAAAAAAGGAAAATGACAATGGTGAAGTCATTTTTTGGCCTCATGGAGGACCTCAAGCGGCAGAACGGAAGTCCTTCAGAGCTTCATTTCAATTTTTCCTGAATCACGGTTACAGTATTTTTGCGCCAAACTTCCGCGGTTCTACTGGTTATGGCTTGGAATTCACGAAAATGGTAGAGGGAGATTGGGGAAATGGGCCACGACTTGATAATGTAGCCGGCCTTGATTGGCTAATAGACCAAGGATATGCACAAAAAGGTAATATCTTATTGATGGGCGGAAGCTTCGGAGGGTATATGGCACTTCTGCTGCACGGACGACATGCAGATTATTTTAAGGCAGTTGTCGATATTTTCGGTCCATCCAACCTCTTCTCATTTATCAATTCCGTTCCAGAAGACTGGAAGCCAATCATGGATCAGTGGGTAGGAAATCCGGAAAAAGATAAAGAAAAACTAATCGAGTATTCACCTATCACCTATTTAGAATCGATGATAAAGCCAATGCTTGTCATTCAAGGAGCAAACGATCCCCGTGTCGTCAAAGAGGAATCAGATCAAATCGTTCAAGCCTTGAAGGATAAAGGAAGAGATGTCGATTATATGCTTCTAGAAGATGAAGGACATGGATTTTCCAAAAAAGAAAATGAAATTGCCGTCTACCAAAAAATACTTTCATTCTTAAAGCGATTCACAGCAGTAACAGAGAAGGTATAATCAAGCATCTAAATACTTCATTTATTTAAATTAGAAACCCTGCAACTCACGTTCAAAGTGATGAAGCAGGGTTTTTCTTGTTGTAAAACTGGATGTTTATTTTGTTCAGCGGTTTGGGGTGTATGTAAATAGGGGATTTAAAATTCAGAATTCCCCATTTTTAGAATAACACTCTCCCAGTCCAGCTTTCTGTGAAAGTAGATTACAAAAAGAAATTGCATCATTCCAAGAAATATTCACAACAGGTTTTAGATTCCGATCAAAAAAATTAGGTGATTTATTTGTAATGGCATAGTAGAAATCCACAGTAACAGGATAACGGGCAAGTAGGAACGGTCTTATTTCAGCTTTCCATTCGCTTTTAATTCTATCGTCCCTTAATTTTATTTCTCCTCCTGGAATTTTCTCCATTGGATAGTCAATGTAACTTATTAATTCTTTTGACAATCTACCTGCCTCCTACCGACTTTAATTTGAAAATTTCACTACTTTCAGAACGATTAAATCAATATAAATATAAGGTTGGTTTAAATTTGTATTAAGCAACTCCAATACCACATTAATTTGTTGGTGTGAGAGCAATCTGCTGGTATAGGATCAAGTTAAGGCTTCATTACGCCTTATATAATTTATATTAATATGTTTGTAGGTTTAGGAATATTATAAGTGAGTTTCTTATACTTTAAATTATGGGGGAGAGAAAATGAACGAGTTTTTGGAGAAAACAGCAAGATTCGAACATCGGTTTTGGCTGCAAATCTTAGGAGACCATGCGAGGTTCATCCATGAGTCTTTAGCTCCGGTTGAAGTGGAAAACATTGAAATTGCCTCTGAATTCATTCAAGTTTTTGATGCTCTCCTTGGTAAAGCCAATTCGGAAGAGATTTCGCAACTTACTGCCATCGCAGAAGAAGAGACATTAAGATTTCGGGAGTTTAAGTTAAGCCTGATTAAAGAACACCTGGTAGGTAAAATAAAAATACATCTTTCACCCTCATTCCTTAATCATATGGTGAACGAATTAGAAGAATATTTAAGATTATTGAAATACTTCAATTCAGATCAAATGCCGCCGCTTTTTCATGAACTTCATCATCATTTAGTTTGGCTGTTAGATGCAGCAGGACATGCAGGTGCAATATCATCCAATATGGATGAAGTTGAAAAAAGATTAAAAGAGAAAAGTGACCAATATAAAAAACATTTTAATGATTTTTATTTTAAAGCTGTTGAAATGGCTGGATTTTTACGAACCAATCTGTCAACATTCCCAGCATTGGAAAAAATGAATGCGGACGTCACATTGGAAATTAAATTCTTCCAGCACTTCCTGCTTGAATTGGAGGAGCTTGACCTTAGTGCGCAGGCTCTTGGAACGCTTTCGCCATTAATGGCAGATCATATGTGGCGTGAAGAATGTTATTATTTAACGAAACTCGCTGAATCGACAGACACGGAAAAGCCAAACTGCGATCCAGCGAAACCGAGGCTAGTTGATTAGAAAGTACACATGGAGCCCTTTATATTAAAGGGGCTCTAGATCTGTTGCATTTTAACCCTAAAATCAGTAGGGTATGTATAACTCTTCGAACCAAGCGATTGGACATTAAGTCTTTTTGAGCTTTTCCATATAGGAAAATATGTTTTTCTTGGCTGGTTAGCATTAAGGATGTAATTTTTAAAGGAAGTTAATTCCTATCCTTATGTTATACTAAAACAACCACAATTAATTATAGAAGTATAGGAGTGCTGAAAGATGTTTGGAAATACTTCCAATTTAACAGATGGCATTTATTTTGGAGAATCGTTACCACAACAAATCGCTAAACATATTTTAAAAAAAATCATTGAAGGTGAAATAGAAGCTGGAGAGAAAATCGTCGAAGAAGACATTTCCAAAGAATTGAATACTAGCCGTGCACCAGTACGCGAAGCCCTTTATCTACTGCAGGTTGACGGTATTGTTGAGAGAATTCCGAGGCGGGGAACGATCGTCAAGCCATTTTCACAAAGGGAAATCATTGAATATAATGATGCTACGATCGGACTGATCCAGATGGGCATTGAATTTTCCCAAGGGAATTGGCACGCAGAAAATAAGCAATCATTACGAAAGCATTTGGAAAGCGCAACAGATGAGTGTGAAAAAGGTAATGTTATCGAGTATCAAAAAAGGGCTACACAGATATTTCGATATATTTTTTCAATCGCAAATAATAAAGCATTATCAAGATTTTTTGAAGAAGCCAGTCATATCCTCATGGTTTTTGCCCAAAGTCAATGGAATACAGAAACGATGGAAAGCTTCCATTTTAAATTAAAGATGTCCATTGAGGCCATTCTAGAAGATGATTTAGTTAAAGCAAAAAATGAAATTCATGAAGCCCTGAATCGTGGAGTGATGTAGAGTCTTTGACTCTAAAACCAAATTGTCGACAATCGACAAAAAGAATGTTATTATGTAATCGTATTCAAGCAAGAATATTATCACCAAGATCAAAGGGAGAAAGGGAGAATAATATGCAAGCATTTGATTTTACAGAAAAAGTAGCAATTGTTACCGGCGGCGGCGGGGGTATCGGCCGGGCAGCGTCTATTACACTTTCAGAAAATGGTGCCAAAGTGGTTGTTGTAGACCTTTCCGAAGAGGCTGGCATGCTAACGGTAAATAAAATCAAAGAAAAAGGCGGCGAAGCGAAATTCGTTAAAGCTGATGTTACAAGGGAAGACGATATAAAAAATTATGTTCAAAAAACGATAGATTTCTATGGGAAAATCGATATTTTCTTGAATAATGCAGGTTGGGAAGGCAAAATAATGCCGCTTATCGACTATCCTGCTGAGGTTTTCGATCAATTAATGTCAATAAATGTACGCGGTGTTTTCTTGGGCATGAAACATGTATTGCCCCATATGATTGAACAAAAAAGCGGGGCGGTCGTGAATACAGCTTCTGGAGCTGGTTTACTGGCAACGCCAAACATGGTGGCGTATGGCGCTAGTAAACATGCGGTTCTAGGAATGACGAAAACAGCTGGTGTCGAAGTTGCTCCACATGGTGTCCGGGTGAATGCCGTCTGTCCAGGTGTCGTCAACACGGCTATGATGCGGTCGATTGAAAGCGGATTTGGTCAAGGAGATTCCGCGGCAGCTGAAACGGCTAGAAAACAGTTGGAAGCAACGACTCCGGATGGCAGGTATGCTGAGCCGCAGGAAATTGCAAATCTAATGATGTACTTAGTATCCGATCTTTCCAGCCACATTACGGGTCAAGAACTTGTAATCGACGGAGGGGCCATTTTAATCTAATAAGCAACGAACTTTGTTATAGGGGGACGAATACATGAGTTTACTAGGAAAGGTCATAATAATTACAGGAGCGGGCAGCGGAATTGGGAAGGAAACGGCATATAAATTAGCTGACCAGGGAGCTATCGTCGTAGCTGCAGATTATAATGATATTGCCGCTAAAGAAACGGCAGAATCTATTCAACAAAAGGGAGGCACGGCATCTTTTGTGAAAGTGGATGTAGCTAAAGCGGAAGAAGTGGAAGCGATGGTCGAAGCTGCAATTGCCAATCATGGCACCATCAATGGCATTTTCAACAACGCTGGAATTGGACTAGTAAAACCATTTTTGGAGATGGATCCAGAATCATACCACAGAGTAGTTGATGTTGACCAACACGGTGTTTATTATGGCATGTATTATGCAGCAAGGAAGATGGTCGAGCTTGGTGTAACAGGCGCAACGATCGTTAATACAGCCTCAATATATGGGACGATGGTTTCTATTGGCAGCTTTAATTACCATGCTGCAAAAGCAGCAGTCATCGCGATGACTAAATCCGGTGCAATTGAACTTGCGCAATATGGGATTCGCGTTGTCGGTGTTGCACCAGGTTTTATCGAAACGCCGATCATTGGTGAAGATCCAGAGTTCCTGGACAGTTTGGCACAACTTCATATGAGGAAAAAATTGATTCAGCCAGAAAAAGTTGCTGAAGTTGTAACGTTCTTGTTCTCTGAAAAAGCGGATGCCATTAATGGACAAGTCATTCCTGTTGATGATGGATTCTTAAGCTTTAAGGGCTAATCAATATAATCAAATACAATTTCGAGATAACTTAAAAAGGGAGTTTTGACATATGAGCAAACGATTCGATGGCAAAGTTGTAATCATTACTGGGGCAGGGTCAGGTTTAGGACAAGCAGCCGCATTGGAAATGGCTAAAGAAGGGGCAAAACTTTCATTAGTTGATTTAAACGATGCATCTTTGGAATCGACAAAAAAATTAATCTTGGAAATTGCACCACAATCGGAAGTGCTCCTCGTCACTGCAGATGTATCGGATGAAGAAGCAGTAAAGAAGTATGTAGACCAAACAGTCAGCAAATATGGCAGAGTCGATGGATTCTATAATAATGCGGGTATCGAAGGTAAACAGGCCCCTATGGCTGAATACGATAGCAACGTTTTCAACAAAGTAACGGACATCAATATCAATGGTGTATTCTATGGTATGAAATACATTCTGCCAATCATGAAGGAACAAGGCTCAGGGGCAGTCGTGAACGTGGCTTCTGTAGGCGGGATTCGTGCTGTGCTTAACCAAGCTGCATACGTTGCAAGTAAACATGCTGTAGCAGGCTTAACAAAGACTGCTGCCATAGAATATGGTCAATATGGTATCAGCATAAATGCCATTGCACCAGGAGTAATCTTAACAGCGATGGTAGAGGGATCATTCAGGCAAATAGGCGGAGAGAATTGGGAAGAAGCAATGGCGGATTTCGTCAGTGTGAATCCTAAGAAACGCTTCGGTAAACCTGAAGAAGTCGGCCGTTTAGTCGCCTTCCTGTTATCAGGGGAATCAGAGTTCATCAACGGTGTAGTCATTCCGATTGATGGCGGACAATCTTCACAATACTAATTGAGCAAGGGAGTGACAGTAGGTCACTCCCTTTTTAATCGTATCCTTTTAGTTAATGACCAAATGAGTTTAAATTTGGACAAAACGAAGACTTTCTCGGTTTTCGTTTTTTTGCATATTCAAAAATCAGTTCATATGAAACTATATACGAACTTTTAGAATATGAACACATAGAAAAACGCCATATAAAGGATTTGCAAATTTTCAAGGAACCCATCGTTACTTTTCTTTATCGTGTAGCTTATCTTCATATTCAGTTTCCAGCATACCATACAGACCATTCATTTCTTGTTCATCTGGATCTGCCCCAAACTCGTTTCTATATTTTTTCTTTTTATCATCAAGGATTTCTTCTTTTTCATTCTTCTTGTCCATACATATCACCTCCAACCAGTAGGGTGTCTCATAGTCAGATAAAATATGCACTGTGTGACTTTGTTCCTTTTAAGATTTTTGCGGTTAAGTTTAGAATTGAAGAAAATATATTAATTTCAATTACTGATAATCTCATTTGCAGAACATTTAATTGGGTATTCTAAATAGTTATTAGTCTTACTATTTGTTAAGATATAAATATATTAACTTATAGATATCGGAGAGAGAATGTGAAGAAGAAGAAACGTAAGAAATCAAAGAAAGTTTTTACCATTTTTATCCTGGTTTTTGCATTTTTGCTCATTAAGGAGATTATGCAAACCCCCTATTCCGAAAATGTTACCACATCAGTAAATACGCTTGATTCTTTTGCGAACGTGAAAAAGTATAGTTCACTTCTGCGAGACGAGTTGGCTAAATACGGACTTGAGGAGCATACTTCGACATTGATTGCTTTGATGCAGCAGGAAAGCCGAGGACGGGGCGGTGACCCAATGCAGGCATCTGAGTCAGCGGGCCTTGATCCAAATACAATCACAGATCCAACGGAAAGCATTAAGTATGGAGTGAAACATTTTAAAAGGATCAATGAATATGGCAATGAAAAAGGCGTGGATTTTGCCACGATCCTTCAAGCATATAACATGGGAATTGGTTATATTGATTTCATTGCGAATGAAGGGGGTAAGCATAATGAAGAGCTTGCAAAGAAGTTCTCCATGCTTCAGGTCGAAAAAAACCCCACGCTCTATGATTGCGGCGGTGACAAAGATAATTTTCGATACCCATATTGCTACGGTGACTACTCATACAGTGCGAAGGTATCTAAGAACATTGAGGATCTTGCCGACAGTATATCGGCTCAAGCTGATGGTGAGTGATGGAGAACAAAAAGCCTACTGAATGTAGTAGGCTTTTTTTCATGTTGTCGAGTTTAAAGAATCAAAGCCAATGTCATTTGTTGTTCAGCAATGAAAGGAGGTCTTTATGTTTAAAGAGCTTCTCGGATTCTGAAATGGTTTGTGAAAGAAGAATATCAATGGAATCAAGTAAAGAGATTAGAACTTGTTTAACATAACCACTCTCAAATTGCTCTAATGGCACAGGTAACTCTTCCTCGTCTAAAATAAAATGTGCCCCACCCGGAAGCACCAAGATATCAATGATCAAATCCTCAAAGGATACCAACTTATCCGCCATATATGTATTTCTTACAATATTAAAATAGGATCCTAAATAGTTTCCGTCGTTATCTCTCCAAATGTATAAATTATAAGGACGGTCTTTCCAATAATAAGCAATCGTATAACTGCCTATAGGAATGGTTAATTTTATATGACCCGCTTTCATCGTGAACGAATCCATGATTTCATGAAAAAGCACGACATGTTGATTTTTTGCTTTTAACAGCAAACAGATATGTTCTACTACTATGGAGTCGTAGCGGATTTTTCTTTCTATGATTTCATCGCCATGTTGTAGTGCTGTTATAAATATATTGTCCATTGTTTCTATTTCTCCCTTAAAAACCATCTAGATCATTTATGATATTATACTTAAGAAAGTTTATCCTTACTAATAGGGAAATCGCCAGGAAAATCCGGATTAAAACTTTTAGGAAATTTAGATATCAAAACCTAATTTCATACCTGCAATACCGAAAAACTAGGCTTTAGTTACTTCAAAATCGTATACTTTTCAGGAATGAATACAACTTACTTGATAGATGTTTCTTAGGGACCTATCCTATATACGCCTGCTTTAAAGTTTTAATGTCGATTTTCTTCATTTGGAGCAGCGCTTTCATTACTCTTTCCGATTTTTCAGGGGCGGAGTCGTTTACCATCTCGGTTAGATTTTCAGGGACAATTTGCCATGACACACCAAATCGATCTTTCAGCCAACCGCACACTTGCGCCTTTTCATCTCCGCCTTCGGATAGTTTTTCCCAATAATAATCCACATCTTCTTGGTCCTCGCAATTGATGATAAATGATATTGCCTCGGTGAATTTGAATTGCGGACCGCCATTTAATGCTACGAATGCTTGTCCGTCCAGTTCAAACTCCACGGTCATCACTGATCCCTCTGGCTTCCCGTGGATTTGATTTCCTGCATTTCCATAGCGAGTGATTCTTCCGATCTTAGAATTTTCGAATATGGAAGTGTAGAAATTCGCCGCCTCTTCAGCTTGTGTATCAAACCACAAGTTGGTTGTAATTTTTTGAATTTTATTTTTCATGATTTTTCTCCTTTATTGTTTTTCATGTTAGCCAGGAAAACGGTACCCTATTACTATATACCATTTATCATGACCCAAGAAAATTATGTAAGGGTTAGTGTAACGTTTTGTGTATTCTAACCCATCATTTAACTAATCCCCTTAATCCTATGCGAGTTACAATATCCTTGCCTCACGGTGATTGAAACACACAAAAGGATATAGAAACTTCTCACCAGTGAAAAGTCCTATATCCAAATTTCGTTTCTCAGCTCTCGGAGTTAAATTGCCATTGGATCCCGAATTTATCGGTTAACTGACCGTAAATTTTACTCCAGAATGTTTCTTGGAGCTCTAGCCCAACCTTGCCGCCTTCACTTAATTTGTTAAAAATCGATTTAATTTCATCTAAATCATTACTGACATATGCCAGGCTGATATTGTTTCCTTCTACAAAAGGCATACCAGGAAAAGTATCTGAAAACATGATATTGCTTCCACTAATATTTAGCCTTGTATGCATGACTAGATCTTTCGCTTCTTCTGGAAGGGGAAATTCCGGATTAGGCGGTGTTTCCCCAAAGGTCATGATATTTGGTTGTTCCGTTCCAAAAACCTCTGCGTAGAACTCTACTGCTTCTCGACAATTCCCATTAAAATTAAGATATGCATCAACTGACATTTATCTCACTCCTATTTTCTTATTTCTTATTCATTGCTCCAAATTTATTACATGATGAATTATTACCTTACGAAAAATTCCGGTGGTTCAATTCCGAGTGTTCTGAGATAGATATACCCCTGTCCCCTATGGTGGATCTCATTTTCCAAGGCATATTGAAGTCTATCAAAGTGGCTTTGTGAGGGACCGAAAAAAGGATCCTTTTCAACCACTCCAAGCGTTTCCTCGGTCATTTCCTCCCAGAGTTTCCTTGTATCATCCCTTACTACTTCGCATGCTGATACAAGTTCTTCTTTGGTAGAAATTCCGGCAAACGAATCTGGAAACTCCCAAACACCCAGTGCAATTCCACGCATATATGCAGTCTCAATGTTCATGATTTCTTTAACCATCTCTGCGAAAGGGCGAAGCTTCCCGGCCGGTGTATAATGAAACAATTCTTCTTCAGGGAAAGCTTCAAGCACCCGCAACGTCAAGCTCCTGTTGCCTTCCAATATATTTAAGAAACCCTCTTTCGATAGAACCACCATTTCACTCTCCTTTGAGAAATACTCTGTATAGAAGTTCTGTGAAAAATCGAAAAGTCCTGCAAATTTCTGTATATAAAGATTGCAAAGCTTTTTATATCTTCCGGTGTAGACTTATAATTAACACTTCCTTAAATAGAACAAAATTGATTAAAAATGATTTAAAAGGCATTGCGAAACTAATGTATCAGGATGTTTCAAAAGATACTTGGGATCAAGAGAACCTAACAAAGAGAAATTCAGATTTCACTTTTGAAAGAATTCGCTATATAGATGCCTATACGAAAAGATTATGTACTACCCAAATGGGCAGTGAACTTTTAAAGAATCATTTTGATAATTTTGTGATAAAAATAGGTGCCTATATTGGAGAAATTATAAAAAGGAATATAAATCAAGATTTTAAATGGTATGAATATGATTCTGTATATCATTTTTCTGCACTTGATGGGTGAATAGGGGCATTAAAACAGAAACCGTTCTTTCCTCCAAAAAGAGTGATAGAGTTATGGTTCCATTAACTGTGGTAGCGCAATATCTGGAAGAGAAGTCGACATATACAGATTTTTTGGAATATGTAGAAGAAACAACTAAGCAAATTCGTAAGAGATAACTGCTTTTCTAAGCAATTGTATAGGTTTCAAAAACCTCCCTAAAAATTCAATTTTGGTAAATATTGATTAAATCTTGCATTTATAATACGATTTAATCAGCTATATATTTCCAACCAACAGGATGCTTATACATAAATGATTCAATTAAAAACAAAATCATCAGAAAGGGAGAGAAGCAAATGATTAATAAAGTCGGTCAAATTATGTTATATGTAAATAACCAAGACGAGTCATTGAAATTTTGGACGGAAAAATTCGGTTTTAGCGTAATTTCTGAAGAAGATAATGGCCAAGGGCTAAGATGGATTGAAATAGCCCCAACAAAGGAAGCAGAAACGAGTATCATCCTGCATAATAAGGAATTCATTGCTAAAATGCAGCCTGAATTAAATCTTAATACACCTTCGTTAATGTTTTACTCGGATAATCTTGATGAATTATATAAAGACTTTTCAGAGAAGAATATCAAAGTGGGAGAGCTTGTAAATATGCCATCTGGAAGAGTTTTCAATTTTGCTGATAATGAAGATAATTACTTTGCGGTCATGGAAAAGAAGTAATTCTTTTGGCTAAAGATTAAAAAAACATCAAAACAATTGTTTTGATGTTTTTTGATTAAACTGCGACACTTATGAAACTATTCAGTCAGCAGGCCTTGGCCCAGCAGGAATTCCAGAGTTTTCTACCGTCTTGATCGGCCGAACGGTAATGTCTCCATTCACGTAAATTTGACAAGATAAACGTAAATGATCTTCCATTCCTTTTTCCTCAAAGATTTTTTTTTCTTTATGTGTCACCTCCAAAAAATCACCTGCCAATATTTCAACTCTGCAAGTTGTACATTTGGCCTTCCCGCCGCATCGGTGGAGAATATTTATACCGTTATCTTCCAATGCCAATACTAATTTTTTTCCCATTTCTACTTCAAACGTTCCTTGGTCAAATACTGTTACATTAGGCATCTAATACCACCTCTTATTATAGGATATCTATCAACAGGTCATTAATATATCTATTCTCTTACCTTGTCCATATGACATAAAAAAATGTGAAGTCACTACTGATTTCATAGTAAAGATGAATAATTAATTATCGTGAAGACAAACTTTAAGTACATTCATAATTATAAATTTAACAAAGCATATATAGAGCTAGGAAAAATAAGAAGGGTCTTTTAGAGGTAAATTAAGATTTATTGAAAAAAAGAGAGTGAATAATAAAGGGGAGGTGCATGCCTGTGAATAATGGCAATTGTGATTTTTCACCAATGAAACAAATGTTAAAAGAGGATTTACGACAAGTAATATCAGCATTACAGGATAACTTAGAAGCAATGGGGGATGAAAATTATTGTCTTCTTGGGAATTTCGAGAAAATAAAAGATAAATTTATATACATCGATATGAAAGCAGCTACATTTTATTTGAACTGTTATTTGTCACCGTTTACGGACAAATATCCCGAGTTATCAACTTGCGTACAAAATTTGTCGAATTTGAGACATGGCGGCTTGATTGTGATTCAACGGGGAGACCCTATTGATTCATTGATTCAACCCGGTATTTCAATAGGAGCGGAGTTAACCCATTCTTTATTGGAATCAATTTTTTTCCCTGGAAATCCACTGCATGATGGTGCCGTTTTGGTTAATAAAAATCAGATTGTTTCCGCAGCAAATGTCCTTCCGCTTTCAGACAGATCAACAGGGGGAAAAAAACTTGGAACACGCCACCGCTCTGCATTAGGTTTATCTGAACGAAGTGATGCCCTGGTATTGGTAGTATCAGAAGAAACAGGAAGAGTTTCATTTGCGTTAGATGGAAATCTGTACCCGATTAATACACATGGACCTATATAAAATTTTTGAGACAATTAAGTCCAATCGTGATTATAAATACCAGGTAATTCTCACCTGGTATATTCAATTGTGTAAAAAACGTAAACACTGGCTTCCATTTTTTATTTTTCTCGGAATTACAGGTACAAAAAAGGTCATGAATTAATCAACCCGGTGATTTTTACCGGGTTTTTGGTTGCTTTTTATATAAAAAAAGGCATATGATAAATAAGGAGTCTCAATTAGAAAAGTTATAAAACGAAAGAGGATTTTAAATGATAACCATTAAAAGTGAACGAGAAATAAATTTGATGCATGAAGCGGGCAAACTTCTTGCTGCGACGCATAGAGAAATTGCAAAAATGATAAAACCGGGCATCACGACTTGGGAAATCGAAGAATTTGTCGATAAGTACTTGGCTGAGCATGGTGCTACACCTGAACAAAAGGGCTATAACGGCTACAAATATGCAACGTGTGCGTCAGTGAATGATGTAATTTGTCACGGCTTTCCGCAAAAGAAAGCCCTAAAAGAGGGAGACATCGTAACGATTGATATGGTGGTGAACCTTAACGGCGGTTTGGCGGATTCCGCTTGGACATATGCGGTCGGTGAAGTTTCCGATGAGGCTCAGCGTTTAATGGATGTAACCAAGAATGCTTTATACAGGGGCATCGAAGTTGCACGTGCAGGAAATCGTCTCGGGGATATCGGGCATGCAATCCAGTCATATGCAGAAGGTGAGAAGTTTTCTGTAGTCCGCGATTTTACAGGTCACGGAATCGGTAAAACCATGCACGAGGACCCAACCGTCCTACATTATGGTAAGCCAGGTAAAGGTGCCCGTCTAAAAGAAGGTATGGTCATCACGATCGAGCCAATGCTGAATGCAGGAACATGGCATATGAAAATGGACCAAGACGGCTGGACGGCGAGAACGGCAGATGGAAAGCTTTCCGCGCAATATGAACATACCCTTGTCATTACAAAAGGTGAACCGATCATTTTAACGGAACAGTAAACCAAAAGAAGAAACGGCCTTATCATGGGCCGTTTCTTCTTTTTATTTTCAAACTATTTCATAATAAACCTCGACAGAATATTCAGAATCTAATCCATCCCACAATAGATCGAATCCAAAAAATTAGCACTAGGCAGTTAGGCATTAAAAACTTTACTATTATGTGGCAGCACAGGATAATAAGGGGAAGGAAGAAATATTTAATGATGTGTTATATAAACAGTATATAAAGGGGGTTTTGACAGTGAAGAAAGGGGAGAAACTGTCTGCAACGGTTGAAACTGTTGGTTTGAGCCAGCGGGAATTTTTAACGATTTTCTTACTTCACTCTTTGAGGTTAAAAGCGAATTATCCAAGGGCGATTCATCAGGACCTGAAAAATACGTTCACTGGAAAAGTGCATAGCTATGACTATTTATGTAAAATATCCAATACGCTAGTCGAATCCAATCATTTATCCTTATATACGAATAAGGGAAGAAATTATTATCAAATAACGGAGAAAGGCAAAGAGCTTTACATATGGTACCAAGAAAATTTCCTGGAACGGTTTTCCGAAGTGAAAAAGGTCATTGATCGCTTCATGTTCGATTTAAGGGGATCTGGTGAAAACCCACCGGTTGTTAATGAGCTTCCTGAAGAATACAGGTCGTATTTCTCGAAAATAATATCGGTGAAGGATCTTGTCCGTTATGTAACCTTAAAAGCCGCTTTCACTAAGAAGCCCATATACATGGGGGAAATTGGCGATCTGCTTAAAAATCAGTTCGGTTGGATCGCTTCTAACGGTTATTTATATGATTTATCTCATGAAATGGAAGAGAACGGGCTACTTGTCGGCAGGTGGGAAAGTGAAAAACGAACTAAACGCTATTTACGAATCACCGACGAAGGACAGCATCATTACAAACAGATTGCGGATTCTGCCGCCTTTCAAGTCCAGGAAGTCCAAAAATACATGGCCAGTGTCATTATGTTCTTAAAAGAAAAGAGTTAAATGAATAAAAGAAATGGGCCCCTTAATTTTGCAAGGAGAATGAAGTTACATGCTTAAATTGAATCGTTCAAGGGTAAATGTTACTTAAAACACTTCTTAACAAGGGGGAATGAGTGATGGTGGAAAAACACGATGAAATGGGAAGCATATTCAGTTTCATTAAAGGCCAGGTAGATAAGCTGCCCATTTCACAATCGAAAAAGAACAAAATGCTCGACCAGCTCTTAAAGCTTAAAACGATGACAGTTGATGCAAGGGAACCGCGAATTGCTCTTGTCGGTAGGCGTGGTTCCGGAAAATCATCACTGATCAATGCGATGTTTGGTCAGGAACGGCAATATGTCAGTTCCGTTAAGTCCGGAACGGGAAAGGGAAAATGGCTATGGTACCCGAGTGATGCCGAGCCCAAAATTCGTTTGCTGGACTCCCGGGGGCTTGGTGAGAGTGAAGCTCCTACGGAACAGTTCGAAGAAGAAACACCATTGGATGAATTGATAAAAGCGGTAACAGAAGAACAGCCTGATGTGTTTCTTTTCTTGATTAAAGCAAAAGAAACGGATTCACGGATTGAAGAAGATTTACAAGAATTGAATAAGCTGCGCAAGATCGTTAAAGAGAATCACCATTATGATGTACCAGTCATATGTGTGGTCACCCAAGTGGATGAATTAGATCCGCCACATTATAAACAAACGCCTTTTGATGCCAATCCTAAGAAAAAACAGAATATTGATGAAGCCATCGCTTTGATGTCAAAAAGATTTAAAGAGAGTGAAATACCACTTTTGAACATCATTCCTACTTGTTCATATATTGATTTTGATGATAGTGGAAATATTGAATATGATATGCGTTGGAACATAGATTTGCTGTCTGATTACTTAATTGAGGCCTTACCCAGTGAAGCGAAGCTGAAGACAGCCAAAGCGATGCAGAGCCAATTCGTAAAGAAGAAATTCGCACGGACGATAGTGGGAACGTTTACGGCAATCGCAGGTTTAATCGGTGCAGAGCCAATACCTTTTGCCGATTTTCCCATTTTGACCGGCATTCAAGGTTTGATGATTGTGGTGATTGGTTTTATCGCGGATAAAGAAATCAATACAAAAACGGCAAGTGAATTCATTGCAGCATTAGGGATCAATGTCGGAATCGGTCTCCTTGTCAGGGAAGGCGTCAGGGCTGCAGTCCGTTTCATCCCAGGAGCCGGCCTAGTCGTTTCGGGTGCGGTAGCGGGCGCAGTCACATATGGGATCGGGCAAGCAGCCATAGCTTACTTTCTCGAAAACAAAAATATTGATCAGGCTAAGGAAGCTTACAAGAACGCGAACAAAGAATATAAAAATGAAGACATCGACTCTTAATGGGCAGTTTCGAACCATAAACTACACTATGGTGATATGATAAAGTGGAGTTAGCAGTTCTGTTTCTGCTGCTGGATGGTTCAGGATTTTTGTTTACTACAGGGAGGGATGATCTTCATGTCGTTTTTTCAATCACAGAAGCAAAAAGAATATATCCAAAAATTAGAGGAAGCGATTCAGTCCTTTTCCGGCCGATCTGAGGCACTTGATGATTCTAAGGGATTTCCTTTTGAAAACATTCAGGAGTTAAAGGAATTCGGATATCCCCAATTAACGTTAGCAAAAGAGGATGGGGGGTACGGCGGTTCCTTATATGATTTTCTTCTATGCCAAGAAAAAATAGCTCAATATTGCGGCCCAACAGCCTTAGGAATAGGCTGGCATGTCGGAACCGTCCTCTCCTTAACGGAGAAGAGACCGTGGGAAAAAGATGTCATGAAAGAGTTGTTTGATGAAGTGTCTAAAGGTGCTCTAATCAATACGGCTGCAACTGAGGCTGGAACGGGGAGCCCGACGCGCGGAGGCCGACCGGAAACGATCGCTATCAAAAAGGGTAAACAATGGAATTTGAATGGCAGAAAGACTTTTACTACACTCTCTCCCATCCTTGATATTTTTCTTGTAACGGCATGGGTACCCGAGGATGAGTGTTTAGGCACTTTTTTAGTTCATCGTGATGTAACGGGTGTAAGTATAGAAGAAACTTGGGATATGATCTCCATGCAGGGGACAGGAAGTCATGATTTGGTGTTAACTGATGTCAGCCTGCCTGAAAAGAATTATGTCATGAAAAGCAATCCTGGTGAAAAAAGAAAACCTGAAGCGTGGCTATTACATATACCGGCTTGCTACTTGGGAATTGCAGTGGCTGCCAGAAATTATGCAGTCGAATTTGCGAAAACCTATTCTCCCAATAGCTTACCAGGACCAATCAGGGACCTTCCGAATGTTCAACGTACAATTGGGGAGATGGAACTGGAATTGGGGGAAGCACACCATTTCCTCTACTCTGTCGCAGAAAAATGGGTGCGGCAGCCTGAAGATCATGATGAATTATCGAAGCAATTGGGTGCTGTTAAGTTATCGGTCGTCAACAAATCGATTTCAATCGTCGATAAAGCGATGAGAGTCGTTGGAGCTAAAAGTTTACAACGAAACAATCCCCTGCAACGCTACTATAGGGATGTACGCGCAGGTCTCCATAATCCTCCGATGGATGATGCGACTATAACGATGCTCGCAAAATCCGCTCTTTATTAAGTTCGTATTCGAATATGGCACTGAAATGACTTCGTCGTTTTCAGTGTTTTTTTCTGTTCTTTTTCTAACGTTATTTTGTATTTGCGTTTCAAGTGCAGTTTTTTAGGAGGGGGCTAGTAGCTATTAGGTGTAGTCTTTTTTTTCGTACACATGTACGACTTCTAGAGTGTGGGGGAAATTAGAACTAAGCATTTATAAAGTAAGGGAGGAAAATCCAGGTATTCACAAACTTAAGAACAAACATCTGAACGAGTTAAATGGATACAAATGCAAAATAAAAAGAGTCAGGAAAAAATACTATTCACACCTAATCAATGGGTAGGTGCCCTGCCACCCAAATATTAGTTAAAAGTAACCATAGGATAATTTTAAATATAATGTCCAGTATATTTGTTGGAGATATTCAAATTGCTTATTGTATGGATTATTTTCATAAGATATCCACAAATTTAAAGTTCTGTAATTAATTTTTAAATCTTCTATAGACATATCAATTTCCGGAAGATGTTTGGGGTATTATAGATATTTTGTAACTTCTGCACTAATCCTGCATAATTTTGTAATGATAATGTAAATTAAGGAAAATATGTGTGTCACTTAAGGATGATAAAATTATAAAAAAGAGATTTTATCGGGGGAAAATAGTAAATGAAAAAAATTATAGCTTCAGTTGTAGTGACTGGATTGTTACTTTCAAATCCTTTGGTTAGTAATGCTGCATTAGGAGATCGTACGTTAAAAAGTGGAATGACTCATACAGAAGTAAAACAATTACAAGGGGTTTTAAAGAATAAAGGGTACTTCACTAATAAAAACACTACTACATATTTTGGAACAATCACTAAAAGTTCGGTAGTGAAATTTCAAAAAAGTAAGGGCTTGAAAGCTGACGGTATTGTAGGTCCGAATACATATAAGGCTTTGGGGGTTAGGAAAAACACTGCTCAAAAGTCAAACGGTAATTCATCTACTAATCTGGTAAATAACGCTAAAAAATATTTGGGTGTATCCTATGTATGGGGAGGGAGTACACCAAAAGGTTTTGATTGCAGCGGATTTTTAAAATATGTTTACGAAAAAAGTACCGATGTGAATTTGCCTAGAACTGTTGCGGAAATATATAAGAAGGGGAATAAGGTTTCTTCGCCAAAAGTTGGGAATCTTGTTTTTTTTGAAACCTATAAAACTGGCGCCTCTCATGCGGGCATTTATATTGGAGGGAACCAATTCATTCATAGTTCCTCCTCAAAAGGTGTAAGTATTACTTCGATGAATAATAGCTATTGGTCAGAAAGATATTTAGGTGCAAAATCATATAATTGATAGAGTGACTTTTAACTTTTAAGACATTAAACCCAGTTCTTTTTCAAAGGACTGGCTTTTTTTCATTAATCTACAAATAGGTTATTATATCGAGAAAGTCCTATGATGATGATAAACCACCAACCCATGCAACTAAAATAACTCCTATTAATGGAAAGTCTCTGAATCGGTGCTTGGCTTTTTTATGTCTAGTGGGCATTGCATTAAAGCGATTAAAGGTAGAGTAGAGAAATTACCTGGAGTTAACGCTGTGAAAGCAAACTTGGATTGAGGGACCGTTGAAGTGGAATTTAAACCAGACATGTACAATAACATTTAATAAAGAACGTGCGAATTGAAGCACGATTTCTTTTAGAACAACATATACTTTACCAGGGTATGGTTTATCATAACCGTGGTCGTTAATTCTTTCCTAACATCCTTTGGAAAAAGGAATGGCGTTTATACTCTGAAATTCGACCTACCTGAATACTCTTTAAAGAGCTGCATAACAGATCGAATTTGGTTCCTTACAACGGCGTTCCCGATTTTTTTACTGACTTACAAAGTGTGGGGAGAATTTAAATTTCATGATAAAGTCAATAGCTATCCATTTGTTATAGAGGTCAAAAAAAAAGAAAAAAGGGGAATTTATATGAGCTTAGATGGGGTTAGCAAACATCTATTAATTTGCAACGGGAAAACATGCACGAAAAATGGAGCAGAAGAAGTAACAGAGACTATTAGGGCGGAATTGAAAAACCTAGAACTACAAAAGGAGATTCACACAACAAAAACATTATGCAACGGCCAATGCAAGCATGGGCCGATCGCTGTTCTATATCCACAAGGAACCTGGTATAAAGAAATGAATAAAACAAAAAGTAAAGAACTTATTCGTCAATTGAAAGAAAATGACAATGTTCATCTAGGCTCTGAACTTTATTACCATGATGGGAAAACATTCAAGAACCATGAGAGTGGATGAACTGTAACATCTTACTTCTATATCTAAAAAGGGTTTCTTTACAGGGTCTTTCTGGAAGAAAAAAATTGCGATATTCAATGGACTGATCATTTTTACCAATCAGTCCATATTTCCAAAATAGGGTTTACTTCTCCCCATTAATACTAATTGAAAATTGTTCTCTTAGAAAAAATTGAAGTTTTGAAAGGGCATTAACGTCTATGTCGAAAATTCAATAAGGGGGAACAATACCCGCTCGTAAAAGTACACTTTTATGAACGGGTATTTTTTTATAACATTACCTCAAATTCTTACCTGGATGGCGGAAGAGAAACTTTTAATCCCTCATGTTAATTTCACTAGCTTATCATTCTCTATCTTGTTATGATTGATATACCTGTCTAAATCTTCGAAAAATATCGAAAGTTCGGTGTAAAAATGAATCTTATGACAAAAGATTTACTGATTAACTTTTTAATTATCCTTTTTCCGATCTTTTTATTGCAAATGAGCTATCTAGTGAAGTACGTATACCGTTTAGATGCATTAAAAGGATCCTTCCTATCGATTTTCCCTATTCTTTCACTTGTTCTATGCATGTTATTTCCCGTTGTTATAGAAGAGGATTTTGTTTGGGACCTTAGATGGATCCCTTTTCTATTAGGCGGTTTATATGGAGGCTACCGGTTAGGAATCATATTGATAGTCATCACTCTTGTTATCCGCTATTTATCAGGGGGTGATAATGGATTTTATATATCATGCATCACATTTCCACTAATGGGAATTTCCCTGTTTTTTATATCTAAGTACTACCTAAAAATGTCTGTCAGTAAAAAAATCCTTATTGGTATATCATTAATATTCATTGTCCATATTCTCACGCAGTTTATTTCAACAGTCGTATTTGAACTTACTATCGGCATAAGTCTATGGAAACAATACTTCACGATCCAAGTCATTGGAATCGTTGTTGTAATCTTACTATGGGAGGTCATCCTCACTAATTTTCAGGTTCTCGAAAAATTAGTGAAAGCGGAAAAATTGCAGATCGTTAGTCATCTTGCTGCAAGCATATCTCATGAAGTCAGAAATCCCCTTACAGTTACCAGGGGATATATTCAAATGTTAAGCGAAGACGTGTCTTCCCATACAAAGGTCAAATATGCAAATATTGCACTGAAGGAATTGGATCGGGCCACGGATGTCATTAATGATTATTTGACGTTTGCTGCCATAAGCCCTGAAAACACGGAGCGATTAAGGGTATCCGAAGAAATTCAGCATGTCGTGAACAGCATAAAACCCTTGGCTAGCAATAATGGAACAGAATTGAAATTATCCTTATTCGAAGATGGAGCTTATTATATCATGGGGGAAAGGAAGAAATTCCAGCAGTGCTTGTTCAATATCTTAAAGAATGGGATAGAATCGATGGACCATGCTGGCGAAATTTACATAGATTTACTTCGTGCTGCCTCCACCATCCAAATTAAGATCCAAGATCAGGGAATTGGTATGACACAGGAACAGATATACCGTTTAGGTGAGCCTTACTTCACGACAAAAAATAAAGGGACGGGATTAGGCATGATGGTTTCATATAGCGTTATCAAAAGCATGGAAGGAACGGTACATGTGTCAAGTGTACAAGGGAAAGGGACATGTTTCTCTATTAACCTGCCCATACATAAATACGAGCCTATTTAGTTTAGTGTAAATTGACGGTTTTACACTCATAGATTACAATTTAAGTAAACTACCAATATTATGAAATGATTCAATGACGCATTTGATACCTAAGGGAGATGATTGTATGAAATCGCTTACAGATGGACAAATCATTTGGGAACCGACAAAGGAACAAATCGAGCAAACGGTATTGACTCAATATGTGAAATGGTTAAAAGAAAAGAAAGGTATAACATTTCATGATTATCATGAATTATGGAAATGGTCGGTAGATGAACTGGAGGAATTTTGGGCTTCAATTTGGGATTATTGTGATGTAAAAGCAGCCAGGAAATATGACAGGGTTTTAGCGGAGCAATCAATGCCAGGTGCGAAATGGTTCGAGGGGGCAAGGCTTAATTATGCTGAAAATGCATTATGGAATGAGCAAGAAGAGAAAACGGCGATTTTTTTTCGTTCCGAACACATCAGGCAGCAGGAAGTCAGCTGGAAAGAGCTGAAAGAAAAAGTAGCTTCTGTCGCCCATTCATTAAGGAAACTTGGTGTGAAATCCGGTGACCATGTTGTTGCCTATATGCCAAACATACCTGAAGCTGTCATAGCTTTCTTGGCAACAGCAAGCATAGGTGCCATTTGGTCCAGTTGTTCACCTGACTTTGGGGCAAGAAGCGTCATAGATCGTTTCAAACAGATTGAACCAGTTGTATTACTGGCGGTTGATGGATATCAGTACAATGGAAATGTATATGATAAAACATCAGTCGTCTCCCAGCTTAAACAGGAATTGGTCACTGTAAAGCATACCGTGCTGGTTCCTTACATAGAAAAAAAGATTTTGGATGTGAATCTGGCAGATACGGTTCCTTGGGATGACCTTTTAAAAGAAAAGGCAGAATTATCTTTTGAAAATGTTCCGTTCGATCATCCGCTTTGGATTCTCTATTCATCCGGTACAACCGGAATGCCAAAACCAATTGTACAAGGGCATGGCGGTATATTATTGGAGCATTTAAAATCAACAAGAATCCATCAAGGCATGACTTCCGAGGATACTGTATTCTGGTTTACGACTACAGGCTGGATGATGTGGAATCTCCTTATGGGCGGTTTGCTTAATGAAGGGACCATCGTCCTTTATGATGGCAGTCCTTCTTTTCCGAATATGGATGCCCTTTGGGAATTGGCTGAAGATACAGGCATGACCTTCTTTGGAACAAGTGCACCATTCCTTACGAATTCCATGAAGTTAGGAAACAAGCCAATGGGAAAATATGATTTATCAAAATTGAAGGCTCTTTTTTCAACTGGGGCTCCATTGTCTGGCGACGGTTATAAATGGGTGTATGAGAATGTCAAGAAGGATATCTGGCTCAGTTCATCCAGTGGCGGAACCGATGTTTGTGCCGGGTTTGTAGGTGGCGTTCCAACATTGCCCGTAAGAATCGGAGAGATACAAGGAAGGGCATTGGGTGTTTGTGCACAAGCTTTTGATGAGCATGGTCAAACATTGATTAATGTAGTCGGTGAATTGGTCATTACCAAACCGATGCCATCCATGCCGCTATACTTCTGGAATGATCATGACGGGACAAGATACTACGAGAGTTATTTCGATTCGTATCCTGGCATATGGAAACATGGTGATTGGATAAAGATTGACGACAAGGGCAGCTGTATCATTTATGGTCGTTCCGACTCGACGATCAACCGTTCTGGTGTACGGATGGGAACTAGCGATATCTACCGGGTCGTCGAAGCGATCGACGAGGTGATGGAAAGCCTTGTCATTGATAGGGAAGTGCTTGGCCGCGGATCCTCACTGCTGCTGTTTCTTGTCCTTAAGCCCGGTAATAGCCTGGATACAGCATTGACGGCAAAAATCAAGGAACAAATCAGAGGGCAAGTGTCCCCTCGCTTTATCCCTGACCAAATCCATGTCGTTGAACAAATTCCTAAAACGTTGAACGGAAAGAAAATGGAAGTCCCGATACGTAAAGTGTTATTAGGTTTCGAGTTTGATAAAGTAGTCAATGCAGACTCCATGGGAAATCCAGAATCGCTACAGTTCTTTAAAGAATTAGCTCTCGAGTTGAATGAGAAAAAAATATTCTAGCAATCAGGCGGAGCAAAATGCTCCGTCTTTTTTTAGACTGTTTAGTTTAGATTGTTATTTTTTCCACCTACTAACTGAACATTGATATAATCCGTTTTATAGGAGGCGTTTAGTGATGTGGGAAAATGTATACGAAGGTTTCAGCGAACTGCTAAGTCACAGCAAATGGCTTTATTTGAGGCCATAAAACAAGCTTTGTTTCCAGAGAATCTGATAGAATTGAAAAATTGTTCAGATCTATACGTGAAGCTCGATTGCTTCAAGTATAGGTTGCGTTCATTTTGGAAGTACACTGTAAAACGCAATGGGAGATTTCGTTCAAGGCAACGCTATTTATGTAAGGACTGCAATAAATCCTTCAATAATATGACTAATACTACATTTTCAGTCTCTAAATATCCAGAAAAATGGGTCAAAAATATTGAGTTTATGATTGAGGGTGTTACTTTACGCAAGATAGCTAAAAATACATATTTCCACTGCATTCTATTGGAGACATAAAATCTTGAAAGCAATCTTCAAACAATTAGAAGGTTTTGTCGAGAGTGATTAAACATTTTTTCGTGAGTCTTTAAAAGGCCGCTGCATGATCAATCATAGAAAAATGAAAAAAGAAGAGAAAAGGATAAAAAAAGAGGAATTTCTAATCTAAAGATTGCCGTAGTAGTAGCTCAAGACCGCAATGGAAATATGGTTGCACGTAAAGCCTGTACTGGCGGGTTAAAGCTGAAGAAATTGAAGCAGTTATAGGTGATTCTATTCACCCACCTGCTTTGTATGCACTGGTACCGCAACAAACTATAAAAAATTTGCTTAGGTAAAAGCCTTGCTGCACGAGACGATTAATGAACGTGAGAAGCAACGTGTAAAAAAAGCTTTATTTCATATACAGCACGTTAATAACTTTCACAACAGACTAGAGGGTTGGATGGAGAGTTTTTAAGGAGTCGGAACATATTATCTTAATTACCTTTACTGGTTTTCGCTGTCTAGAAATAGGGAAACGAGTTGAACAAATGCTTATTTCAGCTTGTCATAAATCTAAATATTATACTGTTGAGACGTTCAGAAGTTAACCAGCTTTGGGGGTTCGGTGTACTAAAAAACGCTCAGAGTATTTTTCCTCTAAGCGTGATAATACAAGTTATCCGGTTACTCCATTAAAGCCCTCATTTTTTGAAAAGCAAATATTTAAAAATAAGCATTGTAGACTTTACCAATAATACCTTTTAATTGATGAACACCTAGATCGGTATTTATCATAATGACTAATCCCGTTTCTAAATAAGGATAAGCTACCATCATACATTGAAAACCAACGCCCCAACCAAGAGATGAAATCTCAATTCCCTTTTCGTTTTTATCTAGGAAAATTCCTAGCCCAGTCCACTCTTTACAACCTTGGGAATTTATAACTTCAATTGCTTTACTTACTGAAAGCTTAAGCTTACTTTCACCATTTAAAGAATTCATTAATTCAATGACCAAAAGAGCTAAATCTGTAGGCGTTGTCCATAACCCAGAAGCTGCTGGATATGGATATATTGGATATTTTCCATTTACTAATTCTCCACTTTTGTTATGACCGCAAGAGAAATATTTTTTGGTTGCTTCTGATGTTGGAAGTTCAAATGTGCTATTTTCCATATTTAATGGTTGAAAAATATGTTCAATCATTACTTCCTTAAAAAGTTTTCCAGTAACGTCTTCTATCAAAAGCTGTATAATGCAAAAACCTGCGTCTGAATATTGAAAGGTGCTCCCAGGCTCATACTTAATTTCAATAGGAGCTTTACAATAGGGTGTTCTTCCTTCTAAAAGCTCGACCATTGTGGGGTTACCTAACCTCGAATCGAGTTCAATAAAACTTCCTTCGGGGTCAATTACACCAGATTGGTGACTAAGTAAATTTCTTAAGGTAACTTTTTTATTTTTATTTAGTTCATTATGAGGAACCTTCCACGATGAAAGTTTTTCATTTACATTCTCATCTAAATCAAGAATACTTTGTTCCGTCAATTTCATCACTAGAATTGAGGTTAAAAATTTACTGATTGAACAAGCATTAAATATAGAATTACTTTCCACTCTTTTATCTGTTTCTGCTTCAAGAAAACCATAGCATTCTGTACTTCTTATGTAACCACCATCAATTTCTGCAATGCTTAATCCAGAAACATTATAATCTTCCATGAGCTTTTGAATGTTGATATTTTGTGTTTTCATACTAACAACCCCCAAATTAACTCCTATGTACAAACGTTTAAAATAAAACTCATTTAAACTGCCCGTTTGTTGAATAAGAACCACTTATATTTTACCATAAAATTCATGTGGTTAGTTTTTATCCTGAGAGCAACAATCTTTTAGAAAACAGCCTTTTTTATATAATTCTCTTGAATAATCTTGGTGATAATTCTAAAAGCGAGTAACTTGTCCATTTCTGGATATTGGTCTGGATTTTCGAACGTGATGCCAATCGGTCTCCCGTTATAATGGCCATCTATGACATGAAAGGCAACTCCTATGTTTGTGTAGGTAACTTTCGTATACAAGCAAGAAAATTGCTAACTAATAAAGCAATAAATGGTTGCCCCTTTTCCCGTTCTATCATTGGATCGGCCCACCATCTTAAAAAGAATATGTATTTCTGGAAATATTTTCTTGACATTTTTAAAACAGCTGAATAGAATAAAATACATAGTCAGTAAGTACTGACAGTCCATTCAGAGGAAGTGAGAGCATGAGCAGCAGTAATAAGCTAAGTACCGATGATAAGCTGCTGTTGGCGGCAATCGATCTAATCGCAGAGAAGGGGTACAATGGTGTTACTACTCAGGAAATTGCTGGTGCCGCAGGTTTGAGTGAAAAAACACTGTTTCGTCGGTTTGGAAGCAAGCTAAATCTTCTAGAAACAGCATTTGATCGATATCATTATGCCGAAGAGATGACAAGACTTTTTAATGAAGAGCAAATCGTGTGGGATTTACATTCAGACTTACAACTGATCAGTCGAACGTATCATGAAATCATGAATCGTAACCGGAAAATGATTATGATAAGTATCAAGGAGGAAGGCAATTTACCTGGGTTTCGAGAAAAAACACAAAAGCACCCTCGACAGTTACTGGAAATTTTGACAAACTATTTTAACACGATGTATGAAAAAGGAAAGCTTATCAACACAGACCCAGAGCTTCAGGCGTTGTCGTTCATGATGATGAATTTTGGTGCCTTTATGAACAATCTGGATGGTGATGGAAACTATCCAACCGTGTCCCTGGAGGCATTTATAATGGGGAGTGTACAAACATTTACTAGGGCTTTAACGCCCTAGTTTTTCATTAAAAAATGACAGTCAGCACTGACGCACTTTGAGAATAAAAGGAAATGGCGATTATTAATGAATTGAAAAAAATATGTTAAATGACAGGAGATTATGAATATGAAATCAAGTAATACAATAGTATGGATTAATGTATTTACAGCTAAACCAAGCAAACTAGATGAATTGGTTGCTATCCAAGCTGAAGAACTACTCAATTTTAAGAAGGGATCACAAGGTGTTCCTGGTTGGATCAGTAGCCGTTGGCATCGTTCTGTGGATAATAATAAGGCAATTATGGTAACTACCTTTGAGAGTATTGATTTTCATGAAAATTGGTTAGAAAAAAGTGAATTTAGAGAACATCTTAACAAAATAAACCATCTCATTGAAGATACAGAAGGTGGGTACTACACGTTAGTGGAAGAGATTGAAAATATGTAAATCCATCAAATCATGAGGTTATATTCTTAAACAATTAATTTGCCAGTCAGTTTTTACGAGGAGGAGAAAACATTGGAAAAATTAAAGATGGGAATTATCTTAGGAAGCACACGAATAGGACGCGTAAGTCCACAAGTTGGAAATTGGGTTAAAGAAATAGCTGATGAACGAGAAGATGCAAATTATGAAATCGTCGATATCGCAGATTTTAACTTGCCATTTGTTGGAGAAGGCACTGGTAAAGAACGTGGATTATTAGCTTGGTCAGAAAAACTTTCTAGCTTGGATGGTTTTGTGTTTATCGTACAAGAATACAATCACAGTATTACAGGGGCATTAAAAAACGCACTTGATTCCGCACGTGATGAATGGAACAACAAAGCTGCGGGCATCGTGAGCTATGGTTCAACTGGCGGAGCCCGAGCAGCCGAACATTTGCGCGGCATCTTAGGGGAATTACTAGTTGCGGACGTTCGGGTAAATCCAACATTATCGCTTTTTACAGATTTTGAAAACTTCAAAACGTTTAAACCAGCTGATTTACACCGTGGTAATGTCCATGCAATGTTAGATCAAACGATTGCATGGAGCGGTGCCTTAAAAAGATTACGATAAGCTTGATAGTTTACTAGCTATGTCCTTCCCCTCCAACTTTTTAACAATATTCATGTTAGCAAGCACTAACACCTAAGCAAATGGTGCATAAAGAGCATATTCCTTAGACAGGCTGCATTCACATTCAAACCATCCTTTCACTTCAGTGATAAGTGATATGAATAGTATAGTTTAAAAAAACGAGACAAAACGAGACAACAATCTCATTTTGTCTCGTTTTGTTTCGGCTGAAAATAGATACATTCCCAATTTTACCGCCCCACATTTTGGCACGGCAATTGCAATATATAAAATTGACTCATTATTAATGATTGGGGGCTGAAAAATGGAAACGGTACAATCGAATGAAATAAAGTTATCTCAGGACAAGGCTTATTGGATGTACAAAAAAATGCTGGAGATCAGAAAATTCGAAGACCAGGTTCATGAATCTTTTGCAAAGGGGATTTTACCAGGGTTTGTCCATTTGTATGCAGGGGAAGAAGCGGTTGCTGTCGGAGTATGTGCTCACCTATCCGAAAAGGACAGCATCACAAGCACCCACAGGGGGCATGGGCATTGTATTGCAAAAGAATGCGACCTTAACGGGATGATGGCTGAAATCTATGGGAAGGTGACAGGGCTTTGCAAAGGGAAAGGCGGTTCCATGCATATTGCCGATTTGGATAAAGGGATGTTAGGTGCGAACGGAATAGTCGGTGGTGGCTTTCCGCTCGCATGTGGGGCAGCATTAACTGCCAAATATAAAAAGACCGATCATGTTAGTGTTTGTTTTTTTGGTGATGGTGCCAACAATCATGGAACATTCCATGAAGGGATAAATCTGGCGGCAATCTGGAAGCTGCCCGTTATATTCATCGCTGAAAATAATGGGTATGGGGAAGCCACGCCTTTTAACTATGCTTCAAGCTGTAAAACGATAGCCGATCGGGCGATAAGCTACAATATCCCGGGTGTCCGGGTTGATGGGAAAGATGTATTGGCTGTGTATAAGGCTGCTGAAGAAGCCGTTCAGAGGGCTCGCAGAGGAGAAGGCCCATCATTGATCGAATGCGTTACTTATCGTAATTATGGCCACTTCGAGGGAGATGCACAGAAGTATAAAAAAGAACAAGACAAAAAGGAGCATAAACAAGAGAAAGATGCGATTGCCCTATTTAGGAATTACTTGCTGAATCAGAATCTGCTGGCGGAAAAAGAACTGATTTCTCTTGAGAATGCCGTTGAGGAATCTATTAAACAAGCAGTCAAGTTCAGTGAAGATAGCCCGTATCCAGAGGCATCCGATTTATTAAACGATGTTTATGTATCCTATTAAACTATAAAAGGAGGAATTGAGATGAGTAGAAAAATCAGTATGTCACAAGCAATAAATGAAGCAATGGCCATGGCAATGAGAAAAGACGAAAATGTCATCCTTATGGGAGAAGATGTAGCCGGCGGTGCAGAAGTCGATCATTTGCAGGATGACGAAGCATGGGGTGGTGTTTTAGGTGTCACAAAAGGATTGGTTCAAGAGTTTGGCCGGGATAGAATCCTCGATACACCCATTGCGGAAGCAGGATATATGGGAGCGGCCATGGCAGCCGCTTCGACAGGCTTACGACCGATTGCCGAGTTAATGTTCAACGATTTCATTGGCAGCTGTTTGGATGAAGTATTGAATCAAGGTGCGAAGTTCCGCTATATGTTTGGCGGAAAAGCACAGGTTCCCGTGACGATCCGTACGATGCATGGTGCAGGGTTCAGGGCTGCAGCTCAGCATTCACAAAGCCTCTATGCTTTGTTCACCAGCATTCCTGGATTGAAGGTCGTCGTTCCCTCATCCCCCTATGACGCAAAAGGGCTCTTACTTTCAGCCATTGAAGATAATGACCCTGTCATCTTTTTTGAAGATAAAACGCTATATAACATGGTAGGGGAGGTTCCGGAAGGCTACTATACAATCCCAATCGGCAAAGCTGAAATTAAAAGGAAAGGCTCGGATTTGACGGTCGTTGCCATCGGTAAACAAGTTCACACCGCGATGGAGGCTGCTGAAAAACTCACAGCTAAAGGCATTGAAGTTGAGCTTGTCGACCCGCGGAGCTTGTCACCACTGGATGAAGAATCGATACTCTCCTCTGTGGCAAAAACAAATCGTTTGATTGTGATCGATGAAGCGAACCCAAGATGCAGCGTCGCTACGGATATTGCCGCACTGGTGGCGGATAAAGGATTTGACACGCTCGATGCACCAATTAAGAGGATTACGGCACCACATACACCTGTTCCTTTTTCTCCACCGCTAGAAGATATTTACCTTCCAACATCGGAAAAAGTGATACAAGTCGTTTCAGAATTATTGGGGGAACCTTCCATTCTTGAGGTGTAATTAAATCAATATGATGCATGCTCCAGCTTTTTCGCATAGAACTGCAAAAGTTGGAGCAACAAAACCAAAGAGCCACAGAAATCAATCTGAAGGGAGAAATAAGATATGGCTGTCGAAGTGGTAATGCCGAAATTGGGCATGGCAATGAAAGAAGGCACTGTTTCGTTATGGAGTAAGGCTGTTGGGGACCCAGTCGAAAAAGGTGAAGCAATTGCCAGCATCAATTCAGAGAAAATAGAAATGGAAATTGAATCTCCAGCTGAAGGTACGATTCTGAATATAGCTGTTCAAGAAGGACAAGGAGTACCTCCAGGAACCGTTATCTGTCATATCGGTAATCCGAATGAAAAAATAAAGATCGATGAACCTGTTGCAAAAGAAACACAGTCGAAAATTGCTGTACAAGAAAAGCCGAAAACAAAAGACTCACCCATTTTGCCAATGGGAGATCGATTGATGATCACCCCGGTTGCGCGAAAAATGGCACAGGCAGCGAATCTTGACATCGAGAAGATACAAGGTACGGGGCCAGGCGGAAGAATCACAAAAGAAGATGTACAGAAAGTAATTGAGAAAAGGGATTCCATGCCGGTAAATACAGAAAAAAGCATAGTTTCCCCACCCCAACCTGCTTTAGATAATCCGCAGCAGATTCCTGTTACGGGCATGAGGAACATCATCGCTAAACGTATGAAGGAGAGCTTGCAAAGCAGTGCCCAATTAACTATAACGATGAAAGTGGATGTCACTGATCTAGTCATTTTGCAAAAACAGGCTGCTGAAGCACTACAAAAACATGAATCAACTAAATTGACTATAACGGACTTTATTGCCAAGGCTGTCGTGATTTCACTTAAAGAGCATCCTAAAATGAATAGTGCTTATATTGAAGATAACATCATTTTGTATGAGCATATCCATCTTGGATTAGCGGTGGCCTTGGAGAATGGACTCGTTGTTCCCGTAATAAGAAATGCCGAAAATTATACCTTAAGGCAGTTATCGAATAAGGGGAAGGAATTGGCTCGATGTGCACGTGACTCTCAATTGCCTATTGAAGACATGCAAGGGTCCACTTTTACAATCAGTAACCTCGGGGCATTTGGAGTTGAGCACTTTACACCGATTCTCAATACACCGGAAACGGGGATACTCGGAATTGGATCTGCTTACGATACCCCGCTTTATATTGGCGAAGAACTGGAGAGGAGAACGATCCTGCCACTCAGTTTAACTTTTGATCACCGTGTACTCGACGGGGCACCCGCTGCTGCCTTTTTACAAACACTAAAACGGTATTTAGAAGAGCCGATCACCGTGATTTTATAGAATAGGAGGGAAAGGTCTTGAATCGTATAGCTATTATAGGCGGAGGTCCTGCAGGGTATGTAGCGGCAATCACTGCTGCCCAGCAGGATAAGGAGATCATATTGGTAGTCGATGGGCCAATGGGGGGCACCTGTTTAAATGAAGGCTGCATGCCAACGAAGTCATTATTGAAAAGTGCCGATACATATGACTTGGTGAAAAATGCCGGGCAAATGGGAATTCGCCTTCCCCCCAATTCGATAGAAGTCGATTGGGATACCGTACAGGAACGAAAGAGAGATGTCATAGCTAAGCTAGTGAACGGCATTAGATATTTAATGAGTAAGAATAAAATAAAGGTCATTCAGGGAAGGGCTTCCATCCTTTCAAGCAATCTACTGCGGATCGAGAACGGAAATAAAAATGAAGTAATTGAAGCAAGTAAGATTATCATTTCAACGGGGTCAGAACCGATTCCACTACCTTTTGCACCGTTTGATGGTGAATGGATCATCCACAGTGGCCATGCCATGTCACTTCCTGCCATTCCCGATTCGCTGCTAATTGTCGGAGGCGGTGTCATCGGATGTGAATTTGCCAGTATTTATAGCAGGTTGGGCACCAAGGTCACCGTTATCGAAATGGGGGAAAAGCTGCTTCCAGGGGAAGATGATGATATCACAAGCATTCTCCATGACGAATTGAAAAACCATGGCGTTACAGTCCATACCTCCACATCAGTCAAAAACATCAATTCAACCAGTAAAACGGTATATTTAGAGAATAGCGAAGGCAAATTGGAAGAAATGATTGCTGATTACGTACTCGTATCAATAGGAAGAAAACCAAGAGTGAACGGAATAGGCTTAGAGGAAAACGATATTGATTTTTCCCGACTTGGCATTTCAGTGGATGATCGAATGCAAACAAGCAATCCATCGATTTATGCCTGCGGTGATGTGATAGGAGGCATACAACTTGCCCATGTTGCTTTTCATGAAGGGCGAGTGGCAGCTCTGAATGCCTGCGGTCAATTTGCACAAGTGAATTACCGGGCAATACCTCGCTGCATTTATACCTCCCCGGAGATTGCCAGTGTAGGCTTGACCGAAAAAGAAGCGCGTAGAAAATATGGAGACATTAAAGTTGGTGAATTCGCTTTTTCGGCAAACGGGAAAGCTGTCCTTTCCAATAAACCGGTAGGAAAGGTCAAAGTCCTAGTGAACCCACAATATAATGAAATTCTAGGTTTTTCTATTGTTGGTCAGCACGCAACAGAATTGATTGGTCAAGGAACGGTCATGCTGCATGCAGAAATAACGGCAGATATGATGGAAGATTTAGTAGCGGCACATCCAACCTTGTCGGAATCCATACATGAAGCTCTTTTAAATGTTGTAGGTCAAGCTGTGCATTGCTAAAGCTGAAGGGGGAATTTGTATGGCTAGCGGTCAACGGACGGCGGTAGTCACTGGTGCAGGTCGTGGTATCGGACGTGCCATTGCATTAAGATTAGCTCAAGATGGATTGAATGTGGTCATTAATGACGTCAATCTGGATACGGCTGAATCGGTCGTGAATGAGATTAGGGAACTTGGACGTGAAAGCTTTGCCGTTAAAGCGGATGTAAGCAATAGACGGGAAGTATTCGAGATGGTGAAGCAAGTTGTGGAACGTTTTGGACAACTGGATGTTATGGTTTCAAATGCAGGAATTGCACAAATAAAGCCTCTGTTGGAAGTAACTCAAGAGGATCTGGAACAGATTTTCAATATAAATGTAAATGGTGTCCTCTTTTGTCTGCAAGCCGCGGCTGAACAAATGAAAAAGCAAGGAGGCGGGAAAATCATAAGTGCTGCCAGCATCGCCAGTTATAAAGGTTTTAGCTTACTAGGTACATACTCGGCCACGAAATTTGCCGTAAGAGGAATTACACAAGCGGCAGCACAGGAATTGGCCCAGTTTGGCATTACGGTGAATGCATATTGTCCAGGAATTGTCGGGACGCAAATGTGGGATTTAATCGATGAAAAAATGGGTCAATATATGAATCTTGCTAAAGGGGAAACATTTAAAAAGTTTACAGATTCCATAACCTTAGGACGCTCCGAAACCCCAGAAGATGTGGCGAAATTCGTCTCTTACCTCGCTTCACCGGATTCGGATTATATGACAGGGCAATCCATCATGATTGATGGAGGAGTTATTTTCTCATAAACTATATTTTTCAATGGAGAAGCATCATGTGAATGATCACATGATGCTTTTTTTTGCAAACTTAATCTATATATTGTAAGCGAATACATAATCTACTATAATTAAAAAGACCTCGATTAACATCCTAATTAATACTCCTTGGTATTTTTCCTCTAGATTGACTGGTCAAATGAAGGTATAAACCAAATGATTAGAGGAGGATTATATGCTATCCACTAGTTGTTATCTACGTACATGGGAACGCTTTGTCAGTGAAGGTGTTCTCGATTCAAATCGTCTGAACAAGCGAATAATGGAATCCTGGCATCGCTGCAAAAAAGATCAAGTCAATCCATACCTTAATAAAGGCAACCACATTTTGACGAATGAATTATTGGACATTCAAAGAGAAAGAAACTCCTTTCTATTAGAAGTGGCATCACCCCAATTATCCAGGATGAATCAATCGATAAAAGAATCGGGAATGATGGCCTTATTGGTCGATCCGGATGGATATGTCCTTTCACTTTCCGGAAACGAGAAAATCCTCGATGAGGCAGGCAAAATAAATTTTGTGGAAGGTGTATGCTGGACGGAGGGTGAGGTCGGAACGAACGCAATTGGAACAGCGTTGAAAACGGGTGAAGCCGTAATGATCCAAGGTACCGAGCACTATTCAATTGCCTCACACAAATGGAGTTGCTCTGCGATGCCCATTTTAAATGAAGACGGTAAGATATTGGGAGTTTTGGATATATCATGTCCAGTAGAATATTTCCATCCATCCATGCTGGGTATGGTAGCCAATCTGGCGTATACGATCGAACAGGAAATGGGGGTGCGTTCCTATAAAAAGGAGCTGGCACTGACCCAGCACTCGATAGAACTTGCAGAGACCTATCCAGATCTGCCTTTTATCGTCTGTAATCATAAAGAAATGATAATCTCCGCCAGTAAACAGGTTCGCAAAAAAATTCCTCAATCCATTGGTATGGCATTGGCCGATCTGTTAAATCATGGTTATCGAATCATAAAGGAAAATCCGCTTCTATCCAAAGAGGATAATAGGATTTCCGGTAAGTGTTTATTCTTATCAGAGAATTATGGTCATGAAACCAATAGGCTTTTTCCTGCTTCAATGCCTTCAGAAAGGTTTGCCTTCAAAGGAGAAAGAGGGATTAGCGAGTCCTTTAGTAACACATTACATAAAGTGAAGCTCGTTGCACCAACAGAAGCAAATGTGTATATATCCGGTGAAACAGGGGTCGGGAAAGAGCTTATTGCCAAGGCTATTCATGAAAATGGCATGCGCAAAAAAGGACCGTTCGTCACGATAAATTGTGGAGCCATACCTAAAGATTTAATGGAAAGTGAATTATTCGGGTATGTTGATGGCGCTTTTACTGGGGCTAAACGGCAAGGGCACAAAGGGAAGTTCGAGCAGGCAAATGGAGGTACCATTTTTCTCGATGAAATCGGTGAAATCCCATCAGCGATGCAGGTTGCCTTACTGCGAGTTCTTCAGGAAAGAAAAATCGTTCCGATCGGAGGGACAAAAAGCATTTCATTGGATATTCGCATTATCACTGCAACACACCGTAATCTTGAAGAGCTTGTCAATGAAGGGTCCTTTCGTAAGGATTTATACTATCGGTTGAACGTTTACCCGATTCATGTAACTCCATTAAGGGAAAGGATTGAAGACATTCCTTATCTAGTCAACTACTTGTGTTCGAAGAATAATTGGAATATTCCATTAACAGAAGAATTATTGAATCGTTTAAAGGAGTACAATTGGCCAGGCAATATTAGAGAGCTGCAGAATGTCCTTCAGCGATTGACCATCTCACTTGCAGAAGGACCTCTGGATTATGTTAAAGTGTTGAATTCCATGCATTCTCACCCCTTCACACGGCATGATGATTTCCCTGCATGGGAGGAACCGGGAAAAATGGGCATCAAGGGAAATGAACTGACGATCCGTGAAAAAATTCAACGGGATCTAATGATAGAGGCATTACAAAAATCAAGAGGAAATGTCACTGCTGCAGCAAAGCTGATGGATATACCAAGAAGTACATTTTACAAGCGGCTCCATAAGTATGGTATATAGACATGCGTGTGTAATTATGTTTAAGAAAAGCAGACTTATAGAAATTCTTGAAAAATGAAAGGGGTATGGCAAATGAAAACGAGAATTACTGAATTATTGGGGATTGAATATCCGATTATATGCGGCGGGATGTTTCAAGTTGGCCGAGCCCCGCTCGCAGCCGCTGTTTCAGAAGCGGGGGGACTTGGCATCATCACTTCGAAAACACAGGTGACACCAGAAGGTCTCCGTGATGAAATTCGCAAAGTGAAAACTTTGACCAAGAAACCCTTTGCTGTAAACCTGAACCTGTTCCCAAGTCAAACGGCAACCCCGAATGATGAGTTCATCGATATTTTAATTGACGAAGATGTAAAAATTGTTGAAACGAGTGGCCGAAGCCCAGAAAGTTTAATGCCCAGACTTAAAGAGCACGGCTTTACCGTGATACATAAGGTAGCGAACGTCAAAAACGCAATATCGGCAGAGAAATTAGGGGTCGATGCCATTATTATTGTAGGGAATGAAACAGGCGGCCATCCCGGCATGGGTGATGTAGGAACGCTTGTCATGCTCCCTAGAGCGGTTGACTCTGTTACTATACCAGTAATAGCAGGCGGGGGATTTTCGGATGGCAGAGGACTTATCAGTGCCTTGTCACTCGGTGCTGAAGGTATCGTCATGGGGACTCGCTTTATGGCAACGCAAGAAGCGCCGATTCATGATAACGTGAAGCAGTGGATGGTATCGGCCAATGAAACGGATACCGTTGTCATCCAACGGAATATAGGCAGTCCGTCGCGTGTAGCATTAAATGCCGTCAGTAAAGAAGTGGACAAACTTGAAAATGAAGGTGCCACTTTAGAGGAATTGATTCCGCTAATTACGGGACAAAGAAGCAAGAAAGTATACTTTGAAGGAAATTTAGACGGAGGCATCTGGTCATGCGGTCAATCCGTAGGACTGATAAAAGAAATATTGACCGTCAATGAACTAATAAAACAAATCGTCCAAGAAGCAAAAACCTCGTTCGAATTCATCCAAAGCCGTATCGAATCCGTTCGAACATAAATAACCTAACAGGAACATGAGATCAATTGTGATTTCGTGTTCCTTTTTTTATCTATTAGACATAAGGTTCCATAGGTGGTCAAGAATAGGTTTTTTCAAAAGTGCATTATCGTTATTTATAACAGAAAGTTGAAGTAAGGCTGATTTATTCGCAACGCGAAAAGCCAATTCAAGAAAGAAAAAAAGGTATATAATTCATCAATTACTTGCTAACCAACTTTCAGCAACTTCTTAATAAAGATATTCACATGTAAAAAAACAAAGAAATAGGTAATCAACATTTCGTGATCAGTGTTTACATAATATTATTATTCCGCTTAATCAGACTACCTTAGATCTTTACTGGTATTTCTCAATGATTTTTAGAAACTTATTAAATACTTTTATATAGAATGTAAAAATCGACTTTTACGATTTACTTATAAATGAATTGCACTCATGATACCCAAGAACTGATTGCTGAAGGTAGGCAGTGTTTCTAAACAAATTGGTTTAAAAGGTTTACCTTAAAACTCTTAGCTGCTACCTACTGATTCTCAGCATGTTGTTGCACTTACGAAAGCGGTCAAAGCTTGAACATCATTAAGCTTTAAACATTTATTATAGGTTATTCACGCTATAAGTTAAGTGAAAATGTCTTATAGGAGATGATGTGCAGAAGATCTATCATCATTCTTAGGAAGAAAGCGGAACTTTCATGATAAAAACTTTTGAATTGCCAATCAGGATAATTATATTTATATAATTTTTCAGAAGTGTTAACCCGTGATTTTTCTCATTTTGCCATTTAATTTATATATCAGAATAACAAAATTGATAAATCAAGTCAGTTAAGCAGGATTAATTCAGATTACTACAGAATTATTAGATAACGCTTTTTTAAATATGTCTTTAGGAAAGGATAAGCAAATGAAGAAAAGGATTAGTGGGGCATTTACTATAGCTGCATTATTAATAATAGGCGGGGCAATCATTTATTACTTCATTTCTTCTTCATACACAACTACAGTAGATTTATACGAATTCCCTGTACCTAGAAATGCTGAATTGGTTCAGATAAATGAACAAGGGAATAGATATGAATGGTCAAGGGCTTCTGAAGAAAATGGCATACCATATGGATATGACTTAGCCCTTAAAGCGAATGGATGGAAAAGGGGGAAAAGTGAAGGAGCTTCCGTTTTTTACACGAAGGGAAATAATAAAATTGATTTAATTACTTCAACAAAGCAATTAGAGATTCTTAGAGTGAATGACTAAGTATGATAAATAATAAGTGAATTAAAGTATAGTAATTGAATAATCGAACCAATAACTATTTTGTGTGCTTTTAAAAATTTATAGTGAGTATATTGATATAAGGTACATATACAATTCAACACTCAGAAGGATGTGGAAGTATGCAGAAGAGTATTCTGCTTATTGAGGATGATGTAGAAATTAGTCAATTAATAGCAAGCGCCCTATTGCAGGAGAATTATACAGTACATGCCGCATTTGACGGGGAAGAGGCTCTGGCTCTCTTTCATGATAAAGAACCTGACTTACTACTCCTTGATTTAATGATTCCTAAATTGACTGGTATGGATTTATTGAAAAAAATAAGAGAAACGAGCATGGTTCCTATATTAATTATTTCTGCAAAAGGAAGTGATTTCGACAAAGCGCTTGGGCTTGGATTTGGCGCCGATGATTATATAAGCAAGCCATTTTCGATGATTGAATTAACAGCTAGAGTTCATGCTGCCATTCGCAGGGCAACGCAATATCTTCCATCCGAAAGCAACTCCACCCAAAATATTCTTCATTATGAAGAGCTCACCCTTGACTTAAATTCATTTACTGTAAATGTTAGAGGGAGAACTGTCCAACTGACATCAAAGGAGTTTCACATATTAAAGTTGTTTATGACCAATCAAAGCAGAGTATTTACAAAGGAACAAATATACCACTTTATTTGGGAAGATGATTATTACGGGAATGAAAATGTCATTAACGTACATATAAGGAGACTTCGTGAAAAAATTGAAAAGGACCCATCCAACCCACAATATATTAGAACGATATGGGGGATTGGTTATAAATTAGGTGTGTAGCTCATGGTAATCATTCTTTGTGCAATGATTATTTTTTTAGTAATCATAAATGTCTTCCAGTATTTGTCCCGAAGAAAACTTAAGCAAAACCTTTATGAAATAAGTGGAAAATTAAGCGATATCATCAAATATGAAACATCTGAAAAAATATTGTTGCCGACCGATCAGCAAGCCATTCAGCAATTACTCATTCAAATAAACAGGCTATTGGATTTCAATCAAAAGGTTATTGCGGATTATGTAAAAACAAAAGATAGCTTAAGAAAATTAATATCCAATATGTCTCATGATTTAAAAACACCACTTACGGTTATTTTAGGTTATGTAGAAAAATTGAAACTGAATGAAATGATAACTGAAGAGGAAAAGAAGGTATTAATGGTAAGGCTGCATGAAAAAGTTTTGAACTTAACTGGTTTACTTAATCAGTTTTTTGATCTGGTAAAAATAGAATCAGATGATTATGTGATTCCTTTAAGTAAACTTTCACTCAATGAGGTTTGCAGAAAAAATGTATTGGAGTTTTATGATTTACTGCTCGCAAAAGGACTTCAGGTAGAAGTTGATATTCCAGATCAGCATCTTTACATCTTAGGTAATGAGGACGCCTTAAATCGTATATTTAATAACCTTATTTCAAATTCAATTCGATATGGCAGTGACGGAGGGGTCTTCGGATTAACACTTCGAGAGGGTGATGGAGCTGTTTCTGTAGAGATTTGGGATAGAGGTAAAGGTATTGCAGAAATCCATCAAGATCGGGTGTTTGATCGGTTATATACATTAGATGATGCCAGAAATCCCAAATTTCAAGGGAGCGGGTTGGGTCTAAGTATATCAAAACGCTTAACGGAAGAGATGAAGGGTACCATCCATTTATATAGTAAACCTTATGAAAAAACGAGCTTTACTTGTATTTTTAAACAAATTACATATTAAAACTTCTTTAAGAGATGTTCTAACGGAACAGCTCTTTTTTAGCTTCGGGATTGATATGAGCTCTAACGTCATTTTTCTAAACTTAAGGAACATGTAAGGATTGAGAAAGAAAAAAGATACTTTCTTTGACTAAGATAGAAGTAGATAGCAATAAGGGAGGCAAAGATGATGGATTATGTTGTTAAAACAAATAGCTTAACAAAAAAGGTAAAAGGGAAATTGCTCGTATCTAATGTGAATCTTCATATAAAAAAGGGTGAAATTTATGGTTTCCTTGGTCAAAATGGTGCAGGGAAAACGACAATCATGAAAATGCTGACAGGAATAATAAGTCCAACCACAGGAGAGATTGAATTGTTTGGCCAGAAGTTAACGAAAACCGAGAAGTCTGGCTTGAAACGGGTCGGAAGTATTATTGAGTATCCCATCTTTTTTGAACATTTAACTGCGATGGAAAATCTTCAGCTTCATTGTGAATACTTAGGCTTTTATGATAAAAAGGCAATTACACAAGCGTTGGAGATGGTTCATTTAACTGGGATTGAAGATAAAATTGTGAGCGATTTTTCGCTTGGGATGAAGCAGCGACTGGGAATTGTAAGAGCAATAATTACTAAGCCTGAACTGATTATATTAGATGAACCTACAAACGGCCTTGATCCAATTGGTATAAAAGATATAAGAGATCTAATTCGAATGTTAAATAAGGAATATGGAATTACTTTCCTTCTATCCAGTCACATCTTAGGGGAAATTGAACAAGTAGCTGACAGAATTGGTGTCATTAAGGATGGAAAGCTCGTGAACGAAGTGACTTTAGCAGATATTAGTAAGCAAAGAACAGACTATATTGAAATTGTCACAAAAGATGTGGAGAAATCAATCTATTTACTTGAGTATGAACTCCAAATTTCCAATATGAAAATTGTGCAGGACAATAGGATTCGAATATATGATCTCACTTTGCCGCAAACTGAAATATCCAAAAAACTAATTATGCATGATGTAGATATCGAGGAAATACAAAAGCATACAAGTACTTTAGAAGATTATTTTTATCAACAAATTCATGGAGGTGGAAAAGTTGGTTAAATTAATGGAGTTGGAGTGGAGAAAGTTAAAGCAAAAAATGATCCTTAGTGAGCTGATCATATATTGGGGTATATTGATGTTTTTGCCCATGTTTTTTATTAAAATGGTCAGTGCGGAATTCGGTCAAAGTTATTCAACCATCAACCAGCTTATGATGTCAATGCAGCTGGGTTTTGTCCTTTTCGGAGCTTCTCTTATTAATCAGGTTGTAATCGATGAATATAAAAATAAAACAATATCTCTTTCATTCGGATATCCGATAAGTCGAAAAAAATTGGTTATGGCGAAGGTTCTTTTTATATCACTTTTTGTTTTCCTTTGTACGTTAGTATCCTTTTTGTTGTCTGGCATGACAACTTATTTACTTGATCAGGCATTTCATATCATTAACGGGCAACCGACTGCTGAAGATATTACCACATATTTTAGTAAGATGATTGTTCATTCTTTAATGGTTACGCTTATTAGTTTAATACCACTCTTTTTCTTTGGTATTTGGAAAAGAGAAACGATACCGACAGTTCTTTGTGCAATATTTCTAATGCAATTTCAAAATTTCTCTTTTCTACTGAATGTCAATCTTAATATTAATATTGTGAACATAGTGCTATGTATATTAGGAGTAGTTAGTGTTTATCTCTCGATTAAAATGGTGGACAGAGTGGGGGACATTTAGTTTTGCCAATTCGTTACAAATTGATTAGAGCCCGGTATTATTCGGAATCATAGATTGCTGGAATATATATTAGTTAAGTGATTAAGAATGAGAATAAAGGAATGACTGGTTTTTTTGTTGAAAGTGGATTTTAAAGCAACATTTTAAAGGATAATACATATTAATAATCATTAATCATTAATATGTATTATCCAATATTATTTTTTAATCACACAAAGTAAGTATTGAAATAAATCTTAAATCCAATAAAATCTTTGTGCCAATGTTTAACTTTAACTAATTGATCAAACATTTTTACTAAATAAATGTAACTGTAATTAGATAAAAAGATTATAGATAAATAATAGCCATGATTAAATATTAAAATTTTCATTCCGTCTCACTAAGTTAAGTATTCTTAAGATATGAGACGAAATTAACATTAAAAATACGACTTCCTATAATATATATTATGTAAACTAGAATAAAAATTATACGAAATGTTCACAGTTTCATATTCCCCTTTTGTACGGAGACACAAAGATAAGTACATTGGGGACATGAATTTGAGTACATAGAGTTATTAATCCACTCAAAACCGCACCAATTCAATCTCTAAACTGTTTTGAGATACAAAATCGAGTACATTATAAACAATATATTTTTAATCTTCTTGATTATTTTATAAAAAAGATTGATTATTTTTGTGATCCTTAATCAACTAACGCACCCGTTAGTGAAATAACTATAAACTCTCTGGTAAATGATGTTTATACATTTCTAATGTATCAGTATGTTCTTCTAACACAGCTATCGTTTTGGGATGTGGCTTTACATAAATAACTGAATAGTCCTTTTCATCAAATTCTTCATGAATAGGAAAAGCTAATTTTTCTTCATCAATTGAAAATTGGGCATCAATTCCCTTTTTATTTCCACGAGCATCTAATCTTATCCATTTATTAAGTGATTTTAAAAAAACAGCGTTTAAAGCGTGAATACAATACCCTTTTTCTGGTGTATCAAACAACATCAACCTTTGATAGCAGAAACCGGTTGGTATTCCTTGTGATCGTAATAAAGAAGCTAATAGATTTGATTTTGCATAGCAAATTCCCTCTTTATAGGCTAATACATCTGATGCATTACAAGTAACACGTTTCCCTTGAATATCCCAAGAATGAGATATTTCATCACGAACAAATTCAAAAGCTACTTTTGCTTTTTCAATTTCTGTTTGAGAAGGGTTGAAAAGTTCATCCACTTTTGCTCCAATTATAGGATTAGAATAATTAACTTCATTTAATTCAAGTAAATAATCATCCAATTTTTCAGACTCACAAATCATATTTATTACCCCCACTCCCTCCGTTTGTATAAATATGTATATACTAGTATTATTATACAGTAAGAGAAGATGAATTTATAGGTGTACTGTTGAACTAAACTGTCCCGTTAGTTGCATAAAGAAAAAGCTGCCTTAAGACAGCTCAAATCTTCAGCTAAAGCACATGTTAGTTGAAGTAATTTTTAATTTCTTTCTTATTTGTCACAACTAATATCTTATTATCGTATATCCCAAATTTATTATAGAAATTTGGTTTCCCTACTTCTTCAAAGTATCTATTCCACTTAAACATTTTAAAAAATATATTTAATGTGGGTTTATAGTTTGACCTTTCTAATCCAATCTTTTGTAAGATAAATCTTTTTATTATTCGATAGATTCTCACTGAATAATTTGTATCTAAGAAAATAATTAATTCCGCATTACGAAAACTATTAGACACCCATTCTTCATTATGAACCCCCTCTACGATCCATGTTTCAGAATGAATAATAGTATTAAAATGTTCTTCTCTTTCTTCTTCAGTTCTTCTAATATCTCCTGATTCATACCTTTTCCAAATAACATTATCCAATTCATAAAGTGGGATATTTAACTTAGAGGATAACTCTCTTGCTAAGGTTGTTTTTCCACTACCAACTGAACCAATAATATGTATTTTATTTGGAATATTTTTTTTCAATTTTGACCACCACCGTTATTAGAGTTCTCTATATCAAATTTATTCTATTTATTTATTGGAATGTCCTCTTCCAACTTCAACTATCCTGCCCCGTTAGTGCCATAAGAAAAGAGCTGCATTAAAGACAGCTCTAATCTTCAGTTAAGCACCCATTAGTTCATTAAGAAAAGCGAAAATTCTTCAAGAATCGCGCCCGATTGCAGAGGATTAAAAAGAATAGAGTTCTAATATTTTTTCTAAGGGTAATTTATTCGGATTACACATGTCAACAAAATAGGGTAACTGCCATTTTTGAGTTTTCATCGCTTGATTACTACTCGGACTATCCCAGCTAGGATAAACTCTTATTGCCATTTTGCCCTTTGTTGAAGTAGACCTAAGAATGTTCTGTTTTAAAAGAATTTCTTTTGGGAAAATAAATTGACCAAACTCATTTTCATTTTTAAAGGTAGTTATAACTAATAAATCAGGGGCTTCCTCATATAAGTAGGGTTGATTTTTATTATTTTCGTCTTTTTCCCAAAATGCAACAAACTGCCCTACTTTGGTAGGGGTTATATTCGCAACTCTGAATCGAACTGTTTTAGAAGATAATTGAAATGTACCAGCACCATACTTAGAATTTTGCTTCTCTTCTTGAACTGACTTTACAGTTAAGTGATTCGACTCATAAATCATTTTATTTACATAAGTTAATGCTGTAAAAAAATTATTCATTTCTTCACTCCTAAATTTCAAACAAAATTGCCCAATTGTTGAATAAAGATCAAACAGTACTCTTCAACTATCCTGCCCCCTTAGTTCCATAAGAAAAGCTGCCTTAAAGACAGCTCCGATCTTCAGCTAACGCACCTGTTAGTTCATTAAGAAAAGATGGTAGTTAGGATTCAATAGTTGCCATTGATGTAATTCGTATATAATATCCATCTGGGTCAATTAATCTAAAATCCTCTAATCCCCACGATCTTTTTGTTAACTTAGTCTGTATAGAGTACCCTTTTTCAACTACTTTGTTATAAATATCGTTTATATCTTCAACTTCTAATACTATTTCAACCCCTAATCCTGTTTGTTGACTACTATTAGAAACTTTAAGAGGATGGCTTTCAGGTAAATTTTTCATTTCTCCCAACCCTAATGTAACACTTCCTTTTTTAACTGGAACGTAAGTATGTATAATCTCATTTGGTGCATTAAATTCTAGTATATCTCTATAAAATCCCACTGATTTTTCTATACTTTCAACAAATAATTCAAGTCTTAAATTCACTTGTACATCTCTCCTTTTAAGAATTATTACATAAATAATTCTTGTTTCTTATTCAACTATCCTGCCCTAGTTCCATAATAAAAAGTTGCCTTAAAGACAGCTCCGATCTTCAGCTAACGCACCCGTTAGTTCATTAAGAAAAGCGTTTCTTATTAAAGAATCGCGCCCTTTACTTGAATAAGACTTAATCTTTTCTACTTATCAAATTACTATTGGTTCTTTACACTTTTCAATGCAACAACAACTATTTCTGGACGATTAAAAACCCTTAAAGGAATAATACTATTTCCAAGTCCTCTATTAACAATCATCGTTGTCTTATCTACATCGTGCATTCCTGAAGAGTATTCTGGGAACAACCCTTGATTTGGAGCAACTAAACCTCCAACAAAAGGAATTCTAACCTGTCCGCCGTGAGCGTGACCTGAGAAAACAACATCAAATTCATATTGTGTATAAAGTGAAAATAATTCAGGCCTATGGGATAATAGAATTTTAAAATTCACTCCTTCTTCTAGTCCTTTGATTGCATTCTTAATATCTTCTTCAGCTATAGCTCGTTCTACATAGGACTCATTAACTTTTGCTGGATCATCAATTCCAATAATTTGAATTTCATCTTTTCCAATGGTTATTTCTTCTACTGTGTTTCGCATTACATGTACTCCTGAATCTTTTAATTTATCTTCTAATGAATTGAATTTCCCAGACCACCATTCGTGATTTCCAGTTACATAATAAACTGGAGCGATTTGAACCAATTTTTCCATCAACGTCAGACTGGTTTTCTCATTGTATCTGTCTGAGTCTATTAAATCTCCCGTAAATACAATTAAATCTGGCTTTACTTTTTTCACTTTTTTCACTAATTCGCTGTGGTTATTTTCAAAAGACTTACTGTGTAGGTCAGACAATTGAACAATTTTATACCCATTAAAATTTTGTGGAACCTTATCCGAACTAAATTTATATGGAGTTGTCACAATAGAATTGTTTTGAAAATAGAAAAAACAAGTCAATAAAACCAATCCAAGTAATAAGTATAACAATCTCTTTTTAATTTTTTTATTCAAAACTTGCCACCTCATGTTTTATTAAACTGTCAGTTAGCTTACGTACATTTCTTCACAATCTTCTCTATACTCTAACATAAATATCCAATTGCGTTTGAGATTCTTGCTACATTAAATGGCCCAATTGTTGAAAAAATCAATATGCACTCTTGAACTATCCTGCCCTGTTAGTTGCATAAAGAGAGAGCTGCCCTAAAGGACAGCTCCGATCTTCAGCTAAAGCACCCGTTAGTTCATTAAGATATTATTACTTATTCCAATCCTTAACTAACATACCGTAAACAATATGGTCAACATAATGGTCATACAACCATTCTGCTTGTCTGATACAACCTTCATTAACAAAACCTAATCTTTCAGGAATTCCTCTACTTTTCTTATTCTCCACAGCAACCCTAATTTCAACTTTATCTAGTTTCAATTCTTTAAATGCATAATCAGTCAATGCCTTAGCTACTCTTGTCATAATTCCATTTCCTTGATATTCTTCTCCGAGCCAATAACCAATATATGCAGTTTTATTTGACCAATTTATTTGGTTATAACCTGCTATACCAACAATTTGTCCCTTATACATAATAAGTGTATTGACACTCTTGTTTTCAGCAAAACCTTTTAAACAAATATTAATGAACCCTTTTGTATCTTCAAGTTTTGTTGTATTATCCAGCCAAGGAAGCCATACTCGTAGATATTCTCTGGATTGATTTGTTATTTCAAAAACTCTTTCTGCATCCTTTAATTCTAATAGTTTCAATGATAACTCCTCATCAATCTTATGTAAGAACATACTCATCCCCCTGATTTTTTTATTGGTTTATTTTGTATATTACCATATATGATTAATAGATAAATTACTTGTTTATTATGGAGCTAACCTGCCCCGTTAGTTGAACAAGCAAAAATCCACACTAGAGTCATTAAATGAATTAATAACACAATGCTACAATAACACAAGTGTGTAATGTAAATTTTGAGTACACTCATAGTAGACAATTAAAAATGCTATTTTTTTCTTCATTTGTATTTTCTGTAGTTGCTTCTGCAGGAAACGATTCAATAGACGTTTCTAATAAATCAGTGCTAAATAATTTTCTTAAGAAAAAATACGCAGAAGAAGGAAAAACATTTAATGGGGGAGGGATTGAGGCTCCAGGGGAATTGCCTGGTGTAGTTACAGTGTACAACGCAGTTAAATAAACAAAAAATGAACTATGATAATCATAGTTCATTTTTTGTTTATTTAATGGAAGATATGGTGAATTCAATACATGCTCCCTGAGGTTTATTATTTCTAGCCTGAATTTCACCACCATGTTTTATAACCAACTCTTTTACAATATATAATCCCAATCCATGGTGAAGTTGGTCGTTCCTTGAAGGATCTCCTTGATAGAATTTACTAAATAAGAAAGGCAAATCTTTGGCTTCAAAACCTTTTCCTGTATCGGAAATAGAAAAAGACATCATATCTTTCTCTATTTGAACCTGAATATCAATACTTCCATTCATTGGGGTAAAACGAATACTATTAGAAATTAAATTAGTAAGAATTTGATGCAATCGTTTTGGATCTAATGCAAATTCGGAATTTCCCTCTCCAGACTTTCTATTCAAGCTGTAAGTGAACTTTATTTCTTCATCATCTGCCCATTTTTTAAATTCCTCTAGCATTTCTGGTAACATTTCTATAGGAATAACACTTTCAATCTCAAGCGTAAAATCTGGATTATCTACCTCAGACACTCTTTTCATTTCCTCTGTCAAATGCAATACTCTTTGGGTATTATTTTTTATTGTTTGCAAATATTGTGGCAAACGTTTCTGTCCATTTAATGATGGATCCATTAAGACCTCTACATGGGATAATATAATTGTTAGAGGTGTTCTTAAATCATGGGCAATCGAGGCAACCATATCTCGACGCTCTTGCTCTAATTTCCATTGAAGATAAAGTGACGTTTTCAACTCTTCTTTCATACTGTTAAAAGAGTCAATTAATACACCTATTTCATTTTCACTCTCATATTTAATCTCAAAATCCAAATCTTGATTTTTAATTTTCTGAGAAGCAGCACTCAATTCTTTGATCGGCTTATTTAATTCTTTTCCTAAACGTCTCGCAAATATGTATGAGTAAAGTGTTAAAAATAAAAAAGGAATCAATAATATTATAAGAAATATGTATTTTATATAATAATCAATAGATGATGCTAACACATATCGTACAGCTAGAACGCCTACCATTTGATTTTTGTCGAGGATAGGAAGATATTTTGTTATGACCTTTCCTTTTTGATCAGATCTATTAACTTTTTCATATATACTTTTGTTATTTTCTATTAATTGATCATCTAATGTACCATATATTTTATTTCCTTGAAGATTTATAACCTGATATGTAATTCCTTCCATAGGAATAACTTTTTCTAGATTTTTCTGAAAAGCTACTTCTACGATCTTTTCCCCTTTTAACTCGACAAACTTTTCTATACTAGGAACTTTTTTCTCGTAATAATTAGCAGGTTGGACTGACTTTTCATTATAAACGGAGAGAAAATAATATACTGAAACTAAGGTACCAATTGTACTTATGAGGCTTAAAAAAATTACTGAAGCAAAGGTTAAGATAAACTGATTTTTTAAAGATAGCCTTTTAATCATCAGCGTTTTTCCAATTTATATCCTACTCCCCACACTGTTTTAATGTGATAAGTTGACATCCCTGAAGTTAGTTTAGCTCTTAAATTGTTAATATGAACTATGATAGTATTTAAGTCACCCATTGCATCAATACCCCAAATTTTCTCATAAATCTGTTCTTTAGAAAATATCTGTCCTAAGTTTACGGTTAAGAGTTCTAATATCTTAAACTCTTTACTTGTTAAGTCTATCTTCTTACCATCCAATAAAACGTCATGTTGTGAATAATTAATAGTTAAATTGCCTAAAAGGCGTTGATTTTGAGTGCTAACTCGATCCCTCTGTTCACGTCTTAAGTGCGCCTCGACGCGGGCAATAAGTTCTTTCACTTGGAAAGGCTTTGTTATATAATCATCTCCCCCTAAAGTTAATCCCTTTACTTTATCCATCTCTGAGTGCTTCGCGCTTAGAAACAGAATAGGACAATGAATTTGTTCCCTAATGACTTTACAGAGATCAAAGCCATCCATCTGAGGCATCATAACATCTAATATTATTAAATCTACCTTCGCCTTTAACTGATCTAATGCTTGTTCTCCATTATAAGCTTTAAGAACTCTATAACCTCGATCTTCAAAGATATCAGAGATTATATCTACAATCTCCAGCTCATCATCGACCACAAGAATACTTTCTTGCATAAGTATATACCTCCCCGTCCCCCTAATATTTGAATTATCTAGGAGAGATAAATTAGTTAGTACTCTCCTAGACAAAAATACCTTCTTTTCATAGCACCTTTTTAGAATAAAAATAACTAGAAATAAGATAGATAATAAATTGAGACACTCCGAATATTAAAAATATTACTATTATAGAATAAACTGTAATTCCTTCCAATATATTTTGCAAGGCATTAGTAGCTATAAATAAATTTAATCCCCCTAAAGATAAAGGAACAAAGAATATGACTGAAATTTGAATGTACAAAGTCCTTTTAACTTCTTTATCTGTAAGACCAACTTTTCGTAATGAGTGAAATACTTTTTTATCATCATTCATATCTTCATACAGTTTAAACCAAAGCAGACTAGCTAAAGCAAGAAACAAAACTAAGCATATAAACAGTCCTGTAAGTCTCAGTATTGAAGATAATTGCACTGTATTTTCATAATCGAGAAGTCGAACATTATGAAGATTATCTGATTTTAACAAGGCTGTATCTGATAATTTCTTAAAAAGGTTATAACTTTTTGCATCCTCTTTAAAATCTAGTTTATAAAGTGACAATTTCTTTTCAGAAATCGTTGTTCTATATATTTCACTAAAAGTATTTTTCGGTACAGAGATAATACCCTCAATTCCATCTATGGGATTAAGAACTCTTTTACCGTTCATATCTTTAACTTTTAGATCTCTCTCCCTTTTTTCAGATTTTAATTTTACGATTCCATTAGTGATATCATTCTTTTTTTTATTATTAAAAATATAATTGTTATTTTTTAATGCATCTTCATTTTTTATAAAAGATGGGTCATTCTGTATTATTAAAAATTCCTTTTTCCCACTCTTTGAAGAAATTTTTAGTCCTTCCCATTTCTTCGTTTGTAAATCCTTTATTCCTTGTCTCTTCAATTCATTTATACTATCTTCTATTTTGTTTTCCTTCCCCTTTGATGCAACAAATAATGCTCCTTGAGGGTGAGTGCTTTGCATTCTTTGATTGTTCTTTTCTATATATAACTGAATAGAACCTATTGATATCATAATTGCAGATAATAGAATAGATACGATAAAGATAATTTTTGAATTATAATATAATTTTTTTCTTAAACTTATAAGAGTTAACATCTTTATCCCATTTAACTGTCGTTTTTCTTTATTATTTAAGTAAGATATTACACCTACTAAACCATTTGAACAGAATAGGTATGTGCCTACTAGCACTAAGGCTAATAAGGGTAAAAAAGTAAATAATAGTATAGGTAAAGATGCGTAAGAGATAAATATATAAGAGGCTAAAAGAAAACAGATAGATAAAATGAATTTAACCCTAGAGAATTGAGCTGAAGGTTTAGGTTTTCTTTCTTCTTGAAATAACTCTAGAACTGCAATTCGTTTAATCTTTAAGTAACTTCGACACGAAACAAGTAAAAATACTATTCCAAATAAAATAACCGTAACAAAAACAGCCACGGGAGAAAAAGTATAAATGAACGATTGATTCAAAAATAGAATATCACTCATAAAATTAAAGAAAACCTTTGATAACAGCATTCCCAATAAAATACCCACTAAAATAGAAAACGTACCAACTACGGCGTTCTCTAAAACGATCACGTTAAACAATTGCCTTCTAGAGGCTCCAAATGTTTTCCAAATACCCATTTCTTTTTTTCTTTCTCTAAGGAAATGCTCATATGAATATGTAATAAAGAAACAAGAAAATAGCAAAATAATAATTTCACATACAATTAATAACTGTTCTGTTCCTGAAATCTTTGGATATAAAAGAAAGGCTGCGTACATATAAAAAATTGCTACAGAAAGAATGCTACTAAGTATGTATACTGTATAATGAGAAAGATTACGGGTTATATTCTTAGTTATATATTTCCACATTGACATCATTATCCTCCACTTCCTTAGCGATAAAAGATAAGATTCTTTGATTGAACTTAGACGTATCTTCTAATTTAGAACGCTTCATCTCATGGACAATTTGGCCATCCTTTAAAAAAATGACCCTGTTACAAAAGCTAGCAGCCACCGAATCATGAGTTACCATTAAAATAGTTGTTTTGTACTTATCATTTAACATTTTTAAAGTATGTAGAACATTTTGAGCAGATTTAGAATCTAAATTCCCTGTAGGTTCATCAGCAAATAATAAAGCAGGATTGTTAATAAGAGCACGAATGATAGCAGCTCTTTGCTGCTGCCCCCCAGAGACTTCATAAGGATATTTAGTTAAAAATTTTGTCACTTCCAATTCTTTAGCAAATGTTTGAAGTTTATTCTGTACACCTTTCTTATCTCCTTTTTTTAAAGCAGCAGGTAATAAAATATTTTCTTCAATAGTCAAATGATCTAACAAGTTGTAATTTTGAAAGATGAAACCAATATGCTCACGTCGGTAAATACCTAATTGTTCTTCTTTCATACCTGTAAGAGTAGTTCCCCCGACCTTGATATCCCCATCTGAGGGGATATCAAGGGAAGAAAGCACATTTAATAAGGTAGACTTTCCACTTCCCGAAGGACCCATAATTGCTACAAAATCGCCTTCTTCAATATCTAAACTTATATTCTTTAAGACAGGGTGCGTTCTGTACTTAGTTTTATAAACTTTTGTAATTTCTCGTGCTTCCAATATAGCCATTTTAATTCTTCCTCCTATCTTTATTTAAGAAGTAAATTCTTTTTTACTCCAGATCCATACACAAGCACCAAAACCAACTAACATAATAATGAGTGCAAAAATATATAAAGAATTGCTAGTGGTACTCAGAGTATGAAAGATACTTTGAACTGATAATAAGAAAAATGAAAGTTGACTAGAAACATACAAACAACCTACATATAACCCAATTAATAAGAAAAAGCTAATAACCGCATTTGAAATAATTACACTAATTAAACTAGCAAGAGCTAAACAGCACATTTGAATGATGAAAAAGAGACCATACACTTGTACTGTATATAATATAGCTTCTATAGCATTCTTCTGTTGACCATAAAAAGTAAAATCATTATCTGGTTTTAAGAAGATAAAACCAAACGCTATACCAATCCCTAGAATAATTAATAAATGTACTAGTACCATTAAGGCAAGAGAGAACCATTTTGAAATTAGAAATGATTTTCTTTTAAAAGGTCTAATTAAAAAAAGACGATATGCCCCTGAATTATATTCTACATTAAGGCTATTTAGAAAAAAAACAGGCATAAAAATCAATGTAAGTAAGAATGAAGATTCTTTTAATAAAAACCATGGAAAATTCCAAGTATTTAGAGGTACTTGCTGATCGTTATTATAAATTCCAACTCCATAGTATCTTAAAAACCATGCTTGAAGAAGTACAATTACAGTAAAGATTCCAATCATCCACTTACTTTTTTTTTGACTCCAAAGTCTCTCCCATTCGCTTATAAATAATGCTTTCAATTAAAACCCTCCCTAATTCAAATAAAATAATCTCTTTTCACAAATGTCCAATAAGCAATTAAACCAAATAGAGCAATGTATACCGTTTGAACTAAAATGATATAGGAATTTAGATTGTTAGTTGATGAAAGTAAAAATGCTATTCCCGTGTGCTGAATTTTCACAATAGACATGTACATAAGGTGAATCACTGTGCTGTGCCCGATAATCGTTTGCGTCGAGAATTCTAAGAGCTGAGGAATGGCGATTGATAAGAAAATAAAGCCAACCCCTGCCCCAAGTGTAATCATTGTACTTCTGCTTATTGATCCCAATAATGTAAAGACTGACACAACGCTAATCATTGTCACAAAACAAGCAAAGAAGTATTTAACGTTATATAATAAAGCTGCTGTCAAAGATAATTTCTGCTCATCTAAAAATGTTATTAAGGTATCAACCTTGGGAAAAAAGATATAACCAGCAACAGTATTTAAAATCCAAAATAGAGTTAAATACAAGAACATGGTTGTTAAAATAGTAGCTAATTTTGCTAAAAAAAGTTGAGTTGTAGAAAAAGGACGAATGAGGATCATTCTTAACTGCCCATTTTCTATCTCATTAGCTATAACCGTAGAAATTAGTATTATAGCTATGATATTAAAAGAAACAACGAGATGTTCAGAAATGCTGATTATAGGAAAGTTTAAGGAAGTTACATAATCTGGTTGCCCTGGTGACACTCGTTCATTCCAACTCAAGTAATATTTAACTGAACCTATCGACATCAAGGGTATAAAAAATAGTATGATCCATGATATCTTTTGGGACCATAATCGTTCTAACTCTGAAGTGAAAAGTCCTTTCATGATGTCATCATCTCCACAAATATATCTTCTAGTCTCTTACTTGGATCTTTAATTAACTCCTCTTTGCTTCCTTGTGTAACAAGTTTACCGTTACGAATAATGACAAGACGATCACACATTTGTTGAATTTCGTCAAGTAAATGACTAGAGATGAAAAATGTTAGGTTTTTCTTTTCTCGAAGTTCAAGAATTAATTCCCTTAATTCTCTCATTCCCATAGGATCCAGACCGTTTGCTGGCTCATCTAATAAAATGACATCTGGTTCTCCTAAGAGGGCTTGAGCAATTCCCAGCCTTTGTCGCATACCTAATGAATAATTCTTGATTTTTACATCCGCATCCTCTGTTAGTCTTACAATGGATAATGCTGCCTCCACCTGTTCTAACTGTTCTTTTCTCGATAGGTCAGGATATAGTCTCGCTAGATTTTGTAACATCTTTCTTCCTGACATGTAAGGGAAAAAGATAGGGGATTCTATAATCGCTCCTACATTTCTTAAAGCCTGTTGTCTATCTTTATTTACATCTTTACCCCCTACCATTATTGAGCCTTCAGTAGGACGAATAAGTCCTGTAAACATTCGCATAACAGTTGTTTTTCCTGCTCCATTGGGTCCCAAGAAGCCGCATATATCTCCTTTATACACCTTAGTTGAGAATTGGCTTACAATATTCTTTCCACTCACTGCTTTTGTGATGTTATTTGCTTCTAAAACAATTTCTTTTTTCATATTCAATCCCTCCTTATGGTTTAATATAAAAGACAAATATAAATAAAAAATAAAGAAAATAAAAAAACTCACATTTTTGTGAGTTTTTATTGAACTTCAACTTTTTCACAAACATTCAATAGTGTATTTCTTTCTTCTAATTGTTTAGAAATGATATTTAATATATTTTGCGGATTAGGTAACACGTAGTTAGGCCTCAATGACATAGTTGCAATTTCAAAAGCTGTTGTTTTTACAGGAGGTACAACAATATGATCATATTGTTGTAGTAGCTTAACATTATGCTGAACTACTTTCTTTTCCCACATTAATTTATTCATGTTTGGGGTACCGCCACATGCCCATCAAGCTAAGTTTAAACAATACCTTCAAAAATGAAAAAACGCTATGCTTATCGTAAGAAGTTTACGAGAAAGGATGGTGTTTTTTTATGAATCCTATCGTCTCTATTGTAAAATTGTTCAATCTCAAGTGGTCTTTCGCAATAAGTACTTATTTGTGGGTTTGTTTCAATCAGTACCCAAAAATCATATTCCAAATCACTAAATAAACGAACATTTCTTTTAACTTTTGGGCTATATGCTTCCCAATAGTTATTTCCAAACTTACTGCTTCTCTTTGTTGGAATGGGTGAATACATGATATTCCCCCCCCCTCCTTAAACGTAGTATCTGAAGCGTTGTTTTAAAAAGTATATTATGTCAGATATTCTACATTACTTTACAGAAACCTTTGTCGAAATCTCGGTAATTTGTAGAAATATGCTGTTAAATGATAAAGAATTGCTTCATTCTACACTGCTTAAAATGATCACACTTTTGCCTTCCATATAAAGAATGTACTCACTTTTGGTTCCTACTGATTAGACACAAAAGTGAGTACATTAATTTGTGAAATAGTTGATTAATAAGCAATTATAGATACCTTAAATGTTCTTGCTTTTATGACCTTCTACACTTTTGTACACAGACACAAAAAGTTCAATACATTAGGGACATCCTCATCACATTCACTCTCTAACTGTTTTGATATACAAAATCGAGTTTATAAACATCAATCGTATAAATTTAACTGTAAACACACATACCACCGTTCTGAAATTTCAGAACGGTGGTATGTGTGTTGCCCTTTTAACCTATAACTCCTCGCTGGATAACACATTCCATTCTAGGAAAAAGATATAATGTTCAGAGGGGCGGTTTTTTCTGTGTTTTAAACCCTCACGGTGATGATTCATGTTCCATCTTGCTTGCTGGATCGATAAAAAGCTGGTTGAATGAACTGAGAACAACCAACAGATCCGTCTGTCCTGATAGATGTTTGTTGCCTTTACTCCTCTTCATAGAGCGTAAGAAAGGAATCCGGCTCGACACGACCCTCTGCAATCGCGTTTACCCTGTCGACGTATTCCGGAAGAATCAGATGACGCAGAGGCTGGTCTACTTGATTCAATCGTTTAAATGCCTCCCGAGCCAACTCATCCCATTCCTTGTAGCGATGCAGATAATCATCCGGCATCACTACGGTGCTAGACGTCCCTTCCTCCGGTTCACACTCAAACGGTTCGTCTAACCCGAGCGTAGCATAATCGCATGTGATTTGCTCTCCGGGGAGGATATCCCTCGACGCCAATTCAATTTCATAGACCGTCGATACCACATTTGGACTGAAGCTGTGATTCATGTATCTGGCATGATCCCAGCACAGCACATAGCGGTCGTCATCGTTGAGGTAGGCATATTTATAGACGATTTCCTTTCGCACTAGATCAAGCGATTCAATCTCATCTTCCTCTAGGATGATGTCCAAATCATCCAATGCCCAGATAATCGTTCCTTTGGGAATCATTTTTGTGGCAAAAACCCCCACACCAATCTTTTCATTGACAAACCGAATCTCGGTATCTGGATGTATCATCGATTCTGTTCACCCTTTCTCAAAACTTACTATTACAATATATAGCAGATTCGTTTAATTGACTGTTCATTCGCGTATTTTATCCAAGTTCAATTAGCGGAATTTTCCACTAGAAAAATGAAATTGGTCGCTTTAATGGAAAAACCACAGAAATTTAGAAATAAACAGAAAAGAGGATGCATGATAACTTTCATCAAAACTTCACCGGAAAATATTGATCTTCATAGAATAAGTGAAGAGTATAATTATTAATGAAGGTGCTTACGGAAACAAAAGAATTTCTAGCTATATTACTTGATAGGTGAAATTATTTTGTAATTCATCATCATAGATCATCTTTTGAAAAATTCGAGGATAAAAAGTTTGCAGTAAGCATCGACAAAAAAAGATGGTACTTAAATCTTAATTTAATAAGGAGAATTCTCTAATTTGGTGACCTTACAGGAGCTTACAAATTAATACCTAAATATGATCCCAAGCCAATAACTAGTGAATTAATGATGGGGAAAGTTAATTTAGCAAATCAAACGATTTTAGATCGAGGAAAAAGAGAAAAGAACGCCACCTCCCCCTTCATCTCATTGCCTTACCGATTTCATGACTATAAAGAAACACTTTTGGATCAGCAAAAACATTATAGTGAACCTTTTATAATCAGAAAAAATATGCCATTAAATCCTTGTGGACTGCACAAAATATTTAAAGAGATTTTAGAACCAGCTGATCTACCCCGCTCACCGATTTTCTCTGCATCATTTAAGGCATACTTTTGCTACCTTACTATTAAAAATTTGCAAATATCATATGTTTCAGTTGGTTCCTTATCTGTTTTTAACTCCAACAAGGACAAGTATTTTCATTCGATCACCTTAATTCCTACCTATCGTTCAATTAATATGCCCCTGTAGTTAAAGTAAAAAAGCCTTACTTCTTTTTGAAGTAAAGCACCCATTAGTTATATAAATTTTTGAAACAGTCAAATACAAATAAAGCTACACCCCTTATGTCCTATTAGGAGCATTGACTCGTATTTAGGACTATGTTTTATTTGTTTTCCTTTTTTCAATTTCTTTTTTTACCAAAGGGATTACCTTTTCTTTTACTGTTTTTTGTACTTTTGGATCACTTATTAATTTTTTAAATTTGTTTAACACATTCATACCTCCGATTTATTAAATTTAGGATTTAACTAATATGGCTGTGTACTAAAAGGAATAAACGATTCTTCTTCTTGTCAAACATTTCACAAATGTTAAAAGTGGCAGGCCACTCTTAAAGTAAATTACCCAAAAGAATAAAAAAATCTAAAGAATTCCACAGTGCATAAATATATAATCCTCTTCTAAGAGCTGTTTTTAGTCGTTAAATCTACCTTCGTTTAACAACCTCTTTATATACCATATATGCAATTACAATTATAGCTAGAATAAAAATTACTTTCATCCAAATCTACTCCCCATCTACTTTTTTCTATCCTCTCTTATACCCGTAATCTGTATTAAGAAACAATGAGATAAAGGAAAGGTTAATTAACCATAATTGATTTGTTATTAAATAAAACATAGTTTTCATAATAAATGTCTTGGTTGTAATAACCCAGGTAGAAAATGTATACGACGCTGAAAAAATAATGCGTTTAGCACCTTACTATACTCTTTGGACTTCTTACACCAATAATGAGATATCAATTTGCAATTTGTAATCAGGTAGTTCCCACATTTCCTATGGTCAATAGGCAAGATTACAGGATTTTCTTCTGTAAGAGCCAAGTTAATTCGAACATTGGCATACATTATGACTATCCGCAAGGTGATGCACCACTCCCCCTCCTTTAAGTTTCTTACAGTATCTCGTAATTGGATTCAAAAAAAGAAAAATAAATAAAAATATTGCTTTGGTGTACATAATATAAGGAATAACCAATGATAGTAAAAGTGTTATGAAAAGGGTGAACAAATGGAAAGAAATAGCGCGATTGACTTTATTAAATTTTTTGCAATTTTTTCTGTTGTAGTCATTCATGTATTCCCAAAGGATAGCCAAATTGGTCTATTTATTCTCGATAACATCTCAAGGTTTGCGGTGCCATTCTTCTTTACTGCCTCTGGTTATTTGTTCGGTAAAAAGATGATACATACAAGGGATTCCATTGATTATTTTAAAAGGTATATTATAAAAATCTTAAAACTGTATTTATGCTGGCTCTTCTTTTATATGATGTATGATGTTCTTATTCTTTATAAAGTTGCTACCGATGCAGCAAAGGAATTAGCGCAATACATTAATCATTTTTCCTTTCTTGACCTTATATATTACGGAACTGGGACTAGCGGATACCAATTGTGGTTTTTAACCGCATTAATTTGGAGTGTTATCATTCTTTTCGTTTTTTTAAAATTAAAAAAAGTAAGGCTTCTTTTAACCATCAGCCTAATATTAAACTTGATAGGTCTTTTCGGACAATCGTATTCTGTGTTCTATGATTTTCCTCAAAGTACACGGGATGCTTTATTTATTGGTCTTTTTTATACAACTTTGGGATTCTTCTTAGCGGATGATAAATTCTTTAAAAAGTCAAGAGCAATAACAGCCAAAACCTACCTATTATTAATTTTTATCTTCTTTACTTTCCAAGTGGTAGAAGGATACTTATTAGATAAGGTATTATCAGGAAGCCATGGAGAATATTTTATTTCTACTATCTTTTTAACTGCATTTCTTTTTTTATTTGCATTAAATAATAAAACATTGGGGAAGGATTTGTTCATTACTAAAGTAGGAGGAAGAGCCCTAGGTATATACATTGTTCATGTGGTCTTCATCGATATTTTTGATTTGATTTTATCGGCAGTAAAAATGGATCATATATCCGACAATTTATTGTTAAAACTATTTGAGACACTCCTTATAATTTCTATGTCGTACATTTCTTATGACCTCCTTCAATATTTCAAAAGGCGTTTAAGCAAAATGATAAAAACCTGTTAGTGGAGAGTTACAACGATAAAAGCGCATGAGACCTCAAGTCCCCATAATTCTTCTTAAAAATTACACTTAAAAAACCACAGGTCCAAGCGTTATTAATTCGATGTTCTCTCCTCTATAAATGAAAAAAATCTGTTTTTTGCTTTCAACTAAGTTTGACAGAAATTTGTTGTCACTCCCTTTTTTTGAGAATTTTAACTTTATATTTGCAAACCCTGAATTAATTCAATTATGTTAAATCCTTTTTTGACACTTCGATTTTAACTTAGTGCGACCAAGACTTTATGATGCCAATTAAACAGATTTTCGGTGATATGGTTTGTTCTCCCGCTTTCTCATATATAAGTAATGATAGGTTTGATACTACTTTGCCCATTAAAAAAGCGCCTTTCTCAAAGGGCGCTAAGCTGGTTATTTATAGTTTAAAAATTGATCCCCTTTTTATAAGACAGTAAATTTATCCGTTTTATCCTTTTGACATAGTGAAGGAATCAACGTTACATTCTTTTAAAGCATCATTAATCAATGTAAGCTGATCATTAATGATTGATAAGTAGGAAATATGATAGTCATTTATTTGTTCCTTTAACTCCAACAGCAGCGTTTTGTCCCTAAGTACAAGGTAAATCTCGTCTGGATGTAACATATCACTTCTCCTTTTAGTCAAGATATTACCTTTTACCCAATTTATTACAATCATTAACTTGTAAATGGATGTTTTGTACCATATTTCACAAGGGATATTAAGAAGAAGTTGGACTATACGTTTTTTATTACAAACCATGCAACTTAGTTTCATAATGGGCTCAGTGACAGTTCCTCCTTTTAGTAAAGTTCCGTCAGTTGAGGTAGCACAACGATAAGTATATAGAATATTTATTAAAAAAGGCTGTCGTATATTAGTCTTTAACGTCGAATATGCCCCCTTCTTACATTGTTATGTTAGACTTAATATATCAAACCATATTTTCTTGGGTTTGATAGACTTTTCTTAGTCACACTTGTATAAGGAAAGGAGTGTAGTAAATGGAGAAAATCAGCGTATTTCTGGATGACTATCGGAAAGCACCCGATGGCTATGTGTTAGTCGAGACTATTGACGAATGTATAGAGCTATTGCAAAACTTTGATATTGAACATCTTTCTTTGGACCATGATTTATTAAATAAAACCAGGAATGGTTTTATGCTTGTTCAAAAGATGGTCAAAGAAAAACTATTTGCCAATCGCATTACTATTCACTCTGCAAATTCAGTTGGCGGTAAAGCAATGTACAACTGTTTAAAGCAAGCACAACGGAATTTAACTATGCCCCCTGCCATTATTGTATCCTTACGACCATTGCCTCTCAAATTCTTCCCGTCAAAGGTTCTGCAACATTATATAGATATACGGTAAACTCTTCTCAATCTCAATTACATTTCATCCATTGTAAATGTAAAATAAACTATATTGAAAAGGCAACTTTATTCATAGTTGCTTTTTTGTATTTTTATTTTGACTGTTGTACAGATAGAAGCAATCCTTAATTTAAAAAGATCACTCCCTGATCAGAATCTATCAGGGAGTGATCTTTTTTGGTCCAAAAGCTATAGGCACCTTCTGTAACCATTGATTTAAATCATGATTTCACTTCATTAAAAAATTGCGGCAGGTCTTCTTTATGCGCTTCGAGCATTTCATCCAGTATTTTTTTGGCGATGGTGTCTGATGGTACTAAAGGATTTATGGTCATCGCCACTAAAGCTTTATGATAATCTCCTGTGACAGCCGCTTCAGCAGCCATCCTTTCAAAAGATTTAATTTGCTGGACCAATCCCCGGACTGCTACAGGCAGGTCGCCAATGGCGATTGGTCTTGGCCCTTCTTTGGTGATCACACAGTTAATTTCAATGGCTGATTCATTTGGAATACTCGCTATCGCCCCGTTATTGCGTGTATTGACTGGCTGAATATCCCGCTTATCATTGTAAATCGAATTGATGAGACTGCATGCCGCTTCGCTGTAATACGCTCCACCGCGCTTTTCTAGTTGAGCCGGTTTAACATTCAGTTCAGGATCTCTATACAATTCAAATAGGTCCTTTTCCAGTTGTTGAACGACCTCGGCCCGCGTCCCATTTGTTGCTGAAGATTCCTTTTCTTCGGCAAGCATTTCATCGGTCTTGTAATAATAACGATGGTATCCGCAAGGAATAATGCCCATTCCTTTGATGAAATCACGATCCCAGGCAAAGCCCGCAATGTTTTTCATCGTCATTTCATTTTTTGGATCCCCAAGCGCATTTATTACTTTATCCTTCACGCTTTTTCCGTCCACATATACATCCAGTCCAAATACCATATGATTCAATCCTGCAAAATCGACTTGAACCCTGTCTGGCTCTACATCCAAAGCTTTTGCTATGCCCATTTTCATCCCGATGGGAACATTGCATAAACCAACAACCTTTTTGATGGTGCTATACCTTAAGACTGCCTCCGTAACCATTCCAGCTGGGTTGGTGAAGTTCACAAGCCAGGCATCCGGACAAAGCTCCTCCATATCCCTGCAGATTTCAAGTATCACTGGTATGGTCCGAAGTCCTTTGAAGAGACCTCCAGGCCCATTTGTCTCCTGTCCGATTACATCATATTTTAATGGAATCCTTTCATCCTTAGCTCTTGCATCAAGTAATCCGACGCGGAATTGGGTCGTTACAAAATCTGCATCCTTCAATGCTTCGCGTCGGTTAAGTGTAAGGTGAATGTCAATTGGCAGACCTGCCTTTTTAACCATTCTCCTAGCAAGGTTTCCGACGATCTCCAGTTTTTCGATACCTTTGTTTATGTCAACGAGCCAGATTTCACTTACAGGAAGTTCATCATACCGTTTGATAAAACCTTCAATCAGTTCCGGTGTATAGCTGGAACCGCCGCCTATTGTCACGATTTTTATCCCATTCTTCAAAATGACATCCCACCATTCTTATTTTTGTCTCATTTCCTGATACATTTTAATCATTTCTGCAACTAGGTCCCTTATCGTCTCAGCACTCATCATTTGATCCTCTGCATGCATAAGTAGAAGCGAGAATTCCACCTTTTGTCCTGATGCTTCCTGCTGGATGAGCCCTGAATGGGCATGGTGGCCTTCAACCATATGAATCTGGGATTTCTTCAGTTTTTCCTCGGCCGCTTCATATCGTCCTTCTCTTGCCTCATACAAGGCTTCCATGATCAAGCTCTTTGCGGTCCCTACATTGCTGATCATTTCAAAAGCTACAGCTTCCAATCCTTCCATGACTATTCCCTTCTTCCTTGGTTTACATATGTTTGCAGATGATGAAACAAGGCACCGAACATGCCTGCATCATTGTTCAAAAAACATGCTTCAATACAATCTCCATTTATATATCCATTTAATGATTCGACTCTTCTTCTGAGCTCTGGTATCAATTCTTGCCTGGCACTTACAGCTCCGCCAATCAAGATTTTGCTTGGATTGAACATGAAATACAAATTGTGGATTCCAATTGCAAGGCTATCATAGAACCTTTCCACTTCATCGCGAGCTATAGGGTCTCCAGTTTCATATGCATGAAAAACATCCTGTCCGGTTACTTCCTCAACCAAAATTCCTTTATGTTTTGCATACCGTTCCCTGATGCCTGAAATAGATCCATTCCAACTCAAAGTATTTTTAAAAGCTGATCCATCTTTGCTACCATGGGTGATCATGAATCCAAATTCACCGGCCCCAAAGGAAATGCCCCGGTATAATTGATTGTTAAGGAAAACCGCTCCGCCAACCCCTGTACCGACAGTCATGCAGAGAAAGTGTTCAGTGTCCTTTGCGTTCCCCTTCCATTTCTCGGCTAGAGCGACACAATTCACATCATTTTCCACCGTGACAGGCAGATTCGTCCGTTCCTCCATATATGTTTTAATGTTGAAACCATCAAAATCCTTGATGGCTCCACCCATTTCTATAAAACCTGTCTGGTCATTGACAAAGCCGGGAGCGCTAATGGCGATTCCTCGTAAACTGGGAAAAACGGAAACTTTAGCTAAGATCGCTTCAAGGATAGCTTCCCCATTGTTGCGAACCGTCGGAAATCTTCCTTTTTCCAAAATATCGCCTAATTCTGTCAGCAATCCGTATTTTATTTCCGTTCCCCCTATGTCAAAGGCTAGATAGTTGGACATGATATCCTGTCCCCCTTACTAAATTTTTTTGATAGTATAATATAGACCAGGGCCGAACTTAGATTGCTGAAAGACCTGTTTAAGGTGCTTCACCGCTTCCTCTCCTTTGAGGGCGGTCATTGCTTCAAATATTGCCTGAACCCGATTTGAGGATAGAAGAGTTGTTTTTATGCGTTCATCTTCATATTCCGAGAAGAAATCACAAAGATATGATATCTGTCCGCAATTCATTTGAATTTGATAAGTATTCATGCATTCTCCTTTCTAAGCAGGTAAATCGTTATTGCCGGCATCCGTTGGTTGCTGTATGGCTGCAGCTTTATTGGAAGCTAGCACGAACGGTAGATAGACAAGCGTTGAAACAGCCAGACAGACGAATCCAATAACCAAGGCCATCCAGTTTCCGCCAGTACCAAAGAATGCAATAAGCGGACCAGGCGTCGTCCACGGCACAGTATAGGCTATCGGCGGTATCAGCTCTGTTGTGATCGCGATATAGCCGATCAAGATGTTTACTGCCGGCACCAGGATGAAAGGGATGATCAATATTGGATTAAGTACAACTGGCAATCCAAAGATGATCGGTTCATTGATATTGAAGATGCCCGGTGCAATGGAAAGCTTTCCGATATCGTGATAATCCTTTCTTCTTGATGCGATGAAAATGGCAATGATCAATCCCAGGGTCATGCCTGATCCACCGTAATTGGCGAAAGCATCATTGATAGCCCAAGTAACAGGGTAGGGAGCTCCCCAGGCAGATCCATGTGCAGCGACATAGTTCAGGTTTTCAAGCGTTGCCTCCGCAAACATTCCTTCCCTGATTGCGGCAACTGTATTAGGACCATGAATCCCGAAGACCCAGAGGAGATTCGATACTATGGCCAGGATAATTAACGAGAATATATTGGTTCCCAAGTTTTTCAATGGGGTCTGGATCGCTGCATATATCAATTCATGGATCCCATTTGGGTAGATAGCTAGAATGATTGCATTACCAACTGAGAATAAAACTGTAATGATGACGATTGGAAAAAGAACCTTGAATGTTCTCGAGATGGCTGGCGGTACGGACGCAGGCATCGTGATTTGAAGACGTTTCGATTTGGATAAACGGCTGAAGATCTCGCCCACGAGCAAGCCGATGATCATGGCTACGAAGAGACCCTGTGCCCCCACCCATTGAGTGGAAAGGAAATTCGTCCCGTCAACCACCGTATAAGCGGGATATACAATGAAGAAAGTGGAAAGGGCAGTTAATCCGCAAAGAAGGTCATCCGCCTTCATGGCTAAGGCGATATTCCTGGCAATTAGAAAGACGATGAATATGGATAAAATACTGGTTGAACCATTCAATACTGGTGCGAATACCTGCTGGAAATCAGCCAAATTAGGAAATAGCTTATTCAAGAACAGCATCTTTGCAATGAATCCATCCGGAGCCAGTACAGCAAAATTCAGTAAAACGATCAATGAACCCGCAAGCGTGATTGGAAATGCTAATATAAAAGCGTCACGAATAGCAACAATATGCCTTTGAGAGTTCAGTTTAGCCGCGACAGGAACAAGGGCTTTTTCCATACCACGCTCAAAACTAGCCATGAATCCCATAAAATACCCCCCTGAATCATTCTTTTTTTTGTTTTATTGGTCTTGACCAATAAGCTCTAATGCCCGATCGAGGATCGCGCTCCCGTTCATCGTTCCATATGCTCTCATTTCTATAACCTCTACTGGCACCCTTCCGTCTACAATGGCATCCACCTGTGCTTTTTGATATCTGACCTGAGGACCCAATAATACGACGTCCACTTCCTCAGCGGCTTTTGAGCATTCTGAAATGGGCAAGGCAACAATATCAATGGCGATGCCCTTATCCTTTGCAGCGTCATTCATTTTATTAACGAGCAAGCTGGTGGACATTCCAGCTGCACATACCAATAGGATTTTTTTCATTCATTATTCCTCCTTTTGAATAATAGATTGAATATTCTGTAAATTATTTCCGTTATTTTCTATCAATTCTTTATACCAATAGAAACTTTTTTTCTTTATGCGCCTTAAATCCTTTTCACTATGTTCATCTCTGTTCACATAAACGAAGCCGTAGCGCTTCTTGTAGCCATTAAGCCAGCTAAGTATATCCGTGAATGACCAAGTGCAATATCCAATTAGGTCCACACCGTCACTGATGGCATCCTGGCAGGCCGATACATGACTTTTCAAATACTCAATGCGGTACTCATCATTCACCACATCCCCTTCAAGGAGCGTATCATATTCACCTAAGCCATTTTCAGTGATGAGGATAGGGAGCCTATATCTGCTGGTCAATCTGCGAAGTCCGATACGAAGGCCTGTAGGGTCGATTTCCCAATCCCAGTTCGTTGCATCCAAGTGAGGATTTCGCTTTGATTTGAAAAGTCCGGGAACACCGCTTTCCTCTGATGTTCCTTTCTTTCCGGTCGTATTCATGGTCCCCAGTTCAATGCCGTCAAGCGGGTTCATTTCGACAGTTCCCGATCTATAGTAATTGACACCGATGAAGTCAGGCCTTCCAAAGGCCAGAAGTTCCATATCCCCATCCATGATGGTCGGAGCCAGACCATTTCTCTCTAAATACTTCATGCTTATCATAGGATAGGTTCCCCAGCAATAAACATCCAGCCACCAATGGTTATTGAGATCCTCGGCATTTTCATAAGCAAGGATATTATCCGGGGCACAAGTAAAAGGGTATGTCGGTCCAAAAGCAAAGCTGGGACCGATTTTGCCTTCAGGTACGAACCTTCTGAATGATTGGATGGCTTTAGCATTGGCCAAGTTTGCAATATGATTGGCTTCATACATCCTTTTTGCATCTTTCACACCCGGTGGATGCAGCCCTGTACGGTATCCTAATCCGATAAATACATTTTGCTCATTCAAAGTAACCCAGTACTTAACCCGTCCACCGAAGCGTTTGAACAGCGTGATGCAATATTCGTTGAAGTCATGAATGATTTCCCTTGATTCCCAGGCACCATATTCCTCCATTAATGCTTGGGGAACATCCCAGTGGTAAACCGTTAAAATGGGCTCAATGCCGTGTTTTAGCAATTCATTAATGAGGTCATCGTAAAATTTCAGGCCCGCTTCATTGATTTTTCCTTTCCCTTCAGGATAAATCCGGCTCCAGGCAACAGAAAAGCGGTATGCCTTCAATCCCATTTCGGCCATCAAGGCAATGTCTTCCCTGAAACGATGATAATGGTCAACCGCCACATCACCGTTCGTACTTTCATAAGTCGTACCATTCTTTTTTGCATAAATATCCCAGACGGAAAGACCCTTTCCATCCTCATTCCATGCTCCCTCCACTTGGTATGCTGCCGATGCAGAGCCCCATAAAAAGTTTTCTGGGAAACGTTCACTCTTTTGATGAATCATTATCTCACCTCTTCCTAAATAAATTGTATCCGCTTTCAATGTTGCGGTAAATACCATTCCCCCTTTCTGTTTTTTGTGACGTCAGTTGTCATCTGTTACATAAAAGAAACAGGATGTTTCTCGTGATCTATATCTTGTATATTTCTTTGGCAATCGCCTCTAACAGATAAACGACCGGAATTTGGGTGGTTATATTCGATTTACCGCTGTATTCCTCTGTCACGAAATAGGATATATTCAAATCGGAAATCCTTGCAATCGTACTGACTTTATTATTGGTTATGCTGACGATGGTGCTTCCCTCTTCTTTTAAACATTTTATAAGGTCAATGATCTCTATCGTTTCTCCAGACACACTCAAGGCAATCGTTACACTGTTACTTGAATACTTTGAATGGATTGGAAAGAAAGGATCCTTAATATATAAGGAAGATTTCCCAAGGCTGGAAACATAGCGTGACCCATATTCAGCCATAATGCCCGAGCTTCCAATACCAAGAAAAATGACACTCTCCGCTTTGGCAATCAGCCTCGCCGTTTCTTGAATATATGACTCGAAGCTTCCCTTCAGTGTCCTCTCTACAAATTCCGACAAAGAATGTTGGGTACTCTTTAGCTTGACATGCTGTTTCTCACTTATATACATCTTAAGCTTCACTTTGAATTCAGAGTAACCAGCGCAATCAACCTTTCTGCAAAAACGAAGGATAGTGGAAGTAGAGACATGTGTCTCATCTGCGAGCTCCCTTATCCTCATATAAGAGACCTTTTCTGCGTTTTTGGTAATATAACCATATAACGAACATTCCAATTCATTAAAAGATGCAATGGCTTCTCTAGTAAACATATAAAAACTCCTTTTGAGTGTCAGTTAACGACCAAAGTCTCATTTTCATTTTCCATACTCGTATCTATATTTCGATTTCTATGCCATTTCTCCTTTTATTACTTATAATACATAGGTTATTTGGAAGATTGGTTCTGCTGGATAAGTTGCACAGTCTAAATAACGGCCTTTGAATAGCCAAATGTTGCGTAATACTCGTAAAATACAAAAAAAGCAATTCACATGAAGTGTAATTACTTTTTAAAGAAGTGTATATTTTCGAGCTTCGTCCACTCCATAGTAGATTATTAGTTTTTTCGCCTAGTAATAATTAGCATCTGACATTACTTGTTTTTTACGATCGATAAAATCGTAATGGTGCTAATAATGCAGAGCGTGCCAAGCCACTCGGCAAAACCGAATGTTACATTCAGCCAGAAAACGGATATTAAGGTTGCGGATAATGGTTCAACCGAAGCAAATAAACTTACCTCAGAAGCCGAGATGAATTTGGTACTTTCCAAATAAAAATAAAAAGCAATGATCGTACCGAAAATGATGATGAATAAAACCGCTGAAAATGAAGGAAACGTCCAATTGCCTTCAAATGCCCATGGAGGATGGATCACGCTAAAGCATATGCCTCCAATCAACATGCCCCAACCCACAACAATCATCGCTCCCCATCTAGAAAGGAGTTTATAAGGCTGCAATGTATAGAACGCCAATGCAAAGGCTGATGTTACTCCCCAAAATACTGCCCAGCCGGAAATGGATAGTGTACGAATGCTTCCTCCCGTCACAAGCAAAAAAGTGCCTAAAATCGCTATGATCACAGCTACACTCACAGTAATGCTTGGAAAACGTTTGGAGCGAATGGCTAAATAACAAGTGATAAGCGCCGGTGCCAAGTATTGAAGGACTGTGGCAGTGGCTGCGTTGCCATGTTCAATCGCTGCAAAATATGTGTATTGAACAGCGAGCATTCCTAGAATGGCAAAAAGGATAATTTGAAGCGCATCTTTTTTGGTTTTCCAAATCTCAAAAACTTTCAGCCTTTCATTCTTATAAGCGACACCCAATAAGATGATTCCAGAAAGCAACAAGCGTATAACAGTGAGCCACTCAGGACTGAATCCTTGCTGCTGAAACAGATATTGAGCTGCCGTCCCTGACACTCCCCATAACGCGGCACCAGTCAGTACTAGTGCAATCCCTTTGTTTCTTGAAGGTGATATAGCAACTAAAGTATCATTACTCATTTTTTTCTACCTCGCTTTTTACACGTTCCGTATGGGCTTGAATTCTTAAATAACTTTCTTTCCAATTCTTTTCTATCACCTTAAGCACCATAGTGAGATTTCCATTCCTTAATGCGTGTATGATCTGATCATGCTCATCAACGGAAAGATGAACATCACTTACCTGATTGAAATAAAACAGTTCCATTCGTATAAGTTTTTGTTTGAGTCCCGATAGGATCCGCTTCATTTCATCATTTGTAGAAAGATTGATGTAAATGGAATGAAAGTCATTATCTTTCTGAACGGCCACCATTTGATTTCCTTCGTCGATTGCTTTTTTCACTTCATGATTGATGGCTTCCATTTCTATTAAGTGTTTTTCTTCAATGAAATCAAAAGCCTGTTCCATAGCCAGCTTTTCCAGTGTCCAAACAATGGAGTATATGTCTAATACACCACCGAATCGTATAGGGGAAACAATTGTTGAACGGCTCGGCTTGGTCTCGACAAATCCTTCATCCTCAAGCCTTAATAGTGCTTCTCTTATTGGGGTTCTGCTTACACCCAATTGCTCGGCTAATTCTTTATCGCGTAATTGCTGGCCTGGCGTTAGGTTTCCCTGGACAATCCAATCCCGCAATATCATGTATGCTTCTTCACGTACAGAAGTACGTTTTATTTTTTGAGATGAATTTGAATGCTTCAACGGCTATACCTCCTTAAATTACCGATATATAATATGCAATATATCACATATTGCATGCCGTAAGAAAGAAATTATAGAAAATTTAAATCTGGATCCTTTGTTAAAACATCAAACACATTTTAATAAAAGGGAATACTTCCATAGTAAAAACATTTTTTTCGAATGATGAAAGTAATCCTTCTACCATGAGTCCTCGAGCTTTAAGATTTACAACGATTCACTGAAAATAAGTTCTATTTTTCTGTATATCCATAGTATGTATTTTTAAATTTTTAGAACACTAGACTGAGACTTACGACATTTGTAGTTTAGTGCTCCTGGAACTCACAAATATTGGATAGTTTTCGCGAATGAATTGGATACTTCTCACTTTATGACCATTTCAAGTGAAATTTGGTGTTTCTAAAAAAATGTCTTGAAAATGTCTTGGTGCTGACCGCACTCATTACATGAATATTCTATTTCCAATGCATCTTCAGTTACTGTATGAACTGTCTCTTTTTTACAAGTTTCACAAAATCTCTTTTCGGATATTTCTTTCATTTATCATTCACACTCCGTTTTATCATCTTTTTTTGTAGTCTTGTTAATATTATTTTGCGAATATCCAACAGAAAAAATACCTTTTTCCTGAAGGACCTAAAAAAGAAGGTAAAGAACTCTGAGAAAAAGGTACTCAAATTGTTAAGTTAACCTTGGATTCCAATACATCAAAGCTGCATGAAACGGATATTCGTATTCGAAAACTCCCTCTTTTTCCACCACATATTTATTTAGGATCGTTTTTACTTCATCGTAGGAAAAATGTTCATCAAGAATTTTTGTTGTATTATCTCGGATCACTTCTTCAAAGGTGGAATAGATTTTTTTACTTTTCAATTTAACGATCTTACAGTCCGCCAGTATTCCAAGTTGATACAAAACATTCAAGATGTGTATGTAATCCCGTTTTCTTAAATTGATTGTATATCCTTGTTGCTGCAATTCCATATAATGAGGTTTTTCAGGGCCGGTTGTCATACCTACTATCACTAAACGGGCTGCAGACTCATTCATTTTTAATAAGGTTTGACCGATTTCTGTCATACGGTAATAACAATTAAAACCAAATACTACGTCAAATTTGTTTCTTTTGGTCTCACTTTCCCACTTATCATGAATCAACTCCATGTTTTCGAAACCTTTTTCGTTCGCCTGGGATTCCAAAAAATTGATAATGCTTTTGGAACTATCTATACAAGTTAGCTTCCTGACTTCTTTTGCAATATCAAATGTATAATTTCCCCATCCAGGGCCGATTTCCAATACATGATCATCCTGTTTTAATAATGCCAATAACTCCTGCTGTACAATTTTTGCATAAGGGTCCGCTTTATGTTGCTTTTTCGCTGCAACCTTGGAAGCCCAAAAAGCTTCTTCTGCAGCATCATCTTTTAGCCTGTTAGGTATATTCCCTGTATGATCCGCCATTGCCTGTTTCCAAAGTTCAATATAATCTGTCATCTTTTCTCCCCTGAATTCGTATGTATTTATCGGCTTTCACAGTGGTTTGGAGTTGCATATTAGTTTGTTTCAAATTAAAGCAAACAGCCAAATACTTCCTCTTTTAAATATATTAGCATACCATAGCTAAAACTTTGTTTTACACATAAGAAAAAGGAGCAAAAACTTTGCTCCTGCAACAAATATTGCTTATTATCCTTTACACTTTTATCTTTTCGATAAAGCTGACCACGTATTTTCAAGCCATTTATCAAAGTCTGCTCCTTTTTCACCCTCATATGTATCATATATATCCATTCTCATCTTCTGGAGTTTCTCTTTGAATTCAGTATATGTGTGATTTTCTGGTAAACTCTTCTTGATCCTGACTAAGATTTTGGTCAAACCTTTGACCAACTCTCCTTTTTTCCTTGCTGGCAATTGAACATCTTCACCTAAACTTTTCAATTGACGGTAGGCTGCCTCTTGAACTTTATATACAGAATCATTACTCATGATATGTGTGAGAATGTCGATTACTTGTTTATTTTTTGACTGGCCTAATTCTTCGATCGCATCTAAACGTTCTCTCCAATTAGATTTGCGATTGGCAGATTTTTTTAATTCCTCATAGTTGGCAGGTAACTCGATAACCTTTGTTTCTTTGTTATTCAAATGAATCATTTCTCCTTCTGTCTAAGTATTCCGGATATCAAAATGTTAATCCGCTACTACAATAGTCCCATTACCAGGAATGGTTTATTACATTCCTTATTATACCCTTTTCCATATTTTAATATAGTTAAATTCCTAAATCATCTGTTGTATCCTCAAATCAGTCGGGTGCCGGGGGTGCGATGCTTTGCTCTACAAACTTACTTGCACCTATAGCTCCAAAAGTAGCTTCAACAGTAAAAGGCATAAATCCTGCCTGGATTCATGCCCCTATAGTTGACTATGAAGTATGCAGACAATAATAGCAAATCTAGTCCACGTAATGTTTTTTATAATCTGGATGGATAGAAAACTTTTTACGTAAATTGGCGAGATTTACACCAAAGCTTTCTTCTAATAGTTCTCTATGCTTCTCCATGATTTCCATCAGATACAAATCATGAATCATGACTTCTGTAATGGGCATCACTAATCCTACATGCATGGTCCATGCTGCACGGCTATCTTTACCAAGCGAGACAATGCCTGCTACTACTTCTGAATCATCTCCACTGATAACAAGCCATCGTCCGCCATACTCTTCTGTAATTGCATAACCCATATAATGGAGGTAAACATTAGCAAAATCACAGACGATTTCCCCATAGGCAATAATTGTTACATTGACCCCTTTATTTGCTGCCTGTCTTAGTTCATACTCTAATTCTACGAATTCGTCTTCCCAAATCTCTAAGAGTATTCTTTTTTTAGCAGATAATATACAAGCTTTTACCTTATCGAGTATTTCATTGCGTCCCATGATATTCCAGATATTTTCACGGTCATTTGCAGAACGTTCAAACTCCGCTAATGATTTTTCTGCCCGTTCAAAATTCTCTTCTGCTTTTATCCGACGGTTTTTTATTAGTTCCTTTGCAGGTACAGGCGTATATTGTGGTGTGTTTCCAGGACTAACCAGAATATCTCCTCTTATTGCGAGACTGTCCAGAATTTCATAGATTCTTGAACGTGGTACACCGGAGTTTTTTGCAACTGCATAGCCTGTTAATGGCGATTCTTCCAATAAGGCAAGATATGCTTTCGCTTCATATTCGGTAAAATTTAGATTTTTTAATGTTTCTAAAATGTTTTCTTTCATAATCCCTCCAACACAACCTTAGTCGCTACCTTTGTAACTAATATTTTAACAAAATCTGTTGACGTTTTCCATTTTCATCTAATATACTTATATAAGTAGTTACTTGAGTAGCAACTATTAAAGAAGAAGGGAGAAATAGTATGGATAGCTTACTTACATACATATCAATTGTTGCAATGATGGTTATTATACCAGGAGCAGATACTATGCTCTTAGTGAAAAACACGCTTAGCCATGGTACAAAAGCTGGACGGTATACGGTTCTCGGAATGGCAACGGGACTTTCTTTTTGGACGCTTATTGCAATTCTTGGACTATCTGTTGTGATTGCGAAGTCTGTGATTCTTTTCAGTGCAATCAAATATTTGGGAGCCGCCTACTTAATTTATTTAGGGATAAAAAGTTTTTTTGCTAAAAGCGTTTTTTCTTTAAAAGAAATTCAAGCACAAGCAAATACAACTGCAAAGCATTCAAACCGGCATAATAAAGATTCCTTTATGCAAGCATTACTTAATAATATTCTTAATCCAAAGACCGTTTTAGTTTATATTACAATCATGCCGCAATTTATCAATTTGAACGGAAATGTAAACCAGCAATTGATTATTTTAGCCTTCATCTTAACCTTGCTCGCTGTAATGTGGTTTCTATTTCTTGTTTATCTAATTGATTACGCAAAAAAATGGATGAACAACTCCAAATTCCAGAAAGCATTCCAAAAATCAACTGGCTTAATTTTAATTGGTTTTGGGATAAAAACAGGAATATAAATTCATTTACTAACACATCTAATTTGATTCCATCCGTTCAGATAATTGAACGGTTTTTTTTATTTACGAACCGGCACCGATAATGGCATAAACTCAATCTTTCGTTCGTACATATGGCACTGCATTATTGGTCGGCAAAGATTTTTCCGCCTTCATCATTAAAAACAAAAACGTCAGTATTTTGCCATAAGAGCAGGAAATACTGACGGATAATGTCCTATGAAGTTTGAAGTATCCCTTTTTGTCAATCCAAGCCGCAAGCCTTGGCGAGTATTTCAACAAGGTGCAAACTTTTCATTTGGTTTGCCGCTCCCTCCCTTTGGATACCAATGCTCATTTGCATTTGGCATCCAGGGTTAACCGTCACTACGGTTGTTGCTTTCGTTTCTTTTAAGTTCTTCATTTTCTCATCAAGAATTTTCATGGATTCATCAAAGTGGAGAAGATTGTAAATTCCTCCAGATGCACAGCAGCGGTCAAACCCTTCCATTTCCACATAGGTAACCCCTGGTATGGATTGCAATAATAAACGAGGTTCCTTTTGGACCTTTTGAACATTGCGTAAATGACATGAATCTTGATAAGATACGATGCCTTGCCATTCTTCAGTAAAAGGAAGCGGCCCCAATTGATGAAGAATTTGACTGATATCTTTTGATTTTTCCGAAAAGACCCTTGCCGCGCCAGCCCATTCGTGATCATCTGCCAATAGATGTCCATATTCAAGAAGTGAGGCGCCGCAGCCTCCTGCGTTATTTACAATGACATCAGCATCTGTTTGCATGAAGGCCTGGATATTCCTCTTTGCCAATGCTTTCGCTTGTTTTATTTCACCTTGATGGGAATGCAGGGCACCGCAGCAATTCTGATTTTCAGGGAGAATGACCTCACAACCCGCTAAGGTGAGCAACTCAATGGTAAGACGGTTTATTCGTGACATCATGGAATCCATGATACACCCAGTAAAAAATGCCACCTTTAATTTCGTTTCCCCTTTTGCCGGCATTATCGTACCTGTCCGGATTCGTTTGGAGGACGGCTCGATGGCTGGAAGTGCTTGTTCTAAATGTGCAAGGGCAGGGGAAACCTTTTGCAGTACATTTGATGAACGGATAAGCCTGGATAAGCCTGTTTTTTGATAGAGCTGTACTGCACTTCCAATCCTGTTCATTCGTTTTGGATATGGAAAAAGATGAACCAATGCCAGTTTTTTGATCTTTGTCATTTTGTTTTTTTGATTTGCTGACGGGGAGTTTTCAATGGCTTCTTTTGCCGCTTCCAGTATATGTCCGTATGGCACACCAACAGGACAAGCTGTTTCACAAGCACGACAGCCTAAGCATAGGTCGATCGGTTCAGCTAAATCTTTTTGGAAATCTATTTTTCCTTCGGCTGCCATTTTCACTAGATTGATACGACCGCGTGGAGAGGCGGATTCCACCCCCATTGATTCATATGTAGGGCATGCCGGTAAACAGTATCCGCATTTTACGCATTGGTTTGTCCAATCATAGGCATCTGAATGTAAATTTTGGACCGCAGCATTTGACTCGTTCGGTTTGGCGGGTAGATTCATGTAACCAACACGACCCTTGTCTGTCCTTTATCAGGAAAAATCTTCCCCGGATTCAGGATATTATTGGGATCCCATGCTTCTTTAACTTTTTTCATCATATTCACCCCTGTTATTCCTAATTCCATTTCCATATATGGTGACTTTAAAGTACCGATTCCATGTTCCCCCGAAAGTGTTCCGCCTAATTCGATTGCTGCTTCAAAAATTTCACTGACAGCAAGCTCCACTTTTTTCATTTCTGTAATATTTCGTTTATCAGTAATGATGTTCGGATGTAAATTGCCATCCCCTGCATGGCCGAATACAACCAAGTTCAATCCGTATTTCTCCCGGATATTGTTTAATCTCTCCATCATGGCCGGTATTTGACTGCGCGGAACGGTCGCGTCTTCAGAAATTTTTGTAGGGCCCATTTGTGTAATGGCCGGGGAAACCGATTTACGCGCACTCCAAATCGTTTGGCGCTCGTCCTCTGTCTCCGCTATCTTGACGTAGGAAGCACCCTCCGCCCTGCATATATCAGCGCATTTATTGATTTCTTCCTCAATCGCCAATGGGTGACCATCTATTTCTATGATCAGAATCGCTTCTGCCTGAAGAGGCAAACCGGAAGGCCGATAGCTTTCAACAGCACGGATGCACGCATTATCCATCAATTCCAAGGCAGATGGTAGAATTCCTGACGATAAAATGCTGGTAATGGCATGGCCAGAGTCTATCAAATGATTGAAGTGGGCGACAAATGTTTGTTTAGATTGAGGTTTTGGTATCAAGCGGATGATTGCTTCTGTAACGATGCCCAGAGTACCTTCCGATCCCACGATCAATCGGGTCAAATCATACCCTGTTACATTTTTAACGGTCTTTCCGCCAGTACGAATGATTTCTCCGGTCGGGGTGACCACCTCCAGACCTATCACGTATTCTTTTGTCGTTCCGTATTTCAATCCCTTTGGCCCGCTGGAGTTTTCTAATAGATTCCCGCCTAAAGTGGCTACATTGGAGCTGCTTGGATCCGGCGGATAGAATAAGCCGGCTTCTTCAGCCTTTTTATGAATATCTGCCGTAATCACACCTGGAGAGACAATGGCAAGCATATTTTCCCGATCAATGATCAATTTATCCCGCAAAAGGGTCATATCAAGAACCATCCCCCCTTTAACAGGTAAAGGGCCGCCACTTAGCGAAGTTCCTGATCCTCTAGGGTAAACAGGTATTTTGTGAGTATTAGCCAATTTAACCACTTCACTGATTTCCTCCGCGTTTTTTGGCTGTATAACGACTTCAGGTAAATATTCCCCAAAAGAAGCGTCATAGCTATAACAATACCTTTCTGCCAAATCAAGAAACATTCTGTCACCTGGAATTACCTGACAAAGATCGACCAGGGCTTCTTTCTCCATGCTTCTCACTTCCTTTCTTAATAGAAATACGGAAAAGGTCTATTCGTATGTAATATAATGGCATTTTAAGATTCTGCTAGATATAATGATGAAAGAAAAGGAGGATTATATTTGAAAATCGCCCTGATTCATGCAACCACAACTGCACTAAAACCAATTGAAGTTGCCTTTCAGACTGTTGCACCGAACATTGAACTTCTTCATTTCATGGACACGTCTCTTCTCGCCTTGATGGAAAAGAGCGGCGAGTTAACTCCGGAAATCATCCGCCGCTTTTCTGCATTAGTGAATATAGCCTATGATTCTGATGTTTCATGTATCCAACTTACTTGCTCTGCTTTTAATGACATCACTGCAATTTTACAACCTTTATACCCTGTAAAGTTATTTCGTTCAGATGAGGCCATGCTTGATGAAGCACTTCGCTACACTAGCATCGGCCTGGTTTCAACCGTAAAAGAAACGCCGATCGCCCTTCAAAATTACTTATTAAATAAGAATCCGGACTGTATGATCGAGTCATTGGTGGATCCAGGAATCATCCATTTATTATCACAAGGAAAAAAAAAGGAACATGACGATCGGGTTAAAAAGATGGTGGAACAATTGGATGGAAAGACAGAAGTGATTTTGCTTTCACAATATAGTATGGATCATATTGCAAAGCAGGTTAATCCTTCTGTCCCTGTCCTAACGGCGCCGCTATTGGCTGCCAAAAGGTGTTTGGCTCATTTGAAGGGAACGTTTAAATAATTCTTTTCGTAATAAATCAGAGCTTAGCAAGAATGATCGTTTGTCACATCTTATATATCGTTTTTAACCGTTTGTATGATGCGAACCGCCAAAAACTTTCCCGACGCCTTGAATTTTTTCAAGTATGACGATCAGAAGGACTGATATGAAAATAACCACGCTTGACACGGATGCAACGATTGGATTGTAGGCATCCTGCATTTGCGAGAAAATCTCGATCGGCAGCGTTCTCATTTCCGGTGATACCATAAAGAGAGAGACCGTTACATTATCAAATGATGTCAAAAATGCGAATAATCCCCCTGAGATGGCCGCAGATCCAATTAGCGGCAGAGTCACTTTCATGAATACTGTTAGTGGATTCGCTCCTAGAATGGCAGCGGCCCGTTCGAGATTATAATCAAATCCACTTAAACCGGTCAATACGAGCCGCATGACATATGGTATGCAAATGACGATATGGGCAATTAAAAATCCTGTAGACGTACCGGCAAGCATCATTGGTGTAAAGTACATTAAAAGTGCAATCCCTAACACTAATTGCGGCACACTTAATGGTGAAGTTAAAAGGGCCGTAATATACGATTTTCCCGGTATCTCATACTTTGCAATGCCAAGTGCACCCAAAGTTCCGAATATGACGGAGAAAATGGCAGCTAATGCTGCGAACTTCGCACTGTTCAAAAATGCTTCCAAAAATTCAGGACGCTCCAAGATCTTGGCATACCATTGCAGTGAAAAGCCTTCAGCCGGAAAGCTTGGATAATTGGCACTTGTAAAAGAAGCGGGAATAACGACAATGAGTGGGATCAAGATATAGATAATGGCCAACACGGCAACGGCAATCCGCAGGCCGCCAAACGTTTTCATCATCGGAACACCTCCTTGAATTTCCCTTTTTCAAACGCTCTGGTAAAGACGGCTACCGATATGACAGTGGTTGCTAATAGAATATAAGAAAGAGCAGATCCGAATGTCCAATGCAGCAGGTTATTAATTTGATCATAAATGACGACAGGCATCACGGGCACGTTGGCTCCCCCCATTAGTGCAGGCGTAACATAAGCACTCATTGACAAACTGAATACGAGAATGCAGCCAGATACGATACCTGGGATGCTTAGCGGCAATGTAATGGAAAAGAACCTTCTGAATGGGCTTGCCCCAAGTATCGCTCCTGCCTTATCAAGAGAAGGATCGATATTATAAAGACTTGCAACGATGGATAAGATCATGAAAGGAAGATATGCGTTGGAAAGTCCAATTACTACTCCGATTTCCGAAAACAATAGTTTCAATGGTGCATCTATTATGCCAAGGGCCATCAAGGTTTGATTAATCGTTCCATTAGGCAATAGCAGGAGGTACCAGCCAAAATTACGGACAACTATACTTACCAAAAGCGGTGACACGATCAAGAGCGTGATATACCCTCTTATGCGCGCTGAACTTTTGGCCATCGTCAAGGCTACCGGATATCCAAGAAATAAAGCAACCAAGACCGAATATAAACTGATCTTCACTGTCAGCCATAAAGAAGATAAGTAATAGCTATCGGAAAATAATTGTGTATAGTTTTTTAGGCTATAAACTGCCTCCGCTCCTCCCAGATTATCTGTGGATATGAAGCTTAAATATAAAATGTATAACATCGGTATGACAAAGAAACCAAATATGAAAAGCAAAATCGGCGTTAAAAGGAGTAATCCTGGCACCCAGACTTTCCTTTTCTTGATTTTAGGTTTCTTTTGCGGCTCAATAGGATCCGTTTCCTGTTCTATTTCTTGACTAGCATAACTTCTGATGGGCTCCATCCTATCAGCACCTCACTTCCATTTTGCCATGATGAATCGAAAGCGGAAGTCAATACTTGGATACTTTTCCCCTGTAATAGAACATTGATTTCCCAAGAAGTACCAAGATAGTTAATTTGGCTGATCTTAGCACGATGGAAATCCAAAGGAGCTGTAGATTTTTCATCAAGAGAAACAATTTGCAGTTTTTCCGGTCTAATATAAAGCTTCACCTCATCACCGGTTTTCAAATCACTATCATTTCCCATGATGTTATTTGCATCGACATGAGTGATATCAGGCCCTATCTTGACTGAAACTTTCCGCTTATCCACAGCAGACACATTCCCTTCAAAACAATTCGATTTCCCGATGAATTGAAAGACGAATTCTGTCTTAGGATGATTGTAAATCTCAGTCGGTGTACTGATTTGTTCAATTTTCCCTGCATTCATGACCACGACCCGATCAGACATGGAAAGAGCTTCTTCTTGATCATGAGTCACAAAAATGGTCGTTACGCCAATTTCCTTTTGTAAACGTTTTATCTCGGCCCTGAGTTCATGGCGCAGCTTCGCATCAAGGTTTGAAAGCGGCTCGTCAAGCAAAAGGAGCTCCGGTTCCACTACAAGTGCCCTGGAAATCGCAACACGCTGACGCTGACCTCCAGATAATTCCCTTGGATAACGATTTTCCAATCCTGACATTTTCACTAATTCAAGAGCTTTACTTATTTTCTTTTTTTGCTCGGCTTTACCGACCTTGCGCAGTTTCAAGCCAAAACTAAGATTTTCATAGACTGTCATGTGAGGAAAAAGCGAATAAGTTTGAAAAACCATTCCTAAATCTCGCTTATAAGGCGGAACCTTCGTAACATTATTGCCCTTAATATGAACCTCGCCCCGATCTGCATCGAGGAACCCTGCAATGAGGTTCAAGGTTGTTGACTTTCCGCACCCGGAAGGCCCAAGAAGAGTGAGTAACTCTCCTTGTTTCACCTCCAAATCAATGCCATTCAGGACAACATTCGCTCCAAATTGTTTAAACGCGCCTTTTATCTCTACATCATTTTTATTTGATCCAAACCCCTGAACTGACTCCAGGTGCTGCCTATTAATTTCCACATCTTTTTTTAATACTTCCATGTGATCAACACGCTCCTTTTATTTGAGTTTTTTCCCTAATTCAGGAGTAACCTCTTTCGCCCATTTGTCTGACACCTCGGCACGGATCTCGGCAAACTTGGCGAAATCAGGTTTAAATGTTTTATCACTTGCTTTAAGGCCGATTGACTCTTCATATTTCTCTGGGATTTTCATGCCTTCCACCGTCGGATAAAATCCTTTTTCGGAAATTAATGCTTGAGCTTCTTCACTGATTACATAGTTGATGAATTCAAGGGCTTCTTTGCTATTTGGCGTATTTTTCACTAGACCAGCGCTGAAAGCTTGAAGCGGCACACCTTCTTTAGGCACGGCCATCTTAATCGGAATACCTGAAACGGCTAGTTCACCTATGGAATAACTTCCCATGACCGTTACGTCAGCAGCTCCTTGCTGGATCGCTGGCATCATTTGCGTTGAGTTTTTATAAAATGTATTGGAATACGCTGCAAGATCTTTAGCCTTTTCTAGACCTGGCTCCATGTCTTCTGTACTGCCGCCGTTTGAAATCGCCAGACCATTAAGGGTATTGAAGCCCCAATCATTCGTAATATCTGAAAATGCCGTTTTACCCTCGTACTCAGGAGAGACAAGATCATTCCATGATTCAATTGATTTTAACCCTTTCTTTTTAAAGGTTTCCGTATTATAAGCTGGTGCAATGACTAAACCGAATGCTGGCGCGGCCGCCTTTTCAACCGGAATGAAACGTGAATCCACCAATTTCATATTGGGAACATTGGACTCATCAATTGGAACGATCAGTTCCTTCTCCTTAGCGCGAATTACATCAACCGGTACAAAAAGGGCAACATCTATTTGCGGAGCGTTTTTCTGTAATTCCACTTTGGATAAGATTTCACCTGATAAACCGGAAATATAATTGACAGTGATTCCCGTTTCTTCTTTGAACTTTGGTGCAATCACATCTCGGATGGCACTTTCAATGACACCGCCATTACCTGCTATTGTTATTTTCTTCTCTCCTTTTTCCCCTGTACTTGTTTGTACGGATTCCCCCGGCTTTTGCGGAGTGGGATTACCACACCCCGCAAGAGCGATCAATACTATTATCGATAAAATACACATCAGTTTTTTCATAGTCATTGCCTCCCGTTTTTCATTGATTTTCAATCATTCCTTGTTCGGTAAAATAATTCATGGCCCCTGAATGGAAATCCAGTGGAACTTGTTTGGTTGCTTCCTCTATTGAAATATCAGAAGCCGCCGGATGTGTATGCTGCAGTTCAGGGAGATGTTCATATAATGTTTTCACAAGATTGTATGCATGAGGGTCAGACATTTCCTTGTAGGTTACCAAGACATTTTTAATTGAAATCGTTTGGACATTTTTTTTCATTCCCCTGTATGTATCTCTGGGAATTTCATCATGAGTATAAACTTCATATTGTTTCTGAAGACGTTCAATGATGTCTCCCGGTATTGGAATGAAAGATAGTTCCATCTGCCTGGATATGAAAGCGATTTCATTATTCGGAATTCCCGAAGAAAAGAAAGCTGCATCAATGGTGCCATTTCTTAATGCTTCTGCAGATTGAGAAAAAGAAAGATAGGATAAATTCAATTGATCAGTCGGTAAATCAGATTCTAACAGTATCCGCTCTGCAATAAGCCTTGTACCGCTTCCTGCCGTTCCCACACTAATGCGTTTACCAACTAAATCATCTAAGGAATCCAAATCATTTTGTTTAGTTGTAACAATTTGAACATAATTGGAATATAGGGCCGTTAAAGCTCTTAACTTGGATTTATCCGTCTCAGGCAAATCCAGTACATCCACTGTGGTAAAGCCAATTTCTGCCCGATGGCGGCTAACCAATTCAGTATTTTCGATGGAAGCATCGGTTACCTGGGTTCCTGACACAGCTCCATTATATTTTTCATACATATTTGATAATCTTTGTCCTAATGAAAAATAAACACCTGTCATATCACCGGTTCCAATGATTAGCATCCTATTATTTAAATCCTGTCCTTCAGAGGTTAGTTGACTCTGAATCAAGGTAGAAGCAGGTTTAGATATTTCCTGCTGCTCATTCATAAAAGAACATCCTGTCATGAAACAAAATAACAAAGCGACTTTTATAAAGAGTGCTCCATTCTTCATCGTGGCCCTCCTTTCTTAATGAATTTAGATGCAAATATCATGCCAAGTCGATTTTCTGCTTTAATACGCAAATCCTGCCGATTTCTTGGATGTTATCCAAGTATAAATCGGCAATTTTTTCCGGTTACCCAGAAAAAATTGCCGGTTAACACAATAATCCTGTTATTCTCCATTTGAAATGTGCTTGATTTTATCACGAAGGCTTCTTTCAGAAATTTTTAAGATTTGAGCTGTTTTTTGCCGATGGTTTTTACAGTATTGAAGAGTGGCCGTTATGACCTTTTCTTCTATCTCTTTCATGGAAATGCCGATGGGAATCCTGAAACTGTTAAAATCGTCGTCATTGCCATCCGGCTGGAGAATGAACTTTTGTTCTTGTACATATTGCGGCAAGTCGGTTTCTTCCATTCTTTTCGAGTTTGATAGGGCAATAGCATATTCTATAATGTTACCAAGCTCACGGACATTCCCAGGGTAATGATAATCCAGTAAAATCCGACGTGCAGTTGCCGAGAACATCTTTTCTTCACGATTCATATCCTTAGCGTGTTTTTTTATAAAATAATCCATAAGGATCGGTAAATCTTCTTTTCTATCTCTTAAAGGCGGCATCAAGATGGGAATGACATTTAGCCTGAAAAACAAATCCTCCCTAAATTCCCCTTCCATCACCATTTGTTCCAGGTTTTTATTGGCTGCACTTATAATACGGACGTCCAATGAGATTTTTGTATTGGATCCCAGAGGCGTCACTTCCCGTTCCTGCAATACCCTTAATAATTTGGCTTGAAGTGGAAGGGGCATTTCACTAATCTCATCCAGAAAAAGGATGCCTCCATTAGCAGCAACGAATTTCCCTTCCTTCCTCTGAGTTGCACCGGAAAATGCTCCCTTCTCGTAACCGAACAATTCAGATTCCAGCAGCATCTCAGGAATTGCTGCACAATTGACAATCTGAATGGGATTGTTTTTCCTTCTTCCCAGCGTATGGATGTTTCGGGCTACAAGCTCCTTTCCAGTACCACTCTCACCCGTGATAAGAACACTGGAATCAATATCTTTCACTCTTTCGATCATTGAGAAAATACGCTGCATCGCCTTGCTGTTACCAAGGAAGTTACCAAATCCCTTTTGAATCTCTAATTCTTCATGTAATGTCTCCAATTGATTGGACATCTGTTTGAATTCGGCTGCCCTCATCAAGAGCAAAGAAAGCTCTTCTATATTAATTGGCTTTTCAATATAGTAGTAGGCGCCTTTTTTTATGGCCTCGATGGAAGTTTCAATGGAAGAATAGGCAGTCATCATGATGACTGTCACGTTAGGTGATATTTGTTTGATTTTCTGTAGAACATCAAGTCCACTTTTATTCCCTATTCTCAAATCAAGTAATACAATATCAAAGTGCTGATTCTCGATCTTCCGAAGCCCCTCATCAGGGTCAGTAGTTGTTACGACTTGATAGGAATCTTCCAATGCAAAACTAAGAGCGGTGCAAATAGCAGGTTCATCATCAATCACCAATACATGCATTTTCATATTATTCCTCCTCTTTCCAGGCTTCTATTCGATATATAAAGGTAGTAAAATGGTGAATTTCGTTCCTGAATTAGGATAACTTTTCACATGGATATCTCCGTAATTCTCTTTAATTAGCCTATACGATAACGTAAGTCCCAAACCGACTCCCTTTTCTTTATTTGTGAAAAAAGGTTCGAAAATATGGTTCAGTTCCTCCTGTTTCATCCCTTTTCCTGTATCGGATATGGTAATCCGCCCTGTCTTTTCGTTCTCTTTATCAATGGTGATATTAATGGTCTTTTCCTTTGTTTCTTCAACGGCATGAATCGAATTCAACACCAAGTTAAGAAGTACTTGTTGAATTTGTTGTAAATCTATATAAAAAATAAGGTCCTCCTCAATCGTCTGCTCGAAATTTATTTGGTTTTTTTCCATTGTCACCTTATGAAAAGCAAGTAATGATAAAAGTTCATAAGCGTGGCAATTAGTAATATTGGGCGGACGCGGACGTGCATATTCAATTAAATCGGTAACAATTGCATTCAAACGATTAACTTCAGTAGGCAAGTGTTCCATTAGAACTTGTCGGAATTGAGGATTATCATATTTACTCGGAAGTAAATCAATGAATGTTTTTATCGATGTCAAAGGATTCCTTATTTCATGTGCGACACCTGCAACTAGTTGACCAAGAGCGTGCAGCTTTTCTTGTGTGACCAATTTTTTCTCCAATGATTTCTTTTCCGTCTCATCACTCATGGAAAGCAAGTATCCGGTTTGCATATCTTCAGAATTGAACATCTTATGCATCGAATATGAAATCATCTTCTGTTCATTTCCCTCATTAAGTACCAAGATCCGAAAAGAACCCGTACGATTATTCTCATTTTGTTCTTGATGTAAAGCTTCGAAATTCTTCATTAATTGCGAATGATTCATAAAATTCAGAATCATTTCCTTGGAAATGTTGAGAATGTCCGATGCCTTTGCATTGCAGCTGGTAATCATGAAATCGAGATCGAATGTAATGATTCCATTATTGATATTGTTTAAGATTTGATCTTTGAATGCTTCAGCGTTAGCGATGTTTTGCCGTTGTTTCTCTAAATCCTTATTTAATAAATGTAATTTTAACGTCTGGTTATGAACGGATTTTTTTAGCTTTTGATTCCATATGTAAATGATTAAAAGGATAAGGGCTACCGCAGTTAAGCTGATAATCAACCAGAATATGAATTGCTCCAGCCTGGCAATTTTTTGATTGGATTGTGGCATGACCCATTTATCGATTATCCCATTGATATTTCGGTTTGCTTTAAGTTCTGTGAGTGTATTGTCCATCATGAAAAGAAGCGATTGATTCCCTTTTTTTACTGCAATCGTATAATCCGCGGGTTCAATGACTTCATCGAGAATGATGTAATTCTTTTCTTGGCGGAACTTTTTCAAATAGAAATCTGCAGTCCATTTGTTTCCGATGAATACATCTGCACGGTTGTTCAATAATGTTAAAATACCCGAGTATTGATTCGAAACGGTCGTTAAATTTGTATTCCTCATATTGAGAAATGTACTGATTACTGGAGTGTTATGGTCAAGGACAACATGTGAATCACGTAAATCAGTTAACGTATGAATATCCTGTTTCCTATTACTAGGAATGATTATTGATTGGGACATTGTAAAATAGGATTGAGTGAAATCAAGTTGGTTATCTTTTTCGGTATTATAGGTACTTCCAACAATTGCATCGATTGTTCCGTTACTTAAGGCTTTTTCGGCATCTTCCATCCTCATCGGAATATATTTGAAATCTACACCATTATATTTTGCTATTTCCTCCATTAAATCAATATTTATGCCTGTCAGCTCACCAGTTTCATTTTCATATGAAAATGGTGGAAGAGCACTTTCTCCAGCAATTATAAAAGTCTTTTGGTCAGCAAAAACAGCGGGAGACCAAAGCGATTGAACAAAAACTATCAAGCAAAATATACTTAGTTTAAACAGCTGCTTTTTAATTAAAAGCCCTCCTTCTGTGTCAAAATCCTTGCAGTCAGTAATCCTCGGCTAAAAACATCATGATTATATACTTCTCCAATTAAGACTTGAACCCTTTAAAATGGAAAGAATTCTTGACACAATCTAACAATTATCTACAAAAAGGTATGTGATTCTGTCTTACCAAATAAATATAACCCCAGCAACCTGTGATGGGTTTTAAGATTAGAAATAGGTTTCTTATTTTAAATAGTAAGAAGATCCAGTTTGTTTTTTCAATAAATCCAGTTGATTTCAGAAATTCGCTTCCTTTCCACTACCTGTCTGATGAACCTCCTCGACGCATTCGTCTGTGGGGTCTCAGCTAGCCAGTTGAGCAGGGATGTCGCATTTTCTTCAATCTAATGAGGGTTTCATTCTAAAAACATTAAGGATAAACAAGTCTTTCTATAAAATCTTGGTTTGTTTTCAGACCTTCTGGAACATACAGATACATTGGCCAAATTTATGTTAAAGTATTTTCAATTTCAATGCTTTTTAACATTTGCCGTAACGCTTCAAGATGATGAGCCGAGTGGGCAATGGTCGCATTGACATTTGTCGGCCATTTTCCTATATAGAAATTTCAAAAAAAAGCCCAATTTCTCAGTATTAAAATTGAGAAATTGGGCTTTTTTGTTACTCGATAAAAGCACCCTATAATGGAATAACACATTATTTTTATTAGGTAGTTTTGTTGAAGATCATTACTTTTTTTCTTATCGAATATACTAATCCTTTAATCCCTTTCCATTGAGAATATTCTGCATGCATTTTTCAACTCTTGACTCTCGAGTTTTGGATTGTTTTGGTTGAGAAAAATGAAGAATGTATGCTCTTTGCCGTCCCGGGGTCAATGCTTCAAATGCAGTTTTCAAGGCAGGGATTTCATCGAATTTGTTTTGAAGCTCTTCAGGAATTATGAATTCTGTCTTTTTAAAATCCACTTCCAAACCGGCTTTTTCAACTTCAATGGCTTCATGAATATAGGCTTTCAGAATGGATTCCGTTGCAACTATTTCTTGAAGATTGGTGAACCGAATCTGGCGCGCCCCCTGTACATTCTCCGTTTGTTGGATTAGAATCCCATGGGTATCCTTTAACAAGGCACCTTTGTGAAACAGAAGCGCACAATATTCTTTAAATCCATGTATTAAAACGATGTTTTTTTTCTCAAACGTATAACAAGGATGCATCCACTTAAATTCTTCGGTCAGCTCACAGTCAAGAACGATATTTCTCAGCGTCTCATATTCTTCCTTCCACTTTGTAGCTTTACTTAAAAATTCATCAACCTTAGGATTCATACTATTTGTCATCACGGAACACTCCTCTTTCCGAGCAGTTTGCTTATCTTATACGTTAGCTAAAAACTAAAAAACTTACATTTCCTCTAACAATTTATTAAGATCTTCGCCCATTTTCGCCCAACCATATTTCGCACCATTGAACGCTTGATCTTCTTTTTCAAATCCTGATTGTTCAAGATGTAAATAGGTTGTTCCATCCTCGTGCTTTAATGTCCATGTGACTGTAGTATTTATCCCGCCACCTACCCAAGTGTAAGATAACCTATAAGGCTCCTCAACTTCAAGAACTTCGGAATCGATAACTAAATTCCACTGTTCATTCCGGAACTGAAATTTATGTCCGACGACAGGTTTAATATCATTAGCCATTACCCACTTCGCAAGAGTATTTGCATCCGTTAAGGCGTGCCATACCTTCTCGATTGGGCTCTTAAAATTAAAATCTTGTGATACTGTTAAATTCATCTTTTGTTCCTCCTCTAATATTTTGTTTAAAAGTAGCATTCTTTCACTCCAGAATTTCCTGTAAAACGATACCCAATCCTCAATTTCCCTCAACGGGGCAGCATTCAGCCGATAACGCGTTTCCCTGCCGACCTTTCTGCTGATTACGAGACGAGCCTCTTTAAGGATTGCCAAATGCTTCGAAACCGCAGTTCGACCCATTTCAAAATGAACGGTCAACTCATTGAGTGGCAATTCTTCCACGTCCGCCAACAAACGTAGCAATTTACGTCTTGTTGGGTCAGCGATGGCCACATAAATATCACGCTCTTGATTTTGATTTTGCTCGTTCAAAATCACCCCCCCTTTATTGGACACCAATTAGTGTCTTTTATTATATGACACCAATTGGTGTCCTGTCAATTTTATTATTGACATCAAGGTATTTGTTTTATTCGCCTATCATCAAGTATATAGGTTCCTTCTTTAATAGTTGTTGAATAGAATAGGCTTCAAACTTATTAAATCCTTTTACAACTAAATTTCCCTGTTTGATAAACTACTTTTCTTCACAAACTATCGCTTTTACATAAATGACCAGCTAATAGCCGCTTTGTTGCAAAAGATCACAAACGAAAACGGGCATCCTAAAAAATTTCGTGATCTTGGAATTGAGCAGCGATATATCCTCATTGATAAGCAAAGTGGAAAGAATTTAACCGGTCCTCAATATCAGGCAATGCTCTTAATCATTTGCGAAGGCGGAGATTTATTATTACTTGATTCACTAGCAGAGGATAGAGATTATGCTGGTATCATTCGAGAATGGAAGTATATTACCCGAGATCCGAACGCAGATATTGTGGTACTAGAAAATGAGACACTTTTGATAGGAAGAAATCCAGAGGGTGGGTGATAGCGGCAAATTAATGGAGGACCAAATTTTAACTCTGCTTTTATATGTTGCTGAGTAGGAACGTATAAAAATTAGCAACGACAGGCTTAAGGAATTGAAGTGGCAAAAGTAAAGACGTGAGATTGGGAAGACGTAAGTCTGAAATTAATAGACTTCATTCAAAAGGAATCAACGATCAGATTTTACAAACCCACAAATAAAAAGATCCAAGATTTTGCATCATATAAAATAGTGAAAAAAATGAAGGATAATCAAGTTGTTTTAAAAATGAGGTAAAAATCCCCCTCGATAAATCATGAGAGGGGTTGGGGATGAGTCCACTCCATTAGGTCGAGAAACTCACTGAAAAGCACCTGCTTTTTTTCATTTAAAAAACATTCAAGTTAATTGGAGAAGGTATACGAGACTCCTGCGGGGAGAGCGCGTACAGGGAGACCCTTTACGCGCAGGCGGAGTGCCCTCGGAAAGTTAGTGCCATACGTTCCAATCATTTTACAAACCCTCAATATGTTTCAAGGCTTTTTATCATTTGCCGTAACGCTCCAAGATGATAAGCCGAGTGGGCAATGGTCGCATTTACATTTGTAAGCCATTTTCCTAAATCGATTGTATCGATTTCTGCGAAAAGAGATACATATTCTTTATGTAATTCCTCTCTGATTTCAGCCCATTTCACCTCATCAACAGTAGCAATGGTCCAGCTTGCTTCCCAATCTTTTTCAAAGTCTGTGCCACTGATCATTGTTCGGATCACCCATAAATAATACCGTATGTGGTCTGAGTGAGCCGCAATTGTCGATCCGTTTATGAAACGTGAAGCATCTTCTGCGGTTAAATCATCAAGCGTACCAAAAATCCCTGTATTCGGTTTTGATTCAGTATAATAGCTCCCATCATTTCCCGGTCCTTCAAACGTTTCTTTCAAAAGCATTTTTATGGAACTTGCCAACGTCTCGCTCATCTCAAATCCCCCCAATTAATTTAATCGACTTCATTACTTTATTATACAATAAGACAAACCATTAATCCTTTTTATTTTGTTAAATTAATCCAAAAATATCGCAAGTTTAAAGAATTACTCACTAAACTGGCATAAGGTAAGGGCTTCCTTTAACAGTTAACAACCTTATATGGTATTGACGCTGCTCTTAACATTGTAAATAAAATAAAAACACCTTAAAAAGGCCATTCCTTAAATAAACAGGAACGGCCTTAATTATTTATTTAAAAAGTTTGAAAAGTATAGAATGCTAAAACTAAAGTTTTAGTAGCTTTTCAAACGCTCTTCCAGGGACACAATTCTAAACTTTAACTCTTGATTCGAGTCTAAGCCCCCTATTACAATTTGATTATCTTCCGTAATGGTGACATATCTGAAGGTTTCTTCTCCGTGAATCTTGATTTTTGTCTCCAATGTCGTTTCCATTTTTGCAAAAACTTGATCTGTGTATGTAAGCGGAAGAAGATCATCTAAACCTTCTTCGGGGCTGCCGAGCCACTTAAACATGAAATCTTTCAATGAATATTGTTCAATCATCGATAAATGATCTTTAAAAATTAATTTGTCAATTGTTATCTCTTTCAACTTAACCACTCCTCAATAGTATCTAAAGTTTATATGGATAAACTCCTAACATCAAGGGCATTACAATGACAAACCATTACATTTTGATTACTTGCTTACTAAATAAACCCTTCCCTTCCGTAAAATGGAGTTCTGTAACCTTGAAAACAGATTTTAGGTTTTATTTTTTCTTAAGAATACCCTTGGATTAACATGAGAGGGATTATTTTCTGTGATTTGCACGTTTTGGTATAGATGATTATCCATGAACCGAGGATGTTCATTTCAGTCAAAACAGCCCCATTTACATAGGAAAATGGAGGCTGTTTTTCTTATATGGATGTAAAACAACTTTCTGTTAAATGATAGTCCCTTAAATTACACATTATAATTCTTTTTTTCCTTTAACACCATTTATTGAATAGCTGATTTTGATGTCGGCATTTAATGAGTGATATACTGAACAGTACGTATTTTTGGATAATTGAATCGCACGGACCACTTTATCTTCAGGCAGATCACCCTCCAAAAAATAGTGAATATGAAAATCGGTAAACCGTTTAGGGTGATTTTCAGATCGTGCCCCTTCTATTTCTATTTGAAAAGCCTTTGTTTCAAATCGCATTTTTTTTAATATCATTACAATATCAATACCTGTGCACCCAGCAAGAGAATGTAAAAGTAACTCCGTGGGTCTGGCTCCGCTATTTTTTCCTCCTACTTCTTCGGCAGCATCCATCTTAATTTCATGTCCCGACGGAGTTGTGCCAGAAAAGGCCATTTCCCCTGTCCATGTAATCATTGTCTTCATATATTTCAATTCCTCCCTTTCTTGATGTTTTGTTCTAAAAATAGTCCGTATTTCTATTTAATGTAAATGCAGATCATTTAAGTATTAAAAAAATATTTCCGCAATGGGGTCAGAACGCAAATATACAGTGCACTTAACTTCTGGATTTTTTTGATGACTTTCCATAGCTTATATTCTTCCCACAAGTCCTGCTTAGTTAGTCATACTGTAAAATTTGAACGTTGATTACCTCTTCAGGCTTTAAAACATGATCTCAGAAATCCGCTCCCTTTCCACTGACTGTATGCCAAGCCACATCAAAGCAAGCGTCTGTGGGGTCTCGGCTAGCCTGTTATTCGGCAGGAGTGTCGCAAATTTCTTAAATCTATTCAGGGTTTCATGCATATAAAGAAGTAAAAAAACCAGAAGGATATTAAGTTTACCTTTAGAAACATGGTTGTGAGAGCATTCCGAACCTCCTTTTGTCGACAAAATGGTTTCTATCTAAATTTTAATCTTAGCCCTATATATCCATCTACCATGAAGTTTTATAGTTTCCTTCTCCATTCAAAGGAGTTTTATAACTATTATTTTCCCTATCTTGCCAAATGATATTGCCATTTTCATCTTTCAGGACGAACTTGAATTCATAAAATCGATCTGCAGCTAAACGAAATGTTCCACTCCAGCTGCCTTCTGTGCTTTGAGTAAGTTTATATTCATAATCCTCAGGATTCCACCTGCCGATTTCCCCTCTATCCCCAATTAAGTAAACTCCCTGTGTGGCAGGTACATTTTCAACTGTGAATGTAACTGGAATCGACTTGCCTTCCAATTTATCAGCCATCATCTTGAATTCATTTGTTGGATTTCCTTCATCGTCGAATAAATAAGACATCCTTAGCAAGGTAAATCCCTCAAAACCATGGTTAAAAACCATTTCTGCTATATTGTCAAAGCCCGCTTCATTGTTGATCAGCGGGAGTGCATTTTCCCCGTTTAATGAAATTCCTTTTTCATTAGCCAAAGAGGCAATATGGGTCACCAACGTCTTAGGAGCGCTATAGGATGGGGCAGTATGTGCGTCTTGATCTCCCATTTCCAAACAGGTGAATGTGAGGGCCATATTCGATTTCTTAAATTGATTCAGTAATTGGGAGTAGTTATAATACCCGGCACTATACTCTGCAGAATGCGGCAGTACTGGATCATTCATTTTCCAATGGACTCCTGAGATTTTAGCTCCAATTGGAACGCCAAAGACTTCATCGAAATGTTTATGGGCAAATTTAGAGATTTTTGCAAGATGCTTTTCGAGTGCTCCTTGATACCACTGCATAAAGTCGTATCCAAATTGAGTGTCGATTGCTCCGCCCCTGGTGAAAAATTCATCCCCATTTCCTGGCGGCTGAATCTCATTCCAGTTTTTATACGTTTTGCCCCAAGCAGCATTTAATTTTTTTATCGTTGAATATTTTTCTCTCATGGTAAGTCTGAAATCACGTTTCGCTCCTTCTGTATAAGCTTGGAGCTGTCCTCTTTCAGGATAATCCCAGCCATCAGCATTTTGATAGGAGGGATATCTTAGTTCCCCAGCTGGTCCTGCACTTAAATATATTTTAGCTATTAAATCCTTCTTATCAGCAAAGTTCTTTGCAAAGGATTTATACAATTCGTTGTATTGATCGGCTGTACCTTCCCACCAAGGAGCAAGTACTTCCTTATTCCAGAAACCACTTTCACTCTTGAATGCCATGTTTTCAGAAGTGTCTTTATTCCAGAGCCAACTCGGGATGGGATAGTTGCAATCATCCCCCACATTACCGCCGCATTGGTGCGTAGACAAAATGGGCACCCATTTTAAACCGGAAGCTTTCACGGTTTCCGCATATTTTTTATAATAGGACCAATCAAACTGATTATCTTTTTTACTCTCGACCAATCCCCACCAGATATCTGTCGTAATTGCATATACTCCATTTTCCTTCAACTGGGTCAGCTCTGCTTTAAATGCCTCCCAATCTGTTATTTCACCCAATGGGGCCATCACATAAAGCTTGTAATCTGGTTGTACTTCTGCTATTCCAGGTGTATTTGATAAAGGAACAAAATACAGCATAAAGGTAAAAACGCCAACAGATAATTTGTTCATGAAACGCCAACCTTTCCCCTATAACTTTATTTGTTTAAATTTCGGTTCATCACCGAAACCGCTTACATTTTTTTGTTTTTTAGTCATTCCTTTACTAGAATTATATTTGTTATGGAAATATTTATCAATTATTTCATCGGAGGAATTTAGTTCAAAAATCGACAAAGAAAAAATGGATAGTCTAAGAGACTATCCAGAGCAGCTGGTTATAAAACTATATAAACATTATCATCTTCTATTTCAACATGGAATGTCTTTACACAACCATTATCAGGTTTTTGGACTTCTCCATTCTTGACACTGATTTTCCAGTCATGCATCGGGCAAAATACGTGATCACCACTCACAATGCCTTCCACCAGAACCCCACCTTTGTGTGGGCAACGATTTTCAATAGCCCGGAATTCACCATTTGCTAAATGAAAAAGAGCAATTTCATGAGAGCCTATGGTTACTGTTTTCCCTAGGTTTTTTGGCATCTCATTTACTGTTGAAACCTTTATCTTTTGAAGCGTTTTCCCCATTCAGGCTTCCCCCTTATTCATTTATTTGATATAGCTGGAATTTTCACTTTTTGAAATAAACCGGTTTGGATCGCATTGCTCTCAATGATTTCTTTCCACGGTTCTTGTAATACTGATAAGGCCTCATCCAAGTGTTGATTAAGCTCCATTCTTTTTTGCTTATCACCAATAATCGCCTTAATGGTATCGAACCCTACACGCTCAACCCAGACAGATGTTCTTTCTAAATAATTGGCAGTCTCTCGATAATGTTGGATGTATGCACCCGTAATTTCAATTACCTCATCACTTGTTTTCACTTTGCATAATAATTCAGCAGCTCTTAAATGGGTTCCGCCGTTGCCGCCAATATAAATTTCCCATGCACCGTCCACTCCGACAACACCAAGATCTTTGATGCCGGATTCAGCACAATTACGAGGACATGCCGACACAGCCATCTTAACCTTATGCGGTGTGCCTACACGTTCAAATTTCTTCTCCAGGGCAATGCCCAGCCCAATTGAATCTTGGGTGCCAAAGCGGCAAAAGTTTTCACCGACGCATGTTTTCACAGTTCGAAGGGTTTTTCCATAAGCATATCCAGAAGGCATATCCAGGTCAGCCCATACTTTTGGAAGGTCTTCTTTTTCAACGCCGAACATATCTATTCTTTGCCCGCCTGTAACCTTAAGTAACTTAACATTATACTTATCGGCAACATTTGCTATTTTCCGTAATTGATCAGGATTAGTGACGCCGCCATACATTCTTGGCACAACGGAAAATGTACCATCCTTTTGAATATTTGCATGAAGTCTTTCATTGACATAGCGGGATTCTTTTTCATCTTCATAGTCAACAGGATGGATCATGCCTAAGTAATAGTTCAGTGCCGGTTTACACTTCGAGCAACCATCACTTGTATTCCAGCCAAGAACATTCATGACTTCTCGAGTATGGGTCAGATTTTTTTCGCGTATTTCAGAAACAACCTCATCTCTGGATAATGTGGTGCACGTGCATATGGATTCCTTCTGGTTTGACTTACTGAATTCAGCGCCTAATGTCAGCTCTAGAATATCACCGACTAATGGCTTACACCCTCCGCATGATCTCGAAGCACTTGTGCAGCCTTTTACTTCCTCAATACTTGTTAACCCATTAGATTCGATAGCCGTCACAATATCGCCCTTGGTTACACCATTACAACCACAGATGATTTCTTCATTTGACATCGAAGTGACAAGGCTAACACTGGGTTCACTTGTTCCAGCATTTAAATACTCCGAAACGTCGGCATTTTTATTGATCATGCTCAATAGGTTATTGCTTTCCTTTGTATCCCCGAATAATACGGCACCAGAAATTTTCCCATTTCGAATCATTACTTTTTTGTAAGTGCCATTCCATTCATTAAATTCCTTGATTGATTTAGCTTGTTCATCCTCGAAAATTTCTCCAGCCGAAAATACATCAACACCAGATATTTTTAACTTAGTGGACAGCACTGAACCCTCGTAAGCTTTGTCTATCAACCCGCAAATCCTTTTGGCCAATACTTTGCCCTGTTCATATAGGGGAGCAACCAAACCATATACCATTTCACGGTGTTCCGCACATTCACCAACCGCAAAAATATTCGGGATTCTTGTCTCCATATAATCGTTCACGATAATTCCTCGATTGACAGGGATGCCGCAATTTTGGGCCATTGCAACATTTGGCTTAATCCCAACTGCCATGACCACTAAATCGGCGCTGATTTCCTCGCCATCACTAAAGCGTAATCCTTTGACATCAAATTCACCTAAAACCTCCTGGGTCTGTTTCCCAAGATAAAAATTCATTCCCTGACTTTCAAGTTCCCTTTGCAGCATTTTTCCTGCTGTTGGATCTAACTGCCTATCCATCAAATATTCAGAAAGGTGAATTACATCTACCTGCATACCTAGATTCAAAAGCCCCCTTGCTGCTTCAAGACCCAGCAATCCTCCACCAATGACTGCAGCCTTTTTATTGTTTTTGGAATATTCGATCATTTTTTCACAATCTTCAATATTTCGAAAGGCAGTCACTCCTTTTTTATCAGCCCCCTTTATCGGTAGAATGAATGGGATTGATCCGGTAGCTAAAATTAATCGATCATATGCGACTTCACGATTTGCATCTGAATATATGATTTGCTTAGTGGTGTCGATGTTCGTGACTGTTTCACCTGAAAAAAGTGTAATATTGTTTTCTTTGTACCAATTCCAATCATTTATTGTAATATCATCTATCGTCGTAGCCCCTTGCAATACATTCGATAGTTGGATTCGATCATAATTCGGATGCGGCTCACTTCCGAAGACAGTCACCTCAAACTTTTCCGGTTGAATTTTCAAAATTTCTTCTATACATCTTACTCCAGCCATACCATTCCCAATGAGTGCCAATTTCTGCTTAGCCATGTTTTGTCCTCCAATAAGATTTTTTTGAAAGGATGATATGATTGATTATAGGTGACGTCACTTTTTAATGCCATAAGTGTGTTATAAAATCTTACATAGTTTTTTAAAATTAATAATTAATGTTAGTTTTTATTACAAATATTCAGAAAATTAGGATATAATATCCTTATTGATTCAGCATAAATCCAAAATGAGGTGATTTTCATCGTCCAGCAAAAAGAATCTTATTTAGACAGAAAAGTAATTTCCATAGGGGTTGTCAGAGAATTAACCGGACTATCCGATAGACAAATCCGGTACTATGAAGAAAGAAAACTCGTTTTCCCCGAAAGATCTAAGGGGGGGAACCGTAAATACTCTTTTTCCGACGTCAAGGCATTAGTGGAAATTGCCGATAAAATAGAGGATGGAGTGCAAACCAATGAAATTAGGCAGGAAAAATTAAAAGAAAACAGAAAAATTGAACAGGAAAAAATGCGAAAAAAAATGCTGCAGGGCCAATTAAATGCACACTTCGGATTACGTAATTGATTTTCGCTAAGCAACCGCAATTATTAGCCGATTCACTTGTCCATATTTCATACTTCGATTAGCCAGGTAACAAATTCACCTTACATCTATAAAATAGCTGTTAACATTGTTAAACTGGACATGATGACTTTCATGTCCAGTTTTCCTTTTGCATTACAGTATAAGTATTCTAGCTAATCATTCCTTTTCTAAGCGAAATCCTTATCTTTTGACTTCTCTGAAAACCATGATAATTTCTTGGATAAATTCACCACTTCTCCTATTACGATCATGGCGGGATTGGCAACCTGCTCTCTTGTAACGATCCCCACTATTGAATCAAATGTTCCTGTAAAAGTTCGTTGAAAACCGGTCGTTCCTTGTTCAATGACAGCAATGGCAGTTTCAGGCTTCTTTCCGCAGGAACGTAATTGTTTACAGATATATGGAAGGTTTTTAATCCCCATATAAATAGCAATTGTGTCAACACCATGTGCCAAATGATGCCAGTTGATGTTATCAGGTTTGCCGGTCACGCAGTGTCCTGTGACAATTGCGAAGGAACTCCCCCATTCCCTGTGAGTCACGGGAATTCCAGCATAAGCTGGCGCAGCGATTCCAGATGTGATTCCAGGGACTATTTCAAATTGAATTCCGTGCTTTGCTAGCACTTCTGCTTCCTCGCCCCCTCGACCAAAGATGAAAGGATCTCCCCCTTTTAGACGAACAATCGTTTTTCTCTCCATTGATTTACTTATTAACAATTGATGAATGTCCTCTTGAGGGACACAATGTAGACCAGGCGCTTTACCGCAATAAATGTATTCAGCTTCAGGTTTACTGTACAAAAACAATTCACGATTTACCAATCGATCGTACAAGATGACATCCGCTTCCGCGATGCATTTGATTGCCTTGACAGTAATTAAGTCCGGATCACCAGGACCGGCACCAACAATATAGACCTTACCTTTTTCCATCCTTGATCCCCTTTTGTTGTTTAGTCATGATTAGATTATGGTTGAACCAAAAAAAATTATGGTGAATGGGAAGAAAAACGCCCCTTAATGAGACGTTAACTCGAATATAGGATGTACTTTTACAGCACTGACTTTAAATCCAGGCATTTTGCATGTCGGGTCTAAATCCTGTGAAACGAGGAGATTGACATTTTGGGAGTCTGCCCAATGAAAAGGAACGAATATAGTATCATGGCGAATGGTTGCTGACCATTTGCTCCTTATAACAATACTTCCCCGCCTTGATTCGATTTTCACCAAAGTATTGTCTGGAATATGATATTTCTTGGCTGTTTCCGGATGAATTTCCATATATGATTCAAAATTTCTTGCGGCTAATGATGAGCTTTTTCTCGTTTGTACTCCTGTTAAATAATGTGACATAATTCGTCCTGTTGTTAAATAAAGTGGAAAATCATTACATGGCTGTTCTTTTGGAACAAGAGGCACATTATTAACCACAACCATGGCCGCCTTTCCATCCGGGTGGGCAAAAGACGTTTCAAATAACCTTTTTGTCCCTTTATGGTCAATGGTTGGGCATGGCCACAATATGCCTCCTTCTTTTCTTAATCGATCATACGTTATACCATAATAATCAGCGGTCCCCCCGCGGCTTGCCACTCTTAATTCTTCGAAAATCTCATTCGCAGATTGAAAGGGAAAATGCTCTTCTTTTCCAAGAGCTTTTGCTATATCACAAATGATTTGCCAATCATGCTTCACTTCCCCAGGGGATGAAAAACTGGCTTCCCGCAGCGTTACCCGTCCTTCTAAATTCGTCATCGTTCCCTCATCCTCTAAATAAGACGAAGTAGGTAAAATCAAATCAGCCAATCTAGCAGTTTCAGAAACGAACATATCTACTGCGACTAGAAACTTTAATTTTTTCAAAGCCTTTTTGACAAAGTTAGCATTGGGATTCGAAACAATTGGATTGGAACACATTAAAAACATGCCGGTAATTTCACCTTCATTTATCTTCTCTATCATTTCGTATGCCGATACACCTTTACGCGGCAAATCAGCCTCATCAATACCCCATATTCTTGCAATATGTAATCTATGTTCCTCATTTTCAATCATGCGATACCCCGGCAACTGGTCTGCCTTTTGGCCATGCTCTCTTGCTCCCTGTCCATTCCCCTGCCCAGTGATAGCTCCATAGCCCGAATTCACTTTTCCGATTTTCCCTGTAACAATAAGAATATTAAGAAAATTACGGACGGCCGCTGAACCATCTGTTTGCTGCTCAACTCCCCTTGCTGTAAAAATCATTCCTGATTCTTCTTTCCCGAACATTGCAGCCGCTTTTTGAATTTGGTCGCTAGGCACCCCTGTCATTTCTGCAATTTCCTCCAACTTTAAAGATGCAACATACTCTTTAACTTCGTTGTAGCCATTTGCACGTTCCCGGATAAATGCTTCATCAGTAAAATCCTCTTCAATGATCACTTTCAATAATCCGTTTGCCAAGGCGGCATCCATCCCTGGTTTTACTTTTAGATGTAAGTCGGCCATTTTCGTTGTTGCTGTTTCCCGTGGATCTACAGCAATGATATATGCCCCATTTTGTTTCGCTTTCTCAAAGTAAGGCATGATTGTCGGCTGGCATTCCGCAATATTCGTGCCCGCCAAGATAATGCACTTTGTGAACGGAATCTCTGATAAGCTGTTGGTAAGGCCCCTGTCCATACCAAATGTTTGGCTGGCTGCCGAAGCAGCTGCGGACATGCACAAACGGCCATTATAATCTATATACTTTGTTTTTAAAGCTACTCTTGCAAATTTCCCAAGCAAATATGCTTCTTCATTTGAAATGGATGCACTCCCATAAACAGATAATGCATTTACACCATCTTCCGCTTGAATTTTAGTGAAATTCTCCTTAATGTGGCTTAATGCTTCCTCCCATGATATTCGAATAAATTCCCCATTTTTTTTAAGTAATGGGTATTTAATTCGATCTTTATGCAAAGCATGTTGGTGTGCATTCATTCCTTTAATGCATAAGCGCCCCTCTGAGGTTGGATTATCTTTTCCGATCGTCATATACTTTTTTCTTGTCACGATTGTTTGTTCCAGCAGCTGCATCTTACATTGCATACTGCAAAATGGACATTGTGTTTCATATCGTTTTTCTGATTGGACCTCTTGTTGCTTCGTGCGGAAATACTTTAATAATAATTCGGTCAAGGCTCCTCACCCTTTACTCATTGATTTCTTATGTTACAAACATTTATCCGTTTATCTAAAGGTATTTCCTCTTAGTTCATTCTCTGATCTACGCCATTTCCAATCGTTGAGACAGTTGCTGACTAAGTTCATTATCAAACAAAACTTCTCTAACATGAATTAAACCCACTCGTTCCATCCATTGCCAAGTCCGTTCTAAGTAATTGGCTGTTTCACGATAATATTGAATAAAACCGATGATGATTTCAATCGCTTCATCATTTGTCCCGGCTACACATAACAGTTCACTGGCACGAACATTACGCCCGCTGCTTCCGCCCACATATATTTCCCAGCCCCTGTCAACGCCCATAACACCTATATCTTTCGTTGTTGATCCTGCACCGTTATGCATACAAGCAGATATGCCCATCTTAATACGATAAGGTGTTGATACATGCTCCAATCTTTTTTCCAAATCTACAGCAAGTAAAAAGGATTGCTGTTTATCACAAGAACAAACATGCTCACCGATACATGTTTTGACGTTTTGAACGGCGTTACCATATTTCGAACTTAACGGCATGTCTAAATCAGCCCACACACCTGGAAGGTCTTCTTTTTTCACACCCATTAAATGAATCCTTTGTTCACTTGTTACCGCTACCTGAGATATATCATATTTATCTGCAACATTTGCAATTTTTCGCAAGTCCTTCGCATTCGTCATCCCGCCGTACATTTGCGGGATAACAGAGTATCGATTATCACTTTGAACTGTTGCATTCTTTTTTTCATTAATGAAAAGGGTTTGCTGTCTGATCTCGTATTCTGGATGAATCATCCCTAAATAATAGCTAAGGGCCGGCCGGCATGTTGAACAACCTCCTGTATTTTCCCATCCAAGAATATCCATCGCTTCTTGGACGGATGTTAAATCCTGGAGCTGCATTTTATACACGACTTCATCTTCCGTTAATGTCGTACACGAGCAAAACGCAGTTTGTTTCTCATCATGAGTAGAAAGATTACTTTGAATATAGGTCAAAAGCTCGGTAACTGCCGGCTTACATCCACCGCAAGAACCGGAAGCATTTGTGCATTGTTTAACTTGTTCCACAGTTGTTAATCCCTTTTTTTGAACCGCTTCAATGATTGCCCCTTTTGAAACAGCATTACAATTGCAAATGATTTCATGGTTTGCCATCGAAGCGATTATTCCCTCACCCGTACTTGGTGATTGGAACAGTGCACGCTTTTCCTCTGACGATACTTCTTTCCGCTTTAAAATCATTTCGAGTAATCGGGAACTGATGTTTGTATCTCCATAAAGAACAGCACCTATGATTTTTCTTCCTTGAAAAACCACCTTTTTATAAACACCATCTAATTCATCAATAGTTGTGATTGATTTCGATGTTTCATCACCAAGGAAATCTCCAACAGAGAATAACTCAACTCCTGATATTTTCAACTGGGTCGATAGGACCGAACCTTGGTATCCGTTGCATTTCATCTCACAAATATGCTTTGCCAGCACTTCACCTTGTTCATATAGAGGTTTCACCAGTCCATAAACAATGCCTTGATGTTCAGCACATTCACCAACCGCATAAATATTTGGGATGCTGGTTTCTAAATAGTCATTTACAATAATGGCACGATTTGTATCAATTCCGCTTTCTTTGGCCAACTGAATATTCGGTCTGACTCCCACAGCCATAACGACCAAATCTGCTTCCAGCTCCGTTCCATCTTTAAAACGGACGCACTCTACACGTTCGTTGCCGATTATCTCCTGAGTTTCCTTATTTAAAAGAAAGTTCATTCCCTGGTTTTCCAACTCTTTTTGCAGCAAAAGTGATGCCTTTGAATCAAGCTGCCTTTCCATTAAATGGTCAGCAATATGAACGACATGCACTTCCATACCAAGGTTTAACAGCCCTCTCGCTGCTTCTAAACCTAATAAACCGCCTCCGATGACGACTGCTTTTTTATGTTTGCGTGAAGTTTCAATCATCTTTTGGCAATCTTCAATCGTCCGAAATGCAATGACGCCTTCTTTATCAACACCGGTAACAGGAAGAATAAATGGGACAGAACCTGTGGCAATTATCAGCTTATCGTAGTAAACTTCCCGTTCTTTGTCCGTTTTTATCTTCCGGGTCTCATTATCAATTTTTACAACCGTTTCCCCTGTGAATAATTGGATATTATTCTTCGTATACCAGTTTCGATCATTTATCGTAATATCTTCAAAAGAAGTGTTGCCTTGGAGCACAGTCGACAATAAGATTCGGTTATAGTTGACGTGTGGTTCACTGCCGAAAATAGTAATCTCGAAAGCAGCCGGATCATTCCTGATAATTGACTCAACACAGCGTAATCCCGCCATTCCGTTCCCGATAAGGACCAGTTTTTGTTTAAACATTTTATCCCCCCAAACAAGTACTGTAACAAGCCGATATAATTAGTTAACAAAGTTCTAAATCTTAACTGAATTCTTTCCGAGTACCCACGTTTTTCTCCATGAAAGCTGAGCTAGACCCAGGATAAGCAACGCCACGATTCCAACTGCGGAAAATACTAAAAATCCTGTAGCATATGTGCCAGTAATCTGTTTTAACGTTCCTAGTATGTTTGGAACCAAGAATCCGCCAACACCTCCGGCAGCTCCTACAATTCCTGTGATAAAACCAATTTCTTTAGAAAATCGCTGTGGAACTAACTGAAAGACAGCCCCGTTGCCCATACCGAGAAATAGCATTCCGATGAACAGCAGGATCGTAACGACAGTAAGGGAATAAAGAAAACTAATCCCAAACATGCATAATGTGAGTCCAATAAACAAAAACATAAGCAGCTTAACTCCACCTATTTTATCGGCAATAAATCCTCCGACAGGACGAAAGAAGCTTCCGGCGATGACACATATTGTAACAAATTCGCCAGCCCTTATTCGTGTTAACCCATACTCATCAACAAAAAAGATGCTTAAAAAGCTAGTAAACCCGACAAACCCTCCAAAAGTCACACTGTAAAGAATACAGAAATACCACGTATCCGTTATTTTAAATACATTGAAATATTCCTTGAGTGGTTTTGCAGGCGGTTGAGATGGTGCGTCTTTTGCGATTAAAATATAAATGACAAATACAATGGTTAAAGGAATCAAAGCTAATCCCATAACATTATGCCAGCCAAGAGACTCTGCAATACGAGGTCCGAACAATGTCGCAAAAAGAGTTCCGCTGTTACCGGCTCCCGCAATGCCCATCGCTAGACCCTGCAAATGCGGGGGGTACCAGCGGCTAGCCATAGGAAGTGCTGCAGCAAAACTTGCACCTGCCACTCCGAGCAAAATCCCAATTAAATAAAGCTCGGCTAAACTTTCGCCGAATAACCAACCCCAAAAAAGCGGTATCATCGTAACAAGCATCCCGCCGATCGCTGTTTTCCGCGGTCCGATGCGATCAGTCAATAAACCAAGGACGATTCGAAAAAACGAGCCTCCTAAAATCGGAATAGCTACTATCATGCCTTTTTCAGCTGGGGAAAGTCCGAAATCCTTGGTAATATAGACACCAAGTGCACCCAATAATACCCAAATCATAAAACTGATATCAAAATAAAGGAATGAAGCTAATAATGACGGAGCATGACCGCTTTTTTTTAATTCAGATATTTTCACTTTTCATCTCTCCAATACTTTATTAATTGAATATTCGTTTATTTTACTCTTATAAAAGCAAGATTTCTTTGTTTATGTCAGAAAACATTACACACTTTTTTTGTAAGTTATAAAATGTGAATACTTTGAAGTCGTTATTGGTCAAAATTTAATAATTTCATTTCTTTTTTCTTATTTAAATTGAATGATAATGTGGTTTACTTAGGTGAGGTATAGTCCCAAGCTTGTTTAACTTTTCAGTTATGGCAGGAGATATACCAAGAATACCTCCAATAACTTTTCGAAATATCTCCATACAAAAAAAGAGAAGCCTAATGCTTAAGCTTCTCTTCCAGACTGTAGATAAACACGACTATAATAACTGAGTTTGTTTACAGTTGTAATATTTGTCCGTTAATTTCCACTCCAGGCACGCACTTTTCCCGCAGGAGTCTCGAACACCCGCTCCAATCATGTTTTAACATCAAGATAAAACTCCTTTTGCCTACAGTCTTTTTTGTTTAAAATAGAAGAAATAAAACTTGAGGTGATATCTATTCAGCGAGATTAACTTTAAATGATGATTGCATCTTCATTAGAAGGCGGGTTCTTCCCACAGCACGAAACAAGGACCTTTTTCATATGATGTGTTATGAGCGGCATGAGATTTAATAATCTGATTATATCCGGAGAAAGGTTGGGTGCAATAATATGAAGCAATATCCATTTCATAACATCCCATTTCAAAATCTTCAGAAAAAAGACATGTCATTTGAAGAGGTATTCGTTCATATTGTTGAGTTCATGAAATTAAACCCTTCCGGTAACTATCGATTAATGGTCGGTACAGATTCGCAAGTACATAAAAAACATACTGTTTTCATCACAGGCATCGTGATACGGCAGGTCGGAAAAGGTGTATGGGGTTGTATAAGAAAAGTGATGATTCCTAGAAGGATGCTGCATTTACATGAACGTATTTCCCAAGAATTGTCGTTAACAGAGGAGATTGTATCACTGTTTACGGAAGAAAGAAAAAATCAATTAATTGATATTGTCCTGCCTGCTGTATACCAAGGGGCAACGTTCACAATGGAAGGGCATATTGATATCGGGATTGGAAAGCGGAACAAAACAAGTGAATTTGTAAAAGAAATGGTAGCCAGGATGGAATCAATGGGCGTGGAACCGAAAATTAAACCCAATGCTTTCGTCGCTTCTAGTTATGCCAACCGGTATACAAAACAAGAGTAAATGTCTTTAGAAAATGTAATAAGCCAAAGCAACCTACACTGGATTTGTTATAGGGCTGTGAAAATAAATCAAAACGGTACATAGAATTATTGTACGGTATTTGAAAATAGCAAAAAACCGGCCTCAGACCGAGACCGGCTTCAACATTTAAAGATATAAGCCGCCATTGCCGTATTCAGTAAGAAAGTTTTAAACCACCACTCCTCAAAGTGGGTGTTTGCAGAAATAATCCTGTTGTCCAAGTCAGTGACGAGGCATAACATTCCTGTTTCAATATAAAACTCCCTATTACAGCTTAAAGGTTAAAACTTTATTATCATTACGAACAGTGCAGCTTGTATTGTTATAATACCTGAATTCCTTATATGTTACAATGTTAATAATCACCATATTAATAACCTATGGCTGACTAAGGGAATGGACGTCGTATTAGCCCTTTATAATAGCATTCGTTAAAATCAAACTATTGATCAAAATAACCGATAAAGTCCGATTCGTCTTTATTTTGCAGATATAATACCGTTTCTTTGTCAGAAATAGTAGGCAGTCCGAAATTTTGTTCATACTTCTCAATTCCTTTTCCTGTAATGATAATCCAATCCCCTTCCTTTCCAGCTTGTATCGCCTCCTGGATAGCTAGTGTCCTATCTGGAATAACCTTCCCATTTCCAGCAGAGTAATCGCGTTGCAGTTTATTTAGTGACGATTCCATCCCCTCCATTCCCTCCGAATTCAGATCATCCATCGTCAAAATCGAAACATCACTATGTTCAGATGATACTTTAACCATTTCAGCCCTTTTGGTTGTATCTCGTCCACCCCGGAAACCAAAGATATGATAAATCTTTTTGGCCCCGCATTCTTTGGCAGTTTGAAGCATGTGATGTATGGCATCTGCAGTATGTGCATAATCGATGACGATTGTCGGCCCATATTCTTTCTTATACATTTCAAACCTTCCAGGCACACCGGAAAATTGTTTCAATGAAGTGAGAATGTCCTCTCTTGAAATTGGAAACATCTTCGCTACGGAATAGGCAGCAGTTGCGTTATATAAATTATGAAGTCCAGGTATAGGTAACTCAATTTTCACAAAGTCATGATTCTCATTCAATAAAATAAAGGGGTTTGTTGCAGTATTATAATTTGTGATGGTTAAATCGCAGCGATGGGATTTTCCAAATACAAAGGCACTGACATTCTTTTCCCATAAGTATTCTTGTAGTTTTTCTCCCCAGAAATCATCTCCATTGATGATAGCAAGACCATTAGGTTTCAATTTTTCAAAAAGAAGTAATTTTGCCAGGAAATAATCCTCCATCGTACCGTGGAAGTCGAGATGGTCATGATACAAATTCGTGAAGACACAGAAATCAAATTCAATTCCTTCTAAACGATATTGAGCTAATCCATGTGAAGACACTTCCATTATGACAACCATGTCCCCACTTGCAGCCAGTAAGGAATTCAACTCCATGCTACCTGGAGTCGTATTATGGGAATCGACTTTGTTTCCATTGATAATATGCTGTATCGTACCAATGACGGAACAGGTTACCCCATTTTCTTTCAATATTTGCTGAAGCATATAACTCGTTGTGGTTTTTCCATTTGTACCCGTAATTCCGATCATTATTTTTTGCTTGCTTGGATCCCCATAAAACCTTTTGGCGATTAGCCCTAATGCTTTACGGCTGTTCTCCACTCGTAAATAAGGAACTTCCAACCCCTTAATATCGCGATCGCCAATCACAGCTGATGCCCCTAAACGAATTGCATCTTTAATGTAGTTATGGCCATCTGACTTATATCCGGTTACGGCAACAAAAAGGTATCCCTTTTTTATTTCTTTAGAGTTATCGGTTACACCTGTGATGGATATATGTTCAACGTCCTTCGGCAAATCCCAGTTTATCGCTTCTTTCAATATGTCTTTAAGGATCATTAACTTTTCTCCTTTTTCATTTAAGCTATTCACCTAACTTTTTTTGAAAATGAAATGCATAAGTTCCAACAAGCCATTTTTAGTATTTACCAGTACTCTAAAAATAATTGTCAATCCAGAATTTGTTAGTTGAACAGTAAAAAGAAAAGCAGCCAATAAGGCTGCTTTTCTTGGCTATTGCTGTATAGAGGTGTGGGCACACCGCAGTATACTTACGATTGGATTTCCAGTGGTTTTGATTCGGCCTTTTGATTGTACAATGGCAAAATGAAAAACATCCCTAGAATAAAAAAGAAAGCGGCGGTTTCAAATATGGCGACGAGTGAAAATTGCTCTTTCAGCACGCCTGCCGCACTCATGGTCAAAACCATCGATCCAGTGAATAATGGGCTCAAGATTCCATTGACCCTTCCGATGAACTCGCCTTCGGTTCTCTGTAATATCAATGTATTGATCCCGATTTGGATACAAGGCAGCATTAGTCCATTAAAGAACTCGGCAGTAAGTGTAATCCAAAGATTTGTTGAAAGCCCCATTACCGCTAATCCTATGGCATTCACAAGCATTCCGAAAGCTAATAATCTCTGAGGTGCCACTTTTTTAGCAAAAATCATCACCCCAGCTCCGCCTAAAATCATACCAAACCCATTCACCATAAATAACCATTGCAGATTTTCCTTAGGAAGTTCCAGTTGTTCGGTAACAAGGAATATAGAAAGCGGCTGAATGAAACCCAGTCCAAGCCCGGCTGCCAGAAAACATAAACCAAGCAAACTTAGTTCTTTTTTTCGCAACACATAGCTCACTCCGCTTTTCATTTCCTGCCATAACGTTGTTTTTGCTGTCTCTTCATTCAGTTTACGATCTTTAGGAAGAAAGGCGAGTGCTCCAGCTGAAAGTAAAAACGCCAGACCAGTAATCGCAATAGAGATGTTTATCCCAAATGATTGGAAGGCAAATGTACCGAGAATCGGACCTAAAACCATAAATACTGCGAAGACGGTCTGATAAACAGACATCCCTGTCTGAATTTGACTTTCAGGCAAATGCATCTTAAATAGCTTCATGCCTGATGGCTGAGAAAATTGAGAAAGTATCGCCGAAATCAAAGTAGCGAAGAATACCATTTTCCAACTGCCAAAGATAAGCGAGATTAGCACAGCAAATACGGATATTGCACTTAATATATCACACCAAACCATCGTTTTTTTCGGACTCCAACGGTCCGCAAACGTCCCTCCAATGAATGAAAAAATAAAGATGGGAGCGAATTCCGCTACTGATATCATGGAAATGGCAAAAGCATCCCCGTTTGTCTTTTCCATGACGAATAACAAAACTGCAAAATTCCGTACCCATATCCCTATTTGTAAAAACAAGCCTGAAAAGATAATGGCCCGGAATACACGATTTTTAAAAATGTTAGGTTCTTTATTACTTAATGTTACGGACGTGTTTTTTTCCATATAAAAACCTCCTGTGAGATTTCTGGACAGGAGGCAGTACAATACAAAATTAACAAAACAAAAGATTCCAAATGGACGGAACACAATGATCTTTGTTTGTATTTTAGTACAGACTAATCCTATCCAGAAAAAAGTTCGTATTTAGCACGCATTTTTTCTTAAGAATAGGATTAAATGATCATTGTTTAAAGGTCACCCTTCCATTTTATGCTAATTTGATAATAATCTATTCAATCTGATAAATCAAGGTAAAATTTAAAAATAAAACCATTTTCCGGAAAAGTTTGTTCAATTTCCCGCATAAAAAATAGGCTTCCTTTAAAGAAAGCCACAGACTGGAGACAAACCCAAAAAAAGCGAGTTTCACTCCAGATTTTTAACATTCGAATACTTTCTTTATAAGAAGCCGTTTAATATCCTTAAGTTCCCGAGCACTGTCACTAATTTCGATCCTTTCTTACACTCACCATCATTAGTTCATGATAATTCCTGGAATACCTCAGGCAATTGCGTTTCTTCTTTTCAGTTCTCCAATATACGTTCTTGATTAGGATTGCCCTGTAAAAGCAAATGGGAAGATGGCATTAGAATTTGATGCTCATGTAGAGCAGTCATCATTTCAAACCTTACGCTTCTCGATGTTTCAAAGTAATCATCAGGTTTCACAAGGCCGACTATGCATAGTTCATATCCAACATATTTAAGATTCGGATTTAAATCCGTAATGCCGATGTATCTAAAATCCTCTTCAGGTGTACCATCTTCTAGCCTTAGAAGGCTTTCACCATACTTATCATTACAGATAATACATATATCCTCCAACAGCCGTTTTACCTTTTCAGGATTTTCTTGGTAACTTACTGTAATGCGTTCAATGATCCGCATTCTCCCTTTATTAAAATTTTGAATCGTCCTGATTTCACTGTGTGGGATGGTCAGCAATTTCCCTGACCATTCCCTGATCTGCATGAACCGGATACCTATTTCTTCTATTGTCCCAGAGCTTGTCCCATTGAATGTAACGAAATTCCCCACCCGGAATTCATTATCTGAAAGCCTTACAAATCCCAATAAGATATCCTTAAGCATTTGCTGAGCGGCAAAACCGATCACGACCCCTAAAATACCAGCTCCAGCTAAGATTCCTTTTAGGTCTATAAACTGTCCAATCAAATATATAAGGAAAAGCCCGGAAATACCGTACCTAAGAGAAGAACGAGTAACCCCCTGTATTGTTTTTTCGACTTCTTCGTCGAAAAAATTGGATCTTCTAAAGAACCATTCAACCAGTTTATTCAAAATATAATAAACCGCCAATAACAGTAAAGCCAATATGAAAAGCCTCAATAATAAAAATTCTTCCCAGTAATCCATAGCAAGCTCAGAAAATTTCAAGATATTCATGTTTTCACCTCCATTTTCACGTTTATTCAGAATCGATTAAAATCCAGTCATCATCCTTTCCTATTATCCCTTTATCAAGGATAAGTCTCGTTTTAAGGCGATAGGATACCCCTCGCTTATAAGGCTCCTTCAATATAGGCAGACAAAAGTTGAAAGGAATTTCGTTGCTTTCCCCTGAATTTATCTCCCTTGTAGATAAAATGGTGCTCGTTTTAAGGACCTCTTCCATTCCCGTAGAATGAGTATCCATGATCAAATCACATTCAATCCTCCTTATTCTTTGCGCAAGAGTACCACCCTTAATCAAAAAATATCCATTTATGCATTCACCAGATTTATACGTATTTTTCGGAAGGATTAAATCTATTTGTGCAGAACCTATCCCTAAAAGTAACAAAGATTTTCTAAGTATCAACTAATACACTCCATTTATATTTATTTGTTTTTCTACTAAACCAACATGTTTATACATTTCCGTAAGGGCTGCATGATCTGGACTACAAAAAAACCTTTACCATTTTGGTAAAGGTTTACTAAAAGAAAATAGACCTTTACCAATAGGTAAGGTCTGGCTAACAACAATATGCTGCCAACAACACCGAGAGCAAGAGCTCCGTAATGACGACATTGTTGTAAAAGCTACTCCCCTTTGGAGAATGTATTCAAGTATATAATTTATAATACGGTAGGATTAGAAAGTTTGTCAAACCTTTATATTTTATTTTTTTTAGGAGCTGCCCGGTTAATTCGAGGTCTTTGTACATATCTTGATATTAATGAAAATATAATGAATTAACATGTCCCGTTATTGAAAAAGAATTAACTGCTGGGTTTTAACTAGGCCAGTTCGTGGAATATGAAGTATGTAACAGTAGTGACCTTCTATTTACAACGCCGCTTTCAAAAAGAATAATATGAACAAATTATGTATATTTAATGGAAAACTAAAATTATATTTAAAAATTAACAAGATTTCTCTTTTACTTACGCCAATCATGTTGTAATATAAATGTAACAATTGTAATATTTATTAAACTTTCGTTACATAAGTATCCTATTAGGGATTGGGGAGATTAATTATGAAAAAATCTTTAGGTATGCTATTATCCATTATCATTTTATTTTTCACTCTAAGTGGTCAGGTTACCGCAAAAACGACATCACAGAATTTGTCTGATGCAAATGCATTAAAGATAGCCGATAATGCCAGCAAACATTTTTGGAATGCTTTACATGGATATAAAACCCGTTCATGTTCACAAAAAACTTTCAATTATAAAGGGACAGAGTATTCGTACCTTTGCCAAGAGTTTAATACAAAAGATAAATTGACTACCTACTTAGCAGAGACATTTACTAATAATGCAGTTGAAAAAGGGCTGACCAAATATAATTACATTACTCATAAAGGGAAATTAGCCCGTCCAATCGGAGACGGCTTCAGCATGTTAGAGTGGAGAAAAGCAAAAATTAAATTGGTTTATCAAAAACTAAACGTTAGGTCCTACAACTTAACTGTACCTACCGTCGACGGTGAGTCAGTAAAAAGAACGGTTACCTTTTATAAATCCGGATCCACTTGGAAAGTCAATCAGTTCGATGCAGTTCAATAAAAAGTTGGTTTAAATGTAACACCTCATATGCCGTATAGTTCGTTAAAAACTATATTCCATATGAGGTGTTTTTCTGTTTTCCCTTTTATCTTGAGAAATCTTTTCACATCATGGAACTTTAAAAACAAAAAAAACACAGCTAGGTTGCTGTGCCTTAACGGATTTTTGCCTTTCGAAAGCCTTGATAGGAATCATAGGCGGCAAAAAAGATTGTGATGAGTATGAGACCCCAGTAAATCGAGGTTTTCCAATCATCGATTGAAAATAGTGTTTTTTGGTATGCAATGAATTCGGGGTTCAATAAATTAGGATTACTGATGATGATGATGAAAGTCAAAGTCGACAACAGCTGGTATATAGCATGGAATATAGCTAATTTCAGGGTCCATTGTCTTAAAAATAATTTATAAATCGCCAAGAGAACCCCAATGATAACGACGCAAGATACCGGCAGCCAATAGGTATTCAATACCTCTTGATTAAAAGAGGGTGTCACGAAAATGAGACTGTCATTTCTTTTTTCATAGACGCCCAACAGGTTTGCTGCATTGAAATAAAGGGCCGTGAATACAGAAAGACCTAACAAACTTGCAAATATCTCGATCATGGATATCGCTTTTTGCTTTGAAATGTTCGGAATATCTTTTAGGTTTTCTGGTGTCCATGGTTTCAAGTCTTTGGTTAAAGGCGACTGATCTTTTGAAGTATCCATGCGTTCTAAAATGGCAAATGAGAGCGTCAGCCAGAAAAACACTTGGATACCTGTACTGATGATACCGGAAATTCCTTTCCCGATTATTTTTAAAATTGCTTCCATAACCGTATTCCCCGTATCCCGAAGCGGATTATCCCCTAATAATGCGATCAGAGAAATGACTGCAGCGATTGGTAAAATCATTTTAAGCAGACTGATATAAACATCATAATAACGCGGTCCAATCAGATGCATTGGCCGATCGCGATAACCACTTGCCAGTGTAACCGGATCTCCTAATTTTAAAAGTACCGCTTTCACGTCTTGCTCCGTATGATCCTCCGGAAGCATATCTTCGATTGTAGATTGAAGCTCAAGCGCAATATCCGCGCGGTTTTTTTCTGGCAGCCTGCGGGTAACTTCCTGAATATAAAGTTCAATCAGCTCCATCTTCTCCCTCTCCTTTTAATAATATATAAAGCTCTTGAGAAGTTTTTTCCCATTCTTCCTTTAACTGAGTGTAGATTTCTCCCCCATAATCACTTAAAGAATAGTACTTGCGCGGCCTACTTTCAGAAGTATCCCAGCTGCTGGTCACCAATTCTTGTTTTTCCAGGCGGCGAAGTAAAGGATATAAAGTACTTTGATCAATGGTAATTCCCGACTTCTCTAAACGCTGGACAAGCGAGTACCCATACTGAGGGGTTTTGAGCTGACTCAGAACAGCTAAGGTCAAAGTGCCTCTGCGCAGCTCAGTGGTTAATGAATTCAGTAAAGTGCTCATCCAATCACCTCTTCCCTATACTATGTGACGTACACCATACCTTATACTATGCATCATACACTATTTTAGTTCTTACAACACCATAAAAATGAAAATATATTCTATTTAAAGCATAAAAAAGAGAAGCGTTTCACGCCTCACCCAGACTGCAGACAAACTCGATGATAATTGAGTTTGTCTGTCTTTTTTAGTTTTTTTAATAATTGGCCGTTGATTGGAACGTAAGGCACTCGCTTTTCGCGGGCGGTCCGGGAGCCTCCTCGGCGCCTTTACGCCTGCGGGGTCTCCCTTGGACACGCTTTTCCCGCAAGAGTCTCGCACACCCGCTCCAAAAATGATTATTTTGGTTAACTGGTGCCAATAACATTTGATTACCCTCTATATTTAATCGCTGCCAAAAAAGTCCGCATTACCTGTTCGGCTGAAACTTCCAACAATTCTGCTCCTCTTTCCATGGCTTCCATTAAAGGCATAGGAGCGTTCACCAAACTATGAACACTAGTTATTCCATGGTCATATAAAACTTCAATACCTGTTCCGATCGACCCAGCTAAAAGAAATACGGGAATACCATGCTTTTTAGCTTCTTGTGCAACTCCCATTGGTGTTTTGCCCGAAACAGTCTGGTAATCGATTTGGCCCTCACCCGTAAAGACACAATCGGCATCGGACAATTTTTCACCCAGTTTTGTGTACTCCATAACAATATCGATGCCCCTTTCTGTTTCTGCACGGAAAAAGGCTTGAAATGCACCACCAATTCCACCTGCAGCACCGGCGCCTGCTTTATCATGCAAGTGTATGCCTGTCTTGATTTCCACCAAATCAGCCCATGATGATAAAGCTTTATCTAGCATTTCAACCATGTCAGGAGTCGCCCCTTTTTGAGGTCCGAATACACTTGATGCCCCATCGGGACCGACTAATGGATTTTGGACATCCGAGGCAATCAAAAACTCGGAATCTGCTATTCTGGAATCAAAATACTCCGTATTAATTTCTGATATCCGCGATAATTCGGCACCCCCGAATCCCAACGATTTACCATCTTCATCAAACACCTTCATTCCCAAAGCCTGGAGCATACCAACACCGCCATCATTTGTAGCGCTTCCGCCAACCGCTAAAATGAACTTTCGACAGCCATCATTCAATGCCATTTGAATAAGCTCCCCTGTTCCGTATGTTGTAGTGATCAATGGGTTCAACTCATCTGGATCGACTAGGCACAGACCGGATGCACTAGCCATTTCAATCACGCATGTTTCCTGATCGCCCAATATTCCATATGCTGCTTGAACTTCTTCAAGTAAAGGTCCCTTAACTGTCACTTCGACTTTTCGACCATTCGTAGCTGCAACAAGACTATCCATCGTACCTTCCCCGCCATCCGCTGCAGGAATTAATTCTGTCTTCGCATCCGGTAGTGCCTTCCTGACCCCTCGCTCGATTGCTTTGGAAGCTTCTAATGCTGACAAACTTCCTTTATAGGAATCTGGTGCAATAACAATTTTCATGCTTAATCCCCCTATGAATATATTTTTATATTAATTTAATTATAATCTTCGGAAATATTTTAATCATATACAAAAAATGATTTTACCTTCAAAAGTATAAGAATGCTAAAGGCGTAAACTAACGCCCCCCTTTAAAACGGGAAAGCCACTAATCATTCACGAAAATGATCGTCATCAATTGGGGGATCCTTCCCGGAATTAATTTGCCCATTTTTTAAAATGTAATTATTGGCGTTATCGGCATAACAGGGGGAATCGGTGATAATGATTAGTGAAATGATGCTTCATCAAGTTTTTATTGCGAAACATCTCGATGAAAAAAACACTAAAAATTATTGGTTGATGACTTACTAAAAGAGCATTCGATTGATGGGAGACTTGAACGGATTGGAATGAAATTAGGACATCCCTCTCAAGTGGGAGTGACGGATATGAAATTAAATCGGTTAAATAAGAGTGAAGTTGATCGAGTCACTGCAACAATTTATCCTTAGTAACTTAAATATCGGGGTGTGTACATCCAATAAAAATCAACTAATCACCGTGACTGCATGATCCATAACGTTGCAGTTAACCAAGTTGGATATGCCAATCGAAAAGGAGAAGTTGAAAAATGTTGTGAGAACAAGACTGCTTACGTTCTATTCCTATTAAGACCATGCATTGGATTCTGTATAATTGATCGAGTTACCGAGTAGATTAACAATACATGATTTTTTAACCAGGAGGGATTGAATGAGTGCTATCGCAAATCTTTTAATTATCCTTGGATTTACCGTTATCTTCATCATTATAATTGTCTTGGTTTTCCTATTACTTTATATGGTTTTCTTTGACCGAATGCAGAAGCATCATGCAATTTTAAGGAATTACCCCGTGCTTGGGAGAATTCGTTACTTTCTGGAAAAAATCGGGCCTGAAATGCGGCAATATTGGTTTAACAGTGATAACGAAGGAAAACCCTTTTCCCGGGATGACTATGAACATATGGTGAAAAGTTCAAAATATTTACGGGATGTCATAGGTTTTGGCTCAAAACGGGATTTTGATGAAGAAGGCTTCTTTGTTAAAAACAGCATGTTTCCAAAGTTAGCCGAAGAAGAAAAATACGATCGAGAAACAAAAGTGACGACTAAAAGATACATTCTATTAAAAGACCCACTTTTCTCACAGCGAGAGGAAAAATGGGGAGATGAAGTAACCTCTGCGTTCTTATTGGATGATGAAGATGCCGTGATCATCGGCCCAAACACCAAGAATCCCTTTCGATTAAAAGGGCTTATCGGTATGTCCGCCATGAGTTATGGTTCTTTAGGGAAGAACGCAATCACTGCCCTTTCTGAGGGATTGGCTGCAGCAAAAGGCACATGGATGAATACAGGGGAAGGCGGACTTTCTCCTTATCATTTAATCGGCGGTGTGGATATAATCATGCAAATCGGTCCAGCTATGTTTGGGGTTCGTGATAGTATCGGCGAAATGGATTGGGATGAGTTAAAAAGAAAAAGTGAAATACCCGAAATCAAAGCATTTGAAATCAAATTGGCTCAAGGTGCCAAAACTCGCGGAGGGCATATCGATGCTGAAAAAGTGAATCCGGAAATCGCTGATATCCGCAAGGTCGTACCGTTCAAAGCGATTGATAGTCCGAATCGGTTTCATCAATTCAATGACGTAAAATCCATGTGCGATTTTATCGAAAAAATCAGGGAACATACAGGTATCCCGGTCGGCATCAAAATGGTCATCGGTGGCAATGACAGTGTTGAAGAGCTTGCTAGCTACATGAAAGAAACCGGGAAAGGTCCGGATTTCATTTCATTGGATGGCGGTGAAGGCGGCACTGGTGCATCTTATCAGGAATTGATCGATAGCGTAGGATTACCGATAAAATCCGCCTTGCCGATTTTAGTATCTACTTTGGAAAAATACGGTGTCCGCAATCGCGTTAAAATCATTGCCTCCGGTAAATTGTTCACGCCTGATAGAATAGCGATAGCTCTAGCCATGGGAGCCGACCTTGTTAACATAGCTCGAGGTTTCATGATTGCAATAGGATGTATACAGACGATGAAATGTCAATCCAATGCTTGTCCTGTCGGGGTAGCAACCACTGATCCTGAATTGCAAAAGGCACTTGTCATTGATGAAAAGAAATACCGTGTGGTCAACTTTCTTGTTACGCTTAGAAAAGGATTATTTAGAATCTCAGCCGCTGCTGGTTTAGATTCGCCGATCCATTTTCAACCTAAGCACATTAGCTATAAGGACGATAAAGGAATTGTCACATCCCTTGAAGATATTATGAACGAAGTTAAGGGACAAATAGGTGTCAGGCAATGAACAATCCACCGCCCAGATTATTTGATGGGCGGTGGTTTTTTCTTAATATAGGATGCAAAAATATATCAGGCGTGTAATCGAAATATCCCCCTACCTCCCACTTTTCCCTTCCCATTAGCTCCCCATAGCGATAATAAACATAGGCTGCAGCAATAATAGCCGTTTTAGACGACAAGAGCTAAAATCTTTCGATACGTTAGCATTCAAAATATCAAATGGATTGATAATACCATTTGCCATCACGTTTAAACTTTCTGCATTGGTCATTTAAAAGAAGGTATTCTAGGTGTGCCAATGTTTCACCAACAGCAAACCTGGTCTCGTGAATGGACAGATTTCCAAATAAGATCTGGCAAGCACTATTTACTGTAATCGGCTCTTTCATGTTTTCATGAATAACATGCAACCGGTCCTGATGGTGATCCAACAATTCAACAATTCTTTTATTTGCATTTTGAAACGGTTTCCCATGTGAAGGGATGACATTTTCAACGTCCAGCTTTTGTATTTTTTTCAAAGAATTAAAAAACTCTTCCAATGGGTTGCTGAAACCTTTAAACCAATAAGAAATATTTGGAGATATCCTGGGCAATATATGATCTGTCGAAAAAAGGACACTTTCTTCCTTATTGTATAAAGTAATCAGGCCATCAGAATGTCCCGGCGTGAAGATCACTTCATACTCATATTTGCCAAAATGCAGTTTCATTCCTTCTTCAAGATGATGATTTACGGCAGGATAGGGTTTTACTTGTGGCATGAATCCGCTTTCGTCACTGGATAAGGCCACGGATAAATCGTCTTCCATACCACATGCTTTATAATTTTCTTTAAGCAGATTCAGCGAATCCGCTTCCCAATACGTAGTTCCCGCATGTTCATCCACTTGTGTCATCCAAACATCCGCATCGGTTAATTGTTGTAATGTCCCTGCATACCCGAAATGATCTGGGTGATAATGGGTGATGATAATATCGGTAATATCGTGTTTTTCGATAATTGGGTTCCATAAATCCCTTGTCGTTTTGTTATTTAATCCCGCATCAATGATTGTCCACCCTTTTTCACCTTCCGCTAGGAAACAATGGACATGGTCCAGCCTAAAAGGCAATGGAATGGTAACTTGAGTAACTTTCAGTTCATTCAGCAAGTATAACTTCCCCTTCCGATGTAACTTCATTTACATAAAACAAAAAATTGAAATTGCTAAAAACAAAACATTTAAGTTTATTAAATAAATGTATATCATTAATCAATTCGACGAATTCTTTCAAGTTCCTTTTATCAATATCCAGAAGCATCGATTAAAATCCAGAAGCAAAGCCTAGGGGCATTGGTTAAATCAAGAAATAAAAAAACCGCCATTAATATTTATGGCGGCACCTCGTTTTACATATTTTCCTCGATTGTTTGAACAAGGATAAAAAGAAAATGATAGATTAAATTAAAAGCTTCCTCTAATGTCATGTCTTCTCGGAATCCTTTTACGTTATCCAAGGCTAAATTCACATCCCATAGCCCGTCGCCCTGGTTAAACATTAAACTGAACGAACCAATTTCTGCTTGAAGTTCCTTAGTTAAATACGTTTTTAAAACTTCTCCCATTTTTTTCTGGAATTTCAATCCGAACATCGCATTATACGTACCAAAAACATCATCGACTTCTAAAGAAAGTGCCTCAACACCGATTAATTCGAACCATTTTGACTCAAAGTAAAGGAACTCATCTTTGTTATTTTTCAAATACTCGATCGGTTGTGATAAAAATGCAGAGTTCTCTTCAGAGATTAATTCTTCGCTCTCTTTGTTACTGCGTTCCATATAAGCATCTGTAAAACGGGATGCATTTTCTTTTTCCACTATAATGATATCATCGGCGATTAATTTATGCATTTCGACATAATCCTTTTCTTCTTTAAACAACTCAACCTTGTTTTCGATTACGGATTTTGATATGTATGATTCCATTTGTTTTTTTAGCATGATATGTCCTCCTAGTATCTTTTCAAGCTTTCGCAATATCAATCATAGCATATTCACTATAGATAAAATAACTTTGTGAAAGAAATTACAATATCAGTTGTGGCAATCATTTCGTGTCTTCGATATAGTAGTGGTAAGCGTTTATACATATGAGAGAAATGAGATGTTGAATCATGCAAAAAATCATTGTAGTTGGTGCAGGAATTTTGGGAGCTTCCACTGCCTATAAGTTGGCTAAAACTGGTGTTGAAGTGATCATTATTGACCGACAAGATATCGGTCAGGCAACATCTGCAGCTGCAGGAATCGTTTGCCCGTGGATTTCGCAAAGACGCAACCAAGCTTGGTATCTCCTTGCCAAAAATGGTGCGGCTTTTTATCCGGGTTTAATTGAAGAACTTGAACGGGACGGGGAAACCGAGACTGGGTATGCCCAGGTCGGGGCCATAAGCTTACATACCGATGAAGATAAACTGAATGCCATGAAGAACCGGGCGGCAAAACGGAAAGAAGAAGCACCGGAGATAGGGACGATCACAATACTTTCCGCAGAGGAAACACGTGCCTTATTCCCGCCTCTTTCCAGTGAATATGCAGCCGTTCACGTGAGTGGTGCAGCGCGGGTCGATGGACGCGCACTACGTGATTCCTTATTGCGGGCATCACAAAAAAACGGTGCAAAACTTATGTATGGTGAGGCCATACTTACATATAACGGTGCACAAGTGACAGGTGTAACACTTGGAGATGAATTCATATCTGCCGATAAAGTGATTGTTTGTGCTGGCGCTTGGGCACCGCAATTACTGAAGCCACTCGGCGTGAATTTTCAAGTCACCTTCCAAAAGGCTCAAATCATTCATCTGGAAACGCCAAATGACAATACAACTGACTGGCCTGTAGTCATGCCTCCCAGTGATCAATATCTTTTGGCTTTCGATAATAATAAAATCGTTGCTGGGGCGACTCACGAAAATACGGAAGTTTTCGATACCCGAATGACCGCAGGAGGACTCCAGGAGGTTTTCGATAAGGCCTTGCAAACCGCTCCCGGTTTGACAGATAGTACGTTTGTTGAAGCAAGGGTCGGATTTCGTCCATTCACGCCGGGATTCCTTCCGGTCATGGGTCCTTTGCCTGACTGGGAAGGAATAATCGTAGCCAATGGTCTTGGAGCTTCAGGTTTAACAATGGGCCCCTATATAGGCTCACTATTGGCAAATCTCGCACTTGATAGAAAAATCGAAATCGATATAGAAAATTATGATGTCAGAGGTGCGCTATAAATTTAGCTTCCCTTTAATTAACTTGCTGTATGAACTCGACTGATCAAGAATGATCAGTTCAGTTTTTTTTTCCAATGGTCCTTTTCATAAAAAAAATCAAGGACCTTTAATGGGTCCTTGATTCAGACTGTAGACAAACTCGAGGAAAATCGAGTTTATCTATTTTTTATGACTTGTACAATTTGGACGTTGATTTACACTCCAGGCACTCGCTTTCCGCGGGCGGTCGGGGAGCCTCCTCGGCGCACTTGCGCCTGTGGGGTCTCCCTTGGACTCGCTATTCCCGCAGGAGTCTCGCACCTTCCGTTCCAATCAACTATGTTTAAAATTTCAGATAGAACTCCTTTTGCCCACAGTCTTTTTTGTTTTAAAATAGAAGTATTAAAACTTGAGGTGATGAGGATGCTTTCGAAACATAATTCTATTCAGCGAAATCAACTTGAAATGAGTAATGTATTAAGATTCTTCTATGTTCAAATTTTTTTCATTTATTTATTAATATCAGGTTCACTTACTTCTTCATAAATAACCTTTAACTCTTCAATAGTGAGTGATTTTAAAAATTCCTCTAGTTCATCCATGTTAATGCCTCCTATAATAAAGAACATTTGTTCTTATTATAATCTCCAAAATAGCACTAGTAAATAGTTAATTTTACTTTTAACACTAAAAGATGAATATGAATTCTTAATCAAATGTTTCCTGTCCTTTAATACCTATATAAGTTTTATTGAGCACTGTCCTTTAACCAACGGTCATTTCCTTTGAAAAATAGTGCTGAAACATCATTTTCATTTGCTCTTTATTTGCTGCAAACCGCTTATGACGATGACCATTTCCCCAGATGGATGAGGAAATCCTAGAAGCATGTTGTTAGCATCTAAATAATTGTGACCAGCTAAATAGTTTAAGACCTTGGAAACATTAACGCCTAAAGGAATAATAAGCGTGATTTCAATCATCCCTATTTCGGCAGCAAAGCTTTCCATTATATTTTTTTAAGCAACTCGGTCTTTAATATGTTCGGAGTTGTTCCATTGTAGTTTTTCCCGTTATAAAAAACTGGATAGGTTAAAACAGAGGTAGTATGAACGAGGTGACTTGCTTCGTTAAAAAGATCCAGTGCGGACGATATGTTTAAGTATGTATGTAATCCAAGCTCATCCAACATTGAATTAAATTGTTTCTCATCGTTACTGGAATTCTTTTTTACTTCGTGCAGGATCTCTTCATCACTATGTATGTGCCTTTTTGCATTAATTACGGTAGAATAAGATTTTTTCATTTTATGTAATCCAGGAGTGATTCAGACAATCACCACTTTTGCCCGTTCATTTACATATTCAAAAGGTGCGTAATAGATTTCGAGCTTTTTCTTTTCATCTCTTTCAAGCAAAAATTGTTCGCTCTGTATCATTTCATCTGTATAGGCAGCAGGTAAAGCATTAATTAGATTCTTAAATCGCGTAAAATTAGAAAAATTAGCAATCCCCATAAAATACTATCCCCTCTTTCTTCTATTTATTTTGGTCATATCAGTATATCAGAAATTTAGATTTGCCCCGAACATTGGGACATTAATAATCTTGTTGAATCCATTAGTAAAACTGAACCCTCCAAAAAAAAGATAAATTGCTTTCCAACCCTTGGGTTGAAAAGAATTTATCTTAAAAATGGTAATTGGGGATGAAAAAATTTGGGTTTACAAAATGCAACTATTGATTGAATCTCCCGCGCTGGCGAAGTAATTCACGATTCAGGTTCGGATCTTTTTCAAATGCAGCGCGGCCGTGAAGCCAAAATATATTATTGACGACAACTAAATCTCCAACTGGCAGTTCCAGTTCTAGTACACTTTCATCGTTCTCTAATGAATTGGATAAATCGCGTAAGTATTTGGCTTGTTCAATTGATTCAGGATAAACAAATTGGTCGATAAAACATATACCAGGTTTGTTATTATGATTGAAGAATGTCAATCTTTCAATTTCCTGATCAATGTTCTTGCTTTTCGGTGCCTTATACGTGAATTTTTGGCTTGATAATGAATGATTTACATACTTATCAAGCTCTTTCCAATCGTCTAAGTGCAATAAACGTGATTCGCCACCGCGGGCGTTTTGTTCGATCATCTTCATCATCAGTAACCAGTCCGTTGGTTCATCTACAAAGGTGCCGTCCGTATGAAGTGTAAATAAACGATAAGCTTGACGCAAATATGAATCACTGCTATCCGTGTCTTGAACACTAAAGCGGGCATAATATTTTCCTGACATGGCATCATGGTTCGGAGTTCCGAGCAAGTATGAAATGGCCGTTGCAAAAATGACATATTCATCTGTATTCTCTGTGACACCCTCCAAGCCAAGGGTGAAGCCTCCGGATTCCCGATCATGAACAATGTTCCGAAGCACTTCTCCAAAGTCTTCCCCCACTTGATCCAATAGATATGATGCAATGATGAGTCGGGCATATGGTGTATATTCCAAATGCTGAACAGACTGATTATCCTTCGATACCGTTTCTAAAAAAGCGGCAATTGCCTCTTTTGAAATTTCAATATGATATAAACGGCTGGATTGAGGGTGAACTTTCACCTCGTATTTTTCTGTTTTCCTTTCAAACTTCGCTCTCTTTTTTTCTGCAATGCTCATGAATAATTCCTCCTGTTATTTGTAATATAGGTGACAAAGTTAACGGGAAATATAAAAAGCCAGTCGCACATGATCCCTAAATAAAATAGGAATCCAACTGTACAACTGGCTTATATTCACTTCACTGCTCTATGCAAATAGAGTCACAGCGAATATGCAGTTTATGTATGATTTATTTTTCCTGTTTCCAATCATTAAGATCTTTACACGATTCTGAAAAGGTATTTTCCAAAAGGTGTTAATGTCATAATATTGGCTTAATTACATTAAAACGTTTTTTCGTAAAATTGTCAACACTTTTTACAAATTATTCTGATAAATCATATTCCTAACTTGGTAGTTTCGTTTTTTCTCCTGCTTTAATTTGCTGAAAATGAAGATCCAGGTCCTTCAAGGCAGCAATCAACGCATTGGCCGCTTTCCCCCGATAATAAGATTGAATGGATTCTATCGCATCATCAACACCATCATTTAAACTGATTCCTTTTAATAAACGCCCAATGAATTCCCGGCCATGCTCTGTTGCCAGTGTACAGGAGGCTTCCAGTACAACCCCATATTTAGCATCGACTTCCGCGGTGATGGTCAATGTTTCAAAGACAATTTTCGCTGCCATCCCTTGAGGCAAACGTGCATGACCTGCAATGAAAATAGTTTTACTATTGAACATTATGCTTCTACCTCTCTCTATAACGAATTTTATTTTGTCAAAACAGCTTCCAATAAGTGCGATTGTTCCGGTATGCGGTTAACAATCTCTTTTCCAATTTCAATGGAGGCTGTTGCTGCAGGTGACGGTGCATTACAAACATGAATGGTCCGTTTCCCCATTATAATATGAAAATCATCCACCATATTACCATCATCCTGTAACGCCTGTGCCCGGACTCCGGCAGGTGCAGGGATTAAATCATCTTCTTGAATTTCCGGAATCAATTCCTGCAGGCTTTTCGTAAATTGCTTTTTACTAAAAGAACGAACATATTCATCCATCCCTTCCTTCATGAATTTACTGGCCAGTTTCCAAAAACCTTTATAGCTTAAAACTTCAGTTAAATCCTTCGCATTGAAGTCAGTTTTTTTATAACCTTCCCGTTTAAAACTTAGTACAGCATTTGGGCCGGCATCTACTTCGCCGCTAATCATCCGTGTGAAATGAACTCCTAAAAATGGAAATTTCGGGTTAGGTACCGGATAAATTAAATGATTGACAAGAAAGCGCTTATCGGGCTTCAATTTAAAATATTCACCGCGAAACGGGACAATTTTCATATCAGTTTTATACCCCGCAGCTGCTGCGATACGGTCACTGTGCAATCCAGCGCAATTAATGACCACTCTTGCCTTTATTGTCCCGTTGTTCGTGTCGATGATGACTTCATCAAAATCCTCGTCAATCTTCTCCACCTTTGTATTCAGTTTGATTTCACCGCCGTTGCCTCGGATGATATCCGCCATCTTTTCACTTACCTGACGATAATTGACGATGCCGGCTTGCGGGACGCGAATCGCACCAAGTCCATTAACATGTGGTTCGATTTCCTTTAACTCATCCACACCGATTCTTTGGATAGCTAGCTCATTTTGCAAACCGCGTGAATATAAATCATCTAGAAGGGGCAACTCTTCTGGTTTTGTTGCAACAATGACCTTTCCGCAAATATCATGTTCAATTCCATGCATCCGGCAGAATTCCGTCATTGATTTGCTTCCTTGACGGGCAAACCGTGCTTTGAAGCTGCCTGGTTTATAATAAATTCCTGAGTGGATGACGCCGCTGTTATGCCCCGTTTGATGATCTGCAACAACAGCCTCTTTTTCAATGACTACCACTTTAGCATTAGGAAAACGCTGATAAAGAGCCATTCCCGTCGATAAACCTACAATTCCCCCACCAACAATTGCGAAATCATACACAATTAACACTCCTTTTATTGATGATTTTTAGTATTCAGCAACTCCATATACGTAATTAAATTGTTTTTAGTCCGCAAGATGTGAAATTCTACTGCTGCCCTTAGTTCTGCAGGATCCCCTCTTAGTGCCGCTTCATAAATCATCCGGTGTTCCCGTTGCGTTTCTGGGTAATAATCAATCAGCAAATTCGGCGCAATGGGTGAGATACCCAACGTTTCAACCATTTTTTGAACCCTTGGCCATGGGCACCCTTTTCGGAGGGTTTCATGAAAAGCCGCATTCAAAAGGATATAATGCTCATTGGTTTCGTCAGATAACTGAATCCTTTCCATTTCAATCAAAATACCCTTTAATTTTTCTTTATCCTCCTTTGTTAAATAAGGAAGCGATTTTTCTACTGCAAGACCTTCAAGCAGAGACCTGGTATGATAAATTTCTTCAATATCATCCCGGGTAATCGGTGTGACGATTGCTCCTTTATGAGGAACCATTTCCACCAACCCTTCCAATTGAAGCTGTGTAAGGGCTTCACGAATCGGCATCCTGCTTACTTCCAGGCGATCGGCCCACTCCTCTTGGATGAGTCGCTCCCCCTTTTTCAACGTCCCATTCAAAATCGCCTTCCTAAGACTTTTCGTTACGTTCTTAACGATAGTTGATTTATCTCTTTTAGAATTAGCATTATCCAATTCAGCGTCCACCTTTCGATATTGGATACAATTTAAACTATATCAACTTAATAAAGCGATTACAATACAGAAAATTAAATATATTGTATCCAATTTAAAAAACACTGGATACAATATATAGAGTAAACAACTAATTCACATCTGAGGATAAATTGGTTCTCCCATTTATATTTAACTGTTTAAACACCTTTGTATTGTTCAATTCACAAATTCATAACCAGGAACTAACGCCAAAACTTTCCAAAAAATTTCATCATTATGATATCATTATTGTGGTATCCAAATTTATTTAAATAAGGGGTTGCTAGTTAATGAGTAAAGAAGTCTACATGATTGGCGAAATAAGGACTAATAATTCCACCGATAAAAATCTTTTCGAGAAAATCGGATCCCTTTGGAGCAAAACAAATGATTATAATATTGAAAATGATATGAAATATGGGATATACCATCAGTACGAAAGTAACTATCGTGGAGATTATACATTAGCTATAGCCACCGAAACCCCCGTATCGAATGAAAATTTTGTCATTCCAGATCAAGAATACGCGGTGTTTGAGTGTTTACAAGATGAACATTCCATAGGTGAAACCTGGAAAAAGATATGGCAGCTGGAGGAAGAGAAAAAAATGAACAGGAAATATAGCCTGGATTTTGAAAAATATTATCCTGATGGAAAAGTGGAAATACATATTGCGGTTTTATAAAAAGAAGCTACTATGTGAAATAAATCCATAATAGCTATACAATTTAGCTAGCCTTAAGTGCATGAATCGGTCCCCCACCGAGACTCATGCCTTTTTATTTCAGCTTTGTAACCTAGGGATTAATCACCTTATATTGTTCAGTTCATTATAGAGTAGTTTTTTCAGGAATAACTTCCCTTTAAATCAAGTTTTTGTATCAGGATGCATTAATATCTTATCTGAAGGCTTCAACCGTGATAAAATCAAACAAATATAGTTATCATAATTCATCTATAAAATAGGAAATTGGCAAAAAGTCATTAGAATAAAGGGGAAAATATGAATGGCAGAATTAATCGATTGGAAAAATAGTGCTCGCGGTCATAAGTTCATAGCTTCTTTTAGCGGAGGAAAGGATAGTGTCTTAGCCCTTTATAAAGCAATGAACATTGGAGAAGCTGTAGGACTGATCGTCATGCTGGAGGAAGAAGGAAAACGTTCCAGATCCCATGGAATGCCTCCGGAACTCATACATGCCCAAGCTGAATCAATAGGATTGCCTGTATATACTGCAGCTGCCAGTTGGACTGATTATGAAGAAGTATTTATGCGTCTTCTGGAAAAAGCTAAAAATCAAGGAGCAGAAGTTTTATTAACAGGAGACTTGGATATGCCTGCCCATGGCTGTTGGCATGATAAGGTTACGAAGAATGCCGGGTTGAAGCTTGGAATGCCTTTATGGGAAATGAATCATCGTGAAGCTGTCGAAGAGTTCATGAATCTTGGATTTGTAACGATCATCGTAACCGTTAATTTATTACTGGGAATGACAGAGGATGATTTAGGGCGAAAGTTAACCCATGAATACGTGAAGGAACTTGAAGCTCGCGGCATTGACCCCTGCGGAGAAGGCGGAGAGTTTCATACGACAGTAATTGATGGGCCTATTTTTAAACAGCCAATCCACGTTCGTAAATGTGAGATTATTAAGGACGGAGAATATGCTTTTTTACCTTTGGAGCTGGATAAAATGAAGAATATAAGTACCTTATAACCGAACTAATAACCAATATTCCTGGCAACCACCCTGTGCTGCACCCCAATTATGAGATTTTCTCTAACGATTGAGGTGCAGTTCATCTGCTGAGTCCTTTGACAGGAGCATAATATCGAGTAATAGTTGACATAACATTATTATAGTAACGTCATTTTGCAGCAACAATTCGTTACTGATACCTTTCTGTTTCATTATTTGTTAAACAGGAAAACAACAGAATTTTAGAAAAATAAATGTTTCTAATATACTAAATCGAGTGTTTCTTTTAAAAATCAGTACGGTGTTATCAAGAAAAAAAGACTATATATTCTAGTCTTTTTTGAGAAGTCATACGGTTGATTTAAAACACTGTCCATTACCCGGCCAAAACTCTTATAATTTTCAAAAATCCTCAGTGAAGTCGATATTCCTAGCAAAAGGCGCGTATCCCATTCCGAAAGCCCTTTCACCTCTCCACACCAATGATACTAGTTTTATCTACCCATTCAGATATATCGAAATAATGTTTACTCTGAAATAACTCCCAATTGAAGGATTGTTATAGCCCTATAAAATACTGAGTAACAGGAGTTGTCTTCGTCCGTTCAGTTAATAATAGAAATCCATTAATGTTTCGTCCATTAAATCTTGTGTGAGTCCTATGTAAATCATCGTATCTTTTGGATTGGAATGATTAAGGATTTGCTGTAGTAAAGCGATATCCTTGAATTTTTGGTAATGCAAATAGCCGAAGGTTTTTCGAAGGGTATGTGTACCGACATCTGGAATGTCTGCCATTTCAGCCGCTTTGTTCAGAACCCGATAGGCCTGTACCCTAGTGATTGGACCATTACCTTTTCGACTTGGAAATAAATACTGTTCATTTTTCAGGTTCGATTTGCGGACATACTTCCTAACTTCCTTCCGAAGTTGAGGATTGACAAGGAACCGCTTAATTTTATCTGTTTTTTGCTCCACAATGACAATATGCGTACCCTCAAGAATGTCTTTCACTCGCAATTGTAAAAGATCCCCTATACGTAACCCGATGTTTATTCCGATCGAAAACATCATATAATCCCTGTAGCTGCAATATTTTAATAGTGATTTTTTCATCTTTTCTATGTGATCCAACCTGCGTATCGGTTGGACATTTTTAATTCTTTGAGAGGTTGCTTGCATGAATGGCTCATTCCCCTTTCCCCTTCTTTCATTGTACGTGAACAGCTTAAAAAAAGGCAAGTTTTTAAAAATTTGATACGCTTATAAACCTTGATTTAATGCGTTTTCGAATGTATCAATAGAGGTCCTTTGTTACATTCAGAATATTCCGTTAGCATTAGTCATGCTAATACAAAAATATACCAACATCAAATGACCTTCCTAAAGGTTCAATTGAGACGTTTTAACGCAATCCAGACCAATTACTCTAGTAATTTAAAATAACCTCTTTAAAAGCCAAATATGAAGCTCGTATTTTTGTCTTTTCTACTTTTTTACGAAAACATGGCATATGAATATTCTCTATATTTATCTCATTATTTATAATGTTTGCATGTCCCATTTATTGAGGGGTCATATGAAATACGGAAAACATACACGAAGAGTTATTTCAATTTAAAAAAGCCGATATTCCCTGTGTTAAGGAATCATCGGCTTTTATTATTATTGAATGCAGCTAGTACCTTGATTCCAACAATTCATATTTTGAAAAATCCACAAAATATTAAAGAGCCAGAGCTATAAGTAAACTTATTAACAGACCATTACTTATAAGGGGACCAATAATACATAGGAAACGTATTGAACACTACAGATACCCCAAAAAATTTGGAGGGCAATTCTTTAAGTTATATTGAATACTTTGAATATTACGCAGAGCGTTTCCGGATAATTGTAAATTGGCCATAAATACGACATCACTTCCTATACTAACAGGAATTGTCGAAAATAAGCCTCCTAACACAGGCACAAGTCCGAGTAAAGTAAGTAGCGCTTCACTGATATTAAAAACTACTCGATCTATAATTTTTGTACTTTCCAAAAAGCCAATAGACGAAACCATTTTCCCCTTGTTTCTCATTTATGTTCGTTTATTTAAGCTTTTTCGTGAGAAGTGGTTTGCTTGCTGCACAAACCTTGAGCATCTTAATATTAAATATCCTTTGTTTTGTAGTCACCATTTATGGCTATATATTAATCCCTAATATGCAGGGCTTCTCTCTTTATTTATCAGTAACCACATATATAGTTTTCCAATGGCAAGTCCCGGCCAGGCAGTTGGATTTTTCTTTTATTTAAAATTATTATCTAGCAAAACCTATATTAACTGTATACCTTATCAATCCCAGGGATAGTTGTTGTATAAAACACGGATAATTCTTTACTTTTTGATTTCCTTTCTTTACGCATTCTAGCTCGCTCTGGTGCAGTTTCATTTAATTTTTTCTCTTCATCCGTTTCAGGAATGACTTCTGGAACACGAGTTGGACATTGTTCTTTATCTAATGCAACAAAAGTTAAAAGCGCAGTCGCTGCCATTTCTCCTGAAAGGACCTGGTATGAAATCCAGTAAAATCAAAGGATTTCGTAACGGTTCTTTTCATTTTTTTGTGATCGGTTTGAGTCTTATGGGACAGTCTTTTGTGGTTGTAGTTATGACCATAAATAGTTTGCTTTTACAATCTGCAAATGTCTGAATGTTCTAAATTACTAAGGGTGGAGGGATATGAAAACTTAATAATGATAGAAGTGTCACGTTACCTTCTTTTTTGTGCTTGTTGGTATCTTTTACCGGTGCAGGTAGAGGGATTGGAAAAGAGATCGCGTTAACATTAGCGTCAAAGTCCAATAAAATAATCGTTACAGACATCAACATTGAAAATGCTCGAGAAACGGTTTCTATTTTAGAAAGCGAAGGGGCGGAAGCACTTGCTGTCTATTGCGACGTCACGAAGTTAGAAAGCGTACATGAAGCAGTCAAAGCATCTATTGATTGTTTTGGACGAATTGATATTTTGGTGAATAACGCAGGATGGGATAAGATTGAACCTTTCTTAAAAAGCGAACCAAGCACATGGAAAACAATTATTGACATTAATTTGATGGGTCAAATTCATACATGTAAAGAAATATTGCCGATCATGATTGAGAATGGTTATGGGAAAGTTGTGAATATCGCTTCAGATTCAGGAAGAGTCGGTTCTAGTGGTGAAGGAGTATATTCAGCCGCAAAAGGCGGGGTGATTGCTTTAACAAAAACATTAGCTAGAGAAATGGCGAGACATAAATTAAATGTCAATTGTATTTCACCAGGCCCAAGTAATACACCATTGATTCAGGAAATTGGCTCGTATAATGAGGGCATTGTTTCAGCGTTAGAAAAAGCCATACCATTCAGGCGATTGGCTGAACCAAGTGATCTTGCAAATGCGGTAGCGTTTTTCACTTCAGACGAAGCAGATTATATTACAGGACAAACGCTCTCCGTTAATGGTGGATTAGCGATGTGTTAATCGCTTTCTAAAGGTATAGATCTTTTTTACAATTAACATTTCAAAAATGCCTTGTATCAATATCAATAGAAAACCTCTACAGGCAAATAACACGAATGAATTTTCAATACTATTTTTGCTTATTGGGGCTAAACCAGGATAAAAGTTTTATCATATGGAGGAAGATCATGAATCCGGTATATTCAGTCAGAGCGCCGATTGGAAAATGGGTGGTACTTTAACTGATGTGTCAGTAGACTACCTAGCAGCAAAGGTTATTCAAGCGGTAGTTGATCGATCATATATCAAGAAGTACGAGAATAATGAAGTGATTTTGCTGAAGATATCGATATAGCGATTAAACTTGGATTAAATCATCCTATAGGTCCCCAAATGGCTGGTCTTGTTGGTTTAGACAGCCGTCTCCAAAATATGGAGTATCTTTTTCACAGTTTAGGGGATAGGTATCGACTATAAGTATTAGCTTGTTAAATACGTGAAAGCAGCGTTTGGTTAGGAAGTCTGGGCAGTGATTTTGGCCTTATAATCGAGAGGACGTGAAGGTATGAATTTCGAACTAACTGAGGATGTAAAATTATTAAAACAAGGAATTCGGAACTTTATTGATAATGAAGTAGATCCGCAGGCGATGTTAATTGAAGAAAGTAATGAAATTCCAGGAAGTATAATGGAAAAATCAAAGCAAATGGGATTATTTGGACTTCATATTCCAGAAGAATATGGCGGACTGGGACTCGATATGGTAGGGAAGTGTGCTGCACTTGAAGAATTGGGAAGAACACATAATGGATATACAACAGTCATTGGTGGACATACCGGCATTGGGGGTGTCGGCATTGTTGAAATGGGAAATGATGAACAAAGACGCAAATATTTACCCGACATGGCAACCGGAGATAGAATTGGTGCATTTGCCTTAACAGAACCAAGTGCAGGCTCACATGCTACTAATCTGAAAACAACGGCCGTAAAAAAAGGGGATAAATATATTCTGAATGGAAGTAAGCATTATATTACTAACGCACCGATTGCCGATATTTTTACCGTAATGGCGGTGACCGACCCTTCTAAAGGCTCAAAAGGCATCACTTCTTTTATAATTGAAAAGGATTTCCCAGGGTTTCAAATTGGAAGCATTGAAAAAAAAATGGGCCTTCACGGGTCACATTCATCGGAAATATTCTTAGAAGATTGTGAAGTTCCGGCTGAAAATGTTTTAGGCGAAGAGGGACAAGGCTATGTAAACGCATTAAAGATTCTGGCAAATGGACGTGCAGGAATGGCTGCGCGAAACTTAGGATCAAGTGATAAATTACTCGAAATGTCGTTAGATTTTTCTCATATGAGAATCCAGTATGAAAGAACATAAGATTTATCGGGTGATTGTCCGTCAAGAAGATGTTGATCATTATGAAATGGCTTCGTTTATGAATTCTCTGGATATCTTAAAAAGGAAGAAAAAGTCAACAGGTCAGAATCGATATAGTTTTGAAGAGATTATCGGTAAAGGTTCGGCGATGTAAACATCTTGTGAATAGGAATACAATAGTATTTAGTTTTTACGAGAAATTATTAATGCAAGATCGTCTAACCCTTACTCCCACTTCCTTTGAGAAGTTACCTTTTTAACTCAACAATAATAACGTTATGTAAACAATAGATATTTGATAAAGAGAATCTTATTTTCCCTTTGTCAAATATTCCCCCAATCAATTAATGAATATAAAAACTGGCATCATCAATGATCTCTATGTCTTTGTGACTTTTCAGTTCATCCATCAACTGGAAAAGTGCTCCATCCTTTTGTTTAGCTTCAATCATGCAATCCAGCTGTGGTAAGCTTCCCTTTATTTGTTGCAAAAATTCCATGAACATTTCAGTATCCACAAAATCAGCATGTGCTCGAAATTCTTTATCGGACCTTGGACTTGAAATATGCATTTTAGGAGGTAGCTTGGAATTACTCCATGTATTCAATATTCGGTCCCAATGATCTTTCCAATCTTCATTTGGTAACTGATGTGCGAGGTAATGGTGATAATCAAACACCATTGGAATGCCTAATTTTTCACATAAATAAAGTGTTTCCGACAACGTATAGGTAGTATCATCATTCTCAAGAATGACCATTCTTTGAATCGATTCCGGAATCAAACCCCAATTATGGATAAACTGCTCTAATGCCTGTACATGCTCGCCATAACCGCCGCCAACATGCAAAACACAGCGATGCTCGGGATCCACTCCCATTTTTTTCAATAGAGTAAAGTGCATCCTTAATGTTTTTAAGGATGTCTTCAGTATATCGATATTTGAACTATTCAAGATGACAAAATGATCTGGGTGAAAATCTATCCTTACTTTTGGGTGATTCTTTATGAATGTTTTTAATTTAGCCAGTTCTTCTGAAATAGGATCTATGTAATCCCATTCTGGAATTTCTGGATGGTTGGCTAAAGGGATAAGTTTTGAAGAAAGCCTAAAGAACTGAATATCATTAGCTTCGTTATGAATCAGTAAACGCCAGCAATTATGAAGATTGGATATTGAAATGCGTTCGAGCTTCCTTATCGCTGCATCTCTGTCCTTAATTTTGGAAAACTGCGCAAAAGTCATCGTTTGGGATGGTGAACAGTTTGGCACATGATTACTCATGGCTACATAACCGAGGCGGATTAATGTCAAAGTGATAGCTCCTTTCACGTTGAATGTTTAATGGAAGTATTCCCCTATGTGACCAATATTATATATGTGAAAGAATCCATCAATACAAAAAAATGGCCTTTTCCGAATGAATACCGGGCAAAAACCATTTTTCTAAATTATTATTTTTAAGCTAGAATTTCATAATTTTTTTACTTACACTTCGGGGGTAGGAGTTGGTTTGGCATATCCGCTTTTATATTTTTCATCGACTTTATTCCGGATCTCTTTGACGCTCATACCGTCATTCAAGTCCAATATGGATTGCGCAGCAATTTCCAAGCAAACTCCGCATCTTGTCCCGTGGTCATCCCAAACCACTTCACCATTTTTTTTATTCTCATGGATAAAACAATCATAATTATTTTTATGGTTAGCTGACTCTCCGCAACCGCAGTAACAAGGTATTTTTTCTAGTAAATCTTTATTTTGCGCAACAGCTAAATAGATTGTCTTCATATCCTCTGGTTTTTCAGCTAAGAAATCCGGTGCTATTTCCTTACTGCTGGTCTCCTCCTGAAGATCTCCGGATGCCGTATGCTCTGAATGGCCTTCATGACCGCTTTCTTTTTGTACAACACTTTCCTCTTCACTTGAACAGCCTGAGAGTATTAAAGAAGAACAGATCCCCAAAGTGACGGTCAATAATTTTAACTTCATTTATACACTCCTTGAACTTTTTTTATACTCCCATTTTATGGTACGAAAAGTATTTCTACAAGCATTAGGTTCCAAAATTTTAAGGATTAATGACAAGTATCCATGCTACATAGACTAAATTGCCATTCTGGTACGACTCCGTACATAATTTTAAAGTATTTACCACACTTTAAGATAAAAGAATGAGGTGATACTGTGATAAGAGCGCTACCATCATTGTTAATTTTGTTAGGCACGTATTTACTTATTATACTCCTCGACAACCTACAGGGCTTGAATATATGGCACTCTTTCTATAGCATTAAACAATATTTGATAGTAGGACGTGGAGAAGATTACTTTCTGCTCTTGTTATATACCATAATTTTTTTATATTTGTTTATATCCTCAGCGATCAAAAACCGGCAGCCTCCCTCTTCATGAAGCAGCTGGTTTAATTTTTTGTTTTATATATGCGGTTATCAATAACAAAATGGGGATTCCAATGAGTAAAGGAAGATGTAAAAGGTAAGGGACGACTTTTAACCCTTCATTTATATGAGCCTGATAGCTAGGAGCAATCATTATCGAAGAGAAGAAAATAACACCGCCAACCAGATAAATGAATATAGGTGATGGTTTCATTTGAAATAAGTCCCCTGCGCCAATAATGGCACAAAAGAAAAAGATCGAAATTTTAATGAAGCCTAAAATGATCATTAAAACAAGTATAAAGGTATCCAGTCTTTCAATAAAATCAGCGATATTAATATAACTCACGGCTGTAAGAGCTGGGAAATTAGACCTTAATACCGCCTCGGGACCTAATACAGACAAGAGAATGATCGAATTAAGAGTTAATGAAAACCCACCTATAATTATCGCAAAAAAGCCCACTTTAACGGCAGAACTCTTTTTATTCAAGTACGGAAGAATCATCGTAAACGTAATTAATTCTCCAAAAGGCACGGTGATACCTGTAGGAATCAACTCTTTCCATACCATTCCCCATCCGTTGCCTAATACAGGCTGAAGGTTTTCCAATTTTGTATATCCTCCTAATACAAACATAAAATTTAAAATCAAAAGGGTCACGATAATAATGGCAAAGCATAAGCATGCAACACGTGCAAATGCTTCCAATCCTAGATGAACTCCATAAATTAAAACAAGTATCATGCATATCCCCAGAGTTATAATGGAAGTGCGTCTATAAGTGGAGCTAATTAATAATTCTTCAAAATCGCGTAATACTCTTGAAGCAAGATAAACAAAATAGATGATATAGAAAAAACTCAATACGCTGCCGATATATTTACCCCAAATTTTCCGGACATAGCCGGTCATCGGTATGTCAGGATATTTTTTGAATAATGAAATATACACGAAATACAGTAAACATCCGAAAAGGGTTGATAAAAGGTTAACAATCCAGACATCCTGCTTGGCCCCCTTTCCTATTATAAGCAGTAGATTACTGCCAAACATAAAAATGATCATCATACAAAATAACTGAAATCCATCAATTTTTATTTTAGGCAATGCATCCTCACCTCCCCCTTCATTTATTTCGGCTCATAAGGTTCCATTAGCAATCCGGAATTGATAATCTCTACATGAACCTTCAATGATATCTGCGCATCTGAATATAGGTTATCCCAATTCTTTTTGTTTTGGCGCCAATAAACGGGATTTGTTCGAGACAGGGCATCACCAAAACCAAAAATATCTGACTTTTCTTTTTGAGTGATGCCAATCGTCTTTTTAATTTGCTTTTTTAATTCATTTTCCATCTTTTTTTCGAATTTTTTTAACACTCTCGGATCACTTAAATTAAGCTCACATGATGTTTCCAACAGTTCTCCCATCACGTTGATATCAGTATGAATGACAGGTTTTTCATGATGGATTTCGGTTAACATTTTACTTTTCACACCGATTGTGTTGATTGTTACATTTCCTCTTTCACAAGGTAACACAACGGGGGTATTTTTCACTTTCGATGTAACGAATTGAGCGGCTCGGGCCGTTTCTCCATCCAACCATCTCACCAATTTGCCTTTTCTGAAAATGGCTAATCCTTTAACCTTAATAGTAGTCGGGTTCGTCGTCTCTAAATTTCCTGTTTGCTTCCCCTTCTGGGAAGCATTGCTTATACTGATTCCCGGAAGTGATACATCTTTGCCTTCACTCAACAGTGAAGCAATGATTTCATAAGCTAACACCTCACTAGATGATCCATACAACTTTTGATTATTTTGTGTTGTACTGATGATATTTTTACCTGGAGTAATCTCAAGAGGTTCAATTACTCCAAGTACATCCATCGCAGTCTTCCCGCGCGCAATAAAGATCGGGATACTTACCCGCGAATATTTACCTCTATCTAGACCATCGAATATTAAATCCAAATCATTTCGAGCTAACTTCTCGCCAATAATAATGAGCGAGAGATGTGTTGTATTATTTTCCCTCGGAATAACGGAAGCTGACTTACCTAAAGCCTCCAAAAGCGTTTTTCCTGTTATTGTATAGTTGATGACAGCGAGACCTTGTCCTCCTGTTGTGTTGGTTTGGGATAGGCCGCTAGGATTTATGACTTGATATGTTACTCGGTACGGTTGTTTTGGATCGTCATTTTGGTCAACTCCCATAGCAATTATGACACCTAGCTCGTTTAATTCCCGGTAATTCGAACAACCTGAAATCAATAAACAAAACGCTGCAATCCATAAAAGTAAAATATTAATTTTCATTTTTCATCCTCATTCTTTTTTAAACGAGTTTTATTTGTTTGTAGGTTTTTTCATTAGTGACTGTATGGGAAAACGAAAAAAACCATCTTTTTGCTCTTTGAAACGAAATGGAGCAAATGGGGCAAAATAGGGAACACCAAAAGACCTCAGGCTGCTCATATGAAGCCAGATACATAGAGTGAAAAGCAATATGCCATATAAGCCTATAAAAGCCGAAATAAAAATCAACATAAATCGAATTCCACGAGTAACATTGACTAGACTGGTATTTGGCAGTGTAAAACTGCTGATTGCAGAGATGGCTACAATGATGACAACTGCCGCTCCCACAAATCCCGCTTCAACAGCTGCCTGCCCTAAAATAAGTGCACCTACAATTGATACGGCTGGTCCGATCGCCCTTGGCATTCGAATTCCCGCCTCGCGTAAAATCTCGAAGGCCATTTCCATGACCAGTATTTCGACAATCGCTGGAAAAGGAACATTTTCTCTTTGAGCCATTAAACTGACAAGTAAAGTAGTAGGAATAAGCCCCTGGTGATGAGTAATTAGTGCCAAATATATAGCGGATGCATACATCGATAGAAAAAAGGCTCCAAATCTTAACATCCTTAAAAAAGAGCTGATATATTGATTTTGATAATAGTCCTCCGGAGATTGAAAAAATTGAGAAAAAATCGCCGGGACGATTAAAACAAATGGAGTTCCTTGGATAATGATGGCGACTCGACCTTCCAATAAATTTCCAACTACCGCATCAGGACGTTCTGTATTCAAAAGAAGCGGAAAAATCGTAGTTGAATCATCCCGGATTAATTCCTCAATGTAATTCGATTCAAGAACCCCATCAATATCAATGCCCTTTACTCGTTCTTTGACTTCCTTCACAATACTCTCATCCGCGATTCCCTGAATGTACATGATTCCAATATCCGTTTGAGTGACTTTTCCGACTTTCAAGCTCTCTAAGCGTACATTAGGATTTTGAATCCTAGCACGAATTAAAGACGTATTGGTTCTTAAATTTTCATTAAAACTATCTTTTGGTCCTCTTATGACCGTTTGACTTGTCGGCTCAGTTATCGCACGGGATGGCTGACTTTTCGTACTGGCGATGAATGCTTTTGTACTGCCATTCAACAATACAACCGTATCTCCTGTCAAAACCGCTGATACGAATTCCTGCCAACTTTCTTTAACGGTTAATTGGGATACCGTTAGAATATGGCTGGCTCGTTCTTCTATCTCTGTCGATATTTGTTTATTTTCTTTGAACCAATCTATTAATGGTTCAACTATGTTTTCATTAATGATGTTAGCATCAGCCAAACCGTCAAGGTGGATTACAGCTGCCTGTACCGATTTTTCGTGTGGAGACTCAATCATTCGAACAGACAAATCTGAACTGTTCCCGAGCTCGTTCTTCAATCTTTTTACATTTTGATTTACCTCGCAGGATAAGGTGCCATTGGTTGTAGATTTTTCTTTAGCTCTTTTAAGAGAACGTCCTATTCGCACTTTTCCGCCCCTTACTGATTAAGTGTGTGTATATGTTCGTTTCACTGATGATTGATTTTATTATTTGTATCTAATATAAATATATGTAATAAAAGGATGGTGAGAAAAATTTTGATATCACTTCCCATCGAAAAAAGCCGATGTTTCCTTATAAGGGAATCATCGGCTTTAATATTTTGGTGGGAATTATTTTATCATTACTCAAGTCAAAGTCAATTTCGCAGACGATTTTACGTCATTTCAATAATATTAACGAGCTACTTTATTTCTTACCTTTAGATAAGGTTAGCGGAATGGTTACGAGCGAAACTCCTGCAGCGATCCAAAACCAGCTGGTGTTTCGTTTTTTTTCGCTTCCGCTTTTACTGGGTATACTCGATCCGTATGATTTTCTGGAGGTCGGCCGTTCTATGTCCGCTGTTTCATTCGCCCTATGCAAATGCTGATTCTCTGGTAATTGGGTGGTTCTTTCTAAATCGCTTGTATCTTCTCCCATTCCTTTAAGAAAGGTCATCAGAAAAGTCATAGCTTGTTTGACTTCTTGGTCATTCAAGGAACGCAGCAATGCTAGGTAGCTTGGCTTTTCCGGCATTTTATCAGACTCTGCCACACGGGCAATCCCTGAATTAACCTTGAGGATAAGCGGTTCAAGCTGCTGAACATTAAGTGTACCTAACGTGCCAAGTATGAGAAGCAGATTTTTTAGCATATTTGCCGTTTCTGGGGTGTCTGCTGTCTTGACAAGAATGTTCAGCACTTTGTCCCCTTCCTGCAACAAGCTGTTAACCATTGATAAAATCCCACGATCCTGCATGCCCTTCATGACTTCAAACGTTTCTTTAATCACTTCTTTATTTTCCAAAAGGGTACGCTCGATATCCTCGAGTTCAATTCTTCTTCTTTCTTCATCGCTAATGGAGATTCGATTGATCACTTTTGTCGCTTTAGCCACGGTTCCTCTCCTCCTTTTTGATCTTCAAGAGGTCACCAGGGAAAATATAATCTTCGCGGGCCCATTTTTTTTGTACTTGTACACCTATCTGCGGTTGTGGATTACCATTACGATGGTTGATACTCGGCAACGGATTGTCTCCTTTAACCCTGAGCACTTCCATTTTTGCTTGAACTTCCTTATAAGCAGGAGTATCAGTATCTTTATCTGAATGGCTGCTTGTCAATTGGTTGATTGCCCCATCACCTGAATCGTTCATCGGCAGATAAACTTCTTTACCTTTTACACGATCCGTAATCAGGCATTGCACTTTTGCATTTCCATATGGTGAAGTAAGCCGAACAAGAGTGCCATCCTCAAGCCCTCTATCTTTTGCCAATTCCCGGGATACCTCAAGGAAGACTTTTGGCGTTTTGGAAGTAATGCCTTTTGATTTATAAGTCATGTTTCCTTCATGGAAGTGTTCCAATAAACGGCCATTATTCACATGGATATCAAACTCATCCCCAAAGTCAATCGGTTTGGTCCATTCGACTGGAAATAACCTTGCTTTTCCATCAGGGAAAGGAAAAGCTTCCGTGAATAACAGTGGCGTATCTTTACCATCTGGAGTCACTGGCCATTGAAGACTGTTATAACCCTCCAAGCGTTCATACGTTACTCCTGCATATAATGGTGATAGTTTGGCTGCTTCTTCCATAATTTCACTTGGATGCTCATAATTCCAGCCGGCTCCTAACGAATTAGCGACATTCTTTATGATTTGCCAATCAGGCTTTGAGTCGCCAAGCGGTTCAAAGACTTGATAAAGACGTTGAATACGGCGTTCCGTATTCGTGAAAGTACCTTCTTTTTCAAAGCTTGGGCTTGCGGGAAGGACGACATCCGCGAATTCAGCCGTTCTTGATAAGAAGATATCTTGTACCACAAAGAAGGCCAGTTTTTCAAATGCTTTATGGACATGATTGATATTCGAATCGACCAGACCCATATCTTCACCTTTTAAGTACATTGCTTTGATGGTACCTGCATGTATCCCTTCGACCATTTCATGATTATTCAGGCCAGGGTTTTCTGGTATTTTTGCTCCCCAGATGTTTTCATATTTCACGCGGACATTTTTATCCGTTACTTTTTCATAACCTGGCAGGCGATCCGGCATACTGCCAAAATCGCTGGCTCCTTGAACATTATTATGGCCGCGTAAAGGGTAAGTACCTGTTCCGGGTTTACCATAGTTGCCTGTTATGAGCAATAAATTGGAAATTGCAGTACTTGTATCGCTTCCTCCTCCATGCTGGGTAACGCCCATGGCCCAAAGCGATGCAACGCTTTCCGCTTCATGAATGGCCTTTGCCAACGTAATTAAATCTTCCTTAGCTACGCCTGTTACTTTTTCAGCATATTCCAATGTGTAAGGTTCCAAAGTCTTGATGTATTCTTCCATTCCATTTACACGATTTTTGATGAAGTCTGTATCTGTCCAACCTTTGTCGACGATATATTTAGTCACGGCCGACAGCCATATGATATCCGATCCCGGTGCAGGCTGGATGAAGAGGTCGGAACGTTCAGCCATTTCATGCTTTCTGATGTCCGCCACTATCAGCTTCTGTTTACCCAGTTTATGGGAACGTTTGATTCTTGTAGCCAACACGGGGTGTGATTCGGATGTATTGGAGCCTATGATCAATACAAGTTCGGACTTTTCGATATCCTTTATGCCCCCTGTATCTCCGCCATATCCAACCGTTCTGAATAGTCCTAAAGTAGCCGGTGTCTGACAATACCGGGAACAGTTATCCACATTATTGGTGCCGATGATTCCCCTAGCCAGCTTTTGCATTAAATAGGACTCTTCATTAGTGCACTTGGAAGAAGTTATGAAAGCCATCGAATCCGGACCGTGAGAATCTTTGATTTCAGTGAATTTACGGGAAATCAATTCAAGGGCTTCTTCCCATTCAGCTTCCCTGAACGTATCCCCTTCCCTAATTAAAGGTTTTGTGAGTCTTTCTTTACTATTCACGAAATCCCATCCGAATTTCCCTTTTACACAAGTCGAAATTCCATTTGCAGGTGCCTCCACTTGCGGTTCGATCTTAAGGATTTTACGATCTTTGGTCCAAACGTCAAAGCTGCATCCTACCCCACAGTATGTACAAACCGTTTTTGTCTTCTTGATCCTTGCATCCCTCATGGCGGATTCCATATCTGAAATCGCTAAAATCGAACCATAACCCGTTTCAACATTTTTTGTAATTTCTATCATAGGTCTAAGTGTTTGTTTGGCAATGCCGGTTAAAAATCCGGCTTCCCCTTCCATTCCTTTTTCCATCATTGCATTACACGGACATACAGTAGAACAATGTCCACATGACACGCATGAAGATTCATTGATCGGAACATTATCATCCCAAATGACACGCGGGCGTTTTGCTTCCCAATCAATGGTCAATGTTTCAGTGACCTGTACATCTTGACATGCTTCAACACAACGGCCGCAAAGAATGCATTGATCCGGATCATATCGATAGAATGGATTTGACCGATCCACTTCATATGGTTTTTGATCAAAAGGAACACTTTGATGATTTACCTTCATTTCCTTAACCGTATTGTGTATTTCACAACCGCCATTGTTATAATCACAAACTGTACAATAAAGCTCATGGTTATACAATATCTTGTCCATCGCCATGACCTGTGCCTCTTTTACATCAGCTGCAACTGTATCAATTACATCACCATCCCTGATTATGGTGGAGCAAGATCTTACAAGTTCACCATTAACACTCACTAAACATGTATCACATGTTTCGATAGGACCTAGGCTAGGATGGTAACAAACATTCGGGACATCAATGGAGCTATCCGTCAGCATTTGTAATATTGTTTGATTACCTTCCATACTGGTCTCAGCACCATTGATTTTTATATGCACTTTCTCTGGCAAAATAATCGCTCCCCTCTTACACAACGATAAAATTCATCATTTGGTATTTTCTACCCCCGCACATTTTTTCTCAAACTTGCGAAAGTAAATAATGGAAGACTCCTTTTAACCAATTTCATATCAGCAAATGAACAAAGCCGAAGTGAGACATAGTATTCCCTCACTTCGACCTTATGTCATTGGTTAGAATTTGCTTTTAACACAAACGAACTTAAAGGGGCAACGGTTATCTGACTCCCTTTAATCCTTTCTATTTCTTCCAGGCCAGCCCGCTGACCATCCACTAGAACGGACCAATTATCTTCGTGGGGAAGATTAATCGTTATCGCATCCCAATTTGCATTATGAATCACTGCAATTGTTGAATCTTCTGTTTTTAAAGAGAATGCAACCACATTTGGCGGAGCATCAATGAATTGTAAATGCTCTTCAATTTCTTCGGGTGTGCTTAACCTAAAAACAGAATGATTTTTCCTGAGCGAAATCAGTCCTTTCATATACTCCACTTCCCGATCGAAATCAGCTCTTCTTTTCCAATCCAATCGGTTAATCCAATCAGAAGATTGATAGCTATTTTCATCTCCATCCTTTGTGCGCATAAACTCTTGTCCAGCATGTATCATTGGAATTCCCTGTGACAGTAAGACAATTGCCGAAGCTAATTTATGCATTTGTTTCCGTTTTTCTTCTGTCGCATCTGGATTAGTGATGAGAAGCTTATCCCATAAAGTATAATTATCATGTGCTTCAACATAATTGATCACTTGATCTGGTCTTTGATATGTCGCGATATCATCATCATATTCCAAACCACCAGCAATGCCTTTTTTTATAATATCTTCCATTCCTGGTTTGCCATTCACGAATCCTTTATCATGTTCATTCATTACAAACCCTTTTAAACCATCACGGATCGCATCATTAAAGTGAGCGATTCCAGGCATTTTAAAAGCATTCTTTTGATTTGCTTTCAGCTCTTTGGCCAAGGGGGTATCCATATCCCAGCCTTCACCCAAAACAATGAGGGTCGGATCAATTTCTGCCAGTGCCTTTTTCACTTCATTCATCGTTTCCACATCATGAATCCCCATTAAATCGAAACGGAAACCATCAAGGTTAAATTCCTTCGCCCAATAGGTTACGGATTCAACAATGAATTTGCGCATCATTTTACGTTCAGACGCGGTGTCATTTCCTACACCAGTTCCATTAGATAGGGTGCCGTCAGCGTAATAGCGAAAAAAGTAAGTGGGAACGAGTTTATGGAAGTTCGAGTCCTCCACAGAATAAACGTGATTATAGACAACATCCATGATGACTCGTAAACCGTGATCATGCATTCCTTGAATCATTTCCTTTAACTCCCGAATCCTGACTTTTGGTTGATACGGATCAGTCGAATAAGATCCCTCGGGAGCGTTATAATTCTGTGGATCATATCCCCAGTTATATTGTGGTTCATTCAATTTCATTTCATTGACTGTAGCAAAATCGAATATCGGGATAAACTGAACATGAGTAACGCCTAGATCTTTAATATGATCAAGACCCGTTTTCGCTCCTTCTGGACCTTTGGTTCCGGCTTCAATTACTCCTATGAATTTACCTTTATTATTTATTCCGCTTTCAGGATGAATCGACAAATCCCGAGTATGCAATTCATAAATGACTATGTCCTCAGCTTTTTCGAGAGGTGGTTTATCCCGTGTCCACCTTTTTGGGTTCGTATCTGTTAAATCTATCACGACTCCTTTAATACCATTAACAGTAACTGCACGAACATATGGATCGACGGCTTCACTCCAGATTTCTCCCACTCTCACTTTATATGTATAAATCAATCCATCCTGATCACCGTCCAACTCAATCGTCCAGGTACCTTTTTCCGAACGAACCATCGGAATCTCCATTCCATCTGAATCATCCCAATGTTTATAAGTAACTAGCTTAGCTTCAGATGCAAGTGGCGCCCATAACCGGAATGCCGTTTTATCTTTAAGATAGGAATTTCCTAAATCTTTGCCTTCATAGAAATATAGGTCATCCAATTCCGACGGATTTACTGGATTAATATTAGCAATCGGCAGGGATTCCAACTGATTTTCCGTTTCATTATCCGTAGGTTTTCGATTATTTTTATTTTCCTCTTCAAAATAAGAAAGTGAATCTTTAATAGGTCATTCCTCCATTGAAATTCCCATTTCAGAACAGGAATTATTAATTTTTATAATCATTAGCGAATCTTCACTTATGTTATGATTCCACAGGCATTACCCATCAAAACATTTGATCGGCAAATTATGTCGAAAATTCAGAAATCTATATTTTTATCGAAAGCTGTAGGTCATTTAGCCGGACCTTACCCTTTTATGAAAACGAAGCCTAAAAAAGATAAAAAAATGCCTCCATAACAGTTTTACGGTCTTGGAGGCATTTCTAGTACTCTTTATGGTGTTTTAATAATTTTCACAGAGTTATCTTCAACAATTGCAGTGAAGTTCTTAACTTCGGGCTGCTCAAAGATAAAGTCAGTGATGCCGTCTTCGAGCTGTTCTTGTAGAACCCGGCGTAGCGGTCTCGCCCCGAAAGTTGGGTGATATCCGAGTTCAATTAGCCTTTGTTTCGCTTCATTAGTTACATCTAAAGATAAACCATTTGCAGCAAGTGTTTCGTCAAGCTCGTGAATCATGATATCAACGATTTGCAGAAGATCTTCTTTCTTCAATGCCGAGAATTCAATGATGCTATCGAATCGATTCAGGAATTCCGGTTTGAAGAAGCTGCCTAAAGATTGTAGGATTGAAGCTTCTTCTACAGCTGAACTTGTACCGAATCCCATTACTTTTTGTTTCTCACCGACTCCAGCATTACTCGTCATGATGATCACGGTATCTTTAAAAGTAACGGTCCGGCCTTGACTGTCGGTTAAGCGGCCATCTTCCATGATTTGCAGGAACATATGCATTACATCCGGATGTGCCTTTTCTATTTCATCCAATAAGATGATACTGTAAGGCTTGCGGCGAACTTTTTCCGTCAATTGTCCAGCTTCCTCATGTCCTACATATCCAGGAGGAGAACCGATTAATTTAGAAACACTGTGTTTCTCCATGAATTCACTCATGTCAAGACGAATCATCGCTTCCTTGTCCCCGAATAATTCCTCAGCAAGAGTTTTTGCCAATTCGGTTTTACCGACTCCTGTCGGACCAACGAAAAGGAAAGAACCGGTAGGACGTTTTTTTGATTTTAACCCGGCACGACTTCTTCGAACGGCCTTGGACACCTTTTTGACAGCTTCTTCCTGCCCGATTACTTTTTTCATCAGCTCCGCTTGGAGGTGAACCATTCTTTCTTGCTCATCTTCTTGGAGCTTACCTACAGGTATACCAGTCTTTTGTTCGATGATATTTTGAATGTCTTCAACGGTAACGGTTGGCTTAATTGCAGCTTCCCCAGCCTGCAATGACTTTTCCAGTTTTTCTTCTTCATCACGAAGAACGGCAGCTTTTTCATATGCTTCTTCTTTTAAGGCCATTTCTTTTTCTTTATAGATTTGAGCCAGACGCTCTTTCATGTTTTCTACTTGGCCGTCTTCGATGGTCAAGTTCAATTTGGAACCTGCTTCATCCATTAAGTCTATTGCCTTATCAGGCAGGAAACGGTCTTGAATGTAGCGGTTCGAAAGTTCAACAGCCGCTTTAAGGGCTTCCTCACTATATGTCACACCATGATAAGATTCGTAACTATCCTTTAATCCACGTAAGATGACAAGTGCCTCAGCCGTTGTCGGCTCATTAACGTGTACAGGCTGGAAGCGCCTTTCAAGGGCACCATCTTTTTCAATTTTCCTATATTCTGATAAAGTGGTTGCTCCGACAAGCTGGAGTTCGCCGCGTGCAAGTGCAGGCTTCAAGATATTTCCTGCATCCATTGATCCTTCGGCCGAACCCGCTCCCACTAGCTGATGAATTTCATCGATGAATAGTATGACATTTTTTCTTTCCTGTAATTCGCTGATCAATTGCTTCATTCGTTCTTCGAATTGCCCTCTAATTCCAGTATTCGACACAAGGGACGCTACATCAAGCATATATACAAGCTTATTACGTAATTTAACTGGCACTGAACCTTCAACAATCGCTAAAGCAAGACCTTCAGCAATGGCTGTTTTACCGACACCAGGTTCACCGATTAAAACTGGATTATTTTTATTGCGCCTATTTAGAACTTCAATGACGCGTTTAATTTCTTCATTTCGTCCGATAACCGGATCAATAAGTCCTGCTTTAGCAGCATCGGTCAAATTGCGGCCATACTCCTCAAGCAATCCTCCATCCTCGCCATGTTCAGCTGAATCCGGTTTTGGTACACCATTATAATTAAATGGATTGAATGAATTTGGAGATCCGTTAAATTGGAATTTCCCTATATCCATTCCGCCCATAGCTGCTCCAAGTTTGTTTCGCTCTTCTTTATAACAAGTGGAGCACAGTTTCACATCATGCTCCTGACCATTCATATTTAGGTGAACTTGAATATTAGCTTGGTTTACATGGCATTTTTCACAAAGCATGTAGTACTCCTCCTTTAAAAAATGAATTTAAAAATCTTTGACCTTCTTTGACTTTCTGACTTTATTATACATTGACCTTCTTTGACTTTCAATAATTTTGTCTGGGAATTTTTTTGATAAAAAAAGAAATTACCTTGAATTGGTTTGCTAAGCATATTAAACTATCCATTTCCAGTCAAATAAAAAGATTCTATGTATGCCTCTTAGTATATTCAGTTAGTATTGATTACCCACTTCAGGACTCACCATAACCTTAACTATTAACAAAACGCCAATTCTATTGTCCATATGCACCTCATCCACTCTAATTTTTTAAAACAAAAAAAGACTTTATTAAGTCTCTTTAAGGTTTGTACAATTTTTAAACGTTGGATTTCCACTCCAGGTACTCGCTTTCCGCGGGCGGTCGGGGAGCCTCCTCGGCGTCTTCGCGCCTGTGGGGTCTCCCCTTGACGCGCTTTTCCCGCAGGAGTCTCGCACACCCGTTCCAATCAACTTTGTTTTAACTTTAAGATAGAACACTTTTGCCTACAGTCTTTTTTGTTTTTAAGTAGTATTAATACTTGAGGTGATATCGAACTTTCTAAAAAGTCCCCTCGTTGTCCAACCCATGCCATGCTTTCCTTTCCGCTATAGCTGCTTCAATTCCAATAAAAAATCAAAAAGGTTTCGGAATGAAACCTTCCGAAACCTTTTTGGCTACAAATTGAAAGAGACTTCATTAAGTCTCTTAGCTTTTTTATATTAAGAATGATTTTCTTCTATTATATACGTTTCGCACCAATATACTTTGGCTTCCAATAGGTATTATTGGTTTTAGCGTATGACACTCCTTTAGATGATGAAGAGTGTATGAATTCATTGTTTCCTATGTATATAGCCACATGTGTAGGTTTATTCGCTTTATTTGGTGCAAAAAACATTAAGTCACCTTTTTGCAGGCTTTTAACTTTCTTACCTTTTTTATATATGTCAGCAGCAGTTCTTGGTAAATTCTTACCAGCTTTTTGATATGAATACTTCACTAAACCGGAACAATCAAAACCTGAAGAAGAAATGCCACCCATTTTATATTTTGTACCTAATTCACTTTTAGCCACTTTAATAGCTTTTGTATGATATGAAGCAGCTTCCACTTGGTCCCCAGCAAAGGATGCGGTTACAAGCGTAATAGCCAATGACAATCCGACGACAATTTTCTTAAACAAATTATTTTACCCCCTGATGTGATTTGCTAAACCTAATATACTAGAAAAGGTATATCACTCGCATCACAGGATCTTTACAAATATGTTACATTTAGTAGATTTAGGAAGAATGACCATATAAAACATAAAAATAAGTCGAATGATGTGTCCATTTAGCTTAAAACTTACTTTTTCTCATAGAAAAAACAGTAGTTAGATAACCACTGTCCAGTTTATCGATAAAAGAAGATTCGAGAATTTTAATATCCTTCATGTTTTTTATTTGATTATACGAATGGATCCCGATCTAAAATGAAGAAATTTGCGACGAAATCCAGCTAGCCGAGACCCCACGTCCGCTTGCTTTGATGGTCGGCTGAAAGGGAGCGAATTTCTGGAATCAACTAACTGCAGGCAAACTGTCTCTACTCCAATTTGTCTGCAGTCTGAACAGCGGTAAGAAAACCACTTTCAAAATTCTTTTGAGAAAAATGGAAGAAATAATTTCACCCCACGTTTATTAAAAGGTAAACATTTCAAATCTGCAATTAAATGACTTATGTATCCTAATGAACAAGTTGCGAAAATTCCGTCAATCCCCATAAAGGCTTCGAATTGAAAGGCAATGATGCCAAAAAAAGCGATACCGGCAATCGAATGGGTATAACTTCTATGTGGTGTAAAGGATGCCAGGATAATATAGACGCCTAACAGCCACAACCAGCTTTCCTGCAAAGATAAACCGCCGCCTAAAACCGCTAATCCAGTCAGGGTCAGCATATGCCTTTGCCTAATGAATGAAGAAATAATGATGATTCCGATTCCTGCACCTACACCGATCCACTTTTCCGTATCAGAGCCTTCCAAAAGACTATAAATGATCATTAATATCCCAATCGTTTGTGCTATCGTTCGGATAAACTTATGTGAAAAGGTAATCCTATTACTTAACTTCCCATCAATATCCATATCGGGCATCAGCCCTGAAACTCCCCCGATGCCCACCAAGAATAAAGTGGTGGTTGGATCTGTTTGAAGTGTGTTTGCCGTCAAGAATCCAACTGTTGCCCCTATAGCCATGTGTGCTGTACCGTTCACTGTCTCTCTCCTGTCCCTCTAAGATGTAATCTGCTTCCAAGAAACGAATGTTTGTTCGAATCCCTGCATACTAACTATACAACATTTTGGGGAAAATTTCTCTAGTTCTTATAAATAAAGCCATAGAAATCAGTAATTAGACCATATAAAGAACCTTATTATTTTAGTTTCTTAGCTCGTTCTATATAAAGTATACTTTCAACCTTTTTGGGTATTGGGAAATTAAATTCAGCCAGTAACATTTATTTTTGGAGATATAACCAATTACGAAGCTCAATTATGGAATGTTTAGGTGAATCAAAACTTAGAAATGAATAGTCAATGAAGTCCACATACTTATTGATTGCAGAATTCCTTTTGTTGAATAAAGTCGGAATATAGTAAGGAAACTCTTTAACTGAATGAAGAATAGGTAACTGCTCATATACAATCGATAACGTTCTGATGATTCTTTTTTTTGTTTTGTGACGCTTAGCATCCGCTAGTAATCTTTCAAAATCGATATCCAGGTTTATAAGAAGTTGAATGATATCTATAAAATACTTTAATGAATCCATGTTATGCCGCCACCCATGGAGACAAATCGTATAAAAAAGATGGTAATCGGAAAGTTGTTTAACATGAAGTGAGTCATTGATGAGATATCCTTCTTTCCAAAACTCGGTGATTTCCAAATTAGCGGTATCTTTCTTTAAAATATCCCAATGAAGTTCGATGGTTAGTGGGATTTTGGATTCAGGAAGGTATTTACTGAACGAAGTATGAAAATGATTAGGTATTTGTTTCTCCTTTTGTTTATACCCTAATTGTTTGACCGATTCAATTGCCTGATCCATGTCACTAGCTTTAATTAGTAAATCGATATCAGACGTGGGCCGAGCTCCAAGATGGCCGAACTGTTCCTCAGAAAAAAGCGTCCCTTTTAAAGGAATAACATCTAAGCCGTTATGTTCAAATTCACGCAAAACCAAATCTGTTTGACTTTTAATCAGGATATTTTGATAAAAGACACTTTGAAATTTTTCAATTATTACTTGCTGAAAGAACGCTGGAGTATCCATAAACCTCCCATTCCCTTTCATTAGGAACAATATTTGCGGATGAATTTTCGATTTTTCTATTTCATTTAGAAGCTGCCAATAATATTCTGAGTCAATTGGCAACTTTACTTGCGGTTCAAATAGTACCTGCAGTATCGTTGGATTCAATGGGAAAGTCTCCCCTTTACTCTTTGTTGTAAATTTAGGTGCTTTCGTAACATCCTCGATATAAACGGAAATGTAAGTATTAATCCACCCCATGCTTTTGCTAGAAAACCAGAAGCATGCAATTTGGAATTCCGTTTTTGGACATAAACAAGTTTACCAATCAATTGTTCCAATTGTACTGTATGATCAAAGCTTACATTAGTATCTCCTTTGAAAAGGTATCCGGGTTGCTGATCACTTTTCATTTCCTTATAATACCGGTGGGCAATCAATCGATTAGATGAAGTGTAAAACAAAATAATATCCCCTTTTTTTAAATGAAAAGGATTGCATTCATTAAAGTTACATATATCCCCTTCCTCTATAAAAGGATACATACTACATCCTTGCGCAGGTAAATTAAGTGAGCCCTCTTTTTTCAGTGTCATCTTAAATAATTCGACAATCTCCTTGTCAAATAACATGCTGAATTAATCCAAACTGTAATAAATCCAATAAATACGACTCTATGTCATCTTTTGCTATTTCCTCTGCCGTTAAATATTGATCAGTTAATGTCTGAATCAAGGAGTCCACTGTTTGTGCTTGGTTTAAAAGCCCCCAGCAAAACCCACCGATTTCATTTAGCTTTGTCACTGTGAATTTTTCAGTATGTAAAATAATCCATTCATCACCAAGTTGCGTGGCTTCCACATGATTACTTTGAATATATTGGACCATTACGAAATCAACTCCCAAAAAGTATCGTTTTTCTGAAAAAAGAGGTTATATATAGGTACTTGGTTAACCAGTTCCGTTAACATCCCTAGTATCACTTTTTTATTTGCTGGATGATCTGACCAATAAAACACTTTATTTATCATTGTTATGAGCGAATCCGATTTAGTAAGTATTTCTCTTTGGTTTTGAAGAGACTGATGTAAGACTTGAATACTCCCTAATGGGAAAATTTCTTCTTCCCCAGCAGCTAGGATTTCACTTCGGAATGGCGAATTATATACTTCCATTTTTTCGGATGAAATTTTTAAAATGGTTGCTTCATCCGAGAGAAGGTTTCGCGGATAAGATAATTTTGCTGCCGTTGATTTTCCAGCACCAGAATGACCTGCAAAAATATGAGCTTTACCATTTTCTATTACGCAAGAAGAGTGAAGCAGCAGCCCCCATTCATGGTATACAATGAACGAACTGTATAAATTAATTAATGCATGCTTTAAAGCCAATTCATTATAAGCGGAAATCTCTGCATATTGATATTCTGCATCTACTTCCACTAGGTAATCAGACCTTCGAAAATAAATTCTATCAGCCTGCCTATCTTCTTTCACATCATAGTTCACAAAAGATGATCCAAAGTCCATCTGGATTGTTACGGTAAGGTCAGGCCGATAATTTGCGCCCTCCAATTCTCGGAACATCCCATTTATATATTCGGGGGCATTTTCAAATTGAATGAAATGATCCCCTATTTTAGTGTGAAATATTTTCATAATTAGATTCCTTTCTCCCCTTTTTTTATCGACCGAAAATGTTTAAACAGAATATCCAACATTAGGATAATACTCCTACACACGCTATTATAATTCATTATATATTCTTTTTAAAGAACATTTTCAGCTACCTGAATTAAAAATATAAGTATATAAAGCACAAGTTATCTTATACTTTACCTTATTATTTAATTGTTTTTACTGAATTAAATAATTTTCATAAACGCATATTGTTCTTTATGAAGAACGATGGTATTCTAAAAAAAGTCAGGTATTTAGTTCTAGTAAATATTATAAACATGAGATGTAACGAATGAGTGAGGAAAACATACCACTACAAACATCCTGTTTTTTTCTAGACTTATTCTTTATAAATAAAGGCTTCATGTGTGAAAAGGAGGGGATTTACAAGAAAATTCAGCTTATATAAACATTTAACACAGGGGGAAATTTCATGTCATTTGCAAGGAATATTAAAACGCTCACAATTTTAACGATTGCAATCCTTTTTTTATGTCTTGTGGGCAACTCGCAGGCATATGCGACAAATGGAGGTGGAAAAGGAAGTAAACCTGTTCATGTGACAGGGATTTCTCTAGCTCCAGAGACTATAAAAATGAAAATTAATGATAAAGATGTGGAACTTGTTGAAACGATCAAACCTTTTAATGCTTCAAATAAGCAAGTGACTTGGTCTTCATCAAACACTCGAGTCGCAACGGTTTCTAACGACGGTATAGTCCATCCGAAAGGTCCGGGTACAACAACTGTTACAGTCACGACAAAAGATGGGAATTTTAAGGCGAGAACGAAAGTAATAGTATGTGAACCGGATATTGCCGTAAAAAGTGTTACGTTAAATCCGAAACTAGTAAATCTTACTGTTAATGATGAATCGCAATTAACAGCCAAAGTCATACCGGAGAATGCAACAAATCAAAAGCTTAGTTGGTTTTCTTTAAACCCACGAGTAGCTACCGTTTCAGACGGTAGGGTTCACGCCGTAAGGCCAGGAATCGCCATAATAAAGGTTTTCACTAACAATGGGCGGTTCGATTGGTCAATAGTGACCGTTTGTGCTAGTAAACTAGTACCTGTTGAGAGTCTATCACTTAATCCGAAGAATATAGACATGACTGTTGGTGGAAAAGATGAGATCTTAACTGCGACCATCACTCCATCCAATGCAACAAACAAAAAATTAATATGGACTACATCCGACTCGAATGTGGCAACTGTTATAAATGGAATAGTCCATCCAGTAGGTCCAGGGTTGGCTACCATCACTGTTTCTACAGAAGATGGAAAAATACAGGAAACAGCTAAAGTGACCGTAACAGTCCCAGTGACTGGAGTAAACATTAGCCCGGATTCTTTGAATCTAACGGTTGACGGTGAGGATAAAGCTTTAAACGCCCAGGTTTCACCATCCAATGCAACAAACAAGAATGTCACTTGGTCAAGCTCAGATTCAAGTGTTGCCACCGTTGATAATGGTATCGTCCACCCAGTTGGACCAGGCCAAGCCACAATCACTGTTACCACGGAAGATGGCAGCTTCACAGCTTCAGCATCTGTTACTGTCAAAATACCTGTTACGGGTATTTCACTGAATCCTGCATCTCTGGACTTGATTGTTGGTGGAAAAAACGGAACCTTAACAGGAACATTTTCACCATCCAATGCAACAAACAAGAGCGTCACTTGGTCAAGCTCAGATTCAAGTGTTGCCACCGTTGATAATGGTATCGTCCACCCTGTCGGACCAGGCCAAGCAACAATCACTGTTACCACGGAGGATGGCAGCTTCACAGCTTCAGCAAATATTACTGTTACCGTACCGGTTACTGGAGTAACGGTTGACCCTGACACACTTGAACTTATTGTTGGCGGAAAAGATAAAAGTGTAACAGAAACGGTTTCACCATCTAATGCAACAAACAAGAATGTCACTTGGTCCAGTTCAGATTCAAGTGTTGCCACCGTTGATAACGGTGTTGTCCATCCTGTTGGACCAGGTAAAGCCATCATCACAGTTTCAACAGAAGATGGCGGGTTCACGGATATTGCTACTGTCATTGTCACAGCCCCAATAGTAAGTGTATCTCTAGATCCTAAAAGCCTGAATTTCAATCTTGGAGACGCAGATCAAAGTTTAACAGCAAAGCTTAATCCCTCCAATGCAACAAACCAAAATGTAAACTGGACTACATCAGATTCTAGTGTAGCTACCGTTGTAAACGGGGTTGTCCATGCGGTCGGTATAGGTCAAGCAACAATTACAGTCACAACCGAGGAAGGTGGCTTTTCAGACTCAGCTATCATAACAGTTGTCGATCCGGATACCATACCACCGATTACGAAAAATAAAATGACTCCTATTTTTAACGACAAAAATACCTATGTAATAGCCTTGACGGTTACCTACAATGCCTCAGATGATAAATCTGGAGTAAAAGAAACATTATACCGAATAAACGGAGGAACTTGGCAGGTCTATACAAAACCTTTTGATGTCACTGCCGATAAAACCCACACATTGGAATACTACAGCATTGACAATGCTGGCAATAAAGAAACAATCAATCTATATGATTTTGACAAAGGAACATGCTCATGTTCTAAATAATTGGGAGGAATAATTATGGAAAAGCAAATCAAAGCAAAAAAGAAATACGAAGCGCCTAAAGTATTGCATCATCAAATTGTTACCTTTGAAACAGCCATCTCTTCTGCAACGGGACATTGGGAATTCCAATATATAGATGGATGCTGGGTAAGGGTTTTTGTTCCTTGATACCTGTAAGCCCGTTGAGATTAATCATTAAGTAAGTTGTTTAAGTAGCATTAAAATTCATTTTAACACCAGTTTATAACAGGTTCACAAAGAATTATCGTATGGACATAGTGTGTATGGAAGCATTTTTCAATATAAAAAATGGCTCCCATACACATTTCTTTGATATAAGCAGCCTTCTATTTCTATTAAGTTAATGTTTCAATAACTAATGACTTCTATTTGTATAAATACAAATCTAGAGTAATCCTAAAAATATAATCCTCTGGACTAGGTTTAAAAGGGTTTAATACCTTTAATAGATTTAATCGTTTAATAGATTAATTTATATAAAATTCATCAAGCCTAATAGACATATTTCTGTATGTAGGAATTAATTGGATAATACTTAACATTTTCTCAACCTTTGTCCATAACCAATTTAGATGGTATGAATATATTGGTTATAGGAGGTGGAGAAATGTATAAACCTTTGTATATTACATTAGATACTTTGAAATATCTCAATAACCGTGTATATACAGTAAATACTAACGATTTAAATTCAGTTAAATTTTTTATCGCTATTACCCAAGACAGCAATCCATTGAATTTAACCAGAGCTGTTGTTCGTATTGTATATAAAAAGCCAGATAATAATATTTTTTCTCAAGACTGTATTATCACGGACGCGATAAATGGATTATGTGAAGTAGTGGTTGACTCGCAGGCATATAATGTTGAAGGAACCCACTGGGCAGAAGTGATGGTCTATTTTGATTCTAACCTGGTTCTTATTACAAATGAATTCAAGTATATTTCAAAAAAAGGTATTCTCAATAATGAAGTTTTATATAGCCCAAATCAAAATCAATGTTCAATCCCCCCCGTACTCTCTATAATACCCAATAGTAGTACATTCACAGGTAAACAAACGAATACACTCCCCGGTATTGAAAAATCTGAAATATTTACTAAAGATGGTACGGCCCCTATGACTTCTAGTTCAAAAAACTCAAAGCAAGAAGAGTATTCAGATGGAAATATAGATATTACAGCAGGAATCAGTACTAATTCACTGGTATTGAATTATGATTTCACTAAGAAAAAAGGCTCTAAATCTAATTCTATACTGGATACTGTGAACAATGTAAGTGCTACGTTAGTTAATGTAGGACATGATGGTATTAATGATGGATACACCCAAGATAAAGGTTTGCTGCTTAAACCAACAGGATATATAAGCATACCTACTAACAACAGTCCGTTAAAGGAGTATTTAGACCTTAGCAATGGACTAACCCTTCAAATAGCCAGCTATAATACAAATGGAGTACTTTTTAGAACAGATCCAATCGAATGGCGTCTATTTGTTTCTAGTTTAATACAATTAGACTATAAATACTTAGCGACTGACCTAACTACTAAGAGTCACTATGTACAGGGCACTCAGTTTACTAGTATGGAAGATTACACTAAGTATAATTTCTCTAATGTAATAAATAAGAGGGATTCAAATGCCATAGATGTAATTACTGTAAAAATAAATCCACTAGGGTCCATCACTTTTTATATAAATGGGGCCAAATCAACTACAATTATAGCTCCTCCTGTTTTTACTAAGTTCATTAATTCACTAATAAATAAACCATTGTATATTCGCAGAAACATTGTAGCTCTTAATACCAATTCGATGATTTTAGCTGGTTTTTCCATATATAACAGAATGCTTACAGATAACGAGATATTAAGTAATTATCAAGCCTATAAAAAGAATACAGCCATAGAGGGAGTTTCCGTATTACCTGAAGTGGTTAACTTGGAAATAGGAGATAGCCAAACCCTATTAGTAACAGCCTCACCTAATCAATATACAAGTCAGTTAATTACAACCTATGAAAGTGGAAACACTGGAATTGTAACTGTAAATGCCGAGGGTCTAATTAGAGGAGTTAATATGGGGCAGACAAATATAAAACTTTCCACTTATTATAATGAAATACTTTTTGTCAATTATGTTAATGTAATTGTGGGTGAACAAGTTTTAACGCCCCCCCCTACATCAACAAGAGTCATTGATGGTATTTCAATTAATAGGTCCCTTGAAACTTTGATGGTAGGAGAAAGTTACGTAGCTATGGCAACAGCAATTTCATCTGAACTTCCATTTGATGTATTGAACGATAATATTGTATTGTGGGAATCCTCCAACCCGAACGTATGCACTGTAAAATATGGCGTACTAGAAGGCATTTCTATTGGAACCGCGATGATTACAGCGTATGACAGTACAAAAAAATATTCAAAATCCTTTACTGTTACAGTAATAGAATCAGAGAAAAAAATAATCCTACCTACTGAAACTTATATTGTTAATTCTGTAGAATACTCTCTTAGCCTTAATAATACAAACTCTTCAAATACTACTATCGGCATCCAAAAAGCCTTGAATTACGCTTCAAGTAATGGATATAAAAAAATAGTATTCCCATTTGGTACCTATTTAGTGAATCCCACAGTAAGAACGATAGAAATTCCAACAGAAATGTTTGTAGACTTCAGCGGATCAAGAATAAATATTGAACCTAGTGTGTTAACTTCAACAGGTTATGTAATGTTTTTGTTTAATGGTGTTTCCAATTCCAAACTTTATGACGCTCACATATTTGGTGAAGCTGATTCCACTACCATCTCTGCATCAGTAGAGAATTGCATATCAGTTAAATTTAAGGGTGGTTACAAATCTGGGTTAGAATCTTGTACTGTGAGTAAATCTCCAGGATTCAACATTATCACTCAGAATAATCTTATTAAATCTGGAACCACCAGTCGTAACATAACCAAAGAGAACTTCGAACCTGGTAACATAACATCTAATGGCGCCATAGACAATACCATTAAATTAAATCATTGGAGAAGTATAAATTACCTCGATCTATCTGGTCTGGGTGAATACTTTATGATTGGTTATAATCAAGGTTATTATGGGTATAACTACTTACGCTCTCGTTTGTACAGTATACATTTTTATAATTCGAGTAAAGATTATATAACCTCTCAAATGTATAATTTACAATTCTATAATTATGTTAAGCCTTCTAGTGCTAAATATGCGAAAATAGTTATTTATCAGAAAGACTCACCAACGTCCCAAGACAATGACTTTTCTGCGATAGCTTTCATTCGAACAGTTGATATGCCTAAGAAATGCTTTATTATAGACTGTACTATTGAAAACAACTTTAGTACTGGTCTCTCGATGTGTGGTGGTGAAGATTGGCTTATAAAAGGTAACACCTTTTCAAATAACAAAGGTCGTATGCCGGGTTGTGATATAGACTGGGAAGATGCTTGGGAAAATATGATAGGTGATATTACTAAAGAAAACACTTTCAATTCTCCATTAGGGGTGATCTATAGTGCTGGTTCTAGTCAAGCTCTATTGAACAATAAGTTCAATAAATCAACCTTGACTGTTTGGGCCCGAACACAGAACTACCGTATAGTTAATAATATATTTGATGGTAAAGGAGCCTTAAATATTTCCCTAGGCACACAAGCCGATTCAGTTTTTACCAGAAATATCTTAAATGGAACTGCGTATTCAACTAGCAAATTACATGCAAATGCGAATTATAAAGTTCATGACCCTAATAACATCATATCTTAATAAAGATACAAAATATTTTTACTAATAGGGAGTTGTATGTTTCTCCCTATATTATCTTTATCTAACCCTCAATAATTTATTTTCTCTTTTGTTTACCCCAATGATCCCTTTCTAGAAGTATATATAATTAAATAAAGAATCGGATACCTTACCCCAATTGAAAATTCACAATTCTACTTTTTTATACAATTTGTTTCTAGAAAAAATCATTAAAATAAGTCTAGAAGTAATCTCCATTAAATATTTAAATTCATTGGTTCTATAAAATATTAAAACATAAAGGATATTAGGTACAGTTATACTAATGACCACTTTTAATAAAAAGCTCAATATACCATTATGTACGATAAAACTACATAAATAGTTTGTAATTAAACAAGCACAAACTCCAACAGCTATATAATATAAATAGTTAATGTAGTAGGTATTTATTTTTCTATTAAAAACTTTCCTATAAACTAAAAAAGGAGTTGTCCAAAATGGAAATAAGAGTGAACTTAATAAAGTTCCAATGAAAATTCCAATCATACCAAAGCTTTTAACTAATATTATTGAAATAACTAAGTTTATAGTTGCCTGTAAAAGGGGAACATATCTGTCTTCATGAAAAATTCCAGCTGTGGTTTTAACAGTAGAAATAGAATTTCTCATTCCCCGTTCATAAAAAATCATCAATAAAATAATAATTATACTTGATTCCATTAAAAATTCAGACCCAATCCAAAGTGTAATGAATGGATTAATTAGAATATATAGACAAATTGAAAAAAAAGAATATAACCAGAAATTTAAAAAATTATAAACTTTAAATATTTCATATACCTTATTACTTTCTTCTATAGCTACTAAGTTTCCCACGCTGTGATATATATTATTAAAAATTTGATAGGTGAAATTCCTACAGATTTCTATTAACATATTATAATTAGAGTATATTCCAACTGCTGCAACACTTATATAGGTAGAAATTAGAATATTATCGGTACCAACAACCAGGTAATTACCTATGTTTTGTAATAAAATTGCTTTTACATTTTTAGTTATTCCTTTTTTTGTTTCAGGATCTAATTTATCTTTAACCTTTTCTTTTAAAAATGGAAACTTTTTATTAACGATTTTCACTAAAATTATTGACGTGATTATTGTAGTTGCACTATCAATCAATAAATATAAAATATAATTCTGTGTGTAATGTAATATTACAATTTTAACACCTATAGTTATGACTGATGAAAAGGTATAAATTGTCGTTACAATATATCCTTTTTGAGACACATTTAAAAAAGAATTTTTGTGAATATAAAAGTATGGTAGTATTGTATTAATTAAAAATATTAAATATATTATATTGATATTGTCAATATTTGTACCTTTAGCAAAATAGTGAAGAAAAGGCATTAATAGAAGACCTAGTAGTAAAACGATAATAGCAATAATAAAATAGGCGTCTTTATAAAATTTCATAAACATATTTATTTTTCTATGATCATTTTCAGCAACTGGTTTATATAGACTATAAATAACACTAGAGCCTATACCTGCTTCTGCTAATGATAACATGGCAAGAATGTTGGTAAGTAGTCCGTTTATTCCTAAATATTCAATTCCCAGACTATTAATAAAAACTGTTCTAGAAAAAAAACTTAATGCTGTAATAATTATCTGACTTCCTAACCCAAATGAGATATTAATTATTGAATTTCTTGTTCTCATGGTTCTCTCCTAACAAAACGCAGTTTAAATTTTAAAAAAACCCATCACATAAACGAGTGGGTCTGAAAATACATCCATTATTTTTGAGAACTTTATTGAAAGATTTATTCAACGAATCCTTCAGATTCACTCAATTCATTATACATATTAGCTTTTTGAGTACTTGTAATATTCCCATTTATCGTATATCTTTTATCATAAACCTTTGCTGATAAAATTTGATTTTTAATTTTTTCATGGTATTTATCCATAGTGGATATTATTTTAGCTGGGTTACCTGCAACAACACTTCCTTCTGGAACCGATTTGGTTACAACACTTCCTGCAGCAACTAATGAGTTCTTTCCTATAGTAACGCCTGGCATAATTATTGATCTTGCTCCAACAAAAACATTGTCTTCAATTGAAACATTAGCTATTTTAGTATGCTTTATTAACCTTTTTGTACTAGTGTCATGTGCTAAGATATATGCTTCAGGAGCTATGGTAACATTATTTCCAATTCTAATTAACCAACAATGTGAATAATCAAATATCACACCTGGCTGAATAGAGCAGCCTGATCCAATTATCATACCTTGTTTTATATAATCTTCTAACCAAATCTCTTCAAAAAGTATTTTTCTTGTTCTCGCTCTAATAAAATTAAATAATTTCTTCAATATACTCCTCACCCTATTTGTATTTTTAAACTTAATAATCTAATAGAAAACCCTTGAGTAAAAGGGAGAATATTAAACAACATTGAATAAACACCAATATCTTTTGTATCTCCTTGTGAAAAATCAATTTCCCCGTTTCTTCGTGTTACACTCATTAAATATTTTATTGACTTTTCTGCCCCTTCCTGACAAGGAGTGGAAATATCCTTTATTTTGGAAGCTTTTATTAAAAACCAACCAAGAGTAGCAGTTGTAGATGAATCTGCCCGACTTTCTTTTCTATTTACTGACCAGTTCCAGTTACCATCAGGTTGTTGATATTTTAAGATTTCGATAGAAAACTTTTTAATGATTATTTCTAAATCTTTTTTATAAGGATGATCTTTAGGAAAGCCATCCCATGTATCTATAACTCCTATTGCAAACCAGCCTAACCCTCTTCCCCATCCATATATACCTACAGGTAACTTATTGTCTATAGTAACAGCATGACAAGGAAGATAATGTTTTTCCAACATTCCATATTTCTCATATTCCTTTATTTGTTTTATTGCTAAATGAATACACTCTTCAATTCCAAACCTTATACCATATGAGACTAAAAAAGGACAAATAAAACCGATTGTATCAACATATCGGTAGTTTTTCATAGAGTTTCTATATTCGACTGTTCCATCATTTCCAAGATGCTCTCTAATTACATTCCAAATAGTGTCTAAAGCTGGTTTATAATCGACTATATTAATAAAATCAAGTTTCATAATTGAATAACCGAGTATAGCTCCATCGACATGTTTAGGTTTTTCTCTCCAGTGACCATTCTTGTCAAACTTACGATTCAGAAAATTATAAATTTGTTTTTGCGCATTTTTATCTTCAGTAACTTTCAAATATTCTGATAAACCTAATATTAAACCAGCTTCTTGCCAATGTTGGATTGAACTACTTTTGTAGTTCCCTTTTATCATATCAATTGCAATTAGCCGATTATTATCAGTTACTTTTACAGAGGGTGTTTTTATTAACCATTTAACAGCTTTTCCAGTTATTCTTTCTTTCCATATTTTTTCATTTGTAAACCTGCCGATATGTATTCTTTTAAACCAATCTTTAAATATTGGGGTTACATCTATGAGTAAAATCAAAATTATTATGCAGAGTATTGCTATACTAACTATCATTACTAACCTCCTTATTAGGTAATCATTTGGTATAATTTGTTTATTTCGAATTCCGTTCCTAACTTTTCTTTAGAAAGATTATTAGTGAATTTCGTTCTTAATTCTTCATTATCAATTAATTTTTGAATACCTTTTGCAATTGAAAGATAATTCATATCTACGATAAGCCCATTTTCGTTGTGGTTAATCTGATCCTTTGCTGTGGTAAAATTAGTTACTACAATAGGTTTATTTAAAATCTTGGCTTCATCGATAGCTATAGATTTACCTTCAAATCTGGAAGGTTGAACGTAAATATCGGCTTGTTTTATATAAGGATAAGGGTTTTCTTTAATTCCCAGTAAAACGAAGGAATTATGTAAATCATTCTCTATGATCAATTTTTGTAATTTTGAATGTTCATGCCCTTCTCCAATAACGTACCAAACAATTTCATAACCACTGTTTATTAAATATTTACAGGCTTTAATCGCCATCTCATATCCTTTTTGATAGTTTAATCTTCCTACAGTAACAATTGTGTTTTTAACAAGTGGTTGATTTATCTTTGCTAAAGACATTTTGTTCACTATTTTAGGAGAAATGATATTATGCATAACCGTCACCTTTTGACCAAACAAAGGGAACCTTTTTCTTAACACACTTGCACACTCTTCGGATACTGTCACTAAAAAATCTAGTTTTTTAAAGTAATTGAAGTCTATTACAGAATCCATCCCCAATTTGTCATAATCATTATGGATAAAACCAATCTTTTTTTTTGCATTCACCTTATCTATACAAAAATATATTGGATTTTTTTCTAAATATCCAATCGCTGCATCATAGGTTTTATCTAAATTTTTTATAGAGCTGGAAAGGAATTTCCAAACTTTTTGTTCACATTTAGCTCTATTCTTTTCTTTTTTAAATATGTACCCAGCGCGAATTCTATAGCAAATAGTTTTTAACTTACCTGCTTTAAAGCATTCTGTTATAGCTTTTTTATAAGACATATCAAAGTATTGAAAACCTTCGGGTTCTTTTAATAAGTTAACGTTTTTTGGTATTTTATTAAGGAACAGTCCTTCTTGTTTAAACAAAAGCAGATCAACACTATATTGTGAGTAATCTATCGTTTCCAAAAGAGATATTAGAGCTTTTTCTGCTCCACCACAATTTAAATTGTTTATAACAAATAATAGTTCTTTCTTCATTATGAACACCTACCTAACTTTACATAAGTTCATATAATTTATGAATTTCTCCTTCAGTTCCTATTTCTTCTTTAGATAAATTGGTAATTAACTTATCTTTTAAGCTTTCATTATTTATCAATAATTCGATCTGTTCCGAAAGACCTTCTGGGTTCATATCTGAAATCAATCCATTTATTCCATTTTTAATTTGATCTTTTGCAGTATCGAATCTGGTTACAACTATTGGTTTGTGAAGGATTTTTGCTTCGTCTATTGCAATTGATTTCCCTTCATATCTTGAGGGCTGTACATATATGTCTGCTTTTTTTATATAAGGATAAGGATTTTCCGTAATTCCCAATAGTTTGAAATTATCAATCAAATTATGAATTTTTATTAATGATTCTAATTCTTGTCGCTCTTTACCTTCACCTAAAACCAACCATCTAATTTTTAATCCCTTTTCAATCAACAATTTACAAGTATTAATGGCAATATCTATCCCTTTTTCATTACTTAACCTTGCAACGCTAACAATATTTATATATTCTTTATTGAAAATCACTGTGTCTTCTATATCTTTAGCAGCTAATTTATTTATAACTTCCGGTGATACAATATTATGGATTACTTTAATTTTTTCCTTTATGCTGAAAAAATTTTCTTCGAGAGCACTTGCACATTCTTCAGATACTGTCACTATTTTATCTAATAGATTAAAATAAGGATAATCAAACTTAGGATTCATACCCGAATTTGAATAGTTAGTATGTATCCAACCTATTCTTTTTTCTGCTTGAACTTTATCAACTACAAAGTATATGGACGATTTTTCAAGATAACCAATAGCTATATCATAATTTTTTTCTAAAAATTCAAAGGATATTTTTTGATTTTTCCAAGTGTACTGTTCTGAAAGTGCTGGAGTTTTTATGATTCTATTTTTCATAGTAAACATAATTCTATTAAGTACTAATTGGACCTGTCCCTTTTTTAAAAAGTGAACAATGGATTTTGAAAGATGGGTAGTAAATATTTTTCTGTTTTTTGATTCACTCAATAAATTCACTTTTGAAGGTATAGAATTTATAAATAATCCCGTGCTATTGAATAAATATAAATCTACGTTAAACTTATTGTAATCAATCATTGAAAGTAAATTAATTAAACTTTTCTCCCCGCCTCCTGCTGAAAGGCTTGGCATAACAAATAAGAGATTTTTTTTCATGAATTCTCCCAACTATTTAAGTAGCTCATCCAAATATTCTACTGATTTATAAGACATCTTCTTAACTTTTGGAACAGAATTATATAAGATTTTCTTTATTTCATTTTCTTCTTTTACCATTTCTTTAAATTTATTTATTAGTATCTTAGTATCTGATAATTCTTCTAGTCCTAAAACCAATTTTTCTTCACCAAATATATCATTTGATATTCCTTTTGACTTTACGCTATATCCTAGTACCAAAGTTGGTACATAATTAGAATATGCTGCAATCGTTGCATGGGTTCTTGCTCCTATAAAAAATCTCATTCTAGCAATATAACCTTTATATTGAATTGCATTCAGATCATTTGGTAATAAGATAATTTTCTTAGAATCCTTAAATTCATGATAGAATTCATTCAATATTTCAAAATCGTTATTCTGTTGTTCTGTAACGTGAGGTGTAAGCGCAATTGTAAAGTCTGTTGAGTTTAAAATATGATTAATAAGTTTCAAGACTGCATTTTTTGAATCTTTATTTTTTTTCATAATTAGTGGGCTAAAATTAAGTCCTATTGTGTTACCTTCTTGCCAACCATTTGGTAATGGTAACTCTTCTTTTTCCATCGTAAATGCAGGATCTGCACATAACTTCACATTAGATAACCCTTTCGCCTTTAACATACTATAAGTGATGGTTTCGCGAGCAAGTATTAAATCAAATAATTTTAAATCTTGAAGTTTTCTTTCACTCATATCCTCTTCCCCAATTGAACATCCCCACAAAACTAACTTTTTCCCTTTAGCTTTGACTCTTTTATTAATTTCATACCAACCTGGTTGCTCACCGTAACAATAATTATCTCCACCAATAGATAGACAAACATCCGCTTCTTTGATGTGTCGAATAGTCTTTTTATGAATTTCTCCTAATGCATAGGACTCATTATTAAAAAGCTTTATGTTAATAGAAGATAATAACCATTGAGGAGAGTACTTTTTAATTGAGGATATCGATCCATCAAAGATTTTATCTAATTTTAAAATACCTTTATCTGTTTCTGGCTTTCCAGATGCTAAATATACTTTTGAATTTTCTAACGATTCCTTTATTAAAGAAGTCGAGGATCTTACGATAGCCTCACATCCTCTATTTAAACTACCATCGTGTGCAAACATTAGTATTTTCATTCAAATTTATCTCCCTGAATATTATTTATTTCTCAACCTGCTGTAAGAAGTTACCAGATAAACACCTAACAAATTTTGATTTTTCATCATTCTTATAAGCAACCTTTCATAATTTCCAATTGAACTATCTTTTTCTTGAGTGTAGAATGATAATGCTTCTCGAACACAATTGTTACTCAACATCTTTTTTACATATTTAATTCTATTACTAAAACTCATTTCTTTTGTTGGTGATAAATAAATATGGATGTACGATAAAACGCTGCTAATAAGCTTAACCGCCTGATGCTTTTTAACATTTTTTTGATTGATATTATTTAACAATTCTTTCGGAATTATAGTATTGTAAACCTCTAAAGCTTGATTAAAATAATCTTTTTCTGCAATATTCCTTGTTGCACTCCCTAATACATCTCTATAATAGTACCCTGAATAGTTTATATAAATAGAAGTATCCGATCTAGAAAAATAATTCATATTGAAGAAACCATCTTCCCCTAGTTCCATATTTTCAGGGAATGAAAGATTAAACTCCTTAATTAATTTATTTTTATAAAGTTTATTACAAACGCTATTTAAATTATCTGACTTTAAAAAGTAAGCCATTATATGAGTTTGTATAAATTCCTTATCTAGTAAAGTGGATTCAGGAAAAGGAAAATGAGTTTTTATCTTATGTCCTTGAATTTGCATCTCATAATTTGATATTACAGAATCATAATTTTCTTTTATTGCAGTTTGATACAAATTTTCAAACATAGTTTCTGCTACAAAATCATCAGCATCAACAAAACCTACATATTCCCCGCTAGCTAGCTTCAAACCTTTGTTACGTGCTTTGCTTACTCCTTGATTTTCTTGATTTATTAAAATTATTCGAGAATCTTTTTGATTATAATATTCAATTGTTTCTTTGCTCTTATCTATTGATCCATCATTTATAAATATAAACTCACATTCATAAAGTGTTTGGTTTAACAGTGATTTGATACAATATTCAATGTATTCTCCTGCATTAAATACGGGGATAACTACACTAACTTTTATGTTCAACATTAATCATCCCAATCTTAATTAACTGATACTATATAACTTTTCTAACTCGATACTATTACTATAATTTGTTTCTTTGGTATTTTTTATTAATAATTCACGTAAATTATTATTATTTTTCAATTTTTCAATACCTTTAGCAATCCCATTACCGGATAACTCACATATGACCCCGTCACTATTGTTTTCTATCTGACTATGTGCTGTTGGATAGTTAGTTATCAATATAGGTTTACCTAGTATTTTTGCTTCCGTAACTGTAACAGCTTTCCCCTCATACCTTGATGGTTGCACATATAAATCAGCTGCTTTTATATAAGGATAAGGGTTTATTTTTTTTCCTAATAAAATAAATCGGTCTTCAAGTTCATATTTTCTAATTAATTCTCTTAATTTTATCTCGTCCCCACCATACCCAACTACATACCACGATATATTATTTATGCCTCTGTTTTTGAGCGTTTTCATGGCTTCGATTGCTAGGTCAATACCTTTGGCATGAGATAACCTAGCTACTGTAATGATTTTGAACCTTTTATCATTAATTAATGGATTAGTAACATTTTCATTGGCCATTTTTTTTATAAAGTCTGGAGAAGTAATATTCTCTATAACATTGACTTTTCCGTGCAAGGTTGGATATTTAACCAAAAATGATTGTTTACAAGCTTCAGATACTGCAATTATTTGGTCAAACATATCCCACATTTTTAAGTCTAACTTTATATTTGTTTCTACAGTAGAATAATCCGTGTGAATCCAAGCTATTTTATTTTTCGCTTTTACTTTTTTAGCAACAAAGTAATGTGGCCATAAGAAGCTGATAGCCGTATCATATTCTTTGTCTAATTTAGGTAAAAATGGAAGGGCATATTTCCACATCAATTGCATTTGGTAATAACCAGGCTCTGAATATTTTTTTATTTTACCTCTTATAACAGCATTTAATCTCGAAACAATTCTCGTTATTCCGATTGCTATTTTCTTATCTACCATTGTTTTGATTATTGATTTTCTGAAAGTGGAATAATGAGGATCTTCCTTTATTAAGTTAACTTCCTTAGAAATTAAATTCATAAATTCACCGTCATGCTTATAAAGCATTAAATCAACCTTATAATTTTCATAATCAAAATTATTCAGCATACTTACAAGACTTCTTTCTACCCCGCCAACTTCCATATCAAATGAGGAAATTAATATATTTTTCATTTTCCCCTCCTAGTTAACCCATTTTCTAATTCTTGCAATTCTTTCGCCACCTATAACTTTAGCTATTGTGTGTTTGATTTTACTTTTAATTCGGTCTTTCGCTGGCAGCCAACTCTTATAATAGTGGTGTACGGCATAAGTTTTCTGTGAGTAATATGTTCGACAATTAATATAATCATATGGAGAAAAATATGTTTGAGGATAAAATACTCCAAGTTGTTTCAATTCTTGATATACTCCATTTCTTATCAAACCTAAATTTTCCATTATATTGGTTACTATAGCAACATTTGTTAATTGGTCCAAACTCCCATCTTCTTTAATGAAATTCTTTTTCTCGTATGAATCAAGAAATATTTTTATTAGCTTATTTCCTTTTACTGCACCTATTGTGCTTGTTGCAATATAATTTTCCTGTTCAAAGCCCCAAAATGATTCATGATGAAGCAAATCATCGAATGGTTTAAAGACTTCTACATCAGTATCTAAGTAAATCCCACCGAAATGATATAATGCATGCACACGTGCATAATCACTGACAAAAGCAAATTTCCCCGCAGTATATGCCTCTTGTACATACGAATTTATATGAAGATTAAAGTTATCTTCGTTCCATTCAATAATTTCATAATCTGAAAGATGTTTTCTCCAACTGTCCATGCATTTTTCTACAATGTCTGGCTTATCTTTTCCACCAAACCAACAATAGTGGATGACTCTGGGGATATCGTTGTTTATATTCATGACTTATTCCCCTTGTTTTGCCATTTTATAAAATCAATTAATGGTTTGTACTGAGAAATCTGTTCTTTCTCAAGACCATTCCTTTTTAATTCTTGAACAAATTCAATCCATTCTTTTTCTAAATAATATGGAGCCATTGTTGTCGTTTCTTGTTTTAATAATGAAACAAAATCGACATTCAATACGTGTGCAATTTTTTCCATAATATGAAGTGAGGGATTACGATTTAAGTTGCGCTCTATGTTACTTAAATAAGACTTTGATATATTTGCCTGTTCAGCAAGTTCAGATAAGGTATATCCTCTTTTCTTTCTTAATTCTGAAATATTTTTTCCAATCATTTGGTTACCTCTTCATTATTTTTTTCAATTAACTTTCACCTTCGCTGTTCGAAAGGATTAATTGCTCTTTTTATTGTATGAATGACTCTCATTTGTTCATCACGAGTCATATTTGATCCGGATGGTAAGCATATTCCCGTATAAAATAATTGTTCAGAAACATTTGTCTGTCTACTATGAGGATAGTAACGGCAGGCATCAAATAGTGGCTGCAAATGGAGAGGTTTCCAGACATGCCTTGCTTCAATATTTTCATCTTCCAATGCCTTAAGTAATTCCGTTGTAGAACTCCCGATTTCTTCGTCGTTTATTGTAACTGCAGTCAACCAGCGATTAGAATGAGTATTTGCTAATTCAGGCATGAATTTAAAACCGGGCAGGGAAGCCAATTCCCGATGGTACAGATCGTATATTGCCCTTCTGGCACTTACTCTTTCTTCTAATACCTCTAATTGACCTCTGCCAATTCCTGCAAGTATATTACTCATTCGATAGTTATAACCCATCTCACTATGTTGATAATGTGGAGCTGTATCTCTTGCTTGAGTAGCTAAAAATCTAGCTCGGTCCAACGCTTGTGTATCATTTGAAATCACCATTCCTCCACCAGAGGTTGTGATTATTTTATTTCCGTTGAAAGAATAGATTCCGAATTTACCAAATGTCCCACTTGCTTTTCCTTTATAAGTGGCACCTAATGACTCGGCTGCATCTTCGATGATTGGGACTTTATACTGATTACAAATCGTTAAAAGCTCATCCATTTTTGCGGGTTGTCCATATAAATTAACGATGATGACGGCTTTAGGTAGTTTTCCAACTTTTACAGCTTCTTTAAATGCTCTTTCTAAAGCAGAGGGTGACATATTCCAAGTTTCAGGTTCAGAATCAATGAAAACAGGTTCAGCTTCAAGATAAAGTATGGGGTTGGCAGTTGCTACAAATGTTAGACTTGAACAAAAGACCGAATCCCCTTTTCTCACACCCAATAAAGAAAGAGCCAAATGAATCGCTGCAGTACCGGAACTGACTGCAACAGCTTCTTTGACTCCTACATATTCTGCTAATTCTTTTTCGAAAGCATCGAGATTTGGTCCTAATGGTGCAATCCAATTGCTCTCAAAAGCTTTTTTCACATACTTCTCTTCATTTCCGCTCATGTGGGGCGGTGAAAGTAGAATTCGCTTTTTTGTTGTTACATTTAACACACTACACACCTTCTATACCTATTTTATTTTTTCATAATTGCAGGAGTTCCTACCGCTAGACTATTAGGTGGAATTTCATTTATTACAGTCGCTCCTGCTCCAATAACAGCCCATTTTCCAATTATCACATTGGGGATCAGTGTTGAACCGGCACCAATATGAACTCCTTCATCTACTCTTACCGAACCAGTTAATGTCGCATGGGGTGATATATGTACAAAATCACCTATTTCGCTATCATGTTCTATCACAGAAGCTGTATTGATGATTGAATGACGGCCAATTTTAGCATCAGCATTGATGACAGTTGATGGCATGACTACTGTCCCTACTCCTATCTTTATGCTTGGACTAATAATGGAAGAAGGGTGAATCACCGATACATAATAAGAATCAGGTATATTCAATTCCTCTACAACTTTTTTACGAATATGGTTATTACCTATTGCAACAATGAATTTTATATCCTTGAATTGCTCTAATAAATCGGATACGATTGAAAGCGGTGCAAAAAACAGATGACCTTTCACGATTGTTCTATCATATTTATCGTCTAGGTATCCAATTAATTCGTAACCATCAGCTCTATCAATCATGTCCTTTATAACTTTACTATGACCGCCTTCCCCAATTAATACAATTTTCATCCCTGCCCCTCTCTTTCCTGATTATCAGATCCCCTAAAGGGAAGCATGGTTTCATTTGTCCCTGAATTTACTCCTTCAGATCTAACCACTTTTACTATCGTGAGTAATAATATTTTAAAATCGAGTAAAAATGATTGATGATTTACATACCAAACGTCCAATGTGAATTTTTCTTCCCATGATATCGCATTTCTACCATTTACTTGTGCCCAACCAGTTATACCAGGACGAACATCATGTCGTTTAGCTTGATCGTCGTTATATAAAGGAAGGTATTCCATTAATAAAGGACGTGGTCCGACTAAACTAAGATCACCTTTAACAACATTAACTAACTGTGGCAATTCATCTAGACTTAACTTTCTAAGTGTATTTCCAAATCTGGTTAATCTCAAATGGTCAGGAAGGGGTATACCGTGTTCATCGGTTTGATTATTCATGGAACGAAATTTATAAAGGGTAAAAGGCTTTCCATTAAAACCTGGTCTTGTTTGTTTAAAAAGTATAGGCGTTCCAAGGTTAAACTTTATTAAAATTCCTAGTATCATCATTATTGGACTTAGGATAACCAATAAAATAAATGAAATTAAAAAATCAATTATTCTTTTCATAATCTTCACTTCCGAGATTTTTATTTACCATTTGTCATGACAATTTTTTGTTTGATTTCTTCTATTATAATAGATACTTTCATATCTGATTGATTACCCAAGTTGTAGGCAACTAATAAAATATCTTTAAAGTTATCCTTCTTTGCTTTTTTGCTCATCCTTTACACCATTTTTCTAATTATTTGGTATTAAAAAATCCTCGCTTTGTATTAAGCGGGGATTTTCCAATTCTTCATTTATTTTATATCCATCAGGATTACGTGATTGCCATCTCCAAGAATCCTCACACATTTCGTGAATGCTTTTGTTTGCAATCCAGTTTAATTCTTTTTCCGCTTTTTTAGGGTCTGCATAACAAATGGCGGCATCTCCCGGCCTGGGATGTGTAATGTTAATGGGGATTTTCACTCCTGTTGCTGATTCAAAAGCTGACACTACTTCTAAAACGCTGTATCCTATTCCGGTTCCAAGATTATAAATATTAACACCGGTGGATTTTATAGTTTTATCCAGTGCTGCTACATGGCCATTTGCAAGATCAACTACATGTATATAATCTCTTACACCTGTCCCATCTTTCGTTGAATAACCATTCCCGAAAATATTAAGTACATTTAACTGACCTACGGCCACTTTAGTGATATATGGCATTAAGTTATTAGGGGTTCCGCTTGGATCTTCACCTATCATACCGCTTTCATGTGCCCCTATTGGATTGAAATATCTCAGGATTGTAATGCTCCATTCATTGTCTGAAATATATATGTCCTGAAGAATTTCTTCGACCATTAATTTTGTCCTGCCATATGGATTCAAAGCTTTTAAGGGAAATCCTTCTGATATTGGAACTGTATCCGGCAATCCATATACAGTGGCAGATGAGCTAAATACCAGTTTTTTTACACTATATTTTTGCATAAGGTCACAAATTATAATGGTCGTAGTGATATTGTTTTTATAATATTTCAAAGATTCTTTAACAGATTCACCTACCGCTTTAAGTCCGGCAAAGTGGATAACTGCATCAATTTGATTTACTAGGAACACTTTTTCTAAAGATTGCGAATCTAAAAGATCTAAATGATAAATCATGATGGATTTTCCTGTTATTTCACAAACACGTTTTAGCGATTCGGGTTTACTATTAGAAAAATTATCTACCACAATAATCTCATAACCTTCATTCAAGAGCTCTATGCATGTATGGCTGCCGATGAATCCAGCTCCACCTGTTACTAATATTTTCAAGAAAAGCCCTCCTCTCTTTATTTGCAATATATTTTCTACCTAAAATAAATTATTAATTAGTTCACTTTTATACAAAATATTCAAACTGATAACATTTTCGTAAAAATAAAAAACAAAAAATAAAACGAGAATTGAATAATATAAGAGCTTTTGATCTTTTTCACTAAATAATTCAATTAGCCAGGAAATCAGAATTAGTTGATATAAATTAAAATAAATTGAAATCCTAGCAAATATCCATTGTTGTGTGGAAATAATCATAAACACCAGTCCCAATAAAGCCATATTCACTATAAAGTCGCTCTTAGGAAATATTTTGCGAAGTTTATCTTTACCCAGGTAGGCAATTAATAATGGCGCTGCACTGACTGCTACCCTAATTACACTAGCCCCACCTTCATTAAAATTAGAATAGTCACTATACTGGGTATCTTGTAAAGCAGAAAATAAAAACGATGTAAATTGCCCAAAACCAAGGACGACAATGACCGAAAAAGATAACCAGGCAAGAGTTGATTTTGTCCATGCCTTTGTTCTAACTAAAAAATAAATGGGTATAAGGATAAGGGCACTTTGGTGAAATGTAGATGCAATTAGTACAATTAATGTGTATTTCACAAAATTTCCGTTTAATAAATATTTGGTAGCTGTAAAAATAATGGCAGCTGCAAGCACTTGCCGTATTCCATTCATTGATACTAAGTGCAAACCACCTGTAATATATACAAAGGTGCTTAGTTCAAAAAGTCGTGAATATTTATATAAAACCATGACAATTAAAACATTTGTGATCATAGCAGTTGTAAAAATCAGTATCTGAGGGTCATCCGAGAATTTCTTTAATAACATCTGCAGAATGCCAAATCCCATATCCTTTTGTGAAGATATATACTCCCAAGTAAAGTCATTTTCGATATAAATATTTTTATAATTGAAAGTATCACCAATGTTGGTCCTTAGTCCTGAAACGCAAACTATACACAAAATAGCTCCAAAAACTAGTACTTTATTTGGCTTAAAAACATACAAACCAGTCTCCGTGTTAAGTGAATATGTTGAAAAATACCTACCTAAATATGAAAAAATAAATACGATGGCGAGATTGATCCAAAGTATGGTCATTTAACATTAATTCCTTTCAATTAACCTAGTCCTTGTTTTACTGATGATCAAAGCATATAAAAGTATGCCTAATGGAAAGGCCAAAACAGTGAGTGCTTTCTTAGGAGTTTCAATGAACAGCTTCGGGTTTTTCATTAGTAGGTTGCTTGATACATAATGAATGGCTTGCTTATATTTGAAAAGCTTCCCTCCAAAAGGTAACTTCATAAGCTCTTTCCGGTAAAATGAGAAGCCTCTAGGATTTTTAAGATATTGGTTATACATATTTCGAGAGGATCCATCAGGAAGATATTCAACATGACACAGCACTTCATTCATCAGTAACAATTCATATTTCTTATCCAGCATATAGTATTTATATGCTAGCCCTACATATTTCTCGTTTTTAAAAACAGGATAGGGATATTGCTTCGTCAATTCTGTTCGATAAACCAATTTCTTGTCTCCTGTTACACCATATTTGTTATAGAGATCAAACAATGTAGAACTTTTTAATTTCTCTGGTAACCTTGACCCTATAATTTGATTATCAATTGTTGCATCTAAAGCTGCTATTCCACTTACATTTTCGTTACCATGCTTTCTCCAAAATGAAAGGATACTTTCTACTGCCCCATCCGCCATATAGTCATCGGAATCAATACAAACATTCAATTCCGTTTCAATTATTTTATAGGCTGTATTATGTGCACCATGCATTCCTTGATTTTCTTGCCAGTAATACTTAATATCAATTTTCTTTTCCTGAATCCAATGATGTGCCATTTCTTTTGTATTATCTGTTGATCCATCATCAATAATTAACCAAATAAAATCTTTATTGTTTTGACGTACTAAGCTCTTATAACATTTTTCTAGACAATAAGCCCTATTATAGGTTGGTGTAAACACTGTTAAAGTTTTCATATGATTCACCCTGACATTGATATATAAAAATCTTTTAGTTCATTGGCTGTTTCATTTATCGAATACCCCTGTTTGGATAATGAATCCGGTTGTATACTTCTTTTCGTATTGTTAGTAGTTAATTTCATTAAATGGGAGGTCCATTCTGATTTACTGGTAATGGGCAGAAATTTAATAAGATTGATACCCAAATCTACCTCTTTGGAAATTTGGTCCGAGATTAAGCAAGGCAGTCCAGCTGCCTGAGCTTCGATAAGTGAAACCGGCAATCCTTCATGTAAAGAAGGAAAGACAAAAACATCGAAGGCTTGTAGGACTTGATTTATATCACTCCGTATCCCAAGGAATTTAACTTTTTCTTCTAATTTATGAGCTTTAACCTTTGCTAAGATTTCTGGTTTCAATGGCCCATCTCCGACTAAAATCAAGTAGGAGTTTTCCTTTTCTCTAATAAAATTTGCAAAGATATCAATCAAAAAAGCATGATTTTTTTGTTGAGCAAATCTTCCAACGTGTCCTAAAACACATGCATCACTTTCGATATTTAATTCTTTTCTTAATTTCCATCTTGTCTCAGGTGAGAAAGAAAATAATTGGTATTCAATGCCGTTTTTTAAAATATTCGCAGTATTTGTCTTATCTTTAAATAACCACTGTGCTGCCTGTCTAGAACAAGCTAATAAATTTGTAGCATTGGGCAGGATCAATGTCCCTGCATACCATTTATATATCCTGGAAGCTAAGCCACCTTCACTTTGGGTGTTATGACTATGTGAAATTCTTTTTGGAATTCCTGCTTTTTTAGCTGCTTGAAGAACGATTCCGCTCATTTTATCCATATGGGCATGAACGACCTTATAGGAATGATTTTTCCTAAAGAATCCATCTAACTGTTTTTTATAAGCAAAGTGACCTACATCAGAAATATAAGGAATTCTATGAATCTTACCGCCAAGTTTTACGATTTCATCATCAAATACGCCTTCTTTGGATGTAAGAAAATCAAATTGAATTTTCGAGCGGTCCATATTGCGATACAAGTTCATGATCAAGGTTTCCGCTCCGCCCCTATTCATATTAACGACAACATGCAGGATCCTTAGTGGATTCCCCATACTCTTTCCTCCGTATCTTCCATGTATGATTTATATAGTTGGCTTTTAGCTTCCAAGATTTTTTTTGTACTATATTTCCTTTCCACCATTTTATAGCTACTTTCACCAAGCATTTTTCTCATACCCATATTTCCAGCAATTTTTATGACCTTATCAGAAAATGATTTTTCATCATTCCTGCCAATTAACCACCCATTTTGACCATTGAAGACCAACTCCCTATGGCCTCTATTTTCATTAGCTATTATTGGCAGCCCACAAGCCATTGCTTCCATGATATTTACCGGTAGTCCTTCTCTCAAACTTGATGCTACAGCGAGATCACTGATTTTTAATAATTCATCAATATCTTTCCGAAAACCAAGAAAATCAACCCTATTTCTAATTCCTAAAGAATCTGCAAGCATCTTGCATTCGTCTAATAATGCTCCATCTCCGGCCAATAGTAACCTTGCATTTGAAACCTCCTCTTTTATCAAGGAAAAAGCTCGAAGCAATAGTTGCTGGTTTTTGTTTTTATTGAACTCGGCTGCATAAAACATAAGGAAATCCTCTTCACAATACCCTTTTTCTAACCTTAGTTCAGTTTTCTTATTTGTGGAGACAGGATGATATTGATTTGTATCAACTCCAACACCAAAGATATGAGTAATCTCATGTGCCCTGAAGTTTCTTTGTATGGCAATTTGAAAATCTTCACTATTGATCGTAATCAAACAATCTGTCATTCTTGCTAAAAATTTTTCAATGGGATAGTAGACTAGCCAGTTTAGGATAGGAGCGCCTTTGAAAAAATGGAAGCCGTGTGCCGTATATAGCATTTTTGTATCACGTTCTCTCGCTTTCCGACCAGCAAGTCTGCCTAGAACTCCCCCCATTGGCGTATGACAATGAATGATTTGAAAATTATTGTTATCGATAATGTACTTTAATTCTTTGTATGCCATAATGTTTTCTTTTTTAAATGGAGACCTCTGAATGGGAATAACGTGCTTTTTATCAACAAATGGGAGATTCAAATCACCATGTGCTGCTGTATGAACCTTATACCCTTGCTCTTTAAACCATTTAAAATATGGCAAGTGAAACGCTTCAAAATGATAATCCTTTGTTGCACAAAATAGGACTTTCTTCTCCATCATTCACTATCCTTTCGATATCCTGTTCCTTGTATCATTCCATGTTTCGTGCAGCAATATTTTCTTATATATAAGATCTTAATTATCGTTTAGTTGTTTAGTTGGAAACTTGCACAAGTAAAGGGGCAGTGTCACGCTCATTCGCCAGATCTACAAGTTTTTTTCTTAGTGATTCTTTATCCATATCAGGATAACTGTTTATAATATCTTCAATCTCCTTTGAATATAAATTCCCTGTCTTTCCTATGTAAATATTTGGATATATTTGTTTTTCATGAATTTCATCTTGATTCAACAGCTCTTCAAATAGTTTTTCACCTGGTCTTGTTCCCGTGAATTCTATTGATATATCATCTTCAGAATGTCCGGAGAGTTTAATCAAGTTTTTCGCCAAATCTACAATCTTCACTGGATGGCCCATATCAAGTACAAAAATCTCCCCGCCTTGTGCTAACGCCCCCGCTTGGATGACAAGTCTTGAAGCTTCAGGGATAGTCATGAAATAACGAATCATATCAGGATGTGTCACTGTGACTGGCCCGCCTTTTTCAATTTGTTTGGTGAATAGCGGGATGACACTTCCTCTGCTCCCCAGCACATTCCCAAAACGAACGGCTACAAACTTCGTTTTGCTTTCTTTATTTATTTGTTGAATCGTCATTTCCGCTAACCTTTTTGTGGAGCCCATAACACTGGTAGGGTTAACTGCCTTATCACTGGATATCATCACAAAAGTCTTTACTCCGCTCCAGCTAGCCGCATTGGCAACATTCCTTGTACCTATTAAGTTATTTTTGACGGCTTCTTCAGGGTTTCGCTCCATCAATGGTACATGTTTATGTGCTGCTGCATGATAAACGACATCTGGTTGATATTCTGCCATAACAGCCAGCATTTTTTTTTGATCTTGAAGATCAGCAATTTCTGTTAAAAACTCGATTTTTTTGTTTTTATATGTTTCTTTCAACTCCATTTCTATTGTATAAATACTGTTTTCACCATGACCGAGTAAAATTAACCTTGATGGATTAAATTTAGAAATTTGGCGGCAAATTTCTGATCCAATTGAACCTCCCGCCCCAGTGACTAGAATTACCTTTTCGGTTACATACTCTGAAATTACATCAATATCTAATTCTACAGGTTCTCTTCCAAGAAGATCTTGAACCTGTACATCTCTAAATTTATTGACTGAAAGCTTTCCTGTTAATAAATCTTCTAACATTGGGAGGATTTGAGTCTTAGCATTTGTTTTTGCACATTCATGGAAAATTCGATTCATTTCCTGTTTATTCAATGAAGGAATGGCAATGATAATATGTTCGATATTCAATGCTTCAACTTTTCCGGAAATTTTGCCCACTCCTCCCACAACAGGTATGCCTAAAATATCAAGATTATGTTTTCGTACGTTATCATCAATAAATGCTACTGGTAATAAATCCACATCATTATTCTTTAATAATTGCCGGGCAACCATCGTACCTGCTGAACCTGCCCCTATTATTAACGTTCTTTTCTTATTTTCATATTTGATTAAGTATTGATCTCTAAACATTCTCCAACAAAATCTTGATCCGCCTATCAATAGCATGTGAAGTAACCAAGTTACCGCCAACAACCTATAATATACATCTTGAAAAAGGAGCGCCTGTACGATTGATGTAGTAAAAATTGATACCGTAACAGTTTTGAATATAATGACTAATTCACCTATGCTCGCATACTCCCACGCTTTTTTATATAGATGAAAGGTAATAGCAAAAATATGATGGCTGAGGAGAATCGTAACAGAGCTGAGCACAATCGGAATAGTAAAAACATAAATACTGGCATCTACTAAAAATCGCCCTAAAAAAATAGCTGATAAGACAATACATGAATCTATTAATATAAAAAGTGATAGTCTTTGCTGATATGTCAATACTTTCCCCCCTTTTAGATCAATTTATTGTTACAGTTAAACGGAATTAAATGATAAAGTGCTAATGAATGCTGTCTTATTAAGACAGCATTCATTAGCACTTTAATAGAATTATAGGGCATTTAACCCTCCCTCACCCCACACTCTTGACGACTGGCGTCTAAGGTCTATTAAACCCACAGCATGATCGAGTGCCTCCGTTTATAATGGCAAGGAGACATCACCAAATACTTTATTAATTTTATTTTTGTTCGCAATAAAGAACATTACTATAAAAATTTTTTCGTCTTTATAGGATTTTCTTCAATAAATTGGTAAAGAGATTTTCTGGATTATCGTTTAAAACGACTCCTACAATCTTTTCTTCAACAAATTGAAGGATTCTTTTTGTAGCTAAAGCTTTTTTTAACTCTGTTTTGCCGTTATTGAACACCAGAATGATCCCATTGCAATAATTGGCCAAAATTTTTGTGTCTGTAACCTCCAATATTGATGGGGAGTCTATCAGAACAATATCGTATTGCTCTTCACACTTAACAAGGAAGTCCTGCATGATTGGCAACCCTATTATTTCGCCTGGATTGAAGGGTATAGGCCCACTTGTCAAAACATCTAAATCACCCATTCCCGTCCTGTATACAGCCTTTTCAAGAGATGTGAAATTTGAATCAGATAAAATATTTGTCAATCCTACTTTATTTGGAATCTTAAAAATCGAGTGAATTGCAGGATTCCTTAAATTAGCATCTATCAGTAAAACCTTTTCTTTGTTTTGGGCCATTGAAACAGCTAGATTTGCAGCAGTGGTTGATTTACCTTCTCCAGATGATGGAGAGGTTATCATGATGATATTCCGTTTTTTCGATACGGAGGAAAACTTAATATTTGTTCGAATCGTTCTATATTGTTCGGAGATAAAAGAATCCGGACTTGAAAAAGCTACAAGATTCCTTTTCTTTAGTCTATCCCCGATTTTTTGTTTATTCATCGTCATTCAAACCACCTCACAATTCTGCTCTTGTTTCTTTTGAATGTTTAGCTTGTTGCACTTCTTTAATTTTTTTTATATTGTTTTTACTGACATTCGAATTCTTTTTATTCATTTTAGATACATGTCCTATAACTGGAAAACCTATGATATCCTCTACTTCTTGCTCGTTACGAATTGTATAATCCAATGAATTCAATAAAAATGTCAGCCCGATGCCCAAAAATAAACCTATAATTCCGCTTTTTATAATTGTTCCATTATTGTCTCCGTTAATGGGCACTAAGTTTACCTTAGCCGGGGACAAGTTTCGTATTTTTTTAAAGTCCACTATATTAGGAGCCTCATTTTTAAATACTCTCGCCGTCGTATTGGCGATATCGGCAGCTGTATAAGGATTGGATGATGTGACGCTGATACTGACTACTTCTGATTCCTCTACACTGGTTACGTTTATAGACCCAGCCAATGCTTCTGGTGATAGCGGTAATTCCATTTCATCGATAACTTTCTGTAAAACTGTTGTATCTTTTATTATGACTTGAAGAGTTTTCATTTTATCTTGATTGGCTTCAATAATAATTCTCGTAGATGCCTGGTAAAGAGGGGTTGTTGTTAAAGTTTTCAAATATCCTGCCAGTATGAATAAGAGTGTGACAATAATGACGATCCAGATACGCCTACTAATGATTCCGATCAGTTCTTTTAAATTTATCTCTTTGGCAGGTTGTTGATTTTCAAAGTTCCTTTTTGAGTAATTTGTCATTGAACCACCTTTTCAACTTACTTTTCTTTATTAAGAACAATAGTGTTTTAAGCCTCGATGTAAAACAGCTAAAACTGTACTATTCTTCTTATGTGTTAATTTTCCTATGAATATATCCTTATTTTAGTTCTTTATAAAGAACGAGTCAACTAGTTATCTACTTTTATTTTAGAAATTCTTTCATGAATTTATCGTATCCACTTCTCTTGTTAGCAATTGTTTAAATAAACCTCTTTCTTTAGACAACTCACTATATTCACCGTTCTGTAAAATTTCACCTTTCTCTAATACGATGACTTGATCGGCATTCCTTATGGTGCTTAAACGGTGTGCAATGACAATGATGGTCATGCGGCCCTGTAAAGTTTCGATAGCTTTTTGAATTTTGGCTTCAGTGTCGTTATCAAGGGCGCTGGTAGCTTCATCCAAAACCAGAATCGATGGTTTACGTAATATAGCCCTTGCTAGAACTAGTCTCTGTCTTTCTCCCCCGGATAACCTAATGCCTCTATCCCCAATTACCGTATCTATATTTTGAGGCAATTTAATCACAAAATCAGCTGCGGCAGAAAATTCCAATGCTTCCCATATTTGTTGGTCGCTTGCCTTCGGATCGACTAAAAGCAAATTCTCCTTTATACTTCCATTGAATAAAAATGGATCTTGGGAAACATAACTAATCGATTTCCTTAAACCGATTAAATCTTTTCTAGAAAGTTTTTTACCATCAACTATAATCTCTCCCACATCAGGGAGCATGAGGCCCATTATTAGATCGATTAATGTGCTTTTACCTGCCCCGGATGGACCAACGATAGCCGTCAACCTATTAGCGGGTATTGCTATATTGATATTTTGCAGAGTATAGTCTGCTTCAGTTTTGTTATAACGAAAAAAAAGATCATGACATTCCAGTTTTTGTTCGATGACAATTGGCATGATATTCTCAAGACTATAAGCCTCTTTGTAGCCTTTCGCTTCACCTTCTATTTTCATAATGGATTTGAAAGCTGGTAAAGTTGAAGAAATATTTTCCATATTGCTTTGTATGGCTGTAAATCTAGGCCATAACCTTGAAAAAATAAGGATAATGAGTAAAAGTTCTTCCTGTTGAGCAGCAAAAAGTGTAATGGATAAAAAAACGAAAGATGCAATAAATAAGGCAGATGATACTTTATATGATAATTGAGATTTTGTGTTTAATTTAATATACTCAACTTGCTCGTCATTCATTTCTTTCGTTAAAGAACTGATCCAATTTACATGCGATTTCTCTAAATGATAGCTTTTTATATCCTTAATTCCATTTAACTGATCGGTAACGCTGGCTAAATATCTTAGTGCTAATTGAGACGTCCTACTTCCTAATGACTTAGCTTTTCGGATGAATTTCCTTGAAAATAAGGCCAGGACCAAACCAGCAACCAAAACGAATATTGTAATTTTCGGAGCTAACCAAAACGCCACACAAATTTGAATGAAAGTAAAGATCACTGAGGCTAATAATTGTAAGATTAAATTAATTCCTGCACTAACTCGTGCTAAATCGTTTGTCATGATATTTATTAAATCCGATTTCCGTGTTTTAATAAAGAACTCCCAGTTGGCATGTAATAATGACTGATACAATTGAATCCTTAAATGACTTATATATGCTTGCTGCATTCTCACATCACGTATTGTAAGATTTCGTTGCAGGATGTTTTGGAGAATCACTAAAACAATATAAAAACCTAAAATAATTGATAGACTTATCATTTTAGGTATCTCGACTATCCATGAGAGCGTGGAAGGAAGATTATTTGATAGATCTATATCTATAATTCCACTAACACTTATCATCGGTACTAATAAAAGAATGCCTACACTGTCCAATAAGCTAACAATGACCATTCCTAGCATATTGATAAAAAGTATTTTCCCTGTGAAAGTGTATAGCCTTTTGAAAAAGAACCACAGCTGTTTCATCTTATCCTCCTATGACATTTCGTATTCTCGTTTTTCTCCAAAACCATAAAAAAGGCCTCAAAGGAAAATATAAAAAATGGAACTTTTGAGGCAACGGCAAGGTTTTTGTATCCTCAAAATAAGGATGAAGAAAACTGAGGATGAATAACAGTTTATTCTGAAATGACATGAGTGAAAATAGATGCTTTTTATGATAACTAGCAATCTCTTCAGATAGTGGTTCATCATGAAGGTTAATGAATCGTTTAATATAAAATAGTGCTTCTTGTGCCAATCGATTGGAACGGTATTTTAATGTAAGATCGTTTACTTCCTTGTATATCGGTGTATTTAACAATTGGGAAGTCAGGACTAATGTTTGACCTGCAACATGCATATATTGATATTTTTTTAGCAGGCTAATGATTTTATCCCAATCCAATTTTTTTTGGCAAAGTCGGTCGATATCCACTAGCCAGCGAAGGCGTGACCATCCATGACGTGCCCCATGTGAAGTTAGAAATAAAAAGAGATCCTCATTACCTAAACAATATATCGGATATGAAGTAGTTAGTGAGCTAACCCTTTTTCTTAGCCATAATTCATTAAAAGTTGGTTCCTTGGCTGGACCTGGGTTTAAACGCCAATGAATTTCAAGTTTAATCTCTTTCTCGGTATGAAAATAGACAAAATGATGATGGCGCCACTTCCAATCATTTAATACGGTTTGTATATATTCATCTTTTACATATCCCATTTGAATTAAAAGGGACTCGATCTTTTCTAGATCATCGATGTTAACCAAAATATCAACATCACTTGACGTCCTTTGGGATATACCTCCATATAAGTCAGCTGCCAGTATAGGTCCTTTTAAAAAAAGCGTGGAAATTTCATTTTCAAAAACAACTCGAGAAATTCTTTCGATTTCCCCACTTAGCTTTAACATTTTAAAGGTGTTTTTTTGATAATCGTAGTACATCGATTGAGTTATAGGTGCAGGAATATAATTTGCGGATTTTAGTTTTGGATAAATAAGTGGGTAAACCCGATGATGCCTGGCTAGTTTCAAGAACAAATTCCAATCAATGTTTTGTTCTACATTAAATGGAGACTGCTTGTTTGTTTCACTTTTCAGACAATCCAATAAAAACTTTAATTCATTAGATATGCTTGAAGAATCGAAATTGGTTTTGTCATTCATTTAATTCCCTCTTTTTAAGCTTTTTTTGTTTTAGCGAATTTCCCGACAACAATGAATTTACCCATTTCTTCTGCGCCCGTTACATAATACGGACCACTCCGCAACCAAGCATGAGCAATCAAATCACCTTTTTCATCTCTTGCCGTGCCAAAGTAAACTGTACTTTCCATTCCTCTTCTTTCAAGCATTTTCATTCCAGCTACCGCCTTAACTAAACATTGGCTCTCCCAGAATGTATAACGGCTCATGATATGTATGGCATCTGAAATGTTCTTGATTACTTCTTTATCTAAATATTTTATAGAATAGCTGGTTTCTTCCATGTGGTTTCCCAGTAATCGGGCACTCTTAATAAATGGAAACAATTTAAAAATACGGCCCACTGCTAAAAAAAATAAAGCTTCAAACAATAACCCCTTCATGCTCCTATTGAATGATATGAACGTGTTAATTTTTTTATAAAGATTCATATTTTGCCCCTATATAAACTGGAATATAAATGCTTAAATTTCAGCTGGTAAGATAATTAACCCCTCATTATATAAATCACTTAAAAACGATAACACTTCTTCTTCGCATTCTTGTTGACTGACGTCATACTGTGAAATCAATTTATCTAGTAAGTCACTAATTATAATTGGTTTTTCAATTAAACTCCAAATTTCCCCACCTAGAACTCCCAGATTATAATAATTCCCTTTTTCAATGCTAAGCATGACCAATTCCCCATCCATATCACTAACAATATTTCCCTGACTTTGAGTAATTACTTTATTTTTTGATAGAACTGATGCGTTAATCATTTATTTTCTCTCCTTTAATTACACTTAGAACCGTGGTTACAATTTCGTGGGCTGTGAATGTTGAGGTTGGACGACTTAATCGATAAATCGGCACGGAATTCATACACTTTGCACAAATCTTGAAATGCCAATCCATCATATGCATTCTTTCAATTAGAGATCGTCTATAGGTATGTTCGTGCATTACTTGAAATCGATGAAGCTTTTCAATAGTTTGAAGTTCAATCGATTCTATATCAGCACCAACTAATTCGAATATCCCTCCAAGTGGCAAAGGTTTGTTATAGAAGTCTGCTTGCACTGGTATCGAAAATTTTGTCGTCCTATCGAATAAAGGTTGGTAATCAGTTGAATTCAATCCAAAAGCGTTTAAACTTTCCTGCCATAACTTTTGTTGAGGGTATGAGGGGTTAACCCATGGCTGGTTTTCCTCCATTAGAGATATTGCCACTACATCATCACTTAAAAGTTTATACCCCTTGTTTACGAAAGAGGAAGCTAGAGTAGATTTGCCAGCTCCTGATTCACCAATAAAAGCATATGCTTTTCCTTCAATCGCTATTGCACTTCCATGCAGTGGCAATACCCTTTTTTGCATCAATAAAATTCCTAAACAGCTTCCTAAAATATAAAGCCGAATTTTATCGTCGTTATCATTGCCGTAAGTTGAAAACGTAATGGTTTTCCCACCTTCTATTAAAAAAACAGCGAGTCCCGGCACTTCGAACATAACCTGATTTCCTTCAACGATAAAACCTCTACTATTTAAAGGGTTTATTTCAGACCAAACATTTGATAAATCTTTCTTTGTGATCGTTAAATCTACTTCCCTCTCTTTATCTGTTACTTGCTCTAATTCAGGTAGGGGCAGTTCACTTTCTACAATTAACCCAAATGTGGTATACGTATATGTTTTTTTGGTGCTTAACATTCTTCTTCACTCCAAACATATCATCACTTTTTTCAATAGAAACCCTTACACTTTCAAGGTGTAAGGGCTTTAATCCTCTTTAAATGAAACTCAACTGTATTTTACCGGATCATCCGGATCTGGTTGAACCGCATCCGGAAGTCTCCTTCCTGGTCCAGCCATTGTCAAATTAACATTAAGTATTTCTAATTTTGGTTTTTCCCATTCTTGTTTCATCGTTTCACCTCCCTTCAAAAATGTTTTTTTATAAATCGTGACACGATTATGCTTCGCATTAAAATCCTGAAATCATCATCAAACACTTTTTCTGGAAGAGGGTTTTGTTCGACGCTACTAAGTGCTTTTCTAACTTCCTCCATATTTAAAAATTCGGACATGACTTCATCTTTACTAAGACTATGCATTTCATCTATGAAAGAACTCCATGATAATGCCATCCTATGAATTCCATCTGATCCTTGTATTCCGCGCGTTTTATTATTCAGCCTAACATTATCAGGCAGATAGTCCTTAGTGGCCCTTCTTATTAAGGAGCGATCCTGACCATTTAATACATATTGTGATTCTGGAACTGAATTGCAAAATTGGATGATACGCAGATCGTTAGTTGGATCACGTTCAGCTATAGAATGTCTTAAGGATAGCTTGGTGGAAATATTCCCATTGATATTCCAATAGTATAATTGTTCAAATTGAGTTCTTTTCATAGTAAAAACATTTTGTCTAATGGTACCTTTAACATCAATGTTATGTTCTTCTAATTTGGTGAATACTTTCGTTCTTCTTGCGAATTCAGGGTTTATTAACATTGGATAAGGTTCTCCTGCTGATGATAATGATGGGAAGGCTTTTTTTCTTACCTCTGTCATAACTCTTGATTTGTTCACTCCATGATTTTCACAGAATGAATGTAATTCTTTGTAAAAGTGAACCAGTTTAAACTGCTTTAATAAACTAGCTTGATAGTCTAAAGCATGTCCCCATGATATGGTCCAATTACCTCTTTGACCATTTAGTAGCACCCTGATATTCTCTTGTGCAGCTTTTTCATAAATTCCTTTTAACCAAAAACTATTTTCATAATATTTATAAGGCATTTCTAGCACTTCAAGCCAATCATCCACCTCTGATAAAGGGCTTTTATCTTTAAAATCCAAATAGTGATCCCTGATATTTCCTACATGTTCAACAGTAGAAGAAATGAAAGGCCTTTCATCAGCTACTCTGCTTTTAGGAGTCCAATCGACAAAATCCTCAACTGGTACATAGCTGTATGTATATAACTGTTTTTTTTGCTCATCTAAAGCCCTGGCTGCAAAGCTAACGACGGATCCAGAGTCCAGTCCTCCACTTAAATGTGAACCAATATTAAATGTGGTCCTTAATTTGGATCTCACTACTTTATCGAAAACTTCTCTGAAAGCTTCCTCATATTCTTCATTAGTCTTTAACTTTAGCTTCACTTCGTTTTTAATAAAGGAATAACGTGAAAACGTTATATTTCCATCAATGATCGTTATTGAATGTGAAGGGGATATCTGTTTAATGTTTTGATAAACTGTTGAAGAGGAATCTACTGATTCCACATTAATGGGAATGGCCAAAAACTCCGATAACCACTCCTCATTCAATCTCTTTTCTATATATGGCAAATTAAGCAACGGTTCAACCGTAGTACAAAATGCTAATTTATCTTGATTTTTAAAAAAATAAAGAGTGCGACTTCCTGAAAAGTCACGAGCTCCAAACAATTTGCGTTGTTTTTGATCCCAAATCATGAAAGCAAATTCACCAACCAAATACTTTGGTGTTTCCTCTTCCCACTTATAATAGGCAAGCAGAATCAATTGGCTATCCGTCATATTCAGTCGGTCAGAATTCTTAACCTGTAATCGTTCAAATAATTCTTCCCGATTATCAATGATTGCGTCGGCGGTAATGGCAAGCTGTCTGGCATAATCATAAAATGGCAGAGTTTCATTCACCGATTCAGGGGTAATCCATTGATTATGGCAGCCAAATAGGACTCTCTCATCATTCCATATTTGAATGCTGTCTGCCGGAAATTTATGTAATGATTTCATTAATATATCCCCATGATGGAGATTGATTGGTTCTTGGTTTAAATGATAGAGGCCAGCGATTGCACTCATATTTTTCCTCCTGCCGGTGAATGCTCAAGATAAAATACATCATATGATATGTACTTAAAAAAGAACTTCCCAAACCATAATTCTTGTAAGCTTTCAATATTCGTTCTTTATAAAGAACGCCTATGTATAAAGTACCACCTTCGTTAATCAACTGTCAATATACAACAAATATATTTTACGAATATTTTGATTTGCCTTTTTTATTGACATTTATTTTATTTTTCGGAAATCATCTTTTAATACTATATTGAACGCGGAACATCATAAAGGAAACAACATTAACATTTTTTAATAAATTGAGGTTTTTCATGAAATTTTATCCATAATATGAATATACTAATCTATAAGGGGAGTGATTCAGATAGCTTTTTTAAATGCCTTCAATAATTTTAAAAATGGGAAAAAGTCTAAGAAAATAAAGAACATGGATTTTAGGGAACAGCATGTCAATAAATCGTCTGAGCTCATTGGAAACAATGAAATTGTCCAAAATATAATTAACAATCACCTTTCCAAAAAAAATAACCACTTGTAGGGTGGTTTTTTTAATTATTATGGGAAATGGTTTCATTCTTTTCCAACTTCTCGCTCGCTTCGTAAATATAGTTATATTGTAAATAGTAATCGTAAATGACGTTTTGCAGGATTTTTAGCAGTGATTTATCGAATGTATCGAATTCAGTTTGATAACTATTTAAGACAGTGACGAATTTCCCGTCCATGTTTTCGAAATAAAAAAGAAGGAAATTCTTGTAATACTCACTATCGCTGTTACTTTTATTCGTAATGCACGGATCGCCGGTTTGAATCGACTTATCAAGCATCGTTTTGATGGATTTAGGCAGCTTTGCTTTTTTGAACTGGTTCAGGGTATAGATATCATAGGTAAAGGAAAGTCCTAATTGATCGGAATAAAAATCCACGGCACAGTCCAATGTATAGACTAAGGGTGCTTTAAAATCCTTGCTGTTGGCAATTTCCTCTGATATCTCCAATTGAAATTCCTCGGATGTTAAATACGCAGCAAATTTCATTTTTGAACTGCTCATGCTGAATACTTCATAAACGGCTGCATCTTGTTTTTCAATTTCAATTTCGATATTAAAAAATTTAAAGTGTTTTAAACGGTAAAAAGCAATCGGTGCTAATAGGAAAAGCAATATCCAAACTAGGTAAAGAAATAACGTGTTAAAGATGATTTGATAAAATTCAGATGTTACGATCGGTTCGATGATTAACGATATCAATGTATGTTCAAAGCCTTGAGAAACAGGGGGGGCAGGTACAACGGTTTCCTCTGGCTTTTTCAAAGTTTGGATACCTAAATGAGCCATCGCAACTAGCGTATAAACAAAAATTAAAATTGTTCCAATCACATAAAATTTCGGCATGAATCCAATAATCCTGTCGAAAACAGAAATCCGTTTATCTTTCTGCTCCTCTATAGCCAATGTGGTTGCTCCTTTTAAGATTATTAATATCAGGAAAAGTCTACAGGGACTTAGAACTTCCTGGAGACTGCCTATTAAATTTATATGTTTGCTATTATGTTAAAATACGTAAAATTCGTTTAATCATTGACATATTCCAAATTACTTTCGACGTTTTCATTAAAATTAATGATATTTCGTCGTTAAAAATGCCCAACCTCTTCATTGAAAATGAAAGGATGAGCAAATGTTTAAGGTTTTATTTAGGACGGCCCTTTATCGCAAATTCTTCGACTTTCCTTAAAAACAACTCCATGGCTTTTGATGCTTCGAAGTCCAACTTTTTCACGATCGAAAAAGGTCTTATAATGGGCTCTTTTTTCAAATGGAAGGTTTTCAATTCATTGGACTTCAATTCTTTTTGTACAGTCAATCGGGATAAAAGGGCAATGCCAAGCCCAGCCATCACCGCTTCTTTCACTCCTTGGATACTGGTGAAAATAAAGGTTTTCTTTATGTCTAACTCCAGACTGCTGAGAAGTTTATCGGAATATGTACGGGTTCCCGATCCTTGCTCCCTTAGTACCCATGTTTGGTTTTGGAGCAAGGTGCCCTCGATGAGATCCATCTGTGAAAGTGGATGATCAGGGGGGACGACAACTATCATCTCGTCATTCATGAATGGTCTGACATTTATATCTTTATAATCCGTTTCACCTTCAATCAACCCGATATCAAGCTTATTCGAACGTATTCCTTGAATGACATCATTTGAATTCGAGATGATGATTTGTATGTCCACCATCGGATATTGAGCCGCAAATTCTGCCAATACTTTTGGAAGGTAATATTCCCCTATCGTGAAGCTTGCACCTATTTTCATCGTTCCGCTAACCACGTTATTAAATTCATTTATTTCTCTTTTTGCTGTCTCATAATGATTAAGCATTTGCTTTGCATGTCTATACAAAATTTTTCCCGGCTCTGTTATTTGAACTTGTTTGGGAGAACGATAAATTAATTTCGTTCCTAACTCATTTTCCAGATTCCTTATGTGAAGACTGACTCCTGGCTGCGACAGGTTCAGAATGTCCCCTGCTCTTGAAAAGTTTTTCTGTTCGATTACGGTTACGAATACTTTTAATGGATCCATGGTTCCCTCCCTATTTACCTATGCGTTTCATTTTATCATAAGTAGAAGTAATCATTGAAATAGCAAAAATATATTTCACTTATTTTTAATTAAGCTTTAAAGTTAAGGCATCAACATAGATGGAGTGATCACACTGGAACAAACAAACGTTATAACTAAAAAACTTGGATTTACAAAAGGAATAGCATTGACTTTGCTAATTGCCATTGCAGCAAAATACTTAGCAGAGCTTCCATTCCTTCATATAATGGGACAGTTAGTCATTGCGATACTGATTGGTGTTGTTTGGAAATCGCTAATTGGCGTCCCAGCCTACGCCGTTGCAGGGACAAATTATTCAAGTAAAGTCCTTTTGAGAGTGGGCATTATCTTATTGGGCATGCGCTTGAACCTAAAGGATATTTTTAATGCCGGTCCGAAAACATTTGCAGTTGGTGCCATTAGTCTTGCATTTGGTATATTAGTAGTTTATGGATTGACCCGCCTATTTAAAGTTGAGAAAAAACTTGGCATATTGACAGCTTGCGGAACGGGAATTTGTGGAGCTGCTGCCATCCTGGCAATTTCCTCGCAAATAAAAGCAAAGGAAAAAGATACAGCAATAGCTGTAGCGACGGTTGCTGTTTTAGGCACAACCTTCACTTTCGGATATACGATCCTATATCCATTATTGCAGTTATCCGATCAAGGATATGGTATTTTTTCGGGTGCGACACTCCATGAAATTGCTCATGTCATCGCTGCAGCAGCTCCAGGGGGAAATGAGGCAGTCGACTTGGCAGTGGTGGTCAAATTGACAAGGGTGGCACTGCTCATTCCCGTTGCCATTTTAATTGGGTTCATCATGAATTGGAAAGACCGATCAACAGTTACCGGAAAGAAATTTTCCTGGAATTCCATTCAGATACCGTGGTTCATTTTTGGATTTTTAATAATGAGTGCCATTTACTCTACTGGTGCAGTTCCTGAACCTTTAGCTGATAAACTTGTTATGCTTTCCTATATCCTCATGGCTATGGCCATGGCAGGACTAGGATTGAATATTGACCTTGTAACTTTTAGAAAATATGGAGGTAAACCTTTTTTAGCTGGACTGATCGGCTCTATCTTATTGACATGCCTCGGGTATGTATTGGTGCAGGCATTCCATTTAAATTAACTTTTCAAAAAAACAAGCATCCCTTAATCGGCATGCTTGTTTTTTTCTATTGGATGCGGAACATTGGCACCAAAAAAAATTTCATCCATCTCCGTTTGAAGCCTTTCTATAATTTCTTGCCTTTCCTCTTTATTCAGCTTTTCCTCTGTATAACCGAATAAGTAATTATTAATATCAAATCTTTTCAGCTTACATTTTGTATGGAATATATTTTCCTGGTATACATTCACATCAATCATGTCATATAAACCCTTTACTTCATCAGGAATATAGTTTTGAATGGAATTAATATCATGGTCAATAAACAATTTCCGCCCATCTTTATCTCTCGTAAAGCCTCTCACTCGGTAATCGATCGTGATAATGTCGGTATCGAAGGAATGAATGAGATAATTAAGGGCTTTAAGAGGTGATATTTCTCCACAAGTAGAGACATCGATATCGGCCCTGAATGTGCTAATGCCTTCATTTGGGTGGTATTCAGGGTATGTATGTACGGTAATATGGCTTTTATCCAGTTGCATGACCACATTATCAGGTAAAGGCCCTGGTGATTCCTCATAAGTCCCCATAGGTACTTCGACGACAGGTCCTTCTGAAACAAGAATGGTTACACTGGCGCCTTGAGGGACATAATCCTGTTTGGCCGTATTTAAAACATGCGCCCCTATTAAATCCGCAACATTGTGCAAGATCTTCGAAAGCCGCTCTGCATTATATTGTTCATCGATATAATCCAGGTAGGCCTCCCTCTCTTCCCTGGTTTTTGTGTAACAAATATCATACATATTAAAGCTTAAAGATTTCGTAAGATTATTAAAGCCATGAAGTTCAATACGCTGCTCTGGTGTAAGTTTCATGATTGATTCCCCTTATATTTTTTTAGCACTATCCTTATAGTTACCCTTTTTCTGAAATAAAAAACTAAGCAGACAGGGCTCAACTTCCATCTTCTAAAAGGAAAAAGTTATTTTCTGGTATATAAACCTGATAAAAAGAGCCATTGCATCAGCATTGGCTCTGAGTCTGTAGACAACCGTTAAAATGATTTTGCCTATAGTTTCTTTATGGCTTACATTTTGAACGTTGATTTCCGTTCCAGGCACTCGCTTTCCGCTGGCGGTCCGGGAGCCTCCTCGGCTTGTGCCTGCTGGGTCTCCCCTAGACGCGCTTTTCCCGCAGGAGTCTCGCACACCCGCTCCAATCAACTTTGTTATAAAATATAGATAGAAAACATACCTGAGAGTTGAAGGCGTTGCTTCAAATCAGTTGTTTTGGAAACATCACTTGAGGAAAGATTCTATTAAACGAAGAAATCACACCTGCTTTCCCCCTATACACGTTCTCGCACAAAAGAAGGATTCTTTCGCATCAAAAATGACTTTGTTTACGATAAACACTTTAATTGTTAATGTTACCTTTGCCCCTTCGGACGAAATTTTTAATTACTCAACAATTAAAGAAGGTTATCGCGAGTATCGCCAAAACAAATTAGTGCAACATGCTCATCTTTATCACGATGTACAGAAAGCAAAGACCATCAAAAGGTAGTGACACGGCATCTGGCAAGCTTATTAGAAGAAGCAGATTATCTGCGGGAATCATCAAGATGTAAAACCTATATATGCGAAACGCAAAGTAACGAGCGTGTTTTCGCAGATGCAACAGAAAACCAAAGGGAATTTTAAAAGGGGTTCGGAATTTTTTTATTCCGAACCCCTTTTGCCTAGAAATTGAGAGCCGTTTCATCAGCATTGGCTCTTTTATTGTCTTGATTTTGTTCTATGCAGTATGAATTTTTTTCTTTTTTATCGGTGAAAGAATTCGTTCCAGCCATCCGAGTATAAGATCTGAGAGAATGGCCATCATTGCCGTCGGGATTGCTCCTGCAAGTATGATTGCCGTTCCATTTGAAGCATTCGTTCCCCTGACAATGATATCCCCCAGTCCGCCTGCCCCTACGAATGTACCGACAGCAGTTACTCCAATTGCAACGACAAGCGCTGTACGTAAGCCAGCCATGATGACAGACAGAGATAATGGCAGTTCGACCATTCTTAGTAACTGCAGCTTCGTCATCCCCATTGCCTTTCCAGATTCTAAATAAGCATGATCTATACTTGTAATACCGACATAAGTGTTCCTCAGGATCGGCAGTAAGGAATATAAAAACAATGATAAGATTACTGTATTTGTTCCTAACCCCATTACTAGCATCAAGAGTGCGAGCATAGCCAATGCTGGTGTGGTTTGTATGACATTCGTTATCGAAAATACCCAATTACTCAATTTCTTATGTTTAGCGATGAAAATGCCTATCGGGATGGCTACAATTGCTGCAAATAAAACCCCATATGCTGACATTAAAAAATGGCGATAAAATTCAGTAAGTACATACATCCAATTCTGTGAATAATAAGTTCCCAGCTGTTGCAAGGTTTCCATTAGTTTGCACCTCCCATTTATTCAAAATATTTATGTGCTTTAAGGAATTCTGAAGCTACGACCGATGGCTCCTTCAAGTTCCCATCAACTTCATAGTTCAGTTCCTGCATGGTTTCAGTAGTGATTTCGCCAATTAACTTATTAAGTTCATCTTCAATCTCAGGATATCGTTCCAATAATTCTTCGGTAACGACCGGTGAACAGTCATATGGTGGGAAATATTGTTTATCGTCTTCTAAAAGCTTCAAATCATTAACCTTAATCCGTCCGTCTGATGAGTATGCAAGAACAATATCCATCTGTCCATTTTTGACTGCATCGTATACCAGGCCAATCTGCATCGGATAAGTTTCCCCAAATTCCAATCCATATGTATCGACGAACCCTCTATAACCATCCCCTTTTCTTTTCAGCCAAGCACTATCTACACCTAACCTTAAATGATCTGCATCCTTTTCCAAATCAGATATTTTCTGATACCCTTTTTCCTCAGCCAATTCATTTGAAATCGTAAAGGCATACGTGTTATCGAACCCATAGGAATCAAAAAATTTGAACCCATATTGTTCTTTGAATTCCCTTTGAACAATTTCCATCGCCTTTACTGGATCCTTTTCGATTTCCTGTCCCAGGACACTCGTTAAATCCGTCCCTGTATATCGAGTTGCGGCAATGTCTATATCACCGGTCTCCATCGCTTTTTGCTGAACGAAATTGGAACCTAGATTTTTGATGATTTTCGTATCAAGTTCCGTATTCCTTTCAAGGAGTTGAGCAATCATGTTCGCAAGAATTTCGGATTCGGTCATGCTTTGGGCACCGATCTTGACAGTAGATTCAGAAGATGACCCTAAACCAGGTAAAGAACAACCGGTGATCATTAATGAACAAACTAAAAGGGCCATTAAAATTGTACGTCTCATTTTTTTATACATGGTAATCCTCCTCAAGCAACTTCCTTCATACCTTTCAATCCTTTTGGAACGACTTTTCGTTCAATGATCGAGAATACATAATCCACAAGGATAGCCATGATGATTACCGGAACTGCACCTGCGATGATATATTCTGTTTGGTATAAATTCAAACCGATAAAAATGTAATCTCCAAGTCCTCCGCCTCCAATAAAAGAAGCCAAGGTGGCCCACCCGATTAAATAGACGGAAGCCGTACGGATACCAGCCATAATGACTGAAAGTGCCAGCGGGAATTCTACCAGACGAATTCTCTCCCAGCTTGTCATTCCGATGCCGCGGCCGGATTCCAGCAGATTTTCATTCACGCCTTTAATGCCTGTGTATGTATTCCTGAGTATGGGTAAAACAGAGTAGAAAAATAACGCAATTATTGCGGGTGTTTTCCCAACGCCGAGGAAAGGAATGAAAAAGGCCAGGACTGCAAGGCTCGGCAGTGTCTGCATTATGTTTGCAATTCCGATTATTATCGAAGCGCTCCTTTTCATTCGGGTCAACATGATCCCTAATGGTACAGCAACTATTATTCCGAGGAAAACAGCGATCATGGATATATATAAGTGCTCCCATGCCTTAAAAATCAATTCTTGCCAGTTCGTTTGTAAAAAATTGAGCAAAGCTTCCATCTGATTCACCTCCTAAAACATTTCTGCCATTTCTGCCATTTGATTTTCTTCCTCTCCCCAGATGCTGTCATATACGATGTCGACCAATGTTGCCCTAGTGACAATTCCGACCAAATGTTTATTCTGGTCAACCACCGGCACATATTTGAACCCTCGCTTTAAAATCTTTTGAACGGAATCACGGATTAAAGTATCCTGTTTCACTGAATAGATTTCAGTATTAATGACTTCACTGATAAATTTAGCTTTTTTTCGATATTCACTGATCGTTTCAACATCTACGAACCCTTTCAAAACATTTTGCTCATCGACCACAAGTAAAGAATCGACTCTTTTCTCCCGCATTATCGTTATAGCATCGGTAAGGGATTTTTCTTCTGTAATGGATATAGGGTTTCGACTCATGATTTGTTCGACCAACTCAACATTCGGTCTTGTTTGGAGCAATCGATCTTTGCCGATGAATTCTTCAACGAACTCATTGGCCGGGTTTCTTAGGATTTCATCCGGTGTTCCCACTTGGACTATTTCACCAGCCTTTAAGATGACGATCCTGTCGGCTAGCTTAATGGCTTCATCCATATCATGGGTAACAAAAACGATTGTTTTATCAAGTGTGCGCTGCAGATTTTTAAATTCCTCCTGAAGGGCATCGCGGGTGATTGGATCTAGTGCACCAAAAGGTTCATCCATTAAAATGAGTGGAGGATTGGAAGCAAGTGCTCTGAGAACGCCTATCCTTTGTTGCTGCCCGCCGCTCAATTCGTAAGGATACCTTTCCAGGTATTCGGGTCCCATATCGACAAGCTTTAGTAATTCCATTGCGCGTTCCTTTTTCTTCTGTTCATCCCATTTAAGAAGTTTTGGAACGAGGGTGATATTTTCTAGAATCGTCATGTGAGGGAAAAGTCCGATTTGCTGGATAACATACCCAATCTGTCTTCTTAGCTCGACTGGATCTTTATCCATGATATTTTCACCATTAATAAGTATTTTGCCTTCAGATGGTTCGATAAGGCGGTTAATCATTTTCATTGTCGTTGTTTTACCACATCCACTCGGACCAATGAAGCAAATGAACTCCCCTTTTTTAATATCCAAAGAAATATTCTTTACAGCTTTCTTTCCTCCCTTATAGATTTTCGATACATTTTCGATTTTTAACATAACAAGCACCTCCATCATTCGCATACAATTACAAATTTTACAAATATATTAATTTTTCATATGCACAGTCTCTTGTACCCATAAGATAAGCTGTATAAACCTTTTTATTTAAAAAACTAGTCATATGTAATTATATTGAAAAAATGGTATAAAAAAACCACCTCATTTTAATTGAGGCAGTTGATTGATTTAAAGTATTAATAATGAATTAAAACCCGATATTTTTAGCAATCAGAATTTTTACTGTTTCATCTGTCTCTGTAAAGAATGTTGACAAAGGAATGTCCCGGTGACGCCGGGTAATTTTATCGTCTTCCATATATCCGTATCCATCATGTAACTGCATGCACTTTTCAGATATTCGCTTAGACATCTCTGTTATCCAATATTTAGCCATCGATACTTCAGTAATGATATTCTCCCCAGTCATATGTTTACAGATCAACCCATCAACAAACGTCCTTCCCAGGTGAATATCGGTCGCTATTTCAGCAATGGTAAACTGTGCATTTTTAAATTTACTTATTTTCTTATCAAATGCTTTTTGTCTTTTTATAAAATTCATCGTTAAGTGAAGCATGTCTTTCGCTGCGATTAAGGACCTGATCGCACATATTAGTCTTTCCTGCTGCAGTTTTTGCATGACATATGAAAGACCCTTCCCTTCCTCACCAAGGAGGTTGCCAACAGGTACTAAAGCATCATCGAAAAAAAGCTCGGCTGTGTCTGAACTTCCCTGTCCTGCATTACCAAGCTTTCTTCCTCGTGAAAACCCTGGCGTATCTTTATCAATGAGCAGCAAACTGATTCCGTCCTGAGAAGGAACAGCATTAAGATCAGTTTTGCATGCTACTATCATGAAGTCAGCTGTAAAGCCATTTATGACAAACGTTTTAGCTCCATTGACAATATAATATCCATCTTTCTTGATGGCAGTGGTTTGAATATCCGCTATTTCCGAACCCATTCCCGGCTCTGTGAATGCAAATGCGGAAATCATTTCTCCTGTAATGGACTTTGGTAAATACCTTTGTTTTTGATCTATTGTTCCGAATGAAGCTATATAAGGGGCTACAACATCCGAATGAATGGATATTCCCCCTAAGGCTGATCCAACCATTTCCAATTCTTCTGCCAGCACAACTGAATATCCAAAATCTGCTCCTAACCCACCGAATTCCATATCAAGCCACGGACATAAAAATCCATTATCTCCAATCTTTTTCCAAAACGAGCAAGGTATCCCCCCTTCATTTTTCCATTGATCATAAAAGGGGACAGCCTCCTTGGCGAGGAATTCACGAATTGATTGTTTAAATAATAAGTGCTCTTCCGTTAGGAAGGAACGGGAATCATCTTTATTGATTGCCATCGTGCTAACCATGGGTTAACCTCCATTCGCTAATGGTTTTGTTAAATACATCAATGTGAAAATAACCTATAATCACTCCCACGAAAATATGTTAAATGCCCAGATGTAAACGATTACAAGAACACATCATCAAACAGTAAAAATGTTCCACAATATTCATGTTCAACAAAAGTATTGAATTCCCTTTAACAAATCTATTTTTTACCATTTTAATTATGTATTACTTAACTGCTTTGAATATGGTTTTATCATATATTCTACCGAGGTTATTTTTGGAATACTGATTGGAATAAATTAACACGACTTCTTTTTTAAATCCCATATCCCATATTTTCGACAAATTGTTCAATTAAATTATCTCAATATAGATGTTAGCAGAATAAGAAACAGTTATATAACAACGTTTATGGTATAATTAACAGGGAAACCGCTTACAGAAACTAATTGTTCGGAAAATTCATTCTTTTAGGAGTCGATGAAAGTTGACAGTTAAAGAACAAACCATCTTTAATCATATTGGAAATAAAATTATAACAGAAGATCGAGAAATTAACGTAATTGCTAGATTAGAAGAACCTCTAATTGTAGTTTTAGGAAATGTTTTAAGTGAGGATGAATGTGACGAACTTATTAGATTGTCAAAAGACAAAATGCACCGTTCCAAAATTGGAGTTACACACGAGGTAAATGAAATAAGAACAAGCAGTAGCATGTTTTTTCAAGAAAATGAATTTGATATCATAACCAAAATTGAAAAAAGAATATCAACCATCATGAATATCCCCATTGAACATGGAGATGGTATTCAAATTCTTAAATATACTCCTGGTCAAGAATATAAAGCTCATTTTGATTTTTTTACATCTACAAGTCTGGCAGCAAAAAATAATAGAATTAGCACAATCATCATGTATTTAAATGATGTGGAGCATGGAGGGGAAACTTTTTTTCCTAAATTGAATTTTTCAGTGTCACCTCGAAAAGGAATGGCTGTATATTTCGAATATTTCTATAACGATAAAAACCTAAACGAACTAACTTTACACAGTGGAGCGCCAGTTATCACTGGTGAAAAATGGGTTGCAACACAATGGATGAGGAGACAAAAAAAATAGTCAGCAGCTTGATAATGTAAACGCTGGACTATAAATGCTTCAATTTTAGGTGCCAAATGAACTGAGGCACCTATTTGTTCATTTGGAATCTGTTTATTTAAAATGGCCAAACGAATGGAATCAAAATATTAATGTTCCCTTGAACTTCATAGCGCTCTGGATCCTAAACAATCGATTCGTTTCAAAACATGCTTTTTCCCTGGAATTCTCGTTAAGTTTGATTTGATCATACTTTGTATTATTTAAACACTCTCATTTACCTTTGTTGCTCTTTCTAAAATTATCGTAATCAGTCTTAATGTAATGAAATACCTTCGCGTTGCCATTATGGTCAGGATGAGTTATTTTTAATAACCCTTTATATTCTGCTAACACTTCTTTATTGCTCGCCATTTTAGAAAGCCCTAATTTTTTACTATAATCATTTGATTGAGCAGTGGAGTCAATATTGTAATTATTTCTGATGTTTTCTTTTAATTTTATCAATTCATTACGTAATTCAATATTTTCTTTTAATAAATCCTTTGTTTCATTCTGTAATTCACTTTTCTCATTCTTTAGTATGGCAACTTCCTTTTTGAACATATCCCTTTGCTGAATCAATATTCTTTTTGCAGTTTCATGAAGTTCTTCGATTCCTTCTATATGCTTATCTTGAGTTTGTATTTTCAATTTTAATCGGTGTATGATTTCGTCCTTATTTTGATCTATAAAATCATTTATAGCCAGCTTTGAAGCAGTTTCATCGCTTATGTATCCAGTGTTCCTCTTTCCGTTTCCCGCCTTTTTAATTTTACCTTCACGAAGCCAGCGCCTAACAGTTTGTAAGCTATTACTTTCTGTTATTCCTGCATCTTTTAACATTTCAAATGCTTGATCTGTGTCATCCATTATGTATCCAGTTTTTCTAATCCCGTTTCCTCCCTCATATTTAATCTTACCTTCACGAAGCCAGCGTCTAACAGTTTGTATACTGCTGCTTTCTGTTACTCCTGCATCCTTTAACAGGTCGAAAGCTTGATCTGTGTTCACGTTGTTCCCCCTTCCCCCTTATTACGCAATGTAATATTACTTCGATTGATATTAGCCTATTAAAAGGAATATATTTTACAAACAATGCGGCTAATTTGTATGCCAATGTTTTAAATGATAGCATAGCCATTTTCTAAACAAAGAACAAACAGATGAAGAATATATGACGAATATCACAGAGAGATAACGATAAGGTATCAAAGTTAAAAGTGGACCAGAACGGAGCACGGAAAATTGTAGATAAGGACAAATGACAGCGAGAGCCCGTATGGCAGTGAAGAAAGCACGTGAATTGACCCGGAGGAAAAGTGTTTTATTTTGGAATCTTTCTGAAGGCCTATATAATACATAAACGTGGTCTTACCTGACATGATATCCTACCGCCGGAATGAACTTAGACAGCATGGGAAAAGCGATAGGTATCATACCTATAATTCCATAAGCAGTAATGTTAAGGATACACACCAATATTAAAAATCCCAATCCCTCAGTGATATAAAATTGAGAAATTGGGTTTTTTATTAAAGCTGTTTTCGCATACTTTGTTGCTATTTACTAAGTAGTGCGGTGTGGTTGATTTCCCCTCCAGATGCTCGCTTTCCGCGGGGCGGGCGGTGAGCCTCCTCGGCGTAAACGCCTGTGGGGTCTCACCTGTCCCGCTGCTCCCGCAGGAGTCTCGCACTTCCGCTCCAATCAACCTTAAATAGTTTCGTTTTAAAAACAACAATCTTTACGAAAAGAGCCTTTAATAACAGTTGTAACTAATATTCACCAAAGCAGCTGCTATTATTTTACTAGAGATTATTGTTGACCCTCTGTATACACTTGAAAGGTTACACCGAATTTGTCTGTTACAATTCCATATGCAGGGCTGAAAAAAGCTTCCTGCAGCGGCATTTTCACTTCTCCGCCTTGAGACAAAGTTTCAAAGATTCTTTTTGATTTTTCAATATCGTTTATTGAAATACAGATCGTGACTTGATCTCCAGATTGACTGGGTTGACCTGGAAACGTATCGGAAAACATGAGGTCCGTTTCCCCAACCCTTAACATTGCGTGTGCCACAAGATTTTTTGCTTCTTCTGGCAGAGGAAATTCCGGATTTTCTGGCATTTCTCCAAAAGATTGATTAAAAAGGACTTTTGCATCCAATGCTTGTTCGTAAAATTGGATCGCTTCCTTCGCATTTCCGTTCATCATTAAATATGGAGATAATCGCATGGTCATAATTAAATTGCTCCTTTTGCTATAAATTTTTATAAAGCGTAACTCAAATTCAAAGTTTCCTTTTGAACTGGTCAGTGGAAACAACCACTATACCATTATTACCCATGATTGTATTTTATAATAAAGAACATGTGTTCGTCAACAAAAATTCACTGGAAACTATCAATTATTTTGGTTTGTTAACGAATGAATAGATGATTGTTTCAACCTTGCAGTATTGTCATTTCGCAAAGTATGTCACGATAACGTAGTCATGGGAAGCTTCTGTTGATTAACAAAATCTGAATTGATTTATTACTGTTTTTCAAATCATGAAGATTTTCAAACTAGAACAAGGTTAAATGAAAAAGGCATGCCCCCAGTAGATTACCGGTTTCATGCCTTCATGACTGCCTAATAAAGAAAATGTTCAATTTTTCAAAGTCGCTGTTATAACGTTCATTCTTATTAACTTGCTTTTATTTCTGAATCTTGTTCTTTTTTAAGGGCAGGTAACTTAGAATCTATCGATAGGAATCGACTTCCATTTAAAACTAGATGAAGTGCAATAATCATAAGAACGAGATCCAGTTCGTACCCTGAAGCTTCTCCACTCCCCATAAAACCTGCAGGGAATTTCACATAAACAATTGCACCAGCCATTATGAATACAAGTAGGGCAGATATTATTCTTGTTCCAAGACCTAAAATTAAAGCAATTCCTCCAAACAATTCAATAACACCGACTACATAGGCCATAAATCCCGGAATGCCTATACTTTGAAACCATCCAGAAGTGTTCTCCAATCCACCTTGGAATTTTGACAATCCATGTAACAAAAATGAAATTCCCAACATAACTCTTAATAAAAAGGTACCGATCTCTTGTTTATTCATGTCACATCTCCTTTTTTTATTTTACACTACAAAGTGTAGTGTAATGTGGTAAAAAAATCAAGTGAAAGTCATCAGACAATCACTATAGTCATTCCCAAAAGTATAAGTAAAACATAAATAGAAACAAAAATCGTAGCAGTTTCAGCCCTCAAAGGAATTTTTTTATGGGGATCGATTAATTGCTGAAGTCTATAGTTAACTGATTCATTGGAGAAGTGGACAAGGACGGGCGAGGATTTATCAGTGTAACCATGTTTAATTAACTTCAACAAAGCAGTACTTATGCCTAATTCAGTCCCCATTTTATTTACCGCATTTTCGTCGGCTGATAATTCACTTATTATTTTGTAATTTTTATGACACCATTTTGTCAGTGGGACAAACCATAAAGCATCCGATATCAACTGTAAAATAAAGATTACCAGCGGATGATATTTTTTTTGGTGAAAGGCTTCATGCTCTACTACCGCTTCTAGTTCATCCAAATCCAATAATTTAATTAAACCCGAACTGAACACAATGAATGGCCGCCCAAAACCAAGCGTAAACGCAAGAGGCTGATCAGCATTCACAACTAAGATATCATCGTTGACCCGGTTGAATGTTTCATTTATAAACCTTGTCTTTTCAACATTTTTGGAAAGAAAAAGCTTTTGTTTAAACCTTCTGGATAAGAAATATTGCTCTGCAATTTTGAATAGGGTGCTCAATATGCTATAGGATATTATTAAACTAAGCAGGGTGACGACTACAAAATAGTATACTGAATCTTCCTTGAATAGACTAAAGCAAAATTTAAAAAAGTTGGCTTTAATATTCACACCAAAAAAGATGTGTACCAAAAACGCTCCCATTTGGCACCATACTACACAGGCAATTAAAAGACTCAGGCTTATCACAAAATAAGACTTCCTCTTCCACATTATAATTTATCCTTTTTTAACGATTGGATTTTTTGTTCCAATTTTTCAATTAAACCTTGGTCAGCGTCTTTCATGGCATCCAGCATATGGCTTATGACCGCTCCACCAAATTCATCGAGCAAATTCTCAGTCAGTTTCTTTGACTGCTCTTCTAAAAACTCCGCTTTTGATTGTACCGGGCGAAATAATGAGAGCCTTCCTTCAGACCTCTTTTCAAGAATGCCTTTTTCGACTAAACGATTCATGACGGTCATTACTGTGTTGAAATTGATAGGTTTGTCAAGTTCCAATGATTGCTGAACCGCTTTGATGCTCTGTTCATCTTTATCCCATAAATATTCCATGATATTAGCTTCCAATGGACCAAAGAAACGATTCAGTCCAACTTCATCATATTTAAAATTTTTAATATTCATCCTTTACCACCTCCCACTACAAATTGTAGTGGATATCACTGTTACAATCAAGTTTCATCTGGAAGATTAGTATCAAGGATTTCTCTAGATTGACTTTAATTAATATTAAAAAATCTTTTGGCCTTGCTTTTTCTTCTGGTTAACTGCCTCTATTACACTCCACTACCTTTTTTCAGTAGCAAAAGGTCATCCGTTCTTTTTCCTTTTAAGCGTATTAGATTAAAAAACGAGCCTTTTGCAGGCTCGTTTCACTAATTAACCCTTTGTGCAAGTTTCTCTATTTCATCAGAATTATAATAATGATATCCTTTTGCCGTCGTTTGGGCAGCAGCGTACATTGCAGCAGCTACTTTGTTTGCTTCTATTGCACGATATGGGCGTAAAGGGCCTACAAAGACAAATTTAGCAAAATTGCTTAACAGCCCAGAAATCTTTTCACCTGCCCTGAATTCCTCGCGTTCTCCAAGAAGTAAGGAAGGGCGGAATATATGTACAGTATTCAATTCCAGGTGTTGTAGTGTTCCTTCCACATCTCCCTTAACACGACTGTAAAAAAACTTTGATTTGGAATTGGCTCCCATGGCCGTTATGACGAGTAATTTTTCAACATTGGATGTCTTCGCCATTTTAGCTGCTTCGATTATATAGTCATAATCAACTTTACGAAAAGCTTCCTTCGATTTAGCCTTTTTGATCGTTGTACCCAAACAAATGAAAACATCGGTGACATTGAACAAATAGGCATACTGGGACAAATTATCGAAATCCACAACATGTCCTGTGCACTTGGGCTCCGCGAATTTCATTTCCCTTCTTGTCAGCAAATGGATTTCACTATATTTATTGCTGTTGCTCATTTCTTTAACCAACTGGGTGCCGACCACACCTGTAGCGCCTAAAATCAATGCCGTCTTATTAGTCATGATATCCCACTTTCCTTCATTAGCTGCTGAATAATATAGGACTAGGATAAATGATTCACTTGATTGAAATCATCAATTATCCAAGAATCGACTTCAAATCTAATCGTACACAAACATGCATTGAACAAGCGCATTTCATTTGATACGATTGACTCGTTTGACATCAAGCGTAAAATAAAATGAATGACTGCACCATGTGCAACAAGGATAACTTTTTTCTCAGGATACTCCTTCTGAATTTCCTGAAGTCCATTCATCAGCCTGCTTCGTAAAGATTCCTGATTTTCCTGACCAGGATATTCTTTATCAATGAATGCTGACGCCCTTTCAGCTGCTGTCATTCCTTCAGCGACGCCAAAGTTCTTTTCAATGAATTCCATTTTTTCAATGACCGGGACTTCAATATAATGCGAAATGATATCTGCCGTTTCCCTTGCCCTTTTTAGGGGGCTCGAGATAATCACATCCCAAGTAGCCTCTTTTGACAAAAATTCACCACATTGCCGTGCCTGTATCCTTCCTAGTTCATTTAAAGGAATATCAGTTTGCCCCTGCAGTTTCCCTAGTGCATTCCAATCTGTTTGACCATGCCGCACTAAACAGATAGTAGTAATTGTCCTCAAACCCTTCTATGTAGATTGTTATTTTTTCACTTCTTCAATGATGGAGTGTCCTTCAGTCTGTTCTAGATCTGACCATTTCCATTTTTCATGCAAGCGTATCCTACCATCTGGCAATAATTCAGGAGTGGAAAGACAGCTGCCTCCTCTAATTTCACCTTTTTCATTGATATGATTATACCTGAATTCTAAGGAACCATCCATATTGACAAGCCCTATTAAAGTTCCTTTAACAATCTCTCCACCATGATAACTTGCTGAAAGAATTGAGCCTTCTTGTGAATAGTGGAAGGAAGTATTTCCTGATACTTCTCCATTTTTAGAATTGACTAAAGCTTTGAAAATCCTACCATCATAATTAAACATCATCATTCCCCCATATGAATTAATAAGGATAATGATACCAAATTTATCAAAAAATGAATATTCAAAAATCTTTCGGGGTTTTAGTTTTGTGTCAATGGAAATGACACAAAAAATACATAATATTCCCCATTGAATTCCCCTATTATGTTGTGGTTAGATTATGGAAGATGTTACTTATGGAATGAACAATTCCTTAGTTGAAACGTCTAATCAAACTGGAAGATGTTGGTGAGGTGCTCAATTGAAAGAAATACTTCTGATTCTACTATTACAACTTATTTATGTTCCGATTTATACGTTGCGAACCATTTTCTTAGTAAAAAATATTACCATACTTGCCTCGATACTGGGTATCGCAGAAATGTTAATATACGTTTTTGGATTATCCCTAGTATTTGGCGGTGACCAAAGCATACTCGCCATGGTTGTATATGCAGTCGGTTTTGGAATCGGAATAATTTTTGGTACGAAAATTGAGCAAAAACTTGCCATCGGTTTTATTAATGTAACCGTAAATACTCAAACCAAAAATGAACAGTTGGTAGATACATTGAGGAACAACGGATTTGGTGTGACTCTTTATACGGGCGAGGGCCGGGATAGCAACCGTTATCGGATGGAAATTTTGACAAAACGCAATCGGGAACAAGAATTGATAGCAACCGTTGAAAAGTACGAACCTAAGGCTTTCATCATTTCATATGAACCACGTTATTTTAAAGGTGGTTTTTTATTGGACCGGTTGAAAAATAAAGCAAGCTGAATGTAATGCAAAAGCCCATCTTTTTAAGATGGGCTTTTGCATTATTTCGTTTTTGATTTTCTAATCTTCACTGCCCTCGTTACCGGCTGTTTTTTGATCCACTTTAAGTATTTTTTTAATGCTTCATCATCTTTTAACAAAAGCACGGTATATAGTCGGATGGCCAGCTCTCGGTTTGAATACAGTGCGTGAATCTGTTTGTGACAAGATTTACAGAGATAGGCAATGGGTAAATGGCTGCCACCTAATTCTCTAGGTGTTAAATGATGGATGGTCAGTTCTATCTCACCCCTGTCACAAAGCTCACAAGTACCTTTCATCTCATTAATCGACCGTTAAGGCTTAACGGATTTTCCTTCTTCAACAATATGAAACATCAAATGGGCAAGATGATGGATTGGTCCATACTCTTCATTGTCATCATCTTCTTCATCTTCCACTTCCACTTCATCCATGCCTTGTAAATAAAGTGCCATGAACTCATAAAAATCATTTTTAGTAAAAGAGTAACAATCACTTGGATCCTGATTATCTTCTTCATACTGTAAAACTAGATGAGATAAATCACCCTCATCATCTTCAGCATCAAAAAATACAAAATATCCGATATTTGTATCCAGTTCAAATAGTCTGCGAAAACCGCGTGATGTTGCTTTTTCAAACTCAGCCGCCGTCAATTTTTGCACTTGCATGCTGTCTACATTATCTTCTTGATGAAAGCCCACGATAAATGTGTTCATAATCAAACCTCCTGTTGAATATGGATAACCATTAGTATCCCCATTTAACCGAATTTATTCCATTTAGAGGTTTGTTTCCAAGACGACCGGGCAATGATCGCTGCCCATGACATCACAGTGAATATTAGCCTCTTTTAAATATTCCGCCAGACGTTTTGAAACAATGAAATAATCGATTCTCCATCCTATATTCCGCTCCCTAACTTTTGCCATATATGACCACCAAGAGTATGCACCTTCCTGGTCTGGATAAAAATGGCGAAATGTATCGATAAACCCTGCATCAAGTAATTCAGTCATCTTTCCACGCTCTTCATTAGTGAATCCGGAATTCCCAATATTGGATTTTGGGTTTTTCAAGTCGATTTCCTGATGTGCAACATTGAGGTCCCCACAAAAGATAACCGGCTTCACCAAGTCCAGTTCACTAAGATAATCTATCATCCCATCTTCCCATTCAAGACGATAATCAAGCCTTGATAAATCCCTTTTTGCATTGGGGGTATAAACGTTCACCATATAGAATTTTTCGAATTCCAGTGTTATGATCCTGCCCTCCGGCTCCTCGTCCAGCTCCCCTACACCATATTTCACTGAAAGCGGTTTTTCCTTCGTGAAAATGGCTGTACCTGAATATCCTTTTTTCAGTGCATAATTCCAATATTGATGGTACCCTTCCAATTCAAGTGTAATCTGCCCTTCTTGAAGCTTAGTTTCTTGAAGGCAAAAAATATCTGCATCCACATCTTTAAAGTAATCTAAAAATCCTTTTTTAACACAAGCTCTAATTCCATTCACATTCCAGGAAACCAATTTCATATTCTCTTAAATTCTCCTTATGGCCAATTAATTTCTTTACATTTCAACTATACTATTTATCTGCTGTTTTTCCCATTAGAGTACATTCGAAAACAATCTGGCAAATGATTCTTTTGAACGTTCCAGCAAACCCCGATTGTTATATCTAATAGGATCTAGTTTGTCACTATCCATCATATCCTCTTTGTAGTGAGTGATGAGATCTTCGATGGAACGGCTGCCCATTAGAAAGACATTCACTTCAAAATTCAGGTGAAAGCTCCTCATATCCATGTTTGCCGTCCCTATGGAAGCCATATCACCATCTACGATAATAAGTTTCTGATGTAGAAAACCTTTTTTATACGTGTATACCTCTACACCGAATTGAAGCAGCTCCCCGAAATAGGAGCGACTGCCGTATTGGGTTAAAAACCCATCATTTACTGCCGGAACCATAAGCCTAACTTGTATCCCCTTAATTGCGGCATGTTTAATTGCTGCTTTAATCGCTTGATTTGGTACGAAGTATGGACTTGCAATCCAGATTGATTTTGTGGCGCTTGTAATAAGTGAATAGTAAAAATCACTCATGATTCCCTGTTGTGTATCAGGTCCGCTTGCCACCACCTGGACAGCTCCATCCCCTTGTTCCACTATATTGTTGAATTCTGGACGCTCTTCTAATACATCTTCCCCACTGACATATTCCCAATCCAAAAGGAAAACAGTATGAAGCATATATACCGCTTCACCTTTAAGGACCATATGTGTATCTCTCCAAAATCCGATCGTTTTATTTCGCCCTAAGTATTCCTCTCCTACGTTTAAACCTCCTACAAAGCCAACTTCCCCATCAATGATGATTATTTTCCGGTGATTCCTAAAATTAAACTTTTGATTAAAAAAACCATGTTTCAATGGTGAAAATGGATAAGCCTTTATCCCTGCATTTTTCATCCGTTTAACTTCATTATTTGAAAGGCTTAAACTACCGGCAGCATCAAAAATGAATAAAACTTCAACACCATTTTTCGCTTTTTCAATAAGGATATCTATAATTTCAGTACCAAGCCTGTCGGAACGAAAAATATAATATTCTATATGAATGAACTTTTCAGCTTTTTTTAACTGTTTAATGATTTCGGTAAACGTTTCGTTACCATTTTTCAACACTTCCGTTTGCGATGATGTACTAATGGTGGTCTCAGATGCATTTTTGGCAAAAGCTGCGAATGATTGCTGATGATCATTCAAGAACGATAAATCTGGAGATGATACATGTGTAACAAGACTCTTCCATTCTTCGCGATCTTTTTTCCTTTTACTTTGAAATAAATACCCCTTTAAATAGAGCTGACCTGAGAATAGATAAAATACATATCCAAATACCGGGAAAAACAAAAGCACATACATCCATAAAAGTGTCTCGTGGGCAAATCTATTTTCGAGCATGAGTGAAAATAGGGTAATAAACATGACCAAAATATACAATCCAATAAAAAATAGCTTCACGTCGAAGCTAACATGAGTGAACAGGATCATATAAACTGCAGCAATTAAAATAATTAAAAATACAAATTCCATTCTTCTTCTTTTCATTGTTTCATTCTCCTACACAGCAATATTTTATATATAAATAACATATACCCATATTTGAAGGTAAAAGAAACAAAACACTTACGAAAACAATGTTCGCAAGTGCTTTGTGTATTACCTATCCAATTATCACTTCATGACAGGAATCAAACTTTCATACAGCTCCATATACTTTAATGAGGATGATGTCCAACTGAAATCTAACTTCATTGCATTTTCGGTCATTTTCCTCCATCTTTTCGGCTGGAATTTGTACAGACCAACAGATTGCTCAATTGTATGGAGCATATCGTGTGCATTATAATTCGTAAAACTGAAGCCATTGCCTTCACCAGTAAATTGATTATACGGGATGACCGTATCACGAAGTCCGCCAGTTTCCCTCACTAAAGGCAGTGTACCATAACGCAGTGCCAAGAGTTGGCCGATACCACATGGTTCGAATTGTGACGGCATCAGGAATATATCAGAACCTGCATAAATCCTTCTTGCCAACCCCTCATCAAAATATGTATGGACTGAAACCTGATTTGGATATTGGTCAGCTAAATGACGAAATGCTGATTCATATTGCTCTTCACCCGTACCTAAAAGAATGAATTGAACTCCTTGGTTCATCATTTCATGAAAAACATGAAGAACAAGATCTATTCCTTTTTGATCAACAAGCCTCGTTACCATTGATAAAACCGGTACGTCATCATTGACAGGAAGACCCAGCGATTCCTGTAGCTGACGTTTATTCTCCATCTTACCCTCATAAGAATCGAATGGAACAGCAAGATGTTCATCTGCTGCAGGATTATATTCCTCATAATCGATTCCGTTGATAATTCCTTTAAGCTCACCTTTTCTCTTACGTAAAAATCCATCCAGATTTTCCCCGAAATAAGGAATCTGAATTTCTTCCGCATAACTTGGGCTTACAGTTGTGACTATGTTAGAAAAAGCTAGGCCGGCTTTCAAATAACTTACATTCCCATGAAATTCAAGACCATCGATATTAAAATATAACTCACTCAAATCGAGTAATTCAGCTAATACAGCTTTAGGATAAACTCCTTGATAGCGTAAATTATGTATCGTAAATATCGTTTTAATATCCTGATAGAACGGATGGTTATGATAATGGGCTTTCATCAAAACGCTGACAAGGCCCGTTTGCCAATCATGGCAGTGTATAACATCCGGTTTTTCTTCTAAATAGGGTAAAGCCTCTAAAATTGCACGGGAAAAGAAGGCGAACCTTTCGCCATCATCGAAGAAACCATAACTACCATGCCTTTTGAAATAATATTCATTATCCAGAAAATAATATGTAATTCCGTTAGCAACAAGTTTTTCGATGCCGCAAAATTGCTGGCGCCAACCAACAGGAACTTCAATACTCGTCATATGTTCCAATTCCTGTTTGAATCGGTTAGGAAGATCCCCGTATTTAGGAAGGATGACACTTACATGGACTCCCTGTTTTTTCAGCGCTTTCGGGAGCGCGCCTATAACGTCTCCGAGCCCTCCCGTTTTTATAAAAGGGGCGCATTCTGAAGCAGCAAATACAATATTCATTGCCGCACCTCCTCTATTAAATTACTTCCGCTTTTTTTATTACAGTAGGCTGTTTTAAACCAATAACTGATTTTTCACTAGTAATTCTCACTTCTTTATCAGTTATGATATTTTCAACGATGGCTCCTTCTTCAATCACGCCTTTTTGCATGATGATGCTGTTTCTTATTATCGCTCCCTTTTTCACCTTTACCCCACGGAAGAGTATACTGTTTTCCACAGTCCCTTCAATATCACAACCGTTGGCTATCAATGAATTGGTAACCTTCGAAGAACTTGAATATTTGGTCGGTGCCTCATGTTTGATTTTCGTATAAACATCCCAAGTATCCCCGAAGAAAGAACGGATTACCGAAGGGTTCAGGAAATTCATATTACTGGAATGAAAGCTTTCAATGGAATGAATGAATGGCATATCTCCAGTAAAATTGTAGCCTTTGACGGTAAAACGATGAAGATTGGCTTTCACGGCGTCTTTCAAAAAGTCATATTCCCCACTCGCAACACAGCTTTTGATCAAATTCACCAATAGCGTTTTACTTATGATGAAAGTTTCCAGACAAACATGGTCACCAGGTCTAGGGATCGTATAAAAGCTAATGTCAGTAATGTCTTCATCCGAATCTACCGAGCAGGTGTGATAGATTGGTTTTTCAATCAATTCCCCTACATAATCCTTATATACGACCGTGATATCCGCTTTATGTTTTTTGTGATAATCAAGCACTTCATTAAAATCCAATTTGCATACATGGCTGCCAGGGGAAATGATGACAGTATCTGCCTCTGCACGTTCGAAAAAGCTGAGGTGATCATAAAATTGCTTCATATCGCCTGTTACCGTTTCATCCGGGTGGATAGGGGGCAAGATGTATAAGCCTCCTGAACGCCGATCCAAGTTCCATTCTTTACCTGAGCCAAGATGATCCATAACTGAAAGATACTTTTCTTTTGGAAAAACGGCTACTTTTGATACATCTGCATTAATGAGATTCGACATCGTAAAGTCAATCAAACGGTAGCGTCCACCAAATGGCACGGATGCTACATTACGGTGAGCAGTCAGATCTTTTAAATGTTGTCTTTCATTGATTAAGTTAATAATACCCAACACATTTTCCATAGCATCTTCCCCTTTTTCTAGTTAAGAGTGATCTTTTTTTTGTTTGGATTGATAATGGTCTGATTTTCACCAATTAAGGTTATATCGGATGTAACCGCTGAATTGCCAACTATGGCACCATCTTCAATAACACAATTGCTGGCTATGATGCTTCTTTCTATATGAACGTTTTCACCAATCGTAACATTAGGCATGATGACTGAATCTTTTATGGTTGACCCGTAGCCCACCTGTACATTATAGGATAAAACCGAATGTTCAATGTTCCCTTGAATCATGCACCCTTCATTGATAAGCGACTGACTGACCTTGGCATCCGGTGATATATATTGCGGCGGGTGATTTGCATTGCGGGCAAAAATTTTCCATTGCTGATCATCCAACTGGAAATTTGGCGTATCCTCCAATAAGTCCATATGGGCCTGCCAAAGGCTTTCGACCGTTCCAACATCTTTCCAATAATCATTAAAACGATAGGCAAATAGCTTTTTTCGGTCTTCAAGCATCTTTGGAATGATGTTGCTGCCGAAATCATTGGATGAATTTTCATCTTTTTCATCATTTATTAAATACCGTCTTAAGGTTTTCCAATTGAAAAGGTAAACTCCCATGGAAGCAAGATTACTCTTTGGATACTTTGGTTTTTCATCGAATTGAGTGACTTTATCATCATCATTGGTATTCATGATTCCGAAACGGCTTGCTTCCTGCCATGGCACTTGAATGACAGCTATGGTAGCCTCGGCATTTTTTTCGATGTGATAATCCAGCATCTTACTGTAATCCATCTTGTAAATATGGTCACCAGAAAGAATCAATACATGTTCCGGATCATAGTTATCAATGTATTGGATATTTTGATAAACAGCATTTGCCGTCCCTTTATACCATTCACCGCCTTCTTTACCTTGATAAGGAGGAAGTACGGAAACTCCGCCAACATCAAGATCAAGGTCCCAAGCTTTGCCATTACCAACATAATCATTTAGAATCAATGGCTGGTATTGGGTCAGTACCCCAACCGTATCAATACCAGAATGAGTGCAGTTACTTAATGGAAAATCGATGATTCTATATTTACCGCCAAAGGGAACAGCTGGTTTTGCCAAACCGATTGTCAATTCACCTAACCTTGAACCCTGGCCTCCTGCCAATAACATTGCTATCCATTTTTTTGCTCCCATTATTCGTTCACTCTCCCCCGCCTTTTTTTTGTTTGCTTCATAAAAATAGAAATGCCTAATGGAGGTACAGTTATTTCCATGCTGTATGGTTGATTATGGTATGGTTCCTTTTTGACATTAATGGGTTCTTCATTGATCTGACCCGATCCACCGAAAGCTGCTGAATCACTGCTGAAAACCTCGATATATTTGCCTTGGGATGGTACACCTATTTGATATTGAGCATGAGCCTGCGCAGAAAAATTACAGACAACGATGCAATAGTCGCCTTTCCGTTTACCTTTTCTTATAAAAGTAATGACACTCTGATTACTATTGTTCGGATCTATCCATTCAAAACCTTCCGGGTCATGATCCAATCTCCATAAAGAGGAAGTTTGCCTATAAAAATCCTGGAGAGTACGGAAGTAATAGGCCAGCGTGTCGTGTGATTCATATTCCAAAAGCAGCCAATCCAATTGTTCCTCATCTTTCCATTCTATGAATTGGCCAAATTCACTGCCCATAAATAGAAGCTTCTTTCCAGGATGCGTCATGAAATACCCAAAGAGCAACCGTAAATTTGCAAACTTCTGCCAGTAGTCACCTGGCATCTTATTCAATAATGACTTCTTGCCATGAACCACTTCATCATGTGAAAAGGGCAAGACGAAATTTTCTGAAAAAGCATAGAAAAATGAAAATGTTAAGAGGTTATGATGATATGGCCTTTCATGTGTTTCAAGTTTCATATAACGAAGGATATCGTTAGTCCATCCCATATTCCATTTATAATTAAAGCCCAGTCCGCCTATATCGGTAGGAGAAGTAATGAGCGGCCGGTCTGTTGCTTCTTCAGCCATCATTAATGCATTGGGATATTTTTTGAAAACCACTTCGTTAAGTTTTTGCAAAAACTGTATGGCTTCAAGGTTTTCCTCACCGCCAAACTGGTTTTTCAGCTTGACCGGCAACGGATTATCATGATTAAGATAAACCATGGACGATACCGCATCGACACGGATCCCATCTATATGGTATACATCCATCCAAAACATAACATTTGAAATAAGGAAACTGATTACTTCCGGTTTGGTAAAATCAAAATTGTATGTCCCCCATAACGGGCGATCTGCTCTAGTGTGTTCAATTGGTTCATAGAGAGGCGTACCATCGAAACGGGAAAGTCCATGTGCGTCTTTACAAAAATGGGCGGGAACCCAGTCAAGGATCACACCTATGCCCTTTTGGTGGCAAAGGTTAATTAAATATTTAAAATCTTCAGGTGAACCGTACCGACTGGTTACCGAATAATAGCCCGTGACCTGATATCCCCACGATTTATCAAATGGGTGTTCCATTATGGCCATGATTTCAATATGTGTAAAACTATTATCAATCACATAATCAACTAATCTATCAGCCAATTCACGGTACGTATAAAATTCGCCATCTTCTTTCTGTTTCCATGTTCCTGGGTGCACTTCATAAATGGACATGGGTTTATGATAAATGTTTTCCTTTTTCCTATCGGCTATCCACTTCGAATCTTGCCATTCAAAATTATCCAGCTTTTTAATGACCGAGGCTGTATTTGGTCTGACTTCCGAATAAAAGGCATATGGATCGGCTTTTAGGATACGTTTATTTCCAGGTGTATGTATTTCATATTTATAGAGTTCCCCTTCTTGTAGCCCTGGTACGAACAACACCCAGATACCTGAACGCTCGATCCGTTTCATCGCATGATCTTTTCCGTCCCAATTATTAAAATTACCGACTACTGAAACTTGCTTCGCATGGGGGGCCCAAACGGCAAACCGTACTCCTTCATTACCTAATGATGTCACAATGTGTGCCCCAAGCATCTTATAGCTTTCATAAAGGGTGCCTTCATGAAACAAATATAAATCGAAATCGCTTGGATAATTCTCTTGCAGCTGGTCCATAATTGTACTCAATAAAACCCCTCCATCAGTATTAACTCGATAGTATTTTACCCATCCTTCCCCAGTTATTATATATATTCGGTAAAAATGGTATTAATCCTTCAAATGGAGGTGAAGTTATTGTAATAAATGCCCGTTTTTTTGATAAATAAAACATTTTTTTGCGAAAAATAGTCATTTATTGTAAAAATATTATTATACCAATAAAAACTCTTCCCATTTTTCAGGAAGAGCTTTAAGGTATCAAGTATGAATGCTTCATGTTATTTGTTCAGTTCGAATACTGTGAGTCTTCGTCAAGAATAAATAGGATAATGAGACTGACCATGCCAAAGGAGTATTCCTGTTTGGTACATTACTGCCTCCTATATATAACTCGGGAACTTCCCAATTTTCCGGAATGATCATTTTCGTTTTATCTATATACTCCTTAACTTTGTTCATCATGCCAAGTTCAAGGTAGCATAAGCCCAGCCATGGAAGCCCGAAACACCATTCCGCTTCTTGACCGTCATTATAATAAAGGTCATTTTCATATCTAATGCAACCTTTTGTTCTTTCTAGGCGCTCTGTGACATTCTTCAATATTTTAAGCGCTATTTCACGGTCTACCAGACGATAAGGATAAATTAAGGATAAAAGGGCTAAATCCGTCTCTTTTGAATAACTTTCCCTTGGAAGCAGGAAACGAAGAGTTTCTTCTCCTTTTTTAATCAGTTCTTCCTTGACGTTGACCAGCATTTTGACTGAATTCAAACCAGCAACACATGCCCCTATGCTTGAAGCATGGATTTCGATATTCTCTTCCCACATCCCGTTATCTTCCGCTTGCCAATATTGCAGGCATTCCAAGTAACTGACCAACTTTTGAACGATCTTTAAATCACGTTGGTTTCTTATCACCTTTTTCCCATGCCTATATCCTTCACCGACACCCCATAAAAAGGCACCTATCGCATCATTTTGGGCATGGCCCCACTCATCGGGCAGTTCTTTAAGCTCAGTGGAATACCGTGCATGGATATGTTCAAATAGAAACTGGGGTTTCTGTTCCGTATGAATATCTATCTTCCACTCATAGGATTGAAATAAGTCGAATAAAGCATGATATGCTTTCTCATAACGACTGGACGGATCATTTATAAAAGGTATTACTGTATAAACGACATCCCTTATCCAGACATAATTATAATCATCGGAAATACTTGCAGTATATGCGCCATTAGGAAGCCGCATGCGATCAAGAACCTCTAGGGCACCATTTACATTCATTAATTGAACACCTCCATAGTTATTTGCTTATTCCCATTGTTGACAGACTCCCATTTTCTAAACGTTGGTTGTTTCATTTTTCAATTAAAAGCGCTTTCAATTCAGTTATCCAAAACGACTTTTTCAGAAGTTCATTCACCATAGTTTATGTAATCACTGCCTTTTTTGATAATCAAGCTTCCAATGTTCATTAAAAAAGCGTCATTTGCCTAACCGTAATGAAGTTGCCGTTATGAAATATGTTCTTTGGAAAATAAAAACCCAGTAATGGCAATCCATTACTGGTTATATCGGCCTATCATTCAAATGTTTAGTAGTTATTAAAAGAATAATCGCAATATCATCAATGAAAGCACGCCAATCATTACCGTACCCAATAGAAATCTCGTAAACATCGCAACCAGGAAAGCTGGTAAAAGCTGCGGCCAATTATAGCATTACCCTTAATTGAAAAGACCTGTTCCGCACAATTGATGCGCCAAGGATGGGGGCAAGGCTATACCCGCTTATTTCCATTTGTCAATCCTTATCGCCGAAGCTATAACCGTTGCAACTATGACGCCAGTACTGCCAGGAAAGAAGAAACCTACTGCAACATCGATTAATACGCTGCTAAAATCGACTGCAAGATCTATAAAAAAGTTTTTTTACTCAATATTCACAAAACTATAAAGGCCGATGAACATGGCTGTCAGGGAGAAATCCATCCCATATTTTTCTCGGGATTTGAAACCCATTGGCGCAAAGAACCGCCGGCATATTTGGTAGTAACCAATTTAAATAGGCTCCAGATTCAGACCTAGCATCCATTTAAAATCAAGCTGTTTCCTCTGCTGTGCCGTTGTGACGGCCACTCCAAACGTTTCTTCAGATAGTAAGGCTCCAAGTTATCAGGTATTGTTTCAAACCTTGCTGCCTGAATTACGGAGCCAATGCAGCAATAGATGACGACTGTTAACAAAAAAATCGTAAAAATCATGGACGAGACTGGATGACTAGCAGCTATCATCCCTGCCGCTATGAATTGTCCAGAGCCTGCATAGAGAAAAAAGCGACATTAGTGCCGCTTCAATTATGCTTAATCCTGATGTATTTTTCGATTACCCCTGCAGCGAAACCGATACATTACTCCTTGCTCAAAGCATTCCCCATAATTGGAAAAGCCATCGCTTTTCCAATCCACCCTTATATTAATAATTTCCTTCAATTGCTTTTCAGCTTGCCAAGCAGAAGTGGCAACTCACTATATATTTCGATGATCTCATCTATCGGCATTCTAACTAAGCCGCTGGAGGAAGGGGCAACGAATTCCATGGATTTATTCGATGAAGGTTCTTCTTGCAGCCCCCAAGAGATTTTTCGTAATTGACGGTATTCCTGATAAACACCCTTGCCTACAAAACAGACAAGTTTTGGTTTATACTTTTCAATTTTCCTTTTTAATTGATTCCTTCCTATTGTGTACTCTTCTTTAGTGATATCTTCCGCACCTTTTGTAGGCCTGGAAACGATATTGGTAAACCCATAACCTAACTCCAGTAATGACGAGTCTTCAGTTGGGGCATATTTCCTTGGTGTCAGCCCGGACTCGAAGAGGATTTTCCAAAAGCGGTTGTTTGGATTCGCATAATGATGGCCAGTCTCGCCTGAACGAATGCTTGGATTGAAACCTACGAACAATATATCCAAATTTCCCTTTAAATGATCAGAGATGCCTTTCATTTTAAAACTCCTTTTCAAATTTGGTATTTAATCATTGTACAAAACTGAAAAATAATTAACTACCTTTTCCGCCATTTACACAACATATATCCAAAACTTAACACGTTTCTTGGAGAATGAGGGATGATTGTTTCATAGTGATAACCTTATTATTGATAACATATAATTCCGCTTTTAATTTACATATAAAATAACTGCCTTTTAAACAGGAAAAAACCAAATTCATGTCTCTGTCTTGACATGAGTTTGGTTTAGAAGTATCAAGAATCATAGGTGATCCCGACCTTTATTAACACAGTTCCTTTTATTTACGAGTGGAATGGCTGATTATGAAATATAAAAGGTAGGGAAACGATGCATTTTACTCGTTCAAAAGAAACAGCCACCTTATAGATGGCTGCTTCTTCATATAGCTTATTGTGCGTGACTTACGCGAACATAATTTATTTGATTTAGTGGAATGGTTATGATATCTAGATTGCCTTCATAACCTGGAGACGTTTCTGTTAATCGGCAAACATCATCAGTTACTTCATGTAACACTCCCTCGAATAAATCACTGCTCGTTGCCACTTCGACCGTGTTCCCAATGTAATGTCTTAATTGTACATAAAAAATACTAGCTAACAATGCATTCTCCTCCTTATATAGGCTCTCTAACAGAATTGATGGAACGGAACGGAACAAATACTACAGTTCCTGCAGCTTCAGTAATTACAATATAATCAGTTTGAATTGAACTTAATATTCCCGTTACCGGGGCAAAATCAGTTGTAATAGTCACCGTTCTTCCTAATAATCTTCGTAAAACACTTCTCAAATCATAGTACACATCTCCTGAAGTTTCCGGTGTCCTTGGTGTTGTTTGACCATTTTCAACAAGCCATTTATAGTAAAGATAGTCGCAACTATTCTTTTTACATTGCTTCTCACTTTGCTTCTCAGTGTTCATTTTTTTACCACCTTTTTTATTTTCTATTTTATTACCTTCGTCATGGTTCTCTTCTTATTCTTTATCCCCATGCTCGCATTTCTTTCCCTTCTCTCCTTTTTGCAACGGTCCCCCCTTCCTTATCTTTACTGCAGCACTGAACTCGTTGTCGACCGAGAATGTGAATCCTTTTATGTCCAACCGAAAATGAATTTCGATTGAATTTTTGAAGAATATTTTGCCTGGATTCGATCTCCTTGAATTCCTTGATCCACTTGATTCCTTTGAGGATCTTGACAATTTGCTGCTGCTTCTATATCGCTTCAAAAGTAGTATATTGATGACTGATGTTTTCGGCTTGGACTAATCAACCTTTTTTTAAATTCCTTTACTTTTTTTTGAAGGTTTTACGAAATCATGTCCATTTCTTTAATGAATGAATATGATACGGTTGAGGTGATAACTATGACAAACAAACAAAAAAAGGATTACATAGGCATTGTAATCCCTTCATGTCACAAAGAGTCTGCATTAAAAGCAGAATGTATGGAACAATCAAAATCCCCATTTTTCAAATATTCTCTTCCTATTAATAAAGGTTTTTCTGAAGCGGACGATACTAATTGTTGCGCACTTATAAATGAGCCAGGTTCCCACATTAAATTGTTACTTTCACCATTAAAATCAAATAAAATTAAGCTTCATTCAATTCCTGGATCGGATGAATTTTCCCAAAGAGGTAAGGCATCATGAAATCCATAAGAGTCCTGATGGTGTTAGATACAATGGATGTAAGCGGAACGGAAACGCATGTATTGAGTCTTGTGAAGGAATTACAGTCTAGAGGAATATATACAGCAGTTGTTACTGGAAAAGGCAGCATGATTAGCCGGTTACGAGAAACGGGATGTAAAGTTCACCAAATGAATTTCCCTAAAACATTAACGATTAACTCGAATGAGGAATCTCCATTATTGAACAGCTTGGTAGAATTGTTACGAAAAGAACAGATTACACTAGTGCACGGGCACCAGATTATATCCGGCTACCTCTCTGCAAAGGCAGCTAAGCTCTCCAATATTCCCTTCGTCTTCACTCTGCACGGGACATACTTCCAGAAATCGGATATAAAAAGTGTGTTACAGTTTACAGATGCTGCGGTTGCAGTTAGTGAACCGGTAAAAAAACATATTCAGCCACTTTTCCCAAAGAATATTTCAGTCATTGCAAATGGAATTGATACAGCAGATTTTTCCCCTTCCCCTTCATTGGAATTAAGAAGAAAAATGAATATCCCCCTGAATGCAAAAGTAATTCTTTACTGCAGCAGGATAACTCGGCATAAAGCAAAGATCTGCATGCTTTTAATCAAAGCTTGCAGGGATTTAAAATTAAAGGATATCCCCAACCTTCATGTAATCATCATCGGTAACGGCAGCCAGCTCAAGGATATTAAGAATGTGGCGGCGAGCATCCAATCTTTATATAAAGAAGAATTCATTCATTTCACTGGGGAACAAAAGAATGTGAAAGACTTTTATGCACTTGCAGACTATGTTGTAGGTACGGGCAGGGTTGCTTTGGAAGCAATGGCATGCGAAAGACCCGTTATTTCTTGTGGAAATCTCGGATATTTTGGGGCAGTGAATAAGAAAAACTTTCAACAAGCCTGGGAATGCTACTTTGGGGATCACGCTGCAAAACAGACTTGCAGCCAAGCCATTCTTTATCGGGACTTACGCAACCTCCATCAATCAAATGCCGGTGCTCAAACAGGCAGGGATTTAAGGAAATTGGTATTGAAACAATTCGATATTAAAAAAAATATATTACCGCTTATTGAATTATATGAAAGTACAATTCAATCATTTGAACAGCAGCAGGCCATAAATTAATGGTTCTGCTGCTGTTCAAACTCTCACGATGGCCATCTTTAGTATAAGGGTTCTATTGATTCTTTATTAGGGGAATTAACTACATAGATATTGGCGGCATAAATCTCTCGATTAAAAACAGCCAATAAATGGTTCTAGAAAATGAATGAATCTATTAAATAGAGTTTAGAACAATATTAAAATTTAAAGGCGGAATCCCATTTGTCAAATGGCTTTACTCGTAGGTATTTATGTACCTACGAGTTTTTATGTTACGTATCGCAATATACTTTTGAGTAAATTCGCTTCTATCAAACTCGGGGTTCAGGAAACATTCTGCCGTTGTTCGATATGATCATGTTTTCTCGCATTGGACATCTTATTGATGGTAACAAGAATTCCAGAAAGCCATATAATCACGATGCCTGTATAAATATATATGTGGGCTTCAATCGGAATCCATGTAGCTAATAATGTTCGTACATTGATCAAGATAATGAAACCACCGACTAAAACACCCATTAATTGAGCAGGAAGCATCCGGACTAACCAGGCTGCAATTGGTGCAGCAACCACCCCGCCAATTATCAACGCTACGACCCAAAGCCAATTGACAGCTTCCCATCCAAGCGAAATGATAAAACCAAGACTTCCGAAGAAAGCAATGGCAAATTCACTCGTATCAACAGTCCCTACAGCTTTCCTCGCCGTCATTCCTTTTTTTGACAATAAAACAGGCGTTGCAATAGGTCCCCAACCGCCTCCGCCTGTTGCATCACAAAAGCCTGCAAAAAGGCCTAACGGAATGGATTGTTTTGCGGTCAATGGCCTTACGGTTTCATTGTCCTTTGACGGTTTAAAAATAAATAAAAAGCGGAATAAAACGTATACACCCAGGCCAAATAAAAATATGGCAATATACGGTTTAGCTAATTCGGCTGGCAGGTTACTCAGGAAACATGCACCTACAAATGCACCAACAGAACCTGGAATGATCAAGCGATAGACCATATTCTTATCCACGTTCCCAAACTTTATATGTGAAGCTCCGGATACGGCTGTGGTCACTACTTCCGATAAATGTACGGATGCTGATGCTACTGCAGGGGCAATCCCGAATGTCAACAATAAGGAAGTGGAACTCACTCCATACCCCATTCCAAGCGAACCATCGATTAATTGGGCTAAAAACCCGATAAAGGCTAAAACGATTAACTTTTTCATGACATTCCCCTTTTTCCACTTAAATAGAACCTAGATAACATCGACCCGACGTTGCAGCCTATATAGATCATTTTGATCCATAAGACACAAAGAGGCACCTAACCAACATGAAATGACATGTTGGTTAGGTGCCTTCAGTTTTTCTGATCAGCCCATATTTTTTTATTCAGCTTCTACTGGCATAAGCCTAGCTAAGAAACGATATCTTTCTTTTAGGGAATATTTATAAATATCCTCTATTGAATCTTTCAATAACTTAGATTTTTCCTCTTTTGAAAAGGAACCACTTTTAATGATCATCCTTGCTTCGAAAAGGAATTCAAGATAATCTTCATAAGATTCATCATATACTTTACCTAGGTCATTCCGAATTTTTTTTGCGAGAGTTGGACTTGCTCCATTGGTAGAAACACTAATGGAAAGCATGCCTCTATTCAATGTGGCCGGTATATGAAAGTTACCCAGCTCATGATTGCTGATTACGTTCACCAGCTGACTTTGGGATGCATTCTCGTACACTCGTTCATTAACTTCAGTAGAATTTGTAGCAACAATGATTAAAAACGCATCTTTATAGTCAGTTTCTTCCACTTCTTTAAGTAAGACTCGAATCTTACCTTCTTTCTCCAACAGTTGAAAACCCGTGCATATCTCGGGGCTTACGACGGTCACTTCGGCACCAGCTTCCAATAAGGGGCCCGCTTTAAAGTAACCTATTTTACCACCGCCGATGATGACACACTTTCTGTTCTCAATATTAAGCGTAATTGGATACATAGGCTCCCTCCCCACTCACTTCATGAATTCGTTCCGATATTGCTTGTTCAATCTTTGGATGATAACCTAGATATCGGCAAAGTATGATTTTTTGCTTCCCCTTTTTTTGGATCTTTTTTATACTATTTTCAATCGACTGCATTAAGAGACCGGTAAACAATAGGTAAGGAATGATAAATACTTGGTTTGATCGAGATTCCCCTGCAAATTCCAATGCTTCTCCAAAGCTTGGTGTGGCAGCTGTCAAATAACACTCTTGCACACGGATTTTAGGAAACCTGTTCCTTAGCAAATCAGCCAATCGAGACAAATCCCTTTTCACGTCGGGATCGCTGCTGCCCCTTCCAACCAATAAAACCAAGGAATCCTCCGAAACCCTTACATTTGTTTCCTCCAACCGTTCCACTAAAATGTCAACCATTTTATCACTGACACCAATCGGTCTCCCATATTTCAATTCAACGGCAGGGTACCGTTCTTTCATTTTGTTCAAAATGACCGGAATATCATGTTTTGCATGTACAGCCGTTAGCAATAGAACTGGAATGGCGATGATTCTCGTCGCACCTTTTTGCACGCATCGTTCGTAGGCCTCTTCTATCGTAGGAGTTTCCAATTCCAAGAAGCATTGCTCCTGTATGGAATTTGGCTGTGCTTGCATACAAACTTTAATAAAATCAATGGCTTGGGCTGAAGCTTCTTTAACGCGGCTTCCATGGCAAATATATAAAATGGCTTCCATTAAAAGGCCTCATTCGCCAACAAATTTTCGGTTTGTTTTCCTTCAAACCATTTAATTTTTTCCCGTAAATTAACGACATCGCCCACGACTATCATGCAAGGATTGGAAATCTGTTCGTTATTGGCGGTTTCCACTACATTAGCCAACGTACTGACAGCTGTTCTTTGCGTTGTTAATGTCCCCCAATGGATAAGGGCTACCGGAGTCTCTGGATTTTTTCCATGTTCCAAAAGTTTCCCTTGAATATATGGCAGGTTTTTAACACCCATGTAAATGGCTAGTGTATCGATACCTTTGGCAAGGGATTCCCACTTGATATTATCCTCTTCATCCTTTTTCCGATGACCGGTAACAATTGCAAAAGATGAAGCGTGGTCCCTGTGTGTAACTGGAATTCCCGCATAAGCTGTAGCGGCGATTCCGGCCGTAATGCCTGGTACGATTTCAAAGCTCACGCCACTTTTGGCGAGGGCTTCAGCTTCCTCCCCGCCTCTGCCAAAGACGAATGGATCGCCGCCCTTCAAACGGGTGACCACTTTTCCCTTTTTTGCATATTTGACCAGGAACCGATTGATGGTATCCTGTTGCAACAAATGATAATCCGGAAGTTTACCGCAATTAATCAGCTCGACACCGTCTTTTGCATGATTCAAAAGTTCTTTATTGACAAGTCTATCATATAAAATGACATCAGCTTCTTGAATGCATTTTAATCCTTTTAATGTAATTAAATCTGGATCTCCGGGACCGGCTCCTACTAGATATACTTTCCCCATTTTTGCAACCTGCCTTCCCTTAGAGAATCGTTTCGAATTCCGATAAAACGAAACCTGCTCCATTTTTAATTTTCTTTTTTTCGTATAATGAGATGTCATCCACTTCAGGCATTTTCAAATAATGCTTTTCCAACTCGATATCAACAAGTTCAAACGCCTTTTCATCTGAATCGGCAACAATGATGACATGAATCGGTTGTTCCTTGATAGTGACTTCAAAACGGTATAGATTCATCGATTGCTTACCTTCCCCTATTAAACGGCCACTTCCGTTAATATATCATCAAGCTTACTTTGTAACTCGGATATCCCTACCCTTTCCACAAAATCAAGAAAGGTTTCCGATAGAAGTTTTGTTTCTTTGAAAAATAGAATCAGTTCTTTCAGAACATGATAGAGCTTTTCAGCTTCCACTTTCCCTTTAAGTTTTTCATTGAATTTCCCGCCCTCATTCAGCGTTCCACCGACGTATATTTCAAAAGCCTCGACCATCTTTTTGTCCTGGTTTTTCATTTTTATGCCTTGCAGGCCAATTTCGGCGATGGCTCTTTGACCGCAATTATTCGGACAACCGACCATATGCATCCTTACAGGAACATCGAGATCTATTTCCTTGTCCAATGATTCAGAAATGGTCCTCATTCGTTCTTTTGTTTCAACGAGTGCCAGGTTGCAATACTCGATGCCTGTACAAGAAACGGAATAACCAATGAATTTTTTTGGGTGGTATGGAAATCTTTCAAAGATGGATTCCTGTTTTAATTCCTCAAGTTTTGCATCCGGCACATTTGGAATGATAAGATTTTGAGAATTACAGTTTCGGATTTCACCATTTCCATATTTCTTCGCAAGTTCGGCAAACTCGATCACTTCGTCTGGGTTTAGGCGACCAACTGGTATATTGACTCCAACATAGTTCAGACCATCTTGTTTTTGTTTATGGATGCCGTAGAAATAACCTGCATTCCATCCCTCCACCGCACTTTCACCCTTTTCAGGAAGCGGACCGGTGTATTCCAGCAGCTTTTCCTTGAATTGTTCAGGACCCCAATCAGCGACAAGGAATTTCAATCGTGAGCGATGACGTTTTTCACGGTACCCGAAGTCACGGAATATCGTCGTGATGGCTGCCGCTACTTCGACTGTTTTTTCAGGTAAAATGAATAAATCAAGTTCCTCTGCCAGCATCGGAACGGAGGACAGCCCACCGCCTACTTTTACGTGAAAACCAACTTCCGTTACTCCATCAATTTCTTTAGTTGCTGGATTGAAAGAAACGCAGTTGATTTCAGCATTTGATGCATTATGGATATTAGCACTTATGGACATTTTATATTTCCTAGGAAGGTTCGAATAGTCTTCGTTAAGGCGGAAATACTCAAATACATCATATAGAACCTCGCGTGTATCGAAAAGTTCGTCAGGATCGATGCCTGCCAATGCATTCCCGATGATATTGCGTGTGATATCACCACAAGCACCAGCCGTAGTCATTCCAACCTTTTCCAAACGATTTAAGATATCCGGGACTTGTTCAATGGTCAGCCAATGGAATTGAATGGCTTGACGGGTTGTAATGTCATATACACCCCTCCCGTAATCTTTAGCGATGTTTGCCAGCGTAATTTGTTGATCATAAGTCAGGATACCGCCGGGAATAACGACACGCATCATCCAATAACCAGCTTCTTTTGGCCGTTGCAGGTAGAGACCTGCCCACTTGAACATATCCCAATTTTCCTTAGGGATGGAATCAAAACCATTTGCTGCGTAATGTGGAATATCATCAAATATCTTCAAGCCGTCTTTTTCCAATTTCCAGACTTCCGTTTTATTTTTAGCGATTAGTGGATTTTCCGACCAAAATTTCTCGTAAACCATTATATTATCCTCCTTGATTAAATCGCTTTCTTTGCTGACAAATAACCGATTACCTGTTCAACGCACTCTTCAATGCTGTATTGGTCGGATTCTAAAATGATTTCCGGTTGTTCAGGTTCTTCGTAAGGAGAGTCGATTCCGGTAAAATCTTTAATGATTCCCTTACGCGCCTTGTCATAAAGACCTTTAGGATCACGCACTTCGCACTCTTCGATCGGACACTTTATGTATACTTCAATAAACTCCCCTTCTTCAAGTAAATCACGTACAATCTGCCGATCTGCCCTGAAAGGTGATATGAAGGCGGTCAATACGAACTGCCCACTATCCACGAATAACTTGGAAACCTCACCGATTCGCCTAATATTCTCGGTTCTGTCCTCTTCAGAAAAACCTAAATCTTTATTCAAACCATGACGGATATTATCACCATCCAAAACATAACTTCGAATATTCCGATTATATAACTCTTTAGCGACTGCATTCGCAATCGTTGATTTTCCGGAGCCCGAGAGACCAGTGAACCATAGAACTGTGCTTTCATGGCCGTTCTGCTTCCGGCGGAGCTCCTTGGTCAATGACGTTTCATGCCAAGTGACATTCGTACTTTTACTCATTAAAAATCCCCCTCTTCATGTGATCCTTCAATTTATGTCCGATCAGTTATAAACTTCATTCTTTTTTAGACCTTCGATCAACACCTCGATGACTTCTTTACGGCTAAAGGTAGCTGGAGGAATTTCTCCGTTACGCAGCATTTCCCTTACCTTCGTTCCAGACAGGATGACATGGTCTTCCTTGCCATGCGGACAAGTTTTAGCGGAAGCCATATTGCCACATGCTTTACAGTAAAAGCTATGTTCAAAGAATAATAGCGTGATCCCTAACTCATCTGCGTTGAAATTCCCAAAGATTTTTTGAGCATCATATGTTCCATAATAATCGCCCACACCCGCATGATCACGTCCGACGATAAAATGTGTGCAACCATAATTTTTACGGACCATCGCATGGAAAATGGCTTCCCTAGGTCCTGCATAACGCATGGCAGCAGGGAAAACTGCAAGGGAGACGCGATCCTTAGGATAATATTTTTCAAGCAGCACTTTATAGCTTTCCATTCTTACATCTGCCGGAATGTCATCTGATTTGGTGGCACCTACAAGAGGGTTTAAGAATAAGCCGTCGACAATCTCCAATGCTGTCTTTTGAATGTATTCATGTGCACGGTGAACAGGGTTCCTCGTTTGGAAGCCGACAACCGTTTCCCAGCCTTTTTCAGCAAAAGCTTTCCTTGTCTCGACTGGGTCCAAATAGTGAGCTTGAAACTGCGGACGCTCTATTCTCTTGATCAACTTTATTTCCCCACCGACATATACATCACCGCGGTTATATAAATTTTTCACTCCAGGATGCTTCTCATCATCCGTTTGATATACTAATGTCGCTTCCAATTGCTTATCTGGCGTGTAAATATCGGAAACGGAGAGAACCCCGTATGTTTCACCTTCATGAGTCAACGTTACTTCTTCACCTATAGTAAGGGTTTCTGCAGTTTCTTCGGTCAAAGGAAGCGTAATTGGGATGCTCCATACATGACCGCTGCTAAGCCTCAAATCCTTGACCACTGTCTCGTAGTCACTTTTTGTAAAGAATCCTTTAATTGGACTGTAGGCACCAGTGCCTATCAATTCAAGATCACTTAAAGCAATTTGATCGATTTCGATTGACTTTGTTATTTTACTAATATCATAATTTGGTTCCCAAAGATCGATTAATGTTCCTCCGTGCGGTAAACTGATTGTCATGCTAATTTCCCCCTATGGTTTCTATTTATTTAAGCCTATGGTTTTTATTTATTTAAGCCTATGGTTTTTATTTATTTAAGATAAATGCAATCCGCATTCCGTTTTTTGAGCTCCTTGCCAACGGCCAGAGCGTAAATCATCTGCATTGAAGGCTGGTGCTGTACATGTTTTACATCCAATGCTCGGATATCCATTATCATGCAGGATATTATATGGAAGTCCGTTTTTGTGGGCGTAGCGCCAAACATCTTTCCATGTCCAATGTATGAGTGGACATATTTTAACTGACTTGAACTTATTATCCTTATTGATATACTCGGTTAAAGCCCTTGTTTCGGATTGCTCCCTCCGCAGTCCCGAAAGCCATGCTGTTGCCGTTGAAAGCACATCGGTAAGCGGAATGATTTTACGGATATTACAGCACTTATTTGAATCTCTAACCCATAATTCATCCCCATATTCCGCTGCTTGTTCCTCTAGCGTCAAGGCAGGTTTCTTCATTTCGATCGAAAGCTTTGGATATCGCTTTTTCACTTGCTCGATCAATTGATAAGTTTCCTCAAAATGAACATCTGTATCAAGGAAAACTATTTTGGCAGAAGGATTGACCTTCGCCAATAAATCCGTAAGCACGATGCCTTCTATGCCAAAACTGCAAGCATAAATCAGTTCGTTTCCATAATGGTCATTCGCCCATTGCAGAACTTCCAAAGCACCTTTTGTCTCACTGTCTTCGGGAAATACAGGGAAATCCCCAGTGTTGAAATTTTCATAGTTTATTAATGCAGCCAACTTTGTAGCCCCCTCTAAAAACTTGCTGTATCAGGTTAGAGTAACTGTTGATCAATGCCCGTTGTAATTGTTTGACTCTAGGAAAAAAGAGACGAATCTAACCAATACTCTCTTTATATCAGTTAAACCCGCCTCTAGTTTTTCTAGTCAGCAGATACCTTATTTAATTCTTAATTTTTCATTTCTTTCCATTTGAATGATTTTACCATCCTGGACAATAAGTGTAATGGATCCATATTTCATAGAATTAAGCATTTCTTGAAGTCGTTCAAATATTTCTTCAAGCTGATTCTCTTTATCCAAGCCTGTTCCTCCTTTAAGAAAATCCGCGAATTTCTTATTTTCACCGCTGATTCAATGAATTTCTTAGATTTATATAATTCCAAACAACCTTACATTGTTATGGTTTGCCTACAACTTTCCCAAAAAACAAAAATCTTTCCATGATGGAAAGATCCCAAGGTAAATATCTTTACCTTATCTTCCAAAATGATCAACATTTTGTTGGAGGTAGCACCTTGCATCGATCATGCAGGTTGCTGGACTTCAAAGGGCCAATTCCCTCCGTCGCTCTGGATAAGTTTTATTATTTTAAATATTAACATATATTTAATCCTTGTCAATGGAGTTTTCTTATAAAATAACTTGGTTTAATATTATGGATGAACTGTTATTTTTATACACACTATTCCGATTATGATTTTATGTTCATGTAAATACGAAAATAGACTCGTCTTTTTAGATAAAGCATCCAAAAAAATGAGTCTATTTTCATTAACAAACCTATTATTGGCGCCTGTCATTCTTTGAAAAAATAATTTCTCGAATTCCAGTCCTTTTTATAGAAGGAATTACTCGAATTCATTAATTTCTTAACTGTATCGCTTCTACAAATTCTTGAACTTGACTCTGGACGCGATCAATTAAATGCAAATCATTTATCGGGTTTTCTGAATTCTGTTTATCTATTTCTTTATCAACGAAATAAATCCCCTGCAGCGGCTCGCCTTTTAATATTGAAATTAATGGTTTAAGTGCATAGTCAATCGCCAATAGATGCCTGTTACTTCCGCCAATCATGATTGGCAGTACTGGCTTACCCTTAAAAGCACCTTCTGGCAGCAAATCGATCAAGGCCTTCAATACACCTGTATAAGAAGCCTTATAAACCGGTGAACCAATAATGACACCTCTAGCTGCTTGAATTTTCTCTGAAAGCTTTAAGATATCTTCGCTATTATATTTGCCTTGGAATAAATCATCTGCTGAGAAATCCGTAATTGAGAAATAAGCTGTGGTAAAACCTTCGTTTTCGACTAATGATTGAATATGTTTTAGTGAAATGTCCGTTCTGGACGGAATAGCCGGACTTCCTGATAAAATTACGATATCGGTCATTTAATCTCCCCCTCCAATATTACATGATTTCAAGATAAAATCTTCGTAAGCATTTCGTACAGCATGCATTTATCGTAATAGTCTGAAAAATATAAGTCAAATCTTACACTCTGGTTTAAAAAATTTTCAAGTTTACTCCATCGGATCTTAAGGAAAATAAAACGGTCATATTGAAGGGCTTGAGCATCAAGCCGCAAATATGACCGTTTCATTATGTATGTTTTTGTTTGCCATGAATACCATATACCAAAAGTTGAGCAATGCTCTTAATTCGTTCAGAAGTAAAATATGGCTCCTTTTTCTGCTGATGGATCTCATAATGTGTAGATAATGCCAATGTGAAAGAAATGATCCCTACATTAAATAGGATAATATCAGAGATATACTGTATCTCACCACTATCTATTCTCTTCTGTATTTCAATATGCCTGGCATTCGGCTTGAAAATCTGATCTACATATTGCTTAGAAATATCTTGATCAAATTGTGTTTCCCTGAATAGTATCGAAAACTGTTCTTTATTATCAAGAATTTTATTTATCATGGTGCAAACATGATTCTCCACTAGATCATCCGTAGATAGATGGCTAGTCCCATCTTCAGATTCCTCTTTCTCATCAGGGGTAATGGTAGCCAATAGCAAATCTTTTTTGCTGTCAAAGTATTTGTAAATAGTAGCTTCGGAAACATTGCAAGCAGAGGCAATTTCATTCGTTCTTGTCATGTCAAAACCTTTAGTGGCAAAAAGAGTCCGGGCTACATTTATGATTCGTTCTTTCGTTTGCTGCCCTTTTTTCAAAAATATCAACCTTCTTTTATAATGATAAGACCGGTTTCACCAATCTATTTTCCATGATATCCCGATGGTATCAATCGGTCAATATTACCTTTGATTCATTAGAATTCAATATTCCCATATATCATAAATAGAAAACATCGTCTGATTGGGACGATGTTTTCTTATAGAGAAAATCACTTAAAGGATGCATAGCCATCATCGACCATGACTACACTTCCATTGATCGCATCCGCTTCCTCTAAAGATAATAGATAGACGGCATTTGCAACGGCTTCTGGCTTAATTAATTTACCGCGCATTTGACTTGCATTCAATTTATCGATGATTCCCATATCTTTATAGCCTTGAATGATAGGAGTGTCAACCCCGCCTGGCGCAATGCCCACTACCCGTATGCCATAAGCACCTAATTCCAAAGCAGCTGTCTGTGTCATCATTCTTACAGCTCCTTTAGTCGCCTGATAGGCAAAGGTTCCGTGGGAAGCTAAGTAAGCAAACACAGAAGCCGTATTAATAATGACACCCTTGTTACCTAGCTCCTTCATTTTCCGTCCTGCTGCCATGATTCCAAAGGCAACTCCGTGCTGATTCACTCCAATCGTTTTGAAGTAACCCTCCATATCTTGATCGAGGATCATACCGCCTGCACCGATGCCGGCATTATTAAACATGATATCGATCCTTCCGAATGTTTCCACTGCTTTATTGATTAAGGATTCAACATCTTCCTGCTTAGAAACATCCGTTTTTACAAAAATGGCCTCTCCGCCATACGCTGTAATCTGTTCAACGGTTTCCTGTCCCATTCCTTCATTAAAATCCGCAACAACGACCTTGTCCCCTTTTGCTGCAAATTTCAAGCATGTGGCCCGGCCAATACCGCTTGCTCCTCCTGTAATAACTGCAACTCTTGCTGTCATGTACATTCCCCTTTCAACACTAAAAATATAGTAAGTGTTTACTTACTTTTTTTATTATAAAAGTAAGGAATATTTAATTCAAGCAATATGTATTTATATAGGGTTTTGAGCTTTCATAAGTAAAGCTGTCCTATTACTAGGACAGCTTCATTTTTTTAACAGGTTTTCAATTCGGCCTTACTTATGGATGTCTTCACCATTTCAATGAAAAGCTGCATAAAACGATCATCACCTGTTAATTCTGGATGAAACGCACTAACGAGGACATGGTCTTGTCTCGCAGCCACTACATTCTCTTCATAAACAGCCAATACTTCTACACCTTCTCCAATTCCATCAGCAAATGGCGCCCGGATGAAAACTGCCTTATAAGGGGTTTCCATTCCTTTGATTGATAGTTCAGCCTCGAAACTATCCTTTTGACGTCCAAATCCGTTCCTTTTCACGGAAATGTCCATTAGTCCAAGATAGGCCTTCTCATCGCCAGTCAATTCATTGGCCGCCAATACCATCCCTGCACATGTACCGAAAATTGGTTTTTTATCTTCGAAGAAAGTTTTGACCGGTTCCATAAATCCATAGCGATCCATTAGTTTCCTCATCGTCGTGCTTTCTCCGCCTGGAATGATCAAGCCATCGATTTCTAGCAACTGCTCCGGCTTTTTTACTATAACTGCTTGTTCGCCGGCAGCTTTGATTTGATTCAAGTGTTCTTCAACTGCTCCCTGTAAACCCAAAACACCGATAGTTATCATATTACCATCCACGTTCCTGCATCCGTTCTGCCGGAGCTAGTTTGGAAATATCAATTCCTTTCATTGCACTGCCTAACTCTTTGGACAACTTGCCAATCAATTCATAATCAGTGAAATATGTAGTCGCTTGAACGATTGCGGATGCGAATTTTTCTGGAGTTTCAGATTTAAAAATACCAGATCCAACGAAAACGCCATCTGCTCCCAATTCCATCATCAATGCTGCATCTGCTGGAGTCGCAATTCCACCGGCTGCAAAATTAACTACAGGCAATTTACCTGTGCGTTTGATTTCTCTTAAAATTTCATAAGGGGCTCCAAGATTTTTTGCCTCTGTCATTAATTCATCATCACTCATGATGCTCACTTTACGAATTTGTGACTGTACCTTTCTCATATGACGCACAGCTTCCACAATATTACCCGTTCCTGGTTCTCCTTTTGTACGAAGCATTGATGCTCCTTCACCAATACGGCGTGCAGCTTCACCTAAATCACGGCAGCCACAAACGAAAGGTACGGTGAAATCACTTTTTAGAATATGGTATTCTTCATCAGCAGGAGTCAGCACTTCACTTTCATCGATATAATCCACTCCCATGGATTCCAGGACCCTTGATTCAACGATATGACCAATCCTTGCTTTAGCCATGACCGGGATGGACACTGCATTCATTACTTCCTCTACAATTCGCGGATCTGCCATTCTTGCTACGCCGCCAGCCGCACGGATGTCGGAAGGAACCCTTTCCAATGCCATGACAGCCACAGCACCTGATGCTTCTGCGATTTTTGCTTGTTCTGCGTTAATGACGTCCATGATTACGCCACCCTTTTGCATTTGTGCCATTCCTCTTTTTACTGTGTCAGTTCCTAATAATTTTTCCATTTTTCTCTTCCCCCTAATATTTGCATTTTTTAGATTTGTTAGACTTAGTATAAAAAAGAGTTGACCGCATTGAAAGTGTCAGTTTTAATAAATTTAATAGGGTCAGTAAATTTATAAAAAAAGGTGGAAACAAAATGAATATGCTTTCTTGCGATTTAAATCGGTTAAGTGAAGTACCTTTGTACGAACAATTATATTCATATATTAAAAAAGAAATCATTGATGGCCGTCTTCTTTACGGCACAAAACTGCCTTCCAAACGGAAATTGGCAGAGTTCCTGCAAATAAGTCAAAATACTGTCGAGACTGCATATGAACAATTGACTGCTGAAGGATACGTTGAAGTCATACCAAGAAAAGGGTACTATATTCAAACATTCGAGGATTTAGAGTATACACAAACTAACCAAGTATCAGTGGAACAAATCAATCATAAAGAAGGGGAATTGCTATATCATTTTCATCCCAGCCAAATTGACACGGAACACTTCCCATTTGAAAAATGGAGAAAATACATGAAAAGCAAAATCGATGAATCACATCAAGATCTTCTTTTACTTGGGGATTCTCAAGGGGAATATGAATTACGATGTGAAATTGCCCATTATTTGTATCATGCACGTGGTGTACAATGTGTTCCCGAACAGATTATCATTGGTGCAGGAATGGAAATTTTATTGCAGCAGCTTGTCCTTCTATTCGATAAAAATGCCATCTATGGTGTTGAAGATCCTGGGTATCACTTGATTCACCGGATTTTACGAAGCTACCCAAATGAAGTCCATCCACTGCAAATTGATGAAGAAGGCGTAAAGGTGAACCAAATTGAAGATTCAAACATCGACGTCGTGTATGTCACTCCCTCACATCACTTCCCCAATGGGACAATCCTATCCGTTAACAGACGGACGCGATTGTTGAACTGGGCTCAAGGGGCTGCAAACCGCTATATTATCGAAGACGATTATGATAGTGAATTTCGTTATAGTGGAAAAACAATCCCTTCCTTACAAAGTATGGATGCTAGTGATAAGGTGATTTATTTAGGGTCATTTTCAAAATCATTGATGCCATCAATTCGAATCAGTTATATGGTTCTTCCCGCTCCATTGTTACAAATGCATCAACAGGAATTATCTTTTTACCATTCAACCGTTTCTCGGATTGATCAGCATGTATTGACACAGTTCATGAAGGAAGGGGATTTTGAAAAGCATTTGAATCGGATGAGGAAAGTGTACCGTCGCAAGTTGGATAAAGTGATCGAGCTGTTTAAACCCCATCAACAAATAAAAATCATTGGAGAGCGTTCAGGATTGCATATCGTCCTCATCGTTAAGAACGGCATGGATGAACAGACACTTATTCAAAAGGCAAATGAAGACCATATTAAAATTTATGGCTTATCGACATATTCGATCGAAAAAATTGACGAACATCCTCCAAAAATCATATTGGGCTTTGCAGGGATCCCTGAATCCGAATTGGAAAAAGCCATTCAACTTTTATTAAACTCATGGGGTTTATAAAGAAAAAAGAAGTTCACTTTCGTGAACTTCTTTAAGTTTGTCGACAAAATGGGGTTCGGAATGGTCTCTTCCTAATTCCCTTTCATGATTTTAACCAATACTTTTATTTGGAATGAAACCACAACAGATTGAACCTACACTCTTGCCGAATGCTGGCTAGCCGAGACCCGCCTAAATGCTTGCTTTGATGAGGCTGGGCAGGAAGTTGGCGGAAGGGAACGGTTTCAATATATGGACCGCAAAATGAATGCACGGGGTCCGAATAATACGGTGAACGGTCGAATAATGTGCGGTGTGGATCGGATAAAATGGGTGAACAGTCGAATAAAGCACGGTGTGGGTCGAATAAACTGCGTGAACGGTCGAATGATGTGTGGTCAAGGTCGAAAAACTGCTTTGGCTGAAACAACTGAGACGTTTTTTCAATAAAAAACTGCAGGCAAACTCGCTTTTCTTCGAGTTTGTCTACAGTCTGATAAATTAACTCTAGTGAACATTTTTTACCTTTTAGATAAATACTGGTCCATCATATCCTTTGGCACCATGCTCCCGCCGGTCGCCCAGATGATATGTGTGGACTGGTTCATTTTATCCAGCAGTTTTTGGTCCATGAGATATTTCTTTCCTTCTGGAGCTTTAAAAAGTTGTACCGGACCCAATGCTCCTGCGAGGGCAGATGGCTCTAAATAATGACCTTCCGTCTCTGCCATTCCCCTGAGCAGATCGAATAACCTTTTATCCTCTATGGTATAGCTGCCGCTTAACATGGTCGTCATCATACGGGAAACCAATGCTGAAGGCCTTCCGACAGCAAGACCATCAGCTTCCGTCTTATTATCGATGCCAAAGTCCTGCACCGAGATTTTGTCATGAAGGCCTGTCATCAATCCGAGCGTCATGCATGGTGAATGTGTCGGCTCTGCAAAAAAACAATGTACATCATCTTCAAAGGCTAACTTGAGCCCATATGTAATACCACCGGGCCCGCCGCCGACTCCGCATGGCAAGTACACAAACAAAGGGTGATCTTCGTCTACTGGTATGGACATATCTTTCAGTTGTTTCTTCAGGCGCGTTGCAGCTGTCGCATAACCTAGCAGTAGATCCATTGAATTTTCATCATCAATAAAATGGCAATCGGGATCAAGTGATGCTTCATTACGGCCTTCTTCTACAGCTTTACTATAATCATCATCATATTCCTTTACAATGACTCCAAGACTTGTTAATTTATCCTTTTTCCACTGTTTGGCATCTGCCGACATATGGACCGTTACTTTGAATCCCAGCTTAGCGCTTATTATTCCAATACTCATTCCTAAATTGCCGGTTGAACCGACTGCAATCGAATATTTTGAAAAAAGCTCTTTGTATTCATCGTTCGCAAGTATCCCATAATTATCAGTCCGTTTTAAACCACCATGCTTCATTGCTATTTCCTCAGCACGTTTTAAGACCTCATAAATACCTCCGCGAGCCTTGATGGAACCTGATATTGGTAAATGACTGTCACATTTCAGCAAAAGTTTCCCAGCCATTTTAGTTCCATAGGATTTTTCCAAGTTTTTTTGCATGGAAGGAATCTCGACTAGTGGTGATTCAATGATCCCCTCCATTGGTTCGGTTTCTGGAAAGGCTTTAATTATATAATTGGCAAATCTATTTAATCTTTCTTCAGCAGATTTAACTTGTTCAGCTTGGACGATTGGGTTTTCTTGCTTGTTACCGTAATCTGGATTCGTCCAGAAGACTTCGTTCATCTTTATCACATTATTAAGTATAGGATCTTTCGCTTTCCAATCCATGATCGATAAACCTGCGATTTTATGCATCTCCACAGCAGTCCCTCCCGGAAATGTAGTTTTCATCTTCTACTATAACTCAACAAACTGCGATAAAGATTACAATTTTCACTTTTTCACGAATAATCAGCTTAGAAAGTCAAATTCACTTTTAATTTCCCTCGCACACTATTAATAAACCAAATTTCCTCAGCGTTATTAAGGTCAGCCTTTGAAATGGGTTTTTCCATGATTTCCTTCTTCCTGATCAAGTCTTGACGAAATGTTCCAGCAAGCAGACCTGCTTCCACCGGAGGGGTATAGAGTTCACCATTTATCTTCACCACCACATTTCCGTTCGTGAATTCCGTGATGAATCCTTCTTCATTCCAAAGCAAAACATCATGGAAGTCAGGATTATTCATTTGAAAGCCTTCATATACATCACGATTGGTGGTCTTATGAAATAGAAATGGATTTGCACTTGATATTGGAGTTTCAGCCAAGATAGCCGTAAATTCTGATTCAAGGGGCTTGATTGCTTGTCCAGAGACTTCAATTTCACCATTTTCATGAAGTAATACTCTTACCTTTTGTAACGTCCCTTGATTCATATCCGCATACTTTTGGAGTTGATCTCTAAGATTCAATTCAGGGAACCGGTAATCGAAGTAATCAGCGGATTGTTTCATCCGATCGATATGATCAGTCAACAAATAATATTCGCCATCGCTGAGCTTCATCGATTCCAATAGTTTGTAAGCAGGCCTTTCTACCGTCAATAATTTGGCTTTTAAAAACGCTTCGTCATATTCTTCAGATAGCTCGGAATCCCAAGTAATTCCACCTCCTACCCCATACTCGGCTTTCCCAGTTTCGTTATCGATCACGACCGTACGAATCGGCACATTAAAAACGGCTTCGGATTCAGGGGTGATGAACCCGATTGCACCGCAATAAACTTCCCGTGGTGAATTCTCGATATCAGCGATGATTTCCATCGTTTTAATTTTAGGTGCCCCTGTTATCGATCCACAAGGAAAAAGAGCCCTGAATATATCAATGATTGTTGTTCCTGGATACGTATCGGCCGTAATCGTGGATGTCATTTGCCAAACGGTCGGATATTTTTCAATTGCCTTAAGCTGTGGAACCTTGACGCTTCCTGGTTCTGCAATCATTCCCAAATCATTTCTGAGCAGGTCCACAATCATGTAGTTTTCTGCTTGATTCTTTTCCGAGGCTGCTAACCAGTCTGCATTAAGCTGATCCATTTTCAGTGTCGTTCCCCGCTTTACCGTTCCTTTCATTGGCCGAGTAATCAGCTGGCCATCTTCCCAACGGAAAAACAACTCGGGTGAAGCAGATAGGATTCGATGTGTCCCCACATTCAAATATGCACTATAGTTCGAGCGTTGAGCTCTCTTCAAGCGATCAAAGAAAGCGAAGTCATCTCCTTCGAACCTGGATTGCAAACGCATCGTGTAATTGACTTGATACGTATTGCCTTTCTCGATTTCAGATTTTATCATTTGAAACCCGGAATGATAGTTATGTGAATTCGTTTCTGATTGCCATTCAGCTAAATTAAAAGCCCCTGTCATTTTTTCAGGTAATTCTTCTTCCGGTTTATCGAAAATCCCGAACCATAATAATGGCATTTTGGCTCCATCTTTTACTTTAAAAGATTTTTCAAAAGCAGGTGCCGCTTCATAGGAAACGTATCCCGCTGCATAATGCCCCTGTTCTATCGCTTCCTGGACTTTTTGGAATTGGGGAATGACATCCTCAATTGAATGGGCGGTGAACACTTTTTTCGGGTTCGTAAAATATAGAGGCCTGCTGTCACCTTGTTTATCTGTGAAGTGAAATATTAAGGATAAAGGATCTTCTCGTTTCATTCTTGTCTCCTAACTTTGTTTATGAAGTAAATCGGTATGTATTTTATAAAAAAGCTTGCAGACACGGAATCTGCAAGCTCATTCTTTGACACTTATTTCATTCCAGTAACCTCTGCAATGATTTCATAAGAACGAAGGCGTGCAACCTGATCATAAATGGCAGAGTTTATAATCATTTCGTCCGCCTGCGTTTCATTTAAAAATGCCTGCAACTGCTCTTTAACCTCTTTTGGATTTCCTATGATGGAAGCGTTCAGCTGCTTCATGACAATGGCCTTTTCATATTCTGTCCAAAGGCCTTCCATTGTATCAACTGGAGGAGCAAGTTGACCGGGCGTGTTCCGTATCAAATTCAAGAACTGCTGTTGATAAGATGTAGCAATCCTTTGCGCTTCTTCTGTAGTATCAGCTGCAAAAACATTGACACCAACCATGACATAAGGTTTATCGAGAACGTCGGATGGTTGGAAATTATTGCGGTAACGGGCTAAAGCTGGTTGAGTATTTTCAGGGGAAAAATGACTTGCAAATGAAAATGGCAATCCCAGCTGTGCTGATAATGCTGCACTGAAGCCGCTTGAACCAAGCAGCCAAATCGGGATATCCTGTCCTTCGCCAGGGATGGCGCGAACACGATTATGTTTGGAATCCGCATCTAAATAACTGCGGAGCTGCGCCAATTGTTCAGGAAAATCCTGACCGTTATTACGTACGTCACCCCTGAGTGCCATGGCTGTATATTGGTCGCTTCCCGGAGCTCGCCCAAGCCCTAAATCTATTCTACCAGGATACATTGCTTCCAATGTCCCAAATTGTTCTGCGATAACAAGCGGTGCATGATTCGGCAGCATTATGCCGCCAGAACCGACGCGAATTCTTTCCGTCTTTCCTGCAACATGGCCTATAAGCACTGACGTTGCAGAGCTTGCGATCCCTGGCATGCTATGGTGTTCTGCAACCCAGAAACGGTTATAATTCCATTGCTCCACATGCTTGGCTAAATCTACTGTATTTTTAAAAGCTCCAGAAACTGTACCACCCTCAACGATTGAAGCCAGGTCCAGAACGGAAAAAGAAATGTCGCTAAGTTTTATTGCATGTTGATCAGCATTCATATCTTCATCTTCTTTCTTTCAATTATGATAAATTGGACGCAAAGCCATCATATAGAAAATGCACACAAAATGCACACAAAATGCTCGAACGGATTAACTGTTAAGAATTTCACTGGCAATCAAACGAAACGAATTAAGCCTATCCTCCAACTTATGAGTGATGGTTATCAGCATGATTTCATCTGCTTGATATTTCTCCTGAATCTCGTATAGCCGATACTTCACTTGTGAAGGGGTACCAAAAATCAGTTTTTCATGCATCGTTTCCATCAGTGCTTTTTCTTTTTCAGTCCAATCATGGCTCCTTACCTCTTCTATGCTTGGAACCTGCTTTCTTCCACCTTGTCCACTTTGAATTTTCCATAGAATGTTGCTAAGGGCGATTTCTTTCGCATGTTCCTCCGTTTCTGAGCAAATGGCCGAAACCGTAACAATCGTTTTAGGTTCTTTAAGCAACCCTTTTGTTTGAAAGTGTTCACGGTACTGATGAAAGCTCTGCACTCCATCATTTTCACTCATGAATTCACCAAACGCGTATGCAGTCCCATTCTCAGCGGCAAGCTTTGCACTTTTCCCGCTTGTTCCCAATATCCATGGTTCAGGCGGCACCTTTGGGATAGGAGCAGCAGAGACATTTGAAAATGGATGTTCATTCGGAAATTCATTTCTTAGAAAATTCAACAGTTCTTGAACTAGTTCAGGCATTTTATAAACATTCTGAAGAAAATTATCGGATAATGCCATCGTTGCTTCGGCAGATCCACCAGGAGCACGCCCGATTCCCATATCAATCCGGCCAGGAAAAAGTGTAGCTAGCATATTATAAGTCTCTGCTATCCTGTATGGCTTATAATGTGGAAGCAGCACTGCCCCTGAACCAATTCGGATATTTTTTGTTTGTGCACCAATATAGCTTATCAAAACCTCTGGAACGGAACAGGCCAATCCTGGGAGATCATGATGTTCAGTTAACCAGATTCTGCTATAACCAAGTCTATCTCCTTCTTGTGCGAGTTGCAGTGAAGCCTGTAAGGCTTCTTGTGCTGATTGTCCTGATGCAATTGGTGATTGATCCAAAATGCTAAGTTTCATTTTGTTACCTCCTTTCTAGTCTTTCGTAATTTAATGGTAAATCATAACTAGTCGAAAGTCGCCTGAAACGCTTGCTTTGTTATTTTAGTTTGCGGCCTTTAGCAAAAAATATAAGGAGCTGAATTCAAATTTGGGGAGTATAAGTAAATGGTATATTCTAGCGAGGTTTTTGATTTAATACATCAAGAAGGCAAGTGACACAAATGGTCGTCACTTATTCTATCGAGGTCTTTTTAGGGATATATGTAAAAAAGAAAAGCCCTTTTAAGGGGCTTTCCAGTTTGTAGACAAAAGGAGTTCGGAATTAAAAAATTTTGAACCCCTTTTGAAATTCCCTCTGAATTTCGCCTAAAGTTAAGAGATTGGGGGCTCTACGAGCCCACTATCTTATGCCATTTTTGGTCCTCGCCATGTCCAATTGGTCATCTTCTTTAAATTAATGGCAGCGAAAGTAAGCATCGCCTGCATCGACAATTTTTTAAGTCCCCTTAAAGTAGTCCAACGCATACCATGCTTTTCTTTTGCATCTGCGAATACACGCTCATTCGTTTCTTTACGCTTCGCATATATAGGTTTTACATTTTGATGATGACGCAGATGATCTGCTTCTTCCACATGTGTTTGCCAGATATGCCGTGTCACCAGGTTTTAATACTTCTATTTTAAAACAAAAATAACTCTAGGCAAAAGTGTTCTATCTAAAAGGTAAGACAAAGTTGATTGGAACGGAAGGTACGAGACTCCTGCGGGAAAAGCGAGTCTAGGGGAGACCCCGCAGGCGAAAGCCGAGGAGGCTCCCGGACCGCCCGCGGAAAGCGAGTGCCTGTAGTGGAAATCAACGTCCAAATTGTACAAGCCATAAAAATAGACAAACTCGATTTTCATCGAGTTTGTCTACAGTCTGAAAAGCCCTTTTAAGGGGCTTTCCAAAGCTATTCACTTTTTTTGAATTGAGATAGTAATTCATCCGCCATTATTTCCGAATCCAAACGAGCCGCTATATATGGAGGCTGGACCCGATTATTGGACTCTACGGGCAAACCTAGCCAGACAACTCGTTTATCCAAGATGATAAACGAAAAGGAAACAGGTGAACAAATAAATTGATCAGAGTGGATATCAGGGTTTCTTTTTGCTGAAATGATCGTCAATTTCACTGCAGGGTTTCGTTTCATTAAATATTGCTGCCATTCTTCTGACAAACTGTTCAAATCCGGAACAGCGAAAACCATATCTTGTTTTGTTGATTCAATATCTTCCTGAAAGTCCCCCAATTTACGGGCATGCATCCATTGTAATCTCGGATGCTGATGTTTAACCCATTTTCCAATGTCTTTCTTTGATACAATCTGATCATTTTGAATTTGATGATCGACAAGCTGACGAAGTGTTTTGCTGCGATAAACGTGTTTGTTAACAAATGAAGTGTCACATACATGTACGAACTTTCCCTTTGTCCTTGTTATGGCCACGTTAATGAGCCTTTCACTTTCTCTCCCTGTCAATAACATTCCAGCCCTGTTTTGCGGATAACTATCAACTGTGTCAAAAATCATCATCTCCCGTTCACTTCCCTGTAACCGATGTACAGTTGCAGCGATGATATCCGCCGTTTGCCGTTCTTTGTCATATAAGTCATCCAATAGTTTTTCCATCAAATCCGCCTGGGCACGATATGGGGCGACATAACCGATTGATCTTGCCCCGCCCACATAAGCTTCATGAATCAGTTGAAAAGATAAAAGCAATTGCCATATATTCATTCTCGAGTGGGATGTGCGTTCAGTGATGCAATATTCCCCTGCTAAGCTAGTATCGAGCAGTGCCGCTGCCTTATTGGCAAATGGTTCCGCCAGCATTATTCCCTCCCTGCTGGTCGCAACACTTTTATGATCGCCAACAAAATTGTTATAGACGACACGATTAGTGAATGCTGAAATATCCGGATGCATGCGGCGCTGTTCCTTTAATAGGAATAAATGGGGATGAAGTTCTCCTTCTTCAACAGACTGGGCGACACCAGCCCGATGAAAAATGTCTTCCTTCAGCCAAAGTTTCACTAGGGAATCTCGAGCCGAAGCAATAGGCGGCAATTGTTTGAAATCACCACAAACGATAATATGCTTGGCTAACGCTGCAGCAAAAGCCACCTGAGGTACGTATGCCATACTCGCTTCGTCCAAAATGACCAGATCATATTCCTTTTGATAAACCGTTTCATCATTTGCGGCTTTAGCCAAGGTCGTTCCGATGACTTTTGCTTCTTTTACGAATTGAATCTCTTTTTGGCGGATTTTCTCCAAGACTTTGGCCAGCTTTTTCTCTATCTCAATTAATTGATCTGTATCCCTTTTACTGAAGGACCCTGCCAAGTCATGCTTTAACAGACGTTTCTCTTCGCCAAGCTCTTCTTTTTCTTTAATTAATGTCGGTTCATGTTTACCTAATAATTGCCCTGTAACAATATCATCATGAATGGCTAGTGATTCACCGATTTGAGATCCATAGCGAAGCACATCGCCTTCTTTGAAACGATCTTTCTTTTTAATGAATGACGAAATTTCAGCCATCAAAACATCGACAGCCTGGTTGCTATGGGACAAAACCAGAACTTTTTTATCCTGTAAATAATGATTGGCTACTGTACGAGCCAATGTATAGGTTTTTCCTGTTCCAGGGGGTCCCCAAACAAAAGTGACAGGGTTGAATTTCGAGCGCGCATATAATTCTTTCACGCTGCTTTGATTTTCAATTAAAGGATGTTTTTGCGGCATGGACGGATCCATCAGGCGCTTGATCCGAAGCCTTTTCCTTTTGCTTCTCTTGGTTTCATCCAAGCGGATGATCAATTGCTCAAGCAATTCCCAGGGGTCGTGGTATAAAAAGGCTTCATCGATCATATCACCTAGCGAGCGATCAAAAACAATGATTATACTTTTCCCTTCAGATGAGAGGATTCTTCCCTCCTGCTTAATCCCTCCCCATTCCAGTCGAACGAGGGAACCGACAGGGATTTTTATCGATGAACCTGTTTCGAAATAATAGTTGAAAGAATCGTCACCTGTAAGCAGATGGCCGTTCGAAACCAGGTATTTTGTACTGCCATATTTTTTTAAATGCAGGATTTCAAGTTGAAGCGCCTGCTGCCATTCTTTTATATAATTAACTGTCGAATTCATTTTTCACTTTCCTCACAAAATATGCCATTGAACAAAGAAACTGGCCCATTGGCTAGGCTCCGAAGTAGAAAGTAACGCTGTTACCCAGACTTTTTTGCGCGATACCTGTTTCATAAGCATATAAAATAAGGCCCAATCAATAGATTGGGCCTCTCCTACGCCAATGTTTTAACTATAGCATTTTTTTAACACACATACCATGGGCTCTTTTGGAAGAAATGGTTTAGATTAGCCTTCTGTCAACTCAGTGAATTGGTCGACAAGATCGCTGAAAATCTTCATTGCGTTTTCGATTGGATCAGGTTTAGTTAAATCTACACCTGTTTTCTTAAGCAGCTCCAATGGGAAATCGGAACTCCCGCTTTTCAAGAAGGTCAAATAACTTTCAAGTGTTTTTTGGTCCCCAGAGAGGATCTTATCAGCGATAGTGATGGCTGAAACGTAACCAGTAGCATATTTGTAGACATAAAATGGACGATAAAAGTGTGGGATTCGTGACCAGCCATACTTCACTTCTTCATCGAAAATCATTTCATCTCCATTATAAGCCCGAAATATCGATTCATAGGCTGTATTAAAAACCTCGGCATTTAGAGGTTCATCATTTTCAGCTTTTTCATGTACGATCTTTTCGAACTCCGCAAACATCACCTGTGTGAAGAATGTTCCTTTAAAACTATCTATGAAATGGTTAAGTAAGTGTTTTTTCTTCTGCACGTCTTTTGTAGTCTTGATTAAATGGCGAATCAAAAGGATTTCATTCACAGTGGAAGCAACTTCAGCGACAAAAATGGAATACCCGGCACTTATTTGCGGTTGATATTTTGAACTATAGTATGAATGCATACCATGTCCAGATTCATGTGCAAGTGTAAAGACACTGTCTAAATCATCACGGTGATTTAATAAAATGAAAGGATGAACGCCATAAAGTCCTAAATTGTAAGCACCTGACCGTTTTCCAGGTGTTTCCCTGACGTCGATATATCTTTTTTCCTTAAAGGTTTTCAAGATTGTGATATACTCTTCGCCAAGAGGCTTCAGTGCTTCAACCATCAAAGAAAAACCATCATCGTAAGAAATCTCCTCTTTAGCGCCTTCGACTAATGGCACACTTAAATCAAAGGCACGCAATTCTTCTACACCCAGCAATTTTTTTCTTAAATGAATGTATTTATGCATGGGTCCGATATTTTCCTTAGTAGACATAATCAAATTATCATAAACCTCTTTTGGAACTTGATCCCCAAATAAGGATTTTTCCAAGGCTGATGGATAATTTCTTAGTTTTGAAAGATTCACATTATTTTTGATTGCCGTGGCAAGTGTGGAAGCGATTGTATTCTTCAACTGTACATATGGCTGATAATAGGCGAAATAAGCCTCTTTTCTTTTATCGCGATCATCGTCTTCAATCAATTTGGAATACATTCCCCGCGTCAGCTCTACCCTCTCGCCGTCTTCATTCGTAACTTCCCCAAATTTTATATCCGCATTGTTGATCATCCCGAACGTTTTTTGAGGTGCTGAAAAGGCTTCGCCTATTTGGGAAAGCACCTCTTCTTGTTCTTTCGTTAACACATGGGCTTTATAGCGGAAGGAATCCAGTAAATCCTCTTCAAAATATTTCAAACCCTCGACTTCTTTTATGTACCCTTTTAATGTTTGTTCTTCCAGGCTTAGAAGAAACGGCATGAAGAATGCAGAAGCATTACTTATTTTCTGCCCTAACTTACCAGCTCGATCCAGCAATGCTTGTGATGAGGTGACCCGTGTATCCAAATCGGCTTGAAGCATGGCAAATACATATAGCTTGTTATAAATGTACCCAACTTCCTCACTTAACCGTAAATACTCGAATAAATCTTGAGCGGACTGAATATGCCCATCGTAAGTTTTTAATTTTTCTGTCATCTTCAGGACTTCTTGATAATCTTTTTCCCAATTAGCCTGATCTTCGTAAATATCCTTTAAATTCCAAGTTTCTTCTATCTTTAATTCGTCACGTGATTTAAACGTTTGCATATTTTCTGCACTTCCTTTCATGCTTATAGCTTACCCTTTATTATAATCGACTTTCAGAAAAATCTGCATAGAAAAACCAGTATGCTAAAAATACATACTGGTTTCCCCTTTAAAGAATTAGAATTTTGCTGCAGTTTCAGCAACTTTCGCCAATCCTTCTGCAACGATATCCTGTGAGCGATCTGGATATTGATTATGTCCCTCGATTACAACTGTTTCTGGGTTTGATATGCCCCATAAGTTTAAATTCATCGTTACGTATTTCTCAGCCATTTCGCCAGCTTCCATTCCAGGCAATGCATAATCGGATCCGCGTGCATTAAGTAAAGCCACTTTTTTATCTCCAGCTAAGCCAACTGGGCCTTCCGCTGTATATTTGAATGTTGTTCCCGCTTGAGCAAGATAAGAAATATAAGTTACCAATGGTGCCGGAACCGTTGCGTTCCATAGCGGGAAGGCAAATACTACTTTATCGGCAGCAAGAAATTGATTCAAGTATTGTTGCACGATATCGGCAATCTCCACTTCTTCTTCTGTCAATTCCATGCCTTGGTTGCGTTTATATAAGGCAGTGATTGCAGTATTTCCGTAGTAAGGCAAGTTCAGTTCAAATAAATCCAATTCAGTTATTTCATCGCTACTATTTGCTTCCTTATATGTGTTCAAAAACGTTTCATACATTTTGACACTGATTGCTTGATCCGCTGGACGGTCATTTGATTTAACAAATAATACTTTAGACATTTTTGTTCCCCCAATTGTTAATTTTGTATGTTTTTTTAAAAATAGCATTTAATCCATATATCTCGAATTAACTGCAATTACTACTTTCACATTATAAAACTGAAAATCTCATAAGGCAAGAAATATGTTTTTTATTTTCATTTTACATTTCATGAATTTGCGCGCCTGTATTATTTTATCCCGACGCCCTCTAAGTAGCGCGAAAAAAACCGAGAGCATTTGCCCTCGGTTAAGTTAACTCTTTATGATGGAAGGGGCACTTACCTTTTATCGGTTCTATATCATCCCCTATGAAAAATTGTTTCCATTCATTATGATTTACATCTCCAAAGTGACTTATATCCGGATGTTTAGGAAGGTTATCCCATTTCTCCACTCGTTCACGAACCTTTTCACGAGACATGATTCCGCCTTTTTCCGTTCCTTCCAAGCCTTCAAATATCATCCGGGGTTGGAATCCAAGTACAAGGCTATTTCCTAAATCACGGGTTTTACGCTGTTTATAAGCAGGTGCATTACCAAAGACAAAGATTGGCTCCCCTGCAAAATGATAGTCCCATAAATAATGCTCAGGGTCTTTCGGCTTTTCAATTGGCCAAGGTTTTTCATCCGCTTTATGCAAGTATTGCAGGATATCCCAAAACCTTTTACGGTAAAATTCTATATCACCCTCTATTGATTCAGGCTCCATAAAGACGAAAAGGCCGTGCCTGATATATGGCGGTTCCTGAAATAAATCAAGAAAGCTTTCCACTGCTTTTGGGAGATTGGACCAATCTTTCTGTGTTATATAAGCATAACGAAGTTCCCCTTTATTTTCAGCTTTCATACCAAAATAACAAGGAAAGGTTTTATCGGTCACTGTATTATGGAATGTTTGATATTCCTTAATTAGCCATTGCGGCACTCGATCGGGATTTGTCATATCTTCTTTTGTTAACAAACTTGAATTAGCAGTCAGCATCATTTTTCTCCTTAAATCGTTTTATTATATGTTACCCGCTTTAAATAAACTAAAACTTCTTCGGAGCGCAAAGCAGCTCAATCAGGTGCCCCTATATAATTACTTCTTTATTAAAGAGTTTATGACTTCCTCAAGGTTCATCGTAATTCAATTAAAAAACATTCATTCTGCATGTTAATCATTTTTTTTTAGGATAACCTAAGAAAAAAATAGGAGTGATTTTTTATGGCAAGGAGAAGGAAAATTCTAGTATCTGAAGCGAGAAAAGGACTCGATGATTTAAAAGCCAAAGTTGCTGGTACAAAGAATCCCGAAGAAGCAAAGTTTGAAGTGGCAAAGGAAATTGGCGTACCGCTGAAAAAAGACTATAACGGTGAGCTGACATCCAAGCAGAATGGAAAAATAGGCGGAAAATTAGGCGGAGGCATGGTCAAGGAACTTATAAAGATGGCACAGGAAAACTTAGGAAAAAAACATTAACAAGAGTCGATCCCAGGTGGTAGTGCTCCACCTCAAAAGCTCATATATAGAAACCAACAGACTTAACGAAAAAAAATTTGGGACTTAACACTTTGGATGGCATTAAACTGTAAAAAAAGCCAACCTTTACGGGCTGGCTTTTTAATATTAACTAATTCTCACGGGTGAAACTCTTGAAACTACTGACATTATTAATTCCTCCGACATCGGGTAATTAGTGGCAGCTGGATCCGTCCTTACTGCTTTAAGAATTCTTTCCATATCGGATTGGTTAATTCCATAGGCGCTGAAGTCGGAGGGCAGCCCAAGATCGGATAGGAAAACACGGAGCTTTTCCACCACTTTCGCTAAGGTCCCTTTTGAATCTTCATCATGGATTTTCACATTAAAGGCTTCGGCTATCAAATGGGCCTTTGGAAGATATAAATCCGGGGTTGATTCCATGACGACCGGTAATAACACAGCATTTGCCAATCCATGAGGAATACGGAATAACGCCCCATATGCGTGGGCAAAGTTATGAACCGGGATCGCATTCAATGCACTACAAAATGCAGTGATTCCCATCATGCTTCCATGAAGCATTTCCATTCTGGCCTCAATATTCGTTCCGTCCTTTACGGCCCTTGGTAAATTTCTTTCAATAACTCGAATGGCCTGAAATCCATAAGCATCGGTTATTGATGTCGCCGCAGGTGAAACGATCGCTTCCATTGCATGTGTCAATGCATCTGCACCAGTAAACGCCGTAATGTCAGACGGCAGTCCGACTGTTAACTCGGGATCTAGAATGGCAACATCCGAACTTAAAAAAACATTGTATATATTCATTTTCACTTTTTTATGTTCATTATATATGACTGCGATCGGGGATACTTCAGAACCGGTTCCTGCTGTTGTGGGTACGGAAATATGCGGGATACTCATGGATTGGGCTTTTGGAAAACCCTCAAACAGATAACCGCTTGGAATCGCATCTTTAATTTCCGTAATTCCTTTGTATAATCCGAATTTCAATGCCTTTGCGGTATCAATGACACTCCCTCCACCGATGGCCAGTATGGCATCGGCATTCACTTCGCGTGCATATTTCAATGCTTCATTTACACATACACTCGCTGCGTCTTGTGTAACACCCAGAAACTGTCCAACTATTTCAGCTTTGGCACCTAATTTCTGCTGATCAAAAGTTTCGGCAACTTTCTTAACTACACCTGCATTTTCCAAGCCCGCATCACTTACGAGTAGAATCCTTTTGGCCCCGAGACCATTGAAAAGGTTTGGAATGAGTGATCGAGTGTTAGTGCCACTGTAAACCGAAGTCCTTAGCCAAAAATTCGAATGAGCGTTTACGTTCATACAGATCACCTCAGATATATTAGTCTATATTCACAGTTAAGGATTGTTCATACCCTGCCTCAAAGTTCCTGATGGCCACACATTAACAAATATACTAAATAGTAAGCTTGTATCTTGTATCGGCTTTACAAAACCCCATATTCCTTTTCGTTACTTTGATAGATCTCTTCAATCCCCTTCCCTTTTGCCCTGGCTAAAATCTCCATCCGCACCGTTAATTGTTTCATGGTAAAATTCAATATAGCTTGTTGGTCATTGCCAAATGGATTTCCTAACCGATCATATCCCTCCGTATTTAACGCAATGGCCAGAGGTGAAAGTTCCTCCATTCTCTTTTCAACCTGTTTAAAGATATGTGGATGTTCACTGATGATTCGCTGCAGCAGGAAGGTCCCATAAGCAATATGACGTGATTCATCCTTCTTCAAAAGACCCACGCCTTTTAATAAACCAGGCATCATTTTATTAGCTTCGAGAGTCTGATAAAACCCGAAATATCCAGTTTCTGCAAGAACACCCTCGGTAAACATATTATAAACAGTGGCTGCTTCTGCCAAAGCTTCAGGGGATTGGTCGGATAAAAGTTTCTCCATCGCTTCAGGCAATATTTCATAAAAAATCGATTTATAAGTGTCTGAGTGATAAACCGTCAAATCACCCGTTTCACCAATCTGATCTAATGTATAACGAAAGAACTCCATATGCTTCGCTTCCTCGAACAGAAATGTCGTTAAATACATTTCTTCTTCGATCCTGCCTTCTTTGGCTATCGTCATAATGAGGGGCAGCAAATCCAAGGTCACCGCTTCTTCTCCGCCCTGAAAAAGGGATATGATCCTTAATAACACTTGCCTTTCAATATCAGTAAATGACTTCCAATCTTCTTTATCCTGGCTGAAATCAATGTCACGAGGATTCCATATACCGAATTTCTTTGCCTTTTGATAAAGTTTAAATGGCAGGGTATCTTCTCTAAAACTCCGGCTGGTGGTCGTTAAAGTCTTTCTTTTCATGGTAATGCCTCCTTGAAATTATGAACTTTGATTCTCTAAGGAATTTTTTGATTTGTAAGAGTTTTCATTATATTGTAAGATATTAGTAGCATTTATCCTAGCACTGAAAATGTAGGGAGGAATAAAGTCGAATGCTTGAGGAAACTCTGATGAATCATGTAAAAAAGATTTCCCATCAAAAAGATATGGCAAATAAATCACAAATGATCGTAAAGGGCTGTGTGGATTTTTTTTCATTTCAACGCGCTTCTTTATTCAGTTACTCAAGTTTAACAGGAATGGGTGAAGGAATATGTGCATGTACAAGTGAAGATACCTTTTCATTACATAATGTTAAAGAAAATATTCATGATATATACCCCATCCACCAAGCAGTCATCCATAACAAACCCATATACTTAACCATCCAACATGCGAAATCCTCCATCCCTGCAAAATACGTTAAAAGATTTTCCATCTCTTCATTGGCTATCATTCCGATAAATGTGAATGACATGGCCATCGGTTTAGTGTTGGTTGATCCCATTCACCCCACCGAGCCTGTTACCAAGAATGATTTAATGAAGCTTTCCCATTATTTAAAACTGGCTGTCGGTTCGACATTGGATTCCGCCCCTCCAACTTACCTTCTAAGCAAACGTGAAGTGGAGGTCCTTCAATATTTAGCCAATGGATTGGGTTTAAAGCAAATGGCACCAAAAATGAGCGTTAGTGAATTTACAGTCAGAGATCATATTTCTTCTGCTATCAGGAAATTGGGAGTGAATCACCGGACCGAGGCCGTCGCTGTTGCCATAAGACACAAAATGATTATGTGAAACAAAAAACCTTCAAAGAAGGTTTCGGACTGTAAACAAACTCTATGAAAATCGAGTTTTTTACGGTTTGTACAATTTGAACGTTGATTTCCTCTCCAGGCACTCGCTTTCCCGCGGGCTCCCCTGGACTCATTTTTCCCGCAAGAGTCTCGTATCCTCCGTTCCAATCAACTTTGTTTTAACTTTTAGATGAACCCTTTTGCCTATAGTCTTAATTTTAAGGTGATGAGGATGCTTTCTAAACCAGGATTTTATTCAGCGAAGACACGGAGGTCTCGTTGAGCCCCAATACTTAAATTTAGGCCAAAATTCAAAGGGAGTTTCAAAAGGGGTTCGGAATTTTTTAATTCCGAACCCCTTTTTTTTAAGTCTCATTGAGTCACTTTTTCTTCAACTTTCGTAGTCCAATTCAACTCGTCTGCGACTTTACCTGTTTGGACACCTGTCAGTGTATCATACAGCTTTCTGGAAAGTTCGCCAGTTTCCCCGCTTTGAACAATCATTTCTTCACCATTCCACAAAAATTCACCAATTGGTGATATGACCGCGGCTGTTCCGGTTCCAAAGGCCTCTTCCAAGTGACCTAATTTATGGGCTTCATGGACTTCCTCCATCGAAATGCGTCTTTCCGACACGGGAAGACCCCAATGTTTCAGCAATTCTATAATGGAATCACGAGTAATGCCCGGAAGGATGCTTCCATTTAAAGCAGGGGTGATGATTTCACCATTAATTTTGAAGAACACATTCATGCTTCCAACTTCTTCGATATACTTTTTCTCCACTCCGTCTAACCAAAGAACTTGGGCATAACCCATCTTTTCGGATACTTCCTGGGCTTTTAGGCTCGATGCATAATTACCGCCCGTTTTGGCTTCACCTGTACCTCCATTAACTGCACGTGTAAAAGCTGACTCCACTGCAATTTTAACTGGATGAATGCCTTCTTTATAATACGAACCTACTGGTGACATGATGATGATGAATTGATACTTATTCGATGGAGATACTCCAAGATAAGGCTCAGTAGCTATAATGAATGGCCTGATATATAAAGATGTCCCTTCTACCTGGGGAATCCAATCCTTATCAACGCTAATTAAAGTCTTTAAGGCCTTCAACGCAAAATCAACGTCGATATCCGGTATGCATAATCGGCTATTTGAACTATTTAAGCGTTGGAAATTCTTTTCCGGACGGAATAAGATAATTTCATCCTCTGGTGATGCATATGCCTTCAATCCTTCAAAAACGGATTGACCATAGTGAAAAATCATAGCTGACGGCTCTAATGAGAGCGGTTGATAAGGAACAATTCTTGGATCATGCCACCCTTGCCCTTGTGTGTAATCCATAATAAACATATGATCGGTAAACTGCTTACCGAACTCAAGCTGATCCGCTTGTGGTTTTTCTTTCTTTGTTGTACTAAGCGTGATTTGCATGTCATGTTCCTTCATTACCAAAACCCCTTGTTGATTAAATTTACAAGATTTCACTTCCATAAAATCTATCTTTAATTAGTTTACTCCTATAAGGAATCATAGTTCAAGTCTTTAAGACGAAATTTTCGGAATTTTTTTAAAATAAATGGGTTTTTCTTTGATTTCCAGACTATGATTCCTGAAAAAAGAATCAATTATCCTGAAACCTCTAAAAATATCAATTCCGAGTGTACGCTAAGATGTCTTGAATATTAGATTAATTTTATCAAAATAATCACATTAAAGCCAATGAGAATAATTCTGGTTCATGGCACCTCAAGATTAAATTCAATCGTTTCCCCTTTTTGTAACCAGGAAAATCGATAAATTAAAAGACTTTTAGCAGATTCGTGAATAGAACACTAAAGCAAATACCTGCAAACCTTATATGTATAATAAAAAACCTAAGAATATATAACATTTTTAACCCGAATCCCTAAAGTGTTTTTTTCGTACCATTCCCATTTTTAAGCCAATGTAATATAGAGGGAATTTTTTCATGAATTTCAAATTAGTAGTTTACTACTAATTAATATTCTTATATACTTATTCCACAAGATAGATAAAACGCATGCAAAACGTTATATTATAGATAAAACGCATGCAACTTTCTTATTTTTGACGAAAAGGGGTAACAATATGACAAAAAACAGATGGTTAATCGCTTTATCCGCTATCGCCATTCACCTTTCAATTGGTGGGGCATATGCATATAGCGTTTACAAAAAACCATTAGTTGAGACTATGGGATGGTCAGAAACTGAAGTAACGTTAGCATTCACAATAATGATGGCGCTTGCAGGAACTTCAGCTGCTTTCTTTGGCAAATTCGTAGAAAAAAATGGTCCAAGGAAGTCAGCCATGGTCGCTGCTGTATTATTCGGTTTAGGACAAGCTGGTTCCGGTTTAGCAGTAATGGTCGATTCACTTCCGCTTTACCTATTGACATATGGGGTTTTAAGTGGACTTGGTATGGGGATCGGGTACATTTCACCAGTATCCACTTTAGTCAAATGGTTCCCAGATCGCAGGGGATTGGCAACAGGAATGGCAGTATTAGGTTTCGGGGCCGGAGCGCTCATTACAGCGCCAGTAGCTGCAAGCCTAATGGAATCCGTTGGCATTTATTCTACATATTATATTTTAGGCGCAGGCTATTTCATACTGATGTTCTTAGGGGCATCCTATATTGCCCCTCCAAAGGCCAACTGGCTACCTGAAGGAATGAAGAAAGATATTGAGTCAGGTAAGAAAGAACTGAAGAAAGACCTAAGGCAATTAACTGCAAAAGAAGCGGTTAAAACTAAACACTTCTGGATGTTATGGTCCATGAAATTGATAAATACAAGTGCAGGTATCATGATGATTTCGGTAGCTTCACCAATGGCTCAAGACGTTGTTGGTCTGTCTGTAGCAGGTGCAGCAACATTAGTCGGAATTATGGGAATCTTTAATGGCGGAGGAAGACTTGGCTGGGCAGCAGCATCAGATTATATTGGACGTCCAAATGTTTTCGTCATTTTCTTCATCATTCAAATCGGAGCGTTCCTTTTACTTCCAACGACTACAAATACACTATTGTTCCAAGGACTCATCTTGTTGGTCGTTAGTTGTTATGGAGGAGGATTTTCAAATCTCCCTGCATTTGCCGGGGATTTATTTGGAACTAAGGAAATTGGTGCCATCCACGGTTACCTTTTAACTACATGGTCTCTAGGCGGGGTTTGCGGACCTATGTTAGTTACCGCAATCAGGGAAAGTACGAACAGTTATATCCCGGTATTCTACGTTTTCGCAGCATTAATTGCAATAGCATTTGCCATCTCCATCTGGTTGCGTCTGGACATTAAAAAAATGCAAAAAGCACAGAAACAAGGAGTAACGAACACATTCAGTAAAATATCCTAATTTAAATCCTTGCAAAAAGGCATTATCAAGTAAAGTTCCATAACCGGAATTTACCTTTGATGATGCCTTTTTTGTTTATGACCTTAACGGCGGCTGCTCTTAAAAAGCCATCGTATATCTTCCGAGATTGAGATAATTCGAAATCTTTTTGGAACTTTTTATGATTTATCATCCCAGCTTTGCTGGTGCAGTTTTCAGCATTGAATAAACTAAATCGCAATAGTCTAGGGAAATGCAGTTATTGGGATTATCGACTTATGAACGTGAGGACAGGTAAAAGTCATAGTGACCAAATATTTTTTTATGTTGACCTTCATTTTGCAATGAAAGTCTTGTTTTCGTTTGCTTGCCGCTATTTTAACAGGCTGTATTCCCATTTCCTTCTGGTCAGCCCAAACAATTTGAACAAGTTATTTAGTTTAACATTAAGCTAAATCAGGGAATCAAGTAAGAGATGGAATTAGGGGGGATTGTCTTGTGGATCAATAAACCGTTTTTCAAATATGCATGCGCGATCATTTTGATCATTTTAATTATTTTTTTACTAGGTAAAATTGATTATGTTCTGCAGCCGCTACAAAAAATCATTGCTGCCATGTTTTTCCCTATTATTGTGGCTGGGCTTTTATACTATATATTACGGCCGGTCGTTAACTTTTTAACTGAATTTATCCCGAGGTCAGCTAGCATCTTCATCGTTTTTTTAATTATATTTAGTATGGTTGGGATGGTAGGTTACTTTGGCAGTCCTGTAATCGTGGACCAATTTCAAAAATTATCTGAAAACCTACCCAGCAAAGTGAAGGAATTCTCTAAAGAATCTGAAGTCATGATTGAAAAAAATGATTTTGGCATGGTTAATATGGAAGAATGGAAAGAAAAAGCGGTCACACATTTGAAAGATTACTCTGAAAAACTCATAGTGAATGTCAATACGATTTTTTCCACGATCACTAGTGTATTAACAGTATTGGTCATTACACCATTCATTTTATTCTATTTCTTGAAGGATGGAGATAAATTAAGACCATTTCTATTAAAATATATTCCGACCGATGTAGAATCAGAGGGAAACACGATTTTAAAAGACGTCGATAAAACCCTTTCAACTTATATTATCGGTCAATTCATCATATCAATCGTCATTGGGACTTTAATGTATATTGGCTACCTTATTATCGGTCTCGATTATGCACTTGTATTAGCCCTATTCGCCATGATTTTTACCGTTGTACCATTCCTTGGTCCATTAATAAGCATCATCCCTGCCCTCTTCATTGCCTTACAGCAAGACATTGGGTTGGCAGTAAAAGTACTCATTGTCCTTACCGTTGTTCAACAAGTCGAAGGGCACTTGGTTACACCGAATATTATGGGAAAACGTCTTAACATTCACCCACTTACCATTATCTTATTGCTGCTTGCTGCAGGATCAATATACGGTTTCATTGGCATTTTAATCGCTATCCCCACTTATTCCGTAGTAAAAACGATCATAGGAAATTTCAGGAAGTTTTATAACTTACGGAAAAGGGTTGCATAATCAGGAATGGTTGTCTACACAATTAATTAAAGACGCTATAAAAAATAAAAACAAAAATCATTCATCAACTTTTCAGACGTAGACAAACTTTAGGATAGGTGAGTTTGCCTGCAGTTTTTTGATTTTAAAAACGTTCCAGTTGGTTCATCCACATAAAACAGTAAAAAACAAGAAGGATAACCTTCTTCCGTGCCTCCTTTTGTAGACAAACTAAAAACGTTGATAATTCTATCAACGTTTTAATAATTTTTTAACAAAGCGTTTGAAAAACGCTTTGAAGCTTTTCTTTTTGATAACTTGCTGGGCATGAAATTTCTTCTCGATATGAATTTCCTCTTTGTTTATGGCATTATTTTCTGCTAATACCAAACCCAAATCGGAGTTGTGATCTTTGTTTAGGACAATTTTATAAGGAATATTATGACTCATTGCCAATTTAATATATTTCCCTAAATATTGATAGTCCATCTGACCATTTAAAAACAAATTGGAACGGGGATACTGCTTCATCATTTGCTCTATCTCGGGATATACATTCGTTTCAAAGACTTGGCTTTTTTTTAGTACGATGACGACGCGCTCCCGTAATGTGCCCAGAAATTCCCTTCGTTCGCCTGGCTTTATTTCTTTTGGACCATGGATTCCTTGTTCTAGATAGTCCTCCACATTTAGGCGTGACAATTCTTTTCCTCCTCCGCTTTCACTTCAATAATGTATGTAATATGGCCAAAAATAGTGCCCATCATTCTTTAAGTATGCATAAAAGTGAAATTTGGTCTAAGTTTGACTTTTCCCATAGTTAATTAGTCTACTCTTATTTTAAAATAATGTCACTTTAGCCTTACTTCATGCATAGGATAGTATGTCTGTAAATTTAGGTTGCTTAAATGAGGGACGGGGAAAAACATGAAAAAATTAATTGTATTTGTATTGATATTCGCCTTTAGTTTTTTGGGGTTCAGTAATACTTCAGGTGCGGCAGCAAGACAACTGATTATCATCAATAAAACCAATAATCAGCTTGCCTATTACGAAAATGATAAATTGGTGAGGGTATTTATCGTGGCGACTGGTAAGAAAGCCTCCTACACTCCTGAAGGAAAGTTCAAGGTAGTGACAAAGATTGTGAATCGTCCCTATTATAAAGGCAACATTAGAGGCGGAGACCCAAAAAACCCTCTAGGTAAAAGATGGCTGGGGATCAATGCAAGGAATACACCAGGAAATACGTACGCAATACACGGCAATAATGATTCTACAACCATTGGGAAATATATAAGTGCCGGTTGTATTCGTATGTATAACAATGATGTTCAATGGCTTTACGATAGGGTGAGAATGAACACTGTAGTCTTGATAGCCAGTTCGAATAAATCATTTGCCAACATAGCTGCAACGAATGGATATAAAGTGAGCGGATCTGTGAGCCTACCTGTAAATACCAACTCTACCCTAAAAAAAGGAAGCAGTGGCCCCCAAGTAATTGAACTGCAAAAAAGATTAACTAAACTTGGATTCAGCACTAAAGGAGTAGATGGGTCATTTGGAAAAAACACAGAAACAGCTGTAAAAAAATTCCAAAATTCTAAAAAGCTTACTTCTGATGGGATCGTTGGACCAAAAACGAAAAAAGCGCTTGGACTTAAATAATTTTCATTGCCGATATCCACTTTTAGAGGATATCTTTTTTGTGTTTTAACTTTCCGACCTATACATTATTACCCATATCGTCTTTAATTTTCCACCATCAGTTATTGACTTTATGTTATAATTTATACATCAACAGCTAATCATAATCGCACTGTCATTACATACAAGGAGGTAATACAAATGTACGATGAAATTCTCGTAAATTCCATTAAAGCAATTTTTGTTATTGGCACCATCTCGATGTTCGTGATATTAGGATTCGTAAAAGGACGACGGTTTTAACTTTATCCAATTCTTTAAAATATCCTCACTTGCCTGATTACTTGTATTTTTTTCATACCGGTAATCAGGTTATTTTCAGTCAGAAAAAAAGCATATCCTCTCTGGGCATGCTTTTTCTTACCAATTATCCGTTTTATCTAAAAGTTGATCGATGTCAAATGTATCAAGATGGAATGGAACTGACTCTTCTGCAATCGCTTCAGTGGCTAACAATAATTGGTCGATATCGATAATGGCCAAAACAGTCCTCTCCCTTTTTTAATGGTTTTACCCTCATTTTTAATACACTAAACAATTCGTTCAAAAGATATATTATTAGAGGGTATCCTTTAAATTTTACATTTGACAATTATTTAAGATGCAGAGAATCCTTTTCAGATCCTTCCGGAGAAAGCGTATGTATCAATTTAACCAGCTTATAAAAGGTCCCGCTGCATATTGTTACCTCGGGAAGATTATGAAATATTGATTTTTTATTAATATGATAATTGTCTTTCTCAGGTGAATACACAATAATTTTCTTATTTAAAGACAAAGCATATCCAAGCTCATATAGATTACCTTTTCCTGCTGTTAGGAAGATCAGCATGAAATCGGCTTCCTCAATCCCCTTTTTCTCATATTCTCCAATGCCGTCCGTTATTTGGTTTTTCTCATCATTCGTAATTAAATTCAAGTCATTCACACATGTAAACCCTTTTGAAGTCAATTTCTTGATCAATGATTTGACTTGCTTTAAATTTTTTTCATCTGATGCTATATAATATTTCACACATACACCTCCAAAAAATATAACTATTGATACTTTTTACCTACGTTACCTATACTATACATATTCGTTATAAAGAACGCAATATCCTTTCCCCAAAATTAAAAAATAATTAATTGGAAATTTTAAGCGAAATAAAAAACCATCATTCCTTTACAGGTCATGATGGTTTCAGACTGTAGACATACTCAATGAAAATCGAGTTTGCCTGTTTTTTTAGGGGTTTGTACAATTAGACCGTTAATTTCCTCTCCAGGCACTCGCTTTCCGCGGGCTCCCCAGGACTCGTTTTTCCCGCAGGAGTCTCGCACACCCGCTCCAATCAACTTTGTTTAACTTTTAGATAGAACCCTTTTTTTCCAAAAGTCTTCATTGTTTTAAATAGAATGATTAAAACTTGAGGTGATGATGGTGCTTTCCCCTGGATAAATACTTGGGCGTCCTACTCTGAAAACATATCTTTCACCAAATCATAAATGAAAGTGAAGTCGATCCGGGGTATTTTATACAGGGAATCAAGATCACCGTCGAGTTCTCATTACTACAAAAAATAATACTATGTACGTATTGACATTCCGAGTTACAAAATTTCCATAGAATTTCAAGAAATACAAAATAAAAACCTTGTCCTTTAACCGGCAAGGTTTTTTATTTTTCATATGTGATATTTTCTATTTCAATCCTGAAGGGTGCAGCCTCACAAATATTGATTCCCCTATCCAGATTTACCTTTTCCATTTCACTTGCATCCGGAATTGTTTTTTTATCGTGAATAAAATGTTCGACCATGGATTCCAGCAATTCTTGAGCACAAGCTAAGGCATCTACCCGATTCCTACCGCTAACGGAAGAAATAATTCCTTCTCGCCTAAAATCCGGGAAACAAACCTGAACGGAAAAAGAGTCGATAATTAACGGGTGTTTTTCATAATAGAATACGGCTGGGTACTCAAAGATTTGAATGGTCAAAATATCATCCCTTCATACAAAATTTAGGCTTTTATATTAATTATAACATGAATTTCCATTTTATATAGGTTTAATTTACTTTTCTTTGTTTTGTCAAGTTAATTTTAGCACTCAATAGGTTGTTATGTCCGTATTTACTGTGAAATAAAAAAACACCAGGAAAATCAGAATCACGAGAACATTCAAGATTATACCTACAATGCTGCACACTTTTCCGGCTGTCACCAATCCATCTCCAGATTCACCAGTAAGCTTAATTTCTTGTTTACTCTTCGATGCAAATATTAAACCGAGAATACCTAATATGATGCCTACGAATGGAATAAACAGGGATAATACCCCCATGATCAATGATACAATTGCTTTGCTATTGCTTCTTTTAATTTCCGACATGCATTCCACCTTCTTTCTTCCATTATATATACGGTTATTAAAAGCAAAAGATTCATTTTTTGTGTACTCATTCATCACTAATATTCCAGTTGATTCCAGAAGTCCGCTCCCTTTACGCCGACTGTCTGCCAAGCCTCTTCAAAGCAAGCGCCTCCGGGGTCTCGGCTAGTTAGCTATTCGGCAAGATTGTCGCATATTTCTTCCATCCATTAAGGATTACAGTTATAAAACCATGAAGGATAACCTAGTTTTAAACTCGGTTCGAATGAGTCCAGCCTACGGTTTCTTCTTAAAATAATATTCCAGTTGATTTCAGAAATCCGCTCCCTTTCCGCCGACTGTCTGCCAAGCCTCCTCGGCACAAGCGCCTGTGGGGTCTCGGCTAGCCAGTTATTCGGCAGGAGTGTCGCATATTTCTTCCATCCATTAAGGATTAAGTTATAAAATCATGAAGGATAACCTAGTCTTAAACTCGGTTCTATGAGTCCAGCCTACGATTTCTTCTTAAAATAATATTCCAGTTGATTTCAGAAATCCGCTCCCTTTCCGCCGACTGTCTGCCAAGCCTCCTCGGCACAAGCGCCTGTGGGGTCTCGGCTAGCCAGTTATTCGGCAGGAGTGTCGCATATTTCTTCCATCCATTAAGGATTAAGTTATAAAATCATGAAGGATAACCTAGTCTTAAACTCGGTTCGAATGAGTCCAGCCTACGATTTCTTCTTAAAATAATATTCCAGTTGATTTCAGAAGTCCGCTCCTTTTCCGCCGACTGTCTGCCAAGCCTCTTCAAAGCAAGCGCCTCCGGGGTCTCGGCTAGTTAGCTATTCGGCAAGATTGTCGCATATTTCTTCCATCCATTAAGGATTACAGTTATAAAACCATGAAGGATAACCTAGTCTTAAACTCGGTTCGAATGAGTCCAGCCTACGGTTTCTTCTTAAAATAATATTCCAGTTGATTTCAGAAGTCCGCTCCTTTTCTGCCGACTGTATGGATCATGGAGTATAAACGAGTCTTCTTTTAAAACAAGGTTAAGGGTGAGACACTTCCGAACCTCGTAGACAAGTAAAAAACGACTCATTTCTGAGCCGTTTTTTTAGGTTCGTTTCAATTCAAGTCTCTGGGCTACCAAAGAAAGGCTATAATTCACAATGAAGTACATGAGAGCCACCAGGATCAAAATCGGTATTAAATACTTTTGACTTTGTCCATATATGATTTGACCATGATGGGTCAGCTCCGGCAAAGAGATGACAACAGCTAAAGAGGTATCCTTTAATAAAGAAATGAATTGGCTGACAATGGGAGGAACCATACGGCGCAGCGCTTGGGGCAGAATAATATGTATCAATGCCTGTGTATAGCTCAATCCTGATGAACGGGCAGCTTCCATTTGGCCTTTATCAATGGATTTTAGCCCACTTCGAATGACTTCAGAAAGCATGGCTGACTCAAAAATTGTCAAGGCAACTATGGCTGCTGGAATGATTTCCAGTTTAATCCGTATCTCCGGCAAAGCAAAATAGGTAAAAAATATTATTAATAACAGAGGCAAATTACGAACCGTTTCTACAATCAGAGCTAATATTTGTGATAACACCGGCACTTTTGCGTATCGGATTATACCTACAAGGCCGCCAATAATGAAACTTAGAATAATGGATATAAAAGCTACCTGGAGCGTTACCCAAAATCCTTCTAATAAAAACTTAAGATTATCTGGTGTATAGGCACCTGCAAAATCCATATCTTATACCTCCCTCAATTACTCTTAGCCAGACGTTTTTCCAAATAACCAACGCCAAAACTTAAAGGAATGGTAAGAATTAAGTAAAACGCTGCAACGAAAATGTACACATCAAACACGACAAATGTCCTTGAAGAAATCAAATCCCCGTGGTACATAAGATCGAGTCCTGCAACAACGGCTAAAATGGAAGAATTCTTTACTAGATTGATAAATTGGTTTCCTAAAGGAGGAATGACTATTTTAACGGCCTGCGGCAGAATGACGAACCTCATTGCCTGTCCATATGTCAGGCCTGAAGAACGGGCAGCTTCCATTTGACCCTTTGGCACAGAAAGTATGCCTGCTCGAATTGCCTCAGCTATGAAAGATGATGTGTAAATGGTCAAGGCTAATGTCCCGGCGTATAGACCGCTTAGTTTAAGACCGAGAAAGAAGAAAAAGGTAATGATCAATAACGGTATGTTCCGAATGAACTCGACATAGGCGGTACCCAGCCAGTTTAGTGGCTTTATTGGCGCAATCCGCATGATGGCAATTAGCACACCAAGAATCAAACTCGCTATCAACGCGACCAAGCTCGACATGATCGTATTTTTAAAGCCTAATAAATACATATCCAGATTCTCTGTTAAAATGGAGAAATCAAGCACGGCATACACTCCTTTAACTAGTAAGGATGAGCAAAACGCTCATCCTCACTGACAAATGTTCAAATGTTATTTTAGGTCAGCTTTCCTTATCAATTGCTAAAATGTTTAATGTTTAATCCATTTATCATGGATTTCATCGTACTTGCCTGAATCTTTAAGTGACTTAAGGGCTTTATTCAACTCTTCAACAAATTCGGCATTTCCTTTTTTCACGGCAATTCCATAAGGTTCTTCCGTAAATGTACCGCCAACAAGCTCATAACTTGGATCTTCATCTGCCATTCCATAAAGGATGGAATCATCCGTGGTCAATGCATCTCCTTGTCCGGATTTAAGTGCAGCGAACGCTTCGGAATAGTTTTCAAATTCAAGCACTTGTGCCTCAGGAGCTTTTTCACGGATATTTATGGAAGAAGTAGAGCCCTTGACAGCCAATACCTTTTTCCCTTTTAAACTATCAATACCCTTGATATCGCTGCCCTTTTTGACTAACAAAGATTGTCCGGCGTCGAAATAAACATCAGTGAAGTCTACTTCTTTTTTACGATCTTCCGTGATTGTCATGGTCGCTACAATCGCATCAATATCACCATTATTCAATAATGCCATCCTGGTTTTAGATGTCACTTCTTTAAATTCAACTTTATTCTCATCACCAAGGATTTCTGCTGCAAGAGCTTTGGCAATATCAATATCAAAGCCTTCAACCTCTCCTGTACTAGGATTCTTCAATCCGAATAGCCTTGTATCATTTTTCACCCCAAAAACGATCTTATCCTTTTCCTTCACTTGTGCGAGAACATCTTTTTCTTTGTCTTTGCCTCCACCCTCTTCAGCTTTGTCTGAATCGTTCCCCCCGCCGCATCCAGCTAATAAAATGACAGCCAGTAAGGATAGCAAAGATAATTTTAACCATTTCTTTTTCTTCAACATGTAATTCACCCCTGTTTTTTTAATGATTTAATATACGGCTAAGGAATAAACGAGCCCTCTCTTCACGAGGATTGGCGTAAAACTCAGCCGGTGATGCCTCTTCTAAAACCCTGCCTTCGTCCATGAATACGATTCGATCCGCTACTTCACGGGCAAATCCCATTTCGTGCGTGACCACGACCATCGTCATTCCTTCATGGGCAAGTGCTTTCATTACATCCAGTACCTCGCCAATCATTTCTGGATCCAAGGCTGAGGTAGGTTCATCAAATAGCATGATTTCGGGGCCCATTGCCAAACCTCTGGCAATCGCTACCCGTTGCTGCTGTCCACCTGAAAGCTGAGAAGGAAATGAATTCGCTTTATCTCCAATCCCCACTTTGTCCAGATACTTCAGTGCAATCTTTTTCGCTTCCTCTTCAGATTGTCCTAGAACCTTCCTGGGAGCAAGCATGATATTCTCGAGCACTGTTTTATGGGGATACAAGTGAAAATGCTGGAAAACCATACCGATATTCCGACGAAGTTTGTTTATGTCCGTTTTTTTATCCGCTACATTTAGACCATTTATGGAAAGGGAACCTTGCGAAATGGTCTCTAGACGATTAATGCATCGAAGCAGTGTACTTTTCCCTGAACCGGAAGGACCGATGACCACTACCACCTCCCCCTTCTTAATTGTAAGATTAATTTCTTTCAATACATGGAAATCACCATAATACTTATTCACTCGGTCAAAAACTATCATAATTAGCCCCCTGCCCAAAACTGAAAATTTATAATAATCAGAATTCTAAAAGCGTAATCTAGCACTCTCTTAACTCGAAACAAATCTTATGTATAATCCTTTCTTCAAATATTATTTCCCAATATTTCATAATTCATAGTGAATAGTCCCTTTTTATTGTTATTTTAAACTAGTAATTTAAATAATATATTCAATATTCACATTTTTTATTATATATAATATTTCTTAAAATTACCATATAAACTTTAAATTGTTAAAAACGATATTATATTTCATGATATTATTGCTATATTTCATAAAACTGATAAATTTAAACTGATATCCTATTAAAAAATTCCCTCTTTTTGTAAAAAAACATTTATTTCCCGAGGGCTTAATCAGCTCTTAAAAATACAAAAAGACAGCAATCGCTGTCTTTTTCATCATTCCTTTATCGCGTCTTCAAATGGCGCTGAATATAAACCCCTCGGCGCCAGCATATCCGTATCCGATTCACGGATTTCCCCGCCGTGAGTATATGGACCTGCTGGAAAAAAATCAAACAAATCACTTTCCTTATGTATGATCAAGAAATAATCGTATAAATCATCCATAAGTTCCTGATGTTCATCTATGTTCATGATTTCACCACATTCATCAATTTCAAAGTTTTCATTTATCGCATCCTGAAGTTCCTCATTATTTGAATACGCGATATAAAAATCGACATCACCGCACTCCATGCATAGCAAGAGTTTTTCTTCTAGTGACTCTTCATAGGTTTTCAGAACGATTCCCTTTAAAATGGTATCAATCTTTCCAGTATTAGTCAGTTCAATTTTAGTCTGGAACATAAAACCCCTCCAATCAAATACAGGCATTAAAAAAGTAAACGCCATGTTTAACAAGCTTGCCCTTTAAATTTAAATGAAAATTTTTGGACACCTAAATCCAGTCGCCAAGTCCGTTCACTAACCGCGAGGTCAGGGGTTATTCATATAATCTTTCCGGATCCCACTTTTAATTAGCCAGGATTCCTCCGCTTCTTGTATATAATAAGTTTGCCCACATAATTAGAATGATAATCTCCTATAATACAAAGAAAAAGATGATTGGAAGCGTAATCAGGCTTAATGATGTACTTATGAACGTAGCACTTGATACGAATTCAGGCTCCGTGTTGAATTGGAGCGCATACATCGTAGTGTTTGCCGCCGTTGGCATGGCAGCTACGATGATCATGATATGCCTGACCATTTCACCCACTGGCAAGGCGAGAGATAACAGGAAGGCAATGGCCGGTGACACGGCAAGTTTAAGGATCAGCGAAACTGATAGCTTCCGATAGGCTATTTTTTTCAGCGAAATGTTGGCCAGCTGCATTCCCAGTGTAATCATTATTGTGGGGATCGCTGCATTTGCAACAAGGTTAATAGCTTCCATAACCGAATTGCTTAAAGGTATGTTAACGAACTGAAATACTGTACCGGCAATAGCTCCATAAACAATTGGCATTCGACATACTGCTTTAATCGCCGTTTGAACTCCGTTACCTTCCGGGCTGCCCTTTGCTGCGAAATAAATGCCGATCGTGCACATCACTAACTGCTGTCCCACCATAAGGATGATTGCATAATCGAGTCCTGCGGCTCCGAATAACAGGAAAATGACGGGTGTTCCGTAATTCCCGTTATTCATGAATGCCGATGCCAATATCATGCCGCTCGTCTCAGTGACTGTATAATTGCGAAAATAAGATATGATGTAGACCACCAGTATAAGAGAAAGACAAAGTACTATCGTGAATAAGAACAGGTAGAAATAATTAATCGTGAATTCTGCGGAATAAAAAGTCCTGAACACAAGAAAAGGTGACATTAAATATAATGCCATCGTGGAAATCGATTTTGTATCAAGTTTGAACTTTTTCTGACCGATGAACCCTAAAACAAAAATACCGAATATCGGTAAAAGAACTCCCAAAAACCCCATGCACATCACCTTCATAATCCCAATGATTTTCTTCTAACAATATCAGTTTTATTATTATTTGTAAAAAATCTTTTAAACCATTTTGCTTGCACGTCATATATTCTAACACAAACTGATTTTTCTTTATTTTCAGAAAATAATATTCCATTTTCCCATGCATATGGTATATTGTTTATTATATTTACGTTATTAAACGTAACATCAGTACTTTGGGTTATAAATATATATGAAGGGGTGTTTTTATTGGATGTAAAATTCATGGAGATGGCTGTTCAGCTTGCAAATGAAAATGTATTGGCGAAGAACGGAGGTCCTTTCGGTGCTATAATCGTAAAAGATGGCAAAGTCGTAGGCAGAGGATGTAATAATGTGACAACGGCCAACGATCCTACTGCTCACGCCGAAGTACAGGCGATTCGTGATGCATGCAGGAACCTCGACAGCTTCCAGCTTACAGATTGTGAAATATACACTAGCTGCGAACCTTGCCCCATGTGCATCGGTGCTATTTATTGGGCACGTCCAAAAGCCATTTATTACGCATGCACTAAAGAAGACGCTGCAATTATTGGTTTTGATGATCACTTTATATACCAAGAACTTGCCCTGCCAATGGAAAATCGCAGAATTAAAATGAAACAATTGTCTTTTAATGATCATGATTTACCATTCCGAACATGGGAAACCAATACTGAAAAAGTGAAGTATTAACCGGATATATTTTGCCAAAGGGGTTACGAATATGAAAAAAAACTTGCTTAAAAGGAGAATTGACGTTGCAGCAGGAAGAACACCAGCAGATAGCGTCATTAAAAACGGGCAAATCATAGATGTTTTCAATGGGGATATCTATACAGGCGACATTGCGATCGTCGATGGTTACTTTGCTGGAATTGGGCGTTATGAGGGTATTTCGGAAATCGATGCTGCAGGAAAATTCCTATGCCCTTCATTCATTGATGGCCATGTCCATATTGAATCATCGATGGTCAGGCCTTCTGAACTCGCAAAAATCCTACTTTTACATGGTGTGACCTGCATCGTTGCAGATCCTCATGAAATTGCCAATGTTTCTGGCAAAAAGGGCATGGAATATATGATTGAACAATCCGATGAACTTCCTTTTGACTTTTACTTCATGATGCCCTCTTGCGTACCTGCTACGGAGTTTGAGCATTCTGGTGCTGTCTTAAGAAGTGAAGATTTAAAATCATTTTATCAAAACCCGAGGGTGCTCGGTTTAGCCGAAGTCATGAATTTCCCTGCTGTTTCACATACGGAGGAGGATATGCTGCAAAAAATATACGATGCAAATAGACTAGGCAAAAGCATCGATGGCCATGCAGCCGGATTATCCGGACAACAGCTCGATGTTTATATGAGTGCAGGCATAAAAACGGATCATGAATGCACTACTGCGGAAGAGGCAAAAGAAAGACTGCGTAAAGGAATGTATCTTATGATCAGGGAAGGCACGGTTGCCAAAGACTTAATAAACCTGATTCCGGTTATTAACGAGAAGAACTCCCGCCGTTGTTTATTCGTCACCGATGACCGGCACCTAGATGATATTGCATCTGAAGGAAGTATCGATCACAACGTTCGACTTTCCATAGAAACAGGTGTCCCGCCAATTACCGCCATTCAAATGGCGACCATTAATGCAGCAGAATGCTTTGGTTTAAAGGAACATGGTGCAATTGCACCTGGATACAAGGCAGACTTCCTTCTATTGGATGATCTTGATTCTATCAACATCCACTCGGTCTTTAAAGATGGAAAGCTAATGGTTCATAATAATCATTTACTTAACTTTCCAGATGATAGGAAACAGGTTGTTGACGACGGGTTGAAGCACTCCGTTCATTTTCATGAAATAACCCAAGATGATTTGGCGATACCTTTTAAAAATGAGTTCGCTAATATTATTGAGATAACTCCAAACAGCTTGATTACAAAGCATTCGATTGAACCGGTCACACTTAATCATGATGGACTATTCCATTTCTCCGAACATGTTGATCATTTAAAACTTGCTGTTATTGAAAGGCATCATCTGACCAAACAATTAGGTCTTGGAATCGTCAAAGGGCTCGGGTTGAAATCAGGTGCAATTGCCACTACAGTAGCCCATGATTCACATAATTTGATCATTGCCGGAACGAATGATCAGGATATGCTGCTGGCAGCAACGGAAATCAAAAAAATGCAAGGTGGATTGACCGTAATCCAAAATGGGGAAATACTCGCTTCCCTTCCCCTTCCAATAGCTGGATTGATGAGTGAATGTAATTATATGGATGTGGTCCATTCATTGAAAAAAATCGATGAAGCCCTATTGAAACTCGGTGCTAACAGGCATTTCAACCCTTTTCTTACACTTGCATTCTTGGCGTTACCTGTCATCCCTGAAATCAAACTGACGGATCAGGGTTTATTTTCCGTTTCTGAGTTTAGGCATATTCCCATCGAAGCCTCAAAGCCAGTCGATTAAATTTGACCCCCTAGTCGGGGTTTTTTCTTCGCACCAAAAACTTCTAAATAAAAAAAGGTTCCAACTCAACAGAATACGGGAAAAGGATATATGGGTATCATCTATGTTAAAATAAAAATAAACACAAATCTTTCTTGGAGGAGATAAATATGGTAAAACATGATCAACAGAACATTATTGGATACATAGGCACTTACACAAAAGGAAACAGCAAAGGTATTTACCGATTTACTTTAGATACAGCAGAAGGAAAACTCAGCACACCGGTTCTTGCAGCAGAATTGACCGATCCTACTTATGTCGCCATCAGCCAGGACAAAAAGAATCTCTACGCCATTTTAAAAGAATCGGGCAGTGGAGGAGTTTCAGCCTATTCGATTAATGAAGATTCAGGTGAGCTTACCTTCTTGGGCAAACAACTGACACCAAATGGCTCTTCCTGCCATATAAGTGTCGACAGCAAGAAACAGGTTTTGGTCACTTCCAGTTATGGAGAAGGCGTGATTGAATCATATCCGCTTCATGACGATGCGACCCCTTTGCCTGTATCTTCAACTGTTCAACATGAAGGTCAAGGACCGAATGAAGAACGTCAGGAAAAAGCACACACTCACTTCGCTGGTTTCACACCAGATGAAAGGTTCATTGCTGCAGTCGACCTCGGGATAGATAAAGTAATAACCTATAAAATACATAGTGGGGTTTTGGAAGAAGTAAACAGCTTATCTGTTGCTCCCGGCAGCGGACCACGGCATCTGACCTTTCACCCAAACGGAAAATTTGCATATGTTATGGCAGAACTGGTACCAGAAGTCATTGTTTTGAGCTTCGATAGTCAAACTGGAAGTTTTTCTGAATTACAAACTGTTCGGACCGTCCCGGAAGATTTTAAGGAAAATAACCAAGGAAGCGCCATTCATATTTCTGATGACGGGCAATTCGTATATGCCGCAAACCGGGGACATGATAGTATTGCCGTTTACCAAATCAATCAAGAAACAGGCAAACTGGCATTCGTGGAACTGGTTTCTACCGAAGGTCATTGGCCACGTGATTTTTCATTGGATCCTAGCGGAAAATTCCTGATCGCTTCTAATGAACAATCAGGAAACCTGACACTATATGCACGGAATGAACATGACGGAAAATTAACATTATTGCAAAAGGATGTTCAAGTTCCCTTCCCTGTTTGCGTAAAATTCTTATAATCTAAAAAAAAGGATTGAAGCTTGTACTACAGCTTCAATCCTCTTTATTATATTCTTCTTTAATTCCATTTCTCCGCCATTTCGGGAAAATCTATATATGGGTTACGATTACCCTGCATTTCATGTATAGCCTGATTTCTATGTTTTTCATAAGTGCTGACGGGAAAAAGCCGATGCCATTCCAAAAGCAGTGCCAGGTCGGTTTTGCCGCTATCGATGATTCCCTCATATCTGAGTAAAAAATACAAAGTTGCCCTCGCCACGATCCCTTTTCCATATTCAGGCTCGAATTTACTTTCGTCTGATTTCCCGCAACCCGCTTTTATACCGGCAGCGGATCTTTCAGGGATATAATCCTCAAAATCATGGTATGGATAGTTACTACGGCTGCTATTACACGTTGGTTCACAGGCAAACAGATGATGCAAATCCCCCCTCATCGGTTCTTTTTTATCGAACCATGATTGAGGTACTACATGTTCACAATTAACGAGAATGTTCTCCGAATTTGTTGATTCAATATCTCTTGACAACACTTCCAGTATACGGATATCTTCCTCAATCACTTGTACAGGATCCATCCCTTTACCGGAATACAGACTTTTCAGCTGGCCATTTTCCTGTAAGTCCACCCATGGGTAAACATGACGATGCGGTGAGTAGTTCAGCTGGTTTTTATGGGTTGCCACAAGTAGGTCCTTCAATCCTTCCCGGTCCAAGGAACCATCTTTGTAGTATGCTAGCTTAAGTTCCTGATCTTTGGTTTCATCATAGTATTCGCGGTTTTCATTGAAGTTGACTAGTGCAGCCATCGCCATTTCCCGTTCTTTTTCAAGTACTTCAAAACTATACTTCATCCACTCATCCCCCCGCTTCTATTAAAAACCTAACTTTTACCATAATTAAAGCTTAATAGAAATAGACCGAAAAAAAAAGGTGCTTTAGAAGGGTCTAACGAAGAATTTCAATAAAATGGGTAAGGATTTTCGCCGTCATTCCCCAGATTACCCGACCATTATATAAGTAAAAATATTCTTCCATCTGTTTCGGCTGCCATTTATAATTCTCCCCGCCAACGACTAAATCGTGGGGGAAGTTTTCATGCGGTTCCACTCTGTATTCCACATGGTAAATTTCTGGCGGTTTTTCCATGAAGAAGGATAGCGGGACCGTAAAAATGGTTTCCACCTCAGCTGGATTGGGTATTATCCGTTGATGGTTACGAACAAACCCTGCATAAGGATAGACGATCATCCCAAATGGAGATACCAAATAATCGATAGGAAAGACATTATCGATATCTTCTTTTCTCAAATTAAGTTCCTCATATGTTTCCCTTAGGGCCGCCGCCTGTTCATCATGGTCCAGCTTGTCTATTTTCCCGCCCGGAAAACATATATCCCCCGGCTGCCTCCTCAGTTTGTGTGAACGTTCTTCGAAAAGAACATGAATTCCATCTTCTTTGTCTAGAAGCGGAACCAATACAGCATACTTTGAAAAATTCCCACTCCCTAAAATTTCAGGGATATGTAATGTTAGTTTTTTTGTTATATCTTCATTATTCATGTCCCTCACCTCTTCGGTTAATATTGAGTTTCTACCACTCCTTATCATTCCATTTTCGAACATCTGCTATAACTAAGCAAGGAAAACGATTCCAAAATATTGTCTTTAATTTCTACTAGATTCCTTTTCCTCTTATTCTTCCTTGATCATAGACAAAAGCACCGTTCAAGGTTCTGAACGGTGCTAAAACTAAACGCATCAGTACCATTTAAATGCATAGTATGTGTATCAACAGGTACACGCACAAACTTAATTGAATATTCAGGTTTTTCTCCTTATTTTCATAGTTCAGCTAGCGTTCGCTTTACCGTCGTTATGATGAATGAAAAATCCTCTTCAGTTATACTAAGTGGGGGAGCAAGAGTCAGGACATTATTGAAACCTGCTACTGTATCACCATTTTTACCTATGATCAGCCCCTTTTCTTTGCATGATGCAATCACTTTATTGATTTTGGAAAGTTCGATCGGTTGTTTTGTCAGTTTATCTTCCACTAGTTCAATCCCTACCAGCAAACCTTTCCCTCGCACATCCCCAACATTGGGATGAGTTTTGATTTCTTCAAACTCTTGCAGAAAGCGCAGCCCTAACTCCTTAGACCGTTCTATAAGCTTTTCATTTTCATATATTTCAATATTCTTCAAAGCGACGGCACATGCAGCCGGATTGCCTCCAAATGTATTTACATGCCGAAAGCGGTCATATACGTCAGAACCAATATACGCTTCATAAATTTCACGTTTGACGGCTGTAGCGGATAATGGCAGATAAGCGCTCGTGATTCCTTTAGCCATTGTTACGATGTCTGGTTTTACATCATAGTTCATAAATCCGAATCTCTTACCAGTACGGCCAAACCCGCAAATGACCTCATCCGAAATGAGAAGGACACCATTTTTCTCACAAATTTCTTTGACACGTTTCATATAACCATCAGGTGGCATTAAAATTCCGCCCCCAGTGATGATTGGTTCCATGATGACCGCAGCCACCGTTTCGCTCAACTCCCATGTAATGGTACGTTCAATTTCCGCTGCACTTTTTTCACCGCTTTCATCCTCAGGATTTCTGTAAGAATCTGGCGGTGATACATGAAGAAACCCTGGAGCGAGAGGTTCATATTTATATTTCCGCTGCGCCTGCCCGGTAGCTGACAGGGCACCCATTGAATTGCCATGATAGCCGCGATAACGCGAAATGAATTTATAACGTCCATGTTCACCTTTTTGCTGATGATACTGCCGCGCAATTTTAAAGGCAGTCTCATTTGCTTCTGAACCGCTGTTAGAGAAGAAAATCACATAATCCCCACCAAGCCATTCATTTAATTTCTCTGCTAGCTTAATAGCCGGAATGTGGCTATTCGTTAAAGGGGCATAAGGAAGTTCCTTCAGTTGCTCGTAAGCTGCTTCAGCCAGTTCCGTGCGGCCATAGCCAACGTTGACACACCATAAACCTGACATCCCATCCAGGAATCGATTCCCATCAACATCCGTAATCCATGCTCCTTGCCCTTTTTTTATCACCATTGCCCCAGGGGTGGGTTCAGCCCCTTTCATATGATGCCACACATATTTACCATCCATCGCTTTAAGATCCTGACCCTGTTTTTCAACCTGCATAAGCTACACTCCTCCTAAAAAGATGTATAAAGGAAGGCCGACCACAATTTGAGCCGACCCCCTTTTTCCTATCAGTATCTTGCCGTTAACATTTTCTTTCTAGTGTAAAATTCCACTCCGTCTTTCCCGTTGGCATGAAGGTCTCCATAAAATGAACTTTTATAGCCGGAAAATGGAAAGAATGCCATTGGCGCGGGTACCCCAAGATTAATGCCAAGCATCCCTGCATCAATTTCTTCGCGAAATTCCCTAATGGCTTTTGCACTATCCGTATAGAGGCAGGCACCATTTGCAAATTCGGATTGATTGGTCAATTCAATTGCTTCTTCAAGGGTATTGACCCGTACTATGGATAAGACAGGAGCAAAAATTTCATCCCTCCATATTTTCATGTTTGTTTTTACATGATCAAATAATGTCGGTCCAACATAATAGCCATTTTCCTGATCGCCTTCATTCCTGCCATCACGAAGGAGGACAGCTCCTTCTTTCTCCCCGATTTCAATATATTGTTCTGTTCTCTTTTTATGAGTATCACGAATCACAGGCCCCAAGAAAACGTCCTTATCCATTCCATTTCCTATCTTGATGTCATCCGCTGCAGCCTTTAATCTCTCAACGAGTGAATCTCCCACTTCTCCCACCGCAACAACCACTGACGCAGCCATGCAGCGCTCGCCTGCAGATCCGAAAGCGGCATTCGTAATGTTCGTTACCGCATTATCCAAATCCGCATCAGGCATGACGATTGAATGATTTTTCGCTCCTGATAAAGCCTGGACACGTTTTTTATTGGCAGCTGCCGTTCTGTATACATACTCTGCGACAGGCTGGGATCCAACAAATGATACCGCTTTAATGTCTTCATGTTCCAATATCCCATTCACGACATCATGGGCACCATGGACAATATTGACAACACCATCCGGAACACCGGCTTCTGTCAATAATTCCACAAGACGGTTGGCTAATAGCGGTGTCCGTTCTGAAGGTTTTAAGATAAACGTATTTCCACAAGCTATTGCCAGCGGGAACATCCAACATGGCACCATCATCGGGAAATTAAACGGCGTAATCCCTGCAACGACACCCATTGGATAACGATACATGCCAGATTCAATACCTGGGGAAATATCAGGAAGCTGGCTGCCCATCATCAAGGTAGGCGCACCTGCTGCGAACTCCACGCATTCAATCCCACGCTGAACCTCACCATATGCTTCTGTATAGCTTTTTCCATTTTCGATTGTGACCAGCTTAGCAAGCTCATCCCAGTGTTCTATCAATAATTGCTGATAACGGAATAAAAAGCGGGCTCTTTTTGGAACGGCGACCTTTTTCCATTCTTTATACGCCTTTTTAGCAACCTGCACCGCTTGGTTTACATCTTCCTTTGTTGAAAGGGGAACGATCGCCAAAGCTTCTCCTGTTGCCGGATTAGGCACTTGTTCATGTTTCGATGTTGTGGAATCCACCCATTTGCCACCGATATAATTTTTCAACGTTTTTACTTCATTTATTACTGCCATTAAAGAAACCCTCCATTTCAACACGATTTTATAGTTTCATTATATTTTTCAAACGGACTTTTTACATTAGACGTTTTGTATAGTTTTTGATTCAATATTTGCACATATTGTTCGTTTTTGATTTTCCCATATTCATTATAATCATGAACAGAAATTCCCGCTGTCAAAACCGATGTATTTTTCCTTATTTCTTCTTTAATCAGCAGACTTCAAAGCCATCATTTTATAATGGAATATAGCTTTAAGTCTTGATGCTTTCCCTTAACAAACATTCCTTTTCTTATGACTCCCTCAAAAGACATACCAGCCTTTTGCATGACCCGCTCTGAACCCAAATTTTCAACGAAGCACCTTGCTTGTATACGAACTAGGTTCATATTTTCAAAGCCAAAGGCGATTATTTTTTGCGCTGCCTCCGTCATCAAGCCACTCCCCCAATATTCGGGTGCAAGCACATACCCGATTTCTGCACTATGATGATCAACCTGCCATGAAACAAAATCAATAGTACCAATCAAATTACCACTTTCCTTGTGTTCTATGCCCCATGGAGCGATTTTCTTATCCTCATAATTTTGCTGGATAAATTTGATAAAATCTTTTGTGTCACTTAGGGAACGATGAGCTTCCCATGTGACGTAACGGGAAACTTCACTGTTGGATGCATAAGCGAACATGTCTTCAGCATCATTCATGGTGACTTTCCTCATGACCAAACGTTTTGATTCTATAATAGGCAGCTGTCCATATATGTCTTTCACGTTCATGTATACACCCCATTCCATTGATTATTAGTATTATAGCAAGATTGTTAAGCAATCGCTTTCCCAATTGAAAGATTTTCGAAACTTACGTATAATTCAGAAAAATAGATACAGGAGGTTAGTTATGCCAAAAAGGAAACTCATAATAAGCCAAAATTTGAATGAGATCTTACTACAGAAAATTAAAGAATTGGTTCCCGAGTGGACGGTTATCACCGGAAGATCTCCGGAAGTATGGAGAGATCATATAGCCGATGCTGAAGTGATTGCAGGCTGGAAAGCGGAAATGTCTGTATCGATTGATGCAAGCAAAGTAAAGTGGATCCAGACATGGAGCGCCGGAGTGAATGCTTTACCCCTGGAAAATTTAGAACAAAAGAATGTTCAGATTACAACTGCAAACGGTGTTCATGCGTATCCCATTTCAGAGACTATTTTTGCGTTAATGCTTGCCTTAACAAGAAAAGTAGATACATATATTAAGCAACAGCAGACAAAGACTTGGCATCACGCACATATGAAGCAGGAAATTCATGAAAAGACCATAGGAATCATCGGTGTCGGAAAAATCGGAAAGGAAACCGCAAAAATTGCCAAGGCTTTTGGCATGACCGTATTAGGAATGCGCCATTCCGATAAATCAGAAGAATTTGTCGATGAGATGTTCACACAAGAACATTTGAATGATCTTCTTCCTAGATGTGATTATATTGTCGTGACATTACCTTTGACCCCAGAAACAAGGAATATGTTCGGGAAAAAGGAATTCAGGTTAATGAAGCGCTCCGCTTTTTTCATTAATATAGGAAGGGGAAATCTCGTCATTCAAAACGAATTGGTTCAAGCGCTTATGGATAAAGAAATTGCGGGTGCTGGACTTGATGTGTTTGAAACGGAGCCACTTCCAGAGAATAGCCCATTATGGGAGCTGGACAATGTTATCATCACGCCGCACACATCCGGAAATACGGAATTTTACGACCAAAGGCTCATTCATGATATTTTCATGCCGAATTTAAAGAACTATCTAAATGGTAAAAAACCTTCAACAAATTTACTTGATTACAAAAAAGGGTATTAAGAATTGTTCATTGAATGTATATATAAATAATCTTCCCATGTTAGCTTGCAGATTCCGACATTATCTGTTATATTTAAAAAGAATTATTTTTGTTCGGGAAGATTGATAAGTGAAAAACTTTTCGTCTAATGATTGAGCAAGGGTAGTAACACAATGTGTGGATTCACACTAGGAGGCAACAACAATGGAACAAGGTAAAGTAAAATGGTTTAACGCAGAAAAAGGATTTGGCTTCATCGAACGCGAAAACGGAGACGATGTATTCGTACATTTCTCAGCTATCCAAAGCGAAGGATTCAAATCATTAGACGAAGGTCAAGAAGTTACTTTTGAAGTTGAGCAAGGTCAACGTGGACCCCAAGCTACTAACGTTCAAAAAGCATAATTTTAAATACAATATATAACAGACCCTACTTGTAGGGTCTGTTTTTTTGATTAAAAAAGCAATCATAAAAAAACCCTATTCACGGGGAATAGGGAACATGAAACAAGTTTAGTAAATGGTAAACCCAGTATAACACACTAAGAATAGAAACCCTAATTTATCCGAAAAGTAAAAATTATCACGCACTTCCCCTGGTTTCCCTGGCCCATTCTACTCAATCATTTCTTATCCACTTCATATGTTCGATCCGTTCCCCAAGGATAAAACGGAGGCATATCACTACTGCTTTTCATCTTGAAATCAGCTTTCCTTTTTTCGAGGAAAGCTTCGATCCCTTCTAGTGCATCCGCTTGTTTTCCGGTCCAATGAATCATTTTCGATTCTATTTTGTGTGATTCAACAGGATGGTTTGCACCGAGCATGGTCCACATTAATTGCCGGGATAACGTCACAGAAACGGAAGATGTATTTTCCGCAATATCTGTTGCAATTTCCATTGCAGCAGACATCAATTCGTTTGGCTCGACGATCTTGTTTACCAACCTTCCCTCATATGCTTCACTGGCCGAAATCATCCTGCCGGTAAAAATCCATTCGGAAGCTTTGCCCATTCCGACAAGCCTGGGTAAGAACCAGCCGCTGCATGCCTCCATCGTTATCCCCCGCCTCGCAAATACAAAACCCATTTTTGCATCTGTTGAAGCGATTCTAATGTCCATGGGCAAAGTCATTGTTATCCCAATCCCGACTGCCGCTCCATTAATGGCCGCTATCATAGGTTTCTTCATCTCGAAAATCCGTAATGACAACATTCCCCCTGCATCGCGATATTCAACCAGAGGAGTGTGATCCATAAAGGTTTCTGCGCCTTTTTCCAAGTCCATTCCAGCACAAAATGCATCCCCTGCGCCAGTTAAAATGACGGCTCGTACGTCATCATTTTCATCCGCTTCATTAAAAGCGTGAATCATCTCCTCACACATCTTTTCATTGAAAGCGTTCATTCTCTCAGGACGATTCAGAGTAACAATCATGACACGATCGACGATTTCACTAGTTATCGTGGAATACAATAACAGTCCCTCCTTCTCTCACAAATTGAAACATTCAACAGAATTTAATATTTACATATAATTACATATTATATGTTTTATTTTCAGATTCCTAGTTTTTTATTTTGACATACTGATAAATAATTTGATAATCGTTTCTATTCTAAAAATATTTTACATAAATGTGTAAAAAAAGACCAGTCGCAAATGCAACTGGTTTTTTTGTTTACCAATATAAATGACAAGCAACGAAATGCCCTGGTTTTTGTTCTTTCCATTCAGGTACAGCACTGGAGCATATCTCCATCGCCTTAGGGCAGCGAGTCCGAAATACACAGCCGCTCGGCGGATTGATCGGACTTGGTACATCGCCTTTAAGGACGATTCTTTCCCGTTTAATAGTCGGGTCTGGTATCGGCACTGCGGATAGCAAGGCCTGTGTGTATGGGTGTAGCGGATCTTTCGTTAAAGAATCACTATCCGAAAGTTCCATCATCCTTCCAAGGTACATGACTAAAATGCGATCTGAAATATACTTGACCATCGATAAATCATGCGCGATGAATAAATAAGTCAATCCCATTTCTTTTTGTAGCTCTTTTAATAAGTTGACCACTTGGGCCTGTATCGAAACATCCAAGGCAGAAATTGGTTCATCACAAACAATGAATTTAGGATTTAGGGCCAACGCCCTTGCAATTCCAATCCGTTGGCGTTGTCCACCACTGAATTCATGCGGAAAACGAGTGATATGTTCGGGACTTAAACCAACCAGCTTTAACAGGTCTTCCACCCGTTTTCTTCGTTCTTTACCTTTTGAAATCCCATGAATGGCAAGTGGTTCCCCTATTAATTCCTCCACCTTCATCCTTGGATTCAAGGATGCGTAGGGATCTTGGAAAATCATTTGTATTTCACGGCGGATATGTGACATTTCCCCGGGTTTGTAATCGAAAATATTTTTCCCCTGAAAAAGAACTTCTCCATCTGTCGGTTCATATAATCGAGTGATTGTACGACCTGCAGTCGACTTACCGCAACCGCTTTCCCCAACAAGTCCGACAGTTTCCCCTGGATAGATTTTGAGATCCAAACCATCTACCGCTTTCAGCGATTGAGAACCAATAGGAAAATGCTTCTTCAGATTCTTTATTTCAACAAGAGGAGAATTTTCGTTGTCTGTCTTTTCTTTTACGGCCTTATTTTTCAGTGAAACCATTGTTTCTCCTCCTTTATACATTAGTCGGTGCTTGTACCTGTGCTGCCTTGGCCATCGGGTGGTGCAGCCAGCATGCGGCTGTCTGACCTTCTTCCACTACTTCAAGCTCCGGATCATGGTCTTTGCACACTTTCATTGCTGATTCACATCTTGGGTAAAATGGGCATCCTTTTGGCGGATCCAATAAATCCGGTGGTGAACCGATAATCGGAACCAACGGAGCCGTTTTTTCCATATCCAGCCTTGGCACCGTTTTAAGCAGACCTCTTGTATATGGATGCTGCGGGTTTGAAAATATAGCCTCTACCGTACCCGTCTCAACAACCTTGCCTGCATACATGACGACTACCCGTTCACAAGTTTCCGCAACCACACCTAAATCATGAGTGATTAAAATGATGGAAGTATCCATTCTTCGTTGGATATCTTTCATCAGTTCCAAAATTTGCGCTTGTATCGTTACATCCAATGCAGTTGTAGGTTCATCGGCAATCAGTAATTTCGGTTCACAAGCAAGGGCCATCGCTATCATTGCCCTTTGGCGCATACCACCTGAAAACTCATGCGGATATTGCTGCATCCTTTTTTCAGGCTGTGGAATACCTACCAGTTTCAGTGTTTCCAACGCCCGTTCGTATGCATCATTTCGGGACATGTTTTTATTATGCTTTAAAATGCCTTCCATGATCTGGCTGCCGATTTTTGTCGTTGGATTGAGCGAAGTCATCGGATCCTGGAAAATCATGCTGATTTCATTTCCACGAATCTTCTGCATTTCCTTTTCACTCATTTTAAGAAGGTCTTTACCCCCAAAGTTTATCGACCCTTTTCCATACTCTGCTGGGGGTGTTTCCAATAATCTCATGATAGATTTCGCTGTAACACTTTTGCCGCATCCGGACTCCCCAACAATCGCAACGGCTTCCCCTTTTTTCACGTCAAAATTCACACCGCGAACCGCTTGCACTTTTCCTGCATAAGTATGGAAGGTGATTTGTAAATCGTTGACTTCTAATAGGTTCTCCATCATCGTCCCTCCTATTCTAGTAATATCACATCATTATGTTAGGACTCATTATTTCCGTAGTTTTGGATCTAAGGCATCCTGCAATCCGTCACCAGCCACATTGAACGCGAACATCGTTAAGGAAATCAATATTGCCGGAATTAAAAGTTGATAGAAATTCCCTACCAGAATGCTTCCCAGTGCATCACTTGTCAATGTTCCCCAGCTTGCCTGAGGTGCCGGAACTCCCAGTCCCAAAAAGCTAAGTGTAGCTTCGGCAAAAATGGCAGTAGGTACAGTCAACGTTAAATTGACAAGGATCGGTCCCATTGTATTTGGAATCATGTGTTTTCTTAAAGTCCAGCTCGTATTGGCTCCAGAGATTGTTGCAGCATGGATATATTCATTCTCTTTCAGTTGTAAAACCTGTCCCCGTACCAGTCGCGCCATTGGAATCCACCCCGTAATCGACATTGCAATGATGATTGGCAGAATACCAGGTTTTAATACGACCATCATTAAAATAACCATCAATAGGTAGGGAATCGCATAGATCACCTCAGCGAAACGCATCATGATATTATCCGTGCGTCCACCGCGAATGGCTGAAATCCCGCCATAAAGGACACCAATTAAAAAGTCAATCAACGCGGCCATCAATCCAATGAACAAGGATATCCTCGCACCATACCAAGCTCGCGTAAATAGATCCCTTCCTGATGAATCCGTTCCAAACCAATGCTCGCTATTTGGGCTAAGATTCTTTTTCTCGAAATCTTGTCCATAATAAGTATATCCGTTAATATACGGACCAAAAATCGCCATCAAGACCAAGAGGATTATAAGAATAAATCCAGTCATGGCCAGCTTATTTTCTTTAAATCGACGCCAGACGTCAGACCAATATGAAACTGTAGGTCTTGCTATTTTTTCAGCTTCCTTAAAGTTGCCTTCGGCGGGTTGAAACATATCTTCGGTTAAATGCACTTTATCTGCCATTATTTCTTCTCCCCCGTCACTTTAATTCTAGGATCAATCAACGTATAGGCTATATCAACGATGAATATCAATAGAATAAGCACCGCACTATACACAATTGTGGAACCAAGAATCACCGGGTAGTCCCTGTTGGATATTCCCTTTACGAACATATCTCCCATGCCAGGAATACCAAAAATACGTTCAATGATGAAGCTTCCTGTCACGATATTAGCCGTAAGGATGCCCAGAACCGTGATAATCGGCAATAACGCATTCCGAATCGCATGTTTGATTATGACACCGCTCCGTTTCAATCCTTTGGCTTTTGCTGTCAAAATGTAATCCTGCCCCATTACTTCAAGCATGCTTGTCCGCATCAGTCTCGCGATGAAAGCAAGCGGCATCATGGAAAGGGCAATGGATGGTAAAATGGTATGCTGCCATGTCGCCCATGTAGCAACAGGGAATATATTCCATTTAATTGCAAAATAATTGATTAAAATAGTCGCCAGGATAAAGTTAGGAACGGAAATTCCTACGATGGCAATGATCATTGATAAATAGTCGGGCCATTTATTTCTTTTCAGTGATGCCACGACACCCAAAATGAGCCCAAAGAAGATGGCAATCACCAAAGCTTGTGCCCCTAAGTGCAATGACACCGGAAACCCCTTCAAAATGTAATCATTCACGGAAATGGATGAAGATTTCAATGAAGGACCAAAATCAAATTGAACGACTTCCAATAAATAATTCCCATATTGGGTCAACAACGGCTTGTCCAATCCATAGTGGACTTGAAGGTTTTCATAAACAGCAGGAGGCATGGCTCCTTCTTTTGCAAATGGATTTCCCGGAATCGTATGCATTATGATGAACGTTAATGTAATAACAGCCCATAAAGTAATAATCGCCCATTTAAAACGGTTTAATGTATATCTCAACATGGTAATCACCCCAATCATCGATTTTCTAAGAAGTTGAAAACGGAAATGAATTCATGAAATATTCAAATTCGCAATTGAAAAATGGAGTATGTCCTTAATCGGACATACCTCCCATTTCACTATTATCCTTCTATTATTTTTTATCCGCGTAAATAAAGTTCGGATAAGCGTTAATTGGAGCAAAAACTCCAGTAACATTCGATTTAACCATATATGGTTTTGTATAGAAGTAAACCGGAAGGATCGGCATTTCGTCAATCATGACTTTCTCTGCTTTATGCAAAGCATCCATGCGTTCTTTTGGATCCATTGTAGATTTTGCTTCTTTTAATAAATTATCATATTCTTTGTTTGACCAACCTGCATCATTATACGCGCCGTCCGTTTCCCAAAGCATGAATGTCATCGGGTCAACATAGTCACCAACCCATCCTGCACGGGAAATTTCAAAGTCACCAGCTTTTTCACGGTCAAGCTTAACTTGGAATTCTGCATTTTCAAGTGTCACTTCAACACCCAAGTTATCGCGCCACATTCCTTGAACCGCTTCAGCAATTTTCTTGTGTGAATCTAAAGTGTTATACAAAATTGAAAACTCTGGTAATTCTTTCATGCCTTCTTCAGCAAGTCCTTCTTTTAACAATTTCTTAGCTTCGGTAACATCTTCCTTAAATAGGTTACCTGTATTTTCCTGGAAATCTCCAGATGCATCAGGAATACCCGGAGGGACTACGCCGAAAGCAGGCTTTTGTCCGCCTTGAGCAACATTTTCGGTGATTTTTTGACGCTCGATAGCCATTGAAAGCGCTTTCCTTACTTTAGCATTATTGAAAGGTTTCACTTCTGTATTAAAGTTGTAATAGTAAACGGCAAGTTCTTTGCCCATTTTGAATTCTTTATCATCAGAATTGACCATTTGACCTTGAATATCCACTGGCAGTGGATAAGCGAGGTCCAATTCACCACTCTGATACATTTGCCATGCTGTATTTTCATCTTCAATTAGAGCAAAGTTAACTGCATCCAATTTGATTTTATCTTTATCGTAGTAATTTTCATTCTTTTCGATTTTCAGGCTTTCTTTATGTTTCCATTCCGTTAATTTGAACGGCCCGTTTGAAACGTGAGTTTTTGCATCCAAAGCCCATTTTGGATTTTCTTCCTGTACCTTTTTATTGATTGGATAGAAAGTATAGAAAGAAGTCAAGTCAAGGAAATATGGTGTAGGCTGTTCCAAAGTAACGACTAATGTATGTTCGTCTGTCGCTTTAACTCCTACATCCTCTTCCTTCCCTTTCTTACTGTTGTATGCTTCCCCGCCTTTAAGATAATAAAGTTGGTAAGCATAATCTGCAGCCGTTTCCGGTTTCAAAGCATATTTCCAAGCGTATTCGAAATCATTGGCTGTAAGCGGATCTCCATTTGACCATTTCAAACCATCTTTCAATTTGAATGTCCAAGTTAATCCATCTTCACTGATTTCCCATGATTCTGCAGAACCAGGGACGATTTTGCCTTCCTCTGTTTTCTTTGTCAGCCCCTCGAACGTATGTTCAAGAATCCATGATTCATGAGTACCTTGAGCATTTGCAGGGTGAAGCGAACCAGGTTCACTCGAATTGTTTACGTTTAATACTTTTGATCCGGATGAGTCACCCGAGCCTCCTTCTTTTTCATTCGAAGTTTCCTTCGAACCGCCGTTGCACGCCGCAAGCATAAGCATGATGGCCATAAGAAGAGCAAGCACTGAAAATTTAGACTTTTTCAAAAAATATTCCCCCTCATCTTTAATCTTTCTTAGAATATTCCCATTTAAGAGATTATCCTTCTAACACCTATTAATCTTCCGTATAGTACATATAATGATTGCGAGGAAAAGTAGAAGCATTCATTGCAGAAATTCACCCAAAACAATTAGCGAACCGTTTGCATAAATCTTAATTTCTACCTAAAAAAAGCAATTAATGCAGTTTACTAGGTAAAAAATCACCTTTTTTTCACCTCGCCAAGGATACTATACCTCGAATTAAAGATGTTGAATTTTAAGTATATTACGAATAAATCAAAAAATCAATAAACCGGTGAGTACTTTTTCACAATATAGTAATTAATTGCTAATCAATTCGATCTAGATACTAGGTAAATAGAAATGATCACCTAAAAGGACTTCCGACTTCCAGGTGTTTTTCCAAACACCTCTAAATCAGTATTCATATAGGTTCTCTCGTCTATTTATTTCTAAATATTCTAATAATTCATATCAGGTTGATTACTAAGACAACTTTCCTAGCAAACCATCCCCGCTCAAATAATATATTTTAGCAGGATAATGCATTACTTCATTAAAATATTTAGTTCTCTTTAATCATTCTCCAAATAATAGGCATTAACTATAGGGGAATAGAAATATTCCCCTATATGTACCCGTCGTTTCAATGAAAAATGACCCTTCTTCATTTATGATTAAATAAATATAATGACACGAAAAGTAAACATATGCCTGCCACCTTTTTTGCGTCCAATGGGATGCGTACCCCTCCAAATAAACCGAAATGGTCAATGACAGCCCCGATCAGTATCTGGCCTGCGATAACCCCGACCAATGCAGGTGCCACTCCGATCTGAGGGACAACCAATATTATAACAATGACATAAATAGCCCCTAACAGTCCGCCTATCAATTGCCATTTTGGTACAGACGCGACCGCCGAAATATTTCCATTTCCTGCAAACAAAACAATAAATAATAAAGCGAGTGTCCCGATTCCAAATGAAATGAAAGAAGCTTCAATGACCCCCACTTTTTTCCCTAATCCACCATTGATTTGTCCTTGTATGGCAATGGTGATGCCGCCTAGGACCGCAAGCAACGGAAATAGTATCTTCACAATGATTTTTGCTCCTTTTTATGTCCAGCCGGACTGATTAATGAATCCGCATTCCATTTTAACATGAAAAATATGTATATTGTCCTTTACTGATATAAAATCATCTGCAAATAAAAAAACTGGCACTTGGGCCAGCTGCAATCTTCTATATTAAACTAAAATCTATTTGATCCCTGAACACTTTGTTGCCGTAACTGGCAATACTCCGTACTCAACAAGGAAAATACCAGGGCATCATGCGACTGATCACGAAGGAATAGGTAACTTCTGAGGCTGCCTTCCTCTTTGAATCCAAATTTCTTCAGAAGGTTTCTGGATGCAATATTATCCTTGAAAGTTAAAGCGGCGATTCTGTTTAGTCTCAATTCTTCAAAGCAATAGCGCAATACTTCGTTGACAGCTTCTGACGTAAAGTGTTTCCTCCAATATTCAGGATGGATTTCATATCCTATTTCGGCGCGTTTGTTGGCTAGGCTCAATTGATGCAGGCCAACAGTACCGATGAATTTGCCTGAATCCTTTAGAATGACTCCCCACCGCATCCCTCGTTTGTTTATATAAGCACTTTTAAACGAGTCGATTAAGCGGCGGGCATCTTCTACTAGAGTTAAACTTTCTATCCCATCATATTTGGTCACTTCATCTTTAGAGAGGATTTCAAACAGACTCTCGGCATGATGGTGACCTATTTCGATTAAATGCAGCCTTTCTGTTTCCAATTCCTTAAACCACATCGAAGAATCCCTCCGTATATTCAGCTGTCTACTTAATTCTATTCATGATGAAGAGATACCTGTCTTAATGGACAATACTTTTTGAAAAATTCCTTTCCTTAACGTACAATGCCGAGTCCTCATGTCCTCCCTTTGTAATCAAATCCTGACGATTTATGGCACATTAAGCCGTCCGTTTCCACCATAACAATAATAAAAGTCCTAATAGGATGATATTTTTCACTTAGTTCCATATAACCACTTATCATTTTTGATGTCCTTATTATTTACCCCTGACAAAATAGTCAGCAATCGTAAAATGATTCTTTTTCTGCATGATATATTTTTTCCGCTCTATCAATAAGCCCTATGATTTTGGTTTACCATTAACACTTACAGGGTTATAAGGACCCTTATAATTCTGTTCCCATTTGATACCTTTTCCCCATAGCAACCAAGAATTTCAATGAGCTAATTTTACACAAAACTATTTTTATAGCATACTATACTTCCAATCCAGATATTCTACTAGGAGGAATCAAAATGAAGAAAATCATCCTTATATCGGCACTGTCCCTATCCCTACTATCTCCAAAAGTTGCAATGGGAGCCAATACTTACGAGGTGGCAAAAGGAGACACCTTAACGAAAATTGCTTCTGAATATGATGTCAGCCTTGACGAATTACTCAAAACGAACTCTGCTATAAAGGATGCAAATCAAATTCGAATCGGACAAATCATAAATCTTCCGGCATCCAACACCACAGTAAATCAAAAAGAAAGTCAATCAGTTGAACAACGGGTTCTTAATTTAGTTAACGAAGAACGTTCAAAATCGGGCCTCCCTCCCCTTGAAATGGATACAGCCGTTTCTAACGTAGCAATTCTGAAATCTGAGGATATGCGTGATAATAATTATTTCAATCATACAAGCCCGAGTTATGGATCGCCTTTCGATATGATGGAATCCTTTGGGATCAGCTACGAGTACGCAGGGGAAAATATCGCAGCAGGTCAACCTAGTGCGGATGCTGTCATGAAATCATGGATGAATAGCCCCGGACATAAGGCCAATATCCTGAACAAGAACTATACACATATTGGAATTGGGCATGTGACAGGAGGGAAATACGCCCACTATTGGACCCAGCAATTCATTGGAAATTAAAATCGTTAGAGGCGGCAGATTGCCGCCTCTTTTTTTATCCTTATATTCCTAATCTAATGCTTGCTATTATCCGTGATTATATACCTTTCTCACTTTTTATTGATAAGACGGCATATTAGTTCGCTTCAATAAAAAAACGTAATTCATAATTTTTTGTGGTGGGGATACGCAAAGTAGTTATATCATACTATCTTTCAATTATCTTACTGATAAAAATTAAATTATGTTAAAATAGAATTCTAGACATAGGTACAAAGGAGCAATTGTAATGAAAATAGAGGTTGGCTCTGTTATCAACGAATTACGAATAAAACAAAATCTTACAAGGGAAGAACTTGCTAGCGATATATGTGAACCTAATGCCCTGTCAGATTATGAAAGAAGCATCACTTCTCCAAACATTGATGAATTGGCACTTTTTGCGGATAAACTTAAAGTTGACCTGCCGTATTTCTTCACTTCCAAAAATGAACCGATTTATAATTACATAGAAACCATTAAACTTTTGGTAAACAAATACAAACGGACACGTAATTATGAAGCAATTTATGAAATCGTCCAAAAAGAAATGGCAACTGCACCGGAAAAATCGATATCATTTTATCAATTCTTAAAATGGCATGAAGGTATCTCTTTTTTTTATTTATACAATGACAAACAAAAGGCTATAGAATTATTGAATGAGGCCATTCAGATTACGATGGGTAAACGGGTCATTCTTCATCAACAGGAGATAGAAGTTTTAAATAGTATCGGGATCATCCATTTTAAAACGAAGAATTATGAAGAGGCCATCACCATCTTCAAAGAAGCACTGGAATTTATCGAGAATATTCCCCATGTGAATCAAGAAGGTACCATAATCGTGAAGATCATTCATGGATTAGCACAAACATTGACTGAACTTCATTATTATCAGGAATCATTAAATCATACTCTTAAAGGGATTAACATTTGTAATTCGATAGAATCGTTATATTTATATGCGGAACTCCATCTTTTAACTGGTAAGAATCTGGTTCATCTGAAACAACCTGAAGAAGGACTGCACTATATAAGGCAATCCAAGAACATTTTCAGCCTTCAAAAAAATGAAGAATTCGTACAAATTGCCGAACATGAATTGGAAAGCATTTTGCAATGCTTATGAACTTCATTGGATAAAAAAAGATAGAGATTGCTTAAAATTTCTATCTCAGTTTGTAGGCAAAAGGAGTTCTATCTAAATTTTTAAACATAGTTGATTGGAACGTAAGGTACGAGACTCCTGCGGGAATAGTGTGTCCAAGGGAGACCCCACAGGCGTATATGCGCCGAGGAGGCTCCCGGACCGCCCGCGGAAAGCGAGTGCCTGAAATGGAAATCAACGTCCAAATTTGTACAAGCAAAAAAAACTGTAGCCTCTAAGATAGTGATTGCTTAAAATCTCTATCTTTTTTTAGTATCGTTAGTTCACCCTTACCTTTTATCAATTTCAAATCCTTTAAAACGATCATTACACTTTCAATAGCTCTTCTATGTCAGCTATAATAGAAGAATGTAACCCAACTGGAGGAAAAAAAATTGTCTAATAGATTAGGTTTAGTACTTGACGTAGAAACAACTGGTTTACGTCCCTCTTCAGATGAAATTATCGAGCTTGCCCTTATACTCTTTACATACAGCAGTGAAACAGGGGAAATCATTAATCTTATTGATCAAGAATCATTTTTAAGGGAACCTCTCTCCTATGGAGCAAGAAGGAATTATGATCAAGCATACAGAATTCATGGAATTCCATACAGCTCTGTAGAAGGAAAAAGTTTTCACGATGAAAAAATTAAATCTTTCATTGCCCGTACCGATTCGATTTTCGCACATAATGCTTCTTTCGACAGAAGTTTTCTCTACCAAATGTATCCGGAAATCAATGATCAAAAGTGGTTCTGTACGATGCGGAATGTACCTTGGAAGCAATACGGATTTGAGAATAGTAAACTCTTAACATTACTGCAGGCACATAGTATCACCAATTTTCAAACACACAGGGCCATGGACGATATTTCTTACCTAATGGAACTTATGAGAAAACCAGGTCCTTCTGGACATCCTTATTTAAAGGATGTCATTGCAAAAAATCCGATGAAGAAATATGCACCTGCATCTCAAAAGACAAGGGTATAGCCGTTTAAATAATTACTTCATTGTTCAGGCTGCACCAATGTTTTGTCACAAACAAACCGTTGCCCATTCCATGAGAACACGAATGCATTTCTTTAAGATGGGTGTTATTTTAGGGGCACTCTTATTTTCCTGCACTTCACTTATTACCTGATATTTATCAAAAACAGCGACCCATGCCGGGTCGCTGCAGACTGTAGACAAACTCGATGAAATTCGAGTTTGTCTACAGTTTTTTTTGCTTGTACAAATTTGAACGTTGATTTCCTCTACAGGCACTCGCTTTCCGCGGGCGGTCCGGGAGCCTCCTCGGCGCTCTTTGCGCCTGTGGGGTCTCCCTTGGACACTCTTTTCCCGCAGGAGTCTCGTACCTTCCGTTCCAATCAACTTTGTTTTAACTTTTAGATAGAACTCTTTTGCCTAAAGTCTTCATTGTTTTAAAATAGTATTAATAAAACTTGAGGTAATAAGGATGACTTCTAAACATGATTCATTTTAGCGATATCAACTGGTGCCAGCGAACCATTTGATTCGTAAAATGGAGGCTGCCATTGACTTCTTTTTCATTTATGATTTGATGAAAAATATGTATTCAGTGGTAGGACGCTCAAGTATTGATCCAGTTATATTAGTTAAACTGACTTAAATTCAATATACCTGGAATTCGTCCCATGCGTAAAACAATAGAAGATGTTGAAACAAATATGGCTTACCGTTGGTTCTTAGGCTATGGTTTCCATGATAAAGTGCCTCACTTTTCAACGTTTGGGAAAAATTATGAACGACGCTTTAAAGATACTGACCTGTTTTAACAGATTTTTTATCGTATCTTAATGACAGTTGCTGAAGGAAGGTTATTAAGTGCAGAGCACTATTCGTCGATTCCACACAAGTGAAAGCCAGTTCGGATAAGCGGAAATTTAAAGGAAATTTCAAAAGGGGTTCGGAATTTTTTAATTCCGAACCCCTTTTGTCTACAAACTGCAGCGACCCATGCCGGGTCGCTGTTTTTTTTGATCATTGTACAGTTACTTCTTCCTGTTGTTCTTTTAACGCGCCGTTCAATTTCTTATACCGATAAATAAAGTAAAGAAGTGATAATATTAATGCAGCAACGAGGAATATGGCCAATATGCCAAGGTTATGCCACATGAAGCTATAATCTCCTGTTGAGATGACTGCCCGAAAAGCATTAATAGAATAAGTCATCGGTAAGAACGGTGTGAATCCTTGCAGGAAGCCAGGAACCAATTCATTTGGGAATGTTCCGCCACTGCTTGTCAGTTGAAGAATCAAAATCAATAATGCTATGAAACGGCCAGGATTGTCAAAGGCTGAACCAAGGAACTGAATGATTGCCATGAATGTGCAGCTAGCAAGAATGCTTACTGCAAAAAATAGTGGCAGGCTCGTAACATTGATTCCAAGGCCTAAAATTAAAATCGAGTCCACCAATATGGCTTGACAGATTCCTATGAGAGCCATGACGCTGTATTTACTAATAAACCAGCTAAATCCACTCGCCGGTTTAACAGCAGGATCTCTTAACGGGAAAATGATCGTCAGAACGATAGCCCCGATAAATAAACTTAATGAAATTAAATATGGTGCAAAACTTGTGCCATAGTTCGGGACATTATTAATTGGTAATTTATCCACTTTAACAGGGCTTGCAAACATGTCATATACTTCTTCATTGGATTTTATCTTGCCTGCTTCGTTTGCCCCATCATTCAATTCATCATGTAATTCTGCAGATCCATCTGAAAGTTTGGCGATTCCATCTTGCAACTTAATGGCTCCATTCGCCAGTTCTCCCATACCGCTAGTAAGGCTGGATGAACCTTCTTTCAACTTATCCGTTCCCGTAACCAGACCTTTCGAACCTTCGGAAAGCTGTGAGGTTCCACTTGATAATTGCTTGGAGCCATCTTCAAGCTGGTCAAGCCCACTTACCAAGTTATTGCTGCCTTCGGTTAACTGTCCAAGTCCACTTTGCGCTGAATCTATACTATCGCCAAATGTTGTCAAACCAGACACCAATTGGCCTTGACCATTTTTCAGTTCATTCGCCCCATTGGCGAGTTTATCCTGAGCTTGCTTTAATTGAGTGAAACCGCCGCTTAATGCACTTGTGCCTTCACCTAACTGATTTGCTCCATCACTAAGGCTATTTGAGCCTTTAGCAATTTCAGTTGCACTGGCTGATAGTTTCCCTACTCCTTCAGAAACTCCTTTACTACCTTCACTGATGCGGGTTAGAGAAGAAATCACTTCCTCCAAACGCGCTTTCTCCGCAGGATCATCTGTAGCTTCAGATTGTTGTTTCAATCCGGAAATAACCTCATCCAAACCTGCCGACACTTCAGATGCCCCCGCTTTTGCTTCGTTCGATGCTGCGCTCCAATCAGACAATGAACCTGAAAGCTGGGCAGCACCAGCCGCTACACCATTTGCTCCCTCAGTCAAAGCGGGCAGCTTTTCTTCTATTTGATTGAAGCCCTTTAATGACTGCTGCAGTCCAGAGGCCAATTCACCAGTTCCTGCTTCAGATTTCTTGGCTCCTTGCAAAAGCTCGGATTGCCCATCTTTCATTTGTCCAACACCAGAGCTAAACTGTTGTAACCCTTGATTGAGTTCTTTTGATCCCGCAGCCGCCGAACCGACCCCATTCGAAAAGGTCAATGATTTTTCAGCTAATTTTTCCAAGTTTTCGTGGATTTCTACAGAACCTGAATGAAGGGAATCAATTCCTTCATCCACTTTTTTGGAACCTTCTTTAGCTGAGTTAATCCCTTCACCAAGTTCACTGGATCCGTTCTTCACTGTATCTGTCCCATCTTTCAATTCCCCAGCTCCATCACTGGCACTTTTGAGTCCGTCAGCCACTTCGTTCAAATTATCGAACATTGACTCCGCATAGGTTTTCGTAACGGCTGACGATACCTCACCTTTAATTCTCTCCGAAGCTGCGTCACCTATTTTAGTCGATATATAGTTGAACCCTTCATTGGACGTATAAATTAAATCAAGTTTTTCCGGATTGTCCTCCTGTAAGGTCGTTGCATTCTTCGAAAAGTTTTTCGGGATTTCTATTTTCATGTAATAATCTTGATTTTCGAGGCCTTCATTGGCTTCTTTTTGACTGACGAAATGCCAATCGAAATCCTTCTTTTCCTTTAATTCCTTGACTAAATCTTTTCCTATTGTAAGTTCCGAGTCATTGAACTCCGCACCCTCATCCATATTGACAATGGCAACAGGCAATTGGTCGACCTTACCATATGGATCCCAAAATGCCCACAGGAACGTGCCGCTATATAATAAAGGAATCAGTATGATCCCTATTATGGAAATGAGTATCATAGGATGTTTTATTATGGCTAAAAATTCACCCTTTAAAGATTTTAACACGCTTACCAAGCCCTCCTATACGGCGAATATGCCGTTTATTAATCTATCTAGGTGAAAACTGATTGAAGAATACATAATTAAGTCATTTGCTTCTGCAATATATAATTTAAATTCTTGTTCACCTTAATATATATAATTTTTAAACAAACAATAATTACTGACCGTATTGTTCATTTGGTCAGTATCACGAAAATAATATAACATTTATCCTTCTTTTTATCAATATTTTTTCACAGTCTTATATCGTATATTTACTGCTTTTCTCTTTATATCCTATTTAGATTGCCCTTTTAGCTGATTACGAACTTATCATGAAATATCTCTGATATTACATGGCAAAAAAGGGTATCCATAATGGATACCCTTTTTGTTAGCTATATTAGCATAATTAATAAAGCGCTTTCATATCATTTCGATATAATTCCTTTTAATTTTTCCGCCTGCCCGGTCAATTTCTCCAAGGACTCCTGATACTCTTTTTCCAATTGTTTAATGATGCCGGCAGCGGTATCTATTTTTTTAATTGCCCCTACACCATGACCCGCTGACCAAATATCACGCCACGCTTTAGATTCCGATGGTTTGGACATGCTGTCAAAATCGACTTTTTCTTTTTTGGCTAATTGTTCCGGGTCCATGCCTTCCTTTCTGATGCTCGGTTTCAGCATATTACAATTAACGCCTGAAAATGCATCAGTCAAGATGATGTCATCATGATCACAATCGACAAGCATTTCACGATATTCATCATTTGCCCTGCTCTCTTTCGCCACGATAAAACGAGTACCCATATATGCAAGATCCGCTCCAGCTGCCTGAGCTGCCAAAATACTGTGACCAGTACTGATGGATCCGGCAAGCAAAATGATTCCGTCCCAGAATGTCCTTACGCTGTCCACGAAAGCAAAGCTATTTATCTCACCCGCATGACCACCGGCTCCCGCGGCAACCAAGATCAATCCGTCCACACCTGACTCCGCAGCTTTTTTTGCAAAATCCACAGAGCTGACATCCGAAAAGACCAAGCCGCCATAGCTATGTACGACATCCACCACATGTTTGGGTGAACCTAATGATGTAATGACGATGGGAGGCTGATGCTTTTTGACCAATTCCAACTCTTCTTCAAGCCGGCTATATGTACGGTGGACAACCATATTCATTGCCCATGGAGCAATCTTAGAGCCTGGTTCTTTAGCCTTTGCTGCAATCAATGTGTCGTTTATGTCACCCATCCATTGATCCAGTACCTCTATCGGACGCGCATTCGGTGCTGGAAAAGAGCCGATCACCCCATTCAAACAGCATTCTTTCACTAACTCAGGACCGGATATTAAAAACATAGGTGCTGAGATAACTGGTAAAGATAATTGATTCCACCACTGATCAGGCAAACTTCTAGTCATCCATTAAACCTCCCATTATTAATATATTACCAAAATATAACACTACAAGATTATCATACTTCTAAAATACACAATTTTCAAGAAATTAATTCGGCAGCGCCATTTTAATAAAAAAACTGTATATGGAGTAGTTCCCATATACAGTGTCGATTCAATTTGAAAGCACCCATTCGCGAATGGCCTTAGCCACACCATCTTCTTCGTTTGTCGCTGTAACCCAGTCTGCTTTTTCTTTCACAATTTCTTGGGCGTTTCCCATTGCCACACCCACTTTTGCTTCAGAAATCATTGCAAGGTCATTAAGGCTGTCACCCACTGCCATAACATTATCCATAGTAATATCGAGCAATGAACATACGAGCTTTATCGCTTTCGCTTTATTTACGCCCATGGCATTCACTTCAATATTCGTCGGGCTTGAATTACTTATTTCAAAGTTTCCTTTTGATACCAGTTCATCCATGATGATTTTGCGAATGCTTTCATCATCTGTATCAAATCCGAATTTAAGCCATTGCGAATCATGGATTTTCTCAGGCATTTCAGCCCTGTAAATATTATCGCAGCTTATTGCCCAGAAATGAGTACCATGTTTTTGGCTTAATTCCCACATCCATTTTATGGAATCGCTATCGACGATATTCCTTTCCACCAGTTTTCCTTGATTATCGTAAATTTCGCTTCCGTTTACCGTAATGAGGTATGATTGAAGTTCCATTGACTTTGCAAAATCACTGCATGTCGCATAGGATCTTCCTGTGCTCAATACCACAAAAACCCCTTGATTTTCGGCTTCTTTTATCGCTCTGCGATTTTCTTCAGATATCTCTCCAGCCTTATTGAGAAGCGTGCCATCCATATCAAGTGCAACTAGCTTAATATCTTGTTTCTCCAATCTTTTTCACCCTTTCATAATCCTTCTTTATGTAACTAAGTCCATGATAGCTTATAATGCATACGTAAGGAAAGTACGTGAAGAATTGAACAGGCATTATCATTAGTGTCATGATATTTATAACCCAACAAATTTCTATCATGACACTTTATATTCTGCCATTCTTTCTACTCCCTGTCTTTTTTCATTTCATTCAATTCTTTTTTTATTTGACCTTCCCATTTTGGGACACCATCATTTTCATCAAATTCTATAATAACATCCGTTACCCCTCTTTCCTTGAATATCTCATTAAACAGCCGATCTTTAATGTCATCCGCTTGGGCGATTGAAATATGGGGATCAAGTTCGACTTCAAGTTCAACATGGAAGTCTTCCCCTTCTTTTAATACGGCCAGTTTCTGTATATCCCTTACGTCGGGATCATCCATGACCATCGTACCGATTTTTTGTCGCATTTCAATATCGGCTTCCCCAAGAGCACCTGCAGCATTATCAAGAAAAACCCTTCCAACCACATAAAACATACCGAGACCGATCATGACGGAAGCAACTCCTTCCGCTTGGATGAAGGGAGTGAAGTTTGCTAATAAAATGGCAATTATCGCAAGCACCCCGCCACCGGTCGCTACCATATCTTCCATGAATACCAATTTCGTCGCTGGTTTTGCTCTTTTTAAACCAGAGAAGCTCTTAAATATGACGGCTGCTCCTTTAGCTTCGATTCCAGTCTCATGCACCACTTCTTTCATCGCTTTAAATAATACATATGATTCCAACACAACCGCTAACGAAAGGACGGACAAGTTAATAAGGATACCAGTTGATTCTGCAGGGTGCAAAATGTGATGAAACCCTTCTTTAATCGTTTCATAAGACATGATCCCGACAACCAATACTGCCCCTAATAATACGAGGTTAACTAAACGTCCAAAACCATCAGGGAATCGATCAGTTGGTGCCTTTTTACTTAGTGCGGAACCAATGAAGACGAAAAACTGATTCGCAGCATCGCCCAAAGTATGTAAAGTTTCAGCAAACATAGCTACATTCCCTGTCATGAAGTAAGCAATCCCCTTTAGCACAGCGATGATACTATTCACACAGGCAGCAATGAACGCCGATTTATTACCTTGTTTCAATAACCGAAATAATTCTTTCATTTAAAAACCCCCCCTAATCTTTTTATAAATCCATTTTCATAATGTATTATCCCCAACACTGGAATATATGAAACCACAAAAGCGAAACCCTTAACTATACGATTGGCGAATAATTTGCATTACTTTGGTTTTTAAGTTATATCTCCCACAAACGAATATATTCCAGAATCGGACTCATCTATTCTAATTAGTTCACAATGAACGCATCCATTTCTTTAGAAGACTGATTAATGAAACAAAAAAGGAGTAAGCGGCGGCTTACTCCATATCATCCAAGAACTTCAAGCGTTTATCCTTCCTTTTTCACTAACTTAGATGGATTATTTACTTTATAGCGTATTTCTTTATTATATTTTTTGTCGACCACTTTTCCATCAAATTCGATTTCGTCCCCTTCTTCGAGCTCAGCTTTTTTCAATGTCTTGCTATATCCACACCAAGCATCGCCGATGGTCAATTCAGGTTCCGTTGTCACTTTGACATTCTCCAATAGTATGACTTCATCTTCTTCACCAGTGAAATGGTTCATTTTCGCCGTGAACTCCTTGACGGTCGCGGTGAAATGCACTTTTTCCCCAGGTAAGTCCAACTTAGGTTTTACTGTCGTTTTTTTAGTTTTGGCCTTTGCCTTTTTTGGTTCTTCACTTAGTTGATCGGCGTTTTCCGTAATTGGCGCTTCCATCACCTGCTCAGTTTCACTTGGAACTGCGGCGGTTTCCGAAACAGGTCCACTCAACAATTCTTTTCCGAAACTGGAGCTTTGCATTTCCTTTAAATAGGAAGGGTTAATGCAACTAAGCTTACCATTTTCAAATTGAACGACTACAGTGTCAAGTCCGTTGCCATATTGTTCATAACCTGCCAATTTGACTTTTGCTTGAAAACTTCCGCTTTTATATACTAGTTCTCTTTTTACCGAACGGGCAGTGAATAATTTCCATTCCAGTCCTTTAGCGATATAGTCCGTATCATCTAAAAAAGGGATATATTCTCCTTTTGGTGCGATATAATGAATCAAATCTTCAGCTGGAGTTTCAGCCACAGTAACCACTCCTAATCTTTTCTATAGATTATATTCTAGCAAAGGATTTCAAAGTTGCAAATGAATGAGTATCGTCATGGGTTGATTGCAGCCAGAAATCCGAATACGCTTAAATCCTTTCCATGAAATGAATGCGATCATTTTTGGAACCAGAAAAAAGCTGCCCACTAAGAGCAGCCTTTTTATTTGAATAGTCAATCTTTTATTTCTGTAATTGGAAAAACTACTTTACCCTTCCTTAACGTGAATTTTTTTTAGTTTTGCATCTTGTTCAGGAGCAATTACCTTTTTCTTATGATAAAACAGAAAGTATGACCCAATTACTAGAATCGTGAGAAGGGTTGTAAGAAAAAATTGCAATCTCATGGAATCAATAAACGCTTGAGCAACGAATATTATAAATAATACGGCAATGGTCACGTAGGTTAAATAAGGGAATAGCCACATTTTCACTTTGAGTGTCCCTGGGTTTTCTTTTTCCGTCTTTTTCCGTAAATATAGATGAGAAAATGCGATAAAGATATACATGATCATAGTGACTCCTCCAGAGCTGTTTGCGAGAAAAGCAAACAATTTATCAGGAGAAACAAATTTAAATGTCGTGAACACATAAGCAAAGAAAACACTTGCCATTAACGCCCAAATCGGGATTCCCCGCTTATTCACTCGGGAAAGGATTTTCGGTGCATCACCTTTTTTTGATAAAGAATATAACATACGAGAGCTTGTATATAGGCCTGAATTCAAAACAGAAAGCAATGAAGTGAAGATTACGATATTCATGATTTGCCCCGCTGCCGGCAGGCCTGCCATGTCAAATACGCTGGCATAGGGGGTTTTCAGTAAATCTTCAGCACCTTGGGGGATTACGAGAACCAACACGGTCACTGAACCAACAAAGAAAAGAAGGAGACGCCATACAACACTGTTTATGGCTCTAATAATATTTTTTTCAGGGTTTTCAGACTCTCCTGCAGCAATGGCAGCTACCTCACTTCCCGATAAAGAGAAAGTAATGAATATCACACTAAGAAGGACAGGCAGAAAACCTTTTGGTAAAAATCCTCCATCTCCAGTAATGTTTGAAAGGCCTGGTGAATCAAAACCCGGAACTAATCCGAAAATCATGGCGGCACCCAGGAAGAGGAATATTACAATGGCAGCCACTTTCATGAAAGCTAACCAGTATTCAAATTCCCCATAAGCTTTAACTGAATAGATATTCGTAATCGTCATTAATATAGGGAAGGATAGACTAGCAGCCCACATGGGTATACCAGGAAACCAATCATGAATCATAGTACCCAATAACGTAGTTTCTATAGCAATGATGATAACCCAGTTGAACCAGTATAACCAGCCGATCGTGTATCCGGCCCAGGGACCAAATGCTTGATGCGCATATGTTGAAAAGGATCCGCTATCAGGATTTACCACTGCCATTTCACCCAGCATACGCATTATAAGCACGATCATCAATCCTGCAATTATATACGATAAAATAGCACCAGGCCCAGCTGAATCTATTATTGTTCCGCTTCCGATAAATAGTCCTGCCCCAATTACCCCGCCAATGGAAATCATTGTGACATGCCTGGTCTTGAGACCATGTTTCAATTCATTTGTTTGAAGTGCCACTATTGTCACCATCCTTTAAAACTGTCTAATTACCGTTTTGTAAGCAGTAAACCTTTGCTCATGGGTACCTTAGTAGAAATCTTTCATTCAATAACAATGTAATGAGGCCAAATTCACTATCGAAATATGTATATTGCACAGCATATACTCTATTAACCGTAACCGCTTTTCTATTTATACTCCTTCTTTACTAACATCAGCACCTCAACGGAAAGTAAAAAGAACCTTGCTGATTTTGCACTTTTTGCTTTTTGTTGAGTGAAGTCCTTTTATGTAAAAATATAGTTACCCAGCTCTATCCTCTCTTTCCTTACACTTCTTTTTTAATAAAAGCACCCTCTCTCACTAAAATTTTGTACATATATAAATAAAAGCAATATCCATGCCAAAAAAAGGATAGTTATTTTATTAGGGTTTAACGCTTTTATGTATTTAAAACGATTCAATATTGAATTATAAATTCAATTTTCGATTCATACATTAATTATCGACCCTTTTTGATTCATAATCGAATCAAAAAATGACAATTTACTTGTTTTCATTTCGACACATATATACTGAAAAATAACCGGGATAAAAAAGAAGATGCTAAAATCCTAATTGTGATTTCTTGGCATCTTCCAAATAGATTTATTTTCACTGAGAATGATTTTATGTAAAATACCGGCAGAACCGGAATGCCCTCCTGCTAATAATTAAAATACTATGTTTACAAGCTTCGAAAAAATTCGATATGTATATAATGCTGTGAAAATTATCCTATGATATGGTTGAAACACTTATGATTCAATTCTGAACTTCAGGGAAATGGATGCTGAATGTGGTTAAATTTTCATTGGAGACACAATTCATATATCCATCATTACTTTCAATGATCTTTTTACACACGTATAATCCAATTCCCGTTCCTAACTCTTTCGTTGTAACAAAGGGCTCAAAAATAGATTCGATCAATTCACTGGCAATGGCCGGTCCATTATTTGAAATTCGAATTATTCTTTCATTCGCCTCAATTAAAGAGTTTATCCTCAAAATTCTAGGATGTTCCTTATCCTTTAAGGCATCAATGGAATTTATAAAAAGATTCAAAAACACTTGTTTTAACCCATCCTTGCTCGCTGTCATGACGAAGTTTGGATAAATATCTATTTCCACATTAACGCTGGCATCCACAATATTTGCATAAGTCAATTCTTGAATTTCTTCAATTAACTTTAGTACGGAAATTTCCTCTCTTTGTTCCTCATTAAAATCAGATTTAGAGGTATGGAGGAATTGGGTTATCCTGAAATTCAGCTGATTTAACTCATAATCAATGATATCCAAATATTTCAAGTCGGGATTCTCCCTCTTCAGTAATTTATTGAACCCCATGATTGCTGTAAGAGGGTTACGGAACTCATGTACAAAGCTTGATGATATTTGACCCAGTACCGCTAATTTATCTTTGTGGTTTTCACTAATATAAGACTTTTTTTCCTCAATCACTTCATTTGTAAGATTCGTATATCTAGTTACTGCATGGTAGCTGAACGTATCAAAGTGCAGGTTAATGTCATTAATGAATCTCTGCATATATTTAATTGGGATATTGGCGCCAAAAACATTTCTGATTATGATATTTCTCCCTAAATTGATATTATATAGAAAATCCCCAATGTTGATATTTGCTTCAAGACGTTCTTTTGCAACCCGGTAAGCCAATTTTATCAGCACATCATCAGACAATACCTCCTTGAACGTTTGGATGACCAGTGAGTACATCCCATAACCATTTTCCTTAATTCTTTCTTTGTAGGGGTCTATTTCATTGATCTTAATAGTCTCGTTCCATTCATTTAAAAACACAGATTCATTTTCTTCCAAATATTGAATCAATACATGTTTATACTTCTTATGTTCAGATGACAACTCCATACTATTGATCACACATCCCCTTGCGGAATTTAGTTACTACATCAATAACATCATTCTATATGAGATTTTGATATCCTGCACTTCATTATTTATTGTTTTTCAAGGTGAAATGTAGCTTATAAGGGAACAGGTATGCTGGTCCGCATATAGTTACTTGCGATAACAAAGAACCGACCATATCAGGTCGGGAATCTGAAATTGTCATAAAAAGATTCTTCATATTTTTTTATATACTGAGAGTCTCTTACTTTTGAGGGTTGATTCCATATTTTTTCATTTTTCTATATAGCGTATTACGGCCGATGTCGAGCTGTTTCGCTGCGTTACTGATATTCCCATTTGTTCGTTCCAATGCATTCCTGATAAGTAGGGTTTCTTGTTCTTGAAAGTTTCTTGGTTCTCGATCGGCATTTGCCCCTTCCTCATGTGTCATGGAAGAAACAGGACAAAGTGCCGCAAGCAATTCCCTTGTAATCGGGCCATTATCAGCTAGGAATGCAGCCTGTCCCAGCACATTTTGCAATTCACGGAAATTACCTGGCCACGAATATTCCAAAATGAATGTTTTAGCTTCGTCAGTTAGTTCTGCATGTTCGCTCTTATAAGGTAAATCCGCTAAAATATATTTTGCTAACAGCAATAAATCTTTACGACTCCTTAGATTTGGAAGTTTTAAAGATAATCCACAAAGTCGGAAAAATAGATCTGCTCGGAATTCTCCAGCTTCAATTTCTTTTTGTAAGTCTTTGTTGGTGGCGGCAATGACCCTTACATCGATTGGAATGGAAGCATGTCCTCCGACACGCGTCACACATCGTTCCTGAAGCACGCGGAGCAAAGTCGCTTGAGCTTTAAGCGGCATGTCCCCGATTTCATCCAAAAACAGGGTTCCGCCATCTGCAGCTTCGAATTTCCCCTTATGCCCGCCGCTTTTTGCGCCAGTAAAGGCACCCTTTTCATATCCAAATAACTCACTTTCCAATAAGTTTTCGGGAATTGCGCTGCAATTGATGGCGATGAATGGCTTATCACTTCTTAAGCTAACCCCATGAATGGATTGAGCGAACAGCTCTTTTCCCGTTCCGCTCTCCCCAGTGATTAGCAGGCTGATATCAAGCGCTGCAGCTCTTTTAGCAATGGATATGGTTTGATTCATTTGCGGATCATTACTTATTATATCGGTAAATTGATAACGATTAGTTTTTAAACCATCAAACAATTTTTGTTTTTTTAACCTTACGATCACGTTGGATTGATGTTCTATATTTTTGCCAAGGATTTGAACCAGGAATTCCTGGTCTTTAATTGAAACCTTCTGTTCTAAAACAAGTGGGTTTGTTCCTGATATTATATTCGATACTGGTTTTTCCATTGTGCCGATAACATGTGACGCCGCTATATTGATATCTGTAACTTTTCCCTCTTTATCAAGGGTAATTAACGGATCAGGGTATGAATCATATATAAAATAAAGGTTTTTCTCCCTTTTTTGTGTATGTGACAATAAGAGTGCTTGTTTGATGCTATCAGCCACCCTCTGAACTAAACTAATGGAAAAAGGATGATAATTCTGTTGATGACTGCTTAAATTCAGAACACCAAGCAGATGCCCCTCAGGGTGATAAATGGGCGATGCGGCACAAGTAAGGAAATGGTTATCCTGATGAAAGTGTTGACTGCCATGAATTAGTACAGGGTTTTTCTCTACTATGGCTGTTCCTATTGCATTTGTTCCTTTTGATTCCTCTAGCCAATTGGCCCCTTTTCTCAGGGAAACATTATCTGCATGTCGAATGAAAGCTGGATCCCCAACTGTTTCGATGATATATCCTTCAGGAGCAGCAAGTAATAAAATGGACTCCAAACCATTAATCGAGCGATAAACTTCTTCTAAAATGGGAGAAGAATGGTACAGGAGTTCCGCATATCGATCGTGGTATTCGGCCAACTCTAATGCACCAAGAATATCTTCCTTATCCATCATGCTTGGCTGAAGTCCCTTCGAAATGCACCGCTGCCATGATTCTTGAATAAATGCCGGTACGGTTCCTTTATCCGCGCTTATATTAACAGACATTGAATAATCCTCCCCGTATGTATAATCCAGTAAATCGGCCACTGTTTTTTATTCAATTTCAAAACTCTATGTAATCAAAAGTTTCAGAGCATTCAGGGTTCGTTCATTCAGTTTAATTATAGCAGAAAATTCAGATATCCACCAAAATGAAAACGCATTATGCCAACTACTAAACTTTTTTTGTTCCATATTGGTACAACTTCCTGTTCCAATATGGAACAGTTTGCTACCTTCCCATGTCCCTCCAGCATCTTCTTTAGCTGGTATCATTGGTTTTTTGTGATGGCATAAGTCTTGCATAATTACATGTCGAGAAATTGATTCCTTATGATAAGGGGGGAAAGAATTCAAGTAATCCAGTTTGATAATCTGACTTGCTGCAAGTCAGCCAAAGAGAAAGGTATCAAAAACATAAGATTATGCCTGGTCCTTTTACTTAGAGGAACGCCATTGTCCGAACAAATATCGAACTTAAAATCCAAATGAAAAGGGGTATTATACATGGAACAAACTATTAAGCTTAATCCAAGAGTGCAAGAATTCTTGAAGGGAACTAAAAAGCTTTTGATTAATGGGGAATTGGTGGAAGCTGCTTCAGGAAAAACCTTTGAGACCCTCGATCCTTCAAACGGCAAGGTTTTAGCGGTTGTGAGTGAAGCAGGTCCGGAAGATGTAGATAAAGCAGTCAAAGCAGCTCGTAAGGCTTTCGACAACGGTCCATGGAAAAAAATGAGTGCATCGGAACGCAGTCGCCTCATTTATAAATTAGCGGACCTCATGGAGGAACATAAAGAAGCGTTAGCACAATTGGATACCCTGGATAATGGCAAGCCGATTGGCGAAACCACCAATGCCGATGTCCCACTTGCAATCGATCACTTCCGTTATTATGCTGGATGGACCACTAAGATAGTGGGACAAACAATACCTGTTGCTGGGAATTACTTCAATTATACCCGTCATGAAGCAGTCGGGGTGGTAGGGCAGATCATCCCTTGGAATTTCCCTTTACTTATGGCCGCATGGAAATTAGGCGCAGCCCTGGCAACCGGATGTACGATCGTATTAAAACCAGCGGAGCAAACGCCGCTTTCAGCATTATATTTAGGTCAATTGGCGCTTGAAGCAGGTTTTCCTCCTGGCGTTCTCAATGTCATACCTGGATTTGGTGAAACAGCTGGGTCACCGCTTGTAGACCATCCTGATGTCGATAAAATTGCCTTTACCGGTTCAACCTCAGTAGGGAAAATGATCATGCGCCAAGCTTCGGGAACCGTGAAAAAAATCTCGTTGGAATTAGGCGGAAAATCACCTAATATCATTTTACCGGATGCAGATATGAGTAAAGCCATTCCTGGAGCTTTAATGGGCATCATGTTTAATCAAGGACAAGTCTGCTGTGCCGGTTCCCGCCTGTACATTCAAAAGAAATCCTATGATAACGTGGTAGCTGACTTAGTGTCCCATGCAAAGAACATTAAACAAGGGGCCGGTCTTGATCCATCTACCCAGATTGGGCCTTTGGTATCCAGTGAACAAATGGAAAGAGTCGGCGGTTATATTGAAAAAGGAAAATCTGAAGGAGCTGAAGTGGTTACCGGGGGCAATTACGGACAAGGAGAGGGTTATTTTGTAACGCCTACAATATTTGCAGGCGTTGAAGATGAAATGACAATCGCTAAAGAAGAAATCTTCGGTCCTGTTGTAGCTGCGATGCCTTTTGACGATTTGGATGATGTGATAAACCGTGCAAATAACTCAGAATATGGATTGGCTGCAGGTTTATGGACACAGGATGTAAAAAAAGCCCATTATGTGGCTAATGAATTAAAAGCGGGTACAGTTTGGGTAAACTGCTATAACGCATTTGACGCGGCTTCCCCATTTGGCGGTTATAAACAAAGTGGAATCGGTCGGGAAATGGGCAGTTATGCTTTGGATAATTATACGGAAGTCAAAAGTGTATGGATTAACTTAAACTAAATAAAAGAATGAATGCACCATATGATCATTTGGCTCAGATATCGTGATTGAAATGCATGTTATCGTTTCCTAATTCGCAAAAGGATGTACCAAAGTGCTGACTTTGGTACATCCTTTTTCTTGTTTTATACTTATATGGCGCAGACAAAAAGAAGAGACCTTTCATTTCGAAAGGTCTCTTTGTATCGATTATCCATTACGTTCGATTTGCAATTTTTCTCTGTTTGCTTTTTCTTTTTCGATATTTTTCTGTCTTGAAATCCCGGCAACCAGGATTCCAATCACCACTATTGCTTCAAATCCATATTTAATGAAGGGATTTGCAAAGTAGTCGTGCATGAAAGGTTCAGCTACGATCATTTTAGCAGCTGTCCAGCCTAGTATTCCCGCACCAATTATTATGATGAATGGGAAGCGTTCGATCAGTTTAAGGATCAAAGTGCTTCCATACATCACTACTGGAATTGATACAAGTAAACCGATTACCACTAAAGTGAAGTTACCATGAGAAGCACCTGCCACAGCTAGGACATTGTCCAATCCCATCAATGCATCTGCAATAATGATAGTTTTTATGGCAGCCCACATCGAGTCTGCAGGCTTCACATCATGTTCTTCTTCATCGATAAGGAGCTTATAAGCAATCCATACAAGAAGTAATCCCCCTATTAAATGCAGTCCTGGCACCTCTAAGAGCCAAACAACCAGCAGCGTTGCGATGATCCTTATCACTATTGCCCCGACCGCTCCCCATATTATCACCTTTTTTTGCTGTTCTTTTGGAAGCTTTCTTGCAGCCAATCCAATAAGGATCGCATTATCACCGGCTAGAACCAAATCTATCATAATGATCGCTAAAAGTCCTGAAATGAATTCACCTGTTAAAAAATCCAACATAATTTCCTCCTTTTCACAAAAATAAAGAGACCTCTGCCATAAATGGCAAAGGTCTCGCTAAGCACTAAATGAATTAGGCCAATAAAGCCGGTGGGATTCCCACGTAATGACGACTTTATTTCAGGTTATCCCTGACGCTACTCCCCTTCACGGGAATAAAGAATATGTAATTCTTTTAATATCTTTCCATTAGGAAACTACCAAGAAAAAATATCACTAATTCAGTATACCAAAAATACAAATAAAATAAAGAAAAAAATAATAGATAGGAATGATATTCATGAACTTAACCTTGTCCAAATCCTTTCAACGGATAATTTCAGTCAATCATCCCTTCTAGATATTGGCATAATTCGTTTCCAAGGTTCGGGATATCGCTCAAATCCTTCCCCCATAGATATTGATTACTTAAGGTTGCCTCTACCAATTGTCTAAGCGGGAGTTCTTCCCTCTCATAACGAAGCCATTGTTCCCTGAAAAATTCAATTGCCTTTATATCATCTTTAACGACATAGACTTTACCCGCAAAGCTTTTACCAATATAACTCCCCTTGGTTTCGTTAACTCTATAAAATCGGATCAGGCCCGAAAAACCTCTTACGATACAGTCGGGCAGCCTTCCTTTCGCCTTATGATATTCCTCCAAGGTAGGCAGGAGACGAGCCTTGAACTTCGAAATACTGTTCAGCGAAATATCGGCCAGGAGGTGATGTACAAAAGGATTCTTAAATCGCTCAAGAACACTTTCCCCATATTGCTTCATCTCATTTTGATCAAAAGGTAATGAAGGAATTATTTCCTTTTCGATGGCATTGCTCAGAAATTGGTTGAATTCCGGATGATCGATTGCCTGTTTTACTTCTTCCAATCCAGATAAAATGCCTAAAGGAGCCAACAAGGTATGTGAACCATTAAGTATCCTTACCTTCCTCATTTGATAAGGTGTCAAATCTTTTACCCAATGCACATTTAAGCCGGATTGTTGTAAAGGAAGACGTTGATCAATACAAGGGTCACCTTCAATAACCCATAAATGGTAGGGTTCTGCCGTATTTAGCAGGGTATCCTTATATCCCCATGCCGCAAATAGGTTGTCCGACTCATTGGCTGGGAATCCTGTAACGATACGGTCTACAAGCGAGTTTAGGAATAGGTTGTCCCGGTCCACCCACTCCATGAATGGCTTTGGTAAATCCCAATCCCTGCTATGCTTAAGAACATATTGCTTCAATGAATCACCATTTCTCTCTAAAAGCTCACATGGAAGCATGATCAGTCCTTTTTTTGCATCTCCGTTGAAATACAGATAACGATGATACAAAAAAGCAGTCAGCTTTCCTGGATAAGATTCAATCGGCTTTCCTTCTTCCAAAGGAAACGGCTGGTATTTGAGCCCTGCTTCAGTCGTGTTGGAAACTACAAATTCCAATTCAGGATTTTCTGATAGTGCTAAAAATTCCATCCATTCTTCATATGGATCAATCACCTTTGAAAAAACGGAAATGATCTCTGTATGTTCCACTTTTTCGCATTGGTGAAAACCACGTAACATTAACGTATACAGTCCATCTTGCCGCTTTACTTCCTCTATTTTCCCTTTTCCGGCGGGGCGGGGCTGGGTAACTGCAATACTTCCCATGAAATGACCTTGTTTATTACATTCATGAATCATCCAATCAAAGAAGCCTCGAAGAAAATTCCCCTCCCCAATCTGCAATACTTTTATGGGAAAATCCATCATATGTGAATATTGGACAGCTTTTGTATCTTTACTCAGACGTTGCAGTTGACTTTTATTAATGTTCATGATCAAGGAACTCCTTTCTAATAGAAATATCCAATTCGGATTGCGTTTTATGTGGTTGCCTTTACGACAGCATACCTAATGATCATATTTCGACAATTGCCTTGATCACTTTAGCTTCAGGAGTTAACCAACCTTCAAACTGATTGATCATTTCATCCAAATGTGTGCGGTGTGTAATATACTGGCTCATATCCAACAAATCATTTTTCAGCGTATTCACGACATAATCAAAGTCATCCCTTGTTGCATTGCGGCTTCCCATTAATGTAAGCTCTTTACTGTGGAATTCTGGATCATTAAAGGAAATATCTGCTTTAACTAAACCTACATAAATCAATCTTCCGCCGTGAGCAGGATATTTAAATGAATCCATCATTGATTTTGCATTACCTGTCGCATCAAATACCACGCTTGGCATATCTCCATTCGTCAATTGGGCTAATTTCTCCATTGGATTCTCCAAAACGTTCAAAGTATAATCGGCATTTGCCCATTTGCCGGCAAATGCAAGGCGTTCATCATTTACATCCATTGCGATCACCTTCGCACCTTGTTCTTTAGCGAATGCCATGACTCCCAAGCCAATGGGTCCAGCACCAATTACAAGTACAAATTCCCCTTTATGAATAGCAGCGCGCCTAACTGCGTGAGCCCCTATACTTAAAGGCTCTATCATTGCGGATTGGTCAAGTGTGAGACCCTCGGTTTTCACCAAATGATTATATGGAACCGTAATCCACTCACTCATGCCGCCTTCAGCATGTACACCCAACACTTTCATATCCGTACAGCAGTTCGTTTTTCCACTTCTGCAAGCCAGGCATTCTCCACATTCCATATAGGGGATGATCGATACTTGATCCCCGACATTAAGCCCTGATTCATTTTCCGGTATGGACTCAATATAACCGGATAATTCATGGCCAAGTATTCGAGGATAGCTAAAAAAGGGCTGATTGCCTCCATAGGCATGAATATCTGTACCGCATATACCTATGCGCCGCACACGAATCAAAGCTTCCCCTAAGTTTGGTACGGGTTTTTCCGACTGTATCATCTTAAATTCAAAAGGTTGTTCACAAACGATACTTTTCACTGATTAACACTCCTTTTTAATAACTTGATAGATATTGTGTATGTATTAGAGAATGACTCCTTCTTTAAAGATGCTTATCTCCCTATATCCGAATTTTTCATTATTCGTTTTCTTTTTACCGGATGAAAGCTCAAGAATGTAGTGGAATAAATCGTCCTTTAATTCATCGATCTTTTGACCTTCTATCAACCGCCCGGCATTATAATCAATCCAGTGCTTCTTACGATCGGCTAAATCCGAATTCGTAGCTATTTTTACAGTTGGCACCGGTCCCCCAAATGGCGTTCCTCTTCCCGTAGTGAATAGAACGATATGTGCGCCGGCTGCTGCCAAAGCCGTTACCGAAATCAGGTCATTTCCAGGAGAATTGATTAAATTCAAACCATGCTTCACTACTCGTTGTCCATACGGGCTTACATCCACTACAGTGGCATGGCCACCTTTTTGCGTGCATCCAAGTGATTTTTCCTCCAGTGTACTTATGCCGCCCTCCTTGTTTCCAGGTGAAGGGTTTTCATAAATTTCCTGATCATGGCGAATGAAATACTGTTTGAAATCATTAATAAGGCCAACGATTTTCTTAAAGGTTTCTTCATCCCCTGCCCTGTTCATCAATATCGTTTCCGCTCCAAACATCTCAGGAACCTCTGTCAATATCGTGGTCCCGCCATTTTCTACTATTAAGTCGGAAACCGCACCAACCAATGGATTAGCGGTAATGCCTGAAAAACCATCGGAACCCCCGCACTTTAAGCCTATTTTCAACTTTGAAACCGGTACGTCCTGGCGTACGAACCCTTCCGCATATTCCACTAATTCCCCCATTAAACGTAAGCCGCTCTCCAATTCATCTTGAACCTCCTGGGCTTTTAAAAATTTAATCCGATTAGGAGGAAAGTCACCTATGACTTCTTTAAATGATTCGATTTGATTGTTCTCACACCCTAATCCCACAACTAAAACCCCTGCTGCATTTGGGTGTTGAGCCAAGGCTGCCAATAGTTTCTGCGTATGGGTCAAATCATCTCCCAATTGAGAACAACCGTAGGGATGGGAAAAGTGATGAACCCCATCGATTTGACGATTTTCAAACTGCTCATTGCCCATTTTAGCTAGAAGTTCACATGTTTTATTGATGCAACCTACCGTATTGATGATCCAGATTTCATTCCGGATGCCCACTTCCCCATTTTCACGGATATATCCTTGGAAGGTATGATTTTTACTTAGCTCTTTTGTATCTTGAATGCTAGGTTGATAGGAATAATCCAATATACCATGCAAACCGGATGCTAGATTATGGGTGTGAACCCAATCGCCAATGGCGATATCTTCTTTAGCTTTTCCGATCGAGTAGCCAAATTTGATTACGTCCTCAGCTCGTTTAACCGGTTTCACTAACATCTTATGCCCTTTAGGAATGTCGTCATTTGCCTTGATATGGATCATTCCCCTGTCTTCTGTTTGAATCTGGAGACTCTGTCCTTTATGAATCCACTCCAAGGAAATAACAACATCATCATTTGAATGCAATTGAACAAATTTATTCATTTTGTCCCTCCTTATCATGAATAAGACGTTCAGAACCAAACGTCACTCCATTCCGAAAGCCCTTTCATTTTTCCTTGAATTTTTTAATTTTTAAATCTATTTTAATTTTAACATCAATTTATGAAATATAAATTGCGTATTTTGCTATAAATATACTCATTCTTGTTGTATTATACTTTCAGGAGATGAACAAATGAAAAAAATTCATAATGCATTTAACCATGATTTACTCTTCCCATTCTCTTTTGTCTATCAAGATACGAAAAGTCCCCAGAATGAATTGTCCGATCATATGCATGACCATTATGAAATTGTTTATGTTTATAACGGTAAAGGGACCTTTTTTATCGGTGATGTGTTTTATGATATGCAGCAAGGGGATGTATTCCTGATCCCGAATAATACCATTCATAGGGCATTACCGAATAAGGAAGACCCTGTCACCTCCACCATTATTTTTTTCAGTCCCACATTAATATATAAAGATGTGGTTGATGATTCTTTTTCATATTTGCACTTGTTTGATCTGACAAAAAAGAGTAAGAATTATAAAATATCATTGCCGCAGAAGAAACAAGTAAAGATGGAGGAACAGCTACAGCTCATCCTGCAAGAAACAACTAGCCAATCAATAGGCTCGAGACATGCTTGTTTGCTGATCGTTCACCAGATCATACTTGATTTATACCGCACCCGGATAAATGGCAAAGAAGATTTATCCCAGGGCAGCTATAGTTCAGAATGGATCAAAGATATTTTAATCTATATTAATGAACATATTGATGAACCATTAACACTGACGGCACTTGCACAAAAAGCTTTGGTCAGTCCCGCTCATTTCAGCAGAGTTTTTAAGGAAACGACTGGAATTGGCTTAATCGTGTATCTAAACACGAAAAGAATCATCAAGGCAAAGGAACTTTTGCTGGAAACGAATCACACCATTACCAATATTGCTGAAATGTGTGGTTTTGAAAGCATGCCCCAATTTTATCGTACCTTTAAGAAATACAATGAAAAGACACCAGCTACATTTCGAAAAGAAAATCGGATTCGCTAGGCGTGCCTAATACACATGAAAAATGGAAGTGTCTTCCCTTTGGGAGACACTTCCATTCTAACAATCTATTACGCAGGCTTTACTATCGGTCGTACAAAACGGATGACTGCAAGCGATGCAACGATGGCCAATCCACCAGCAAGCAAGAATGCAACTGTGTATGTGCCTGAGGTATCGACAATGTATCCTGTTAACGTCGGTCCGATGATTCCTGCTGTATTTGCCAAGAAATGCATAAAACCTCCAACAGATCCAACATTACCAGGGTCTACGACATCGTTGACGATTGCCCAGTAAATGGCACCAGTCAAATATAGGAAGAAGACGGAAAGTGCGACAAGCGTTACCGCACTGAGCGTCGTCGATACAAGCCCGGCAAAACCGATACATACTGCCGATAAGAACAAACATGTTACAAGCACGAGTTTACGTGAGAATAAAACACCTTTTTGAGCGAATTTTTTAAAGAAGAAATCCGATACAAATCCACCCAAAGCAAGTCCGATGAATCCAAATATCCAAGGAATCACTGTAATGATACTCATATTTTCCACACTTAGGCCGCGTGCATCCACCAAATAGCTTGGGAACCAAGTTAAGAAAAAGAAGAGAATATAGTTGTAGGAAAAAAAGGCTAGAGCTGTAAATAAAACCGTTTTTTGTTTTAAATAAAAGGTGAATTTCACCTTTTCTTCCGATGTTGCCGCTACATAAGATTTTCCTGTATGTTTCTGCTCTTTTGACTCTTGTGGTTTTTCTTTAACGAACTTCCACCAGCAAACCGCCCATATAAGACCAATCACCATTATGGCAATGAAAGAAACTCTCCATCCATATGAGATGGCAATGAATCCAACTATCGGACCTGCGATGGCGCCACCAAGCGGCGTCCCGCTATTCGTCAAACCAACGACAGATGCCCGTTGATTTGCCGGGAACCAGTTATTGACCATTTTATTGATGGTTGCCGAAAGAGGGCCTTCGCCCATCCCGAACAAGATGCGGATGACTATCATACTGGCAAAACCGACAGCCAGCACAAGTGCACCACTGAATAAAGACCAAACGATCATCGCCACGAAAAGCGTAAGCTTTGCACCCCATTTATCGGACGCCATGCCTCCAAGGAAGTTAAATACGGCATAACCAACTGAAAAGCTACTAAAGATAATTCCCATCTGTGTTGCTGTTAAGGATAAATCATCTTGGATGAACGGAGCTGCAATGGACAGTGCAGATCGGTCCAGATAATTTATTACCCCTGCCAAGAACAAGAAAACGATAACCATTCCTCTACCATTTGAAAACATAAAGTACCCCCCTATACGTTTCTACAAATGCAGCAGCATTTTTGGAAACGTTTCCATTTAATAACCAAGAGTAAAGCCTATATGACCCATAACTAAATCGGTTTAGAAGCCCCGTAAAAAAAGCGCTTTCTTTTTCACAGGAATTCTTACATCCGGTTCTAGCAAGAATTCCTTGAAAGCAAAGTCGGTTTCAAGCGATGGATGCTTGTATCCTCTTTTCCTGTTTTATTGATTTGACTAAGCAGTAACTCTGCTGCCAAGTTGGCCATTTCAATGGCTGGCTGATTAACCGTTGTGATGGTCGGTGTATAGAAACTGGCATACGGAACATCATCGATTCCTATGACTGCTATGTCATCAGGTATATTGATTTCGTGCTGTTTCATATAACGCAATACTTCATTAAGTACGATATCATTACCTGCCAATATGGCTTGAGGCGGCTTTTCCAATTCGAAAAATTCTGAAAGTGCAACCGGAATTTCATCTGCATTCACAGTTTTAATGTATTCTGAATTGAATGGTATCCCATGTGACTCGAGTGAATCCTTGTAACCTTGGATCCGTTCGATTCGAGGACTGATATCGCGTATTATTGAAGTGGTTATGATTGCAATGTTTTCAAAACCCTTTTCAATAAACCGATCGACCGCTAACTTGGAAGCAAGGTGATTATCGAGCATGACTGTAGCAATATTCAATTCTTCGATCGTCCTATCCATGAAAACAATCGGGAATTGATCACTCTTCATACGTTGATATAAATCAAGATTGTCCCCTGTGGGGAAAATGATGATCCCATCCACTTGTTTAGCCCTTAGCATTTCAATATAATTCTTTTCCTTTTCAGGATTGTCATCTGCATTGCATACGATAATGTGGAACCCTTGTTCATAAAAGTAGTTTTCTATAGCTCTAATAACTTGCGTTGAAAACGTGTGAAGGATATTGGCAACCACTACCCCAACGGTAAAAGTGGATTTTTGCTTTAAACTGCGCGCTATTATATTAGGCTGATAGTTTAACTCTTCTATTGTTTCTTCAATTTTTTTCCTTGTTTTTTCACTCATATATTCATAGCGTTTGTTCAGGTATTGGGAAACTGTACTTTTTGATACTTTCGCGTGATTGGCGACATCAGTAATTGTAATGGTTTTCATTTCATTCATTCCTGTCGTGTGATTTCAATTCTCTGCCTAATACCAAAATGGCTTATATATAAGGAATATTCTATTATAATAAGTAAAGCTTTACAATCACCTTCTGATGCAGAAAAAAGACAATTTCCCAACCCGTGGAACTAATTTAATCACGTTAACTTGTTCGCCTTTTTATTGGACCTGGCTTCAGACGCCCGAGTATGCCATGAAGCCCCCATCGACCGGTACCGTAATTCCTGTGACAAAGCCCGAATAGGATTCATCAACGAGCCAAAGCAAGGTACCAAGTAAATCTTCCGGCTGCCCGAAACGCTTCATGGGTGTTGAAGTAATGATTTTATCAGACCTTGCCGTCAGGCTGCCATCTTCATTAAGTAAAAGATCCCGATTTTGCTTCGTCAAAAAGAATCCTGGAGCAATGGCATTCACCCGTAAACCTTCTTCGGCAAAATGAACAGCCATCCACATGGTAAAATTATTTATCGAAGCTTTGGCAGCACTATATGCTGGTACTTTAGTCATTGGAGCGTAGGCGCTCATGGAAGATACATTTACGATAACTGGTGCTTCCACTTGCAATAATTCTTTTCCAAAAACCTGACTTGCCAAAAATGTACCGGTGAAATTACTGGCAAAAACTTGGGAGAAACCATCTTCATCCAGATCAAAAAATGATTTTCCTTCTGCTTCTTCCCCATATTTCTCTGGAGCTGTAATGGCATCAGGATGATTGCCTCCCGCTCCATTTATCAATAGATCCACTCTTCCGAACGTTTCTATTATTCTCCCTCTTGCATCCTCCAATGAGGTTCTATTCAAAACATCTGCCGCGATTGATATCGCAGTCCCCCCTGCTTGTTCAATCAGGCCGACCACTTCTTGCCCTTTTTCTGCCGTTCTGTTCAATATAGCTATCTTGACACCATGACGTGCCAATTCCACAGCCATTTTGGAACATAAAACACCGCTGCCTCCAGTGATCACTGCCACCCTGTTCGTTAAGTTTTCATGGATGGGAATCATGATTCCCCACCTGATTTACCAGCTTCATATGCATCCCATAATCCGAGCAAATACATGATTCCCAATGCTCGGTCATATAAACCGTAACCTGGGCGGCACTCTTCACCCCATATATGGCGGCCATGATCCGGTCTGACATAACCAGTATAATTTTGCTTATTCAATTCTTCCACGACGCCCTGTATATTGATGGATCCATCCTGGGTATGATGGGATGTTTCCACAAAGTCACCATTTTCATAAATCTTCACATTTCTTATATGGGAGAAAGGCGAACGGTTTGCATACTTTTTAGCCACTTGGACCATATCATTTTCAGGGTTTGCCCCCATCGAGCCTGTACACATGGTGAACGCATTCGACGGTGAATCCGAAATCGAGATCAGTTTTTCATAGCTTGACTCTCCGGTGATGATTCTTGGCAAGCCAAAAATGGACCATGGCGGATCATCCGGGTGTATTGCCATTTTTATACCGCAAGCCTCGGCAACAGGTAATATTTCCTTTAGGAATATTTCAAGATTCGCCCACAGCTGCTCTTCGTCCACAGTTTTGTATGCTTCGAATAATTCAGAGATTTGATCCATCTTTTCTGGTTCCCAACCTGGCAAAGTTAAATCTGAGGCTTCCGTTACCGTACGAATTAAATCTTGTGGATCTAACGTATCAACTTTCGCCTTTTCATAAAACAGGGCAGTTGAACCATCTTCCAAAGGATGGAACATTTCAGTCCGAGTCCAATCAAAGATCGGCATGAAGTTATAACAAATGACCTTCACTCCTGCTTCCGAAAGATTCCGGATCGTCTCTTTGTATTTCTCTATATATATCATGCGATCTTCGTTACCCAATTTAATCGATTCATGGACATTTACACTTTCTACGACATCCGTGTGAAAACCAAATGATTGGATATACTCGATTTCTTTTTTAATTTCTTCCTTTTCCCATACCTCACCAACAGGTTTTTGGTGTAGTGCCCAGACAATCCCTTTCACTCCGGGAATCTGTTTAATGTGCTCCAATGTAACAGTATCATTGTCTTTCCCGTACCATCTAAATGTAATGTTCATCATGCACCTCCATCATTCCGCAATTTTCTGCATGTATTTTTTGCTTAACTCCACTGCGGCCTCATAGCCGCCATTCTGATAGGCTTTGTTCAAGTCACTGCCGATACCGATTGCTACCGCGCCTGCATTAAGCCAGTCCTTCATGTTATCTAAATTAATTCCGCCGGTTGGCATGATCCTTACATTGGGCAGTGGACCATTAACCGACTTGATGAAAGAAGGTTCGAAATGGTTTGCCGGAAATAACTTTAAAACATCACAACCTGCTTCCAATGATGTAGCCATTTCTCTAATTGTCATGCAACCAGGCATATAGGGAACGCCGTATCGATTACAAAGTTCGGCTACGGCATTGACAAAATAGGGACTGACGATAAAATTGGCGCCAGCTAAAATCGCATGTCGTGCCGTTTCAGAATCAAGTACGGAGCCTGCCCCTAAGAGTGCTTCCGTATTTTGCAGTTCTTTGAAAGCTTCTTCAATTCCCGGTGTTGTATAAGTCAATTCGATTGCCCGAACACCGCCTTCCACAGCAGCTTTAGAAAGCTGTGCCGCCTCCTTTGCATCCTGTCCCCGGATAACAGCTACAACTTTCGTTTCCGTTATTCGATGTATGATTGAGTGTTTATCCATGATCCCTACCCCCTTAATTAAAAACGATGATCGCTTTTCGAACTTGTTCGGGATGATTTTCAACAAAATTAAATGCTTCCTGGATATCATCGAGCGAAAATGTATGGGTGACTAAACCTTCATGTCTGAGTTTGCCTTCATTCAAAAGTTTAACCACTTTTGGAAACTGGTTCGTTTGCAATCTAGATCCTTTCACTGATACTTCCTTTTTAGTGATCGGCAGCTGGGAAACCGCTGAAGGACGTTCATCAAAACCGAGTACGACAATCCGCCCCGCCGTTGACACGACATCGAAGGACAATTCAAATGTCATCGGCAAGCATACTGCATCAATGACGACGTTGGCACCTTCTCCATTCGTCCATTCTTCCACTCGTTTTTGAACATCTTCCTCTCCCGCATGGACAGTGATATCAGCGCCGCTTTCTTTAGCGAATTCCAAACGTTCATCACTTAAATCCGTTATCATCACTGAGGCCCCTTGAAGCTTTGCCATCTTTAATATGCAAATTCCAATAGGCCCAGCTCCCTGGATAAGCACGGTTTCCCCTTCCTCCACTTCGCCTCTCCAAACGGCCTGTGCGCCAATTGTGTATGGCTCAGCCAAAACTATTTCTTCCCAGGCTAAAGCGGAATCCACAACATGTAATTGTTTCTCGGGAAGGACGAACCATTCCCTCAACCCACCATCTTCATGCACACCAAAAACGGAAAGTTTTTCACAAACATTTTGGCGACCTTTGCGGCAGGCGTAACACTCCCCGCAATAACTGATGGGCTCAATAACAACGTGATCACCAACTTTTATGCCCGAAACGCCTAGACCTATCTCCACAACTTCTCCCGCTACTTCATGCCCAACGACCCGAGGCAAAGTTGCAAGGGGATTGGTACCATGGTAAATATGCATATCCGATCCGCAAATCCCGACGCTTTTTACTTTTACAAGGACATCCGTCGAGTTCGAAATCTGGGGTTTTTCCACTTCTTGAATGATAAGTTCATGAGCTTTACGTACTTGAACCGCTTTCATTTCCCCACCTGCTTTGTAAGAAATTCGTAAACACTTGATGCTATCGTAATACCTTGTTTCAGGTTTTTTTCTTCATTGATTTGTTCAATCTCCCCCGGTACATAAACGCGATCGAACCCTGAAGCAGGTTCAACCTGTTGCAGCTCTTCGATCATTCGATCCATTTGCTCTAGAAATATATCAGTATCAGTAAAGAACGAAGGATTAATTACGCAAAAATAATGTCCCAGCTTCCGTTTCTTATCAAGATCGTCATACATTTTCCCAATGTGCGGGCCAAATGCAGCACCGGCCAATAATCCAGAAAACACATCTACAATTACGGATAGACCATAGCCTTTCGGGCCTCCGAAAGTGGAAAGGGAAACGACTTTATTCGGGTCTGTGACATTAGCTCCATTTTCATCCACTCCCCATCCTTCAGGGATTTCCTTTCCCTCTTCGCGTGCCTGGAGGATTTTCCCCAGTGCAACATTGGATGTTGCCATATCAAGAATAAAGGGTTTCTTCGTTTTGGCAGGAACTCCGTAAGCGATTGGGTTGGTACCAAGAAATGATGTTTTTCCTCCGAACGGGACCACGATTTTATCAGTATGTGACATCGCGATGCCAATCAACTTTGCATCGGCAGCTTTTTGAACGAAATAGCTTAGTGCTCCGCAATGGCTGCTATTAAAAACAGTCACCATGCCCACGCCATTATCTCTGGCCATTTCGATTGCATGGTCCATGGCCACGTCGCTGATCACATGCCCAAAACCATCATCTCCATCAACCACACCGGTAACGGGCCCTGTCTTTTGAAAGGAAATCTGTGCATCGGGATTTATGCCTCCTGCCTGTAAACGGTTCACATAATGCTCTGTTCGCAAAACACCATGAGAATTGACATTTCTGAGATCGGCATGAACCAATACTTCCGCGATTTTCCCGGCATTTTCTTCATTTAAACCCACGTTTGTCAGCTGTTGTATGACTAATCTTTTTGCTTCCTCGGCTTGAATCGTAACTGTTGCCATTTCCTTCCCTCATTTCTTTCAGTCATCTTTCTATAACGGCCTCTTTCTGTATGAATGGCATTACTTCATCCAAATATGGTAATCCTTCATTGTCCCCTGCAACAGTTGTGACAAGAGCTCCTACACCATTTGCGAATGTCATTCTTTCTTCAATTGATAAGCCATGTAGATATCCGTAAATATAACCGGCATCATAACCATCTCCCGCACCAACAGTATCTACAGGTATAACTGGGAAGGCGTCTTTTTCATGCCATTCATTTTTGGTATAAAGTTTTGAACCATGTTTACCGTCCTTGATGACAAGCTGATCAATATCATTCACCTTTGCGAATTCCGCCAATGATTCTTTAGAGTCAGTTCCGATGATCAATCTTATTTCATCTAAACCTGTAAGCAAAATATCAACATATGGAAAAATATTATAATAAACTGATCTTGCTTCCTCGATGGACCATAGCTTTAAGCGGATATTCGGATCAAAAGAAACAGGTATATTTTTTTGTTTCGCAATGTCCATTACCCTCATGGCAATATCCACATTTTTGGGATCTATAGCCAAAAATACTCCAGTAAGGTGGACTATATCAATCTCTTCAAACATCTTTTCAGTTATATCTTCCGGTTTTAAAGTTAAAATGGGTGATTGATAGCGGTAATAAAATGTCTTTCCGGAACCATCCTCCCTGATTTCTTTAAAGTTAAGGGATGTTGGATATCCATCTACATAGGCAACATCACTCATGTCCACGCCTTCCCCACGAGCGAAATTATAGATAACTCTGCCGAACTCGTCCTTGCCTAAACGGCTTATCCATTTTGCCCGCATGCCTAGCCTTGCACAGCCAATTGCAAAATTCAGTTCAGCGCCTCCTACTTTTCGCTCAAAACGGGTTACGAATCTTAAAGGTCCTGTTTCTTCCGGATTTAGCGTAATCATGGCGTCGCCCAGCGTTAAAACACCATATTTTGATGACAATACAGTACCTCCTTCTTTCGAACAATCACAAATAAAAAGAAAAACATTTGATCATATCACTTTTTGCTAAATCGATTTAGTTAATTACTAAACCGGTTTGGTAAATCATAAGGAAATTGTAAATGAAAACCCTACCAAAAACAATAGAAAAGTTTGATAATTTGTAATTTTATTTTTATTTGCTATTTTTATATTATATTCCAGCTAAATTTACAATATTAAGGGAAATCAGAAGGAATTACTTCTTCCCTCTTTTTTTATGATTAATAGTTTCTCATTTTTCATCCAAGGGCTTTTCAATCAAATTTTACTCTTTGCTATTAATTTGGAGAAAGTTGTATAATATATCAATTGTTAAATAAGTTTGAAAGGTTGTTTGGAATGAGTTTTTTGAAAATATACATCTTACTTACCGGAATAATGATAACTTGGGGGTTAAATGTCTCAGTTATTAAAATTTTAGTTGCGCATACGCAGCCCGTAACAATCACTTCATTGAGAATTTTCACTGCTTCTCTTGTCGTCATCCTTATCCTTTTCTTCTTTGGATTAATACGTCTTCCTAAAAAAAGTGAACTTTTTTACGTTTTTGGAGGAGCACTTTTGAGTGTCGTTTTTCATCATTATTTTTTAGCTGAGGGATTGACGAAGACTTCCGCTTCGAATGCTGGACTGATTTTGGGCATGGGGCCAATATTGACTGTCATCTTGACCATGATATTCTTTCGTAAAAAGCCCACTTTAATCCGGCTTCTTGGCTTTATATGCGGTGCTCTGGGCGTGAGTTTTACCGTTATGGCAGGAAGTGGAGGACTTCATTCTATTAATCTGGGAGATGTGGATATTTTACTTTCCATTCTTTCACAGGCATTGAGTTTCATACTCATTAATAAAGCCTCAAAAACCATGGATCCACGATTACTAACCGGCTACATGATGCTGATTGGGTCATTTATTCTTTTTGCCATCAGCTTATGGAAGGAACCAGAGGGCTTATCTTCATTGGCAACGGCACCGCCATCCATCTGGGGGGCTTTCTTGTTCTCAGCGATTTTTGCCACTGCCCTCGGGCACATGAGCTATAATTATGCCATTGGTAAGGTAGGCGCAGCCGAATCATCGATATTTCTTAACTTAAACACCTTATTCTCTTTGTTAGGTGCAGCATTTTTCCTTAATGAAGCCATTGTTCCTGCACATTTCATTGGACTTATCTTCATTGTTTCAGGAGTATTGCTTGGCTCCGGTGCAATAGAAATATGGATTCTTCAACGGAAAAATAAACGCATATCTTCATAACGGCTACAGCAAAACCTGACTTTCTTTAAAAAATAAAGGCCCTATGACACTACCATCTTTAAAAAATGGCTTAGCACTGTCACAGGGTCTTATTATTCCCCCCCTCTCCAATTCCTTCATACTCCTTTAGATTCTGCTTTAACATAAAAGTTTAAAAAACTCCACCCGAAGCTTTTAAAGTCTCATTAAATATATTCAATTATTACCGATATATAAAACATGGTTAATATATAACACGGGGAAGGAATAAACAAAGATGAATAAACTCAGTACGAAAATAGGTTTTGTTCTTTTAACAGGCATGGTAATTACATTAATTGGAAGTTTACTATTGATGTATAAGAGTACAAATGATACGGTTGAGAAAACAATCGCTATGAGCAGCTTAGACATCGCAAGCAACATCGCCCAAGGAATAAATCCAACATCTTATGCCGATTTTTTAAGTAATCAATCCGAAACCTCTACATATTGGGAGATACGCGAACAGTTAGACGATTATAAACAAAAAACTGGAGCATTATATGTATATACATTGGGGATTGATGAAAGCAGCGAAAAAGTACATATTCTTATAGATGGAATGGGGAAGGAAGATAAAAAAGCATCTCCCATTTTAACCCCCACAACCGCAACTTCATATCAGGATGTAGAAAGCGTCATGAGGGGAAAGGTTTCTACCACTTCCATCGTTCAGGATCCTGAATATGGTGACTATTTATCCGTTTTTGTCCCCATAAAGAAAGGGGACGAAGTCATTGGAATACTAGGGGTGGATATTGATGCCAGTAAAGTCGATGCTACGGCCAGCAAAGTACTGGGTGGCATCCTTCCCCTGATGATAATAATCAATGTAATTTTAATGGCAATCGTAGTGGGTGCATTAATATGGTTCTTGACTAGAAAGTTAAGCCCCCTTCTCAAGGTCAGCATGGCTGCAAAGGAAATTTCAAATGGAAATTTATTAACAGCCAATAAACTGATTAGCAACACAAGGGTTAAGGGGAACGACGAAATCAAGGTTTTAGTGAAATCCTTTGAAGAAATGATCACCAATACAACTATGATCGTCAACTCCATGAAAAGCTCGTCATTCCAGCTATTGGAGTCATCAAGTGATATCGAACACAAAATCAAAGAAATGGATACTTCCACACAATATATCGTTAAAGGCATTCAGCAAGTTGCAGGAGCTGCGGAAGTACAATTGCACAGAAGTGAAGAATCATCGAGGGTCATCGAGGAAATGACCATAGGAATACAAAAAATTGCCGAAGCTTCTTCAGAAGTCAGCGAACAGACAAATCATGTTTCAGCTAGAATGTCCATTGGAAATAAAGATATAAATGAACTCTCAAATCAAATTCTGCAAGTAAAAGATGTTATGCTGCAAACAAGCTCAGAAATAAAGAAATTGGACGAACAAGCAAATGAGATTGTGAATATTGTACATTTAATTACGGGAATTGCCGAGCAAACAAACCTGCTGTCATTAAATGCGGCCATTGAAGCTGCTAGAGCCGGTGAACAGGGTAAAGGTTTTGCAGTGGTATCGAACGAGGTACGGAAATTGGCAGTGGGTACGAAGGAATCTGCGATCAATATACAAGAGTCCCTACTTCATTTTAAATCCATCATAAATGAATCAGTGAAAATGATGGAAACTGGAACTAAAGAGGTGGAGGAAGGGACAAAATTTGTCCTGAATACAAGAGAAACATTTAAACAGACCATAAAATCTTTTGAGCATGTTAGTGATCAGATTCAAGAAATATCCGCCATTACAGAGCAAATGGCAGCAAGTTCTCAAGAAATCAATGCTTCGATAGAAGATTTTGCAGGGTTAACAAGGGAAACGGCAGTGGCTTCAAAGCAAGTGGCCCAATCAACCGATCAACAAGCGAAATCCATGGAGGACATCTCCTTCTCAACCTCTTCGATGGTAAAGCTCGCTAATGACCTGGAAACATCTGTTGAACAGTTTAACGCGTAATAAGCTTGAACTACATTCTATTACTATATCAAGAAAGGGATTTTGCTATTAATGCAAAATCCCTTTTTTATTTACTTAGTTGATTTTAGCTTCAAATCACCTTCATAAGGTATATGTTCAACTGTTATCGTTATATCTTTGCCTTCTTTATCTTTACCGATTCGTTTATAAGTGAATTTATTTTCATTAAGCTCCGTAAGTTCAAGAACTGCACCATACTTATTTTCCCCTTGTGAAACATGGGCTCTAATCTTATTTCCATGAACAACATCGTAATAACCGTAATCACCACGGCTTTCACCGGTTTTAGCATCAAAAAATTCATACTTATTTGTTTTATCATCATATTTTGCCAGACCTAAATAATTCGAGTTATAGCTTGATACATCATTTCCCTTTTCATCCAATGCCACTGTACCTTTCCATGTGGTGCTTGATAAAATTTTTTCTCCATCAACGTCTGTAACTACATCTCCTGTGTAAGTTTCCAAATTTTTGTCTGGATCAGTAAAGGAAAGTTCTGTTTCAGTATAAGGAATATGATCTACAAACACTTCTACGTCGTTCCCATCTGCATCTTTGCCCATTCTTTTATAAGTAAACATATCCTTATTCAGTTCAGTTATTTCAACAACGGCTTGGTAACCCATCGATTCTGAAATTAACACTCGCATCTTCCCATTGGTAATAAAGAAAGTTCCCTTATCACCACGACTTTCTTTTGTATTTTTATCAAAAAATTCATATCTCGATGTTTCATCGTCATATTTCGCGAGACCAATAAAGTTAGCATTCTCCTTTGTTAAGTCATTATTATTCTTATCATAAACTTTTGTTCCTTGCCAATTCGTGCTAGTAAGAATTTTAGTCATTTCCTCTCCTGCGGTTAACTTATTTTCTTGTTTACTCTGTTTTGCAGTTTGTTCCTGCTTTTGAGCACTATTATTGTCTTGTGCGTTTGTGTTACATCCTGTTATGGCCAATGTTAACCCAAGTAGTAAAGCTGATGAAATTTTTGCTTTTTTATTCATTTTTTTACGTCTCCTCATCATATTGTGTTTTTTTTGTAGTGCAATTGACATTACAAATTGAAAGTATAGCGATCTGGTTATTTTGCTCCTGCCGTAAGTAAAATTTGTTCGATTTCCTTAAACCCTTTCTCGCGGGCATGTTGTAAAGGGGTCATACTACTATTATCGGGGATGTTGACATCTGCCCCATAATCTATTAGCAATTGCACTGTTTGCTGCTGTTTTCCATCACCATCATTCAAAATGATAGCTTCTAGCAAAGCGGTCCAACCGAGATCATTCACATGATTCACTTCAATATCAGTTTTAGTAAGAAGTTCTTTAATAACCTCTACATAACCATGTTCAGAAGCAGGGATTAAAGCCGTTCCTCCATAACGGTTGGTTATAGTGGGGTCTGCACCCGCTTCAATCGCAACTTTAAGTATTTCTATATAACCTTCAGCACCGGCATACAAGAAGGGGCTATTTTTCATGTCATCCTGTATGTTGACGTCTGCACCCGCTTCAATAAGGATTTTTGCCGTCTCTACATCATTGTTATAAGTCGCAATCATAGTGGCGGTTCGCCCTTCTGAGTCCTGTGCATTTATATCTGCACCTTGCTCAATCAAGCTTCTTATTCTTTCCGTTTCTTTACGTTCTACAGCTTGAATCAATTGTTCATTCATTCCCTTTCCTGTCTCCTTTTCTTGTTTATTTAGCACTACTTCATAAGTCAAGACACAGCCTTGAAGGATGAAAAGGCTTCCGATGACAATCTTTAGCCGTCTCCACATGAAACACACCATCCTTTCCCTGTATGTACTTCACAGCTGCAAAAGGATTTCCCGTCTTTCTTATGTAGCAAATCGACATGTTCTTTAGGTTCCATGATGTTTTTTTCTCCCTTTTATTTTTAGTTGCTTACTTATTCCGTCTTCATAATGTTAATGCTTAACCTTAAACTCCCTCTAAACAATTTCTTAAAAAATGATTAACTTATTAATAAAATTTCTTAATGTTTATAAAAAAAACCGCCACCTTCGTGACGGTTCATTAACATGCTATTTAAACATTAAAGCGATACCCTGCTCCCCAAACGGTTTCCAAAAATTTGGGATGTGCAGGATTTCTTTCGATTTTTTCACGTAGCTTCCTGATATGGACGGTGACAGTCGAAACATCTGCAGCCGATTCCAATCCCCAAATATTTTCATAAAGCTGCTCTTTGCTTAATACTTGATTCGGATGCATGACAAAAAACACTAAAGTATCGAATTCCTTTGTTGTAAACGGGACCACTTCTCCGTTTATGTGAACTCTGCGTGCTGACTTATCTATTGAAATTCCATGAACATAGATTGAGTTAGATTTGGGGTGACTTCCTGATAAACGTTCATACCGCGCTATATGCGCTTTCACTCTTGCAACTAGTTCACTTGGACTAAATGGCTTTGTAATATAATCATCTGCCCCTAGACCAAGCCCCCGGATTTTATCGATATCTTCCTTTTTGGCGGATACAAGCAAAATCGGGATATTCTTGACAGCACGTATTTGTTTGCATATCTCAAATCCATTCAACCCTGGAAGCATGATATCCAAAATGATTAAATGATAATTTCCTTGAAGGGCCTGTTGGAGACCTGCATCACCAGTATGTTGAATATCGACACTAAAATCATTAATTTCCAAATAGTCCCTTTGCAATTCAGCAATACTGACTTCGTCTTCAATAAGTAATATCTTTTTCACATTTCCTCACCTTTCTTTATGGAAAAAAAGACACTTGTACCTTTTCCTATCTCGCTAGTAGCCCAAATATCTCCACCATGCTCGCCGATAATTTTTTTTGCAATCGCAAGTCCTAAACCACTTCCACCTGTCCGGGAATTTCTAGATTCCTCAGCACGATAAAAGCGGTTAAATATATAAGGCAAAGCAGAAGATTCTATTCCATAGCCATTATCCGCTACTTGTACAACAACATCATATAGTCCTTCATGCAGAGAAATGGAAATGTGTTTTTCATCTTTATTCATATACTTTACACAATTGCTGATCAGGTTGGCCAATACGCGTTTCAGTTTCTCTCTATCCGCTGTCACGTATATCGGTTTATTCACCTGATGAAGTTCAATCTGGATTCCTAGTTGAAGTAAATCCAGTTGAAGTTCTTCTACGTAGTCTTTTAAATACTTATCTAATCTGACCGTTTCAAAAGTAAATGGTTCTTTTTTCAAATCCAACTTGGAAAATAAAAATAATTCATCTATCAATGAATCCATATCTCTTGCTTTTAGGTATACAGTCGATAAATACTTGTCCATTTTCTGTGGGGTGTTTGCTACTCCGTCTTTAATCCCCTCAACATATCCCATAATCGAAGTGATCGGTGTCTTCAAATCATGGGAAATATTGGAGAGAAGCTCTTTGCGATTTTCCTCATACTGAAGCTGAATGTTTACGGACTCTTTTAACTTTTTTCTCATTTCCTCAAACGCTCTATTCAATTGTCCGATTTCATCATTCGAAGTCGCTTTGATTTCAAAGTTTAAATCTCCTGATTTTATCCGCTCTGCGCCTACTTTAAGAATTGAGATCGGTTTGATGATGCTACGTGAAACTAAATAATTTAATAGTCCAATAATCATTACAAACAGTAATAACAATAGAGCGAATAAAATGGGAAAGAGCTCTCGAGTCAGCTCGGCATATGAACTTGCCTTTCTCAATACAAAAATGCTTCCTTCACTTTTATCCGAAAAATAATAATCAAACTTCACATAAGTGAAAAAAGCGTCTTTCATTTTGATTGTGTCCCGCGTATTGATGTTCGTTTCTTCGAACTTGGGAAGTGATTGTATCAAGCCTAGCTTATCTAGTGTTTGAGACGCATACTCAATGTTTTTACCTTTTCTAACGACAATCTTTATATCTCCATGTTCAATCTTCTTCAGCTGTTCTTCGTTTAGAAGCTGCTCAGGGTTATTTTTTGCCAAAAGCTTTAAATCGAGGAACACACTTTCCTCTAATGCAGTCAAAGGTTTTTGGAGATAAGATTTTTTGTATAAATGCTCTATCGCTTTTACATCACCTGTTATCGCAAAAATAAGTAAAAATCCAGCTGCTAAAAACAAAGTGATGGAAATAAGAATTACGCCAACGTAGGACAACAGAAACCTCATTTTAATTGACAAATATTTTCACCCCGTATCGATCTTTCGTTTACTCTTTTATAGAAAAGTTGTTTATCTGCTGTTCTTGCATAAATAAATGTTTCCCACGATAACTTTTCTTAGTATTTAAAAAAACATATCACACAAATCTTAAAATTTTCTAAAATACACAGAAAAAACCCTGATTTTTCATCAAATTCAAAAAGACCAGTCAATATCTACTGACTGGTCTAATCTGGTTAATGAAGTTTTTACGGAATAACACTTCTGTAAATATCATAATCATCCGAGTTTATCGCTAACTTTTTTCTTTACTGGCATCCAAATTTCGCTATATACATTTTCCGATGTACCACTGTGCTTTGTAAAAGAAATTCCAGGTATATCTGCTACTTCATAATCTGAAGAAGGCAACCATTCAGAATAAATTTTTGCGGTAGTTTCTTGAAGCGTAGCAGGAAATGGTCCTTGATTAGGGAAAATTGCCCATAAACTTTCTTCAATAGAAATTTGCTCTAAATCATCGTATGGATTTTCTTTTGTAGTTGCAAAACCAATCATATGAGTTAAGTAGCCTTTTTCTTCCAAGAAACCATCATCAAAATCATAAGATACATTCAAGACTTGATGAGGATATAAATCAGCTAATTGATGCATTTCTTTTCTTTGTTGTTCGGTAATTGACTGGGCTAGTTTTAAGATAGCATTATTTTCACCTTCGAATTGTATTGGCACTCTTTTCGATACACCTACTATATTAAACTTCTCTTTTTTTTCAATTTTGAATTCCATGGATATTCCTCCTCTTATATCTATAAAGAATGAAAATTTGGGAAATGATTTTTGAATTTTGTTTTTAGCTACTTCTGAAGGTAAAAAACCACTCCATCCACGAAAGGCTCTTGAAAATCCTTCTATAGATTGATAGCCATATTTATAAGCAATATCTGTCACTTTTGCTCCGTTTATTAATTCAACATTCGCAACTGATAATCTCCTATTTTTGATATACTCATTCAATGACATTCCAGCCATATACGAAAACATTCTTTTAAAATGATAATCAGATAGTCCTACAATATTTGATATATCTTTTCCAGAGATATCTTCCGTTAAATGTGTTTCGATGTAATCCATTAAATTATTGAATTCTTGTAACATTCATTTCCCTCCTTTACAAATACATATTATCGTTAAAATTTATTACTCACTCGATATTTTTTATACGGAATTTATCGGAACTTGTCTTCCATTATTATTATAGTCACTTAAACAATCATTTCATAACATTCTTTATTAGTCATCTATGTCGTCAAATAGCTATTAAACGTACTCAACTTGTCTTAAACGAATATCATTATTGGTATCAGAGACATTATTCATTAGCACATCCACTGCAAGCTCAAATCTTAGCTGATCAAGATAGTTGAACAATGTATGACCTTCTAGGTATTTCGTAGAAATACCATAGAAGCGATTGAGCCATCGTTAGAGTGATAGCTATTGAATTTTGGATATGGTAGATTCCTTTGACACGTTTCTCCAGTTTTGAACACATACTGTTGAATATGATGCTTCTTTGCAAGTAATTTATAACCTCTAAGAGCATCGGAACAAAGAACAAAATCTGTTCCTAGTCGATTACCTAAATGGAGTTCTAAGCTATCTTTTGTAGGCTTTCCACGTCCAATGACTTTATAGAATGTATTTTTCTCTCGATCACGAGCAATCAGCACACAGATTTGTTCAGTGGAAAGACCTCTTTTTTTAGCACTTCCACCACGTTTTCGAGAAGATCGGTGTGTTGGGATTGCCCCTTTTTGTGATTCTAAAAAATAGGTTTCGTCAACTTCTACGATTTCATTTAGTTCTTCTGCATTGATTTGTGCAAGGGCTGTTAGGATTTTATGTCTCCAGTAGAATAGAGTGACGTAATGAACGCTAATTTCTTTGGCACTATCACGCAAGCTCATACCATCAATCAAGCATGATAAAAAGTCAATCCATTTTTCAGATTTTCGACAATGATAGAGAGGCGTATCAGCAGTTTCCGTAAATGTTTTATCACAGCATTTGCATTTATAACGTTGACGATCCTGTGCAGTTTTACCAAAGCGAACAATTTCATCCATTCCACAGTAAATGCAGCGAAATCCTTTATTAGCTTTCCGTTCATTCACTTCAAGAAATATGGATTTTGATTTAAATAATGGTGTAAGGGTAGTTTTTAACCACGCAAATACACGCTCCTTACCAAATTGGTCTAAGCGTTCAATATCAGTACGAATCTATCAAGCCATTGAAACCACCCCATAAAATTGAAGCATCTATACAATTATCACAGAACGTAAGTTCTCATTTTTCAAATATCAACACATTAGTTTCTATTTGCCCAGAGTTTGTGAGCCATAGAGAAAAAGCGAACGTCCCCATAAGGAAAGTCCGCTTTTTACAAATTTCAAAAAAAGTTCACCTGTTCTTCTCATTAATTTGGTGAAACGATCATTTGGTCATCCAATCTAATATCGTCAATCGACCAAAACCAATTATTTTTCGCATTATGCATTCTCCATTGTAATTTCATAGAAGAAGCATCTTCAGGAACCTTAATCGATTTAACTTCATACTTATTCAAAACATGTCCATTTTTATTATCCGAAGCAGCTTTATTGTCATAAACGAGAACTTGTTGTTTTTCCCCATTATCAAAGACAGCAGTTACTTCAGCTGTTTGCGTTCCTTCTTGTTTATAGTGGGATGCAAACCCTAGGTATAAATCTTTTGCATCATCAACTTTTACAGAAGGTGAAGTTAAAGTACTATCAAAAAAGCCTTTTGCTGCTGGTGAACCGTTATCATCCCATTCATCAGGATCCGCTACTGCTATAACACCTTTACCAAGTTCAAATTTGTTACGCTCCTGGTCTTCTGCTTTTGTCCAAAAGTCCTTTGTTGTGAAGCTCCAACCTTGCCACTCTTCTGTACCAGCTGGCATATTCGAGCTGTTTGTAACCGACCAGCCATTAGGAGCTGTATGGCTCCACCCGAGAATGGAACTTGGAATGTTTTCATTCACTGCTGGCTTTAATGCAGACTCTAATTGGTCAAAACTTTCTCCAAGCATCATGTTGACGAATACATTTATATTCTTGGAGCCAATTATTTGGCCTCCCTCGTAAGCAGTAATCTTGAATTGTGATGAACCCGAAATCTCCTTGCTAGGTGTAGCTTTTATTGGCAACATTTTTTCTTCAGTTCCTGATAGCTCATACTCAAGTTCATTGTGCTCCACACTCCAACCTTCTGGTGCATCAACTTTAATTTTCCCTTTCACACTTTTACTTCCATAATTTTTCATCTTCACTTGGAGTGCAGTCGATTCACCTTCCGTTACTAAAGCAGGAGAAGCTTGTGCCGAGACCATTTCCAGGGCTTTTGTCTGACCATCAGCCAGTAACACCCTTTTACTGCTATTGTTAAATGAATCTAGTGCTTGTACCTTAATTTCATAATCAGTACCTGGCTTAAGTCCAGCAACTGGGAACTCTAAATTCTTTGGCACAGGGTCATAATAGAATTCAGAAAATGCGGTGAAATCTGCGTCCAGCTCCCCTGTTTCCTTGTTTTTGGCGGTAATGTGATAAGAATGTACGAGTGCGTTATCTTTTGCCTGTGGAAATGTTACATTTAAACTTCTTAGTGTCGATTTTTCTTCTACAATCGAAGCCTTGTCTTTACCTGCAAAAACCGGTGGTAACTGATCTCGATCGTCTGTATATTTAAATTTATTTTTTTTAGAAGGATTTTTTATTACCCATGGTTTTCCAGTCCAATCGTCTTTATGAAAGTCACGTTTTTTAATGACAACTTCATTATTATAAACTTCTACAATCATTCCTTGACTAATATCCCGATATCCTTCTGGATGGAACCCTTGAAGTTTGCCTGGCTCCAATTCCAAATAACTAACAGAAGACGTGCCAACTGACGTAAAGTCTTTTTGATGAATCGTTCTAGGGTCTTCAAGTGGATAATGAGAATGGCCTGAAAATGTAATCACCTGTGGATGTTTCTTTAAAGTATCATATAAAAGTTCTTTATTTTCCTGAGTTCCCCACAAGTCACTTCCATACACAGTGTCTTTAATGTGTTGATGAAGAAAAACAAAGATTGGTTGGTCCGGATTTTCTTTTTCTGCTGCAGCTAATTTTTCACCTAGCCAGTTTATTTGATTAACAGAATATAAACCATGCGTATTACCATTTTCCGGACTTAACGTAATAAAATCATATCCATTTACTTTTTTATGATAGTAAAGAGATTCCATTCCTGTTTTCTCGAGAAAACGATCTTGTGCCTTTTCAACGGAAAGTCCATTCCAATAATCATGGTTCCCCATTGTAAACATGGATTGGACATCACCTTGTTTCTTCTCATTATAAATGGAGAAGAACTTATCGTATTCAGAAGCGTATCCATAGTCCGTTAAATCCCCAACGACAACAAAAGCATCCTGTCTAGGCGCAGCTTTATTTAATTGATCCATGGCTGTTCTGAACTTGTTCATATCAGCTGTGGATCCATCATCAATATGTACATCACTGATTACTGGAAAAACGAGCTCTGGTTTACGTTTATTATCTGAATTTGAAGATTCCGAGAATGCTTGTACACTTGATAAAGAAGTTGTTAATCCTACCGTTACAACTGTCAGCATCGCTGCAAATTTATATTTCCCTTTCAAAATCAATACCTCCTATTTATCGTTTAGCTAATTATGTATTTTTTTAACAGATCGACAAATATCCTCCTTGTTTATAAATTTTTATGGTGTTTACCAATTAAAATAGTAACTTTACATTATTAATAAAATATAAGACCAATGTAATTTATATATTAATAAATCAAAAAAAAACTATGGCCAGTATTCGTTCCATTCACTTTTGTCTCGTTTTTGGTATTGATTTTCCTTTTCTTAATGGGAATGGGGTACTATCCCTTAACTCCGTAGATACCCGTAAAATGGTAATATTTATACAGATGGTAAATGATTCCATAGTACATAGAAATACCAATTTTCATATGGTAAAGTCTAGAAGAAGGAAAGGAGAGAGGTTATTATAAAAAAATTATTAAATATTGTGATGGTAATGACTCTTGTCTTTGGAGTGTTTTTTGCGATTGCACCGATGAATAAAGCATTTGCCTTGTCCTACGATAATACAAACCCTTATTCTACAGGTTGTGCTTCTAAAAGCCCAATCACCTATGAAACAGAATATATCTATAAAAACGGTGTGAAAATTGGATATGTGCAGCTAAAAGGAAGTGCGTATTGTCATACGGCGTGGGGTTACTTAAAGTTTTATTCATCTGCTCCTTACGATTATTATGCAAATGTTTGGGTTGACAGTTTTAATGGCACGACTAAGAGAGCATTTACAAGTTGTGCTAGTTCCGGTGGAAACGGATGGATAATGAAAGGGCAGACATCATGTTATACTGCACAATTATGGAATTTAGATCCGTATAATGCTTTGGCCAAAGCAGGTATTTATTCTTCAAGCGGGGCTCTCATTATTTCTGCGAACACCGGTCGTTATTAATGAGATACTAATGAAAACTTCCTGTTAACGACAGTAGAATTGCATTTTTGCCATCTTTCCCATTTTGCCTACTATGCACAATCCATTTCGCAGTTCAATGCGTGATCAATTTTCTTTGTTAACACCCCCACGAATCTTAATGGCTTTTTTCATTTCATCTCATGGATTTGGAACGAGATACGTATGCTGTTTATATGTATCTCGTTCCAATCCTGAATCAATGGTATCCTACAGACAATTGAAGCGATCGTTTTCTTGCTTCCTACGTCACGGATTTTCATATCTTGCTGTCCTCCCCCACCTTGATACCTTCTATAAGATATATCTATTGTCAAAACTGACTATAAAAGGTTGAAATCTTTCATACAGTTTGTTTTATAAATCTATAAATGTTGAGATTACATAATACTAAAAAAGATGAATCCAGCCCTATACCGTATCCATTTCCATTGATAATCCATGTATTCTAAAAATTATTTCTAAATTGGCCTTGCAATAGAAAGGATTCCTTGTTATATTACAGTCAATTAAATATTTTCTTACTTCATACTTTTTGAAGTGAGGATAGAGGAGCAAAGACCATTAGTACACATTTTGAGGAGAATGAGATCCTATGACTATTGTGGAAAGGGGAATTTGCCGAAGCGGAAAGAATCTCATGTTCTTGAAGCTGGTTCTGCTATTGAATAAATACAGGACTGTCATATAGGAAACTATATGGAGGGCTATCTTATGCGCGGAAACATTTTTTGGTAAATATTGTTTCTACTGCAGCAGCGAATCCTCGTTGTTGCTTTTTTGCGTTTACTCCTGAATGGCCCTAACCACCTCTGAATATTTTTTAAAAAATTATACAAAAGGGTGTGAAGTTATGAATTTTGGCCAAGTTTTAACCGCAATGGTTACCCCGTTTAATCATAATGATGAGGTTGATTTTAATGCTACGAGAACTTTAGTGAATTATTTAATTGCTAATGGTTCTGATGGATTAGTAATAGCTGGTACAACTGGAGAGTCCCCTACATTAACTCAAGAAGAGAAAGTAGAATTATTCAAATTTGTTGTTGAAGTTGTTGATGGAAGAGTTCCAGTCATAGCTGGAACCGGCTCAAATAACACGAGAGCTTCTATCAGCTTGACAAGGCAAGCAGAGGCAGCAGGAGTCGACGGAATCATGCTCGTTACCCCATACTATAACAAGCCGTCTCAAGAAGGATTATTTCAGCACTTTAGCGCTATTGCCCATTCAACATCATTACCGGTAATGCTTTATAATATTCCAGGACGAAGTGTTGTAAACATGTCAGTGGAGACGATTGTTAACCTCTCGAAAATCAACAATATCGTGGCAGTAAAAGAGGCAAGTGGTGACTTAGATGCCATGGCACAAATCATTAGCAAAACAACTAGTGATTTTACATTGTACAGCGGCGATGATGGGTTAACATTACCGGTTTTAGCCATCGGTGGAACAGGTATTATTTCGGTTTCTTCACACATAATTGGTAATGAAATGCAAGAAATGATCAATAGCTTTAAAAATGGTGATGTCCAAGGTGCTGCTTCTACGCATCGTAAACTTCTTCCAATCATGAAAGCATTATTTACTGCACCAAGCCCGGCACCAGTAAAATCAGCATTAAATATGCGGGGGTTAAATGTTGGAGGTGTCCGCTTACCGATGGTCCCTTTAAACGATGAAGAAAAAAGAGCACTGCAAATAGCTTTACAACCTAGTAATGAAGAAGCTGTTTTGTTAAATAAATAAAGATAATGATTCTTTCAGCTATACTTTAATACCGATTTTCTAATTAAAGACCATAATAAACGGGATAAAATTTTAAAAAGCAGTGCAACTCATAAAGAGTGCACTGCTTTTTAATCGATGCAAGGCTCATTGCTTAAACTAGTTGAGCAGAATGGATTTATATTTACTAATATAAATTGATAATGAATAAATAGCCTATGTTTCTCTTTAGAAAGGCTATTTTTTTCTCCAAACCCTTTTATTTCATGGCCTGATGTTGCTGTTCTTCATTTTGATCCTTGCAGCAGACTTTATGTTTCCAAATTTAAGGACTTCATTTTTTTATTCTTTCTTCTACTTCTCTCTTTCTCTTGTTCTATCAAAAACGTTCGATAATGTGTACTTTTACGAACGGGACTTTTCTTCCTATATGGGTAAAACTGTTGAATATTTAATTTCTCTGAGAGCTAGGCTAGTTTGAATTTTTGTTATACCTAGTTTATTTAACTTTCTAATAAATATTTCTAATTCCTTCCGATCTTTGTTAGCCACTTTTAGAAGATAATCATACTCACCTGTTAAACAATGACACTCTAATACTTCCGACATAGAAGCTAACGCCTTTTCCAAAACTTCCAGTTCTTCTGCTTGATGTATATTCGTACTAATAAAAATGAAACATAATAAATCAAAACCTAGCTTCTCCTGGTTTAAAATTGCTACTTGTGCATTAATAAACCCTTCATTTTCCAAACGTTTTATCCTTGAATGTATAGCTGGTGGAGATAATTTGACACGCTTTGCAAGCTCAGTATTGCTTAACTGTGCATCCTTTTGCAGTAAATCTAAAATTTGAATATCAACATTATCTAGAACCTTGCTTACGATAGATTCCACTTATAGTCACTCCTTTTACAAATGTTCCAAAAACGGTATCATCTAAAAGCCAAAACTTAATTTAATTCTGTATATCAGCAATATTTTTTAATATTATTTTAAGTTTCTTCTATTATACAAAATAACATATTAACTAACGATCTAAAATGTTAAAATTATTAGTAATTAATTATGAAAATTGAAATGTCATTGTGCACAATGGCTTCGATCTTTTTTCACTTAAACTGTGAAAGATGAAAAGGAGCAAAAAGATATGAAATATTATTATTTTTCGTTATTACTTTTAACAAGTTTATTATGGGGTGGAAACTTTGTCGTAGGTAAATCGCTTGTCGGTCATGCTTCTCCGATGACGTTGACAAGTTTAAGGTGGATCATTGCTATTAGTTGTCTTTGGCCAATTGTATGGTGGAAAGAAAAAAAGATATTTCCTCCTCGAAGTGCAATCCTTCCTTTATTTTTGATGGGAATTACAGGTGTGGTTCTATTTAACCTATTACAATTTGTAGCATTGGAGAAAACATCCGCGACTAATGTTGGATTAATATCAACATTAAACATGATTTCAATTGCTGTTTTTTCATTTTTCTTTTTAAAAGAAAGAATTAATATTCTACAAATGTTTTCTATGTTATTTTCGCTTATTGGCGTAATACTTGTACTTTCAAAAGGAAATATTGATCTTTTCCTTTCATTACGATTTAATACAGGTGATTTATATATGATGGCTGCTGTATGCGTTTGGGGAATATATTCCGTTTGTAGCAAATGGGCGATGATAACAACAACACCCATGATGTCTACATTATATTCTGGTATATTTGGACTTATAGTTCTTCTTCCGTTTAATTTTTCTGATTTTACAGTTTCTAATATAAATACTTCTTTCATACAATCTATTTTATATACAGGCGTTATCTCAACTGTAGCATGTATGGTACTTTGGAACATTGGTGTACAAAAATTAGGTACAACAACATCAGGTATTTTCTTGAATTTCAATCCTATTTTCACTGCAATTTTAGCCTTTCTATTATTAGGTGAAAAAATGACGTGGGTACAAGGAATTGGTAGTGGTATCGTGATTATAGGTTGTTATTTGTTCTCTTATTTTAAAGCGAAGGTGATTTTCAAAAAGAATTCTAGACAATCGCAGATTCAAGCATGATTTTTTTTAAAGTCTAAAAACGTAATATCCCTCGTGATTAATTTTCTATATATACAAACAAGCCTGATCCAAGGTGGATACAGGCTCATTTGTTCAAAAACTTTCCCGATAAGGAATTAATAAAAAAGTGCTAATTTTAACATCTTACATGCTTGCGTTTAAATCCAATCCTTCCTGTATCGACTTCTTTTTGAATACTTTCGTAAGCATTTAGAAAACTGCTTTTTTTCTTGTCCAATTTGACTATTCCTATTGCCTTTGCGGTCTCGACTGCCTTTTCATGGAGCGGCAAATATAAAATCCCCATTCATAGCGGATTTCGTTCGTTCTGGCGAATCGTGAATTTTATTTTTCACAAGATCAAGCATATTGAAATTTTGCTTTCTGAAAATTCATCGTCTAGTCGATTCCCTAAAAGCACCGTCTAGCTGAAGAGCTTTATTCCTCGGGGACCTACGATGCTATGTCCTATGAAGGCATTATTCGGATTATGATCGTTGGATGGATGCTGCGTATTTTTATCTGACCGATTTAGTAGACGCTGTAACTTTATCAGAGTCAGATATTGCACAAGAAGTTGCTGATAAATGGAATTATTATTTTGCACTTCCTTCTTTTTAAAATTTTCCGCTGTGAGTGATGGCGAATATTTTACAAACTGATTTGATAAGAATCTCCTTTTTCTGGATCAGACATAACATTCACCTTTTTTACTGGGATTTCATCACTGCCCATCAAGCTTTATCAAATCATTATCATATGCTATTTTTTATGTAAATGTGATGGTGAGTAAGTTTTTAATTCTATTAGTAAGGAAAAGCCGCTCCTCCCCGCTTTTTGTAGTAAATCAGTTATCAAATTAGTGAGGAGCTATAATACAGTCACAAATTAAGCGTTTGTTAATATATTAATTTTTCAAAACCAGTGCTTTGGATATTGTCTAGTTTGAAATAAGTTATTATAAATCATCGATATAAAAACTAATAATAAGGTACCTAATACAATTGAAATCAGGAATCCCCAACCAGCTTGGGAATTAATAGAAACAAGGGCACTTGCCGCTGCGGGGGGGTGAACAGTTTTGGTGAAAGTCATTATAATCAATACTATAGCCAATGTTAGACCGATAATGAGCAGGCTTTTACCAAAGATGCTCCAAATGATAAGAGCTGATGTAGTAGAGATAATATGTCCTCCAATAACATTACGTGGTTGAGACAAGAGACTTTTATGCGCACCAAAAACAATAACACAGCTCGCCCCAAGAGGAGCCAATGCCATAGGATATCCTAAATGGACAGATATGAAACTAATAATGATAATAGCAATGAGCCCACCTACAGCTGAAACAAGGGAATCCATATAATCAATTCTGTCTTTTTCCCTAGCTTCACCCTTCATTTTCTTAAAATATGCTGTTAATCCTATGTTTTTTTGATTGCTCCAACTTTTTTCAAGACTTTTTTCGAATGCCATAATTTATGTTTTCCTCGCGTTTTCAAAGTAAGTCGACAACTCGACAGGGTTTTTATATATTGTTATCTTACAGGAAAACAATGAATTTTAAAATATATATCTGAATTTTCATTTTTTGTTTTCCATAAAACAGTTAACAATTTCCCTTATGTTTGTGTGCATGGCGCGAGTGTTCCTAGTACTTTGTTAATTCATTTAGGCTTTACCGTTATTAAAGAGTATAGATTAGTATCAAACGAAACATCATTTTGGTACATGTAATCTCTCAATATCCCTTCTTTTTTGAAGCCTAAATTTGTCAGCAACTTATTGGATGCTTTATTTTCAATAAAAACAATTGCTCCAATACGCGTTAAGTCAAGCTCTTTAAAACCATAAGAAATCACCTTACGGACAGCTTCTGTTGCATAACCGTTGCCCCAATATTTTGGTAAAAGTGCATAGCTCAGTTCTGCTCTCTTATGTTCATGGAACCATTCTTGAAATCCGATCGTTCCAATAATGCCATCCTTTCCTTTCAATTCAATTCCCCATTTAATACCACGTTTTTCATCGAAATTCTTTGAAAAATTCCTAATGATTTGCTTCACCTGATCTGTATTTGTTAATGGAGGTTGCCCATAATGTCGTAATACATCTGGATTGGAAAAACATTTTAATAAATCCAATGCATCCCCTTCAGCCAATTCTCTCAAGACCAACCGTTTTGTCTCTAATATCGGAAACATTTTTCCACTCCCTTTGCTAAAACTAGATTTATATTGTTCCAGAGGCACACCTCGATAATACCGTACGTACTACCGTGACATATATCAGATTTCCTTTTTTCAAAAAAAGGTCAACCAGTATACACCGGCTAACCTTATAATTAACGCATCCCCTAGCTTTATAAAAGCTTGATTACTTACCCTATTTCATTTATTAGGATTTTCCGTTATGTACCATAGTTATGACGACATTTCCCTTCTTGTGTCCTTTCTCTACATATTTATGGGCTTGAACTATTTCTTCAAACGCAAAATATCTGTCAATGACCACTTCTAACTTCCCCGCTTCAACAAGTTTTTTGAGGAAGTTTAGAGCTTCGGGAGTTTCAGGGGAATTTTGACTCAATATCAGTTTCTTGCCGGTTGTCAATTTAGTCCATAGCATTCGAAAACCGGGTAACGGCTTGGCGACATTTAGATAAGTTCCGTCCTTCTTCAGCGATTTCATACAAGCTGAAAACGGACTCTTGTTTACCGCTTCAAAAATAACATCGTAGGTCTCACCATTTTTGGAAAAATCTTCTGAAGTGTAATCGATAACCTGATCGGCTCCAAGAGATTTTACCAATTCTATATTCTTTTTACTGCAAACCCCTGTAACTTTTGCTCCGAAATACTTTGCTATTTGCACTGCATAACTTCCTACACTTCCTGAAGCACCATAGACAAGAACCTTTTGCCCCCTCTGAATGTCAGCTTTTCTAAGATAAAACAATGCTGTACGTGCCCCAATTGGAATGGCTGCGGCTTCCTCATAGGATAAATTATTGGGTTTAATGGAAACTGGCCCGTCTTCAGGCAGACACTTATACTCGGCATAAGCACCATAACCCACTTGGGAAGCTGCAAAAACCTGGTCACCTGCTTTAAACAGCTTAACACCTTTACCTACTGACTCAACTTCCCCGGATAACTCCAAGCCCAATATGGATTTCTTGGGACGTCTTAAACCCATTATTATCCGGGCAGGAAGCCAAACAGAGAGTGGAACTGTAAAGCTCCGTGACCGAATATCCCCCATTGTTACCGTTGTCGCTTTTACTTTTACCAGTATTTCATTTTCCTTAGGAGAAGGTTTTTCTACCTCTTTCAGTTGAAGAACGTCGGGGGAACCGTACTTGGTGTAAACGATCGCTTTCATTAATCCTCCTCCAATTCGTTATCTTCACTTAATATCTACGAATCTACAAAAACTGTACTCGGACTATACTGCTCCGCCAGTTTAAAATACTAAATCTAAACGCGTTTACAATAGCTTACTCACCTTCATTTATTTTCATGCCTCTAATAAGAACTTCGGCCACTTCAGGACGTGTAAACTCAAGTGGCGGGACAAGGCCGTTCCGGAGCATTTCCCTGACTTTTGTCCCGCTTAATATAAACCTATCTTCATCTTTATGGGGACATGTTTTCAAGGAAGCCATATTCAAACATTTTTTACAGTAAAAGCTATGTTCAAAGAATAGAGGTTTTATGCCAATTTTCAGCGGATCAAACTGGCTAAAGATTTCTTGGGCATCATATGTGCCATAATAATTGCCTACACCCGCATGATCTCGGCCGACAATAAAATGCGTGCACCCATAATTCTTTCTGACAATTGCATGAAATACTGCTTCCCTGGGCCCAGCATAGCGCATTGCTGCTGGGTATATGGCAAGTAAAACCCTATCCATTGGATAGTAGCCTTTTAGTAATGCTTGATAGCTTTCCATCCGAACATCAGCAGGTATATCATCTTTTTTCGTTTCACCGACAAGAGGATGCAATAATAGTCCATCAACGGTTTCCAATGCAGTTTTTTGCAAGTATTCATGTGCACGGTGTACTGGGTTCCTCGTTTGAAAACCGACAACAGTATTCCAACCTAAATCCGTGAACATCTTTCTCGTTTCGGAAGGGCTCATATGAAATTCCCCGAATGGCTCATGCGATGATCCATTTATTAAATAAATTGGTCCGGCAACATAGATATCCCCTTGTCCAAACAGCTTTTTAACCCCAGGGTGATTGGGATCGTCTGTTTTATATACGAGTTTTGCTTCCTCCAGTTTATCGTATGCAAACGTTTCTTCCACCTGTATGATACCAGCAAGTTCCCCGTCATCACTGTATAAAGCGACCTCATCGCCAATGCTCAGCCGACTTGCCTCTTCCTTCGTGACAGGAAGAGTGATCGGTATTGTCCATGGCAAGCCATTTGCCAGATGCATATCTTTAATGACACTTCGGTAATCCTCTTTTCCCATGAATCCTACAAGCGGGCTGAACGCTCCGTTTGAAATCATTTCCAGATCGGAAATATTCCATTTCGAGATGGTCAGGGACGATAAGGATTTACACTTTTCCAAGTATTCCACACGGTCTTTTCCTGATAATTCACGTTGAATCAGTTTCCCGCCATGTGGATCGATACTGGTTCTTTGAACCTTCATTTATAACCCCTCAATCATTTGATTTGGTTTGTTTCATATTCTCTTTTTCAAATTCGGCCATGTCGATGTTAAAGACCATTATCCTTTAAATAGTTCATGACCTGCTGCACACATTCTTCAATGGTGTATTGACTGGTTTCAATTAGTATCTCCGGATTTTCCGGTTCTTCATATGGAGCCGAAACGCCTGTGAAGGAGGTGATTTCCCCACTTCTAGCTTTCTTGTACAATCCTTTGGGGTCCCGTTTTTCGCAGGCTTCGATGGGACACTTTACATAAATCTCAATAAACTCATCCTGTTGTACTTTTTTTCTTACATCCTCCCTGTCACTTGCATAAGGCGAAATGAAAGTGGCCAACACTACTATTCCGCTATCCACAAATAGTTTGGTGACCTCTCCGATTCGCCTTATATTCTCTTTACGGTCACCAGAGCTGAAACCAAGGTCTTCATTTAATCCATTCCGTAGATTGTCTCCATCTAAAATATATGTCGATATTCCCATCGCATGCAGTCTTGCCTCGACCATGTTGGCGATGGTGGACTTACCTGACCCTGATAAACCAGTAAACCAAAGAATATAGCTTTTATGTCCGTGCTGAGCTTGCCTTAGCTCTTTCGTAATGGAAAAAGGATGTTGATGGATATTCTCTTGTCTACTCACGCTATCTCCCCTTTAATCTTTATGGAACCCCTTTTTGTTGTTCCGGATGACAAATACCAAAGAACCTGCCCACCCGATCAATATCAGCATATATATGACGGTGACCCAATGATCCTGAAGAGACCATGTGGCAAGCAGCGTTCGAGCATTCGTCAAAATGATAAAACCCCCGACAAGGACTCCCAATAAATAAGATGGCAATTTCGTAACGATCCATGCAGCAATCGGGGCAGCAATAATTCCTCCTACCATCAGGGAGGTTACCCAAAACCAGTTCACTTCCTGCCAACCTAATGCAATGAGAAACCCTAGGGTTGCGGAAACAGCAATTGCAAACTCACTAGTGTCAACTGTACCAACCACTTTTCTGGCAGGAACACCTTCTTGGGATAATAGGACTGGAGTTGTGATAGGACCCCAACCGCCCCCACCCGTTGCATCTGCGAAACCCGCTATCAATCCCAAGGTGATCGATTTTTTTCTTGTAAGATTAATTGATTTCTTTTCACTTTTTGTCGTAGACGTTCTTAAAAAGCGGAAAAGTACATACACACCAAGAATCAGCAGAAATATCGAAATGTATGGCTTTATCAGATCACCAGGTAAGTTACTTAAAAAGCACGCTCCTGCAAATGCCCCAATAGATCCAGGTATGATTAATTTGAAAAGAGCCTGGCGGTCGACATTCCCGAACTTCATATGTGAAATGCCTGATGCGGCCGTTGTCACGACTTCTGATAGATGAACGGATGCAGAGGCCACTGCCGGTGCGATTCCGAATGTCAGCAACATCGATGTGGATGTAACCCCATATGCCATGCCTAATGAACCATCGATCAGCTGAGCCAGAAATCCGATAAACGCAAATATAATGAGTTTTCTCATTTTCTCCTCCTACAAAGCATTCCTTTTTTTATAACGTACCTGTTGTCCCGCGTTATCAACCAATGCACTGACGCTCGTCCACTGTCGATTAACGCAATGAAGCCCTTCCTGACAAAAGCTTTAATTGGTGACAGTCCCTTTTTATTAAGAAAAAAAAATGATTTCTATAAGATATGCAAAGAGCTTTATGTATGTTATAGACTCATATATGAAATTGGAAATTTCATTTGGCCACCCTCGTGGTCCCGTGATGAAAGTCAGGCCCTTCCAACACTAAAGGAGGTCCCTGTTTTGAAAAAACAGGGACCTCCTTTACATCATGCTCACCTATTGTTGTTTCCTAAGTTCATTTACCAATAATTGTTTCATTTTGGCATGATGTCGATTAATCACCAGCCTATTTTCCATTTTAATGAGGCCTTCATGCTTTTTAGAGCCCATTTCTGTATGAATCCTATATAGTAATAGCGGTTGAGGCACAAAGTGAAATTTGAAATTTTGCAAGATCCGCAACCATAAATCATAATCATGTGTGTATAGAAGTGACTCATCAAATATTCCGATGAGCTCAAATACCTTCCTGTGAATCATGACCGAGCAGCCATTAATAATATTTCCTCTGATCATTGCTTTAATAAGTTCAAGCTGATTAGGTGGGTATATCCCTATAATCGGAGTAATGATTTCGCCATTATCATCAATGCAGTAATAACTGGTATAACTGAATCGTGCATCTTCCCTTACCATTGCTTCCAACTGGATCTCTGTCTTCTCAGGGTAAAAGATGTCATCTGAACTAAGCCAGCATACATAATCACCTGTTGCATTTTTGATGCCGGTATTCAATGCACTGGCAGTTCCCCCATTTTCCTTTTTGATATATATTATTTTATCCAGAAACGGATCGATTTTTTCTGAATATAATGTAGAACCATCATTGACTACGATAATCTCAATATTCTTGTAGGTTTGGTTGAACAAGCTCTCCAAAGCTTTATCGATATATGGACAATTATAGAATGGAACAACAATCGATACTTTAGACATTTATCACCCTCCTCACAGAAGTGAATACCTCAATTTGCAAAGTAGAAATTCATTCGTCTGGAATTAAAGTACGGAAAAAATATGGCTATCAAACCCTGTTTGAAATTATTAGAATTTACTCAGAGACAGTCAGCCATAATTATATTTTTTCATTTTTAATATATGTGACTTGTTTATAGAAGTTTATTCAAAATACTTCTATAAGCACTTTTTTTGAATATTTTCTTCTGTAGTATCCAATCGATTTGAGGGAAATGATCTTATAACAACAAATGTAAACCCACTTACTTGTTTCGACAAATAAAATAAGTATAAACTCTCCTTTAATTGAAAACTAATGAGGTTAAAACTTAAAATATGTAAAAATCATTATCCATATTCTACTCACTAATACAATAAGTAACCTGTTGTTTTATATGTAATAGGTTGAAGAATATTTGTATTCTTAATAAAAATTTATTTTATCTCTAAGGAGGGAATATGAACAAACTATTTTTTTATTCCGAGCGGTGGCGTGGAGACCTTAAATCGACATAGAATCGTTGCCCTTAAATAGGGTACAATCTTATTAATGGATATAATGCAAATATAAAGTTATATATGTTTGAGGACAATACGCTATCCAATCCTATTGAAAGACAATGATTTCAACAGTTAATAGTTCACTTAAATCTAGAAAAAAGCTTGACCATCTTTTCAAATATCCCTAATGATAAAATGGCAGAATACTATTCAGTTATTGGGGATTCTGGTGGCTTCCTATGTTCAACGTCAAAGGTGGAGGGATTTGGTTATGCAATAGTAAAAGCAATTAGTTGCCGTTATCCTGTACTTACTAAAGATTTTGATGGTGTGAAAAATTCATTCATCCATTATCAAAACTGGTAAGTTTTACCGAATTGGAAATACTATTGAAGCTTTAAAGGAAGCTACAGAGTTAATGGAGAATGATCAATAGAGAGAAAATATACGTTCAACCGCACATGACCAATAAAACTCCAATTTAGTCTTTAACAATATAGTCAGCAGTTTATCAATAGTGTTAGAGCGTAAAATTAAACCGGAACAATAATCATCATTGTTCCTGCTTAAAAACTATAGATTTATCATAAATTTAGAGTAAGAAGCAAAAGTATGAAGTTGAGGGATTTTTACTAATTCATCGATTTGTAATTTTACTTTCTCCATACCTACAGCAAATCCATCTAAAAGATTTGTTAATTTTTATCCATTCCAAAGCCTTGATGCTAATGATTCAAACATAAAACAAAAAGCATCCTTAACGACTTTGTATTCAAGTGGTTAAAAATTCAAAAAATTCCGATAGATTTCATATTAAACCACGATATACCTAAAAAGTGGAGTGAAAATATTCTCATCTGCATTTCAGGGTATTTTATGAACATCCGCACAAAATTCCGTAAGGCATCTTTAGGATTTAATTGAGAAATCTGGTGTTCTTGATGATATGATATAAGACCTGTATGGTTAAGAAAACTGTATCCTTTTTTATATAATCGATAACCCATTTCATGATCATCCCAACCGTATCCGGGATACTCTTCAAAGAGCACTACCTCAATAATTGCTTTTGATTTAACAGAGACGTTGTTAGTACAGAATAGTATCCATGGAAAGTAAAACCATTCAAGTTCATTACCATAGTGGCGAAAAAGTGTTTCATTATAAATTTTACATGGGGTTTCTCAAAAGATATGTTCATAAAAGTTTGGTCATAAATATCTTTTTCACTTAATAAGTTAACAGGCTTTCTTTTTTCGATATTATTTCCAATGTTTTGTTAAAAGTCTGATATTCTAATGAATGAAGCGTCATTAGAATATCTGGATATTTGTTATAAGTTGGCATTATGACACTTACTTAAACGTCAATTTTCTTTCCGCTTTTATATATGGTCCCATCTAAATCGTCATGGGCCCAGGTAAGATTTCATTATTCTCATAAGCCTTTTCTTAAAAGCGCCATATGTTCCATACCTAAATTTTCATTCCAAAGTTTAATAGACCTTATCTCTCCTGTAAAACATTCTCCTTCTTCATTTCCCCCTAGAACTCCTGATGGATATATGTTATAAAATGGGTTTTTATTTCCAAGAGCAATTAGTTTTCCATTGATATATAAGGAAGGTTTTTTATTAGAGTAAATAAGAACCAGCTCAATCCAATTTGAATTATCGTAATGTACGAGGATTACAGTATTAAGTTTATTCCTACTGTGTTCAAATACACGTATCTCATTTACGTTGATTGAAATACCGATGCCACCAGTATTTGCCTCTTTTCCGCAAGATGGAGAAACTAGATATGCAGGCGGATTAACCTGTTTGTGTTTCCTAGGTAGTACTATACATTCATAGGTAAAATTGTCTGCAGTATTAAACAAGTCTTGTATCCCAATAAACTCATTTCCAGTTAAAGTAAATGGCATATAAAGCATGACTTTCATTACCTTTGGTGGAAATCAGTTCACTAATTTTCCCCCTATATTTTTCTCTAATACTGTAAAATTCAGTCATTTGATCATGATTATTTAGGATAGATCCCATTAATTGATGGACTCTGTGGTTGGTCAATATTATATGAAAATAATGAATAGGAATAGGAAAATGAAGTGATACCCTTAGCCAATATTCATAATCTTGTGCGTATTTTAATTGTTCATTAAAGTAACCTATTGTTTCGATTACTTTTCTTGATATCATAATCGTACATCCATTAATCGGACAAAATTCATATAATGCTTGGAGAATCTCTAATTATTTTTGAAAATTCATACTACATTATAACTGGTGATTTGATTATTTTCGTTTATTATATTAAAATTTGTAAAGCTTAAAAACGAGTTGACGTTGATCATCTGAGCTAAGCCAAACCAAGTTCTCCCTTTGCCTTTTTGATGCCTTGGTTTAATGCGACAGCCACTCCTTTATTTGTTTGCTCTATAGGTAATCTTTGAAAGATACGGGGAAATTAAATCCTGATACTTATTTGATCCGTCATTTACAACTTAGTTCAACATGTGGATATGTTTGCCTTAATACGGCTTCAATTGCCTGTGCAATATACTGGCAGTTGTAAAAAGGTGTCACTACGCTTACCGAAGGAGGATGATTAGACAAAATGATTCACTACTTATATTAATAACAGTGTTATCTTTAAAACCCTTATATCAACAAATAAAATGAATTCGAAGATAACCTTTTTTTATATCTCTGGTTTTTACCAATCATTATTTTCCTCATAACCAAGTTCAATTAGGATATCTCCAGTTGTTTCTTTAAACTTACGTTTGTTTGTTTCTGTGAACTCTTTCCTCCAACCTCCAATTCTTCCTTGGCGAAACGCCCATGAATTCCCAGGGTCGATATTATTTTTAGCTCAAACTTATTAATTTCTAATTCTTTTAAATCCTCCCATAAATAATCAATGATACTGAGAATGACTTTGTCTTTTGATCTATCATTAGTTAAGTCATCATAGCGTATATTGCAAACGTTTGGATCATTAGCCATTCGTATATCATACGAAACTCCTCATAGATACCCGGATAACGTTTATCTACTCCCCATTTATTATTATTTTCTTCACTTATCAAATCTATTCCTAGAATCACTGCATTCAATTGTTCTTCAAAGTTTAATAATCTTTTTTGAAATACTGGTTAAAATGTATTATTATGGAATTTTTCATTAATAAAAATACCAGAGAAAAAGCTACATCACGTAATTCGCGATATATAAATACTTGTTTGATGGATCGTAATTGTAGTTCTTTAGAAAACGAATAATCATAGGGTATATGACTGTACACCATCTCTCCATGTTCAAGTTTTAAAACTTCGTTAACGTTTTCTCCCCAAAAGGAACGTCCTTGATAAACTTTCAAAATTCCATTTAAAATCTTTATTTTAGGTTCGTACTACTTTTGGGAACAGAGTTGATAAATATCTTAGGGAAAAGTGATTTTTTTTGAATCAACTTCCCCACCTATTTTTCTGTCTTATAAAAATTATCTTTTCAGATTAGAATTTTAATATTATTTGGGCAATAATTAAAGCCCTTAAATTTGCTAATATTTTTGTTTATTTATTCTTACGATAGAAATTGAGAATATCTAATATAGACACATCAAAAGGAATAATGGACTGCCATCCTAATTTCTTTATTTTTGATAAATTAATTTCAGTATGTTCATCCGTTGCTGTAATTTTTGTGTTTATTTCTACTTTAAATTCTATATTTGCAATAGAATTAAATTGATTTATTATATCTCCTAAAGAACGGCTATGCCCTGAAGCAATATCATAGATTTCCCCTGATTTCCCCTGGGTTAAAAGTATTTCATAAGCATTTACCGCATCTCTTACATCCACAAAATCCCGTTTTGCTTGCAGATTACTTACTTCAAGTACTTTTTCAGCTTTATTTTCTTCCATCTCGACTATCTTTTTTGCAAATATGGAACAAACACCATTTGATATTCCGGGGCCAATCAAGTTTGAGGGCTTAGCTATAACGACATTCATGTTGTAAAGTACTCCCCATGATTGTGCAATAAGTACCTGAAGCGTTTTACTTAAACTATAAGGGTGTGTTAGAGTTGAAATATTTTGAGGGTCAAATTGCAGGGCTGAACCGACTATAACCACTTTACAGGCTGAATTTTCTTGCCTTAGTGCTTCAATTAAATAAAGCGTTGACATGGAATTTGCTTCCAGAGAAGAAACAGGATCAATCCATGATTTTCCTACATGGTTTTGCCCTGCTAAATGAAGAAGATAATCGGGTTTCACTTTCTTTATTAACTTACCTACATTTTCCTTGTTTGTTAGATCACAAAGCTCTGTCTCAACTTGACCATTTCCGAAACTCTTTCTAGACACAGCAGTAACAGCAAAACCTGCGTTTACAAAGTGATTACATGCATGCTGACCAGTGAATCCGCTTGCCCCCGTAATTAATAATTTAGGCATCTGGCTCATTACTTTTCCATCCAATTTTTTAATTCTTTTAGCATATGTTCATAAGTGGGAATCAGATAATAAAAATCGTTCCTTGTATTTTTTATTGTTCTATCCAGTACGATATGTGAGTCAGGTAAAATCTCAACATCTGTTTTATTAAAGGTCCTCTTGATTAATTTCAATAGATTATATTTTGACACTTTATTTTCAGAACCTAAATGATATAAGCCTGTTACGTTATTCTCAATCAATGCTTCAATGGCTTTAGCCAACTCAAGTGTTGTCACTCCATTCCACAGCACTTTCTCATAACCAATGATTTGATCTCTTTGCTTCATAAACCATTGAAACAACCCTATGCCATCTTCTTTTAGCTCTGGACCGATAATTGAGGTGCGAATAGTTAAATGTTTATCACTAATGATTTCTCCCAGTTGTTTTGATTGAGCATAAAAAGAAGTACCGTCAGGAATATCAACCTCCGTATAATTTCCTTTCGTTCCTGAAAACACGCAATCTGTACTAATATGGATTAATTTACCATTGTTCCGTTCAGTTAATTTGACCAGTTCATGTGGCAGTAAGCTATTTACCTGGAAGGCCAGCTTTGGATTATTGCTCGCATGATCATTTAATATACCAATACAGTTAACAATTATATCCGGCTTTATAGATTCAATGATTTCCTCCAACTTTGTTGGGATAGTAATATCTAGGTAGATACTATCCTTATCTTCGGGGTCCCTTGAAGTATAGAACACTTTATACTGTGGATTTTGTTGAAAATAAGCTGTTATTACGTGTCCTGCCATCCCTTTTCCGCCAAGGATTAGTACTTTCATTTAAATGAACCTGCCTTTTTGTAATATCTCTTTGATTTCGTCTTTACTCATCAATTCTTTGCTGGAATTGTAGTTCAATAAGTTTACAGGTTTATATTTTGAATAATGTTCCTTTAATTCTTCTGATTGGCTTGTAGGGAGAATAACAAAGTACTCATCATCAAAAGTAATCGTCGTTTTACTTTCGTATTCGGAGAGGAGGAGTTCATGCAATTTTTCTCCAGGCCTAATACCTAGGATATCCACGTCCACATTTTCCACATCAGAAGAATCAATCAATACTTGAGCAAGGTCAATAATTTTACAGGATGGCATTTTCATCACGAATATTTCTCCGCCAATGCTTTCAAAGGTTGCCTTAAATACCAATTTAATAGCTTCTTCAATGGTTAGAAAGAATCTTGTCATATTTAAGTCCGTTATACCGATTTTTCCCTTTTCTTTTATTTGCTTTTTGAATACATGAATGACACTTCCATTTGTGCCCAGCACGTTTCCGCCCCTGATACAAACAAATCTTGTTTTTGTGTTTAATGTATTAGCGTGTATGATCAATCTTTCAGCCATTGCCTTTGATAGACCATAAAAATTGGATGGATTCGAAGCCTTGTCCGTAGAAATGTTTACAACCGAGTGTACATTACAGCTTATAGCTGCCTCTATTACATTCTGTGTTCCAATTACGTTCGTCTTTAAAGCTTCAATGGGTTGATCTTCACATACAGGAACATGCTTTAATGCTGCCAAGTGGAAGATATAATCAACGCCTTGGCATGCTTCCAATAAAGCTTCCTTCTCTTTTACATCCCCGATTATGAAATTCAATTTCGGGTTATTATCAAACTCTTGTTTCATGGTAAATTGATTGGACTCATTTCTTGAAAAAATCCGTATTTCACGCGGTTCAAAATCCAATAGCTGCCTTACCAATTCATATCCCCATGAGCCTGTACCGCCTGTTACCAAGATTGTTCGATTCTTAATCAATTTTATGGCCTCCCAGTATTATTTTAAGCACTTTATCTGAAACGTTTTTATGGTCGTAGCCTTCTGGAAAAGTCCAGTCTTTTTGCTGGTTAACCATAACCTTTACACAATTGACGATTTGTTTAGCATTAATTCCCGATAACATATTGCTGCCCGACTCAATTGTTTCTGGCCTTTCCGTTGTTTTTCGTATCGTAACGGTCGGTACATGGAACAAACAACATTCCTCTTGAACGGTTCCACTATCGGTCAGCACACAAAAAGCGTTTTTTTCAAGCTTTACGAAATCAAAGAAACCAAATGGCTCATGAAATTCAATTAATGGGTGCACTTCTAATTTGGGACTGAGTTCTATACGGGATTTTGTCCGGGGATGTAAACTGCATATGATTCTTTTTTGATAGGTTTCGGCAACCAAATTAATGCCGTTCATAATTTCCATCAAACGGTCTTCATAGTCAACATTTTCGGCTCGATGGGCAGTTACGAGGAAATAATCCTCCTTTTTCAAATTCATTTTGTCCAAAATTCCACTTTGCTCGATCTCATTGTTATAATGGTTCAAAACCTCGAAAATAGGGTTTCCCGATAAATATATCCTTTTGCTGGGGATACCTTCTTTCAGAAGATTCTCTTTACTTTGAGGAGTGTAAGGTAAGTTCAAGCTTGATACAGCATCAATGATCTTTCGATTTTTCTCCTCTGGCACTTCCAGGTCAAAACAACGGTTCCCTGCTTCCATATGAATGACGGGGATGCCCATCCGCTCTGCTAAGATAGAGCTGAGCCCAGAGTTCGTATCCCCCAACACTAATACTTTGTCAGGCTTTTCCTTTAATATGATAGATTCTAAATTCTTATAAATGGCTGCTAACTGTTCTCCTAGAGTTTGCTGTTGATTCAACAAGACATAATCAGGGGTTCTAACCTGTAGCTGTTGGAAGAATATTTCACTTAAGGATGTAGTGAAATTTTGTCCAGTGTGCACTAGAATATGTGAATCAGCATATTGATCCAATTTCTTTATTATTAGACTTAATCTGATGATTTCAGGTCGAGTCCCTAAGATGGTCATTACTTTCACGATTTACACTCCTTACTCTTTTCTGGTTTATGGCCTCTCCGTCTACCCTTTATTGTATGCACAGCTAATCCTATTGACATAGGCTAACCTATTAGATTTCGGTCTATTTAACACAAGTAACCGCCTTTATAGTCTGCACTTCCGACCATGGCCTAGACCCGTTTATAGACTTTTTTTCATAAAAAAAGACATGGAAGGACTCCAAGTCTTTTTTGGTAGAACATCTGCCTCGATAGCCATAAAGTTCGCTGAAGTATTATCATCCTTTGGAAAAGGTAAATGTTTCATCCATTTTTCAATTACCTTGTTTGTTACCCTTCGAACTATGTGAAATCATTCTGAATTGAATTCTACTCCAATCTATTAAAAAAGCTATATGTCCTTATGGGGACATATAGCTTTTTATCATTTTTGAAATTGTAATTGATGCAGATTGGCAAAAATGCCCCCCTGCTTAAGTAAGTCATCGTGACCGCCCTCTTCAGCAATTCCTTCTTCCGTAACAACCACGATCTTGTCAGCGTTTCGAATGGTTGCCAATCGATGTGCGATAATTAACGTAGTTCTGTTTTCAGCTAGTTCGGTAAGAGCCTGCTGAATTATTCTTTCCGTCTCAGTATCGAGTGCAGAGGTTGCCTCATCGAGAATTAATATTGGCGGATTCTTCAAAAACATCCTGGCTATTGCAATTCGTTGTTTTTGTCCTCCAGATAATTTCAAGCCACGTTCACCTATTTGAGTTTCATAGCCTTCTGGAAGTCCTTCAATGAAGGTCTCCAAATGGGCTTTCCTTGCAGCATCTTGAATTTGTTCATCCGATGCTCCAAGCATTCCGTACGCAATGTTCTCTTTTACTGTTCCTGTGAAAAGAAACACGTCTTGCTGGACTATGCCAATTTGTGAGCGCAATGACTTTTTCGTCATCTCACGAATATCAATTCCATCAATGGATATTGAACCGGCCTTAACATCATAAAATCTTGGGATCAATGAACATATTGTCGTTTTCCCAGCTCCTGAAGGCCCGACAAAAGCAATGGTCTCACCAGCTTTAATTGTAAGATCAATACCTTTTAAAACTGGCTTTTTGTCTTCATAGTTAAAAGAAACATCTTTAAAGGAAATATCCCCCAACAGGGTGGTTACCTCTATTGCATCCTTTTTATCGACGACATCAGGCGCGACATCCAGAAGTTCCGTAAAACGCTTAAAACCGGCCATCCCTTTTGGATAGAGTTCCATCAACGCACTGATTTTGTCGATTGGCTTAAACAATACGTTAACATATAAGACGAATGCAACCAGTTCACCATAAGAGAGCTGCCCATGAAAAGTTAGCCAAGCTCCAATCACCAACACGGCAAGGGTCATAAACCTCGTCATCATATAAATGCCTGATAAGCTAAAGGACATAACCTTATATCCAAGAAGTTTCGCTTTACGGAATCTGCGATTATTAGTAGCAAATCTTTTCATTTCATATGTTTCATTAGTAAAGGATTGTACAACCCTCACTCCTGAGACGCTATCTTCCACACGGGCATTTACATCTGCAACTTCTGTATACATTTTCTTCCAGGCTTTATTCATCTTTAAATTACTTATGACAATTAATAAAACGAGGAACGGTAAAATACAAACCGATACAAGTGCCAATTTCACATTGATTGTCAACATAATCCAAAATGCGCCTATAAAAGTCATGAAGGCAATGAATAAATCTTCGGGACCATGGTGAGCAAGTTCACCAATATCGAAAAGATCATTGGTTATGCGGCTCATGATATGGCCGGTTTTCGTGTTATCAAAAAAACGAAAAGATTGTTTCTGCACATGCTCAAATAATTCTTCACGCATATCAGTCTCGATATTGATACCCAATTTGTGACCCCAATACCCTACGATGAACTGTAAGAAGGTACTAATGATATAAAGGAGGAACAAACCGGCACTTACCGAAACTATTGCAGACCAATCGTCGCCAGGCAGCAGTGTATCTATGAACCACTGAACAGCTAGCGGAAATGCAAGTTCAAGTACAGCAACGACCACTGCACTGAAGAAGTCAATAATGAATAACCGCTTATGCGGCAGGTAATATGAAGCAAAACGTCGAATCATCAAATTTTTCTCCTTTTTTACATATATTAAGGAGTATAATTCCATATTCAATATTCAGCAAGCATTTCAGAACCCCCATGTTCATATTATGGTAAAATCATCTATAAAACAGCCCAACCCGGCTCAAGCAATCTAGTAAATTAAGGAGTGAATCCAGTGTAAAAATTATAACCATTCTAAATATCCAGTAACTTTATTTTCGCAAAAGGATGGTATATATGAAAAACTCATCGTTTCGATGCCTTTGGATCGGTCAGGCGTTTGCAAATCTAGGGGATATATTTTATGTAGTCGGGTTGATTTCATTATTATATACTTTGACGGGATCTGCCTTTTATTTGAGCTTGCTTCCGTTCACTACAACGATTTTTCGGTTTATCAGCAGTTTACTCTCCCCCCTTGTCATCGACAGGTTTCCTTTAAAAAGAATCCTTGTACAATCTCAATGGTGGAAGTCCATCTTACTCGTTGGTCTAGGAATCTATATAACAAATTTCAATCATGGTTTTGCTGTTGCCGTCATTTGCTTCATTGCCTCCATTTCATTATTGGATGGAGTCGCTGCCCCGGTCAGCGCAGCTTTGGTTCCTCAATTAGTTCCAAAAGAAGAACGGATGAAAGCGAATGGTTTCTTGAATATGATCACCCAGACCATCTTTGTAACAGGATGGCCACTAGGTTCCGTCTTATTGATAAGTACCAACAGCAGTTTCATTATTTGGCTTACGGTCATACTTTTTGCCGTTTCAACGATCTATACAATGAGAATAGAAGTCTCAGAACGAACGACAGATTCTGTTGTTCCGTCAATCTGGGGTTCGGTTAAATCCGGATGGGTTTCGATTCGACAAATCCCAACTATCCGTACACTCATTTCCATTGATTTTATAACTACTTTGGCTTCAAGCGTGTGGGTGGCTGCCGTTATATATGTATATGTTGAACAGAACCTGCAACTGGGTGAGGAGTGGTGGGGCTATATTAACACAAGCTACTTTGTCGGCATGATATTCAGTGGATTGATTGTCATCCGTTTTGCCAAGTTACTAGAAAAATATATAGGATTCTTCATCACTTTCGGGCTATTTCTCAGTTCAATGCTAACCCTGCTTTTTGGAACTACCAGTATTCCTGCTTTGGCTTTGCTGCTGGCATGCCTGTACGGTCTCCCGGAACAAATCCGGGAAGTGATCTATGCCAAGCTACTCCAAGACCATGCTTCGGAAAAAACTCTTGCAAAAATTCATGCCGTTTGGGGAGCAGTCATCAATCTTACATTTGCAGTCTCTGTCTTACTATTAGGCTATATAACGGAAACATACAATGTGAAAACAACGTTCCAATTTTCTTCCACCCTGATATTCCTTGCCTTTCTTTATGCAATTTTTAAAAAGAAAGACTTACAGGAAAAAAAAAATGAGCATTCGATGCCAAATCAGTCATCAAATATTCGTAGATGATGCATTCCATTCGGTTAACCGTTAAAGTAAAGGAGCCTTGGTTTTCCATGGCTCCTTTTTATTGATTAATTGCCATTCGAACGATATTGGCTCCCTTTAAATTCTTCTAGGTGTGATTGGCTTGGCCTGATATAAGTTGCACATCCAAACAAGGGAAAAATATAACACTTCTATTAACCGCCTGCACCCATTCATCTATTTAATAATCAAAATATTCTTTTCTATAAACGCCCAATTCTGAGGGAATTCCAAACCAATCTGCCAATAAGTTGCACCTATCAGTTCATATGCATCAATCATTTCATATTTTGCGCTTATCGATCGAATATCTTCAAACCAAACCACATGATTCGAATTTTCTCTTTGATAAGTATAGGTAGGTGATGCTGCAGAAGTGTCAAAAGTTATTTCAGCGCCAGTTGCTATGGCAAGATTTTGGGCATTTTGAGCTGACAAAGCTTTCGTTTCGTGGCTTGGTACTATCCAATCGTATCCATACATAGGAAATGCCGACTGCAATTTATATTCAGGTATATTCGTCAAAGCATAACGAAGTACCTCGCCCATCCACCAAAGTGGGGAAATTGGTTCAGGCGGTCCAGTAGGATACCCATAATCAATGGTCATCACGGCAACAAGGTCGGCTGCCTCTCCGATCCCCCGATAATCATGGCCGCCTACAATTCGATTATCAGGATTATCCGCTGTTTTTGCGTGTACGTTCACATGAAGGATCAGTTCGTTCAACCCCTCCTTTAATTCTTTTAAAAAAAGCACATAATCGGAACGCCGAGCAGGTGGGATGAATTCGATGTCCATACTGACACCCCCATACCCTTTCTCCCTAACGAAATTCAGCATACTATTGATTAAATTCGCTCTGTATACTGTACTAGCAAGGACATCACCCGCCAAATCAGCATCAAAATCACCATCTTGAAAGTTCCGGATCATCAGTAGGGGCGTCACCCCGGTTTGCTCGCATTTCGCGATAAGCGGGAGATCATCACCATCAACGTATGCATTTCCTTCCCTTGTAAACGAATAAGCTACGATGGCTAAATAGGATAATTTATCACCATTCTCCTCAAGTGTTTCAAATACTGCTCCACCTGAAGTCGGAAAGGCAAAACCCAGTGTAATCAATTGATTTTTGTAAGGAGACGGAATCAAAATTTCCGCGCCGACTTTAAGCGAGTTTGCAACGATTCCAGGATTGGCTTCCATGATTGCCGCTGCACTCGTTCCAAAACGACTGCCGATTCTAGTAAGGGTATCCTGATTTTTAATTAGATACCTTCGATTCACCGCTTTTTCATCAGGTATATACAATGCCAGGCCAGGAACCAAAGCTGTTGATTCCAAACCGTTGACTTCAATTACCCTTGATGGTTCAACTTTATTTTTTCTGGCAATTTCCCAAAGGCTGTCACCTTTTTTCACAATAATGATCGTCATTCATAACCCTCCAAACTCCCTCCAAAAAAGTTTATGTTATTCAGGTAATTGGATAGAACGAATTATCATATTTCCTTGTTGATATCTTGTTTTTTTATATAATAAAGGATCACTTAAAAAAGAGGCTGTCCACAGGGACAACCCCACGCTATTTCGTTTCACATGCTTCCATTCATTAAAGTAAATTCTTAATATCGTAGAACTTACCATTCTCCAAATCTCCCGAATCAAGAAGCTGCAAAAGTTTATCTGCCACAAATTCAGGGCTTCTTAACATGCCCTTCTCTTTATATTCATGAAATTTGTCTCGATCGGAAAAGTCCCGTTCGTCTGCTGACCGGATTGTCCCTTGCATCTCCGTATTCATTACTCCAGGTGAAAAAGATATGAGAGACGTAGGGAAAGACGCTTTATCCTGCTCCACCCCTGCAACCCGTGTAAACATTTCTAGCCCCGCCTTAGTACTGCAATAAGCTGCCCAACCATGATAAGGATTTTTTGCTGCACCTGATGATATGTTCACCATTACCTTCTTTCTGTTCCAGTCCTTTGTCTGTTTAATGAATTCATCAGCCAATACGATGGGTGCCATGAAATTCACCCGCATGCTTGTTTCCAAATTTCCCATACCAAGCTTTCCTACCGGCTTTATCGGTTCAATAACGCCTGCATTATTAATGAAGTAAATGTCACTTGTATCATCGACAGCAGCAAAAATCTCATTGACTAAGGAAGGTAACTTTTCAGTTTCATTCAAGTCCATCGAAATAAATGTAAGTTTCTTCCCTGATCGGTCAGCCAGCCGCTGCATTTCAGGATTGGCTGTACGGGAAACTAAAATGCAATGATCACTCGTCTGCAAACATCCTTTGGCGATGGCAGCACCTAAACCTTTTGAAGCTCCTGTGATTATAAACGTTTTCACGGCTTTTCCCCCTTTTATGGATATAAACTATTGTACCAAAATCGAGTTCGGAATGGTCTCACCACAAACCGTGATTTTAATATAAGACTTGGTTATACTTTATGGTTTTTACTGTTTTATGAAATCAAGCTCCGTACTTGTTTTAAATTGCAGGAAACTCAATTATTGAGTTTGTGAACAAAAGAAGTTCCATCTAAATTAAAGCAATGTTGATTGGAGCGGATGTGCAAGACACCTGTGGGAAAAGCGCATCCAAAGGAGACCCCGCAGAGGCGGACCCGCGGAAAGGAGTGCCTGGAGAGGAAATCAACGATTTTTGCAAACTCAATTAATAACAATTTTGTCTACAACTGAAAGGAGCGGATTTCTGAAATCAAGCTCAGTAGTTTTTTAAATAAAAAGACTGCAGGCAAACTCCATTTCTCGAATTTGTCTACAGCCTGAGCAGACCATGTAGTAATGGTCCGTTTAGTTTAAAAATTATAATATCGGTGATACCAGCCTTGCAATGGACTCTTTAAAACGAATCCACTTTGAACGCTTTTCAAACTCTTCAATTGTAAGCTGCCTGCATACTTCGACATCCTTATAAAAAATCCTTGTCAGTGTTTCGGCCATTCCTTCATCATAAATGAAGGCATTGACTTCAAAGTTCAATTTAAAACTACGGACATCAATGTTAGCTGTCCCCACCGAGGAGACCTCTTCGTCCACCACGATCATCTTCGCATGAATAAAGCCGTTATCATAGATGTATATCTTAGCTCCCGCTCTTAATAACTGCCCTGCATTGAAAGTTGTTGCCCAATAAACGAAAAGGTGATCAGGTTTATTCGGAATCATGATTTTCACATCTAACCCTGATAAGCTGGCGATCCTGAGTGCATCCAATAAACTTGCATCCGGTATGAAGTAAGGTGTTTGAATGAGAATCGATTTTTTTGCTGAAGAAATTAATTTAATATAGCCATTTTTAATTTGTTCCCATTCAGAATCCGGCCCACTTGTCACTATTTGCAAATCTATATTTCCTTGAGGCTTTACAATAGGGAAATAATGAGGCTGATAAGTTATATCATGGTGCTTTGATGCCTGATTCCAATCCAGGATGAAACGGGTTTGAATGGCTTTGACAGCCGCCCCCTTTATTCGAAGGTGTGTATCACGCCAATAACCGAATTTTGGATTAAGCCCTAAATATTCATCACCAACATTAAAGCCTCCAACGTACCCTACTTTTCCATCTATGATGACGAGCTTTCGATGGTTACGGAAATTCAGTCGTAAATTTATGAATTTTAATTTGGATGGAAAGAATGCCTCCACTCGTCCTCCAGCCTGCCTAAATTCCCTGAAGAAACGTTTAGTCATCCCTCTAGACCCCAGCTCGTCATAAAGCAACCGAACTTTGACGCCTTCATTCGCCTTTTTGGTCAAAGCTTCAATGAATCGTTTACCCAGGCCGTCCCTTTGAATGATGTAATATTGTATATGTATATGGTTTTCGGCCGCTTCAATATCTTTAAAAAGCTGGTCAAACTTATTTTTCCCTTCCGTAAAAATATCGACTTGATTATCTTCAGTAAGTACGGCATCATTGTTCCGGAGATGCATATAAATCAAATCACGATAATTACTCGAAGAAGCATTTCGAAAAGGAAAATGATTCGTTGAAAGCTCTTCCATCTGTTTATCAATGATTTCTTCGATCCCGATCTTCTTCTTATCCTCCCATTGGAATAAGTGTGCGTGCCTTAAACTTGTTCCAAAAAGCAGATATAAAATAAAACCGACTACAGGCAAAAAATATAAAACCAATAACCAAGCCCAGGTCGTGCTCGCTTCCCTTCTTTCAAAAAATATGACAATAGTGGCAAATAAAATATTTAGAATGATGACGAGGCCGAGCAAAACCGATGTAACATGCGTAAATTCCATAGCATACCCTCACTAAATTTTTATCCCTTTAAGGATACCATGCAAATTCTTTATATCAAAGGATTTGCCTATCAGAAATGAAAACAGAGAATTCACAAAAATGGACCTCTTCTTGTAGAGGTCCATTTTAAAAAATCCATCCACCCCGGACACTGAAATTTCTCAGATTGGTCAAGTTGTCTAATAATCTTTGTCTTAAAAATTCCTATTTAACAATAATATAATTGCTTACCGGCTTTTCACTAATAAATTCACAGCTTCTTTCACTAGCTCTTCGGGATTCTTTTCTCCGGATTCATTAGCCTCCCGGACGCATTCAACAAGATTGGAACTTACTATTACCCCAATTGTCCGATCGATTGCAGATCTGGTTGCAGACAACTGCGTTACTACATCCCTGCAATCTTTATTATCCTCCATCATTTTCAAAATCCCACGCAGCTGTCCTTCAATTCGCTTCACTCTATTTTTAACCTGCTTATCATATTCCATGTGAGGCCTCCTACCCTGCCTATTACTTATGAATCCGATCCAAACATCCATCATAAAACCCATTCAGTCGAAATGAAGGTTTGATAAAAATCTTACAATTTATAATACATACCACATAGGTATAATTGTCAAGTGCCAATATCCAATAAAACTCCAATATGTAATCCCTATTTTTGTACAAGGAGACTTTGTGCAACAGCCTCAGAAAACTCGATCGTCATTTGGGGAACGTAGGTTTTTAACAAAGCATTGACGATTGGGGCTTTGGCCCCTTTTGCCGTAATCACCAGGCAGCCAGTCATTTTAGTCTGTCCTATTTCGCACTGTTCCGCTAAAAAATAGCCATGCCCATCAAATTTTTCATTTAATCCCTTAAGACTAAATGTTACCTTTTCAGGTTCAATCCATTCCAATATATTCACTTCAAGTTTAATTTTCTTCTTCATTAATCCCAAATCGCTTTTAAACTCCCAAATAAGTGTCTCCTCATTAATCATCTCATGATTGATATATCCTGGGACAAGAGGTGCCCACCGGTCTATGCTACTTACAAATCCCCATACTGTTTTTATTGAAACAGGTAAAATGATACTATGCACACCTTCTGACAAAGCAAATCCCCCTTAATCATTCTACTTACATCTTTTTAATATATGGCTGAACAATATTGAATAGAACGGTAAGATTAGATTCTTAAACAAAATACTCCCGGTGGTAGTAAAAAATCGCCCCTCTGCAATAAAGGGACGATCCTTTTTTGACTTATTAATCTGACGCAAATTCAACCGTATACATATTCAATCTTGGATCTGGGTTAATCCAGGCGCTTTCAAACACGAAAACCACTTTGTAATTTGCGTAATCGGTATAAGTGACATAGTACATCCCTTCTTGCTCCACTTCACTTACAGGTTCACCGATCAATTCCTTCAGCATGGATAAATGGATGGTTTGCAATTGCGGATCAAAATCATCAATGGCGGTAATCGTCTTTCTTCCTGTTGAACCGTCATAGAGGAACCGGACATTACGGCTCCAATAATTGGCTGCAACGGTACTTAAATCTTCCGGTGCACCCCAGGCTTTTTCCACTTTCTTCAACGAATCACCTACAGAAAATGGTCCACTGCTAACGGATTGTTGGGATTCATAGGCTAAACCCATGATCTGCCTAATCAAAAGGTCTGGCGTGGATTGCGATGATATTGAATTTGATGAAGCAATTGCAGCCTGCCCACTAAACATGAGAAATGCCAGCATTAGAAATGTAACGCTTCGGATAAAACGATTCACTTGTTTCAAAGTTATCCTCCTTCTCCACCTGGAAATGACTGATTAAATTATATTAGAAGATAGCTTAATAAAGATAAAAAATTGCGAATGTCATTCCATTTGGCTTTACCTTTACCATTAATATTCATCGGAACTTTGGACACATACCATTCGTTCAAAAAAATCTTTAAAAGAAATATTAATACGGATTCAATTATTTCTATATTTATCTTGATTTTAAAACTGGTCCTAAAAATGACTTAGGCAGTTAATTTGATGGTGACTTCTTCCGTCCGAACGGGCAAAAAAAAATGTTGACAGCGTTTTCTTATGAAGATAGTATAATTATTACAAGTTAACGATGGTGGAGATTTGGAGACTCATGCTTTAATAGGACCTTTTAAACATAAAGGGTTACTATTTTGGTATGAGTTTTTTTATGTATCATCATCAATACTTTACTTAAATAGTTCAAAAATATCATATTAAGGAGGAATTGGATGCTCAAATTTTTTAAGCCAGCTCTACCGGTTGAAAGATTACCTGAAGGAAAAATAGATTCTGAATATAAGAAACTCAGATTACAAGTTTTCATCGGTATCTTCATTGGTTATGCAGCGTATTATTTAATTCGTAAAAACTTTTCCATGGCGATGCCATATTTAAAGGAGGAAGGCTTTACAACTGGAGAGCTGGGTCTTGCATTATCAGCCATTTCGATTTCATATGGGATAAGTAAGTTTGTAATGGGAACTGTGTCAGACCGAAGCAATGCAAGGTATTTCTTGCCAGTTGGTTTGATACTTGCTGGAATCGTCAGCTTACTTATGGGCCTTGTTCCATTTTTCACATCATCTGTTACGATTATGTTTATCATGTTATTCATTAATGGATGGTTTCAAGGGATGGGCTGGCCACCATCAGGCAGAGTGCTTGTTCACTGGTTCAGTGTGAGTGAAAGAGGAGGGAAAACGGCAATATGGAATGTTGCCCACAACGTGGGTGGTGGCTTAATGGCACCATTGGCGATTGCAGGTGTCTCCATCTTTGCAACAATAATGGGTCCTTCATATGCAGGTTATGAAGGGATTTTTATACTACCTGCTCTAGTTGCCATATTAATAGCAATCATTTCATTTATCTTAATACGTGATACACCACAATCAGTTGGATTACCACCGATTGAAGAGTATCGTAATGATTTTCCAAATAAAATGAAAAAAACGTTTGAAACAGAATTGACAACAAAAGAGATATTATTTAAATATGTATTGAATAACAAATGGGTCTGGGCGATTGCGATTGCAAACATCTTTGTTTATTTCGTCCGTTATGGGGTACTTGATTGGGCACCAACCTATTTAAGCGAAGAAAAAGGCTTTAACATGGACGAGTCCAGTACGGCTTATTTCTTATACGAATGGGCAGGCATTCCGGGAACTTTATTATGCGGTTATATCTCGGATAAGGTTTTTAAAGGACGTCGTGGACCGGCGGGGGTTGTCTTTATGCTAGGAGTATTAATCGCAGTCCTTGTATACTGGTTTAACCCTGCGGGCAACCCAATGATCGATATTATTTCCCTAATTGCGATTGGATTCTTAATTTATGGACCTGTAATGTTAATAGGTCTGCAAGCACTGGATTTAGTTCCTAAAAAAGCTGCAGGCACTGCAGCAGGACTGACTGGCTTATTTGGATATTTAGGTGGATCTGTAGCCGCTAATGCTATTATGGGATATGTAGTTGACTTTGCAGGCTGGAATGCAGGCTTTACATTAATAACGATTTCTTGTGTTCTGGCAGTAGTGGTATTTGCATTTACATGGAATGTTCGTGGACAGGAAGTAGTAAAGGGCTAATACAGGCATATTATTGAGCTAAAACTTCCCCATCCCCCTTTAGATATTCTAAGGGGGGATGGTTTTTTTATGAATAGTTAAACACCTACAAGATTAGATCGAGAATCAAAAATAACCGAATATTCAGTTTTTAGTACCCGCAAGTAGTTGACAAACTGTTGGGGGTAACATTTCATATGTATATAATTAATGACTATGCCTAAAAAACCAACGGTCCTAAAGGCATAGTCATTACATCAAAAATCTTAGATAGATTAATGCTTTCTACTAATATACTGCTTATTGCCGATCAAAAAGAGAAGCTCCCGCTATGCCGGGCTTTGTCATCTCATAAGGATTTAGAATCAGATCCAATTCTTCCTCTGTCAGTACATCATATTGTAAACAAAGTTCGCGAACTGATTTGCCTTTTAATATCGCTTCCCGCGCAATACGTGAAACCACTTCGTATCCAAGGTGCGGATTGACTGCTGTAATCACTCCAACACTTTGTTCAACATAATCTTTTAAATGTTGCTCATTTGCTTCAATACCTTCTAAACAATAATCTGTAAAGACATTGAAAGCATTGTTCATAATGCTGATTGATTGCAATAAGTTGAATACAAGCACTGGCTCCATTACATTCAACTCTAGTTGTCCTGCTTCTGATGCTAAACAAATCGTATTATCGTTCCCGATCACTTGGAAAGCGACTTGGTTAATCAATTCTGGCATTACTGGATTTACTTTTCCTGGCATGATGGATGAACCTGGTTGACGAGCTGGAAGTGTGATTTCCCCTAATCCCGCTCTTGGTCCTGAAGCCATCAAACGTAAATCATTAGCAATTTTAGACATATTCATCATACATACTTTCAATGAAGCTGACACTTCAGTATAAGCATCCGTATTTTGAGTTGCATCTACTAAATGTTCTGCTCCTACAAGCGGCAAGTTACTGATCTCAGCTAAATATGTAACAACATTTTCAATGTAACGCGGATCTGCGTTCAATCCCGTTCCCACTGCTGTTGCTCCCATATTCACTTCATATAAATGTTGACGTGATTGACTGATTCGTTTTATATCGCGATCCAACACACGACTGTAAGCCTCAAATTCTTGACCGAGGCGAATCGGCACTGCGTCCTGAAGATGTGTGCGTCCCATTTTGATAACATGATCAAATTGTTTTGCTTTATTCTTTAAGACCGTACTCATCTTGGTCATTGTTTGCAACAATTGCTCTAAAAGTCGTAGTGTTGATAAATGAATGGCAGTAGGGAATACGTCATTGGTTGATTGCGACATGTTAACATGGCTATTTGGACTAACATGTACATAATCACCTTTATTGTGTCCCATAAGTTCTAACGCACGGTTGGCAACGATTTCATTAATGTTCATATTCATCGATGTCCCTGCGCCGCCTTGAATTGGATCAACGATGAAATATTCATGCCACTTTCCATCGATCACTTCATCTGAAGCTTTAACGATAGCGTTTCCAATACCTTCATACAAGCGTTTGGTATCCATATTTGCTAAAGCGGCTGCTTTTTTTATCATAGCAAGTGCACGAATCATTTCTTCATTGACTTTATAACCGGTAATCGGAAAATTTTCTACAGCGCGTAAAGTTTGTATTCCATAATAAACATCTGCTGGAATTTCCTTTTCCCCAAGAAAGTCTTTTTCAATTCGGTATGTTCTCTCATCTATCAACATTTCCTCTTGCCCCTTTGTTTGTTCTAGAATGTAATGTCCTCTGCAATCGGTGTTTCCATCAATTCCTTCACCTTTTTGGGATCCTGTGTCTTTGCTAATATCCACATCAACTTAGGAACGATGGCTTCTGTATTCATATTTCTGGAACGAATGATGACATTCTTATTTACTTTACGTCCCACTTCGTATATATCCATATCCTCCCCTTCCTCTAAACATTGGGTAGTAATGACAATGGATATTCCACACTCGACCAACTCATTCAACTTCTCTAAAATATTTCTTCCTTGAAACGGAATACCCCCGCTCCCATAACTTTCAATTACAATTCCCCGGTATTGATTTTTCAGAAAATCAAAGAATTCGGGCTTAATCCCCGGATATAGCTTAACCAAAGCAACATCAGTACAAATGGAAGCATCTAACTTGGCTTCCTTATTCTTTGTTGATTGAACTGGCTTAAGATACTCAATTTTATCTTTTGATATGGAAGCAATATAAGGATAATTAATACTTTCAAACGAATCATAGCTTTTCGTTCTCAATTTAATGGCCCTTGTACCCTGGATGACTCTACCATCAAAAACTACATATACGCCTCCAATATCTTCACAAGCAAACCGAATCGCATCGGAGATATTTCTTTTGGCATCCGTCTTTTTAAAGGCAATTGGGATTTGAGAACCTGTAATAATAATTGGTTTCCCTAAGTCTTGTAACATATATGAGAGCGCAGCTGAAGTGTAAGCCATCGTATCTGTCCCATGGGTGATCACAAAGCCATCGTAATCATGGTAGTGCTCATGGATGGATTGTGCCATTTCTGTCCAATCTTCCGGCTGCATATTTGTACTATCGATATTCATCAAAGGCTTACTATCAATCTGACATAAATCTAATCCCGGAAGGTGACCTAAAATTTCGTCAGCTTTCATCCCTGGAACCAGTCCATTTTCCCCTTCTAACGATGCAATTGTACCACCGGTAGTAATTAACATCAACTTCTTAATTTTTGACTTCAATTTCTCCAATATACTACCCCCTATAAAACCTCCCTGTATCCCAATCATTCTAAGCATCTCAGAAAGGATGTATCCATTGTAAATGTTCATGTTACGCGTACATCACATGTAATTATAGTTCTGTTCAAGGTCGAAATCAAGCTAAAGTTATTCATTACGCGTACACTTTATTGTCATATGATGGTATAATGGATTTATATAAAAGGAGAGTAATAAAAATGATATTAAATAGATTAACTACATTAAGGAAGTGCAAAAGGTGGTCTTTGCAATATACGGCTGACAGGCTCGGAATCGCCAAGAGTACCTATGCAGGTTATGAATCGGGCCACCGCCGCCCTTCATTAGAAACGATTAGTTTATTGGCAGGCCTATATGATACATCCACTGATTACATTCTAGGTCGGGTAGATCATCCAGCTAAAGATATTACCACAGAGTCACCTCAAGTCATGGAATTAACGGATTTACCAAATATGGAGCTAGCCGTTGATGGAATCTCTCTTTCTGAAGAGGAGACGATTCAATTTATCGCTTTTATTAGAGCAAAACGAGAAGTGGAAATAAATCGCGATAAACAAAATGAAACATAGAAGAAATTGCGCTTAAGACTTAAATTTGGGGAACGAACCGTACTTCATCAGGTTCTTATAATATTCACGATGTACCTGGCATGTTTATTTAAAACTGTAAAATACCACGGCTTTCATCATTTAGGATAAGCCGGTTCTGATTAATTAAGATCGCCCTTTTTAGACATTACCCTTAATTTTTTCTGGTTGACAATGCAGATTATACTTACTAATCCGTCTTAGTGACTTAAGACTAATGAAGCCCTGAGCTGAGAAATTTAAGTTTTATTATTTATATAGAAGAAAGTCGGCTTATTATTTAGCATACTTCCTTTTCCAACAAGGTATGTATTAGTAATGAAAGAAAAAACCATAGCAAAAGCTCATGGTTTTCCCCCGTATATACATGAAATATCAATATATTAAGGCATCTCGTCTTCTTTTTCCCGATTTTTAAAAGCTTCATGTGTGACAATATCCTCGATTTGTTCATACTGCCGGCTGTGTTCCTTCTCTTCGCTAATTCTATTATTAGGTAAATTTCCTGGATGGCCTTTTTCTTTGTGATTAAAATTTTTCCCACGGCTCATACTCATTTCTCTCCTTTCTATTCATTGTTTGTTTAGTTTTCCCAAGCACACAAATATTATGATTTAATTTCTCCTATTACTGTTTTTGCAGCGGTTTCTTTTTCAGCTCAAGAGATAAGATAACTCGAATTTGAATAATGAACTCAAAAAGGAACAGGAACCGTCTGATTATGACGCTTCCTGTTCCTTTTAGTTAGGCTCTATATACTACCTACATACCTTATAACGTTTGATAACAGAACAAGGGCTAGGAGGATACCACCACGGAAGGTCGCCACTTTCTTGAAATGTCTCCGATATGATGTGGAGCCGTTCTGCAGCACCCTCCAATTAAACGCGCCCCTGCATGGTGCCATTCTTCAGATTTCAGGTCGAGCCTGTTACATGATTCTTGACCATGCCATGTTTTAGTTTCTGGATTATATGTTTCACCTGAATTCGGATAAACAATGATTGGTTTATCCGTGTTTGCGCGCAACACCTGGATGGCTTCCGTGATACATGATACTGGCGCACAGTTGATGCCGATTGCTGCAATTTGCTCACTGTCCCCAAACAATCTTGTACACACCTCGAGTGATGTACCGTCACTTATCGCTTTTTCATTTTTCAATGAAAAGGATAGCCAAGCATAAACTTCTGGATAATCCTTCAATAATGAATATAATACTTTTGCTTCTTGCAGGGAAGGAATCGTTTCAAATGCTAAAAGGTCAGCTCCTGCTTCAATCAACGCTGATATCCGTGAGCGATGAAATGCCGTTAAAGTTTCATCCGATACACCATAGTTTCCTATATACTCCGAACCATCTGCAAGATAAGCCCCATAAGGGCCAACAGATGCAGCAACCATTGGCTTAGGCCTAAGCGTTTGATTTTCTTCCTTCCAAAAATCATCTCTTGCTTTTCTTGCGAGTAAAACCGTTTTCCGGATTAGCTCCAAAGCCTCTTTTTCTTGTATTCCGCGGAGGGCGAAACCTTCAACAGTGGCTTGGTAGCTAGCCGTAATCGCACAATCCGTTCCAGCACGAAAATAGTCAGAATGCACTTGATAAATCACTTCTGGATTTTCAAGTAATACACGTGCAGACCAGAGCGGGTCGTCCAAATCACATCCATGCCTCTCTAGCTCTGTAGCTAAAGCTCCGTCCAAAATCATGACTGAATGATCTCGTAAAATAGCGTCAATTGGGTTAGTTTTATTGTTCATGATCTACTCCTCTTTTCTTTATGGTTTTGTGTCAGATAATAACTTCCATAGCAAAACAAAATAAATGGAATGCCACAATAAAGTGCAATTCGTTGTGTAGGATCAAATGCAATTCCTATGCAAGAAGCCAGGCATAGCATAAAAGAAACGATTGGTACGAGTGGATATAATGGCGTTCGATAAGCTAAGTCATTTACTGAATTTCCTTCGTTTATATATCGCCTGCGAAATAGAAATTGTGACATGCTAATACTCATCCAAACTACAACCACGGCTAGTCCAGAAATGGATACAAGCACTATGTAAACAGTATCCGGTGCAATAATACTCGAAAACAGGGCTAAGCAGCTGCCCAACATACTGAAAAGGACTGCATTTAACGGAACTCCCCGTTTTGTCAATTTTGCAAATATTGGGGATATAGTTTCCTTATCTGCAAGTGACCAAAGCATTCTGGATGACGCATACAGTCCTGAGTTTGCAGCAGACAAAATCGCAGTTAATATAACAAAGTTCATAATATCCGCTGCATATGGCACACCAATTCGTTCAAGAACTGCCACAAAGGGGCTTTCTAATACGCTTGCATCCGAAATAGGCAATAATGCGGATAATACAACGATGGTTCCTATAAAAAAGATAATCAATCTCCATAATGTCATACGGATTGCCTTTGGTATCGTTTTTTCTGGATTCACAGTTTCTCCAGCTGCAATTCCGATTAATTCAGTTCCAGAGAATGCGAAATTCACCGCAAGCATCGTCATTAGAATGGCAAAAGCACCATTCGGAAATAAACCTTCACTTGTAAAATTGGAGAATAACGGAGCGGATTGTGAATGAATTATTGGAATAAAACCTAGCATTGCCGCTGCTCCCAAAATAATAAAAATTACAATGGCAAATACCTTAATAGACGCAAACCAGAATTCGGATTCAGCGAAAAATTTAACGGTCCACGCGTTTAATGCCAAGACCAATATGGCAAATAGTGCACTCCATATCCAGACATTGATTGATGGAAACCATCTCTGCATCAACAATCCTGCAGCCGTGAATTCCGAACCTAGTGCAACAGTCCAAGTTAGCCAATACAACCAGGCTACTGTATACCCTGTCCCAGGACCTATGTATTTAGCTGAGTAGCTATGAAACGCACCTGTCTCGGGCATATGTACTGCCAGTTCACCCAGACATAGCATGACTAGATAAACCACTAATGCCCCAATCAGATACGAAAGGATGGTGCCGAATGGGCCAGCCTGTTGAATCGTATAACCCGAACTTAAGAATAAACCTGTTCCAATCACCCCGCCAAGCGATAGCATTATTATATGCCGTGCCTGCATTTTCCTTTGAAAATCATGATTCCTTTTGTTCTCCATTCTTACTCTCCTTTATCTTGCATCCAGAAAAAACGAAAACGCACTCTAAAAAAGAGTGCGTTACTGACAAATAAACACGTACGGTCTTATCTATCAAGGTTTCACCCCCTGGAATTAGCACAGTGTCATTGCAGACCTGTTGCTGAGGTTTCATAGGGCCAGTCCCTCCACCTCTCTGGATAAGAAATTATTTTTTTATAACTTTATCAATCTATGCAAAAATTGTCAAGTTTTGTTTCGGTTTGTAAAGACTTCCTTTAAAATCCAAACGATCATCGCAACTTTGGCATAGATATGAACTTGTTTTTGGAACAGTCGCTTACAGTATTAGAATTGCAGATAATGCTAACCGGGAATAATTTTAAAAAAATGACGACACCTTAAAAGATGACGCCATTTTTTCTTTCTTATTCCTTAAGGTCGTTGTATTTCAATTAATTCCCCTAGTTTTGTATAAGTATGACCCGCTAATCTTGCTACAGGTTTTAGCCCATTCTGGTCAATCCGGCCATTATGGTAAATCTCCTGCTCTATATGATAGCAGACTATTTTCCCTATCAATAAATCACAACCAGGTTTATTCTTGGAACCTGCCAATGGTATCGCATGCTCCAATGTGCATTCAAAGCGTACCTTCGCTTCTTGCAATCCTGGTACCGACACCTTCTCACTAACAGCCTGAGTGAAATTGGTAAGACCCAATTCACTTTCGTCAGACGGGAGTTCCTTGGCCGTTCGATTTGCATCAGCAACATTATCTTCATCAGTGATATGAACAACGAATTCACCTGTTTGAATTGCATTTCGGGCAGTGTCCTTCGAAACTCCTTCTTTCCGTTGAACAGAAATGGAAATCATAGGAGGATTGGAACTGACTATGTTAAAAAAACTGAACGGAGCTATATTGATTGTACCGGTTTCGGATTGTGTCGTAACCAGGGCTATTGGTCTCGGTATGATGCTTCCAGTCAAAAACTTATAATTTTCCCGTTCAGTAAGACTTTCAGGATTAACTGAAATCATCTTCATCCCTCCCATTCTTATAAAAAGTTCTTTTGAAACCATGAACTTGCTGCATCAACCTCTGAACGTGTTAACTGATGACCGTAATTTTCCCAGTGAACATCCACCGCAGCACCAGCTTGCAGTAAAATTTGATTAAGTTCATCAGTTTCTGCTGCCGGGCAAATCGGATCGTTTTTACCTGCAGCAATGAATACAGGTATATCCGAAAGGGACGGCAAAGCAATCCCGCGTCTAGGCACCATTGGATGATGAAGAATCGCTCCTTTTAATGCCCCTTCAAAATGGAACATCAAACTTGCTGCTATGTTTGCACCATTAGAATAACCTAATGCCACCACTCTGTCACGATCGAAGTCATATTGTCCGGACGCTGATTCCAAGAAGTCATAAAGCTCCTTCGTACGGAAAATCAAATCTTCTTCATCAAAAACTCCTTCAGCCAGCCGGCGGAAATAACGGGGCATTCCGTTTTCAAGTACATTTCCCCGTACGCTGAGTACGGATGATCCCGGTGAAACCATTTCCGATAATGGCAAGAGATCCGTTTCCGTTCCTCCAGTGCCATGTAAAAGCAAAAGCAACGGTGCATCTGGATTACTTCCTTTTTGAAAAATATGCTTCATCATTTATCCTCCTCTAGTACTCTCGGCACTGCCGGCAGTAACGTTTTCTCCATGATCTCCCTTTTTTCTTCAAGCCATGGCGGCAGCATTAATTTACTACCCATCGTTTCCTTCGTTTCATCATGAGCAAAGCCAGGTGGATCTGTGGCAATTTCAAAGAGTATGCCTCCATCTTCCCTGAAATAAATGGCATCGAAGTATTGGCGGTCTGTAAAGGGTGTCACGCCATAGCCATGGTTTGCGATATGCTCCCTCCATTCTTTATGATCTTCATTATCGCTTGCACGCCATGCAAGATGATGAACAGTTCCCACTCCGATTTTCCCATTTGGCAAAACCGTTTTTTTAACATCTACCAAATTTCCGATGTCCGATGTGGATTTGAAGCGGATGAAATCACCCTCTTCCCCCATCTTTTGCAAACCCATCACTTCCTCTAATAGTTCCATCGTTTTGATCGGTTTCGACGTCAATAATACCGCACCGCCGAATCCCTTGATCGCCTTGTCAGCTGGTACACCGCCGAATGACCACTCGCTATTTTTTCCTTCTTTACGCTCAACCAGTTCAAGTTGCAATCCATGTGGATCCTGAAATCCCAGATAATCCTCGCCGAAGCGTGAGATCTTTTCAAAGTCAATATTAAATTTACCCAAGCGCGTTTCCCAGAAGCCCATTGAACCTTCCGGAACGGCATATGTTGTAATCCCCACTTGTCCGGAGCCAATTGTCCCTCGGTATGCCCCAGGCCAAGGAAAGAAAGTGATGATAGTGCCCGGTGAACCTGATTCATCTCCGAAATATAAATGATAGGTGCCTGGATCATCAAAATTAACGGTTTTCTTCACCATACGCATTCCCAGCACTCCAGCATAAAAATCCACATTCTCTTGAGGATTGCCTACAATTGCGGTTATATGATGTATTCCTGCATTTTGCTTTTGCATGCCGATTACTTCCTTTCCCGTTGATTAATTTGTTGATTTTGTATTCAGTGGTTTTAAATTCGATTCAATATCCTTTCTTTTTGATTCTAAAAATGGCGGCAGGGCAAGGTTCTCACCTAGGTGCTGCTCTGCTTCATCCACTGCAAAACCAGGTCCATCAGTAGCTAGTTCAAATAATATGCCATTCGGCTCCCTAAAATACAGTGAACGAAAATAAAAGCGGTCCACATATCCAGAGTTCACGAATTTTGATTCACTAATTTTTTCTATCCATTTTCTAAGTTCTTCTTCATTATCCACCCGAAAGGCAACATGGTGTACTCCACCCCTCCCCAACCTTTCCCGAGGAATGTCATTCCTTTCTTCAATATGAAGTTCCGCTCCTGTTCCTCCCTCACCTGTCTCGTAAACGACAATTGGATTTTGCCCCCTAATTGAAGAAGGATATGTGCCTGATTTCCTGAACCCCAATACCTCGGAAAGAACAATTTCTGTTTGTTCAATATTAGGTACAGTAAGTCTTACCGGTCCTAACCCAAGGATGGAAAACTCTTTCGGTACCGGGCTTCCACCCCATGGTGATCCTCCCTGAACGCCGTTATTATCCTGATCGGAAACCAGAAGTAGCCTCTGCCCTTCAGGATCTTTAAAAGAAAGCACCTTCCTTTCAAAACGGCTCGATATTTCATCATGCTCAACATTGAATTCCACAAACCGTTTTTTCCAATATCCTAGAGCTTCATCATCTCTAACCCTTAAAGAAATTTCTGAAATGCTATTGTTTCCCTCATGAGTGCGGGCAGCATTGGGAATTTCAAAAAACGTCAATTCCGTACCCGGAGAACCAATTTGATCTCCATAAAATAAGTGATACACACGAACATCATCTTGATTCACCGTTTTTTTGATTAATCGCATCCCTAAGACTTTTGTGTAGAAATCAAAGTTATTTCCCGCTTTAGCTGTAATCGCCGAAACATGATGTAATCCTTTTAATTCCATCCTTACCACTCCTATCTTTATAAATCTCCCCTTACAGAGATGAAATAATCCGTAAATAATATCTCGAATTCGAGGTATTTAACCAAACATATAATACTTTTAATGAAAATATCTTGATTTAAAGATAAATGACAGCGATTAATTTGTCAACCATTTTCATTCAAATAATTTCACCCGTATACACTTTTCATAAAATAATAAAATCAGGTCAAAATAAGTCGGTATAATGAATGGAGGTATGATATATGGCTAAAGATTTTTTTAGCGCAATTGAAGATAGACGCTCTTATTATTCCCTTAGCAAGGAACGTGTTGTCCCTAATAAAAGGATTAAAGAAGTTATCGATCATGCCGTTCAATATTCCCCTTCCGCTTTCAACTCCCAAAGTGCAAGAGTGATTGTTTTAACAGGTCAAAGCCACGACCAATTATGGGATATCACGAAAAACACATTAAGAAAAGCTGTCGGTGACAAAGATTTTGAAAAAACGGAAGAAAAAATGAAGTCATTTATAAATGGTTATGGTACGGTTTTATTCTTTGAAGACCAGGCCATTATAACAAGGCTTCAAGAACAATTCAAAACGTATGCCGAAAACTTTCCGATTTGGTCGAACCAATCGTCTGCCATTTTACAATTTGTCGTATGGACTTCCTTGGAAATTGAGGGGTTTGGTGCAAGCCTTCAGCATTATAATCCTTTAATCGATGACGAAGTGAGAAAGACATGGGATATATCACGCGATTGGAAACTCATCGCTCAGATGCCCTTTGGAAAACCCACTGCAGAGCCTGGTGATAAAGACTTCACACCACTTGAAGAACGAGTGAAATATTATCAATGATACAATAGGGGCTGGCTCTACACACCGAGCCAGCCCCTTCATTTATTTCACTTTAGTAATCCGGAAATGTTGCAAAAAATTTTGAAAATATCAATGCCGCAAAGCCCATATATTCAACAACCGGCATAATTTTAAAATTCTCACTGGCGTTAAACACGTATATTTCACATCCCCCAGTAACCTATTGAATTGGTGATGAACGTCCTGGTAGCCATTCCTTCAAATAATATGGGAGTCCATCGGAATATTGTTTAGCCGCATGTCCGCTTTTCAGTAGGCTATATGTCTTATCCTTACAAGTTAAATGCTCCATTACCGGATAAATCATTTCCTGAGGGACCAATCGATCATACTTACTTGCAATGACCAAAACACTAGCATCAATTTTCGATAGCTTCGCTTTTTTCCCCCTTACCTTAAAGCCCCCATTAACCAAGCGATTTTTTATCAAAAGGTCTTTGGTTATTTGTTTGGCAGCTGCTCCGGATAACGGCACATGCCCATTGATCCACGCATTGAAGCGGCGCCAATTCTTAACGTATTCCTCATCATCCGCTTGATTCAATAATGATAAATACGGTGATATATAGATAGGAGATGTAATTAAACGGATTCCATATTTAACAGCACTGGCTGGAATCGTTTGATAAATATCAATCGTATCGTCGAAATTCACGGTACCTTCTTTTAATGCTTCCTGCCACTGATCAAAAGATTCCGAGGCACTGAAATCTACCGGTGTAACGGAAAGAATCAAGTTCTTGATTGGCTCGTCAGCAATGGCAGCATATATTGCGGCTATTGTACCGCCGATGCAAAATCCCATTACTGTAATTTCCGATGCCCCAGAGTGGCGCAATGCACGCTGCACTCCTTTTTGAATATAATCGACGATATAATCTTCGATCGATATTTCGCCATCTTCAAAACCCGGACTTCCAAAATCAAGCAAATATACATCAAAGCCTTCATTTACAAAAGATTCTATTAGACTATTCCCTGGGGACAGATCAAGAATCAAAGGAGTATTGATTAGTGAATATATAAGAAAAACCGGCACATCATATTTTTTTTTTGCCGACGGATAATACCAAAGCGATGATTTGTTTTTTTTCCACACCGATATTTTAGGCGTCAGTCCCATTTCAGGCATTGGCTGATTGGGAATATCCAAAAAATGTTTCCACTTTGGTATGGTTTCGGATTGATTTTTCGGCACTTTCCGTTTAGACATTAGAATTCCCCTGTCTAAAAGAATTGAACTCCAACTGTGAACTTATCAACAGGGAATCATTTAAGAAATTCGATATCCTTTTTTTACTCCCTTCCATTTCAATGGAATCCCAATTTGACTTCTTTTTCTTACTGCGAGATGAAAAAGCATTGCGTTTATTGCGATTTGAAGAATTACCTCTGACGTTCCCGCCCCTATCATCATCAAGTGTAGAGAGCAAATCTTCTATCCTATCAATTTTTTCTTCGAGCTGGATCACTAATTTCGCGATTCCCGCCACATCCTTTTTTGTTGGATAATTCATGATGATGGACATTCTTTCTGAAGCTTCCTGCATTCTATTTATTCTTGGAACCTGCATTTGGGCATTGTCGCTTACTGCTTCTATTAACTCACGATTATTTAGCAAATCCTTAATTTTATCATTAAGCTGTTGTTCTTTTTGTGCGCCTAGCAATTTAAGCCCTTTATAAAAATTTGATTTTTCCGCCATATATATCTTCCTTTCTCCTCCGTTTATACTAATGCCGATATACCTCCGTCTATGATCAAAACATGACCAACCATATAGTCAGAAGCCTGTGAGGCTAAAAATACGGCAGCCCCCTTTAAATCTTCTTCATCGCCAAACCTGCCAGCAGGAATTTTGCCTAATATGTCATAGTCGGACTTTTCAAGAACTTTCTTTGTGATTTTAGTCGGGAAAAATCCAGGTGCTATCGCATTGACTTGGATGCCGTATCTAGCAAGCTTAACTCCTAAATCCTTCGTCATTGTAATGATGGCACCCTTACTGGTGTTATAAGCTATCGTATCCAATAGCTCAGGAAACGTCCCGCCAAGACCTGTCACCGATGCAATATTTATGATTTTCCCTGAATTTTGCCGCTTCATGACCCTCGCTACAGCTTGTGAAAACAGGAATGTACCTGTAACATTAACATTCAATACTTTTTCCCACTTATCCTTAGGAAGATCCAAAAGCGGACCTGACCAGGACGTACCGCTATTATTGACAAGAATATCAATCGTGCCAAATTGGGCAACCGTTTCCTGGACGACACGGTCAATGGCACTCTCATCCGTGATATCACATTCAAAGGCAACGGCATTAACACCCATCGATTGCAAGTCTTCACATACCTCCTTACATACAGGAAGATTTCGTGAAGCAATGACTATATTAGCACCAGCCTCCCCCAACGCCATGGCGATCTGTTTGCCCAGCCCTCTGCCGCCGCCGGTAATGATAGCCGTTTTATTAGTCAAATCGAACATATTACTCAATGTAGTCAACTTTTCAGCCCTTCCTTAATGAAGTATTATTTATATTAAACCGTCTATATCATTATAGATAAGCCTATCCAATATTGTGCTTAAAATAGCCTGATGCCTCTGCCTTTTGTTTCATCAACAGTATCCTTTATATCAATAATGCCTATCCGCTCGACCGCTACGGTCGGCTTGCTGAATTGGCATACTGAAAACTTAATTCGACCCACTGCTGTATGATTACTCACCCGAGTGAGCAAAATCGAATACTTAGCCTGTTTTATCGTTTACACTATAGAAATGGTAAGGAGGTAAAAAAAATGACGATTCATCACTTTCATTTAACCGCAGAGTGGCCAGGCGGCAGAAATGATATCGGCACAATTCATTCAGGGAATCTTCTAACACAGATAAGTATTCCAACTGAAATGGATGGACCAGGGATCGGCACTAATCCCGATGAAATGCTGCTTGGGGCGGCATCGACCTGCTATATCATTACCTTTGCTGCCATGTTAGAGCGAGCCCATATAGAAAAGGTGAGCTTGACCATGCAATCGGAAGCGTTAGTGGATGTTACGAATGGTGTATTCACCTACAAGAAAATCATTCATCGCCCTGAACTTATATTAGTACCGGGGACTTCAGAAAAAGTGGTTGAAAAAGCGAGGAAACTTGCTGAAAAAGCTGAAGCTTCATGTATGATTTCCAAGGCGATCAAAGGGAATGTAGCGGTGGAATTGAATGCAGCAATTTCCATAGCACAGTAACCTTGAACAAAAAAAGTGCCTAACCCTATATCGGTTTAGGCACTTTTTGAACTATTGAATGGCGTTCATTTTATTTTCAACCTCGCGGCACACTTCATCAGCCGTTAAACCACTTGCCTCAATGATAGACGCTTTTAATGAAGTATCGCTTATACCCATTACATTACTTTCCAAACCTGTTACCACACAACAATCCACGTTTTTTGCGTCAGCTTCTTGTTTAATCTCCACAACATCAAAACCTTTTTCACGAAGTGCTTCCTGAATATTCGTTAATGATTCTTCAACACCGATTTTTGACATCAACACACACCTCCTCTACCTTCTAACCTGTCCTTTTCACCTTCAATATATGTATAGGATGCAAAGGAAAAAGGGAAAGTAATATCGAGGTGATAAACATGAATGGAAAAAACAAGAAAGATGCTTCACAAACCCGTTTAGGGTCTTCCCAGGTAGAAGGGCAAGGTACCACTACGAAAGAAACCGGGTCCTTCACTCAACCCTCTTCACTTAAAAAGCAAAAGCGTTCTTGATAAGAATCCTAAAACAACCATGGAATTCCGTCTTCATGATACGCAAAAAAAAACGCTTGGTTTATCCGCCAAGCGTTTTCCTCTGCATGATCCTTTTTGCTTAACTTTGAAGTCAGGGACTTCTCTTACATATTTTGCTTTCTGATTTCCTCTTGGATCTTTAGATCATTCAATTGATCTCCATCAATTATTTTTGAATCCATTTTTCCTTTATCGGCTCCATCTGGGTTTAAATCACTTGCCCTTAAATTATTATTGCGAGCTGCTTGCTCGTTCCATTTGGTCATCATGATCTCCTCCTAAGTCCTTATCCTTCCCAATCCTAATAATATTCATGAATACACCCCATCCTTTATTGCCAAGATACAAATGGAGGTGGTTTAATTGGAACCAAACAGACCCGGCAATAAGAATATTCCGGATTTTAAAGAGTTGAACGACCGTATCATCAGAGAAGCATCACAGAGTCCCCGTTTAGTGATTAAAACAAATTTGGATGCAAAGAATGTAAAAGATGAGAACCCTTATACCGATCGAATTAACAGTGAAGGATTTGCTGATTTTTTTGAGGAATAAAACAAAACCGGCTTGGCAGCCTCAACCAAACGGTTCGGCACCAGTTGATCTATAGTAATCATTTCAAGTTGAACACGCTGAATAGAATCATGTTTAGAAAGCATCCTTATCACCTCAAGTTTTATTAATTCTATTTTAAAGCAATAAAGACTTTAGGCGTAAGGGTTCTATCTAAAAGTTAAAACAAAGTTGGTTGGAACGTAAGGTGCGAGACTCCTGCGGGAAATGCGAGTCCAGGGGAGACCCCGCAGGCGCAAAGCCGCCGAGGAGGCTCCCGGACCGCCCGCGGTAAGCGAGTGCCCTACGTTCCAATCAATGTCCAAATTGCACAAACCCCTAATAAAAACTGTAGACAAACTGAAACCGGCTTAATAAGCCGGTTAATTTTAAAAATATTTTTTCTTCCAAAAAATGAATGCCGTCGTCCCCGCCAATGTGATGGCTATTAATAATGTAAAAATGAAAGCAAACCGATTATGTTCAAATGGCAGTTCCACATTCATTCCGTAGAAGCTTGCCACCATCGTCGGCAGCGTCAAAATAATGGTCACGGAGGTTAGAAACTTCATGGCATTATTGACATTATTGGAAATGATCGAAGCGAATGCATCCATCATACCGCTAAGAATGGATAGATACACTTCTGCCATTTCAATTGCCTGAGCATTTTCGATGATTACATCCTCAAGCAATTCTTTATCTTCTTCATACATTTTCAAATAATTAAACCGGAGGATCTTATCAAGTACTACGCGATTGGATTTTAATGATGTCGTAAAATAAACCAAGCTTTTTTCCAAAGCCAGGAAAGTGTATAATTCTTTATTTTTCATGGACTGATGCAATTCACGTTCCGCTTCATTAGTCATCTTGTTGATTTGTTTCAGGTAACGTAAATAATAGGATGAAATCTCAAATAGTAATTGTAAGGCAAACCTTGTTTTCTTATTGGTGAAAAATCCTTTTATCTTATTGTTTTTGAAATTCGCCAATATCGGTGTTTCTTTCAAAGATACCGTAATGAAACAGTCTTTGGTAAAAATCATCCCTATAGGTATTGTTTCAAAAATCGGTAAGTCGGCCTCATCCCTGGTCAAATATGGGAAGTCGACAATAATTAACACATTATCATCCTCTTTTTCGATTCGAGGCCTTTCCTCATCATCCAACGGATCTTTCATGAAATTTATCGGTAACTTCAAAGTCGTGCATATATAATCTATTTCAGCTTCTGTGGGCGCGACAATGTTCACCCAGGAACCTTTTGTCATTTCCTCGATCTTGTTTAGGTGTCGGTTTTCATCCGTCTTGTAGATTTCAATCATTTCTTGACCTCCTCTTCTATAGAGAAAGCCTTATTTACCTTCTTCGAGCAGATACTCAAGGAGAATAACAGTCTCGACTTCTAGCATCATATTGGCTTCCTCTTGCTTTCTGGGTTCAGGATCATAAGAACTGCTGCTCACTCGTATCCACTTCCTTTCGATTCTTTAATCTTAATCCTTATTCTTTTAAAGCACAATAACGAATTTAATACCTTGGTTCTCTGTCTTGAATTCGAAATTATCAGTTTTTATCGCTTGGAAAATTTAATAAAAACTACCACAAAAAAAACACTTGGGTTTCCCCAAGCGTCTGATAACGTTATCCATGCTTAGCATTATTATAATAGTGAACACCATACATGGCGCCTTCATCTACCATTTTATTGTCGTCATGATCATATGGATCAGGGTGACCTGCCTTTTCAATTACAGGATCCAGCTCTGAAGCCGTCCTATTCCAAAAGCCTACTGTTTTTGCTTTTGCATTGGACCATATGTCCTTCATTTTTCCTCTGTTCGTTTTATTCGATAAAAATGAGACTCCGGCAACTCCGACTCCTAGTAATACCACGTTTCTTCCTAATGCCATCATTACCTTCCCCCTTATTTATTGGCTTGATATATATATACCCAACGCCAATTAATGTAAACCTTTATTTATATGGAGGAATTTGATAAAAGAAATTAGGTTTCATTATTTCATTATTATACGGCTGATGAAAAACGTGGGTTGTGGCTGGAGATACCGGCGGAATTAACCAGGTCCAGTCCCCAGTAACTTTCCGGTTACAAGTGGCTTCTTTTTCTTCGAATTTCTTGAATTGTTTAGCTGCTGTATGGTGATCAACAATGCTGACTCCGTGTTTTTTATACGAATGAAGGACTGCTTCATTCAGTTCGATAAGAGCTCGATCTTTCCATAAACTTGAATCACGTTTAATATCCAAGCCCATCCTCTCCCCAATTGCCGGCAGCATATTGTAGCGTTCTTCATCAGCAAGGTTCCTGGCACCGATTTCCGTTCCCATGTACCACCCATTAAATGGTGCAGCTGAATACGTGATTCCGCCAATTTCCAGCCTCATGCCAGATATGATCGGAACTGCATACCATTTGATTTGAAGATCTTTGAACCATGTCAGCTCAGGGTGGGTGATTTGAACTTCTTTAACGAGGCTCTCAGGTATTTCATGTAAACTAGGGGTTTTTCCGTCCAATTGGACTACTAGGGGTAAAATATCGAAACGCCCGAATTTCCCTTCCCATCCCAATGCCATACATTGCTTGGTGAATGCTATTGAACTTGAATCGCCGATTACGCCATGCTCCGTCTCATATCCTGCATATCGAATAAGCTGATGATTCCAAATATCCACTTTTTGATCATGATCTTTTTGTTTGAAAATTGTAATCACAGGCCTGATGCTCCCATTATTCGTTGCATATTCGATATGCTCATAGAGAGCCGATACAATTTCTTCTTCGCTTTGAATCATCCTTTTATCAATCACCCTCAGCGACTCCCAAAAAAAGCGCCCTATGCAACGATTGCTATTACGCCAAGCTAATTTAGCACCATAAACCAATTCTTCATATGTATGTTCATATCTGCCTGTTTCATCTATTTCCTTTTTGATTTGTTCAATCCTGCCATCTATGTCCTCTTCCGTTTTCGATAATTCCGGATAACTTGTCCTGATAAAGGATACGGCCTCTTGCAGTAAATCACTCATCTTTCCCACGAACCCTTCCATTTGTAAAACTTTGACTTCAATATTAAAATAACATATTTTTCACGGTATCCCTAAAGAACACATTTTTTAAAAGCGCATTTTTTTTAAAAATGTGGCAATTACGAGGCGAATTTCTTTTCATGATACTTAAAGTAAGCACATAAATTTCTTATACTTTAATATCCTCTAGTAACTAAATAATTATCGGTAAAGTTGTTACATATGAGGTAAATGCATTATAATATATTAATAATGAGGTGATAAGATGAATAATACGACACTTTGTCCACGATTTGAAAAAGGAATGCAAATCTTGAGTAAACGCTGGACTGGATTGATTGTCAATCAATTACTTAATGGCCCTCAACGGTTTTGTAATATTGAATCTGCATTCCCGATAAGCGGCAGGATTCTTTCCGAACGTTTAAAGGACTTGGAAATTGAAGGTATTGTTAAAAGGGACGTATATCCAGAGACACCGGTCAGGATTGAATATTCTTTAACTGAAAAAGGCAAGGCTCTTGCACCGGTAATGAACGAAATTCAAAATTGGGCACAAGAATGGCTCGAACCGATACAAGAACAATGATACCGGCATTAACTGAAAAAGAGGAAGGTCCGCCAGCTAGCGGACCTTCCTCTTTTTTGTTTAAGCGCCAGCGACTAGTGGTATATTTTTTACAGATAGAATAACACTAGGTTTATTCCAAATTTATGGGCGGTGAATTCATGAAACAAGCAGATTGCATTATTATTGGTGGAGGTATAGCCGGTATTCAGGCAGCTATACAGCTCGGAAGGTATAAACATGATATTATCGTCATTGATTCTGCTCAAGGCCGCTCTTCCATTGCCAAGGCTTACCATAACATTCTTGGATGGCCGGATGGGGTAAGCGGTAAACAATTAAGGACGCTTGGCAGACAGCACGCTGAAAAATTCGGTGTCGAATTCTTGGATGATACTGTGACATCTCTTGAAAAAAAACAGGACAAGTTTTTTATCCAAACAAAGAATGACAGGGAATATCAAGCAAAAATGATTTTTCTCGGTACCGGCATTACCGATAACATTCCTCCAATCAAAAACATCTATCCAACTCTTGGGACATCCACATATATATGCCCTGACTGTGATGGGTATGAGATCATGGATAAGCAAACCGTTGTTCTTGGAGGCGGAAATACGGGTGCGGGCATGGCCCTTACACTTTTATATTGGTCAAAAGATATCATTTACGTAAATCATTTGAAATCAAAAATTGATGATGATTATAAGGAAAAATTGAAGGAAAATCAGATACCCGTAATCGAAGAAGAAGTTTGTGAGGTTCATGTCGACGACAAACAGCAGCTAACGGGCATACAATTAGTCTCCGGTAAAATAATCGAGGCTGAAAAAGCATTCACGGCGTTTAAAGGGAACAAACTAAATAATGACCTAGCCCTACAATTAGGTGTGCAAGTCAATGAAAACAATCATGTCGTGATTCATCCCCGGACTAAAGAAACGAATATTAAAGGAGTCTGGGCAGGCGGTGACCTCGTTGCCCATTCCGAACAAGTCACCATTTCGATGGGGGATGGCACCCAAGCAGCGATATGGATTCATAAGAGGTTGTTAGGCCAGCCACTTCCTTACGATTGACAACTTGATGGAAATGTAAAAGGCGGCCTGTTCACCAGACCGCCTTTTACATTGGTATTTATAAGCTTTTCCACGTCAGCCATTCAATACACATCTACATTCGTTTCCTTCCCTTAAAAACTTTAACCAAAATGAGAATGACCGCGATGATAAGCAAGATATGTATAAAGCCTGCAGCCACTTTAAAGACTAAACCAAGAACCCATAATAATATTATTACACCAATAATCGTCCAAATCATGATACTCCCCCATTCTTTAAGGATTTTTATTAATAAGAAGTTACATCAAAATATTTGCTTACATTTAAATTACCCATATCTTTCTTTAACAAACCCTTACCTATTTTTTTACATAAAACTGTAAATGCTGTAAATGATAATAAAGAAATAAGGAATCTTCCATAAAGAAAAACATTTTACAAGGAAGAGACTTTAAGGTTTTAAATGTTCTACAATTCTTCATAAGGCAAAAAAACAAAAGAAGGAGTCGTTCATTCATGAAAAAGTTTTTAGTCATCTGTTTAACAGCATGTTCCCTATTCTTATTCAACCTCAACCACCCAGCTGCAGAGGAAAATAAAGCAAAAACGGAACGTGTACAATTCACTGATGCTCAAAAATCTGAAATCGCCAAGATCCAAAAGCAGATACTCGCTGACAAAAAGATATTGATCCAAAAATATGTCGAGTATGGAGCGCTTTCAAAAGAAGAAGCCGATAAAATGGTTTCACATTTTGAAAAACATTATAAAATGATGGAAGAACATAATTTCCAAATACCGCCGCACCGCCCACATACACGACACATGCATAAGTAGTTGTAAGTTTTTGCCTATATAACCTGATGATCCGACCTGATGAAAAGGCCGGATTTTTTTCATTTCTTTCGTCCTTGATAAATAAACCTTACGCGTTTACCATTTACTAAAGGAATTATATTTCTCTTTAGCGAAATACATAACTATGAGAAATGAAAGGGTGAAAAGGATGAACAAAATAGGTATAACAGCAAGAGACTTATTTCACTTGAAATCAGTGACCGATCCAAAGCTATCACCGGATGGCAGTATGGCGGTTTATGTCCAAACCAGAATCGATGAAAAAACGGAAAAATACATTTCCAATCTGTTTATGTTCAGCCTGATTACGAATGAAACAAAGCAATGGACGTTTGGGAATAATCGTGATACATCACCAGCATGGTCCCCCGACGGCAAGCATATTGCCTTTATATCAGACAGATCAGGGAAAAAACAAGTCCACATCATTGGGAGCATTGGTGGGGAAGCTCGCCAGTTGACCCATTTCGTTAACGGCGCTTCAAAACCTATTTGGTCTCCTTGTTCCACCAAGTTGCTGCTTTCTACCGGGTTAAAGGAGGACGAAAACCTTAATACGGTTAAGGAAAATGATTTGACCAAAGAAGTTAATAGGTATGACCGGATTAAGTATAAATGGGATGGAAGAGGCTATTTTGATCAGTTATATCAGCAGCTGGTTATAGTGGACATTTTTAAGGGAGAATCCACATTGATAACGGAAAACAATGTTGATCATCAACCGAATGCATGGTCACCAGACGGACAGCATATTGCATTCATAAGCGGGGATGCAGAAAGAAGTGATGATGAACTTTTTTCCGATATTTTCATCATGGACCTTGAAACGAAATCTTTAGAGAAGATAACGGATAGTACAGGTTTCTTTAGAGATCCGAAATGGTCTCCAAATGGCGAATATCTATCTTTCATTGGCCATAATAAAGAATTTGCCGGTGCCACCTTTTCAAATATCTGGTTATATTCCATTTTCGATCAAACGACTCAGTGTTTGACCGATGGATGGGACGTCCAAATAGGCGATTCCGCAATTGGGGATTTCCAAATCGGAGCCGTAGACCCAGGTATTTTGTGGACAAACGATAGCCAAGGTTTTTACTTTTTAATAAGTGATTATGGAAATACTGGAGTATATTATGGTTCGATTGAAGGAGCCATGTATCCATCAATCCTTGACCCGCAGCATATATACGGCCTGACTATAGATCCCGAAAGCCACCGTGCTGTCGTGGCCATCAGTACACCTGTTCATCCCGGCGATCTCTTTGCTTATAACCTTACCAATGGCGATAAGGAACAAATCAGTTTTGTTAATGAGGATTTTTTGAAGGATAAACATTTGTCCACGGCTGAACCAATTACATTCCAGTCCGTTGATGGACTTACCATCCACGGCTGGATCATGAGACCGACCGATTTTGATGGTAATCAAAAATATCCGCTCATTTTAGAAATCCACGGCGGTCCGCATATGATGTATGCCAATACCTATGTTCATGAATTCCAGACCTTGGCTAATGAAGGCTATACTGTATTGTTCACTAACCCGCGCGGGAGTGTAGGATATGGACAAGACTTCGTAAATGCCTGCCGGGGCGATTATGGAGGCATGGATTATAAAGACTTAATGGCTGGAGTTGATCACGTTTTAGCTACGTATGATTTTATAGACCATGAAGATTTAGGGGTATCCGGAGGAAGTTATGGAGGGTTCATGACAAATTGGATCATCGGACATACCAACCGCTTCAAGGCCGCTGTCACTCAGCGTTGCATTAGTAACTGGCTAAGTTTTTATGGGGTCAGCGACATCGGCTATTATTTTACAGAGTGGGAAGTTGGCGGCGATATCGTTAACTCTGCTGAAAAATTATGGCAGCACTCTCCATTAAAATATGTTTCCGATGTGAATACCCCTTTACTTTTACTTCACGGTGATAAGGACTTCCGCTGTCCCATTGAACAGAGCGAACAATTTTTTGTCGCCTTAAAACGTCAAAATAAAGAAGCGGTACTTGTTTCCTTCCCAGAAGAAACTCATGAAGTATCCCGAAGCGGATCTCCAAAAATGCGCTTGCAACATGTTGAGGAAATCAAAGAATGGTTTAATAAATATCTTTAAAAATAAAAACTCTGTTAGCAAAAGCTAACAGAGTTTTTATTTTTAGTGTTGAATTTGGTCTCTGTCTTCGGAAATTGAACTTAATGCATTTCCCGCCATTGAATTTGTCTGTTGGTGTACAGCAAGATCACCTAATGCCACGACTCCGACCAGCTTGTCATTCTCAATGATAGGGAGCCTTCTGATTTGTTCGGTAGCCATTAACTCCTCAGCTTCCTCCACTGACATATCAGGCGTGCCTGTTACAAGATTGGTGGAAATGACATCGGTAATTCTAGTCGAATTCGGCTTTTTCTCGGCAACACAGCGAATGACGATATCCCTGTCTGTAATAACACCAATTAAATGGTTATTCTCCAATACAGGAATGACACCAACATCATCATTCTTCATTTTGACTGCTGCTTCATATATATTATCTTCCGCAGTGCAACAGTCCACGTCTGTTGTCATGATATCTCTTAATTTAGTCACGGAAATCCCTCCATTTTTCATAAGTTGCTTGTTTATTTTTGACTTCTGAAGAGAAATTATTCATGAAACTCGTTCACGCTTCATTCCACATATTTCCCGTGATCCGGTTTAGCTAATGAATCGAATTCCTTTGCAAGCTTCGCTAAACCCATTTCCAGTTCTTTCCCTTCAACAGGATAACCATGTCCCGTTATGGCAACAGTCGGCTTTAGACTTTCCAATAACCTTACCGATTCTTTGGCAGCCTCCCAATCGGTTGTCAAATACCGCGGTGGGCCTGCTATTTCTTTCTCCTGAGTGATAACCTTGTATAGGGAATCTTGCCTGACATTCACAAAAGCATCTCCAGCAATCAAACTTCGGTCACTTTCACGGAAAAGTGAAATATGTCCTTTCGAATGGCCAGGGGTGTGAACCCATTTCCAATCGTGAAGCCCGGGAACACTATGATCATCAGGCAATGGCTGAACTTTTTCATCAAGGTTGATTCCCTCATTCGGAAATACCCATGAAATTTTAGCGACCATTCCCCCTTCAACGGTAGGATCAGGTTCGGGGTAATTTTCCTGTCCCGTTAAATAAGGCATTTCTTTAATGTGGGCATAGACAGGAGCATCCCAATACTCCATTAACTCAATCAGTGCACCAACATGATCGAAATGTCCATGTGTCAAAATAATCGCGGCAGGTGGATTTTGCGGTCCGTATATTTCTTCAGCAGTTTTCTTTATTACCTCTGCTGAACGCGGCATCCCAGCATCTATCAATACCCATTTATCATCTTTGGGTGACCCTATAAAAATTACATTAACGATTTGGACAGACAGACAATATATATCCTCATTTATAATCTGTACATCTCCACTGGAAACTGAAGTCATTGGCATGAATTTTTCATTCAAATGATTATCATCCATTTATAATCCTCCTAATTTGAACATACTGTTTTTTAAAGGATACCCTGTACGAGAAAATAAAAAACAACCTATAATTTATATAGGCTGTTTCAGATAGTAAGAAAGATTCGAAAGCGAGTTTGCCTACAGTTCTTTAAAAAAGTTGCAGTTGATTCCAGCCGGACTTTTTTCGTCAGTCACGGCACCTTTTTTCGGCCAATCATGCAGTTTTTTGGCCTTCACCGCACTTTTTTCAACCGTCCACGCAGTTATTCGACCTTCATCGCACTTTATTCGACCGTCCACGCAGGTATTCGACCTTCCCTGCACTTTATTCGACCGTCCACGCAAGTTATTCGACCTTCCCTGCACTTTATTCGACCGTCCACGAATTTTTTCGACCTTCACTTCATTATTCGGACTCCGAACCCCATTTTGTCGCCAAACTGAGGCATCTTTTATAATCATGTTGGGGTGCGACACTCCCGAACCATTTATGTCAACAAACTGAAACAACCTATAATTCATTAGGCTGTTTCTCAGTATACATCCCGCCGGGTAAATACTGTAAAAGATACGATTAAAGCAAGCGCCCACCAAACGAGCAGAGTAATGACGGAGGATAATAAAGTCATCCCTTCAATCGGTGGAGCCGTCCCGCTAATGTAAGCGGTCAATTTCAAATTCACCATAAAGAAATATTTCGCTGATTCCCATGATGAAACCATATTGTTCAATATAGCCCCGGAAATCAATGCAGCCAGCATGATGCCCATGCCTGCAGGGGTGCTTCTCACTAAAACCGAAAGCATGAAAGAAAGGGTACCTACAACAACCGCCACCAGCCAGACAAGTCCCAAATCCATCAATAGGAATTTCCATTGTTCCACTAACCTTACTTGACTGACATCCACGTCTGACCCATTCAATTCGAATCCGGTTATTACAGGGGCCCCCCATCCTTGATATCCGAAAATGACACCTGATAATAGGTAAGATAATAAGGCTGTCATCGCCACGATAATCGAAACCGATAATAATAATGTTACATATTTGCTCAATAAGATTTTCCAGCGCTCCACTGGCCTGGTCAACAAAAGCTTGATCGTCCCTTGACTGCTTTCGGAGGAAACCATATCACTAGCCACAATCATGATCAACAGCGGAATGAACAAATCGATTGCATTTTCCAAAAACATGCGTGTAAAGGTGGCTGCGCCTGGTTCTGAGGGATTGATATCATGATCTAGATAATATTGCTGCTGCTTCAGACTTACTTGCAGCTGTTCACGCCACTCATCGAGCATCCTATTCGAGCCCAATCGATTTTGAGTATCAATGATTTGCTGCTGAAGAGCTGCACGCCAATCATCAGTTCCCAACTTCTCCCGCTGCTCTTCCACTTGTTTGTATTGGGCATATGTAAACATCAGCACTAAAATTCCCACGATGATACCGATTATGATTAACCGTTTCTTTGCCAACAACTTCATCATTTCATTTTGAATCAAGTTATTCAATGCCTGCACCTCCGACACTGGTAACTTGCAAAAACAATTCTTCCAATCCCGGGAGCTTACGATTCATTTCATGGACCCTCACCCCTGCTTGGTTAAGTGCAGCATTCCATTCGGGTGTTTTTAGTTCATCATAGGCTGTAATGATATATTTTTGATCTATGGTAATTTCGGTGAAGCCGCTAAGAATTTCCGCTCCCTTTTGTATAGGTTCCACCCGCCAAAATATCCGCTCCTGAGTGGATAATAAGCTTTCCACCGTATCCGTTTTGATAATTTCCCCCCCTTTAATAATTGCGACCCGGTCACAAAGTTGCTGTATTTCACCTAGTAAGTGTGAAGAAACCAGAACGCTCATACCTTCTTCTTCAGCCAACTTTCTGATGAATTGCCGCATTTCACGGATTCCGGCAGGATCTAGACCATTGGTCGGTTCATCCAAAATCAAGAGCTTGGGACTGTTCAGCATTGCCTGCGCGATTCCTAAGCGCTGCCTCATACCTAAAGAATAGGTCTTCACTTTATCGTGAATTCTAGCTTGCAGACCGACGAGTTCAACAACCTCGTTCATTCTTGTTTCATCAACTTCAGGTAACATTCTTGCAAAGTGGAGCAAATTATCCCATCCGCTCAAAAAAGGATACAACTCTGGATTTTCAACGATGCAGCCCATTTGCTTCATAGCCTTCGTAAATTCCTGACGAACATCATACCCGCATATATGGATTGAACCCGAAGTTGGCTTAATCAAACCGACCAACATGCGGATCGTCGTCGTCTTTCCTGCTCCATTCGGTCCTAAAAAGCCGAAAACCTCCCCTTCATTCAGTTCAAAATCAATTCCTTTAATAATTTCCCTTTTGCCAATCCTTTTTCTCAAGTCCCTGACAGACAATGTCACCTGTTTCATCGTTCCACATCCTCCCATTTTATTAAAGGAGCAACTCTATCAGCAATTAAACGATATCCCTTCTTATTAGGGTGAAATTTATCCGAATACAAATACTCATTTACCGACAATTGAAATAAATCAAAAGTTGGAACGAAAATTGCATTTTGATAAAGAGCCACGACTTCCGCCGTTTCATTATTCCAGTCCCGTACGATGCGGTTCGTATCAAAGTCTTCATCCAAATCTATAAACGGATTATACAGCCCAAGCAATAAAATGGTAGCTGTATCATTGACTTTATTGATATCTTTAAAAATTTCATGTAAATTTCCCAAGAAATTCTTTTGTGATACAGATATAGCTTCACGATCATATTCAAGCAGGGTCTGGCCTTTTTGAAATAAATCGTTACCCCCGATTGTAACTAAAATAATATCAGCTGCCTGGATTTGGCGCTTCACTTCCGGTTGTTTCACTTGCTGCACCAATTCTTTAGACACTTGTCCATTAATTCCGAGGTTATGAATGATTGGTTTTCTATTGTACTCACTCTTCAAATCTTCAACAACAAGTCCAACGTAGCCTTTCCCTGTTTCATCACCTGTGCCACGTGTCAATGAATCGCCTAATGCCACTACCGTAAAATCATCAGGAAGATCATTTTTAATGGGGGTTTCTTCAATTACTTCTCTATCGGAAGTTCCTTTTCCGTAATGGTCAGTAATCGCCCATCCAAGGCAAAATAAAAAAAACAGGCCGGTAAGAGCCGATACGATGGTAGCAGCCAACACTTTTGGTTTGCTCAAAACAATCACCCTTCCATTCATTCTCTACCTTCCATTAAATCATATTATTTCCAAAAACAAAAAACTGATTGTTCTGGTTATAAATCCCAATTTATAAAAGCATCTCTTTTTTAAAATTACCAATAAAAAAAAGGCGGAAAGGGATTACAAAAGGGGTTCTATCATACCCTAAAAAACTTTTAATCGAGTTTGTATACAGTCTGAGGGATTAAATGAATCCCATTCGGCTTTTAAAGAATGTTCAAGCTGCTTGATCATTTAGCAGGCCTCTCAAACTTGTAGAGAGACAAGTAAAAAAGACCTCTTCACCATGAAAGGGTAAGAGGTCTCTCGTTATTTTTTCCATCATTTTTCTATTGTACTTATGGGTTTTCCCATTACTTTTAATTTTATATCTAACCTCATGAGCCATATTGTAAGCAGCATCCCGATCAGCGTGAGTAAGCCATAAAATAAATAGACAGCATATATTCCTGATTTATCCAAGATTATCCCGCCGCTGAAGGTACTGAACCAGTTACCCAATCCATTGCCAATGGCGGAATAAAGCGTTATTGCTGTTACTGTTATTCGTGCAGGGACAACTTCCCTGATATATTGTAAAGCTGCAGGAATGAATAAGCCAAGTGAAAACCCTTGAATGACCGAAGTCACATATACGGTAGCCAAACTTGGTTCGGTGAAGTACAAAACCCAGCGGACCAATGAGGCCGTTCCAGCCAATAAGGTAATTGGCAGCAGGCCTATTTTATGGATCCAGGTACCTGCGATTCTCATAAAGGGGATTTCCGATAATACAGCTAAAAGGAACGCAATGCCAATTCCTGTATATGTCCCACCCCTTGCCTCTACAAATAAACCATAGTATACATTATTTGCAAGATTAGGACCAAATAGCAGGAACGTTATGGCAAGAAAGATAAGAAATCGTTTCATGGTGATCAATTCTTTCATTCCACCGAAAAGCTTCACCTTTTCCCCAGGTGGCTCTTCAGGCAAACGAAGAGCAAGACTAGCCGCAATCAAAAGACCGAAGAAAAAGGCATAAAATATCACTGAAGGACCCATGAAGGATTCAGATAACCTTCCCATTACAAAAACGGCCACACCGTAACCAAGTGATCCGAATAAACGGATTTTCCCATAATTCGATTTGATTTTTGTTGTATATTGAAGGGTGATGCTATCTGAAACCGGTATTATCGCACTTTGAAAGATAGCCAAAGCGATTGCGACGGATACTATAAGTAAATAGTGTTCGAACAGTAAGTAGCCTAAACCGAATACACCAGCAAGCAACGATGTCATTGCCAGTATTTTTGCTGGTCTCCCGCTCAAATCACAGACAATTCCCCAAAAAGGTTGAAAAACGATCATCACTATCGGTCCAACAGACATGATCGTACCTATTTCAATACCGGACAAACCAGCCTCATTGGCCAAATAAACGCTTAATAGCGGTGTTAAACTTCCTACTGCAAAAAAAGAAAATAAGTAAAATACCTTCAAGCTAATAATATTGACATGCTTTTGTTTATCCAAATCCAGTTCCCCCACGCAGACAGCTTCTAAAAAGTTGTTGATTTAATTCATTGCTTCCTAGTATGGATATTAAATAGGGAGCACGATATTAAAGACTGTACCTTTATTGACCTCGCTCTCGACAAAGACATTTCCCAAATGGCTTTCTATGATTTTAAAGCTGATCATGAGACCTAACCCATTACCAGTTTTTTTCGTTGTGAAAAATGGTTCTCCCAGTCTCTTAAGCTGCTCTGGCGGCATCCCAATTCCTGTGTCGGTAATGGATATATGCACTTTATCATCTTTAAGTTCAGTCATGACTTTTATGAACCCACCGTCAGGCATAGCTTCCATAGCATTTTTAATGAAGTTCAATATGACTTGTTTTAATCGATTCTCATCACAACGAACGAGGATCTCTTCTTCATTGCAATCCGAAATTATCGTGATGTTCTTCTTCCTGGCTTCAAAATCCGTCAAAGATACGACGTTTTGAATGATCGGCACAAGATTCTTCGATTCCAATATCAAGGCCTGTGGTTTGGCCAATTGCAAGAACTCTTCAACTATCTCATTCACACGATTGATTTCGTCCATGATTATTTCCAGATATTCTTGTTTATTTTCGTCCGTTTCATCTAATTGCAAAAATTCCGTATACCCTTTCATGGAGGTCAGTGGATTCCGTATTTCATGTGCCACTCCAGCAGCAAGCTGACCGACAGCGGCTAATTTATCCTGCCGATTGAGCATCTCTTCCGATTGTTTACGCTCAGTTATGTCATATCTAATTGTTAAATACTGAAATGGCTTTCCTTCTTCGCTGAAAAATGGAACAATTGTTGTATCGACCCAATAAAAACTGCCGTCTTTCGCCTTGTTTCTAATTTCACCTTTCCAAACTTTGCGTTCACCGACGGTCTTCCACATATTTTCAAAGAATTCATTTGAGTGGTATCCAGAATTAACTATCTTATGGGTCTGGCCTATTAATTCACCTCTCCCATAACCAGAAACCTCCGAGAACTTTTCATTCACTTCGATAATGACTCCTTTATCATCAGTAATCGCCACAATCAAGGATTGGTTGATTGCATAATGCATATCTTCAAGTTCCTTAATTGACTCCTTTAAAGCATTTTCTGCTTTTTTACGACTGGAAATATCCGAACGGATGGAAATATATTGATATGGTTTACCCTTTTTCATAAATGGAACGATAGTTGTATCCACCCAATAAACATTACCATCTTTAGCCCGATTGCATATTTCACCATGCCATGTTTTCCCTTGGCTGATCGTTAGCCATAAGTCAGTGAAAAATTCTTTTGGATGATAACCAGAATTGATGATGGAATGATTTTTCCCTATTAGTTCATGTTTTTCATATTGTGATATTTCCAGGAATTTTTCGTTAACATATGTAATGATTCCTTTTGCATCCGTGATGGCAACGATCGCCGATTGATCTAAAGCATAACGGATATCGCTCACAGTATTGTCGCTTTTTGCCAACCGCCGGCCTACGATCGTACTTGAAGCGATCAAGCTGGCAAGGATGAATAATGAAACGAAGCATGTAAGATAAAGCATAAATGGGGTGAGTGGAACAAATTCACCCGTTTCATTTTTCGCGTTCATCGGTAACACTCTTACAAAAAGATAATAGCCTTCAATGATTGCCCCGCTCATCATGAGAGTACTGACTGGTTTTAGCGAGGATTGACTTAATTTATTAAAATAAAATAATATTGCAAGTGCTGCTACAAATAAAATAAAGATACTGAAAAGCGTACTGAAGACCGACAATGGACTAAAGTGCAAAGATTGGTTTAATGAGGATGTTCCCATTATATAATTAGATAATATGGCCATCGTAAACATGAAGCCGCAAAAAACGATTTGCAGGACTTGTGTTTTATACGAAATGGCTAATAACCCAACCCCTGCGAGAGCAATCGCTAATGCTAAAGAAAAAATTATTGTAAAAAAGTTGTATGCTGCCATTCCTGAATTATCGAGGGTGAATATGACCACAAAATTAAGCGTCCAAATAGCCACACCCATAGAGCAGCTGCTCCCTATATACACAAGGCGTTTATATCGCTTTATCGTCAGTAATGTTGTCAATAAATCCAACGCCGTATAACAAGCCATTATTATCAAAAGTACTGCAATCATAAAGAGAAAAGGATTTGATGCTACAATTGATTGTTCCATTTTTTTACTTGATCACCTCAAACGTTCTATTCTCCTATATTGTAATGGAAATTCATAGTACCACAAAGGTTTTTTATTCCCTTACCCCTATATATTTACACATTGATTCTTTCGGTGCACCCCACATCTCAATAAAATGCAGGTTTCTTTCATAAAATCAATAAAATTAGAAATACTATTGTTTTGTAAGGAGTAGAATAGGAATACATGGTATTGACAAGCATTTTCAACCCTGCTTCATCATTGCAGGACATTATCAATAACAAAAATAATTATTCGGGAATATATTAATCAAGAATGTTAATTTCTTTATTTAATTATACCTATAGGTTTATAATTAAATAGAACCTATATAGAGAGAAGGAGTGGGGGGCATGATTATGTCAGACCTGGCAGGTGCAAGTACAACAGAAATTATGCAAAAGAAGACCCAGCATAAAAAATTAACACTGAGACAAATTTTACAGAGAGGTCTACTAATTACAATCGGTGCGGTTTTGATGGCTGTCGGCCTCGAGATTTTTTTAGTTCCGAATAACGTAATCGACGGGGGCATAACGGGTATATCGATTATGTTATCTTACATTACTGGATGGAAGCTTGGAATCTTTCTTTTCATTTTGAATCTTCCTTTCTTTTTTATCGGTTATAAACAAATCGGGAAAACCTTCGCATTATCTACCCTTTATGGAATTTTAGTCCTTTCCATTACCACTACATTGCTTCATCATGTACCAGCTTTCACTCAAGATATCCTCCTAGCGTCCGCTTTCGGCGGAATGATTCTTGGCATTGGTGTTGGAATGGTCATTCGATATGGCGGCTCATTGGATGGTACAGAAATACTTGCCATACTCGCGAGCAAGAAGCTCCCTTTTTCCGTTGGGGAGATCGTCATGTTTTTTAATTTATTCATCCTTGGCAGTGCGGGCTTCGTATTCTCGTGGGATCGTGCCATGTATTCGATCATAGCTTACTTCGTAGCATATAAAACGATGGATATCGTCATCGCAGGTTTGGACGAATCCAAATTTGTTTGGATTATCAGTGATGAATTTAATGATATCGGTGATGCCATAATGAATCGCCTTGGACGGGGCGTAACCTTTTTAGCTGGTGAAGGTGCTTATTCTGGTGATGATAAAAAAGTCATCTTTTGTGTAATAAACAGACTTGAGGAAGCTAAACTTAAAGAGATAGTCAAAAGTTTCGATCCATCTGCATTTCTTGCCGTTGGGGATATCGCGGAAGTTCGAGGCGGTCGATTCAAGAAAAAAGATATCCACTAATCATTCACCTGCTTTTTGCTTGATCCAATTGGCAAAAAGATAAAAAAAGCTGAAGGGAGAATCCCCTTCAGCTTTTTTTATGACCTTAATAGTTTCTTGGATTGTTGATTGCTTGAAGCATTCTGGTGCCGGGTTTCATCTCGCTGCTACATAACGGACAAACGTGTTCATCATTACTTGTAAAGTTATCGCGAATCCAACCTTTGCAATCTTCTGATGTACATTCCCACACCTTTGTTTCTTCAGGAATGATTTCTTCCGTATTATTTCTTCTATACATGTATCTCACTCCTTAGAATTGAATTGACTCCGTCCTGCATAACAGATCACAAGCCATAAAGATAAAAGAAGAATAGATGGCGTTTAATCTAAATTGTGAGTAAATACCCATTCGCAAATCTAAGTATGATCATTGTTCTTTCAACCAAACTTTTTGAATGGTAAGAACTTGAGATTACGACATGAATTTTTCATATCTCAGTAACCATTATATCATATATATGCTTTATATATTTGAGGAAAGATTCTAAAAAAGAAAGTAGTCCCCAAAATGAAACACAGTCCCTGACTTACCCTTCAAGATAATCGAGACTGCGCTGTTTAAGAATCCATTCCATATGGTTCTTCCTGCTCGTTTGATGGAACATCGAGCATGAGAGTAATTTTTAATGCCAAAACCTAAAACAATGAAAGCCCTGCCTCTCTCCCATCCATACGGTTCCTAGACCGTGCCTGCGAGAATCAGATAAAAGCTTGTAAGTACATGTTTATTAATTAAAACCGTCCGTAATTCCAATTGGGTAGATTAAATTCCAAAAGACAAATGGTACATAGAAGTAAGTTAATGAAGAACAGAAATGGATCGAGGAAAATACTTGGTGATTACATGTATTTCTTTTTTCTAGATATGTTTAACTTGATTCTACTTCATCATGAAAATGATGAAAAATTATTTTATTAATAAAAATGTTACTTTAAATTACCCTCCAGTGCTTTCTTTTCATAACACTGAAATTTAATGATACCACACATATTTTTATATGTAAAGCATTAATCCAGAATAAAACCACTCCGCCCTACTTCATTTTAAAATAAAAAATAAAGAGGCTAAGATTCACCTCTTTTATTTAAACGCATTATACTCATTTTCAATTTTAGGAAGTTCCCTGACTTCCTCAACTAATTGACTTCCACACATTGGACAATCATAGTTTTCCGAGGCAAAGTCTTTTCTCATCCAACCATTACAATCTGCTGATCCGCACGCATATACTATCGTATCTTCCATAACGATTTCTGGTTCCTCTGAATTCTTTTTACCAAAATACATGAGCAACCTCCTCTTTTTTATATAAAGACTCTGATTAAAGGCGCGAAATTTCACCTTTTTATCATTCCTAGTATACGCATTAAACCATATTCTTATTTATTCAATGAAGAAATTATCCAAAAATCCTTAGCACCTTTCGTTTTCCAGTCCAGCTTTAACCAAGATCGCTTTAATCATAAAGTAGGAAATATGCTCAGGCAGTGCTTCTTTTAATGGTTTCAATTTTTCAGAATCCAATTGTTTCGCAGTTTCCAAAACAAGATCAAAATCTTTCTCCAAGAAAATCTCATCCCAATTGATATCCAAGTGTTCTTCTGCACACTTTAATAAATGATTTTCAATTGAAATGGAAGACAGTCCTCTCAATGTCCCTATTTCCTTGATGGATTTGCCTTCCTGATATAAGCGATAGCTTTCTAAGTGAGATGGTTTAGTAGCTCGCTTTACCGTTTCCTTTGTAACCATAGTATTCGTTTCTAATTCTGGATGTGCCTGTACATACTGGGAAATCCCTTGTAAAAACATGGTTCCGAAGCGTTCGAATTTCTGCATCCCCACCCCTTTAACTTCCAGGAATTCCTCTTCCGTCCTCGGCAGTTTGACGGCCATATCTTTCAAAGATGCATCGGAAAAAATAATGAATGGAGGTACATTTTCCTTAATAGCCAATTCTTTTCTTAACTGTCTCAACTCTTCAAACAACCCATGATCCGCACTGATGCTGCTTACTTTTTTTATTTCCTTACGCAGTACTTTTTTCTGTCCCAATAGAACTTCCCTGCCAGCATTGGTAACTTTAAGTACCGGAAACTGGCCGCCCGTCATTTCGATATACTGTTTTGCTGTCAGGAAATCAATGAAATCACCTACATCCTTCGCTGATTGATCATTGATGATTCCATAGGTTGAGAGCTTCTGGAATCCGAACTCTTCAATTTTCTTATTGCGTGATCCCGTAAGCACTTGGGAAATCATCGTTTTACCGAATCGCTCACCCATTCTCAACATGCATGAAAGAACCATCTGTGCCTGTGTAGTTACTTCAACAGAGTCACGTTTATCTGTACAATTTTCGCAATGACCGCAATCCTCGGGGTTTTCTTCTCCAAAGTATTGCAGAATAAAGGCTTGCAAGCACCCTTCGGTAAAACAATAATCCTTCATTCTGTTCAGTTTCTTCAATTCCTGGGCTTGCCACTCCTGCGAGGGATTTGATTGATCAATCAAGAAACGCTGTATCTGCATATCCTGAGGGGAATATAAAAGGATACATTCACTATCCAAACCATCCCTCCCTGCACGGCCCGCTTCCTGGTAATAACTCTCCATGTTCTTTGGAGTTTGGTAATGGATGACGTATCTAACATTCGATTTATCGATTCCCATACCAAAGGCTGATGTCGCTACCATCAAGGGTATGTCATCACGAATGAATTGATCTTGCTGTTCCGAACGGTCTTGTTCATTCATGCCAGCATGGTATCGACCTGTTTTGAATCCCGCTTTTATAAGCTTCGCATACAAGGAATCGACTTCTTTCCTAGTGGCTGCATAGATGATACCCGATTCATTTTTGTTTTTCTCTAGATAGCGCATTAAAAACCGGCCGCGATTTTCTTCTTTCACTACGGAAAAGAACAGGTTATCTCTGGAAAATCCCGTTGATATTGTATGCTGCTCTGATATTCCGAGCGACTGACATATATCGTCCGTCACATGCGGTGTGGCTGTTGCGGTTAACGCCAGTACTGTCGGAGCTGATGGCATGTTTTTCAATAAGGTTTTGATTTTTAAATAGCTTGGTCTGAAGTCATGACCCCATTGAGATATACAGTGGGCCTCATCGATGGCTACCAATGAAATATCCACATTAAATAAATCCTGTTGAAATGCAGGATTTTCCAATCGTTCCGGCGCCAAATAAACCAACTTATATCTTCCGTGTTTAATATCGTTCATTCTATTGGATGATTCCAACCCAGAAATGGAGCTATTAAGAAACGTGGCATCAATCCCAGTTTGTTCGAGGGCATCTACTTGGTCCTTCATCAAGGAAATTAGTGGGGATATAACGAGTGTTACACCTGGTAACAGAAGTGCTGGAATTTGGTAACATATTGATTTACCTCCGCCGGTAGGCATGATTCCCGCCGTGTTTATTCCTCCCAACACCTGTTCGATAATCTGTTCCTGACCTTTTCGGAATGACTCATAACCAAAGTATTCTTGTAAATATTCACGTGCTTTTTCCATCAATTTACTATTCCTCCTATTTATCTTCTAAGGATTTATAAGGATCTATTTCTTCCATTGTACCTGCTTTTCCCGACAACCTAAAGGACAAAAAAAGCAGACACATTATGTCTGTGTCTGCTTTATAAATATATAAACATGTTTTGCATGGTTAAATTAATTCAGGATTTGCACTTTAACGTTTTTAACGCCCCAATTCACGGCATCCTGTTCGTTTGGAACAAAAATGTCCACTCTGTTCCCTTTGATGGCACTGCCTGTATCGGCTGCCGTTGCGTATCCATAACCTTCAACATAAACCTTTGATCCTAGTGGAATGACTGAAGGGTCCACGGCAATCACCTTTGCATCAGGATTAGCTTTCAAGTCCACTCCTGTGGCTGTTGTTCCGCTGCAGCCTTGACAATCAGCCGTATATGCGGTTGCACTTACAGTAATCTCTTTTCCAGATTCTGCTTGATCTTGGGATTCATTATTTGTGTCTGATGGTACCGATTGTTCAACTGGTTCTGATTGTTCAACTGGTTGCGATTGTTCAACCGGCTTTGTTTGTTCTGCTGGCTTGGATTGTTCTGCTGGTTCGGATTGCTCTGCTTTCTGTGCAGGCTCTACACTAGCAGCTTCGACTTTGTTAGCTGCCGGTTTAATGACCAGTTCTTGACCAGGATGGATTGTATCTGAATTTAAACCGTTCCAAGATTTAATATCATTTACCGCTACATCATATTTGTGTGCAATTCCCGATAATGTGTCCCCTGACTTTACTTTATAATGCTCTTCTTGAGAAATATGTATGGTTTCTCCGGCATAAATCGCGTCTGAAGACAAATCGTTCCAAGACTTAATATCTTCTACTGATACTTTATATGTTTGAGATATCCCCCATAATGTGTCTCCATCTTTCACTTTGACATCTTCTGCTTGTACCGGAATTGTGAATGCACCGGATATAGCAGCCGCTGCCGCTAACGATAAGATTGATTTTTTCATATGTTGTTACCTCCTTGTGAGCTGCTTTATAAGCTACGAGTTAAATCTTAACATAGTTTTTTTCTATACAAAGAACAAACAGATAAAGAATAGATGACAAACATCACAGTAAGATAACGGGACTATAACAAGGTTTTATAATATTCTGAAAAAACATCATTTTCCAGATAATTCCCTTTCCAGACCAGAGGAGTCATATTATGCATTAACCAGGCATAAAAATTAGAGGCTATATCTTTACAAAGGAGGTATTTTTTGTGACTCGCGAAAAGACTTTTACCTTAGTTAAGTCATATAAACCTTTCCATAGTAAATTCGATCCGTGTCCGCCTATTGGGAGAAAGTATTACAGGACACCTCCTAATTTGTATATTTATTTTCAACCGCCTAATATGGAGCAGTTCACACCTGAGGAAGCTTTGAAATACGGTACACTTTGGAAATTCTTTTATGATTTTTATGATAATCCATATCGGGAAAGGGAGACGTAAATGAATAAGAAACTGGATGATGAATATTATCAGTTGCTTGAACAAATACAGGCTGCCGATTTCGTACTTGTTGAGTTGACTCTTTATTTGGATACACATCCTAACGACCAGCAGGCTTTACAGCAATTCAATCAATTTCATGAATACTCAAAACAACTGAAATCGGTTTTTGAGCCTAAATATGGTCCATTATTGGGATTTGGAAACAGTCCAGGCGGTGAAAATAAATGGGAATGGGGCCAAGGCCCTTGGCCATGGCAGGTATAAGGAGAGATGAGCTATGTGGGTTTATGAAAAGAAGCTGCAATATCCAGTTAAAGTAAGAGACTGTAATCCTCGATTGGCTAAATATTTAATAGAACAATACGGGGGTGCTGATGGTGAGTTGGCTGCAGCACTCCGTTACTTAAATCAACGATATACAATACCGGATAAAGTGATTGGTCTGCTGACGGATATCGGAACGGAAGAATTTGCCCATCTCGAAATGATCGCCACGATGATTTATAAGCTTACAAAAGATGCCACACCTCAGCAGATGGCTGCAGCCGGACTAGGGGACCATTATGTCAATCATGATAGTGCCCTTTATTATCATGACGCAGCGGGGAATCCATGGACCGCCACTTATATCCAAGCCAAAGGAGATCCGATTGCAGATTTATATGAAGATATCGCCGCTGAGGAGAAAGCCAGAGCAACCTACCAATGGTTGATTGACATCTCGGATGATCCTGATATCAATGATTCCCTCAGGTTTTTGCGTGAGAGGGAAATTATCCATTCGATGAGGTTTAGGGAAGCTGTGGAGATTTTAAAAGAAGAAAAAGGTAAAAAGAAGTTTTTTTAATGAAATTCACAAGAAAAAAGACAGCGGAGAAAATCCGCTGCCTTTTTCATTTACGGTCTGAAGAATATGTCCATCCATCTTCCTGGTAAATCTTTTCTTCTTTCATCAGTTTGCCGAGAGCACGCTTGAACGCTCCCTTGCTCAAACCGAAGTGAAATTTGATATCATCAGCTGGCGTTTTGTCACCATAAGGCATTGCACCGCCGCGATTCATTAAATAAGTGAAAATGACATCGGCATCTTCCCCCATTAAATCTTGTTTAAAGGGGATTAAAGAAACGTTAAGCGTTCCATCTTCTTTACTATCAATGACGCGCCCTTCAACTAATTCACCAAGACGGGGCTCCTCCTTGCGTTCACTTTCGTGAATGAAACAGCGGTACCCTTCTTGTGAAATAAAGAAAGATCCAACCATAAGCAAACGATAGACATTTCCCTTAATACTGGTGTTACGAATTCCTTTTAAAGGGGCTTTTACTGCAATCTCCTGAATGACATCTTCGGTTGCAAGTTTACCAAACAGGCGATCATGACGATCTGTCTTCAGGGATACATATAGACGATCACCAACCTCGGGCCATAATCGATCTATATTCGGAAGGTCGTCCAGAGATACAAGAATATCTTTGGAAAGACCGATGTCAACAAAAACACCCAGTTTCCTTTTCACATTGACAACTTCCGCCCAGCCATACTGATCAATCTGGATTTCGGGTATCTTCATTGTCGCTGTTAGCCTTGCTTGTTTGTCATGGTAGATGAACACAGTTACTTCATCGCCAATCTCAAGTTCCGTTCCTTCATTCATTTCATTATGATGAAGTAAGACATCTTCTGAACCATCCGTTAAAAACCATCCGAAATCAGCCTTACGTTCCACTTCTAACTCTACAGCCATGCCGGCCTGAATTTTTTGCATGTATAAAAATCCTCCTGTAACTTACCTTTACCTACAATTGTACCCAATTATTTATTTTTCCAACATATTTGAATTTATCATTTTTTTGTTGTTCTGTATACCTATTACGGTTTTTTATTTTTTAACCCTTGTTTTCTTCATGGAATGCCTGCGGAACCAGAATATGCCCTTGTTTACCGTTACTTAATAAAGTATGCATGATCACTTTGGATAATTGGCTCGGTTTATACGGTTTAACTAAATAATCCTTTGCTCCCAAGGAAATTCCCTTCTCCCTTTCGTCAAGAGCGGTCGATACAAAAACGGGAATCTCATTCAAGTCAGCGGAACCTTTTAATTCCCTCAAGATCGTCCAGCCGTCCATCTCACCCTCTTCAAGAAGGATATCCAGTACAATGGCATCAGGAGGTGAGCTTTTTAGCTTTTGAAATGCCTTTCTACCACTTTTGAAATAGCTGACGTGGAAGCCACTGTCCATCAATTCATATTTTAACAGTTCCGCTAAGTTAATATCATCTTCAATGACCATAATTTCATGGCTCAGTTTTCTTGACTGTCCATCATTGTTCAGTCCAACTTCTTTCAGAGTTACTCTGGGTAAGGATATGGTGAATGTACTTCCATGTCCATAATTCGAAACCACCGTAACATTTCCGCCGTGTGACTTTATGATTTCATCAACGATGGCTAATCCAAGGCCGGTTCCTCCAATCCGCCTGCGATCTGAATTATCTACCCTATAAAATTTCTGGAATAAATGCGGCAGTGATTCTTTTGGGATGCCTAACCCCTCATCCTGGATATCGATGGAAAGCATATCGTCCCTGCTATATACAAGGACAGAGATCCTTCCCCCATCCGGAGAATATTTGATTGCATTGCTTAATAGGTTGGAAAAGGCTTGTTCAATTTTTAAGCGATCTCCTAGAATCATTAAATCCGTGGTTTCAATATTGAGCCGAATATCATGCTGTGCTGTATTAATTTCTAAATGTTCAATTACCTTTTGAATTAATGGAATGATTTCCACATATTTTTTATCATATATCTGTTTACCGGACTCCATTTTTTGAACATCCAAGAAATCATTGATAAGTGCGGTAAGCCTTTTTGCTTCATTATAGATTGTCTGTAAATATTTTGTCTGCCTTTCGGGTTTCAATGTTTTGTTCAGCATCAGTTCGGTAAAACCAAGGACGCTTGCAAGCGGTGTCCTTAATTCATGACTTACTGTACTGACAAATTCGGACTTCATTTGATCCACTTCATATTCTTTTGTAATATCACGATAAACCAAAATTGTACCATAACCTTCTTCGCGATAATGCAGTGTCTCAAGATATACTTTTATTACCTGATTACTCTCTTCCTTTTTGAATGTAAAACTTCGTTCTTCATAATTTACCCCCTCCAGATTATCAATAGCTTCATCCATTGCATGTAAAAACCTCTCCCCCTCCATTTGACCAGCCATTTCAGCACTCCACGTTTCCCATGGCAGGTCAATTATTTGCTCAGGAAAAGAACCTGTTTTAAAAATATCGCAAAATGGCTGATTGACCTGAATGACCTTTCTTTCCTGATCAATCAATTGGATACCTTCCTGAATCGTGTTCAGGATGTCCTGATTCAGCCTCCTATTCTCTTCCGTCTGTTCGTAAAGCTTGATCTTGTCAAGCGACGTTGAAATTTGCTTAGCCAACGTTTCGCATTCTTCCACTTCCTGATCGGTAAACGGGGTCCCATACCTGCTGAAAACCATGATGGCATCCACTTCTTTAAACGTGGATAAAACCGGAAGATATAAATCATAACTGTAATTCTTATTTTCGTGATACCCTTTCTCAGCCACATCTTGTTCTCTCTTTATTGTGAAGGGTTTCTTCTCTTCAAGAAGACGATGATTAAAACCGCTGTGGATATTATTCCGGAATTGCCGTACGCCATTTTCAGATATTCCGAATGACGAGAAGGCATCTTCATGAACTAAAGCAATCATTCCCCGATCGGCAGAAATCAATCTGCTCATATTAAGGACAATGCTTTTTAACACTTCCTTTTTATCTAAAGTAGATGATATACCATTGATCAGTTCATTCCTCCTCGTGAGCTTCTGCTCATTATCAGTGATGATTCCAAGTGTTGCTTGAAGTTCATTTTGCTGGGCTTGAAGTTCATCCTGCTGTGCAAGGAGTTCTTCATTATGCGCCATCAGTTCCTGCTCTTTTTCCTGAACGCTTGTAAACATTTTTTTGAATGCAATTGACAAAACCCCAAGCTCATCCCTACGGTTTTCCTTGACGGAAATAACAGCCTCCCGTCCAGCTGCAATTTCATTCGCCGCTATTGAAAAATCCGAAAGAGGTCTTCCTATGTTCCTGATGATCGATCTGACAATGAATAAGAAGATGAATAAAAAAATAAGGACGAATCCGACAAAGGCTCCTTGAATAATGGACTGCTCTTTCGTGAGATCATTCACATTTTTATCGAGCCTTTCCGTTAAAGTGCCAGAGTAAGATTTAATAGTACTGCGAAGATTCGTAATTTGTGCCGTAATTTCAGTACTATCCATTTTTTCAACCTCTAACTCCCCCCTTTTTTCGGAATCAAAGAAGGATGGTAGAACTCCACTAAAATAATATTCAGTAAATGCCTCAAGCTCATTGGAGATATTCTTATCCTCCTTTGTATTAGCAATCTCCTTAAACGCTTCAATATTCTCCGAAATTGAGGTTTCCTCATTTAATGCCTTTTCCTTCAATGCATCATTATCGAATGCTATATATCCCTTAATATCTAAAAAGACCGTATTATATTGATCGAATATTTCATCCATTAACAATTGTTTATCCACAATGCTTTGCCTCTGTTGGATATATTCTGCATTCAAAGACTGCAAAATATAAAACAAAATCCCTGTTCCGACTATAAATAAAATGATGCAACCCGTCATTAAAGAGACTACCTGCCTAGATAGGCTTTTAGTAAAGTAAGGATTCAGTTTCATGCAAAATGACCTCTATTTTTTCTATTAATTTTAACGGACTAAATGGTTTGGCCATGAAATAATCCGCACCAGCTTCCAATATCCTTTCTTGTTCAAATTGTTGGCTTTTTGCAGATAACATCAAGATTTTTCCTTGGTTTTTGATTTCAGAGGACTTGATTTTTTCAATGATTTCCAATCCGGTATATCCAGGCATCATATAATCAAGAATGATAAGATCATACGCATTGCTTTCGAGAAGCTGTACGGCCTCCATTCCATCCGCTGCTTCGTCAACCTCATAATCTTCATCCTCTAATGTGTCAACCACGAGCATTCGTAACACTTCCTCATCCTCCGCTAATAAAATACGCTTCATCATTCATCCTCCTAATTTACCTTCACTCGAATGGTGCCTTACCTCCTGAAGTATTTAGACGCCATTTTGCAAATAGAAATCCATCAATGCATAACTGAAAATCCGTTTGCAATTTAAATTAACTTCGTCAATAGACGCTCTATTCTAGCCTCAAGTTCCCTAATGCTAAATGGTTTCGTTACATAATCATCCGCACCAAGTTTCAATGCATTTGCAATATCATCCATACTTTTCCTTCCAGTTAGCATTAAAACGGTGAAAAACTCCGCATTACTGCTTTGTTTCACTTTCTGAAGCACTTCTATTCCATCCATGATAGGCATCACTCCATCCAGGATTAAAAAATGCACTACATCTTCTTTGGCTCGATTGGATTTCAAAAAAGATGGACCATCTTCATACACCGCGATATTCAATTCAAAATGTGGAATCTGAAGCGAATGCAAGGCTTTAGTTAAGATGGTGCGGATAATGATATCATCATCGATAACGGACACATTGAGCGATTTCTTGTTATTTCCCACTTCTTGCATGCTTTCAACTCTTCCACGGCCTGAGCGTTTCGCTTCATATAAAGAAGTGTCAGCTTCCTCCAAAGCCTCCTTGGGCGTAACATTTTCATGTTCAACCGTAAAAACACCCGCAGAAAATGTAACCGAAAATGTGTAACCATTCTGGATGAATTTCTTTGCAGAAAAGTCCTTGATTAATTCTGTTAACTTGTGTTTAGCTTCATCATTCGAAGTATCCGGGAAAATAATGACGAATTCTTCCCCACCATACCGGCAGATTAAATCCGAACTCCTGATATTGCTTTTGATGAATTGTGCAAACTCAACCAGTACAAGGTCGCCCACCGAGTGTCCGTATTGATCATTCACCCTTTTAAAGTGATCTAGATCAATGATGCTTATCGTAAAATGACGCCCTGACCGCTTATAATCATTAAAATATCGTGGCAGTGTATCCTCAAGGAATCTTCTATTATATACCTGTGTCAACTCATCAATAAGGACCGATTGATCAAAGATTTTCTTCCGCTGTATATGCCTTTCCATCTTTACAATAAACTCATCGATATCAATCGGCTTACCAATAAAATCATCAGCACCCATCTTGAATGCTTTTATCCGGGTATGTTTATCGTTCTGAATGCTGATCATGATTTTCGGTATGAAATATTTTTCGTTATGCAGATGAATCTCCTGAAGAATTTGAAAACCATCCTTTGCAGGTAACTGAATATCAAGAATCAGGCAATCCGGCTGCATTTCAAAATATTGATTTGTCGCTTTGACGGGGTCGGCATTCGTTATAACCATCCACCCCTTATCCTCCAATAGATCTTTCAATAAAATCAGCATGGAAATATCATCGTCAATGATCTGGATAAGCGGGGCTTGTGAATCGCGGACAGGCTTAGCTTTTATTTCAACTTCATCGAAATGCTCATATTCATATGTATGTTCAATGAGCTCAAAAAGGAAATTCCTAAGTTCCGTCCGATTCCAGACCCGCTCACTGTCTTCATCAATTCCAGCCAATAAATGTTCTGTGATGGCCGTAAGTCCACATAATTGCAGCGTTCCAGCCGTCCCTTTGACTGAATGCAGAAAACGGAATATCTCTTTAGCCGGAATGGTTTGCCCTACATCCAGCTCCAGCCAATCAGAAAGTTTGTTTTTTATATTCCCAAATAAGCTATTTTTGTATTTTTCCATATTTACAAGATTCACTTCATATCACTTAACCCTTCCCACTCAAATGATCCCATGGTCATCCTATTCCTAACAATCTTAACAGTGACCTTTTAACTACACAAATCTATTTAATTAGATTTTAATTAGGTCTAAAGTATATACTTTCAGGAATATTTTACATCATAAGGGGTAGTCTATAAATAGATTATTGCCATCTTGCACAATTTATTTAGGATTTGTCATAAAGTTTACTTATTTACCTGACTAATCTTCTAAACCCACGATTTCAAACTCTGGTATTTCGGTGATATAATTTAATGATCAATTGAAAGGAAAAAGAAATCATTCATGACAAAAAAATTGTATTACACGTCCACCAAGACTTCCCAATGGGATACCAAAATTCGGGAGACCATTGAAGAAAACGGCTTTTACTATATCACTCTTGAAGAAACCGCTTATTATCCCGAAGGGGGCGGTCAGCCTGCAGATACTGGTAAAATAGAAGGAATCACCGTTCTTGACGTTATAAAAGACAATGATGGAAAGATCCATCATAAGATGGAGAGACGGCCAGATTCAGAGATCGTTCACTGTGAACTTGATTGGTCCCGCCGCTTCGATCATATGCAACAGCATAGCGGCCAGCATCTACTCTCTGCTGTCTGCAGGGAACTGTTTGACTCTAATACGGTCAGCTTTCACCTTGGAAAGGAATATTTAACGATCGATATAATGGCAGGATTTCAATGGACTGAAGTACATACTGCTGCTGCTGAAAAGCTAGTTAATCAATATATCATCGAGAATCGCGAAATACTTATATATTACGTGACAAACGAGCAATTACAGACACTTCCTGTCGTCAAAATGCCTAAAGTGTCTGAAAATATCCGTATTGTTGAGATAGAAGGAATTGAATATAACCCTTGCGGTGGAACTCATGTAGGGCGTACCGGTGAGATTGGCTTAATAAAAATTTTCAAAACGGAGAAGCAGAAAGAACTTACCCGTCTCTACTTTAAGTGCGGCTTCAGGGCATTGAATGATTATTCCGAAAGTCTAGGAATTCTTGCTGCATTATCGAATAAATTCAATACCGGACGTACAGAGATCCTGAATAGGGTGGAGAAACTTGAAAATGACTATAAGCAGCTGCTATCGGCAAATGAAAACTTAAAACTTGAAAATGCAAATTTTCTTGCCGACTCCCTGCTTGCAGAAAATGGAGGGGGATTCATCTCTCGTATTTTCGAAGATAGCTCAATGAAAGAACTGCTTTACCTTGCAGGTACGATTGTAAAAAAAGAAAAGGTTACCGTATTATTAGCATCACGTAAGGAGCAAAAGGTCATCCTTTCACACAGTGGGGATACCCCCTTTCATTGCGGACAATATTTTAAAGCGGAACTGGGCTCGTATAACGGAAAAGGCGGAGGGAACGAACAGACTGCACAAGCAGGATTTGCATCACAAAATGACTTAATCGCTTTTTACCAATACACAGTTGAAAAATTATGCCATAATCCTGGTGGATAAAACCGATCCGTAATGGTTGGCATACGTGATGAACATTCATGACTTCTGGGAATTAGAAAAGAGAGGACAAATAAAGTCCTCTCTCTTTTTATTCTTCCATTTTCAATTTCCCTAACCCGTGTTCTTCAATATGTAGATGATATTTTTCCTCGAGCTCCATGATGCGTATAAACGCTTCCTCCTGATTATATTCATGGTTTTCAGACTCCTCGGCAAACTCTTTTCTAGCCAAATGATAGGCAAGCTTATCCCTGAATACTCCATCTTCATACTCATTTATGACTGTTTGAAGTTGATCCTCCAATTCCCGGCTCAAATCATAAATTTCATATTCCTTCACAAACTGTACTCCTTCCATGCCGAAATCTTTGGCAAAGGAATTGAGATACTGTTCCATCTCACTAAATTCTTCTTTATTATCTTCAGTATCGGAAGCAACCCAATATCCGTACTGAACCATTTTGAATAATGTTTCATACTGTTTCTTGGTAAAATTGATTTTCATTGTCGATACTCCTTTTCCTGTTTCCTTACAACAAAAAGAATAAACCGCATTGAAACAAAAGTCCAATGCGGTTTATCTCAATCCGATATTTCCGTTACAGAAAAATAAGCTGCTTTTTCCGTATCTACTACATAATGGCAATCGCCTTTAACTAGATTATAATAACGGTGCTTTTGAATATTTGAAATCATTTGAGTTGAGTCATCGCCTTCTACCTCATGCTCTAGTTCTTTGCCGCCCGGAAAATAAAAACCAACTTTCAATTTCATCTTTCTCATCCTTCCCTTCGTCTGGTTGAATCACTCTTTTATTTCATATCCTTTCTCTTGCAGTTATAAACATAAATAAAATGCTTATTCACTTTTTCCATGATATTCTAGGGGAAAATACGAAATTCAGAAGGTGTTTTTATGAAGATAAGGAAAGCCATGGAACAAGATGTAAATGGAATAGCAAATGTACATATAAACAGTTGGAAAACAACTTATAAAGGAATCCTCCCGGATCAATATTTGTCTTCCATGAATCTGGAAGCCAAAAAGAAAAACTGGCTAAGAAATTTAAAGATGCTGCATAATGCCACCTTTGTAGCGGAAAACGCCAATGGGGAAATCATCGGTTTCGCTGCCGGCGGCCCTGAACAAACGAATGATCCGCTTATTCAAGGTGAAGTATATTCCATTTATTTTTTACAAGAATATCAACGACAGGGACTCGGCCGAGAAATGATAAAAGCGGTCATACATGAGCTTATGAAAATGGAACATCAGAATTTAATAATATGGGCATTAAAGGATAATCCTTCATGCGGTTTTTACAGAGCCCTTGGCGGGCAAGTGATAGCTGAAAAAACCGTTAAAATGGCAGGCATCGAGCTTATCGAAGTCGGTTTCGGGTGGGAAGACATTCAGGATATCCTTTTGCATTTGTAAGCATTCCCGAGGAGGGTGGTTACTCTCCACCCTCCACATCTCATGTCTCGATAAGGAAGGCCTTTTTCTCATTACCTAAAAAATAAAGCCGGTGCAATGGCCTTGTCATTGTTACGTACAGCAATTTGATATCAAGTTCATTTCCATGGCAATACGCTTCTTCAAGGGATATTGCAAATACGACATCGAATTCGAGACCTTTGGCTTGATAGGAAGGAACAATCAATGTTTTATCTTTAGGGATGTTTCCCGCTTCATCTATTAAATGAAAGCCTTGATGGAATCCACTTAGTTTCTCGTTTGCCAGTTTGCAATCTTTCATCGTTTTGGCAATAACGGCAAACGTTTTAAAACCTTCTCCTTTAAGGCTTTCGATAAGATCGATCAGTTCTTCTTCCCAACCTTCCTTTTCAATTGAAATGAATTCTGGATCCTTGCCATGTCGAACTACAGGTTCAACTTCCGGGAAATCGTACGTTAACATCTGAAGTATTTCATTAGCTTGTTTCATTATTTCAACAGTTGTTCTGTAGCTTTTTTGTAATTCAGTATAAGTCGCCCGAGGGAAAATACGACTGTGAACCTCATCCCACGTTTGAAGTCCGCGATATGAATGGATGCCTTGTGCAAGATCGCCTACAAGTGTGAACATATCGGTATCCACTGCCGTCTTTAGTGCCTGTAACTGCATGAAGCTATAATCCTGTGCCTCATCAATGACGACATTTTTTGCTTTGTTTTCTTTATCGACACCAAAAAGCCGCTCATGAAGATATAATAATGCTCCTAAGTCCTCCATCTCATAACTTTTAGCAGAGAATAATTTATGATTATACTCACATAAAACACTGGCATCTTCAACAGTAAGTTTACCGTTGCTGTACGAGGCGAGACGCCCCGGATCTTGGTATAATTCCTGATAGTAATCCAGGAGATCTTTACTTTTGAATTGCTTAAAATACCCTTTTACCGAAGTACGGATCGCCTTTTGGACCTGCCCCATCCTTTCCTCTTTCTTATCGAGGCATTTTGTAACAAAGTCCTTGCGAATGACTGGATCGATATTCTTATAAAGAGCTTTCTCGATTTTGGCATCATAAAAATCAACAACACGTTCAAGCATTGTTTTCTTTTTCAATTTGACTTCATTTTGTAGTATGGCCTTCAGTTTGTCCAGCCTGCTGTATAACGGTAAATACCAATAATCCTCTTCCAATAATCTAATGAACTTCTTAGCGGAATAGAGGCGATATTTATCACAATAAAAATCAGCATCCGGATGAAAACCACTGAAAATATCCTTTACATATTCGTCCAATATATATTTAAAGGTAGGGGAACCCTTCAGACCTGATATCCAGACGGCTGAATTAATTTCTTCATCATCCTTTTCCAGCAATCGAGTTAATTTATCATCCGCGATAAGCTTCACTTGCTTTCCTATCGCTACCTGAACATATTCGGAAAATGTGAATTGTTTTACCTTTTCGACACCCAATTCAGGTAAAGCTTCAGATATGTAATCAATGAAAACCCGGCTCGGAGCAAGAATCATTAATTGACGCGGATCGAACAAGTCTTTATAGTGATAAATGAAATAAGAGATCCTATGTAAAGCAATTGTGGTTTTACCACTGCCCGCTGCGCCCTGAACAATGATAGGTTTATTCAAATCTGCCCGAATGATTTTATTTTGTTCTTCCTGGATCGTGGTAATGATATCTGTCAATCGATTGCTGGAACTTTTGGAAAGGGATTCCTGCAACAATTCATCCGTTGTTGTCAAATCAATGTCCCTTATCTCCTCCAGGACACCTTCTTCTATCATTAGCTGTCTTTTTAAAGTGATATTCCCGCTGAATGTCTCCCCTTCCGCTTCATATTCTATTTCACCAATCCGTCCCTCATAATACAGGTTTGCAATCGGTGAACGCCAATCGACGATGATCTGTTCCTGGCTTTCCCTCTGATAAAGCGATGTTTTTCCGAAATAAAGGACTTCGCCTCTATCACCGTCATTCCTTTCAAAATCCACTCTTGCAAAGTAAGGTTTTTTACTTGCTTTGCGTAAACTTTCTAGTTCGGTTTTGGACATCTCAAAAAAGTTGGCCGTCGTCAGCAGCTGTGAATATAAGGCTGATTCAGACCAATCGGCATCGCCAAAAGCTTCTTGCATATTCCTCTGAAATTGATCTTTGCTTGTTTCTGATGTTTTGATGACTACATCGATATAACGTTTCGTAAAATCCAGCCGCTGTCGTTCCTGTTCAAAATCAGGGTGATTACCCAATAAAATCACTTCCCCTTCCTTGTGTATTTATCAAACTTATTAAAATGCCGATGCTAAGACGAAATGGACATTTATACTACCAGAAAAGCCAATGGTTGACAAATCTGGAGACATAGAATTATATAGTTGAAATTTACAATCCCTGATATTTCATATAATTCGAAGAATACACTATATATTCCAGATTGATTTTAGCTATAATATGTTGACTTTTGAACTGCTATTGTCATCAATTCTTAACATAAATAACGCTAATTTAATGTTTTATTGGAAACTCTCATTATATACTTAAATTACAATTACATAACTTTTTTAAGAAAGTGGGTTCTGTCATGGAAATAAATGAAAGACAACCAATGCTATCCCCTAAATTAATCCATGAACTTGAAAATTTATCATCCAAAACAAATATGCCTATTTCTGAATTACTGGAAATATCTGTTGTGTCACTACTGGAAAAAGTGAATAATACAAAAGAACTCAATGTTGGACTTAATAATAAAGAAATGATTTTAAGAAATAAAATCATCATTAATCAAAATAAAGAGGTTTTGAATAACAAAAGCACTTGACCCTTAAGGTTAAGTGCTTTTTGCTTCCTAATTGCCAGTGTATTAATGGAATAGATAATTCTATCGTGGTTTCCAATGTAATATTTATACCTTAAATTGTAATTTACCCGCAAAAAAAATCGTATCGGATTTTAAATTGTAGATTTGCATAAAAAAAAGCAGCTATTAAACTGCTGATCCATTATTCATGGTTTATTTGATGTCACGTATGTACCTGCTATGAAATCATGTATCGCTCTATGGTCTTTCCTTATACCAACCATGAATGCACTAACAATAAACCCTATCCCTAATGTAATGGCATAAACCAAAGCAGCAATAGCATTGTGCCTATCACTGTATAGCCATACCATAGTATCGGGACAATCACCATGTAGAGAAAGTTAAAAAACGTTGAAAAATTTTCATTTTCCCAATCACCGGTAATCACCCCAAATATTATCGCTAATGGTGCTGATACAATTATGCCACCCAATACTTCTGCGAAAAGACGTTTCCAAAAACCTAATGAATCACTCATATATGATCCTACCGTTGTGTTAGTTACAGTTACCTATATTACCAATAATAAGGATGGTGCGTAATGAGTCTTTGTACCAGTAATTTTATTCAGCAAAAAAATAGTACTTACATTATAGGTGACAATTTATAAACAAAATTAAATCTCTGTGGAATTTTTGCTTATAAACGTTTGTTTTTGCTAATCTGCCTTTAATTTTCATTAGAAAGTAAGATACAATTTAAATGATGCCGCACAGTTTAAAACATACAAGATCGTAAACTGCTGTTTGTATGAATCAGCGTAAAACTAATGAAACAAAGTGTTGAACACGTTGAAACAAAGTATTTTGCTGATTAAAATACTCTTTTAATAGTCAAATTTTTGTTTAACTTGCTTAATCTTTTCTTGGTCACCATTTTCCATGTCAGGGATACAAATAAGGCTGCGAATCCACCTTCTTTTAATAACATGCTTAATATATCTGGTTCCAAACTTTCCTCCACCTTTCATTGCATAATAAAAAGCCGCCCTTATGGGACGACTTGATTTTTATTGGTGCTTATTAGCATTGTCTAAGTAATCGGTAAAGACTCCGTCAACACCGTAAGAAACCACTTCTTCAATTTGTTTTTTCTCATTTTTTTTATCGAAAAAAGTATGCACCACTAAATTAGCTTCATGCATCCTTCCTACAAACGCCTCATCAACCAGTTTGCCATTTAAACCAATTCCTATAGCGTATTGGTTAATTTCATTTAACTTTAGATAAGGCACTTCTGCATCTTTACAAAGCAGAATAAGAGGAATATCCTTATCCAATTTATGAACTAATTTCAAACTCTCTGATGAAAAGGACTGTATTACTACCTTATCCAAGAGTTGTCGTTCTGAAAGTATTTTAAGTAATTTCTTCTCCATAACGGTTTGATTATCGACTGTTCTGGTTTCAATATAATAGTTTGCATCAGTTTTAAATCTATCAAAAATTTCTTCTAAGGTAACAACTTTTTCTCCTTTATAATCCTCATTAAACCAACTACCAGCATCCAATTTCTTTAGTTCATCTAAAGTGTATCCTGATACTTTGCCTATACCGTTAGTTGTGCGATCTACAGCTTCGTCATGCATGGCAATTAACTGATCATCCTTTGTTATCCTTAAATCAATTTCAATAAAGTCGGCTCCAGAGTTAATTGCTTTCTCATATGACGGCATAGTATGTTCTGGTGCTTCAGAAGAATCTCCTCGGTGGGCAATGATTAACAACTCATTAGTTTCTGATGCTTGAGTGGTACATCCAGTTAATAAAAGTGTGATTAAAATTAATGATTTTTTCATAGGTTCAGATAATTATAGTATAAATTCAGTTTTTTCATCTTGAACTTTAAGGTCGATACCTTTAGCGCCAGAGTCGTTAAGTAATTTTTTTGTTGGAAATCTTTTAATTTTTGGTATTCTTCTTTATCTTCAGTAATGTTTTTGTAAATAAGACCATAGTTAGTAGCGAAGTCTTTTTGTGAAACATTAGCTTTCGCCCCATCAGACAGATTATTGTAGTATTTATTCATTAATTCTTCATTGAACGAATAATCCTTAAAGAAAAGCGCTTTTTCTAGTTCTATAAATAATGTCGCACCTTTACTCATATCTATTAAATCTTCGTTTCCTTCATTTCGTTCAACGAATGATTTATGAGATTCATCAATTGTCTCTTGAGATACCCCTGAGTATTTCATAAGTTCATTCCTAAGAATACAGACTCTTTATCGAATTTTTTGGATTCGCCAAGACTAGACATATATTCATCAGCAAATTCGTTCAATTGTTTTCCGTTAACATCTTTACCTTCATAATTGAATACCACTACACTATCTTTTAATTGACTCACTTGGTCCTTCTTATCCACTTTAGCAGGCGCACTTTGAGCAGTTGGTTGTTTAGTAGAACCAGCTTCCTCCCCTAATCCACAAGCAGCCAAAACTAATATAGACAACGATAATGCAAAGCCTAATACGATTTTTTTCATGATGAAATTCCTCCTGATTTTAAAAAGACTTTAATATTTTAACATAAAAAAAGGTAAAAATACCTACTTTTCCATAATAAACAAGAAGGTACAATTAACTTTAGAAAATTCATACTCGTATGCGTTTTAATGTTCTTTACCAATTAGTGGATTAAATAATAAAAAGCCGCCCTGACAATTATATAAGGTTATTCTACTCACTCCGACTGTCTCAGCTATCTCTTTTTTCTCAATGTTACCAGTAGCTAACAACTCAGCAGCAGTCTGTTGTGCTTTACCTAAATTACTTACACTATCCTTATCCACCTCACTTCATCCCCCCTTTACACGTTAATCTACAATGGATAATTCATGTCCCACTTTTCCCTTCACAACAATAAAAAAAAAGACATCATAATAATTAATGTCTCTCGGAATCCATTAGATATTGTCTTGCTTCCTTAACAGATGGAAAATCCATTCTATAAACATTCCTAATTCATTAATAATGTAATTACATTAGCAATAATACTGGCTAATAACATAGACAATTCCCGTTTTTTAACTTGATGGGCTTTACATCATTTAGCTAACAAATCAAAAGAAAAATTTACCAGCTTTTTCTTTTACTTACTTATGATACTATAAATTCCTAGGCGGATTTTAATGAGGTAAAGCAAATCCTTAAACACGTTTTATGATTTGATCAGGTAGCCGAGTTGTTTATTTTAATTAGCCTAAATTTAAAATAAGAGGCGCAAAAATGCATTTTCCAACTATAATTTATGATGAATCTATCCATGCAATTAAAGACCAAAATAATAGTGAGTGTGGGTTGAAATACAAGGGCTTTTTTGTATTAACTAAGTACGATTTAAAAAAGATAAAATTTAGGCCACTTCAAGATATAACCTGTTCAAAATGTAAAACCATCATACTTACGTGATGGTTTTTTATTAACTTCCTTCTCCAAAATTAAAAAGCATCCAAAGGATTGGATGCCTCATAAATTCATTACATGTCTATACGTGGAATAATATACTTCTGCAAAGTAGCTTTTCCTTTATAATCAACCAATGTATACACGTTAACATTTTCATCATTCAATGATATAAAGGTTTTTTCAATATTTAGTTCAGAAGGTAATGCAATACTACTCACTATTGCTTGTTTTTTATTTAATATAGTATAACCTACTAAGTATTCACCATTTTCGAGAGAAATTGTATAAATTCCATTTTCAACATTAGTAAAGGCTTCAACTGAACCCTCAGCCAAATTATAACTCTTCTCAGTACCATCTTCATTCCAAATCAGATCCTTAGCTTTGAAATCGTAAGCCTCTGCTTCACTTGATCTTCCAAAGAATAAAACATCATTATGTAAAGTTGTTATAATAGGTATCCCAGAGTACTCTCCAAGATCTACAGCGTAATTGTCAATTGAATATAAAAGTTTTCCGTCTTTATCCATTACTCTTGATTTTTTTTCTTCATCTATAGAGATTGACTCAATAATATAAGTTTGTTCAAGCCCATCTATAAAATCATAACCTATACTTTTAGAAGTTTCATAGCTTTCATTGTTCGTCTCATCAAAAATTTTCTTATAGTGAGCTACACCGTCTTGAGAAAATGAGATCCGGTGAATTTGATTTATCGGGTCAACGTTTGAATTACTTTCAAATGTTGTATTAGTTTGGACAAAAAAGTTTGACCCACCCAGATGGGTATTTGAAAACCAATATTTAGCATTCAAATCCTTTGTGTTATATATCTCATTAGTTAAATCTGTTGTTTTCCCCTTAACTACCCATTTGCCATCTTTAATAACTGATACTTTGAACATGAACGATAAAGCACTTGAGTCCCTTACGTTATTGTCAAAAACCGGTTCAATAACATAGGTATACCCATCTTGTTCAGTAACGATTGTATTTAAATGATCTGTTGGAAGACCACTAAGATTCGTTCCCAAGTTGATCAATCTTTTCTTTAACCTCAAATTGTTTAACCTCTTCTTCCAAAGGTTCCCCTGATTCACTTACTTGTTCAACAGAACCTTCCTCTTTACTTTCCTCTTTCTTTTCTTGACCACATCCACCTACAAGTAGAATGATAAAAATAACAAATGATGCCACTATTGAGTTTTTCATTGCTGCACTTCTTCTAAGTTATAAATTATTTAATACTACAATAGTTTTCTAATGCAGGAGCTTTTTACCACTTATTCATTAATTTCATCGAAAAATATTTATTTTTAGACAAAATATAAAAAGCCCTCAAAAAATGAGGGCTTCCTTTAAACTGGATATAGTTGAACCTCATTTTTAATAATGGTATCAACAATATATCCTCCTTCATAAGTCACAAGAGGTTTGCCATTGTTAATAAACTTAACTTCACTAATTGCTACTCCGCCATTTTTAATTCCTCTAGATACAGAAATGAGTTAATTTGTAATTTCAATAATAATTACCTTATTGAAAAGTGTAAAATGACCTATATCCTCATACACTCTTCCATCGATAATAATCTCATGAAATTTTTCCATCATTGCAGAATGCTCCCCTTTCGATTATCAATTCGATAATGTCAGAAGGATATCCTGCCAATAAAAATCACCCAATGAATGGATGCTTTCGTTTTATACATACTCTTTTACTGATTTAAGAAACCACTCTTGCCGGTATTCCTACAACTGTTACATCACTTGGGACATCTTTGTTTACTACAGCATTGGCACCAATCTTAACATTATCGCCAATTGTTATTCCACCAAATAATTTAGCTCCAGGTCCTATATAAACATTATTTCCAATTACAGGACATTTCCCTTTTTTAATTCCTATATTTACAGCAGAATGAATTTTACAATTCTTCCCTACCTTTGTTGATTTATGAACTACTATACTTCCCCAATGAGCCATACATAATCCTGGGCCAAAAACATTTCTTCCGATTGAAAACCCAAGCCTTATTCCTTGATTTATTAGAGTACCTTCAAGGAACTTTAAATAGATTCTACTAAAGGGACTCTTTTTACAATTCTTATAATATTCAACTTTCCTTAGAGTTCTTTGGTAATGAACAATAGGAAAACGATATCGTAAATACCAATTCCACTTTGCTATCTTATGTGCCTTTAAATCTTCATTTAAATAAAATCTATAATCCTTTTTCGACTTAATCATTTACCTTCTCCTTGTTGTGAAAACTCTAGATGAAATTTAAGATAATCTTAATAATTATTATGATTATATATCCTTAAACACATCATATAAAATTATCACAAATAGGAATAACTTACTATATAAATTTTGGTTATTTCATGCACAACTAAAATCCCTATAGACTTTATCTCTTCTGTTCAATTCAGGAACTTCATAATGTCCACCTTAATATTGTTCTCTTTAGCATGTTAATATTTAGTATCGAAAGGAAAACGTTAGAAATGTCACTGTGTTCACCTGTTTTTACTAATCCTCCTTTAACTTTTTGCAAAAATGAGATACAATTTAAATGATGCACAGTTTAAAACATACAAGATCGTAAACTGCTGTTTGTATGAATCAGCGTAAAACTAATGAAACAAAGTGTTGGACACGTTGAAACAAAAGTATTTTGGAGGAATGTAAATAAATGATTACAGTAAATAATGTTGGTTTACGTTATGGCGATCGTAAACTGTTTGAAGATGTTAATATAAAATTCACTCCTGGTAACTGCTATGGGCTGATTGGTGCGAATGGTGCGGGTAAATCCACTTTCTTAAAAATCCTTTCCGGTGAAATTGAAGCGCAATCCGGTGATGTCCATATGGGTCCTGGCGAACGCCTTGCCGTTCTAAAGCAAGATCACTTCGCTTATGAAGAGGAAGAAGTCCTTAAAGTAGTCATTATGGGACATGAAAGATTATATGAAGTCATGCAAGAAAAAGATGCCATCTATATGAAGGAAAACTTCACCGACGAAGACGGAATGAAAGCGGCCGAACTTGAAGGAGAATTTGCCGAATTAAACGGCTGGGAAGCTGAACCTGAAGCTTCAATCCTCTTAAAAGGCCTTGGCATCGCGGAAGACCTGCATACAAAGAAAATGGCTGAATTGAACGGTGGCGACAAAGTTAAAGTATTGCTTGCCCAGGCATTATTCGGTAAACCGGATGTTCTTTTACTGGATGAGCCTACCAACCACTTGGACTTAAAAGCGATCAAATGGCTGGAAGAATTCCTAATCAACTTTGAAAACACCGTTATCGTAGTTTCCCATGACCGTTACTTCCTTAACAAAGTTTGTACACATATTGCGGATCTTGATTTCGGTAAAATCAAAGTTTATATCGGTAACTATGACTTCTGGTATGAATCAAGCCAGCTTGCCCTTAAACTGACTCAAGATGCCAATAAGAAAAAAGAAGAAAAAATCAAAGAGCTTCAAAATTTCATCGCGCGTTTCAGTGCCAATGCATCCAAATCGAGCCAGGCTACATCCCGTAAGAAATTATTGGACAAAATCAGCTTGGATGACATCGAGCCTTCTTCACGCCGCTATCCATACGTCGGCTTTACTCCTGAACGTGAAATCGGGAACGACCTGCTTCGTGTAGACGGAATCTCGAAAACGATCGATGGCGTAAAAATATTGGATAACGTCAGCTTCACGATGAATAAAGGCGACAAAATTGCATTTGTCGGCAAAGATGAGATTGCTAAAACAACAATGTTCAAAATCTTGGCAGGTGAAATTGAACCTGATAGCGGCTCATTCAAATGGGGAGTTACCACCTCTCAGGCATACTTCCCTAAGGATAATGCTGAATTCTTTGAAGGTGTCGATTTAAATCTTGTCGATTGGCTCCGTCAATATTCACCAAATGACCAGAGCGAAAGCTTCCTGCGCGGTTTCTTGGGCAGAATGTTATTCTCTGGCGATGAAGTCACGAAAAAGGCAAGTGTACTTTCAGGGGGCGAAAAAGTCCGCTGTATGCTTTCCAAAATGATGTTAAGCGGTTCGAACGTCCTGATGCTTGATGAACCTACTAACCATCTGGACTTAGAGTCGATTACGGCATTGAACAACGGTTTGATCAGCTTTAAAGGATCTATGATCTTCTCTTCACATGATCATCAGTTCATCCAAACTATAGCGAACCGTATCATTGAACTTACTCCAAAAGGTACAGTCGATAAGCAAATGAGTTATGATGAGTACCTTGAAAATGGCGAATTGCAAAAACAAGTGGCTGAAATGTACAAATAATAATTTTATGAAAGCACATCCTTATTGGATGTGCTTTTTTCGTTCAATATTCTTGCTGCCTGCATTTATTTCATACCTTGAATGCATTGAAGGTATAAAAAACACGCTGCAATAAATATAATAATATTCCCTGAAAGATGAGCACTGAATAATTTCATCGATAAAAAGGTATATTGGTAAGGAAGGAGTGAGTTAGAATTGGATAGTCATACTGTGAAAAATATTTTTGATGATACAGGGAACCTTTTTTTATATGATAAATTCAGTTATCATTTTTATATATCCGGATTGTTCGATGTAGTGGAACAAGAAAAAGTAATCTCGGATTTTTTAAATTCTTATAGCTTCGATGATAAAAACCCTCTCTTTTTTGACGACTTTTCCTTTTACTTTAATTGCTTTCATTATTCCCACCAAAAACAAAGGATGATGAATTACTTGAAAACCGAGTATGACGAACATATTTGTTAAGTATAAAAGGCCAGATAAACTGATCATGCCTTTTATAAGCGAAAACTATTTAAAAAAAGGTAAGAGCATATTAGTGCTCTTACCTTTCTTCATTTTATTTTACTCTTCCTTGCCTGCTGCCATATTCATGATCGCCTCGGCATGCTTCCGTTTTATGGTGGAAAATGGTAAATTCTGCTTTCCTGAGAAATTCTCAAGCAAGTCTTTGATCAATTCCCGAAGATGCCTATAATGACTTCGGCAATGTTGCCATTAAACCCGTTGCATATCCAGTCACTTTATTAGCACCCCTATTCACACCGGTTCCACCTGTATCCACTACAGTAATCTTGTCGATATTACTGAGTGGGCTTGACACTTGTTTTGCATACTCCGGCAGCATTTTCAAAATCATGTCCATTACATCCGCTTGTCCAAACTGTTCAAAAGCTTCAGCGATCTTCTGCTAGGCTTCTGCCTCTGCTACCGCTTTTAACCGGATAATTTCCGCTTCTTCGTACCTTGTGACCTTTGTGCGTCCGCTTTAGCAAGATTCTAAGGCCGGCTCTCTATGTCCCTCATCAAACATAATGAAATTAATCTGATTCATTAATATTTCAAAGTGCTCAGGATTTTTCTTTTTTATAACAAGTTTTTGAATTGTAATTATCAAGACTTTGTTATTTTGATTATTTAATACATTATCTAAATAATCCGAATGTATCTCCATATTTTCCTTAGGTAGTTCTCCATTATATATCAAATTCCCTGCAGAAATCCCTCACAACAGGCAAAAACAAATCTGTCAAATTTAAATATACGGTAGAACAGAGACCTGTCCCAGTATCCCTCTCAGTCGCTCGATAACCAGTCTCCCTTTGCGACCAGTTGCACCTTCCCGCCAATCTGGATATCATATGTTCCATTTTTTAATTTGGCGGCCATATTCACATTTGAGGGACGTCCCATCTCGTAGCCCTGCTTGACACGAACATCGATCTTCTCCTTATCGAAGAACCGATATTTCAGAAGGTAGCCCGCCAAATTGCCATTTGCGCTACCTGTCGCAGGATCCTCATAAAAGCCTGTGTCGCTCATGAATACCCGCACACGAAGGCAGTTTGGGTCCCTGCTTTCCTCCTCAGAAAAAACAAGCAGGTTACATTTATAATAAGTTTCCAGAAAGCGTTTGAACTGTACAGGGTCGATGCTGCATCGTTGTACCCCGTCAACCGATTTCAGTGGGACAATGATGCAGGGCAGTCCTGTGGAGACCAGCTGGATTGGAAAATCTGTCCGTATGTCCTCCACTTGGATATTAAGCACCCTTGCGACAAATTCGAGATGGTCTATCTTCATGTCGAAGGAAGGTTCGTTTTGGCTCATGGTGAGAGTGTCGCCGTTGAAAACAACTGGAATCTGTCCGACAGGCAGGTTCAAGACGACTTTGGAAGCCTTTCCGTTTTCCATAATCCGATTGATGATATACGCAGTGCCCAAGGTAGGGTGTCCCGCGAAGGGCACCTCCTCATCTGGGGTGAAGATTCGAACATCATACCCGCCATTTTCCTGTTTATTGGACATGATGAAGCTCGTTTCCGAAAAATGAATTTCTTTGGCAATCTGCTGCATCTCCTTCCTTGTGAGATTACTCTCTGGCACTAGAACAGCAAGCTGATTTCCCTGATATTTTTCTTCAGCAAAGACATCTACGATATAAAAATCCATATCAATTCCTCCTTTTTGCTCCATTATAGGTGAAGGGGAATAGAACAGATGAAAATCATTAGACCAGATCAAGGAGAAATATGCTAAAATCAAAGGGGTTGGGAGGGAAAGAAATGAATGGAGATTACTTATTTAAACAAGTATACGATTATGTATTACACCGAATCGAACTTAATGAATGGAATGAGAATGAAAAGCTCCCTTCAATTAGAAATTTAGCTGCTAAGATGAAGGTTCATCGCTTAACCGTATTAAAGGCCTATCAGCTTCTTAAACAGGAAAATAGAGTCTATGTCAAAGATAAATCCGGCTATTATGTCCAATCCCGTGAAATTAATAAATTAGAAAACATGGAAAATCCGATCGTTTCTGCATATGTACAAAAAAATCATTTATCGGAAATCCATGAGACACCTGTTTCCTACCAATTTTCACAGGCATTAATTGACCCTAATCTTTTGCCAAATCGCTTCATATCGGACTATGTAAAAAAAGTTTTTGATCTCTATCCAAAGGTTCTCTCCACCTACTCCACCTTACAAGGCGATCATGAACTGCGTCAATCACTTTCTGACTATTTTAATCAGCAATATAAAACGATTACACATCCAGATCAGCTATTAATTACGACCGGTTCGCAGCAAGCCATTCATCTGATTGCCCAGGCCTATGTAAAATCAAGAGACACTATCCTTTTGGAGAGACCAACCTATAGTTCTGCCATTGATATTTTTCGAGCACAAGGAGCCAATATTGTAACCGTCGATATTCATCCGTACGGATATGATTTAGAGCAGATTGAATTCATCATGAAAAAACACAAACCTCGTCTGTTTTATTTAAATTCAACCTTCCATAATCCAACAGGATACACGGTCCCATCGGCTCAAAGAAAACAATTAGTCCAGTTAGCCGAGGACCACCGTTGTCTGTTAGTAGAAGACGATGTTTACAACGACATCTTTTTTGATCAGAAGCCTCCGCCGCCCATGTATACCTATGATACCTCCGGCATGGTGATATATATCAAAAGCTTTTGCAAATATGTATCACCGGGGTTGCGAATAGCCGTCATGATGAACTGTCAGTCTTCCGTGGTGAAATCATTGCTAGCAGTAAAATCATTGGCCGATAATGGATCACCGCTTTTAAATCAAAAGATTTTCCTGCATTACTTATCATCTCCAAGGCTGCAGCAACATGTTGAGAAACTGCGAATTGCGCTCCAAATACGAAAGGAAATCATGGAGGAAGAACTGTCCGTAACCGATTGGCGATGGACCAGCCCAAATGGTGGCTTGAATTTATGGGTACAGCTCCCAGGCTGCCTGTCAACAGAAGACTTATTGGTCAATAGTCTGGAGCAATCAATTTCATTTGTTCCCGGCCAAATATGTGACCCTTTAAAGGAGCCTTCCTCATGGCTCCGGTTAAGCTATTCCTATGCCAGTGAAGAACAAATCTCTGAAGGACTTAGGAAGTTTATTAATTTAGTACGCTCAACTCAATAAGGGGTAGCGTCAGGAAAATATTGTTTTACATTGTTAAGGAAACTTCAATACTAAAAAGCCCAATTTCTCTGTATTAAATTAGATAAATTGGGTTCTTATTTATTACTACATTAAAGCGCCCAATTGTGGAAGATAATGATTATGATTGATGTCTTTAACTTGTTGAACTTACGCTACTCGTTAATAGTATCAATATTCCATGATTTAGAGATTAATTGTAATTATCTTGGAGTTTTTGCACCAGAACCCTTTTTTATATGCCGCCAATCAATTTCAATATTTCCTCTTATTCTTTGAATAAGATTTAAAACTAATTTCTGTTCCTCAATATTAATACTCTGAAGAGCTGTTGCATTAAAGTGTTTCTCTTTTTTTCTATCAGTTTATATATTTCTTTTCCTTTTACTGTAGGGAATAGTTTTTTTATTTTTCTGTTCTCCTTATCACCCACTCTTTTTATAAATCCATTTATTTCTAACTTTTTTAGCGCGAACTGCTGTAGTTCTGTCTACTTTAATCACTTCAGCTATCTTTTCTTGAATCATTCCCGGGTGTTCACAGATTTGAATGAGATACAAGTACTGTCCCCTAGAAAGGTTAAGATCTTTATATACTATATTGTTGAGTGTATCTAAGCATCTTGCAATAACTTTAATCTCTTCAATAATTCTATCCATAATTCTTCTCCACTTATTTTTTCAAGATATGTTTATAAGGAGCGTTATCTAGAATTGCTTCTCTCTTTATCCAAGTAATGCTGAAAATCTATGAGCGTTAAGATTGTCGTAAAATATTGAATTGTTATTATTCAAATTAACTTTGTGCACAAGGAGGCGATTGCTTCACTGGGGATTCTTTACACATAAAGGCGATCAGGCGAAGTTTCAAGCGGTCATTTTTCAATTTGTTGCATCTGCGAAGACTATAGAATTTTCATGAGAACTAAACCCTAGTATCTTGCTTTAGTTAACAATTGACCAAACTGCTGATGAAAAAAAGCGTGCTTTAATGTAAATGTTGCTTTTAAATATCATGCAGAAGAAATCACTGTAAAAGGTATACGCTAATCCTGTTCTTTATCAAATACTCTTTATTTATCCGCTAACATCCTTCCCAATTGAAGAGTGTGATACCACCAGAAAACGCTGATTAACAATGTTCAGGATACTTCTGGGTTAAAATCCCAATCTCTCAGTATATAAATCAGAAATTGGGATTTAATTATTTATAAGCTACTCCCTCTTGTTGAATAAGGGTTATAACCTAGAAAGTAGTTATCTACTCTTGATATTATGTAGAAACGCGATTCATAAATTTACTGGTTTCATAGTTGGATTCACACTTATCTTAAGTATGGTCCGCGTTGAAAACATTTGATACATCGTACTATGAATTCCATAACATTTGCAGACAGAGTATGCTATTTGACTAATCAAAGATTGTAATTTCCCTATTATTAATATCTAATACTTCAATCTTCACAATACCACCAAGTTTATGTGACACTAAATCAGACAATTCTTTTAGCGCCATATGAAATTCATTACTTCTTGTTTCATCTAATAATTCAATGCAGAGGAATGCATTTTTTGTATTTTCTGTTAGCATCGTCCTCAGAGTTTCACGCCAATTCCAGCATCTGCATATTGCTCCGTCATCATCTTTATAAACAATTTCACCTTCATATGGTGAAGCATTTTCATCTTCTCCCAATGGGATAAACGGTTCGTTTCCATTTGCCTGCGTTAGCCGAATATCGCCTACGAAAGTGTCGATATCTTCTCCGCCGCATGGAAGCCCATAACGCAATGAAATTGAATTATAGATGTCAACAAGCGGGTTTATTGTTCCGATATGATTGCCATTTTTCACTCTTTTTAATAAAGCTTCAATGGAACACCTTGCCCCTTTCTTTGTCTTGAATTTCTGAAAAGCTTCTCGCCAAACGAATATGACTGGATTACTACTCAATTCCTCCAGACTGAGAAATTTATGTGCTTCTTTCTCTGCCTCCTGCAGCAGCTTCTCGCAGAATTCAACGTCCTTTATTGAATTGTCAATCCCCTGGCAAATAAGGGTGCCTATTTTTGCATGAGGGAATAACGACCAAAAATCATCTTCAATGATAAATCTAGGCATAAATTCTCTCTCCATTTCATTTTACTTATTGTCTTAGTGGAATCGCTATTTGTTGTGTAACAACTCGATAAATTTCATCAAACACTCTTATGTTTTGGAGGGACTCGCAAAGGCGGAGAATACCCCTAGAACAATATATAAATAACCAGTTATCCGATTCTGCAACTTAGAATTTACTTCACTACCCAGAATCCGCTTTCTAATACTTGCTGCAAGAACTGCATACAGACCATCACTAATAAAAGCTAGGATAATAAAAATAATTCCTAAAAGTAAAAATTGTATTGTGACTGATCCGGCCGAAGGTGATATGAATTGCGGAAAGAAGGCTAAAAAAAGAGTGCTGTCTTAGGATTCATTACTTCTACGAGCGCAGATTCGTAAAATATCTTTAATAACTTTTTGCGAGGGGCTTTTGGAATTTCTGAAGCCGTTCGATCAGATGTAGAAAATAAAGTCCTACAACCCAGATAGATAAGATAAGCAGCACCTAAGTATTTAACGATATTAAAGGCCGTTGCTGATGTCATAAGGATTGCTGAAACTCCAATTGCTCCAGCTAAAACGTGAACAGAACCACCAAGAGATACACCAAGAACTGATACTATGCCCGCTTTCTTCCCTTGATCAATACTTCTTGCCATAATATACAACACAGCCGGTCCAGGTATTATTAACAATGTAGCAGCAGTAATTACAAATAGCCAAATATTTGAAAACTCCATAAAAAGCAACTCCTTGTTGTATTTTTGCATATGTTTTATTGGGCTCCTCCTCGATGGTGAAAGCAAGGTTACACTTTTTTAAGGTTCGCTTTCATCAAGGAGGCGATTTGTTGCTCATTTAGAAAAGGAATCTGTTCCAACAGTTTTATTATGAGCTCTTGTCTGTGTAAGGAATGGTTTTGACTTACCTTTGCTTTCCCTTAAAAGTGATAAACACCATTTTTGCTTTTAGGGGTGCCACTCAAAAATCATTTAATTAACCCATTCCTTTGCTCACGCATCCATTGAGCAACCTGAATTTCCCCTTGTTCATTTGATTTCTCAAGCTCTGTAACAATCGCTTTGTAATCAGTGTCATTACGATTTTGACTCATTTTGGCTGCAGCTTGAATAGATGTGATTTCAATTTCAAAGCCCACTATTCCTTTCATTTCTCTCTTAAGCAACTCTGGATCAAACGTTTCCCAGGTCCGACCATTTTCTCGGTGAGACTCATAGTGATTAAGCATGGTATCCAAGGAGGAAATCAGCTCGTCTTCAGTGATTAAACGTGCTGATCCATACGCATGTACAGCTAGATAGTCCCAAGTAGGAACCTCTTCGCACTGATACCAACTTGATGAAATGTAAGCGTGCTGCCCTTGGAAAATCAGTAACACATCACTATTATTGTCTAAGTTTTTTTTCTGCTTGTTTCCGTATGCAATGTGCCCAGTCGCATAGATTTTCCCTTCATCTTCCCGTATTTCCAATGGAATATGCGTAGCCAAGGGACGATGTTCATTAACAGTAATCAATAAGGCAAACGGGTTTGACTTCATAATTTGAACTGCCTCTTCATTTTTCATACGATATTGCTTAGGAATGTACACAATAATCATCCTTTCAAATTTGTATTAGAGTTTTTAAAAATATAAGCATTAAAAATAAATATCCGATAAAAAAATATTATTATACAAGTTGACATGAAAAAAGGTACAATAATAAATAAATATACATGTCAGAGGGAATGCAAATGAATAATACCATTTTTACTTTCAATGATAACTCCCCAAAATACAAACAAATCTACGAGAAATTTAAATCATATATTGAACAAGGAGACATATTGGCGAATGAGCAATTACCTTCCATTCGTCAACTTGCAGATTCCTTACATGTAAGCCGTAATACAACTTTACTGGCATATGAACAACTTGTTGCTGAAGGGTATATTCGTGGAGAAGGCAGAAAAGGTTATTTTGCAAATGAGTTAGAACCGCTAATATTTCAGGAGCCATTAATCTCTTATAATAAAAAGCAGACTGAGTCCAAGAAACTTCCGGTAGTTAATTTCAGGGCAGATGCCGTTGATCAAAAACATTTCCCGCTGAAAATTTGGAGGAGAATTGCTAATCAAGTATTAACTTTACAGGATAGCTTTCGATACGGGGAACCATTTGGGGAAGAATGCCTGCGCGAACAAATCTCCACATATTTATTCCAATCACGCGGAGTGAAAACAAATGCAAATGCAATTATTATCGGAAGCAGTACCCAACAAATGCTTGTATACCTTGGACATATAATGAAGGATGAATTCCAAAGCATTATAGTTGAAGACCCTGGTTACGACGGTGCTAGGGAAGCTTTTCAATTCCATCGTTTTATGTTTGAAACTTTGCCGGTTTATGAAACAGGTGCTGAACTTTCACAATTAGAACAAATGAAATCACGATTAATCTATGTAACCCCTTCCCATCAAAGTCCAATTGGAGTAAGCATGTCTATTCAACAACGGCAAATGCTTATTCATTGGGTTAACAAGATTCGTGGATATATTATTGAAGACGATTATGATAGTGAATTTCGCTATACACAAAAACCATTTCCTGCTCTTGCCTCCATCGATTCAGCAAGAGTCATTTATTTAGGGAATTTCTCGAAGTCCTTTCTTCCAGGAATTCGTTTAAGTTATATGGTCTTGCCACAGCCATTATTAAATCGTTTTAAAAATCAGTTTCTTCATTTTGAAGCTACTACCTCCCTGCTTAGCCAGCTGACAATGGCTAAACTTATGGAAGAGGGAGAATGGAGTCGACATATTAAACGCATGCGCCTTGTTTATAAAAGAAAAATGCAGCACTTAGTATCCGCATTAAAAGAGCAATTCGCTCAAAATATATCCATTATTGGTGAACAATCCGGTTTGTATGTATTAGTCAAAGTACATCTGAAGCATTCAGAAGAATGGTTAATTCAACAAGCTTCCTTTCATGGCGTTACGGTGTATCCTACGTCCCTCTACTTCATTAAAAATAACTCCGACGGACCAATGGTTAAACTAGGTTTCAGTAATCTTTCTTCAAATGAAATTGATGTGGGTGTGAAACTCTTAAAGAAGGCATGGTTAAAAGAATGACTCCACAATTCTTTTAACTAACGAATTGTAGCTGTTTTATTTGAATGTTTTGAGTGTTGCAATGATAAATAATCTTCATAGGGCCCTTAAATGGAAATATCCCCCTTATTAGTTATTGGATTTGGAGCGGGATTGGCGTTTCTTTCCACCCTTCCTATGGGGACAGCTTATGGAATATGGGATATGGGATAATCCGGAGATTGGAAGAACTAGTTTTTATTGTGATGACATTAAGTGCAGCTATAGATCTAAAACTTGCTTTTTTATAAATAAATTAGAGGATAATTTTAAGCCTAATTTCGATCTGAAATTAGGCTTAATTTTTTTAACAAATCTACCACATTAATTGAACAAGACAAAGTCGAATAACTTTTATTTTTGTAGATTTTTCTTCATAAGAGATGCTACTTGTATATTATCTTGTTGAGAAGTATTTTCTAGATGCTTAATAATTAATTCTTGACGTTCCACAGGGTGATTTTGACTTAATTTAGCTTTCGCTTCAATTTTTGTGATTTTTATTTTAAATGCTACAATCCCTTTACTCATTCCTTCGATAAAACTGGAATCCACATCACTTAAATTGTATGGGCTATCTGGATTTTCATATTTGTTCACCATATCATTCAGAGAATCGAATATGACTTTTTGATCTTTGACAATCTCCATCTTTCCATATAAATGGATAGAGACATAATTCCATGTAGGAACTGCCATCGTTGTTTCATACCAAGACGGAGATATATAAGAGTGAGGACCTTGGAAAACCGCAAGAACTTGTTGGTATTCTATATCCTTCCATTGTTCGTTTGGGCGGGCAAAATGACCATATAAAGCACTTTCACCTTTATTTAATGTGAGTGGAAGATGGGTAGCGTATGGTTCTCCATTGTGTTGAGAAAATAAAGTGGCAAAGCTGTACTTTTCGATAAAATCATAAATTATTTCTTCATCCTTGAGTTGAAAATGTTTAGGTATATACATGATTTAGCTCCTCCTGAAAAAGCCTTTGTCTTTTCGGCTATCCCCAATTTTAAAAACTAAGTATTATATGAGATATTTTATTATGTAAACTGACTTCTAAAAAGGTACAATTATTAATAATTGAACATGTCAACGGTGATTATAATTTTTCAAAGTTTAATTTTGCATTTAAGGATCCTTTTAAACCCTCTCCCCCGATATAGAAATGAAAGTTCATTGATTTCACCTTTTATTTTTGACGTATATAAACTTACATTTAGTGAATTAATTACATTTAAAATTAAATAACTTCCACCCGTATAAAATAAGGTATTTATGAGGAGCAATACTTCAATTTTAAGCAGTAATTAGATATGATTTCTGTTTAACCCGGCCCGTTATCCAACATCATAGTGAGTTATTTATGAACCAAAATAACAGATAGCTAATGGTGTTTTTTACCCAGCAATCACGCCAAATTATGGAATAATTCCTTCAAATAAAGTAACTTAATAACTAGATTATTTTATTGGAGCATACATACAGATAGCCAATAATTATTTTCATTAGAAAGGATTGAAATAGTATCGAATTAAGACATTTAGAATATTTTTTAATGGTCAGTAAAGAACTACATTTTACAAAAGCAGCTGAAAAATTAGGAATTTCGCAACCAACTTTAAGCCATCAAATTAAAATGCTTGAACAAGATGTAGGCTATGCACTATTTAACCGTATTGGCAAGAAGATTGAACTTACTAAGGTGGGTGAAATCGTACAAAAAGAAGCATTGAATATTCAAAATTCCTTACAAAGTATATCTTCTCAAATTAAAGCCCTTACAAAAGTAGAAATCGGGGAATTGAAAATTGCCGTGTTACCAGGAGAAATAACTGATTTGGTATCCACTTTGTGTATTAAATTCAACCAATTATATCCAAACATAAAAGTGCTTGTTCAAAGTACGGATCAAGTGGAAAAGGCTGTTTTAGAGAATCAAGCTGATTTTGGTATTGGTTTTGAATTCAATCGTGATGATATGTTGACGGTGACGAAGTTGTATGATGAAGAATTTTACCTGATTAGTAATCAAAGTAATGGAGATCAGAAGGTTTCATTTTCCGATGTTTTAGATAGTTCTCTTATTTTATTTCCAAATATCCATCAATGCAGAAAAATACTTGATAAAACGAGTCTTGAGGTTGGCAGGCAGTTAGAACCTATTGTCGAAACGTCTAGCATTGAATCTATCTTGAAGCTCGTTCGAAATGGGGTTGGCCGCAGTTTTGTTTCGCGGACATTATATGAATTTTATGATACAGAGGATTTATTTTTCCAACGTATTGAAAAACCCACTTTGACTAGATCTGTTTATCTCGTGATGAAAAAGAATCGTTTTATCAATTATGCAGCACGTAAGTATAATGAGTTATTATTATGTGAAATCGAAAGGCTACGTTTTCATACAGAAAAAGATGAGATAGCTTCTTTAAAAAGTTCTATATTATAGTTTTTATCTATTATTATCATAGAAATGAATGGATAGATAAATGATAAATTCCTCTTTACAATGAATACAAGTTCATGGGGATAAGAACTATCAAATTGTAAAGGGGATTTTCAATTATGTTTCAAGAAGTAGCAGGTATTAAAATTCCAGATTCTCGATTGGCTAAAGAAGCAGCAGATCTTTTACGCGTGCATGGGGACGACTTGTTGTGGAATCATTCCAATCGTGTATTTTTATTTGGCGCAGTTAACGGAAAAAAAACGAAGCAGAATCATGATTTAGAGTTGCTTTATGTTAGTGCATTATTCCATGATTTAGGTTTAACAAAAAAGTTCAGCAGCCCAGATTTACGATTTGAAGTAGACGGTGCAAATGCAGCGAGGAGCTTTTTACAACAGTATCAAATTCCAGATGAGTCGATTCGTCTTGTATGGGATGCTATTGCATTACATACGACACCTGGCGTTGCAGAACATAAAGAAGCTGAAGTGGCACTACTCTTTTCAGGTGTTGGTTTAGATGTGATGGGAGATGGCTTTGAACAATTCCCTGACGACTTGCGAGAAGAAATTATAAAAGCATTCCCACGTAACAATTTCAAAAAGGACATTATTCCAGCGTTTTATGAGGGCTTTAAGCATAAGCCAGAAACTACTTTTGGCAATATGAAGGAAGATATTATTGAATATTTTAGACCAGAATATAAAAATAAAAATTTCTGTGATTGTATTTTGCATTCTCCTTGGACAGAATAGGGTACAAAAATGACAACGTAACAGCGAATCGTGGTAGAAAGTTAAGACCAAAAGGAAATATCGACTAAGGAAGCTACCACTTTATTAAAGTTGGTCATTGCATGAGTATGAGTGGTGTTGTTGCCTTAAAAAGATTGATTAATTTGGATGAAACCATGCATACATTGATTAAAAAATGAAGCACACGGAAGTCACATAGGCGTAGTTATTATGCCAACAAATCCTGGTTGCCTATTACAGATGAAACTTGGTATTGAACGTGAAGGACTCACACAATCAATGCGTGCCCTTCATCTAATTGAACTTTTAGCTGAAGCTGCCATGATCGGGTTATTAAATTCCTTCATAATGTTTTGAATAGCACGTCATCTACACCGCCATAGAAGGATATTTCAGCGTTTGCCGTTTGGATTTTGCAAATGGGATCTTCTGAAGAGTAGATCGTATAGATTTTTTATTTTCGGCATGTAATGTAACGGGGACAATCGTTAATTTTTGTTGCGGCATAGGAAAAGCACCTCCTTTGATTGATACAAGTATCGTACCAGGAGGTGCTGCGTATTTAATATGCGCTGTTTAAATGGGGGCTTTCCTTTAACCGTAGTTTGCGACCCACTATCTAACTGTTTACGCTTAAAGATATAAGTTATCCTTTATCCTCTATCCTTCAAAACTCTGTTCGAGTGAGTGGCTAACTCTTATTCGGCGGGAATCCCACCCGATATATGTAACGGCCTATGCTCGATCGCTCTGACAGGCACCGGATGCTGATCCTAACTAGCAGCCGAATCGATGTGAAATTATCGAAACCAAATCCACCTGTTCGACGCTTTAACACACTGACTGGAAACTTCAGCTGAGTGGCGTCCTTACCTCAATTTTGTATTTTGTTTGGGAAGTATAATTTTCGCCTGCTAATAAAAGAATATCTCCAAAATCTTCAAACTCAATCGCTCCTGGAGCAGCTTGGGTTTCAAACGTTATTCCGCCGTGTTGAATTAATTTTTCTCCGTGCATAAGTGGCACACCTTTCACAAAGTTTGCAGTGTAAATGACAACCGCAGGCTCTTCTGTGTATACCTCGACTGTTATTTTCTGGTCAGGACTAATTAATTTGGCTGCAGTTTGATGAAGTCCTGAGCACGTAAGGAAGAATGGATGGTCGATTCCTTGAACCTTTTTAACTTCTGCGTCAATGGCTTCAAAGGTTGATTTTAATTTTTTCGGGGTTCGAAAATCATAAGGCGTGCCAATTGTGCTTCGCTTTTCCCCAGTTACCGTGGTATCGTCATTTACTGGTGCAAATTCTCCAGAAAAGATTTGTAAGAAATGATCATCGATTGGATTGCTTGGATGCCCTGTTAAGTTAAAATAGACGTGATTGGTTGGATTAAAAACTGTGTCTTTATCACTTATTGCTTGATAGCTCACTGACCAAATATTTAAGTTGTCTAATGTATAAATCACACTTACTTTCAAATTCCCCGGAAAACCATTCTCGCCATCAGGTGAGTGGGTTGAAAAGATGATCGATGCACTTTCATCCGTCTCCTTCACTTCATAATCCCAGATTTTTTCATCGAATCCAGGGCTGCCACCGTGTAATGTATTCCCCAATTGATTTACAGATGTTTGGTAACGTGATTCGCCAATTGAAAATTCGCCATTTTTTATTCTGCCAGCGACTCTTCCTATTGTTGCTCCATAATAAGTTTCTTTTTTGTAATCCTCAATTGAGTCAAATCCTAATACGATATTTTTACGACCCGATTCCGTTAAGACGAAAAGATTGACGATTCTTGCACCAAAGTTTGTTACTTCTATTCTTACTCCATGATCATTTTCTATAGTAAACAGCAAAACTTCATTTCCAAACGAGCTTTGTGATACTTTCACTTCTTTCGGCTCCTTTCCCTATTAAGTTGCCTTCATATAAATACAAGCTAAAACACCATGAATTGCACTAAAAGTTCAGCAAACATTTTAATAGTTGAAAAGCCGAAGTAGCAACTTCGGCCTTAAGAACGGGATTCATATGAGTAAATCAACATATTCTTGATGAAGTATTTTCCTTATGCCCCCTGATTTAAAATCTCTTCTATTCTCGTATAGCTTCTTTTAATTCCGCTCCAAACCTTAATAGGTCTAATTTAAGCACTTTTCCCCTTAGCTTGTCTACTTTCCCCAATTTTTTCAATTTCCTCCAAAGTATGACCTCTAGTTTCAGGAACGCATGTCCGGATAAATAAAACACCAAGTAAACAAATAGCACCGAAGATTGCAAAAACAGCTTCTTGAGACATCGAAGCAGTCATGATTGGAAATAGCAATCCAACCAAGAAAGAACCAATCCAGTTAAATGATGAAGCTAATCCTGACGCACGCCCGCGAATTACCAACGGGAAAATTTCTCCAACTATGACCCAAGTTAAAGGAGCCCACGTGAATGAATAAAGTGCTACATAGATACTTAAAAAAACGACCATCATCATCGGATTTGCATTAGGGATTAATAAATTCAATATTGCCGGCAAAATAAAGGATAGCCCCATGATAGTTCCGCCGATTGTTAATAAAGTACGGCGATTAAATTTATCAGCAATCATTAGGAATATTAATGAACCTAGTACGAGAATAACCCCTTGAATAATCGGCCACATCAATACTGAGCTGGCTTCATGCCCTGTTGCTTTTTCCACAATCATAGGAATGTAATAAAAAATTGCGTTCGCTCCCTGGAATTGTTGAAACGCAGCAACACCCACACCAGCCATTACTAAATAACGGTATTTGTTACTTAAAAGTGTACCCCATGATGCTTTTTGATTTACCTTTGCTTCCTCTTTAACAGTTTCTTGAATTTGCGTTATTTCAGAATCAATTTGTTCTTTGTTAGAGCGAATATAGCCCAACACCTTACGAGCTTCATCAATTTTATTGTTCTTAATTAAAAAACGTGGTGATTCGGGTAATCTTGACACTCCAATAAATAAGATCAAAGCAGGTACGGCAGCCAAACTAAGCATCAACCGCCAAGCCATTGTTCCTGGTAAGTCTTTCAATAAATAAGCGACAATGTACGAAAGCAACATTCCAGAGACAATCATTGTTTGATTAATTCCTGACAGACGTCCACGTAAACGTGCAGGCGCCATTTCCGACATATAGGCTGGGACCAACGCAGAAGCAGCACCAACAGCCAACCCTAATAAAATCCGGGCAACAATCATAAAAAGGAGCCCATTATGTGGGGATATTCCTGCCAAAATGGATCCAACAGCAAAAATGATAGAAGATATTAAAATCATTTTGCGCCGTCCTAAACGATCAGAAAGTTGTCCTGCCATGGCACCTCCAAAAATAGCTCCAAACATCAACGACGAGGTAATCCAGCCAATAGCACCAGGGTTGTTTTGAAGGTTCCAATCATGTTGCAGAAAAGGCAAAGCACCCGTCATAACGCCGATATCATATCCGAAGAGAATGCCTCCAAAAGCCCCAAAAAAATAAATGAATCCACTTGAGATTTTCTTTTCATTAACCATTTAAGTTCCCCCCTAAAGGTTTTAAAATTATATTTAATCCCACCACGAAAAATATTGATTGCTTTTTGAGAAATAATAATAGTGTTTTCAAACTACAAATACATGCCAGTTTCCATCGTAAAAATTATTTATTAGGATGAATTCCGTGTCGTCATTGTCTATTAAAACGCTTTCATCTTTTCCCTAAAAAACACGAAAACGCTTACGAAAATAAAGGGATCATACTAATGGTCACTATTTCCATTCTTCAACTTCTGGATTACCTATTTTTTCCCTCCAAGGAAGCATAGCCTCCTTGGAGGGAGAGACATTACTTAATAACTACGTATTCCAAGCCAACAAGTTTGGCATAGGTTATGATTTGGTCTGTTGTTAAATTCAATGATACAACTGTATGGTGACCGCCACCATTCTCAAGCCAAGCTTTCACTCCATCTTGGAAGTTTGGCTTCACTTCCCAAAGTACACGGGCCACTGGCAGGTTTGGTGCTGGAACTGTTGGCTCGAATGCAGAAACCTCATTAATCAAAAGTGTATAGTTTGTACCAAAGTCAGCCATGGAAACAACGACACCGTCTCCTGCTTTGCCGTCGAATACTAAACGTGCTGGATCTTCACGATCACCTATACCTAATGGAGATACGACAATTTTTGGTTTGTTACTTGCTAAAGATGGGTCGACTTCAAGCATATGTGATTGAAGGATTGATTCTTGTCCAGCAGCTAATTCATATGTGTAATCTTCCATAAAGCCAGTTGATTGGTTATGGCTCATCACTTTCAGTAAGCGATCAAGTGCTGCCGTCTTCCAATCTCCTTCACCCGCAAAGCCATATCCTTGTGCCATCAAACGTTGAACGGCAAGACCAGGAAGTTGTTTCATTCCATATAAATCTTCGAAGTTCGTTGTAAAGGCCGTGTAACCGCCATCATCAAGGAAACGTTTAATCGCAATTTCATAGCTTACCTGTACCTTTACGCTTTTCTCCCAATCTTCCCTACTGTAGGTACCATAATCAAATTCATAAAGGCCTTCGTATTCTGCAAATAAAGCATCAATTTCTTCATCAGTAACAGCATTTACATATTGAACAAGGTCTCCGATTCCAAAATAATCAACTGTCCACCCAAATTGGATTTGCGCTTCTACCTTATCCCCTTCGGTTACTCCAACGTTACGCATGTTGTCTCCAAAGCGAGCGACCTTAATGTTGAAGCTTTCGTTATAAGCAACCGCTACGTCCATCCATTGTGCAATTTGCTGTCGCACTTCATGGCGCTCCCAATAACCTACAACAACTTTATTTTGTTTTTTCAAACGGGCATTGATAAAACCATATTCACGGTCACCATGCGCGGATTGGTTCAGGTTCATAAAGTCCATATCAATCGTTGCCCAAGGAATACTTTCATTGAACTGTGTAGCTAAATGAAGCAATGGTTTTTGTAATAATTTTGTTCCACGAATCCACATTTTTGCAGGTGAGAAAGTATGCATCCAAGTGATGACACCGGCAACTTCGTCACGATAGTTGACTTCTTTCATGATGCTTGTGATTTTATCTGCACTAACAGCTAAATCTTGCAATACAAGTGGATAAGGTAAAAAACCGCTTTCATTTAATGCATCGGTTATCTTTTGTGCATGCGCCTTGACCTCTGCTAACGCTTCTTCCCCATATAGATGTTGTGATCCTACGACGAACCAAAATTCCTTTTTTTCTGTTGTTAACATAATAATCCTCTTTTCTTAATTCTAATGGTTTGATAATTTAATAGAGTTGATCTTACTTTTGACCGTAATAAGCATATTTTCCATGTTTTCGTAAATAGTGTTTATCCAAAATATTTTGTGGTAATTCTTTTGCAAAATGATTTAAATCCCGTGTAAATAAATTCATTTTCGAAACTTCATCCAACACCACACTATTCATTACGGCGGATTTTGCATCTTTGCCCCAAGTAAACGGACCATGACCATGAAGTAAGACACCAGGAACGGCTAAAATGTCTAACCCACGCTCTTCAAATGTTTCGATGATTAACTTCCCAGTCTCCACTTCGTACCCACGATCAATCTCCTCTTGTGTTAGATAGCGGGCACATGGGACGGATCCGTAAAATGTGTCTGCATGAGTGGTCCCCATCGCTGGAACATCAAGGCCTGCTTGAGCCCAGATTGTCGCCCAAGTTGAATGAGTATGTACAATGCCGCCGATTTCTTGGTAATACTTATAAAGTACTGCGTGAGTCGCTGTATCTGATGAAGGCCTCAACTCTCCTTCAACAACATTGCCATCTAAATCAACAACGACCATATCACTGGCTTTCATCGTTTCGTAATCAACACCACTAGGTTTGATAACAAATAAACCGCTTTCACGATCAATGGCACTTGCATTTCCCCATGTATATTTCACGAGACCATATTTAGGCAAGTCCAAATTTGCTTGAAATACCTCTTCTTTCAGTTGTTCTAACACGTCAATCCCTCCAGTTTTCCACTCATAACATCAAATTGTCTACAGCAGCCTGCTCAATCACTAAACCCTTCCTGTATCTTTCAATAAATGCTTCAAATCCTTTAACATCTACTTGATCAGGATAAATTTCTTGTCCATAAACCTCTTCGAATACTTTTTTGTCGAGGAAGTCTTCTAAACTTTCTTTTTGATCTTTATTCATCATGTAAGATGCAAGAATCGCCATTCCCCACGCGCCGCCTTCTCCTGCTGTTGACATAACTGATACTGGAGTATTCATTGCAGCCGCAATAATTTTTTGTCCAACAAGAGGGGTTTTAAATAAACCACCGTGAGCCAAAATACGATCAATTGCAACATTTTCTTCTTTTGTCAAAATACCCATTCCGATTTTCAATGCACCGAAAGCAGTAAAAAGGTGAGTCCGCATAAAGTTTGCTAAATTGAATTGACTCTCAGGCGAGCGGACAAATAATGGTCGCCCTTTTTCTAATCCTGTGATATTTTCACCTGAGAAATAACCGTAGCTAAGCAAACCGCCACCATCTGGATCCGCTTCCAAAGCCTTATTCAACATTACTTCAAATAATTTATTTGTATCAATTTTTTGTCCCATTGCCTCAGAAAATTCACGGAACAATCCCAGCCAAGCATTGAGATCACTTGAACAGTTATTCGCGTGAACCATTCCAACTGGACTTCCGTTTGGTGTAGTTACCAAATCAATTTCTGGATATACTTTTGAAAGTTCTTTCTCTAGTACAATCATGGCAAAAACGGAAGTTCCCACTGAGACGTTGCCAGTACGTTTCCTCACACTATTCGTAGCAACCATTCCAGTTCCAGCATCGCCTTCTGGTGGGCAAATTGGAGTGCCTGGTTGTAAATTACTTGATCTATCCAGGATTTTCGCTCCAATTTCGGTTAATTCACCCGCTTGCTCGCCTGAAATGTAGACTTTAGGAAGAATCTCTTTTAGCTTCCAAGGATAACCTTTTTTCGCAATTAATGCGTCAAACTGCTTGACCATTGGTTCATTGTAATCTTGCGTTGATTCATCAATTGGGAACATGCCTGAAGCATCTCCAATGCCAATTGCTTTATTACCAGTCAATAACCAGTGAATGTATCCAGCCAAAGTCGTAATATAATCAATGCGAGGCAAATGTTTCTCTTCATTCAATATTGCTTGATAAAGATGAGCAATACTCCATCGTTCAGGGATATTAAATTGAAATTGATTAGTTAATTCATTTGCTGCAACTCCAGTTGTTGAGTTACGCCAAGTTCGAAACGGAACAAGTAGCTCCCCTGTACTGTCAAAAGCCATATAGCCATGCATCATTGCAGAAAATCCAATAGAACCTATTTTTCGAATTGTAATTCCGTAATTCCGTTCAACTTCTTCCTTCATTTCACTATAAGCTGTTTGCAAACCAGTGATAATATCCACTAAGTTGTACGTCCAAATTCCATCTTCCAAGAGGTTCTCCCACTCATAACTTCCAGATGCGATTGTTTCATAACGATTATTAATCAACACCGCTTTAATACGTGTGGATCCAAATTCGATTCCAAGTGAAGTTTCTCCCCCGGTAATCGCTTGTTTAATTTTTAATATATTCGTTTGCACGTTAATCCCCCTTCTGGCAGCGCTTTCAATAAAAGGAGGCGCTTAAATTTAGTAACAACCATATTATATTTTTTGTACGTACATTTGTCAACATTAAATATTATTTATACTTACAACTTTTAAGAAAAATCCTCAACCCTCACTTTAAAATTAGTAATAAAGGAATTTATATGACTAAGTGGTAAATAGGAGGAATTTATAACTTTTCGATAATTTATACAAAAAACTAAGGTGAGTTGTTTTAATTTATTCAAAACTATGTTAGAATATGTCCGCACAAATATTTCAAGCAAATAATTAGAATGCAAACAACTATGAAAGAAGTGAGATTTAATGAAACCAAAGTATCAGGTAATCATTGATGATTTAAAAAATAAAATCCTTACAGGTGAATATAGTGTAGGGGAACAAATTCCTACTGAAACTGTCATGCAAGAAATGTACAACGTTAGCCGACACACTGTACGAAAGTCCATTTTAGAATTATCAAACGAGGGATTCTTAAGAAGTGAAAAAGGATCTGGTACATATGTTAGTAACCAATATCAATCAAAATCTGGTGGCAATTCCAAAAATAAAACCATCGGTGTAATCACGACCTACATTTCTGATTACATTTTCCCTTCTATTATCCGCGGAATTGAAAGAAGATTGAATGAAGATAATTATTCGTTATTATTAGCCAGTACAAATAATGATGTCGAACAAGAAAAAAAAGCCTTGGAAATGATGTTGTCATTTGGCGTGGATGGTTTGATCATTGAACCTACAAAAAGCAATCTATACAATCCCAACATCGCTTACTACCTATTGTTTAAGGAACAAGAGGTTCCATTCATCATGATCAACGCTTATTATGAAGAGTTAGAGGTTCCTTTCTTTTGCCTAGATGATGTGCAGTCAAGCTATCTCGCAACAAAAGAATTGATTTCGAAAGGACACACCCAAATTGGAATCATTTCGAAGATGGATGATTTACAAGGAAAGTATCGAATGAAGGGATATATAAAAGCACTTGGAGAAGCCAAATTACGCTTTCAACCAGAGCAATTGCTTTCGTATACTACAGAAACGAAGCTAGACCTATACACGAACTTGAAAGGGTTCTTAAATGAAAATAGAGACGTGTTGACTGCCATTGTTTGCTATAACGACGAAGTAGGGTTGGAGGTAGCAAATGTATGCAGACAACTTGATATTTCTATTCCCGAACAATTATCGATTATTGGCCAGGACAATTCTTATATTGCGAAAAATGCTAATATCAAACTAACGACATTGACACACCCACAAGAACAAATGGGACATGATGCAGCTGATTGGGTCATTAAGAAATTACAAGGAAAGAAGGATTTACCAAACGAAACCTATTATCAACCAGTGTTAATTGAAGGTGAAACTGTCAAAGAGTTAGAAATACAATAATCTTAGTGTGTGATCAATCACTATATAAATGGAATTAGAGGTTTTTGGGAATGTTTGTCTAATTCTTATTAGGTAACCAATCATACCTATGTGGAGGTAGTCAAATGATGAAAACCATTCAAAAGGAAACCCTTAACCCAGAAATCCTAGAAATAAAAAAATGCTTGCACGGTTTAAAAGATTTAAGGATGTTTTAGCGCTACCAATGTATCTTGATGTAATTTAAAGGGTCGAAACTATACGGAAATCGCCGATATGATAGGATGTACCAAGCAAACGGTGTACAATTATATACTGGCTATCGAGCTAACCTGCCCCTTTAGTTGCATAAGAAAAAGGAGCTGTTGATCAGCTCCTGGTAATGAAGTAGCACCTGTTTGTAGAATAATCAATTTAAAATCCATTACCCTGGAATATTATTCTCATTAATTCTACGGCCATAAATTAAACTAAACCAACAAATATACTAAGACCTAAAGCTAATTTTCTCAGAAGTCCTTTCTCACTGAGAAAAGAGAAAGATATAATGATTCCACATATCATCACTACACGAAACGTTGTTACTCCAGGATCACTTTCGAAGATCGATTACGTGACTTTCATACACGTTTATTTGAAGTGGATTTCGAGATGCGGAGTCCATTGTTATTTGCTTTCCCATGCCCCTTCACCCGATCGGCTAGAACAGAACTCTATAACACTCTCTGCTAGTCTACTTTCCCCGGCTGTTAATACCGCCTCTGAAGTAGGATATTCCTTTAACATCAATAAAGAAACCTTCGAATGTAGATCCCAAAAAAATCGCGATGCACCAAGACCTCCTAAGCCAGGTGTACCGCGATTTTTTCACAATCCGAAACGATATGATGAAGACTAAATCTTATATATATCCTCTTCGTTTGGTAGAGAAGAAATCGCTCCTACCTTCGTACACACTACGGCACCTACTTTATTTGCAAAAAGAATGATCTCTTTAAGTTTACTAAAATCACTAAAAATTGTGTCATAGGACTCAAGATTTGCAAATTGAAATAAAGCAGCACCGACAAATGCATCACCAGCACCAGTTGAGTCAATTGACTTTACTTCGACACTGTTTATTACACTCATTCCACTTCCATTTGAAAGAAGAGTGCCTTCCCATCCAAGGGTAACAGCCACAATTTTTACCCCTAATTGATGGAGCATTGCTATTCCATCATATTTATCCATTTTTCCCGTGATTAGTTCAAGCTCTACTTCACTTACTTTTACAAAGTCAGCCATTGATATTCCCTTTCTAGCTAAACTAATAAATTCAGCCACTCTATTTTTCCATAAATCATGTCGGAAGTTAGGGTCAAACGATAGAAATATCCCCCTATTTTTTGCAAATTCCATTGCCTTTAAATAAGTTGTTTTAAAAGGGTTTTCCAGAAATGCAGTTGCAGATCCAAAGTGAATGATCTTTGCACCACTTAATCTATCTAGGTATAAGTTATCCTCTGTTAAATTTCGATCCGCTCCTCTATTGAATACAAAATCCCTTTCACCATTTGCTTGTAAAGAAACAAACGCTAAAGTAGTTGGTGCTAAATCGTCAGTAACAATCATCGATGTATCAACCCCTACCTCTTTTATCGTTTCTATTAAAAATAATCCAAATGGGTCATTTCCTACTTTTCCAATAAGACTCGCTTCCCCACCTAGCTTTGAAATAGTAGCTGCGACATTTGCTGGTGCACCCCCGGCTTTCTTTAGAAAATGATTACCTTCTATTAAATTAACATCAATATCTGTACAATAAAAATCGATCAAAAGCTCCCCAACGCATATGACTGCGCGGTTTGTTTTATTCATTTACATTACACTCTCCATTCTTGTGATTTAGGTAAAATGAAAGGCTATCGATCATTTTCGACAGCCTTCATAAACTCTTACTATCAACCCCTCTTTAATAGGATTGAAATTTAGTCTTTATCTTTTCCATATACTCTTTAAAGGGTATATTTTCAAAGACTTTAATGTAACTTCTCCACCCTTACTATAAATTTGTAATCCTTTACTTGATGGATCCGGGAAAATTTGATCAGAAATAACCGTTTCACCTTTGTTTCCAAACACTTCTACAGCAGATCGGTCAATGAAAATATGCATTTTCACAGTCCCATTTAATGCATTTAACGGTCCGTCATGCTTACCGACTACATTGTTCCCATAATCAAAGCTTCCTGAACTTGAACGGTCTACGAATAACTGTTTGGTGGCAACATCATAGCCAATAGTCGTATATTCAGTTGCTCCTTTACGAACTTGAAAGCCGAATTCAGTTGCTTTTATATCATCTACATCAAACTCAGCTATCATTTCAAATGTATCTTCTGATAGTTTAGATAGGAGATTACTTTCACCAGATATGACTTTATTTTTATATGAATTTTTTTCACTCTTATCTCGAATGGTTTTTAAAGAAACTGGTGTTTGTTTTAAACGTAAACCTTCATCTGTCTGAGTTAGCTCCATCTTTCTTGGCAATGTCGTTGAACTTCTCCAAGTCGAGGTTGGTGTATTATTTGCATATTGCCAATTACTCATCCAGCCAATCCAATATTTTTCGCCATTCTTACCTTCAATTCCGCTCCAATCTACTGCGGCATAATAATCTGCCCCGTAGTCAGTCCATAACACTTGATCGGAAGGATTTTCATTTTTAAACGTTTTCCCGTCAAAGGTACCTACAAAATATTGCATACCTGACCCGCCTGCAGGAGCGCCATCATTAATGCTTACCTGTAGTACCCATTTTGTTTTTGAAGGATCACCATCAATTGGTAATTCGATTAGAGTAGGACATTCCCAAATCCCTCCGTTACTACCATGAGTAGAAGGTATCCACTCTCCAGAAACAGCAGACCAGTCTGTAAGGATGCCGCTTTCTTTCGAATCGTCTTTCTCAGGCTCTTTGGCAACTTGGTCAACTTCATTTGGCATGGCCCCTTCATTATAAACATTAACATCATCCATGTTTAAATGACCCCAACCACCTGTAGCTTGGTCTACAGCTTTAATATATAACACTTCTCCAATGTATTTAGAAGCATCCCAGACGTATTTTTGATATTTTTCTTCTTTAAATTTGGTATTGGCTTGTCGAATTAATTCTTGATTATCAGAGGCTCTCACTAACGAAACATAGCGGTTGTTGATATCATTACCACCGCCCAACAGAAAGTTGATTTCTCCAGAGCCATCTAGTTTAAAATATGAGGAGTGTAGTTCACCTGTTGCGTCATCTCCCTTTTGAAGATCAGTAAACCCCCATAAGTGGTAGTTTCCTTGGTGGCCGAAATCCCCTCCCCAGTATGATGCTACATTTGTCACATGATCGTTTGTGAAAGCATTACCTTCGATTGTACTCCACCCAGTTAGATCACCTGTCTCAAAATCATGATTAGTAATTTCCTTCTCATTTGTCATGATGTTCTTACCAACTTGAACATTCTGGAATAACGTGGATGAATTCCAAACATTTAAGCCAAAATGCCCTGATGAAAAAGTTGAATCATTTACATCATGAATGAGATTACCATCTAAAGAAATTTTAATATTTTTCCCATGAGTGCTTGCTTTTAAATGGTACCTTTTATCTGTATCTAGATTTATTGTTTTTTCAGCTAGAATGGATATGTCTCCATTTTCGATTTTCATGAATTTTATTGTATCGTTTAAAGCATCGATATTCGCCATATAACCGTTTGTTGCATTAGGATCTGCACGAAAAACGAGCGAGCCCGCTCCATTGCCACCTTTTTCCCCAGATATCTCTATGTTTGCTTCATAAAAAAAGTTATCCCCTGTTTGACCACTCATTACAAAAGCATCCTCCGTAGATGTTCCACTTTTTCCATCCATCGTGTTCTCCCAGCTTCCGTTTACATCTGTCCATTTTGATAAATTGGTTTCAAAGTTAGATGTATTCTTGAACTCCACATTTCGAAAGGCAGCCGTTGAATTCCACGCTGACAATCCATAGTATCCATAATCGAATTCTATATCTGTTTTTTTTATAACAGATTGATCGTTTACAGAGACTTGAATTTGATCCCCATCTGTTTCCACCTTCACATGGTAGGTAGTTGAAGTTTTGAGGGTAAAAGGTTTTCTCGCAATTTCCTCGTTTGTTCCATCTACATTCTTACTTAATGTTATGACATCGTTTTTGGCATCTAAGCTCGCAACATAGCCGTTCTTTGCACTCCTATCTGACCGAAAAACTAAACCGCCTGCCCCTTCTCTCCCATTCTTCTCATTAAGGGTAATATCTCCCTCATAGCTAAATGATTCACCTGTCTGGGATGACATGGTATAAGAAGTTCTGTCTAAGCTATTTGCTTGTATTCCACCATCTTCGCCGAATTCACTTGCATACTCCCACTCTTTTAAATTAGGTGAGGTATAAAACATGATCTTATCCTTAGCCGCTAACGACATAACCCATTGGTTTGATTCTTCATGCCAAAATACTTTAGGATCGCGCCAATCTCGTAAAGGAGGGTCTGGCATTACGGGATTCCCTTTATACTTTTCCCAGGTTCTTCCTTTGTCTAGGCTATACGCTATACTTTGGACTTGCTTATCCCCTGCATGCGTAAAGATGGCAACCATTGCTTCTTTTCCAAAGCCAGCTGTATTGTTCCAATCAATAACAGCACTCCCCGAGAAAATCTGACCGTTTTCATCCGGCGATAAAGCAATCGGCAAATGCTCCCAATTAACAAGATCTTTACTGACAGCATGCCCCCAATGCATCGGTCCCCATGTCGTTCCATACGGATGATATTGATAAAACAAATGATATTCACCTTTATAAAAAACCATACCATTCGGATCATTCATCCAGTTAGCTTCAGGAGAAAAATGAAATTGATTACGGTATGGTTCATTATAATACCCAGGGTCTTCTGCATATGCACTATTAAATGGTAAACAAGTGACAGTTGAACATATTAGGAGAATACTAATAATCCTCTTCACTTTTATTTCACATCCCTTTTTTAAAATCTAAAATGACATGTGATCGTTATGCTGGACTATTTCCGCGCAATCGATCTAATAAAACGGCTGCTACAATAACTCCACCTTTTACAACTAACTGCCAATAATAGTTGACATCCATTAGAGTTAACCCATTACTGATTACCCCCATAATCAAAACCCCAATAATTGTTCCTATTATTTTCCCTTTTCCACCTGTTAAACTTGTTCCTCCTAGAATAACAGCAGCAATTGCGTCTAATTCATACATTTGACCAGCAGTTGGCTGTCCAGAAAACAACCTTCCCGCTAAAACGACTCCTCCTAAACCAGCTAGTAAACCACTAATCGAATACACATTGATTAAAGACTTTTCAACCTTAATTCCAGTTAACCGAGCTGCCTCTTCATTGCCACCAATCGCATAAATATGACGACCAAACATCGTATATTTAAGAACAAAAAACATCACAACATATACTAAAGACATGATATAAATAGGAGTGGGGATTCCAAAAATACTTCCACCACCGATGAATTTAAATGTTTCGTTTTGTAAAACAATTGGATAACCGCCACTAATGACATAAGCGAGTCCACGAACATATGTGAAGCTGCCTAATGTCACAATAAATGCTGGTAACTTTGCTTTGGCTGTGAGAAATCCATTAATCAGTCCTACTGCATACCCTACTAGTACGCCTGATAACATCGCAATAATAGGATTAACTCCTGCAGAAGAGACCATGACTGAGATAACGCCAGATAGAGCAACTGTTGCACCAACTGATAAATCAATACCACCAGTTAAAATAACAATTGTCATCCCAGCAGCTAAAATAGCAATAATAGAAACTTGTTTTAATACATTCAATAAATTGGCTGTATCTAAAAAATTTGGTGCTGTAAATGAAAGTACTACACACAATAATAATAAAATCATGATCATGCCAAGCCTATTCCATAAAGAATAAAGGACATTTCCTATATTTAGGCGTTGTGAATGTGTAATAGTTTGCGTATTCCCTCTCATTTCTCTCTCCCCCCTTTGGTAGCTAAACGCATAATTGTTTCCTGTGTAGCTTCTTCCTTCGAAAGCTCGCCTGTTAACCTTCCTTCACTCATGACAAGTATTCGATCACTTACCCCCAATACTTCAGGAAGTTCAGATGATATCATTAAAACGGCCAATCCTTCATCTGCAAGCTTTGAAACAATCTTGTGGATTTCAGTCTTGGCACCTATATCAACCCCTCGTGTTGGCTCATCGAGTAGTAATACCTTTGGTGCAATTGATAGCCACCTAGCAATCACTACCTTTTGTTGATTCCCACCGCTTAAGTTTGATACTTGCTGTTCTGGGGAAGCTATTTTTATATTTAAGTCTTCAATATATTGGTTAGCGCTTTCATTTGCTTGCTTCCAATTAACAATTCCTGCTTTAGCGTGTTTTTTCAATTCAGCCATTATGATGTTCTCTTTTACGGACATTGATAAAAATAACCCTTGTTCTTTCCTGCTTTCAGGTACATGTGCAATCCTATTCGCAATAGCATCTATTGAGGATTTGATTCTAACAGATTGACCATCAACCAATATTTCGCCACTTTTCAACTCGGACAAACCGAAAATGGCCCTAACCAATTCTGTTCTACCAGCACCAACAAGCCCCGCCAAACCAACAATTTCACCTGGGTAAATTTTTAAAGATACATTCTTTACAATTGTGTTATCAGAAACATTTTTCAATTCAAGTACAGGTGAAACTTCCTTTGGATTTTTTGCACCAAAAGCTTTTGACCGATTAAACAAGTCTTTTAAATCCCGTCCTACCATCAGCTTTACGAGATGATCAGGATTTGTCTCTTCAATCGGCCCACTTGCAATCCATTCACCGTCACGTAATACAGTGAACCTATTAGAAATTTTAAAGATTTCTTCCATTCTGTGAGAGATATATACAATAGCAACTCCCTGCTTTTTCAAATCATCAATAATTTCAAACAGCTTTTTTATTTCTTTATCTGTTAAAGAGGCGGTTGGTTCATCCATTATGAGTACCTCTGCATTAAAGGATAATGCTCGAGCGATCTCGACCATTTGTTGTTGAGCAACACTTAAGGTCGAAACCAATTGGCGTGGATTTAGATTCGACCCCATTGAATCTAACACCTCTTGGGCACGTTCATGGACCTCATCCCATTTCACCATTCCAAAACCATTTCTAGGAAAGGTCGAACCCATTAAGATATTTTCACTTATTGTTAAATTAGGAGAAAGGTTTAACTCCTGATGAATAACACTAATTCCTTTGTTCCTTGCATCAGTAGGGTCCTTCCATAAAATTGGTTGACCTTTTAAGTAGATTTTCCCACCATTGTCATCAGGTGTATGAATGCCTGCGAGGATTTTCATGAAAGTTGACTTTCCAGCGCCATTCTCTCCCATTAATGCATGTACTTCACCTGGATAAAGTTCAATTCTCACATTGTTCAATACGGTTACACTTGAGAACGTTTTACTAATCCCTTCCATATTCAACACTGGCTTTTTTAGACTTTGTTGGCCTTTAAGGGACATTTCATTCACAGCCATACCTTCATCTCACCCCTTATATTGATTTGAATAGGCTGATTAAAGGAGGAATCCTTATCAGCCCATTTATTGAAAGATTCTTACCAACCTTCGTAAGAATCTAATGTATCTTGAGTCACAATCTCAACTGGAACTTTAATAAGCTCCTCAACTTCTTCACCATTTTTCACTTTCATTCCGATTTCAACAGCTTTTTTGATCATGTTACTAGGTGACTGAGCTGAAGTTGCAGCAATTGTACTTCCTTCCTTTGCCATTGCTTCTGTGGCTTCAGGAGCACCGTCTACTCCGACAATGAAAAATTCATCTTTACGATTCGCTTGCTCTTGAGCAATTTCAACACCAATTGCTTCTGGATCATTAATCGCAAATACAGCGTCAATAGAGCCTGATGAATTAGCTTGTAAAATACTTTCCATCACCGTTAATGCCTTTTCGCGATTCCCTTCTCCATTTTGCTTCGCAATAACTTTAATTTCGGAATCCTTTATTGCATCTTCAAATCCTTGAATACGATCAGATACAGCCGAAACAGGAGGTCCATCAATAATAACTATTTTTCCTTTTCCACCTAATTGTTCAATCACATATTCTCCGGCCAGTTTACCAGCTTGATAGTTGTCTGAAGTAACAGTGGCATCGACACCACCTTCAGCATTAGTATCTACAGCAACTACTGGAATATCAGCAGCTTTGGCCTGTTGAACAGCTGCCGCAATTCCTTTTGTATCAACAGCATTTAAAAGAATAATATCTACCTTTTTTGTAATAAAGTTTTCAATTTGAGCTGCTTGTTTTGCTAAATCATATTCAGCGCTTTCAACTAGAACTTCAGCACCTAATTCTTTTCCTGCTTCTTCAGCACCTTTACCCATGGAGACGAAGAAAGGGTTTGCTAAACTACCCACCGCTACACCGATCGTTAATTGTTTGTTACCTTCTTGCCCTTCGTTACCGTCTGCTAATCCATTTGATGATTCACTAGCCCCACTACATGCCGTCATCGCGGCAATTACAAACGCCAAAACTAGTACTCCTAGTATTGTTACATTTTTCACCATATTAATCCCCCTAGTTTTTGAAGATGAAAATAATCAGCTACAGAACGAGAAATTGTTACCGCTCTCAATCTCTTAAACTAGATCACCTCCTTAAATGAATATTTTTGGTTGAAATAATGGAGATATGGTTGATTTTGATAGTTTTTCACATTGACATCTAATTTATTGATAACGCTTTCATCCTTTGTAAAACAATATAATTACCCCTTTCACATTAGAATTATAATTGAATGAATTTGGTTGGTTTTGATTGATTTTGATTATATTAAAGCTGCTTGTAATTGTCAATGGTTCCAATTATTACAAAAAGTATATTGATAACATAAAATATTAAACGTATCAAATGGAATGTTTAATACATGGAGCAGATTTTCCCTCATTGTTAATTGGCCACATTACAATAAATCAAGCATTCTTTATTATATTGATACAACAAAGGGGAAAATTTTTAATAAAATAATTTCAGAATATTCAAAAAAGCTCGTATTCTAAATGTCTGAATCAGACAGTTTGAATACCAGCTTTCCTCCAACGATAGCAAATTTAGTTTTTAGTCCCTCACAATAATTATCTCCGTTTTCTCCTTATATTTTCCTAACGTTATTGTACCTTCTTCATTCGTAATAACTTTTGTCTGGTTTAAATCTGCAAACTTAGAAAATGATACTTCTCCAAATTTTGTATGATCTGCTAATACAAAGGCCTCACGTGACAAAAAAATGGCTCTTTCTTTTATTTGCGCCTCTTCTGGATCTGGGGTAGTCAATCCAAAATTATAATGAATAGCGTTCGCACCCATGAAACACTTATCAAATCTGTATTTTTTTATACTTTCGTATGCATAACGTCCAACTGTTGCTTTGGTAATCTTTTTAACAAATCCACCAATAAAATATGTACATATATCATTTTCAAGTAATGCATCTAAATGATCAATTCCGTTTGTAATGACAACGATATCTTTTTGTCTTAAATGTTTGATCATCTGATACGTTGTTGTTCCAGCATCAAGATAAACACATTCGCCGTCCAAAATTAGTTCTGCCGCATATTTTGCTATCTTAGCTTTTTCCTCAAGGTTCTGCGTTATTTTCTCAAACACACTTGGTTCGTCTCGTTTACTATGTAAAAGTGAAGCTCCACCATGTACACGTTTTAAGTAGTTCTGCTTTTCTAATTGACCTAGATCACGACGCAAAGTAGATTCTGAAGTATTTGTTAATACTACTAGCTCATGAATCTTAACATTCTCCTTTTCTTTTAATAGCTTTAAAATTAATTGATGCCGTTCCGTAATAAGCATGATATCTCCTCCTCGTGTTTCACTTCTATTTAAAGGTTCTTCGTGTATTCTAGTTTAATTAATTTTAGTATATAGAATTTTGCAGTGACATGTGAGAACTATTAGGGGTACCCCCATAAGAAAAAGGAGCTGTTGATCAGCACCTGGTAATGAAGTAACGCACCTGTTTGTTGAATAAACAATTTAAAATCCATTACCCTGGAATATTATTCTCATTAATTCTACGGCCATAAAGTAAACTAAACCAACAAATATACTAAGACCTAAAGCTAATTTTCTCCAAAGTCCTTTCTCACTGAGAAAAGAGAAAGTGAAAGAGATAATGATTCCACATATCATCACTACACGAAAAATTGTTACTCCAGGATCAATTACTTGTATTATAGTTCCAGCAAAGAAACAAATAATCAAGATAATTAAAGCAAACGAAATAACCCCTAAATATTTTTTCATAATTAACCACCCTTCTCCTCTAAATCATTTTACCAAATTGTAGTAAATATGAATTTTTTATTATTGGATTATCTTCCCCCTTTAGTTGTATAAAAAAAGAGCTGTTCATGAAGTGAACCCAAAAAGTTAGACACTTTATTTACTTAGGCAGCCTTGTGTATTGCCTTTTCCCCTAAATTCCAGAAGGCTATTTTCATGGTAGTTTAAGTGCATTTTTTCACAATCTTATGGTTTGAACATTAAACATTTAAGAAACACTTTAAAAATATAATTTCTTTTTAACACATAATTGAGGATTAGTGATTAATTTAGCTTTCGCTATTCCTCGCTTAAATCTTACATTGTTTAACCATTCAACAATTGCTTTTGCATCATAATTAGGGTGAATTCTTTCCCCATTTTCTAAAGCCCAATATTCTGTATTCTTTTCCTCGTCAAAAATCCAATTTAAATTAATACTGTTCATCTTCCTGCCTACTTTTGTTGAACAAGAAATGTATTGAATAAAATCGTCACTAAAGTCAATTTTTATAATCATAAGAGTTAACTCCTTAAAATCGTTTTAAAATTAAGGCTATTATAGCATTCCTTATTAAACTAACCTGACCCTTTAGCTCCATTAAAAAAAGCTGTAAACTGCCCCAATCAATCTACGTTCTTTAACCTAATGCGACGCGTTGAAGAACAAATCTAGTTTTTACTATTTCGACTATAATAAAAACTAAGATAATTCTAACCATTTTTAAGAATATATTCCCCCCTAAAAAATTAAGTTCTGAACTATTCTTTTACAATCATACCATTTAGCACCTTTTCATTTGTATGGAAAATGGAAATTCCTTCTTTCACTAACCTGCCCCGATAGTTGCATAAGAAAAAGCTGCCTTAAAGACAGCTCCGATCTTAAGCTAACGCACCCGTTAGCTTAAGTACAATAATTCACAATCTTACTTTTTTAGATAAAAACTATTACTAAAAGTTTTATATTGTATAAATATTTTAAATATGTAAAAAAGCTTACTCAAAGAGTAAGCTTAACCTCTATAAACACTATCACATGTTCCAGGTTTTGGTTCATAAAAACAATGGTCTTTAAATTGACCAGTATGAGGTTGATCATACCATGTTGGAGGGCATGGAGCATATGGATTAAAATACCAAAGAGCATATCTAGCCGGATGCTGTCTCCAGTGCTTCAAATTCTGTTCTGCTAATCTTCTTTCAATACCTCTCGCTCTTTGATAAAATACATTCCCTTTTTGAACAGCTTCAAAAGAATAATTTCCTCCTTGTACTTGATAAATGACTTGTGGAATTGTTCTTAAACCTTTAAAGTCTAAACAATTAGCTACAAGACGATTCACAATTACATTTCCAACATATAACATTCCTTGTTTTCCTTCACCTTCGGCTTCTGCTCTCATCATCCTTGCCATTAAGTCAACGTCTGAACTTGTGTATTTTGCTCTTGTCATTTTTCCACCCCAAAAATATTGTATGAAAAATAGCCTACAGTCATGTCATTATTTATGTAATATAAATGCTTAGTTATAATTACTTACAGCTTTTAAGTAAAATGAAAACTATTGCATTCTTTTTTCCCTTTATTCAACTAACCTCCCTCAATAAACTAAACACAATCTCACGATTGCTCTAGAATTCTTCGAATTTCATAGTCATATCATTAACAGTTATTTATGTAAGCTCGGCATCACTCCTCAAGGGTAGGGATTTATCGAAAAAAGTGTATGCTAAACTAGCCAATTATAGGAAAAAATTGGTTTAATCAATGTTATAATCGCACTTTAGGATATCCACTTGTCTCATGGAGGTCAACCCTCCCATGTCTCACAGAGTCGATGCTCCTACATTCCTTCGTTCAACCTTTCCATGAGGTGGATGTCGGTCATGCTGCCCCACAGGATCTAAGCCCTCACGTTAGTTGCTTTGCCGACTAATCCGTGCTTCACTTTTAAATGAGTGTTAATTAAATGACCGTGTAACCTTAAATTCGATGAACTATGCGACTGTTTGATGCACCATAAATGTTGCCATATGAGGGATATCCATTAACATCTTGTCTTCTTGAAACGTAAATTGTTTTTTACCGATTGAAAACAGAATTCGAATAAGCTTGTTACACAAGGCTATCAGAGATTGCATTTTTTTTAATGGATTCTGAGCACGTGTTGTGTAATATATATGGAGAGCTTTAAAAGCCTTGTTCTTTGCCACCAGTATCATGGCTGCCCGGAATAAGAGAGCCCTCAATTTCTTTCGTCCCCGTTTGGTAATCTTGGTCTGACCTTTGTGCTTTCCGGATGTGTTTTCTTTTAAACTTAAACCTGCTAATTTTACGATTTGGCGAGGATGTTGATAGTCTCTGAGGTCGCCGACCTCTGCGAAAAACCCTGCTACTGTATCTCGACCGATTCCTGACACCTCTAACATCTGAGTAACACCTGGGATATGGTCTAATAACTGATCTAATTGATAATCTAATTCTTCGAATTTCATTTGAATAAAATCATACTTCTCTAGTAAAGCTCTCAACTCTAATTTCGCCATAGCTGCCCCTTGACGAATACCAATCGAACGATTGGCTGCTTCTTTGAGTGCTCGTATCTTCTTTAAGCCTATACTGCGTTTTACCACTTGTCTTAAGGAAAGTAAGAGCTCTTCTTCCGTATAATTTACAAGTTCATGTGGCAAGGCTTCTAGCTTTAGAAAATGAATAGCTGCCTTGCCTTCCCAACTTTTGAACACTGTCAAAAATTCGGGAAAGTAACGATCAAGCCAGTTATGAACTTGTCCCTGAACGACTTGTAAGTCAACGTTGAGAAGATCGCGAAGTTTTTTGGCCACTCGGAGTTCTGCATAAATTCCTTGTGGAATTGTTGGTTCGGCGTATCTTCCGTCTTTGACTAATTGTGCGATGACTTTTGCATCTTTCACGTCATTCTTTGTAGGTGAATTATCGTCTAATTCTTTACTTCGTTTAACATGTAGTGGATTGACAGATACGAACTTAATATTATTCTCTTTTAGAAGATGAGCTAGATTTAACCAGTAGTGACCGGTTGGCTCCATGCCTACAATCACTTGATTTAACTTACACTCTTTAACAAGTTGGTTAATCCAATCTAGAAACGAATGAAATCCTGCATTCGTATTTTCAAAGAAACACGTTTTACCCAGTTCCAATCCTCTAAAATCCTGTGCTCTTGCGACATGATTGTGCTTGGCTATATCTACTCCGACAATTAAGGTTTCAGAAGTAATTTGAGTGATTTTATGATTTTGGTTATAATTCATTGTGAGACCTCCAAATAGATGTTTTGTCCTTTTTTAGCTGGCCAGCTTAGGACACATTCATCTTATCAAGAGGTCTTTTTTCGTTCAAACTTCATTTTCAGTTATTACAGGAATGCTGCCCCGTTAGTTGAAGAAGAAAAATCAAAGCATTGTTTACAGTTTCTATTTTAAAGAAGTACAATCAAAAAAAAAGTTCGTAAAAGTGTACTTTTTCGAACAATGCAAGGCCCAATAAGTTTACCCTATTGGGATAAATGTAAAAAACTTTTAGTGTACATTTTCCTATTTGTGAACGGGACTCCTTAATAGACGGTCAAGAGAAAGTAAACGATCCATTTCTTTTGTCTTTCATTTTTTGCACAAGAACCCATAGATGAGGGTCACTAATATTCTTCATCCTTGTTTTTGAAAATTTTAAAATATTAGGTCCCCTTCCAAAACGATAATTTTTCAACCTTTGGCCCTTGCAATATTTTGGAATTTTCTGCAGACCATTCATTAAGCCATTTTATCGTTACCTCTTCACGATTGGCTATTTTAATATGTTTAGGAATCTCTATTTCGACGGCAACTTCTCCATCTTTTCTTGCATAAATAGAGCAAACACTCTGAAATCTTTGTTCCTTCATTAACACATCTACTTCATAAAAACCATGAATTGGTAGCGTATTAAAGGAGGATACTTTCATTCTTACTTTAGACACAGGGTTTAAGCGAAGAAGCGGATATAATTGAGTTATACATCCTTTCGTTTGATAATGATCTCCCAGATAATCAGCAATTTGATTGACCTGTCCGGAATTCAAAAAGTTCCTAATCAGAGTAGAGCTGATTTTTTTTCCGTATAACTCTACCTTTGACACCATATTTACACGAAATGCTCCTTTTCCATGTGTTTCAAGAGTTAGCATGTTACCTAATCCTTTACTGCCATATGTAAAGTCAAACCCGGCGACGACATCTTTTACTTGTAAGGAAATAAGATATTTTTGGACAAATAATTCTGGTTCTAGTCTTGCAAAATCTTTATCAAAACGGACCACATAAAGTTGCTCGACACCCAGATGCTCAAATATTTCTATTTTTCTTTCCAATGATATTAAATAATTAAACTTCACTTGATTTAGTACTTCTTGTGGATGTGGAAAAAATGTCAAAACAGCCAATTTTAATCTCTTTTGTCTTGAGATCCGGTTAGCCTTTTCTATCAGTTGTCTATGCCCTAAATGAATTCCATCGAAAAAGCCAAGAGCCATGACACATGGTTTTGATTCGGTTAGCACACATTCCGAAATTTGATTAAGAAAAGTGGTTTTCAAAATAACCAGCTCCTTCCGGCTTTCCATCTTATTTTTGGCTTTGTAACATTCCTCTGTTGAGAATAGCTCATATCCTTTCACATCACCGAAAGGATATGAGCCATTATGATTAATTAAACAATTTCACCTTTCTTACTCGGTATTAATATTATTCCAATTACCGCAACTAATCCTGCAATAACGAATGTATAGAAACTCCAAATTAAGTCCACATTCATACTTAACAAGAATCCAACAAGTACTGGTCCTGAAATGGCTCCGATCCTTCCGATCCCAAGGCCCCAGCCTAATGCAGTAGCCCTAGATTGAGCAGGATAATACTTTGTTACGAAAGCATTCATGATTTGTGTACCACCTACCGCACCAAAACCAGCTATCCCTACTAATAAATAAGTAATTGCAATCGGTGGTGCACCAATCGTTAAAAAGAAAGCACTTACCGCGGCAAAGAAATAGGAAACTCCGATTACCCTTTTTGAACCCCAGCGGTCGGCGATTGTACTAGCAAAAATAGCTCCTATTCCAGCTGTAAGATTCATGACTAGTAAAAATGACAAGCTGGAATTAAGTGAATAGCCTAATTCTCTCATGATTTGCGGCAACCACGTGTTTAGTCCATAGACTAAAAAGAAGCCCATGATATACGTTAACCAGATAAACAATGTGGCTCTAAGATACTGCTTCGAGAAAAGACCTTTAATTGATTTTTTTTCTTTCTCTGCCCCTTTTTCCATTTTTACTTCTTGGTCCACAAAAATGGAAATATCCATTTGATAACGCTTACAAATCATTTCTGCTTCTTCTTTTCGATTCCGAGAAAGCAGGAAGCTTACTGATTCCGGTAAAAACTTAATCATGATCGGTACTACTAATAAAGGAATCGATCCGATCCAAAACATCAATCTCCAACCAAATGAATCTAAAAGGAAAATGGCTAAAACAGCTCCTAAAACTGTACCAAAGGAATACCCCGAAAACATAAGTAAATAATTTAGTGATCGACGATGAGAAGGTGAATATTCAATGACAAGAGCAGATGCAGTTGGAATAACCCCACCTAGCCCAATCCCACCAATAAAACGAAACAAACCAAACATTTCTGGTGAAGTAGCCAATGCACAAGCTAGCATTGTCAGTGAAAATAAAGTAACAGCAATCACTAATGTCCATTTTCTTCCGAAAAAATCAGTAATTGTACCAATCAAAATAGCTCCAATTAGCATTCCAAATAGGGCATAGCTTCCTATCGTACCTGCTTGAGCAGGGGATAATCCCCAAGGTTTGTAGTCTAATAAACTAGGCAGAACTGCTCCATAAATGCCCAAATCATAGCCATCTGCAAATATACAAAAAAAACAGATGCTCAATATGAGATACATTAAAGAACGTGGAACCCCACCTTTTGCTTTTGAAGAAGTTTCTATATTTATATTTTGAGGTGTTTCTTTAACAACTTGACTCATTCTCATTTCACTCCTTAAATTAGGCACATAAAATTTTTTAATGGGTCAATCACTATTAAGCTCTCCTTCTAATTTCCTTAGAAGGAACCTCTAATACTTATTAATTAAGAAAAAAAGTGATAAGTTAGTGTGAAATTTTTATTTAGTAAGGATTTTCTCGACTCATGTTTAGGCTGTTCTCCACACAATCTTAAAAGTATTGAGCTTGCGGGCTAACAGCCTAACTCTTTTCACTATGTTCTTATTTTAATAATTCTAGAAAAACTATCGCACTTATTTTTTCTCAACCCAGCTATATTGATAGTTGACATCTTCCATCTGCTGCGCCTTCTTAACGACTTTTAAAGGACGAAATGTATCAATCATAACCGCCAATTCCAGTGTCTCTTTTTTACCGATACTTGCTTCAACTTTTCCAGGATGTGGACCATGCGGAATGCCCGATGGATGGAGTGTAATAGATTCTTGCTTTACTCCTTTACGGCTCATAAAATTCCCTTCCACATAATACAAGACTTCGTCACTGTCCACGTTACTATGGAAGTAAGGAGCAGGAATGGCTTCTGGATGGTAATCATATAAGCGAGGCACAAAAGAGCAAATAACAAAGTTATGTCCTTCAAACGTTTGATGGACTGGCGGTGGCTGGTGAATGCGCCCAGTTATCGGCTCAAAATCACTTATATTAAATATCCAAGGATATAAATAACCATCCCAGCCAACAACATCAAGCGGGTGATTCGCAAAATAATGGGAATGCAAGTAGCCTCTGGACTTTGTTCGCACTTCGAATTCCCCTTTTTCAGTGTAGGTCTCCAGTTTTTCAGGTCCTTTTATATCTCTTTCACAAAAAGGACTATGTTCAAGAAGTTGACCAAATTCATTTCGATAACGCTTAGGAGTCGTGATCCAGCTATTTGTTTCGACAACAAGCAGCTTGGATTCTCCTTTATCTGGCGCAACTCGATAAATCGTCCCTACCGGAATAACAATATAATCACCTGGCTTATACTGGAGAGTTCCAAAAGTGGTTTTAATTTCCCCCGTACCATGATGGACAAATAACAGCTCATCTCCATCTCCATTACGATAGAAGTAATCCATATTTTCGATGGGATTCACTACACCTATTAACAAGTCTTCATTTCCAAGAACATATTCCCTTCCCATTACAGCATCACTTGGTTCATTATTTACATTGTCGGTGTAAAAATGACGGGGACGAAGCGCACCTTGCTCCTCGTATACCACATGATGATTTCCGATTAAATCTGTTTTATAAAACTGGGTAGGAGGGTTATGATGGTATAAAATTGACTGAATCCCTGAAAATCCTTTTGTTCCCATAACTTGCTCTCTAAATAAAGAGTCATCCTCCTTACGAAACATGATGTGCCTCTTAGGAGGTATTTTCCCCATTTGTTGATACCACGTCATGCTAATAAGCCTCCTTTATATTTAAATTACCATATTGGAATCAGTTACCAATATACGTTGGATCTTTCTTTCGCAATACCTGTTCGCGGTCAAGCGCCGGCTCGATTACTCCGACAACTTCTCCAAAGCCGATTCGAAATCCTTCACCTTGGCACCAGCCTGTCATCGTCAGCTCATCCCCGTCTTCCAGCCACTCTCTCTGATCCTCTTCGTTTAAACGAATTGGTTCTGTACCTCTCCATGTCAGCTCTAGCAAACTACCGCGGGAGTCTTTTTCAGAGCCGCTAATCGTACCAGAAGCAAGTAAATCACCTGAGTTCAGGTCGCATCCTCCAATGGTATGATGGGCGACTTGCTGAGCTATACTCCAATATAAAGATTGATAATTACCTGAGCAGATTCGTTTTGGTGTACTCATCCCTTTGCTTCGTAAATGCACTTCAAGTTGAATATTAAATAAACCTGGCTCTGGCTGTTCGAGATATTCTAGCGGTTTCGGATCCTGGATCGGTCCTTTTACACGAAAAGGCTCTAGCGCTTCTAATGGAACTACCCACGGTGAAATGGAAGTTGCGAAATTCTTAGCTAGGAATGGACCTAAAGGTTGATATTCCCATGACTGGATATCACGAGCACTCCAATCATTTACTAAAACCATTCCAAAAACATGCTTTTCTGCCTCTTCAATCGGAATCGGTTCTCCACGATCATTCCCAATACCGATAAAGCATCCCATTTCCAGTTCAAAATCTAGTTGTCTACATGGCTCAAAAATCGGGGCACGATCAGGTAACTTTATTTGACCTAAAGGACGTCGAACATTCGTCCCACTCAAGACAACAGAACTAGCTCTTCCATGGTAACCTACAGGCAAATGAGTCCAGTTAGGCATTAAAGCATTCTCTTTACCGCGAAACATTATTCCAACATTCGTCGCATGCTCTTTGGAAGCATAAAAATCTGTGTAATCGCCAATTTTGACAGGTAGATGAAGTTTCACATCTTCTCTAGGAAGAAGTACTTGTTTACGAAAATCATGATTATCTCTTAGTTGCGGTTCATCCTTTGACAATAGGAGTTGGAGCTTTTTTCGTACTCCACTCCAAATCCCCCTTCCTAATTCCATAAAATGGTTGAGTGAGGACTTGTTAAAAACCGTATTTCCTTTGTCGATAATGTTCACAAAAAAACCTTTCTCTTCCAAAAGCGATAAATCTAATACATAGTCTCCAATAGCAACCCCAACTCGAGGGTTTGGTTGATTGTTTGTACTAAATACTCCATATGGCAGATTTTGAATAGGGAAATGAGAATCTGCATTTACTTCGATAAATGATTTCACTTGCTGGCCTCCTGTCGATTACTTAATTCCAATAATTCATCTCTTGGTTCATCAAAACTGCAACTCCCAAATGAACATAATGAATTTTTTCGAAGCTCTTTCATCTCTTGAGATGTAATACTTAAACTTTTCCAAACCAAACGATCATCAGCGATCGTAAAATGACTTGTATTTTCATCGGAAATGATTTTCTCAATCCTTTCTTCATCTAGATTTAGATGATAAGCAAGCATACCTGCCAGGAAGATGTTAAGAAAACCATGCATCTTTGTGTTAACTTCTTCCCGATACATTCGAATCGGGTGATGTAGTCCAGCTGTGAACTTTATAGGTAAATCTCGGTCACGACATGAAGCGATTACAAAAGCAACTTTTTCAGGGCTTGGAAACATCTCAGCTTTTATTCCACCGGTTCGCAGCTTCACTCCTAATCTATCTTTATGTAGTGAATTGAATGCTACTATTGCATCCAACGTGCTGCATAAATTCTTTTTCCAATGGTCGTCGTTAACTAGGGACATTTCACAGAATGCTTTCATTCCTAATTTTTTTGCCCCCGATGAAACTTCTTCTAACAGATCCTGAGTTGGCACAATAGATGGCAAAGGCATTTCAAACGCTTCTACGTTGGACCAAACATTATATTTATTAGAATAAGCGTGAATTTGCTCTAAGTCTTCTTTAAGCTGAACGACACATTCGTTCTCAGACTCGCTTTTTCTACCGACAACTGAGAGATTTAAAGGTTTTTTCTTTAAAAATAAATCAGCATAAGCTTGAAGTTCATTAATCTTCTTGACTGGTATAATGAACGGTCCTAACATCCAAGCATCTTCACTATTGATATAATTCGCATAATTTTCAATTGCAGCATCCAAAGGTAGATTAGCTGGCGGAAATAATCCTGCATAATCAATTAAATTTTCTAACAAAACGTTGAGATTTGGATTATTTTTCATTTCTTACCCTTTCTTATAACACACTCTTTATATTCGAATTTGCTTCTCTCTTGGCAAAGTTGATGTAATCCGTTCCCAGTAAGTGATATTCGAAAACACTTACTGGGAACGGATTTAAATATATATCTTATTCTCTAATTAACATTTGACCTAAGCCATATTGCATATGAACCAGTTCATCAGCCAAATTACGGATACGCATCACAATTTCCTCATCATGAATCTCATTTTTATCATTATAATGACTTGTATGAGCGTACACGTAACTTGGTGCAATATAAGCACGCAAATAGCCCGCTATCGGTTTTAATTGATTTTCAACCATTAAGTAATGCTGGTATGTTCCACCATTAGCCGCAAAGCCCATTACTTTGTGACGGAATACGTCCGGGGGAATTAAGTCAATTAGATTTTTCAAAGGCGCAGGGATTGAACTATTGAAAATAGGTGACCCAATCAAATAAAAATCTGCTTGAGTCACTTTCTCTATTACTTTTCGTGTATCTTCGTTATAATCATCTAGTTTTCTGCCATCGCAAAATTGTAGTTCATAATCCCTTAAATCTAACATTCCCACTTCTATTTCAGGATGTTTTTGTTTTATTTCATCCAGTATCCTTTGCACTAAGACTGAGGTTTTTATACCTAAAATTGTCCCTGATATCCCAAGGAGTTTCATAAGTTCCTGCCTTCCTTTCTTGAGGTTAATAACTCAAAACGTTTTACAAAGTCTTTGATCGGCTTAAACTAACAATTCTTTTTCCGCGGATTTCTTAAATGCCGGCATCACTTCTTTTGCGATCAATTCCATTGATTTTAAGACTTTTTCATGTGGTAATCCGCCAAAATTCATAAGCATCATGATATGATCACAACCAGCATCCTGATATCTTTTCAGCATGGCAATAACATCCTCAGGCGAACCAATTAGTACTTGCTCTCTATCTCTTAAATCCTGATATTTCGCGCTTTTGCCATACATACGTGTGTCAAGATATAAATCTAGATGAGGTTTAGCAGTTGCGATAGCTTCTTCTGTTGTTTCTGCTACGTAAGTATGAAGAGCGAGCGGAACTTTCACTTTCTTCTCATTATGACCTGCTTTGCGATACGTATCTTTGTAACTACCGATGATATCTTTCAATTCAGCGATTGAATTGCAGGCCACGTAAGGAACTCCACTAATGTTATAGCCCATTTTTCCAACAAAATTAGCACCATTATGACTTAATGTACCAATCCAAATTGGCACTTCCTTCTGTTTAGGGATAACTTCAAGTTTAATATCTGTAAATTGATAATAATCTCCATGATGTGAGAATTTCTCACCTTTCCATGCTTTTTCAATTACAGCAAGAGAATCATTGAATCTTAATGCTTTATCTTTCCCCTCAACATTAAATCCGGTAAATTCATGTGGAAGATAACCGCTACCTAAACCTAAATTTAGTCGACCGTTGCTTAATACATCTAGTAAAGCGTAATCTTCTGCTACTTGAATCGGATTCTTAAAAGGTAATGTCACAATGGCGGTACCTAGTCGGATGTTCTTTGTCCGTTCTGCTGCTATAGCAAGAAACGTTTGAGGTGTAGTTAAAATTCCATACTCACTAAAATGATGTTCAGCAAACCAAGCAGCGTTATATCCAAAACCATCCGCTACAACCGTTTGTTCTAATACTTCATGCAATAGTTGCTCTGGTGTACGTTCAAATGTTGCTTTATAATTTTTATAATTGTCAAATACCGTAAATAAACCAAATTCCATCTAAAAAACCTCCAATAATTTTTTAAACAAACAAAAAACCAGCAGCAATAGAAATTAAACGAAGTGATACTTCATTTAAAATTCTTATTACTACTGGCTCTTTATCTACTTATTGAGGTTCGGCCCTTGTCCTTGCTCAATAGATAACCCAGTTAAACACTAGCTTTATGTTGTTAGTGTTATTATATTATAAATTTTCAGTTATTTGCAAGCGTTTTCTTTAATCTCGAAATTATTTTTTCTTTCTTGATAACTTTTCTTAGCTGTAAGCAATGCTTGAATAACAGCCTTCTGTGGCGGAACAATAAACCTTTTTTCTATATCTACAATAATTTCATCCGTATTAAATAAGGATTTTCCTCGAAGTAATTCACTTACAAACTCATTTGTTAATTCTTGTAAAAAGGTAAATGTTGCTTTTATGATCGTATCAGTCTCCGTATCAACCATAAGGATACATCCTATTGTTTTTTGCAACTCAAAAACTGGCGTACCCTTCGGCAATTGAGCAAATCCTGCTACTAGAACATAACTTTCCTTGACTTCTATAGACATACATTTTCATCCTTTCTTCCGCAATTACTGAAATAATAAATTTGCATCTATATTATTATAATCGATAAATAATGTATTATCATTATATGGTTCTAGTGCAAAGATAAAATAAAAGAGAATAAAGCAAATTTTTTCTGATTTTGGCCTGAATAATTAAGTTGATGGCACAATTATCTCCAGCAATCATTAGCAGCTTGTATTTTACGATGATGAATCTTATTTTGTTGATAAAATGAATGATTTTGAACTCAACAAAGCATCCTATCTAGCAAAAATAAAACGAGATTTCTCCGAATATCTGGATCTTAACACGTTAGCTAAGAAGGTTCGACCTAAAAAACCACGGCTTTAAACACGCGGCTAAATTTAGGATTAGAGGCTATCGATGTTCTATCTGCGCTTAAATTACCTAACAACAGTAAAAACTTATTCTTCTAAGTTAAAAAGCATTGCTAATAGCAACGCTTTTTTTAATACTTGATATTAAAGCCAACACCAACAACAAAGAGTGATAATCTAAAAACCCACTACTTCAAAACAAGATTATTGAAATTCCAAATCTTCTTCTTAGCTATGCCCGCAAGATACACACTCCTTATATTTATGTCTTCGAATATCCATTTATCTTCTTGGCAAATTTCTTTGGTTAACATTATGATGGATTGCTCATATTTTTTTCTTTTCAAGAAAAGAATAATTAGATGCAGTAATGTTTAATTCGCTTCCAAGCAGCTCGCGGGAAACGGTGTTTTACTCGGATCATTAAGTTAGGGGTTAAAGCCTTTGAGTAGTAAATTAATTATTGTCATAAGAGGGGTACCCCGAAGTCTTCAACAGGTTTCAACAACATCATCATTTAACTTACGGTATCTTTATTCAAAGCATTCGAAGCTTTGTTAAAGTAGGTATTATCTAATTCGAAACCAATAAAGTTCCGATTTAGATTTATAGCAGCCTGTCCTGTTGACCCTGAACCCATAAAACAATCTAATACTGTTTCACCTTTATTAGAATGGGTTGCAATTTTTTTTCGAGAACATCAACTGGCTTTTGACAAGGGTGAAATCTCACTTTCCCACTAACTATAGGTGCTTCATAAGAAGCCCTATCATAATAAGAATTAAACGTTCTTTTTGTCCCTTTAGTATAGGAAATAAAATATTCTCTTGAGTTTGACAAATAATTTACTTTCGCATTTATGGGCACCGGATTCGTTTTTTCCCAAATACCAATTCTTTGTTGTTTCAACTTCAGCTTTTCTGCAACTATTGATATATCCCTCATTTTAAAAATATAGTAAAAAACGACCATTGTTCCACCTGGAACAAGTACTCTTTTAAATTCTTATGGATTCGATGATAAAAATCCACTCTTTTTTGACGACTTCCTTTTACTTTAATTGCTTTCATTATTCCCACCAATAACAAAGGATGATGAATTACTTGAAAACCCAGTATGACGTACATATTTGTTAATTAATAAAGGTCAGATAAACTGATCATGCCTTTTATAAGCGAAAACTATTCAAAAAAGGTAAGAGCATACAAGTAGCTCTTACCTCCCTTAAATTTTTCCCCTGTTACTCTTCCTTGCCTGCTGCCATATTCATGTTCGCTTCGATATTCTCCTGGCTGATGGTGGTAAATGGTAAATTTCGTTTTCCTGAGAAATTCTCAAGCAAGTCTTTGACATCAATTCCCGAAGATGCCTTTAATGACTCCTGCAAGGATGCCATTAAATCCGTTGCATACCCAGTCACTTTATTAGCCCCACCATTCGCACCGCTTCCACCTGTATCCACTACAGTGATCTTGTCGATATTACTAAGCGGGCTAGCCACTTGTTTTGCATACTCCGGCAGCATTTTCAAAATCATGTCCATTACGGCCGCTTGCCCAAACTGTTCAAAAGCTTCAGCTATCTTCTGCTTGGCTTCTGCCTCTGCTACCCCTTTTAACCGGATGATTTCCGCTTCAGTCGTACCTTGTGCCCTTTGTGCGTCCGCTTTAGCAAGACCGTCCATACGAACACGTTCCGCTTCCGCTTTCGCCATGGCTTCAATTTTATACTTATCGGCATCCGCTTCTGTAATCTGTTTCATCTTGTTGGCGGAGGCTGCCTGCTCTACCGCATAACGGTCGGCATCGGCCTTTTTCTTCACTTCTGAATCATATTGCTTTTCACGGCGAAGGATTTCTTTTTCCTCCAGCTCAATTTGCTTTTGACGTTCTATGATCCTGATTTGCATTTCCTGTTCTGTTACATCCTGTTTGGATCTGGCCGTTTCAAGATCGTAAGCTTGGTCAGCCCGTGCTTTGGCAATATCCTGCTCACGTCGGAATTCCGCAACCTTTAGCTTGTTGATTTTTTCGGCTTCTGCTATTTCGGTTGCCCTTTCAAGTTCGGCACGCTGGGCTTCCTTCGAAGCTTCGGCTCGCTTGATTCGCGTTTCTTTCTCTGCATCGGCGGTAGCTATATCGGCATCCCTCTTCACCTGGGCAATCCTTGGCTTTCCGAGCGATTCAAGATATCCATTTTTATCACGAACATCTTTAATCGTGAACGATACGATAATGAGTCCCATTTTAGCTAAATCCTGCGAGGCTACCCTCTGTACTTCCTGGGAAAACTTTTCACGGTTTTTATAAATTTCCTCGACTGTCATCGAACCAAGGATGGAACGAAGATGTCCTTCCAAGACTTCCCGAGCTTCCTGTTCACGGTCATCTTTTGATTTACCAAGGAATTGCTCTGCCGCTGTGGCGATATCGGTGATTGAACTGCCAATCTTGATTATCGATACACCATCTGCCATGACAGGAACTCCCTGTTCCGTATATACTTCAGGAGTTGAGACCTCAAGCTTGCTTGATAACAAGCTTAGCGGTTCCGCTTGCTGGAACACCGGGAGAACGAATGCACCACCGCCACGGACGATTTTAATTTTATTTCCTGATTCGTCGATGTGAACATTTTTGCTTCCTAAGTAGCTTCCGGTCACGATCAATGCCTCATCAGGACCAGCCGTGCGGTATTTCGTAATAAAGACAGCAATAAGTGCGATAAGTAAAAATGCAACAATGGCGACAACAATCCAAATCAAATCAAACATAACTTACCTCCTACCCTTTTTTAAATCCTGGTGGGGTATAACATAGACAACCCCATTTTTAACTTCGATGATCAAGACCTTTGTATCCGAAACAATACCTTCATTCTTATAACCTGTCGCAGTTTTCGCGATGCTTCCGCTGATGCTTTCAATCAGGACTTCCCCAAACCCGTCAACCGGGATTGATGTCAGAACCCTGCCGACCCTCCCTCTCAGGTCATTATCATGAAATGTCAAACTTTCTTCCGCTGATGAGATGGGAATCAAAACAAATACATTCAGTAAAGTGACGATAATAAATGAAATGATCAGGGAAATGCCGGCACTCAATCCAGAATTAAGTCCTGATAGCGATTCAAGCAAAAACCCACTCGCAAAAAACACGGTGAAAAAGCTAAAAATGAGAGTTGGATTAAATATATCCGGTAATTCAAGGCCGGAAAATATATCATTAAACAAGATAAATAAGAATGTTAGCCCCCCGAATATAATTAATCCATATAAATAGACTGTTTCTAACGGAACCCCAAATAACTCCATCTCTTTCATCCTTTAAATTCGATTTTTCCAAGCCGCTTACTACTTTAAGGACCTGGGATAAGCGTTTCTCCAACATTGATAATCTATGGTTATAATCCCCTCCATTTACTTTGCTTACCATTCATACGAATGACGCATTCAAAAAGTTTCATTTATTTTCCAAGTTTTAAATTTTCTCCTCGGACAAACCCTATCTTCTAAAAGTACATTATTGAAATAAAATTCATAATATCATTGACAGTGTTTACTTAACATATTAAAATTCTTTATATGTTAACTCGTTACATAACTAGGTTTACATTAGGAGGAAGCACGATGAAGGAACGTCATGAGAAGTTAAGAATGATGATGGTTACAGCTTTATTTGCAGCACTTATAGGAATACTTGCCCAAATTACAATTCCACTGCCCATAGTACCGATTACAGGACAGACTCTAGCTGTTGGATTGGCTGCTACGATACTGGGTTCACGTTATGGAACCTCTTCCGTTTTATTATACTTGTTCATAGGAGCAGCGGGAGTACCAGTATTCGCTGAAATGTCAGGAGGGCTAGCTAAGATATTCGGTCCGACTGGCGGTTATTTATTATCCTATATCCCGACAGTGTATATAACGGGTTTGATATTGGAAAAAACGCGTTTCTCAGTTGCGATGGCTTTCCTTGCAAATACAATCGGGATGATAGTCACTTTGGTCATCGGTACGGTTTGGTTAAAATATATGAGTTCATTATCTTGGCCAGTGGCATTTGCCAGCGGTTTTGCTCCATTTATAATCGTAGGCGTTTTAAAAGCATTCCTTGCATCTTGGCTTGGCATTACAATCCGTTCAAGGTTAGCGTCGGCTAATATGCTGCCAAAAAAAAATGCACCACTTTCCCAATGATGGATATATGAAAGAGAGGGTACCGCTTGTGGTACCCTCTCTTTCATATATATTCAAATTCCGGAACACTGCATAAAAAAAAAGACTCTTAAAAAGAATCTTTTTTACAAGTATTTATTGCGGTCCTATCCCCATAAGTCCGAATATGAATAGCAATTGTATATTATCCCCTTTGCTAACCGTAATCATTTTACTATAGTAACAGTAATTTGACAACTATTGAGGACACAATGAACATGCTACCATTTTATTACATAAGGAAGAATATAGTAACGGATTTGGTTACTTATTATTCACTTGATATTCTTTTTTCGTACCATCATCGAAAACGACCTCTAGATCGAATTCTTGATAGTCATCTTTCAAATTAAAAGCTTTTGTCACTTCTTGAATGACTTCCTCATCTGATGAATCTTTGGTGAATGTCAATTTTTCTAAAATCGGGGTCAATTCTTTCATTGCCTCATCACCGTGAACTTCATGTTTGTTAAGTTTGTCCTCGATCGAAGCTTCTGTTTGAGCTCCCATGGTATCATATTCAGCTTCGTATTCGTTATCATTGCCTGTATAATCCACTTCTAATTGAAAATCCTTATAAGTGAAAGGCAGTTTTTCATTATTATCCGTTCCTGTTTCAGGATTATTTTCCGCTTGATTTTCATTTTCCTGAACCGGCGGGTTTTTCACTTCATCGTTTTCTTCGCCGCATCCAGCCAAAACAAGCATAGCTGCAAACGGGACCGATAATATTTTGATTGATCTTCTCATTAGTTTTTTCCTCCTTTAGTTTGTATACGTTATTTATTTCCTAATAGGGAACATTTAAAACCTCAAGAATCTCTCAGATATATCAAATCAACCAAGTGATCATAGTGGAAGGATATAAAACAATACCGCAAAAAAGTGTGTGACAGACCCCCCAAGCACGAATACATGCCAAACCGCGTGATGAAACGGAAAACCGCGCCATACATAAAAGATGGCTCCAAACGTATAAAGCAATCCCCCTGCAATCAATAACTGGATACCGGCTGAAGGCATCGTTGCTGTTAGCGGTCCCCAAACGATAACGATCATCCACCCCATTGCAATATAGAGAATCGTCGAAAGGAAGAGGAATCTTTTCACATAGAAAGCTTTGAAGACGACGCCAATGATTGCAACTCCCCAAATTATCCCTAGCAGTGTCCAGCCGAGTGACCCTTGGATCACAAGAAGCATGATGGGCGTGTATGTCCCTGCAATGAATATATATATGGCTGAATGATCAAAGATTTCAAATATATCCTTCGTTTTGCCCTCTGGAAAACTATGCACTAAAGTGGAAGAAACATATAAAAGTAGCATGGAAACACCATAAATGACTGAAATGACTACATGCCAAGGCGATCCTGTTTGGGCTGAGAATATGATTAAAAACACAAGGGCGGCAATACTTAACAAAACGCCGATACCATGGGTTATCGCATTGACCACTTCTTCTTTTTTTGTATAAACATGTGTATTAGCCATGTTACAGCTCCTTAATTCCGGCTTAATTTTTTTGTATTCACCTAAAGTATACACCAGATCTTCCAAGCAATATAGAAAAGTGAATATTAACTTGATTAATACCCACTAATTAGATTATCATCTAATTAGATGATAATCTAATTAGATGATAATCTAATTAAAAAATGGGGGATAAAAGTGCAATTAGAAAAATTGGTCGCTTTCCATAAAACGATTGGTGATGTAACCAGGATTAGGATTATATCCATCCTGGCAAATGGCCCAAAACACGGACAGGCACTTGCGGGAATATTAAAATTGACGGCCCCGACCATTTCACACCATTTAACGAAATTGAAGGACATTAATTTAGTGAAGGATCGCAGGGAAAAAAATACGGTATATTATTTTTTGAATGAAGATGTACTGAAGCATTATTCGTCAGCATTACCTAAAATGGTTTCAACTAAGGGGGACTCTAATAAAATGGATAATCAAAAGCTGAATTTAGAACACAAAAAGATCCTTGAAAACTTCTATACGCCAGATGGCCGACTAAAAACAATACCAGCACAAAGGAAAAAGAAAATGATCATCCTTCATCATATTGGCAGCCTTCTGGAAAAGGGACGTAAATATCCAGAAAAAGAACTGAATGAATTCATCCAGTCATTCCATGATGATTATGCAACGATAAGGCGTGAACTCATTATCGGAAGCATCATGTACCGTGAAAACAGCATTTATGAACTGAATCCCCGCGAGATGTGGGCTGACATCGTTTAACGGAAGGATTCTAAAAATAAAAAACCGGCCTCCCATTTGGAAAGCCGGTTCTTGAGATGCAGTTTATATGGCAAAATGGTGACCGCCGATGATTTTGATTACCTCTAATTGTTTCATCCATTCGCTGTCCGAAATGCTAGGATTCCAAAAATACAATGCATCATTTGTGTAGCCATGAATCGCCAATGCTTCATTGACAGCTTTCTTGGCATCATCTCCTGCTGGTTTATTTATACTGCCATCACCAACAGGCGAGAATTGGTTTTTTTGATAGATGACTTCCCGTACTGTATCAGGAAATTCATCGCTATCAAGGCGATTCAAAACAACTCCTGCCACCTCGACCTTTCCTCTGTATGGCTCCCCTTTAGCTTCTGCATGCACAAGCCTTGCTAATAATTCTTTATCTTTTTCATTCATTGCATGTGGAATAATCAATGTTTTACCAGGCTCGGCAACATTATTTACATTATGATTGACTTCTTTCAACTTACCGATTGGAACACCGTGCTGCTTCGCAATATCCCATATCGATTCACCTTGTTTAATGACATGTTTGGTTGCTCCATCCGAAGCTTTACTGGTCGTTCCCTTAGGAAAAGCTATCCCAAGTATGATGACACTTAGAGTCATTATCACGGTTATTATAACTGATAATTTCATCTTGTAACCTCCTCGTTAAGCATCTTCCTAGGATAACAGACCATATGGGAGAAAACAGTGCTAAATTTTTTCCAAGGAAATGAAGGAAAATTTTTCACGGGTCTATTAACTTCGAAATTTTAATGATTCCCATTCTTCCCGTAGCATTCCCATTCTGATTGAATCATAATAATAACCTTCATGATAACGGCATTTTCTCATCCTTCCCTCCACTTGCATGCCTACCTTTTCTCCAACTGCGATCATACGTTCATTACCTGACCATGTCGTCAGCCCAACGCGCTCAATCTCCATTTTTTCGAATAAATAGCCTATGAACAACATTAACGCTTCTGTTCCGTAACCGCCGTTCCAATACTTGGGCTCAAAAATCGTAATTCCGATTTCAAGCCAGCGTGAAGGTTCATGTTCCCAGTAATATACAACAGATCCTATTATTTGATCGTTTTTTTCCATTAATAACTCGGAGTAAGCCCCCATTTTCTCATCATAGGTTTTATGCTTCAGTTCTTTATCGATATACGTATGGAAATCAATGAGTTCTAGAGGATAATAAGGTGCATCCCATTTTTTCCATTCTGGATCGGCTTCTCCATATTTCAGGCTCCATAAACGTTTTAAATCGGCTTGTTTAACATTCCTCAATATTACTTTGCTTCCTTCAATCCAAACATCGTCCAATCCGCTTCCTCCCACTTCATCCTTGCTTTACCTTCCATTTTACCGGTCGACACATAATTTTATAAAATATTGCCTTTGTCTGGGACCATCGAATTCACAAAAATATATACCCTGCCATGTACCAAGGATTAAGCTCCCTTTATGGATGATCACCTGTTGTGAAGAACCAACCGTACTAGATTTCAAATGGGCTGCCGTGTTTCCTTCCATATGTAAATCCAATGTATGGTTCCATGGGTATTGCTCATCCAGTCTTCTTAGCATATCCTTTTTGACATCGGGATCAGCATTTTCATTAATCGTGATTCCTGCAGTCGTATGTGGACAATATATAAGAGCTATCCCCTCTTGAATCCCATTTTCATTAATGAAGGTCTGCACTTCTGTCGTAACATCAATCATATCATCCCTTTTCGTCGTTTTTAAGGTGTTTTTCTTCAGCATGTAAGTTCACTCCTTTGTCATTTTAATACTCCTTTACCCATAAACATTACATTCATGCTTTGCTTTTTTAACAATTCAAAATTAAAACATAAGAAAATCTTATCAATAGCAATTAAAAAAATAACCTATTCTTATTGCTCTTTTTATTTTAAAATTGGATATATAAGGAATTAGGAGGAGTGGTAAGATGAGTTTCATTTTTAAGTCAATCGACCATTACCAATTAGCATCTCCCAAAAATACCGAGGACCAATCAAGGAAGTTTTTCACTGAGATATTAATGTTTAAGGAAGTGAATAAGCCTCGATCATTAAGGTCCAATGGCGGGTTATGGTTTGAATCGGGATCGATCAAAATTCATATCGGAACGGAGGATAATTTCATCCCCGCGAGAAAAGCCCATCCAGCACTTGAAGTTGAAAATCTTAATGACTTTAAACAACATCTAATTACTAAGCGTATTTCTTTTACAGTAGACGAGAGGTTGCTCGGGGCGAACCGCATATATTTAGCCGATCCCTTCGGCAACCGGATCGAAATTTTGGAATGGATATAATAAAAAGCGGGTCCATTTATCTCGGACCCGCTTTTGTAGTAAATTTATTTTTGTTTCTTTTTCCAGAATCCCAATATTAAAGCGGTAATGAGGGCTCCTATTAAAATCGCCAGCAAATAGAGGAAAGGATGGTTGACTAGAGGGATGACAAATATTCCCCCATGTGGCGCTGGCAAAGTTACACTAAAAGCCATTGACAGGGCTCCTGCCGTCGCTGCACCAACAACACTGCTGACGATAACGCGCAATGGATCGGCCGCCGCAAAAGGAATGGCACCCTCTGTGATGAATGAAGCACCCATGAAGTAATTAGTGAATCCGGACTTCCTTTCCATTTCACTGAATTTACTTTTAAAGAATGTAGTTGCAAATGCGATTCCCAGGGGAGGAACCATTCCGCCAGCCATTACTGCAGCATGCGGTCCGAAACTTGATGCCTCAATGGCTGCAATCCCAAAAGTGAATGCTGCTTTATTTAAAGGTCCGCCCATATCCACAGCCATCATACCCCCAAGAATCAAGCCTAGGAATATTGCGTTCGTTCCGGATAAGCCCTGCAGCCAATTGGTCAATCCCGTGTTAATTGCTGTTACTGGTTCATTTATAAGAAATATCATGATAAACCCTGTAATTAACATTCCGAATACAGGATAGAGTAAAACCGGTTTAATGCCATCGAGTGTTTGCGGTAACTTGGAAAACAATTTTCTTAACAGTAAGACTACATAACCTGCAAGGAAACCGGCGATCAGTCCGCCAAGAAAACCGGCATTAGCCTGTGCTGCCAATAATCCCCCTACCATACCAGGAGCAAAACCTGGACGGTCGGCAATACTTGAAGCAATGAATCCAGCCAGGACAGGGATAAGTAAGAAGAAGGCACCATTTCCCCCTCCAATATCACTTAATGCTTTGGCAATGGGATTATACTCCGGATTTGCCGGATCTGCTGCCTCGATCCCGAAAAAGAAAGAAAGCGCAATCAGGATTCCGCCCCCGACGACAAATGGAAGCATATTACTTACGCCATTCATTAAGTGCTTGTAAATCCCCAATCCTCCTTTAGCTGAATCACCTTCATCACTTTTATCATTTCCAGTTCCTTTGTAAACAGGTGCATCCTGATTCACGGCTCTGGTTAACAGCTCCTCGGTCTTCCGGATTCCATGGGCAACAGGGACAATAATGACATGTTTTCCATTAAAACGATCCATTTCCACCTGCTTATCCGCTGCGACGATAATTGCATCCGCTTCATCAATCTCTGCGGCGGTTAAACCATTTTTGATTCCTGTGGAGCCATTTGTTTCCACTTTGAAATCGATTCCCATTTCCTTCGCTTTGGCCTTTAACGCATCGGCAGCCATATAAGTATGGGCAATTCCTGTTGGACAAGCTGTAACGGCAAGGATTTTACCTCCTCTATTGTTACCACTGGCACCATTACTTGATTGCTCCTCTTCACTTTCTTCTTCATAAGCCTCCATTTCTTTTTGATTGATTATCTCCAACACTTCCTCACCAGAAGAAGCAGAAATCAAGCGGGCTCTGAATTTATCATCCATCAGTAACGAAGAAAGCCGGGAAAGGGTTTCCAAGTGATCTGCATTCGCTCCCTCACTTGCTGCAATCATAAAGAACAAATGAGCTGGCTGCCCATCAAGCGATTCATAATCCACACCACTGACCGATTTGCCGAAACAGATGGCTGGTATCCTTACAGCATCTGTTTTTGCATGCGGTATGGCTATCCCTTCACCAATCCCTGTTGTGCTTTGCTCTTCACGTTTTAAGATGGCAGCTTTGAAACCCTCCACATCGTTTAACCTGTCTGCCTCTGCCAACTTTCCTGATAGTTCATCAATGACTGCTTGCTTTGTAACGCTTTGCAAATCTATTATGATTGTATCCAATTTTAACAAGTCTGTAATTTTCATAGAGTCAGCCTCCTGTTAGTTGATTGATGGCAATTTGCGGTAATAACTCTTCAATTTTATCCAGTGTACCGAGATCAGCTGAAAAGGCTGTAGCACTTCCAGCGGCAAGACTGAAGCGGAAAGCGGATAAAATATCCCCTGTCCTTTCATATGTCCCGATGAAACCTGCGACCATGGAATCACCGGCACCCACTGAGTTGATGACGTTTCCTTTTGGAACATTTGCGGAATATGACTCTCCACCGGAGCAAAGCACGGCCCCCTGTCCCGCCATTGAAACAATAACGTTTTGTGCTCCTGCTTCTACCAATTTAGTGCCATATACTCTAGCATCATCAACCGTTCTTATTTCGGTGGAAAAAAGCTCACCCAGTTCATGGTGATTGGGCTTAATTAAAAATGGCCGGTGTGGAAGAACATTCATTAATCCCTTGCCACTCGTATCCACCACCACTTTAATGCCGTTATCGGAACATGACCTTGCCATGGCTTCGTATACATCCGATGGAACGCTTGGAGGGATGCTTCCTGACAAAATGAGGATATCATTATTATTCAACTGTTCAATCTGACTAAATAATTGTTGATAATTCCCTTTTGAAATGACTGGCCCTTGGCTATTAATTTCGGTCTCCAGCCCTGTCTTCAATTTGATGTTTATTCTTGTATCTCCAGCTATCTCTGTAAAGTCCGTGAAAATCTCTTCCTGTCTTAAAAACCTTTTTACAAAATCACCTGTTTGTCCACCGATGAATCCTAAAGCTGTCGTATTATTTCCTAGCCTTTTAAGCACTCGGGAAACATTGATCCCTTTCCCTCCAGGGAATTTTGCATCATAACTGGTTCGATTCACCTTGCCCATTTGAAAACTTTCCACCTCGACAAGGTAATCGATGGATGGGTTGAGTGTCACTGTATAAATCATTAAATGGTCACGACCTTTACCTTTGGATTTTTATCGAGTTGCGCAACAGCCTCTTCATCATTGCTGTCAGTAATAATTATGGCATCGCTTACATCTGCCACCTTAGCGAAAGTAGCTTCATTCAGTTTTGAACTGTCAGCAAGCACATAAGTTTCGTTAGAGAGGCGTAATGCCATCTTCTTCAGTAGAGCTTCTTCCGGGTCGGGTGTTGTGAAACCCAGATCTTGATGGATGCCGTTCATTCCCAAAAAACATTTATCAAAACGGTATTCATTCAAAAACTGTACAGCATTACTTCCTATAACAGCATTTGTCGAAAATTTAATCGTTCCGCCAACTAACACTGTTTTAATTTCCAATTCGATGAGTTTTGGAATATGCATAAGACCATTTGTCAGCACCGTTATATTTTTATCCTTTAAATAAGGAATCATTTCCGCAGTTGTCGTGCCTGCATCAAGATATATACAATCATTTTTCTCTATGAATGAAGCCGCCAGCTTTGCTATAAGTTGCTTTTCAGCTCTTGCTTTGTTTTGCTTTTCCATAGTTGTTGGTTCAAGGCCTTTTCTTTGAAGTAAAGAGGCCCCTCCATGCACGCGTTTCAAGAGCTTCATTTCTTCGAGTTGCACTAAATCTCTCCGAATGGTCGACTCCGAGGCTTGTAGCTGATCTACAAGCTCCTGCAGCTTTACCGTACCTTGTTCTTTAAGGATCGATAAAATGAACTGGTGCCTTTCAGTTGTCAACAATTCGCCCACCTCACTTTAATATCATCATCATATATGAAAATGAAGGAATAATCAATCACAAACGTTTAAAAATACTCAAATTCATTCAAAAATACCTTCAAAAACATTCAATTTTAATTGAGATAACCTTTCTTGAACTCCATTATCTCTTTTTCTATGAAAATATCCTTTCAGTTCTTCACACAAAAAACCCCCATGTCATGATGACAGGGGGGTTGTTATTATTTTATTAGCCTTGAAGTAAAAGTTGTTCTGGGTCTTCCAGCATATCTTTGATAGCCACTAAGAAACCAACAGCTTCTTTTCCGTCTACGATACGGTGATCATAAGATAATGCCAGGTACATCATTGGTCTGTTTTCGATTTGATCTCCAACAGCGATTGGACGAGTCTTGATTGTATGCATGCCCAAGATCCCAACTTGAGGGGCATTCAAGATTGGTGTTGATAATAGGGAACCGAAAGTCCCTCCATTTGTGATGGTAAAAGTACCACCTGATAAATCTGAAAGTCCCAATTTGTTGTTACGCGCTTTAACAGCTAAATCCGAAATGTTCTTCTCGATTTCAGCAAAGCTTTTGCGGTCAGCATCCCTTACTACCGGAACAACAAGACCTTCATCAGTGGATACAGCTACACCGATATCATAAAAGTTCTTTTTCAGGATATGGTCGCCTTGGATTTCAGCATTCAATAACGGATATTTTTTCAATGCGCCAATGACCGCTTTAGTGAAGAATGACATGAAACCAAGTTTAACGTCATTTGTTTTCACGAAAGAATCCTTATGGCGGTTACGCAATTCCATGACTGCAGAAAGATCGACTTCGTTGAAAGTAGTAAGCATGGCTGCTTCTGATTGTACTTGAACTAGACGTTTGGCAATGGTTTGACGACGGCGTGTCATCTTAACCACTTCAATGCGGTCATCATTCACTTCAACAGGAGCGGCTGCTTGTTTAGCTGCAGGAGCTTGCTTTGGAGCTGCCGCAGCTGCCGCAGGTGCCGCAGGTGCTGCAGGAGCATTACTTGCTGCTTCTACGTCTTGTACACGTACACGACCTAGTGGATCTGCTACAGACACTTGAGTCAAGTCAATTCCTTTTTCACGAGCCAATTTCCTTGCAGCTGGTGAAGCAATAACTTGTTGAGTGGATGATGCTTCTTTCGCTTCTGCTTTAGGAGCCTCTTTAGCAGGAGCCGCTTGTTCAGCCTTAACTGGTTCTGCTTTAGCTTCTTCAACCTTAGGAGCTTCCGCTTTTGGAGCTGCTGCAGCTGATCCATTTTCATCAACGATGGCGATAGCCTGTCCAACTTGGACAGTATCGCCTTCTTCTGCTAAATGTTCCGAAAGTGTACCAGTATAATCTGAAATGATTTCCACGTTCACTTTATCCGTTTCAAGTTCAAGGACATATTCTCCTTTTTCAACGTGATCACCGGGTTGTTTTAACCATTGCGCAATAGATCCTTCAGAAATTGATTCTGCTAATTCAGGTACTTTTACTTCAGCCATTTTATTTCTCCCCCTCATTATTGCGTGTAATTGCTTGAGTCATAATCCGTTGTTGTTCATTTTTATGGACAAGTGGATCTCCCTCAGCCGGGCTTGATCTGCGCTTCCTTCCTATATATGTTACTGAAAGATTGCCAGGAGCCGCTGCATTTAAGCGAGGTTCAACAAATGTCCAAGCACCCATGTTTTTAGGTTCTTCTTGAGCCCAGAAGATTTCTTTAAGATTTGTATATTTTTTCAGGGCTTCCTGAACTCCAGTGAATGGGAATGGATAAATTTCTTCGATACTGATGATTTGCAACCAATCCGTATTTTTTTCAGTTGCCGCTTTTTCACGAAGTTCAACCGCCAATTTACCTGTTGCAAAAACAATGCGTTCAACCGATTTAGGTTTTTTGCCCAAAGCTTTGGTTTCTACGAATGATTCAAATGCGCCTTCACTGAATTCTTCTGTTGTAGAAGCCATCACTTGATTACGAAGCATACTCTTCGGTGTCATGATGACAAGCGGACGTACTTGTTCTTGATCCAAAATCTTAGCTTGTCTTCTAAGGATATGGAAGTATTGAGCTGCCGAACTTAAGTTAGCAACTGTCCAGTTGTTTTCAGCTGCTAATTGAAGGAAGCGTTCCAGTCGTGCACTTGAGTGCTCTGGCCCTTGCCCTTCATAACCGTGTGGAAGCAGCATGACAAGACCTGATTTTTGACCCCATTTTGCACGGCCAGCCGCGATGAATTGGTCAAAGATCACTTGTGCTGTATTAGCGAAGTCACCGAATTGCCCTTCCCATAATACAAGTGTCTCAGGTGCAAAAACATTATAACCATATTCATAAGCCAGAACTGCCGTTTCCGTAAGCGGGCTGTTATGAACAGCGAATGAAGCTTTGGCAGTTTCAAGTGTGTGAAGCGGTGAATATGTTTTTCCATTAACACTATCATGTAACATGATATTACGTTGTGCGAATGTTCCACGCTCTGAATCTTGTCCTGTTAAACGGATTGGCGTGCCGTCACTTAAAATCGATGCAAAAGCCAATGTCTCGGCATGTGCCCAATCGATTTTTCCGTCAGGACCAAAGGAATCCAAGCGACGTGATAAAATCTTTCCTAATTTTTTATTAGGGGTGAATCCTTCCGGCCACTTAACAAGCTCTTCGTTAATTGTAACAAGTTCTTGTTTCGGAACTGCCGTTTCAATGTCTGGAAGTCCTTTTTCAATAATCCCAGGAGGATTACACTCTTTGGAAGCTTCCGGTTTATTTCCGGAAATTTTCGCATATGCATCTGCAAGCCTTGTATCCACTTGCTCAGCAATCGCTTTAACTTCAGCTTCAGTGAACTCGCCGGATTCAATAAGTTGTTTCCCATAAAGCTCTTTTACGGTTGGATGCTTATGGATTAATGCATACATTTCAGGTTGAGTCACCAATGGCTCATCCATTTCGTTATGGCCGAAACGTCTGTAACCGATCAGGTCGATCAAGAAATCCTTGTTGTATTTTTCACGATATAGGTTTGCAAGGTTCACAGCAGCCATACATGCTTCTGGATCATCTGCATTTACATGCACGATCGGCACTTCAAAGCCTTTTGCCAAATCACTAGCATATAAGGTTGAACGTGAATCTTCACTTTCCGTTGTAAAACCGATCATGTTATTGGCGATGATATGGATTGCGCCGCCAACTTGATAACCGCGTAAACGGCTTAAGTTAAACGTTTCAGGTACAATTCCTTCACCTGGGAATGCAGCATCACCATGAATGAGGATTGCAAGAGATTTGGAAATGTCCTGAACAGGGAATCCTTTTTCTGTACGGTCTTCTTGAGCCGCACGAGAATACCCTTCCACGATTGGACCGACTACTTCCAAGTGACTTGGGTTATTGGCAAGTGTAATCCTTGCTTTTTGTATATTAGCTTTAGTAATCTGTTTGTCCAGACCTAAATGATATTTAACATCACCCGTCCATCCATTGTTAATGCCTGTCGACCCTTCGGAAGGAACCAAATCTTTATTCGGTGAATGTTGGAATTCAGAGAAAATGACCTCATAAGGCTTTCCTAATACATGTGCAAGCACATTCAAACGTCCACGGTGAGCCATGGCAATATTCACATTACCCGTTCCGTTTTGGACAGTTTGTGAAATCATTTCATCTAAAATCGGAACCATAGCATCCAGTCCTTCAATTGAGAAACGTTTTTGCCCTACATATGTGCGGTGAAGGAATTTCTCGAAACCTTCTACTTCATTCAATCGTTTAAGTAATAGTTCTCTTTTCTCTTTTCCCACTTCCGGGAACATGTTTCCAGATTCGACCATATCAGTAAGCCATTGCTTTTCATCCAAGTCATTAACATGATGAAATTCAAAGGCTATCGTTTTTGTATAGAGTTGTTTTAGGTATTGTACGGCTTCGTATCCGTCTTTTACGTCTTCAGGTGATTCCGGACAAATAAAGTCAGCCGGTATTTTCCTTAAATCATCTGCAGTCAAGCCATATTTTTCAAAGTGAATTTGTTCAGTGTCCAGAGCTTCTTCTTTTAAAGGATAAATATTTGCAGCAAGATGCCCGTATGCACGGATATTTTCAGCTAACTTCACTGCAGACATAATTTTCTTCATTGGAAGAACTTCTCCAGTTTGTACAGTTGATGCACTTACAGTCGTTGTTTCTGCCGATACATCGAATGAAGGAGGACCTGCTACTTCAAAAAAGTTTTTCAGTTCCGGATCCACTTCTTCCGGGTTGGCTAGAAATAAATCGTATTGCTCCATGACATACCCAAGGTTTGGACCCGAAAAAGCTTTCCAGTGGTCTAATACCTTAGAATCATTGATGGTCATTTTGTAAACCCCCAAATTTTTCTCATAATTTTTTTCATTACGTTTTATCCATCCCCAAATTTCTTTCTTCTAAATTTTCCCCAAATATATGATATATATAAGATATATAATAAATAACTTTGGTTATTGAATAATAAAATTTTAAAGGATAAAACGTTTTCAGATGTTATATTAACATGTTTTTGTCGAAATATCCAAAGGTTAAACCACTTTATACAACCTTTTTTCAACTATATTTCTGCTTAATTCGTCAAAAATCGCTTTTAACTGTCTTTTTTGCTCATTTAAGTCTTTTTTTCGCTAAAAAAAGATTTTTGTATTTTTGTATAATGATTATTTTTCAGGTAAATTTAACTAGTTTGAAAACCCTTTCACCTCAATCAAACTTCCAAGCTGTTAAACTCAGATTGCCATATTGAAAGCTTCTGTGCAGGAGAGCCGCTTTTTTATTGTCATCCCCTGTGCCCATTGCGATGACCAATGGAATGAAATGCTCTTTGGATGGCACAGCCTCTGTACTATAAGGGGCGATTTTTTCATAATTGAACAAAGATTGCAAATCCCATTTCATGATTTTCTCTTCGACCCAATTCTCAAACTCGATTGCCCATCCTTCTGCAACATGCATATCTTTCTGAATTTGGGTGAAATTATGGACAATTCCACCGCTTCCTATGATCAGGACATTACTTTCCTTTAATTTCCTCAATGCCTTCCCAATTTCATACTGCTTGTCCAATGGCAGCGCAGGACTGATGGACATGGATACGGTCGGGATGTCAGCTTCGGGATACATGATATGCAAAAGCCCCCATGCTCCATGATCCAGGGGGCGCCTTTCATCAAGTTCCCCCAATACACCTATCCTGGACAATAAGGTTAAAATTCGATCTGACAGCTCAAGGCAACCCCTTGCAGGATAAGTTATCTCAAATATTTCTTCAGGATATCCTACAAAATCATAAATGACTTCATGCTTCCCTACTGCAGAAATCATTTGATCTTCATTTTCCCAATGTGCTGACAAAATAACGATGGCAGCAGGTTTCTTCATAGCTTGCATATAATCCTTCAAAAAAGAAGTGTAACTATTCTTTTCCAAAGCTAATAGCGGTGTTCCATGTGATAAAAACAATGATGGCATCATAGAAACGATAAATCCTTTCACAATGTAATCTCTATACCTATACCTTAATTTACTTTAGATAAACAATGTGTTCATCAATTAAATTGCATTTTGGGGGTTGTCTCATCAATAGTATCAAAGGTATACCCCTCTTTTTTTAGGAATTCAATTATATCAGGCAATGCTTTCACTGTATTTTTCATACTATTGATATCATGCAATAAGATATTAACATGCTTTTGATTTTTCGTCCCTTTTTGTACAGCAGAAATGATTTGTCGTTCACTTATTGACGGACTGAAGCCATCTGTCGAGTCAATGGACCAATCAAAATAAATATACCCTTTTTCCTTTAGTTGTTGAAGGATTCCATTGATGATTGGTTTCGTTGACGCCTGATGCCGCAGACGATTATTCGAGCCGCCAGGAAGGCGCACAATACGGCTTTTTATCCCATACTCCTCTTGCAGCATGGTTTCAAGCCTATTCAAATCTTGAAAGAAACTCTCAGTCGATCGATAAACGATGGAATAATCATGTGTATATGAATGAAGGGCAATCGAATGACCGCGGGAAATCATTTGCTGATAGCATTCCTTTGCGTATGGCTCTTCGTTGCCTTTAACGAAAAATGTGGCTTTAACATGATAGCGGTCCAATATATCCAATATATCCATGGTATTCAAAGATGGACCGTCATCGAATGTCAAATAGGCAATTTTCTGATTTTCCTTACTTTTTAGGAGCGGTGTCATCTCTTCAGGAACCATTGCATGAGCTTGAATGTTTTGCACAGCCACAAGAAACAAAATAATAATGAAAGAACCCGCCATGGAAAGAAATAATTTAAGCTTATTCTTCATAGATGTTGCATCCCCTTCCTTTTGACCATTAAGATGTACCAATATAGGGGTTTAATGCGCAATAAGGCAGCGGTAAAAAATACCGCTGCCTTATAATATGAATTATCGATCGACATTAAAGTAACGAGCTTCAGGATGTGCAAAAACAATGGCCGAAACGGAAGCCTCTGGTTCCATCATGCATCCTTCAGTCAATTCCACGCCAATATCTTGAGGTTGTAACAGGCGGAATAGCTTCTCCTGGTCTTCCAAATTAGGACAGGCAGGATAACCAAAAGAAAACCTTTGTCCGGTGTACTTAGCGGCAAATCGCTCTTTCATGGACATTTCAATCGGATCGCTTATACCTAAATCATCACGCATTAATTGATGAATTCTTTCCGCGAACCCTTCAGCTGTTTCGAGAGCAAGTGATTGAAGGGCGTGATTTTTCAAGAAATCACCTTCAAGCTTAAGTTTTTCTGCCCATTTTCTGATTCCTTTTCCGGCAGTGACCAGGAAGAATCCTACATAATCCATTTGCCCGGAGGAGACCGGTTTCGCGAAGTCCGCTAAACAAAGATGCGGATTCGTATCTTGCCTTGGGAATTCGAAAGTTTCCAAAACCTCTTGATGATTGTCCGGGTTGTACACCAATAGCTTATCTCCTTCGCTCTGAGCAGGGAAAAATTGATAAACTGCATGCAAGCCATAATCCGGTTCCGTCTTTAGGAATTCGATCAATTCATCAACGAGATCATTGAGCTGCACTGCTTTTTCATTCCCTTGCTTAAGCAATTCGGAAACTTTCCCTTTTAACCCCAAATGATGACCAATCAGCATTTGCCTATTTATATATGGCTGGACGACATCCAATGGATAGTTCTTCAGGACGTGACGCTTGATGTCACGTGGCATTTGAACGGGAACATCGCTTAAAGGGGCAGCTGTGGACTGCTTACGTACAGGTTTTTCCAGCGTGGCGGCAATGGCGGCATTCGCTTTCGACCTTTCTCGTTTCTCGACTAACTCTTCCAAGTACACCACTTTTTTGTCAGAGTCATGTAAAATATTCGTTACAGCCAAACCATCCATCGCATCTTTGGAATATAAAACCGGTCCTTCATATTCAGGTGATATTTTAAAATCGGTGAATTTACGCGATAATGCTGCCCCTCCCACTAATATTGGGGTATTTATTCCCGCTTGCCTTAAATCCTGTGCGGTTAAAACCATTTGCTGTGCAGATTTGACAAGTAACCCAGATAGGCCAATGATGGTTGGCTCATGTTTTCGAACCTCTTCAATGATTTGTTGCGGTGCAACCTTGATCCCTAAATCAATGACTTCATAGCCATTATTGGATAGGATGATATCCACTAGGTTTTTCCCGATATCATGCACATCTCCCTTGACAGTCGCCAACAGGATTTTCCCTTTTTTAGCGCTATCTTCAGAGTTTTCCATAAGTGGTTCAAGGTGAGATACAGCCGCCTTCATCGCTTCAGCACTCTGAAGCACCTCTGCGACAATAAGTTGGTTGTCATTAAACAACCGACCCACCTCACTCATGCCATCCATCAACGGTCCATTGATGATTTCCAATGGGGTATCACCGCGCTCAATCGCTTCATTTAAATCATCAACCAATCCTTCTTTCGTTCCTTCGATAATATAGTTACCTAGACGTTCGTCCAATGGCAGGATCACACCATTATCCTTCTTCTCCGCTTTTTTTCCACGATAAAATTCGGTAAAAATCGCTAAAGTTTCCGTTGAAGTCTCAAACAGGAGTGCCTCAGCCAGTTTCACTTCCTCTTCCGGAATCAGAGCGAAACGTTCAAGTTTTTCTGTATTCACGATGGCATAATCGAGTCCCGCTTTTGTACAATGGTAAAGGAAAACTGCATTTAATATTTCCCTTCCCCTCGCTGGCAGACCGAAAGAAACGTTAGAAATGCCAAGTATCGTCAGGCATTCTGGAAACTTTTCTTTAATAGCCTTTATTCCATTCACCGTCTCTAAAGCAGATCCGATATATTGTTCATCACCTGTGCCTACAGGAAATACAAGCGGATCAAAGATGATGTCACTTTTGTTTAGACCGTATTTATTGACAAGCAGATCCACAGACCGTGTTGCCACTTCCAATTTCCGTTCAGCATCGACGGCCATCCCGATTTCATCAATGGTTCCTACGACAACGGCAGCACCATATTGATGGACTAAGGGTACTATTTTTTCAAAGCGCTCTTCACCATCTTCAAGGTTTATGGAATTAATGATCGATTTTCCTTGTGAATGTTTTAATGCTTGTTCAAGTACAACTTCATCTGTAGTATCGATGACCAATGGGACCTTCACTTTTTTGACGACCTCTTCTACGAATTCCTTCATATCGCCAAGCTCATCCCCATCAGGATCAGCAAGACAAATATCAATGACATGGGCGCCTTTTTTCACCTGGTTACGTGCAATTTCGGCTGCTGGCTCGTAATGCTTGCTGCGTATCAGCTCCTTGAATTTTCGGGAACCGATAACATTCGTCCTTTCACCTACGAATAAAGGACGCATTGAATCATCATAAATGAGCGGTTCTATGCCTGATACGGCATGACCATGGGCAGTTTCCGTAATTGTACGGGGCTTCATGCCTTCGAGGACCCTGGAAAGTTCTTTAATATGCTCAGGTGTCGTACCACAACATCCGCCAATGATATTGATCCATCCCTTTTCGGCAAATTGCTTCATTTTCTCTGCCAGGGAAGTAGGTGACTCATGATAGTGGCCTTCTTCATCAGGGAGCCCGGCATTCGGATAACAACTGATGGCACTATTCGATATATCTGCAAGTGTCCTGATATGGTCTATCATGAATTCCGGTCCTGTTGCACAATTAAGGCCGACAGCTACGGGCTTCATATGTTCAACAGATAAATAAAAAGCTTCTATGGACTGGCCCGCAAGTGTCGTGCCCATCGGTTCGATTGTTCCTGATATGATGACAGGCACATCTTTTCCCGTTTTTGCGAATGCTGCTTTGATTCCAGAAAAGGCAGCCTTGACATTAAGCATATCCTGACAGGTTTCCACCAACAGCAAATCTACACCGCCATCCAAGAGACCCAGTGCCTGTTCTTCATAAGAATCGGTTAAAATGTCAAAAGTCGTTCCGCCCGTTACGGATAGCGTTTTTGTAGTGGGGCCCATCGAGCCAGCTACATACCTTGGCCACTCCTCATTGGAATACTTTTCACAAGCTTTAACGGCAAGCTCAGCTGAAATTTTATTTAGCTTGTAGGCAATCGTGCTTATTTGGTATTCCTCAAGAACGATGCTGGTCGCTCCAAAGGTATTTGTTTCAATGATATCTGCGCCCGCTGCTAAATATTTTTCATGAATGGTTTGGATGATTTCCGGTTGCGTCAGTGATAAATATTCATTGCAGCCCTCGAATTGTTCCCCGCCAAAATCGTCTGCTGTCAAATTCTCCGCTTGAAGCATGGTTCCCATCGCCCCATCAAGTAGGAGAATCTTAGAATTTAACTGATCTTGAATCGCTTTTTTATTCATGTACTGCCACCTCTGATGTCTGTTTACTATCGACTTTTCTAATATATTTCGTAAGTTCCGCCGTCATTTCATAGCGAAGGAACGGAGTGATTAAATATATGCCCTTGAATTTTTCCCTTGCCGCGTCCACCAGTTCCCGCGCGATATTAACCCCTTCCATCCTAGACTTTACAGGGTCATCCCCCGCTAAAGCCATGGCCCTTCTTACGTTATCGGGCAATTTAATGCCTGGGATCTCATTATGGATGAATTCTGCGTTCCGGGTGCTTGTCAAAGGCATGATACCGATGAAAATCGGGGTTTCTAAATGTTTTGTAGCTTCATGTACTTCTTCGATTTGCTCCACCGAATAAATTGGCTGTGTCAAGAAGGATTGAGCACCGCAGGAAATCTTCTTTTCCATTCTAAGTACGGCTTTATCCAGATATTTCACATTGGGATTAAACGCTGCCGCAATTTTAAAATTCGCCCGTTGACCCAAACTTTGACCGGAATAGGAAAGACCTTCATTAAATTGTTTGACCATGCTTATAAGGTCAAAGGAAGATAAATCATAAACCGAAGTGGCACCAGGGAAGTCCCCTATTTTTGAAGGATCTCCGGTGATGATCAATAATTCATTCAGCCCCACCGTCTGCAGACCCATTAAATGTGACTGCAGGCCAATCAAATTTCGATCACGGCATGTTATATGCACCATCGGATTAATATTCAATTGGTTCTTTAGTAAGTTAGCCAGTGCATCATTCGATATCCTTGGTGAGGCAAGTGAATTATCCGCTAATGTAATGGAATCGACCCCTGCTTTTTTCAAAACCTCAGCACCGGTCATGAAGCTCTCTATTCCCAGCTTTTTCGGTGGATCAAGTTCAACTAGGATCGTCCTTTCCGTCTTGGCCTTTTCGTACAGTGGAAGTTCCAATTCTCTTTCGTTCACTACAATTATTTCTATTTCACGGGGTTTCGTAATTTTCTCTTTTACAGGAGCAAAACTTCCAATTGCATTCTTTACAGCTTGAATATGCAGTGGAGTCGTTCCACAGCACCCGCCTATGATAGCGGCACCTTGCTCACGAAGTTCCAGGGCACTTGAACCGAAATATTCCGGCACAGCTTTATAGACGAGCCTTCCATCCACATAATCCGGGAGGCTGGCATTAGGGTATATGGCAATCGATGCATCCTTCGGCAAGCTCACTTCTTCCAAGGCCCGGATCATATGATGTGGACCGAGACGGCAATTCACCCCAACAACATCGGCACCCAATTGCTCGAGTTTTTGAAAGGCTTCATTTAAATGGATTCCATTTTGAAGATTACCCAGTTCATGCATCGAAACATTTGCGATGATCGGCAATCCGGTTTCATTTTTTACGATTTGCAGGACGGTTTCCAGCTCTTCCAGGTCATAAAATGTTTCCAAGAGAATCCCATCAGGGTTTTCCATCAACAGACTGTATAGTTGTTCACGAAACCCCCGTTTAATCTCTTCCATGCTTAAATCCGATTTCCTGATACTCCGCTGTGCCCCTATGGTACCGAAGACATACGCATTTCCTTTTGCCGCTTTTTTAGCAAGAATGACTCCCTGGCGGTTGATTCTGCTAACTTCATCTTCAAGTCCATACCGTTTCAATTTGTTGAAATTGGCTCCGTATGTATTTGATTGAAGGATATCTGCACCAGCTTCGAGATAGGCACGGTGGATGGACTCTATTTGATTTGGATTCGTGCAGTTTAATTCCTCATAACATTGATCGATGCCATTTGAGTACAATAAGGTCCCCATTGCCCCTTCCCCAACCAACATTCTTTCTTTCACTTCTTTACGAAAATTCATCATTACACCCTCTCTCAAAAACAGTCCTGTTTTTGTCTTATTTTATGAGTATGAGAGAAAAGAAAAAAAAACCTTCTCAAAGAAGAAGGTTTTTTGAAACATTCTCCTCATCTATCAAGCTCTGCTTGCTGGATTTAGCACCTTTGCCTAAGCTGGTTGCTGAGGTTTCTTCGGGCCAGTCCCTCCACCTCTCTCGATAAGATCCATTTATATAATTTTCACAAGATTTCAAAATTAGATTATATTTAATTTACATTAATAATCTGTCAATTTCAATACCTGATCGACATTTTTTTCACTTTTGCAAAAATGATTCAATCTTTTGCGGCTTTAACCCTCTTCATTATTCTTTGTTTCCAGTCTTCCGCTAACGAGTCTAGAGTAAGTAAAGTCTTAGCGCCTTCCAGGCCATCTCGTTTATGAAGGATAACCTCTGCTGCATAATGAACTGAAATTTTTTCTTGCAAACGATCTATTAGCACGATTTCGTTTTGCTTATTTATCGTTCCTTCTTGAAGTACTCTTGCAAAATATCCAGTGAAACTCGTTTTCAGCACGAGTTCCAAAAACTTAGGTTCTTGATTGAAGTGGGAAATGGTCGAACAAGGTATCCTTCCCTGGTTAATTTGAACAATCACTTCGCCTATTTGATAAATATCGCCGATATACGTGGCTTCTTCCCTCATCCCCGCTACAGTTAAATTTTCTCCGAATGCTGGGATATCCAGCTTTTTAGAGAATTTTTCATTCCATAATGAATAATGCTCAAAGGGGTAAAAGCACAAAGCCCGATCAGGACCTCCATGGAACTTTACATTACCTACCCCATCACCAATTATGCCTGATTTAGTCACTGTCACATTATCATGTGCTTGTTTATCCATGGCAGAAAAGATATCGACATTCGAAAAAATTTCCTGTTTCGGCTTTCCGGCATGAAGTGATTTGATTTTTCCATTTTCCATTTTGCATCTTCCATTCATATTTAATTTATATCATCCTATATGTATAAATTATACTAAAAATCCATTTATTCTGTAGCTTTTTATAAGTATATGAAGTGAAAAAGCCACATGAGCCGTTAAATGGGCGAAATATCATTGATTTCCAGAAAAATTCATAGGATAGTTTCAGTAATTTTGTTGCTATTTCAGAATTAAATATGGTAGAATATGAACACAATATATAGTCGAAAACTACAACCGTTCGCCTATATGTTGATTTTCACGATTGAATTCCTCATTGTCGCTCTTTAGGGAGCGAATTTTTTTTGCTTTCATTAATATCCACTAATTCCCTGTAATTCCATTCAGTTTCTTGCATCGTGATCGACTTACCTATTTGTACTTTCCTTCCCTCCTTATCAAGTCCCTTTCATTTCCTAATTAGAAGCCTGATTCCTTGCAAAAACAAGCAGAAAGCCGAGCGACATCATGCGTCTTCCGCTCAGCTTCCTGTTTACGCTTGTTTCTTTTTTTTCGGTGCCGCTTTCTTTCGGGTCGTCTTTTTCTTTTCCGGTTCATCATGTTTTGTACGGTCTATGGATGCCTGTAATGCCTCCATTAAATCGGTTACATTGTTGGAAACTGGTTCTTTTGTTTTCGCTGTAATCGTCGTCTGTCCCGTTTTCTTTGATTCAATCAATTCTAGTAACGCGGTTCGATAGTCATCGGTGTATTTTGTCGGATCGAAAGTAGTCGTTAATTGATCTATCAATAATACGGCAGTATCGATTTCTTTTTTTACAATGGTATCATTGGCAGGGATATTCGGAACATCCGCTGTGGAGCGGACTTCATCCGGATAATGAATCGTTTCCATCACCAAGGTATTATCAACGACTCGGATAACCGCCATTTGTTCTTTAGAGCGAATGATGATTTTTGCCAACCCCACCTTATTCGATTCCTTGAGGGCCTGCCTCAAAAGGGAATAAGCTTTTATCCCCCCGTCATTAGGGGACATGTAATAACTCCGGTTAAAATAAATGGGATCTATTTCTTCAATTTTAACGAAATCCACGATTTCCACGGCTTTTTCTTCGTTTTGTTTTTTCAGTTGCTCCAGTTCATTGTCTTCCAATACAACAAACTTTCCCTTTGTATACTCAAAAGCGCGGACTATATCATCCTTCCCCACTTCTTTCTCGCATACCGGACAAACCTTTTCGTATTTAATCGGTGAATGACATTCCTTATGCAACGTCCTTAAAGATATATCCTTATCCTCCGTTGCAGCATGAAGTTTAATCGGAATGTTCACCAAACCGAATGATATGCTCCCCTTCCACATCGTATGCATATTCGTCACCTCATAACTTATTTTTAATGAGAAGAACAATTTTATTATTCCCCTTTGTTCAAAAAAAACCGAAAAAACAATTGCCAACTCTAACACTTCGTTTTTTTGGCAAAATAATGGTATCAATTATTTGCGGAGGTAAATACAAAAATGAAACCGATGCTGCCTACCTATTACCCTGAAGCCCCCAACTCAAAGGATTGGCGTTATGAAGTCAAATATGACGGCTTTAGGGCTATATTAACGATAGACTCCGATACCATAAGCATTTCGAGTCGGAATGAGAAGGAATTATCACCACAATTCCCAGAAATCATTGCTTACATCAAAGACCTGGGCCTGGAAGATTATCTCCCGCTTCAGTTAGATGGAGAATTGGTCTGGCTCACCAATCAGGCGAAAGCAGACTTTTTTCAAATACAGTGGCGAGGACGCCTTGGGAAACAATCCTTAATTTCAGAAAATGCCCGCTATTCCCCATGTCGGTTTATAGCGTTTGACCTGCTTCGCATCAGCGGAAAAGACGTAGCAGCTAAACCTATGGTGGAACGAAGGGAATTGATGTTGAATATGGGGGAAAAACTCGGTCTTCCCATGCCTCCTAATCCCAACGATAAGGCTTTGATACAATTAATAGAGAGTTTTGACGTTTTGGATAATGTCTTGAATAAGGTCACCCTGTTAGATGGCGAAGGGGTTGTCGCCAAGGAAATTCGTGGTGCTTGGCAAGAAGGAAGACGTACAACAGCTTGGATTAAGGTGAAAAATTGGAAGACCGTTTCTTGTTTCATTACAGCATTGCACAAAGAAAATGGTTACGTTTCCCTCGCAGTTTTCAAAGAAGGTGCCGTAACGAAAATCGGAAGTGTCAAAAATGGACTGAGTGCTCGAGATAAAAGTATATTGCATCAATTGATCAAGCAAAATGCATCAGATGAAGATGCACAATTTTTTTATATCCATCCATCCATTTGCATCGAAGTTCAATTCTTACACGTATATGAGGAAAATGAATTGCGTGAACCTCAGTTTTCGCAATGGCTCTTGCAAACGACTCCCGATGAATGTACCTGGGAGAAATTTGTGCTAGGCCAATACACATTTCCAGATACGGTACAAATAACTTCCAGAGATAAACCGCTTTGGATAACAGAAGGTAAACAGGTGGTGAAAGTTGAATACCTTCATTATTTACGGGAGGTTTCAGCTTTCTTCTTACCATTCTTGAAGGATAAACTGCTTACGACGATCCGCTATCCACATGGCACTTTGGATAAAGAAAGATTTTTCCAGAAAAACAAACCTGATTATGCGCCGGCCTTTATTAAAACGTTCATGGATGAGGATATCGAATACATGCTGTGTAACGATATTGAAACGCTTCTTTGGTTTGGTAATCAGCTTGCATTGGAATTCCATGCCCCCTTTCAGAAAGCGGGTAAAACAAGACCCGACGAAATCGTCCTGGACTTAGATCCCCCTTCCATCGAATTTTTCTCCTTTGCGATAAAGGCCGCACAGGAAATTAAAAAAGTGATGGAATCATTAAGGATTAAAGCTTTTGTAAAAACTTCAGGTAACAAAGGACTGCAAATTCACATTCCATTGCCTGAAGACAGATTTACTTATCAGGAGACACGCATATTCACCGACTTTCTTGGTGACTACTTAACAAGTTCCAACCCAAATGATTTTACAACGGAAAGAATGAAAATAAATCGGCACAATCGACTTTACTTGGACTTTGTGCAGCATAGTGAAGGAAAAACCATCATCCAGCCTTATTCCCCACGGGGAAATTCTTTCGCGGGTGTGGCTACACCTTTGTTTTGGGAGGAAGTCGACGAAAATCTCCAGTTAAAGAACTATACGATTGAAACCATCCCAAACAGAATAAAAAGGGATGGATGTGCTTTTATGGATTATAGACTTGTCGATAATGGACCAGCCTTTTTGGAAGTTTTGTCGTTCCTAAAACAAAAAAAGACCAACAACTGAAGTAAACCCATAAATCGAATAATTTGTGAACGGTCGAATAAAGTGCGGTGTAGGTCGAATGAAATCACGAACGGTCGAATAAAGTGCAGTGAAGGTCGAATAAAATCACGAACGGTCGAATAAAGTGCGGTGTAGGTCGAATAAAATCACGAACGGTCGAATAATTTGCGGCGAAGGTCGAATAAAATCGTCATCGGCCTGATAAAGTACGGTGAAGGTCGAATAAAATCGTCAACGGCCTGATAAATGGCGGTGAAGGTCGAATAAAATCGTCATCGGCCTGATAATTTGCGGCGAAGGTCGAATAAAATCGTCATCGGCCTGATAATTTGCGGTGAAGGTAAAAATAACTGGGTGGATTATCGAGAAAAAGCTCTGGAAAGGTACGGCGAAGGACGAAAAAAGTGCTCCGGCTGAAATCAACTGAAACTTTTTTCAAAAAGAAAACTGCAGGCAAACTCGCTTTTCTTCGAGTTCGCCTGCAGTTTAAAAATTTCATTATAATTTTGTATTCAAATAACTTTGCACTTCATCCTGAAGCTTGGCATATAAGCTTGTTTCCAATTCAAAATCCTCTTTTTCAAGCATTTCAAATTTTTCAGGCTGATCTAAGTCTATTTCAATCGATACCTCGAATTCATAGGTTGCATTCCCGATTAAATCAATTGAATACTTTTGGCTTTCTTCATCATGATGGACAACGCATTTAACTTTTCCGCCGTTATTGTAGACAGATATTTCACTTTCCAATGCGTTTAAACCAACAGAGCATGTTACAAGGCTTGAAGCAGACATCGCCGTTCCACATGCATTCGTGAAGCCTACTCCCCGTTCGAATGTCCGCACATAAATGCTCCCTGGTTCCAGCTCTTTCACAAAGCTGACATTGACACCATCAGGGAAAAGTTCATTCGGTTGATTGACCTTTGTTGAAAGTTCTTCCTGCAAATCACTTTGTAAAACGTCACTATCGACGAGAGTGATCAAATGTGGATTAGGAACCGCCAATGCCGAAAATAGCAGGGTATCATGAAGTTCCGGCATTGGTTCGTTTTGCAGCTGTTCTTTAGCCAATACAAGAGGTAGATCCTTCACATTAAAACTTACTGGTGAAATTTCCACCTTGAAAGTCGGAATGCCCTCATAAATATCTTCCGTTTTTTCCACGAGTAGATCCGCCTTCATGGTTTCCACGATCATTTTATCTAGCCCTAAAACGTCGTTCGCGTAACGTGCAACACAACGAAGTCCATTGCCGCACATCGAGGCTTCCGAACCATCCGCATTAAAGACACGCATCCGGCAATCAGCATGTTCACTTTTCATTACAAACAAAATACCATCCGCTCCAAGCTTCTCCCTATTGCATAGGGCCTTCGCGAAATTTTTCCGCTGTTCTTCAGTAAACGTCAGGGTTGTAGTCAATTCATCAATGATCAAGAAATCATTTCCTGAACCATGGCTTTTTAAACCTTCAATAATCATCCTGTCACATCCTCTAATATGCTGCTTGTCATTTATCATTTTTTTAATATTCTATATCATAGCATTTTAAAGATGGATGTGTCATCGCGTAAATCACAATAAATCCTTTTTTCGACGAAAAACCCAATAAGAAAAGCGGTTGGAATAAGAATTAACTCATACTCCAACCGCTCTTTTGAATTATTAACCGATCATACCGATGATGAAATAGACGATAAACATTCCGGCACTCACATACATCGGGGCTGACACTTCTCTCGCTTTTCCGGTTACAAGCTTCAAGAAAGGGTACAGAATGAAACCGAATGCCATTCCATCGGCAATACTGTAAGTGAAAGGAATGATCGTGATGATCATGATTGCAGGTATGCTCTCGGTTAAATCGCTGAAATCCAGCTTTTTTATATTTCCGAGCATCAAAATGCCAATGATAATCAAGATGGGGGCAATGGCGCTATCAGGGATTACTTTAATCACCGGTATAAATAACAGTGATAAAATGAATAGCACGCCTGTCACCACTGAAGTAAAACCAGTCCTGCCTCCTGATGCGATTCCAGCTGCCGTTTCTACTGTTGCAACGGTAGGACTCGAACCGAATAAGCCTGATAATAGAACGGACACACTTGTCGCCTGGAGCGACTTTTTATAGGCATCCTGGCGGTTGATACTGTCTACATGCCCGTGTACAAGACCAATATTCTCAAATACAAGAACCATCGTCATCGCAAATACACTTATCCAGAATTCAATCCGGTTTGCTTCCAGGAACGATAATGAAAAGAAAAGATCGCCGTAGGAAGCTGTGTCTATGCCTGAAAAATGGATATCCGATAGTTGAACCGTCCCGAACCAATAGGCAATGAGGCTGCCTGCCAGGATGGTAATCATGAAATTACCGGGGACATTCTTGATGAACAGCGTGATTGCCAGTAAAAAGGTCAACACCGTTGCACACACCGCTGGATCGCTTAAATCTCCGAGTGCGACGATTGATGATGAACCTCCTGTGATTATCCCGCCCTTTTCAAGACCGATTAGCATCAAGAATAAGCCAAGACCGACAGATATGGCTTCTTTTATCGAACTTGGAATCGAATCACTGATTAACTTAGAGTATTTTGTAAAAGCGATGATTACAAAAATTACCCCTGAGATAAACACAGCACCAAGAGCCGATTGCCAAGATAGACCCATTCCTTGAACCATGGTATAAGCAAATAGGGCATTTACGCCCATTCCTGGAACGAGAAGGATTGGGACATTCGCCCAAAGTCCAATCATGACACAGCTTAAAGCAGATAAAAGAATCGTGGCGATCACTGCACCATTAATCGGTATGCCAGCTTCCGATAAAATCAGGGAATTCACGATGAGAATATAGACTATCGTAAAATAGCCGACCACTCCAGCAAGGATTTCACGCTTTCCATTCGTTCCATAGTCGGAAAAGTGAAAAAACGTTTCCAAGTTTAATTTCTTCATGTTGTATCCTTATTAAATTTATCCCTCGCCCACCCGTTTGTATTAGTGACAAACTACACTTGGCGATTTTAACAAAAAAAAGGATAAAAAGAAATAGTAATGATAAAAAATTGAAAAAAACTGCCGGAAATAATCCCGACAGTCTCAATGTATATATTATTTTTGTTCTTGTGAATACCCATCGACTACCAATTCCAGCTTCCCAGTATCAGGCGAAATGATTAGACCATGCACAGGAATATTTTTAGGGATCAAAGGATGTCCTTTAATCACTTCGACGCTGTTCTTACAACTTTCATAAACATCATCAAATCCGCGAAGCCAACTGCGGATATCGATTCCTGCAGCTCCCAGTGTATCGATGGTGCTCTTTGGTATATCACGTTCGATCATCTTGTCTACTACAGAATCGGCATCGACTGATGCCATTCCGCAGTCATGGTGAGGTATGACCAATACTTCATCTGCCTTTAGCTCATAAATAGCAATAAGGATACTCCGCATGACACTTCCGAATGGGTGGGAGACGATTGCCCCGGCAGTTTTCAGGATTTTGACATCGCCATTTTTGACATTCAAGGATTTTGGCAATAGTTCAACGAGCCGAGTGTCCATACAGCTTATGATGACCATACGTTTCTCAGGAAACTTATCCGTCCTATACTTAACATAGTCACCTTTTTCTACAAACTGTTCATTATAATCAAGAATCTCATTAAGTAAACTCATATTTACCACCTTTTTAAATGTATTTAATCTATGTATTCCACTATGATTATATCAAATAATTAAAAGATTTGCTAAAGGATAACCATAGTCAATTTGAACGATGATTCAGAGTAGCTGCACAGAACCCAAAGACAATGATTTTAGGAATTTCAGCAACATTTGATGAAAAAGAAAGTATGGGTGTATTTGTCTTGAATCGTTTACCCCACTCCAAAGGCATCCAGCCTTCTTGGTATGAAGCGATCTTTTCCCCGTCTTTTGTGGCAATCTCGAAAGATTTCACACTTCCCGTCGTTTCAATTGGCATCCATTCCGTACCGTCTTCCTTATAGATCATTCCATTGATCTTCACGAATGACCGATTTTCTTGATACGATCCAATAATGCCGCCCTGATCATCCATGATCGTCATTTTATTGAAAAGGCCCCTTTTGATATGGTACTTAGCCAGCAAACGCCCCTCATGGTCCACCAGTTCATATCGCTTGGTCATGAGTATCGACAAGAAATTGGGAATCATCCACATGAACCACTTCATATTCAAATCCCGTATCTCGCCCATTTGTGACCCATCCGGCGCAAAGAGAAGCAGGCGCAATGTCGGTGCTGGCATAAAAGTCAATAAAACATGTTCATTTTTTAATAACCCGGCATTCGTCCCGATGTGTTCATCAGGCAATTCCTTCATTCTATTTTCATATATACGATGACTGACAAATTGGGCAATGCTAAAGAAAATAAAAGGAGACGTTATCAATAATATATTGCCCGGTATCATCGCAAAAATATGGCAAATGAAAAAGACGACGGCCAAAAGAAGAGATATCCAAGATGCATGAAAATTTGAATTGCTCGTTTTCTGATAATATTCACGTATATTCATATCCCGCTCTGCTCCTCACTCCTTACAAGAAAGATTACCGCCTTAAGGGCGGCCATTGATTAGCAGTACCACAATCCGCCCGGCATCCGCTTCCTAAAAGTGCATGGAAGTAGTTATCATAATACTTTATTCGCTTTAATGTGATCTATTCCCTTTTTAATGAAAGGCAATTCCCAACACGGTCCAAATAAAAAAGGCCTCCGAATTGAACGGAATCTTATTGTAGACAAAATGGGTTCCTACCCAATTTTAGAACAAGACTAGATTATTCTTAATGTTTTTCACTGTATTCCTTATTGGATTGAAGAAATTTGCGACACTCCTGCCGAATTACTGGCTAGCCGAGACACCGCAGCCGCTAGGCGAGGAGGCTTGGCAGGCAGTCGGTGGAAAGGGAGCGGATTTCTGAAATACGTTTTCTAAATAAAAAAACTGCAGTCAAACTCGCTTTTCTTCGAGTTTGTCTACAGTCTCAAAGGACTCCGAATTGAACGGAATCCTTTTACATCATTCTATAATATCCTGAAGATCAACGGGAACCTGTAATCCGTTCCTTCATAAGCCCTAACAGCAGCAATGATGGTGAATACGACTAAAGCTATCCCGATAACCGGCAATAGCAAGAATCCAACCAATACTATAGTGAGTATCCCTGCGACTATTGAATATACGGTGTAGGAAATGAAAAAATTCAAGTATTCCCTTCCGTGATAATCCACAAATTGTGACGAGTCCTTCTTCAATAACCAAATCACCAAAGGACCGATAAATGCTGTAAAAAAGCTGATCACATAAATAAGGGCAGCAAACACTCTTTCATCTTTAGTAGGCATAGTGTCTTCTCCTCCTTTCTCATATGAATAATTACGAATCAAATGAAAAATAGTTTCATTTTTCCTTTCATTTTATTCGAAACCAGGTAAAATTGGACTGCTTTTTCTTGATAAAGACAATAAAATCCGGACATGTTCATCCGTCTTGTGCATACAGTTTAAAAAATGGATTGTCCTATACCTTCTAGAATGGAGTGATGTTTTTTTGCTGAATGAATTTCAAGCCTTCATCCTTGGGATCATTCAAGGCTTGACTGAGTTTTTACCTATTTCAAGTACTGGACATTTATATTTAGGACGGCATATCTTCCATCTTGACGAGGCCGGCATTTTTCTGGATACCATGCTCCACATCGGAACATTGCTTGCGTTATTGGTCGTCTATAAGAATGACATCATCGCCATTTTGAAAAATCCTTTCTCCAAAATGACTCTGCTTCTCATTGCTGGGACGATTCCTGCAGTGATTGCCGGCATTTTACTCGGAGATTGGTTTGATGGCCTTTCAAAAACAGGTGTCACCATAGGCTGGGAATTTTTAGCGACCGGACTGATTTTATGGGTAGCGGACGGAGTGAAAAAAGGGGCCAAATCACTTAATGAAATTTCCATTAAAGATGCCCTGATTATCGGTACCTTCCAAGCTGCTGCCATCATGCCTGCTCTTTCGCGCTCCGGCTTAACGATAGCCGCCGGCCTCTTCTGCAGATTGGATAGGGCCACTGCAGCCTATTTTTCCTTTTTGCTTTCAATTCCTGCCATTACGGGGGGGATCGTATTTCAGATGAAACCGATTTTTACTGGAGATGTTGAACGGCTTCCACTCACTGCGCTTTTCGTCGGAACCCTGGCCGCAGCAATCTTTGGTTATATAGCCGTAGTATGGATGATCGATTTCTTGAAAAAGCGTTCACTGAAAATATTCTCCATTTATGTGTGGGCCCTCGGCGCAATCATTTTATTCATGCAATTCACAGGTGAATTTTAAAGAAAAAAGCGGGCGGAAAAACCAGTTTTTCAAGGAAAAATGCAGGCGTTTGCATTACGATTTCACCCTTCGAAAAAAAGTTGAAATTTGACGAAAAAAAAAGGCAAAAAACCTATTCCCAAACCGTTTTTTTTTTAGTATTATACCTTCGTAAGGTTCTTTAGATTTGCATATTTTCTGACAATAAAAATAGGGAAGGCAAATGGTGCGCCACCGGTTTCCGGTTCTAGTGGGTTCGATTCCCACCCCGAAATTTTTTGATGAACGACTTAAAAAATTTCGAGGGTGGGCAGCGACTACGCATAAGAACTGCCCTCAAACGGAGGGACGGAAATGTTAAAAAAGAGAGATTTCACAGATTGTTTTTCTCTTTATGAACAAATGACGCATCCAGATGTCTTCCCTTTCGTGCGCCATAAGGTAGATTCATATGAAGAATATGTTTTCATCACTAAGCAAACGATCGAAGCCGAAGATGCTGGGCAACTCATTTCACGAACAATCTTGGATGAATGGGAAAATCCCATCGGTTGTATTTCTTTATATGATATTGAAAATGGTGCAGGTTTCTTAGGCACATGGCTTGGCAAGCCTTATCATGGAAAAGGGTATAATGCCATTGCAAAAGACGCTTTCTTCAAAGAGCTTTTTTTCGAGCTCGGTTTGGAAACGGTCTTCATGCGTATTCGCAAAAAAAATATCCGCTCTATAAAAGCCGCAGAAAAGCTTCCTTATGCCGTCAATGCCAACGAAACAAGAAAATCCCTTTATGATCAGATCAATCATGAAGGAGATATCTACGATTTGTATGAAATTCCTAAAGATTTATACACCTTTCATATCCTTAGACAGCATGATGATGACGAACAGCAGTTACTTGAAGCATAAAGCGAAGAACATTTCAACATGGCTTTGTTTATCTTTTCATATAATGGCCGGAGCTTCCAAACCTGGAAAGCTCTTTTTTCCATTTACATAGGATGTTTAAGATAGATTGCTGCAAATCCCTATTCTTTTTAGGGATATTTTTTTATAATGAATATAATTGACCAATTCATCAATATATTCAAAGCGTCATTGAAAGGACTTAATCATGAAAAAAACATTTGCTTTTATCGTGCAGCTTATCTTCCTGCTCATCATTTGCAAGCTCGGCTATTATTTAGCCAATTTACTTCAATTACCCATACCAGGCAACGTCATCGGCATGATCCTGTTATTCGGTTTATTACAGACGAAGGTCATAAAAGTCGAATGGATTGAACTTACTTCAGGATTTTTGGTAAAGCACCTAGCATTTTTCTTCATCCCCATTTCAATCAGTTTAATGACAATGGGATGGCTTTTCATTAAATTCGGTTTGCCATTGGCACTTACATTGGGAGTCAGCCTGATATTTGGATTCATAGTTTCAGCTTGGACCGTTCAGAAGCTATCCCATAGAGGAGAGGTTAAGCAGCATGACAGCGCTCATCACAACATATAGCATCTTGATAACCATCCTTGCCTATTTCATTGGAAGGAAAATATATGCCAAACATCCATCACCTTTTACGACGCCCGTATTTTTCAGTACGGTTACAATAATTCTCGTACTGCTGATCAGCGGTTTGGACTTCGAAGATTATTCACCGGGAAAAGACATAATCACCTATTTCCTGGGACCGGCTACCGTTGCCTTGGCCGTACCACTTTATAAAAATAGAAAGATAATCGTTAAATATGCAATGCCGGCAATTAGCGGCATGATATTTGGTCTTATAGTTACATTGATCATTGCCTTCGCCATCGCTAAAGCATTTTCTCTTCCGCAATTCATACTCCAAGGATTGGCGGTTAAATCCATTACAGTGCCCATCGCTGTTGAAATCACGGAACTTTATGGCGGAAATTCCAATATATCAGCAGCCTTCGTCATTTTGACTGGGGTGCTGGGTACGATGATCGCTCCAAAAATGATGGATAAACTAAACATCACGATGCCCTTCGCTCGCGGTATCGCTTATGGTACGATCGCTCATGGTCTCGGAACTGCTCAAGCTGCCCAGGAAAGTGAGTTCACCGGGGCTGTCGCAGGTGCGGCAATGGCTATCGCAGGTATCCTAATTTCCTGTTTTTTTCCTTTTATAAGTAATTTCCTATAAAAAGAACCGCAACGTCAACGACGTTGCGGTTTCTTTTTTATGATTTATCTTTTTGCAGATCGTCGTATAAACGCCTAAGAATATAGGTTTTATACAGCTCCAACTTTTTTTTCTCAATTGGATGATAGCTTATCCCTGCAGCTTTTAGCTGCTGAATGAACCATCCTTTGGAATATTCATAAGCCATTCTACCCCCTCCTCTGTTCGAAAAAGATATGCTGCATAGAGGGGATTGATACTTATTTTTTTGCAGCCATTACTTGAAGTAATAATTCATACATTTCAGCTGCCGTTTTAAATGGGCGTTTTTGACGCATTTTTTCCTGATATTCATTCGATTGTTCCAATAAATCCGCTAATGTAGCATTAAAAATCCGGTCATTTAACTCTTCTTCCTGAATGACTTTACAAAAGCCCTGTTTTTCAAAGCTTGACGCATTCAGGATTTGATCTCCGCGAGATGCATTGGCACTTAGAGGGATAAGCAGCATCGGCTTTTGCAAACCAAGGAATTCAAAGATTGAATTTGAACCTGCCCTTGACACAACGACATCAGCAGCCGCCAAAAGATCGAATAATTCTTCATGTACGAATTCAAAAGGAGCATATCCCCTTTGTTTCAATTCCAGTTTCACATTTCCCTTCCCGCAAATGTGTATAATCTGGTAATCCTTTAATAAAGCATCTAGGTTATCTGTAATCATATTATTGATTTTAACGGCCCCAAGGCTCCCGCCCATAACGAGTAACACCGGTTTGTTATTCGTGAATCCACAGAATGCCTTACCAGCAGAAGCGTTTCCCTTAAAAATCCCATCGCGCAATACAGCGCCTAGATACATGGCCTTTTCTTTCGGAAGGTCTTTTTCCGTTTCTTGGAAAGTGGTGAAAATTTTCGATGCAAGTGGCATGGCAATCTTATTAGCCAGACCAGGCGTATAATCCGATTCATGTATTGCAATTGGTATTCTCAGCATCCTGCCTGCCAAAACGACTGGAACCGAAACGAATCCACCTTTAGAAAAAATGAAATCCGGCTTGGTCTTTTTTAATATTTTTCGTGCATCAAAAATCCCTTTTATGACCCGGAAAGGGTCTTTCATATTTTCAACAGATAGATAACGTCGGAATTTACCAACGGAAATCGTTTCATAACGGACCTCGGGAAATTCCGTTTCGATGATATTTTTTTCAATGCCTTTTTTTGAACCAATATAAGTAACATCCCAATCATGCTTTAAAAATTCCGGGATGATTGCTGCATTAACAGATACATGACCGGCAGAACCGCCTCCGGTAAATACTATTTTCTTAGTCAATATTTCCACCTTCCAAACTTAAAAAATCACTTTGCATCCATATTACCATATATCCTTGCCATTAATAACTTGAAAAAGTATTCAGTGAACCGCAAAATCCCCGTGAGGAAAGTAATCATCGATTATTTTTCCTTTTTCAGCATGAATATATTATAATCTTAGTATTCTACAATACTACAAGATACATTGGAGGAGTAATACATTGCAAGAAGTTTCTGAATCACTCAATCAATTTGATGGGATCGAAGCCTGGACCAAATTAGGAATTTCCATTGGCATTTTTCTAATCTTCCTTTTGCTTCGGAAAGTATTTACTACATATATATTCAAGTTCTTTCTACGAATTGCAGAAAAACGCAAAGTAGAATTTGCAGCCAACTTAATGCTCGCAATAGAACAGCCGGTAAGATGGCTTATCGTTTTAATTGGTGTTATCATTTCACTGCACTATTTTCCGATCGACTCACCTTTGGTTGAATTAAGATCGAAAATATACAGATCGGTTTTTGTCTTCTTATTCTTTTGGACGATTTTCAATATCAGTTCAATCTTAACCATTTTATTTCCGAAATTAGTAGGTAAATTCGGGCTTGAAGTCGATCAAATCGTCATGCCGTTCTTTACGAAAATCATAAACATAATCATCATTGCTTTTGGTGCCTCCATCATTGCGGAAGAATGGGGATTTAATGTCGATGGATTCGTTGCAGGGCTTGGTTTGGGTGGGTTGGCTTTCGCTCTTGCCGCTAAAGATACAGTCAGCAATTTCTTTGGAGGAATCGTCATCGTTACCGAAAAACCTTTTACCATAGGAGATTGGATCAAAACTCCAAGCGTGGAGGGAACCATTGAAGACATCACATTCAGAAGCACCAAAGTTCGGACTTTTGCCCAAGCTTTAGTTACAGTCCCAAATGCAACCCTTTCGAATGAACCGATCATCAACTGGTCCAAGATGGGAAAAAGACAGATTGCCTTCCATCTAGGTGTGAATGTCACGACACCAAAAGAAAAATTGGAAAATGTCATTAAAGACATAGAAAGAATGCTGATTGATCATCCTGAAGTCCATCCGGAAACAATTTTGGTTAAATTTGATGAGTTCAGTCATTCCGGTTTCAATCTTTACCTTTATTTCTTCACGAAAGCGACGGACTTTGGAGGATATTTATCAATCAAAGAAGATGTGAACTTTAAAATAATGGAGATATTGGAACAGGAAGATGTACAAATTGCCATTCCGTCCCAAGCATTCATTCTTCAAAAAGACTCAAATATGGAAGCCATGAATGATTTTGAATCCATGCGCGACTGACAAAAAGACTTGCCCTAAACGGCAAGTCTTTTTTAGCTTCAAATAAAAACTCTTAAAACATCACATGCTTATGTGATATAATTCTTTCATTGTGTTGAAAATTCCAAATATTGATATTGAGGTACTTTAATGAATCAGACTTATACTAAATCACAAAAGATCCGCCTGTTATTTTATATATTGATACCTATCCTGATAACCCAAATCAGCATGTATGCCATGACCTTTTTTGATGTGATGATGTCGGGACAATACAGCACCCAGGACGTTGCTGGCGTCTCCATCGGCAGTTCGCTATGGACACCCGTATACACGGGGCTGAGCGGGATATTGATTGCCTTAACGCCGGTGGTTTCACAGCTGGTCGGTTCCAGGCAGTCTAAATCCGTTTCCTATTCCGTGATGCAGGCCATTTATTTAGCTATCACTTTAGCCTTGTTCATATTAATCATTGGGGCGTTTTCTTTGAACCCCGTATTGAATGCCATGGACCTTGAAGATAGTGTCCACATGGTTGCTCATGATTATTTGATTGCACTTTCACTCGGTATCATTCCTTTATTCGTTTATAATGCGTTAAGGGCCTTCATTGATGCTCTGGGGCAGACCAGAATCTCCATGATCATCACCTTATGTGCACTTCCGGTAAATGTCCTTTTTAATTACCTGTTAATCTACGGGAAGTTTGGATTCCCCGAACTTGGCGGTGTCGGTTCCGGGTACGCCACTGCCATTACTTATTGGTTAATTGCCCTGGTGGCCATCCTTGTTGTAATAAAAATCAACCCGTTTTCGACATATAAGGTTTTCAATGAATTTTTCCGGGTTTCCTGGAAAGAATGGCGGGCTTTATTATTGATTGGGGTACCCATCGGGCTGGCTATCTTTTTTGAAACAAGCATTTTCTCGGCCGTCACCCTTTTGATGAGTAAGTATGATACCGTGACAATTGCATCGCATCAGATTGCCATGAATTTTGCGTCCCTGCTTTATATGATACCGCTAAGTATATCCATGGCTTTGACGATCGTCATTGGATTTGAAATTGGGGCAACCCGTTATAAAGATGCAAAAGTGTATAGCTGGATTGGCATATCGATGGCCTTGACGATGTCGCTCGTTTTGTCGACCATCCTATTCCTCTTCCGTGAACCTGTGGCTTCTTTATACACTAAAGATCATGAGGTAATGATGCTGACTTCACATTTTTTAGTATATGCCATCTTCTTTCAGATATCGGATGCCCTCCAGGCACCCATTCAGGGTATATTGCGTGGATATAAAGATGTTAATGTCACATTTGCGATGTCACTGGTCTCCTACTGGATTCTCGGGCTTCCCATTGGCTATTTTTTTGCAAAGTATACCGATATGGGAGCCTTTGGGTATTGGATCGGCTTAATAACCGGCTTGGCTCTCGGAGCTATAGGCTTGGCGGCTCGCTTACGGTTCATACAGCAAGTGAAATATAAAAAAATGGCGTAAAAAAAGTGGGGCTGGATTACACCGGCCTCACTTTTTTTCATTCTGAATTCAAATTCTAAACCACTAGGCTTTATATATTTTCCCAAGAACATCCTTACCGCCTGTTACCGGTATGATGCTCCCGGTAATGAAATCTGATTTTTCATCACAAAGGAACGTGATGACCCTCGCTATATCTTCCCCCGTACCCGGTCTGCCAACTGGAACCGTATCATCCTTTTCTGCTCTCGCGACCCTAATTTCCTCCTCTTTCCAATCCCCTATGATATCACCAGGACAAACCATATTCACGGTGATTCCATGTGTAGCTTCTTCCGCAGCTAAAGTTCTTGTCAAGGAAGTCAAGCCGCTCTTTGCAGCGGCAAAAGCAGAACGATAGATCCAACCTGGTGCAGTTTCACACCGTTCAAACCCTAATGTAATGACTCTGCCCCAGTTTCTACTGCGCATTTGTGGAATAAGTTCCTTCGCAAAAAAGAAAAAACCATTTAAATTCCCGTCCATGATGTACTTCCATTCATCGCTGCCATATTCAGTCATGGGTTTACGATCATGCATATATGGCCCTGCGTTATGAATGAATATATCAACATGGCCAAATGCCTCCAAAATCTTTTGCAAAATATTCCGGCAATCTTCCTCACTTGACGAGTCACCTTGAATCGCAAGTGCCTTAACATGATACATTTCCTGTAATTCATCCACTAATGCTAAAGCTGCCTTTTTACTTTTTCGATAAGTAATGATAATGGACATTCCATTATCCGCGAGTGAAAATGCCATCCTTTTGCCGATACCCGTTGCTCCACCAGTAATAAAAGCTACTTTTTCATCCACAGGCTTACCCTCTTTATCTAATGGATTTTACTTAATTATACATAAGTTTATTCCATTTTCTATAATTTAGTAATTATAAAAAAGAACCTCTGGGCTTTAGCTGCATAAAATATAACAAATAAACCTGTCAGACCAAAAGCAGGAGAGAGGAATTCAATATGTTTCCCTGGAATTCACTTTTTTCTTTTAAGAATAACCCGAACCAAAAGGAATTCATGAAAAATATGCAGCAAAGTGACGTTCAATCGTTCATTGAAAAGGTATTTTCACAAGTGATCCCTGACAATATGCAAGGTATGATGAACCAAAATGATGGCGGCTCACAAAAAGTAAATGCCAGATCTGAACATCCTTTACATGCCGAAGTATTTGAAACCCACTTATATGTCTTCGTAAGAATTCCAATAGACGATGAATCTTGGCTAAAGAAAATGAAACTTTACCATACATCTAACCAATCCATCATCGAGGGGATTCCTGAAGAGTCAGATCGGCATGTCATAACACTTCCCGCACCTGTAAAGAAAAAAGGGGCATCGGCCCAATATAAAGAATCAACATTGGAAATACGTCTTCAAAAAAGTTTCAATACACAGTATTCAGAAATCGATGTATCCGAGATTTAAGCGGCTTCACCGGGACCTCACTGATGTTAAGGTGCGGTTCCATTTATTTCTTGGTTCAATTCTTTTTAGATTTGGGTACATTATAGAGAACCAATCGATGTCACCATTGATTTTTTCCATGGAATGGAATGATCTATTCTCGCAAAAAAAAGCGCACCCCATGTAAAATGGGATGCACTTTTCTATTAATCTATTATTTTCCGATGAATTGTTGAGTCCAGTAGTTACCAGATTCTACGTAACCTACTCCAATATGAGTAAAGCTAGAATTCATGATGTTTTCACGGTGTCCTTGGCTATTCATCCAAGCTTGTACCACTTCTTCAGGTGTTTGTTGACCTTGTGCGATGTTTTCGCCAGCTGTTTTATAGCTGATTCCGAATTGTTTCATCATATCGAATGGTGAGCCGTAAGTTGGGCTATTGTGATCAAAGTAGTTTTTATCTTTCATGTCCTGAGACTTGATACGTGCAACTTTGCTCAACTCAGTGTCGATTTTAAGAGCTGACAAACCTTGTTTTTCACGTTCTGCATTAGTTAATTTAACAACTTCTTGTTCAAAAGCACTTAATTCAGAGCTTGTCTCTTGTTTTTCATCAGTTGATTTATCAGGTGTCACTTCCGGTGCTTCAGGTTTTGCTTCAGCTTCAGGTTTTGCTTCAGGTTTTGCTTGGTTCGCTGCTCCAGCTTCTTGACCTGGTGTTTGAACTGGTTTTTGAACTGGTTTTTGTTGTGCCTGCGCTGCAGGTAAAGTGATATTGTATTTAGCTAGGTATTGGTCAAGGACTTTTTGCATATCCTCTTTATTCATAGATTTGTAAGTTACTTGTTTAACAGTATCACAGTTGGCTGCTTCAGCTTGGTTAGCTCCTACTCCTGTGAATATAATAGCTGCAGCCGCTGCTGCTGACATAAACATTTTCTTTTTCATTCGTATTTCCTCCTGTGATGTTCGTTTTGTGTTGTGCTTTGCTTCTGGAATTATCATAACATGCACTTTTTGTAATAAATGCACCATCAATTTCCATCGAATTTAACAGGATACGAAAGAGAAAATATTATTATCCTAGTTTCAGAGAAAGCTTGCAAGAATCCTTTACCTATCTATGTTTCTTTTAGTGGTATATATACTCATATTTTTCCAGCCCTTACTTGTCAATGGTAGTTACATAGAACCATTTCCATTGAATACTAATAACTTTTTGTTGACATATCGTATTTAACCAACATAATATGACTTTCTTTACTTTTATGTTACAAATTTTTCGATTCAACTTCAACACGCCGTCTTTTGTCCTGATTATTTCTACCCTATTGCCTTGACCATTTTTCAAATAAAAAAACAATCCGGATTCACTCCCGAATTGTTTTGGTTTTGATAGTCATTCATCATTTCATTTCTTCATCATTTCATTTCTTCATCATCCATTTCGTCCATTTCCTTTTTCCCACCATTTTGTTCAGGAGTGCTTGGTTTCCCTATGACGAATTCTTTCTTTGGCATGTTGTGCATATCCCTTGCCGTTACATGGGCGTATACATAATAGGTTCCTTCTTCATCAAAAGTCTTTTCCAATTCATATATGCCGTTTCTTTTATGTTTTACTGCAATTTTGTCATGGTCATCGCTATTCGCAAGCCAAATTTCAAAACTGACATCATCTGCATCTGTCACAACTTCGTCCCCATAAGTCACTTTTGCCTGAAATTTCACAGGCTCATTCACTTTACCCTGAATTGGATCGACAGCTAAATCGACATTTAACATTTTCGGAATTTCCTCTTCCTTGCCGCATCCGGCCAAAAAAATTAACGTCATGCAAAATAACACGATTTTTTTCATTTTTGAACGTATCCCCTTTTTATGAATTCCATTCTTCTTTTATAACCGGTAGGATGACCCTGACTTTTGTTCCCCTTTTTTCCTTGCTTTCTATTTCGATTTTACCATTTTGCAATTCCACCAATTTTTTGACAATGGACAGTCCAAGCCCTGAACCGCCATCAAAACGGCTTCGTGCTTTGTTCACTCGGTAAAAACGATTCATGATATGTGGCAGATCCGCTTCCGGGATCCCGTTACCCGTGTCAGTAATCAGCAGTTCGCAATCATCTTTATGCTGAATTAGGGTAATATGGATCGCCCCTCCAGGATCCGTGTACTGAATGGCATTATCAAAAATGTTATGCAGGATCTGTTCCATCCTTCCTTCATCCCCAAAAATAATCGGATCTGGATCCAGATCCAGCTGCAAGTCCAATTGCTTTTCTTTTATTATCGGTTCATATTTCACAAGTACGTCTTCAATGAATTGGGCATAGGCAATCGGGATTTTATTTAACAAGAATGGATCACTATCCATTTTTGTTAAGTCCATCAGATCTCCCACAAGCCGCTGCAGCCTAAGTGCCTCCCTTGAAATGAGATGAAGGTATTTCCGTTGTTCTTCATCATTTTTCACGACACCATCCAATATGGCCTGTGTGTATCCCTTTACGTAACTAAGCGGGGTTCTGAGCTCGTGTGCTACATTTTCTAGAAATTCTTTTTTTCTTTCTTCTTCCAAATGGATGGAATTGGCCATATCATTAAAGGCTATTGCCAATTTACCTATTTCATCATGGCTCCTTACATGGACCTGTATGTCATAATTCCCCTCTGAAACACGATGGGCTGCAGTCTCTATTTCCTTAATCGGACTGATTAGCCTTTTCAACCATTTTGTAGTAAAAAATATCGCGACTATCAAGAATAATAGGACCGCTGCCAACCATTTTGCAGCAAATTCCTTAAGTAAGACCGTAATGGAATCTACTGGAATATATGTATAGATGATACCTTCGAGGCGATCTTCGTCAATCAGGGGTATGATCGCCGCTACAATGTTCTTTTCAAACCTTTTCTCATATCCCTCTTTTTCAACGGCTTTCCCATCTAAAAGCATTTGCCGTTCTTCTTCAGAAATAAGGGTATCATAATTGATTTCAAAAGGCAGACAGGCACTCAATTCCCTGGGATTGTTGACGACAAAGACCTCGCTGTCATTCTTACTGTTAAACCATTCAACTTTTTCCTTAAAGTCATCACTGATTTCACCGCCGGTATAATCCGCCCCTAGCAATGACGCTTCATTGACTAAATCTGTTTTAAGCTTCTCCACATATAGATTTTTATAATAATATTGAGAAAGTGAGTAAGCGAACAGTACGGAAAGGATGATGGCGGTGATGATGGTGAGCCATAATTTAAATGAGAGGGTTCGCCATTTATTGATCATTTCTTTTCCTCTATCTTATAACCGATTCCCCAGACGGTTTGAATGTAATCGGCCGCTCTTAATTTCATTCGTAACGTTTTGATATGGGTATCCACGGTACGTAAAGATCCTCCATATTCCCCGCTCCATACATTTTCAAGCAGTTGTTCACGGCTGAGTGCCTGGCTTTTATGCCGCATGAGAAATAACAGCAATTCGAATTCTTTCAAGGTTAAATTGATTGCCTTCCCTTCAACCAAAACCGTTCTGGATTGTAAGTTCAAGCTAATTTTACCGAATCGGACATGGTTTTGATTCTCTTCATTCAATGATAATTTCCCTGTCCTTCGCAATACAGCTTCCACTCTTGCGACCAATTCTCCTGGATTGAACGGCTTGACGATATAATCGTCGCCGCCAAGCTTCAGCCCTTTCACCTTATCCCATTCTTCACCTTTCGCACTGACAAAGATCACAGGGATCTCCCAATTTTCACGAATTTCTTCACAAACGGAGAAACCGTCCATACCTGGCATCATGATATCCAATAGGATTAAATCCACTTCCTCTGTTTCAACCATCCTTATAGCTTCTCTTCCATTCGCAGCTTGAAGGCATCGATAACCTGAGTTCAGCAAATACATTTCAACTAGATTTCGCATATCTTCTTCATCATCCACGACTAAAATGGTGTAAGCATGCATGTCATCTACTCCCTCAACATCAATTGGAACGGACCTTCGCCGACTTTTATCGTTTTTTTAACATCGACTGTTTCAGCATCCATTACATACACTTCATCACTATCATATCCCGCCACGACCACATCTTCATTGAAGTTCGCCATTTCAAAGGGGTTGACGCCGACCACTTTGCTTTTCACTTCCTCATATTGATCATTCAATTTATATAAGGAGCTTGTACCATGACTAAGGACAAATATGCCTTCAGCATTCTCCAGGAACTTTATCGGCATGGTGGGGGCCTTCAGCTTCTTCTTCAACTCTCCTGTTTTTGCCGAATAAATATATAGATCTTCTTCCACTTGGTCCCCATCACCGTGTCCTCCGATCCATATTTCATCCTTTTCATCCCTTAATAATGTGCCGGTGCTCGAACTATGTACGGGAAATTCGAAATCGACCTTTTTCGTTTCAAGATTTATCACTGAACATTTGGTATCACCAAAATTAATAACATACAAGCGATTTGCTTGCTCTCCTTGAAGAACGGTCAAGGGGCTTTTACCAACCTTGACAATATCCTGTTCCTCCCCATCAGCATTTAAAAAATAAATGGAGTGATTCGCTTGATTGACCGCCACGATGCTTTTTCCATCACGTAACAACTGCATATTGACGATCCCTTTCCCAATTTCCCAACTGTTTATCAGTTTTCCTGCTGATAAAGAGTACACTTGGACTTTTTTCATCTCTTTTCCATAAAGCAGGATAGTATCTTTGTCTGCCAGGAGCAGGGCTCCGGTAAATGGTTCTGAAATATCCCATTTTGCAAATGGATGATAGTTTTCATCTATAAAAGTCAGAGAAGTATCCTTGATATTGACAGTTGCCAGGAAAGGTTCACTTTTATTGATTTTAGTAAATGCATTACCGCTATTACACCCAGTAAGCAGTACGATGGCAAGAAAAAGCCCAATGCCCCACTTCATATTTTAAGCTCCTTATTCATTAAATATCTATTTTTTAAAAATTTTAACAATGATTTGTGAAAAAAGTATGAAGCGGATAAGAATATTTGCTTACAAGCATCCGTATCACACTCGGAAATCATAATCTTTCCAATTCAGTGATATAGAGCATGACGATCGTATTTTTCATTTCTTCTGAAAGCGTAGATTCCATCACGCGTTTAATGCAGAGGTAAAATTTCTCCAATACTGGTTTTCGGGCACGGGGATGGGCATTTTCATCCAAAAGCTCACGGCGGATGAGTTCCGACAAAACTTCCCTTCCACCTCCATCGGTCACCTTACGATTGTTCCATATGCTTAAATAAGCCACCAGTAATTCTTCTTGCCTGATATTTTCTTTCATAGTATCCCTTCCATCCATTACTAATTCATACATATTATTGATCAAGTTCGTAAAGACTATCTTAATAATACGATCACGCTTTTTAAAATTCAAAAAAAGGAGTGAGTACAGTGTCTCAAGTATACCGCTGTCCGAATTGCCGGACAAATAAATCTCGCTTCAATCTCATTCAGCAAGTAGCAACCCCCGTTAAAAAGGATCCGCAATCCGGTGAGATTGTTGAACAATATTCGAACGATTCCCTTCAGCCGTTCCATCTAGCATATAATGGTCCTGAAGTTCGGGTGCAATGTGCTGCGTGCGGATTAATAGAAGACGAAAAGACATTTGCCGCCTTTGGAATGCAAGAATAAAAATGGTCAGACCCACATATGGGTCTGACCATTTTTTCAATCTTTTCCCACCGACATCTTAGCCCGGTCTATGGCAATTGGAATGGCTTTTCCATCCTCATATCCTTCATCCAATAATGCATTCGCGATTTCTATAGCCTTTTCCCTGACATCTTTATCTAGATTCTTCATCGAATTTGGGTAATCGTTCTTATTCCATGGCATTAATACCGCCTCCTTGATAAGAAAGTCTTCTTATATGTTTCCCTTCTTTTATGGGCGGTAAACGTTTATCGGGCCGCTCTCGCTTCCAAAGCTTGCAACTGACCGATCAACATTTCCTTATCCAACTTTTCCCCGATTATGACGATATTCAATGGCATTTTCATCATTTCATTCATATACATCGGCATTCCGTAGGAGTATTGAAATAAATGGGGGTATTGTGAATGTGTAAAGGAAATGTATCCTTTCATTCTATATACCGTTTCCGGCAGGGACCTAAGCCACTCTTCAAAGTCGGTTTGTGCCACGGCACCTTCAAATGTATGAACGATTGCAGTTAAATGCAAATGGTCATGTACATCAAGCTTTTGATGTCCATTATGCCTTTTTCTTTTCATTTGCTGCAATGATGCCAAAGAAATGGCTGCATACTCCGTCAATAAACATACAGCATCCCTATTCAGCGCCTGTATCGTATATATTAGCTGTGCGGCCTCCATCTCACTTACTAAATCGGCTTTATTCAATAATATGAAATCGGCATGGTGGATTTGCTCGGCAAGCAGCTGTCGAAGCTGCGGGGACAGCTCCTCGCGATCGCGCCACCTTAATAAATCGACCACCGTGATAATCCCTTTATACTCCAGCCTTTTGGCGAAAATCGGTGACATGATGCCGTCCAATACTTCAACTGGATGAGCAGCGCCCGTCGTTTCAATATAAACCGCATCCAGGTCATTTTCGGTTAGCAATTCATGAAGCTGAACCTCCAGTTTATCTTGAATTGTGCAGCAGATGCACCCGTCAAACAACTCCTTCAGAGGCACCCCATCACCAATGAGTCCGCTGTCAACCGATACACTGCCGAGCTCATTTAAAAGCACGGCCACTTTTCTGCCCGCGTCACTTTCCTGCTTTAATATATTTCGAAGAAGCGTCGTTTTCCCGCTGCCGAGAAAGCCGCCCAATATGTACACTTCGGTTGTTTTCATTCTTATCTGCTCCTATGATCCGGTTAAATTCGATTCGGTTAAATTTTATCATACTTATCTTACTAAAGCACTTGCCGGATTCACAAAAAAAAACAGCCCGTAAGCTGGTTTCGGACATAGACAAAGTCGAAGAAAAGCGAGTTCGACTGAGGTTTTTTATTTAAAAACGTCCAGTCGATTTCAGAAATCCGCTCCCTTTCCGCCGACTGTCTGCCGAGCCTCCTCGACGAAAGCGTCTGTGGGGTCTCGGCTAGCCAGTTATTCGGCAGGAGTGTCGCAAATTTCTTCAATCCAATGAGGATTAGAGTATAAAACTATTAAGACCGGATTACTATATTCGAGCGTTCGCGAGATTTTTTGACCTTCATCTCACTATTCGGACTCCGAACACCATTTTGTTGCCAAACTGAAATCACGGAGTCCATCTTCGTGGTTACAGACTGTAGGCAAACTCTATGAAAACTCAGTTTGCCTACAGTGTTTTATTTAAAAAGTTCAGTTGATTTCAGAAATCTGCTCTCTTTCCGCCGACTGTCTGACACGCCTCATCGGCGCAAGCTCCTATGGTGTCTCGGCTAGCCAGTTATTCGGCAGGAGTGTCGCAAATTTCTTCAATCCAATGAAGATTAGAGGAAAAAACCATTAAGGATAATCTGGTTGTTTTTAAATCATGGTTCGAGATGAGACCATTCCGAACGCTTTTGACTGCAAAATGAAACAAGCCGGATGGCTTGTTTCAGAATGAAGATAAACTCGAAGAAAAGCGAGTTCGACTGCAGTTTTTTATTTAATAATGTCCAGTCGATTTCAGAAATCCGTTCCCTTTCCGCCGACTGCCTGCCAAGCCTCTTCGGCGCAAGCGCCTGTGGTGTCTTTTCTAGCCAGTTATTCGGCAGGAGTGTCGCAAATTTCTTCAATCCAATAAGGATTACAGGAAAAAACCATTAAGGATAATCTGGTCTTGTTTTTTAAAATCCTGGTTAGGGATGAGACCATTCCGACTTCCCTTTTGTCGACAAATTGAACCAAGCCCTTAAGCTGGTTTTTCAACATTGATTCATGCTTGAACTTCGTCTTTTTCGTAAATCGGCACCCATCCTGCCGCTGTAACGAAAATGCGGACAGCAACAGTTTTCCTATCTTCTGCAAGCGTAAAATAATGTCTTGTTGATTCTGGTACACTAATAAGATCACCTGGATTAAGGCGCACATCAAACCACTGTTTATCCTTGCCTTCGATGGCAAAGATACTCGTTCCGCCTGCTATGAAACGCACTTCATCATCTTCATGGTGATGTTCCTGCTTAAAGTTTTCAAGCATTTGATCCAAGTTCGGATTCGCATCGGATAATGTGATGATATCATGCGCTTTATAGCCTCTTCTTTCGGAGATTTCCGCTATCTCTGATTGGAATGCTACAAGGATTTCCTCCTTGTCAGCATCTGTTAGATCGTATTTTTCCACGAGATGGGCCGGTAATTTAGAAATGTCCCACTGCTCATAAATAACCCCTTGTGTTTCTAAAAATCCTTTTACCTGTTCACCGTTTTCAATAACCTCGTTTGTTTCATGGAATCTGATCGTCGCCATCATTCATTCCTCCTCTATGAGTGTTTATCTTAAAGAACCTGCAAACGCCTTTTGTTGATTAAGCAACAGTTGATATTGAAATAAAAATTCGCAAGCTTCAAGTATTCTCTTTGCTTCGAGTCCGCTTTTACCCCAAACCGTAATACCATGATTGCGGATCAGCACGGCGCCAGAGTCTTCTTCGACATGTGGCTCGAACTTATCGGATAACAGCGGAATGTCAGCATGATTATATATGATTGGAATCCGAAGTTCCGAATCTTCATCCCACCGACCGGTTGCTTTAATGATTTCATGATTACGAAAAGAAACTTGGCCTTCATCTCCGTACAATTCGGATATCACATTATTTTCAACTGTATGGACATGGAGTACACAGTTCGCATTCGTTTTCCGGTAAATGACTGTATGAAGTAAAGTTTCGGCCGATGGTCTTAGGTTCGTTTCTTCAACTGGCTTTCCTTTTAAATCCACCAGTAAAAAGTCCGAATCCGATTGCTTCCTTTTATCCTTACCGCTTGCCGTAATATAAAAGAAAGGGCTTTTGGGCTCCCGAATGGACAAGTTCCCGCTAGTTCCCATAAACCAATCCCTTTCGGCCAGTTCAGCTTTAATGTCTGCCAGCTCCTGCCATTCTTTAGAATGATTGTTCACGCTTTAACCACCTTCTGCTGCTTTAAAATATCAATTACATCAAAAAACGTTTCAAATCCTTGATGTGGAATCCCTTCCCTATCGCATTTTTCAAGCAGTATGTCACGGGCTATGACAAAATCGGCCTGTTTTGCAGCTTCAAAATCCGTTACCGAATCTCCAATAACGAATTTAAAATCTTCCGCACCCGTAATTTCCCTCATAATGGATGGCTTGCAGCAACCGCAATCATTATTACATTGATCATCACAAGTATGTGGCCACTCAATATAAATCTTTTCCTTATCAAAAAATGCATGGTTGCAATAAACGGACTCTGTTGGCAAGATATCATTTAAAAGCGGTGCAATGAAAAAATCCATGCCCCCGCTTACAATATATAAAGGGATGTTGGCTTGTTTCGTATACTCAACGAATTCATAAAACCCTGGACGAATGCCGGCCGTCTTTCTTACATATTGGATGATGTCATCCTTCAAGCCGCTATCAAGCAGGGAAAACATATCCCCTACTCCTGAAGATATACTGATTTTTTGCTGAAGGACACCGTCTTTCAACGCTTCCCATTCCGGAGGCGCAAATTTCTTCATGATTGAAATGATATTATCCGTGTTGGTGATCGTTCCGTCAAAATCACAAAAGATGATCGGTTTCATTATTTCTTATAGGCCTCCCCATAACACAAGAGCTTTTTTTAGTGTTTCATTCTCAAGCGCCGCTTCAGATAGGTCCTTTCCTGCCAGTACGGCTTCTACAGCAGAACGGAAAGCCTTTGCCCCGCCCTCTGCTCCATCAGGATGCCCGTGAATTCCACCTCCGGCATTAATCACACTATCGATTCCAAAATCCTTGATTAGGTCCGGAACCATGCCCGGATGAATGCCAGCAGAAGGAACAGGGAAAGCTTTTTTCCATGAAAGTTCATCTTTTGTCAGAGCTTCAGCAATCGCCAAGGTTTCCTTTTTTTCAAGTGCGACACTTCCATAAGGGGATGGGAACAAGGATAAATCCGCACCTGATAACCTTACTAATTTACCAAGCAATAATGGATAGCCGACCCCATAAAATGATGAAGCTGCCAATGCCCCGCTATATGCGGGGTGCGCCATGATCGGCAGCTTGATACGATCATGTTCACTCAAGGCCTGCAATACATCCAAACCATATGTATGAACGTTGAACAACAAGGCATCTGCCCCTGCATCAGCTGCTTGCTCTGCTTTATCCAATAATTCAAATGTTTTCCCTGATAGATTGACAGCATATAAAGTTCGGTGGCCAGTGGTTTCATAGACTTCATTCAATATTCTTTTTCCCGTTTTTATTCTATCGAAAAATGGAGTCAGGTCCTGGTCGAAGAGGATCTCATCATCTTTAACTAGGTCGACACCTCCTAATGCTTGTTGCCTCAGTTGCTCATTATGGAATGTTAGGTCTCTTCCTAATACACCTTTAAAGATGCTCATCACCAGGGGCCGGTTATATACGCCAACCTTTTCCCTAATGCCTTCAATGCCAAATTGCGGCCCTGGAAAGGCTTTTTGAATATCACCGACAAAATCCAAGTCGATAAGTTTTATTTCTCCATCCAATGAAAGTTTGCCGAAGACCGTCGTGAGGATTGCAGGTAAATCATTGGAGAAATTCCTTGCCGGATAGGCAATTTTAATAAGCGAACGGTATACTTTACGATTAAAGTAGCTGTTTGCCCTCTCTTCTTCAGAAAGTGGTGTCACCGATACGACGCGTCCCTTATGTTTTTCCAGTTGTTTCTGGACCAAATGGGGCAGGTCCGTCCATGTTCCGACAGTCAATCCCAAGGCAATGCTCTCTGCTTTTTTCTCATGATTTCCCTTAGAATCATGAATTAAATATGTAGCGACTATCTCGCTCATTTGATCACTCCTATATCACGTTAGTAAACTCTCGATGTCATTAACCTGAACTGGTCTCAAAATGGAAAAAGCCCCTTCATAAAGAAGAGGCTTTAAAAAGCCATCTTCTTATCTCCCAGCCATTGGCTGCAAGAATTAGCACCGTGCCTTGTGGATTTCAAGAAAAATCCGGCGAAGAATTCCGCCCCATTTTACAATGGAATTACGGTCGGTTGCTGGGGCTTCATAGGGCTAGTCCCTCCACCTGCTCAAAATAAGAAAACGCTGATATATAAATTTGCATCCAAGTATCGAAAGATTAAGAATTTATTTTGTATTCTGACAGGTAATCCCTACTTTGTCAATAAGTTTTAACTATTTAAGGGTGAATTAATCGGATATATCATTGTGGTTAAAATAATTTTAATCTACTTATCCGTTCCACAGCCTCTTTCAGCCGATCTTCCGAAGTCAGCAGCCCTACCCTGACGTATCCTTCGCCAAATTCACCGAATCCATTTCCTGCGGCAACAGCAACGTGGGCATGCGTTAATAAATAGTCTGCAAAACGCTCGGACGTAAAACCTTTAGGTACTTTGAGCCAGGCAAAAAATGATGCCGCAGGAGCTTTGACATCCCAGCCGATTGCCCTCAATCCCTCAATGAAAACATTCCTTCGCCCCTCGTACATCTGCACTAACTGCTCTACACAGCTCTGCGAGTCAAGCAAAGCGCTTGCCGCAGCTTCTTGTATCGCCGGGAAGAGACTCACATAAAGATGGTCTTGTAATAGTTCAAGAGCTTCTATGACACTCTTATTCCCCACTGCGAAGCCGACTCTCCACCCTGCCATATTGTATGTTTTCGATAGTGTGTATATTTCTATTCCTATTTCCTTCGCTCCCTCTGACTGGAGATAGCTTACCGGTTTTTTACCGTCGAATCCTATCGCTCCATAAGCGAAGTCGTGGACCACACAAATTGAATGCTCTTTTGCAAAAGAGACGGTCTCATCAAAGAAACTTTCAGTTGCAGAAGCACCTGTGGGATTGTTCGGATAGTTCAAGAACATCATTTTCGCTTTATCAAGTACTTCTTTATGTATGTCACTGTATTTTGGAAGAAAATCATTTTCTTCTGTCAAGGGCATGAATTCGGTCTTTGCCTGGGCTAAAACAACACCGGAAAGATAATCCGGATAGCCGGGATCCGGAACAAGGATCGTATCACCCGGATTCAATAAACACTGCGGCAGTTCGACAAGACCTGCCTTTCCCCCGAAGAGAATCGCCACTTCACTTTTCGGATCCAGCTTGACACCGTATTCACGTTCATAAAAGACGGCAGCAGCATCTTTTAAATATTGATGCCCCCGAAATGGCGAATATTTATGATTAATCGTTTTTTCAGCGGCAGACTGCAAGCTTTTCACGATATGGTCTGGAGTCGGCTGATCAGGATTTCCCTGGCCTAAATTAATGACATCATGTCCTTGCTCCGTGATGGCATTGACTTTTGCGACTAGTGAGGCAAAAAACTGCTTAGGCAGGTCCTGAAGCTGTCTGGATTTTTCGAATTGCACCATTTTATACACCTTCTCTGAAATTTCTTGAAATTCTAGTCACAAATGATATATGTTTATCATAGTCTTGTAAAGCATTTTTTACATATGGGGGTTTTAAACGATGAAGTGGAAAATAGCTTGTATTCAAATGGATATAGCCATTCGGGCAACCGGATATCAATTTTCAGGTTGCCGAACAATGGTTGGAAAAAGCAGCACGGTCGGAACCCGATATCGTCATTTTACCAGAGCTTTGGACAACCGGATACGACTTAAGCAGGTTAAATGAGATTGCTGATCAAGAGGCCGAAAAAACGATTGAATTTCTTAAAACACAGGCAAGGAAACACGAGATTCACATCGTAGGCGGTTCCATTGCGAAAAAAACGAGCAAGGGAATCTATAACACCATGATCATCATCGATAAACAGGGAAATCTCATAAAAGAATATGATAAGCTTCACTTATTTCAGTTAATGGATGAACATCATTTCCTGAAGCCAGGAGAAAAGGATGGTTTATTTACTCTTGATGAAAAAATATGTGCTGGTTTCATTTGTTATGACATCCGTTTCCCTGAATGGCAGCGAGCCCATACCGCTAAAGGCGCCGAAGTTCTATTCGTTACGGCTGAATGGCCAAAGCCGAGACTCGATCACTGGAGAGCCTTATTGATTAGCCGTGCCATCGAGAACCAAGCCTATGTTGTAGCCGTTAATCGCTCAGGCTCTGATGTCAATAATATATTTGCCGGTCATTCCTTGATAATTGATCCTTGGGGAAATATCATAAGTGAAGCCGGAGAAGGAAACGAACTCCTGACAGGCACCTTGGACTTCAATAAAGTTTCGGATGCACGTAACAAAATACCTGTATTCGAAGATCGTCGTCCTGATTTTTATTAATTTACCCATTGACAAACTATTTAAAAAGTTGATATTATTTTCCCGAAGATTAAAATTTCAGAAAACATTTACTCTTATCAAGAGCAGGCTGAGGGATAAAGGCCCTATGAAGCCCAGCAACCGACTGTAATACCATTGTGAAATGGGGCGGATTCACCGCCGGATTATAAAATCCACAGAGCACGGTGCTAATTCCACCAGAATTCATATTCTGGAAGATAAGAGGTCCGAAGCCAAAACTTCTGCCTCTTTCTATATGAAAGAGGCTTTTTTATTCTTATTTTGAATCCGGAGGGGAAAAGAATGACTCAAAACCATTCAAATTTTAAGAGATTGACAAACGAAACAGCTATAACCCTTGCAAAAAAACTTGGGTTGGTCAATGCGGATGCAAGTTTAACATGTAAAGAAATCGGCGATGGAAACTTAAATTATGTTTTTCATATTACAGACACAGTCACAAATAAAGGAATTATAATTAAACAAGCGGTCCCTTATGCCAAGGTACTTGGCGAAAGCTGGCCGCTGACATTGAAAAGAGCTGCGATTGAGGCGAATGCGTTGATTCATTTCAGAAGTTATTGCCCAGAATTCGTACCGCAAGTCTATTATTCTGATGAACAGCTTGCCATCACGGTCATGGAGGATTTATCGCACTTGAAAATCGTTAGAACAGGATTGATCGAAGGAGATTCATACCCATTGCTTTCTCAGCATATTGGTGAATATGTTGCGAAAACGGCATTTTATACATCCGATTATCATTTAGAACCCTCTGCGAAAAAGGAAGTGGCCCGACATTTCACGAATCCCGAACTCTGCAAAATCACTGAGGTCTTTATTTTCACGGATCCATTTTTTGAGGAACTCCCGGGAGATTTCGAGGTGGAATTGACAGATGCCGCCAAAAATATATGGAATGATAAAGAAGTGATCCTTGAGGTCGCTAAGCTGAAACAAAGCTTTGAAACCGAGCAGGAAGCCTTGCTTCATGGTGATTTACATACTGGAAGTATATTTGCAAGTGAAACTGAAACAAAGGTTATCGATCCGGAATTCGCTTTTTATGGTCCAGTTGGTTTTGACCTTGGTCAATACACCGCCAACCTTCTCTTTCAGGCAGTCACACGTAATAGCGCTGGAAAGGAAGAGATTTTCACACACCTTAATGAATTTTGGAATGCCTTTGAAGAAACTTATTCCGAATTATGGGAAGGCCAAAATAAAAGCCCATTTCGCCATGTGAAAGGTTATCTGCCTTATTTACTGACAAAATTCAAAAAAGATGCATTCGGCTTTGCCGGCTGTGAAATGATTCGGCGAACCATCGGACTTTCCCATGTTGCCGATTTAAATGTCATTGAAGATAAAGAAACAAGGATCGCTGCCAAAACGGCTACATTGGAAATTGGTGCTTTTTTAATTAAAAAACGAGAAGAATTGGATGTTCCAGCTGTAATTGAAGCGTTGAAGCAACGTACACTGCCATCTTATTCAACCATTTAAAAGGAGACCTGCACATGACAAAACTAGCACCATTACCTTATTCGGTACAATGGGCTGATTCCCATATTACATTATTAAATCAACAAGCCCTGCCTTCCATAACTGAATTTATTGAACTTCATTCTGTTGATGATGTATATGACAGCATTTTGACATTAAAAGTTCGCGGTGCCCCAGCAATTGGACTGACGGCAGCATTTGGTGTTGCACTTGGTGCCAAACAGGAAACAACCGCTGAATTAGCGGAATTCAAGAAAAATGTAGCGAGGCATATTGAAAAACTCGCCTCTTCACGGCCAACTGCTGTCAACCTTTTTTGGGCGTTAAGGAGGATGGAAAATACTCTGCAAGCTACGCAAAGCATTTCAACTGCCAAGGAAGCACTTGTATCGGAGGCTAAAGCCATCTTTGCTGAAGATGAAGAAATGTGCAGGAAAATCGGGGAACATGGTTTATCCTTATTCACTAGAGGAGATTCCATTCTAACGCATTGCAACGCTGGGGGAATTGCCACGGCTCGGTATGGCACAGCTTTGGCTCCCTTCCACCTGGCTAAAGAAAAGGACTTTCCGCTAAAAGTGTATGCATGTGAAACCAGGCCTGTCCTGCAAGGGGCGCGTTTGACTGCTTGGGAATTGATGCAAGCGGGGGTGGATGTCACATTAATTTCTGATAATATGGCTGCCCATACGATTCACCAGAAAGGAATAAATGGAATCATCGTCGGTGCCGACAGAATTGCGGCTAATGGAGATACAGCCAATAAAATCGGGACATTGGGATTGGCCATATTAGCCAAGCACTTTGGTATCCCTTTTTACGTGGCCGCACCATCAACCACATTCGACCTTACTCTCGAGTCCGGTACTTCCATCCCGATCGAAGAACGGAATGAAGCGGAAATCACCTTCATTCAAGGTGTTAGGATTGCTCCTGAAAACGTGAAGACTTTCAATCCAGCCTTTGACGTTACACCGAATCATCTAATTACCAGCATCATTACCGAAAATGGCATCATAACACCGGATTTCATTAAAAACATCCCGCTTTTTGTTAAATGATCCAGGTTGCTTTATTGATGATAAAAAACGAGAAGGATTTCGTATCCCTCTCGTTTTTGTGATTATTCTTGCGAGGTCCACAATACAATTTTTATTTTTTGGAAAAGAACTCCTGAAGTGCCTTCTTATTTTTAGTGTAGTCTATTTCCAAAACTGCTCCGGACTGGGGATATATTTCATCTTTAAAGCTTCCTTCCACTGGAACCCTTAAGGTTTCGACGGTGTCCGGTGTATGGAAGACGGCTTTTGGACCCATTTCCATTATTGTTTTCAGTCCAATATCTGTATCCAAGTACGAGAGTCCTTGTTCGATTATATTAGGAAGGGCTGCCATCCCTTCGAAGGACGAGATTTGATTTATAAACGCTGTTTTTAATTGAACCATTACTTCTTGTTGACGCTCAACCCTTCCAAAATCACTTTCATCGTCATGTCTAAAACGGACATATTTCAATATTTCCTCCCCATGTAAAACATTTTTACCGACGCTTGCTTGAATGCTCATATCATCAATGATTTCCTGGTCCACATTCACCGCTACCCCCTCAGGTGCAAGTAAATCGACCATCTTCACGAATCCCTGAAAGTCAATTACCGCTACATGATCGACCTTGACACCAAAGTTTTCCTGTATGGTTTTCTTGAGAAGTTCCCTTCCACCATAATAATAAGCTGCATTTATTTTGTTATATCCTGATTTATTCCCGGGGATTTTCACATAACTATCACGCATAATCGAAGCCAGCTTCAGTTTTTCCTGCTCAGGAAAGTATTTTGCCAGTATAATCGCATCTGATCGAGATTTTTCCTCTCCCCTTGTATCAACACCAATTAACAGAAATGTTTTCACACTTTCCTGGTTCTCTTCTTTGGTTAGTTTTTTTTCCGTACCTGCATTTCCATTTTGTTTGGGTAAAGGGGCATAAGTGCAGCCTGCCAGAATCAAGATCAATAGATTTATGAACAATACCTTTTCTCTCATTACCTCACCTCATCGGAAAATTACCCCTATTCTCTGCCTAATATTGGAATCCTATGCATTAAACGACAAAAAAAGCCTGCCAACGATAATCGCTGACAGGCTATTCGGGCAAAATCATTTATTGATTTCTTTCTTTAATACTTCTACCGCCTTTTTCACTTGTGTGTCATTCTTAAGGATTTTCTCCTGGATGACCTGCATCAATTTCACGGTAGTATCATCTTTAATGGTGCCAGTTTCTTTAATTTTTTGTTCCCTTTGGAATGCTGTGACCGCATTCGTTGTTGCTTCATCAAAGAATCCATCTACCTTACCCGGATCATGTCCCGCTTCCTTCAGCATCTCTTCAGCAGCTTTCACTTCACTCGAAGAATCAGATGCTTTCAATTCCTTATCGGGCGAAATGTACGGAAGGCTGGCATAACCAGGAAGCTTCACAGTAATATCCGGCTTGATCCCTTTTTTATGAATCCAATTGCCTTCAGGAGTCAACCATTTAGCTGCCGTATATTTGAAGTTAGATCCATCTTCAAAGTCTTCGGCAGTCTGCACTGTCCCTTTCCCAAATGACTTGACACCAATCAATGGAATGTCCGCAGATTCACTGACAGCCGCTGCAACGATTTCAGAAGCACTGGCACTTCCGTCATCAATCAACACGACTACCGGGATTTTCAGTTCTCCATCATTCTCCGATTTATAGACTTGTTTTTTCCCGCTGCGCTCCTCAACTTGAAGAACCACTTCCCCATTAGGTATGAACAGGCTTGCCATTTCTATTGCTTGATCAAGCAGTCCCCCCGGGTTTCCCCGCAAATCCAATACGAGACCCTTCATATCCTTCTTCGACATTTCTTCAAGCGCCGTTTTCAGCTCTTGGACTGTATGTTCGGAAAAACTGGTCACTTGAATCTTGGCAACTCCATCATCAAGCATTTCCGCATAAACCGTCTCAATCGGAATTGTGTCCCGTTTAATGGTGAGCTCAATCGGTTCCGACTCACCAGCTCTTGAGATGGATAGATCCACTTTCGTACCCTTCTCGCCCCTGATTTTCAGGACAGCTTCAGAAGAGCTTAGCCCTTCAACGCTTTTACCGTCCACACTTAAAATGATATCATTCGGCTTTACCCCCGCTTTTTCTGCTGGGGACCCTTTTATAGGTGAGACGACCATGATTTGTCCATCCTGCTCCTGAATCTCGGCACCGATTCCTTCAAAAGATGAAGAGATGCTTTCATGGAAACTAGATGCTTCCTTTTTATCCATATAAGCAGAGTAGGGATCATCCAATGATTTGATCATTCCATTAATTGCGCCGTCAACCAGCTTTTCTTCATCAACCTCTTCATAATAGTTATCTTTTATCTTATCGTATGTAGTATATAGCTTTTCAAATTCCGCATGCTTATCCGGTGCTAATGACTCTACTTTTTCATCTCCAAAGGTCAAGGCTATTGTAGTAATCCCTGCAGTTAGAAATATGACTAAGAAAATCCCCATAATGAACGTAAACTTCTTTATTTTAATGAATTTCCCTGCCTCTTTTGGCTGTTCTTGATTTTCTTCTTCCACTGAAGCCTCACCACTTTCATTCTTCATGACGATATAAACGATTTCTTTCTATTTTAACAGCTTTCATGACAATCGAAAAATAATTGTTATCAAAAATAACAACTTATGACCATATGTATTTTTTTACGCTTCGCAAACGTTAAAGCATAGAGAAAACTCCCTGGACTACAGGCATCTATTGACATTACAAAAATGGGGCTACCAAGGAATAACTGAGCCTGTATCCAACTGTCATTATACAGCTTCACTTATTCCTGGTCACCCGCCTGTCATTTACATCCAATTATCAGTCCTGGATCGCTGCTTCCAATGCCACTTCAACCATTTCGTTAAAGGTTGACTGGCGCTCATCCGCCGACGTTTCCTCACCGGTTAAAATGTGATCGGAAATGGTTAATACAGATAATGCTTGGCGGCCAAATTTAGCAGCAAGCGTGTATAGCGCTGCTGATTCCATTTCTATTGCAAGGATTTGGTATTTTGCCCATTTTTCCAAATCACTATTATCGTTATAAAACTGATCGGCCGTAAAAACATTACCGACCTTCAATTGCAAGCCCTTAGCTGTGCCAGCGTCATAAGCTTTTCTTAGTAATTCGAAATCCGCCGTTGGGGCAAAGTCCACCCCGCCGAAAGTCATGCGGTTCATTTGGGAATCGGTGGAAGCACTCATTGCAAGGATCACATCCCTGACTTTTACATCCTTCTGAATCGCTCCTGCAGTTCCCACACGAATCAGCTTCTGGACATTATAGCTATTCATCAATTCATTCACGTAAATCGAAATGGATGGGACACCCATGCCTGTACCTTGTACAGAAATTCGTTTCCCTTTATATGTCCCTGTATATCCAAACATGTTACGAACTTCATTATAAAGTTTAGCATCCTCTAAAAATGTTTCAGCAATATATTTTGCACGCAACGGGTCCCCAGGAAGTAAGACCGTTTCCGCAATTTCATTTTCTTTTGCACCAATATGTACGCTCATACGACTATGTCCTCCTTAACTTGTGGTTGAAATGATATTCAAAAACTACTATACCATATCAACCACAAGTTAGGAAAATCGAACCTTATCCTAGAACTTGAAAAAGATAAGGAAACTGGAAGTCATAAAAAGACTTTGACACCCTTCCTTTAAACCGCAACAAAACGGCGGAGGTCCGCCGTCTTTTTTTAAGGTTAATAAAATTAAGGGATAGGAAGCTGTTAACCGTCTTATGACAGGTTACTCATCGACTTCTTCATCAATTATGCACTTTTCAAGAAGATATTCGAATGTGATGTCAGCAAGATCTTCAACTTCAGCTTCTGTTGGAAGATAGCCCCGTCTTATCAATTCTTGAAAAAAGAATTCCGCTATCTCTTCTGTATCAATAAAAACCTCAATTTCTCGCAAATCATCGCCCCCTTATTTAAAGGTCTATGAATGTGTAGAGACAAATATACCAGTAAGGCATCCCATTATGGAAAATCATTTGAAGGGCTTATATTTATCATGATCCATCCGTGTTCAATTTGAATGGAAGCTTCTATAGGGAATTTTGAAATTGCCCTTTAAAAATTCAGGATACCTTTCACTTCGTTTGCTTCTTTTTATGATCTGGATAAATTTCCTCTGCCGCCTTTTCAATTTTAGCAAGGGCGATCTTCATGATGTGACGATATTCATCATCGCCAAAATGTTCGTAGAGCTTACAATAATCATTATATAAATCCAACAGTCCATCAATCATTTCCTTTTTTTCATTTTTTGTCATTGTCATTTCTCGCTCACCTTTACCAGGGTTGTTTTGTTTAGCAATGATAGCAAGCTCATTTTTCTTTTTAGGAAGTAGCAGACCCAACTTTTTAATGATTCCATCTGCACGTTTAGCATCGGCTATCAAAGTCAGTTCTTCCTCATGCGCTTCAAGCCATTCACCATCAGAGATTCTGGATAACTCATAGATTACATCCTCCCAGGCATTTTCCTTATAGCGCCAAATTTCCGTTCGATAGCCGATAATCTTGAAATAATCCTGTTCATACCCATCCACCTGGACCAAGTCACCTAATAAATATTTATATTCAATATCGATTTGTTCTTTTTGATAAAGGATTTCACCTTCATATTCATTTATCGATTGCAATGTTTTTTCGATATAAAGACCTTCACTATAGTTCACTTCATACACATAAGCACCATCGAGAAATTTTACATCGGTTATATTCCCGACTGTCCCATACATTGTTATTACGACTGTATCGCCTAATTTAAATTTCGGCTGTTTTTTTTTGCCCATAAGAGACATCCCCCAATATGGTCCTTATCGTTTGATTAGTAAATTATATGCACAAACAAACATGGAGGTTAATGGAAAAGAGAGGGCATTTTGCTCATTTAGCTAAGTAACCCATTTATTAAACGGCACTACAACCAAAAACCGCCTCATTTAATGAGACGGTTCGTAGTGGGAATGATGAGCGTCACTTTCGTTCCTTCGTCGCGGACGCTTTCAATTTGAAATTTCCCTTTTAATTCCTCCATTATCTGAATGCACGTCGCCACACCTAATCCGTTTCCATCCGGTTTGGTGGTATAAAAGGGCATGCCGATATTTTTTAAATTCTCGGGACTGATGCCTTTCCCATCATCGCTGATCACTAATCTTACATAATGGGACTCGGAAGTATGATGCAATTCAATCTGCCCCCTTGCTTCGATGGCTTCACAAGAATTATTCAAGACATTCAAGAGAACCTGCCTTAACCGGTTCCTGTCTGAATAAACAACGACAGAGTGTGTCACTTCATTTATTAGTCTTACATGAGAACTCGGAATTGAAGGGATATAGGTATCTATTATTTCTTCAAGGAAATCCATTAAATCGATTTTCTCCCATTCCAGTTGATGCGGTTTTGCCAAATCAAGAAGTTGTGTCACGAATACATTAACCCGATCCACTTCATGAAGCATGACATCACTATATTTTTCTATTAATGTTTTATCATGATCCTGGCTCTTCAATAATTGGAAAAAGCCCTTTATTGTCGTCAGCGGGTTCCTGATTTCATGTGCGACACCGGCAGCAAGCTGGCCGACATATTTCAATTTTTCCGTACGGACGATTTCCTTCTCACGATCTTCTATCGTTTCCATCATTCTTAGAAAGGCTAGGTTCAATTTTTCCATTTCCTCGAAGCTTCTTTTATCGGAAATGATGAATTCCTTTCCTCCAATGAAATCCTCTGTCGCTTCGACAAGTTCTTGAACTGGCCGCACAAGGGTCTTTGTTAGTAAATAGACAGCCAGAATGATAGAAACAAAAACGATGCTGTAGATTGTCAAATACCGTGTTAAAAGGTCATTCAAAGGCTGAAAGACTTGTTTCTTATCTGCACCCACAACAACAAACCATTTATTCTCCGTTTTTGCAATCGTATGAACAGGCTGGATGGAATATATTTTTTCCCCGTTCTCTGCGCTGTACAATTCATCCGATAACGAAGCTTCCATCAGCTTACCTTTCGTTAATCCCATTTCTTTCAATGCAGAATCCTGCATGACTCCATGCGGGTCTTTTTTCGAAATCATGATGCCTTCTTGATTGATCATGAAAAAGTTCACTGGGTATTTATCGCTAATTTCATTAGCCTTTTTCTCCATCAGCTCCCAAAGTCCTTCCAATCGGAAAGCTGGAGATACGACACCGATCATTTTCCCTGCATTATCATAAACCGGCGCACTCAGAGCAATTATGGGTTCTGGGAAAGCACGGGTTTTATAAACGTCAGAAAGGAATTCACGACCTTCTATGGCCTCTTTGAACCATATTCTCTGCGCGAGGTTGTCCCCGATCATTTTATTGGATGTATCTGCAATGACATTGCCTTCCATATCCAAATGCAAGACACCGTAATAATATCCTTTTGCATCGATAAACTTTTTTAGTTCCTCTGACTTCTCTTCTTTTGAATGGCCAGGATTGATGATTACCGAATTTGCACTCATTAACCTCACATCACTGATCCGTTCGTTCAAATAGCTATATGTTTCATTTACAATATTCAGTGAACCTGCATTCAGGGCATTTTTTGCTTCCTTCTCAAGCAGGGACCGTTGTGATCCATAGGATATGATCCCCAATATCAGAAGAGGAACACTTGCAATAAGTAATGAATAAAGCAAAATTCGGGTTTGAAGGCTTTTAAGCATCCTTCCGATCCTCCCTATTCCTGATCTCCTAATAAGAGCCCTTCTTCTATTTGGACATACTGCTCCCATGCTTGATCGAATAGTGACATACTATCGAGATAGTCTGCATTCAATTCCAAATAACTGCTCAGTTCATTATAATCAGTCGATTGTTTTGGGAAGCCATGATCCTCATAGGCATGATTGGCAAATTTAGTGATTGCATCAATTTCCTTTGGTTGTCGAAATTTCATTAAATATAAATAAAATGGTCTCATGATGTTGAGCCCCCCCTAAAATAACTATGATTTCTGCTTTAATATATCGGAAACTTTCGCTTCCGTCCACTTTTTTAAAGATGAATTTGGTCTATTCTTCCTCACTTTATAGATTTCCACGATTTTTCATCAAAAAATGCATTCATTTTCTTACGGAATTACACTTAAATATCGTACTCCCATCCTTTTAAGACGGAAAAACTTTTTTTTATACGACTTGGTTCATGAATCGATAAAGGAATGAAGTGCTTCATTCTTGCTTAGCCCAATCTTTCAATCAAATGCACTTCAAAAACCTTATTATTTTCATTATCTGAAAAGGAAAATCCCCTACATCTAAGATGGAAATAGTGGTTTGCACTAATTCTGTCCAAATGGGGGGATTTATTCATTCATATATGGAAATGTAAATGCATCATGCCGCTAAAAGTCAAAGTAATTACGTTTCAACAGCCTTTTCATGTTCATTAGCTCACTGTACGTCGTTTGTTTTTCAAGCTGTTTCGTATCAATTAAAAACAGTTGATTTTCGATTTCCTTCACTATTTCATCACTTTGAAAAAGAGCATCGCAGCTCTCACATCGAGATGAAGGGGTCTCCGTAATTTCAACTGCCCTCGTACCATCCGGCAGTTCCCAATACACAGTCCCATTTACTGATGCAAGCTTCCCTTTCTCACACCATGGACACGTCTCCATGCTATTCATCTCCCTTAGGTGTGCTGTTTTTTTGCTGTGCCTGGAATTTCTTTTCTTTTAACAAATCCCGCTTTTCACGTTGGTTTTTCAATGAAGCATGCTCTGGGTTGGTCACGTAATTTTCCCGTCGATTCATTCGCTTCAGTCCTTCAGGCACTAAATTGAATTGCTTGTCGTTCATTAAACCAGATACACCTATATCTGATTGTCTTTCTTCCATATCAGGATATACCCCTTTGAAGTAATCATCTGCAAGTCCTGGTGTATATTGCTCAGGTTCCGGATATGTGGTTATCACACCTTCAAAATTGCGCAGCACCGTTTTTGTTGGAGATTGTGAAAGGATATAATTCGGCTGCAGCGTGATTTTCCCTCCCCCTCCAGGAGCATCGACGACGAAGGTAGGTACAGCATACCCGGATGTATGGCCTCGGAGACCCTCAATGATTTCAATGCCTTTTGAAATGGGAGCCCTGAAGTGACCGATGCCTTCCGACAGATCGCACTGATAAATATAGTAAGGGCGGACACGAATCTTAACAAGGTCATGCATCAGCTTTTTCATGATTGCGACACTGTCATTGATCCCTGCTAAAATAACTGCCTGGTTGCCCACAGGTACACCTGCATCGGCAAGCATCTCACATGCTTTCTTTGATTCCTCGGTAATTTCTATCGAGGTATTGAAATGAGTATTCAGCCAAACCGGATGATATTTTTTTAAAATGGTGCATAAATTTTCAGTGATTCTTTGAGGAAAAACAACCGGAGCCCGCGTTCCTATCCTGATTATCTCAACATGAGGAATTTCCCTTAAGTTCTTGAGGATATATTCAAGGATCGTATCATTGATCAATAATCCGTCCCCGCCAGAAATAAGGACATCCCGAACTGCCGGTGTGTCACGTATATAACCGATTGCAGCGTCCAATTGTTTTTTGGGCACGCCCATGCCAATTTGTCCTGAAAAGCGTCTTCTCGTACAATAACGGCAGTACATGGAGCACTGATTCGTCACCAAAAAAAGAACGCGATCCGGATATCTATGGGTCAGTCCCGGCACTGGGGAGTCCTCATCCTCATGAAGAGGGTCTTCCATGTCATATTTGGTTTTATGCATTTCTTCCGAGATTGGGACCGATTGCATTCTGATTGGACACCTTGGGTCATCTTTATTCATTAACGAAGCATAGTATGGGGTGATATTCAATGGAATGGTTTTTGTGGAAATCCTCACACCTTCCTCTTCATCTGGAGTCAGGTTTATCACTTTCTTCAAATCATCGACAGTTCGGATCGTATTCGTAAGCTGCCACAGCCAGTTGTTCCATTGTTCTTCGGTTACATCTTTCCATAGCTCTATATCTTTCCAATTGCGATCTGGCTTATATAAGTCAAATAACATGGTTATACCTCCTGAGTTATGATAGTAGTATTAAATGCAAGAAGGGTGCCAAAATGACCCAATAATTCGAAGGCCCATAAAAAAAACCGGACTGCAGGCTGCATCCGGATTTTTTCCATTCAAATATGCTTTTTAATTTTATATTGCAAGGTCTGCCTTGGAATCTGCAATAGCTTCGATGCCTGGAAAACGTTACCGTTCGTTTGAAGAAGGGCCTCGGTAATCAATTTTATTTCCATTTCAATCATGGCCTCACGAAGCGGAAGTATTTTTTCAGATGGGGTGCGCTTTTTTAAAGACTGGGGCAAATCTGCAAGGTTCAAAACATCATTCTCCGTATGGTTCATCATGAATTCTACGGTATGTTTAAGCTCCCTTACATTTCCAGGCCAATGATATTCCCGAAAAAAAACCTTTGTCTGCTCATCCATGCCTTTAATGGACAATCCTAATTTACTGTTAAATATTGATATGAAATGTTCAGTAAGAAGCTCTATATCATCAATCCGCTCCCTTAGCGGAGGCAGCTCGTAGCTCAATACGTTCAATCGGTAAAATAAATCGGGCCTTAGCCTGTTATCCGATACCGCCTTTTCCGGATCTATATTCATCGCTGCCATGATCCTCACATCCACCTGTACACTCTTTGTACCTCCTATCCTCCTTATGAACCCATCTTCGAGCACACGCAGAAGCTTTGCCTGCAAGTCAATCGGCATCGATTGCAATTCATCCAAAAACAAGGTTCCACCATTGGCCAATTCAAACAGTCCCTGGCGTTCCACAGCACCAGTGTAGCTTCCTTTAGCCGTACCGAAGAGAAGCGATTCCAATAAATTTTCCGGTAAGGCCGCACAATTTTGCGCGATGAATGGTTCTTTACTGCGGCTCGAACCCTGGTGTATGCTTTGAACAAAAAGCTCTTTTCCTACACCGCTTTCCCCATAAACCAACACCGATGAGGAGGAGCGGGCAGCCTTTTTCCCTTGTGAGATCAGACCTTTAAATCCAGCATCAATAGTCAGGATTTCAGTGAAAGAATATAATCCATCGGTTCCGGGCGTTTTCCTTTCAGGACTTTTGATCGTCTTGAGCGAGCTTTCCAGGTCAGCTAACCTTTCAGATAATTGCTTCAAGCTTGAATAATCCTTGGCAATCTCTATAGCGCCTATCATAAACCCATCTACATATATGGGGAGCGTCGTGTTTAACGTCTCAATGATTCGCCCATGTGCATTTACATACGATTGGCTATAGTTGTAGATTGGTTTTTCAGATTTAATGACCCGCAGCAATGTCGATGATTTGTGATTCAAAGAAGGGAAGGCTTCAAGCAACGGTTTCCCAAGCACCTCACTTCTTTTCATCCCATCATGATTGGCCGCCACCTCGTTATAAAAGATGGTCTGTCCTTTTGGATCTATCACATGAATGCCTTCATCAATGGTTTGTAATATGGCTTCCAATACTTCACTTGTATTAAAAAATTCACTTGGCAAGATACCCCTCCTCAAGATCTTCTTGCTAGATGTATATGAGGAAATGCCAAAAACTTGTCATGTACCGCCTAAATTTGAGCATTCAAGTGAAATTTTTCACCCAAAGGTTCATGTCTTCCAGTTTATCGAAGATGTAACAGTTATTGGCCAAACGTCCGCGGTACGAGTATCCATGCTGATGCAATGCAGCATTCATGCCGAATGAGAGCGACCTGGCAATCGAATAAATACAATAAATCCCATGTGAAATAAGATATTCTTCAAGCGCGGAAATCAAGTGTTTCATCAAGCCGTACTGCCGATGTTCCGGCAATGTCGCACAATCGGTGATTTCTGCATTATGGTAAAAGGAATCAATTTCTGCTGAAGCAGCACTGACAATCCTGTATTCGTGGACATAAATATAAAAAACCGTTCCCTTTTCCATGCACTTTTTCACATATACCGGATCATTCATCGGTGTGGGATACACTTCGAAAACCTCCCCATACAATTGGGCCAGCTGAGGTGCATCGGTAACTTCCGCTTTGCGGCCTTGATAGACTGACGGCGGGTTATCTAATCCGGATTTTATCGGCAGCCTCTGTACATCGGTAAGGATTTGATCTTCCTTTTCCCATTCTGCACTGTTGCGCCTTGCATTCCGGTTATATTTAACAAGGAAGAAACAATCGCTTCCCAAAAAGAATTTATCGATGCTTCCTTCATATATAAAGCCCTGAGCAAGCAATGCCAGAACGTTTTCCTTGCGTGACTTGAAGATGATTTTTTCTGCTGAAATGTCTTTAGCCACCTTTAAAGATTCCTCCACGCATTCTTGAAAATGACCTAAATAATCATCAATCCTGATTCGCTTATTAAAATGGTCAATCGTAATATGTATGGTGCACCTTGGCTTTTGAATCCTTTTTCCAATGATTCCAGCCTCCATTTGTCCCGCTCCCTTCAAAACTTCGAAATCGTTGCGAAAGGCCTGACCCTTCCTGGAATCAGACCTCCGGAAAAATGATTATTCCTGGTCCACCCCACACCATTCTATCATGGTCAATGCAATGATTTCCGCAACCTCCATCATTTTATCCACCTCTATATATTCGTTCGAATCATGGGCCATCTTCGTTTCCCCTGGTCCAAACACAACTACGGGGGTAGAGCCCACCGATGAAAGATACCCTCCGTCCGTCGCCCAAGGTGACGCTTCGACAAGCGGTTCCTCCCCTACCACTTTTTCATAATATGTGCCAATTGTCTTCATGAGCGGATGATCTATTTCGAGATTGCCAGGCAGCCATCTGGCCCCAAACCATTCTAATTCAATCGGTTTTTCTTTAAACCATGCATCACTCTCATTTAAAGCATCTATTCGCTCCATCAGCGATTTTTGTGCTTCTTCCATGGTTTCTGTCGGGGCGATGCCGAATCTACCTTCCAGAACGGCTGTATCCGGCACGGAGGAAGGCCAATTCCCGCTTTGAATGCTACCTATGTTGATTGGAATGGGGATAGGGACATTTTTATAGAGTGAATGACGGAGTGACTCATTCCGTTCTTGTTCGAGCAACTTGATTTCTTTCATTACACTAACCGCTTTATCTATTGCACTGATCCCTTCATACCTCGTGCCCCCATGTGCAGACTTGCCTTTTATTTTCAGTCGAAACCACATCGAACCTTGCTGTAAAGGGAATAGTTTCATATTTGTAGGCTCCGGAATGATTGCACCATCAGCTTTGTACCCCCGTATGACTGCCGCAAGTGTGCCGGCACCACCGCTTTCCTCTTCAATCACACTCTGGAATATCACATCCCCCTTCAATTTGATTCCGGATTCGACGATCGCTTCAATGGCCAGTAATAAAGATACATTGCCGCCCTTCATGTCCGTCGTTCCCCGCCCGAAAACTTTCCCGTCCATTAACTTGCCGCTATAGGGTTCATCGTGCCATGCTGCAAGATCTCCTTCAGGAACTACATCAATATGTCCGTTTAAAATAAGGGATTTCCCCTGGCCCGTTCCTCTTTTAATAGCCACAAGATTCGGATTTCCTTTAAAATCCCGGCGGTTGCAATAAAAATGGGGATGTTTTCTTAATTGTTCATCCCCGATTTCCCAAAGATCTATTTCTAGACCAAGTTGTCTGCACTTCTCGACCACTATGGCTTGTGCACTTCCTTCTTGCCCCCTTTTGCTCGGTTCCTGAACCAGTTTTTGCAAAAGCTGAACCCCATTCATCCGATGTTCATTCAACCATGTTTTTATTTTTTCCTCATACATATCCATTCTCCTCTCTCATTCTTTTAAAATATGGATATTTTCAGAGACGGTAAACGAGGCTTCGGTCCGATTCCTGATTTCCTGAATGCTGGACGTATCAAATACATCAGTTAATAGGAGGCCCTCCGAAGTTACGGAAAACACGCCTAATTCAGTGATGATCATATGTACGCATTTCTTGGCAGTTAACGGCAACGTACATTTTTTGACTAATTTAGACATGCCCGCTTTATCATTATGTTCCATCAAGACAATGACCTTTTTGGCCTTTGCCGCCAGCTCCATGGCACCGCCCATGCCTGGCACCCGCTTTCCCGGGACAATCCAATTAGCGAGATCCCCCGCTTGACTTACTTGAAGGGCTCCCAGAATCGTGATATCCACCCTGCCACGCCGTATCATCCCAAATGCAACAGTACTGTCGCAGTAGGAGGCCCCGGCTCTAATGGTGATCGGCAGTCCGCCTGCATTGCAAAGATGCGCATCTTCCTTCCCCATTTCAGGAGTACTGCCAATTCCCACAAGGCCATTTTCCGCATGAAACATAACTTTATGGTCATTCAAAAGATGATTCGGTACAAGTGATGGAATGCCGATTCCCAAATTGACCAGCATCCCATCGCTTATTTCTGCTGCTGCCCGTTTCGCTATTCTATTTCTATCTTCTGTTCCCAAACCCATTTCCAATCGACTCCTTTTGATGGAATGATATAATCCACAAAGGCACCCGGAACAATGATGTCCTCTGGATCCAAAGAGCCAAGCGGAACGATTTGCATGGCTTCGACTATAGTGATTTGTCCAGCTGCAGCAACGATTGGATTCGTGTTCCGGGCGCTTTTATCAAATATAAGATTTCCATAAGGATCTGCCATTTCTGCGTAAACAATGGCGATATCTGCAGTTAAAGCCGGTTCCACCAGATAATTTTTCTTCCCTAGCTTTACGGTTTGCTTGCCGTCCCGGACGATATCGGCCTCAATTCCAATATCAGTCAATATACCGCCTAGCCCCATTCCTCCGGCCCGGATGCGTTCGACAAGTGTCCCTTGCGGAGAGAACTCCACTTCGAGTTCTCCATTGTTCATTAATAGTCCTGCATCAGGATTGGAACCGATATGGGAAACGATGATCTTTTTCGCCCGGCGTTGCGTGACCAGTTTTCCGATTCCGATATCGGGGAAACCTGTATCGTTCCCAATCAAGGTTAAATCCTTAATGCCTGATTCCAAAATCAGATTGATCAATCCCGGTGGCGTCCCTATGCCACCGAATCCCCCATACATGATGGACTGATGATCTTTAAAGTGATGGCGCACATCCTCCAAACGACAAATCTTCCGGAATGTATTTTCCACCACTATGACTCACTTCCTTGTTGTGATGAACGTTTACCTATCGATTCATTGAATTGCCTAAAAGTTATATCGACCCTCATTAACAATTCAGCACACTCCTCTTCCGATATCGTTAACGGCGGGGAGATGATGATGGCTGCCCCGGTTACACCGTCAAGGCCTGCGGCTGCGGGATAAAGAAGTATTCCATTTCTCATTCCCAATTCAATGATTTCATTGGTCACGTCTGCCTCCTTCGGAAATGGGGCCGATGTTGCTTTATCTTGGACAAACTCGATGCCAATCAATAAACCTTTCCCGCGTATATCACCGATAAAGGAATACTTCCCTGCCAAATTTTTCAGGCCCCTAATCAGGTAATTCCCTCTGTCGGCTGATTTTTCGACAAGTTCATTCCTTTCGACATATTCCAAAACGGCCAAAGATACCGCACACGATAACGGATTAGCACTAAGCGTATGACCTCCTATAATTGATTTCGAGCCTTTCATTATGGGCTCCATCACGTTTTTGGTCATTACTGCGGCTGCTATCGGGGTATACCCTCCACTCATGCCTTTACCAAATGTTACAATATCAGGTTCCACATCCCAATATTCGGAAGCAAGCATCTTTCCGGTACGTCCAAATCCGGTCATTACTTCATCCGCAATGAATAAAATATCATTCTCTTCGCATATTTTCTTGAGTTTTCGAAAATAACCATCAGGAGGAACGATGGCCCCTCCTGCAGCGCCGATAACAGGTTCAGCAATGAATGCAGCTATATTTTCACTGCCAATACGCCGGATTGATGCTTCCAATTCCGAAGCACAGGCCATTCCGCACGTATGCGAATCAAGTTGAAGTGGACATCGGTAACAATATGGAGGAGATACAGAAGGATATGATTCTAGCAAAGGAGAAAATCGTTCCCGGCGAATCGGATGTCCGGACATTGAAAGAGCTCCCATCGTGATGCCATGGTAGCTCATCCATCTCGATATGATTTTCTGTTTCTTTGGCTTCCCTTTTTCCTGCCAATGCTGAATGGCAATTTTCAATGCCGTTTCAGTCGCTTCGGAGCCGCTGTTTACAAAAAAGCTGTATGTCAGTTCCCCTTTTGTCAATTCTGCAATTTTCCCGGCAAGTTTCTCTGCAGCATCGCTGGTAAATTGGGAACGATACACGAATGAAACCTGTTTAGCCTGTTTGACCATCGCCTCAATGACTTCCTGGACTCCATGGCCAATATTGGCTGTAACAGCACCGGAAGAAGCATCTAGGTAATCCTTTCCATCTTTATCGTACAAAAAAACTCCCTGACCATGACTAATAGTCGGGTAGGCTCCTCCCAGGACCGGTTTGATCAATGAAGACTGCTCCATAAGCCTGCACACTCCTTCTCTTTAAAAACAAAGCAATATAATAAAGTGTATGTCCAGGTGAAGGCAATCTTGCTAAGGAAATTGGCCTAGGCATGTAATCGGATAAGTTTCTTGGTTTCATGAGAGATTGTAAAAAAAATGGGACAAAAAAAGTGTATCCGCAAGAGATACACTTTTTTCTTACAATACGCTATTTAGTTTTTCTTCACGAATTGACTCCAAAAAACTTTCATCCTTTAAAACAGCCAGCACATTTTTATAAAAAGCAGTTTTATCGATAACTGAAGTATGTACATATTCATACTCTTTTAAAGACGGATGACGCAAAACATTTTTCATGCAGGAATGACAAACTTTTTTAGTTCCTAACTTATAGTAGTTCAAGTTACTTGCATCCCCATTAGAAGTGTCTTCGTTACATACGAAACATGTATGGCTCACTCGGCCTTTTTTATTATACTCGGCCAAAGCCCCTTCTAAACGAATGGATGCTGGAATTGTTAATAACACATAATCACCTTTTCTATTTTAAATCTCTTAGTATTATATCAGAAAAATAAAGAATTTGAACTATTAGACTCATATTCCCTAATAATGCTTGTAAAATAGGACAATTTCCAGGGCTTACAAGAGGAAAGATTCCTAAAATACACCAGAATGCAAAATATATTCATACATTTCCGAACAGATTAAGACACCGTCCACTTTTTGAACGGCGTCTTCATAATATGTCATGAAAGGATCTGGATCGTCGCTTTTCCGTTCTTCACCTTCATTACTGCTTTTGAACCAACCGGCACCGTTACAAATGGATGGACATGACCGAAGTTGGCATTTGCGATCACAGGTATGCCATTTATCTCCTTTTTGGAGGTGATGATTTCCTGCAAGGCATATTCAGTCATTCCTGAATCCTTTTGGAAACGGCCGATGACGATTCCTTTAATCCCACTTGCACCTGGCTGATGGAGCAAGGATTGTAAATCCCGGTCAAAACTGAATGGGTGGCTTTCTTCGTCATCTTCTATGAAAAGGATACTGTCCTTTAAAGATGGCATGAACTCTGTCCCTTGTAATAGATTGAGTGTACAAAGATTACCTCCAATGATTGTCCCAGCCGCTTCACCTTCCTGAATGACCATATATCCACCATTCGGGTGGAAAGTTCGGTCATCCTGTTCTAAATGCCAGGAATCATCACTCCACGTTTCACTTGGCTCAAGATAAAAGCCTGCACTTTCAATTACAGCCTTTTTAAAATATTCCATCGTATATTCCAGACCAGCCTTCATCCCGAACGTCGAGAAATGAGGACCTGAATATGTAGTTAAACCTGTTTTATTATAAATGGCCAATAAAATTGCGGTTATATCACTATAACCCATCAACACTTTTGGATTTTCCTTAATCAAATCATAGTCGATATACCGTAACAATTGGTTAGCGTTATACCCCCCGATGGCTGTAAAAATCCCCTTCACATTTGGATCCCTGAACGCCTCATGCAAATCCTCGATCCGGTCTTCGATCGAATTCGAGAAAAAGTCATCATGGAACAAAGCCGTTTCACCATATGTCACTTTAAAACCAAGGTCAGTCAACCTTTCTTCTGCCAATCTGCGTTGTTCCCCTTTGACAATCGCCAAGCTTCTTGAAGGAGCAATTACGCGAATTTCATCCCCTGCTTGTAAACGGGAAGGTTTCATATCTTTATCCCCCTAAATTAATTACATTCTGTCGTTATTTTAGCAGAAATGGTGAACAAAGAAAAACCCAGAACCTTTATGGTATGTCCTTCACACAAGTTATTTTCTTGCAAATTGGCCATGCCGGTATCAGGATTGGAAATAAGATTGGTTATGTATCGCCTGTCCAACTTGGATTTAACCTGCCTTTTCAGTCGACAACCATGGAATTTAAAAAGGTCCACCCACATTCCTTACATAAAGAAAAAACCAGCTTTATCAGCTGGTCTTTAGGTTATTGTATTAGCAGCAGAATGAAGCGCCGATGATAATCAAAAGAATGAACAAGACAACGATTAATGCGAAGCCTGATCCAAATCCGCAGCAACCGCCGCCGCCGCCGTATCCACCGCCACCATAACCGAATCCTGGTCCTGCAACATTTCCACCATATCCGTACATTAAGTTTCACTCCTTTTAGAATTCTTATTTCTCTTTACACCTTACCATATGTCAATACGCCCGCCTTGGTCTGTGCATTTGCCTATTTTTCTGAATTTAAGAAAAAACTTCAAGCAACACCATCTTCACCGTTATTCATTCAATGGCTGTAATACCGCAAGTAACCATGAAAAATGTCAAAAAAAACGTTTCATATTTATTGTGTTACGTTAAAATTGGGATATAATAAGGAAAAACAATTCTTAGCCTCTTTAAGCTATCTCATACCTACATGGATACATAAAAGGCAATACGGGGGAACATAATTGAAAACGAACGCAAAATCCTTCATCCCTTTCGCTGCAATCGCCACGATCCTTCTAATCAGCTATATCCTTCAAAAAGTCCCTAAAACATATGGATCAGATGATTCGATAAATGTTTATCAAAAATTCCAATCAGGCCAGCCCATTCAATATCTCGTCATTGGTGACAGTATCGGAAGAGGGTCGGGAGCTGAAAAGCCTGATCTAACATGGTTCAACCAGTTAGAAAATAAGATGAATGAAGCCAATGATATTTCTTTACACGGTGACTACGTGGTCCAAAGCGGAGCCACTGCTTTTGAAGGCCTATTCAAGCTTTCCCAAAAAAGGGAGCATGATCACAAAGATCTGATTTTCTTCGTTTTTGGTGAGAATGATCGCAAATATATGAATGTCGATGATTTTACCATGACATATGAAGCATTAATGAGAAAGGCGAAACGGCTCCACCCTAATGCTGAATTATTCACAATAACAGAGAGTTCCTTGAAATATGATGAATTTGCGTCAGCCATCGGACTTTTATCCAAACATTACGGTGCAACCAATGTGGATATGCGACCTATATTCAAGGATTCAGGATATACGGAAAAACAGCTGACAAGAGATTTGATTCATCCAAATGGGCTGGGTTATAAATTATATGCTGATGCAATTTATGAACGGTTCCTGGATAACATCAAACGGGAAAAGACTGTAGCAGGCCTTCCATCTAAGCTGCATGCCCGTTCTGGATTTGAATTATCTGAAATTGACCACTATGGAAAAATGAGCGGTTTCCGTCCAAGGGGTGGCTATTTCACTAGCAGTGAAAAGGGCAGTGTGATTGAATATACCTTCAAAGGAAGTATGCTTGGTGTGAAACTGCTTAGAAGTCCTGATGGCGGGGAAGTGAATGTATGGATTGACGGAAATGAAATCACGACTTTAAATACGTGGTGGCCATTTGCCCGTGAAAGATATTTATTTATCACAAATGGGCTCCGTCCCGGTTCACATACTGTCCGTTTTGAGGTGACTGGCAGGACTAAAGCAATGGAACTTACCACCATTCCATATGTCCGGATCGCGTCCATCATCACAGATTGAATATTACCCAATAAATAACCCCCTATCATTAGCTGATAGGGGGTTTTGCATTCAATCAAACAGCTTTTTGTATTCTCCGTATCCTTCTTTTTCAAGATCTTGGAGCGGGATGAACCTTAATGATGCAGAATTGATGCAATAGCGTAATCCCGACGGTCCCGGCCCATCATTGAAAACATGACCCAGATGAGAATCGGCAGTTTTTGAGCGAACCTCTATCCTTCTCATACCATAACTCGTATCGAGGTTTTCCACTACTTCCTCTTCTTTAAGCGGTTTAGTGAAGCTTGGCCAACCGCAGCCTGAATCGAACTTTTCCTTTGAAGTGAAAAGAGGATTTCCTGAAACGATATCCACATATAATCCTTCCTCCTTCAAGTTCCAATATTCATTGTTAAAGGCTGGTTCCGTTCCATTATTTTGTGTGACTTCATATTGAATCGGAGTGAGTTTCTGTTTTAATTCTTCTTTACTTTTCATTTTTTCCCCCCAGTGATGTTGTATAAATGCTTTCCTTCCTGAACCAATCGAATATCTTTCATAATGCTCAGGTTGCTTTTTATAATAATGCTGGTGGTATGTCTCGGCTGGATAAAACGTTTTGGCCGGTATAATCGGCGTTACGATCGGTCTTGAAAATTTCCCGCTTGCCTGCAGCTTAGCTTTGGATGCTTCTGCAATTTCACGTTGGTTTTCGTCATGATAAAAAATGGCCGTTTGATAAGAACTTCCCCGGTCATAAAATTGCCCGCCAGCATCTGTCGGGTCAATTTGCTGCCAGAATAACTCGATTATCTCCTCATATGGATATACGCTTGGATCAAAGGTTATTTGAACTGCTTCATAATGACCCGTGGTTTCGGAGCAAACTTCTTTGTACGTAGGGTTTTCCGTAGTCCCGCCCGTATAGCCGGAGATAACGGATTCGATGCCAGGCTGTTCATCGAACGGTTTCACCATGCACCAGAAACATCCGCCTGCGAATGTTGCCTTCTCTAACTGCTTTGTCAAATGAAAATCCTCCTTTTTTACAAACAATCCATTGAATGAATTTTAACGCTTTTATATGACCCTGTAAAATAATATGCCGATCGACCCTTTTTAAGAAAAATCGTCTCTCCTCTTTTTAAACGGGAGACACACGCCCAAGCATGACAACATATAATAATAACATACTGGAAAAATGAGAGGTGTCGGAAATGAGCGATAAACAATCATATTCACAAAAATCTCTAAGATATGATTTACTATCGTCTTATTACAAAAACAGCGATCCGCAATTGCATGATTATTATTACCAAAAACATTTGAAAAGTCTCGAAAAATCAACACAACAATTGGAATATGAACAAATGAATGCCCTGCTGCCTGCACAAGTACGCTTTTTACATGCTGCTCCAACAGCTCCCTCATTTGATGTTTATGTAAATGAAATGCGTATTCTTAAAAATTTCTCATATAAAGAGAACAATGGTTATTTACCATTCCCCACTGGCAAGTACCCATTGGAAATATACCGCAGCGGACAAAGCGCCTTACCCCTTTTAAGCTGTAAAGTGACACTCGAAAGCGGGACTTTCTATACCATTGCTCTTGCATCTGCCCTGGCTAATGAATCATTGAACATGTTATCTTTCGAAGATGATCCATTTGTTCCTCCAAATGAAGCAAAGGTACGATTCATCCAGCTTTCACATGATTTACTCTCGGTGGATATTGCCGTCAAAAATGGAGATGTCGTTTTTGATCAACTCCATTTCAGGAAAGCAAGCGAATATCTTAATATACATCCCATGATAGTAGACTTCGAAGTGCGGATAGCTGGGACAAAAGAGATCGCACTCCCTTTGCCAAACAAAGCCTTCCAAGTAAATACTCCCACAACCATTTATTTAATTGGTTCGAATCGGCAGTCATCCTCACTAGAAACCTTAACGCTATCTCCATAAATGGATAAAAAACCAGGATGCATCGATCCTGGTTTTTTATCCATCTATTCACTATCACTGTAATGATGATGGGATGGTCAATAAAAATGAAATATCATCATTTTTTAGATCGAATTCATTCGCCTTAACCCTAATATCGCTTTTCAGTTCCATATCCTGTAATGACACATAAATACTTTCGTCATTGGGACTGATGCTAACCCAATCCGGCATATTATAACGCTCATTAATTAAATTCATTACATATGAAACAGGAAGGTTCATTTTACCGACTTCAATTGATTTTTGCTTAAGAATCAAATCCCCATTCTTTTGGGCAATTGGTTCAAAAGTCAATTTCATTTCCACTTCACGGTTGAAAAATGGCATTGTTCCGTATAGCTCCACCTCATCCGTTAAATACACTTCGTAGTGAATGGATCCCGTCAACCCCTCTTTATCCAGATACTGGTTGATTAATCTTGTCAAATCTTCCCGATTCGTGTGAATTTGAAATTGGATATCTTCTTCATGGCTTACTTTGGGTATCAGATCTTTATCTTTAGTCGGCAGATTAACTAAAATCGTTACAAACAAGATGACCAGGATGTTTAGGGCTAATAGGGAAATAAACAAAGTCTTCCATTTGACATTTGTCATTCTTGGTCATCATCTCCTTTGGCACTCGCTTCCAATGTGTCCTTTCCGATAGTGGTAATATCCATATCATTATAGATTCTTGTCGCGATTAATTCATATCCGCGGTCATTTGGGTGAAAATAATCCTCGGCATACAGCAAATCTTCTTCGGAATTCTCGAAAATGTCTGCTATTTCAATAAAATAGGCTGAATCATATTCTTCAATGATCTCTTTTCCACTTTCATTCCAATCATTCATGATCATATCAAGTTCATAAAAATCTCCGAACCATTTGGAAAATGGATTATAGACGCCTACAAGGTAAATTTGCGCAGAATCATTTTCGGAACGAACCTTATCAAGTATCTGCCTTAATCTTTTTTCATACCCTATTTTTGCCGATTCAAACTGATTCAGCTCCAAGTTGGAGAAATTCTGTTTAAAGACCTTCATGATATCATTTCCACCGATTGTGACGACAATCGAGTCAGCTTGCTTTATGTCTTCTTTAATCCTAGTCTTATCCAGTCTTTTCAATAGTTGGTCGGTCCTATTTCCACGTATGCCATGATTAATCATCTCAACTGAAGTAATCGATGGTTCTTTTTCCAGCTTATTTTGTAAATAAGGCAGATACCCGCCATTATCTTTACTATCACCGACACCTTGAGTCAAGGAGTCGCCAATCGATACGATTTTCACTGGGTCCGGAAAAAAGCTGGCAGGAATGGTTTCCTTTTTACTCAGCTCAACTATGCTTTTCTGCTGAACAGATGGCTGATTTGAGGCTGTTTCACTTTGGCTGCAGCCTGAAATCCAAACTAGGCATATGAAAAGACAGGTGATTTTGTACCTCATGACCCTCACCTTCCTACCCATATATTATATCATGCAGAAAACGAAAGATTGCAAACAATATACCTTCATTGTACTTCCGGAATTGAGCATTCCTTACTATACAATATGAAAAATGCAGTGAATTAAAGCTAGTCCTATAAAAATTAGCATGTACTGAGCATGTAAAATCATTCTTCACTACCGCTGTTTCTTCAAAAACTTATTGCTCATTTTCATTAACGTTAAAGCTCTATAAAAAAGGATGGATGAAAACAGAAAGAACAGGTCATTTAACCTGTTCAATAATTCTGTAAAATTTTAATATGCTTAATGATTTCATCAAACGGAATATCCTGCAGACCTGTATAATCCATGATGATCTTTCCTTCTTGATCAATCAGAAAAAAACTGGTCCCATGAATCACCTGATCTTCTGCTTCTGGTTTTTTGACGATTGTTTTAAAGTTATCCAATGCAAACTGCTCGATTTCTTCCTGTCCATAACCGGTCAGAAAGTGCCAGTTGCCGTAATCCACATTAAATTGGTCACCAAACTTTTTTAAAACATCAGGTTTGTCAATTTCCGGGTCCACTGAAAATGAAACGAACTCTACATCTTTAATACCTTCATCTTTCAATTGCTGCTGCAGCTTCGTCATATTCGAAGTCATTGGGAGACAGACCGTCTCACAGCTTGTGAATATAAAATCAGCTACCCAAACCTTTCCTTTTAGATCGCTTTTTGAGAAAGGTTTCCCCTCCTGATTGATATAACTGAAATCTTCAAGGTCCCAATTTTTGGCATCAGGTACTCCATTGGAACCGCATGCTGTCAACAGCAATAAAATCGATGCTCCCATAGCTGCCATAAGCAATTGCAGCTTTCTCATCTCTACCCCGTCCTTTATGTATAAAATATTCTGTTACTTCATTTATTCTAACAGACCATTTGAAATGAGAACAGCAACTATTTCTACGAATTAAAGGCAATTGTAAAAGTGACAAAACCGCAGTTTCATATGGTATATCCTTATCAGTCCCAATAATACATGATCGCCATGGCGCCTTCACCTGTATGGGTACTGACAACGGCAGTCGTTGCTTCTATCTTTATGTCTTGATATCCTGTTAAGTCTGCAATGGCGTGGCGGACCTTATCCGCTATTTCAAGGCCATTCGCATGTACAAAACCAATGCCTCTAATCTTTTTGCCCTGAGTATCTTCTTTGAATTTCTTGATGATGAACTTCACGACCTGTGACTGGCTCCTAGCTTTGGATACAGGATTCAGTACACCATCATCAAGAAGTGCAATCGGCTTTATGTGCAGCAATGAACCGATAAAAGCAGAAACTTTGCCAATCCTTCCACCCTTAACGAGGTTATCAAGTGTTTCTATGACAATGATTAAACTTGACTGCTTTTTAATATGTTCCAGTCGATCAATTATTTCAGCTACGGATTTCCCTTCCTTCGCCATCTTCGCTGCCTCGATCACCTGGAATGACATCGCTTTTGAAATGAATTTCGAATCAAGAACGGTAACCTTCGTTTCGGACATGCTTGCTGCGCTTTCCGCTGAGCGAACTGTGCCGCTCATGCCACCTGTCATATGTATGGATATAATCTCGCTGCCGTCTTTTCCTAGTTCATCATATACCTCCACAAAGGTACCTATGGCTGGTTGTGAGCTTTTTGGCAGTTCTTTTGACTGGTTCATTCTTTTCAGGAATTCTTCTTGTTCGATTTCAACCTTATCCAAAAAAGTCTCCCCATCTATAAAAATCGATAAAGGGACCATTGTAATATCATAAAATTCCAGTTCCTCAGGTGTCATATCTACTGTCGAGTCTGTTACTATCTTTACTTTATTCATCATTACACATCCCTAAATTAACATATCTATTGTATTATACCTATTCAAGGTACGCATTCAAACCAAAGGTTTTCTTTTTTTTTCAAGTGAAGTGATACTAGTCTTTTGAAATGATCGCAAAAAAAAAGACCGTCCCATGAGCTAACTTGAACACATGCCGATTTATTCGTATTACATGGCATTCGTGTCATCTCTTTTAACGGAGAAGTTAGCTATGGAACAATCCGCATTAAGCATTATTTAGTAAACTTCCAAAAAAAAGCTTGTTATAAACGGGCCATTTGAGTACGGATGCTAAATAATGCTTAAATGAGTAATTTTCTTTATGATCTTTATTGGCAAAAACCTTCTTTACAAATACTTCCAAACGCACGGTCAACATAAAAAAATTCGGATCACTAGGCAGTAAGACAGGTATTTCTGAAATTGTGACCTTATGTCCAAAACAATCTTTGAATTCCAAGCATTTGAACATCAAAATATCAATCCTCATTTTTCACCGATTGCTTACATTATACACAATAAATCCAAAAGTATAAATATTCAAATGTGTAAAAAAACAGACAAATCAGATTGACTTTCACAAAAAAAAAGACCCATAAAGGGCAAAATGCCTTTATGGACCTCTTTTTATAAACCTTCCTCGTAGGTGCCTTCCCGCAAGCTTTCACGTTTCACCCTTCGTTTATAGACGACTTTAGATAAAGAAATACTGATTTCATATAATAACAGCAGCGGAACCATCACCATAAAGTCTGACATAAAGTCAGGCGGCGTAATCGATATCGCTATGACAACCAGTACAAAGTATGCATACTTCCTTAACTTTTGAAGCACATAAGGATTAATTATGCCAAGGGAGGTCAAAAACATGGTAACGACGGGAAGCTCGAATAAAACAGCAAAAGGTATCGTCATATTAAATACGAATGAAAAGTACTTATCCGCTGTAAAACTGGTTATGAACATCCCATCGCCCAATTCAATCAAAAATTGAAGAATGGTCGGGAAGATGACAAAATAACCGAAAGCAAGCCCTCCGATAAAAAGCAGGAAAAGTGCCGGAATATAGGCAAGGGTCGCCCTTACTTCATTTGGCATCAAAGCGGGTTTAACGAATAACCAGATTTGCAGGGCAATTACCGGTATCGTTGCCGCAATGGCTACAACACCTGCAAGCATAAAGTAAATCCAGATTATATCGCTCGGTCCCAATACCATCAGTTCAAAATCGAGATCCTTCACGAACCAATTATAAATCTCCTCAACATAAATAAAACTGGCGATAAAAAAGATGACAAAAGCAACAGCTGTAATGATGAGCCGTTTTCTCAATTCATCGAGATGATCGATGATATTTAATTCTTTATCTTCCAAAGTTGATCACGCCTTCATCTGAAAATCCGTATCTTGTTCCAGCATAAAGGCGCAAGACGATTCCATCTTACGCCCAGCATTCAATCATTCATGATTTTTTTGTTGCAGCTTCTTATCTTCTTCATAATCACCTTTTGTTAAATCACTAGTGGATTTTTTAAACTCACGAAGCGTTTGTCCAAAAGCACGGCCAATTTCTGGAAGTTTCTTAGGACCAAAGATAATTAATGCCAATATTAAGATGAGAATTAGACCAGGTACTCCAATGTTCGACATGGATACATCCCCTTTGGTGTTGTAATTAGACCTACTCCGATTATAATACCATTTCCAACCAATTGAAAGGGAACTGGCAATTCGTCATAGAATGGTAACAATTATCGACAGTATGCCCATATACGACTGGGCCGGCAGAATAAAATGTAAAAACATAGGTATTATTCTATCCTAATTTAACATTTTGTCCATGATTAAATCAATAAGTGAAATAAATTACTGTCTTTATTGACCTCTACAAAAGAGAATCCTTTCTTGTTCATCCTTTGAATGAGCCCTTCATAATCATTTTTATCTTTTAGCTCAATACCAACCAGTGCCGGCCCGCTTTCTTTATTATTTTTCTTCGTATATTCAAAACGGCTTATATCGTCATTCGGTCCTAACACCTCATCAAGGAATTCCCTTAAAGCTCCAGCACGTTGCGGAAAATTCACGATGAAGTAATAAAGCAGCCCTTCATATAATAAGGATTTCTCCTTAATTTCCTGCATACGCCCAATGTCGTTATTTCCTCCACTGACCATGCAAACAACCGTTTTGCCTTTGATTTGTTCTTTATATAAATCCAACGCGGCTACAGATATAGCTCCTGCCGGTTCAGCTACGATCGCATGCTGATTATATAAATCGAGAATCGTCGTACAGATTTGGCCTGGAGGGACGACAATGATATCTTCCAGGTTTTCTTTACAAAGCTGATATGTCAACTGTCCCACACACTTGACAGCTGCTCCGTCAACGAATGTATCTATGTTTTCAAGTTCAGAAACTTTTCCTTCCTTGAAGGAGTATTCCATCGAAGCAGCACCTTGCGGCTCCACTCCAATGCATTTCGTTTTTGGGGAAACCGATTTGAAATAACTTGATACTCCAGCCATTAAACCGCCACCGCCCATAGCAGCAAATACATAATCGATTCCATCTTCACAATCATTCAGGATTTCTACAGCCGTTGTACCCTGCCCGGCGATTACCTTTTCATCGTCAAATGGATGGATAAAGGAACGGCCTTCTTTTTCACAGCATTCCATCGCCATGGCAAATGCATCATCGAATGTATCCCCGATAAGGATGATTTCCACATTATCCCTGCCGAATAGCTGAACTTGATCGACTTTTTGCCTTGGAGTTGTAGCAGGCATATAAATTTTCCCGTGGATACCCAATTGGCTGCAGGAAAACGCCACTCCCTGTGCATGGTTTCCTGCACTGGCACAAACCACTCCATTCTTCGTCTCTTCAGCGGTCAGGCTTTTCATTTTATAGTAAGCCCCTCTTAATTTAAAGGAACGTACGTGTTGTAAGTCCTCACGTTTTAAATAAACATTACAATCATATTTTTCAGAGAGTCTCTGATTTTTTTGTAAAGGAGTATGCAAAACGATTTCTTTCAGTTCTCTATAGGCAATTAGAATATCTTCCAATTGAATCCCCCTATTCTTAGATGCAGTCTGATTCATAACAATCCCTCATTCCTTCCTAATGAATTCAATCATTATAGCACTTTACTGTTATTAATGTAATTGATTTTTCTAAAAATTCTTTCTTTTGTTTGTTTCATACCAAAAAAAACCCGATTATGGTCATTTCCCCATAATCGGATTAGCACTTTATTTTTTTTGCAGAATAATAAAATCATGGGCATATCGATTTTTTTCATCGATGCTGCCTGGGTTTGAAGAGATTTTATCCCATTCATTTTCATCAATCACGGGAAAGAAAGTATCACCTTCAAAGGTTTCATGGATTTCCGTTATATACAAGCGGTCGGTAAAAGGAAGGATTTCCTTGAAGATTTCAGCTCCGCCAATCACGAAGACTTCCTCATCTCGGTTATCTGCAAACGTTTTGATTTCTGCTATATCATGTAACACTACGCAGCCTTCCGCTTTAAAATCCTGATTACGGGTAACGATGACATTTTCGCGGCCAGGCAGGACCCTGCCAATCGATTCAAATGTTTTTCGGCCCATGACGATCGGATGGCCCATCGTCACTTTTTTAAAATACTGCAAATCTGCCGGTAAATGCCACGGCAGTTTATTGTTATTACCTATCACACGATTTTGATCCATAGCCACTATCAATGATATCATATGCTAACCTCACCTTTTATATGGGGATGGGCTTCGTAATTTTCCAAAACGAAGTCGTCGAAGCTAAAATCAAAGATATTTTTCACATCCGGATTGATTTTCATGATTGGCAATGGTTTGGGATCACGAGTCAACTGCAGTTCCACTTGTTCAAGGTGGTTAGAGTAGATGTGGACATCCCCGAAAGTATGTACAAATTCGCCAACTTCCAAATCACACACTTGGGCGATCATCATCGTTAAAAGCGCATATGAAGCTATATTAAAAGGAACACCTAAAAAGACGTCCGCTGAACGTTGGTATAGCTGGCATGAAAGCTTGCCATCAGCGACATAGAATTGAAAGAAAGCATGACAAGGCGGCAAGGCCATTTCGTCCAGTTCACCAACATTCCAAGCACTGACTATCAGCCTTCTTGAATTTGGATTCGTTTTGATTTGTTCAATCAATTCACTGATTTGATCGATTTGCCTTCCATCAGCCGTTCCCCAAGAACGCCATTGATGACCATAAATCGGACCTAATTCTCCCTTTTCATCAGCCCATTCATTCCAGATGCGCACGCTATTTTCCTGAAGGTAGCCAACGTTCGTATCACCCTTCAAAAACCACAATAGTTCATGGATAATCGCTTTTAAACTAACCTTTTTCGTTGTTAGTACAGGGAATCCATCTTTTAAATTGAATCTCATTTGATATCCAAAGGTACTGATCGTTCCTGTTCCCGTACGATCACCCTTTTGCGTTCCATTTTCGAGTACATGCTTACATAAATCTAAATATTGCTTCATGATAAACCACCTTTTCTACTTTCATTCTCCTTATTTTAACGTATTATTGCCCAATGTTTAATCTAATTGTTTAATAAAATTATAAGTCTTGGGTGCTTTTTGTCTAAGCAATTGATTTTGTTCATCGTTCACATAAAACATGGCAAACGTTTCTGCAAAGTATTCCTCAGGGTAATTGGAAAAATACGTAATCCCTGGAAACAGCCCATCCACTTCCTTACCCCAAATCTTCAAATAATCCATGTCTTCACGGATTCCATCAAACACTATATTATCAATTGAATGCCCCAGCTCATGCAGTTCCAAATTAACGGAGCCATGCCCGTTGCCCTTGTCACTTGCCCCGATTTTAACCAATACCGTATGTGATCCGCCCATACCAGGCACATCATCCCAAGTTGTTTCTTTATTCAAATAACCACGCGGGGTCTTCCCCTTTAATTTTGCCGCGGATTGATTTTCTGTTAAATCACCAGCGAATAGTTTGATCCTCACACCACTTTCAGCAGTTTTCACCAAGAGTGAATGAGGCAGTTTATTAATGGTACCAGCAATTTTAAGTGCTTCCCTTTCATCGTACTCCTCTTCTGGAAATAAAAATATTCGTTGCAATTCTTTATTGCCTTTAAAAAGTTCAGCTTGTCTTAAAAGATTATCTTTGGGTAAATTCCGCCATTTCACCCCTTCATCCTTCGCTAATGAATAGGAGAGCATTGAGAATGAAAAGACAAATAATGCAAGTATGGATAACCATTTCTTCCTTTTCACACGCTTCTCCCCCTTCTTCATCCATTCCTCATTTATGTTAAGTAAATATATGTTATTTAAATGCTCTAAACCTTTGATACTATTATATTAGTATAACATATTGCCCTAATGTAAAAACTCTATGTTTTTTTGGTAATTTGGGTTGCACATTCATCATTAGAAGAACCATTGATCCGCACTTTTCATATATCAACAGTATATAATCGTAAAAGGTTTAAGGTGATCGCATGGAAACCAATAATAAAAAAGCCATCTTGAATGAGCACCGTGAACTTGCTGAAGAAGTGCTTGATATTTACAGTTTAAGAGTGTTCATCATTCTCGACCTTTTTCTGTTCTCCATCTTATTTGGCATACTGCTGCATCCGCTACTGTCTTCACTTTGGCTTAACTTTTTATTGCCATTTCTTTTTTTCACAACATTTACAGCCCTTTTTCAAATACTTGATATTTTCCAAAATAAAAGCTGACATCGTATTTGATGTCAGCTTCAAACGGGTAGGCAACCTCGATGAAAATCGAGTTTGCCTACAGTTTTTTTATAGGTGTACAATTTAGACGTTGATTTCCGCTCCAGGCACTCGCTTTCCGCGGGCGGTCCGGGAGCCTCCTCGGCGCCTTTGCGACTGCGGGGTCTCCCCTGGACTCGCTTTTCCCGCAGAAGTCTCGCACACCCGCACCAATCAACTTTGTTTTAAATATGAGCTTTTTTATGGAAAGATCAAGAAATGGTAATATTCGTAATTGGGGAAGTCTAATTAAGAACAAAAAATCTTAAAAGAGCTTCGGGATATACCATCTGAAACTTTTGCGACAAAAAGCTGCCATCATTTTAGATGACAGCTTTTTTAATTAGTGCTCAACCATGTTCCTTGAGCTTTTTCCCTTTCTTCAAATGGAATATGATCGTGGTGCCGAAAATCAGCAAAATAAAGGCAAAAAAGATCGCCGGCGGAATTTCTATCCTTGCAACGGCCAATAACATTTTTATAGCAATGAATCCGATGAGGACATATGCGGCAGTTTCCAATTCAGGAACCTTATCTATCAATTTTAGAAATAATCCCGCCACTCCCCGCATCATCAAAACACCGATCATTCCGCCTGTCAAAAGCACCCAGACTTTTTCACTCACCCCGAATGCGGCCAAGACACTATCGACGGAAAATGCTATATCCATCAATTCCACTGCCGCAACCGTTCCCCATAAGGTACCAAACATACGGATCAGTATGCTGTTTTTACTCATTCCCTGAATATCTTCATCAGCTTGTTTTTTTCTTTTATCCCTAAAGTATTTAAATGAGAGCCAACCAAGATAGGCGGCTCCAATCACCTTCACCCACCAAAGCTTAATGAGGAAAACACCGATTCCAATCGCTATAAATCTAAAAGCGTAAGCACCTAATAAACCGTAAAAAAGTGCTTTTTTCCGTTGTTTTTCCGGAAGGTGCCTGACCATTACAGCTAATACCAAAGCGTTGTCCGCTGATAGCAACCCTTCCATTAATACGAGCGTTCCAATCAACCCCCAGCTCACCGGGTCGGATAAAACCTCCACCCACATATGCCAGTCAAAAAACTGCGCATACGTTTGCATGATATTATTTAACAACTCTGACATGATAAAGACTCCTCTGCTACTATAACAGCAAAATTAGAAAACCTTTTAAAATAACATTGTTCCCCGTTATTATAAAAACTCTACTTATATTTCAACACAAAATAAATACGTTGCATGACAACGTATCATTTCGATGCTATTAGAAATTCAATTCATTTTCATCATACTCTTACACTTACATAAAATCAACGAAACCAACCGCTATGAGATCCTTTGTTTACTCGTCCACTCTGGCGGCGTATTTTTATCCCAATATATTTTCCCTATATTATAATGGGTGGCAAATGAATCATGATGGGTATGATAATGAAAATCGAACCAATACCCTTCCAGTGGAGGGTTTTCCTGCCTGACATGGAATCTGATGATATCCTTGCCGCTGTTTGAATCATAAATATGAAAGATTTTTTCGGCCCTGCCCGCACTCGGCTGCTCAGTGATGGTTAATTGCTGTAATTTTCCATCTGGAAATTGGGCAGCCATTTCGGTAATGGCTTCTTCGATTTTTGGTAATATGGCAATTTTGAACTCATCACCAATTTTAGGATTGATCTTATCGCCAAATTTCACAAATGCGTTTTCCTCTGCCTTATTCATTATGCCCGATAAAAATTCTTCCCGGTTGAATTCCTCTTCCAGTTCAGTTGAATTTTGCGAAGGAAGATAGGATAATCCCTCTTCTTCCACTAACCCTTTTTTAGTATCCTTTAACGAATCGGCTTCCGCAAGCCACGCCAGATCTGAAGGAGTGACAAGACCAAACGTCAAAACGGATACTAAAATGACGAGACTTTTCCTGAACCAAACCGCCGCTTTCAAATCACACTCCCCCTCCTTTTTTGTATTGTCTTTATATTTAGTATACTTTTATTTTTTGGTAATTACGAATATATAGTTACCCATGTTTTAAAAATCAAAAAAAAGGATAAATACCTATATAAAGTTTATGAACTCGAAATGAACCCGTACTTTTTTATTAAATATCAATAAATTTACATTTAAATGAAGGATTTTGACGATTTTTGGAGAACTTAATTAGATTCAAGTCTTTTTAAGGAGGGGTCTTATATGGCTTCGACTGCCATGGTGGCTTTATGTCTTGTAACATTAGCATTTTTCGTATATTTATCATTTGCTGATTAAGAATAAATGAATACCTACGAAAAATCTCCTTGTCATTCTTCTACAATGACAAGGTTTTCTTTTCATTCAAACATAAGCCTTACCTTTTGGCAGATAAAAGGACTGAATAATGGAGGAATTATTTTGGAAAACAACAATGAGATCATTAAAGATAAGGATTACAAAAGGGAAACAGCTAAAGGGGACGCCGGAATGGTCGTTACAGCTCATCCGGTAGCCACCTCCATAGGGGAAAAAATATTACGTGAAGGTGGAAATGCTGTCGATGCGGCGGTCGCCATCCAATTTGCCCTGAATATTGTGGAGCCCATGATGACCGGTATCGGCGGAAGTGGTTTCCTAATGGTATATAACGCTAAAGATAAAGAAACGAAAATATACGATGGCCATGTAAGAGCACCTAAAGCCGCACATCGAGACATGTTTCTTGATGAAAAAGGGGAAGTCATCCCATTTAAAGAAAGATCAATCAAAGCCACAGCGGTAGGCATACCCGGAATACTGAAAGCTATGGATGAAGCACTCGCTGAAAATGGCAGTAAGCCATTAGCGGACCTCATCGAACCATCCATTGAATTTGCAGAAAAAGGAGTTCCCGTCAATTGGGTTCTTTGCGACGCTCTTAAAAATTTTGAATATCGATTGGGCGATGAAGCGCGTAAGTTCTTCATGCCAAACGGAAAACCCTATCAGGATGGCGATTTGCTAATAAAAGAAAAACTGGCGAATACCTATCGGATCTTACAACGTGAAGGAATTTCCGCTTTTTATGAAGGTGAAATCGGAGAAGGCATCATTTCCTGTATTCAGGAGCTTGGAGGGTTCATGGAGCTTTCTGATTTAAAGGACTATAAAGCTACAATCGATGTACCAATGTATGGGACTTATAAGGATTATCTAATTGCGTCATCAAATGCCCCAAGTGCTGGCGGATTCACGGTCATCCAAATCCTGAAAATATTGGAGAGCTTCCATATAGAACAATATGACGTCCGTTCTTGGGAAAAATATTATTTAATAGCAGAAGCGATGCGTCTGGCATTTACAGACAAAAAGGCATTTCTCGCTGATCCCGAATTTGCCGAATTGCCATTGACGGGTCTCATGCATGATGAGTATATAGCTAAACGCCGTTCATTCATTAATTTCAAAACAAGAAATAATGCCATTGACTTCGGAAACCCTTGGATTTATGATTCAGTGAAGCAAAGGGAAGTCATTCCACAGCCTAATGAAGAGGATATCAGTGAAACCACACACTTCACCGTCCGTGACAGATGGGGGAATATCGCAGCATGCACGTCTACAGTGGAACATCCATTCGGTTCAGGCATCATGGTTTCCGACTATGGTTTCATGCTGAATAACGAACTGACTGATTTTGATTCCATTCCAGGCGGCATGAATGAAGTGCAGCCCAATAAACGCCCAGTCAGCTGTAAAAGCCCGACCATCATCTTTAAAGACGGCGAGCCGATCTTGACGCTGGGTTCACCTGGAGGACCAACCATCATCAGTTCAGTCGTGCAAACGATCATCAATGTACTCGATATGAAAATGGATTTGAAAGCAGCCATCGAAGAACCTAGAATTTTCACTCCAATGGGCCCTCATATTGAATGGGAACCAGGAATTGATATGACCAGCAAAGGCCACTTGGAATCAATGGGCTTCGCCTTTAATGAAGTTCCCCACTCCATAGGGAATGTCCAAGCGATTCAAATCAACCCTGATGGCTCTAACTATGGTGCTGCCGATTCAAGCCGAGAAGGCTGTGCCATGGGCCTGGACGAAACAGATTATAAATCCTGATCACTGAATGGAAATGAAGCCAAAATGAAATTTGGATGTTTTTCTCTTTATTACGTCAAATCCAAATTCCTCAAAGCGGGAGCTGCGAAAATGGTCTTTCAACACGACTCTCTTTCGCGCAACCCGCTTGGCTTCTTTCATTATTTCCACAGATAAATCCTTACCTTCCGCAAAATGAGTCAGTCCCCTGATCCCATTCGATTCTTGAATCGTTTCTTCAAACATGGGATCGAAATATACGACATCAAAATGATTATCAGGCAATGTTTTCAAAATTTCGTAATGATCACCTTGCATGACCTCTATTCTTCTCATCGCAGAAATCATCGTTTCTTCTGCATCCTCCCATGTCTTCATCCCATGTTCCACGAGCAAGGCCAAATAATGATTTCCTTCCAGTGCGACAACCTGTCCATGTTCACCCACTTTGAAACTTGCGACAATCGCATCAGAGCCCAAACCCAAGGTACAATCAAGCACAGAGTTCCCTTCATTTATATCTCCGGCAATGAGAAATGGATCACTCTCTCCGCGCATTATTCTTTTTATACGGATCATCGCTAGGTTCGGGTGAAAAAAGAATGGTTCTTTTTCCTGGTATCGATATAACTCCATCCGCTTTTTACCAAAAACAAGGCAATCATCTTCACCCTGTTCCGCTTGGATATCTCTCACCGATCGTTTTCTTCGGGCTATAAAGGGGATATGTAATTCTTCAGCTAACCCTTTTGCTAATATCATCGTTTCTTTATCGGCTCTTCCTACTGTTGTGACAAACATGAATCCTACCCCTTCATACTCTCTTAAATTTGAAAAGAATGCCCTGTTTCCAGGACATTCCGCTTTATCACTTATTTTACTTGATTGAACGCTGCCAATAAATTTTCCATGATAGCTTCCATTGGCTGTCCTTCTATATCATGGCGTGGAATGAAATGTACGACCTCGTTGCCCTTTAAAAGAGCCATTGATGGTGAAGAAGGTTCTATTCCATCGAAGTATTCCCGCATTTTAGCAGTCGCTTCCTTATCTTGGCCGGCAAATACAGTTACTAAATGATCTGGCTTATTGTCTGCTTGCAGTACGGCTTGAGTAGCAGCTGGACGGGCTAACCCGGCAGCACAGCCGCAAACGGAATTCACGACCACTAGTGTCGTACCTTCTACCGATTCCATAAAACTTTCAACCGCTTCAGCGGATTCCAACTCATCAAAACCTGCTTGCACCAGTTCCGCACGCATTGGTTTCACCATTTGTTTCATATATTCATCATATGCCATCGACATAAAAAAAACCCCCTTGGTTACATTTCTTCAATTAGAGTAATCATACTATATTGTTAAGTGCATATGCAAAAATGACGCTTAAAGAGTTGTGAAATTCATTGTTCCTCACAAAGAGACATGGTGACAGAATCCACTTTCATTCTGCCACCATGTTTTAGTCTTCCTTTTAACTTAAACTTTCATCACTCCGCCTGAGCTGGCATTCGTTACAAGTTTGGAATAACGTGCTAAATAGCCTGTCCTGACTTTTGACTCGAAGCCCTTCCAATTCGCTTTGCGTTTTTCGAATTCTTCATCGGAAATTTCCAATTGGATTTTGCGATTATTCAAATCCAATTCGATGATATCACCATCTTCAACAAAGGCAATCGGGCCTCCCTCAGCTGCTTCAGGGGATATATGACCAATGCTGATGCCTCGAGATGCGCCTGAAAAGCGGCCATCAGTGATCAAACCGACTTTCGCTCCAAGTCCCCTCCCGACGATTTGGGAAGTTGGTGCCAACATTTCCGGCATACCCGGCCCACCTTTAGGCCCTTCGTAACGAATAACCACTACATCCCCTTCCTTAACCTTTCCGGTAATGATCCCGGAAAGTGCATCTTCCTGGGAATCGAAACAAATGGCAGGACCCCTGTGGTAGCCACCAACTGATGCGTCAACGGCGCCCACTTTTACGATGGAGCCTTGAGGAGCAAGGTTACCGAACAATACCGCAAGCCCGCCACGCTCAGAATGCGGATTATCCAATGGATGGATTACATCCTTGTCCAATATTTCACAACCTGCAACATTTTCGCGGAGCGTTTTACCTGATACAGAAAGGCAATCTCCATTAAAGGCACCTGGTTTTTTGAGTAACTCATTAATGACGGCACTTACACCACCGGCATTATGTACATCTTCAATATGATAATCGGATGCCGGTGCGATTTTCGCTAGATGCGGTACGCGGTTAGCTATTTCATTTATGCGTTCCATCGGATATTCAAAACCTGCTTCATGTGCCAATGCAAGTGTATGAAGAACGGTGTTGGTCGAACCGCCCATCGCCATATCCAATGCAAATGCGTTATCAATTGCATCAATCGTTACGATATCACGAGGCTTGATATCCTGTTTGATTATCTCCATCAACTGTTTAGCGGATTTCTTAACGAATTCCTTACGTTCTTCGGCTACCGCCAGAATCGTTCCATTTCCCGGAAGCGCAAGTCCCAATCCTTCAGCCAGGCAGTTCATGGAGTTTGCAGTGAACATTCCTGAACAAGAACCGCAAGTAGGGCATGCAACCTGCTCGATTTCCTGCAAATCCTCTTCATTGATATTACCTGCTTGATAAGCACCCACCCCTTCAAAAACGGATGTTAATGAAAGAGATTTACCATTTTTATCTTTACCTGCTTTCATGGGTCCGCCGCTTACGAATATTGTAGGAATATTGACACGAAGTGCTCCCATCATCATTCCCGGCGTTATCTTGTCACAGTTTGGAATGCACACCATACCGTCAAACCAATGTGCCGATACAACAGTTTCCACGGAATCTGCGATGATTTCACGGCTTGGTAAGGAATAGCGCATACCAATATGACCCATTGCAATTCCATCGTCTACCCCGATCGTATTAAATTCGAAAGGAACACCGCCCGCTTCGCGAATCGCTTCCTTCACTATTTTTCCGAATTCCTGAAGGTGGACATGACCTGGAACGATATCGATGTATGAATTACAAACCGCTATGAACGGTTTACCGAAATCTTCTTCTTTAACCCCTGCTGCCCGCAGCAGACTTCTATGTGGAGCTCGATCGACCCCTTTTGTAATCATGTCACTTCTCATATTTGATGTAGACATTTGTTGTACCCCCAATTTCCACTAAATGTTTAATGATTCAGAATAATATAATTTTTAGTATACTCTAAAAATTCTAACATATTTATATACAAATGCAACCATTCAACACTAAATATCTACAAAAATCATTTTACTAAAATAATAGAGATCAATTTTATATCTTAGAAACTAATATTTTGGGATTCGCCCTGAGGGGAACTTATGTCAAACGACTGGAAATGTCCCGCAAAAATAAAAAGGCATGCGGATTAAATCATCCGCATGCCTTTTGCCTGGGTTATTCCAAATCACTTGTCATTCGCTTGCCTTGATTCTGTCATTTGCTTCCAAACCGAACCTTTAGCTTCTTCCCCATTTTCTATACGGTCAATGGCCATCTTGACCTGAAGGGCCACTTCGAATTCAGGATCCTGTTCCGCTTGTTTAAGATAAGGGAGGGTCGTTTCATTTCCCACTTCGTATAAAAACATCGCCGCCCTCCATCTAACCAATTTATTTTTATCCGAAAGTGATTGAGCCATTTCTCCCATCGCTTCTTCAAAGCCAAGATCTGATAAACAATCACCAGCCGTTCGTCTTACGGCCGCACTTTTATCTTTCATTGCTTTATACAAGCTCGGGAGCACTTTTCTATCCTCGATCATACCCAAGTATACGACCGCGAGCCTTCGAATGGAGACCTTACTGTCGGAGAGTGCCATGTCCAATACGGGTATATCATCAACCGTTGGATCTTCCATTTGTTCTAAAGCCTGATAACGCTTTTCCCAGCTTTCGTCATTCAGCATTTCTGCAGTAAGTTTAATTTTTGGCCGTTTCAGAAATGCTTCCTTCGTATCCACCATTTCATTTGCAGCGGCTACTAGCCGATTAATTCGTTCTTCCGGATAAGCTGCAATCAGCTCGTCCGATACTTCCTTCACGATATCTTCCATATCACCATATCTTACGCCATAATCCTTCCATTTTCGAAGCAGGACTACATTGTCATCTTCTTTTTGGGCAGCTGCAATGCCCTTTATGAAATATTCCGGTAAGGCAAAACGTTTTTCGTGTAAGCTATCACTAGCTTTAATTTGCATCGGAATGCCCTTGAATTGTTGAATGGCAACAGTTACTTCTCCGTAATGTTCATTTAATGTTGTTTGTTGATTTTGTTCTTCGGTTTTTTCCCCGAAAACCTGACGGATTTGGACCAAGATATCTTTCCAATCATATTTCGCATTCCGCTCAACGGCTAAGAAATCCGCAACATGATATACCCCTTTCACTCCCTCGATCGTAAATAAATCTTTGATCAGCTGGGGTGCCTGATCAGCTTGATCTTTCTTATAATTATTGCTTTTACCAGCTAATAGCTCTTCAGTTAAATTGATTTTCATTGTATTCGGACTTGGTGTAGGTTCTATCGACTTAATTTTCAATGCATTTCTCTCCTTTTACAAGACGTTTCCATGTACTAGATATTATCACATCGGCAACAGATTCTCATGCAATTGAGATTGGCAAAAAAAAGACCGATCCAAGTTTGCTCCCTTGGACCAGTCTCCACACTCATTCCTCTTCCAATTTTTCCGCTAAATACGTCCATCTTTCCATCAAATGCTCTAATTTATCCGTTAGTTCCTTTTCTTCTTCGAGCAGCAGGCGGACTTTTTCAAAATCGCTTCCCGCCGCTGACATTTCTGATGTTATGTCTTTCAGGCGCAGCTCGGCCCTTTCCATGTTCCCTTCGATTCCTTCCCATTCCTTACTTTCCGCATAGGTCAGTTTTTTCTTTTTCTTTTCGGTCCGGTTCATCTGAGGTTCCGGTGCTTTTACCGGCACGGCCTCTTCCGTCTTTTCTTCCAAGAACTCTGAATAATTGCCGTAATAGAAATCAATTTCACCTTTATTCTTGAAAACAAGAAGCTGATGGCACGTCTTATCCAGGAAATACCTATCATGTGATACGGTAATGACCACACCTGAAAACGTTTCTAAATAATCCTCCAGAACGGTCAAGGTTTGCGTGTCCAAATCATTCGTCGGTTCATCCAAAAGCAGGACATTAGGTGCCGACATCAATATGTTAAGGAGATATAATCGCCTTTTCTCCCCACCGGACAGCTTGCGGATTGGCGTTCCATGCGATCCCATAGGAAACAAGAACCTTTCAAGCATCTGCGCAGCCGATATGAAACTGCCATCTTTAAGGGCGATGGAATCCGCCGTTTCACGAATATACTCTATCATGCGCAAATTCTCATCCATATCGACGCTTTCTTGCGTATAGTAGCCTATTTTCACGGTTTGACCTTTTTCCAGGTTACCTTCATCTATGGATTCCCGTCCGGCCAGGATATTTAACAAGGTTGACTTTCCACTGCCATTATTACCGACGATCCCAATCCGATCACCAGGTTTGAAGAGGAAGGAGAAATGGTTGATGATGGTTCGATCACCGAAGGATTTAGAAACATCCTGCATCTCAAGCACCTTTTTCCCAAGACGGGCACCGCTTAATTCCATTTCCAGGTTCTCGGTTTTCTGCTTATCCTTTACACCTGATTCCAATGTTTCGAAGCGTTGGATCCTGGCCTTTTGTTTCGTTGTACGGGCCTTGGCTCCTTTACGGATCCAAGCCAGTTCTTTTTTGAATAGACTTTCCTTTTTCGTTCTTTCAGCTGACTCGTTCTCTTCACGAATGGCCTTTGATTCTAAATAATCCGCATAGTTTCCTTTGTATTCGAAAAGCTGAGTTTGGGCAATTTCCCAAATCTTATTGGACACACGATCAAGGAAATATCGATCATGGGTTACAAATAAAACGGACTTTTGATATTTCCCCAAATATTCTTCAAGCCAAGTGATGCTTTCGAAATCGAGATGGTTTGTAGGCTCATCCAAAATCAGTAAATCAGGGGTCTCAATCAAGGTTTTTGCCAGGGCCGCACGTTTTTTTTGGCCGCCTGACAGTTCCCCCAATTTCCTTGAGTGATCAGGAAGACCAAGCTTGGTCAAAATCGTTCTGGCATTGGCACTTGTATCCCAGGCGCCAAGCGTGTCCATATCCTGCTGTTGTTTTAACAAACGGTCCTGTACTGCGCCATTCTGCGGATCTACCTGGAGTTGAACGAGCGTCTTTTCATATTCTTTAATCAACGAAAATACAGGAGTTGAACTTTCATACATATATTCCATGATCGTCAATTTCTCATCAAAATGCGGGTCTTGGGATAGATAGGAAATCGTGTAATCATTCGGGTGATCCTTCGTTCCTAAATCACTGTCTTCCAACCCTGCGATAATATTCAATAATGTCGATTTACCGGTGCCGTTTATTCCAACGATCCCGATTTTCTCCCCTTCGGTAATGGAAAAAGAGACATCTTTAAAAAGCAGCTTTTCCCCTTGGGTTTTCATTACATGTTCCATGCTAAAAACTTTCATAATCGTACATCCCATTCCTTATTAAATTCCTCTAAAAATCCAATCATATATTCATGCCTTTCACTTGCAATCTTCTTGGCTGTACAAGTATTGAGCATATCTTGCAAACGCAATAACTTTTCATGAAAGTGATGAATGGAAGAGCTTTTGCCATCCCTGTATTCCTTCTTGGTCATGTTTTCCCTTATCGGCAATGAAGGATCATACATAAGTTGTCCCTTTTTTCCGCCAAATGCAAATGTCCTGGCTATACCAATGGCACCAATTGCATCCAAGCGGTCCGCATCCTGAACAATTTCAGCCTCGATCGAGGGAAGCTTCAACTGCCCTGCACTATATGAAATTGTATTGATGATCTGTTTGATGGCATCCACACTATCAATATCCAACTTTATTTCATCAAACCAAGCATCAAGCTTTTTCCAGCCTCCATCGGCTTCCTGGTTTAGTTTATCATCCGGGATATCATGAAGCAGAGCTGCCATTTCAATGATGAACACATTTCCTTTTCTTTCTTCTTTTGCAATATGTAAAGCCAGCTTACGAACCCGATCGATATGAAACCAATCATGGCCGCTGGCATCAGAATTCAATTGGTCATATACATACTTCTCCGTTAATTCAATCATCGTTTGTTTCATTTCACCACTCCATGTCCTTTCTATTTTACCATGGTTCTCAATAATGGTGTGCTTTAATCTTCATTGAACCAACTGAGTCCAATCGTCTGTTCGCCGGTATGCACCCCGATGGCACTGCCCAGTGGGGATACATGGGTCAACACATGAGGAAATTCTTCGGAAATCATCTTTTTCCATCTATGTGTCTGCTCCGACACTGCACCATATAATATGGTGCATTCTTTTACTTTGCCCGCTTCGACTGATCTGCGAAAATCAGTGAAGATCTGTTTTTCCGCTTTTTTAAGGTTCCGGGGTTTGGATTTAGTATGAAGCAAACCGTTTTCGATTGAAATGATAGGTTTAAAGCTCAATAGGCTACCTAGAATATACTGGGCGTTTGTTAATCTGCCGCTGCGGTGCAGCTGATCTAAAGAACCTATTAATACATAGGTTTCATGGTTATCCGCATACATTCTCGTTTTGACGAAAGCCTCATTGACGGAATCGCCATTATCCATATGATGCATGAGCCGTTTCAAGATTAATAGCATCGGAAAGGAAATAAGTAAAGTATCAAAAACGTCAACGGGAATCGTAACCATTTGTGCCGCTTGCCTGCTCGCGGAAACGGTGCCGCTCAATTCGCTTGAAAGGTGTACGGCTATGATTCGATCATAGCGTTTTTCAAGCTCCTTATATAACTCTTGGAATTTGCCGACCGACGGCTGTGACGTAGTGGCGGTGATTTTTTCCTCACTCATCCGCCGGTATAATTCCTCAGGTAATAGGTCGATGCCATCTTCGTATTCCTTCCCATCGATGATGACGACCATCGGAACGACGTATACATGTTCATTCAATGATAATTCTTCGTCTAAAGTTCCCGTACTGTCTGTTACCCATGCAATTCGTTCCATGTTTTCCCCCCTCATTTGTGTCTTTTATTATATTCAACATCCCAACCATCTGTCCCCTCAAAAAACGGATGCATGCAATAAATTTCTTACCTTAAAAAAGAGCCCAACAGAAGCTTCCGTTGGACTCGATATCATTGCTCATAATAATTTTTTTATATCCTCTTCCATTTCCAGAGGTTTTGTTTTAGGCGCATACCGGCTGACGATATTTCCATCTCGGTCAATCAAGAACTTTGTAAAATTCCATTTTATTGATTTGGACCCCATCACTCCAGGAGCATTTTCAGTCAAATAGCTGAATAAGGGATGGGCTTCCTTTCCATTAACATTCACTTTGGCAAACATCGGGAATGTTACTCCATGATTCAATTTGCAGTATGAATCGATTTCCAGATCATCACCAGGCTCCTGATTCAAAAACTGATTACACGGAAAACCAAGTACGACAACCCCATCCTCTTTATATTGCACATACAGGCTTTGCAAATCATCATACTGTGGCGAAAAACCGCATTTGCTTGCGGTATTCACTATGATCATCACTTTCCCTCTATATTCCTCAAGCGAGATGGTTTCGCCATTAATTTTATTGACTTCAAATTCGTAAATGGACATATATGATCTCTCCCTTTAGTATGATGATTCATTTTACCGTATTTAAAGGTACGTTTACCAACTTTTATCCTTTGCCTATCATCCAGGAATCTTCACTGCTTGGATGGATTGAATCAAATACTCTACCATGTCTTCCAAATCATCCATTTGCTCTTCTTTTACAAGCCTTCCAAATGATACTTTACATATAGATGAAGTAACTGGCTGCATTTTTTTACTGACCGTATCGTTGGTCGTCACGGTAATGATTCTTTGATCTCCCCAAATTTTTTCCAGGTCGTTCAACAATTGTTCTGCATTCACTCCATCAAGCTTTTTTGGAAAAGAAATGTAAATATTGACCGTGCAGCCCGTATGCGCATCATCAATATCGGCATCGAGTAATTCCGAACTTAGGTTCTTGAGTGAAGCGTGTAACTCGATGGCACCGCTAATCGAAATAGGCGCGATTGTTTTTTTCAATTCCATCTCAATCTTATATGATCTGGACATGGTTGAGAGATTCACTATATCATCACGGTTTATGACCAATATATCTCCAATGAAGTCACGATCGTAAACCGCTCCTTCCAATACCACCTTCATGTTCTCAAATGCTGTAGGATCAAACAATCTCCAAACACCTCTCCAACTTATAAGTTTATGTATTCATGATCTTCCCATTTTACCATTCCCGGGCCATTTCCTTCGGGATTTACAAGAAATTATTAAAATAGCTTTTCTATTCAATAATTTTCTATATAATTAAAATATTATGATTTTTGAAGAAGGAGGCTAATCATGCCAATCAGAATTCCGGAACAACTGCCAGCAAGGGAAATTTTAGAACAGGAAAATATCTTCGTTATGGATGAGGAAAGAGCTACCAATCAGGAAATCCGTCCATTGAATATATTAATTTTAAACCTAATGCCAGAGAAAGAAAAAACGGAGGCCCAGTTACTGCGCTTTCTTGGCAATACTCCCATTCAAGTAAATATATCATTCCTGCGCTTGAGCACACATGAATCAAAAAACACAAGTAAATTTCATTTAGATCAATTTTACAAATCATTTAATGAAATTCGCACGAAGAAATATGACGGCTTGATCATTACAGGCGCTCCAGTAGAAAAGCTGGAATTTTCAGACGTCAATTATTGGGAAGAGCTGCAGAATATCATGGACTGGTCAAGCGAAAATGTCACATCCACCCTACATATCTGTTGGGGGGCACAAGCTGCCCTGTACCATCATTATGGAATAGGCAAATATGAACTTCCAGAGAAATGCTTCGGGATATACACCCATGAGGTCCTTGAACCGAATGAAAATCTAGTCCGCGGATTCGATGATTATTTTATGGCCCCTCATTCTCGCCATACGGATATTGACTATCAAAAGCTAGTTAACCATCCCGAACTGAAGGTTCTCGCACAGTCCGATCAAGCTGGTGTATTGATCGCTGCTTCAGTAGATGGAAAAAGAATTATGGTAACCGGCCATTTTGAGTATGATGCCGATACCCTCGGTGAAGAATACAAGCGCGATAGGGAGCGTGGAATCAATACGCAGCTCCCTGAAAATTACTTTCCTGATAACGATCCGACCAAGGTGCCTCTTCACCGCTGGAAGAGCCATTGCAGCTTGATGTTCTCGAATTGGCTGAACTATTATGTCTACCAATCAACCCCTTATGAGTGGGATTGAAAGGGTAAGAAAAAAGAAGCTTTCACTCTTAAGTGAATCGTTTTCTTGAGAAGCCACTTCGGATTATCATGGGAAACAACCTGAGTTACTGACTCAGGTTGTTTGTTTCATGATTCTTTATTACCGAAGTACACCTCTTCAAAAGGTTGGACGACCACAAATCCTTGACCTTCGAATTTCATTTGAACGGATTCGCCGCTTCCCCTTCCAAAGAACGACTTCAATGAGACATCCGTTACGAATTCAGGCTGCAATTCCCCTGACCAAGCTACTGTGGCATTCGGGTCCGTATAGACCGGATTCCCAGGTTCCACCATTAAAGTAAGCGGCTCATAATGAGAAGTGAATGCGACCATGCCTCTCCCCTCGAGCCTTACGTTGAACAATCCCCCTGCCAATAACCCGGCAATGCGCCGCATCATTTTTATATCCCATGAAATCCCCGGCTCAAATGCAAGTAAGTCATTTCCGTTAACACAGATCGATTCACCATTTAACTGTAAAATAGAAATCTTCTTCCCTTGATCCGCGACGTATAGCTTGCCGCTTCCGGTCGCTTTCATCAATGATGCACCCTCACCAGTTAAGGCTTTTTTAAAGAGTTTACCAAGACCATGCTCCAAGATGCCTTCCCGCTCGAATTTAATATGGCCGCGATAAGAAACCATCGTCCCCATTTTTGCCCAGATCTGCTTTTCCAAATTAATCTCCAGGATTCGTTCCGTTTCAAGTTCGAATAATCCTTGCCCTTTATCCTGCTGCTTCGTCTTTTCAACGAATTGATCGATTTGATACTTCTCCATCACTGCCCCACCTCTTTTTGCAGGAGGAACAGCCACATGAACGATACAGCTTGCTTTAATTCCTTTGAAAAATGTCCCAGCTTTGTAAAGTCCACCCCTCTCTTTGCAACGCCGGTATCAGCTACTGCCTTCCATCCCGTTTCTAAAGCCATTTTTTCAAATTCCCAAGGCTGCATTGTATTCATGATGACTTGGTCTCCTAATAACCGTTGAAAACTGAATTTTTTTCGTGGTTCAGCTGTTGGACCAAGTATTCCAAAACAGACATAACCTCCAGGCTTTATTACCCGTTGGATTTCCTTCATCACCGTTAATGGTTCACCCGTATATTCCAAAGAATTAATGACCATTGCCGCATCCATTTCTTCATCTTTGAATGGAAGATTATAAAAATCCCCTTGCAGGAAAGTAAGTAGTGGTTGTTGAGCGGTTTTTCCCTTAGCAAATTCAATCATCACATTGGATAAATCAACTCCGGTTACTTCATATCCCGCTTCGGACAATTTTAAGGAACCAACTCCATCTCCACAGCCTATGTCAGCAACCTTCACTCCCGAAGGTACAAATTCAGAAAAGAAAGGAATAATGTTTTTCCGGCTCCCCGTTTCCCACATCTCTTGCGAATTCTTCACCCACATAGGTGCAAAAACATCCCATTCCTTTTTCGACTCTTCATGCCATGTATGTAAATTCATCTGAAATTCATCCTCCCATTTAACCCCTAACTAAATAAGTTCCTGAAAAATATTTTCCCGAATCAAAATACCGGGGCTTCCCTATAGCTATTCTGCTCTTAATTCAAAAATCCTCTTTTAAAACGTCACCCCCTAGTGATTTTCAAATACATAAAAAAAAAACTGCCAGCGGCAGCTTATTTTGAATTTTCTTCATTTCTTTTTTGTATCTTTCGTAAATCCTCGACACGGTCAGGAGATTCTTCAAAGAATTCAACCAGGTCTCCAATCCTATCGATGGCATTCCAACTAAGGTGGTGTTCAATCCCCTCTACATCATGATAAATATTTTCTTCCTTGACCCCAATCAACCTTAGCATCTGTTCTAAAAGTTCATGACGGTAAACGAGCCTTTTACCAACTTTTTTCCCATTTGCGGTTAAAACGAGACCCCGGTACTTTTCATATATCAAATATTTTTCCTGATCCAGTTTTTGTACCATTTTTGTAACAGAAGATGGGTGGACGGAAAGATTTTCGGCAATATCGGAAACTCTTGCATATCCTTTTTCTTCAATAAGTAAATAAATTTGTTCTATGTAATCCTCCATGCTCGGTGTAGGCATTCGGAATCCTCCCATTCAAACGCATATCTAAAAATTTTACTATATAAACGGCCCCGAAACAAGAAGATATAAGTCTCAGGGCGCCTTTATTGATGTTTCTTCAAGATTGCTTGACGTTTTGTTCTGTTGGGAATGTAAAACTGATCTTCTTTTCAGAATCGGACCACGATAAAATGGCATCAAAGGTTTTTTCCCCTTTTTTAAAACCGCTTATCAAATCCGTTTCACCGCTCGCCAACAGCTTTTTTATATTAGCTTGACTGATTTTCTTATTAAGGATTTTTTTGGAGATAGTGAAGTTACACTTTGTTTTTTGATAACTTACACATCCATAGAATTCCCCTTTATCGACAATCTTAGAACCGCATAGTTTACAGCTGCCCACAGATGCCGAGCTTCTCTTTTTAGGGCCGCTCCGTTGAATCGACTCGGTGTCCAGCCCTTGAAAATCCCAGTTTTCCGATGATTCCACGGCATCACTGATGATTTTTGCTGACATCTTTTTAACAGCTTCCATAAAGCCGCCAGCTGAAGCCTTTCCTTCACCGATCTCCCTCAAACGCTGTTCCCATTTGGCTGTCATTTCAGGTGAAGCCAGGATTTTCTCCCCGATGGCAGTAATCAGCACTTTCCCTTTATCTGTCGCAAAAACCTGATTTTTTTTGACATTGATGTATTTACGGTCTTTGAGCATGGTAATAATGCCAGCTCGAGTTGCTTCGGTTCCGAGACCCTCGGTTTTCATCAGCACTTTTTCTAACTCTTCATTATCCAGATGCTTTCCGGCTGTTTTCATCAAAGTGATCAGCTGACCTTCTGTATAGCGCTTAGGAGGCTGGGTTTTTCCTTCTTTCACCTTTATATTGGCGACCTTTCCAGTATCTCCTTTGGTAACGGAAGGCAAAATGATATCATCATCATCCTTGTCATTTTGGAAAATCACTTTGCGCCATCCCTCTTGGATCTGCTGCTTGCCTTTAGAAATGAATTCGGCACGCTTATCGACAAGCGTTTTAATGGTGGTGTAATCGAAAATGGCTTTCTCATAATGGGCCGCAATCAACCGGCGCACCACCAAGTCATAAATATTCCGTTCTTCGGCAGAAAGCCGCTTCGGGTCGGTTACCTGCTCCGTCGGGATAATTGCATAGTGATCAGTCACTTTTTTTTCATTTACAAACCGTTTATTATTCATGATGTTCGGTTGTGGCAAAGGAAACAGGGATTCATATTCTGAAAATCCGCTTAGTTTTTGCAAAATATCAGGAAATGTTTCGGCTTCCCCCTCCGTCACATAATTGGAGTCTGAACGTGGATAAGAAACGATCCCTTTTTGATATAAACTTTGTACTATATCAAGCGTCTGTTTCGGTGAATATTTATAAATCTTGTTTACTGTCGCTTGCAATGACGATAGATTAAATAACAAAGGCGGCTGAAATTCTTTCCTTTCAGTATCCATTTCAGCTATTTCAGCTTCCTTACCCTTGCAAAAGGCGGCAATTTTATCAGCCATTTCTTTTGTCTTTATTCTCGGATCATTGTTCTGCTGCCATTTCCCCTGATATTTCTTTCCATCCATCTTGAAGTCAGCGAACACTTCCCAGAACGGTTCAGACTTGAATTGCTCAATTTCTATTTCCCGCTTCACTATCAAAGCAAGAGTCGGTGTCTGAACCCTACCAGCTGAAAACACATCCGAAACGCCCCTTTGTTTCAATAAAATGCTATACGCTCTCGACGCATTCATTCCCACAACCCAGTCCGCACAAGCTCTCGTATACGCTTCATAATAGAGCGGCCTGGTTTTTTCCTCGCTCTTCAAATTTTGGAATCCCTCATAAATCGCTTTTGGGGTCAAAGAGGAAATCCATAAACGTTTCATCGGTTTATTGACATTGCATAGATTGACGATATTGCGTACAATCAATTCTCCTTCACGCCCGGCATCACCTGCATGAATGATTTCATCGACTTCCGGTTTCCTAAGCAAGGTCTTCACAACATTGAATTGCTTTGCCTTTTGTCGGGTCACTTCATATTGAAATTTCTCAGGAATCATCGGCAACGTTTCCATCGACCATTTTTTCCATTTTGAATGATAGGTTTCCGGTGAAACAAGTTGACATAAATGCCCGACAGCCCATGTTACATAAGCTCCATCAGGAAAAAGTTCATTCGGCATGATTTCTATATAGCCTTGCTGTTTCTTCGTTTTAAATTGAGCCGCTAGCGTTGAACCTTGATCTGGTTTCTCCGCAATGATTAGCTTCATGATCATCTTCACCTAATCCGTTACAAAATATCTTTCCCCTATCATTATACCTTAATTATCACAATCGGCTAGATATGACTTCGTTTTTACTGAACTGATAGTAGAAAGCATGAAATGATTGATTATCTTCGGTGAACTAGTGGAGATTTCAGGGAGATGAAAAAATCCGCCCAAATATTAGGAGGTTAATAGGCAAAAACTTCGGATTTGGGTGAATCGGAGTATATACAAATAGTGCAATATTAAATGTGTGTACATTACTTTTCACTGTTTAGATGAAGAAATTAGTTCGATTGCATCACAGCTAATTATTGACCCAAACAGCCCCTTGTATAATAAAGGAACGTTAATTGTCAAAAGAACTAAAGAAAAGCATATTACTTTACAAAGTATATAACTTTCTTTTGCTATTAATTAAAAATACAAAGATTGCCGAGTTACCTAAGGAAAAAATACTTAATATAACCCTTACATATTTTAATTGTTTTAAAGAGTTGTTACCTGTTGAATGGAGTGATTATAAGCGATATAGACCAACTCAAATAGTCTGTTTAAATGCTTTTGAAAATTATTCCTTCTAATATTTTGTTTCTAACCAGTTAAACATTAAAGAAGTAAATAAAGGAATGAGCAGTATAAAGATATTTGATTGGTCTAGTGAAGGAACATTGAAATATCTAAAAGGTGCTAGTGGTTCTAAACTGTTAGCTAAAAGATATCATTGCATCTGTAGAAAAATAATTCTTGAATTCCCCATTTTCAAATATTAAAATGGCCGAATAATCTCTTTGGAGGGAACTTTCCAGCTCAGTTTATGTATGTATTGTGCTAAAACATCTGTTAAAAAAAGAATCAACTGTAGCTTTGAAAAAAAGACTGATCAAAGTTTATTCATACAGGCAACGATCGCCACTTTGGCTGGCTTTCCTTCCGATTTTTTCTTATCAAAGAAAGCTTTAAGCTTTTTGTTCCTTGAACTCCTTATGCCGCATAGTACAGCAAGATACAGAGAATGACGTAGTCTGCTCGAACCTCTTTTTGTAATACGATTAATGGTTGCCGTAAACTTACCCGATGAGTGAACACTTGGATCTACTCCAGCGAAGGCAACCAGTTTTTTCGGATGATTAAACCGATCGATTTCACCAATTTCAGAGATAATCGTGGCTGCGATTTTTTCTCCGATACCCGGAATCGATTGGATGATCTTATATTCTTCCAGTTCATTTGCCAGGGCCACTATACGATCTTCCAAATCAGAAAGGTGTCCCTGGTAATGAAAAAGCAACTCAATATACATACGAAGATTGATTACGTGACTTTCATACACGCTTTTTTGAAATGGATTTCGAGATGCGGAATCCATTATTTTTTTTGCTTTTCCCCATGCCCATTCACCCGATCGGCTAGGACAGAACTCTATAACACTCTCTGCTAGTTTACTTTCCCCGGCTGTTAATACCGCCTCTGAAGTGGGATATTCCTTTAATATCAATAAAGAAACCTTTGAATATAGATCCCCAAAAACCTTCCGGTATTCAGGAAACACTTGATCTAAAATGGTGTGAAACTGAAGTTTAGCTTCCACATACATATTCGTTACGATTTCCTGTTGTCTGGAAAAATTCCGAAGGTCTAATAGCTGAATTCCTCTAATTTTATGGCTAACATGTCTTGCAATAATAAAAAAGATAACAAAAAAACTAAAAAACGTTACAACCATAATATCACCTTGCTTCATTTTTCTTTTATTGCAACATTCATCTTCAACTCCCTCAGTGGGGTCTCCTTTGCTTTATTTTAATAATTTTATTTGTGCCCCAGCTACAAAAGTTGAATTTATCTTTACTTTATTTATCCGTAAATAGAAGGAACACATATTCATCTTTACAAGTGAATAAGATGTAAAAATCTATTCAATGGGGGAGAAGGTTTGCCTAATAACATAAATTATCAATTAACGACTCAACAAATGATTAGCATTATTAGAAATGGTCTTAAAAAGTCGCAAGTTCCCAAACATATTACTATTGTTGGCGCAGGACTAGCAGGACTGGTTGCGGCTTCTCTTTTACAGGAGGCCGGGCACAACGTCACAATCCTTGAAGCAAACAACAGGGTAGGCGGACGTGCCTATACCATACGCTCCCCCTTTAGTAATGGGCTTTATTTTAACCCAGGCCCAATGCGTATTCCTGATGTTCATTTTTTGACCTTAGAGTATATTAAAAAATTCGGGCTAACCCTAAACCTGTTTATTAACCGAACTCCAATGGATATTCTTTATCTCAATGGAATCAAATCACGTCTTAACATTTTTGAACGTTCTCCTGGTATTCTAAACTTCCCCGTTGCCCCAAATGAAAGAGGTAAAAGCGCAGAGAAGCTGGTGAAATTAGCTACACAGCCAATTCTCGATTTTATTAAACAAGACCCAACGAGAAATTGGCATCTCGTAGAAAAAGAATTTAAAAACTACTCACTAGGTACTTTCTTAAACTCTTACCATTATCAATATGGAACGACTTTTTCAGATGGCGCGGTTGATATGATCGGTGTACTCCTTGACTTAGAAGCCTATATGGGGATGTCATTTATTGAAGTTTTGCGAGAAGAGGCGTCCTTCAGAGCAAATCGTTTTTATGAGATAACCGGTGGTATGGATCTGCTGCCAAAGGCATTTCTCCCGCAAATAAAAGATGTTATTATGTTCAATCAAAGGATGACGAAAATTGTCCAACATAACAACAGAGTAACCATCCATTCCACCCATCAGCACACCTTAGAGGATTCCACCATAACTGGGGATCTTGCCATCATAACTCTCCCCTTTACAGTGTTACGATTTGTGAAAGTTGTACCGTACCATTCTTTTTCCTATTATAAACGGAGAGCTATTCGGGAACTGAACTATATGAGCGCAACAAAAATCGGAATCGAGTTTAAAAGCAGGTTTTGGGAAAGACACCATCAATATGGTGGTAAATCCATAACTGACCTTCCGATTCGATTCACTTATTACCCAAGTCAGGGGATTGGTACAAAAGGACCTGCTGTGGTTTTGGCAAGCTATACATGGGCGGATGAGGCTTTAACATGGAACGGTCTATCCAACGAAAAACGCATTCAATATGCTTTAAAGAACTTAGCTGAAATTTACGGAGACCAAGTCTATTCTGAGTTTGTGTCAGGAACTTCCTTTAGTTGGGTCGATAATGAATATTCCTCTGGAGCTTTCACAGCTTTTGAACCGAGTCAGGAAACAGATTTGCATCCTTATATCCCTATACCTGAAGGAAGAGTGCACTTTGCCGGTGAACATACTTCGCTTACCCACGCTTGGATGCAAGGGGCGATTGAATCTGGAATACGGGTTGCATATGAAGTGAATGACTTGCCAAAATAAACAGGAAAAATAGATAATTTAGGACTTATAGAAATTTTTTATACAAATAAACTGCCTCTTTAGTTGCATAAAGAAAAAGCTGCCTTAAAGACAACTCCGATCTTCAGCTAAAGCACCCGTTAGTTCTATAAGAAAAGTGAAGAAGATTCCTCAAACCATATAGGTTTGTGACATTTCAAATCCTCGCTTACTTTTCTGCCATTTTCATAATCTCATTTGCAACAACCACTTCAGTGCCAGAAAGTCCCACGGAACAAAACAATGTAACATCATTGATTGAAGTTCTGCCCGGTGTTTTTCCAGTTACGATGTCCGAAAGCTGTACAATATTCTGTTCATAAGGAGTATTGGCTAAGAAGTGAGGTGTTGAATAGGCACGTAACTGTTCAAGGGAGTCTGTACTAATTACGGAGCTTTTACCAGCTACTTTTATGGGCAACTCATGTCCATTCATCGATTTTGGTCCAACAGTATTGATATGTACACCCGGTTTTAACCAATCCGCATCAATCACTGGTGAACGACTATTTGTAGCACAGATGATGATATCTGCCTTCTCCACACACTTTTTGGGTGAATCCATAGGAATTACATCCAAATCAAGTTTTTCAGACATTTCTTCGGCAAACTTCTTTCGATTTATATCATTACGACTGTAAACCAGAACCCTTTTAATATCACGAATAGCTATAGCTGCTTCTAACTGCGTACGAGCTTGTATACCTGTTCCAATTATCGCTAGCTGTTCTGCATCTGACCGAGACATGGCATTAATGGCAGCTCCCCCAATTGCGCCCGTGCGAAGGGCACCAAGTGAATTGCCAATAATAACGCCTTTGAATACACCTGTCACGGAATCAAACACAGATACCAGTTGTTCGTGACCCGAATGATCGTTTGAATAGGTATCGTAAACTCGAAAGCCTATAACTTTTTCAGTCTCCGTTGCGGCGCCAGCAGTGAAAACCAAGTTTCCATTCTCCGTCCCCAACTGAAATCGAGGTGGTGAAACAAGGGTTGCATTTGCTTGTTCACGAAAAACGCGCTCAATTGCCTCAATGACGGGTTTCATTCTAGTCAATCTCAAAACGTCAGAATCTGTTAGAACTTGATATGACATGTCTTATATGCCCACCTTTCATAGAAACCTAGTCTAAAACGCTATAACTTTACAATTTTTACCTTTATTAACTAATCCTACCTTTCTTTTAGTTTAACATAAAACAACCATTTCTTTACTCAACACTCTGGCCCAATTGTTGAACAAAGATTAAACAGTACTCTTCAACTATCCTGCCCCGTTAGTGCCATAAGAAAAGATCTGCCTTAAAGACAGCTCCGATCTTCAGCTAACGCACCGTTAGTTCATTAAGAATAGGTTTTCGTTGTCAGTCCTTTGTAATCAGAAACCATCTGAAGGAATTTTTCTTTCTCTTCTAAATACGGTACGTGATTACTTTTTTCAAAAATATAAAGTTTGGAATTTTTTAAACCTGCATTTATTTCTTCAGAAAAAACAAGAGGACATTGGGCATCGTGTCTTCCACAATAAACAATGGTCGGGATAGTAACCTGATACAGTTCAGTTTGAATGTCGTAGTTTGGCAGGTCATTAAAGGAATAATAATCTAGCCTTTTTTGTACAACTTTTCCACTGCTCGGTTTTTTAAAATATTCAACCCATTTTTCTTTGTTAAATAAAGACATATTAGTCCATTCTCTGTTAGCATCCCTTCGCTCTTCAGTGGTAGAGTCAGGAGATTTTAATACAGCAAAAATCTTTTTCAGTTTTTTATTTAGTGGACTACGAGGACTATAAATACTGCCTTCGTGTTCCATATATTTTTTAGTAGCAGTTGCTCCTCCAACTAATAGTTTTGTCAGAGATTTTGGAAACATTGTTGCGTAAATTAAACCAAGCATTCCTCCAGTTGAATGCCCTGCAAAGCACCATTTATTATAAGTTAAAGCTTCTCTAATAGCCTCTAAATCCTTAGAGGTTTCTTTCATACTTAATTCCTCTTCTATACCGGCTTTGCAAGAGTTTCCTGCTTCTTTTAAGTTTATTAAATAAACTTTGAATTGATCTACAAAAGTGTCGGCGAAATAATAACCTAATTCATTAAACTCACTATATAAATGGGTAATACACACTGGTTCTCCTTTTCCTTGGGTAAAAACCTCAAACTTTCCACGAGATGTACTTATAAACATTCTCTCCCACATAACGGTCCCCCTAAAAACAAAATGTATATTATTGTAAATTCAACTTTTTTAGAGAAAATCCTTCAGAGTTACTGTTGAACTAAACTCCCTCAATAAACTAAACACAATCTCACGATTGCTCTAGAATTCTTCGAATTTCATAGTCATATCATTAACAGTTATTTATGTAAGCTCGGCATCACTCCTCAAGGGTAGGGATTTATCGAAAAAAGTGTATGCTAAACTAGCCAATTATAGGAAAAAATTGGTTTAATCAATGTTATAATCGCACTTTAGGATATCCACTTGTCTCATGGAGGTCAACCCTCCCATGTCTCACAGAGTCGATGCTCCTACATTCCTTCGTTCAACCTTTCCATGAGGTGGATGTCGGTCATGCTGCCCCACAGGATCTAAGCCCTCACGTTAGTTGCTTTGCCGACTAATCCGTGCTTCACTTTTAAATGAGTGTTAATTAAATGACCGTGTAACCTTAAATTCGATGAACTATGCGACTGTTTGATGCACCATAAATGTTGCCATATGAGGGATATCCATTAACATCTTGTCTTCTTGAAACGTAAATTGTTTTTTACCGATTGAAAACAGAATTCGAATAAGCTTGTTACACAAGGCTATCAGAGATTGCATTTTTTTTAATGGATTCTGAGCACGTGTTGTGTAATATATATGGAGAGCTTTAAAAGCCTTGTTCTTTGCCACCAGTATCATGGCTGCCCGGAATAAGAGAGCCCTCAATTTCTTTCGTCCCCGTTTGGTAATCTTGGTCTGACCTTTGTGCTTTCCGGATGTGTTTTCTTTTAAACTTAAACCTGCTAATTTTACGATTTGGCGAGGATGTTGATAGTCTCTGAGGTCGCCGACCTCTGCGAAAAACCCTGCTACTGTATCTCGACCGATTCCTGACACCTCTAACATCTGAGTAACACCTGGGATATGGTCTAATAACTGATCTAATTGATAATCTAATTCTTCGAATTTCATTTGAATAAAATCATACTTCTCTAGTAAAGCTCTCAACTCTAATTTCGCCATAGCTGCCCCTTGACGAATACCAATCGAACGATTGGCTGCTTCTTTGAGTGCTCGTATCTTCTTTAAGCCTATACTGCGTTTTACCACTTGTCTTAAGGAAAGTAAGAGCTCTTCTTCCGTATAATTTACAAGTTCATGTGGCAAGGCTTCTAGCTTTAGAAAATGAATAGCTGCCTTGCCTTCCCAACTTTTGAACACTGTCAAAAATTCGGGAAAGTAACGATCAAGCCAGTTATGAACTTGTCCCTGAACGACTTGTAAGTCAACGTTGAGAAGATCGCGAAGTTTTTTGGCCACTCGGAGTTCTGCATAAATTCCTTGTGGAATTGTTGGTTCGGCGTATCTTCCGTCTTTGACTAATTGTGCGATGACTTTTGCATCTTTCACGTCATTCTTTGTAGGTGAATTATCGTCTAATTCTTTACTTCGTTTAACATGTAGTGGATTGACAGATACGAACTTAATATTATTCTCTTTTAGAAGATGAGCTAGATTTAACCAGTAGTGACCGGTTGGCTCCATGCCTACAATCACTTGATTTAACTTACACTCTTTAACAAGTTGGTTAATCCAATCTAGAAACGAATGAAATCCTGCATTCGTATTTTCAAAGAAACACGTTTTACCCAGTTCCAATCCTCTAAAATCCTGTGCTCTTGCGACATGATTGTGCTTGGCTATATCTACTCCGACAATTAAGGTTTCAGAAGTAATTTGAGTGATTTTATGATTTTGGTTATAATTCATTGTGAGACCTCCAAATAGATGTTTTGTCCTTTTTTAGCTGGCCAGCTTAGGACACATTCATCTTATCAAGAGGTCTTTTTTCGTTCAAACTTCATTTTCAGTTATTACAGGAATGCTGCCCCGTAAGTGCCATAAGAAAAAGCCGCCTTAAAGACAGCCCTGATCATCAGCAAACACACCCTCATTAAGGTATGAATTACTACTTATTCCAATCCTTAGCTAACATACCGTAAACAATATGGTCAACATAATGGTCATACAACCATTCTGCTTGTCTGATACAACCTTCATTAACAAAACCCAATCTTTCAGGAATTCCTCTACTTTTCTTATTCTCCACAGCAACCCTAATTTCACTAACGCACCCGTTAAGTTGCATAAGATAATAAACATATTAACCCCAATTAAAGAGACATTTATAAATGATTCAATATAGTTATAAAGCATCCATGTTGGATATTATGTTGAATGTCTCCAAATTCTTTTACTAAATGAGTAAAGATTTCATCAAGTATTTCATTTCGTTGATTTTCTGCAAATCCTGAAAGCCAAGATAGAGAACCCACTCTTCCACACCAGTCTTCATTTGTAAAAGATACTGTGTAATTGAACTTATATGTTTCTTTTAAGTCAAATTTATGTTCCTGCCATTCCTTAAACCACTCAACTGGAAATCCATTAATAAACTGTTTTGATTCAGCCTTAGCGCCAGCCGGTTTTAACTCTCCATTTGGCATATGTGCTTTAATAATTTGAAGTGTATCATCTATAACTTTACTTTTTGATATAAACCCTGAATCCATTACAATCAACTTTCCCTTTTTCGCCAGAATTCTTTTAATTTCATCTAGGGTTTTTTCCCGATTAAACCAGTGCCATGCTCTTAAAACGGTTACATAATCAAACAAACCATTATCTAAAGTTGTAGATTCAGCGTATGTATTTATATACTCAATAATATTACCTTCACTCTTATCAATTGCTTTCGCTTGTTCTATTAATTCTGCTGAAGGTTCTACTCCCACAACAGCTGCACCCTCATTAAGTAAAACTCGACCTAATACTCCCGTCCCAGAACCCAAATCCACCACTTTTTTATTGTTAAAATCTATTCCTCTAAGTTTTAAACTTTCCAATAACTCAACAGGTAAGTCATTTCTATATTGAGCGTAATTTTTTGCCACATTTCCAAAATTCACTTCCATCCATATCCCCCCTTAAGCAATGTTTTCCAAACTATTCAAATTATAACATATTATGTATGGTCACTTATGGAACTAACCTCCCTCAATAAACTAAACACAATCTCACGATTGCTCTAGAATTCTTCGAATTTCATAGTCATATCATTAACAGTTATTTATGTAAGCTCGGCATCACTCCTCAAGGGTAGGGATTTATCGAAAAAAGTGTATGCTAAACTAGCCAATTATAGGAAAAAATTGGTTTAATCAATGTTATAATCGCACTTTAGGATATCCACTTGTCTCATGGAGGTCAACCCTCCCATGTCTCACAGAGTCGATGCTCCTACATTCCTTCGTTCAACCTTTCCATGAGGTGGATGTCGGTCATGCTGCCCCACAGGATCTAAGCCCTCACGTTAGTTGCTTTGCCGACTAATCCGTGCTTCACTTTTAAATGAGTGTTAATTAAATGACCGTGTAACCTTAAATTCGATGAACTATGCGACTGTTTGATGCACCATAAATGTTGCCATATGAGGGATATCCATTAACATCTTGTCTTCTTGAAACGTAAATTGTTTTTTACCGATTGAAAACAGAATTCGAATAAGCTTGTTACACAAGGCTATCAGAGATTGCATTTTTTTTAATGGATTCTGAGCACGTGTTGTGTAATATATATGGAGAGCTTTAAAAGCCTTGTTCTTTGCCACCAGTATCATGGCTGCCCGGAATAAGAGAGCCCTCAATTTCTTTCGTCCCCGTTTGGTAATCTTGGTCTGACCTTTGTGCTTTCCGGATGTGTTTTCTTTTAAACTTAAACCTGCTAATTTTACGATTTGGCGAGGATGTTGATAGTCTCTGAGGTCGCCGACCTCTGCGAAAAACCCTGCTACTGTATCTCGACCGATTCCTGACACCTCTAACATCTGAGTAACACCTGGGATATGGTCTAATAACTGATCTAATTGATAATCTAATTCTTCGAATTTCATTTGAATAAAATCATACTTCTCTAGTAAAGCTCTCAACTCTAATTTCGCCATAGCTGCCCCTTGACGAATACCAATCGAACGATTGGCTGCTTCTTTGAGTGCTCGTATCTTCTTTAAGCCTATACTGCGTTTTACCACTTGTCTTAAGGAAAGTAAGAGCTCTTCTTCCGTATAATTTACAAGTTCATGTGGCAAGGCTTCTAGCTTTAGAAAATGAATAGCTGCCTTGCCTTCCCAACTTTTGAACACTGTCAAAAATTCGGGAAAGTAACGATCAAGCCAGTTATGAACTTGTCCCTGAACGACTTGTAAGTCAACGTTGAGAAGATCGCGAAGTTTTTTGGCCACTCGGAGTTCTGCATAAATTCCTTGTGGAATTGTTGGTTCGGCGTATCTTCCGTCTTTGACTAATTGTGCGATGACTTTTGCATCTTTCACGTCATTCTTTGTAGGTGAATTATCGTCTAATTCTTTACTTCGTTTAACATGTAGTGGATTGACAGATACGAACTTAATATTATTCTCTTTTAGAAGATGAGCTAGATTTAACCAGTAGTGACCGGTTGGCTCCATGCCTACAATCACTTGATTTAACTTACACTCTTTAACAAGTTGGTTAATCCAATCTAGAAACGAATGAAATCCTGCATTCGTATTTTCAAAGAAACACGTTTTACCCAGTTCCAATCCTCTAAAATCCTGTGCTCTTGCGACATGATTGTGCTTGGCTATATCTACTCCGACAATTAAGGTTTCAGAAGTAATTTGAGTGATTTTATGATTTTGGTTATAATTCATTGTGAGACCTCCAAATAGATGTTTTGTCCTTTTTTAGCTGGCCAGCTTAGGACACATTCATCTTATCAAGAGGTCTTTTTTCGTTCAAACTTCATTTTCAGTTATTACAGGAATGCTGCCCCGTTAGTTCTATAAGAAAAAGCTGCCTTAAAAACAGCTCTGAGCTTCAGCTAACGCACCCTGTAAGCTGAAGAACTAGGATATTTCAGTTTTTCTTTTGTAAGAAGACAGAATCCCAAAACCAATAAATAGCAGCTGCTGCAAAACTAAAACCGTAATATATTTGGGTTTTAACTAAATATGTAGGTTCAACTCTAAATAACATTACATTAAATAAAAATACTGCTACAAAAGAAAGTACCGTGTAAATTAAAAGATAAAACACATTAAATTTTCTCGGGCGTTTATTAAATATAATTTGCAATGGTACTGCAAAAAGTAAATAAGGTATAACAACATAAAAAGAATAAATAATAACAGGCATTAACTGCAACCAAGAGGGTTCTCCACTAACTACAATTATAAAAACAGAAAAAGAGATACAAGACAAGAATAGACTAACAAAATAATAAGGTATTACATCGCTAATTTTCGATACTTTTTCACTTAATTTCCAGATCTCCAATTTTTCTCAACCTTTCCAAATGTCATGTTACTTTTTTCCATAATAATATCATTTCTTCAACTATTCTCCCCGATAGTTTCATAAGAAAAGCTGTCTTAAAGACAGCTCCGATCTTCAGCTAACGCACCCGTAGTTCCATTAAGACTTATTGTAGAGTTGAAATAAATAGTGCAGTAAGGATTAATGCCAAAAGAGAAAAAGATTAATTTTTTTTATCCTTTTCAAGTAAATCAATAATTCTATCTAGCTTTTGTTCGATATTTTCTGACTTGCTTGGTTGTTTAGTAACGAGAGAACGAACAAGAAAAAACACACCAGAAAATATTCCAAATATAAAAATAAGGAAAACTAGTTGATATAACATATCGCCAATATTCATATTAATTCCTACCTTTACAATTACTGGTGTTAGTGTACCATATTTTTTACTACACAGTTCTTTAACACTTCCCTTATGGAACTAACCTGCCCCTTTAGTGGCATAAGAAAAAGCTGCCTTAAAGACAGCTCCGATCTTCAGCTAACGCACCCGTTAGCCATCCATGAAGCGCAAAAATCAGCGCTTCACCACAGAGAATGAAAATGGTTCAGAACGGTCAATACTGATTCTACGGCTGGGAGAGGAAGGTCGATGAACTATGGTGCGTTAGAGCCCATCCGTTAGTCTGACTCCAACGACCAAGGTGCACCACTGACTGTCGCTCCCTTACGGGAAGCACACATGGTAGATTAATCCTATTCTGGTTTTTGCACCAGCCTCCAATTATATTGAGAGCCGTAGAAAGGATGTTTTCAATGGAAGTAGTCATTGAAAGAGCATGTGGTATGGATGTCCATAAGGACAATATTACTGCATGTATTATGACACCAGAAGGAAAGGAGATTCAAACGTTTTCAACAAAAACTGTTTTTCTAATTCAGTTAGTGGATTGGATTAAACAGAATAACTGTACTCATGTTGCCATGGAGAGTACCAGTGTATATTGGAAACCTATTGTTAATTTATTAGAAGCTGAAGAGATTGAGTTTTTAGTTGTGAATGCTCAACATATGAAAGCAGTGCCAGGGCGTAAAACAGATGTTAAAGATGCAGAATGGATTGCCAAACTTCTTCGTCATGGACTTCTAAAAGCTAGTTACATTCCAGATCGAAATCAACGGGAACTACGTGAACTAGTTCGGTACCGTAGAAGTATCATTGAAGAACGTGCTAGACAACATAATCGCATCCAAAAAGTGTTAGAGGGCGCAAATATTAAGCTAGGCTCAGTGGTTTCAGACGTTATGGGTGTTTCGGCTCGTGACATGCTTAACGCAATTGCCGAAGGTGAAGAAGACCCTGAAAAACTAGCAAACTTTGCTCGACGCACAATGAAAAAGAAGAAAGATGAACTAGAACTCGCCCTTAAAGGTTATATCAATTCGCATCAACGCCTCATGTTAAAAACCATTTTAAAGCATATTGATTTTTTAACAGAGCAAATCGAGATGCTCGACCAAGAGGTCGAGGAAAGAGTAAGCTCCTATCAAGAAGATGTGGAACGATTAGACTCTATTCCTGGCATAGCTACAAGAATGGCTGAGCAAATTTTATCTGAAATTGGGACTGATATTAAGAAACAGTTTCCAAGTGCAGCTCATATGTGTTCTTGGGCAGGACTAGTTCCTGGGCATAACGAAAGTGCGGGAAAAAGAAAATCGGCTAAAACAAAAAAAGGAAACAAGTATTTGAGATCAGCATTAACAGAAGCAGCTCATTCTGTAAGAGGATCTAAAAACTATCTCGGAGCACTGTATAGGCGTACAGCATCACGAAAAGGTAAGAAACGAGCAGGAATAGTAGTCGCTCATGCCATGTTACGTATCTCCTATTATCTCTTAACTCGAAAAGAAATGTATGTAGACTTAGGCGAAGACTACTTTGATAAGCAGAGACAACAATCAATTTTTCGGCACTCACTAAGAAGACTTGAAAGTTTAGGATACACAGTTACGTTACAAGAACCTGAAGCATCTTAAATTCAGTCCACTTACCTACAATAAATCAGTAAATTAGGCGCTCTCCCCTTTTTTAAAAAACAATGAGCTGCGTCTTCTTAAGTATTGCCTTTTCCCCTAAATTCCAGAAGTCTATTTTCATGGTAGTTCCATAAGGAATACAATTAGGGGTACCGTCAGGAAAATGCGGATTTACAACGTTAAGGAATTTTCAATACTAAAAAGCCCAACTTCATCGTTAATTAAGAGAAATTGGGCTTTTTTCATTACTCCATAAGCATTTTTAAGTTATATTCAAAAACCATGCTTTGACATTGTCTAAAGCATGGTAATTATTTAAACTAATATAAATCTGCTAAGTTGATTTTTTTAGCTCATCTATTTATTGAATTCATTAACTGGAAGAAGTATTCAGGTTTGTGAGTCTTATTTAGGTTATACCATGAATGTAATGTATCTGGTGCAAATACATCTAATTTTTTCAGTACTTCCATCGCAAATTCCAGAGGAGCTACTCCTGATGCAGTAACCAAGTTCTCACCAGATACCGCAGGTCCCATCTCATAAAATTTTTCTCCTTTATAATTAGGACAAACCATTTTAATATACTCTAAGTTATTGCTTGTATGCTTTCTAGAATCTAGGTATCCCATATTCGCAAGGGCCTCAGTTGCGCCACAAATTGCAGCAACAATAGTGCCAAGCTTTAAAGCTTCGCCAATTTTTTCCATGATTGGTTGATGAATAACTTCTCCCCAAGTATTCCCTCCAGGCAAAACTAAAAGATCTTTACTCTCAAGAGTACACTCATCAAGGGGAATATCTGGTTTTATGCTCAGTCCCCCCATCGTAGTAATAATTTCTTTATTAGCTCCTACTGTAACTACTTTTAAAGGTGCTATATCTTTTTTGAAATATCTTCCTGTGTTTAGTTCGGCAATTAAATATCCATATTCCCAGTCTGACATTGTGTTAAATACATATAGATAAACTTTTTTTGTTTGCATCCAATAACACTCCCAATCACAATTGATATAGCCAATTATAATATAACTTCCCTGACAGCTAACGTCAGGGAAGTTATCATACTTGATGAAATTTTATTAATTCCGACAGAACTTCAATAAGTCTTTTCTTTAGACTTATTGGCTCAATAACTTGAATAGATTTACCGTACGGTAAAAGTAAATAAGGTACATATGTATGTATCATATCCTTTTCAAGAAGAAATACTGCTTGATTTGAAGTCCGTTCTTGTAAATAATGTCCTAAAAACCAATGTTGGCAAATATCTCCCAACGTCCTTGTATTCCCATTAATAACTAAAGAAGTATTCCCTCCCTTATCTTCTATAGTTGGAAGGAGGTTTTTCATAAAAAAGTCACGTGCTGAAAAATTTTCTGGCCGGTTAAACTTATTTTCGGTTAGCATTAGACTTTCAATTCGATTTACTCTAAAACTACGGATATCATCCCTAAGATGACAAAATCCAATCACATACCACTTATTATTCCAATAGATAATTCTGTACGGATCGACCAATCTATAATTTAATTGCTTTTCGCCACTTTTATGGTAAAGAATTTTTACTGAGTACCCGTCAGCTACGGCCTGCTCCAACTCCTTCAAAAAAGGTTCCATAGAGATTGAACTTAATCGACTTATTACTTCAAGACTAGTTAAATGTTGGTTTATCTTTGTTTCCTGCTCTTGATTTGAGTATTTACTTAGTTTTGAAATGGCCCTATTTAGTGCTTCACTTCCATAATATCCGGCTTCTTCTGCAAAAACAGCAGCGTGAAATAGTGAAGTTTGCTCCTCAAAATCAAAAAAAAGAGGAGCCTCAATAAAATTGTTCAATAAAGTGTATCCACCGTTATGTCCTGGTTCTGAAATTATAGGTACGCCACTTGTTGAAATTGTATCAATATAACGATACACAGTCCTTATATTCATCTCTAACTTTTCTGAAATTTGTTTTGCAGTAATTTTTTCCCCTGAACGAAGCATCCATAGAATTGCTAACATATTGTCAATTTTAGGCATATATTTCCACCTCTATATGGAATTTATTTTCCATTATATATTTCCGATTTTTGGTATAACTCATCAACTGTTCCTTTCCGATAGCTTTCTATATAATGAGGCCCTAGACACATTTGTAATTTCACAAATTTGATTTACAGTCATATCTCCCTCTTTATAAAGCTTTACTGCATAATTCATTCCTGCATGATTTTTATGGTACTTCTTTAACCGACCTTTAAACTTTCCTTCTTTCTTAGCCAGTTCAATCCCTTCACGCTGCCGCATACGGATAAGATCACGTTCTAATTGGTTTACACCCGCCATCTTCGGTATCCCGGTTGGCCATCGAATTTAAGTGAATTGCTAAAAAATGGGTGGTTCCATCTTCAACTAAACTGCCCCGTTAGTTGCATAAAGAAAAAACTGCCTTTTAAAGACAGCTCCGATCCTAACCTAAAGCACCCGTTAGTTAAATTAGAATAGTGGTATTTCAATTCCCATTTATGTCATTGAAGATATATAAACCTACACCCAATATAAAAATAAGAATAAACACAATCCACTTTGTATAATACCAGCCCTTTATTCTATCAATAACTACAAAAAGAGTAATAATAACAATAAGAGATATACCCAGGGATACACCCAATGTTGTCCATATGTTCCTATATTGGATAGGAAGTAATTCAGTTAATAGATAACAACTTCCCAAAAAAAACAAAATGCCTGGAGGCTGTTTCCTTTTATATTTTTCGGTTCGTTTGGGGTATAATTCCATTTACTTTTGGACTCCTCAACTATAATTCCTTAAGTGATAAAGTTCAATTTAATCATATATTCCTCAACTCTTGAAGCTGTTAGTGGAACAAGGTACTTACATTTAATCCCTGTAATTTTATTATATCATCTTAATGAACTAAACTGCCCCGATAGTTCATTAAGAAAAGCCATTGGTTTAATAAAAAATCGCTAAGCTCAAAAATGATTTTTGGTTATTACTCTCATAAATTCTTGAACTACTTCCCAAAGGATGGTACTTGTCACCTATATAAGTGAACTATATAATAACTTTTATATTTTCTACATCACAACGTAGTTTATAAAAATATTGAATAAGTTCATGCTCTTTTAAAATTGTTTCTTCCATCTTGAGTAATGTTCTTTTTCCTATACGACGATCTAATAGACAAAGAATTCTAATCAAAGTATCCGAAGACTTTATTAATTCCTCAATTGGAGAGTTAAAGTATTTTTCTATTGCAAAGAAAAAATCATATTGACTATAAATTCCATCTGCTTTAAGCATTTTATGAGCTTGATCTTGTAAAGCTAGATTTTCAGTTACATCATCATCGTTATACTGATTAGATTTGGCTCGTATGTCACTTTCTAAATAAAACTCTTCTCTTTCAGCTGTAATTGTACACATACTTAATATTTCCACTTTATCAACGGTAATTACAGCTCTGCCTAATTGATCATGAGCTTTACGGTAATTGATAACTTGAAAATCCACTCTAGAACGCAATGGCTCACATAGAAAACTCGATAAACGTTTTTTTGCTTTACTCCATTTTGGACTATATAACAATTTACACCCCCAAATATTTTGCCCTTTATTTCCATAAGAAAAAGCTATCTAAAAGACAGCACCGATCTTCAGCTAACGCACCCGTTAGTTCTATAAGCTCTTATTAAAGTCCACCATCTAAACCGTCAATTTTCACCCCTCTACTCCAATCACGAGTGATTTTTAATTCATTATCTTTAGTAGAGATAGTTAGCTCTCCTTCTTTATCATAAACTTTAGATGACTCCTCGTCATAAAGCTTAAATTTTAAAGTGTATTTATAATCAATTGTACTATCATCATTTTTACTTTGTTCTTCAAGGTTAAGGTTTTGTACCTCAATACTTTTATTAACTTCCTTGGCTACCATTGATGGTATTGAATAATAACGGTTAGCTATTTGAGCATCATATTCATCTTTTGATAAATATTCTTTAACCTTGTTTGCAATTTCATCTGAAGACGGAGGATTAGAGGGGTCTTTAACGTTATATCGTTCCGTACTGTAATCTTTAACGAATTTTTCTATATCAGCCTCTTTCGCCACGTCTTCTTTGGCCACATCCTTGTTACAAGCAACTACACCAATAAACAATACAAACAAAAACAATAAACTAAGAATTTTCTTTATGATAGCCACCTCATTTCCTTCAAATGAACCTACACTCTACATATTCTATACATATTATGAATTACCCTTGTTCAACTAACCTGCCCCGATAGTTCATTAAGGGTAGTTTTTCACTTTAATGCGAATGTATGATAATGCTAAGATCCTATTTTCAAAAGGCCGCCAATTGGCGGCCCTTTGAAGTTTAAACTAACTCTAAGATTTCTTTGAAATTATTCACTACAAAATCAGCTTGTTTTAATTCATCTTCTTGAGCAAAGTCAAAGTTCACACCAACGGCAATAAGTTCATTATCCTTAGCAGCAGTTATATCTGAAGAACGATCTCCGACAACGTAACCTTTTCCAATTTGATTTTTACTTTTCACCATTTGTACTAAATCAGACTTATGCCCAGATTTAATCAGTTGGATACTATATGTATTTTGAATAAATCTATCCAAATTATAAGTTTCTACAATTGCTTGTAAATATTCTATCTGTCCATTGCTGGCAATAAATAAGGGATACTTTTTACTTAACTCATTTAATGTTCTCTCCACATCAGCATATAATGCACCTTTTTGTGCTTGAATTAGTTCAATAAGCTTTTTATGAAAAATCTCATTGCTCTTTACTCGTATTTCTAGTGAGTGGTTTGGGCAAAGTGTTTCCCATACCACTGGTAGAGGGACACCCATAATTCCCCTATATTGCTCAATCGGTGTTTTTGTATCCCATAAACTTTCTTTTCGTAGTACATCAAATGTTTCTTCTAGGGCAGGTTCTAAAATTAAATTTGTTTGAAATAAGGTTCCATCCATATCAAAAATAATTGCTTTACTCATTGAAAATTCCCCCTCCCTCTATCTCTCAGTAAAACATAATTAATTTTTAAAAAGCGCTGCCTTAAAGACAGCTCCAATCTTCAGCTAACGCACCCGTTAGTTCATTAAGGAAAATGGCTGCAACAGCAACCCTTATTTAAAGCCTCTGTGGTTCAAATAGGTAAATTTAACTTTTTTACCAATGAGGCATTAAATTCAGGCGAATGTTCAATACAAAAAGTATAACCATCCCTAGATAAAAATAGTTTCTTAGAGTCTATAAAAGAGTTATCAATATTTTTTGATAGGTCATTAATAAACTTTATATCGGGCGTGCCGAATGTCACCACCATCTTTGCTGGTAATGCCTTCATAGCAATAGGGATCCAAGGTCTTTGTTTTGAAACAACTATTGCATGTGCTGTTCCACCTATTACGAAATTAAACATATCTTGATCTTTTTCCGTTTTCATTTCCAAGTCACTTTTCAACCAATCCCGAAAGTTTGGGACCGAATCCACAGGAAAGCCAACCTCTCTTAAATACAATGTTTTTAACATACCGGATGTGTTTATTTCATCCTCATTTACATAATCATGTGCAATAATTTCGAGAAGGTGACCATCTCCATCACGAAAATATAGATTTTTTCTCCCATTCGTTTCGTCGATATACTGACCATCTACTCGTCTTATAACTAATAATCCAGATTGTTGTACAAACGATGCTACTTCGTCAAATTGAGAATATGGAACTTGAAAAGCAAAGTGCGCTGGAGAAATGGGTTCATACGCTTCTTTAAAACTTAATGTCGTAAATGGTGTAAGCTGAAACCGAATAAAATCTTTAGATTCAGATATTATGGGTAGCTGCAGACGGTTAGCGTAACATTGTTTTACACCTTCTATAGATACTGTTATTAATTCTAAATCTGAGAAATGAGTAATCAAATTCTTTCCCCCTATTCTAATTGCTTTATATAGCCTAGTTCTCTATAATTGCTATTTTTTACTAATTTCGCAACTATTCTGCCCCGTTAGTTGCATAAAGAAAGAGCTGCCTTAAAGACAGCTCTGATCTTCAGCTAACGCACCCTTTAGTTGAATAAGACAAATGTTTAACTCGTTAGCTTAACATTGTATTATTTAGTTCATCTTTCTTAATTGAAAATATATTAAAACAGAAAGAAAAAAGCAGATTATGCTTATTATTCTTTCGACAATTTTATGGTCGAAAAACATAAAAGGTACTGATGCTATATCTAAGATTAGTTGTATATTAAGTACATCAATACCCATAATACCTAATATTACAGCACCTATAATAATACCAGCACAGCACAATACTAAAATAATTAACAATTTTACGATATGTAATATTAAAATACACGTTCTCTCAAAAAAATTTTGAAACATATAAACCTCTTTCTAACTACTTCTTATATAAAAACAATTATAGGCTACTCTCCAAACTAGTAAAACAAATAAAAAACCCCAGTTTGTTCTTGAACTAAACTGCCCCGTTAGTTCAAGAAAGACTTCTTCAATATTAGCCTTAATCCTTTATGGATTAAAGAACGTTATCGTTCAAGCGTATTTCGTCACATATTAAGTAAATTAAGGCAAACAGAAAAAGCCGTGATCACATTTAATAAACCACGGCTTTAACGTCTGTTATATAAAAAATACAATTTAATTTAAAAGATAACGCGATACCATCCCCCCCTTAACTCCATAACAGAGGTGTTTTCCTGCTATTTATTTACCTTCAACAATTTCCTTAAAGATTTGATATGACCGCTTTTGTTTCTCAGGATTAAAGATATAGGAAACAGCCATTATTTCATCTACATTATACTTCTCTTGGAAATTTGTTAATTGTGCTCTTACTGTCTCTTTGCTTCCCAATAACGCTACACTGGTCATCGAGGAAGCCATTTCTTTCTCAGGTTCGCTCCATAGGTTATCCATGCTATCTACTGGTGGCTGCAATGGAAATTGTGTACCTCGTACTACATTTAGGAAAAATTGTTGCATCGTTGTTGATTCTCTTTTCGCTTCCTCATCTGTTTCAGTTGCAATCACATTTAAACAAACCATCATGTATGGAGAATCAAGATAGTCAGAAGGTTGGAATCGATTTCGATAAATCGAGATGGCTTCCTCCATATGCCTAGGTGCAAAGTGTGAGGCAAACACATACGGCAACCCTAATTGAGCAGCTAAATACGCCGAATCTGTCGATGACCCCAAAATATATAATGGGATTTTAGTACCAACACCTGGATACGCTTTGACATAACCCTGTTTTTCTTCAGGTCCAAAGTATGTAAGCAAGGAATTTACGTCATTAGGAAATGTATAAACTGAATCTTTCTGTGAACGTCTTAACGCACTTGCCGTCATCATATCAGTTCCAGGTGCTCTTCCAAGTCCTAAGTCCAAACGGTTTGGATAGATGGTTGCCATCGTTCCAAATTGTTCGGCAACGACTAATGGAGAATGATTAGGCAGCATAACCCCGCCAGATCCAACACGGATGGTTTTCGTATGCTCCAATGTATGCTTAATTAAAATGGAGGTAGCTGAACTTACAAGTGTAGGAGTATTATGATGTTCTGCAATCCAATAGCGCTTATATCCCATTTCCTCCGTAGCTTTTGCTAAATCAACCATCGCATCAATTGCATCCTTAGGTTCCTGTCCTTGACGAATCGGGGAAAGGTTTAAGACAGAAACCGGTATATTTATATTTGTCATTTCATTGGCTCCCTTTCTAAATCAAAATACATCACTATAGTCAATAACAGGTTTAGAATGAAACTGTATACTTAGGACCACAGTGAATCTTTGGTGGTAATTTTTTGAATACCTGTTTAAATGATGAAGAAATTTCACAAAGATACTGACTTGACATTGGAGAAAAAGTGCTTACTTGATAACATTAATGAATATATAAATGATATATAAATGATATAAGTGACGGGGAAGTGAATCCCTCACTCAAATATTTAAATGCATGCGTACGCATATAATTAATGGTTAAACCCTATCATGGATAAAAAACAATGTCAACGATTTCTTTTAAGCTATTTGAACAAAAAACTACCTAAAAAGCTCAGAATAAACAAAATGGACTAAAAACAAAGCAAATGGTATCATATTTTACATGGATTTTTGTATAACCCAGTACAATACGATAATCAAAGGTTTTCATTTTATAGAAAAGGAGAATCTTATTATGAATAACGAACTTTTGGATAATTGGTTATCCCTTACACATATTCAAATGAAAATAAACAATGAACTCGAAGCAGTATTTCAAGAAAAATATGATTTAACCTTGAAAGAGTTTTATGTGCTTTATTATTTATCTCTAGAATACAATAAAAGATTGAGACTGCAAGATCTACCTGACTTGGTTGGACTAAGTCAAAGTGCTGTTTCTAGGCTTGTGGCTAGACTAGAAGCAAGAAGTTGTCAGACATTACAAAGAAGTGCTTGTGAAGACGATCTTCGTGGAGTTTATACTAGTTTGACTACAAAAGGTGAAGAAGCCGTAAAGGAATGTATCGAAACATTTAATCAAGTTTTTCTCGCTGCTTCTTCTGAAAATAGTAATAAACAAGAATTGCTAAATCTCATAAATAAACTATAGCCATATCAATGATTTTTCAAAGCCCTAAATTCGGATAGGGTCTTTTTTTATTTGACAAAAGGTAGCATAACGCTTAATACTATATGCATGCGCACGCATACAATGGATCTCATAGGGAATTATATGCCGCATAAGAATTATTCAGTCCATATAAGCTAAAACACACTAGGAACTAAACAATCCCATTGCATGTTTCCGATGTGGCAGTATTCTTTTGAAAAGAAAGATGGCTTGCTATGGATTAGCATTACTTTCTCTATATAAATAGAGAGGTTCATTTAATTTAATTCTATATTTATTAAGGAGGAACGGTTTCATCATGAAGCAAACATCTTTTAAAGAAAAGCTGCCACTTGGCAGTTTACTCGCCTTATCAACGATTTCATTCTCTGTCCTTGTCACTGAACTGCTGCCTGCTGGTGTACTTCCTGAAATGAGTGCTGATTTAGGGGCTTCAGAGGCTCAAATCGGAAGTCTGGTTTCCGCTTATGCGATAGCATCCGCAGTGGCTGCCATTCCTGGGGTTTCTCTCACGCGCGGAGTGGGACGTAAAACTTTGCTTCTTTCTTTGTTGGTTGGTTTTGCTGTTGCTAACGCGATTACCGCGATTTCATCTAGCTACTCACTAACCATCGTCGCTCGAATTTTAGCAGGTATATTTGCAAGTGTATTATGGCCTCTTGTAGCTAGCTATGCTACGCGACTTGTATCCCCTCAGAATGCAGGGCGAGCGATGGCAACGGCCCTCACAGGCAGTACCATTGCGTTGTCCATCGGTTTGCCACTTGCTTCAGCAATAGTGGGAATGGTTGGATGGCGGGCTACATTTGGGATACTTACCTTGCTTGCACTCATTCTTTTTGTATGGGTTTCCTTGAAAGTACCGCCTTTCCCGGGGGAAAGTGCTCAAGATCGTGTACCCCTTAGTCAAGTATTTAAGATTCCTGGGATGCCCACGATTCTCATCGTGACGTTTGCCACATTATTAGCTCATTATATACTATACACCTACATCGCCCCATTTACGAAAGCACTTCATTTCGAAGGTGGAACTAGTCTTGCTTTGCTTCTATTTGGGATAGGTACTTTGGTGGGTATAGCATTGACTGGTAAGCTAATTGACAATCATTTACGCAGAACTGCCCTAGGGACTGTACTCCTAACAGCAATTTCTATGCTGGTGATTGGAACGGTGGGCAACTTGGCAATTATAGCTCATTTGTCTGTATTTTTATGGGGAGTGTCATTTGGCGGTGCCCCAACCTTGTTCCAAACAGCAGCTAATAAAGTGGCTGACAAAGCAATAGATGTGGCGACCTCCATTATTGTGACTGTCTACAATCTCGGTATTTTTGGCGGATCGCTGGCCGGTGGTTTTATAATAAGCGCATCAAATGCTTATGCACTTCCATGGACAGTGTTTGTTCTCATTCTTGTATCACTTATTTTCGTATGGAATGGATACCGACATGCTTTTCCAAGAACGAACTCGTAATTGCTCAAACTCATCTAAACAAAGAAAGCATCCTAACCGAATTATATTTAGGTTAGATAAGGTAAACATATGAAAACAAAGGGGAACGCACATTTTAGTCATATCTAATATGTGCGTTCTTTAATTAACTTATTATTTAGCTAAACCAGCTAATAGGATGTCAATATCTTTCTCTAAAATTTTCATTTCCCTTATGATATACTATTTTTGTTCTGACAAATAACCCTCCAAAACCCTTTTGGAAGGATTTTTCTCTGTTTCACAAAATCGTTAATCAGGCTAAATCTAGGAATGCTTCTTTTCTCTTTAATAAAGCGTAAATCCAATGAAGCAACTTATTCATACAGGCAACGATTGACACTTTGGCCGGTTTTCCTTCTGATTTTTTCTTATCATAGAAGGCTTTAAGCTTTTTGTTCCTTGAACTTCTTATGCCACATAGTACGGCAAGATACAGAGAATGACGTAGTCTGCTCGAACCTCTTTTAGTAATACGATTAATGGTTGCCGTAAACTTACCTGATGAGTGAACACTTGGATCTACTCCAGCGAAGGCAACTAGTTTTTTCGGGTGATTAAACCGATCGATTTCACCAATTTCAGAGATAATCGTGGCTGCGATTTTTTCTCCGATACCGGGAATCGATTGGATGATCTTATATTCTTCCAGTTCATTTGCCAGGGCCACTATACGATCTTCCAACTCAGAGAGGTGTCCCTGGTAATGAAAAAGCAACTCAATATACATATGAAGATTGAAAACGTGACTTTGATACACGCTTTTTTGAAGTGGATTTCGAGATGCGGAATCCCTTATTTTTTTTGCTTTTTCCCTTGCCTATTCACCCGATCGGCTAGGACAGAACTCTATAACACTCTCTGCTAGTCTACTTTCCCAGGCTGTTAATACCGCCTCTGAAGTGGGATATTCCTTTAACATCAATAAAGAAACCTTCAAAGAAACCTTCGAATATAGATTTCCAAAAACCTTCCAGTATTTAGGAACCACTTGATCTAAAATGGTGTGAAACTGAAGTTTAGCTTCCACATACATATTCGTTACGATTTCCTGTTGTCTGGACAAATCCCGAAGGTCCAATAGCTGAATTCCTCTAATTTTATGAGGTTCTAAATCCTCTTTGTAATACAGCACACACAACTGGTACGCATCGATAGCGTCCGCTTTTACCTTCCCAAGCTGGACTTCTTTGCCTGATAAGAAATAATCGGATTTAGTAAGATATATAGAATTCCTTGTTCCTCCAAGTATTGAATAACGGGAGAATGGTAGTGCCCTGTAAATTCTAAAATGACCATAGGCATCTGCCCTGTCACCTCTTCAATTTCTTTTAGAAATTCTAAAAAATGCTCTAACTCCTCTTTGATATGCTTCATTGAAAAACTCTTCCCATACGGTTTAGAATGATCTAAAAATGCCTGAACTTGGCTCTCTCCTTTTGCCACATCCAGACCAACAACTGGATTCATTGTTTTTTCCTCCTCTACTTACTAACCAGTACCCCTAGTCCTCCATGTAGTGTCATAGCTTCGCTTGTTATACGGGATCTGCGTCCCAACCAGCCTCAAACATGTTTCTACAAGTAGGGGGCGGACAGTTTAGTTCACGGGATCAAGTCCCACGCACCCGTACGTCCTACCCTGGCTACTGATATAATAGATTCTATTAAAAAAAGGTCAACCAGTAAAAACTGGCTAACCTTATAATACGAACGCACCCGTTAGTTTAAGTACAAACCTTCACAATCTAGCTAACCTGCCCCTTTAGTGCCATAAGAAAAAGAGCTGCCAAAGCAACTCTCTTATCGAAAGCAACTGTTAGTGGGACAAGGAAGGATTAAGTGTATAGTTCTTTTTTTAAAGCCTTAATTCCATCAATTACACTTTTTACATTTTCATCATTATTCAATTTGTTTCTTGCATGGAGCAAAACTGGTCTAACAGATTCTACCGAACGTCCAAAATCGTACATCCATTCATATCGAGGAACCATCCAAGTATGAAAATGGTAGGTAGTATCTTCATTATAAAAGTAATAAACATGTTCAATCCCTAATACTTCCCTTTGAGCTTTTCTAATCTTAGATAGCAAGTTTATGTAATCAACCTTTTCTAAGTCATTTAACTCGTCAAAGCACTTAATATGGCGTTTAGATGCTAAGATTACTAAACCTTTAATGGGATATGCAACGTCTTGGTGAGCATGAAAATATTCAGTTTCGACTATTACACCACCATCCGGCTCTATTTCCCCGCTTGTTAAAGCACAACTTAAACATTCGACTTCAACTGTTTTTCCATTAGACAAAGTAATTTCCCTCATAATTCCCTCCAATCATAAAATTATCTTTCTTAAAAAGATAAAAACAAACAAACCCTTGTTGAGCAATCTATCCTGCCCCTTTAGTTCTTTATAACATTATGTTAAGAATTGAAGCCATTTGTGTTCTGGTTCGTGCAATTGTATAGCATAATAAAGCCATTTTTTCCTCTGATTATTTAGATTGTCTATTGTCGCCATAAAGTCTTGATGGTCTTTTTCTCTTGTGTTTTTTACTTTATATAAAAGTACAATTTCTGGATTTAGATAAGGAATGCCTGTATCAGAATAACTCCAAACTGACTTAAGTGGGTGGGAAATCGTTAAATCCCTTCTGAATTTCCAATCATTTTTCTTTGTTTCATTTAGAAGAACTTCTAATTTATCTCCATTTGAATCATTCACAGCGTGTATTTCGTGAATAGGTAACTCTAAAAATTCATTTTCCCAAGTGTAAAATTTACCTTTAATAACCTTTTTAAAATCCCATTCTTTAAGATATTCCTTCAGATATAATTGGTCTTCTCGAAATAGTGCAATCTCTATATCGTGATGTTGTCTTGTTTCTCTGCCGATAAAAAGATCAATTGCCCAACCACCGGCAAAGAACCACGTTTTATTAAACCCTGACATTAAAGAAGTAATGCTATGACATTGCTCAAATGACATATGAATCCCCCAGACTAAAAAACTTATATCCTTATCTATTCTTTTTCTATTTTGAAAAACCTCTATACTGAATCCTTATGCAACTAACCTCCCTCAATAAACTAAACACAATCTCACGATTGCTCTAGAATTCTTCGAATTTCATAGTCATATCATTAACAGTTATTTATGTAAGCTCGGCATCACTCCTCAAGGGTAGGGATTTATCGAAAAAAGTGTATGCTAAACTAGCCAATTATAGGAAAAAATTGGTTTAATCAATGTTATAATCGCACTTTAGGATATCCACTTGTCTCATGGAGGTCAACCCTCCCATGTCTCACAGAGTCGATGCTCCTACATTCCTTCGTTCAACCTTTCCATGAGGTGGATGTCGGTCATGCTGCCCCACAGGATCTAAGCCCTCACGTTAGTTGCTTTGCCGACTAATCCGTGCTTCACTTTTAAATGAGTGTTAATTAAATGACCGTGTAACCTTAAATTCGATGAACTATGCGACTGTTTGATGCACCATAAATGTTGCCATATGAGGGATATCCATTAACATCTTGTCTTCTTGAAACGTAAATTGTTTTTTACCGATTGAAAACAGAATTCGAATAAGCTTGTTACACAAGGCTATCAGAGATTGCATTTTTTTTAATGGATTCTGAGCACGTGTTGTGTAATATATATGGAGAGCTTTAAAAGCCTTGTTCTTTGCCACCAGTATCATGGCTGCCCGGAATAAGAGAGCCCTCAATTTCTTTCGTCCCCGTTTGGTAATCTTGGTCTGACCTTTGTGCTTTCCGGATGTGTTTTCTTTTAAACTTAAACCTGCTAATTTTACGATTTGGCGAGGATGTTGATAGTCTCTGAGGTCGCCGACCTCTGCGAAAAACCCTGCTACTGTATCTCGACCGATTCCTGACACCTCTAACATCTGAGTAACACCTGGGATATGGTCTAATAACTGATCTAATTGATAATCTAATTCTTCGAATTTCATTTGAATAAAATCATACTTCTCTAGTAAAGCTCTCAACTCTAATTTCGCCATAGCTGCCCCTTGACGAATACCAATCGAACGATTGGCTGCTTCTTTGAGTGCTCGTATCTTCTTTAAGCCTATACTGCGTTTTACCACTTGTCTTAAGGAAAGTAAGAGCTCTTCTTCCGTATAATTTACAAGTTCATGTGGCAAGGCTTCTAGCTTTAGAAAATGAATAGCTGCCTTGCCTTCCCAACTTTTGAACACTGTCAAAAATTCGGGAAAGTAACGATCAAGCCAGTTATGAACTTGTCCCTGAACGACTTGTAAGTCAACGTTGAGAAGATCGCGAAGTTTTTTGGCCACTCGGAGTTCTGCATAAATTCCTTGTGGAATTGTTGGTTCGGCGTATCTTCCGTCTTTGACTAATTGTGCGATGACTTTTGCATCTTTCACGTCATTCTTTGTAGGTGAATTATCGTCTAATTCTTTACTTCGTTTAACATGTAGTGGATTGACAGATACGAACTTAATATTATTCTCTTTTAGAAGATGAGCTAGATTTAACCAGTAGTGACCGGTTGGCTCCATGCCTACAATCACTTGATTTAACTTACACTCTTTAACAAGTTGGTTAATCCAATCTAGAAACGAATGAAATCCTGCATTCGTATTTTCAAAGAAACACGTTTTACCCAGTTCCAATCCTCTAAAATCCTGTGCTCTTGCGACATGATTGTGCTTGGCTATATCTACTCCGACAATTAAGGTTTCAGAAGTAATTTGAGTGATTTTATGATTTTGGTTATAATTCATTGTGAGACCTCCAAATAGATGTTTTGTCCTTTTTTAGCTGGCCAGCTTAGGACACATTCATCTTATCAAGAGGTCTTTTTTCGTTCAAACTTCATTTTCAGTTATTACAGGAATGCTGCCCCGTTAGTTGCATAAGAAAAAGCTGCCTTAAAGACAGATCCGATCTTCAGCAAACGCACTAGTTAGTTAAAGTGAGTGACATCACAAACAGAATATTAATTCATCTTAACAATATTTTATTTTATTAGGCTATGTTAAAAACTTTGGTTGAATGAAAAAACGCAAAAGATTTGGTTAATTTTAAATTTTAATGGTGGTAGTAAATATTCTATTAGCTATTTTTAAATTTGAAAACGTATATTAGCAAAGCAGAATTCGTTTCTGTGATAAGAAAAAAGTGTAACAACTTGTTTATATTTCAAGTTATCAAATCATACAAAATTAATCCTTTTTTGAACTTAATCTTTCTAACTTTTTTTTATTAATGATATAATATTTCCTTCCTTTTTTTTCTAATAATCCTTCTTCATGGAATTGGTTAAGTGTGTATAATAAATGTCGATAGCTTCCCCCCACGTATTCTGCTGTTTCGGTATGCTTCTCTTGAAAGCATCCATCGTTTTCTATTTGAAGAATATATTTGGCCAATCGATTTTTGAATTCATAATCCTGCATATCTGTGTAATGATCCGTTCTTTTAAGTAATTTATCACCTAAATATTTTGATAAATTATGGAGGAAACGATTGTCATTTAACAGATGCTCTTTCGATGAAGCCAATGGAACCGCTAAGCAAGTGCAGTCATTTATAGCCACAACATCTTTTAAATTCTTTTCCACCTCAATCAAGGATAATTCACCAATAAAATCATCTTTCTTTAGAAACTGAATCAGCGCACGTTTTCCATTTTCGTGTACTATATATATTTTTGCCCGCCCATCCAATAATAAAAATAAGTACTGAATATCTTCATCAAAGCGCACTATATATTCATTAGAAGAAAACTTACAAATATAAGCCTGATGTAAAACTGCTTTCGGAAAAGTTTCTTGAATATCATTATATATATCCACAAAATTTTCAGCGTAATCCTTCAAATTGATTTTTTCCATTTTATCACCTCAATATGAGATATCTCCTATTATTATATTGTTCCTTTCGATATATTACTACCAAGAGGTGGATAGGAATGAACAAATACAAACATATTATTTTTGACTTAGATGATACGATACTTGATTTTCAAGATTCAGAAGAAAAGGCTTTAAAACAAATTATTACGCTGTACGAGTTGCCCTATAACAAACAAACAATTGCATGTTATAAGCGCATTAATGATGGATTATGGCATCAATTAGAGGAAGGCTTGATTTCTCGTGAAGAAGTGCTGACAACGCGTTTTTCACTTTTTTTGAAGGAATTTCAAATAGATGAAAACGGAGCAAAAGTTGAAGCTATGTACCGTGAGCATTTAAACCAAGGACATAAGGCCATCACCCATGCACATGAATTATTAAATGCTTTAAGTAAGCAAGATTTTAAATTATATATTGGAACAAACGGTGTAGGAAAGACTCAAAGAAAAAGATTAGGAGGTGCCAAGCTACAAGGATATTTTGAACAACTTTTTATCTCCGAAGAAATTGGTTATGAAAAACCGAATCCCCATTTCTTTTACTATATTTTTGATGCCCTGCATACAAGCAGTAAAGAAGAATTTTTAATGATAGGTGATCGTTTAACATCCGATATTCAAGGAGCTATCAATGCCGGAATTGATTGTGTATGGTTTAACCCTAAGAGAAGCATGCCTAACTCATGTTCACCTAAGAGCACTTATACGATACCAAATTTAATGCAAATAATGGACTTATTAGAGGAATAATCATGAAAAAAGTAATTCAATCGATTCTACTCTATATAGTAAGTGCTATTGGCATTAGTCTTACATTAAAAGCTGATGTTGGTGTCAGCAGTTTTAATGCGATGAATTTATCAATATCTGAATGGACTTCCATCAAAGTTGGCACAATTACATTCATTGCAAATCTCATTTTTCTATTCGGTTATATCTGCCTATGCGAAAAAAAGGATTTTAGAAAATTTACTTTGATGTTCATTTCCAGCTTGTTCTTTGGAATGGTTATTAATTTTTTCCTCTATACTATTTTCGGTACGATTTACGTAGAGAATTATTTAGTAAGAATCGGACTATTTATTTTCGGTGCGATACTAGCCGGTGGAACAACAGGCATTATTTTATCATTAGATATTATTCCTTTTCCTATTGAAAGTTTATGTTTACGAATAGCTGAATTAACAAAACGCCCTTTCTCTCAATACAGATATTGTGTCGATTTATTCTCCATTATTCTATCAATAACAATATCACTACTATACAATTTACCAATCAATATTCGTGAAGGAACGATTATCAGCTTCTTCTTATTGTCCGGCATTATTTCATATACACGATTGAAATTTAAAAACTATCAACAGAAACCACAAACTCAATAAATAGCATAACTAAAAAATAACCTCTTACGGTTGAGAATCCAAAGAGGTTATTTTTATCAAACTTTAATATAAATTATCCGAACTTTATTCTAAATGATCAATCTTTTTTGTAACACTACAGTTACACTAACCTGCCCCGTTAGTTTAAGTACATTCTTTCACAATCTCTATAATTTTTTAACATAAATATCAAAAAACCATCTATGAAAAACTAAAGAGGTAATGTGATTTTAATCAAACTTTTTTACAAATTATCAATCTTTTATATATAAATATAATTATAAAACTTTATTACAGAGCAACACCAGTGAATCAAAATCTACTGAAAAGTGGGCTTCAGCTAGTAAAATACCTGGGATTGGAGAGTATCGAGGGTACTCATTTAATCCTTGGAGGTATATGAATAGGAAAAAAGAAAACAGGTCACTTAGTGGTATTTATCACCATCAAGTGACCTGTTTTTAAACTATATTGGCTGCACCTCATACTCATCAAGCTAATATTTTGAAGTACACCCAAAATGAAAATTTTATATCTCTACAGTTATTTATGAGAATTCAGCTCATTTATTTCGTTTTGGGGAACAAGGGATTTCTTACCTTGATGGCTATGGGGTAGCATCAGGGGGTTAAGCTGTTCTAGGAAGTGGATATCGTTGGTGTAGCAACGATAAATGTGTTAAGACAAGTTGTACGAGACACTAGTAAGCCTTGTTTCACGTAATATTGACTCCATATCAATAGGCTAGACCCTATTGATACAAGGGGTTCTATCTTAACGTTATAAATTGTCAAAATCCTAACGTGACCCCTACATAAAGTTTAGTGAAAATAGATTTAAAATGACCTAAGATACTTGACTGCCGTCTCAGCATATATCTCGGCAGATTCTACTAAGTTCTCCACTGAAACCCGCTCATCGTACCCATGGATAGTGTGTTCCAGCCCAGGACCGTAAAGGACGGTATCAATGCCATGGCGCCGGAAGTGACTGGCATCACTTGAACCAAGCAAAAGTACGCTGAATACGGGTTCCTCCATTCCTAGGACACGCTGGATTCCCAGTTCTATGGCCCTCACAATTGGACGATTCTCTAAGGTCCAGTTCGGGTTAGTACAGGGTACCATTGGCTCTACAACCGCACCTGGCGCTACAGCACTAACAAGATTCCTAGCGACATCAAGTACAAACTCGGGCTTCATACCGAATGGAACCCGGGTATCCACTTTAATGATACACTTGTCTGCGACGACGTTCACATTTGTTCCGCCCTGGATTACACCTGGATTGTAAGAGGGACGATAAAGTAACTGTGACAGTAAGGGATTTCCTAGACTCTGAGATAGGAGCCACTCAGTATTGTACAAAAGTTGACAAGGCTCTGCCGGAGGCGTTGCCTTAAGTTCCCATAGCTTGGTTAGTGCTTCGACCGCGGCTGCCCCTCTTCGTATGGCGGAGATTCCATAAAGCGGTTGTAGGCTGCCATGATCTGTCTGACCTGGTATGATCACCTGCATCCATGCCTTGCCCTTTTCACCGGCATTCGGATGGTGGGGGTCCGACGGTTCACCAATCAGACAAGCATCACCCTTAATCAATCCTTGATCCAGGAGCGAGGCCACCTCAATTCCGCCAGTCTCTTCATCCGGAGAGGCAATAACTCCTAAGCTACCTTTCAAATTAAGAGTAGGGGCGAACTCCTGAAGTAGTCCAGCCACAAAAATCAGTGATGCCAAGCCTCCTTTCATATCGGAGGCTCCCCTACCCAAAAGCATACCTGCTCTGACTTCTCCTGAGAAAGGATCGAAGGTCCAATGTGAACAATCGCCTGCAGGTACGACATCTGTATGTCCACAAAATAGGAGCCGTGGACCAGGTACCCTGGTTAAGTGAGCATCACAGACCACGGTAACCAGCGCATTTTCGCTACGGCGGTGCTCGGTAATCAAGAACCCTTTTGCTGCTAGGTATCGGCTAATATGGCGTCCCATTTCTGCTGACCGCTTCTTAAACTCGGGCGATGGATTTTCAGATGGAATTCGAATAAATGAAGCAGCAAGTTCGACTAATTCCTGTTGCCTTGACCTTATCAGCTGCCGGATTAATCTGGTACTCATATAAATACATCCCCTCCATGTCCGGCATTAGCCGCATTATTTCTATACTATTCTATGTGCTGTTCCTAGATCATATTTCTGGGGATAAAGGTGGGGAAACATTTGATACGTGTTAATTAAAGTCGCGTTCAATGCTATAGTTAAACTTAATAAGCCAAAGATGCATAAAGAAAAAGCTGCCTTAAAGACAGCTCTGATCTTAAGCTAACACACCTGTTAGTTCATTAAGAAAAGCGATTCTTATTAAAGAATCGCGCCCCGTTTGTTGAACAAGGTTTCAATTAATATCCCCTAAATAAACTGGAGACTTTTGATTATTAAAATGATTTATTATATATTTTCTTAATTCTTTGGGATATATCCTATATTGAAGTAAATCATTAATATGTATCCATTCTATCCCTACTTGGCAGCTATCTGGATTGGTAGGTGTTTTATAATTTTTCTCATTTACTAGGCTGCAAACAAAATAATATTCGACTTGGTGAACATTAAAATCGAATGAAGAATGCTCGTGGTTTTTTCCTATATACTCACGAATATGAAGCAGCTCTCCGATTTCTACTTCTTTTCCAACCTCTTCAATACACTCTCTTAATAATGCGTTATGAATGGTTTCACCGTGTTCTTGTCCACCGCCAGGGAAAAGATAAAAATATCCCTCAACATCTTGATTTTTTGTTAATAAAATCTTATCTCCACTAATTATAATAGCTTTTGCTGAGTTTCTAATACTCATATGTACCCCTTCTATATATCCCTACATTTTACTATATAATAACTTAAAGCTTATTTAATTATCAGGCCCAATTGTTGAACAAAAAGATCAAACAGCACTGTTGAACTAACCTGCCTTTAGCTTTACTTCAAAAAGGGAGCTGCCAAAGCAACTCCCTTTTTGAAGTAAAGCACCCGTTAAGGATTAAGATTCTATATTATAAATTTGTTTATTAACATTCACCCTGAAAATTGTAAGGTGACGAGGACTTTAGTAATCTTTCTACTCCATCTCTATGGTAAGGCATTAAGTTATTAGCAGTATTTATGTCCACCCATTTAATCTCAGCAATTTCATTCTTGTCTTTAATTGTAATTTCTCCGTCAATAACTTTTGTTCCAAATGTAATCATTAAACCGTGATGTCCTTGATTTGAAAAAAATGCCTCATTAACCGCAATAATACTTCCTACTTCAATTACTAAACCTGTTTCTTCTCTTGTTTCCCGAATAACAGCTTGTTCTAAGGTTTCTCCTATTTCAACTGCCCCACCTGGCAGTGACCAAGTTGAATGCTGATTATTAACCATTAATACTTTTTCTGTTATTTCGTCATAAATTAACGCATATACAACATCTACTCTCTTCACACCATACCACCTCTTAATTTTCTTTGAACACTTTGCTTCAATACACTGCTTTATTGAACAAACCTGCCCCTTTAGTTGCATAAGAAAAAGCTGCCATAAAGACAGCTCCGATCTTCAGCCTATTAGTTCTATAAGAAAAGCGAACCTTATTCAAGAATCGCGCTCGATTACTGAAGAGCGAATATAGAACCTTGGTATCAAATGGCCTTGTCATTTATTTATGATACGGTTCTCCGCACCTATTCAAGCAGTGATTTTTTAAAAACTGTCAGCCTTTTAAATTTACACTTCTATTTTAAATCGACGCTGCCGAGGAAGCAGCTGCTTGATCAGCCTTCACACAATCAATTGCAACAACGAGTGCAATAATAATGGTTTCCATCTCTTCATCTATTATTTGAACCTTGTAGCTATCGCCCCAAGTGAACCACTCCTTGCCCACTTTACCTACGGTTTTACCATGCTGTAAAACTTGAAAATCCATATCCCACCAATTACCATGTACTTCAATGCCTGCGCATCAATTGTATATCGTGCTTTAAAGAAGGAAAATTCCTTCTTTATTGTTAATACCTCTCGACCATTCACCTCAACCAAAAACTTTGGTAAAAAAATTAAGCACGAGGCGCTGGCCGATAAAAAGAAGAGAGCATCTGTAAACTACACAGCTGCCCTCCTGATTTTCTCCAAGATCCATTATTAATCTCGTAATTCTGTACAATGAAATATTTAATCTACCGGACGGTCATCAAAATCATAGTCTACCGGGCCAGGAGCTACACGTGCATTTGTTAATGCCGGAGTTTCCGGACGGGCAATTTGATACACACTGGCACCGACAATTTCAGCTGCTTGCTGCAATTTTTCTTTCGATATCTTATCCAGTGTATCTGTAGGCTGGTGATACCAAGGCTCTACAGGGGAATGGATAAACAAGGCGGATGGAATGCCAAGCTCATGGAATGGTTGGTGGTCACTCCTGCCCAGCTGTCCATAAGGAATCGCAACATCCATCGTTCTGGCCCCTGCTGAGGAACCCAGGTCCGTCACAAGGTTTTTCATTCCATCAATGGTATACATAATCAAACCACCTGCAGGATTATCCTCGCCAGCATCACGTCCGCCTATCATATCCATTTGGAAGTGAGCCACCATGCGGTCTACATCCTCTTTGGGAAGGGAATCTGCATAGAAGGATGATCCAACGAGCCCTCTTTCCTCAGATCCGAACGTGAGGAAGCGAATTTCAGTGTCAATTGGCGTTTTGGCCAGGATCCTTGCCAGTTCCAGGACAGCTGATACACCCGAAGCATCATCGTTTGCACCAGGGCCGCCCGGGACAGAGTCATGATGGGCTCCAACAGTCACGATTTGACCATTATCCTTATTGGCTTTTGGTTTTAGGGAAGCGATGACATTGTAGGATGTCTTTTCGATTCTTTCAGCTTTTCCCACTTCCAGAGTGGACGTGATTTGTTTAGTTTTAAGCTGTTCGACCAACTCTAACCCTTGGGCTTGGGTAATGGCTACAGCAGGTATATTTTGCCCCGCTGATACTTGTCCGAAATTATTTCCTGATGGTGAGTTGTTGTACATTAAAACGCCAACCGCTCCTTTATTTAGGACATTCTGAACCTTTTCAACAAAGGTAATGTCCCCACGTTCAACTAGTGCAATTTTCCCAGATACATTTTCTCCAACTTCCTCTGGCTTTGCTTTTCCAACATTAACAAGTTCGGCCGTTACCTTCCCGCTGATACTGCCGCTAATGGCACGCGGTGTTCCCCCTAAATCACTGTCACCAATTTTCACTTTTACATTTTGCACCGTATCATAGATGGGAAAAGGCTGAATCTTTGTTTCAAAACCAAGACTCTTAAACTGACTTTCTATGTATTTGACTGCACGGAGCTCCCCTTCTGTACCAGCAGCCCTCGGTTGCTCTGATAGATAGGCAATCGTATTATACATTTTGTCCGCACTAATTTTTTTGATAACTTTGTTATCAAAAGCTGTGTCAGACTGGGCATTTGTTGCCCCGTTTGTTTGTGCAAATACTGTACCAGTTGATAGAACCATACCCGCAGCTAATAGTACTGTTAGTGATTTTCTATACATATATTCCCTCCTTATTCATAATATTCCTAATTATGTATTTAACTGAATAGTTTGTAAATGAGTCATTAGTCTTTAAATTCCAACTATCAATCGGTGTCTGACACCCGCTCTCTTTGAATCGAACGATTTTTCTCTTTCCCATTAAAATTCTATATTAATTCATATTTAATCATATCATTTAAAACTTTTCGTTGTCTGAAGAGATTGAAGTTCATCTTAAACTAAACCGCCCCGTTAGTTCCATAAGGGGTCTTACCACATGCCCATCAAGTTAAAATTTCTTTATAACCCAAAACGAAAAAAGCTATCTTCAGCAGCATTTACAGAAAGAATAGCTTATTTTTTCGTTTTGGGTATAATCCTTTTTCTTAGCTTGATGGCGATAGGCGGTACCCAAATAAACAGACAAATTTATCTGAAAACTTCTTCGATTTTTGGTTTAAAATAGGAATAATGTAAGATAAATCTATTTTTCTTGTATGATAAAGTAGAATAGTAGGAAAATGAATCGAAGGATGTGGTATTATTTTATGTTAAATGTAAAAAAAATGTCGTTTGTTGTTTTTATTTGTTTCATGTTTTTTATACCAAATTCAATCTTTGCTCAAGAAATTTTACACAATGGAAGTCAAGGACAAGCAGTTTATGACTTACAAGAAAATTTAAAGAAAATGGGTTACTTTAACAGTCAACCAACAGGGTATTATGGTTCAATTACTGATCATGCAGTGAAACAACTTCAACTAGATTCTGGACTATTACCAGATGGAGTTTTTGGATTCCAAACACAACAAAAATTAAATAGTATTGAAATGATGGCCAGGGTTGTTCATGGAGAAGCTCGAGGAGAAACTTATAAAGGAAAAGTAGCTGTCGCTGCAGTAATTTTGAACCGAATGTCAACGCCAGGTTTTCCTAAAAATACTTACGATGTTATTTTCCAGACAAATGCTTTTACAGCTGTACATGATGGGCAATATTATTTGACCCCAAATAGCTATTCTTATCGAGCTGTTATTGATGCATTACAAGGTTGGGATCCTACTCATGGTTCTGTTTATTATTATAATCCGTTCTCGGCAACAGATGAATGGATTTTCACTAGGGAAACAGTCATTAGAATAGGCAACCACTTATTTGCAAAGTAAAACTAATATCATACATATTGAGGAATGATATTTTTATAGTTTCGAATTATAAATATCCCATTAACTATGTAGTGGGGTATAGTCGAAAGGTCGGGCAGTAGTTGCCCGACCTTTTTGGCGGTACCCCCATTAAAAAAAGCTGCCTTAAAGACAGCTCCTATCTTCAGCTAACGCACCCGTTAGTTGAAGATAGGAGCTGACAAAACAAACCGTGAAACAAAAAAAGCCTCTATTAATTAGAGGTTTTTTTAGAACTATCTTGCATAACTTTATCAATAGCTGAGATAGCAGATTCTATATCGTCACAGGTTTCGATAATTTTTGTATCCAAATGTGTTAATTCATAACAATTATTGTCATAGCATACAGACATTAACGGTATACCATTTTTGTTTTTGAAAGTTAATGTTATTTCACAGTTATTATACTGGTTTAAGGTTTCTAACATTGTTTTAATGTGGTCTAAGGACATATCGTCTTAGTCTCCCTTCTATTACAGAGGGAAGATGACTAAGAGAAGTCTGGAGGTGCCCCATATAATTCTAATTTTAACTCTAATTAACTATAACATACTAATGATTAAAAGTATTGTTATTCGATGTAGCTATACAGTACGAATACATCACAATTGTAACAAACCTGCCCTTTAAGTGCATTAAGAAATCCTGTATGGAAACAAATAAAACAATTAAAGAGCTAACAATGCTCATATATCCACAAAGCCTTTTCTGTCTTTTTGAAGTTCTGCTAAATCTATTACCAATATAAGTGTCCCTAAGAAAAACATACAATACGGCATTAAATCGGTTTTAGATTCAGTTATTAGTCTATAACTTGATAGAACAATAACAACTATTGCTAAGATAATTCTAACCATATAATCCCCCAATTATTTTTTTCATTAAAACACCCTTTATTTAATTGTAACATAATGGATAATTCAATTTGCCTCATAATTCGAATAAACTACGCTACTTAAACTACCCTTTCCCCTTTAGTTGCATAACAAAAAGGTTGCTTCAGCAACCTCCCTTATTGAAGTAAAGCACCCGTTAGTTTAAGTACAAAACTTCGCATACTTTTTGCAGTTAAATTACCCTTTGCTTATAAACAATATTAAGTACTTTTCCCTTGGTTCAAAAGAAAAAGCTCTAGGAACCGCCTTCAACTATCTTTGCAAAGTCATCAAGAGTAGTTGAATACTTGATATAAATTCGTGGTAAAAGATAAAGTTCGTCTTTAATGCCCTTCTCAGAAAATAGTTCAGGAGTTGTCGTAAGTCCAAACAAATAATATTTCTTCGTTTCTTCTACGACCTTGCCATTGAAATTTCCGTATGGATACGCAAGAGCATTTACTGGTTTGCCTGTTATTTTTTGAATTTTATCTTTGGACCCTTTCAGTTCATATTCATAATTTTTTATTTCCGTCAAATCAGGATGTGTAGCAGTATGAGACTGGATTGAGATTATACCCGAATCAGCCATCATTTTTAAATCCGATTTCGATAATCGGTTTGAACGACCGATAAAGTCAGAAATAACAAAAATGGTACCACTTGGTTTAAAACGTTCGTTTTCAAGTTTTTGAAAGATAGCAAATGCATTCAGATTGTTTTTGTATCCGTCATCAAAAGTAATGAAAATGGGTTTATTTTCTTTATCAATATCTTGCCAACGATCAAAAGTTAATAATGTGTAGCCATGGTCTTTTAAATAAATCATTTGTTTCTGGAAATTATCAGGAGTTACATATAGCTCCTTAGAACCCTGCCCAGTAAACTCGTCAATCGAATGATAAATTAAAATAGGTACTTTTCGTTGAGCAAAAACTTGTGATGGAAGAATTAAGATAAGAAGACATAGGAAAAACATTACAACCTTTTTCATAAAATTCCTCGCTTTGCATCCTTTTTATATCTTTACAATTTATTGTGCCTCAAAAGCATAATTCTATTATGATTTCTCCCATATTTGATTCTATCTCCCATTGATCATCAATGGTGACTTTCCTTGAAATAAGCTACTTTAATTGTTTATTCATTCCCCACTGGAAGTACAACAGTAAATGGTTTTAATTCCTTAGCTGGGACCAAGCTTGAAAAATCAAATAGCAACATTGTATTTTCCAGCTTAAAATTCTCATTCCTTTCTTCTCCGTTTAAGTCAAAAGTAGATTGGTAGTGTACTGTTGCCTTATCAATCATTTTTACTTTATTAAAGGGAATACCGTGGTTTTTAGGAGGCCATGGATTTTCCGGGTCGATCTTAGTTAAATATTCCTTATCAACCAACCAGAAAAGGTATTTCAAATTTTGGTTAATTATTTCAAGTTTACCTTTACTCAAATTTTTCGGAAGCCCTGTAAGTTGATAATCTATTACCAATTTCCCACCTTTTTGAGTAACATCATTTGCCTGCAGGCCTAAATTGAACCGTGTGCTTTTTAAGGTGAAAGATTTAATATTTTTTCTTGTTGAATTGGAATATCAAAATTCCATTCACCTTTTATCCCGTTGATATTATGAATCGTTATGGGAAGAGTAGAATTCTCCTTAAATGATTTATAAGGATATACCATTTTCCATTGAAAGTTATATCCATTTTCCACTTTCTTAATGTCATTTGACTTTCCATTTAGCCAAGGGGTCATGATCTCCTTTATTGTGTTCAAAGTTTACATCAAAGCTTACTTCTCCTTTTTCGTTATACACCTCTTCAACATCTTCATCTACAAATCCTGTAATTGATACTACATTGCCATCAAAGTAAGCGCTGGTCAGTTTTACAGTTACCCCATTTTTAAATTCTCTCTCAGCTGTTGAATTGCATCAATCAGCAATAATGATTCTTCAATGTTTGGATTTACCTGACCCGGCAGGTTTGACAATATCTCATCACTCAAAGGAACAACATTGCTTTTTCTCTTTAGGACATGCCCCGAACATCGTATGACAATCCTGGTGAGCCAGGTCATAAAATACTCCGGATTTTTTAACGAATGGATAGATGTAAAGGCCTGATAAGTTGCTTCTTGGACAACATCCAACGCATCTTCTTCGTTATGTACATAAAGATAGGCAGTACGGTAGATTCTTTCATAATGTTGTTGAACTAACTTTTCAAAGGCGCTTTTATTACCTTTGATTGCTTTTTTAACTAGCCGGTGGCTTTCTATTTCCATCTTATTTGACCCCCTTTACTAATAATTAGTGGAATCTATACTCAAAAAAGTTTCAAAAAGTTAAAGTATTTTAAGAAAAAGCATAACATGCAAATAAAAACCTAAGTTAAAAAAAATAAACAGAAACCGCTTTGCGATTTCTGCTTTTTTAAACTGTTGCTTTTTTTTGATAGCTTTTGAATTTGTTGAGTGTATTCTGCGACTTAAAGGTGTTGTGAGTTTACACTTTATTCTACAAAATCGCTTATTGTAGATATGACACAAACTACATAAAAAAAACGGATTTACCGTCTAATGAATTGTATAAGATTTTTTTGGTTTAATTACCTGTAGCTATTTTAGGATTTAGGAATTATTTTTTGTCCTGTAAATAATTAGACTGTTTATAAGTTGTGTAATGGCTCCTAACCCTAAATAAACAAAACCTGATATGGAAACAGCCATTCCTTCAAAACCTCCTACAACTAAAGGGCCAGATACGATACTAATAATGCCTAAAAAGATGAAAATAAGTGGACAAACAATTGCTATTCCTTTTTTGTTCTTTCTAAGAGCTATTACAAAAGTAACTAGAAGTATGAAGGTAATCCCGTAGCTTGCATAAGGAGAGAATAAAATATCCATTAAATCACCTCGTTCATAACAACAGTTTAAAAACCTATTTTACCATAAAAATCCAATAATTAGATTTAAATATCATTTTTCTATTCTCATTGTTCAGTATTTATTGCACAGTTCGAATACAATTTGCGTGTTGAACTATCCTGCCGCTTAAGTTCCATAAGAAAAAGCTGCCTTAAAGACAGCTCCATCTTCAGCTAACGCACCCGTTAGTTCATTAAGATTTATTGTAGAGTTGAAATAAATAGTGCAGTAAGGATTAATGCCAAAAGAGAAAAAAATTAATTTTTCTTATCATTTTCAAGTAAATCAATAATTCTATTGTAAATTCGTTTTATCAATAATCTTATGGAACTATCCTGACCCGATAATTCCATATGCAAAAGCAACTCCCTTATTCAAGTAAAGCACCTATTAGTTCAACAAGATTAGCTTATTATTTATTCACCCTCATCAATCTCATCTTCAAATTCAGAATTCGATACAATAAATTCTTTTAAGCTAGAAGCTAATTCTTCTAATTCTTCGGTTTCGTGATACCAAATATAAATTTTACCATCCATTACCGTATCAACAATCCGAAAACATAATATGTCCCCTGTACCATCTTCACCAATAGATATTAGGTCATCAGCCATTCTTTCATCTCTCACATCTTGATTTTGTCTTACAATATCATCCCAGGTTCTCTTTAAGTTTTTGGAGTCTTTAATAGGAAACAGAGTCCATACATCAATCTGAGCATTGTTAGATAGTTTAAAAAGTTCTTTGAATTGTTTGGGAAATACAACTCTTAATTGTTCTTCTGCTGATTTTATATCTACATCCGTAACACCAGGTTTTCTTGTGTCAATCAAATCGATTACATCATTCATTTAATACGTACCATCCCTTCAAATTCTTTTACATAAAACTTCTTGATTTTTCTTCAAAAACCTTATTCAGCTATCCTGACCCGATATTTCATAAGAAAAAGAGCAGCCAATTTCAAGAATATGAGATTAATTAGGAAAACTTGGAATTTAAGTTGTTGTATATTAAGATAGTATATGATGAATAATTTCCATAAATAGGAGGAGACATATGAAAAAGAAAATTCTACATACGGTACTTTCGATTGCAGTAGGAGCAGGGATACTATCCGTTGGTGGTGTTCCCGCCCAAGCTAAGAGTCAAAATCAGGAGATGAATGACACATACGCAATAGCTTTTAAAAGTGGATTACCAGAGAATTATCAAGAGGTAATACGGAAAGCTGGTGGTAAAGTAACCAAAGTTCTTCCCGAAGTTGGAGGAATAGAAGCTCAATCTGACGAGCCTTCTTTTCTTAAAAACCTAAAAAGTAATTCTTCAATTGAGGCTGCTAACAGAGAAATTCCCCTAACGTTAAACAAAACAGCAGTCAGCCCTTATAACTATGAGTCTAGTATCATCAGCCAGCAAAAATCAGAGAGTTATTGGGACTCCCAATGGGATATTCAAAGGGTGACCAACGACGGGAAATCATATGATTTAGAAACAGGCGGATATAAAAATAAAGATGGCAGTATTACTCATAAAGCAGTGGTGGGAGTGATTGATACTGGAATTGATGAGTCTCATCCTGACTTAAAGAATAATATAATAGGTGGACGTAATCTTGTTCCTGCTGGAATGGATGAATCTGAAACAGGTGATCCCACTGATATAAAAGATCGCAATGGGCACGGTACCCACGTTGCCGGGATCATTGGAGCAAATGGTAAAGTAAGCGGTGTAGGACCAGATTTAGGAATCCGATCCTATCGCGTATTATACTCAGAGCAAGCCCTTGGATTACCCACTTGGATTATAGATGGAATTATTGCAGCAACAAATGACAAGGTAGATGTTATTAATATGTCTCTTCGTTTCTATAATAATACCAAAATGACAATTGAGGGAGAAAGTTATAAATCAGTCGCTGAAACGTTACTTTGGAAGAGAGCAATTCAATATGCAGTAAAGAATGGAGTAACTGTAGTAGCCGGTAGTGGTAATGAAAGTTTAAATTTAGATGACAAGAAGGAAGTAAACGAATTTTTAAATAAAATGTATGAACCATATGGAATGAGCGTGAAAGGGCCTGCAACTGTGGTACCAGCACAAATGCCAGGAGTTATTAATGTGTCTGCCTCCACAAAATGGTCCACTCAACAGCTTGCTTTCTACTCTAATTTTGGAAACAGTGCTATTGACGTGGCAGCTCCTGGAGGAGATTACGGGCCTAAATATGCAGAAACCAATGATCCTGCGACGGCTGATCCTAGTAACTTAATCCTAAGTACTTGGCCTACCTATTTAGGTACTCCATATGAGTTTAATGCTGGCACTTCTATGGCCACTCCTCAAGTAGCTGGAATTGCAGGAGTTATTAAGGCAGCTCATCCGGAGTATAAACCTGCCCAAGTAACAGCACGTATTAAGCAAACAGCTATTGATTATGGAAAGAATGGACAAGATGCTTTATTTGGTTCAGGAGAAGCAAATGCTTATAGAGCATTAGAAAATATAAAGAAGTAGCTTATGCTTCTAAATAAGATGTAATATTAAAAGTACAAGGAAAGATTCTTGATCAGAAACTGCAACACGAACAGTAATTGGAAAAAATATATCCATAAAAAAACGCTTCTTTGCTCAACAAAGAAACTATATGCCCGAAATATAAAAAACAGAAACACATAAAATGCGTGAAGCCATATTCTAATTAACACAACTCACCAGTTAAAATTCATTCCCAACTTAATTGTTGGGATTTTTTTGTTTTATCTTAATTACAATTTCTAGTCCAAGTAAAAAAACATTTTCCAATTTGTGTTATGGAACTATCCTGCCCCGTTAGTTGCATAAGAAAAAGCTGCCTTAAAGACAGCTCCGATCTTCAGCTAACGCACCCGTTAGCTAAAAAACTTTCTCTAAATAAACGGATTCCAATCAGGGTCTATTATATCTTTCCCATTTGGCTTTCTTACAAACCCAATACAGCCTTCTTCGCATGCCCCAAACTTAACGAAGTTTTTTTGTGCTTGCCTTAATGAAACTTCATTAGCCCCGCCTTCGTAATCAGGGTCTCGAAATTGAACACCATCATCTTCCCAAAAGCATATTTTGCAAATTGCATATGTATCGGTAGGTTCTTCATCTAATGTTTTATATCCACAGCAAGGACAAGTATATTTCATACAATCACCTCGATCTTTTTATGAATTTTTACCATGCTTTCTTTTTCCACTATCCTGCCCCGATAGTTCCATAAGAAAAAGGCTGCCTTAAAGACAGCTCCGTTCTTCAGCTAACGAACCCGTTACCTGAAGAAATACATTGTATAAAACTACCTCATTGCACTTCCCAACATAACCATGCCAATAAATCCATATACAACTGTAACTCCCAAACCATACAAAACTAAGTTATCTTTTTTAACTAGTCTGATCAGTTCAAAGAAAGAAATTACAATCCGTATAACCAACAACAGTCCAAATATACATAAAAATGACATCCCGATAGTCATTGGAATCTCTGTCACTAACCTCATACCATCTGACTCATCATTTGAGATTACCCCGATCCCCATTCCAATATAAATCCACAAAAATGATCTCAATATCAATGTAAAGAATAAAATGTAGTAACGCTGAACATTAGGTGCTAAAGAAGAATCCACAGACGTTATCCATTTTATAAAATACTTGATACATAACCTACACGAAATAATAGGATGTAACCAGGCAAATATAAAATCTGTTTCATCGTCCTTAACATAAGAATTCTTTCCAAATGTCATTTTAATTATATTTGATTCGTTTTTCTTCTTTTTCTTCTTTTTCATCTTCAACAACCAATCTAATAGTCATAGTATAATTCGATATTCTTCAATCGAAATTATATCATAAACGAGAATAAAACTTTTCTGTGTTAAAGGATCATATATGTATAAACCAACATTAAATCACTTTTTTCCTTATTCAACTAACCTGCCCGTTAGTTAATTAAGGATAGTTTTTCACATTCAAAAGGCCACCAAATGATGGCCTTTTTTAAACACAGGTGGTGAAATAAAAAATGTTAACCTATTTAAAACTTTTGTGACATTACTTCTAATTTACTATGAAAATGAGGTTGACCGTGGGTAATGACCAAAGAGTAAAATGAAGACAAGCTTATGGTATTATAATCCGCCAAAAAGTCCTCTAATTCACTTCTAATACTATGGACAAATTCTTCGTTTTGTTCTGCCTGGATTTACGCCAATGTGTACAGAAGGAAGATAAGGACAAGTATCTTACCATTGAAATATCAGTTTACTGCTCCTTACGTTTATGAGGTATCAAGTCATTGGGGAATTGAGATTTCAGAATATTAGCTTCGCTTATTTTCGACATAAGCACGCGACTATAGACTTAAGTGAATTTTTTAAGTTAACAGAAACACCTTTGTACTCAAGGAATATGTTACATTTCGAGTTCTTACTGAAAGGAATTTCTTAATCAACACTAATGTTACCAAGGAATTTGTTTTCCATCTCTAAAGAACCCTCCGGAAGGTCCTTCAGGTCCGATCGTCGCTAGCCAAAGGATAGACTCCGCCGCTTGCTTTGGCGTTCTTGGAGCCGATGGTCCACCCATATCTGAGCTTACCCATCCCGGATCGACCGCGTTTATTTTGATATCATCTTTGATTTCTGCCGCTACCAATCGCGTCAATCCATTTATGGCAAGTTTAGACAACTTATATGCGCCTACTCCTTGATATGACATTTCACTCATCGATCCATATTCTGAAGAAACATTAATAATTCTCCCATAACCTTGCTTTTCCATGAGTGGAATAAAGGAATGAATCACATGGTAAACCCCAAAGAAATTAGTTGCCATCGTCCCCTCTAGAATTGAAGGTTCCATATTCAATAACTTTTCATTTTCACCCAAATAAACGCCACCATTATTTATCAATACGTCTAATCTTCCATACTTCTCATTTATTGCAACCGAAGCTTGATGGATGCTTTCTTGATTGGTGACATCCATCTCTACACACGAAACATCCAGATCTAACTCCTTAAGTTTTTGCGTAGCTTCATAACCTTTCATTGGATCCCGACTTGCCAAAATGACCTTAAAACCCTTCAACGCCAATTGCTTGACCAGCTCATATCCAATTCCCCGATTCCCGCCGGTGACAAGTGCAACTTGTTTATCGTGTGACATTTAACTCCTCCGTTTCTCGCCTAATAATAACCTTGGCTATAGGCTAGGTTAAGTTTTAGATTTGCTTTTTAATTAAAGTAACACCTGGAAATCCAATTGGACAGGCATGATAATTCAATAATGATCGAAAAATTGTTATACATTGTTGAATGAATACCTTATCTAGAAAGTTGTTTTATAGGACTGTACATGTAGTTTCTTAGTAAAATAAATACTACACTCAATAATAACGATAATAACCCCACTAGTATGACGTATTGTGTACCCATTTCTGATATAAATAATCCACCTACAGCTGTACCGATTGTTGTTCCTAAGTTAACGGATGATAAAAATAATCCATTAGCGAAATCGGGAGCTTCTGGGGCTGCAGACGTAATCCAATATTGATTAATATTAGTTCCTATACCAGCCAAAATTCCCCAAACTAAAGTAATGATAGCCATAGGTAAAGTAAACTGTCCTAATAAGAATAATATGATGTAAACGGCTCCCAATGCAAAAGGAAAAGATACTACAGATTTGATGGCATCTTTTGTAAGTAAATTCCCCGCCATAATGTTCCCAATAATATTTGCCCCTCCGAATATGACCAACATTAAACTAATTGATTTCCCAGAAATATTCGTAACAGTTTTAAGATACTCAGCAAGATAACTATACACCCCAAATACTGCTGAATTCAGTAAAATGACAGCAACAATGGAAAGCCATATAATTGGGGTTTTTAATACCGATAATTGAGCTCCGTAAGAAAGTCTTTCTTTAACAGGCATAGAAGGGAATAATACTAATGTAGCAATAAATACTATAGCGTTCACGATGGCGAAAAATGCCATTGATATTTGAAACGAAACTGTACTAGCAAGAAAACTTGCGATTGGTACACCGAGTACCATTCCCGCAGATACTCCAATAAAAACTTTTGAAACAACTTTTGGAGCTTCTTCCTTGCTAACTGAGTTAGCAGCCATTGTAAAAGCTGCTGAAAAATAGATTGGATGAAATATGGCTGGAATCACACGCGCAATTATTGCAATGGCAAAGTTAGATGTAAATATAGAAACAATGTTACCTGTAACGAAAATACCAAGTACTAGTAACATTGCCTTCTTTCGATTTATCCCCGAAAATAATAGCGGCATAGTTGGACCAGATACAGCAACAACAAGGGCAAAAAGACTCACCAGCAACCCTGCTTTTGATACACTGACATGAAAGTGATCAGCAATATAGGGTAATATCCCTATAACCCCCATTTCAGTATTTATGATGCCGAAGGCCCCTATGGTCAATGTGAATATAAGTAAATTATTTCGTTTAGACATAAAATAGATTTCCTTCTTTCTTTCTTGAAGTGTTATCTTCTAGTTGCGTAAAGGTGAGTTATTTAGGGAGCTATCTTCCCTTAATCAGTTAGTCAACTTTTTCAATTGTAACTGTAAAATCACTGTTGATATCTTGAAATTTCTCTACTCCAGATTCGATCTTCCCTAGTTTAATAAGCCCATCTGAATATCTAAAATCATTATAATATATAGCTAAATTTCCCCATGGAGCATAATAAGTGAAGTCTCCAGCTGTAGGGTCAATTCCTGATGGTGCCCCTTCAGTTGATAATTTATTTGATGGATAACTAATTTTTTCCGTACCTGCATAATCTTCAAATGTTAATGTAAGTGGGAGTAATGATAAAAAATCCTTACTTGTTTGATTATCATCCATGTTGACAATGACTTCTTCGTTGTTAAATGTTAATTTTATTCGTATATCTCCCATAGCATCTGCCCCTTCATTATCAAGTGTAGAATCCTGGCTATCCCCGCTGTTTGATTCATCAGCTGTCACTCCTTGTTTACTGCTTTGATGGATAGCCAAACTTTCTTCGCTACTTGTATTTCCTTCATTGGTCCTGCTATTGCAAGCTGTTAAAAACATTGAAGATACTGTGAGTGATAACAGTATCTGTTGGACGGTTTTATTCATTAAATTCCCCCAGTTTACTTATAAAAAAGTTCCGTATACAAATTAGTTCCTTTGTTAAAAAACGGCTCTTTGATTTGAGGCATTTTAAAATTTCATCAAAGCGTTTTTCTGAAAGTGGAGCAGTTGGCATGACTCCAGCATTTCTCAAAACGGTTAAATGAATGCAATTTTTTGATTATTGAGCAAACCAATTAAAAATGTTGATTATCTTTAGGGAAGTTAGGTGACCTAAATATGTCGAAAAAAGATAGAAGAATACCCAAAAGCCAAGAAGCCACACTAAAAAGGCTTTTATTGAACTGAAAATCCAAGTGTGAATCCGGACAAAAGTAGCGGGATTCACGCAGTGGATTTCACTCAAAGTACCATTGGCATGCAAAGCTACCTACGATCTTCCAACACAAGCCTTATTTTTTTTTTAGATTTTCTTTGAAGAAGGACCCGAGCTTGTCAAAGGGGATCAAATTCACACGGTCGTACAGATCCACATGACCTGCGCCCGGAACAATGTAGAGTTCCTTCGGTTCACCCGCCAGCTTGAAGGCGTCTTGGCTAAACTCTCTGGAATGAGCGTTTTCACCCGTGATGAAAAGCATAGGACGAGGAGAAATCGTCTCTATGTCTTCGAACGGGTAAAAATTCATGAACTTGACGTTACTGGTCAGCGTTGGGTGTGTCGTGAGTTCAGGTGACGAGTCCTTTGGAGTGAATTCACCTCTTGGAGTGCGGTAGAAGTCATAAAACTCACGTTCAATGGCAGTAGAGTTTTCATTTAGTTCATGTACTGTCCCACTTGTGTATTTAGTTTTACCGCCTGTGAACTCCACATAGCGTTGCTCCGTTGCCTCTTCGAGAATCTTCTTTCTCTGCTCGAGAGTCTGCGAGTGTTTAAGCCCGTTACGGTTGGCGGCACCCATATCGTACATACTGACAGTCGCAATGGCTTTCATGCGCGGGTCGATCTTGGCTGCGCTGATGGCAAAGCTCCCGCTTCCACAAATCCCGAGAACACCAATCCGATCCCTGTCAACAAACGACCGGGTGCCTAGGAAATCCATCGCAGCACTGAAATCCTCCGCATAGATATCCGGGGAAACCACGTTGCGAGGCTGACCCTCACTCTCTCCCCAAAAAGACAAATCCAAGGACAAAGTAACGAATCCCCGTTCAGCCATTTTGGTGGCATACAGCGTCGCACTTTGTTCTTTTACTGCGCCCATAGGATGCCCGACAATGATCGCGGGATTTTTGGTGTTCTTCTTCAAACCTTTGGGAATAAAAAGATTCCCTACAACATTCATGTTGTATTGATTTTTAAACTCAACCTTCTTTATGGTTACCTTGTTGCTCTTGTAAAAGTTGTCTGCTCCATTGGACATGTCCGGCGTGTATGCAGCGCCAACGCCTGTCGTGGATGCAACGATGGTCGCGGATAAAAGCAAGCCCAGTGTTATCACTGTGAGTACACGCGTGCTAATAGATTTTTTTTTCATTTTAAATTACCTCCCTTGTTATTTATTCTAGCGTCCTTTTTTCATATATCAAATACTCATATCTCATATCAAGATATGCTTTATAAGCATTTCTCAAACGGTTATACTATAACATTATAAAGGAGGAGTGCTATATGGAATTTAGAGTTTTGCGATATTTTCTTACGGTTGCAAGAGAAGGAAGCATTACGGGTGCTGCTGATTTTTTGCATGTTACACAGCCAACCTTGTCAAGACAATTAAAAGACCTTGAACGAGAGTTGGGGAAAAAATTATTTAATCGCAGCAGTCACAGTATCATCCTCACAGATGAAGGAATGCTCCTGCGGAAGAGAGCAGAAGAAATCATTGATATGGTCGATAAATTAGAGGCAGAATTTAGTTCAATGGAAGAAACAATAACTGGTGATGTTTATATAGGTGGTGGGGAAACAGACGCTATGAGAGAGATTGCACGAGTAGTAAAGGATTTACAGATAAGTTATCCAAATATTCGGTATCACCTCCACAGCGGAAACGAAGACGATGTGACTGAACGGCTTGACAAAGGATTTCTTGACTTTGGTATTTTAATTCAACCAGCTGATTTATCAAAATACAATTATATCGATATCCCAGTCAAGGATGTTTGGGGCGTTGTTATGAGGAAAGACAGTCCTCTTGCTTTCAAAGATACAGTTCAAGCAGTGGATTTATTAAATGTTCCGGTAATTTGTTCGCGACAGGTTATGAAACAGACATTTTCTAAAAATGAATTTGCGGATTGGTTTGGTGAAGATTTTGATAAATTAAATGTTGTGACTACATACAATCTTGCATATAATGCTGCCATTATGGTTGATGAGGGCATTGGTTATGCAGTAGTCCTAGATAAAATAGTGAATACGTCTATTCATAGTAACCTTTGTTTTAGACCGCTAGCGCCAAGACTTGAATCTGGCTTAAATATTGTTTGGAAAAAGCATCATGTTTTTTCCGCTGCTTCTGATATCTTTTTAAAAGAAATTCAGGAGAAATTTTCGAATTCTTTATCAGATATATAGTGTTTTCAGAACTAATGGTCCCTTCTTTGCAGCTGGTTTGAAAAAATAAATCACACAAAAAAGGGACAATACCATGAAAAATAGGTACTGTCCCTTTATTATTAATAGGCTTATAAAACTAAACTGCCCCGATAGTTGCATAAAGAAAGCTGCATTAAAGACAGCTCCAATTCTCAGCTAACGCACCCGTTATTTTAAGTGAAATCCTCACATACAACATTTTTATTGAAGAGAGAAGGACACATCCCCCTCCTCCCTCCTTAATAAATAAGAGAGATTTTTCATGCGGATAAATCTATAAAATCCTCTCTAATAAGTCCCCCACTTTTTTTGCCATTTCCTCTGGTGGATAAGGCATGCCATTTTTTAGCCACCATTCCACTACACCTACATAAGCATTTGCAACAAATTCGACAACTACATCTTCGTTTTGACCAAAATTTTTGCCTTTTGTTATATCCACGTCTTTTTTGAACTCTTCGATATTATGCTGAACAAACCGGCTGCGAAAGTACGGAGCTCCTTCACTCACCAACATCGTCGAAAAAAATAAATAATTGCTTTCAAGATATTCCATGCAGTGTACAGTCGATTCAATCCAATCCATTTCAGCTTCCGACTCACAAAGGTTAACCATGTTATTGATATGTTCTTCTATGATCTTATCCAACAGATCAAATTTATCCAAGTAATGAAGATAAACAGTTGCACGGTTAATATTTGCCCTGTCAGATATATCCTGAATGGTAATGCTATCGAAATTTTTTTCTGACATCAATTCAAGAAATGCATTTTTAATTGCATTTTGAGTTCTAACAATTCTTCTATCCACTTTTGCCATGTTATTAACACCATACTTTCCCTGAGATAGTCGACAATTTTTATTGATTTGTTGTTTAAACATCAAAACTGATTAAATTAACGATTTATATGCCTTGTTTTGTTTATATTTATATTTTAAATTATAGACAGATGTCGAGAAAACATCAATTGTAGTTTTATTTTAATTTGAAAGGATGAAAACTCGAAATGACAATTGAAAACAAAGTAATTATAATCACTGGAGCCTCATCTGGAATTGGTGAAGCAACTGCAAAATTATTGGCCAGTAAAGGTGCTAAAGTTGTTTTGGGCGCTCGTCGCGAAGACAAATTAAAAGCATTGACTGAGGAAATTCAAAAAGCTGGTGGACAAGCTGCCTATCGCGTCACAGATGTTGTTAATCCTGATGATAGTCAGCAGCTTGTTCAACAAGCTAAAGAGACTTTTGGTGGTGCCGATGTAATCTTCTTGAACGCTGGAATAATGCCTAATTCACCACTTTCCGAATTAAAAACCAACGAATGGAACAGTATGGTTGACGTTAATATTAAAGGTGTATTGAATGGTATCGCCGCAGTATTGCCAACATTTACATCGCAAAAGTCTGGACATATCATCACTACTTCATCAGTAGCTGGGCTTAAAGCTTACCCAGGCGGTGCGGTTTATGGCGCAACAAAGTGGGCTGTTCGTGATTTAATGGAAGTTTTGCGTATGGAATCTGCCCAAGAAGGTACTAACATCCGCACAGCTACTATTTATCCAGCAGCGATCAACACGGAATTGTTGGATACGATTACTGATAAGAATATTTCAGAAGGTATGACTGATTTGTACGAAAAATATGGTATCGCACCTGATCGAGTTGCAAATATTGTGGCATTCGCGATTGATCAGCCAGAAGATACTAACATTAATGAGTTTACAATTGGACCAACAAGTCAACCTTGGTAAAAAATTACAAGATGAGATAAAACTAAGAGCTATTCATTTTCTAAAGCTTAGGCTGTCGAGTAGACCTCGACAGCCTAAGCTTTATACTTTGAAATTTATTCAGAGGCAGGAACAAAGAGGAGTTCAAAAAAACTGATATCGTTTAAAAGGTCTGGATATTAATGGAGAAAACAGCCAAATGAAAACTGTAATCACTTATTGAAAAAGTTATCTAAATGATAGGTAAAGGCCTTAAATAACTCCCCTTTTACGAAACTACAAAATGACACTGTACTGAAAGAAGGAGATCCATTTTATGACTAAATGAAATAACTTGCTGATTTTCATATTGACCATAGGAGTTTTCGGCATCATAAATACCGAAATGGGGGTTATTTATATCAGGACTGGGTACACAATACGTCGTATTAGTGGGAATCCTATCATTGATACTAAGTTTGGCAACTATCTTACTTAGAAACTACATGTTTACTCCTACACAACAACTATCTAGATAAGCGATAAAGTAATTACTAGGAGCCATTAAGATATTCTTTGTTTTGTTTTTGCAATCATTTTTTCCCACTTCATTATCTTTTATTAATATAAACAAGGCTAAATTTTTCTTCGATTAAGAAAATGACAAAAAAAAAGATCTAGTACAAATGACTAGATTCTCTTTTTAATTTCTTCCCTTATTGATTCAATGATAGTACCTGATAAATTTGCTGGAAGAGATGAATTATCCTCAAAAACCCATGTATTAATTACTTCAAGATCTTCTTTTTTAAAAGTAATGCTATAATCTTTATATTTGTGAGTAAAATCAGCTGTAACCGATTCTTCACCATCAAACTCGTCATCAATAATCATATTTTTTATTTCATATGGCTTCACGATGTACTCTCCTTTTTATCATTCTTGTATATAGAATTGGCTTTATATGATTGTTTATTCATTTTTTTCACGCTAAACCAATTCATAAATCAAAAAGTCGATACCATCATTAACTTTGTGGTTATCTATAAGGGAGTTAAGTAGGTATAGTTGAGCATTCTTATTTTCTCTCCCTCACACTTCTTCATTATTCAGATAATAATACTTAAAAGGCGTCGTTTTTTACCCCTAGTTTCAGCTATTTATGTAATCTGGAGTTTAACAAATGTTGCATCTTTACAGAATCAATTAAGTTTGCAGGATTTAGTAACTCAGCCGCTTCCGCTTCACTTAAAAGTCCTTTTTCAACTGCTACTTCTCTTACTGTTAGTTTTCTTTCGTATGCTGCTAAAGCTACTTCGTTTGCTGCTTGATACCCGAAAAGAGAAGAAATAACCACGGACAAAGATAACGAACTTTCCGCATTATTCAAACAAACCATTTTATTTGCTTCAATACCATTTAGGCACTTTTCAGTAAACAGGGTAATGCATTTGGTCAAAATAGAAAATGAATCAAATATATTTTTTAAAATAATCGGTTCCCAGATGTTCAAATCCAGTTCGCCACGATCTACAGCGAAGGTAATTGCTTGATCATTTCCATAGACATCAAAACAAACTTGCATCATCATTTCAGGTATACATGGATTGATTTTCCCAGGCATAATGGAAGAACCGGGCTGTACCGCCGGCAATATGATTTCAGCGAATCCCGCCCTTGGTCCTGATGAAAGTAACCTTAAATCGCTAGCCATTTTTGATAATCCACTCGATAATCCTTTTAAACAAGAAGATATCTTTATATAAATGTCTGCATTTTGCAGTCCATCGAAAAAATTATCCATTTTGATAACAGCTACCTGTGATATCTCTGGTAAATACTCGTACATCTTTTCAGTATAGCCAGGCACTACTCCGATACCTGTCCCCACTGCAGTTGCACCTATTACAATAGACAAACAATCTTTTTGCCGTTTTTTCATTTCTATTATTTGTCTCTTGATAAAAGAATGATACCCGCTAAATTGCTGTCCTAGAGTAATTGGTACGGCATCTTGGAGACAAGTTCTTGCTATTTTTACATCACCTGAAAATTCATCCGTTTTATTCGCCAATGTTCGTTCGATTTTATTCAAACTGATTAATAAATCATCTATATAGAAAAAGCAAGCCATCTTCATTGCACTTGCAAGCACGTCATTCGTAGATTGAGACATGTTAACATGTTCATTTGGATGTATACAATCATATCCTTTATAACCAGTGAGTAATTCATTTGCCCGGTTGGCTATTACTTCGTTTACGTTCATATTTATTGAAATTCCTCCGCCAGCGTGATAAATGTCAACAGGAAATTGATTTTCCATTTCTCCATTCACTATTTCGTCTATCGCTTGGCATATTACATCTTTCTTCTCAGGATCCAGAGCTCCTACACTATGGTTAGACAATGCAGCTGCTTTTTTTATATAGGCCATGCTTTTTATTAAGTGGGGGTATAATTCTATCGTCAATCCGGAAATTGAAAAGTTCTGACAGGCCCGCGCCGTTTGTATTCCATAATAAACGTCTTCATCAATTTCCAATACTCCGATTAGATCTTTTTCAACTCGCATTTTATAATACTCCCTTCATTAACTATCAGAACAAAAAGAAAGGTGTTTAAATAGATTAATAATAGCAATTTAAACACCTTTCACTTATATGGAATTAAGTATGAAAATTAATCGTTAAACTCAATCACCGCTCTTCCCACGTTGACACAATTGCAGTCTTGGAAAGAGTTAAACGCTTGGTTAATATTTTCTAATTCAATTCGATCTAACACTAGCTCATCTAATTTAAATTTTCCATCTAAATACATTTGCGCAATCATTGGGAAATCGCGGAATGGCTGGGTATCTCCATAAAAACTTCCTTTTAATACCTTACCGACTCTGTGGAATCCTCCAGCTGGAAGGTTCAATGTTTTTTCTGGATTAAATGCGCCAACGACAACCACGGTTCCACCTTTTCTAGTGCTCTTCCATGCACTTTCGGTCGCAACAGTATGACCCGAGCAATCTATAGCAAAATGAACACCTAAACCTCTTGTCAGTTCTTTCAGCGCAGCTTCGACATCCACTTCAGCTGAATTAATCGTATGGGTTGCACCAAACTGTTTGGCAATTTCCAAATTAGCAGATTTCACATCACAGGCAATAATTTTAGATGCACCTGCTATATGCGCTCCTTGAATTGCATTTACACCCACGCCACCAATACCAAATATTGCAACAGTGGAACCAGGTGTGACACCTGCTGCATTCACTGCGGCTCCATAACCAGTTGCCACTCCGCATCCGATTAACGAAGCTTGTGCAAAAGGCATTTCATCTGGCAACTTTACACATGCCATTTCGGGAACAACCGCAAATTCTGCAAAAGTGGATAATAAAGAGTTGTGGTAAACTTGCTTACCATCTTGACTAAGCCTTGTAGTGCCATCAAGCAGTGTTCCATCAAACATTGGTCCAAATGCAGCCTCACATAAATGCACATCTCCTGTTACACAAAATTCACATTTCCCGCAATATGGAACCCAGCTTAAAGCTACTCTATCACCAGCTTTGACACTTGTAACATTAGAACCTACTGCCTCGACAATTCCTGATCCTTCATGACCAAGAATAGTAGGTGTTGGCGTCGATTTATCATTCAAAGCATTTAAATCACTATGACATACACCTGTTGCTTTGATTTTCACAAGTACTTCATTCGATTTTGGTTCACTAAGATTTACTTGTTGAATGGATAATGGTTTACCTACTTCAGTCATTATAGCTGCATTTATTTTCATTGTACGATTCCCTCTTTTATGTGAATTTTCAATACGCGAACCAAATAGCTTTTGTTTTTGTGAAAGCCTGTAATGAATGAATGGCATATTCTTTGCCCCATCCGCTTTGCTTCAGACCTCCAAATGGGCTAGCAAAGTCATAGCAACCATATTTATTAACGAAAACCATACCCGCCTCGAGCTGGTTTGCTACGCGATGAGCACGGGATGCATCACCTGTCCAAAGTCCTGCCCCAAGTCCATAAATAGTATCGTTTGCCTTCATGACAACTTCTTCTTCAGTTTCGAATGGGATGATGCAGAGTACGGGTCCGAAAATCTCTTCCTGTGCAATTTTCATTTTATTATCAACATCAGCAAAAATAGTCGGTTGAACAAAATAGCCTTTCCCATTTGTTCCCGTTGTATCTCGTTCCCCTCCAGCTACGATTCGGGCGCCTTGATTTTTACCACTCTCAATGTAATTTAAGATAGACTCCATATGCTCCTTGGACACTTGTGCACCTTGATCGCTCCTAGGATCGAATGGGTCACCACATTTATAATTTTTAGCGTACTCGGCAATTTTCGTGACAACTTCATCATAAATTTCACGTTGGGCAAATAAACGGGTTGGTGCAGAACATTTCTCACCTTTATGTGTAAATAACCCATAAAATGAACGTTCGATTGCTGCATCCAAATCCGGGAAATCACTAAAGATGATGTTAGATGACTTACCGCCAAGTTCTAACGTTACAGGTTTTAAATTGCTATCAGCTGAGTCGTGGATTAATTTTTTTCCGATATTCGTACTGCCTGTGAACGATAATTTATCTATATCCATGTGACGACTAATATAAGAACCAACCTCACCATCTCCGAGAACTAAATTAATTACACCCTTCGGCAACACTCCTGCTTCATCAATAATTTCAAACAACCGAATAGCAGAATATGAGGTTTTATCCGCTGGTTTTAAAATAACCGTGTTTCCCATCGATAAGGCAGGTGACAGTTTTAAAACAGCCATTTGAATCGGAAAGTTGAAAGGTACAATTTGTCCGCATACACCGATTGGATCTCTTGTGGTGACACTTAAGAAATTACCTTCAACCGGATTGTTTTCACCATAATATTTATCTGTCCACCCAGCGTAATATTCAAATAAATCTGCTGCTTCCTGTACATCATCGTTATAGGCTTCTGTATATAATTTTCCGTTATCAAGCGCTTCCAATGTTGCAAGCTCTGCATGATGATCCTGAATAAGTTCGCTGATTTTCCGTAATGCCTTTCCTCTTTCCTTTCGGCTCATTTCTTTCCATGATCCCTGTTTTAAAGCAGTATTGGCTGCTTGTATCGCTGTATCGACGTCCTGCACTTCTGCTTGTTAAAAGTCACCTAAAATCTCTCCATTAGCTGGGTTGATTGATTCGATCACTTTATTGCCTGTGCTATCTACCCATTTTCCATTTATATATAGTTTTTTCGTTGTTTTAAGCCATTCATGGGCCCACTCCAGCTTTGGCTGTTCAATTCCTTCAAACGGTTTGTTTTCTAGTGACATGAGTCTATACCTCCATTATTCTAGTAATTTTTTTATAGATTCCCGATCATGTTCAATCATTAATTTGGAAACTGCCGAATAACCCAATCGTTCCTTCAGTTCCGTGATCACTGGAATAAAGGTATTTGAAAGTTCTCTACATCTTTCTTCATTGGATGTAATGTCCTTTAGACATCGCTCCGTAAAAGAATGAGCAGAGTTTGTTAGCATAGTTAGCCCATTCAATATATTGGCGCCAGCCATTCCTTCAAAAACATTTAAGTCTAGTTCACCATGTTCCAATGCAGCTTGAACAACCCGGTCACAACCTAGGACTTGAAAACAACTTTGAATCATCGTTTCAGGAACGACTGGATTCACTTTTCCTGGAAAAAAGGAAGAGCCGGCCTGAACAGATGGCAGGTTTATTTCTGAAAACCCTGCTTCTGGACCAGATGAAAGTAATCTTAAATCTTTAGCAACTTTAATTAGAGATGTTGCTAATAAACTTAATTGCTTTGACATATTGGCCAAGTCATCGATGTTTTGAGCTGCATCAAATAAATTATCACGTAATTCTACATTCATATTGGTTACTTCACGTAATTTCCCAATGACCACTTTTTTATATTTTTCCGGTGCACCCACGCCATTTCCAATGACAGTTGCTCCAAGATTAACAGTAAGCAATGACTTGATGGATACTTTTAAAGAATGGTGACGTCTTTTGAGTACCGATGCATAACCACTGAAAACCTCACCTAGTTGAACGCGCATTGCATCCTGTAAACAAGTTCGTGAGATTGTCGTGATTTCAATAAACTCTTGTGATTTTTTTTCCATCGTATCGTGCATCTTTGTTAATTCATGATCCAATCTTTCAAAACAGCGTACGATTGCCAGACGAATAGATGTATGACATACATCCGATGTGGACTGTGAAGCGTTTACATGTTCAATGGGATGAACAGGCGTATAAGAACCTAAAGCTACTTCTAAAGATTCATTTGCTAAATTGGCTAACACCTCATTTACATTCATATTCGTACCTATCCCACCGCCTCCATGCAAAATATCTACAATAAAGTGGTCTTGATAGTCCCCTTGAATTAATTGATCACAAGCATTTACTATTGCAGTCCCAATAGAAGGGGCTAAAATACCAGCCTCCAGATTAGCTGATGCAGCCGCTTTCTTGACCATGGCTAATGACACGATATATTCCGGAAAATTCTTTAATAATTGACCCGAGAAAGATAGATTTTTTACTGTTCTCAATGTTTGGATACCGTATAAAGCATTTTTGGGGATATCTAACTTGCCAAAGCAATCTCTTTCTATACGTTTGTCAAACTTATCATTCTGACTTATTGAAATCCCTCCTACTATTTTAATAGCTTTTATCCATGTAGCCTCTATTCTACAAAGACGGATGCATATTTGTTCACATAACGAACATTAAGTTCACATAAAGAACATATCGCTATTATAGAACCAAGTACATTATCAGTCAATGATAATTAGTAAATTTTTAGATTTATTTGATTATGGTGAAATCACTGATTTTTTTATTACAACAACCAGAAATGATTGACATTCCATTATTCCGTTGCGCTATAATAAATAAATGGAAAATAATAATCAGAACACAACAAAACAAACCAGTAATAAAGAAAGTTCTTCTGTACAGGCCGTTGAACGCGCTCTATTGCTTTTGAAGTTTATCGGAGAAAGTCCATCACCCATTTCAGTCGGTGATTTGGCCAAAAAGGCAGAGCTGAACCGTACCACGGCCTGGCGTTTGATCGGAACACTTGAATATCAAGGCTTTGTGGAAAAGGATCCTGTTTCAAAAGGCTATCAGCTCGGATATGCCCTTTATCAATTAACTTCTCAACATGATCAATATGGAGCTCTCATACGAAGAGCTCGAAGAACGCTAGTAGAATTAAAAGAAGAAGTCGGTGAAACTGTACTACTTAGTGTTCCTAAGCATGATGGAACTCTAACTATTGATCAAATTGATACCGATCATAGTGTTAGGCTGGTTGACTATTCAAATACCACATCACCTTTACACTGCACATCCAACGGAAAGATTTTATTAAGTTTGCTACCTAAAGAGGAGTTGAACATTTTATTAGAGCAGACTCTTAAACCATTTTCCAAATATACAATTACGGATCCAGAAGAACTGCGAAAAGAACTTGAAAAAATTCATATTCAAAAAGTTGGAACATCAATTGGAGAATTTGATGAAAATGAAAATGCAATTTCAGCTCCTATCTTTGACAAAAAAAAGAATCTAGTTGCTTTCATCACACTAGGTGGACCGAGTTTTCGCTTAACAGAGGAAGCTTTATTACAATTAAAGGACCGGATGCTAGACGCAGCTAAAAAAATCGAAGACCAGTTAGAATGAGCTATAATATCTTATAAAACCGCATTTGAAATAAAAAAACGATGCTGTCATTTTACGGATTGTAAATGATGGCATCGTCTTTTTGTGTGTGGGTTCTCTACAACCACCTTATTTAAACGGAAAATTTTAAATATTTTAAAAGAGTTTGACAAAAACTTAAATATACAATTATAATTCAGTTATATTCATATAACGCACCTAAAGTTCATATTATGAACAAACCACAATCCCCTATAATGAAAACGCTTCCCTCTATAAGCCGCTTCATATACCACTTTTAATTCTCAAGTAACCGTCACGGTCTAGCACAATTTTTAATCAGGAGGAGATTCAATGGGAAACAATAATGCAGCACTCAATGATAATGTCGGTGTAATTAAATTAGATGATGCACCATTAAACAAATTTCATATTAAAATTGCAGGTCTTACGTTCGGGGCTCATTTCACTGATGGATATATTTTAGGGATTATTGCATTTGCTCTATCTTTGCTGACACCTCAAATGAATTTAACGCCATTTTGGATCGGGTTAATCGGAAGTTCTGCTTTAATAGGGCTTTTTCTAGGAAGTTTGGTTTTAGGATGGATATCTGATTATGTAGGAAGACAGAAAATATTTGTTTTTAGTTTTATCGTCATTACCGCTGCATCCATTTTACAGTTTTTCGCAGACAGCCCGATGGAACTTGTATTTTATAGAATTTTGCTTGGAATCGGACTTGGAGGCGATTATAGCGTAGGACACACGATGTTAGCTGAATTTTCACCGCGTAAACATCGAGGTGTGTTATTAGGATCTTTTAGTGTAGTCTGGACATTTGGATACGTAGCGGCAAACTTGATTGGCATACTCGCTGTAGACTCCGCACCAGATGCTTGGCGATGGATGCTTGCTTCGTCTGCGATTCCAGCTGTAATCATTTTGATTTTGCGAATGGGTACGCCTGAGTCACCAAGGTGGCTGATTAGTAAAGGACGGATTGATGAAGCCCGAGAAATTGTCAAGAAGCATGTCGGCCCCAATATTGTACTTGATGATGAAAGACCAGTACAAACGAATAGCAGTATTGCAACTTTATTCCGAAAAGATATAAGAAAACGCACTGCTTTCAATTGTATATTTTTCGTTTGTCTCGTTATCCCATACTTCGCCATTTACACATTTTTGCCAAGTATTCTCGATGCAATCGGACTGAGTGAAGGCTATGGCACAGATTTCCTATTAAATGGTCTACTTATAGTAGGTGCAATTTTAGGTATTTGGTTAACGGTTAAATTTTCCCGTAGAGGATTCTTAATTTCCTCTTTTATTGTTTTGATCGTCACTCTTTCTCTATTAAGTGTTTTACCTAGCAGTGCAACAGTACTGATGATAATTTCTTTTGCCGTCTTTACCTTGATTATGTCTGCTGTCAGCAACTTGGTTGGGGTATTTCCAGCCGAGAGCTTTCCAACAGAAATCAGATCTACTGGTGTTGGACTTGCAACATCAATAAGTAGATTAGGATCAGCAATCGGTACATTCCTATTGCCAATGGGGATAGCAAATTTCGGAATCCAATTTACAATGTTTTGTCTCACAGCTGTACTTATTATTGGAGCAGTTGTATCAATAGCTTGGGCTCCCGAAACTAAATCCCTTACACTTAGTGATGCAAGCAATACCGGAAAGAAAGTTTAAAGGAATGACGCATTTTTAAAAAACAACAGCAAGTGCCAGCTAGAGGAACAGATTGTGACTGTTTCTAGCTGGCTATTATGCTGCAGTACCTTTCCTCTATCATGCTTTCATGTACAAATAGGATACATATACATAGCAACTGTTTAACTACTCTTAAATGTCCTAACTCTTAAACAAATTCATTCTTTATATGCATGCGCTTACATTTAACCACCAAAATGCATGCGAGTGCATTTAAATAAGCTTAAACAACTTCTCAACCGATCAGATCTTATTTACCTTACTGGGCTAAAGGTATATTCCTATCTAAGATATATAGAAATAACCGCCTTCACTTATCACTTAAAATTATAAGAACCATATTATAATTTCTGGATTAAGGATTGTAATTCATCTTGAAGATTTCCTTTTGAAAGAGCAGAGTGCAGAATTTCATGAACAGTATTTAAGGAAATTTGTAGTTTTTCTTCACCTAATGTGGTTAAACGTGTGTAGATGCCTCGTCGATCATCTTCGCATATTTGCCTTTGTAATACGCCACAGCTTTTTGCTTCTAGCCTGATTACCAGCCTGGATATAGCACTTTGACTTAATCCTACCATCTCCTGTAATTGTTGTAGCCTCAATTGTTTATCGCTTGTTTTCGATAAAAAGTAAAGAACGTAAAACTCTTTTAACGACAGGTTATGCTTTTTTTGCAAAGCACTTTCCAGCTCATTCGTAATGCTCATTTGAATACTAGTAAGAGATAGCCAATTATCTAAATACTTCTTTTCTTGGTTGTTTTTCATGCACATTCCACCCTGTTCTATCCTATATAATTAAAATATGGCACTTTAATTGATTTTCATAAGGCATATAAATAGTTCTAAAATACTCCAAAGCCAGAATTTAATGGTCAAACTTATTTGAAAAAGTGCGTGCCATATTGGCCGTTTCCATGTATGTTATATGGTTCTTCTCATTTTAGACGAGTTTCTTCTTTTTGTCTAAGATTGAGTTATTCCATAAAAAAAAGCAGACAAAATGACTGCTTTTTTTCATTAACGCATTGTAACTGAACAGGTTCCTATTTCATTTCCACCCCAGTTAAGTGAAAGCTTGTCTTGATCTGAAAGAGGACCGACGCCACTTGGAGTACCGGTAAAAATTATATCTCCCTTCCCGAGCCCAAAATGCTCTGCTGTAAATTCTATGATGGTTTGCAAATCAAAAAGTAATTCTTTAATATTTCCGACTTGTACACGCTCTCCATTTTTTAAAAGGGAAAAGTCGGATTGTTCACAAGCTTCGACACCTGGAAACGGAATAAAATCACTAACAACTGCCGAATTTTTGAATCCTTTAGCCAAAAGCCAAGGATGCTGTTTTTGTTTTAACTGTGATTGAACATCTCTAAGTGTTAAATCCAACCCAATGGCCATGGAATCTACTATTTCATCTACTTTCATTCCTGTGTCGAACTGTTTTGCGATATGTATGACAAGTTCAGTTTCAAAGTGAACGGAACCCTGATTACCCGGCAACGTAATTGACTGACCGTTTGCTTCCACGAGCGAATGAGTCGGTTTTGAAAATAAAAAAGGGGAAGTTGGTATTTCATTATTCAATTCTTTTGCATGCAAGGCATAGTTTCGACCTACACAATAGATATTTTTAATGTCTTTCATCATAAAACTCACTCTTTTCTTAATAATTTAATGATTCGAAAGGTAGTTGTTTTATAGTCTCCAAAATTACAATTTTATGATTGTTTCAGTAAATGAAAAAAAACTCTTATTTAAATACATTTTATATTTTTCTGATTTTTTATACAACCGTTATACTTATTATAAAGAAATCCAAATTGAAATGGTATACCCCTCAATCACTCCATTATCCTCTAATTTGGCAACTCCAGATGCACTGCTTGACCAGTCAAATGGACTTTCTCCCCCAATTCTTTCATCGTGATTCGACTTTTTGGATAGTTAATGCAAGATACTCCTTTTTTAGAGAAATGCGCCATGATTGGTGAAGTAGAATAAATCCACATAATTATATTTAATTATGACAAAAAAAGAGCCAACAAGTTGTTGACTCTTTGATTTAAAAAGTAGAAGCTAAATCTTTTGATCGTGCTATTGCATTTTCTTTTATTTCTTGTGCTTTATCAGGCATTGCTGCATGTCCTTCAACGAATAAACCTTCAAAGGAAGGCACTCCGAAGAATTGCATTATGATATTTAGATATCGGTGACCCATTTCCATTTCAGCTGCCGGTCCTTCTGAATAAATACCACCACGAGCTTGAATATGCAAGGCTTTCTTATCAGTTAAAAGACCAACTGGGCCTTGTTCGGTGTATTTAAATGATTTACCTGCAACTGCAACGGAATCAATATATGCCTTCATTACTGGCGGAAACGAGAAATTCCATAAAGGCGTTACAAATATATATTTATCCGCCGCTATAAATTGCTCACATAACTCTGAAAGTCGACTAACTTTTGCTTTCTCTTCCGACGAGAGTTCTTCAAAACCCTTTCCAGATTGAAGTTTCCCCCAACCACTGAAAACATCCACATCAATTTCAGGAATATTTTCTTTATAAAGGTCAATATTCACAACTTCATGGCTAGGATTTACTTCTTTATAAGTGTCAAGAAATGCTTTTCCAACGGCCATACTGTAAGATTGCTTGTCATCATGAGGATGAGCCGTGATGTACAATACTTTTGTCATTCTATATATCCTTCCTTTCCTTTTACATATTTGAACATTTTATTTTGCCTAGGAAATTCAACACTTATACAATTACTCGAACTAAAATATCTTTAATTGATAGGTATAAGATTAAATTGTTAAAAAGAAATTTTTTTGAAGGGGTATTACCAAACTTTTTTCATATTTCCTAGGCAATTGAAATTCAATTCGTGGGAAAGAGTGTGATTTTTGGATATGATAAAACAAAACAACCTGGTTCATTTTAGGAGGCCTAAGGAATGACGAATTCAATAAAATTTGATCTGCACACTCACCATCAACGCTGTGGACATGCTATCGGTACAATTGAGGATTATGTAAAGCAAGCCATTGAATATGGTTTGCATTATATTGGGATTTCTGATCATTCTCCATATTTTTATAGTGAGGAAGACCATCTCTACCCAACTATTGCAATGGCAAAAAGTGAACTTGTTCCTTATATTGAAGAAGTACTTCGCTTAAAAGAGAAATATGCAGGCAAAATTCACGTGTTATTAGGAATGGAAAGTGATTTCTTCCCTGATCACATTGAAGTCTACCGTGATCAATATCTTTTACACCCTTTTGACTACATTATTGGATCTGTTCATTATGTTCAAGATATTAGCATTTTTAAAAGAGGGCGTTGGAATGGTTTGACCTCTAAAGAACAGTCAAGAATAAAGGATGAATACTATGAATTAATACAGAAATCTGCAAAAAGCGGAGTGTTTCAAATCTTAGGCCATATTGATGCAATGAAAGGGTTTTACCCATCCTTTTCTTCCATTGAGACAGACAGTATTGAAAGAACGTTAAAAATCATTAGTCAAGAAGATATCGCCATTGAGATCAATACCTCTGGTAAAACAAAAGATTGTGGTGGATGGTATCCAGCAGATGACATTTTAGAACGAGCTCTTTTCTATAATGTGAAGGTAACATTTGGATCAGATTCGCATACACCTGAACGTATTTGTGATGAATTTGAACTAGTAAAAAAAAGACTAAAGGAAATCGGCTTTTCTGAGTGGGCTTACTTTGTTAACAAGCAAAGGATTCTCACTCCACTTTGATCTTCTTTGTCAAAAGGAATAGAACTTTTCCAATAGCTTGAGAGTCCTGTAACAATGTGTATCGGAGGGAAGGAATGATGTTTTTCAACCCTTTTGCTACTAAGAAGGGCGATGCACTAAAAAATAATGTACAGATTTCAATAATGATCCTGCTTGGAATTTCATTACACTTAAAGAATCGGTACCAATCTTTTTTTTGAACATAAAATAATCATTATGCATCCTAATAAACGATTGGTTACAAGTTTTACCCGTTCATTTCAACGAATCCCAGTCATCGCAATATTTTTTAGCATAAAATCAATATCTTTAGGGAATTAATAACTTACCATTCGTTAATCTTATTAAAAGGAGTTGATTTGGGTATGATCGATAACCCATTGTATAAAAAGAATGACGAAAACTCTGTAGAGTCAGATGAAGGTAAGCCTGTTTTCAACTCTTCAATAGGGCGATCCGAAGCCCCTCCAATAACTCCGTCAAAAGATCCTGAATTCGATCTTTTTGGCACAGTATTAAATGGGTATCTTTAATTTATACTTCCTTATTCAATATACCTTCAGAACATGGTTTAATGCATTAGATTTCAAGACCTAAAACATTATAAATTCCTAAAAAGAAGAGCACATATTAGTCACGTCTAATATGTGCTTTCCTTTTATTAAATTCAAGCGCCCTTTTCGTTAATGATATTCCTTTGGCTCTTCAGGTTAGTCTATCTCACCAGGTTCTTCTGGAATTAACACTTCTCCAATTTTATCAATTGAGTCAAAAGCTGTATTAACCAGTAAGGACCTTGTTATTGACATATCAAAATCAATATCTTTTTTAGCCTTAAGCCTTATGGTGGCTAATGTATTTCTACCCTCTAATGTTTGTTGAGATCCTTTATGGGAAAATGCCGCCATAATCCGCTGCTCTGTATTTCCTATACCTGCAAGTATAGAGTAATTTAACATACCCTTAGTTACATTGGTTGGTTGAACAATACTTGAATCACATGTACCTTCTGGTTGACATTCTTTAACCAATTCATACTTAGTGGGATCTAGCTTCAACTCTAAATTAAAGGCATTGATATCCTTCAATTCCGCTCCAATTATTTCCACTAAAAATTCTTCTCCTGCCTTTAACTGTTGTTTATTAGGTCTAATATCCAGTAAACCAGCAATTGACCTACCAGTTGGTATAAGTGGTGTTTTTCCTAGCTGTCCTGCTACATACATTAAATCATAAGCATCAATTACCCCATTGTAATTAATATCAACCTTCGATACCTGATTCCATGCTGTATCTGTTGTATCAACACCCATGTAGCTAGCAAAGAATAGTAGATCTTCATCATCAATTGCACCATTTGGTATATTTTCACCCACAACCGTTCCAACTGTTTTATCTTTTTTATATGGTCTAAATTCTTGTGCAGAACCAAATTTCCCTACAGCATCATTAATTGTCAACTTGATGTATCTAGCTGTCACATTATCGTTAAAGGAAATGGTTTTAACATCTTTATTTCTTTCGAACGTTCCATTAGTGATAATATTTTTGTACGTTTTACCATCTAAACTGACATCTAAATTATATTTTAAGATGGTTCCATTTCCAGCATCAGGTCTTGGAAGATACTCTAGCTTATCTAATTGGTAAGCTAACTTCATATCAATTTCATAGGTATGAGGCAATACATTTCCATCAGACCATTCAGTATGCCATAAAGTATTATCGTCACCATCCACAGCTTTAGACCCTTCACTGCCCGGTTGTTCACTACTTACTTTTGCTGTCATATTCTTAGGTACGTTTCGATATCGATCAAGCTTTGTTCTAGCTTTAACTTCATCACTCCAATTTGATACTCCCTTTGAATTTGCTGCTCTAACTCTGTAAGAATATTCTGTATCAGCTGTTAAACCTGAATGAACATAGAAAGGTACTTGTTCACCATCGGTTGCCTTAAATACATTTGTATAGATTACACCATTAATCAATAAATCATAAGTATTGTTACCATCAACTTCATCCCAATTTAATTTGATACTTTTATCCGTAATATTTTCATCTTTTGCTCCCAGGCCTGTTGGAACATTTGGTACTGCTTCATCCACTACATCCTTAACTTCGGTATTATTGAAACCATCTACTATTAATTTAATGGTATTTGCTGAAACATTAGTTTTCCCAACCTTAACATAGAGTTTAGGTGATGTAGTAATCTTCGTTTTTTCAAATTCTGAACCCTTTGTAGAAAATTTATTAAAGGATGGATTTTCATTAAAGAAATATACATTATCAGAACTTTTGTATTCTTCTTCAGTTGTGACTTTTCTTAATACAACATCTTTACCTCCAACTTTAACAGATATTTTCTTTGGATTTTTACGTGTATTTACAATGAATTCTGTACCTTTATTCCTGACTATGCCAGTATATCCTTTTCCTTTTGCCTTCCCAACAGTTATAACAACTCTTTCACCTTTAACATCTGAAGTGATATTGGTTCTAGTGTTTTTATCCTTTTTATATTCATTGGTTTCCCCATCATCCTCATATAATGTGAATTTTGATTTACCCGATGGGTACACGTCAAATATTCTATTATCAGAGCCATCCAATTGATTAATGGAATTGTTTTCAGGTGACATTGGAATAATAGCACCAGCCTTAACAAATACAGGGGTCTTCCATAATGGAGCACTAAAATTATTGATGACTGACCCACCCTTATACTGATCACCTGTAAAATAATCGATCCAAATTTGATTTTCATCTGGAAGGTAAATTCCGTTTCTTACACCAGCTCTATGATCATTTTCATTATATACTGGTGCCACTAATAAATTAGGTCCCCACATATATTGATATTGTGTTTCTGTACCATACGTATTTGGATCATCAGGGTATTCTAACATCATCCCTCTAATCATGGGCATTGATTTTGATGTTGATTCTTCTGCAATCGTATAAATATACGGCATCATTTGAGCTTTCAATTTTAGATACATTCTATTAATGGATGCATATGGTTCTCCATAATTCCAAGGATTTTTCGATTTACTATAATCGTTACCTGACGATGCCCATCCATCCATATCTATTTGAATAGGAGTGAATGCCTTCCATTGGTAATCTCGTGTCTGAATGACTTTATCTCCGCCAAATATACCATCCATATCTGAACCGACATTCGGATTACCTGACAAGCCTGCTCCAATGTAAGTTGGGATATGCATCCTAATATATTCCCAATCTCCTCCATATTGGTCACCAGACCATAATGATGCATAACGTTGCGTACCTGCCCATCCATCAAGTGAAATGACGAAAGGACGTGCTCCTTGAGAGTTTTCTGCTTTTTGTATTCCTTCCGCTGCTTGACGAGTTGCATTTAAAGCCATTGAATAACCTTGTCCAACCCATGCAACATCAGTCTTTATTGCTCTTACACCAGCTTGGACTTCTCCGTCAAGGTCTCTGCGTAAAGGGCTATCTTCTGGTAATCCGGGATCTGGATATAGATTACTTTGTGTCCATAAACCTACCTCAACATCTTTCGCATTAGCTTCTTTGACAAAACTCTTTAAATTATCTAATCCGCCATAACCGCAACCATACCCATCATTTGGTAAAAACCAACCTAAAGGCATATCATTACTGCCATATTCATTTAAATTATTTAGTCCATTATTTAATAGTGTTCTTTGGTCCTTATGACCATTATGAGTTCCGTTAAAGCAATCCGCCTTCCCTAAATAAAACCCATATTTCGGCATTAGAGCAGCTTTACCGGTTAATTCAGTATATTCACCAATGATCTCTGGAATTGAATCTTCGACAAAATAATAAGCATCAAATCTTTTTTCATTATGAGAAAAGGTGGCCGTCTTAGAAAAATTATAAACTCCTGGCTTAAACGTATTACGCATTACACCATATCCTTCAGTACTTAAATAAAATGGAACCGGACTAGAAGCAGCACCTGCATCCCAACCGCCACCAATCGCAATATTTATTGAAGTATTTTTATGGGAATAGTATCCATTTTGTTGTCCGCCACCATAAAAATATTCATTCTCTTTTGTATCAAGAGTTTGCAATGTTTTTTCATCATTATATTTAAGCGGCTCTTTTTCACTCCAAAGAACTTGGGATTTTGTTTTATCATATAAGCTCATCTTTGAAGTAGCAATTTCAATTCTTAACTCTACAGATTTTGTAGAAATCTTATAAAAATTGGCATTGCTTTTATTAACCTTCACATTTATTTTTCCGTATTCTTTATTGTAATCGCGCACACTTTTTTCAATTATTTTTGTGACGTGATCAGGTTTATTTGGAGTCGGATATTCTGGAAAATCTCCTGCTGGGTCCAAGTGCAATCTAAATAGGTTGTCCTTAAGGAAACTAATTTTTATTTTTTCACCTGTTGAAAAATCAAGATAAACATCATTTCCGTCTTTTAGGATTTTCGTTACCAGGCCAATTTTCTTATACGTTTCATTAGCAACAGCCGAATTATTTAAGATTTTATCGTCCGAGGCTTTACCAGTTAAAGGAACTATTATTAAACATAAGATGACTAATAAAAACAAGCTTGCAAATTTTTCAAGATTAGCAATCTTCATTTTTCTTTTCAACAAAATATGCCTCCCTTACAAATTAATGATTCTCTTATTTTTTTGTCTTCTTCATTTCAACCTCTTCTATACTTGACTACACCATCAACAGCTGTGGCTAGAACATCTAACTTCTCATTCAGGACTACGTAATCAGCTATTTTCCCACTTGATAGGCTACCGAATTTCTTATCTTTTCCTATGCTTGCTGCTGGTGATAATGAAGCACTGTGCCATATTTTATACAGTGGTTCACTGCTCCAACTTTTTAAATTTTTGACTCCATCAATTAATTTCAAAGTGCTACCAGCTAATGATCCTGTTTCTGTTCGAGCCATACCATCTTTCATTACAACAGTGAATTCACCTAGTTGATATTCTCCATCAGGCATTAACCCTGCGCGCATACAGTCCGTAATTAGGACAAGCTTGTCCCCTTTAACACGTAATGCCAATGTTGCAATGTCTGGATGTACATGAAAACCATCACAAATTAATTCAGCAAATGTGTTAGAATCCGTTAATGCCGCACCTACCACACCTGGGTTACGATGATGTAATCCTGACATGCCGTTAAATAAATGAACAAAGTTTTGGGCACCCGCATTAATAGCCTTCTTACAGCAATCATGACTTGCGTTCGTATGTGCTATGCAGACAAATACACCTTCTTTACTTACATTATTAATAAAATCTAACGTGTTTTCCCGTTCAGGAGCTAGGGCAATTTTTACAATAGTTCCTTCTGAAAGTCTCTTTAATTCTTGAAATTCCTTAAAATCCGGATCTCGAAAATAAATAGAATTTTGGGCTCCTTTATGTTGTTCGGAAAAGTAGGGGCCTTCCAAAAAAATACCTTCTGATTGTGCGCCAGGCAGTCCTTGTCTGACCGCTTCTGTTATCGCGAAAATGGATTGATTCAATTCTGTTTTAGACGATGTCAATGTTGTTGGTAAAAAACGCGTAACACCAAGTTGTAAAATTGCTTTCGAGATTTCCTGAACTGCTTCGATAGTTCCGTCCATTATGTCATAACCTTTGATTCCATGAATATGAGTGTCAAATAAACCCGGGGCAATTGTATGTCCACTCCAATCGACCACATCGGAATCTGGGGAAACCGTCTCTGAAAATTCACCAAACAATCCATTACTCACTTGCAAATATCCACCTGTTTTTTCTTTATTCTCCATTAAATATCGTTCTGCTTTGATATAATATTTCACCTTTTATACGCTTCCTTTTTATGCTTATATTCCAGCTACATCTTCTTCTGTTTGTTGCTGTATTTTTTTAAATTCCTTTATATTCTCTTTACCATCTTTTAAGATTTTATCGATAAATGCATCGAGACTGAGTTCTCGGTGAAAAAATCCGCTCAACAACATAGGTAAGTTTGTTCCAGCTACTACCCGAATATTATCTTTATCTGAAGCAATCCTAGAACACACATTAAATGGAGTTCCACCCGCTAAGTCTGTAAAACATACCACTCCTGCTCCTGTTTCTACATTGTCAATAGCTTTAAATAAAACTTGCTCTAAAATTGTTACATCTTCTTCAAATGGAATAACCTCTACTTGCTTTATTTCTCCAGCAATTAACTGGACCGACTCAAGCATTCCAGTTGGAAAAGAACCATGTCCTGTTAGCACAATTCCAATCATTCATTTCATCCTCTCTTATCAGTATTTTTTGTGTAAAATATTAAAATTATAAGATATTAAAGTAAGATCCTATTAAACCGACTACAACAGTTAGGCCAATCAGCATTAAAGGAGAACGCCCCTTTTTAAGTAACCAGTACATTAGTAACGTATATAATAACGGCAGCATCGCTGGCATGATCATATCTAATACATCTGATTGGATATTTAATTTTGCGTCTCCGGATTTCCAAACATATTTAACGTTAAATGCAACATAAGTGGCAATTAATCCGCCAACTACTGTCAAACCTACAATTGATGCAGCGCGGGAAACGAATTTTGTACCATCTTTTAATTTCACAATTGCTTTAACACCTGTTTTATATCCATAGTTCATTAATCCGAACCGGACACCAAAGTGAATAATATTAAATGAGATTAGAAATACAATCGGTCCAAGGGGGTTCCCTTCTACCGCTAATGAAGCACCTATTCCCGCTGTTATCGGTAGTAAAGTAAGGTAAAACAATGCATCCCCTATACCGCCAAGCGGACCCATCATAGCAACACGAATACCACGAATAGCCTCTCTATCTTCTTTCTTTTGTTCCATGGCTAAAATCACGCCCATAATAAATGTTACTAAAAACGGATGCGTATTAAAGAATTCCATATGGTCTTTCATTGATTTACTTAAATCTTTTTTATTTTTATGAATATGCCTTAGACCTGGTAAAATGGAGTAAAGCCATCCGGCCGATTGCATACGTTCATAGTTAAAAGATGCTTGTAATAGTAAAGAACGCCATACTAGGATTCGTAATTGCTTCTGTTGTAAATCCGGAGCTTCAGTTTCATCTTCATAGTGATTAGATGCCATCGGTGATTTCCTCCTCACTAGGCTGATATTTATCTGGACCTTGTTTTTCTTTGTTTTGGTAAAAATCATACAAGGCGATTGCCAAACCAATTAATGCGATTGCCAAAATTGGCATTTCTAAATAAGCTGCTGCGACAAATCCTATAATAAAGAACATGATATATTCGACTTTCATCATAATTTTCAATAACATCGCAAATCCAATGGCTGGCATAATCCCTCCGGCTATGGACAATCCGCCAATAATCCATTGTGGTACTGTTTCAACAAATCCTGATGCTTTTTCCGCTCCAAAGAAAATGGGTAAAAACGCTATAACTGCATAAAATGTAAACAGAATGAACAAGCCTAAATAATTTATTCGTTCAATCCCTTTATAATTTGCTTCTAGTGCATATTGATCGGCTTTGTGCATCATTGGTGCAAATAATGTGAAAAACAAGGTAATTAACCCTTGTACTGCTACAGCAAACGGTATTGCCACCCCAACTGCAACTTTTGGGTCCTGACCAGCAATAATACCAAATGCTGTTCCAATCACTCCCCCAATAACAACGTTCGGTGGCTGTGCACCAGCAAGCGGCACCATACCCATCCATATTAACTCCAAAGTTCCTCCAACTATTAAACCAGTCTGAACGTCCCCTAAAATTAGACCAACTACAAGTCCCGTAACTACCGGACGGTGAATATGGGTTAATCCATTAAATAGATCGACACCGATAATCCCAGCCCATAAAGCAATTAATAATGCTTCGACTAACATAAGTTATCCCCCCCTAAAATTTACTTTAATCCGCTATTCTTTTAAAATAAATCTAATATATTTAGTCCCTTTTCGCTTGGTACTCTTCTTAAATCTAACTTCACGCCTAGTTCTCCCAAACGTTTAAATGCAGCGATATCTTTTTCATCAACAGATACAGTAGAGGAAATCTGTTTTTTCCCTTCTTCATAATGCATATTTCCAATATTCAACTGCTCAATTTGCACTCCGCCTTCCTTTAGCGCCAATGCATCATGCACATCTTTTACAACTAAGAATATTTTTTGACGAGAAGACGCTTTATGAATGACGTCAATCGTTTTTTGTAATGAAAAATAGCGTGATTGAATAACATCAGGCAATACCATATCCATTAAATTTTGTTGAATTTCATCTGTGGATACCTTGTCATTTGCAACGACAATTAAGTTTGCCCCCAGATGGTTGACCCATGTAACCCCCACTTGACCATGTATTAAACGATTATCGATTCTGGTTAATAAAATATTTGGAGCTGACATAAAATTTCTTCCTTTCATAAATGAGATTTTACGACATTTTAAGATTTGAATTCCAATTGGCTTCAAAGTACGAATTCTAAGAGTTAAAGAAGAAAATTGCCTCAATACTTCCTGTTATAGAATCTACTAAACGCTCATCATTACCAATAATATCCCTTAACAATTGAAAGCGTTTGCAATGCAAATGAAAAAAAGCAGTCAATGAACTCATGGAAATACTGGGTTGCAGACCCCGGATTCTGTAGATATATTTAATAAAAGGACGAGTGGCCATATACATTAATAAATTTCTTCACATCAAAATTATCTTTCATGATCCCTGAGCACACGCATGTTCAATCATTTTTCCTCGAGTAACTCAGGGATTTCACGGTAAGCCCCCTCGGCAGCTTCAACTTCGTTAAACTAAAGCAGGAGCGACAGGATTTGATTGAAGGCATTGAAACTTTCCTTCAATTAATTGAGTGACAACCGCTTGATTCATTATTTATTGACCCAGTTGATGAATCACTTTTTTACCTCTAGTTCCTGTTTTCATTAAAAAACACGGAGCTTATATTGAATCCTTATTTTACTTTCTCGAACCAGGAACTGGCTGTCTCTTTCAATACTACATTCAGTTCTTCAATATTTCTTTTACCTGTATCTTGTAACCAGGCACGGCCTGCTTGTTCTCCACTAATAGCAAATGATGCCACACCATCTTTCCATGTTGCCCGGCCACATAACACACCGTTAAAGGTAGAACCGGATTCTCTGGCAAATTTCAATGTTTCTTGGAATAGTTTTGCACTTACACCTGCACTCAAGAAAATAAACGGCAGTTCTGTTGCTTCACTCTGTTCTTTGAAAAGAAAGGCAGCTTCTTCTTTACTATAAACAGTTTCGCCTTCTGCATAACCTTCCACAAAGTTCATATCTATCGGAACTTCAACTTTCAACACATCAACTTGATATTGAGGTTTGGAGAACTCCTTCATGGCCCTGATCACTTTATTCGGTTTCACTTTTGCGTACTCTTTACTTTTTACATCATTATTTTCCGCATCATAAGTGACAATTTCCAAGAAAAATGGAAGATCCTCAGCCGCACACTCGGATCCAACACGTTCCATATAGACATGCTTATAGTTATTAATTTTCTCTTCTTCATCTACATCATAATAAAGTAAGAATTTGATAGCATCAGCACCGGCTTCCTTCAAACGTTTTACTGAACATTCCGGTAATAAATCAGGCAACCGGCCCACTTCTGAGGCATCGTAACCGGTTTTTTCATAGGCCACTAATAAACCTGCGTTCTTATCGCGGACCTTTGCTGCCGGCAGACCATATTCTGGGTCCAAAAGTATAGCGGTTGCAAATGGTGTTAATTCCTCAGAAACCAATTCTTTGAAACGGATGATACCATCATCTCCCACTAGATTTGCATCGCCAGACGCAATCATTTTTTTCAAAGAGCCACGTTGATCGATGGCTAATGCTCCAATCACGCCATTTTCATCCGATAAGCGTTTAAGAGCTTCTAATTTATTTTTGGTGAGATCTAACATTGGCATTCTCCTATCAATCTATTTTTTTAACTTTTACGCAATCATAGTACTTTTTAAATTTTCTTATATTTACAAAACCAGTTACGGCTTCCATTGCATTCAACATTCCTGTGGTCATAGCCGTTTTCAGTACAGACTCCACCGTTTGATTTCGGTTCAGTGCCACAGCTAACCCAGCAACGGTCGCATCTCCGGATCCTACAGGATTAACCACATCTATTTTTGGAATCGTAACCTGATAATAATCATCCCCATGCCTGACAAAGGCACCTTTATCACCCTCGGACACGACAATCCACTCAATCCCCTTAAAAATCTCATGGTTTAACGTTTGTTTCAAATCGATGTTTCCAGTTTCAGTTTCGAAGCCCAACAGCTGAGACAATTCCGCAGTATTCGGCTTGATGGCAAAAGGTTTTTTCTCATGTTTCAAGACTTGTTTTAACTCTTCCCCTGACGAATCAACAATTACGGGCTTTCCCTTATTACAACTGATTTCAACCATTTTACGATAAAAGTGGGTTGGTAACCCTTTCGGTAAACTTCCTGAAATCGTAACCAGGGAAGCGGTTGTGAGCAGGCATTCGAATTTCTCTAAAAAAGCTGTCCCTTCTTCTTTGGATAACGTCGGTCCAGATTCTAAAATCTCTGTTTGCATTCCCTCATGAAGAATGGCGATACAATTTCTTGATTCTTTTTCGATTCTCAAAAAGTCATTGGGAATATTACTATCATTTAATTCCTGAACAATGTAATCACCAATCGTTCCGCCTAACACACCTGTCGCCAAGACCTCGCCTTCCATTTGTGAAATCACTCTGGCAACATTCAAGCCTTTTCCACCAGCCGTTTTTCGTACCGTTTCCACCCGGTTGACATCATCAAACTTGAATGCATCAACCGGATAAGAAATATCGACAGATGGATTCATTGTTACGGCTAAAATCATCGTAATCACTCTTTCTGGTTGTTGTTTAGGCTTGACCATCCATGTAAGCCATGATTAAATCAAGCTCAGGACTAACTCGATAAAGTCAGCAGCCTAAGCAATTTTCCACAATTGTTTTCGAACTGAACACTCCTAGCAAGTGCATTACATGCCATATAAATGGTTTTGCCGCAGTGGCATTACCTCATTGCCGACATCGGGTCTTTTCTCTTAATAAATATCGGCTCAAAACAGGAGCTACCACCTTATCCTCAAGAAAAAACCAAATCTGCAAAATACATATTGATATGCTTGTTTCCCCTTCATTACAAAGCGTTCAAATACCTTCTTTTACTTATATTCGTATAGGGTTACTCCCTTCACCACACGGTTAACCGTTCCTGTCGGTGAAGGTGAATCAGGTGTATTACCGACTTTTACGGAAGCTAGCAGTGAGACAGTTTGCCCAACCATGACAAAGGGTAATGCCAGGTAAACATCCGGTACGGATTGAGCATCACTGCCAAATAAAAACGTGTTCCCAACAAATCTGGATTTGCCATCGACTTCAATGGCACAAATATAGTTGGCAATGTTATCTCGCTGCAATTCATTTAACATATCCAAATCATATTGACGTGTATAAGGGTGATTGGAAACAAAAACAAAAACCAACGTTTTTTCATTGACAAATGATTTAGGCCCGTGTCGGAATCCCAATGGCGAATCAAATGCTGTAACAATTTTTCCCGCCGTTAGCTCTAATACCTTTAACTGCGATTCTCTCGCTAAGCCTTCAAAACTTCCTGAGCCCAGATAAATGATCCGGTCAAAATCACGGTCGATGATTTTTTGGATATCCTCTTCTCTAGGAATAACACTTTCACCCATTTGGCGAATCTTCTGGACAATTGACCCTTTTTCCTCCAGTGGCAGCGGATCAAAAATGAGTAATGTTGTTAGTGTCATGCATGAGTAGCTGCCGGTCATGGCAAAGCCTTGATCATTGGCTTTTTCGGGCATCAATAACAAAAGATTGTGTTCATCACCTTTGGCCCTTTTCGCTAACTCGCCATCATTAGCACAAGTAATCGTTAACTGGTAGAAGTTCGTTACGATTTGTTCTGCTAATTCAACGGCTGCTACACTTTCGGGACTATTGCCGCTTCGAGCAAATGATACCAACAAGGTTGGGAAATCTGCTTTTAAAAATTCATAGGGGTTTGACACCAAATTGGTAGTCGGAACACTCAGCAATTCCCATTTTTTTTCATCCACTTTTCCTTTTAAATAAGGTGTGACAGTATCACCGACATAGGCAGAAGTTCCGGCACCTGTAAAAATGACACGTATTCGTTCATGTTGCTCAGCCAGTTTTTGCAAAAATGCTTGAATCTCTACGTGTTTCTTTCTATATAATGAATAGGTTTCATCCCATAAAACAGGTTGTTGCTTGATTTCCTCTGTTGTAATCGATGCACCTAACGATACTAATTTTTCTTTATCAAGTGTAAACATCTCCAACACTTCTCCTTTTTTATAATCTCTCGAAAACTCGTAAACCTGCACCAACGACGCCGTTATCTTGCTTCAATGTGCTGATGCTCATTTGCCCTAAAATATGTTGTTGTTCAGGTAATTGGTAGCTTTTTAGCTTTTCTTTCATTAACTTAAGCAGAAAAGGATTATTTACGATGACACTGCCTCCGAAAACCATTTTATGTGGATCCAATAAACAGGAAATCGAATAAAGTCCTTGAGCTAAGTTGTCAGTCACATCTTCAATGATGCGATATTCACATGTCCCATTTGCATAGCCTGCAAAAACTTCTTTAGTGGAAATATTTTCAACTTGCAATTCCTTTTCCGCCAACTTTTCGATGGCAGGCCCAGCAGCCACTTTTTCCAATCGCTTAATTCCCTTATTGTCTGCCTTCGAAAGTACCGGTATCAACCCAAGTTCCCCGGCGAATCCTGCCCCCCTGAAAAATGAACCATTTTGAATGATGGAACAGGAGATTCCGGTACTAATAGTCACATAGACAAATGTCTCGTTCCGCTTTACCTGAGCTGCCTTCCACTCGGCAAATGCCGCCATATAAACATCATTGTCAATACTAATTTGTTCGAGTCCGAATTGCTCCCGTAAACGGGCAGTGATGGGGAACTGTTTCCAAGGTAAATTATTTTGAAAAATAGCTACGCCATTTTCACAATCAACTTTACCTGGTACACCCACACCGATGCCCTCTATGTCATCTAGGGAATAAGATGATTTTTCAAGAACTTGTTCCACTGCTTCTAAAACTCTGGCAAACATTTTTTCCCGATCTGAAGGATCACTTTTTACATCCACGCGCTTCAGCAATTCTCCCGATTCCGTAATGATACCCGCTGCAATTTTTGTCCCTCCAATGTCAATGCCGATTGCATTTTTCATTTTCCTGCACCTCTTATTCCTCTCCATCGTTTACTTTTTGAACAAACGATTCCGAACACTTCATAGTCTTTCCCCACTCCCAAAAATAGTCAACTAATTCAGAATTTTTATACCACCTTTATATAGTTGGGTTGTTGGTACAAGTTTATTTTAATAAAAACTCATAGCCAAAATACTATGAGCTTTTTTAAAACGTAAGTTCAGGATTAGAGTGTCTAAATAAGCCTGCCTTCCAAAAACCATACTTACAATCTATACTTATTTATTTTACACCATCACAACTTGTTGGGTCAACCCAACAAGTTGTGATGTCCTAGAATTAATTTTAGGTTTAAGTCCCCTATTGAATCGTGTACATTTTTCTATTTATTTTCCGCCTGTTACTGCAATTCCTTCAATAAATTGTTTTTGCAAGAAGATAAATAAAATCAGCATTGGCAGTATCGCTAAAAAGGAGCCTGCCATAAGTATAGGATAGTTTGTTAAATATTGACCTTGAAGCGATGACAATCCGACAGAAAGTGTCATTGCTTCAGGAGAACTATTTACGATCATTGGCCACATCAATTCATTCCAGCTCCAAAGAGTAGTGAAAATGCCCAAAGCAATCAACCCAGGTTTCGCGAGGGGAAGCATTACTTTCCAGTAAATTTGAAAATGGTTACAGCCATCAAGTCTGGCTGCCTCTTCTAGTTCTTTTGGAAGTCCCATAAAGAATTGCCTTAACAGGAACGTACCGAATGCACTAAACAGACCTGGTACTATTACCGCCTGTAATGTATTTAACCAGCCAAGATCCACCATAATCATATATTGCGGGAGTAAAAACACTTGCCCTGGTACCATTAATACCGATAAAGCTAACATGAACAGAATGTTCCTGCCTGGAAATTCAATTCGAGCGAATGCATAGGCGGCTAACGAACACAAAAATAGCTGGCCTGCTGTCCGGACGATCGTAATTATAAAGGTATTAAACATAAATTTGAAAAAAGGCAGAAGTCCAAAAACCTCTATATAGTTCCCCCATTGGAAATCCTTAGGAATTATAACAGGCGGAACATGAATAGATTCAGCATAGGTTTTTAATGAGGTTAAGATCATCCATAAAAAAGGCATGACCATTGCCACGGATCCTATAATAAGGACGAAATGGATAAGGAATGTCTTACTTGTTACAAACTGTCTCGTTCTTTCCAATGGTTCTCCCTCCTTTAGTCATAATGAACCCATTTTTTTTGTAAGACCATTTGGATTGCAGTGATAATTAGGATAACTATTAATAGTAGAACAGCGATTGCTGCTGCATATCCCTTATCGTTTAAAACGAAAGCGTGCTGATAGAATAAATAAACAACCGATTGAGTGCTTTCCAAGGCTGTACTACTTTTTCCAATCATCATGAAAATTAAATCAAACACCTGAAAAGCACCAATTAGAGAAGTGATGCTTACAAAGAAAATAACAGGAGAGAGCAGTGGCAGTGTAATTTTAAAGAACACACTGATCGGCCCTGCTCCATCCATTTCCGCCGCTTCATAATAGGACTTTGGAATTCCTTGAAGTCCGGAAAGGAAAATGACCATATTATAACCAATTCCACTCCAGATTGCTACCACAATAATCGAATATAAGGCAATTTTCGGATCACTTACCCACTGTGGACCCTTGATCCCAAATAAAGACAAAAGATAGTTTAGCAGTCCGTAATCAGAATTATAAAGCCATTTCCAAACCATTGCGATGGCTGCAGGCATTGTAATTACGGGTAAGAAATATAATGTGCGATAAACGGATTTCCCTTTAATTTTCTGGTTTAGGAGTACCGCTATTATAATAGAGAAGAAAATCCCGATTGGCACAGTGATAATAATATAAATCCCAGTATTCTTAAATGATTTCAAAAGGTTAGTATCCTCAAGCATCCGCTTATAGTTATCTAACCCCGTCCACTCATATTGACCAAATGCTCCCCATTCGGTGAAACTAAAATATAAGGTCTGAAAGATAGGCCACAGGTAAAAAATGAACAAACCGAGCATGGTAGGGGCAATCATGAGATAAGCCCAAAAGAAGTCTGAACTTTTCCTTGTCTTCGTTAAGTTGGAAACCTTAAGTTTTGCTTTCGTATTCACTTCAACCTGTAGAGGATGTTCCTTCACTGTATTCACTCCTTTTAAGGAACGAAGAGAAGAATCATCTTCTCTTCTTCATTTTTTTTACTACTTGGATAGCGCCTCATTTGCCTTTTCTGTTAACTCTCTTACAGCGTCGTCCACACTTTCTTCTTCACTCCAAGCCTTTTTAAGAACGTCCGTTTCATACTGCCAAATTTCTCCTGTCCTTATAACACTAGGCAGTGGAACAGAATAATCGACACCATCAATAAAGGCCTGAAGATTTATATTTGGAACGGCTTGTATCCAAGCATCCTGTGTATCATTATAAGCTGGAATAACCGTCCCTGTTTTCGCAAATATATCTGCGGCTTCTTTAGAGCCTAGGAACTGGACAAACTTCCATGAAGCGTCTTTATGCTTTGTGTTAGCCGCAATAACATTGGCTAGCCCATGAATGGCAACCGCGCGCTGTTTTCCTTTTGGTACTACAGCAACATTTATATCAGGATTATTCTTATACTCTTGTACCATCCAAGGACCATCAAACATCATCGCTACTTTTCCTGAAGAGAATAATTCAGAAGCGGCTGTTTCTGTCATTTGAGCCTGTGTTGGAGATAATCCCTCCTTAATGAAACTAATATTATAATTAAGCGCATCAATGGCCTCCGGCTGATCAAAACCTACAGACTTACCATCGTCAGAAATAATATAACCGCCATTTTGCCAGATAAAATCATAATAGCCACCTTGGTTGCCCATTAATGCAGCATAGCCCCAAATACCTTTGTCTTTATCTGTCAGTTTTTTAGCGACTTCCTTTAACTTACTCCAATCCCAAGTGTCATCTGGATATGGTACACCTGCTTCATCAAAGATTTTTTTGTTATACCATAAGCCCGTTGTATCAAAGTCTTTTGGAATACCGAATATTTCTCCTTTTACGGTATAAAGGTCAATTAAAGATTTCGGATAATTATCTAAGTCATAGTTTTCTTTTTTTGCAAGGTCAGTAAGTGGGAGGATTACCTTTCCTTCTGCATATTTCTCAACATGGGCACCATTCATCCACATAACATCTGGCAACGCCGCCCCAGTTGCAGCAGTTTCAAGTTTTTGAAAATACTGGCCATAAGGAGTCATCTCCGTTTTTACTTTAATGTCCGGATATTTTTCGTTAAATAATTTGATGACTTCATCAATGGCAGTGACTTGCTTCTTATCCCAAAATCCATAAGTAATTTCAACCTTTCCGTCCCCTGATGCAGTGTCATCATTACTACATCCAACTAATCCTATTAATCCTAAAATTGTGGTTAAAAGCATTATTAGCCATTTTTTCATCATGTTACCTTCTTTCAAATAAAGTTTTGTAGATTTCTAACAAAATACTTCTTGAACACGAATGGTTTTGTGACAATTTTCACCATGATAACCCTTACATTTATTTATTCCATGAAAACTTTTACTACAGCATAAATTAGAAATACGTACGAGTGCGATTTGTATTGGGCTTACCACCTCCACAAAATAAAATAGGCTCGGAAAATAAAACCAGGATGTGAACAAATCTTCTTTGTTGAATATACACTCCAAAGAAAATGGTAGATGGTACCTTTCTCTTAATATACGGAAATTACTTACCTCTTGGTTTTTCTTTTAAACTATTATAATAATCGTCAATATTAATGGATTGACCCTGTTTTAGCCTTGACTCTTCAGCAGCAAATGCCATTAGGTGACTTCTTACTGAAGCAAGTACGGAAGAAACGCTATCTTGTTTATTTCCATATTGAATTTCTCTCAAGAAAGTCCTAATGATGCTGTTATCTCCACCACCATGTCCACCAATGGGATTGTCAAATCTTATTATCGTTTCATGCTTGGTGAGAAAATTAAAAATCGAAATACTATTTTCCTCCATATTCCCACGTATTTCTCCTTTTGTTCCCATTATTTGAACAATACGTGTTTGCTCCCTTGTGAACCCGCACATACTAAACGTCGCTGTTGCTCCACCCTCGAATTCCATATTTACAACTTGATGATCCACCACATTATTATCTGAGCGATATACGCATTTTCCAAATGGTGTTTCATTTAATGCTTTTATTATTCCTTCATTTGTATAGTCCTCTGTAAATTTCCTTGCCCATCCTTTTCCTTCCCCTAGATAATACCTTCCAGCATGAAATGGGCATTCATGTTCAACAGGACAGCCATCTAAACATCTTTTCGGTGCTCCAATTGGTGCATTTTCTTCCTTAAAATGCATAAGCGAACCATATGAACTAATGCGTTTACACTCCTTGTCTATCACGAAAGAAATAATATCCATATCATGACATGATTTTTGCAGAATCATCGGACTTGTTCGTTCTTTATTATTCCAATTGCCACGTACAAAGCTATGCGACATATGCATCACTTCTACATTTTCATTTAATTGAAGCGAAACTACCTCTCCAATTTCTCCTGATGAAATGATCTTTTTAATTGTTGCCCAAAATTCTGTATACCTCAATACATGGCATATTGTAAGATGTCGATTATACTTTTGGGCTGCTTGTTCCATCGCTATGCATTCCATTGGATCTGGGGACATAGGCTTTTCCAACAAAACATGATAACCCAGTTCCAATGCTTTCATGGTCGGTTTAAAGTGATTGCGATCAAGTGTACAAATAATAGCTACATCAGCAATTTTTCTTCCTGAATTGAATGCATCTTCCCAAGATTCATAACTATTTTCGTTGGAAATATTATGTTCTTGTTGAAATTTAGTTCTTCTTTCTTTATTCGGCTCAGCCACACCTGTGATCTTTAATTCATTAGGGTATTCTAAGGCATAAGGTGCATAAGCTCTTACCCCTCTGTCACCTGCCCCGATTATTATTGCTGTCATTTGTTTCATGGTTTACTCTCCTATCTTCCATTTTTCCGATAGTTTTCCTGATTTACTCCAAACGTTTTCCAACAAATTTCAAAAAAAGAACCGCTTAGGTTCGTTTTATATTAGATGATTCCCGAAGGACTAATTCAAATGGCAATATGATTTTTATCGGAAGTTTAATCTTCCCTTCTACCATTTCCATAATAGTTTTAGCTGCAATTCTTCCCATTTCATATTTAGGGATGTCTACCGTCGAAAGCTGTGGAGACGAATATTTCCCCATTTCAATATTATCAACCCCAAAGAAAGCGATATCCTCTGGAATTCTAAGTTTATTTTCTCTGACAGCTCTCATGGCAGGGATGGCCATCAAGTCACTCGCACAAACCATTGCTGTTGGCATATGCAATGGATCACTTTTAATTAAAGTTTTCATTTTCTCATAGCTGTTTTCCATTTTCCACTGTGTATTCATTACCCATTCAGATTGGATGGCTAGCCCGGCTTCTTCCATGGCATATTGAAAACCTTTAAAACGATGTTCAGCATACAAATTTTCAAAAGTTTCATTAGCACCTCCACCAATAAAACCTATGTCCCGGTGCCCTTGCTTAACTAAATACTGAACCACCATTTTAATAGATTCCTCGCGATCGTAGTCTACGATTGCTATATTTTTATCTGTATAAAAAAAGTCCAATCCTACTAGAGGTATATTTTGTTGAATATATTCAATAATGCTGTCATTAATCTTATCGATAAGAAGCAGTCCTTCAATCCCCGAATCATGTATAGTCTTAAGAAGTAGCGTCTCGTTCTCAAGTTCATCCCTGGTAATACTAATCAAGTTGTAATCATGATCTGTTAATACATCACGAATACCTGTATAAATATTTGCAAAGTAAGGGTTAATTTCCGCCTGTTTTGGATTGGCTACCCATCCAATTTTCATTGTTCTTATCTTATTCTTTCCTTGCTTGTTTGCAACTAAATTTCGAGCATTTTGATTTGGTATATACCCTAACTCCTTAACAGCCTCCCAAATTTTCGCTTTTGTTTCCTGGTTAACATTTCGTGTCTGATCATTTTGAATTACTCTAGAAACAGTAGAAATGGAAACACCTACACGTTCAGCAATATCCTTTAATCTTATCACTAATAAAACACCTCTTAATTATGTACTTAAGCGCTTTCTTATAAAGGATAACAAATATTTTTATCCTTTATAAGGAAAACATTTTGAATGTTTATAATGTTTTTAAGAGTAGTTTTATTTCGTTCACATTTCCGCTTAACACTTAATGGGTTGTTGGTACAAGTTGTATTAAAAAAAAGTTCCAATAAACTGTTTTGTCGACATAACCCTGTAGTTGACTGAAAATTATGACTAAATTAAATATATACCCCATCCGTTAACCTGTCAACCCAACAACCTAAATAAATAAAAAAACTGATTCCTTTATATTGAAATGTAATTATCTCTTACATTTCATGTTAGCGGGTTTTTGGAACTTAAAAAACTCATAGACATAATGCTATGAGTGATTCAACCTTCATGTTAGTTCCGTGTAAAAGCGGCAGCGATCTCCTCGTACAATGGATATACAAAACTCAACAGGCATTCCATTAATATCATAGGCTGTCCGTTCAAGCAACAGTGCCGGAAGGCCTTCTTCCGTTTGAAGGTACTCACTTTCTTCAGCACGAATGAGGACGGGTTCAAATGCCTCTTTTGCTCTGGTTACTACGATATTAAATTGTTGTGAAAATAAATCATATAATGAAATTTCGCCAACTTTTTCAAGTTGCTCCGTATCTGAAACCACGTTCTTCGGGATGAAAGAAGATTCCAGAATATACGGTTCATCGTCGGCACAACGAAGGCGTTTCATTTCAATGACATTCTCATCTTCTCCAAGCTGCAGCGCATCCCTGATTTTTGCCGTTGATTTAACTTCCTCTATTTTTAGAATGATATCTTTAGGGTTCATTCCTTTTTCTTTCAATACTTTGCTAAAGCTGTAAAAACCCATCAATGACTGTTGCAATTTTGGTTTTGCCACGAAGGTACCTTTTCCTTGAATTCGGTAAAGGATGCCTTCCTGTACTAGCTCCTCAATTGCTTTTTTAGCTGTGTTCCGGCTCACACCGAATTGGTCCATCAATTGATTTTCAGATGGGATTTTGTCACCATGTGTCCAATTCCCCTTTTCAATAGAACCCTTCAGCCTCTCCATCAATTGGTGATAAAGTGGAATTACACTTTCGTGCTGCAGTGGTTTCATTATAATAAGCCTACCTTCCATCCTTACTTACATTCTTTTAACAAATTATATCACTTATAGTGTCAACCCAACAAGTACAGTTAGGTTAGGAATTATTGCTATATGATAAAAAAGGAGCCAACAACTTGTTGACTCTTTGTTTTAAAAAGTAGAAGCTAAATCTTTTGATGTGCTATAGCCTTTTCTTTTATCTCTTGTGCTTTATCAGGCATTGCTGCATGTTCTTCAACGAATACACCTTCAAAGGAAGGTTTCAAACTCTCATCACATTAATTAATAGGAGTAACGCATTTGCTCGCTGCAGCCCTGTCTGTTTAGTTCCCCGAGTTCGCCTCATTGCTCCGCTGCTGTACTTGTACCTTGTCCCCTATTTCAATGGACAACAAATCCTCACCTACTAAAACAGTTCCTCCATATGTTTTTTTAGTTCTTTCGAGCAAATTAGCTTTTTCTTCTGTTAATCCACCCAATAATACTATATGTGAGTACACAGCAAGTTTTGGTTGTAATTGTCTAAAGACTTTACCTGCTTCCTCCGGTGTAGTGTGAAGATCAAGTATATTGGCGATTGATTCTGATTCATTATCAGGTTTTACAGCTGCAACCTCATGAATAACTACGTCAGCACCTTTAGCAAATGTAATTAGATTTTCATTATAGCGGGTGTCACCTGAGATAACTACTGAATGTCCTTTGTAATTAACCCGATAACCGAAAGCGGGCTCAATTGATTTATGGTCTACCTTGAAGGCTATTACTTCAATTCCCTTTTTGTTATAGACAATGCCTTCTTTAATATCATTTGCAATAATACTTGCTCCTTCAACGTTTCCATTTCCAGAGTCATCCCTTGCATCCAAATCGGCTTTAAATGCTTTATGCATATGTAACATCATTTTCTCGGTTCCCTTAGGTCCCCAAATGTTAAATGCTTGCTCTCTTTTCCCTCCTGTTGGTAAGGAACCTGTAAGCCATACGTCCGGTATGCCGATAGTATGATCCGAATGCAAATGAGTTAGAAATAACTTATCTACACTGCCTGGTAACATATTCGCTTTATATAATTGTAAAGCAGTTCCACGTCCAGCATCAAAGAGGAGTTTTTCATTACCAACTTCAACAAGAGTTGCTGGACCGGAGCGGGATGTACTTAAAAGTGGAGAACCTGTTCCTAATAGGGTTACTTTAAAGTCGGTTTGCTTTACAGCAGTTTGGCCAAAAGAAGGAAGTAATAATGATAATGATAGAATTATTGATACCACCAACCAAAAACCAAAAGAAGTATACCTTATTCTTTTCTTCATAACAAAAACCTCCTGTCAGATTATTGACTTTACACAAGAAAAAACTACTTGTTTCGAATATAAAACTACGTTTCAAAAAACATTAACGCAAGCTAAATATTACAATATTTTTAATATTCAGTCAATAATACCCAAAATAAAATCATGTACATTGTTTTAACCTTCCGTCAAGATTACTGGACTCTGAAATAATATTACATAATATCGGATTTCATATTGGATCATTGTTCATACTAAATAAAAAATAACTGTTCAAGAAGGAGTTTATATGCCGAACGGAAAAAATAATCCAGCTCATCAAAAAAATCAGGTTAGTCGATTAAACGAAGTGATGGAAGTGGATACAGATGTCAATGAAGATCCTAATCGGGAGAAATTATTAGATGACTCAGTTGATTCTTTTCTAAAATCGAAAAAAGAACAGGATTATTAGAGGAGAAATTTCGGTCGCTATTGTCTTGTTTAAGAAATGTTGTTATTTAATTCAAATGGGCCCCTCATATTAAGCTTTTGAGAGGCCCATTTTTTATTTTAATCAACGTACAGTTTCCTGCAAGACTCTGAATTATGATGTCATTAGTTGAAAATGACGATATAATGTTAGTCGAATGATTGGATTAGCAAAAGGAGGTTCGTTTCTATGAATATTTTAATTTTGGGTGCAACTGGACGAGTTGGGGGTCAATTAGTTACTTACGGTCTGCATGATAAGCATCATGTTACAGTTTTAGTACGCAATCCAGAGAAGATTGGAATAAGCAATGCCAATTTAACCATTATTCAAGGTAATGTATTAAATAAAATTGATATCGTTCGTGCCATGCATGGGATTGATGTTGTTATTAGTGCGCTTAATACTGATGGGACAACCACTTTATCAGCAAGTATGCCCCTGATTATCGAAGCAATGGAAAACGAAGGAATACAACGAATTATAACCATTGGAACAGCAGGAATCCTGCAAAGCAGAACAATCCCCAATTCTCTGCGTTATCAGTCTAGTGAATCGAAGCGAAGGTCTACCCGCGCAGCGAAAGAGCATCATAAAGTTTACGATATACTTAAACAATCAACACTTCAATGGACGATTGTCTGTCCTACGTATCTGCCCGATGGAGAAAGTGTTGGTACGTATCGTGTAGAAGGTGACTTTTTGCCGGAGGATGGGGTTGAAATATCGGTCCCGGATACAGCAGAATTTGCATTCAGCCAAATAAAAAGTAGCGATTATTTAAAATCACGTGTAGGCATTGCCTACTAATAATTCCAATTAGCGATACTCCCCTTTGCAAAAATTTGTTTAATCTTAGATGAAGTAAAGAAACCATCACGTCCGTAAATGCACACGGTCAGCTAAACCATTGCCAAGAATATTTTCCGGTTTCATTAGGGCGAAGATTTCGCCCGTACCTTGTTCATGAACCTTCTATTATTCCATTATGCTATATTTCCCCTCCAAAAATAGCCACATTCTGCCGCTCAGGAGCAAAAGCCAGCCCGTTCCATTTTAAAACGGTCTGTACAAATCCCAGTGAGTCGGCATTGTATCTCCCTGCGATCCTCTGATACGCTTCGAGCTCATATATGCCATCCCTATTGAAATCAACCGGATATAAACCAGATAAAGGATTGACCCATCCTTCAATCGACGCCTTCAATATACCATCCTTGTTATAAATTTCAGATAAATATTCCTGATCCTTATAAGTCAGGTCAAGAATGTACCTTTCTTTTAGGTAAGTACTGTTCACCTTTACTTTATATTGGTTTTCATAATGAACATCGTATTGAAAGGATTCATTGAATGAATCTGAATTAAAAATGGTCATGAGTTGACCGTTAAGGTAGGAAAAAACATACGCATAGATGGAACCCCCGCTTCCTCCTGTATCAATGACCACTAAAATGTCATCCCCCTTATTACCTGTAAAATCACCAAGAAAAAGGGTCGGATTATATCCTGCGTTATTTTTCATCGGAACTTGTTGATATTGATGAGTCCCCCCATTTTGGATAACCAAAGTTATATCCCTCCAAAAGGGGCTATCAGGGGTTTTGTTTGCGGTTAGAAAAACATTGTCCTTTATCCCGTCCCCATCAATATCTCCCTGTTTTGAGGTCACTATGACTGTTCTGTTGGAGTTCATTTGTCTTGAAAGAACGGTTTGGATGTTCAATTGCATGTCCAGCAGTTCCTGTTTGGAAGGATAAGGATTCTGAAACGACAAGGCGTTATCTATCGTTTGCAGTGCTTCATTTGTTAATCCGGCCCTACTTTGGGTCTCAGCCAAACAGTACCAATAAAAAGGATGATTCGTTTCTTGTATTCTTGTGTAATAGTAATGAATCGCATTTCTGATGTCATATGGTTCCAACTTCATCCCACCTGTCTCTTTATTATCCATATAGAATTATATGCGGGAATTTTGTGAATAGCCTTGAGTGCGTATCTATTGTCCTTTTCAAATATAGCTTCATAATTATGAATGATTTCGGGCATAATACCTTTTTATGAACATATTCGCTTGCATATATTTATTTAATTTGCTATTATAACTGACGAACGTTCGTTAAATTATGAGGTGATATTATTGAAAAGTAATGAAATTAAGGACGCCGCTCTAAAATATTTCACGATTCATGGTTATGAAGGAGCGTCGCTTTCTCAAATAGCTGAAGAAGTCGGCATGAAAAAGCAATCCATTTACGCTCATTTTAAAGGCAAGGATGATCTTTTTCTGCAAGTTTTACGTGATGCGAAAGAGACGGAGCTATCTTCGAAACTTCAATATTTCAGTAAAGTTGATTCAAAAAATCCTGAAAAAGATTTATATGGATTCCTACAATTGGTCATCGATCTTTTCCAAGAAAATGAGCATATAAAGTTTTGGCTGCGTATGTCCTTTTTTCCGCCAGCGCATCTTGAGAAAGAAATCGGGCAGGAAGTGATAGATATCGAGGAAAAAGTGCAGGCGATCCTTGAATGTAAATTCCATGATTGGATCAATGCCAAATTAATCGTCGAAGATGAAGCCATAACACCGACCTATGCTTTTTTGGGAGTTGTGGATTCCATTTTGCTTGAGCTTGTATACGGTAATGATGAGAAACGGCTGAAGGATAAATTAGCAGCCTCTTGGAAAGTGTTTTGGAGAGGTATTTCACAAGAATGATTCACAAAGAAAGTGGTGTTAAAACATGAATAAACCAATTAAAGAACAAAAGGCGGTATTAATTATTCTTCTAAGCAATATATTCATTGCTTTTCTGGGAATTGGACTCATCATCCCCGTTATGCCGTCATTTATGAATATCATGCATTTATCAGGAAGTACGATGGGCTATCTGGTTGCCGTATTTGCGGTTTCACAGCTTGTTATGTCTCCATTCGCAGGTCGTTGGGTTGACCGATACGGCAGAAAGAAAATCATCATCATCGGCTTATTCCTTTTTGGTGTTTCAGAACTTATCTTCGGTGTAGGGACAAACGTGTCGGTGTTTTATTTATCAAGGATCCTAGGAGGAATCAGTGCTGCCTTCATCATGCCAGGTGTAACTGCATATGTTGCGGATATTACATCCGTTCAAGAAAGGCCAAAAGCAATGGGCTATATTTCAGCCGCAATTAGCTTGGGCTTTATAATAGGACCCGGGATCGGTGGCTTTGTTGCAGAATATGGTATACGCTTGCCCTTCTTCCTTGCGGCGGCCATTGCTTTTATAGCATGCCTTTCATCAATATTCATTTTAAAAGAGCCGATGACAAAGGAACAGCTTGCAAAAGTTTCCGCTAATACTAAGCAAACAAACTTTATGGGCGATTTAAAAAAATCACTAAATCCGCTTTACTTTATTGCGTTCATCATTGTATTTGTACTCGCTTTTGGTTTATCAGCCTATGAAACGGTTTTTAGCCTATTTTCTGATCATAAATTCGGCTTCACGCCGAAGGATATTGCCATTATCATTACAATAAGCTCTATTTTCGGAGTTGTTGTGCAAGTCTTTATGTTTGGAAAGCTGGTAGATATTCTCGGCGAAAAGAAGCTTATTCAATTATGTTTAATCGTCGGTGCAATTTTTGCGGTAGCATCCACTATGATTTCCAGTTTTTCGGCAGTACTAGTGGTAACTTGCTTCATATTCCTTGCATTTGACCTTCTTCGTCCGGCTTTGACGACATTTTTATCAAAAGCTGCCGGGAAAGAACAAGGATTCGTTGCTGGAATGAACTCCACCTATACGAGCTTAGGGAATATCGCCGGACCATCTATAGGAGGATTGCTTTTTGACGTAAACATCCACTACCCTTATCTTTTCGCGGCTGTCATTATCGTCATTGGCCTTGGCATTACAGTCATTTGGAAAGAAAATCGATTGACAGAAAGCTTAGCGAAATAATTAAAGTCCCGGATTGTTATTTGTATCTTTCCTTTTCGAGCTGAAAAACTCCCAAACTTGAAAATGATATTCTACTAAAAAACCCCCTTGTCCATATTGGGCAAGGGGGTTTTTTAATCTTTTGAGGACGGGTTTATTAATACATTTTATTTTTGCTCATGATAACCGCTCCAAATTGATTTTGAATGTATATCGATCTGCCCGGTAGACGGATGTGACAAGCCCAAGTGGTTGATTGGAATCCAGGGTACTTCTTCGTTCAATCAGCAATACAGGGGCACCTTCGACTACCTCGAGCATTTCCGCCTCTTTTTTTTGAGCGATGGCGGCTTCAATTACCTGGTCATGCTGAATTTTTAAGCCAAACGTTTTTTCTACATAGTCATGAATGGAAGTTACGGCTATTTCTTCCGTTAGATCCAGGGCAAGATCTTTTGAGATAAATAGCCTTTCATATGCCATCGGCAATCGATCAGCAAGCCTAACACGTTTAAGCTCGAAAATAGGAGCACCTGCTTCAACCTCAAGCTTTGCAGCAAGATCATTATTTGCCTTGACCTCCGTAAAACTGATAACTCGTGTACTTGGTTCAAGTCCTCTTGAAATCATATCCTTCGAAAAGCTTGTTAAGCCTAGCATGGGTCGCTCCAATTTTTGTTGGGCAACGAATGTTCCTTTTCCGCGCTGCCTATATAAATAACCGCCATTCACTAGGTTAGAAATGGCCTGTCTCACCGTCATCCTGCTTATTCCATATTTTTCAGTGTATTCTTTTTCTGAAGGAATCACCTCTCCTGGCACCAATTCAAGATTTTGTATCGCTCCTTTAATCTCCTCTTCAAGTTGATGATAAATGGGACTGGGAGAATTCTTTTGGATCATTCAGCGTACATCTTCCTTTCATCGTGATGAAATTTCACAAGGCATCCTGATTGGAAACATACCGTTCATCAATCTTATCCATGCATATGAACACGATAAGATATAACTCGCCTTTCTAAGTATCCAAATTCCTTTTTGTGAATTTCAACACCGATTCCCTTGAACGTTCAATTTCATTTTTATTTTCATTATAGAATTTAGAAACATATGCATAGAAAATGATGCTGACCGTTAGAAATTGTGCAAAAAGCGAACTTGTTGCAGCACTTCGGAATTTAGCCTCCGGTGCACGTACATGATTTAGGGACATATCAACTTTTTTAGTTAGGCCATTGTTCCCCAATCGCGATAAGCCTATTGTTTTTATGCCATATGCTTTAGCAATATCAACGAGTTCCAGGACTTCTTCAGTTTCGCCACTATTGGAAATACAGAAAAAAACGGTATTCTTTGATGATGCAGCCAGTGCAGTTGCCGTAATATGCGGGTCTTGATTGGCACTTACAATCTTTCCTAACCGTAACCATTTCTGTGTAATATCTTCAGCAACCAGCCATGATGCCCCTAAACCATAGACATAAATTACATCTGCACTCCTCATGGTTTCAATGATATTGTCAAGAACGGCCTCATCCAAATAATGTGCAGTTTCTTGTATAGCTTGGACAGAGTTGGACACTATTTTATTTTTAATGGACGCTATTGTTTCGTTAGGCTCAATGTCATGGAACCCTTTTTTCTCAGGTTGGGAAATCAGGGATGATAGGGATACCTTCAGTTCTGAAAAGCTGTTAACTTTTATAGAATGACAGAACCTCGTTACGGCCGAACTGCTGGCATTGGCATGATCAGCTAATTCATGTATCGTCATTCTTATAATGTCGTTTGGATTTTCTAAAATATATTGTGCAATTTTCCGTTCTGATTTAGGCAACTGGTTCAATAAGCTTTCAATTCTCAATATAATATTTTCGACGTGCATATGATTTACTCTCCTTGATCTATACTTACTATAAATGCTTCATTGCTATGTAATAACAACCCAAGGTAGCTGATACGTCTTCTAAAACAAATTTCACATTTGGGTTTTCAAGTTTAATATGATTGATGAAAGAGCTTTGCACCAATGGTATATTTGTCAAGATGCTACCTTTTATTGCAATTGTAACATTCTTACTTAACTTTAACTTCTTGATAACCTCAAGCGTTTGTTTTGAAAGGTGGTACCCAGCCTGATTTAGAATATTTTGCGAGAAACCATCGCCCTTAACCGCATGTTGAACAATCAGGGGAACAAATGAGGCAATCTCGGATTTCGTGGCAGAATAAATGAATTTCTTCAGTTCCATAACACTGTTGTAGCCAAGTTTTTGAAGTATTGACTGTGATAGCTGGCTATAGATATACCCCTCATCCTCTTCTTTCGTCATTTTTATAAAAGCCTGCATGGCGATCCAATAGCCACTTCCTTCATCCCCAAGGATGTGTCCCCAGCCACCTGCCGATTTCTCGATTCCTTTATGGATGCCGATACTTACAGATCCAGTTCCGGATATGGTCAAAATGCCATCATTTCCTTTAAGCAAAGCAGCATGAGCGATAATTGCATCATTTACAATGGTGAACGGGGCCTTAAATGCCCTGCTTAATGCACTTTTTATGCCCTGCGGATTTTCAACTCCTCCATACCCGGCTAAGCCTAAGCAAATGTAATGGCAGCTTCCATTGTTAATGGGCATTACGCATTCTTCAATTGCCTGAATAATGTTAGCGATGGCTTTTTTTTCATTAATAAGCAGGTTTCCAAACCCCGCTATGCCATCACTAATTTTATTTCCATCTAAATCATAAGCCACTGCTTCAGTTTTAGTGCCTCCGCCGTCAACTCCGATAATATAATTCATATTATTCTCCTATTCAGTAAAAAAGGAAGGAATATCACCTTCCTTCCCTGATCAATTAATATTGAATTGGAATTTCCCCCATGGTTCCAAATAATCGAGAAGAAAAATTTCCTCTTCTGTTATTCGGCCAACTACATTCGTTTTCCCCGAATTCTTCATTTCCTTTAATGCAATCTGCAATTCCCCTTTATATTGTCCATAGAGCTCATTTTCAATTAAAATATCACCGCGCCGAATATCAGGCGTATATGTTGGTTTAAATTCTTCGCTCTTATATTTCACGCGTGATTGAGTCGAGCGAATTAAATAATCGGAAACATCTCCACGGTAAAAATGGAATTCTTCCAATACTATTTTTTTCTCTAATGCTGTAATGGTTTCGTGAAGGTTAACATTAAATGTTAACAGACCGCTGTTTAACAGGCTAAGCTGCTTCAATTCATCTTCAGATGCGTAAGCATTTGCAATTATTACATCATCAATCAACCCTGTAGCATACAAATGTTTCGCTTGTGTTGTAATGGGCAATTCCCGGTGCATTTCTAAAGTACATAATCCTTCCGTTACAGGCCAAGGACCGTAAGTTGCTGCATGTGAGCTGATGAAAGCTGCCGTGCGGATATTATGCTTTTTGAATGACTCACAGCATTTTATAAAATGAGGATAGCTCAATCCTGCATAGCGATGCGGATAGAAGTTATGCGATCCAACTAAATTCTCTTTATTTGGTTTGTAATCCATAATATTATCTAAATATTTTGTTGCATTGCTCATGTTTATTTCAATTTTTAGATCATATGAATTATGTGTCATAATCGACTCTTCGTTACCTGTAAAACCCATGTCCAGCCTGATTCCATATGCACCTAATTCTGCAAAAAACGATAAGTCATTATAAGAAATGCCTAGCGAACCGAATACTCGGGGAGCAATATCGACCATCACTTCCATATTCAATTGATTGGCATAAACTATCGTTTGTTTAAATTCTTTTAATATCTTCTCTTTGTCACCTTCGACAGAAAGCAAGCAAGTAAAGATCTTTTTGAATCCATATTTGTGTGCAAGTGCAATGTATTCCATGTCTTTTTCAACGGTTGAATGCTCTGGATAGATAGATATACCAAGTTTACCCATTATTTAATCACCTCTTTACTGTTGTGGGGCTAGCTTTTTTACAATGCGGATCATATGTTCAATTAGTTTTTGTTCGCTCATTGCCGTCATCAAGTGATCCTGAGCATGAATCATCAATAAAGTTTTCTCACTTGGAACTCCATTCAATTCTGCTTGAATTAGCTTGGTTTGTGTCTTATGTGCCAAGTTCAATTCTTCTTGGCCCTGTTTAATTAGTTCCTCTGCACTCTCAAAATTAAATTCTTCCGCTTCTTTCAGTGCTTCGAATGCTAATCCCCTTGCATTTCCGCTATGTGATATTATTTCAAAAATCTCCATTTCATTATTGTTCATTTCAGTTGACATATCATTACACTCCTATTTTAAGTTAGATTATGAAGGTTCATTGGTTTACTGTAATCCAAATTAATACACCATTCACTTGATGTTCTGTACGGCACTTTCACTGAAGAATCGCGGTAAGTATTCTTCATGCGCTTTTAAAAGTTTTTGTAAAACAATTTCCGCCAGGTCATCACTTGGAATAAGCGGGTTAATCGTTAAAGCCAATAATGCTTTATCATAAGAACCTGTAACGGCTGCCTCTGCACCAATTCTTTCAAATGATTTAATTTGTTGGATTAAGCCATGCACTTGTATGGGTAATTTACCCATCGCCAAAGGAATTGGTCCATTCTTCGTGACGATACAGCTTACTTCTACTGCTGAATCATAATCAATATCAGTAAGCGATCCATTGTTTTGTACATTTAGCACTTGAATGTCTTTTTTATCATTATAAATAGAAGAAATGACGTTACACGCTGCATCACTGTAGTAAGCTCCACCGCGCTGCTCTAATTGCGGAGGCTTGATGTCAAGGGTTTCATCCTTGTATAGGTGAAACAAACCTTCTTCTAATCTTTTCACAATTTCAGCTCGAGTTTCCCCTGTTTTGAATGCTTCCAATTCTTCTTCTAAAATCGTTTTTGTTTTGTAATAATAACGATGGTACGGGCAAGGCACCACTCCTAAGGATTTCAAAAATCTTCTGTTCCAAGCCAATGGGGCAATATTCTTCATCGTCAGCTGAATCTCAGGATTGCCAAGCATTTCAAGCACTTTATCTGTTACTTCTTGATCATCAACGAATACATGCATCCCGAATACCATGTGGTTTAACCCGGCGAAATCTATATGAACTCTCTTCCTATCCACACCAAGCATGCTAGAAATAGACATATGCATATTAAATGGAACATTGCATACCCCAATGACTTTTTTATGCTTGCTGTAGCGGAGAAGGGCTTCCGTTACCATCCCCGCTGGATTTGTGAAGTTAATTAACCAAGCATCAGGGCAGAGCTCCTGCATTTCTTCTGCAATTTCCAGAATAATAGGTATAGTTCGTAATGCTTTGGACAATCCTCCTGCACCGTTTGTTTCTTGACCAATCAATCCTAATTCCAACGGGATCCGCTCGTCCTTGATTCGTGCATCAAGTAATCCCACTCTCATTTGCGTCGTGACAAAATCGGCATTTTGCAAGGCTTGCCGGCGGTCTAACGTTAGATGTATTTCCATTGGAATTCCTGCTTTTTCAACCATCCGTTTTGCTAAGGTTCCTACAATCTCCAGTTTTTCTTTTCCTGCCTCAATATCCACTAACCACAGTTCCCTAATTGGCAACTCATCATATCGTTTAATAAAACCTTCTATTAATTCTGGTGTATAACTGGAGCCTCCACCAATTGTGGCAATCTTCAACCCTTTTTTCATTTCCATTCCCCTAACACCTCATAGTTAGCTAATCTGAATTTTCATTTATAGATTATTACATAGCAAATCAGTGCGCTCACCGCTAATAAAGACAAGAATAATAGTGATGCATGTTTCTTGTTTTTAAACTTACCTTCAACAAAACAAACAACCATCGTCAATCCTGCGCTTATGGCAAAGGTATTTCCCAAGTACAGTGATAATTGTTTATTTATTTCAAAGGCATCCATTAATCCGTTAAAGATAAAATTAAAAACAAGAATGAAGCTAAAAAATAGAAAGGCACTTTTGTAACTAAAAAAGTGAATTCTGGATGTTGAATTCATATCCTTTACCCCCTCAATTTATAAAAGGAGTTTGGAGCATTTAGTCCCAAACTCCCTTTTAGGTATTCCTTATAAAGCGATATTTTGATTATCCGTTGTTTCTACCACGTTTTCCTGCGCTAGAAGCTTTTTATCGTACATCTTAAAGAATGGCAGATAAATAAGGACTGAAATTGTTAAATTCACCATCACGAGAACAACGGCTCTCCAATCACCGCCTGTTGAAAGGTAGGCACCTATTGGAGCGGGCAATGTCCAGGGAACCATTACATATGTCGGGTTCACAAGTCCGATGGATGTTGCTATATATGCAAGTGTCGCACCAATTAGCGGTGTAATGATAAATGGAATAATAAGTACCGGGTTCAATACAATCGGCATCCCAAAGATAACAGGTTCATTGATGTTAAAAATGCTTGGGACAATTGTTGCTTTCCCCATTGCTTTACTATAGGTGGATTTTGCCGTTAAGAGCATGGCTATTACCAAACCCAAGGTTGCACCAGACCCACCAATCCAAATAAACCATTGGAAGAATGTTTCAGGAGCTATGTGGGGAATTGCCTTTCCAGCTGCAACTGCTGCCGAGTTATTCCCCAAGTATACTTCCCATACCGGACGAGCTACGGCACCTACTACTGAAACGCCATGAATACCAAATGACCAAAAGAATGTAATCAAAAATACTGGAATTAATACACCTGGCAATGTATCGCCTGCACTGATGAGTGGTGCAACCGCTTTATCAACAAGTGAATGTAAATCAACAGCAAAAACGACTGTAATTAAAGTCATGACAAGCAGTACAATTGAAACTGGTATTAATGCTTCAAATGAACGGGCCACTGAAGTTGGAACAGAATCAGGCATTTTAATTGTGATATTCTTTGTCTTACAAAGACGTAAAATTTCGACAGCAAAAATGGATACAAGCATTCCTACAAAAAGACCATGGCCTCCGAGATTTGTCATTGGCAAAACAAACCCCACATCATCCATCATCTTTACACCAATTGTGAACAAGAAGGCTGCTAATGATAGTAAACCTCCAGATAGCGGGTCAAGTTTATAGCTTTGAGATAAACTGTAGCCTATACCAAAAGTAATATATAGCGTCATGATAAACATCGTTAATCGATATGGTATTAAAATTTCAGCGATATGTTTTGCAGACCATTCACCTAATGCAGTATCTGCTGCAACGGGCGGAAATGCAATGATCAAGAATAAACTTCCAAAGATGATGAAAGGTAACGCAGAAACCACACCATCCCGAATCGCGCGTAAATGTTTTTGCTCAGACAATTTAGCCATAGGTGTTGAAAGATTATTTTCTAAAAAAGCTACAAACTTGTCCATTCGTGTTTTCCCCTTTTACGTTTAGTGAAAAGAAATAGTAATTAGTTTATTATTTTGCTAGTTCCGTTACCAGTTTTAATAGTTTAGGTCCGCCAAGAGGGCTGTAAGCTTGGGCTGGAATGGCTTCACATGGGACGCCCGCTTCATCTGCCGATGCCTTAAAGCCATCGAAACGATGTTTGACTTGCGGAGCTACCATTGCAACATCCCAGCCATTTCGTACTTCTGCATCAAATTCTTGAGTGCCGACTGCCAATACTTCTATGGTTACACCCTGTTTTTCCCCTTCCTTTTTTAAAGCGCTTACAACGATTGCACTAGACATTCCACCTGAGCATACGAATAATACTTTCATTCTTTGTTCCTCCAATTTTTTTATTTTTTTTTATTAAAAGCGTTAAATCGTTTTTCTTATGAATCCTTGTGCTTTCACTAAACGATTTGAGGCTTCTTCATATGATACATTCGTTAAAATCATGACAATTGCAATTTTAGGCTGGGCATGTGCCTTTTCTAAGTATTCATCTGCAATTTCATAGCTACAGGCAGTAGCATCCATGATAATACGTTTTGCACGTTCAACCAGCTTTTCATTAGTTAACTGTAAATCTACCATTAAATTACCATAAACTTTTCCAACTCCAACCATTGAGGCGGTGGAAAGCATGTTGCATACTAACTTTTGCGATGTTCCAGCTTTTAAACGTGTAGAACCCGTCAGGACTTCAGGCCCGTTTACAACTTCAATCGCAACTTTTGCAATCTTACCTATCTCAGAACCTTTGTTACAGCTTATCGACACAGTTCCTGCACCAACTTGATTGGCATATTCCAATCCAGCAATAACATATGGAGTGCGTCCACTAGCTGCAATGCCCACTACGACGTCCCTGTTTGTTAATTCGATTTTCTTCAAATCCTCAGGACCTAATTCAAAACTGTCTTCAGCACCTTCAACCGCCTTAATGAAAGCCTTTTCCCCACCAGCTATAAGACCCACTACTTCACTCGGATCGGTATTGAATGTTGGGGGACATTCTACTGCATCCAATAAACCTATGCGCCCGCTTGTTCCTGCACCCATGTAAATTAATCTGCCGTTTTTATTCATGGCTTCAACGATCATCTCCACGGCTTTAGAAATTTGCGGAAGTTCTTTTTTTACACAATGGGCAACTTTAATGTCTTCTTCGTTCATCACCTCTAAAAATTCCAGTGTTCCCATTTCATCTAAACTCATGGTCTTTTCATTACGACGCTCTGTCGTTAAATGCTCAAGCATACATATCATCCTTTTTTATTTCAGTGGTGAAAGTGGTGAAACTTTATTTGCTATAGAGAATATATCACTATTAAAAATTAATTTCAATATTGTATATACATTTTTAAAATTTAATTTTAAAATAAAAGTAAGATACCTAAATTGATTGATTGATTGAATGTTAGCTTTCTACTAAAAATAGAAAATGTAAACCGAGTAGCCATTTAGTGAACCAAACCTACGATTCTTTTTATTGTTAGATCTTATCTAACTATTCATAGATGACAAATTCATATATTCATTATTTGTTAACGCTTACAAATAATTAAATATAAATATTAGTAATGAAATGAGGTTGTACTATTGATGAATGAAAGAATTACTAAGAAAAAATTGGGTTCATTGGCTCTAGCCGCTTTGGTGGGGGGATCACTTCTCCTTCCAGCTGATTTGAAAGCAAATGCAGAATCTGGGACAATTCCTCAAACAACGACTTATGTAAAACAGGAACTTCGCGCAACTTGGATTGCAAGTGTGTTAAATATTGACTGGCCGTCCAAACCTGGTTTATCCATATCAGCACAGAAAGAAGAATTCATAAAATATTTGGATGAACAAAAAGCGATGGGAATGAATGCTGTCGTTATGCAAATTAAACCCACTGCGGATGCTTTTTATCCTTCTGAATACGGTCTTTGGTCAAAATATTTAACAGGAGTCCAAGGAAAAGATCCCGGGTATGACCCTCTTGCATTCATGGTAGAAGCAGCACATGAACGTAATATGGAATTTCATGCGTGGTTTAATCCTTACCGCATTACTATGCCTTTAGGTAAAACCGCTGAAATATCGGATATTGATAATCTTCCAGAATCTCACCCTGCCAGAAAGCACCCGGATTGGGTCATACCATATGGACAACAATTGTACTTTGATCCAGGCATTCCTGGCGTACAACGGTTTGTGATAGATGGAATAATGGAAGTTGTTAAGAATTATGATATCGATGCAGTCCATATGGACGATTATTTCTATCCTTACAAGATTGCAGGAGTACCTTTCCCAGATGAAATTTCCTATCAAAAATATGGAGCAGATAGATTTACAAATGTTGAAGATTGGCGCAGGGATAATGTAAATAACCTTGTTAAGAATATAAATGAAGAAATCAAGGCAGAAAAATCATATGTGAAGTTTGGTATAAGTCCATTTGGAGTTTGGCGCAACAAAGCAGTTGATCCCACAGGATCTGACACTGCCGCAGGACAAACGAATTATGATGATTTATATGCAGATACCCGAACGTGGATCAATAATGGATATATTGATTATATTGCCCCTCAATTATATTGGAATATAGGATTGCCAGTAGCTGACTATGCCAAACTTCTAGATTGGTGGACAAAAGAAGTCGAAGGTAAAAATGTTCAACTCTATATTGGACAAGGAGACTATAAAATTAATACAGAGTCCAACGGTGTGCAAAACTGGTTCAATCCTGAAGAAATGCCAAACCAGTTAAAACTGAATCGAACATATAAGGAATTTGATGGAAGCATGCATTTCAGTGCCAAAGATTTACGGAAAAACCCCCTTGGGATAGCAGATCGGTTAAGCGAGGATATTTATAAGCATCCCGCATTGGTCCCAGCCATGCCTTGGATTGATGATCAAGCACCAAAGGCCCCAAAGGTGATCAAGGCCACACAATCAGGAGATGGGATACAATTTGAAATTCACGATCAAAAGAAATCAGATGCATCTTATTATGCCATTTATCGTTTTGATGGGAAGAAAAAAGGAAACATTGAAGATTCAACGAACTTACTTGCCACAGTGCATAAAGAAAATACAAGTCAATTGTTTAATGATGGCAGTGTAGAAAAAGGCAAGACTTACACATATGTTGTGACAGCATTGGACCGTACCCACAATGAAAGTAAACAAACTAGGCAGATTTATATAAAAGTAAAATGATCTTCAAGAAATAGCTTTATAGCTTAAGTGTTATATCTCAGTGAACAATGGCAGCATACACTGCTGCATATGATGCTAAGTCAGGATTATAAAAGAATTGAAGTAGGTGGAATGACGATGTACATAGTTGGATTAATGTCCGGAACATCACTGGATGGAATTGATGCTGCACTTGTTCGGGTGAATAATAGTGGACTCGAGACTGAAATGGAAATGATTGAGTTCATGACATGCCCTTTTCCAAAAGATATTGAAAAAGAAATTATGCAGTCTTTATCTGCAGAAACATCCAATGTGCAGTTAATATGCAGTTTGAATTTTAAATTAGGAAAATTATTTGCCAATGCAGTAAAGGAAGTTTGTCATAAAGCTGGATTTCCCATAAATAAACTGGATCTTATTGGATCCCATGGACAAACCATTTACCACCAGCCTTTAAAAGAACAAAATTATATACCCTCCACTTTGCAAATTGGGGAAGCTGCAGTAATTGCTCACGATACAAACACACTTGTAATCTCTGATTTTCGTACGATGGACATGGCTGCTGGTGGACAAGGAGCTCCTCTTGTTCCTTTTACCGAATACATTCTTTATAGAAGTGAAACGAAGGGAAGATTACTTCAAAACATAGGGGGCATTGGAAATGTAACCGTCTTACCCAAGCAGGCATCTCTGAATGACATGTATGCCTTTGATACAGGGCCTGGGAATATGATCATTGATGAAGTATGCCGCCAATTGTTCAATATTAGCTATGACGAAGGTGGTAACATAGCTAAACAAGGACAAATTAATGACGAACTTTTATCTTATTGTATCAGCCATCCTTATATTATGAGCCCTCCGCCAAAATCAACTGGCAGGGAATTATTTGGCAAGCAATATGTAGTAAAACTATTAAAGATGTTTGAATCACTTCCCAGTCATGATATTTTAGCTACAGTAACGATGTTTACAGCAAAGTCGATTGTGGAGAACTATCGAAAATTCATCTTTCCAAAAACCAATATTGAAGAAGTGATAATTGGCGGCGGAGGCAGCTATAACAAAACGTTATTAAATATGATGCAATCACTGCTTGGAAATTCTATTCAAGTTTTGACTCAAGAAGAGTTGGGGTACTCTTCTGAAGCGAAGGAAGCAGTGGCCTTTGCATTACTTGCAAATGAGACTTTCTATGGTAATACGAGTAACGTCCCCAAGGCTACCGGTGCTGACTTCGATGTCATCCTAGGAAGCATGACCTTCCCTTCTTCATATCTGAAGGAGCATAAAAATACTTTTTAACCATTTAAAAAAGTGGAAGGCACATCGATATTAGATGTGCCTTCCACTCTTTTTTTACCTAAAGAATCATGGCCGACTCTTCTGTTTTTTACTGGCCAAGCTGCATGGATACATACTTCACTTCTAAATATTCATCCATGCCATAGTGTCCCCCTTCCCTGCCTAAACCGCTTTCCTTCATGCCTCCAAATGGTGCTTGGGCAGTGGATGGGGCACTGTCATTAATACCGACAATCCCATATTCAAGAGCATCCGAATAGGCAACTGCCTTATTTAGTGACTCGGTATACACATAAGCTGCCAAGCCAAAATTCGTGTTATTGGCTCGATCTATCGCTTCTTGATCGGTTTTGAATGTACTGACTGGCGCAATTGGCCCAAACGTTTCTTCCTGCATGCACAGCATATCATCCGTTACATTGGAAAGTATGGCTGGTGCGATAAAATGGCCTTGTTTTCCATCGACTTTTGAGGTGTTATGGATGATGGCCCCTTTACTTGCAGCATCCTCCAATTGAAGCTGAACCTTTTTAACTGCGGCTCCATCTATCAATGGACCAAGATCATTTTCTTCCATTCCATTTCCAACCTTCAAAGTTAAAACGGCTTCTTCAAATGCTTGTAAAAATGGCTGTTCGATTGTCTCATGGACGAATATTCGATTCGCACAAATACATGTTTGTCCAGCATTCCTGAATTTCGATTGAATTAAACCATTTACAGCTTCTTCGATATTCGCATCCTCAGCAATGATGAACGGAGCCAATCCACCGAGTTCAAGCGAGACTTTTTTTACTGTTTCTGCGGCTTTTTTCATTAGATGTTTCCCTACAGGAGTGGAGCCGGTAAATGTGATCTTTTTAACACGTGAATCATTCATCCACACGTCGGATACATCTCCCGGTTTCTGTGTAGTTACAATATTTATCACACCTGCCGGAATGCCTGCTTCATGGGCACTTTCAACCAATAGCAAAGCGGTCAAAGGCGTTTGTTCCGCGGGTTTGATGACCACGGTACATCCTGCGGCAAGGGCTGGCGCCACTTTCCTCGTGATCATGGCAGCAGGAAAATTCCACGGGGTAATGGCAGCAACGACACCGACTGCCTGCTTTTGCACTAAAATACGCTTTGATGCAACGGAGGCTGGTATGATTTCCCCGTAGTTGCGCTTTGCTTCTTCAGCGTACCATTTCACGAAACTTGAAGCATATTTCATTTCACCTTTTGCCTCTGCCAATGGCTTTCCTTGTTCCAGTGTCATGATCGTTGCGATTTCATCCAGCCTGTCCTCAATGATCGTGTACCACTTCTCAAGTAATTCCGCCCTCTGGTATGCACTTGTTTTCGACCAAGTCAGAAAAGCAGCTTGAGCTGCATCCACTGCAGCCTTTGCCTCTTTTTCGTTAGCGTCCGGAACATAGCCCACAGGCTCCAATGTTGCTGGATTTTCCACTACAAAATGACTTTCTGTATGAATAGGTGCGCCGTTTATATAAATTGGCCATTTTTCCACTACTTTTTTCATCCTGCTTTAATCTCCTCTTCTTCTTCATGATCTGTAAATGTCTTATCATTCTCTCCTTTGAAAAAGTCCTTGCCATATAAAAGGGCACATAATAAAATTCCTGCTGCAAACGCCATTCCAGCACCTTTTATAACAAGGATGGCAGCCACGACCCCTGCAATTCCCAGGTCGCGTTGGCTCTTCGCCTGCATCACGCCTACGCGTACGCTGACATATCCTTGAACCAAAAGCGTCAAGGCCAAGGCGACACCGAGAATTGGTTCCACCAGGCTGACTACCGGCAATAAGAATAATCCTGTATTCGTACCCCAACGGAACGAGCCGGCACCGCCGAAGAAAGAATCCATGGCTTTCTTGCCATTCTTGAACCGTTCCACAACTACGACCTGCATGGCTGCCCACAACGGACCGCACATTGTTATATCGGGTCCGATAAAACTCATGATCACATTTCGGCCACCAAAAATTAAATGAGCTCTGTTTGGATTATAGTCCACTTTTTCATCTTCCCTGACCTCATCGGATTCAGAAAGCAGCGCTTTCGTTTTGAGCACATCCCCGAATACGACTAAATAAGTAGCAAAAACAGCTGGGATCGCACTTAAAAAGAAGGTCAAGGCAGGAAAACCTAAACCGAAAACAGTATAGTCTGACCAAAGCGTAGCAAAATCCGGACTGCTGAATCCCCATTGGATATCAGGCCATTTTGCTTCTCCAAAAATTGGGGCTACAAAGACCGCAAGCAAGATTGCTGGCAATATCCCTAAATTGCCTATGAATATCCAAACTTTATTTCGCATTTTCAATTTTCCGAAACTTTTCGAAAAAAGCAGATAAAAGGCAAAGCCGATACAAATGCTTATTGTATAAGGAAATAAATCAAACTTTCCACCCACTTCAAAAATGGAAACGACAGCACCAATACCCGCCCCTAAAATAATGCCTGATTTGATTGCGTTCGGCACTAATCGCACGACCTTACTGGCAAGTCCGGTCATTCCAAGCAATATCGATAAAATACCTAATGTTAGTTGAAATGCAACGAGTGCATAGACCCGATCAGGTCCTTCGGGAAATTGCCCTACGAACAATACAAGCAATGGAACCGCAGGTGTAATCCAACCTGGTATAACCGGGTCCCCGAGTAAATGATGTGCCAAGTATAATAATCCATTCAAGATAACGACGGCTAGAGCCACATCAAAAGGCATACCGAGATGGTCTGCAAGCAGTGTAATCGCTCCAAGATCAACTGCACACATCAATAAGCCTTGAACATAGTCAGGCCACTCAAAACGATAATGGACAAATGGCAGTCTAATTTTAAAAGGTCCCGCAGGTATATACGATGTCTCTTCTCCATAGCGACGGTTTTTCCATTTCATATTGTTTCCTCCACTTAAAAGCCATAGGCTGAACGGTAAATTTTTTCGATATCCCGGACGCTTAATGCACGGGGATTATTGCGAAGTAAACGGACTTGTTTGATGGCCTCGGCAGCCATTTCACTTATAGCCGATTCAGGAATGTCAAACTCACTTAGTGACTGTGGTATATCAACATAACGGCATATTCTGGTCATCGCTTCTATAGCCTTTTCCGCTGCCGCATCATCATTTAAATGATTGACTTTCTCTCCAAGTGCTTCAGCAATCTCGCGGAACCTTTCCAAACATGCAATTTTATTCCACTTCATTACAAATGGCAGTAATAATGAATTGCTGACTCCATGTGATAAATGGAAGCGGCCTCCAAGAGGATAAGCTAAGGCATGAACAGCTCCAACACCAGCATTGCCAAAGGCTAACCCTGCCATTAGGCTTCCAGTGATCATCGCTTCCCGTGCTTCCAGATTATCTGGCGCAGCATAAGCCTTTGGTAAATTTTTTGCGATTAACTTCATGGCCCCAATTGCCAAAGCATCCGTAACTGGCGAAGCAAATTTGGAAATATAAGCCTCGACCGCATGAACAAGTGCATCCACTCCACTCGCAGCAGTCACACTTGGCGGGCAAGTCAGCGTCATGACGGGCGATACTATCGCTACATCCGGTAAAAGATACGGACTTACAATTCCCTTCTTAACCTGTTCTTTTTTGTCCGATAAAATCGAAATATTCGTCACTTCTGACCCGGTCCCTGCCGTCGTCGGTATGGCTATTAAAGGTAGACCAGGAACTTCAATCAAGTTCGTACCGAAATAGGTCTCGATGCTGCCCGAATTCGTAGCCATGACGGAAGAGGCTTTCGCAATATCCATCGCACTTCCTCCGCCTACCGCAATCAGTCCATCATGTTTTCCATCATTGATTGACCGTACACATTGCTCAATGATTTCAATTTCCGGCTCTGGATTCACATCCGAAAAAATACCGTATGCTGATGAAAGTAAATCCTCAACCATTTGCACAACCCCAGCACCCACTAAAACTTTATCTGTAACTATCAACGGATTCTTCATCCCTAATCGCGTAACCTCATCAGTCAGCTGCTGTAAAGAATCTGCTCCTGTCACCAATTTGTTAGCCATAGAAAAAATAGAAATATTCATGGTTATCTCCCCTTTCATGTATTTAATAATGCAGGAATCATGCCAAAGTGTGAAAACGCTTAATTCATAAGGGGGATAACCTTTTTTTCATGGGTAACAGTATAAATAATGAGTAGAAATCAAATCAAAAAAACTAATTCGATTCGTTTTCTAATCGCATGTGAAATTTTTTCATTTTTTGCACCAGAGCGCTTTGACTGATATCCAAAGAGATGGCAGCGGCCCTTGTAGTCCCATATTTTTTCATCGCATTCAGGATCAGGGAACGCTCCAGCTCGGAAACGGCTTCCTTCAAAGAATGTGTTGTCGTTTTTTTGGATAAGACCGGCTGGATGAAAGATGGTAAATTAGGCAAATCGATCGTATCATCATAAGTCGTGACGACCAGTCGCTCCGCAAGACTCGCAAGCTCACGTATATTGCCAGGCCACGAATAGTTCGTCAGCCATTCAAAGCATTCCGGTGTCATCTTTTTCTTTTCATTATATTTTTCATTGAATTTTTTCAAATACATTTCTAAAAGCGGGATCGTTTCTTCCTTTCGCTGGCGTAAAGGCGGGACTTCAAAGGAAACGATATTAAGCCGGTAATAAAGATCTTCGCGGAAAGATCCTTCTTGCACGAGGGAAGCCAGATCGCGATGGGTGGCTGTAATTAACCTGACATCCACTTCTTTCATTTCGGTAGAACCTACTCTCATAAACTTGTTTTCTTCTACCACCTTCAAAAGTTTTACCTGTAACTCTAAAGGTAAATCCCCAATTTCGTCCAAAAATAACGTGCCACCATTCACTTTCTCAAAAATCCCCATTTTCCCATTCTTAAGGGATCCGGTAAATGCCCCTGGTTCATATCCAAAAAGTTCAGATTCCACCAAGTTCGCCGGGATGGCTCCGCAATTTAATTCCAGGAAAATTTTTTCCTTCCTGGAGCTTTTGGCATGTATGTACTTGGCAATTAAACTCTTCCCTACTCCCGTTTCCCCCTGTAACAAGATCTTCGCATCCGTTTTAGCTACTTTATCAGCCAGTTTGAATAAAGGAGTTGTAGAGGGACCAATGATTATTTCCTGTAAATTCACCTGTTCCGAGCCAGGCAATAATTGAGAAATAGGTTGGAAAGATAACTTTTGGCTGTCAATCGTATACTTCATCCGGATTAATTCAGTAATATCCCTAACACTATTAATGACAAATATGACTTCATTCTGTGGCGATAGAATAGGTGTGGCCGATACGATAATCTTTCTTCCATTTCGAATTCTCTGTGTCAGGGTAACTTGATTCTTCGTTCGAATGGAATCCAATGAAGCTGAAACGGATATCATACCTTGCTCAATTAAATAACTCATCGGTTTTCCGATGATTTCCTCTTCTCTTATTCCAGTAATACGCTGATAAGCTTGATTGATAAATAATGTCGTTCCATCACCATCCGTGATATACACGCCATCATACAGGGCATTAAATACTACCCTGCATAAATCACTCTCAAAGAATGCTTGAAATTGTTCATATGGTATTGAGTAATTCCGTAAATTTTGCAGCGGTGCATTCACAGTAATGAAATGAGAAATTGGCTTCGTCAAATCACTCTGCTGCACTGCCGCAGATAACGCCTCTATAGTCAAAAATCCGATGAAATCCTCTGAATCATCCAAAACTTCCACTTCAGTGCTTCCTATCGGGAAACATGATATCGCTTCCTCCACTGTCATATCCGAATAAAACTTAGTCATCAATCTTCACTCCTAACGTGTTCCCTGACTGGTCTTAACATTGATAGAACACTTCTTCCTTGATTGAAGTACTCTTTGATAGTCAAGTCTACTTCCTCTCCTTTTCATATTAAAGAAAGGCAATGAACATCATTCTTATTAACTTATTTTGTGAGCATTATGTAATGTTTTTTCCTTTTTAATGATACTATGTACGACAATCAACGACACCAAGAATAAATGCTGCACCGGTAAAAACGATTCAATCTCAATATCCTATTTCAGATTAAAACGATAAATAGCATTGGTATGTTACTTTTATCATATCAATGGTGTTTTTTATGCTCAAATCCATTTTCACTCATCACAGGAAAACTTGTCCTTTTGTTGCATAATAAAAATGCCTGCGAAATGGCTCATTCCTTAAGATTGTTTAATTCTCAGTTACTTTAAGCTTAAGAACAATTTGTTAAGTGCTTTAAAAAGTTTCTCGTCAGTTTGAAAAAACCTAATCCGTATTTGGATTAGGTTTCAGACTGTAGACAAATTGAACGTTGATTTCCTCTCCAGGCACTCGCTTTCCGCGGGCGGTCCGGGAGCCTCCTCGGCGCCTTTGCGCCTGCGGGGTCTCCCTTGGACGCGCTTTTCCCGCAGGAGTCTCGTACCTTCCGTTCCAATCAACTGGAATGTTTTTTAGAAAAAATCTAAGTGAACTGACTTTTCTTCGAATTAGTTTATTGTCTGGCGGGGCCGAATGCTCTCACTCTGACCCATGGTTTTAAAAGAAAATTTGGTATACTACATGATTTTTTACTTTTTTATAAGTAATGAAACCTTACTGGATTTCTGAAATCATCTGGAACTTTTTTGAGGGTTTGTAAAATCTGATCTGATTTCCGCTCCAGGCACTCGCTTTCCGCGGGCGGTCCGGGAGCCTCTTCGGCGCTCTTTGCGCCTGCATTGTCTCGCTTGGACACGCTTTTCCCGCAGGAGACTCGTACATTTCCTCTCCAAACAACTTTGATAGAACTCTTTTAGTAGGATTAAAGCTTAAGGTGATGAGTATGCTTTTTAAACATGATTCTATTCCGAGATCAACTTAAAATGATTACTTTAGCCAGCGAACCTGCCATTGATTAACCTTGGACAAAATTTCAAAGGAAATTTCATAAGGGTGCGAAATTTTTCACTTCCGCACCCCTTTGGTTTAATTATGGTAAGTAGTTTGTCTCCTCTCTAATCATATGATTATTTTGGAAACCAGCCGACCGGTTTTACATCGAGATTAATGTTGATTTGTTTAATTTCCTGGTATTCATCCAAGCCGTATTTTCCTAAACTGCGTCCAATCCCGCTTTGCTTGTAACCGCCCCATGGCGCTTCGACATATGTTGGATGATAATCATTTACCCATGTGATGCCTGCCCGTACCTTCTTGATCACTCGCAATCCTTTTGCCCCATCGTTAGTGAAGACGCCGCCTGCAAGGCCGTAGTCTGTATCATTTGCAAGTTTAATAGCTTCTTCTTCATCTTTAAACTTTTGAATGACAACGACTGGACCGAAAATTTCCTCCTGTACGATGCGCATGTCAGGTGTTACATCGGTGAAGACAGTCGGTGCAATGAAGTATCCTTTGTCAAGTCCGTCATCAACAAGACGGTAACCGCCTGCTGCAAGTGTCGCACCTTCCTGTTTGCCGATTTCAATATAGTTCAAAATGCTATTCATTTGCGCTTCGCTGACAATAGCCCCCATGTTGCTGTCTTCCGCAAGGCCAGGTCCTACTTTGATTTTATTTGCGCGTTCCACATAGCGTTTTACATATTCATCATAAATACTTTCCTCAACCAGTATGCGGCTGCCTGATGAACATACTTGGCCGGCACCGAAAAAGATGCCGAATAATCCGTAATCGACGGCCGTCTCCAAATCTGCATCTGCAAAAACGATGTTAGGTGATTTACCGCCAAGCTCAAGGGAAATTTTCTTTAAGTTGCCCGCGGCCGCCTTCATGATTGTTCGACCAACATCCGTACTTCCTGTAAATGAAACAATGTCAACATCGTTGCTTTCCGCAATGGTTTGACCGACAACAGTGCCGCGGCCCATCACCATATTAGCCACACCTTTAGGGATGCCTACTTCCTCCAGGATTTCAAATAATTTCATTGCTGTAACAGGTGTCACTTCAGCCGGTTTATATACTATTGTGTTACCTGCCGCAAGGGCCGGTGCGATTTTCCAGACACTCATTAGAAGAGGGAAATTCCAAGGTACAATCAAACCGGCTACACCTACTGGCTCACGAACAACCATCGCTTGTACGGGAGCTGGAACTTGATAAGTTTCCCCGTCTGGATGAAGGACCAAACCAGCGTAGTAACGGAAACACGCGGCGGCATCGGCAATATCGAAACCTGCCTCTGCTTTAAGTTTCCCATTGTCCATTGTTTCAAGAATCGTTAACTCTTCAGCACGTTCATCAATTTTATCAGCGATTTTATATAGGTAGGAAGCACGCTCCTGTGCTGTCAGGCCTGACCAGATTCCACTTTCAAAAGCTGCCTTAGCAACTGAGATTGCCCTTTCTGTATCTTCCTTGGTGGCACGCGGAGCCCTTGCAATGACTTCCTGTGTTGCAGGATTGATTACCGGGATTACTTCATTTGAAGATGAGGTCTGCCACTTACCGTCGATGTAATTTTTAAGTTCCAAAACTGCCGTTTCTAAAATTGTCATGTTTCATTCCTCCGGTTTTCATTATTTTTAAAATTTCACCTTACGAAATCGTTAAAGTTTTATAACAAGTCTGTCGTCCTTCGCACGTGAGCAGCATGTCAGGATTGACTTGCGTGTTTGACGGTTTTCTTCGCTAAGGAAGAAATCACGGTGATCCACTTGGCCTTCTGCAACATCTACCTCACAACTTCCGCACCCGCCCACTTTACAAGAATAAGGTGCATCAATGCCTTCCCTTAATAGCGCATCAAGCAGTGTTTCACCTTCATGAACGTGGATGGACCGATCGCTGTCTGATAGGTCGACAATGAAAGGTTCTTGCGGCCCGTCATGTTTTGTCGCAAATAATTCAAAGTGGATCGAATGTTCCGGATAACCATAGGAACTGGCAGCTTTTCGATACTCTTGCACCATCTCGATTGGTCCGCAAAAATATACATGCGTGCCAATGCGATGATCCATCATCGTCTCAGGCATCATTCTGCGTTTGTCTTCTGCCTGCGAAAAATAAAAGGTGCATTGATCAGGATATTTGGCTTTCAACAGATCATAAAAAGCACATAATTCCGGTGTTCGTGCTGCATAATGAAGTTCGAAGGTTTGGCCTTCGGCAGCCATGTCTTCCATCATTGCCAGAAATGGGGTGATGCCGATTCCAGCTGCATAAAATGCATGATGCTTAGCTCGAAAGCTGAGAGGGAAGTTGTTTTTAGGGAAGCTGACTTCCAATCTGGAATCTACCGTTACATGATCATGCCAGAAAGCAGAACCTCCGCGTGACGCATCATCACGCCGAATGGAAATTGCATATTTTTTACGGTCCCTTGGGTTGCTGATAAGGGAGTATTCTCTCTCGATTATCGTATCCCCGGCCGGCATGAAAGTGGTCAAATGCGAACCGCCAGTAAAAGCAGGCAATGGTTTTCCATCAACTGGAATCAATTCGAACTGTTTTACGAATGGAGTTTCTTGAATGATCTTGTTTACTTTCATTTGAATATTTCCTACTACCCGCATGATGATCAGCTCCCTACTTCTACTTTTCCGATTGGGATGAATGGGTAACCAATATAACCTTCCCGTACGATTGAATAAAAAGGTCCTATTTCAAGACTGGCCCTGCAATGGTCACATTCTGCAATCTCGGCTTCTTCTGCGATTTCCGACACTTCGAAACATTTCATGCAATATACGTACCGCCGTTTAGGGCCGATAATCACCGTCTGGATCTCAGCTTCAGATAGACCGGCTTCCACCCCGAGCGAGAAGATCATTACGGCATTGTTCCAAGCAGCCGCAATATAAAATTGGGTGCCCATCTTTTGTGACAAGATGACTCTCTTAATCTCCTCTTTATCTTCCATTCCATTAATGGAAAGACATTCAACAGGCACTGTTCCTGCGATTTCAGAAGTGAAACTTTTCGCCTTTTCATATCCGGCTAGATCAGAAATGACGACGAACTTTCTTCGTTCATTCCAAGGAGTAAATTTATTTACGATCGTAATGGATTTATCAAACAATACTGGACTATTGTACAAGGCCCTATCCTCCTACTTACTGTTTATCTTCGCTTTTTTGTTTTTCATCAATACTCCTCAAATATTCGACCGATTGCGGAAGAAATGGGGCAATTCCTTTGTATTCAGCCATAGGTTCCGGAATATCCTGCAGTACGCTATATGTCAGATCAAACCACTCCTGGCGCAATGCCAAATCCTCCAGCGGCAGGAACTGAGTATTCAATACGAATAGAATGGCGTTGCTTCGTGGCATGCGATAAAATTTTTGTTCTTCAACACGCAAACGAACAAGTTTACCTGCATTTTCCGGTGTTATTTCAGAACGCTGCGGTCCCCATACATCCATCGTTTCATAGTTGACATCCCAACGGTCCGCCATCAGGTTCCAGTTAATGCGTGTCCATGGCTTTCCTGGCTCGATGGATAATAAAAACTTACGAACGCGCTCTGCCAGTTCATCACCTTTCCGTGATACAAATGGAACAGGAGCATGGATCTCATCAAAGGACATGCCTTTATTCCAGTTAGCCGAGAAGAGTGCGGCGTATGAAACTTGCCCCACTTCCAAATAGAAATTACTATCGCGATGAACCATTAAAACAAAATCATTATGGAAATGGCGGCCTATATAATCAAGCGGCTCATTTGGAAGCGTGCTGGCATCGCCATACACGAATGAATCGGATTCCCCGAAAATGTGGTTCTTGAAAGTCCAGTTGTCACCCTCTTTAATGACCTCGAAATGCTCCGGATAGCGATCAGCTGCCATGTCGATGAGCATTTCCAACACTTCCCATTGCATTTCCATTGTGTGTGAAAAAGATTGAAACCTTATATGCGGCTGTTCTTGAAGGAGACGACGCTTCGTTTCCACTTGGAGTTTGTATTCTGGTGTAACTTCAATACAGTTAACGTTTGAGAGTTTTTTCAAGTCGTTTGAATAACGATAGTTACCTGAAGTGAATGGAAATGGGAATGTATCTAAATCTGTTGTTTTGAAATCTAAACTTTGTGTAAACATTGAACAATCTCCTCTCGTTCCCTAGATTCTTTAAAGTGAGTTTTCTTCTATTTAGCTTCCTTTAATTCAACGGATGGACGCTCCTTGTCAACTTCAAAACGGAAAATGTATTTAGATGAAACATAGTAGGTGACTAAAGCGACAAAGTATGTTGGAATTCCGGCAGCTGTATAAAGGAAAAAGTCACTTGCTTCAAAAGTCAATGGATTATAGAGTGCCCAGTAAACGATCGTTCCGATAACCACCGTGAGAACGGCCGACGGGTTAATGCCTTTCCAATAGGTATAAGAGCCTTGCGTGTCATACAAATCCCTTATTGAAATGCGTTGGCGCTTTACAAAAAAGTAATCTGCAACGACAATCCCGCCAAGAACAGCCATTATAAAAGAAATGACAGCAATGAATGAACCAAAGGCATCGTAGAACGTTGAGCTTAGAAGTAAGAATATAGTCGGTACGGTTGTTCCCATCGCAATCATCCATGACTTTTTCGGGAATACAGTTTTAAAGCTGACAGCTTGTGAGTACATAAGGAATATGGCTGCACCGACATTCCCTACCGAAAGTAAAATCAAGCCAATGAAGCCGCCCCAACTTCCTGCGATGGAAAACATCCAGTCAGAAGGATTAAGAGATCCAGTTACTAATGCAGCAAGGGCCCCAACTAACGCGGCGATACAGACGATGATTCCATAGCTGTAGAAGCCTGCTTTAAATGCTCCTCCTTCTGTTTTAGATAAACGGCTGTATTGGCCAAGGTACGGAAGCCATGAAAAGCCGAGACCGATGTTTAACTCCAGGGCTGTCGCGAATGAACGAGAACTCGTTTCAAATGGCTCAGAAGGAAGTATATGAGCAACTTCCTTGAACCCCTGTCCAAACAAGATTAATGCGAGCAGGCCAAACATGAGAACCATAAAAACCGGAACGGCTACTGTGGTATATTTTTGAATCGCTACCGGTCCCCTCACCGTTACAAGAAATGCACAGATGAAGAGCAAAATCGAGAAAAACGGCGCTCCAGTTGCTTGGCTTGAGAAAATCGCGGGCATGCCCATCCAATTAGCTGCCTCTGCTAACGCCTGGCCGGACATAAATAGCGCAATGGAAATATAGCCGAGAGTTAAAATAAGAAAAACAAAGAAAAAGATATTCGATCCTAAATACCCAAGTGAACTTCGAAACCCTACAAAGGTGTCTATGCCATAACGCGCAAAATAAAGGGTAATGGGAACTATCAACAGCATCGGGAAGGCGTTACCGAATAAAATCGCTGCAAGTGACTGCTTCGCGTCAAGCATTGTACCTGTGTATCCACCAGTTAACAGCCCAAAAGATGAGAGGCCAATAACAACTTGAACTAAAATTAAATCCCGAAGGTTAAAAATCCGGTCATTTTTACTTGCCGGTAAAAACCCAAAGGCCACATCCTTTGAAATGGAGGAATTCTCTTTGCTCACACGCTTCTCTCCCAACTATAGAATAATGATTGTATTGCTTGGTATAAGGTTGATATAGTTCTGGGTGATCGAAACAACTAAATTAGACAAGTGAATAGATTAGGTAGGCGATGATTAAAATCATGAAAAGAATAGAACCTGTCGCATCACTCCATTTCATTTTGTCGATTTTCACGGCTTCTTCCTGCTCATACGCATTAATCCGCTCATTCAAATCTGAATATAGATTTTTAATAAAGGGGTCTTCTGAATTGATATTCTGTTGAAACTGATTCTCTTTATTCAAAATCGCTTCTCCCTCCTTTGCAATCATGCTTTCTAGTCCCTTCTCTTTACTTATTGCAATAACCATGCCAATCAGAAAACACTATGCTAAAAGGGTTTTCAATAGGAAGAATATTCATTTTTGAAACTATTGAACAATTGTGAAATTTCTGTAATATGAAAACTAGGAAGTTAAATGAAAGGCAGGTAGACATAAATGGATCACTTCACCTCTGCACTCTTGTCTATTTACGATCAGCTTATTGTGACAGATAAAAATGGCACCATCCTGAATTCGACCGGAACAGGGAATTCCTTATTCCATACAGTCAAATCCGCCAATGTCGGTGGTTCCATCAAGGATGTTGAACAAGATTTATTTTCTACAAGCTTGGCAGAAGAGATAATGGGCAAAAATGAGAAAAGATCTTTCATGCAGTCCTCATGGAAGGGTCATGAGCTGCTGGTGACGGCATACCCGATTGAATCCGGGGCATGGGTCTGGGCTTACAAAGAAATTAAAGACTCTTATCCAGATACATCAAGGGGGCAATCGGGGCCTTTATTGGAATCGAAGAAGCCATCTTTTCCATTTGTGATCCGCAGTAAACCGATGCTTGATGTTCTGCATAAAATGCAAATGGTTTGTGATGTCAGTGCAACCGTCCTGTTATTGGGGGAATCCGGGGTAGGAAAGGAAATAGCCGCCAGGGCCATACATAATATGGGTAATAGAAGCGAAGGTCCATTTATACCTGTCAATTGCGGCGCCATCCCGGAAAACCTGATTGAAAGCGAACTGTTTGGCTATGTAGAAGGGGCTTTTACCAGCGCACGGAAAGATGGCGCCAAGGGAAAATTCACACTAGCCCATAAAGGTATCTTATTCTTGGATGAAGTGGGCGAGTTACCGCTTAACGTTCAGGTAAAACTGCTTCGCGTCCTTCAAGAGCGCATTGTCACACCAATTGGCAGCACGGCCTCACACCCTGTTGATATTCAAGTGATTGCCGCAACAAATAAATCGCTCGAGAAAATGGTGAAAAAAGGTGAATTCCGAGAAGACTTATATTATCGTCTTCATGTCGTGCCTATCCATCTTCCGCCGCTTAGGAATCGTGTAGATGAGATCCCCTACCTGGTTCAGTTTTTTTTACAAAAGTACAATACACTGTACAATCGAAAGGTAGCTTTCACACCGGATGCAATCGACTTGCTTTGTATCTATCAATGGCCCGGTAACGTGCGCGAACTTGAAAACACAGTTGAAAGGCTTGTGATTACTAGCGGAATACCGGAAGTGGGTGTTGCATTGGTTAGAGAGGTGCTTCCTTTTAAAGGGCCCAACAAACCCCCTTCACTACCTGTCATCGATTTCCTAATGCCTTTGCAGGAAGCAGTCGACCTTGTGGAGGAACAGCTGATCAACATGGCGATGGAACAATACAAATCATTAAAACTAGCGGCAAAGGTATTGGAAGTCAGCCAGCCGACGATGAGCAGGAAATATAAAAAATTACGAAATAAATTTGAAGAGGCAAGCTTTTCACCAGTGGATAAACGGGCCATTTTAGAAGAACAAATAAACCAACGGCTACGATCCATTGCCGTTGTAACCGCAGCTATCATTCCAGCTGAGGAGGTTATCAGTCTACAAAAAAATATGAACCGGCAAACTTCCTATTCCCAGAAATTAAAACAAAAACTTACCATGATTCAAGAAAAGGAAGGCGTAATTGAATGGGTCTTTATATTTATCATGACGGATGATGGACGCCTGATTCACCTCGTTGCAGACAAGGGCTTTGTAATTGAACCGGGGGAAGAATATATGGGCCCCCCGGAAATGGTTAATGTCGCTTACCAGGCGTTTAATGGTAAAGCGGGTGTTACTCCCATATACGAAGACAGGTACGGTGAGTGGAAAACAAGTTTTGCGCCAATCATTGATGATGACGGCAATATCGTTGCTATTGTCGGATGTGATTACAGCAAAGCCTATTTCAATTCGGAAATGCAACGTCTCCGTAAGCAACTCAATATACATGTTTGATTTTTAGGATACAGACATACAGTATCAAATCGGTTGGCGACTAAAGTAAAAAAAAAGAAAAGCTGATGACAGAAGCCGTCTTGAACAGGCTTTTGCAGTCAGCTTTTTGGTTGTTATCTTACCATATACATCATCAACATTATGAAGGAATTAAAATGGCAAATGAGTGCACATAAGCCTTTTTGCCATGAAACCTATATAACTTTCTCTTTATTTTCTCTTTTTTTCACCAAAAAATAAGCAGTAATCAAGGCTGTAATTGGAATTATCAGGGCTACTCCTGTTCCAGCACAAAATATAGTGATCATTTCAGCACTAAATATTTTTGAGTTTACAATTTCTCCAACAGAATAGGATAAATCCTTAAACCATATAAGCAATGCCAAATAGCCTCCAAAGAAGGCAAAAAATAATGTATTCGTAGATGTTCCCAAGATATCCCTCCCAATACTTAATCCAAATGTGAATAAATCTTTCTTGCTAATGGATGGATGGTGAAGAAACATTTCTCGCATGGGAGATGAAATGGCCATGGCTGTATCGATAATGGCGCCAATAGTACTCATAATAATCACTGAAGCTCCAATTTTAACAAAATCTACTCCAATATATAGGGAAAAGACGCTAAGCTCTTCTATTTCTTCTTCACCGAAACCTTGTATCATCGCATTTTCCGTCACAATGACAATAAAAAAGAGTACAATAACAATCGTGATAATAGTAGAAATGAATGCTGTTTTTGTTGTACTGTTCACCTCGTTAATAAAAAATAAATTAATATAACTAATCACCGTACATGCAATCAATGTTACGATATACGGATCATTATTTGGATTTGTCATAAAAATGATGGTGAAAAGTAACACCCCAAAGTTTAGGAATAAAGCAAAAAATGAACGTGCCCCTTTTTTTCCGCCAATCAAGATCATCAATATTAATAGTATAAACGCTAGCAACACTAATACATTCATTATCTTTCCCTCTTTCGATTAATGAAAAAAATGGAGACATATAGACCTATTGGAATAGTTAACACGATTCCAATACCACCAGCTAGGGCACGGGCCAATTCCAATGTGAGGTTCATGGAAAGGGTAAATCCCAATGCAGAATCATTATTCAAATACAAAATAATCATAGGTATGGAGCCACTTATATAGGCAAAAAACAAAATATTTGTCATGGTTCCCATTATGTCTTTTCCAATCTCTAATCCTGAAGTTTTAAGTGCTTTTACTGATATTTGGTTATTCTTTTCATACAACCCAAAAATCGAAGAAGACATGGTAATGGCTATATCCATTACGGCTCCTAAAGAACCGATAAATAACCCTGCCATAAACACCATTTTATAAGGACGAGTGATAAATTGCATCTCTTCATATCGAAGGCCATTTTCGGAAGTCAACCACATAACAAGATAAGTAATGAACAGCGATAAAAAAGTCCCTAACAGTGTCGCAATGACCGCTGCATAGGTTTTTTCATTAAAACCGTTAACGAGTAAAAGGGAAAGGACCGTAAATAGTATGATACTTATACTGCATATCAATACCAAACCAATGTCTGATGTATTCAAATAAAAATCTAATGCATATGACAATAATATGGCATTGACTGCCAAACTTATAATTGAAAACAGGCCTTGCTTTTTTCCAACGATAAGTAATGTCAAGATAAAAACCCATGCTACAATCAACACAAATTTATCCCGTTTTACGTCTTTTATGGTTCCAGTCAACTCTGAATTTCCTTCTGTCTTCGTATCAATCGAAACAAATAAATCATTTCCAACTCGATATTCTTGATCAAAAGCTCCGGATGAGGAATATTCATTCTTTAAATGAATAAGTTTTCCTTTTTCTTCTCCATTCTGTAATTCGGCTATTATACTCTGGGTAAATAGTCGATCTTCATTTTGATACATATCATCCAATTCAGTTGTATTTTCAAGATTTGTTTTAATGACTTTGGCTATTGGAAGTTCATAGAATGAATAATTGTGATGAACAAAGAAAACAGAAGCGAAAAAACAAAGTGCTATGACGGCGTACAAAGAAACATGCTTGTAACCCATTTTTTTAAATTTATTTACGATAACATTCAAAATAAAACCTCCAAATATCGGGTGGCAAAAAAGGCAGGGAGGAGCCAGAATTGACTGACTCCACCCCGCCTTACTAGTATTTGATTGATTGATTTATCTTATCATGAATGGATTTAGTTTGCGAAAACAAAGTCCGATTTACCTCCTTTACGTCTCCCCCGGTAAAACGGGAAAAAGAGATTGAGGTGACATCTGAGGAAAAACAAGCAGAGATTACAATGCAGATAATGAAGACAATCTTACCAGTAACAATCCGCTGACCCAATACTCATTCACGCATAAATGGACATAGAATTTTACCAGATGTTTTGTCTTAACTCTTCTGTTGTCTAGACTTAGCACTCCGTACATATTTAAAAACCACTACTTTGAGTATAATTGAATTAAAATATTCTAGCGAGGTCTATATCTAAATACTATTAGGGATAGCTTCAGGGCCGTTAAGAAAAAGCCCAATTTAAAAAGCCCAATTTCCCACCAAATAAATGAGGAATTGGGCTTCTTATAAAGCGCCTGATACTGAAAAACTTGGAAATATATCAGTTGTTAAATGCTTAACTTGTGATACGGTTCACCGTACCTCACTGAACAGCGTTTTTCACTCCAATTTAACACAGTACTTCAACATTAAATCCTCCGGGCGCTTCTACGTAGAAAGTATATCTGTGTAAATGTTTTGGAGGTTTTACCATGAAACCATCATCCTTCAACTTCTGATTGATCCTGTTAACTTGTTCTTCATTTTCTTGTATGAATCCAACATGAAAAGTCTTGGGGTAATGTACATCGCTTCCTTTCATTAGTGTCAATATGGAACCATCATCATCTTTCATTGCGGCGAACCCATCTCCTCGACTTCCTGCACATGATAAACCAAAGTATGTTTCTAAAAACTCACGTGAAGCTGTAACATCATTAACAGTTAAATTTATGTGATTGATCTTCATTACTTCCCCCAATTTTGGTATTATTATTTTCTCTCGATAAAAAAGTTAATTTCCACAGGCTCGTTGTGATGTTGTTAGTCACTTTGTAATCGGACTTGTTATTTCTCCCTCCCTATTTTGTAAGGTATTCCTTCTTTTTAGTGAAAATGACAGTATCATCTTTCCGATTCAGTAAATAATCATCCAAGTTACCGCAATTCAAGATTTAAAAAGGCCAACCAGTAAAAACTGGCTAGCCTTCGGTGCAACTCAATTACAATATTTTTTCATTTTCAAAGCTAGTGTTTGACTCCACTTTCTTCGCCAATTTAAATTTATAGAATAATATACAGGCTACCAAAAATCCTATTCCATAAAACAGTCCAACTCGTTGAGTAGGGTCAAAGGCAAGGAATACTAGAATCAGCAAACAAAACCCTAAACAGAATAACGGGACAAATGGGTAAAATGGTACTATGTATTGTAAATCTTCCGTTTTACCACCCGCTTTTAAAAACTTCCTTCTAAACATATATTGTGATAAAGCAATTCCCATCCAAGAGATCGTGACGGAGATACCCGCTATGGACATAAGTATCACGAACACAGTATCCGCCGCAATGAAGCTGGTCAATAACGATAGAAGCGAAAAGCATATCGTAAAAAGAAGGGCATTCAATGGCACTTTCCTTTTGGACAATAGACCAAACACCTTAGGTGCCATTCCATCATGGGCCATCGACCAAAGCAAACGCGTGGAAGCATACAGACATGAATTCCCTACAGAAAGAATGGCTGTCAAAATAATGAAATTCATGATACTTGCTGCATAAGGTATCCCCGCTATCTTCATTAAAGTTACAAAAGGACTTTCCAATAAGCCTAATTCCGAAGCAGGGAATATGGCGGAAAGGATGATAATGGACGAAATGTAAAAAACAATGATTCTAAATAGTACGTTTCGAATGGCTTTAGGGATGTTCTCTTCAGGTTTTTCACTTTCCCCTGCCGCAATTCCTATTAGTTCTGAGCCTTGGTAAGAAAATATTACATTCATCATTGTCACAAAGATAATTGTAATCCCGCCTGCTGGAAAAAGACCAGAAGGAGCCAAATTCTCAAAGAATGGGGTTGGACGATCAGATAAAGAGACAAAACCAAAGATGCCAGCGATTCCAATCAATATAAACAAAATCACTGCAACGATTTTTATTCCAGCAAACCAATATTCCGCCTCTGCAAAACCTCTTGTCGTTAATGCATTCAATGTAAATAAAAGCACTATGAACACAGCACACCAAATCCAGGTAGGACTATGGGGGAACCATTGTTTCATCAATATTCCTGCTGCCGTAAACTCAACTCCTGCAGTTGCGGCTGAACCTACGAAATACATCCATCCTAGAGAGAAACCAGCGGAAGGCCCAATATATTCGGCAGCATATTTTTGGAATGATCCAGTAACCGGCATATGAACGGCTAGCTCGCCAAGGCAGACCATGACCATATACAAAATAAGACCGCCGGCTAGATAACCGATCAGGGCTCCTCCTGCCCCCGCTTGGTTAATTGTATAGCCTGCATTTAAAAAAAGGCCTGTACCAATTACGCCGCCAAGTGAAAGCATAAATAAATGGCGTCTTTTCATCGAGCGTTGCAGCTGATCATTATTCTCCAGTCCATACCCCATATAATCACGTCCTTATTTTATCTATTAGCCTATGCCTTCTCCCAAACCATCTTAGAACCTCAATGAGAGACAACTAAGGCCGCCATCTTGTTTTTGAAATTCCGACATTTCCACTTCAATTACTGTGTATCCCAAATCTTCAATTTTTTTCTTTGTACCATCAAACCCTTTTGGGACAATAACGCAGTCGTTCATTCTGACGCAGTTACCCGAATATTCTTCTTCCTCTTTTACGGTGATTTGATTAAAGCTAGAAAAAGCTTCGTGATTAATGAATTCCCCGGCCACTAATAAATTATTGTCTCCCAGGTAATTGACACCCGTTTTTAAATGAAAGAATTTCTTAAGGGGAATGATGGTCGTATCATAACCATACTTACCCATGATATCTTTGAACTGCAGAGCACCTGCTTCATTCGTTCTGGTTGAAAGGCCAACATAGAAGTGATTTTCAACTTGCATTACATCTCCGCCATCCAACATACCCGGTGATTGAATATATTCGATTGTTTCATAAAAGTCCTTTAAAACTTCTTTCATTTCAATAATTTCACCATTACGGCTATCTGCACCAGGATTGGTTACAAGTGCACATTTTGGGGTCAACACTGCAGTATCTTCTACAAACGTAGAATCAGGGTATCTTTCATCCGATTCGAGAACGGTCACTTTCACACCGCAGCGTTTTAATGCTTCTACATAAGCTTCGTGTTGTACAAGCGCTTTTTCATAATCCGGGTTTCCTAAATCCGATGTTGTTAAGCCATTTACAAAACTCTTTCCAATCTTTCTTACAATCGCGTGATTAAACATATATATTCCTCCTAAATAGGTAGTTTATCTTTTTAAAATGTGGAAAATTAACTTTTTTGCTCCTGCCGTACTTTAAATGAAGTTTCTTGTATTCCAGAAGCGGAAATTATAGATATATAGACATGATAGAGAGAAGAGACAACCGAATTCCTCTCTTAAACTATAACGGGTGCCTCTTCTTAGCCCATGCTTTCTCAATTATTTGAATGACTGCACAATTTATCCGCTATTCCTACAAAATATCTTACTCCATACCCTAAAGCCCTCTCATCGATTTTAAATTTAGGATGGTGTAAAGGATAAGCTTTTCCAAACTCATTATTATGGACGCCTAGAAATTGCATGGAAGAGGGAACGATTTCGGAAAAAGCCGAAAAATCTTCTGTTCCAAACATGGGATCATCAACCTTGATGATGTTATTCTCTTCAAAAATGCCTTCCATGACCGTTATTGAAATATCAACAGCAGCTTTATCATTTACCACTGCTGGATACCCTAAATACCAAGTAATTTCACATTTTGCCCCATGCGCTTCCGAAATTCCCTTAACGATTTGCTCAAGATGCTCCCTTGCTTTCACTCGGCTATCAGAGTCCAAGGAACGAATGGTACCACCGATTTCCGCATATTCTGGTATGACATTGAGCGCACTTCCGGAATGGAACTGAGTGACTGAAATGACTGGTGTCCTAAGTGCTGAAATTTTTCTGGAAACGATATGTTGAATATTCGTCGTAATTTCTGCACCAATGATCAGCGGATCTACCGTTAATTCAGGAGTCGACGCATGACCGCCCTGACCAATAATTTTAATTTCAAAATCATCGGCGGCAGCACAGAATACCCCTTCCCTTACACATATTGTTCCTGTTCGTTCATAAGGAGTAACATGCAGTGCAAATGCATAATCCACTCCTTCCATGACCCCTTTTTTCACCAATTCCTGAGCTCCCCCAGGAAGTACCTCTTCTGCGTGTTGGAAAATAAACCTGATTTCTCCATCAATTGCATCTTTTTTCCCGGAGAGGACTCTAGCAGCACCTAATAACATCGCAGCATGTGCATCATGTCCGCATGCATGCATAACCCCAGGATTTTTTGATTTGAATTCAATTTCTGCTTCCTCTTCAATCGGGAGAGCATCAATATCTGCACGAAAAGATATGGTATTCGATTTTCGGGCAGATTTTTTTGTTCCTTTAAGAACCGCTAAAACACTCGTTTCGGTTGGTCTCGTCACTTCCAATCCTGAAAAGGTTTTTAATTTCCTGTAGATAAATTCAGAAGTCTGGTGCTCCTGATATGAAAGCTCCGGATTTTCGTGAAAATGACGTCTCCATGAAATCACTTCATCCACAACCGTCTCCTGTATTGTCTTCATCATAAACGCCTCCCTGTAGTGCCAATATTCAGATTTTTCAGATCCTTAAAAAGGGCCATACTGTATGCTTTGAGCAATGATCAAAAAGATAATCGCTATCGCAAACTGAATCAGAAGATATGGAAACACCCATTTTACCCATTTCGTAAATGATATGCCTGCTACTGCCAATCCAGCCAATAGTACTCCAGAAGTCGGAAATATCATATTCGATATCCCATCCCCTAATTGGAAAGCTAATACTGCTGTTTGTCTTGTCACACCCATTAAATCCGCTAATGGAGCCATGATCGGCATCGTCAATGCAGCTTGCCCACTTCCGGATGGTACAATGAAGTTAAGAAATAATTGGACAATGAACATTCCGATTGCATTTATGGCGGGAGGAAGTTGTTCAACCAATCCTGCAGCATAATATAAAATAGTATCCAGCAATCCGCCACTTGTAATGATGACTAGGATTGTCTGCGCAACTCCTATTATCAATGCCCCGGAAACCATATCGCCTGCTCCTGAAATAAAACCATTAGCCATCTTGGATGGAGTTAAGCCTCCAATTATGCCCATAATGATCCCGCTTAATAAAAACAAGCCGCCAATTTCACTTATATACCATCCTAATTTAATAACTCCATATACTAATAGGATGAAATTCACCAATAAAATAATTAAAGCGGCGCTATGTCTTTTACTTATCCTAAAGTTTTTATCAAAATGTGCATGATCTTCACGCCTGAATTTCCCATACTCCCCCAGTTCAGGGTTTCTTTTAACCTTCATTGCATGGAAATAGATGTACAATACTGTAACGACATAAAACACTGCAAGAAGAGCGATTCGCAACCCCATTCCCGAATACATGGGCAGTTCTGCAATGCTTTGGGCAACTCCTACATTAAAAGGGTTCGTAATGCCCGAAATGAATCCAGTCGCCAATGTCCCAAGCATGACGATCGCAAAACCCGTAAGTGCATCAAAGCCTAATGCAATCGTCATCGGAACAATGATTGCGATATAAACTAATGCATCTTCAGCAGATCCGATCAGTGTCCCTAATGAAGCGAAGATCAATACCATCAACGGAATAAGCAATTTCTCTTTTGTTCCGAATCGGACAGCCACAAACTTAATGAAAGCATCCAGTGCTCCTGTTGCCTGCATGATTCCCAATGCTCCGCCAAACAAAAAGACGAACAAGATAATTGATGCTCCTTCAATCATCCCTGCGTGAATACTGCTGAACATTTCCAATAATCCCACTGGTGTTGATTCAACGAATTCAAAGGAAGTTGGATCGACTACACTTCGGCCATCCTTTTCAATTCTTTCATATTGTCCTGCAGGTAAGATATAGGTTAAAACCGTCACTATTACAATTACGATAAACATTAAGACAAAAGGATTAATCCCTTTTTCCGGTAACTCCGTTAGTTGGTTAAGTGGCTTATTATTCTGATTAAGCGGCTCGGAAGTGATTTGACCATTAGGCAGGTCATTCATATAAATACCCCCAGTTAAAGTTTTATATTAATCCAGTTTCCCTGTCGGACCATCACTTCTCAACCAAACACTTAAACATACTCTTTACTAACTTCTCCAGCATAACGGGCGTATGGACGAAGGCACTATCGATGTGAAGGCGCTCAGTACGCTGGTGGGCATCCTTGCCGAATGGACCCACATTAAGCACGGGTGCCTGAAGTTTTTGCATATCAGCAAAAGGAATGCTGTAAGTATCGCCCCAGACAGGTGTATTTTTTTCAAAAGCCGTCCAGCCATCAGATTCATCAGTATATTGAACATAGCTTAAATCGCAAAGGCCATTAAAATAATGAATTTGGCTGACTTCTTCATCAAGCATGTTGGCAGTTTCCTTCATTAATTTCACAGATTCGATGATAAGCGGATCATCGGACGTATTGACGGCTGGATAATATGGCGGTGCGAACAGCAATACAATGGCGGGTGAAAGCTCCTGACATTGTATCATCAATTTTTCAGCAATCCTAAATGATTTTTCCCGCTCATCCAAATCCATGTTTCCTTTAACTTCACTCTTTATTTGCTCAACAAAACTGCCGCCAAATTTGCCCTCCGCATATGAAAGTAACTTTTCGTAGCGCAATACTTGTACGTCACCTACACCTTCAATATGTTCACGCAGACAAAGAGCTTTATAAGATTCATTGCATTTCATCGCTGCTTCGTTTGCTACCTGCTCGAATAAATCCATTATTTCTGCAGCTGTCCTTTTCATAATGAACACATTATAAAGCGCTGCTGCACGATAAGGTGTCTGTGTTGAATATTGTAGTTTCAGATCTTTTTGCTGTAGCGATACTGGTAAAGGTGTTTCCTCGCCAAGATCACTTTCCTGAAAAAGAGTGTTCCACTCCATGAGCTGCGTGAGGAATGAGGCTATATAGTTAGCCGTTATGCCCTTTAATGGCTCACCCACATGAGTTTCTTTCCCATAAAAAAGGGCAGCGGGCATGATTTTCCCCAAGGTTCCGGAATAAATATAATGGCTATTATCGCCCGGCTTCTGTGAAAAGGAAGGTTCACTATTAAAAAACATTTTATAGGAAAGGTCATATTTATCACGTAAAGACACAAGTTCTTTAACTGCAGCCCTCATTCCCGCAGAATTCACTTCCTCATCAGGAACGGTTAACAGCAGGAGATTGATCGGCCATTTTTCAATGCTTGCCTTTTCGATGATAGCCATATGAAGGGCAAGCCCCATTTTCATATCCATTGTTCCTCTACCAAACAAGTACTTTCCTGATTCAAGATCAATGCGCGCTTCCTCCGGCAGATCATCTTTTCGGTCATGAAGTTTTTTTGTGAGCTCCTCCGGCTGAAATGCAAGAGTCTCAAGATCACCGTATTCTTCAGTATGAACCGTATCAAAATGGCTGATTAATACAACGGTCTCCTTGCTATCGGGATGTTTATAAAAGGCATTGACAAAATTCCTCCCTAAATCAGCCTCGTGAAGCGATAAGTACGCCGGATTCCTTTTAAAATATTCAAGCTCCCTCAATTTCTCTTGAACCTTATAAGGAAACGTGCGTTCCCCCAATGTAAGAGTACGGCTTTCCCAGCTAACAAGTTCACATAACAAAGCACGGAGCGTTTCTGGAGTACCCCATAGTAATTGACTCATTGAAATCCCCTTTCCGATTTTCATCAAATATTAGAGTAATAGCAGGAAGGAACACTTAACGGAAATTCCCGATATATAAAACCGCAGTGACAAACAGCTCAATCCACCGTCCTGATTTTGTAAATACGGCTTTTTTAGCTCAATCGTTTTTTTATCCAGCTTCATTCAATTGACGGGCCGTCTCTTCATATCCCTTCGGAACGATCACAAAGTCATATTTCCAAAGCTTTCACGTAGACGCATCTATTTCATTACTTTTCCATAATCAGGCGTGCAAAGGTCGGATGCCGTTAATCCATTTACATAGCTTTTTCCTGGTGTTTTTACAATTATCAATCCCCCTTTGTACGCACCACCGGGCAGGTTAAACAAGTTGGACCGCCAGTGCCTTTGTAACTGATTTCAGTTCCTTTGTATTCATAAACCGTTGCCCCGGCATCAAGAAGCTGTTGCTTCGTGTAAGCGTTACCAGTAGATATAACGCAAACCCGCGGAGCGATGGCAAGCACATTACAGCCCAAGTTCAAGTACTCATCAACCGGCACTTCGATAAGCTGAATGCCTCGTTCAATAAGCAGTTTTCTGAAAAATACAGGCATAAGGCGGGAATGAACTACGGCTAAATCATGGTCGACTAGGCTGATGAAAGACATAAGATGGAGACACTCTCCCTCTCCTTGATCATGCGGCAGCTGAACTACGATGAAATCATCCACAAGATGTGCGGTCATTTCCTTTAATTGCCGAATGGCTTCTGCGTTTGTACGATAACCATGTCCGACAACCAGGGTTTTATCATCAAGCCAAATGATATCACCGCCATCCGCGACCGCATCACCCGTTAAATACCCTATAATCGGGATGTTCTTTTCCTTACAAAATTCCTTGTATACATTAGCTTCAGGCTGCCTCAATTCTTTCCCTGACTTTAAAATAATGGCCCCTTGGCTTGTGAATTTGACCGGGTCATGCGCATATAAGGAGTCAATCCCGACTACCGAAGATGCTGGCAAATAATCGATGTTTGGAACATATTTCTCCAAAATGGAAATAAAGTCACCATACTCTGTTAGCGCTTCGTTGAAATCTGGCTCTTCCGCAAAGTTGAAGTTCCGCCATGCTTGGCTTAAATGCTCTTGACTAATAAAAGCTTCTTTCGGATGTTTTACAATGACACGTTCCAATGGTTTGTACATGGACGAACAATATGTCACTGCCTCCCCCTCCTTTTCCGTATATCGGAAAACGTTTCCGCCAATAGGAATTTTTCTTTTATTATAAAATTAGTTTTGGTATAATGTCAATATGTTTTAAATATTCAAATAAATCAGCGTTATATACAACTTGGAATGAAAGATAGGTGGTTTGTTTATGCAATCGATCGACCGTGCCATGAACGTTATAAAGGTGCTGGTTTCCAATTCATCGGAAAACTGGCTGTCAATTACGGAACTTTCTCAAGAGTGTGATCTTCCTGTCAGCTCCATGCATCGTTTGTTAAAAGCGATGTCCTTGCATGGATTAATCCAACAGGACGGGCAATCCAAACAATATGGTTTGGGGAATATTTGGCTCGAATACGGTTTACGTATGTATGACAAAATGGATTACATCAGCCAAATAAGGCCTGAACTGGAAAGACTGATGAACAAAGTGGAGGAAAGCGTCTATCTTAGCCAGCCAATCGGAATGGAATCACTCGTTATCGAACGAATCGACAGTGAAAAAAGCCAAATCCGGGTTTATGACCAGCTTGGCTCACGAGTTCCTATGCATATTGGGGCCGCCAATAAAGCGATGCTAGCCTATATGCCATATAAACAAGCGAAAAAAATTGTAGATGCTCTTCTGCCAACTCAAGAAAGAGCAGCTTTTTGGGATATATTGCAAGAGACTAAAATGAAGGGACATGGAATCAGTCACAGTGAACGAACAGAAGGAACATGTTCTGTTGCCGTGCCGATATTGAACCATTTTGGGGAAGTTCACGGTGCGGTGAGCATAGGTTTTGTCAGCTTTAACCTGACAGAAGAAAGACTTGATTTCCTCATTAAGAATGTGATGGAAACTGGCAATCGGGTTTCTGCAAAATTAGGGTATAGGGGATCATGAATAAGCGAGCAGTGGTGGATTATCGGATAAGCCGAAAAAGAAGATGAATCATTTCATCTTCTTTTCGTTTTTATATTAATCGCTGCCGGTCACGAATAAATCTTCCCTGAAATAGGCGAGGACCTCGCCGGCCACCACAGGTTCGCCCTCCAATACCTCCAATGATTCTATCTTTCCGCTGACACCAATATCAATGATTTCCACACATCCATCTGCCTTCTTAATCTGAAATAATTGTTCCCATTCGTAAAATCTGGAATTTTTGGATATTGAAATTTTTTCAATCCTGCCATCACAAGGGCTTAGAATCACATCTACGTACATTTACATCATTCCTTCCTTCAGTATTCTTCAAAATGAAATGGGGATTGTAACACTAGCTTGAGAAAGTTTTGAAACTCAGGTATATCCTCTTGTTCAATGCCCAGGGTCGGAGCCCAGTATTGATCTAAATTAATATCATTGGCACAAAGCAGGATCATTCTTCCGCTTTGCATGGAAGTCACCATTGCTTTACCGAAAAACTGGCCCGAATATACAATGGTCACATCATATCTATAATCTTGTGACAATAAGCAATAATGATGAATAGCCTGGTTTTCTTTATTTTCGGAAAGAATATCAAAATTCAACGGATTGCCTCCTTTCTAGTAAGCCCTAATTCGTTCAGAACCTGACCCAACCTCGAAGCTGGGATGCTTCAGCTATTTTGCGAATCCCTTCAATATAAGCCGCCACTTTCATGTTCACGGAATATTTTTGTGAAGTATGGTAGACATTCAAAAAGCTGGCCGTTATCTTTTCCTTCAATCGTTCATCCACAAGCTCTTCCGTCCAGTAATAGCCTTGGTTGTTCTGGCACCATTCAAAATACGAGACTATCACCCCTCCTGAATTCGCCAAAATATCCGGGACTAGCACTATACCTTTATCATCAAGAATCTTGATTGCTTCCTTTGTGGTCGGACCATTTGCTGCTTCAATCAGGATTTCACATTTTAGTCGTTTTGCATTATCCTTATTCACCACTCCGCTAATAGCTGCGGGGATCAGCACATCACACTCTTTTTCCAATAATTCTTGATTGGATATTGAATCTTTGTATAAGTTCGAAACGACCCCAAAAGAGTCCCTGTTCTCCAAAAGGTAAGGAATGTCCAAACCATTCGGATCATATAAACCTCCAAGCTCATCCGCTATTCCGACAACCTTGGCCCCCATTTCATGTAAATACAATGCTAAATGACTGCCAACATTCCCGAATCCCTGGATGATTACCCGCATGCCTTCAATAGGAATCCCCTTTAAATCACAAATCATTTGAAGGGTATATAATACGCCCTTGGAAGTGGCCTTTTCCCTGCCCTTCGATCCTCCTAATCTCAGAGGCTTTCCTGTAATGAAGCCAGGTGAATCGAATTCCCTGATGTGATCATATTCATCCAGCATCCAGGCCATGATTTGTGAATTCGTATACATATCTGGTGCCGGAATATCTTTTGTAGGGCCCACTATTTGACTTACTGCCCTGACATACCCTCTGCTTAATCGTTCAAGCTCAGATGAACTCATCTGTCTGGGATCACACACAATGCCGCCTTTTGCCCCTCCGTATGGAAGATCGGTTATTCCGCATTTCAAGCTCATCCATCCGGCCAATGCCTTAACTTCTTCAGGAGTGACATCCGGGTGAAACCGGATCCCCCCTTTCGTTGGACCGGCTGCATCATTATGTTGAGCACGATACCCTTGAAACATCCTTGTCTCGCCATTATCCATTTGAATAGGAATACAGACTTCCAGAAAACGCATTGGCGCTTTCAGAAAATCAAAAACCTGCTCTGGATAGTCCAAAACATGAATCGCTTCTTTTAAGATATCCTGGAATTCTTGCAGTGGATTATCCAATTGACGTTTTTCAATAACCTTAATTTTCTCTGTCATTTTTGCACCTCACTTTTATTCTTATTACTTATTAAGCAACTTTCATGCCAGTTTTGAAGATATTGTATGAATAGCACCATACCGCCATTTGCCCTCATCAATATCACACATACAATCATCAGGACATATGTATTAATTCATAAGCAATTCAGATTTGCATATGTAACAAGTTATGATTAAATACATAAAAAAACGCATCCTAATCGGATGCGTCAGTCGGTGACAAACTAGATGAAAATAGAGTTTGTCTACAGTCATTTAAGGGGTTGCACTAAGTTCATCGCACATTCAACAATATTTTAAGTCCCTCGTTGTCCGGGGTGAGAGTAACCTCCTTTGCCGACTGTCTGCCAATCCGCATCAAAACAAGTGTCTCCGGGGTCTCGGCTAGCCAGTAATTCGGCAGGAGTCTCGCAAATTTATTCAATCCAGCGAGTTTTCATCATATAAAACAGTAAAAATACATAAAGGATAACCAATGATTTTGTTTTAAAAATGCGGTAAAAATCCATTTGCTATTAGTTTGTAACAAAAGGAGTTCTATCCAAATTTTTAAACATATTTGATTGGAGCGGGTGTGCGAGACTCCTGCGGGAATAGCGAGTCCAAGGGAGACCCCACAGGCGCAAATGCGCCGAGGAGGCTCCCGGACCGCCCGCGGAAAGCGAGTGCCCTACGTTCCAATCAACGTCCAAATTTGTACAAGTAAAAACTCATAGCTGAATTTCTTCAACTTGGTATTGGGGCGGTGCCTTCCTGAATGCCTTTGTGATATATAATAGATAACAAAAACCAATAATGAACCAGCTTGTCCCCATTATTAGGGAACTTGTCTCAAGGTTGACCCAAAGAATTCCAATTGCGATAGCTCCAATTAAAGGCATAATTAAGTATTTAATACACCCCTTTATCGTTCGATGCTTCTTTTCCCGAATAATAAAATGGCTGATCACTGACAGATTTACAAAGGTAAATGCCATTAATGCACCAAAGTTGATCAGTGACGTTGCTGTCACTAAATCAAAGAATAAAGCCGACAATGAAATGACTCCGACTATGAGTACATTAATGGCTGGTGTTTTCCACTTAGGGTGAATAAATCCAATCCATTTTTCCGGAAACACTTTATCGCGGCCCATAACATACAAAAGACGGGAAACGCTGGCATGCGATGCTAGTCCCGAGGCTAGCGTATTTACGAAAGTCGTACAAAGAAAAATGGATTGAAATAGCTTCCCGCCTACATAAAGGGCGATTTCCGGTAATGCAGCATCCGGTTCCTTAAAACGGGATATATCCGGAAAAAATAGCTGAATAAAGAATGATGCGGTAATGAAGATGATTCCACCCCAAAGTGCAGTTAAAAATATCGCTTTTGGTATTGTTTTTTTCGGATCCGGCGTTTCCTCAGATAGTGTCGTTACCGCATCAAATCCCAAAAAGGAAAAACAAAGGATCGTAGCCCCGGTTATTATTGCCGAAAAGTCCATTCCTTCTTTTACGAAAGGCATTAATGTAAACACTTCTCCTGTACCTTCTCCATTATTCAAACCTTTGACAACAAGAATGATGAACACTGCCATGATGGCAATCTGAATTAAAACAAAAAGCGCATTAAAGTTAGCAAGTACATTGACGCTCCTGAGATTGAGAATGGTGACGATTGCCACGAACACTACTACCCAAATCCATGTAGGAACTCCTGGAAATAATGCTGTCAGATAAATTTTGGTTAACAATGCATTGACCATAGGTAAAAACAAATAGTCTAACAACGAAGACCATCCTACCAGGAATCCTAAATGCGGGTTTATGGCCTTTTGCGTATAAGTGTAGGCAGAACCTGCAGCAGGAAAAACCTTTACAAGTTTTCCATAGCTGGCAGCTGTAAAAAGCATCCCCACCAATGCAACGATATAGGCAGTCGGCACATGGCCTCCCGTAATCCCAGATACAATGCCGAATGTATCAAATACGACCATGGGGGTCATATATGCTAACCCCATCATAACGATTTGCCATAATTTCAGTGATCTTTTCAATGTAACCTCATTTTCCACCTATCATTCCTCCTTGAAACCGCTTTCAAACTTGTTGGTTCAATTTCTTTACTAGATTAATCTCATGCCTCCCTCTTTTATAAAAGTTTTACCTGTATACCTTAATGCAATTTATGTGCCACATGATTTCGGTTTACTTCGACAAACGAAAAACGCCTAAAATGCTACTTAATTCCTGTATTCTTACCGGCAAATGATTGATTTATAGAAATGAATCTTTCAGCATCTCTTCCATCGGCGATTCAATTTCCCATAAATTATTCGCCTTTGCATACACAAAGCCAATGTTATCTGGTAAAACCCCTCATTAAATCACTTACCGTGACTTGGCATGATAATTGCATGATTAATCATATATAGGAATTCATTTATATGAGTTTCAAAATGAGTTTCACAACTATTATAGTTATAAGAAAATGGAGGAATAGAAAAATGAAATATCCTTTATCACCTGATGTTAAACCAGAGTTTTGTACCACAGGGTCATTTATGCGCTTACCTTCTACAAGAGAAAATGCCAAATTGGCAGTGGTAGGTATGCCTTTTGATACAGCTGCTTCATTCAGGGTAGGAGCCCGGTTTGCTCCACAGGCAGTCCGCCAAGCATCCATGACGTTGTTTCCTTATCATCCCATTCACAAGGTATTTCCGTTTGACGAATGTAATGCAATTGATATTGGGGATGTCTCGGTGATTCCCCATAATATACATCGAAGCTATGAGTTAATTGAAAAGGCTATGTCAGACTTGATGAAAAACGGGATCATTCCAATAGGCATCGGAGGAGATCATTCAGTAACATTGGCCAATCTAAGAGCAGCCGCAAAAATACACGGTCCTGTTGCACTTCTTCATTTTGATTCACATACAGATACCTGGGATACTTATTATGAAGAAAAATACTGGCATGGTTCGCCGTTTATCCGTGCATATGAGGAAGGTTTGCTCCAAACGGATAAAGTTTTCCAGATTGGCATCAGAGGTACGCTCAATCATCCAGGAGATTTAGATTCCAGTACAGATCTAGGCTACAATGTGATAACAACGCCCGAGTTGAAGAAGAGAGGAATCGAAGATGTCGTGAAGGAAGTCAAGAAAACCATTGGGGATACACCATGTTTCTTGACCTTTGATATTGATTTTGTTGATCCATCCTGCGCTCCTGGAACTGGCACATTGGAGGTCGGCGGTCTAAATAGCTTTGAAACCCTAGAGATGATACGCTCTCTGCAAGGATTCAACTTTATTGGGTTCGACCTGGTGGAAGTCCTCCCGCCGTATGATCCAACACAAATTACATCACTATTGGCAGCCACCATCATTCATGACTTTGCCAGTTTAGTAGCCTTACAACTAAAAGAAGAACAAAAAAAGGAGGACTCAACCGAAAAAAGCTTATAGGACAAACACTGGCCATATAGGCCGATACTGTTAGGCGGTCAGAAAGATCCAAGCTAAAGATATAAATGTCTAAGTACAAAATAAAAAAGTCCTGAAATTCAAAAAGCACCTGTTTATGAAAACAGATGCTCAGACTGTAGACAAATTCGAAGAAAGCGAATTTGCCTACAGTTTTTTTCTTTAAAAATGTTCCAGCTGATTTCAGAAATCCGCTCCCTTTCCGCCGACTGTCTGCCAAGCCTCCTCGACGCAAGCGTCTGTGGGGTCTCGGCTAGCCAGCTATTCGGCAGGAGTGTCGCAAATTTCTTCAATACATTGAGGGTTTCATAAAACAGAAAAAAACATTAAGGTCATCTAATCTTCCTTTAAAATCATGGTTCGATGTGAAATCATTCCGCCCCCCTCTGCCTACAGTTTTTTTCTTCAAAAAATGTTTCAGCTGATTTCAAAAATCCGCTCCCTTTCCGCCGACTGTCTGCATTCCGAACCCACTTTTGTCGACAAACTGAGCATCTTCTTAGGTGAAAGCAGATGTTTTTTTCCTATGTCATCTTTTACTATAGTACTGCTATTTTCACAGTAAATAATGTCATATCGGGTTGGAAAAATTGTCTCCTCATCCTGTTTCCGATGGCATAAGGAATCAAAAAAACACATCCCATCTGAAAAAATGGAATGTGTCTTCATTTTATTCGTCCGATTCTATCCCGGGACGATTGGATTGTGTTGGCAGGGTGTCCCAAAAGCTTGCATCAGCAGTTTCAATTGAATCATCGGCAATTGCTCTGACAGCTGCATCCAAAGTGGTTACCGTTTGCTTTATTAGATAGCCATTACTTTTTTGTCCAAGCGCTACTGACTCGACATTGTGGTCCGACATACCTCGCATCTCAAAGAGCAGTGTAGCAATATCATAACGAACGGCTGCACCATTACGGCCTATATTTTCTCCAGAACCGCCATCATACCTACCAATATGCCCCCAACCAGTTGGTTCAATGGAGTTATATACAACAGCACCCAGTTTTTTTGACGCTTCTAACACCTCAGGCTTTACGTTTGCGTTTGTAGGATAAAGAATTGAACCTGAAACAAGTTCACCGTCCGTTTCGCTTAGCGTCCCTTGATGATGTAAATCTATCATGTAGTCTATATCGTAATTCGCAAATACATTTTCGTGTAAAGCCTTTACCTCTACTTGCATGGAATCAGTTTTTTTATCATGCTCACGGTTTAAGTCGATCCCATTTGCATTTGCCCGTGTTAGATGCCGATCACCTTTTGCTAAATAGTCATCAAGAGGGAAATTAACATCTCCCATGGCCCCATCTGCGTTTAACATGGGAATGATCAGTATATTAACATTTTCCAAAATACCTTTAGTCTTGTTCGTGCCTAGATGTTTAATGAATTCGAGTGCACCCTCAGTAGTCAGTTGTTCATTTCCATGCTGTTGAGTTAAAAATAGTATAGTAGGATTCTTAGGATTTGACATGTACTTCGCTAGGTAAATATCCCTCCCTTTTACCGTTTCCCCGATTACTTCCAATGCCAGCCTTTCTTGTTTTGCATCCTGCGTTTCAAGATAGCTTACCAGGCTTTCATATGTATGAAGATTTGAAGTTGTCACTTGTCCATTTCCAGCACTGGGGCCATTTCCAACCGCTCCGACTGGTAGCGCAACAGCTGTTACTGCGCTTAAGGTCATTAAACTAGATAATGAAACTGATAGAACTTTCTTTTTAAAATTCAATAAAAACCCTCCTTATCAAATATAATAATCAGAAAAATAACTATTAATAATATTCTGACATTTTTACTACTTTATGTTAATAGTGAAAAATAACTATGTTTCCAAATAGTTTTCTTCTACACAATATAACTTGAAAGGAATTACTTCTACAAAGGCGATATTCAAATGTTCCCGATGAAGAAAAACCAGGCGGACACCCGTCTGGTTACTTCAATCTAGGCAGGAAGTTGATACACTCACCAAATATTTATTATTGCCTGCCCTCCGTCAATGGAATTGACTCGTATTGTTCCGGATTGATTTTATATACAGAGCCATCAGTAACTCCATCAATTATTCCATATAATCCTCTTTCAACTGCTTTAATGAGCATGCCTTTTTTCTTTTGGCCAAAGGACTGTGTTTGGCCTCTAACTTCAAAGAGCACTGTCCCGCTTCCGTTCAAAGCAAAGGCTCCTAAAGCCGTTCCAGGAAGGTTTTGGTTTTGCGGATATAAGGATATATTTCCATATGGAGAATTACCTTGTTCTTTCATTGCATTATATACCGCTACATTCAATTGTCTGGAAAAATCATAATTATAGTTTTTTGCATATTGGGCATAATCTTGTCCTGAAGGTGAGCTTGGATCTGGAACAAATTGAGCGGAAAGCGAGTATGTGACTAAATCATCCGTTCCATCAACTTCATAATAGGGAGCTTGGTGATGCAAGTCCACAAAAATCTCCACCTTTCCGTATTGCTTCAATAGAGACTTGTAAACATCACGTGTTGTTTGTGATTCTGGTGTTATGAACCAGCCAGGGGTGGATGATTTTCCAGGGAAGTCTTTAGCTTGGGGAATATAATTTAAATCAGGATTAAAGTCACGATTCACATCGAAACCAGGTTTGGACTCATAATCGAATGATTCATTTTTGTATGTATAATAGTTCCAAGATGGACTCGCTCCTCCTAACTGTGGAAACTGTTTCACGACCTCTGCCCAGGTCATATCATTTCCCCGACGGTTCAATTCAGCAGCATCCGGATTCATTTTAGGCAAAGCGACAAGGGTAATTTCCTTACGAATTTTCTCCGCTTCAGGAGAGTTGGTCCCCAAAAACTTCAAGATATTCAAGATGGCATCCGTACCGGTTTTCTCATTTCCATGGATCTCACTTTGAATGAAAACGACTTTGTCGCCTGTTCCCACGGTTGCTTTATAGATTTCTCTATTTCTATTTGAATATCCGGCTACATCCACTTTTACTTTACCTTGGCTATCACTCGCAATTTGTTCTAGCTTTTTCCCTAGTTCAGCATGATCTGTAAAACCTGAAACCGAATAAGTTTGTTGAATGGGTGTTCCCGGTGATGTTTCATTAGCTGCAAATGTTGGTGCAGCAATGCTCGCCGATAAAACGGCAACTCCTAGAGTTGAAATAATTTTCCTGTTTTTCATAATACAACAATCACTCCCTTAAAATATTTTTCTATCTCATTATACAAAATGGAAAAGTAGAAATATGTTGGAATTTGATGTCGTATTATGGCTATTTTATGATTCGGGCATCAACTTTAAGTTCCATACAAAAAGATCCGTGACATTTTTATCGAGGATTGTAGTCGCTCGCGGTCTGTCGAGTTGATGATTTGTACTATAACATCACATTACGTTATAATTAAAGGAAAAATACGAGAAAGGGGAAAATATGAAACTCAACACTAATAGTTCTACGCCATTATACATGCAATTAAAGCAATCTATCATCGAAGATATAAACAAAGGGATTTACTCTTCTGGCGAAAGATTACCAACCGAAACAGAATTATGTGACATATATGGAGTAAGTCGCATTACTGTTAGAAAAGCGGTTTTGGACTTGGTGGAAGAGGGGCTTTTAATACGCCAACAGGGAAAGGGAACATTTGTCCAATATCCTAAAGTAAAAAGAGAATTATTTGCTGTTAATGGTCATGCTGAATATATGTCAGAATTAGGGAAGATACCTCAAACTAAAATCCTTTCATTTGGGATACTGCCTGCACCGGCTAATATTTCCAAATCCTTGGAGATTACTCCTGAAAGTGATGTTCTTGAATTACAACGAATCTTATACTATGATAATCAACCTCTCACCTTAGAAATTTCTCATTATTCCTTAAAGATTCTGCCAAATTTAAATCAACATGTCCATAACTCTGTTTCCATGTATGACATCATAAAGCATAAATATAATATAACACCTGTTCATAACACGAAACTTTTAAATATGGTATTGGCAAATGCAGATGAAGCAAAATATTTAGAATGCGAAGTGGGAGATCCCCTTTTCAAAGTGGAGAAAGTGGCATATGACGCTAAGAAGCAGCCTATCCATTCATCCTTCCTATATTATCCTGCCAATCGCGTGACCTTTACGATTGATAGTTCAATATCGCAAGAAAAAGGTAACGAATCCCCCTCTTAATCCGGGATCTCGTTACCTTTATTCATCCATGCATCATTTTAAACCATCATATGATCAGGATCATATACTTTGCCATACCCAAAAGCACCATAATCCTGACAGGTTTGGGAGGCGACTAATGCTCCTTTTTGTAAAGCTTTATATACATCTTGTCCTTGGACGTACGATGAGAGAAAACCAGCAATAAAGGAATCTCCCGCCCCCAACGTATCTACAACTTTAGTTTGGATAATAGCTTGTTCATATATTTGATTTTCAGTTGATAAAAGTGATCCCTTTTCCCCACGAGTAACACATATCACCTTTGTGCCGAACGAATGAACCTTTTGAATCAGTGCATTGCACTCTGCCTCGTTTAAATTGCTTCCGGAAAAAAATGCATAATTCACAAATGGACAAACCTTTTGTAAATAGTGATCCTCTTGATTTGTCGAAAAATCAAAAGAAATGTCAATGAATTGGCTTAATATTGGAAGGTTATGCTCTATACGGCTATATACACTTGTATGAAGAAGGTCATGTTGCCGAATATAATCCAAATCATTGTCATTCAGTACAATCCCCAACCTGGATTGGATTCCCCCTTTATTGGAACCAATAAAAATTCGGTCACCGCCCTTATCCAACGCGACGACTGCCATACCATTCTCTCCTACTGCTTGTCTTACTCTACTAATCTCTATCTTTTCCTTTTGCAATACCTCTAAAACATGGTCTGCTGCCCCGTCATTTCCTACAATGCCAATATATGAAGATTGCTCATCATTTAAACGATTGCACAATACTGCCACGTTTAATGAATTGCCGCCAGGATATATCTTTCCTTGATCTTTATAAAAATCTACTACGTTATCTCCAATTCCAATTAATTTCATGCCTGTTCCCCCTGTTATCATTTTACACTTCCACTAGCAATTCCACGGATAAAGTACTTCTGCATGAATAAAAATAATATGACGATAGGTGCCGCTGAAATCGTTAATCCAGAAAGTAACACTCCCCAATCGGTTTGCAGTGCATCTCGAAATTGCATTAAACCGGCAGGTATCGTACGTAAACTATCATCGTCTATAAAGATGATCGCGAACATGAATTCATTCCATGTATAGTAAGCTGTTAAAATTGTCGTCGTTAATAAAATAGGCTTACTCATGGGAATGAAAATTCTAAAAAGGATTCCAAGGTTTGTGCATCCATCCAACCGGGCAGCCTCTTCCAGTTCTTTCGGAATGGACAGGAAGTAGGCCCGAATCAACAAGATGGTTAGCGGAATTCTGTATGCTACATAAGGTAAAATTAACGCCCAATGGGTGTTATATATACCTAGCTTCTGAATTATATTATACAAAGGGATCAGGCTTACTTGGGGAGATAGCATCAACCCCCCTAAGCATATGACCAAAATGAAAGCCTTTCCACGAAAATCAAAGCGAGATAATCCGTAAGCACCTAACGCACTTACTAATACCGTTAGAATACAGGTCAAACCAGTAACCATGACACTATTTAAAAAGTAGGAAGAAATCCCACTATTCCAGGCTGTTACATAATTTTCAAACAACCATGTATGAGGAAGGGACCAACTATGGTTAAAAATTTCCTCTGTGCTTTTAAAAGAACTGATGACCATCCATAATAAGGGATAGGCAACAACAAGAAAGTATGCGATCAAACCTGCATAGACTAGTGCTACTCTCATATTATAGTCTTTTCTTTTCCTTGCATATTTTAGATTTTTCACAACTAATTCCGGTACTCTGATCGTTGATTTAGGCATCTCCATTATTAGTCCTCCTTTCCTGTTTTAAATATTTTCATTTGAACAAGAGAAATAAGTAACGTAATAATTAAGATAACCGTTGCGATGGCTGAAGCATATCCCATCATATCTTTTGAAAAAGCCGTTTTATATAAATAGGTACTTAGGACTTCCGAAGAAGTCCCCGGCCCCCCTCCGGTTAAGATATATGGCTCATTAAACACTGTAAAAGCACCTGTCAGTGTTAAGATTACGGCTACGAATGTCATTTCCTTCGTTTCTGGAACCGTAATGTGAAAAAACGTTTTTATTTTATTCGCACCATCCATTTCAGCTGCTTCATATAGCTCAGGTGAAATTTTTTGAATGGATACGATATATAACATGGCAATATAACCAATCGATTGCCACTGTGAGACAGCAATAACCGCATAGATTGCCGTATCACTATCGCCCAACCATGGCAGTGCTAAATTATTCAATCCAATCATTTTAAGAAACTGATTTAACAACCCCACTTCCGGGTTGTAAAAAAATGAAAACAGCAATGCTATGACTGTCATTGAAACGACGACTGGTAAAAAATAGACTGTACGAAAGATGGGTGAAAATTTACGGATTAATTTATCTTCTAAAACAGCTGCAACAATTAACCCTCCAAATACCTGGAAAACAATTGAAATGACTGCATAAAGAATATTATTTTTTAAAGCTTCATAAAATACGGGATCATTAAACAAAGTAAAGTAGTTGTCCAACCCTACAAATGCTTTATTTGGTGAAAAAGTACTCCAATTATACAGACTGTCGCCAATATTCTGGAAAATGGGGATATAAACTAGCAGTAAAAAAACTAAGGCTGGAAGAAGATATAGATAAGGTACAAATTTATCGAGTTTTATCATTAAAAGATCACTCCCTTAATAAAACGGAAAAATGATTCCCCTTATTTCCCCGCTTCGATTCTAACAGTATCGGCAGCTTTTTGAACATCACGCATGATTTGTTTAGGTGTTTTATCTCCATTTAACATCATTTGTGCTCCTGTTAAATAGGCATCTGCAATACGCGCATCAATGCTCATGTCAAACCATGGGGCCATTTCCTTGGCGTTTAATATGCTTTGAACCGCTTCCAGCTGTTCCGGGGAAGAATTATTTTCATTCACTGTACCTTCAACTGCACTATACTTGCCCACATCAGTGACTAGTTTCTCTCCCATCTGTTTAGTGGTTAAAAACTTTAAAAACTCCATCGCCTCTTTAGGATGCTTTGTCTTGGAAGAAATCATAAAGCCCTCAGGCGAACCCGTTAGATTTGTTTGATTGCCTTTTCCGCCTTCTACTTCGGGAAAGTTAAACATTCCAAGTTCAAACTTAGTGGGTCCAAATAGCTTGATTTCTGCCGTTTCTGCATAAATCATAGGTGCCTTACCATTTGAAAATTGCTGCCTAGCATATTCGTGATCTATAGAATTCGTATTCTCATTGAAATAAGGTAACAACTCTTGGAATTTTTCAAGCGCTTTTATGTAGTCGTCATCCTTGAATTTTCCGGTTTTTCGATTATAATCCATCGTCAGCACTTCCGGTCTAACAAGGCGTTGATTCAATGTGCCCAAATAATGTGAAATTGTCCAAGTGTCTTGACTGCCGAATTGAAGGGCTGTGTAGTTATTCTTTTTTAACACTTTTAACACGTCGATTAATTCATTCCAGGTTTTAGGCGGGTTTATGTTCAATTTTTCGAAGACATCCTTGTTATAGAAAAACATTTTCCCATCCATTGTTACGGGGACACCATACACCTTATTATTAAATGTATACGGTTTGACTTGGGATGGAACGAGTTGAGAAGACCATTCCGGATCGTTTTCATAATAAGAAGTTAAATCCAAAGCTTTATTGCCTCGCACAAACTGACTGGCAAATTCATCACTCCATGAGAAATAAACATCCGGCGGATTATTTGTACCTGTCATTACTTTAATTTTGTCTTTATACGAATCGTTTAGCACTGCTTCGGTTTTAATATTGATATTGGGGTTTTGTTTTTCAAAGTCTTTTACAACTTCATTAAAGTACGTTTTTTCCGGTTCCTTTGGCCACCTATGGAAAAATGTTATGGTTGTTTTTCCAACATCTGATTCTGAAGATGTTTTTTCACCAGAACATCCCCCAAGCATTAAAGATAAACTTAAAAATGATGCGAATATAAGTTTTGTTTTTCTCATGAATACCCTCCTTATTATAAATGCTTTTATCATCAGGAAATTATACTATAATGTTATAAAACATTATAGTATAATTCGTAAATAATATACAGAATATTAAGTTTTCTCTAACTATTAGTATTCTACTTTCCACATATAACGCCTTTTGCTTAAAGGATGATTACGCGCTTCCGCTAATTCTTCTGCATATTGACGCAATACACGATTTAAGATAAGCGGTGCAATATATCCTTTTACTTCTTCATCGATACCATCAAAATCATACTGTTTTGCATCTAGCACCGTTAGTTTTTTGCCATAACGCTGAGAAAAAGATAACGCTCTTTCTTCTAATGGTCTTGTTTCATCCAATCCCAATAGAATGATAAACGGTACATTTTCGTCAATAATTTCGAATGGACCATGAAAGTACTCGCCAGCATGAATGGCATGTGAGTGTATCCATTGCATTTCCATTAAGATACAAATACTAAAAGAATAGGCTGTCCCATAGTTGGAACCGCTTGCCATTGTATAGATAACAGGTTCTTTTGCATGAGATTGGGCGAATACTCTTGCATTAGAAGCTTCTTTCTCCAGGGCTTTTTCATACACTGGCTGTAAATTCTCTAAACTTGATACTAGTTTTCCAAACTTCTCATTGTTTTCCGCTATATGAAGTACACCAAAAACTAGTTGATATAAAACACTCAGGTTTGTATCAAAGGCGTTTACACCGTTACCCCATTCATATTTAATGAAGAGGTCCGCATTTTGGGCTAATGGTGATCCTGGTTCGTTCGTTAATGCCACAGTAAACGCACCTTTACTTTTTGCAAACTTAGCCGCTTCTGCCGTTTCGGGAGTTGTTCCGGACATAGAGCATAAAATTACTAAGGATTCCTTCCCTAGTTGTTGTGGATTACGATGTATAAACTCATTTGAACTATATAGATCGGAAGTTATATTTTCAGCTTCACGATCCAGTATATATTTAGCTGAATACATGATGGCAGAAGATCCCCCGCATGCTACCAAATAAATATTGTTAATTTTCCTACCCTTTAATTGATCCAATACTGTTTTTACATCACTTTTTACATTAATAACCGATTTACTCATTTTCCCACTCCTTTAATATTTGATATACAACATTATGTAATGTTATATATTGTTATATTAAAACATGAGCTTTCTTTAGTCAATGTATTTGTCAGAATATTTCACTTATTTATTTCCCTTGAATCAGTTAGGTACTATATCTCAGATCTTTTTCCCTTCTAAATTTTCATGATTTACAGACGTAATAAACGTCCACTTGAACATCTAATGTGATACACTTCTTATTTTTTTCTGATTTTCCCAACCAGTAATAATAACAATGGCAGAATAAAACAAATCGTTAAGGATAATGGTGTCCAAGCTGTAGCCATAAAGTTTTGATAATGCACGATATCGGGATGCGAAAAGATGGTAAAAGTGAGAATTAGAAAAGCTAATGGGAATAGAAGAATTTTGTAATTTTTTAATCCTAGCAATTGAGCTATCCCTAAAGCGAGTCCATAAAAGCATATGGTCAACTTAAAATACTCTGTAAAAACCCAAATGAAGGCCACAATGACCTCGACCCTTTCAAAAAAATTACCGATGCTTATCCTCATCCCCAATTTATAAGAAGGATAGGTCAATCTCGCTGTATTATCAGCACCCAATACGAGGATACTGAAAAGGATCACCAAGAAAAGAGCGCCGCCACCTAACAAAGTCCCTAAATAAAAGTTTTTCTTCACTTTAGCCTTTTCGTTTACATATGGAGTGATCATCAAAAAGAAAACGAGCTGAACATAAGGCAGAGCTAAAGAGTGATATGAACCCCTCATTATCGGTTTCATGCCTTCTTCAAATATAGGTTGCAAATTTTCGATTTTGATATCCGGGATAAGAAATACGAATAATATGAAAAGCAGCAGAACAAGCCAAGGAAAAAAGATTAATGCAGTCCGGCAGATAACTTCCAATCCTAGCCGTGCACCAAATAAGCTTGTTATTATAAACAAAATCATAATCATTTCCATAGGTGTCTCAACCAGAACCTGTGATGAAAAAAAATTCCCAATTTCACTAAGTAACGCTGAAGAAAGGTAATATAAATAAAATAAGAATAGCAGTGCCGAGATCTTCCCGATCCATTTTCCAAATATTTTTTCATTAACTTCTATATAAGTCATGGATGGGTAAAGTGATGCGAGCCGGGTAAATAGGAAAACGAAACATAAACCGATGAGAGTAGCTAAGATATAGGCAATCCAGCCATCCTGCTTTGCTAAAGAGACAAGTACGGAAGGTAAAGTAAGTATCGCTCCTCCTATGGTGAATATGATAACCATTATAAGAAAATCACCAGAGCTGATTTTTCCTTTTTCGAGCATATTCGATACCTCCCTAGGATAAAATACGATCCATGAAATGAGCGAGTGGACTATATATTTTCGTTATCCAGTCTATAGGAGTGGGAATGGTAATATCCTTGATAATTAAAATACTCAACGTCATGCCAACTAAAAGCAATAAAATGAAAATGACAATTTCCTTCCAGCATTTCTTTTTAATAAGGGGTGGTATTTCGAAAAATGAAATAATAGCTCCAGTACACACTGTTCCAATAATTGCCCACATTGACCTTTACTCCTCGATTTCTTTTTGAAAGGATTCTGATATGGTGCCTAAATTGCGAATCTTTGCTTTAATGGTTACATTCACGTCCAAATTTGCGAATTCCTGATCCCAATTTCCTTCTAAACGTTTCCATGCTTTAGGATCGGTTCTATGAATTTCTTCACCAAAACCGAAAATGTCACTTTGATACTTCTCTTGAAGCGTTTTTATCGATCCTTCTATTTTATCCTTAATGTCTTTTGCGTATCTTTTATTCAATTCTTCGATTTTTTCAGGTTTAGTTAAATCGATTGTGCATTCTACTTCACCTATACTCCCTTCTGAGGTGACATTTATATCAATTCTCGGATTTCCTTTTTCCATTTTCCCCTTGATTTTCGTTTTTGAACTAGTCGTGTTGACCGTAATTTGCTCACCTTCACATGGAATATTTACCGCAGTGGACTTAACATGATCTGTAATGTAACTAACACCTTTACTGTCGTTCCTGTTTAACCAGCCGACAAGTTTATCCTTCTTGAATACTCCAAGATAATCCAAACGCAAGCCGGATTTCGGGGAGATATTTTGTGCATTCGTAACATTGCTTCCTGATTCGGGATCACCATAAACGAGAATCCCCGTAAGCATGGCCTGTCTCCCTTTGCTGACGATACTGCTGACCAGCTCATCCAAAGTGACCGTCCTTGTCGGTGCCCACCTTCTCTCTGAATTTTCCAAGGCATCAAAAACTTTATTTGCCGGTATTTTTTCAAGGGCCGTTTGCACATTAAGCGTTTCATAAGCAGTTGCCCCCTTTGCAACGGTCATATAGAAATCCGAACGCAACTCCTTTTGCCGGGAAAGGACATCCAGAGGTTTTGCAATTCCTGCCCTGGCCATTTCCTCACCAAAGACGATTTCACGAAGATGTGCGACATATAACCTCCTTGGTACATCAGTTGATAGGCTTCTAATTGCTTCAGCAATGGTTGCACCGCTTTTCCTGAAGGTTACAACTTCCGTGCGGCCAGACCGGGCATCACCTGCCAGCTCACTCGAATTTAGAACTTGGACGGTTACAAGATACCCATCTTCTTTTTTATCAATTCCCATGGCAGTAACGATGGCAAGTTCGTTCAACTCAATGCTGCTCCAACAGCCGGATAAACAAATTATAGGTAACATTAAAAATACCTTTAGCATTTTTTTCATAGTGAACCCTCATAATCTCATCATTTTATCTAGGTGGTTTAGGAGAACTTACCTCTCCTCTGTCTGTATCATTTTTACTGATCAAACGAGGCCGCTTTAATAATGACCAATGCGGCATACGAATGATGTTGTCTTTTTGATCTTGTAAAATGAATGGTGCATTTGGAGCTAAATATGGTATACCAAAAGATCGTATGCTATTTAAATGCAGGACCATCACGATTAGCCCCAAAATGATCCCGTATAACCCAAATGAAGCGGCAAGGATCATAAACAAGAATCGAAGCATCCGAAAAGCCATGGCCATACTATTGGCTGGGAACACAAAGCTGCAGATGGCTGTTAAGGACACGATGATAACCATTGTTGCTGAAACGAACCCTGCTTCGACAGCAGCCTGTCCAATAACTAATGCACCCACGATGGAAATGGATGAACCGATTGCCCTAGGCATCCTCACACCTGCCTCACGCAAGATTTCAAATACTACCTCCATCAGCATCGCCTCTACAAAAGCCGGAAAAGGAACACCCTCTCGCTGTGAGGCTAGACTTATGAGTAAAGGAGTAGGAAGCATTTCTTGATGAAAGGTTGAGACAGCGATATAAAGTGACGGTGTAAGCAAAGCAAGGAAAAAGGATAAATACCGTAATACTCGAATTAATGTTGCAATGTCTGCCCGTTGATAATAGTCTTCACTGGACTGGAAAAAATGCACCATCAATGCTGGAACGATAAGGACAAACGGAGTTCCGTCAATTAGTATCGCAATCCTTCCTTCTAAAATGGCAGCGGCTACAGCATCAGGACGTTCCGTATTATAAACGGTTGGAAAAGGAGTGTATACTTCATCCTGAATAAGCTCTTCAATGTAACCACTCTCAAGAATCGCATCTATATTGATTCGATTTAACCGGCTTTGCAATTCTGAAACCGTTTTATCATTGGCAACACCTTTTAAATACATAATCGCAACGTCTGTTTGCGTTTTTTCTCCAATCTGCTTTGTTTCAAGCCAAAGGTTTGGATCTTTTATTCTCCGTCGTATTAAAGCAGTATTTGTTCGCAGCGTTTCAGTAAACCCATCCTTTGGTCCTCTTACTACTGTTTGGGAGGAAGGTTCTTGAACTCCGCGATCGGCCCAATCTCTTGAGCCGAGTGCCATTCCTTTTGGGGAGCCGTCCATCAATAACATCGTGTCTCCCGATAAAACATGGTTAAAAAGCTTTTGAAAATCAGTTATTTCCACTATTCCCCCTACAGGAAGAGTATTTGATTTTATTATTTCAAAACAATCAGGGACCGCTACGTCCAAGTCAGCGTTCCGAATTTCAACCATCAAAGTGTCGAGGATTAAATCTTGGATGGAAGCTGAATCCGTTAATCCATCTGTGTAAACGATACCTAACTTAATTTCCCCATTTTTACCTGCTTGAAAATCCCTTATAACTATGTCTGAACTATTTCCTAACGTTTTCTTAATATGGTCTAAATTATATTGAAGATCAGAGGATATAAGTTTTGTTTGATGATTCTTTGAGTCTTTACTTCGGTTTTGGGCTTGAACCGGATTTTGGTTTTGATTTTTAGTTTTGCTGGAGTTTGGATGTTCGCTTTGCTTTAGGTCTACTTCTTGTTTTTTACTTTTCACTGATTGTTTATCTTCAATTAACTTCCTCAATGGAATAGGAACTCGAGATTTCAATGCTAACCCCCTCATAACCAATAGCCCGTTAAAATTATGTTTTCACCTTGGCTGCAATTATATCCATCTAAGTAAAATAAATTGCAATTAATTTTCAAGAGTAAAATTCAATTAAAAGTTGCTGAAGATGGCTCGGATATTAACATTTTTGGACCTGTTTTTTCCACAAAATTGAATTGCAATTAACCACTTCCTTCCATCACTGTAAACTCGGAAGCAACCTCTCTTTTGGAGTCAGTTCAATAGGTATAATATTAAAAATGGATTTACTAGGCACCTGAAGCACAACTAATCAAATTTATTGGAAGTTATGTTTAAAAGTATCCTATGAGTAACTGCATAGATTGCCAATATTCGCATAATCTATTATCATTTTCGAGAGCAACGACTTTAATGTTTTCTTGTTTGATAAAGTGGAATGAAGTTGGTCGGTTTAAGGGCACGAAAAAAGATAAATGAAGAAAAACCCTGCAGAGATTTCTCTCCACAGAGTTTCTATAAGCTTTCAACTAATTTTTGGGTGCAGGGCACTTGCCTTTGAATATGCGAATCGTTTTTTTCGTTTGTTTAACCCCAGGTTTATAACCTGGTTTTTCTCACCTTAACTTCTTCATTAATAATGTTTTTTACCCACTTTTTCCTCACTCTAGAAGTGAAAAAAGGTACTATCAACAGCTAAAAATATTGTACATGAAACGACGAAAAATATATGGTAACAAGGCGCCGAATTCAAGATTCCAATGTAATATATTCAGCTCCCTGGTCTTTTGCCCAATTATGTATATAACTTAGCAGATTATAACCAAGGCCACTAGGACGATGATTTACATCAGTAACCAAATCTTGCACATAAACATAGCGTTCATTGTATGAATCTTCACGCCAGCTAATACCTGCTAACGCTACGATGCTCGTATCATGATATAAAGCAAATAACTTTTTACCCTCCTTACGCATTTCATTTAATAATTCTAGATATTCCTTAAAAGTCAAATCAGTACGCAACTGACTTAATATTGGATAAGCCTGTAAGAATTGATGTTCTACAGTTAACTCTACTATATTTTCCACTGGTATTTTCATTCTAATATTCCCCTACCTTTTTTAAGTTTTATGGCTTCGCCTTCCCTTTATGAAACCGGATTAAATTTCTGACATATAACCAAGGGCAAATTAAACATCAAATAAATGTTTTCAATAATTGTGTGTCTAACAGTTTCCCATTCTTCTCCTTTCTCCATATTTATTAGATATACACACATAGATATACACATAAATAATATGCAAGAATCGCGCCAACTCAAATCTATTACAAATAAAAATATTGTTGCATCTTTACCTTAATTGACGTAACGAAGCAGGTTAATCAGAAAATCTCACCAAATGAAATTTGATGAAAAATCAGTTAAATCAAATATTCAGTTCCTAAAACATTATGATGTGGGGGAATTTAAATACTTTCTCTTGGACCATTAGGAGAAGCTACATAATGGAAGTGGGACAAGTAAAATTATTCTTCTATTATCTAAAGTATGTATGGCCGTTTCTCAAATCGAGACAAAATATTCAATTGTCAAACACATAGGAAGATAATTTATAAACGAGTGATGGGTAAATTCGCACGACAAAACATGGCGTGTGATTTCCGAAATAAGAAATAAGAATAATATAAAAAGCAGCAAAATCGAGCCCGAATAATGAAATGGGAATCGACTTTCGAAGAAAAGCCAAGACGATTCAAATTAATTTCCGTGTGAATAACTTGAATATGAATAGCCAAAACTATGGAGTAAAGAAGGAAGGAACAAACATAAAGGAGAAAAAAATGCCTGGTAGTTTCAAAATTTCTTCACATCAAATGATGATTTTTTATTCTTTTGTACTCGGTAGGAACGGTTATTTTACATACTCCTTCTCCTTTAGCTGGTTTTGCAAAGCAGGATGCGTGGCTTGCTGCATTATTTAGAACAGGAATCGCATTAATTTTTGTATGGTTCCACATCAGGGTTGGAAATTTATATCCTGAACTCCCTTTAGATCAAATAAATGAAAAGGTTTTCGGTAAGTTAGTCGGAATGATGATCAATTTCACATTTTTTATCTGGTCTTTTTCAACTGCTGCCGAGACAATTTATTATATGGGGAATTTCATTGAAACTTTTTGGATGCCGGATACTCCACTTGCAGCATTAAATATAATGTTAGCTGCAGTTGTGATCTTTACAGTTCGCCTTGGTATTGAAACTTTTACACGTACGTTGGAAATATTCTTCATACCCGTATTAATATTACTGACTATTTTTTTGGTATCCATCATTCCTCAAGCCAATATCCAAAACATTCAGCCAGTATTTGAAAATGGAGCCAAACCTGTCATACGTGCGACACTTTTTTTCATCAGCGTGTTCACGCTATCTCCTGTTATGTTTTTAATGATTTTCCCTTCAAAAGTCAATGAAAGTAAAAAAGGGGGTAAAGCTTTTTTTATCGGCACATTGATCGGAGGAATCATTTTAATTCTGTTTATCATGCTGGATATTTTGGTTCTTGGACTCGATACCACAGCAAGAAATATCGCTCCAAGTTATACGATGGCAAAAAAATAAATATAGGGAATTCCTAATGCGGGCACGATTTGGATTTTTACAACCTATCGGTGATGTATTTTTATGTATCGGTTGTTGTTTTTTCAAACATATTCAATATAAAAGATTATCGTCCATTTACTACGGCTTTAGGGATGATAATGGTTTTGATTGTTTTTCCGATGGTACCATCATCCGGGGAATTTAATAGAAATATATGGTTATTCTATGCATGGACTTATGGTCTGGTCATGCCTTTATTATTGATTATCACGGCTAAATTTAATAACGCCATTAATAAGCACCATGGCAGCCAACAATGATAATGACCAAAACGATTAAAAGAACATCATAAAAATTCCAGAAGTCCGAAATTGTCGGGGTTAATGAATATTTACGAATGAGGTGAGTATATTGAAACATAAAATAATCATCATTTTCAGTCTGGTTTTTATAGCATTCATGACTGGCTTACTCATCTTTTACCTCATAAAAGATGATTCTTCCCGATGGATGGTAGCCCTTGGGGGAATATTGGTAAGTGCCTTGCCCATTTTATTACTGTTTGTAAAAAATAATCCTTTTAACATTCCAATCATAATCGGTTACTATGTTTTTATTTTCTGTACGACATTTTTAGGGTCTATCGCAAATTTTTATGTGGATTTTAAATGGTGGGACTCTGGCCTTCACTTCTACAAAGGTATTTTCGTGGCTTTTGTTGGAATTGCTCTTTATAAACAATTCATTCCTCCAAAAGCGAGAAAAGATGTTTCAAGGTGGGTCATCTTTCTATTTGTTCTCTCACTTTCAGTCATTGCCACTGTTCTTTGGGAAATATATGAGTTCGTAGGAGATATCACTTTTACTCATACCATGCAGCGAGGCGGTAATAAAGACACCATGTACGATATAATTTACGGTCTTACGGGCGGCCTGCTTATCTCCATTTATTCTATTGTACAAAAATCAAAATTATAATTTATAGAGGTATTCATATGAATCGGAAGCTAGTTATTTCATTAAGTTCAGTGTATGTACTTTTCATGGCAGCTTTATCTATTTTTTACTATACATCCGATGAAACTTTTAAATCACTCGTTTCGATAGGCGGTGTGGTATGTGGAGCAATTCCCCTTTTATTGGCCCTATTTACCAAGCTTCAATTCAATCTGCCAATAATCATTTCCTATTTAATCTTCTTATTCGGTTCACAATATTTAGGATCTATTTTAGGTTGGTATGGACTGGGATGGTGGGACACATTCTTACATTTACTAAGCGGTTCCCTTCTCGCTTTTACGGGAATCGCTTTATATGAACGATTGATATACAGAAATGCAGGCAAAGAAATATCCCCTTGGTTTGTCTTTTTGTTTACTCTCTCCTTCTCAGCACTTGGTGGTGTCATATGGGAGATTTACGAATTTAGTTCTGATCAATTATTCGGAATGACACTTCAAGGCGGGGGAAATAAGGATACAATGATAGATTTAATTGCGGATACTGTTGGAGGTCTTATCATTGCAGTGTGGGCCGGAGTGCGGACAAAGATTAAGTTAAAGAAAACATGAAAAAACCCTTTTCTTTTATCTTATTGTAAAATAACAGCAAACCATATGATATTTTGAGGGTTGACTGCATTAAAAAAACGTTCCAGTTGATTTCAGAAGTCCACTCCTTTTCCGCCGACTGTCTGCCGAGCCTCCTCAACACAAACGTCTCCGGGGTCTCGGCTAGCCAGTTATTCGGCAGGTATGTCGCAAATTCTCAATTTAAAGAGGATTTCATCCGTATAGATAACCAATTTTTTCGGAGTGAAAGCATTTCGAACCTTTACCGACATGAGGGGTTCTATCTAAATTTTAAAACAAAGTGATTGGAGCGGGTGTTCGAGACTCCTGCGGGAAAAGCGAGTGCCTGGAGGCAGCGTTCATTGTACAAACCATAAAAAAACTGTAGACAAACTCGACTTTAATCGAGTTTGTCTACAGTCTGAAACGACCCTCTTATCGATGGTCGTTTTAAGTTCATTTAAATATGATGGAAATTATTTTTTCCGTCGTCATCGCACTATCCACCACATATGTTCCAGGTCGTAATCCGTTGGCCTTGCCTTTCTTTTCAACCGCGTCGGAAAACTCATTTGCATTTTTAATGACTTTTGCCTTTTGCAGGGTTTTCCCCACATCGATGCTTGTCGAGCCTTTAGACACAGAAAGAACTGTACGGTATATGATTTTTTCTGTTGGTTCTTTTACCGTTTCTTTTTCCGCTTCCGCTTTATCTTTAACCGACTGTGCTTCAGCAATCTGTTCTTCCCATTCTTTTTCGGAATGTATGACATACCCTTCTGAAGCCAGAGACTCTTTCATTTCATCTTCTGATAGTTTCTCCGATGTGCCGGTCGCTTCACCTGGACCAAAGAAGTACACTGCACCGCATAAGCCTGCTGCAACAACAATGCCTCCGGCAAAGCTGCGCATTGATTTAGATGTCATTGGCCACATTTCTCCTTTCATTCTTCGTTATTATGTAAGGAGTAAGCATGCGTTCTATTTCATCTTCCGGCTGTTTTGTCTTCAGTGCGATGCTTTCAAATGAATAGCCTCGCTTATGTAGGTCGAGTACTTCACGCAACAAGACCCGCTTTTCGGAAGACATTGCTAGAATGCCTGCCTCTTGCACCGTAATTTCAGCATCTATCTCGATGTTTCTGATTTTTTCCTGTAATACATTCATTTCATCTCCAAAAGTGATTGCAACCTGTTCCAATTGACTGTCCACTTTTACAGAATCCTTTTTAATAAACGATAAAATGAACAGTAATACTGCTGCAGCAAACAAAATGATCAGAGCCCATTCCATCATTCTATGTCCCTCCTTAATCTTTGAATCTATTATCTCGCTTTCTAATTATATATTGATTTGTTCCAAAACTCGATTTAAAAGAACAAAATACCACAATAGTCACGTATTTATGACAAAAAAAGGCGCGGCAAGGCCATCCATAACTATTAATAATCAAAAAACGAAAAAAACAGCTTCCATTTGAGGACCATTTTACCATAATCCATTCATCATTAATACCATTGTTAGTATATTAAGGCAACATACTGCAAGAAAGCTGTCTAACTGGGTTATCAAACGTATAAATGGCATTCTTATTCACATCACCGCTTGTACTTCTCCCTTTAAAAATCCAAGGGTTATATTAAATGACAAACACGTTTCCAAACGATAAGATATATATTATTAGGTTTCTTTTCCTGTTTCAGTGAATAGGTACGATTTCCCAGTGCCATTTTCGAACAATATTAAGGAGGATACAATGAATATTAAAATAAATAATATACCTAGTTTCATGCAAGCCGAAATCGAACAACTTCAATCAAAATTGTCCCCCTTGTTGAAGAAAAATATGAAATACGGTTTTTTTTCGACTGTGATGATAGGCTTTTCCGTCATTAATCTTTTTTTCCTTTTATTTAAGAACGAATCTTTACCCATCTCGAAAATTGCACTTGGAATCTATGCATTGGTGGGAGCTGTTGGATTTGCTTTATTAAAAGAAAACAAACACAACCAAAAAGAAATAGTGAAAATGAGTCAACAATATATGTTGGATAGAATTAAAAAAAGCAGCTATATAACAGATGCCAGAAAAAGTAATTACTTTAAAAGAGTAAATGAGCATCCGCTTACTGCCATGAATGTTTTTTTTGAGTTTCTTGCTGAAGAACAACAATGGAAGAACAAATCCTCTCACCCTGAATAATTTCAGTCGTTGAAATAAGCAAAAAACTCAGCACTAAAAAACAACTCAACCAGTGTGATCCAGTAAACTGCCGAATCACACTGGTTGGTTGCTTAGCTATTAAATTCAAAAATTCTCTGTATCACGTTTCTTTTAAGTGCATTCCAATTGGCAGCTCAGTTGTTAGTTCTGGAGCTTTTTATGAATAAGTTCATGAAAATAGACTGCAGCATGTTCAGTTGGAGAAAAGATACCATTTGTAAATGCCTCGGAACTTAATCCTTTTTGCAGTTTTTCCACCAGTTCAAAATCTTCCTGCCGTACTTGGTCAACAAATTTAAAATATTCTTCTTTTTCTATGGTTGTTTTTTCATCGAGGGAGTAATCACGATAAATACCTAAAGACGTCACGGCATCAACAGGAATTACTTGAATAGTATTCACATTCCCGTCTCCAGGATAAACGTTAATCATCATATTTGGCCAAACCCAATAAAAACGCGCTTGATCACCTTCGCCATTCTTACTTGCTGTCATATATTGATAGGTGAATTTGTCGTGTGTCGTTGTGCAAAAGTTTGATAAATCAAAGGATTTTGCAAAGCCAGGATGAGCAATGGAACAATGATCACATTCAAGGTAATTGTCAACAACGGCTTTCCAATTAGCTTTTACTACACGCCTGGTTTCCCTAACTAGTTTCAGTGAATCAAAGAAGGGATACTCTTTCATTTCCTCTAAAAATTCCTGATATGCTTCTGCCATAGAAGGTGCATTTTTATCTAGATTGACAAAAATCATAGCATTCTGAACTTCTAAACGAATGGATTTCATACAGCTGTGTATTCCCAGTTCATTCGTTTTAAAATTAGGAGCTCTATGCACACTTCCATCTAATTTGAACGTCCATCCATGGTATCCGCATTGTAAAATTTTCTTATTTCCTTTATCGGAGTTTTCTACTTTCATTCCGCGATGAGGGCAAATATTGTAGAAAGCACGAAGTTCACCATCAGTACCGTGAGAAACGATAATAGGCTCTCCGGCGATGTCTATTGTCATGAAATCCCCTACTTTTTCAACTTGGCTTGCATGCCCAGCTAATATCCAACTCTTTCTAAAGATTTTTTTTCTTTCTTCATTGAATACCTCTGGTTCGACATACCGTGAATAAGGGAGTGTAGGGCTGAACTGTACATTTTCTTTAATAGACATATTGAAAATCCCTCCTGATTATCATCTAATTTAAAAGTTCAAAAAATGCTTGGTACCATTTTAGTTATACCCGATCCATATAGACTGTCTTGACCTCAGTATAGAATTCAACGGCACTCTTCCCTTGTTCACGGCTGCCTGCACTTGAATTTTTACATCCGCCAAATGGCATTTGCGGTTCGGTTCCTGCTGTTTCCGAATTGACATGTACAAGACCCACCTCCACATCTTCAATAAACCGTTGAGCCAACGTTAAATTGTTTGTACAAATTGATGCGCTCAATCCATACTCTGTATCATTTGCCATCTTAACTGCTTCCTCATAATTTCCGGCCTTAAAAAGGGCGATGACTGGTCCGAAGATTTCTTCACGTGCAATGCGGGCATGTTGTGGAACATTTTCAAAGATAGCCGGCCGGACATAAAAACCGTTCGCCAATTCCTCTTCTGCCGGAATCTCCCCTCCACACAACAGCGTAGCTTCTGATTTCCCAACATCGATCATTTCAAGCACGCCATCGCGTTGTGATCTAGAAACAGCGGGACCGATATATGATTCTTCTTTGAGCGGGTCGCCCACTTTTAATTCTTTCGTACGCGCGACAAGCCGTTCCCGGAATACTTCATAAATTCCTTCTTCGACAATCACCCTGCTAGTGGCTGTGCATTTTTGCCCTGTGGATTTAAAAGCTCCGCCTATAGCTATTTCCACTGCTTTTTCAAGATCAGCATCGGCGAGGACGACGAGCGGGTTTTTCCCTCCCATTTCCGCTTGCACTTTCTTTCCATGTTCAATGGCTTGTTTATGAATTTGTTGACCTACTTGATTCGAGCCTGTAAAAGATATGGCCTTCACATCCGGATGTTCCACTAATGCAGCACCAATGACGGAACCCCTTCCGAATACACAATTGATGACACCAGGCGGAAGACCCGCCTCATCAAATGCTTTCATCACATGATAGACCGACTTAGGTGTAAAATCAGCCGGCTTAATCACGACTGTATTCCCGTAAATCAGGGCCGGCGCCAATTTCCATACAGGGATGGCGATAGGAAAGTTCCATGGTGTAATCAACCCCACCGGACCTAGCGGGGTGCGGATAGTGTATAAAAATGTATTGGCATTTGCTGAAGGAATTACTTCCCCGATTGGCTGCCGGGCTTCAGCAGCATAATATTCAAGTATGCTGGCGGCACGATTGGCTTCCCCCATCCCTTCCAAGAATGTTTTCCCTTCTTCCTTTATCAAATCTTGACCTACTTCCTGAATATTCTTTTTTAAAATATCAGCTGCTTTCTGCAAGTATGAAGCCCGTTGCTGAAACGACAGCTTTTTCCAGTCAGGAAATGAATTTTTTGCGGCTGCCACTGCATCATGTAAATCAACCACAGCACTTGATGGAAATTCTCCTAAATTTTCTCCATTATGGGGACTAAGATTTTCCTTATACTCCCCTGTAATGGGTTCTTTCCATTTTCCATTAATATAATTTAAGTAACGCATACGATTTCCTCCGTATTCTATTTTTCTAATTTTAAATAATAGGTTTGCTTATAACCGGAAACTTCTAAATGGATACTTCAGCGATTCCTGCATACCCAAACGTTTTCTTTTGTCGGGCACATTAAGAATAATCTATTGAACAAAATCATTGGGCTGATCATTTGTTAAGGCTGGCACCTCCACTTTCCTTCTCGCATATCTGAAATAGTAAAATATATAGCAAGCAACGACGAAACCTAACCCCCAATACAACGAAGTGCGCTGTGTCGGATCATAAGCGGTGAACACGAAAATACCAAGACACATAATGATGCAGAGAATCGGGGCAAACGGGAAAAAAGGTACTCTAAACTTCAGATTTTCAACCTTTCCGCCTGCTCTGATATACTGCTTACGGAATCTGTACTGTGCGAACGCAATCGCCATCCAAGTAAGCACCCCTCCAACCCCGCTTATGGAAAGTAGCACAACGAATAACGTTTCTTCCGCTACTACACTAGTAAGTAAAGACAGCAAGGCAAAGACCATGGTGACGAGTAAGGCGTTCATAGGTACACCGCGCCGATTGAGCTTTCCAAATGCAGAATGCGCCATACCGTTTTGAGAAAGGGAGAAAAGGATCCTTGTACAAGCAAACAGACCCGTGTTTCCTACAGAGAGGACCGCCGTCAAAATTACGAAATTCATAATGTCAGCTGCATAAGGAATGCCTACCATTTCAAACACGGTAACAAATGGGCTTTCCAATACCCCAACTTCTTGCCACGGGACGATGGCCGACAGAACAAAGATTGCCAGTACATAGAAAAGCAGCACACGTATTACGATATTTCGAATCGCTCTCGGAATGCTTTTTTGCGGGTTTTCCGTCTCTCCTGCTGCAACACCCATGATTTCCGATCCCTGGAAAGCATATACGACTGTCATCATCGATATAAACACACCCGTGAATCCTGTAGGGAATAGTCCATCTCCTATAAAATTGGAAAAGAATGGGGCAGGTTGTGCATCCTCCATATGAATCAATCCAAACATCGCTGCAGCACCGATAATTATGAATAGAATGACGGCAAGTACTTTAATCCCGGAGAACCAATACTCTGTCTCAGCGAAACTTCTCGTCGTTAATGCATTTATAGTGAATAAAAGTATTGTAAATATCACACACCATATCCATACTGGTATATCGGGAAACCATCTAGTCATGAGCAAACCGGCCGCTACAAATTCCAGGCCTACGTAAAGTGCCCAGCTCAGCCAGTAAATCCAGCCAATGACAAATCCAGTGGCGGGACCGATAAATTTCGTTGCATGGACCTGAAAGGATCCGGATACCGGCATCACTACCGATAATTCACCGAGACAAATCATCGCCAAGTACATTAATAAACCACCGACCAAATAGGCAACGATCGCTCCTAAGGGTCCAGCTTCACCGATTGCATATCCTGAGCCCAGGAAAAGACCTGTTCCAATTACCCCACCTAAGGAGAGCATGAATAAATGTCTACTCTTCATTGAACGCTGTAATTCTTTTGGCTGATTTTCATGTTCCGTTTGCATGAATTCCCCCCGTTCCTGATCGATAAACTGCCTGAACACTTTTACGATTAACACAAGTTAACGAGAGTTTCACGATAACGCTTCGGAAGGCACTGTATATTCTGGAAGGTCGCTGATTGTCGGTTTAAATATTTCATAAGCTACTTCTCTTTGATATTTTTTTTGTTTTTTTGCTTGTGTAAACAAATGAAACGTATTTTTCCTGCATAGTTTTTCTATATCATCAACGACAGCTTGTGGATTTGGTTTAACTAATCCGAAAATAACCACATCATAAAATCTTATCGCCCCAAGGTTGGCAACGAAATCATTGACAACATCTATTCCTCTCTGTTTTATGATTTCGTCTCCCTCTGAAGAAAGGGGAATGTTCGCCGCCTCAACGATCAAGCTCGCTTTTACGCTTTTGGCATTGGATATGTGGATGACATCCTCCAATGCGGACGGAATTAAAATGTCGCAATCTATGTCGAGCCATTCCGTGTTTGGCCTTACATCATAATGCGGTTCAAAAAAGGCTTTATCCATTTCCCCGTACATATTCTTATGATCAATAAGCTTTTGGACATCCAATCCTTCTTCACATGTAACCAAAAGGGCTGCATCGGAAATTCCCACAACTTTATAACCTAACTGGGACATTTTCAATGCGCAGCTTGCCCCTACACAGCCGAATCCTTGAATGACAACTTTCGCTCCACCTTTTCCGCTTTTAAATTTCCATGCCTCATCTGCGGAAAAAGCCACACCATAGCCTGTTACGACATCGTTTAAAAACAACCCGTCGATTTTTGTCGTCAACAGTTCATCGAAGTCTTTTATCCCTTGCAGAACATTCGGATTCTGCTTCATTGATTTCGTTAGGGGGATATCAATGCCAAATTCATTAAATATTTTGAGCACATCTTCATATTTGGTACCTAAATCACTGCCTAACGATACCCCTATATCTATATAAGGCATCATCGCAATCAAAAATCTTCTTAACACTGCATATGCGTCTGGCGCTTTATAATCATAGGCAATGCCCGCTTTACAACCGCCAGTAGTCCCAGACTCACAGGCTACATACTTATAAGCCATAGCTTCGGCCAACCTCTCGACCTCTTCTCTTGTAACCGTTGGGTGCATTCTAGTACCGCCGCCTGTGTAACCTTTGACAAAGTTATGGACGACCAGCCAGCCTTTAGCATCTGTTTCCGTATCATTCCATTCCACAACTAAATATGGTTTTAACAACTATGAAACCTCCCTTAAATACTTTCTTTTTATTGGTTCCTGCTAACTTCCAATGTTAATTGTTCGACACTAGCTTTTCGTGGACTTCCTTCTTGTCTTGGCCTACAGATAGAATCTTTGGATTGACTGCAACTTCGATTACAGCAGGCAGCCCTGAAGCAATCGCCCTTTGCAGCGCTGGCGCAAAATCACTATTTTTTTCAACCTTTTCACCATGTGCTCCAAATAAGCGCGCCAATTCGGCAAAATCAGGATTAGACAAGTCAGTTCCAACGACCCGATTTGGAAAATGCCTTTCTTGATGTACACGAATTGTTCCGTAAATATTGTTGTTCACAACAATTGATATAGTCGGAATTTTATACCGTACAGCGGTTTCAATCTCTTGGAGAGTCATCATAAAGCCGCCGTCTCCTGAAATAGAAACAACATGTTTGTGAGGCTGCGCCAGCTTTGCCCCAATAGCAGCAGGCAGTCCATATCCCATCGCACCCGACGTTGGCCCCACGTATGTGTTTTCTTGTTCAAAACGATAATATCTGGATAGCCACCCAAAAAAGTTTCCTGCATCATTTGTAATGATGGTATCCTTCGGCAGACCGACGGCCAGATCATGCATCAATCCGTCCATATCCACGAAATCTTCTGTATAGTCGGCCTTTGGTTCAGAAAATTCCATATATTTATCGTGTAATCCCTTCAAATGATCCTCGCATGAAATAAAAGATCCTGATTCTGGTGCTTGTAGTGCTTGTTCCAAGAAGCTCTTGGCATCTGCTTCAATGGCAAGGGAAGGAGCATACACTTTACCAAAAATTTCTGGACAAATATCCACATGGATCAGTTTTGTATTTTTAGAAAGCAAGGTGTAATCTTGGGTTCCTACTTGAGAGAATCGTGTCCCTAATGCCAAAACTACATCTGCATCACGGATTGCATCAAGTAAATATTGAGGTGTCCCAAACCCAAGCCATCCTGCATAGCTAGGGTGTGAGTTCGGAAACGCGTCAAATCGACGGAAAGCTGTAACGACAGGAAGTTTCATTGTCTCCACAAATTGTACAAGCAGCCTGTTGGCCTTAGCATGAATCACACCTCCTCCTGCAATCAATACGGGGCGCTCCGCGTTTCGTATTGTATCCATCGCCTGCTTCACATCTTCCATATGTGGTTGAGGAGGAAGCGGGCGATAAGAAGGATTAATGTTCAACTCTGCCTCATCTTCTAACATGTCATGCGGCAAAGCCACTAATACAGGGCCCGGACGACCCGATCGCGCAATATGGAAAGCCCGTTGCAATAATTCCGGGATTCTTTCCACACGATCGATCTCTACCGTCCATTTACATAAATGACTGAAAAAACCCGTCAAATTCACTTCCTGAAAGGCTTCCTTCTCTTTAAAAGGGCGTTCGACTTGGCCAATAAGCGCAACCAAAGGGGTTGAATCCTGAGCAGCAGTATGAATGCCGATAGCTAAGTTTGTAGCCCCCACTCCACGGGTTGCCATACAAACTCCTACCTCCCCTGAAGCCTTGGCATACCCTTCCGCCATAAAAGAGGCACCTCCTTCATGCCTGGCGGAAATAAGTTCTATTTCAGGATGTTGATATAGCGCATCCATTACACTAAGATAACTTTCACCTGGTACACAAAAAGCTTTTTTTACCCCTTCTTTAGCCATTACTTCTACGACTGCTTTTCCTCCACTGACTTTCATAATCAAGCCTCCCGCTTTCAAGTACGTGTTTTTGTTCTCGTAATTTATGATTATATTAATATTGAACTCATTCCCACTATCATTTAATAAGTTTTTCCATTCCGGAAACTTGTTTTTTCTCTTCCATCCGAATTGAAGTTTTTCTAGTAACGGCACTCACTCCCAAAGTTACTGCAATATTGATGAATAATACAGCTAACCCCACATCAAGATCTTGTATTCCTTGCGGTAGAGATGGAAATAAAGTAGCAAGCGTCGTACCTGAAGTAGTCGAGTATATGACAATTAGGATTCCAACGATCATTCCGGCAAAAGCTCCTTGAACGGTAACAGGATTCTTTTTCCACAGACTGAAAAATAGTGCTGGAAACAACTGTGCCATGAAGCTATATGCCATAAGATATAACGTGAAAATCGACTCCCCGCCATTGAACGTAAAATATAGAGTCACTATAGAAATGACAGGTACTAACATCCTGCTCAATCTTTGAAGCTGTTCATCTGATGTATTCGGCTTCCACACCTTATATACATTTTTTGAAAGGATCGTGGCCGTAGCTGTCAACACTAGTGAACTGGGTATAAGGGCTGCCATCGCCCCTGATGCTCCAATAACTCCGACAAACCAGGGATCAAATGACATCTTCGCCATTTTAAATAAAGCTAAGTCTGCTTCTGCTCCCTGTAAATTCGGAACTTGGAGAATCGCAGAAAAACCAATAAATAACGAAAAAATGATGATTACTTGATAAATTGGCATAATCCCAGCATTCCAACGGAGTGATTTGGGACTTTTTGCAGAGAACACACCCGCTAACATATGAGGAAACATATAGAATGCCAGTGCTGTCATGATCGTAGCTGAAATAAACCAAGAGATACTCAAACCTTGTTCCGGGAATATCAATAAACCTTGTTTTGCTGTATTGATTGCTTCAAACATCGGCTGTAAACCACCGTAATAATGAAGTGGAAAATAAATCCCCATAAAGACGACAACTGCCAGAATCATGATATCTTTAATGACCGCGGTCCACGCTACTCCATGCATCCCAGAGGCAGTTACATAAATTGTGATCGCAATTACACCAACAACTATAGCCACATTTGGAGAGATGGACCCATAGGAGGTTTCCGATACGATAATACCTAACCCTTTCAACTGCATGATCAGATATGGAATAATTGAAATGACGCTAATTACCGCCACAAGAACACCTAAAGCCGGGCTGTTGTACTTTTTGTCATAAAAATCAGATTGAGAAATGACATTATTTTTTTTGGCATACCTCCAAATAGGCGGCAACAGCCAATATGCGATTACAAAATAGAAGCAATTGAAAGCATATAAGGCAGGAGGCATACCCGATCTATAAGCTCCTCCGCTCGCGCCCAAAAACGTATAGGTCGTAAACATTTCACCTGCTATCAAGAAGAAGAGCAAAAAGCTGCCGAAGCCTCTTCCGCCTATAGCCCATTGTTCCAAACTCATATTTTTACCTTTTCGAGCTTGAAGCCCTAACCAAATACACAGAACCAGAAAGAAAAGGATAACAAGCAGGGCTTCATTCATCAGTCTTCTTCCTCCTCGGTTGCAGGATCAAGTTTATTAGCAATTATCAAAAAAACCGATGTAAGACAGACCCATAATATGGCCCAAAAAAGAACAAATGGCATCCCTAACACATAAGGTTCAATTCGATTGATAACCACAAGCGAGCCAAGTGCCGGTATTGCACTTATCACATAGATTATTTTCTTCATTTGTTCACCATCCTTATCAACAAATGCCAAACTCGAATTTTTCAAACCTCATTTTTCAGAAAAAACAGATAATTATTGCTGTATTATTACATTGACACCCCTTTAGTTAAGGGCTCATTTACAGCCCAGTTCGGTTTCACGCCAGTAAGAACTTGTTCCACTTGCGTTGCTGCATGTATAGCCATGCGTATCGAACCTTCCTTCGTCAATGCCGCATTATGAGGGCTGACAATCACATTATCCAATTTAAAAAGGGGATTCCATTTATCAGGAGGTTCAACTTCAAAAACATCTATTCCAGCGCCGGCAATCTCACCCGCTTGCAAAGCGTTTACTAAATCACTTTCCTTCACCACACCGCCCCTGGAAGCGTTTACAAAAAAGGAGGAAGGTTTCATCCAGGAAAACTCACGGCTTCCTATTATTCCTTTTGTTGTTTTCGTTAACGGCAGATGTAGACTAATAACATCAGAATTCCTGAATACCCTTTCTAAATCTGTTGCTATCTCCAACTCAGAATTCGGGTTGGCTGTAACATAGGGGTCGTAGCCAATCACTTTCATATCGAAGCCTTCGGAAGCCTTTTTTGCCAGTATTCTACCGATTCTACCCAGTCCAATAATCCCCAAAGTCTTGCCTTCCAAGTCCATGCCAAAAAGTTGATTACGGATAGCAAAATTCCCGCTGCGCAGCTCTTTATCAGCCAAGTTTAAGTTTTTGGACAATGATAAAATTAATGCCATTACATGTTCAGCTACAGAATTCGCATTCGCCTCTGGGGTATTTGTTACATAAATGCCACGCTCTGTAGCGGCTTCGATATCGATATTGTCCAAGCCCACTCCATACTTAGCTATTACTTTGAGGTTTTCAGCTGCTGTAATAACTTCTCTATTTATTACAGCCGTTGATCTCGTTAATACTGCATCACATCCCTTGATTTCTTCCATAAGAATTTCTTGCGACAGATCAGACCCTACTTTAATCTTAAAGCCTTTTTCTACTAAATAACTTTTCCCCTCTTTCTCAATATCTTGAGGAATATACACTAAATGACTCACATTCCCACCAACCTTTCATGTTAACCTTGAAGGAAAAATCTTTCCTACTCCATTGTTTATATACAATTATTGTGCCAACATAAAAAACATCCGTTTATTCAAGAAAGAAGCCAATTAGTTCTCATATTAAGACATAAATAAAGTAAACAAATTGTTTCATAATGAATTAATTTGTTTCACTACGTTTCAATTTGTTTCAATATTCAAGTTTTTTATCTTTCTCCATAATGTCGTGCGACTCATGCCTAACTCAAAGGCAGCTTTTCCTTTATTAAAATTCACCTTTATTAACGTTTGAACAATTCTTTCACGCTCGGATAAATGTATTCCAGGTGACATATCGCTCTCTCCGTCTTGTTGCGACAGCGGTATTTTCTTTTTACTTCTATTCGGAAAATACATTTCGATATCGTACACATCAATTAATTTGTTCTTATAAAGAGCACATAATCGCTCGCAAAAATTTTGCAATTGGCGAATATTCCCTTCCCAATTCCCTTCACTCAGCTTTTTCATGGCACTATCCGTAATCTTGATTTGTTTTTGATCTGAATGACCTTTCCGAATAAAAGCATTCACCAATAACGGAATATCTTCTCTGCGTTCCCGAAGCGGAGGCAATACAAGGTCCAGCACACTCAAGCGATAATACAGATCCTCCCGAAAGTCATTACTTTTTACCATTTGCATGAGGTTTTTGTTCGTTGCCGACACAATTCTCACATCGACCGGAATTACTTTATCATCACCGATGCGCATGATTTCCCGCTCCTGCAGGACACGTAGCAGCCGGCTTTGCATTTTTGGGGAGATTTCTCCTATTTCATCTAAAAAAATCGTACCTCTATGGGCCAGTTCAAAAAATCCTTGCTTTCCGCCTTTCATGGCTCCCGTGAAAGCTCCCTCTGCATATCCGAAAAGCTCACTTTCCAATAAATTTTCCGGAAGGGCTGCGCAATTAATGGCTACAAACGGGTTATTTTTACGGTTGCTATGATTATGTATGCTTTGGGCGAATATTTCCTTGCCCGTTCCAGTTTCTCCAATTATAAGAATGTTTGAATCTACTTCACTATAACGTTGAGCCGTTTCAATCGTCCTCTTGATTTCCGAACTCCGATACAATATATCATCAAATGTGTACTTCGCCACATGTCCACGTGAATGAAGCTTTCTAAAGAACTTCCCTTCCATCTCCTGAATGCGTGTAACATCTTGAAAGGCGACCATATCCCCCACTTTTTTACCTTTTAAAAATATCCCAACTTTTTTTACCGATAATTGAATGGATTGGTAAGCAACCGTATCTTTTTCGTATTCATCCTTGCTTAAAAGCATATTACGAAATTTCCCGGGCTTTATTATATCGTATATAGAATTTCCAATTAAGCTCCCCTTGGCAATGGACAAAATCTCCTGAGCCGCCGTATTAAATACGGATATTTGTCCCTTTAAATCTATAGCAATAACCCCTTCATAGGCATAATTAAGAATCGTTTGGTAACGCTTGGTCTTCTCCTGTTCCCTTCTGCTGACAAGAGCTACTCGTTTCGCCTCAATCAACGCCTGCCGAAATGATTCCTTTCCAGTATCAACCAGAATGGCTCCCAACCCTATTTCTTCGGCATATTTACAGGTACTTAAACCACTTAACACAACCTCACAGCCATCTCTGGCTGCTAAATCCACTAAACTGACTGAGGACTCGATATCATTTAATATATAGGACTGAATTGGCAAATCAACGATATCCGAAAGGTTTTCCACGCCATAAATCATATTTAACGCACCTATGACGGCCACTTTTTTATTGCCAAAACGAGCCTTGCAATCATACAGGGAACGAATGAGATCAATACCCTGTACTGGTATATCAACGATTGGAATGAATTCATTGCTTTCTTTTAAAAGTTTCGTAATTAATCCCCTTGAGATGATTACATCAGCATCAAGCTTCAGCTTCCCTATCTTATCGGCATCCTCAACTACCTCCTCTAATACAAACTTAACCGAACCGTTATCATTGTTTTCCGATGCTTCCAACTTGTTGAATTCCTCAAATCTTTCAAAAGCGTCCGTAATATACCCTTTTCGAGGAACAACGAGTTTTATTTTTATCAAAACACCCACCTCCAGCAAGAATCATTTCAGTTTATTGGATATAAGCTCAAGGCCCTGGTTATACAAGGTCTTGATAAGTTCGAGTTAGCTAAGAATGCCCCAAAGCATTTCATTCAAAGCAGGAATATGAAAAGTAAATGCCTTAAGTACGCTTGAGATTAATTCCCCGTTTTATTAAGATATTCCATCTTTCACTTTGAAAAATAAAAAACCCTGTTATCGGGTTTTTTCATCACAAGGATTTCGATTGGTATTACATATCACAAAAGAATGGTCATTCAAATCTTCTCTATAAAACTTGCTTTTCATCACTGGAAAACGCTTTTTAACATTATCATCAGTATAATGATTCTCAATGGGAAAATCATCATAAATAAAATCATCTATAATTTCTTAAAGTGGCATCGGCTTCTACTTTTTTACCATAATTCCCCTTCCTTTCACGCTAATAGGACTATATTCCTTTTATTCTTCATACCAATGTGGAATTCCTTTTGTTTTTATCGTGAGTGACAATAAAATTAGCCTACAAACAGATTACCCCGTCCAAGAAATCCTGAACGGGGTTTTTCAATAAATAAGACCTGTTTAATTTTGAATTTTTATTGAGTTTAGTTGAAATCAAACATCTTAAGTCTGTTCATTCTAGGTGGTTTTACTTGCGAACTTAAAAAGGATCGGCTATGACAAGGATTTTCCCTGCTTTAATATCCTCCATATATTGATCGACTTCAGCTTCCTCCAGTCCAAGATCCAATAATGGCTTCCTCAATCCGCCTGCACCCGATGCGGCCCCGGCTGCGGCCCCGCCAAAAGTGGTGAAAATCGGTCCTGCTGCCAATATCGGACCAATTCCTGGTACGGCCAATGCACTCATTCCAATAAGCAGGCCTGTCAATCCGACAGCTCCGCCGGCTGCTGCCCCAGCTACTAATCCATCAGTTTTTGCCGGGCTGACTTCCTCGGCTTCAGTTGGTAATTTATCGATGTTTTTTGCCACTACTGATATTTGATCGGATGTATATCCTTGTTGCTTTAAATTTTTGACTGCCGAAGTCGCTTCATTTTCATTTTCATATATTGCTATAAACCTCTTGTCCATGGTATCTGCTCCTTTAAAAGTAATGTATTGTACAATACCCTTAATTGAGCTTTAATAACCTTCCATGAAAGAAATGAATTTCATTCCCGGATTTGCCCCTGGCCGTATATGAAGTACTTGCTTGATGTTAAGGCCGGTAACCCCATTGGTCCACGTGCATGCAGCTTTTGCGTGGAAATGCCGATTTCTGCGCCATAACCGAATTCAAAGCCGTCGGTAAAACGGGTGGAAGCATTGTGATAAACTGCTGCGGCATCTACTTTATTCAAAAATGCGTAAGCGTTTTGTTCATCCCTTGTTAGGATTGCTTCAGAATGCTTGGAACCATATTGGTTTATGTGATCAATGGCATCGGATACACCTTTTACAGTTTTCACGCTGAGTTTTAAAGCCAGGTACTCAGTTGACCAATCTTCCTCTGTAGCCGTTTTCGCTCTCGGAAAGGCGCTGCAAACCGCTTCATCTCCATATAATTCAATACCCTTTTCATCCAGGAGTTCCAGAATACGCACTCCATTTTCGTTAAACCATTCTTCATGGATTAGAAGCCCCTCAATAGCATTGCATACGGATGGGCGCTGAGTTTTACCGTTTAAGACAATTTTCTCGACCATCGTGATATCTGCGGTCTGATCGATGAAGATATGGCAATTGCCTGCTCCTGTTTCAAGGACGGGAACAGTTGACTCCTTAATGACCGTTTCAATTAAATTCTTTCCGCCGCGAGGAATCAAAACATCTAAATACTCATTAAGATGAAAAAGTTCCTTAGCGGTTTCTCGACTCGTATCCTCGATCAACTGAACAGCTTCTACAGGGATTTCCGTATTCTCTAATGCTTTATGAATGGAAGAAACTAGTGCCATGTTGGAGTATTTGGCTGACGAGCTGCCTCTTAATAGGACAGCATTCCCCGTTTTCAAGGATAATGTAGCTGCATCGATGGTCACGTTAGGCCTTGCTTCATAAATCATCCCGATTACCCCGATCGGCACCCGTTGCTTTTTAATCAATAAACCATTCTCTTTTTCGATCGTCTCCAATTGTTCCCCAATCGGATCATTTAAACCGATTAAAAGCATAATGGCCGCTGCCATGTCCTCAATACGGTTAACATTCAGCATAATTCGATCTAATATAGACTCGCTTAAGCCTTTTTTCCTGCCATCTTCCAGATCCTTTTGGTTTTCCTTTATCAAAAACTCTTTATCAATAATCAGTTGTTTAGCAATTTTTCCAAGTGCCTCATTCTTCTTTTCCGTACTCAAACCGATTAGCTGATAGCTGGCTTTTTTGGCTGCCTTTCCTTTCGCCGTCACTTCACTCATTTCTAAATTCCCCCTTTTTTCTTGAAATTGAGTTTTTATGCTTTCACCCATTTATCGCGATGGATAACTTCTATGGAAGTGATTATAAGCTCGGATGTCCTCTTTCCCATCGCCTGTTTTAATTCTTCGTCGGAATAAAGGACCTCACCCCGCCCTAATAACCCATTTGCACCAAAGACTTCGACAACATCACCCTTATTGAAGACTCCTTTAATTTCATAAATTCCAGCTGGCAGCAGACTGCTGCCATTTGAAACCAAGGCCCTTTCGGCACCTTCATCTACGAAAATTTTCCCGGATACTTGTGAATGAAGGGATATCCATTGTTTGTTTTTCGTTACCGTCGTCAAGACATCATTCCCAATATACGTGCCATCACCATTGTCTTCAAGGATTTTTAGAAGTTTATCACTTCCCAAACCAGAACCGATGAATACTTTCACCCCTAGAGACAATGCAGTTTGTGCTGCAATCAGCTTCGATTTCATCCCACCGGTTCCGACATTGGATCCTGCACCTTCTGCCATTTGCAATAAATCCTCCGTTATTTCGGATAGCTTTTCAAATCGTTTAGCCCCTGGATTTGTCTGTGGATTGGAATCATAAAGCCCATTAATGTCCGTTAATATGATCAAGTTGGTCGCGTGGACAAGCCCGCTTACTAAGGCGGATAGCATATCATTATCACCAAAAGTCAACTCCTCGACCGATACTGTATCATTTTCATTTATAATCGGAAGGATGCCGCGTTCAAGCAATTCCATCAATGTGGCATATGCATTTTTATATCTATCTTTTTTCGAGAAATCTTTCCTTGTTAATAAAATCTGCGCCGGAACGATTCCAAAATGCCCTAATTGTTCCATATACGATTGAATCAATAGGCTTTGACCTACAGCTGCAGCAGCTTGTTTTCCTTTGAGAGTGACAGGTCTCGTCGGATAGCCAAGCTTGCGAAAACCTGTCGCTACAGCACCTGATGAAACAAGGACAACTTCATGTCCGGCTTTCCTTAATGCTGCCACTGCCTGGATATGATCGGAAAATTTATTCTGGTCGATTTCACCTTGTGTGTTGGTCAAAGAACTACTTCCTATCTTTACAACGATGCGTTTCTTTTCCATCGATTACTTCCTCCAATAAATATCTAAGACATGAAAAAAAGCCCTTTTCATCCTCGAAATAAGGACGAAAAGGGCTGCTCTCCGTGGTACCACCTTCATTGAATGCAAGTTCATGCATTCCACTTTGCCTGATAACGCCAGGATTTGCGCCTATGTTTTGCATAGGACTCAAGAAGCAGGTTCTGCGCTTTCCTGTCGCGGGTCTTCCAGCAATTGACGCCGCTCTCTGTCACAGTGATTCTCGCATACTAATCTTCTCTCAACGTTCATTGTTTTAATATAGTATGCAAAATTATCTTCTTGATGTCAATAACATTCCTTCTATGAATGAACCTTATATCGCCATGGCTGGGCCGAAGAACTCATAGTGAATTTTATCCATTTCTACCCCAAGCTCTTTAAGGTAAGTGATGATGGACTTCATGAAAGGCACAGGGCCGCACACATAATAATCAGCTTCAGGTTTAACAATACTGCTCAATAATTCCTTATCAACATACCCTTCCTTTGCAAAATTCGGCAGGTTCTTATCATCCTCACTCGGATTTTTAAAGACAAAGGATAAATGATAACTGGCAAGCTTGTGCGTTAGATCTGTCAGTTCCGTTCTGAACGGCTGTAAAGTGCCTTTATCGGATGCGTGAATGAATTGGACATCACGCTCAGGTGTTTGTTCAGCTACTGCATGAACCATACTCATGAAAGGCGTTATTCCAACGCCTCCGCTCAAGAATACTGCCGGAGTCCGTTTTCCCAAATCAATGGTGAAATCACCTGCAGGAGCCGTTACGTCAATACTGTCACCCATCTGAATGGATTCATGCAAGTAGTTAGAGACCCTTCCATCAGGAGAGGTTCCAGGCTTTTCTTTTTTAACGGAAATCCGGAAGTAATCTTTTCCCGGAACATCAGACAAACTATACTGACGGTTGAATAAATAACGTTCACCCGGTATCTCGATGCGAACCGTAATATATTGTCCTGGAAGAAATGCAGGAACCTTGTCTCCATTTGCTGGCTTTAAATAAAAGGAAGTGATTACGTCACTTTCCCGTACTTTTTCCACCACTGTGAATCGTTTGAAATCAGACCATCCGCCGACCTGATTGGAAGCTTCGTCGTACATTTCCTTTTCGATGCTAATGAAGACATCGGCAATGACTCCATAGGCCTCTCCCCAAGCTTGGAGGATCTCTTCTGTAGCCGAATCTTGTAACACTTCCTTGATTGCACCTAATAGATATTCTCCAACAATGGGATAATGTTCAGCTTTAACTGCAAGACTTCTGTGTTTTTGTGCTATTTGCTTCACGGCAGGTAAGATCGTTTCAAGTTGATCTATATGTTTAGCCGCTGCCAAAACCGTGTTGGCAAGTGCAGTTTGCTGGCGCCCCTTTTTTTGATTGGCGTGATTAAAGACATTTAACAATTCAGGATGTGCTTCAAAAAGATTTTTATAGAATACAGTTGTGATAGTTGCACCATGCACTTCTAATACGGGTACGGTTGATTTGATAACATCGATAGTTTTCTGGGATAGCATAGGTAAACCCCTCTTCATAAACAAGTATTTTAAATACATGTTTATATTAGAACTTAAATGCATTAAAAGCAATATTTTTTATACATCTTTTTAAATAATAAGTTTTCATGTTTATAAAATGTTCACATTTATGATATAGTCTAATGGGGATAGAATGTGAGGCGATAAACATGAGGTTGACGAGTTATTCCGATTACTCACTTAGAGTGTTGATTTACCTGGCTTCCCACGACCAAAGCAAATTGTCAAATATTAAAGAGATATCTGAAGTTTATCAACTGTCTAAAAATCACTTGATGAAGATTGTTCATAATCTAGGTAAATTAGGCTATATTGAGACGATACGTGGAAGAAATGGCGGTTTCCGGCTTGCAAAATCACCCGCCGAAATAAATGTAGGGGAACTGGTACGGAGAACCGAAGAAGATTTTTATTTAGTGGAATGTTTTAAAGATCACGATAACTGTGTGATTTCTCCCGTTTGTTCATTGAAATTTGTCCTTAATAATGCCTTGGATGCTTTTTTAAAGGTCCTTGATCAATATACGATTGCAGACTTCAGCGAAAATAAAGTGATGCTCAAAACTTATTTCGATTCAGTAAAGCAGAATGACGAAAAGCCCGATTTTTTATAATCGGGCTCTTTTTTATCCGATGATTCGTTCAATCTGCCATTCTTTTTCCATTCGCAAATCCATGATCCCTGAACTGGTTTTCAATAGGACTTTAAGGGGATCGTATGGATTGATCATGATGATCGTCCCGATGCGTCCATTGGTAAGCGCGACTTCTTTTCCGACTAAAGTGGACATTAATCGGTTTACAAACTCCAGCAGTATTTCTGGATTGAATTTACCGAACATATCGCTGTTCATTTGCTCAATCACCTTATAAAACGGCATGGCCTGATGATATACACGATTTGAAGACATCGCATGGAATACATCGGCTATTGCGACGATTTTCGAATGATGATGGATATCATTCCCCATCAGACCAAGTGGATAGCCTTTCCCATCTTCCCGTTCATGGTGCTGAAGGGCTGTTAATGCAATCGATGATGGGATTCCAGGGATATTTTTAAGTAATTCATAACCATAGATGGCATGTCGTTTCATTTCTTCATATTCTGCCGCAGTCAGTCTACCCGGCTTTTCCAATATACTATCCGGAATCTTAGTTTTACCAACGTCATGCAGCGTGGCTGCCAGTGTCAGTGCTGAAAGGTTTTCTTTCGATAATCCAAGCTTCATCCCTAGATAAGTGGCAATGATTCCGACACCGATATTGTGCTTATACGTATAGTCGTTGTTTGCTTGCATCTCTTTGAAAAGGTAATAAACATCAGGGTTCTTTGCAGCTTGTGCAATGACAGGTGCTACCTCAGCTTTAATCACTTCAACCTTTTCAAGCTGTATTTTTCCTTCTTTACGTATATCTTGAAAGATGTTTTTGATTTGAATAGAAGCTTTGTTGATTCTTTCATGAATCTTTACTATAGGTTGTACATGATCATCAGTTAAAGTAGATTCACCTTTTTTCAATTCTTCCATCATGAAATCAATTTCAGGTATGGTAAGAGGCGGATTCGCTTTATTAATCAGCTTCCCTCTTCTATTTTTCATTGCTCTCACACTTTTCTCTATTTTTTACCTATAATACCATATCCTTCATGACATTGTGTCTTAATGTAAACAATTTTTGGCACTTAAGTTCGGTCACTAAGTTCATTGCCCAGCCGTTTTAATTTTTCACCAACCGTACATTCTGAAATACAAAACTGATGGGCATATGTACGCCCCTTCTCTTTTCGAAAATGCTTTCGTAAAAAACAATCCTGACAAAATGAAGCGAGAACATCTTCCACTTCTTCATATATTTTTTTCCTGTTCATTGTTGTTATGGCTCCTTTGGCTCAGCAATCTCTATTTTGCTGAAAATGGCTTTTCCCTGCAGTGCAAGTGTTGCCAGGCGATCAGCTTCCTGATTTTCCTTCCGAGAAATTGGCTTGCAGACCGGAATGATCTTTAATTTATCCAGTTTCGCTTCAATGCGGTCCAGCCATTTATTTAAGTTTTCTTCCATACAGGGCCATTCACCGGAAAGTTGATTTAAGACAACTAGAGAATCCCCTTTAAAGACACAGCTTTGATGGTGGACCCCAAGTTCTTCCATCTGTTTGACCGCTTCATGAAAGGCCGCATATTCAGCTTCATTATTGGATTCGAATTGGTCCAATTTCACGTTGGTGCGTAACCGCCAGAACTTCTTACCTTGACGAAAATAAATCGCTACACCGAGTCCTGCCACCTTTTCATCTTTTTGAAAACCGCCATCAAAAAAAACCGTCACATCCTGCGGCTCTTCCTCAACTTCCGTCAGGAGTTTCTTTAGCTCTTTCTTCGTCCATGTTGTATCGAATTCATCCTTGAATTCCACTTCTTTCAGCCTTCCTGCCTTTTCAAGGTCTTCCGTAATGACCAGTGCAGTCCCGGCATCAAGCCAATCCGAAACGAAATCGGCAGATGGTTTTTTTGAAGCATGATATGTCCATTGCATAATTACCTTCAAAGATTTCCAGCTCCTTATCCATTCACCATTCATGAAGAACAGCTTACAATTTTCATACCTTTTTTTCGTCATACCCTTTATAATATATTGTAAGCATTTGAATCACTCTTTTTAATTATAGTTCCCATATCAGCCTGAAATTCTCATGTTTCAATCTTATTTTATATGAAACGTTTTTTATTAAGGCATATTGACAGTTAAACTCGAGGAGGAGCATATATTGATCGAAGTGTATATTGATGGTGCCAGTGCGGGCAATCCCGGGCCGAGCGGCGCAGGTGTTTTCATAAATAATAACGGTGTGGTCGAGAGGCATTCATTTCCGCTTGGAAATATGGAAAACCATGAAGCGGAGTACCATGCTTTAATCAAAGCATTGGAAATTTGTGTAGCCAATAAGTATCAAATCGTTTCTTTCCGTACTGACTCCCAAGCCATCAACCAGGCCATTGAAAAAAGATTTGCAAAAAATAAGTATGCGATATTGCTGGAACGGGCGCTAAAGCTTTCCGACGAGCTTGAATTATTTTTCATTAAATGGATTCCAAACCTCGAAAACAAGTCCGCGGATGAATTGGCGAGACGGGCCATTCGCATGAATAAGGCTGAGGAAATTCATGAACAAGACAGCTGATTTTTCGTTATTATTCGTTGTATTCATCTGGGGTGTCACTTTTGTCATGGTTCAAAATGCCCTATCATTTCTTGACCCATTCACGTTTAATGCCGTCCGTTTCTTCATGGCCTTCGTTTTCTTGCTCATTCCTTACATATCGACTTTACACAAAAAGGGGAAAACTTGGAATAAGGGCCTCATCATAGCCGGGTTTCATATTGGGGTTTGGCTTTTTCTGGGATATGGGCTTCAAACGATCGGATTGAATTATACGACTCCTGCCAAGACAGGCTTCATTACAGGATTAAGTGTCGTCATGGTACCTGTTTTTTCCTTGCTGCTTTTAAAACATCGGCTTTCCCGCAATACAATGATCGGTGTCGCAGCGGCAACCATTGGGCTTTATCTAATGACTTTCGCTGACCGCTCCAATTTGAATATCGGTGATTTACTGGTATTTTTATGCGCAATCAGTTTTGCCATGCAGATCATTACTACCGCTAGATATGCCAAGACCCTACCCGCCTTACCGTTGACGCTGATTCAGGTTTCGACCGTATCTTTATTATCATTTGTTTCAGCCTTCATTTTCAACGAGAATCATTCCGTCATCTTCAGCCCAGAGGTCATGTTAAAGAAGGATGTATGGACTGCTTTATTGGTTACTGCAGCCCTTGCCACGGCGTTCGCCTTTTTCGCTCAAACCTTCTTCCAAGCCTATACGACACCTACAAGAGTGGCGCTGATCTTTTCAATGGAACCGGTTTTTGCTGCGTTATCCTCATACATATTGATAGGGGAAAAATTGACTACCGCCTCCATCATCGGCTGCGCATTCATTTTCTTGGGAATGATATTCGCTGAACTGCCTGTTAAGAAAAAGAAACAGGTGACACAGGAGCTTTCTTAAAATAGCCCAATAAAACAAATCGGACTTCTAAGTTATGAAGTCCGATTTATTTTAGCAGCCCCTGTTCTTTTGCAAACGATACCGCTGCACTACGCGTTTCAATGCCATTTTGTTTTAAGTTTTCCAAAAAGGAAATATAGAAGCTGCCATCAAAATTCTTTTGTACCTTCAATGTCAATTCTATTGCTGCATTGACTAAAATATCACTTGCATCCGTGTAGCGCTTACCAAAATAAATAAAACCAATAGCGTCATTACCAAAAGTGAAACCCTTACCTTCTAAAAAACTAACATACTCTTCAGTTGATTTCGCCACTTCTGCATCCACTCCATACTTCATGCCTTATTTTCATCTTACCGTATATCAAAGATTTTGACTATCCATTTTTCGACAAAAAAATCACCGTACAAAATAAAGGAGCTCCCATTGGGAAGCTCCCCTTTTTTGATTAGATCATTCGCAGTAAAGCCCTGAATTCATGATCCCTAGCCAGATTTTTGACCTTCTCGCGATCATACTGATAGACCGCATCGTCCAAAGAACATGAAATTGGTACATCACATTTTATTTCTGCTAGCTTTCTGGATAAATGAAGCATATCGACGGCAGATTCAATTTTAGCCCTCTGCCCATTCGTCAATGAAGCAACATTTTCAAGAATCCCTTCGATACTTTGATACTGGATCAATAATTTCAACGCTGTCTTTTCCCCAATTCCTTTAACTCCGGGATAGTTATCAGCTGTATCACCCATTAAAGCTTTTAAATCGATCATTTGTCTTGGTGTGATCCCTTTCCATTCAAAAAAGCTATCGGGATTATGCACCTCATAGTTACCATACCCTTTTTTTAACAAAAGTACGGAAATGTTTTCATCTATTAACTGAAGCATATCTTGATCGCCAGTCAATATACCCACCCGGCTATGTTGGGCAGATGCCTTGGCAATTGTCCCGATACAGTCATCCGCCTCATATCCAGAGAGCCCTATGTTAGGGATATCAAATGCTTCAACCGCTTTTTTCGCCAGGTCGAATTGAGGTATCATTTCGACTGGAGCTTCTGATCGATTAGCCTTGTATCCATCAAATAATTCATTTCTGAAGGTCTTGCTGCCCATATCCCAGCACACCGCTACATGACTGGGTGAAAAGTGATTCACCGCCGTCAGCATATGCTTCAAAAAACCTTGAACGGCATTGGTTGGTATGCCTTTCGAGTTAATCATGAATTGACCAGTAACAGCCGTTGCATAAAAAGCTCTAAATAAAAGCGCCATCCCATCGACAAGCATAAAGGAAGTATGCTGCTCGTTTTCTTTCATTAACACATTATCACCTCTATCATGATGTACTTCCATTTTAACATAACCGTCCCCTTTTTTAAGGATCGTTTAATTGGAAAAAATATTATTCAATTGGATTATCATCGTAGGAGATCCAGTCACTGAAACTGCCAATATAAATCTTCACATCTTTAAAGCCCGCTTCTTTCAGAGCGATATAATTTGGTGATGCCGTTACACCTGAACCGCAGTACACAATGATTTCCTTATCATTACCGATGCCTGTGAAATTTGACTGAAGATCTTCCTTCTTTTTAAAATAGCCATTTTCCAGAACGTTCGTCCACACCTTATTTACGGCACCAGGTATATGGCCGGCTTTTTTATCAATCGGCTCTTCAATTCCCTCGTAGCGTTTAGATTCCCTTGAATCGATTAAAATGACATCGTCTGGCCTATTTATTGTGTAATTCTTTACTGTTTGAAAAGAAGCAAAAACGGACTCATTTAAATCGATATGATATTCTGCTGGCACATAATTCGTTTGATTCGAGTCAATGGGATAGCCTGCATCACTCCAGGCGCGATATCCCCCGTTAAGAACAAAAACTTTCCGATGCCCAAGGTAGCTCAGCAGCCAAGCAAACCTGGAAGCAAAAGAACCTTCGCCGCCATCATAAGCAATAAGTACCGTATCGTTGGTGATTCCATTTGATTCCAGTTTACCTTTAATGGTTTCCAGGTCAGGAAGAGGATGTCTTCCGCCATGTTCTTTAACCTGACCCGATAAGTCCTTTTCTAGATCGAAATAAACAGCGCCGGAAATATGGTCTTTTTTGTATGCCTTATCCCCTGCATCAGGAGTGCCTAGCTGAAAGCGGCAGTCACAAATTCTGATATCATTGGAATTCAACAACGGCAACAGCTCTTCTTTTTCGATTAATAAACTCATCTGTATAACCCCCTACTTCAAAATGGCCCAAATTAAATCATTAAGCTCCGTTTCCATGCTCTTCCCTTGATGTAGCTTAGTTATCTCATTCTTTAAGGAAAGTGATTTCCCTTCTAATAGCGAAAGATTCTTTTCACTTTCATTGTCGCTTATACATTCTTCCATTTGTTTTGCCTTGAATATCCGGGTCATCCCGGTTTTCAATTCTTGATCAATTGAAACCAAATCAAGTAATTCCCACACCGATAAAGGTGGCAGCGAACCCCGTTGGATGATATATTCCAAGATTAAATATGAACGGCATACTTGTACCCATATTTTTAGTTCTTTTCTTTTGGATTCCATTGTTTTTGTCAATTGTTGAAGATTGTCGCTCATCATCCGATAATAGTGATGCCCCAGTGCCTTTTTGGAATAGCAATCCGCTATCAAACCATTCATCTTCCTATAATAATCCGGATGCATAATCAACTTGATTTGCGACTGAAATAATTCAAATAAAGCAGGATTACTCTTTAAGGTAAGACGTGATGATTTAAATAGATCCCAGCCTTCCATGTCAAATTGGCCTTCTTTCATTTGAATGACTTCAACTGGCTGACTTAAGCTTAGGTATGATCGCTTATCATTATGAACATATATAAATCGAACATCATAATCAGATTGGCCGGATGATAAACCAAAAGAATGGCTGCCAGTAACAGCAGCCATCAAAATGGTCATATCCTCTTTCTTTTCCAGGTATCTCAAACTTGAAATAAGGTTTTCTTTCATGAATGAACCTCGTTTCTATTTCGAATGCATTTTTGCCAATTCAGCTACAGCATTTTCATAATACGGTAAATCGACCGTTTCCTCCAATGCTGCACGTAAGCCTGCAAAGATATCCGATATTTCCGTCTTAAACTCTTTTTGAATCGCGAGTAACTCTTGATCGAGGACTTCATTATACATTTCGAAAATCCGCTCACCCTGTTCTTTAACATAAATAAGGGCAGGTTCATCCAAACGCTTCTGAAGTCCTTCGCTCATTTTCGCTTTCTCATTTTTTTCAAAGAAAGATTTTGGATTTTTAAATAATGCCAATTCCTTTTTGAATTCCCCCGTATCCAATTGGGCAAAAGCTCCTGTAAATTCAATGGACTCCCTCTCATTAGGTTCATATGGCTGCAATGAAAGGGTTCTTCTTACTTTTTGCATTTGCTGAAGCAAACTGCTTTGTTTCTCATTCAGTAATTTATTTACGAACATTTCCGTCCTTAATGCCGTTGCCCGCATTTCCTGGGCAAGGTCAAAGCCTAGCGCATCCAATAAGTTCTTCATCGATTGCTTGAGGACAATTTTCAGATCGCCTCCATCATCTTTTAAAACAGCCGGATTGAACGATTCTTTAAAGAAATCATTAAACCGGAAGAAGACTCGTTGTTTACTATAGAAAGTCAATTCGTCGACTTCTTTTTTCAAACGTTGCTTTTCTCCATCCCCTTTAATGACTGAGAGGAGTTCCGAAATGGACTGTGCCTCTTGAGAAAGGGTCTCCAGGGCTTTTTGTTTCGCTTTCTCATCTTGCCTGGAAGCTGTAATTACATCTCGTAGCAGTTCTTCCGTTCTTTTTACAGCCGCTTGAGCCGATTCAATTGCAAGTCCAGTTAAATCGTTTTCTATGAAAGAATCGAATTGGCCTTGGAATTCCGAGATTCCGCTATTAGGAAGGAACGAATGCTTAAATGAACCAGGCGTTTGTTTTTCCATCAACGCTCCCTTACTCGTAAGCGGGAACAGTTTTGGAAAACGGATTCCGAATCCATTCAATTGATCTGTGACATAATCCATCACTTCGTCCAATTCGTCAGTGGTTTGTGCCAGATCGACGGCATTGACAATGAAAAACATCTTATCCATAGCGAATGAATCTTTCACACGTCCAAGTTGTATCAAGAACTCCCTGTCTGCCCGTGAGAATGGGTGATTATAATAGGTCACAAAAAGGATGGCATCCGAATTCTTAATATATTCGAAAGCTGCTCCTGTATGTCGTGCATTTATCGAATCCGCCCCAGGCGTGTCAACAAGGACCATCCCCTGCTTAGTCATTTCACAGTCATAACGCAATTCAATCAGATCAACAAGACATGACTTGGACTCTTCTGCAGCAAAACGTTTAAATCCTTCAAGATCTACCGTAACCACATTTCCTAAATCATTTTGGTACTCAGGCAGTCCTTGATGAAACGCCCTTAGAAAGGATAAATGAGTCTTCCCCTTATCAACTTCCCCCGCCTTCGCAATGATTTGCCCTGCTAGTTGGAGGGCTTCATCTAGAGTCTTTGCCGATTTATCAAAAGCTGCCAAGGCCAGGCTTACATCTTCCAACAGCATCGCTTCGGTCTTTAATTTGACGGTTGCCGTTCCATGTGGATGCTCAGCGTCCGAAGACATGATTTTGTTGATTGCCGCAGTTGTCGGATTTGGTGAAACAGGAAGGACGCTTTCTCCCATCAACGCATTGGCGAAGGAAGATTTGCCCGCACTGAATGCACCGAAGAGGGCAACCGTGAACGTCTGCTGTTCCAAGCGATTTGCCTTCTCTTTCAATTCCTTATAAAGTGATTGAAATCCTCTCAAAGGTTGGATCAGCTTGGCCGCCTGATTCAAACTCGCTGCAGTCTCCATCAGCTTTTCTTTTCCGCGTAAATCAGCAGCATCAGATGAAGAAACTGTCACGGAAGGTACAGCTTCCTTGTTTTCTTTATCATGATCACTTTCAGGTTGTTCGTTGACAGACCTTGAATTACTTCCTTTATCGGTTTTCATGATTTTGACCGTAATATTTTTTTCCTCTTCATTCCATTGAGTTAAAAGCATATCAATATCGCGTTCATCGACTAATGATTCAGTTTGATTTGCAATGGCCTCTAAACGCTCCGTTTGGTAAACGATTTCCGCGTTCATCGCAGCAGTAACTTTAAGTGCTTCCGCAAATTCAGAATAACCTTCAAGCTCCTTATCGATGGATATAGACTGCTGTTCCACTATTCCTTCCATAACGGTAACCATTTCATTCAAAAATCCTTCAGATACATCACGTGCTTTCTTTTTGATGGCTGATGCCAAATCATTCGTATAGTTTAAAACGTATTCACCCGTAATATCGACTTGAGGCCTCAAAGAGTTTTTTATGTAAGATTCCGTTACCTCGATCTGAAGTGCCTGAGCCTTACCTTCAAGTGTTGAATCATGGATCTCCGCCTGATTAAGCATTTTAACGGCTAATTCTTTAAGATGCCATTCAAGCTGGGTTTTCACCTTTTCTTGTAGATCGTTCAAGAACGCCTTGATACGCGCCTCACGTTCGGCATCCGTTTTTTTCTTGGCAAATAATAATCCCATTTTAAAGTCGGGCTGAGCGGATTCCAAGAAAGATTTACCTAGGTCCCGTGTTGCCGCGGGCATGATGTACGCACCTTTCAAAATCGTTTCTAATGCATCAGCATATTGGACCTTGATGTCCTCTATGCGTCCCGTTAATGATTTTTTTTCTTTCAATAGGCTGTCCACTTGATTCGTCAGGTGTACTCGTTCTTCATGAGGAAGTTCTGACAATACTTCAAAATCATCGGCATGTTCCTCTTCATACTGCTCCTTCAGCCAATTAAGATGCCTTTCGACAAGGGCATTAGCCGATTGCATGATGGCATCTTTGCCATCATTTAGACCTTTTCCAGCCATTTCATATATGAATTGCTTGACCACTTCTATTTCATTTTCACTATTGTTCAAGTCTCTTACGGAAGTATAAAAAATCCCATCAGGATATACATTCCAGTTCGCAAATGCTTCAGAAACGGAAAGCTTGAAGTCTTGAAAGCTAAGCTCGTTCTCATCATGCTTATCAATCATATTGATAATTAAGTATGTCGGTTTTTCAGCCTCTAACAATTCTTTCGTGAATAGGAAGTTCACCTCTGATTGGACGTGATTGTAGTCCATGACATAGAAGACAACATCAGCTAGATGCAAGGCAGATTCCGTAGAAACTCTATGTGCATCATCGGTTGAATCAATTCCTGGCGTATCCATGATCGCACATGAATCCGGCAGTGAAAAATCATTGGAGCTTATCGTTATTGCCGATACTGAGTCTCCATCCTTGGCAAATTTCTTGACCTCTTTAAAATCATAAGGTGCAGGAAATAATACTGGTGGCTGATGATGGTAAAAGACCTTGGCATAGTCTTCCCCTTTTTGGACTTTTACCGTATTTGCACTCGTTGGAATCGGACTTGAAGGCAGTACTTGATCACCAAGGAAAAAATTGATCATACTGGATTTCCCCGCTGAAAAATGCCCGCAAAAAGCAATGATGAACTCCTCATTATTCACTTTCATGATTAACTGTTTCAGTTTATCGGCATTGCCTGTATCACCTGCCGATTGAAATTTCTCATACATGGCAGTCAAAATCCCCAATTTGGACTGTTGCTTTAATGTTTCTTGAATCATGAATCCATACCCCTTAATCTATCGTCATTTTGATATTCTTATTGTAAACGATTTCGTTTGTTATTCATACCATCAGCTTTATTTTTACTATATGATTCATTACAGTCCATGTTCAAAAAAAAAAATCCACCGATTGGTGGATTCTGCAGTTTGATTCATATTGACTTGGAATGCAAAAAAACCAGGATGTTTACCTGGTTGTAGGGGTGGGGTTAAAAGCAGCTCGGTTTTCAATTGGTGACTCAATATAAGGTTTTACTGCCTTTGCCGGTTTTTGAATATTATTCAATACATGTTTCATCACAAAACCATATGTAGCGATTGTCAATAAAATGAATACCCAAACCATTACCAACACCATCCTCTTATATATTGTTTAGCTTTTAGTTATTAGTTATTAGTTATTTAAATAAAATTATCGAAATCCGAATGAGAATAATTTTCATCTTCATTTAGAATCTTATCACGAACGATAATCATTTTCAATAAGAAATTAAATTTTTTTATTATTTTCCCTTAAAAACCGTAGAATATTCCGTATGTTCCTTTAAAGCCTTTTCTTCCAGCGGGATTCTTACCGTCATCATCCAAACATTCAATAAACTAAAGATGATAGCAGTATAATATGCATTGAATAATAAGGAAATAACTAAAATCTCAGTTGCGACTATGATATAGTTCGGATGTTTGAAATATTTATAAGGACCTTTAATGACTACATCGGCATCGGGAACCACTATGATTTTTGTATTCCAATGTTTTCCCAATGAACGGATTGCCCAAATCCTGCCTGACTGCGCAATTAGAAAAAGGGTCAGCCAAATTGGCCAAAGTCCAGACATATCCCTTTCAAGCGCGACTACTTCAATAATGAGAACAATAAAAAAACTAATATGCATTAGAACCATCCATCTGTAATGGGACTCACCGTATTCCAATGCTCCTGCAGCTTTCAGCTGTTTTTCGTTTTGTTTGGCGATATATAATTCAACCAGGCGTTGTATTGCGATCAAGATAATGAAAATGGCAAAGATCATCACTTCCACCTCATTAACACAAGTTCAGATGAAAACCCAGGCCCTAATGCAGCAGCCAAGCCCACCTCACCTTTATTCCCGCCCCGCTGCATGAACCTCTCAAGGACGTACAAAATAGTTGCCGAGGACATATTTCCAAATTCCCTCAATACGCTCATTGACTCTGCCGTCATGCTTTCATCGAATCCGAGGGCTTCGTGATAAGCATCGATTACTTTTTTGCCTCCAGGATGAGCGATGAAATCTTTTATGTCACTTAGATCGAATCCATTCTCCATTAAGAACTCTTGAACATTCGGTTTAAGCCAATCCTTGATGATTGTAGGGATATCTTTCGAAAAAATCACGTATAATCCTTGATCTTTAACATCCCACCCCATTACATCCAATGAATTCGGCATAAGCGTAGATTGAGAATCCAAAAATTGCAAATGTCTTACTTTTTTTGAAAACTGTTCATTCGGCACTTCATCACCGCAAACCAAAATACAGCTTACTCCATCAGAAAATAAGGAAGTTCCAATTAAATTACTTTTGGAGATATCGTTCCTTTGAAATGTCAGACTGCATAACTCCACGCTTAAAACAATGACCTTTGCCGTCGGGTATGCTTGGCAATATTCAAAAGCACGTGATAGGCCACTCGCTCCCCCTGCACAGCCAAGCCCCCAAATCGGAATCCTTTTAGTATGCGGGTTAAATGGAAGTTCATTCATTATCCTGGCATCAATGGTCGGGGTAGCAATCCCCGTGCTTGAGATAAAGAAGAAAGCATCTAGCTCGTTTGCCTGCAGTTCTTCTTTTAAAAATTCTCTGTTGGCTAAGCATTTTTCTATAGCTTCTTTCCCAAACTTGACTGCCTGCTCAATATATAAATCATTCCGCTCGGCAAAAGAATGATCCTCTTTAAACCAATCAAGATCATTTGAAAAATACCGATTTTCCACTTGCCCATTCTTAAAAGCTTTTAGTAACCGTTCTATATTTTTAAATGATGCCCCAAATATTTCTCTCGAAAATTCCATGATCTTTTCCTGTGAGAGTAAATGTGGCAGCTTTATATGTGATGCAGATAATAAATATGGCATGATTCCACCCCTGATTATTCATGATATGGTTAATATACCCACCAGGATATCAATTATGCTTTATAGCTATATGGCAGACTGTAGACAAACTCGATCAAAATCGAGTTTGTCTACAGTTTTTTTATGGCTTGTACAAATTTGTTGATTTCCACTCCAGGCACTCGCTTTCCGCGGGCGGTCCGGGAGCCTCCTCGGATCCCTTGCGCCTGTGGGGTCCTCCCTTGGACGCGCTTTTCCCGCAGGAGTCTCGCACACCCGCTCCAATCAACTATGTTTAAAAAATTTAGATAGAACTCTTTTTGCCTACAGTCTTTTTTGTTTTAAAATAGAATGATTAAAACTTGAGGTGATGAGGATGCTTTCTAAACATGATTTTATTCAGCAAGATCAACTTGAAATGATTACTTTAGATCAACTGGTGCCAGAGTTATATTAGTTAAACTGACTTTTATTCAATATACCTACGGAAGTCGTTCCATGCGTAAAACAATTGAAGAAGCTGAAACAAATATGGCTACCGTTGGTTCTTAGGCTATGGTTTCCATGATAAAAGTCCCTCATTTCTCAACGTTCGGGAAAATTTTTGAACGACGCTTTAAAGATACAGACCTGTTTGAATGAACAGATTTGCTATCGTACCTTAATGACAAGCTGCTGATAGAAAGTTAATAAGTGCAGAGCATGTATTGGTCGATTCCACACATGTGAAAGCCAGTGCGAATAAGTGGAAATTTGAAAAGAAAATCGTTCACAAAGAAACACGAGCGTATCAAGGACGTCTTCAAGATGAAATAAATCAAGATCGTGAAAACCATTACAAACTGTCATTTATGCTTTATAGCTATATGGTTATATTTATTGGGGTTTTAAAATATTTTTTCTTTTTTTCTTAATCAATAGGTAAAAAAGACTATAAATTTGATAAAATAGAGAACATACCCATACAAGCGGAGGAACGAAATTGGAAATCAACACTATAATCACAAAATTGTTAAATGGAACCATCCAGGCCGTTAAGTCCGTTATTCCTTTCACTTTGGACATTCAAAAGCCTTACCTCATAAGACAGCCTTTCGAACAGGAATCCATTAGCGTCCTTATTGGCATGACAGGAGATATCCGTGGGAGAATAATGATTGAGGGGACTAACGGATGCATGAGTAAAATAGGTGAAAGTATGTTTGGCATGCCGTTAGAAGGTGAAATGCTTGAATCTTTTGCAGCAGAATTCGGTAACATGCTTGCCGGTAATATTGCCACCTCTTTAGCAGGAGAGAATGCATTGATTGATATTACACCGCCCACCGTCATTGTGGGCAATACCAAAATGTATGGGTTTCATGAAGCAATCCATTTACCCATTTCATTGGAAGGCGTTGGTACTCTTCAGACCATCTTTATGATCGAAATGTAATCACGAAACAATAAAACCCCCTTACCTATAATCGGTAAGGGGGCACTTTCATTCTTCCTTCTTTACTGAAGATTGATTTTGCACTTGTATAATGATATTTTGAAACTCCTCTTTTCCACACACACTGCACCTATATTCCTGGCTTAGAATGGTCCGACAATGAATACAATATTTTTTCTCCATCCCTATCACTACTTTCCTGAACATATACTATCAATATATTCAAAAAGTGAAGAGAGTTTCCTTTTATCTGACAAAACGCCAATTTCATTATCAAAGATATCCTAAATGAAAAAATGCCCAAAATCCTCATCACCTGAGAAATTTGGGCATTTAATGGGTGAATCTATCAAGTATACCGAAACTATTTTTAATCAGGCTACATTTTGCCCTTCAATACGCGTTTCCTTCATTTTACCTTTTGTAGGGACGATGTTAAAGACAATATTCAAGAAAATGGCTGTCAAACTTCCGGCTACAATACCGTTTTCCGTTAAGATTTGAAAGCTTTCCGGAATTTGCGCAAATAGCTCAGGAACGACCGTCACTCCAAGTCCCATACCTACTGAACAAGCGATGATCAATAAATTTTCTTGAGAAGCAAAATCCACTTTGCTCAACATCTTAATTCCAGCGGCAATTACCATCCCGAACATCGCAACCATTGCACCGCCAAGCACGGATGAAGGGATAATTGTCGTGAATGCACCAATTTTCGGAACAAAACCTATGAAAATGAGAATGCCGGCTGTTGTGTATATGACATTCCTTGTTTTAATGCCTGACAATTGAATCAAGCCGACATTTTGTGAAAAAGCTGTATACGGAAACGCATTGAACAAACCGCCAATCATGATGGCAAGTCCTTCAGAACGATATCCGCGAGCTAGGTCGTCTTCTGAAATCTCTTTGTCCGTGATTTCACCAAGGGCATAATAAACACCAGTCGATTCCACCAAGCTTACGATCGCCACCAATGTCATTGTAATGATTGCCGTGACGTTAAATGTCGGAGTTCCAAAGTAGAAAAAATGTGGCATATGCAGCCAATTGGCACTGACCACTGAGCTAAAATCCACTTTTCCAAGGAAGAAGGCCGCAAAGGTTCCGACTAACAGCCCCAATAAAATAGAAATGGAGCGTAGGAATCCCGTCGAGAATTTATACATGAATATGATGAATAACAAAGTTCCAAAACCAAGAGCTACATTGTTCAAGTCTCCGAAATCAGCAGCTCCCTGGCCTCCACCAAGGTTGTTGATGGCAACAGGAATGAGCGTAATGCCAATAATCAAAACGACCGATCCAGTGACAATGGGCGGGAAGAACCTTGCCAGTTTTCCGAAGAACTTACTAATGATAATGACAATCAATCCCGACGCCAAAATAGATCCATAAATGGAGTTGATTCCATATTGCGTACCAATTGCAATCATCGGGCTAACTGCTGTAAATGTGCAGCCTAGGACGACCGGAAGCCCTATTCCAAAGAATTTATTTTTCCACACTTGCAATAAAGTTGCTATCCCGCACATCAAAATGTCTATCGAAACTAAATAAGTTAACTGCGCTGCAGTCAATCCCAGCGCCCCACCGACAATCAATGGAATGACGACTGCACCGGCATACATGGCGAGAACATGTTGTAATCCTAAGGAAGCAACTTTTAATGGTGATTGATTAGACATTGACGGCTGCTCCTTCCTTTTCCTCAGCGAACGTTATCTCACCGAATTTCAACTCAGCAATTCGTGCAAGTGATTCCACTTGGAAACCTTGTTCCCTAAGATCCTTACCACCACTTTGAAATGCTTTTTCAATCACGATGCCGATTCCGGCCACTTCTGCTCCAACCTGCTTACAGATTTCCACCAAGCCCCTGGCTGCCTGTCCGACCGCAAGGAAGTCATCGATGATCAAGACCTTATCTCCAGCTTCAATATATTTATTGGAAACCGTAATGGTATTGGTTTCTTTTTTTGTAAAGGAATGAACGGATGCCGTCACTAAATCATTTGTTAAAGTAAGTGATTTACGTTTACGGGCAAAAATGAGCGGAACTTCCAATTCCAAAGCAGCCATCAAACCAGGACCAATGCCTGATGATTCAATTGTCAGCACTTTCGTGATTTCCTTGTGTTCGAAACGTTTAACGAATTCTTTACCAATTTCTTTCATTAGCAAAGGATCCATTTGATGATTTAAGAATGAATCTACTTTTAAAATATCTTCTGATAAAGCTTGACCCTCGGACAAGATTTTTTCCTTTAAAAGTTGCATGAAGGTTCCTCCCAATCTCGGATGTTTATTGACCCAAAAACCATACAATTATTTCCCGGCATATAAAAAAGCCCAAGAAACATTGCGGCACTTTTTTGGAGTGAAGCAATACTTCTTGGGCACGAATGAAAAATGAATCAGCAAAAGCCTTCATTTACGCAACAAGATCTATTACTCACCCATAGTCGAATTATTTACGGTAATCCGGTAGAAACTTGCAGGCCATATCCCTGCTATTATACGAGTGAAACATTATATTTTATTAATATATGAATTATACCAACGCTGACCCTATTTGAAAAGTAATTTTTAATAAAAAACCGAACTTTAAATTAGAAAAATAAATCATTATTCGTATTATTAGAAAATTGCGAAATCACCAAACCTAAATAACTTGGATTTCCTATCAAAAAAACATCATATTCCATTTTACTGGTATTATACCATGCGTTTTTGTAGCAACCCATAAAAAAGAAGAAGGGCTTGAGATTAATCCAAGTCCTTCTTCTTTGATTCATTTGATTTTATAAACTTCTTTATATTTATTTTCAAGATACTTTATCAAATACTGAACATTCAAGCCTTCCCCTGTCGTTTCTTTCAAAATCTCCAGAGGCTTTTTTGTTTTTCCGTATTTATGTATTTTTTCATTAAGCCATTTCCTGATTGGTTCAATATCACCCGCTTCCAACAGTTCATCAAAATCAGGCAAATCTTTAAGCATCGATTGCTTGATTTGGGCTGCATACATATATCCCAATGCATAAGAAGGAAAATAACCAAAGCTGCCATCTGCCCAGTGTACATCTTGCAACACGCCCATTGCATCATTTTCAGGCACAATTCCCAAATAATCCTTGTATTTTTCATTCCAGACTTCCGGTAAATCCTTCACTTCAAGTTCCCCATTAAAGAGGGCCTTTTCCAGTTCATACCGAATCATAATATGTAGAGGATACGTCAGTTCATCTGCGTCAATACGGATGAACGATGGTTTTGATTCGTTAATGCCCCGGTAAAATTCATCCAGCGTCACATCTTGGAATTGTTCGGGAGCATATTCTTTTAATAAGGAAAATTTATTTTTCCAAAAGCTATGGTTCCGTCCAATGAAGTTTTCGAAAAACAAAGATTGTGATTCATGGATCCCCATTGATGTCCCGCTATCGAGAAGTGTTCCGGTTAACTCTTCGGCGATATTCTGCTCATAAATGGCATGTCCACATTCATGAATGGTACCAAAGATTGCCCCCCTAAAATCATTTTCATCGTATCGGGTCGTCACCCGGACATCGCCCCTATTTATTCTAATTTCAAAAGGGTGAACTGTTTCATCAAGCCTGCCAGCCTTGAAATCGTATCCTAGCTGATTTAAAATTTCCAAGTTGAGTTGATGCTGTTTTTCTTTTGGAAATTCTTTATATAGGAACGCTGTTTCCGGTCTATGTTCGCTTTTTGCTATCTGTTTTACCAAAGGTACGATCCTCGACCGAAGCTCACTGAATACGCCATCAAGTATATCTACAGTCATGCCTGGTTCATATATGTCTAAAAGGGTATTATATTTCGTCCCTTCATATCCCCAGTACTCTACGAACCTGCGGGTATATGCTACAATTTGCTCCAGATAAGGTTGAAATAAAGAAAAATCAGCTTTTTCCCTTGCCTCTTCCCATGCACTTTCAGAACGCGATTGTAAAATGACGAATTCCTTATATTCGTTCGCAGGAATTTTCTTATTCCTTTCAAACTCTTTTTTACACTCTTGTACCATCTTATTCATCGATTCACTAAGAATGGCTTCATCCATCGAAAGTTCTGCAATGAAGGATTCCATTTCCTTACTTGTGCTCATATTAAACACTTCGGATGAAAGCATACCGATAACTTCGGAACGCTGCTCAACTCCCTTTTTAGGTGCACCTGTACGCAAATCCCAAAAAATTAACGCGAGAGCTTCATTATAAGCCGAGATTTTCTTTACATATTCTTTAAACTCTTTTTCTATCAGTTCTATACCCTTTTTTTTCATATTCACTGCTCCTTCCAACTACACTTTACCATATTATACAAAAGACTTTCATATCAGAACCACTCCGATTAATAAATTCAAATAAAAAGAGCCAAGGGGTTCCCTTGGCTCTCATTATGAATTGGGTTTTATTTAAATCGTTACAGGAAGAATGGATACAATCTTCTCTTTCACATGTTCCGAAAGATCCTTTTCAATCAAAATCTGGACGGTTCCCGAATCATTGCTCGTCCTGATCAAACGCCCTATTCCCTGGCGCAATCGAAGGAGCATGTATGGAAGATCCACTTCTTCGAATGCATCGGTAACCGAGTTACGTTTGGCTTCGAAAACCGGATCGCGAGGCGGGAATGGAAGCGAGTGTATCACTACATTTTGTAATGAAGGGCCTGGTACATCAAGACCTTCCCATAAATGATAGGAGAAAAGGACAGATTGCTCATCCTCTTGGAACTTCTTAACAAGCTCGCTGATTTCCGCTTCCCCTTCAAAATAAAATGGATAAGATGATATTGGGCAGTTTTCCTTGAACCATTGCAATTCTTCTTTTGAATGGAATAACACTAGTGTTCGACCTTCATTTTCCTCAATTGTCTTCATTGTATATTGAAGTTTTGCCAATTGATCTCCATTTTCGAAGACCGGCATGTTCATTTTCATGACTTCATCGTAATCAAATGGTGATTCAACGGAAAAGCTGTCATACTTTTCTATCCCTAAACTATCTGCAATATATTGGAAGGATTTATTGTCCGATAATGTTGCCGATGAAAAAATGTAAGGGATTTTTTTCGAGAATACCTGTTCAGACAAGATATCCTGCACAAGCCTTGGCATGATGACCAATGTTTTGGTCATTTCATTTTCTTCAAACCAGGAAACAGCCTGTTCATCCTTCACAAATAGAGAAAGTGAGTAGCCCAGCTGCTCTAAATACTCTTCCGTCACTTTTAAATCATAATCATTGATCGTGTACATTTCCGCTTCAAAAACAAGATTCTCCTCTAACTCTTCAACCTTTTTATGAAGCTTTTGGGCAAAGTTTGTTATTTCTTTTGACATCGGGATTTCATAACGATTAGATCCGCTGACATGTATCGCTTTTTCATCCAACAAATCAAAAAATTCTTCATTGATATCGATTAAGTCCTCGATGATGTATAAGGTTTCTTCACGAACCTGATTGGCTGTAAGCAATTCCAGAACCGAAGCAAGGGTTTGTTCCCCAACTTTATAAGTTAAAGCCTTTTGAGCAGCAAATTCCAAAAGATGACCTTCATCAAAGACAACGCAGCTATGATCAGGCAGTAATGGTAACTGTCCTTCACGCTTACGCTTTTCCTTAGTCCATACATGTTCCATGAAGAAGTCATGTGAACAAATGATCAAATCACTTGATTTTCGATAGTGGTCCCGTGATAGGGTTTGCCCACAACGATGGCGTTTATCACAAGTAAAACAGTTTTGAAGCTGATCCCAGCCAACTTTAGACCAGTCTTCATCATTTAAATATGGATACTGTTTACGGTCTCCATATGCTGTATAGGCGTTCATGGATGAGTTATCATGAACAAACTTGGGAAGTTCATCATAGAGCTGATCTATCCCTTCTGAATCCTCATGATTCACAGCATAATCCAATTTCTTAAGACATACATATTGATCGTGATATTTGGCAAGCCGAACATCCACTTCAATACCTAAAGCATTCTTGATTTTCTGGATGTCGCCTTCCTCTTTGACAAGCTGTTCAATCAACGTTTCATCTGCACATGAAATAATTGCCGGTTTATTCGTATATCTCGCATAACAAATCGCATATAGTAAATAGACCAAAGTCTTACCGGTCCCTACCCCTGCTTCAGCAAAACTTACATTTTTTTCTTTAAAAGCTTTTTCTAACTGAAAAGCCATGAAGATTTGTTCGTCACGCAGCTCAAATCCTTTTTCGGGAAGAATATCGTAAAAAACATCACCGATCCATTCTGAAAGCTTATCGTAAAAAGAATCTTCCTTTGTTACCGAAAAAGGCAGTGTTTTAAGCATCATGGTCTCCCCTTTTATCTATCATCATTATATAGAATCCGAATCATTATTATCTTAGGCAAAAGTATATTATCCTTTATTTCACATTAGTAGTCAAGATATTTACCTATTATCAGAATGAAAGGTAATATGTATGTATGCATGCTGTCTGGTTGCCCGATTCGTAAAATAAAAGACAGGCTCCAAGAGAGCCTGTCTGTAAGTAATATAGGGTTGAATTAAGCTTTGTTTACGTTTGATGCTTGTGGTCCACGTTGACCTTGTTCTACATCAAATGTAACGTCTTGGCCTTCTTCAAGTGTTTTGAAACCTTCGCCTTGGATAGCTGAGAAATGTACGAATACATCGTCTCCACCTTCACGTTCGATGAATCCAAAACCTTTTTCTGCGTTAAACCATTTTACTTTACCTTGTTCCATTTTTGTTGCCTCCTAGTGTGTTCTCCACACATTATATTACTATCCTTGCTCAAAAGAATATTAAGGTATTCCTTAAATCTGAACAAAAATAATTCATTATTAGAATAACAGAAAAGGAAATGATAAGCAAGACTGGAACCTATTATGAATAAATCGTCCTGACTAGCAAAAATCCTCCATTATATTCTACCTACTCATTCACCTTGAGGCTGCCTTGGCGGCCTTTTCCCCCAATATTGATAAAGGTCGGCACGGATGAAACCATTGAACAATTTCCTTTTTTTCGTTGCAGGCTTACCGTAATGCTGTTCGAAGTCAGGATTGGAGGTAATCATGTATACCGACCATGTATCAAGCTTCTTGAAGGCTTGGCCCATTTCCCTATACATCTGCTCTACCGCTTTTTTCTCACCTAGACGTTCTCCATAAGGCGGGTTCCCGACAATGACACCATACTCTTTCCTGGTCGAGATATCCCTTACCTGCATTTGTTTGAATTCAATCAAATCACCCAGACCGGCTTCAAAACTATTCGCTTTAGCTATATCGACCATTCGATGGTCAATATCACAACCGGTTATGTCCAAGTATTGATCATAGTCGGCTAAATCTTCAGCCTCAATCCGCGCTTCATCCCAAACCTTGCTGTCCATCCATGACCAAGTTTCAGAAACGAATTCCCTGTTAAACCCAGGTGCTATATTCTGCCCAATTAAGGCCGCCTCGATGGGAATCGTTCCAGATCCACAAAATGGATCTATGAAAGGTTTATCCGGTTTCCAATTGGTCAGCATGATTAACGCAGCCGCCAATGTTTCTTTTAGGGGCGCCTCTCCCTGCCCTGTACGATAACCCCGTTTATGCAAACCAGCACCTGAAGTGTCTATGGTAAGTGTCACTACATCTTTTAAAATAGACACTTCAATTTTAAACAAAGGACCTGTCTCCGCAAACCAAGATACTTGCTTATATTTACTTTTCAATCTATCAACAATCGCCTTTTTTACAATAGCCTGACAATCAGGGACACTGTATAGCTTTGAATTAACGGATTTTCCACTCACGGGGAACTCGACATCGGCTGATAAGAAATCTTCCCAATTCAAGGCCTTTGTTTTTTCAAACAACTCATCAAATGAATATGCTTTGAATTCCGCGACTTTAATTTTCACCCTATCGGCACTGCGCAGCCATAAATTAGAGCGGGCAATGGCGGATTGATCCCCTTTATAGGTGATTTTACCATTTTCGACTTGACAATCGTAACCAAGATCCCGCACCTCCTTGGCAACAATTGATTCCAATCCCATTGCTGATGTTGCAATTATATCGAATTGTTTCATTAATCCTGCACCTTCTTTCCATTAATCCAAATCAATGGCACCTTTTCCCGAATTTCTTTCATTTATGTATTTAGAATCAGGCATTGATTTTTTACATGTAAACCTTATGGTCCACCGCGTTTTTATATTTCAGTAAGCCAATGTTTGCCTAGCTTATATCATGATCATGTAGCGTATTAATCACCGTGAAGTAAAGCTTTACTCAATACCTTAGGATACACGCTGCCATCCAACCAATTATGTATGCTTCCCATCCATTGTTCTGAAGTTTGATGTTCTATCTTGATACCTTCATATTAGGGCTAACAGAAGAGTTAAGGAACCTTTATAAATAGGATACCCAGAATCAAAGAAATGCTTAACATTCCAACACTATTTTTAAAAACGTTACCGACAGACTTCATTTAAGCCATTTCCCTAATCATTCGAACGCAATGAAAAACTTGCCAAGTTTTAAGTTTAACACAGCCGTGTTTCAGAAAACGAAAAATAAATGGAAATGCCCAATCTTTTTATAATAGTGCATTCTCCATAAACAAAAACTCCCCTTTTAAAAGGAGAGTTGTGCTTTTGGTGTTATATGATAACGTTCTGTAAGCCATGTTTTGTTCCTCAGTACTGCAAGCGACTCGCGTCTCGTACTTCGGCGGTAATCATCTATCTACAGAAGCAAGTGCTTCTGTCCTTCTCCTCGTTCAATTCCAAGGAAGAAAGCGCCCCTACCATTAATTTGGGTTTCTCGCTCGTGGGGTTTACCTCGTTCCACCCTTTACATTTCTGTAAAGGCTCCGTCACTGTGGCACTTTTATAGGTATTCATGCCATATCCAAAAGGACTTAGGCATTTTCCCAGCCGTCAGCAATCCAAGATTGCTGCCCAAGCTTATTTTTTCGCCAGGCACGAACACTACGGACATCGCAGTCCGTGCGAGCATGGACTTTCCTCAACTGCATAAATGCAGCAGCAATTACCCAAACGTTAACATAACATAATTGATTATACTCCATTATTCACGAAAACACAATACCAAAATCATTTTCACTTTTACAATGCAAAATCTCAGTCAAAAAGCTTGTTACCAAAAACGTGCTTTTCCAAGTTGGATAACCGTTTAAGGATATCAAAGTTAGTGGTTCCCGGAGTGGCACTTGGAGCAGGTTGATTTGGACGTTTTGTACTCTCTTCGGCTTGTTTTTTCAATTTAAGATTTTCTTGTTTTAGATCTTCAATTTCCTGATGGAACACTTCATAATCTTTAATGATCAGATCCAGGAATTGATCCACATCTTCAGGTTTATAACCGCGCATGGCTGTTTTAAAATCTTTTTCAAGAATATCTTTAGCCGTTAATTTTATCTTATCGGATAGCATAAGACTTCACCTCAATACTTTCGCCAATACAATCGACTTTTTATTATTTTTTCAAATCTGCTTGGGTTTGTCAACGAAACACCATTTTGTAAGCTTACTGTTTCAGAGAACGATATGTAATCCCATTAAATCTGTATCTAAATTTCATCATAATATGATTATGCTTTAGAAACAACTTTTAATCCATAATTATTTTCACTCCATCATTCTTCGGACCAGCTGGCTTCTTCCGCAGCCAGTTGCAGATCATCAAAGTTTATCTGAAAGATGGGGTATGGCTGTGTTTCCGCCTTTTTCATTGCTTCGAAATAAGGATATCGGGCTGATCCTTCTTTTTCAGCTTCGAAAATGATGAGCATGGCATCGCTTTTATGGACCATATACCTATTTTTGGTTTTCAACTGTTGTGGCCCTTCATATGGTTTGTTGAAAATGGACTCAACAAAATCGGCACGGGCCAATATGGATCGGTAGTAATCTTGATTCGTCTCGTTCCATGACTCTTCCTGTTTCAGGAAAGGAGTAAGCACCCCTAATTTAAGCTGATGATATTCTTCCTGTAATTCGAACACCACTTCGGCACCCCATAGTTCCGTACCCAACTGCCCTGAGATGATCACCCATTCCAGCCCGTCTTCCACCAATGGCAGGAGACGCTCCTTCATCGCTTTCTTTATATATTTTACGGCTTCATGGTCATTTTTGAATATCCCGAATTCAAAAGCTTTGTAGCCCGTCATATACAAAACCTTCATCGCTAGACTAATCTCCTTTTAACATGATTATGTATGAAAACAAGGGCTTAATAAGCCCTTATTTTTTAGTATCCGAAATGCTTAGGTGGACAGCATGGGTTTTGCGGCGGCCTTCCACAAATCAAGTGTTGATTATAGCACTCGTTCACCACGGATTGAGTATGCGGGAAATAATGCTTAAACGTGTTCACATGTTTATTGACATTTGTAGTATGTGATGGATGAACGACAGGGATCACTGTGTTCGATACATTCGTATTGACATATTGCTGTGTTGGAGAGACTTGCGCTGGGGCAACTTGAGATGGAGATGTTTGTGTTGGACCATATTGCGCTGGAGATACAGCAGATGGACTATAGGCTCCCATTACGTTAGAGTTTTTACCAGCTGACGCTCCCATTACGTTGGAGTGTTTACCGGTTGATGCGCCCATTACTCCAGGTGCGTTCCCGTATGCTCCCATTACATTGGATGCTCCCATTACGTTGTTGGATGCTCCCATTACGTTGTTGGATGCTCCCATTACATTGTTGGATGCGCCCATTACATTGTTAGATGCACCCATTACATTGTTGGATGCTCCCATTACATTGGGGTTATTTCCTCCACAATTACGAAAATACATTTATAATACGTCCCCTTTCATCATGATAAGTTTAGTCTTACCATTACAGACTATGAAAAAAAGGGGATACGTGTACTGATGAAATGACCTATTTATACAGAATAAGTATAAAACGATGTATGGCTGTCAATAAGTACACTATCATTATTATATCTGGCTAACCTTCAAATGAAATGAGGAATATTCTATAAAAAGGAATAGAGACTGTCTTTTAATGAAGTAAACAAAACTATCGTTAAACAAAGGACTACAAAAAATAGAAATAAAGTCGTTTTATACATTTCTCCGCTCCGCTTTCACCTTAATTTTATATGATGTAAAGGCATGAAATGAACGCTTCGGTATTTCACCCTCAACTCTTTCCATTTTACACACAATAGTTGAAGGCTACAATAATTGTATACATATTTTTTATTTTCGGCCTTTTGCACTAAAAGAAGATTCTCGGTCCTTATCTTATACAGAAATATCCTTTGATTCCTCTTTCTTTTCGAGCCGCCGGATCCTCTTTTCCAATTCCAACTGTTTTTTCCCCAGGGCGGTCCCTTCCCTAACCATCTCTTGATGTGCGATTATTGAACATTTTAGAGCATGACCGACGTCCTTAAATTGATGTTCGTATAATTTTGCACATTCAATCTGTGCCTGTATCCTTATTTGCACATTCCCTTTTAAGGCGACTTCCTTCCAAATTTCCAAAGCTTCAGCGAATTGTTTTTGCTTCTTTTTCTGGAAGGCCAATGCATGGCCAGCTAATATCCGATCTTCCTCATTACCCGATTCCAATATTTTTTGATATGTCTCAACTGACTCCTCTTTTTTCCCCAAATAAGCAAGCCATCGTGCAATTTCCATTGACTCTTCCGTATATCCATCGATTTGGAGGATTTTTCGGGACAAATGAATATACAAAGTGATCAATGATAAGATATCCAATTCATTATGCTTCATGATTCCAAACAGTATTTCTGGATTCTTCCTCTCAACAAAATCAAAATAAATCATCGGTGCCAAATATCCAGGAATATCATCCTCCCTATGTACACCTAGAATATCTGTTTCGACAGCTGATAATTTCACTCGTTCCAATTTGTTTCTCCATAGGCGTCTTGAAGCATGATACAAATCGAAATGTCCGAATTCCGGTAGTTTCGGTACATGTTCCTTTACCAAGGTATGTCTCGTTTTTAGCTGGGGCCAATCAAAGGATTTACCATTATATGTGACAAGCGTTTCGTAATTGATGTTTTCCAGAAAGCTTTGATAAAGCGGTATTTCACTTCCAGGCTGCGGAAGGATATGTTGCTTCACGACTACTTCTTCACCTTCTAAATAGGCATACCCTAGTAAAAAAATGGTATTGCCGGCTCCGCCTCCTAGCCCTGTCGTTTCCGTATCGAAGAAAAACAGATCTTCACTTTTAACGCCCCTGGCGGAAAGTGGATGCTCCAATGATGTTTGATTCCACTCTTTTACGACCTTTTTCAGCTCGGAAAATTCATATAACCCGTGTTTGTGATTTATAGGGTAACGGACTTCCCTAATGAAACAATAGTCATCGTCGAAATGAAAGGAAACGGTATCGTTCTCCAGCCACTTTTCAAAGTAAGGAATTTCTTCATTCAATGTCTGGTCTTCTTCTACTGGAGAAGAATGTTTTCCTAGGTTCATATGCGTTTTCATACGGTTCAATTTATTTTTTAAAGACATGAAATTACACCTCTTTTCACATATCACTGCAATCTATTAATGTTTTTGCTTACAAAATTGACCTAATAATTGTTTGGCATCACTCTTGGCTGTTTTCGTTGCGGATTCCGTACCGATACAGGAAGGACAGCCGCTTTCACACGTGCAATTTTCGATCATTGATATTGTTTCCAGCAGAATGACTTCAGAGTTTTCATATACTTTATCACTTAACCCTATGCCTCCCGGATAACTATCATAGATAAAAATGGTCGGTTTTTCATTATGTGCTGCCTTAACCTGCGGATAAACATGAATATCATGCGGATCGCACATAACGTATAGCGGAATCATGTAATTCAGCGCATGCGACGCACCTATCATTCCTTGTTCTATTCGATTTTCGCCCCACTTGAATATATCAGGATCCATGGAAAGCATGGCCGAACTAGTGTGCAGTTCCATCTCAGGGAGACTGATTGGACCTGAACCAATATTTTCATGAGTTTCGAATTTGATTTTTTTGAAGATCGTGGGCATCGCCCTGATTGCGACATCACCAAAAGCAGCTGTTGTGGAAGCGAAAGTTCGCTGTTTATCGACTTCCAATACAGACAATTGGACAGCAAGGTTAGCATCCGTATAATAGTCCACATTGACTTCACGTACATAAGCCTTCTTTTCATCCCAATCAAGTTCTTCCACCTGAAATTGAATTCCCTGGTGTAAATAAATGGCTTCATCGTGAAGAAGGGTCATTGCACTGAACGTATCCATTTCCCCTATGACCCGATTAACCGGTGCATTCGTTTGGTCGATGATCACGACATTTTCCTGTGCCGCTGAGCGCAGGCTGATATTGCTTGCGGGAAAAGCATCATTCATCCAATGCCATTTGTCCCCATTTAGGTGTAAGACCCTTTCTTCCGTAAGGAATTCAAGAACGTCCATTATCTCTGTTTTCCCAAAAGTATCGCCTTTTTTAAAAGGTAGCTCATATGCTGCACATTTTACATGATCAACCAAGATCAAAAGATTATCCGGATTGATTCTTGCAGTTTCTGGATTTCTGGTAAAGAAATAATCGGGATGCTGTACGATATATTGATCAAGGGCACTGGAACTGCCGACCATGATGATCAAAGCTTCACCATGCCTTCTTCCTGCTCGCCCAGCCTGTTGCCAGGCACTCGATATGGATCCAGGGTAACCGGTCATTATGCAAACCTGGAGCTGGCCGATATCGACACCCAACTCAAGTGCATTTGTGGAAACTACCCCATAAATGGAACCATCCCTAAGGCCTTGTTCAATTTCCCTACGCTGTGTTGGCAGATATCCGCCGCGATAGCCCCTGATCGATTTTGGCCCCAATTGCTTTGACACAAGTTCCTGTAAATAAGTCAATAGAATTTCCACTCGAACCCTGCTTCGCGCAAAAACAATCGTTTGTATTTTATTTTTCAAAAATTCATTTGCCAGCTTCCTGACTTCCAAAACCGCACTCCTTCGTATGTTGAGCGGTTTATTGACTATTGGGGGATTATAAAATACAAAATGCTTTTTCCCACTGGGTGCTCCGTTATTATCGATAAGGACCATTTGTTTTTCCGTAAGCTCTTCTGCTAACTCTTTTGGGTTATTAATCGTAGCGGAAGTACAGATGAATACAGGGTCGCTTCCATAAAACTTGCAGATCCTTTTTAACCTTCTTATGACGTTGGCTGTATGACTTCCGAAAACGCCTCGGTAAATATGAAGTTCATCGATGACCACATACTTCAAGTTTTCAAACAAAGAGACCCATTTCGTGTGATGGGGCAGGATTCCGGAATGGAGCATATCAGGATTTGTGATCACGATATGCCCGGCCTGGCGAATTTTTTGCCTGATGTTTGAAGGTGTGTCCCCGTCGTATGTATAACTATTTATCTTAGCATCCATTTCATCAATCATTTCATTCAATTCGCTTTTTTGATCATAGCTCAGCGCTTTTGTCGGAAATATATAAAGCGCCCTGGTTTTTTCATTTTCCAGTATCTTTTGAAGGACCGGCAAATTATAGCATAATGTTTTACCAGAAGCTGTTGGTGTGACCGCCACAAGGCTATTGCCACTGACAGCAGTATCAAATGCAGTTGCCTGATGGGTGTACAACCCATTTATCCCCCGTATTTCAAGAGCATGCTTGATCTTATCATTCATTGCAGCGGGAAAAGGGACATGTTTCGCCTCTTTCGCTTCAATTACTTGCCAATGTACGATGTTATCTTTAAAATCCTCATTTGTTTTTAAATCCTTAATAACTTCCTTTAAATTTTTTCGCAGTTTCATATAACCACCTCATACTCCTATTCTACCGAATGAACGTTCTATGCAAAAGGGAAACTATTTCCTATTCAAAAAAAAAGCTGGAAACGGCAACATCCCGTCTCCAGCTCGGTCTTTTATCATTTAATTAATTCTCTTCAACAAAGCGAATGATTTCTTCGAGTAGTCTGCTTGGAGCTTCCAGCATTCCCATATGGCCGCTGCCCTTAAGTATAACTTCATGGATATGGCTCCCTTTTACAGAAAAGGTTTTTTCAACGGGAATTAGCTTATCCTCTTCACCTGCAACCAATAAAACAGGTAACTTTGTATCTTTGAGTACATGATTTCTGTCTATTCTGTTCCTCATGGCATGTAAAGACCCTATCGCACCGCTTTCACTGGTTTTATATCCGATTTCCTTAGTTTGTTCAATATTGGAATCTTCGGGATTAGCGAAAAGCTTTGGTATAAGTCCGTCAATGAAAGCTGGAATTCCATCACTTTTGATTTTCTCGACAGATTTTAAGCGCCCAGCCTTTCCAGTTTCATCGTCCGGCAAAGCCGTAGAATGTACCAATGAAAAACCAGACAATTTCCCAGGAAACCTTTCTGCGAACGCCAAGGTGATATATCCCCCAAGCGAATGACCAAACATATATACCTTTCCGATTTCCAGTTCGTCCAGTAATGACGCAATATCAGCAGCCATATCTTCAATCGAGAACGATTCCCCTATTACCTCACTTGCACCATGCCCCCGTAAATCAACGGCAATAACCCGGTATTCATCCTTTAATTCAGCAATGATGTCACTCCAATATTCATGGCTTCCGCAAAATCCATGAATAAACAACAATGTTTCATTTCCTTTCCCGGTATCTATGTAGGAAAGCTTGCCATTATCTGTCATATAAATCCCTCATTTCCTTTTCTAATCATTCAGTAACGGTATTCCCTATAGTCCTTTATCTGAAACCCAACAGTGCATTCACATTTCTTAATTCCTCACATAGCCTATAGGCAAAGGAATTTTTTAGAAAGGAGCACCGCGATGACCTCTTCTGAAAAAAATAATAATCGGAGAATAGAACCCTTTACCCATTTCATTAACAAAATGGATCGGCTGTTTTCCGAAAGGCCTCCTAAAGGCATGCTGCAATCTCTTGACGATTTCTTCGGTTCGGCGAAAGAACGCAGCTTTCCGGTTGATGTTCACGAAACGCATTCAGAATATACCCTTACCGCCACTTTGCCTGGAATTGCACGCAGCCAAATATCAATTGATGTACTGGCCCATGCCGTAACCATAACTGCAAAGCAAGTAGATAGAAGACATAAAAATCAAGGAATGTTTCAAAAAGAAGTTTCAGCAGGTACTCTTTCAAGAACCATTTCCTTTCCAAAACCCATTGATGAAGCAAAAGTCACCGCTCGACATCGCGATGGCATCCTCACGCTTCATCTACCCAAAATCAGGGGGAATCGGATTGAAATCCATTAGACATGAATAAAAGCAGACTTAAAAAAGTGGCTGGGTCACTTGTAAGTCTGCTTTTCCTTTATTCACCATCTAAGCTTTGAAGAAGCCCCCAACTCCTTTGACCATTGAAGATACTTGAGAAACTGTATTCATCATTTGTCCAGCTGTATTCATCATCTTCGTTATATCCATCGAGCCATCTTGTGTTTTGAATTGATTCATGACCGATTTGAAACCCGATGGCTGGGGTTTTTGCATGAACTGCTGCTTAGGATATGGATTATGAGCCTGCTGCTGACCTTGCGGAGGTCTTTTAGCTGGCTGTAACGGATTTGCGAACGGGCTAAAAGCTTGCGGCTGCTGATTGGACTGGATTGGCTGCATTTGTGCCATTGGCTGCATTTGTGCCATTGGCTGCATTACACTGCTGCCAGGATAAGCTCCCACAGGCATCGCCTGCTGCTGGACTGATTGGAATGGATGATAGGCCGCTTGCTGATAAGGATCATGATATGGTGTCATATAGCCCCCTGTATCCTGGAGATGATATGGATACATAAATGGTTGTTCATGATTATGATTATTGGGCGGAGGATACGGCATTGGCTGCTGGTACCCTCCCCAATATTCCGTCATTGATTGAGGAAACTGTCCTTGATTTGGGGAGATTTGGTTAAAACCGGATCTCATCATGTCAATGAGCCCTCCTCTTTTTTCATTACATGGTTCTGATAATATATGAAAAAAGGGGTAATATAGTGTAGGTATTTTTATGATAAAATCCGATTGATTTCCGTTCTTACATTATTAAGGATGAATTCCACCGATTGAACATGGCTTTTAAATCGCTTATAACTTGTTTTAGGGAAAAATGCCTGTACGGCCACATCAGAAAGGTTATGGGCGGTTTGTTCGATTTGCTCGGGGAAAAGATGCCTAAATTCGGATTCTTTCATCCACTCCTTCATTCCGGTTTCCCATTCGATGCATGCGGTCCTTACCTGGTCTGCAAACGGCTTGACATCCGAAAAAAAATCCTTTTCCTTTCCTTCCTTCCGTACACCCTCATAGATATCATCCGCTTGGTCCGTGAATTTTATTAATTGTTCTGTTAATAGCTGCAGTTTTTCTTTTTGCACAATATATTCCTCCGCACAATTGTTTACCTTATTATAATCCAGTTCATTATAAAATGATATTCTTCTGGCTTATACGTGCAATTCAGTGAGAACATTGTTCTTTATTATTGATTTTTTCGGGACAATGGAAAAGGAATGGTTTACACCTTCAGCATTTACCCAATAATCCTCGGCTTTCTCAATGGCTTCCTGGGCTTCGTTAACTAATGTATATTGCTCCGCCCATAGTTTACACCGCACTGTATTTACAGTTTCCCCATATGAAATTTCCAAACGATCCAGGCTGGTACTGATCTCAGCTATCATCCTTAATATCTCCTCTGTTGCGACACTTTTATTGACCATGCTGATCCCTCCCATTCTTTACCTGTACTATTCTTTTTTTTATCAGAAAGCCCTTCATGACTGACAAAACTAGAAGGGAATCGGCAAAGAAAGTGCAATTCACTTAATTTATTATGCCCTTCGACAACAATGGCAGAATGAAGAATGAAGTTTTAAACAAGAATACAGACAGGAGGTGATTTTATGCAGTCGAATGAAAGCAGACAGCAAAAAAACGAAAAACGACAAAAGCCGCCCACTAAAAAGGCAGGAACGGGAAACCCGAAGCTTAGCGGAGAAAACCGCCCCTCTACGTAAGACATAAATACTGACCGATAAAACAGGGAAGGCTTACACGACGCCTTCCCTGTTTGCTTTTATAATATCCAATTTTTGAGCATTGCTGCTGTATGCAGCTGCTTTTGTTTATGGTCATACCAATCAGTCAAATACGGGTCTTCTTCCCATTTGGATTCAATGAACCATTTTTTTTTAACCTTTTTTTTCATATCCCATTGCTCTGTCATCCTTGCTTGATGATGAATCAATGGATATACTCCCCTCAGCATCGGGGTTTCATGGTACCTAGGATTTTTTCGATATTGTTCATAATCATATCTGGCCCCCGTTGGTTCTGTCCTGCAGGAAAATTCATAGAATAGCGGAAACAAATCTTCAGAAAATAAAAGGCCGGCCAACCTTTTCCCCAATTCAATCCTTTTATCGATATTTCTAAAATGAGAAACGGACGAGCCATACAGTTCTCCATTGCAAGTAGGAAATAAAACGGTGCTAAAATGCATCCAGTCCTGCAGGAAAAATAATAGAGAATGAAATACGAAAGATTGTTTTTTAATAACCGGTTCTTCTATGATGTTTTGTTCATTTATGATAAGCGCAGTGACTAATTTTTCCCGATTTCCATGTTTCCAAAAGGAATACCATTCGTTCGTCATGAATTTGGTAATAAAAAAATAATGACATAAGTGAAACAAAGGACGTCCAAACTTCGTCGAATAATGATAGAGAAGTAATTGCGGATAAGCATCTTGGAATATTCTCCAGTTGGCTTCTTCATACGTCAGGAATAAGAGATGCCTGTATTTTTGGCCAAGCAAACGGGAAAACCAAATCCCTTCAAGATCACACATATTCCAGCCTGCATTTCTGGAAACCATCCCCGCTAAAAAAGACCATTGTATTTCGGGATGCATTTTGAAAAATCGTTCATATGCCTTTGTCCTTGATATATTATCTCTATTCCCTTTAGCGGTTTGGGCTTTTATGGAATGTAGCAATTGCTTTTCCGTCTTTAATAATCGCATCTATGTGTCCGCCTTTCTATAGCGATGAATTGTGACATATAGTTGTACATAAATCCTATCGTTCTAAGAAACAATTCTTTTTATTCACATTTTGGATTCTTTTTTTGCTAATATAGATAAGTGAAAAAAAGGAGGGGTAAAAGTGGCATTTCATTATCCCAACGGACGAAGATTTGTACCGCAGGCTATGGAAGAAAAGAAAAGCCCACTTAAAAAAATCAGTTACAGCAACCGGGGAAAAACATTGGAAGACGATTTGAACGAAACCAATCAGTATTATTTAGCACACGGCATTGCCGTCATCCATAAAAAACCGACACCCATTCAAATTGTCGATGTCCACTATCCGAAAAGAAGTGCTGCAGTCATTAAAGAAGCTTATTTTAAACAAGCATCGACCACCGATTACAATGGTGTTTATAAAGGAAAGTACATTGATTTTGAGGCGAAGGAGACGAAAAGCAGCAGTTCGTTCCCTCTGAAGAATTTTCATGACCATCAAATTGAACATATGAAACAAATCGTTCAGCATGACGGAATTGCATTTGTGATCATTCGGTTTTCCGCAATGGATGATATATATGTAATGAGTTCTGAACAACTGAGTTTTTATTGGAAGAGAATGAAAGAAGGCGGGCGCAAATCTATAACTCTTCAAGAGGTTGAAAGCAGTTCACGAAAGATTACTCTTGGCTTTCAACCGAGAATTGACTATATTAAAGTAGTAGATTCGCTCATCGCAGAAAATTTTTAGTTTTTTTAGAAAGGCAGGTTAGCTGTAATGGCTGAAAAATATAATACTAGAGAAGAACGCCGAAAGCAGGGGCAGACTCAAAAAAAGGGACAGAAAACAGGTCCTAAAAAGCCAACAAATATGCTTAAGCGAATTTTCCTTATACTTGTTACAATCGGAATAATAGGCCTTGTTGCCGGAGGAGCTGCAATGGCTTACTTTATCAGCGACGCTCCAAAGCTTGACCAAAAGCTTTTGAAAGATCCGGTCACATCCAAGATTCTCGATGAAAATGGTAAATTGCTAGCTGAAATCGGAAAGGAAAACCGGGATTATGTAAATTATGAAGACATACCCGACCTTGTCGAAGAGGCTTTCCTGGCAACGGAAGATTCACGATTTTATGAACACCACGGTGTCGATTTCTTACGTCTGGGCAGTGCCGTCATAGCCAACTTCAAAAACGGATTCGGCTCAGAGGGTGCAAGTACATTGACCCAGCAGGTTATCAAGCGTTCTTATTTAACACCTGATAAGACCATCAAAAGGAAAGTCCAGGAAATGTGGCTATCCATACAGCTTGAAAGGAAATATACAAAAGAAGAAATTTTTGAAATGTATGTGAATAAGATTTTCTTTGCAAACCGTGCAAACGGGATCTTAACTGCATCGCAAACTTATTATGGAAAAGATCTAAACGAATTAAAATTGAACGAAGCGGCCATGCTTGTAGGATTACCGCAAAGTCCAAGCAGGTATGACCCGTATAAATACCCTGAACGTGCGAAAGAACGCCGTGATATTGTCCTGCACTTAATGAATAAACATGGATATATCACCGAAACGGAAATGAAAAATGCGCAAAGCATAGATATAACAGAGGGGCTTCAAGAAATCGATAAGAGTCAAATCGATACGACGGCATACGATGCCTTCATCGATTTGGTAATTGAGGAAGTCGGGGATATGGGTGACTATAACGTCTTTACCGATGGTTTGGAAATCCAAACGACAATTGATAAAGATGCCCAAGAATATGTCTATAACATGTTGAATAGTGATGAAATCATTAATTATCCAAGTAAAGATCTCCAAGCAGGAGTCACATTACTCGATACAGAAACTGGTGAAATCAAAGCAGTGGGCGGCGGCAGGAACACGACGGTTAAACGCGGCTGGAATTATGCAACGGATGCCAAGCGATCACCTGGTTCGACCATTAAGCCTATTCTGGATTATGGTCCTGCGGTAGAATATTTAAATTGGTCCACCTACCATCAAATCAAGGATGAGGAATACACTTACAGTGATGGAACACCGCTTAAAAATGCTTCCGGACGACATTATGGTACTGTAACCACTCGTGAAGCACTTGCTCGGTCATTAAATATCCCTGCCTTAAAAACACTACAAGCAGTCGGCTTGGAGCGGGCACGTGATTTTGCCGTTGACCTTGGCATACCTTTTAAAGAGAAGATAAATGAATCTGCTTCACTTGGGAGTGGTCAGGATGTTTCCACACTCGAACTTGCCGGAGCCTACAGCTCATTCGGAAACAACGGTATTTATAATGAACCGCATAGTGTGAAAAAGATTGTATTACGTGATAAAACAACCATTAAAAACAAGACGGAATCAAAACCGGTCATGAAAGATTCCACAGCTTTCATCGTGACGGATATGTTGAAAAGCGTCATGAAAGAACCTTATGGAACAGGAAGGTTAGCCAATATACCTAGTCTCCCTGTAGCCGGTAAAACGGGTTCAACCAATTTCACGCCTGAACAGCGAGCAGCGAACAACATCCCATCTTCCGGTGTAAAAGATAGCTGGATGGCAGGTTATACAACCAATTATACAGTCGCGGTTTGGGCTGGTTATGATAATGCATCTGGTGAGAAAATGGAATATCTGGGTGAATCATCTCAAAGGATCCCTAAATACATCTTTAAGAATTTAATGGAACATATGGCTCAATCAAAAGAAACGAAAGACTTTGATCAACCTGACAGTGTTGTGAAGGTTGGAGTCATCAAAGGTTCGAATCCAGCTGTTAAAGCCAATGAATACACACCAAGCAGTAAAATCACTTATGAATATTATGTTAAAGGTCACGAACCAACACAAGTGACGACAGAATATGAAAAAATCGACTCACCTGGCATTAACGCTTCTTACAATCAGGAAAGCAATGAAATCAATCTATCCTGGTCATATCCTAAAGGAAATGGGGATACCCAATTCGAGGTTAAGATGTCCGTTGATGGCGGAGCAAAGAGCGTATTGAAAAAATCGAAGGATACTAGTTTAACGATCCCGAATCCTACCCCTGGTAGTAAATATACTTTCTCAGTGGTAGCTTTAGTGGATAACCAACAAAGTGATCCTGCGAGTACATCAGTCAAAATACCTACTGAAGCGGAAGCTCCTGAGGATACTGAGGACGAGGAGATTGAAGATCCGGCCGAAGGTGAAGATCCGGAACAAGAAAAGCCTGCAGAAGGCGAAGAAGATAAGCAAGATGAAGACAAAAATAACAATGGCGAAAACGGCAATAATGGCAATGGCGAAAATAACGGCAATAACGGTAATAATGGTAATGGCAACAATGGTAATAATGGTAATGGTAATGGCAATGGCAACAACACTGATGATGGCAATAATGGTGGTGATGAGGACGTCGAAGGCGGGGATGATGCCACTGACCCTGGAACGGGAGAAGAGGAAAAACCAGTCGAGACCCCTGACCCTAACCCTGACCCAGATCCAAACAAAGATACGGAATAAATATATAAAGATTGACTTAAAAAACGTCTAAGCTAAAAGCTTAGACGTTTTTTGGGCTGTTCTTATTTTTGATCATGAACTTCACATATTGCTTTTCAAATTCTCGGAACAACTCACTAAGCTGTCTATATGAATGAAAAAAAGCGGGTCTAGCAAGGATGAAAGAAAGCCTTTCAGCAAGGTTCACCGGAATATTGGGAAAGGATTCTATTTTTGCCCGGAAATCTCTCAATACCACTGGCTTTCCATGCATCCAGAAGACTGCGGTTAAAAATAAACCGATCCCCTGCTTCATGAGTCCCAAAGTCTGTCCCACTTTTCGCTCGGAAAATAGCAAACTGCATTCTGAATCAATTCCCTTCCATTTTTCCAGAAGTTCCTTTATATGCAATGCCCCCTTAGTCCAAGGAGCATACGTCTCAACGTTATTGTAATAAAGTAACTCATACGGGAAAGCTTCGAATGGGATCGTTCCACTCCAACCGGCAAAACGCTCTTTTTCCAAGATGGTTTCCTTTTCAGGAAAAAACAAAGGGTGGTCCAATTCTTCAGGGACTTTCAATGATATGGACTGCGTCAATTGGCTTCTTTCCTTTTCATTCTTTTTTTTCCTTCACGGCATAATTCAAGAAGCGGGCAGGTTTCACATCTTGGTGACTGGGCCTTGCAATGATAGCGTCCAAAGAATATCAGGCGGTGATGCGTAACGGACCATTCATCCTTTGGTATCTTAGCCATCAACGTTTTCTCAACATCGAGGACACTATCCTTCCAACGGCATAATCCCAGTCGCTTGGAAACACGCTCTACATGGGTATCCACAGCAATTGCAGGCACATCAAAAGCAACGGAAACGACTACATTCGCCGTCTTTCTGCCAACGCCAGGCAATTTAACAAGCTCATCACGATCTCTGGGAACTTCCTTACCGAATTCTTCGATCAGCATGCGCGACAACTTTTGTATATTCTTAGCCTTGTTACGAAACAAACCGATTGAGCGAATATCATTTTCCAGCTCTTCTATCGGAACGCTTATGTAATCCTCAGGCGTTTTATATTTTTGAAATAAATCCTTCGTTACTTTATTGACTAATACATCCGTACACTGAGCTGACAGGGCAACAGCAATCACCAATTCAAATGGATTGGAGTGATTCAGCTCACAATGGGCATCCGGAAACATTTCACCCATCGTATCCAGACAATATCGAATTTGAGCTTTATTCAACATATTGGTTCTCCTTCAATTTACATTACTGCTCGAGCCAGTTATAGAAAGGCACATCTTTCAATGGTCGTGCATTTTCCGTCTTTCGGTCCCTCTTTTGGTGAACTCTAAATTTTTGTCCTTGCTCCCTTGCCTGTTCCAAGGTTTTAATTCCATTCTTTTTCCACTCGAATAAAATTCGATCAATATATCGGAAATTCAATTTTCCGGAAATGACAGACTCCCTCAGAGCTGACTTAATGATTTCGGGTTGATGGTCATCCTCCATCCACATTGCCAATGTCTCACATTCATATGGAGATAAAGGGCGGCCGAACTCCTGTTCAAAAATCGTATAAAGGCTCTCCCCCGCTTTTTGGATTTCAGCAGACTCTGTCTGTTTCAAAGTTTTCAAGAAACAGTCCATCATTTTTTCATAAAGTGGAGACAACGAGTATTTTTCCTGTCCGATTTCTTGGCTCTCCTCAACCATCATTTCAATAAATCCCCTTTGGACCAAACGCTGGATCAAGAATAGACATTCCGTTTCCTGCAATGTCATTCGGTCAGAAAGTTGGGATGGTGCAGGGAAATGGTTACCTTTATCTATGAAGCTTTGCAATTGTAATAAAAGGACCATTTCTTGTTCATTTAGTCCCATTGTTCTATAGTTAGTCAACAAAAAGGATGGAATCGTTATCGTTCCTTCCTTAAACCACGCATATAAATGTTCTTTATTCATGTTTTTGGACACCTCTGGTTAAGTATAACATGAATACGGCTCCCCGAATAAGTTTATAATTTTAACAAAAAACGGTTATCTGCCAAATTTGGCAAGATAACCGCTTCATTACGGAATCAAGGATATAATCGATTTAATAGGCGTGGGAACGGGATGGTTTCACGGACATGCTCGACTCCACTGATCCATGCAACGGTGCGTTCTAATCCCAAACCGAAGCCTGAATGCGGTACAGAGCCATATTTTCTTAATTCCATATACCATTTGTAAGCATCCTCGCTCAAGCCATGCTCATTGATCCTCTGCTCAAGCAATTCCTGATCATGAATCCGCTCTGAACCGCCAATTATTTCTCCATATCCTTCTGGAGCGATCAAATCGGCACAAAGAACGACTTCTTCCCTGTCAGGGTCTGGCTGCATATAAAAAGGTTTGATTTTGGTTGGGTAATGGGTTATGAAAACGGGCTTATCATAACTTTCCGCTATCGCAGTTTCGTGCGGAGCCCCAAAATCATCACCCCATTGGATATCATCAAATCCTTGTTCATGAAGGAACTTAATGGCTTCATCATATGTAATACGCGGGAAAGGAGCTTGAATTTGTTCAAGCTTCGCTATGTCACGGCCCAGTGTATTCAACTCAAGCTGACAGTTTTTCAATACGGATTGGACGATCGAAGAAACGAATTGCTCCTGAACCTCCAGGTTTTCTTTAAATTCGATAAAAGCCATTTCTGGTTCAATCATCCAGAACTCGATTAAATGTCGTCTTGTTTTGGATTTTTCTGCCCTGAAGGTAGGGCCAAATGAAAATACCTTACCAAGTGCCATGGCAGCCGCTTCCATATAGAGCTGACCACTTTGTGAAAGGTATGCATCCTCATCAAAGTACTTGGTCGCGAACAATTCACTCGTTCCCTCTGGCGCGCTTCCAGTTAAAATCGGGGGATCCACTTTAACGAAACCTTCTTCATTAAAGAATTCATATGTAGCTCGGATTATTTCATTCCGGATCTTCATGACTGCATGCTGCCGTTTTGAACGCAGCCACAAATGGCGGTTATCCATTAAGAATTCAGGACCATGCGCTTTTGGTGTAATGGGATAATCCAATGATTCATGAATGATTTCAATATCTTTCACCTGTAGCTCAAAACCGAACGGCGAGCGTTCATCCTTTTGAATGACACCTGTTACATACAAGGATGACTCTTGCGAAACCGATTTCGCACGAGCGAAAATTTCTTCACCCACATCAGCTTTCACGACCACACCTTGAATGAAACCAGAGCCATCACGGATTTGAAGGAAAGCAATTTTCCCACTGGAACGTTTACTGGCAAGCCAGCCTCCAATGGTTACTTCTTGATCGACGAATTTGCTAGCATCTTTTATTGTAATTTTCACGGAATTTACCTCCAAAAATAACTTAACTTACTAATGAATTTACTCTACTTATTATACCTATAGCCCTGCTTACAAGCAAATAAATCAATTGAAGCGGAGGTTCCATGCCTTTTATATCATTCTTATTATGTTTTTTAGGTATTCGCTAGATTGCATGGTGGTTTACTATTCACGAAAGCCCATGCTCTTACAGTAAAATCATCGTATATGTTATCGATTGACTTTTCCATTTCCTAAACAAATTAACGAATGGTAATCATGAAATCCTAGCTTCATACTAACTATATGTTCAAGGCATTTTTCAATTGAAACACCTCTTTTTTCTAACATTTTTTGCCTAATTATACTGAATAATCTAAATATGTTGAACTTAAGCAAAAAATCATATACGATATCATATATGATTAATAAAAAATCAAGGGGTGAGTGTCTATGACAAAAGCAAGAGTGAAGCTCATTGAGTCAGATTATTCAGAAGAAATCGAAATACTGTCGAACCGCTACATATTAATGAATGGTGATAAGTATGAGGTATCACAAATCAAGTTGGATAACCCTATTTCAGGAACGGTATATGGAACATTATTAAACTATAAAGGATCATTGGAAGCATTGAAGGGAAAGATCGACCATCCTCCCTATAATGAACCTCCTAAAGGGCCGATCCTTTATATTAAACCTAGAAACACATTTTCTTCTTTTTCAAATCCAGTTCCCCTTCCAAACAGCATACCTGAATTGGAAATCGGGGCAGCACTTGGAATTGTAATTGGTAAAACGGCCACAAGAGTCAAGAAAGAACATGCATTGGATTATATAGAAGGATTTACGATTGCCAATGATATCAGCATTCCTCATGAAAGCTTTTTCCGCCCTGCGATCCGCCATAAAGCGCGTGATGGATTTTGCCCGATCGGTCCCTGGGTCGTATCCAAGGAATCGATATCCAACCCCGATTCTTTAGGAATCCGTGTATATATAAATGGAGAGCTAAAGCAAGAAAATTCAACTTCAAATTTAATTCGCTCCATATCCCGCCTTATTGAGGATGTAACAGACTTCATGACTTTGAGTACAGGTGACGTCCTTCTAGTTGGAGTTCCAGAGAATGCACCGCTGGCAAAAGCCAATGATCATGTCAGAATAGAAATTGATGAAATCGGATATTTGGAAAATACAATCATTTCCGAGGAAAAACTATCACTGGAGGGGATTTTATGAAGAGAGCACGTGTAGCCTATGCAGGTGCCATACATCCAGCATTTGAATATCATGGCCAGCTCCAATTGGCGGATGGCCGGATTGTCAATGAGCAGGATGTTGTCTGGCTTCCCCCAGTGGAACCACGAACTGTCTTCGCGCTTGGCTTGAATTATGCAGACCATGCGAAGGAGCTTGCTTTTAAAGCCCCGGAAGAACCCCTTGCGTTCTTAAAAGGCCCCAATACCTTTATCGGCCACCGGGGACAGACAAAGCGGCCTGCTGATGCAGCTTTTATGCATTATGAATGTGAACTGGCAGTCGTCATCGGGAAAAAGGCGAAGAACATAAAAAAGGAAGAAGCCTTTATGTATGTAAGTGGATATACGGTTGCAAATGATTATGCAATACGGGATTATCTGGAGAATTACTACCGGCCAAACTTAAAGGTCAAAAATCGCGATACCTGCACCCCCATTGGACCTTGGCTAGTCGATGCCGAAGATATTCCAGATCCTTCGAATCTTGCCATCAAAACTTACGTCAACGGAAAATTGACTCAGCAAGGCAACACGAAAGACATGATTTTCGGCATTGCTGATTTAATTGAATATTTCAGCAGCTTCATGACATTGAGTCCAGGCGATATCATTTTGACAGGCACACCTGAAGGATTGGCGGATACTGCTGTAGGCGATGAAATCATCACTGAAATTGAAGGAATCGGGAAACTCGTCAGCACAATAGTCGGTGACGATGCATTTACTGAAGGCGGGGATCGGCCGCATCTAAAAATCCATAATTAACAGAAGGGACTAATCACATGCCTCATATTATTATTGAATATACGGATAATATCAAAGATGAAATCCAGATTGATGGCTTATTAAGGAAGGTGAATGATGTACTGATATCTTATCCTTCCATCTTTCCAATTGGCGGCATTCGATCCCGGGCCATTGAATTGAAGCATTATCGTGTTGCCGATGGTACAGAGGATGATGCCTTTGTTCATGCCATCCTAAAAATTGGTGCTGGACGCCAGGACAGTGATAAAACCAAAGTATGTGACCAACTATTCAAAACGATGGAATCCCATTTGGCATCCCTCTTTTCAAAAAGATATCTTGCACTCTCCATGGAACTTACGGAATTCAGTGATTTTGGCACATATAAAAAGAATAATATCCATGATCGATACAATAAATGAACAAGATTCCATATTTAAAGGCCTTCCACATCATTGGGGAGGCCTTTAAATTATAATGTTTTGCCACTGCTGCCGCGCTCAGTTGATTTCTGCAAGGTTTTCAGTACGGTTCAAGAACTCCTTGACACGATCCACATATTCCTGTTTATCATAGCCGTTATATAAAGCACTCGCCATACGGACCGGATCTCCAAAAAAGAATCTTTCGTACAGCGTTTGCCTGGATCCAAATGAACTCATGCATACATCCCATGCGAGACGATACAATTTGACCCTGTCATATGCTCCACCATTCGCAGCTTGAAGATATTTATCCAAATCCGGTCGAAGCTCCGAATTGAAATCGGCTTCATTTGGAATCGCCATTAAGCCGCTAGCTCCAAGAAGCTGCATTATTTCACTGAATCTAGGGTAAATCTTCGGATAATAATTACGGGCAATGTTTAATGGTGTAAAATCAGGTGTCATCATTCCCCATTTATCCAATTTCGCGTTTGCCTCCGAAGCTGTTATGAAAGCCTTTAGCGTTTCAAGCGCCATGATGACTTCCGAGATTTTCTCCTGAACATGCTGGTATTGCCCGATATTGATGGTTTCCGCCATAAGTTGTAAAATCCCCAGAATGAACTCGGTTTTGGCGATATTCTTCGATACCACCTGATGGGTCATATGAACAACTGCATTGCTTTCATTATAAGCCTGGTTACAAATTCCGACATCCCCATATGCAAATACCCGATTCCAAGGAACGACTACATCATCAAAAACGATAATCGTATCCATCTCCTCAAATCGTGAACCAAGTGGATGATCAAAATGTGATTTGCCATAGTCGAATGATTCACGACAGATGAATTTCAACCCCGGTGTATTATTTGGTATGGAGAATGCGAATGCATAAGGGTTTTCTTCTTCTGATTGTTTTAGCAATGTCGAAGGGAAAACCATGATTTCATCCGTTATTCCTCCTTGTGTAGCTAATAATCTGGCTCCCTTTATAATAAGCCCTTCTGAATTCTTGCCAGCAATCCGTGCAGCGATGTAAGGGTCCGGAAGCTTTGCGGCACTAACTCCCCTATTAACCTGTGGTTGAATCAAGGTATGTGTCAACGACAAATCCTTTTCCCGGCAGAGCTCATAATAATCCTTCATATTTTTTGCAAATGCCGAATCCTGAGTGCCGAACATATCCGCTGCAGTACCGTACGCCATCATCCCACTGTTGATATAATCAGGGGAACGTCCCATCATTCCATTATTATGTCTTGCCCATTCTTGAATCATCATCCTCCTTTTTTCAAGGTCTTCCTTAGTCCGCGGCTGCATGAATGAGGTCCCTACTCTTTCGTTTGAAGTTGGTGAAATATAAGTCATGATGTCATTTTTCGCGGTATCATGCTGCAAATCATATAATTCAGCCTGTGTTTTCATGACCCCTTTAAAAGCTGGGTGTTGACTGATCTTATCTTTTACTTGCTCTCCATTGATCCATACATTCGCCTTTGCTTTGTCTACCCTATCGATATATTCTTTACCTGTTTTAGCCGGCATGCTTGCATCCCCCTTAAAAATCGATATAAATGAAGCGCTTACAATTAAATAAATTCCAAATATTTAATTAATTCCTATAACAAAATATACCATGTGTTATGATATATATAAAATACTTTAAAAATTCAAAATGTATATGTAAATCATATGTATGAGGTGTATATAATGGACATCCGGCAGTTAAAATATTTTGTGACAATCGTTCAGGAAGAACAAGTAACCAAAGCCGCAAAAAAATTACATATGGCTCAACCGCCTCTTAGCCAGCAACTTAAATTAATGGAAATGGAAATCGGTGAAAAACTTTTCGATCGGAATGGAAAGAAACTTGAACTCACAGAAACTGGCAAGGTCCTTTATAAAAAAGCTGAAGCTCTATTGAATCAGTTTGAAGAAACACTTCTGGAAGTGAAGGAAGTCAGTAAAGGGGTAAAGGGCACTCTTTCCATAGGCTCTGTAAAAACTTGCTTTTCTTACATTCCGCAAAGGATGAGAACCTTTAGAGTTAAATACCCTGACATACGTTTCAAGTTAATGGAAGGTGATACGTTCCGTTTGACAGAAGGGTTAATAAACAGGGAAATCGAGTTGGCCATTGTACGGCTTCCTATTAACGGTAAGCAATTCTCATCAATTAACCTTCCGCCGGAAGATTTTGTGCTTGTCACCCCAAAAGATTGGGATATCCCAGACTCCATCGAATTCAAACAAATCAAAGAATATCCCCTCTTATTGCTGCATAGGGTAAGCGGTCAAGGTACTTACGAACTTATAGTGAATGAATGCTTCAGACATGGATTTGATCCTACGATTGTATGTGAATGTCCTGATGCTGCAATGATATTATCTTTAGTGAAGGAAGGAATAGGCGCTACCATCATGCCACGTACCACATCCAAATCGTTTTCAACCCAAGGGATAAAAATAGTCGAATTGATAGATTGTGAAGTACAATCGGAAGCCGCCCTTATTTGGCTAGAAGAACGCTATCTTTCCAAAGGCGCCGTCAAATTTCTAGAAACTTTTTCTGAATGAATGGCCAGTTATCCTTAAATCTTCATTTCATTTGCACCTTTTCTAATAATCTATGGTGTTGGTTTGAATTTCTATTTCAATGAAAAGATAAAAAACAACCTGGATGGCTGCTTTTTAAAATCGATTCACAAGTTCGATGACCTGCCCTTTATTTATAGGCATATCATTCAATGTCGCAAAACACCCTTAACATCATGACCGGTATTGGACTTTACGAGGATTTCATTATAATTGTCTTTTGTAACCGTTTTAAAACCAGTCCTGCGATTACCGATCAGGGCACCTAAATAGCATGCGAGGAATCCAAGAGGAATGGAAACGATTCCTGGTGAATTCAAAGGGAAAATCGGGTCACCTGTCATAATGGTTGCTCCGGGGACCGGGTTCCAGACATTTGGACTGAGGGCCACGAGCAAAAGTGTACCAAAAAGACCTGTCATCATACCGACTATTGCTCCGGTTTTATTGAATTTTTTCCAATAGATAGTAAGAAGGATTACTGGCAAATTCGAACTGGCGGCCAATGTAAAGGCAATCGATGCCAGAAACGCTACATTGAATTCCTGCAGACCTAATGATAAAACAATCGCAAGTGCAGTCACACCAATGGAAGCCCATCTAGCCATCGTCATTTGCTGTTTTTCCGTCGCTTTTCCATCTTTTAATATTTCATTATAAAAATCATGTGAAAATGCCGTAGCACCTGTTAAAACGATTCCCGCAACAACTGCGAGTATCGTAGCAAAGGAAACGGCTGCAATAAAGGCGAATAAGATGTCCCCGCCCACAAGTTGGGCCAATAAAGGTGCAGCCATGTTACCCGCTGGATTAGCGTTCATGATATTCGATGTTCCGACCAACTTCGCAGCACCGAATCCGAGAAAAATGACCATGATATGAAAAGCACCCATAATCCACATCACCCAAACAACAGACTTCCTTGCCACTTGTGCATTCGGGACAGTCAAAAAACGTATTAAAATGTGCGGTAGACCTGCCGTTCCCAGAATTAAGCCCAGGGACAAGGAAGCTGCATCCCACCCACTGGCATATTTAATACCTGCCTTCAGGTAATCTGCACCCATGGGTGTCGCTGTTTTCATTTCCGTGAAAATTCCAATGAAACTAAAATTCAACTTCCACATGACGATCATGAATAATATAAACACGCCGCCAATCAGCAGGATGGCTTTAATGATCTGCACCCAGCTCGTCGCCGTCATCCCCCCAAATAGTACAAATACCAACATTACAATACCTACGATGATGACAGAGGTATTATACGGGATGTCTAAAAGCAATTTAAACAAAGCACCTGCCGCAACAAGTTGACCCAGCATGTACATGACTGATATCACCAAGGTATTAAAAGCGGTCACTCCCCGGACCTGTTTATATTTAAACCTTGTAGTCACCATATCAGCCAATGTGTATTTCCCTAAGTTCCTTAAAGGTTCAGCCACCAGGAATAACACGACAAGGAATGAAACAAGTGCTCCGTACATCAGGAAAAATCCATCATACCCCGTTAAGGAAAATGCTCCAATCAACCCTAAAAATGTGGAAGCCGACATAAAATCCCCAGCCAATGCAAGTCCATTTTGCCTAGCGGTCAAACCGCCCCCAGCCGTATAAAAAGAGCCTGCCGTTTTAGTTTTTTTGGAAGCGAAATACGTGATGAAAAGCGTACCTATCGACATTAGTGCAAAGAGAATAATAACTGTCCAATTCATGAATCAAAGCCCTTCTTTCTCGATGATTTCTTTTATTTGTTCATCGATTCTTTCGGATTTCCTTACATATACGCTGCAAACCCATACAGACATAACCGTGATGGAAACACCGTACACCCACGCCCATGTTATGTCTCCAATGAAAGGGTGATCCAGGATATCAGTGTAAAAAACTAAGAAGGGCAAAAGCAGGGAATATCCCATAAAGAATATCGTATAAGGGATGACGAATTTCTTTTTATCGGAAAGCATATTCTGAAACTCTTTGGAAGCAACAATCCTTTCATAATCCACTAGATTAGTTTGTTCCGAATCTTGAAGGTTTTTTTCCAACCGAACCATCTCTTCACACCTCTACTGATATTTATTTTTCAAAGGACGGTAGTATTGAGCCTCTCCATTGTCAGAAATCCCCAAAAAATCCAAATAACTCATCTGCACAAGAAGGTCTAAGCCCATCCCTAAGCTTTCCGTACGCATTTTATCTACCCGGTGACACTTACAGACAGGGCAGCAGTTAGTTCCCACTGCTGCCCTGTCCCAGACCATATCTTTTAGAAGGCTTGCACTTTCGCAATAGACTTGGCTCGCATATCCCTCATCCGTTTCGGCTTATTTATACTTTCACGTTTCAAATGATATCCATATCCATCTACCAGTTTTCCATCAACTATTCACCAATTGCACTAGCACCCTTTCGAAAAGACCAAGAGAGTCAATGTATGTTTTGCCGAAACACTCGATCATTCATCCTGAATCCCGCTTTTTTCAGATGATGAATTCAGGCTTGCTTTTTGCCAGGATCGGTTCTTTAAGAGGAACTTCTTCTCCTGATATTATATCAAGTACAGAAGATGCCTCATCAAACCATGAATCCGGGGCTTTGGCTCCCCAGAATGTCTGGCGTCTTGGATCATTCAAATCCCAATGAATCGGTTCGATATCCGGGTCAGATGTTAAGTAATCCCCATTGTATAATTCGATTCTGTGACCGTCCGGATCTCTTAAATATAGGAAGAATGCATTGGATAGACCATGCCTTCCAGGTCCGCGTTCGATGGACTGTGCATATCCAAGTGATGCCAGTACATCACAGGCATGGATAATTGCAAGGGGGTCAGGCAGAAAGAAGCCTACATGATGAAGTCTTGGGCCGATTCCGTTCATGAATGCCTGGTCATGGACCGTTTGCTTTCTATGTAGCCACGTTGCCCATAATTGGCCCGACTCATCCACTGTATCTTCCGAGCAGGCAAAACCCAATTCCTTCACATAAAAATCATAGGCTTTTTGCACATTTGTTACATTACAATTCACATGATCGATCCTTTGGACCCTTGAACCCCTATGCATATCGAATCGTTGCAGCAATCTCTCTGCTTTATCCATTTTGCTGAAAAATTCGATTGGCAATCCGGAAATATCCTGAACTCGGAGCGATTTGCCTAGTGCATGCTGTGTTCCTTCCTTCATCCACTTCATTTTCATTCCCTTGGACAGCAAGAAAGATTCCAATTCTTCAAGGTCTTCCTCTTTTTCAACCTTGTATCCTATCGCTTCAACACTTGGCTTTTCTGCCTTTTGCAAGACAAGCGAGTGATGATGCGCTTCCTCTAAACCACGTAAATATATGTGATCATTCGTTCTTTCCGTTTCAATAAAACCTAAAGCATCCACATAAAAGGCTCTTGATTTATCTAAATCTGTTACATTAAGTATCGTTCTCGCAACACGAATAATAGAAAAATTCATAGTATTCTCCCCTTCTTTTGACACCCGGATTATTTTTCAGCAGAAGAAACGGCATTTTGTTTTACGTCCCCAAATTTCGGAATGTGATGTTCTCCAATTGCTACGTGGATAACTTGTGTTTCCGTATAGAATTCAAAGCTATAATGGCCACCTTCACGTCCTACCCCACTATATTTCGATCCTCCAAACGGTATCCGCAAATCCCTTACGTTTTGGGAATTCACCCATACCATCCCACTATCGACAGCTTGAGCAAACCTATGTCCCCGTTTCATATCATTTGTCCATACATAAGCAGCAAGCCCATACTTTACATCATTAGCCATTCTCAGTACTTCCTCTTCAGTCTTGAAAGGAATGACTGCCATGACTGGTCCAAAAATCTCTTCTTGTGCCACCGTCATATCATTTGTACAGTTCAAAAGAAGCGTCGGGGCAATATAATTCCCTTCCTTGAACGCACTAGGTATGGCACCGCTTACAATTTCCGCCCCTTCATCTTTTGCTATATCCAGATAACGGGAGACATTATTAAAATGGCTACGATGGATCAGCGGTCCGATTTCCGTGTCTGGATCCATTGGGTTTCCAATTTTGATATTATGAACACGTTCCTTCAATTCTGCAACGAACTGGTCTATTATCGATTCATGGACAAATAATCTGGAATTAGCTGTGCAGCGCTCCCCATTGAATGAATAGATTCCCCATACCACTGAATCCAGGGCCTTCTCTAGATCGGCATCTTCAAAAATGACTGCTGGTGATTTACCTCCAAGTTCCATGGAAAAACGTTTCATCGTATCCGCACCATTTTTAATGATTTCAGCACCGGTTGTCGTTTCTCCGGTAAAGGATATCAATTGGACTTCAGGATGGGCAACCAAGGACGCCCCCGCTGTCTCCCCAAAACCGTGAACGATATTGAATACGCCTTTTGGCAGACCTGATTGATCAATGATTTGTGCTAATTTATTGGCAGTCAATGGAGACCACTCCGCCGGTTTAAGGACACATGTATTACCTGTAGCCAGGGCCGGGGCGATCTTCCAGGTTTCTAACATGAAAGGCGCATTCCAAGGAGTGATTAATCCTGCCACTCCTATCGGTTTATGAATCGTATAATTGATGAAAGTGTCATCCACTTGATATGACTCTCCTATTAGCCTGCTTTTCACCATTTCAGAATAAAAACGGAAATTCTCCGCTCCCCTTGCCGCTTGTTTTTTTGTCTGGCTAATCGGCAACCCTGTATCAAGGGATTCCAAAAAGGAAATTTCTTCGGCATTCTCTTCAATTAAATCAGCAATCCTATTAATGTACTTCAATCTTTCTTCCACTTTCATCGTTCTCCATGGACCATTACTGAATGCATCTCTTGCGGCAGCGACCGCTTGATCAATATCCTCTTTAAACCCTTCTGCCACATTATTGATTGCTTGATTATTAAAAGGGCTTAGATTTTCAAATGTTTTTCCTGAGATACCATCGACAAATTGACCATTGATGTAATGCTTCACATCTTGCACGGGAAAAGTTTGCATGATAAATCCTCCTTTAAAAATTAATTCGGGAAGATGACAATAATCGTTTGGATTTGTGCAATCTTCCCAATTTAGCAATTATGACTGGATTTTTTGGTCAATCAACCCGTATGATTGAAGGGTTTCACGCAGTTCTTTTTCCAACGGCTCCGAAGGCGGCCCCATTGGCGGCCGTAATGCAGGATTGATTTTCCCCATCATCCCCATCGCAGCTTTTAATGGTCCTGGATTGGTTTCTTTAAACAAAACATCATTCAATGGCATTAATTTGTAATGGAGGTCAAGTGCCTTATCCACATCACCCTCCACCCAATGGTTATAAATTTCCGCCACTTCTTTAGGAGTGATATTGGCTGTAGCACTTATATGTCCTGCCCCTCCAATAGCCAACATCGGATAGCATAATAATTCGATGCCCGAATATAAGAGAAAATCCCTTCCACAATTCAATAAGACACGGTTCACATGTTCAAAATCCTTATTTGATTCCTTCACACCAATAATATTTTCACAGTCTTCAGCAAGACGTGCCAATGTCTTCACTTCCAAATTCGTCGCCGTTCTTCCGGGAATGTTATAAACGATAAGCGGGATATCAACGGAATCGGCCACCGTCTTAAAATGATTGTAAAGTGCCTGTTGATTCGGTTTATTGTAATAAGGAACGATGACTAATGCAGCATCCGCGCCCATTTCCTGTGCCCTTTTTGTCAAATGCAACGTTTCTTTCTGATTGGCAGATCCAGTACCTGGTGCAACCGGAACACGGGCTTTTGCTGCTTTAATCGCCGTCTCCATCACTAATTCCCGTTCCTCAATCGTTAGTGAACTCGGCTCGCCGGTAGTCCCGCATACCGAGACACCATGGGAACCGCTTTCAATATGCCAGTTTACTAGATTTTCAATTGCCTTTACATCCACTTCCATCTTGTCATCAAACGGAGTGATAATGGGAGCGATGGATCCTCTTAAACGACTTTTGATTTCCTCGTACATTATTTCTACCACCTTTTCATTATTTGAATATTCCGAATAATTCAAGTGAAAAAATCGGCTTTGATTTTATGAATAATCGTTCGACTATTATAAAATAAAGCCTGGGTCATCAAAGTGCCTGATCGTGATTAGTTTCCGCCCTCTGCTTGAATGTACTGATGGCATTCATTTTATGCTTTCTCACCAGAGATTCAATTTCTTCAAAAGATGCTTTTTCCTTTAAAAGCTTTATGATGCTTTCATGTTCGCGAATCGATTGGACTGCGCGTTGCGGTACCATGGTGAACATGGACTTTCTGACTCTATTCATTCTTTGTTGCGCCTGTTTAATTTCCTCCTTTAAAAAGGAATTTCCGCACTTTTCATAAATTTCCTCATGGAAACATTCGTTTAACTTACCAAACAGCTCTAATTCAAAGTTATGGAGGGCTTTTTCCATTTCTTTGTTTAAATTAATCAGATTTTCAAAATCATCATCTTTCATCGTCAAAGAACTAAGGGCAGCTGCATATCCTTCAAGCAAAGATAGAACAGAAAGAGTTTCAATGTATTCGCTCTCATTAATGCTTGTAACCACTGCTCCACTATAAGGCTTATATTGAATAAGGCCGTCGGATTCCAGTTGTCTGATCGCTTCCCTGACAGGAATCGGACTTAGACTAAGTTCTTTTGCCGTTTGATCGATAATGATCCGCTGTCCAGAACCATATGTTCCATCCAAAATTAATTTACGAAGGTGCTCATATGCTATTTGTTTTTTGCTGGGTGTTTTGTTTTTCTCTTCCATATTTTCATCATATATGAAATCATATATGATTGCAATCGGTTTTAATTAAAAATCATATATGATTTTCTTATTTCTTTATATACTGTTTCTCTGCAGGACTTAATGGGACAAAAAACTCCATTGTTAAAAAGGGAGATCAGTAATCCACCTTTTCCTATGCCATAGAGAAGTGAGCCAAATGCTTATCATGTCTACTTCCCGAATGTATCATATCAAAATAAAATTCAACTAAAATAACCTGCAGACCCTGTTGTAGCCAGGTAGTCTGCAGGTTATTAAAAAATTATGCCATTTTTGATTTAACGAATGAATGTATTCTTTCAACTGCTGCTTCCAACAGCTCCAGTGAAGTTGCATAAGAGAGTCTGATGTTATCAGGTGCACCGAACCCTGAACCTGGAATAACAGCCACTTGAGCTTCTTCCAGCAACGCAGTCGTAAAATCTTCGACATTGCTGTACCCTGTTAATTCAACTGCACGTTTAACGTTCGGGAATAAATAAAATGCCCCTTGTGGTTTAATGCAGCTAATGCCTGGAATTTCAACCAATTTATCATATATCTTATTCAAACGGCCTTCAAATGCCTGACGCATTTCTTCAACAGGTTCTTGTGTACCTTCATAAGCGGCAATCGCACCATATTGAGCAGTTGTGGTAGGATTTGATGTGCTATGGCTGGCAAGGTTCGTCATTGCTTTAATGATGGACTCTTCACCGACTGCATAACCAATTCTCCAGCCAGTCATCGAATGCGATTTAGATACACCATTGATGATGATCGTTTGCTTTTTCAATTCAGGTGAAATCTCTGCAATGGATGTATGTTTAGCATTTCCATAAACCAATTTTTCGTAAATTTCGTCGGAAACGATCAAGATATCATGAGCCAGGCAAACTTCCCCGATAGCAGCCAATTCTTCCCTGGAATAAAGCATGCCCGTTGGATTGCTTGGCGAGTTTATGATAACCGCTTTCGTTTTTTCGGTAATTGCTTGTTCTAACTGTTCTTTAGTGATTTTATATTGATTTTCTTCCGTACCGACTACATAAACTGGCTTTCCGTCAGCAAGTTTGATTTGCTCAGGATAACTTACCCAATATGGTATCGGAACAATGACTTCATCTTCTTCATCCAGGATAGCTTGAAACAATGTATAAAGCGCGTGCTTTGCACCTGAGCCAACTACAATTTCAGACGGTTTGTATTCCAAGCCTTGATCACGCTTCAATTTAGCCGCAATTGCTTCTTTTAGCTTCGGCAGACCAGCGGATGGCGTGTATTTAGTTTGACCTTCATTCATGGATAGAAGTGCTGCATCTATGATATGTTGGGGTGTATTATAGTCTGGTTCACCAGCACCCAAACCAATTATATCCAGACCTTGTGCCTTAAGCTCCTTTGCTTTTGCCGTAATGGCCAATGTAGTTGATGGCGTTAATGACTGAACGCGGTTCGCTAATTTCATTTTAAATTAATCCTCCATTCTAAATGCTTCGATAATACTTTAGCCATTCCCCAGTTTTAAAATCATAATAGTCATAGTTAAAACGCTCGGATTCATCAAGATACGTTACTTCCCAAAGCGGAACGTTCTTTTCCATGCCTAGCTTAACCGAAATGATTTTTTGGGGATTAAGCTTTTCTTTGACAATGTTCATGATCTCTTTTTTTGATTTACCATCTTTATAGTTTTCCACTACTATTTCTTTCTTCTTGTCCTCAGGAAGCCAGACTATTTTCTTAGTCCCCTTTTCACCTTCACCAATGATGACGGAGTATGAATCCTGCCCATTATAAAGGTAGAATTCTTCCATGGTCACAAGGCCGCCCTCTTCCTTTGCCTTTTTAAAAGCCTCATTACCAGCCTCTTTTTTAGGCTGTAACGCTTTAATATATGCCCCGCTGACAAATCCGATAAAACAAAGGACTAGGATAGAAGCAATAATCAACCATTTTTTCAAAGCTGCTTTTCCCTCTTTCTATGTACGATAAATTGTAAATATCGCTTTTTCTTGATCTTCGGAATCCAATGCGAGACCGAACATCAAGTCATCTTTTTTCAATGTTCGGTTCAAGGAATCCACAATTTTATACAGATCAGGAGAATGTTGCAACCTGACTGTTGAAATTACTTCGATTTTACTTTCCATGAAAATGCCCCTCCATTTTAATAAATTGTCAACAACCACTGGTATGAATAGGATTTGAAGGCTTTACCACCTATCACATTATACCAGTTCAAAGGTTATTTTTCTTTATAAATTCATAAAAATTCCTGGATTAATGAATTATCAAGATCCTTTAAATCCACTTCTCTATCATTTCAGCCATTTCTGTTATTGAGGCTTGGTGCCAGTCCACTTCCGGAATGGCCTTTTGAAATTCAGGGCCGTATTTGGCAGTGATTATGCGGCGATCAAGAATAACCAAAATCCCTTTATCTTCTGGAGTGCGTATAAGCCTGCCGAAACCTTGTCGGAACCTTAATAGGGCTTCAGGTAAAGAATACGCAGAGAATGGATTGCGCCCCTGCTTCTCGAGAAGTTGGCATTTTGCAGCTGTCACTGGTTCATCCGGCGGCGAAAAAGGCAACCTGACAATGATTAAACAAGATAAATCCTCGCCAGGGATATCGACGCCCTCCCATAGGCTGGTTGTCCCAAACAGGACCGCTTTCTCGAAGTTTTGGAAATTCCTGAGCAGCCTCATCCGGCTTCCGCCAGAAATCCCTTGTGCAAACAGGGTGAACTCATCCAGGACCCCACTATCTTTGATGGAATGATAGGTCGCCCGCAGCATTTCATGCGAGGTGAATAATACCATCATCCTCCCTTTCGCTGCTTGAGCGGCAGCAATAATATGGTTTGCCGCGGTTTCGGAGAATTCCTCCACCGATAAGCAATTGATATCTGGTAGATCATTTGGAACCAGTACCTTTACGAGTTCCTTATAAGGAAAGGGTGAAGGAAAACTTGCTGTCTGCATTGGCTCATTCTCCAAACCGAGTTGTTCTTTAAAATACTTGAAAGAATCCTTCACCACGAGGGTTGCCGATGTCATGACCACACTTTTTTGGCGCCCGAAATAGGAATCCCATAGCCGTTTGCTTCCTGCAATCGGCTGAACCGTCAATGTCACCCCATGCTGGGGTGCTGCATTCGTATAATCAAGCCAATAAATATTTTCTTCATGCGGCTTGATGAAGAATTCATGCAAGGAGTCCCTGGTATCTTGTAAATGTCCAAGCAGCACCTCGATATCATTCAAATGAAATAATGAATTTTTTCCTAAAGGGGACTCATTATTCAATAAAAGAGCCAATCTTTTCTCTAACTCCGTGATGATGTATCCTAATAAATCCACCAATCGCTCAGCGACCAGAATCGCTTTACCCCATCTTCCATCATCTATTTTGAATGAAAGCCGTTTCGGACTCATGGAACGTGAAAGTTTTTCCGCCTGATTGGAAATGTAATAAAAAAGCTGTTCGAATTCATAGGAAAAATCACTAAGCTTTTGATCTAATTCATGTGAAGACTTTCCATCCGTCAGTCGGTTATTTAAGAGCATCCTGTCCAATTTATATAATAATTGCTTTTGATCTGATGTCCCTAGTCTGTTCAAAATCGTCTTCACCGAAATGTAATTAAGCCTGCTCCCAAGCTGTTTGGATGCAGCCTGTTCCAAATGATGTGCTTCATCGAGTATCAAATACCCTTTTTTTGGAATCAAGGCATCTTCTGTAAGCAAATCCGTCATTAAAAATGAATGGTTAGTAATGATGATATCCGCCTTGGCAGCTGTTCTTTTTGCCCGTTCAAAAAAATCCAATTCAAGCCAGGGCTGTTTTAATCCGGCGTATGTAAGACCATCACTTTGAAGCCTATTCCAAAATAGCTGACCGCCGCTTGTAAGATTCAATTCATCTTTATCGCCTGTTACGGTTTCAGTAAGCCAAACCAATATCTGCATTTTCGTTAATGCCGTTTCATAATTATCTTCCTTCTCACGCAATGCCCTTTCGAACTTTGCCAAGCTCAAATAATTACTTCTCCCCTTTAGCAAAACAGCTTGAAAGGTAAAGGGAAGTATTTTTTTAAGCTTGGGAACCTCGTTTTGAAGTAGTTGATCCTGTAGCTGAAGCGTGTATGTCGAAACGACGACAGGTTTATGATGTTTCTTTGAAAAATAGACGGCCGGAAGCAGATAGCCTATGGATTTCCCAATCCCAGTCCCAGCTTCAATGATTGCATCCTGGCTCGATTCGAAGGAGTGGTGAATCATGTTCATCATATCAAGTTGTCCGCTTCTTGCTTCAAAGGCAGGATATGCACTTTGAAGCATGGCTATTTTTTTCTTATCATCGAGCGGAAATTCCGCCCCCATATCTTTTTGATCACTTTCGTCTTCGGCCTTTTTAAATGCAAGGCCCCTATAAGTGATAAGATCAGGGGAATGGACTTCTGTTTTAGCAAGTTTGCTTGCAATACAAGCATCTATCAATTCGGAAATCTCACTTTGTAAGGAATATGATAATCGATATAACTGTTTAAGTGTCATCACTGGAAGATTCATCAGCTTTTTTTTCAATTCCAACAATAATAAAGCGGTCGCATATGCATCACTATCCGCTTGATGGGGCCTGGAATGATCCAGGTTTTCTTCTTTAGCCAGCTGGTGCAGCTTATATCCATCGGATGTTGGTTTTAATATTTTCGCTAATTCCACTGTATCAAGGGTGGAACCATAAAACGGCTCAAACCCGCATCGTACTAGTTCTTCCTGTAGAAAAGATAAATCAAATAAAACATTATGGGCAACAAAACAAGCCCCCTCTATAAGCCGGGCAATATTTTCTGCAACATCTTCAAAGTCAGGTGCATTTTTTACCGTCTCGTTGCTTATTCCGGTCAATTCTTCAATAAACAAGGAAATTTCCTGTCCAGGGTGGATATATGTCGAGTATTCATCCACAATTTGGTCATTTTCGATGACCACGCCAGCAAATTGAATAATCCTATCCCCTTTTTTCGGAGAATTCCCTGTTGTTTCCAAATCGACCACTACATATCGTTGCATCATGAATTGTACACCTCAAACTTCACTTTCTCCACTTCCTGATGGAATTCTCTTATCTTTTTTATACCATAATAATCGTAATAAAGGAAACAAGCGGTTCATCGACGGACGAAAAGGGCCGGCACCTGTATGCATGATCCATGCATATTGTGCCGGCCCTCCGCTTACATGATTGTAGCTGCAGGTTCGTTTGAAATCAGATCAATGATTTTGTTATTTTCATCCATGATCGCAACTTTTGGTTTATGATCCCCCAGTTTTTCCTCTGAAACCATCACATAAGAAATGATTATCACGATATCATCCGGCTGCACCAGTCTTGCTGCCGCTCCGTTCAAACACACGACACCGCTGCCCCGTTCACCCGCAATCACATACGTTTCAAGTCGTGCACCATTATTATTATTCACGATGGCGACTTTTTCATTAGGCAGAATACCAACCGCATCAATTATGTCTTCATCAATCGTAATGCTGCCTACATAGTTCAAGTTAGCCTCAGTTACCCTTGCACGGTGGATTTTTCCATTCATCATCGTTCGAAACATCTCAATTCCCCCTGATCTTCATGAATTATTCTACATATAAAGTGATATTATCAATTAGTCTTGCATGCTTGAACTTTACAGCCATTGCAATGATGATGTTTCCAGCCAGCGATTCAAGCGGTTTAAGTTCCGGGTATTGATAGACTTCAATATAGTCGATCACTCCACTTGTATGGGCACCAATATGTTCACTTACTAGAGCCGTGACGGTTGCTGCATTTCTTTCACCTGATTCAACCGCCTTTTTGGCCTTTAATAAACTTTGGTACAGCTCTTTAGCCTCCAAGCGCTCCTGATCTGATAGGTTCACATTTCGCGAGCTCTTCGCTAACCCATCTTCTTCACGTACGGTATCTACAGCGATAAGCTGGATAGGGAAATTAAAGTCTTTGATCAGTCCATCTATCACGGCGACTTGCTGGGCATCCTTCTTACCAAAGTAAGCTCTATCAGGAAGAATGATATTGAAGAATTTCGTTAAGACTGTCGCAACACCATCAAAGTGTCCAGGCCTTTGTCTGCCGCATAAAACATCCGTCCTGCTTTGGACAGCAACTTTTACAGATGGTTCTTCACCGTACATTTCGTGGACTGTTGGATAGAAGAGATAATCAACTCCGCCATTGGCTGCGACTTTTTCATCCCGTTCCAAATCCCGCGGATATGTTTCAAAATCCTCATTGGGTCCAAATTGCGTCGGATTGACAAAAATACTCAATACCACAATGTCATTTTCTTTGCGCGCCTTTTCTAAAAGGGTTGCATGCCCCTCATGTAAAAACCCCATTGTCGCTACATAGCCAATGCTTTTGTTATTGTTTTTTTCCTCTCTAAGTGCCAATTGCAATTCAGCTGCTGATGTAAATGTTTTCATCTTTTCCCTCCGTAAAGTTCAGAAAGCTGCTCTTCCTTCATCGTGAATGTATGTTTCTCCGACGGAAAAACTTTAGATTTCACTTCATTCACGAAGCTTGTAATCGATTGGCCAATCAGTTCATTTGCATCTCCATAAACTTTTACGAATTTCGCCAGCCGGTCTACGCCATACTTGATGACATCATGGTAAACGAGGACTTGACCATCCGTTTCAGCACCTGCCCCAATTCCAATGGTTGGAATGTCAAGGTTCCGTGTGACGAGTTCTCCCACTTGATATGGAACACATTCTAAGACTACTAGCATCGCCCCCGCAGCTTCACACTTTTTCGCATCTTCCAAGAGCTGTGCTGCACTTTCGGCATCTTTTCCTTGCACTTTATATCCGCCCAGAACGCCGACTGATTGAGGAGTCAAGCCAAGATGGGCTACAACCGGGATGCCCGCCTTGGTCAATGCTGATATTTTTTCAACAACATCATCCGCTCCCTCAAGCTTCACGGCATCCGCATGACCTTCCTGCATGATCCGGGCTGCATTCTTGAGTGTTTCATCCATAGAAAGGTGATAGCTCATAAATGGCATATCCGTCACGACAAATGTATTTGGTGCCCCGCGTTTTACTGCCTTTGTATGATGGATCATGTCATTCACCGTAACTGGAATCGTTGACTCATATCCCAATACGACCATTCCTAAAGAATCTCCGACTAAAATCATGTCTACACCTGATTGTTCGGCTAACTTTGCTGACGGGTAATCATAAGCTGTCAGCATGACAATTTTCTCTTGATTTTGTTTCATTTTCAAAAAATCTCCGGACAATTTCATTACGTTTCCTCCTTTTAATGGAGGAGATGAAAACATCAGCGAAAACTGGTGTCTATACATTCATGCGCAAAAAAAGGACTGACTAAAAAAGTATCTGTTTCGCTACGAAAAATGGCTGAAAAAGCCACAATTCGATCAATAAACAGCACTTAGCTTTTTAGTCAATCCCTTTGTTTCATCAGAAGTTTCATCCCTCCGTCCCAGTCCAGTTCTCTGGATCAAGGCAGATTTTCAAATAATTTGGTATTTATGGGGGTGCAGTTCACATGAGATACTGCCCACTTGCATTATATCAAGCCAAATTGAAAATTTCTATTTAATTTTCACGAATTTGACAAAAATCTACTGAATTTCAATATCTGCAGAATATATCGAATGTACGGTTCCTTTGCCGTCTTCAAGAAGTAAAACGCCTGAATCCGTTATGCCCAACGCTTTTCCGACAATCGTGTCATTAACGGTACTGGCTTTGATTACCTGTCCAAGACTGATCGCATAACTCTCCCATAAATCCTTTATTGGCATGAAGCCTTGATCTAAATAGAGTTCGTACAAATTTTCCAGACGAAACAATGCTCGTTGAATGACCTTGGACCTTGAAACCGTCCCTCCACTTTCTATGAGAAGGGAAGACGCTTTTTCCTGCAGATCTTCAGGAAAATCCTCCAATTGCTGATTGATATTCATTCCAATTCCGATAATGACAGAATGGATCCTATCTGATTCCGCCTGCATCTCCGTAAGGATGCCCACCACTTTCTTTCGATTCACCAAAATATCATTCGGCCACTTTATTTGCGGCTTCAAATCAGTGGTATCCTCTATAGCCTGAGCAACAGCGACCGCAGCCAATAATGTAAGCTGTGGAGCCTCATGAATCGGGATTTTCGGCCTTAGGATGAGACTCATCCATATACCGCTGAATTTTGGGGAATGCCAAGATCTCATTAGCCTTCCTTTTCCGGATATCTGCTCCTCGGCAACGACGAGGGTCCCCTCCTGAACGCCTTCATTTGCGAGTTGATGCGCAATTTTTTGCGTGGATTCTACAGTTTCCTGATAGTGGATCATCTTGCCGATCGTTTTTGTTTCCAAGCCAAGCTGTATTTCGCTCTCGGACACTTTTTCCGGCGCTGATATGATCCGGTAGCCTTTTTTCCTTACGGCTTCAACATTATACCCTTCACTGCGCAGGTCTTCTATATGTTTCCAGACAGCTGTGCGCGAACAGCCAATGTATTCAGCAATTTCCTGACCGGATATAAACGCACCATCCGCTTTTGAGAGGGCTTCCATCAGCTTTGTTCTTAACTCAGATTGCATTTCACCAGCCACCTCTTAATTTCTTCTTTATCATTTCTTAATTCTTCATTCAAGACAGCTTTCAATATTTTTTCCAAGTATTCCTTGACCCATGGACCTGGCTTTTCTTGTTGCCAATTCAATAAATCCGTCCCCGTAACGGCAAGATCCGACATTTGTTTAATAATAAGTCCATTATAGCTTTGACGTGCATTCTCCTCCGCATCCGATACATTACCGCCAGTCATCGCCGCCCTGACTTTTGCAGCTTGTACAGTTACGCCATGACCTGCCTGAAATACATCGATGGCTGATGGATCTTCTTTCTTCACTAGCTGTATCGTACGTTGAACGTTTCTTATGCTTTTCAATGGCAGCTTCCATTCCCTCAAAGCCTCTTCGATTTCCTGATCCTTTGTGTGAACCATGATTATAGACCATATTTCTGCCGCTTTTAGCTGATGAAGCGGCAGGTTCAGTAATTCCATTAAATGATCCTTTTTACTGGAGAATAGAGGCAGGTATTGATATAAACCGCTTTCCAGCAAGAGTGAAAAAGCCCTTATCTTATTGGAGCCTGCCAATAGCTTCTCAAATTCAACCAGGATTCTTTCGACAGCAATTTCACTGATGATCTGGGCGTTTTCTTTAAGGGAATCAAAGGTTTTCTGATCCAGTTCAAAATCAAGTTGACTGACGAATCTTAATGCACGCATCATTCTCAATGCATCCTCATGAAATCTTTCATGCGGGTTGCCAACCGTGATGATCCTTTTTTCAGCCAAATCTCGCTTACCATTAAATGGATCGATGATCTTACCGGTCTTATCCATTGCCATTGCATTCATCGTAAAATCTCTTCTTTGCAAATCCTCAGTCAAAGAACGGACAAATTGTACAGCATCGGGTCTGCGATAGTCCGAATACCCGCTTTCCGTTCTAAACGTCGTAATTTCGTATGTACCCGTATCCGTAATGACGAGCACTGTTCCGTGGTCAATCCCGATATCAGCCGTATTAGGAAAAATCCTTTTGATTTCCTGGGGTGTTGCGGAAGTGGCGATGTCCACATCATTAATGGGCCTGCCAAGGATATAATCCCTTACAGAGCCGCCAACGAAATAACCCTCGTATCCTGCTTCTTCAATCAATTCCAGAATGGGTACTGATTTTAAGAATAACCGATCCATCAGCATCCCCTCCCTATTCCATGGATTTACCTTCAAGTGCTTGAATGTAGATGGCTTCATACTCAGCCATAATCGTATCACTGTGAAATTCAGTATTGGCCCTTTCCAGCGCAGCTTCAGAAAAGCGTTTATGTAAAACCGGGTCGCTTAAAAGTCCAATCGCTTTTTCAGCAACCATTTTGACATCTCCCAATTCACAAATATAACCAGTCTCCCCGTCAACGATGACTTCAGGAATTCCCCCGATATTTGTCCCTATACAAGGAACTCCACATGCCATTGCCTCGAGCAGCACAAGTCCGAAACTCTCTTTTTCCGATAACAGGAATATCAAATCACTGATTGAATATAATTCGGCAAGGTTATCCTGCTTACCAAGAAACAAGACCGAATCATCGATTCCAAGATCATTAGCCAATTTCAAAACGGTTGTCACTTCCGGCCCGTCCCCTACGAGCAGAAGCTTTGCAGGCATTTTCTTTTGAGTTAGATAAAACGCTTGGATGACGTCTTTCACTCGCTTGACCGAACGGAAATTCGAAACATGTATGATCACTTTTTCATCTTCACTGATTCCGTATTCATCCTTAAGGTAATCGGAATTGGATTTATGGTAATCTCTTTCATCAATGAAATTATAAACGGTTTTAATTTCCTTATCCGGTGCGATTAATTCGTGCGTCTGCTGAACAAGGGAATTAGATACTCCTGTAACTACATCCGATTGCTCTATCCCAAATTTTATCAAATTGGTCAATGAAGGATCATGGCCTAATACGGTTATGTCCGTACCATGCAGTGTAGTTACGATCTTTACTTCATTACCTGACATCTGCTTTGCAAGGATTGCACAAACAGCATGGGGAATTGCATAATGAACGTGGAGAATATCTAATTTCTCCCGTTTTACGACATCCGCTATCTTGCTCGCAAGCGCCAGGTCATATGGTGGATATTGAAAGACTGAATACGAGTTCACTTCAACTTGGTGATAAAAAATATTACAGTACATCTTATTCAAGCGAAAAGGGAGGCTTGAAGAAATGAAATGTATTTCATGTCCTTTTTCTGCAAGCATCTTTCCTAATTCAGTTGCTACGACACCAGAACCCCCAACTGTAGGGTAACAGGTAATTCCAATTTTTAATTTCATAAGATTATTTTTCTCCTAACAAGTCGGCATCGATCAGTAACGGTTTTTTAGTCATGAATCCCTCCGCATAGGCGACACCCACTTCTTTACCGAACATCCGCTCCCGTGCCTCGACAGTCTCGATATAGCCATTAACCAGCGGTGTTTCTACAGATACTTGACTTTCTTCGAATTGGCTGCGATATGCCCTAAGGCTATCCAACTTTTTCGATATTGTGGAACTGATGTCCACGACGAAGTCCGGTTTGTGAAACCCATTGATCATATAATAGTACATATTTTGGACACGATGATAATCCATGCCTGCTTCTTCCATATACTTTCTTACTCCTGCCGAAAAAACTGCTTCCTCCACTAATTTTGCACAGTTACCATGATCGGGATGGCGATCTTCCAAAAATGGTGCAAATACAAGTGCAGGCTTATATTGGCGAATGACCGTAATGATTTGATTTATGTATTCCGCTTTCATGTATAGGCCCCGGTCGGGTAAATCAAGGGAAATCCTCTTCACCCCAAGGATTTCAGCAGCCTTATGCGCTTCCTCTTGCCGCAATGGAACGGTTCCATTGGAAGACATTTCAGCTTTTGTCAAATCACAAATGACAATTTTCCTGCCTTGTTGCGCATATTTGGCGATCGTGCCACCCATACCGATTTCAACATCATCCGCATGTGCACCGAAAGCCAGAATATCTATGTTACTTTTGTTTATCATTTATCTCACCTTGTTTTTGCCGTAGTTTTAGCCAGTCCATATACCCATGCTTCAAACCTTGTATAAGCACTTCTGCCGTGCCCATATTTGTCGCCAAGGGAATTTCATAAACATCTGATAGTCGTATAAGCGCCGATACATCAGGTTCATGTGGCTGTGATGTCAATGGATCGCGGAAAAATAGGACCATGTCCATTTCTCCGCGCGCGATCATTGCACCTATTTCCTGATCCCCGCCAAGAGGTCCTGAATGAAAACGATGGACAGGCAGCGATACTTCTTCCATGATTCTTTTCCCGGTCGTTCCTGTAGCATATAATTCATGCTGCTCAAATACATCTTTATAGGCTGTTACAAATTGAATGATATCTTCTTTTTTCATATCATGGGCAATTAAGGCAATTTTCATCGTAAATCCTCCTGATCCCTATTCAATAATATTTTCCAGGCCGTATACAAGAACATCCAATTTCATGACGGTATCGACAGCAAGTTTAACTCCTGACATGAAGGAAGCTCGATTAAAGGAATCATGCCGAACCGTCAATAACTCTCCATCACTTCCGAAAAGCACCTGTTGATGGGCAACCAATCCAGGCAGCCGGACACTGTGGATATGCATGCCATCTACATTTGCGCCTCTTGCCCCCTGGATGGTTTCTTTTTCATTAGGGTGCCCCTGTTGTTTCGTTTCACGGACTGCTGCAATCATGTCTGCCGTTTTGGAAGCAGTTCCAGAAGGTGCATCCAGTTTTTGATCATGGTGCATTTCTATGATTTCCACATCCGGGAAGTACTTTGCGGCCATTTGGGAAAACTTCATCATCAAAATGGCACCAATTGCAAAGTTTGGCGCGATGATGCAACCAATGCCCTTTTCTTTTGTTAATGAATCCAGCTTTGCTAAATCTTCCTTAGTAAAACCAGTCGTTCCCACTACAGGGCGGATGCCATGATTAAGTGCCGTTTCGGTATGAAGCATGCCCACTTCCGGTGTGGTCAAATCGATCAATACGTCAGCCTCTACAGAAGAAAAGCATTCATTTATATCAGAAAAAACCGGTGCTTCAATCCCATGAAAACCTTCTATTGCGGAAAGGCTTTCCCCGTTATGCTTGCGATCTATGACAGCTGCCAATTCAAACCCTTCTGTCCTATGTACAAGCTTCACCGCTTCATTTCCCATTCTGCCTCGTGGACCTGCTACAATCACTTTGACTTTACTCATCTTTACCTTCCTCCTCCATTTTTTCTTCTATTCTTGTCCATCTATCTTTATCACGGGTTGTGAACTTTTCCATGACCAAATCATGCGAGTTTTGAAGGTCAATCCCTAAAGAATTGGCAAAACAAATCAACACAAAAAGCATGTCCCCCAATTCCGCTTCAATCGTATTCTCTTCTTCTGTTGCCTTCTTTGGTTTTTCACCATGGTAATGATTGACTTCCCTAGCCAACTCCCCAAGTTCTTCAGACATACGGGCCAGCATGGCCAGAGGGCTGAAATATCCTTCTTTAAATTGTCCTATGTATTGGTCGACTTCCTCTTGCATTTGTTGGATCGTCTTTTGCTTTTCCATATGAGTCACCCATTCTTGATTTTCGTTTTCAAACATCATACCTTCTCCATGTTAGCTAAAAGTGAAACAGATGACAACAGATACGTTTGCGAATCAAAATTGCCCATAGTTGGTTAATTAGTTATAATAAGTAAATTAATGAAATGTAAACCTTTGGAGGTATGGGACATGCTTTTGGGCTTAAAATTAAAAAATATCATCTTCATCCTTTTTGGGGCTGGAATCTTCGCTTTTGGCCTCGTGCATTTTAACATGCAGAACAACTTAGCCGAAGGCGGATTCACCGGTCTCACCTTGATTATATATCAACTTATCGGGATAAATCCTTCTTATTCTAATTTGATTTTGAATATTCCCTTATTTTTAATAGGGTGGAAATATTTAGGGCGCACATCTTTCTTATATACGATTATCGGAACGGTTGGCCTCTCCGTTTGGCTATGGGTTTTCGAGAGATACGAAATCGAAATCGATCTCGGAAACGATTTGATGCTGGTGGCATTGTTTGCCGGGGTCTCTGTTGGTGTCGGTCTGGGCATCATCTTTCGTTACGGCGGGACAACAGGTGGAGTGGATATCATTGCCCGTTTTGCCCATCGTTACTTAGGAGTGGGCATGGGACGGACGATGTTCATCTTTGATGCCGTCGTCATTGGCCTGTCCATCCTTACCTACCTGGATTACCGTGAAGCGATGTATACCCTCGTTGCCGTATTTATAGGTGCCAGAGTAATCGACTTTATGCAAGAAGGAGCCTATGCTGCTAGAGGTGCAATGATCATTAGTGATAAAAACATGGAAATTGCAGAAAAAATCATGAATGATATGGAGCGGGGCGTAACTGTATTAAGGGGATATGGATCCTTTACACGCAATGACCGGGAAGTACTCTATTGTGTTGTCGGGAAAAATGAGTTAGTCCGCTTAAAAAATGCCATAACATCGGTGGACCCTCATGCATTTGTATCAGTAAGTGAAGTTCATGATGTATTGGGTGAGGGCTTTACCCTTGATGAGAACAAGAATCCCATTGAAAGGTAATCCATTGATTAATGTTGCCCCGTCTAACTGCATTTTATTAGCAATGTGCAGCAAAAACTCAAATGAAAAGGACCCCATCCCAAGATGGAGTCCTTTTTTCAAATTAATCTTCTTCCCTCATTCCTGTATACATAAGCAGAAGACGAACTAATTCCAGTACGGCTACAAGAGCGGCAGCAACATAAGTCATTGCAGCAGCACTTAATACTTTTTTCGTTTCCCGTTCTTCATCATTCCGGATGACCCCAGCGGAAATGAGTTGATCCATAGCCCTAGAAGAAGCATTGAATTCAACCGGCAGTGTTATCACTTGGAACAATACAGCGGCTGCCATAAATACGATACCCGCCAAAAGCAAATTAGGAAGTGAAGCTAGCATCCCGATTAAAATCAAAATCCAAGATATGTTAGAGCCAAAATTAGCTACCGGTACTAATGCATGGCGGAAACGCAAGAATGCATATGCTTCTTTATCTTGAATCGCATGTCCAACTTCATGGGCTGCAACAGCTACGCCGGCAACTGAATGGCCGTGATAGTTATCCGTTGATAAACGCACCGTTTTATCCCTTGGGTCATAATGGTCCGAAAGCATTCCAGGTGTCTCTTCGACCCTGACATTGAACAGTCCATTTTGATCCAAAATGGCACGAGCCGTCTCAGCACCATTCATTCCGGAAGAGGCCGATACCTTTGAATATTTTTTATACGTGCTTTTCACTTTCATTTGTGCAAAAATCGGGATTATAATAATAATCGCCAAATAAATGAAATACATGGTATCCTCCTATAACTCTTATTACCCTTAATTCTATGGATTGAAGGCACCCCTGTCAAATATAGTGTTCTCTACCCGTGTCTTTTTAATCATTATGCTCTTTCCTTGGTTTTTCCCTATCACCTTTATATTTTCTCCAGCCTACATAAGAAAGCGTCATGATTATGATTGAGCCTGTCGAAATGATGACCCACCAAAGGGAAGGATCTGCATCATCTTCACCCATATCATCAAAAATCGAGGTTAGTTCGTTTTGCAACGCATCCAGTTCCTCTTGATTATCTCCATCACTGATTACCTCCGGGCGGTATTGGTTGATGTATTGAATCCTCGTGTCCAGTTGCTGCATCGTTTCTTTGGAAAGGTCGACTTTCAAGCTTGGATATATCATTTCATATTGTGATAGGAATAAGTTCAATTGGCTATTGAATGTAATGGTGTCTTGTTTGATGGCGGCATTCTTTGTCTGCTGGAAAGAATTCATCATTTGATCCTCCATCTCTGTCCAAAGTGGCTGATGAGTAGACTTGACCGCATCAACAACAAGCCGGAACTTTGTAACAGAATTAACCTTTTCGGAATCTCCCTTGTTCATATCCTTTATTGTCATTAACGCTTCATTATGAGCTACAGTGATAATTCGAAGTTCGTCCATGTCAAGGATCTGCTCTTTCGCTGTATCTTTTAAAAACCGGTCAGAAAAAAACGTCAGCATCTTTTCCGAATCTCCATATCGCTTCAACTTGGTCATTTCCAAGGCTCTATCGGAAATGTCATCTAATTGCTCCAAACTTGAAGAGGATTCTGCATAGACAGGGAAATGTAAGACGACAAATAAAACAGCAATGGTTAATATGAATTTTTTCAACATGCTACTCGTCCCTCCTCATATCTCTACTAAAACGATATGAAAGAAAAAACATGAGTAGACCTCGTTCAACATAAAAAAGTTAACCATGCTTTTACAAAGCTGTATTTAGAGTTAACTTTTTAAGAAATGAAGGACAGAGTGAACCGCTTTTTTCTATATCCAAAGTACCAGCCGACAAAAATGGAAAGTATGCTGAGCCAAAAAGTGAAATAACCTATCGAGTCCATATACACCAATAAATCACGGTAAATTGGCATCATTTCAAAAACATAGTCGATTATGTCATTATGTATGGTCCAAATCCCTGCCGCTATCAAGTGCCAAGGTTTTATTCGATAAAATGGTGCATATAATATTCCTTGAATCGCCATCCCCAAATGAGAAGCCATTAACATATAACCTTCCCAAGGCAGTGAGCCTGTAGTCACGAAGGTCATCAAATTCATTACAACTGCCCATATGCCATATTTGAATAGTGTCATTATCGCCAACGCTTCCATAAGTCCGAAATTCCTTCTTAAAAGGAACCCCAATAAAACAAAAACAAAAAACAGGCTAGCTGTCGGGCTGTCCGGTACAAATGCCAAAAAAATAGTAGGAGTGTTTTCCAATTGACTTCCATACCAATAATATCCATAGGCAGTTCCGAATATATTTATCATTAATAACAAAACGAGCATTTGCCGATTTGCAAGCCAACTGTAGATAACATTCATTCTTTTACCCTCACTTACATTCTCATGTATACTCATTTTACAGGCCATCAACCAGAAAACCAAGCATTCATTTCAATTTCTTCTCATTTACGCTTCAATTTACCAATAAAAAAGCCGACAACCGTAGTCGTCAGCTTCATTTGCAGCATATGAAAGAAAATGCTGTGGATGGCTATTTTATTTTGCCGATAAACCAGATACAAATTCAGCTAATGTTGCCAATTCTTCATCTGTACCTTTGAACATGCCAGCTGGCATTGCGCCCTGGCCTTTGACTGCGATTTTAGAGATTTCTTCTGGGCTCAAGCCAGTGTCAATTAAGCTTGGCGCTCCTGCTCCACCAGTTAACTCTGCTCCGTGACAGCTAATACAGCCACTGGAATCCATCAGTTTGTACCCATCACTCTCTTTATCAATGTCTGCACCTTCCACGATCGCTCCTTGTTTCTTGGAAGCTTCCCAATCGTGGTGGGCTGCAGACTCCCATGTTAAATAGAAAACGCCAGCAATTGCCAAGAGCATGAAGCCTACAGCAAAAGGTCGTTTTGCCGGGCTCCGCTCTGGTCCACGATCTAAAAATGGTGCCAAGAGCAAAGCTCCAAAAGCCAAACCAGGTATTACTAGAGCCCCAATTGCATTATAAGGGCCTGAAGCATAGGTATACTTAAGTAATTGGTAAAGGAATAGGAAATACCAATCTGGCAGCGGAATATACGCTGTATCTGTAGGATCTGCTATCCTTTCCAATGGAGACGGATGAGCGATTGTCAGGCATAGATAACCTACAAGAAATACAGCTCCTACCATCCATTCTTTTAAAAGGAAATTAGGCCAAAATGCTTCAGTTTTCCCAGGATATTCTGAATAATCTTTCGGAATATTCGGTTTACGGTCCGCGGAGATACGCGAGTCACCTACGAATTTCATACCTTTCCCACGATGCATTGAACAATTCCCCTCCTTTATGAAAAGGTTTTTTTGGTTCTTGGTTCACCATTCTTTTATAGTGGACCTGAAATACCTTGTTTTCGGATCATCAGGAAATGAGCCGCTAATAAAGCAAATAATGCTGCAGGCAGGAAGAATACATGAATTGCAAAGAATCGTGTCAATGTCTGTGCTCCAACGATCGTTGGATCTCCTGCTATCAATGTCTTGAGTGCCGGTCCCATTAACGGTACCGATTCGACAATTGTCAAAGTAACTTTCGTTGCGAATAGCGCTTTCATATCCCATGGCAATAAATAACCAGTCAAGCCTAATGCCAGCATGATGAAGAAAATCAATACGCCGACCATCCAGTTCAATTCACGCGGTTTTTTGTAAGCTCCCTGGAAGAAGACACGAAGAGTATGTAAAAACATCATAACTATAACTAGACTTGCTCCCCAGTGATGCATACCACGGACAATTTGACCGAAGGCAACTTCATTTTGTAAATAATAAACAGATTCCCAAGCGTTTTTAATGTCTGGGACATAGTACATCGTCAAGAACATGCCTGACAAGATTTGGATGACCGTAATAAAGAAAGTTAACCCACCAAAACAATATACGAATGCAGAAAAATGATGTGCGGGGTTAACATGTTCAGGAACCTCATGGTCAGCAATATCCCGCCATAACGGCGTAATATCTAAACGCTCGTCCACCCAGTCATATAACTTTGTTAGCAATGTTTACGCCTCCCCATGCGGTTTTAGTTGACCCAAATAAAGTATTCCATCTTTTTCTTTCGTGTCAAAGACATCCAATGGTGAAACCGGCGGTGTCCCTTTCACATTCACTCCATCTTTCGTATACCTGCCATAATGGCAAGGACAGAAAAATTGATTCGGATTAGTCTTATCCGTATTCCAGCCTACCGTACAGCCTAAATGTTTACAGATTGGAGATAAAGCAACGATCTTACCATCATCCGTTTTGTAAACCCAAGCTGTATTTGTTTCTTCAGATTCATACCACCCATCGACCTGTTTAAAACTAAAGTCGACACGGGTTGGTTCGGTAGTCAGTTCACCTACCTTCTGTTTAGTTGCAACGTAATCCCCGCCTTTATCTGCTGATAATACAGGATCAATTGCAAACCTAACCATAGGCATCAACATACCGGCCGCCATAAATCCACCAACGCCAGTAAGTGTGTAATTAAGGAATTGACGTCGTGAAACATTATGCTTGCTCATGCGTTTTCCCCCCCTCTATTACTATACTGAGAGCCCAAAGGACCAATAAATAGCGACACTATAAAACTAGGACATTTCCATGATATCTCAATAATTTACCAAGGTCAATATTTGTAAAACCCAAAAGGTGGCAACTATGTGTCAAATAATGCGAAAAATCCTACTTTTTTTCATTTTTCCAATTATAAGAGAAAATATCAAGGATTTGGAGAACTTGCTGGTTAATCATTTCCCTTGCTTGTTCAATTTCAAGCCCTTCCAGGGGGATGGCAGGAATCCATACTAAATTATTTTCTAATTCCCGCTCTTCCTTTTTCCACTCAAAATCCGATGTAAGAAAAAAAACATGCTCGAAATTATTTTCTTTCACTTCATTTGCCCAACGCTTTAACCGCTCAACCTTATCCAATTCACCACTTAAATAATGAAATGTTGGCAATAAAAGAATCCTTCCTTTCATCTGCTTTTCAATTTCCAAGCTTAAGATGGTAAGAAATTCATTCATTGAGCCCGTTTGCTTCATTTGCCCTTTAAAAGATAGGGGAACCAAAGGAATCAATACGGTATCCACATACTCTTTTGACTGCATATACATGTCAAGATCTTTTGCTGTCCACTTCATGTTTTTTCTTCACTCCCGATTTTTTAAATCAACTCCTTATCATTTTACCATTATTTTTATAACATCTTTACCATATACCCATAGTCTTTACAAAAATGTGGATTTTATCAATGTTTTATAAAAAATAAAAACCTTTCCTGATTACGGAAAGGTCAATTTATTTCATCCAAGTACTTTTAATTGATTCAATTGTTCGGTTAAGTTCTTAAATGCTTGTTCATCATGCTTATCGAGGGCTTCATCGATTTCCTTAAGCAAACGGTCCCTTTGAAAATACAACATGCTTCTTTCCAAAAATTGTTCAGCCAGCAGCTGGTCTTTTTCATTCGATGCCGTTGTTTTCGGCATGAAGGGGTTGTTCTCGAGTACCGCTGCATATTGATAGGAAGAATAAGAAGATTTAAAATTAAGCTGAATATAAATGTCTTCATCCCGATTTAAACGGATATCATGAAAAGATTTCTCTGCATCGGTCGTCATGATATTGGACTTATAGAATCTGAAAGGGACCTCATCTACACAATGTGTCGACATAATCAGTCCACGTGGGCAATATTGTGCATTTTCTACAAAATGAACCTTTTTCATTAGTTGATCATGACTCATTAAGTAATTCAATATCCACACACATTCTCTTCGTTTCAGTTGATAATGATTTAAAAACCACCGAATAAAATCCTTCTTCTCATTCACAGAAACAGGGGCAGCCACCATGAATTCCCTCCTCTGTCTAGGTTTAGTTTCGTTTCACTTATCTACATTTCATCTGTGCTTTCACCTAGCCGCTCCAAAATCATCGCATACTCATCATTCGCCGGGTTCATCTCTAGGAGCTTATTAAATACTTCTCTAGATGTGGCTCTGTCTCCTTCTTCAATTAAAAAGAAACCATAATCTTCAAGGAAATCTTGATTGTTCTTGAATGAATTATATGCATTATGATAGCTGGTTAATGACTCTTTAAATTGTTCAGTATTCTGATATGATACAGCAGCTATCCATTCAAACTGCGGATCATCCTCTCCATATCGCCTTACTTCACCAATACACTCCAATACATCTTCATACCTTTCTTGGTGCATATACAATTTCAAGAGGGTGAGTGCAGCTTCCAGGTATCCCGGATCAATGGCTAGTGCTTCTTTAAATAGATTTTCCGCCTCTTCATCAAGCCCGCTTTTCAAGGCAATTTTTCCACCGAAGAAGTAAAGTTCCTTATTGAATTCATCAGCCTTGATTCCTTCTTTGACTGTTTTCAAGGCATTTTCCAGATCTTCAAGATGTTCATAACTCTTTGCCAAGTACAAATATAAAGAGTGGTATTCATGATCTAATTCTTTCAGTTCAATGAACTTACGTACGGCTGTGTCATAAAGACCTGCCTGAAAAGCTGTAAATGCATATTCAAATAGGGTATTGATTTCAAGTCCATCCTTTAAGGCCTTTTCAAAGTGCGGAAGGGCCTCCTCGAACTTCCCCGAACTGCTCAATGCTTCAGCAAGCCTCTGATTGACATTAACACCAGCGATTTCTTGTTCCTGTTCCAAAACCTTTATGTAATTTGCAATGGCTTCCTGATCCCTTCCTTGATGAAAGAACAGTTCAGCTAGTGCAAAATCAATGATGATCTCATCTGGAAGCATTTCCTTAGCCTGCAGTAATTTCCTTTCGCTGACCTCGTCCATCCCCTGTAATTGATAGAGGTCCGCTTCCAAAAGCAAAGCACTTGGATATACTTCATCATCTGCACTTACTTTTTCAAGCATCAGCATCGCTTCATCTTCCTGGTCCATGTCAATCAGGATTTCCGCCAACGAAACAATTAATTCTCCTTCATTGGGATAGAGTTGCAGCAGATGTTCAAAAAGATCCTTTGCCTCCTCCGCAAAACCAAGCTGGAGCATTTCTTCGGCCAGCAACAATATGTCCTCTGCTGACTCTGATGATTTAATTCGATTTATATGTTTAAGAGCTTCTGTTAATTCCCCTTTTTTTAAATGCTGTATAACTTGTTCCACTGTGTTCATTGTTGAATCCTTCCTTTTGCATGATAGACTTGGTCCCTAGTCATACACACTCACGCCATAATGTAACATATTCTTCCATCAAGAACAAAATGCCATATAATCGCGAGATGCATAGTAAACAGTATTCATTAGTTTACCATACTGTAGCCCTGTATTCCATTGATGAAGTCCCCTCCCATTCTCATTAAAAAAAGGTTACTAGTTAATTCTCCACACTATGGTAAATCTCCTTTTTGATCATGAACCCCATTTTCATTATTTTCATGATCAATACAGATAGAAAAAGCCCGGATGTTAGCGCTTTCAACACTTTTCAGCATTTAAAAAAAGTTTACAGACCAAATAAGGTCTGTAAACTTTTTTTATATTCACTTTATCAATTGCGTCAAATGCCCAAAAAATTGTGGATATGATACATCTATGGCACCAGGGTCAGCAAGTTCCACTTCCCCATCCGTTATCAAAGCCGCTACAGCAAGCATCATCCCGATACGATGGTCCCCATGGCTTGTAACCTTACCACCATTCAAGGCTTTACGCCCTTTGATGATCAATCCGTCTGCTGTCGGGGTTATATCTGCGCCCAGGACGGAAAGCTCATTTGCAACAGTATCAATTCGATTCGTCTCTTTCACTTTAAGTTCTGCTGCATCCTTGATTGTCGTTATCCCTTCAGCCTGTGTTGCCAGGAGTGCAATTACCGGTATTTCATCGATGAGACGGGGAATTAAATCACCGCTGATAGTCGTTCCCTTTAGCCGGGAGCTTCTGACAGTGATGTCTCCTGCAGGTTCACCCTCGCTCGTCATCTTCTCTATCGTAATATCCGCCCCCATCGATTTCATGACTTCGATGATTCCGGTCCTTGTCGAATTAAGGCCGACATTCTTTAAAACCACTTCACTATTTTCCGTAATCGCTGCAGCCACCATGAAGAAAGCCGCTGAAGAAATATCACCCGGCACATGGATGGTAGTCCCTTTGAAGACTTGGTTTCCGCTTACTTTAATCGTTTGTCCGTCTTTTTCGATTTTTCCGCCAAACTCTTGGATCATTCGTTCTGTATGATCCCGGGTCTCTTCCGGTTCGATAATGATCGTTTCACCTTCTGCCTGTAAACCGGCCAAGATTATCGCTGATTTCACCTGAGCACTTGCCACAGGCAATTCATAGCGAAACCCTTGTAACTTTCCTCCTCTTATGGCGAGGGGGGTGTATTCGGCTCCTTTTCGACCATCAATGACCGCTCCCATTTGACGAAGAGGGTTGACTACCCTGGTCATTGGACGTTTAGCTATCGATTCGTCACCTGCCAAAACGGCCGAAAATTCCTGTCCTGCCAAAATGCCCATCATTAACCTGATCGTGGTACCAGAGTTTCCGACATCCAGTACTGATTCTGGTTCCTTTAATCCATTAAAACCATTGCCTGCAATTTTGACATGCTGGCCATCTTGTTCAATATGAACTCCAAGCTGCTTAAAACAGGAAATCGTACTTAAACAATCGGCTCCTGGAAGAAAATTAGTGACTGTCGTTTCCCCCTCGGCAAGGGCTCCGAACATTATCGAACGATGGGAGATCGACTTATCTCCAGGTATGGCAATCGAACCACGTAATGATTGGATGTTCGTTTGTAATTTTTTTGTATTCATAAAACCATCCTTCCCTATAAATGTTATGCCAGGATCGTTTCATAATCTGTATGTCTTGAAATACACTCTGCAGCTTTTATGCGGTCAACATCCGTTTGGAAGCTGATGACCAGCACACCGTATATCTCTTCCCTGGTTTCAATGATCCTTATGTTTGTAATGCTGATACCTTCTTGTGCCAAATATCCGGTAATCTCAGAAATTATTCCGGCATAATCCGGTATATCGATATATAAATCATAAAACGCTGGTATGGCGCCTTTCGCATGCGTTGGCAAATCATCCCTGAAAATCTTGGCATCGGTAAAGAATCGAAGGATTTCTTCACTATCTTCATTCGCAACCAAGCCTTTTATATGCTCCATTTCATTCAGCCAATCATTCATTAATTCAAGTAACACATCCCGGTTATGTAACAAAATGTCACGCCACATTTCCGGACTGCTTGAAGCAATTCTTGTAATATCTCGAAATCCACCTGCTGCAAGCCTTGAGATCAATTTATTTTCCTTACTGTAATTTTCTGCCTGCTTAACGAGCCCCGATGCGACAATATGCGGGAAATGACTAATGACCCCAGTCAGCTTATCATGTGTGGCAGGACTCACAACCAGAAAGTTCGCTCTTGTTCCTTGCAGCCACCCTTTCAGCTGCTCGACTTTTTCTTCTTCAATGGAATCTCCTGGAGTAAGCAAATAAAATGCATGTTCGAATAAATGCAATTTGGCTGCCGCAGCACCACTTTTATGGGAACCAGCCATAGGGTGTCCCCCGATGAAGGCCACCCCTTTATCTATCAATGGTTTTGCTGCCTTAACGACTGTATCCTTCGTACTTCCTGCATCCGATATGAGGACATCACTCTTCAAATCCATCTCAGCCAATTGAGCTAAAATTTTCACGGTTTCATTGACAGGCACAGCAAGTAGAATCAAATCAGCATCACATGCTCCCGCTTCCAATGATGATACAGAATCATCAATGATCCCCAATAGCATCGATAGTTGAATATTCTTTTCACTTAGGTCCGTACCAACAATCACGGCTTCAGGATGTGCATGGCGTACAGCCATGGCCAATGATCCGCCAATTAGACCTAGACCTATTACAAAAACCTTACCCTTCACTCTTCTCTCCCCCGCATCTTTTATGCTCCTCTAGGTTTGATGAAACGTTAAAGCAGCGAATCAGAAGGTGCCTCAACTTCATTCAAAAAAGCTTTAATAGCGTTAATCATTCCTTCATTTTCTTCCGTAGAACCAACCGTGACCCTTAGGCTGTTAGGAAAACCGAAAGATTTCCCCGACCTTGCAATGTATCCGCGCTCAAGCAAATATTGAAACACCACATCGGCATCCTGTTTAAAATGGATAAAGATGAAATTACCTTGTGACGGGTAATAAGCTAAATTTTCCTTATTGCAAAATTCATAGTACTGCTTGAGCCCTTTTTGATTTTCATCCTTGCATTTTTCAATGAAGGCTTGATCTTCCAAAGCGACGATAGCAATATTCTGTGCGAATGTGTTGACATTGAATGGTTCCCGGGATGGATCTAGTTTCTGGATGATATCCTCATCCGCCAATCCGTACCCTACCCTAAAACTGGCAAGTCCATAGATTTTTGAGAATGTCCGGAGTATGATCAAATTTTTATATTTATTGACCCATTGATTCGTTCTCGGGTAATCCTCAGCCGTTGCATATTCACAGTACGCTTCATCCAAAACGATAAGTACATCTTCCGGCACTCTTTCAATGAATGATAATAAGTCCTGTTCCGAAATGTATTTACCTGTTGGATTATTTGGTGTACAAAGCCAGACAACTGCTGTTTTTTCATCTATAACTTTAAGCATTCCTTCTAGATCATGAGCACCATCAATATGAGGAACTTCCCTGATTTCCGCACCTTCTAGCGTGGCATTATGGCGATACTGTGAAAAAGTGCCTGTTGCCATGACCGTATTCTTTCCAGCTCCCAATAGGCTTCGGGAGATGATTTGAATGTTCTCATCAGATCCATTTCCAAAAATAAGCTGAGTTTCTTTCACACCTGTATGTTTTGCAACAGCTTCCCTTAGCATCGTTGCATACCCATCTGGGTAGATGGCAAACGAATGGGTTGAATTCCTAACGGACTCCTTTACTTTTTCCGAACAGCCGAAAGGATTTTCATTTGAAGCTAATTTCGTGATTTTTTCCAACCCGTATAATTTTTTCACTTCATCAGTGGATTTTCCCGGTTGATAAGACTTCAAGGAAAGGACCGCTTCATTCCATTTCATGTCAATCACCTCTATATTTTTTATCACTTTAAAGTAAGAAAGTATGAGAATAGTATATCATATTCATAGATTTAAAATCATCTTATATCTGCTTTGTCAAATCTGGCCGTAATACCGTAGCCCCTGCCTGGTATACATGCTGTATCTCTTTTTGAGATTTCGTCGTATTTACATGGATCATGACCCGAATGCAAAATGGCAAGGAATTGCTGACCGGTATTTCTTTCATGCATGTAACCGGTACATAAGTCCAGCCTTCGAATTTCCTCAAGGCTTTGGCAGGGAAGACAGAACGAATCTCTTCCGTAGCAGAAAAAAACACAGAAGCTACCATTTCTGGATCAATCTCGTTGACCTGAATGATCTCTGCCATCAACTTTTCGGCAGCGGAAATCACTTCCATTTCCGTGTCTCTTTCTACAGTAGTGGCACCCCTTATTCCTCTTATCACACATAGTCCCCCCCTTCTCCTGAACTCTATATCATATCCGCCATTTCCTCCATCAGCTCAGAGTCGGCTATATCCATTAATAGCGGTGACCCCACTTCGTTTAGCAGGACAAAAGTAGCTGAATCATTGACCGATTTTTTGTCTGTTTTCATTAATTCAAGCAGCATTGCATGTTCAAGCCTGGTTGGAATCGTTATTTGATAACCTAAAGAAGATACCCAGCTAATAAACTCATCCAGTTTAAAATCGAGATCCACTTTCTTTCTGCTTAATTTAAGGGCATAAACCATCCCGATTAAAATGGATTCCCCATGCGTAAAGTTTCCGTACCCCATTGAACCTTCCACTGCATGTCCGAGCGTATGACCAAAATTCAAAAAGGCACGAATGCCGTTTTCCTTCTCATCCTCTTCGACAATTTTAGCTTTAATTCCAATCCCTTTTGTAATCATTGTCAGGAATTGCTCATCCGTTATATCATTCAAATCAACAATATTCGACTTTAACCATAGATAAAACTCATTATCGGCTATCAATGAATGTTTAATGACTTCTGCAAAACCTGACCTTAATTCTTTAAGAGGCAGAGTTTTTAAAAATTCAAGATCATAAATGACCGCTTCTGGCTGATGAAAGGCCCCAATCATATTTTTCCCTAGCGGGTGATTGATGGCAACCTTGCCGCCCACTGCACTATCGTGGGCGAGTAAAGTCGTCGGAACCTGTATAAATGGAATCCCTCTCATAAAAGTAGCCGCAACGAATCCAGCCAAATCACCTACTGCACCACCGCCAAGGGCGATAATCAATGATTTGCGATTAATCTGTTGAGTTAAGCAGAAGCTTTGGCATTCATAAAACACATCGAATGTTTTAGCATGCTCCCCTTCTGGCACTACATGATGCAGGACAGGTTTCCCCGTCTTGATCAGGGCGTTTTTCACGGTCTGCAAATGAAGTGCCGCCACTTTCTCATCAGTTATGATCAGAATCTTGTTTAGATGATTTAATTCATGTGATATTAATTCGGGCAATTCATTTATTGCCTTCTTGCCAATTAAAACCGGATATTGCTTGGAAGCCGTTTTTATTTGGATGGATTCCATGATTTAAAACCCCTTTACTTCTTCCCGATATGATCTTACGTATTCCGCTAATTGCTCATAACGATCTGAAGGGAATTGATCAACGATGGCAGCCGCCAGTTCCCATGCTACTACCGCCTCAGCAACCACTGCTGCAGCAGGAACCGCACAACTATCGGAACGTTCGACACTTGCTTCAAACACTTCCTTCGTATCAATATCAACGCTTTTCAAAGGTTTATATAAAGTGGGGATCGGCTTCATCACACCGCGTACAACTATCGGCATTCCAGTTGTCATACCGCCTTCAAAACCGCCAAGGCGATTGGTTTTCCGGTAATAGCCCTGTTCTTCGTCCCATGCGATTTCATCATGGACATCACTGCCAAATAGATGGGCAGCTTCAAAACCAAGACCTATTTCCACCCCTTTAAATGCATTGATGCTCATTATCGCTGCGGCTAGTTTTGCATCAAGCTTACGGTCATAATGCACATAACTTCCTACACCCACCGGCATTCCTTCTACAATGACTTCCACGATGCCGCCGATGGAATCTCCTTTTTGTTTCGCTTCATCAATTGCATCCTTCATCTGCTGTTCTACGTTTTTGTCAAAACATCTAACAGAAGATTCTTCTGTTACTTGTTGCAATTGCTGAATACTTTCGTATTTTGGCGGTTCTGCCTTCACTCCGCCAATTTCCAAAACATGAGATGCCACTTCTATCCCCAATAAAGACAATAGCTTTTTAGCGACAGCTCCTGCTGCCACCCTTACTGTCGTTTCACGGGCTGAAGAGCGTTCCAGAACATTTCTCAAATCGCGGTGCCCATATTTAATCCCGCCGTTCAAGTCGGCATGACCAGGACGTGGCCGGGTGATTTTACGTTTAATTTCTTCAGCTTCCTCTTCTGAAAGCCCTTCGCTTCCCATAATCTTTGTCCAATGCTTCCAGTCATCGTTCTCAACCACCAAAGCAACCGGTGAACCGAGTGTGTAGCCATGTCTGATTCCCGAAGAAATAAAAGCCTGATCTTTCTCGATCTGCATCCTTCTTCCACGTCCATGCCCTTTTTGCCGGCGCCCTAATTCTTGATTGATATCCTCTTTCGAAATCGGCATTCCTGCCGGTAATCCTTCAATGATAGTAGTCAGTTGCGGACCATGTGATTCTCCCGCTGTTAAATATCTCATCTTCCAGCCCCCTTTTAGCACTTTAAAGTGTATATGTATCAATATACCACAATTTTATGAAATGTGGGTATATGTAAAACGTAAAAACCATATTGTTTGAATTTAATCACTTTTCTTTCTATTTTACAAGTACTTAAACATTTTCGATATAGTTTATTCTTTCAAATTAGAGTTCTACTGGAATTGCTATTACACGGCAAACGAAAAGGGACTGAATGCGCACGTGCAGGATCAGTCCCTTTTTTTTCTAAAGTATTTACTTTTTCTTATAAAAAAATGTGTCGATCGTTTCAAATTGATATTTCCCTGGGGTGAATATTTGTTCTGTACTTCCTACAAAAAATACCCCGTCGCTTTTTAGCGATGCACTGAATTTTTCATATAATAAATTCTTGGCTTCTTCAGTGAAATAAATTAAAACATTGCGGCAAACGATTAAATCGAACCCTTGGTCGAATCGGTCAGCAAGAAGGTTTTGCTTTTTAAATGTCACCCTTCTCTTGATTTCATCATCGACACGATAAAAATCCGCTTTTTTTTCAAAGTATTTCCTTTTAATTTCCTCAGGCACTTCATTTAAGGAACGTTCAGGATACATCCCCAATCTCGCTCGCGCCAATACATTTTCATCGAGATCCGTCGCCAATATCTCTATTTGGCTGAGTGGGACCAGATTGGATAATATCATGGCAATCGTATATGGTTCCTCGCCAGTTGAGCAGGCAGCACTCCAAATTTTCAACTTTTTTTTGCTTTCTAATAACCCAGGCAGGATTTTCCGTTCCAACACTTCCCATCTTTTCGCATTTCTATAAAATTCGGAAACGTTGATTGTCATTCTATCCAAAAACTCATTTAAAACACCGGGATTGGTTTGAATGTCTTTGTAGTATTCACGAAATGAATGATATCCTCTTTTTTCATATAGAGATGTTAGTCGCCTTTTCATTTGCCCTTCCTTATATAATGCCAAATCAATGCCTGTCAGCATTTTGATATTACGAATAAACTCTTCATATTCTTGAGGCATTCCCACGACTCCCCTGCACATAATTATTTTAAGCGGTTCTTCCCTTTATATATATCGGAGAGTGCCATATTTTCTTTAAACTAAAATAATCCCTTACGTTGCTGCTTGAAACTAAAAAAGCAATTAAAAAAAGCGGGTTCCATCGCATAATGACGATGGAACCCGCTTTTTTTTAAAGAGATCGTATTAATTAATAAACCCACTCGTTAACAAGTTTAGAGTACTCAACAAGTTCTTCTTCTTTAAAGAATAAACCGATTTCGCGTACAGCGCTTTCAGCTGAATCAGATCCGTGAATGATGTTTTTGCCGACAGTTACGGCAAAATCGCCACGAATTGTTGCTGCTGCTGCATCTTTAGGGTTAGTGGCACCCATCATTTGACGTGCAGTAGCGATTACGTTTTCACCTTCCCAAACCATTGCGAAGACAGGACCTGAAGTAATGAAGTCCACTAGTTCGCCAAAGAAAGGACGTTCTTTGTGCTCGCCATAATGCTGCTCAGCCAATTCTTGAGAAATGACCATTAATTTTGCTCCTGCAAGAAGGAAGCCTTTCTTTTCAAAACGGGAAACGATTTCACCGATTAAATTGCGTTGAACGCCGTCAGGCTTAACCATTAAAAATGTTCTTTCCATGAATGTCACTCCTAATATGTATCATTGTTATTTGCCTATATAAGGCAATACTTTTAGAATATTACCATTGTTTGATGAGTTTCGCAACTCCCATTATCAAAACTTTCTTTTTCCGATATTTTTCGCGATATCGGATAAAGTTTTTCTAGCTTTAATGGCAGGAAGACCTTTCAACTCGGTAAATGCCTTTTCTAAATACATATCACTGATCCTCGCTGCCTTTTCAATGGCACCGGAAGTTTTTATCGCATGAATTATATGGGACATTTTCTCTTTTGGCGTATCTTCCCGAACTGCTTCGATAAGCTTTTTTAACTTTGGATCTTCCATAGCAATCAATACGGGTAAAGTGATATTACCTTGAATCAAATCACTGCCGGCCGGTTTCCCAAGCTCTTCTTCCGAAGCAGTAAAATCCAATATATCATCAGTGATTTGATAAGACATACCGACATAATATCCGAATTTAAATAGCTTTTGGTGAATTCTCTCTTCAACACCCGCTGAAATGGCTCCCAACTGGCAGCTGGATGCAATGAGCAGTGCCGTTTTCCGTTTGATCCTTCTAAAGTATATCCGCCAATTCTGTTCGAAATTGTATTTATCTTTTATTTGTTCAATCTCCCCAAGACATAGTTCAACCATAGTATCAGCGAGAATTTGATGCGCCAGCGGAGACTCGATAACCGCCATCATTTCCAGTGCACGAGCAAAAATGAAGTCGCCTGTGTACATGGCGACACGATTATCCCATTTTGATTTAATGGTAGCAGATCCCCTGCGTAAATCCGCATCATCCACAACATCATCATGCACAAGGGAAGCTGTATGAATCAGTTCCAAAGTCGCTGCGACATGCTTTACGACATGAATATCATAGTTGCCAAACTTCGCACCCAATAGGACGAATACCGGACGGATCCGTTTTCCACCGGATTGCAGCAAATGCAGGGAAGCTTCCCTTAAAACCGTGGAATCCGCTTCGATTGCGGCTTCCAGTTCTTTTTCTATTAATTGCAAATCTGCATTCAAAAATGAATACATCATTTTAAATTTCATACATTCCACCCAGCTTTGTCCATTGCTATTATGCTTATTTTGAAGGCTTGTACCCGAAATGTGTTGCTGCTACCCCACCGAAATGGGCCTTATAACTGACATTTTCCATTCCCGCCTGCTTGAACATGTTTTCAAGCTTTTTCATGCCAGGGAAATCCCGAGCCGATTCCTGCAGCCATGAGTATTCGCTATAGCTTTTTGCGAATAATTTGCCAAACATGGGCATGATGAAACGGAAATAAAAATAATAGCCCTGTTTAAAGCCAAGCATCGTAGGCTGTGAAGTATCCAAGCAAACGATCATTCCACCCGGCTTGGCTACCCGGTTTAACTCTTTAAGCACTTTCATGTAATCGGGGACATTCCGCAGCCCGAAACCGATCGTGACATAGTCAAAGCTATTGTCCTCAAAAGGAAGCTCCATTGCATTCCCATGCATCAGGGACACTTGCTCCAGATTGAGTTCATTTACCTTTTGTTCGCCGATTTTCAGCATGTTCTTACTAAAATCCAGACCAACAACCTTTCCTTCTGGTCCTACTTCATTAGCAAGGGCAATGGTCCAGTCCGCTGTTCCACAGCATACATCCAGTGCATGGGCGCCTTTTGGGACATTCATGATGGCCATTGTAGCCTTCCGCCATTTAAGATGCTGTTTAAAGCTGATGAGGGAATTCATCTTGTCATAATTTCCGTAGATCTTTTCAAAGACATGATGAACTTTTTGCTCTTTAGACTGCTCCATGATTCACCCTTCTTTCACATATGAATTTGCTATACTCTCTGTTTGTTCCAAGATGGCCTTCACTCTTTCCAGAAGTTCATCATCCAACTTTGCCAGCTTCCGCATCGAGCACTGTACGGATTGCCTGGCATCCCTCAGGCACTTGTCGAATTGGGTGCGTACCTGTTCTTCTTTTTCCGAAATGGTAACTTCCCCGCCAATCGAGTCATCGAGAGGCATTTCCCTTAGGACATCAAAAACTATCGATTGCCCCGACTCCATATAACTGTTCTTCTCGGCATGCAACCGTTTTAAAAGCAGCAGATCTTCCGCTATTTCTATCCAGGCAGGCTCATTATAGTAATCCGCCAGTTTATGAATCAGCGAAGCCTCGATCGCTTTGATCGTCATTAAAAGCGTTGGGACATCATTAATGGACCCTTGTTGGTAAAGAATGATTTTATTGTCATTTATTTTTTTTATCGCGCTCGAAAGTATACGGATCATATCAACATTACCTACACTGGCAAGCACTTGATAATATAAGCCACTATAGTAATCACCGGCAAGCACTTGTAATTGACGATTTTTCAATACCTCGGGCAACTCGGTTCCTTCTCCTGAATTCGAGACGATTTCATGGGTATCCAGAGCTATTTGCACTAACATGGTTGAAATGATGTATTGATTTCGTTTTTCGCTTAAAACGTCCAAATCGTTAAACAATCCCCAAAGCAATATCAGTTTATCTTCGTCCAAGCTTGGCTTTTGTATATACTTCAATAAATATGGATGTTGAGCTTTCGTTTCTATTAATCGCTTTAATTGCCTTATGTCGTCCGTTATGTTTAACAATTGAGATCACCCTTGCATCCCCGAAAGATAATTTTTTTCATACATATTGGTTTCTGTCTGTGTAAAATACACATTATTATACCATAAAAACAATCAGATGAAATGGTCAACGTTTATAAAATGAAACTTCCAAAGGTAAGGAAACCATCGACTTTTGCTCTTCAAAAAAATGGATGCGGGAAATTTACAGCTTGTTAAACGTGATATCAGATGATTGATTTACTAATTAACCAAGTATTGAGAAGCTATCATTTCTCAGGTGAATTCTTTTTGGAATCACTTTCTATCTCTCCGAATGGAGTATAGACTTTTGCATGGCCCCTGATTTTAATTGCCGAGGTATGTTCCGTGAATTGTGCGATCATCACCTCTCCTGAGTCTAGTTTTTCGGAGTGATGAAACTTGGTGTCCGTTCCCCTTGTCAACCCGATGACGTTCACACTATCCTCAATGGCTTTGATTACGACAAAATCATTCAAGATCTTTTTTTCATTCATTTTTTCCTGCCCCCATGTCCTTAGTCTTTAATGAATGCCAGCACTTCAGCTCTAGTACGATGATCCTTCGCAAACGTTCCCCTTACAGCTGAAGTCACTGTTTTAGATCCAGGTTTTTTTACACCTCGCATGGTCATGCACATATGTTCAGCCTCTACTACAACCATTACACCATGAGGCTCGAGCTTTTCCATTATCGAGTCAGCAACTGTGGAAGTGATGCGCTCTTGAAGTTGCGGACGCTTCGATACAGCCTCAACTGCCCGTGCCAATTTACTTAAGCCAGTCACTTTTCCGTTTTTCGGAATATATGCTACATGGGCTTTCCCATAAAAAGGGACTAAATGATGTTCACATACTGAGTAAAATGGAATATCCTTTACAAGTACGAGTTCTTCATGGTCCTCTCCAAAAACAGTATCGAAATATTCCTTTGGATCCTGATTAAGTCCAGAGAAAATTTCTTCATACATTCTGGCTACACGGCCAGGAGTATCCAGCAGTCCTTCCCTCGTTGGGTCTTCCCCTACAGCCTCAAGAAGCATTTTAACCGCTTCTTCTAATTTGGCATGATCAACATTAGCCATTTTTGTACCTCCTAAAAAATCAATAATATTATGTATTCAGATAAAAAATCCAAAGCGCGTTGCACCCGGATATCCATAATTGCAATTATTAAAGAAGACCCATACATTGAGCCCTTGAACGGCAGTTTCGCCGGAAGCTGTTTTTGGATGGGCATTTCCCTGTGACGGATTAACCATCTGCAGCGTTTCTAAAATATTCACTGTCTTTTATATTATCACAGATGGAAATTAAGAAGCAAAAAAAGGGCCGCGTTTTCACGCGGCCCTTTTCGGTTAAGCACCCGTATGTAATGGTAGAATTACTTCACTGCATCTTTCAGCGCTTTACCGGGTTTGAAAGCTGGCACTTTGCTAGCTGCAATTTCGATTTCGTCACCAGTTTGTGGGTTACGGCCTTTACGAGCCGCACGTTCACGAACTTCAAAGTTACCAAAACCAATCAATTGGACTTTATCACCGTTTTTTAGAGCTTCTAAGATTGTATCAAAAACAGCATCAACAGCTTTTGTAGCGTCTTTCTTAGAAATTTCAGTTGCTGTAACAACTTCATTAATTAATTCTGTTTTGTTCATGCCATTCACCTCCTCCCAAAAAGGAATCTTTATAAAAAATCATTATTACAACACTATAATAGTGATTTGATATTAGCTTCGGTCCTAAAATTTTCATTCCCTGGCAATCAAGGATTACCAAGCCGAATTAATTTCCAAATAATTCATCCAGAAATTTATAAATAGGTTGAAATCGCTGTTATAACGCGTTTTCTGTATGTAGATTATCACAAATCCTATTAGCTTAGCAAGGGAATTCAAAAAATAATGGGAATCTTTTCATTAATAATTGTATATATTATAAATTTTGTCTTTCGCTATTCATCATTTCCCTTTTTTATAGAAATTAAACTTATTATATTGCTGAAAATCGCTTAACCACAGGGTTTTTTCAAGATTATACTAAAAAACAGCAGATTATTTCAAATTTTAGCGTTCAAAATGATAATTTTATTGTGATCCTGAGTATTTCGCATGCAAAAAGACCAATCCATAAATGGAGTTGGTCCAGCTTTTAAACGTTTTTATAAGATGATGGCAATCAATCCCCCACTGCCCTCATTAATAATCCTTTCCAGTGTTTCTTTCAATTTGTAGCGGGCATTGTCAGGCATCATCGCTAATTTCACCTGTATGCCTTCCCTTACATAGGAACTTAGGCTTCTGCCAAAAATATCTGAGTTCCAAATGGAAAGTGGATTGTCTTCGAAATCCTGCATCAGATACCGGACTAATTCTTCACTTTGCTTTTCAGTACCGATGATTGGCGAGAATTCTGATTCGACATCGACCTTGATCATATGGATGGAAGGAGCTACGGCTTTTAGCCTGACACCGAACCTGGCTCCCTGACGGATGATTTCCGGTTCATCAAGACTCATATCGTTAAGGGAAGGGGCTGCGACACCATATCCTGTTTGTTTGACCATTCTCAATGCATCGGCCACCTGATCATACTCTGCTTTGGCATACGCAAAGTCCTGCATTAAAGATAATAGATGATCCTTGCCCCGAATCTCCACACCGACAATTTCCTTCAGAATATCATCATAGAGTTCATCAGGGGCGTATAGGTCGATCTCTGCAACACCCTGCCCCATCTCAATGCCTGCAAGCGCTGCACGGTCAATGAACTCGAATTCATTGAAATGACCGACTACACGATCTACATCCCTCAGGCGTTTAATGTCCTTGACGGTCTCTTTAACCGCTTCCTGGTAACTTTCCCTTAACCAATGATCCTCGCGCAGAACCATTACCCAGCTCGGAAGATTTACATTGACCTCGAGAACTGGGAATTCGTACAGGGCCTCGCGGAGTACGCTGTAAACATCCGATTCCCGCATTCCTTCGACACTCATCGCCAATACAGGGATATCATACTTTTCCTGCAGGGATTCCTTCAGGGCTATCGTATTCGGGTGGTGAGGCTGAACGGAATTGACAATCATGATAAATGGCTTGCCAACCTCCTTCAATTCTTCGACAACCCTTTCCTCGGCCTCTAAATAATCACTTCGCGGAATTTCTCCTATCGACCCATCCGTCGTAACGACCACGCCTAATGTGGAATGATCCTGAATTACTTTGCGAGTACCGATCTCAGCCGCTTCATTGAACGGAATCGGCTCTTCATACCAAGGCGTGTGAATCATGCGGGGACCATTTTCATCTTCATACCCTTTAGCCCCAGGTATTGTATAACCGACACAATCAACTAAACGAATATTCACGTCGAGACCTTCAGCCACTTGAATCGATGCTGCCTGGTTCGGTACGAATTTGGGTTCCGTCGTCATGATCGTCTTTCCAGCAGCACTTTGAGGCAATTCATCCTGTGCCCTTGCGCGGTCCGCCTCTGACGGAATATTTGGAATGACGACTAGCTCCATGAATTTTTTAATAAATGTGGATTTCCCCGTCCTGACGGCACCGACCACCCCTAAATATATGTCGCCACCGGTCCGTTCAGCTATATCTTTAAAAATATCTACCTTTTCCAAGGTATCCCCTCCCGAATTAGAGTTTTGGGATTTCGTTTATCCATTTGCATTTATTTAGGACATTATATATCTATGATGTTGTCCTAAAAATTTATTCCAATTATTTCCCTGGTTCAATCCCTTCCTCCACCAGAAATTTTATATAAGGGTTGTTATTTTAAAAGTAAGATGAAATAAAGATAAAAGAAATAACCCTTCCCCTACAATATATTTTGCAGAAGAAGGGTTATGCCTATTTTGTAAGGAATATTGGTTTTTTTGTTTTTTCATCAATTGTATATGGCAAGGAATAGGCAGGGACGAACTCCGAACTCTGCACCAGCAGTTCCCGGATATCTTCACCTGGCTTCATTTCCCCCTCATTCTTCTTCAATGCCTCAATTAAATCCGGAGTATAATCAACAAAAATACTGCCTTGACCATCAACTACGAGATATAAGTCTTTTTGTGAAAATGGACTCGTGACCGTCGGAGCTTCCTTCAGGCCCATTTTTTCATAATCAAGCGTGAAGACATTATCGGATAACCTTTCCTTAAATGGCGGGTATCCGTTGCTTTGCTGATAGGCAGTCAATCTCAAGGAAACATCCTGAATCTTCTGCGCCATCCTGACATCCAACAGCTTTACGGTCGGATCATTTTCAACATTAACGAGGATGTATTGAAAGACGCCTCCGGATTCAAATGCATTGTCCGGAGGTTCAGCCATATACCTCGGTGAAATCTTTGAAAATTTTATGACATATTTTTGATAAATCGGTGTACCTGCATCTTTTGTAACGATGGGCAGTATGCCCCCTTCATCTTTCTGAAATTGATCCACTGCACTTTGGACGGATTGTATTTGCTCTTTATAAGGCAATTGGTTTTGCATTTTTTGCTTCTCCGGATATAAGCAGCCAGATAATGATACAGAGATGCAAAATAAACATAATATTTTGAAAAAATTTCTCATCATTTCTCCTCACCTATCAAGTGGTTGGCCCGCTAAGAACAACGATAAGGATGATCAAGCCGGCCAGAATCATAAGTATGTATGCGATAATTGCTGTCAAGACTCTCCAAAAGCCTTTTAATTTATAGCGGCTTAAGTAGATTAGAAATATAGAGATAATCATAAAGCCCATTGCTATAAAGGATATCCACATTTTTTGCAGAGCTGGTGTCATATCTTCATCACTCCTTTTTCCAGAAATTATTATAACATACCAAATTACGTTAAAGGAATTAAATCCTTGTCCAATCTGTATAATTCCCGTTTTCATGACTCATTTTCATGAAAAAATATAAAACGAGAATTAAGTATTGTAAGTTATTAACATACCTCCTACCTCCAAGCAACAAAAAAACAGCCCAAAGGCTGTTTCAGTTTGTAGACAAAAGGGGTTCGGAATTAAAAAATTCCGAACCCCTTTTGAAATTCCCTTTGAAATTTTGACCAAAGGTTAAGAGATTTAGGCTCTTCGAGCCACTATGTTAAGCCATTTTAGGACCTTGCCATGTCCAAGTGGCCATCTTCTTTAAATTAATGGCAGCGAAAGTAAGCATCGCTTGCATCGACAATTTTTTAAGTCCCCTTAAAGTAGTCCAACGCATACCATGCTTTTCTTTTGCATCTGCGAATACACGCTCAATCGTTTCTTTGCGTTTCGCATATATAGGTTTTACCTCTTGATGATGACGCAGATGATCTGCTTCTTCCACATATGCTTGCCAAATATGCCGTGTCACTACTTTTTGATGGTCTTTGCTTTCTGTACACCGTGATAAAAATGAGCATGTTGCACAAATTTGTTTTGGCGATTTGTACTCGCGATAGCCCTCTTTATTTGTTGTTGAGTACTTTAAAGTTTCGCCCGAAGGGCAAAGGTAACAATCAAAGTGTTCATCGTAAACATAGTCATGTTTGCGAAAGAACCCTTCTTTTGTACGAGGACGTGTATAGGGTAAAAGCAGGTGTGATTTCTTTGTTAAATAGGTAGCTTGTAATCGCTGGTGTTTTATAAGCTGCATCTGCGGCAACTGCTTCTGGTTTTCCAACTTTCTCAATCACTTGCTCAACAAGTGGCTCCAAAATATGACTGTCATGTGTATTACCAGGTGTTACAATCGTTCCCAATACAAAACCGTTGCGGTCTGCGGCCGCGTGGAATGAATAGGCAAACTGTTTTGTTCGTTCATCTTTCACATAGTAGCCACTCTCAGGATCCGTAGTACTTTCTTTAATTGCTTTGGTTTGTTCCTTATCAAATTTATCTGGTGGAAAAGGCTTCTTACCATGGTTTTCACGATCTTGATTTATTTCATCTTGAAGACGTTCTTGATATGCTCGTGTTTCTTTGCGTACGATTTTCTTTTCAAATTTGCGCTTATTAGCATTGGCTTTCACATGTGTGGAATCGACGAATACGTGTTCAGCACTTATTAACTTTCTATCAGCAGCTGTCATTAAGATGCGATAGAAAATCTGTTCAAACAGGTCTGTATCTTTAAAGCGTCGCTCATAATTTTTCCCGAACGTTGAGAAATGAGGTACTTTATCATGGAAACCATAGCCTAAGAACCAACGGTAAGCCATATTTGTTTCAGCTTCTTCAATCGTTTTACGCATGGAACGAAGTACCGAAGGTATATTGAATGAATGTCAGTTTAACTAAAATAACTGGATCAATACTTGGGCGTCCTACCTCTGAATACATATCTTTCACCAAGTCATAAATGAAAGTGAAGTCAATGGAAGCCTCAATTTTACGAACCAAATGATTCGGAGGCACCAGTTGATCTAAAGTAACATTTCAAGTTGGTCTCGCTGAATAGAATTATGTTTCGAAAGCATCCTCATCACCTCAAGTTTTAATAGTTCTATTTTAAAACAAAAAAGACTGTAGGCAAAAGGAGTTCTATCTAAAATTTTAAACATAGTTGATTGGAACGGAAGGTGCGAGACTCCTGCGGGAATAGCGAGTCCAAGGGAGACCCCACAGGCGCAAGTGCGCTGAGGAGGCTCCCGGACCGCCCGCGGAAAGCGAGTGCCTGAAGTGGAAATCAACGTCCAAATTTGTACAAGCCAAAAAAGACTGTAGACAAACTCGATTTTCATCGAGTTTGTCTACAGTCTGAAACAGCCCAAAGGCTGTTTTTCTGCTTTTTTAAATTAAGATTGAAGCGTCGGTAAGACCTCTTTAAACGCTTTAATGACTGTATCGACTTCATCCAACTGAATAGTCAATGACGGCTCAATCCTGATTGTTTTGGAATTGATAAGCGTACCTGCCACCAAGATGCCTTTATCAAAGAGGGCTTTTGAGAATTCATAACCCACTTCATCTTTATGGAACTCAATGCCAATCATCAATCCTTGGCCGCGGATTTCCAAAACCTTATCTTTGTGCTCAGCAGCCACTTCCCTTAACCCATTTAAGAAGTATTCACCAACTTCTGCAGCACGCTGCGGTAAGTTTTCTTCCAAAAGTACGTCGATCGTAGCAATGGCCGCAGCACAAGCTAGTGGATTTCCACCAAATGTCGTAGTGTGCATGAACGGATTGTCGAACCAGCTTTTAAACACTTTCTCATTGGCTACGACAGCCCCTGCAGGCATTACTCCGCCGCCAAATGCTTTCGCTAAACAAATAATGTCCGGAACAACATCATATAGCTCAGAAGCGAACATTTTACCTGTCCGTCCCATTCCTGTTTGCACTTCATCCAAGATCAATAACGCATCATATTCGTCACACAATGCCCGAACCTGCTTTAAATAATCTTGCGGAGGAAGAATGACCCCTCCTTCACCTTGAATAGGCTCTAACAGCACAGCAGCAACATCTTCACCGACCAATGCACAACTTTCAAACGTTTTTCTCATCATATCCACATCACCGAATGGTACATGACGCACACCTGGTACCAACGGGATGAACGGTTTTCTGAACATGCCCTTTGCCGTTGCCGATAGGGAACCAAGGCTTTTCCCATGAAATGATTTTGTCGTGGAAATAATCGTGTATTTGTCACTGTACATTTTAGCCAGCTTAAGTGCAGCCTCCACGCTCTCGGTACCGCTGTTCGTAAAGAATGAGTATTTTAGATCTCCCGGCGTGATTTCGGCAAGGATCTTGGCAAGCATTGCACGTAATGGGTCAAGTAAGTCCTGGCTATGAAGGGCTTGTCTTTGTAACTGATCGGTTACTGCCTTTACTACTTTAGGGTTACGATGGCCAACATTATAAATACCAAACCCGCCTAAACAATCAATATATTTTTTTCCATTTACATCCGTAAAACAGGAATCTTGATCAGACCACTCCACCGAAGCGAATTGCGTGTCTTTAGTGACCGTCTTCCGATATTCCAAAAATCCAGGGTTTACATGGTTACGGAAATTCTCGACCGTTTCTCTTGTTACCCATTGCGCGTCTTCTTTTGAAATTTCTTTTTGTTCGATTAATTGAAGCACTTTTTTAATATAATCTTGGGTTGCTGATTGGTTAGCATGAGTGTTTTTACTTTCTACGTTAATTGACATTTTATAAGCTCCTTTTTTTATAACTTTAGTGGATGGTTAATTGAAATTGCTTATTTTATAAAACTTTGATGCTTACCTCCCTTTTTTCTTATACTTACTAATCAAGCAAGAACCATGCCAAGTTAATTACCCATAAAACCGCATTCTTTTTTGATAAATTACGCTAAAATTATGCAAATTTGCATATCGATATTTCAATTTGCATAATCATCCTTGTAAATCATAAAAAAAACTTCCCAAATGCTCTTATAAAAATAAAAGCCGTTGACGAGTGATTTTTCATCACTCGGCAACGGCTTTTATTCAATATGCATTTTTTTCGATTTTCTTACTCTGTTCAGCTAACACTTTTTGATACTTCCTGCTCACTGACGATTGACTTATCCCGAGCGCTTTTGCCGCTTTGGTCGTGGTTTTATACTGTTTCATGGCAAGCATGATCAATTGCTCTTCGACATGATCCATTGCTTCCTGCAGCGGAAGGATTCTCGTAATGATGGGTTTCGATTGTTTAAAGTCACTGCCCACAGGTATGAACCTTTGAATGAAATCAGCATCGATCATCTCTTCATCTGCAGAAACAACCAATCTTTCAATCATGTTCTGCAATTCACGGATGTTCCCCGGCCATGTATAGACTTCCAGTATATTTAATGCATCGGGGGAAAAGTGGTAATTCCGCTGATACCTTTCATTCAGTTTTTGCAGGAAATGAAAGGCTAGCGGCGGTATATCCTCCGGCCTTTCCCTTAAAGGGGGCACATGTATGGGAATGACGTTTAATCTATAGAATAAATCTTCTCTGAACGTCCCCATCTCGACCATTTTTTCCAGACTCTTATTCGTGGCCGCAACAATTTGAACATCAATGGAAATGGGTGTAGTGCTGCCAATCGGAATCACTTCCTGTTCCTGGAGGACCCGCAGCAGCTTAACTTGCAGGTGTATGGGCATGTCACCCACTTCATCAAGGAATAAAACACCTTTATTGGCCTGTTGAAAGTATCCTACCTTCCCATTTTTATCCGCTCCTGTAAAGGATCCCTTCGTATAACCAAACAATTCACTTTCGAGGAGGTTTTCCGGAATCGCCCCGCAATTTATCTTAAGGAAAGGCTGCTTGGACCGCCTGCCCATTTTATGAATGGCTTCGGCTATCACTTCTTTACCTACTCCCGACTCCCCGTTGATCAATACAGTTGATGAGAAATGAGCGATTTTCTTGACTTGGCTGATGATCTGCTCCATTTTAGGACTTGCGAAAACCAACTCTTTATAAAATTGATCCTGTTTTTTGAATGAATCCAGTTCTTTCCTCATTTCATTTAATTCCGATTTCAATTGTGTCGTTTCCGTTATATCCCTTGATGCAATGACTATTCGATCTATATCCCCTTTTTCATTGAACACAGGGGTGCCGACGGAAAGGACTTTCTTATTCATTTTCGTATCTTGGACAATCGATACTTTCTTTTTTTGTTCAAGGACTAACCGGGTGACCGAAGGATTAAAAATCCCTTCATCTTCTAATTGCAAAAGATTCTTCCCGATATAATCTTTTAAATTCTTCCCCCAGAATCCTGAGATGATGCTGTCACTATAACGCAGCAGCTCTCCTTTTTGATTGACTACAAGTATTTCATCATAGATATTCGCTAAAATGGCATTCAAGTCTTTATTCGAGCTTTTAATCAATTCTATTTCCATGGCCATTTCCTCAACCATCGGTAAATCCTGAACGATGATGATCAGGCCTTCGACTTCTTTTTCATGGTTCAGAATCGGGCTATAGTCGACAAGCACACTCATGACATCAGTAATCTCCAACTGATTCAGAATACTGCTCCCGCTGGCAAACACGCTATGTATATGCTGCTTATTGAAGATGTCCGCAGCAGGTTCATTTAGGACTTGTTCAGAAGGCTTTTTTATCATCTTCAAGCCTGATTCATTGAAGTTCACGATATTTTTTTCTTTATCAGCTACAAAAATCCCCATAGGAATGGAGGTTAAAATAACATTTAGCAGGTCTAAATTTTGTTTGCTGTCCTGCTTGAATAATTCTGCTAACACATCTTCCCTTTTTACATAACCGGTAAGCAGGCCATCATCCGTTTTTATCAGCACGATAGGTTCACCGATAATTTGAAACAGAAGCGGCAAGGATATGTTAGGGGTTAATTTACAGACATTATCAATCGAAAAAGCATACTGTAAAAGCTGATCGACTGTCGTTATTTTTTCATTTAACGGGAGGTCATCCATGCGGATATACGCAAACACTTGATTTTCCTTCATAAGAAAGAAGAAAGGTTCCTGTATCTCATGAATTTTTTGGTCTGATAATGTAGGCTGATCAATTGCTATAGTTATGAATGGTCTTATTTTATCATCCGGAATAGATAACACAGTTTCACTCTCCTTTTGTAACCTAACCTATATTTTATCACAATTCTGAATTGCTAGATAAAAAATTACATGTACGATTACTCATATCCAGCATTTACCTTTATCCATTCCACAACAAAAGGGTCCTTTAACGGACCCTTTTGACCTAAAAACCTGCTATGCACCTTAGACTTATTTTATAAAGGACCGTTCACCTTTTCTTATTATTCCTGATCAGGATTGATAAAACGATGAATATGGCTATGAAAAAGCAGCCTTAGTACAGAACGCAGCCGGTTTCACCCCCATGATATCGATAACCGTCACAATAATCAGTAAATTCAGTACCCATGCAAAAGCCGGTACAAAAGGAAAAGCTGCTGAGTAGAAAAAATGCCGAAAGCAAGTAATTGACCATTTAAATGGATAAAAAATCGATCTAAGAAAATCGGCATATGTATTGATAGAACTTTGCGCGTACGCATATACCGAACCTGCCGAAGGAATGACCTTTGCCATCTGTCCATAATATATGCTGTGAAAAGCATCATCATTAAAGCGAACAAGCAGGCCTCCGGAACCATTCCACGTGACATCTCTGCAGCAATTCCATAAGCGCTAAATCACTGTTGCTAATTCCATGGACAAAAAACCGAATAGAAAGAGCGTTAAAGACCTTTTCATTTTCTCATCAGCCATATAACAGACTCCTTCGTTCATGAAGTGAGTAAATTCACTGTGCCTCTTCAAAACGGAATAGCGGTATGGATTCCGTAAACCATTTTGTCCGATACAGAAGATAACCAATCCCAATTACCGCCCATACAATTCCTAGGATCAATGAACTCGTCTCGAGATTAAGCCAAAGGATGAAGACCGATGCAGCACCTAAAACCGGGGACAGAATAGTTGAAAGAAATCCTTTAATCGTTCTGAAGCCTTTGTTTCTTATTGAATGGACGATTACACAAATATTCACGAAAGTAAAAGCAATTAATGCTCCAAAGTTTATGAGGGAAGTGGCGGTAACCAAATCAAGGAATAAGGCAACCAATGATATGGACCCAACAAATATGACATTAAAAAATGGCGTGTTGTATTTTGGGTGGACAAACCCAAATAGTTTTTTCGGGATCATTTGGTCACGTCCCATGACATATAGCAACCTAGAAACACTAGCATGGGATGCAAGCCCGGAGGCAAGTGTACCACATAAAGTTCCTGCAAGAAAGAAGGCTTGAAATAACTTCCCGCCAACAAAAAGGGCAATTTCCGGAGAAGCTGCTTCTGGATCGCTAAAACGGGAAACATCCGGGAAAAATAACTGTGTAAAGAATGATGCCGTCACAAATAAAACCCCTCCGATAAGGGCGGTCAAAAAGATGGCCCGGGGAACCGTTTTAGCTGGATTCGGTGTTTCTTCCGATAAAGTAGTGACAGCGTCAAACCCCAAGAAAGAAAAACAAAGGATTGTAGCACCAGTTATGAGCGTCGACATTTCCATATGATGCCCGAAGAATGGCTGAACCGATAAGACCTCTCCAGTCCCTGCTCCACCCATGACCCCTTTAACGACAAGCGCCACAAATATAACAATCACCAACATTTGAAAAAAAACAAGGAAGCTATTAAAGTTGGCGGCAAAATTAACATTGAATAAGTTAATGCCTGTCATTAAAAGGACAAATGCCACCACCCATATCCACGGGTACACCTCCGGAAAAAGAGCTGTTAAGTATATTTTTGTTAATATGCCATTCACCATCGGTAAAAATAAATAATCAAGTAACGAAGACCACCCGACAAGGAAGCCTAAATGTGGATTGATCGTTTTTTGTGTGTAAGTATAGGATGAACCTGCCTGCGGATAAATTTTTACCATTTTCCCATAACTGGCGGCAGTAAACAACATCGCTAAAAGAGCAATGACATAAGCGGTTGGCACATGTCCCCCCGTTTTTTCGGAAACTATCCCAAATGTATCAAAAACAACCATCGGCGTCATATATCCAACACCAAGCAATACGATATGCCACAAGTTTAAAGACCTTTTCAGATTACCTGTTTGCATGTATCATTCCCCTTCCTTTTTTAGCGAGAAAAGTTAACCAACTTTTCTGGCCTCCCTTATAATTCTTTGGTCATATTACACCTCGCAATTTTCATACCAAAAAAAATAGTCGATTTATAACAAAAAACAAGGAAATATGTAGAATGCTTTATGCAAATTTGAATAACTTATTCAATTATTCATAAGAGAACAGGTAATTTTTTGCCCATAAAAAAAAGCAGAAGATATTAAATATCTTCTGCTCATTTGACTAAATCCCCCGTGCCGAGGTCAAATTACTAGTTTACTTTCGTTGCATTGTATGCTGATACACGGCAAGGCGCATCATCAAATGCCTAATTTAATGAAATTCTTTTATGAAAATCAACAGATTCGGATTTCAATCCTGCTGTCTGCTATCCAAAATGTTATAAAGTTCTTCCATCTCATTCGTTTTTGAACGATTCATCAAGAGGTCAACTGCCTTTTTCACTTCTTCCCCATTGAATAAAACATCGTACAGGGCTTCAGTGATCGGCATGTTCACTTCGTACTTTTGAGCTAGTTGATAGGCGGCTTTAGTGGTTCTGACACCTTCAACGACCATACCCATGTTTTCCAAAACTTCTTCAAGCTTTTGCCCTTTTCCAAGCATATTTCCAGCTCTCCAATTACGGGAATGTACGCTTGTACAAGTGACGATCAAGTCGCCAATCCCAGCTAAACCTGAAAACGTAAGCGGGTTAGCCCCCATGGCCACCCCTAGACGGGATATTTCAGCCAATCCTCGTGTCATTAATGCAGCCTTGGCATTATCCCCATAGCCTAAACCATCCGTAATTCCGGCAGCCAATGCAATGATGTTCTTTAATGCCCCTCCGATTTCAACACCAATCAAGTCCGGATTTGTATACACACGGAAATTATTATTGATGAAGATGTCCTGAACCCTTTCGGCAGCCTTCATATTCTTTGAAGAAACGGCAACTGTTGTCGGGTGACGTAGACTGACTTCTTCAGCATGACTCGGTCCTGAAAGAACCACTATATCTTTAAGCCAATCCGCCGAAGAGACTTCCTCAATCATTTCCGATATACGAAGCAGGGAATCAGGTTCAATCCCCTTACTCACATGAACGATTGTCAATGGCTTATCATGAGCCTCTTCAATCTGACCAAGCACTTCCCGGTAAGCTTTGGTCGGCACAGCCAAAATTATTATTTCAATCCCGGCCAATGCTTCCTTAATCGAAGAATAACCTTTAATCCCCAAAGGCAATTCAATCCCAGGCAAGTATTTTTCATTCGTATGATTTTGATTTATTTCATTGATTTGATTCTGATTATGTCCCCACAATCTCACTTCATGCTGGTTATCAGCGATCACGAGCGCTAAAGCAGTTCCCCAGCTCCCTGCTCCGATAACTGCGATACTTTCTTTATCTTTCACCATGGTATAACCACCTTTACTATTTTCTCTGGCGTCCAAAAATTCGTATTGGTGTACCTTCAAAACCAAAGGCATCCCTAATTCTATTTTCTAAAAATCTCTCATATGAGAAATGCAATAACTCCGGATCGTTAACGAATACAACGAAAGTTGGCGGCTTGATCGCTACCTGAGTCGTATAATAAATTTTCAAACGGTTGCCATTATGTGTCGGTGTCGGATTCATCGCCACGGCGTCCATGACCACTTCATTCAATACATTTGTCTGAACCCGGATAGCATGATTCTCACTAGCCTGATCAATGACCGGTATTAAGGTATGTGTACGTTTTTTCGTTAAGGCAGAAAGATAAATGATTGGCGCATAATCCAAGAATAGGAAATGGGCACGGATTTTTTCTTCAAAATCCTTCATCGTTTTTTCATCTTTTTCGATGGCATCCCACTTATTGACGACGATGATGACCGCCCTACCCGCTTCATGGGCATATCCGGCAATTTTTTTATCCTGCTCACGAATACCTTCTTCAGCGTTCAGGACCACAAGAACAACGTCTGAACGTTCGATTGCCCTTAATGCACGAAGTACGCTATATTTTTCCGTGCTTTCATACACTTTACCTTTTTTCCTCATCCCTGCAGTATCAATAATGACATATTCTTTGCCATTGTACTTATACGGAGAGTCAATCGCGTCGCGAGTCGTACCTTCAATATCGCTTACAATGACACGTTCTTCACCTAACAATGCATTGACCAGAGATGATTTACCTACGTTCGGTCTCCCAATCAAACTGAATTTAATGACATCATCATCATAATCCTGGCCAGTGAATTTAGGGAAATGTTTGGCCGCTTCATCCAGAAGGTCACCAAGACCAAGCCCATGAGACCCGGAGATCGGGAATGGATCGCCAAAACCTAACGCATAGAAATCATAAATTTGATCCTTCATTTCTGGGTTATCTACTTTATTTACTGCAAGGACAACCGGCTTTCTCGATTTATAGAGAATCTTAGCGACTTCTTCATCAGCAGCCGTTACCCCTTCACGACCATTCGTCATAAAAATTATCACATCGGCTTCGTCGATGGCAATTTCAGCCTGCTGGCGAATTTGTTCCAGGAACGGCTCGTCACCGATATCAATTCCACCTGTATCAATAATGTTAAAATCATGTGTCAACCATTCACCAGAACTATAAATCCTGTCCCGGGTCACTCCAGGAACGTCTTCGACAATCGAAACCCGTTCTCCAACTATTCTATTAAAGATTGTCGATTTTCCCACGTTCGGACGACCGACTATCGCAATTACCGGTTTTGGCATTGCTATTCACCCTTTCTGCTACTATATCTCTGTCAAAGTCACGAAATTCATGAATGCATTTATACGGTTGCTTTGCATTATTGATTTTCATTATTTCCTTTTAAAGGAAAGAGCTGTATCCATCATCATTTAAAGGAATCTTTCATCAGTAAGAGAACTCGCAACTGATGTTCAGTTAAATGTATCAAGTATTCACGGGCAGTTTGTCCACTTGACGCCCCAGTTCCTGAGGTGACGTGAAGCTGTCCCTCTGCATGCTCAAACTTGATTATAAACAGCCCAAAAAAATGAAGAAAGCTTCGGCATACGGCTTCCTTTTTAATTGTTTAGAGCATTTTACGATTATCTACAGACCCCTAACTATCCTATAGTAACAAATTTCTCGCCAATCAACAATGATTGTATGAATAAAAGCCTTCTAATTCCAGTTTGCACCATTTTGATATCTTTTTCACCATACTTTTCATTGATTAAAATTCTCTTTTCCTTGTTTTGATAAAAATCTCGATTGAGATATTGAATATATGTATTGGCCAACCAGTTCCAACATTCTCCACAGTATGTTTGCGCCCAAAACCAGCACAGCATTATCATGCCATGCGTAAGCAAGGGCCACATAAGGTAAAGAGTGGTAAGCAAGCAATCCAGAATATATGATATCTCCCATCATCATCCCAATTAAAAGGACGAACAATCGATGTTTCCAATTTTTAAAAAGTAATAGGATAAGATAATTCAGGAAAATACACAAAAGATAAGTCGGTTTCATGATGAGCCATATCGGATCAAGCAAAGAAAAAAGTTGAAAACTGGCATAACCGAGAGTGATAATAAGACTTCCGCTGATCAGTTCCATCATCTTGATGATGGATTTCTTCCTAATATACACACACAGTATAAAGAAAAGATACGGCCCGCTCAAATGCACGGAAACCAAGGGAGCATCCAGTTTATAACCAGCTAAAACCATAACGGCCAATAGATGAAATAAAAAATCAAAACGAAAGGGAACCGTTTTCGGAATAAAATACATGACAATGACCCAAACTATCCATGAAATCCAATAAAATATTATTCCATCCATGCAGCGCCCCCCCTTTTAGGAACATTATGGCTTGTTTATTCAAAGTATAAACGTATAGCACGGCATTTAATGAGGAAACCTTCCTCCTATCATTAGAAAAGGAGGTGTAAACATGGGAAAAGATCGGCAAGAGAAGAAATTGAAAGAAAGTAAACGGGTGGAGTCCGACAGGGACCAATCACTGGAGCATAAAGGGGCAACTAGAATGGAAAGCCCTGAAGAGGCCCGAAAAAGGAATAGTTAAGTCTATCCCTGAACAAAAAGAAGCATCTCAATCCGTTTCAATTGAGATGCTTCTTTTACTGGTCATTCATTTAGCATATGCCGAACAATCAATGCCTCTTTGAGATAACCAATGATAGGTATTGCCCTTGATGACTAATTTCGATTTCCTTAGCTCTGAGATATTACCGCACCCGAGTGCAGTCATGATGATCTTTAAATCTTCATGTATGTAATTTATTTCTTTAATCAGTTGTTCCAAGCCCAACTCTTTATAGAGCTTGAGGAAATGTCCGGCCAATCCGACACCTTTCGCTCCTAATGCCAGGCTTTTTGAAATTTCCAGAGGACTTTGAATGCCGCCTGATCCAATGACTGATAGCTGTGGTGAAACATTAACTGCCTCGACAATCGAAGCGGCTGTCGGTATGCCCCATTCGTTGAAATAACCGAGTATTTTTGCGCGTCTCTCATTCTCGATTTTAGCAAAATTCGTTCCGCCAAACCCGCCTACATCAATGATCGAAATACCAATAGAATGTAATTGCTGCACCGTTTCCATACTCATCCCAAATCCAACCTCTTTTACGATGATAGGGATTCCGATCGTTCTATTGATTTTTTCAATTCTCGAAAGGGTACCGGCAAAATCCCTGTCCCCTTCAGGCATCGTCAATTCTTGAATTACATTGATATGAATCTGAAGGGCATTTGCCCCGATCATATCGCTGGCCCGCTTAGCCTGTTCGACTGTTGCTTCGCCACCGAGATTACCAATCAACACACCATTAGGATTTTCCTGCCTTACAACTTTAAAAGAAGCCTGCTGGCTAGAATCCTTGATGGCTGCCATTTGAGATCCGACCGCCATGGCGATTCCTGTTTCCCGAGCAGCAATGGCTAGGTCACCATTCAATTTTTCGGTTTCAGGGCCTCCGCCTCCGGTCATGGCATTTATGAAAATTGGCGAACTTAATTCAAGTCCGCCAACTTCTGCTGTGAGGTTCACATTATTCAAGGAAATACCTGGTAAGCTTTGGTGAATAAACGAAATATCTTCTAGTCCGGTTTTATGCTGCTGCCCTGTCTTTAGCGCAAATTCTATATGATCTAATTTTCGTTGTTTTCTCTCCAAGGCCATCACCATTATTATCTTATTTTAGTTTTTTCAATTGATCACCGATCATTTCACCTAGCTGAAAGCCCTTCGATTCTTCAGGGATCTCATAATCCGATGTATTGTAATTGGCTTGAGGTTCTTCAAGTTCCTTAATGCTCAATGATAGACGTTGATCCGTTTCATTGACTTCCAGCACCTTCACTTCGACAGACTGACCTTCTTTAAGCACTTCTTGCGGTGTGGCAATATGCTTGTGGGAAATCTGGGAAATATGAACAAGCCCTTCCACCCCTGGAAAAATCTCCACAAATGCACCGAAAGAAACAAGTCGTTTGACGATACCTTCCAGTGTAGAGCCTTTGGCCGCTTTTTCTGCAATGCCTGCCCACGGTCCCGGAAGGGTATCTTTAATGGAAAGAGAGATCCTTTCATTATCACGATCGATGGATAGTACTTTAACTTGCACTTTATCCCCTTCGGAAACGACATCGGATGCCTTTTCGACATGCTGATGGGAAAGCTGGGAAATGTGGACAAGACCGTCTACGCCCCCAATATCCACGAATGCACCAAAATCGGTAATCCTTTGGACCACGCCCTCAAGCACTTGCCCGCTTTCAATCTTATCCAAAACGTTTGCTTTTTGCTTTTCCTTTTGTTCTTGGACGACTGCCCGATGTGAGAGGATTAAGCGATTCTTGTCTTTCTCAAGCTCAACGATCTTGAATGTTAAAGTTTTGTTTTTGTAATCAGAAAAATCTTCAACGAAATAGTCTTCTACTAGAGAAGCCGGAACAAAACCACGTACGCCTAGATCTACAACAAGCCCGCCTTTGACGACATCTTTAACTTCAGCCTCAAACACGTCTCCATTTTCAAATTTCAATTCCAGGTCATCCCATGCTTTAAGAGCGTCAATTTTACGTTTTGATAGAATGAGAGCTTCTTCTTCGACCTTAATGACTTCCAGCTCCAATGCATCACCTTCCGAAACGGCATCTGACGCCTTTTCGACATGAAGGCTTGAAAGCTCACTTATTGGTATGATTCCATCAGTCTTGCTGTTTTCCACATCGACAATGACCTGTTTTTCTTCTACCTTTGAAACGGTTGCTTTAACTTGATCCCCAACTTTGTAATTGTTCACTTCTACCTGGTTCATATCTTCTGTCATTACTAACTCCTCCTTAACCCATGACTGATCAGCAAATTTCCTCTTCATCGGCCACATATTTTATTTAAAGTGGTTCAATAAAAACACTTTCCCAATAAAGATAAAAACAGTTTTTTTAGAGTAATAGGGTTATATTCCTTTTTATCGGCAATAAGGAATAATACCCTTATTTTATAAATTCTAACAAAATCAGAAAATTGTCAAGTATGAAGGACTATTTATGCTCGGAAATCAATTTCCCAATTTGGTCCATGATGATTTTGGTAGCCTCATCGGCTGATATTTTCTGTTCGCGATATTGAGTAAAATTTATTGGAGGACCGTAAACGACCTTCAACGGGCGCAAAAATTTATATGGGCCGATGATTGCACACGGTATGATAACGGCATCAGACCGCAAAGCGAAAAATCCAGCACCCGCCAAACCTTCTCCCAATTCACCAGTCTTGCTTCTTGTTCCTTCGGGAAACAGACCGATCGCCTTGCCCTCCTTCAAAAGCTTTAAACCTTTTCTCAGGGATTCCCGATCGCTATTGCCCCGCTTCACGGGAAATGCATTTACTCTGGGTAATATACCCTTTAAAACAGGTGCTTGAAACAACTCTTCTTTCGCCATGAAATGAATATCCCTTGGAGATGTCATTCCAACTATGGGCGGATCCAAATTATCAATGTGATTGGCACAGATCAATACTCCGCCCTCTTTAGGGATATGTTCCTTTCCGAGCGCTTTAACCCTAAACGAAGGCGTTAAAACGCCTTTTACGATGTTCTTGGCAAATGTGTAAAAATCCAATGTCATCTTTTCCTCTCTTCTATTAAAGACATGATACTTTCTGCAACTTCCTGAATCGATAATGAAGTCGTATCGATTTCGATAGCATCCGCAGCCTTTTTCAGTGGCGATACCTCGCGTTCCGAGTCCAGCTTGTCCCTTGTTGCAATTTCCTCCCTTAACTTTTCGATATCTGAAGGAAAACCTTTCAATATATTTTCCTGATGCCTCCGCTGTGCCCTTTCATCCACAGATGCGATAAGAAATACCTTTACTTCGGCGTTGGGTAAAACATGCGTACCAATATCCCTGCCATCCATGACGACACCGCCATTTTCAGCAAAGATTTGCTGCCTGCGAACCAATTCTTCCCGGATGCTTCGGTGCTTTGCCACTTCCGAAACGGAACCAGTCACTTCATTATTCCTGATTTGGGCTGTCACGTCCTCATTATCCAAGAACACCAACTGTCCATTTTCACTTGGTCTTAATTCGATTTCCGTATTGATGAGAACTTCTGATAATGCTGGTTCATCATCAAGAAGAATCTTTTGGTTAAGGGCCTTATAGGTAAGGGCCCTATACATTGCACCTGTATCCACATATATGTAATTGAACTTTTCTGCAACAATTTTAGCAACCGTGCTTTTTCCAGCAGCAGCTGGTCCATCGATTGCGACTGATAATTTTTTTTCCATAAATCCTCCCAAGAATCATACAATCATGCTGATTATTTAGTACCCTTTCATTTTATCACAACTAGCGGGAAAATCATTAATAAAAGGGATGTGAGGTTCAAAATCACCTTTGTTCTTTTTTATCATTACAGCTATCAATAGTTATCCCTTTTTGAAAATCTTCATACAAAAAAGCGGATCACCGCTTCAGACTGTAGACAATTCATAGAAAAACGAGTTTGCCTGCAGTATTTTCATTAAATTCTTCAATCTAGGTAGGGTTTTTTCCATATAAAAAGGAAAATATATTTTACATTTAAATCACGGTTCGGAGGAGCATTCCTAATTTCATTTTGTCGACAAAATGAAATTAATCACCGCTTTTACTTATCGGTCCCATTGAATGTTTCAATGATTTTCGTATAATTATTGCTGGTGACACCTTCATACCTCGAGAGCTTGGTCAAATCAAAGATTTGATCCTCCCTGCTCAAAAGGAACTGGAAAAAAAATAAGCAGGCCAATTGAATGATGATCACTTTAATTAATAGTCTTTCAAATGTTTTCATAAGCCGCACCCTCCATCTGTTTATATTAGCAGTATGGATGGAATCGCTGTTTTTCATTCAATCATGTTAAACATGCAAGCCTTTTTTCTTTAATTCGACCTGCTTTTCAAATATAAATCTCAATAATGTCTGTACATCATTTTTTGTAGGTTCAAGAAATTGGACGTGCAGCAGCATATTTCCATGCTCTTTCTCCGTTACGCGAATGACTTTGCTTTTTAACCTTAAATAATGAATCTCACCTGATTTAAGCGTGAGCGCCATCCACAGGTATAAGTGGGGAACCGATTGTATATCAGTGCCATTTAAAAGCCTTATGGAAGCTCCGCCTGCACTTATATCCTCTGATAATGCGCAAAAAGGGGGAAACTCGGAATGTTCTGGATGAATGGCTGTATCCAGGGTTACATCCAGGCGCACGTATTGCCTCCGTTGGATTTTCACAAACGTTTCTGCTTCGGGCAGCAATATTTGCATCATTGGTATCCTGCCTTTCACTTTTCCAAGCACTTCAGAATCAAATACATAAACAGCCTGCTCTTCATTGGAAAATGTGACGTTCAACTGTGTCCCATCCATAAGGAATGCAGTTTTACCAGTCTCTAAATTGATGGGAAAGTCGGTATAGACACAACCCTGTCCCATTTCGACGACCATACAATTGAACTTTTCCTTCTGTGATGAGTATTTCGGTTCGAGCATTAATATATCACCAATTTTAAACATCGTTATCCACGTCCTTTTGACAGAAAGGAAACTACATAATATTACCCATTAATTTCCCCATATTATCCAATAATCATTTACGTTATTATGTCATGAAATAAGAAAAAGGGAAAGTGACTAAGCACATTTCCCTACAACTAATGATTCACGATAACAGTTAACATTAAATTAAATTCTCGTATATCGGTTCGGAATTCTTTAATTTTTCCACCTTTTCTTCTTGACCGGTATCTGCATTAATGAAAATACGGTAGGTATCATCTTTAATCGTACCGAGAAATTCATAACATAGAACTTCTTCACCAATATCATTGGTGATTAACGCCTTTCCTTCTTCCATTATTTTTACATTACTGTTGATTTTGTCCTTAGCTTCTTTCTCGGATATGTTCGGATTCGCTAATTCCCTGGTTTTATGTGATTTTAAATACTCGTCCGCTGAAAATCCTATAATGGAACCATCATCCAATGCGACTTTGACCTTGACTGAATCCGGATAAATCTTGACGCCATTTTCTGATGTCACGAAATTCAATAATGCGATATTATCGTACTGAGCACTTTCAAATAATTCAAGTGAACTGAAATCATGTTCCTTTAAAAATTCTTCGGCTTTTGTATAGGCTTGATTCAAATCAATATTTGTTTTGTTCACGTCCCTATTATTGATATACCAAATAGGGTAACCGCCTTTTTTTGTCAAATCCATATTCAATTCGGTATCGGAATCTTTATCGAGAATGCTCACACTATAAAATCCAAAATCGGAACCTTTTCCGTTTTCCTCCACATTCACCTGCATATTTCCGCTTTTTGAGTGTGCATAGTTTTTTGCTGTCGCAATGGCTTCTTTTTTTGTTATGGTTTCACCTTGCAAATTTTTAAAGTTTTCATCCCTCTGTTGTGCAGATGTAAAAGTCGGATTCATCTCATTCGTTTCGCCGTACCCAGATACTTTTTTCTCCACCGTCTTTAATCCGTCGATGATCGTGTTATCCGAATTTTCTTTCCCTGATGCAAGAGCCATTTCGACATCCATCCATCTTAAATTGTTTTTCAGGACTAGATACTGCACTTTTCTTAACTCGCCCTGGATGTCCCCAGCCTGTGTGTACAAGGATTGTAGAGTCGCATATTCCTTATCATTCAATGGTTCTTTTTCAAGGTCACGTACCGCTGTTTTATAACTGAAGTCTGCAATTTTCGATAAAAATTCTTCTGTCTTATTAAAAGGAAGCAAGGTCAATGGCAACTGCCCGACATCACTTTGGGCTTCGGAAGTGATACGCCAAACATCCGTTAAAGCCGGACTTAATGAATAACGTGAATTCATGGCCAAAGTACTGCCGACCTTATCATGCAATAAATCCACTTGATAGCTTAAATCATGAAAGGCTCGCTGATACGTATTTTCCGCGTTGATTAATACAGCATTTTTTTCCTTATGTTCTTGATAGCCCCAGAATGCAGTTCCCGCAACAACTACAACAAGCAGGGCAATCACTATATTCCTGATCATTTTCCTTCACCTCTTTACTTACAAAAGATATGTTTTCCGATTCTTTTAATTTGTTCCCTTGACCAGATCCATTTGCTTGTTGCCGTATCGGGGTTAAAATAATATTCTGCATTACCGCTTGGATCCCATCCATTGATAGCATCCACCACGGCTTCTTTCGCCCTTTCGTTCGGTGTCAGCCAAATCTGTCCATCCGCAACAGCCGTAAAGGCCCCAGGTTCAAAAATCACTCCTGAAATGGTATTAGGAAAAGCAGCACTTTCCACTCTATTCAGTATTACTGCCGCAACGGCAACCTGACCTGTATATGGCTCCCCTCGTGCTTCTCCATAAACGGCATTGGCCATCAGCTGTATATCGTTTTGAGAATATCCTCCTGGAAGATTGGCTGATGTCGTTGTTTTGGAAGGAGCTTTTCCGGAAGCGGCCCCTCCAGACGTAGTGCCATTTCCTTTCGCTTTTACCTGTTTTTCAATGGGGACTCCTCCATAATAGGTGAACTCGTTCCCTTTATTGATCTGCTCATGAACCCATGCTTTATTGAAATTAGACGCATTCGTCAACTTCTGTTTTGTTGTAGTCCCTGCCAAACCATCTATTGGAAGCCCGAAATCTTGTTGAAAATTTCGAAGTGCCCAATAAGTGCCCCATCCATAGGCTCCATCAATCTTTCCATTATAGTAACCGATGTTTTGTAGGCGTGCCTGCAGTTCAATTACATCGTCTCCAACCGCACCTTTTTGAATGATTTGGCTCGAAAAGGCATTTGTTCTTGTTTCCGGGTAAATTCCGAAACAAATAGTAATACACGAAAACAGCAAAAGCCATTTCCATTTTGACGAAATTCCTTTCATCAAAAACACTCCTCTTTTTCTTGAATTAATGTAATTCTATTTTCTTCTTTACTGGCTTTTTTATTCCAAACATCAAAAAAACGGAGCGGGCAAAATATGCCAGCACTCCGTTTTTGATAGTATTCTTCATTTACTAAGGTATTGATTTTGAGAAAGTTTTTCTGCATGAAAGTCAGACAACAAACGTGCTTTTTTTACTTTTTTCATGCCTAGCCACCATAAATAAATCATGAATGGCATGATAAAGTACACCCAAAATTTTTGGGAAACTAAAATATAATCGTAAACCCCATGTAACGAAATTGGTATGATCAATGCCAATGATAAATAGACCCTATTATTCGATGCTGAAAATTTAGCCTTGCCCAAATAATATCCCATGATCACACCGAACAAAGCGTGACTGGATACAGGGAGAACGGCCCTGAGAAAAGCATGTTCCACCCCGTTGGCCAACAAGTACAAAATATTCTCCATTGTTGCGAATCCAAGGGAGACTGCAGCTCCGTAAACTATCCCATCATACGGCTCATCGAATGCTACATGCTGATAAATGACATAAATGAGTATGAACCACTTGAAGAATTCCTCAAGCAGTGCAGCCCATAAAAATGCATTTGCTAAATCGGTATTCAAGATATGTTCCGTTTCGAGCACATACTGTATGAACATAATCGGCAATACAAGAAAGACACCGAATAAAAATGTTTTGACCACAACCGATATCGGTTCGGTTTCATATTGATCTTTCAAATAGAAATAGCTCAGTAGCGCCAATCCTGGCGCAATGGCCGCTGACAACATGACCAGCATTAGCTGACCCTCTTTTCATCTTCGTTTCCTTAATCGTACCATGGATTGAAGAAAAACTGAATCCAAGAATCAAGTCTTCCAAATTTTATTTAATCCTTCAGTACTTAAAGAAGGTCTCATCTATAGTGTTTTCGCTTGCCAGCATGACAGCTAACTTAATCCGGGCCTTCTTGCTGTCATAGTCAGCGCCTAATATCACGCCGCGTTGTTTTAGATCAAATGCGCTGCCTTCATAATCATAAGCTGGGTAAACTTTTCCTTCTTCCGCACTTGTAGTCATGATGATCGTTATGCCTTTATCGATTGCAGCCTGTATGGAAGTCACCATTACAGGGGTAACCTGTCCCCTTCCTACACCCTCGAGCACGATGCCTTTCGCACCTTTTGCAACCGCAGCATCAATAAAGAGGCCATCAGAGCCTGTATGGCACTTGATGATATCCACCCTTGGAATGCGATCCCGAATATCATAGTACTCCCTATGTAATGGTTTTTGATAGATGCTGACGACATCATTATCAATTATCCCCAAATATCCATAGCCAAAAGATACGAAACCCTGCAAATTGGAAGCATGAACTTTTTTGACATACTTGGCTGAATAGATCCGCTCATTAAAAACGACTACTACGCCGACGTCCCTTATAAGATCACTCGCAGCGCATAATATCGAATTCCTTAGATTGGAATACACATCGGTGCCCACCTCTTGAGGAGAACGTTGTGAGCCGGTTATTACGATTGGACGTTGATCCTTAGTCGTGACATCAAGGAAATAAGCCGTTTCCTCAAGTGTATCCGTACCGTGGGTCACGACGATTCCCGTAACATCAGGATCCTCCAATTCCTTTTGAATGGCTGATTTAAGCTGCTGCATTTTCTCGAAGGACATGGACATGCTTGAAATCTGGAAAAGATCAACCACTTTAACCTCGATATCGTTGGGCAATTCGCAAAGTGATGCCAACTCATGGCCAGTCAATGCACCAGAGGCCAACATACCATTTGCAGTTGCTTTACTGGCAATAGTCCCACCAGTCGTTATTAATGATATTTTTTCCATACGGTCCCAGCTCCTTATTTATATAATTCACTTTTCTTTAACAGCCAAGTGATAAGCAATCAATCCACCATGGAACCTGCCGTTCTCGATGAAGATTTCGTTCGCATTATTTCCGGCTGCCAGAACTCCTGCAATATAAAGACCTTTAACGTTCGTCTCCATCGTTTCTTCGTTATATGCGGGCCTTCCAGTTTCCTTATCAATAGTAATGCCCATTGAAGCTAAAAATGAGTGGTCAGGATGGTATCCAGTCATAGCAAATACAAAATCATTTTTAATGACTTTTTCCTCATCACCTACATGATAGATGACGCTGTCTTCCGTTATACTGTCAACATTCGCATTAAACTCCATCTTGATCGTTCCATTGCGGACCAATGATTCGAATTCGGGAAGGATCCAAGGTTTGATACTTGAAGAGTAATCCGATCCTCTATAAAGGACTGAAACCCTTGCTCCTGATTTGACCAATTCCAGAGCTGCATCCACACTTGAGTTTTTGCCACCGATGACGGCTACATCACAATTAAAGTAGGGGTGGCCCTCCTTGAAGTAATGAAACACTTTAGGAAGCTGTTCACCCGGTATGCACATATAGTTCGGATGATCATAGTATCCGGTCGATACGATGACATGCAGAGCTGTATAGTCACTCTTCGATGTCTTGACTAAAAACTTCCCATCTTCACGCTTTTCCACTTTTTCCACTTTTTCGAATTTATTAACCCGCAATTCTTTCCTTCTGACTACCTCCCTATAATAGGCTAGCGCCTGGTTGCGGACCGGTTTACGGTTTTCGATTATAAAAGCGATATCACCAATCTCCAGTTTTTCACTCGAACTGAAAAATGTTTGATGTGTCGGATAACGGTATATGGAATCTACCACATTGCCTTTTTCAATGATCAGGGACTGTATTCCCACTTCTTTAAGAGCGATTGCAGCAGCCAATCCACAAGGGCCCCCACCTATGATAATGACTTCTTCAACATTCATCTTTATTCCACTGCCTTTCCATGCACTATGTAATTCGTTCGTCTAAATAATAAAAACTCCTATCAATACATGATAGGAGTTTTTACAAATCATTTCAATGATAAAGCAATGAACATGATTTTAACTATAAATTAATACATGAATTGAATCTTTTAGATCCAACCACGGAAGCGAGAAGCTTCAGCCATTTTTCTTACGCCAATCATATAGGCAGCAAGGCGCATATCTACACGTCTTGATTGTGCAAGTTCATAAATGTTATTAAAGGATTTCACAAGGATTTTTTCCAGCTTTTCGTCCACTTCTTCTTCAGACCAGTAATATCCTTGGTTATTTTGTACCCATTCGAAGTAAGAAACCGTTACACCACCAGCAGAAGCAAGGACATCAGGAACAAGAAGGATTCCGCGATCCGTCAGGATTTGTGTCGCTTCTATTGTTGTTGGTCCGTTAGCTGCCTCGACAACGATCGATGCTTTGATATCAGCAGCATTTTCTTCAGTGATTTGGTTTTCAATTGCGGCCGGAACTAGAATATCACATTCCAATTCAAGCAGTTCTTTATTTGAAATTGTGCTTTTAAACAATTTCGTTACGGTTCCGAAACTATCTCTCCGATCGAGAAGATAATCGATATCCAAGCCTTCAGGATCATGAAGAGCACCATATGCATCCGAAATCCCAATAACTTTAGCACCTGCATCATGCATGAATTTAGCTAAGAAACTACCGGCGTTACCAAAACCTTGAATGACGACCCGTGCCCCTTTAATATCGATGCCGCGTTTCTTGGCAGCTTCATTGATACAAATCGTTACACCCTTGGCAGTGGCTGATTCACGACCATGGGAACCACCAAGCACTAGCGGTTTACCCGTAATGAATCCTGGCGAGTTGAATTCATCCATACGGCTGTATTCGTCCATCATCCAAGCCATGATTTGAGAGTTTGTGAACACATCAGGTGCCGGGATATCTTTAGTCGGCCCAACGATTTGGCTAATTGCGCGAACATAGCCCCGGCTCAGCCTTTCAAGCTCACGGAATGACATATTACGAGGATCACATACGATACCGCCTTTACCCCCGCCGTATGGCAAATCAACGATGCCGCATTTCAAACTCATCCAAATGGATAATGCCTTCACTTCACGTTCCGTTACATTAGGGTGAAAACGGATACCACCTTTTGTAGGCCCAACAGCATCGTTATGCTGTGCACGGTAACCCGTGAAAATCTTAACCGATCCATCATCCATGCGGACTGGTATCTTCACCGTTAATAAGCGCAATGGTTCCTTCAACAGCTCAAAAACTTCTTCCGGGTAACCCAGCTTATCCAAAGCTTTATGTATTACAGTTTGGGTAGACCTCAGTACGTCGTGTTTTTCTTCTTCATTTACATGGCTATTGCCTTTTGCCGATTCCATTAAAGTACCTCCTAGAAAATCTCATCCATATATAAAATCTATAATGTACAAATAGTCCTCTTCATGTGCTAGTATACACCTTCGTTACAGATATGCAAGAGTAAAAACGGGAATTTAAAAGTTAGAAATATTCTAAAAATGAAAACGTTATCATATCAACTGTTTTCATACACTTTAACCGTATATCTTCTTCGGCCGAGAGTTGAGACAAATAAGGCAAACCGCATTGTTTTTTCCTAATGTGGCCGCCTTGTCTCATTCGTTTTACATCAACTGAAGTGTGTGAGCAAAACATGTATCGCTTCATTTTCGATTATACATGTTCCGTATTCATTGATGCGGCAGAGTGTCAATGTAGATGCATGGCCATACTCAGCCGCTAAAGATATGACCGTGTCATAGGTGGTGTCTTTAACATTTTCGATAAGTAAATAGTATCTTCCCTCAAAATGATAAAGAGTACTTTTAAGCAAACCTTGAAAAGATAATCTATGAGATAATTGGACGATATCTTCAAAGTCATTGAAAACATACAGAATATGGGGGAAGTCATCAATTTTCACTTGTAAATCCAAGTACTCCTCTTCATCTGTCAATAATTCTTCTTCGTCCTTTGTCACAATGATTATCAATCCTTGAGCAGGCAAGGAGAAAATTTCAATTGCAATGGAGCCACTCATTTTAAAGCTGAGTTCTTCGCATGCTTCTTCGACCATATCCTGAAATAGCTTGTGGACCTTTAAGGAATTCCCTAAAATATCTTCTTTGGTAATGCCTCTATCAATTAAATCATCAAGGGTCAAAAAAATCTTGATTTTATTATTAGTTAATCGCTCCAGCTTCATAAAAAAATGCCCCCTGGTTACCATCTTCATACATCATATGAAGCCTTGGTCGCAGGGTGCATATCCATTATTTCACCAGCCATTCCTCCCATTTAGATTGCGTGTCCCCCATTAAAACTTCGCTGAAGGCCGTACGGTTTTCTTCGGATATAAGGCTCAGCGCCGCGCCGCCAAGACCCACCTTCAACTCCGGGAAATCCTTTATTAACGCTTCAACCAGCATGAATGTTCCATCAAGATTCTCTTTCAGTGAACATGACATGAATAGGTATGAGGGCTTTATGATGTTTAAAACGGTGAAAAGGTCCTTATCAGCAATGGATTCACCTAAATAAATGGTTTCATACCCTTTCCGCTTCAAAAAAATGGTGAAGACCAACAGTCCAAATTCATGTTTTTCACCGGGAGCACAAACGGTAAGGGCTTTCGGAAGGAAACCATTAGTCGGAATCGCATGCATGACTGAACTGATCCTGGATTTTAGGATGTTCGACGCAAAGTGTTCATGAGCGGAAGTAATTTCTCCCCTTTCCCACTTATCCCCTATCTGAACCAATATTGAACCGAGTATTTCAACTATGGTTTGTTCGATTGTATACATACTGAATGCTTGGCTTATCAGCATATGGGCTTTATTTTCATTGAAATTTAATAGAGCTTCGATCAATTCATCCGATAACTTAACCGTTTGTTCATCCTTACGGCTCGTTTCAGGAACTCCAATCGCTTTAGTGCCAGTACTTTCGAGAAGTGAAACGGCTTGGCTTATTGTAAAACCTTGCTCTGTTTTATTGATGAGCCACTTAAGGATTTGCAGATGTTTTTCTGTATAAAGCCGGTGCCCTGATTCATTCCTGACAGGCTCGATAAATTTATAGCGCCTTTCCCATGCCCTTAGGGTTCCCGGCTGAATGTCCAGCAGTTTTGAAACTGCCTTTATATTATATTTACCTTCTTGCATGGTTTTACAAGGCCTCCAATAACTGTACGATCATTTGTTGAAATTATAGTGGATTTTTCAAAGTCTGTAAAATCCCGATATGCTCGTCTAAAAGCAGCCTAATAGGTTTTTTCCACCGCTTCGCCTATTTCAGTGTCCGTCCCCCTTTTCAGGGTGAACAGGTGCGTTTCTGGCTTAGCCTCAAGCCTTAAAGGCACTGCGCTTGTCCCATAGCCATTACTCGTCATATATAAGCAATCCCCCTCTTTTTTAATGCTGCCGATCTGATAGGGCCCGAATCCGAATATGCGAATCTGCCCGCCATGGGTGTGACCTGACAGGACAAAACTAATATGGTGTTCCGGAGTCAACTGATTTTTGACCAATGGATTATGGCTCACCAAAATCCGAAAACCTTCATTCCCGCAATCCGACAGTGCAAGGTCAAGCCTATCACGTTCTTCCGATATATCATCAATGCCCAGAAGAGCTATTTTACTGCCATTTTGAGACTCAAAGGAAACAGCTGTATTATCAAGGATTTTCACACCATGTTTCAGAAGAGTCGCATCCAGTTCATGGAAATCTCCTTCATAATCATTATTTCCCCAAACAAAATAAAGGGGGCCAAGTTCTTTTAGTTTCAATATATTTTTTTCCACACGTTCTAAGGGAACCCCGCTTTCCCTAATGTCACCGCCGATTATCACCAAGTCTGCCTTGTCACGAACTTCCTCAATTAATTTATCCGCAACAATCCGTCGATGAAGATCGGAAATGAAAAAAATCCGAACATCGCCAAAGCCTTCTGGAAAGTCTTTGAAATATAAGTCTTGAAAAATCACCCTATCTTGCATAGCCGTACGCCACATGTAAATGACCGTGGCAAATGACAGCAGAATGATGACTAAAAATAATCCAGATAACCAATACATCTTAGTTAAACCTTCTTTCCATCCTTATCCCAAACGTACTTTCATATAACCATAAAACCAAATTACCCGCAATTAAATATGATTTTACACGCCCATCATTTATTTTCATGATATAAGTTAATATCATAATTCTTCTTCATCATTTCAAAAACCTTGTGGCGATTTTTCCATTCTTCCTCTTTTTCCCATAATTGCTTACTTTTATTAATGATTTCACAGCGTAGCAGTTGAAACTCCTTCTCAGCTTTATCAAGCTTTTTTTTAATTAAAACCATATATCCGTATAGGCCAATTGCTGCCGCCAAAAAAAGGAAATGGCTAAAATGATCGACGAAAACACTAAACATACTGAAAAAGGAATAGGAATAAGGTACAACGATATATAAATAAAGATAAATCATAAAAAGGGCAGCAACAATCATGGTTGCCCATAAGCTTTGCAGGTGCTTCTTTTTAAGTGCCTCGAATTTTTTCTTTCGATCCACGACATTCTGCAGCATTTGTTTTGTTGCTTGATCCGTTTTCTCATCCAATAAAATGATTGTCGATTCCATCGCATTTCCCCCTCTACTCTTTCAAATCATGATATGAAAGAATAGAGGAAAAAATGATTAAGTACCTGTCACGTTTGGCTTCATACCGGGCCAAGTAAAGCAATTTTAAAAACACCCTGCCTATAAAGACAGAGTGCCATCGTTATTTCTTGATCGGAATTTTCAATACTTGACCTTTGGAAATTTCATTGCCATTCAGCCCATTCCACTCCTTGATCAGAGCAATCCCTTCCTGGGATTTGTAGTAGTTCATGGAAATGCGAAATAATGTTTCTTGACCTTGAACAGTATGTAAGACAACTTTGTATCCCTCTTTATCCGTTTTCGCGGCTTGAACATTTTCGGCAGATTTTTTCTTATCTGCTGCTTCCTTCTTTGCTTTTTCGTCAGCTATTTGCTGTGCTTTGGCTTTTTCTTCAGCCTCTTGCTCCGCTTTGGCCTTTTCCTCAGCTTCTTGCTTCGCGCTTGCTTTTTCTTCAGCCTCTTGCTCCGCTTTGGCCTTTTCCTCAGCTTCTTGCTCCGCTTTGGCCTTTTCTTCAGCTTCTTGCTTCGCTTTGGCTTTAGCCTCTGCTTCTTCTTTTTCCTTCTCCTCGTCAGCCTTTGCCGACTCTTTTCCCTTTAAATCTTCTGCCGTTGCTGTAGTAGGAATCGATTCTTTATCTTCCTCTTTTAAGACGACTTGGTCATTTTTCGTAACAGGTACAGGCCTATCCTGCAGATATGTATAAAGGGTATAAAATCCAATTGGAAGCAAAATAAAAAATAACGCTAATAATTGTATCATTGGGAACTTAATCTTCGCTTTACTTTTTTTCTTTTTATTCTGGTGGACTTTGCTGCGCTTGGGCAATGATGATTTAGCCTTCTGACGTTCAATTCGCGAACGAAGTTCACCAGCCTGATCATTTTCTTTTTCATTCTTTTGTACCCGGCTCATTCAAGTCACCCCCTTTCTTGCTCAACCCTCTTTGCTTTTTGTTCTTGATTAATATACCAAGGATAAAGTCAATCAAAAAGTGGGCCGTAATCGTCACGATGATATTATTAGTCATTTCAAATAGAAAACCGATAAAGAAGCTCAAAACCAAAACATTTAAAAATAAAAACCAATTAAAAAGGTAACGATAATGAACGGCTGCAAAAATGAGGCTCGTAAGAAGCAAACCAAAATGTGTTTGCAGCACTCCACGGAATAATAATTCTTCGCTTATCGCTACCACTAAAGCTACGACAAAAATCATCGGGTATGACAAATTACTGAAAATGCGTTCGTTAATACCACCATCATCCTGATAGGAAGAGGGTGTCACTTTCATAAGCAATAAGTCTAATAGCACGACAATGACTCCTGCGGGAATTCCAATCAGCAAAATGTTCAGGTCATCATAGATAAATAAGTCGAAAAAGGCAGAACGGTCTTTAAATAAAATAATACCTAAAAAGATGGCTAACGTTAAGAGAATAATTTGTGTAAGAAACAAATTATATAGCAACTGTTTATCTGTAAGTTGTTTAATCATTTCAGCTTGCTTATTTTTCATTGCCATTTTCCTTCTTTAATAAGATATAAGCCAATTCCTTTTTCCACGAGGAAAAGGAATTAACCGGATCCACCTTGACTTCCGGCCATACATCAACCATTTTTTCGGTATCCATCCCACAAATATCACAGCAGATGGGATTCACTTCCCGATGCTCTTCTCCAAAGTAGTCCAGTATTCCTAAACGTCGACATTCCGGTGCATAGATCCAGTGCAGGAATTTATGCAGTTTTTCTTGATTCCTGGATTTCCTCTTTTGACAATACTCTTTCATCTCAGCCACTTGATTCTGGTTATTGCCCGTTATAAACTGGGTAAAAAAACGCAGCTGGACTTCGTTTAACGAAAAGGATTGAGATAGCTGTTCTTTTTCTGAGAGGGTCAAATTCCCCGGCATCTTTTGTGTTGCATTAAGGAAAGAACATACACCATCGATTTGCGAATCCGAAGGCAACTGTTGCTCCATCAAATGCAGCGGAAGCCCTTCATCCCCTTCGCTATATAATAAGACAGCCACACTTTGCTTCCGATCCCGTCCCGCCCTGCCTATCTCTTGAAGATATGATTCCATCGTCGATGGGATATGAAAATGGATAACATATCTGACATCGGATTTATTCACACCCATTCCAAAAGCACTTGTTGCACATATAATCTTTAACTGGCCGGAAATGAATTGCTGCTGAATGAGCAACCTTTGTTCCTGTTCCATTCCACCGTGATAATAATTGACACTATCGATCCCGTTTTCCTGTAAAAACCCTGTGACATATTCTGCCACTTTTTTAGAGGAAAAATAAATAATCCCGCTTCCGGTAAATTTCCTGACAAGCTCCAGCACACGTGCTAGCTTCTCATCGTAGCTGAACATTCGCTCGACAATAATTGCAATATTTTCCCGATCAACAGAAGAGACCGTTTCATTGACCGGCTCAATATTGAGTTTACCAACGATGTCCCTCCGAACCTCATCGGTTGCAGTTGCTGTCAGGGCAAGAGTCAACGGATTGCTCAATTCACGCCTCACTTCTCCTAAATTCAAATAATCCGGACGGAAATCATACCCCCATTGTGAGATGCAGTGTGCTTCATCTATGACGAACAAGCCTATATCTATGGATTTCAAGGATTTTATCACACCATCCAAGCTTAGCATTTCAGGAGATAAAAAGATAAAACGATAACTATGCAACCGGTCGAAAGCTTTCCTTTTTTGATTTAATGTCAAAAAAGAGTTGAGGGTCAATACACTTTTTTCGCCACTCATCTTCAGTTGATCTGCCTGATCCTGCATTAATGATAATAACGGGGAGACAATTAGGACAGTCTTATTAAAAAGATAAGCCGGCAGCTGGTAACATAATGATTTACCTGATCCGGTCGGTAGCATCGCTAAGGTATGATTGCCGGACATCAATGATTCAACCACTTCCTTTTGTCCAGGACGGAATTCATCAAAACCGAATTTTTCTTTGAGGACTCGTTCTATATTCATCATCACTCACCTATTTTCGCAAGTACAAGTCTTATTTGGAAAAAGCTTATCTGTTTATTATCGACCATCTGCTTGATTGCTTTAAGCTTTTTCGTTCCAAGTTCCTTAATTGCTTCAGCAATTTTCCGCTCATCCTCGATAGTCACATAATCTGAAATCGGAAAACTCTTGTCCGATAAGACAATTTCTACGAGGTGATCTTCGATGGTGTTGACTTTCAATCTGCGGATTTCAGCTATTTCACCCAGACTTTTCCCTTCCTGGATGTATCGTAAAGTAGTCTTTGTAGATTGTGTCAAATGAGGATTTCCACTACTTTTCCAATCATTTGTTAATGTGGACAAGAGAGGGTAATCCTTTCCCGTTTCCATTTCAGCAAGCATTTGATGCAATGAGTCAAGGAAAGTAAAGCGAACATACTCTTCTTCTACGTCTTTCCTTTTTGCAATCTGTTCAAAGGTAAGTCCAATCCTGTTAATCCCGGTTATTTTCAAAATGAAAATGTCTCGTTTCATATCACTTTGACTTTCTAAAAGGGATATCAATTCATCATATAGGTGTTGGGCAATCAACGCTCGATCCTGACGATTGGCATGTAAAAATTCCTTTACGAAGAATTGGATTTTAGGATTTCTTTGTATCGGATAAAAACGTCTTTCATTGTGGACAATATGGGATATGGTTTGAATGAGTAAGTTTAACCTTCCCCAGAAAACCGGGGTGATATTGTGATACTTCCAACCATTTATATACGCCGGAAAAGGATTATTTTTAAAGTAATCGACTAATATTCCCTCTCCTTGCATACTAATTTCATATGCATCTGGTTTATCCGTTAAATTAATCAAGTCATGCTTAAGTAAATGTTCAATGTTTTGATTTAATTGCTGACGGGTAAATCGAGGTATTGTCCCAAAAATATCCGTTAGCCCGAATAAATGGGCATCCTGGATTGTTTGTGACGATTTCTTCCCCTGCAGCATATGGTATATAGCATAAATGGAGCGTTCGCCTTGAAATTTTTTTATCGCATATAGAATGATGGCCTGTAGATAATTATTCATGGGACTCACATCCTTGTTTCATTTAACCAATAAACCCATTGTAACAAATAACTGCAAAAATCGCCGTTATTATTAATGAATACAAGGGAAATTATGTGACTAAATGACGAATCATGGAAAGAACCAAGTTAATTATTTCGATGTTTTCCGTTGACATTGTGCTACATGATAGTTATTATCAATACAATTTCTATTGAAAAGTTTGGCATTGGGTCTTACAATAAGAAAGAGATAATAATCTGAAATAAAAAGATTATCAGTTGTCAATCAACTTAGGAGGGGTTATATTCATGGCTAAATTTACTATTGTGGATAAAGAAACATGCATAGCTTGTGGGGCTTGCGGAGCAGCGGCACCAGATATATATGATTACGATGACGAAGGGATTGCATTTGTTACCCTTGACGATAACGAGGGAATCGTTGAAATTCCTGATGTACTTATAGATGACATGATGGATGCATTTGAAGGATGCCCAACGGATTCTATTAAAGTTGCTGATGAGGCATTTGACGGAGATGCACTTAAATTCGAATAACGTACAAGCCATTTTCAATCGAAAATGGCTTTTCTTTTGCCATCTCCCCATACCAAAATTAAACAGGCATAAAAAAACAACCGAATACGAATATCGGTTGTTTTTTATATCGTCAATGCTATTAAGCATTTTTATATAATGTTTGCTTATTGATCCATGTCTGTAATTTAATGAACAGCAACATGAATACAGATGTGATGAGTACGCCTTTTATCACATTGAAAGGCAAGATTGCCGTCGTAACGAGCTTTCTTGACTCTGGTGCCGACATTGCATCCCATCCCATAAAGAAAGTATAAGCCGGTAAAAAGACATAATAGTTTAAAACACTCATGAATACTGCCATGGAAACTGTCCCCGCAAGTAAAGCGAATGTCATCCCTTTTTTTGAATTGATTTTCTGAAATACATAATAAGTCGGCAAGACAAACAGTATTCCGGCTATAAAGTTAGCGATATGCCCCACAGGTACAGCAGTCAAGGTCCCTGTCATGACTAAATCCAATAGGTTCTTAATGAACTCGACTAGAATTCCAGCCATCGGTCCGAAAATTAATGCCGCCATCAGTGCTGGTATGTCGCTAAAATCAACATTGAGAAAAGGCGGGAATCCCGGAAACGGGAAATTTAAAAGCATCAATAAATAAGAAATGCTTCCCATCATGGCAAGTGTGACCGTTTTTTTCACTTTGTTCTTTTTCATAGGTCTCTCTCCTTCTTTTCCGATCTACCTGAAAAAGAGGTTAGGGTTCCAAAATATGTTGATGCTCAATAAAAAAACCTTTAATTCCAATAGAATTAAAGGGATAAATTAAAGGTTACATCAAACAAACGTTCAGCAAATAACTGTTGAAACGCACTCAGGAACCTCCATCTTCTCCCATCCAGACTATACTGTCGGCTTTGGAATCGCACCAAATCCTGCCTTGTAAGGCTCGCGGGCTTAGAAGAGGAATTTCCTTCATCACCGCCGGTGGGGAATTTCGCCCCGCCCCGAAGATAGATCTATAAAATTTTTTATACTCCCCATTATATCTGAATTACCTGTTTTTTGATAGCACTTTTTTTCTCAGTTGATTCATTCAGGATGAATATCGATCGTCACAGTGAATGGCTTAAAACAAATAGTGGAGGCACAAAATTAAAATTCATAATATTGAAAATTATTTTTTATATTATTCAATCCTTGATGAAGCCATTTATATCGCGACATTAAACAGATGATCAGAAGATAACCATCCTATTAAGCGCTTACATCCATTTAAGCCAAATTGACATATTCAGCATTTCAATTGTAAAATTAACTGAAATTTAAGATAATTTTTTCCTAGGAAGGTGTTTAGACGTGTATCGGATTTTAGTAGCAGACGCCATTAAACCAGAAGGACTCGGACCGCTATCTGAGGCATCCAATATTCATCTCATTCAAAAGACCGTAGAGGAAGCTGCAAACGAACTTGATCAGATTGATGCAATTCTTGTAAGAAGTGCTACGAAGGTTTCGGAGGGTTTAATGAACCGTATGCCGCAGCTAAAAATTATAGCACGCGCTGGTGTCGGTGTTGATAACATAGATATCCCCTCGGCGACAAAACGCGGGATTGTCGTGGTTAATGCACCTGACGGAAACACCATTTCAACAGCTGAACATACATTCGCCATGATGGCTTCATTAATGCGCCACATTCCGCAAGCTTATGCTTCACTGAAGAATGGGGAGTGGAAACGTTCTTCATATACGGGTACTGAACTGCGTGGTAAAACATTAGGAATAGTTGGCTTTGGACGTATCGGAGGGGAAATTGCCAAACGCGCTAAGGTATTCGGCATGGATGTCATTGTCTATGATCCGTTCCTTACTGTCGATCGTGCAAAGAAAATGTCCGTAACGGCCCTGCCGTTAGATGAATTGCTTCCTAAAGCAGACATCATTACTGTTCATACACCACTTACGAATGAAACAAGAGGATTAATCAATAAAGAAAAACTGCTTACCTGTAAAAAAGGGGTTTATGTACTGAACTGCGCCCGGGGCGGTATTCTGGACGAAGATGATTTATATGAAATGTTAGTTCAAGGACATGTTGCAGGGGCTGCACTGGACGTTTTCGTCGAAGAACCTCCACTTGGCCATAAACTGCTTGAATTGGAAAGCGTCATTGCTACACCGCATCTGGGTGCTTCCACTAAAGAAGCCCAATTAAATGTTGCCGTACAGGTTGCCCAAGAAGTATTGACCTTTTTCGAAGGAAATCCAGTCTCAAGTTCGATCAACCTTCCAGCTATATCTAAAGAAGTGTTTGAAAAGGTACAGCCATTCTATCAACTTGTTCAGCAAATGGGATCCATTGCTTCTCAGTGCATGAATGAAGGAATTCAGGAAATCTCCGTTACGTATGCAGGTGAATCATTGGATTTCGATACAGCGATTCTTACAAAAAGTCTAATCTCTGGATTTTTCAGATCAAGAGTCGATGCATCAGTCAATGAAGTGAATGCCTTGTTGATCGCAAAAGAGCGTGGCATAACCGTTGGTGAAAAAATCTCTACAGACTCTTTAGGTTACTCGAATTTGATCAGCCTTAAAGTAAAAGGTGACCACCGTGAATTAACAATCAGTGGGACCTATATCGAAAATTACGGTTCTCGAATTGTAAGTTTGAATGGTTTCAAAATCGACTTTCATCCAGAACCGAATTTACTTTATATCCAGCATACCGATAAACCTGGTGTAATCGGTAACGTAGGTAAGGTCCTGGGTGATCACGGAGTGAATATCGCCACCATGCAGGTTGGCCGAAAAGAAGCTGGCGGGGAAGCCATCATGGTTTTGAGCTTTGATTTACCATTGGAAGATAACATGAAACAATTTTTAATGGAAACAGAAGAAATTACGTTTATGGCCCGTATTTCATTATAAGAAAAAAAGTGCCCGTCAGCGCGGGCACTTTTTTCTTAATGCAAGGGGCTTTTGCCAAATAGTCAGGGTGTTGATAACGTACCATCATTTAGTCTTGGCTTCCTGCATCAATTCACCTGGTTCGGTGCTTCGGGCACCAATATGTCTTCAGTTAAATTCAGCTGGCCCACCTCTTCAATAGGAGCATTTTCAAATTTCACTTTTTCAAAGCCAAAATCCTTAGCTATGAAGAGTATGGCTTCTAAAGCTTGAAGGGATTCCTCACTATTTTCAATAGCAGCTTGATCTGATAATTGAATGATCACAAGATTTCCTTTAGAGCTTATCCTTTCCCATTTCAGGTCAGGCGGGATTGCAGGTGAAATTCCCTCGATGTCTGCCTCCCCTTTTCCAGCTTGCAGCGCCTCCTCAAAGTCCTGATATCCCATATTGCTTGGAACAAGAAACCTTGGGGAGGACTCATCCTTTTGGTAAAGCAGGTATGTGCGATTTTTTTGATGAGGTATATCCACCTCCTTTAAATATCCCGCATGCGCAAACATCGCACCTTGCTTACCATCTGTAGAAAATGTCATTTTCTCTATATTATTATAGGAAAGCGTTACCTCCATCGAATGGAGAAAAAGTGTATCTTCATCCAATAGTTGGCTTTTTTCTTGAAAATCAATATGAGCAGTTGCCGTATCGTTTCCTTGGCTTATCTTTATATCAAGTGGAAAATAGTCAGATAGCCCATATCGCTCTTCATTAATATCGGACATTTGATTAACTAACTGTTTCAATGTATCATTTTGATTATAATGTTTGAGTTTCATTGAAACGGGAACGATGAAATTCATTTGATCATCTGGGATACCCATCGTAATTATCGATGCATTGTTTAGGTCATCTTGATAGATCGCTTGTGCAAAGTTTTTTTCCTTTTTCCCTTTTCCGGGTTCCATTTCTGAAACCTCGTCTTTGGATTCGATTTTTGCTTGCTTACTCGAAAACTCTTGATAATCCTGTTTATCTTCTGGAGGATTTTCTTTGTTGCTTGCATCCTGCCGTTCATGATCTGCCGTTTCCTTATTTTCAGATAGAGATAATTTCCCACTACTGCCGCTGCCTTCTTGACTTGTCGTTCCTTTTTTTTCAATAATTAACGATGATGCCAAAACAACCATTAAGCATAAGGAGGCAACACCCGCAATTAGAGGTATCCAGTGTTTCTTTCTCTTTTTATCATGTATTCTCGCAAACACCTCTGACTTGGTTCGGTCATCTTTAAATTTCGGAAGCTCTCGGAGCAAGTCTTCAATTTCGCTTTCTTTCCAACGGGATCTTCTCAATGCGGTGGCCCTCCTTTCCTGATAAATCCTCCATCAACTTTTTAATAGCCTTCAAAGCACGGTGCTGGGTTGTTTTTACCTTACTTTCACTCCAATTCAATACTTCAGCAGTTTCCGTAATGGACAATCCCTGAATATATCGTAAAATGATGACGGATCTTTGATTCGTGGTACACCGGTTTAAGCATTGATAAATATCTTGGATTTCATCGTTCATGATAGCCACTTCTTCGGGAATGGGTTCTTTATCTTTTATCAATTGCCTATCCCAATCAAAGTTAGGAAAGATTTTGTCTTTCCACCCTTTTTGTTTCCGAAAGTAATCAATCGTCACATTTCTAGCAATCGAATACATCCACGTTTTTTCACTGCTCTTTCCTTCGAAGCGTTCATACGCCTTCATCACCCGGATATAGACCTCCTGAACAAGGTCCTCAGCCGTTTCTCGATTCTTTGTCATATAAAAAATGAATTGATAAATTTCCTGATGATATTTCTCATAAAGATCGTGGAAAACGGAATCCATCATTTCCCCACATCCGTTCATAAATATAGTCGTCAAACCTAAACAAAAGTTACATACTTCGGCTTTTATCTTATTATAAAATTCCGTTAATTTCCACAGATTCGGGACTTATCTGTTCCTAAAAAAAACAAAGACAAGTTGGAAAGAAATCCAATTGCCTTTGTCTTCTCAGTTCCTTATGAAACAAGATTTTTTGGCAAGCCACCCGTCATTCATTCAGCATTCTCCATAATTCGAGGCAGGATAAAACTGAACGTTGTCCCTTTATTAGGTAAACTGTTTACCGATATGAAGCCATCATGGGCATTGATTATATTTTTTACGATTGCCAAACCCAATCCGGTGCCCGAACGCCCGCGGGTCCTTGCTTTATCCGCTTTATAAAACCTCTCGAAAACAAAAGGCAGATCTTCTTCGGGAATTCCAGATCCAGAGTCCCTCACATCAATGATTAGACCCCTTCGATCACTTGTCCTCTGAATGACATCAATGTTACCTCCTGGAGGAGTATGACGAATCGCATTATCAATTAAATTGGTCAAAACCTGTTCAATACGGTCCGGATCGAAATGCCATTGAATTTGATCATCTTCAAGACTGGCTGATATTGTGATCCCTTTTTCTTTAGCCAGCCCGGAAAACTTACTTGTAATCCTCTTTAAATAAGGAGAAATAGGTACACATTCATAGCTAAGGTTCATTTTACCCGATTCCAATTTAGCAAGATCGAGCAGATCATTGACTAAACGTCCCATTCTCAAAGACTCATCATAGATGATGCGGGCCATTTCCACCTTTTCCTCTTCACTGCTCGCAATGTCATCTACAATCGCTTCACTATACCCCTGCAACATTGAAATCGGCGTTCTTAACTCATGGGAGACATTCGCTATGAAATCAGTCCTAAGTTTGTCCATACGTCTTTCATCACTCATATCCCGTATGATGGCCACCGCTCCCCGAATATTGTCGGCATTTGTATATAGCGGACTGACGATCAATCCCCAATCACGGCCCTGCAAGGTGATTTCACCGACCTTCTCCTTATCGAAGGATTCTGATTCATCAAAAAGATTCATTAAAACCAAGGGGACATTCACATTATCTTCCCGATTATAGCCCTTTTCAAAGTACCAGGATTGCAGAAACCTTTCCGCGGGCGGATTCGTTTCAAGAATTGTGCCATCTTTATTGAAGGTAATGACCCCATCTGCCATACTGCTAAGAATGCTTGAGAGATGTTCCTTTTCCTGACTAAGTGCATTCATATTGAATTTCAGCTGCTTCCTCATCTGATTAAACGCTATGGCCAGCTCACCGATTTCATCTTGAGTCAGAATTGGAACCTTTGTATCAAATTTCCCTCGGGCAATCGCTAGGGCGGCTTCCCTCATCTTCACCAATGGGGCATTGATTCTTGTGGATAAAAAGAAAGCAAAAATCGTTGTCAAAATAATGGCGATGCCCGCTGCCAATAAAATGAACTGTGTAGTGGATTTTGTGGTTTCTTCCATGGACTCCAACGATTGAAATAGAAAAACTTCATCCTGTTCCCCATTCAATTCAAGTGGAATGCCTACTACGATTGCTGACAATCCCTCGTTACCCGCATCATCGGAAAGCGCCATCTCCTTTTTCACAGTCTTTCTTTCCGTAAAAACCTTCAGTAATTCAGAATCTTTTTTTATGAGTTCCGGTGTGATTTCGAACTCATTATCTCCTCCGGTGGATGAGAATATCATTTTGTCATCATTGAGAATGATCATTTTCGCTTCGTTGCCTATTAGTTCCGAAGCTATTTGTAAAACCTCATTGCTGGATCCCTGATGTTCATTGGTAACCTTAATGATTTGTTCAGCGGTTTTGGTTAAATCATTTTCAATATTTTCAATTTGGAAATTCTCAAAGAATTCGACCAGCAGAACGGTTAAAACGATTAATACAAACGAAACGAGCAATAGGATCGTTGCCCATAGCTTCCCTACAACACTGCCCCATAGCATCAGTCATTTACGACTTCGAACTTGTAACCTACACCCCAAACGGTGACAATCATCTTGGCTGCGTTTTCGGATATGCGGTTTAATTTTTCACGTAAGCGTTTAACATGCGTGTCTACAGTTCGAAGATCTCCAAAGAATTCATAGTGCCACACTTCTTTTAACAATTGCTCCCGATCGAAAACCTTATCTGGGGATTTCGCCAAGAAATATAATAATTCATATTCTTTTGGTGTTAATGAAACCTCTTTGTTATCCGCAAGTACACGGTGGGCATCATTATCAATGGTTAGATGCGGGAAGACGATCACATCTTTTGCCGTCGTTTCCGTCTGCATGTAACTTGTGCTTGATGAGCGACGTAATAAAGCCTTAACCCTTAACACGACTTCACGGGGACTGAAAGGCTTTACGATATAATCATCGGTTCCCACTTCGAACCCTTGAACGCGGTTCACTTCTTCACCTTTAGCAGTCAGCATGATAATCGGTGTCGTTTTCTTTTCCCTTAACTCACGGCAAACTTCGATTCCATCTTTACCAGGCATCATAATATCCAATAAAATTAAATCATAATCATTTTCAAGGGCTTTTGTTAAAGCAACATCTCCATTTTCAGCTTCATCGATCATGTATTCTTCTCTTTCCAAATACATCTTTAGCAGCCGGCGGATTCTTTCCTCATCATCCACCACGAGAATTTTAATAGCATTATACATTATGTATCAGCCTCCTATTCATATATTCTACAAAATGAAAACTTCCATGACTAATACTTTTTCCTCACAAAGTACGATAAAAAGCGTATTTCGCATGGGTTCCATGAACCTTTCACCATTTTGTCACAAAAAAAGACTTCGACCGCTACTAAGAGTTCATAAATGCTATTTCAACGAAATATTGTTTTATTAAAGGGAGTGACGAAAAAAAGGGATCATTTTCCAGAAAAACCGATAAACCAACTCATCGACGTTTCTATCAAAAGACCCCCTTCATCTAAATATTACAATACAGAATCAAGCATATGAATGCAAACCAGCAATAACTAGATTTACGAATATCAGGTTAAACATTATGATGGCAAAACCGATTACGGCAAGCCAAGCTGATTTTTCCCCTTGCCACCCCTTTGACATGCGCAGATGCAAGAAAGCCGCATAAAACAACCAAGTAACCAGTGCCCAGACCTCTTTCGGATCCCAGCCCCAGAATCGTGTCCAGGCCACTTGAGCCCAGATCATTGCAAAAATGAGGGCACCGAGTGTAAAGATCGGAAAACCGATAAGAACCGAACGATAACTAATCTCGTCCAATAAATTCAAATTCACATTTTTAACGATCGGTTTAATCAATGCTGCCACTCTTTTGCGAGCAATCAACCTTATTAAACCATACAGGACGAGTCCCGCACCGATTGACCAAATTACAGTATTCAGTTTCTTGGCATTGATCAGTGCAGGCATGTCCACCAGTGGTTCAAACCGATCCGTCTCGATGAGTTTCCCTTCATTTGGACCTACCAATGCCGGCAGGTTGAATTCCTGTTTGACCTCGGCACCATGTTTATCGACCCAATCAAAATTCGCCTTATAATCCATGGCAGCAAAAGAAGAAGTGATGATGACGAAACCGAGGGTGCAGACTAATGTAAACATGATGGCTTCAAGCCAGAACGTTCTTTTGCTTGATTGTGTCTGATCGACGAATTTGATTAAATAAATGATGGCAGTAATGAAACTTATGGCAAGGATTGACTGTCCTGCCGCTGCAGTCGTTACATGAATATGAAGCCAATCACTCTGCAGGGCAGGGATGAGTGGCGAAATCTCTGTAGGGAACATACTTGCATATGCGATTATCAATAACGCAATCGGCAAAGCGAATAGCCCAAGGGCAGGTGTTTTATAAAGAAAATAAATTAGTATGAAAGCACCGACCAGCATCATTCCGAAAAAGGTCGTAAATTCAAACAGGTTACTTACCGGGGCATGGCCGGCAGCAATCCATCTTGTGATGAAATACCCGATTTGCGCTGCAAATCCGATAATGGTGATGAAAATGCCCAGCTTAGCCCATTTGTTTTGTTTCTTTTCCTCCGCTCCGCGTTTATCCTTGATCGATCCCCCAAATAAAAAGGTAGCGATCAGATATAAAATGAAAGCCGCATATAAAAGGTTACTGCTTAGTTCAGCCATTTAAAACTTCCCCCTTACTAGAAGATTTCTCCTCTTCAAGTTGATCCATTGGTTCGGAAAGTGATGTTGATTCTATCGCTTGTTTTATATCTCTTTTAATGCCGTGCCAGTTTTTGTTTGTATGGCCGGCCAAAAGTATCTCATCATCTTTCCTCTTAATCCATATACGCCGGTGATTCCAATAAGACCCTTGGATAACGCCGATCATGAAGATGATTCCACCCGTGAATAGGATCCAAAGCGTTAAATCCTTCCTGACGGTCAAAGCCGTGACATCTTGGGTTTCCACACCATTAAAAGCCATTTTATAAGTGTTTTCCCCTAAAGGCTCCACAGTCTCCTTAATTGCCACGAAACTGACTTCACCCTCTGGCTTATCCGGAGTATGCATTTTAAAGATAAATGCTGGATTATTCGGAATCTTCGATATCGTTCTAGGCTCGCCTTTTTCATCGAACTCGAAATCGGGGAAGTAACTGATCAAGTCAACGGAATATCCTTCTTTCAACTCGTATTTCTTTTGAGGGTTGTTCAAATCAACCTTTAAGCTGCCATATTTCTCTTCAGTTTTTTTATTTATCAAATTAAAAGCCATCGTGCTGAGCTCATCCAGTTTATAGTCTACTTGGTAGAGAGCATAATGATCATGTTTCAAAGGTTCGTTGACTTTGATTTTATAATCTTTAAGCTTTTCAAGGTCCACTTTTTCCCCTGGTAAGGTTTCTCCCTTGCGCTCATAGAGCGTAACATCGGATTGATAGGTTTTTGCGATCGTACCGGTTTTATCAATTGCAGCACTGTACTGCTCATCTTCTTCATTCTCTTTGTCATACACCTCTAAGGTAAATTCATTATTCTGGAGGTAGTATTCACCATTTGTACCCGGGATTTCTTTTCTCTCGCCTTCACGCAGCCAAAGTACTTTGTCGATATACATCCCAGGGACGGAACGCAATAATGCTCCAATTAAAAAAATGATAAGTCCAATATGATTTACATAGGGTCCCCAACGTGAAAAACGCCCCTTTTCGGCAAGTATATGACCGTTTTCCTCACGTATATGATAACGCTGCCTTTTTAGTCTATCCTTTACTTCTTCAAGGTTTATATCTTGGTCTTCCAGCTTTGTCACCCCGTAAATCCGCTGACGTTTCATGAACCCGTCATGGCGTGTGACCCCTTGTTTTTTTAACGATCGATATAACGGAAAGAACCGGTCGATACTGGCAATCAATAGTGATATGCCCAGCATGCCTATGATAATCAAATACCACCATGAACTATACAAGTTATGAAACCCGAGTTCATAATACACCATTCCGAACCAGCCGTATTCCAGTTCATAATGCTCTGCAGGCGTAGCTGTTGAAGGGATGTACATTTCCTGGGGTAAAATCGTCCCGATAGCTGAAGCGATCAAGGCAATGACAATGAGCGTCACCCCGACCTTAACGGAAGAAAAGAAGTTCCATATTTTATCGATGATCGTTTTTTTATATGTTTGTGAACGCCTGGCACTTCCTTCATATCTCATATCAATAAGCTTGTTTTCTTTTTCGTTATCAAGCACCATACCGCATTTCCCACAAATGTTTGTGCCAAACGGATTTACATGACCACAATCGCACTTTACTTCTTTCATGTCAAAAACTCCCCAATATTATGGTTTAATTCTCTCCATATGCTTTTGGATGCTCTCTTCTGTCAAAGCTCCGGTGATGATATCTATCACTTTCCCCTCTTTATCAACCAAAAAGGTGACAGGCAATATATCCACGCGATAAGCATTTTCCACTTCCCTACCTTTATCGATCATGACAGGAAAGGTAAGATCATGCTTTGTAATGAAATTATTGACAGCATAGTCAGATTCCCCGACATTAACCGCCAATATCTCAACGCCCTGGTCTTTAAAGTTTTTATATTGATTTTCCATATAAGGCATTTCATATTCACACGGCTTGCAATATGTACCCCAAAAGTTCAGGAAGACGCCTTTTCCCTTGTAATCGGAAAGTTTATGCTCTTTGCCTTCCATATCAGTCAAGACGAAATTGGGTGCATCGGATCCTTTTCTCAGACTCTCATTCTTATCTTTAGTGAAGTTCGTATAAAGGGCAAACACTAAAGCTGCACCTAAAAGCAGGAGAATGATGGTTCTGCTAATTAGGCGTCGCTTCTTTTTATCCATAGAGATCCTCCTAAGGCCACACTAAATTTAACCATACCATTATACCATTTAACGACATGTCCTTTTTATTTACATTTCTGAAGGTTTTGTGACATTCTTTCCCGATTCATGAAGGAAAAGGTATTTACAGGTTGTTTTCCACCACCCATTCTTCAAGGAAGGGAATGGGGTAGTGGTTTCAACCTATCAATACAGGAAAAATTCTTATCTACATTCTGCGCTGTTTAGGCTCGGTCGTTGCTAATGTCCGCATTAATTTAACTTCATGTGGAGTCAGCTCCCGGGAATCTCCTGCTGTTAAACCGTCCAAGGTCAAGAAACCATATTGTTCCCTCTTCAATTTAATGACGGGATGGCCAATTGCTTCGAACATCCGGCGGACTTGCCTGTTCCTGCCTTCATGTATTGTGATTTCAACGATGGCTGTTTCCTTTTTCTTGTCGGTAGACAATACCCTTGTCTTGGCTGGAGCAGTCTTGCCATCCTCCAACTTGATACCTTTATCCAGCTTTTTCAAGCTTTCACGCAAAGGCATTCCTTTCACTTTTGCCACATACACTTTATCCACTTCATGCTTCGGATGCATTAACGTGTTTGCAAATTCTCCGTCATTCGTTAAAATCAATAAGCCCGAAGTATCGTAATCCAAGCGGCCAACTGGATAAATCCGTTCATTGATGTAAGGGAAAAAGTCCGTTACGACTTTTCTGTTCTTATCATCAGAAACTGCCGAAATGACGCCGCGCGGTTTATAGAATAGGAAATAAACCGGGGCTTCTTTTTCAAGCGGGACTTCATTAACCTCAACCTTATCATTAGGCCCCACCTTCACACCTAATTCCTTCACTACTTTGCCGTTCACTTTTACCTTACCTTCTAAAATCAACTCTTCTGCTTTACGGCGGGAAGCCAGTCCAGCATGTGCTATCACCTTTTGTAATCGTTCCATCTATCTTCACCCCATAATATAATCATTCGTTTGTTATTGTCTATACATACACAATCATACAATTATTACATATTGAGAGGCAAAAACAAAAGGTTTTTCGCGATTAAGAGCTTTTCTTTTATTATTACACCAATAATGGGACTGTTAAATGGGCTGGTTTCCATAATGAGTGTAACATAGCTTATTTTTCCATACAAAAAAATGTTTCTTTTGATGAAGGTTTGAATGTACCTTATTAATGGAGGCTAATTTTAAGAAAAAGACAAAAAAAAAGAAATGGAATCGCCCATTTCCCTACCTTTAATTCATACCGAAAACCAATGTGACGACAATAACGGCAGCTATGATTCCGATCAAGTCTGCCAAAAGGCCGACCTTAAGGGCATCACCCATTTTTTTGATTCCGACGGCTCCAAAATAAACGGTCAATACATAGAAGGTGGTATCTGTACTTCCCTGAATCGTGGCAGCCAAACGCCCAACAAAGGAATCCGGTCCATAAACCGATATCAGGTCGCTGGTGATTCCTAAAGCGGCTGTTCCGGATATTGGTCTAATAATCGCAAGGGGTAAAACCTCAGACGGAAAATGAAGAAAGGAAAGCAAGGGGTGCAGTGATTGTACAATGAAATCCAACGCCCCTGATGCCCTAAATACTGAAATCGCCACAAGCATCCCTACCAGGAAAGGGATGAGGGAAAAGGACATGCTGATTCCTTCTTTCCCCCCCTCAACGAAGGTCTCATAGGTGGGAACTCTTTTCAATGTGCCGTAGAGTAATATACAGAGAATCAAAATCGGTATCATCCAAATTGAAATGGTGGTCATCCAGTGCAACATCTTATTCCCTCCCGTTCCTCTTTCTCCTGTAATAAAAATATCGATCTATCGCGATTCCTCCAACGGCAGAAATGGCCGTTGCTATTATGGTCGGAAAAACGATGTCCGTCGGGGAGTGGGCATCGTAATTCATGCGGATCGCAATGACAGTAGTTGGAATTAACGTTACGCTTGAGGTATTGATTGCTAAAAAAGTGACCATCGAGCGGCTGACCGTTGCTTTTCCTCCATTTAGTTTCTTTAGCTGTTCCATGGCTTTTATACCAAGAGGCGTAGCTGCATTCCCCAATCCGAATGTGTTTGCCATCATATTGGAAAGTATATACCCCATAGCGGGATGATTAGGAGGAACTTCAGGGAACAGCCATCTCATGAATGGCTTGAACAAGTTGGATAGTTTATCTAACAGCCCCGATTCCTCCGCTATTTTCATCAGACCGAGCCAAAAAACAAGTATGCTCATCAATCCCAGACAAAGGGTGACCGCTTCCTTTGCGCTGACAAAAAGAGCTTCATTCACCTGTTCCATCGTCCCATTAACCATGCCAAAGACAATACCGATCACAAACATCCCGAACCAAATGTAATTAACCATTTCGTCCGATTCCCAATACCGCTTCAAATACCTCAGCCCAAGAAGATTGGAATGATTGTTGCTTGAAGCTTTCTTTTGCTTCCCCATAAAAAATCGAACGAGTGCCTATTTTCTTTCCATCGAGATAGATGGATGCTCTGCCGACCACTTCCGGGATTTTCCTTTTATCTTTCCAAGCCTTCTGAGGCTTCAGCAATTTCATTTTCACATTGACCAATTCTCTCTCTTCTTTTGTCAGTGGGTACGAAAAATCATTTTTAATGTAGACATGCCCTTTATATATTTCATTTTCCATATTTTTTACCATGCCTTCGGGTAAAATTTCTGTCGGCTTATAATCCTTAAAGGCGGATTCGTACATTTGAATATGATCATTCCAATCATCCGGACCATTCAATGTCACAGCAATCAGGTCATGTTCGTTTTTTGTTGCCGTCGTGACCAAAGTACGTTTTGCTAGTTTGGTATACCCTGTTTTCCCTCCTGTGCAATACTCATATAGTTGTGTAAGCAAACGGTTTTTGTTCTTCCATACATAATCCCATTGTTCAGTGGAATTAGGTGCTCTGTGTTCCTTTGTGCCGGCAATCTTTGCATACGTTTTATTTTGCATGGCATAACGAGTGAGTATGGCCATATCATATGCGGTTGAATAATGGTTCTTCGTATTATCCAAACCATGTGGGTTTGAAAAATGGGTATTTTTCATACCGATTTCTTCAGCTTTTTGATTCATCATCCAGACGAATCCATCCAGGCTTCCGCCAACCTTTTCGCTGATTGCGACTGCTGCATCATTACCTGAACGAAGCATCAAACCATAAACCAAATCTTCGAGCTTAATTTTTTCTCCTACTTTTAAATAAAGTGAAGAGCCCTCCGTCCCGAAGGCATTGCTGCTTACCTTCACCGTTTCATCCATTTGTCCCGATTCAATAGCCAAGATAGCCGTCATTATTTTCGTAATGCTTGCAATACGGTTCTTTTCATGGGCATTCACTTCATAAATGACCCTTCCGCTATCCTCATCCATTAAAATCGCACTATGGGCACTTACGGATACATTTGCTTTGGCGCTTTGTACAGGAGCCATAAAAGACAACAGGAGAATGACGATACACAAACTTGATAACCCTTTATATGGAAAACGCATGAGTGCCCCCTCGTCTCTTTACTTGTTTTTGTACAAGTTTATGCAAAGGGACAAGGGTTATGAATAAAAGAATGTAACCCTTCATGTTATCTACCGATTTTCTCAGTGATTTCCCATAAAAAAAATCGATAGGGGGCCCCTATCGATTTAGTGTTCTATCATACTAATAATGCAGCAATTTCATCAATTTTCTTAGCTCCGAATACCACTTCTTCATCATTGATAATCATGGCCGGCACGCTCATGACTTTATATTTCTTCTTGATTTCCTGGAAATTGCTTATATCGACCATTTCAGCTTCAACGTTAGGGTTTTCAATCGCTATGCGCTGAGCTCCCACTACAACGTCAGGACAGTAGTGACATGCCAATGAAACCATAACCTTAATGTTCGCTTTTTTACTGATACCCTTGATTGAATTCAATACGGCTGAATCCAATGCTTGACCAGGTCCGGCCAGGTTATAGATAGCCAAAATGAAGGAATTCAACTCATGGCCGCCAGGTACACCGTGGTATTTGACGCCACTGTATTCACCATTCGAATTTAAGAGGGAAACGACAGGGAACTTATCTGCATTGATTTTTTCTTCAATTTCCACATTTTCCCCTTTGTTGTATAACTCAAGATGAAGCTTATCTCCTAATTCCGCAACATCCAACAAGAAGTCTCGCAATTCAACTGATTTTGGCAAACTTTCATCGACGATGGACACTAATGTAACGTCACTCTCCATCTTGCCGAAGATTCCCTTTAATTGGCCACGTAACGCATCACTCAATAAAGCGCTTTTGCCTGCCGGGACTGCTGCCTGTTCTTTTTTCGCCGGTTTCTCAACTTCAGGTTCATCTTTGATTCCCAGGCGATCTTTTTCTTCTGCAATATATTTACCGGCATCCGTTGCTGCAATCGCTCCGTCCGATACAGCTGTGATAATCTGGCGCAAGGATTTTGGCCTTAGATCGCCCGCGGCATAAACACCCTTCACATTAGTCTTCATATCATCATCGGTTAAAATGTAACCAGCATCATCCATTTCGATATGGCCATTGAAAATCTCTGTTTTCGGCTCGTAACCTATGAAAACGAATACGCCAAACGTACTGTCTTCTTCCTTCGCCTTATATTCAAATTCTTCTTTAGTCGCATTATTGATGAAACGGGCACTTTGAATCATCCCGTCTCCATATACCCCAAGGATTTCAGTATTGAATTTCACTTCAATCTTATCATTTGCCATTACTTTATCAACAATGGACGGGGCACACGAGAAGCTTGATTCCCGGGCGATGATTGTAACTTTTGTTGCAAAGCGTGTCAGGAAAATAGCTTCTTCAGCAGCTGCATATCCTGCCCCGATAACGAAAACTTCCAATCCTTCAAAGAATTCACCATCACATGTTGAACAATAAGCTACACCGCGGCCGGTAAATTCCTCTTCACCTGGAAATCCTAGTGTCCTTGGAGAAGCACCCGTTGCAATGATGACGGCGCGTGCATGGTAGTCCCCGCCAAGGGTTTTTACGACTTTCACCTCACCGGAGAAATCCACGCCCGTTACATCGGCTTTGGCGAACTCAACGCCAAAATCTTCGTTTTGAAGCTTCATTTCTTCAACTAACCTAGGGCCCGATATATGACGGATACCAGGATAATTGGCTATTTCCGACGTAGTTGCAGCTTGTCCGCCGCCAGTTCCTTTTTCTAGGATTATTGTTTTTAACTTAGCTCTTCCTGCATAAACACCGGCTGAGAGGCCTGCAGGACCGCCACCAATAATTAATAAATCATATATTTTTTTCATCTTTTGTGCTCCTTGCTGAATGATTATAACGTGCTAAACTGATTATTTTGAAAAACAAAAGGCACTTATTTTAGGTAAGTGCCTTTTGTCATTAGATCATGTCGGACGATTTGTCCAGTAATCGTAATCAATGCTGGGTATGTCCATTACCTGTAGAAATGGACCCTCCCATATTAAAAATTAAAGTTTACCTACAAGGTCTAGGCTTGGTTCAAGAGTATCTTCACCTGGAGTCCATTTTGCAGGGCAAACTTTATCTCCATGTTCCGCTACGAATTGTGCAGCTTGAACTTTTCTTACAAGTTCTTCTGCATTACGGCCAATTCCTAAATCATTGACTTCGTATGCTTTAATTTGTCCTTCTGGATTTACGATGAAAGTTCCACGAAGAGCCAAACCATCTTCTTCAATCAATACACCGAATTGACGGGATAAAACGTTTGCTGGGTCAGCTAGCATTGGATATTGGATTTTACCGATTGTATCAGTAGCATCAGCCCATCCTTTGTGGCTGAAATGAGTATCTGTTGAAACTGAGTAAACTTCACAACCGATTTCCTTGAATGTTTCATAGTTATCTTGAAGATCAGCTAATTCAGTTGGACATACGAAAGAGAAGTCAGCTGGGTAGAAAAAGAATACTGCCCATTTTCCTTTAACATCTTCAAGTGTTACTTCTTTGAACTCTCCTGCATGGTAAGCTTGTACTTTAAAATCTTCAACTTGTTTATTGATCAATGACATAATAAATTCCTCCAATAGCTATTTTTTTATCTGCTCCTATTTATAATAATTATTAAATAGAAACTAGTCAATAAATATACCTTAATAATTTTTAAGTTCACAAATTGGTCACAGTTTTTATATTGATATAAATTAATTATTTTTAAAAACCCATAGTACTTCAAATTAGCATTATTAACACATTTCCAATGTTATTTCAAGGATTTAAATAAGACATATGCTCATTATTTCGTGAGATGATATCATCTCCCTTTCAATCTAATTATATTTTCCAAATGAGAATCATAAGTCGCTTTAAAATTAAATTAGCAGGTTCTCCTTCATATCCTTGCCATAATTTCCCTAAAAAATTCTTGATACAAAATTTCAGGCAAAAAAAAACGAACCTTTACGGCTCGTGTCAGTTTGACGGCAAAATGTTGTTCGGATTCCGAATAGTAAGGTGAAGGTCGAAAAAAATTTGTGAACGGTCGAATATAGTGCCTCAACGGTCGAATACTGTGCTGGGTAGGTTGAATAAAGTGTGGTTTAGGTCGATAAACTGCGTTAACGTCCCAAGACAGTGCTGCGGGTCGAATAAAGCGCTCTGGTCTTTATGTTTTTTTTAAGCTGTTTTCGCATACTTTGTTGCTATTTACTAAGTAGTGCGGTGTGGTTGATTTCCCCTCCAGATGCTCGCTTTCCGCGGGGCGGGCGGTGAGCCTCCTCGGCGTAAACGCCTGTGGGGTCTCACCTGTCCCGCTGCTCCCGCAGGAGTCTCGCACTTCCGCTCCAATCAACCTTAAATAGTTTCGTTTTAAAAACAACGATCTTTACGAAAAGAGCCTTTTTTTACTGTAACCTTCATTGAATTGAGAAACTTGCGACACTACTGCCGAAAATCCGGCTACCCGAGACACCAAAGGTGCTTACTTTGATTTGGCTTGGCAGACAGTCGGCGGAAAGGGAGCTGATTTCTGAAATCTACTGAACTTTTCAAATAAAAAACTGCAGGCAAACTGAGTATTCATCGAGTTTGTCTACAGTCTGGAACGTACCTTTACAGCTCATGTATTTGTATTTGTTTCTCCAAAAACTTTACTATATTTTATCTGTTATTGCTTTTTCCAAATAAGCTTTTTCGCTTCGGTGAACCTTACGGCTGTTTTCGGCCAGTTTACAACGTCCCACCATTTGTCCACATAGGCTGCCCGATTATTTTTATATTGCAGGTAATAAGCATGTTCCCATACATCAAGAACAAGGATTGGGATTGTATCCCACTGGGTCAAAACCATATGCAATTCCGATTGAAGTATTTCTAGTCGCCGCGCACGCGGAACCCAGACTAAAATTGCCCAACCAACACCTTCTACTTGTTTGGCAGCTTCACTAAAATGACTTTTAAAAGCGGCAAAGCTTCCAAAATCCTTCTCAATCTGGTTAAGTAAATCCCCCCTTGGCTGTCCGCCCCCTCCCGGAATCATCTCTTCCCAGAACAGCGTATGGAGATAATGGCCTGACCCATGAAAGGCTGCTTCCTTTTCCCAATGTTTCAACAAGGAAAAATCTTTCGTTTCCCTCGCTTTTTTCATCATCAATTCCGCTTTATTCAGACCATCGACATATGCTTGATGATGCTTATCATGGTGCAGATACATGATTTCCCTCGAAATCGTCGGCTCCAACGCATCATAGGCATAAGGTAACGGCGGTAGCGTATGCTTCCCAATCGGTACCGATTGCCTTTCCTGTATATTGAATTCCCTAGCGAGCTCTTCAATTTCCTCGTAGACCCGAGCCATCTCTTCTTCAATCAGGACCATATCCTCATAATCCATTTCTTCCTCATCCATATCTTTTGTCATCTCGGAAAGCCGTTCAATATTTGACAGCACTGGCGAATCGGTGATATCGATCTTCTCAAGGTATTCCATCACTCCATCAACCCAATCACTTACCTCTTTAGCATAATCTCTTTCATCAGACATCTTGCAACCTCCTCTTAGCCTTTATGCACATAAATCATCAAAGTATTTTATGTTTCGAATAAGCGGAGATTCCATTTATAGATAAAAAAAACAGCAAGGCCTATTAAGCCTAGCTGTTTCATTATCTTGACTGTAACATTTTCGTCCGGTAATCCGTTTCATAAAACTCCAATTCTTCACGCATGGTCTGGAATCCACTTTCCACGGCCTTCAGAATGGATATTATGCTGTCAGGTACACTTTGGTGAAATTTAATCGAGTTTTTCCCTGTATAGGCAGATCTGCTGTCCTCAAACCACCGATCTGATTTTGGGGAAAAGTATTCTTCGATACATTGATGATAAATTCTATAAAGCGTCTTTTCAGCTGCGGCTTTATTGAAAACATCATTTTTCAGAACGATTTGGCAAGCCTCCAAGCCCTCTTCACAACTTACAAGCATTCTTCTTAAACTGGAAAGGATCCCTTTATAATAGGTTTCATCCCCGCTTTTTTCTTCTTGCAGCTTAGAATAGGTCGTCTCATTTATAAATTCCTCTAGCTGAGCCACTGTCGTTTCTAAAAAGCCTTTTACATCCTCAAGCTGAGATTTTACCAATGTATTCCCCAACCGTGAACCCTCCTCAAAATGATTAAGATTGAAAATAATAGTCAACATGTGATTCTATATCATATGGTTTAGCTTGGTCAATAGATATAAACACTTTCTCCAATTTTTCAAAATCTATATTTTCGAAATAACCAGCCAGCTCTTTTTCTGCATTTATATATATACGTTTTCGGTTAACCAGGCTCGGGTCCTTGAGTAGACAGACCATGGCAATGATATCAGCCATATAAATATCCCTGTTAGGGCTTTTGAATATGGGATTGGAGGGATATGGGGTCCAACGAGTGACCATCTCATCAAAATAGCGAAGATACAGTACATTCAGCGTCTTTTCTTCTCCATCCTTTATGTATTGTATAACGGATCGATTAAAGAAGTCCTCAGGTGAATTTGACTTTGACTTTTCAAGCCCAAATCCATTGCATGCTACAATTTGCACCAGCAATCCCCCCGCATTCATTTTTTTCTATATTATCACAATTTAAAGAAAAATGTTATTCGATTGTTTGCTGAAATTTTTCAAAAAACAGATCGGCTTCACCATTTTCAAAGCTATCATCCGAATTATCGGCGAGAGGCGGTAATTCATCTATGGAATTCAGGCCGAAGTAATCCAAAAACTCTTTTGTTGTCCCATATAAATAAGCCCGGCCGGAGCCTTCAGCACGTCCGACCTCTTTTATTAAGACTTTAGTGACAAGTGTATGAATGGGGCGTTCCGTTTTCACTCCGCGAATTTCATCAATTTCCGCTCTGGTAATCGGCTGCTTATAGGCAATGATTGCGAGTGTTTCCAAGGCCGCCTGGGACAAGCCTTGAGTGCTTGATGTTTCCACTAGCCTTTTCAAGTAATCCGAGTGCTCTTTCTTTGTCGTCATTTGATAAACACCCGCTATTTCGATAACCTGAATCCCACGTACATCGGATATATATTCTTCCTTCAAACTTTCAACGATGTCCGTTGCTTGATATTCCGTAATTTCCAGGACAGAGGCAATTTGTTTGACGGAGAGCCCTTCATCTCCGGCAGCAAACAATAATGCCTCAAGAATCCCTTTCCAATTAATAACTTCCAACTGGTTCTACACCTTCCTTAGCAGCAATCATGATTTCCGAAAAATTATCTTCCTGTTCAACGATGATTTCATTTAGTTTCATCAGTTCCAGCACCGCCATGAAAGTGATGACGATATGCTCCTTAACCGGGAGCGAAAACAGTTCAAAAAAACTTTTCTTCCCTTTTATTGATTGTAACTCAATCATGATTTCATCCATTCGTTTCTCTATCGATATCTCTTGTTTCGTTACTTTCGTGTATAGCGGCTTTTGAATTTTTTGCCTTCGCAGCAGTTTTTGCAGAGCACCCAACATATCATATAGACTTATATTCAACTCTTGTTTATCACTTTCCGCTTCTTTAACATAAACAGATAAATCACTTGGGGGTTTAGTGAACAGCAAGCTGCGTTCTTCTTCCATCCCTTTAAATTCTTCGGCTGCATATTTATACTTTTTATATTCTAATAGTTTTTCCACAAGCTCGTCCCGTGGATCTTCCTCAAATATTTCCCCATCTTCATCAATCAATTGTTCATCTTCATGCTTTGGAAGCAACATTTTACTCTTGATGGCAAGCAGTGTTGCAGCCATCACCAGATATTCGCTGGCCACATCCAATTCCAGATGCTGCATTGTATGGATGTACCCTAGGTATTGATCTGTAATATCAGCCATCGGAATATCGTAGATGTCTATTTCCAGGCGATTAATCAAATGCAGGAGTAAATCCATCGGACCTTCGAAAGCGTCAATTTTTATATTATAACCCATTAAATTACCTCATTTAAATCTAATTGGCCAAAAAAGGCCTATTTCTTTTACTAATCAAGTATAGTGGATTGCCGCCCTTTATCCAAATAATAATTTACTGTCCCTAGAAAAGTTTTTATTAGGGATTTCCGACAAATGGGTCGTTGCCCAATCACATTACGAAATCCAACATAACCTAGAAATGTAAGAATAGCAGAACAAAGGAGGTACTCATTATGGGTTCAGGTGGTTTTGGAAACGGCGGCGGATTCGCGTTTATTGTAGTATTGTTCATTTTATTAGTTATCGTCGGTGCTTCTTGGTGTTAATTGAAGACTGACGAATCAAGCTGATTGCCTTGCAATCGGCTTTCTTTATTTTCCAAGAAAAAATTCTATGCTAAACTTGGTGAGTATACATAGCGGGTGTTAGGCTATAAGAAAATGTTTTTTGCCTTACCTTAGATAATTCCATAAAACAAAAGGGGTGCTCCTATTGAATTACGCGGAAGACTACCTTTCTTTCCTTGTCCATTTCCATGGGACTAGGGATTACTTCGAATGTCATGAAATTCTTGAAGAATATTGGAAAGAAACCGCACCAAAAGAGCGTGACTCTCATTGGGTCGGGCTCATTCAAATTGCGGTTGCCCTGTATCATGATCGCAGGGGAAACAAAAAAGGGGCTGCAAGGACCCTGTCTAAAGCCCTGTCAAATCTCCACCATAAAAAGGCCGAGCTCCTGGAGTTGGGACTCGATCCAGAACGACTGTTCAAATTGCTCGAGGACACCCATGAGCGAATGTTATCTCAAAAGCCATATGAAAGCATTAATCTGCCGATTGCGGATCAAGGCTTGATCGAAATATGCCAGACGATGTGTTTGCAAGAAGGGTACAAATGGGGTGCAGACAGCGACATGGCTAATTCTTCCATAGTCGATAAGCATCTAATGCGTGACCGTTCGGATGTCATTTCTGAAAGGGCTCGGCAACTATCCCTTCGAAAAACAAGAAAGGAGGACCGCCCTTAAAGGTGGTCCTCCTTTCCAGCTTTCATATTCAGAATTCTTCACATCTGTCAAGAAAGCTTTCGGTAAACTCATTTGCTTTTAATTCTTTGTCAGGATATTGCTCCTTGATGGCCCTGACCATCGTTTTACCGATACCTTGCTTCCGGAAGGATGGATTTACAGATATATGTTGTATCTCAATGTGGTTTGGAGAGACTTCTATCCCGATCAAGCCCGTAATCTCTTCATCTTTCCATAAGAACAGCTGTAGATTTTCATCCGTTTCATAATTCTTCATCGTATTCCGAAGCGTTTTTATCTCTTTTTCATTTGGCATGAAAGATAATAATCCCATGGCAAACTTCTCATAACTTTTCTTATACTTAATCAACATAATATCCCTCGTTACTAAATAACGTTTTTATTATCTTCCTGTTTCCAATTAATTTGCTTTGAATAATAATCCTCACATATAACATTTACATCATACATAAAAACCTCGTTCGTTTCAACATCACTTTCAGCACTTGATTTATCGATGTGCTATGTGCTAAGCGATAAACAGCCAGTATACGATTCCCCACATCAAAGCGATAATAAGCATCATAAGTAAAAGAGTCTTATTACTTTTCCTCATCCCATACTCCCTTTATGAATGGTCCAAATATTTAAATAACGAATTCATTCTACTATAACTTAACACAATCTGACAAATATCCTTGCAATCTTGCTTCGATTTTACTACATTGGTAAAGTGATCTAGGTTCATAGAATGCCCTCTTAGGTATAAAAGACAAAGATACACCAAACTTTTTCGTTTAAAAAACGTAGCTATCTTAGGCTATATAAATTTTTTTCAGGAAAATATGTATCTTTTTTATCCTTTGTTTCGTCAAATACTATGAATCTGATTTAAAGTGCCGCCCTTTTATTGAAAGATTCCCAATTCAGCAGGAAAAGTTAAGGAGGATTATCATGAAAAAAATGAATAAATGGGTCATTGTAACCATTTTATTATGCCTATTATTGCCATATAAGGCTTTTGCAGATGCAGCTGTTGGTGAAATGATCGTCACACTTGGTGAGAATTTGACGAATGAACAAAAAAATATGATTTTATCAGAAATGAAAGCACCTAATGATGTTGAGGTGCTGACGGTTACAAATGCGGAGGAACATGAATACTTAGGTGACTATATTGCTAGCCGTCTGATCGGTACAAAAGCGATTTCATCTTCTGCGATTACTTTGGAGGAAAAAGGGACCGGACTTAAATTGGAGTCGAAAAACATTAATTGGGTTTCCGATGAAATGTATATCAATGCACTGGCAACTGCTGGAGTAAAGGATGCTACAGTTTATGTCACCGCGCCAATACCAGTCTCCGGTACAGCGGCTTTGACAGGGGTCATTAAAGCCTACGAAATTTCTGCCGACAAGAAGATTCCTGAAGATGTGAAACAGGCAGCGAATGAAGAAATGGTGAAAACAGCAAAATTGGGTGACGAAATCGGTACAGAAGAAGCCTCTGCACTCGTTACGAAAATCAAAGAGGAAATGGCTGCAAATCCACCAGCCAATACTGAGGAGGTCCGCGAGGTGGTCGAGTCTTCAGCAAAAGACCTTGGAATCACCTTAAATGATGCTCAAGTCCAAAGTTTAATTGATTTATTCAATAAGCTAAAAGAATTGGATATTGATTGGAACGCTGTCGGTGATCAGCTTACTGCAGCTAAAGATAAGCTTTCCAATTTTCTTGAATCCGAAGAGGGTCAATCATTTCTGGATAAATTGAAAGAAGTCTTCAGTAGTTTAATAGACGCGATCAAGTCACTTTTCAGCTGAATCCAATAAAAAGGGATGGCCAATGCCATCCCTTTCAGAATGTAGGTAAACTCGATGAAAATCGAGTTTGCCCACAGTTTTTTTATAACAGTACAATTTGACCGTTGATTTCCACTACAGGCACTCGCTTTCCGCGGGCGGTCCGGGAGCCTCCTCGGCGCTATTGCGCCTGCGGGGTCTCCCTTTGACGCGCTTTCCCCGCAGGAGTCTCGTCCCTTCCGTTCCAATCAACTTTGATATAAAATTTAGATAGAAACAATTCCTGAGGTCTTGAAGGTATTGCTTTGGCTTATTTGGTTCGGGAACAACATTTGAGCAAAGTTACGTTTTCCAAGCCCTTTTATTTACAAACTGAAAGGATGGCCAATGCCATCCTTTTTTCTATTCTTTATTGACGACTGCCGCTTCATGAAGGGCCAAATCCAAATGGATAAGATCTTCGTACGTCTCGCGTTTGATGACCAACCGGGCTTCTCCATTTTCGGCAAAGACGACTGCCGGTCTCGGAATCCGATTGTAATTATTCGACATGGAATATCCATATGCCCCTGTACAAAATACCGCCAAAACATCACCGCGGCCGGCTTTTGGCAATGGTAAATCCCAAATCAGCATATCTCCGCTTTCACAGCATTTCCCGGCAATGGACACTGTCTCTTCTACAGGGTCAAGCGGCCGGTTTGCCAGAATTGCATCATACTTCGCCTCATAAAGAGCTGGACGTATATTATCACTCATGCCCCCATCAACGGCAATATATTTACGGACATTAGGAACTTCCTTTTCAGAACCGACCTTGTATAACGTCACACCGGCGTCTCCGACTAAAGAACGGCCAGGTTCGATCCAGATTTCAGGCATCACTAAATCGGAATCAGCAATCAGGTCCTGCACTTCCCTAACGATTTCCTCAACGTATTGAGACGCCGGTAGCGGGTCGTCCTCTTGTGTATATCGAATCCCGAATCCCCCTCCGAGATTCAATACCTTTGGTTGAAACCCTACAGAATCGTGCCAATCATTCAGCTTGCCAATAATTTTTTGGGCCGCGAGAAGGAAACCTGTCGTTTGAAAGATCTGCGAACCTATATGGCAGTGCAGCCCCAGAACTTCCAGGAATCCACTTTTCAACGCTTGCCTAAGGGCTGCTTCGGCCTGGCCGTTAATAAGATCAAAACCAAATTTCGAATCTTCTTGCCCTGTCAAAATATAATCATGCGTATGGGCTTCAATACCTGGCGTTACACGAAGAAGGATTTTCACCTTTTGTTCACGGTTTGTACAAATTTCTTCCAACAGTGTCAACTCTGAAAAATTATCGACTACTATACAGCCAATGTCATAATCCAAAGCCATATGTAGCTCTTCTTCACTTTTGTTATTTCCATGAAAGTGAATCCGTTCTGTTGGGAAATTTGCCTTAATTGCCGTATACAATTCCCCCGCTGAGACAACATCGAGAGAAAGTCCTTCTTGCTCAGCCAACTGGATCATGGCAATCGAAGAAAAAGCCTTACTTGCGTAAGCAACTTGAGCTGAAATTCCCAATTCCTCAAAAGTTCTCTTAAACCCTCTTGCCCGTTCGCGAATTAGCTCTACATCATAAACATATAATGGTGTGCCAAATTGTTCGATCAATTCGATCGTGTCCACTCCGCCAATCTCCAGATGTCCACGTTCATTGACACCACCGGTTCCGTACAAATGCATGATAGCCTCACCTTCCTGACTTAAAACTAAAGATTAATAAGAAATGAGGCAGCCTCAAATAAAGAAACCCTGCTGTAAAAGGTTCTCTATATGAACAAGCCTCATCCGAATCGATTATCCCATGTAAATAATGTTCTCTATGACTGCTTAGTAGTTCGAAGGGAAAGACAGATTGGTTTAAACTCCAAAGAGTCATAGTAGCTTTATCTCTTTGTGAAGCTTAACTTTACCGCTTTATCCGAATAAAATTAAATTACCACAACTTTTCGACAACATCAACCTTTAGATTTTCTCGGCTGCCTATATAAATCCTGGGGATGTACAATACTCGGACGTTCTATAGAACCTGGATAAGGTCTTCTAAATATTATATGTGACAAGGCTTTCGGCTGAAACGGTAGAAGCGGCCATAAATAAGGTGTATTTAACGTTTTTATGCTAGTAAGCATGATAATGTATAGCGTGATGCCTATGACTAGGCCAGGCACTTTAAATAAAGCGACCAAAACTAGCAGGGCCAAACGGGAAATTTTATTCGCAACCCCTAGTTCTAAACTTGGAGTGACAAATGTACCGATTGTAGCAACTGAAGCGTAGAGAACCACTTCAGGAACAAAGAGGCCAACATCTATCGCTATCTGCCCTATCAAAACTGCCGCAACCAAGCCCATCGCCGTAGAAAGCGGGGTCGGAGTATGAACGGCTGCCATCCTTAGAAATTCTATCCCAATATCGGATATGAAGATTTGGACTACAATGGGTATATGCGTTTTTTCATTCGGTCCGATATACTCGAACTTTTCCGGCAGGAGGGAAGGCTCTAAACAAAACAATAACCAAATCGGCAGCAAGAATAACGAAACGAAAATCCCGAGAAACCGGACCCAGCGCACCAAGGTTCCCACGGCAGGTGCCTGTCGATACTCCTCAGCGTGTTGCATGTGATGGAAAAGAGTGGACGGGGTAATGATGACACTCGGTGAAGTATCCACATAAATAAGGACATGCCCCTCAAGCAAATGCGTTGCCGCCACATCAGCCCGTTCCGTGTATCTGACAAGCGGGTATGGATTATACTTTTGATTGACGATGAACTCTTCGATCGTTTTATCAGACATCGTTATGCCATCAACCTCAATACTATTCAATTCCTTACGAACGATTTCTATTAAATCGGGATCGGCAATATCTTTAATGTAGCCGATGGATATATCCGATTTCGATCGTTCCCCTACATGCAGCATTTCGAAACGTAATCTTTCATCCCGGATTCTCCGTCTGGTTATCGCTGTGTTAATGATGATATTCTCGACAAAACCATCCCTTGATCCACGGACGACTTTTTCCGTATCGGGTTCTACTGGCTGTCTCCCGGGATAACTCCTGACATCCACAACCAATCCTATTGGTTTACCATCAACAACAACGACTATTAAACCGGATAATACCTGATCAACAAGCTCATCCATCGTCTTTATTTCCTGAACGGATTGGTGTACGAGCAAGTCTTTGACTACATCAAAAACTTTAGTAGACACGATATCGGCATTTTTGTTATGAATAAGAGAATCGAGGATATCGATGATGTACTCTGTATCCGTCAGCCCGTTTATATAGTAAATATGCACATCTTTTCTATAGACCTTTATCTTTCTTACTCCTAAGTCGAAGCTGACGCCTAGACCTACTTTCTCTTCCATGTACGCGTCAACTTCCGCTACCCTACTCGGAATCGGCATCATGTTTTGAGGTTTTTCTGAAGTCATTATGACCACTCCTTTCCAATATGATTTCCACCGCTAGCTTCGTTATCGGTGCTCCTCTTTTAAAATCGTCCTGATGGGACATTTTCCCTATATCTCCTATCCCCACTACGATGGGAACATGTAATTGATCGATGCAATACACCGTATCTCCTGTTATCTTGCCCAGTTCAAATTCCTCGGCGCCGTATTTATCAACCCCGTTCGGTGTCAAATTACCATCACGGTCAATACAGATATCCACCTTGGTCCATTCTTCCCTTCTAGTCCTTGAAGCGACCGCTATTACGCCAAGGACATTAATATCAGGGTGTCCGGCAACTACCTTCATTGCCTGTTCACCTGATCCTTCTCCTATAAAACCGCTATCATCAAACATGACCAATACAGGATCATACTTCGCCTTTTTTATTAATTCAACTAACTCCAAGCCCGTATATCGTGATGGATTACCTTGGGACATGGAGATACATCTTCCCCCAATTTCCTTGGCTACATGCTCGACAGCCCGTTTCGCATACTCATCTCCATCCGTAATCAATATCACTTTTCGTTTGGTCACCATCTTGGGCCTACCTTTCATCATCAGGAATAGTTACCTCATAAACTTATAAATCAACAAAATAAATCCATTGGAATAATGATCCGGCTATTTTTCCCAATACGAGTGCCATCAACAGATAAATGATCTTCTCTTGAATTCCGATTCGTTTTGAAAGAACCGGAAATACATTCAGGACTTCAGTTAAGGCAGCAGCGAGCATCCCATTAAATATCCCGTCAGCCAAACCGATCGGAATTAATAAAAAATGCGGGAGGGAAAGTTCCGTTTCCTGTAATCCTAACCATGTTCCTGCGACAACCCCGGCTATGATGGCTCCTTCGTAGTAATGTATCATTTTCATTGTTTTTGTCAGCTGAGTCAGCCTCGGAATCACCCCAAGTACAGTTAAAAACGCTACAAAACCGGCACCTGTCGCAAAACCCCCGGCTAAACCGACAAAGATTCCGAAGATGATTTTACCGGTCATCAAGGTGGCGCACGTTCTCCTTATTTTCATTCATGATTACATAACGGTCCAAATCCTGCTGATAGTTGAACATTTCAACCTCGAGCGGACTAGGTTCCTCATTGAAGCGTTTTTTAAAGAAGTGATTAAAAAATAAAATCATGCCCATACCAAGGCCGAAGCTATATGGGATTTGGATCAATAACGGCTTATCTTCCACTTTTCCCGTTATTATAGTAAAGATTTTTTGATGCACTTCCCCCATGCTGACATCCACATGAAAATTCATGATCGTCATTCCGCCGCCGACAAATAACAAAAACCAAACTAAGGCGAATGTCAGGTATGACATTTTCTTTTTCGAGAGGATGATTTCGATGATCGTTTGGGAGGGCCCGAATGTCTCCACTTCAATAGTCGGATCCACCTTGCGGATGGCCATGATAACTTGAGCCAAATCAATGACAATAATATTCCTATCTTCCTTCTTGACCGTTAATAATATGATTTCTTCAATTAAGGCAATCACTTCTTCAGGTCCGATTATCCTTGCAATATCTTTTATCCTCACCGTTTGATTTCCCTTTACTTGTACACGGTTCCTCATCCTGATATATACAACTGCCACTATCATCACATCCCGACCTTTTATTTCCTTATGCTAGTAGTATGGATTGGAAACAGTTTGAAAATGCAGGAAGTGAACCATGTCCAAATATTACTAATTTGAAAACAAAAAAAGACACGCTGCAATGACAGCATGTCTTTTTGATTTAGATTCATACTTTAATGAGTGGGGAAGAAAATCAGCTGAACCAAAAATATCAATCCAAAAATATAAATGAGCGGATGTACGGATTTTCCTTTTCCACTGAATACCTTCATAAGGGGATAAGTAATGAACCCGATTGCAATCCCTGTAGATATACTTGAAGTAAGCGGCATCGTTAAAATGATCGCAAATGCCGGAAATGCCTCATCGAAAATTTTCCAATTGACTTTAGCCAGCCCTTCCATCATGAAACATCCCACGATGATCAAAACAGGAGCTGTGATTGCTTGAACTGAAGAAATTGCCGATATCAATGGAGAAAAGAAAATCGATGCAGCAAACAAGATTGCCACGACTGTAGCGGTTAATCCCGTACGTCCGCCAGCGGCCACTCCCGTACTTGATTCAACATAGGCAGTCGAAGGGCTTGTACCAAACATCGAGCCGACTGTCGTCGCAATCGCATCACCTAAAAAGGCTTTCTTGGCACGGGGGATTTTCCCATCCTTCGTTAGTCCTGCCTGTTCCGTCACGCCAATCAAGGTTCCTGTCGTATCAAAAATCGTCACAAGTAAAAAGGCGAAAACAATCGAATATAAAGAATTCGTGAAGACCCCGGCAATATCGATATCGAAAAATACCGGTGTTGGAGGTACAGATAAGACCCCATCGAAGTTGAGCAAACCGATAAAGTAGCCAATGATTGCCGTAACGATCATACCAATGAAAATTGCCCCTTTAATATTACGGGCCATAAAAATCAAGGTAATGAATAAGCCTGCTAATGCTAAAACGGTTCCAGGCTGATGCAAATCGCCAAGTGTCACCATCGTTGATTCATTAGGAACTACGATTCCAGCATTTTTTAATCCGATAAACGCAATGAATAAACCAATTCCTGATGTAATGCCATATTTTAATGAGTTAGGAATCGCATCAATTATCATTTTACGCAAGCTTGTCACGCTAATTAGCAAAAATAGCAAACCAGCAATGAAAACCGTACCGAATACGGTCTGGTATGAAAGGCCCTGTGCCCCCACTACGCTGGCAAAATACGCATTCAAACCCATCCCTGGTGCTATCGCAATCGGGTATTTTGCAACGAGTCCCATGATAAGGGTACCAATCACCGCTGATATGACCGTTGCCATGAAAACTTGTTCAAATGGTATTCCGATTGAAGACAATAAAGCCGGATTCACGATTAGGATATAAACCATAGTCAAAAATGTCGTAACACCCGCCATGACTTCTGTACGGACATCCGTCCCATTTTCTTTCAGGGAGAAAAACTTTTCCATAAACATATTTTAGACCTCCAGATCTAAAGGAAACACCGACAACCGTTTGCACGAAAAGACAAGGTGTCCTAATATTGTACTGCATCAACGTTTTCCCTAATCATTATTGATTAAAAGAAAGCTAAAAAAACGAATGAAAAACGCGACCTTTACTATAATATTCGTTTTTAATCCTAAATTCAACTAAAAAATTCGACCCCGCTCATATTTTCATTCTACTTGATAAGAACCTCTTTTACTTTTTCCTAAAATCAATCATTTATTTTCAAGCTCAATGAAAAACCACATGAATCATTGATTCATGTGGTTTTTCATTTGCTGAAGAATCTTCTTTTCCAGCCTTGACACCTGGACTTGGGAGATACCAAGCCTTGCCGCCACTTCCGATTGCGTCTGATCTTTATAATACCTCAGGAAAACAATCAGCCTTTCACGTTCATTCAATTCTTGTATGGCTTCTTTCAAAGCGATTTGATCGAACCAGGAGGTTTCATTATTGTCGGCAATCTGGTCAAGAAGAGTAATCGGATCTCCATCATTTTCGTAAACCGTTTCATGGATGGATGAAGGGCTCCTGCTAGCTTCTTGGGCCATGATAATTTCCTCTGGCGACAACTCTAGATGTTCCGCCAATTCATTGACAGTCGGAACACGGCCGTACGTCTTTGAAAGCTCCTCTTTGGCCCGGCGAATTTTATTCGCCATTTCCTTTAATGACCGGCTTACTTTAACCGTTCCGTCATCACGGATAAAACGTTGGATTTCACCAATGATCATAGGCACAGCATACGTTGAGAATTTCACTTCAAACGATAAGTCAAATTTATCCACGGACTTTAACAGACCAATACAGCCTATTTGATAAAGGTCATCCGGTTCGTAACCTCGATTGAGGAATCTTTGCACTACTGACCATACAAGCCTCAGATTGCTGTTGACAATCAGATTTCTCGCATCTTGGTCACCGCTCTGGCTGCGTTGGATTAAATTCCGCAATTCCTCATCTTTTAAATGGGGCTGGCCTTTCTTGCTCTTCTCGTTTTTAACCTCCACATCCATATGCAAGTCTCCCTTAATTGCACAAAGCTCTGCTTGTAGTTAAGTGCTTTTTTAATCGAATGATCGTGCCTTCGCCCTTATGGGAAATAATATTGATTTCATCCATGAAGTTTTCCATGATGGTGAATCCCATACCGGAACGTTCAAGTTCGGGTTTTGTCGTAAATAACGGCTGTTTAGCCTCCTCGACGTCTTCAATGCCCAGTCCTTCATCCCGGATGGTCAATTCCACAGTATCGCCTTCGATGATAACTGAAATGTATACCCAACCTTCCGGGTCACTCTCATACCCATGGATAATCGAATTCGTAACGGCTTCTGACACGACAGTCTTGATCTCTGTCAATTCATCCATCGTCGGGTCCAATTGGGCAATGAAAGCCGCAACAGTTACCCTGGCAAAAGATTCATTTTGGCTAAGTGCAGAAAATTTCGTTTCCATTTTATTTTTCATTTTAGGCAACCCCCAGTCTTTGCAAAGCGTTTTTTTCGGATAGTTCCATTTTAACAATTTTAAACAACCCTGACATCTCAAATAACCGCTTTACTGCTGGAGAAATTGCACAGACCACCATTTCACCTTGCTTTTTATTCACCTGCTTATAGCGCCCTAAAATAACTCCGAGCCCTGAACTGTCCATAAAATCCAATTCTTCCATGTTGAGAATGATATGTTTGATATTATGCTTTTGAATGGCTGCCTCTGCCTGGTTTTTCAATTTTTCTGCTGTATGATGATCTAAATCACCTTTGAGACGAATGCACAATACACGATTTTTCGCCTCCATATTAATCGTAAGACTCATTATATACAGCCTCCTTCACTGTCTTATAAAGAGTCAAATTCTCTTTTTCACCTGCCGATTCCTCCTTACTAGCAAAACTAGTGGAGATTCGCCTAAATTAGTACGATTAACAGGCATTGCGACAATTTATTCTATTTCGCTTGGGTAAACATGCCGAAAGCCCGTTTATACAATTGCCACCAGCTGGCATTTTCAACAGTTTCCTTCGCAACAATCGGAGATTCGACATACACCTTGCCGTTTTTCTTCAATTCAAGCGTACCAATTTCATCACCTTTTTTAATCGGGGCATCCAAATCTTTATCAAGCGTGATTTTTTTTGTAAAGTCCTTTGCCGTTCCGTTTTTGGCTGTCAAAACTGAAATAGGTTCACTTGTCACACCCACGACCGATTTCTTGTCTCCTTTACTTACCTTTGCTTCACCTAACACCTCGCCTCGTTTATAAATAGGGTATGTGATATATTGTGAAAATGCATAATCTAACATCTTGGTGACCTGAGCGTTTCGTTCCTTAGGGGAAACGGCTCCGAAAACGACGGCAATGACACGCATATTCCCTTTTTTGGCGGTCGCTGTCAAACAATACTTCGCTTCATTTGTGAATCCTGTCTTCAGTCCATCGACCCCAGGGTAAAATTTCACCAATCTGTTCGTGTTGACAAGCCAGAATTTCTTTTCGGTATTTTCACGGAGATAATCTTCATATGTACCCGTGAACCTTGTAATCGTATCGTATTTCAATAATTCCTTCGCCATGATCGACATATCATTTGCCGAACTGTAATGATCTTTAACAGGAAGGCCTGTTGCGTTTTGGAACTTTGTATTTTTCAACCCGAGGTCTTTCGCCCTTTTGTTCATTTTCCTGACAAACTCTTCTTCCGATCCAGCTAGACGTTCAGCCATCGCCACCGATGCATCATTCGCCGAACCAATCGAGATGCCCTTGAGCATTTGTTCTGTGGTCATTTCTTCACCTGGCTCGAGGAAGATCTGGGAACCGCCCATCGATGCTGCATACTCACTAGTCCTTATTTTCTCCTTCATGGTAAGTTCGCCTTTATCAATCGCTTCCATGATCAGCAGCATTGTCATGATTTTCGTCATGCTTGCCGGCGAAAGACGAACGTCTGCATTTTTATCATAGAGAACAGTACCTGTATCCCGTTCAATCAAAATAGCCGATTTAGCATTTGCCGCCAATTCGACTCCTTTTTCCTCAGCTGCTTTTGTATGTGGGATGCTAAAACCCATTGCTACCAATACGGTTAAAAATAGAGAAAGAATCCGCTTCATCTCCATACCCTCCAATCTTTATAGAATTTATTTTTTCCATTAAACCCATTTTTATACAAATAAAGATGAATTTTGAACATATACTGGATATAGGGTAACAAAGTGAACCAAATTAAAAGAGGATGCGCATGGGCATCCTCTTTTAAACATTCAATGAAATAAACGTAAAAAGGCCGCTTAAAAGCGCGGCCCTTTTGGAAAATATTTATTCCATGATCTCTTTATAGATCAAAGTAGGTTTTTCTACTTTCTCTTTTGAAATCGCAATGCTTTCATACAATTTTTCTTTTACCTTTGAAACATCTTCGAAGTTGCTGTAAATCGTCACAAGGGATTCACCTTTTGCCACGGTTTCCCCGATTTTTTTACGAAGTACCAGTCCGACTGCCAAATCAATCTCTGATTCCTTAGTCGCCCGCCCGGCACCTAACAACATGGCTGCCGTTCCTACTTCATCAGCGATGATTTCCGATACATATCCGTCCTCTTTCGCTTCCAGCTCGAAAGTATGAGCAGCCTGCGGCAGTTTTTCCGGCTGATCTACAACCGAACCGTCGCCTCCCTGCGCTTCCAAGAAAATCTTGAATGAGTTAAGTGCAGAACCATCCTTTATCGCATTTTCCAGCAAGGTTCTTGCTTCTTCCAGCGAACTTGCCTTTTTGGCAAGGTATACCATATGGCTTCCTAGTGTTAAAGAAAGTTCCGTTAAATCTTCCGGTCCCTCTCCTTTAAGCGTATCGATGGCTTCCTTCACTTCTAGAGCATTTCCGATTGCGTAACCCAACGGTTGGCTCATATCGGAAATGACAGCCATCGTGTTTCGTCCCACATTGTTTCCAATGCTAACCATTGCATGGGCCAACTCTTCGGAATCTTCGAGAGTTTTCATGAAAGCGCCCGCTCCCGTTTTAACATCAAGTACGATTGCATCAGCACCAGCGGCGATTTTCTTACTCATGATCGATCCAGCAATCAAACCGATACTGTTAACGGTACCCGTAACATCGCGCAATGCATATAGCTTTTTGTCGGCGGGAGTCAGGTTACCACTTTGCCCAATGACAGCTATCTTATTTTTATTGACAAGTCGGATGAACTCGTCATTTTCTATTTCGACATGAAATCCTTTTACAGACTCCAACTTATCGATCGTTCCGCCTGTATGGCCAAGACCCCGTCCTGACATCTTTGCCACTGGAACACCTACAGCAGCAACCAATGGTCCAAGCACTAGAGTTGTGGTATCACCAACACCGCCTGTTGAATGTTTATCGACCTTAATTCCTTCAATCATCGATAAATCAATTTGATCTCCTGATTCGACCATTGCCATGGTTAGATCAGCACGTTCCTGCTCATTCATGCCTTTAAAATAAACAGCCATTGACCAAGCGCTCATTTGGTAATCCGGAATCGATCCATCGGTAAACCCTTTGATGATGAACTGTATTTCTTCTGTAGTAAGAGCCTTTCCATCGCGCTTTTTCTCGATTAAATCTACCATTCTCATATTAGAATCCCCACTTTTTCAAGGACACCGCTTCTCTTTAGGTGTACTTGTATTTTTTTTGGTCCGTTTTATATGTCTTTAACAATTTGCTTAACAAATTCAAGAAAACTGCTTTTCACTTTTTCAGTCGTTTCGATTACCTCTTCATGCGACAAAGGCTGATCCAGAATGCCCGCGGCCATATTGGTAAGGCATGAGATTCCGAGCACCCTCATTCCGCTATGCCTTGCTACGATAACTTCCGGAACTGTCGACATACCAACTGCATCCCCGCCAAGGATCCTTGCCATTTTCACTTCTGCCGGTGTCTCATAGGTCGGTCCTGTATTCCCGATATAGACACCTTCTTTAATATCCAATCCTAGTGAAGCTGCTATTTTTTTCGCTTGTGTCCGAAGGTCTTTATTATAAGCTTCCGACATATCAGGGAATCTAGGGCCGAAACGCTCTTCATTAGGACCAATCAATGGGTTTGCCCCCATTAAATTAATATGATCCGTAATGAGCATCAAGTCACCTGGTTCATAGCTTTCATTAACGCTTCCGGCAGCATTCGTTACGATTAACTGCTCAACACCAAGAAGTTTCATTACACGTACAGGAAAAGTGACCTTCTCCATGGAGTAACCCTCATAAAAGTGGAAACGTCCTTGCATCGCTACAACTTTTTTGCCACTTAAATGTCCTATGACAAGCTGTCCAGCGTGTCCTTCAACAGTCGATACCGGGAATTCCGGGATTTCGTGGTAAGGAATCGTTATCGGATTTTCAATTTCATCCGCCAATACTCCAAGTCCGGAACCAAGAATCAGTCCTATTTCCGGAGTGCCTTCAATTTTACTTTTTATGAATGACGCAGCAGTCTCTATTTTATTAAACATCTATTTATTCTCCCCTAAATTTAGATCGCCCAATATATTTTTTCCGAAGGCAGGCATTTTCACATCAAAATTAGCAGCGACCGTCGCCCCAATATCAGCAAATGTATCTCTTATCGGGAGTTCGGCACCTTCTGTAAATCGTTTGGAATAGACTAATAATGGTACATATTCACGTGTGTGATCGGTTCCTTCATGGACCGGATCATTCCCGTGATCGGCAGTGATGATCAATAAATCATCCTCTTTCAGTTTATCAAGGACTTCAGGCATCCGAGCATCGAATTCTTCCAATGCCTTTCCGTATCCCTCTGGATCGCGGCGGTGACCGTATAAAGCATCGAAGTCGACTAGATTAAGGAAACTTAACCCTTTGAAATCCTGTTCTACCGTTTGGATTAATTTATCCATTCCATCCATATTGGATACGGTCCTTAATGATTCAGTGACACCTTCCCCATCAAAGATATCCGAGATCTTCCCGATTGCAAGAACATCATATCCAGAATCTTTCAATTCATCCATTACTGTCCGGTCAAACGGCTTCAACGCATAATCATGACGGTTAGGCGTTCTTTTGAAGTTGCCCGGTTCACCTGTGAACGGTCTGGCAATAACGCGTCCAACCTTGAACTCATCAGCCATTGTCACTTCACGGGCAATTTCACAAATCTTGTACAATTCGTCTATCGGGACGATATCTTCATGTGCAGCAATCTGTAATACGGAATCAGCCGATGTATATACAATCAGGGCACCCGTTTTCATATGTTCCTCGCCAAGCCTCTCAATGATTTCCGTGCCGCTTGCCGGGACGTTCCCAATAATTCCCCGACCCATCTTCGCCTCGAGTTCATTGACTAATAATTCCGGGAAACCATCTGGAAATACACGGAACGGAGTCGATATATTCAACCCCATTATTTCCCAATGTCCAGTCATCGTATCTTTTCCTGTAGAGGCTTCCTTCATTTTCGTATAGTATGCGAGAGGTTGCTGAGCTTTTTCAATCCCCTTGATTTCACGGATATTGCCTAAACCCAATTTTGCGAGAGTCGGCATGTTCAATCCATTCATTCTTTCTGCGATATGGCCGAGTGTATCCGCCCCTTTATCACCGAATAAATCTGCATCAGGTGCTTCGCCAATTCCAACTGAATCCATAACTATTACAAATATTCGATTAAATGCTGAATTCCCTTTCATGAGTCATTCCTCCTAAAATAGTAAATCACTTTTTATACTCTCTATAATACCCTTATTCTGCTCAGTTACTCTTCATTTTAAATGAAACCGCGAGAACGTCAGAAGTCTGACCTCTCTACATTGTAAACGATTACCATGATGGAGACAAATAATATATTTCGGAATAAAACAAAGTTCCACTAGAGCGTGTTTTAGAATCATCAGCAGCCCTTTACCAGTCAAGTCCACACTGAAATAAAAAGGCTGCTCCTTCAACCGCTTCGCAGTTAAATTCACAACCTTTCTATCATTCTACTATTCTTTTAAGCTCGCGGATGGAATTTTGAATATACATCCTTGATCCGTACGTTCGTAATATGTGTATAAATTTGAGTTGTCGAAATATCCGCATGACCAAGCATTTCTTGGACGGCACGTAAATCAGCCCCGTTCATCAATAGATGTGTCGCGAAAGAATGTCTTAGCGTATGCGGTGTAATTTCTTTTTCAATTTGTGCCGATTTTACAAGTTTTTTTAGAATCTTCCAAAATCCCTGCCTTGTCAGCCTGTTTCCATGATGATTCAGAAAAAGTGAATCTGTCCTGTGCTTGGGGCTGGCCATTTTCCCCCGGGAACTTTCCATATAATGCTCAATCGCACCCAATGCAGTTTGGCCAATCGGAATGATCCTCTCTTTATTTCCTTTCCCTACACAACGGACAAAGCCCATCGATGCATGGACATCACTTACATCCATGGTTATCAACTCACTGACACGCATACCCGTCGCATACATCAGTTCTAGCATTGCCTTATCGCGTAAACCGAATTCATCCATTTTCTTTGGGGCTTCCAATAGTGCTTCAACCTCTTCCATGCTTAATACCTTTGGAAGACTTCTTTCCGGTTTTGGCGTTTCTATATGTATGGACGGATCCTGATCGGTTACTTTTTCCCTTAGAAGAAATTGATGAAAAGACCGAATGGAGGCTATATGACGCGCCACCGTCTTCGATGATTTCCCTTGATCCTTCAAATGCACGAGAAAATGCAGGATGTTGACCCGCCGTGAATCATTCCAATCTTCGATGGCTTCAGCCTCTTTCAGAAAGCTCCAATATGATCTTAAGTCACGCTCATAGGAAACGAGCGTATTCTTGGCAAGCCCTTTTTCAATGGTTAAAAAATGAATGAAATCCCTAATTTGATTCTCCATATTCATTACTCCCCGTTTAAATAAAACAACATTAAGCGTTCAAGCCATGCATCATCACCCGTATCAACTGCCTTCGATACTTTTACAGCCATGCCTTTCGGTTCATCATAACGATGATAATCTTGATATTCCTGATTTAACCATACCATTCCTATATAAAAAAGAACAGTGAAGCTAACAAAGAGAATCATCACTTTAGCCGTATGCAAAACAAGCGATAATGATGTTTTCATCATCTTTCCCCTCCCATTCGATCCTTTGTATCAATCTATGCCCAACAGGACAAGTTTTATACGTGTTTCGGAATGGAGAAAAAACAAAAACTGAGAAAATAGGCTTTTAAAAATGCAGAAAACCTTCTCCAATAAATGGAAAAGGTCCGACTTCATTCACCTTTATTTTCTTCTTTGTCATGACATCGATGACAAATGCCATGAAAGGTTAATCTATGGTCTTTTATCTTGAAGTTCCAGTCGCGTTCCACAATGTCTTCTACGTCTTCAAGTAGGTCTTCCTGAATCTCATCTACCGCACCACATTCCACACAAACAAGATGATGATGGAAATGCGCAGCTCCTTCTTGTCTTAAATCATAACGGGAAACCCCGTCTCCAAAGTTAATTTTATCTACTATCTTCAATTCAGTCAGCAACTCTAGCGTACGGTAAACTGTTGCCAATCCAATTTCCGGCGACTTTTCTTTGACAAGGAGGTAAACGTCTTCTGCGCTTAAATGATCCTCTTCATGCTCAAGTAAAACGCGGACGGTCGCTTCTCGCTGAGGCGTTAATTTGTAGCTGGACGAGTGTAACTGCTTTTTTATCCTATCAATTCTGTTTTCTATTTCCATACCTAATATTCCCTCCCGCGCCGCTATCCTATCCATTATATCAAAAGAGGGAAAACTGTCAAAATAGATTTCTTGTTAATGATAAAAAAATTTGCGGGAACGGCAAATTTCAATCAATGACCCAATAAACTTACGACATTTTTCATTAAAGAAGGGGATAGGTACGCTTCAAATGCAGCAGCTGCAATCAAAAATAATCCCGACAAAATCAATGAGAAAATATACCGTGAAATTATCGGCTTCAGCGGTTCACGAACCTGCTTTAGGAAAATCCGGCTGATCATTTTCATCGATAGCGAGACGGCAAGAACGGTTATCACGATGAATATCGGGACGATGAATATATTTTGGGGCAAAATAGCGACAAACGATAATAAAAAACCGCTCCATCCCATTTGATTGACTAAAAAGCCGACTGTGAATCCAACAACCATCCCTTTTATAAATAACAAAACCAGGATGACTGGCAAACCGATGACCGATATTCCGAGAATCCAGATGACCCCGATATATTTTATATTATGCATAATACTTTGGCTGAACATATCATGCGAAGAGGCAAATTCACCTTTGGATACTTGTCCGAAAAACTGCGATAAATAATAGAACAAGTCTTCCTTTTGGGTAAAGCTCAAACTATTCACCAATATTGCCCCAAAAATGACACCCATCAAAAAAAGCACAGTGATAAAGACATATAATGAGGAATGTTCGTTAATATGTTTCATTACGGCATTTTGTACGACAGATTTTTTTTTCATCTTTCATCCTCCCAACTCCGCTTACTAGAATCTATGTTTTCACTCTCTCATTTATGCTAAGAAAACTTTCTCCATTAACCGAACACCTTGAGCTCAATACATGTTATAATTTTCCATATTAACGATATGGAGGCAGGATATGAAAGCTATATTAATGGATTTTCCTGAAAAAATTGAAACCCCACGATTATATCTAAGGCCCTGTCAGCCTGGCGATGGCCTGGACGTTCACGAGGCCATTGTCCATTCCAAACCTGAATTGAAACAATGGCTGCCGTTTGCCCATCAAGATGTTTCTTTGGAAACTACTGAACAGAATGTCCTTAAGTCCTTTTCGGATTTCATTTTAAAAGAGGATATCAGACTCCATGTTTATAGGAAAGAAGACGATCAATTCATCGGCTCCACCGGTCTGCACCGAATTAACTGGGATATCCCTAAATTCGAAATTGGCTATTGGATTGATACGAGATACAGTAAACAAGGCTACATAACGGAGGCGGTAGAAAAGTTAACCAAATTCGCCTTTTACCATTATGGCGCAAAGCGGGTCGAGATCCGCTGTGATCCTAATAATATCGCCAGCAAACGGATTCCCGAAAAGCTGGGGTATACCCTTGAAGGAATTTTGCGTAATGACTGCCTTAGTGCAGATGGCAAGGAAGCGCGGGACACCTCCATTTATGCAAAAACAACAAACTAAAAAAACCCTGACAGATCTCCATCTGTCAGGGTTTTTTTTCAGGTTAATTCCTTTTTGACCTTTCCGTACTTTCCTCCGCCCCCCACTTCAAAAGATAGCGTCCCTTTTCTGGCAGAATCGATGTAGCCCGCCAATTTTTCAGGAACGATTTCCTTGAGCTGTTCAAGCGTAACTTCATGTAGGATATTCATCTCTGTTCCAAATGCCACCAGCAGTTTCTCCATGGATTTAGGACCGAGTCCCGGGATGAAATCAAGTGGTACTTGATGGATATACGGCGGCCTTTCCCTACCATTTCTTCCGTCCATCCCGGAATTGGAGAGCTCTTCAATCCTGGACGATACCCCTTTTATAATGGATTTATTACCGCATTCTGGACATTGTTCACTATCCCTCAATACCTGATGTAAACACCCTGAACATACGGTTTGATGATACTTTCCCAATAAGGGGTTCAATCCATAATTAACGGTCACCTTACGAGTCCCTTTTTCTTTAAGGGCTTTTGCCAGCTCATTGAAACTTGGTTCTTTGAGCAGGACTTTTTGATATTCACGAGCGATTTTCCCAAGCGAATGCGCATCGGAATTTGTTACGAATACATAGGAGTCCAACTCCTCTATATCCTTGACCATTTCTGTATCAGAACTTAAACCAAGTTCGATGGCATCAATTAGCTTCGGATCGAATACTTCAGTCAGACTGGATCGCACCCCTTTTCCATATAAGCTTTTAAATGGGGTGAAAACATGTGCCGGGATAAACAGGCCGCCCAGTGATTTCACGATCCTTTGCAGCGTTCTTCCATCACAATAAATCCTTTGGGAGCTCAAGGTGATATTTTTAACATGTCCGCTCATCCATGATGAGAATTCCTTCATCGCTTTTATAGTGGGAAAATAAGCGAGGACATGGATCGGTCCACTACAATTCTGATCATAAATTTCAATCTCCGAGCCTGGAATGATGGTTGTATTCTTGTATTGAAGTCCGCCTTCAATCTTTTCCGTGATTTCACCGTCCAGCATCCCCGCTTCAATTTCTTCGATAATTTCAGGAGAATGGCAATCGATTATCCCAATTAGATCAAGGCCCTTCCTTTCACTTGCCACTTGCAGCACATTACTGAAGGTTAACGTTTTAGCTCCTGTTATTTTCACGGCCCTTCCGCTTCTCGTTCTGCCTATATGGATATGAAGGTCAGCGTAAAACTCTTTCATTTACGATTTCATCGCCTTTTTCAACTGCAGATACTGAACTGCATATGCCGTTTTGGCATCTTTGATCTTCCCTTCATCCATATAAGTTTGAGCTTCCTCCAGCGTGAGTTCAATCATCTCGACGAATTCATCTTCATCCAGCGGGGCCGCATTTTCTTTCTTTTTCAAATTGTGGGCCACATATAGGTGGACCAATTCATCGGCGAAACCTGGGGACGTATAGAAGGATATGATGTGCTCCATTTTTTCACATTCATAACCTGTCTCCTCTTCCAGCTCCCGTTTAGCCGACAGAACCGGTTCTTCGCCTTTTTCCAGCTTTCCTGCAGGAATTTCCACCAAGCTTCTCTCCAGCGCTTTACGGTACTGTTCAACCATGATGATTTTATTTTCTGCCGTGAGAGCTATGATGGCAACCGCTCCCGGATGCTTGATTATTTCACGTTTACCCGTTTTCCCATCAGGAAGCTCTACATCATCCACTTGCAGGCTGATTACCTTTCCTGTGAAGATTTTTTCCGAAGACAGCGTTTTTTCTTCAAATTTTTTCATCCTGACCACTCCTCTGTTCTAATTGCAGCATGATTCCTCATACATTTTACCATAATAGAGATGGAGGGCGATTTAATGAAAGTTTACGTACTGGAAAAAAGCGTTACTTTATCCGGAAAGAGTTGGGAAATCCTTCAAAAACTAAAACAATTGCAAAATCAATATGTCTATATCAATGATTGGATAGCCGACATACACGATCAGGTGCCGTCCACTCCTTTAAAACGGATCAAGTGAATTCTTTGAGTGAAATGGATTTCTCCTTTACAATGAATGTAAAGGGAGTGGATAACATGAAAAAACGCAGACTAGGAAATTCAGACTTGCTAGTTTCTGAAATCGGGCTCGGGTGCATGTCATTGGGGACTGTTGAAAATCAGGCATCCGAAATCATACAGGCCGCTTTAGATGAAGGAATCAATTATTTTGATACTGCTGACTTATATGATTTCGGCATGAATGAAGAAATCGTCGGAAAGAATTTAAAATCGGTCCGCGATAAGGTATACATAGCCACCAAGGTCGGAAACCGCTGGAATGAAAATAAAGATTCCTGGAGCTGGGATCCATCTCGCGCTCATATTAAAACGGCAGTAAAAGATAGCTTAAAGCGATTGGGGACTGATTATATTGATCTTTATCAGTTACATGGCGGCACCATTTCAGACAATATCGAAGAAACGGTAGAAGCATTTGAAGATTTGAAAAAAGAAGGCTATATCCGATATTATGGAATTTCCTCGATTCGTCCGAATGTAATCAAGGAATTCACTGAAAAGTCTGAGCTTGATTCCGTGATGATGCAGTTTAATCTACTCGACCGCCGCCCAGAAGAGTGGATGTCCCTTTTGGCCAACAAACAGATCAGCATTATCGCCCGTGGCCCGCTTGCCAAAGGGCTGCTCAGTGAAAAAATGCTTGAAAAGGCAAATGAGGATGGATACCTTGACTATGGCTATCACGAACTTAAAAATTTGCTTCCGCAAATAAAGGACAAACTTTCCGATAGGAATTTGAATGAAACGGCACTTCAATATGTATTGTCCCATCCAAGCGTCGCTACCGTTATTCCAGGAGCAAGCTCAGTACAGCAGCTTCGTGAGAACTGCCAGGCCGCTAACAGTCCTTCACTGTCCAAAACCGAGTTGGATATCTTAAAGCAGTTGACCAAAGCGAACAAATATGAAAGTCACCGGGATTAAAAAGAATAGAACTAAACTAAATGTTTCAAATAAATTAGCTGCACTATTTCCGTTTAACCAACGGGATAGGCAGCCTTTTTCCGTTCCAACGTTTTTTTCGCCATACTGCTTCTGTACCGCCTTCAAGTTTCCCATCATTTTAATCCCTTTCCAAACCAATTTTATTTCATACCAATTGAAATTTTTCATTGGACAATATAAAATAAGTGTTATACAATTCAATTGTGCACAATTAAAATAAGAAGGTAAGGGAGAAAAAATGATGACAAAAACATTATTTACAACGTCTGTAACAGTTGATGGCGGAAGAGAAGGAACGGCTATTTCTGCTGACGGCAACTTCACGGTTGATATTGCGATGCCTGGAACACCAAGGGCTAAACAGATGCCTGAAGCATCTAATCCGGAACAGCTTTTTGCAGCTGGATATGCTGCATGTTTTGATAGTGCTTTGCAATCAGTTGGTAAAATTGAGCGCGTTTCCTTCGATTCCAAAGTCACCGCAAGCGTCAGCCTATTGATGGGTGAGATGCATCAGTACAGCTTGGCTGTAACTTTGGCTGTGAAGGGATCCGGGGTCGATAAGGAGACATTCAAAACCCTTGTTCATAAAGCACATCAAATGTGTCCTTATTCAAAAGCAATCAACGGCAATGTGGACGTCGCCTTTGAAATAGATGTAGATTAAATCCGACAAAAAGACGCTTGGGGAACCCCAAGCGTTTTTCTTTGCTAAAATTGCTGTAAAGTTTTCAGTAGTTGGATCAGGGAAACTTTTAAATCCTCAACCACCTTCTTATCATCACCCGACATAGCCGAAATGCGATCGGGAATGAAGCAGGCCTCTTCCTGTAAACCAAGTCCCTTTTCCGTCAACTTAATCATGACAGACCGTTCATCTTCAGTCGAACGTTCACGGACAATCAAGCCATTCTGCTCCATTCGTTTCAACATGGGGGTAAGCGTTCCTGAGTCGAGGGCAAGGAGCTCCCCTAGTTTTTTTACTGTAAGTGTATCCTGTTCCCATAATAGAAGAAGGACCAGATATTGAGGATATGTCACTTCGAGTTTATCAAGCAGCGGTTTATATTTCTTCGTCATTTCCCTTGAACTTGCATAAAGCAGGAAACATAATTGGTCTTCCAGCACTTTTTCTATTTTACTTTGCATCATATCACCAGCTAATAGTAGTCCATCCGATATGAAATCATATCGAACTTATCTTTAATATAATCGTTATACTTTATAAAATAAAGAAGTATCATCAAGGAATGGTTTTCCTGAACAGAAAAAGGGAGCCAGCCCACTTAAAACTTAAACTGCTCCCTGTCCTTCATTTATAGTTCTTCCAGTTCAGATTGCTTTCACCCAATAGTTCTTCAAATGATTTATTCTTCTCCCGCCGCTTTCTTTCTTCGCGTTTCTTTTCTTCTTCCGCTGCCCTTTTTTCTTGTTCAGCCTCATTAAGTTCCTTTTGCTTTTGACGAAGCTGGGACATGATATCTTGATTGATCATATCACCAAGTTTCAATGAAGATGAATCTTTATCTTGGTTTTTGCTTTGATTTTGATGTCGCGGCTGTTTCTTTTTCATCCTTAAAACCTCCTGGCCATTTATGAAATTATTATATCACGACTGCCGTTTTCCTCGTGATGGTTTTCAAACAGTGTTTTCCCATTTCCCACATGGTAAAATAAAGAAAATCAATCGAGGAGGACCTTTCATGAAAAAATGGTGGTTTACACTCGCCGGAATCCTATCGTATATCATCGGCGTCGGCATTTATTTTTCCAATCGGATCATGTACATGAAAAAGAAGGAAGATGATTTTATCCAGAATCGTGAAATCATGGCTAAACGCCTGATCACGGAGGATTTTGATAATCTGCCTAAAACGGAAATTTGGGTATCGTCACCATCCGGATATTCCTTGAAATGCTTGTTTATCGAACCGCATGACACCAATAAGTGGGTGATCATTTCTCATGGTGTGACGGAAAACAAAGTCAATTCGATTAAGTACATGAATATTTTTCTTAAGCGGGGCTTCAATGCGATCATTTATGACCACCGCCGGCATGGGGATTCCGGTGGCAAGACGAGCAGTTACGGACATTATGAAAAATTCGACCTGAAGGCCGTAATCGATGAATTGAAAAGACGTAAAGGTCCCGACCTTCATATTGGCATTCATGGTGAATCCATGGGGGCCGTAACCCTGCTTTTATATGCCGGAATGCTTGAAGATGGTGCTGATTTTTACATTGCCGACTGTCCATTTTCAAATTTCGAGGATCAAATCAAACACCAGCTCAAGCATGAAGTCCCATTTCCTTCCTGGACCGTGTTTCCGCTTGGGCGTACGTTCATCAAACTCCGTGACGGATATTGGACCAATGAAGTGTCCCCAATCGATTATATAAAAAATATCCGAAACCCGGTACTCTTCATCCATAGTGAAAATGACAGTTTCATTCCCGCTTCCATGACAGCGGAATTATATGCAGCAAAAGAGGGCCCAAAGCAGCTTTACATCGCTAAAAAAGGGGCCCACGCTCAATCTTATAATGAAAATCCAAAAGAATATGAAGATCAAATCGATCAGTTTCTAAAACTTGTTTGAGAAGAAAAAAGAGGGTATCCAAGATCCCCTCTTTGCTTTTAATCAGATTTTATTAAAAAAGCTCATCCTCGGATTCAAGATTTGATTCGGACTTTTTAATTGAAAGCTGTTCGCTTCCGGAACAAAGTCTATTTTCATGACTTCATCAAGAAAAATCATTTTTGATTTCTCCACATATAGCGGAATCCCGTTTGTTTCCACTTTTTCGGTACCTTCTTCAGGTTCGTTGACCCACCATAGCGCGGTCACACCGCTTACCACGCAGCCACAGCCATCAGTATCATATTTCAACTGTAAATATCCTTCTTGTCCCTGTACCTTATCGGCCATTTTCTCAGCCGCTGTTTCCGTCCATTCAATATACATGATTGCACGCCTCCCGATGTCTTTCCTTTCCCCCATTATAAACGATAAAAACGCTTCTGTTAAAGAAACTGCCTTCCTTTGCAAGCTTCAGCCGACACGAAAGTCACTTTCTTCATTGACCGTGCTAACAAATGCCGATTCTCTTACGCTCCCGTGATCCCTTTCATCACGATGCCGTTTTGAAAGGCTGTCCCTTGGGAACAGCCCTTCCGCTCATCATTCCATTATTCTTACATCCGCTATATCGGAAAGCCTGATATAGTGAGCCTGCTGAAACCGATCGACGATATGAAGCTTTTGGGTCAGCTCATTATAATAATGGATCCTGCCGATTAACAGCTGATACCGGTTTCCTTCATAATGAGCAATCGTGACATCCTTTCTTTCCTCCATCGCTTCCCCCATTACCGCATTCATTTCTTCCAGTTGCTGCTCATCCAGGATGCGCTTCGTTTCATAGCCATCCTCCACCACCCAATCCCGAAGCATCTTCACATGCTCCGGCAACATCATCGATGTCCATTTGATACGGCCGCGATCACGTATCATTCTTTTCCCTCCCTTCAAAGCCAACCTTACGCCTTATGCCCACCAAGCAGCTTGCTTCGGTAAACGGCTGTACCCGCTTCTGTATACGAAACGGCACGCAATAACGATTTGGCTCCATATTTATGGCGGATTCGATCAACCGTGTAACTCAATTCCCGCTTCTTCCAGCGCGAAGCATCAAATAAAGTTAGCTGCATTTCGTTGTCATCCACAATATTCGAGAGCCTGACCTCTATGCTCCGAACCGTTTTTTGCTTATAGTTCTCATGAAAAAGCTCCAGGCAAACTTTATATAACTCCATCGTAATGTTGGTCGGTTCGCTAATCGAACGCGAACGATGGAAACCTCCGCCGAACTCATCCTTGCTGTAACCAATGCTGAGGCTCACCGTCCTTCCTGCCTTGCGATGGGTGCGTGCCCTTCTTCCAACTTCTTCGCAAATTTCCAGCATGACCTGCTTTACCTCATGCTCCTCCTTATAATCCCGCAGCAGGATTTGACTTTTGCCGAAGCTGACCTGCCCTTCGATGATCGCTGCCCCCATATCAGATAAATCTATTCCCCACGCATGGTGGTAAAGCTGATTGCCCATAATTCCAAACTTTGCTTCAAGTAATTCAAGATCATAATTGGCAAGCTGCCCAACCGTAAATATCCCCATTCCATGAAGGGTTTTTTCTACGCGCCTGCCGATCCCCCACATTTCACGAAGCGGTGAAATCGGCCAAAGTTTGCTTGGCACATCCTCATACTTCCATTCTGCAATCCCTTTATGTTTGGCTTCCAAATCAAGGCAAAGTTTTGCCATAAGCATGTTCGGTCCAATTCCAATGGCACAGGGGAGCTGTAATTCCCGTTCGATTTCATCTTTTATCTTTTCAGCTATCATCCGGGCATCTCCCCATAAAGAAGCGGCACCATCGACTTTCACAAAACTTTCGTCCACACTATATACGTGAATCGCTTCTTTGGGCACATAACGGTTGAACAAGCGGGTTATTTCCGTCGAGACCCTTAAATAGGTCGCCATTTTAGGTTCAACGACCACAATCCTTGGATCATTCGGGATCTCAAACATCCGCGAACCTGTCTTGATGCCAAATTCCTTCTTCATCTTTGGAGAAGCCGCAAGCACAATGCTCCCTGTCCTCTTCAAATCACCAACCACCGCCAGATAACAATCAAGCGGGTCCAGACCAAGCATGACCGCTGAACAACTTGCATAAAAACTTTTCATATCGATACACATAATTGATTGTTTCGGCATCGTCCCATAATCCATCGTTTCTTCACCCTAACAAGAATATACGTTCGCTTTTATTATATTCATAACTTTAACCGAATATACGTTCTTATTCAATGGAAGTTTTCATACAAATTTCTACTTTTTATTGTAATTTCCTCGAAAAATATAATAGATACTAAAAATGGGTAAAATGACAAATTTAAACTGCATATCCAAATAGTTTTTTTAAAAAGAATCATTTAGTAGCTTGAATAATTTTTAATGGATCCTTATGCTTAGTTTTTTTAATTTTTTTACCCTTTTCAACAGACTTTCGTCTATTTAAACTTAAGTCTTATTACTCATTTTTTGTAATGTAAATGTAACCAAAATTATGTCTAATTGTCATAATGGTATTGTAGGATAATATTGTTAACAATACTAGAGAGATAGATAGAGAGGAAATGAAAATTATGAAGAAATGGATCGCTTCAGCTGCTGTTGCATCTGCCATGATGCTAACCCCACTGCAAGCCTTTGCAAATATTGGAGACCAAACCCTCAGACCCGGAATGACACATAGCGATGTCAAACAACTACAACAACTTTTAAAAACCAAAGGTTATTTCACATATTCAGGTTCACTGACTACATATTACGGCACCTATTCTGTATCAGCAGTGAAAAAATTCCAAAAAGCCAAAGGGTTAACTGCCGATGGTATTGCCGGCCGTGGCACATTTAATGCGCTTGGTGTTTATAATGTCAATAATACAAGCTTGATCAGCTATGCAAAAACCTTAATAGGCAAGCCCTACAAATGGGGCGGGACAACACCAACTGGATTTGACTGCTCAGGCTTCGTCTATTACGTATTCCAGAAATCACAAGGAATCACCTTACCGCGTACAACATCCTTGCTTTATTCCAATACAGGTTTAAAAGTATCTTCACCAGCTAAGGGTGACCTTGTATTCTTTGATACTTCTTCTGGAAGAACAGGAGTATCCCATGTTGGTATCTATATCGGAAATGGTCAATTCATCAGTGCTACGTCTTCTAAAGGAATAACCATCACGGATATGGATAATTCTTATTGGAAACCAAAATATTTAGGTGCGAAAACTTTATAAAATCCAGGACAAACAACCGGAAAGAATTCAAAGTGATTCAGTCCGGTTGTTTTATTTTATATATAATATTTCATCCGTTACATCCTCTACTGTCACCATGAATGAAGAGTCCAAGTTGGAACGGTTCATCATTTCGATATTATAAACATGCTCTGAGGGTAAATGGACGACTTCGAGAACCATGAATCGCTGACTTTCCGCTTTGCTGACATGATCGAGGGCAGCAGTGACCGCCCTTTGTTCGGCCAAGCTTTTTTCATCCGTCAAAACCAGAATCAGTTCCGCTTCCGCTTTCCCAGGAAATGATTTCCTCACCCCGCCACGGTGCCATGGTTTCACTTTCATCCCGATTTCCAGGTCGGAATAATCGAGGGCATTACCATGTTGATCTTGAATGGATGTATCATTGGTCACCTTATAATACGTCTCTTTAATCAAAATCCTTTTATCGTCAAGATCCGTAATGAAACCTTCTTCCCCCTTATCGATGGCTTCATCCATGTTCCAATCAGGGGATTGACAGCTACCCAGAATAAAGGCAACGAAAATGGATATATAAAGGTTTACAATCCTCTTCATACAAATCCCTCCTACTAGAAATAGACGGATTCCCCATGAAATAGTTACCAATTCATATGAAAACTTCGTTATTTTTCAAAAAAGGGGGAATGTCATCGACATTCCCCTTTAGACCATCTTTCGCCTTGTCCGGCAGCGAAAGTCTAGCTTACTTTTTAAAAAATGCTTTTTTTCCTAATGTTTCAGTGATCTTTGGAAACATGTTATACCATTTCCCAGCTAAATTCATCCAGCCAGGGAGATTGATTTCCCTCTTATTGGTCAGCATCGCCGCTACGATTTTAGCAGCGACATCTTCAGGCTTAAGCATGAATTTTTCAACATTCTTTAAGTATGTACCTGATTCATCCGCAATGTTAAAGAAATTCGTTTCTATGGGGCCAGGATTGACGGTGGTCACAAAAACATGATCTTCCATCAGCTCGAGCCGAAGTGCGTTTGAATAGCCAAGAACCGCGAACTTGGTCGAAGAGTACAATGTTGATTTAGGAGTGGCGATTTTACCGGCCTGTGAAGCGATATTGATGATATGTCCCGATTTTCTCTGCTTCATATACGGAAGAACCAGCTTTGTGCAGGCCATCAATCCAATGACGTTGACAGCAAACATTGCTTTCGTTTCATTTAATTCCGTATCCTGCGCTTCTTTAAACGTGCCGAAACCGGCATTGTTGACCAACACATCCACTTCACCTATTTGCGCATGGATGTCATTAAAAACATTTGTCACCTGATCAGTGTCTGCCACATCAAGCTTATAGGCATATACATCAATCCCATATTGGGAGATCAGTTCATTCCTTAGCTGTAGTAATTTATCCATGCTTCTGGCCAAGAGGACGAGACGGCCCTCCTGCTTTGCACTTTGAATGGCAACTTCCTTGCCAATCCCTCCGGAAGCTCCGGTAATAACAATAACTTTGCCTTGCAACTTATTCAAAAAAGTGAGCCTCCTTGCGAACATTAAGCGATTGAATACAGAATGACCCCAGATTGGATTTCTGTTTCGACTTCACCCAAGTCTTCTAAATAGTCCAGCTGACCGACCGTTTCCGAAAGTGTCAGGCCCACTTCCTGAAGGTATACTTTCGGAAACAGCTGCTGACATACTTCAAAGACCGATAAAGGCTTATCTTGAAGCATGCTTTTCACCTGCATGGCACGGTTATGCTGCCGCTCAAATCTATAGTGAATCAAGTCGGCAACCGCATCTCCATCCACTTCAGATCCATGTCCGGAGTAAACGGTGGATATGGAAAAATCCAATAATTTTTGAAGTGATGCATTATACTGCAGTAACGGACGAGGCCTCATGCCTCCGGGAAGTAAAGGAGGTTCCATTAATGGATTAGGTGAAATCTTGGCAAGCAAATGATCGCCAACGATCATGACCCCGTCACTTTCCCGGTAAAAGGATAAATGGCTTTGCGCATGCCCTGGAGTCTCGATCACTTTCCAGCCTGGAAGACCAGGGAGCTCATCTCCCTCAGCCAAATATCCATGCAGCTTCCGTTCACTAAGGAAACTGATTTCGTCACGGTTATGGATCAGTTTATTTTTCAGCTCTTCTGCCACTCCGAACTTAGTGGCATAATCAAGGAAAAAACGATTATGGGTTTCAAGGAATTCATCACTGATAGTCAGCCAGCGCTGATTGTTTTTGTGTCCATAAACCGGGATCTCTTTTTCAAAGAAATCGAGTGCACCAGCATGATCAGGATGATGATGGGTTAAAATGATTTGTTCGATATCAGTCAGTTTCAGACCCAAATCCCCAAGCCCATTAGTCAGGGCTTCCTTTGATCGTTTTGTTTTCACTCCAGTATCGATTAGCGTTAAAGCATCCCCTTTAACTACATAAACATTCACATCACCCACTGCAAACGGCGTGGGCAAAGAAATTTTTGCAATATTTCCATTCCAATTCGCCATAATCTTTTCCACCTTAGAAAATTATATTTATATAAATCTTTTTATACACTAAACAGGATTCTTAGTATACTTATCATGTATAATTACCATTTTACATGTATTTTTAATTACTGTCATTATTTTCACATAATTCATGTCTATTTTTTATCGTCCATGCATATATTATCATTGACAGAGTGCCAATATATCCTTCATAATCACAAGTAATTAAAGACGGCATGGCTTTGATTAAGGCCAAGTAAATTATTGATGGCGTAAAGAGAGTGAAGCTCGGAATGTGCTGAAAGGCTTCATCGCCCCCTCATTATTGAACCTACCTTATGAGCCTTCAGGAAAACCTGACGTAATTCCCGCGTTAGAGGATTCAAGTGCAGCTTTTCTGTTTATTTATTATGGGAAAGTTGAACAAAGGTGGTACCACGGAAGCTAGACCTTTCGTCCTTTATTGGATGAGGGGTCTTTTTGTTTTTCAAATACAGGCCGAAAACTTCAAAAGAAAAAGGAGCGGGAACTATGAAAAAAATCGCGTTTATCGGAGCTGGATCGATGGCAGAAGCAATCATTTCGGGGCTGGTGACCCAACAGGTAATTGAGCCAGCAAATATTTTTGTAACAAATAAATCAAATGATGATCGGTTCGATTATTTAAAGAACCAATATGGTGTAACTGCCACAAGATCGCTGCAGCTATTAGTACAGGATGCAAACCTTGTCGTACTGGCGGTGAAACCGAAAGATATTTTAGAAACGATGCAATCAATAAAAGAATATATTCGTGAAGAAATGCTGTTCATTTCCGTTGTTGCCGGGGTTCATACAACAAGCTTGGAAGGTATCGCCAACAAGCGGTTCTCGATCGTCCGTGCAATGCCTAATACATCGGCAGCTGTAGGAAAATCAGCAACGGCCCTTGCGGCTAACTGTCATACGAAAGAAGCACAATTACAAACGGCGATTACCCTTTTTGAAACGGTAGGTACAGTGGCAGTTGTCGACGAAACCCAGCTAGATGCGGTAACAGGCTTATCAGGCAGCGGTCCGGCTTATATTTATTACTTGGTCGAGGCATTGGAAAAATCAGCAGAAAAAATAGGTCTCGATTCCGAAACCGCTAAGCAATTGATTCTCCAGACACTGATGGGTGCAGCCGATATGTTACAGAAATCACCTAAAACGCCTGCTGTACTAAGAAAGGAAGTAACTTCACCAGGCGGAACGACAGAAGCAGGTCTGAAAGCACTTCAGGCTCATCAAGTGGAAGAAGCATTCATTGCCTGTGTACAAGAAGCGACTGAGCAATCGAAGCGAATGGGCAATCAAATAAGTAAAGAACTAGCCAAATATGTAGTTTCGCAGTAAGGTGCACGATGATGATCGGCTGTTGCCAGGCAACAGCCCTTTTTTTTCTAAGGGGTAGTCCTTCCGAAGTGTCCGTTACTTTATAATCAGCATATCATTTTCATCAAAACTCCAATCCTTCGAATAGGCAACCTCCCAATAGTAACCATCGGGGTCTGAAAAATATCCGCTGTACCCTCCCCAAAAAACATCCTGAGGTGATTTCTCGATTGTTCCCCCTGCCTTTTCAGCTTTGTTGATCATATCATCCACTTCTTCAATTGATTTAGCATTATAAGCAAGCGTAAGACCCGGGAAACCATTTTTCTTAGGCGGTTCTTTCTCATTGATGTCTTTTGCTAGCTCCTCTAAAGGATACAAAGCAAGTTTCGTTCCGGCATTATTAAAAAAAACGATTGCGGGTTCGTCCTCTTTAACCGTTGTATGAAATCCCAACCCGTCCCGGTAAAACCTTAATGATTCAGCAATATCCCTGACACCTAAAGTTATAATGTTGATCCTGTTCATACTAGTCCTCCTTTTTCCATGTTTTAAAGATAAATTCGACATCTGCATCACTTTTCCCTTTTTAGCTTGATTACCATCAGCCACGCCATCACAAATGCTTCTAAAAGTTCCTAACAACGCTACCATTTGCAAAAAGCAGTCCACGGGGAATTCCACCTTGGATAGCCCCTCATGCAAATTACGTAGGAATTCCACTTTCTTTGCCGAATGAATACATGTTTTGTCAACTGTAAAGGAATTTCCTCATACTTATCGAATTCAACAACCAAAAGGGGGAATCTCGATGAATACAAGTGCAGTTGCCCGGTTACTGAATGTTTCCCATAGTACGATTCAACGCTGGGTCACCCAATTGAACATGGAAGTAGAACGGAATCAGCTTGGCCACTACCAGTTTTCGGATGAAGACATTGCATTATTGAGAAAAATCCAAGATCAGCTGAACGAGGGCATCATTCTCCAAAAGGTCAGCATCTCAGAGAAGAAGCTTAGAAAAGCAACCATCCAGAAACACTCCGAACCGAATAAAGAAAATGATCAACTGCTAGAACGCATCATCCGGCTTGAAAATGGACTGAAAACAAAAGCGGACGATGTTGTATCCTACCAGCTTTTACAGCACAGAAGTGAAATGGAAGAAATGCACAAACTCGTTAAGAAGCTCGAAGCCCGTATCGAAGCGTTAGAAAAACCAATGGGTCAAAACTTTGATTATTTCCTCGCGGCTGAAGAAGCTGCTGCCACTAAAAAGACGAAGAAAAGGCCATTCATAAAAATGATTTTTGGAAACAGAAAGAACGATAGTTCATCATGGAGCACAGCCGACAGCGATTGACATCGATTTTCAAGATGCTCATGAGCACCCACGATAGCCATTTTTCTTAAGCAAAACATTTCTTCAGTAATAGGACCTGACCTTATTAATTACCCCAAAATAAAAAGGCCCTGACCCAAGATTAATCTACCTGGGTCGGGCCTTTTCATCATCTTAAATCAATACTGCACGGTCATTGAGCATTTTTTCGCCTTTGATGCGCTGGAATTCGTTAAGCAGTTTTTCGACGGTTAGCTTCTGCTTTTCAGCGCCTCTGGCTTCAAAAATGATTTGTCCCTTATCCATCATAATCAAGGAATTTCCAAGATCGATTGCCTGCTGCATATTATGAGTCACCATCAACGTCGTTAACTGGTTCTTTTCGACGATTTCCTTCGTCAGGTTTGTAACGAGCTCTGCCCGTGAAGGATCAAGTGCTGCTGTATGTTCATCAAGAAGCAGGATTTTAGGATCGGTGAAGGTCGCCATCAGCAATGATAGTGCCTGACGCTCCCCTCCTGACAATAATCCCACTTTTGCAGTCATCCGGTTTTCCAAGCCCAAATGTAGGGTGCCCAAACATTCTTTAAAAAGTTCTTTCCGTTTTTTTGTCACCCCAAAACCTAAACCTCTTCTATTGGTTCTGCCATAGGCAATTGCCATATTTTCTTCAATCGTCATATGCGGTGCCGTACCCAGCATGGGATCCTGAAAAACGCGGCCAATCATTTTTGCACGGGCATGTTCTTCAATGGCCGATACGTTTTCACCATCAATGATGACTTCACCGGCATCAGGGAGAATCTTACCGGAAATCATATTCATCAAAGTCGATTTACCTGCTCCATTACTTCCGATGACTGTTACAAATTCACCTTTTGTCATCTGCAGTTCCAGATTTCCAAGGGCTAGCTTTTCATCTGGTGTTCCCTCATTGAACACTTTATAAATCTGATTTAACCGAAGCATATTCTTCCCTCCCTTTCGGTAAAGTGCCATCATGACGCATCTGTATTTCTTTAAGCCGCCTTTTCTTCCGGGTTTTTTCCTTTTGTTTATCGGAAATTTTTGGAATGACAAGTGCCCCGACCACAATAAGTGCCGTAATTAATTTAACATCTCCTGTTTCAAGGAATTCAACGCGAAGTGCCAAGGTTACGACGATTCGGTAAATGATCGCCCCTCCAATGACCGCCAGCGTAGCACGTGCAATTGTTTTTGCACCAAATAGAGCCTCACCGATTATGACGGATGCCAATCCGATAACAATGATTCCAATCCCCATGCCTATATCGCTAAAACCGTTATATTGGGCAACCAAGGAGCCCGAAAAAGCCACAAGTGCATTTCCGATTGCAAGTCCAAGGATCTTCATGTTGCCGGTATGGGCGGAAAAACTCTTGACCATCGCTTCATTATCACCAGTCGCCCGTAAGGCAAGACCAATTTCCGTTTTTAAAAACGCTGACATTCCCGCCTGGATGACTACAGCCACAATCAGCATAACGATTAATATGGCCCACGTTTTTGGCAGACTGTCACCGAGACCCACGAATGATAAAAGACCATTCAAAAAATTGTCCAGCCCGGTGCCAGCCCAGGCATCCTGGATATTCGTGATAATGGTTGTTTGGGAAAGCAACGGAATGTTGGATGCACCCATGATCCGCAAATTGATCGAGTAAAGCGCAATCATCATTAAGATACCTGCCAAGAGAGGATTGATTTTCCCTTTCGTATGCAGGAACCCCGTTATCGTCCCAGCGATGAACCCTGCCACCATGGCACTCAACGTGGAAACGATCGGCGAGTAACCGTTAACGATCATAATCGCGGCAACAGAGGCCCCTGTCACAAAACTGCCTTCCACAGTCATATCCGGGAAGTCGAGAATCCTGAATGTTAAATAGACACCAAGTGCCATGATTGCATAAATCATTCCCGACTCAAAAGAGTTGAATAAGGCTGAGAACATTTTTTTCTTCCTTCCCCGAACAAAAGCAGAGTTTATTTTACAAACTCAGCATCTGCTTTCCATTCTTCTTTTATTTCAACACCCATATCTTTTGCTGCTTTTTCATTGATGACCAATTTCAGTTTTTGTGGATATTGAACCGGGATATCTCCTGGTTTTTTACCATCCTTGAGGATTTCAACCGCTTTCTGCCCCGCTTCATAACCAATATCATAGTAACTGAAGCCATATGCTGCAAAACCGCCAGCATTCACGGAATCAAGCTCGCCGACAAACAATGGGATATCTTGATCATTTGCCACGGAAATGACCGATTCCAGTGCCGAGACAACTGTATTATCAGTAATGATATAGAAAGCATCCGCTTTTCCGATTAATGATTCCGTTGCCTGTTTAACATCCGCTGAAGTCGAGACGGATGCTTCCACGACTTTCAATCCAGCTTTTTTCGCTTCCGCCTTCACATTTTTTATTTGGACGACTGAATTTTGCTCCCCCGTGTTATAGACAGTTCCAATTGTCTTCGCCCCAAGCTCTTCCGCTAGGAATTTCATTGACTTTGCAATCGCTTCAGGATGGGAGTCCGTCGTACCCGTCACATTTCCGCCTGGTTTTTCCAAAGAAGTAACAAGCTCCCCCGCTACAGGATCGGTAACCGATGTAAAGACGATCGGGATATCCTTGGTCGCATTTAAAGCACTTAGAGCACTAGGAGTAGAATTCGCAAATATCAGATCCACTTTATCCCCAACGAAGTTATTGGCAATCGTCTGACTGTTGTTTTGGTCACCCTGTGCAATTTGAAGATCATATTTGGCATTGATGTCACTGTCCTTCAGTGCCGCCTGGAATCCTTCATATGCTTGATCCAGGGAATCATGCTGAACGATTTGCGTTACCCCAATGTTGAAGGTATCCTTTCCGCTTTCATCCTTTGCCGTATCTTTTTCCTTGTCATTTCCACACCCAGCCAATAATAAACCTGCGACCAATGTCATGGCTGCAGTTGAATATAATTTCTTTTTCATATTTTCCCCCCGCTTTTTCCTTATTTAAAATAATGTTTTTCTAACGACTCCAGCTTTTTTCGCTTTTATGTCCTAAATTATAATCGTTTAGTCCCAATTATTCCAATATATTTTTTAACTTTTTAGAATTTTTTGAGTTCTAAATATAAAACATGAAAAAAGCTGCTGTGAAAGGTATGGTAACTTTCACAGCAGCTTTTTGAAAAATCAGTGTTCGACGACCTGGCTGACAATTTCGGTAACTGTAGCACGATCAATTTTTTCTTTTCCTTCTTTTAGCGCTTTCAATGTGGCTTTTGCCAATTCCAAGGGTATTTTACAGAATTGGATGATTTCCTTCGTTTCAATCTCTTCTATGTACGCATCGGCCAAAGCAAGATTACGCTCGGTATGGGCAAGCATCTCGTCGAAACCCCAGCCATCCGGATAAAAGTTCACACCACGTTCTGCATCTTCCTCGCGGTTACGCAGGATATTGACCGTTTGGAGTCCACGGCCAAATGCGATGGCAAGTTCACGGTCGGTTTTGGTTCCATCGTACCAGTTCCACATATCGGACAGCATGACCCCCACTAAACCTGCAACATAATATGTGTAATCATCGAGTTCCTCTTCATTATGGATTTGCCAGTCCTTAGTAACCCATTTTGCCATGCCTTCGGCCATTTCCTTTGTCGACTCCAAGACTTTGGATTTTGCACCGGGAGGACAAAATTCAATCCAGTCCGAAAGAAACAGGGTCACCTCGGGCAGATCATCCTTATATGGTTCAAATAACGATTGAAGATCTTCTTCCCTGAAATCCGCATCAAGCTCACTAAGAGCCTGCAACAGGGAAACCTTACTATCTGCTGGAAGACCTGGGTGGTCCTCGATCTCATCGATGGCGCGCATGCAAAGGTATGCAGCTCCAATGGCCTCTTGTAATCCCTTTGGAAGATAGCTGATCGGAATGAAAAAAGTCCGGCTTGTTTTTAGGAGAAAATCCATTGCTTTAGTATGTAGGGCACTTTTGTCAGTCATATTTACACTCCTTTAAATATCCAATGAACAATTGATTAATTATATCAAACATTGGTTTTGATTTCAGCTGCCCGATTCCTCTGAATACAAAGGAATTTTAATGGCCATAAGATCTTCACCCATAATCGTGTTTGCAAAGATCGCTTTGCTTTCCTCTTTTAGCCTCTCAGCATCCTCCGGAGTATACCGTGAGCTGATATGCGTAAGGATTAGATGCTTAGCTCCCGCTTTCAAAGCCGTTTCGGCAGCCTGAACGGTGGTCGAATGATAATAGGCTGATGCCATTTCCGCTTCTTCCGCTGAAAATGTAGCTTCATGAACAAGGTAATCCGCCGATTCAGCAAGAATGAGCGCATTGCTGCACATTCTTGTATCACCAAGAATCGTGATGATCCGGCCTTTTTGCGGAGCACTGATATAGTCCTTCCCATTTAAGACACGGCCATCATCGAGACAGACCGTTTGTCCATTTTTCAATGCTTTAAAAAGAGGCCCCGGCTTCACACCTTCAGACCGCAGCCGGTCGACCAGTAAGCTTCCCGGACGATCTTTTTCCACAATCCGGTAACCGATGCTGTAAATGCCATGATCAAGCGACATTGCCGTCACTGTGAATTGTTCGTCCTCAAACACTTCGCCTTCTTCTATTTCGATGATTTCCAAGGGATATTTTAAATGAGTTCCACTCACCTGTAAGCTCGTCATAATAAATGCATCTATGCCTTGTGGACCATATACGGTCAATTTATCCACTCCGCCCTGAAAAGATCTGCTGCTTAAAAATCCAGGTAGTCCGAAGATGTGGTCACCATGTAAATGGGTGATGAAGATCTTTTCAACCTTTCGCGGTTTGACCGCCGTTTTTAATATTTGATGCTGTGTTGCTTCCCCACAATCGAATAACCAAACCGTCCCACGTTCTTCCAATAATTGAAGGGCGATTGATGTCACATTACGCGCTTTAGCCGGAACGCCAGCGCCTGTACCCAATAAAACGAAATCCACTCATACTACCTCCGTTGCAAATACTTTATGACTTAACTATAGCATAACCAAGGTGCTCTTTCATTTATGACCCATTAAAACCGAAACCAAATTAAACTTTTAATGAAATATAGAGAAAAAATGCGCAAATTGATTGCTTTGAGGGAAAGCTAAACGTAAAATTAGAAATTGGTACACATACGGGAATTCCAACTTTATAGACAGATTTAACGGAAAGTTGAGGTTTTAAACATGACAGAAAACAATAAACCCACAGCATTGATCATGATTTTTGGTGCTACCGGAGATTTAGCGAAAAGAAAATTGTTCCCTTCCATATATCGACTATTTCAAAAAGAGAAAATCAATAAGTTCGCCGTTGTTGGAGTGGCAAGGAGACCATTGACGAACGAGGAGTTTCAAACAAGTGTCAAGGACTCGATACTTACGTTCGGACATGCGGAAGAGAAGGTCGACGAATTCATTTCCCATTTCCATTATCACTCCCACGACGTTTCCAGCTCGGAATCATACCTGCAGTTAAAAGACATTGCCGAACAATTAAACGGACAATATCAATTAGAAGGAAACCGGATCTTCTATTTGGCGATGGCGCCTGAGTTTTTCGGAACGATTGCCGAACAGATTAAAGCACAAGGCCTGAGTGACACGGATGGATATAAGCGTCTGGTCATAGAAAAGCCATTTGGACACAGTTTCGAAACAGCACAAAAATTGAATGAGCAGATTCGAACTGCATTCGCTGAAGATGAAATCTACCGTATCGATCATTATTTAGGTAAGGAAATGGTACAAAATATTGAGGTCATCCGTTTTTCCAATGCCCTATTCGAGCCGCTTTGGAATAACAGATATATATCCAACATTCAGGTTACTTCAAGCGAAACACTTGGCGTTGAAGAACGCGGGCGTTATTATGAAACCAGCGGTGCCCTAAGGGATATGGTCCAAAACCATCTGCTGCAAATGGTGGCCTTGCTTGCCATGGAACCCCCGATCGCTTTGACGACAGAAGAGATTCGAAGCGAAAAAGTGCGGGCATTGCGTTCACTTCGACCAATGAAAGTGGACGAAGTCAATCAATACTTCGTCCGTGGCCAGTATGGTGAAGGAACGATAGACGGTCAAACACTTCCGGCCTACCGCAATGAACATAACGTAAATCCGGAATCCAACACAGAGACCTATGTTGCGGGTAAATTGATGATTGATAACTTCCGATGGGCCGGTGTTCCTTTTTATATCCGCACCGGTAAGAGAATGGATGTCAAATCAACGAATATCGTTGTTCAATTCAAAGATATCCCAATGAACCTGTATTATAAAACGGAAGAAACACTGAACCCGAATCTTCTCGTTATCAATATCCAGCCTGACGAAGGTATCACATTGTACCTAAATGTGAAGAAATCCGGGACGACATCCAATACAAAGCCAATGAAGCTGACCGTCTCGAACAAAGGGATCGAACACATCAATTCTCCCGAGGCATATGAAAAGCTATTGTTTGACAGCATGCGCGGGGATGCTACAAACTTTACGCACTGGGACGAGGTTGCCCTCTCATGGAAGTTCGTCGATACCATTTCCAATGCATGGGAAAACAATAAAGACGAGTCTTTCCCTAACTATGAAGCTGGATCCACAGGTCCACTTGCATCCGATGAACTCCTAGAAGAAGATGGACATATTTGGTGGCAAGTCAAGAAAAACGAAAAATAATAATGATTGAAATGAAGAAGGGACGCAGTTTTGAATCTGCATCCCTTTTTTCATTCATGAAACACTCTTCCTCAGCAATTTATCACGGATAATATGATACATTTCCTTGGGCTTAGACATTTCTTCCTTTACTTCCGAATTGAGCCAAAATGAAACACCGAATTCTAAGGCGATGAAAAATAAAAATATGGCTACAGCCCACCAGATGATGAACATAAAGTCACCCGCTCCTTCTCTCTTCTATCTGCCTACTGTATCCTACGGTCCGTCCATCTCTTTCAATGTTTATATTCCTTTTTCCGCAGGTGTTTAAACCTAAAAAGCAAGGATGAATGACATACATCATACTATGTTTCCCCTAAAAAAGGTAAATTAATTGGAACTATTTACAACTAGTTCATCATTACCATTTTTACCCTTCCAACCTCTTTGTAGAAATAGAATGGTAAGTCCTTGCTAAGGTTACACTAGAAAAGGCGCCAGTGACGGCACCACTAACTTCGATGTGGAGGGATTAAACGATGGACATTCGTGAAGGATTAATTCCAACTGCGTTGGGCACAGCCGTGACAGCTGCGGGTTATGCAATGAAGCAGACCCGGGGCTCAAACAAAATGGTAGCTAATACGGTTTTTGGTTTCGGTTTGGCACATGTTGTATTAGGGGTCATTGACCTTGTAGAGCATCGGAGATAGTAAAAAAAAGGGGCGCCAAGCGCCCTCTTTTTTACATGATGAAACAAAAAAGCCGGTTTAAAAGGGATTCCCCTTTTAAACCGGCTTGAACTTTTTATTTTTCCATCCATTCGGTATGGAACGTTCCTTCTTTATCAATGCGTTGGTAAGTATGAGCTCCAAAATAGTCACGCTGAGCTTGAATCAGGTTAGCTGGCAGCGTTTCTGTACGATAGCTGTCGAAATAGGCAAGTGCCGATGACAAGCAAGGAACCGGGATTCCATTCATCACTGCCGTTGATACCACCTCACGCAAAGCTCCTTGATAGCTTTCGACGATTCCTTGGAAGTAAGGATCTAGAAGAAGGTTGTTCAAGTTCGCTTCACGATCGTACGCTTCCTTGATTTTTTGGAGGAATTGTGCACGGATGATACAGCCGCCACGGAAAATCATCGCGATTTCCCCATATTGCAAGTTCCAGTCATTTTCTTCTGATGCTGCTTTCATTTGTGCAAATCCTTGTGCATAAGAACAGATTTTGCTCATATAAAGTGCTTTACGGATACTTTCGATCAAAGCTTTTTTGTCGCCTGTAAATGATTCGGCTTTTGGCCCACGAAGGATTTTACTCGCTTCAACACGCTCGTCCTTGATTGCTGAAATAAACCGCGCGAATACGGATTCCGTAATGATTGGAAGCGGAACACCAAGATCAAGCGCACTTTGACTTGTCCACTTCCCAGTACCTTTTTGGCCAGCTTTATCTAAAATGACATCGACCATAGGCTTGCCGGTTTCTTCATCATATTTTTTGAAAATATCAGCAGTAATTTCAATTAAATAGCTATCAAGTTCCCCTTCATTCCATTCAGAGAAGACTTCATGGAATTCTTCTGCAGATAATCCAAGAAGATTTTTTAGAAGGAAATAAGATTCGGAAATCAATTGCATGTCTCCGTATTCAATACCATTATGTACCATTTTAACATAATGACCTGCCCCATCCGGTCCGATATACGTGCAGCAAGCATCCCCGTCGACCTTAGCTGAAATGTCCTTCAAGATCGGTGCAACCAGTTCATATGCTTCTTTTTGACCTCCAGGCATGATGGATGGACCTGTCAGAGCTCCTTCTTCCCCTCCTGACACGCCTGTACCGATGAAATGGATGCCAAGCTTGCTTAACTCCTCATTGCGGCGCTGAGTGTCCTTGAAGAAGGTATTCCCTCCATCAATAACGATATCACCTTTTTCAAGTAACGGTTTTAATTGCTCGATTGTTGCATCCGTTGCCGCTCCGGCTTTAACCATCAATAAAATTTTGCGGGGGGTTTCCAAAGAATTGACGAATTCTTCAAGCGTATAAGCGGCGGTTACGTTTTTGCCTTCCGCTTCCTTCATCATTTCGTCCGTTTTTGATCCTGAGCGATTATACACGGAAATTGAATATCCCCTGCTTTCAATATTAAAAGCAAGGTTCTTGCCCATTACGGCTAGTCCGATAACGCCAATCTGCTGTTTTGTCATAATTCATCTTTCCCTTCTCTATATCTTTACACAGCTTGTACGCTAATCTTTGTCAAAAGAAGGATCATTCCTCCTGGATGGCTCAAAGAAATCTTTACTGAAGCTAGTGTCTGTTCCAATTGAACGATTTTTCAAGGGTAATCCCTTTTTAATAATATTTTCTCCGTACTTATTTTGCAAGTGTTCCATCGCTTCATACAGAGGTTCTTTTTCTGCATCCTCTTGAAAGGAGAAAATATCCAGTTGCTTGAAGGCCGACTCTTTTTCGATGACATCATAGGCAGTGACACCAAGAAGCCTAATTCCTTCCCCATTCCAATTTTTCATGAATAGATCGATAGCTCCATCCAAAATATCCTTTTTTTCAAAAACTGGATTAGGAACCGTTCTGCTTCTCGTTATAGTGCGGCGGTCTTTGTAACGGATCGTCACACCTATTTTTTGACCAAGCAGGCGTTTATTTCTCAAACGGACGGCTACCTTACCGGAAAGCTTTTCCAATACACCAATCAGTTCTTTTTGATTGGCAGAGTCATGCGGAAGAGTTGTCGAGTTCCCAATGCTCTTATGCTCAAAAATCGCTTCAGGATCCACTACCCTTGGGTCGATTCCATTAGCCCTATCCTTCAAACGGATGCCATTGATCCCAAGTAGCTGTTTAAGTTGACTATCATTGGCGTGTGCAAGGTCCCTGATCGTCTTTATCCCGATAGTTTGAAGCTTTTCCGAGGTCTTATCCCCGATGCCGTGCATTTCGCCAACTTGTAAAGGCCAGAGCTTTTCCGGAATGTCCCGTTTCCTTAACACGGTGATTCCCATTGGCTTCTTCATATCAGAAGCAGTTTTGGCCAAAAATTTATTAGGGGCAATCCCGATGCTGCAAGGGAGATCCATCGTATTAAAAATTCTTTCCTGAATGCTATTGGCTATATCTAAAGGCGAACCCAATTCGGCGCATTCACTAATATCCAGATACCCCTCATCTATCGAAACCGGTTCAACCATCTCTGTATATTGCCTCAATACATCGAAAATAGCCAGTGATGCCTTTCGATAGCGCTCGAAATTCGGTTTCTGAATGACTAATTGAGGACATAGTTTTTTTGCCTGCCAAATCGGCATGGTCGTTTTAACCCCGAACTTCCTCGCCTCATAGCTGCAGGTGACGATTATCCCCCTTCTCTCTTCAACATTGCCCGCAATGGCCAGCGGTTTGCCTTTCAATGAAACATCATATGACATTTCCACTGAGGCATAAAAACTATTCATGTCTACATGGAGAATGACCCTGCCATTTTTGGGATACATGTCCTTCATGTTTGACCGTCACATCCTTGTAAAAATAAAAAACACCGGATAATAGGGGCAATAAAAAACCATTTCTATTAAGGTACCCCTATTTATCTTTGGTAACCTCGGTGAAAGATGCTCCACTCCAAGAAAAACAGCCATCATGTCATTGATGACTGTATTCCTTCAATACTTTGAACGCCTTCCAAATATATACGAGTACTTGCTGATCAATGTCGTAATCAAACGGCAACACCGATTGCTTAATAAGGCACCGTTCAAAAGGTATAACTCAAGGATTTCACGAGTTCAATCGACAAGGCATCTTCCTCATCCTTCGCAAGAAATGCGACCACCTTTATCGATACTCAGAAAACTCCTACATTACCCCGTCATATTACAGGTGGTTATTCCCCTGATACTTCTTTGATGATAGCGACGACCATTTCAGCTAGCTTCGTTAATTCCTCAACTGGAATTCTTTCATTCGTAGTATGGATATCTTCATAGCCCACTGCTAGATTGACAGTAGGGATGCCAAAGCCTGCAATGACATTCGCATCGCTTCCTCCGCCGCTTTTAACCAGCTCGCATGGACGGCCGATTTTCTCTGCTGCCTTTCTTGCGATTTCGACTACATGATCACCAGCACCATATTTAAAACCAGGATACATGACGTTAACTTCAACTTCAGCACGTCCGCCCATTTCAATGGCTGCAGTCTCGAATGCCTCTTTCATTTTCGCTACCTGTATTTCCATTTTTTCAGGAATCAAGGATCTTGCTTCTGCAAGGATTTCCACATGGTCACAAACAATATTGGTTTGCTGTCCCCCCTGGAAACGTCCGATATTGGCTGTCGTTTCCTCGTCGATTCTCCCTAATGGCATTCTAGAGATTGCTTTGGCAGCGATCGTAATGGCTGAAACGCCTTTCTCAGGCGCGACACCAGCGTGAGCCGTCTTGCCTAAAATGGTTGCAGACACTTTCGCCTGAGTAGGTGCTGCAACAACCACGTTGCCCACTTTTCCATCACTATCAAGTGCAAAACCGAATTTAGCCGTTACAAGGGAGCGATCCAATGCCTTTGCACCAACCAAGCCAGATTCTTCACCGACTGTTATGATGAATTCGATTGTTCCATGTTCGATATTCTGTTCTTTCAACACTTTAAGCGTTTCTAACATGACCGCTAATCCAGCTTTGTCATCCGCCCCTAAAATGGTCGTTCCGTCTGACACTATGTATCCATCTTTGATGGAAGGCTTGATTCCGTTCCCTGGAACAACCGTATCCATATGGGAGGTGAAATAAATGGTATCTACGCCTTCTTTCATTCCTTTTAAAGTACATACTAAATTCCCTGCACCATGACCGGTAACTGCTGTTGTATCATCTTCAAAAACTTCTACACCCAGTGCCCCGAATTTTTCTTTCAGCACTTTGGCGATGGCTGCTTCATTTTTTGTTTCGGAATCAATCTGCACCAATTCCATAAATTCATTAACTAAACGTTCTTCATTAATCATAAAATAAAACCTCCAAAAAAGTTTTCCTCTTCAATTATACTTCTAAAAGCCGCGCCCCGGCAAATAATGTGAAAGGAAGAACCCAGCCTGAAAAAGCATGCTGGTCATTTCCCTGCCAGAAGGCCTTGTTAAAAAGGTGAATAATGACTTATTATGGTTTTCTTTAAAATGATATCTTGCCAGTATGGAAAAGAGCCCAAAACAAATAGTTTGGGCTCCTTCCAATGTTGATCACAACGGGATATTTCCGTGTTTTTTCCATGGTCGAGTTTCTTTTTTGTTGCGTAGCATTTCTAAAGATTGAATGATCTTAATCCTGGTTTCACGGGGATCAATAACATCATCCACCATTCCAAGACTTGCGGCAACATAAGGATTGGCGAACTTCTCACGGTATTCTTCAATTTTAGCTGCACGTGTCGCCTCCGGATCTTCGCTATTTTGTATTTCACGGGCAAAAATGATATTTGCCGCTCCAGCAGAACCCATTACCGCGATTTCAGCATTCGGCCATGCAAACGTAAGATCCGCACCGATGGATTTACTATTAAGAGCAACGTAAGCTCCTCCGTAAGCTTTACGCAGAATGATCGTCAATTTTGGTACTGTTGCTTCCGAATAAGCATATAGCAGCTTTGCACCGTGGCGAATGATCCCACCATGTTCTTGTTTAACGCCCGGGAAAAACCCTGAAACGTCTTCAAACGTAATCAGCGGAATGTTAAACGAGTCACAGAAACGAATAAAACGGGCAGCCTTATCTGATGAATCTATATCAAGTCCCCCTGCCAACACCTTTGGCTGGTTACAGACAAGCCCCACTGATTTCCCTTTGATCCGCGCCAAGCCGACCACTATGTTTTTCGCAAAGCCCTCTTGAACTTCCATAAAGGAATCCTCATCGACAACCTGCTCCAATACTTTCCGAACATCATATGGACGGATCCCTTCATAAGGAACTACATCCGTTAAGTCCGGCCGGTAGTCATCTCCATCATCCGCTTCCAAAACTGGCGGCTTCTCTTCATTATTTTGTGGAAGATAGCTCAGGAGACGTCTAACGTCCGCCAAAACTTGCTCCTCAGATGCTCCTTTGAAATGAGCATTACCGCTTATGGTATTATGTACAGTCGCTCCGCCCAATCCTTCGGATGAAATCTTTTCACCTGTAACCGTTTCAATGACTTTAGGACCTGTTATGAACATTTGGCTCGTTTTTTCAACCATGAAGACAAAGTCGGTTATGGCTGGGGAATATACGGCTCCGCCAGCACAAGGTCCCATAATAACCGAAATCTGTGGAATGACCCCTGAATAAATGGAATTCCGGTAAAATATTTGGCCATATCCGTCAAGCGAAACTACGCCTTCTTGAATACGCGCCCCGCCAGAATCGTTCAAACCTATGAAAGGGGCTCCATTTTCCGCTGCCAAATCCATAACATTGGCAATTTTCAGAGCATGCATTTCACCGAGTGCACCGCCAAAAACAGTAAAATCCTGTGAAAACAGATAAATGTCGCGGCCGTTGACCTTTCCGTAACCGGTGACAACCCCTTCTCCCGGCCCTTCTTCCTTTTCCATGCCGAAATTGGTATTACGGTGTTTGATGAAAGGATTAAGCTCGATGAAAGTACCTGGATCAACTAAAAGTTCAATTCTTTCCCTTGCCGTAAGTTTGCCCTTTTCATGCTGCTTATCGATTCTTTCTTCACCGCCGCCCATTTCCACTTTGCGGCGTCTGTCATATAGGTCATTGATCGTATCATAAATGTCTGTCATTTCTGCTCCTCCTTTGATAATGCTTGTTCACATAGCTCATATAATACTCCCGCGGTAGACTTCGGATGAACGAAAGCAACATCAGCATTGTGCGCTCCCTTTCTTGATGAATCATCAATCATGCGCAATCCAGCTTCTTTGATTTCTTTTATTCTATCTTCGATGTCATCGACGCCAAGTGCCACATGATGAATCCCTTCACCGCGTTTTTCGATGAATTTGGCGATTGGGCTTGCAGGTGACAACGCTTCCAACAATTCCAAACGGGTATTGCCTGCCAGGATGAAGGCCACTTTCACTCCTTGGCTCTCCACTGTCTCGATTCCTTCAAGTTTCAATTTCAACGTTTCCGTATAAAGCGGCAAGGCTTCATCTAGTGACTTGACGGCAATACCGATATGATCGATATTTTTAATCATCATCAAAACCCCCATGCTATGTATTATTGGATGACTCCATTAAAATACTACTAATCTTGCATTAAAGCCTTTTAAGATTCGGAATAATATGAACATTATACTTTTACTTGTTTCTACTAAATGTTCAAGTTAAAATAAAATCAATCAAACTGTATTAAGGGAGAGAGCATATGGGAAACAAGAAAATCAGAAAGATCGTCGTGTATTTGATGCTTATCTCAATGTTATTAACAAGCTTATTATCAGGTATCGCATTTCTTTTGTAATAGACACCGTATCGGGGAGGGGAGCAAAAAGCTTCCCTCTCTTTATTTTATCGCTCCGTTTTTCTTTGCCAGCGTTTTGAAATCCTCGTTCGATAGGGTGATCAACACCTTAGTGCCGATGGGGACTTTTTCGTACAAACGCTCCACATCGGATTTAAGCATCCGGACACAGCCATTTGAAATATATTTACCAATCGATGATGGCTGATTCGTACCATGTATGCCGTATATCCTCCCATCGGTATTTCGCGCATCGAATCCAATCCACCGCGACCCCAAAGGGTTCCTGGGATCGCCGCCAGGAATATTCTTTTTCCGGTAATATGGATTGACCGCTTTTACTTTGACCGTGAATATCCCTTCAGGTGTCAGTTCCTGACTCTTTCCCGTACCGACCGGCAGAATTTCCTTGACCTCGTTATCATCTATGAAAGCCAATTTATTGTTGGCTTTATTGATGATGATAAACGGATCGCCAGGTTTGACCGATTGAGGCTGGGCCTGTACCTGTAACGGCCACAAAGATAGCATAAGCAACAAAGAAAGGATCCATTTCATTTGTATCATCCCTTTACTTTTTTGCTTAGTTTAAGCCAAGTGCCTCTTTTTCATTCGGTTGCCGGTCAGCTTGGGTAATCCCTTGAAGGAATGCTTCAACAATAAATAGCGCTCCATTTCCTTCATGAGCTGCAGTAATGCAGCCCTGGATTCGAACTCTTCACGTGTCTGCGGCAGTGCCATTCCCCTAAAATGAATCTCCATTTCCTCAAGCTTCTTCAGATAAAGGATGGCCGTATTTTGTGGGTGGACGTTTTCTGCCAAATCTTCTATAAAATCAGCCACTATCCCGCTTTGCTTGACGACCAAAGGAATATTCGTGACCAGGGGAAGAATTCGTTCAATTATTTCAAATTGCTTTTCACGCATTTTGAAATAATGGTAATACAGGTCTTCTTCCCTTAAAAAATGATTTTCCACGTCCCTGAAGGCAAGGCTCTTGGCTTGATTAAGAAGATTGGCTGTTTCGGTGATTTCCTTACCATCCCATGTGTGATCATTATCCCTCAAATAGCGGACAATTCCCATCAAGATCGCACTGAAGTTCGTTTCGATACTTTCCTGATAGGCCAGCAGTTTGTCATCGACACTGGGCATGTACAGATTCATGACAAGTGCCACTCCAACTCCAACTGCAATTAATATCGTTTCATTGATCAGCAGGGAAAAAGTGATGTCACCCGACCCGTATAGGTGCATGATGATGACGCTGCTCGTCACGATCCCCTCATTAATCTTCAAGGCAACTGTCGTTGGAATGAAAATCAAGAGGATCAAACCTATTATCAGCGGATGAAATGCGATGAACTGAAATAATAGGGATGCATAGGCCATTGCGATCAAACAAGCTAAAAACCGGTGCCAGGAGGCATACACCGACTTCTTTTTTGTAACTTGGATGCATAAGATCGCAATGATTCCCGCGGCAGAGAAATATTCGAGATTAAGCATTTGTGCAATAATAATTGCCAGGGTGGCCCCCAAAGCAGTTTTAATCGTCCTGTATCCGATTTTAAACATTGTTATGTATCACCTGGCTCTTTCTCTATCTATTATAATACTATCAGGAAATCAGATATTTTTACAGTCCTTTGTGCGTTAATTTTCCAATTTTTCTAAATACATGCACACAAAAATACATTATAGGAAAAAAATAAAAAAGGTAACTAAACGTTACCTTTTTTCACAATTATATACTATTTGCTTTAGCTTATAAAACTTTTTCCAAGAAGTCTTTTGCACGCTGGCTTTTCGGATTGGAAAAGAATTCTTCCGGAGCACTTTCCTCAACGAGCAGACCCCCGTCCAGGAATAGTACTCGATCGGCCACTTCTTTGGCGAATCCCATTTCATGCGTTACGATCAGCATGGTCATCCCCGTATGTGCCAGTGACTTCATAACCTCGAGCACTTCTTTTACCATCTCGGGATCAAGCGCTGAAGTCGGCTCATCGAAAAGCATTACTTCCGGGTTCATTGCCAACGCCCGTGCAATCGCGACCCTTTGTTTTTGTCCGCCTGACAGACGATTCGGATAAGTCGATTCTTTATCGGCCAAACCGACTTTAGTCAAGAGCTCACGAGCTTGTTTTACAGCCTCGGCCTTTGATAATTTTTTCACCTTCATAGGTGCATATATCAGATTCTCCAGTACGGTTTTATGTGGAAATAAATGAAAATGTTGAAATACCATTCCGACATTTTCACGCACTTTCATGATATTGGTCTTTTTTTCAGTGATGATTTGATCTTTGAACCTGATTTGACCATCAGTTGGAGTTTCCAGCATATTGATGCAGCGCAAGAAAGTTGATTTTCCCGAACCGGATGGACCGATGATCGCTAACACTTCACCCTGTCCTATCTCGGTGCTGATTCCTTTTAAAACCTCGAGCTTACCATAATTTTTTTTGAGTCCATCAATTTTAATCACTGCGTCTCATTCTCCTTTCAATCACTTTGCCTAAGATGGTGAGAATCATGACCATCACATAATAAATGAGACCGGCAAATAAAATCGGCTCGAAGAATTTATATGTCTCACCGCCGACAATATAAGCACGGCGCATGATATCCCCTAATCCAATAATTGTGACAACGGCTGATTCCTTCGTTAAGGAAATCAATTCGTTTACAAGGGATGGCAGGATATTCTTGATGGCCTGCGGAAGGATAATATTAAGCATCATCCCTGAATAGGGAACCCCAAGTGCAAGTGCAGCCTCTCGTTGGCCTTTATCGACCGCTAAAATGCCTCCCCTGATAATTTCAGAGATATAGGCCGCTGAATTTAGCCCGAATGCTAAAAATGCTGCTTGGAACGCTTCGATTTGAATCCCTAATATTTGTGGTGAACCAAAATAAATCAGCATTAATTGCAGCACCAAAGGGGTACCGCGAAAAATGGATGTATAAAAGTCAGCAATCCAATTCAATGGCTTGATTCTGCTGATTTTAAGTATAGATAATAATATTCCCAAAACAAATCCGATTACTGCCGCTACCGCTACAACCTTTAATGTAGTCGGTATTCCCTCCAGGATATATGGAAGGGAAGGCATAATCCTTTCAAATTCCAGATTCACTCCATTCATCCTCTCTTATGAAGGCCCGTTATCTTAGGGCCTTCCTCCTGCTTCATTTTATTAACAATAAAGCGCGGAAAAACGTTCAGAAGGCATTCTGAACGCTTTTCATCTCTCTGTTTTATTCAGTTTCACTGCCACCGAACCATTTTAATATTAATTTTTCCATTTCACCATTCTCTAACATTTTTTTCAACTCGGCATTGAATTCTTCAGTTAACTTGCTTCCTTTTTGGAAAGCGATTGCCGAACCGGCATCTTGTTCACCGGACTCGATCAAATGCCCCACCAATTCTTTATTATCTTTCAAGTAGCCTTTTGCCACAGTATCTTCCATGATCACGGCGTCAAAACGTCCTGTTGACATTTCTTGAACAACCTCAGGAATACGATTCCTTTTTTCAACTTTCATCCCGATATCTTGGGATTTATTCAAGTCATTTGCCAATGTCTCCTGAATGGATGCAAGCTGTACGCCTACCGTTTTCCCTTTTAAATCTTCAACAGTTTTAATTTTACTGTCCTTTGTCGTGATGATCATGTTTTTAGCTGTATAGTAAATATCACTGAAATCGACTGATTGCTCACGTTTTTCTGTTGGAGTCATTCCAGAGATAACGAAATCGACCGATTTATTTTCCAGAGCAGGCACAAGACTATTAAAGTCAATGTCCTTCACTTGGACCTCATAACCTAATTTTTTTCCGATTGCTTTAGCGATATCAATGTCAAATCCTTGGATTTCATCACTTTTAGATGTTTCAACAAATTCAAATGGCGGGTAATCCGCAGATGTTCCCATTACCAGGACCTTTTTGTCTTCTTTGTCAGCTGTGTTCTTATCTTCTTTCTCTGATGTTCCGCATGCCGCTAAAATACCTACTAATAAAACAGAAGTAAGCAACAATGCTAACTGCTTTTTCAACTTCATTATTATTCCTCCAAAATGATATTTTCAATTCTCTTGTTATTAAATTAGGTTAGTTAAATTTCGAATAACTAATATTCATACACTAATGTGTATTTTAACACACTCTAATAATTATTCAATAACGTAAACAATAGATTCATTTTTCAGAATATTATTATAATTTCACATCTAGGCTTGGCGCTTTCTCACCAAAGGTAATATATCTGCTTCCATATCTATCTTCTTTCCCAAAAGTTCCTGACTTATGCAATTTCATGAATGAAAAGCCGCTGATTGGGCGGGTTAAGACTGTAGACAAATTCGAACAAAAGCCAGTTTTCATATAGTTTTTTTCTAAAAAAGGATTTCTGTTGATTCCAGAAATCCGCTCCCTTTCCGCCGACTGTCTGCCAAGCCTCCTCAGCGCAAGCGCCTGTGGGGTCTCGGCTAGCCAGTTACTCGGCAGGAGTGTCGCAAATTTCTTCCATCCATTAAGGATTACTGTAAAAAAACAATCAAGGATCACCTGTTCTTAATTTGGTTCGGGATGTCCAGCCTACAGTTTTTTTCTTAAAATTACATTCCAGTTGATTTCAGAGATCCTGCTCCCTTTCCGCCGACTGTCTGCCAAAGCCCCATTAAAGCAAGCACCTACAGGGGCTTAAAAGCCAATTATCCGGGAGGAGTGTCGTAATCTCTGCAATCCAATATGGATTAAAGTAATAACCACCTATGATAATCTAGCCTTGTTTTAAGATCATGTTCAGGATGAGACCATTCCGAACCTCTTTTTGTCGACAAACTAAAACCCGCCGATTGGGCGGGTTTTTAGGTTATAGCTATGGTTTACACTTCTTCGCAATATTGATCGAAGTAGTCTTGTAATTTTTCTACTACAGACATCGGGTGGTGTCCTTCAATTTCATGGCGCTCTATCATCGTGATGATTTTTCCATCCTTCAGCAATGCAAATGATGGGGATGACGGCGGATATCCTTCGAAATAATCACGGGCTTTCTCCGTCGCTTCTTTATCTTGCCCAGCAAAAACGGTTACAAGCTGATCTGGGCGTTTATCATTATGGATTGCATGTGCCGCTGCAGGTCTAGCTATTCCCCCGGCGCAGCCACAAACGGAGTTGACCATAACAAGTGTCGTTCCTTTTTGTGCAAATACTTCCTCTACTTCCTCGGGAGTAGTCAATTCTGTATATCCAGCAGTCTTTATCTCATCGCGAGCCTGTTTGACTACGTCGTTCATTAAAAAATTAAAATCCATATTCATGGCATGTGCTCCTTCCAAGTTTTCTCTTCAATTCTATCATAACAATTGCCACTTCGTGATTCAATATATTTACCTGTCAAAACTGCATAAACCATTTCCGAACACGTTTAAAACGAAAGGTAAGCGGGAATCATGTGTGTAACAACAAGACTTACAAAAGGATGGGGCAGGCGTGGGAGACAATCCACGCCTGCCCCATCCCATTTCTTTTTAATTTGACTTAAATGTATCGGTAAAAGATTGAAAGGCCTGCTTAACAGCAGCAGTGACCGTTTTATTCCCTGACATCACTTGATTCTCGAGGATTGGGAGAAGACTTTTGACGGTTTCATTTTTATAAAACATCGTTTTAAGTTGGTGATCCATCAATGAATAAAGCCATTCCTTGGATTGCATTCTTCTCCGTTCTTGAAAAACACCCGATTCCTTGGTCAAATCGGTAAATTCATTCATTACACCCCAAAGCTCAGGAATTCCTTTACCGGTTATGCCTGAACAAGTATATGCCTTTCCTGCCCATCCCTTTGTTGCTGGCTGAAGGAAGTGCAAGATTCTGCTATATTCTGACTTCGTCCTAATTGCCAGCGGAATGTTCTCTCCGTCGGCTTTATTGACCACAATTCCGTCCACAAGTTCCAGAATCCCTTTTTTCATCCCTTGTAACTCATCTCCGGCACCTGTAAGGACAAGGAGCATGAAGAAGTCGACCATACTTCGAACTATAGCTTCACTCTGACCGACACCGACAGTTTCAATCAGTATCACATCAAATCCTGCTGCTTCACAAAGCAACATCGTTTCCCTCGTTTTGCGGTGAACTCCTCCTAGAGTGCCTTCGGATGGAGAGGGTCTTATGAAGGCATGAGGGTTTCTTGCCAGCTCCTCCATCCTTGTCTTATCGCCTAGTATACTTCCGCCATTGATCGAAGAGCTTGGATCGACGGCTAGAACGGCAACCTTATGGCCCCTGTCACATAAGTAGGTTCCAAACGTCTCGATGAAGGTACTTTTCCCGGCACCGGGCACTCCGGAAATCCCGATGCGCATCGAGTTCCCTGTATGAGGAAGGATGCTATGCAATAATTCCTGTGCATGATCCAAATGGTGAGATGCATTGCTTTCAACCAATGTAATCCCTTTAGCTAGCTTGGCCCTGTCCCCTTTTATGATTCCCTCTTTAAGTTCATGGACCGGTATGTTTACATTATGTTTTTTGACGAATTTGCTTTTTGAAGGTTTGTTTTGGCTTGCTGCTAATTCCACACCTGGCTTTAAAGAAGTAGCAAAACCTTCCTGATTGTTATGATCGACCCATTCGGGCTTCTTGTCTTCACTCATTATTGAGCCACTTCCTCATATCCGAGGCGCTTGTATATTTCCTGAAGCACTTTCTTTGCTGCCTGCGGAATGACCGTACCAGGTCCAAAAATGGCTGTAGCGCCATTTTCCATTAGGTAATCATAATCCTGCGCAGGGATGACGCCGCCTACGATCACTATGATGTCATCTCGGCCCAAGTTCTTCAGTTCCGTCATAAGCTGCGGCAACAATGTTTTATGGCCGGCAGCAAGCGAACTCATTCCGACTACATGCACATCATTTTCCACGGCCTGGATGGCGGTTTCTTTCGGCGTTTGGAATAATGGACCGATATCGACATCATAGCCCAAATCCGCAAACCCCGTTCCGACTACTTTAGCTCCGCGATCATGACCGTCCTGGCCCATTTTAGCCATTAACAAACGCGGTCTTCTTCCTTCATTTTCAAGGAACTCTTCCGTCATGCGGACGACTTCCTCAATTTCCGCTTCTTTTGAGTATGCCGAGCTGTATACACCGCTGATAGAACGAATTGTTGCTTTGTGACGTCCAGCAACCTCTTCGATCGCATCGGAGATTTCACCTAATGAAGCCCGTACTCTTGCAGCTTGCACAGCCAGTTCAAGAAGGTTACCTTCGCCAGTTCTGGCAGCCATGGATAGCGCTTGAAGAGCTTCATCCACCTTTTCCTGATCACGTTTCGCTTTTAATTCGCTCAAACGCTTAAGCTGACTTTCGCGAACTGCTGTATTATCAATCTCCAGTATTTCAATCGGATCTTCTTTTTTCAAACGATACTTATTTACGCCTACGATCGTTTCATCTTGAGAATCGATTTTAGCCTGACGCTTTGCAGCGGCTTCCTCGATCCTCATTTTTGGAAGGCCGGTTTCAATAGCCTTCGCCATTCCGCCAAGGCCTTCGATTTCTTCTATGTGAGCCCAAGCCCGTTCGATTAATTCATTTGTGAGTGATTCTACATAGTATGAACCAGCCCATGGATCGATTACTTTTGTGATCCCCGTTTCCTCCTGCAGATATAGCTGTGTGTTACGTGCAATGCGTGCCGAGAAATCCGTTGGCAGGGCAATGGCCTCATCCAATGCGTTCGTATGCAGGGATTGTGTATGTCCAAGTGCAGCGGCATGCGCTTCAATAAGGGTCCTTGCGACATTGTTAAACGGATCCTGCTCGGAGAGGCTCCAGCCGGAGGTTTGGGAATGGGTTCTCAATGCCATCGCTTTATTATTTTTCGGCTTGAATTGTTTCATCAGTTTTGACCAAATGAAACGAGCCGCCCGCATTTTCGACACTTCCATGAAATAGTTCATTCCTACAGCCCAGAAGAATGACAGGCGCGGTGCGAATTTATCGATATCAATACCTGCTTTCATTCCGGTACGTGCATACTCAAGCCCATCCGCCAACGTATAGGCAAGTTCGATATCAGCCGGCGCCCCCGCTTCTTGCAGATGATAACCGGAGATGGAAATGGAATTGAACTTGGGCATATATTTGGATGTATACTCAAATATATCAGCTATGATTTTCATGGACATTTCAGGTGGGTAGATATACGTATTCCGAACCATGTATTCCTTTAAGATGTCATTTTGAATCGTTCCTGAAAGCTTATCCTGTGTTACGCCTTGTTCTTCAGCTGTCACGATATAAAATGCAAGGATGGGTAATACTGCGCCGTTCATCGTCATTGACACGGACATTTGATCAAGCGGAATGCCGTCGAACAGGATTTTCATGTCAAGAATGGAATCAATGGCAACTCCCGCCTTCCCCACATCACCGACAACGCGTGGATGATCGGAGTCATAACCGCGGTGTGTAGCTAAATCAAAGGCAACTGAGAGCCCTTTTTGCCCCATCGCCAGGTTACGTCTGTAAAACGCATTGGATTCCTCAGCAGTCGAAAAACCTGCATACTGACGTACCGTCCAAGGACGATTGACATACATCGAAGGATAGGGCCCTCTTGTAAAAGGAGCGATGCCTGGCACACTTTCCATATGCTCCAAGTCACGATTATCTTCCTCAATATAAAGCGGTTTGATTTTTATTTGTTCATTGGTTTCAAACAAAAGATCCTCAATGTTTTTCCCAACGGCTTTTTCGGCTTCCTTTTTCCATGCTTCCACCGTACCTTTAATCTCAGACTTAGCAGGATTTATAGCAGAAAAATTCGGTTTTTTCATTTCAGTTCACCCCCAGCTTCTGCAATAATTCCGATAAAATGGCTATTGCATTCGTTTTGACATGGATAAAATCTTTGACTCCGGCTTCACTTAGTGTAATCTCAAATTCTTCTTGCTGCTTGCCTGCACTATAAATAGTGATTTCAGGGAATTGCTTTTTAATTTCTTTTATGGTGATTGGCGCTAATTCCGAATAGTCACCGTCACTGCCGCAAACACAATAGATAGGGAGCTTGGTCGCAGCTACATAATCGACTGCTTCCTCGACGGTTTGACACCCCTTGCTTCCGGTTGTTTCAATACCACCTGCTGCAGCAAGGCTTGTAACGAAATCTGCACGAGGTTTATAGGATTTAAGATTTTTCAAATTAATTAAACCAATAGTTGGAGCCGTACCACTTATTTCTTTATACTTTTCACTGCGTAGTCTTAACTGTTCGAATTGAATGGATACCCGATCCAAGTCAAGTGGGGCAATGCCAACCGGCTTCTCAACTTTCATATAAGACACATGGATATCCTGTGTCGTGGTTTTAATCTTATCAGCCGGATTCGGATATACATTAGTTCCGATGATACTTTCTTTTCTGAAAGCCGCATTTTCAACTTTTTCTTGGTAAACTTCAGCTATTTCCTTCTGAAGGGTGCCTTGTTTAATTAGCTCAAGAATCCCTCCAGCTGCATCGATTTCAAGGAATTTCGCCCAAGCCTTTTCAGCCAATTCATCCGTTAGTTGCTCAACATACCATGAACCGCCAGCAGGATCGACCACTGTTGTGATATTTGTTTCTTCTTTTAAAATCAAGTGAGTATTACGGGCAATTCTTTCTGAGAAATCATCGGTTTCACCAGTTGCGTGTGTGAATGGATGAATTTGAAGATATTGAATGCCTCCAATAGCTGCAGCGAAAGCTTGGTTTGTTGTCCGAAGAATATTGACGTGCTGATCATATAGCGTTTCTGTCAACTCGGAAGTAACGGCATGTATCGCCATTCTAAAATGGTCCGATGCTGTATCGAAAGCTTCTGCAAGACCTGCCCAAAGTCTTCTTGCAGCCCGTAGCTTAGCGATGGACATGAAGTAATTTGAATCCACAGCAAAAGAGAATACTATTTTTTCGGAAACCGAAGCAATAGAAAGCCCTTGCTTTTGCCCTTCCAATAGATATTGGACGGCTGCCGCTAATCCGTAAGCTATTTCTTGTACGGCATTGGCTCCTCCATTATGGTAGACTGCCGTATTAATCAAAACTGTTTTTAAATCCCTTCCTACCTTCTGATAATCTTGGATCGTCTTCAGCCAGTCTGCAAAATAGATATCCGTATCTTCTGGCAGCTGACCGCAAATGAGCCATTCTGCAATGGGATCTTCAGCAATAACGCCTGTCAATTGGGTATTTTGTGCTTCGGCAACCGCTTTGAATTGAGGGAATAATCCTTTTTGTTTCCCCTTAAGGTCAATGAAAACCGGGATTTCCTTTAATGGGATATCCTTAAACAATTTTTCAGCCCTTGCTCCCTCGGCAAGCAATCGTGCAGGGTATGCCGCGACATTTTGACCGCGCTTGAATGAAGCCTTCATCTTTTCATTTGCTTCTTCAGCCGTGATACCGCTTACAGGTTGAACGACAAGCCAAGGTTTTTCATGATAGCCCGTTGGGGACGTTCCTCGGGTGAAAGGGAAGAATCCTGGCAATTCAGCTACTTTTTCCGTTGATTCCGCCTTTTCTGTATAGAGCGGATATAAAGTGATGCCCTCATATGTATTCGTTTTTAGCTTTTCTACACTTTTCCCTTTTAAACTTGCTTCTGCAGCTTCTTTCCACTCTTCAAAAGAAGGCTTAGGAAAGGTTATGTTTTTTACATCTTTCAGTTCCATCTGTAATCGCTTTCTTATCTTTTGCCGCCTCATACGCCCTGTCCCTTCATTGGGAGAACGAACGCTCAGTCAGTTTTGGATAAGAAAACCACCCTCCCGTCAATTTAATCTGGATTATACTAACATTCTACCATATTTTTCTTGAAATTTAAGACAATAGAAATTAGCAAATCTGTTATATGGGAAAACACTAGCCTATTTCGCCTCTTTATAAATCAAGTACAGCCCCTGATCTGTATTAGAACAGCTCTTAATAAAATAATAGCAAAAATAAATTTTTTGTCGATGTTTTTCTACGGAAAAGTGAAGTACAAAAAAAAGGAAGGACCTTCCGGCCTTCCTTTTCTTCACTTTAGTATATGGGAGTGTTATCTTTGGAAATCTTTTCGATGATTTCTTTAACCCTCGCGAGGAATCGTCCGCATACCAGTCCATCCAAAACACGATGATCAAGTGATAAACAGAGATTCACCATATCTCGTACTGCAATCATGTCATTTATGACCACTGGGCGTTTTACAATCGTTTCAACTTGTAAAATGGCCGCCTGTGGATAATTGATGATTCCCATGGACTGGACAGAGCCGAATGAGCCAGTGTTATTAACAGTGAACGTACCACCTTGCATATCCTCTGCTTTTAACTTACCCGACTTCACTTTGGATGCGAGTTCCTGTATCTCCCTTGCTATACCTTTGATTGATTTTTCATCTGCATTTTTAATGACCGGTACAAATAGGGCATCTTCAGTTGCAACGGCTATCGATATATTGATTTCTTTCTTTTGTATGATTTTTTCGCCAGCCCACATCGAATTGAGCTCTGGAAATTCCGTAAGGGCTTGAGCAACCGCTTTTACGAAAAAGGCAAAGTACGTTAAATTATAGCCTTCTTTTTGTTTAAAGTCGGATTTTAGATTATCACGCAACTTCACCATATTGCTTGCGTCAACTTCCACCATCGTCCAAGCATGCGGGATTTCGTGCTTACTTTTCAACATATTGGACGCAATTGCCTTACGGATTCCGGTAACAGGTATTTCCTTGTCACCAGCAGCAGTCGGCACGTTTGTTACTGGACTCGTTTGACGACTAACTTGAGGTGCGGTCTCTTTTGGAGCCGAATCGGATATCACGGAAGGCTCATCCGCCTTAGGAAGATTTCCTGATTCAACAAGTTTCAGTAAATCCTTGCGAGTGATCCGTCCCTCATTCCCCGTTCCTTTAACTTTTGAAAGATCGATTCCATGCTCCTGAGAAAGTTTTAACACGGCAGGCGAATAGCGAGCTTTCCTTGATGGTTCGGCAGCTTGCTGCACTTCTCTTGTAACAGGTGCATCAACATTTTCCTCACTATGTGAAACAGCTTGCCCAGCATTTTCGTTATCCGTCTTTGCCGTTTCAACTTCAATCGAGCAAATAACTTCCCCGACTGCCAATGTTTGATTTTCATCCGCTTTCAATTCCTTGATGATGCCGGTGAAGGAAGAAGGAACCTCAGCATTTACTTTATCCGTCATCACTTCAGCTAGCGGGTCGTATTTCGTGACATGATCCCCAGGCTTCACTAGCCATTTACTGATGGTTCCCTCTGTGACACTTTCGCCTAGTTGAGGCATCTTCATTAATTCCATAGCCATTATTCGTTCCTCCTTCTTAACAGTCATTAATACTCGGCCAATTCCCTCATTGCTCTTTCCACTTTATCAGGATTCACCATAAAATGTTTTTCCATCGTAGGCGCATATGGCATGGCAGGTACATCAGGTCCGGCCAATCGTTTTACAGGGGCATCCAAATCAAAAAGGCAATGCTCGGCAATGATGGCTGCGACCTCACTCATGATGCTTCCTTCTTTATTATCTTCCGTAACCAGTAGTACTTTCCCCGTTTTAGATGCTGCTTCTATGATGGCATCCTTATCCAAAGGATAGACTGTACGCAAGTCAAGAACATGTGCAGAAATTCCATCTGCAGCTAATTTTTCTGCTGCCTGAAGGGCAAAATGCACACAAAGGCCATAGGAGATGACAGTAATGTCTTCCCCTTCCCTTTTCACATCCGCCTTACCGATGGGAAGTACATAATCTTCAGTAGGTACCTCACCCTTGATCAAGCGGTATGCCCGTTTATGTTCAAAGAAAAGCACTGGGTCTTCATCGCGAATGGCAGCTTTAAGCAAACCCTTTACATCATATGGAGTGGAAGGCATCACAATTTTCAAGCCCGGCTGATTGGCAAAGATTGCTTCAACCGATTGTGAATGATAAAGAGCTCCATGAATCCCTCCGCCATATGGTGCACGGATTACCATAGGACAGCTCCAGTCATTATTGGAACGATATCTAATTTTAGCTGCCTCTGAAACGATTTGGTTAATGGCAGGCATGATGAAATCAGCGAATTGCATCTCAGCAATCGGCCGAAGCCCATACATGGCGGCTCCAATTCCCACTCCTGCAATTGCAGATTCAGCGAGCGGGGTATCGATGACCCTGGCTTCACCGAATTGGTCGTATAAACCATTAGTGGCTTTAAAGACCCCACCTTTTTTTCCTACGTCCTCACCCAATACGAATACACGGGAATCGCGTTCCATCTCTTCCCTCATTGCCATTGTCACGGCATCTATATATGAAATCACTGGCATTCTATTACCCCCTTACTTTTGTGCATACACATGATTCATAGCACTTTCAGCCTTCGGATATGGAGCATTTTCAGCATAATCGGTTGCTTCGTTGACTATCTTCATGACTTCATCATTCATTTGTTTCTCAAGGTCATCATCCAAGATTCCCACTTCTTTTAAATACGCTCCAAATGTCATTATCGAGTCCTTCGTTTTGGCTTCGGCCACTTCGTCCGCAGTCCGGTAGCTTCGGTCATCATCATCACTTGAATGAGGCGTGAGCCTGTATGAAACGGTTTCCACCAGTGTAGGGCCTTCTCCCCTTCGTGCACGGTCAGCCGCTTCTTTCACCGCTGCATACACTTCCAATGGATCATTGCCATCCACCGTTATTCCAGGCATCCCATAGCCAATCGCCCTGTCGGAAACATTTTCACACGATAGCTGTTTCTCAATAGGAACTGAAATCGCATATTTATTATTTTCACACATGAAAATGACCGGTAGCTTGTGCACACCTGCAAAGTTGGCCCCTTCATGAAAATCGCCCTGATTGGATGAACCTTCCCCAAACGTTACGAATGTTACCAAATCCTTACCTTCCATCTTCCCTGCAAGGGCAATTCCAACAGCATGCGGGACCTGTGTCGTTACAGGCGATGATCCAGTGACGATCCTATTTTTCTTTTGACCGAAATGACCAGGCATTTGGCGCCCGCCGGAATTGGGATCTTCCTCTTTTGCGAAACCGGAAAGCATCAAGTCTTTTGCGGTCATTCCGAATGTTAGTACCACACCGACATCCCGATAATAAGGCAGTACATAATCCTTTTGCCGATCAAGCGCAAACGCTGCCCCAACCTGTGCCGCTTCTTGCCCCTGGCAGGAAATCACGAAGGGAATTTTCCCGGATCGGTTTAAAAGCCACATGCGCTCATCAATTCTGCGGGACAAAAGCATTGTCCGGTACATATCTAAAACCGTTTCCTCATTTAAGCCTAATTGTTCATGACGTTTTTCTACCATCATAAAACCTCCTGACCTTATTCTTTATGAATGAATGGCACGTCCATCGACAGCAAGCGCCGCCTCTCCGATTGCTTCAGAAAGACTTGGGTGCGGATGAATTGTCTTGCCTATCTCCCAAGGTGTTGCATCAAGCACTTTTGCAAGTCCCGCTTCTGAAATCATATCCGTAACATGTGGTCCGATCATATGAACGCCCAGTATATCATCCGTTTTCTTATCGGCGATGATTTTGACAAAACCATCCGCTTCCCCGAAAACAAGGGCCTTGCCAACTGCACGGAATGGGAATTTCCCAATTTTAAGGTCATAGCCTTCCTTGTTTGCCTGTTCTTCAGTCAAGCCGACACTTGCAGCTTCAGGGCTTGAATACACACATTTTGAAATGAGCGAATAATCCAGCCGTTCCGGTTTTTGGCCTGCGATATGTTCAACGGCCATAATACCTTCATGGGAGGCAACGTGAGCCAATTGCAGACCGCCGATACAGTCACCGATTGCATAGATATGTGATTCCTTCGTTTGGAAGAAGTCATTGGTTTCAATAAAACCTTTTTCTTTCACAATTTCCGTATTTTCAAGGCCGATCCCTTCAACATTTGCTGATCTGCCTACGGAAACAAGCATTTTTTCAGCAGTGAATTCCTCTACCGAACCTTTGACTTCAGCAGAAATGGATACTGAAGCATCCGTTTTCAGGGTTTCAGGCAATACCTTGGCACCTGTAACGAACTTGACGCCTTTTTTCGTTAGGAGACGAAGCATTTCACTTGAAATATCCTGGTCTTCAGTCGGGATGATTCTATCTGCATATTCAAGTACTGTCACTTCCACACCAAAATCATTGAGCATCGAAGCCCATTCAATGCCGATAACTCCACCGCCTACAATAATCATTGATTTTGGCAGGCTCTCAAGCTTTAGAGCTTCATCCGATGTAAGCACAATTTCCCCATCAATCGCCAAACCGGGCAGTGTCCTCGGACGCGAACCGGTGGCAATGATGACATTCTGAGGAATGAGCATTTCATTTTCACTGCCATCATTCATTTCCACGGAAATTGTCCCAGGCATCGGTGAAAATATAGAAGGACCAAGTATACGTCCTAACCCTTCATAAACCGTTATCTTTCCTTGTTTCATCAAGTGCTGGACACCTTTATAGAGTTGATCGACCACTTTATTCTTTCTTTCTTGCACCTTAAGGAAATCTACCTTTACATCCCCGGTAACAACACCGAATTCCTCACTTTTCACTGCAGTCTGATAAACTTCTGCACTCCTTAAAAGTGCTTTTGAAGGGATACAGCCTTTATGTAGACACGTTCCGCCGAGCTTGCCTTTCTCCACGACAGCCGTTTTCAATCCTAATTGAGCAGCCCTTATCGCTGCCACATACCCGCCTGTTCCTCCGCCGAGGATAACGAGGTCAAATTCTTCAGCCAAAACCGCTCCTCCTCACAAATACATACTATTGTCATCATTTTTACTTGCCTTATGTTTATTACGTTATCCATGTTGAAAATTCCTGTGTTTATTTAAAAAAACACAGGAATCTAGATCTTGTACAATTACATTCATTTTCTTCCATTCAAGATATGTTTTTCATTTTGCAAGAATTGGCTTCTTGAATTTCTCATGCGAGCAATTCTCTCCTCTGCCATCCTATCCGCCGCTTTATAAGTTGGGATTTGATCACGTTTTGCAATCTCGATGACTCTTTCAATTGTATCATAAACCGTTTCCACTTTCTTAAGGGCTCTTTCCCGATTATACCCTAAAAGCTCATCGGCCACGTTTATGACTCCACCTGCATTAATTACATAATCAGGAGCGTATATAATACCCTTTTCATGAATTTGATCGCCATGAACAGGTTCCTTTAATTGATTATTTGCCGCACCTGCAATGACCTTCGCCTTGATTTGATTGATTGTATGATCATTTATGACAGCCCCTAATGCACAAGGTGCATAGATATCACAGTCGACTCCATAAATTTCATCAGGATTCACTGCGGTCGCCCCAAAGGATTCAACCGCACGGGCCACGCTTTCTTTATTGATATCCGTAACGATTAGCTTGGCGCCTTCCTCATGAAGGTGACGGCATAAGTTATAAGAAACATTCCCGACGCCTTGGACTGCAATTACCTTGCCTTCTAAAGAATCAGTTCCGAATGCCTCTTTTGCAGCAGCTTTCATACCTCGGTATACCCCATATGCAGTAACAGGGGAAGGATTACCCGAAGAACCGAATGCAGGGGAAATCCCAGTGACAAAATCCGTCTCCTCATGAATGAGATCCATATCCTCAACCGTTGTACCTACATCTTCAGCTGTTATATAACGGCCATTCAGCCCTTGGATATACCTTCCGAATGCACGGAACATCTCTTCATTTTTATCCTTACGCGGATCGCCGATGATGACAGTCTTCCCCCCGCCTAAATTCAAGCCGGCAGCGGCGTTCTTATATGTCATTCCTCTCGAAAGCCTTAAGGCATCTTCAATGGCATCTTCTTCAGATGCATACGTCCACATCCTTGTGCCTCCAAGCGCAGGCCCTAATGTTGTATCATGAATGGCAATAATCGCTTTCAAACCCGATTGTTTGTCCTGACAGAATAGCAGTTGCTCGTAATCATACTTCTCAAGATATTTAAAAATTTCCATAAAGGAATCCTCCCTAGATGTTTTAATACATGTCAGAGATGAGAAAACTGAATTTCTCCTCATTCTTACTTGTTCCTACGTTCATTTTAAATAAAATCCGCTACTCACATGATATTTTCCCTATGGGGAATGGTTCCCTTGAAAAACCCATGCACCTTTAAATATGCAAATAACATGCCAATAAAATACATAATGAGAGCGTTTTTATCCAAAAAAAGGAGATGCTGGTTAATATGTTGGGCAACTATAGCCTATAACAAATTGAAAAAAATTTCATGTTAGAAGTGGAGTCTCGCTTAAATTAAAATAAATCAGAAAATTCCGTGCAGTTTTTTTCATAGTGCGCAATTAATTGCGTGCAAAAATTTTCACAGTTTTAATTTTTCCATTTTGTAATATAAATTTCTGACAGAAATCCCAAGAGCTTTTGCCGTAAGTGTTTTATTTCCCTTGTGGGTATGGAACGCTTGCTGAATGATATCGGCTTCATACTGGTCTATTATCTCCGAGAGCGGTTTCCCCGATACGTAGCCAGAAGGCTTCATTAATAATTTCTCTTGTTTTAATGGAATCTCTTCGATAAAATCCGGAATATGATGTATATCAATGATCGTCTCGTTCAATTTCATGAAAATGATTGCCCGTCCTAAGATATTTTCCAGTTCCCTCACATTACCTGGCCAGTTGTAGATTTGCATCTTATGTATAGCTGCTGCTGTAATTCCCTCTATGCTCCGTCCATACTCCTGATTGATTTTATTAATCAAATGCTCCGCCAATTCTCTCAAATCTTCTTTTCTCTTTCTTAATGGAGCAATGAAAATAGGCATGCGGTTCAGCCTGAAATATAAGTCTTCCCTGAATGATCCGTTTGCGATGGCCTCTTCAAGATTGATATTCGTAGCGGCTATGACCCGGACATTGATGGGAATCGGCTTCGTCCCCCCCACTCTGATGATTTCCTTTTCTTGTAAAACCCGAAGCAATTTAGCTTGAATGTTGGCTGGTAATTCACCAATTTCGTCCAAAAAGATACTCCCTTGATTTGCCTCTTCAAAAAACCCGACCTTTCCGCCCCTGCTTGCCCCTGTAAAGGCTCCTTCATCATAACCGAACAGTTCACTTTCAAGTAATGATTCCGAGATGGCCGCACAATTTACACGAACGAATTTATTGAATTTCCTATCGCTCGCATTATGGATGGCATGTGCAAATAACTCTTTGCCAGTCCCTGATTCCCCTCTTAATAAGACAGTAGCAGGTGTTCTTGCCGATAATTTCGCCTGTTCAATGGGAAGCTTCATCTCTTCGGAAGCCCCAATTATATCATCAAAGGAATATTTAGCCTGCAAAGTACGGATGATCTGTCTTGCCCGATTCAGTTCGTGGGTCAAGGCTTGAATTTCCGATACATCATGAATGACGCCAACACTCCCTTTCAGGCACCCGTCCACAATGATTGGAGCAACATTCACGATCACTTCCTTATGTTTTGGGCCGACACGCATATTGACACCCCGAACAGGCTTTTTTGTCTGAAGCACTTTCATATGCATACTTTCACCTTCGTAAATATCGATGGAAGCCGGCTTACCGATCACTTGGGTCTTTGTTAACCCGGTGATTCTTGTATATGCCGGATTGATCAAAAGTCCCCTGCCTTGATCATCCACAACCGATATGGCTTCATCACTGGATTGAATGATCGCCTGAAGCATCGTCTGTATTTCTTTTAAATCAGTAATTTGCTCCGCCAATTGGACAGCTTCCGTTTTATTCCTAAACACGGAAAAAGCCCCTATGATTTCCTTATCGGCATTCACAAGAGGTATCCTTGTCGTTATGAGTTCCATTCCATTGCTAAGGGTGATTTCCTGATTCACTTCTTTTTGGTTCGTTTGCATCACTCGCAGCAATCCAGTTGAAGGGATGAAATCTTTGATATGTCTGCCTATCACATCCTCGCGCTTTGTGTCAGTTGCACGTTCCGCACTATCATTGAACATGATGATGAATCCTTCATGATCAATCACCACCATCCCTTCACTGGTCGTATTGAGGATCAAGTCCATTTTTGCCGAGGCATTCTCCAATTTACTTATTAAACGATTTTTCTCTTCAAACAACTTAGTCATAATGAGGGCGACACTACCAGGAATGAGAATCGTTTGTTCGCCCATGTCCCTTTTTATCTTTTTATAGACAGACGGGTCACCGGTCGTATCAAAAATGATGTCCAAATCCCGCTCCAATCCCATGCTCCAATTAGTCACTGTAGGAATCCTTAATTCCTTTGCAGCAAGCATCCCTTCAGCGGATTCATTCGTATCAGCCATACAAACAATGGAGAATACTTCACTTTCTGATAGGAGTTTCAACACGGTTGTCCCTCCCACTCCTCCCCCTACTATCATGACCTTTTGCATCAGCCATCCCCCTTAAGATATAATTACCCCTTTTAAAAGATCATTCCCTGCAATTTTTTTCATACTCCACTCTAGTTTACCATATCGGATCCCTTTAAAAAAACAGCCGCCAACTCCCAGTCATTATCTAGATTCCCGAAACTTGACAAATAATTTATATCCTTTATCATTTTTTAAAGACGGAATTTTCGGAAGGGATTTGACCGCATGAAACGTTTAATCGCTTTTTTGATTCTTTTTATACCCGGTGCCTTTGCTGCCTATGGCATAAAAATAATGAGGGACATGGTGTTCGGTATTCTACAGCCTCCCTATCCAATCCTTTGGCTGCAATTTTTAATAGGCCTTCTCATCACGATTGGCGGAATAGCCTTTATCGCAGGCTTCGTCCTTCATCGAGATCGAAAGCAAAATAAAGTCCAAAGCAGGTTCAATAAATTTTAAACGCAAAAAAAGGTGCCATGTTTCGTATGGCACCTTCTTTTTGCGTGTACAAATTTGGACGTTGATTTCCATTTCAGGCACTCGCTTTCCGCGGGCGGTCCGGGAGCCTCCTCGGCGCACTTGCGCCTGTGGGGTCTCCCTTGGACTCGCTATTCCCGCAGGAGTCTCGCACCTTACGTTCCAATCAACTATGTTTTTAGTTAGAACTCCTTTTGCCTACAGTCTTTTTTGTTTTAAAATAGATCTATTAAAACTTGAGGTAACCGAACCCCTTTTGTCTACAAACTGAAGGTGCCATGTATCATATGGCACCTTCTTTGTTTATCTTGATTTCAATCCTTCCCTGACCCGTACGGCTGCCTCGGGAAAATCGGTTATGATGCCACTGCATCCCAAATTGAATAATCGCTTCATCTCGGCTTCTTTATTAATGGTATATGGCCGCACAGGAACACCCATACTCACCGATGTTTGAATGAGTGCATCAGGGGCAGCCCGGATATTTGGATGGATTGCACTTCCGCCAATTGCCTTGGCATATATCCAAGGCATGTATAGTCCATCCCTATAAAGAGGTGCGGTTTCCAATTCAGGTGCCAATTGATGGCAATTGACCAAGCTGTAATGATTGAAAGAAGAAAGAATAATCCTTTCCTCCATTTCGTAAGTACGGATGAGTCGGATGACTTTCTCTTCTAAACCTGGATACAGAAAAAGCGTATTTTTCAATTCAATGTTGCAAAAAAGCTGATTTTCATCAAGCCAAATAAATAGTTCTTCAAGTGTCGGAATCTTTTCTTTCCCCAATCTACCCTTATAGTTTGAAGACGCATTAAGGGTTTTCAACTCCGTCAAGGTCCTGTCTTTTACATATCCCGAGGCATTCGTGGTCCGATCGAGCTTTTCATCGTGAATGATGACCACTTCCCCATCTTTCGAGAGCTGGACATCCGTTTCAATACCGTCCGCCCCGACACGGGCAGCTTCTTTGAACGCCGACATCGTATTTTCCGGATGTGTCCCTGCTGAGCCTCGATGTGCAAAGATTAGGGTCATGAAGAAACGCCGCCTCTCTCAATAATGGTTATATCCGAATGTTATGAACAGAAACAGCAAATTATTTTCATCTAGCTCAATACTCTAATAAAATGCAGCTGATTATTTTCTGCATAGAAGGTTCCTTTCGTCAAATCATTCAATTTTTTTTGCATGCTTTTGATTTGCAAGCAAGTATCCGGAAAAGCCATTTGACCAATCGTAATTTCCCCTTCCCCTTTTGATTCAAGCATATCCATGATTGACTTCCGTTTTTCGTCCAATTGATATATTTGAACCATCAACCTCTCGTATTGATTTGTTGTTTGTTCATATTGATAATTTTTCTCACCAGTCAATTCTCCAAGAGGCGTTTCATACACTTCAAGCTTTTCCTTTATTGATTCAAGTTTCATTATTATTGATTTATATAAAAGCAAAGTCTCATTCAATTGTTCTTTTAAGAGTTCACGGTCAAATCCCTTCACATTTATTAATGTTTTCCGTTCCATTCGATTCCCGATTACAGCCGCCCTCACTTTTCCATGCGCTTCAATTACACCGCCGATTAATTTTCCCTTCTTTTCATCCGTGAAGATATTCTTGGCTTTCAGGAAACTCCCCAGCGAATATGATCCTATATGTATATTTTCCCCCGCTGTTAAGTGGCATTCGTTGGCATGTTTCACAAAAATGTTCCTTGCTGCATATATTTTGGACACACCTTTACCAAATATCCCTCCTTTAATGAATACATCCCCCTCCCTTGAGTTGATTTCCTTCACATTACTTACACCAAGCTCACTTAAAATCGAAATATCCTTCGTAGCCGTCACGGAAAAATGATCGATAACCGTACCTTTAATGGTCACACTTCCAACAAATTCAATATTCCCTGTTTTATTGCCTATATCACCGTCAATCAATAGGTGATCACCTACCGCAATCTTCCCTTCCCTAAATTCCACCACACCATCGATCAATGCCCTTAGAATGATCTTTCCGTCTTCCTCGACAGCAGCAACCGTTTTTTGATCGTATAAAAGTTTCTTATCCTTTCCTTTCCTGGGCAAGGCTATTTCCCCCGTAATTCGCCTTCCCATCTCACCAGATGACGGCGGTATCCTTTCCCCCAGCCAATCTCCCCTTTTCACTTCATCAAGAAAATGCATATCATAATAATCAGCTTTTCCATTTTCACGGACTGCTGGTTTTCTGTCCGATCTTTTGAAATAGGTAACCACTGCGTCTTTGGCGTGTACTGGTTCCATCCCTTTAGCAATGATTGTTTGATTTTTGATGCTCAGCTCATTTTGCAATACATGCATTAAAATCCCTTCGGAAATACCTTCACATTGAAGACTCTCTAAAATACTCCCCATAATTACTGAATAGTTCTCATTCAGGTAGTTTTCTGAACAATTGAGTTTTACACTTGCGGACATTTTATCAGTCGCTATGTCCAACTCCGCGATTGGTTTCTGTCTTCCCACTTGAATTCTTTCCCCGCTCGCCTCTGTCAGTGCATCCTTCAAGTCTTTGACGTTCTCCAGCATGATTTGTGGAAAATCCAACAGAATAGGATTCAATTGAAAAATGGAAAAGCCCTTTTGAATAACGGTGATAAAAACCATGTTCCTATCCGCTTCCAATACAAAATGCTCATTTTTTACACAAATCATTTACTCCCCTCCTTTTATCATGATTAAATATACCTATAATTATAATCTAAAAACTATGAAAAGGAGCTATATAGCCCGAACATCGTCTAAAATAATTCGTGCCGCTTTTCAACCAAACAAAAACGCCTTTTATTTATGGGATTTCCTGAAAAATCCAATAAATAAAAGGCGTTTAATTTTTTTAACCGGCAGCGTAAAAAATTTAAAGTTGCCGATTAGAAAAAATCACGAAGCAACTTCTTCCTGTCCTTTACAGCCAGACGGAGAGTTCTTATTTATATTTAGCGGCTCTAGCCTTTATATGGTCAATTGTTACCCCTGGCTCTTAACAACCGGTGTTCCCCCTACCCTTGTCAAGAAGCTTTATGTTCGAGGCGCAGCTTATCGGCAACCATGGCAATGAATTCGGAATTTGTAGGTTTTGCCTTAGTCATGCTTACGGTATATCCGAAAAGTGATGAAATGGATTCTATATTGCCACGGCTCCAGGCCACTTCAATCGCATGCCTGATGGCACGTTCAACACGGCTCGCCGTTGTATTGTATTTTTTTGCGATATCCGGATATAAAACTTTGGTGATGGAACCCAATAGTTCAATATCATTATATACCATGGATATGGCTTCCCTTAAATACAAATAGCCCTTTATATGTGCAGGGACTCCAATCTCGTGAATGATGCTTGTGATGCTGGCATCGAGGTTCTTCGGCTTGGATTCATTTTGGGGACGATAACTAAACTGACTATGATTTTTTAAAACTGCTTGCCCTTTACTGCTTACCTGACGTATGTGATTGGCCAGATTATCCATATCGAAGGGCTTTAGGATAAAGTATGAGGCACCCAAATCAACAGCTTTTTTCGTTACATCTTCTTGACCAAAGGCAGTAAGCATAATCACATTAGGCATGGCACCCCGTTTTACTTCACGAAGTTTTTCAAGCACACCTAATCCATCTAAATGAGGCATGATAATATCGAGGATCAATATATCCGGGTCAACGCTTTCAAGCATACCCAGGCAATCTTGACCGTTATGTGCCACCCCAATTACTTCCATGTCATCCTGTGCAGAAATGTATTCTTCCAGAAGGCCAACAAGTTCTCTATTATCATCTACAACGCACACCTTAATTTTTTTCACGCTTGATTTCCTCCTCAACTACAATTGGTCTTTTTTTCTATATGACTAAATTCTATTGTAATTGAACTTTTCGACAATGGAAACTAAATTCCTTTTATTTTTGAAAAAATATAAGGAATTCAATATTATTCTCCGGATATCTCTTGTTTTCGACTTCGTTTGCTATTCGAATAAAGCGATTGTCGAAAAATCTTCATATCGTTATCATTTTATCACATCGTTTCAAAAAAACCTCTACTTTTTGAAGAAATCAATTTAATTCCTACCCAAAATATATGCTAATCATAACTTTCCATTAAAAAGGGGCATCCAAAAGGATACCCGGATTCTTAGCTTGCCTTTTCATAATTATCTTTGTCGTATATATTTATACCGGCTTCGTTTAACATCCATTCGATATGGACTCCATACCCACTTGTAGGATCATTAACGAATACATGGGTGACTGCACCGATTAATTTCCCATTTTGTATGATAGGACTGCCGCTCATACCTTGAACGATCCCACCCGTTTTTTGAAGCAATTCCTTATCCGTCACTTTTAAGACCATTCCCTTAATTGCGGGGAACTTCTGTGGTATGGAACTGACGATTTCAACATCGAATTCCTCCACTTCAGAACCATCCACCACTGTAAGGATTTTTGCTGGTCCTTCCTTTACCTCATGGGAAAGGGTGATGGGGAGTGGCTTATCGTTAATTCCATTTTTAAAATCTTGATTTAATTTCCCAAAAATTCCAAAGGGACTATTGCGATTGATATTTCCTATTTTTTCTTTATTGGAAGAAAAGCGTGCCAATTTTTCTCCCGGATCACCATTGCTTCCCTTTTCGATGGATGTGACCGTCGATTGAACAATCTGTCCGTCCTTGACAACAATCGGCTTTTTTGTATCCATATCGGATATGACATGTCCCAACGCCCCGTATTTTTTCGAATCCGGGTGGTAAAACGTCATCGTTCCGATGCCAGCTGCCGAATCACGGATATACAAACCCAATTTGTAAGTTCCTTCATTCTTATCTTTTAGAGGTAATAGGGTACTATGAAGCACTTCATTATCACGGTTAATGACAAGATTCAACGCCTCACCCTTTTCGCCTGCCTGCTGAACAAAAGGGGTTACATCCCCCATCTTCTTTATCGTCTGACCATTGATTTCTGTAATAATATCACCGATTTCAATTTTTGCTTTTTCTCCCGGTGATTTTTTCCCCTGCGCAGTATCAATTAGATGATGACCTACTACGAGTACCCCAAGAGTATTAAGCTTTACTCCAATGGATTGGCCTCCAGGCATGACTTTAAAGTCTTTTAACACCCTGATGTCGACCTTTTTGGCAGGTAATCCTGCTACATCGAGTAACACTTCATTCGTACCAGGTTTTTCAGCACCAAGCGTAATCGAGGCTTGTTCATCATGAAGCGAAATTCCATCACTGGATCCCGAAGTTTTTGCAGAAACAGGCAATGATTTGGAAATACTATATTGACTTCCTTCAAATAGTACAAGATGATTTGGAATTAAAAAATATTCACGAGATGGCTGGTATAACCCTAATGTTAATAGCGAAACAAGGAGAATTCCACCGATGATCCTGTTTATCCATATAAATTTCAATCCATTCACTCTCCTCGCTCTCTGAAACTTTATGGCTACACCTTTAATTTAGCCCTCATGACAGTCATTTATAACAGGTGCAAAAAATAAAAGCTATCCGTTTTTGGATAGCTTTACAATGAATGCTTATGATAAATTTTAAATAATCTTCTAACCGGCCCTTCATGATGTAATCTTCAGCCTTTTGGCCAGCTGGATTAATTCATTGGCATGCTGCTTCGTCAAATCCGTAATCTCGACTCCTGAAATCATCCTGCCGATTTCTTTTACTTTTTCCGTTTCAATTAACGGCTTGACCGAGGTATTCGTGCGTCCGGCCCTTACATTTTTTGCTATGAAAAGGTGGGTATCCGCCATAGCGGCCACCTGTGGCAAATGGGATATGCACAATACTTGTGATCCAGTTGCCACTTTATAGATCTTTTCGGCAATGGATTGTGCAACCCTTCCGCTCACACCTGTGTCCACTTCATCAAATATAATGGATGTTATGCCTTGATGTTTGGAGAAAATGCTTTTCAAAGCCAGCATGATCCTCGACAGTTCTCCGCCAGATGCGATTTTGGAAAGAGGTTTTAACGGTTCACCTGGATTGGTGGAAATATAAAATTCCATTGAATCCAGGCCTGATTGATTAATGCCCCTATCTGACAATTCATCGAAAGTATAAGCAGTTTGAAGGAAGTGTGGTTCGAAAATTGTCTTTTCCATGTATAAATCTTTTAATTCCTTATGGATCTTTTTGGTTAACTGCTGAGCGAAGTTCTGGCGAAGTTCAGAAAGATTCTTTGCTTCGACAATTAAATCTGCCTTAATGGATTTCATTTCCTTTTCAAGCTTCGCTATATGGGTTTCCCTATTTTGCAGTTTTTCGACTTCTTCTTCTATAGCGGCTCCATATTCCAGGATTTCCTCAATGGTCCGCCCGTATTTCCGCTTTAATTGATTTATTTCATTAAGGCGGCTTTCAATGAATTCCACACGCTCTGTATCATAATCCAAAGAATCTAATTGGTCTCGGATGTTTGACACGGCCTCTTCAAGCAGGAAGTAGCTATTTGAAACGGTTTCAGAGCTATTCTTTAAACCCTCATCAAGCCCTGCCGCTTCCTCCAAATTATTCATGGCTACGGAAAGCCAATCAATTGCATGCTGCTCACCATTTAAAGCATTATAACTGGTTTGCAGCGCTTCATGAATTTTTTCGAAATTATTAATTTTCTTCCGCTCTTCCATCAATTCTTCATCTTCGCGTAACTTCAAATCAGCTTTTTGGATTTCATCGAATTGAAATTGGATCAAATCAAGGCGGTGGACCATTTGCTGTTCATTTTGGCTCAAGGCATTCAATTGTTTAGAAGCGGTTTCATAACGTTTATATAGCTTTTGGTATTCAGTGAGTGCAGATGCGATTTTTTCACCGCCGAATTGATCGAGCAGTGGAAGATGGAGTCGTTCATCCATTAATTCCTGATGTTCATGCTGACCATGGATATCTATCAATGTCCGGCCTATCTCGCGTAAAGTGGAAATCGTTACAAGCTTCCCATTTACCCTGCAAACGCTTTTGCCACTTTGTGAGATGTCCCTTCGAAGTATCGCCATCCCATCATTCATATCCAGGCCAAACTCTTCCGCTTTGGCAAAGACCGGGTGTTTTTCATCTTCAATTTGGAATAATCCTTCTATTTCGGCCTTAGACTCACCATGCCGAATGAACTCTGCAGAACCACGTCCCCCAACCAAAAGATGAACGGCATCTATTATGATCGACTTCCCTGCCCCTGTTTCTCCTGTCAAGACCGTCAAGCCTTTCTCAAATGAAACGGACAGGCTGTCTATGATCGCAAAATTCCTAATCGATAGTTCTGTTAACAAACTAGGTCACCTCACAACATTATTAGAGCATGTCCAAGAATTTGCCGGAAATGATCTTTGCATCTTCCTCAGAACGGCAGATAATCAAACAAGTATCGTCGCCGCCGATCGTCCCGAGTATTTCTTGCCAATTTAAATTATCAATCAATGCGCAGATTGCCTGGGCATTACCTGGGAGCATCTTCATAACCAGTAAATTGTTGGCTGAGTCAATGCGTACAAATGCATCGACAAGGATTCTCTTTAATTTTTGAAGTGGATTGAAGCGTTGGTCGGCCGGCAGACTGTATTTATACCTTCCATCCGTCAAAGGAACCTTTACAAGGTGAAGCTCTTTAATATCCCTTGAAACAGTGGCTTGAGTTACATTGTATCCAGCTAATTTCAATTCTTCAACTAACTCATCCTGGGTTTCGATATCATTATTCGTTATGATGTCCCTTATTTTTATATGTCGTTGTCCTTTATTCATAAGTAGAAGCACCTCTTCTCAACTGTTGCTCATTTAATGGTAATGGTCTCACTTTCATTTCTTACTTAAGCAAGCTGCCCCAATATGGGATTGCTTCGTTATCTTCAATACGTGCAAATAGGCCGCTTTAGAAAGTGGCTAATATTAATGTTATCGGATTTTTATGCAATTGTACAACTTTTTCTCTAAAAATGAATACAAGTGTATTTTTTACGTACCTATTTTATGTATCCACCCTTAAATGATTCAGTGCATGACCACAATGTATAGTTAAAAAGCTCCTTTAGCCAACCATTCAGCCAAAGGAGCCCATACAAAGTTCTAACTATTCTTTTTTAAATTGGGCATGGGCCTCTCCAACGATGTCGTCAACCGTTTTCGAAAGCAATATCGCTCCTTCATCCTTGGACCCTTGCCAGTGTAAATGAAGTAAGAATTCAATATTTCCATCACCGCCGGTAATCGGTGAGAAGGAGGCATCCTTAATATCATAGCCTTCCTTTATAGAAAAAGAAATGATCTTATCCAATACTTGTTTATGGATTTTGGAATCGCGAACAATCCCCTTTTTACCCACTTGATCCTTCCCAGCTTCGAATTGCGGTTTAACCAAGGCAACGACATCACTATTCGGGACGAGCAAGGTCTTTAGCACCGGTAAAATTAACGTAAGCGAGATGAAAGAAACATCAATGCTTGCAAAGTTTGGCATCTCCCCATCGAGATCGGCGGGTGTAACATAACGGAAATTGGTTCGTTCCATTACTTTAACCCGCTCATCCTGCCTAAGCTTCCAGGCAAGTTGATTATAACCCACATCAAGCGCATAAGACATTAGAGCGCCATTTTGCAATGCACAATCCGTGAACCCACCCGTTGATGAACCGATATCAAGCAGTATTTTTCCATTCACTTGTAAATCGAATTCCCTTAATGCCTTCTCAAGTTTAAGACCGCCTCTTGAAACGTAAGGCATGACTTTTCCTTTGATCGTAAATTCGAGATCGACCGGCACTTTTTCCCCCGGTTTTTCGTACCTCTCTTCATTCGCGTAGACAAGACCTGCCATAACCATACGCTTCGCTTTTTCACGTGTATCGGCCAAGCCTTGTTCTACAAGTAATACATCTACTCTTTCTTTCATCACTTTCATATTGTCAGGCCCTTTTTTCTTTTTTGGGTGTTATCATTTTAATTTTTTTGATGGCTGTCTCAGTCGTTAAACCGATTTCTTCAAGCAGTTCATCGACACTTCCATGTTCAATGAAATAATCAGGTATCCCCATTCGATCTATAATTGCCCCATAAAATCCTTGATCATGGGCATATTCAAGTACAGAACTGCCGAAACCACCTTGAAGAACCGCTTCTTCTATTGTCAAAATAGGCATTTTTTCACCAAGGAGACTGCTTAGCATGTTCTCATCCAAAGGCTTAATGAACCGGGCATTGATCACCTTAACAGAATAATCCTCTTTCTCGAGCAGTTCTGCCGCTTCAAGAGCCATGGGAATCGTTGTACCGAACGTTAAGATGGCAGCATCCGTTCCTTCTTTAAGAACTTCCCACGAACCGATTGGAATCTGCTGTAATTCAGTATCCATCACAACTCCCCAACCATTCCCACGAGGGAAACGCATAGCAATCGGACCATCATTATAGTTTAAGGCCGTATTGACCATATGCTGACCCTCGTTTTCATCTTTCGGCATCATCAACACCATATTCGGTACATGGCGTAAGAAAGCAATGTCGAAAACGCCTTGATGCGTTTCACCATCGGAACCAACTAATCCGGCACGGTCGATCCCAATGAATACGTTCAAATTCTGACGGCAGATATCATGCACCACCTGGTCATAAGCCCTTTGCAGGAAAGTTGAATATATAGCCAGGAAAGGTTTCATTTTTTGCGTTGCCAATCCGGCTGCAAAAGTTGCAGCATGCTGCTCGGCAATCCCTACATCATAGAAACGCTCAGGAAACTCTTGAGAAAAGCCCACCAATTTCGAACCTACGGGCATTGCAGGTGTAATCGCGACAATCCGCTCATCGTCACGGGCTAGCCTGCTGACAGTATCGCTTACAAGAGCGCTCCAAGCAGGACCTTTACTAGGGGATTTCACAAAATCGCCTGTCTCGATTTTGTATGGGCCTGTCCCATGCCAGTTTCCTGTTGTATCCAGCTCGGCAGGTGAATAGCCCTTGCCTTTTTTCGTGATGACATGCAACAGTACAGGTCCCTTCGTTTTCTTGGCATATCTTAAATTCTCCAGCAATTCTTCATAATTATGACCATCCACTGGTCCAAGGTATGTGAAACCGAGCTCCTCGAAAAAGATTCCTGAAACCAATAAGTACTTCATGCTATCCTTCAGGCGTTCAGCTGTAGCTGCAAGTTTACCACCGACTGCAGGGATTTTTTTCAAAAGCAGCTCCAATTCATCTTTTGCCCAGTTATATTTGCCGGCTGTACGCAATCTTCCCAATATCGTGTGCAGGGCACCTACGTTAGGGGCTATGGACATTTCATTATCATTCAGGATAACGATCATGTCCTTTTTTTCATCACCGATATGATTCAACGCTTCAAGCGCCATTCCGCCTGTTAGAGCACCGTCCCCGATCACTGGCAAAATAAAACTATTTTCACCTTTGATATCACGGGCAGCCGCCATTCCCATTGCAGCTGAAAGGGAAGTCGAACTGTGACCGGTTTCCCAAACATCATGGGGGCTTTCAATCATTTTTGGAAAACCGCAAAGACCTTTGTATTTCTTTAAGGTGTCGAACTCACCTGCTCTGCCAGTCAGGATCTTATGGACATAGGATTGATGTCCGACATCCCATAAAATTTTATCATTCGGACTGTCGAATTCTTTATGCAAGGCTATAGTCAACTCGACGACACCTAAATTGGGACCAATATGCCCACCTGTCACCGATAATTTTTCCACAAGGAATTTACGTACTTCCACACTTAACTCGACAAGTTCTTCATTATTCATCTTCTTCAAAAAAGAAGGGTCTTTTATAGATAGAAGATCCAAACAGGACCACTCACTTTCTGTCATTTTCGGTTGTAAGCATAAACAAAGCCTCATAAAAGAGGGCTATGGGGGACTTGACCGAAAAATTGGTTTTAAGTTAAAAAATAGCCGCCAACACCCAGGTGATTTCGGCGGCTTAATATACCTATTTTATCACGTATCTCAAATAAAAAATTCATTTTGATTTTCACATATTTTTGCACAATGAGTATACCATAAAACCTCAATTGATAACAAATTTAGCTCAATCAATGGTTACGGTTCGCTATTAAATCGGTTAGTTCATCCAACAAACCCGTTTGTAAGGTTGTTTTTCCTAAAGCGGCATGGGCAAGTTCTATATGATGTTCCAACTTTTCCTTTGCCCCTTGAAGCGTAAGTAAAGAAGGATATGTGCTTTTATGATTACCCACATCACTGCCAACCGGCTTACCGATCAACTCGACGGACCCTTCAATATCCAGAATATCATCCCGAATTTGAAAAGCAAGCCCCAGGTGGTATGCAAAGTCACGTAAATGGAGTTGCTGTTCTTCATTCGCTCCGGCTAATATAGCACCGGAAAGGATGCTTGCAGTCAATAACTTCCCTGTTTTATGTTCATGGATATACTCCAATTCCTGAAGGGTCAGCTGTTTATTTTCACCTTCCATATCGGCAACTTGACCTCCAACCATTCCTTCGGCTCCGGCAGACTTCGCAATTTCACTTACAAGGTTCAGCTTCATTTCAGCCGTCACCTCGGGATCGATCATATCCGTCACCAATTGAAAGCTATATGTAAGAAGCGCATCACCTGCCAGTATTGCCACCGCTTCACCGAACACTTTATGGTTCGTCGGTTTTCCGCGGCGGAGATCATCATCATCCATCGCCGGAAGATCGTCATGAATCAAAGAATATGTATGGATCATTTCAATGGCAGCCGCTGCAGGAATCCCGATCCTCAAGCTTTTCCCAAAGGCCTCCAGAACCGCAAAGACCAATAACGGGCGAATCCGTTTACCCCCTGCCTCCAGTGAATAGATCATGGCTTCTTTGACCACTGCCGGTGCTTTAAGTTTATTGACATATTCCACGATTTCCCGTTCTATAACCGTTTTATATTCTTTAGAAAACATTTCAAAGGACGCCGTACCCATGTCATTCTTCCTCCTGTACAGCGAAGTTTTCAAGTTCCCCATCTTCGCGTAAAATTTGAGTCAGCTGATCTTCAACAGCCTTAAGCTTTGAATGGCAAAGCCTTGATAAATCCATTCCTTGTTTATATATGGAGATGGCTTCTTCCAAGGGCACATCGCCTTCTTCCAACTGTTCTACAATTTTTTCGAGATTCTCCATCGCTTCTTCAAATGTAGCTTCCTGTTTTTTTGTCATGGTTCAATCCGCTCCTTTATTCCTTTAATTTCACATTCAAGGGTTCCATCTTTTATCGAAACCGCTATCTTATCCCCTTTGGATACTTGCTGTGTACTTTTCACTAATGTCTCATCCTCAGTAAAAACCAATCCATAGCCCCGTTCCATAATTTTTAATGGACTGAGGGCAGACAAAGTGGCTGTAATATGAACGAATTGCTGTGATTTTTGCCGATAGATGGCTTCCATGGCCCTTCGTAAAACCTTTGCATGCTGCCGCAATTCATCTTTCGCATTTTTCACCGCTTGTTCAGGATGCTGCTTTTTCAGAATATCGTTCAGCTGATTCAGCTCATCTCTCTTTTTCATGAAATATCGCGTGCTGGTCCTCCCTAGCCTGTCCATCGTCTTGTCTAGCTGTTCCAGCTTCTGTTCATACATTTTATGCGGATAACGGAAAGCATAAGACCTCTCCATCCTGGTCAAACGGGTTCGTTCAAAATTAACCGCTTCTTGAATGGAGCGGGTCAACCGATTTTTGCGGTTCATCAGGCGTTCGAGTATTTCATTCAAGTGAGGAACCGCTAACTCTGCTGCACCAGTCGGTGTAGGAGCACGCATATCGGCGACAAAATCAGCAATGGTAAAATCAGTTTCGTGACCGACAGCAGAAATTACCGGTATATCGGAATCATAAATCGATTCAGCCACTATCTCCTCATTAAAGGCCCATAGCTCCTCGATCGACCCGCCACCCCTTCCGACAATGAGAACATCGCTTTCCGCCCTTGCGTTAGCCATTGAAATTGCCTTGGCAATCGATTTAGCGGCATTATTCCCTTGTACAAGTGCTGGATAAACGATAATCCTGGCGATTGGATATCTTCGCTTGATGGTTATCAGGATATCTCTTAATGCAGCACCGGTCGGGGATGTTATGACTCCTACAGACTTAGGGTACTGCGGGATCGGCTTCTTATGTTCGGTCAAAAACAAACCTGCCGCCTCCAGCTTTTTCTTCAGCTGTTCATAAGCAAGATACAAATCCCCCACACCATCAGGGGCCATGCTTTTCACATAAAGCTGATACTGTCCCCCAGCTTCATATAATGATATATCGCCCTTAACAAGTACCTTCATACCATTTTCAGGCAGGAATTTCATCCCTTTATTATTGGCGGCAAACATAACGGAAAGAAGTCGGGCCTTCTCATCCTTTAAAGTAAAATACATATGTCCGCTTGTATGTTGTTTAAAATTCGAAATTTCACCTTTTATGTATACATTTTGCAAATGGGGGTCGGCATCGAATTTCCTTTTGATGTACTTCGTTAAAGCCGACACACTCAAATATTGTTGGTTGCTCATATAATGTCTCCTTCCGATGGAAATCGGATATAAAGAAAACTCACCTATTGATCCATGAATGGAAAAAAAAAGCGGTCTCCCGTTATTATAAAACAAGAGGTCCGCTTCTTTAAAATAATTTAACGTTTTTTTCAGCTTTTTAATGCTTGCTTGCTCAGTTCAAGTGCTTTTTGAGCAGATTTGACCGTATTCTTCATAAGCATCGTAATCGTCATCGGACCAACGCCTTTAGGAACAGGTGTAATGTATGAAGCCTTATTTTTCACTTCATCAAACGCCACATCACCGCAAAGCTTCCCTTCATCATTCCTGTTCATTCCGACGTCAATGACGACTGCGCCTTCTTTAATATGGTCACTCGTGATCGTGTCCCTCTTTCCGACAGCTGCCACAACGACATCGGCTTGCTTGGTATGATATGCAAGATCCTTTGTCCTTGAATGACAGTATGTAACGGTTGCATTTGCATTCAAAAACAATTGTCCGGCTGGTTTTCCGACGATATTACTTCTCCCTACGATGACAACATGCTTACCTTCAAGGTCATAGTTGATATACTCAAGCATCACCATGACGCCGTATGGAGTACAAGGTAAAAATGCATCCTGTCCCGTCATCATCCGCCCAATATTAATAGGGTGGAATCCATCTACATCCTTTTCAGGGGAAATCGCTTCAATGATCGCTTTTTCCTGAATATGTCCAGGCAATGGCAGCTGCACCAATATACCATGAATGCTGTCATCCTGGTTTAATTCAGCAATGCTCTGAATTAATTCCTCCTGAGAGAGTTCCGCAGGCTTTTTAATTAATACGGAATGCATGCCCAAGTCCTCACAGGCCTTTTGCTTATTGCGCACATAGGTTTGTGATGCTTGATTGTCACCGACCAGGATTACAGCCAAACCCGGAACGATATTTTTTTCACGTAACTGTTGAACTTCCTTACTGATTTCCTGCCTAACTGCCTCTGCAATTTCTTTACCATTAATGATTTGAGCTGACATGTGTTTATTCCTCCCAAGTTAATTTTGCTAAAGAAATTGCTGAGAGAATCCTTGTTCAAGGCTGCAGCTTTAGCTGCCGCTTTTCACCTTCACTTTGGATAAAACGGCATTTACAAAGCTGCTCGATTGATCATCACCGAATTTCTTAGCAATTTCAATAGCTTCATTCATTGCAACACTTACAGGAACATCTTCACTGTGAATCATTTCATAAACCGCGATCCGCAGTAAATTCCGATCAATGTTCGCCAGTCTTTCCAACGTCCAATTCTCTAAATTGTCCCTGATCATTCCATCAATTTGTTCACGATTTTCCGTTATCCCCATTACTAATTTCTTGAAGTATTCATCAGTAGGAGCACCATCCAGTACGCTGTCCATTGCTTCTTCTGCATTCGAGTTGGCAATATCTATTTGATATAGTGCTTGAAGGGATTTTTCACGGGCTTCTCTTCTTTTCATAATCTTACTCCTTTAACATCTACTATTATATATGAAAATGCTAGAACAAACGAACATTAAATAACATTTTTTCAAAAATATTAAGATTTTCGCTATATTATTTAAAAAACAAGCTAAATCTCACTAAAATTAAGGCCAATAGACTCAAATATCTTGATTCAGGATAACAATTCAAGATTACATTCGGAATTAAACGGCCAACACAGTCCCATACTTTTTGAAAGTGTCAAAAAGCTCATGCCTAGCTTTCATGCTCATATTTCACCTTTTACACTCTAACAGAAATCACCCTTGAATTAAAGGGAAACTTCCAGACACCGCCTTATTATGTTCATTTAAATTTAATATTATAAGCAGGCCTCTAAAACGGGGTATCTGGAGTTAACATTCAAAAAAACAAAAACCCGGCTTTTTGCCGGGTTTTTGCAGGTGCGAATCGAATGAAGCCACTTACACTTCTTGTTCGTAATCCGCTTCTTGTTTAGCGTTTTCAAACGCAATGCCCACTACATGAATGTTCACTTCCCCCGCGTCGATAGCGGTCATATTCAACAAAGCTTCACGAATGTTATCTTGCACTTCCTGAGCAACTTTCGGAATTGAAACACCAAACTTCATGACACAATAAAGTTCGACTTTGATGGATTCTCCCGTTAAGTCCACTTTAACACCTTTACCGTGGTTCTTTTTTCCAAGCTTTTCAACAACACCCGTGGCGAAATTCCCGCGCATATGTGCAACACCTTCAACTTCCGATGCAGCGATACCCGCAATCACCTCTATTACCTCAGGTGCGATCTCCACTTTGCCCAGCCCACTATTATAATCATTCATTTCGAGTAATTGGCCTTCCATTTCACTCATTCAAAAGCACCTCCTGTCTTCCTTTACATTATGAGTTCATTACATCATATATTTCAAGGAATTTGGTATTAAATTCTCCGGAAACAAATTGTTCATGCTGAAGTAACTTAATATGGAAAGGAATTGTGGTACTGATCCCTTCAATGACAAACTCACCTAAGGCGCGTTTCATCTTCTCGATTGCCTCTTCCCTAGTAGGTGCATGGACAATCAATTTAGCGATCATGGAATCGTAATACGGCGGTATCGAGTACCCAGGGTATGCCGCGGAATCAACACGAACTCCGTAGCCGCCTGGCGGTAAATACATTTGAATCTTACCTGCGGAAGGCATGAAATTCTTTTCTGGATTTTCAGCATTGATCCGGCATTCGATAGACCAACCGTTATAAGTGACATCCTCTTGCGAAAGCGATAGTTTGCTGCCAGAAGCAACTTTGATCTGTTCTTTAATCAAATCCACGCCCGTTACCATTTCTGTAACTGGGTGTTCAACCTGGATACGTGTATTCATTTCCATAAAGTAGTATTTTCTATTCACATAGTCATAAATAAATTCTACTGTTCCGGCACCTGAATAATTAACGGCAAGTGCTGCCGTAACTGCAGCCTGCCCCATTTCCGCACGTGTTTCACCATCCAATGCCGGTGAAGGGGTTTCTTCAACAAGTTTTTGCAAACGTCGCTGGACCGTACAATCACGCTCACCTAAATGGATGGCATTGCCATGATTATCTGCCATGACCTGTATTTCAACGTGTCGGAAGTCCTCGATGAACTTTTCAATATACACGCCTGGATTCCCAAATGCTGTCGCGGCTTCCTGTTGTGTGATGTTAATGCCTTTAATGAGCTCTTCTTCCGTCCTTGCGACGCGGATACCTTTACCGCCCCCGCCGGCAGTAGCTTTGATGATGACTGGATAGCCCATTTCATTAGCTAAAGCCACACCCTCATCCGTATCCTTAATTATGCCTTTAGAACCTGGAACGATCGGTACACCAGCTTTGCGCATGGTTTCCCTTGCTACGTCCTTTGTTCCCATTTTATTGATTGCTTCTGGGCTAGGACCGATGAAAATGATATTGCATTCACGGCATAGCTCAGCAAAGTCAGCATTTTCAGCAAGGAAGCCATATCCCGGGTGAATCGCATCGGATCCCGTTTTCTTGGCTGTGCTGATAATGTTCGTTGTATTTAAATAACTGTCTTTTGATAATTTAGGACCGATGCAATATGCTTCATCCGCAAGTTGAACATGTAATGCTTCTTTATCTGCTTCTGAATAGACCGCAACAGTCTCGATTCCTAATTCCTTGCATGCCCGGATGATTCGGACAGCAATTTCCCCGCGATTGGCAATTAATACCTTTTTAATCATTTAGAAACAGCTCCTCATTCCGGCTTTACTAAAAATAATGGTTGACCATATTCTACAAGCTGGCCTTCTTTTACAAGGACTTCAACGATTTCACCGCTTACTTCGGCTTCGATTTCATTGAAAAGCTTCATGGCTTCCACGATGCAGACGATGGAATCCCCTGTTACTTTATCGCCTGTTTTTACGTATGCAGGTGAATCCGGTGCAGGAGATTGGTAGAATGTCCCGACCATCGGAGAAGTGATTTTATGTAAATTTTCAGCGTCTGCAGCAGCCGGTTTTGCAGGTTCAACAGCTTTCGGTACTTCAGGGGCAGGAGCCGCTGCGGGCTTGACCTCTACAGCTGCATTGGTTTGAACAACTGCTGGAGCTGCTGCTGGGTGTAATACTGTACCCGTTTCAGTTTTTTTCAATTTAATTTTCGTTCCTTCATTTTCAAAAACGAATTCATTGATATTTGATTGATCGACTAGCTTAATAATTTCACGAATTTCTTGCACTTTCATTTTGTGGCACCCCTTGTCTAATTTAATATGAGTTTGTGAGGCAATAATATTTTATGTAACCTTACCCTTAGCTTATCCTACTTTGTCCAATACTGCACAAAGTAGCCGCTTTCTTTATGCGAATGCGAATAAACTGAATACAAACCTCATCTGTATTATAACAGATATTTCACTTTCTCAAAATATTGTTTCCCTTAGAGAATTGAAAAGTTTATGACCAGCTTCTAACATCATACAATATTAGCTTATACAAATTCAATGATAGATTAATTGTAACTTGTTATCCATACTTTTATATTACACCTTTATTATAATATTGTGAATATTTTTCAACTGGGGCACCTTAACGCTTTCTCTTGAATTTTGCATTTCACTCGTAGAAAATCAGCAATAATATCCACTATAATTACTTTTCTAGAATATTACGGAGGATCATTATCACCGATTCTATTTGCGTTCCTGATATCAATTGACATAAAAAAACTTTTCCTCTAAAGTTTCCCGGTTTGAGATAGTTAAAAAAATCATAATAAAAAGCCTCCCTTTTTTTTATTAAGGAAGGCTTTCAAATTTTTAGGATGTTGCACTGTTCTGTATCAGCGTTCTGTATGTGATTACTTTTCCGGTTGGAAGTCGACCACTACATTTTGCGCATCGCTCACTTCTTTCCTTACGAGGCGGATAATGTTATTAGCCTCTGTTTTCGTTTGTTTATCGGCCTTGACACTCACCTTTACATCCGTTCCGTCCACCCGGACCAGTGCGGCATTGTAATCCATGGCAACAATTAAGTTTTCGATGATATTTTCTTTTACTTTCGTTTCACTTAATTGTTCGATTTTTGCATAAGCCTCGTCTCGTTCTTCAGCTGATAATTCTGTATTGCCCATCTTTGCAGTCAATTCTTCATTCAGCTTCGCCCGTTCATCTTCAATCTGCATCCTTAAGGATTCGAACTCATCTCCAGACGCAATGGTTACAGAGGAACCTTCTGTATTCTTGGACGTTTCTTTTTCACTTTTAGTTTCCCCTTTTGTATCCGCTTTGTTCTCTGTTTTGCTTTCAGTTTTATTTTCTTCCTGTTCCATTTGCTCTGTTGACGTCATATCGGCGGCATTTTCTTCAGGAGCGGTTAAATAATAGACTGAAAGCACAACGACCAAACTTAGCATAGTCAATAACCAAACGGTTTGTTTTTTTAATAACATGTAGATTTTCCCCCTTATTTTTTAGGCATGACAGAAACCCTGTGACTCGGTACATCAAGTGAGCGTGTGACAGCCTCGATGATCCACTTCTTTATTTGAATGTTTTCGGCCCCTTTTGCAACTACCAGTACTCCTCGTACACTAGGTTTTTTCGTTTCCGAAATGATCGGTCCTTCTTTCTCACCGCTCTTGACCAAAACGAGCTGTTCATCAACCGATGTGTCTTCGACCGTCCTTTTGCCGCCTTCCTGGTCGGTTTCTTCGGTGACTTGTTTTTGGGTGACTTTGTTTCGTTCATATACTTTCTTCTCGGATGCATCGACGTAGATTACGACTTTTACATCCTGGACGCCTGCGATGGATTCAAGCGCTTCCTTCATTTCATTCTGTAGATATATTTCATAGTCTTTTGTAGTCTTGAATTCTGATTTCTTCTGACCGAATGTTTCAACATCCTCTTCATCATTTTGCTGTTTATCATTATTGAATACAGTCGTCACTTCAGATGTTTGTCCCGTCTGGTTGGTGGTTAACAAATTCCCGGCCATCATGATTCCCGATCCCAAAAGGACAACTATTAGAGCATAGACATACAGGGAAGGTTTTTTTTCCTTAGGCTCTTTTTGGTCAGGGTCTTTATTTAATAGTTTTTGCAGCCAGGATAATGGACCTTTGTCTTTGTTCAATACTCAGTCACTTCCTTTCCCCGGCGATTTCAATGATCTCTTCATCAACAGACCAACTTGTTGCCAGAAACCTTTTGACAGCATCCAGATTGGCATCATTTGAAGTGGATGGGCTATCTGCATTGATATCAACCTTCGCTACTGCCTCTATCTCCGAGTTTTCTTTCCCTTCTGCCTTTTCCAATGAGATGGTTATGTTCTGCAGATCATCAACACCAGGTTCTTCCTCATTCTTGACCCCTACATCAATTGAACTAATCTTCATGTTATAATCCACCATCAGCTCCTCTTCCACTTCTGTCTGTAATTGGACAGCCATTTGTTCTAAAATATATGCACCCTGTGCTGCTTGTATTTCTTTTTTCTTCATTTCTGTCAAATTTCCTAAATCTTTTTTTTTCTGATCTTCAAATTCACTAGTAGCCGCAGTGAGAATATCATCGAAATCCTTATTGAATAATCCCAATATAGGAGTGATGATGATCGCAATCAATAAAAGCCCGATAACCATTTTGGCATACTTCTGTAAAGCTGAATTCGGAAGAAGCATATCGATCACAGTAGCCAGCAATACAAATATGATGATGTTGGATACCCAGCCAGCTAAAAAACTCACCAAGCCCTCCTCCTTTCTAACGAACCATCAAAGTAATGTTTCCAGAGGCGATAATTACCGTGATACTTAAAAAAAACATGAGTGAGACAATGGCCAATGCAGCGAAAATATAAATCATGCTTTTACTAATAATGTCAAGGCATTTTATTACAGGTCCTCCGCCAAGCGGCTGCAAAAGACTGGCTGCCAATTTATAGACAAAAGAAATCATCAGGATTTTTATGGCGGGAAACGTGGTAATGAGCAAGAGTATGATGACGCCAGACAAGCCGACTGTATTCTTCAAAAGAACGGAGGCACTTATGACCGTATCCGTTGCATCGGTAAACATGCGCCCTATTATCGGTATAAAGTTACCTGTCACGAATTTGGCCGTCCTGATCGTCACTCCGTCAGCTACAGCAGATGATGCCCCCTGAACGGATATCACACCAAGAAATATGGTCATGAAAGCCCCAAGGATACCGATAGCAAAATTACGGAGAAGCTGTGCCAGCTGTGTCACTTTATAATGTTCGGTCAGCGTGCTGACGATGCTTAAAATCGCTGCAAAGAATAATAACGGAAGGACGACAAACTGGATCAAAATGCCGCTTGTATTCATCAAAAACATTAATACCGGGTGAAAGAAAGCTGCTGATACAAGTCCCCCTGAAGCTGCTATCAATGCCAAGAGTAAAGGGATGAGCGCCATTAAAAAGGAAATCATCAAATCTATCGTATCTTTTGTATATTCAATCGCCACATGAAAACTGTTAAGTGCCAAAATGATCAGCACCATATAAACGATTGCATAAGCGACCTTACTCACGGAGCTTTGCTCGAACGCATTCTGCAAAGACTGAAGGAACATGCTGAAAACGGTTAATAAAATGAGTGATCCCAGCAGCTTTCCATTCACGAGCAGTTCATGAAAAATGAATTTTGTCATTCCCTTTATCCATTCGTCAAATGAAAATTTCTTATCGCCGCTTACGAAGTCCATAAAGCTCCCTTTCTGGCTTTCCGGTAGAAATCCTCCATATTCCGTAACGATGTCATCCCAATATTGTTTGAGCTCATCAACACCCAGCCTTTCTATTTGGCCTTGTACCAGCTCGGACTGCATGATCGGCTCTTGTTCGATTTCACCATTTTCAGGATTTTCGGCAGCTTGTCCAATAGATGCATGCAAAAAAAAGAGTAAAACGAATAGAATGGATAAGTAAGGCATCCGCTGCTTCATACATTCACCTCATTGACTAGTAGGAGTAATCCGTTAACTTGGGAGCATCTGTAAAATCGTTTCGATAATGACAGTTAAAATCGGAATCGCCATGGCAAGAATCAAGATTTTTCCGCTTAATTCTATTTTGGAAGCGAGGGAACCTTGCCCTGCATCTTTTGTAATTTGAGAAGCGAATTCTGCAATATAGGCAATTCCGATTATTTTTAAGATGGTCTCTAGATACACGGTATTTACATTCGCATTAACCGCGATTTTTTCTAACATTAAAATAATTTCGTATATTTTGTCAGCCAAAAAAAGAAAAATGGAGCATCCTACAAAAACGACAAGCAGGAAGGCAAAATTTGGTTTTTGCTCTTTGACGATCAGTGCCAAAAAGGTGGCAACTAGGGCAATGGCCACGATTTTTATGATTTCAATCGCGAATCCCTCCCTTACTGAAATAGAAATACAGATTTAATTTTTTGAAATAAATCCTCTACTACAGAAGCTACCATGAATAAAATATAGATGAATCCGAAAAGTGTCACCCACTGGGCATATTCCTTCTTCCCAACCTGATCGAGTATCGTGTGAAGAAATGCCACTACTAGCCCCACACCCGCTATTTTAAATATGATGTCCACATCAATGCCCATTTTCATTCCCCCCACATATTCCTACATCAGCAAGATGATCAATAATAACCCTGATAAAAAACCAAGACTTTTCATCATTTTTTCATATTTCCCCTGTCGGTCGAGTGCATCGCTCTCTTCCCGTTCCAAGTGTGCCATCGTTAGCATGATTTGCTTTTGCTGATGATATTTATCGCTTTTTCCAAGCGTCTCCCCAAACTGTGAAAGAATCTCGAATTCTCCCTGTTTTAAAGCAAGGGATTGCCATATTTTCTTCAAACTATCATCCCATGCTTCCTTGACGGTGGTCTCTCCGGACTCGAGTCGGTTTGCAAATGTATCGAAAAAGATGGATAAAGGTTTGGCCATCTGTTTAGAAAGTTTCCTTGCCGCTTCTTTCAAAGGTGTATGACCAAACATGATTTCAGCTTCAAGCGATTGCATGGCGACTTTCAGCTGTCTCAGTTGACGAGGCCTCATACTTAATTTTTTCGCAGCTTCAAAACCTGCCCATGTCGTCGCAATAATAATTATCGCTGCTCCTATTAACTTAAACATGCGGGTTCACACTTCCCCCCAAGAAAATGGGAACTCCCGCAGCATCAAGGACATTGTAGCTCCTCTTGCCGGATTTACTTCTCTGTAATTCTATAAACCGTTCAAAGATGTTTTGCTTTAATATTTCGGCGATAAAAGGTCGCTTCTTAATTTCATCCAGTGTATGGCCATGTGTAGTTATCATGAGTTTAATACCTGCGTTCACGGCTTCCAGCACAGCCTGCGTATCCGCTGCGCGGCCTATTTCATCCACGATCAATACATCTGGGGACATCGAACGGATCATCATCATCATCCCTTCCGCTTTAGGACATCCATCGAGCACATCAACCCTTGTTCCAAATTGGAGCTGCGGTACTCCATGGACACATCCGGCAATTTCCGAGCGCTCGTCCACTATCCCCACCTTTTGAGGGGCAATGCCGTGTTTTTCATTACCACTGGATATCAGTCTTGCAATATCACGTAATATGGTCGTTTTTCCCGTTTGCGGAGCACCAATCAACATTGTATGCTGCCATTCCCCGTCATATAAGTAAGAAGTGAGCGGTTCAGCTGCACCTATTTTTTCACGTGCAACCCGAATATTGAAGGAGGAAATATCCCTGATCGCTTTGACCGACCCATTTTCCAGAATCACCTTGCCAGCAAGCCCCACCCGATGTCCGCCCGCTATGGTTATATATCCTCGCTTTAATTCTTCCTCAAGTGTATATAACGAAAATTGACCTATTTGATTCAATAATTGATCCGCATCCGAATGGGTCACTTCATATGAAAAGAAGTATGGCTCCCCTCCTACAATGACCTCAAGCGGCCTTCCAACCCGAATTCGCAGCTCTTCCATCTTATCGATCATCATCGGTGTCATACCCCGGAGTTGCTCGTATAATTTTTTCGGTAAAAAAGAAAGAATCGTTTCCATTTTGACAATCCTCCTGTATACACCACTTTCAATAAAATATATGCCGTCCAGCCTCCAATGATGACAGGCTATTAAAGAAACAGACCATTTATTGATTTTTTTATGACTTCGGGGATCTAAAAAACACACAAAAAAAGGCCGAGAAATTAATCTCGGTCTCAGGCTGTAAAAAAAATTCGAACAAAGCGAGTTTGCCTACAGGATGGCTTGTACAATTTGGACGTTGATTGGAACGTAGGGCACTCGCTCCAATCAACTTTGTTTTAACTTTTAGATAGAACCCTTTTGCCTAATAGAATTATTAAAACTTGAGGTGATGAGGATTCTTTCTAAACATGATTCTATTCAGCGAGATCAGCTTGAAATGTTAGGCCAACTGGTGCCAACTTGTAAAATGGAGATTTAAAGTACACAACAACAAATAAAAAGGTCTAAAGTAAAGACCATCAGATAGTGGTGACACGCCATATTCGGCAAGAATATATGGAATCATCTGCGTCATCAAGTCAAATCCACTAAAAAATCAAAAAGGTTTCGGAATGAGTCCATTCCGAAACCTTTTTGTCTACAAACTGAAACCGAGGTCTTCACCTCGGTCTTCTTTCATTTATGCACGTGATACGTAAGAACCTTCATTTGTATTGATCAATAGTTTGTCACCTTGGTTGATGAAGAATGGGACTTGAACCGAAAGGCCCGTCTCAAGTACGGCTGATTTCGTGCCGCCTGAAGATGTATCGCCTTTAATTCCCGGCTCAGTCTCCGCCACTTCTAGTTCCACTGTGTTAGGAAGCTCGACCCCAAGTGTTTCCGCTTGGAAAGTCATGATATGTACTTCCATATTTTCCTTAAGGAACTTAAGTTCACGCTCAATGCTTGATGCAGGCAGCTCGATTTGGTCATACGTTTCGTTATCCATGAATACATGGCTGTCTCCACTTGCATAAAGGTACTGCATCTTGCGGTTTTCGATATGTGCTTTAGCAACTTTTTCACCAGCACGGAATGTTTTCTCCTGGATTGAACCCGTACGAAGGTTACGAAGTTTAGAACGTACAAAAGCTGCACCTTTACCAGGTTTAACGTGTTGGAACTCGATAACCTGCCAAATTCCGTTATCTACTTCAATCGTAACACCCGTGCGAAAATCGTTTACAGAAATCATAAATTTGTCCTCCTACATGTACATGTTTACAGAATGATTAACTCTTTGGTTGAATGAGTAAGTGCTTCGTTACCATCAAGTGTAACGATTGTATCATCTTCAATCCGCACTCCGCCTACCCCAGGTAAGTAAATGCCCGGTTCAACGGTTACGGCCATACCTGGTTCTAAAATGATATCAGACCTAACGGATAATGCTGGACCTTCATGAACTTCAAGACCGATACCATGTCCAGTCGAATGTCCAAAATACTGCCCATATCCCTTTTCTTCAATTAGATTTCGAGTTAGTGCATCCGCTTCCCTGCCAGTCATACCGGGTTTGATCCCAGCCATTCCTCGCAGTTGAGCTTCCAAAACAATGTCATAAATATTAATAAGTTCTTCACTTGGCTTGCCAACCGCTAATGTCCGAGTGATGTCAGACACATACCCATTATAATATGCCCCGTAATCCAATGTGACGAAATCGCCTTTTTCAATGATTTTATCCGTAGCAACTCCATGCGGAAGTGCGGACCTTAAGCCGGATGCCACAATAATATCGAAGGAAGAAGAAGTTGCCCCTTGTTTCCTCATAAAGAACTCAAGTTCATTGGATACATCCAGTTCCGAGATCCCTGGACGCAGGAAATCCAGAATATGTGTAAACGCAGCATCAGCAATAGCAGCCGCTTCCTTTAATATCTTAATCTCTGATGAAGTCTTTATCAAGCGTAAATTCTCAATAACCCCCGACACCGGCAAAAGCTGACCATCAATGACCGCTTCGTATGCCTTATATGTAGCATAAGTCAGGTGCTCTTGCTCAAAGCCCAGCTTGCCGATATTCATCGCTTTAGCCTGCTTGCCGACTTCTTCGATGATGGTTCCTTTGTGTTGAACGACCTCATAGTCCGGTGCCTGCTTGCTCGCTTGTTCCACGTATCTGAAATCAGTGATGAATTTAGCTTCTTTTTGGGAAATAAGTACAACGCCTGCACTTCCCGTAAAGTTGGTCATAAATCGGCGATTATATGTACTGGTAATCAAAAAACCATCAATGCCCGCCTTTTCCATTGAGGCTCTTAAGCGCATTAGTTTATTCATTTAATTTCTCCCCTTTGCAATCTTTGTGATCGCCTGCAACGCCAACTCATATCCGTGTATCCCCAAGCCGACAATCTGTCCCGCCGTTACCGGTGCGGTCACTGATTCATGCCGAAAGCTTTCACGGGCATGTATGTTCGAAATATGCACTTCCACCACTGGAACATCAATTCCGGCTATTGCATCACGAATCGCATAGCTATAATGAGTAAAAGCCCCAGGATTAATGATAATCCCGTCGATCCCATGATCCTCTGACCAATGGAGCTTGTCGATAATCGCTCCTTCATGGTTAGTTTGAAAAGAAGTCAATTCCACATCTAACCCTTGAGCTTGCTGCATTAATTGCGCTTCGACATCCGCAAGCGTCGAGGATCCATAATGCGCAGGTTCCCGTTTCCCCAAGCGATTTAAATTCGGACCATTGATTAGTAAGATTTTTGTCATCATCAAACACCTGCTCATGTTAAAAGAATGCTTTCCATGACATTCTATCATAATTCCAAATTGTCTTACTACTTTTTTACAACCAAGAAGCAATCAGCTTTCCGTATGCTTCTCGGCTTTGTTTTTTTGACGTATATATTCCTGATGATCGTATGAAATAGAAAACCCTACAAAAAGACCGTATATAATAAAAATGCATACACTTGTTATAACCGTATTTGCTGACATTTTATAAAAGGTTGGCAAATCGATGAACATCGGTTTCAGGACAAATACCAGCAAAGCCCAGCAAACCACCCCCAAAATAATACCCGGAAAAATACCCTTCATCCTTTTAAAAAGACTATAGTAGATAAAAGCGATCCCCACGGATAGAATTCCGAACAAAATTATGGTCATTACCGTACCGAGCCAATGATCGATCCAGGTCATATTGGACCACGAGGTAAGTATGAATTTTGGGCTAAAATCCATAAAGTTAATATAATGGGCTATGATTCCGATAAAACTGGCTAAAGCCCCCCCAACAAAACCGACAGCAAGTACATTGTAGATTAACATGCTTTGATATTCCTGTTGAATTTGTCCTTTTTCATTAGAAGACATATCAATCACCTCCGCTACGTAGTATGCCCTTTGTTAAATAGAACTATTTTTTTTTATTCTTAGGAAGGAGAATCACTAGAGGTTTTGTGATTTATTCTGTATGATTAAATCATAAATAATCTGCTTTTTTCAGAGGAAAATACCCATCCTCTGTTGAAGTTTATAATGTACACAGGATACTACCTTCCTGTGATTCAACATTCATAAAGTACTTGCAGGGTTAAAGCTTCCATTCAATTTTGGAGGGGCGCCTTTACCCATGTGATGCTTGTTAATAAACATGTTAGCACCCTTGAGAGAGCTACGTGAATAACTATTAGGTTGGTGTAGAAATGTCTGAGGTTCAAAAACCCGTTTACGGAGGGCAGGCTGTTGTGGAAGGCGTCATGTTCGGCGGCAAACATCACACAGTCACTGCGGTACGCCGCAAAGATTCGACGATTGTATATTATCATCTGCCTCGTGAATCGAAACCTGTCGTCAACAGCTTAAAAAGAGTACCGTTTCTACGGGGTATCGTATCACTTGTTCAGTCAAGTGCCACCGGCTCGAAACATCTGAACTTTTCAACTGAACAGTATGAAGAAGAAGACGGGGAAAAGCAGGAAGAAAAGAAAAATGAAACGAAAGAATCTTCTAAAATGAGTGTATGGCTTGGAGTTGCCGTAATCGGCGTTCTTTCCTTCCTATTCGGGAAGCTGCTTTTCACTTTGATTCCAGTCTTTCTTGCTGAATTGACAAGACCCATCTTCAGCGGCCATATGGCCCAGGTTTTAATGGAAAGCTTGTTCAAATTGATATTATTGCTGGTATACATTTACGTAGTATCCATGACGCCATTGATCAAGCGGGTCTTTCAGTATCACGGAGCAGAGCATAAAGTGATCAATTGCTTTGAAAGCGGAAAAGAATTGACCGTAGCAAATGTGCAGGCAAGTTCACGCCTTCATTATCGCTGTGGCAGCAGCTTTATTTTATTTACAGTCATTGTAGGCATGTTCGTCTATATGTTGGTTCCGACCGATCCATTATGGCTCCGTGTCGTGGATCGCGTTTTGCTTATCCCCGTCGTGCTCGGCATAGCATTCGAAGTCTTGCAGTTGACTAACAAAGTAAGGGATATTCCCATCCTGCGTTACCTTGGCTATCCCGGCCTTTGGCTTCAATTATTGACAACCAAAGCCCCGACAGATGATCAAGTCGAAGTCGCATTAGCCTCATTCCAAGAACTGTTAAGGATGGAAAAAGAGACCAAAAAAGGTTTGGAATCGGATGTAATTGTGTAAAACATCTATACACATTTTGATTATGAAAAATCATATACTAAACTAAGGGAATGACCTTCATTTTTTTCAAATATTTTACATGAAGAATGTTTAAAATAAGCTAAAAATGCTTATGATGCTCTTAAGGAGGTGTCTTTGTTGAAACGTTTCATATCTTTCATGATATACGGAATCATCGCCCTCGGAGTCCTCGGACTATTGAGCCGACTATTTAATGACCCGATTGGCTTTTTTAGAAACATTCTCATAATAGCCATTGTCGCAGGGATTATTTATATGATTTATACCGGATTAACAAAGGGAAAACCAGTTAAGAAAGAGCAGCAAGCATTCCGAAAGGCTGCCCGCCAATCGAAAAAAAGGCTAAAAAATCGAACTTCGAAAAAAGATAATGTGGCTAGCTTCTCTGCAGCAAAATCATCTAAGAAAATAAAATGGAGAAAGAAAACGGATAGTCACTTAACCGTCATCGAAGGGAAAAAGAATAAAAAGAAAAATCGGGCTTCTTTTTAAGAGCCCGATTTTTTTATTCATCATCAATAAGTCCAATTTTTAAGGAATTCTTTCGTGCACTGTCTGCCCCGTTTCATCAATTCACCCTTTTGTTCATCATTCAGATTGAAATCCATTGCAGAAATTCCCTTCATCGGGATAAATACAATATTATGGACGTGTTTCTTGGAGATATATCGTGCATCATGGGAATCTTTCATCGTTTTGAATAGTGCGGAAAATAATTCAACCGCATTATCCACCTCATGCGGTTTCCATATCTCATCGACACTCAGCCGCAAGCCTATGACCGGCCGTTCCTTCCTTACATGATCTGAATTGAATAACCACATAGGAAAATTGCTTAAAACACCTCCATCAACAAAAAGTAACTTGCTTTTTCCGACATCGAGTTTGACTGGCTCAAAGAAATAAGGAATGCTACAACTCATTCTTACTGCCTTTGCAACTGGAAAAGTGATCGGATCAATGCCATAGTTCGGTAGATCATCAGGCAGAACCACCAATTTCCCATTTGTGATGTCAGAGGTTATGATACGAAGGGATTTCGGTCGAACATCCTTAAAGGTGACTACATTCCTTTCGGCAAGTTTACTGGCAACCCAACCTTCCAATGCATCGCCTTTATAAAGGCCAAGTCTCCAGTATACAAGAAGCCATTTGGCAAGCGGGATAGGCAAAAGACCACGCCTTTTATCCAGCAGGCCGCTTAAATCTATATCAATAAATAGCTTTTCCATTTCTTTTCCGGTGTACCCAGCTGCCACGAAAGCTGCAATTATGGATCCTGCACTTGTACCGGCTGTCCGATGGAATACAAATCCCCGTTCTTCTAATTCCTGCAGGGCTCCCACTAAACCATAGCCTTTAATCCCGCCTCCGGAAAAAACGCCGTCAATAATCATAGCTGCCCTCCCCTAATCCGGTCTTTACATTTCTAAGCAGGATTAGAGGAATTTATGACAGTTTTAGATAGAAAATTGCCTTAATCAGGTAAAATACTGAATTTCCGCTTTCGGGAAAAATTCCGCGATATACCCACGAATGGTCGTTTCCAGTTCTGCGGCTTCTTCGGTTTGATAAACATATTTACCAATGCCATATCGGCCCCATTTATATTTACGCTTCGTTTCGTCCAGTTCCAATTTTGTTTTCGGGTAGTTTTTTTGAATCACTTTTTTTGCTGGACCAGTGAACCGATGCTGGATTAATTCAAAAGTCAAATCCGGTATATCCACCCCTTTTAACGCCTCACTCAATCGTTCGAATAATTCGTGATAGCCCTCCTTCCATGCTTCATGACGATATATTGGAGCTACGATAAAACCCAGGGGATATCCGGCACCTGCCACTTTGCGTGCCGCTTCCATCCTTTCCTCGAAGCTCGAAGTGCCTGGCTCGAAATTCTTTATCACAAAACGCGAATTTATACTGAACCGAAATCTCGTTTTTCCATTATGTTCAGCATCCAACAGATGGTCGACATGATGAAATTTAGTTACGAACCTTAAAACCCCATATTCACTTTTTCCAAAATATTCTATGGCCCTTTTTAAAGAATGTGTCAAATGGTCAATTCCGACGATATCCGATGTACAGGCTGCCTCAAAACGGGTAATTTCAGGCTTTCTCTCATTTATATATTTTTCGGCTGCCTCGAAAATTTCGTCAAGATTCACATATGTCCGAATATATGGTTTCGATCCGAGAGTCGTCTGTAAATAGCAATAGTGACAATGCCCCATACACCCTGTAGCAAGAGGGATGGCATATTCAGCAGATGGCTTTGAAGAATCGAATTTCAATGTTTTTCTTATTCCTACCACAAGCGTCGATTTGGCGACACGATATTTTTGCAAATCATTTTCCCCAGGAAGATCCCTAATTTGGTTATGCGATGTGGTCTCACGGATTTCAATGTTCAAATCTTCGAATTTCTTTTTCAATTCCCGGCCAAGCGGGTATTCCAGTGCCCTGGGCTCGATATATACTAACTGTGGCATAAATGGTTTCATTTCGATCTCCATTCTTTTTTCGATTTGTTCATACTTTCAATCGAACTACACAATCTAATTCATAAGGATAGTTTTTCTTTATTCTTTTATCCTCATGATTGTTTTTACTTGGAAATTCAAAATGAAGGAGATGCGATATGGCTAATAAACGAGACTTCTTGACAAATGGAATGGGAAAACAAACGATCACCGTCCAAACAGATAATAAATTTCCAAATCCAAGGAATATACCTGGAGACTCGGTCGATGAATTTTCGGTATTGAAAGATGGCAACCAATATCTAGCCGAAAAGGAAATAGGGCAGCAAAATGAAAATGGTTGATTGAACGCAAAAAGAAGACCGAATTTACGATGATTCGGTCTTCTCTATTGGCATGTAATTGAACAGACTGTCAATAACAACTTTTAAGACACTAAAAAAGCCGTTAAGATAGCTTTGCAGCATACTTAACGACTTCCCTTACATCAGCTTATAGCCCGCATTTTAATTGTGCTCCGCAATTCGTGCAAGTATTGCATCCGCCCATTTCCTGGACTTCGCCTTTACGGCACACCGGGCAAGTGTTGCCCACTTCCGACCCAATCGTAACGTTAGTCGAACGCAGTTCATTTATCGTATCGACCAATACGACTTTTTTCTTTACTTCCACATCTGTCAATTCATCCATTTCAAGCTGCTCGTCCATTTGGTTTTCTTCCGCTTTGAGCGTAAGAACCTGACTGTCACGGCTGCCATCCACATATACAGTACCGCCTTTTGCTCCGCCTTTGTATAGACGTTCATATACTTTTTCAACTTGTTCGACAGTATATCCTTTTGGAGCATTTACCGTTTTACTGATTGAGCTGTCAATCCAGCGTTGAATGATGCATTGAACATCAGCATGTGCTTCTGGAGCTAATTCCATAGCGGAAATGAACCATTTTGGAAGCTCTTCTGTATCGGCTTCTGGATGACGGTCCAAGTATTCCTGTACAATGTCAGCCTTCACTTCAATGAATTTACCAAGACGGCCGCTGCGGAAATACGTGAAGGAGAAATATGGTTCAAGACCTGTTGATACCCCAACCATCGTTCCTGTGCTTCCTGTAGGAGCCACTGTCAATAAATGAGAGTTACGGATGCCATGTGCAGCAATACTTTCCCTGATATCTACAGGCATTTTTTCCATAAATCCGGTTTGTGTGAAACGTGTTCTTAGCTCATCGGTTTCTTTGTCCGTTGACCCGATCAGGAACGGGAAACTGCCTTTTTCTTTAGCAAGTTCCACGGAAGCCCTGTAAGCTGTCGTCGCAATCGTTTCAAACACCTTGTCAACCAGGATATTTCCTTCCTCAGAGCCATATTCCGTCTCACAGTAGATCAAAAGGTCATGCAGACCCATTACACCAAGTCCAACCCGTCGCTCGCCCAGTGCCTGTTTTTTGTTTTCATTCAAGAAATAAGGAGTTGCGTCAATGACATTGTCCTGCATACGTACACCGACTTCGACAGTCTGCTTAAGTTTCTCGAAATTAACCGTTTTGCTTTCTTTATCAGCCATTTCAGCCAGATTGACGGCCGCAAGGTTACATACTGAATATGGGGCCAATGGCTGTTCTCCACAAGGGTTCGTGGCTACGACCTGTTGACCGTATGCTTTGGCATTCGTCATTTCATTAGCATTATCGATAAAGAAAATACCTGGTTCAGCAGAATATGTTGCACAAATGTTTATTAAATTCCAAAGCTCTTTAGCTCGGATTTTACGGTAAACACGGACTTTGTGACCCATTTTCTCCCATTCGCGAACATCACCGACATTATGCCATTCTTCATTGTAAATGGCCATTTCTTCGGCATTATAGCTTTCAACATCAGGAAAACGCAATTCGTATTCCGCATCTTGTTCAGCCGCTTCCATGAATTCCTTAGTCAGGCAAATCGAGATATTGGCTCCAGTCAGAAAATCAGAATTATGGACACTGTACGTTCCCCCTGTACGGAGCTTTTCCTCTGCATCCCTAATGATTTTCTCGCTAAATCCGCCTTGGCCAGGAATCTCCTTATAATTGATGATCCCTTGATACATAGCCGTTTCCTGTTCCGTGTGCGGCGTGAATTTCAATTTATCCGTCGCATATTTCTTGATGGCTTCATCTTTAGTATTTTCCACTAGGTAACGCAAAATCCTCGGATTTTGCATTTTAGAAATGATGAACTCTGCAATATCAGGATGCCAATCAGCAAGCATGATCATTTGCGCGCCCCGTCTGCTACCGCCCTGTTCAACTAGATGCGTCAGTTTTGCAATATCGTCAAGCCATGAGACTGAACCGGAGGATTTTCCATTTACCCCTTTTGCCAGAGTGTTTCTAGGACGCAGTGTCGACCCGTTCGTTCCCACTCCGCCGCCGCGGCTCATGATTTCCATCACTTGTTTCCTATGTTCTGAAATCCCTTCACGTGAATCCGGTACGAATGGCATTACATAGCAGTTGAAATAAGTAACATCCGTATTGGAACCCGCACCGTATAATACTCGGCCTGCCGGGACGAAATTAAGGTTCTTTAATTCTTCATAGAATTTATTGAACCATTCCGTTCTCTTTTCTTCCGTGGTTTCCACTGATGCCAATCCCGTTGCATTACGTTTCGCAATTTGTTCATAGTATATTTCAAGCGGCTTTTCGATTATATCCAACGGACGGTTTACAATTCCCGTCTCCACTTCTTCCGGATTATCCAATACGCCACGGAATTCTTCATCCACCAATACCTTGGCTTTTTTGGTTTCCCAATCAATTTCAACGATGTAGCCGAGACCCCTTGCCGGGAATTTCGGATCTTCCTTAATCGTCAACACGACGAAATCGCCTGCCGAGAGTGTGATTTTTTCAGTATCCTTAAAAGAATAGCGGTCAAGCATGACTAGACGGGACACTCCCTTATGCGCCATTTTCATATCAGCCGTTACAGGGTGAACCTGGGGAAATAAAGAAATATCCTTATTCAACCTTTCTAGATCAACCTTTAAAGCTTCTTTTATTACAACCGACATAATTCCCTCTCCTTTATATGTTTCAAGATCCGTTCTTGCTGCCGCAAAAATCTTTATGTAGCCTTACATGTCCGTTTCGCTTAACAAGTACCCTAAATTTATCATAGCGAAACTCAAAAATCAACATATAGTGTTGCATTAAATATTTCAACTACTATATATTGTGTTTGTTTTGAATGACTTTTAATTTTGTCAAACGGTAAATCAATTAATATAGTTAGCAAAAGGGAGGAAAATGTCGATTTACAATAATTTTTCATCAGATTTCAATTAATTTGGACCTTGCTTTTTCCCCATCCCTTTTAGGGCTTATCCCTGCAAGGGATGTGTTATTTGGTCAAACAAATCTGAAAAAACTTTTTTATTATCCACTCTAATTATGCTTCCTCTATCTCATGAAATTCCATTCATCGCTTTCATATTTGCTTTCTGCAATGGCCTTCACTTCCAGCAATTGCTTTTCGGTGAGGACGTATGGCTTTAAATCGACCGAAAGTCCTTCGGCAAACCCTTTTTCAAAAGCTTCTTTCGCTTCAGGGATGGTAATCTTTCTCCCGGCAATGTCATTTATGGCCACAGCTTTGTTTTTTAGGTTTTTTTGCATTCTTTCTTTTACCCTGTCATTTGAGAATTTAAATACGCTAAAGAGCTTATCATCATCAAGTTCAAGCAAAATGGACCCGTGCTGAAGGATGACGCCTTTTTGCCTGGTTTGAGCGCTGCCAGCGACCTTCCTGCCCTCAACGACCAGTTCATACCAGCTTGGAGCATCAAAGCAGACGGAAGACCTGGGCGATTTTAAAGCCGCTTTTTCCTGATCGCTTCGAGGCACTGCAAAATAAGCATCCAATCCCAGGTTCCTGAACCCCATTAATATTCCTTCAGAAATGACACGATAAGCTTCTGTAACGGTAGTCGGCATTCCCGGATAGGATTCTGGAACGATTACGCTATAAGTCAATTCATGCTCGTGCAGTACCGCTCGTCCTCCTGTTGGCCTGCGAACAAACCCAAGGCCCTGCCTTTTTACCTCTCCCATATCAATTTCCGCTTCTGCCTTTTGAAAATAACCGATCGACAATGTCGCTGGATCCCAGCCGTAAAAGCGTATGATCGGCGGAATTTCCCCTTTGCTTTGCCAGTTTAACAGGGCTTCGTCCAGCGCCATATTAAAAGCCGGTGAACAATACCCCGAATCTATAAAACCCCATTTTTCTTTAGTCATCCTTACCCCTCGTTTCGATAGACGTTTTTCAATCCCCCACAAAAAACTCACATGTAGTAGTTTAACAGACTTTAACACTCTAAAAAAGAAAGTGCTATCAAGTCATGAAGAATTTGATGAAAATTCTTTTTGATTATTGGGTAAAGCAATTATATAATAAAGATTGTCTGTATTCGTTAAGGTAGAAGGGAGTTTTTATGTTTGGAAATATTATATACACTGCTCATCATCTTAGGAGTGGTTATTGCGTATTCACTTTTTAATTGGTACCGCCAGCGTAAAATCGTTAAAACACTAACACAGGACGAATTTATCGCTAACTACAGAAAAGTGCAGCTAATCGATGTGCGGGAACCGAATGATTTCGATAATGGTCATATCTTAGGCGCAAGAAACATCCCTATGACTCAAATGAAAACACGCTTGGTCGAAATTAGGCCGGACAAGCCTGTATATTTGTACGCTCAAAGCGAAATCATCAGCGGCAGAGCTGCAGCCATGCTATACAAAAAGGGCTACAGGGAACTTTTTCACCTAAAGGGCGGTTTCAAAATGTGGACCGGGAAAATCAAAGCAAAGAAATAAGACCCCATCTCCGCATGGGCTCTTTTTAATTCAATAGCTCAAGGAAAAGAAAGTTAACTGTTGGACTTTAATGAAATCTTACATAAACATGAAAAATCCCCGCCGGCAGGCAGGGATTTTTTTCGTATAAGCTATCAATCTAGGCTTGATAACGCAGAACAGGTTTTCTTGCAGCAAGAGTTTCATCAAGCCGCTTTATAACGGTTGTATGCGGAGCTTCCTGGACGATTTCAGGAGTTTCTTCCGCTTCCTTGGCAATCTGGATCATCGCATCGATGAACGCATCCAGCGTTTCTTTTGACTCGGTTTCAGTCGGTTCTATCATCATTCCTTCTTCCACGTTCAACGGGAAGTAAATGGTTGGAGGATGATACCCGAAATCCAGCAATCTTTTGGCTATATCGAGAGTCCTTACCCCCAATTTCTTTTGCCGGCGTCCGCTTAATACGAATTCGTGCTTGCAATGACGATTATATGGAAGGTCAAAATAAGGTTCCAACCTGCGCATCATATAATTGGCATTGATGACCGCATTCTCGGTGACGGCTTTAAGGCCATCCGGACCCATTGAACGAATGTACGTATACGCCCTCACATTTATCCCAAAATTACCATAATAAGGTTTTACCCTGCCAATCGATTGCGGACGATCATAATCAAGAACGAATTGCTCGCCTTGTTTGACCACAAGCGGTTTAGGCAAGTAAGGAATCAAGTCCGCCTTCACCCCTACTGGACCGGAACCCGGACCGCCGCCGCCATGCGGACCTGTGAATGTTTTATGGAGATTTAAGTGAACCACATCAAAGCCCATGTCACCCGGGCGTGCTTTTGATAGGACTGCATTCAAATTGGCTCCGTCATAATAAAGCTTCCCACCTGCATCATGGACAAGTTGTGCCATTTCCAAAATGTTCTCTTCAAACAATCCCAATGTATTGGGGTTCGTCAGCATCAAGGCCGCCGTATCAGGTCCGACAACACGCTTTAAATCTTCAAGGTCGACTAATCCATTTTCATCGGATTTCACTGTAATCGTTTCAAGTCCGGCAACAGTGGCAGAGGCAGGATTCGTACCGTGTGCAGAATCAGGTACAATCACTTTCGTCCGTTCTGTATCGCCATTCGCTTCGTGAAAAGCGCGAATCATCATTAACCCTGTCCACTCACCATGAGCACCTGCTGCAGGCTGTAATGTCACTTGGTCCATCCCGGTGATTTCCGTTAAGTGTTCCTGCAAATCAAATAATAGGCCCAATGCTCCCTGTACGGTAGCCGGATCTTGATATGGATGGATATGGGCAAAGCCGTTGAAGCGTGCCACGTTTTCATTTATTTTCGGGTTATATTTCATCGTGCATGAACCCAGCGGATAAAAACCCGAATCCACCCCATGATTCCGTTTGGAGAGTGCTGTATAGTGACGCATGATATCCAGTTCGGACACCTCAGGCAGCTCTGCCTCTTCTTCACGGATGTAGTCGGCAGGAAGAATTTCTTCGAGCGGAATAGTTGCAACATCCATTTCTGGCAGACTGTACCCGATTCGACCGGAAGTACTGATTTCAAAAATGAGTGATTGATCTTTATTATTCATGTTGATCCCCCAATTCCTGCGCAAGTGCATCAATTTCTTCTTTTGTTCTAAGTTCAGTTACCGCAACCAGCATATGGTCTTTCAGCTCAGGATAAACCGTCCCTAAATCAAAGCCGCCGATCATCCCTTTTTCAAAAAGGTTTTTATTGATTTCTGAAAACGAAGCAGGCAGTTTAATGACAAATTCATTGAACGAAGGACCGTCGAATATCACTTCCACCCCTTTTGCCATAATTGCTTTTTTCGCATAATGCGCCTTTTGAATATTTTGCACGGCCATTTCTTTGACACCCTTTTTACCAAGCGCGGTCATTGCAACAGAAGCTGCCAAGGCATTCAAAGCTTGATTGGAACAAATGTTGGATGTGGCTTTGTCACGGCGAATGTGCTGTTCACGAGCTTGAAGCGTCAGTACAAATCCCCTTTTTCCATTTTCATCCACCGTTTGACCGACGAGTCGGCCCGGAACTTTCCGAACAAGTTTATTAGTAACGGCAAAATATCCACAATGAGGTCCACCGAATGCCGCTGGAATGCCGAATGGCTGAGCATCCCCCGTTACGATATCTGCACCAAGTGCACCAGGAGATGTCAAAGCTCCCAATGCAAGCGGATTACTTGAAACGATAAACATCGACTTGACTCCATGAATGATTTCTTCCATTTCTTTCAATGGCTCGATGCGGCCAAAAAAGTTTGGATATTGCACGATCACTCCTGCAATGTCCTCATTCGCCAATTCCCTTAAAGCAGCTAAGTCCGTCACACCGTCTTTATAAGGAATTTCGATCACTTCCACGCGTTGCCCTTTCGCATAGGTCTTCACGACTTCTTTTGATTCAGGATGAACGGCTCCTGAAATGAGAATCTTCTTGCGTCGTGTCTGTCCTGAAGCAAGCATGGCTGCTTCAGCCAGCGCTGTTCCGCCGTCATACATGGAGGAGTTAGCCACATCCATGCCCGTCAATTCACATATCATCGTTTGATATTCAAAGATGGCCTGAAGCTCGCCCTGTGAAATTTCAGGCTGATAAGGTGTATACGCCGTATAAAATTCAGAACGGGATAGAACATGATCGACGATGATCGGTGCATAATGGTCATAGACACCCGCACCAAGGAAGGAAGCATAGTTTTTAAGATCCGCATTCTTGGCAGCAAGCCTTGATAATTCTTTCATTAATGCAGGTTCCGATTTAGCAGGCTTGATATCGTATTCTCCTTGAAAACGAACGCTTTCAGGGATATCATTGAAAAGTTCTTCAGCAGTGGATACACCTATCACTTTCAGCATTTCTTGTTTATCTTGCTCTGTCATGGGTAAATAACGATGTTTCATCTAATGACCATTCCCCTCTATTTACGTGGTTTTTTATAAAAAGGTGTTTGTATTATAACGGCTTTCAAACGTTTGGAACGGATTTCCACTTCGACTTCCGCATCCAGCACCGAAAATTCCTTATGGATAAGTACCAAACCCACGTTTTTCTTCAACGTTGGTGATTGGGTACCGGTCGTGACCTCACCAATGACTTTATCACCGCTGTAGACCTTATACCCATGACGTGGAATGCCACGGTCAATCATTTCAATTCCCACAAGCTTGCGGGGAGCTCCTTTCTCCTTTTGCTCAGCAAGAACGGCTTTCCCGAAAAAATCAACTTCCTTATCCACTTTTACTGCAAAACCAATCCCGGCTTCTATCGGGGTGATGTCCGCTGAAAGCTCCTGCCCATACAACGGCAGTTTCGCTTCAAAACGCAGGGTATCACGAGCACCTAAACCAATCGGCTGAACCCCCTCTTCCTTTCCGGCATCCATAATCGCCTTCCAAAGGGCAGGACCATTTTCACTGTCACTATATATCTCAAAGCCATCCTCACCAGTGTATCCAGTACGGGATACCATCGTGGAGATACCGTTAATCATGACATTTTCCTTGAACTTGAAAAATCCAATTTCATTTAAAGCAGTATTTCCCGATAGTTTTTGTAAAATCTTCTCTGCAGATGGTCCTTGAAGTGCCAGCTGTGTATAGTCACTAGATACATTCTTAATTTGGACATCTTCCGTTAAATGAGCTTGCAGCCAATTGAAATCTTTTTCTGTGTTCGCTGCATTGACCACGAGCAGATAGTCATCCTCAGCCCTTTTATACACGATGAGATCATCAACCGTGCCTCCGTTTTCATAACACATGGCGGTATATTGGGCACCACCCTGTTTCAGCTTTGATATATCATTAGTCAGCATCTTCTGTAAAAAGGAAAGGCTCCCGGGACCCTTAACATCGACTTCTCCCATATGGGAAACATCGAATAACCCCGCTTTTGTACGTACGGCTTCATGTTCGTCCTTTATACCCGAAAATTGGACAGGAAGTTCCCAGCCGCCAAAATCAATCGTTTTACCTCCGTATTCACGATAAACCTCAAATAGTGGTGTTCTTTTTAAATTGGTCAAAAAATGACCCCCTTCAGATTTTTTAAAATTAATTGGCTTCATTATCAAAAGCTTCTTGTCATTACGCATCAGATATCCTGATTCATGATGTGAAAAAAGCACAAAAAAGGACAGAGAAAGCCCGTTTGAGCTTTTTCTCTGTCCTGAAACCTGAAAGTTTACCTATGTAATAGGTTTTCCCCTTTGGTGGCCGTCCCAAAATGGGCGGCGCTCTCCAGAGTTGCGTCCAATAAGAGTTCTTTTGCCTGAGAGATTCACTGCTAAGTTTGCTCCTTCGGCGCTACATCCGTAGTCTCTCCCCTTATCTTCACCCGCATATAAATGGTCTACCAATGAAAGGAAGCCAATAAGCCACCAAGCATCGGTAAAACCCCTGATCATCGTGGAATGCATTCTCTGCCAATTCTCCTGAAACTTCAGAAACCGTTTGATCGGTCTCCTTCAGTAATTTTGGATAAATTAGGAGCCTAAAGCCCATACTAAGAAAACGCGAACTGCAAAATCGATGTACAAAGATTCTTTGTAGCGTTTGGAAATTGGAATTTTCTAAATATACTTATATCCTACCCTAAGAAACTTATCTCTGCAATATCTTTTGAAGAGAAATATTTTTCTTACTTCACATATGAAATGTTCGGGTTTTGACCTTTTATTAAGGAAATTATGATTTAAGAGGGAGTTATTTCTATGAAAATCAATATATCCTTTAATTCTGAATGGAATGACGAGTTTCTGCAAAAGATGGAAAATGACGGTCCATGGGGAAATTGGGAGCTTTATAAGCTGGCGGTTCAAATGGAGGAAAATCTTATCATCCCTGATTTTGAAGGTTTACAGGCGCCCAAGCACCTTCCGCAGTTAACCCCGCTTCCGCATCAATTGGAAGCAGCCAAGCAAGTGGTGGAAAAGATGAATGGAAAGGCCATTTTAGCTGATGAGGTAGGGCTCGGAAAAACAATTGAAGCTGGATTGATCCTAAAAGAGTATATGATTAGGGGCCTTGTAAAAAAAGTTTTGATCCTTGTTCCGGCTTCCCTTGTCACACAATGGGCTTTTGAATTGAATACCAAGTTCCATATACCGGCAGTCGTTCAGAGAAAAAGTTATGTTTGGGACTCCTGTGATGTGGTCATTTCATCCATTGATACAGCGAAACGCGCTCCACATCGAGATATCATTTTCAAGCAGGAATACGACTTCATCATTATTGATGAAGCTCATAAACTTAAAAATAATAAGACGAAGAACTATGAATTCGTCCAAAATCTGAAAAAGAAATTTTGTTTACTCCTGACAGCCACTCCGATTCAAAATAAAGTCGAGGAAATTTTCCACCTAGTTTCGTTATTGAAACCGGGCCACTTGGGAAATGCCTCACTTTTTTCGGAAAAGTATAAAGGGAAAGGCCGGAACATAATTGAAGATGAACACCTAAAGGAACTTGTCAACACTGTCATGATTCGAAACCGGCGGGCCGATACTGGCATTGAATGGACAAAACGGCATGTGGAGACCATCACCATTGAATTTTCTCCAACGGAACAAGCATTGTACGATGCAGTTTCCAAATTCAAACCTATTTCGGATGGTTCTAAAGGAAGCGCCTTTTCGGCTCTCACTCTCCAAAGGGAAGCATGCAGCAGCAGAGAGGCGGTCTTTTATACATTAAAGAATATGAAAAATAAATATGATCAGCCTTCCCCTGACTTTTTGGCAAAGCTTGATGATTTATTTTCTAAAGTGAATGAAACGGTTCAGAACTCCAAGGCTGAAAAAGCTTTGGAACTGATCAAGAAAATTGATGATAAAGTCATTATCTTTACCGAATATCGGGCAACTCAGCTATATTTACAATGGTACCTACAGCAGAATGGAATTTCTTCAGTTCCTTTCCGAGGCGGTTTTAAGCGTGGAAAGAAAGATTGGATGCGAGAATTATTCCAAAAGAATATACAGGTATTAATTGCAACAGAAGCTGGCGGGGAAGGGATAAACCTTCAGTTTTGCCATCACTTGATTAATTTTGACCTGCCATGGAACCCGATGAGGCTCGAACAGAGAATTGGACGAATACACCGCCTTGGTCAGGAAGAAGATGTGATGATTTATAACTTTGCCACGAAAAATACAGTAGAAGAACATATTCTGAAGTTATTATATGAAAAAATAAATTTATTCGAGAAAGTAATCGGCGAATTGGATGATATTCTAACCAAACTGGATATTAACAACATTGAAGAATATTTGATTGATGTGGTCGGCGAATCCAAAACAGAGGGCGAAATGAAAATCAAGATGGATAATTTTTCATCGTTAATCCAATTCGCTCAATCAATGAAGGAAGGTGAGGTTCATGCAGCAACGGGAAATTCATGATTTTTTAATAACTTACTTTAAAGCCAATGATTGTGAAATACTGGATAATGCACCAACCCACCTTACAGTCCAATTGACGATTGATATGGATAAAGAATTAATGAACAGACCCTTTTATTGGCATTATCTAGAAAAAACAGGTGGCGTTCCGAACCCAGCACAGATGACTTTCATTACCGATCCAGAACAAGCTCCATCCGATTTAAAGGGAGAAATGATTCATTTTGGCTCCCCTCGCCTTCACCAGATTATTCAATCTACCAAAAAGCTGGCTGGGTATACTAGACTTTTTGAGGATACCCCTCCATCAAAAGGGGGAAATAATCCTTTGTTTCCTTGGCTGACACTGAACGTGAAAATATCCTATCAATGCGACCGTAAAAAGGATACCTTCATGTCGATCGGACTGAATTTAATCTCAGGTGAGATCATGGAAAGGTTTCACCATCGGGTTTTACCGATAAAGGTCACCCCAAAAATACCGGATTACTCCTTTACGCTTTCACCGCTCATCATGCCCAAGAGCGGATTGGCAAGACTCGATACATACATCAGGACCAGTTTCGAGGATGATGACCATTCCTGGGCAGAGGAAGCAATGCTTCGCTGGCAGAATGACTTGAATTTATTGGAGCATTTTTACAAGGATATGGACGAAAAAAGTGAGAGCTATTTTACCGAAAAAGATGCCTTAAAAGCTCAATATGAACCCAACATCCGAATATCCATCATCAACGGAGGATTATTTTACCTTTCAGATAGGGCATTGGGATAAGTAAGAACAATAAAAAAACAGATGCCCTAAGTTCAGGACATCTGTTTTATTTTTTGATATTTTTCCTTACGAACATCGACAAAGCAAAAGGGACAATGCCAAACCAATGGGACATACCATGATTTTTATCCTCTTTTCTGTGACGGCGCTTTTCTTTTCGTTCTTTTTTCGTCAGATTAAAATACTCGACAAGTTGCTGAGTCAGATATTTAATATAAGCGTTTGTAGACATATAAAATCATCACCCTATGCAAAGTATGCCCCGTTTACGCTTCTTTTATTCCTTCGCTTGTTCCCTGAACACGTGTACCTGTCGCTTTCCATTATGAAAGAGTGTTGATTTTGCGTATTACACAGCCTGCTTTTCCAACCATTCTTTCACTTCCCCCACTTCTTTATCGTATTGAATGATGACCCTTCCCTCACGGTCATTTTTAGTCGTGGAAGAAAACTCGATATAGACGTAAGGACCTTCTTCTTTCATTAAGGTATACCGCACCACACCATTAGGGTATGAAATTTCCCCCTGGATGATTTTGGGGATCTCTTCGCCCCACTCTGCCGTCACATCCTTGATCGCTAAATGGACAAGATGGTCGGCCACAAGCGATTCTTCCACTTCTTTATAAAACTTTTTATCGATGATAAACTGATCGATCATTAGTATCGTGAACATGATGAAAACACTCGCTACAATCATGACCATCGGGAAAACGACTCCTTTTTGATTATTCATCGACTTTCGTGACATTCCTAAAGAAAGGATGAAATCTTCGACTGAAAGTAGTCCCTGCTTTATCCGTTATATTTATAACAATGACACTGCCATCCTTCTCAACCCCGAATTCCGAAATGTTCTGTAAGATGACCTCATGCCCCATACCATTCACTCGTCTTCGGACCTTATTTTCATATTGTTCAAACGATGATAATTGTTCATCTGAAAGCAGCAAATATAATTTATTTCCCATTACATCCTGAGCTTTGGAACTCCGGACCTCCTGCTTCATTTGCATGGTAAAGACCTCCCACTCTTTAGGATGTAATTCATCAACGGACCCCATCTGGGTGTGAATGATTGAAAAAAGCTGTAGAACAAAAAGGGACGTCGTCATTAATATCATTAAAGAAAAAAACATTTCAATCATCGTAAAGCCATCATTTTTTCGCAGCATCACAAATGGATTCAAGATTACCCGATTCATCTTCATAACGTACACACCCTTCAATCATCCCCGGGAAATCCCCATGGTCCTTCCAAACCAATTCATAGGATTTTTTTTTGTAGAAGATTTCCTGACCAATTGCTTGTATCTCCCCATCCATGAACGCCGTCAATCTTTCATATAATAAATGGTGGGCTTCTGTCCTTACGGCAATATCTTTCCGATGCGTCATTAACTCTTCAAGAATCGGTAAAATGGCAAGGACCAGGAAAATACAAATGGAAAATGCGGCCATCAGCTCAAGGTAAACGTAACCTTTACAATTTCTCAATCCTGAACCTCCCTTTACCGATATTGAGGACTAATTTGTACATTCCTTTTGACGTATCAATCATAATCGTCCCGGCTTTTGAAGCATTTCCATACTGATTAAAATGGAAGCTGAACCCCAAAGTGTCACTTAAAAACTGAATATCCTTTGGTATGCTTCTCTCTAGAACGATCCCCTCCGTATAAGACGAAACGGTATAAACCTTTTTGGCATTATCTATATGGAGGTAAATGAAGCTCTCATGACTGATGGCATACTGTTGTGCATAGAAGAGATCTTCATGGAATTGAGAAAGAAATAGCCTATTTTCCATGCCTTTAGTGAAGCTAGGAAATAGATTAGGACCGATGGAAATCAGGAGTACAACAATAACGAGGACAATAAGGGTTTCAGATAGTGTATACCCCCCATCGGAATGCCGTATATTCCCTTCTCTCCTACTCAACGACCGTTATCTTTCCTTTACTATCCAAACTAATATCATCCCCATTAGGACAGGATGTCTGTTTGAGATAGCCTTGACTTTCCAATTCCCCGATACTTCCGGGCAGTTTAGCATTATCAATCTCATAAGCCTGTACCTGTGCTTGGGCCATCTTCACGAATGCTTCACATCCTTTGGACTGAATCGTAGATTGGTTCTTTGTGATATTGGGGATTGTTATAATCAAAAGGATGGAAATTACCAGTAAAACAATAAGCATTTCAATTAGTGTAAAACCACGTTCATTCATCACTTTCTTCAACATATCCATCATGCTCCTGAAACCACCTGAATACCAGATGGCCTTCGAGCATTTTCACCTCCGGAATACAATAATAAAATTCTATATACTTTCGAGCAGTGAGAACATCGGCAGCAAAACCGCCAAATAAATGGACACGATCAACAGACCTATCAGTGAAAACATGAGAGGCTGAATGATTTTTAAGATTACATTCATTCTCTCTTCAATTTTCTCCAGTATAAAACGACTGTAATGAAGTAGCTCCGCATCAAGTCTGCCGTATTTTTGACCATTTGCAGCGACCACCGGCAAATTACCATCAAAATATGGAAGCTCCCGAAAAACCAATTCAAGTGATCTGCCCTCGATCAGATCATCCTTAATGATATTGCATAGTTTTTGGTAAAAAGGCTGCTGTTGATTTATCGAGAATAATTTAATGCTATCGTTAATCGATAGCCCTCCGGAGAGTAAGCCACTTAATTGGCTTGCAAAAAAATAAGTTTCGTATAATTTGATGAAAGTCCCGAATATCGGAATTCCCATCAAAATCCTCCGCTGCCTTAATGGGCACAATCCGTTAAACCAAAATCGTTTGAGTACATACAAGAATAGGAGCAATCCGAGTAAAAAGAAGGGGAGTGCTGGAAGAATGAATGTGAAAGCTGACATTAATCTCAAGAGTGTATGCTGATCGACATCCATCGTGATATAGATTGTCTGGAATTTAGGAAGGAGAACACTCTGAAGAATATAAAAAACGATACCTACAAAAAAGACTAAGAATACAGGATACACCATTAACTTTTTTACTTTATCCATATCCTCGGTTCTTTTCTTCCAATATCGCCCGCCTTCTTTCAACGCCCGTTCCAGGTCGCCGTATTGTTCTCCATAAAATATATAACTTACAAGCTGCGGATGAAAATTCAGATGGGTCAGCACCAAGTGCAGCGGGAAACCGTTCCTTAAATCGGCTTTAGCCTGAGTGAAGCCTTCCGCTTTCTTCTTTGATTCCTGAAATTCAAGAAAATGTAAAGCCTCCGCCAAGGGATAACCATGCTTCAATAATTCACCTAGCTTCGAAATAAAGACCGCCTGCTCTTTTACCCTCCATTTACTTTTTGGTTTCATGGTATACCAGCCGTTCATATTCCTCTGAATCCACATAGCCCATCGCAACCGCTTTTCCGATTTCATCCTTCAATTGGCGGTAGCCTACCGTTGCCATTCCTTTTTCATCTCCCATTATCCTGAGAACCTCAGCCAGGCTTTTTCCATAGAGCAATTCATATACACTGGCCCTTTTATTCCTGGCAGTCATTTTGCAAGCAAAAGCACAGTCCCCTTTACATGGAAGACATCGCAATTCAACCAGCCGCTGTGCTGTCACGCCAATCAAACTCTGTTCAACCTCAAGCAAGCTGACACCAAATTCCAGTAACCTGGAGATGGCTCCCTTGGCATCCCTTGTATGCATGGTTGTAAGTATCAAATGACCGGTTAATGCGGCACGCACTGCAATTTTGGCAGTTTCTGCATCCCTGACTTCCCCAACCATAATCACGTCGGGGTCATGTCTCAGGACAGCTTTTAGACCTACAGAATACGTAATGCCCGCCTTTTCATTGATTTGGACTTGCAGTACCTTTTCGGATACATTTTCAATGGGATCTTCAAGTGTAATGATATTTCGATTGATCATTTCGTGGGCATGGTGAAGCAGGGAATATAATGTCGTGGTTTTTCCACTGCCGGTCGGGCCGGTAAAAATAAGCATGCCATGGGAATGCTTCAGGAGTGCAATCAATTTTTGGACGGTGTTTGGAAATAAGGATAACTGTTCGAGAGGGAGGATATTCTGTTGGGGTATTAAACGGATGACCAAACTTTCGAGATGGGCAGTGGGTAAAGTGGAAAGGCGGAGTCCGACAACCTGGTTAGCCAATTTAATGGTGAGGGCACCACTCTGGGGCCTCCTTTTCTCCCCTATATCCATCGAGGCAAGGAACTTCAAATGAGCGATCAGCCTCTCAGCTTCAAAGAATGATAATGTTTCCTGGGGTACAAGCTTATTGTCTATCCTGAATTGGATGAGAGGTCCCTCCCTCCGAAAAAAAATGTGGATATCCGATGCAGATTCCTGAATGGCACGGGTTAATATTTTTTCTGCGGTCTTTTCAATCGATATCAATTCATTCATCACCTCCTATATTTCTTGTTGTAAGGATTCGACAATCCACGACAAATTCCTGCTCCAGAATAAAAAAAATTCCCGAAAAGAACTTCGAGAATCATTTACATGCTAACTTTCAATTCAAGCCTTTGGGAAACCAAATTTCTTAAAGCGTCTACATTATGACCTATCACCAGTTTTTCCCCGTCTATGAGGATGGGCCTTCTTAATAACTTCGGTTCTTTTGTTAATAATTGGATGACATCAGAAAGCATCATTTCGTCAATATTAACTTGTAAGTCTTTGTAAGCTTCACTTCTTGTAGCTAATACTTCATCAAGTCCTTCCGTTGTCAATTCAAGGATTCTTTTTAACTCTGCTGCAGTTGGAGTTTCTCTGAATAAATGTCGTTCATCGAAGGAAACATGATTGGCCCTTAACCATTTTTTTGTTTTACGGCAAGATGTACAACTTGGGTACGAAAAGAAAGTTAACTGTGCCATACTAATCACTCCCCGTTCACATTTTGTATACAATTATATTTTATATAATGATTGTATAACATTTGTACAATTAATGTATATTTTTTTGCATTATAAAACAGTTTAATTTGTGAACTTTTTTTAAACTAAAGGGAGTTAGCGCTTTCTATTATTCCATTTTTTTCTGCCTGCATTATAATGGACATAGGTAAACTATGGAATACAGGAGGGGTGTAATGGAACAAACGTTAAAAATAACAAACGTGTTAGCAGATCCCACCAGGTATTATATATATCAGCATATTGTGAACAACCATGGCGCTGTATCGGTACAGCAAATTGCCGATTCTTTTAACATCCATCCAAATGTTGCCCGTCTACATTTGTCAAAACTTGAAGATATCGATATGTTGACCTCGGATGCCCGAAAGACCGGTAAAGGCGGTCGACCGAGCCGGCTTTATCGATTATCTGATAAAGTCATTCAGCTTCATTTTCCATACAGGAACTATCAGCTGCTTTCCAGAATTGCAATCCAGACGATGATGACATTAGGGGAACAAGGAAAACAGGCTTTTTATGAAACGGGAAAAGCTTTCGGGGAGGAACTGATCAAGCAGCAACTAGCCCTGAACTCGAAGTCAATCGATCGAATTGCTTTTGCAGAAAAAGTCAGCATGCTTAAAAATGCGGCTACCATCGCAGGGTTATCTCCTGAAATACAAGCAAGCGAAGAAGAAAATAAAATATCCTTCCGTATCTTCAATTGCCCGTTTAAGGAAGTTACTGAAGTGGATCCAGGGACAATCTGCTCCATGCACAATTCATTTATAGAAGGTATGTTCGAAGCCTTGTTTGATAATGTCAATATTGTGGAATTAGAAAATATGATGTCCAATTGTGCAGCATGCTCATACCAAGCTTCGGTTCTCACATAGAAACAAAAGGCATCCTTTACATTACCTTACAATTTCATTTATAATTATTTAGAATGTACACGACTAGACATAAGGAGGGATTCGGATGGAACGCATGTTCAGAGTATGTGGATTTTGGACAGGAATTATGGCAATTTTCTTTTATCTTGGCCATATGCATCAAACGTCTTTGCTTTTCTTTGCACAAACGATCTTTTTTGTACTTTTAAGTTATTTGAAATTATCTGAGCGCATGTATATTTATGTTTTCGGCGCCTATCTTACCGTTTTCTTTGCAGGATTTTCCTACTGGAGCGTATTTATGATGACTCCTGGTACTGCGCATTAAGAACAAGCAATATTACATAACCCATGAATTTTGATTCATGGGTTTTTACTTGTCACCATTCAGGAAAGATCCTTACATCATTTGCTAAATTCTTCAATTGAAGCAACACTTTGAAATGTTCACTAACTCCCCCTGGAACGATAAGTCCGCGAATTGCACGATTACGCTTCGCCGTTTTCGAGAATGGATCAGTTCCTTGATGGTCCCTCAGTTCCTCTAATATCCCTGCTTTAAGCAAGAATTCATTTTGAAGAAAAAGCCCCTGATTGGAAAGACCCTTTCTTTTTCCAATCTCGATTAATGTGTCAAAATGGATATGTGTCGTCAGATCCATATCACCAGGATACATAAGTGGATCTTTAATCATTTGGTGCTCATAATAGCCCCTCAAGCTCCCTTGAAGATGAGCTGGCTCCTTCCATTCCTTTTCGGTATAGCCATAATCAATTGTAAGGAGTATACCCGATTCGATACAGGAAACGATCTTCTCATATTCACGGACCATTTTTAACGGAACTTCATATCGTTGTTTTTCATTTAAGGTGACAGTTCGTTCTGTAAGGTAAGATAGAATGTCAGGGTTGTCCAAAGGTTCCCTCACCTCTACCAACTCGCCTTCCTTTTCAGTGACGAATACCTCTACGAGGGCTCCCTTATACTTTTCAATCACATGTATAGGCAACGCGTCGAAAAGTTCATTTGAAAAGAGGATACCATTTACCTTCGTCCATTTTTCCAAACTGGCAGCAGAAACTGCCTGTTTGAACATCCCTATACGTTCTTGCTGAAGCCTTCTATGAAATGGACTTTCATCCACAAGGATATAAGTCAAAGAGTCCCATATCTGCGGTTCCATTTCCTTCATGGAAACGAGGATATCATAAGCGAGCTTACCGTCCCCTGCGCCGACCTCGATGATTTTTGGTGAAACTCCGCAGTTTTTTATTAAATAAACGAACCATCTGGCCAGAGATCTCCCAAATGCATCCCCAACATTGCCAGACGTATAAAAATCCCCTCTGGAGCCAATCTTCTTTTTTGCGCGTACATAGTAGCCTATATTTGGCGCATATAAAACAGCTTCCATATAGTCATGATAGGAAATTCTTTTTTGGGGGCTTCCTGCAATCAATTCCTTTAAGTGATTTTTCAACACAATGCCTCCGTCTCCATGCTTCCATCAAATGAAAATTAAATGTCCTTTCTTTACAAAACACATAAATAAGTTTTTATCGACAATCATACTCAAAACAAAATTTAAAGTTCACAAAATGTTCAATTTTTTCATCTCGCAGTCATAAGCGTGCCATGATTACAAAATGAATGTTTCCAAATCTTAGTTCAGAGCCGAATTAAAGTCTGCACACAAGGCAAGGTCCCGGTTTCTATTTTCAGTATAGTTTGGGAAATGACCCATTTCAATATTTTTACATAATTAAGAACTTAAAATAAAACAGGTGCCAAACGGCACCTGCAAAAGTCATTATCTCAAAAAGGGATTAGTATTCTTTTCATCCAGAATGGTCGTGACAGGCCCATGACCAGGAAAAACGATCGTATCATCAGAAAGTGTCAGCAGCTTCGTTTCAATGCTATTTAACAGCACTGCCTCGCTTCCGCCTATTAAATCGGTTCTGCCTACGCTTCCTTGGAACAAGACATCCCCTGAAAAGAGGAGCCGTTCGTCCTTTACATAATACGAAACGCTCCCTGGTGAGTGTCCGGGGGTTTCGAATACTTCGAAAGTGAATCCCCCAATAGTAAGTTGTTGCTCATTTGCCAGGAAGTGATCGGCAGGCTTCATGCGCATTGGATTTTCCGGGAACCAGTTTTGAGAACCATTCAATGCGGGATCAAGTAGCCACTTGGCCTCTTTTTCATGAATATATGCAGGTATCCCATAATGATCCCGAATAGCATCAAGAGCACCGATATGGTCAAAATGTGCATGTGTCAATAAAATCGCCAAAGGCTTTAAATTTTTTGTTTGTATGTACTGTATGATTTTCTGCGGCTCTTCACCCGGATCGAAAATGATGCAATCCTGTCCATCAGAAACTACATAACAATTCGTTTGCAGCGGGCCTAGAGGTATTTGTGTCCATTTCATTTCCATCAACTCCAATATGATTTTCTATCTTCATCTTACACTAATTAAGCTGCTAATGTTAATCCAGTTTACTCAAGTCATAGAAGTGTCACCTATTAAACCTCGACAAATTATTGAAAAAATATTAAGATATTAACAAATGCAATCTTTTCTACATATTTTTGGTAGTTGCTTTATTCTCTGGGTATATTATTAAGGATTAAGTATTCATTACGAAAAAGGGGGTTTTGACATGATATTAATGGTAGTTTTCGGACTTGTGGCTATATTAGGAGTAGTAGCTGTGTTTACCTCATTAAAAAAGAGAAACTTCTTAGGATTCATTTTTGCTGCCGGCAGTGCAGTCGTGTTTGGCTGGTTCACTGTCATGACTGTCATCAACAGCGGTTTTCCAGTTGCCCATTGAAGAAAAAAGCTCGCCAATCCGGCGAGCTTTCAGTTTGTAGACAAAAGGGGTGTAGAATCGACGAATACGCATTCTGCGCTTAACTTTCTATAAGCTGCTGTCTTTAAGAGTGCCTGGAACGGAAATCAACGTCCAATTGTACAAGCCATAAAAAAACTGTAGGCAAACGATTTTCATCGAGTTTCCTACAGTCTGAAAGCTCGCCATCCGGCGAGCTTTTGTTTTAGGTCATCATGTTTGTTTGAACAATCTTTGTATTTGATGGGTTTTCATATCAATGATTTTCTCAAATTGATATCCATATAAGCAGAAGTTGCCATCAAGCGAACAGCTTAATGGTTCATTTTCCATGTCCTTCATCAATTCTTCTTGTGTGCCTTTTTCCCAATTTAATTTAGTTAAGGTAAACCTTCCCTCATATTGGTCCGCATCTTTTGATTCATTAGGAATAAATGTTATCAATTCCTTGTCTTTTTCAATGAAATCATAGGAGGGAATCATCCAATCTGAAAAGCTTTTCAATAGTGGTACGGAAAAAGAGTGGATCGGCTTGTTTGTTGGATCATAAAATGCATATGTACCCCGATCTTGTTTTTCTGTCTCCACTTGAATCGTCATTAGCGCTTGTTTCATTTTTTTAAAGTGAATGACATCGAGCATAAGGCTGTCCGTTCCATCCCCATTAAGCGCTTTTCTTTCTAGGGGTGCCGTCAAAGCAGGTTCTTCCCTGTCCCAATCGAGAAACATCAAATCTTTTTCACTTGCCCATTGAGCAAAGGGCTGTGGAAAGTCCAGAGTTTCCATTGTTTGTTCATCTGGATTCAACACATAACTGTTGTATGTCCAATCTTCATAAAAACTCGATAAAAACAACTGGCCATCTTTAAATGAATTCCACTCATAAGCTAATTCATAGGCTGGGATCGCCACGGAATAAAGTGGATCTCCCGTTTTATCGAGTATTGTGATTGATGCTTTACCCGAAGAGGTGAAGGACGATAACAAAATATGCGTTCCAGACGGACTGATCGATACTTCAGAAAACTCAAAAGCCGGCTGATAGAAAACGGAAGTATCATTCGTTTTCAAATTCCATGCCATCAACTGGGATAATTCATTACCATCCCGCTTCACAGAATATAAAATGGTTTTAGAATCCAGCCATCCAACAACGGCTTCGATTTTATCCGTTTCTGCAGTCGGGACCTTTAGATTGCTTACTGAAGTTTCCAGGTTTGATTGGGAGTGTTCTTTTTCCGTATCATTTACGGGTTTACTAAGGTCCTTGGAAGGCTCACAAGCCGAGATAAGAAGGATAGTGGAGATAAATAATGGGATGAAACACAACATCTTACAAATGGAAAGCCGCATACAAAGTGCTGCTTTGGATACTTTAATCTCCACACACCTCCCACTTCAAAACTAAAACGCCTGGCATATGTGAGCGAGACATTAGAAAGAGAGTAAGGATTAACCAATCGAATCCTTACGACTTTCATTATAAAGTAAAAAAGAGAAAATGTGGCGAATAATGATCTTATATTTTTTTGGAAGTATATCCCTTAGGGGGAAATGTATCACATATAAAGGCCTGCCACCAATATCTTGACGGTATCTTCATATATACCAGGCAAATGGGAAAGCGGAAGCGGATTGATGCCCTTTCCCAATTCGATTGTGAAACCGCCGCGTTTGAATTCCTGAATGAACCAATCTTTATACCCGGCATGGCTGTCAACGTATTGTACTGCCCGATATCCGCTGCGTTCCTCAAACTCCCTTGCAACATTCGCTGCATCTTCAGGTTCATGTCCCTCATATCCCCAATAGAATTCTTTTCCCTGGGTGTGAAGTGCAAGCACTCTTTCAAAATTCCGCTTGATGGCCAGCTCCTTCATGGCCAATGCTTCTGGTTCTGATAAAGCGGTCTCTCCTGGGAAATCTCTTGGGGCAGGTGCTTTTGGAATCTTTCTACGCTTTTCAATTTCCCAATTGGCAGGATATTGATTATTCAGATCTATACCGCGTATATTGGCTTTCCAAGCATAAAAGGCAGGATTGCCATTGTTTATTTTTAAAACATCGACCTTCCCCTCTGCCGCCTCCTCCCCCTTTAGGACAAGCTCGACTCCATCCGGATTCACCATTGGAACCATCGAAATGGTCATATCCCGATAAAAGGGCATACAATCCATTCCGCAAAGTGTACAATCATTCGTTACTGCCAGCAGAAAATCATTCAGCCATTTCATCAAAACCGCCGAAGTGATCCATTCATTAGCATGGAATGAACCGTTATAATGTATGATCTTATCGCCTTGACCGATCCTTACCTCAAGGAGTTCTTTTCCCAACACACTCCTCCCAATCGATTCAACCTTAATAAAGGGGTAATGAAAAGATAGAGTATCAAGATCGTCAAGAAGTGATTGATAATCATAGGGCTTGTCGGTGACAATCATGGGATTCATGACCCGGACGGGTACGGAAAAAGGTTTTTCTCCACCTTGATTCAACAATGATACCCCATCGATGGGCAGGTGATATTGTAAAGCGATTTCGGCAAAATCGATATCTAACCGGGACTCTTCCTGAACAATGTATCCAGGTATCTGTACTTCCATGCCATTTGGCAAAACCCCGCCAGTAATGGCGGGATTGGCATCCTCTATCAAAACCCGGGGAATTTGGAACAATTGACTGTAATATGCCAAATCATCCCCGCTTCTGCTCACGACTTTCATTCAGCCTCCGCCCCTTTCATTGTTTTATCTTTATGAAGGGAAAAACAGAAAGATGTTCAGGAAGTCTCTTGTTTCATAATTGTAATGGGTACTGATTCTCCTGAAAAAACGAAAAAACCTGGATTGCGCCAGGTATCAGAAGACAAACTCGATGAAAATCTCCTACCGTTTTTTTAGGTTTTGTGCAATTTGAACGTCGATTTCCTCTTCAGGCACTCGCTTTCCGCGGGCGGTCCGGGACCCTCCTCGGCGCCTTTGCGCCTGCGAGGTCTCCCCTAGACTCGCTTTTCTAAGCAGGAGTCTCGTATTACGTTCCAATCAACTTTGTTTTACCTTTTAGATAGAACACTTTTGTCCACAGTCTTTTTTGTTTAGTATTAAAACTTGAGGTGACTATAGATTCTTTCAAAACATGATTGTATTCAGCGATATCGGCTTGAAATGATTACTTTAGATAATTGATCCATTTAAAACGTTATTTTTAGCCAGTACGATCGTAACACCAGATACCACCTCAATACCTTTTTATCTACAACTGAAACCTGGATTGCGCCAGGTTTCTTTTTTCAACGCTGCTCATAAAATCGGAGCAAATCCCCGTAAATGATTTTGTCGGAGTAATCAAGCTCTTGTTTCGCCTTTTCCAAATACTTCTCACATGAAACTTTTTCAGTCGCCGCTCCAGTCTTTTTATCATAGCAGGTATCCATCGTATAGAGATAATCCTTCGTGATGAAACTGCTATCGCGAAGAACGGTGAATTCTAATTTCTCTTCAGAAAATAGATCTTTGCCGAATTCGATATAATCATCATTTTCAATCCCCAATAAATGAAGGAGTGTCGGCCTTACATCAATTTGGCCGGAAACGGTGGAAATCGTTTTTCCCTTCTGACCGGGGATATGTATGATGAGCGGGACACGCTGAAGTTGGATGGATTCGAAAGGCGTGATTTCCTTCCCAAGGAACTGGCTCATGGCAGAGTTGTGATTTTCCGAAATTCCATAATGGTCCCCATATAGCACAATTATGGAATCATCATATAATCCATCACGTTTCAAATCGCCGACAAATCGTTCCAAGGCTTCGTCCGTATAACGTACGGTCGGAAAATATTGATTCAATGTTTTGGAATTGGAATCGTATGGCTCCAATGTCCGGTCTTCCTCATTCAAAGTGAATGGGAAATGATTGGTTAACGTTATGAACTTGGCATAAAAAGGCTCAGGCATCCTCTTCAAGTGAGAGATTGATTGTTTGAAGAAAGATTTATCATTCAAACCCCAATTGATGGAATTCCCTTCAGAGACATTGTATTCATCACTGTCATAAAACCGCTGGTATCCAAGAGAATCATACATTATGTCACGATTCCAAAAGCTTTTATTATTGGCATGCAAGGAAGCCGTATAGTAACCTTTTTCCGTTAAGATTTCGGGGGTGGCTTTGTATTCATTTTGGGCATGAGTGAAAAATACTGCACCTCTACCTAAAGGATAGAGGGAATTCTCAATAATGAATTCTGAATCGGATGTTTTCCCCTGGCCAGTTTGGTGATAAAAGTTATTGAAATAATAGCTCTCTTTAATGAATTCGTTCAGAAAAGGAGTGATTTCTTCACCGTTGACAGTTTTATTGATGACAAAGCTTTGAGTGGATTCCAATGATACAAGTATCACATTTTTGCCTTTTGCCAGACCATAGAGATCATCATTAACCTCTTTTTGATTGGCACGGACATAATTTTCAATTTCCGACAATTCACTGCCGTCCGCAAGGGCACGTTGAGCTGATGATTTCGTCTGTAATATTGCATCATAGAGGTGATAATGGTACGTACCGATATTCTTAACGAGGATTTCGCGGTCAAACGTTCTTGTCAATAGTTCAGGACGCGCCGCTTCAGCTAAAGCTAAGTTAAAAAATGTTACTCCTAAAGCGATTAACATAAAGAATTTACGATCCTTTGGATTGTATCGACAATCATGGAATGTTTTTGGTTTGTATTTCACCAGCAGCAGCAAGAAAAGAATATCGGCAAAATACAATAGGTCACTCAGATTGATCAATTCATGTACACTGCTTCCAAGGTCGTTCATATTGCTCGTTTGAAAAAGAACGGGAATGGTTAAAAAGTCATTGAAAAAGCGAAAAAAAACAAGATTGGCAAAGAGGATGAAGGTGATGGAAAAACTCATGATCAATAAATATGCTGTCCTTCTATTTTCTTTTAAAAATATATGCACGCCAAGAGTAAGCAATAGGAAACTGACAGGATTGATGAATAGTATGAATTCCTGGAGCCAATTATCAATATCTATCTCAAAACTTGTTTTATAAGCAATATATGTTTTAAGCCAAAGTGAAATGAATACGGCCCAAAACAATGAATACCCCTGTTTTTTGAAGACCCTTTTCAATCCTGGTCCCTCCTCATCGAAGAAGCGCTGGAGCCATGGTCCGGAGCGCCTCAATCATGGGTCATGGTTCTCCCCTCTATATAAATGCAGGAACGATTGCCCCCACCCCTCAAAACGGGGAACTTTTTTCAAGATTCCATTATTTTCTTATACCCCTGTTACACAGGGCAGCAAGGTATCACGTATTCAGTTGGCTTTTAATGAGCCAGGCTCCACCTATCACTCCTGCATCATTGCCTAGTGTGGCCAAGCTGATTTTCGTTGATTTACTAACCCGTTTGAATGCATACTTTCCGAAGGCAGTGCGGACAGGATCAAGCAAAATGTCCCCAGCTTGTGAAACTCCCCCGCCAATGACGATTTTATCTGGATTCATGACATTCCCAACATGTGATAGTGCCAGCCCCAAGTAATTGCCGACCTTATCCACCACTGCTTTGGACAAAGGATCACCTGATGCAGCGCACTGGAATAACAGTTTGGAAGTAACCGCATTTCCCTCGTCGACTTTCTGCTGAAGCAATGACTTTTCATCAGCGGTATTCAAGGCTTCTAAAGCCATACGGACGATTCCCGTTGCCGAAGCAACCGTTTCCAGACAACCAGTCTTGCCGCAATTGCATGGTGCCCCTCCGTCCGTTACGACCGTTATATGCCCTATTTCTCCAGCAGCCCCACTGGTACCATGGACGATTTGCCCATTATGGATGATTCCGCCGCCTACACCCGTTCCCAGAGTGACACAAACGAGGTCTTTGGCACCATTACCGGCGCCTTTCCACATTTCTCCCAAAGCTGCCATATTGGCATCATTATCGATCACAGCTGGAAGAGATGTCTCCACCTCCAGTAAATCTTTTAAAGGATAGTCCTTCCAGCCTAAATTGACGGCTTCATATATGGAACCGTTAACAAATTTCACAGGGCCTGGAGCACCCATTCCTACCCCTACTATCTTACTCTTCGATTCATTAAGTTCCACGAGCTTCGCATCAATTGCTTTGGCTATATTAATCGTAATGAATTTTCCCTTTTCGGAGATATCCGTGCTGATCTCCCATTTATGAATAATCTCTCCGTATAAATTGATCAGAGCCAGTTTGGTAGTTGTACCGCCTAAATCCACACCCATCAGCCACTTTTCCATCATTCTCACCTTTTTTATCAATTTTTTTTCTGTTTTTCCCTTTCAAGAGACAATTGCTGTCTAATTAAAAGGATCGCCATTTGATAATCTTTCGTATCCATCATCTGCATACGGTGGATTTCCCTTATTTCGGCTTCCATCATTTCAAGCTCGGCTAAGCGATCACCAATATAGATAAATGTACCGAATCTTTTCAAGTATTGTTGAAGATCATAATATGTTTTCATAGTAAACCTCTTTACTCTTTTCTTTAGGAAAGTATATCGAATCAGCCTTTTTGTAACAAGCGACCAATTCCCCTTTTGATAATTTCCCCCATCCCCCTCATACATGTCCAACTGTATTCATATGATGAAATATCAAGAATGTGGACTCTTTCGATTTGATTCAACAGCTTAATGTTTTTAACCACTCATCACGCGCGAAAACGGAGGGGAAAAATGAAAGTACAATTGAAGTATACCGTCTTTTTGGTCTTGACCACCATTTTTGTCATCCTATATTTATCAAATCATAAAAGGGCAGAGGAAACCATCATTTTTTTTCCCATCGATTCCTCGCTCCATTTTGAACATGCTTCCACCCACCTGACACCGGAGGGTACCGGGGATTCAACCTATACCATCACTTGGAAGGTGGATTCTTCATTGGACCAGACAGCTTACTTACGTCAGGACGTATCGCTTTTATACAAAAATGGAAAATTGGCAGGAGCTTTAAAAAATTGGCGCCAAAATAAACAAGAACTCTCTCAAAAAGCGAAAACTAAAGAAACCGATAGTGGTCTTTATGAGGCGGTAACATTTCATTATGCCGAGGTTCACCCAAGTGACACAATTTTCACCAGTGCCCAGCAGCTCAGTAAAGATAAACTCTATACAGTAACGACACCGGTTTTTCAATATTTCCACCGTCCCCTTTCAGAAGAACAGTTTCAGTGGAAAAAAACGCTGGACGGCTTGACAGATCAAACGGTTCGAAATGGTTTGGAAAAAGCCGGTCAAGCATTTCAGGTTAATCTGGATCAGTACAAAATCATCTCTTTAACAGATCTGCCGTCAAAGAAAAATCAATGGCTAGCTGACTTCCCCCAATTCAAACGGGAAGAAATTGTGGGAAAACTGTGGGAAGGACTTTACAAAAATTACGTGTTGGGAATAAAAAAGGAGGATGGATCCACTGTGAGTCCACAAGGCAGCACCATCCCCCTATTACTTATGGCGAAGAATCAAAGTGAAATACTTGTCTTGTTTACCCTGAAAGACGGTTCCCCAATCATGCTGCGTCAAAAGTTATAGTCGCTTTTCAATTTCTGCCAGCAGTTTAGTATATGATTTATTATCCGGGGCAAGCTCAATAGCCTGAACAGCTTGCTCCTTAGCTTGATCGAATGATTCGAGATTCATGTAGACTAAGGCAAGATTGTAATGGGCTTCATGCAAATCCGGATTGCTTTCAATCGCTTTTTCATAATAATCCCTGGCTTTATATATGTCCTTATTATCAAAAGATAAATTTCCCAGCATAAAAAGCGATAGCGGTGCATCAGGATTTGCATCAACATAATTGTTTAGCATCTCTACAGCTTTATCCTCTTCATCATCATCAATATACTTTTGGGCCAGCATGGCCATCGTATTATCATCTATAGCTGCACTTTCCTGATGATTGAAACCAAAGTGAAGCAGGGCATAGGTCAGTATTGCCGACCCGATCAGAAAAGCCAGCTGCCGAAAGATATTCCTGGATTTTGGCAGATGCACCACTCCAGCAGCCAAGAACCCTCCGATCAAACCTCCGATATGCCCTGCATTATCAATTCCCGAAACGGTGAAACCATATATTAAGTTAATGATGATCAACACAATCACCGATGAGCCCATCGAGCGCATGAATAATTTCGGATAGACGATGCCGAAGTACAGAAGTGCCCCAAAGCAGCCAAAAATGGCTCCGCTCGCCCCTGCGGAAAGGTTCGGGGTCATGATGAAGCTGCCTAGAGTTCCAGCGAAACCAGCGAATATATAGATGAAAAGGAACCTGGCATTACCGTAAATCCTTTCAACTTCAGCTCCGATTAAATACAATGAAAATGTATTCATCAATAAATGAATGAACCCAATATGGACGATCATCGGTGTAAAGAACCGCCACCATTCCCCTTGTATGATATAAGGGGAAAATTTAGCGCCAAACTCAATCAAAGTTTTGGAATTGGTGCTGCCCCCATTAAACACCATCAAGATGAACACAGCTATTTGTAACGCCATGAATATATATGTAAAGAATGGCTTATTGGCATTTTGAAATACCTTCTGCTCAGCCTTAGCCTTTTTGACTGACTCCGAGATGGCGTCTTTCTTTACTGCGAGAATCTTTTCCTCATCTATTTCATTATCTTCAAGAACTTGAATTGAAAGTGGTTTTTTCAAAACATGTTCAAGGTTTTGCAAAGAGTCATGAAAGTTTTCACAAGTTAAAAGGAACGTGTTAACATTCGTTTTTTTAAAGGAAGCCACGCGTGAGCTAAAGTCATGATCATCCACCGGGGCGAATTTACTAACATAGATACTTAATATGTTAATGGGCTTTTTATACAATTTCCTTCTGATCCTTTCCCCATTCTGTAAAGTTCGGTCGATATCGCGTTTCAGCCAATTAGCCCAATCCAAATCATGTCGAATGAGTCTTATGACAGGAAATTCTTTATTCTTATCGCTTTCAAGCCAAATCTCCTGATGGTTTTCCGTGACAGTGATCATTCGATAATCATAATGGGCTGACAACTCCCTTATGGTTTCCCAAAACAAATAATCCTCTTTAAATCCCAATGCCTTCCCCACTTTCCAATGAAACTTAAGCTTCTAAAATTCCTGTTTCTTAATTAAAACTATAGACGAAATCATGAAAAAAGTAAAAAAGGAGACTGCTTTCCCGGTCCTTAAAAATAAAAAAGGAACCCCTGATCAGGTTCCTTTTTAAGATGCCGGCATTCTCATTTGGTCTGACTGAACATGCTTTGCATCATTTTATCCCTGAACATTGGCATATCCAAGGATTTAGTCACTAGAAATCTTCTTAAAATGCCGTTGGACAGCGCAACATTTATCAGGCGGTACCGGTTTTTGTAACCTGCATAAACAGCTAAACCAACCAAGAAGATTTGAATAATTAATCGAAGCATAGCAATCCCTCCTATCAATAGTGTGATACAGGACAGGATTTTTATGAGCTAAAAGTGATAATTAATAAACTTCTTCTAATGGGCGTACGTACGTATTACCCTGGATGGGGTAATGAGTTTGCCTACCGCTATATCATGGACTTCTATCGGGAGTTCATCCATTAATTGAAGCTCGTATGTAAGTGCCAATGTATCTCCTCGGTAATAAGATAGGAAACGGTCATAATAGCCGCCTCCAAAGCCTAGGCGATACCCTTCCTTGGTAAAAGCAAGACCGGGTACGATCAATGCATCCAATTCCTCTTTCCGAGCCTTGGCTGTTTCAGCCACTGGTTCAAGCAACCCGTAATAAACAGACTCCAGCTGATTGAAGGACGAGATTTTCTTGAATTCCATTGTCTTTTTTTCAGGATCACATTTTGGTACTGCCACTTCTTTTCCTTCACTCCATGCTTGTTCGATGATCCGTACAGTTGGAACTTCGGGCGGTATGGAGATGGTGATGCCTATGGTTTTTGCTTTTTTCCATTCCTCCAGTGAAAATAAGTTTTCAGCAATTCTATTCGAAAGTTCTTCATGTTCCTCTTTAGTCAGCTCCATTAAACGGGACCTAACTTCTTGGCGGAGCTTATTTTTGTTTTCTCTCATCTCTTCTGACTCCTTTAGTCTGCTTCTATCATTATCTCATAATATTTGTTCATATACGAAAAATACGGTGTCGGAAATCGCCGAACCATTAATTCATCTGAAAATATCCACTAAAGGAAAGAGAGGAAGAATGGATTAAAAAAATGTATAAAAAAAACAACAGGAAAAATCCTGTTGCTTACTTTGTTTCACGGTGAGTCGTGCTGCGTTTTTCTCTTGAGCAGTATTTTTTAAGCTCAAGACGGTCTGGATTGTTACGTTTATTTTTTTTAGAAATATAGTTACGGTCTCCACATTCAGTGCAAGCTAATGTAATATTTACGCGCATTGTGTATTTCCCTCCAAACATATTGACTTTTTCACATAGGACTTTTCTATAATAGCATTATTCAATGCGAATTGCTAGTATGTTTTTTGGGAAATCCAACATTAACTTTTTTGAATTCTTAATTGTTTACGTTTTGCATCGTCAGGAGGAGCTGATTATTTATGACTTTCGCTTCTTCTTTCGTTTCAGCATGAATGACCCAGGCCACAGCTTCCACACATTCCTTCGGCAAAATTTCAGTCTCTAGCGTAAACACGCTGGTAACTTCCCCTTTGGCGAGCGGTGAATAAGCCAGGAGCCCCTCCTTCAATGATTTGAAGCACCCCTCTTGATAAAGGCTTCCCTTACCTTGGATGCAATATTGAGAGATGCTTTTTCCTTTCACCAATCCACCCAATAAGGCAATCGATTGGGGGGCTACATGTAAAATCGCCCGTTCATTCGGGCTGTAAAAAGCCACCGCCTGCCTTTCGAAAGCGTTTTCATAGTGAAAAAACACTTTTGGGCGCTTCGTCTCGAATGAGGTATTTCTAATCGTGAACTTCGAAAAGGTCACCTGCCCTTGGGTATATGTTTGTGAAAGTGTCCGGATCTCTCCATTAGGATGACTCATCATATCTTCTTCAGGATACCAATCAAAACTCTCATCCATCCATAACCCAGCTTTTAATCCCTTACGAAATATATCCTGGTTATCCTGCGGCATATACGCGAATAGCGAATTCATATAATCATCCCTTCCCCTTCTTTATCCTTATATATAGCTTATCGTTAGGCGCTGACAGTGAGACTATCCACTTTAGAAACTGCACACCATTTTCTTATAGGTAAACGATTTTTAACTATTCAAAATATTTTGTTTTTTTCGATTTATTCTATCTTTATGTTAGCACTGAATTGGCTGATGGACAATAAACACATTTTGTCGAATTTTATGTATGTTATCTCTTAAAGGTTTTTTTCCCATTTTAATGCCTAATTTTTTTTCTTCATCGACTGTTTTAAGGATTTTCGACAATATCTGAAACAAAACAGACAATAAATGAAGTTGAAGGCCCACTTCCGAAAATATAAAAATATGAAAATCTCCAATTTTTCTTAAATATGTGTAAAATATAAGTATATTGTCGAAAATTATCTTCTGAGGTGAAAACATGGAAACACTTATCATCCTTCTTTTTTCATTAGCGATCGTCCTTCTCATCATTTCCTTTTTCGGTAAAGATAAAGTTGCCAAATTAGAGGAAGATTTGGAGCAGATGACACTAACGTATATGCAGGATATCTACCAATTAAAGAAGAAGGTGAAGATTCTTGAAGAGGAATTCGTTATCCCGGACGAACCCGTTCCCCCTGAAAAGGTTAAATCAACTGTCAATTCCAATGATAGCGAACCCATTCATGAAATTCTAAAAAGCCAGGTTCTATCTTTATATAGTCAAGGCCTTTCTTTGGACCAGATCGCCAGACAATCCTCGTTAACGAAGGAACAAACCATTGCAGTGATCGAGCAGCAAAGATTGCGTGGTGAATGAGAATGAACAAAGCAAGACTGCAAGGTCTTTCCGCCGGTATCATTTTTACAACAACAATCTTTGCTGGCTTTTATTATGGCACCGGATTATTCGAAGGCACCACTCCGACTGCGGAGGAAGCTAAGGAATTGCTCGTGAAGAAAGGATACGTCGTTACACTCCCTATGGAGGAAACTAAAAAGACCGTCCAACCAAAGGATCCGGATAAGGATTCAATGGAGAAAGGGGCTTCAAAAAAAGATCCCTCCATCGTCACCTATACAATTAAAGTGAAAACGAATATGACCACAACCGAAATTGCCGATAGCCTTGCCACTGAAAAAATCATCGATGATGCTGCTGAATTTGAAGCGTACATGAATGACCATGATTTCTCAAAAAAAATACAAATCGGTGAGTTTGTTGTTACGAATAATATGACATATAGACAATTGGCCAATACTTTGACCCATTAATGAATAAGAGAGACTTTTAAATGGACGATGTCCGAGAAAAAGCCTCTCTTTTTTTTCAATCAGGATGGGTTCATTCATTCCTGCTGATATATCTCCCTCTTACCAGGAAGTAAATATTCTCTGCAATATTCGTTGTATGGTCCGCTGTCCTTTCCAAATATCGAGCAATTAAGGAAAGCTGTGTAACCTGCTGAAGGTTTTTTTCATCTGAAAGGCGAAGGAGACTCCGAATCATATCTCCATAAAAGCGATCAACCTCGTCATCCATTTCAATGATTTCTCTTGAAAGAACAACATCTTCCTTCTCAAATGCTTCTATTGAAAGTTGAATCATCTTTAATGTAATATCATGCATCTGCTTTAATGGTGTTAAAGGCAGAATAAATGGCTGGTCACCGATTCGGATGGCTGATTTAGCAATATTCACACCAAAGTCCGCCATCCTTTCAATATCAGAGGCGATTTTTATGGCAGCAATGATACGCCTTAAATCAATCGCAACCGGCTGCTGCTTAGCAATCAGCAAAATCGCAAAGTCATTAATTTCCTCTTCCAGTAAATCAGCGATTGTATCATCATCAATAACTTCAAGAGCATCATCCACATTATTGTTTTCCAGTGCGGCATATGATTTTGATATGGCACTTGATGCTAAATTAGCCAACTTCACGATTTTCTCCTGTAACTCTTTCAATTGAAGCTCGAAATTTTCACGAACGATCATTATCGCATCTCCCTTTCTCTTTAACCGAAGCGTCCGGTAATGTAATCTTCTGTTCTTTTATCATTCGGATTAGAGAAGATGGTGTTTGTATCAGAATATTCGATGACTTCCCCATTTAAGAAGAAGGCTGTTCTATCAGAGATACGTGCTGCCTGCTGCATGTTATGGGTAACGATGATGATGCTGAAATCCTTTTTCATTTCTTGGACCAATTCTTCTATTTTCAAAGTGGATATCGGGTCAAGGGCAGAAGTCGGTTCATCCATTAATATGACATCAGGTTCGATTGCCAAACATCTGGCAATACAAAGACGCTGTTGCTGTCCACCTGAAAGTCCATATGCATTTTCATGCAGTCGGTCTTTCACTTCATCCCAAATGGCTGCCCCTTTTAAACTCTTTTCGACGATCTCATCAAGAATTTTTTTATTTTTAATTCCATGGATTTTTGGTCCGTATACAACATTTTCATAAATTGATTTAGGAAAGGGATTAGGCTTTTGGAAAACCATTCCCACCTGTGTCCTTAAATCTTCCACCTTATAGGACTGATCGAGGATATTCCTGTTTCTATATTTAATCTGACCTGTCGTTTTCACATCCGGGACTAGCTCTATCATTCGGTTCAATGTTTTGATGTAGGTGGATTTCCCACATCCTGAAGGACCAATGATGGCGGTCACTTCATTTTGGTGCATATCCAGATTAATATTTTTCAAAGCATGGTTTTCTCCATACCATAAATTGAGATTGGATGTTTCATACACCTTTTCCGTCAAGGCAGCTGATCCGACATTTTCGATTCCGATTGCCGGTGACTCTTTTTCTCTCGTTAAGGTCATATTCATGCTTCCTTCCTCCTATCAGTATCTTTTCTGGAATTTATTTCGAATTATAACCGCTATTGAATTCATGAATATTAACAGGATGAGTAAAACGATGATTCCCGCGGCAGCAACCTGCTGGAATTCCTCCTGTGGACGGGATGTCCAATTATAGATTTGCATTGGCAGCACTGTGAATGTATCCATGACCGTTTGAGGTAAAAAGGCGATGAACATTGGTATGCCAACCACCACCAATGGAGCCGTTTCACCGATTGCACGTGATAAAGCAAGTATCCCCCCAGTTAAAATGCCAGGTATCGCTGCAGGCAGGACCACTTTCAATATCGTTTGCCACTTTGTTGCACCCATTCCAAATGAAGCTTCCCTTAAATCACGAGGTACGGCACGTATGGCCTCTTGGGCAGCTACTATGATGACAGGAAGAACAAGTAGGCTCATCGTCAAGCCTGCTGCCAATATGGACCGGTCCAAAGCTAGAGCACGAACGAAAACCGTTAAACCCAAAAGCCCAAATACTATTGACGGCACACCCGCCAGATTGGAAATATTCACTTTGATAAAAGTGGTGATCCAATTCTTCCGGGCATATTCCTCTAAATAAATGGCCGTTCCAACACCAAGCAGCAGGGAAACCGGGGCCACCACTACCATCAACCAAATTGAACCGATCAACGCTGCCTTTATACCAGCCTCTTCAGGTTTCCTGGAAGCGAAATTCTGAAGGAAATCCCCATTCAGACTGCCAATTCCTTGAGTGAATATCCGATAAAATAAGATGGCCAATACGAGGAGGCCAACCAATGTTGCCAAGAAGAATAATCCTTTACAAATCGTGTTAACAGCCAGCCTAGCAGGCATTTTTTTTGCAACATGACTTTTGTTTATCAGTTTCATGTCTTAATATTCCTCCCTGAACTTGCGAGAGATGAACTGCGCCAGTAAATTCATGATAAGCGTAAAGACGAACAGTGTCATTCCAACCGCATAAATGCTGTAGTAAATCGTTGTCCCATATCCTGCATCTCCCGAACTTACCTGTACAATATAAGCGGTCATCGTTTGAATCGATGAAGTTACATCCATGCTCATATTTGGGGTCGAGCCACCGGCAACACTCACAATCATGGTTTCCCCGATCGCTCTGGATAGAGCAAGAACGATGGATGCCACAATTCCTGAAAGGGCTGCTGGCAATACCACTTTAATTGTCGTTTCGAGTTTCGTTGCTCCTAAGGCATACGCACCTTCGCGAATCGACTTCGGTACTGATACAAGGGCATCTTCCGACAAAGAGGCTATCATCGGCATGATCATGATTCCTACAACGATTCCAGGACTAAGAGCATTGAACATGTCAAGGGAAGGAAATAAATCCCGTAAAACCGGTGTTACAAAAGTTAAGGCAAAGAAGCCGTAAACGATAGTAGGAATTCCAGCTAAAACTTCTAAAATCGGCTTGATGATTCTGCGTGTTTTCTCTGATGCATATTCACTCAAGAAAATGGCTGTTGCAAGCCCTACTGGAACTGCAACCACCGCTGCTATGACTGTTATCTTCAACGTTCCCACGATAAGCGGCATAATCCCATAGGACGGTGTAGATGCAAATGGCAGCCATTTAGCTTCTGTAAAAAATTCGACGATAGATACTCTGTCAAAAAAGATAAATGTTTCAAATATAAGGGTCAGGATGATCCCGATTGTAGTAAAAACGGAAATTGCCGCCGTAAGGAACAAAAGCTTAGGGATGACTTTTTCCATATTCATTTTTTTCTTACTTTTCTTTTCCAGAATCATTTGCTGTACAGAATAGGTTTCTGTTTTTCTAAGTTCCAACTTGCATCCTCCATTTCAGACACACAATATTTGGATTTACAAGCTGTTACCCCCGCCTTAATCGAGTCAAGGCGGGATTTCAGTAGCCTGTAATATCGTTTATTTTTCCAGTTCTTTTAATTTATCAAGATCTTTCTGGTACTCTTCTTCCGGCAGGCTGATATAACCCACTTCTTCAGCAAGCTCTCCTGCATTTTCAATGACGAATTGAGTATAATCAGCAACTTGTTCTTTTTCAGCTACCGACTTATTAGCTACATATGTGTAAAGTGGACGTGACAATGGTGCATACTCCCCACTTTTAATCGTTTCATGTGTTGGCTCTACAGCACCTTTGCCGTTGTCGATGGAAATGATCTTTAACTTATCTTTATTTTCAGAGTAGTAAGCATAACCGAAGAAACCAATCGCATTTTTATCACCTTCTACACCTTGTACAAGGACATTGTCATCTTCTGAAAGCGTAGCATTTTCCACCATCGGTTTTTCTTCAAGGATTACTTCATTGAAATAATCATATGTGCCTGAATCTGTTCCCGGAGAGTAGAATTTAATTTCTTCCTTCGGCCATTCAGGACGTATATCAGACCATTTCTTCACCTTTCCATTATCAATCCACAGTTTTTGAAGTTCTTCAACTGTTAGTGAATCGATGAATTCATTATCTTTATTGGCGACGATTGAAATACCGTCAAATGCCAGTTTCAACTCTGTATATTTAACTCCCTTTTCATCAAGTAAGGCAGTTTCTTCTTCTTTGACCGGGCGGGATGCATTGGCTAGGTCCGTATCACCAGCGATGAATTTCTTAAATCCCCCACCTGTTCCTGACGATCCCACTGAAACCTTCACATCAGGCTGTGTAGCCATATATTCTTCGGCAACTGCCTCCATGATCGGAAAGACCGTTGAAGAACCATCCGTAATTACTTCTCCCTGCAGTTGGCCAGATCCTTTTCCTTCACCGCTGCTTGTCTTAGTGTCATCGGATCCACAACCCGCCGCTACTGCAATTACTCCACCCATCATTACAGTCATTGCCATACCTTTGAAACGTCTCATTTGTAAATCCCCCTAAGAATTTTATATGAATATTTTGTCCTACTCTCACATCATACTTTTAGACTGTAAACTCCGTTTGAAGCAAATGTAAATATTCAGTAAATAATTGTGTGTTAATTGTAAAGACGAAAGAACTGTACTGATCTTGGTTTTAAAATGCAAAAAAACACGTTTCCGGTTTTACCCAAAAACGTGTTTTTAATCTTTTATTCATTTTCCTGGCTTTTTCTAACTTCAGCCTGGTCCTTTTGAACGTCTTTACCATTCTCCACTTTCAAATCAGTCGAGGTTTCGGTATTTTCCTTTTTAGCCCGTTCTTTTTTCAGTTCGAAATACTTATCCATAATCTCTTCGCCAATTTTTTTACTCATATCATGACCCGAATGGCCCTGATACGCCCACGGGACAACAACAGAAAAAGCAACTTCTGGATTTTTAGCAGGGGCATAGCCGACCAACGTGATATTCATCGTTGCTTGGGGCTCGCTATAATCCATCCGGTTCGGGCCGTCATAGAATGCTTCCGCCGTCCCGGTTTTAGCTGCCACTGTATACGATTTTTTCCCAAAATAGGTATAAGCCGTTCCGCCTTGTTCCATCGCAACTTTCTCGAAACCGCTCTGCACACGTTCTACCCATTCTTCCTTCATATCAAGACGATTAAGGACAGTCGGTGCAACGTCTTCGGCAACAGGACCCAATTCCTCATTATTATCAACCGGATCACGGATTTCCTTAACCATATGCGGCTTCATGCGGTTTCCGCCATTCGCTATCGTGGAAACGTATTGCACAAGCTGCATCGGTGTGTACGTATCATACTGTCCGATTGAAAGGTCAAGCAACTTACCCGCTAACGTTTCTGAACCTTTGAATCCACTCATCTCATTCGGGAGATCGATTCCCGTACGAACACCCAAGCCAAACTGGGCGAATGAATTCCGGATGGTTGAGAAGGCGCTTGAGCTAATATTTAAAGGTTCATTCGGCACATAATGCGCACCTGCAATATTAATCGCCGTTCTGAACATATAAACATTGGAAGATACTTTTAAAGCCGTTAAATCATTAATGTTCCCAAAGTTTTTATATGAGCCTTTTTCCTTTGTCCCCTTAATCTTCAGCTTTGTATCATAAAAGTATGTCCCCGGCTGGATTGCGCCTTGCTGATAACCGGTCAAAACAGTTGCGCCTTTTACTGAAGAGCCCATTGTATAGGAAGTCGTGATATTCCCTAATGCAAAGTCCTCTATGGAAGATTTCCCTGTTTTTGAATCCTTCTCATATTTCTTACCCGCCATCGTTAAAATTTCCCCTGTATTAGGATCCATCATGACGACAAAAGCCCTATCCAAGAATTTGGTGTTACCCATTTTTTTCTTGGCAATCAATTCCTTTTCAATGATTTCCTCTGTTGCAAGCTGTAAATCCATATCAACTGTCAATATAAGATCTTTTCCTCGCGAACCTTCAGTAATCACTTCGGAATCGACGACATTTCCTGATTTATCGGTCACATTCCTTACTTTCGCTTTCTGACCTTGGAGGACATCTTCATATTGCGCCTCAATATAACTCTTACCTACACGGTCATTCCGGCTATAATCGCGTGCTAAATAATAGTCCAGACTTTCACTAGGCAGGCCTTCTTCAGATGAGGAAACTTTACCCAAAACAGATTTAAGTGTTTTATTATATGTATAAAAACGATCCCAATCTGTAGATATATCGACCCCTGGGAGCGAATCAAGGTTTTCACTCACCTTGGCGAATTCTTCTTTTGTTACTTTCTTGTTTTTCACAATTTGCGGGGTAAGGGCATATCCGCTTGCAAATTCCCTATAGATGGCAAGAACTTCAAGATCTTTTTCCGAAAGCTCTGTTTCTTCTTCAGTAATCCGATCAAGCTGAAGCTTATACAAATCACTTTCTTCCATCTCGCCTTCTTCCACTTTTTTCCTCTCTTTATCGGTAATCTTTTTCTCGGCCAGCTTTGGATTCTTCAAAATCCAAAAATCCTTTTTATCGCGTTCAGTCACTTTGTCTGTTTCCTTTTCGATCAACTTCGCGAGTTTCTCAGCCGTTTCCACCATTTCTGTTTGTTTCGTACCTTGTTTTCGTGTATATGTAATTGCATCCAGTGGTTGGTTATCGACCATCAGTTTCAAATTCCGGTCATACATTTTCCCACGGGGCACCGAATTATTCACGGTCACTTCCTCTGTTCTTTCAATCTCACGGCGGTAATCATCACCATAAACAATCTGTACAACACCCAAGCGTAAAATTAAAGCGGAAAACAAAACAAACACTAAAAAGAAAAGAATATTCAATCTGAAAGGCACATGCGTCTTTTTCTTTTTCTTTTTATTCACACTAAGCCACACATCCTTTTTACATAGTCATAATAGTCCTATACTATTCTATAGAACATTTATATTTTTTTCTACCTTAGTGTTCTAGAAATATTAAACATCTAATGAACTTTACATAAAAAGTGACTTACGGCTCATCAATCCTAAAACCGCAAGTCCTGATAATTGGAAAAGAGGCCCTCTGGCCTCTTTTTTTTCAATCTTGGTCAATGATATCGATTTTCCGTACAAACCAATATATCACGGTATGCCCTGCCCCGACGATTAACAGGTAGATCGGCAGTACTTCCTTTAGGTCGAATAACATGACCGAAAGTATGAATCCTGATATCGATACAATCCTTCCAATATGAACGAACAATTCCCGGACAACGATATATTCAATCCTCATTTCCGCTGCTTTCCAAGCACGGCCTATAATGTCATACGTCAACGATATATAAGGGACCAAAAGAATAGGATAAGCGGTAGCGACAATTGCCCCATAAATGAGAAGCTTCCCGAATGTGATATCAAATGCAATCAATAAGACCCCTGCATACAACAGGATTCCTCCAATAAGAATGGCCTTTTTTCGCATCGGCTGTTTAATATATCGTGAGGCAAAAAAATACGCGACGAATGAAATGGCGGAATTTAACAGACCGTAGCTCCCTAAGGCAAGTTCACTATCCGTCTGAATGAAAACGTTAATCGAAATGATGAACATGAAGGTGCCCTCTCGTATCCCTTGAAAAAAGTGAGCACGTGTGATCAAGAGCCAATTCCGGTTATTTTTCCGTTCCTGCAATATCCGAAGGAAACAGTATCTGCCATGTGCTGGACGTCTTTTTAACGAAAAGCTAAGAAACACCGCAACGGAAAACAATAGCAAAGACAATCCGAATACAATGGAATATCCCGTGAATTTTTCAAGCCTCGAAATGATGAACCCTGAAAGAATCGGACCGACCATTCCCCCAAGGGATGATAAAATCCCTAAAAAACCATTGAAGAAATCCCTTGTTTCTGGTTCAGTTATCTCAAAAGTCAAGACATTATAGGCAAGCCAATAAAACCCATAACCGATTCCTAACAGTCCACCAAGCAACCAAAGGAAATCCGTTGCCCGTGTGCCGACCAATAGGACTGATAAATAAAATAGGGCCAAAAAGATAACACCCAGACGCAAAACAATGATTCGATCCACTTTTTTCGCCAGCCTGCCAGCAAAGACAAAGGTAAGCGGTTGAAAAAGCACCACGGTTAGATTATATACGGCAATATCAACAATTTGACCGGATTGTTTCCACAAGTACACATTAACGAATGTATTGGATAAAGCAATACTTAGGCTGTACAGCCCGCCAATAAACAAAAGGAGGTGCAGATCCTTCTTCCCCCCCGCCTCACCCAACCATCTCTCTAAAATACCCATTGTTTTAACTCTCCTTTAAATTCCACTCTAGTGTTTGAAAAAACAAAAGAATTTATGTAAAAAAAGGTAAAGAAAACTCTTCGATTGGCGAAGACAGGATGGCGAGACAGGATGGCGAAGTCAGAGAAGTAGTTGCCCTTATACTGTTTTCCTTAAAAGCTCTTCCCTGTTAATTCAAGAACAGTATAAAGAAAACTCTTCGATTGGCGAAGACAGAGAAGTAGTTGCCCTTATACTGTTTTCCTTTTGAACTTGAACAGAAACAGTGGAAAGAAAACTCTTCGACTGGCGGAGACGAAGGGGATGTTTGAATTTGGAGTGTTTACTCGTGAATTTGGGCCTTTACTCGTGAGTTTCGAGATTTCACTCAGGAATTGGAGTGTTTACTCGTGAATTTGGGCTTTTACTCGTAAGTTTTAGGATTTTACTCGTGAGTTTCGAGATTTCACTCAGGAATTGGAGTGTTTACTTGTGAATTTGGGCCTTTACTCGTGAGTTTTGAACTTTTACTCGTGAATTTGATGCTTTTACTCGTGAGTTTTGAGCTTTTACTCGTGAATTTGAAGAGTTTACTCGTGAATTTGTGCGTTTCTCGTAAATTAGTAGCTTTACTTGGAATTCGCAGTTTTTACTCGTGAATTTCTTTCACTTTTTTTGGCGAAACAGCAATACGAGTTGCCTTTATATTGTTTTCTTTAATGTTCCCGTTCGGATAAAAGAAACAAAAAAAGACAGGATTCCTTTTCACCAAAGGAATCCTGTCTTTTTAATTACAAATTATTTTGCAGCGCTGTAACGTTTTGCAACCTCATCCCAGTTTACAACATTCCAGAAAGAATTGATGTATTCAGGACGACGGTTTTGGTAGTTTAGGTAGTATGCATGTTCCCAAACGTCCAATCCAAGAAGCGGTGTTTTACCTTCTGATAATGGATTGTCTTGGTTTGGTGTACTTGTTACTTCCAACTCGCCATTGTTGACTGCAAGCCAAGCCCAGCCAGATCCAAAACGAGTAGTAGCCGCTTTAGCGAACTCTTCTTTAAAGCTGTCAAAGCTTCCGAATTTTGAAGTGATAGCATCCGCTAATTCACCAGTCGGTTGTCCGCCGCCGTTAGGTGAAAGGATTTCCCAGAATAAAGTGTGGTTAGCATGTCCGCCACCATTGTTGCGTACAGCAGTACGAACAGATTCAGGTACTGCGTCAAGGTTAGCGACGATTTCTTCAACGCTTTTGCTTAGAAGTTCTTGGTTACCTTCTAGGGCATTGTTCAGGTTTGTCACATATGTGTTGTGATGTTTAGTGTGGTGAATGTTCATTGTTTCTTTGTCGATGTGTGGTTCTAATGCATCATATGCATACGGTAATTGTGGAAGTTCAAAAGCCATAATAAAATTCCTCCCTATGTAAGCTTTTTTTTTTGAGGGCTTCAGTTCTCGAAAGATACCTAAAGCTCGCTAGAAATAGAGTATCAAATTTTTGTAACCGTTTCAAACCTTATGCCTCAATTTTTCATTTTTCGATTATATTTCCTATGAGAATACCACGAATAGAAAATATCCAATCATCAGAAGTTGGATGATGCCTTTTGTAATGACGCTGCTTATAAAGCCTACAACGGAACCAAGGCCGATTTTCGAAGCAGTAACCGGGTCTTTTTTATGTACTATGATTTCTGCCAGGAATGCCCCGATGAATGGTCCTATTAGTATTCCGAGGAACGGGATCACGAATGGCCCGACCAGAAGCCCAATCGTACTGCCCCAAATTCCCGCTTTCGTGCCTCCATACTTTTTGACCCCGACCATGTTCGCAATATAATCAGCTGCGAATAAAAGGATGACGAATAAAATTTGGACCGTCCAGAAAAACCAGCCAAATGGTTCAAAAGAATAAAATAGTCCATAGAGCAATATTCCGCCGAAAATGAATAAAACACTTGGGATGATTGGAAAAATCAGACCGACAAACCCCATTATGAACATGAGGGTAATTATTATCCAAAATAGTGTATCCATTACTAAAACTCCCCTTTCTCATTTGATATATAATTTGACTTTATCTCTCCATAATTACCTCATTACTGATGGTTAAAACCAATGAAGCAGAATACAGGTTGTTTTATTTTTCCCGTATAGTTAAAATTGGTTAGGAATCTTATATAGTTAGGTGCTGAAAACATTGAACATATTCAAACAACTATGGGTAAGCTTGTATTCTCCTAAAGATATCGCTTCCTTTCAAAACCAAGGTATCGGGAAAACGATTTTATTCGTTTTCTTTATAAGTCTCATCGCCTTTCTCCCTTCAGCTTTTTATTTTGGGACAATGATAGTTGACGGGATAGATGCCATGCACGAAACAGTATCCGAAGACTTACCGGCATTTGAAATCAAAAATGGCACGTTGACAACTGAACAAGATAAGCCATTTAGCCTGAATAAAAACGGATATCAAATTTTTGTAGATGGCACGGGAGCCTTGACCCCGGAAGAAGTAGCCGCAAAAGCTGATGAAGCTGTCGCACTTTTAAAGTCTGATCTGGTTTTCGTATCCGGAGGCAACGTGCAATCCTCTCCATATTCAGTTCTGGAGGGAGATAATCAGGAAATATCCACTTGGCTTGATTCAGTTGAATCTGTTCTGCCTATCATCCTTCCATTGCTTCTACTTATATTATACCTGTTTACTGCTACCGGAATCTTCATTAAAGTGACAATCCTTGCCGCTTTCGGTCTTTTTTTCAAAAATGCTCTTGGCCGTCCTCTTTCCTATAGGCATCTATGGAGAATCGGTGCTTACAGCATAACGCTTGCCACCGTATTCTTCACCATCATGGATGCTTTTCAAGCAATGGTACCGTTCGCTTCCATCATTAGCTGGTTTGTGACATTGATGATGTTATATTTATCCATTAAAGAAACATCAGCCAATAAGATCGGAAATTGAAATTTACAAGAATGGACTCAGACTGTAGGCAAACTCGATGAGAATCGAGTTTGCCTACAGTCTTTTAAGGCTTTGTAAAATTCGTGATTGGAACCAGGGCGGTCTTTGCGCCTGCGGGGTCTCCCTAAGACACGTTTTTCCCACAGGGATCTCGCACACCCGTTCCAATCAACTTGTTTAAAATTCAGATAGAACCCCACTTGTCTGCAAACTGAGATTCGACCACCTGGTCCGGCTCTTTTTGCTTAAGCATAAAATCGGGTAATCATGCCTTTGCAGTATATGACTACAGTCATCATTTTTTTATATCTACTTAATTCGACAAAATACTCACTAAGTTATTCCTATACTTATTGTTGAAATAGTATTTAAGAGGTGATAGACGTGAAGGAGAGTCATATTGATGTACAGTGGTTGTTACTCATAACGGAGGCAAAAAAGAGTGGTCTGACCCCAAAGGAAATTCGCTCCTTTCTTAACACTCATTCAAATAATAAGGATGTTACTCAACTGAAATAGAAAAATTTGAATGGTCACTCTCACATTCCATTTGAAAAATCGCCCATTTTTAGGCATATTTTTTGCCCCCTCCAAGTATAGATGAATTAAAGACAAGCTTGGGAGGATGGAAAATTGAAACGGCTACTGCTTTTTATCTCATTCTGTTTCACTTTATTTATTATTTATTTTGATTTGACTACGGGTACCCTGCCGGCTTCCCATCCACCGGCCTCTACAGGCGAACCGGCCGTCCCGGCCAGCCAGCCTGCATCCGCACCATCTGCCGCTTATAAAGAAATTACCATGAAACCGGGTGATACCTTACTTTCCATCGTCGAAACGGAAAAAGGCGGATCCAATCAGCCAATCGAAACGATCATCACTGACTTTCAAAGTTTGAATGAAGGATTGAAGCCCGAGGATATGCAGATTGGCAAAACATATAAGATTCCCGTTTACAAATAACCCCCAAAATAGGAATCTGCCCCTTCACAAGAACCTTTTAGGGGATTTCCCGGCACTGGTTGCATCCATAAATTAGGAGATTTCTCATGATAAAAAAACATTATGCGTCCTATTTCCTTGTCAAGCGGTATGTACATTGATACAATATTTCAGAGAAACAAATAAAAATCAAAACTGATTTTTTCCTAAAGGAGAGAATTCCACTTGAGTGAAATCATACATCGCACCAAGACGCGGCCAATTAAAGTCGGAAACTTAACGATTGGCGGCAATAATGAAGTTATTGTACAAAGCATGACAACGACAAAAACACATGATGTTGAAGCAACGGTTGCAGAGATTCTTCGCCTTGAAGAAGCTGGGTGTCAAATCGTACGTGTCGCCTGTCCGGATGAAAGGGCAGCTGATGCAATCTCTGAGATAAAAAAACGGATAAACATCCCTCTTGTAGTCGATATTCATTTCGATTATAAACTTGCTCTGAAGGCAATCGAGGGCGGAGCTGATAAAATCAGGATTAATCCTGGTAACATCGGTCGCCGTGAAAAGGTTGAAGCAGTAGTGAAAGCTGCGAAGGCTAAAGGAATACCAATTCGCATCGGGGTCAATGCTGGTTCTCTAGAGAAGAAAATCATCGAGAAATATGGCTTCCCGACTGCTGATGGAATGGTAGAAAGTGCTTTACACCATATCAAGATTCTGGAAGATCTAGATTTTCATGACATTATCGTTTCCATGAAGGCTTCCGATGTGAATTTAGCCATCGAGGCATATGAAAAAGCTTCAAAAGCATTCGATTATCCCCTACATCTTGGGATCACGGAATCAGGTACACTGTTTTCAGGAACCGTAAAAAGCGCTGCCGGACTAGGTGCCATCCTAAGTCAGGGCATCGGAAGCACGATGCGTGTTTCCTTAAGTGCCGATCCTGTCGAAGAGGTGAAGGTGGCAAGGGAGCTTCTAAAAGTATTTGGCCTTGCTTCCAACATGGCCACTTTAATTTCCTGCCCTACTTGCGGTCGAATCGAGATTGATTTGATTTCCATCGCCAATGAAGTTGAAGAGTACATCCAGACGGTTAAAGCGCCAATCAAGGTATCAGTGCTTGGTTGTGCGGTAAACGGCCCTGGAGAAGCCCGTGAGGCTGATATCGGCATTGCCGGAGCCCGTGGTGAAGGTTTACTGTTTAGAAAAGGTCAAATTGTTCGTAAAGTGCCTGAAGAGACGATGGTCGAGGAACTTAAAAAGGAAATTGACAAAATCGCTGAAGAGTACTATGAAAAACAAAGAGCCGAAGCTGCTGCTGCAGCTTTACTAAATAAATAAAACAAAGAATCCCGAATTTTCATTATCGGGATTTTTTGTTTTATACCATTTGAAAAACCCTTTGATGCATTTTTGAAAATGACATCAAAGGGTTTACTGATGTTAAAAGAACGGCAGGATGAATATGCCAACGATGATGGAGATTGCACCAATGACGATCGCCCAAGTACCCAAGTTCGATCCCCGGCTTCTGGCCACTATCCCTACAATGATACCCACAATGCCTAAAATGAAAGGCATCATGAATAAAGATAAAATGGAGATGATCAAAGCTATGACACCAATCGCTTTCCCTCTTGATGCCACATCCCCAAAACCATTATCCTCTGCAGGCTCATCATTTTTATATGACCTGATTCGCTGAGGCGGTGTTGAAATTTCGGCAGACGTTTCTTCCTGATACCGGTTATCCATATTGGTTATGGTCCCACGACTTTCATATCGTCTGTCATCTTCAGGTGTATCTTCATTATAATACCGCTCATGATGCTGATCATCCACAACGGTTGGTTCACTGCCCTCTTTCGCCAATTGCATTTCATCGTCAATACTGGAGTATTGATCTTTTTCCATTCGTGCATCCCTCACTTTCATTTGTGAAGCATTTATAGTGTATGTAAAAATCGCGGAACCCATCGTGAAAATGGTTTCATGTCTTGGAAATAAATACGCGTTTTTACCAAAGCTATGATGGGATATGTTACACTATTACAAGTACCTGAAAACGAGGAGAGATTCATCATGAAAAAACGTTTTGGCATCGATATAGACGGGACTGTTACAAGACCTGATTCCATGGTCCCCTTTTTAAATAAAGCTTTTCAGCTGAATTTAGCTTATGAAGATATTACCGAATATGACTTATTCCCCTTCGTGAATGTTCCAAAAGAGGATTTCACTAAATGGTTCATTGAGAGCGAGCCACTTATCTATTCCGAATCATTATTGGCTGAAGGTGCGAAAGATGTATTGGAAAAATGGACAGAACAAGCTAATCTTTATTTCATCAGTGCCAGAAGCAACCGTTTATTGGATGTAACAAAAAATTGGTTCACGTCGAATGAAGTCCTATATGATCATATTGAGCTTGTAGGCTCACACGATAAAGTGGCTGCAGCCAAAAAATTCGAAGTCGATCTCTTTTTAGAGGACAAGCACGATAATGCAGTGGCGATTTCAGAAGAGTGTAAAATACCCGTGATTTTATTTAATACTCCTTACAACCAAGATCCCGTGCCTGAAAGGGTGATTCGGGTCAACAATTGGCAAGAAGCCTCTGCCTGGGTGAATAATTGGATGTCAGGGCAACCGGCAACTATAAAATGAGACAAGAAAAAAACCATTGACTGGAGGTCAATGGTTTTTATGCATCCAAAGATACGCTACATGCGGGACAGCGTCCGTAAATTTCAAATTTATGTCCCGAAACATCGTAGTCCTTCAAGCTTTCCTGAAGTTCCTGCATCGGGCACAATTCGATTTCTTTCGTTTTTCCACAATTCAAACAGATGAAGTGGTGATGGTGGGAAGAATGACCGCAAGTAAAACGAAAACGCTTTTCCCCTTCCAACTCGGTCGCTTCAAAGATGCCCAGTTCTACAAATAAAGAAAGATTTCTATAAATCGTATCGAAGCTTAAACCTGGATAATCCTGCTTCATATTCTCCAATACATCTTTGGCCGTTAAATATTTATCGCTGGAAGAGAAAAGCTGAAGCATTTCTTCCCTCTTTCCTGTATGCTTAAAACCTTTATCTTTTAATAGTTGCATGGCAGTAGTTACGTTCATAATACATCACCCCATCTATCGATTTTTCCACTTATCAAACAAAATTGACAAGATGAGAATTAATACAGCTATTATTACAATGGTCCCCCCAGGAGCGAGGTCAAGGCTGTATGATAAGAATAATCCGCCTATGACGGATACTTCACCGAATAAGACCGAATATCCAATCATCTGCTTAAAACCCTTTGCAAAGCGGAGACTAGCAGCTACCGGGAGCGTCATGAGGGAAGAAACAAGTAATATGCCAATGATTTTCATGGAAGCGGCAATGACCAGTGCGACCATTACAATAAAAATAAAATGAATCGCTTTATAAGGTATCCCAGACGCTTTCGCATGCTCTTCATCAAAAGATAACAGAAATAATTCTTTATACAATAGGGTGAGCATCAAGGCTACGACTATCCCCACTGCCAAAATGACATATAAGTCCGCCCGGCTGACGGCACTGACACTGCCGAATAAATAACCGTATAAATCCGTATTGAAACCATCTGCAATGGATATGAAAATGACACTAAGACCCATGCCGCCTGACATTATGATCGGGATTGCAAGCTCTTGATAATGCTTGTATACCCCTCTTAATTTTTCAATGAATAATGAACCACCTACAGAAAACGCCATTCCTATATAAAGTGGATTCAATCCTGCTAAAGATAGAAAGCTCTTCTGCAGCAATAAACTAAACGCTATCCCAGCTAGCGCTACATGACTTAGCGCATCGGAAATCATCGACATCCGCCTTACCACGACAAAAACGCCCACTAATGGCGCAATCGCTCCGATGATGATTCCGGTCAAGAATGCGTTCTGCAAAAATTCAAATTGCAATATCCCCGATATCATTGGTCTATCCTCCAAAACATATTAATGATCATGATTTAAAAATTGGACCCCATGTCCATAAATGGACGAGAGCTCACCTTCATCCAACTCATTATATTCACAGGCATCCCCGTGAAAATGAAGCTTTTTATTTAAACAGGCGACATGTGTGACTTTATCGGTCACAGTACCAACATCATGAGTTACTAAAATCAGGGTTATTCCTAATTTTTTATTCAACATCTCAAGCATTTCATAAAATTGGTGGACGTTTTTTGAATCAACGCCAACCGTTGGCTCATCCAATATCATCAATTCCGGTTCGCTGACCAGTGAACGGGCAATGAACACCCTCTGCTGCTGGCCTCCGGACAATTCCCCGATATTTCGGTTCTGATATTCAAGCATATCCACGGATTCCAGAGCCTTCTTCACCTTTTGCTTATCCTCTTTGCCTGCAAACTTAAACAAGCCGATTTTTTTGGTCAACCCGCTCTGAACGACTTCAAAAACTGTGGCAGGAAACCCAGAGTTGAAGGAGTTCGCCTTTTGGGAAACGAAACCGACCTTTTGCCAATCTTTAAAGCGTCGTATGTCTTCCCCGAATATTTCAATTTTTCCCTTTTGGAGCTTGAACAGACCAAGCAGCAACTTCAAAAGCGTTGACTTACCGGACCCATTCGGCCCAACGATTGCTAAGAAGGCCCCTCTAGGGATTTCAAGCGAAACATGTTCTAGCACTAGATCTTTTGTATATTTGTAAGATATATCTTCAAATTTAACTATGGGGTTTACTACATTATCCAAAGAGATCACCTATTTTTTTTAAGAATCATTACGATTAACAATCGTTAGTATAAATCAAAGAAGCCAAGATGTAAAGAAACCGGTCCTCTGAACAAGTTCCGGTACGCCCTGAACCATAAAAAAATGTGAGCTGAACCAATCTTACCGTAATCAAACAAAGTTTCATGTTCACATACGTCTTCCTCCTTCATATGTTTTAACAAAGGAGGAGATCGTTTGAAATTATTTGAAATGATGGTCAATCATAAAATCAACAGTATACGCCCTGATGAACTGCTTTCCCTTGCTAAACAGCATAAGGTTGCACTCACTCAAAAACAAGCACAGGATATCACCGCACTTCTAGCAGGTAAAAATATTAACATTTTTGATATACGTCAAAGACAGAACGTGCTTGGTCAAATTACAAAAGTTGCCGGAGCAAGCACAGCCAGGGAAATAGAATCCCTCTTCAACAACCTTACTTCCACTTTTTAAAGATCTTAAGCCAGCTGCAGCTTTATTTGAGCATACTTAATCCAAATGCAAATAAAAGGACGATTCATCTTTTTCGATGAATCGTCCCTATTATGATTATTGTTGAAATCTGATCTTATCCAATAGATCTTCATCAAATTGATTATTCTTGAACATATCAATTTCAAATTTATATGGTGCCTTTTTGTCTTTTTTGTCTTCCCCTACATAAGGTGTTTCCAGGATTTTCGGAACACTGCTTAATTGCGGATGGTGAACAATAGCATTCAACGCCTTAAAACCAATATGACCAAATCCAATGTTTTCATGGCGGTCCTTGCGGGTGCCGCGATCGTTTTTGCTATCGTTTATGTGAAGGACCTTGATGCGGTCAACACCGACCAATTTATCAAATTCATTCAGTACGCCATCAAAATCCTCGATGATATTATATCCGGCATCGTGAGTATGACAAGTATCGAAGCAAACCGATAGTTTTTCATTATGGGTCACACCATCAATGATCATCGCCAGCTCTTCGAAAGACCTGCCACATTCAGAACCTTTACCCGCCATCGTTTCAAGGGCAATCTGAACTTTATCGTCGGCAGTCAGCACCTCATTCAAACCTTCGATGATTCTCTTGATTCCCAGTTCACTGCCTGCACCAACATGCGCACCTGGATGGAGTACGATCTGCCTTGCGCCAATGGCTTCGGTCCGATCGATTTCGCTGCGTAAGAAGTTGACTCCAAGCTCGTATGTGGCTGGATTCGTGGTATTTCCAATATTAATGATATACGGGGCATGGACAACGATATCGCTGATTCCATTCTCCTCCATATGCAGTCTTCCGGCTTCGATATTTAAATCCTCGATTTTTTTACGTCTTGTGTTTTGAGGGGCCCCTGTATAGATCATGAATGTGTTGGAGCCATACGAAGCCGCTTCTTGACTCGCAGCAAGAAGCATACCTTTTCCGCTCATTGAAACATGCGATCCAATCTTCAGCATCTGATTTCTCCCCTATTTCTTTCTCTGTATACGACGTTCGCGTTTTTTAAAGTTTTCCACATCTCGTTGAATTTTCTTCTTGTATCCTGGCTTGACTTTAGTTGGCTTCTTGACGTGCCTGCTCGCTTTAACATCGATTTCAGATTTTTGTTTTTTACGGTTTTTCCGTTTATTACGTTCGTCGATATCAACCCAATCACCGTTTTGGATATCGGCATCATGGAACTCAATGCCCATTTTTTCAAGCCGGTTCAATGAATCTTCATCGGAAGTATCGTAAATGGTAGCGGCAATGCCTGAATATCCTGCACGAGCCGTCCTTCCCGTCCTATGGATATAAAAATCCAAATCTGAAGGCAATTCATAGTTAATGATATGACTTACACCTTCAATATCGATTCCACGGGAAGCCAGATCTGTCGCTACGATGAATTGATACTCCAAATCATTGATTTGCTTCATCATTTTTTTACGCTCACGAGGCGTTAAATCCCCATGTATACGGCCGACGTTCAACCCTTTTTCGATCAAGGAATTAGCCACATGGTCCGCCATTTTCTTTGTGTTCGTGAAAACAATCGCCAAATATGGATTATAACGAACGATGATATCATGAAGTAACTGCTCTCTGTTACGGTGGCGAAGCGGCACGAGAACATGTTCAATTTTCGAAGCGGTCGCCTGCTTGGGATTCACTTGAACATACTTTGGATTCTCCATATATTTATTCAAAAACGGCTTCAATTTTTCTGGGATGGTTGCCGAAAAGACAAGCATTTGAATTTTTTCAGCCATACGTGATGCAAATAAATCGACATCTTCAAGGAATCCCATGTCTAGCATAAGGTCGGCTTCATCGACTACAAGCATTTTTGCTGTATACACCTGTAATGCCTGAGCTTCAACCAAGTCCTTGATCCGGCCCGGCGTACCGATTACCAATTGCGGCTGTGTCTTCAATTTATCTATCATTCGCTGTTTATCGGTACCACCGATGAAACAACGGACTTGAATCTGCTCATCCTCAGGGAAATGGTCAGCAATTTTCAAAGCTTCTTTGTAGATTTGGTTCGCTAACTCACGGGTTGGTGCGGAAATAATCGCTTGAACTTCATTCTTACCGGCATCAAGCCTGTTCATGATCGGCAGCAAATAGGAATGTGTCTTTCCTGTTCCTGTCTGCGACTGTCCAATTAAGCTACTTCCCTTTAAAAGCGACGGAAGCACGCGCTCTTGAATTTCCGTCGGCTTATCGAACCCTAAAGTACGAACCGCATCTAGAATGTAGCTTTTCAAATTAAATCGTTCAAATTGATTTTGTTTCATCAAAAAACTCCTTTATCCTGTCAGTCATTAGACATGTCCTGTTATTATAATAAATTTTACACAAAAAGCGCAAGCGCCTGGGTTGCTCGTGAAGAAAATAGGGATTGACCCATAAGGCGCTTTTTGCCTTATGAGGGCGATCATCTTTTTCACAACGAGCTAGGCGCTGAAGCTGGATTACACAAAAAGCGCAAGCGCCTGGGTTGCTCGTGAAGAAAATAGGGATTGACCCATAATGGGGCAGGCCATCATTTTTTTCATTGTGACCCATTTACTTAACAATAGCGCTTGCGCTGAGGTTAGTTCTCTTAAAATGGACTCTTGCAAACGAAAAGCCCCTGTCCTGGTCATAGCGTATCCCCCGCAGACATGGAGCTAAAAGACTACCGTTACCATCTTACCTTCTTTCCGGTTACTTCACAACTGCCCAGTCACTCTTTCCTCAAACCTTTTTTGTCGAGTTGCATAATTTATATAGAAGAATACACCAGCATATAATATCTGAGGAGGTGAAACCTATGTTCCCAAATAGAAATCGTCAACCCGGACCCGGTTTTCAGCCACCCAACGGCCGAAGGATGCAGCAGCACCCTGCTCCATTCAGACAGTCACCGCAAATCCCCCCTTATCAGCAGATGCAGCGGCCGATGGCACAAAACAGACGGCAGGTGCCTCAGGGCCCTCAAGGTTTCCGCGGCCCTTTCAACCAACCGCAGCGGCAGGAGATGCCGCCAGCAAAGAAAGAAGGGTTATTGGCAAAAATACTCGGTAAGTCGAAACAAAAAGCAGCATCGCAAAATTTGTTTGCGCCAGCCGGGTCCTCAAACCAAAGTTCTTCAAGAAGCAGCGGAGGCGGTATCTTAGAAACATTAAAAAACCCCGATTCCCTTAATAACATGCTTTCCAACACGCAAAAAGTATTGCAAGCAGCGGAACAATTCACACCCATGGTGGAACAATACGGACCAGTGATTAAAAACCTGCCTTCCATGTGGAAAGTTTTCCGGAGCATTTCATCAGCCGGTGATAACGAGGATCAGGAAGCTTCCGTTGAAAGCGAGCCAAATGTTGAGGTACAAAAAAACATTGAGGTAAAAACGGATTCGAAGAAAAAAGAAAAAGCTAAAGAAGCTAACCCCATCGCCCAAGTCCGTACCGAAACCAAAAGGGAAAGATCATCCGGTCCGAAGCTTTATATTTAAAGGCTGCAAAAAATTTACCAATAACTGATTTTATGTAAATATGATGTTTTGTAATATCATCTATGGTCTTATATAATAGAAAGGTATAAAAAGTGAGAGTTTCTTGCCTTGAAGGAGGACACATAGATGAAAGTGATTAAAATTTCACCGCGCGGCTATTGTTATGGCGTTGTCGATGCCATGGTCATCGCCCGTAATGCGGCTTTAGATAAAACATTGCCACGTCCCATTTACATTTTAGGAATGATTGTGCATAACAAACATGTGACGGATGCGTTTGAAGAAGAAGGCATCATCACGTTGGACGGCAGCAACCGCAACGATATCATCGAACAGGTAGACAGCGGAACCGTCATCTTTACTGCTCACGGCGTTTCACCTGAGATCAGGAAGATCGCCGAGAAAAAAGGTCTTGTCACGCTCGATGCTACATGTCCCGATGTTACCGCAACACATGACTTAATTCGGGAAAAACAAGCGGAAGGCTATCAAATCATTTATATTGGCAAAAAAGGCCATCCGGAACCAGAGGGTGCTGTCGGAGTTGCTCCCGATGTCGTTCACCTGGTTCAAAAGGATGAAGATGTGGAAGCCTTGACTTTGAATAGTGATAAGATCATTGTCACCAATCAAACAACGATGAGCCAATGGGATGTATTGGATATCATGGATAAGGTCAAGGAAAAGTTTCCACATGCCGAAGTCCATAAGGAAATTTGTTTAGCGACACAGGTTCGCCAAGAAGCAGTTGCCGAGCAAGCTGGCGAAGCTGATGTTTTAATCGTTGTCGGAGACCCCAAGAGTAATAATTCAAACCGCCTTGCACAAGTTTCCCAAGAGATTGCCGGCACGAGAGCTTATCGGATCGCTGACATTTCTGAGCTGAACCTTGAATGGCTAAAAGATGCAGAAACGGTTGCCGTCACTTCAGGGGCTTCAACACCAACTCCGATCACGAAGGAAGTTATCGCATTTCTGGAGCAATATGAAGCAAATGATGAATCGACTTGGAATACCGAAAAGAAAACGCCATTGCATAAAATTTTACCTAAAATTAAAGTGAAAAAATGATTTCACAAAAAAGAAAGGCAGCCACTAATGGCTGCCTTTTTCGTGTTATTTTAAATGAAACGGAAAGGGTCTGTATTCAGCCGGGATGGAATGAATTCCACATCGTAGTTCTTTTCGCGGCACACTTTTTCAAGGATTCGTGCCACCCCTTTTTTCATCACCTTTTCAACATTGTGGCCTGGATCCACGATATTCAATCCAAGCATCATCGCGTCATGGGCTGTATGGTAATACATGTCACCTGTAACGTATACATCAGCTCCCTTGAACTTCGCTGTCGTAAAGTATTTATTGCCGTCTCCGCCCAACACGGCCACTTTTTTGATCGGGCTTTGCAAATCTCCAACGACACGCACCTTTTCAACATCAAGTGTCCGCTTCACATGTTCGGAAAATTGTTCAAGTGTCATTTCTTCTGGAAGTACACCGATCTTCCCTAAGCCAAGAGACTCCCCTTTATTCTCCAGTTTATATATATCGTGGGCAACTTCCTCATATGGATGGGCTTTGATCATCGCAGATAGCACTTTCTTCTCGATATTTTCCGGGAATATCGTTTCGACCCGCATTTCAGCTACTTCTTCAAGCTTTCCTTGGGAGCCAATTACCGGCTCACTGCCATCACCTGGCAAGAAGCGTCCGGTACCTTCCCCGGAAAACGAACAATTGCTGTAATTCCCGATCGCTCCGGCCCCTGCCTTACCTAGGGCTTCCCTCACCTTTTGTGCGTCGGTCTTTGGAACATATACGACCAATTTCTTTAGAGCTGTCTCGGTAGTTGGAATCAATACTTCTGTGTCTTGCAATTGCAGCGCTTCGGCAAGTAAATCATTAACTCCGCCCTTAGCGACATCCAAATTGGTATGCGCAGCATAAACAGCGATATCATGTTTGATCAGCTTTTCGATGATGCGGCCTCCAGCAGTGTTTGTATCGATTCTTTTCAATGGTCGGTAAATAAGCGGATGATGGGCGATGATTAATTCCGCGCCATGTTCTATCGCTTCGTCTACAACCTCTTCCAGCACATCAAGGGCAATCAGCACTTTAGTAACCGGCTTATTGAGCTGACCGACATGCAGCCCGATCGGATCTCCCTCCATCGCATAATGCTTTGGGGAGAATTGTTCAAACGTTTCAATGATTTTGTGACCATTAACTGCCTTCACCTTTAAGCACCTCCTCAATTACGGAAATTTGAGATTTTAATTCATTGCGCTTCGTTTCCAGTCCGCTTCTTCCGCTTTCATCCAATTGTTCGATGATTCTCTCCAAATGTTTTTTCTCTAGCTGCCATTTTTTTATGAAAATGTCATTGAATTGCTCTTTTAAGTATGGACCGAACGTGATGCCTGCTTGCTTGTTTACCCGATAAGGGCGGAGCGGGTCCCCTTTTTCGGCAATTAAGATTTCATAGATTTTCCCATCTTCCTCAAGGATTTCCTCTCCACTAAGTTCCCAGCCGTTTTCGATTAGCCAGCTGCGAACATTCGCTGCACCGACATTAGGCTGAAGGATAAGCCTTTCTGCCTTGCCGAGTTTCCCTTTTCCGCTTTCCAATATACTTGATATTAAAGTCCCTCCCATGCCTGCAATCGTAATGCAAGTCGCTTCATCGGGCTTCAATACTTCAAGCCCGTCTCCTTTACGGACCTCTATCTTGTCCCCAAGCCCCGTCATTGCAACTTGCTTGCGTGCTGACTGATATGGCCCTTCTACAACCTCACCTGCTATTGCGCTGTCACACAAGCCGTTAGTCACAGCATAGCACGGCAAATAAGCATGGTCGGAACCTATATCTGCAAGGATGCTTCCTTTTGGTATATGTATGGCAACACGTTCTAATCTCATCGATAGTTTTTCATGATTCATATTTATCAACTCTCTTAATTCAAATAATTTCTTACTATAATTAGCTTCCCATTCGATTATACCAAGTTCAATCGAAAAATTACAGAAAGGAGAAAAAGGACTCTTTCTATCAGTGGGCAGAAGAAACTTTCCATCTGGAATCTTCCTTTTCTGAATAAATGAAAAACTGACTCAAAAAGTTCGCTTTCCAACGATTTCTTGAGTCAGTTTCATGAATTATTTCAGTCCATGAATATATTCGGCCATGGCATCAATGTTCTGTTCTTCGACTAAACCTGGTGGCATTCCACCTCGTCCATTAGTGATCACGTCTTTGACCTCGTCCACCGACAGACGATCGCCAACACCTTTTAGGGCAGGTCCGACGCCGCCTTGATAGGCATCACCATGACAAGAGATACAGTTTTGCTTATAGATGTCCTCAGGTGATGCTGAGGCACTTTCTGTTTCTTCTGTCTTTTCGCCGCCCTCTTTTTCCTTAGCAAGATCTTTGGCATCACCCAAACCTTTAAACGAAAGTAAAAACATAAGTCCAATACCAAAAACCATGATAATAATAAAAGGCATTACTGGATTGCGATTCATAGTATTTCCTCCCCTATGTAGAACCTAAACTTACCATATTTAATATTATATACAAACAGCTATATATTATTTTACTTGAAAAGAGTTTCAAGTAAAAGCCCAAAAATAGAAGATATTATATAATTTCTTAAAATTGTCAAAAACTTATGTATATTTCCAAACAGTTTTACTTTTTCTTACATATATTTCATAATACCCTAAAACCACTGATTAAAACCGCTAGAATGTCTTAAAAAAAAAGTAAAGAGTGATCATTGCTCCCAGGCCTCCCGCTATGGAAAAATGGAGCAGCTTCAGTTTTTTGCCCATTAAAATCCAGAGCCCGCAATTAATGAACAAGAAAATATAAAGGATACTCACTTGGCCGGGTGCCATGAATTCGGCAAAACTGACAGTTAATAAAAGCAAAGATAGCGTCATTCCCATCAAGGCCATTTGAAAAATGATTTTCCTGCCGGTAAAGCGGCGGACCGCCAGCCCAAAGACAAGAATTGAAATTGTTGTCATAAGCATTTGCATTCTTATGGGTATTTCAGTAAAATAATTCAAAAATACAATAAATGCAAAAAGGGCCCCAATCAACAACCCGGAAAAGATGTCGTTTTTTACGCTCCCGGTTTTAGCCGAATTGGATGGCGGCAGTTCGCCTTGACAGTATAATGCCAGCAGATAATTACAATATTGCTCCGGAAGCATACGACTTTCCTTCCAGGAGTTTATTTCTTGAATGATGATTTTCTTTCTCATCTCATCCATGAATCTCACATCCTCATGATGATCATTTCTTTTAACGACTTAGCTTTTGAAATTTTTTACATTCAATTAGTAATTTTTGTTCTTGCAGGATATTTTTACATCGAAACTGAAAAAAAGAGCCGCTCCCGAACGCTGGGCATTCAAAGAGGGCTCTGTGAAGGGCATATATTCTATTCCAGGAAATCTTTCAGGCGTTTGCTGCGGCTTGGATGTCTCAGTTTACGCAGCGCTTTCGCTTCGATTTGACGGATACGCTCGCGGGTGACCCCAAATACTTTCCCTACCTCTTCAAGAGTACGGGTGCGGCCATCATCAAGTCCAAAGCGGAGTCTCAAGACGTTCTCTTCACGGTCAGTAAGAGTATCCAATACATCTTCAAGCTGTTCTTTCAATAGTTCATATGCTGCATGCTCCGATGGCGAAGTTGCATCCTGATCTTCAATGAAATCACCTAAATGTGAATCGTCTTCTTCACCTATTGGCGTTTCCAATGAAACAGGTTCCTGAGCTATTTTCAAGATTTCACGAACTTTTTCAGGTGTTAAGTCCATATCCTCCGCAATTTCTTCCGGAGAAGGTTCACGTCCTAAATCCTGAAGAAGCTGTCTTTGGACACGGATCAATTTATTGATGGTTTCCACCATATGCACCGGTATCCGGATCGTTCTTGCTTGGTCGGCAATCGCACGGGTTATCGCTTGGCGAATCCACCATGTTGCATACGTACTGAATTTGAATCCCTTGCGGTAATCAAATTTTTCGACTGCTTTGATAAGTCCCATATTACCTTCCTGAATCAAATCAAGGAAAAGCATTCCGCGTCCGACATAGCGCTTGGCGATACTGACAACAAGACGAAGGTTGGCTTCTGCCAAACGGCGTTTCGCTTCTTCATCTCCATCCTCGATTCTCGTCGCCAGAGAGATTTCCTCTTCTGCCGATAAAAGGTCGACCCGACCAATTTCCTTTAAGTACATGCGTACTGGGTCATTGATTTTAACTCCAGGAGGAACACTTAAATCATTTAAGTCAAACTCTTCTTCTTTTGCAAGCTTCTTCTCATCCGGATCATCTTCATCCTCGTCTTCCTCACCATCAGTGAGAATTTCGACGCCGTTTTCTGCTAACACCTCATAGAACTCATCCATTTGATCGGAATCCAATTCAAAACCGCCAATCATTTCAGCGATTTTTTCTAAAGTCAAAGAGCCTCGTTTTTTACCTAGCTCTAGTAATTTTTCTTTCACCTGTTCAAGGCTAAATTCATTATCAACTTGTTTGGAACGTGCTGGTTTTTCAGCCATTAGTTCCCCTCCTTCCAGGACTTACACCTAAACGACTACAACATTTTACGCAATTTAATGATTTCCATGGCAATTTGTGCAGCTGTGACATAATCACTTCGCCTAACTGCATCTTTTTCTTCAACTTGTTTTTCTTTTATCTTTAACAACTTTTCATATTTCAACACTTGATTTATACAATCGGTCAGTTCTTTATCGGTAACTTCCTCATTAACTGACATCATTTCTATTTCCGAAACGATCCTTCTCAAGTTTGGATCCGGTAAATAAGTAAGGAAAAAGCTTGTATCCGGTTCGTGTCCATCTTCATAGAACGCATATAAATAGGTGATGATTGCCTGATGTTCATCTACATGAAAGACCGTTTGTCCAAGCAATTGCTGAATTTTGAAAGTCGTATCCCTGCTTTTTAGCATATGGGCGATCAACTTCATTTCAGCATTATGGTGAGCAGGCTTTAATTTATGCTCATATTGCAGGGACATTTGCTTTTGGGCTGCCGGCTGCGGCAGTGTCCCCTTCTTGCGTTCCGTAAAGAACACCTGACGCTGCTGCTGTTCCAGAGCATCCAATGATAGGGAAAATTCAGAGGATAGCTGCCGAAGATAATGATCCCTCTCCACTGCATTTGGCAATCGTGAAATTTCTTTAAGGACTTCTTCGATATATTGAATTCGATCTCCTTCATTATTTACATTTTTCCCTCGACGCAAATAATGCATTTTGAATGCCATGTAGGTTAAACTGGCCCCTATTACTTCAGAAACAAAGCTTTTTTCACCGAATTCCTTTATGTAGTCATCGGGGTCCAAGTTATCAGGCATGAGAGCGACTTTCACGGTAAATTCATGGTCCTGTAGCATATTAACTGCACGATTGGCAGCGTTCAATCCCGCTGAGTCCGAATCGTAGCATATAAGTATCTGGTCAGTATTTCTTTTTAAAAGCTGGATATGCTGGTCCGTCAGGGCAGTACCCATTGTAGCGACCGCATTCTCCACACCTGCGCCAACAGCTGAAATGCAATCGGCAAAGCCTTCAAAAATGACTGCTTGTTCTTTCTTTCGTATGTGTGGTCTTGCATGATGGAAATTATATAAAGTTTTACTTTTATTAAAGATTGGCGTTTCAGGACTATTCAAATATTTGGGCTCGTCGTCCCCCATCGCTCTTCCTGAAAACGCAATCGTATTTCCTTGATGATCCATAATTGGAAACATGACTCTATTTCTGAAACGGTCAAAATATGACTCGTCTTTTTCCCTGTAAATAATAAGCCCTGCCTGCTCCATGTATTCGGCTGGAAACCCGCGTTTTAAAAGAAACTTGGACACGAAATCCCATGAATCCAAAGAGTAGCCAATTTGGAACTTTTCTATCGTTTCTTCAGTAAACCCGCGTTTAAGTAAATATTCGAGAGCATCCTGCCCCTCTTTCGTATTAACGAGGAGATGATGATAAAACTTCCTCAGCAGGTCATGTGCCTCAACCATTTGCTGCGAGCCTGCCGGCATGTTAGAACGCTTGGAATCCTTATTGATATCAACATCCAAAGGAACATTTCCTTTTTCAGCTAAAACTTTTGCTGATTCCACAAAGCTGTAGCCTTCTATATCCATTAAGAAGGTAAAAATATTCCCCCCTGCCCCGCAACCAAAACAGTGAAAGATTTGTTTTTCCGTTGAAACGGAAAACGAGGGTGAGTTTTCACCATGAAAAGGACATAGGCCAAAGTAATTGCGCCCCTGCTTCTTCAACTGGACATACTCCCCAATTAAATCAACAATGTCAACAGCTTCACGAATTTGATTAATTTTCTCATCTTCTATACGGCCATTTATCATTTTTCCACCTTGCAATATTGGTGATAGTTTTTAATTCGATACTGTTTCTTAATTCCCTGCAAAGTTCGACAATGTTTTCAAAAGTTTATTTGTAAAACATGCACGATCTTCCTTCGTGAATGCTTTCGGCCCTTTTGTATGCTTACCCTGCCTGCGGAGTTTCGCCGACTGATAGCGCATATCCAAGAGCATGAAAATATTCTCGTCAGTGTATTCTTTTCCCCGTGGCGAAAGGACATAAACGTTTTTAGGAAGCAGGGTCCCAGCCAAACCAATATCTGCAGTAACGACAATATCACCCTTTTTTACTGAGTTTACTATATAAAGATCTGCCGCTTCTTTGTCTGCATCGACATATACCCATTTACCTTCAGGGTTATTCATCATATTTTTATATGATGCAACAAAACAGACTTCAACATCGTGCAAACTTGCACAATGAAGGATTTCGTCTTTCACCGGGCATGCATCGGCATCGACGTGTATCGTAGGTTTATTATTCATACCTTCTAATTCTACATCTTTCTGCATAATCCTTTTTCTCCCCTAAACTTTATGAAGATATGGTGAATTTTCAGCATTATCCAGAGGGTATCCTCAAAAAGAGCACACATTATTCTTCAGGGAATACCTGATCATTTATGTGAAAGCGCATCTTTTGCTTTGAAAAAGACCAGCCCCTCCTGAATTATACGGAACATGTCGAATTATTTTTATGATAAAAACCTTGACATCTCATTAACCTTTAGTTTATTCCTTATTAATTAAGTCTAAACCTTAAGATTACTTTTTTCTCACAATTTTTTATTATAGTCTATTTGATTAGAAGATGCCAACATTTAAATTCCGAATTTGTTTTCATTCAAATCAAAGGATTTACAGTTGGAAACAAAGAGGAATTTTATGTAATTATTTTGAACTTATTCTTTTTATTTCCTTTTAAACCTTGGCATTAAAATGTGAGCTGACACATAAAGTGCCTAGCTCACATTTTGATTTGCCTTAATTTATAAGGATCAACGGTTTTTGTTTTGAAGAATATTGATTATCAAATTGGCTGTCTCTTCAACAGCTTTATTGGTTACATCAATGATAGGACAGTTCAACCTTGATATGATTGTATCAAAGTATGTCAATTCTTCTTTTATGCGCTCCACATTTGCATAAATCGCATGATCATTAAGCCCAAGCGACTTTAATCGTTCTTTACGAATATGGTTCAGCTTTTCCGGACTGATCTTTAAACCAATGCATTTTTCAGGAGGTACCAGGAACAGCTCTTCTGGAGGTTCCACTTCAGGCACTAAAGGTACATTGGCCACCTTATAGCGTTTGTGGGCTAAATACTGTGATAACGGCGTTTTTGAAGTGCGTGAAACACCGACAAGGACGATATCTGCACGTAATATGCCCCGAGGGTCACGTCCATCATCATATTTTACAGCAAATTCAATGGCTTCCACACGCTTGAAATAGTCATCATCCAGCTTTCTTACAAGACCAGGTTCATTAAGCGGCCCTTTTGGCGCCCTTTCCTCAAGGATATCCATGAGCGGCCCTAAAATGTCATAAGCAGACAGGTTTTCTTTCTCGACCTGTGCTTTCATATACGCTCTAATAGCTGGCTTCACAAGAGTATATGCAATGATTGCCCCATCCAACTTAGCCAGCGATATCACTTCATCCACGTTTTGTTCATCTTCAATATACGGAATTCTCTTTATGGAAAATGCAGATCCCGAGAACTGGCTTGCAGCGGCTTTTGTAACCAATTCCGCTGTTTCCCCTACCGAATCCGATACAACATATATAATAGAACCGTTCATATTCTCCGTCATTCCTTTTGCAAGCCCCCTAATAGCCTTCATCAGCCAAAGCTACGAATGCTTTCGTAATATTGGTTTTTGTAATCCTTCCAATTACTTCATAGCCTTTTTCTGTGTCTTTGACGACCGGTAATGAGTCGATTTGTTTATCAATCAATTTTTTGGCCACATCAATCAAAAGGTCTTCTTTTGAACACATTGTAATATTGGGCATCCTAGTCATGATGATATTGACTGGAATGGAGTTAAGCTCTTGTTTCCCAATACTCGCACGCAACAAGTCTTTCCTTGATAAGACACCAACAAGCAATGCATGCTTGTCGACCACGAACATTGTTCCGACATCTTCTAAAAACATCATGACGATTGCATCATATACGGAAATGCCCTCGTCAACAACGACAGGTATCGATTGGTAGTCTCGTACATAAAGATGGTTAAGGCTGTCGGTCAAAAGCTGTGTCCCTGACCTGCCTGTATAAAAATACCCCACTCGCGGCCTGGCATCAAGAAAACCTGCCATCGTTAAAATGGCTAGATCTGGACGAAGTGTCGCCCTGGTAAGGTTCAATCTATCCGCAATATGTTCTCCAGTAATCGGTCCGTTTTCTTTTACAATTTGTAAGATTTGCTCCTGACGCTTATTCAATTGGATTATAATCACCACCCCACTGCTTTCGCAGAGTAAAGTAACAAAATTTATTCATTTAATAATTATATACTAAATTATTTAATAAGGGCATTTTTGTCCTATTTATTGACCATTATCTTTTTAAGAAATCGGAAACCCTATGTAAAGTGTTTCCGATTTCCAAGCATCCTTTCGATCATGTAAGGATGATTTTATTCATGGCAGCAAACCCAGCAACCAAATCACTGATCTCTTTCATTAAGGATAAACGGTTATTACGGATTGCTTCATCATCTGCCATGACCATTGTATTCTCGAAATATGACTCTATTTCCGATTGAAGCGAAACAAGCTGTTCAAACCGCTCATTCTCATCTTTAGATTCCATATAACGGATTGCCACTTGTTGATATTTTACATATAACGCATTTTCTTGATCATTTTCAAAGACAGAAGGATCAACTGTCACCTTATTGTCACATTTTACGGCAATGTTCATGACCCGACTTAATGCTTCCAGGCTTTCTTTAAACCCTGCTTCGTCCTTTTTAGCATCCAAGACATGTGCACGTTCCACGATAGAGTGGATATAACCGATCTCATTGAACAGAACTGCATCAATCAAATCGTAACGGATTTGCTGTTCTTGAAGCATGTGTTTAACACGTGCTTTAAAGAATGTGAACATATTCGCTTTAACTTCTTCAAAATCACGTTTTAAAATGCCTTTTGATTCCAGTCCTTTAAGGCCTAAAACAATAAGCTCCTCTAATGAAATATTCCATTTCTTCTCCGCTAGGATTTGGACGACACCGCTCGCCTGCCTTCTTAATGCGTAGGGATCCTGGGAACCTGTTGGAATGACGCCAATAGCGAAGAATGAAGACAAAGTATCAATTTTTTCAGCTAAACTCACAACCGCTCCAATGACTGAAGGCGGTATATTGTCATCAGCATGTCTTGGCATATAATGTTCATTGATAGCCGCTGCCACTTCTTTGGCTTCGCCTTTTAAGAGCGCATATTTTTCACCCATATACCCTTGCAATTCAGGGAATTCATAAACCATTTGACTCACCAAATCGAACTTGGCAATTGCCGCTGTCCGAAGCGCCATTTCTTTTTCCGCCTTTAAATTCAAAGCATCCGCAAGGGCACCCGTCACTGCGGTTACCCGGGCAGTTTTCTCGGCTAAGGTACCGATTTCTTCATGATAAACGATGCTATCGAGCTTTTTCAAAGCATCCGAAATCTCTTTTTTCTGATCTTCTTTATAGAAGAATGCTGCATCAGATAGGCGGGCACGCAATACTTTTTCATTACCTTTAGAAACCTTATCCAAATGGCGGTCATCGCCGTTACGCACGGTTACAAAGTGAGCAAGCAGTTTCCCGTCCTGATCTTTAACAGGGAAATAACGCTGATGTTCCTTCATCGATGTGATAAGCACCTCAGCTGGAAGCTCAAGGAATTCTTCTTCAAAATTACCAAATAACACCGTTGGATACTCTACCAAATTATTGACTTCTTCAAGCAGATCTTCATCGACTGGGATGATCCAGCCTTTCTCCTGCTCAAGCTCTTTAATCTGATCCAATATAACTTGCCGGCGTTTATCAGGATCCACCATAACAAATTGTTCTTTTAACGTATCTTCGTACAGTTCCGGCAGTTCGATGCTAGCGCTATCGCCCAAGAAACGGTGTCCTTTTGTTTCACGGCCCGTTTCCACATCAGCAATGCTGAATGGCACAATGTCATTGCCGAATAAGGCAATCAGCCATTTAATCGGACGAACGAAGCGGAGCTCCTGATTGGCCCAACGCATATTTTTCGGGAACGTCATACCGCTGATGATTTCAGCAAGCTCAGATAAAAGCTGAACGGTCTGCTGTCCTTTTATGAATTTATTCACATGGACATATTCCACACCCTTGAGTTCTTTAAAATAAATGTCCTCTGTAGTCATGCCTTGACCCCTGACGAAGCCCAATGCGGCTTTAGACCAGTTGCCTTCACTGTCCAAAGCGATTTTCTTAGCCGGGCCTTTTGCTTCTTCTTCGATATCCTTTTGGGATTCTTCCACGTCTTTCACCAGTACAGCCAAACGTCTTGGTGTGGAAAAAGCTTCAACCGTTCCGAATTCAATCGCTTTTTCCGTTAGCCATTGCTGCACCTTATCTGACAACTGCTTCATTGATGCTGTCACAAAACGGGCAGGCAGCTCTTCCAATCCAATCTCCAATAACAAATCACGCTTGCTCATTTGTATTCTCCCCTTTCACTTTCAGAATCGGGAAGCCTAATTTTTCCCGCTCTTCATAGAAGGTTTTGGCAACCTTGCGCGCTAGGTTACGGCACCGGGCAATATAACCCGTTCTTTCCGTCACCGAGATGGCACCTTTGGCATCCAAAAGGTTAAATGTATGTGAACATTTCAAAACATAATCATATGCGGGATGTACAAGTCCTTCTTCCATTTGCCGATGCGCTTCCTTTTCATACATCGTGAAAAGCTGAAACAGCATATCAAGGTCGGAGGTTTCGAACGTATATTTCGAATGTTCGTATTCCGGCTGTCCAAAAATATCGCGAACTGTGAATCCATCTGTCCATTCCAGGTCAAATACGTTTTCCTTATCTTGAATGTATGAGGCGAGACGTTCGATCCCGTATGTAATTTCCACGGAAACCGGCTTGCACTCAAGGCCGCCCACTTGTTGGAAATATGTAAATTGCGTGATTTCCATTCCATCAAGCCACACTTCCCAACCGAGACCAGCACACCCTAGTGATGGATTTTCCCAGTTGTCCTCCACAAAGCGAATATCATGCTCAAGCGGATTTATCCCTAAAGCGCGTAAAGAATCCAAATATAACTCTTGGATATTGTCAGGCGACGGCTTCATGATCACTTGGAACTGATGGTGCTGATACAGACGGTTAGGGTTCTCACCATAACGACCGTCAGCAGGACGGCGTGAAGGCTCCACGTAAGCAACGCTCCAAGGCTCCGGTCCAATGGCTCTCAGGAACGTGTATGGGCTCATCGTTCCTGCCCCTTTCTCGACATCATAAGCATTCATTAATATGCAGCCTTGTTCAGACCAATGCTTTTGTAACGTTAAAATCATATTTTGAATATTCATCGTACACCTCCAAGTTATTTAAAACGGCTCTTTTTAAAATCAGGTCGGAACCCATCACATTTTGGCAAACAAAAAACTCCCGTCCCTATGCGAAATGCATAGGGACGAGAGTATACCCGCGGTTCCACCCTAATTGCCGTTTATAAAACGGCCTCTTTTCAAAGCAACATGCTCCGGAAACGCCCTTCCCTGTAAATCCATATCCCGGCTTCCACCGTCCCGGGTTCGCTTTTTATGGAGAATGACAGATACTCTTTTCCATCAACGCAATCTTCTTATTTTGATGATTAGAATTTTATACAAACTAGCATGGAATGTCAATAGGTCAGATCTTAAAACATATCTTTCATCGTATCAATCTGTTTCAGGAACTTTTTTGATTTCAAGTTCAGACCAGAATATTCCTCATAATAAGCATCGATGATCTTCCGTAGTTCTTTTTTCGTTTCAGGCTTGACGGAAATGTTTCCGAGCCTTGATAAATCGAAATAATAAAAGATCCGCAACAATTTGACGGCTGCAGGTGAAATTTTATAATGATAAGGGTCCTTCCCCAGGCAGCGGTGACAGATAAACCCCGCTTCCCGAAGCGAGAAGGAGAATTCCCCTTCCGTTTCACCACATACAGCACATTGATTCAGCACTGGGTTAATCCCATTGACGGGCAGCATCTTCATTTCAAAAATGAATTTCAATACCTCTGCGTCATATTCTTCGTTTATGTAATGCAAGGTTTGCGAAAGCAACTCATACAAATATGGATTCGGTTTCTTATCCTCGACGCTTTTATCAAGCAATTCAACAATATAAGAAGCATAAGCAGTGGCAAAAAGATCCTCCCTTATGAAACGGAGTGAATCGACCATTTCTCCTTGCTGAAGACTTCCGAGTCCGGTTGATGTAGTTACAAGAAAATACCCGGAGCAAAAAAGCTGTGTGACGGCAGAAAGCCTGCTGTTAGGTTTACTGGCTCCTCTAGCCATAACGCCAATTTTTCCTAGCTCACGGGTATATATAGTAATGATTTTGTTATTTTCTCCATATGCAGTTCGCCTTATGACAATGCCCTCACATTTTTGGAGCATACCAAGACACCACCCATGCTCGCCAAGGCTAACCTATGAAACAGGAAAATCAATTTCTGCTAGCTCATCATTTAATACCAAGTGTCTTTCCTGTCTTTCGACTTCTATCTCCTTAAACAGCAAATAGGTGTCCACATTACCTGTTTCAGTGAATAATTCCCAGGTAAAATCCAACATATAAAGCCCACCTTTCATTTTTAACTAGCAATATGAATATCCGACCATATGATTAGCTTGACCGTTTTCCAAACTTTCATGATGCGTAAATTTTGTTAATTAATACTCGCTCTCATTGAAGCCATAATCGCGAAGCTGGCTTGCTTTATTACGCCAATCCTTCTGCACCTTCACCCACAGTTCAAGGAAAACTTTCGAGCCCAATAAGTTTTCGATATCCACCCTGGCACGGCTGCCGACTTCTTTAAGCATTTTCCCTTGCTTTCCAATGACAATGCCTTTTTGTGAATCACGTTCGACAACGATCGTCGCCATGACATTAATGGTGTCGCTGTTGTCCATCTTTTTAATTGAATCGATGACAACAGCCACCGAATGCGGAATTTCTTCCCGTGTCAGGTGCAGCACCTTCTCGCGGACCAATTCGGAAATGATAAAACGTTCCGGGTGGTCGGTCACTTGGTCAGCAGGATAAAACTGGGGACCTTCAGGCAGATGTTCCTTGATTTGCTCAAGCAGTGTATCAACGTTATTTCCTTCAAGCGCAGAAATCGGAACAACTGCCGCAAAAGGGTAAAGCTGTTGGTATTTTTCAATGATTGGAAGTAAATCATCCGGATGCATCGCATCGATTTTGTTTACAACCAGGAAAACAGGCGTCTTTACGGATTGAAGTTTTTCAATGATAAACTCATCACCGCGTCCGTATCCTTCAGTCGCATTGATCATGAAGAGAATCAAATCGACTTCCTTCAATGTATTCGTGGCCACTTTCATCATGAAATCACCAAGCTTATGCTTTGGTTTATGAATGCCGGGTGTATCGATGAAAATCATTTGTGAATCGTTTTGCGTAAGTACACCTTGGACCTTATTTCTTGTAGTTTGCGGTTTATCGCTCATAATGGCGATCTTTTGACCGATGACCCGATTCAGAAATGTACTCTTCCCAACATTAGGTCGTCCAATAATCGAAATGAAACCTGATTTGTAGTCTTTTACTTGTGTATCATTAAATAATTTATCCATTCAAATCCTCCGGTGAAAAAGCTCCTGGAAGCAATTCCTGTACTGTTAGTTCTTTTATATCCCCATTTAAGTTGGTCAAAACAACCGGCATATCCTTATCGCACAGCTCTGAAATAACCTGCCTGCATGCCCCGCATGGAGCAACGGGACCATCGGTATCTGCCACGACTGCAAGTTTAGCGAATTTTTTATCGTCATGGGCATAAGCGCTGAATAAAGCTGTCCTTTCTGCGCAATTACACATGCTGTATGCAGCATTTTCTATATTACAACCATGATAGACCTTTCCATCAGCGGTTAAAAGGGCTGCCCCCACCTTAAATTTGGAGTAAGGCACATAAGCTTTATCCCTTGCTTTTTTAGCTTCCTCAATCAATTCTTTTGTATTCAATTCACATCTTCCTTTCAAATTGAGTACCATTTCGGCAATCTACAGGCCAAACTTGGGCAAAAAGATAATCAATCCAACTATTATAGAAAATATAGCATATATGAATACAGCTCCGGCTGCAATATCTTTTGCCTGCTTGGCAAGCGGATGGATTTGATCCGTTACCAGGTCCACTACCCTTTCAATCGCTGAATTAACGAGCTCCAACGTAATCGTACCGGCTATGGCCGCCAAAATGAAAAGCCACTCCATCCCATTCAATGAGAAGTACCAACCAAAGAATACGACGATTGCCGTTAACGCGAAGTGAATCTTGATATTGCGTTCAGTCCGAACAGCCTCCAAAATTCCCTGACAGGCAAAAGAGAAACTTTTTAATAAAGGATACCTTTTTTTACCCTTCTCTTGAAAGTCCATATTCTTCCAAGATCTCCTTTTGTTTTGTGAACATCACTTTTTCATCTTTTTCATTCATGTGGTCAAATCCTAATAAATGAAGAAATCCATGCAGTGCCAAAAATCCAAGTTCCCGGTCAAATGAATGACCATATTCTTCAGCCTGTTCTTTCGTGCGTTCAATGGAAATGATGATATCCCCTAGCATGCGGGGCATTTCGGCCCCGACAATTTTCACTTCATCTTCTCCCATTTCTTCAAGCGCAAAAGAAATGACATCTGTAGCTGAATCTTTATGACGATATTCTTTATTGATTTCCCGAATCCTATCATTGTCAACAAATGTAACAGACAGCTCGGTGTCTTTTTCAATGTTTTCTTTTCTTGCCGCAAATTGCAGAATGCTTTCAACAAGGTGCTGAGCTTCCTCCGTTACTTCATTCGTTTCATCCATTAAATCGATAGCTAAAATCATTCTTTCACCTTCTGTCCTAATTTATCCGACTCCGGATATTCAATCCTGGAGTGGAAGATACCATTAAGCGATTCACATAAGGAATGCTTCACGATACTCAATTCTCTCATAGTAATGTCACATTCATCAAATTGACCATCAGAGATCCTGTCCTGAATGATGAAACTTACCAGTTCTTCAATCTTCTCCGGAGTTGGGTGCTTCATCGATCTCACTGCAGCTTCCACACTATCGGCTATGCCGATGACGGCTACTTCCTTCATTACTGCCCTCGGCCCGGGATAACGGTAGTCCGCTTCGAGTGTGGACTCATCTAGTTTTTTTGCCTTGTGGTAGAAAAATTTCAATAAAGTGGTCCCATGATGCTGCTCTGCAATATCCACAATCTCTTTCGGAAATTTGTTACTGCGAAGCATCTCCCCGCCGTCTACGGCGTGGGCAATGATGATATCCCTGCTCGTTTCCGGCTGCAGCCGATCATGCGGATTCTCTTCATTCATCTGATTTTCGATGAAGAAATGCGGCCGCTTCGTTTTACCGATATCATGATAATAACTGCCGACCCTTGCCAGCAATCCATTCGAGCCGATGGCTTCACAAGCCGATTCCGCCAAATTGGCCACCATCACGCTATGATGATATGTCCCCGGAGCCTCAATCAAGATCCTCCGAAGTAAAGGATGATTGGGATTCGCGAGCTCGATAAGCTTAATTGATGATAAGATCCCGAAACCAGCCTCGAAAAACGGCAACAGGCCCATAGTCAAAACGGCTGCACCCACTCCAGAACCCATCGCAGCAGCAGCATAATACAAGTACTCCATTCTAGTATAATGGCTGTCCATAATAAAGATGAGCGAAAAAACAAATGCCATATTGATTAAAGCCAATAGCAGCCCCGCTACCAGCACCTTTGATTTGAAATTGGGCCTCGATAGAATGATGATTGCCGTCAATCCCCCAAATATGATATAAAGCCCCATCGAGAAATCCAGATTTCCAGGTGTATCACCATTGAATATAATCGTACCATACGAACCTAACAATATAATCATTGCTACCGCTAGCTTATCATTCAATAAAATCTTGATGAGCATCGCCGCCATGGCACCCGGGAAAATGTATTCCAAGTTCGAGTTTTTCAGGTCTGCGAGAATGCTGACTGTTTTCATGGTAGCCATTGAAAGGATGAAGACAAGACTGAAAATCAATAACTGATTGTACTTGTTATCCTTTTTGGAAATGGAATAGTAGAAAAAGTAATAAAAAGCGGCAAAAGTCAGGAATATGAATAACAGCAGGCCGATATACGGGTAAATGGTAGACTCCGTATTTAAGAAGCCCGCCAGTTCAAGCTGCCTATATACATCCCTGTCCACTAATTGATTTTCTTCAACGATGATCTGACCTTGAAGGATCCTGATCGGCTCCACGCTTTCAACCGCTTTCCTACGCTGTTCCTCGGTTTTGTCCTTATCGAAAAATACATTCTGAATGATTGCCGTACGCGCAAGGGAAGTGGAGGCTTTTTTCATATCGCCGCTAATGCTCATATAACCCAATTCCTCTACAACCTTTTTCTTGGCATTTTCGACGTCACTTGCAGCGATTCGGGAGCTCATCACATTATTCACGGCTGTAATGGTTGAATCCTTCGCTATTTTCAACTCATCTTCATCCGCCTGCACTAATGCAAGGAAAACGGATTCCTCGATATTTTTATTCACTTCATCGGTCAATTTTTCTTTTAATATGGAAACTTTTTGAGCATCCGTCTTTACGGTCTCTTTTTTATCCTCCTTTTCCTCATCTTCTTTATGATTTTCATCGGGGTCCGTTTCTTGATTCACCTCTATCGCTGAATCGAAAATGGATGAAATCAGATCGACTTTATTTTTGGCATATTCTTTTTTTAAAGAATATACATCCGCCACCTGTTTTGAAATCTCTTCTTTTTCCTGTTCCGTCTTATAGGTATCTTCCACAGTCTTGGTTGAACGGATCGTTTGTTCTGCAGGCTTAAACAGCTCTACCTGGACCCTTTCAGGTTTAACATTGGAGAACATTAACACATAAGCAAACAAACCAAGTATGATGAACAATAACACTTGAAAAAAACGATGGACCAACAGCCCTTTTATTTGAGTGAAAAATTTCTGAATACGATTCAAGGAAGGTCCTCCTAATAAAAATGATGTTTATTATTCTAGATATGTAAAATCATAACAGTTTTTATGTGAATTTTCACCTTCGTATTAATAAATGTAAAGCTTCTTTCATTCCATATCCACTTTTTCACGATAAAGTTTGTCATTTAGACACATCACGAAAAATCCGCCGATTGAAATGGCGGATTTCTTCTTATGACTTCGCCTGCTCGTAAGCAGTAATGATTTTGGCGACAAGCGGATGTCTTACAACATCACTTTGTTCAAAATAAACAAAGGATAGACCTTTAACATTCTTCAAGATCTCTTCTACCCTGACAAGACCTGACTTCATGCCTTTTGGAAGGTCAATTTGGGTCCTATCTCCCGTAATGACCATTTTCGATCCGAAACCAAGCCTGGTCAAGAACATCTTCATTTGCGCTTCCGTCGTATTCTGGGCTTCATCCAATATGACAAAGGCATCTTCAAGCGTACGGCCCCTCATATAAGCCAGAGGAGCTATTTCGATCGTTCCGCGTTCTATCATCCTTTGTGTCTGTTCCATCCCTAGAAGGTCATGGAGAGCGTCATACAGCGGACGTAGATATGGATCTACCTTTTCCTTCAGATCACCAGGCAGAAAACCAAGGCTTTCCCCTGCTTCGACCGCAGGCCGTGTCAGGATGATCCGTTTAACATGTCCATTTTTCAACGCATTGATGGCCATCACTACAGCAAGATAGGTCTTCCCGGTTCCGGCAGGCCCAATTCCAAATACAAGGTCCTGTTTCTTTATTGCCTGGATATAGTATCTCTGCCCGATTGTTTTGACTTTAATGGATTTCCCCTTAGCCGTTTTTGCGATTTCCTCATCATATAATTCACCGAAATACTCCAATGTGCCTTTTCTTGCCAATTCAATTGCATAAAGCACATCTCTGGAACTGATTGCAATTCCTTTTCTGACCACTGTCAATAATGCCTTGAGGATTTCCTCCCCCATCGTTACCCGCTCGATATCACCGGCAACACTCACCGCTTCACCTCGGGTTATGACAGAAATGCCTAGCTCCTCTTCGAGCACTTTTACATTTGAATCTCCATTGCCCAATAAAGCGATCGCTTCATTAGGTGATTCTATTTCCAGCTTAATTACTTTCACATCATCTGCCATTCGTTAGTCTCCTTGAATGATTGGTTGTCCAATCGCTATATCTTCAATAACTTGGTAATGTATAGATAATTTAACTTTACCATTCTCCATGCTTTCGTGCAAAATTTTTTCTTCGACGATTTCATCTTCCTCGTCTAAATGCTTTTTCAATTCAGCTTTAGCCATTTTCCTGCCTTCCTCCACCGCTTCTTTCTCCGTATAACTTCGTACAATATCTTCCTTGCTCCTTAAGGTCACTTGTTTATAGGAAATGGGCAGTTCCCATTGAAGAAAGTGAAACGGCCTCATTGTCGTTTCTTTTTCCTGTTTTTCATATCCCGGATCCTTGAAACCCCATACCGGAAGGGAAAAGCCCCCCATTTTTAAAAAGTGCCTGCTCGTTTCATCTCCGTTAAAAACAGAAAACTTGGTTTTTAACGGAACTTCCACTTTCGCTTTATACCACGTTTTCCCTTTTATTACTCCCTGTGCGGATACAATTTCCTGTTTATCCTCTTTTCCAATAAATCCTGAAACAAGAAGCTGTCCCTTTCCTACATAATCATTCACATTAACAATAGATTGTCCTTTTTCAACGAACATATCAGTGATGATCGCTTTTTTAGAAGCTACCAAATTCTGTGGAGATGTTTTCTCGACCTCTTTAGGCTGCCGTTTTTCTACAACCCGAAAATGGTAAGTCGTTCCCTTCAGCTCTACCCCTACCCATGTCAATGCACCAATCCGGTCCGACAGCTTACGCTGAATCGTATCCACATCATCAACAAAGAATTGCACTTTACCAATTTTCACGCCCATCTTGTCCAATTCTTTCCGGATGGCATGCTCGGTTGCCGGTTTGGCATCTTGAACCTCGATGCCCCATACCATATTGGAAAGTACGAATATGCAAAGCAGGAAAGCGATCATCCCCGCTAAAAACCCGCTGTTTTTCATGACTCTCTTCAATAGGAAAGGGAAACCCTTTCCCTGCATGAACTTTACTTTACAATCGCTCTTTCGCATGACCTGACGGAGTTTTGGGATATCCCTGATATCCATATGGAAAATCAGGGATTCACTTCCGACACGCTTCACTTCCCAGATATGAAGCCCCCTTCTCGTCAGCATATTGATCAGCCGTTCTGCACCTTTGCCATAAGCCTTCACCTTTACATAGCCTGTATAATAGTTTGTCCATTGGTTTTTCATGGAGACCTCCCGGGATCATTCATTGATAAAATAAACCTTATCAATTTTGCCTTCGAGCATGATTTCTTCCGGCAAAATCGTCTTTATGACAAAGGCATTTCCCTTTATCAGCAACTGCCCATTTTTCAGCATCAATCGCACTTCGCTGTCTGTAAAAGCCAATAAGCCACGATGGTTTTCAATATAAATATGTAATTGTCCAATCATTGTAATTCGCGGCAGGTCCATCATGACATCTTGCGGAAGGTCCATTGTTTTGGTCATAAGCTGTTTCACTTTTTTTCCCCAATTGCGTGCCATAAAAAAGAACCCCCTTTCATCTCAATGTATGAAATGAAAGAGGGTTCTAGCACAAAATTATAAGGGAATGAAAGTCTATTTTTTCAGGCTTTTAATGACGGGCTTAAAAAAGCCCAGGCTCCGAATCACCTTCTGGATCTGTGAAGACTTCTCTTCGCCCTTGGCGGTCCCAGCACTTCTGACATGATGATGCCATCAATCAGCTGTTTTTTGCCAAAAGACGGTCCTTTGCGATAGACCGGACTGTTATTATCAGAAATCGTTGATGTAAGTTGATCCGCTTTCGCTTTTTGATATAAACGGTCTTGATCGTACCTCTGCTGAAGCCGTCTAAGCTCCGTAATCCTTTTGTTCGCTTCGTTCTTCGTCTCATCGATCACTTCAACAGCCTGTGCTGCCTGGTGTTCGACTTTCCTTACGGGAGGAGGTGCATGCTTTTGCTGCTGATTCCCTTGCGGCATTTCACCTTGAAGCTCCCGCATGACCTCCTGCCATTTCTTTTTCGGAGGGGTGTTAGGATCTTGAGTCTGCTTTTTCTTTCCTAACATGGACGTTAAAACACCGATCAAGACAATGATAAGGAATGGGTTCTCGAGAAAGAAATCAATAAAATCTCCCATTTAAAGACCTTCCTTCCCTGACCTAATTATTATTTTGGTTATTGTTGTTATCTTTTGGATTTTCGGATATTTTACTGATGGAATCGCGCATATCCGTATCAGCCGTGATATTTTGGATATTCATATAATCCATCACTCCAAGGTTTCCGCTTTTCAGTGCATCAGCCATGGCCAACGGAACTTCGGCTTCGGATTGAACAACCTTCGCTCTCATCTCCTGAACACGGGCAACCATTTCCTGTTCAAGTGCAACAGCCATCGCACGGCGTTCTTCGGCCTTTGCCTGGGCTATCTTCTTATCGGCTTCGGCTTGGTCAGTCTGTAATATGGCCCCGATATTTTTACCGATATCCACTTCAGCGATATCAATGGAAAGTATTTCGAATGCCGTTCCTGAATCCAACCCTTTTGATAAAACCGTTCTTGAAATCAAATCGGGATGTTCCAGTACATCCGTATGCATTTTCGAAGCACCGATCGTCGATACGATCCCTTCCCCTACACGCGCAATGATCGTCTCTTCACCGGCACCACCGACCAAGCGTTCAATATTGGCTCGGACCGTAATCCTTGCCTTCGCTTTCACTTCAATACCATTCATCGCCACACCAGAGATGAACGGCGTTTCAATCACTTTCGGGTTAACGCTCATTTGAACGGCTTCCAGTACATCACGGCCGGCAAGGTCAATAGCTGCACCCCGTTCGAAAGGTAACGTGATATTGGCTCGTTCTGCAGCAATTAATGCATTCACCACTCGATCGACATTACCGCCTGCTAGGTAATGGCTCTCCAATTGATTCGTTGAAACATTGATTCCAGCCTTATGGGCCTTGATAAGCGGGTTGACGACCCTGCTTGGTATAACACGGCGAAGCCTCATCCCAACTAATGTAAATATACTGATTTTGACTCCTGCCGCTAAAGCGGAAATCCATAGCATCACTGGTACGAATGTGAAAAATACTGCCAATACGATGATAGCAGCAATCACTGCCAGTACAATAAATATCGTTCCTGAAGTTATCACTTAATGATTCATCCTTCCTGTATCTTTTAATTTTAATTTGAATCCGGAATTTCCCGGACGACTACCCTTGATCCTTCAACTTTCACGATAACGATTGACGAACCTTTGGAAATAAAGCTTCCTTCAGTCACGACATCCACTCTTTCTTCTTTGACCAAAGCTGTTCCTGAAGGCCTCAAATCTGTAAGGGCCTTCCCTTCAACACCTAATAAATCCAAACGATTCGGATTGCTGACATACCCTTGTTCCGTTTTTGTTGCATCGGTTAATATCATTTTCCTGAAAAATTTCATCTGTTTTCCAAACACCTTTACAAGTAGGATGAATACCAAAATGGATACGGTGACCGCAATTAGCAAGGATATCGTCATATGGACCGGATCTCCTGTCGCGAGGAACAGACTCCCCACTATCGCTGTAAATCCGAGCAGCCCGATAATCCCCCCAGGGATAAAAAATTCAATCAGTACGAGAATGACCCCAATGATGAACATCGCTAACGATTCGTATCCGGTGATACCGGCGACAAGATGACCATAGAAGAATAAAACAAGACTGGTGATTCCAATGACCCCCGGAATTCCAAAACCGGGTGAAAACAATTCCATCACAATCCCGATTCCGGCTATCGTTAATAAAATGGGAACGACGATCGGGTTGGTCAAAAAGCGGGCAAGTTTCTCAGGAAAGCTTTCTTCGATTGACCGAATATCAGCATCCTCAACTCCAAGTATACTATACAGCTCCGCTTTCCCAGAGACGGTGCCTTCACTATATCCAGCCTTTTTTGCCTGTTCGGCTGTAAATGTCAGCAACTTTCCTTTTTCCGCTCCATATTCTGGTAGATCGATGTCAACATCCGCCATCGCCTGGGCGTATATGGGATCACGTCCATTTTGTTCTGCAGCAGTCTTCATGGCAGCTAACCAATAAGATTGCGCTTTCTTACCTGCAGCGTTTCCTGTTGAATCAATTACAGCCGCAGATCCCATGGTGGCACTCGGAACCATATAGATCTCATCTGCACTTAGAGAAATGTATGCCCCTGCAGATAAGGCCCTGTTATTGACGTAGGCAACTGTCTTGATTGGTGAATCGGACAGTAACTTTGCAATTTCCCCTGCTGCATCAACAGCGCCTCCAGGGGTATTCACCTCGAAAACGACAAGATCTGCATCAGCTGCTTCAGCAGTGGTAAGCGCGCGTTCCAAAAAGGCCGAAAGTCCCTTTTCCACCGTTTCTTCTATTGGTACATGGTAAACGATCTTCTCGTTTGCAGATACCGTCGATCCCCCAAAAGAAGACATGGTGAACAGCAATCCAAATAAGAGTACAGATAAATAACGCCAAATTTTCAACGGAACGCCCCCTTTCCCGTATTAAACGCGGTAAGTGCCTCCAATATCAGGAGGAAAACCTACCAGTAAATTCAGCACTCAACTAAATTCGAATAAGGAGCAAATGAGCAACCCTTTACTCTGTTCTTTAGTTATTACGTATGTATATGAAAAAGGTTTCAAAAAAAAGCAAATAAAATTAAAAGTGCCCTATTATCTTAGGCTTCGTTTCAATAATATACGCATAAAATTCATGAAATACACAAAAACCACAGGCAATTTGCCTGCGGTTAGGTTTCGAGTTTTAAGTTTAGAGTTTAAGATAGATGTTGTTGTACTAATTTGTTTACTAGAGAACCATCCGCTTTACCTTTAACTTTAGGCATTAAAGCTCCCATAACTCGCCCCATATCTGCTTTGGATGTTGCATTGACTTCTTCAATCGTTTGTTTAACGATATTAGAAATGTCTTCTTCTGAAAGTTGCTCAGGCATATAAGCCTCTACGTATACTAGTTCGGTGCGGACTTTATCCACGAGATCTGAACGACCTGCGTTTTCAAACTCCTGGAGGGAGTCTTTGCGTTGTTTTAATTCGCGAGAGAGCACTGTCAATTCTTCATCATCTGTTAAATCTTGCCTCTGCTTCAAGGCTTCGTTTTGAATGGAAGCCTTCAGCATCCGAATAACAGATAGTTTGTCCTTTTCCTTGTTCTTCATCGCTTGTTTCATATCATTATTTAAACGCTCGAGAAGACTCATCTTTCCACCCTCTCTTAGAATTTACGTTTTCTTGCAGCTTCAGACTTTTTCTTACGTTTTACGCTTGGTTTTTCATAAAATTCACGCTTCCTAGCTTCCTGAAGCGATCCTGCTTTAGATACAGTACGTTTGAAACGACGAAGAGCATCTTCAAGCGATTCGTTTTTACGAACGACGGTTTTAGACATCTCTTTCCCTCCCTCCGAAAACAACACACTAACTCAAGTTGTCAACATGTTATACATGTACTAAACAATTATAATATATCATCTTTAGCAGGTCAACCAATAAAATCAAACTTATTTTGAATATCATCATGTTATTATCATAATTTTTCACTAAGCAATCATTCAACTTGCATGAAAATCCAATTTATAGCATGTCTCCCGTTAATGGGCCATAAGCTTACTAAGAGGTGACAGTCATGCATGAGCTATTTTTATTCCTATTATTCATTGCGATATTTTTGGCCGGTATGTCAGTTTTACGAATCGGACTGTTCAATATGTCCGGTGCAGCATTAAAAAATTTTCTCTCGAAAGTTACGGATAAGCCATGGAAAGGCTTCATGGCCGGAACCATCTTTACGGGGATCCTGCAGAGCAGCTCGGCGGTCATGGTCATGACGGTCGGCCTCGTTTCCGCAGGAAGCTTAACGTTCCCGCAAACAATCGGGATTATTCTTGGAACGAATATCGGATCCACCTTTACAGCAGAGTTCATGACCATTTCCTTGGATCGTTGGATCATTCCCGGTGTCGTAAGCGGCGCTTTCCTTTGCTTCATGCCAAAAGCATTACCGAGAAGCATAGGGATGTCCCTGATTGGAATCTCGGCCATCTTCGCGGCGATGAGTGGTTTTAAAATGCTTTCGACACCGATTGCAGCCTATTCTTCGATACAAACGCTCATCCATTACATAGAGGGCCATATGATTTATGCCCTATTATCCGGGATATTATTAACCGCACTCATTCACTCCAGTTCGGCAACCATCGGGATAGCCATGAGCTTTTTGATGAACGGGGAGTTATCCGTCTCCTCCGCAATCATCATCATGCTCGGATCGAATATTGGCACTTGCATCACCGGATACATGGCCAGCATCGGTTCTGGCAGACAAGCTGCCTTCACAGCTTATGCACATATTTGGCTAAACGTCATCGGGGTTGCCGCATTCCTGCCTTTTGTGGACATTCTGGAAAGCGCTGCTGCCTTTTTCACCGAAAACAAAGGGACACAGCTCGCCCATGCCAGTGTCATTTTCAATATCTTGACTTCCTTGGCCGTCTTGCCATGCGCACGGCAATTCTCCAACCTCATTCTTTTGGTGCATCGGCAACACTTAAAGAAATAAGGGCTGTCCTAAAAGTCAATGGCTACTGACTATGGGACAGCCTTATATAAGATAGACCCAAACGCATTCCTCCCCCTACTTTATGAATTTAATATAATCACGTTTACTTCCTCATGCCCCTTAATATCCATTGAATCCACAATAAACTTTTTTTTGAATGTATGGGTTCCAAAAATGACAAGTAAAAGTCCAAAATTGATACGTTTCCTCTTTTTCAAGGAAATAAGCGCAATGCACTCCACAAAGGCATGGGCACTCGACTTATACTCCGTTTTATGGAAGTAATAAAAAACAGGCGGAGAAAAATAATTCATTTTTCTCCGCCTGTTTTATTTCAGGGACTTATTATACGGTCCTTACAAAATCAATAATCGGAATCAGCCGTTAAGCCCTTTACGATTGAGACACCTGCACTCGCACCAATTCTTGTTGCACCAGCTTCAATCACTTTCTGGGCATCGCTCGTGTTGCGGACTCCGCCTGAAGCTTTGACACCGATATCCGGGCCAACTGTTTTTCTCATAAGCGTGATATCTTCAACAGTCGCTCCGCCGGTCGAAAAACCAGTTGATGTTTTCACATAATCCGCTCCGGCTTTTACGGCCAATTCACATGCACGGACTTTTTCTTCATCAGTCAATAAAGAAGTTTCAATGATCACTTTTGACAGAGCCTTACCAGTGGATGCCGCTACAACAGCACGAATATCCCGCTCTACCAACTCGTCATCCTTGTCCTTCAAAGCGCCGATATTGATCACCATATCGACTTCATGAGCGCCATTGGAGATGGCGTCTTTCGTTTCAAAAGCTTTGGTTTCCGGTGTGGTTGCACCTAGAGGGAAGCCGATAACGGTACAAACTTTCACTTCTGAACCTTCCAAAAGTTCGCTTGCATATTTTACCCAAGTTGGGTTCACGCATACGGAAGCAAAGTTATACTCTCTCGCTTCTTCGCATAATACCTTTATTTGCTCTTTGGTTGCATCTGCTTTTAATAACGTGTGGTCAATTAAACCTGCTACATTTTGTGACATTAATAAATCCTCCTCAAAAACAATCTATACCTAGTTGTACGTACCTCTCATAATACCATAGTTTATCCACTTTGACGATATATATAGTCTTTACCCGAAAGTGCCAAGATAACACATTTAAAAGAGGATAAAAAAAAGACAGCGATTTACCGCTGTCTTAGATTAGATATTGGATGCTTGTTGCAACGGAAAATCCTTCACGACCGTCACGAACTGACCTTCACTAAATGGATAGCCAGACTTTGAAATCTTCACTTTGACGATTTCACCGACCATTTCTTCCGAAGCCGGGAAGACGACTTTCATGTAATTATCGGAATAGCCTTCATAAAGGCCATTTTCCAACTTCGTTTCAGGAATGACTTCAAGAACTTCCCCCTCGAATCGGGAGGCATACTCTTTTGCCAGCTGATCCGACAACGTGATAAGGCGATGTACGCGTTCATTCTTGACATCTTCATCCACTTGATCTTCCATACGGGCAGCCGGAGTCCCTGTCCGTTTTGAATAAGGGAAAACATGAAGTTCGGAGAATTTATATTTTTCTATAAAGTTATATGTCTCCATGAATTCTTCTTCTGTTTCACCTGGGAAACCTACGATGACATCAGAGGTAACAGCAAGACCCGGAAGCGCAATTTTCAACTTCTCGATCCGATCACCGAAGAAATCCATCGTATATTTACGTCTCATCCGTTTTAGAACTGTATCGGAACCCGATTGGATTGGTATATGCAAATGACGTACCACTTTTTTCGAATTCGTCAGCACTTCAATGATCTCATCTGTAATCTGGCTGGCTTCGATGGATGAAATACGGATACGCTTCAATCCATCGACTTTTTCCAAGTCACGCAGCAGCATCGCCAAATTATAGTCTTTCAAATCGTCTCCGTAGCCGCCAGTATGAATTCCGGTGAGGACTAGCTCTTTATAGCCTGCCTCGACAAGCTGTTCAGCTTGGTTAACGACTTCCTTTGGATCGCGGGAACGCATCAAGCCACGTGCCCAAGGGATGATGCAGAAAGTGCAGAAATTATTGCAACCTTCCTGGATCTTAAGTGAAGCTCGTGTACGGTCTGTAAAAGCAGGTACATCCAACTCTTCGTAGACACGGTTTTTCATGATATTCCCTACGGCATTGATTGGCTCACGCTCAACCTTGAATTGCTCGATGTAATCAAGGAGTTTAACCCTGTCCTGTGTTCCTACAACAATATCCACACCTGGTATGGCCATGATTTCTGCCGGTGATGTCTGTGCGTAACATCCCGTTACCGCTATGACGGCATTCGGATTTTTACGAATGGCCCGACGGATGACCTGACGGCTCTTCTTATCGCCAGTGTTTGTCACCGTGCATGTGTTGATGACATATACATCGGATGTATTTTCAAACTCAACACGATCATATCCTCCAGTTTTGAATAATTGCCATATAGCCTCTGTTTCATAATGATTCACTTTACAGCCTAATGTATGGAAAGCGACCGTTGCCATTTTTCATCACCTCAAAAGTTCTACATGATAAGAAACAGCGGAAAGTGCATATAAAGGTGCTGTTTCAGTTCTTAATATTCTTGGTCCAAGACCGCAAGCCATAAAACCGGCATCAGTCAGTTTTTCAATTTCCTTATCTGCTAAACCACCTTCAGGCCCAAAAACGAATAGGATGGATTGCCCAGCGGTAATATCTTTCAAGACAGAAGCGAGTACAGAAGTTTCCCCCCGTTTTGCCACTTCTTCAAAAGCGATTAATTTATGATCGAAACCAGTTGCATAACCAGCTAGCTGATCTGCCGTCATCGGTTCCTTGATGGCAGGGATAACCGTGCGGTGAGATTGCTCAGCCGCCTCTTTTGAAATCTTCTGGAGCCTCTCCAATTTCTTACCTACCTTTTTGTGGTCCCATTTTACCACCGAACGAGCAGCAATAAAAGGGATAAATTCAACAGCACCCAGTTCAGTGCCCTTTTGAACGATATATTCCAACTTATCCCCTTTAGGCAGACCGCTCGCTATCACAACCCTTACAGGAAGTTCCTTTTCTTCATTCTTCCATTCGGAAACTGTCCCTATAACAGCATCATCAGTAATTTCCGAAATTTCCGCGACAGCTGTCATACCATTACCTTTTACCGTAATGATCCGTTCCCCTGGTCCCATTCTCATCACCCTGGCGATATGGTGAAAATCATCGCCTGATATCGTCACCGTGTTTCCATTGATGTCTACATCGTTAAGAAAATACCGTTGCACACTGCCACCCACTTCGTCTAGTCTAAAAAAAACACAGGCTAACAGTCAGGAATCCAGAATGCAAGCCTGCAAAGATTCAAGCTAAAAAAAGGTACTCTGACTATCAAAATACCCGATAATCAGAGTAACTTTTTCAATTAATCATTTCTTTTCGCTATTATTGCCACCCAATCTTCCATCAAGATCGTTTCCTCAACGGTGAAACCAGATGCTATAATCGCATCCTTCACATCTTGTTTCTTAGTTTGAATGATTCCGGAAGCGATGAAATGTCCGCCAGGTTTAACGACTTTCGCTACATCATCCGTAAAACGCATGATCACCTCGGCAAGAATATTAGCCACGACGATATCCGCTTGTTCATTCACACCATCCAGCAAATTGCCTTGTGAAACGGACACTTTATCCTGCACGTTATTTATTTCAACGTTTTGGATGGCTGACTGTACTGCCACTTCATCCAAATCAAGGGACTGGATTCGTTTTGCGTCCAATAATGCAGCTGCAATGCTTAGAACACCAGAACCCGTTCCTACATCAACGACTAAATCCCCAGGCCGTACTGTACGCTCCAGCGCTTGGATGCACATGACCGTCGTCGGGTGTGTACCCGTTCCGAAAGCCATGCCTGGATCAAGTTCAATGATCAATTCGTCACTGCTTACTGGAGTGTAGTCTTCCCATGTTGGCACGATGGTAAAACGTTCGGATATCTTGACGGGGTTATAATATTTTTTCCAAGCCGTCGCCCACTCTTCCTCATTCACTTCACTAATTGAAACAACATTTTTCCCAAGGTCTATATCAAAAAGAAGGAGATTATTGATTGATTCCTTAATAGCATCAACGGTATCGTTAAGGAAGCTGTTAACGGGCAGATAAGCCTTGATGACTACACCTTCATCCGGATAATCATCTGGGTTTAAATGGTAGATTTCGCCAAAAACATTTTCACGTTCCTTGACTAATTCTAGAGGATCCTCAATGACAACACCGCTCGCACCTGCCTCATGAAGAATATTCGAAACAGGTTCAACCGCTTCATTCGTTGTTTGGATTGCAAATTCAGACCACTTCATAATCTACCAACTCCCAATTTGTTCTTTTACTTTTATTCACCTATCTTTGAAAGCACGCTTTACTTTTGAGAAAAAGCCATCATCTTGTTCATCTACGCCTTGTCCGCTGATATCACTGAACTCACGAAGCAAGTCCTTTTGTTTTTCCGTTAATTTCTTAGGGGTGACCACTAATACGACCACATGCTGATCTCCTTGGCCATATCCTCTGACATTCGGAACACCTTTGCCTTTTAAACGGAAACGAGTGCTTGTTTGTGTACCTGCTGGAATCTTCAGCTTCACTTTTCCATGCAGCGTCGGAACTTCTATTTCATCGCCCAATGCTGCCTGGGCAAACGTAACCGGCATTTCACAATAAATATCATCGCCATCCCGCTCAAAGAATTCATGGCTGCGTACATGGAAGACTACATACAGGTCTCCTGCCGGACCGCCATTGATTCCTGGCTCTCCTTGACCGGTTACACGCAACTGCTGGCCATCATCAATTCCTGCTGGCACCTTGACTTGGATCTTTTTACGTTTTTGGACTTTTCCGTCGCCGCCGCATGTTGAACATTTATTAGGAATGATTTTTCCTGTACCTTGACAATGGTGACATGCTCTCCGGTTCACAATCCTTCCGAACGCTGTGTTTTGTTCAACATTCAATTGACCGGTTCCATGACAATGTGAACAGTTTTCCACTTTTGTACCAGGTTTGGCACCGGATCCTTTACATGTATCACAATTCTCTTCACGCGGAATTTCAATCTCAGTTTCTTTTCCGAATGCAGCCTCTTCAAAAGAAAGCGTCATCGTATACTGTAAATCCGCCCCTTGACGCGGTGCATTAGGATCTCTCCTGCGACCGCCGCCACCGAAGAAGCTACTGAAAATATCTTCAAAACCGCCGAAACCGCCAAAGTCCTGACCGCCAAAGCCCTGATTGGGATCTGTATGTCCGAATTGGTCATAATGGGCCTTTTTCTGTTCGTCACTCAATACTTCGTAAGCTTCCTTGATTTCCTTGAATTTATCCGCAGCATCGTCCGCTTTATTAATATCAGGGTGATATTGTTTGGAGAGCTTTCGATACGCTTTTTTGATTTCATCCTTCGAAGCACTTTTCGAAAGGCCTAACACCTCATAATAATCGCGTTTACTCATATCTAAAATCCACTCCCGATTCGATTCACATAAAGGTAATATTATCACTGAACGAAGATAATAATCAACTAGAAAAGTACAAACGGCTTTGACACATTTTTGTAATTGGTACTGCCAGCCCCGATTTGCACATCTTTTTCTCTAAAATCCCATGATTCCCCACCAGCGATTGCAACACTTCCTGACAATGATTCCATCCATTGTAAAAAAAGCCAAAGTCAAGATAACCTGACTTTGACTTTTTTACAATGGCAGGCAGAAACTAACTGCCCAATATTTCAGTGCCCCGATTGGGCCACTTTTTATTTTTTCTCTTCTTCGTTAACTTCTGTGTATTCAGCATCAACCACATTATCGTCTTGAGCTGATTCGCCAGCACCGGCTTCTCCAGCTTGCTGAGCTTTTGCCGCTTCTTCATAAAGCTTCATTGTCAAAGCTTGAACGATTTCGTTAAGCGCATCTTTTTTCACGCGGATTTCTTCAAGCTCATTTTTCTCAATTGCAGCTTTCAGTTCATCCTTCGCTTCATTCGCTTTTGTTACTTCCGCTTCGTCCACTTTACCTTCTAGATCTTTAAGCGTTTTTTCCGTTTGGAAAACTAATTGATCAGCTTCGTTACGAAGTTCAACTTCTTCTTTACGCTGTTTATCGCTATCAGCATTTTCTTCTGCTTCACGGACCATGCGTTCGATCTCTTCATCAGAAAGTCCTGAAGATGATTTGATGGTGATCGCTTGTTCTTTGTTCGTGCCAAGATCTTTCGCACGAACGTTCACGATACCGTTTTTATCGATATCGAATGTCACTTCAACTTGCGGAATTCCACGCGGTGCCGGTGGAATGTCACTCAATTGGAAACGGCCAAGAGTTTTGTTATCCGCAGACATTGGACGCTCACCTTGAAGGACATGGATATCAACTGCCGTTTGATTATCAGCCGCTGTCGAGAACACTTGTGATTTACTTGTCGGAATCGTAGTATTACGGTCAATCAGTTTCGTGAATACTCCGCCCATCGTTTCAATTCCAAGTGAAAGTGGAGTTACATCAAGAAGGACAACGTCTTTAACATCCCCTGTTAATACGCCACCTTGAATTGCTGCACCCATTGCAACCACTTCATCAGGGTTTACACCTTTGCTTGGTTCTTGACCGATTTCCTTTTTGATCGCTTCAACAACCGCAGGAATACGTGTAGATCCACCAACAAGGATTACTTTGTCGATTTCAGATGCTGAAAGACCAGCATCTTTCAATGCTTGACGAGTTGGTCCCATAGTGCGTTCCACAAGACCTGAAGAAAGCTCATCGAATTTAGCTCTAGTCATCGTTACATCCAAGTGAAGCGGGCCAGCTTCTCCAGCTGTGATGAATGGTAATGAAATTTGAGTTGACGTTACGCCGGAAAGATCTTTTTTCGCTTTTTCAGCTGCATCTTTCAAACGTTGAACCGCCATTTTGTCTTTTGAAAGGTCGATTCCGTTTTCTTTCTTGAATGCTTCAACCAGGTAATCGATGATGACTTGGTCGAAATCATCCCCACCTAGACGGTTGTCACCGGCAGTGGACTTAACTTCGAAAACGCCATCTCCAAGTTCCATGATCGATACGTCAAATGTACCGCCGCCAAGGTCGAATACAAGGATCGTTTGATCTTCTTCCGTTTTATCCAAACCGTATGCAAGTGCTGCAGCTGTCGGTTCGTTGATGATACGTTCCACTTCAAGGCCGGCAATTTGACCAGCATCCTTAGTTGCTTGGCGTTCTGCATCATTGAAGTAAGCAGGTACAGTGATAACCGCTTTAGTAACTTTTTCGCCAAGATACTCTTCAGCGTATGATTTCAAGTATTGAAGGATGATTGCAGAAACTTCTTGAGGTGAGTATTCTTTTCCTTCAATTACTTCTTTATGGTTGGTACCCATATGGCGTTTAATGGAAATGATCGTGTTAGGGTTTGTAATCGCTTGGCGTTTTGCCACTTCCCCTACTTGCCTTTCTCCATTTTTGAATGCCACTACGGATGGTGTTGTACGGTTTCCTTCTGGATTCGGGATTACTTTTGGTTCCCCGCCTTCAAGTACAGATACACAAGAGTTTGTTGTACCTAAGTCAATACCAATAATCTTGCTCATAGTTTCACTACCTCCCAATTATTTATATGTAAAAATCCTATTCGTTCACTTTTACCATTGCAGGTCGAATCACACGGTCTTTAAGAAGGTATCCTTTTTGGAATTCCTCGACGACGATGTTCGAACCGAAGTTTTCATCTTGAACTTGCATGACCGCTTGATGCAAACGCGGATCGAACTCTTGGCCAACCGAACTGATCGGTTCGATGCCTTCTTTAGACAATGCATCAGTAATCGCTTTATAGACCATTTCCATGCCGGATAGCAAGGATTTCGTCTGTTCATTTTCCGCTTCGATTTTTGTAGCTCTTTCAAAATTATCAAGAGCCTCCACTAAATCACTAGCAATGCTTTGAACTCTATATTTTTGAGCCGCCTCCATATCAAGCTTGGCACGGCGTCTTGAATTATCAAAATCGGCCTGCAGACGAAGATAACGGTTATCCATTTCCTCGATTTTCGCCTCAAGTTCAGCAATCTTTTCATGAGCCAATTGAAGTTCATCTTTTTCAACCGGACCTTGGTTTTCTTCCGCTGGAATTTCTTCTTCAGCGAAAACTGCTTCTGCAGCACTTTCCTCGATTGTTTCATTTTCCAATGTTTGTTCTTCGTTTTTATTTTCTGTCACAATCTCACCTCCCTAAAAGGGTTTATACAATTTATGCTAAAGTAATATGCCAGGCCGCGGAATATGCTCCCCCGCCACCTTAACAATATTACCTTTGCTACTATTTTTGATACAGTTTTGTCATTAGGGCCGTTAAATCTTTCGAGAAAAACGAAAGCAAACTGATCACTCTCGAATATTCCATTCTCGTTGGACCCAATATAGCCAATGTGCCCACTTGCTCCTGCCCGATTGAGTAGGTCGCCGTTATCAAACTGCAGTCATCGAGCACTGTATTTTGATTTTCACGGCCAATCTTGACGTGGATGCCCGATGGATTTTGAGTAATCAGCTCATAAAATCCCTGTTCCTGCTCAATCATCGATAAAAGCGTGCTTACTTTAGCAATATCATGAAACTCCGGCTGCCTCAGCATATTAGTTTTCCCGCCGAAAAATATTTTTTCGGGCTTTGTGTCCGTCAGGGTCTCCGCAAGGACCGAGACCATCGATCCATAGTTATGGATATGGCGGCTCAACAGAACTGCCACTTCCTTATAAATCTTATCCTTCAGATCAACTAACGGAACATCGACCAAACGGGAATTCAATATGTTCACCATCTTTTCAATTTCGTTTATATCAAAAGAAGGCGGTAAGGAAATCATTCGATTTTCCACATGACCTGTATCGGTAATGATGATGGCTATTGCCGTTTCAGGACTTAAAGGAATGATCTGGATTTTTTTCAGCTTATGCTCATTCACTTTTGGCCCCAGTACAATCGCCGTATAATTCGTCAGTTCCGAAAGTATTTTCGCTGACTTCTGAACGATCTTTTCCAATTCATAAATTCGTTCTACGAAAACGGATTTTAATATCTTCACTTCATTCTTTTTCGGAGCTTGAGGAGAAAGTAAATGATCCACATAATATCTATACCCTTTTTCAGAAGGGATCCTACCGGAAGAGGTATGGGTTTTTTCTAAAAATCCCATTTCTTCAAGATCGGACATTTCGTTGCGAATTGTGGCAGAGCTGAACGTAATTTCATCTTTCTTCGACAAGCTTCGTGACCCGACTGGCTGGGCAGAATGGATGAAATCCTCGATTATCACTTGTAGAATCAATAATTGACGATCAGTTAGCATGTATGATCACCTCTGTTAGCACTCTGTCTCATCGAGTGCTAATATACTAATAAATTATCAAATGAAGCTTATGATGTCAACAATGAAAACCGCTAATTCACCGTTAAAATAACTTGAGTTTCCTTCAGTCGGAATCAATAACGCCCAAAAATGATTGGAACACTTCATTTCCAAGCAGTTTGCCCTGCTCAGTCAAGCGCACGAACCCGCCTTCCACCTTAAGCAGACCCTTTGCCGATCCTTCTTCGAGCGGTTTCCTGAAAATCTCCGTCATTTCAACAAAAAATTTATTCTTGAAGATTTCCAATGATACACCTTCCGTTTTCCGGAGCCCCAAAAACATCTCCTCTTCCATCCGTTCATGAAGAGGTACTGGGTGTTCTTCCAATACTGGCAGCTCGTTCTCCAGCAATGGCGTAATATATTTCTTCACAGGACCATGATTGGCCACCCTTTTTCCTCCAGTATAGCCATGTGCACCGGCACCAATCCCATAATACTCCACATTATCCCAATATGTCAGGTTGTGCCTGCTTTCAAACCCAGCTCGGGCAAAATTACTGATTTCATATTGATGCAGACCATGCTTCTCCATCTCTTCCATTAGCCTCTCATACATCGAAGCCTCGAGCTCCTGCGGCGGCAGGTTCAATTTACCCCTTCTCATCTGGTTATAAAAAACCGTCTTCGGCTCAACGATCAATGAGTAGCTGGAATAGTGGGGCAATTGAAGGGCAATCGCTTTATCCAGCGTATCCTTGAAATCTTCCATCGTTTGGCCTGGCAATCCATATATCAAGTCGATGCTGATATTCGTAAAGCCAACCTCTTGAGCCAAATGAATCGTTTCATAAACTTCTATAGCCCGGTGAGTCCGGCCAATTCGTTTTAACAATTCATCATTGAAGCTTTGCACTCCAAAGCTAAGTCTATTGACTCCTGAATCATAAAGTATCTCGAGTTTTTTCCTCGAAAGATCCCCTGGATTGGCTTCGAATGTATATTCAGCCTTTTTAGGATCAAAGGGCAGGGTTTCATTGATCGCTTCACATAAGAATGCAAGCTGCTTTTCATCCAGAGAGGTCGGTGTCCCTCCACCGACGAAAACCGTATCCAAACCGGCAGTCGGGTATTTGGAAAGCTGCATCTCCATTTCCCTTTTCATCATCTGTAAATATTCGTCCACCGGCTGTCCCTGCAAAAATACTTTATTGAAATCACAATAGTGACAAATATGTTCACAAAATGGTATATGGAGGTAGGCGCTTTTGATCATTGTGTTCACAACCTTTTAATCGAATGAGTCGATAGAAAAAGAGGCTAGATTTCCTCTACCCTCTTTTTTCTATCTATCGTTTATTTTATTTATTTCTTTGGTGTCGTATCATCCATTTTCAAAACAGCCATGAAAGCTTCTTGCGGAACTTCAACGGAACCTACCTGTTTCATCCGCTTTTTACCTTCTTTCTGTTTTTCGAGCAACTTACGTTTACGGGAAATATCGCCGCCGTAACATTTAGCCAATACGTTTTTGCGCATTGCACTAATTGAAGAACGGGCGATGATTTTTTGCCCGATTGCTGCTTGGATCGGCACTTCAAATTGTTGTCTTGGAATCAATTTCTTCAATTTTTCAACGATGACTTTACCGCGTTCATAAGCAAAGTCCTTATGAACGATGAAACTTAAAGCATCGACAGTTTCAGCATTCAGCAAGATATCCATTTTCACAAGCTTGGACGGTTTATAGCCGATCAGCTCATAATCGAATGAAGCATAGCCTCTTGTATTGGATTTCAATTGATCGAAGAAATCATACACGATTTCCGATAATGGTATTTCGTAATGAATGCTTACACGGGTCTCATCGATATATGCCATATCAATGAAGTTACCGCGTTTATTTTGACAGATTTCCATGATGGCACCGACAAACTCCGTCGGTGCCATCATCGTTGCTTTGACATATGGCTCCTCGACCCGTTCGATTTTTTGAGCATCAGGCATATTAGACGGGTTATCCACTTTCAGGACCGTTCCGTCCGTTTGGACCACATCATAAATAACACTCGGTGCAGTGGTGATCAGATCGATTTTGAATTCACGTTCAATCCGTTCCTGGATAATTTCCATATGAAGGAGTCCAAGGAATCCGCAACGGAAACCGAAGCCCAATGCTTGCGATGATTCCGCCTCGAACTGCAGCGCTGAATCGTTCAATTCCAATTTCTCCAACGCATCCCGTAAATCATTGAATTTCGATGCGTCAATTGGGTATAGACCGCAATATACCATCGGATTCATCTTCCGGTAACCCGGCAATGGTTCTGTCGCACTATTCACGGCACTGGTAATCGTATCACCAACAGTCGTATCACCAACGTTTTTAATGGATGCCGTAAGGAAACCTACATCACCTACGTTCAGTTCATCCAACAGCTGGGTTTTAGGGTTGAAGACACCCAATTCGGTAACATCGAATTCCTTGCCAGTGGACATCATTTTGATTTTGTCGCCCACTTTAATGGAACCCTCAACAACACGGATATAGGCAACTACACCGCGGTACGCATCAAACAGTGAATCGAAAATAAGAGCCTTGAAAGGAGCATCTGGATCACCTTGTGGAGCTGGAACCAATTCAACGACCTGTTCCAGAATCTCCTCGATTCCGATTCCCGCTTTAGCCGAAGCCAAGACTGCATCGGAAGCATCCAACCCGATCACTTCCTCGATCTCTCCACGCACCCGTTCCGGATCTGCACTCGGCAAATCGATTTTATTGATGACCGGAATGATTTCCAGGTTGTTGTCCAATGCTAAATAAACGTTTGCAAGCGTTTGGGCCTCAATACCCTGTGCCGCATCGACAACAAGGACAGCTCCTTCACAAGCTGCAAGGCTTCGTGACACTTCATACGTAAAATCGACATGTCCCGGTGTATCAATAAGATGGAAGATATATTCTTCTCCATCTTTCGCATTATATTTCAATTGAATCGCATTCAATTTAATCGTAATTCCACGCTCACGCTCTAAATCCATGGAATCCAACAACTGACTCTTCATTTCACGCTGAGTCATGGCGTTCGTTTTTTCAATGATCCGATCCGCCAATGTAGATTTACCATGATCAATATGAGCGATGATGGAAAAGTTACGAATTTTTGATTGTCTTTTTAATTTTTCTTCTCTATTCATGACGTTCACTCCCACTTGTCGACACAATACACTATTTTTTATTATATCAATAGAAAATGCAAGATTCAACAGAATAGTTACAAAAGAAGCATCATTACAGGGCAACGGATAAAAAAAGGCTGCATTCCGGATTCGGATGCAGCCTTTTGGCAGGGCACACTCAACTTATTTCATACCTAAATCATATCAATAAGTGCTTGAAAGGCACCTGATATGGTCTCTCCAAGCGTTTTGCCGATCGATGAGAAAAAGTTGAAGGCCTTCATTTCTTCAAGCTTTTCTTTTTTCGTCTCCAAATCATGACTCGTTACTTTTTGGCCAAGGATATCCGCTTCCATCTCGCCTTGGTCCGATTGGTTAATAATGAATGCACTATTCAAAGAGGGATCTTCATACCCCTTCATTTTTTTCATCCCGTCGTTCGCTTGCTGCATCCCGATTAGAACACCTAAAAATAATACGAGCACAATCCCTGTACATTTCAACCAAAATCGAACCATGATAAGAGAACTCCTTTCAAATTACTGCGCTTCCGAATCCCCGGTCGGGTTATCCACTGCTTTGGCATCCCAGTAAAATTCACTGAAAACCTCGGTAAAGGCATCAACGGTCAAGTACATTTCCTCGAAAGTATTATCAACACCGCCAATTTCCAAGAGCATGGCATTGCCTGACAAATCCTGATTGTATACTCCATTATGTCCCGCTCCGCCTTGTTTCATAACCCCTCGTGAAATGCCAGGGTATTTTTTCTCCAAAGCTTTATGAAGCTTATTGGCAAGCGCTGCATTTTTTTCGAAGTTCGGGTTATTGCCCCCAACCACGAAGGCAATCTTGGCATAATCTTTACCTTTAATGTTAATGGTCGTATGTTTTTTTCGTTTAGAATCACGATGGATATCAATGATATATTCTAAATCTTTGTTATTGGCCAATGCCGTCTGGACGGATTTTCGTGATTCTTGATAGGATTTGGCATAATTCAATCCTTTATTATTCAGATTCCCCATGATATCCGTTTTATCGAGCGAGGAGCCAATCCCCTTATCAGCCATATCTTCAACCATCCGTTCCCCGAGTTTCGTAATATTGATTTTCGAATGATAGGCTAGATCCGGGTTGGTCACTCCTTTTAAATATGGAAGATATGACTCCCGGTTATGGCTATGGTATATCTCGACCACTTTCCGTCCATTCGTCGTTTGTTTCGGCTGATCGGCGACTCCTTTTTCCGGTTCTTCAATCTCATCCAGGTTTTGCAGGGACGCATCCCTTTCTTCATTCAGGACGTCCACTGGCGGCGAGGATTCGTATGGCATATTCGTATAATTCGTTCCTTCCCCGGCAACGAGGATCTCATTATCAAAAATCGAAAAGCCAGGAAGTTCCCTGCCAAGTAAGCTTCGCGGGTCCTCCAGCGAAATGTTGGTCGAAGCTTTTATCAATTGATTCGTGATCATCGATTCCTGCTTACCTTCCGGCAGGGCATTAAAAAGATAATGATTTTCGTTGGCCAGCATCGAGAACAGCATTTTTCCCGAGAATTGGTTGGCTACAGTATGTACGGAATTAGAAGATATCCGATACTCCGGTCTTAGGGAAGTCATGACCCCACTGACTGAAAAAACAAAAAGAAGCAAGGCGAGAATACCTAGAAAAGTTTTTATTATTGTTGATCCGTGAACGGCTGTTATGATTCCTGGGGAATTTCTTCTTTTCATCCTTCCACCCTCTCTATAGCTTGTCTATTAATACCTATGACTTTGCTAGAAAGGGTAGAACACCATTTTTGGGCACTAAAAATGATTTAACGGGTGTAATAGCCGGTATTATCTTGATTTATTGAATGATGCAAGGCTGCATTTAACCCATTGGCTATTAAATTGGCCATATCCTCAATGAAAACATCGACTTCTTTCGGTGTAACCATTAAATTTTGACCAAGCGGTGACAGTACCTCATAAATCAATTTCCGTTTCTCTTCATCAGGGAGGACACCTATCATTCCCAAGAAGGTTTGGCGCTCCTTTTCACCTGGCATATCCTCTTCGGTCAGCTTTGTGCGCTTTCCAAAACTGAATCCAGCGGGCGCCAACGAACGTGATGGTCTGTCCCCTTCATTCAGTTCCTTGCCAAAGTGCTTCAAGATATAATCTATCGTATCGCTGGCAATTGATACGGCATCCACGACGGTAGGTATACCAATCGCTATAACAGGAACTCCCAGTGTAGACTGGCTCAATTCTTTTCGTTTATTCCCAACACCAGACCCAGGATGGATGCCTGTATCCGTTATTTGAATCGTCGAATTCACTCGTTCGATCGAACGGGCAGCCAATGCGTCAACGACGATCAGGAAATCCGGCTTACTTTTTTCGATGACTCCTTTTATGATGTCACTCGTCTCGATTCCCGTAATCCCCATCACCCCGGGGGAAATCGCACTGACCGGCCGATAGCCTTCCTTGACGGACTCCGGCTGCAATTCGAACAAATGTCTTGTGACCACAAGGTTCTCAACGACTGCAGGTCCAAGAGCATCGGGAGTAACATTCCAATTACCAAGACCGACAACCAAACAACTGCTTTCTTTGGTGATTTTATTCCGTTTCAAAAAGGAAGCCAGTTCGTTGGCGAACACCTTTTCCACCCGTTGCTGCGTATCCGTATCCTGCTGGCGGATCCCCTGCACTTCGATGGTCAAATAGCTGCCCTGCTTCTTCCCGATTTCTTTTTCACCCTCAGCCGTGACCTCGACTAAGGATACCTTCAGATCATCCACTTCTTTTTCCTTAATAATGACCCCTTCGATACGGGATACATCCACTTCCTCTACAACACCTTTATGTTCAAGGGCAATTTCCTTTGCTTCAATCGCCAAATCTGTACGAATTCCGTATTCACTAAGGTCCAAATTATTTTCCATAACGGCCTCCTGATGTTTGAATTGAATCTAATCTAGTATTTTCAATAGTCTCTCTTAAACATTCTGTCGTTTTTGCTTTTTTATTATTCATTTTTTTGGTACAATGAGTGATGACGAGATGAATTTATTCCCGAAATTATAATTACTTTTCGATTCTCAATCTGAAGTATTGCATATTTATGGGCAGTCTGATAGAATATCACTTGTGCTATTTGATATGGATTTGAAAAGTCGAGTTCATATAATCTCGATTTCTTTGTAGGAGGTGAACGGAATGCCAAACATTAAATCTGCTATTAAACGTGTAAAAATCAACGACAAAAAACGCGTTCATAACATTACTGTTAGATCAACTATGCGTACTACAGTGAAAAACGCTGAAGTTGCATTAGCTGGTGAAAACGTTGAAGCTGCTAAAGAAGCTCTTTTAACAGCTGCTGTGAAATTAGACAAAGCTGCATCTAAAGGATTAATCCATAAAAATGCGGCAGCCCGTAAAAAATCTCGTTTAGCGAAAAGACTTAACGCTCTTAACGCATAATGACAAAAAATTAAACGATCCAACCGGATCGTTTTTTTTGTGCCGTTTTTTGCATAAAAAAGGCAGCAGGATATCTGCCGCCTTTTTTTATCATCTAATTTTTAAAAGCAGCAGCTCAAGCGTGATTGCCTTATCGGCTTGGCCCGTCTTCATTTTATAATCCGCTTCCGCTAAGTCGTTGATGATGCTCAATAGCTCGCGTTCCTGGAATTTCCCCGTCTTTTCAAGTGCCAGCTTTACCCTGTATGGGTGCACCTTCAGTTGACCTGCAATTTTTTGCTGGCTATAGCCCTGACGGGAAAGCTCCTTCACTTGATACATGAGCCTGACCTGACCCGCCATGACACTCAAGATTTTGATCGGCTCTTCATTCTGCCTGAGAAGATCGTGCAGTATCGTCATCGCACTCTCCATTTTTCGCTGTAACACATGATCAACAAGCGTGAAGATATTCTGTTCAAGGGATTTAGCAACCAGCTTTTCCACTACCTCGACCGTAATGTGTTTATCAGCTTCTACATAAAGCACCATTTTATCCAGTTCATTCGTAAGCATCATCAGATTCGTTCCTGCAAGTTCAAGTAAAAGCTCTGTAGCCTGCTCATCTATTTGGACTGAAGAAGCTTCGACCCTCTCCTTCACCCACCCTTTTAACTCATGATCACCAAGCTTTTTCGCTTCAACGAGAACCGCCTTACGCTTAAGTTCCTTGGTGATTTTTTTCCGTTCATCCAGTTTCTCATAAGGTGCGGTCAATACGACAATTGAATAAGGAACCGGGTCAGCCAAATACGCTTCGAGTCTTTTCACATTATGTTCAACTCTTGATTTCGTTTTTTCAGCTGTCAAAAAAAATGGGTTTTGCATGAAAACAAGGCGCCTTTCCCCGATAAACGGGAGGGTTTCGACATCTTCAAGTGCAGTTTCAACAGGCGTCTCTTCTAAATCAAATTGAGAAAAGTTAAAATCCATCTCATCCTCGTGAAGGACATTCTCGATCAATAGCTGCTTCGTTTCATTAATTAGATAGGCTTCCGACCCATATAACAAGTATACCGGCGCAAATTGCCCTTTTTTTATACTTTTCCAAACATCTAATACCAATAGAATCCGCCTCTTTACTATGTATTCTTCTCTAATGGTATAGGTGGATGGACCATTTGACAAGCTATAAAGGGAACTAGCCCTTTAAAAGGGCTAATTCCGGATCTATATGAACACTTTCAAGAAAGGCCCGGGTAATCTCCCTTGAAAGCGGGTAGAGTATTCATGTAGAACAAAAATCGAGCTTTTCTTTTTCGCTTGCTTTGTTTGTACTGTTATTTTGACCTCAAAATCCCAAACTATTTGTGACAACTCTTGTCAGTAAAGGAAATGAAGGAATGAAGCCTGTAGATTTTTTTTTGGTAATGTTTTATACTATTAGCAGAAATAGGAGGGGTAAACAATGAACGAATTCGAAAAGAATGTTCAATCAAAGACAGATGACGTCGCTGATTCCGCTATAGGATTCATCGGTTCTTTTGTATTTTTCGCTGCCATGTTCACCATAGCTGTCGTCATTAAAGCTGTCGGATCCTGATTTCATTTACTACATGCACTTATTTTTCCTGATGGAGGCTGCCGCTGCAGTCTCTTTCTTTTTGATTTTCTACATACTATGGGAGAGTCTTCCGAAAGGTTCCACTGCTTTTGTAATACTTGTAAATAATAGAACCATCCTCGTCCGTCCTGAACACCTTTATGCCATTTCTCTCCAGATTCCCAATTACGTCTCGATGAGGGTGACCGTAGCCATTATCTTTTCCAACTGAAATAAGCGCCGCTTTCGGCTGCAGCTGTTCAAGGAAGGGCGTGGAAGAAGAAGTTTTGCTGCCATGGTGACCGACCTTCAAGATATCCGCCTGCAACTGCGGAAATGTTCTCAAAAGTTCACTTTCCCCTTCTTCTCCCATATCGCCGGTCAATAACCATGACAATCCCCCAAGCTCCGTGAATAGAACTATGGATGAATCATTCTTATTTTCTTCTTTCTCATATGGACTTAGCACAGCAAACGGCGCTCCGCCCGCCACCCAATGGTCCCCCCTTTTCAGGACAGTCATTTTCATTTTTTTATCTCTTGCCACAGTCACAAAATCCATATCCCTGTATTGCTCTTCACTCCAGCCTCCAATGATGATCTCCCCAACTTTAAAATTTTCTATTAATTCTTTTGCACTTCCCATATGATCTGCGTCCGGATGGGTTAAAATCAGTTTGTCCAATTGGTGGATTCCCTTACTTTTCAATAATGGAACAATGATATCATCCGCGGTGTTGAACTTCTTTCGCTTTTTTGCCCACGTGTCGATTGGAAATGTAATTTGTCCACCCGTATCAATCAAATAGTTACCGCGATTGAAAGGCAGGATAATTAAAATGGAGTCACCTTGCCCAACGTCGATGATCTGCACTTCACCAAAAGGCGAGAACCTTTGTAAGTTATATTGCAAAAGTAAAAGGACAATTATTATTCCGCACCAGATTTTACTTTTTTCAAAGGATACTTCCCATGTCAGGTATAACCCTAAAAGCGAAATAACAAGTAATCCCATCATGATGAAAGGCGGTTTTCCAAACGGAATGGAGGCCAGCGGCAAATCCGATGCAGCATCCGCAGCTTTATTGCAGAGTATGAAGGTATAATTCAATAATGAGATGAGGGGTTGCCCCAAGGAAGGCAGTAATATATGAATGAAGAGGGAAATCAGTGAAAATGGCAGCAATACGATGGAATAAAGCGGAACATACAATACGTTCAGAAACACCCCAAGAAAGGATGCTTCAAAAAAGTGAAAAAGCAGAATCGGAAGGGATGCCAATTGGCAGATGGAGCTGACGATGAATAGCTGCGTTGTTTTCTTCGGGTATTGCAAGAAAATGCTTGAAGACATGATAATGGAGAAAGTGACCGCGAATGAAAGCTGAAAACCTATATCAAAGAGCATATTAGGCCGAAAAAACAAAAGTGCCATATAAGCCGATCCGATTGCGATACCCGCCGAGATTCGCTTCTTGAGAAGCAGCAGTAGAAAGAAAAGCATAGCCATTAAACAGGATCTCACCACTGATGGACTGGCACCTGAAAGTAACATGTAAACCGGAAGGAAGAATAAGATGGCCATCATCATTCTTTCCCGTGTAATCCCGACCCTGATGCCGAAGTAAAATAACAGCCCCGTTAAAAAACTGACATGAAGACCGGAAATAGCCAGTAAATGAACCAGTCCGAGCCGCTGATAATTAGTAAGGTCGCCTTCATCTATATATGTCTGGTCGCCGAATATGAGGGCTGTGACAAAACCGCTGGATTCTTCCGGAAAGTGTTCTCTAATATACGTAATCCCCTTCAGGCGCAAATTACGAATCGAAACAAGAATCGGGTTTCCAACCACTTTACAATCTTGAAATGAAATTGAATCCGCTTTGAAAATCCAATGGGTGCCTTGACGCAAAAGATAACGCTGATAATCGAAACTGTTTTCATTTCTGTTTTTGTCGGGAATTTGCAATGTCCCTTCGGCCGGACATGATAAACCGATTCGCAGAAACCGACCCAGCTTTTCCTGTTCCAGTTCTGTGGTGATTTTATAACGCAGCACTAACCGTTCGCCTTTCTCACTGGCAACGAATCCTTTTAAAGAATTTCCATCTATATTCGGTTGATCGGTAAATGTAATGATAAATTGGCTTTCCGTTCCATGATAGGCAGTTTTGTTGCGGTGATCGGTGAAGGAGGCGGACCCTAAAAACACCCCCATGATCACCAAATGAAAACTAAGGGCCTTCACACTTAATCCCACCGAAAAGTAAAGTAAACAGAGAAAAATAAGGATGATGATCAGCAGCCTTACATTTATAAAAGAATGGGCCGTAACACCAAATGAGGCCGAAACGGCTAATAAGATAAGGTGTCGAGCCATGCCTGCCCCCCTGTCCTATTTAATTTTCAAAAATCTGATTGGCCTGCTTTTCCAGCTCCAATACAGCTTCTTTTCCCAGGCCTGTTCGTTCAAGTTGAGCTAACAATGAGAATACAAAGTCCTTTTTTTGTTTTCCATTAACATCGATGGCCCCTTTTGCTTCAACCTTCTCGGTCTTGACGCCAGCCTGTTTAAATAATTCCAGGGCATATGGATGATTTTTGTAATCTTCCGCATAATAAACAGCCTTGATACCAGCTTGGATGAGTGATTTACAGCACTGAAGACACGGAAAATGCGTCACATATATTTCCGCCCCATCAGTAGGCACCCCAAATTTCGCACATTGTAAAAGTGCATTCATTTCTGCATGTATCGTTCTGACACAATGATTATCAATTACATAACAGCCGTCATCAATACAATGCGTCCCACCCGCAATGGACCCATTATATCCCCCCGCAATGATTCTGTTGTCCCTGACGATGGTCGCCCCTACAGTGAGGCGAGTACATGTGCTTCTTAAGGCTAATAAATGGCTTTGCGCCATGAAATATTGATCCCAACTAATTCTGTTCATGTTGTATCCCCTTACCACTAGAATGATTTTCTTCAATTTTACCCTCTTCCTGTCCATTTGTGTAGCATATTAAATCATTCATTTCACCGAAATGGAATCCCGTAACCTTTCAAACGTTTTATCGCCGATTCCCGTTACCTTCTTCAATTCATCGACCTCCTTGAATTTCCCTACCGTTTCCCTGTATTCCAGGATCGCATTCGCTTTGGATGGTCCAATCCCCGTCAAGGTTTCCAAATCTTCCTGTGTAGCTGTATTCAAGTTCACCAGTCCTCCTGACGCCCCCATAGTGGCGGCATCACCATACGACCCGACTGGTATATTCTCCAAGCTCCCCGTGACTTCTTCACCTATTTCCGGAACATAAATGACCATTTGGTCTTCGACGATTTGGGCAAAATTCACTTTATTTTTATCGGCCTTGTCCGTAAAACTGCCTGCAGCCGAAATTAAATCAATCACCCGGTCACCTGCCTGTGCAGTAAAAATCCCAGGGGACTTGACCGCTCCTTTAACGTCCACTTTAATGATGACAGGTTCGGCAGCTGTTTCATTTTCACTTTGTTCGATTTCAGCTTCTTTTTCAGAAATGGAAAATATATCTTCCGTATCCGCCGGATCCTCCCCTTGTTGCAAAAAAAAGTAAATACCAGCTGCAACAAATGCCACCGCAACGGTAATCTTCGGCATTTTCCTTTTTAAAATTTCATCCATTTCTTTGCCTCCTTGTTGGATTTCGCACGATACATAGTCATAGGACAGATTAAAAATACATAGTGTTTTTAGGAGAATCAATCGCTTTAAGTGAGAGGAGTTGAAAGGAATTGAAGAAAATCGGTGTTATCGGAACCGGAAATATGGGTACCATTTTAATCGAGGCATGGCTGGAGGCAAAAATATTGAATCCGGCAGATCTAGTCATTACAAATCGCACACTTTCCAAAGCATTGGTGCTGAAAGAAAAACACCCTGGCATCAAGGTTGCGGAAAGCGCAGCCGAAACCGTCCAACAAGCCGACTTTATCTTTCTATGTGTAAAACCATTACAAATTAACAGCCTATTACAAGGCATCAAACATCATATAAAAAGGGATCAGCTGGTCATTTCCATCACAAGCCCGCTTTCAGTCTCCCAGCTTGAATCGGCAGTGAATGCCCCCTGTGCCCGTTTTATACCGAGCATAACGAACCGTGTCGGTTCAGGGGTATCGTTACTGAGTTTCAGCAAGAGCTGCAGTAAAGAGAAAGTGTCAGCTTTATATGATTTGGCCTCCGCCATATCGGCACCGGTCATCATTGAAAATGATATAACCCGGGTAGCTTCCGATATCGTCAGCTGCGGTCCTGCCTTCTTCAGCTATTTAGCACAAGCTTTTATTGACGCGGCCTGCCAAACGACGAAGATAGATAAAGAAACGGCTACGACTTTGACTGAGAATATGCTGGTTGGCTTAGGGGAACTGCTTGGTAAAGGGGTTTATACATTGCCGACCTTGCAGGAAAAGGTTTGTGTAAAGGGTGGAATAACGGGTGAGGGGATCAAGGTTTTAGAAGCTGAAACAGGGGAAATGTTCCATCATCTTTTTCAAGCGACACACGAAAAGTTTGCAGAGGACCTATACGAAGTTGAAAAGCAGTTCGGCCATCCTTATTAATATTCGTAATTTATATCTCAATTCCTTCTTAAAATAAAAAAAGAAGAGGTCAGACCTCCACTCGTACAGGATGATGTACGAACGGGGATTCTTGACCTCTTTATTATTTACTGGCTACAAACAAGATTCTTTCGGTTTCCGTTACGAGCGGTGCTTCTTCAAGATCCGCCAGAATTTCAGAAACCGTAAAACCTGCTTGCTCCAACCACTTTTTATATTGTTCAACCGGATAGGTCCGTTGATAATGCAACTCATCAAAACGGTCATACAGTCCGCTTTCATCGTCCCTTACGAAAAAACTTAAATCATGCTCAACACTGTAAAGTTCTTCACCCGGGAAGCAGTCCCATATATAGGATACTTCTTCACCGTTGACAGCAAACGTATTATCGCGAAAGATTTCTTCCATTTTATAAATGGAATGGATATCAAACAAGAATAATCCGCCATCCTTCAAATGCTCATGAACCCGGCTGAACGTCTTGACTATATCCTCCTCATCGCGAAGGTAGTTCAGCGAATCACAAAAAATCGTGACACAATCAAATTGGCCAAGTCCCTCGAGTTCTGCCATATTCTGCTGAAAAAGCGGAATTGATAATCCAAGCTTAACCGCCTTTTCATTGGCAACAAGAAGCATTTCATCAGATAAATCCACGCCGGTGACTTCGAATCCGTGCTGCGCCAATTCAACGGTCATTTCCCCGGTTCCACACGCTAAATCCAGGACTTTCCTTCCACCAATTCCATACTGTTCCAGCTTCGCCGTAAGGATCATCAGCCATTTTTCATAAGGTGCGTCCTTCATCAATTCATCGTATACATAGGCAAAGCGTTCATAAGTCATGTAGTCAGTTCACTCTCTAGATCTTCAAAAGGTGCATCTCCCCATAAACGTTCAAGATTATAGTAGTTTCTTTCATCTTTATGGAAAATATGGGCCACTACATCTCCAAGATCCACAAGCACCCATTTCGCCTCGTCAAAGCCTTCAAGACGTTTTACATTGATTCCTGATTCATCAGCTTTGCTCTTCATTTCACGAGCTATTGCTTGTACTTGTTTTTCAGAATTACCGTGGCAGATCAAAAAGTAATCCGCTACAAGGGAAATACCTTGCATGTTCAATGCCACGATATCCTCCGCTCTTTTATCATCCGCCGCTTTTGCTGCAATTACAAGAAGTTCACGTTCAGTCATTACATCTTCTCCTTCAAATTCATGATCAAATCATTATATGTCTTAAATGTGTCAGGGTAAATTGCCTGATTTCTTTTCATTAAAAAAACAACAGTATTCCTTAAAGCCTGGATGACAGCATGATCCAAGTTTTGCTTTGCCGTCTGCCTGACTTCTTCGACACCGGGAAAAGAACGTCCCGGCTCAATATAGTCGGCAAGGTATACGACTTTATCCAAAAGGCTCATGCCAACCCTGCCAGACGTGTGATAGGCAATCGCATCCAAGACTTCAGCGTCCTGAATGCCAGCTTCCTTTTTCACCAGATAAGCCCCGACAGGAGCGTGCCACAGCTCCATATTGTATTCAAGTAACGCCTGGTCCATTTTTTCAGCGATTATAATTTGCTCCATTTCCTCTTTTGGACGGAATTTTGCATAATCATGGAAAATGGCTGCCAGTTCCGCTTTTTGGACGTCGGCACCATACCGTTCAGCAAGTTCAATCGCTGACTCGACCACACCCAAGGTATGAATGTACCTGTGCTCAGTGATTTGTTCTTTGACCAGTGCCAATGCTTCCTCACGATTCATATAAACCATTCCCTTTAATATACTTCACCACTGGATCTGCTATTAAATATTTCACGGTTTTCCCCGTTCTTAACTTCCTTCGTATCATGGAAGAAGAAATGAACATTTGAGGGACTTTCACCATCGTGATTGGGTATACGGTCTTTTCATTATATCCAGGGCGCTTCACCCCGACGAAATTTACCATATGCACCAGCTCGTCGATACGGTGCCAATTCGGTAAGTACTCAATCATGTCTGCGCCAATTATGAAATAGAACTCATTGGTTGGCTCAAGCTCTTTAAGCAATTTTATCGTGTCATACGTATAAGATGTGCCTTTTCTTTCTATTTCAATACCCTCAATATAAAAAGATGGGTTTCCGGCTATCGCGTTTTCCAACATAGCCAGCCTGTCCATGTCCGTTACTTCCTCCGATTTTTCCTTATGTGGAGGAACGTGATTTGGCATGAACCTGATTTCATCTAGCTCAAGGGCATCAAGCACTTCATTCGCTATAATCAAATGCCCGATATGCGGAGGATTGAATGTACCGCCAAGAATTCCAATTTTTTTCATAGATAGGTTCCTTAAGGTAATTTAAGTTGTTTGTTTTCTTTTGATTCTTTATACAGCACAATTGTGTTGCCGATAATCTGAACCAATTCCGCCCGTGCACCCTTTGATAAAGAAAGTCCCACATCATCGCGGTCCTCTTCACAGTTTTGCAGGATGCTGACCTTGATTAATTCACGTACTTCAAGCGCCTCACCAATTTGCTTGATGAGATTATCATTGACGCCGCCTTTACCAACTTGAAAAATTGGATTGAGGTGGTGGGCCTTTGATCGTAAAAATCTTTTTTGTTTTCCTGTTAACATGTGTTACCTCCTAGTTTGTTCAAGACAATATCTGTCATTCTTGCTGTATCCGGCATAATGCCTGTCCATATCTCAAAAGCGAGCGCAGCCTGGTTGATGAACATCCCCAGCCCATTTTGCGTTTCCGCCCCTTTTTCCCCCGCTTCACGCAGCAGCTTGGTTTGCAGAGGGTTATAAATGATATCACTGACAATGGCACCGGTTTTAAGCTGGTCGACCTTTAACGGTGAATGATCCAATTCAGGACTCATTCCAGAAGAAGTCGTTTGGATGATTAAATCATATTGTGATAAGCTTTCTTCCGCTTCGATAATCGAGAGTGCCTTCGATACTTTATCATATGGGCAATCAGAAACAAGCTGGGCCGCTCTTTCCTTTGTCCGGTTTGCAATATCAACTTGCTTTACCCCTTCTTTCACGAGGGTAAAATAAATCGCACGCGCAGCACCGCCCGCTCCGATCACTAACGTTTTTTTAGCCTTGATGTCACCTGATATTTCATCGCATAAAGATTTGAAAAATCCTTTTCCGTCTGTATTATACCCTATAAACCGACCATTTTTGTTAACAACCGTATTTACAGCCCCGATTGCAAGGGCCAGTTCATCCACTTCATCAAGGAAAGGGATGATTGAAGTCTTATGAGGAATCGTGATGTTAAACCCTTCAATACCAAGGGCTTTCATGCCTTTTACGGCATCGTTCAATCGCTCAGGTGTCACATGAAAATGATGATAAACCGCTTCTATATTTTCTTTTTCAAAAGCATCATTATGAATGTCCGGTGACATCGAATGCGCAATTGGATCTCCCATTACCCCATATATCTTTTTCATAGACTAGACGACCCCTATATTTAGATTAATGATTTGCGAACGATCACATTGACGCCCTTTGGAACATGTGCAACGACTTTCGCTCCTGGCTCATTGACCGTCACCCAGCCAAGACCAGAAAACACAATATCCATTTTACCATCTTTCAAGGAGAATTCATGTGGAATCAGCTTCGGAAACTCCTCGATTTGTTCAGGCCGTGGGGGCGTCAATAATTCCCCGGCATGGTTTTTATACAATTCATCGGCATTTTCCAGTTTCGTACGGTGAATATTCAATTCATTCGAAAGGTAGCAAGTCAGTGAACGCCTTCCGCCTGAGACATAGTCCAGCCGGGCCAACCCTCCGAAAAATAGCGTCTGTCCTTCATTCAGTTGGTAAACTCTCGGCTTGATTTCCTTTTTCGGCATAATCACCTTGAAGTCCCGTTTGTCCACATAGTGAGCCATTTGATGATGATTAATGATTCCTGGTGTATCGATCAATGCCTGTTCATCATCCAAAGGAATTTCGATCATATCCAAGGTAGTCCCAGGGAAGTGGGAAGTCGTGATGATATCGTCTTCACCGCTCAATTCTTTTATAAGACGGTTAATGAAAGTGGATTTACCTACATTCGTACAGCCCACCACGTAGACATCTTTACCTTTGCGGTACCGCTCAATCGCATCAGCCGCTTCCAGTATGTGCTTTCCCTTTTCCGCACTGACAAGCAGGACATCAACCGGGTTTAGACCCAATTCCTTGGACGATTGCTTCATCCAATTGATCAACTTGTTCGTTTTTACGGATTTAGGCAATAAATCGACCTTATTTCCGATCAAAAGAACATCATTTCTTCCTACAAATCGATGAAGGCCAGGCAGCCAGCTTCCATTGAAATCAAAAATATCGACGACTTTGACGATTAAAGAGTCGGTTTCGCCTACTTTATTCAAGATTTTCAAGAAGTCATCGTCTGTTAAGGATACATCCTGAACTTCGTTATAATGTTTCAATTTAAAGCAGCGCTGACAAACGATCGTCTCTTTTTCCAGGGCTGATTTAGGGGCATAGCCCAACTCCTTCGGATCTTCAGTCTGGACCTTCACACCGCAGCCGATGCACACTAATTCTTGATGATTGTTCAATTGTGATCCTCCCATTCTATCATTCCTTTTCGTTTAAAGAACGCCATGATCTTTCTTTCAAAATAACGATTGATCCTTGTTCTGAATTCGTCGGTTTGTGCTACAGGGAGCACTAAGATCGTATGAAACCCGCCTCTGTTCCCTCCCAATACATCCGTCAATAACTGATCGCCGATTACCACCGTTTCTTCCAATTTCAATCCCATTGACTTACGGGCTTTATTGAAAGCTCTTACCATCGGTTTTCTGGCCTGGAAGATAAACGGAATGTGAAGCGGATCGGAAAAAGCCCGAACCCGATTTTCATTATTATTGGACACGATCGTCACTAAAATCCCATGATCCCGCAAATTGTCGAACCATTTGATTAAATCGGGGGTGGCAGTTGGCCTGTCCCATTCAACGAGAGTATTATCCAAATCGGTAATGACTCCCTTGATCCCTCTTTTTTTCAATTCTTGAGGATCTATATTAAAAATGCTTTTAACATGTTCACTCGGCAAAAATAATTTAAGCATATTGACACCTCTATATTTTCATTAAAATTTACCGTTTCCATCATATCGAATTTTTAGCTCACTTTCAAAAAAAATTAGGAAAGAAGGGCTGACGGTAAAGAAACATCATAATGGATGTTTTAAGATATGGAAAGGCATTTTTTATTAAATAATGGGAAATTTGCAGGCAGACCAGAACCAAAGAACTAATTATTCATAAAAGATTTCGACAAAAATTTCATTTGTTCAACCTGTGGATAACTTTACTAACATTTTCCATACTGATGTGCACCATTTCGTTCACCTTGTAAACAACTTAACCACAGGTTATCCACTTTCAACTGTGGATAACAGAACGATTGTTCTCCACGTTTATTTCTGATACAGTAGGGGTACATCAAGGAAGACTTATCAATATATGCAAGTAAACACCAAATTATTCCTCGCAATCCCTACTGGAGGTGAGCAGCCGTATATGGCGTTCTGATGCAAAAACTATCTGATGACCTGTTGCTTGAATCCTATTTTAAAGCACAGAATTTAAAGTTGAGTACCGATTTCATCCGCCTCATAGAAACGGAAATTCATCGAAGATCCCTAACGCATAAAATCCGATCAATATTTTAATATGGAATACATAGGCTGACATCAAATGTCAGCCTCTTATTTTCAATTGAAGTTAGACGGCCCTCATGAAACCGATCGTTTCACCTACACGGACATCTGCGGGAATGGATATGTTTCCTTCAAGTTCAAAACTGCCTTTTTCAAAAAGAAGCACCACTGTTGACCCAAAGCTGAAATAAGAAAATTCCTGCCCTTTTTCCAATTCATGAGATTCATCAGTAATGACGATCGAATTTATGAACATGGCCCCGACTTTCACCATAGCCAGACTTCCCGCTTCATTTTGCAATTCAGTTACTGTCCGATAATTTTTTGATAAAGGCTCTTTTCCATATTTCATCCCCCATTTATTGACGGGGTACGATTTCCTTCCAAGGGTCCAGCGTTTGACTACGGAACCCTTGATTGGTGAATGGATCCTATGGTAATGACTCGGGCTTAAGTATAACACGAGATATTTGCCCCCTAAGTACTTTTCCAAAAAAAGCTCATCCCCGAGCATTTCCTCCATTGAATATATCTTTCCCTTAACGACGATCTTTTTATCAGCCTGTATCTCCCCTGAATCCTCGAGAACACCGTCCACAGGACAAGCTACCGCAGAAGGATCTGCCGTAATTGGCCTGGCGTCCGCCTTTAACTGCCTTGTAAATAGCTCGTGCAGATTGGTATAAGCTTTTAACTCTTTACCAAATTCTTGTTGATTAAGGTTGAATGTTTTTACATACAGTAAAATTAAGGGCCTGCTCCAACGAGATTGGCTAAAATGCTTTAATAATCCTGATGAATACTGACCATTCGTCAGTTCAATAAGAATGCGATATAAAGACTGAAACAAATAAAACCACTCCAAATTGTAAAATTATTCTAAAATTCCCTTGCATAAATTGTGTTAAGTAAAATATTATTATATAATAAATACTTATGTTTACTATATATTGTTTTAATTTGTTTCATTTGAAAGGAGTGAAAAGATGTTTTTATTACACGCCCTCGATCAAACCATTAAAAAAGTGAAAGCACAAACAGCAAATATACTTACTTTAATGAATTTATCCCTTGGTGGATTTGCAATAATTGCCGTGATGCACGGCCAATTGAATTTAAGCCTGCTTTTAATCTTCCTGGCTGCCCTTGCAGATCGCTTTGACGGTATGGTTGCACGGAAGTTCAACATTGAATCGGAATTGGGTAAGCAGCTTGATTCCATGTGTGACATCATATCTTTCGGCGTCGCACCAGCTCTATTATTATACCAAGGAATATTGATAGAATTCGGAGCACCTGGCACACTCTTCACCGTTTTCTATATTGGCTGTGGCGCATTTCGTCTCGCCCGCTTCAATATAAGTGAAAGCAATGGATATTTTATGGGAGTGCCAATTACGGTTGCGGGCTGCATCGCTACATTAAGTTATCTCGCCATCCCGTATTTCCATCCGGTCTTTTTCTTATCCCTCATGATTATATTATCATTGCTTATGGTCAGTCCATTTAAACTGAAGAAAGTTTAAATAAGAAAGCGGATGTCCTATGGACATCCGCTTTTTTTCGTTCATATTCAGCCTAAACCCCTTTTATGCTTTTCGGACTAAGGGGTCGGTCAAACGCATGAATTCTTCAACATCCTCCATACAGGCATTGACCGCTTCTTCCCAAAAATCCCGGGTCTTCAAATCGACGCCTAAATGTTTCTCCGCCAGATCCTCGACCTTCATGGAACCGGTATCCTTTAATAGAGCGATATATTTTTCTTCGAATCCTGCAGGTTCTTTCAGGGCATTCGCGTAAATGCCTAATGAGAATAAGTAACCGAATGTGTACGGAAAATTATAAAATGGTACACCTGTAATATAGAAATGGAGCTTTGAAGCCCAGAACGTTGGATTATAATCACTTAAAGCATCGCCATAAGCTTCTTTTTGTGCATCGACCATCAGTTCATTCAACCGTTCGGCACTGACATACCCTTGTTTCCTCTCATCATAAAACCTTGTCTCGAATAAGTAGCGGGCATGGATATTCATGAGTAATGCAACCGAACGCTGTATTTTATCTTCTAAAAGCACAAGCTTTTCTTCCTCACTGGCCGCTTCCTTCACAGCCGCATCCGCTACGACCATTTCAGCAAAGGTTGAGGCGGTTTCAGCCACATTCATGGCATATGACCGATTCAATGGATGGATATCCCTCATTGCATAAGAATGGAATGCATGTCCCAATTCATGAGCCAATGTCGATACATTGGATGGGGTGCCCGAATACGTCATGAAAATCCTTGACTGCTTATTTAATGGGAAGCCGGTGCAAAAACCGCCTGGTCTCTTACCTGGTCTGTCCTCCGCTTCAATCCAGCTGTCTTCAAAAGCTTTTTGGGTGAAGCTTGCTAATTGAGAACCGAACTTAGAGAATTGCTGTATGATGAAGTCTGCACCTTCTTGATAATCCATTACTTTGGACTGTGCCGTAACAGCAAGCGGTGCATCCAAATCCGCCCAACTTAATTTATCCAAATCCAATAACTCCGCTTTCCTTTTTAAAAACCTCACAAGCGGCTCCTTATGATCGGCAATGACATTCCACATGCTTTCGAGGGTTTCTTTTTTCATCCTCCCTATTTCAAGAGGCTCTTTCAAAATATCATCCCAGCCCCTTTTTTCATTCACACTGAGACGGAATCCAGCCAAGTGGTTCAGCGTCCGGGCAAAAAGGTCACTCTTTTCCTCCCAAGCCTGTTCCCACCCGGTAAATAACTCTTTCCGGGCCCCTTCATCAGGATCAGAAAATTTATTCGCCGCTTGGCCTACAGAAAGCTTTTCACCCTTATAAGGGATCGTCATTGAACCGACGATTGTATCATACATTTGGCTCCATCCTTCGAAACCATCCATGGCCAATTGGGTGATTAATGCTTCTTCCTTTACGGAAAGCTTTTCCTTTGCCTTTTCCCGACGTTCATCCAATACAAATTTCAATTCATTCAATGGTTCTTTTTCGAGGATTTCTTTAAAAAACGCATCATCAAGCTGTATCAACTTTTCATCCAGCTTGCTTACCACCATTTTTAGTGAAGCGACTATCTTCATTTGTTTGATCCGCAGCTGACCAGCCTTTTTATCGTGCGCATTTTGAGCTTCCAGGCATCCAATGAATGCACTGGCCTGCGTGGATTTCATATTTGTATTTTTATAAAGATCAAATGCCTGGATTAAACTGCTTTCATCATTTCCTTCTGGATTGATATTGCTTACAACCCGGTCTAATTCTTTTACCTCTTCGTTAATTTCATCTAAAAAAATCAGGAACTCCTTAGAAGAGCTTCCTCCTTTAAAAAAGATATCCAAATCCCACGTCAAAGAATATCCCATCCTGCTTTGCCCCCTTTTTATCACTAATCCCATTATAGAGGTAAATTCAATATTTTTCTAATTAAAAGGAATTTTCAGTATTTTTGCCAGAACATTTTTCTATATCCCAGATTAAAAGCATGTTATGATGAATATATTCTTGGGAAAGGAGTGGTTGATTCATATGAAATTCTTTATTCACATGTCTGCCATCATCCTGCTCCTTTGGACGCTGCCCATACAGTTCCATCATCATGCACAGCAGCTGACCATTGAAGAACATACCGATGTTCACCATTGGGATAAGGCCGACAAGAAGCAGCCTTTCGTGCCTTCCTTCAATTCCTGGCAGTCACTTATCATTGTTCTCATTTTCGAATTTTCCATTTTGAGTTATCTTTATTTTCACTCAAATCTACGCCTGCGATATCTCAGTCCGGTTTTTTTTCAGGCGAATTACGTAGCCTTACGCTCTGACATTTTATAAAAACAATAAAATGGAGGAGTGATTCATATGTGGTTCCGACTAATTATGATAGGGGTATTTTCTTTAACCGCTTCACGTCTGTTCCTTTTTCAGGGAATCGAGATTTATCATGCATTTACGGATTTGATCCGAAATAAATATTAAAAAGAAGAGTGCGGGGAAATTCCCCGCACTCTCTTTGACTTTAACATTCCTATCCTTTAGCTTTCTTTTCCTTTTCTTTTTCTGCTCTGTAAAATTCGTGGAACATCTTCATCAATGCACGTTTTTCGATCCTTGATACATAACTGCGGGATATGCCAAGCTCCTTAGCGATTTCCCTCTGGGTTTTTTCCTTTTTCAAATCCAGTCCGAACCTGCCTACAATGACTTCCTTTTCGCGTTCATCCAAAATATCAATATACTTTTTCACTTTTTCTATTTCCATATTGAGCTGAATCGTATCGATGACATCTTCCGATTCCGATTTCAGTACATCGATTAAACTGATTTCATTTCCTTCTTTATCCTGACCGATCGGATCATGCAGGGAAATATCTTTCTTCGTTTTCTTTGTCGCTCGTAAATGCATCAGGATCTCATTCTCAATGCATCGTGCCGCATATGTGGCCAGCTTCGTACCCTTCCCATCCGAATAACTCTCAATGGCCTTGATCAAACCAATTGTCCCAATCGAAATCAAATCCTCTGTATCTTCGCCCGTATTCTCGAATTTCTTGACGATATGGGCAACAAGCCTGAGATTATGCTCGATCAGGATGTTACGGGCATCACCATCACCCTCACTCATAAGCTTCAGATATTTCTTTTCATCCTGAGATGACAGAGGCTGGGGAAAAGCGTTGTTTTTCACATAGGAAACGAATAAGTAAAATTCTTTGATAATATAACCGACAACTGTAAGTATTCCGGGCATTGGTTTCATCCCCCGTTTCTTTGGTTTCCCTATTCATACCTATGCAGCAGTGGGCTTGTTCGTGTCTGTCCCACTAAAAGAAATCAGGAAAGTGTTAAATGTTCAAACCAGCCTGGAGGAATTCCCAAACGAACGAAGGCAAATGTTCAAATGATAGGGAATTTTTTAGGGAAGGGGGTTTTTACGATGCGATATAACTATGGACCATACGGATGCAGCTATGGTTATCCGGCTCCTGTTCCTGCGCCTTGCTATGCAGGGTCCGGTTACGGCTTTGGTTATGGCCTGTTTATTGTCCTCTTGATTTTATTGCTCATTTTCGGGTTTTGGTGGTTGCCGGGATGTGGATTTGGTTATGGAGGATCAGGTCCGTGCTGCTGATTCAGGCAAAGAAAAAAACTCGGCCCGAGTGCCGAGTTTCCCCCTTTACATATTCATCTCTACCGTTGCAGTTCTGAGTTAGCGTCATAACAACATACCTTCAATTTTATCATGTTTCCAATAGCCTCTTCCGCTGTACATATATACATACAAACGCTGGCAATACACCGGCAGATCCGTTAGCCGGTATCCTTCTCCTGCCAATAGCAACGCTTCTCTCCTTTTACATAAAACAAATTCAACATTTTAACCTCCACCTTTCTTTAAATTTTATTTTAATGAACGGGATACCAACCTCGTATGTTTTTAGAAAAATGGACGGTGCTTCATCGCTTTATCTAGATGTTCTTCTCGAATCTTGTGAATTCTCTCCTGCTGCAAACATTCCTCGGCAGTCATTTTTTTCATTTTAATCGTGATTGTGAAAAAAAGCATATTCAGTGTCATAATATCACCTCCTTTAAAGGGGCGGCCCATCAAAAAGGCATAAAAAGGCCGCAGAAAGTTAAGTTCTCCTGCGGCTTCTTTTTGAAAATATAAAAAGGCCGCAGGATAAAACACTTCTCCCTGCGGCCGCTATGTTTGAATGATTAATAAAGCCAAATTGCTTTAGAAATATTCCGCTTGGCACAGGTCGAATGTTATTTGATTGTCATTTGAAACGGACCGGCTAATAGTGACGACTCCATGTAGATACAATGTCATTTTCTTCGACCTCCTTTGGAATATTTTTTATTACTTGGTAAGTATATCCACAAATCCGATATTTGTAAACGGCTTTTGCCTATTTATTTGAAAATTTCGATCTTTTTACCCATTTTCAAGAGCTATTATTACCTAAAGGAGGTAAGTGGTATGATAATCTGCCCCTTAATGGGCAACACCAACAGAAAAATAAAAAAACCTGATTCCATTAAAGAATCAGGTTTGCTTTTATTGTTTTAAAGAGTCCTGGTCATCCATTTCGGCCAAGATCTTTTTATATTTTTTGGATAATGAGAAAAATACTATGGATATGCCCAGGAATGTTATTGTCGCTCCCATATAGACATATGTGTCAATGATCGCTTTGTCGCCAGAGGGAAGGATGGTTCCTAAATAGAAGAACGAACCTACACATAACAAAGTGATCGCAAATTGTTTAAAATCGACCATTTTCGAACGCAGCATTGCCGCCGTTTGCATTTTGCGGTTTTTCATGCCATTCCACCTTCTTTCAAGCTAATAAGATATCGATATCTCATTCTACCATATTTATTCCAAATTCCAGGGTGTAAATAATGGCAGTAAGCTTGGAAGCGTTCCCTCTCCGATTATCCTTGTAGCGCTTGTTCCAAGTCTTCCAACAGGTCTTCAACATCTTCCAGGCCAACTGAAATGCGAATCAACCCATCGGTTATTCCAAGCTCTGCACGGCGCTCAGCCGGAATGGAGGCATGTGTCATCAAGGCTGGAATCGAAATTAAGCTCTCCACTGCTCCCAGACTTTCCGCAAGTGTAAAGAATCTCACTTTATTCAAAACGGATGCGGCTTTTTCGGCACTGCCGACATCAAATGAAACCATACCGCCGAATCCACGCGATTGTTTTTTGGCAATATCATGATTTGGGTGGTTTTCAAGACCAGGGTAATAGATTTTCGAAACGTCTTTATGCCCGGATAGGAAACGGACGATTTCGGATGTGTTTTTTTCATGTTCTTCCATCCGGATACCCAGCGTTTTAATGCCTCGCATCAGCAGCCATGAATCCTGGGGCCCTAGCACGCCTCCTGTAGAGTTTTGGATGAAATGAAGGTCATTGCCAAGTTTTTCATCATTCACCACGACAAGACCCGCTACAACATCGCTGTGTCCCCCCAGGTACTTCGTAGCGCTATGAAGCACGACGTCGGCTCCAAGTGTAAGTGGATTTTGCCAGTATGGCGTACTGAAGGTATTATCAACAATGGTCAGGATGCCGTTTTCTTTAGCTATTTTTGATACTTCCTCCAGATCGGTGATTTTCAATAATGGATTCGTCGGGGTTTCTATGAACAATGCCTTCGTATTGTCTTTTATCTCTTTTTCGATCGAGTGCATGTCACTCGTATTGATGAACGTAGCCTCCACCCCGAAGCGGTTAAGCACTTTAGTGATGACCCGGAAAGACCCTCCATAAACGTCATCGGTCATCAATACATGATCACCTTGATTGAACAGCATCATAACCGCGGTCATCGCTGCCATTCCTGATCCGAAGGCAAAGCCTCTTTTTCCTTCTTCTAGATCCTTGATCAACTCTTCGAGGGCATGGCGGGTTGGGTTGCCTGTACGGGAATATTCATATCCCCGGTGATCTCCCGGTCCATCTTGTTTATATGTGCTCACTTGATAAATCGGCACCGAAACCGCTCCTGTTTTTTCATCACCAACAATGCCGCCATGAATCAATTGTGTTTTTTTTCTCATTTCAAATACCTCCTTGATAAATTTTTTTGCTTAAGTATCGTTCACTGGAATCCGGAAATATGACGACGATATTCGACCCACGGGAAGCCTTCGCTGCTTCTTTCATGGCCGCTGCAAATGCCGCGCCCGAAGAACTGCCGACAAGGAGGCCTTCTTTAAGCGCCAATTCCTTTACCATATGGAAAGCATCATGATCGCTTATCGTATGGATTTGATCAAAATACGTTTCATCCATATAGGTTGGCAAAAATTCCATCCCGATGCCCTCTGTTTTATGGGGTCCTGCTTTGCCGCCGTTTAAAATCGATCCTTCTGGTTCGACAATGACCGTTTTGACAGCAGCGTTCTTTTCTTTTATATATCGCGATGTTCCCATGAATGTCCCGCCCGTCCCGGCACCGGCAACAAACACATCTACATCGCCTTCCATCTGTTCCCATATTTCAGGTCCCAGCGTTTTATAATATGCTTCAGGATTGGATGGGTTGGCGAATTGCTGAGGACAATAAGATCCCGGAATTTCAGCCAGCAGCGCCTTAGCCTTGGCAATCGCTCCTGTCATTCCTTCCTCTGTCGGGGTCTGGATCACATTCGCTCCAAGAGCACGCATCAATTCCTGTTTCTCTGCACTGAATTTCTCCGGAACGCAAAAAATCACGTCCACGCCACTGTTTATCGCAGCCAACGCCAAGCCAATTCCAGTATTTCCGGCAGTCGGTTCGATGATCGTCCCGCCCTTTTTCACCTTCCCTGTCTGTAACGCTTGGGCTAACAATTCTTGACCAAGCCGATCCTTCACACTGCCTCCCGGATTAAAGTATTCCAGTTTGGCAAAGATGCGGACTTCATCCGGAAGCGGGAACTGGGTGATTTCCATCATCGGTGTTTCCCCTATCAACTCATGAATGTTTTGAAAGACTTTCATATTCGGACATCCTTTCATAGTTATCCTACCAATTTAATAAGAATTATGCAATAAAGAATGATCAGCGGAAAGGCTTCCGCTGATCACTTACCATTCATTTCATTTTTTCGACCATTTTCAAAATCAGTGCCGCTGAATGAAGAGCCGCAGTTTCCAGGAATTTATCAAAGGAAATATTGGACTCCTTACCTGCGATATCCGAAAGGGAACGAATGATGACAAACGGTGTTTTGAATTGGAAGGCTACCTGTGCAATGGCTGCCGCTTCCATTTCCACCGCATATAAATCAGAGAATTTCCCTCTGACGAATTCAACCCTGACAGGATCATTCATGAAAGAATCCCCCGTAACGATCAACCCTTTCGCCACTTGAATATCCTCGATTTCTTTTGCTGCTTCTTCTGCGATTGCGAGAAGCTTTTCATCCGGGATGAAAGCTGCCGGAAGCTGAGGGACTTGACCGTACTCATATCCAAAAATCGTCACATCGACATCATGGTGGCGAACTTCCGTGGATATGACCACATCCCCTACATTAAGTGCTGGATGATATCCGCCGGCAGAGCCAGTATTGATGACTGCATCCGGTTTGAATTTTTCTAACAGAATCGTTGTGGACATTGCCGCATTCACTTTACCGATTCCCGATTTAAGCAAAATGACCTCGACACCATTCAGTGTTCCTGTATTAAACTCGGAACCGGCAATGGTCACCCGCTCCAAACCTTCCAATTTATCACGTAAAATCGTAACTTCTTCTTCCATTGCTCCGATTATGGCTACCTTCATTAGTATAACCTCTTCCTATAATTTTTCCGCCTCCATAATCCAGACAAATTGATTGCAGCGCTCGAAGTTCACTTTATATCCATTTGCTTCAAGTGCTTTTTCCAAAAAAGGAATAGTAGTATAATATTCCGTTTGCAAATCGTTCGCCAAATTATGAAAGCCTGCCTGCCTTGCATCTTGAATCGCTCGTTCATGAGCTTCCCTTGATTGATACATCGTATCCGCAAACACTATTTTACCACCAGTATTCAGTAACTTTCCATAGTTGGCTATCGCTTTTTCTTTTTCTTCATCGGTTAAATGATGAAACGCATACGTGCTCACGATCGAATCAACCTGTTCCGGCTTCGGAAAATCGATAAAATCCCCATCTGCAATTTCTGTTTTTCCACGCAGCTTGCTTACCGCTATTTCCCTCATCGCAGGTGAGGGTTCAATTCCCGATACCTTTAGGCCTTTCATCAAAAGCCTTTCCGTCAAATTCCCGGTACCTACGCCGAACTCCAACACATGACCATGAGCCCGGTCCGTGACGCTATCCAATATCCTATCATAATGTTTAAAAACCTCTTGATACTCAATATCGTGTCCACTAACCGTATCATCATACGATTTCGACCATTCTTCAAATAAATCGATAAATTCTCTGCCCATTTTTAATCACCTTTTTATGATAAGATAATAAAACCTATAAGCATAATATGAAATAAACGCAGAAACAGTTCTTGTTTTTTAGGCAAATCCATCATTCGGTTCAGATTCGGCGAAAATGGTGTTAAACTAACAGTATCTAAAATGTTGGAGGGGAACAGTCATGAGTTTTCAACTTGACTTAAACTTATTCGAAGATAAAATAGAATTTTTCGAGGCAGAAAGCATCAAGAATCTTGAAGAAAAAATCCAATCACAAATTGAAATCAATAAAGCGATCATGCTCCAGGTGGAATCCGTATCACACCAAATGTATGTAAGTGAGGAAGGCAGACGTTTTTATAGTGCAGTCGTCCACTTTAAAGCAAAAAAGTGATCACGATGAAAACCCCCGAAATGCGGAATACCTTTCGGGGGTTTTAAGTTTATGATTTTGAACATTACCTTTTATCGTTTGTCTTCAGCTCTTCAACTTTTACAGGCTTCCAACCTGATCCGTCCACCCATTCAATATAAACACGGAAGGTTTTAGGACTATCTCCTTCAGAAACGGTTCCGATTGCCGTATTGGGCGAACCGCCGTTTTGCAGCCACCATATTCTCATGCTGCCTTCATCGATTCCAGCCCCAGTTGCTATGGCTTTACTCATTTCATTCCAATCGACCGAGTCCTTTTCGAAGCTTGTAGTGTGTTCCCCGGATTGCTCAGTTCCTACTGGTTCCCAGCCCTCACTCGTATATGTGGCCGCAACATTGCTATCGCCGCTGCCTTCCACTTCCACAAGTTCGGCATCCCCTGCTTTTTCTGGATCTGCACCATCTTCTGCCTTCTCTTCTGAATCTTCCTCTGTTGCTTTACTATCTTCTTCTGAATCTTCCTCTTTTGCTTCACTATCTCCTACTGCGTCTTCCTTCTCTGAATCCGTTTCTTCCTTTTTGCCAGCAGGCTTGTCCGCTACCTTCCCTGAATCTGTATCGGCGATTTGCTTTGGTTCTGTCGTGGCTTTTTTTGTTTCGGTGCCATCGTCACTTAAGAAAATCGTGACTGCGACAATGACGATTAAAATGGAAACAATGGTGATAGCAATATTATATATTTTATTTACTTTTCTTTTTTGATCTCTCTGATTAAAACGTGAGCCCAAGGTCCATTCCTCCCTTACCTTTTCTTACTGCCTCATTTTAACATGATTTAGCTAGAGATAGAAGGGAAGGGTTTCCTACACTTTTCGTCAATTCTCGCTATTGTCCTGGTCCTTGGAGTACAGGACTTTTACAATATCTGAAAAAAGAGGCGTCATGCTGGAACTGTTTTCCTTTGTTTCAAAACTTACGGTAACAAGAGCATATTTGGGATCTTTATATGGAAAGTAGCCCGCAAACCATTTATTGAGCTCCCCTTTTTCGATATTGGTCTGAGCTGTTCCAGACTTGCCGGCGACCTCAACAGGCAAATCTCTCAAGGCAGCGCCCGTCCCTTTCTCTTCCGTCACGACCTTCCTAAGAAGATGCTGCATCTTCATCGCCGTATATGGAGACAGTGTCTCGCCGCCAATACTTTGATTGGGAAAATCGACTACGGTCGTACTGTTGTTAAATTCGACCTTTGAAACGGCTTTGACCTGTTCCTTCTTGCCGCCGCGGGCAATCGTAGCCATCATATTCGCTATAGCGAGCGGTGTCGTTTGGACATCCTGCTGGCCAATTGCCGTTTTGGCAATCATTTTCGGATCTTTTTTTAAATCGTCATCATGCCAGACCTTACCGGCTTGTTCATGATGCAACTGAGTGACTTCGGTGTGATACACATCCCCTTGCCAGCCCGTTTCACCAACCAGACCTAACATTTCAGCATATTTATCCAAAAATTCCGGATCCTTCTCAGCTATTTCCTGTGACAACTCGGCAAACGTCCTGTTGCAGCTTTGGGCAAAGCTATTTTCAAAATTAAGCATGCCCAGTTCCCTCTGTTTATCCGTTTTCCCGTCTATCGTCAAATTACAATTAAATGTCCGGGTGTGACTAGCGGCTTCATAATCGATGGCAGCTGCTGCCGTGACCGTTTTAAAGACGGAGCCCGGTGTTTTTTGAGTCAGCATCATATTGACGGCCCCTTCGCCATTCGGATCTTTTATATTAAGCGCCGGACGTGATACCATTGCGACGATTTCACTTTTTTCAATATCGATCAGTACAAGACCGCCTTTTTTTATCCCGCGGTCATCGACGAGCTTCTCCGCTTTTTCCTGAATTTCTTTATCGATCGTCGTCACGACCTTCACCGGGTAAAGCGGATTTGCAGGTTCCACATATTTAACATCGACACCGAACATTGGTCCTCCGCTGGCGTCCACGTGAAAAACGAGCTTCGATTCCCCAGCGGAAAGCAAGAACTCATCGAAGGTCCTTTGCAGCCCCGTATTGCCTATTTTCGTTTCAGGGGATAAATTCATGTCAGGATAACGTTTTTTCTTTTCTGCATCTGATATATTCGTCGTGCCGATCAATTGCGCTGCAGGGGTTTGATCATGATATAATTTCTCGTTCACGGCAAAGACCCCGGGAATCTTCAGTTCATTGATTGCCTTCGATTGGCTCGATGTCAACTCTATCGGTTCATCCCCGCCAAATACGAATGGTTCCTCTGCCAGTTCTATCGCCCGTTTTAACTCCGCTTCCGATTTGCCTATTATCGAGGCCACTTCATCTATAGGCCATGTCATTTTTTTCAAAAATGGAAATAGGACGAGCGTTGGGATTTCTTCATGTGCAAGCGGTTCTCCATTTCTGTCATAAAACTTTCCGCGTCCATCATCAATCTTTAATATCTGTGAACGCTGATTCACGCTTGCTTCTAATAGGTTCACATCATGCTTTGAAAAAGATTCTGTCGATACAAGTTGGATATAGGCAAGCCTGCCTATGAGCATCAGCATGAAAGCGGTCAAAAAAAGAGCCAGCAACCTCATTCGTTTCTTTTTCATAAAATACACCTCGTAACCATTGTTGACGAGGTGCGAATTTTTAAACAATTATGAACAAATTTAACGCGGCATTTTTCCGATAAAAAAGAGGATGCCCCATGGACATCCCCTTTTGCATTTAATTAGTCGATGGAAACAATCTTGACGCTCATTTCGCCGCCAGGAGTCATGATAGAAACCTTGTCGCCGACCCTTTTTCCTATCAGGCTTTTCGCGATCGGGGAATCATTGGAGATTTTCCCTTCGAATGGATCCGCTTCAACGCTTCCTACGATGGAATATGTTTCTTCGTCACCATTTGGAAGCTCAACGAATGTTACCGACTTTCCAAGTGAAACTGTATCTGTATTCGAATCATTGCCTTCAATGATTTTTGCATTACGGATCATGTTTTCGATTGTTGTAATCCGTCCTTCAACGAAAGCCTGCTCTTCTTTTGCGGAATCGTACTCTGAGTTCTCGGAAAGGTCCCCAAAACTGCGGGCGATTTTGATTCTTTCCACCACTTCTTTACGTTTAACCGTTTTTAACTGTTCCAGTTCCTGTTCAAGCTTTAACTTACCTTCAATAGTCATTGGATATTCTTTTTCAATTGCCAAAACCCTTCACTCCTTCAAATTCTTTACAGCAAGCATTCGCTGTCACAAGTTTATGTACTATATAGTGCTTAACCCTGAAATCGAGTCAGAATATATAATTGCGCGACTTAAAAAGTACGCGCTTCGATACTAAGAAACATCCGTTCCTTAGTATATAAACCGACTGCGGTGTGCAGCCGGTTCGTTCTGTATCAAGAATAGAGTATTGCGTTTTCCAACATTTGTCCAGTCTTTCCCAATAAATAGTTGGGATTATTTAAATAAACGGAGGAAAATGGCACCTATCATTATTTATGCTATGTTATTACAAAAAAGACTTTTGTTCAAGGATTGTTTGAATTTTTGTCACCATGAGGTCAATTGCCACATGGTTTTGACCGCCTTCCGGAATGATGATGTCGGCATAACGCTTCGTCGGTTCTATGAACTGATTATGCATCGGGCGAACGACACTGATGTATTGTTCGATGACGGAATCTATGGAACGGCCGCGTTCTTTAATATCACGGGTCATCCGACGAAGGATCCGCAAGTCTGCGTCCGTATCAACATATAGCTTCATATCCATCAAGTCTCGGAGGCGCTCGTCCTCCAGCACAAGAATCCCTTCAAGGATGATGACATCCTGGGGTTCAACTGTAATGACTTCTTCCGAACGCGTATGGATCGAATAATCATAAACCGGTTTTTCTATCGTTTCATAGCGCAGCAATGCGTTAATGTGATCGATTAGCAAATCATTATCAAATGCAAGCGGATGATCATAGTTCGTTTTCAAGCGCTCTTCAAAAGGCAGATGACTTTGATCTTTATAGTAATAATCTTGTTCGATCATCAAGATGGAATGTCCTTGAAAGAATTCAAAAATGGAACGGGTAACACTTGTTTTACCTGATCCAGACCCTCCGGTAACTCCGATGACCACTGGTTTCTTTCTTGTCATGTCAATTCTCCTTCCGCATCATATTGTTCACATAAACTCTATTATCTACTTGAATGCGGACAATTTGAAGCGGATGGCGGGCTGCCTCCAGCTCCTTACCTGACTCATCCCAGATCGTACCGATTTTTTGAGTGAAGTTTTCGATTTCCGGTCCAAAAAACTCCACTTCATCTCCAGGCTTGAAGAAGTTACGTTGCTGCATGGTAACGATTTTAGTTTCCTCGTCGTAATCAAGCACCAACCCTGCGAAGTCGAAGCGAGTCTTTACGGTATGATTCCCGAACATTTGCTGTTTATACCCAGGAATTTCACCTTCCATGAACGATGATGCCGTCTCACGATTCGCACACTTATCAAGCTCTTCCAGCCATTCTTGTTTAATCTTGAAATTGTCCGGATCGGCACAATACGCATCAATCACTTTACGATAGACGCTGACAACTGTTGCAATATAATGAATGGACTTCATTCTTCCTTCGACTTTTAAGCTGTCTATGCCAATTTCAATCATGCCTGGCAGTGATTCAATCAGCTTCAAGTCTTTTGGACTCATTGCGAATGGTGCATCTTCTTTATCGAATAAAGCCTTTTCCCCGTCTTGATCCAACTCATATAAATCATAATCCCAACGGCAAGACTGACAGCAGCCGCCGCGATTCGAATCACGCGCCGTCATATGGTTCGAAAGGGTGCAGCGTCCAGAATAGGCAATGCACATGGCTCCATGAACGAAAGCCTCGATTTCGATATCGACCTTCTCCTTCATTTCACGGATTTCATCAGCACTCGTCTCACGTGCCAAAACAACCCGCTCCAAGCCTTCCTCTTTCCAATACTGAACAGCCTTCCAGTTCGATAGGGATTGCTGTGTGCTTAAATGGATCTCGACGTTCGGAGCGACCCGTTTACAGGTTTCGATGATTAATGGATCGGCTACGATGATACCATGAACCCCAGCCTCCTGAAGTCCTTCCAGGTATTCATCCAAACCATCTATATTTTCATTATGAGCGAAGATATTTGTCGTTACATATACTTTAGCGCCATACTTTTTAGCGAATTCGACGCCTTCCTTCATTTCCTCAAACGTGAAGTTGCCGGCATTGGAACGAAGACCATATTCCTGACCGCCAATGAACACGGCATCCGCGCCGTAATGGACGGCAATTTTTAATTTTTCAAGGTTGCCGGCCGGAGCCAGCAATTCCGGTTTTTTTACAATGACTCTCTTTCCATCAACGATCTTGGAAATTTTATCAGCAATAGCATTCAAGGCTATTCCTCCTCTTTCTCTTACCCTTTTCTTTAATAAACCGATTCTTTAAAGAAGAACCCGGTATCCAACTCGCGATTATCCGGCTGAACCGCTTTGACTTTTTCAAAGAGCTCAGATTTAATATCATCATAGCGGTCAGGGTCTTCAGCACATACGTCAATCGCTTCCCGATATAGCTTTGTCATTTCAATGATATATTCCGGTGTTTGCAATAGCCCTTCGATTTTCAGTGAATCGATTTCCGTTTCAATCAATTCCTGAAGTTCATCAATCATGCACATATCATTCGGACTCATGATATGTGTGCCATTTTCATCCTCATAAATCGGGTATTTATTTTCACGTTCCTTATCATGCAAGAACATACTTCTATTTCCCTTCCGATTTTCCACTTCCATTGCCTTGCCTTGGTATTCAAAGTAATTACCTAGAAGCGTACGCTTCGATTGGAACATGCATGTCATGCCGTGCACTTGCACTTCCATCTCCACTTCGGCATTTTCCTTCATTTCCACTATCTCGTCCAGACTTATCTCACGGGCAGCCACGGCACGGACAGCACCGCGTTTCCCCCAGTAATTACATGTATACCAGTTCGTTACCGTCATCTCTGTATTCCAGTGCAGGGGCATATCAGGTGCCACGGCACGGACAGCCATTAAGACTGCGGGATCACCGAATATGATCCGATCGGCACCAGCTTCTTTAAGGAAGGTGACATACCCTTCAAGCTCGTCCACTTTTTCATTATGAAATATGGCGTTCATGGATACATACACTTTCTTGCCCGCAGCATGTGCAAGCTCAATCGCCTTCTCGACAGCTTCACGTTTGAACTCTCCTGCCAGCCTTAGTGCATAACGTTGTTCGCCAATGACGAAGGCATCAGCGCCGGCATCGATGAGTTCTGTTATATGTTCGACACTTGTCGGAGTCACGAGTAATTCAGGCTTTTTCATTTTTGTCACCTCTATGTTTACTTATGGCCACACCATCACCAATCGGCAAAATTACGGTATCGAAATTGGGATGGTCATGTAACCAGATGTTAAAATCTCTGATTTTTTTGATGAGAGCTCGCTTTCTTCTCGTCATTTCCATTTCTTCAATGTTTTCGGCAACCAGGCCTTTGAATAAAACATTATCAGTAATGATGATGCCAGCACTAGCAAGGAATGGTTCAAACAGTTCAAAGAATCGCTTGTACTGCCCTTTAGCTGCATCAACGAAGATGATATCAAACGGACCATGTTCCATGACTTTCGGCCCAGCTTCAAGGGCATCCCCTTCAATGAGGGTGATCCTTTCCGACAGTCCCGCCTTCTTGAAGTTAGCTCTTGCCTGCTCAATACGGGCTTCATTCCGTTCAAGTGTGACGATACGAGCATCCGGAAGGGTCTCAGCCATCCTTATAGCCGAATAGCCAATCGCCGAACCTACTTCCAATATCGCCTTTGGCTGATGAAGCCTTAAAATCTGTAGCAGTACCTCAATGCCTTCGGGCTCCATGATTGGCACATTATTTTCCAACGCAAAATCTTCCAACTCCTTAAGCAAACCCGTACGCTCCGGTATTAAGGAATGAAGATATTGTTCTATTTTTCCGTTCAAAACGTTTCCTCCAATTATAAGGAAAACAAAAGCGCTTGGTCAGTAACATGAAGAAATTGATAGGTCAATTTCTTCACAAGGAGCAGCTGAAACAAGTATGCTTGACGATCTACATTTCCTTATCTTTCAAAATAAAACCCGGCATTCGCCGAGTTACGTCACCGATAGGAATCGGATCTAAAATTCACTTGTACTATTCTATCATAAAAACAAGGGGAAAGTAATATCTCTCCCCCCTCAGTCTCATTGCATTTTTTTATTTATTTATTGGAAATATGCTCTGCCTTTTTGATATTGTGGTCATCCAAGGTCTTCGAGTAAAGGACTTCCCCTTCAGGTGTTGCCAAAAAGTATAGGTAATCCGTTTTCTCAGGTTTCAGTACCGCATCGATTGATGTCGTTCCGGCATTTGCAATCGGCCCTGGAGGCAGCCCCTTATTCTTATACGTATTATAAGGTGATTTCACCTCAAGGTCTTTATAATACACCCTGCTCTTATGTGAACCTTTCGCATACAAAACGGTCGGATCCGTTTGAAGCGGCATCTCTTCCTCAATACGATTGTAAAAGACGGAAGCTATTTTTCCGCGATCGACCTGTGCCGTCGCCTCTTCTTCAACAAGCGAAGCGAAGGTCAGCATCTCATGTACGGAATAATCGTTTTTGTCCATCTGGGTCTCGTATGCCTGCAATGTCTCTTCGGTTTTCTTCAGCATCTCGATGACGATCGATTCCAGTGTCGGCTTTTCCTCATAAAAGTCATAAGTAGCTGGGAAAAGGTATCCTTCAAGCGGATATAAAACCTTTTCATTTTCAATTTCCGAGGTCAAGAGCTGCGGAAATTTCTCTTGCATGGCATTAACGAATTTCTTATCATTCAATTCCTTAAATACCTTTTTCGGATCTTCACCCGTCTTGACTGCGATGATATCGGCAATTTGGACAAGCTGCTTTCCTTCAGGGATCGTTATCTTCATTGCAGCTTCCTTCATGAGTTTTCCGGTTTTGATGCTTGTGACGATATCTTCAATTGGCATGGAAGGTGATAATTTATACTCACCTGCCTGAAAACCGGATTCATTGCGGAATTTAATATAATATTTGAATACGCGTGCGTCCTTGATTATCCCCTGCTCTTCAAGCAGTGTCGAAATTCCGTTAACGGAAGAACCGATTGGGATTTTCACTTTCTTGATGGTGTCATCTTCAGGATCGACTGGTTTCATGGCTGAGTTGATATATAAAAAGCCCACAAGACCAACTATCCCAATTAGTACAATAAGCGAAGCTATCGTAATCATGATGATTTTACGAACCAGCTTGGCTTCTCCTTGCTGTTCTAACAATTTCATTCGGATATGTTCCTTTTTAGATAAATTTTTATCTTTTTCATCCATTTTCATTCCCCCTGCAAACTCACACCAACTACAGAATGGTTTCTAGATGATGCTTTCTCTAATTAGTCTTTGCTTCGAACATTATACTAAAATCAACAAATAATTACATGTTTTTTGCAAAACTACATTCATCAATACTCTATTTATGGCAAAAATGCACTAGTTTTGTCAATATACAGGTATTATTTAATAGGAAAATAGTGATATATTTGTCTAAGTTTTTTTGAGGGTATATTGATTTCCGCTCCAGGCACTCGCTTTCCGCGGGCGGTCCGGGAGCCACCTCGGCTACGCCTGCGGGGTCTCCCCTAGACGCGCTTTTCCCGCAGGAGTCTCGCACCTTACTCTCCAATCAACTTTGTTTTAATTATTTACTCAGCTTAAAAATTTGTTCCCTGCATGTATTAGGCATTTCAAGAAATGGCAGGAATATTCATATAGGAATGCCCTAATAATTTTGAGGAAAAGGAAAGGTGTGGAGGAGTTGGATAATTCTTATTTTGTAGGTTGGGGGACATTGGCACTCATAAACGCCGGACTTGCTCAAGGTAAAAATAGAACGGCGTTGAATTGGTTCTTGCTATCTTTATTTTTGGGTCCGCTCGCCACTTTTATGCTTTTATTCGCAGAGAAAAGATAAGGTGTTACTGGTACATAAATGAAAAAACCGACCTTTTTAAGGGTTTGTACAATTTGAACGTTGATTTCCTTTCCAGGCACTCGCTTTCCGCGGGCGGTCCGCCCTCGGCGCCTTTGCGCCTTTGGTGTCTCCCCTTGACACGCTTTTCCCGCAGGAGTCTCGCACCTTCCAATCAACTTTATTTTAAAATTTTAGATTGAGCCTTTTTTCAAAAAAAAAACCGACCTTTAGGGGCCGGTTTTTTTCTAATCTTATTCTTCTTCTGCTTCTTCTTGGTCAAGGAATGTATTTAACATTTCTTCGACAAGATCCCACTCTTCTTCTGTTTCGATCGGTGTAAGTTCACCATCTTTATTATCTTCGCTCGGTACGAATGATGAAGCGTGGATTTCGATTTCTTCCTCATCATCTTCCGCAGACATCGGATAGTAAAGTACATAAGATTTGTTGAATTTATCTGAGTCGAATGTGAAAAGGATTTCGCAAAGTTGCTCGTTTCCGTTTTCATCTACTACTGTAATGTTGTTTTCGCCGTGTTCCATTTGTATTCACCTCATATTGAATTTGTTTGTCTGTCCAAGAATCCTTGCAGAATCATGACAGCTGCCATTTTATCAATGACTTTCTTGCGTTTGCTTCGGCTCACGTCCGCCTCAAGAAGGACACGTTCAGCCGCCATAGTTGTCAACCGTTCATCCCAGAGAAACACCGGCAGCTTGAATTTGTTTTCTAATCGTTTAGCGAAATCTTGACTGATCTCGCCTCGCGGTCCAACGGTCCCATTCATGTTTTTAGGTAAACCGAGGACAATTTTAGAAACATCATGCTCTTTTATGATTTCATTGAGGCGTTTAAAGCCGAAGTCATTTCCAGCTTCGTTAATTTTGATCGTTTCCAATCCTTGTGCAGTCCAACCCATCGCGTCACTCAGGGCGACGCCGATGGTTTTTGAACCTAAATCAAGTCCCATTGTGCGCATTAGTATTCCTCTCGATGGTTCTTAAGATACGACTTAACCAATTCTTCGATGATTTCATCGCGTTCAAGCTTACGAATAATGTTTCGAGCATCCATATGGCGCGGGATGTAGGCCGGGTCACCAGATAATAGATAACCGACAATCTGGTTTATCGGGTTATAACCTTTTTCCTGAAGTGCAACATAAACTTGAGACAATACTTCTTGTACATCTCTTTCGAATGGTTCTTCGGGAAAATTAAATTTCATCGTTTTATCAAAGGAACTCATAAACATGCACCTCTCCTCAGCGTCCAGAATCCACTATTACCTACATTGTACAACACTTTCCATTGATTATGAAATCGATAAGACCCATTCTTCAACAAAATTAAGCGCTGCATCCAATTTTTCTGGGTCTTTTCCGCCGGCTTGGGCCATATCCGGACGTCCACCACCGCCGCCGCCGCAACGGGAAGCAACTTCTTTGACCAATTTACCAGCATGGAAGCCGCGGTCGATGTAATCCTTAGTCACTCCGGCAATCAAATTGACTTTATCACCTTGGGCCGAACCTAATACGATAATGACAGAATCGAGCTTTTGTTTCAAATCATCTGCCATTGCACGCAGATTATTCATGTCGGTAGCTTGAACCTTGGCCACCAATACTTGAACGCCATTTACGTCTTTTACGTTAGAAACAAGGCTGCTTGCTTCAATATTACTTAATTTTGCAGTAAGGCTTTCATTCTCACGATGAAGATCCTTCACTTCAGCCAGTACCGTTTCAATTCTTGAAGGTACATCTTTCAAGTTCGTTTTCAATTTGGCAGCCGCGTCTTTCAAGACACCGATTTGATCAGTCATCAATTTGTATGCCCCTGCACCCGTTACCGCTTCAATACGGCGAGTACCTGCGCCGATGCCGCTTTCGGATACGATTTTGAACAAGCCGATTACGGCTGTATTCGGAACGTGGACACCCCCGCAAAGCTCAAGGCTGTAATCGCCGATTTGAACGACACGGACAATCTTGCCGTATTTTTCGCCGAACAACGCCATTGCGCCCATAGCCTTTGCTTCCTCGATGTTTTTATAGTCCGTATTCACTTGTAAGCTTTGCCAAATCTTTTCATTTACAATCGTTTCGATTTGTTCAATCTCTTCCGCCGTTATCTGGCCAAAATGAGAGAAATCGAAGCGAAGGCGTTCAGCCTGTACGAGTGACCCTGCTTGATTGACATGTGTTCCAAGCACATCTTTCAACGCCTGATGCAGAAGATGCGTCGCTGTATGGTTTTTCGTGATATGGATCCGATTTTCTTGATTTACCGTAGCAACGATATTGGAATCTGCTGTTAAAGTGCCGGCAGTAACCGTTACACGGTGCAGATTTTGGCCATTAGGGGCCTTTTGGACATCATGGACATCAACCTTCACGGATTCACTGGCCATCGTTCCTATATCGGCTATTTGTCCGCCGCTTTCAGCATAGAAAGGAGTCTTGTTCAGTATCACTTGAACTTCTTCACCTTCTTGTGCCTCCGTTACAAGCTCGCCATTTTTTACTATGGCAGCAACTTTGGCTTCGACAGCGACTTGATCATAGCCGACAAATTCACTTTCAACTTTAATATCTCCCAATACCCCGCCTTGGATTTGCATAGAATCCACATCTTGACGCGCTGAACGGGCACGTTCACGCTGTGCATCCATTTCCTTCTCGAATCCAGCCTGATCGACCGTCATGCCTTCTTCTTCTGCATATTCTTCCGTTAACTCGATCGGGAAGCCATATGTGTCATATAAACGGAATGCATCACTGCCAGGAATGGTTGTACCGCCTTTTTCCTTTTCCTTTTTAATAACTTCAGAAAGGATGGCGAGTCCATCATTTAGAGTTTCATGGAAGCGTTCCTCTTCATTCTTGATTACTTTTGCAATGAACTCTTTATTCTTAAGGACTTCAGGGTAGAAGTCTTTCATGATTTCGCCGACGACCGTCACAAGCTCGAACATGAATGGTCGATTGATGTTGATTTGCTTAGCATACCGGACCGCTCTCCGGAGTAAACGGCGCAATACATAACCGCGGCCTTCGTTGGATGGAAGAGCCCCGTCACCTACTGCAAAGGCTACCGTACGAATATGGTCGGCAATGACCTTGAAGGCAACATCTTTTTCTGAATCAACACCATATTTCACATCGGAAATCTCTTCGACTGCCCGGATGATTGGCATGAATAAATCTGTATCATAGTTCGTCGCCACATCTTGAACGACGGAAGCCATACGTTCAAGGCCCATCCCTGTATCGATATTTTTCTTCGGAAGCGGTGTGTAAGAACCGTCCGGATTATGGTTGAATTGGGAAAACACAAGATTCCAGACTTCTAGATGCCGTTCATTCTCCCCGCCTGGATATAGTTCCGGATCATTCGGATCATCGCCATATGCTGGTCCGCGGTCATAGAAAATCTCTGTATTCGGGCCACTTGGACCTTCACCGATATCCCAGAAGTTCTCTTCCAGGCGAATGATCCTTTCAGCAGGAACACCGATTTTCTTATTCCAGAGTTCGAATGCTTCATCATCTTCAGGATGGATCGTCACAGCCAATTTCTCTTTGTCGAACCCAATCCATTTTTCATCCGTCAAAAATTCCCATGCCCATGTGATGGCTTCTTCTTTGAAATATTCGCCAATGGAGAAGTTTCCGAGCATTTCGAAGAACGTATGATGACGTGCCGTTTTCCCCACGTTTTCAATATCGTTTGTACGGATGGCCTTTTGAGCATTTGTGATCCTTGGATTTTCAGGAATCACCCGTCCATCAAAATATTTCTTTAACGTCGCCACCCCGGAATTGATCCAAAGCAATGATGGATCTTCATGTGGAACCAATGACGCACTTGGTTCGATGGTATGGCCTTTTTCACTAAAAAAATCTAAATACATTTGGCGGATTTGAGCACCAGTTAAATACTTCATATATATATCCTCCTTTAAAAATTATGTAATTTTGAGCACACAAAAAACCCCCATCCCAAAAACAGGGACGAGAGTTGACTCGCGGTACCACCCTGATTATGGACGCAGGAATTCATCCCAGGCCCATCACCTTCATAAAAGCCTTAACGCGGCATGACGGCAGGTATTAGCTGCTCTCAGGACTAGCTTTCTGCTGCTCTTCACCTTGCAGCCCCTTTCAGCCTGGGGGACCACTCTCTTTTAGATGGACTTCAGCATACTTCATCCTTCAACGAATTATCTTATGTTATGGATTATATTCACAAGACTTTTATTTGTCAATAAGGGGCGGCTTCTTTCTAAAGTGAACGCGGGCATGAAGTACAAAAACTTTCAATACAGCCAAGATGGGAATCGAAAGGACCATGCCCATGATACCTCCTATTTCACCCCCGGCCAATAATGCGAGCATGATGAACAGCGGATGCATATGGAGGCTTTTACCGACTATAAGCGGCGAAAGGATATTTCCCTCAAGAAATTGAAGTACAAGCACGATGACCGCGATGATCAACACCATTTTAACTGACATTGTCGCGGCAATGACCAGTGCAGGAATCGCCCCAATAATCGGTCCGAAATACGGAATGACATTCGTTATCCCGATTATCGCCCCCAATAGAAGCGGATATTGCATTCCGACTATCCAGAAGAGCAGCGAGGAAATCAAACCGATCACGACACAGACGATGATTTGTCCGCGGATATAGCCGCCAAGCGACGCATCCACATCACGAATGAATGCCCGTCCCTGCTTGCGCCATTTTTTCGGCGTCATATACCATGCCATTTTTTTTAAAACGGTGAAATCTTTCAGGATATAAAATGCGATGAATGGAATCAACGCAATCAGGACGATGAAATCAATCATCTTCATTGCATACTCCATCGCCTTTTCAGGTATACGCTTCAGCCAATCTTCGAAAAGGGTGACACCTTCTTCGAATCTTTCATGAATTCCGAACGGCCAGGCCGCCGTTTGATGATTGAGTTTATCAATGCTGCCCCGGTACTGTTCAACCAGTTCCGGCACGCTTTCCGACAGCTCGCGAACCTGGCTCACTATCACTGGAATGCCTTTATAAACAGCAAAGCCAATCCCTCCAAAAAACAATAAATAGATAATCGTAATCGAAAGCCAGCGACGCATCCCTTTCTCATTTAAATATTCCACTACAGGGTGCAGCAAGTAACTGATGAACGCACCAATCAAAAAAGGCAGCAGTACCGTCACACATACAGTAACGAAAGGTCCCCACATGGGCTTAAGTTTCATAAAGATATAGATAACAAAAAATAAGAGCAATAAAAAACCCAGGCGATAAAACCACTTTAGACGAATACTCACAATAAACACCTCCCGCTCATTTATTCTTCGAAAGGCGGAAGGTTTTCATACATGAAAAAAGAGTGCCCTCATTACCAGGACACCCATTGCCGCTATAATAATGACTTTAATCTTTTGCGTATTTTCTTCATGTTCCGTTTAATCATCTTCGAGTTCATCAAGTCCGAACCCAAGTTCATTAGAGTATTGCGTGAACGTCTAGCCATTGCAAACACCTCTTCCGTTATTTACATACCGAAGCGGCGGTCATTTTCCTCAAACAAATCGTCCAATGAGCTTAAACTTCCATCTTCCTCGACTTGGTGCGTATTTATGAGCCCTTCGGATAGAGTCATTTCAATAAAGCAATTCCAACAATAATATTGATTTACGCCAATCTTCCCAACATCTTTACTGCGGCAATTCGGACATTTAATTTCCAAAATGGACACCTCACTGTTCATAAACTGAAACAATGATGGTATCCTTCCCTAATGCAGGCGGCTGTTTTGATTCTATCACTGTCGACTCCGAGAAAAACCCATCCGTTGTTTCATACGCTATAATCGTGCCCATTTTCTCCTTGAAATATACATCCTGCAGTAAACCAAGCTCTTCGCCCATTTCTGAAAAAAGCATGCGTCCCAATAATTCGTCCTTCGAAAGGCAAATGGAATCCGCAGGCACCTTCCTGAAGGTTGAATCCTGTTGCATGATGACGATCCCATCTGGACCGAATGAAGAAATATCGTCGAGTTTTAAATGAAAAGCCCTTTTGAACAATGCTTGTTGATGAACGACCAAGCCTGTTACCTTACCCATTTCAGAAATTGATAAATCGTGGACCGTGCCGATTCTTTCTCCTTTGATTGTAAAAACCGGCATCCCTTTCAATAAAGAAAACGTCCGCAAGGTCATCCCGCCTTTCCGAACATTTTTATTATCTCTTTACTAATGTAAATAGATGTGCTGAAAGGTTTTCCATTGTTGGTCCCTCTTCCGTCAATACAGAATCCAGGCCACAAAAAAAAGACCGGTTTCCCGGTCTAATACACTTACCTTACCATCCTCTGCTGGCACCTCCGCCACCGGAACTTCCTCCGCCGCCGCCCCGTGGACCGCCGCTGCCGCCTCCACGGCCGCCGCCACCTCCGCGACTGATGAATATCAAAAGGATATTGATTAGCGTTTGAAGGAAAAATCCTTTAAAGAACTTGGCATCGAGGATGAATACGATGATGACTACGATGATAATGAGGAAAATCTGTAAACCTGATGGCTGAAAGGTTTCTGACTCGGGCTGAACGGTGAGATCTTGATAAAACTCGTCACCTAGGTCGTATTCTTTCGTGACATCGTTATATACAGCCTTATAGGTCTCCGTCAGGGCAACATCATATTTACCCTCTTTCAACGCAGGGATAGCCACATCATCCAAAATCTGTCCAGATCTTATATCGGTAATGGCCCCTTCCAAACCGTACCCCACTTCAATGTGGATTTTCTGTTCTTCCATGGCCAGCACAATGAGGACTCCATTGTTTAACTCGGCATCACCAAGCTTGAATGATCTAAATGCCTCGACCGAGTACTCCTCGATTTCGGATTCTTCCATCGAATCAACCGTCAAAACGGAAATTTGTGCTTTTGTGGCATCATCCAATCGTTTCCCAAGTTCGATGAGTTCGGATTTTTCCTGATCATCCAGGACTCCAGCAAAGTCCTGAACATATATATCCCCAACTGGTTCAGGGATGTTAGGTTGTGCTGCGGCTACGTTTGCTAAACCGAACGTGAGAATGAAGAATAGCGCAAACACAGCGAGTCTTTTCATTATTTATCGCTCCCGAAATCAACCTTTGGCGTTTCTTTTTCTTGATCGGTCACTTCAAAATATGGTTTGGCATCGAACCCGAACGCTCCTGCCATCATATTCTTCGGAAAGCGTTTAATCATTTTATTATAGTTGGTAACTTCATCATTATAGTCTTTTCGTGCTACCGTCAGCCGATTTTCCGTTCCTTCCAAACTATCCATGAGACCCTTAAAGTTCTCATTGGCCTTTAAATCCGGATAGTTTTCGACAACCACCAAAAGTCGGCTCAAGGCCCCACTCAATTCTTGATCGGCATCAATCGCTTCTTCAGTCGAATTGGCACCGGCCAGCTTCGAGCGTGCATCACTCACCGCTTTAATGGCTTCCGTTTCATGCGAAGCATAACCCTTCACCGTTTCGACAAGATTTGGAATCAAATCCGCTCTTCGTTTTAATTGATTATCCACCTGCGACCATTTATTGTCGACGTCTTCACTTGCACTTACAAGGCCGTTGTATGAAGATGCCCCATAAATGATAAGTAAAACGACCACGACTATTCCTATTATCCAACCTTTTTTCATCAAATCCCCCCTACTCTTTCACATATTAGTTATAGTTCCACCAAAACTATGAATTTTAAACAAAATTCATCCAAAAGAACCCGCTACATAAAATCATAAGGCGTGACATTCTCCATCCCGATCATCGGGTCAGCATGCATGAGAATATCAAGATAACTTGATTGTTGAGGTACCTCTCCCTTTTCCGCCGGCATTTCTTCTTCACTCAAAATTCCCTGCAGCTTTTCACGCAAAGTCGTTTTGCGGCGCATCTCATCATTACGCTCGATCCCTAAACGGAATGCATCTTCTTCACCACAAAGGATCAAGAAATTTTTACTGCGCGTAATCGCCGTATACAATAAATTACGTCGGAGCATCCGATAATAGCTTTTCACTACAGGTAAAATGACAATGGGGAATTCACTTCCCTGGGACTTATGGATGGAGCAGCAATAGGCATGTGTGATCTGGTTCAAGTCCTGCTTCGTGTATGTCACTTCGATGCCTTCGAACGATATGATTACTTTATCGACAGAATCGGTATTTTCTTTAGCGAACAATATCGACACGATTTCTCCCATATCGCCATTAAAGACGCCCTCCTCTGGCTGGTTCACCAGTTGAAGCACCTTATCTCCCGTTCTGTATATTACGTCTCCGAATTTTATTTCCCGCCGCTTTTCATCCGCATTGCTATTGAACACTTCCTGAAGCATTTTATTCAATGCATCAATGCCGGCAGGTCCTCTATACATGGGAGCCAGCACCTGTATATCCTTGGCCGTGAAGCCTTTCGTCCTGGCATTGGCAACCACTTTCTCGATAACTTGGGCGATTTGACCAGTTTGGCAGCGAATGAACGATCGATCTTCTTGCTGTTTCGTGACATCATCCGGAAGCCTTCCTTTTTTGATTTCATGTGCCAATTCAATGATCGACGAGCCATCGGCTTGACGATAAATATGTTCAAGACTGACAGTCGGTACACAATTCGATGCAAGCAAATCCTTTAAAACCTGCCCAGGTCCAACAGATGGCAGCTGATCTTCATCACCAACCAATATCACTTGGACATTTTCCGGCAGAGCTTTAAACAATTGATGGGCCAGCCACGTATCCACCATGGAAACCTCATCGATGATTACGATACGGCCATCCAGCTGATTATCCTCATCATGGGAAAAGCCTTCACTCCCGTTCCACCCGAGCAAACGATGGATCGTAACAGCGGGAAGCCCAGTCGATTCCGCCATGCGTTTCGCTGCACGGCCAGTAGGAGCCGCAAGTACGAATGGAAATGGATCGCTTCCTTCTTTTTTATAATCGTTAATGTCCATGGAAACGCCATGCAGCTCTGCATATAGCTCAACGATTCCTTTGATGACTGTCGTCTTACCCGTACCCGGTCCGCCCGTCAAGATTAACATGGGTGATTGCAGGGCCGTTTGGATCGCTTCCTTTTGGGCCGGGGCATAGGAAACATCCAGCCGCTCTTCAAGCTCCCCAAGTGCCAGCAAGAACTCTGATTCGGGGAACTGGTCCTCATACTCGGTTTGAGCAAGCAGCCGCTTGATGTTCATCACGATTCCCTTTTCCGAATAGAAAAGCGAAGGCGGATAAATTCGTTGATCCTCGACAACTATTTTCCCCTCTTGCGTCAATTCGATTATTTCCGAGGAAATGTTCGTGAACTCAATGCGGTCCCGCTTATTTTCCTCAAGCAGCCGTTTGACCGCTTCCAATAGCTGCTCAGCTTCTATGTAGATATTTCCGTCCTGCAGGCATTGAGATTCAAGCGTATACAAGCACGCAGCCTTGATTCGGTCGGGATGGCTGCCGGAAATGCCCAGCTGATGCCCAAGCTCATCCGCCCGTCCAAAACCAATCCCTTCAATATCCTCTACGAGCTTATACGGATTTCCCTGAACCATCGTGATCGTATCCTGTTTATACATTTGATAAATCTTCATCGACAGCTGCGGACCGAAGCCATATTGATTCAGGGCGATCATCACCTGCTCCAGACCTTGATGCTCGACCAATGTATCATAGAGGCCCTTTGCCTTTTCCCCGGATAGCTTCGGGATATCATCAAGTAGCGAGGGCTGAGCCAGAATTTTTGAAATTGCCTTTTCACCCAGTGTCTCAACAATGCTTTCTGCTGTTTTCTTCCCAATGCCCTTGAAAAGGTCACCTGATAAATAACTGACGATGCCTTCCTTGGATTGAGGCAGATCCTTGCGAAAATGCTCTACATGAAATTGAAGGCCAAAACGCGGATGTTCCTTCATCGCCCCATAAAAAATATAGATCTCATCCTCATGCATCCTTGGAAAATAACCAGTTACGACCGCTTCCTTCTCTTCATAATTCAGATTCGTTTCATGCACACGAATTCTTACAACCGAGTACATATTTTCTTCATTATGAAAGATCGTCACTAAATGACTTCCTTTCATGAACATTTTCTCTTCTGAAAACAAATCCAACGAATCTTGCTGGCTCAACTCTTCTCCCCACCTTTCCATGCATATGCTTTTTATTTACTCAGCATTCATTTCTTCCAACAGTTTCTTACCGTGCGCAGCAAGCATATGGTCAGGCTGTGCTTCCAAAGCCTTATCAAAATAAGCCATCGCTGCTTGCGCATCCTCACGATACCCTGCAAACGCAACACCTAAATTATAATAAGCATCCGCATGATTCGGATCCTGTTCCACAACTAAATTCAGTTGATTGATCAATTCATCATATAATTCCGCATTAGCAAGACATAACGCATATTGGAATCTTGCATCAACGTCCTCAGGGCTCAGCTCCACCGTTCTCTGTAAATAAGGCATCGCCAATTTCGGCTGATCTAATGCCATCAATGTCAATCCAAGCATGAAGTAAGCATCGCTGTTATCCAGCCCTAAACGGATTGCCTTTTCGAACATATCCTTCGCTTCGACTAGTTTAGAATCTGATTCATAATATAAGTTTCCTAAAGAATAGTAAGCCGCTGCTGCATTTTCATCCAGCTCGATCGCCTTTTTGTAAAACTTGACCGCTTTATCCGTTTCACCAACGGCAGTCAATACATTCCCAAAGTTTATGTAGGCAACAGGCTCATTCGGATTTTCCTCGATCGCCTCATTAAAAACTTTCGCCGCTTCTTCGTATTTCCCTTGCTCCATAAATTCAATTCCTTGTTGATTCTTATCCATATCCATTCACACTCCATTTTTATATTAAAAAGTATAGCATAAGCCAGTGGTCGAATTCAGGCGGTACACCCGCAATCCAAAAGAAGTCCCCAACCGCAAACACAGCTGGGGACATGCTTATTTTACCCTACGTAAGTCAGTTTTTCACCTTTTTTAAATACTTCATCAATCGTACCTCCGCCAAGGCACACTTCACCTTCATAGAATACGACTGCTTGTCCAGGTGTGATCGCGCGGACTGGCTCGTCAAAGATGACTTCGACGTCACCATTGTCCAAGACCTTCACCTTAACACCGCTATCCTCTTGACGATACCTGAACTTTGCCGTACAAGTAAATTCACCCGCAGGTATATGTTCCGCTACCCAGCTGACATTCACTGCACGAAGGGAATTGGAATACAGCACATCATTATCAAAGCCTTGACACACATATAAAACATTGCGCTTCAAGTCTTTTCCCGCAACAAACCAAGGTTCGCCGCTGCCGCCAATCCCTAGACCGTGACGCTGACCGATGGTGTAATACATCAATCCGTCATGCTTGCCCATGACCTTGCCATCCATCGTGACCATATCACCAGGCTGAGCTGGTAGGTAATTGCTTAAAAACTCTTTGAAATTGCGTTCACCGATAAAACAGATGCCTGTAGAATCTTTTTTCGTTGCCGTGGCAAGACCCGCTTCTTTCGCAATTTCACGGACTTCCTTCTTATCAATGTGTCCAAGCGGAAACATGACTTTTTCCAACTGTTCTTGAGTAAGCTGGTTCAAGAAGTACGTTTGATCTTTATTATTATCGACACCGCGAAGCATTTTGTATTCGCCATCCCGGTATTCAACCTGTGCGTAATGACCTGTAGCCACATAATCGGCACCAAGGCTTACTGCATGTTCAAGAAATGCCTTGAACTTGATTTCCTTATTGCACATTACATCCGGATTCGGGGTACGGCCCGCTTTATACTCATCCAAGAAATAAGTGAAAACTTTATCCCAATACTGCTTCTCGAAATTGACCGCATAATAAGGGATGCCGATTTGATTACATACGGCAATTACATCATTGTAATCTTCCGTTGCCGTACAGACTCCGTTTTCATCTGTATCATCCCAGTTCTTCATGAAAATCCCGACAACATCATAGCCTTGATTCTTCAATAGCAGGGCTGACACAGAAGAATCCACGCCTCCTGACATACCCACGACGACGCGGGTGTCCTGTGGTGCTTTTCTCATTCTGTCACCTCATTTATTTAAAGTAAGAATTATCTTCTCACTAATCTATTAACGATTTTAACGGTGGTTTCAGCCGCCTGCCTTACTTCCTCTTCCGTGTTGTTCAGACCGAAGCTGAAACGAATCGAATTCTTCGTCCGCTCCGAATCTTTCCCGAACATCGCCACAAGCACATGCGACGGATCGATTGACCCAGCTGTACAAGCGGATCCGCTCGATACAGCAACACCTGCCAAGTCCATATTAACGAGCATCGATTCCACATTCGTACCCGGAAAACTAACATTCAGCACATGCGGCAGCGACTGTTCCATAGATCCGTTAATTTCATATTGTACATCCGCCTCATCAAAGACGGCAAGCAATACGTCTTTAAATCGCTTGTATTGCTCCTTTTTCTCTTTCATCATGCTTTGTGCAATTGAAACGGCTTCTGCAAAACCGGCAATTGCAGGCACGCTTTCCGTACCAGCACGGCGCTTGCGTTCTTGTTCCCCGCCATATAATTGCGGATTCAGCTTCAAGCCTTCACGCATATAAAGAAAGCCAATTCCTTTTGGACCGTTGATTTTATGCGCGGTTACACTAAGCAAATCCACACCCAACTCTCGAACGTCGATAGAGATCAAACCATATGCCTGAACCGCATCCGTATGGAAAATGGCTTGATGCCCCTTGAGCAGCTCTCCAATTTCAGCAATCGGCTGGACCGTTCCAACCTCATTATTGCCGAACATGACCGAAACCAAAATCGTGTCATCCCGCAATGCGGCCTTTAGATCGGCAATTGAAATAAGCCCCGCTTCATTCACAGGTAAATATGTGACCTCAAAGCCAGACTTTTCAAGGAATTGGCATGTATGCAAAACCGCATGATGCTCAATCTCCGTCGTAATGATGTGCTTCCCTTTATCTTTATAAGCATTCGCAACACCCATGATCGCCGTATTATCCGCCTCGGTTCCGCCGCTCGTGAAAATGATTTCATTCCGCCCCGCACCGATGCTCGCCGCAATACTCGAACGCGCCTCATCCAAAACATGGCGTGCCTCCCGACCGAAAGCATGAATGCTCGACGGATTCCCGAAGTCATGGCTCATGACCGTCATCATCCTTTCGATCACATTCGGATGCATCGGTGAAGTCGCAGCATGATCTAAATATATTCTGTCCACTTTTTTGTCGCCTCCATTAAAAAACGCAAGCGCCTACATAATAGGCGCATTGCTAATCACTTAAATATAATACATATAAGAATCGATTTCACCCGTATCCTTGTAGCTTGCCAAATCCATAAGCGTCGTATTATCCAATACGTCCTTCACAGCATCGCGAATCCGGATCCAAAGCTGGCGCTTCACCGGCTCCTCATCCTCAATTCCTTCAACAGGGGTAATCGGCCCTTCCAATACACGAATGACATCACCAGAAGTAATCTCCTGAGGATCTTTAGACAGGACATACCCGCCATACGCACCGCGCACACTCTTCACCAATCCCGCATTACGAAGCGGCGCAATCAGCTGCTCCAAATAATGCTCCGACAGATTATGCGTCTGGGCAATCGATTTCAAACTCTTCGGACCTTCTCCATAATGTTTAGCAAGCTCAATCATAATTGTCAAACCATAACGGCCTTTAGTAGATATCTTCATACATATACACCTCAAATTATTTATCCGTTTCTAAATTCTTTTGAAATTATAGCATATTCCCGCCGGAAATGCATTCACCCGCCCTTCATTTGTCAAATTATCCTAATTGGAGAGGTAGGAAAAAGGAAGAAAAGAATGAAATGTGAACGATAGGGATGACGAATTTTATACAGCATTTTGGGTTAGGACTGAATTTTTCGCTCGGACGGTCGGATTATTGCCGGGATAGGGCGAATCTTTCGCTTGGACGGTCGGTTTATTGGGTGCTAGAGCGGATTTTTCGCTTGGACGGTCGGATTATTGCGGGGATAGGTTGAATCTCTCGCTCGGACGGTCGGATTATTGTGGGATAAGTCGAATCTTTCGCCCGGACGGTCGGATTATTGGGTGCTAGAACGGATTTTTCGCTTGGAAGCTGGATTATTTACGCTAGGTCGGATTTTTCGCTCGGACGGTCGGATTTTTGCGGGGATAGGTCGAATCTTTCGATCGGACGGCCGGATTATTGCGGGGATAGGGCGAATTAATAAGAAAGTACGTTACATGCCACATTTAATTTCACTAAAATACAGGAAATCACTTTATTAACCGAGAATACTTCACTTAAATCTATAAGGAGTGGTTATCATGATCATTAAAAACTGCAAGATGCCTTTAAAAATAGACATGCTCGAAGCTCTGATGAGACGCTTACCTCATGGACATGCGAAGCAACCGGCAATTATTGAAGATATCAAAAAAATCAAGGCCGGATACAACGGTGAAAACAGAGTCTTCCAATCTCTTAAATCCCTTCCTGAAAAAGAGTATCTACTCTTTCATGACCTCCGACTAATTGGATCATCTTTCCCCTTCCAAATGGACATCCTCATTCTCACATCCTCTTTCCTTTTAATCCTTGAAGTCAAAAACATGGCTGGTGAAATCTTTTTCGATAATGCATTCAATCAACTTATCCGTACAAATCCAGATGGAAAAACCGAAGCTTTTGATGATCCCATATTGCAAGTGAGCCGGCAGCGACAGCACTTATTAGACTGGTTAAAAACAAAAAGAATGAACAACCTTCCAGTTGAAACCCTCGTTGTCAGTGCCAATTCTTCAACGATCATTCGGGCCGGGAATACGGATATTAATAGAAAAGTGATACGTAAGGATCGGATTCTACTTAAAATTGAGGAATTAAAAAACAAGTATAACGAAGCGGTCCTTTCTACTAGAGTAATGAAACGATTATCGAATTTATTGCTTGATGGTCACATCCCTTATATTCCTAAACCGCTAGAGAATTATAGAATTCCGATTACCGCCCTCCAAACCGGAGTATTCTGCGATAAGTGTCATGCATTTTCGATGGAGCGGAAATCAAGAAAGTGGATTTGCCGTACCTGTTTGGATTTTTCCCTCGATGCTCACATTTCGGCACTTTATGATTATCTATACCTCGTCAAACCTACCATTACCAATAAGGAATTTCGAAACTTCCTACAACTCCAATCCCCATCCAGTGCAAAAAAACTATTACTTTCACTAAAATTGAATCATTCCGGACATACTAGAGGCAGATTTTATCTATTAAATTCTCTCATAGAAGCAGAGGTCGGATTATTACGCCGGTAGGTCGGATTTTTCCACTGGTAGGTCGGATTTCTCCGCTGGTAGGTCGGATTAATCCCCTGTAGGATGAAATATTCCGCTGATAGATTGAATTATCGAGCTCACAGCACAAATTAAATCCCCACACGGACTACTATAATAGGAATTCCCCCTCTTTTATAGCATAATCAGCGCATTTCCCCCATCAGTTGTGATACCTTATATAAAAAGGAGAGGTGCGCTATGAATATTAAACCGCTTGCTTTCCGGATGCGGCCTCGGTCGATAGATGAGATCATCGGGCAGGAGCATCTGGTCGGTGAAGGGAAAATTATCGCAAGGATGGTGAAAGCCAAGCAGCTTTCTTCCATGATCCTGTATGGTCCTCCGGGAATTGGCAAGACTTCGATTGCAAGTGCGATTGCCGGAAGCACGAAGTTTGCTTTTAGGACACTGAACGCGGTGACCAATAATAAAAAGGATATGGAAATCGTGGCTGCCGAGGCTAAGATGTCGGGGAAAGTGATTCTGCTGCTTGATGAGGTTCATCGTCTCGATAAGGCGAAGCAGGATTTCCTATTGCCTTATCTTGAAAACGGGATGATCACCTTGATCGGTGCAACGACCAGCAATCCCTATCATGCAATCAATCCGGCCATCCGAAGCAGGTGCCAGATTTTCGAGCTCAAATCATTGGAAAAATTTGATATAACCAAAGCTCTGGAACGGGCACTTCATGATGAAGAGCGCGGGCTTGGTGCGTATATAACGGATGTCAGCCTTGATGCCCTTACCCATTTCGCAACGGCTTCGAACGGAGATGTCCGCAGTGCGCTTAACGCTCTTGAGCTCGCCGTCATTTCCACCGAACCCGATGAGTCCGGAACGATTCATATAGATCTGCAAATTGCCGAGGAATGCATGCAGAAAAAAAGCTTCTCACATGACAAGGATGGAGATGCCCATTACGATGTTCTGTCGGCTTTCCAAAAATCAATTCGCGGCAGTGATGTGAATGCAGCCCTTCATTATTTGGGGCGATTGGTCGAAGCCGGCGATCTTGTCAGCATTGCCCGTCGCATGGTGGTCATCGCTTACGAAGACATAGGTCTTGCCAATCCGCAGGCTGGTCCCAGGGCCCTCGCTGCAGTCGAAGCCGCTGAACGGCTCGGGTTTCCTGAAGCCCGGATTCCACTTGCCAACTCCGTGATTGAGTTATGCCTATCACCTAAATCGAATACGGCTATTACCGCAATTGATGCGGCTCTTTCCGACATTCGCAGCGGCCATAGTGGAGATGTACCAGATCATCTTAAGGATGCCCATTACAAAGGGGCCACTGAACTCGGACGTGGCATCAGCTACCTTTATCCGCATGACTACGAGAATGGTTGGGTGAAGCAGCAATACTTACCGGACAAACTGCGCAGAAAAAAATACTACAAACCGAAAAAGAGCGGGAAATTTGAACAAGCCCTTGCCTCGGTCTATGAAAATATCGAGAAAAAGAAATAACTCCGGATCACTTCAGACCCGGAGTTTCTTTATTGTGGGAAATGAAAACTTTTAACATGCCTCATGTTGACAAAAATCGCCTCCCCTTGAGCATTCACCATCTCAATAATGCCATCTTTCACTGCACTGATCATCCCGATATTCTGCGGATGCATCCCCAAGTCGAGCACTACCAGTTTATTGGTTAACTTTTTCACCTGCTCCTCCAATGTCCGGGCCCAGCTTAAAGATGAAACCTGTGCCAATTGTTCCCCTTTATTCAAACCGTATGGACCCTTTGCATCATCGCAAACCGAAAGCCACTTTAAATGATCCATCGAAATGAACATCGTTTTAAATACTGGCGAATAAAAGACGAAATAGTTATTCATGATGCCCACGATATAACCATGAACCGAGTTTTTTTTTGTGAGCAGGATTTCAACAAACATCCCCTTCGCATTCATCAGTAATTTTCGGAACGATGTCTCGTCAATCTCCGGCTCTCCTCCCGAACCAATCTCCTCATCGATTATAGGAAAGGAAAAATTCTTAATGTGCCGGAATGGAATGTAACGGTAGGCTTTTCCAGTATACAAAACGATGATGTCAGAACTTACTTCAATTAAAATCCCCGCTTCATGTATATTCCCTGAGAGCTCCAGTTCCATATACTGGCCTATATGCTTTGCTAACAAGCGACTCTTCCCCCTTTATATTAAAATCAACCAAACAAAATGGTTGCTTGGCCATTTTACAAGCATTTGAACATCAACTTTTGAAAATGAAAAAAATCAAAATGGTGTAACGAATCCCAATAAATCCACCTTGGGCAATAACGGCATGTCCACCTTCCATAAGAAGGCACAACAACTCGATTTTGGTTGCTGTACCTGTTTGGTATTTCTTTACCGGATATTTTGATTTGAAGCTTTGATTAGGTTCTCAATCCAAATTTGCTTGAATGCATTTGCACGAGGACTTCTGCGTCTTGCTGATATTTCTTCTGAGCTTGAAGAGCTTTCATATGAGCTTGAGCTTGAAGAGCTTTCATATGAAGAACTGCTCTCTTCTGATGAACTGCTTTCATCTCTTCTACTTCCGTTTGCTGAATTTCCATTTGCTGAATTTGCGTTTGATGCATCACCGTCTGACGAACCTCCATCTTCGGAGTTTTCACCTGATTCCTCTTCAGCTTCTTCCTCTACCTGCACAGTTAAGGCAACGAATTGGACATGATCAGTTGTCACATAAAATAATTCTTGATTATGCACAACGATAAGGTACGTATCAGCCACTTCCATCAGGATGCCCTCAACCCTCTCAGGTCCACCAGCGAAAACGGATACCCAGTTGTGGACTAAGCGAGTCAGAATTCCATTTAGTGTATCAGTTCCGTTATAAACAAATTCAGGCAATAATTGTTCGTCTGATTGTTCTATCACTGTTACACTTTTAATATGGGAAATCGGGTATAAAACAAGCCCATCTTTCTCCGTGGATAAAACTAAAAATTCATCTTTCACATCTACAACCCGGCCAACTTTAGATGCCGGACCGCCGCCATTCACTTGAATGCAGCTAGTTTGAAGAGTTGCCAGCAATCCTAAAAAACTGGTCGGAAATACTATTTCTTCTTCCTCGGCCAATAAATCGACTTGTGACTTTTTCGCATTCGCGACAACGATTTTCAAATGATCCCTTGCGTAATACACAAGTTGAGTTTGTTCATCTTTCCCTGTTTGTAAAACGATATAATCGCTTAATACTCCTATAAGCCTGCCTTCTCTAGAATCAGGCCCGCCTTTAAACACCCTCACCGATTTTCCTGTTAAAGCATCAAGGTACGGTAAACCAACAGTCTCTGCCATTTTTCCTTTAGCCTCCAATAGTTATTTATACTTTAATGATATCCGTACTGCATATATATGCGCCTGCTTTCTAATACGGACTCTGCTTATCACCCATTTTGTAGGAAATCGTCGTACGCCTAGAAATCCCCTTTTGAAAAATCACTTTTTCCATTCTATTCAACTTTTAAAAAAGGGCCTTACTTTTTAATAAAAAAACCCCGGAATTTTTTCCGGAGTTACATCAACAAATCTCTATATAGAATGAAATGGCTTTCCTTTGCCCGGATTTTGTCACGGTCATATGCAGCTTGCCTGCGTTTTTCAAGTTAGGATGGACAATTCCTTCATTCTCAACTTTCACTAAGCACCACCCTCCTTAACTGAAAAAAACTCCAAATGAAATTTGGAGCATGACATTTACCTATGTTTTTCCTTTAGCCACCCGATTACCGATTTCCCACCTTTTTCGCGGAGATCTTCGGCTTCTTCCTTTCCAATGGCCTTTCCATCCTTGATTACGATCACCTCATCGAGGATGTTTTCGACTTCCTCAATTTCATGAGTCGCCATGATAACCATTTGCCTTTCAAAATCGATAGAAGATAGCAAGCTCCGGACAATCGAATCCCTGACCATAACGTCCAACCCTGAGAATGGTTCATCCAATAATACGACCGGTGCCTCCCGAGAAAGGGCTAGCACTAATTTAAGCCTTCCCCGATTCCCTTTCGACAAAGTACGGACCTTCTTCCGGACATCCAATTTCATGGTTTCCAGCATTTCAATTGCCTTATCCCGATTAAAATCACCAAACTGCGAAGCATGAAAATCAATATACTGACCTGCCGTAAAATTGGGATAGAAAAAATCAAGTTCTGTCAGATAAGAAACAACAGAAGCTGTTCTCCGGCATACCGGCATCCCAGCGACCGTCACCTCACCATGATCCGGTTTCGCGAGACCCGCAATCAGTTTGAGCAATGTTGACTTACCGCTTCCATTGGCTCCTAACACCCCATAAATCTTCCCCACTTCAAATGTGAGTGATACACCATCAAGGGCAGCAACGCTACCATACTTTTTCGATACATCATGCAGTTCAACCGTCATTCCGCATCCCCCTGCTTCTTCAAAAACTGCTGTACCGCTGTCAGCATTTCTTCTCTCGACAAGCCAATTTCTTTCATGTTCTCAACGAATGCCTCAATAACTTCCGTTCGGATCCGGGTACGCAGTGAAGCAATCAGCGCCGGATCATTTTTCACGAATGTACCTTGCCCCCTTCTCGTCTCCACAATTCCATCCCTCTCAATTTCGGTATAAGTACGCTGTATCGTATTCGGATTGACACCCATTTCGACAGCCATTTCGCGGACCGATGGCAACTTATCCCCACTCTTTATCTCACCCCGTACAATTGAATAACAAATTCGATCGGCAACCTGTAAATAAATCGGTTTTGAAGCATGAAAATCCTCTGGCATCCTTTACACCTCAATCTTTCGATCCAGCAGCCAACAAGAAGCAAGGAACAATATCACTAATCCAATAACATCCAACCCGCTTGTCAAAAGCGAAATATTTCCCCCGCCTTCCAAATAAAACTCCAATTTGGATTGAGACAAGCTAAAAGACGAACCGCTAAAAGCTGGTACAGCCCATATATCATTCAGTTTCTGATATAGCATTGTATGACCAACCCAATTTTTCAATAAAACCGTTCCTATAAACAGAAGAAACACTAACAGCCAACGAATATTTTTAATAAGTCGAATCCTTGCGAGTGCATGATACACTACCCATAAAAACATCATAAGCACAGCTATGACAATACTAACCGCCGTCATAACCCCGCCTACCTGTAACAGGCCTATCAACTCCATATTTTCCAGGTGAAAATCTTGCTGGAAATAACTAGTTGGTACCCTAAAAGCCACGAAAACTAAACAACAGGCAAATAAAATGGAAATTACCTGAAAAAGTACACATGACAATAATTTACTTCCAAGCAACATCGCTGCAGACTGGGGATTGTAAATCCACAATTGCGTCTTCCCTTCATAATTCAAACATCCAAAAATCAAAGAGAACATAATAAATGGTTGCAAGATCATGATTACCCATGTAGACATATAAAAAATACCTGCAACTTCCCAATACCTGGATACTAAAAAAGAAATAAACACAAATCCAACTTGCGCAACCAACAACCACAAAAGTGTGGATTTCCCAATCAACCACTCCTTTAGCACTAAACCTTTAAATGAACTCAATTTTTCCAACCCCTTAAGAATTGTTCTAGTTACATAGTACACAGTTACACCAAAATATGTCAAAGGTATTATAAAATAGCAAAATATACTATTATTTTATTAAGAAATTAAATATAATAGATTAAGTGGTTACAAAAAGAGGAAGGAAGTAAAATATGAGACATGAAAAGAAGAAGAAAAAGAAACGGACATGGCTGAAGGTAGTCGGGATAATTGTCCTACTTTTTATATTAGCAGGGGGAGCTTTTGCCTACTCGGTATGGAATTCACTGACAAAAACTGTTGATACGATGCATACACCAATAGACCGTACTACAGATAAACGAACTAAGGACCTCGCACTATCAGATCAGGAGCCATTCTCGATGCTCATGCTCGGTGTCGATGAACGTGATGGTGACAAAGGCCGTTCAGATACTATGATCGTCTTGACAGTCAATCCACAAAAGAAATCGGTCAAAATGCTAAGCATTCCGCGTGATACACGGACCGAAATCGTCGGTCATGGTACACAGGATAAAATCAACCATGCATTTGCCTTCGGCGGCGCAAAAATGTCCATGGATACCGTTGAAAACTTTCTTGATATCCCAATCGACTATTATATGAAGATCAATATGGAAGGCTTTAAGGATATCGTGGACGCAGTCGGCGGCGTGACCGTGCAAAACGATTTGGACTTCACTTATGAAGGCGTCCATTTTGCAAAGGGAAGCATTAATCTAAATGGAGAAGATGCGCTTAAATATTCACGAATGAGATATGATGATCCGAATGGTGATTATGGCCGTCAATCCAGACAACGTTCCATCATCGAGGCTGTCATCAAGGAAGGCGCTAGCCTTTCTTCACTGACGAAATACGATGATGTCTTCGATGCATTAAGTAAAAATATCCAGACGAATTTAACTTTTGATGACATGATGGACATCCAAAAGAACTACAGAGATGCTAGCAAAAGCATAACACAAGCAACCATTCCAGGAAATGGAACGAAAATCGACGGAGTCTACTATAATATCGTGTCGGATGAAGAAAAAGAAAAGGTCCAATCCGAATTAAAAGAACAATTATCCATCAAATAAGAAAAAATGAAAGAGCTGTCCGGAACCGCATCCCGACAGCTTTTTCATTTTCCCCGTCCAATATTCTGACAAAAAACGAACTCCAATTGTAGAGATTTGTTGGAATTTTTGTTGTTTATTAGGCACTAAAAGACGGTATAATCTAATATGAGCTGACAATTCCATCTTCCCCTTGCCCCTATAATCACTTGACACTATCATTCACTGGACCCAGAATTCCATCAACCGTCATTCATCAACTATAATAAATAATCCTAAACAAAAGGAGTGGATTTGTATGAAAATCAAAGCAGGCAGCTGGGCTATGCTAAGCAAACAGGACAAAATGTTTATTCTGAAAGCCATCAGTGATCGATCAAGAATGAAATATGTTTCATGAGAAGTGGCTCTTTTCGGCAATACATGAGAGCAACGCCTCTCCCTTTTCAATAAAACGAACTCGAGCCTGAAAAAGGAGAGGAATCTATTTAAACCGATAATCCCATTACAAACAGCATTCGCCTTTTTCTTTGATAATATAGCTATCTTGTTCCATATAAACACCCCAATGCGAGAATTGAAGACCTGTGTAACTGGAATTTCATAGGCCGCTTTATGCTGCCCTCCAACCCTATCCAGAATCCAGTTCTTCACTTTCTTAAGTATCGGCCTACAAATCATACTGAAAGGCCTATACTTCCATATTGTAAAATCGCTCGGTAAATGAAAATCATACAAGCCACCCACATAGCGTAGCATTCATAAACGACAAAAAAGAAGCATGTTGCAGACATGCTCCTTAATTAAATGTATTGAAAATAAGTACTTCAGATCCGATGACGCCTTCTCCTTCGATAAATGAAAAGAAAACAGAAGATTCCAAGCAAACCGCCAAACGTGTCCAGCATGACATCCTGCCATAAAGGGGTACGGCCACCGGTTATTTTCTGATGCAATTCATCTGCACTCGCATAAAAAAGGACACATATCAGAGCCCCTGAAAACGAAAGAATAGGATTCCTTACAAAACTGCGCCAAACACCCAAAGTCAAAAAACCAAACACAAAAAAGATAAAAAGATGGGCACCCTTCCGAATGAAAAACTCCACAAAACCACTCACTCCAGCAGTATGGGCACTAACCTCAACCCCTCCATACATGAATGATATGCCACTTAGCTTATCATACCAATACGGCGTATTGAACTGCGCCAAAAAAGGGGTAACGCTTTGCTCCTCATACGTCTGCGAGGAAAAAAAGAAGATCAGCATCGCCCATGAAATGAGAAGGATGGGGAATATGTATTTACTTTTCATATGTTGATTAACCCTTTCCAAATACCTATTAGTTTCTATTTAAGCTCGAGTTCAGTTACAGTAATATCCTCCCCAGACTCTCATTTTGAAAACGTGTCTTTTAAAATATCAAAAAAATCCATTAGAAATTTCCACTGCAATATAATAGAGCCACTATCTCAAACTTCTATCTTATTCTTACTTTTCAAAAATAAGGAATTCAGCTCTTTTATTTGATAATTACATATAGAGTGGGGTTTGGCAAGTGGTATATACCTGATAAGCTTGAAACATTAAACATTTGATAAAAGAAGGAACGGATTTATTAATAAGGTATATGTATAGATAAATATCAAAAAGAAACAAAAATTGGACGATTTCTCAGCCTCCTCAATACCTTATTTAACTTATTACTTATTATTGATTTATTTGTCTTTTTATGGAAGGCCACCTAACTATATAAGTCCTTCAAATATGTACTTATCTAGTAAGAAAAGGACGAAACAGCAAATAGACTTGGAGAAGACTATTTATAAAAAAAAGACTAGCTTAAAGCTAATCTCTCACTCTTACTTACCTTATAGTTTTATCCTACTGCACATCATATAATTAAAATGTTATTCACTCAAATTATTGAAGCATTTTTAGAATATTTTCGTCTTCCTCCAGAACCCAATTGCCATTATTCATAAAGACCCATTTACCGTTACTATTTTTTGAATAATATTTATTATTATTGCTTTCTTTCTGTATAACTCTGGGAGCTTGTGCAACAATAACTGAGTTACTTGGGATATCTTGAAATACTACACAATTCGCACCTATTCTAACGTTGTCCCCGATAGTTAGGTTTCCGATTATTTTAGCTCCAGTACCTATGAAACAATTTTCGCCAATTGTAGGAGAACCTTGCCCTTTTGAATCTGGAAGTGTATTTGACCCTATTGTTACTTGATGAAAGATTACACAGTTCTTTCCTATTTTTGAAGAACCAGAAATGAAAATACCATTAATTCCATGCGGAAATATTGGAACACTTTCAATCTTAGAGGTATAGCCTATATAGCTACCTTTTTTATCCAAGAAACTATTATAAAGTCGTATCAAAATTTTGCTATTATCCTTGATACATTTGTCTTTGAGAGACCAAATGCCTCCCATTAATTTAACGAATACTTTTTCTATCATTGCATTATTCCCTTCAAATTATCATAATGATATATAAGTAAATTTAAACTAGGCGCTTTTTGGGTGAAAAATAAACATGAAAGTTAACTTTTTTATAAAAGAGTAGTATTAGGTTATCCTATCCATACAATCTTTTGTTTGTAAATTCAACTTATTCTTATAGGGTTTTAAATGAATTAATATTAAAATCAAAAAACATAATTGTGCAAAAGCATCCTGTCCTAAATTAGTAATGCCATTATTAGTATTTAGAAAAATTAAAAACCCACTGAAAACAAAAAAAATATAGAATTGTTTTTTTTTCCAAAATATATATAATGGGTAAATATGAGTAAGTATATATATAATCAAAGTACATAGAATCCCATAATCATTAATAAACATTAGCAGAGGATATTCAAAATTGTTTATCTGTGAATTCAAATAAGTTACAATATCACGAGAGTATTGATATCCTCCACCTGTAAAAAAAGAAGGAAAGTCTATATTATCGTTTTTTAGTGCACTAAAATACAAGTTCAGTAAATCACTTCTACCTGAAGATAGATCATCAGTATTAAATCTCATTCCAATATTATCTTTAAATAACTGTGTATTCACAAAGATTAATAATGTCAGCAAAACAGTGACAAAATATAACCATTTAAATCTTTTTAAACTATTAAATAATAAAATTAAAACTATACCAACAATTAGCCCCACTTTACTACCGCACAAAATTAAACCAATTAATGTAATAACCGATACTAAATACCCTCTAATCATTGGTTTCGAATATCTAGCATAAATATTATTCATCATATAAAAAATCAGAAAATACTTAGCACCTTGTAAAGGATGTCCCATAAAAGAATAATACCTATAAATCCCCCAGTTTTGTTCTATTAGAATTAAATCCTTAAAAGGTGTTCCCATTTTCACTAAAAACATTTGAATAGAACTGTTTGTAACATAGTCAATTATCCCAACTATTAGTAAGATAATTATTAATGGATTATAAATTTTATTAAAAGTTCTTAATCCCGCTAATGCTTGACCATGGGTTATTTTTAAACTTATTAAAAATAAAGGGATTATCATGCTAATAATTGCTGACAATAAATACATTTTAGAGCTACTTTTATATAATGTTAATAATAAGAATGCAGAAAAAACAACTGTTAATAATAACAAAGAATAGTTATATTGATTATTCGCATATACCTTTAAAATATAAAAGATACCAATTACTAAGAAGAAAATATTAAATATACTAAAAATATCACTAAACATACCTCTAACAGCTTCATTAATAATGAATAACGTAATAACCATTAAGAGTGTTATGTTAATTTTAATTTTATGTTCTCTATCAGACTGTAAAAACTTCATCGATTGAATTGATTCCATTTATAATCACCATCCATGATTAACATCTCTAATTCATTCTACACATACAAGATTTTATATCAAGAGAATGTTAAACTTTATTTTAACTGTTGTCTTATCCAATTAATATCATTTAGCACTTATAACGCTTAGAAATCTAAACTACTTAACTAAAAAAGGACTATAAAAATAGGCTTTCTTTCATAACTTATAAATATAATAGCCAACTTTATTATTTCTTTGCTTTTTAAGATGAAATACGAACCAATAGAACTGAAAATCCAATTAGCGGAATTTACAAATAAGATTTCTTGCCTTTTTCTTTGTTATGACAAGATATTAGATATTTTGTATTTGGATAGGTCTATTTCAAAAAAAGAGGGAGCTGAAACTAATAGATGCATCTGAACAATAGGCCACAGAACCCTCAATAAATTGAAACTTTTTTTAAAAATTTCACTTTATAATCATCTCTTATTTTTTCTAAAGTTATGCTTTCAGTTTTAAAAGAAATCTCTTCAATTAAAAGAATTTTACTAAAGAAAATAATAATCGAATATAAAATGGATGAAAAAGTTATATGAATAAATAGTAACTACTAGCTGTTTCTAGTGATTCTCATAATTTTTTTTTATGGTTTCAGCTGTCGGTGAATCTAAGAAATCAAATGGAGGATTGACATGCCAAATGTAAACTCCTTTTACTTCGTCCATTTTTAATAATACACCTAATACTCTCTTCATCCATTCGTTTTGATCAACATAATCATTTGTTTTAGTATTTTCATTAACAAAAACAAACGGATCAATATAATCTTTTGTTTTATCTGACTTAGGTGTTGCGCCGACTTCTGTAATTAAAATATTTTTATTGAAATATTGATTTGCCTTCTTTATAGCTTCAACAAACCCATATGTACTTGATTCATTTATAAATATCTCATCTTTTTCTGAGGTATTTGCATTTAACCTTCTAACTTTTGGATACATATTTAAAGATATGTAATCAAGAGAGGTACTTATACTATTTAGCCCTTGCTCATGATACATTAACTCCCTATCTAACTCACTTTTTTTATAGGACATTGTAATTTTTAACTGAGGATATTTTGCTCTTATATCATTAATTATTACCATCCATTGAGATACATATTTATTTTGAGTTAGTTCTGACGTTTCGGTTGTTAAACTTAGAATAGGTATGTTATTTTCCGTGCAAATATATGCATAATATAAGAGTATTTCCTTCCAGTTACGGAAAAACAAATCCACATCACTTGGTTTATATAACCCTCTATCAAGATTATCTCCAAAATTAGGGAACATAATATGGGGCTTTATAATTGTAATTGGTACTTGGTATTCTTTACTTTTTTTAACTAAACGATGAATTTTTTCATAGATTTTTGGATCATTGACTGGATTTGAATCGGTTTCATTTTGAACCGTTACTGCTGTAACAACTTCTAATTCTGCCCCTAAATTTTTTATTTTAGGTAAAGTAATATCAAACCAACTATCACTATTGTTTGAGTCAAACAGTGTTATTGCTACTCCCTTTTGCTTTACTGATGTTTGCCCGTGTTGTTCAAGGGAAATATCATTCCCCACTTGATTGTTATCATTATTTATAAATGAAAATATTAATAATATTACACTAATAAAAATCAATATAAAATGTTTAAGCATCATTTCAACCCTTAATTTTGGGAATTTAACCATTACTTTCCTTTTTTATTTTAATTAAATTAATATTATTTTAATCTTGTGGAAACAGCAGAATCACATTGTCCGTCAATGGTTTCAACATAGTTATCAAACCAATGCTATTAAGACCTGAGATTGAGAAATATAATGAATTAATTTTGAAATATTTTATTAAACAATTCGGGGTTCTACTAAATGCACCCTTTCTATTATCATAGACTGGGGACTTATATTTTGTAGAATATCACTTTGAAAAAGCTATTGTCTAATAATGAAATACTTATCCTACAAAGAAAAAGCTATAGCTCTCAAAGAATGTATCAAAAAATTTTTTTGAATTAGTTAATCTTTCTTAATCCATTATAAAATAGACGGATTATTTCAAATCAGATTACATTAATTAGTTAATTTATTTTTGTATTGTTTTTTAATATATTCTTTATATTCTCCGCTAATAATTTGCCCCCACCATTCATTATTATCAAGATACCATTGAATAGTTTGGGCAATGCCTGTGTCAAAGTCATAAGTCGGTTTCCAACCCAATTGTTCTAATTTGGTAGGATCTATTGCATATCGCTTATCATGACCCAGGCGATCCTTTACAAATTCAATTAGGTCTTCTGATTTACCGAGAGTATTAATAATAGCTTTAACAACCTCTAAGTTGGTTCGTTCGTTATGACCACCAACATTATATACTTCACCGTTTTCACCCTTATGTAGAACTAAATCTATTGCTGCACAATGATCAATAACATGTAACCAGTCACGGATGTTTTTTCCATCACCGTAAACAGGCACCTTTTGGTCATTGACTACTCTGGAGATAGTCAATGGAATTAATTTTTCAGGAAAATGATATGGACCATAGTTATTCGAGCAGCGAGTAATATTAACCGGCAATTGGAACGTTTCGTAATAAGCCCGTACTAATAAGTCAGAAGATGCCTTACTAGCACTATATGGGCTATTCGGTTGCAGTGGAGTTTCCTCTGTAAAGAAAGTTGTAGGATCAAAATCTAATTCTCCGTATACTTCATCTGTTGATACGTGAACAAATTTAGTAATATTGTATTCCTTTGCGGCATCTAATAATACTTGTGTGCCTAGTACATTTGTCAAAACAAAAATCTCCGGATTCGTTATAGATCGATCCACATGGCTTTCAGCTGCAAAATGAACTACATAATCAAATTTCACTCGCTCGAACAAAGACATGATAGACTTACGATCCGCAATGTCTGCTTTTACGAAATGATAGTTTGGTTTATTTTCTATCTCCCGGTGCTTCGTTAAATCCCCTGCATAAGTCAATGAATCTAAGTTGTAAATATCATAATCCGGATACTTATTCACCATAAATTGAACAAAATTCCCACCAATGAATCCTGCTCCGCCTGTCACTAGCATCTTTTGTTTCTTCATATCAGTTCTCCTCTTGATTTAACTCTTCTATATACCGGGTTAACGCATCTTCCCATTTAGGTAAAGCAACAAATCCACTGTCTATTAACTTTTGCTTAGACAGTCTTGAATTTTTTGGCCGCACTGCCCTTGTTGGATATTCTTCAGTATTTATTGAGCTTACCTTTACATTTTTATTAGCAATTTTAAAAATTACTTGAGCAAATTCTGCCCAACTACAAAATCCTTCATTTGATGCATGGTAGATTCCATAACGATCCGTTAGAATCATATCCAATAACAAACAAGACAAATCATAAGTATACGTAGGAGAACCTATTTGATCGCCTACTACATTTAATTCATCTCGCGACTCAGATAATTTAAGCATAGTTTTGATGAAATTATTTCCATTACTACCAAAAACCCAAGAAATCCGCACAATAAAATAATTTTCCAAGAGAGATTGTACGATTTTCTCCCCTTCAAATTTGGTTAGACCATAATAACCAATAGGATTAGGAGGATCAGTTTCTTTAAATGGCTTATCTCCCTGCCCATCCAATACATAATCCGTGCTAATATAAACAAATTTAGCCCCTATCTCCTTTGCGGCTTCAGCCAAATACTTAGTGCCATTTACATTAACATCATAACATTTTTCTTTATCATCTTCCGCTTTATCAACAGCTGTGTAAGCAGCACAGTGAATAATTGCTTCAGGTTTTAATTCTGAAACATATTTAGATACGCTTTCTTTATCAGTGATATCTAAATCACGAGAGCTGGAACCATACATCTGCAGCCCTCTACAATTACCTTCCTTGACCACATCAAAGCCAAGTTGTCCACTATAACCAGTTACTAAAACTTTCATGACTTATTCTCCACTCACAAAATTATTTTCAGCATCCTTTAGTAACGGAGCATTTTCATCTTTAGCAGATAAGACAGGTTTAATATCCATTGGCCATTCAATCCCTATTTCTGGATCATTCCAAATAATTCCTCGATCATTTTCTGGAGAATACAACTCATCCACTTTATACTGAACCTCAACATCATCTGTTAGCGTCATAAAACCATGAGCAAATCCTTTTGGAACTAATAATTGCTTTTTATTTTCTTCACTAAGCTCTACTCCATACCATTCACCATAGGTAGGGCTTTCTTTTCGAATATCAATTGCTACATCAAAGATTGAACCTTTTGTACAACGAACAAGCTTTGTTTGTGCTTTTGGATCCTTTTGATAATGTAATCCTCGTAGCGTTCCTTTTGTGGCAGAAAATGAATGATTATCTTGTATAAAAACTGTGTCTATACCAGCCTTTTTAAAGTTCTCTTCATTATAAGTTTCAGTAAACCACCCACGGTGATCACCAAAAATTTTTGGTTCAATCACCATTACACCATTTAATTTGGTTTTAGTAATATTCATGATTTTACACCCACTAAATTTTTATCGATTAATACTTGCTCAGCTAAGCGCATCATATATTTCCCGTATTCATTTTTCTTTAAGGGTTCAGCCAACTTTATGAGTTGATCTCTTGAAATATATCCTTTTCGATAAGCAATCTCTTCTAAACAAGCAACCTTTAAACTTTGCCGTTTTTCTATCGTTTCTATAAAAGTAGAAGCTTCTAATAAAGATTCATGAGTCCCTGTATCTAACCATGCAAAACCACGCCCCATTAACTCTACTTGAAGCTTTCCTCTCCGTAAATATTCCTCATTCACAGATGTAATTTCCAATTCGCCCCGTTCAGAAGGTTTAATAGATTTCGCTATTTCAACTACATCGTTATCATAAAAATATAGTCCTGTTACTGCATAGGTTGATTTTGGAGTTTGCGGTTTTTCTTCAATAGATACCGCCTTCCCACTTTCATCAAATTCAACAACTCCAAAGCGCTCTGGATCTTTAACATTGTAGCCAAATATAGTCGCGCCTTTTTTTTGACTGGCAACTCGTTCCAAAACTTTAGTAAAACCGTGCCCATAGAAAATATTATCACCTAGAACTAGTGCAACCGATTCATCACCAATAAAATCTTCTCCAATGATAAATGCCTGTGCTAAACCATCTGGTGAAGACTGGATAGCATAACTTAATTCGATTCCCAATTCTTTTCCATCACCCAATAGTTGCTCAAATCTAGGCGTATCTTCTGGTGTTGATATGATTAATATATCCCGGATACCTGCAAGCATTAATACAGATAGCGGATAATAAATCATTGGTTTATCGTAAACCGGAATTAATTGTTTTGATATCGACTTAGTTATAGGATAAAGGCGTGTGCCACTTCCACCTGCTAATATAATTCCTTTCATATTTTTACCGCCTCATTTGTATTAAAATCTAATGGTTTTTTTTCATTTAGACCAAAGTGATGTAAAATCCCTTCTACTATTCTACTTGATGCCTCACCATCTCCATATGGATTTGATGATTGAGCCATCTTGTCATATGCGGCTTTGTCTATTAACAACGTATTAGCTAAATTGAATATCACATTTTCATCTGTTCCAGCTAATTTTAATGTTCCCGCTTCTATACCTTCTGGTCTTTCAGTTGTATCTCTAAGAACAAGCACAGGTACACCTAATGAGGGAGCTTCTTCTTGAACACCACCCGAATCAGTCATAATTAAGAATGCTTTGGATGCAAAATTATGAAAATCAATTACATCTAGCGGATCTATCAAATGAATACGAGGATGTTCCCCAAGTATTTCATTTGCAATTTTTTGAACTATAGGATTCATATGAACAGGATATACAACTATTGTATTTTCGTGGCAATCAACTATTCTCTTAATAGCTTTGAAAATATTTCTCATAGGTTCACCCAAATTTTCTCTGCGATGAGCTGTAACTAAGATTAATCTTTTGTCACCGATAGAATCCAAAATAGGATGACTATACTCATCTAAGATAGTCGTTTGTAGGGCATCGATAGCCGTATTACCAGTCACATAGACATTTTTCTCTTTCTTATTTTCTTTTATAAGATTCGAAGCAGCTTTTTTAGTTGGCGCAAAATGTAAATCAGCTAAAACACCTGTCAATTGACGATTAGCTTCTTCTGGATAAGGAGATAACATATTCCCTGTCCGTAATCCTGCTTCTACGTGCCCTATAGCTATTTGATTATAAAATGCAGCCAAACTAGCAATAAATGTTGTCGTAGTGTCACCATGAACCAATATCAAATTAGGCTTTACTTCTTGTATGACTTGATTCAATCCTTCTAATCCCCTTGTTGTAATATCAACTAGTGTTTGATTAGCTTTCATTATATTTAAATCGAAATGGGGCTTTATCTTAAATATATCTAATACCTGATCTAACATTTCTCTATGTTGTGCCGTAACAACAACTATTGAATCTAGTTGTTCCTTATATTTTTCTAATTCTAATACTAGAGGAGCCATTTTTATAGCTTCTGGTCTAGTACCAAACACAGTCATTACCTTAAGTTTTTTATTTAACATAGTTCACACTCCCATTGAAACCTTGCTTTATACAGCAGGGTTTTAATTTTTAGAAAATAAAGTTTCATATTCATTAATGATTTTTTCCCATGAGTATTCTTTTCTTATTCTTTCCTTAGCCGCTTTACCTAGGTTCTCAATCTGACTTGGGGTATAATTCTCCACTTCATTAATTAAATTAGAAAGTGAATCAGTTTCTTTCGAGAAATAAACAGCTCCATTTTGACCAACTTCTTTATTGAAAACGACGTCCAAGAGTAAATTTAAATTTGTTGAAGCTAATGCTTCTAAAAGTGAAGGATTTGTTCCCCCCACTTCATGTCCATGGAAGTAACCGTAAGCATTTTCTCTTATTCTTTTAAGTAATTCTTGATCATAAACCGTTCCAACAAACTTAATACGCTGATCCTTTTCAAAATTGGTGGTTTGTTTCAATTGTTCATAAAATGCATTTTCCTCAACATTTGCGATAAGAATAAAATCTTTTGTTGATGAAGATTTCATAAATTCTTTTATCATTAATTCATAGTTGTTTTCAGGAACAAATCGTCCAACAACTAAATAATACTCTTTAGACTGAATTTGATGCTTTTCATACCAATCGATAATCTTTTTATCCTCATTACTCAAAATAGACGGAGTAATATCAGCACCGTAAGCAATAAATGTTGTTTTAGGTTCAAATGCAGAGTAATCGGTTTGTATATAATTCTCTATCCCGATAGAGTCACAGATTAATAAATCTGCATTTTTTACCATTAATTTTTCAGATATCTTCCAATAGCGCTTAACCCAGTAATTCCATTTACTTCGTTTCCATTCATGCCCATCGGGATTTACAAATACTTGTGCCCCAAGTTTCTCTAACTGACTTTTAAAGTACGAAAAGACTGGACCAATTCGACAGGCTAAAATATATACAATACAGTTCTTTAGCTGATTCTCCTTAATATATCGAATACTCTCTTGTAAACTTAATATGTCATATAAAATAGCTCTTGCACTTCCTATTTTGGGAACTTTCACATTAAAACAACGCGCTTTATTATGATAGAATTCACTATTATCTTCACCTAAACACGAAACATGATACATGATATTATTACTGACCTTACGTGCTGTTAAATACTCTACAAAAGTTTCAAATCCTCCGTATTTAGCCGGAATACCTTTAGAACCTATAATAAATATATTTTTCATTTTAAAACTCCTAGAACTTCATTATATAAAGCTTCAATATTTATCGAATGTTTTTCTAGAGAATATGGAAAAGCATCATTATAAATATTGTGGTTCATTTTTTTTAGAATATTTCTATCATTTATTAACTTTTCTAAAATTGTTTCAAGTTCTTTGGTATCTGGATCAAAGATAATTCCTGTCTCCCCGTCCCTTAATATATCTTTAAATCCTACATGGTTGGATACTATAACCGGCACTCCAAAAGATAAAGCCTCTAACCCAATAAATCCAAAAGTCTCTTTCCAAACACTAGGAACAATTAAAACGTCTGTATTATCGAAAATATTTTCTAATTCATCATGCTGATAACGCCCATGAAACCTGATATGATCACTTTCACCTTGTTCTAATACTAGCTCAGCATTGTTACCGTACACATTTAACTCCCAGTTATTTTGATCAATACTTAACAATCTATTGACTGTCTCACGAAGCAAAGGAAAACCTTTATATATATCTAATGGACCTAGAAAGCTAATCTTTAATGGGAAGTTACCGTTGTATACTTTCTTTTTTCTATTATCAGCTATATTCTTATGTGAAATTGGCAAAACAGCACCATTGATATCTAAAAATCTTTCAAATTCAATTTTGGTATTTTCACTATTAAAATGAAAATAATCAATTAAGCCAAAAATCCCTAAATAGTATTCTCTCAAATCATTGAATTTGGCAGCTAAAAATTCATCAATTTTCTTACTATGTGTTATCTCCTTATAATTTGAATTTTGTTCCTTAATAGTATTATTTTTTCTTTTTCTTAATTTCTTGATTATTTTACTATCCTTAAAATTCCGATAGGTTTTAGATTGCATTAAATAAATTAATGGTAAACTATAGGCATTTTGATTGCAGGTCACACAGTTATTACCAAGAACATTATCAAAACAGATATCTCCCTTATAATCAATAAGATTCACCTTCGGACAAATTCCATAGTAATCATGAGAGGTAAAAACCAATTTAATTTTTAAATCTTTCGCAGCTAAAAAAAATTCCTTATGAATCCCCATAAGAGTATGAATATGAATTATATCTGGCTTTAATTTATTTAAAAAGGAATAATAAATATCCTCTGGAAAAACATTTTTCATGAATTGTACTGGATCACTGATTCCACCCAATAGCGAAACGGGTAATGGGTTGATAATTTCAAACACTTCTAATCCTTCAATCTTTGATTCTGCATTTATTGATGTTTTTTTACTGATATTGAATTGACCTGGAAAAAGTAAAAAAACCTGATGGCCTGTATTTTTTTGGTGATTCATTAAATCAAATGAGTATTTTGTAAGGCCACCGGTCCTGAAAGGCGGTAACCCCAATGAATAATGTAGTATCTTCATATAAGTTACGACTCTTTCCTGTTTTTAACAATTTTAACAGGGCTACCAACTGCTACACTATACGAAGGAATATCTTTATTTACTAGGGCATTTGCACCAATTACACAACCATCACCTACAGTAACTCCATCTAAGAAAACAGCCCCCGCACCAATCCAGCAATCAGAACCTATTTTTATCCCTTGGTTGCTAACACCTTGGTGTTTAATCGGAATATCTAATCTACTAAAATTATGATTCTCAGAGTGAAATCTTACATTTTGACCCATAATTACATTTTCTCCAATATTAATACCACCAGCAGCACCAAAAAAGCAAAAATCACCAATACCACTATTTTTCCCTATACGAATACCATCACCAATATTTTTTAAACTACCAGTACATTTTATCTGCGTATAACTACCGATTTTCACATTTTCCTCTAATATGAGTCCTTTCCTTGATAAACCATCAAGGACGACAAATTCTTCAATTGTAACTCCATTTCCAATTTCTATATTCCTTTTAGATTTTATTTTTACTCCTCTTCCAATAAATAATATTTTTCCACATTTTTTAAAGCCAAACCGTCTAAAAACCCCATTTATAAAACTAAAAATTTTCTCGATTATTAAACCCAATAAATAAGTTGAGTGTAATCCATCAGACAACTTGTATTCTTCTTTCTTTATAATAGATACACCCAACTCTAAAATTTTTTTAAACATAACTAACCCCTATTAATTGAATATTTTATATTCCAAATCTTTAACAACATTCTCCCATTCATATTGCAAATTAGTCTCTTTCCATATTGAGTTTATATTATCTTTATTATATCCCTTAATGATATCTTTAAGTGTCAAGTATATTTCTTCTTTATTGTTTTCGATAATAGGGCCTTTTTTGACGTCCTCCATTATCTTTCTCAGTTCATCATTTGGATCACCATACAAAGTCATTATTACTGCTTTACTACCAAGGTACTCGTATACCTTACCAGGTATTTGTGTACTATTTTTATTACCATATAGCAATAATGCGTCAGCTTTTACCGTGTACCTTAATGCATCTTCATAAGGTATTAGTGGTAATATTGAAACCACCTCATGAGTTAAGAGTTGTTTCTGATCATCTATGTTATCAAACTGTCCTATAAATAAAATATTAAGCTTTTGATATAAATCAAAATCATTCTTTTTTAAATTATTTAATGCATTACATAGCGGTTCTACATCTCTAAGTTTCTTGTATATTGTCCCAATATGTATAATGTTAAATTTGTCATTCTTAATTCCATGTAAGTTCGAAAGATCTTCATTTTGTACCTTCAAATAAAAATCTTTATCATATCCTCTGTACACAAGCGATACTTGCTTATCGTCCAATTTATAATTTTTCTTATATAATGACTTAGTTTTTTCTGTTGTAAATAATAATTTATCACTTTCTTTTACAATTAATTTTTCCAATCTTTCTTCAATAAACTTTTTAAAATAACTTCTTTCTTCTCGTAAGCTATCTCCATTCCATGGGTCACTCCAATAACTTACCCAACTTATTTTTTTGAATTTTCTTTTTATAAGATATCCTACAATGTGACTTGATGGGGTCTCATGGAGTGTAAATATTACATCATAATCATTTTTTTTTATTAGATTTTTTCCAAACCCATAAGCAGGAAAAATCCAAAGCACAAAAGCATCAGGGATTACAAAATTTTTTTTTATAAAAGAGTTAATCTTTCCTTTGAGAGAACTATTAATTGATGTATTACCATTGTTTGTTCTTGCTGTTTCATGAGACTTTTTTCTATAAAAAAAGCGATAAAAATAACCTGGTTTTATTCTATTAACTGTAACTTTCTCATCAAAGGAATTTTCCAAATGTATATCATAAGCTACTGAATCTTTTGGATAGTCAACACCAATTACATCTACTTGGTGACCTAATCGAGACAAATAATTTATATAATTTAAAGCCCTAACATTACCAGACCCAATATATGGTGGTAACTGTGTTGCAATTACTAATATGTTCAATGTATCCCTTCCTTATTTACGAAGAATGCATTTGATTTCATTTTTTAAACCAAAAGTTCATTGCCTCTTATTCTATTGCACGATTCCAAAATTTATAAATATAGGAAAATGTATTTTATTAAATATTATAGAATTAAACTTTCAAAAACATGAATCCTGCTAGAGCCTCGTTATTACAGTTGGGGAAATTATCAATATGACCTGCAAATTTTTTAGAAAAGATTAGGTAAGGAATTCATAATAATTTATAAAAGTCCTAGCACTGAAGCTACAGTAGCCTTTCAAACTTAAGTTATTCTTTTCTTTTTTTGAAATATCTTAATAAAAAAACATTATAAATCAAAGCAGATAACCCAATAATTATAATAGTTGTCAAGGCTGCACCGATTATTGAATAATATTTAATCATAAAATAATCTAATAGTATATTGATGACACCCACAAATAGATTGACAACAAATAAGGTTTTTACTTGTTTTACCATTGCTAGCACATTTCCTGCTGGTATACGGAAAGTACTAGCAAAGAAAAACCCTAAAGATAAGATTCTGAAAACTAAAACACCTTCGAGATATTCTACGCCAAACAATAACTTAATTATTAAAGGCGCAAATATCAATAAAATTGTTGTTATAAAGATATTAATTAACAATAAATATTTTACCAATATTTTATATGTTTTAATTAACCATAATATATTCTCTCTATTTTTAGCGAAGTAAGGATATACAAATGTCATTATTGATAACGGAATAAAATTCAATGCAAACGGAATTAAAGTAGAAGCTTTATATATGGCTACGATATTAGGATCTTTAATTAAAAGACCAATTAAAAAGATATCAATCAGGTAAATGATTTGAGAGATAAAATTATTCGACATAGAAATAATTGAGTAGTTTTTCAATTCTTTTTTTTCAGATACTGTTAATGAACTTGATAGCTTTACAAAAAAACTATCTGCCATTAATAAATAGCACCCTATTAGAATTGATGTGAAATACGCAATGTATACCCCAATTACAACTCCGACAACTCCTTCAATCAGAGCTCCAAATACTGAAAATATGAATATTGCCAATGTGTTATAGGTACTTAATCTTGAAAACTCAATATTCATTAGATTTGTGCGAAAATATATTTGGATATACTCATATCCAAATAAAAAAATAGGCATTAAAAACATCAATAATAATAAATTTGATGTCATAATGTTCTCTTTTAAAAAAACAAAACTATATAATAAAAGAGCTATAGAAATGAAAATATTAAAAAACATTCCAATTTTAAAAGAATACTTGAAATACGCATTGCTTTTCTCTTTTGTTTGACTTTCGCTGCCAAATTGCAATAGTGCAAATAATATTCCCATTCCATTAAACAACATAAAAATATTTAAGATATTTTGAGCATAGCTATAATTCCCAAAATCTTCTTTCATAAGTAACCTTACTAAAAAGATACCACTTGAAAATTGAACTATTTTATTTATTACATTAGAGCCAAATATATGAAAAAAACCCTTTTTTACTATTTTATTAATCAATTCTTTCATTACAATTTATTCCTCACTAAGAATCACATTCATAGTAGATAGAATCGTTAGAACTTGAATTTTCTCTACTGTTATACCAGTTTTAAACATTACTTCACACATTTCTTGTATATTCTTGTACTCATTTAATATTCCAATATTCTTTTCATAGTAATTATCAATAAATTTCTTAAATTCATTGTTGTGCCTATACCAATAATCAAAAGGATTCATACCTCTTTTTGTATTGTATCCGTATAAAGTTGGCAACTTTAAAATATTTAATCCTTTATTGATTACTTTAAAACCAAAGTTCATACTTTTTATCACTAGTTTCGGTGTCGTTATTTTAGATTTTATTCTCTCATATTTGTACTTCGCAGCTGAGGGGTACTTCTTAAGTATCCATTTATAATACAAATTATGATTAATCCTGTATTGAAGAGGAATATTTAAACAGTACTGCATAAAATCAACATCACAAAATGGAGAAAATGATTCCGTTCTTTCTTGGAAAGAAAGATTTCCATTTAATGCAAAATTCAAGCCTCTATTGTACATTTTGAACAATTCATCATTACCATAATCTTCAAAGGCTAAGTTTTTTAACCTATTTTGATATTTAGTGGAATAAACATAGTTGGAGAACTCCACCTTTTCATGCTGAACAGATTTTGAAAAGCTTCCTACAACAACATCACCTATCTGACCTGTATGTACAAGACCATAAGCTTCTAAATTTAAACTATCTAAATTATTTTTCGAATGTGCTAATCCATAATATATACTAGTTCCACCATTAATCTTCACAATACTATCTATATCAAACAGAAACTTAGCATCATCAAGAGATTTAAATATAAATTCATGATTTAGGTCTACGGCAATTTCCTTGGCAATTTTTTCGTCCAAATAGTTAGATTGTGAAAAAGTATAATTTAAAATATCGTTATATCCTAAGTCATGTGCCACAACATTCACCATTCTAGAGTCAAGCCCACCACTGATCGAAGCTAGATGTTTATAGCCATATTCATTATCTTTTTCAAATTGAAGTTTTACTGATGATCTAAATAATTCATCTAATTGATCAATTATTTCATCTTCAGTACCTTGAACAAGTGGTTTGTTATTAAATTGGAAGTATTTTTTTATTTGCAAACTATTATTTTCAATTTTCAGGTAGTGACCCGGTAATAATTTTTTAATTTCCTTAACCATAGTATTTTCATCTATCATGTAACCAAAGGTTAACATGCATAAAGAACTATCTTCATCAAGTGATAATTTTTTTTTATTAGCCTTAAATACAGTAGCGATATCAATGACTCGAGAACCAATTATGTAACCTTCATTAACCTCAGAGAAATAAACTTTTTTATCGCCTAATTGATCCGTGTACATTAACCATTTATTAAATTTTTTATCAAATAATACACAGGAATAACTTCCTCTAATTTCACTAAAAAATTGTTCACCTTTAATTTCATACATTCTAATTATTGTATCTACAAGGTTTTTACTTTTATATTTGTTAATCAGTTGCATACTATTTAGTAAAATTCCATCCGTTATAATAAAATATTTATCAGTATCATAAAAAACTTTATCATTTTGAAATTTTTTATTCACTTTATTTTCGAAGTGATAATTATCACCTTTAGCTTCATTAAATAGTAAATTGGATTCTATATCATTAGCTGATTCAGGAAAATATAAATCCTCCATACTTTTACCTATATAACCTATAAACCCTGGCATTCTTGTTCCCCCTTATAACTTGGGACTACTAATACTACTTATTTTGTATAACGTTTACTTCTTCATTTATAACTTTTTCTGGACTACATCTGGTCATCGAAGCAGAGGCATTTCTTGAGAGTTCACTAAAGACTAAAGGATTTTTATATAAATAATCGATTTCGCTTACAATACCATCTGCATTTTTAGTAATTAAACCAGTTGAGTTATGTTCTACAAACTCGGGAATTGCAGAATTGTTGGAGGTAATAGGTACCAAACCACTAGACATTGCTTCACACATTGAAACCCCTTGAGAGTCTTGTCTTGTTGGGCACAAAAAAATACCATTTTTACTATGCTGTTCTTTTATTTCATTGTGTTTAAGATAAGTATCGTGTATTTTCACATTATCCAAATGCCGTATAGAACTAACTGTTTTTTCAAATAATCGCCCAGAACCGAATATATTAAACTCTAACTCACTAAAATATGCCTTCTTTTTTAATTTCAATATTGCATCAACTGCAACATCATTTGCATATTTCCTGGACTCAAAAGGCCTAATTAGTAATATTTTCTTTCTTAATTCAATATCTTTTTCCTCATACTTAAACAAATTAGTATCTACGACATTGTGTATAATTTTATAATTATCAATTTTGGTAAAAGTATCTTTTTGTGTTGCATTTTTTATCCATTTTGAAACAAATACAAATTTTATATCTCTTTTATTTGATTTTTTAATAAATTGCCTTAAATTTATCATTTGCCTAGTATTTTGTAGAATATACTTAAAAAACCCACCATCTTTATAGTTAAATAACCTTCTATGCCATCCAATAGCTTCCATTAGATGAATCCATACAATTATTCCAATTTTTTTATCAATTGAATTCAAAACATCAATCATGTGACGATTAATAAAATGTATTAGAATTTTAGCCGGTTTTTTATTTGAAGTATACTCGATAAATGAGTTCTTATTGCCTTCTATTACTTTGATTCCTTCAAAAAAATATATCTTGGTTTCGGAAGTCTTCTCGTCCAAAACAAAGACTTCGATATCTAATCCTCTTTTAACATATTCTATAACCCTGCGATGTATAAAAACATTCCTATATAAACTCTCATCCTTAGGATACATATTTGTGAGTACTGTATAATTCAAAGATTAATATCTCCTATCTTAAGTTAGACTTGCAACTTTATTTGTCCCATTATTTGTTATCCCCCTAGTATCAACAACTATCTTATCTTGTAAATCTAGAGCATCTATCAATTTAAAGTAATCATGATCTACTAGTAAAACAATCAAATCCGCGCGTTTAATAGCCTCTTCTGTGCTAACTAAACATACATTAAAATTATTCAATGAAGAAGGAAGTTCATTAATGTGTGGTTCTGCTATCAATATATTTTGGTTGGATTCCTTTGAAAGCTCTTTGACAATCTCTATTGCAGGACTTTCTCTTAAGTCATCGATATTGGCTTTGAAAGATAACCCCAAACATGCTATAGTCTCACAATTGTATTTATTAGCCGCTTCTTTTACTTTATCAATCACAAATATCGGCTTTGAATCGTTTACCTTTCTGGCCGTATGAATTAACTTAGACGTTTCGGGTGCAGCATCAACAATAAACCACGGATCAACAGCAATACAATGTCCTCCTACTCCTGGTCCAGGTTGTAAAATATTAACACGAGGATGATGATTAGCTAATTTTATCAGTTCCCAAACATCTATATCTAAATCATCACAAATCATGGAGAGTTCATTTGCAAAGGCAATATTTACATCTCTATATGAGTTTTCAGTTAGCTTTGATAATTCAGCAGTCTTTGCATTTGTTTGAAGAACCTTACCATCAACAAATGATTCGTAAAACTCTGCTGTCTTTTGCGTGGACAGCTTATTTACTCCACCAACAATACGATCATTTTCAATTAATTCTTTTAGTATTTTTCCAGGCAGTACACGTTCTGGACAATGTGAAACATATATTTGACTAGAACTTTTTTCATCTATACTTAAATCTGTTCTTTCATTTAATATCAATTCGACTATTTTTTCAGTAGTACCAATAGGACTAGTAGATTCAAGGATTATTAGATTCCCTGGTTCAATATAGGGAATGATTGATTTCGTTGCTGATTCTACATAGGCTAGGTCTGGCTTATGATTTTCTTTAAATGGGGTAGGAACCGCTAGAATATAAACATCTGCCTTTATTGGCTTTATATCGGCACTCAATTTTCCTGCTGTTACAACTTTTTTCACAACTTTTTCTAGGTCTGGTTCATAAATATGAACTTCTCCATTATTTATTAAATTAATAGCCTCTTCATTAACGTCCACACCATGGACCAAAAACCCTTTATCTGCCAATACGGCAGCAGTTGGTAAACCAATATAACCCAAGCCAACTATACATACTTTTTTATTCAATCTAATCATCTCCATTTTTTAGTATGCCTCTTCCGAGTTAATCATGCATTTCACGGTTTTCAAGATTATTTTGATATCAAATATTATATTCCGGTTATAAATATAGTAGATATCTAATTTAACCATTTCCTCGAACCCCAAACTATTCCTACCATTTACTTGCCATAATCCTGTACATCCAGGTGTTACTAGTAATCTCTGTTTATCGAAGGGTAAGTATTCATCAACTTCGCGACGGAGTGGAGGTCTTGGTCCTACAAGACTCATTTCTCCCTTTAATACATTCATCAATTGTGGTAACTCATCAATACTTGTTTTCCGAATAAATTTCCCGATTTTCGTAATCCTCGGATCATTTTTCATCTTAAACATGGCTCCTGATACTTCATTTAGGGCAAGTAAATCTTTTAATTGCTCCTCAGCATTCGAGACCATTGATCGAAATTTATACATTTGAAATTCCGTTTCGCCTTTCCCAATTCGAATCTGCTTGAAAAAAACAGGTCCTTTTGGGTCTTCTATTTTTATCAAAATAGCTACTATCAAAAAAATGGGCGATAGTAAAATAAGTCCAATAATTGATCCAAATATATCTATTAATCTTTTCATTCTTAAATAACTCAAATTAGCGTTTACTTGATCTTCTGTTAATAAGCGGTCAGATGACGCTACTCTCTGCTCAACTGCTACAGCTTTCAAATTGGCTCCTCCCTTACTCTTGTTATTTTTATAACTTTTGTTTTTCTAGTAGGTTTTCCATAAACTCTAAAACATCATCTTTTATAGTTATATCCTTCAAAGCAAACTCTATCGTTGTCTGAATGAATCCTAATTTCTCACCAACGTCGAATCGCTTCCCTTCGAAGTCATATGCAAAAACTCGTTGAATTTCGTTTAATTTTTGGATTGCATCTGTCAGCTGGATCTCTCCGCCTGCTCCCAGTTCTTGTTTTTCCAAGAACATAAATATTTCTGGCGTGAATATGTACCGGCCCATAATTGCCAAGTCGGATGGAGCTGTTCCTTGTGCAGGCTTTTCGACAAAGTTATTTACTTCATAGCGTCGGCCGTTTTGGTTACTTGGATCTACAATCCCATAACGATGGGTTTCTTCTTTAGGGACTGTTTGTACACCGATGACTGAGGATAAGGTTTTATCATATTCATTCATTAACTGTTTTAAGCAAGGTGTTTCCGCTTGGACGATATCATCACCTAATAAAACGGCGAATGGTTCATTTCCAATGAATTTCCTTGCACACCAAACTGCGTGGCCTAGACCTTTTGGTTCCTTTTGTCTAATGTAATGAATATCAACTTTGGAAGGAGCTTGGACCTTTTCAAGTAATTCGAATTTATTTTTTTCCATTAAATTATTTTCAAGTTCAAATGCATTATCGAAATGATCCTCAATTGCACGCTTACCTTTTCCGGTTACAATAATGATGTCTTCAATACCTGAGGCCACCGCTTCTTCGATGATATATTGAATGGTTGGTTTATCCACGATAGGAAGCATTTCCTTCGGCATAGCCTTAGTCGCTGGCAGGAACCTTGTACCCAATCCTGCTGCTGGTATTATTGCTTTTTTTACCTTTTTCATTTATTCTCCTCCTCATGTTATCCTGTTCATTTATTAAAAATATCTGGATGCTGATAAAATTTTATGCATTTGCCTATTTATCGAAAAAGGATTAAAGTATTAGAGTTTTAGTCCGATATATACTATGCCATAATATTTGTTCTTCGTTAAAAATTAGAAACATTCAGAAAACATAAAATGACTCTGCTGGTTATTAGAATTGACCAAAAATCGTGCTTCAGACATTAAAAAATTCCCAATATTTTTTTCTTTTTAATCTTTTCGGGAACTTCTTTATAAACCGTCTTCCCTGCTACAAGCAATTCCGCATTATCTAGAAAAAGATCAACATAATCGACACTGAATTTCTTTTCAATCACATCAAAAGCGTCATTCATTTTGAAGCTTCGACTTGTGATATTGTGAGCATCTGATGAAATGAAATGTGTTAGATTCGATTCAATTAATTGCATCGAAAACTTTTGAATGTTCTTTCCGAAGGCACCTGAAACACTGGCAGCAGTTACCTGGGTAAGTGTTCCGTTGTTCACAAACTTGTATAAAAGGTCTGGATTTTCGATTAATTCTTGGTTTCGTTCTGGGTGGACGATTATCGGAGTCAGTCGCTCGAATTGTATATCTGAAAGCAATTGTTCCGTATAACGCGGGACATGTGCAGATGGCAGTTCAATGAAAAGATACTTTTTTCCATCATTCAGTGTGATGATTTCTTCCAGTTCATAGTCTTTCAAAATCTCTCCATATATCCTTGTTTCTTGCCCTGGCAGGATTTCTAGTGGAATCGCTTCAGCTTTCAATACCTCATTAAGCTCTGCAACTCTGTTTATGATATCTTGTTTCCGATTTTCGTATTTCCCATTCATATGATGCGGCGTGGCAATGATCTTATGTATACCTTCTAAAACCGCCATTCTCGCCATCTCTAAACTATCCTCAATCGATTGAGCGCCATCATCTATCCCTGGTAATATGTGCGAGTGAATATCTATCATTTCCCGACCTCCTCCCTCTGATTCTTTCAACCTATAAAAATTACAATCTTTCCCTTGTAAATATAATATAAAAAGCAGGAAATAAGTAGTGCTTTTACTTATTTCCGTAATAATAATAATATTGGCTGTTTTTTTGCATTTTTTTATTATTTAACACAACCCCCAAAAGGTTACATGAAGCTGCATTCAATAGTTCTTTTGCCTTCAACGCTTGTTCAGTTCCTGTTTTCCCGCTCGAGATTACAAGAATCGTTCCGTCACATTTGTTCGATAGAATTTGTGCATCCGTAACCGCTAAGACTGGTGGTGTATCCATGATAATGACGTCAAATTCTTCGTAGAAACGTTCGAATAATTCATTCATCGAGTTAGAGCCTAGCAATTCAGCCGGATTAGGGGGAATTGGGCCGCTGGATAATACGTATAGATTTTTTTCATCCGTTTCAACGACAGCATCTTTCAAATCCATCCGTTTCGTTAATACATTCGTCATTCCAAAGGTATTAGGTAAATTGAAGGTATAATGAACTGTTGGTTTTCTTAAATCCGCATCTACAAGCAAAACCTTTTTTCCTTGCTGTGCAAATACGACCGCAAGATTGGCTGCTGTGGTAGATTTTCCTTCTCCTGGTCCTGTAGAAGTGACCATGATTGAACGCATTTCTTCATCAACGGCAGAAAATTGAATATTCGTCCGAATGGTACGGAATTGTTCCGATATCGGGGATTTCGGATTGAATTTCGCAATTAATTTTCTTTTAGTATCCAAATTTTTCTTTTTAGCCAATTTTTTCACCTCTTCCACGTGTTGCTGGTCTTTCAGAACGTAAGCTATTATCTCCTTGACCATCAATTGTCCCAATGACACCAAGAATAGGCATACCTAGTTGCTTCTCGATATCTTGCTCTGTCTTTATCGTGTTATCCAAATATTCCAAAAGGAAAGCAACACCTACACCTGCCATTAATCCGACAACCAAAGCAATCGCAATGTTAAGTAATGGTTGCGGCTTGATTGGTGATGGATTTTCTTTATACTCTGCCTTTGCCAGCAAAGTCACATTATCTACATTCATGATCTCGACTATTTGCTTTTGAAACACTTCTGCCGTTTTATTAGCAATATCCACTGCTGTTTTGGGATTTTCATCCTCGGCAATGATGTTGACAACCTGTGAATTTTGTTCACTGGCAACCGAAATTTTTTCATTTAGCTCTGCTGCTGTCATGTCAAGATTAAGATCTTCTTTAACTAATTCCAATATCGCCGAACTTTTAATGATGACATTATATGTATTAATTAATTGAAGATTCGTTTGAACTTCGTTGTAATTATAAAGTGCTTCTTCATTCTTGGATTGATTGACAAGTAATTGTGTGGATGCCTGATAGATTGGCGTTAATAGAAAATAGCTGACAATACCGCTTACTAAAACAGCAAGTGCCGTAATGACGATGATAAGGCTTAAACGCTTTCGCAAAGTTAAAAATAGGTCTTTTATACTTATTGTTTCTTCCATGATTCCCTCCAACTTTTAAATAACAGCATTGGTATTATAACACAAAACCTTGCCATTCATTGTTTTTTTTGTCATAATTTTAGGTAATTTGATATTTATATTAAATCTTATTTCCCTATATATTGGTATGGTTATTTGATAGTTGGTATAAATTACAAAAAAACTGTGTCTAAATACAGCATATTATGGAGGAATCATATGAAGGTCTTCTTACCTACTTTTATTATTTTAGCATGCGTCGTATCTCTAGTTATAGGTAATATTCATTGGAATGGTAAAATCTCTGATGCTAGTGTCAGTCAGACTGAGCAAAAAAGTACGAAGGGGGAAACTAGTAATTCAAGTCCCGATAATGGAGAACTCGTAAAATACATAGGGAATTGGCCGAAGGCAAGCAAAGACTTATATAAAAAAAGATTGGCAGAAGGGAAACCTTTTAAGATTTTGCTGGTTGGATCGAATTCCCTTGGCAATGAGGGGTATAACTTGCCTGATGATTTAGCTGATCAGCTTAAAGATGTTTATGGAGACACCGTTCATGTGGACGGTTTACTTTACGATTTGATGTCTTCACAGTTTGTTCTTCAAAACAAACAAAATGATTTAATAGAGGCCAAAGCCGATTTAATTTTGTTCGAACCTTTCACACTAAAGGATAATGGGAATGTCGCCATTGAAGATTCTCTTGGAAATATAACGACGATTATTGAGGATGTCACTGCAGCAAACAAAGAAACACAATTCATTCTGCAGCCCCCTAACCCTTTATATAATGCAACCTACTATCCTAACCAAGTGAAGGAATTGGAAAAGTATGCAAAAGATAAGGATATTCCTTATCTCAATCATTGGAGTAATTGGCCTGATCAAGCATCAGATAAAATGATAGACGTTTTGAACGAAGAACGGGAATTACCTAATGAAAAGGGCTATAAAATATGGAGTTTGTATCTGGAAGAATTCTTTATTAAGCAGTTTTAAAACAAAAAGCCGCATCACCCTATACTGGGATGCGGCTTTTTTGGTATTTAAAATATACCTAAGAATTTTCTTGATTCAATTTTCTGCGGCATTTCTTTGTATGCCAATTTACCTTGAATCAAAAGCTCGGCATTGTCCATGAATAAATACCTCATATCGACACCAAACTTATTTTCTATTTCAGTAAAAGCCTCGGTCATATGGAAAGCACGGCTTTTCGTATTATGGGCATCAGATGCTATATAGTGAGTCAGGTTTTTCTCGATGAGTTGAAAGGCAAACTTTTTAGTTTTCTTACCAAATCCACCAACGATACTTTTTGCTGTTATCTGAGTCAAAGCTCCATGTTTAACCAGCTTGTAAAGGTGATTTGGAGATTCCATAAACTCCAGATTCCTTTCTGGATGGACAATGATGGGAACTAGCCCTTTCATTTGCAACTCATATAATAAGGGCTCTGTATATGCAGGAACATGGTCTGTCGGCAATTCGATGAACACATATCTTCCACCATCATTCAAAGTTAAAATTCTTTCGGCCTGATAATCCGCTAAAAGATCTCCATAGATTCGTGTTTCCTGACCTGCTAACACTTCCAAATCAATTGATTCAGCTTTCAATGCATCGTTTAGTTCTGCCACTTTTTCTATAATATTAAATTTCTCATTTTCAAAAGAACCATTTTTATGATGAGGAGTAGCAATGATGGTCCGTATACCCTCCGATACAGCAAGCTTAGCCATGGCTATACTCTCTGTAATGTGCTTAGCCCCGTCATCAACGCCTGGTAATATATGTGAGTGTATATCAATCATCTATAAAACCTCTTTTCGCTCTTTCGGACAAACTTTGTAATTATTTACACATAAATCTAACATTTTAATGAATTTTATACAAATAAATATGATTGGTAATTACTATTAAACTCCAGAAATCCTTAAACGGATATTTTTAGTCATAAAAATCCTTGAACTATTGAATTATCCTGAATATTACATAAATCTTAACTCTGTTCTCTATTATGAACAATAGGAAAGAAGGCATGACTTTTATTTAATAACCAATACTAAAAATTTATTTCAATAGATTTGTCCTATAGTCTTTTTATGTTTTCATCTGAAATATAAAAATGCTTTTCATTAAATTTTAACGATATAAACCCGAGGACATGATCTCCCATCTGGTTTATTACCAAGGGGCAACTACTCACATTGTATTAGCTGTACCTGATTTGATGCTGCGATTAAGTGGCATGAACAGCTGTTGTACTTCAAGTTATTGGCAAATTGCAGATGCAGTGTTTGTTTCTCCAACACCAAAATAAAAAGAGCCCTAGGGCTCTAAAATAAACTATTAAGAATTAATTTTATCCATCCAATAAAAGAAATCCATAACGGTATGCTCAAAGATGTACCAAACAAAAGTCCTTTTAAGAAATTCCCTTCATTTTTACCTACCATATTGAACACACCTCTCGGCTTGGTTTTCTTGTGATAATTATAATTGAAAGCGCTTTCTTTGTATATGAGGCATTTGTAGTAATTACTTTACAATTTTGATCCTTAAGAGGTGCCGGCAAGTTGAATCAGTCGGTTAACTGAAGAAATTAAAACAATCCTCTAGGACTCATCATGAAACTCTACCCCTGATGCTAGACATGATTCCCCATCGGCACATTTTTTAACCCTATGTAAACTATGTTATGGTTTTATTTGTTTTAAGTAATGTTATTGTATTTCCAGTTTCCTTCTCACTTTTTCGTTGTATGATAGAAAAAAAAGGAGTTTTGGGAATGATTATTCTGCAGTATATTGGAAAAGTTTTTTCATTCATGCATAAGGATATACCGGAAACTCATGTTAAATGCCATGTTTGTGCAGGTACAGGTGCCTATGATATTTATACAGATTGTCTTACTTGTAATGCAAAGGGATTAATAAGTAAATTTGAGTATAATAGGAGGCTTGAAGAGGGTGAAATCTAAGGAATTCGTGAGGTCGATATATGTAATCAAAGAAGCAGTATTGGCTATTGCTTCTTTTTTTTGTCCAAAAAAAGTACCGTTTGCCCCTCACCTTAAATGGGTATTTTAATGATCAGGGGGGAAACATATGACAGCAATTACTCACATTGGATTGGCTGTACCTGATTTGTGTGCTGCGATTAAATGGTATGGGCAGGTATTGGGATTCAGGTTATTGGCGGGTCTCTATTCGTTTGATGCAAGTATGGAGAATAAACCTAATATGACTAATGATCTTCTTGGTAATACTGTTAAAAAGATGCTAAATGCTCATTTGATGGCGGATAATGGAGTGGGGATTGAGCTTTTTGAGTTTCTGGAAATAAGCCGCGATTATTCCGCTTTGCCATTTACTTTTGTCGTTTTGTACCACCTCCATTTACTGTCGGTTTCACAGAGGCTGTTTTATCTTCTATATCATTCGAAGTACTAGATCTAATTAAAATTATTTAAATTCAAAAATCCAGCATTTCTGCTGGATACTCCAAAGTACCAATCACTTAACCAAATTCAATACTTCTAGAAGTCTACCATCTGAATTATAGTTGAAAGTGACCGTCTTATCGTCATGAATGTGATAGCTTAAACCAAAAAACTCTCCGTCTTCCGGAAATTTTTGTATAAAATCCTCGAGTTGTTCGGAATTTAGTTTAACGACCATAGGTTTCTTCCTATTATGTAGAGAATCTTCTACCCTCTCCATTACAGTCTCTGTAAATCTACCCATAATTAACTCCTTTAATCTCTCATTTCCCAAATAATATACCTTATAAAAGGTAAATAAAAGGTCCTTAATTAAAATTTCATAATAATGACACGATTCCTTAACAACTCTCCCAAGCATCTGATATTTTTACCATAATTACCAATAATATTAATTAATTACCATTGTATCTGCACGGTTGTTTCACGCAAAGTTAATTCCACGCTACAGAAGGGTTCTGTATAGACAGGAACATGATTTAATGGCAATTTGAAAATAATCCGCTATAATATCCTGGATGCCAAGTAACATAATTCTGTGTATGGCAGCTATTTTTTATGGCATTGGATTCGGTGCTGTCCAACCGGCTCTTCAAGCGTGGTCTCTTGAACACGCTGCCCGAAATCGAAAAGGCATGGCCAATGCCACTTTCTATTCCTTCTTTGATCTTGGAATCGGTTTCGGTGCCATCCTCTTCGGACAAATCGGCTATCTGTTTGGTTATAAAGGCATTTAGATAATGGCAGCTGTCTCTGTGGGGATTCAATATTGGCTTACCTATGGATTTTAAGAAAAATGAAGTAATTTAAATTAAGGGACATCTTTGTGGATGTTCTTTTTTTCTTAAAACAGAATGATTTTGTAGAACAGTTTATCGCATTTGCATAAGCACATTTTTAACCCTATGTAAACTATGTTATGGTTTTATTTGTTTTAAGTAATGTTATTGTATTTCCAGTTTCCTTCTCTCTTTTTCGTTGTATGATAGAAAAAAAGGAGTTTTGGGAATGATTATTCTGCAGTATATTGGAAAAGTTTTTTCATTCATGCATAAGGATATACCGGAAACTCATGTTAAATGCCATGTTTGTGCAGGTACAGGTGCTTACGATATTTATACAGATTGTCTTACCTGTAATGCAAAAGGGTTAATAAGTAAAGTTGAGTATAATAGGAGGCTTGAAGAGGGTGAGATTTAATGATTCCATAAACAAAAAGTTAAATATCATCATCTTATAGAGGATTTAAATTGTTACGCTAAAGCAGAATGAAACTGCACTGGGACTAATTCACAAAACAGTTTTAAATCCATTTTTCTAACTCACTATTCCACCGTTAGTTAAAAGATTTTTAATAAACATTTTAATTCCACACAAAATTGGGATTGAACTCTTCTGGGTCGATCTCTGCTTGTTTGTAGATAACAGGTTTTTCATTGGGCTTTTTTATAGTTAATTCAGTTTTTTCTTCGTTTAATTCTAAGGTAAGAAATGAAGTCCTGTTTGGCTCTTCTTCATTAAATATGACAGCAGTGATTTTGTTTTCCACTGGCTCTGTTACTTTGAAATAACTCACCATTTTCTCTTTGCCTTTTTTTGAGATTTTATCCATTATGTAATTGCCATCACCATCACTTTGGATAAGTATATACGACTCATCCTCTATCCAACCACCGTAAAGATGATACTTTGGAGCATCATAAGATGGTACATTATTGGGTCTTATAGGATTTTGAATCTCTTTTTCCTCTTGTACTTCCACCTTTTCGGTTTTGATGTTGTCACACGCAGCAAGACTTACCATAACAAGAAATCCTAAAGCAATTTTTTTAATATAAACAAATTTGTTCCCCAAAAAAAGTGCATGATGCATATAATGAACACCCCAGTTTTTTTATAGGTTCAATATTCTATTCTCCATCGTGTTAATTCCATTATACGTAAAAAATGGTAATTTCACTATCCCGTTTTTTGATTTATAACTTTAAATATTAAAATATAAAAACGAAAAGCCTCTCCCGCAAATGTACCGTTTGTCCCTCCCCTACAAAGGGTATTTTAATGATCAGGGGGGATACATATGACAGCAATTACTCATGTTGGATTGGCTGTACCTGATTTGGATGCGGCGATTAAGTGGTATGAGCAGGTGTTGGGATTCAAATTATTGGCGGGTCCCTATTCGTTTGATGCGAGTGAGGAGAATGAACCTAATATGACGAATGATCTTCTTGGTGATGAAGTTAAAAAGATGCGTAATGCTCATATGATGGCGGATAATGGAGTGGGGATTGAGCTTTTTGAGTTTGAGGAACCGAGAATGCCTAAAGGTGAGAGTCGCGGTTATGAGGGCTTTTTTCATATTTGCTTAGTATCGGATGATATCGAAAAGCTGGCTGATGATATTGCTGCTTCTGGCGGTAAAAGGCGAAGCGATATATGGAATACCTGGGAGAACAAGCCCTATTATTTAATCTATTGTGAAGATCCTTTCGGCAATATCATTGAGCTTTACAGCCGAAGCACGGAATTGATGTATGGCAACAAAGATTGAGACAGAAGCAGCCCCCAATTTATTATTGGGGGCTGCTCTTGTTTTTCTATCACTTTTTAACCGTTACTTTTCTTGATTCGCTTACGTTTTTCGCTTTATCTTTGGCATAAATATATAGGTTCCTTCCCTCTTTTTGCTTAGGAATTCTAACCGTGAAGGTACCTTTGGTCGTTGCTGTGGCAGAGCCGATCACTTTTTTTGATGCTTTGATGTACACTGTGGAGTTAGCCTCTGCTTTCCCTGCTACTATTGTGGTTTTTATGTTGACTGGGTTGACCGTCGGTTTACTTGGTGCTGTTTTGTCTGCGACGGTCACGGTTTTGATCGAGCTTATATTTCCTGCTTTATCGGTTGCTGTAACGGATAGGACTTTTCCGGCTTTTTGTTTTTTTGACATCGTTACGGTGAAATTCCCTGAGCTGTTCGAATTTGCTTTGCCTAAAACCGTTCTGCCAGTTTTGACAGTGACGGAGGAGCTTGCTTCCGCTTTGCCGGTTACTTTTACGGTATTGTCACCTACCGTATTTACCGACGGTCTTGCAGGAGCCGTTTTATCTGCCACTTTAAATGAAACGGGTATACTTTTATTTCCCGATTTATCGATAAGCCTAGTAGAGATGGTCGTACCGGCTGTTTGTTTTGCGATGGTCGCTGTAAACGTTTTTTCGCCGTTGATATTCATTGTGGCCAGTTGTTTTTTATCGGTATAAATGGAGACGGTCCCCGTTTTAAAATCAACCGGGATTTTCCCATTGATTTTGGTGTCCTTATCGGATATTGCGGTCACGGCCGGTTTGGTCAGCGTCTTCATTTCCAGTGCTTTTTTTGCATTGACCCTCCCGTTTCCATAGTAGATGTCTTTCCCTTTTGCACCTAGGTCCAAGGCTGAATCATAGAGGCGGTATTCGACCTCCGTTGTGTTGAGTTTGGGCTCATGGGACCAAATCAGTGCAGCTACACCCGCCACCATCGGCGTGGCCATCGATGTTCCGCTCATCCAGCCGTATTTACCATAAGGCAGGGTCGAAAGGATATCATCTCCAGGGGCCGCAATATCGACTGTTGAATGGTAGTTGGAATAACTGGGACGCTTGTCCCTTGAGTCAGTGGCAGCAACGGAAATGACGTGGCTGAAGGCGGCTGGGTACACACGCTGTACATTTTTTCCCATATCCCCTTCATTCCCGGCAGCCGCCACGATCAGGACGCCTTTTTTATAGGCTTCCTGGACAGCCTTGTTCAAGGCCTCCGAATAACTGGTGTCTCCTAAACTCATATTGATGATGTTTGCCTTTTGCTGAACGGCATAATGTATCGCTTCAATAATGTCGGCCGTATCGGCATACTCCCCATCAAAGACATTGATCGGCATTAGTTTAACGTTCGGGGCAACACCCGTTCCGCCTATGCCGTTGTTCGCAGAACCGGCAATGATGCCTGCGATATGCGTTCCATGCTCCCCTTTTGGGACGATATGCTTCCGATTGCGTATCGTATCATAGGCATTGACGATCCTCCCTTTTAAATCTTCGTGGTTGCGATCGATTCCGTCGTCAATGATGGCCACGATCAATTCCTTCGAGCCCATCGATTTTGTCCACGCTGCATTCGTACCAAGCTTTTTATGGTGCCACTGGTCTATGTAGGCTGGGTCGTTCGGACTTTCCATCTTCTTGAAAAGATAGTTTGGTTCTGCATATTCCACATTCTTCTGTTCTTCAAGTTCCTCAATCAGGGCGTCGGTTGTCTCCCCTTTAGGAACCTCCACCTTTTCTATCAACTCGTTGATCGGTTCATCGTTTTCCTCTTTATACTTGACGATGACACCATCAGATTGCGGCGTTTCTTCTGCAGAAGCAGAATCTGGCTGGTAGATTGGCAGAATCATAAACAGTAATACTACCGGCAATATGGCCTGAATAAGTTTGTGCATACAATCACTCCAAAAAATATGATTAAGAATAGCTAACGATGAGGTTTGATCATGAACCATTTCTACTATTATTCCTAACTAGATTGTATACCGTCTGATTTGGATTTACTAACCTTTTTATCTAGTTAAATTAACTTATTTGCACAACAAAAAAACCACTATAAAGTGGTTTTAGTTTGTCGACAAAATGGGGTCTACACAAAGCGGTTGACTGTAGATAATAATTTGACTGTAAATTTGTACGTTGATTTCCTCTCCAGGCACTCGCTTTTCCCGCAGGAGTCTCGTACCTTCCGTTCCAATCAAATTATTCAGGTAGAACACTTTTGTCTAAAAAAGGGTTCTAATTCTCACCCCGAATCCTTTTTTTAAAAGAAGACTTGTATATTCTTCATGTTTTTTACTTTTTATATGGATCAAACACTAGATTGAAGAAATTTGCGACACTCCTGCCGAATTACTGGCTAGCCGAGACCACAGCCAGTTACTTTGATGAAGCATGGCAGACAGTCGGCGGAAAATGAGCGGATTTCTGCAATCAACTGGAACTTTTTAAAATAAAAAAACTGTAGACAAATTCGCTTTCCTTCGAGTTTGTCTACAGTCAACCGCTATAAAGTGGTTTAATGTCCGCCTAAATAGGCATTCTTGATTTCTTCGCTTGCGGTCAGTTCCTCTGATTTGCCTGATAGGACGATTCGGCCGGTTTCGACAACATAGGCTCTGTCCGCGATGGATAGTGCTAAGTTGGCATTTTGTTCGACTAGCAGAATCGTTGTACCCGTTTTGTTGATTTCTTCGATGATATTAAAGATTTGCTTCACCAATAATGGCGCAAGTCCCATCGATGGCTCGTCCAATAACAGTAGCCGGGGCTTGGCCATGAGTGCCCTGCCCATTGCGAGCATTTGCTGTTCCCCGCCGGAAAGTGTTCCGGATTGCTGTTTCAGGCGCTCTAGCAAACGCGGGAATAATTCATAGACTTTCTCCATATCCTGCTTAATGCCTGCCTTATCCTTACGTAAATAAGCACCAAGCTGAAGGTTTTCTTCAACGGTCATGTTGGCAAAGACCCGCCGGCCTTCTGGGACATGGGAAATGCCCATTTTCACGATCGATTGTGCTGCCTTTCCGCCGATGGAATCCCCTTCGTATAGAATCTTCCCTTGTTTTGGTTTTAATAGGCCGGAAATGCTTTTCAGCAACGTGCTTTTCCCGGCTCCGTTCGCCCCGATCAGGGTTACGATTTCGCCTTCGTTAATAGAAAGCGAGATTCCTTTCAGGGCTTGAATGTTTCCGTAATAGACGTTGATGTCCTCGATTTTTAACATTATGAAACCTCCTCGCCCAGATAGGCCTCGATGACTTTTGGATTGTTACGGATTTCCTCTGGCTTTCCTTGAGCGATCAGTTGTCCGTGATCGAGTACATATATGCGTTCGCAAACACCCATGACGAGCGGCATATCATGTTCAATCAATAATACGGTCAAATCGAATTTCTCACGGATGAGGGCAATCAGGTTCATGAGTTCGTGCGTTTCCTGGGGGTTCATCCCTGCAGCCGGTTCATCCAGCAAAAGCAGTTTTGGGTTGGCTGCAAGTGCACGGGCGATTTCCAAACGTCTTTGTTTACCATATGGCAGGTTCTTCGCCTTTTCATCCTTATATTGATCAAGGTTGAAAATCTTCAGGAACTCAATCGCCTTTTCATCCATTTCCTTTTCGCCTTTAAAATGGATCGGCATGCGGAAGATCGAACTTAAGATATTATGCTTCGAAAGCGAATGATAGGCCACTTTTACATTATCGATCACGGATAGTTCACTGAACAAGCGAATGTTCTGGAATGTCCGGCTGATTCCTTTTTGCGTGATTTTATATGGAGGCAGTTTTCTTAAGTTCTCACCTTCCAAAGAAATCGTGCCCTCCGTCGGGACGTAAACTCCTGTCAGTAAGTTAAAGAAAGTCGTTTTTCCAGCGCCGTTCGGCCCGATCAAGCCAATCAGTTCTCCTGGATATAACTCGACGTTAACATCAGAAACGGCTTTAAGACCCCCGAACTGGATGCCGACTGAATCGACTTTAAGCAGCGGTGTTTTTATTTTTTTCATGGCTGCTTCCTCCTTTACGTTTGAACATGGATGTTATTTCTTTTGTCCCCATTAAGCCTTGTGGGCGATAGAGCATCATCACGATTAGCACAAGACTGTAGATGATCATTCGTGTTTCCGGATAATCCTGCAGGAAAGTCGTTACGACAGTCAATAATATCGCGGCCAATACGGCACCGGAAAGACTTCCAAGACCGCCAAGCACGACTAGGATCAAAATATCAAATGATTTCAAGAATCCGAAGTTCGATGGCTGGATGATATAGAAGTTATGAGCGTAAAGCCCTCCGGCAATACCGGCAAAAAAAGCACCGATCGCAAATGCCACAACTTTATAGTACGTCGTGTTGATTCCCATCGAATCGGCAGCCGTTTCGTCCTCGCGGATCGATATGCAGGCCCTGCCGTGGGTCGAGCTAGTAAAGTTTCGGATGACGATGATTGTTACGATAACGGAAGCGAATACCCAAGGCCAAGTGGTCAAATGGGAAACCTGCATGCCGCTCGCCCCGCCGACATAATCGATATTCAAAAGCATGATCCGGACGATTTCACCAAAACCCAGGGTCGCAATCGCCAGATAGTCACCTTTTAAGCGTAAGCTTGGAATTCCGATGATCAAGCCTGCCAGCGCTGACGCCAAACCGCCGACTATCAATGCCGCATAAAATGGCATTTCCAGCTTCATCGTCATGACGGCTGAAGCATAGGCACCGACTGCCAGGAATCCGGCATGTCCGATGGAGAACTGCCCGGTTATCCCGATGATCAAATGCAGGCTCGCTGCCAGAATGATATTGATCCCGATGAACATGAGCGTATTTTGATAAAAAGGATTTAGCGATCCGCCGCCGATTAACACTTGAACTGCGGCGAAAAAGATCAATGATAGTGAAATCGAGAGCCAAAAACCTTTTGCTCGCTTAATTGTAGTCATTGCTTTGTCTCCCCTATACTTTTTCTTTTTTGTTTTTACCGAATAAGCCTTGTGGCATGAAAATCAAGATAAGAATCAGTACGACGAAGGCTACAGCATCACGCCATAATGAGTAACCGGCGGCACTGACCAAAGCTTCGATGACACCTAGCAATAGGCCACCGACCATCGCGCCCGGTATAATCCCGATCCCTCCAAGTACGGCGGCAACGAATGCCTTCAATCCCGGAAGCACACCCATGAGCGGCTCGATCTTAATATAGTAAATACCGAAAATGACGCCCGCTGCCCCAGCCAATGCGGAACCGATTGCAAAGGTGGCAGAAATCGTGTTATCGACATTTATCCCCATTAGCTTAGCTGCATCCGCATCGTAGGAAACGGCACGCATCGCTTTTCCTATTTTTGATTTATGAACGATGATTTGAAGGATGATCATCAAGACTACAGCCACTCCAAAAATCAAAACCGATTGACTATTGATGGAAACTCCAAAAATATTGAACTTGTCTGTCGGCAATACATCATTCGGATAAGCTTCCGGCTGTGCACCGCGGACGTAGATGAATCCGTATTCAATCAAAAGGGAAACACCGATGGCAGTGATAAGTGCCGCGATACGTGTTGCGTTACGTAATGGCTTGTACGCGATACGTTCGATCAATACTCCAAACAGCGCACAGACCGTCATCGAGATTAATAGGGCAGGCACGAATGACAGATCCAGGACCGTTATTGAGTAAAACCCAACGAATGAGCCGACCATGAATACATCACCATGTGCAAAGTTTATCAATTTAACAATCCCGTAAACCATCGTATATCCGAGAGCGATAAGGGCATAAATACTTCCTAGTGAAACCCCGTTTATTAACTGTTGTATCAATTCCATGTTCGACTCTCCTTGAAAATCTAATTTTATGAGTGATTAGTCCAGTCTCTTTCATTCCGCTAAGGGGATGTTCAGCATCCTGGCATGCTTGAAAAATGAGAATTCGCCAGCACCTTCTTATTGACGAAGGGCCGGCGAAAGGATTGGAGTTGTACTCCGAAATTAAGGATTGATTTTTGTGTTGAAAACTTGCTCTCCCTCTTTAAACTCAAGGATGGTAGCAGATTTGATTGGATTATGTTTTTCATCCAATGTGAATGTACCCGTTACAAGCTCAAGGTCAGCCGTTTTTTCCAGCGCTTCTTTGATTTTTTCTGAATCCGCTGATCCAGCACGTTTAATCGCGTCTGCAAGGAAGTATCCTGTGTCATATCCTAGAGCGTTAAATGCATCCGGGGATTTATCTTTGTACTTCGCTTTAAATGCAGACACAAAATTCTGAATTTTCTCATCAGGGTCACCTGAAGAATAATGGTTCGTGATGAACGTATTATTTAGAGCTTTTGCACCGGCAATTTCTACTAGCTTAGGAGAATCCCAGCCGTCGCCGCCCATGAATGGAACGTCAAGTCCAGTTTCACGTGCCTGCTTCACGATCAGACCAGCTTCCTCATAGTAACCAGGAAGGAAAATGAAATCAGGTTTTGCCGATTTCAAACGAGTCAATGTGGAACGGAAATCAGTATCCTTCGCGATGTAAGCTTCCTCAGCAACGATTTTTCCGCCATTTTTTTCAAATTGTTCTTTAAAGGCTGCCGCTAATCCTTTTGAATAATCACTTGCGCTGTCAATATAGATGGCTGCACTTTTCGCTTTGATTTCTTTAGTGGCAAAGTTCGCAGCTACCGTTCCTTGGAACGGATCGATGAAGCTTGTCCTGAAAACGTAATCGTTCAATTTATCCTTGCTGAAAGTGATTTCCGGGCTTGTACCGGAAGGTGAGATGACCGGCACTTTATTATCTTGTGCAATCTGTACTTGTGCAATCGAGTTCGTGCTTGTCGCTGCACCTACGATCGCTGCAACCTGATCTTGTGATGTCAGCTTGATCGCTCCGCTTGTCGCTTCTGACGCTTCTGATTTATTATCGACTTTTATAAGTTTGATTTTTTTACCGTCAATGCCTTCTTTATTTATTTCTGCAGTCGCAAGCTCCAGACCTTCTGCAATCGATTGTCCATATGAAGCAACACCGCCTGATAATTCAAGGTTGACACCGATTTTTATCGTATCTCCATCTCCGCTTGATTTTTCTGATGAACCAGAGCTGGAACAACCGGCTAGCACTCCTGCAGCAAGTGTTAGAGAAAGGAATGCACCTGCTAGTTTTTTCTTTTTCATAAATAATCCCCCCGTTTAGTAATCATCGCTCTGATGCATGAATATTTATTCAAGATGCCTCAGAAAAAGTTGATTAGATGAAATTTTTGAAATTAAATTAATATTTCGAAAAATAGTTTACCGCATAATTTTCATTCCGTCTATACAATAATTGTGAGAAGATTTCGCCAAATAGGATATTTTTCACAGGAAGTGCTATATCATTTTTATCTTTATATATTTTAAATATTGCGAAAATAGGCGGTATAATCAGAAAAAACTGATAATTTAATTATATCGATATTGTAAATTCCTTATTTATTGCTCAAAAAATTTTATTCATTCCCTTATTTTTTTCATCCTTTTAATTACATTTTTACCAAAATAGAAGTATATTGATAGGGAATTAAACCCAGTTTTTTAGTTCTTTTTTAGTCTTAATTCCTATATCAAAATTGAATAATACTATATTGGATGTATAAAATCATGCATGAAAATATTGTACTTTTTTATCTTCCTGCATATATTGCATAACCCGATCATCAAACAAAAAAACCGCCAAACGGCGGTTCAATGGCCTCCTAAATAGGCCATTTTTATTTCTTCACTTGAAGTGAGTTCCTCGGCATTGCCCGACAGGACGATTCGGCCCGTTTCAACTACATAAGCCCGATCTGCAATCGATAATGCAAGGTTGGCGTTTTGCTCTACCAAAAGGATCGTTGTTCCGGTCTCACTGATTTCCTGGATGATGTTGAATATTTGCTTCACCAAAAGCGGTGCAAGGCCCATCGAAGGTTCATCGAGCAGTAATAACCGTGGTTTTGCCATTAAGGCCCGGCCCATTGCAAGCATCTGCTGTTCACCGCCTGAAAGCGTGCCGGCCTGCTGTTTGATTCTCTCCAGCAGCCTCGGAAATAGCTCATACACCTTTTCCATATCATTATTGATGCCATCTTTGTCTTTCCGCAAATAAGCCCCAAGCTCCAGGTTTTCGGCAACCGTCATGTTGGCAAAGACACGTCGCCCTTCAGGTACATGGGATATGCCCATTTTCACGATGGACTGTGCAGCTTTTCCTCCAATCGGCTCGCCTTCGAACAGAACCTTTCCTTGCTTTGGTTTTAACAGACCGGATATCGTTTTGAGCAACGTGCTTTTTCCCGCTCCGTTCGCCCCGATCAGGGTCACGATCTCGCCCTCGTTAATCTCCATGGAAACCCCTTTTAACGCTTGGATATTGCCATAATAAACATTGATGTCCTCTATTTTCAGCATCAGGAAACCTCCTCCCCTAGATATGCCTCGATAACCTTAGGATCATTGCGGATTTGTTCCGGCTTTCCGTGAGCGATAAGCTGTCCATGATCAAGAACGTAAATCCGTTCGCATACCCCCATGACAAGTGACATATCATGCTCGATGAGCAACACGGTAAGGTTGAATTCCTTCCGGATAAAAGCAATGAGGTTCATTAATTCTTTCGTTTCGTGCGGGTTCATCCCGGCTGCGGGTTCGTCCAGTAAAAGAAGTTTCGGATTGGCGGCTAGAGCACGCGCAATTTCCAGCCGCCTTTGCTGTCCGTATGGAAGATTCTTCGCTTTTTCATCCTTAAAATGGTCAAGATTAAAAATCCTCAAGAATTCGAGCGCCTTTTCATCCATTTCCTTTTCACCGGAAAAATGTCCCGGCAGCCGGAATATGGAGCTTGGAATTCCATGCTTGGCAAGCGAGTGGTAAGCAACCTTCACGTTATCGATCACGGATAACTCACTGAAGAGGCGAATGTTTTGAAAGGTCCTCGAGATCCCTTTTCGGGTAATTTTATATGGCGGCTGCTTATTTAGATTTTCCCCATTCAAAGCAATCGTTCCTTCTGTAGGGACATACACACCCGTCAATAAATTGAAGAAAGTCGTTTTCCCAGCTCCATTCGGCCCGATCAGGCCTACAAGTTCCCCTGGAAATAATTCCACGTTCACATCGGACACAGCTTTCAACCCGCCAAAACGGATACCCACCGAATCTACTTTAAGCAACGGTATTGTGGCTTCCATCCTTTGGGCCCCCTTTCGTTTTTTTATTTGTGAACAATGCCGTGATTTCTCTTGTTCCCATTAAACCCTGCGGGCGGAAAATCATCATCAGGATCAAGACAAGGCTGTAGATGATCATCCTCGTTTCCGGATAATCCTGTAGGAACGTCGTCACGATCGTCAGTAAAATTGCGGCCAAAACCGAACCTGAAAGACTTCCAAGACCGCCAAGTACGACGAAAATCAGAATATCGAAGGATTTTAGGAAACCGAAATTCGATGGCTGGATAATATAGAAATTATGGGCATAAAGCGATCCGGCGATTCCGGCAAAAAAAGCTCCGATGACGAAAGCCGCCACTTTATAATAGGTCGTATTGATTCCCATCGCATCAGCGGCCGTTTCATCTTCCCTTACGGATATGCATGCCCGTCCGTGAGTCGAATTGGTGAAATTCCGGATGACTAAGACGGTGATCATCACACAGGCAAAAACCCATGGCCAAGTAGTCAGGTGGGATACCTGCATCCCGCTTGCCCCGCCTACATAATCAATATTCAAAAGGACGATCCGGACAATTTCTCCAAATCCAAGCGTAGCTATCGCCAGGTAATCCCCCTTCAGACGCAAGCTCGGCACCCCGATCACCATGCCCGCAACAGCGGCTATTACGCCCCCAGCCAATACAGCTATGATGAAAGGAAGTTCAAGCTTCATTGTCATGACTGCCGAAGCATAGGCCCCTACCGCTAAAAAACCTGCATGACCAATCGAGAACTGCCCGGTTATTCCAATGATTAAATGCAGGCTCGTCGCCAGCATGATATTGATGCCGATGAACATGAGCGTGTTGATATAAAATGGGTTGAGCATTCCGTTTGAAATGGTGTACTGCATGATTCCGAAAAAAATAAGTGCGAGCACGATCGAGAGCCAAAAACCCTTTGAATTCTTTAAAGTAGTCATCGCCATGTCTCCCCTATACTTTTTCTCTTTTATTTTTACCGAAAAGACCCTGCGGCAAGAAAATCAAAATCAAGATAAGTACGACGAAAGCCACACCATCGCGCCATAATGAATAACCGGCAGCACTGACCAAAGCCTCGATCACTCCAAGCAGTAGACCGCCGACCATCGCGCCCGGAATGATGCCGATGCCGCCCAAGACTGCTGCAACAAATGCTTTAAGGCCAGGAAGGACACCCATCAACGGCTCGATTTTAATATAGTAGATTCCAAAAATGACACCCGCTGCCCCTGCTAGGGCCGAACCTATGGCGAACGTAGCTGAAATCGTATTATTCACATTGATTCCCATCAGCTTAGCCGCTTCGGAATCGAATGAAACGGCACGCATCGCTTTGCCGATTTTGGTTTTATGGACAACGAATTGTAGGATGATCATTAATATGATGGAAACAGATAAGATCAATATCGATTGACTGCTGATGGAAACTCCCAATATATCGAGTTTATCCATCGGAAGGACATTATTTGGATAGGCTTCCGGCTGGGCGCCCCGGATGTAAATCAGCCCGTTTTCTATCAGAAGGGAAACACCGATGGCCGTTATCAAGGCCGCAATCCGTGTTGCATTACGAAGGGGTTTATAAGCAATCCGTTCAATTAAAACGCCAAAGATGGCACATGAGACCATCGAAATCAATAAAGCTGGGATGAAGGATAAGTCCATTACGGTAATGGCGTAAAACCCTACAAATGAACCGACCATGAATACGTCTCCATGGGCGAAGTTTATGAGCTTGACGATTCCATATACCATCGTATAACCAAGCGCGATCAAAGCATAAATGCTTCCGAGTGAAATGCCATTTACCAATTGCTGAATCAGTTCCATATTGCACTCTCCCCGTTAAGGTGTTTTTTAAGTGAATATAGAATAGGGGGGACTTGCCCCCTATCCACGTAAGGTATTATGGATTGATTTTTGTTTTGAATGTTTGTTTGCCATCCACATATTCCAAGATGGTCGCCGATTTGATCGGATCATGGTTTTCATCGAGGTTCAGCGTTCCGGAAACTAATTGAAGATCTTTGACATCTTCCAACGCTTGTCTGATTTTTTCGGGAGAAGCATCACCAGATCTCTTGATGGCATCAGCCAGGTAGTAGCCAGTGTCATAGCCAAGTGCGGCAAAGGCATCCGGTGTTTTATTGTATTCCTTTTTGAAGGCTGCAACGAAATCCTGGATTTTTGCATCTTCATCTTCCGGAGAATAGTGATTCGTGATATAAGTATTTTTCAAAGCATCCGCTCCGGCAATTTCAACGACCTTCGGGGAATCCCAGCCGTCTCCGCCCATGAATGGAAGGTCTATGCCGTCTTCACGTGCCTGTTTTAAGATCAATCCGACTTCCTCATAATAACCAGGAAGGAAAACGAACTCTGGTTTTGCGGATTTGATACGTGTCAATGTAGAGCGGAAATCAGTATCTTTAGTTACATAAGCTTCTTCCGCCACGATTTTACCGCCCTTGGCAGTGAACGCTTCTTTAAAAGCTGCGGCCAATCCTTTGGAATAATCACTTGCGCTATCCACATAGATCGCAGCCGTCTTTGCCCCTATTTCGTCAGTTGCGAAATTGGCTGCCACCGTACCTTGGAATGGATCGATAAAGCAAGTCCTGAACACATAATCATTTAATTTTCCAGCTTTGTTGGTGATGTCGGGATTTGTTGCAGTTGGTGTGAGTAGAGGAACTTGATTATCCTGTGCGACCTGAACCTGTGCCAATGTATTAGTGCTTGTCGCAGATCCGACTACAGCCACAACCTTGTCCTGGCTGACCAGCTTGATCGAACCGCTAGTAGCTTCTGCAGCATCTGATTTATTATCTACCTTAACTATTTCCAATTTTTTACCGTCGATGCCCTCTTTATTAATCTCATCGATGGCCAGTTGCAATCCATCGGCAGCCGATTGGCCGAATGATGCCGTACCTCCGGACAATTCAAGGTTGGCCCCAATTTTGATTGTGTCACCCGAGTTTGATGAACCCCCGCCTGAACTGCTAGTTTTCGAGTCGCCGCCACTACAACCTGCCAGCGCCCCTGCAACCAATGAAAGTGATAGAAACACTCCTGCTAGCTTTTTCTTCTTCATTTGAAACCCCCTTGTTTTGTATGTTCTTTTAACCAAATAGAATATCTGAATAAAAATAATATTCTGAAAATAGTTTATCTCATTCTTTCGACCCCGTCTATATGATATGGATAAAAAAGTTATTAAAAGGGAATATCTACTATTCGACACAAAAAAAAACTGACCCTTTATAGAGTCAGTTAACTTCTTATCAATCGTTTACACGGCGAACTTCAATGTTTTTTAATATATCATTGATCACCCAGCTAGCTGCAATTAAGCCTGCTACGGATGGTACGAAAGCATTCGAAGATGGCGGCATTTGCGCTTTACGGATTTTTGCCTCATCATTGCCGACTTCTTTTCGGACATCCTCACGAATGACAATAGGGCTCTCATCGGAGAAGACAACCGGGATTCCCTTTGTTATGCCCTCTTTACGCAATCTAGTACGAATGACCTTGGCAAGCGGATCGGTATGCGTTTTGGAGATATCGGCAATTTGAAAACGCGTCGGGTCCATCTTATTAGCGGCCCCCATGCTTGAAATCACCTTGATATTCCGTTTCAGGCATTCCTTCATCACATGCATCTTATAAATGACCGTATCCGATGCATCAATGACATAGTCAAGGCCATAACTGAAGAATTCCTCAAACGTTTCTTCTGTATAGAACATTTTAAGAGCGATCACTTCGCAGTCGGGATTGATGTCTTGAATGCGATTTTTCATCAATTCCGCTTTCGGTTGACCGACTGTTGATAATAGAGCATGGATCTGCCTGTTTACATTCGTGATGTCGACATCGTCTTTATCCACAAGAATAATACGGCCTACCCCCGTACGTGCCAATGCTTCGGCTGAAAATGAACCAACGCCTCCTACACCCAGGACCGCAACCGTCGTGTTTTTCAGAATATCGATTCCTTCCTTGCCAATTGCCAATTCATTTCGTGAAAACTGATGCAGCATATATATTCAACTCCAATAAATTCTGTTCTTATTTAGCTTCCCAATTAACAATATATCATAAACATCATTTATGACAAGCGAAATATGAGCAGTCTAATCGGAATTAGTGCACTAGGTCATTTTTGATAATTTTTGAAGGACGGTAGCCAAAAGGAGCGTCCTTTCCGTCAGGCTCGGAATTTCCAAATACTCCTCTTCACTATGTGCATTTCCTCCAACGGGCCCGAGTCCATCCACTGTCGCGATTCCCAATTCAGAAGTGATGGAAGCATCCGAGCCTCCACCCGTGGCCGTATCCGTGATTTCGATGCCGATTTCCTTCCCAGCCTGACGGATCGTCTCTAAAAGCAAGTTTGATTTCTCATTCTTTTCCATGGGAGACCGATCCATTTTTCCGCTTAGTGTCGTTTTCGTTCCGGGAATATAGGTCTCGGCACAGATTTTTTTCAACTGCTTGAGAACGATGCCTTCCTGTTTTTTTTCCGAAATCCGCACATCGACGAAGGCAGCCGCATGGGAAGCGATCATATTGACAGCGGAGCCTCCTTCAATTTTGCCGACATTAACGCTGATCCCTTTCTTTTGATCATTCAATCGGTGTAAGGCGATGATCTTATGGGCCAATTCTTCAATTGCACTTCGTCCCTTTTCCGGTTCGATCCCCGAATGGGCAGCCACTCCCATAATATCGACTTTAAACTGACCGCAGCCCCTTCTTGCCGTGACAAGCGAACCGTCAGTCCTTGCCGGTTCAAGAATTAATGCGAACTTCTTATTTGCCGCTTTTTCCGATATGAGGGATGCGGACGTCGGTGACCCGATCTCTTCATCACTATTAAGAATGATTTGGATATGCTTATAGCCTGTCTGCCCCGTCTGTTTCAAGCAATGGATCGCATAAAATAGCTCAACCAAACTAGACTTCATATCCGCCACACCAGGACCGTATGCCCGATTTCCTTTCACCTTAAATGGACGTTTTTGCGCTGTCCCCTCTGGAAAAACCGTATCCATATGGGCAACGATTAAAATATGCGGTTGATTCGCCTCACGATGCTGGATGACCAGCTGATTGCCATAATTCTGTTGCTCAACAGTATTCACAATAAAATCCAGACTTTCAAATTTCGCTTTTAATATCGAACCAATTTCATCAATACCCTTTTTCGTATGAGAACCACTATCTATATTCACTAGCCGCTCCACTAATTGAAGCATTTCCTTCCTCTTTGCATACAATAAGTCTTTCAAAGCCCTCACTACTTTCTATCCTTGGCTGAATATTGCTCAACCTTACTATAATTTACGAATCTATATTGCCGAATGTTACTTAAATGGGAAGATTTGAAGTTTATTCGAGGTTTTTGGGTTTTTTTCGTTAGATTGGGGTGTTTAATCGTGAATTTGGGCCATTTACTCGTGAGTTTGCGCCTTTTACTCGTGAGTTTCCGCCGTTTACTCGTGAATTTGGGCCGTTTACTCGTGAGTTTGCGCCATTTACTCGTGAATTCGGGCCGTTTACTCGTGAGTTTGCGCCATTTACTCGTGAATTAGGGCCGTTTACTCGTGAGTTTGCGCCGTTTACTCGTAAATTTGGGCCGTTTACTCGTGAGTTTGCGCCTTTTACTCGTGAATTTGGGCCGTTTACTCGTGAGTTTGCGCCTTTTACTCGTGAATTAGTCCATCAAGTCTATACGCTCTATTTTTAAATTGCCCCGAATAAGGCAACTCCAGTGCAGACAGTATCCGCTGCATGATATCAATTGAATCTATTTGTAAAAAGAGCCGTGCTTGTTTATTTGTTATATTGGGTTTTATAAGGAGAGCAAAATCGCGAAGAGCTTGAATGTGGGCATCCTTTGAAGTGTAAGAACAATGACTACAGGACCATTTGCCCCAGTGATATTGCATATGGAGAGCAGAGCATTCTGGACATTGAACGCTTTTGAGCAGATCTTGCTCATCGATTTGATACAATTCGAGGATATCAGGATTATGCGGAGTGTTTTTTTGCAGAATCGTATTCGAAAGTCTATTGCTCTGCCTTTGGGTTAATTGCTTAGAAGAATATTTTTCATCGAGGGTATGAATTTTGGAGATCAGGGTTTCTTTTCCCGTGATTTTTTTGAAAATGGGGGTAAAACCTGGGGTAGTCCGGATGATGGTATTCGAGTTTGCATTGGCAATGAGCGTTTCAATCGGCAGCGAGGGGAATTTGTGAAAAGTAAGCCAATCATTAAATCGGGATTTTTGCACGTCAACCTGGATCAGCGGATCTAGATAAGCTTGTTCCTGTCCATCTTTTGTCCGAATCAGTTGGGGATAGGCACGGTCAAAATAGAGCGTTCCCGCAAAGTTTTTTACTTCGATGATGATGCCGTAATTCCGGGTGATTATTAGGAAATCCATTTGAAAATAACGGCTCCCGTCGTAGCCTAACCTCAAATCATGAAATACTCGATATTCTTTCGGAAGATTCTTCAGTTCTTTTCCGATACTCCGCTCCCCGTTAAATCCTGTACGGATTTTCCGGAAATCGTTCCTTATTCTTTCCTGTTTTGGATGATTTGCTGATAGCCTCCTGCTTAATGCCTCCAGTTTGAGCATTTTCATAGGCCTTTCACACGGTTTTAGCATATATATATCAACTCCTTCTCCTTTAGCTTCTTTGTTAATGCCCATTTTTCCTGCTAAAATACTGAAATCAGGTGTTTTACCGTGAGTTTGCTCGGTTTAATTCTTGTGATTTGTAGCTTACTTATGAGTTCTCATCATTTACTCTTGAATTTGCACGATTTACTCGTGAGTTCCCGCCATTTACTCGTGAATTTATGTTTTACTCGTGAATTCGCATCATTTACTCGTAAATTTGAACTATTTACTCGTGAATTCTCACCATTTACTCGTGAATTTATGTTTTACTCGTGAGTTCGCGGCATTTACTCGTGAATTTGCACGTTTTACTCGTGAGTTCCCGCCATTTACTCGTGAATTCTCACCATTTACTCGTGAATTTATGTTTTACTCGTGAATTTGCACGATTTACTCGTGAATTTGCACGTTTTACTCGTGAGTTCCCGCCATTTACTCGTGAATTCTCACCATTTACTCGTGAATTCTCACTATTTACTCGTGAATTCGCACCATTTACTCGTGAATACACGCATTTTCTCGTAAGTTCACTATTTTCACGCACAAAAAAACCCATGTTATGTAACATGGGTTGCTTTGTAAGGTGTAAGAGTCCCAATTGTGCCGTTTACGCCTTTGTTTTGAACCCGCTCTCCGCAGGTGGGTGCTCGGTTCCTCGCGTTTGTAAGTCCTCTTCGAGGGAGGCTTTTACGCGGCCAGGAAACTAGTGCTCCCGGTAACTATAAGTGTTCGGTCAAAACTTATAGGTTAAAGAACGAACACATCAGGACTCTTACTTATTGGAAATATCATATCATAATGCTTAACTCTGTTTCAAGAAAAAACACCTAGGTATTTTTTCATATTTTTCCCAAATGAATTATTTTTTAAGTGCTGCAAGTCTTAGGTTAAGTTCGGCCAATTGCTTGTCACTTACAGTACTCGGTGCGTCAACGAGCAGGTCGCTTGCACTTGCTGTTTTCGGGAACGCGATGGTGTCGCGAAGGTTCGTGCGGCCTGCGAGCAGCATGACCATGCGATCCAGTCCAAGGGCGATTCCGCCGTGTGGAGGCGTTCCGTATTCGAATGCATCCATTAGGAAGCCGAATTGTGCGTTTGCTTCTTCTTCGGAGAATCCAAGTACTTTGAACATTTTTTCCTGAACGTCGCGTTCGAATATCCGCAGTGATCCACCGCCAAGTTCGTAGCCGTTCAGTACAAGGTCATATGCTTGGGCACGGACGCTTGCTGGGTCTGACTCCAATTTGTCCATGTCTTCACGGAATGGCATTGTGAATGGATGGTGTGCTGCATAGTAGCGTCCTTCTTCTTCGTCATATTCAAATAATGGCCAGTCCGTCACCCATAGGAAGTTGAATTTGCTTTGATCGATCAAGCCTCTTTCTTTACCAAGCTTGATGCGTAGTGCTCCAAGCGCATCAGCTACTATGCCTTTCTTATCCGCCACGAATAAGATTAAATCGCCCACTTCGGCTTCCAATACAGATACTAATTGCTCTTGATCTTCAGCGAAGAATTTGGCGATCGGCCCTTTTACGCCGTCTTCTTCAACTTTCAGCCATGCAAGGCCTTTTGCACCGTAAATCGCTGCAAATTCAGCCAATCCATCAATGTCTTTACGGGAATAATCCGCATTTCCGTCCTTAACGACGATTGCCTTTACTTGTCCGCCGTTTGCAACAGCGCCGGTGAACACTTTAAAATCACTGTCTTTGACGATTTCGGAAACATCTTTAAGTTCCATTCCGAAGCGTGTATCCGGTTTGTCGGATCCGTAACGGCTCATCGCTTCATTGTAGGTCATTCTAGGGAATGGCAGTGTTACGTCCAGTCCTTTAACATCTTTCATCACTTTAGCCATCATATTTTCTGCGGTCTTGATGATATCTTCTTGGCTCATGAAGCTTGTTTCGATATCGATTTGCGTGAATTCAGGCTGTCTGTCAGCACGTAAGTCTTCATCACGGAAACAGCGGGCAATTTGATAATAACGTTCGAAACCTGATACCATCAATAGCTGCTTGAAGATTTGCGGTGACTGCGGAAGTGCATAGAACTCCCCTTCGTGCACACGGCTAGGCACTAAATAGTCACGTGCTCCTTCAGGTGTACTTTTTGTTAAGATAGGTGTTTCGATATCAAGGAAGCCTTCACCGTCCAAGTAATCACGGATGGCTTTTGTTGTTTGGTTACGCATTTTCAGCGTTTCGAACATCGCTGGACGACGGAGGTCCAAATAACGATATTTCAAGCGGATGTCTTCTGATACATCCGTTCTTTCATCAATGATGAATGGTGGGGTCTTTGCTTCGTTTAAAATTGTAACGTTTTCGGCTTGAACTTCAACGGTCCCTGTTGTTACGTTCGGGTTGAAGTTGGCTTCATCACGTTTGATGACTGTCCCTTGGATATCAAGGACGTATTCATTACGGATTTTTTCGGCTGTTGCCAGCGCTTCTGCCGAAATGTCCGGATTGAAAACGACTTGGACGACTCCGCTTCTGTCACGTAGGTCGATAAAGATGACACCGCCCAAATCCCGGCGTTTTTGTACCCATCCTTTTAATGTTACTTTTTCACCAATAGCTGCTTCTGTCACTTCACCATTGAAGTATGTTCTGCCAAACATGGTATTTCCCCCTTAAGCCTGTAGCTTTTTGAATTGTTCAACGAATGTAGCAAGATCCATCTGGACTTGTTCACCGGTTTCCATGAACTTCACATTGATTTTATTATTTGCCAATTCATCATCTCCGAGTGTCGCCACATATCTTGCTTCGAGGCGGTCGGCTGATTTGAATTGTGCTTTCACTTTACGGTCTTGATAGTCTTTTTCGACGGTAAAACCGGCATTCCGCAATTGATGGGCAAGTTTGACGGTATAATCCTTGGCTGTTTCACCTAATGAAACAAGATAGCAGTCAATTCCCTTTTTGATCGGAAGCTCGATGTTTTCTGCTTGGAGGGCTGCAATCAGGCGTTCAATGCTAAGTGCAAAGCCGATTCCGGGTGTTTCCGGTCCGCCAAGTTCTTCAGCAAGCCCGTTATAACGGCCGCCTCCGCAAAGTGTAGTGATGGCGCCAAAGCCTTCTGCATCACTCATGATTTCAAAGGCGGTATGATTATAGTAATCCAAGCCGCGCACTAGAGTCGGATCTTCGACGAAATCGATTTCCAAATCGGTTAAATGCTGTTTCACCTTTTCGAAATAAATACGGGATTCATCATTTAAATATTCAATGATGGATGGAGCCGTGTTCATCAATTCGTGACCGTGATCCTTTTTGCAATCCAGGATACGCAAAGGATTCTTTTCCAGACGGTTTTGACAATCGCCGCAAAACTCACCGATGCGGGGTTCGAAATGTTTGATTAACGCATTGCGATGCGCTGTCCGGCTTTCCTTATCACCAAGGCTGTTGATCACAAGTTTCAGCTTTTTCAAACCAAGTTCCTTATACAGGTTCATTGCAAGTGACAGAACCTCTGCATCAATTCCGGGATCCTTACTTCCTAAAGCTTCGATGCCGAATTGAACGAACTGGCGGAATCGGCCTGCTTGCGGACGTTCGTACCGGAACATCGGCCCGATATAATAAAGCTTGACCGGTTGATTGGCCAACCCGAACATTTTGTTCTCGATATAAGACCGTACAACAGATGCGGTGCCTTCCGGACGAAGGGTTAAGTTCCTTTCACCGCGATCTTGAAATGAATACATCTCTTTTTGGACGATATCGGTTGTATCCCCTACACCACGTAAAAATAATTCCGTGTGCTCAAAAATTGGAGTGCGGATTTCTTTATATTGATAACGGTGACAGATCTCACGCGCCGTGTTTTCGATATACTGCCAAATTTCCGTTTGGCCCGGCAATAAATCCTGGGTACCTCTAGGAATCTGAATAGACATTTGTGTTTCCTCCTTTAAAGCAAGACGCCCTTTCTGATACGGCGCTATACTGATTTTTTCCAAACAAAAAACTCCCGCCCCTTGTAACTTATATGTTACAAGGGACGAGAGTTTGGATATCCCGTGGTGCCACCCTAGTTGAAACACAAAAAAAAGTGCCTCCGCTCAAAAAACAGTTAACGCCTGTTTTACGTTCATCTCCTATTAAGTAAATCCGTTCGGAGTGAAGCCTACGGAGGGTTCTTTCATTAAGTCATCATGTGGAATGCTTTCAGCCTCGGCATTTCCTCTCTTTTCATGTGTTTCTTAATTACTCTTCTCCATCATTGGTTATTGCAGTAATAAGTCTGATATTTTATAATCATACGGACGTTAACATCAAATGTCAAGGCAGACTGAGGATTTTGTCTCATTTTATTGGTTCAAACGTTTTTTCAGATTTTTGATCGTCCGGACATTGACTCCGAATTCAGATGCCAATTCAACAAGGTTTGCGCTTTGTTCCTTTTGGATGAAATCGTGAAAATCGACACCAAGTACTTGATTGCCTCCGCTTAAGCTCGTTTGATCTTTTTCGCTGAATTTCATGTGGTTCCCTCCTAGAGTTATATAAGCTCTATTCTTTCCTAAAAAAAATGTTTTTTGCACAGGGAAAGAGGGAAATTTTCATTGAACGAGAATACATACATATAGACATTAAAAGGGAGAGACAACTTATGAAGAAGAAATCGGGTTTATTCGGCCTGACACTTATGCTGATATTCTCAGCGATTTTCCCCGTCAATCACGCTTTTGGAAAAGATGAAGGGAAAAATATCGTGACGACCCAATTGGTCAATGTCCGTGAAGGTGCAGGTCTCAGTTTCCCTATCGTAAAAAAACTGGCAAAAGGGGAATCGTATCCCATCCTGAATGAAGATGGCGACTGGATCGAAATCCGGATTGGCGCCGGCAAAACGGGTTGGGTTGCCAATTGGCTAGTGGAGAGACAAACGGGGTCTGATACAGATCTGGTCAAAAAGGAATCCGGACAAGGTGTGATATCAGGCAGCTCGGTCCGCGTCCGTACAGGTCCAGGCACTACATTTCAAACGGTTGGGTCCTTGAGTAAAGGTACAGCTGTTGACATCATCGAAAAAAATGAAAATTGGATAAAGATCAAAACGGCGGATATCGAAGGGTGGGTCTCTTCTGACTACCTTAATCTCCCCGCCGCATCAGGAAATGCAGCGAAAAAAGATTCAACTAAGAAAAAAGAAACGAATCAATCCGTAAAAACCGGAGTAACTTTGGTGGATCGGCTCAATGTCCGTTCGGAACCGTCGAAAAGCAGTGCCACACTCGGAAAGCTGAATAAAAATACGGCAGTGACCGTTTACCGGGTTGAAAATGAATGGGCTGAAATTGATTTCCAAGGAGTCCGCGGTTGGGTAGCTGAACCCTACATACAAGTAAGCGAAGGTAAAGAAGACATGAAAAATGATCCGGCAGGCGCCACTGCAAGGGTGACCGCTACGGGTTTAAATGTCAGGAAAGAAGCCTCTCTCTCAAGCAAGGTCATCGGTTCGGTGAACAAGGATGAGACGTACGCCGTGCTGCAAACAAAGGGAAATATGACACAGATCAAGCTCTCCGGTTCGAAAAAGGGCTGGGTCGTGAGTTGGTATCTGGAAAAAGAGAATGTTGAACAAACGGTGAAGGAAAAAAAGGTTGATGTAAAAGGTAACAAGATTACCATCATTCATGATGGTACGATCCTTAGAAGCGAGCCTGATGGCAACTCGAAGATTGTCGAACAGGCCAATGCAGGTGAAACGTTCTCCGCATCAGGTATGGAAGGCGACTGGTATTCCATTAAACTGAAGAGCGGACAAACGGCTTATGTGGCCGGATGGATCGTGACGATCGAAGGGAATTCCGAGCAGATCCAACGACCTGGCGTTGAAAAATACTTAAAGGATAAAACCATTGTGATCGATCCGGGCCATGGCGGCAGGGATAGCGGTACAATAGGCGTCGGTGGAACATTCGAGAAAAACCTGACGATTCGTACGGCAGAGCTGCTGCGGGACAAACTTCAGGCGGCAGGAGCTAAAGTGATCCTGACCAGAAGCGGAAATACCTATGTTCCACTCCCTTCCCGGGTCAGCACTTCTCATATACATAACGCGGATGCTTTCATCAGCCTCCATTATGATAGCACCAAGGACCAGATCACCAGCGGGATAACCACATACTACTATCATGACTACCAGCGTGCATTGGCGGCTACACTGGCCAATTCACTCGGTACAACCATGCAGGTGCCCAATCGTGGATCACGTTACGGGAATTTTCATGTTACCCGCGAAAATAAACGGGTAGCTACACTTATTGAACTAGGTTATTTAAGCAATCCCGTGGAAGAATTGACGTTAACATCGAATGAGTATCAAGAAAAAATCACATCTGCCATCTATAATGGATTGGCGCGGTATTTTAAATAAGAATTAGAAAAAAGCCAGCTTCGCATCGAAGCTGGCTTTTCTACAAAAAAAACCTGCCGCAGCAGGTTATTTTTTGCTTTCAAGTATTAGTGTAACGGGACCGTCATTAGTAAGCTGAACATCCATCATGGCACCAAATTGACCGGTTTCCGTATGGACGCCTTTCTTGCGGAGTTCCTCGTTAAATGCCTCATATATTTCATTCGCCTCTTCAGGACGGGCGGCGTCCATGAAGTTCGGTCGACGGCCTTTGCGGCTATCGCCGTATAAGGTGAATTGTGAAACTGATAAAATCGAACCTCCCACATCCAAGAGTGAATGGTTCATCTTTTCATTTTCATCTTCAAATATTCTGAGATTTACAATCTTATCTGCCAAATAGGCGGCGTCATCGATGGTATCCCCATGGGTGACACCAACCAACAGGACGAGCCCGCTGTCGATTTGCCCGATTATTTGGTCTGCGACAACGACTTTTGCCGCTTTGGAACGTTGTAAAACAACACGCATGGCAATAAAAACTCCTTAGTTCATGATCCTTCTAACGGAATAAACATCTGAAATTTGTTTGATACGGTCGACGACCTTTTGTAAATGGGCAATGTTATGGATATAGATCGACATGTGAATGGTCGCCACCTTATTCCTGTCGGATTTACCCGAGACCGCCGAAATGTTGGTCTTGGTTTCATTGACGGCTTGCAGCACTTCGTTTAATAAGCCGCGACGGTCATAGCCGCTGATTTCAATTTCAACGATGTATTCCTTGCGTTCATTAATCGTACTTTCCCATTCAACCGGCACAAGGCGATGGTCGGCATCCCCGCTATCCAGATTTGGGCAGTCCTGTCTGTGAACTGAAACTCCACGGCCTTTGGTTATATAACCAACGATTTCGTCCCCTGGCACTGGGTTGCAACAGCGTGATAAACGGATAAGCAGGTTATCAATACCCGGTACCTGTACACCTGAGTCACGTTTTTTAGATGGATTGGAGAAGGTTTTCAGATCGGCTACCGCTTCAGAAATATCCGCTTCTTGCTCGACCATTTTCTGCTTACGCCATTTTTCGGTAAGGCGGTTAGCTACCTGAAGGGCAGTGATTCCGTTATATCCGACTGCTGCATACATATCTTCTTCATTCAGGAAGTTGAATTTATCTGCAACACGCCTGATATTCTCGGCCGTCAGGATTTCCTTCAGGTCGAACTCCATATCCTTGATTTCCTTTTCAACAAGTTCTTTGCCTTTTTCGATATTTTCTTCCCGGCGCTGCTTCTTGAAAAATTGGCGGATCTTGTTTTTCGCCTGAGATGTTTGCGTTAGTTTAAGCCAATCCTGACTTGGACCATATGAATGCTTGGAAGTTAAGATTTCTATGATGTCGCCAGTTTTCAGTTTATAATCCAGCGGTACCATTTTCCCATTCACTTTGGCACCAATCGTTTTGTTTCCGATTTCCGAATGAATCCGGTATGCGAAATCTATCGGGTTGGATCCTGATGGCAGTTCGATGACATCGCCTTTTGGTGTGAAAATGAATACCATATCAGAAAAAAGATCTATTTTAAGGGATTCCATGAATTCCTCTGCATTAGTCGCATCATCCTGGAATTCAAGAATTTCCCGGAACCATGTCAATTTTTCTTCCAGTGAAGGCTGTTCACCGACATCTTTTCCTTCTTTATAAGCCCAGTGCGCGGCAACCCCGAACTCGGCAATGCGATGCATATCGGAAGTACGGATCTGCACTTCCAGCGGGTCGCCTTTCGGTCCGATCACCGTCGTATGGAGCGATTGATACATATTCGGCTTCGGCATCGCAATATAATCTTTGAATCGGCCAGGCATCGGCTTCCAGCATGTATGGATGATCCCTAAAACGGCATAGCAATCCTTTATGCTATTGACGACGATCCGAACTGCAAGCAAATCATAAATTTCGCTGAACTGCTTATTCTGCAAAGCCATTTTACGATAAATGCTGTATATATGTTTCGGTCTCCCGGAAAGGTCAGCCTTAATATTGACTTCCTCAACGTTTTTACGCACTTCATCAATGACTTCTTCCAGATACTTTTCACGTTCTGCACGCTTTTTCTTCATCAGGTTGACGATTCGGTAATACTGCTGAGGATTCAAATACCTTAGTGCAGTATCTTCAAGTTCCCATTTAATTGTACTGATACCAAGACGATGAGCAAGCGGTGCGAAAATTTCCAACGTCTCGTTCGATATCCTTCTCTGCTTTTCCTGGGGCAGATGCTTCAAAGTCCGCATATTATGAAGTCTGTCCGCAAGCTTGATCAAGATGACCCGTATATCCTGGGCCATAGCCACGAACATTTTCCGATGGTTTTCCGCCTGTTGCTCCTGCTGTGATTTATACTTGATTTTCCCTAACTTTGTCACGCCATCCACAAGCATGGCGACTTCAGGACTGAAATTTTCTTCAATATCCTTCAGAGTGATCTCCGTGTCTTCAACAACATCATGTAAAAAACCTGCCGCAATGGTTGCAGGGTCCATTTCAAGTTCAGCCAGAATGCCCGCCACTTGAATCGGATGAATAATATACGGCTCTCCCGATTTACGGAATTGTTCTCGGTGAGCATACTCTGCATACTTAAACGCTCTATGAATAAATTCAGCTTCTTCCGGCTGAAGATATAAGCTGGCCCGTTCTACAACCTGCTCGGCAGTCAATATTTGATCATTAGCCATTTAATCACCTTAACCCCACTTTAACTGCCACCGGATATGATCCGGATTGAGTATGATTGGTAGCACTTCCCTTTATTATTCTGCAAAACGTGACAATTTTTGCGAAAAAAAATAAATCCGCTTAAACGGATAAAAGTGCAAATAAACTTATTAGCAGAAAAACTCTTTATTATTACTATTATCGAAAAAAAAGGCAAGGATGTAAAGAGTTAAACGTGTATTTTATAAAGAATACTGCATTTTTTCACTGGAAATTCGACAAAATCCAGAAAAAACGGGTAAAAACAGAAAGAGCACCCTGGTCAGAGTGCTCTTCTTTATTAAAAGCTCATTAATGTCAAGACATCATAGCCGTCTAATTTATCTTTACCATCCAAGTCAGTCAATTCAATAAGGAATGCAATCCCGGCTACAATCCCGCCAAGCTGTTCAACCAATTTGATCGTCGCTTCGATTGTTCCCCCGGTAGCAAGTAAATCGTCCGTAATCAGTACACGCTGTCCCGGTTTAATGGCATCTTTATGGATTGTCAATACATCCTTGCCATATTCTAATCCATATTCGACTTTTATCGTTTCACGTGGAAGTTTTCCTTCTTTTCTCACTGGCGCAAAGCCCACTTCCAATGAGTATGCGACTGGACATCCGATAATGAATCCGCGCGCTTCCGGCCCGACCACCAAGTCGATATTCTTATCGCGAGCGTACTCGACGATCTGGTCTGTTGCGTATTTATAAGCTGCACCGTTATCCATTAATGTTGTAATATCTTTGAAGACAATACCCGGTTTTGGCCAGTCTTGCACAATTGTTACATATTGCTTTAAATCCATTGCTTTGTTTCCTCCTCAAGGTCTGTTGCCTCATGAACTAAATAATGATTGAACCAATCGAATAATTGCTGATAGGAAGAATAAACAAGCTCTTGTTCAAGCTCAAATTGCTCTTTCTTTCTTGTATACGATTCAGATTCACTGAGATCGCGTTTTTTCGCATTGGTTGTGAGCATAATTAACCCATTCTCTATTGTAACAAAATCAAGCTCAAAAAACACCTTAGAAATGAAATCCACCGTATCTCTTGACCAGCCGCGATATTTGGCTAGGTCATCACCATATCTTTTCACATCGAGCGGCCCCTTTTTGGCAAGGAAGGCATAAAACCATTTAAAATGATCTCTTGTTGGCATCGTACTTAGAAAATGGTCCTGTTCATGGGAAAAGTGAGCGTAGATACGCGAAGGGTGTTTATCGGCAATCACCCGTTTCAAATATTCCCTTGACTGCGGCATGTCCATGAATACCAAATGACCTTCGAAGCAATCGAGCTGCTCTGCATCCAGTTCATTCTTTATAATAACGAGATCCGGATGGTTTTGTAAAAATGGATATCTGCTATAAATATCTTCCGAGAAAATGACGATCTTCCGGTTTTGTGCAGGAATGTCGGCAAGCCACTTCTCTGCCTGTCCCTTGCCGCGGTAATCGAATAACTGCCAATGGTTTACCGAGACATCCTGGACAAAGATCTGGGGCTTTTTCATATTATTCCACTCATTGATGGAAAGCTCACCAATAACCGAGACCTCAGCATGCGGAGCTATTTCATCGACAAAATGACCAAGACCGAAGCCCACACCGTCAAGTTTGTGATTTTCACCATCTTCAAGCGAGACCTTCAAGTGATTTTGGTTGGCACCTATTTTGCGGACACTTGAAAGCTGTACGGAATCTATCAATATTTTCGGCTTGGGATTCGTTACCCCAAATGGCGCCAGCAAGCTCATTTCCTGAATCGTTTGAATGGAAACGTCAGCTAAAGTCGTAGCACCGTCCAAGTTTGTAATCGGTGTGAAGTCCTCTTCGTTCAGTTGTTCCTTCGCAATCAAGTTCATGCGGTCCCTGAGTTCCTGGACATCTTCAATTTTCAATGTCATTCCAGCAGCCATCGGATGCCCACCGAAATGAGGCAGCAGTTCACGGCATGCGGAAAGACTTTGAAAAAGATCAAAACCGGCGATGCTCCGAGCAGAACCTTTCGCGTATCCCTTTTCCCGGTCATAGCTCAATACAATCGTGGGCCGGTAAAAGCGTTCAACAAGTTTTGAGGCCACAATCCCCACGACTCCTGCGTTCCAGCCTTCCCTTCCGATGATGAGCACGCCATTGGACTCCGGCGGGAAGTTTTCCTCGACCTCAGCTATCGCTTCCGCCGCCATTGCTGCAACCATTTCCTGCCGCTCTTTATTGATATCATTGATTTCATTCGCAAGTTCCACCGCTTCTTCCAGGCTTGCGGACATCAATAAATCGACAGCGGGATCGGCATCTCCAAGGCGCCCGACAGCATTGATCCTCGGTGCCATCGCAAAGCCGATCGATTCTTCATTCAATGCTTCCTGCTGAACATTCGCCACTTTCATTAACGCAACAAGTCCCGGGCGGCGAGTCAAACGTAACTGCTCGATGCCTTTCGCAGCAATGAGGCGGTTTTCCCCTTGCAAAGGCACTAAATCCGCTATCGTGCCGATTGCCGCTATTTCAAGCAGATCCTCAGGCAATTCCCCAAGCAGGGCGTGTGCAAGCTTAAATGCGACCCCTACTCCGGCAAGGTCTTTAAATGGATAGGAACTGTCCTCAAGTTTAGGATGGATGATTGCCAATGCCTCAGGCAGTTCCGGCCCCGGTTCGTGGTGGTCAGTCAATATATAATCCATGCCAAGCTCGCCGGCAAGTTTCGCTTCATCGATTGCAGAAATTCCTGTATCGACGGTTATTAATACGTTCACCCCTTGCTCAGCTGCAAGGCGGAACGCCATCGGATTCGGACCATATCCCTCTGTAAAACGATTCGGGATATAAAAATCAACATTGGCCCCCAATTTCATCAATGCCGTCATCATCACTGTGGTCGATGTCACGCCATCCGCATCATAATCACCGAATATACGTATTTTTTCTCCATTTTGAATGGCTTCTCTTATTCTATATACCGCTTTATCCATATCCTTCAATAAAAATGGATCATGAAAAGTTTGATTTTTTACAAATAAAAATGATCGGGCACTTTCAATCGTATCCAGGCCTCGATTCACAAGCAGGGCTGCAACCAAAGGTGTGATATGAAGCTCTTCAGCTAGTACAGCAACTTTGTTTTCATCGGCAGTACGCAAGTTCCACCGGGTTTTTGGCTTTAACATTTATTCACCCCTCAACTTACTCATTATACAAAACGAATATACCAGTTTCAATTTTATTTTAAACTCATAAATGGCTGTAATTCCCTATCCTATAAACTTAGTTTAACAAAAAGAAGGCTGGCATCATGCCAGCCCCCTCTCACTTATTAAACTTGTCCTTCAAGACTTTGTTTCTTTTCTTTTGCGGTATTCAGCGGACCTTTCTTCTTCAATTCCCTGATTTTCAAATCAAGCCAGAATTGGGAAGCGATCAATAGCGATGAATACACGCCGCATATTAAACCGATAAACAGCGCAATGGAGAAGTTACGGATAGCTTCACTACCGAAGATCATCAACCCGATAACTGTAATTAGAACGGTCAGAACCGTGTTAATGGATCTCGTCAAAGTTTGCCTGATACTGATGTTCACAATGTTCTCAAGCTCTTCGGCGGTTTTGATTTTACGGCTGAAGCGCAGGTTTTCACGAATACGGTCAAAGGTTACAATCGTATCATTGATCGAATAACCGACAATCGTCAGAACCGCAGCAATGAAGGTGATATCCACTTCGAGCCGGAGTAAGCTAAAAATCGTGATGATGAAGAATGCATCATGTATAAGCGCAACCACAGCAGGTACGGCCATTCGCCATTCAAATCGTATCGATACATACAAAATGATACCGATTGATGCAATCGCTAACGATTTCATGGCATTTTTCGCAAGCTCTTTCCCTACAGTCGGTGATACGGTGCTGACATTCGGTTCTGCTCCGTAATCCTTTTTGAAATGGTCCTTCAATTCAGCAATCTCTTGTTTATCGAGGACACCGACTGTCCGAACGACAGCATTTTTATTGTCTTGTCCAGCGAGCCTGACATCCTTGATATCCTTCTCGTCAATACCGACCTTTTCCATTTCGGTTACGACTTGCTGCTTCGTTAAAACATCGTTGGACGCAATCTCGATGCGGGTACCGCTCGTGAAATCAATCCCAAGATTCAATCTGAAGACGAGCAGGAAGATGATCCCGATAATGGTGACACCGATTGAAATGCCATAAAAAACTTTCCGATGTTTGACGAAATCGATTTTATCAAAGCGTGTTGGCAATGACATTAAATCCATTTTCTCGGATAAATCGTGAATGTGCTTCTTCTTCACGCCAAACCATGTTGTACGTTTGTCGAGGAATCCGCTATTCACCCACAGGCTCATGAAGAGGCGTGTACCATAAACGGCTGTAATGAAACTCATTAAGATCGAAATGATCAAAGTGGTGGCAAACCCTTTAACCGAGCTTGTTCCATAATAGAACAGTACGGCCGCAGCCAACAAGGTCGTTAAGTTGGCATCCGTGATTGTAGCAAGTGAATTCTTGGTACCTTCTTTATAAGCTGCCTTAACGGATCTGCCAAGTTTCAATTCATCCCTGATTCGCTCATAGGTTATGATATTGGCGTCGACAGCCATCCCGACACCGAGAACCAATGCCGCAATACCAGGCAGAGTGAGCACCGCATTCATCCAATCAAACACTAATAGCGTCAAGAAAAGGTATATGCTTAAAGTGACGACTGCAATGAATCCCGGGAAGCGGTAATACACAAGCATGAAGATAAAAACAAGTGCAATTCCGATGATTCCTGCAAAAATAGTATCATTCAGGGCACCTGCACCGAATTGGGCACCTACTGAAGTGGAGTACTTTTCTTTCAAATCAACAGGCAGGGCACCTGCATCCAGAAGGGCTGCAAGCTCTTTCGCTTCTTCCACCGTGAATTGACCGGTAATATACACCTTCTTCGTATTAAAAACTTCACTGACAGCTGGAGCTGAAATCATATTGTCCTGTGAAGAGGTATCTTTGATGGAATCTTTTCCTTCCTCAAAATCCAGCCAGATTGCAAGTACATTAGTAGGACTTTCCATCGTGGATATTTTTTGAGTGATATCCTTAAATTTATCCACATCTTTCAATGTGACTTCAACAACCGGTTGATTATCTTGGAACGTTTGTTTCGCGCCGCCTTCTTTCAGATCGGCACCGGTCATCATTTCCTTATCGTTGTAGTCACGGAAGGATAATTTAGCTTGTGTCGAGAGGATTTCCCGAGCGTTGTTTTGGTCTTTGACCCCAGCCAATTGAACGCGAATCCGGTCTTTCCCTTCGATTTGAATGTTAGGCTCGCTAACACCCAAAACATTGACACGCCGCTCAAGTGAGCTTACTGTAGCCCGTAAAACATCGGGGGTGATCTTTTCCCCATTCAGCGGTTTTACTTCATATAACACTTCAAAACCGCCTTGAAGATCAAGACCCAGCTTGATATCCTTTAGGATTCCTTTTGAAGTCGTCCCCATCGCTGCGAAAATCAAAAGTGCGATTAGAAAAAACGCAACGATCCTGCTTCTTTTTACCATTATGTAGTAGGCCCCTTTCTATAATACGCCTGTTCCTGAAGTTAAAAAAACTGTCATTTTTTGTTTAAATGATAACTGCATTCCCTTTGCTGTTTAAGAAAAAAGACACAGCTTTCCATGCTTTTCCAAAAAAAGCATAACCATATCTATTATGAGTCAAATACAAACAGCTGTCAATTTAAGTATATCTTTGCGTCATTCTTTCAAAAGTTCCTTCAGTTCCTCTTCAGAAAGCGGCTCAAATAGGTTTGGTGATTTATAAGCTTCGACCATTTGGAAAGTCATGAACTGGTTGCTCGAAAATGTCACGATATCTGCGACAAGTTCATGTATGTGAATGTTTTCCTGCGGACGCTTCCATTTATTTTTGGTTAAGGTTCCCCATATGTCTTCCTCCGTTACGGCATTCAATCCGACCATTTGGAATTCCTCACGCTTGCTCTTCAAGAATGGACGCACCTTTAGATAATACCTTTGATAGGGATGATTCTTTTTTGCCATCACTTTGCCTCCAGTAAAAATGATTCTCAAATGAATGCGCATTTTCTTAGAAGGGTTTCTAATCATTTGTTAGAACGCAAACAAACACTTTTGTCATGCTTTGTCCAAGTACAAGCATATAGATAATTGTATAGCATAACCGCTTTTTTGAGAAGGCAGGGAGGGAGTTCAATGTCCAAATTTTTAAAAGGGACGCTGATATTATTAATCGCAAGCCTGATTACAAGGGTTCTTGGTTTCATTAACCGCATTGTCATCGCCCGCTTCATCGGCGAAGAAGGCGTTGGTTTATATATGATGGCTTTACCGACCCTCTTTCTCGTCGTGAACATAACCCAGTTAGGCCTGCCAATCGCCATTTCGAAATACGTGGCTGAGGCAAATGCCAGAGGTGATGAACGGAAAATCAAGAAAATCCTTGTCGTTTCTTTGGCCTGCACCTTTACTCTATCGATGATTTTCACTCCTGCGATGCTGCTTTTCGCGCCGGCTCTCTCAGAATACCTATTCACTGACAAACGGACGTTATGGCCGCTCATGGCGATTGCCCCTATCGTACCTATCATCGCCATATCTTCCGTACTGCGCGGTTATTTCCAAGGCAAGCAAAATATGAAGCCCTTCGCTTTCTCACAAGTTATCGAACAGGTGGCCCGAATCACTTTCATAGCCGTCCTGACGAAGGCCTTTTTGCCATATGGAATCGAATATGCTGCAGCCGGGGCGATGTTCGCATCGATTATCGGTGAGCTTGTATCTCTCATCTACTTATTGACCAGCTTTAAATTAAAGAAACATTTTAAGTTCAGAAAGGGTTTCTTCAAGAATGTCAAATCCGGAAAAGGAACATTCACCGAATTGATGGGGATTGCCCTTCCTTCCACCGGGAGCAGGATGATTGGATCGGTTTCGTGGTTTTTCGAACCGATAGTGGTCGCCCAGAGTTTGGCACTTGCCGGAGTCACCGCGGCCGCAGCCACAAGTCAATATGGGGAGCTGACAGGGTACGCCCTGCCTTTACTCATGCTTCCTTCCTTCGTTACGTCATCATTGGCGACGGCACTTGTCCCGGCAGTGAGTGAAGCCCGTACGACCGGAAACTTTTTACTCGTTGAACACAGGCTTCAGCAGGCACTGAAGATCACCTTTATCACAGGCTGTTTAGCTATCGTCATTTTATTCATCTTTGCCGAACCGATTTTACAAGTCATGTACGGCTCTTCGCATGCTGCCGTTTTCATTAAATTCCTGGCACCCTTTTTCATCCTATATTACTTTCAATATCCGCTGCAATCCATGCTGCAAGCACTGGATCTTGCAAAGGCCGCAATGTTCAACAGCCTGGCTGGTAACATCCTTAAAATCGGTGTGATCTGGCTGCTGGCGTCAAAGGAAAGTTTCGGAATCATGGGAGCCGCAATCGGGATAGCCGTCGGTACGATGCTCGTTACCTTCCTGCATTTTTCAACTGTGCTGAAGGTCGTCCCTTTCACGCTTCATTTCCGCAGCTATATGTCAGCTTTGGTCCTTGCTTTAATTTCCGGATGGGGCGGTTATTATCTTTATCAATTCCCGCTCTCCTCACAGCCACTTGGCATACGGCTTTTGCTTTCCGTGACGGTCGTTATCCTGCTGTTCACATTTTTCCTGTTCATGACCGGCAGCATAAAAAAGGCCGATCTGATCAGGATTCCCGTAGTGGGCGGCTTTTTATCAAAATTCGCTTGGAAATAAAATGAACCGAAGCATCCAAGGGCTTCGGTTCATTTCTTCGTTTCATTTTTATCGATGTAAAATTGGCCATCTATGTATCCGCAAATCGAAATCTCTTTAACCTTCGTTTCTCCATGTTTTTTTAACTGATTCAGAAGCCAAAAATGGTTTTTCCCAATTTTATCAAGATTTTCTTCCTGTATCTCTCCGTCAACAATTAGCGGGAATGGTACCTGACTTTCTGACCCTTCTTCGTCGCTTTTTTTAATCACCGAGAGCCTTCCTGAAGTTTCAAGGATGGCAAATTGAACTTCGTTTATATCAATAATTCCTTGTTCACGAAGTTGGGTCAATAAGTCATCAAAATTATATCTTTGTCTGCGCATCGCTTTTTCATCTATTTTCCCCTGATTAATGATGATCTGCGGCTTGCCGTCCATGAAATTGCGTAATTTGACACTTTTCAATGAGGCAAATGCCAATGTAATTTGGAGGATCGCGAGGACAAACATTGGGATAGTCTGTCGGATAAACGGTTTTTCCAAATCTTCAAAGGATAGCACAGCAATGTCCCCTATCATGATGGATACCACTAAATCGAGAACGCTCAGTTCCCCAACTTCCCGCTTCCCCATCATTCGAAAAAGGAACCAGATGACCAGATAGATTACCGCCGTTCGAAAAATGATCCCTAGATAGATATCCACTTTAACAACACTTCCTTCATCCATAGCATGGCTTGGGAATTGAAAAATTACTCCATAATATTTTCTAATTTTACGGGAAGCTTCTTAAACCTGGTCTAAAGGTTCGATATCGGGAATATGCTTGTACAAACACATAAACAGGCTATACGTATCAGCCTTTTAAAAAGGAGGAATACCCATCGAAACTAAAAAAATGAGTGTCGCCGTAATTTATGGCGTAGGCTCCATCTTTGCCATAGCGATGATTGCTAGTTTAATCGTTTCCATCCTTCTTCGTTTTACTTCACTGACGGAATCATCCCTGACATACGTGGTCATGATCGTGTCCTTTTTATCGCTGTTCATTGGTGGATTCATTTCAGGAGGCAAAGGGAAAAAGCAAGGACTATTCTTGGGCGGAAGCACTGGGCTGCTTTATCTGTTGGTCGTGTTCCTTTTTCAATATTTAGGTCACGATGCACTTTTCACCATCAAGCAATGGATATACTATGGCTGTTTTGTGATTACGGCCATGATGGGTGGCGTTCTTGGGGTCAACATGAGTTCAGACTCACGCTCCGATTAAAAAAAGACAGCAAAAAACCGGGCACATGGCCCGGTTTTCGTTTGTTTTATAGGGATGTTTCTTTATTCGGTGCGCTTTCCGTAATTTCACGGATTGCTGCACGGTCAAAAGTCAGTTTTGTACCGTCTGGTGATTTAATGACGATTTGCAGTTCATCGATTGCATCGATTGTTCCGTGCATGCCGCCGATAGTAGCAACCTTATCACCTTTTTTCAAACTGCTTTGCATGTTTTGCGTAGCCTTTTGGCGTTTTTGCTGCGGGCGGATCAATAAGAAATAGAACAATACGAACATTAAAATCAACGGAAGTATTTGTGCTAAAGAACCCATTTAAGTATATTCACTCCTTTCGTTCATTAAAATATTTATGGAATTAGAAGTTTCTCGCATTTGGTTCATTGAAACCATACTGCTCAAAAAACTCTTCCCTAAAGTCTCCAAGACGATCTTCTCGAATAGCTTGTCTGACCTGTTCCATCAAGTTTAACAGAAAGTGAAGATTATGGTAAGTCGTAAGGCGAATACCAAAGGTTTCTTCACATTTAATCAAATGGCGGATATATGCCCGGCTATAATTCTTGCAAACATGGCAATCGCAATTTTCATCGATTGGACCGAAATCGCGTGCATACTTCGCATTTTTCACAACCAGCCGCCCATTGCTCGTCATGAGCGTGCCATTACGTGCGATTCGCGTCGGCAGTACACAGTCAAACATATCAACACCGCGGAGTGCACCATCGATCAATGAGTCCGGTGAACCGACCCCCATAAGGTAACGCGGTTTGTCAGATGGCAGCAGCGGAGTTGTAAACTCAAGGACGCGGTTCATGATATCCTTCGGTTCCCCTACGGATAACCCTCCAATAGCATAACCCGGGAAGTCAAGGGAGACAAGGTCTTTTGCACTTTGTTTGCGAAGATTTTCAAACTCCCCGCCTTGAACGATTCCGAACAGCCCTTGGTCATTTGGACGCTCATGTGCATTCAAACAGCGTTCAGCCCAGCGCGATGTCCGTTCAACTGACTTCTTCATATACTCTTCAGTCGCCGGAAATGGCGGACATTCATCAAATGCCATCATAATATCGGAGCCAAGCGCATTTTGTATTTCCATAGCTTTTTCCGGAGATAAAAATAATTTATCGCCATTCAGATGGTTCCTGAAATGCACACCCTCTTCTTCAATTTTGCGGAACTCGCTTAAACTGAAGACTTGAAAGCCGCCTGAATCGGTCAAAATCGCCCGATCCCAGTTCATGAACTTATGCAATCCGCCAGCTTCCTTGATGATTTCATGCCCCGGACGCAGCCATAGGTGGTACGTATTGCTCAGGATGATGCCTGCCCCCATTTGTTTCAAATCTTCCGGGGACATCGTTTTGACAGTAGCCATCGTTCCAACCGGCATAAATGCCGGCGTTTCAAAAGAACCATGCGGTGTATGGACCCGGCCTAGCCGTGCCCCTGTCTGTTTACATGTTTTGATTAACTCATATCGTATTGCAGTCAACGCAATAACTCCCTTCAAGAGCTTCTCACTCTTATATTACTTAATTAACATTGCATCTCCAAAACTAAAGAACCTGTATTTTTCTTCCACAGCCGTTTCATAGGCATGAAGGACATGCTCCCTGCCTGCAAGTGCAGAAATAAGCATGATTAAAGTCGATTTGGGCAAATGGAAGTTCGTTATCATCGCATCGATCCCTTTGAACTCATATCCAGGATAAATGAAGATGCTCGTCCAGCCATTCTCTTCCTTGAAAACCCCATCATTGCGGGACGCAATCGTTTCCAATGTCCTTGTGGACGTAGTGCCGACCGTAATGATTTTCCCGCCTTTTTCTTTCACATCATTCAGTAATCTGGCAGTGCCTTCCGTCATTTGATAAAATTCCGAATGCATTTCGTGACTATCTATATCGTCGACACTTACCGGACGGAATGTACCAAGCCCAACATGCAGCGTGATGAAGGCGATGTGGACACCCATCCCTTTAAGTTTCCCGAGCAAATCCTCCGTAAAATGCAGGCCAGCGGTAGGTGCGGCTGCAGATCCCCGTTCCCGCGCATAAACCGTTTGATAGCGGTCCTGGTCGTCGAGTTGTTCCTTGATGTATGGAGGTAACGGCATTTCGCCAAGCTTCTCCAGTATTTCATAAAATATGCCTTCATATTTAAATTCAAGGATTCGGCCGCCATGCTCAAGTACACCTGTACAAACAGCACTCAGCTTACCATCGCCGAAAACGATCGTCGAGCCTTCTTTAATCCGTTTGGCCGGCTTCACAAGCGTTTCCCATACATCATCATGCTCTTGCTTAAGCAGCAAGACTTCGATTTTTGCACCCGTTCCTTCTTTACTGCCGTATAGCCGGGCTGGAAGCACCTTCGTATCATTCAACACAAGGCAATCTCCCGGTTTGATATATTCCGTAATATGGCTGAATACATCATGCTCAAGCTTGCCGGTTTCTTTGTCTAGCACCATCAATCTACTTGCTTCTCTATCCTCCAAAGGAACTTGGGCAATCAGTTCCTCCGGTAAATGAAAATCAAACATATCCAATTTCATCTGTTCCACTTCCTTACGTGTCTATCAAGCTGTAATCATTATTTAAAACGGCCGATCAAATAAAAAATCGCGGACAATACAACACTGACGATGATTGATGTAACGATGGGAAAGTAAAACGTCGTATTCCCCTTTTTTAGAAAAATATCTCCCGGCAGCCTGCCGAGATGGATATATTTCATCGCAAAACCAATCACGAATATAATCACACCCAAAATCATGACCATCTTTGGTATATTCATCATTCAGGCATCTCCATTCCGAAATGCTCATAAACAAGCTGTGTTGCCATCCGGCCTCTTGGGGTACGCTGAAGAAAACCGACTTGTAACAGATATGGTTCATACACATCTTCGATCGTATGTGCCTCTTCGCCAATCGTTGCCGCAATCGTTTCCAGACCCACGGGCCCGCCACGGAATTTTTCAATGATCCCTTTAAGTAATTTATGGTCAATATGATCGAGTCCTAAACGGTCGACCTGCATTAATTCAAGCGCATAATCGGCAAGTTCGGCCGTTATCGTACCATCACCGCGTACCTGGGCGAAATCCCTGACCCTTCGTAAAAGCCGATTGGCAATCCTCGGTGTGCCCCTTGATCTTCTTGCAAGCTCTGCCGCTGCTTGATCATCCATTTCCGTATCCATGATTCTTGCCGTACGGATGATGATATCAGTCAAATGGTTTTCCGTATAATATTCAAGACGGCTCAAAACGCCAAAACGGTCCCTGAGCGGTGCAGACAGTGAGCCTGCACGTGTTGTGGCCCCTACGAGGGTAAACGGCGGCAAGTCGATCCTGATCGAACGGGCTTCCGGTCCCTTGCCGACTACAATATCCAGACAGAAGTCCTCCATAGCCGGGTATAGAACTTCTTCAACGACACGGGGAAGACGGTGAATCTCATCAATGAACAATACATCACCCGGTTCAAGTGCACTCAAAATGGCCGCCAGATCTCCCGGCCGCTCAATGGCGGGACCGGAAGTCGTGCGGATATTCACACCCATTTCATTGGCGATGATGACGGCAAGCGTCGTCTTTCCAAGGCCAGGCGGTCCATATAAAAGTACATGATCGAGCGTTTCTTCACGCATCCTTGCCGCTTCGATGTATACACCTAAATTCGCTTTCACTTTATCCTGTCCGATATATTGCTTTAAGTTTTGCGGCCGCAAGCTTTGTTCAAAGGACAGTTCGTTCAAATCGGCTTCCTGATTGAATATTCTCTCCTCCATTGCGCCACTCCTTATCTTAACATCATTTGCAATGCTTTCTTAATATATTGCTCGGTCGTCATATCTTCAGACTGCAATTTCTTGGCAACCTTTTGGACTTCCTTTTCAGAATAACCAAGAGCCTTCAATGCAAGAACGGCTTCATCCAACTCCTCTGTATAACCATTTGGACTGAGTGCAGCCGTGACGCCTTCGTTAAACAAGCTTGGAAACGCATCCGGAATAATATTTTCAAGTTTCCCTTTTAAATCGAGGATCATTTGCCGTGCCGTTTTCTTTCCGACTCCCGGGAATTTCACCAAAAACGATTCATCTTCATTTTCGATCGCCTGCACCACCTGATCAACCTGGCCAGATGCCAATATGGCTAGAGCACCCTTCGGCCCGATTCCGGTTACATTCAATAATTTTGTGAATAACGCCTTTTCTTGACGAGTCTGGAATCCGTATAATGCGGCCATATCCTCACGAACATAATGATACAAGAAAACTTGAATTTCTTTCTGGTATTGAGCGGAAAAAATAAAAGGATTCGGCGTCATCACTTGATATCCGATCCCCCCATTTTCCACAACTATGTATTCAGGTCCAATATAATCGACCTTGCCTTTTATATAATCATACAAATTAATTCTCTCCCTGATTTTGCTGTACCTCTCATTTTATCATAAAAAGGGGGTGTTGTTCATTAAAAGTTATTTCATAATCGGCAAAGTCTTTTCACAAGGATTTTCGGGTGTTACAACTATGCTTAAAACAAAGTTGATTGGAACGGGTGTGCGAGACTCCTGCGGGAAATACGCGTCCAAGGAGACCGCAAAGGCGCCGTGGGCGGACCGCCCGCGGAAAGCGAGTGCCTGCAGTGGAAGTCAACGGCCAATGTAAAATACTAAAAAAACTGTAGACAAACTCCATCCTATCGAGTTTGTCTACAGTCTGAAAGATGGGGTGTAATCCCACCCTAGTTTACCGAATATGGCTCATATTCTTTAATGAGCTGTTTATATTGGTCTTTATTCATGATCGGAATCCCTTTTTGCAGTTCCTCCTGCTTGTATGCTTCAAGTTTACCAACGTCTATTTGGTAGAAAGTATGAATGATCTTGGCGTGCTCAGGCCTTCCGATAAAAATGGATAACGTACCATCTTCCCTCATCCCAAGGTAACCATTCGCTTTTAAAAGCGGAGATATGTCATTTTCAATTTTCTTCATGACAATCTGCTCTTCATTTTGATCGACTACTTTCCATCCTTCATATTTTGACCAAAAGTCCTCCATCGACCAAATGGTTTCTGTCAATTTCTCTTCACTTAACTCGCCATCCAGATACATACGCTGAAGAATGACCTTCCTCTCAATTGGATCATTTTCCTTTTGAACGGTTTCTTCGGCAAAAACGGTTAAGCAAAATGGCAATATGATAAGCGTCATGAAAAATTGGATTCTGAGTTGATTAATCAATATACTCACCTCTTAAGGCGTTTACTTTTTATGTAGTTTGACCCAAATAAGGATTATTAACCAGAAAAAAATCAAAAAAGAGCTGACTCCATATCGGGTCAGCCCACTAATTATTTCAAGTGATTTTCGTGAATGTTAAGATTATCGAACATGTCATTGGCATCCAAAGTGATCATTTCCCTCGTGTCTCCATCCCGAAGATTGTTATCAAGTGTCATCGTTCTGAAATAGACACCTTCATCGGTGGTGACATATAGGGTACGGCCATTGGTAAGCGGTCCGATTTCCTTCTTGATTCTTTCTTTAACATCTTTTGCTTGGCTGTAGTCATCAAGCAGCAAGGCTACCAGCATTTCGTCTTTCATGATGATCGTCCTGGCATCGATGACCGGCTCCACTTTATTGGCGACACCATTGACTTTGTCGGCTAAAGCGCCTTCATAAGAATTATAATAAGATGATCGCGCCTTTAGCGGTTTACTCTCATGTCCATGGTAGTTACGGTCACTCTTACTGTATGCATCATCTTTATTGTATAAACCTTGCACCATATTCTCATAATTGATGTTGCGTACCAATGCATCTTTTTCATGGTATCCTGTATCATTCGTGATATTTTCATCTTCCGCAGTATCATTATTAGCACATCCAACCAAACTGACGGCGGCCAATACCGTACAAAGCGGCTGTGCCCATTTTATTTTCTGCACCAATAACCCTCCCATTGCAATTGAATGAGCTATATTCCGCTCATAATTAGCATGGGTGTCGAACGGGAAATGTACTCTGTAAGATACGGCCAAAAACCCGTTTTAATTCCTATTAAGGGAAGAAATCCTTTTTGCCAATTTTTCATTCATCGCCATCCGCTCCGAAAAACCTTCCACGGTCATTTTCCAGACCGAATGAAGCTGGGAAGAACTTTTATTAAGACGATTCCATTCTCGGAAAATATCGGTAGGATAAGTTAAAGCATATAAAAAGGCCAGGTCTGACTGATACCTTTGCAATTGCGGCACATCCCACAGCTCGGTGGCCGCATCTTCCAAATGATGCGATATTCGATTTGCATATTGTAAATAATCAATGCACCTCGGGGCATTTGCCATTAAGTCAAAATCGATTAAAGTCAAAGTGCCGTCCGCTCTGCGCAAGAAATTATGGTGGGCACAATCACCATGAATGATTACTTTCTTTTCCTTATTCCATAAAGACTGATTTTTATCAAACCCCTCTAGCGCCCACTCACCCCATCTAATCCATTCCTTGATAATATCTTCGGAAACATATTGGCGAACATAAGAAAAGTTCTTTTTAAAAAGTGATAAACGTTCTTTCCACTTTTTTGATTGATTGAACACAGGCGCGTTAATGGAGAGATGTTCCGACACATCATGGAAGCTTTCCAGTAACTTAATTCCCTCTAAACGGTCCTTATGATTGGAATATCTGAATTTTTTCTTACTCGGCGGAAAATAGTCCATACTCCCATACCATTTCCCTTTAAATTCAAAGGGCATTAAATTCTGATGAATATAATACGTTTGATGAAAACCCTTTTGTTTTAACAAAGAAGTCAATTCTCTTTGCCGATCCCACTTTTCAAAGCTATCGAATCCTTTAAGGATCATTGGATGACCCTTTTCAAAAGTTATTAAATAGACACTGCTTTGAATATGGCGGACATTCTTTGGCTTACGATTTAAATAAGATAGGAGACGAGTGTTAAAAACACTGTCTCCTTGATAATTAGTAGTCATCGCTTTCATCTACATATGTCGGTATCCCAAATGTTTCAGGCGCACGAACGCCCCCGAATTGGCCTGGCTGGCCACCCATTTGTCCAGGTAACATAGCTTCAGGTTGCCCCCCTAGCTGACCGCGCATCATTTCCGGCTGACCACCAAATTGTCTAGGCATCATTCCCGGCTGGCCTCCATTTTGACGGCCCATCCACGGCAGACCACCGTTTTGATCGCCCATCATCTCTGGCTGACCTCCGTTTTGACCGCCCATCATACCTGGCTGGCCTCCATTTTGGCCGCCCATCATCATACCTGGTAGGCCTCCGTTTTGACCGCCCATCATCATACCTGGTAGGCCTCCGTTTTGACCGCCCATCATCATACCTGGTAGGCCTCCGTTTTGACCGCCCATCATCATGCCCGGCTGGCCTCCGTTTTGACCGCCCATCATCATGCCTGGCTGGCCTCCGTTTTGACCACCCATCATCATGCCTGGCTGGCCTCCGTTTTGACCACCCATCATCATGCCTGGCTGACCTCCGTTTTGGCCGCCCATCATCCACGGCTGACCTCCGTTTTGACCGCCCATCATCCACGGCTGACCTCCGTTTTGACCGCCCATCATCCACGGCTGGCCTCCGTTTTGGCCGCCCATCATCATACCTGGCTGGCTTCCATTTTGGCCGCCCATCACCATGTTCGGCTGGCCTCCGTTTTGACCGCCCATCATCATGTTTGGCTGGCCTCCGCTTTGTCCGCCCATCATCATGTCTGGCTGGCCTCCGTTTTGGCCGCCCATCATCATGTCTGGCTGGCCTCCATTTTGGCCGCCCATCATCATGTCCGGCTGGCCTCCGTTTTGGCCGCCCATCATCATGTCCGGCTGGCCTCCGTTTTGACCGCCCATCATCGTGTCTGGCTGGCCTCCGTTTTGGCCGCCCATCATCATGTCCGGCTGGCCTCCGTTTTGGCCGCCCATCATCATGTCTGGCTGGCCTCCGTTTTGACCGCCCATCATCATGTCTGGCTGGCCTCCGTTTTGACCGCCTATCATCATGTCTGGCTGGCCTCCGTTTTGACCGCCTATCATCATGTCTGGCTGGCCTCCGTTTTGACCGCCCATCATCATGTCTGGCTGGCCTCCGTTTTGACCGCCCATCATCATGTCTGGTTGGCCTTCGTTTTGACCGCCCATCGTCATGACCGGTTGGCCTCCGTTTTGACCGCCCATCGTCATGATTCCTTCATATTGGTAAGCCGATTCTACTGACTCTTCTTCATATTGTTGCATCTCTTTCTCCATTTGAGATGCATTAGGTGACATCCCTTGGTATGGGGCCTGATGCTGTTGCTGGTGCTGCAGCTGTGACTGAACGGATTGATATTGGTGATAATCTGGATGGTGATGTGCATCGGCATCCATTTTTTGGTTTCCTTGATACTGCCCCTTCACTTCCGGCCCATAAGTTCCAAGTAACCCCTTATTACAGCCGCAATCTTCCTCTTCCTCACCGGCAGCCTGGTTATACTGCTGAGGAAAGTTATAGTTATTGTTGTTGTATGAAGATGGCGATTCGCCTGGTGACTCATAATCTTGCTGCATATATGAACCTGCTACTTGAGCTTGTTGATTCATCCCTCCATAGTAATGGTGCGGAACCGGTGCGGAGGCTTGATATGGATATTGTTGCTGGCTTGGTATATTCATGCTCGCCCCTTGGACGAATCCTTGATCCATCATGTACATGTCAGAAGATTCTCCCCAAACATCAGAGCTCTCTTCCATCATTTGATAACCATGTACTTCCGGAGCCGCCTGATACCCTGGAACTCCTTGATATGGGGCTTGCATATGCATCTGCGCCCACGGTGGCGGCTGAATGCAATAACCGCTTCCGGGCAAAATTGGTGTTACTGGAATACAATCATCCACCGGCTCACTGTATTCCTGAGCTGGCTGTACAGCTGGCTTTTTCTTCTTCTTTTTAGTGACTGCCGGCTCTTCTTTTTTCTTTGGTAAAGGTGGTGGTGCAGGAGGCTTTTGCACACTCATATTGGTCATGTTGACCATATAATAATTATTGATATCGATTTCCGGAATCACCGGCATGGGCACCGGAACTTCTTTTGGAACGATTTTTTGCTTTTCTTTAATGATCGGCTTTGGCTGAATGATCTGCTGCTCTTTCTTGACTGGTTGTTCCTTCACTGGTTGTTGAACGATTGGTTGCTCTTTTATCGGCTGTTGATATTTCGGCTGCTCTTTTACCGGCTGTTGAAACATCGGCTGTTCTTTTACCGGCTGCTGAAATTTCGGCTGTTCTTTTACCGGCTGTTGAAACATCGGCTGTTCTTTTACCGGCTGCTGAAATTTCGGCTGTTCTTTTACCGGCTGTTGAAACATCGGCTGTTCTTTTACCGGCTGTTGAAACATCGGCTGTTCTTTTACCGGCTGTTGAAACATCGGCTGTTCTTTTACCGGCTGTTGAAACATCGGCTGTTCTTTTACCGGCTGTTGAAACATCGGCTGTTCTTTTACCGGCTGCTGAAATTTCGGCTGTTCTTTTACCGGCTGTTGAAACATCGGCTGTTCTTTAACAGCCGGTTTTTGCATAATTTGCTGTTCTTTTATAGGCGCTGGCTGAGCCTGGTACGGTTGAATTTGGGATTCTTTAATTCCCGGTTGAATATTCACGTTTGATTTAGCCGTTTCTTTTATTACAGCTCCGGATGTCCCTGGTATTTTAATTTTCATTCCGGGCATCATCATGTCCGGGTTGCTCAATTGTGCGTTAACTTTTTTAAGTTCTTCAAAACTGACGCCGTATTTTTTGGCGAGTTTCCAAAGTGTATCGCCTTTTTGGACTATATGAATTTTCACGCTGTTAACCCCTCCTGTGCATATGTCCATATATTCTATGAAGCAGTGGGTGAATTGCTATTATTTTTATCATGAAAACTTATGCGTGAAAAATGACATTTATGATTGGATCAATGATTTAGGAAAATGGAAGGTACTTTTTTGGAGAGGAAATAAATGATATGACATCTTCGAAAAGGAATGCCATTCTTAAAAAGTATTTAATTGCGACCATTGCCTTCATTCTAAAAAAAGGAAGCAATGGTTTTTAAGTTTGAAGCTATCATGTTATGAAACACTTCTTTCAAGCTTCTGTCTAAACTCAGGGAAATCCGGGTATAAGAAAGTAAATGACCTAAGGCTTTGTCTTCAGGTACTTATCTTACATCCCTGGGGGGAATAATAATGAAATGGAAAGGTAGACAGGGCAGCTCGAACGTCGAGGACAGAAGAGGCATGAGCGGAAAAGGCATGGCCGGAATCGGCGGAGGGGTCGGATTGGTAATTGTCTTGATCGTGACGCTCCTTGGCGGTAATCCTAGCGAATTGCTAGGCAGTTTGAATTCTACTGAATCGAACGATGGCAGCACTTATGTCGAGACTGATGAAGAGAAGGAACTTGCGCAGTTCGTATCTGTCGTCCTTGCAGAAACGGAGCAGGTCTGGACAGAAGAATTCCGAAAAAATGGACTGGAATATAAGGAACCGAACCTTGTCCTGTATTCAGGCAGTGTCGAATCGGCATGCGGAATGGCAGCTTCTTCGGTAGGGCCATTTTATTGTCCGGGTGACAAGAAACTATATATTGATCTCAGCTTTTATCAAGAGTTGAAGCAAGAGTTCCAGGCACCCGGTGATTTCGCCATGGCCTATGTTATTGCCCACGAAGTCGGACATCACGTTCAGACAATTTTAGGGACAACGGAAAAGGAAATGCCCGATCGTTCACAGGTCAGCGAGACCGAATATAATAGGTATTCTGTCCGTCTTGAACTTCAGGCCGATTATTTGGCTGGAGTTTGGGCACATCATGTCCAAGGAGAGAATTTACTTGAAAAAGGCGATCTTGAGGAGGCCTTGAATGCAGCAAGTGGTGTGGGGGATGACCGTATCCAAGAAAAGGCACAGGGTTACGTGGTTCCGGACAGCTTCACGCACGGTACATCCGAACAGAGAAAACGGTGGTTCAATAAAGGTTTTAAATCCGGTGATATGAATGAAGGCAATACTTTTAAATCGAGTAACCTTTAAAAGTTCTTACCTGTTTTGATTACAATAAGAGAAAAGGGGGTCTTATCCCCCTTCAGATTGTAGACCAATTCGAAGAAAAACGAGTTTGTCTACTAAAAATTGCAGTTGATTTCAGAAATCCGCTCCCTTTCCGCCGACTGTCTGCCAAGCCTCCTCGACGCAAGCGTCTGTGGGGTCTAGGCTAGCCAGTTATTCGGCAGGAGTGTCGCAAATTTCTTCACCCCTGTGAGTTTCAGCTAAAAACAGTAAAAATACATGAGGATAACTCGGTATTGTTTTAAAATCATGGCAATAATCCCTTGATAAAATCGTGATAGGGATTCGGGATAAGACCATTCCAATCCCCATTAGGTGGACAAACTCAAAGGGGTATTGCCCCTATTTCCTTATGATCCAAAGTCTTTTTAAAATGCACAACTCAAACGCGTTCCAGCATTCTGTTTAAAGCTAGGATGGCATTATCCGCAATGTTCTTCTCCACTTTGATCGGATTGATGATTATACCTTCTTCAATTGATTCAAGCGCCCACAGCAGGTGAGGCAGATCAATTCGATTCATCGTAAGACATGGACACATATTCGGATTTAACGAGATGATGTTCTTGTCAGGATTATTGGCGATAAGTCGCTTGACAAGGTTCATTTCCGTTCCGATTGCCCAGGAACTACCTGGTTCGGCTCTTTCGATCATATTGATGATGTACGATGTCGAACCCGCATAATCTGACAGTGCGACTACCTCACGGCGGCATTCGGGATGAACGATGATATTCATTTCAGGCTGCTCCGCTCTAAGCGTTTCAATATTCGCAATGGTGAAATTTTCATGGACTGAACAATGGCCTTTCCATAGAAGTACTTTCAGGTCTTCGAGTTCCCCTTCATAAATCAATTCATCCTTATGCGGATCCCAGACAGCCATTTCATTCAATGGGATTCCAAGGTCAAAGGCTGTATTCCTTCCAAGATGCTGATCGGGAAGAAAAAGGATCCTTTCTTTTTGCGAGAGGGCCCAGGAGACCATCCCCTGTGCATTGGAAGAAGTCACCGTCGCCCCGCCATTTTTCCCAACAAAAGCTTTGATGGCCGCGGTGGAATTAACATAAGTTAGCGGAAGGATCGTATCGCCAAATAAATCCTGAAGCTTTGTCCACGCCCGTTCCGTTTGTTCAATATCCGCCATATCCGCCATAGAACAGCCTGCACGCATGTCAGGAAGGATAACCGTCTGCCCTTCTTCCGTCAAAATATCGGCTGTTTCAGCCATGAAATGCACACCGCAAAACACGATATAATCCGCTTCGCGATTTTGCGCGGAAAGCTGAGCCAATTGAAGTGAATCCCCCGTTGAATCCGAAAATTGAATGACTTCCTCCCGTTGATAATGATGGCCTGGGATATATAGACGGTTCCCCAGTCGTTTCTTGATGTCATGGACCCGATTCTCCATCTCTTCCTTTGTCATCGTTTTATACTTTTCAGGCAATGTATTTCCTGCTGTTTTAGCCATCTCCAATATGTTCATTTCAATATCCCCTCACGTTCTTTGACCTTTGCGCTAATATCAAGTGACCTGACACTGTGCGTCAAGCTGCCCAACGAAATATAATCTACCCCAGTTTCCCGATATGAAGCTAGATTGTCTAAATGGATCCCTCCAGAGGCTTCAGTTATGATGTGGGCGGGAACCAATTTTATCAGTTGCTTGATTTCTTCGGGGCTCCGGTTATCGAACATGATGATATCTGCACCGGCTGCCACTGCTTCAAGCACCTGTTGTGGTGATTCCGTTTCCACTTCCACTTTAGTGGTATGTCCCAGTTTGGATTTTACCGTTTGAACCGCTTTCGTTATGGACCCAGCGAAAGAAATATGGTTGTCCTTTATCATGACTGCATCATACAGACCATTTCTGTGATTGTATGCCCCGCCGGAACGGACCGCATATTTTTCAAGCATCCGCAGGCCTGGTGTTGTTTTCCTCGTATCACAAGCTCTCGTCTTCGTCCCCGCTAAAATCATGGCAGCTTTATGAGCCTGTGTCGCAATGCCGGACATACGCTGCACTAAATTCAAAACGACCCGTTCCCCTTTTAAAAGAGAGGCCATATCGCCGGTCATTCTTGCAAGCTGCTGCCCTTCTTCAAAGACTTCGCCATCTTGAACAAAAACGAAAACCTCGATTTGCTCATCCAACAATGCAAATCCCGTCTTGATGACGTCCCCTCCACTAAAGACCCCGCCTTCTTTTGCGATGAATGTCAAAGTTCCTTGTTCACCTTGATCAAAAATCGTATCACTCGTTACATCGCATTCCCCTATATCTTCCATTAAAAATTGTTGCAGCATCTGCTTAAGCTTCAATATATTCATATAGTCGTCTCCCTTTCACTCGGTTTTTCACATCCGTGCAAGCAAGGATAACCGAATTTTCAAGCCATTGGGCGTCATCTTCGTTTGGATAGTCACTGCGGAAATGACCGCCCCTGCTTTCCGTCCTGGTCAATGCGGATTCGGCAATCAGCCACGCCACTATCATGGCATTGGTTTTCGTTATTTCTTCTATCGATAATTCCGTTACTTCCAAATGCAGCAATTTTTCGATATTAAATGTCTCAAGATAATCCTTTAGTCGAGTTAATCCCGCTTCATTTCGAACGATTCCCGCTTCGTTCATTAATTTTTCCTGCAATGTCTTGAGATCAGGTAAAAAGGAAACTGGACTGGAACTCTTGGACTGCTCTTTTTCTTCCGGTATCGCCCTTGCCGGCACTTTAGCAAGGAAACGGCCAAGTGCATTTCCAAAAACCAGCCCTTCGAGAAGGGAGTTGCTTGCCAATCGGTTTGCACCATGTACACCCGTGCACGCTACTTCACCTACAGCAAACAAAGAAGGAACTGAGGTCTGCCCGAATTCATCCACTTCAATTCCCCCCATTAGAAAATGGTTTCCAGGTGCAACGGGGATTTTCCCTGATTGAAGGTCCAGCCCGCTTTTTTCACATAATGAGCTCACTGTCGGAAAACGATTCTTAAAATCCTTAATCATCGAAATATCCAAAAATACCTTTTCACCGCGCTGCAAATAAGAAAAAATCGTTTGTGCCACAATATGCCTTGGAGCTAGATCTTTCAAGCTATGGACATCCTTCATGATCGGCCTTCCCATTTCCGTCACTAATCTCGCACCATCGCCCCGGACCGCTTCTGAAACCAGCCCTTGCGCTTTGCCATTTACAAAAAGCAGGGTCGGATGGAACTGTATGAATTCCATGTCACGAACTTTTGCACCGGCCTTGAATGCAAGTGCGATTCCATCACCTGAAACCGTTCGTGAATTTGAAGTGAAATGGTATAGTGAACCACAGCCGCCTGTTGCCAAAACCGTCTGTTCAGCATGATAGGTAACAAGATCCCCTGCCTTATCAAGTGTTTTGACCCCTATGCAGGAATCATCTTTCCCGATGATCAACTCCACTGCAGCAACATTCTCCATTACAGTAATCGATGATTTTTTCAAGCACCCTATAAGATGTTCCATGATGTACTTTCCTGTAGCATCTCCGTGACTATGGAGGATTCTTCGTTCACTGTGGGCACCCTCCATGCCAAGCAATAGAGTTCCGTCATGATCATGGTCAAATCGCATACCCGATTCTATTAGCTCAGCTATAACCGAAGGTGCCTCTGCGACGAGTTTTTCCACTGCCTTCACTTTGTTATATCTCTGACCAGCCGCCAGCGTATCTTTTTTATGTAAGGATACTCTGTCACGACCAGATATTGCAGCAGCAATCCCGCCCTGAGCTAAATATGAATTGCCATGACGGATATTTGATTTTGTGATGAGTATCACATGCTTATGTTCACTTGCTTCCAATGCCGTTTTCAAAGCAGCAATCCCGCTGCCTATCACGATGATTTCCGCTTTTCCCATTATTTCATTCCTCCTGTTTATGACAGGTGTCTTGACAACTATATTTACATATTATTAAACTATTATCAAGAGTTTTTTAAGATTAAAGGATGGAAGTGATTTCTTGATTTATTTGGATTATGCCGCTACAACTCCGATTGATGAGGAGGCTCTCGACGTATTCAGCCAAGCATCCCGGAAGTTTTTCGGGAATGCGAGCAGTTTGCATGATATTGGCTCTGAGGCGGCACGTTTATTGGATATGTCACGACAGCAACTCGCAGAAATGCTGAACATAAAAAAGGAAGGAATCATCTTTACGAGCGGCGGATCAGAAAGCAATATGCTTGCCCTAGATACATTCATCGCTTCGAAACCATCCTGGCAGAACCACTTGATCGTAAGCCGAACTGAACATGCATCTCTTGCCAATTTCGTGGCAAAGCTTGAACAAGATGGCTTCGAGGTTACTTATTTACGGCATTTGGAAGATGGCCGTGTTGATATTGAACATCTCCAGGAATGTATGTCGGAGAAAACATGTTTGGTCATTGTTCAGCATGTGAATTCGGAAATCGGGGTCATTCAACCCATTGAGCAAATAAGTGAAATCGTTCGTAAACACCAGGCTTTTTTTCATGTGGATTGTGTCCAATCATTTGCCAAATTACCGCTTGGCAAGATAGCTGCCTCATGTGATGGACTATCCGTTTCCAGCCATAAAGTTTATGGTCCAAAAGGGACTGGGGCCGTCATTTTCCCGGCCATCCACCAGTTGAAGGCTTCGGTACCGAATATCACACATGAGTATGGTTTCCGACCAGGAACAGTGGACGTCCCCGGAATAGCCTCCTTCGTAACCGCTGCTAAGAAATTGGGGGATGTCATGGAAGATGAACGAAAACGGATTTCCACACTTAGGATGCAATTGATCCAACAGCTAACGGAAAGGAAAATCGATTTTGAAATCATCGAAGCAAAAAACGAGCAATTGCCTCACATCCTGGCGCTGACCTTCGCTGGATTGCAAGGACAGTACATCATGCTGGAATTAAACCAGAAAGGATTCGCCGTTTCGACGGGAAGCGCCTGTCAAATCGGTAAACAGGATCCTTCAAAAACGATGATGGCCATTGGGAAAAGCGAAGATGAAGCCCATCAATTCGTCCGCTTTTCCTTTGGCAAAAACACGTCGGCCGACGACATTCACAAGTTGGCGGACTGCATCGAAGGAATAGCTGCCATTCGATAAAACCCTACAATCTGTGTTAGAATGTTTGTAATTAAAGAGGTGAATGTTTATGGAAAGAAAGAAATTACTCGGGGAAGAAAGACGGACGAAACTCTTACATTTATTGCAAACAAGCGCGGAGCCTGTAACAGGCAGCGAGCTTTCGCAGATAACGAATGTAAGCCGGCAGGTTATCGTTGGTGACATAACCCTCCTGAAAGCGCGGAATGAGCCTATCATTGCGACGAGCCAAGGCTATCTGTACTTACAAACGGGGAGCACGCAAAAGCCTGAACGGATCATTGCTTGCCAACACGATCCTTCCCGGACCCAAGAAGAGCTATATTTACTCGTGGATATCGGCATCACGGTGAAAGATGTCAAAATCGAGCATCCCGTATACGGCGACCTAACAGCTTCCATTATGGTCAGCAGCCGTAAGGAAGTCCAGCAATTCCTTTCAAGGGTAACGGCAACGAATGCATCGTTTTTATCGGAACTAACGAGCGGCATCCATCTCCATACACTGAGCGCATCATCTGAAGAACTGCTCGACGAAGCGGAGTGTGCTTTGAGGGATGCCGGCATTTTAGTCGATTGAATGAACGAAAAAACCTCAAAAGCCATATCTTTTGAGGCTTTTTTTATTGGCCTTATGTTCACTCATCATTGGAATTGCTTTCATTTGAGCTGCCATCCCCGGAGTTTTCATCTTCGTTACTTCTCAACTGCCCGATAAGACTAATGACGGAACCGACCGCCTGTACCCACCCTCCCATCACTTGGATTGATTCAGCATCAGATGGCTTCTCTTCCAAATAAGGATATTGATATTTTTGCAGTTCCTGCTCCTTATCTTGTTCTTCTTGCTCTTGATCCTTATCTTGGTCTTTTTCTAGAATGCTATTTTTAAGTTCGGCAATTCCACCTATCGCTTGCATCGAATTCCCAATCGCCTGTAACAAATTCCCCGTTGCATTGAAGGCCTGCTCCGGTTCATCCGGATTTTCGTATGCCCCCGCCAAAGCGGTGCCTCCGCCCAACGCTTGAATCAGATTACCTTTGATGATTAATTCCTGTTTCGTTATTTCATCAAAATCAACGACTAGGCCTAAGATAACGGTCGAATTCCCGATCGCCTGTATTATATTACCGAATTTATCCAGAGACCAGGTTTCTTCTGCGTCCGCCAATAAGGCATTTCCTGTTGCTTGAAGTTCATTTCCAATCAAATCCAAGTTCTTACGAAATTCTTCGTCCAAGACATTGGATGGTGTACCAGCAACAGCGGAAATGACGGTTCCTATCGCTTGAGTCCAAGAACCGAAAGTTTCTTTGAATTGACTATCCATCTCTGCTGACCACCACCCTCTCTCTGCTTTTTTGATTAAAAAGGTGTATCCACTGAATTAGTCATCAACTTATGTATTACCGTTCCTATTTCCACATGTGCCATATCGAGATTTACCTATTGTATTTGCTTTCATCACAATCGGTGTTTGTTTTTCATCCAGAATCATTCTGCCTATTTCTATATATTTCATAAAATGACAGCCAACCATTTTAGGAACTTGTACGCAAAGGGAATACAAACCTTTACGACAGCCTTCACAAAAAAATGCCCCGGAAATACTCCCGGGGCACCCTTTTTATTCTTGTATATAACTCAACTGAGGCTGTACCATTTATCATTTCAGAAAAAAATTTCACAATAAAAAAATCAGCGCTGCGGTACACCTGTTTGGACTTTAAAGCATGAATAGCTTCCCATGATCGATACCGTACATCCTAAGGCCTCAAGCTCGGAAATCGCTCCTGGGATTAGGACATCGTCAAGGGGCATTTCGATGTCGATGATGAAAAAGTAATTGCCCAATCCTGTTTTCATGGGTCTTGATTCAATCTTGGAAAGGTTAAGCTTCCTCCAGGAAAAAGCGGAAAGGACTTGGTGCAGCTGCCCTGAGTGGTCGGCAGGCAGCTGAATCATCAAGGTCGTTTTCTTGTCCCCTTCAACGGTCAAATGCCCTTCAAAGTCGACTTCACTGTTGGATACGACGACAAACTTGGTGTGATTATGTTCGTAATCGTGAATATTTTGTTTTGCAATCGTCAAACCGTATTCCTCTGCTGCCATATCATTTGCAATTGCAGCAATATTGATATCGGGATTCTCCATCACCATCTTCGCAGCGGCTGCTGTGGATGTGACATACTCATACGGAATGCCCCTTAGCTCATTATGTAGAAATTTGCGGCATTGAGCGATGGCATGGGAATGCGAATATACCATGTCAGGTTTGAAACCAGGATATGCATGGTCCGGATGCACCATATAATGCTGTTGGATTGGAATCGTCACTTCGCCTTTCATCGGCAATGTGACTTCATGGACTAAGTAATCCATCGTTATATTTACCGAACCCTCCAAAGCATTCTCGATCGGTACGAGCGCGTGATTCACTTCCCCGTCCCGAACAGCATCAAGGCAGTCCGGAATCGTGTTCATCGGTATTTTTATATCATTAGGAAATAGTCGCGATACAGCTAAATCCGTGAACGTTGCTTTTGGTCCAAGAAATGCAATTTTTGATGTCATATTATAAACTCCTTCTCACGGAAAATCTACTGTTTATGTTATGCCATTTTCTGATTTTTTACAATACTTAATCGTTAATTTCCTCTTACAAATGAAAACAGCCTGTAGACAAACCCGATAATAAATGAGTTTGTCTTCAGGCTGTTTTAGGTTTTTAAACTTTGACCGTTGATTTCCGCTCCAGGCACTCTCTTTCCGCGGGCGGTCCGGGAGCCTCCTCGGCGCATTTGCGCCTGCGGGGTCTCCCTTGGACTCGCTTTTCCCGCAGGAGTCTCGTACCTTACGTTCCAATCAACTTTGTCTATTCAGCGAGATCAACTTGAAATGATTACTAGAGCCCGTTGGTCTTTAGGTTACGGTTTCCATGATAAATGCCTCACTTCTCTACGTTCGGCAAAAATTATGAGCACTCTTTTGCGGTGCTACTATCGTCCCCAACACAAATCCATTACAGTCTGCGCCGCAGGAAACGAATAGGCATACTGTTTTGTTTCTTCACCTTTCACATAGTAGCCACTCTCAGGATCAGTTGGAAAAGGTTTCAGAATCAGACCAATTCGAAACCTTTTGTCTACAAACTGACAGCCTGTACATGTGAAATGTACAGGCTGTTTTCATGCGCCGTTACCAATGATTTCGACTTTTTCGACGAACTCCATTTTACGCAGTTTAGTAAGCAGTTCATTAATATCCATCGTCATCCCACCCGTATTCAGGGATAGGGTGACATTTGCACGTCCCTGCAAAGGAATCGTTTGGTGGATGGTCATGATGTTGCAACCGGATGAGGCGACGAGCCGTAAAAGCTCCGATAGAGTACCAGAACGATCTTCGAGATAGAAGAACAGTGTAATCAGCTTTTCCTTAACAACTGTATGAAACGGAAAAACCGTGTCACGGTATTTGTAAAAAGCACTCCTGCTTAGGTCCACTCGCTGTACCGCTTCCCAAACTGATTCCGCTTTTCCCCGTTCAATCATTTCTTTTGCATCCAGCGTTTTTTTCATCGCTTCGGGAAGGACATCCTCTCGAACGAGGAAAAATTTCTGATCGGACTTATTCAAACTCCGCACGCCTCCTTTTGCCTGCCATCATGGTCTCCAATCAATCAACAAATTCAAATTCATATTCAAGGATACGGACGATATCGCCATTTGTCGCACCTTTTTGGCGAAGGCCTTCGTCGACTCCGAATGAACGAAGCTGTCTGGCGAAACGACGTATGGACTCTTCACGGGTGAAGTCAGTCATTTTGAATAAACGCTCGATCTTGAATCCTGATACGGCAAAGCTGCCATCAGGTTCGCGTTCAATGTTAAATTCATCCGACTGTGATGTATGTTTATATAGAACCCGGTGGATTCCAGTATTCTCTTCTTCATGTTCAAGAGGGAACTCAGGTGTCTCTTCGATTTTATCAGCAATAGCATAAAGAAGCTCACGGATCCCTTCACGCGTCACGGCAGAAATCGGGAAGACAGGATAGTCTTCTTCCAGCATTTCTTTGAAAGCCGCTAAGTTATCCTCTGAGTCCGGCATATCCATTTTACTTGCTACAATGATTTGCGGACGTTCAGTCAAGCGCAGGTTATACTCTTCCAACTCTTTATTGATTGTTTGGTAGTCTTCATATGGATCCCGGCCTTCAAGACCCGACATATCGATTACATGAACGATTACCCTCGTTCTTTCAATATGGCGCAGGAATTGATGTCCAAGGCCCACACCTTCTGAAGCGCCTTCGATCAGACCAGGTAAATCGGCCATGACGAAGCTGCGGTGATCTTCCGTTTCCACCATTCCGAGGTTCGGTACGATCGTCGTAAAATGGTATTCGGCAATTTTGGGCCTTGCTGCGGATACGACAGATAGCAAAGTGGATTTCCCTACACTTGGGAAACCAACCAAACCGACATCAGCCAACAGTTTCAATTCCATGACTATATCACGTTCTTGGCCCGGTTCGCCGTTCTCAGCGATTTCAGGTGCAGGGTTGGCTGGTGTGGCAAAACGGGAATTTCCCCGACCTCCGCGGCCACCTTTGGCGATAACGGCGCGTTGTCCGTGCTCAACTAAATCAGCAATGACTTCCTTCGTTTTATCATCAATGACAACGGTGCCAGGTGGAACCTTGATGACCATATCCTTTGCAGCCGCACCATGCATGTTTTTGGACATGCCATGTTCTCCGCGAGGTGCCTTAAAGTGACGTTGATAACGGAAATCCATTAATGTACGCAAGCCCTCTTCCACTTCAAAAACGACATTGGCTCCATTACCGCCATCTCCGCCGGCAGGTCCGCCTTTAGGTATGAATTTCTCACGACGATAAGCAACTATCCCGTTACCACCGTCTCCGCCTTTTACATAGACTTTCGTTTGATCGACAAACATGCTATCACTTCCTTGTTTTCTGCAAGTCATTTCTTGCTGTATACTTCTCTAAAAGTTAATATCCATCTTAAAAAATATTTCATCCTCATTACATTCAAGAATTTCAATTGATTGCTCGGCCGTTAATGAACCTTCCAAAAACTCGATCACTGGAGATTGATCAATGAACCTGCCTTGCAAATGAAATGAACAGTGCATATCGCTCACTTCTTTTTTACACATGGAAACAGCCAGTATATTTTCAAAAAACGGATCGAGATTCTTATCGAGAATTTTAAAGAAATCGTTTGTCCAGCGATACATCAGACAGTCCATCTCAGTTGAGCCTTCAAAAACATCAATGATTTCATATTCGCAATAAAATGATCCATTATTCCAATTCGACGTCAACAACATTTCGGTGAACTTAGGTAAATTCAAACTGGAGAGGCGTGCTTCATTCTGGGTTTCAACAATGATTTCATCAATGATGCCCTTGACACGATCAATTCTGTTCAACTCCAGATTCCCTTTGATGATTTGAATTTTATTCAGCCAGTCATGCCTGGTTTGACGCAGAGTTTCAATAGTCGTCCAATTTTTATCCATTATTAACACCTTCAATTATGATAAAGAAACTTTTTTTCAGCTCTATCATGTTGAATACTTCCATTTGTACAGTATATCAAAAAAATAACAAACAGGAAATGAAGCTCGATTCACATGCCTTCACATGAAAGCCCCCGTCCAAAAAATACAGCCGCACACCCTGAGTTCTTTGGACGATGGTAGAGCCATTTGAACTAAAAAAGAGAATGGGCCTTTTATGCACCAATTGGAGATATTATAGTTGAATTGGAGTGTCTATTTGGTTTAAACCAAATCGGATGGATGAGTAATCTTGGATTTCCCCCCTGAAAGTTTAAGAAAGCCCGCCGATTGGCGAGCCTTTTGTAAGTCAGAGGTTGTTTTCCTTATACTAATGACTAAAGTCTCCTGCAAAATGCTGGTTCATTTCCTATATAGTATAAATAAAGGGCCGGACCCCTTCATCACTATATAGCATACCATTATTAAAAATGACGCGGTATATAGTGTCTTGTAGAAGGAATCAGACCCTTTTGAGTCAGCCTCTGTTCAAAGATGCCAATTATGCTTCTTGTGCAACTGGATATACGCTTACTTTTTTACGGTCACGTCCGAAACGTTCGAATTTAACAACACCGTCTACTTTAGCGTATAGAGTATCGTCTCCACCACGGCCTACGTTCTCACCAGGATAGATTTTTGTTCCGCGTTGACGGTAAAGGATAGAACCACCAGATACGAATTGACCATCTGCACGTTTAGCGCCAAGACGCTTGGAGATTGAGTCACGTCCGTTCTTTGTAGAACCTACTCCTTTTTTCGAAGCGAAGAACTGAAGATTTAATCTTAACATTTGTTCCACCTCCTATTGGTTGAGGATAATTTTCATGTATTTACCATAATCACGTTCGATGGTTTGCAGCGATATGAGCATGCCGTTCAAAAGCAGCTGAACCTTCTCTTCCGATTCCGGCGAAAGATTCCCCGGAATGACGCAGCGAAGATAGCCGCCTTCTCTCCCTTGCTCAATCTCAGGCTCAACGTCCGTTAAGGACATGATTGCATTGACTGCCCCGAAGGAAACAGCCGATACACCTGCACAAACGATATCAGAACCTTTTTTAGCAAAATTAGCATGTCCGCTTAAGGTGAACGAAGCAATCCGTTCCTGCGGAGCATCAAATACAACTTTGATCATCTAGAATCAGCCCTTACGCGTTGATTGCTTCGATAACAACTTTAGTGTATGGTTGACGATGACCTTGTTTTTTACGATTGTTTTTCTTCGCTTTGTATTTGAAAACAGTGATTTTCTTTTGCTTACCTTGTTTTTCGACAGTACCTGTTACAGTAGCGCCTTCAACTAGTGGAGCACCGACTTTCACGTCTTCGCCACCTACGAATAAAACTTTGTCAAATGTAACAGTTTCGCCTGCTTCTGCGTTTAATTTTTCAATGTAAACCGCTTCGCCAGCTGCTACTTTAATTTGTTTACCGCCAGTTTCGATAATTGCGTACATACTTGCACCTCCTTAAATGTCTCAGACTCGCCAATCACAGGCGTTTTACCAGAAAGGCAAAAGCTTAAAACCTGATGTTGAGCGGTTGTAGCACGGGTGCTACAAACATAACATTAAAATCCTAACATGAAACAGGAAAGGCTGTCAATATATTTATAACAATTCCCGCCCTTCACTCGAAAGCCCGCCCGATTTCCTGAATGCTCCCGAAGCGCTTGATGGAGTAAGCATTCCTCGAACCTGGGATAAAAGACAGGAATATCTTTTTACCGATCAATTCCTCCAATGTCGGCCGATATGATTCCTTTTCACCAAGCAGCACGTCCGCCACCGCTTTACTGACCTCCACCCAGACCGCTTCATCATCCGTCTTCCTGTGTTCCAGCAGTTCACGTTCCAACCGGAAGGCCACCGTTTCAGGGCTCTCGATTTTACCGCTTCCACTGCACACAGGGCAAGGCACCGTCGTCATTTCACTTAAAGACGGGGAGGTTCGCTTTCTCGTCATTTGTAAAATGCCCAGTTCCGTAAAACCGATGACCTGGGTTCGCTTCTCATCCCTCACCGCTTCCTTTTTAACGATTTCGATGATTTCCTGCTTATGCCGGGACTGGTCCATATTGATGAAATCTATCAGGATGATTCCGCTGATATTCCTCAATCTCAGTTGACGGGCGACCTCTTTCGCCGCAGCCTGATTAACCGCAAATAATGTTGCTTCCTTCGCCACCTTGCCGGTGAACTTACCTGAATTGACGTCGATTACGGTGAAAGCTTCAGTTTCTTCAAAAATTAAATATCCGCCATTCTCAAGCCAAACGATTTTCTTGGCCATTTTCTCAACTTGCGCTTCCACATTCCATTCGGAAAAAATATTCTTTGTACCCGATACATGGGATATTTCCCACTCCTTACGGTTTTCCTGTATCCACTTTTTCAACTCGCGATAGGCCTCGAAGTCATCGATGGCAAGTTCCCCGGTCGCCGTTCCCGACATTTCGGAAATGATCATATCAAGGTATTCGTCCCTCTCATAGAGAAGGGACGGGGCCTTGAGGGACGCAGCCTTAAGTTCAAGCCCTTTAAAGAGCTCCCGCAATCCATTTAACCTGTCAAGGAAGACCGATTCACTTTCGTTCTCCATCGAGGTGCGGACAATCAATCCCTCATCAGGATTTTTATGCTGCAAGGCAGTTTCGCGCCATTGCTTCTGAAGATCATTGTTTTTGAATTTCTTTGAAACACCGACATAATCTATTCCATGTATGTATACGAGGGAATCTGTCGAAAACTCGATCAGCCCAGTCAATTTAGCTCCTTTGGTGCCCGTTTCATCCCGCGTCACCTGAACTAGCAGCTTATCTCCCTGACGGACAAATTGACCGATCGATGCTTTCCCATCACTTTTTTTTGTCAGCTGGAAAGAGGGAATCTCGTCACGGTGTAAAAAACCATTTTTCTCTGCACCATAATCAATGAAGACGGCATCCATGCCCGGTAACACCTTCGTCACCTTCCCAAGATAAATGTTACCGACCGTACTGCGCTTTTGAGGCGGCATGATTTCAAATTTACGTAAAACACCATTCTCAAGTACAGCCACTCTTTTTTCGCGTGAAGCTAGGTTCGCGATCATTTTTTTCATCAAAAAAAATCCTCTCCTCAATTTGAAGAAAGGATAACATATTTAATAAGAATATAATAGGTCGCCGATTTTCCCGTTTGTCATTTTCTCGGAAAAATAGGCATGAAGGATTTCCGTTTCATCCAACGAGCCGCTCTCTTTCCCGTTTTTCATGATGATCACGGGGTGTTTACAACCGCGTTGAAACATTTCCAACACTTTATAAATCGGTTCTTGTGAATCCACCGAGATCGGCTTCAGTTTCGCCAAATCATTCGTATGCCCGTAATGGCGCTGCAAAAGAAAGCGGATGAAAGCATAATACCTCTGCCGCCATTCCATGACGAGTGAGAGACTTATGAAAAAGATGATGAGCCAGATGTTCAAATTGAGCGGATCCAGAATGAGCCAGGTCAAAAAAGCAAGGAAAGCGAATACTGCAGAAAAGTGAAGTGTATGTTTCTGCGCTTCCAGAAAGGTGCAGTATAGGGAAACACCGATGAATAGCAGCCGTCCCCCGTCCAGGGGCCAAATTGGCAGCAGATTAAAAATCAGCAGCATAAGATTCATATACAAAAATGGCTGGTACAGCTCATATGGGATAATGGTAAAGAAATAGAGCAAAAAAGCTGCGCCAATGAGCCAAACATGTTGAAGCGGACCGGCAAGCACCACCGCCAAATCCTCCTTCAAACTCTTGTTTCCATATTCCTCAGTCTCGACAGCCCCGCCAAAAGGAAGCAGCTGGATTGACTTTATCCGCCATTTGAAGTGCTGGGCACAGACGGCATGCCCCATCTCATGTATGAAGACGATGAGCAACAGCATCATCACTTCAACGAAATGGGCTGTGAGGATGGCGATGCCAATGACAAACCACAATGTCGGATGCACCTTGATTTTAAACAGTAACTTCCCATATTCACTCAAAGGAAATCACCTTTTTAGGATCGACGAAAGCATCATTTTCTTTTATCGCTAAATAAAACCTGCCCATGGATCCATCTTCACTTAGTGTAACCTGTCCGACTTCATTGCCCTTTTTAACGAACTCATACAATTTCACATCAATTCCTTCCAGCTGCCCATACCAAGATTCACTTTTATTGGCATGCTGAATGACGACCGTCTTTCCGATCCCCTCCTTTTCACCGGCAAAAATGACTACCCCTTCATTAACGGCCTCGACCTTTGAGCCTTTGCTCGTTTCCAAAATGATTCCCTCACCGTTCGTCTCGAAGTTTTGGGTAATCTTCGCAGAAGCTGGCATTGCATATTCTCCATTCGAATCAACAGTTTCCGTATCGGCTTCATTCGGTAAAAAAGCGATCGGTTTACCAAACGCACTTTCGTACCAATTGGAGATTGAAGCGAACTGAAATTCCTTGTTCATGTTCTCCGTGACAAAACTCCTGGCAGGGTCAAGCCGCACAGAAGGGTGTTTGAACATCACCGCGACAATCAGGAACAGGCATACACTGGCAAGGATTTTAAAGAAAAAATATTCTTTCTTGAAGAGCGGATGATCTTTTTCGGAATACCCGTTATATGAATCAATACCATATGGTTCCTCATTGTTGATCTCCGTCCAACTACTGCTTCCTGACGGTTTATCATTAAACTTGCGTCTCTTGGCGATACGATTGCGGATATCTTTCCTGCGATCATCCATTCCAGACTTCCCCCCCTGCTCATGTCAAAGCGCTATATTACAACGTATGAGCAACTTGTCCAGACTATTCTGCACTTCCCTGAAAATTTTTTTCCGATGAAAAATTCACCGAAACTTATGAATTCCCAAGGTGGTTCGGGCATCGATTCAGAAAATCGAATAATTGAGATTGATATTGTTCCCCGGAATTTGTTATAATAAAGTGGTTTTAACATTATTGAGGGGGAACATTTTTTTATGTCAATCGAAATAGGCAGCAAAGTACAAGGTAAAGTAACAGGTATCACTAATTTTGGAGCATTCGTAGAATTACCAGGAGGCTCAACAGGTCTTGTGCATATCAGTGAGGTAGCAGATAGCTATGTAAAAGACGTAAATGACCATCTTAAAGTAGGCGACCAAATTGAAGTAAAAGTGATTAGTGAGAAAGACGGAAAAACTGCCTTGTCCATCAAAAAGGCTATAGATAGACCCGAAGGGCAAACCTCTTCTTATACCAAACGCCCACCACGCCAAGGGGATAGCCGTTCTAAAGATTTTCGTTCAAAAGGTAATTTCCAACCAAAGGAAAATTTCGAAGATAAAATGGTGCGCTTTTTAAAGACTAGTGAAGAAAATTTATCGACTCTTAAACGCAGCACCGAATCAAAACGCGGCGGCAGAGGCGGAAGACGCGGATAACCCGCTGCATTTTTAGCATATGGATCAGGCAAGCCAGTATATGGCTTGCCTTTTTTATTTCACAAGAAGCATAAAAAAAGCGAGGGCATCAAATGCTCCCCGCTTCTTGACAAAAGAATATAGATTTACCTCACGCTGAAGAATTTTTTCAATTTGGACATGAAGCCCTTTGGTTCGCTGCCAATTGGAGTCAAGGGCACAGATTCACCAAGGATCCTTCTGGCGATGTTCCGATAGGCAAGTGAAACTCTATTGTCCGGATTATAGGCAATGGGTTCCTTTTTATTCGCTGCCACAATGACCTGGTCATCATCAGGAATGACGCCGATCAAATCAATCTTAAGAAAATCGGCAACTCCATCGATATCCATTTCTTCATCCTCATGAAGCAAATGGCCGCGGATCCGGTTGATGATCAATTGAGGCGGTTCAATATGCTCTTCTTTTTCAAGCAGGCCAATAATACGGTCAGCATCCCTGACAGCCGGTCTCTCTGCAGTCGTAACGATGATTGCCTTGTCTGCCCCTGCAATGGCATTCCTGAAGCCCTGTTCAATGCCTGCAGGGCAATCAATGATGACATAATCATAGTCAGGCTTCATATCGCTGATGAGTTTCCTCATCTGCTCTTCATTCACCACTGTTTTGTCACTATTTTGCGGAGCGGGAAGCAGATAAAGCAAATCCTCGAAATGTTTATCTTTTATAAGCGCCTGGTGTATCTTACAGCGCCCTTCGACCACATCGACCAAATCATAGATGATGCGATTCTCCAATCCCATGATCACATCCAAATTCCGAAGACCAATATCCGTATCAATCAAGCAAACCTTTTTGCCTAGAAGAGCTAAAGATGTTCCTAAATTGGCGGAGGTGGTCGTTTTCCCGACACCACCCTTACCGGATGTTATAACTATTGCCTCTCCCACGATTAGAGACCCCCTTCTAATCTATTTAAATTAGGTCTATATTTCTTTAAGACTTGCAATTTTTCTATTATGATATTTTGTTCTTCATCCATGAAGGCACATTCCAAGTCATGTCCCCATTTCGCATATTGGTCAGGAGATAAATTCACTTTTCCGGCAATGCGCAGCTGGGCAGGCTTCATGACAGAGGCAGCTATAATGGCCTCTTTATTCCCTTTATATCCGGCATGGGCTATTCCCTTTAGCTGTCCCATGATATATATGTTGCCACCCGCACGAACCGTTCCGTCGGGATTGACATCCCCTATCAGCAGTAAGTCCCCAGGAACTTCAAAAACCTGTCCCGACCTTATCACCTTGGTCACGGTCGTCACTTGGTTTTCATCTTTCCATCGTTTCGCTTCATCCTTCGTAAGGACATTCGAAATCATCTCATCTACGAAAAGCTTCTTCTTTTTATGGATGACCTCTTTAATCTTTTCTTCTTGTTGTTCATCAAGATAGCGGTTCCCTGTATGTACTTTTACGGAAATGGACGGGTCATTTTCTTGAAACTGATAGTTTGCCGAAAGCTTCACTTCTAACTCTTTCAATAATTCGGAAAATGAGCAAGAATCATCGAGATGAAGCATAAACCCGTCTTTTGTTCCCTTAATCATGACATTTTGCTGAATTCTTTTATTCATGACGTTTGTTTCACCTCAATGAAATATAATTCGACATAGGAAAACAAATTTCCTTTTTCTACGTACACGGAAAAGAGAAAATACATTTCCCACCTGCTTCTTAAGACACAGGAACGTTATTCCGTTTCTCCTTGCAAATCAAGTTTTTCAATCATTCTCTTTAAAGGGTAGCAGCTGATAATAATGAATGCGAGATTCAATAATAATGTCGGAATCAATCTCCGTTCCGCAAATTCACCAAATCCCATATCAGCAAAAGATAGTATGATATTCATTTGATAGATGACAACCTCTAAAACTGCCGTGAATAAAAGCGCAGTAAGACAGGCAATCAATATATTATTTTGCAGGATTTTCATGCATTTCGATATCAGATAGGCAAGAAAAGGCAGCAGGAACATGTAAGTCCCAAGGATTTCCGTATATACGACATCATAGGTCAACCCAAGAATCGCACCATAAAGCATACCCATTTTCCTTGAACCGAACATGGTCAGGAAAAAAACGAAAGCCATCATGAAATGGGGCACGAGGATTTTATCGGCCCCGAATGCATTTCCAGCAAACATCTGGGCGAAGATGCTTTCAAAAACAAAAAAAACCAAGGCTATAAAAGAAAGGATGAAATATCTCACTCAGCTTCATCCTCCCCTTCACTTTCTTTCGGTACACCGTCCACTTCGCGCTGAACGACCATGACATTATTAATATCATAAAAATCCGTGGAAGGTTCAATATATGCGGTCTGGTTCAATCCATATTGATCCACTTTGACATCGACAACTTTCCCGATCAGCAGACCTTTCGGAAAGATCCCTCCATAACCGGATGTGATGACCAATGAATTTTTCTTGATCTTTTTATCATATGGGATCCGTTTCATCAGCAAAAGGTTCTTCTTATCATCGAATCCTTCAATCAAGCCATATGCTTTATCATCACCTTGGACAATCGCTGAGACACGATTGGCTTTATCGATCGAGCTTAAAAGTTGAACCGAGGCCGTGAAATCCGTCGCTGATTTCACCTTACCGACTAACCCATTGGACGTGATGACAGCCATATTTTTTTCTACCCCATTACGCTTCCCTTTATTAATCGTCAGCATTTCATGCCAGCGGTCGGGATTACGTCCAATGACCGTCGCCTGAGTGGGCGAATACTTGCGCAGGTCATCTTCTTTTTTGAGGTTATCGCGAAGTTCTTCATTTTCTTCCTTTAAATCTTGGACTTGGGTTTTCAATAATACATATTCATCCAAGCGGGCTTTCAATTTTTTGTTTTCATCGTATGTATGTTGAAGGTCTTTTAAGCCCCCTACAAAACCTGTTATACCCGATACTGGCTTATTAAACACATTTCCGACCCAGCCTGTCGTATCTTTCAGGAATTGCTCCGGCCAAGTCAACTCTTCTCTCTCCCTTAATGAAAAACCGATCAATGCCACGAGAACGATAATACTAACGAGCAAGAGAAGGAGCTTTTTATTAAAAAACTGTGGCATGGTGATTACACCTCTATCTAAAATTTCTTAAAAATACACTATGGATTTAATTAAACAGCAAAACATAAGAAAAACCGGCTCAAAATTGCACCTTTTGTTGAGCCGGCCCTATTTGAGAAGTAATGCTTATCGCGAATCTCTTGATTTAGTCTTGAATAAATGAATGTGGTCCAGCGCTTTTCCCGTTCCGATTGCAACACAATCCAGCGGATTTTCAGCGATGATCACCGGCATTTGCGTTTCTTCACTGATGACTTTATCCAAATTGCGCAGCAAAGCGCCCCCGCCTGTCAGCACAATGCCTCTGTCCATGATGTCAGCCGCTAATTCAGGTGGTGTTTTCTCTAAAGTGTTTTTCACGGAATCCACAATTGCAGAAACTGTGTCGCTTAATGCTTTGGATATTTCCTCAGCTGTAATTTCGATCGTTTTCGGTAATCCAGTCAATAAGTCACGGCCGCGAATTTCCATGTTTTCTACGCCTTCCGTATCCCCAGCAGAACCAATTTCCATTTTGATCGCTTCAGCAGTACGCTCACCGATCATCAAATTGTAGTTCTTACGGATGTAAACGATAATGGCATCATCCATTTCGTCACCGGCGATACGGATCGATTGGCTTGTAACGATTCCGCCAAGGGAAATGATTGCCACTTCCGTCGTTCCTCCGCCGATATCAACGACCATGCTCCCTGTAGGCTCCCAAACAGGAAGGTCCGCACCGATCGCTGCTGCAAACGGTTCTTCGATTGGATATGCGTCACGGGCTCCAGCTTGTCTAGCTGCATCGATGACTGCACGCTGCTCAACTGCCGTAATTCCAGAAGGCACACAAATCATGACATATGGCTTGTTGCCGAATACGCCCTTCTTTTGAGCTTCCTTCATATAGTACTTCATCATGGTAGCCGTCGTTTCATAATCGGCAATTACTCCATCCTTCATCGGGCGGAGGGCAACCACGTTACCAGGTGTACGGCCGATCATGTTTTTCGCATCGTTTCCGACTGCAACGATTTGCTTTGTATCTGTTTGCACAGCTACAACCGATGGTTCACGTACTGCGATACCTTTTCCTTTCACATAGACAAGCGTATTCGCCGTCCCTAAATCAATCCCTATATCTCTAGCGCCAATTCCAAACATTATGGTATCTCCCTTTCGTAAACAAAAATGCCTTTTTATAAGTTCAAATAATAATTTGTCGTTTTTTGACAATAAGAGTTTTGAAAAAGTTTCCTCTTTTAAAAATCATAAACAATATTATATCGTATCGTCAAAAATTTTGATAGTGTCATAAATAACCTTTTTCCTTCAAACTAACATATTTATGTTCCCCGATGATGATATGGTCCAATACTTCAATCCCGATTATTTTACCACATTCGACTAACCTTTTCGTCACTTCAATATCTTCTCTGCTGGGAGAGGGGTCTCCGGAGGGGTGGTTATGAAGACAGATGATAGAGGCAGCGGACCTTTTGAAAGCCTCTTTGAAGACCTCGCGCGGATGCACGATCGAGGCATTGAGGCTGCCGATGAATACCGTAGTTTTTTGAAGCACTTGATTTTTCGTATTTAAATAAAGACAGACGAAATGTTCCTGTGATAAAAACCGCATTTCTTCCATGCAATAATTGGCTCCATCTTCAGGAGATCTAATCACATAACGGTCTTGATCATTTAAATTGTTAATTCTCCTGCCAAGTTCGACAGAGGCCAGGATTTGAATCGCTTTTGCTTCACCAATCCCTTTAATCACGGTCAGTTCTTCCACTGAGGCTTCTTTTAGCAGGCGCAGGCCCTTGAAAGAATTGATGAGCCTACCGGATAGTTGCAGGACGGATTCTTCCCTTGATCCCGTCCTCAATAGCAGAGCGAGCAATTCCTGATTGGAGAGACTCTGCGGTCCGTCCTGCAGAAACCTTTCGCGCGGTCTCTCCTCTTTCGGGTAATCCCGTATTAACATTTTTTCGCTCAAAAGATCAACCCTTCCTTAGAAAAGGAAAGATGCCAGAGGAAATCGATCAGCCTAACTCTTCCTGCATCGCTTTAAGTTCCCGGGCCAGTCTCGAGACAGGAAGCCCGACAACTGAGAAATAGTCCCCTTTGATTCGTTCGACAAGAAGAGATCCGTATCCTTGAATCCCATAGCCGCCAGCTTTGTCAAAAGGTTCCCCGCTATCCAGATAACGTTCGATTTCAGCCTCTGGCAGCTCCCAAAATGTAACTTCCGTTTTTTCTGCGAATACTCTGCGATGCTTGCCGAATAGAATGGCGACACCTGTGTATACTTCATGTGTCCGTCCCGATAACATTTCCAGCATTCTTTTTCCATCCGCACGGCTTGTCGGCTTACCCAATATCTCACCATCAAGAACAACAACGGTATCCGAGCCGATTACCCAGCTTTCCTGAAATTTTGCCGCGATGGCTTCCGCTTTACGGGAAGCCAGTTCTTTCACCGCTCCATCAGGACACATGTTTTCATCAATACTTTCATCGACATTGGAATTCATGCTTTCAAAGGGGATTTGAAGAAATTGTAGAAGTTCTTTACGACGTGGTGATGAAGAAGCTAAAATCAATGGCTGCATAATATAAAAGTCACCTTTCTTTACATAGGGAGATACATATCTATCCTATCAAATAATGGTGCAATCCACAATTATTGTTTACTAGGAATCGACAAATGCCTGTAAGTATTTCCCGGAAAATAAAAAAGGTGTCACAGATGGTTTCATATTGGGGAGCTTGTCCCATTAGGCAGCCCCCCTTTTTTCTTTACTTAACTCGATATGTTTTGGTAATTCAATAAAAAATTCAGAAGACTTTCTTGAGCCTGGAATAGCTTTTCTTCATTTTTGGAAGTCTCATATTCATCAATCGACTTTGCCGCAGCAGTCAGGTCATCGTTCATCTTTGAAAACGCCGGCGATAATTTCCCCGCCTTCAGTTCATCCATGTTTTTTTTCAGGGTTTCTTCGTTTACCGTCCCTGCCTTTCCACGAAGCTTTGTTGCGGATGTTTCTGCCAAAGAAGCATATACTGCCTTCATCTTGTCGAGAGTTTTCTCTTCTTCTTGGCTTGTCCCGGCCGCTTCAAAATTGATTTCCTTCCAATATACATCCACATCATATGACTTTAAGTACAAGGCCAGCTCTTTACTTGCAGCTAGACTCTCTGCTGATCCCAAGAATAGATAATAGCTGTCTTCCAATTTGAAGATTTCAGCAGGAACCTGCTTTTCAATGATTTTCTTTTGTATTTGCCTTGCCGCATCCTCGCTGCTGAATACTCCACCCTGTACAAGGAATGTCTTCAGCTGGTTTCCTGGTTCAGTCACTGCCGCTTTTTTATCTTCAACAGTGGCTTCCGTTGGAACCGGGGGCTCGACCGAAGATACTTCGGCTTTTTCCTTTGTAATCGTTTTAACGGCGATCAAGCCAAGAATCGACCCAAAAAAAACAGCACAAATGACAGCGATCATGAATGTCTTGATCGGTCTTTTATCAGAACTTTTCAGCGAACTGGTACCAAAACCGATGAGCTTCGGCATTTTCTTCTTTGGCGGTGTGGGAACCAATACGATTTTGTTTTCATTTGAATCCTCAGGGAGTATCCATTCGAAACTCTCATCTGTGTGTTCCTGTTCCTGCTCCTTACTCGCCGCCTCTTGACTTTCAATCTTTTTATCGGCAAATACTTTTTCTTCCCCATTTATTTTAATCGTTACACCCTTGCTTTGTTCCGGCTTGCCCAATTTTTTTCCTCCCCTCCAGATCATTTTTTTCATCCTAACATAGAGGTAAAAAAAAATAACAAGACTTTTGTCGTCTTGTCATTAATAGGTTTCGTCAAATTTCCCTATTCATAAATGGGTAACGAAAATAGACTTACAGGTACTGGTACTTCTGGTTCATGAACCATTCAATATCGCCTCTCACCAATTACATATATCACTCTTTCGTGTCAGCTTCACTTGCAGCCAATTGGGGATAGTTCCCTACTGAGCTATTGTTCAGGTGATTTTTGACAAATTCCTCTTGAATTAGGATGGTTCTATAAGCTCATCTTAAAAAAGTTACATACCAATGTAAAAGGGAATCGCCCCAAAAATAAGCAGTCAATGTCCCAAAAACGATATACGGTCCGAAAGGAATAAGTGTTTTCTTTTTAAGGATTCCGGTCAGCAATCCGATGATGCCAAGCAATGCCCCATAAAAGCACGCAAAAAGAAACGATAACAGCACCATCTTCATTCCCAGTACAAAGCCAATCACTGCAAACAGCTTGATATCACCGCCACCCATGCCACCCTGACTCACTACTGCGATTAATAACAGCAGGCTAAAGCCAACCACGGCCCCGACAATTGACCCCCACCAGGGCGACAGCGGAAATGAGACTCTTAAAACGATAAAAATCACCGTAAAGAAAAGCAGTATTTTATCGGGTATGAGCATATAGGCGACATCAGTCACGAAGATGATCATAAATAATGAAATCAATGTCAAGCCAACCAAGAGTTCGCTCGACCAGCCAAGGAATATCGGAGCAGAGGTAAACAAAACACCGGTCAGCATTTCCACGGCCGGATAAAGGGGGGAAATCCTTGCTTTACAGCCCCGGCATTTACCGACTTGCAACATATAAGAAATAACCGGTATCAACTCGAAGAATGTCAATGTATGCCCGCAAGAAGGGCAGGCGGAGCGACGATTCGCAAATGAATGACCAGCTGGAACACTTAAACCGACAACGTTAAAGAATGAGCCTAAAATTAAGCCCAATACGAAGAGATAGATATGGATAGCCATCATTTATACAAAGTGCATGAGGATTCGATTGCCTTTCTTTGAAACCCTGATATAAAAGTCCCTTCCGCTATGTAATCATCACTGGGGTTCTTCATGATTAATCATTCCTCCCATCATTTCAATAAGTAGATCCTACTATTCATCAATCATGTAGAATCAATATATAAACATATTTTAACAAATATACTTGGTGATTTGTTATCAATCACTCTATTAGAGTTTTTTCTTTTCAAGAGGCTCTTTAACAAGAGAAAAGGACCTTTAAAAAAGGTCCTTTCAGACTGTAGACAAACTCGATAAAAATCGAGTTTGTCTACAGTTTTTTTTGGCTTGTACAAATTTGGACGTTGATTGGAACGTAGGGCACTCGCTTTCCGCGGGCGGTCCGGGAGCCTCCTCGGCGCATTTGCGCCTGTGGGGTCTCCCTTGGACTCGCTATTCCCGCAGGAGTCTCGCCCCTTCCGTTCCAATCAACTATGTTTAAAATTTTAGATGGAACTCCTTTTGCCTATAGACTTTTTTGTTTTAAAATAGAACTATTAAAACTTGAGGTGATGAGGATGCTTTCGAAACATAATTCTATTCAGCGAGACCAACTTGAAATGATTACTTTAGATCAACTGGTACCCGCGAATCATTTGGTTCGTAAAATTGAGGCTGCCATTGACTTCACTTTCATTTATGATTTGGTGAAAGATATATATTCAGAGATAGGAAGCCCAAGTATTGATCCAGTTATATTAGCCAAACTGACTTTCATTCAATTTACCCTCGGTATTCGTTCAATGCATAAAGCAATTGAAGAAGTTGAAACAAATATGGCTTACCGTTGGTTCTTAGGCTGTGGTTTCCATTATAAAGTGCCTCATTACGGTAATGCACATCCTTTAGGCATTTCCCCTGATTAGGAACTCCCTCACAAGTGAAAGGAAATGAAGCGACCCTGTGATGACAAGAATCTCTTTTTCCCCTGTTTTCCTTCTGCCTTCCGTTATCGCCGCCTGCCATTCCTTGTTTATACGTTTATTTGGATGACTGCATTTTTCATAAAGCGTTTTCGCATCCGCCGCCCGTTCATGGTCGAATTCGGTAATGATGATTTCCATCGCTTCCGTTTCCAGTCCATGAAGCATCTCGGAATAATTTTTATCTTTAAATGAACTGAATACGAATCGGTACTTATAGTCGGGGTAATGCACTTTTAGCGTTTTCTTCAGCACGTCGATGCCGGCAGGATTATGTGCACCATCGATGATCACCAACGGCTCATCCGATATTTTTTCAAAGCGGCCATCCCATTTCGCTTCGCCTATTCCTTTAAGGATGCTTTTTTCATCGATATTTTCCATTCCTAATGTGACAGCAGCAATGGCCAATGCCGCATTCTCCATTTGATGACGCCCTAACATCCGCATTTCCACATTATCGATGGACCTGTCGGCAAGCGAAAATGAGAAACTTTGCCCTCGTTCACTTTGCTTTATATTCCCTATATGAAAGTCTTTACCTAATTTGTAATAAGGTACGCCTAATGATGACGCTTTTTCTTCAATTACTTTTGCTGGCTCCCCAGCTATGACTCCGCTGATGATCGGCGCCCCGCTTTTAATGATGCCCGCCTTCTCAAAAGCAATTTCCCCAAGTGTGTTACCCAGGATGCTCGTATGTTCCAAAGAAATCGAAGTAATGATCGAAAGAAACGGCTGGATGACATTCGTTGTATCGAGCCTGCCTCCCAAACCGGTTTCCATCAAAACCAAATCCACTTCCTTTTTGCTAAAATAAGAAAATGCCACCGCAGTCAAAATTTCGAACTGAGTAGGACCGTCCCCTTTACTGTCCATCTCTTGGATAATCGGCCAAAGCTCCCGGAAGACAGCGATAAAATCCTTATCACTGATTTCATCTTCATTAATCTTGAGCTGTTCATTCATCCGTATTAAATAAGGTGATGTGAAGGAAGCGACCCGAATCCCTTGGGCAAGCAGGATTTCTTTAATATATTGCAGTGTTGATCCTTTCCCGTTAGATCCTGCAATGTGAATATACTTTAGCCCCTTGTGCGGGTCACCTAATTCAGTTAACAATGCTTCCATCCGTGATAGGCCAAAATTCATGCCCAATTGAACTTGGCGCCGTTCAAAAAAATGATTGATTTCTTTCATGGTTGTTACCATTATCGTTGTGCCTCCTCTTTCTTTATACCGCTCTAATGCGTTAAGATTATTTTATCAATATATGATCGATTAACCTAGATGAAAGGTAGTGTTTTACCATGAAACCTTCAGATTTCCACTGTTGGATTGTCGTTAACGGCTATTTACAGCATGATAAGTTTTCCAGTTTAGCTTTGTTCATTAAAGAGGCGGCTGAAAGGAAAGATATCACGGCAACCCTTATCCGTAATTCAGATCTCATTCCCATAATCGAAAAAGGAGTGCCACTGCTTAAAGGAAACTTTGATAAGCTTCCTGATTTTGTTCTGTTCATGGATAAAGACATTCATTTGGCACGCCATTTGGAATTGCTCGGCATCCCCGTTTATAACAGCAGTAAAGCGATCGATATTTGCGACAGCAAAGCAAAAACACATCAAGCATTGACCGGGCATGGCATACCGATGCCGAAAACCTTATTTCCCCCTTTTACGTACGAAGGGATTGAAAGGGTCAATATGGATGCTTTTATACAAATCGGCAATGAACTTGGGTATCCACTTATCGTTAAGGAAGCATACGGTTCTTTTGGGGAACAAGTATATTTGATCCAAACAGAGGATGAGTTACTAAAGACGATCCGTAATCTTGGCCACAAACCATTTATACTCCAGGAATTCATCGAGCACAGTAAAGGTCGGGATATTCGTGTGAATGTCGTGGGAAATCAAATCATAGCAGCGATGCAACGCCATTCGGAGCAAGACTTCCGAGCTAATATGACTGCCGGAGGGCAGGCTGCTCCATATATACCCACCAGTGAAGAAGCACAACTTGCCATCCGATGTGCGCAAATTCTGGGTGCCGACTTCGCTGGCGTCGATTTGTTGTTCGGTGAAGAAGGCCCGCTTTTGTGCGAAGTGAATTCGAATTCGCATTTGCTGAATATTTATGAATGTACAGGCATCAACATCGCTGATAGCATGTTCGATTATATCTTGAAAGAATTAGGAAAAGGAAGTGCATCTGATGAAAAAACAAGCAGGCTGGTTGATTTATAACCGTGAGGATGCCTTAAAAAACAAAGGATACATAGATTGGATGCTTGACGAAGCCAGTAAGCTTGATCTTGATTTACACTTTCACTTTCGGGAAGACCTTAGGATCGGTCATCGTTTCAACGAGTTGTACGTGGAACATGAGACGCAGCCAATTTCATTGCCAGACTTTGCTATCGTCCGGACCATCGATCCTTTTTTTACAAAGCAACTTGAGCAACTGGGGATTGCTTGCTTTAACTCCTCCTTCGTATCGGAAATCGCGAATGACAAAGCAAAGACGCATCAATATTTGTCCTCGCTTGGGATTCCAATGGCCGATACCGTATATTGTAACGGAAGGCCGAGTGCCGATGATATGGAGTTCCCTTTCATTGCTAAAGAGACAAGTGGACGCGGCGGGAAACAAGTATATCTAATACAACATGCCGATGATCTTGCCGAACTGAATGATGGAAATTGGATAGTCCAAAAACCCGGCTTATTCGGTAGAGATATCCGAGTATTTGTAATTGGAAAAAAAGTGAAGGCTGCTGTACTTAGGGAATCCGCTTCAAGTTTCAAGGCAAATTATACGCTGGGCGGATCGGCTTCACTATATGAGCTATCTGCAGCTGAATTAGCCCTTGTCGAAAGAGTAATGAGGCCGTTTGATTTCGGCCTGGTCGGTATCGATTTCATATTTGCCGAAGATGGCAGCCTCATGCTTAACGAAATCGAGGATGTCGTCGGCAGCCGGACATTGAGTGCACTAAGTGATATGAATATCGTATCGGAGTACCTTACATTCATAAAAGAAAGAATATCCTCCTAACGAAATACAAAAAAGGATGAACCGGCATAAGCTGGTTCATCCTTTTGTTTTACAGTTGTTTCAGTTCGCTGATCCTGTGGATTACAGAGTCGCGTTTTTCGCTATAGTCTTTTTCCTTGGCACGTTCTTCTTCGATGACGCTTGCCGGCGCCTTTTTAACGAAGCCCTCGTTGCCTAATTTTTTCTGTACGCGCTCAACTTCTTTATTAAGTTTGTCGAGTTCTTTTTCAAGACGTTTCACTTCTTCGTCGATATTGATCAGTCCTGTCAGCGGAAGGATCAGTTCTACGCCAGTTACGACAGCTGTCATCGCTTGAGCAGGTTCCTCGACTTCGATTCCGATCGTCAATTGTTCAGGATTACAGAAACGCTCGATATAGCTGCTGTTTTTCTGTAACGTCTCTAAGATTGACTCATCTTTCGCTTTTAAAATCAAATTGATTTTTTTGCTTAGCGGTGTGTTCACCTCAGCACGGATATTACGGACGGAGCGGATGATTTCAACAAGCAGCTTCATTTCCTCGGCTGCAGCTGTATCTGTCAATCCTTCATTCACTTCCGGCCAAGCGGCAACAGTGATGGACTCACCTTGATGCGGAAGGTTCTGCCAGATTTCTTCGGTAATGAAAGGCATGAACGGGTGTAACAATCTCATCGTGTTATCCAGTACATAAGCCAAGATCGAGCGCGTCGTTTTCTTCGCTGCTTCGTCTTCGCCATATAACGGAAGCTTCGCCATTTCAATATACCAGTCACAGAAGTCATCCCAAATGAAGTTGTATAGTACACGGCCCACTTCACCAAACTCATAACGGTCCGCAAGTCTGGTTACGTTGGAAATCGTTTCATTCAAGCGCGTCAAGATCCATTTATCGGCTACAGACTTCTCACCGCTTAAATCGATTTCGTCATAAGCCATGCCATTCATGTTCATCAAAGCAAATCGGGATGCGTTCCAAATCTTATTGGAGAAGTTCCAGACCGCTTCCACTTTTTCCGTGCTGTAACGAAGATCCTGTCCTGGCGAGCTGCCAGTAGACAAGAAGTAACGCAGTGAATCGGCACCGTATTGATCGATTACATCCATCGGATCGACACCATTGCCAAGCGATTTACTCATCTTGCGCCCCTGTTCGTCACGAACGAGACCGTGGATCAGCACATCTTCAAATGGTCGTTCACCCGTGAACTCAAGAGCTTGGAAAATCATCCGCGATACCCAGAAGAAAATGATATCATAGCCTGTCACAAGTGCCCCTGTTGGATAGTAACGTTGGAAATCGACACTGTCCTTATCAGGCCAGCCCATAGTCGAGAACGGCCATAATGCCGAGCTGAACCATGTATCCAGAACATCCGTATCTTGTTCCCAGTTTTCAGCGTCCGCAGGCTCTTCGTGACCTACATACACTTCACCTGTTTCTTTATGGTACCAGGCTGGAATGCGGTGACCCCACCAAAGCTGACGGGAAATGCACCAGTCGCGGATATTTTCCATCCAACGCAGGTACGTTTTTTCGAAACGATCAGGTACGAAATGAACTTTTTCCTCATCGGATCCTTTTTGAAGCTCAACGGATGCATCAGCCAGCGGCTGCATTTTAACGAACCATTGCGTCGAAAGATATGGTTCAACAACAGCACCGCTTCTCTCTGAATGGCCGACTGAGTGAAGGTGATCTTCGATTTTGAAGAGTACTCCTTCTTCCTGAAGGTCTTTGACGATTTGTTTACGGCATTCAAACCGGTCCATGCCTTCATATTTACCAGCCTTTTCATTCATCGAGCCATCTTCATGCATGACAAGGATGCGCTCCAAATCGTGACGGTTCCCGATTTCGAAATCATTCGGGTCATGAGCCGGAGTAATTTTGACCGCGCCTGAACCGAATTCCATATCGACATAATCATCACCGACAATCGGGATTTCCCGGCCTGTAATTGGCAAGCGGACCATTTTGCCGATCAAGTGTTTATAACGGTCATCTTCAGGATGTACAGCAACAGCAGTATCACCAAGCATCGTTTCTGGACGGGTAGTGGCAATTTCAATTTCACCTGATCCGTCAACCAACGGATATTTCATATGGTAAAATGCGCCCTGCACATCTTTGTAAATAACCTCGATATCGGATAACGCCGTTTTCGTCGATGGATCCCAGTTGATGATGTATTCGCCGCGATAAATCAAGCCCTTGTTATAAAGCGAAACGAACACTTCGCGCACAGCTTTTGAAAGCCCCTCATCAAGAGTGAAGCGTTCACGTGTATAATCAAGTCCAAGACCCAGCTTTGACCATTGTTCACGGATATGGCTCGCATATTCCTCTTTCCATTTCCATGTCTCTTCTACGAATTTTTCACGTCCTAGGTCATAACGGCTCACGCCTTCCGCACGAAGTTTCTGTTCTACTTTCGCTTGAGTGGCGATACCGGCATGGTCCATGCCCGGCAACCATAAAACATCATAGCCCTGCATTCTTTTCATGCGTGTCAAAATATCTTGAAGTGTCGTATCCCAAGCGTGGCCAAGATGAAGCTTACCTGTCACGTTAGGCGGCGGGATGACAATCGTATATGGTTCTTTTTTATCATCACCCGTCGTTTCGAAAAACTTTCCATCAAGCCACCATTTGTAGCGGCCTTTCTCTATCGTCTGCGGATCATATTTAGTCGGCATAGAAATTTGATTTTCTTCCATATCATTTCCTCCTTTTTAGGCATAAAAAAAACTTCCATCATCATAAAAGGACGAAGGAAGTTGTTCGCGGTGCCACCTTTTTTCCGAAAAAGAAAAAACTTTTTCGGCTCTCAAATCGGATAACGGCTCTTCACCGGCCTTCGCTACTAAGAGGTTCACGAAGACTGCTCACGGACGACTTCGGATGCTGCTGCCTGGAAACCTCGCACCAATTTGGTTTCCTCTCTGAAAAGTGCATATCATCTTACTATTTCCGGTCTTTGCATTGATTTATATTCATATGTAAATTCATTGAATGCATATAGTATATAGTACAAAAAATATGGGGCTCCAGTCAATCATCTTTTCGCTTACTTTCCCAGGAATCATCCCATTTGATACATTCAAGGTCGTTTTCTTTATTTTATCCTCCAGGAACAGTAAATGTGATGGTTTATCACCTTTTCCACTGCCCACCCATATTATATAAGAAGTCCTAAAAAGGAAGGTAATAATATGAAGCGAAGATATACTCCCTATACTTTACCGCCTTGGATGAAGAAATTCCGCGGTGTCTGCCAGCAGTTCATCGTCCCCTTTATCGTATTCCAAGGATTACGCACACTGATTTTTCCGACTTTCTTCGATATGCTCCTGCTAATCGCATTTATTTTCCTGGCCATGTCTTTATATTTCGAATGGATTTAATTATTCCCTTACAGCAAAAAAAATATACATGACTGGAGATGATCCAATCATGTATATTTAGCTTGGAGGTGATTGTTCTTCTTTGGCAGCCTCTGCAGCAGCTTTTTTCTGCTGTTCGATCTCTTCGATTTTCATCACCATATATTCAATATTTTTCAGAAGCCAAAATTGCCGCTGCAGTTGAGTAACATTATCAAGCTCTGAACGATGGACCCTGCCATCGGAATAACTCTTCACTAATTCCAAAGCTGATCCAGGGAATGCCAGATAACTTTGCATGAGCAGCAATTCTTCTTCCTTCAACGGAAAATAACGAAAATAGTTATATAGCCAGTCAACGCAGTCATCGCATTGGACAGGATAGGTCCTGGCCGATTTAACGAGAAATGGCAGTAAATCGAAATGCGGCGGAGCCGTATTCGAATTCTCAAAATTGATGAAGTAGCCATACCCTCGCTCATCATAAACGAAATGTTTCAAAGAAACCTTTCCGTGCGTGACCACGGTTCGAACCTTTTCACTTTCCTTCGTTTTTTCATACCAGGTTTCAAACTTCTTGATCGAATACTTCAGCGCCTGTGAAATATCAGTGTAGAAAGAACAAACCGTCATTTCGAATGGAGACATATACCACTTCTTTTCACAGCTGACAATATACTCATCCATAAAGTCCTTCTCGTTATTCCAGACATCAAGCGTCCGCTCATAATGGGCTTCCCTTTCCTCAATATCCACTTGTATTTCCTTAACGGAAAGTGTATGCATCCGAGCAAGCTCCCTGAACATTTGCTTATGTTTTTCATCGCGCTCCCCGTCCCCCTCATTATTGAGCCAGGGCATCAGGTAATACAAACGGCCATTATGCAGAACGGCGTAACGCTGATCCATCGTTTGATAAATCGGAACGATCCGATTATAGCCGCGATGGTATAGTTTTTGAACATTTTTGATAAAATCAATGCCGTTCTGGGGTAACATCGATTTCAAGGCAAATGTACCGCGATCACTGTATACTTTTTTCACACGCCCGAAGTCCTCGATATATTGTACATACATGGCATATTCCTTCAATACGGTTTCCGTGTCCCGATTCCGATTGGCAGGCTGCTGATTCTCGTTTTCCCTCACGAGACTCACTCACTTTCTCTAAAAAACTAAAGATTCTCCAGCACCTAAAAAACAGGAGCAGACCATATGCTCTGCTCTCTGTCCCGATCAATTCTTATATGCAACCGCCTTCGGTATATAGATGACTTGCCCTTCATGAACGTTTTGATTCGACTCCAATTCATTGCTGAAAAGTATCGATTGAACCGTAACATCATATCGTTGAGCCAAGTCATCAAGCGTTTCCCCTTGCTGAACAATGCAAACTTTCATCCTTACCAGTTCTTCTTCCTGTTTCCGTCCGAATAAATCCATGATGGAAGGCTGCTTCTCACCATGATCGGCCGTTTCTTTATCATCACGTTCCGCGGCTTGTTTCCTGCCTTTGAAATTCTTAACCTCCTTAGCCGGAGGCGCGGGTCTTTCCCTCTTTTTGAATAGATCGCTTAAGGACGAATTGGATTCCTCTTCCTGCTCCACCTTTACATGTTCATTTAGAATAGGACCCGCTGCAACGCCATCTTCCTCCTGCCGTATGACATCCTCGGTTTCTTTGGAAACAGGGCTATTTTGATGATTGGCTGCTTGACTTGGCTCTTCTACTACTTCTTCTACTTCTTCTTCTACTTCTTCTTTCAATGTCACTCTAGGAATCTCTATCTTCTCCACTGGATCCTGCCTGCTTGGTTCCTGCCTGCTTGGTTCTTCCTCCAGTTTCGCCTCTTCCATGGAAGGTACCTTATCCGTTGGGTCAGACGGATCTCCAATAACTTCTTCCTCTACAGCTTCAGCTTCTTCCTGTCTATGCACTTCCGTTTCCCACTCCTCCTCTTCAGGATATGGTGAAACGGGAATTTCAAAAACTGGAGCACTATGCTGATCGCTTAAATAAATCGGTTCCTCTTCTTCTTCTTCATTTACTTCAGAAACTCGTTTTGACTCTGCAGAAAAGGGCGCGTATAACTCTTCTTCCTCCTCATCACGGAAAACAGGCTGAAAGTCCGGGATCGGCGGCACTGCTGCCGCATAAGGAATATACGACTCATTTTCCCCATCCGTTTCTTCTTGTTCCTCTGTTTCCCCAACTTCCTGCTCCGTATCGAACCGTTCTTCGACATATGAATCATTATAGATTCCGGTTATCAAAAGATCCGCCTGCAATTTCAAACAGTTATGCTCTGGCAGGGCATAATCAAAGCTTTGAATCGAGACATCGACCTCATCCAATGAGGCAATCCGATTATTCGGAATCGTTATGTCAACCGGAAAACGGTGTGTGAACTCATTTAGTCCATTGAGATGCCTCTCGACCTTTTGAACCGCTTTTGGCAAAAAGGTCTGCGAAAACTCCTCTTCTTCACCATTTTGCGAGTCTTTATATTCACCGCTTAAATCCAACGAGCCTCGTATAAAAACATATTGATCACTTTCTTGAATCGTCACATTTGGATCAAGCGAAATGGAATATAGCTCAGCCACTTCCTGTCCCTTCTGGAACCAAACGGATTCCTCTAAAGAAAATCGTAAATACGATTCATTTTCTTGCGACAAAAACAACTCCTCCTTTCAGCTTCAGGAAACGGTACCTATACCAATATCAATCTATGAAGGAAGGAAGATGATTATTCCTTAATTTCATATGCCACACTCGAGACCTTATATTTCCTGAACCTTTTAAAAAGAAGGGATTCAAATTTTTCAGGCTAAATTGTATCAATCGGCCTGAAACCATTTTATTTCGGCCTATATCTATTTTAATTCGTCCTACCACTCAATAGTTTCAACCTATCTCCATATTAATTCGACCTTTCGCCATTTATTTCGACCTAGCACCATATTAATTCGACCTTCAACATTTAATTCGACCTTCACGTACTGATTGAATTCAAAAAAACTGGCTGCAATTCTCCAAAAGTTTTTGGAAAATGGTAGCCAGTTCAAATTTATCATTATTCAATATATCGGTAGTTCATGAAGCCTTGCATCATTTTTTTAATTTTGCAAAAGCCTGTTCTGCCGCTGTAATGGTCTTTTCGATATCTTCATCACTATGTGCAGTGGAAAGAAATAAACCTTCAAACTGTGACGGCGGTAAGTAGATGCCTTGATTCGCCATTTCCCTATAGTAAGAAGCAAAGAACTCTAAATCGGATGTTTTTGCTGTATCATAGTTTACGACTTCTTCATTCGTAAAGAAAAGTCCAATCATGGAACCGGCACGGTTGAATGTATGGGGAACTCCGTACTTTTCCGCTGCTTCCCCAATACCTTTTTCGAGCATGTCCCCTTTTCGGGTGAACTCATCATAAGATTCTGGAGTCAATTGGCTCAGCGTTTCAAGGCCGGCCGTCATGGCAAGAGGGTTACCCGACAATGTTCCCGCTTGATAGATTGTCCCACTCGGGGCAATTTGTTCCATGAATTCTCGCTTGCCTCCGAATGCTCCTACAGGCAAGCCGCCGCCAATAACTTTCCCAAGGCAAGTCAGGTCAGGTACGATGTCAAAATAGCCTTGTGCACAATTATAGCCGACACGGAACCCTGTCATAACTTCGTCAAAGATCAATAGAGCCCCGTATTGGGTCGTCACTTCACGTAAGCCTTCGAGGAAACCAGGTTGTGGCGGAACCACACCCATGTTCCCTGCAACAGGTTCTACGATGATACAGGCAATGTCTTCGCCAAATTGTTCAAATGCGTATTTGGTCGCAGCTAGATCATTATATGCTACGGTAATCGTATTTTTTGCGATGCCTTCCGGTACTCCCGGGCTATCCGGTAAACCTAATGTCGCAACGCCGGAACCCGCCTTGATCAGCAAGGAATCGCCATGGCCATGATAGGAGCCTTCGAATTTAAGGATTTTATCACGGCCTGTAATGCCTCGTGCCAGCCTTAGTGCACTCATCGTCGCTTCGGTACCTGAAGATACCATACGGATCATTTCAATCGAAGGCACTCGTTCAATAACCAACTTGGCCAGTTCATTCTCAATCAGCGTCGAGGCTCCAAAGCTTGTACCTGACTCCGCTACCTTTTTCAATGATTCCACGACACGGTCATTCGTGTGACCCAGGATAAGCGGTCCCCATGAAAGAACATAGTCGATATATTCATTTCCATCGATATCATACATTTTTGAGCCTTTTCCACGCTCCATGAATATGGGGTCCATGTCCACAGATTTGAAGGCGCGCACCGGGCTGTTCACGCCGCCTGGCATCAAATTTTTTGCTTCGGCAAACGCTTTTTTCGATTTTTCATATGACCGCATGATTCAATCCCCTTTTTCCATTACAGGTTATATTTTTTATATCATTGATTATCTTCGTTTATCCAGCGTGCTACCTCTTTTGAAAAATACGTAATGATCAAGTCGGAACCTGCGCGTTTCAAGCCTGTCAGCATTTCCATCACTATCGCTTTTTCATCAATCCAGCCATTTTGGGCAGCTGCCTTAACCATTGAATATTCACCGCTGACATTATAGGAAACAATAGGAAGATTAAAGTTATTCTTAACGTCCCTGATGATGTCCATGTAGGAAAGGGCCGGTTTCACAATTAGGAAGTCCGCACCTTCAGCAACATCGGATTCAGCTTCACGGAATGCTTCAAGGCGATTGGCGGGATCCATTTGGTAAGTTTTCCTGTCGCCGAATTGTGGCGCACCATTTGCGGCATCACGGAATGGGCCGTAAAAAGCCGAAGCATATTTCACCGCATAGGACATGATCGGAATATCTTCATAACCCGCTTCATCCAGACCTGCACGGATGGCCGCAACGAAACCGTCCATCATGTTGGAAGGTGCAATGATATCGGCGCCGGCCTCTGCCTGGCTGATTGCCGTTTTGGCAAGAAGGTCAAGTGAAGCGTCATTGAGGATTTTTTCCCCTTCCACGACCCCGCAATGGCCATGGCTTGTATACTCACATAGGCAGGTATCCGCTATGACAATAACATCAGGATATTGTTTTTTAATAAAACGGGTTGCCTCTTGGACAAGTCCGTTATGGTGAAATGCCCCTGTGCCCTGTTCGTCTTTATCATGATCGAAAGGGACACCGAATAAAATGACTGATTTAATGCCCAGACTCACGACTTCATCCATTTCGGCCCCCAGATTATCCATGGATAGCTGATGGATACCTGGCATGGAGTTGATCTCATTTTTCACATTTTCTCCGTCGATGACGAAGATCGGATAGATCAAATCCTCTTTATGCAATTGTGTTTCACGGACTAAAGCCCTCATGCCAGCACTTGCACGCAAGCGACGGTGGCGATTGAATGGAATGTTTTTCATTTTAAAGTTCCTCCTTTTTACTTCTTTTCAAAATGAAGCGTATTAACTCCGCAACCATGGCATCCGTTGTATAAATATCTGGACAGACATTGACGGATAGCCCATGTTTTTCAGCCGTTTTAGCGGCAATCGGCCCGATGCAGGCGATGATGATCCGGTCTATGTATGTATCCAATTCATGGCGTTTCATGATCTGTAAAAAATGATTGACCGTCGATGAACTCGTAAAGGTTATGATGTCGATATCATCGTTCTTAATAAGCTGCACCAGTTTTTTTTCACTGCTTCGAGGAAGCACGGTATGATAAATAATCACTTCATCACAGGATGCACCAGCTTCATTGATTGCCTCCGCAATAACCGCCCTTGCGAGATTTCCTTTTGCCAGCAACACGCGGGACCCTTTATCAAGCAGGGCATTGAACTCCGCCACGAACCCTTCGGCAACAAACTGAGTTGGAACGAAATCCGCCTTATATCCATGACGTTTCAGTGCCGCTTCTGTTTTGGAGCCGATTACGGCTATTTTCGGAAGCTTTAAAGGCTGGTTACCAAGAAGCTTAAAGAAGAAATCCACCCCATTTTGACTTGTCAGAATGATCCAGTCATATGTAAGCAACTCATCTAACCGCTGTTGTACATCTTCCAAATGATCAGGAAGAGTGAACTCAAGCAATGGCACAAGAAGCGGCGTTCCGCCATTTTTTTCGATCGACTCTTTTAAACCATCTGCCTGTCCTTTCCCTCTGGTGATTAATACCTGATAATCCTTAAGAGGTTGAAAGGGATTCATTACTGATCAAGCTCTTCTTTTACGCGATCGATCAATTCTTTACCGCCCATTTCGCTAATCTGTTTGGCAGCAGCATGCCCAACCGCCTTGGGATCGGTTCCCTCAACCATTTCTTTATAAATAACCTTGCCATCCGGGGCAGCGACCAAAGCCGTCAAGGAAACGGATCCATTATCTTTTGCCACCGCAAATCCGGCAATCGGCACCTGGCATCCGCCTTCCATTTTATCCAAAAAGGCACGTTCCGCTTCAACCGTTCTTTTCGTTTTTTCACAGGTCAATTTCGCAAGTTCCGCCAGCAGCTCTTTGTCGTCTTCGCGGCACTCAATGGAAAGTGCTCCTTGTCCAACTGCCGGAATGCAAATATCTTCATCTAAAAATTCCGTTACGATGTCCTTCTCCCATCCCATTCTTGATAGTCCGGCAGCAGCTAAAATGATAGCATCATAATCTTCCGTTTTCAGCTTATTCAGACGGGTATCGATATTACCGCGAATCCATTTAATTTCAAGGTCCGGCCTTCTAGCCAATATTTGCGCGCCACGCCGCAAGCTGCTTGTACCTATGATGGAACCCGGCTTCAGTTCGGAAAGGGTTTCATGATTTTTTGAAATCAAGGCATCCCGATGGTCCTCCCTCGGTGGTATACAGCCAATTGTCAAGCCCGGAGGCAGCACTGCAGGCATATCTTTCATACTATGTACTGCCATATCAATTTCTTTATCCAGCATCGCTTGTTCGATTTCTTTAACGAATAAGCCTTTTCCGCCTACCTTTGAAAGTGTTACATCAAGGATTTGGTCACCCTTTGTGACAATTTCCTTCACCTCGAACTCGTATGGGACCCCAAGCTCTTTAAGTTGATCGATAACCCAGTTCGTTTGGGTGATCGCTAATTTACTACGTCTAGAACCGACAATTATTTTTCTCATAGTTTCCTCCTATGTATTCCAAAAGTGGAATGTTGAAAGGCTTCCGAAAAGGAAAAAGTTAATTAACACAATCATGAAAGATCCAATATTCAGAAAGGCTAGCGTCCTTCCATACATTTGTTTCCGAATTTTCAAGTATAAAAACACACTGTAAGCGATAAGCAAAATAAATGAGCCGATGATCTTCATGTCCAGCCAGGATACCCCAGGCACTTTTATATATGCCCATTGAATCCCCAGGATAAGGGAAACCACTAACAATGGAACACCTATTACTGCGAGGACATAAGACATTTGCTCGAGCTTTGTTAGATCGCCGAGTCGAAGCAGGCGTTTTCCCCATTTCTTCCGTTTCAATAAATCATATTGGATTAAGTATAAAAGTGAAAAAACGAAAGAAAGCGTGAATGCCCCATATGATAGGATGGCAAAAGTGATATGTATGAGCAGTAGCTCTGAAACCAGGCGCTGTGCAAGCACTTGAGATTCTATCTGAACAGGTGCAAAGGTATGGATGGCCATAACCATGAAACCTAATACATTCGTAAAAAAGACAATAAAATCGACTCTTAGCAATCGGTTAATGATTAAAGATAACGATATGAGGACCCATGCATAAAAATATAATCCTTCAAAAATCGTCAATACCGGGAACCTTCCCGTTTTCAACACATACAGAAATAAAAAAATTGTTTGCAGTACCCAAACAATAGAAAGCAACCAGAAGGCGACCCTGTTCGCCTTCTGGTTATTATTGAGGAAATCGATAAAATATAAAAGCATACTGATGGCATACAACAATACAGTGGCTTCATGCAATCTTGTCATTAGTAATTCCATATCTACCTCATTACTGGACAGGAACTGGATTCAATAGGGATGACTTGGAGCTGTTCCGTTCTTTTTCATCCGCAACCAGCTGGTCTTCAATCAATTCCTCTAAATGGAAGATTTTCACGAAATTATTTAATTGCTCTTTTGCATTCGGCTCATCTGCCAGCTCTTTTGCATAAAGAATCGGATCTTTCAGCATTTGGTTGATGATGCTTTTCGTATGCTTGTTCAGAACTTTTTTGTCACGTTCGCTCAAATGCGGAAGCTTTCTTTCGATGCTTTCCATCGTTTCCTTTTGTATTGATAGGGATTTTTCCCTTAAAGAAGAAATGACGGGAACCACACCAAGTAAATTGATCCATTGATTGAAATCAACGATTTCTGATTCGATCATCAATTCTATTTTCTCGGCAGCTATTTTACGTTCTTCGATATTGGCTTGCACGATCCCTTCAAGATCGTCAATATCATACAAGAAGACATTTTCCAGCTCAGCCAATGTTGGATCGAGGTCACGCGGCACTGCGATATCGACCATGAAAATAGGACGGCCTTTACGAAGCTTATTGATGAATGACATCATTTCTTTTGTTACAAGGAGATCTTTTGATCCAGTGGAAGTAATCAGGATATCGGCTTCCACTAAAGCGCATTGCAGCTCTTGAAGCTGTTTCGCCGTACCATTGAATCTCTCCGCCAGGTCGACCGCTTTCTGAAAGGTGCGGTTAATGACTGTAATGCTGTCGGCACCATTGCTATGCAGATTTTGAATGGCCAGCTCACCCATCTTACCGGCCCCAAGAATCAAGACATTCTTGCCGTTCAGGCCTCCAAAGATTTTCTTGGCAAGCTCGACTGCCGCATAGCTGACGGAAACGGCATTTGTATTGATTTCGGTTTCCGAATGAGCTTTTTTAGCCAATGTAAGGGCTTGCTTGAAGAGATGGTTAAAAACGGTACCGATCGTATCTTCCTTCTGCCCTAACAGATAGCTCGAACGTACTTGTCCCAAAATCTGAGTTTCTCCCAGTATCATGGAATTCAAGCCGCAGGTAACTGAAAATAAATGCTCGACAGCCCCATCGCCTTCATAAATGAACAGATATTTAGAAAATTCTTCTTTATCGATATTAAACCATTCCGAAAGAAATTCCTTTATATAATACCTGCTTGTATGAAGCTGATCACCGACCGCATAAATTTCCGTCCTGTTACACGTTGAAATAATAATATTTTCCAAGATGCTTTTTTTATTTTTAAGAGCTTTCATTGCCTCGGCAAGTTCGGCTTCGTTAAACGATAGTTTTTCCCGAATTTCTACAGGGGCAGTTTTGTAATTTATACCAACCGCTAGAATATGCATCCTTTTGTTTTGCACCCCCAAAATTTTTCATGTAAATTTATTATACCATGTACTAAAATGGTTTTACGCAAATAATATGAACAGTTTATGAATAACGTATGCTACCATGAAAAGACAGCCGAAACGCCCGAAATGCTACAAAAGGTGTCTAAGCGGGATTGGTAAGTTACATACATATTTCGACATTGTGTACAAAAGTACCATATCAAAAATGGCAAAAAACTTCAAGTAATCGAATTGCATAGGAGGATAAAATGAAAACGCAGCGCATTTTCCCAGGAATCGTATTAATCGGTTTCGGGCTCTATTTTTTTCTTGAACATTCCCAAATCGAAATCTTTCCAGGCTTTTTCAGCTGGCCCACTTTATTATGTATAGTCGGTGCAGCCTTCCTGATTCAGGCATATAGCGGTAATGAATATGAGTCCATCCTGCCAGGCGTCATCTTACTGGGGTTCGGGGCTCACTTCCATATCGTCGAGAATCTGGATATTTGGCCGGATAATATAGGTATCTTTATTTTAATCATCTCGCTGGGATTTATTCTCCGGGCACGTAAAACAAATTCTGGAATGTTTCACGGGATGGTAATACTTCTCATCTCGATCACTTTCTTATTCTATGATCAAATCACATCGTCTTTTGGGCTTGTTGAAACAAGTACTGCGAACATCGAAAGGTTTTGGCCATTTGCGTTGATGGCAATCGGCATTTATTTTTTGGTTCGAAAAAAGTGAGAATTGCCGATTCGCAATGTTAGCAAATTCCATGATGAAAAAGGGTATTCCAGATGCGGAATACCCTTTTCTTTTACATATATTTCTTAAGGACGCCCCAGGCTTGTTCCTTGCCTTCGCCTGTTTCACCAGAGAATAGAAGCAATTCATCTTCTTTTTCCATATTTAACGTTTGGCGCGTGATTTTCAAGTGTTTCTGCCATTTGCCTTTTGGAATCTTATCCGCTTTGGTTGCAATGACGATCCGGGGCAGATCATAATGCTTCAGGAATTCATACATCGCGATATCATCCTTTGTAGGCGGATGACGCAAATCCACAATCAGAAGCGCAGCGCGGAGCTGGTCTCTGGAAGTGAAGTAGGTTTCGATCATTTTTCCCCAAGCATCACGTTCAGTCTTGGATACTTTCGCATAACCATAACCCGGTACATCCACAAAATGGAGTGCTTCATTTATGATATAAAAATTCAAGGTCTGCGTCTTACCCGGTTTAGAGGATGTGCGCGCCAAGTTTTTTCTATTGATCATTTTGTTGATGAAACTGGATTTTCCAACGTTGGAACGACCTGCCAAGGCAAATTCCGGTATTGGAGTATTGGGATATTGTTCAGGCTTCACAGCACTGATGACAATATCTGAACTCGTCACTTTCATTCGTTCACACCTACCAATGCATGCTCAAGGACTTCATCGACGTGTGAAACTGGAACAAATGTTAATGCTTTACGGACACTTTCCGGGATATCATCAATATCCTTTTCATTATTTTGCGGAATGATGATTTTCGTAAGTCCTGCGCGATGGGCCGCTAAAGATTTTTCTTTAAGCCCGCCGATCGGAAGAACCCGTCCGCGTAATGTAATTTCGCCTGTCATGCCTACCTCTTTTCTGATCGGCCTATTTGTAAGGGCCGATATTAACGCTGTTGCAATCGTGATGCCTGCAGAAGGGCCATCTTTTGGGACCGCACCTTCAGGGACATGAATATGAATATCATATTTTTCATGGAAGTTCGCATCAATCTGAAGTTTCTCGGTTTTTGAACGGACATAACTGAAAGCAGCCTGGGCCGACTCTTTCATTACATCGCCAAGCTTTCCTGTCAGAATCAACTTGCCTTTACCTGGTGATAAGGAAACCTCGATTTGCAGCGTATCGCCGCCTACCGATGTGTATGCCAATCCATTAGCTACACCAACTTGGTTCTCGACCTCCGCCTGTCCATAATGGAACATGGTTTTCCCTAAAAACTCCTCGACATTCTTTTCTGATATGACGACCCGCTTTTTATCTCCGGACACGATGATTTTTGCAGTCTTACGACAGATGCCTGCAAGCTGTCGCTCCAAACTACGAACACCGGCCTCCCGAGTGTAATAACGGATGATTTTTGTAAGAGCTTCCTCACGGATTTGCAGTTGTGTCTTCAATAAACCATGGTTTTCCAGCTGTCTAGGCAGCAAGTGATCCTTGGCTATATGAAGTTTCTCTATCTCAGTATAACCTGCAATCGAAATGATTTCCATACGATCACGAAGCGGGCCAGGAATCGATCCCAAATTATTCGCCGTCGCCACGAACATGACTTTGGAAAGATCGTAAGTTTCTTCAATGTAATGATCACTGAAATTATGATTTTGCTCTGGATCGAGCACCTCCAGCATCGCTGCAGATGGATCTCCCCTAAAGTCATTGGACATCTTATCCACTTCGTCCAATAAAAAGACTGGATTGATCGTTCCAGCTTTTTTCATGCCTTGAATGATCCTTCCTGGCATCGCCCCTACATATGTACGGCGATGTCCGCGGATTTCTGATTCATCGCGCACCCCACCTAAAGATATACGGACGAAATTCCTATTCAGCGATGAAGCGATCGATTTGGCCAAGCTGGTTTTCCCAACCCCTGGCGGTCCCACCAAGCAAAGGATCGGTCCCTTCAATGAATTGGTCAATTGCTGGACGGCCAGATACTCAAGCACCCGCTCCTTCACCTTTTCCAAACCATGATGGTCCCGGTTCAGAATTTTTTCGGCTTTATGAATATTCAAGTCATCTTTCGTCGCTTTGGTCCAAGGAAGCGAGATCAACCATTCGATATAATTGCGGATGACAGAACTTTCGGCCGAGCTGGAAGGAACCTTTTCATAACGGTCCAATTCCTTTAGTGCCGTTTCTTTGATGTGCTCAGGCATTTCCGCTTCTTCTATCTTTTCGTTGAGAACCTCAATTTCCCCTGTTTTTCCTTCTTTATCTCCCAATTCCTTTTGGATCGCTTTCATTTGTTCTCGTAAGTAATATTCCTTTTGAGTCCGTTCCATCGAACGCTTAACACGCTGGCCGATCTTTTTCTCGAGAAAAAGAACTTCTTTCTCGTTATTGATGATCTCGATTACTCGGCTTAAACGCTCCTTCATATCAATGGTCTCAAGCACTTCTTGCTTCTCCTTCAATTTCAAAGGCAAATGGGAAGCGATTATATCCGCTAATCGGCCAGGCTCTTCAATATCCGAAGTAGAAGAAAACGTTTCACCGGTTATTTTCTTGGACATTTTTATGTATTGTTCAAAATAATCCAGTAGAGTGCGCATTAATGCCTGATGTTCAGCATCCTTTTCATCACTGTCTTCATATATTTTAATCTTGGCACCATAATGTGTCTCATAATCGTAAAATTCAATGACTTCTGCGCGGTTCAACCCTTCCACCAACACCCGGATTGTACCATTTGGAAGCTTCAGCATCTGTTTTACCTTTGTTAAAGTTCCCATTGTAAATAAATCTTCTTCACCTGGTTCGTCCAACGAAACATCTTGTTGTGTCGTCAAAAATATAAGATGGTCTTCCACCATTGCTTTCTCAAGGGCTTGTACCGATTTATCTCGGCCTACATCTAAATGAAGTACCATCGTTGGATATACAAGCAGTCCTCTAAGCGGCAGGAGGGGGACGATGATTTCTTTATCAGTCATTTCCTGACACCTCCATCTAATTAGTATCGTCGTTGTAAACTATTTACCCATGTTCTCAACCTTTTAACAATTCTATCCTATTTATATAGAAGTGTCTATTCGTTTACCTTAACACGTTTCGACTGCTATTATTATCTCCAATATTAGATAAAAAAGCACGTCTGAATGCGTGTTTATTTTTACTTCAGGTTTGTCCGGAACGCTAATATAGTCCTTAAAATGCCCCGGTTCTTGTTTTTAGCCGGGGCATTTCCTTTATACACTTTCTTTTTTTGATAGGTCCAAGGTTGTGAGGATTTGTTCCGACATCAATTCTTTTTTCAGTGCCTGATCCAGCACTTCTTTCACATTCGAAACGGGAATGATTTCTATATCCTTGATTTCAGATAGAAGTGGCTGCATGTTTTCGGCTGGGACGATTACTTTCTTTGCCCCGGCCAGTTTTGCTGCCTTGATTTTCGGAATGACACCGCCGATCGGTTTAACGCCGCCATGAATGCTTATTTCTCCAGTCATCGCCACTGTGTGATCAACAGGGATTTTATATATGGCCGAGTATATGCCTGTGGCCATTGCAATTCCTGCAGAAGGGCCATCTACTGGACTTCCGCCCGGAAAGTTCACATGGATATCGAATTGATCGGCAGGCACTCCCATCGACCGCAAAACCGTAATGACATTTTCAATTGAACCTTTTGCCATGCTCTTGCGGCGAATCGATTTGCCGCTTCCGCCGCCGATACTTTCTTCTTCAACGATGCCAGTAATGTTTATCGATCCTTTTTCATCAGTAGCGGCCATGACCGTAACCTCGATTTCCAGCAACGCCCCGCTGTTGGGACCATAAACTGCAAGACCGTTGACAAGACCTATTTTAGAATTCGCTTCTATTTTCCTGTCCATTCTTTGGGTCAGCTGGCTGCTATGGGCCATCCAATCTATATCTTCTTCTCTGATAAAAGTCCTGTTTTCATTAATTGATATTCCAGAAAGAGTCTGAATCATGTTGACAGCTTCCCTGCCATTCCGGGCATAATCCGAGATCGACTGCAAGCCTTTTTCACTGATGGTGATCCCCACTTTATCTGAAGCATTCTTAGCCACGGTGATTATTTCTTCCCGATCAAGTTCACGGAAAAACACTTCTATGCATCTTGAACGTATCGCAGGCGCGATTTCATTTGGTGTTCTAGTTGTGGCTCCAATCAATCGAAAGTCAGCCGGCAGTCCATTTTTAAAAATATCATGGATGTGAGTGGGAATATTTTGATTTTCCTCTTGATAATAAGCACTTTCCAGAAAGACCTTACGATCCTCCAATACCTTTAACAGTTTATTCATCTGTATTGGATGAAGCTCCCCTATTTCATCTATGAAAAGTACGCCTCCATGAGCATTGCTGACTGCACCCTGCTTTGGCTGCGGAATGCCTGCCTGTCCCATTGCCCCGGCTCCTTGATAGATTGGATCGTGCACAGAACCAATAAGCGGATCGGCAATCCCCCGTTCATCGAACCTGGCTGTGGTGGCGTCCAATTCAACGAAAACGGCTGAATTCTTAAAAGGGGACTTGCCATTTTTCTTCGCCTCTTCCAAAACAAGTCTGGCAGCTGCCGTTTTCCCTACCCCTGGAGGACCGTAAATTATCACATGCTGGGGATTCGGCCCGCATAAAGCAGCTTTTAAAGATTTAATCCCATCTTCTTGACCGATGATTTCATTAAATGTGCTTGGTCTGACTTTCTCTGCCAATGGCTCTGTTAACGAAATCGATCTCATCTTCCGTAATTGGTCCATCTCCTTACGTGAATCTCGGTCAATGGAAACTTTTTGTGTCCGCTGGCCTTTCAATAAGTTCAAAAAATACAATCCAATAATAATCCCAAAAAACAGCTGGATAAACAACGCCAATCCTGTCCAATTCATCGTATTCCCTCCTGCTCTCTCCTAGTTTGTCATTTCTGTTAGTATCTCCTTTGGAAGGGCGAAATTATCCAAGAAATTCGTGTTGAAAATTTGGCGTTTTTATCCTAAATAACAACAATTTGAAAAAAAGACAAAGAAAAAGACTGCCGGGATGAACTGGCAGTCTCAGACTGTAAACAACTCGAAATTAACTGGTTTTACCCTACTATTTTGAGGTTTTAACGTTGATTGGAACGTAGGGCACTCGCTTTCCGCGGGCGGTCCGGGAGCCTCCTCGGCACTCTGCGCCTGCGGGGTCTCCCTTGGACGCGTATTCCCGCAGGAGTCTCGTACCTTCCGTTACAATCAACTTTGGTCTATAAAAAAAGACTGCCAGATGAACTGGCAGTCTTTCTATTCCTTATAAATCAAGCAGATGTTTTCTTTTCTTGTCCTTTGATGGTTGTACCGTCTTTAAGGACGAGCTTTGGAGATTCGTTTTTCGAAATCGTGCTGCCTGTGATTACACATTTTGCAACATCATCACGTGAAGGCAGGTCGAACATCACTTCAAGAATGATGCCTTCGATGATGGATCGCAGACCACGTGCACCAGTTTTACGTTCAATTGCCTTTTTAGCAATTTCACTTAGCGCTTCCTGTTCGAATTCCAATTCAACATCGTCAAGCTCAAGCAACTTTTGATATTGTTTAACAAGGGCATTTTTCGGTTTTGTCAGGATTTCGATCAAAGCAGCTTCATCCAATTGCTCAAGAGTCGCAATTACCGGAAGACGTCCGATGAATTCCGGAATTAAACCGAAACGAAGCAAGTCTTCAGGAAGGACTTTGGAAAGCAATTCTTTTTCTGCAACATCATCCTTCTTCACGTCAGAGCCAAAACCAATGACTTTTTGACCAAGACGGCGTTTGATGATCGGTTCGATGCCATCAAAGGCACCGCCGCAGATGAACAAAATATTGGTCGTATCTATTTGGATGAATTCCTGATGTGGATGTTTACGTCCACCTTGAGGCGGAACGCTTGCAACCGTTCCTTCAAGGATTTTCAATAATGCTTGTTGCACACCTTCACCAGACACGTCACGTGTAATAGAAGGATTTTCCGATTTACGGGCAACTTTATCGATTTCATCAATATAAATGATGCCTTTTTCCGCTTTTTCCACATCATAATCAGCGGCTTGGATCAGCTTTAGAAGGATGTTTTCAACATCTTCCCCAACATATCCAGCTTCCGTCAATGAAGTGGCATCAGCAATCGCAAAAGGAACATTCAGTAATCGCGCCAATGTTTGCGCAAGAAGGGTTTTCCCGCTTCCCGTCGGTCCGATCAGGGCGATGTTACTTTTAGAAAGCTCCACATCGTCGACTTTGCTATTGGAATTGATACGTTTATAATGGTTGTAAACAGCGACAGCCAAAGATTTCTTTGCCTGTTCTTGTCCAATCACATATTCGTCAAGAATTTCACGGATTTCCATAGGTTTAGGAACATCCCTGAATTCTACTTCTTCATCAGTGCCCAGCTCTTCTTCGACGATCTCCGTACAAAGTTCTATACACTCGTCACAAATATAGACACCTGGACCAGCAACCAGTTTACGGACTTGTTCTTGTGTTTTACCGCAAAAAGAACATTTTAACTGTCCTTTTTCATCATTAAATTTAAACATGTACGTTCACCCCTTTAAATACTCTTCCAACTCTATTACATAGCGGTACCCAATCGTATTGAAAAAAACTAGGCACACATCTACTTAAGCATTCCAAAATCCCTAGTATGTTTTGCATTTTATCATGTTCTTGGAAGTTTAGTAACAAAAATGCTCACGCGTCCGAGTTGTTAAATAAGTACAATAATCAATCAATATGTATTTGCCCTTTACCAGTATGCCCAAAACTTTGGATTTTTAAAAGCAGGATTTGCTGTATAAATATGTATATGCGGTATTAGAACTAATCTACACTGAAATCCAAAAAAAATCAATCAGGAAATTACCGATATTTGAAATTTACACTAATTCTCAATATGTATAAAACAAGGCACGATTACTCGCGCCTTGTTTTTTTAAGGAAATATTTAAATCTACTTATTTATAAAAATTATTTTGCGTCAACTGTTTTGCTGTTTTCTACCAAGAAGTCAATTGCTTTCTTAATTTTAAGATCGCCTTTGATTCCTTCTGTGTTTCCAAGAGCTTGTTTGATCGCATCAACTTCCATATTGTACATAGTAGCCATTTGTGCAAGTTCAGCTTCTACATCTTCGTCAGTCGCTTCAAGTTTTTCAACTTCAGCGATTGCTTCAAGAGTTAGGCTCGTACGAACTTGTCCTTCAGCTTCTTCTTTCATTTGCGCTTTTAAAGCTTCTTCGTCTTGACCTGAGAATTGGTAGTAAAGTTCCAGATTCAGACCTTGAGATTGAATGCGTTGAGAGAACTCATTCATCATGCGGTCAACTTCATTTGAAATCATCGCTTCAGGAACGTCCATTTCTGCGCCTTCAACAGCTTTACCAATTACAGTGTTTTGAATGAAGTTTTCTTCTTCGTGTTTTTTGTCATGCTCTAATTTATGTTTTGTTTTTTCTTTAAGTTCAGCCAAAGTTTCCACTTCGTCGTCGACATCTTTCGCGAACTCATCATCCAGCTCAGGAAGTTGTTTTGTTTTGATTTCATGAATTTTCACTTTGAATACTGCTGGTTTACCTGCAAGTTCAGCAGCATGGTATTCTTCAGGGAATGTAACTTCGATATCTTTTTCAGCGCCAGTTTCAAGACCGACAAGTTGCTCTTCAAATCCTGGAATGAAAGAGTTTGAACCGATTTCCAATGAATGGTTTTCTGAAGCTCCACCTTCGAATGCTTCACCATCAACGAATCCTTCAAAGTCAAGAACAACTGTATCGCCTTCAGCAACTTGTCCTTCTTCTTTAACGACAAGCTCAGCTTGACGCTCTTGTAAAGTTTTCAATTCGTTTTCAACATCTTCGTCAGTTACTTCAGTATTGAATTTTTCAACTTCAACACCTTTGTAATCTCCCAATTTAACTTCAGGCTTAACTGTTACAGTTGCAGTGAAGATCAGGTTTTCGCCTTTTTCCATTTTCTCGATGTCGATTTCAGGACGATCTACAGGCTGAATTCCAGCTTCTTCGACAGCATTTGCATAAGCATCTGGAAGAATGATATCAAGCGCATCTTGGTAAAGTGATTCTACGCCGAATTTTTTTTCGAACATTTGACGTGGCATTTTACCTTTACGGAAGCCAGGTACATTTACTTGTTTCACTACTTTTTTGAAAGCTGCGTCTAAACCTTCGTTTACTTTTGCAGCGTCAACTTCAATTGTTAGTACGCCTTGATTACCTTCTTGTTTTTCCCATTTTACAGACATGTGTTTCCCTCCAAAAAATCTATATACTTCAATAATAAGCATTGGATGAATATGCTTTGCAAGTGTTAACAAGTCATCCTTCAAATATACCCAAAAAATATTGGGGAAATCGTCAAAATTAGACGAATATACATTACAACCACTACATTATACCACAGGATTAATCTGTTACAACAGCAATAGCTTAAATAATGGGATAAGAAATTTCTTCAATTTCTTTTATATAGGAAAGAATATCCGTAATGCTTTCCTCATCGGCCTGGTACAGGTCCGCTAAGTCCCTACCGAAAACTTCCCCGGTCATGTATTCTTCCGCCAAGGCATGATAGGCAGCTGCCCATGCAGGCAAGCTTTCAGGTCCGGGTTCAAGAGGAAACAATAAAAAAGAATGACGTTCAATCAAACTATGGACCATTTCAAATAAGCTCGGATTATCCTGACTGATTTCCGCTTCGGTCAGTCCGGTTACCTTCTTATAGAAGTCCGTCTCCTTCAAACTTTTCAATTCCCTTGGTATGACCGACTTCGATTGATTGAATTTCCTCAACGTCACTTCCTCGTTATATTCCTGGTCGATAAGGATGTTAAGGAGCATCGTTTTAAAGAAAGGGTGTCCTTCATCTTTTTGTAGAAATTTTTCGATTTGAGGGATAAATGGTCGAATATTGATATTCGTGAGTTTTGAAATGACCATTAGCATTTCATTATCCGTTTTCCCTTCAAAAAGTTCATCCTCCTGCAATTCCTCTGAAAGCTGCTGATTTTGCCTTTCCTTCTCCTCTTTTTTATCCTCAAGGGCCCTTTTACTGAACTGAAGCATCTTTTCGAAATGTTCCTCTTTATCAAAGGGAATTTGGCTTTCTTCAAATAGCAGTTCGATCGTCGTGACCATTTCCTGATGCTCGCCTAATTGCAGAAGTACCATCAAATAAATATTGATCAGTTGAAAATAGTCACCGATGCCTTTATTCAGCATCTCTATACACAACTCTTTTGACTCCTTGTAATGCTCAAGTTCGACTAGTGAGACCACTAGCCCCATGCAAACTTCATCATTCTCGGGCTCATACTCCCTGGCTTGGCTGAAAAGCTGTGCAGCCGCTTTAAAGTTTCTGTTCCCAAGCTCATCCAATCCCTTTGCAATCAGCCTTTCACCGAGATTTGGAAAGGCGATAATCTTGGTTTCTCCGGCCTTCTTTTGGTTATTCTCATTATCCATCCTATTTTCCGCCTCACCGTTCGCTTTTTGAAAAACAGTTTAGCATGTAATAGCAGGAAATACAAAATTTATATGGGCGGATGAACACCTTTCTTTCCCAGATAAAAAAATCCCGCATCCTTTCAAATTAAGAAAGGAGAACGGGATATGCCTTCTTCTATTAAATACTCGAAACCGCCTTTTTTTGAGATTCATAGGCAGAAATCTCTTTATCATATTGAAGCGTTATCGAAATTTCATCCCAGCCTTTGATGAGCATTTCCTTCCAATATGGATGAATTTCAAAGCTTGTTTCAAACCCTTGACCATCATTCAATGTCTGATTGGGAAGGTCGATCGTCAACTCATAGTCAGGTGCGGACACTCTCTCCATTAAATAGTTTACTTCAGCCTGGGTTAAAGCGATGGGGACCATGCCATTTTTCATGCAATTACTTTTAAAGATATCAGCATAAGACGGAGCGATGATGATATCGAATCCGTAGTCTTTCAATGACCAAGGGGCATGCTCACGCGAAGAACCGCAGCCAAAATTTTCTCCTGCTATTAAAATGGACGTGTTTTGATTATGAGGCTGATTCAATTCAAAATCAGGACGCTTCTTTCCATTTTCATCAAAACGCCAGTTATAGAATAAAAATTCGCCAAATCCGCTTCGCTCAATCCGTTTTAAAAATTGCTTTGGAATGATTTGGTCCGTATCCACGTTTTTACGGTCAAGTGCCGCCGCTCTTCCTTTATATATAGTAATTGGTTCCATTCTATGCACCTCCGGTTAATTCGTATTCTTAATGGACTTGTTCAGTTCTTTTCAAATTCCTAATATCGACAAATTTCCCATGAATGGCGGCCGCGGCAGCCATAGCCGGACTGACCAGGTGCGTTCTTGCTCCAGCGCCTTGCCTGCCTTCGAAGTTCCGATTACTTGTGGAGGCACAATGCTCACCGGCCGGAACCACGTCAGGATTCATGCTCAGGCACATGCTGCAGCCCGATTCACGCCATTCAAAGCCCGCAGATTTGAAGATTTCATCCAACCCTTCATCTTCCGCTTGCCTTTTGACGCTTTGAGAACCGGGAACGACCATCGCCCGAACTCCTTTTTGAACAGTTTGGCCTTCAATCATTTCTGCAGCTTGCCGTAAGTCCTCAATGCGTGAATTGGTACACGATCCTATGAAAACATGTTGTACGGGAATTTCCGTGATCGGCATGCCTTCCTTAAGACCCATATACTCAATGGCTCGATTCAGTTCCTTGGAATCCATGATATCTTCCGCGTAGGTAGGCACTTTACCATCCACGCCACTAGCCATTCCAGGATTCGTCCCCCAGCTCACCATTGGTGGAATCAAACTGCCATCAAGAATGATTTCTTGGTCATAAACAGCATCCTCATCACTGGAAAGTGTCTTCCAGTCTTGAACACATCGCTCGAACTCTTCTCCTTTCGGCAAATATTTACGACCTTTCAAATAAGAGAACGTTGTTTCATCGGGAGCTACCAGCCCCGCTCTTGCCCCGCCTTCGATCGACATATTGCAAACCGTCATTCTCTCTTCCATCGACATATCCCGGAAAACTTCCCCGCAATACTCAATGATATGTCCAGTACCGAAATTGACGCCGAATTTAGAAATCACATATAAAATGACATCTTTCGCCATTACACCATGACCAAGCTTTCCATTAACCTCAAGCTTTAATGTTTTCGGTTTAGTTTGCCATAAGGTTTGTGTGGCCAATACATGCTCGACCTCACTCGTACCGATTCCAAACGCAATCGAACCAAACGCACCATGTGTGGAAGTATGACTGTCTCCGCAGACAATCGTCATCCCTGGCTGTGTAAGCCCTAATTCCGGCCCGATAACGTGAACGATACCTTGATCCGGGCTGTCTAAATCAGCAAGGCGGATACCGAACTCCTTACAGTTTTGCTCAAGCGCCTCTAGTTGTTTCCTTGCAATATCATCCTCGATGAAATAGCGATTAACGGTTGGCACATTATGATCCATTGTCGCGAAAGTACGGTCGGGTCTCCTGACTGTGCGTCCTTTTAATCTCAATCCTTCAAATGCTTGCGGAGAGGTCACTTCATGAATATATTGAAGGTCTATATAAATTAAATCCGGTTTATTCTCCTCTTCATTTACAATATGGCGATCCCATATTTTCTCTATTATCGACTTTCCCATCACTATCCCACCTCGATCAATCTTGTATTTTTTTAAAAAACACGGCCTAATGTTAGGCCGTGAAAGAAGTTTATGCGTAAGCTCCCATGATGTTGGAAATGGCTTCCTGGTCTAAAAGATTTGCTTTTATTTCTGCAATCATCTCTGTAGTGGACGTAATACTTGGCTGGCCATTTGCGATATCGCCTGTTCTTAAGCCATATTCAAGGACCGTTTCCACCGCCTGCTCAACGGCTTTTGCCTCATCTTCCAAACCAAAGGATAGACGCAGCATGGACGCCGCTGATAAAATCGTCCCAATCGGATTAGCCAGGTTTTTGCCTGCGATATCCGGGGCGGAACCATGAATCGGTTCATATAGATTAGGCCCACTTGTTGATATGGAGGCAGAAGGTAGCATTCCAAGCGAGCCAGTCAATACCGACGCTTCATCGCTTAAAATATCACCGAACATATTCTCCGTCACGATAATATCAAATTGTTTCGGATTTTTGATCAATTGCATGGCTGCATTATCAACAAGCATATGTTCAAGGATTACATCCGGATAGTCCTTGGCAATTTCTTCTGCCGTCTCACGCCACATCCGGCTGGATTCAAGAACATTCGCTTTATCCACGGATGTTACTTTTTTCTTGCGCTCCGATGCTAATGCAAAAGCAAGTTCAATGATGCGCTTCATTTCGCTTTTCTGATAGAAAAGTGTATCGACGACCGCCTCTTTCCCTTCTTTTTCAACGCGCTCACTTGGCTTTCCGAAATAAAGGCCGCCAGTTAGTTCCCTGACAATCACGAAATCCACATCTTCAATGAATTCCTTTTTAAGAGGAGAAGATTCCGACAAGCTGGAATAATAGCTGATTGGACGGATGTTGGCATAAAGATTCAAATCTTTTCGGATTTTCAACAAACCTCGTTCCGGTCTTAGGTGCGCAGGCTGGTCATCCCACTTAGGTCCTCCAACGGCCCCTAATAATACCGCATCGCTGTTTTTACAAATCTCCACTGTTTCATCCGGCAGGGGTGAACCTGTGTTATCGATGGCCCCGCCGCCAATCTCACCATATTGAAATTCAAAATCGTGTCCATATCTTTGGGCAACGGCTTCGAGGATTTCTACAGCGCCTCTTGTTACTTCTTTCCCGATGCCATCTCCTTGAAGCACCGCAATATTCCTTTTCATCGAAATCTCCCCTTCCTATTGTAATACTGCTTTTTCTTCCAGTTCCTTCATGATGATCACACGGTTCACAGCATTCAAATACGCTTTGGCGGATGCTTCCAAGACGTCCTGATCAAGACCCCTGCCGCTTGTTTCCACACCGTTATAATCAATTTTCACAAAAACCTGAGCAAGGGCATCCATTCCGCCGCCCACCGATTGAATTCGATAGTCCAGCAAGTTGATCTCGCTGCCCAAACATCTTTCAAGCGTGTTATATAAGGCTTCTACACTTCCTGCACCTGTAGCCGCTTCCTGAATCTCTTCATTATCGCCTTTTTTCAGTGTGACCGTCGCTGTCGCCGTCTGATGAGTACCATGGGAGATCTGTAAGGAAATCATGTCATAAAAACTGATATCCGTCGCTTTCTCTTCAAGCACCAGCGCAACGATATCTTCATCCGTCATGTTCTTTTTATTATCGGCCAATTCCTTGAACTGAATGAATAATGAGTTCATTTCCTCATCCGTTACCGTAAAATTCAACTCTTGTAATCTTTCTTTGAAAGCATGGCGTCCTGAATGCTTTCCTAAAACTAGTGAATTGGACGAAACCCCGACAAGTTCAGGTGAAATGATTTCATATGTCGTTTTTTCTTTTAAAACGCCATCCTGGTGAATGCCAGATTCATGTGCGTATGCATTGGCACCAATAATGGCTTTATTAGCCGGAACTTGCATTCCCGTAAGGCGGCTGACCAAATCACTGGTCCTTTTTATTTCATTCAATACAAGACCCGTTTCCGCTTGATAGAAATCTTTACGGATGTAGAGTGCCATGGCCACTTCTTCAAGCGCCACGTTTCCCGCACGTTCACCAATTCCGTTGATTGTGCCTTCGACTTGCGTAGCCCCGCCTTCGATGGCAGCCAATGAATTGGCCGTCGCCATTCCAAGATCGTCATGGCAGTGTGCGGATAAACTAACTTTATCAATAGAAGGAACATGTTCACGAAGGTATCTGAAAATGTTTCCGTACTCGATTGGAGCTGCATACCCTACTGTATCCGGGATGTTAATGACCTTAGCACCAGCTTGAATGACCGCTTCGACGATTTCAGCCAAATAGTCAAGTTCTGTACGGCTTGCATCTTCTGCAGACCATTGTACGATAGGAAAACGAGCTGCCCCGTACTTGACCATCTCAACTGCCTTTTCAATCACTTGCTGCTTCGACATTTTCAACTTATATTCACGATGAATGGGCGAAGTGGCGATGAACGTATGCAACCTTGGTTCTTCCCCGCCCCTTAATGAATCCCAAGCTGCATCGATATCTCCTTTTACAGCACGCGCCAGCCCTGTGACAGAGCTGTTTTTGATTTTGCGCGCGATTTCCTGTACGGAGTTGAAATCCCCTTTGGATGCTGCCGGAAAACCGGCTTCGATAATATCAACACCCAATCTTTCAAGCTGATAAGCAATTTCAAGTTTTTCGGTAAAATTCAAATTTACACCGGCTGATTGCTCCCCATCTCGAAGTGTAGTTTCAAATATATTAATTTTTCGCAACGGCTACCACTTCTTTCTCTTTTTGTTGAGGTTTTACGAATGGCATCATTTTTCTTAATTCACGGCCAACCACTTCGATTTGATGTTGGTTTTCACGATTATTGATAGCATTGAAGACTGGACGATTCGCTTGGTTTTCCAAGATCCATCCTTTTGCGAACTCACCGTCTTGGATGTCTTTCAAGATCGCTTTCATTGCCTCTTTCGTAGTTTCCGTCACAACGCGTGGTCCAGAAACGAAATCTCCCCATTGAGCTGTGTCAGAAATGGAATAGCGCATGTTTTCCATACCGCCTTCATACATAAGGTCGATGATTAATTTAAGTTCATGTAAACACTCGAAATATGCTACTTCCGGTTGGTATCCAGCTTCTGTCAAGGTTTCGAATCCAGCTTTCACAAGGGCAGTCAATCCGCCGCAAAGTACGGCCTGCTCTCCAAATAGATCCGTTTCCGTTTCTTCCTGGAATGTAGTTTCCAAACCGCCAGCTCTTAAAGAGCCGATTCCCCGAGCGTAAGCAAGGGCCAAATCTTTTGCTTCACCCGTAACATTTTGATAGATGGCGAATAATGCCGGCACCCCTGCACCTTGTTCATATGTACGGCGAACAAGATGTCCCGGACCCTTTGGAGCGACTAATAATACATCTACGTCTGCCGGAGGAACGATTTGGTTGAAATGGACGTTGAATCCGTGTGCGAACATTAACGCTTGACCTGCACGCAGTACCGGTTTGATTTCTTCTTGGTATACTTTCGGCTGGGTTTCATCCGGTAATAGGTTCATGATCACGTCTGCCTGTTCAGCTGCCTCTTTCACCGTGTAAACATTAAAGCCGTCTTCCACCGCTTTATCGAAGGATTTACCTTTCCTGATTCCGATGATTACATCTACACCGCTGTCACGTAGGTTTTGTGCGTGTGCGTGTCCTTGTGAACCATATCCGATGACCGCTACCTTTTTATTGTTGAAGAAATTCTCGTTTGCTTCTGCGTTATAATATACTTTTGCCATAATAATTACATCTCCCTTTTCATCATTGTTTTTTGTTTTGTTTTTTGTTTTGGTTTGGTTTTTGTTTTATACGATTGTCGCACTCTTAGCGTGTGCAATTTGCATTCCACGCGGGATGGCGGCCGTCCCTGTCCTTGCCAATTCCTTGATGCCATATGGCTTGATCAGTTCAATGAAGGCTTCGATTTTATCCGATTCCCCTGTGATTTGAACTGTCAGGCTATCTTTACTGACATCAATAACTGAAGCTCGGAAGGGTTCGATGACTGAATAAATCTCAGCTCGGGTTTGTGTAGTCACCAATATTTTAATGAGCGCAAGTTCCCTCGCCACAATCGATTGATTCGTAATATCATATACTTTCAAAACATCGATCTGCTTATTCAATTGCTTGGTAATCTGTTCAATGACAGCTTCGTCATCAACATCGACCACGAAGGTCATCCTTGAAATGCCATCCTGTTCGGAAGGTCCGACAGTCATGCCTTCAATGTTATAATTTCTTTTCGTGAACAGGTTCGTAATCCGATTCAGGACGCCTGGCCTGTTGTTCACGGTGAGGCTAAGAATTCCCTTCATTGATTAAACTCCTTCCATTTCATCAAGCCCTTTTCCTTGTGCTACCATCGGAAAGACATTTTCGTTTTGTTTTACCCGGAAATCAATCAACACTGGACCATCAGTCTTTAACGCTACATCCAGGCAGTTGCTTGCTTCTTCCTCCGTCGTCACTTTGTATCCCGGAATTCCATAAGCATCGGCCAATTTCACGAAATCCGGATGCGATTGAAAAATACTGTGTGAGAAACGTTTATCATGAAAGAGTTCCTGCCACTGTCTTACCATCCCTAGTGCCCCGTTGTTGACGATGATGATTTTGATTGGCAGATTCATTTCGGCAATGACTGAAAGTTCCTGCAGGCACATCTGGAATCCACCATCCCCCGATATGGAAAGCACCGTCGCTTTCGGATTCGCCAGTTGCGCTCCGAGAGCCGATGGTAAGCCAAAGCCCATCGTCCCCAATCCACCGGAAGTGACCCATGAATCCGGTTTGTTAAATGGATAGTATTGCGCTGCCCACATTTGATGCTGTCCAACATCCGTCGTAACAATGGCTTCCCCATTCGTTTTTTCATGAAGCATCTGGATGACCCGCTGAGGTTTCAATACGCCTTCTTCATGGGTATAACGCAATGGGAACTCTTCATTCCATGCAGTCAGCTGTGTTGTCCATTCATCAATTTCCGGTTTCTTGCCATTTTGCGTAATCAACTCCGCCAGCGCTTCCTTGGCACTTCCGACGACCGGAATTTTTGTCGGCACATTTTTACCGATTTCCGCTGGATCAATATCGATATGGGCCACCGTTGCATGCTGTGCGAATTTCGCTAGGTTCCCAGTCAATCGATCATCGAATCTGGCACCGATATTGATTAATAGATCACATTTCGCTAATGCCATGTTTGCTGCATAGCAGCCATGCATACCACCCATTCCGATAAAGAGAGGATGTTCCGCCGGAAAGCCCCCAAGACCCAATAAAGTGTGGACGACGGGAATGCCTTGCTGCTCGACATATTCCTTTAATAGATGGGAGGCCTTTGCATGCAGGACACCTGCCCCTGCAAGAATGACCGGTCTTTTCGCCCCGCTTACTGCTTCAACAAGCTTTCTGATCTGTAAGTAATTCGGCTTGGTCGTCGGCTGATAGCCCGGGAGATTCATTTCTGGCTCCTCTTCAGTCGATACACCTTCTATAATGGCCATGTCCTTAGGTATATCGATTAATACTGGACCGGGCCGGCCGCTTGAAGCGATATAAAAAGCTTCTTTTATAATGCGCGGAAGGTCTTCCGGCCTCCTTACCTGATAGTTATGTTTTGTGATCGGGGTAGTAATCCCCAGTACATCAGCCTCCTGGAAAGCATCCGAGCCAATTACACTGGTAGCTACCTGACCCGAAATTACCACAAGCGGTAAAGAGTCAATCATTGCATCGGCCAAACCGGTGACAATGTTCGTTGCCCCTGGACCGGATGTAACTATGACCACCCCCGGCTTGCCGGTAATCCTGGCGTATCCTTCCGCTGCATGAATCGCACCTTGTTCGTGCCTTGTCAAAATATGAAAAAGTTCTGAACTGTAAAGCTTGTCATAAATCGGCAATACAGAACCTCCCGGATAACCAAAGATGACTTCAACATTTTCCTTTTTCAATGCATTCAGCAGAAATTCAGCACCACTATAATGTGTCTTTCCACTTTTCCGATCAGCAACAACTGACTTTTGTGTCATTTCGTAAAAAACCTCCTTCACTTTTCTATTAAATATTTCATAACATTCAGAATTTTCAGCTTTTTATGCATACAAAAAAGCCTTTTCACCCCAAATGTACTTGCACTAGGCAAGTTAAAGGGGTGAAAAGGCTTGATGAGCCACTCCACGGTACCACCCTTTTTCGCATGAAACTCCATGCGCACTTTGAATAGCCTACACTATTCTCTGTTTTGGTAACGGGTACTGGTACGCACCCGTTCAGCCCTACTAGTCTGACGTTCAAGCTGAAACTCCAAGGTGAGTTCATCTTTAGGGACAATACCGGCTCTCAGCTACCCGGCTCTCTGTGACTGCCTTTTTAAAAGACTACTTATCCTCTTCAATGCTTTTCGCATTATTCATATTTTTCGAAACGCTTATGTTTGATGTCTTGTATTTGTGATTATCTTACGTGTATTTCAGGTAGTAGTCAACAGGTTTTTTGAAATTTTTTGATAATTCTAAATTGAAAGATTTGTTGTATCCGCTTACATACCTATCATGACCACATTCTACAAAAAAAGTTTTTTCAATATTTAATTTTTAAAAACGTCACATACCCCATTAAAATTATTAACGTGAGTGATAACAAACTTCTCCACTGAAATATCCTCGCACTACCCACATGATGCCAGTCACTAGTATTAGTGTTCACAAATAGCGGACCATCCATTTTCCCTTTCACTGTTCGCTGACGCCACTCTTGATACAAGATTCGGCCTCAATCCCTTTTGAAGATCTCTCGTGGATAAACCGCCTGCCATTCCAAGATGCGGAAAATCACGGAACAATTCAAAATCCCCTCCCCAAACAAATCCCAGGGATTTTGCTATGGCCGCCACCCTTGTCCACTTTTCGCCCTCTGTCCATAATGTCCGCTTGCCGTCATCACTAACAATGACAAAATCTACAGCAAGGCCATAGTTATGCAAGGACTGGCCCCCTCTGGCATAAGTCACGATTGGCTTTGATTTATTCGTTCTGCCCCGTTTATACAATTCATTTTGTTCTGGGAAACTTCGGTAACCAGCCGTTATTTGAACAAATATCCCCGCTTCATAAGCTAATTTAACCACTTCAAGTATCGTCTCGTTCACGACTGGGTTCATACCGCTTCCCATATTTTCCTTTGCACGATTCAATAGGGTTTGTAATTTGATGGCCATCCTAGCACCTCCCCTATATTAAATGCGAACAACACTGTAGGCGGAAAGGCGTTTAATATTTTTTCCTTCGAGAATTGAAGGGGTAAAAAAAAAAGACAAAGGGGCTGAACACAGGTGATATGAATCATCCCCTGGTTCAGCCCTCCGGTTCATTTAGCCAATACATCCTCGTATTCTGCATTTTTTTCAAATTGTTTTTGAACGAACGAACATACCGGAACAATTTTCAGTTTTTCCTCCCTTGCGAATCCTATTACCTTTTCAACAAGGGCATTTCCTACCTTTTGCCCGCGAAGCTTGTCAGAAACAACGGTATGATCGACCGTGATTTCATCATCACCTGATTTAAAGAATGTAATTTCCGCTAATTTCTCACCAGATTCTTCGACAAAAAAAGAACTTTCACCTTTTCTGATATCAACCATGTTAATGACCTCCTTTTAGTTCCTTTTTATCATATCTCACAAAATGGAAATTAAACAAATATTTAAAACTTGAATGAAATTGAATAAAGTAAAGCACTTTCAAGAGTTTTAAAGCTAGCATTATCCATGTTAAGTTTATTCACAAACTGATGGTGGCTAATATAAAATTTTTAAAGGAAGGCAAAAGGCAAAACTTGACCGACCTTTCCTAGCCTCGGATATACACTTCCGGTAATATCTAAGCTTTACCATGGCTGACGTGCACAATACTGAATGAAATATTTTTAAAAGGTTTTAATTTCTCTCCATAACCAAAATGAAATACATAGTTTTTCAAGCTTTCATTTTTTGATTGAATTTATATAATGGAAGAAATCTTTCCGTAAAGATGTAAGAATAAGTATTTAATAGTAGATACTGAAAAAACTGCCCTTTAAATGTTAGGACAGTTTTACACTTTTATGAAAACAAAATATAAAATGATCATCGATAACAATATGACCATAAAAACAGCGATTAGAATAACGTGCGCACTCGTGGGCCCCTTCATTGATTTGCCGCTTCTTCTGAAGATAACCGAACGTCGCCAGCACTGTAATCACAAGGCCCAATGCACATGCAAACATCCCCAGCACGATACTGATCAGGTCAATACGGGGATCCCGATGCACACCAATCGTAAAATGCAGGCTTGTCGCAAGAAAACCAACCCCCACTATCGCAATCACCGTTCTTACCCACGCTAAAAAGGTGCGTTCATTAGCCAGATGCTGCTGGGCATATTTCAATTGGTTTTTCTCCATGTCATCACCTTAATCGAACGTTTTTGATCAACCTTAAAAATCAGTCATCTTTTCAGCAGCGAAAAGGCCCTGAACATAGACCCGACAAACATTAGCCCTGCACCGCCGAGCAATAAATATATACATAGAGTTTTATCAATAACATTCAAAGGATAAAGTAATGCCCCTAGCGCTATGATTGCTCCTATCCCCGTTATGGTCCATCCTATTTTTTTCATTCGCAACTCCTAAAATTAATTATTTAGTGAAGGTCCTCCACGGGTTTCCCCCTTTTTCATAGATAGGTCCCTCATTACTAGCTTAAACCATTTAAAAACTTACAACAAGTGAGATCCACCGATTATTTTCCCGCAAAAAAAGAGCCACAAATGACTCCCTGTTTTGAACACGCCCAAATTCAGCCGTTCTTTTTATCCTTTTCCATATACTCTTTTATTTTTCTTTCTTCCCACTCAGACCCGAAGTTTCCTTGTGCAAGAATGGTAATTCCATGTATCAGAACACCAATCCCCCACCCTCCAAGGGGATAAAGGAACCACCAATAACCGGAATCCGTCAATAGGTTAATCGCAATCAACATGACATTCACCAATACATACACCATTAGATGAATGTAGAATGCCTTAAGGTTTTCAACCCTTTTTTTCGCCCGTAGATATCCATCTCCATTTTCCATCCCAGTACCTCCTAATCATAAACACTAAAGTATATTACCATCTGCTTCCATAATACCTTATTTTTCATAAAGAAATAAGAATGAAATGCATCAAAGGTAAATCGGGAGCTGGGAATCAAGGAGAATCTCTAAAGGCCACTTACAAGTCAGTGGATTTCATTCTATTGTATCCCCGTTCTTCGTATGGCTGTATTTTGTCCATCCACATTTCTTCAAGTTTTTTCAATTCCCGTTTAACATCAAAAAATCCTGTATCTTTCGGCTTCAATACTTCCAGTACCTCAAAAGAAAAAGCATCTTTCCCATATTGGTTCCACTCACCTTGCAGAACTTTATTGGTGTTTGTTCCGACTTCCAATTCAAATTGTTTCCCCTTCAACGTCTTTAAATTCCTGGTGCTTCCGATAAAAACTTTATTATTTACCGTATTTCTGATTTGGTATACACCTGCTTCAACTTTCGTTTCTTTATATAATTGCTTCAATTCTTTTTTACGATCCATCTTTCTTGCCTCCAGTCATCATTTCTTCAGCCAATATTGGCTCCCATCAGTCTTTCTATCCAAGAATCCATATTCTATTAAATATCTTCTCAAAAGAACATGATCATGATAAACGGCACCCAATATTTGATTGATTTCTTTTTCTTCATATTTCCGCTCATTTTCAAAACGGTTCATAATTTCTTGGAGAATGATCAGCCTTTGTTTTTCCTTTGGCGGGAAAGACTTTAATGCATCCTGACTGCCTTTAGGGAAGTATTTTTTCAATACAGTCACCTTTTCTTCCTCTGTAACGTTATAACGATCATCGACCATCCTTGCTTTTTGATGAAGCGGGATAAATGCCGGCGCATGTTCATCTTTATCTTTCAAAAGTTCCATCAGGGCTAAAAACAACTTAGCCTGACGCTCTTTCTCTTTCAACACAAAACGATGGTTCCGAATGGTGGACGGACTGCCAATTCCCATTTCCTCCTGAACCTCAGCATCATTCTTCCCTTGGTAAAATAGGCGAAGAAGGCGGTTTTGATGGTCCGTGAGACCTGTAAGTTTTTTATCGAGATCAATCAAGTATTCAAAAACGGAGCTGTGTGCATGTTCAATATGAATTCGCATATACCTCTTTGCTTCATAAAGAACCCCATCTTTCGGGTATACTATCCCCTTTTCAACTGCATTTCCGCACAGCAAACAAACATATTGATTCTCACCTTCTATATATCCTTGTTTAAGCTCATCCTGAGATGCGCTCCAAAACATTTCAGCGTCCTTCATAAAACAAACACTTCCCTATAAAGTTTATAATATAATAAACATAATATTAATTCGTTTGCATTATGTCAATGTTTTTTCTGATTTAACTCCAGCAAAGTATCCAAAGATGACCTTGATAGTCAGAGGGGCTTCATAACATACAGCTGGCAGGCGAATACACCATCCATTCCCAGGACACTATGCCGATATAGTATATTGAATAATAAGCGTATTTTCCCCAATAATATGCTATATAAGCGTGAATAAGCTTTAGAGGAGGATATATTATTGAAAGATGAAAACGATGCAATTGTTCCATCAATCCATAACACCGATTTACACAAGGCAATAAAACATTTATCGGAACAATTCAAGGTATCACTGCCAGAATTACGCGATACGATTGATTTACTTATACAAAACCAATCAAGTGGGATGCAGCTTAGTGTAGAAGATCATAAAAGTTCACCCGTCGAAGAATTGAATACGGCAATAATCAAAAACCGTGAAATCATTAAAAAAAATCTCCAAACATTAAATAGAATTTGATATAGAAAAAAGGCATCCGATCATGGATGCCTTTTTTCTGTGGAGCATATGAAATTCCTAATATAAGTCCTTCGTTAGAGCTCATTAAGTATTAGCTAGGCACAAACTTAAGTATTCCTTCCAGATAAACACCTTGTTCTTTTCGTTTGCATTCCCTCAACTTGATTCTTCCTTCTTTTTCTAACTCCTTAGCTAATTGGACCACTTCAGTTCCATCTTCGGTTATTTCGACTGAGAAGAAATTGCCCCGAGTGGAAGTTTGAATGAACTTGAATAATCTATCTTTATTCATTTAAACATCTCCTTATTTATAACAAGTTCGACATAAAAGTTCATCCACCTGCGATAAATATAAATAAAAAACTTCTTGTCGTCATACGAACTTTAGCAGTTAAAAGGATAACAAATTGAAAACATCCTCGTTGACTTAAGCCAAAAGTAAAAAAGCCAAAACCTTAGAAGGTTTTGGCTTTTTCTAGTTAGTGTCCCAGGAGAGATTCGAACTCCCGACCGACGCCTTAGAAGGGCGTTGCTCTATCCAGCTGAGCTACTGAGACGTTTATGATATAAGTTGCGGTAAAACTTATGTATTACCTTAACTGTTCCCTTAGGACACTTCTTATTATAGTAGGATATCAAAAGAAAGTCAACGGTTTTTCATAAAAAGTTTTTTTCTTTTTTTATGAACCAGGAAGCGGGGAAAAACGCTTCCTGTTCATTATACATGAAGTCATTCCATTTGATAAGCATTTCTTAGTTCTTCAACGATTTTTCCTTCAAGGTCAAAATAGATGATTTCAAGTTGGTCATTTCCGATTTCCAAAATGGCATAGGTTTTCTCTTTTCGTCCACGCGGCTGACGTATGCTTCCCGGGTTGATGAAGAGCTTGCCGTCAATCAATTCGGAGCCTGCAGCGTGGGAGTGACCAAAGCAAATAATATCCGCCCCTGTCTCTTCACTTTTATAAGATAGGTTCATCAAGGTCATATTTATGTTATAGAGGTGTCCATGCGTAAGGAAGAAACGCTTGCCTGCGATATTCTCCACAATATCATTCGGATATGCCGAATCATAGTCACAATTCCCGCGAACGGCTAAGAACCCCGACATGTGAGGGTCATTTCTTTCCAACTCTGAATCACCGCAATGGATCATGGCAGCAACCTCTTGTTTATGACGGTCGGTAATCATGCTGATTTCATGAGTTAAGCCATGACTGTCACTCATTATTAGCACTTTCATCGTCACATTCCTTCTTCCCTTTTTAGAAATAGATCAAGTTTTTCATCTAGAGCCCTCAATGCGTTGGCACGGTGGCTGATTTTATTTTTTTTCTCTTTTGTCAATTCGGCGTTTGTTTTGCCCTGTTCCTCAACAAAAAAGATGGGATCATAACCAAATCCATTCGTTCCTGAAGGCTGTTCCGTAATCAAGCCTTCCATCGTTCCCGATACCGTAACTGTTTCCTGGTTGGGTGACGCTAGTGCCAAGGCGCAATAAAATCTCGCAGTCCTAGCCTCTTTTGGCACGCCTTCCAGTTCGCGGAGGACTTTTTCCGTGTTTGCTTCATCGCTCTTGTCCTCTCCAGCATAGCGCGCAGAATATACGCCTGGACGGCCCTCCAATGCATCTACAATCAATCCGGAATCATCAGCAATGACAAAGTGGCCTAGCTGATGGGCAATGGCCTCTGCCTTCAGGATCGCATTTTCTTCAAAGGTCGTGCCTGTTTCCTCAACATCCGGAGCATCCGGTACATCGAGAAGTGTTTTGACTTCATATCCTTTAGCAGAGAATAAGCTTTCGAACTCCTTGGCTTTCCCTTTATTTTTCGTTGCAATGATTACTGTCTTCATTTTTCATTTCACCCTTTTTCATTTTATCGGCATGAGAGCTCTTTTCGGGCTAAGAAAGAATTTGCTGTAATTCGTCATATGTAAAAGCCGCTTCTTCCAGTGCCAAACGGACGGATTCAGCGCTGCCTTTCATGATCAACAACAGCCGCTGAACTTTCCAGATAAGTTAAGTCTAACACAACTCCCTTATCTGCAATACTTATAAAACTAACGTTTGTAATTTTCACTATGTTCAATATGGATATTAACTTTTATGTTATTTATTGAAGACTTATCAAAGGAATTAATAATTTTATTATCCCACTTATTGGCATGGTATCTGTATGCCTTTTCACTTATGTTAAAAAGATCTGTATTGATTTTTTCCCCAGTCTCCAACGTCTTCAAAATATCTTGCTTAATTTTTATTTCTACCTTTTTTTCGATTTTTTCCATATCCAAGTTGTCTATATTTTGTTTCAATATTCCATTTGCTCTAACTTCTAAATCATATAAGGGTTTCTTTTGTTGTTCCAATACTATGATGTTTGTTTTGGGGTCCATGATTTCAACACTTACCTTTTGTTTGTTCAGGGAAAAAAACATTACAGTCGCCTTATTTCCAACCCATTTCATACCTATCAAATCTTGTTTACTTACGAACCCTTTATACTGTTGTTTTGATAAAACATAGCCGCCATTCAACGTTGGTATCTTTTTTTCTTTCCCCTTCTCTGAGTAATGACGCTCATTTATTACCATAGAGGGAATTAAAATGGAACCAACCGGTTGATAAAATTTCGAAACCAGCTCATTGAATTTTAACGGGGATATGAAATAATTCTCATTAATAACGGTCTCTGGCCTTTGAATGATCGTGAATAGGTTAGGAAGATTAAAGAAACTATCACTGTCAAACACCTTTTTAATATCTTCTTTTGTAACAAACAGCCATGAATTGTATCGCAATAAGGGCTCTTTCCCCACATATTCAATGAAATCCTTCATTTTCTTATTGATTACATTCTCACTTAAAATGAAGGAGTTAATATGCCCGATATACAGTGGCAATGCTGCATTTTGTTCTAATTCAGTAAATGCTTCTTCGATACTTTCCCCTTTACCTTCCCCAATGACAACAGAAGATTTTTCTTGTAATGCTGTGGCCCCCTCTTGTTTTGCTATATCCGCAAAATTCAATGCTTGAAAGTATAAGATGAATTCACCCTCTTTATAATCGACGCCTAGAGCGGATCCATATGTTTGAGCTTGAATTTCCTTCATTCCCCAACAGCCTGTCGTCAATAAAAGTTGACAGCCAATTACCATGACTGCAATTAGCTTTCTCATTTGTTCGACTCCTTTTGCGGTTCATTATCACTGGACTGTAGAGCTTGATTCCGCTGTCTTAACATCCCATACGGAAGCTTGAATAAGACTTTTAACATATCCGATTTATTTGGTTTGGAAAATGGATTCACAAAAGGCTGTCCGAAACTTTCCAAGGAAACCACAACAATCAAGATGAGGAATATTCCCATGAAGAATCCAAACAAGCCTAAAAACGCTGAACATGCAAATATGAATAACCTTATAAGAACGATATTCCCAGCAATATTCTGATTGATCAAGGTATAGCTTGAGAGAACTGTTACAGCTATTATTACGAGCATGGAGGGTGAGGTCAGTCCTGCCCGAATCGCTGCATCACCTATAATTAGTCCACCCAACACAGAAACCGTCGGACCTACAGCTTTTGGCAGGCGAAGACCGGCTTCTTTAAATAGTTCAAACAATATGATCATCAAGAATGCCTCCAAAGAAGCAGGTATGGGTAATCCCTGTCTCGTGATTGAAATCGTCGCAAGTAGCGAAAAGGGAATTTGATCGAATTGATAGGTAACTAACGCTATAAAAAAACCCGGTAACGTAACGGTTACAAATAAGGCGACTACACGAATGATGCGTATAAAACTAATGTAAAAAAAGCTTGCATGTGCGTCATCAGCAGAATAAAGCAACTGATTAATACTTGTTGGTCCGATCAAGCATGTGGGATTCCCGTCCACCAGGATGGCAAAGCGCCCTTGATTCAATGATTCAACAACATAGTCCGGTCGACCGATATAATCCATTAAGGGGAAGATGGAAAGTTGATTATCATATAAGAGTTCTTCAACTTGGTAACTGCTGACTATGATATCAACCTTTAATGAATCCAATCGTTCTTTAATATCCAAAAGAATCGAGGGATTAATAATGTCATCAATATAAAGCAGCAATATTTTTGTTTTACTTCTTTTCCCGATTGTATATTCTATACATTTAAGTGATGCCGTTTTTAACCTTTGGCGAATTAAAGACATGTTATCCGATATATTCTCAACAAATCCATCTCTAGGTCCACGAATGGAAGATTCTATATTGGATTCTTCCGGACTGCGCTTAGGGGAATTAGCTAATGGGGTATAGTAAATTTCATTAGAAGATTCATTAATAATGATCAGGTCTCCAGAAAAAAGAATGCTTTCCACTTCCTCTTTTAAACCGGAGCCCTTTTCAAGCATACTGATTTCCATAATATTGCTTAATTGATCAATTGTTAATTCCCCATTTTCTTGAACCGCTTTTGATATTGTAGGCAGTATCACTTCATTGATAAATGGCATATCCACTAAGTTCGGCGCATATAAAAAACCCAACAAATAACGACCTTCATTATCAAAAGTTTTTGTTCTTAAAACAACATCGGAAGAATGTTCGAACCATTTTTGGATTTGGTCAATGTAAGAAGGAGTTCCATTCAATTTTCCCTTCTTCATAATGTTTCACCTTTTCCTTTTCCCTTTATAAAAATAAGAATTAACAGTATAATTGCAGCACTTAAAAGAAACAGACTGCTGATTGGAAAGAAATACTTGTAGATAAGATTAAAAAATGAAGTAGCATCCCAATGGATTAGCGTGCCAATAACAATTAACAAATATAGCGAAAGCAGTATCCACTTCTGATGTTTTGAATTTGAGATTAATTTATAGCCTATAAATAAACATAAACTTATTCGAATCATGGCACCTGAAAGCCATTGGAAAATGGAAAGGAAATCAAGTCGAGTAATATAATAGCCAAACCTTAGCAACTTCCACTGTTCGTAAGCTGGATTCCTCATTTTCACTGCTTCCACAGAACCAAATTCTGCAATCGCTCCCATGAGGGGTCCTAACGTCAGCATGATTAAGATAATACCAACCAGTAAAAGCCACTTGGCTTTTAGCTTATTTTTCAGGTAAGGAGTTAAAAATAAAAAAACGATGATTTCTAAATATCCTGCACTCGTATACAGAATTCCATTTAAAGTATTGCTATATCCGCTTTCAAATATCGGGAACAATAATTCGTAATTCTTATTACTCGTATTCCCCAGCCCCACAAATATCCCGAAAAAAGTGACGACCGGAAGAAATAGGAGAGCCAAAGTACTTATGGTGCGTATTCCTTTATAACTTGCAAAAATACATATAAAGGTGAATAGGCTGACAACTACGATGTTTGGTATTTCATGAGTATAATTAGCTTTTGCCCAAATCACTGTAAATTTGACGGTAATGAAGGCGTTAATTATAAAGTACAACCCAAATGCTATAGTGAAGATATATGTAACAAAAGGTGTAGACCATTTTTTCAGAAAAGAGATTATATCTTCTTTATCTAGTTTTTTATAAATATAAAAAATAAATAGTGTCCAAACAAAACATGGAACAACACTTATTATGACACTTATCCATGCGTCGCGTTGAGATGCGGTCAATATATTGGGAAGGAGCAGGACATGTACCATGAATCCTGTATTCATAATGATCAAAACATAGATGTGTAAAGCCTGAATGACCTTTTGATCCAAAATAATATCCCCCCATTAATTACATGATTAAAAGTAATTTCCCCTTTTAAAAATTTATTTATGTAAAAACTTTCTCTTGATACGAGAAATTGCTTAGCTGAGGTATTAGTTTTCAACTAAAACAACAATTAAAATGTATATAACAGGGGCAATGGTGGAATAAAAAAAAGAGGCAGCTGCTGGCTGCCTCTTTGTGTTTTCTAGATATAAATCGCGCTTTAAAAACTACCTGTGTTGACTTTCTCTGGACGGACCACTGGTTCGGATAATTTCTTGCCTTCTTCATTAAGAACATCTGCGCTGCCCTGCACTTGCACTTCAACGCTTTCAATTCCTTTCTGTTCCGTTAAGGAAAGGACCAAGGCATCAAGGACTTCTTGTGATACCTTTTTCTCTTTAAAGCTTCCAAGGATATTTTCGTTAAAATTGAGGCTGACCTTACCTTCTGCCACCTTAGGCTCGTCAAGTAAAGCTACATCGCTCATGAACCCTGTTTGCAGGCTTGAACCCGAAGGACTCTTCGTTAATTCCTGAATGACCGCTGTTACATTATCAGACACCGTTTCGCTGATCCTGCGTGTCACAGGAACATAATAGGTGTACTCCTCGTCACCGCCTACATAATAAACGGTCAGTGATTTGGTATTGGAAATGTCGACTACGTCACTCGTATCGATATTGATTCCTGACGACCTTGAGATATTCTCATCTATCGGTGTGCCATTGACAGGCATTTCGGATATATCTTCCCCATTAATTCTCATTTGGATTTTCTCGACCGAGTCGAATTGTGTCAGTGTCCATGTAATGGCTTGAAGGATTTTAAGTTCATCCTCTTTCTGATAATTTTTGAACTCCGGCGAAAAGTCCGCCACAGCCACTCCGTCTTTAATGTTCACGCTTATTTGGGTATCGGCAGGAATGACGGCCCTGAATCCATTCGGAAGTTTATCCGTGACAGGTCCGTTAGTGACAAGGTAATCAAGAGCCTGTTTGGCGACAGCTTCCGATTTAGGAAGTTCCAACGTCTGTGGAACCACATACCCGCTTTTATCAATTAAATATAACTCCGTCTTCACTGTTTTCGATTCAACTGCGCCCTCTTCTCCATCAGTCGCGGGCTTTTCCTCACCATTCGTTTCTGTTTCTTTTTCTTTTAATGAAGATTCATCCTCGACTAATGAAACATCCTTTGGCGGATCTATTTCCTTTTTCTCTTCACCGCCAAATAATCCGCAGCCTGAAAGCCAAAAAGAAGATGCCAGAATGGTCACAGCCATTGTTACTTTTGATTTATTGGACATAAAATCACTCCTAGGACAGTTTGTACTCCTATTTATACGAGCCCTAGGGGAAAATAGACCAATTATTTTTCCCTCTGATAGTGGAGCTGGGCAATTTGCCCGTACTGCTGCATCTTTGTCAGCTTCTGATTGAGCAATCGATTCCCATCCCCAAGTATAATCGGAATGATGGACAGGATCATTTCATCCACCTGCGTTTCCCTCATGAAGTCCTATTTCTGCACCGCCAACAAGACAGATCCTTGAACCTTCTTTCTGTCTTCCGATGAAATCACCTACAACTTCGTTCATAAACTCGGCATATCCTTCTATCCCTTTCGCACTTCTTGAAAAGACATAGCAGGCTTTATGTTGATAGTGAATTCTTGTTCCAAAATATGAATCTGATATATGTCTCATAATCACCGTATCTATACTAACACCGTCTGTTCAAGACAAGAAAAAAAGACTTCCAAATGGAAGTCTTATAAGTGATCGATTTTAATTGTTTCGATGGTATTGACATGAATACCGAGCCAGCTCGACGCGATGGAACCAAACATATCTCTGGAACCGGTTGTATAAAAGCGATGAACGGGGCGGAGCTTGCTTTTATTGATTAATTTATAGTAATCCAAAATGACACTTGCCTCACGGGCCGTTTCTTCCCCAGAGGAAATGACTTGTACTTCATCCCCCATATAGGAAGAGATTACAGGCCCCAGCAGTGGATAATGGGTACATCCAAGGATCAATGTATCGATCTTCGTTTTCTTCAACGGGTTCAAGGTTTGTGCCACGACCCTATTGACGATACCCCCTTCAAACTCCCCGCTTTCTACGATTGGGACAAATTTCGGGCATGCTAAACTATCTACTTTCACATCGGAATTGATGGAGGCAAGCGCGTCGTCATATGCTTTGCTTTTCACCGTGCCTTCCGTACCAATAACGCCAATATGCAAGGAATCAGAAACTTTCAATGCCGCCCTTGCCCCTGGATGGATGACACCCAACACCGGAATCGGAAGTGTTGCCCTGATTTCATCCAGTACAGCTGCAGTCGCTGTATTGCAGGCGATGATCAGCATTTTTATTTCCTTCTTCATCAAAAACCTCGTCATTTGCCATGTAAAGGTTTGGACATCTTTTTTGGTCCTCGGCCCATAAGGGCATCTTGCTGTATCACCTAAGTAAATTATATTTTCATTTGGAAGCTGACGCATGACTTCTTTAGCTACTGTCAAACCGCCTACCCCTGAATCAATGATGCCTATCGGTTGTTTCAAAAAACTCGCCTCATTTTTCTTTCATTTCTTGATGTAGTTTTACTAGAATCCCTTTGAGGGACATGATGTCAGATTCGTTAAAATTGACTAATACGCCACTCAAGTACTGCTGCCGTTTATTAATCACTTCTTCGATTATCCGTTCACCTTCTTCAAGAAGGTGAATTCGAACCACACGCCGGTCCTTTTCATCCCTGACACGCTGGACAAGCTGATGTTTCTCCATGCGGTCAATCAGATCCGTCGTTGTGCTGAAGGCGAGAAACATCTTCGTGGACAATTCGCCAATCGTCATGTCTCCTGATTCAAAAAGCCATTGCAAAGCCACGAATTGAGGAATGGTAATTTTATAATCATGGAGAATTTCTCTTCCCCTTTGCTTAAGCCATGACGATACATAGCGCAATTCCCTCTCGATATCGGCTACATATGCCGCCTGCTTCCCTTCATCCATACACACAGCTCCCCACTTCATGAAACTTATCATACTACCATTTTGGATGAAAGTGAAATGATTTTCAAGATTGATTACCTGGAATCTTAATGAAACGCTCTCCATAAAAATAAGCAGCATCCAAAGAAGTCAAAACAACCAAATTGTTTTGCCCTTCCTTATATGCTGCCAATGAACGGGAGAGAAAATATTTATAAGGCTTACGTATTAAGAGTTAACACATTAAAGCTTAAGTTCTCCCATACGAAGGAGTTCTATGACTGCCTGCGAACGTCCTTTAACTCCAAGCTTCTGCATCGCATTCGAAATATGGTTTCGAACTGTTTTTTCGCTAATAAACAATTCACCTGCGATTTCTTTTGTTGTTTTGTCTTGTACTAGTAACTCAAATACTTCTTTTTCTCTTTTGGTGAGTAGTGGCTTATGAGTGAATTCGTTCTCCTTCAAGTAATGTTACCCTCCTTGCCTTCACCAGCATAAAACCCGGAGTGGGTGTCTATTTAGTCAAGATATAGTATGTCGGCTGGGGCAATGGAGTGACTCTTTTACTTGTCTAAATGGAAATATTTTTAGGAATGTTCCAGCACAGTATGCCACATCGACTGCTTCATCTCTTCCGTCCAAGGTATCGGCTTTCCGGTGGCCTTGGAGACTTGCACAATCGTCCCCCTGCCCGTTAGACAAATTGATCCATCTTGTTTGATCCCCATATAATGTATGTCCACTGAAGAATTTCCGATATGGTCAGCTTTCACATGGATCGTCAATAGATCATTGAAAAACACCTGCTTCAGGTAATCACACTGTAAGTTAGCAACAACCGGCATCTCACCGCATTCAGCAGAGGTCCAATCCTTCATGAATCCCATGCTATTGAAATACTCAATCCGTGCTTCCTCAAAATAAGTAAAAGGAATCGTGTTATTCAGGTGCCCAAACATATCAGTTTCTGAAAAACGGACCTTAATCTCATGTTTAAAGGAAAAATCATTGATCCACTCCGCTATATTATCGATATATGATATTCTGCCCAACTTGTGCACACCCTTTCTGAAATGAATGACTATTCACTCATTTTATAAGAAAACAGCCATAATGAAAAGTATTTTATATTGGAAGCTGTTTAATTTGATCATTCTAACTTCATTAATCGAACATTATGCATTTGCCGGGTGCCGCAAATCATTTTACACATCAATCCCAGCTATCAATCCAAAAAAAAAGAACCCATATCAAAAGATACAGGTTCTTTCATGTTCATTATTAAACTTCATCGCTGCCGAAGAAGTTACGGAATTGTTGGATCGTAGTATCACGGTTCAACGCTGCAATCGAAGTCGTTAATGGAATGCCTTTAGGGCAAGACTGCACACAGTTTTGTGAGTTACCGCAGTTTGCAAGTCCTCCATCACCCATGATCGTATTTAAACGTTCAGCTTTGTTCATTGCACCAGTTGGATGTGCGTTGAATAAACGAACTTGTGATAATGGTTGTGGCCCCATGAAGTCTGAATTGCTGTTTACGTTCGGACAAGCTTCCAAACATACACCGCAAGTCATACATTTAGATAACTCGTAAGCCCATTGACGTTTCTTTTCTGGCATACGCGGTCCTGGTCCAAGGTTGTACGTTCCATCGATTGGAATCCATGCTTTTACCTTTTTCAATGAGTCGAACATACGGCTGCGATCGACTTGCAGGTCACGAACAACAGGGAATGTACGCATTGGTGCTAGACGAACCGGCTGCTCCAATTGATCGATAAGAGCTGTACATGATTGTCTTGGTTTACCATTGATAACCATTGAACAAGCACCACATACCTCTTCAAGACAGTTCATGTCCCATGCGATTGCTGTAGTGTGCTTGCCTTGTACCGTTACTGGATTACGACGAATTTCCATTAGGGCGGAAATTACGTTCATATTCGGACGGTACGCTAATTCGAATTCCTCATCATAAGGAGCTGAATCCGGTGTATCTTGACGAGTGATTATAAAACGGACTGTTTTAGTCTCAGATTTAGTTTCAACCATTTTTTTGCTCCCCCTCTTTAGTGTTTCGTAGTGTAGTCACGTTTACGCGGTGCGATCAGTGATACATCTATGTCTTCATAATGGAATTCAGGTGCTTGATCCAAGCCTTTGAATGTTGCCATAGTAGTTTTCATGAATTCCTCATCATTACGTTCTGGGAAATCAGGTTTGTAATGCGCTCCGCGGCTTTCGTCACGGTTTAACGCACCAATTGTGATTACACGAGCCAATTGCATCATGTTTTGCAGCTGTCTAGTGAATGCAGCTCCTTGGTTACTCCATTTAGCCGTGTCATTGATGTTAATTTTCTTGTAACGTTCCATCAGCTCAAGAATCTTGTTATCCGTTTCTTTCAGCTTGTCATTGTAACGAACTACAGTAACATGCTGTGTCATCCACTCACCAAGTTCTTTGTGAAGGACGTACGCATTTTCGTTACCATCAAGAGACATGACTTCATTCCATTTCTCTTGTTCTTGTTTTTCGTACCCTTCATACAATGAAGAAGGAATGGATTCTGAAGTTTTAGCAAGGCCTTCAATATATTTAACGGCGTTCGGTCCAGCGACTGAACCACCATAGATTGCAGAGAGAAGTGAGTTGGCACCAAGACGGTTACCGCCATGTTGTGAGTAATCACACTCACCTGCAGCGAATAAACCTTTGATGTTAGTCATTTGGTCATAATCAACCCAAAGTCCGCCCATAGAATAGTGCACGGCAGGGAAAATTTTCATTGGAACTTTACGAGGATCTTCACCCATGAATTTCTCGTAGATTTCAATGATTCCGCCAAGTTTAATATCAAGTAATTTAGGATCTTTATGTGATAGATCCAGGTAAACCATGTTTTCACCATTAATGCCAAGCTTCATGTTCATACATACGTCAAAGATTTCACGAGTCGCGATATCACGAGGTACTAGATTACCATAAGCAGGGTATTTTTCTTCAAGGAAATACCAAGGTTTCCCGTCTTTATATGTCCAGATACGTCCACCTTCACCACGAGCGGATTCACTCATTAGACGAAGTTTGTCATCGCCAGGGATTGCTGTCGGGTGAATTTGTATGAACTCACCATTAGCATAATTAACACCTTGCTGATAAACGATGGAAGCTGCTGAGCCTGTATTGATCATTGAGTTCGTTGATTTACCGAAGATGATTCCAGGGCCGCCGCTCGCCATGATGACTGCGTCTCCAGGGAATGATTTGATTTCCATTGAAGTCAGGTTTTGTGCTACGATACCGCGTGCTGTTTGCTCATCATCGATAACAGCTCCAAGGAATTCCCAGCCTTCATATTTCGTTACAAGGCCTTCAACTTCATAACGGCGAACCTGCTCGTCCAATGCGTAAAGTAATTGCTGACCAGTTGTTGCACCAGCGAATGCTGTACGGCTATGTTGAGTACCACCGAAACGACGGAAATCAAGAAGACCTTCCGGAGTACGGTTGAACATAACACCCATACGGTCAAACATATGAATGATCGATGGTGCTGCTTCGCACATCGCTTTAACCGGCGGTTGGTTAGCCAAGAAATCTCCGCCATAAACTGTATCGTCGAAGTGGATATATGGAGAATCCCCTTCACCTTTTGTATTTACTGCCCCGTTGATTCCGCCTTGGGCACAAACTGAGTGAGAGCGTTTAACAGGCACTAAAGAAAATAAATCAACCTGTTGTCCCAGCTCTGCTGCTTTGATCGTAGCCATTAATCCAGCTAGACCTCCACCAACGATAACTATTTTACCTTTACCCAATTCTGTCACTCCCTTATTTCCATTAGCCAAGCTATGTTTTTCCTAATTCTTATAAATGAACTCTATCTTCTTATACGAATGCGAAAATTGCGCTGATTCCGATATAAGAAAGAAGAACGAAAACGATCAATGTAAAGTAAGTCATGATTCTTTGCGATCTTGGTGAAACTGTAAGACCCCAGCTCACTGCAAATGACCATAATCCATTAGCAAAGTGGAAGATTGCCGAGATAATACCAACTATATAGAACACAATCATAAATGGACTAGAGAAAATTTCAGCCATCATGTCAAAGTTAACTTCAGCACCCATAGCTGCTTGAATTCTAGTTGCCCATATATGCCAAACAAGGAAAATCAACGTTATGATTCCAGTTAGACGTTGCAGCATGAACATCCAGTTACGGAAGAAACTAAATCTGCCTAAATTGTTTTTTGCTGTAAAGGCAATATAAATTCCGTACACAGCATGGAAAATGAGCGGTAGATAGATGACGACCCATTCTACCAAAATCTTCACGGGCGTATACTCAATTAAATGAACTGCCCCATTAAAAGTCTCTTCTCCTTTTGTTGCCATAAAGTTTACCGATAAATGAAAAATTAGGAATAGACCAATTGGAATTACTCCTAGAAGTGAATGAAGCCTGCGATTCCCAAACTCACGATTTTTTGCCACTAAGTGCCCCCCCTTAATTTGTGAAAAATCATGCAAAGATAAACTGGTGGCTACCTTTTATCTCCGCGTGAAAATACAGTATAGAGTCAAAAAAACTCCTCCATACTTCCTTTACAATTATGTGACATGTCCATTTTACTCCTGACTTCTATGTGCGTCAAGAAAACGGATACAAGAAATCTCTTTTTCAGAATAGATTTTATTGGATTAAATTGGCTATTTTTTGTATGTCAAGATGATATTTTGAATAAATTTCTAATTTAACTATTAATATCTCGGTATAATTTCTCATTTTTTTCCAATTGTTATTTAAATAAATAAAAAACAGTATAATTTGCAAAAGAAATACGTTTATAATAGATTTACAGAAAGAGGCGATAAATTATGAAAAAAAATATTGCTGCTGCGATAGAAGAAGAGATTCAAACTGAAGAAATTCAAACTGAAGAATTCCAAGTTCCAGCTTTCGGATACGAATTAATCAGAGAAGTTCTATTGAACGATATTCTCGGAAAAGACTCTAATCAAATCCTCTATTGGGCAGGTAAACAATTAGCAAGAAAATTCCCATTGAATGGCGATCAGGAAGTGATTGAATTTTTCCAAAGCGCTGGATGGGGCAATCTGGAAATCTTGAAGTATACGAAACACGAGATGGAATTATCCCTGACGGGTGAAATAATCAGCCGCCGCCTGGATTTACACCCTGATTGTCACTTCCAACTTGAAGCAGGTTTCCTTGCCGAGCAGTTTACACTGCAAAAAAAATTCCTCAGCGAATCAACGGAAGAAATCAAACGCCGCGCAAAAAAAGTGATATTCACCATCCAATGGGATCCCAGAGATCCAATCTAATGAGCCCTTAAAACAGACTTACCCTTTTTACCGGAAGTCTGTTTTTTATTGGACTCCTGACACTTAAGCTAGCACATTTGCATGCTGACCTAGTTTAAATGCTTCATGAAGAGATTCGACCGCCTTCACCATTTCCTTTTCATTGACGACAGTCGAAACTTTAATTTCCGATGTGCTGACCATTTTCACCTGGATGCCTGTATTGGCCATCACTTCAAACATCTCGGCAGCCACTCCCGGATTGGATACCATACCAGAACCGACGATGGACACTTTGGCCAATCCGCTCTCCGTTTCGACTCGGTCGAATCCCAATTGTTCTTTATTATTTTCCAGCACGATCAAGGCCGCTTCCGTATCTTCACTTTTTGTGGAAAAAGATAGATTGGTCGTATCCTCGGCAGTCATGCTTTGAATGATGATGTCCACATTGATCCGGTTTTTCGCAAGTGTTGTGAAGATTGTGGATAATGCACCAAGTGATTGGGGCAAACCATATATTGTGACCCTCGTAATACTGTCTTCAAAAGCAATTCCGCGTACAATTAAGTTTTCTTCCATAGTTGCTTCCTCCTCAATGATCGTTCCTGATTCTCTCTCCATGCTTGAACGGACTTCAAGCGGAATTTGATAATTTTTTGCATATTCGACAGCCCTTGGATGAAGGACGCCTGCCCCCAGGTTGGCAAGTTCCAGCATTTCATCATAAGAAATGGATTGGAGTTTTCGTGCGCCTTTTATGTAGCGAGGGTCCGTTGTGAAAACGCCCGTTACATCCGTATAAATATCGCATCTATCCGCATTCAGCGCTGCAGCGATGGCAACCGCCGTCGTATCGGAACCGCCTCGCCCTAAGGTAGTGATTTCCCCATTTGCATCGTTACCCTGGAAACCGGCGACGACCACTATTTTCTTCTCCTGTAGCTTAGCTTGGATCCTCGTGGCATCGATGTTTAAAATCCGGGCATTCCCATGAACGGATTCCGTTTGCATGCCAGCCTGCCAGCCAGTATACGAAATGGCTTCATGTCCTTTTTCAATCAATGCCATCGTTAACAGGGAAATCGTTACCTGTTCCCCCGTAGTCAAAAGCATATCCATTTCCCTCTTGCTCGGGGTTCCGGAAATATCCCGGGCCATGGACACCAATTGATCCGTGGTTTTCCCCATGGCTGAAACAACGACGACTACCTCATTTCCATTCTGCGCTTCCTCGATTACCCGATCGGCAACATTTTTGATTTTTTCTACGCTTCCGACGGATGTTCCGCCAAATTTTTGAACGATTAATGCCATCCTCATGCACCCTCTCTACCTTTTTAGGCAATAAAAAAAGCAATGAGAAATATCTCATTGCTGTGATCACATATCTAAATACTGTAAACACAGTGAGATAGCTCTCCAGGGTATAAACCCTGACAATCCGCCATTTATTAAATGTCGGACCAGGAAAACAAGGTATGAGTCTTGTATTCCTTCGGCGTCATCCCCTTTCAAAACCTTTCATGGAAGCTCATACTTCTCCAGGTTTTTACTCTTGAATTCCGCACCTCTATCAGCACTTTTAAGTTGTCTAGTTAAAAATTCTTTTTAATCATAGCATAGAGATTTATCGGTAGCAAGATTATTCTTGTAATTTTCTAACGATTCCCTCGGCTACCCCTTTTGGCATGCCAGCTTCCATGATTTCCTCGGCCGTCGCCTCTTTGATTTTCTTCAATGATCCAAAATGCCTTAATAATTGCTTCCTTCGCTTTTCCCCGACTCCTGGAATATCATCAAGCTGGGAGTGAACTGCATTTTTCCCGCGTAGCTGGCGATGAAACGTAATCGCGAACCGATGCACTTCATCCTGAATTCTTTGCAATAGGTAAAATTCCTGGCTCCGTGAATCAAGAGGTACGATTTCAAGCGGATTTCCGATCATCAATTGCGAGGTCCTATGCTTTTCATCCTTAATGAGGCCTGAAAGTGGAATATCAAGGCCCAATTCATTTTCCAGAATATCCCGAACGGCTTCGACATGTCCCTTTCCGCCATCAATGATGATCAAGTCCGGAAGCGGCAGCCCTTCTTTCAATACTCGTGAATACCTTCTTCTGACCACTTCACGCATCGATTCATAATCATCAGGTCCCTGGACCGTCTTGATCTTATATTTTCGGTACTCTCTTTTTTCCGGCTTCCCATCAATGAACACGACTAAAGCGGAAACGGGATCACTTCCCTGGATATTGGAGTTATCGAAAGCTTCAATTCGATGCGGGGTGTAGATACCCAGTTGCTTCCCGAGGTTTTCCACCGCATTGATCGTTCTTTCTTCATCCCTTTCTATCAAAGAGAATTTTTCCTGAAGCGCGATGGAGGCATTTTTATTCGCCAATTTAAGCATGTCTTTTTTCGCTCCCCGTTTCGGGTGAATCGTTTTGACACCAAGCAGCCCTTCGGCCATTTCGGCATCCACTGATTCAGGCAGCAAGATTTCCTTTGGTTTAAAGTGGTTCGTAATCTCGTAAAACTGACCGAGGAATGTAAGAAGTTCCTGTTCGGGTTCATCGTAGACCGGAAAAAGCGAAACATCCCTTTCTATCAATTTACCCTGCCTGACAAAAAATACCTGAACGCACATCCAACCTTTATCATAGGCAAAGCCAAATACATCCCTGTCGATGAAATCGGTCGTCATCATTTTCTGCTTCTCCATCGTAATATCGATGTGGGCAATCTTGTCACGGAACTCCTTGGCCCTCTCGAAATCGAGCTCTTCCGATGCCTCCAGCATTTTTACAGTCAGTTCTTTTTTTATTTCAGTATGCCCGCCGTTCAAGAACCGGTTGATATCCTCGACCATTTTTTTATATTCCTGTTCCTCTACATCATATACACATGGGGCCAGGCACTGGCCAAGGTGATAGTAGAGACAAACGCGATCCGGTAACGTATTGCATTTTCTTAGGGGATAGATGCGGTCGAGCAATTTTTTCGTTTCGTTAGCTGCAAATGCATTCGGATAAGGGCCGAAATATTTCCCTTTGTCTTTTTTGACTTTTCGCGTAATGATTAGACGCGGGTGGCGTTCCGCAGTCAGCTTGATGAAAGGATACGTCTTATCATCCTTTAGCATGACATTATATTTTGGGTCATGTTTTTTGATTAAGTTCAACTCTAAAATAAGAGCCTCGATGTTGGAAGAGGTGACGATGTATTCGAAATCCTCAATCTCATTCACGAGTCGAAATGTTTTCCCATCATGAGATCCCGTAAAATAAGAACGGACACGATTTTTCAACACTTTCGCTTTGCCTACATAGATGATCGTTCCCTGACGATCTTTCATTAAATAACAACCAGGTTGATCGGGAAGAAGGGCAAGTTTATTCTTTATTTGTTGATTCATGCATTCAGCCTCCTGTTCTCCCTTTTTTACAATCATTATATATCAAGATAGCGAAAAAAGCTTCAAGTCCGCAGACTTGAAGCTTTTTTTAGCTATCTTACTATTACGCGTGTTTTGCAATAAGTTCAGCAAGTGCTTCTTTAGGTTGGAAACCAACAACCTTATCGACCACTTCACCGTCTTTAAGCACGATTAATGTCGGGATGCTCATCACACCGAATTTTCCAGCTGTTTCTTGGTTTTCATCTACATCCACTTTTACGATTTTTGCTGTATCGCCAATTTCAGTATCAAGCTCTTGAAGAACAGGAGCGATCATTTTACAAGGTCCGCACCATGGAGCCCAAAAATCTACAAGAACGACACCTTCGCTAGTATCTGTTGTGAAAGTCTGGTCAGTTGCATTTACAATAGCCATATATATTTCCTCCTCAAATTTACTCAAATAACTAAAAACAGTATACCACTGTTGCTCAAATCGATGCTAATATTTTGCTTCAGTGGTAGGATGTCCAAAAAAAGAGTAATTATGCAGGCCAAACCCCCTCCCCATTAGCGCAAATAAAGGGGCAAGACATGTATCGGCTTATGCCGAATGTCTTGCCCCTCATCAGTATTATTTCTATTACGCGTTAACTTTAAGTTTTTTGAATTCTTCCGTAAGTAATGGAACGACCTCGAAAAGATCTCCGACAATTCCATAATCAGCCACATTGAATATGTTAGCTTCCGGGTCTTTATTGATGGCAACGATAACCTTGGAGTTGGACATTCCTGCTAAATGCTGGATCGCACCGGAAATTCCGCAGGCGATATAAAGGTCAGGTGTTACGACTTTACCCGTTTGCCCGATTTGTAATGAGTAATCGCAATAGTCTGCATCACATGCTCCGCGGGAAGCTCCTACCGCTCCGCCAAGAACCTGTGCCAGTTCCTTTAATGGTTCAAAACCATCTTCACTTTTCACGCCACGGCCACCCGCGATGATTACTTTCGCTTCTGAAAGGTCGACCCCTTCACTGGCTTTTCTAACAACATCCTTAATGATTGTCCGTAAGTCCTTAATATCCACACTTAATGTAGAAACATCACCAGAGCGGGACTCATCTTTCGCTAATGGTTCGATATTGTTCGGACGGATTGTCGCGAAAATCACGCCATCTGTAACAATTTTCTTTTCAAATGCTTTACCAGAATAGATTGGGCGGGTGAAAACGATATTTCCGCCTTCTTCTTCAATGGATGTAACGTCGGAAATCAATCCTGATTCAAGTTTTCCAGCCAATTTAGGTGCAAGGTCTTTTCCTAAGGCCGTATGTCCAAAGAAAATCCCTTCTGGCTTTTCCTGCTCGATGACGGCAAGCAAGCTTTGCGCATATCCATCTGAAGTATATTGTTTCAATTGATTATTTTCGACTGCAATAACCCGCTCTGCACCATACTGGATCAATTCATTACCGAAATTTTGAACACTGTCACCAACTAAAACACCAACGATTTCCCCGCCATCCGCAGCAAGCTTAGCCGCACCGATAGCTTCAAATGATACATTTCTTAGTGAACCATCACGAACTTCGCCCAATACAAGAAACTTTCTAGCCATTTATAAAAACCTCCTGTGCTCTATTTTTCTTTTTGTCGTGTGTTGTTGTTTTGAAAAGTACCGTTTCGATTAAATCACTTTTGCTTCACTGCGTAATAATTGAACTAGCTCGCTAACTTGAGCACTGATTTCTCCGTCCAAAACTTTTCCAGCTTCTTTTTTAGCAGGAAGGTAAATTTCAATCGTTTTTGTTTTGGCCTCAACATCGTCTTCTTCCAAATCCAGGTCATCCAATTCCAATTCTTCAAGCGGTTTTTTCTTCGCCTTCATGATTCCTGGCAATGAAGGATAACGTGGCTCATTTAGCCCTTGTTGCGCTGTCACCAATAATGGAAGAGATGCTTCGATCGTTTCAGAGTCCCCTTCGACATCACGGATAACGCTTACATTTCCATTTGCTATGTCCAATTTAGTAATGGTTGTAATATAAGGAATCTCCAAAATTTCGGCAACGCGTGGTCCCACTTGACCAGAGCCGCCATCGATTGCAACGTTCCCTGCAATGATTAGATCGGCATTTTTATCTTTTAAGTATTCGCCAATAATTTTGGCAGTCGTGAATTGGTCGCCATTTTCTATGTCGTCTTCTATATTTATCAATACGGCTTTGTCAGCACCCATTGCCAGCGCCGTACGTAATTGCTTTTCAGCCTCTTCTGTTCCGACGGAAATAACCGTTACTTCGCCGCCTTGTGCATCACGCACCTGGATTGCTTCTTCAACTGCATACTCATCGTATGGATTAATGATGAATTCTGCTCCATCCTCATTAATTTTCCCGTTGGATAGCGTAATTTTTTCTTCTGTATCAAATGTTCTTTTCAGCAGTACATAAATGTTCACGATAATACCTCCCGAATAATTTGAGTTTTGAAGATTATGAATTTTATTGATATATAGTAATGTTCTACAGATTTCACCAAAATCCTGCATGATATATAAAAATAGTTATTTATACCGAAACATCATTTCCCTTTGAATACTGCTTCCCTTTTTTCAATGAAAGCGGCGATTCCTTCTTGTGCATCAGCAGTATCGAAAGCCTGGCCAAAGAGGGCGGCTTCCCTTTCCACACCTTTATGGTAGGAATCATGCTTGGAATAATTCAATAACTCAATGGCCGACTTTAATGCCAGTGGGCTTTTCTTGGCAATTTTATTGGCTAGATCCTTAGCCTTTGGAATCAGTTCTTCATCCGTGAAGGCATGATTCGCCAATCCGCATTGCACAGCTTGGGTGCCTGAAATGGGTTCACTTGTAAACAGCATTTCAGCTGCCTTTGCCATGCCTACGTAACGAGGAAGACGTTGGGTCCCAGCAAACCCTGGGATTAAGCCCAACTGCAGCTCAGGCAAACCAAGTTTAGCCCTTTCGGTGACTAAGCGGATGTGGCAGGCCATAGCCAGCTCCAATCCTCCGCCAAGCGCCGCTCCATGGATGGCTGCAATGACCGGTTTTGGAAAAGATTCGATTTTCTCAAATACAGATTGACCATTCTTGGTCAGCTTCTCGAAAGCTTTCCCGTCTTTCACTTCCGTAAACTCTTTAATGTCTGCTCCTGCAGAGAAGAATCTTCCTTCACCATGAAGAAAGACAACCCGTACTGCTTCGTCTTTCTCAATTTGATCGAAGGCCTGTGAAAGCTCTCCGATGATAGCCGAAGAAAGTGCATTTGCTGGTGCATGATCAATCGTTATAAAAGCCACATGATTTTCGACAGAAAGCTTAAGATATTCCATATCAATCCCTCCAGGCATGCTAGTCAAACTTTTTTGAAAATTCTATATGTATCACTTCCAGTTAAAGCTAGAAGCAGAATTAACCGTTTCTTTCGAGGATAGCTAGCCATCCTCGAAAGAATCGTTAACTTTTCAGGCCACAGCCGCCAATCAGCAAGCGGTGAACGTCTGGTGCAAGGTCAGGAAGCGAATACTTTTGCTCATTCATGACCCAAGTCGTCACAGTTTCATCAATCGTTCCAAAAATCATCTGCCTGGCAAGTAAATTATTTAAATCAGGCAGGAATTCGCCGTTCTCTTTTCCTTCTATAATGATCTGATCGATTAAATTTAAATACCCTCTTAACACATCATTAATTCTAAGGCGCAATTCTTTATTCGACTGTCTTAATTCCAACTGAGTGACAATTGCTAAATTCACGTCTTCTGAAAGGTTTTGAAAATGTTTTTGGATGAGCACATGCAGTTTTTCCGAAGCAGTGGTCTTTCCTTTTATCTCTTCTTCAATCTGTTCCACAAAATAGCCCATCTTTTCATGGAATAATGATATTAAGATATCTTCTTTATTTTTAAAATAAAGATAGATGGTGCCATCCGCTACTCCTGCCTGCTTGGCGATTTTGGATACTTGGGCTTGATAGTAACCGTTTTGGGCAATTACAATAACGGCCGCATCAATAATTTGATTATACTTTGGTCTGTTGCTTTTCACTGGATGTCCCCTTTCAGAAAATGAATGAACCATCATTCATATTTCTATCATAAAATGACGACCCTTTACTGTCAAGCAAAACTTCTAAGGGTCCTGACATTCCACTCTGTTCATTGTACAGTCCCCATCCATAGGTTGTCCAGTTGTTCTGCGAAACGGAGCCCTCTTCCGCTGCTCCGTTAAAAGGGGGTGCCTGTTTAAGCTTCTTTTCTTTCCTCGGATATTTTTTTCTTTTCTTCCTCGATAAGGACTCTTCTCAGGATTTTTCCTATCGTCGTTTTAGGAAGTTCATCCCTGAATTCATAGCTGCGCGGCACCTTATAGGAAGCCAGGTTCTTTCTGGCAAATTCATTCAATTCCTCTTCAGTGACCCTGGCATTTTTTTTCAGGACGACATAGGCCTTGACGGTCTCCCCGCGATAAGGGTCAGGGATGCCTGCCACAACTACTTCCTGTATGGCCTCATGCTCGTATAGCACCTCTTCCACCTCACGTGGATATATATTGAAACCGCCCGCAATGATTGTATCCTTTTTCCTCTCGACGACATAAAAGAACCCCTGCTCATCCATGTAACCCAGATCGCCTGTAAGCAGCCAGCCATTTTTAAAGGTTTTTTCCGTTTCATCCGGACGGTTCCAATAACCTTTCATTACCTGTGGTCCTTTTATGGCAATCTCGCCTATTTCATTCGGAGGAAGCTCTTCATTGGATTCCAGGGACAGAATCGCCGAGTCAGTGTCCGGCCACGGCAGTCCAACGCTTCCTTTTACACGCGGCTGATCCCAAATGAAATTAGCATGTGTCACCGGTGAGGTTTCTGAAAGTCCATAGCCTTCAACAAGCTTCCCGCCGGTAATTTTCTCAAACTGCTCCTGGACCTCTAAGGGCAATGATGCAGAACCGCTTATACAGGCATTGATGGAAGAAAGATCATATTTAGCGATATCCGGATGGTTCAAGAGACCGATATACATCGTTGGCGCACCTGGAAACATGGTCGGTTTCTGTTTTTGGATGGTTTTAAGCGTCGCTTCGACATCAAACTTTGGCATGATGATCATGGTGTTCCCTTCCATGACGGAAAGTACCAAGACTGTAGTCATGCCGTACACATGGAAGAAAGGCAGAATCGCAAGGATCCTTTCCTCACCGCGCTTATTTTTATAAAGCCAAGCATTGCACATTTTCGTATTTGCCAGCAAGTTCTTATGGGTAAGCATTACCCCTTTGGGAAAGCCAGTTGTCCCGCCTGTATATTGCAAAAGGGCAAGGTCATTATCCACATCGATCGGCACAGTGACGACTTCTTCAGTGATGATCTTTCGTTTCATGATTTCGGAAAATAAATGATGATTCCCTTCATGCTCAACATTGATGACAATGCCGTATTGCTTTTTTTGAATAAAAGGATAGATTAGATTTTTCGGGAATGGCAAATATTCCTTGATAGCGGTTACAATTATATGTTCTAAATCCGTTCTTGATGCCACTGCAGAAACACGGGGAAATAAAATATCCATCGCTAAAATTATCTTCGCTCCGGAATCTTTCATTTGATATTCTAATTCACGTTCCGTATAGGTTGGGTTCGTTTGAACGACGACTCCTCCGGCCATCAATATCCCAAAAAAGCTTATGACACCCTGAGGGCAGTTAGGAAGCATGACGGCAACGCGTTCACCTTTTTGAAGTCCGATACTTTTTAAATAGGCTGCAAACTTTAAAGCAGATTCATGCACTTCCCGGAAAGTTAGTTCTTTTCCCTGGAAATGAATCGATACTTTATCAGGGAATTCTTCGGCTGATTCCTTCAAAAAAGAATAAAGAGGTTTATCTTCGTACGACAAAACAGCGGGTATCTGTTCCGGATAAATAGCTTGCCATGGCTTATTGCTCATTTGCCCCCTCCTTCTGAATATTCTCAATACTCTTTATCATTATAATACAATCGGGATTTTCTTACAATTGCCGAATTTCAGAGTATAAAAACCTTATGATGAGAAGCAGGCCAGTATATATGTCCTATGCCAACCACAGGGAATATTGGATGAAACACTTAAAAAGGGAAACAAAAAAAAGGAGTGGTTCCACTCCATACAGACTGTAGACAAATTAGAGTAGAACCAGTTTACCTTCAATTCTAGTAAAGGTTTCATCTCATATAAAGAATAAAAAAATCATGGAGTATAACTAAGTCTTGTTTTATAAATTATGGTAATCATTCCTTCAGTAAAATCGTGAAAGGGATTCGGAATGAGACCATTCCTAATTGTCGACATATTGATTGAAATGCCAAACTGTAGACAAATTTGAAGAAAAGCCAGGTTTGCCTACTGTCTTTAAAAAGACAGTCCAGTTGATTGGAACGGAAGGTACGAGACTCCTGCGGGAAAAGCGCGTCCAGGGGAGACCCCACAGGCGCAAAGAGCGCCGAGGAGGCTCCCGGACCGCCCGCGGAAAGCGAGTGCCTGGAGTGGAAATCAACGCTCAAATTTTACAAACCCTCAAGAAAAAGGTTCCAGTTGATTTCAGAAATCCGCTCCCTTTCCGCCGACTGTCTGCCAAGCATCATCAAAGCAAGCGTCTGAGGGGTCCCGGCTAGCCAGTTTTCGGCAGGAGTGTCGCAAATTTCTTCAATCTTTTGTATCAATTTGGAGTGAACCATATTCCTCCTCCTCTGCCGTCAAGTCTATTTGACCAATGTTATTCTATCTTTTGTAAGAGTTCAAATAAAAGAAGCGGCACAATGGCCGCTTCAGTTGAAGAATGTCATATAAATGATTCCAAACAGAAAAAAGATACCGCAACAAACAATTAATACTTTTGCAAGTTTCTCCACAGCTTACTCCCTCTCATGAAGGGCATTAAGAAATTCCGGCGCCGATGACAAAAGATAATGCGATTGATATGATCATCGATAGGAATCCAACTGCCCGATTATCTTTTTGTATTTCTTCATCTATTTTAAATCCAGGAGTCATAAATTCAAAAATGAAATACCCGATCAACAGCAGGACAAATCCGTATACGCCCCAGCCAATCATGGTAAGAAGCGAATTCTGATGGAGAATGGACTGTTGGAATACATAGGCGATCCCAAATATTTTACCACCTGTTGCCAATGCGACAGAAAGGTTTCCCTGTTTGATTTCTTCCCAGTTCTTGTACTTTGTGACAAGTTCAAAAATGGCTAAAAAAACAATCATGCACAAAATAACGACACTGTAACGAGCAGCTATATATACATATTCATTTTCCCACATGTTCTCCATGGTCCAACTCCCGAATGGTAACTAGCCACCCGGCTTGGCTGAATAGCCGGAGTGACCGCTTTCCTTTATTTAAATTCCACCACCGTAACACCTGTTCCGCCTTCACCGGCTTCGCCGAAACGAATCCTTTTGACAGAGCGGTGATTTTTCAAGTATTCCTGGACCCCGGATCGAAGAGCTCCCGTTCCTTTACCATGAATGATGGAAACACTCGAATAACCGGCCAAAAGAGCATCATCAATGTACTTTTCCACTCTTGAAATTGCATTTTCATAGCGTTCTCCACGGAGGTCAAGTTCCACGCTAACGTGATAATCGCGGCCTTTGATCGTGGTAAGCGGCTTTGTTTCTTTTACTTTTGTGCTCTTGATGAATTCCAGGTCAGACTCCTTCACCTTCATCTTCATGATGCCGATCTGAACCTGCCATTCATTATTTGAGACCTTCTCAATCAAGTGACCTTTTTGACCAAAGCTTACTACCTTAACTTCATCTCCAGGTTTCAAGCTTTTATCCAGCGGCCTCGCAGCTTTATTTGTTGTTTTTTTCACTTTAGGCGCTGCTTCTTCAAGGCGTTTTTTGGCATCGATCAGTTCATGCTCTTTAACATCGGCATGCTTTTCAAGTCGCAGTTTACGTAAGTCGGCAATGATTGCTTCCGCTTCCCTTTGTGCATTTTCAACGATTGCCGCTGCCTCTTTGGCTGCCTTTTCAACCATCGCATCCCGTTCTTGATGGTACTCATCAATTTGCTTTTGAAGGTCTTTATGAAGAATTTCCGCCTGTTTCAGGTGATTCTTGGCTTCCAGTTCCTCTTCTTCGGCCTTCTTGCGGCTGTCTTCAAGGGACGCTATCATATTTTCAACTTTATTCGTATCCTCACCAATATGGCTGCGGGCATTGCTTATCACGTTTTCTTCTAAACCAAGGCGCTTGGAAATTTCAAACGCATTACTCCGCCCTGGTACACCGATCAAAAGTTTATAGGTGGGACTCAAGGTTTCCACATTAAATTCGACGCTTGCATTAATGACGCCTTCCCGATCATATCCATACGCTTTTAATTCCGGGTAATGTGTCGTTGCAATCACACGTGCTCCGCGCTTATACACTTCATCCAAAATGGAAATGGCCAAAGCTGCGCCTTCCTGTGGGTCAGTTCCCGCTCCAAGCTCATCGAATAAAACAAGGCTGTCATAATCGACATGCTTAAGGATATCGACAATATTGACCATATGCGAAGAGAAAGTACTTAAGCTTTGTTCAATCGACTGTTCATCGCCAATATCGGCATAAACAGAGGAAAACACAGCCGTTTCGGAACCATCCAGCGCAGGGATCTGCAGACCGGACTGGGCCATTAACGTACAGAGGCCAATCGTTTTCAGGGTAACCGTCTTACCACCTGTATTCGGACCGGTGATGACGATTGTCGTAAATTCATCACCAAGAAAAATATCATTGGCCACGACAACATCATTCGGAATGAGCGGGTGTTTCGCTTTGAATAACTTTACGCGCCCCTCATTATTCAGAATCGGCTTGGATCCTTTTATCGCTTTTGCATACTTTGCCTTGGCGACAAGGAAATCGATTTGTGCTAGTACTTTGACATTATGAAGCAATTCAGGGGTGAACGCACCGACTTTTTCCGATAGTTCGACCAATATCCGTTCTATTTCCTGCGTTTCCTTCACTCGGGTTTCCTGCAGGACATTATTCAGCTGAACAATTGCTTGCGGTTCAATGAACAACGTCTGCCCAGATGATGATTGATCATGAATGATCCCGCCATACACACTGCGGTATTCCTGTTTTACCGGGATGACGAATCGGTCATTCCGGATGGTGATGATGGCATCGGATAACATTGTTGATGCATTGGAAGAACGGATCATACTTTCCAGTTTTTCCCTGACACGACTTTCGTTCGTCCGAATTTGGTTTCTTAGGGTACGAAGCTTGTCGCTGGCAGAATCCATCACTTCGCCATGTTCGCTTACTGCATACGTAATTTCCTGCTGCAAATCAATCAATGGATGAAGGGAATCGATATATTCGGCTAAAAGCGGAACATCAATTTCCTGCTCTGCGAGTTCTTCGAAGAAACGGCTTAGGATCCTGCCGGCACGAATCGTACTCGCAAGTTCCATCAGTTCCATCGGTGAGAGCATACCGCCAATCTGTGCCCTTTTTGCATGTGGACGGATATCGAAAATCCCGCCCAATGGCAAGTTACCTTTCAACCTTACGATTTTGGCAGCCTCATCTGTTTCTTCCTGCCACCTCGAAACTTCTTCAAAATCCGTGGAAGGCATCAATTGCTCTGCCTTTTCCTTTCCTATGGATGAGGATGCGTGTGAGATTAATTGTTCTTTTATTTTATGAAATTCCAATGTCTTTAAAGCTTTATTATGCATGGAGTTAAAGCTCCTCCTTATTTATGGGCAAATAGTTAATCATTTCTCTTTAAAAACGCCAATAAGCCATCCGTATCCCTTGCATTAAGAACCGTGGATTCTTTAATCCAGCCCTTTTTGGCTGATGCGACCCCAACAGGCATATGTTCAAGCATGTCGATGCTGTGGGCATCCGTATTGATAACGATCGGAACGCCTGCTTCCTGAGCCTTGCGCAGATGCGGAGGTGCCAAATCCAATCGGTTCGGATTCGCATTCAATTCCAAGGCAGTATTCGTTTCACGGGCCAGTTCGATCAGCATTTCTATATCCACATCATATCCGGTGCGTCTGCCGATGATCCTTCCCGTTGGGTGGGCGATGATATCTACATGCGGATTATTCAGAGCCGTTTTTAAGCGCTCCATGATCGTTTCCCGAGGCTGTGAAAAGCTTGAGTGAATCGATGCGATCACCAAATCCACCTCTGCAAGCAGCTCATCGTCATAATCAAGTGTCCCATCAGGAAGTATATCCATCTCTATCCCGGAAAGAACGGTAAAGTCAGTGTATTTTTCATTAAGTTCATGGATGATCCGTTTTTGTTCACGTAAACGTTCAGCGGTCAAGCCGTTCGCCACTTTCAGATATTGCGAATGATCGGTGATGGCCATATATCGATACCCTTTTGCACGGCATGCTTCAATCATTTCTTCAATTGTATGAGCCCCATCACTCCATGTGGTATGCATATGCAGATCACCTTTAATGGCCTCTAAAGATATGAGAGGTTCATTAGCATCATAATGCTCCACTTCCGTTCCGTCTTCACGTATTTCTGGCGGAATGAAAGGAAGGCCAAAATGATTATAAAATTGTTCTTCCGTCTCAAACGTCAATACATCACCGGTTTCAGTCACTTCCACCCCATATTCGCTGATTTTCTCTCCACGATCTTTAGCAAGCTGGCGCATCCGCACATTGTGATCCTTCGAACCTGTAAAATGATGGAGTGTCGTGATGAATTCCTTATCCTTAACGATTCGGAAATCGACAGAAATGTCATATTCATAATCAAGCACTACCGATACTTTTGTATCACCGGCCGCAATCACCTGTTTTATCCCTTTTATTGCAAGCAATTGATTCTTAACCTCTTCGGGATGATCTGTCGAAATGATGAAATCGAGGTCCTTGATCGTTTCCCTCATACGCCGGATGCTTCCGGCCCTGGAAGATCGGATGATGTAATCCATGTTAGCAAGGGCCGTTTCAATATCAGCCGCAATCGGCCTCATGAAGGCTAGGGGCAGTCGATCGGGCCTTGAACCCGCCTCGGCAATTGCAGACAGGATTTTCTCTTCCGTTTTTTTGCCGAAACCGGCAAGCGCCGCGACCCTGCCTTCTTCACAGGCGATTTTAAGATCATTCACATCATTGACATGCAGCTCTTTATGAAGCTTGGCAATTTTCTTCCCGCCCAAACCTTGAAGTTGCAGAAGCGGAATCAATCCTTTTGGCACCTGCTCCTGAAGCTCTTCAAGTACAGTCGATTTCCCCTCATTTATATACTCTTCGATGACCGATGCCGTTCCTTTCCCAATCCCATTCAAAGCCGTAAAATCCTCGATCTCCGACAGGCTCCGGTCATCCGTTTCCAAGGCGCCTGCTGCCTTTCGGAAAGCTGAAACCTTGAACGGGTTCTCTCCTTTTAGTTCCATATATATTGCAATTTTTTCTAATAGTTTAATGATATCTTTTTTATTAATTGTCATTTAATTCACCGCCGAAAAAATTAGTAGGGTGTCCCATATTCACTTTCTTAAAGATACCTTTCTTGGAGGTAAAGTACAAGCAGTCCGATTCTTAACTTCCTAATCAAATAGGGGGAAGTTACATGCTGCTACATAAAAAGGGGCCTCCCCCTTTCAAAGTATAGGAATCCAGAACTTTGAGAAAGGGAGGCAGGCCCACTTATACTGACATTAAGATTGTTTTAGATCATGAAACCAAAGTTCCTTCACTTGCTCGGAAAGGAACGGCGTATGTTTCACGATCGATTCTGCCAGAAATGAGCCCGTTAATGGTTTCTGGATGGATTCCATTGGCAGCATGGCAGCTATATATAATATAATAAACATGATAAGATAGACTTCGAGAAAGCCCAATATCCCTCCACCCCAGCGATTCAGCTGCTTTAATATCGGAAGATGGGTAATGAAGTTGAGCATCGATCCTATCATTTGCCAAAGAATCTTGGCAGCAAAGAAAATGATTGCAAAGGCAATTGCATTGTAATATGCCGTATCAAGCCCGACTGTATCGAAAAACATATTAAGGGTTGAGGAATCACCCATCGTTGGGAACGGAATCCACAATTTCAAATTGGGAGCAAGATCTCCGTAAAATACATAGGCGACGATGAAGGCTACTATGAACCCTGTCATATGAACCGTTTGTAAAATGAAGCCACGCTTTAAACCGATTAATAAACCGATTAAAAGAATGGCCAGAATTGCTAAATCAAGCATGTACTCAGTCCTTCTCTCTCTTTAATTCCAGTTGAAGCTGGTCTAGTTCATCTTTTAATTTAATATATTCGTGGATGGTATTCACGGCCGTTAGCACCGCTAGCTTACTTGTATCCAAGTATGGATTTTTCATCCTGATCTCTCTCATTTTTTCGTCAACCATCGAAGCGACCAGGCGCATATGACTTGCGCTTTCTGTGCCGACGATTGTATATGGTTGTCCGTATATATCAACTGTTGTTTTATTTCGTTTATCGTCTGACAAAATGATGCCCCCAATCTAAACAATCCTAATTCTATCATATCACGAAGTTTTTCGTCATGAAAGAGAGTACATCGTCATTTCTCGCATAAAAATTTCAATAATTTGTCAAACGAAAACGAATTTTAGGAAGAGGATTACCTAATAAACAAAATGAAGTAAGGAGCTTACCCATTATGTCCCATGTTGTTTTACTTATCAGTCCTGAACAAATAAAGGCGATGAAGTCCCACTATTCTTCATCCTTGGCCGCCAAGCTGCCGCCCGGGAGCATCTTTTCCGCCAAACCGCCGCTATGTACGGTGACCGCGTATAAATCTGGAAAGGTGCTTTTTCAGGGGAAAAATGCCGAACTAGAAGCGGTAAAATGGCAAAATGGCACCACTGCTGCTGCTCCAAAGAAAAAAACGGCATCCCCTGCATCAGTCAATGTCCATCGATATTCGCCGCCTTCAAATATCGGGACCATGTCTGTGATTGGATCCGATGAGGTCGGAACAGGAGACTATTTCGGCCCGATCACCGTCGTAGCCGTATATGCAAAAAAGGAGCAACTAGCCCTATTAAAGGAGCTTGGTGTCCAGGATTCTAAAAATCTCAAAGATCCACAGATCATCGAAATTGCCAAACAGATTAAGGATGTAGTGCCATTCAGCCTGCTCACATGCGACAACCCGAAATATAATGCGCTCCAGGCAAAGGGAATGTCACAAGGAAAAATGAAGGCACTCCTCCATAACCAAGCAATCAAGAATCTCATGCAAAAAATCTATCCGGAACAACCGGAAGCGGTCCTTATTGATCAATTTGCTCAACCAGAGGTATTTTTCAATTACCTTAAAGGGCAAGAACTATTTCAAGCTAATGCCACCTATCTATGCACAAAAGCGGAAGGCATACACCTTGGAGTAGCAGCCGCATCCATCCTGGCCCGATATGCTTTCGTCAAACGCTTTGACTTGCTGAGTGAAAAAGCCGGATTCAAAATCCCTAAAGGAGCCGGATTTGCAGTCGATGAAGCGGCCGCAAGATTGATTCACGAAAAAGGAATCGATTCATTACACGAATTCACGAAAACCCATTTTGCCAACACAGAAAAAGCGAAGCGATTATATCAACAGAAATATCATAAATAGAAGAAAGCGGCTGATCTTTTGGAAAAGCCGCCTTTTTCTCGTGAGGTTGCGCGGTTTACTCGTGTATTCGTGACATTTACTCGTGAGTTTACGCCATTTACTCGTGAGTTCACGCTATTTACTCGTGAGTTTGCACCGTTTTCTCGTGAGTTTGCACCGTTTACTCGTGAGTTTGCGCTATTTACTCGTGAATTCTCGCGGTTTACTCGTGAATTCGTGACATTAACTCGTGAGTTTCGCCAATTACTTGTGAGTTTGCGCTATTTACTCGTGAATTCACGCTATTTACTCGTGAATTCTCGCGGTTTACTCGTGTATTCGTAACATTTACTCGTGAGTTTACGCCATTTACTCGTGAGTGCACCATTTACTCGTGAGTTTCGCCGTTTACTCGTGAGTTTGCACCATTTACTCGTGAGTTTGCACCATTTACTCGTGAGTTTGCACCATTTACTCGTGAGTTTGCACCTTTTACTCGTGAGTTTGCACCTTTTACTCGTGAGTTTGCACCGTTTACTAGTGAAATCCAAAAAGACAGCTCCCCAAGATTCAGGGAGCTGTCTTTTTAGTTTTATCCTCTTAGCTCTGCGCCGGCTTTTTCTTTAACGGCTTCAAGCACTTTATCATGTGCTTTTGTAATGTCCTCGTCCGTCAGTGTACGTTCCGGGTCGAAGTATTTCAGTGAGTAGGCAATGGATTTCTTGCCTTCCTCCATTCTTTCACCTTCGTATAAGTCGAAGATGCTTACTTCTTTCAGCAGTTTGCCACCAGCTTCTTCAATAATATCCTGAATGTCCCCGGCTTTCGTAGCTTGATCCACAACAAGCGCTATATCGCGTGTGGTTGATGGATAGCGCGGAATGGTTTGGTACGAAATCGGCGCGACTTCGGCTTCTGCCAATGCTTTTAAGGAAAGTTCGAAAATGTATGTTTCTTTAATATCCAAGTCTTTTTGGACAGTTGGGTGCACTTGGCCGATAAAGCCAATCACTTCACCATTCAATAGTATTTCCGCTGTCCGTCCTGGATGCATGTCGTTGATTTCCGCTTGGCGATAACTGATTTGATCAGCTAATCCAAGTGTGTCGAATAATGCTTCGATCACGCCTTTGGCTACAAAGAAATCCACTGGTTTCTTTTCACCTTGCCATAAATGTGACTCCCATAGGCCTGTGATTGCTCCAGCAATATGTTCTTTTTCTTCAGGCAGTTCTTGTTCGTCACGCTTAAAGAATACCGAACCGATTTCATACAGTGCCAGTGAATCAATTTGGCGAGCATTGTTATATTTCACGACTTCCAGCAATTGAGGCACAATGCTTAAACGCAGCTGGCTCCGTTCTTCACTCATTGGCATTGCTAATCGTATGGATTCTCTTGCTTCCAATGCGAATTGTGACGCTTTTTCCTGGCTTGTCAGTGAATAGGTCACCGCTTGATAAAGGCCTGCGCCTTCAAGTGTACGGCGTGCCTTCCGCCGTTTAATTTGATAGTCAGTCAATTGGCCTGGGGTAGCAGAACCGATTGGCAGTGTAGCGGGAATGTTATCATATCCATATAAACGTGCAGCCTCTTCGACTAAATCAGCTTCAATCGTAATATCGCCACGGCGCGTCGGCACTGTGATCGTGAATGTTTCATTGTCAAGTTCCACTCCGAATTGCAGACGTTTGAAGATTGACTCCACAACTGATACGGTCATGCTTGTGCCAAGAAGGGTGTTGATTTTTTCAAGAGTGATGTTAATGACCGCAGGTTCCATTGTCAATTCGTCAACTTCTGCTGCTCCTTGTAAGACTGTTCCGCCTGCATATTGTGCAATCAATTGTGCTGCACGTTCTCCAGCTTCACGAACACGGGCCGGGTCGACGCCTTTTTCAAAGCGGGCACTGGCTTCACTACGTAATCCATGGTCCTTTGAAGCTTTGCGAACTACTGTACCTGCAAAATATGCACTTTCAATAATGATGTTCGTCGTATCATTTTTCACTTCGGAATCCGCTCCGCCCATCACACCAGCAATCGCAACAGGCTCGCTGCCATTTGTGATCACTAAATGGTCAGGTGTCAAAGTGCGTTCCGCTTCATCCAATGTTACGATTTTTTCAGCATCATTTGCTCTGCGGATGACGATTTCCTTTGAACCAAAGCGGTCATAATCAAAGGCATGGAGAGGTTGGCCGTATTCAAGTAAAATGTAGTTCGTGATATCCACCACATTATTATGAGGTCGGATACCTGCAGACATCAACCTAGTTTGCATCCAAAGCGGTGAGGGTCCAATCTTAACATCTTTGATGATTTTAGCAATGTATATCGGGTTATCTTCTTTCGCTTCCACTTTGACACTGATATAATCAGTTGCTTTTTCAGCAGCCTCTTCTTTCTCGACTACCGGCCATTTCACTTCCCGGCCTAGAATGGCTCCCACTTCGTATGCAACACCAAGCATGCTCAATGCGTCGGAGCGGTTTGGAGTCAGCCCAAGTTCCAGCACTTCATCACTTAAACCAAGTTCCTCCAATGCATCTTTCCCTACTTCCACATCATTAGGGAAGACGAAGATACCTGTCGCATAATCCTTGGAAACAAGCTTGGATTCGAAGCCCAATTCTTGAAGCGAGCAAATCATCCCGTGCGATTCCTCTCCGCGAAGTTTCGCTTTCTTGATTTTGAAATTACCTGGAAGGACTGCGCCAACAGTAGCGACTGCGACTTTTTGGCCTTTATCTACATTCGGTGCTCCACAGATGATCTGAACGGGATTTTCGGCCCCGATATCAACTTGGCATTTATTCAATTTATCCGCATTTGGATGTTGTTCACGTTCTATGACATGCCCGATGACGACCCCTTTTAGCCCTTCACTTTTCTTTTCCACCCCTTCAACTTCAATGCCGCTTTTCGTGATTTTGTCAGCTAGCTCCGTCGCATTGATGCCTGAAAGGTCAACATAATCTTGTAACCATTTATATGAAACAAACATGGTAGGTCCTCCTTTTTAAAATAAAAATTTATGCTTCGTGATGGTTGAATTGTTTTAAGAATCGAACATCATTCGTATAGAAATGACGGATATCGTCCACACCGTACTTCAACATGGCAATCCGTTCCACGCCGATTCCAAATGCGAATCCAGAGTATTTCTTGGAATCGAAGCCAGCCATTTCAAGGACGTTCGGATGAACGATCCCGCCGCCAAGCACTTCGATCCAGCCTGTTTGTTTACATACACTGCAGCCTTTACCGCCGCAGATTTTACAAGAAATATCCACTTCGACGGAAGGCTCCGTAAATGGGAAGAAACTTGGACGAAGACGGATTTCACGGTCTTGCCCGAATACTTTTTTCGCAAATACGTCTAACGTTCCTTTCAGGTCGCTCATGCTGATGTTCTCATCGATGACCAACCCTTCAATTTGCTGGAATTGGTGGGAGTGTGTCGCATCATCGTTATCACGGCGATAAACTTTTCCTGGGCAAATGATTTTAACAGGACCTTGACCTTTATGTTTTTCCATCGTTCTGGCTTGAACAGGTGAAGTGTGCGTACGCATAAGGATTTCATCCGTGATGTAGAAGGAATCCTGCATATCACGTGCCGGATGGCTTTTTGGCAAGTTAAGTGCCTCGAAGTTGTAGTAGTCGCTTTCGACTTCAGGACCTTCCGCAACGGTATAACCCATCCCGATGAATAAGTCTTCGATTTCTTCCACGACACGTGTTAATGGGTGTAGATTCCCCTTGTTTACCGGACGTCCTGGAAGTGTGACGTCAATCGTTTCAGTTGCTAGCTTGGCATTGACTGCCGCAGTTTCAAGCGCTTTTTGTTTCTCCTCGATCTTTGTTGCGATCGCTTCCCGTACATCATTGGCTAGTGCCCCGATTTTCGGGCGTTCTTCGGCAGATAATTTACCCATGCCGCGCAATACCTCAGTGATTGGCCCTTTTTTCCCTAAATAAGCAACACGGACTTCATTCAGTTCTTTTAATTCGGAAGCGGCGGCAACTTTTTGCAACGCTTCTTCCTGCAGTTCTAGTAAACGTTCCTGCATCATGTCTTCCTCCTTTATTTTCCTTTTGTAAAAATGAACACAAAAAAACCCCGATCCCTAAAGGGACGAGGTTTATGTATCGCGGTACCACCCTTATTAGTGCACAAACAAAAAAGCTTCTGCACTCACTTCATTAAAAATAACGGCTCTTCACCGGAACATTTTTCGGACAATCTGTCTTCCCAATGCCAACTCGAAAGGTGAATTCACTTAAGCAATGCCATAAAAATGCTTTCAGTCAAGGCATTTTCTCCCTGGATATGTTTAACTAAAGCTACTACTCTTTGTCATCGTTGTTTTCATTATAAAATTCTGTTTTATTATATTATAATTCTTCGGCCGTTTCAAATCGATTTTCGTAAATGGTACATTAAAATCCCGGCAGCGATACCCACATTCAATGATTCGCTTTTTCCGTAGATGGGAATATAGAGGTTTTTAGTCGTTTTCTCCAGTAATTCCTTCGATACTCCTTGGCCTTCATTACCGACCAGCAGGGCAAACCGGGAAGACTTTTCCACTTCCTCAAATGGCGATGCGCCTTCTAATGCCGTGCCATAAACTGGTGTGCCGCTTTGCTTCAGCTCATCGATGATTTCGGAAAGGTTCCCTTTAATGACAGGCATATGAAAGAGGCTTCCTTGCGTCGAACGGACCACTTTAGGATTATACAAATCAGCACACCCTTCGCCAAGTATGACTGCATCGATTCCAGCTGCATCCGCTGTCCTGATCATCGTTCCAATATTACCCGGATCTTGAACGGCATCGATCAACAATAGCTTATCCGGATTGATGGACGCCATGCTCGTTGATTTCTGCTCACAAACCGCGGCAATTCCCTGCGGGGCTTCGGTATCGCATATCGCCTTCATAATATCATTTTTCACATAAATGAGTTCTGTGCCTTCCACCTTAAAATGGGCAGGCATTTCAGTTTCTTCATTTATGATCACTTCCAAGACGATTTCTTCTTTTAAGGCTTCTTCAACTAGGTGAAAACCCTCGATTAAATATTTACCTGTTTTATCGCGTTCTTTTTTGGTCAAAAGTTTTTTCCATTGCTTAACTTGCGGGTTTTTTACGGATTCTATATATTTCAAGGGTAAACGCTCCTTTAACTTCACACTGATTTTCCTATTATAACGCAATTCACATACATATTGCATGCGAGTTTGTGAAATGCTAGTAATGTCAGTCATTATGTGTTAGAGGAGGAGTAATTATGAATTTAAACTTACGTAATGCGATCATCCAAAATGTATCAGGAAATTCGCAAGAGCAGCTGGAAGACACGATTGTCGATGCCATACAAAATGGCGAAGAAAAAATGCTTCCTGGATTGGGAGTATTATTCGAGGTCATCTGGCAAAATTCATCCGAGCAGGAAAAACAGGAAATGATTACTGCCCTTGAATCAGGATTAAAAAAATAACAGCCTTCAGAGGCTGTTATTTTTTTAATTTCGCTTCGCCAGCCTTAAGTTCTTCGACGGAGACTTCTTCATCAAGCAGCAAGATGAATTTTTTAGAGCTCACTTCTTCAAGCATCGCTTTTGTCTCATCATAAGAGTAGCCATATTTCGTGAAAAAGCTGCGTAAATCTCCAGATCCTTCATCTGTGAAGTAGTGGAAGATTTTTAAGAAAAGAGTGTCCTCCTTATCCTGATTGGCGATGATCAGTATATCCGTATGTTCATTTCCAAGCTGCACATGATTTTTTATATCAGCTGCCACTGTCATTTGGGTGCCAGATACGCCTTTTGCTTTTAAGTCTGAAATTGCAGCAAGTAGTTCCGGATTAGAGTCAAAAACACCATATACGTTTTTTTCCATGTTTCTCCCCCTCCTTGTTACTTTACTTAAAATAAAATTCCTTTGTCATTATACCTTGCAGCTTTATCAATAAACAAGCAAATAGTCTATGGAGACGAACAAGGGAACCCTCTGCCTAAAGGGTTTTTATAAAAATAACAGCCTGTAGCTAACTCTAAGAAAATCGAGTTTGCCTGCAGTTTTATTAAAAAACGCTGCAGTTGATTTCAGAATCCGCCCCCTTTCCGCCAACAGTTTGCCAAGCCACATCAAAGCAAGCGGCTGCGGTGGCTCGGCTAGCCAGTAATTCGGCAGGAGGGTCGCACATTTCTTCAATCCAATAACGACTACAGTAAAAAAACAAACAAAAACAGCCTTATGCAGGCTGTTCTTGTTGCGTATTACAGATTGTCGGTATTGATTCGATTTTTGATGTATTCATCTTGTAAGCCTTCCTCTTGCTGTCCGCTGTCATTCGGGCTCGGGGTCCGATCCAGTGATCCTTGAGCGTCAAGGTTTTTGTCAGTATCGACAGCAAACGGGTCGCTTGCCAGTGTTCCTTCACGATTCCCTGGTTTTTGCTTCTTGAATTTTTCTGTGGAGTTCCCCCAGATTTCCCTTTCTTGAGCTCGCTTCGTATCCAGCTCTTCATTTTCATAGAGGTTGGCGGAATTTCCGTGAAGCTCTTCGCTTCTTCCTGGCTGTGCTTCCATTTCCCTTATTTGATAGGCATTCGCGGTTGTTTCCGGAAAAAGGTTCGGGTCCGGATTGTTCACCACCCCTGTTTGAAGCGGATTCTCTGCAGGTTCGTCCGTATCCTCGATGAGAATGGAAGTTATGTTATCGCGTGCTGATACGGTTTTCGATTCATCTAAAAGAATCAGGAATTTTCCAGCCTCCACTTCATTTATATAAGCGGTTGCTTCACTATCGGCAAGCCCTAACTCACCTAGTCGGTTCCTTATATCTTCAGAACCCTCGTTCAGGAAAAAATGTTTCATCTTATCAATGAAGGAATCCTCATTTGAGTTAGTAACGACGTCGACATCCGAATCATGCTTGTCATTAACGAAATCCAAATCTTCTTTCTTATCAGCCATTACCGTTATTTCCCCTTCATGAACCCCCTTTTCCTTGAGGGATTGTATAGCCTGGATCATTTCTCTTTCCGTATTAAAAACACCATATAATGTTTTTCCCATGCATCTTCCTCCTCCTTTTTCCGATATTTCTTCTTATGTGTATTTATACCCTGATGGGTGCCAATTAAACAAAAAGGTTTGCCTTCCCTAGGCTCGAACCTTTAATCATTCTTTAAAACCAAAAGGAAACCTGCAGTTTTAAAACTGCAGGCTTTTTCCTTCAAGCTTAGAAGCGGTCGGTTCTACGTTCAGTTGCCTTTTTCTCATTTACGATCGATTCATCTGTACTATCAAGCTGAATATCTTCCTTTTTAAGAGTATCCTGAACTTGTTCCGTTTCTTGTACAGCATGTTTCTTGATGACAATTTCATCAGTGACTACGGGTTTTTTCGAAACTTCCAGTTTTTCTTCAACAACCGGGATTCGTAATGTTTCCCCATCTTCAATGGTTCCGGTTTCCCGATTCGCTTCACGTCCTGAAACCGATCTATGCTCAACTGTCACTTCTTCGTGTTCAACAGGGACATTTATCGTTTTATGCTGTTCATTGACTTCTTTATTAATGACGACTTCTCCTGTCTGAACTCTTTCTTTGTCAATGTTCAGCTGTTCTTCCCGAAGTGTAAGTGTCCTTTCATCTTCTGGCAATTCACGGCCTTGTCCGTTGACTCCATAAACATCTTCTTTATTTAATGCATCGGTTTTTTCCGTGCCATTATATAGTGGGTTGGTGGAGTTTGTATCAAGCCTTGTACCGGCAGTGTCCATTGTTCCAGTCGTGAATTTATCTTTTGCCGTTCCAAGATGGCCTTCACCTTCTTCAACCAGAACCAGGACTTTTCCGTTTTCTACATCAAAGACATGTTCCGCCGCTTCACTATTCGAAAGGCCTGCATTCGCCAACCTTGTTGAAAGATCTGCCGTATCTTCCGGCATGAAGAAACGTGCCACCTTGTCCATAAACGATTCGTCGTTAGGAACATTCGTCATTGTATGAACATCCGTTTCGCGTTTGTGGTTCGTGAAATCCAATGTTTCTTCCTTATCCGCGACGACAGTAATATCGTCCCCTTCAAAACCCTTTGCCTTAAGTGCATTAATTGCTTGAATCACTTCTGCGTTTGATTCATATACTCCATATACTGTTTTATTCATTTTACATTCCTCCTTAGGTTTTGTTGTTTCGTTTAGTGGATGCTATATATAAACACTACCCGCCATGGTCCTAAGTAAACGAGGAATCAATATTTCTTTTTTGTTATAACATTTACAATTTGTTCTCAGCACAGAACGCATTATCATCTAAAATCTAGGCTTTACAAGGGTTTCCTCATTTATTAAAATGTAATGTTTAACCAAATAATCCCATTTATTTTCTACTTACATTCTTTTTCTTCTATTATAAAGCCACAGCCTTTATTAGCAGGTCTGCAATATGCACCGCTTTCGTACATTCCCCCAAGTTTTCCCTCTCGATCCCCAATTGCATTTGTAACAGACAGCCAGGGTTTGCCGTGACAACAATATCGGCCTGTGTCGATTTCGTGTGCTCCATTTTAGAGTCAAGAATATTCATGGACATCTCTGATTCAACAATATTATAAATCCCAGCAGAGCCGCAGCATCGATCGGCATCTTTCATTTCCCTGAAATTGATTCCTTCTATCGATTGAAGGAGAATTCGCGGAGCCAAGGAGATGTTCATCACATTCCGTAAGTGACAGGAATCCTGAAAAGTTACGGATTGAGCTGGCAGCTTCAGGGGAACTTTTTCCTGAAAACGCAAATCAACAAGAATCTCGCTGATATCTTTCAACTTATTTTTAAAGGCGATTGCACGGTCGTGCCATTCCGGTTCAGCCTGAAGCAGATGGTCATAATCTATGAGAAAAGCTCCACAGCCGCCGGCATTCGTAATAATATAATCAACTTCCTCCGCTTCAAAAGCTTCTATATTACGCTTGGCCAGTTGCTTTGCACCTTCTTTTTCACCACTGTGCCCATGCAGCGCCCCGCAACATGCCTGGGATTTCGGAATCACGATTTCACATCCGGCCAACTGAAGAAGCTTTAGTGTGGCCTTGTTCGTTTCCAAAAACATCGTATCCATCAAGCAGCCGGAAAAGAAAGCAACCTTTTTGAGCGGCGTTCCGATTGCAGGCAGCTCGGTTGGCCTATTATTCATTTCTGATTTTTCCGGGACTTTCGGCAGCACTTTTTCCATGGTTGCCAAATTATTCGGAAGCAGGTTGAGGACTCCCGTTTTACGGGCCATGTATTGCAGTCCTGATCTCTGATAGAAGCCAAGCAAACTCGTCATGGCCTGCATTCGCTCCTGGTGTGGGAATAACCCACTAAAAACGGCCTTGCGGATCGTTTTAACAGGGTAACTGTGTTTTTTATTCTGATGGATGATATCCCTTGCTTCTTCAAGAAGATGTCCATATTTGACACCTGAAGGACACACAGGCTCACAAGCCCTGCAGCCGAGGCAAAGACTCAACGAACGTTCTACATCCTCATCAGGCTCAATCACACCATCCGCCACCGCTTTCATAAGTGCGATCCGGCCCCTTGGTGAATAGGATTCCTTCAGCCCCGATTCTATGTATGTCGGGCAATGGGGTAAGCAAAAGCCGCAGCGCATACAATTCAACAATTCATCTTCATTCATTTTTTCCGCGAATTGAATGGCAATGGTTTCCCTTTCCTGAACTGTCGTCATGAAGTAACCACCACCCTTTTCCTGGTTTCCTTGGCAAATACTTTACCGGGATTCATGATGTTATTGGGATCGAAAGCTTGTTTAATCGCCCTCATGGCCTCAATCCCTTCTTTCTTCAGCTTCCATTCAAGATACGGGGCCTTCATGGCTCCCACACCATGTTCACCGGTAATCGTCCCGCCAAGGTCGATAGCCGCGGCAAAAATGTCGGCAAAAGCGAGCTCCACCCTCTCCATTTCCTCATGATCACGAGCGTCGGTAATGCACGTTGGATGCAGATTCCCATCCCCAGCATGACCAAAAGTGCAAATGTCCACGTTATGCTTGTCTGCAATTTCATTAATTGCTTTAACCATTTTGGCAATTTCCGAGCGGGGAACTGTGGCATCTTCCAAAATGGTCGTCGGCTTGAGGCGTGCCAGTGCGGAAAGGGCTGTCCGTCTTGCTGTTTTCAAGGCGACAGCGTCAGATTCCGTTTCGGCAATTTCCACTGAAACCGCCTTTTCCTCTAGACAGATATCGGCCATCCTTTTCATATCACGTTCCACCACTTCAGGCGGACCATCCTGTTCAATCAGCAGGACGGCTTCCACATTGGTGGGCAAACCGATTTTCGCGAAGTCCTCAACAACGATCAAAGTCGGCCGATCCAGAAATTCCAATGTAACAGGAATGATTTTATTTGAAATGATCTTGGCCACTGACTGGGCTGCAGCATCCAGATCTTGATATAAGGCAAGCATCGTCTTTGTCGTTTCCGGCATGGGGATCAGCTTTAAGATCGCTTCCGTAACGATTCCCAAGGTCCCTTCCGATCCGACAAATAGTTTCGTTAAATCATATCCGGCTACGTCTTTGGCAAGTTTGCCCCCTGTTCGAATGATGTCCCCATTCGGCAGGACAACTTCAAGCCCGATGACATAATCACGGGTGACTCCGTACTTTAATCCTCGCAGTCCACCGGAGTTCTCATTAATGTTGCCGCCAATCGTGGAGATTTTCATTGAACTTGGATCTGGCGGATAAAACAATCCCTTTTCTTCAACTGCTGAAATCAAGTCCAATGTGATGAGCCCAGGCTGTACGGTCGCCGTTAAGTTCTCCTCATCTATTTCAAGTAATGAATTCATTCGATTGAATAAAAGGACAAGCCCTCCCTCTGTAGGGCAGGTGCCTCCGCTCAAGTTCGTCCCAGACCCGCGTGGAACGATTGGAACATTATATTCGTTACAAACTTTGACGATGGCTGCGACTTCAGCTGTGCTGCCCGGTTTAATGACAGCATCCGGCATCGCTTGAAAGCCTGGCGTTGCATCATATGAATAGACTAGACATTCCACTTTTGAGTCATCGTAATTCTCCTGACCGACGATGGTAAGAAGTAGCTGCTTAACCTGCTTTGTTAACATGTACATCCTCCTCATAAACATAGGAAATTCGAGATTTTTTATATGATGTAAGTATAAGAAAAAAACACTCAACCTTCTATGTATGAACATATAGAATTTAGTGCTTTCCAGAGAATTATTTTGTATGTTTATCCAATACTCTTACTGCTAGATACATAGTGACTAAATCGGCTAGCTTCCTAGGGTTCAGTCGGGTCAAATCCTCTATGCGCTTAAGCCTGTAATGAAGGGTATTGATATGGATATGCAGGGCTGCGGCTGTTTCCTTCAAAGATAGATCACATGCAAAATACATGGAAAGGGTTTTAAGCAGCTCCTCATTAGGAAGCAGCTCCTGAATCGTCCTGGATAAATACTCCTGTCTTGTTTCAGCGGTAACTTCATCAAGCAGTACCTCAAGCTTCAAGTCCTCGTCAAATATGATTCCCGATGAAGGAAACGCGATTTTCAAGGAACGTTCCGCTTTAAAAAACGCTGACCTGAAAGCGGATCCTGATGCACGCGAACTAACTCCTGCACACACTTTATAACCCGAACTCTCCTCCAGCTTTTTTTGCAGTTTACTAAGTTTCTTATATTGCTGGTTTTTTGAACCGATGAAATCTGCTATTGAAAGAATGACGAATTGGTTCCTCCCCCAACGGACTGCGATGTCATTGGGATGCTGCTGTCTTATGTATATCTGAAGCGTTCTCCATACATGAGGTTCAATGATTTCCTCAGTCTTGAATTCACCATATGTGATGATCCGGTCTGCATGAACATCGACCCCAAGCAACTTGGCCTTCTGAAGGAAGTGTTCATTGAACGTCTGCAGCTGATGCCATTCAAATACGAAGAATTCCATCAGACGTGATTGGGATTCTGCTTGTTCGATATGATAGCTTTCCTGAATGAACATCTCCGTCATCTTTTTTAATAGTTCCGCATAAGGGGAAACATGTTTGGGGTCACCTGTAATTCCAATGACACACACGGCTTCCTGGTTGAAGAAAATAGGCAGGTTTATACCTGCCTTCACTCCCTTCCAACTTCGTTCATCCTGTTTGTTGATGATCAATTTCTCACGATTGTTGAAAGCGTGGATGGCTCCTTCATGATAAGATCCAATACGGCTTCTGTCGGTGCTGGCGATAATTGTGCCAGCATGATCAATAATGATGATTTCCTCTTCAATCAGTTTCCGAACCTCATGAACCAACTTTCCTGCCACAGCTGCCAATTGCATGATATTTCCTCCTTTTTTGTATGGGTTTGATAAATATTTCGAGGCTCCCCTATGAAAGGAGAGCCTCATTCTACTTATGGAATCATCCAGGAAAGGACGCCATTTTGCAAGAAGGTAATTACACAAACAAGCAGCAATAAGAAAAGACTATGTTTGAGCGTGAATCTCAATAATTCCGATTCCCTGCCCGCCAATCCCACGGCAGCACATGCAATCGCTATCGATTGTGGTGAAATCATCTTTCCAGTGACCCCTCCGGAAGAGTTCGCCGCCAGTGCCAGGACCGGTTCCATCCCCACCTTAAGAGCGGTCACTTTCTGCAGACTGCCAAATAAGAGGTTGGCTGATGTATCCGATCCGGTAATGAATACACCCAGCCAGCCGAGAACCGGTGCGAAGAACGGAAATAAATCACCCGATTTTGCAAGGGTCATCCCTAATGTTGTCGACATGCCTGAAGAATTCGTTACATAGGCAAAGGCCACCACGGTAGAAATCATCAAGATCGGTTTTGCCAACTCTTTCATCGCTTCAACAAAGGTGCCAAAGAAGTCTTTTGCTGACATGTGTGCGATGAACTTCGTTACGATGGCAGCCAGTAAAATGGCCGTCCCGGCTGCTCCGAGCAGTTCTATTTTATAGAAAGCCGCAATCGGCAATCCATTGCTTCCGATTATTTCATTATGCAGACCTGGGACTTCGATTTGGAAGGTTAATAGCTTCCCGATTTCATTGATTGCGCCAAGCAGCACATTGTTGCCTTCATAATGTCCGGAGAGTGCCGGCTTTATTGGGTTCATCCCCCATATTGTTATGAAAAGCGTTAACAGAAGGAATGGTGACCAAGCATGGAATATCTGCCATTTCGTATATTTTGCTTCCGCTTCTGCTGTATATGAAGGCTCGACAGTGGCTGCCGTTTCCTCGGATGCAAAGCGAAAAATCGTTTTAGGTTTCCAGAATTTAAGGAAGATCGCCAATGCAAACAGTGACACTAACGCAGAAAGGATGTCCGGTAATTCGGGTCCAAGAAAATTTGAACTTAAGTACTGTGTGACGGCAAAGGAAATTCCGGAAACCAGAATTGCCGGCAGGACTTCAAGCGACCTTTTCCACCCAGTCATTATCAAAATGAGATAAAGCGGAATGAAAGCCGAAAGGAATGGCAATTGGCGGCCGACCATTTTTGAAATCTCCATGGCGGCTATGCCAGTAGGGCCTTCCATGGCGATGATCGGTATTCCAACCGCCCCGAATGCTACCGGAGCGGTATTCGCGATCAAACAAATCCCGGCTGCATATAGCGGGTTAAATCCGAGACCTACCAAAAGCGCGGCTGAAATGGCGACCGGTGCTCCAAATCCCGCGGCACCTTCTAAAAAAGCACCGAAAGAAAATGCCACCAATAATGCCTGAAGACGGCGGTCTTCCGTAAGCGAAAGCACCGAAGAACGAATGATATTGAATTGTCCGCTTTTAACGGTCATTTTGTACAAAAATACGGAGGTGATGATTATCCATCCGATTGGGAGCAGTCCATATACAGCTCCCTGTGAAGCAGACATCACTGCTTTTCCTGCAGGCATTCCATATATCAATATAGCCACTGCAATAGCTACAATCAACGTGGTTATACCTGCAATGTAACCTTTCATACGTTTGATGGTAAGTGCCCAGAAAAAGTAAAGAATTGGAATGAGTGCGGCAAGAGATGATAAAACTAAATTATCGGTGATCGGCGTAAAGTTTTGTGTCCATGTCATTCATTTCGACTCCATTTTCTATAGTTTTTTTAAAAATTCAGAAATCAACCGCTAATTGAAACCCCTTACATATCGAAATATTCAAAGTCATCAGATGACTTGATGAGTACTCATTAAAATTAAATGATTGAAAATATAAAATCAAGATTTTTTTTATTTTTTGTTGATTTTTCAACTCTTCTGGAAGTGTCAAAGATCATTTGTGTTATATAATATTAACCAGAGAAACTCATAGAAAATAGAGGTGCTACTACTTGGTATATAAAAAAATAAAGCCGAAAAAAATTTATGAAGAAGTCAGCGATGAACTTTATGAAATGATTCGGTCAGGCAGCCTGAAACCAGGTGAACAATTGGATTCCATTCAGCAGCTTGCGGAAAATTTCCAAGTCGGGCGCCCGGCCATCCGTGAAGCATTAAGTGCTTTAAGTTCAATGGGTCTTATTGAAATAAAACAAGGTGAAGGAACATTCGTTAAAACCTTCGACCCCGCCATCATGAACCACCCCTTGTCTGCCGCCCTTTTAATGGATCAAGACAATATCAAGCATTTACTGGAAGTTCGGAAAATACTTGAGTCCGGTACGGCAGAAGTGGCAGCGAAGAAGAGAACGGAAGAAAACCTTATCGAACTCAAGGACAGGCTTTTTGATATGGAAAAGGTATCAGATGATGAAGAACTAAGTGATAAAGCGGACATCGCCTTCCATGTTGCCGTGGCAAACGCATCACAAAATGAGCTGCTGATTACATTGATGAACCATGTTTCAGAATTAATGACGGAAAAGATGCGTGATATCCGTCGGGTTGCGCTTTATTCCGAAGAGATGACACTCAAGCAGCTTTACCAGCAGCATGTCAGGATTTATGATGCAATCTTGGCACAGGATGAAGACGGAGCCCGCAGTGCCATGCTGTTTCACCTTCAAAGCGTCGAGGAATCACTAGACCGGGTCATCCAAAAAAATCAGCAAAAGAATCATTGACATTCCTTTAAATTTCAAAAATACCCTATACAAAAAAGGATTAAATTGATATATTATTTTGAAAACGATTACTTCATTTAAAAAATCTTGGAATTGGTATCTTTTCTCAGCCATTTCCTTTTTCCATTTTCTAGTCATCAGATGACCTGTTAACCTATTTGAAAAAGGAGGAGTTCAGATTGAAAGTTACTCTCTTTGCAACATGTTTAGTAGATTTGTTTCAATCCAATGTCGGCAAAGCGACAGTGGAGCTACTCGAGAGATTAGGCTGTGAGATCGATTTCCCGGAGTCCCAGATATGTTGCGGACAGCCGGCATATAATAGCGGGTATACGAAGGAATCGAAGGAAGCCATGAAAAAGATGATTAAAACGTTCGCGGATGCTGAATACATCGTAACCCCTTCCGGTTCCTGTGCAGCGATGTTCAAGGAATATCCGGCCCTTTTCAAAGGCGATGCCGAATGGGAAAAGAAAGCTGCATCATTAGCGGCTAAAACATATGAATTGACCCAATTCATCGTGGATGTCTTAAAAGTGATCGACGTCGGGGCGACCCTTAAGGGAAAGGCCACTTATCATACTTCATGCCATATGACACGGCTGCTTAAGGTCAAGGAAGCACCTGCCATTTTATTAAGCCATGTCAGGGGGCTGGAAATGACACCACTTCCGGATGCCCAAAACTGCTGCGGGTTCGGGGGAACCTTTTCGGTCAAGATGGGTGACATTTCCGGGCAAATGGTCGAGGAGAAAGTTTGCAATATTGAAGATACCGGGGCCGATTTTTTAATCGGAGGGGATGCAGGATGTTTGATGAATATCGGCGGGCGGATCCAAAGGAAGGGGCAACCGGTGAAAGTGCTTCATATTGCGGAAGTCCTGAATAGTATTTAAAGAAAGCGAGGAGGGGAAAATTTTATGGCTATGAAAACCAGCTCTGCCAAGTTTAAAGACCGGGTGGATGAAGGAATACATAATGATTTTATGCGATTAGCCGTATCGAGTGCCCAAGAACGATTACACGGACGGCGGCTGACTGCCGTTGATGAATTGGGAAACTGGGAGGATTGGCGTTCCCTTGGGGAAGAAATCCGGCAGCATGTGCTTAGTAACCTTGATTTCTATTTGCATCAGCTCGCAGAAAATGTTTCGAAAAGAGGCGGTCATGTCTTCTTCGCTCAAACGGCTGAAGAAGCAAGCGGATACATCAAGGATGTTATTGTAAAAAAGAATGCCAAAAAGGTCGTGAAATCCAAATCGATGGTCACGGAAGAGATCAATTTGAATGCCACTCTTGAGGCAGTTGGGCTCGATGTCGTTGAAACGGACCTTGGTGAATATATTTTACAAGTGGATGATCATGATCCCCCTTCCCATATCGTCGCACCTGCTCTCCATAAAAATAAGGAGCAGATTAGGGATGTTTTTAAAGAAAAGCTTGCATATACGCAAACTGAAAAACCGGAAGAGCTTACCGCCCATGTGCGGGGCATTCTGCGGAAAGATTTCTTAAGCGCCGATGTAGGCATTACCGGCTGTAATTTTGCGATTGCGGAAACGGGCTCGATAGGTTTGGTTACGAATGAAGGAAATGCCGATTTGGTCACTGCCCTCCCAAAAACGCAAATCACCGTGATGGGAATGGAAAGGCTTGTACCTACATTCGATGAATTCGAGGTCCTTGTCAGCTTATTGACAAGAAGCGCTGTCGGCCAAAGATTGACCAGTTACATCACCGCACTTACCGGTCCGCGTGATGAAGGCGATGTAGACGGCCCCGAGGAATTTCACCTTGTGATCGTGGATAATGGACGCTCCTCCATTTTAGGTACTGAGTTTCAATCCGTTCTTCAATGCATTCGCTGTGCTGCCTGTATAAACGTCTGTCCGGTTTATCGCCAGGTTGGCGGTCATTCATATGGTTCAATATATCCGGGACCAATCGGTGCTGTGCTTTCACCCTTACTCGGAGGGTATGATGATTTCAAGGAGCTGCCGTATGCCTCCACTCTATGTGCAGCCTGTACAGATGCCTGTCCAGTAAAGATTCCTCTCCATGATTTACTGAGGAAGCATCGGGAAGTCATCGTTGAAAAGGAAAAAATGGCGCCGTTTTCAGAAAAGATGGCCATGAAGGCCTTCGGAATTGGTGCGGCATCGCCTATGCTTTATAAGTTCGGTTCCAAAATCGCCCCATCAGCGATGTCACCTTTTAAAACGGGGGATATCATCTCGAAAGGACCGGGACCACTCAAAACTTGGACAGAGAGCCGCGAGTTCCCTGCTCCAGGAAAGGAGAGCTTTCGGGACTGGTTCAAAAATCGGGAAAAAGGAGGGAAACCATCATGAATGGAACCATCCATAATGAAGGGACATTTTTAAACAATATAGCCAACAACCTGGGAAGGGCTCCTATTACGGAAGGCATCTCCGTTCCGGAATGGAAGCACGCCCCCCAAAAAGAAGTTTTGAAACATGCGACACCAAATGATCTTGTCGCGGAATTGAAGGAGCAATGTAAACGGGTGCATACTCAATTTCACGTTACCGACTCCAAACAAGTGATGCATTGTTTAAAACAGGTGATTGAGGAACTTGGAAACGGACCCTTGATCATCCCTAAGGACGATCGATTTTCCGACTATGGGTTAGAGGGTATCTTAAAGGAAAAAGATGTCCATATATGGAATCACCAAGCCGGGAATGAAAATATCGAAAAAGCAGAAAGTGCTAACATCGGAATCACATTCAGTGAGATGACACTAGCAGAATCAGCGACCGTCGTCTTGTTCAGCGACAAGGACCACGGCCGTTCCATCAGCTTCCTTCCTTCCTGCCATGTTTCCATCATTCCAAAAAGCACCATCGTTCCGCGAATGACCCAGGCTGCTGCGGTCATCCGTTCAAAAGTTACCCGGGGCGAAGTCGTTCCTTCCTGCATCAATTTCATAACAGGGCCGAGCAATTCGGCTGATATCGAAATGGACCTTGTCGTCGGCGTCCATGGACCCATCAAAGCGGTCTATATAATCGTCGAAGACAAGTAGAAATAAAAAAAAGAAAATGGAGAGGACCTAAATTAGGCCTCTCCATTTTTAACTTACACTATATTATTCGTAAATGATCCGATCAACCGCTTCGCGATCGAGGCGTTTAATCACTTCGACAATGAGCTTAACTGCATTCTCATAATCATCCCTGTGAAGCATTGCTGCGTGTGAATGAATGTAGCGTGTGGCAATCGTGATCGCCAGTGCGGGCACGCCATTTGCCGTTAAATGGATGGAGCCGGCATCCGTCCCGCCGCCTGGAATCGATTCATATTGATAAGGAATATTCATTTCATCAGCCGTGTCTGTGACGAAATCGCGTAATCCCTTATGTGCCACCATCGATGAATCATAGATGACGATTTGCGGGCCTTCCCCCATCTTACTCATCGCTTCTTTTTCGGAAACCCCCGGTGTATCACCAGCAATGCCGACATCGACGGCAAACCCGATATCCGGCTGAATTTTGAATGTGGATGTTTTGGAGCCACGCAGGCCGACCTCTTCTTGCACTGCGCCAATTCCATATACTACATTAGGATGGTCGCTGTCTTTCAGCTGTTTAAGCACATCAATGGCGATTGCACAGCCAATTCGATTGTCCCAGGCTTTGGCAAGCAGCATCTTTTCATTATTCATGACCGTGAATTCAAAATATGGCACAACCATATCCCCTGGCTTGACGCCCCATTCCTTAACCTCTTCTTTACTGGATGCACCAATATCAATAAACATATCCTTAATATCAATCGGCTTCTTCCGCGCCTCCGCTGACAGGATATGTGGCGGCTTGGAACCGATAATGCCAGTTATATCACCTTTACCTGTAACGATCGTCACGCGCTGGGCCAGCATTACCTGTGACCACCAGCCCCCTACCGGCTGAAAACGCAAAAATCCTTTATCATCAATTTGGGTGATCATGAAACCGACTTCGTCCATATGCCCGGTAACGACGATTTTCGGTCCGTTTTCATCACCCGTTTTCTTGGCAATCAAACTTCCCAGGCCATCTGTCGATATTTCATCCGCAAATGGTGTTATGTATTCGGTCATCACTTTTCTTACTTCACTTTCATTTCCTGCAATGCCTTTAGCATCCGTTAAGTCCCGCAGCATCCTTAACGTTTCATCCAATTGAGCCATTCTTTTACCTCCCTATAACTTACATTACAAGAATAATTATACAGACAATCGATTACATAAACAATCAGTAGCCTTGCTTTTGCCTTTCGTAATTCACTTCATTTTTGCTTACATATGCTTTTTCCACATCCGCTGCCGAAAATCCAAGCAACTCTCCTAAATGTAAATACGCAGCAAAAACTTTTTGGAAAGATGACTCTGTCAACTGTGTGCGAAATTCACTGATGTAGCCGTAAATAGCAGTAAATTGAACAGTCAAATCCTCCTGATGCATGTTGGGGGCAGATGGAACTTCCGGTACAAATCCCCGTTCGATCCCGAGTGACAAAATGAAATGAATCCCATCCACGTATTCAGCCAAAATCGTTTCTTTATCAGAGGGTCCTTTAAGACTCCAGAATTTAAAACATCTCGTTTCATTGGCAAGCTCTCCAAGCTCCACTAAAAGAGCAAGTATCTTCCGTTCCACCAAGTCTTCAGCACCCAATTCATGCTTTGATTGTATATGCTCATCCAAAGCTGCCTGCATTTCCATTAATTTACCTATGTTCATTTTCATCACTTCTTTCCTTGTCTTCCCCTAAATTATATCAAATAAATGAAACTTATTAAAAACCCATACGTAAATGAAAGGAATCACTCTGTTTAAGGAGGTAGCTCCATGGTATTGATCATGCGGTTCATTCTTTTGGCTCTCATCATTTTCTTAATATATACAGTCATCAAATACCTATTTAATCCGAAAAGAAAATTAGAGCTGGCACATGAACAGAAAAAGTTCTTTCTGCTCGACGATACAGCCAATATACGAAAGAATTTTTTATTGACGTACAACGGGGTGATGTTTGAAGGGGAAAAGTATCTAGGGACGACGGAACGCTCCTTTGAGGTCATCTCCATCTTCATATGGCCCAAGAAAGTGGCCGGCCTAAAAGGCTTGAAGCGAAATGACTTCTTAAAAATCGAGGAAGCCATTAAAAAACAATATCCGGATGCCGTTATTGATTGGAAGAGCCCTGTTAAGGAATTTTTACAAAAATGAAAAAAAATCACGCGTAATGAAGAGCCTTGAGAAAAATGTACTCAAGGCTCTATATTAATCATCTGAACGAAAAAATTCCTTCCAGGGAACGACCGTCTGCTTCTCTCTCAATAAATAGAGCAATAAGGTTAAGGATAATAAAATGATGACGATCAGGGTTGGACTGAAATCTGCAATATAGTGGCCAAAAACGGTATATACGAATGCTACAGGGAGATTGGTCATGAAGGATAGATAAAAATAATTTTTCAGCCCTTTATTGGATTCCAATAAGCAAAGCGACAGCAAGTAAAAGTGAATGAATGGTATTAGCCTCAGTACTGCAATTTGCCGGCTGTTTAGCTTTCGGTTTCCAAACAGCTTATTCTTAAGCCGCAGCAGCCTAACCTTTGTCTTCGGAAATTTGCCTATCACGAAATAAAAGGCCATACTGGACAACGTCAAACCGATTACCGAATAGATGGTTCCAAAAGCTGCCCCGAATAATACTCCGCCAGACATGCAAACCACAATGACGGGAATGAATAAAAATTGCCTTAATAAATGAAAAGTGATAAAAATCAACGGTGCAAACACGCTTCCTGATTGAACGTAGCTCATCACAAGTGTCAGTTTATCATTCATGCTCTCCCTCCAGCTACTCTTTGCTGCTTCTACAAGCATATACATTATACGGGCTACATATTACAATTGAATGAATATCTTAATCAATAAGCCTATCTGAAGAATCATCAATATAGGCAGGCCCCACTTAAAAGCGGCATGCTTCGTCTTATGGCGGAATTGCTTCATCCCCAAAAAGGACCCAGTCCCTCCGCCTATGACCGCCCAAAACCAAAGTGTCTTTTCACTGATCCGGTACTCCCCATTACGCGCTTTCCTTTTGTCGATTCCCATTAAGGCAAACCCGATGATGTTTGTGATGATTATATAAGCAGCAATGAACCATACTCCTTGCATCCTCATTCCCTCCTTTAAATATGTAAAAAGCCACCCTCTTGAAAAGAGAGTGGCTGTATCAGTCAGACTTATTTGTCTAATTGTTGTTTAGCAGCAGTTGCTAATTGAGCAAAAGCTTGTTCGTCAGCAACAGCAAGATCAGCAAGCATTTTGCGGTTCACTTCGATACCAGCAAGCTTTAGACCATGCATTAAACGGCTGTAAGAAAGACCGTTGATGCGTGCTGCAGCGTTGATACGAGTGATCCAAAGTTTACGGAAATCACGTTTCTTTTGACGACGGTCACGGAAAGCATAGTTTCCTGACTTCATTACTTGTTGGTTAGCTACTTTGAAAAGAATATGTTTCGCGCCATAGTAACCTTTAGCTAATTTTATTACCTTTTTACGACGTTTGCGAGTAACAGTACCGCCTTTTACACGTGGCATGTTATTTCCCTCCTATTTAACTCGATAAATCGAACTTATTTAATGTTGTCTAGCATATGACGAATACGTTTGAAGTCACCTTTGCTTACAAGGCTAGCTTTGCGAAGCTTACGCTTTTGCTTAGTAGATTTGTTAGCAAATAAATGGCTTGTGTAAGCGTTAGAACGCTTAAGTTTGCCGGATCCAGTCTTTTTGAAACGTTTAGCAGATCCGCGGTGAGTTTTCATTTTAGGCATAAGGTATTCCTCCTCATTACAAATTACTTTACAATTACTTTTCGTTTTTCGGTGCTAAGATAATGAACATGCTGCGCCCGTCCATTTTTGGGTGTTGCTCGATTGTAGCCACTTCTTTACATGCTTCAGAAAAACGAACGAGTACACGTTGACCAATTTCCTTATGCGTAATGGCACGTCCTTTGAATCGGATAGAAGCTTTTACTTTATCGCCTTTTTCAAGGAATTTAATACCGTTGCGAAGCTTCGTATTGAAATCGTGTTCTTCAATCGTCGGGCTCAAACGAACCTCTTTCAGACTGATGACTTTTTGATTTTTACGTGCTTCCTTGTCTTTCTTTTGCTGCTCGAAGCGGTGTTTTCCGTAGTCCATGATCCGGGCTACCGGAGGCTTTGCATTTGCAGCAACTAAAACTAGATCAAGATTTACACGAGCGGCAATTTCCAATGCTTCGAATTTCGTTTTAATTCCAAGTTGTTCTCCGTTTTGGTCAATAAGACGAACTTCACGGGCTCGGATGCCCTCGTTTACCATCGCGTCTTTACTAATAGTTAGCCACCTCCAAAGATATTGGCGAATACGAATATTTGAATAAATTCGGTCACGCTCACAACTCGCTTACAGGATATAATCATAATAAAAAAGTGTGGATGCATGCTGCACCCACACTGATAGACTCATTCAGAAAGATCCAAATAATCAAATCATGACCTGTTAACTGCATTGTTTGCGTCAACCAGGTGAGAAGCGGGTGCTTCTTCTTTTCATCAAACACGTATTCAATTCACTTTAGAAATATATCATAAACACTGATGACTTGTCAAATGCTAATTTATTCGTTTTTCACAACAAAATTAATATTATCAGACATTCAGTTATTTGACAATACGTTTTTTAAAGTAATTTGGACAAAAAATATTCATCATGATACTTCCCATCAAAAAACAGTGATTCCCGCTTTATTCCTTCCTTTTCAAAACCCATCTTTCGATATAAGGAAAGCGCAGGGGCGTTGTTTGCAATCACGGACAATTCCAGGCGCCGGATTTCGTTTGTCCGTGCATGCTCCTCCATTTTCTGAAATAGCTTCGTACCGATGCCTTTTCCCCTGTCCTGTTCATTGATGCCGATGACGATTTTGGCTGAATGCCTCGTTCGGCCCATTTGATTGCCCAATAATATCAGGTAACCATTCAGTTCATGGCCGCTAGCAGCAACGAGGAAAACGGAAGGGGGATTTTTTTCGATTTGTTCCATTTGCTTCTCCATTTGTTTCGCTGTCGCTTTTCTTTCCCCAGGGTTGAACAGCATATACCCGGAATCTTCAACATGATTGAACAGAGCAGCCAAGTTACCCGCGTCTTTACATGAAGCTCTTCTAATCTCCATTTATCCCACTCCCCCTTTAGTTACAGTCCATAATGACCGAAGCCATCAAATGTTAAGAGTCTTCTTTCGCCTTTTTCTTTTTCTCAATGGCGTCCCAAGAAAATAGGGCTATCCAAAAAAACAGGACCGGGACGATGGCGTATTGTCGATAACCATCCAATAACAATAAGATGATGATGACAAGGAATGTCGGTCCGAATAGATAAGTAAATTTCTTTTTCATGCTGCCCCTCCTTTTCATTGCTGTACATATTTTCACATGATGGTTTCATTTTATCATGCCATAATTAAAAAGAGGGACACAACTATATGTGCCCCTCTTTTTGCTGTTAACGGCTCACTTCCGCCTTAATCGCTGAAACGAAATCTTCAAAAGCGATCGTTTCGGATTTTTGTTCACCGTACTTACGTACATTCACGCTGCCTTCTTTGGCTTCATTGTCTCCAACGACCAGCATGTACGGGATTTTTTGCATTTGCGCTTCACGGATTTTGTAACCGATTTTCTCGTCACGTGTATCCAGGTCGACACGAATGCCTTGCGCTTTAAGTTTTTCCTGTACTTCTTTCGCATAATCCAAGTGCACTTCAGGTGAGACCGGAATCACTTGTGCTTGGATAGGTGCAAGCCAAGTCGGGAATGCCCCCTTGTATTCTTCGATCAAGTAAGCGACAAAACGTTCCATTGTGGAAACGACGCCGCGGTGGATAACAACCGGACGGTGCTGCTTGCCGTCCTCACCGACGTAATTAAGATCAAAACGTTCAGGAAGCAAGAAATCAAGCTGAACAGTGGAAAGCGTTTCATCTTTTCCTAAAGCAGTACGTACCTGAACATCGAGCTTAGGACCGTAGAATGCCGCTTCACCTTCCGCTTCAAAGTAATCCAGACCAAGTTCATCCATTGCGCCTTTTAACATGCTTTGCGCTTTTTCCCACATGTCATCATCATCGAAGTATTTTTCTGTATCCTGCGGATCGCGATAAGACAGGCGGAATGAATAATCCTTGATATCGAAATCTTTATATACTTCCAGAACCAGGTTCACAACGCGCTTGAACTCTTCTTTGATTTGGTCGGGGCGGACGAAAATGTGCGCATCATTCAATGTCATCCCACGTACACGCTGAAGGCCGGAAAGGGCACCTGACATTTCATAGCGGTGCATCAATCCTAGCTCGGCAATCCGGATTGGCAGTTCCCGGTAGCTGTGGATGCTGTTTTTATAGACCATCATGTGATGCGGGCAGTTCATCGGACGCAGGACAAGCTGTTCGTTTTCCATCTCCATGACTGGGAACATGCCATCCTGGTAATGATCCCAGTGTCCAGAAGTTTTATAAAGGTCCACGCTACCCATCACAGGTGTGTAGACATGGTCATAACCCAAACGTTCTTCCTTGTCCACGATATACCTTTCGATTGTCCGTCGGATGGTCGCTCCTTTTGGCAACCACATCGGCAGCCCTTGTCCCACTTTCTGTGAGCTCATGAACAAGTTCAATTCTTTACCGATTTTACGATGGTCACGTTCCTTGGCTTCTTCAAGGAAACGCAGGTGTTCGGCCAAATCTTCTTTTTTATAGAAAGCCGTACCGTAAATGCGTTGCAGCATTTTGTTTTTGCTATCGCCTCTCCAGTATGCTCCAGCGATGCTCAATAGCTTGAATTCTTTGATTTTCCCAGTTGATGGAACATGAATTCCACGGCAAAGGTCAAAGAATTCCCCTTGCTCATAAAGTGTTACCTGCTGATCGGCAGGAATTGCATCGATTAACTCCAATTTATACTCGTCGCCGATTTCTTTAAAACGGGAAATCGCTTCATCACGACTTACTTCGATGCGGGAAATTTCCAAGTTCTCGTTGACGATTTTCTTCATTTCTTTTTCAATCAATGGAAGGTCTTCGGGAGTCAAAGATTCCTCCATATCCATATCATAGTAAAAGCCGCCCTCGATGACTGGCCCTACGCCGAATTTAGCGTTTTTGTACAAACGTTTGATCGCTTGTGCCATCAAGTGCGCTGTACTGTGACGCAATACTTCAAGAGCATCCGCTGTGTCCTGTGTGACGATTTCGATTGAACCATCTTGTTCAATCGGGCGTTTCAAATCATATAATTCACCATTGAATTTTCCGGCAATGGATTTTTTCCTTAAACCAGGGCTGATGGATGCAGCGATGTCTTCAGTTGTTGTGCCTTTAGCAAACTCCTTAACCGCTCCGTCAGGAAAAGATATTTTCAGTAATTCTGACATTGAGTTTCACTCCTTCTTATTGTTCGAACAAATTACAGGTATTTGATTCCATTACAACACAAAAAAGCCCGTCCCTGTATAAAACAGGGACGAGCTTAGTAATAAATATCATTAACCCGCGGTTCCACCCTCGTTCCAGCTTGCTTTTCACGGCAAAATGGCACTTGTAACTTGGTAACGGCAGCTTCCCGTCAGCTCATATTCGCAGAATGCCTGCTTTCCGAGCCGAAGTTTAAAGGTGGTAAGTGTTCCATGCGAATAGGAAGCTTACAGCCTGTTGGCTCCCCTCTCTGATAATCGGCGACTAGAATACCCTTGTCCTCATCATAACTTTTAGTTTTTTAATAGTATGTAGGAAATTATAATTTGTTATACGGTGAAAATCAAGGTTAATTTTCTTTTTTCCACGAAAGATCATTCAAATGCATAGCAAATGACGAAAGTGGCAGGATAGTGGCCCGTTCTTCGAAAATCCTTGAAATGGTCTGGATCAGCCCCTCTTCCTTGTCATCGGTATAGATACACAAGTTTTCAGGAGCAATCGATAAAAGCGGGGCAAGTATCACCGTATCGAGAAATAGTGAACTTTTGGCAAGAAGCCTCCTGTCGATCATACTATTGATTTTTGGACGGTCGAGCTTGCTGAACTTCTGATCATAGAAATGAAAACCATCCCGGTTCACCAGGTGAAGTTTTCTTAATTTCGACTCCTGCCCATGAAGGCAATCACGGAGCGTAGCAATGAAATTTTGATAGTCCTGTTCCAGCTTGTATTCATCAATCGCTTTGACGACATACTTTTCCAACGTGTGCTGAAATGATTTCAAACGGAAGGTCGTAAAAGAATCGAATGAAAAAGATACCTTTCCAGCCAAGATGCTTTGAAGTCCTTCCTCAATCAATCGTTTCTCCGTACTGAATGCTTCATCTTGACTCCTGGCTCTTTCCACCTCGATGATTGATGATGCAATTTCAATGATGGCTTCAATTTCTTCCCGTTCCCTATAAAAAAATTTACCGACTATTATTTGCTCCAGAACAGGAAGCGTCTTTTCTTCCAATAAAAAAGAATGAAATGCATCACGAAGCAGAATTAGCCATTCATCACCTGAAGACTCCGTCATATCCACATACATGCCTTGTTGCGGAAGAAATCGAATATATGCTTGAAATTCTGCCCCCAGTGGATGGGCAGAAACGAAATTCAGTAATTTCAATGCCTCTGAATCGTTTTGAAAAGAAATTTGCACTACGACATCCCCCCTTCCCCCTTGCTTCTTTTTTCATGTATATGGGGATGGGGACGTGTTTAGAAGTAGGATGGGCCTTGTAAGAAGAAAAAAGTGACCTCCATTAAGAGACCACTTTTCTTCATCTTCTCCGATTCACGCCATCAAGCTTGACCGGCTCAGCTAAATATTGAATTCTTTCCAGTACCCTGGCCGCCTTCACTTCTTCCTTCTCACCACGCTGTGAAAAGGTCAGGTGGTTCTCCAGGCCATTCAAGTCAAAATTCGAAGTGAAAAACGTCGGCAGGTTTTCCAGCATCCTAAATTGCAAAATCGGACCAAAAACCTCATCGCGTCCCCAGCTCGTCATGGACTCCGCTCCAATATCATCAAGCATGAGGACAGGTGCCGTTTTCACCATTTCAATTTTTTCATTGACCGTATTATCACCTATCGATCCCTTAAGTTCCCTCAAGTAATCAGGTACATAGACAATAAGGGAGGAAATTTGCCTTTTTGCAAGTTCATTGGCGATCGCACCTAATAAGTACGTTTTCCCAACACCGAATTTCCCATATATATATAAGCCTTTTTGCCTTTTACCTGGCTCATATTCCATAATGAACGACATCGCTTTACTTAAGACAGACAAGCGTTTGTTTTCATTATCCGTTTGGGTAAAGTCTTCAATGCTCGCCTTTAAAATATCCTTCGGTACATACAGGCTGCGGATCAACTTTTCCCGTTTCCGCTTTTCATCCTCTGCCAATTTCCGCGGGCAGACTTCATAATGCAGGTTCAGGGCTTTCCCTTGAACCACCAATTTGGGATAATACCCTTGCATCATATTGATGCAGCCATCCAAGCTTGGACATTTATCACACTTATTGCTTTGTGAAGTGAACTCATAAAGCTTCCCCAAGTTTTTATCAATCATTTCCTTCGTGACCGTCGAGCTGTTGGCATTCAAAAATAACCGCACTTGTTCGTTTTCAAAAATCTCCTGTTTCAGCTTTTCATAACGCTGTTGAAATTGATTTGTATTGGCCAATTTATTAAGGGACCTATTAATCTTTTCCATCGTTCATTTCACCTCCTGCTTTCCACTGCTTCCATTTCTCCAGAAGCTCGCGTTTCTGGGCATCCAATTCAGGCTGATCTGCATTCTGCTCCTGCTGTGCTTCTTCTTTTTTCTCAAGCCACTCCGGAACCACTTCTTCCCGTATCGCCTTTTTCCGGCTGCCCTTCGCAGCATTCCTGCTTCCTTGAGCCCAGTCCTGATATTTCCTATGTTCATTTTTAGCCAGCTCCATCGCCTCGACCACCGTGGAGACCTTCAGTCGTGCCCAATGGCCTGCCAGCTTTTCGACATAGCCCTTCGTGAACTTCATATCCGTTTTGAGCATGACATATTCAATCAAGACATTGACGACACCCGGATTCAGCTTTTGATTGATCATCACGCCCTCAACGACTTTCAAATCACCGCTTGATGGCTCTGCACCGCCAGACAATTGCATCAGCCGCTCCCTTGGGGAAATCGTCTCCAAATGACGGATTAACTCTTGTTCCTGTGTTTTCGGTTCCTCTTTTTGTGTCCGTTCACGAATCGGCTGCACCCGATTGACAAGGGAAGGCATATCGGCCTGTCGTTCAATCTGATACCAGTCCCTTGCCGCCTTTCTGAGCACTTCCTCATCGATCTCATCATCCAATGAAACGGCATCCATTACTAGTTTTTGCATTTCAAGCGGATCGATGCCATATAAAAAAGCAAGTTTGGCAATCGTATTTTTTATTTTCGGAGTAAAGGCCTTTTTCGGTACGATCGAGGATTTCATCCCGGCAAATAAAAGGTCAAAATCAAATAAGTCATCAAACCCCGATGGCTCGACGCCTTCAGTCCGATCGATGTATTGCTGTTCAGGCATCGGTTGCCATTCATTTTTCGCTTCATCCGTTACATATAAAGAATCCAAATGATCTGATGAGAACACTTCCGCAAAAGATTTAGTCACACCTTCATATTGATCGGTTAAGATATGGTCATCACAAAAGAATCTCTTTAACCGGTTGAATTGCGCTTTACCGATTTTTTTGTATAAGTAAATATTCAGCATTCCATCCGTGAAAAACTGCTGGGGGGAAAGCGGCGGGTTTAACTCATAGATGAATTCCTTCGTTTCATTTTTCGATTTCTTATATACATTCAACAAACCGATTCCCTCAAGTAAAAGCCGGGCTTCGTAAATATCAGCTAACTTAAGGCCGATGGTATTCATTAATTGATAATGTGAGGAGGTTTCCGACCATAACCTGTTCTCCTCCAACTCACTCCATAACGTCATATATAGGCTAATGCATATAGGTCCAATAAGAGGTTGATATAGTCGGGTAAGTATTTTCCGATCATAGTCATGAAGCAGCCCCGCAGATGAGACCAAATATGAATCAGCTGGGAGCAATTCTTGCCAATGCTTTGACATCTCCATTCAAACCTTTCAAAAGATGTAGTGAAAAAAGAGCCAAAGTGAATCTTCAGCTCTACTTTCTTTCTTTATTTATCAAATCTTTCAATTCATCGATAAAGACATTGATGTCTTTAAATTGTCGATAGACGGATGCGAACCTTACATAGGCAACCTCATCGACTTCTGCCAGCTTGTCCATCACCATCTCGCCGACACTGTCGCTTTTCACTTCCGATATGCCCTGGTTGCGTAGTTCTTTTTCTACATAACTGGTAATTTGCTCTAGTTCTTTCAAGGGAACCGGACGTTTTTCGCAAGCCCTGATTAAGCCACGCAGGATTTTATCACGACTGAACTCTTCCCGCGTCCCGCCCTTTTTCACTACAATAAGCGGTGTTTCCTCCACCTTTTCAAATGTCGTGAATCGAAAACCACATGCCTCACATTCACGGCGTCGTCGAATCGATTTACTTTCATCGACTGGCCTGGAATCGAGCACTCTTGTTCCGTTATATTGACATGATGGGCATTTCATCATTATCAGCTCCGTATTTTATGTAGGACTCCCCTATCTAAATGTTCCCCAAGGAATTACTTCTCTATCTTAATCTTATATTAAATGGAACGGCCAGTACAAGTAAAAAGTGTAACTTCCGGCAGCAGGCACTTTTTGTTCTGCCGTTGAAGCACCGTTGTCAAAGTCTTTATGCTGCAAGGGCAGCCTCCCCTATAAGGGGAGCAGACTGCCGATTGATTGCATTAAAAAAGAGATGCACCCATGGCATCTCTGTGTATACGTGTTTTTTATAGGGCACTTATATTGGCTTTTTTCATTTGTACAGGACCTAATCCACGTGGTAATTCTATGTTTTCACGTGTTTGCGCATTCAAAGCTTCTGCAATATAATCTGCCGCAATATTCGGATCCAAGTTACCGCATGTATAGACATCAATGCTCGCATAGCCGTGTTCTGGAAAACTGTGAATCGTTAAGTGTGATTCAGAAATGATGACAACCCCGCTGACTCCTTGTGGAGCAAATTTGTGAAAGGCAACTTCTCGTACCTCTGCACCTGATTTCAAAGCAGCATCAACAAAAATCTTTTCAATTAAATCGATATTGTTCAGTTTTTCAAAGTCACAACCCCAAAGTTCAGAAATGACGTGTCTACCCATAGTTTCCATAGTGTAAGCTGTTTCCATATTAAGCTTCCCCCTTACCATGATTTAAAAATAAGTTCTGATAACTACCACGGGGGAAAGTTAGTCCAAAGAGGTCCTAACCCTTTAAGTAGCCATCATGCAAACCGCTATTGAAGAAGTTCACGATTCATAGTATATATGGTTTGAATTTTTTTTGCAACTCCAAATTGAATTTTTGGAAAGATAAACTTTATATGTAATAGGGATATTGCGATTGGAGCAAATTCTGTATTCTGGTTTATTCAGCGCCTTAAAGCAGCAAGGAATTGATTGATCACTGTATTAAAAATAGCCCGCTAAAAAATTTTAGCAGGCTCGGCTTTTTCTTTTTATTTTACTGATAATTCGACTTCTGAAGTTTTTTTCAACTCTGAGCCAACCAATTTCACTAGGTCCACTACCCGGTTGGAGTAACCCCACTCATTATCATACCATGCAAGGACTTTCACTTTCCTGTCCCCGATCATCATCGTCGTCAACCCATCGATGATTGCAGAGTGTGGATTCGTTTTGAAATCACTGGAAACTAAAGGTTCCATCGTGAATTCCATGATTCCTTTGAGTTCATTTTCTGAAGCATCGATGAAGGCTTGGTTCACTTCATCAATCGTGACATCACAGTTTAAATCCACAACAAGATCGACTAAAGATACGTTAGGTGTCGGTACGCGTATCGCCATTCCATGAAGCTTGCCTTTTAATTGCGGCAAAACTAGTGAGATGGCTTTTGCAGCTCCTGTAGTCGTAGGAATCATGCTTTCCGCAGCGGCACGGGCACGTCTCAAGTCTTTGTGCGGGTTATCGATATTATTTTGATCATTTGTATAAGAATGTATCGTTGTCATTAAACCGTTGTTTATGCCAAATTTTTCATCAAGCACTTTTGCAACCGGTCCAAGGCAGTTCGTTGTACAAGATGCATTGGATATGACGAAATGCTTGTCAATTTCCAGCACTTCCTGATTTACTCCCATTACAATGGTAACGTCTTCATTTTTACCCGGGGCTGATAAAATAACTCTTTTTGCTCCTGCGTCTAAATGAAGAGCCGCTTTAGAACGATCATTGAATTTACCAGTGGCTTCAATTACAATATCTATGTTCATCTCTTTCCAAGGCAATAGCTTTGGATCGCGGTTATTTATTAGTTTTACTCGGCGGCCATTCACTACTAGTGAATCATCTTCAGCTATAATGATACCGTCGAATTTACCATGTATCGTATCATATTTTAGTAAGTGTGCTAAAGTTTCAGCTGGATAGCTTGCATTAATGGCAACAATGTCCAAACTCTCATCTAATATGGCTTTTCGGAAAACCATTCTTCCAATTCTCCCAAATCCGTTAATCGCTATTCTTGAATTCATTGTTCGGACCCTCCAGAAAATATTAGTGTTATACTTATTACCTTTCGTATGTAATTAGTATAACATAATTCAGAGGAATTGTGCTAATAAAAATGTGGATTGTTCTTATTTTTTCAACATAAAAAGAAGAAACCGGGCGGTTTCTTCTTTTTATCATGATTATATGACATACCATTCGCTAAGTATGGACTTCACTTGCCGCTTCGTTTCATTAATGTCCCCATTATTATCGATGACGGCATCCGCTAAAGCCTTTTTATCAGCCAAGGGCATTTGCGAATTGATCCTGGCAAGTGCCTCCGTCTCCGAAAGACCATTCCTGTTCATTAATCGCTGCAATTGAACTTGCTCATCCACATAGATCAAAAGCGTCTTATCCACCATGAATGTCAGCTTGCTTTCGAATAGGAGCGGAATATCCATGAACACCGTTTCTTCTCCTGATGATAGTGCCGCTTCCGTTTTCAGCCGCATCCAATTCCTGACGGCAGGATGAACGATGCCATTCAATAGCAATCTCTTTTCTTGATCATTAAATATAATCGACCCGAGCTTTACGCGATCTATATTCCCATCCGTCAATAAGATATCTTCACCAAATGCCTTCACAACTTGGTGATAGGCTTCTTCACCTGGCTCAACGACAGCACGGGAAGCCAGATCAGCATCGACAATCGTGAATCCGAGTTCCTGTAAATAGAGGCTAACGGTGCTTTTCCCACTGGCAATGCCTCCGGTGATTCCGATGATTTGTCCCATAAGCTCCCCCTTTTAAACTTATCATAACTTGAATAAACCGATGATAATCAATAGTACACCTGGAAGAAAGGTCAAATGCTGGACAACTTTATTATTTGAGAGCAATTTCCCGCTTTGAATTCCGCTCCAAATGAAAATCGAACTCATAACAGCGATGCACCCTGCGAGGATGATGGGTGAAATCCCGATCATAGCCGCTCCTACTCCGGCCCCGAACGCATCCAGCGAAAGTGCAAACCCCAGAACAAGCGCTTCAACACCTGTAATCGTACCTGATTTATCAAAATCGGCATTCAATGGTTTTTGTAAAATATTAATCACTACCCCAAGTGATTTAATTTCAAAATTAAAGATGATCTTTTCATGATATCTATCATCTTTCAAATCTTTTTCAGGCTTAAAATACTGGTATACCATCCAGGCACCAAGAAAAATGAGGATGATGCCGCCTGTTTTTTCAGCCGCCCCGATAGATATGAGCTGACTGATGAATTGTCCGATGACCATCGCTATACCTAAACTCAATGCAGAACAAAATGAGATGACCGCTATTGACCTTAAGGGGATTTTCATCTTCCGCATACCGAATGTCAAACCTACGCCAAATCCGTCAATACTAACTGCAAAAGCGAGAAAAATAATTTGTAGCCACATCGGAATATTACTCCTTCCCTACACGTTGCTACCCTAGTATATGGAAGGAGCCCATCCGATGTGTTTTTAAAAACATTACCTATTTAAGCGGCTGGCATAACGGGCAAATATGTGTACCCCGTCCTGCAACAACCAGTTTCTCAAGGGGCGTGCCGCATGCTTTGCAGTTCTCGCCTTTTCGTCCATAAACATTCAGTTCCAACTGAAACATGCCGATTTGCCCTTGGGAATTAATGTATGAACGAATCGTACTTCCGCCTTTTTCCACAGCTTCCCCTAAAGTCGCAATGATTTCAGCATGCAACGTCTTGATTTCCTGCAATGAGAGTGAAGAAGCGATTCTCTCCGGATGGATACGGGAGCGGAATAACGACTCGTCCACATATATATTCCCAATCCCTACGACAACCGTTTGATCAAGGAGAACGGGCTTGATTTTCCTGTTGGTTCTTGCCAGCTTCCTACTTAGCCCCTCGACAGTAAAATCTTCAGACAACGGTTCCGGCCCTAAATGCAACAGGGGCAGCCGATCAAGTTCTTCCCCTTTGGCAAATAGATGCATCGTTCCGAATTTCCGGACATCCCTGTACCGAAGTTCACTGCCATCAGTGAAAGTGAAGATCACATGGGTATGCTTATCATACGGCTCTTCTTTTGGATGCACGCCGTATTTCCCCTCCATTCTTAAATGCGAAACCATCGAATAATCATCCAAGGTGAAAATGAGGAACTTGCCCCGACGGCCTATTCCCCTTATCGTCTGTCCCCTTAAAGCATCCTGAAACTGTTCGACAGGTTCAGGTGCTTTAATGATCTTTGGCCAGAAGACGGACACTTCCTTGATCTCTTTTCCGAGTATGAGCTGCTCTAACGTTCTTCTGACTGTTTCCACTTCTGGAAGTTCTGGCATTGCAATCACCTATCTTATATTATTTGGCATCAAACCATGTTGGCCCGAAAGCATAATCCACTTTAAGGGGCACGTTCAATTCAATGGCATTTTCCATTTCCTCCGGAACGATCGCTTTAAGGATTTCCAGTTCCTCAGGAGGGGTTTCAAAAATCAATTCATCATGCACCTGAAGAAGCATTCTCGTTTTAAGCCCTTCACTTTTCAGGCGCTTATTCATGTTTATCATGGCAAGCTTGATGATATCCGCGGCGCTGCCCTGAATCGGCGTGTTCATTGCTGTCCGTTCGGCAAAGCTCCTTATGTTGAAATTCCTGCTTGTTATCTCAGGTATATAGCGCCTTCTTTGCATCAGAGTCGTGCTATACCCTTTTTGACGGGCCTCATGTATGCTTTCTTCCATATATTCCTGAACACCAGGAAAGCTTCTTAAATACTTCTCGATGAACTCTCCAGCTTCTTTTCTCGTAATGCCAAGACTTTGCGATAACCCGTAATCACTTATACCATAAACGATTCCGAAGTTGACCGCTTTGGCATGGCGCCTCATGTTCGAAGTGACTTCCTCTGCCGATACATGGAACACATCCATGGCTGTCTTTGTATGGATGTCCATCCCGGCCTGGAATGCTTCCACCAATCCGCTGTCATTGGCGATATGCGCCAGAACGCGCAGCTCGATCTGGGAGTAGTCGGCAGCAAAAATGATCCAATCCTTTTCGGAAGGAATGAAGGCCTGCCTGATTTTCCTTCCTTCTTCCAGTCTGATCGGGATATTCTGCAGATTGGGATCTGTTGAGCTTAAACGGCCGGTCTGGGTCAATGCTTGGTTGAACCGGGTGTGCACCTTGTCCGTTTTACCATTGACCACCTTAAGCAACCCTTCAATATAAGTGGATTGCAACTTACCAAGCTGGCGATACAATAGTATCTCCTTAACGATATCATGCTTGCTCTCCAGTTTTTCCAACACATCGGCTGACGTCGAATAACCTGTTTTAGTTTTCTTCATGACAGGAAGCTCCAACTTTTCAAACAGGATGGCCCCAAGCTGTTTAGGTGAATTGATATTGAACGCCTCTCCAGCCAAATCAAAAATTCGTGCCTCGATGTTTCTTAAGCGAATGGCTATTTCCTGTCCCATGTTTTTCAGTCGACCTATATCCACCTTGATTCCCTGCCATTCCATATTGGCCAGGATGATCGATAGTGGCAGCTCCAGTTCCGTAAATAGGTGAAATTGCTCGAACTCTTGCAGCTTATCAATCATCGGTTCTTTCAGGGACAGAATCGCCTTCGCTTTTCTGGCGATATGCTCCCTCAATTCCGCTTCCTCAGGTATTTTGCGTTTTGCACCTTTTCCATAAAAAACGTCATCCGTTTCAAGGCGGATAGCACCTTGAGTTTTCGTGATTTCTGCCACTTCGTCCACTGACTCTGCCGGATCCAGGATATAGGATGCCAAAAATACATCAAAATCGATGCCTTTTATTTCGACTCCTCGATGGCGAAGTGCCACAACCGTACGCTTCGCATCGAAAACCGTTTTCTTTTTTGTTTCATCCTCTGCCCAGGATTTAAAGGCACCGGAACTCAGAGCATCATCTCCATGGAAGTAAAAATGACCTTGTTCATTACTGATGGCGATCCCTATTATATCGGCACGATGATAATTATCTTCTAAAATTTCAACATACAAAGCACTTTCATCGGCAAACATCCCTTCTGTCATTTCAGCCGAGTGAACCTCAATCTTCTCCTGTTCAAGCGGCGCACTTTCCGTTACATCCAATTTATCGAGCAAAGTCGAAAAGCCAAGCTCCTTATAGAATGAGATGACTCGATCCTGATCCATGCCAGTATACTCGGTCTCGTTTACGGAAACTTCAAGCGGCGCTTCCCTCGTTATTGTAGCCAGCTCTTTGCTTAATAAGGCCAGGTCTTTATGTTCTTCTATTTTCTCTTTCAATTTCTGTCCGCTAACCTCATCAATCGACTGCAGAAGGTTTTCAACCGTTTCAAATTGATGCAATAATTTAAGGGCAGTCTTTTCACCAACACCCGGAATACCGGGGATATTATCGGAGGCATCTCCCATCAGCCCTTTTAAATCAATGATTTGCAAAGGGGATAGACCATATTTTTCATGTATATGCTTTGGAGTGTATTCCTCAATTTCAGTAATCCCCTTTTTCGTGATGGAAACCGTCGTACTAGGGGAGGATAATTGTGTTAAATCCTTATCACCGGAAATGACCTTCACTTCAAAACCATCTTTTTCCGCTTGTAAAGACAGCGTACCGATAATATCATCGGCTTCGTAGTTCTCCAGTTCATACCTTTTTATTTGAAAACAATCAAGCAGCTCGCGAATGAAAGGGAATTGCTCCGATAATTCTGGCGGCGTTTTTTGGCGCCCCCCCTTATATTCTTTAAATGATGCATGTCTGAATGTCGTTTTACCTGCATCGAATGCCACAAGTATGTGCGTTGGCTTTTCTTCTTCAAGAATGCGGTTGAGCATCATGGTGAATCCGTACACGGAATTCGTATGGACACCCTTATCATTATTCAAGAGCGGAAGCGCAAAAAACGCACGGTATGCAATGCTGTTTCCATCTATGAGTACTAGCTTTTTATCCAAATCCGTCTTCCTCCAGTCATACAGATTTATGTAGTTATAGCTTCTATATAAAACGCAAAAAGCCGTTCATTTTCCTTCTCTATTCTACCATGAGTAGAAGCGGAAAGAAAAATGACGGCATCAAGGTTATTTAGTATTTCCCATTAACAAGCTGGCATAAGGGGAATCCGAAGGAAGAACGATGACCGTTTGATCTCCGATCGTTTTTTTGTAGGATTCAAGAGTCCGGTATAGTTTATAAAATTCGGGGTCTTTGGAAAACGACTTATTATAGATTTTCGCTGCTTCCCCTTCTCCTTCAGCCCTGATCACTTCTGCATCAGCCTCTGCAGTAGAGAGCAATTCTTTCACTTTCCGATCGGTATCCGCGATGATACGGTTTTTCTTCGCATCACCTTTTGATAGGTATTCTTGCGCTTTCGATTCCCGCTCGGAAATCATCCTCTTGAAGACGGATGCTTCGTTTTCGGCAGGCAGGTCAGTACGCTTTATCCGGACATCCGTCAGGCTGATGCCATAACTGTCCTTTTGCAGCAGATCGTTGACTTTTTCGGTTATGCGGTCGTTTAAACTTCCCCTGGATGACTTCTCATCATTGATGATCTCATCATAATTCAGCTGGCCCAGCTCTGAACGAACTGCCGAATAGATGAACTCTTCCATTTTCGTTTCGGCATTCTCAAGTGTCCTTGCATTTGTAATCAATTTCTTCGGATCTTCTATTCTCCAAACGGCATAGTTGTCGATCAGCATCCGCTTTTTATCTTTCGTATTGATTTCCGCTTCTGAAACATCGGAAGTCATTTGATACTTCGGCAAGGTCACGACACTCTGAATGAATGGCACCTTCGCCTTCAATCCCGGGGTCTTATCGATCCTTACCACCTCACCGAATTGGCGGACGACCTTGTATTCTCCCTCTTTGACGATATAGACATTGGTGAAGATGATTAGCAGCAGCGCGATGATAATAATCAGGAAAATGCCGAATCTCACATAGCCCCTCCAATGAAAATTCCCTTTTTTGAGTTCAGAGAAATCTATTATTTTTCCACTCATTGTTTAGAGCCCCCTTCCCCAGTCGCTTTTTCTTCCGATACATTCCCTTTTTTCGTTTCTTCTTCAGGTATAGCGGCTTCATCAGGGGCAGGAGTTTTTTTCGTTTCCTCCTTTTCAAGTGAGCGAAGCGGCAAGTACTTCATTGTGTTTCCGTCATCATTCATAATATAAATCTCTGCATTCGGCAATACTTCCTCAAGGGTCTCAATAATAAGGCGGTCCTTCGTAATCCCCTTATTGCCCTTATACTCACTGAGTAATTTTTCAAAGACCGCTACATCCCCGCGGGCAGCTTCCGTACGGGCAGCTTTATCCCCATTAGCCTGTGAAATGAGGGCATCTTTTTCCCCTTCCGCTTCATTCATACGCTTATTTTCATATTTATCCGCTTCGTTGATTTTCGTATTCGCCGTTTCCCGGGCATCCGTTACATTGGTAAATGCTTTCCGCACTTCTTCATTAGGTAACTCCACGTCCTGGAGTTTAACCGCAGATATGGAAATTCCGACATCATATTTCTCCATTAGCTGTGACAATAAATCGCGTACATCCGCTTCGATTTGCGCTTTACCAGATGTAAGGGCATCATCGATTTTCGTGCTGCCGATTATGCTCCGTAATGCAGCTGAAGTCGTATCGTATAATATTTTTTCTGGATCTTCTGCATTGTATAGATATTTTGGAGGGTCGGTGATTTTCCACTGAACCACTAGGTCGGCCAGCACAATATTTTCATCACCCGTAATCATTTTGGTCTCACTCGGGTAATCCGTCACCTCTCCATCCTCTTCCTTATATCCAAATTTAAGACTGAATGTTTCTTTGGATAATTTCTCGACCGATTGAATGGGCCAAGGCAGTTTAAAGTGAAGTCCTGGTTCCGTTATCGTCTCCTCCACTTTACCAAACGTCATTATGACAGCTTGATCGGATTCATCAACCGTGTACCAGGTCGATATCGCAACTACACCTAAAATTAAAATAAGAAAGACAAGTCCTGTGATTGTATATATCCTTTTTAAGCTAACGATATGTATCACCCCTTCTTTGCAGTTATATCTTATTTACGCAAGAAAGGGCCTAAAGTTTCATAAAAATCAAATATTTTCCCAGGAAAATAGGATAGAGGAATGGTTCCCGGGGAATATAGCCAAAATTAAAAGACAGAGACTATGTCTCTGCCTACAGTTTTTTAGGGTTTTGTACAATTTGAATGTTGATTGCAACGTAGGGCACTCGCGTTCCGTCCTTTGCACCTGTAGGTTCTCCTTGGACGGGCTATTCCTACAGGAGTTTCGCTCACCTGTTCCAATCATCTTTGCTTTAAAATTTAGATTGAACTACTACAAAATCAAACAGAGACTATGTCTCTGTCAATGTTTAACTCCTTGGATGAGGGGTTGTACAACCATTGTACCCCTGCATTATGAAGTCCGTTTTAAGGAATTGTAAAGGACATGTAAATAAGATACCCGCTACATTTTCCCTTTTAAGCTTTTATTTAAGGTGACTGTAAAAGTCGTCCCGGTTCCAGGTGTGCTTTCCACGTTGATTTTACCTTTATGGACTTCTATTATATGCTTGACGATTGCCAGTCCAATGCCCGTTCCTCCTGAATCTCGGCTCCTCGCCTTATCGATCCGGTAAAACCGTTCAAAGATCCTTGGCAGTTCTTTTTCTTCGATGCCGATCCCGCTGTCTTGAACTGTAATATCGACGGTCTGTTCATTTTCAATGATGTCAACGGTGACCCTGCCGCCATTTGGTGTATAGGTCAATGCGTTCGTAATCAAATTGATGAAAACCTGTTTGATCCTGTCAGATTCCCCTTCAATGAATACTGGTTCCGGTGATGTTTTAATTTCAAGGGATACTTCTTTTTCCTTCAGCTTGCCTATAAGCATCTCTTGTATTTCGCCAAGTACTTTCGTAATATCCACGACCCCTGCGTTTAAAACGAATTCCTGTTGCTCCATTTTGGATAAATTCAGAAGCTCCTGAATGAGTTCTTGCAGCCGGTCACTTTCTTTCAGGATAATCGATAAAAAGTGCTTTAGGGTCTTTTCGTCTTTTAAGGCGCCATCTAACAATGTTTCAGAAAAGCCTTTAATGGAGGTGATCGGAGTCCTCAATTCATGGGACACATTAGCAACGAAATCCTTCCGCATCTGCTCGAGCCTTTTCAATTCGGTGATATCATGGAAAATGAGGAGGATCCCCTTCCATTCATCATGATTCCCGATAATGGGCGCCCCGTAAATCTCAAAATGCTTTCGTTCTATGGCAAGCGGTATCTTCACCTGTCGTTTTATCGTTTTTTCCGTTCGAAAGATCTCTTCGATGATGGCTATCACTTCCTGATCTTTAATGACCGAATAATATTCCTGAAACAAAAACGTAGCGGCATTCACATGGAAGCTTTTCTTGAATTCCCGGTTGATTAAGGTCGTATACCCTTTACTGTCTATCAGCAAGACCCCGCTACCGATATTTTCAACAAGTGCTTCCAAACGATCCTGATTCATTTCCCTCGCTACCTCTGTTTCCTGAAGGTTCCTCGCCAATATGTTCAAGGAAGTTGTCAGCATTCCCGTTTCATCGGAATGCCGCCCGAATGTCCGGGTTCCGTAATTCCCTTTTGCCAGTTCGATGGCTGCCATCGTCGCCTCTTCGATCGGACGGGTATAATATGAAGTGATTTTACTCGCAAGCATGAGAATGATGATCAAGGCAACCCCTAAACAAATGATCAATATTTGCCACATTTGTTTATTCACTTGATGGATGGCCTCTATTTCATTGCTATGGACGACAAAGCCTTCAATCTCGCCGTCCTTTTCAACCGTCTTCCAATAATAATGGAGGTCCGATTCCCCTTCGACCACTTCATACCCTTCCCCATGCTTAAGCCCTTTTTCCAAAGTTATTTTGCGAAGGACATTGGCATGGCTTTTAAGTATTTCATTGGATGATGTCGAATCGTATAATATTTCCCCACTCGTAGAGAGAATGGTTAAATTCGAATCTAAAAGGGGTGTCAATTTTGCCGTTTTCCCTTTTTCCAAAAAGGACTCGATTCCCCCATGCTCCTGAATATATGTAGAAATGAAAAATGTTTCGTTCTGTATACGCTCATTGAACGTTTTAATATAATAACTTTTGAACAAGTGTCCTAATAAAAAGCCCACGGCCATCAGGACGACCATCACCAATGTGATGAGGGTATATAAGAGCTTTTTACGATAGGTCGTCATTCTTTTTTAGGCTCCTCAAGCTTATACCCCAAGCCCCTTATCGTTTTAATATAGAGAGGTTTTTTTGTATCTTTCTCTATTTTTTCACGAAGATGGCTAATATGGACATCGACGATCCGTGAGTCTCCCGCGAAATCATAATTCCATACCGCACTGAGCAGTTGATCCCTGGTCAGCACTCTTCCTTTATTCTTCGCCAAGTATAAAAGTAATTCAAATTCCTTTGGAGTCAATTCTAATTGCTGTTCATCAAAGAATGCTTCGTATCGTTCCGGGAACACTTTCAATTCCCCTAATTTCAAGAGACCATCTTCCTGATCCTGACTTGACTCACTTCCGTTCGATTGCAACTGGGATCTTCTTAAAATGGCTTTAATCCGTGCCACTACCTCCCTGGGACTAAATGGCTTGGTTAAGTAATCATCCGCCCCTAGTTCCAGTCCCAGCACCTTGTCAAATTCATCGTCCTTAGCTGTCAGCATCAAGATCGGTATATTGATTTTTTGCTGGCGAAGCTGCTTGCATACTTCAAGCCCGTCCATTTTTGGCAGCATCAAATCCAATACCACTAAATCGGGGCGTATATCCACGGCAGCCTCCAGCCCTTGTTCTCCATCCAAAGCTGTGATAACCGTATAGCCTGATTGTTCTAAATTGTACTGAAGTAAGGTAACTATTGATTGCTCATCATCCACTACGAGAATTTTCTTTGACATTAGATCCTCCTGAATTATGTATTACCCAAAAGACCAATTCCTTGGTCTACTCATCCAATTCCATTATAAAGAATATTATATGAAAATTACACATAAAAAAAACGGAAATAAAGTAATTCCTATCTTCAGCAGGGAGATTATAAGTTCCAGGGTTCTTTTGAAGCGGATTAAAAAACTGCCCGGAGTCGGAAAAAGGCCTTGGCCTCTTCTTCCAATATCCGGGCAGTCTGTACATGATCTCTTATTGAAGGACTTGCATAACAGCTTTAACTGATTCGACTGATTTTGAAAGTGCAGCCTTTTCATCTTCAGTTAAATCAAGTTCGATGATTTGTTCAATACCGTTTGCACCAAGTACAGTCGGCACTCCAAGGTAAATACCTTCAAAGCCGTATTCACCTTCAAGATAAGCGATGGATGGAAGAACGCGACGTTGATCTTTAAGGATCGCTTCAGCCATTTCCACTAGAGATGCAGCTGGTGCATAATATGCGCTTCCGTTTCCAAGAAGGTTTACGATTTCTCCTCCGCCAGTGCGGGTACGAGCTACTATTGCTTCTAAACGATCTTGAGGGATCAATGTTTCCAAAGGAATTCCGCCTGCATAAGAGTAACGCACTAGAGGGACCATATCGTCTCCATGTCCGCCAAGTACGAAACCAGTTACATCTTTAACGGATAAGTTTAATTCTTGAGCTACGAAAGTGCGGAAACGAGCTGTATCTAGTACACCTGATTGTCCGATAACACGTTCTTTAGGGAAACCAGATTCTTTGTATACAGTGTAAGTCATTGCATCTACAGGGTTAGTCAAAACGATGATTGTTGTATTAGGGGAATATTTAACTACTTCTTTAGTTACTGATTTCATGACTTTTTGGTTAGTTTGAACTAAGTCGTCACGGCTCATGCCGGGCTTACGGGCAATTCCGGCAGTGATGATCACTACGTCGGAATCAGCAGTTTCTGCATAGTCGGATGTACCGATGATATTAGCATCGAAACCTAGAACAGGTCCTGCTTCCGCCATATCAAGGGCTTTACCTTTTGTAGGGTTTTCAGCTTGCGGAATATCAACCAAAACGATATCACCAAGTTCTTTTTGAGCTGCAAGGAATGCAGCTGTAGCGCCAGTGAATCCAGCACCTACCACTGTGATTTTTTTACGTTTAGACATGTTATTTCCTCCTTAAAATATATAAATACTTTTGGAATACTTTTAACATTCTCTTGAAAATATATATAAGCCTCCTGGAAAAGCAGCCCGTTCAGGCACTTTTCCAGAAAGCATATAATGAATTATTTAAGGTTTTTGATAAGCTCGTCTGCGAACTCAGAACATTTAACTTCTGTTGCACCTTCCATTAGGCGGGCAAAGTCGTATGTAACAACTTTAGAAGCGATTGTTTGTTCCACTGATTTTGTGATGCTGTTTGCAGCTTCGTTCCAGCCAAGGTGCTCAAGTAAAAGAACGCCTGAAAGAAGAACTGAAGATGGGTTAACTTTATCAAGACCAGCATATTTAGGAGCCGTTCCGTGAGTTGCTTCGAAGATGGCATGTCCAGTTTCGTAGTTGATGTTTGCTCCTGGAGCGATACCGATTCCGCCAACTTGTGCAGCTAATGCATCAGAAATGTAATCTCCGTTCAAGTTCATTGTTGCAACAACATCAAACTCTTTAGGACGAGTCAGGATTTGTTGTAAGAAGATATCAGCAATGGAATCCTTAACGATGATTTTGCCTTCAGCTTCAGCAGCAGATTGAGCTTTGTTAGCAGCTTCTGTGCCTTCAGCATCTTTAATTTTGTCATATTGGTTCCATGTGAACACTTTATCGGCGAATTCTTGTTCTGCAACTTCATAACCCCAAGTTTTGAATGCACCTTCAGTGAATTTCATGATGTTACCTTTATGAACAAGCGTTAATGACTTACGGCCTTCTTTGATCGCATAGTTAAGTGCAGAGCGAACAAGACGTTTTGTTCCTTCTTCTGAAATCGGTTTGATTCCGATACCTGAAGTTTCAGGGAAACGGATGTTTGTAACACCGAATTCATTTTGCAGGAAGTCGATTAATTTCTTAGCTTCGTCAGAACCTTTTGCATATTCAATACCAGCATAGATATCTTCAGTGTTTTCACGGAAGATGACCATGTCAGTGTCTTCTGGACGTTTAACAGGTGAAGGTACACCATCAAAGTAACGTACTGGACGAAGACATACGAATAAGTCCAATACTTGACGCAATGCAACGTTCAATGAGCGGATACCGCCGCCGATTGGAGTTGTAAGAGGTCCTTTAATAGCGATTAGATATTCGTTAATAACATCAAGAGTTTCTTGTGGAAGCCATTCGCCCGTTTGGTCAAATGCTTTTTGTCCAGCTAAAACTTCTTTCCATTCGATTTTCTTTTCGCCATTGTAAGCTTTTTCAACTGCTGCGTCTAAAACGCGGGATGCTGCAGCCCAGATATCAGGACCGATTCCGTCTCCCTCAATATAAGGAACGATTGGGTTGTTTGGTACGTTAAGAGCACCGTTAGTAACTGTGATTTTTTGACTTTGTGTCATGTCTCTTACCTCCGATTCAAATTCAAAGGTTAGATGGCCTGCCATTAAATAAGGCAGAACCACTAACCTTTTTTACTCACATCTATTAATTTACTACAAATTCGATGAAATAAAAAATGATTTTTCGAAAAAACTTTTAATTAGCGGTTTTCAATCGGTACGTATTTTTGCATACCTGGTCCCACATACTCTGCACGCGGACGGATAAGGCGGTTGTTTGAATATTGCTCAAGGATATGAGCGATCCAGCCTGAAGCACGGCTTACAGCAAATATTGGTGTAAATAGGTCATGCTCGATACCTAAACTATGGTATACGGAAGCAGAATAGAAATCCACGTTCGGCGGAAGATTTTTTTGACCGGTTACGATTTCATGAATTTTGATGGACATATCATAATATTGCGGTTGTCCAGTAAGTTCAGTCAGTTTTTGTGACATTTCTTTAAGGTGTTTAGCACGAGGATCACCTTTACGGTATACACGGTGGCCAAAGCCCATGATTTTTTCTTTATTGGCTAATTTTTCGTTGATATATGGCTCAACGTTATCAACTGAACCAATTTCTGTAAGCATTTTCATGACTTGTTCGTTAGCTCCGCCGTGAAGTGGGCCTTTTAAAGCGCCGATGGCAGCAGTTACACCAGAATAGATATCAGCTAATGTTGCCACACAAACCCGTGCAGTGAATGTAGAAGCGTTTAATTCATGGTCAGCATGAAGAACCAATGCTTTGTTGAATGCTTCTTCTTCGATTGCCGTTGGTTCGTTACCGCTTAACATATATAAGAAGTTAGCAGCAAAGCTTAAATCTGTACGTGGAGCAACAGCTTCTTTCCCTTGACGGACGCGAGCGAAAGTTGTTACCAATGTAGGGATTTTTGCTTGGATGCGGATTGCTTTACGATAGTTAGCTTCTTCACTCATTACATCTGCTTCTTCATCATAAAGACCAAGAAGAGATACTGCAGTGCGAAGAGCTCCCATTGGATGTACTTTATCAATTGGGTATGTTTTGAAGTGATTTACCACTTCAGCTGGAATTTCAGCATTTTCAGCAAGTTGTTTAGTTAATTCTTCTAGTTGGCTTTTGTTCGGAAGAGCTCCGTGCCATAAAAGATAGATTACTTCCTCGAATGTTGCGTTTGAAGCCAAATCATCGATGTCATAACCTACATACGTTAATGTGTCATCGATAATGGAGCTTACTGATGAAGTTGTTGCTACCACACCTTCAAGACCTTTTGTTGCTGTCATACTAAATCTCTCCTTTTCCTAGATATTCCCCTATGCCCTTGCTATTAGCGTATAAATGTAGCGCTTCCAAGAAATTAGCTTTTATAAACAACCATCTATTTTTTAGCAGAAGACATACATCTTGTATTGGAAGCGTTCACAGAATATGACTCCAACAATATAAAATGTACGATAATCTTTAATACGAAATTCTAAAAATAATGCTTGTAGCTATTCCTAGTGAGCGCTTGCTCAATAACTACATCTTTTTTTTAAGATTCCTCAAAAATATCAATGATATTCGGAATCCCAATTTTAATAAATCAGAGCAGTTACATGATTATTATAAACAATAAACACTTTTTTGGGAATGAAAAGCACTTAAAATGTGAAAAAATTATTATTTTATTAGAAAAATTAGCTACATATTCTCTTGCTTATTTTAATGCGATTCATAACGGTTTTTTGAAAATTCGCCCCAAAGCAGAATAAACGAAACATTAAATAGAAAATCTATATTCCCAGGACTGACTGACTTTTCTACCCTTAGCCACTCGCTTCATTTAAAGAAATTGAAGACCTGCATGCATAAATAAGCAATTCCCGCCCCGATTAACGGACCGACAGCCACACCTTTGAATAATGCGACCGCAAGAATCGTCCCAAAAACAAGAGCCGTGGTAATGTGCGGATCATGTGACAGGAGCGTAATCCCATTCTTTGCTATGAGCGCAACGGCTATTCCAGATGCAAGCGCAATCCAGGCATAAGGAGATTTTATCGCATCTCCTAGTTCCTTGAAACCTATCGCCCCGTTTGCTATTGGTATGAGTACGGAAATCGTGATGATCGTAACGCCTAGGTTTATTCCTTTCGCTTCCAGGTATGGAAACACTTTGGCATCAAGGCCAATCAGTTTCATGATTAAAAGAAAACCCGCAGCCATGATCAGTGAGGTATTTTTCCCAAACCAACCGATTGCAGCAAGCAGAATTAAAAATACGACAGGACCGTTGATCATTATCCCTTCACCTTCTTCCTTTCTTTTTTGTTATTTTAACATAACAAACTCCCTTGTTTCCTAGGAGAAAAATGATTTATGGAACGATGCATCGGCGAAAAAAGTTAAGCCGAAAGATGAAAGAATCTTTCCTTTCTTTTCCATCATCGTTACAATTATAATACAAACTTTATGATTGAAGGAGGATATGACTTGAATCCGGTATATATGTATCGTTTCATTCGCTCTTTACTGGTCGTTGGAGGGGTAATTTTAGGCGGGATTGCCGTGTTTTATTTATCTAAATATACATATCCATTCATCATTGCCATGATAATCGCTTTCTTGATGAATCCCCTGGTCACTTTTTTCGAAAGGAAAGGGAGGCTGCCCCGAGGGTTGGCTGTATTCGTTTCCCTGTTACTCATTTTCCTTTTATTTGCAGGTCTTATCACCTTACTGGTTGCCGAGATCATTTCAGGAACCAATTACCTTGCCGGAGTCATCCCGAAACACATTGAAACCATCGTGGATTATATAGAAACATACATCGCGACCACCGTCATCCCTTTATATAATCAAATAGCTGCCATGTTCAATAATTTGGATATCGAACAGCAAGATACAGTCCTCAAGAATATCCAAAATATCGGTGAGTCCATCACTACCGGAGTAAGCGGCTTCATTCAAGCTTTCTTGAAGAACATCCCCACAATCATCGGATGGTTTCCAACTACAGCAACAGCACTCCTTTTTACACTGCTGGGCACTTTCTTCATCAGCAAAGATTGGGATACCTTTGGCCGAATGACCGGAAAAGTGTTGCCTGATAAGATTTTTGCGGGTGCAAAGCGTTTATTCAAGGATTTAAAAAGGGCTTTGTTCGGATTTATCCGGGCACAATTCACTCTTGTTTCATTGACGACTGTCACGATTTTAATCGGATTTCTCATTTTAGGGGTGAATTATTCAATTACCATTGCCCTGATATGCGGGCTGGTCGATATCATCCCCTATTTAGGGACAGGTACGATTTTCATTCCATGGATCATCTTTGAATTCATCGCCGGCAATACAAGTCTCGCAATCGGTTTGTCCGTCCTTTACATAATCGTCGTTGTCCAACGTCAGCTAATAGAACCAAAAGTACTTTCTTCCAGTATTGGTTTGGATCCGCTTGCCACTCTCATCGCCTTATTCATCGGCTTCAAATTGATCGGTTTCCTAGGTCTGATTGCAGGACCTGTAGTGCTTGTCATATTCAATACACTTCAGCGTGCAAATGTCTTCAAGGCCATATGGACTTTCATCATCGGGGATACAAAGAAAACCACTTAAGTTGATCAAGAATATCCTTAGCATTCACCGATTTCCATTTTAAAATCCGCCTTGGGTACAAGGCGGATCTTTGGTTTTAAGCTAAAATTATTTTGACGTCTCGAATTGTTCTGTTTCAGTGGAACCTGCAAGTGCTGTTGTGGATGATGTTCCACCAGAAACGACTTGTGCCACTTCATCAAAGTAACCAGTTCCCACTTCACGCTGATGACGTGTTGCTGTATAGCCGTCGGGCTCACTAGCGAACTCCGCTTGTTGAAGTTCTGAGTATGCAGCCATGCCGCGTTCTTTATAACCAAGAGCAAGGTTGAACATGCTATGATTCAATGAGTGGAAGCCTGCAAGTGTAACGAATTGGAATTTATAACCTAATTTACCCAATTCCACTTGATAATTGGCAATCTCTTCATCACTTAATTTCGCTTTCCAGTTAAATGATGGGGAACAATTGTAAGCAAGCAGTTTGCCCGGGAACTCTGCATGGATCGCTTCGGCAAAGCGGCGAGCATCCGCTAGATTAGGTTCAGAAGTCTCACACCAGATAAGGTCGGCATATGGAGCATAAGCAAGACCTCTTGCAATTGCTTGGTCAAGACCTGCGTTCGTGCGGTAGAATCCTTCTGGAGTCCTTTCACCCGTGATGAATGGTGCATCGACCGGATCAATATCATCGGTGATCAAATCTGCAGCATCAGCATCCGTACGGGCAATCAAGATAGTCGGTGTACCCATTACGTCGGCTGCCAATCGGGCGGAAACTAAATTCCGTACTGCCGTTTGGGTTGGAAGAAGGACTTTACCGCCTAGGTGACCACATTTTTTCTCGGAAGAAAGCTGGTCTTCAAAGTGAACGCCTGCCGCTCCAGCTTCAATCATGCCTTTCATTAATTCGAAGACGTTAAGGGAACCGCCAAAGCCCGCTTCAGCATCTGCCACGATTGGAGCGAACCAATCGATATCATCTTTTCCTTCAGCAAAGCTGATTTGGTCTGCACGCTGAAGTGTTTGATTAATGCGTTTAACCACTTGCGGTACGGAGTTGGCTGGATATAAACTTTGGTCAGGGTACATTTGCCCTGCGATGTTAGCATCTGCCGCCACTTGCCAGCCGCTTAAGTAGATTGCTTTTAAACCAGCTTTCACCTGCTGCATGGCCTGGTTACCAGTCAATGCTCCTAATGCATTGATGAAATCCTCTGTATTTAATAGATTCCATAGTTTTTCAGAACCACGACGTGCCAATGTTTGTTCAATATCGATGGAACCCCTTAGTTTAATAACTTCTTCGGCCGTATAAGGACGCTTGATTCCAGTCCACCGTGAGTCATTTTCCCAGCTTAGTTGTAATTTTTGCGCTCTCTCATTCTTCATCATTATTTCCTCCTAATTTATATCGTATTTTTTTGAATATTAAGATAATTTTTCGTATGCCGCGTTTGTTAAGAAATCTGCAAAGTCATCCGCTTCAATCAATTGTTCAAATAGTTTAGTAGACTCTTCAAACTTTCCTGATATGAAAGTTTCTTCCCCTACTTCCGATTTAATGACCGCCAATTCTTCTTCTTTGATTTGATGGAATAATTCCTCGGTTATTTTCCTGCCATCTTCGAGAATGCCTTTTGGATGACGGATCCATTGCCAGACTTGAGCCCTTGAAATTTCAGCGGTTGCAGCATCTTCCATTAAGTTATTGATGGGTGCCGCACCCCTGCCGCTTAGCCAAGAAGCTATATATTGGATGCCTACGTTAATATTCGTCCTTAATCCTGCCTCTGTGATCGTTCCTTCCGGTACAGCAAGCAGCTCTTGAGCTGTTACATGGACATCTTCCCGTTTTCGGAAAATTTGATTGGGTTTTGGGACGAGCAGGTCAAAAACCTCTTTTGCCGTGCTTACCATACCTGGGTGGGCAACCCATGTTCCATCATGACCGTCTCTTGCTTCGCGTTCTTTATCTGCCCTTACTTTCGCAAAAGCCTCATCGTTCTTAACCGGATCATTTTTAACAGGAATTTGCGCGGCCATCCCGCCAATTGCAGGAGCATTACGAGTGTGACATGTTTTGATTGCCAGCAGGGAATACGCCCTCATATTCGGGACGGTCATCGTGACCTGCTGCCGATCTGGGAAGATAACATCATCCGAGTGACGGAATTTTTTCAGGAAACTAAAGATATAATCCCAGCGGCCACAGTTCAGGCCTGCCGAATGTTCTTTCAGCTCGTACAGAATTTCATCCATTTCGAATGCAGCAAGAATCGTTTCTATCAAGACCGTTGCCTTGATGGTTCCTTGCGGAATTCTCAAATCGTTCTGTGCATATACGAATATTTCATTCCATAATCTTGCTTCGAGATGGCTTTCCAATTTTGGTAAGTAAAAGTATGGACCGCTTTGTTTTTCAATCAATGCTTTTGCGTTGTGGTAAAAGTACAGTCCAAAGTCAAAAATGCTGGCTGATATAGGCTGTCCATCCAAAAGGACATGTTTTTCCTCTAAATGCCAGCCGCGCGGCCTTACCTTTAGGACAGCTGTTCTTTCATTTAATTCATACACTTTGCCATTTGGATTTTTAAATGAAATGGTTCCGCGGATTGCATCGCGCAGATTCAATTGACCATCAATGCAATTCTCCCAAGTGGGCGAATTGGCATCTTCAAAGTCCGCCATGAATACATTGGCACCTGAGTTCATGGCATTAATGATCATTTTACGATCGACAGGTCCAGTGATTTCAACCCTGCGGTCCTGCAAATCATTCGGGAGGGGCGCAATTGTCCAATCACTTTCACGAATATGCATCGTTTCTTCAAGGAAATCAGGAAGCTTGCCTTGATTCAGTTCTTCCTGAACGCTTTTCCGACGTTCCAGAAGTTCTGCCCTTCTTCCACTGAAATGCCGTTCAATTCTTTCGATGAATTGAAGAGCATCCGTTGTAAGTATTTGTTCATATCCTGGCTTAATGCTGCCTGTAATTTGTAAGCCTTTTGCTTCCGTAATCATGTTGCCTCTCCACATCCTTTCCAACTCTCCTATGTTATAATACAGTTGTTTTATTTCCTGTTTGTATTATATAACACGTTGTATAAATTTGTCACCAGTTTTTTCTAAAAAATCTAAAAAAAGATTTTTCAGCATGTAAAAGCCTGATTTACCAATGTTTCCAAGGGGTTAATAATTTTTAAATCCTGTTATTATACACCTTTCATTCTCATGGAAATTATCATTTATTGGTGAAACAGAGAAAATCCATTTACATTGAAACTCCCATTTTAATGAAAAGCAAAAAAGCACCCTATAAAAATTTGGATGCTTTTATTGACCTTTTTTCCAGACCAAAAAGGCTGCCTAAAAGCTTGAGCCTTTAGACAGCCTTATATTATTTATGCCGAATGATGGTAACTTTCCCTTTATTCATCCTGTTCATGATAAACCGGATAACAATCGGTTTGAGGAGATTCCGGGTTGGCGGAAACACAAGGATCAATCCCATGATATCCGAGATGAGCCCAGGGGACAGCAACAGTGCAGCTCCGATAAAGATACAGATTCCATCAATGATTTCATTTCCTGGCATCATTCCGTAACGAATCTGTTCCTGTGCCTTTTTCCATGTTTCCATCCCTTGCCGTTTGGCCAAATAGGCTCCGATCAAGCCTGTGGCTACAATCAGGAACAGCGTTGGCCAAAAACCAATGAGATTGCCTGACAGCAAAAGGACAATAATTTCAACGACCGGCATCGCAATGATAAACATTAAAAAATATTTCATCCTACATTCCTCCTGCACAGCCCATTTCTGGTGCGGTACATCCATCTTACCTCATTGGCACGGAATCAGCCAAAATTTCGTTTTACAAAACGTTGGCATGTCCATCATAAATGACTCCACGACCTGCATCGACTGTTATTCTTTGACCATCCGTGAAAACCTTGGTCGCGTCCTCAGCCCCAACGATGACCGGTATGCCCAATGTGACTCCTACAACAGCTGCATGGCTTGTCAAACCGCCTTCTTCCGTAATCAATGCCGCACACTTTTCAATCGCCGGCATCATTTCGCGGTCCGAACCGATCGTAACCAATACAGAGCCTTCCGTCACTTTTTCCAAAGCTTCCTTGGCATTCTTGGCTATAACCACTTCACCTTTAGCTGATTTCCTGCCGATTCCTTGAGCCTTCAAAAGAACCTCTCCTAACACATGAATTTTCATCAAGTTAGTCGTACCTGTTTCACCTACAGGAACACCGGCTGTAATGACGACTAAATCCCCATGGGAAACTAAGCCAGAATGCAAGCTTTCATCTATTGCGGTTTGAAGCATTTCATCGGTAGTCGTCGCTTTTGGACCAATCTGCGGATAGACTCCCCAAGCCAATGCAAGCCGTCTTGAAACATGATCATTGGAAGTAACCGCAATGATCGGTGCTTTAGGGCGGTATTTGGAAATCATCCTTGCCGTATGGCCGCTTTCCGTAGGGGTGATGATTGCCCCGGCATTAAGATTAAGCGCGGTATGGGCAACGGATTGACCAATAGCATCAGTGACATTATGACGGTTCACTTTGCTTCTGACTGATAATATATCCCGATAATCAAGGGCAGTTTCAGCACGTGAAGCTATGTTATGCATCGTTTGCACCGCTTCGACAGGATAAGTTCCAGCAGCTGTTTCGCCAGAAAGCATGATTGCATCCGTTCCATCAAATATGGCATTGGCCACGTCACTTGCTTCTGCTCGGGTCGGCCTTGGGTTACGCTGCATCGAATCGAGCATTTGTGTAGCCGTTATGACTGGTTTTCCGGCATTATTACATTTTTTGATCATTTGTTTTTGGACTAATGGAACTTCTTCTGCAGGAATTTCCACTCCCAAGTCTCCACGTGCTACCATCAAGCCATCGGAAACTTCCAAAATTTCATCAAGACGGTCTACGCCCTCTTGATTTTCGATTTTAGGGATGATTTGAATATGTTCCGCTCCATTTTGCTGCAATAATTCACTTATTTCAAGCACGTCGGAAGCCCTGCGAACAAATGAGGCAGCAATGAAGTCGATACCCTGTTCGATTCCAAAAAGGATATCCTGTTCATCTTTCTCCGTTATGCCCGGCAGGTTAACCGAAACCCCAGGAACATTCACGCCTTTTTTGTTCTTAAGTGTACCGCTATTCAAGATCTTGGTATGGATTTCTTTTCTTACCTCATCTACCTTCAACACCTCAAGACCGATCAATCCATCATCCAAAAGGATTTTAGATCCTGGGTGGACATCATGCATAAGCCCTCCATAGGTAATGGAGAATTTTTCAGGTGTTCCCAGGACTTCATTCATGGAAATAATGACTTCATTGCCGGCTACAAGCTCCATAGAATCATTTTCCATATTATTTGTCCTTATTTCAGGTCCTTTTGTATCCAATAGGATGGCAACCTGTTTACCCGCTTTTTCGCTCGCTTCCCTGATATTGCGGATTCTAGCGGCATGTTCTTCATGATTTCCATGAGAAAAGTTAAGACGTGCCACATTCATCCCTGCTTCTATTAATTGAACCAGCTTTTCTATACTTTCACTAGCGGGTCCAATCGTACAAACAATCTTGGTTTTACGCATGTGTCATCCTCCTTTAAGGAAAACTCGCCGCCTGTCCACCTTTTGAAGACAGGGGCGCAGTGTTTTATGTCTTCTATTTAAATACCCAATTCTTTAAAACCAATTCCTATCAATAATGATTAAATCGATAGCTCTGCAGATAAATCATACATCTTCTTGTCAATTGTATGCGGTTTAGCAAGAGCTTCGATGATATCATAATCAACAAGTTGATTTTGTTCTATCCCTACAGCCCTGCCTCCTTTTCCTTCAAGAAGCAATTCAACCGCTTTTGCTCCAAGGCGGCTTGCCAATACCCGGTCATTAGCCGAAGGAGATCCTCCGCGCTGAACATGGCCCAGGACAGTTACACGGGTTTCAATTCCTGCTTTCGCCTCAATACTCCTGGAGATATCAACGGCACTTCCAACGCCTTCAGCTACAATGATGATACTGTGCTTTTTCCCTCGGTCATGTCCGCGGTTCAGCTTCCCAATCAAATCATCTATATCATATTCATATTCAGGACAAAGAATCGTTTCAGCTCCGCCAGCCAATCCAGCCCAAAGCGCAATATCGCCGGCATCTCTTCCCATCACTTCAACCACATAAGTCCTTTCATGAGAAGTAGCCGTATCCCGAATTTTATCGATAGCATCGATGACTGTATTCAGGGCCGTATCGAAACCAATCGTAAAGTCCGTACCCGGTATGTCATTATCAATTGTTCCAGGAATTCCGATACAAGGAAAGCCCCTTTCCGTTAAAGCTTTTGCTCCGCGGTATGAACCATCGCCACCAATTATGACAATGCCCTCGATACCAAGTTTATTCAATTGTTCAATCGCTTTCAGCTGGCCTTCCTCTGTCTTAAATTCCGGACAGCGAGCCGTATGTAACATCGTGCCGCCTCGATGAATGATATCCCCGACCGACCCAAGTTCAAGCTTCTTTATATTTCCATTTATTAAACCCTGATAACCATGATAAATCCCGAAGACCTCAATTTCATGAAAAATTGCTTTCCGGACAACCGCTCGGACTGCCGCATTCATGCCTGGAGAATCTCCTCCACTTGTCAATACACCTATTCTTTTCATAAATGTCACCTCTCTACAGCACTAATCAATTTCAAGCTTTATTATATCATTGTACCCTTTTTCAAGCTTCAATAAGCAGTAACTTGTTTCACTTATGCTCACTTGATGTTATAAGCCTAACCGATTCTCTTCAGAAATTGAAGTAAAATGGCGTAAAAGTTTACATTCTACACACAAACCATATTCTTTACTCGTTTCGGTAATGAATACATATGCGCCCATGAAAGGATGAAAAAACGTGTTGCCCCAGGCAGCACGTTTTTCCATTTACAATATGTGTTTATGAATGCTGTTCCACTTCCTTAGGTTCGCCCTCAGGTTGTTTTGCAAATTCATATTCACCGATTTTCTTGAATTTCATATAACGCTGGTTGATAAGATCATCACTATTCAATGGCAGAAGTTCATTGAATGAACGTTTCAGGATATCCTTGATGGCTTCAGCCTGTAAATTCGAATCCCGATGGGCGCCGCCCCTCACTTCAGGAATGATCTCATCGATGACTCCTAAGCGGTTTAAGTCGGGAGCCGTGATTTTCATCGATTCCGCAGCCCTCTTAGCCTGGGAGGCATCCTTCCACAGCAAGGCTGCAGCCCCTTCAGGGGAAATTACCGAATATGTTGAGTTCTCAAGCATGAAAATTCGGTCTCCGACGCCAAGTGCCAATGCACCTCCGCTTCCGCCTTCACCGATGACTATACTGATGACCGGTACCTTCAGCCCTGCCATTTCGAAAAGGTTTTTCGCAATGGCTTCACTTTGCCCGCGCTCTTCAGCAGCTTTACCAGGGAAAGCTCCCTTCGTATCAATGAAACAAATGATCGGCCGGTTGAATTTTTCAGCCTGTTTCATCAGACGCAATGCTTTTCGATAGCCTTCAGGATGGGGCATGCCAAAGTTACGACGGATGTTTTCCTTCGTATCCTTACCTCGTTGATGGCCGATGACCGTCACGGCAAGTCCATCAAATTGCGCGATTCCAGCGACAATCGCTTCATCATCCCCATAATAACGATCACCATGAAACTCGATGAAGTCATTGAATAATAGCGGAATGTAATCAAGCGTCGTCGGACGTGCTGGATGCCGGGCAATCTGAACGCGATCCCACGGTTTAAGATGGTTATAAATATCCACTTCCAGCTTCTCTAAACGCTTTTCCAATGTTTCGATTTCAGCGGTAAGGTCTACATCAGCATCCTTCGAAATAGACTTTAGCTCTTTAATCTTATTTCTGAGGTCCGTAATGGGACGCTCGAACTCCAATTCGTAAATCATAACCACTCACCGCCCGGGGCATGGATTTTAAGGATCGTCGTCAAGGTTTCCTTCATTTCCGTCCGTTTGACGACCGCATCCAATTGGCCGTGTTTCATCAAGAATTCAGCCGTTTGGAAATCTTCAGGAAGCTCTTCATGGATCGTCTGTTCAATGATCCGTCTTCCCGCAAAACCAATAAGGGCTCCAGGTTCGGCTAGGTTAATATCGCCAAGTGATGCGAAACTTGCCGAAACCCCACCTGTGGTAGGATGGGTCATCATTGATATGATCAGCCCGCCTTCATTGCTGAATATCTTAAGTGCTGCACTTGTCTTTGCCATTTGCATCAAGCTTAAAACACCCTCCTGCATCCGAGCGCCGCCTGATGCCGTAAATATGATGAACGGAATCTTCAATTCACCTGCACGTTCGATGGCACGGGTAATTTTTTCCCCAACAACGGAGCCCATGCTCCCCATCCGGAAATTCGAATCCATTATGGCTGTTGAAACTTGGTACCCATTGATGCTTCCAACTCCTGTGACAACCGCCTCATTAATCTTGGCTTTCTTTCTATCTTTTTCCAATTTTTCTAAGTAATCCGGAAATTCAAGCGGGTTAACGGAAATCATTTCTTTATCAAATTCATTAAAACTGCCGGCGTCGAATAAAAATTCGATGCGCTCATGGGAAGACATCGGATGGTGATGCCCGCAATGTAAACAAACTTTCTTGTTTTTCACCAATTCTTTTGTATACATGATTTTTTTACAGCCGGTGCACTTTGTCATGATCCCTTCTGGTACATCTTGTTTCTCCCGATCTAAAGGAACCGTTGCATATTTCTTCTTAGACTTCGCAAATAGCTCTTTAAGCAAGCTTAATCCTCCCTTTACCACCAATTATCTATTTTATGATACTTGGTACAAACTATATCAGAAATAAAATTAGTATCGTGTAAAAAGGTGTCACTCGACCTTCGACATATTTCTAATTCTAATAAGATACGTTTCGATGGCTTTTTCTTCATCACGTTCGAGCAAATATGTAAGAAGTGACAGATAATCTTCTTTTTTCACATTACCCTGTACCATCTCTGATGTTCTAGCATAGCTGTTGACAATGCGCCAAATTCTTTCCAGCAATCGATTGCGATTCAAAATGGCAATCCTTAAAAAGAAATCATCATCATGAAACTCATCCGCTTTGACCCAGACCATTAATCTTTTGATGTCCTCAGCCGTAGCGAAAAAGGCGACGATCCGCAAACAGTCAATTTCAATCAGCCTTTTCGTCTCAGACAAATCTTCTTGTACTTTTTTATCTTGCAAAAAAAAGGTTCCCAGAAGCTCGACTAGCTTATGCTCCTGGAAATCCCTGATAAACGTCCCTTCACCACGCCTTGTTTCTATTAATCCTAATAGCTCTAAGGCACGCAATGCTTCACGGACAGAGGAACGGCCTACATTAAAACGATCCGATAACTCCCGTTCTGATGGGATTTTATCTCCCGGCAGGAGGCTGTCCGCTTCAATCATGCTACGTAGGCTCTCAACTACATCGAGATAAATTTTGGATGAAGATGTACGACCTGCCAAATTAATTATTCCTCACTTTTTCCAATGATCGCTAATTTCCTTGTTTTTTCTTTAATTTCCTCGGGATTCACATTAATTCTAGCCACTCCCGTTTCCATCGCTGCCTTGGCAACAGCAGCCGCAACGGCAGGTGCTACCCTCTCATCAAATGGAGCAGGGATAACGTAGTCTTCGTTTAACTCATGTTCCTGTATTAAACCGGCAATGGCTTGTACTGCAGCAACCTTCATTTTTTCATTGATATGTGTTGCACGTACATCCAAGGCACCACGGAAAATCCCTGGGAAAGCAAGGACGTTATTGACCTGATTCGGGAAATCCGAACGGCCTGTTCCTACAACCTTGGCACCCGCTGCTTTCGCATCTTCCGGCATGATTTCCGGATCTGGATTAGCCATCGCGAAAATGATCGCATCCCGATTCATCGAAGAAACCATTTCTTTTGTCAATGCACCTGCGGCAGAAACACCGATAAATACATCAGCGTTTTGAATGACAGTTTCCAAAGGTCCTGAAATCTTATTTCGATTGGTGACTTTCGCCACTTGTTCTTTTGTATCATTCATACCTGTCGAACGGCCCTCATAAATGGCACCCTTCGTATCACACATGATGATGTCACGAACTCCATAGCTATAAAGCAATTTAATGATGGCAATGCCCGCAGCGCCTGCTCCATTCGCCACCACTTTTATTTCCGACATTGATTTATTCACAAGTCGTAACGCGTTCACTAGACCGGCAACAGTAACAATGGCTGTACCGTGCTGATCATCATGAAAAACAGGAATATTCATTTCTCTCTTGAGTCGTTCTTCAATTTCAAAACAATTTGGTGCGGCTATGTCCTCTAAGTTCACTCCGCCGAAAGTCGGTTCGAGTAATTTAACGGTCTCTACAATTTTGTCCACATCCGTCGTTTTTAAACAGATTGGGAAAGCGTCCACTCCAGCGAAACTTTTAAATAATACGGCTTTTCCTTCCATAACCGGCATAGCAGCTTCCGGACCGATGTTTCCAAGTCCCAACACAGCCGTTCCATCAGAAATAACGGCAACAGTATTCCCCTTCATTGTATAGTCATAGACGGTTTCCGGCTTATCGTAAATATCTTTACACGGTTCTGCGACACCAGGAGAGTAAGCCAGGCTTAAATCTACTGCATTCCGTACCGGTACTTTCGAAACTGTTTCTAATTTTCCTTGATTCAAGCGGTGCATATGCAATGCTTCTTCTCTTAATGTCATAGTTTCACTCCTAAAACAAATTGGATAACCCATATCTTATATGCTGAAATCTAGTGGTCAGACCACAGCGGCCTGTTTTCAATATAACATAACTATTAAAGTTGTAAAACAGTTATTCTTTCTTGTAAACCACATTCCCTTTTCCGACCAAGTCAAATAATGCCTGCATCAGACTATCTGAAGGATTGACCCAATCCCAATAAGATAGCTGTACATAGCGGTTTTCCCTCTCGTAAAAAAGCATGACCTTGGTTTCACCGCTATGCTGCGTTAAAATTTTTTTTATTTTTTGCAGTGTATCCTTCGTTTGCTTGCCGGCCTCAATTTTCAGGAATATCGTTCCGTTCTGTTCCTCTTTCATCTGCTTCACTTTTTCAAGCGGGTATACGTTCCTGATCAGGAGCTGTGTTTTTCCATCCCGCTCTTCCAATGTTCCTTGCAGCATAACGAGTTGTCCATGATTCAAGTCGGCAGAGTGGTTTTTATAAACATTTGGAAAAACGACCGCTTCAATATCCCCCTCTTCATCACTAACACTCAAGAAAGCCATCACATCGCCCTTTTTTGTCCTTATTGTTTTAACCGACGTAATGTATGCGCCAAGTAAGACTTTTGATTCCTTTTTATCGGTAGCTTCATCTATGGTCAAGCATCCGAAGTGCTGAAAAAGTTCTCTGTAGCTTGTCACCGGATGATTCGACAGATAAAGCCCCAATGCGCTTTTTTCCAATGAGAGTTTGTGCTCGATAGGGATGGGATCGACCCGGTTGTATTTCGGTTTGAGTGAAAACTCGCCATCCGAAAACATATCGAATAGGTCATCATCCGGATTAACCAATTCCGTATGATTGATCGCTACGTCCAAGCTCGCCAACAATGTTGCCCGGTCTTCACCGAATTCATCAAATGCACCTGAATGCACAAGCGCCTCCAACACTTTCCTATTTACGATTTTCCCTGAAACGCGCAAACAGAAATCGAATAAATCAGCGAACTTCTTCTGCCTCCTCGCAGCAAATATTTCTTTCAGGACCGTACCGCCTATCCCTTTTATGGCTCCAAGGCTATAACGGATCCCTTCCTTTTCCGGTAAAAACGGGTATCCGCTCCGGTTAATCGAGGGAGGCAGAACCGATATCCCTTTCTTTTTTGCTTCACGGATATATTGCGAAATCTTTTCATCATTCCCGACGACCGATGTCAAGAGTGCTGCCATGAAATATTCCGGATGGTGGGTTTTCAAGTAACCAAGCTGATAAGCGATGAAACTATACGCCACCGCATGGCTTCGGTTGAATCCGTAGTTAGCGAAGCGGACAATCAAGGAATAAATCTCATCTGCCGTTTTTTCGGAATATCCTTGTTTCAATGAGCCGCTCACGAAATGCTGCCGCTCTTGATCCAGTACATCCTTCTTCTTCTTGGAAACGGCACGGCGGAGCAGGTCAGCCTCCCCTAGTGAAAACCCGGCTAAACGGGAGGCAATTTGCATGATTTGTTCTTGATATACGATGACCCCGTATGTAGGCTCGAGGATATCCTTCAAATCCTCGTGAAGGTAATCAATCGGAGCCAGTCCATGTTTTCTCTCGATGAACAGCGGTATATTTTCCATCGGACCTGGACGATATAGGGCATTGACCGCGACGATATCCTCGAATCGGTTCGGTTTAAGCTTGATCAAAACCTTTCGGATGCCATCCGATTCGAATTGAAACACCCCAGTTGTTTCCCCTCTCCCTAAAAGGGCTAGCGTCTCGGGGTCATCCATCGGGATATGGGACAAGTCGAGCTTTTTCCCCGTTCCCTTTTTAATGTTATTTAGAATATTATCGATGAGCGTTAAATTGCGAAGTCCAAGAAAATCCATTTTAAGAAGTCCCAGTTCTTCGAGAAGGTCCATTGGATATTGAGTCAAATGGATTCCGTCATGCCCTCCCTGAATCGGAATATGCTCGGTCAGTGCTTGGTCGCTGATGACGACGCCGGCAGCATGAGTCGAAGCATGGCGAGGCAGACCTTCAAGCAATAACGCGGTTTGAAAAAGTTTTTGATTCAGGTCACTCTCATTAACGAATTCCCTGAGCCTTTTCGATTCCTTGAAAGCCTCGGGAAGCGTGATGCCCAGACGGCCTGGAATCATTTTCGATACCGCTTCCTGTTCCTTTGAATTCAAGCCGAAAACACGTCCTGTGTCCCTTAACGCAGCCTTGGCAGCCAATGTTCCGAATGTAATGATTTGTGCTACATGAAGTTCCCCGTACTTCTTCGCGACATAGGCAATCACTTCTTCGCGGCGGTTATCCGGAAAGTCAATGTCGATATCCGGCATCGAGACACGTTCCGGATTCAGGAAACGCTCGAACAGCAAGGAATGTTCGATTGGATCGACATCCGTTATCGACAGGACATAAGCAACCATCGATCCGGCGGCAGAGCCCCTTCCAGGACCAGTCAGGATTTGATGGTCCTTCGCGAATTTCATGAAATCCCAAACGATTAAAAAGTAATCGCTGAATTTCATCTTGGTGATGACATCCAATTCATATCGTAGGCGCTCTTCATATTGAATGGATGGCTCCGGCAATCTTTTCTTCAATCCCTGGAAACAGATGGCTTCGAGCATTTCCTCGGCTGTGACTCCATCTTCAGTAGGGTACTTAGGCAGCAGTGAACGATGAAATGGAATTTCCAGATTGCATTGCGCGGCAATATGTAGTGTATTTTCGAGTGCATCCGGTCTGTCATGGAATAGTTCTGCCATCTGAGCCCGGCTTTTCAAATAAAATTGATCTGATTCAAGAACCGTATGCGTCTCATCCGCCAGCTTGTCGCCATTTCCAATTGCCAACAGGACTTCTTGTGCGAGTGCATCGCTTTCATTCAAATAATAGACCGGATTCGTCGCGACAATCTTTATCTCTAAATCTCTCGCCAGCTGACTTATGGCTTCGTTACCTCTTTCCTCATCCGCAATCGAAAGTCTCTGTATGGATACATAAAAATCATCATGACCAAAAATTTCCATAAATCGCCCTGCTGCCTGTTTGGCTTCTTCAGGATTTTCTTCTCTCAATAGCGTTTCTATTTGCCCCTCCGCACCCGGTGTGATTGCAATCAAACCCCTGGAATAGGCTTTTAGCCAATTCATCGGAATGCCTGACGGGGATTTCGTTTTTATGGCACTGCTTATTTTAAGCAGGTTTTGATATCCTTGCAGACTTTTTGCCAATAAAAGAAGTCCATGTGACGATTCCCGTTCATCAAGGACATCCGCAAGTATGCCGATGATCGGCTTTATACCCTGTCTCTTGCATTCTTTATAAAAATAGACCGAACCGTACATAACATTTCGATCGGTTAAGGCAAGACTTGTACAGCCATCCGCTTTCGCTTTGGCCACAAGTTCAGTGATCTTCACCGTACTTGTCAGCAGGCTGTATCCGCTCTGAATATGGAGATGAGTATACACGTTTTTTCTCCCACCTTTGTAAGGCATGTTTCTTTTCATTATAGTGTTTATTTCAAAAAAAGAAAATATGTTCTCATTACCAATGCAATTTAACTTCCTGATTTCCGGCGACTATCATATTACCTCTGAACTTCCCATATATATGGAATAGAAGAATATCAAGCAAAAAAGGATGATGATATATGAATGAAGCCTTTGTTCCAGCCTTTCTCAACAGCTTTTTCATATCGCTTGGCGTATTGCTTGGCGGCTCGATCATCGGGGGCCTTGCGGCTTTTTTTACTGGACAAGCCCCGATGACGACTGTATTCCGGCTGTCGGACAGCCTTCGTATTTGGGCGATTGTCGCTGCGATCGGGGGTACTTTTGATATGGTCTATAATTTCGAACGCGGTATTTTCCACGGAGAAACGAAGGATATAGTCAAGCAGGTCCTATTGATTCTATCTGCACTTGGAGGGGCACAGACAGGAGCACTGATCATAAACTGGTTCACGCAAGAGCATATTTCACCATGAGAATTCCTCCCTATCACAGGTCTCCCACCTGGCAGCGTTTTTTTGCCGGAGCCGCACTTGGCGGATTGATCAGCTGGGTGATTTTCTTTTATATGCATGGTGTCCAGCAGGAAAAGCAGATCCGGACCCTTCACGAACAAAGAGAAGAGATCAAGGATTTAAACGGGGAAATCGCAATTTGGGAGCAGGATTATAAAAAATTGAACGAGAAAAACGAGGAAATCCTGACGATTCAGGAAGTGGAAGTAACCATCACGAATGAAAAATACAGTCTGGATCGGCTGAGCATTGCAGAAGCGGAGGATGTGATTGAGGACGACCTTTCCTCTCTTCTCGCCAAAGATGTCGCCAGTGTCTATGACGGAAAGGTGCTTTTGAAAAAATCGATAGAAAATAAGATCGTGACCATCAATAAAAAGCGCTATCGACTTGAAGTCGTCGAGATCATGTTTTATACGAAAATGAATATTGAAATCAAACTAAAAAGGACTACTTCTTAGATGTTGGCTTAATTGAATTCTACCAAATTTAAAGACCAAATCATATGCGATTTGGTCTTTAAGTTTTTTCATTCCGCTTTATTCAACTCTTCCATGTCGGCAAGGATATTATCCACTTCATCCCAGGAATGAATCGACGCCCCTGCTGCAAGCGGGTGGCCTCCGCCGTTATATTTACGGGCAATCGTATTGATGATTGGTCCTTTAGAACGGAAACGGACTCTGATTTCTTTATCCTCTTCAATGAAGAAGACCCAAGACTTAACATTTTTAATCGAACCGAGTGAGGAAACGAGCTGAGATGCCTCAGATGTAGAAGCATGGAATTTTTCAAGTATATCTTTTGTGATGATCATTTTCCCCGTTCCATATGGAAGGATTTCAAAATGCTGCAGCACATAGCCATTCAACCGGACTATGCTTTCCTCGACGTCATACATCTCCTGATATAACTGGGGGCGGGAGAACGAGTAGTGAATCAACTCACTGGCATAGGCAAATGTCTTTTCAGTCGTACTTTGGAATAGGAAACGACCTGTATCGCCAACAATGCCTGCATATAGAAGGCGTGCCGCTTCATCACTCATCTTCAAGCCTTCATCTTTCCCGAATTGGTAAAACTCATAAATCATTTCACTTGTCGAACTTGCCGATGTATCGACCCAGCGCATATCGCCATATGGATCTTCATTGGGATGATGATCGATCTTAATCAGTTTATCCCCCCTTGTGTACCGTACATCACAAATCCGGTCCGTATTTGCGGTATCACAAACGATGACCAGAGCACCTTCATATGTTTCATCCGAAATCACATCTAACCTTCTTAAGTAATTCAATGACGGTTCTTCTTTCCCGACCGTAAAAATTCGCTTTTCGGGGAAAGATGCTTTCAGGATTTCCGCCAATCCTCCCTGTGAACCATAAGCGTCCGGATCTGGACGGACATGACGATGGAGAATGATAGTATCATAACGCTTTATATCTGCTAATATTTCAGCTTTCATATAGATCTCCCCTTAACATATGTATTATCGAGCCTAATAAAGATGATATATTTCATTTAATCAAAAAATTGCGGAAATAGGAAGACTCATCTTGTTTACTGTGGCATTCTCTTTCATTTCCCGCTACAATAAAAAGGTACATATGTTAAATTGGGGGAATTTCAAACGATGCCTATTCTTGTCACCTTGATCGTTCTTTCATTAGGGGTCTATCTGTTTTATAAAATCAAATCGGTCCGAACCAGAATGCCGATGGAGAAAAAGTGGATTTCAGGGAAGTCTTCCATTGCCCTCGGTGCGTTTGTCGCACTATTCGGAATCAATCAGCTTTTTCTATTCCACACGACCATCACTTATATCATTGCTGCCGTTTTCATCTTCGTTGGCCTATTCAGTATTTGGGGCGGCTATAAAATGTATAAATTTTATTTGCCGCATGCAATCGAAGAAGCTGCAAATCAAAAAGGATAATCGAAATTCGATTATCCTTTTTATTTTATGATCGGTCGAGCAATTGGCAAGTCAACATCGCCTTGCCAACTAGTTTGCCTTGGTTAAACACTTCAACATCCACTTTTCCGAATTTACGTCCTACATCGAGGACACGCGGATGGATTTCAAGCGTACTGTCGATCTGGACTGGCTTGATGAAATAGATCGTCATGTTTTCCACGACCAAGTCACCGCGCTTATAGCTTCGAAGTGCACGATTTGCTGAGTCGGTGACCAATGTCGTGAACACACCGCTTGAAATGGTCCCAAGGTAATTGGTCATCTGCGGAGTGACTCCATAGTTATACACTTCCTCGCCCTTGCCCCGATTTGAAGTCATCACAAGCTGGCTTGTGATTGTATCGTCGATCGTTTCGCCGACCTGAGGCTGCCTTTGGCTCATTTGCAGTGCCTTCAGGACATCCTGCCTGCTCACGATACCCTTGAGGATATGACTGTCATTCACGACCGGGATTAACTCAATCCCTTCCCAAACCATCATATGTGCAGAAGATGCCACACTCATTTTATCGCCTACGGTCATCGGGTTTTTCGTCATCACCTTATCAATGAGCGTCAGCTCTTCCTGTCCGATGATATCTTTTGATGTGACCATTCCTTGAACCTTCATATTGTCATCGACAACAGGGAAACGGCTATGCCCGGATTCCTGATTCAGTTCATGCCAAGTCTGAACCCGGTCACCCACCGTTAAAAAGGTCGTTTCCTGTACGGGTGTCAAAATATCCTCCACCAGCAAGATTTCCTTTTTGATCAATTGGTCATAGATTGCCCGATTGATCATCGTTGCGACGGTAAACGTATCGTAACTTGTTGAGATGACTGGCATCTCCAATTCATCGGCTAACCTTTTAACGGGCTCTTCCGTATCGAATCCCCCGGTGATCAGCACTGCTGCACCCGCTTTTAACGCGTGCTCGTGGGCCTGTGTACGGTTCCCGACTATCAGCAGGTTTCCTGCACCCGTATATCTCATCATGGCATCCAGCTTCATCGCCCCGATGACGAATTTATTTAAGGTCTTATGAAGTCCCGTTTTCCCGCCCAGAACTTGTCCGTCAACAATATTGACTACCTCTGCGAAAGTGAGCTTTTCAATATTCTCTTTTTTCTTTTTCTCAATGCGGATCGTGCCTACCCGCTCAATCGAGCTCACGTAGCCCTGGTTCTCCGCCTCTTTAATTGCCCGGTATGCCGTACCTTCACTAACATTCAATGCTTTCGCTATTTGACGGACGGAAATCTTTTCGCCGACAGGGAGCCCATCGATATGTTTCAATATTTGTTCATGCTTTGTAGCCAAGCGCTTCACCCTTTTCACGGTATTCCTATTCTCCATTATAAGGTCAAAGAGCCTAGTTTATCAAACAACTACTAGTATTGGCGCAACCTTTTGTATTCCGGCTGTCGTTTTACCTTTTGTTTCTTAGGAGAATACAGTATGCCCGTCAAGTTTCCAGCTACCGCCAACAATGCAAACAACAGCCAGGATCCAGCAAACAGCGCCTCCAGACCGCCACTTTCCAACGACAAACGCGGTACGGCATAATACAGCATCACACCGCATAGAAGCAAACACAGTAATAACCTCTGTTTCATCCAATCCCCCCTTTTTTTCATCTATTCATTTTATGCCTTTGAAAGGAAAAAAGACTTGGCTGCAAAACGAGACTTTACTTTCCGATTGCTGTAATAACCTGCGTGAAAGGAAATGCTGCTGGGAAGACCCGTCATTTCAGCCGGTCAACCCACACGATACACATAAAAAAACGGAAGCTCTAAAGGCTCCCGCTTCTTTTAAAAGTCTATTTCATCCCCGGCTTCCATGATCAGTCCATTTCCCTCTTCAAGCAAGTCGATGAATTTTTCAGGATCCTGTTTGATGACAGGGAAAGTATTGTAATGAATCGGCACGACTTGTTTGGCTTGTAGGAATTTCGCTGCAAGTGCTGCATCTTCCGGGCCCATGGTGTAATTGTCGCCGATTGGCAAGAATGCCAAGTCAATCGGATGTCGCTCCCCGATCAATTTCATATCGGAAAATACCGCTGTATCCCCTGCATGATAGATCGTTTTCTCTTCTATCGTAAGCAATACGCCAGCAGGCATTCCTAAATAAATGATTTGCCCATCTCCGTTATTGAATCCCGTTCCATGGAATGCTGGCGTCAGTTTCACTTTTCCAAAGTCGAACTCGAAAGCTCCTCCGATGCTCATCCCGTGGGTCCTGACTCCTTGAGCACCCAGGTAGTCGGCAATCTCTGCAATGCCGATGACAAGTGCATCATCCCTTTTGGCCAATTCAACCGTATCACCGACATGGTCATTATGGCCATGTGTTAAGATGATCACATCCGGTTTCACATCTTCTACTTTCAAATCGGTCAATTCGTTTCCAGTAATGAATGGATCGATTAAAATCGTTTTACCATTCGTTTCAACTTTTACAACTGCATGTCCATGAAAAGATACTTTCATTTTTGCTGCTCCCTTCCCATACCCACTAATTTTTTTTAGGTAGCTTTCTTAGGCCTTTCCCATTTACTATACTTTTAAATATTGCTATGGTAATTATATCTTATTAATGGAGGTATCGTCATGAATGAACGTTTGACAGAACTACAAAATTGGCTACAGGCGAATGAGGCTGAAGCCGCTTTACTTACATCTACAGAGAGCATCTTCTATTTAAGCGGGTTTTTTAGTGATCCTCATGAAAGACTGCTGGCACTTGCCATTTTTGCAAATGCCGAACCATTCCTTGTCTGCCCGCAGATGGAAGTTCCGGATGCTAAACAGGCTGGATGGGATGGAGATATCATTGGATACACCGACATCGAAGATCCTTGGGGAAAAGTTAAGCAAGCAGTGGAGAATCGCGGGTTATCCATTCATAAAATGGCCATTGAAAAAGAGCATATGAATGTAGAGCGTTATGAAAAGGTCCAACAACACTTCGGCGCTCCAAAGCTCGTTTCCGCAGAAGAAAAACTTCAAAGGATGCGAATGATCAAGTCGGAAGATGAAATGGTCAAAATCCGTGAAGCATGCCGCCTTGCCGACTTTGCGATTGAAGTGGGTGTCAACGAAATTCATGAAGGTAAAACGGAAATGGAAATCCTTGCAGCGATAGAATTCGAATTGAAAAAGGCAGGAGTCAGCCAAATGTCTTTTTCCACCATGGTCCTGACTGGCAAAAATGGCGCTTCCCCACATGGCACACCTGGGAATACGAAGGTTCAACGCGGCGACCTCGTCCTCTTTGACCTTGGCGTCGTTCATGAAAGGTACTGCTCTGACATCACTAGAACGGTCGCATACGGAGATATCAATGATAAACAGGCAGAAATATATGAAACTGTACTTAAAGCACAAGAAGCTGCCGTTGCAGCCAGTAAACCTGGTGTATCCTGTTCCGAGATAGACTTGACGGCCAGAAACATCATCAGCAATAAGGGATACGGTGAATTCTTCCCGCACAGGCTCGGTCACGGACTTGGGATCAGCGTCCATGAGTATCCATCCTTGACTGAAACGAATTCTCTAAAACTTCAATCCGGAATGGTTTATACGATCGAACCTGGCATATATGTTCCGAATGTTGCAGGCGTAAGGATTGAAGATGATCTATTGATCACGGATGCAGGCTGTGAGGTTTTGACCAAATTCCCGAAGAGCCTGCAAATCATAAAGTGATACTGAAATAACCATTTAATATAACGAAACCCGGATACCCCCGCCTTCATTTAAGACGGGGGTATTTATTCAACATTTCAACTAATCGGTCCGCAGATCATACTTCATTGCTTTATCACTGCCGTCAAACGAAATGACCAGCCATTCACTATCTATTCTTATGATTCCCCTCTCGGCACCGAGATAATAAACAACATTATCTTTCTCTTTAAAATATTCCGTTTCTGTTGGAGACCCTAAAAGCGTGAACACTTCTTCTTTTGTCTTGCCTATCAATTCATGATCTTTGATTAAGTCATCTACCAGGTACACTCTTCCTTCATCATCATTTAACCATCTTTCGGTGGTGAACCTTGATTCATATTCATTTACCCCTAACCTAAAAACACAATAAAATAGAAGAGAAAAGCCAAGGCCTGATATGACTATAAATCTAATTTTGATTTTCCTTTTATTATGCTGATCGGTATATTTCCATGAAATCCATTGAAAAAATAGTAAAAGAACAAATGGAAGCAGCAGTGCTGATATACTCATTAAACTGATTGAAACATGTACAAAATTGATGTAAAAAATATAAATGAAATAGATCAAAGCATACAAAAGCACGTATAAAGATAATGCATAGTTTACTATTCTTGAAACACTCAAAGAAAAAAACTCCCCTCTCACATTAAATTTACCATAAATGAATAAATAAGGTAAATAAGGTGAGCGTTTCGCTTATGCAATGATTGGTGCTTATCTTTTCATCATAATAAGGCTATATTCATTTTTTTCATTTGGTAATTTCCAGATCATTGGCAAAAACATTCGCTAATTTGTTACAATTGAAATCAGATCCATTAGGTAAATCATAGTATAATAGGTATGAAATAGAAGGAGGAGATTCACTTGAATAGTATAGATTATAAAAATATTCTTGTAGCAGTGGATGGTTCGGAAGAAGCAGAGTGGGCCCTAAAAAAGGCAATCTATTTAGCAAAACTCAGTGACGCTACCCTTGTGCTCACACATATCGTGGATACAAGGAATTTCCCTACTGTCGAAGCTTATGATATGACTATCCGTGATCACTCTGAAACCTTTGCCAATGAGCTATTGGACAAGTATAAAACGGAAGCCATTGCATCCGGGATTGCAAAGGTCCAAACAGAAGTTGCCTATGGTTCTCCTAAAGTTCAAATTCCAAGGGATTTAGCGAAAAAGCATTCGATTGATTTAATTGTATGCGGTGCAACGGGCCTTAACGCAGTCGAACGTTTCCTTATCGGCAGCGTGTCGGAAGGCATAGTTCGCCATTCTAACTGTGATGTAATGGTCGTGCGTACGAATTGATAAAAGAAAATGATATAAAAAGCTCGTTCGCCAAATTGGTGAACGAGCTTTTTCCTGTTATTCACTTACCAGTTTTTCCGCTTTTTCAATCGCCAGCAGGACTTGGGCAAAACCTGTACCGCCCGCACTGTTACGGCGTTTAACTGCCTCATAAGGATTTAATGCATCATAAATATCATGATCAAACAAATCGGAAGCTTCCTTGAATTGTTCAATGCTCAGGTCGACTAAATAGCAGCCATTCTGGACACAGAACAATACAAGCTTCCCGACTACTTCGTGCGCCTCACGGAAAGGCATCCCCTTTGAAGCCAGGTAATCAGCTAATTCAGTCGCATTCGAGAAGTCATTTTTTGTTGCTTTTTCCATTATGTCCGTTTTCACTTTCATCGTTGAAATCATGCCGGCAAATATTTTAAGTGAACCAACAATGGTCTTAACCGTATCAAAAACGCCTTCTTTATCTTCTTGCATATCTTTGTTATAAGCAAGCGGCAGTCCTTTCAAAACAGTCAATAACCCCGTTAGGTTCCCATAAACCCGTCCTGTTTTACCACGGATCAATTCCGCCATATCAGGATTTTTCTTTTGCGGCATAATGCTGCTTCCCGTGGAAAAGGCATCATCCAATTCAATGAATTGGAATTCCTGGCTTGACCAGAGAATGATTTCTTCGCTGAAACGGGATAAATGCATCATCATTGTCGCACTGTTGCTCATGAATTCAATGGCAAAATCACGATCACTTACCGCATCAAGGCTGTTTTCGTAAATACCCTCAAACCCCAATAGCTCGGCACTGAGGGCACGGTCAATCGGGAAAGTCGTCCCAGCTAATGCCCCAGCACCCAATGGAGAAATATTGATCCTTTTGAAACTCTCGGTGAAGCGCTGCTTATCACGCTCAAGCATCCAAAAATAAGCCATTAAGTGGTGCGCAAATGAAATGGGTTGTGCACGCTGCAAATGTGTATAACCTGGAATTAGCGTTTCCACATTTTTCTTGGATTGTCCCAAAATCGCTATTTGCAAATCATTGATGAGTTCCAGGATCACTTTCGTTTGGTTCCGCATATATAGATGAAGGTCGGTTGCAACTTGGTCATTACGGCTTCTTCCTGTATGAAGCTTTCCGCCAACTGGACCGATTTCGCTTATTAGCATACTTTCCAGGTTAAGATGGATATCTTCCATCTCAACCTTAAAAGTCAATTCACCCTTCTCAGCCTTTTCCTGTAAACTTTTCAGACCTGCAACGATCTGATCCGCATCTTCTTCAGGTAAAATGTTGCACTGCTTTAACATGGTTACATGAGCTAAACTGCCTTGAATATCTTCAAGGACAAGTTCCTGGTCAAAGGAAATGGAAGCTCCAAACTCATCTACCCATTCTTCGGCGGATTTCGTGAATCTTCCTCCCCAAAGCTTGCTGCTCACACTGTCACCTTCTTGTTATTGACCATGCTGTTCACTTTCGTTGGAAGTCCCCATAATTTAATGAATCCAACTGCTGCATCATGATCGAATTCGTCTGCTTTTGTATAGGTAGCCAATTTTTCATCATATAGGGAGTACTCGGATTTTCTTCCTTCAACAATCGCATGACCTTTGAATAGTTTGACACGGACCGTACCCGTTACATTCACTTGTGTTTCTTTCAGGAATGCAGCCAAAGCCTTTTGAAGCGGAGAGAACCAAAGTCCTTCATAAATCAATTCAGTCATTTTCTTCTCAATCACCGGCTTGAAGTGCGCCAATTCTTTTACAAGCGTGATATCTTCAAGTTCTTTGTGTGCAGCTATCAATGTCATCGCACCAGGAGCTTCATAGACTTCACGTGATTTGATTCCTACTAATCTATTTTCAACGTGATCGATACGTCCAACTCCGTGTTTGCCGGCAATTTGATTCAACTCGACAATCAGGTCAGCCAGTTTATAGTTTTTATCATTTAATGTAACCGGCACACCCTGTTCAAAACCAATTTCAATGATATCGGCAGTATCTGGCGTACATTCAAGGCTTGTAGTCAAATCATATGCTTCTTCCGGCGGAGCTGCCCAAGGATCTTCCAGGATTCCACACTCGTTACTTCTTCCCCAAAGGTTTTGGTCAATCGAGAACGGACTCGCCATGCCAATCGGAACGGGAATGCCATTTTTCGCTGCATATTCAATCTCCTCTTCACGAGACCATTTCCAGTCACGAACAGGTGCAAGAACTTGCAAATTAGGGTTCAAGGCGGAGATGGATACTTCGAAACGCACTTGGTCATTTCCTTTTCCCGTACAACCGTGCGCAACGGCTACCGCGTTTTCCGCTTCAGCCACTTCCACTAATTTCTTTGCGATTAGCGGACGTGATAAAGCTGATACCAATGGATATTTCCCTTCATACAAAGTATGTGCCTGAAGAGCCATCAATGCGAATTCATCAGCGAATTCGTCCTTCGCATCAATGACATAGGAACTTACCGCACCAACAGTGATCGCTTTTTCTTTAATGAAGTCCAAATCTTTTCCTTCACCGACATCCAAACAGCATGCCACAACTTCGTACCCTTGATCTTGTAACCATTTAATTGCAACGGAAGTATCCAAACCTCCGGAATATGCTAAAACAACTTTTTGATTTTCCATTTCCATCGTCCTTTCGTGTGAATAAAAATTCATCGTTTGTTATTTTTATTCAATCTATGATTAGTACTTTATCATCTTTATTAAAGGAATACAAGGGGTATTTTAAAGATTTTGCTAAATAATCCGCTAATAATTTTAGTGAATTTACACATTGGATGCTTCCGCGGGAATATAGTAAACTAGGAGTATGATAAATCGAAAAGTGGAGGGCATATGAAAGAACTATTTACCTTTGATGAACGGCTTGGCATCTCAATTCCCGATTTGAATCTGGAGTGGGATGAATATACAAAAGGCGAGCAACAGCAAATACTCGTACACTGGGAGAATATCCGGGGAAGCATCCCGGACCGCATCAAGGAACTGGAATCCACCATTAACCGAAAGCAGTTTCGGCTCTCCGATGAAAGTAATTTCGCCAAATCATGCCAGCTCAATTCCGAAATTGCGGAACTTGCTTCCATCATCAATGATTTATGGCTATGGTATCGTGCCAATCAAGTCGTAAGTGAAAAGATGCATAATTAAGGCCTATTCCATGCAAAAAAAGCCACAGTTTAAAACTGTGGCTTTTTTTGCATCCTCTTATAAATCCTTGCGAAGTTCACCAACGACATGTCCCAATTCCGGAAGAATCAATTTATTCATCGCAAGCCGAACCGCCCCTGATGAGCCTGGGGTGGAAAAAACGGCTTTATTGTTCACGACTCCGGCAATCGCCCTGGATAGAATGGCGGCAGACCCGATATCCTCTTGATAACTGAGCATTCGAAAAATCTCGCCAAAACCGGGAATTTCCTTGGTCATCAACTCTTTGACCGCCTCGATCGTTACATCCCTATTGGCGATGCCAGTGCCACCATTTGTTAATATGACATCGACCTTGCTGATTTGGCTGCCAGAAGTGACCGCATCCTGAATCGCTTTCCGCTCATCTTTAACGATTACATATTCATTCACTTCATGACCATTCGATTTCAGCAATTCCATCATCAGTGCTCCGCTTTTATCCGTTTCTTCATTACGTGTATCGCTGACGGTTATCACCATGCAGCGAACTGCCTCCGTGACGGCTTTTTTATGATTCTTGACACTCATTCTTCATCAGCCTTCTTCTCCAGTAAATAACGATATTGATAGAACTTCTGGGCAAATTCACTGACACTCCGGGTCATTTGATAATTGGATCCAGCCCCGATGGCCATGCTGAAGAACGGTATGCCCCGAACCAGTTTTTTTCGAAAAACAGTAATGGATAATGCTTTCAACAGCTGCTTCAGAGGCTGTTCCATCCAGGTAGGGTTTGTCAGTTCTTCGATTCCTAAATAAAAATAGTCATCTTCTGCGGTCTGGACCTCGCGGATCAATTCTTCCCACGCTATTCCTTGGAGCCTCTTTGGCATCGCTCCTGCATTGAATACCTTAAGGGCCAGCATCATTTCAAACGGCGTATTCACCTCGACACCATAAGACATCGCAATAAGCTGTACGATCCTGACATTGATGACCGTCATGGCCGGAATATCGCTCCCTAGCAGAAGCAGGCCTCCTGATCCGCTCATCCCGCCCTGTGCAAATGAATATAAGCGATGCTTAGCGATATGCTGATTGGCTATGTAATTCAACTGATCGATCGATAAGTGATTCAAATCACTCAGCGTTTCGATATCTTCATTAAACACGCGCGCAGATGCTAAAATCCGCTCTCTTGCATCTATTTGAACTTGTGAGCTCTGAACCATGGCATGTAAATGAAAAAGCCAGGTATCCAGCTTTTCAAAAAACTGTTGTTGGACGTTTTCAGGAAGCAGGGCAAACCCCTGCTCCAACCATTTATCATACAAAGCAGCAAGGTCCGTGGGCTCATATTGATAAAGCTTTTCCTGCCATTCACTAATTTCATTCCAAATTTTCATTTCCCGGTTCGTGAATTCCATGCATCAAGCCTCCTATGTACAGAATTGGTGGATTCTCCCTTAAGTATACCATAGAGGACAGCTTTTCAGAGAACGGATGATGGGAATTCAGTATTAATGGGGATTGGCTGCATGGGCATAAACTCCATGAGGAGTCGGATTTCAAGGAGGAAATTTTATGGGAAAGACCCCTTACCAGAGGGATAAGGGGATCATTATAAAAAAACAGGAAGTCATGTTTTCCTAGTCTCGCTCAAAGCTATTTTCATGGTATCCCTGACAATCATGATTTCTTCATTAGTGGGGATGACCATGACTTTTACAGGGGAATAGGGTGCATTGATGAACGCTTCCTTGCCCGAGGTGCGATTGAGATCCTTATCCCAATATACCCCCATGAATTCAAGTCCCTCCAAGATTCGCCCCCTAATGGTTTGACTGTTTTCACCGATGCCCGCTGTAAAAATGATGCCATCCACACCTCCCATTTTAGCTGAATAGGAGCCAATGTACTTGTGAATTCGGTCTGCGAATACTTTAAGTGCGAGTTCAGCCCGCTCATTGCCTTTATCCGCTTCAACTTGAATATCGCGCAGGTCGCTGGAAAAACCGGAAAGGGCCAGGATGCCGCTTTTCTTATTCAGGACATCCAGAACTTCATCTGCTGTTTTACCCGTCTTCTCCATGATATAAGGAATCAATGCAGGGTCGATGTTCCCTGAACGAGTTCCCATAGTAACACCGGCCAATGGTGTAAATCCCATTGATGTATCAATTGATTTGCCGCCCTTTATGGCCGTGATGCTTGCACCATTCCCTAAATGGCACGATATCAATCGAAGCTGTTCAATTGGGCGGCCAATCATTACGGCTGCCCGCTGTGATACATATTTATGTGAAGTACCATGAAACCCATACTTCCTTATTCCGTATTTTTCATAATATTCAAGAGGCAAGCTGTACAAATAGGAACCTGCTGCCATCGTTTGATGGAAGGCAGTGTCGAATACCGCAACCGCTGGCACATCACCCAGTGCTTGCCTGAAGGCTTTGATCCCGGTGATATTGGCGGGATTATGAAGGGGCGCCAACTCGGAAAGCTTTTCGATTTCCTCTATTACATCCTCCGTAATCAAGACCGATTCGCTGAATACCTCACCGCCATGCACCACCCGATGCCCTACGCTTTCTATCTCTTCAAAGGAGTCAATGATGCGATGGTCAATCAGCTTTTCCAATAAAAGCCCTACAGCCACTTCATGATTTGGTATATCCATCGTTTCAGATACCTTTTCGCCTTCGAAGCTTAAAGTAAATGCGGAATCTTTCAAGCCGATTCTCTCAACAAGACCTTTTGTAATTACTTTTTCACTAGGCATCTCAAAAAGCTGAAACTTCAATGAAGAGCTGCCCGCATTAATAGCCATGATTTTTGACATCCATCCTGCTCCTTTTCTCTAAGCTAGTTCTTCCAATGTTATCTCAACGAAACATGCAGTATATTGAACAATCTTATCATGACAAGCGAATTCAACCAAATATTAATGAATAATTGCAAATAATCACTCTCAAATAAAAAAATGAAAGCCAATGCCCGGGGCATCAGCTTTCATTGTCTATTTTTCCTCTTTAAACCAATCGTCCATCTGTTGCATGACAGACCTGGTCGCTTCGAAATCCGACAACTTCGGAAGCTGTACGAGCAATGCCTTCTTCGGTGCTTCGATACCCTCTTTTTTCTTTTGAAGGATCAGGATGCTTTTCGCAGCCGCTTCACTTTTAAACATGGAAAGCGGCAATTGCACCATCCCTTGGATATGTGTATGCTTCTTCAGAAAATCATTGAGTTTCGGCGCTTCCTCCGAGACGAACAGGTTATTCGGGACAATGAAGAATAGATGTCCGCCATCCTTCGCATGTTTAACACCTTGTTCAATAAACAAATGGTGTGCATACGAATGTCCCTTATCGGCCTTCAATTCATATTCAGCTGCACGTACATCATTCGGATAATAACCAATCGGCAAATCACTGACCACAACATCTGAAGGATCGATGAAAAGCGGCTCCAGGCTGTCCTGGTTAAAAAATTGCAGCGGGTGTTCTTGCAGGTTGGCACCTGCATAAGCAAGCCTGATCAAGGTTTCGTCAATCTCGACACCATATGAAGCGATGTTTTTATCAGTAAGTTGATTCAAGATCGCAAATAGTAAGTTCCCCGTTCCGATGGCTGGATCGAGCATGACTATCTCTTTTTGATCCTTTGTGAATTTACCGACTAAATAACTGACGAACATGCCGACTGCATCAGGAGTCATATGATGATTCGGCTGAACGCTCTGCTGCATGCCTTTTAAAATGGCAAGCTGGTACGCTTTTCGGATTGCTTCTTTTTCATATTTCTCTGGTGAAAAATCTGCATAATGCTTCACTAACCTTTTTTTCGATACTTCACTGATTTCCTCCTGCAGGACTTTCCCTTCGAAGAAATTCTCGCCCGTTTCACCTAAGGCATCCAGATACGTACATGATAGTTCACTTTGCAATATTTGGGCTGTTTCATCAAATTCATAAAATAATTGTTCAACTGGGGTAGACTTCACTTATTAATTCCTCCTGTTTGCTTCTGTCCCTATTTTAAAGGTAAGAAGAAAGAGATACAAGCCGTACGTCCTGCTTATCATTCTTCGTTTGTTTAGCGTACCGTTTTCCGTTTTGAAATTCCGCATATAAGGAATCTCTCGCGCAAAATTTTAACCATGAGTAAGTAAAAGGTAAATTAAATACAAGGTGTAAAATTTGGACGTTGATTTCCACTTCAGGCACTCGCTTTCCGCGGGCGGTCGGGGAGCCTCCTCGGCTTGCGCCTGCGGGGTCTCCCCTAGACACGCTTTTCCCGCAGGAGTCTCGTACCTTATGTTCCAATCAACTTTGTTTTGAAATTAGATGGAAAACCTTTTGTCTAAAAACTCAAATACGGGTAGTGTTGTTGCCCTGTATTTTTTTTTTATTTGGATAGGCTCAATGAATGCCCAAACAGAATACCATGCATGAGGTGGTGATTATATATGGATAATCAATATCAAAACTATCATGGGCAGGTTAATCCGATAAATCAGCAACATGATATTCAGTCAGCAGATGAATTAAACAGGCAACAACAGGGGTTTCAACAAGGGTTTCGACAAGGATTTCGACAAGGGTATCGACAAGGATATCGAGAAGGATTTCGAGCAGGGCAACAACAGGGGTTTTTCCCAGGACCGAGACAATTGCCGTCGTGGCCTAATGAAATTGACATAAGAGTTGGAACACCTAATGGGCAAGAGTGGTCTGGCAAGGTTGTTTTACCACAAAATGGTCCGACTTTCGAGCCTTAACTGATCCAGCATATAATAAATGAATCTAGTCAAAAGAACCGAACTGTATCGATCGACCTCAGAAATTAATAATAACCACAACTTAAATGAATATTAGAGCCTAAAAAGGACCTGTCCACTTCAACGACAAGGTGTTTATCAACAAGAAAATCAACATTAAAACAAAAAACCGGGCACATTGCGCCCGGTTTTTTTTGAATTCGCATCTTATTTTGCCGCTTTAGCCGCTTCGATTGCACCTTCGTAATTAGGATGGCTGGTGCCTTCACTTACATATTCTACATATGTGATTTCATCAGAGCTGTTCACTACGAATACAGAGCGAGCCAATAGACGAAGTTCTTGCATGACTACACCATATGCTTCACCGAATGAAAGGTCACGGTGATCGGAAAGAACTTGAACATTATCCAAGCCGCTGGCAGCACACCAGCGTTTTTGCGCGAAAGGAAGATCGTTACTGATCGTAAGTACTTTTACATTATCCAATTTTGCCGCTTCTTCATTAAATTTACGTGTCTGTGCGTCACAAACACCTGTATCCACGGATGGAACCACGCTGATAATGCGGACAGAACCTTTGGAGTCGTTTAAAGTAACCGGAGATAAGTCATTAGCCAATACTGTAAAATCAGGTGCTTTGTCCCCAACTTTTAGTTCTGGTCCCACTAAAGTGATCGGGTTGTTTTTAAATGTAACTGAAGCCATTAAAAATTCCTCCTTTTTCTGCTATATGTACAAGCATAATAATATTTGTTTTGCCGGAATTTTGCAATTAATTGAATTGGGAAATGTGATTGGTGCTTGTACATGACATCCAAGCTTTTGAATCTGTAATGACATACTGCAGCAAAAATAAAAACTCGGCGGATGCCGAGTCGCAGTTAGAAATCAATATCCATTTTAGGTTCTTGGTACCTTTTTGCAGCTTGTTGACTGCCGCCTTGGTTTTGATTACTGCCCTGCTTTTGATTATTGTCTTTCTTGGATAGCATGGACTGGATCTTATCGACGACTTGAGGAGCTAAATCCATCATTTTTTCGAGAAGATGCGTCCCTTCATCCAGATGGATCATTTTCACCCCATGGGAACCGACAATCAAAAAGGCAATTGGTGTTATGGAAACCCCGCCGCCGCTACCGCCGCCAAAGGGCTGCTTGGAACCACCTTGCTGTCCTTGCTGGTTTCCATCCATCACAAATTCGCTGCCACCGGCTGCAAAACCAAATCCCACTTTGGATACGGTTAAAATGACACTTCCATCCGGAGTTTCCACCGGATCTCCGATGATCGTGTTCACATCGACCATTTCTTTCAGATTTTCCATAGCTTCTTTCATTAAACCTTGGATCGGATGATCTGACATTTAAATTCCCTCCACTCTAGAACGATTGTTTATTGGAATCACCTGATAGCTTCGCTAATTTCCTCGACTTGAAATGCGGCTTCCCGCCTTTCCAATAACGAAGCAGTTTTATTCCAGTCACCATAGCCTGCCCGATTCTAAATTGTAATATGCAGGAAATCGACGTGTTTGCCTGCCATCTCTGAAAGTCGGGTGTAATGGAATAGGAGGGCATGATCCGGAAGTTGAAATAGCTTGTCAGCAACCCGATGATGGAACCTTTGAGTGCCCAGCATGCTCCAGTTAAGACACCGGTGTGTGCAGCGTTTTTAGTACCGACCTTACTATGCCAGGAGAATTTTTTGACTTGGACTTTCCCAGCGAAGTGACGGACGATCTTATGGAATCCGATGATATGCTGAAGCATCTCCAGAATGTCTGCAAATCCGTCACGCAGATCTTCGGCTGTGATTTTTTTCTTTTCTTCCTTTTTTGTTTTTCCGTTCATTTCTTTTTCTTCGTTTACTACTACAGTTGCCGAGTCATCTTCCATTTTCATGACCGGAACCTTGAGTGTATAGTGAAAAAGCCCGTACCAAGCTGATAATTTAATATGTATTAGGTCATTCGTTTGGACACGTTTGTAGTCGATGGACACTTTTACTTTAGTGAAAACAACAATAAGCAGCACCAAAATGAGGATACCTATTATCAACAAAAGCCACTTCATGCACCCACACCCCTTCAGCCTATCATTATCGGCATATGCAAAAAAAATAAACCTGCAAAAGCGAAAATCACGCTCTTACAGATTTATGAATGGAAAAAATCATCTTCTGATCAACACTACGCCCGTGTCTGCAAAGACATCATGCAAAGCCTGTTTCTTCGGTAATAGGCCTGCCAAGAGATAGCCAATCCAAGTGACCTTTGAAATATAGCGGCCAATCAGCTCCCTGAACAAAATCGTTCCCCATGAAATGTTTTTTTTCTCTTCCTTCAATGCAACGACTTTCAGTCCAAAAATCATTTTACCAAGAGTTTGGTTCAAGAATTTGGTCATCAAAACAAAGTATAAGAAGAATACGACCCCCGTTAAAAAGCCCTCTGCGGAAAACCAGAGATCATCTGTCCCTTCATAAAACTTGAAGATGGGATGAATCAAAATCCGGTTCAAACTTCCGATAACCAATAGATCGGCTAAATAGGCCCAAAACCTCATCCAAAAACCGGCAAAATGAACTTTCTTGACACCATCATCATCCACGGCCTTACTGGCTGTTGAAAATCCCTGCTGAACGGGAATCTCTTGATCTGCCATTAGATTGGTTGAAGCGATTTGTTCATTATTTTCATTTCTTTCCGTCATCCTTCAGCCCCCCTATTCCGCATACAAATACATTAAGCGTGGAGAATTTGAAGAGGAAAGGATTTTTGTCAAGACTGCCGTTTCCACATCATTTCCCAACATTTTTTGCGCACCCATACTGAATAATGAACCGAATCCTGCCTCATCTGTATAACGGATAACTTGAGCATCCTTTTCACCGATATCCGTTTTCATCGCGGCAATTACATCATCCAAATGGCCGAAATCATCGATTAGATGGTTTTCTTTAGCCTGACGTCCATCATAAATGCGGCCATCGGCGATTTCCCTTACTTCCTTCTCTGACATACCGCGTCCGTCTGCAATGATTTTTACAAATTGGTTATAAGAATTATCGATCATGTCTTGGAGTATTTCACGTTCTTCACCAGTCATTTCCCGGGTCGGACTCATAATATCTTTGTGTGGTCCGCTTTTGATGGTTTGGAACTCAACACCATACTTCTTGGCCAACTTCTCGTAATTATACCCCTGCATGATGACACCAAGTGAACCCGTCATCGTTTCCGGACTAGCATAAATCTTATCGGCTGGTGCAGAAATATAATATCCTCCTGAAGCCGCCATAGACCCCATTGATACATAAACAGGTTTTTTCACTTTCTTGATATCAAGGATCTTTTCATATATCTCTGCACTTTCGACGACACCGCCGCCTGGAGAATTCACCCGAAGGATGATTCCTTTGATATCATCATTTTCCTCAGCCATCTTCAGCTTATCCATGAAGGCACGGTGATTATATGTTGCCGAACTAAGTAATGAGGCTTCTCCTGTATCTTGAATCGTGCCCTCTACATCGAATACGGCAATTACATTAGAGAAATCATCGCCTTCTATGACTTCCTCGTAAAATGCACTTTCAGAAGCAAATAAATCATCAATGATATTTTCCGTATCCGCTGTAAATATAGTCGTAGCCGTGCCTACAACAATAGAAACAAAAAATAAAACGGCTGCAATTCCAAGTGCCGCCCAACGCTTTCCATTCATCTGTTTTCCCCCTTAAATATATGTATCCTTCTTACCATACGAACTAAAGACGAAAATGTTTCATTCCATGATAAACCAAGACATATAAAATTGTAGCAAATAATCCTCCAATTGGAAATATATTGGTGCATTTTGCACAATCTCCATTTATTTTTCAATCTTCATTAATATATTAGTTTTACCAAGTTTCAATTTTTGAGCGGAGCAGTAAATGCCGTAAACGGAAAATCAGCTCAACTAAAAGACTGCCGGGATCATCCCGACAGCTTCTCTATTTATTGCTTTGGAGCTAATTCAATTGCTGACTGAATGGCCGCAAGCATGCTTTTTTCATCAGCGATGTTCTTTCCAGCGATATCAAAAGCTGTGCCATGATCTACGGAAGTTCGGACAATTCCGCCCTTGAGCCCTACGGTAATATTGACCCCAGCCTCAATCCCCATAACCTTGATTGGGGCATGTCCCTGATCATGATAACAGGCAATGACAATATCAAAATCTCCACGCCCAGCCCGGTAGAACAATGTATCTGCAGGAAGCGGTCCGCTTACATTGATTCCTTCAGCCTGTGCCCTTTCTATTCCAGGCATTAACTTCTCTTCTTCTTCACCATTTCCAAATAAGCCATTTTCCCCTGCATGTGGGTTTATTCCACAAACGGCAATGCTTGGGTTTTGGAAGCCCGCCTTTGTCAGCGTTTCATGTGCAAGTTTAATTACTTTGTACGTCCGCTCAGGATTAATGCTTTCGATAGCTTCAATCAGCCCCATATGAGTCGTCAAATGGATGACCTTTAAATTGGGAGTGGTCAGCATCATCGAAAAGTCATTTGTATCAGTAAGGTCAGCAAGAATCTCTGTATGACCCGGATACATATGACCGCCTTTGTGGAGCGCTTCTTTATTCAGTGGGGCTGTACAGATTGAATGAATCTTCTTCTCCTTTGCCAGGTCGATGGCCTTTGCCAAGTATTGAAAGGCGCCGTCTCCCGCTAAAGCAGAAACTTCTCCAAATGGAAGGTCCAAAGGCAGGATGTCCAGATCCAGAACATCTATCGAACCGAACTCATATTTCGCCTCTGTAGGATCTTTTATGGCATGAACCGCTCCCTCAAAGCCTACTATAGGCTTAACCTTTTCTATTATTTTCGCATCTCCGATAATTAGCGGCCTGCACTGTTGATACACCTCAACGTGAGCCAGTGCTTTTACGATAATTTCCGGGCCAATTCCCGCCGCATCTCCCATCGTAATTCCGATAATGGGTCTCATCAATCATTCTCCCCCTTCAACTTATTCATCGCATGAATAAATACGTCCTCTGAACCAAATCCTCCAGCTTTCGTGACGACATAAATATCGTCATTACCTAGGAATTTGGAGATTGGGACTCCTATTTCCAGTTCATCCAGCAATTCGAAACCTTTTACATCCCATAGATTGCATATTTGCTTGGCCGTATCGCCGCCGGTCATTGTCACACCTTTAAAATATTGTTTCTCTAACAGGACAGAACATACTGTTCCAATCGCTTTCACAATCTCGTTACTGACCTGTGTATGAGTAAGGCCTTTAGATTCGCCTGTTTTCCAAGCCATTTCAATATCCGCTTTTTCTGCAGTGGAATAAATGACGACATCCTGCCCTTGTGCTGCCATTTGGATGGCCTCATGATAGACTCTCCTGATTTCCTCAGTTCTTTCCCGGTCGTCCCCTACAGCTTTATGGGACTCGAATGATATGGCATGTACCTGGGTCTGTTCCAGCATTTTTTTCAACTGTTTCCGTGAATTCTTATTTACACTTCCGATCACTGTAAGGACCGGCGAGCTTGAATTAGGGATCTTCAATCGATTTTCCTTGTGTGGAATGGAATAATGGTCAGGCAGGTAATTGGCGATCCCTGCCGATCCCGCCCAGGCCACTTCAAGATTCATTTCCTTTGTATAATTCAATATGTCGTTCAAATGCTGCTCTTCGGTTGCATCGATGATGATATACGTTATCGAATCCTTTGCAAACCCTAATAACTTTCTGTTCACATGGTTTTTGCCTTTGTCCAAATCTCCCACTGTAATTGTACCAATTTTATGTGATGTCTGGGCGCCAATCAACTCTGGCAGATACGATTGGGTCACAGGCGTTTTTGGGTCCTTGGAAATCTCTGTTTCTCCAAGAGGAATACCATTTAAATAGTGGGTAGAATCCAGAATTGACCTTCCATTTTTAGGATAACCCGGAGCGATCATGACTAAATCCGGCCTTATAGCATCATAGATGCCATCGATTTCAGCACCGATATTACCGCGCATTGTCGAATCCAGCTTTTTGAATATCGTTGAGAAGCCAGCCCGCTTTAAAAAACCTGCCGCTGCCTTGACTTTATCGTAAGCATCTTGCCTCTCAAGTGAGCGGCTGTCTGTATCAAATACGACGGCATCATAATCCCGTACATTTTCTTCATCCAATCCAAATAGTACGGTCGTTTTAAGACCATGTCGAGCCAATTGGACTCCGCTATCATTGGCGCCTGTTAAATCATCCGCAATAATCGCTAATTTCATTTAAATCCCTCCAAAACATGGGCTAGCCTAATTATTGTATTTAGCCACTCCACCCTTCTTATCCAAATGCTTGGATAGGAAGCCGATGAATACCGGGAGAAGGATAGCTGTTGTTACAACACTTGCTGCAATTTGTACAGTAGCAAGCTCCGCATGGATCCCGAATGAAGCATTCGCTGCCACGATAGCCACCGGAGTCCCGACGGCGTTACCCGCAGTGGAGCCTTCAGAAGCACCGACAATCGGGTTCCATCCTATCCATTTAAAGATCAGATACCCTCCTCCACCAGTTAGGAGAACTGTAATCACGCCAAGTAATACTCCACTTAATCCACCTTGGATTATCGCTGTGAAATTAATCCCCATACCTAATGAAAAAGCAAAGAATGGAACAAGCTTATCGCTTCCTTTAGAAAGGAAATCTTTCATCTCGGAATCCAAATTCCCTAATACCACCCCGACTAGCAGTGGAAGCAATACGGCTATGAACGAAGTTGGAGAGAACATGCCATCAGCGAAGCCCATTGTCCCGAAAATAGCAAGCGCTACCATTGTTAAGAATGGACCGTCACTTAAAGCGAGAAATGGATAGGCAGCCTTGTCTTCTTCTTTCCCATACTGACCGGCTAATGCAATATAAAGCCCGCCATTGGAATTTGTCATGGCTGCAATAATTGCCAATGGTGCCATCCCTAAAAACAATCCGTTACTATCTGCCAGCCAGAACCCAAGTAGGCCGACCAGTGCTCCTAACACCCACTTATATGTTAAAAGTATAACGCCCTTTTTCACCGAAGTGCCTGCTGTACGAAGATTGATTTGCGTTCCGGCAATTAAGAGGAATAATGCTATCAAAGCACTTGAACTGTTCACGAAGAGTGCTTCCGTAAAACCGCCAATCCTTAATAGACTAGGAAATAATGTATTGATAGTGGCTGCCAGCAATAGCGGAACAACCATCATCCCCCCTGGGATACGATCAAGCGTTGCTTTAATTCTCATAATAAAAACCCCTTTGTTTTATTATTAAAGCGCTTACAATATTCATATTAAAATACGATGTTAATAAAAGCAACACTTATAAAAATATAAAACTACTTTTTGTTAAAATAGTTTAAAAATGCAACACTCTAATCAAAAAAAAACAAACTTAAAGTCATTCTTTAAGTTTGCGCCATAATGTTGCCCGGTTAATACCCAATCGTTCGGCAGTTTTCGTTTGATTATAATTTTCCTCTTTAAGAACTCGCTGAATGATATACTTTTCCATTTCTTTTAGCGTCGCTTTTTGTGAAACGAAGATATCAGTCGAAATGTTATTATCTTCTATTATTTTCTGAATGGTTTCCTTTCGTATCACATACTCTTTTTCATTTAAAGCAATTTGCTTAATTAACTGTTTTAAATCGTCAATGTTGTTAGGATACGAATACTCTTCCAGAAGAGCAAGAGCATCACTTTTTATATTCATTGCGGTTGTTCCATACGTTTGATGATAATAGGATAAAAAGAATTTCGATAAGTTTCCTATATCGCTCTTTCGTTGCGATAAATCCTGCATATGAATCGTGTTTATTGCAAAATGTCCAGCAATGGCTTCGTTGATTTGAACATTTGATACAATGAATATCGATAGACTTTTTCTGCAGCAAATGCTTAGAAATTCTCTTAATGGTTCATAATCATCTAGACAATCGATATTTTTCAGAGTTATGGTGCGGATATGCTCAAGAGGGAGCTTGTTAAGATCAGCTTCCTTGAATTCTTTGAAATCAATTATAAGAAGCTTTCCATTTTTAGTTTGTTCATTATGTATATAATTTACAAGAAACTCCTTACCCGTCCCTCGATTTCCTTTTAAGTGAATGATTTCATGGTTCTTATATAGCGATGTTACATTATTTATGAGAACTGTATCTATGGCAATCGGTTCTGAGATGGAAGCTTCCTTAATCTGCACCCCTTTTTGTTCGAATCGTTTCATCGAACTGGCATCTAATACATAAACACCATATGAAGAGTACAAACCATCATGCCAAAAGCCGTCTACCTCTATACTGCTGCCATCCTGTGAAAAACTGGTATGAAGCTGCTTACTTACGTTCACTTCTCCATTCATGGTTCTATATTGATCATCGGTCAATGGATTGAAGTCAAAATCCGTTAAATGCTCATAGACGATTTGGTTATCACTATTTAAAATGATGATATTGTGGACTTCTTTGACTAAAAGCCTTTCAAACATCCTATTGATGTCGCTTTTGTAATGAAGATAGGCAATCATTTCCCTAGCATCATTGATAGCCCTTATGATTGATTCCTTTCCCGATTGAATGAGGAATCCTTTCATGCCATAAGAGATGGTTGTATTTATTGTAATCACATCACCAACAATCTGTTTATAACCCTCGTTTTTCAAAGTCAAAATGAGAGGAGCTACTTCTTTTGATTCACGGACCGTATAAACCTGTAAAGGAAGGTCCAATAAGTCAATAATCGATTGGGCGCCTGATGTTATATTTGAAAATCCTACGATGGCCGTTTTATCTTTAAGCTCACTGGCCAATGTCAGGGAACGGATCATATCATAACCGGAAAGGTGCATGTCGATCACTGGAATATTGATCGATTTCTTAATTAACTTGGCCGTCCCTCCCCTGCTGATTATGGCATCCGCTCCGTTTTCCGCTTCCAATTTTGCAAGTTCAACACCATTTTCCAAGTCGCCTATGGAATACCCTATTTCTATGTCTGGATAAAGAGGCACACACGCTTTTATAATTGGAATCATTGATTCATACGGTGCAATGATATGTACTTTCATACACATAACCTACTTTCTTTTATATCCGAACCCTATTCACCAATTGGTCATATACCCTTTGTATGGCAGGGATTTAAAGAGCCCTTACTGAGAATTCATTATACCATTATTCGCTTTTCACTTCCTAAAAGGAACTGCTTCGCTATCGAGTTAATACTGCTTCCTCAAACGAATAACAAAAATGTTTCATTCCATGATAAACTATGTCATATAAAAATGCACGAAATGTGCAGCTGCATTTTGTACTGCGGTTTTCCTTTTTCAAAAGAAAAGAAAGCCCTTTCATAAACATACATACTAGGAGGGATCATGATGAACACTCGAAGGAATATTTATTTTTTCCATGCACCTAATGCAGAGATGCTTAGCAAGGTTGAATACCTGTCAGACTTGGCGAAGCAACATTCGTATGAAGTCATCCAGGATTTCACAAAAGCAAACATCATCGTAAGCATCGGTGATGACGGCACATTCCTGCAGGCAGCCCGTAAAACCGGGTTCAGGGATGACTGTTTATATGCGGGCATTTCCACCACAGGTAATTTGAATATGTATTGCGATTTCCACTTGGAAGATACGGATAAAATGATCGATGCCATGACTAGAGAGCAAATTGAGGTGCGTAAATATCCAACCATCGATATCCAATTGGATGATCAGCCCTCCTTTTATGCCCTTAATGAACTCAGTATCCGGTCTTCCATCACCAAAACGTTCATCATGGATATTTTCATTGATCGACTCCATTTTGAAACTTTTCGCGGGGACGGAATCATTATTGCGACTCCGACAGGAAGCACCGCCTATAATAAATCGGTCAATGGGGCCGTTGTCGATCCCCTTCTCCCTTGCTTTCAAGTGAGCGAGCTTGCTTCCATCAATAATAATACCTATCGGACCTTAGGTTCCTCATTCATTCTAAGCGGTGATAGGACGTTGACCATCCACCTTGAACAAAACGGACCAAGCTATCCGATCATCGGAATGGACAATGAAGCCTTAAGCATCAATCATGTCGAACAGGTAAAGGTCCGGTTAAGCGGTAAAGTCATCAAGACCGTTAAGCTAAAAGACAATTCCTTTTGGGAAAAGGTTAAAAGGACCTTCCTTTGAACGAACTAAAAAGGTACCGGAGATGATAGCCGGTACCTTTATATATGATAAAAATCTTTCGTATTTTGATAAAGGGTTTCATAAACATTTTCAATCGGCAACCCTTTAATCGAAGCAATTTGACGCACACTGTCATGCATCATGCCGGGATGGGTCCATTTCCCTTCGAAAACCCCTTCAAACGGCCATGGGCCATCCGTTTCAATCATCATCAGATTAAGTGGGTATGCCGAAACTAGATCCTGTATTTCCCTCTCATAACAAACATCAGGTGTAATCGAAATGCGGTAGCCCTTTTCGGCCATTCTTTCGACTGTCCGGATATCGCCTTTAAACCAATGAAAGTGCGCCTTTGTGATTTGATGCTTATCCAAAAGGTCGCAAACGATAGGTGCATCTTCGTGGACGGCATGAAGGATAACCGGCTTTTCCACCTCTTTAGCAAAAGCCAGGAACTTCTCCAGTATCACTATATACGCTGAGTTATCAATATCAGGATTTTCCTGCCTTAAGTAATAGGGCAGTCCAACCTCACCTATGGCAACCATATCTTGACGATGTTCCCGCATCCAGTTCAATAATTCGTTCACTTCTTCATCACTCGGGAGGGGCTGCTCTGGATGAAAGCCAAAGGCAGGCTTAATTCGGGAATCTTTCAGTGAAAGCTGATAATTGTTAATCGAAGAAGCCAAATTCATGGAAACAGTCAGCAAGGATTGCAAATGAACCTTTTCCATGTCAGTCAAAATCTGCTTCCGCTTAACAACATCATATTTATCCAAATGGATATGGCTGTCAATGATTCTCAAAATTTAATAGCCTCCTTACTTAAGTAGAAAGAGTTGGCATTAATGCTGCATATAACTCTCTTTTCAAATGAAAAAATTCATCACTAAGAAGCTGTTCTTCACTTCTTGGCCTTGGAAATGGAACATTCACTTCTTTGATGACAGCAGCCGGTTTTGCTGATAACACATAAATTCTATCGGATAGGAAAACCGCTTCATCTATGCTATGCGTAACAAAAAGCACCGACCTCCGATTTTCTTCCCAAACCGACAACAGCCATTTTTGCATTTTCAATCTTGTCAGTTCATCCAAGGCAGAAAAGGGTTCGTCCAGGCACATCAAGTCCTGTGGACTTAAGATACTCCGGATGAATGCGGCCCTTTGCTTCATGCCTCCTGATAATTCATGCGGATATGCTTTCTCATACTCTTCTAATCCAGCTTTCATCAAAAGGGCTTTTGCCTTTTCTTTATCTTTGATCCCAGCAAGTTCACTTCCAAGCAAAACATTTTCCAATACCGTTCTCCAAGGTAAAAGGGAAGGCTGCTGCGGCATATAGCTGATATGGCCCTTTAAACCATTTATCTTTTTACCATCCAGTGAAATGATGCCATGATCCGGCTTCAAAATACCGCCGATCAAGTGGAACAATGTACTTTTACCACTGCCCGATGGCCCAAGGATCGTGACAAATTCCCCATCACCCACATGAAAATTCATATTCTCCAATATATTCTGTTTACCATCGAAAGAATAGGAGACATCTTTAATTTCCAGCTTCATCCTTGCCGCCCTCCTTTCTCTTCCAAGAAACTAAGTATTTCTCCAGGAAGGTGATGATTCCAAAAAAGATCAGGCTCATTCCCATGATGATGAAAATGGCAACAAACACCCGGTCTGTCCTGAACGCAGAAGACGCGAGCGTCATATAAACACCAATCCCCGATTTTGCCCCGAGCCACTCTGAAATAACCGCACCCATTACACTATAGGTGGCCGAAATTTTCAGGCCGGAGAAAATGAACGGGATTGAGTGGGGAAATTCCAGCTTCCAAAATAACTGGTTCTTTCCCGCTCCCATCATCTTGAAATAATGCTTAAGTTCGTATGGTGTCTGGCGAAAACCGTCCAATGATGCAACCGCAACCGGAAAAAAACATACAAGCGAAATCACGATTAACTTAGGCAGCATGCCAAAGCCAAACCAGATCACCAAAAGCGGGGCCAAAACTATGATAGGTATATTTTGTGATAGTATGAGCAGAGGATAAACCGCGTCCTTCACACCTGGAAATAGGTGTAAGGTTGCAGCAACCAATAAGCCGATGCAGCTTCCAATAAAAAAGCCCGACAACGCAAGCTCATTTGTGGATATAAGGTGTCCGTAAAGATTGCGCGACGACTCAATTCCTTCAATGAAAATGGCCGATGGAGCGGGAAGCAGCCATTCTTCAACCTTCAATAAGATTGTCACTGACTCCCAAACTATCAGCAACAATAATAAAAGAAAGAAGGGAGCCCCCTTCTTCCAAATTCCCCTTCCGATCATGCCCGATATTTCTCCGTTAACGTATCCATCGTAATCCCGCTTGGCTGATATAATATTTTCACTTGCGAAATGACATTCGGCGATCCTATTTCAATCATTCTTACATTCATTTTTTCTATCACGGCAAAAAGTTCGGAAAGCTCGCCCTCCATTGTCGTTTCAAGCGGGTGAACCTCATACTTGACACCTGATTCTTCAATGATCTTGATTGCTTCATCGACCATAGGGATGACATTTTTCCCTTTAGGGATAATTTGTATACTAATTAATGAATTGGCCATTGTATTTCCTCCTATTTTGGTAAAAATTCATTGGTAAATGCCTTTTCAGGATCGAAATCACCTTCAAGAAGCTTGTTTTCAGTCATCCAATCACTGTAATTCTTCCAGATTTCCAGTTTTTGTTCACCCCAACGCGGAGCATCATCCTGATACTTGGCTGCAAGCCACTCCTGGCTTTTCTTAACTAGTTTTGCATCAAGATCCGGCGCAGACTTAATTAACATGTCTGCTGCATCAGCAGGATTCTTAATCGCAAACTGGTACCCTTTCGATGCTGCATGAACGAATGCTTTAACAGTTTCGGGATCTTCTTTTATCATCTTTTCATTTGTAGTCAAAACAGGCGTATAGTAATCAAGCTTATCTGAGTATTCGGTTAAGTAAACCATATTAAGCTTTTCATTTCGCAACTCAGCCTCAATGCCTGTCCATCCATAATAAATCCAGGCAAAATCTATATCCCTTTTAACCGAAGTGAAAAAATCCATGTCTCCTGTATTGACTATATCCACTTCATTTACATCCGCATTTTCTTTTTTCATTAGTGAATCAATAATGGCCTTTTCAACCGGAGACCCCCAGCCACCATACGTTTTCCCTTCAAAATCCTTGGGAGTTTTAATGTTCTTTGCCTCAGGGGAAGCGAATCCAGAGGTATTATGCTGGATGACGGCAGCAACCGAAACAATCGGCACGCCCTGCACGCGGGCCTGCGTTATGCCCTCCTGGTAGCTCACGCCAAATTCAGATTTTCCTGAAGCGACAAGCTTATCCGCTCCAGCTTCACCTGGCATGATAATTTCCACATCAAGACCTTGGTCTTTAAAATAACCTTTTTCCTTGGCTACATACAATCCTGTATGGTTTGTATTCGGTGTCCAATCGAGCACGACCGATACCTTTTTTAATTCTTCATTTTTAGATGCTTCTTCTTTTTCATTAGTTCCGCCTGCACCGCATCCAGCCAAAAGGAACAACGAAGTTAACAGTGGTAAGAATTTATTCAAGTCATTATCCTCCTACACATCTTATAAGATCCATATGCCGGAACCATAATGGGGCTCCAGGTTCTATTCAAATACTGGATAAAAAAGCAAAAAACGCCCGAAGATGAATTCGGACGTTAACATACAAAACAGAAAATCAGTAATAATATGTTCCCTCCGCTGGCATCATCCAGATCAGGTTCAAAGAGTCAGCATCTAAAGGATGCAATCTCAGCCAGCAGTACTGGCCCCCCTACATTTCTCGCACATATGAACTTTTCTCTCTCATTATATCAATTCATAGGGAAAAAGGAATACTAATTTGCTTCTTCTCACTAATTGGAAAGGTATTCCTGGCACTTTAGGATTTCTTGCAAAACATCTTTTGGAACGAAAATCATTGAAAGCAAAATAATTCTGCCTCTTTCCTTTCTAATCATTCTTGGCTGCAACGGTGGCGGACACTTATCAAATAGTCATTTCTTTGCAAGCATTCATATAATGAGCATTACCTGTAGACATTTTTGTTTACCGGTTTTATTAAACCCTTAATTTCATAAGCAAAAGGTGGATATGATCATGATAAAGATTAATCACAAATGGTTAGATGTCAGTCAAATCCAACCAGGTACAGCATCTGCCAAATCACTTGAAACTCTTCAATGCTTGGCGGAAGATTCTAACGTTTTTGAATACCGGAACTTTGGGGATTTTAATTTCGAGATACAGCTGAGGAACCGAGTCATAGAGGCAGCTATTGCGTTGGATAAAAGTGGTCCGGAATTTTCCACACTTGAGGAATCTCAATCCAATCAAAAATATTGGCACCTTTCAAAGGATGGCACCTTTACCCTTCAGCCAGGGATTCTCCCTCATGCTGCGCTTGTTGACATTTTCATGAATGGAAGGCTTTATGCCTTCGAATGCGGGACAGCAATAGTCGTCACTTTTTTAAAGGCGATTTTGGATTTAATCGGCCCCAGGAATTTCGACTATCTTTTTTCAGACCTATTTTTATATGACTTTCGCCCTCCAAGGAATATGGCTCTTATCATTCACCAAGGACGGGATTATTTACCAGGGGATTGCGTTTACTTCATAAACCCTGATCATGACGAGACAACTCCTGAATGGCAAGGTGAAAATGCCATATTATTAGGGAGAAACCTCTTTTATGGCCACGGGATCGGGATTACCACTGCACAGGGAATCATCAATGAATTAAATAGCAATAGAAAGCCGTACGCCACCATATCAGCATTCTTGACAACACATATCATTTTCCTGGATAGTTCCTTCTATAGACAATTTCAACTAAATATCCCCCGAGCAAAGCCCGATCACTGTCCTGTCAGCCTTTCCAATTGTATTGTTTCTGAAATAGGTTCGAAGATATACCTTTCATGACCTTTTTGTTTTATATGCATAAAAAAATGCTTGGGGAGAGATCTCCCAAGCATTTTTTCTTTTCACGCACCAATATTCCCTTTGCCTTTGAACCTGCGGGCACTTGCCTGACCCCATTTCGTTATGGATAGTGTATAAACAGCCAAGGCTGACCATATGAACAAAAAGGCTAAAAGATGTGCTTTCGTGAAACTTTCATGATAGACGAATACCCCGATCAATAAAGATAAGGTCGGAGCGATATACTGAAAAATGCCAAGCATCGATAACGGGATCTTCTCCGCCCCTTTTGCAAAATATAAAAGAGGCAATGCCGTGGCAATCCCGCCGCCCACCAACAGCAAGCTTGTGCTTCCATCTGTAAAGAACTGCATTTCTGATCGGTTCATTAAGTAGATCAGGTAACCAAGGGCCAGAGGCGTTACCATCATCGTTTCGAGCGTCAGCCCGATCGCCGATTCGGCCTTGATCATTTTTTTTGCCAGACCGTATAATCCAAAGGTCATGGCCAAAACAAGAGAGATCCACGGGATCGTGCCGAAATGAATGCCAAGGATCAAGACTCCGATTCCTGCAAGCAGGAATGAAATGATTTGGGCCCCGCTCAATTTTTCTTTTAGGACTATCACGCCCAATAGTACACTGACTAGCGGATTGATATAATATCCAAGGCTCGTGTCGAGGATCCGTCCTGAGTTAACGGCCCAGATGAACACTCCCCAATTAGCTGTAACAAGCAGTGACGCCGTTAGTAATGCCGTAAAGAGTTTCGGATTTCCCATTATGTTTTTGACATAATCAAGAAACGCTTGCCATTTTTTCATGAACATCAATAAAACCAGCATGAACACGAAAGACCATAATACCCTCTGAGCTAAAATTTCTATTGCACCGACTCCCTGAAGGAACTTCCAGTAAATCGGCACAACTCCCCACATCATGTAAGAAAGGGCTGCATAAATCGCCCCTTCTTTTTGTTCATCCACTTTCATAACAAGCCTTCTTTCCATTTACATCCTTTATCTAACTCCAACTAACAATTTTGTATTTCCATTTCTTTTTTTGCAACTGTTAATTTTTATCATACATGATTTTGTCATCGATGACCGTCATGACCGCCTCGGCTTTCAGGAGATCATCCGGTGCAACAGCAAAGACATCCAGATTAAACACGGTAAAATCAGCATCGTACCCTTTATTGATCATACCACGGCGTTTTTCCTGGCCGATTGCTGCAGCACTCCCTTTGGTATACAGTGCGAAAGCCTCGTATACGGAAAGCCTTTCAGACAAACCATACACGGTACGGTCCTCACTGTTGATTTTCATCCTTGTGACAGCTGCATGAATGCCCAAAATCGGATTTAATGGTTCAATGGGTGCATCCGACCCTCCCGCACAAATGATGCCCAAATTCAAATAGGTTTTCCAGGCATAGGAGGATTCCAATAGATCGGCTGGTACCTTTTCTTCCACCCACGGAAAATCGGACGGGACGAAACCCGGTTGGATATCAAAAATTACCGGCAGCTTTGCCGCCCGCTGCAAAAGCTCCGGCCGCACAATCTGCGCATGGATGAGCCGGTCCCTCTGTCCCTTTTCCGGGGGGAGGGCTTCAATAGCATTCAAGACGTATTCAAAAGCAAGATCGCCAATCGCATGGACAGCAATCGGCATTCCGGCAGCCCTTGCTTTTTTCACCCATTCCTGAAGCTCGTTTTCAGTGAATATCGCGACTCCATTCGTATTCTTTTGATCTACATAAGGTTCGCTCAACAGGGCTGTGCGTCCGCCTAAGGAGCCGTCGGTAAAGATCTTCATGCTGTCGAATTTGATATATCGCGTACCTTTCTGATAGCCGCCGCCTGCTGCCAGCATTTCTTCAAACGCTTCGTGATGGACGAGCAAGTTGGCGCGAAAGGCCATTTCCCGGTCCTCGATTACCGATTTAAACGCCTGATATGTCGGCATGAAGCCATTGTAGTAATGGAGGTCCTCAGTATGTCCGCCAGTCAAACCTAGCTTATATGCGTCTTCTATGGCCTCTGTGAGCGCGTTTTCGATATACTCTTGATCAATGCCGGGAAGACTGTCTAAAATAAGGTTCTGCGCCTGACTTTCTTTAAATAAACCATTTAAACGTCCGTCAGGATAACGGCAGATCACCCCGCCTGAAGAAGGTTCTTTAATATCTTCTTTAATATCCGCTTCCAAAAGGGCACGGGAGTTGACGACCAGGGCATGCCGGCAGATCCTTTTCAATACAATGGGATGATCTGCCGAAATCGCGTCAAGTTCATCCCGTAATATCAATTCAGGTCTCGGCCATTCATTTTCATTCCACCCTTCGGCAACGATCCACTTTCCAACCGGGGTCTTTGAGCACTTTTCCTTCAAGGATTTCATGATGGACTCCCTGCTATCCATCAAAGAGAGGTCTAAACGAAGCAGCCTTTCTCCATGCCCGACCAAATGGAGGTGACTATCCACTAACCCCGGCAGCATCGTTTGTCCTTTTAAGTCGATTTCCCTGGAAATATTGCCGGCATATTCATTTTTCAAATGGTCCAGGCTGCCGGTATCAACAATTACCCCCTTTTCAGTGAAGACTGCCTCCACTTGATCATTTTCTTTAACCATCGTATAAATCGACCCATTGAACCATAACGTTCCCATTCCGGCTTTACACTCCTTATTAAATGATTGTTACTGTGCAGATATGCAGTAAGTGTACCATCTCATATCATGAATTCCCATATTTATGCTTTTTAATCAATCCCCTATGTAATAAAAAAAACGCCAGCCATGGGGGCTGACGGTTTTCGATCAATTGTTAAGAAGTGCTTCTTCCCTTTTCCGTAAATCCACCCGTTTGATTTTACCTGATGTCGTTTTGGGCAGCTCTTCTAAAAATTCGATTTTCCTTGGATATTTATATGGAGCAGTCAATTCTTTCACGTGCGATTGAAGCGTCTTGATCAAGTCCTGGCTGTTCGGATCGATATCATCCATCAAGACGACATACGCCTTGACCACATTTCCCCTTATTTCATCAGGACTTGCTATAACGGCACACTCTTTAACATATGGATGCTTAACGAGTGCATCTTCCACTTCAAACGGTCCGATCGTATATCCCGAGCTGATGATGATATCATCAGAACGACCCTCAAACCAGAAATAACCATCCTCATCCTTTTTCGCTTGATCACCAGTGATATAATAGTCCCCGCGGAATTGCTGTGATGTCCGCTCCGGATCTTTAAAATATTCTTTAAAGAGAGCAGGTGTATCGACATGTACGGCAATATCACCCACTACGCCAGGAGAACAGGGCTTACCGGAATCATCAACGATTTCCACATGGTTGCCCGGAGTCGGTTTGCCCATGGAGCCCAATTTAATTCCCATGCCTTTCGTTACACCTACCAACAGGGTATTTTCAGTCTGTCCATAACCATCACGCACTTCAATCTGGAAATGGTTTTTAAAGACCTCGAACACTTTTTGATTTAAAGGCTCTCCCGCTGATACAGCACTATGAAGATGGGATAGATCATAGTCATCAAGGTTATCCACCTTTGCAATCAATCGATACTCGGTTGGTGTGCAGCATAATGCATTCACTTTGTAGTCCTGAAGCAGCTGAAGATATTTTTTCGCCTCGAACTTACCATGATAGGCAAGGCCTGTCGCTCCCGTTCCCAGAACCGCCAGGAAAGGACTCCAGATCCACTTTTGCCACCCTGGGCCTGCTGTTGCCCAAACGACATCCGTTTCGCTGATGCCGAGCCAGTTTGCAGCAGACGTTTTCAAATGGGCATAAGCCCATCCATGTGTATGGACGACCCCTTTTGGATTTCCTGTCGTTCCGGAAGTATACGATAAGAACGCCATATCCCCACTCTTCGTGTCGGCCATTGTCAGCTGATCGGACTCCTCAGCTGCAAGCTCATTCAAATCCAGCCAATTTTCAATTCGTTTTCCGATTGAAAATTTAAGGAGGCTTTCCGCTCCTTCTATTTCATTCACTTCATGAGTATATTCATGATAACTGATGATTCCTTTGACATCACCATGGTTGACTCGATACTGCAAGTCCTTCGCACGAAGCATTTCCGAACAAGGTATGACAATCATGCCAATTTTTAATGCGGCTAAATACACTTGATATGCTTCCACCAAACGAGGAATTATGATAAGGACCGTATCACCTTTACCCAGTCCTTTATTCTTTAAGGCATTTCCAATTTTATTTGCACTCTTTAATAAATTCTCATATGTAAGTTGTTTTTTATCTCCGGTTTCGTTCTCCCAGAGTACGGCAACTTTTTCTGAATCTTTTGCATAACGTTCCATTTCACTCACTAAGTTGTAATGTTCCGGAGCCAATAAGTCTTCACGCTTCATATTCTTCCCCTCCAATTATGAACTCTTAGTACCTACTCATTATACAAGATACTTCTCTAATATTTCTATTTATTTTTACAAATAAATAAAGAGAGCGGGTGTTGAACCCGCTCTCTGCAGACGTAGACAAACTCGAAGAAAAGCGAATTTGCCTGCAGTTTTTTATTGATAAACGTCAGTTGATTTTAGAAATCCGATCCCTTTCCGCCGATTGTCTGCGTTATTCGGCAGGAGTGTCACAAATTTCTTCAATCCAATTAGAATTACAGTAAAAAATAATGCAGTGAAACGAAGTCGACAAACGTAAAGAGAGCGGGTGTTAAAACCCGCTCTCTGTAGCCATATTTATTAAATTATCTGTTGAAACCTCCGCCTAATTGTTGTTCAGCCATTTGAACAAGGCGTTTTGTGATTTCTCCACCAACTGAACCGTTAGCGCGAGATGTTGTGTCGGCACCAAGTTGTACGCCGAATTCTGTAGCGATTTCATATTTCATTTGTTGTAGAGCTTGTTCCACTCCAGGTACCAATAATTCGTTTGAGCTGTTGTTGTTTGCCATGTGTTTTTCACCTCCTTGTGATTATAGAGTGTGTTAAAACACATGGCTTCATTCGCACAATTTTATTGGTAATTACAGGATATTAAAATAAATCTTCCATCGTTTCTTCCTTATCGAAAGTCTGACCAGGTTTAACCGTCAATATTTCTGTTTCGGAGACCGCTTTTTCGATCAAGGATTCAAAGTCGACGAAGCTTTCATAGTAATTGACCTTTTCACGTTTCGGTTTCGTTTTTGGGCTTGCCGGCGTAAAGACCGTACAGCAATCTTCGTACGGCAGATTGGATATTTCAAATGTATCAAGCTCTCTTGCAATTTTGATGATTTCCGTTTTATCCATGGTAATCAGCGGGCGCAGGATCGGTGTATTCGTCACCTCATTGATGGCAAACATGCTGCTCATCGTCTGGCTCGCAACCTGTCCAAGGCTTTCACCGGTAATCAGTGCCATGGCTTCTTCCTTTTCACGGATTCGATCGGCGACCCGCATCATTAAACGACGGGTAGTAGTCATTGAGTAGTTTTCCGGGATTTGTTTTTGAATCAATAATTGGATTTCCGTAAATGGAACGATATGCACTTTCATGCTTCCATTTATTTCGGCAAGCTTGCCCGCCAAATCAATGACCTTTTGACGTGAACGTTCGCTCGTGAACGGTGGGCTGTAGAAATGGATCGCTTCCACATCCAATCCCCGTTTCATCGAAAGGAATCCCGCAACAGGGCTATCAATCCCGCCTGAAAGCATCAGCATCGCCTTTCCGCTTGACCCGAATGGAAGACCGCCAGCCCCCTGGATGATTTCACCTGTCAAATACACGGCTTCGCGTCTCACTTCCACTAGCAGGTTCAAATCAGGGTTCTTTACATCCACTTTTAAATCCTCTGTATTTCGGAGCAAATGCCCGCCGATTGCCCTATTAATTTCATCGGTATTATATGGAAAATCCTTATCGGCGCGTTTTGTCGTGATTTTGAACGTGTTTACCTCTTCAAGAGTATGATTCAGGTAATACAATGCTGCCGTTTTCATCACTTCCAGATCACGCTCTATTTTTATCGCAGGGCTTAATGACTGAATTCCAAAAATGCCTTTCAATCGGTCAATGACAGGCTTATGGTCCGCACCGTTCAGGAGAACGTACATCCGCTCCCGGTTGGCTGTAAGCACTACACCTTCAATATCTTTTAAACTCCAGCGGATATGTGCCTTCATTTTGTCTACAAAGCCTTTACGGTTTCTTTTTTTCGTGGAGATTTCTCCATAACGGATAATTATATGATCAAATTTCATTTTGCAACCCTCATTATTTTTTCTAAATTAGCGACTATTTTCTGTATCGCCGCCAGAACTTGCTTTGCTTCTTCCATTTCATTGCCATAGGTAGTACTGATTCGGATGACGCTTTCGGAACGAGCCGAATTATGGAACATTGCATCCACCGTTTTGCTTATCGTTCTTTTTTTCGAAGAACAGGCACTAGTTGTCGAAACATATATTCCTTCCGATTCAAGTGCATGCAGCAATACCTCGGATTTAAGTCCGGGAACGGAAAAATTCACAATATGGGGTGCCCCTTCTTCAGGAGTGTTAACCAACACCCCGTCCATTTCCTTCAAACCTTTATATAAATAAGTTTTGATTTGCTGCAGCTTATCATGATACAGCAATTGATTGTTCATACTAATACGCAAAGCCTTCGATAGGGCGACGATTCCCGCAACATTTTCGGTGCCGCTCCTGATTTTCGTTTCTTGATTGCCGCCATGGAAAAGCGGATCGACCCGAACGCCTTCACGAACATAAAGAATGCCCGTCCCCTTCAAGCCGTGGACCTTGTGGCCGGAAATTGTACATAAATCCACATTGGCATCACGCAATGATAAAGAAACTTTGCCTGCTCCCTGCACATTATCGACATGAAAGAGCACGTTTGGGTATTGTTTTATCAATTTGCCGATTTCAGCAATCGGCTGTATCGAGCCAACTTCATTATTAACATGCATGACGGAAACCAAAATGGTATCCTCCCTCAATGCATCCTTAAGGTCCGTTACATCAATTTGCCCAAATTCGTTAACGGGAAGATTTGTGATCTCATAACCCATTTTCGTCAATGATTGGCATGCATCTTCTACAGAAGGATGTTCAATCGCTGTCGTGATTATGTGTTTGCCGCGATTTCCCTGAGAGTGTGCGGCCCCTTTAATGGCAAGATTATTTCCTTCCGTCCCCCCGGAAGTGAAATATATTTCCGAACTCTTCACCTTTAATAAATCAGCGATCTGCTTTCTTGCAGCGGAAAGCAGTTTTTCGGATTGCACCCCAAGTCCATGAAGCGAAGAGGGGTTCCCGAAATAGTCCGAAGTAACCTTCATGAATGATTCGATTACTTCGGGATATGGTTTTGTTGTTGCACTATTATCAAAATAAATCATGGGCTCACCTTCCATGTTTTTGTATCTATGATGGTCACTCTACTAAATATAAGTTTCAATGTTGCTGTTGCAACATCTAATATTAACATAATTGAATTTGAAAGAGAATGTAAAACACTGGTCCATGAATGATAGGATACCTGCTTCTTTTTATTCCCGAGAATGATTTAACTTTCCACCTAATCTATAAAAAGAAAAAAACCCGCCATGGCGGGTTTTCAGGAAAGGACTTCTTCTATGTTCGCACCAATTTTTCGTAAACTGCCTGGGTCGACCTTTTCTATGGCAGTGGCAGCCGTTTCCAATGCGGCTTGATATTCATAGCTTCGGAATTTCGCTTCGGCATCCCTTAGGCTCTCGGCTACCATATCGTGACTGCTTCGATAGCGATTTCCGAATTGGATCACCTTTTCGGCCAAATACATATGTTCGATCAATTCATGGGCTTTTTCGTGGACCCTATTCACCTGTTGAACCGCTTTTTCCAAATAAATATAAACAGCGGCCATGTCAAGCGGCTTTTCTTCAAGTTTCCCCTGAACGTCATCCATACTTTCTTTGGCATCAGATAGCACCACTTTATACTCTTCTGGAAGGCCTGGAATATTGCTTTTTGCAATTAAACGTCCAGTATCGACCATTTTACGTTTCAATTCAGCCAGTGAATCCCTGGCATCCATTTCATCTTTCCGTAAAGCCTGTAATTTAATGGTGAAGTCTTTCTGATTTTCCTGTAATTCCTTCAACTGTTCAGCCAGCCCCTGCATCTCTTCGCTGATAAGGGAGCTTGCCATCACATTATCCTCCATTTTCAAGACAAGCAATTGATGGCGTTTCGAAATCTGGGCAATCTGCTTTTCCATTTTCCGTTGTGCATCGAGCTCATTTTCCGTCAGATGATATGTGTGTTGAACATGTATCGTTTCAACTTTAAGTTTATCGTTTTCATATTCAAGGTCACTAATCGTTTTCCTGAGAACTTCATCATTTTTCAAGATATACTGTTTTGAAAGTACTTCTTTTTCCAAAAGGTCATAAAGCACCTCAATGCTTTCGCGCATATCTTTAATGCCTTTATCCACGGCTTCCGTTTCGGCATTTTCCAATTGTGTTTTATATAGTTCCAGTTCTTCCTCAAGCCGGGATATTTCCTGCTCGAATTGGATATGGCTCAACAGATACCCCTGTCCTGACATCTCCTCATAACCATCCTTCAATTCTTGAAGCTGGGAATGCAGCTCGGATTGGCTATCCACCAATAATTTCGGGAGCATTTCCATTTTAACTGACAGAACCGCCAATTTTTCCTTAATGGATAGAACAAGCTCCCTGGCATTCAAATAATTGCCGTTCACAGTCTCTTCGTCATACTTTTGAAGGATCTGCAATACCTCATCCAAGGTATTTTCCAGCTTATCAGCCGCTTTCCCGTAATTATGCCTGTGTGCAAGCAGGGATTTCTTCAATTGACGGTAGGATTCCTTGATATCCTCAATTTCCAATCGGTTTTTTTCCTCACTGCCTACGAGTTCATTCAGTTCGTATAAGATCTTTTTGATCATTTCCTCGATTTCATTCAGCTTGACTGTAATTTTGCGCTGTACTTCTTTTGAACGGCTGAAACGGTATTTATCGACGAATTCTTCGGCATCGAATAAAAGCTCTTCGACTTCGGGCATATGATCTGTAATGATGGCGTCCCATTCAATGCGCCAGTTCTCGAACATTTCCTCTGTTTCACCTGTCATGTTCAATTGTTTGACTTTAGAAAGCTCTTCCAGCACGGGGCGGTGCATGATGCTTATTTTCCAGGATTCCAGTCGATCGATTTCTTTAAAATATCTCTTTTTGAAAAAATAACCCCAAATGATGAAAATCAAAATTAATACAATTACCCCAATTATGTAATCCATGGTAAGCCCCCTGTTCTAGTCCTTACAGTCTTGCTCGTTTATATATCAATTTTAAAAATGTTAAATTTAATGCTTTTATGATACCATGTTAGCAATAATTTTTGACGAGAAAAATGTTTTTTTTGTAGAAATTTGCTACAAATACCTGTTTTTTGGGAGGGAAGGACCATGAAAGCTGACGGTCATGTGCACACTCCGTTTTGCCCTCACGGCTCTACGGATAAATTCGATGAATATATTACGCGGGGAATCGAGCTAGGATTAAAGGAAATCACATTTACGGAACATGCTCCATTGCCACGAAATTTTCAAGATCCTACGCCTGAAAAAGACAGCGGCATGGACGCTGCCCTGCTCCTGGATTACTTTCAAGAGCTCCGCGTACTGAAAGAACGCCATAAAGACAAAATCCTGATCAAAACAGGTCTGGAGGTTGACTTTATAGAGGGTTATGAAAAAGAAACAAAAGAATTCCTCGACGAAATCGGAGAATTCCTTGATGATAGTATACTTTCCGTCCACTTCATCAAGCATCAAAGCAGTTGGCACTGCATCGATTTCAGCGAAAATGGGTTTGGTGAGATTGCCAATGAACTAGGTTCAGTGGAATCGGTGTATGCCAAATATTACGATACTCTGGAAAAATCAATAACAACTGATTTAGGCATTTATAAACCAAAACGGATCGGGCATATTACGCTTGTCCATAAATTCCAGCATCGATATCCGCCTGCATCTAGTTTTGACGAGCAGGTTTACAAAGTGCTCGACATGATCAAAGAACAAAGGTATGAACTAGATTATAATGGAGCCGGGCATGTAAAGCCGCTATGCGGTGAACCTTACCCTCCTGAACGGTTTGCAAAGCGTGCTTTCGATCTCGGCATTCCGCTTATTTACGGATCCGATGCACATCAAGCTAAGGATTTGGGTCAGGGCCATCAGGCACTGATTGAAGGGTTCAATCGGTAACTCATGTATACACTTCAGCTCCGGCCCGCTAACAGTGGCTGTAGGTCTATGAAAAGGGTATCCTGCAAAAAACGTCCGACTTCATTGGCATAAATATTCGTGTAATAGGCTTCCTGCGGGAACACATGAAGCACATCCATCGCATAATGGGTATGCAGGACAGGGGCCGTCAATAAACCCTTCAACTGCAGCATATACATGGGAACCGAGACCTGCTGGAAACTCCTGCTCTTGATCCCCTGTTCCAAAATATATTGAAAATAAGACTTTTCCTTTGTAAAATAAGTCGAATGAATTTCACGATTTAAATTGGAATCGAGTGAAGATTCCCCATATATGAACCGTGCAGCAAGGAAGTTTTCCCTCTGGAAAGCGAGAATATCCTTTACAAGATTCATCAAGCAATGCTGCGGGCCTTTAAGTTCCAGCAATGTCATGTTCGTCTCTAGGACCAGGATATACTCTTCTAAATAGGAAGTGAAACAGAATTCCAGCAACCCCTGCTTATTCTTGAAATAGTAGGCAATATTTGCAGCGTTCACTTTGGCTTTATTCGCAATATCCCGTATGGATGTAGCATGATAGCCTTTTAAATGAAATAAATGCAATGCAGCTTCCACAATGGCTTGTTTCGTTGGCGTCTGGCGATTCATTCAGGCAATCCCTCGCTTTCTTTGAGACAAGTCTTGTGGACTATTTCTTCATGGAAGAGCCTGAATCCTTTAGTAAGTTCTCGACAATTTCCCAACAATAAAGCAACATGATTAGAAAGTGCTGTAAAAATATGCGGAAGACAGGTGAACGCTTTTGTTTAATGTCGAAATGTATCAAGGAAAAAAAGAAAATAACTATGAACTGGTCAAAAAGCAACTTCTTGCCTTAATTGAAGATGAAACGAACCGGATAGCCAATTTAAGCAATGCGGCAGCTTTACTTAATCAGTTTCTTGATGAGATTAACTGGGTCGGCTTCTATTTATACGAAGAAGGCCAATTAATTTTAGGACCCTTCCAGGGTCTTCCAGCCTGCGTCCGCATTCCAATGGGCAGGGGCGTTTGCGGGACTTCAGCGGCGACTGAAAAAACCCTGCGCATAGATGATGTCCACCAATTCCCTGGACATATCGCCTGTGATGCGGCATCAAGATCTGAAATTGTCATACCGCTCATGAAGGATGGCAAGTTGATCGGTGTCCTCGATATCGACAGCCCGGTCACGGGCCGTTTTGACGAAATGGATCAGCAGGGACTGGAGAAGTTCGCTGAAATCCTTACCAGGCATCTATAAAGTTAAAGGGAGCGGCAATCCTTGCCTGCTCCCTTTTCCATTACAGGCCCTATGTACATGTACCCGGTCCTTCCTGAATTCTTCGCAATATATAACGCTTCATCGGCCCATTTGATATTTTTCTCCATAATTTTTGTATTCATTATCTCATCATAACGCTTACAATGAAAAAACCTTTTTTAAATTTACCTGCTGCGATTCTCTTTATCTATTCCTTAATTAATTACAACTGTCCTTGACTCATTGAGCCAAATATTATACAATACTCCTTGTGTAAAATATTGCAGCCTATGTGACAGCCTTTATGTTCTCATTTTGTTCCTCAATACAGAGGTGTATCTCGTAACTCTCTGCTGCTAGGGCGAAGGTACATGAAAACAAAATGGTCATGATCGTACATTCACACGGTTTTTATTTTACCAAAATAAAAACATTTAAAGGAGGAGTCATCCTATGGCTCGTTATACTGGCCCAAGCTGGAAACTATCCCGTCGTTTAGGAATTTCCCTAACAGGTACTGGTAAAGAATTAGAAAAACGCCCTTATGCTCCAGGACAACATGGTCCTAACCAACGTAGAAAAATTTCTGAATACGGAATGCAACTACAAGAGAAACAAAAACTTCGTCACATGTACGGAATCACTGAACGTCAATTCCGTTCAATGTTCGACCGCGCTGGCAAACTTAAAGGTGTTCATGGTGAAAACTTCATGATTCTTCTTGAATCACGTCTTGACAACCTAGTTTACCGTCTTGGTTTAGCTCGTACACGTCGTCAAGCACGTCAACTTGTTAACCACGGTCACATCACTGTAGACGGAAGCCGCGTAGACATTCCATCTTACAAAGTGTCCCTTGGACAAACAATCGCAGTTCGTGAAAAATCACGTAACTTCTCAATCATTAAAGAATCAGTTGAAGCAACTAACTTCGTTCCTGATTTCCTTACTTTCGATGCTGAGAAATTAGAAGGTACTTTCACTCGTTTACCAGAACGTTCTGAATTGCCTGCTGAAATTAACGAAGCTCTTATCGTTGAGTTCTACTCTCGTTAATAACTTCAAAAAACCCCATCCTTGGATGGGGTTTTTTTTGCACCTAAACACCCCTGCACGAGAAAGCCCGGCTGTGATTCAGCCGGGCCTTGAACAATCATTTCACTAATGTATATTTCTTTTTGCCGCGACGAACTAGGATGAACTCCCCTTCAATCTTAGAAGCTTCCGTCACTACATATTGCAGATCAGTCACTTTCTCCCCATTTATGGAGATTGCCCCATTCTGAATATCTTCCCGAGCTTGACGCTTTGATGGCGAAATTTTCGCTTCAACGATTAAATCGACCAAACCGATATCTTCCTTGCTTTCACGTTCGAAGCTAGGGACATCTTTGAAGCCCAATTTGATTTCCGCCGCACTTAAATTCTTCACCTCTCCGCTGAATAGGGCGGCAGAGATTTTGATAGCCTGGTCAAGAGCTTCCTGACCATGAATCAAACGGGTCATTTCTTCCCCTAAAGCTTTTTGCGCTTTACGCAAATGCGGTTCGTTTTGTACAGATTGCTCTAACTCTTCAATCACCTCACGAGATAGGAATGTGAAGAATTTCAGGTATTTCACGACATCAGCATCGGCTGTATTGATCCAGAATTGGTAAAATTCATACGGAGTCGTCTTTTCAGGATCAAGCCAAATTGCTCCGCCTTCCGTTTTACCGAATTTCGTTCCATCCGCTTTCGTTACGAGCGGGATCGTCATACCGAATGCTTTTGCATCCTCATCATTGGATTTCCGGATCATTTCCAGCCCAGTCGTAATATTGCCCCATTGATCACTGCCGCCAATTTGCAATTTACAGTTGTAATTGCTGTATAAATGGCCGAAATCAATTCCTTGTAAGATCGTGTACGCAAATTCAGTAAAGGAAATTCCCGAATCCAAACGGGAAGCAACCGTATCTTTTGCCAGCATGTAGTTAATGCCGATGTATTTCCCGTAATCACGCAAGAACGTGACCATATCGATTTTTCCTATCCAGTCATAGTTATTGACCATGACCGCACCATTTTCACCTTCGAATTCAAAGATGTGGGATAGCTGCCCTTTTATGCAGTCGGCATTATAGAGCACTTTTTCCAGCGTTTGCAGCTGGCGTTCCTCTTTTTTACCGCTTGGATCACCGATAAGTCCAGTTGCACCACCCACTAATACAATGGGACGATGGCCGTGCTGCTGGAAACGGCGCAATGTCAAGAATGGCAATAGATGTCCGATATGCATACTATCCGCTGTTGGATCGACACCACAGTATAAAGAAATTTTCTCTTTTTCCAAAAGGTTCTTAAAACCCTCTTCATCCGTTTGTTGATAAATAATCCCTCTCCATTCGAGGTCTTTAAGCAATTCCATTGAATATTCCTCCTCCATCTTAGAAAAAATCCGCAAAAAGCACACAAAAACGCCCCTTCATAAATATGAAGGGACGAATGAATTCGCGGTACCACCCAACTTGAGGACATAATATGCCCTCCGCTCAAGACGAATAACGGTCGTCAACCGTTTCCTGCTACTAATCATTTCACAGCAAATGCTCCAGGAAGTAATTCATCATACCATTTGTACCGATTTCCACTAACCACCGGCTCTCTGAAACAGGGATAGTCTGACTACTGGGTCCTATCATCGCGATCATTTAATCATTTTATTGTTGTTAATAAACTTTTATCATACATAAGAACCCTTGTCAACCTACCCTTACAGATTATAGAAAAATAAGAAAGATGCCCTTTCCCCTACCTGTTGTATGCTATAATATATGTGATTTCAGGGGGTATGATACGATGAATAATAATCAAAAAGATAGATTTCTAACAGTCTGGAAGCAGCTGACCAGTTTTTTTCAAAATGAAAAAACACATAGGAACGCGCGGGTTACATACCAAGTCATTTGGAATTTAACGCTGATCCTCATTATTGTCGGGATTTTAGGATTCTCATTCGCCGGCGGTGTCGGAGCCGGCTATTTCGCTGCCCTCGTCAATGATGAGCCGGTACGCTCAAAAGAAGATTTGAAAAAAGACATTTACAATTATGAAGAGACCTCTGAAGTATACTTTGCTGACGAAGTATACTTGGGCAAGCTTAAGAGTGACCTTGAACGTGAAGAAGTGTCCATCGATAAAGTTTCCGAGCATCTAAAAAATGCAGTCATCGCTACAGAAGATGAGTATTTTTATGACCATGACGGGGTTGTTCCGAAAGCTATCCTGCGTGCGATTTACCAGGAATTTTCGAATGCAACCGTCCAATCGGGAGGAAGTACATTAACACAGCAGCTCATTAAAAACCAGGTCCTGACCAACGAAGTATCGTTTGAACGGAAAGCAAAAGAAATCCTGCTTGCGCTCCGGGTCGAAAAATTCTTTGAAAAAGAAGAGATTTTGGAAACCTACTTAAACGTTTCCACTTTGGGACGAAATTCTTCAGGACGTAACATCGCTGGTGTCGAGTCCGCCGCTGAAGGCATTTTTGGCGTGGAGGCCAAAGATCTGACACTGCCCCAATCTGCGTTTATCGCTGGATTGCCGCAAAGCCCTTTCGGATATACACCATATACCCAGAAAGGAAAACTGAAAGAAAATCAAGAGCCCGGCATCAACCGGATGAAAACCGTTTTAAAGCGGATGTATAGTAACGGATACATAACAAAAGAAGAATATGATAAAGCAAACACATATGACATAACAAAAGACTTTATCGGCAAAACGGAGATGCCATCCGAGAAATATCCATGGCTCACCTATGAGATCGAAAAACGCTCAATCGAAATCCTATCCGTCAGTCTGGCAAAAGAAGATGGATATGAAGAGAAAGATTTAAAGAATGATGATTTAAAAGCTCAATATCTAGCACTTGCCGACCGTAAGCTTCGACAAAATGGCTATAAGATTTATACGACCGTCAACAAAAAGATTTATGACAAGATGCAGGAAGTAACGAAAAACTATCCGAATTTCGGGTACGATAAACTGGCGCAAGTCCCCGACCCGGATACGAAGGAAATGAAGACCGTAAGCCAGCCCGTAGAGGCCGGAGCGATTCTTATCGAGAATAAAACAGGGAAAATCATCAGTTTCGTAGGCGGCCGCGATTTCAAGCGGGAACAGACGAACCACGCAACCGCATCATTGCGCTCAAACGGATCAACGATGAAGCCGCTGGTGATATATGGTCCAGGCATCGAGCTAGGCAAGATCTCGCCTGGCAGCGTATCGGCCAACGTGCCGATCTCCATTCCAACAGGCGGCAAACCGTGGAGTCCAGGAAACTATGGCGGCGGCAGCTATACGGGAGTATCGACTGCCCGCGAGGCCCTGAAGAATTCCTACAATATCCCGGCAGCGCTCTTTTACAAGAAAATAATCAACCTGAGTCCCGCTTCGTATTTGGAAAAAATGGGCTTCTCCACCGTGACGAAAGGGGATTACTCCAATCTTGCCTTGTCATTAGGTGCGATGGAAAAAGGTGTAACCGTTGAAGAAAACGTCAATGCATATGGCACTTTTGCCAATTCAGGAGAATTCATCGATGCTTATATGATCGATAAAATCGTTTCGAAAGATGGCAAAGTCATCTATCAGCATAAAGTGAAACCAGTGGATGTTTTCTCTCCACAAGCCGCTTACCTGACGCTTGATATGATGCGTGATGTCGTAAACAGCGGGACGGCGGCCTCAGTCAGGAACCGCCTTGCTTTCTCAAGCGATTGGGCAGGTAAAACCGGTACTTCACAAAACTATTGGGATGCCTGGTTTGTAGCCAGCAACCCGAATGTATCGTTCGGGACATGGCTCGGTTATGACAAGCCAAAATCCTTGCAAGGCACCTATAATGGGCTGGAATACAATAAACGTAATATGTATTATTGGGCAGATCTGATCAATGCCGCATATAAAGTCGACCCTAAACTCATCGACCCCGATAAGCGATTTGAAATGCCGGGCGGAATTGTCAGCCGTTCCTTCTGTGGCGTTTCAGGACTGCTGCCTTCAAGTTCATGCCAAAAGGCCGGGCTTGTCAAATCGGATTTATTCATTGCCAAATATGCTCCATCCAAGGCGGATGATAGTTTCATAGATGGACAATATGTATCAGTCGGCAGTAAACGCTACGCAGCCCTTCCGCAAACGCCTGGCGAATTCACAAGCGGCGGGTTCATGTTGAATCCCGATTCCTTTGCAGATATCGGATTGAAATATGTCAATGACCCGGGATCCGTAATTCCTGGAGCCGAAAAATCAGGAAATGTCGTCGGGGCGACAGCGAAATTGAATGATAATGGCAAAGCACCAGATCCCCTATCCATAACGATCAGTAACGATAAGATTACATGGGGCTTGCATGGCGAAGGAGATGTCGTCGGTTATCGTGTCTATAAAGACGGCAAAAAAGTGGCGAGCATCAATGCTGGGGAGAATCTTGTTTACAAAGTCGGCTCTGGCGGTTCCTATTACGTAACGGCCGTAGACATAGTCGGTAAAGAATCGGCCCCTTCTCAACGTGTTGAAAGCGGCGCTAAAAAGACAGGTTCAAAAGAAGATTCCACAAAAACTAAAGATGATCGCGGAAAAGATAAAATAGCTAACGAAGATAAAAAACCAGACTCAAAAGAAGAGAACGGTTCAGATAAAGAAAAAGAACCAGAAAAAGAAACGCAAACGGATAAAGATAAAGAGCCAGCTCAAGACAAAGAGCAGCAAAACAAAGAGAATACAGATCAAGAAAATCAAGAGACCGACAAAGAGCAAGACACAGTCAATGATAAAGAGCAAGACACGGGTAAAGCTGAAGAAGAGGAAGAATGACACTCTTTCTTGAACTTAAACAGGCTGTCGGTTCCCCGACAGCCTGTTTCCTTATAATCTCCCAAAAAGGCATCCATGGAAGTGACCATGGATGCCTTTTTCCTTTTCAATACTCAGTAAGACTAAGCTTCTCAATCCTCCATCGATGATAAATCACCAGTTGGCAGATCAAGTTCCCAAGCTTTCAAGACACGGCGCATGATTTTACCGCTTCTTGTTTTAGGAAGTTTATCCCTGAATTCAATTTCACGAGGTGCCGCATGTGCCGCTAGACCATGCTTTACAAATGTACGAATTTCCTCAATCAATTCATCGTTTGCCTCGTATCCGTCACGAAGGGCGATGAACGCTTTGATAATTTCCCCCCGAACCGGATCCGGCTTACCGATGACCCCAGCTTCGGCTACGGCTGGATGCTCGACCAATTTGCTTTCCACTTCGAAAGGTCCGACCCTCTCCCCTGCCGTCATGATGACATCATCAACACGGCCTTGGAACCAGAAATAACCATCTTCATCCATATAGGCGGAATCTCCTGAAACATACCAATCACCTGGCATAAAGTAAGATTCATATTTAGCTTCATTCTTCCAGACGGTCTTCATCATCGAAGGCCAGCCTTTCTTGATGGCAAGGTTCCCCATTCTATGCGGCGGAAGCTCGTTGCCTTGATCATCCACTATTGCCGCCTTCACACCTGGAATCGGTTTGCCCATCGAACCCGGTTTGATTTCCAGGCAAGGATAATTGCAGATGACCTGTGCCCCGGTCTCCGTCATCCACCATGTATCATGGATACGGTGATTGAATACCTTCATTCCCCAGCGCACCACTTCCGGGTTCAACGGTTCACCGACACTTAAAATATGGCGGAGAGAACTCAAATCGAACCGCTTAACGATTTCGTCACCTGCGCCCATCAGCATCCTGAAGGCAGTCGGGGCACTATACCAAACTGTGACACCAAAGTCCTCCAAGGTCTTGTACCAGGATTCAGGCTTGAACCGCCCGCCTACAATGACATTCGAGGTTCCTGTCAGCCAAGGTCCAAATATCCCGTAAGACGTCCCTGTCACCCATCCAGGGTCCGCTGTGCACCAATACACGTCCTCATCCTGCAAATCAAGGACCCATCTTGCCGTTTGATAATGTTGGATCATCGCATTATGAACGTGTAGCACTCCTTTAGGTTTGCCTGTGGAACCTGAGGTGTAGTGAAGAATCAGACCGTCATTCCGATCGACCCATTCAATTTCGAATTTTTTGTCGGCTTCTTTTAATTTTTTATTGAAGTTATGGTAATTTCCTTCTTCCTTTATATTTTCCCCCACCAAGAAAATATGCTTTAAATGGGGTAATTCATCCACCGGGACACGCGGCAAAAGTTCAGGTGTCGTCACTATCACACTTGCCTCACTATCTTCAAGACGATCCCTTATGGCGCCTTCCATGAAGGCTTCGAACAACGGCCCTACGACCGCTCCCGTTTTAATCGCACCCAACAATGCAAAATAAAGCTCCGGGGAGCGAGGCATGAAGATGAAAACACGATCTCCTTTTTCCACATTGGCAATGTTCTTGAACACATTTGCCGCTTGATTCGTATAATCTTTCATTTCCTTGAATGTATACTTTTCATTTCTTTTATCGTCTTTGTAATAAAGGGCCACTTTATTCTTTTTGTATGTTTCGACATGGCGGTCAATGGCTTCATACGCAAGATTCACTTTACCGGTTTCAGACCAGGAGAATTCCTTTTCGGTCTCAGACCAGTCAAACTTATTGTATTTTTCATCATAATTCTTTAAATTAAAATTACCTTCCACAACTGGTAACGCTTTCACATTCATACGACAAACTCCCCCTTCATTCGGCTCTATATTTTTATTATAGTATAAGAATCGAATTATCTCAATTTTTAAAATATTGAATACTTCCATATTAGGGAAATCCCTTCTTGGTGAATTTTGAAAGTTACTGGTATATGTTATGGTTAAGGTGAATCCATATGATGGCCGTGAAAGAAGAGGCACTGTAACAAAAGCGCCTTGAACTTTCTGAATTATGCCCCCCGTTTTCATGTATAATTTATGTAAGCTTTCCATTCGGTCAGTTTTTAAAAGCAATGCTTCTTATACTCCGGAATGCGAGAGTGTAAGATTACTATATAACAAAGGTGGTGAAAGAATGGAATATAGTAAGACCTTTTACACTAAGGAACTGCAGACATTAAGCGGAACGCTCATCATCGAGGGGCCGTTAAGCGGCGAAAAAATGTCAGCTTATGAGTTTCACGAAGACTTGGTCGCCTTTCGCCCGCCTGCTTTGCAGCATAAAGCGTTAATAGAGATTGCAGACTTGCCTGAGGGCAGGATCTTTATCGCCCGCGAAAATGAAACAATCGTGGGTTATGTAACTTACTTATACCCCGATCCCTTGGAGCGCTGGTCTGAAATCAAGATGGAGGACCTGATTGAGCTTGGTGCAATCGAGGTCATCCCTAAATACCGGGGTGCCTCCGTCGGGAAGAACCTAATCCGCCTTTCCATGGAAGACGATTCGGTTGAAGACTTCATCATCATCACCACTGAATACTATTGGCATTGGGATTTGAAAGGGACAGGTCTGAATATTTGGGACTATCGCAAGGTCATGGAAAAAATGATGAGTGCCGGTGGTTTGGTTTACTTTGCAACAGATGATCCTGAAATCAGTTCCCATCCGGCCAACTGCCTGATGGCCCGTATTGGCAAAAGGGTCCCGCCGGAATCCATCCAGAAATTCGACCAATTGCGTTTTATGAATCGGTTTATGTATTAAAGAGGCGAGTAAGAGGAGGAAGGAAAATGATTGTTGAAACAATAATGAATGAGGATATTATCACCCTCACTCCAACGGATACAATCCATAGCGCTGTTTTGATCATCAAGGAGAAGCGAATTCGCCATATCCCCATTGTCGATGACAGCTTTCAACTTGTGGGATTAGTCAGCGACCGTGATATTCGGGATGCTGCCCCTTCTATATTCCGTACCGAAGAATACAAAAATGATTTACAAAAACCACTGTCAAGCATCATGAAAACGGAAATAATCACAGGGCACCCACTGGATTTCGTGGAAGAAATCGGGGCTGTTTTCTGTGATAACAATATCAGCTGCCTTCCAATCGTAAAGGGAAGGAAGTTAGTGGGCATCATAACCGGTTCTGATTTACTTCATTCATACGTTGAGTTGACTGGAGTCAATCAGCCCGGTTCCCAAATCGAAATCAGAATCCCCGATAAGGCAGGTTCCCTTCATGATATTGCCCATATTTTCAAAAGGCGCAATACGAATATCCTGAGCACCCTTGTTTATCCTGAAAAAAATGGAACAGACTATAAAATTCTTGTAATTCGTGTACAGACGATGAATCCATTTATGGTGGTGGAGGATTTGAAGAAAGAAGGCTATACCGTTTTATGGCCTAGTCTACCGGGGATTTCACATGAATGATACATCCCTTTTCGTTTATTCGGATGAACTCCTTACCTACAAATTCAACGATGAGCATCCATTCAATCAAAAACGGCTTAAACTCACGCTTGATTTATTAAAAAAACACCATGCCATCAATGATGATCAAATTATCAAGCCCAGAATGGCAACCGATGCAGAATTGGAACTGATTCATGATCACCATTATGTAAACGCTGTCAGATTGGCAGGCCAGGGAAAGCTCCCCCCTGAAAAGGCTGTAAATTATGGGCTAGGAACGGAGGATACCCCTATCTTCCCCAAAATGCACGAAGCAAGTGCCTTGCTTGTAGGCGGTACCTTGACGGCTGTGGATGCAGTCATGACCGGTCAGTCCCTGCACGCACTTAATCTTGGCGGTGGCCTGCATCACGGTTTCCGCGGGAAAGCCTCGGGCTTTTGCATTTACAACGATAGTTCGGTCGCGATTAAATACCTGCAAAAAAAATATGGGGCGCGTGTCTTGTATGTCGATACCGATGCACATCATGGTGATGGAGTCCAATGGTCATTTTATGATGATCCGGATGTATGTACACTATCCATCCATGAAACGGGTCGCTACTTATTTCCCGGCACCGGCAATATTAACGAGCGGGGCCAGGGCAAAGGCTACGGCTATTCATTCAACATCCCGGTCGATGCGTTCACTGAAGATGAATCCTGGCTCGAATGCTACAGGGCTTCCTTTAAAGAGGTCATTGAATTCTTCAAACCGGATGTCATATTAACGCAAAACGGAGCCGACTCCCATTATTACGATCCGCTCACCCATTTATCAGCCACCATGAAGATTTATAGGGAAATACCAAAGCTGGCCCACGAAATGGCCCATAAGTATTGCGAAGGACGGTGGATTGCAGTGGGCGGCGGCGGATATGATATATGGCGCGTCGTCCCGAGGGCTTGGGCGAGGGTCTGGCTTGAAATGACGAATAATGATATATCAGGTCCCCTTTCAAAGGAATGGCTCGATTGCTGGCAGCCTGAGTCCCCTGTTCCCCTGCCGAATGAATGGGATGACATGGAGGATATATACGAACCCATTCCGAGGAAGCCTGAAATTACCGAGAAGAATGCCCTGACGCTTGAAAAGGTCCTTTATCCCATCAGGTCTAACAGGCAAACAACGAAAAGCAATGAACAAAGTTAACCAAAAGATCGTTGAAAAACGATCTTTTTTGTTCGGGCAAACATTAGAGAAACAAAAAGAGAGTGCCCTCGGGACACTCTCCAAACCAGTTTATTTCGTTGATTGACGGTTTTCAATCCGATGTGGCAGGATCACTTTTTCAAGACCTTCCTCCACTTGTTCTTTATTCATCAACTTTGTAAGAAGCCTCATCGCAACCGCACCAATATCATATAAAGGTTGAACGATCGTCGTGATTTGCGGACGCACCATCAATGTCAATCTCGTGTTATCGAAGCTGATCACTTCAAAGTCTTCCGGTACATTATACCCTTTGTCCTGAGCGGCATGGACAATTCCAAGCGCCATTTCATCAGCACCGGCGATGAATGCTGTCGGTCTGTCTTCAGCTTCCAGGTACTTTTCAAAAGATTCAATTCCTGAATCATATGTATAATCACCTTCAACGACATAACTTTCATCAAATGAAAGCCCAGCTTCTTTCAATCCTCGTTTATAACCAGTCAATTTCATTTCATTAATCAGCGCGGAAGGGTTTCCGCTTACAAAAGCGATATTCTTGTGGCCTTTTTTAGCGAAGAAGGTCACTGCGTCGAATGCCGCCGCCTCATAATCAATATTGACCGATGGAACTTGTCCGCTTTCATCCACCGAACCTGCCAGAACGATTGGAACAGGTGAATTCTTAAACTCTTTGACATGCTCATCAGAAATGTTGCCGCCCATGAATACGATACCATCCACTTGTTTTCCAAGCATCGTATTCAGCAAATGGAATTCCTTATCTATATTCTCATCAGAACTGCTTAGAATGATATTGTATTTATACATGGTGGCTATATCTTCTATGCCCCGTGCCAATTCTGCAAAAAAGATGCTTGAGATATCCGGGATGATGACCCCGACTGTAGTCGTTTTCTTTGAGGCAAGTCCCCTTGCCACTGCATTGGGACGGTACCCTAACTTCTCAATTACATCTGAAACTTTCTTCCTTGTTGCAGGCTTTACATTTGGATTCCCGTTAACTACGCGGGAAACGGTGGCCATGGAAACATTCGCCTCACGCGCCACATCATAAATGGTTATATTATTCATTCATCCATTCCTCCATTTCTTTCATTTTCCCCATAAAAGACCCGAATTATTTCGGAAAATAATCTTTTATGCGTTTTTCTCTATAAGGAAGATTATTTTAGGAACGATCTGCCTAACAAAAAATGCAGTCCTACTCTCTTCTCAGTCAAATATTCAATACCCTATTCAAGTATAAAATTCACATAGATATCACTTTATGTATGACTCAATCTTCCGAACAGTTCTCATTCTTGTTATTTATCATACGATAGTCGAATCTTTCCTGCAATCCAATAGTGCTCATTTCGAAGCTTTTTCTGCAAAAACAAGTATTTTACCATTAAAAAAAGCCCTTGCCAAGTTGGTAAGGGCCGTAAATAGATCATTTAAAGACTTTCTTAGCTTATACAGTTACCCAGTTCAAACGTTTAATTTCTTCGTAGAATTCATCAAATTGTTTGAAGTCCATTTGCTGTGCAGAATCCGATAAAGCAACGGAAGGATCTGGATGCACTTCAGCCATAACACCGTCAGCACCGATTGCAAGAGCCGCCTTAGCCGTAGGAAGCAGAAGATCGCGACGTCCAGTTGAATGCGTTACATCAACCATGACCGGTAAATGAGTTTCTTGTTTTAAAATCGGTACAGCAGAGATATCAAGTGTATTTCTTGTTGCTTTTTCGTAAGTGCGGATACCGCGCTCACAAAGGATGATGTTGCCATTGCCCTGCGACATGATGTATTCCGCTGCATGAATGAACTCTTCAATCGTTGCAGCCAGTCCACGTTTTAAAAGAACTGGTTTATTTACAGCACCTGCCGCTTTTAGCAAGTCGAAGTTTTGCATGTTGCGCGCCCCGATTTGGATGACATCGATATGATCGATCGCCGCTTCGATATCGTTGGCACTCACGATTTCACTGATTACAGCCAAACCGTATTCATCAGCAACACGTTTAAGTATTTGTAACCCTTCCAAACCAAGCCCTTGGAAGTCATATGGAGATGTACGTGGCTTAAATGCACCGCCGCGCATCAATTTCAAGCCTTTAGCTTTAATGACTTCCGCCACCGCAGCTGTCTGTTCATAAGATTCAACGGCACATGGTCCGAAAACGAAGCTAGGGATCCCGTTACCGACCAATTCACCCTTAATGTCGATGATAGTGTCTTCAGCCTTTTGTTTTCTCGACACAAGAAGCGTTTTCTTCTGATCATCTTTTTGTAGCTCCAAGCCCAATTTAAAGATTTCTTTGAAAATATGTTTAATCGAACCAAGATCAAGCGGTCCTTGATTATTGGCTTCGATAAGATCCAGCATTGTTCTTTCACGGACCGGATCGTAACGGTTTACACCTTGTTTTTCTTTAACGCGACCAATTTCCTGTACAAGTTCAGCACGTTGATTAATAAGATGTAATAACTGAAGGTTCACATCATCCAGTTGATTACGAAGTCCATCAAGCTCTTTGTTGCTCATTACAAATCCATCCCTTCGTTTTTTAAAATATAAATCGGTTCAGCAGACTCAAACTTATAAAATCCCATATGGATCCACCCCGATTGTTTTATCAATGAAAAATTTAGAATATTTCATGTATGATTAAATCAATTATAAATGAAGTGCCCATAAATGTCACTATATTTTTCTTTAATAATTAAACGCTTTTAAGCATTAAAGTTATAAATGCATAAAATCAGGTGTTACACATGCAGGAAAAACGATTTAGACTGAATATTGGAACAATCCGTTGTAGGAATTATATTGGAAATAGAACAAGAAAGCTATAATTTAATTGATATTTTATCTCAAAGAGCATTGGACCATGATCAAATCGTCTGCCACTTGAACAGGAAGGGCCTTTAAAGAAAAGGTTTCCCCTGGAGATCGTTTAAAATTCCCATGACCACCAAATCCAATAATAAAAGGCCGGACCCCTTGCCAAAGGGATCCGGCCTTCATGAATCATTCAGAGATGGCCTTGCTCAATGAATCATATGTAATACGCCAATGGGACTCATTCCAGGTCGGTTTTCCACTTTTAAAAAGGATGGCCTGAGGTGATTGATGTTTGACAACAAATGTTTCTGCCACATAATTGGATAGTGGACGAGCTTCCTGAACGGCTAAATAGGCCGTTTTAATTTGTGCGTTCTCTAAGATGTACCTCTCATATTGTTCAAATGCTTCAGCGCTGACCGGGCATGTTACGCTATGCTTGAAAAGCAGGAATGTATCCTCTTTTAGCAGCTGATTGAATTGTTCTTCTGTTTCGATTTTGCTCATGACCATAATACATTCTCCTTTCCTTGTACATATAAATTTTACCATCAATAAGGCGATGAAGCCATTGAAGCACTTCACCGCCTTATTCTTCGTCCCTTTATGCCACTTCATCCCCATTAAAGGAATTCAAGGAATATTATTTCTTTAGATTATTCTCTGTTTCATCAAATGCCTTTTTCGCTTCATCTAGTTTTAATTTTGCCGCATTCTTGTTTCCGCTTGTAGGATCGGCAGGATTATTTGCCGAATCATTGCCGTTAGCAAAGTTCGTTTCGACGGATACGATAGGAGAATCGGAAGTTCCGGTTACATCTATATCCTTATTGCTCGAATTCGTCGTATCATCAGCTGCGTCGCCGTTTTCTTTACCCGTTTTTAGGCTTTTCACTTTATTGACGATATTTGAAGATTTATTGGAAACGATTTCCGTGACAGAGCTCGTTTTCTCTTTTGCTGTATCAGCAAGTACTGTACCCTTTTCCATCGCCGTTTGTCTTAATCTTTCCGTTTTCTCTGAAATATTTCTAGCCTGTTCATTGAAGTCATTCCTTAATTCCTTGCCTGTTTTCGGAGCCATGAACAAAGCTGTAGCCGCTCCGATCATCCCGCCGATCAAGGCGCCAATCATAAAGTCCTTCGAATTGATCGAGTCGCGTTCGTCCTCATAAGATTTCTGATAGTCCTTTGCCGCAAATTCTTTTTGAGTCATAATACATTCCCCTTTCAATTTTAAGTTCATTTTTTTACCTTGATTTTAAGATCTAGAACGTAAAAACCTTTTTTTAGGCAGGTTATCTGTTTCCAGTGCTTCCCTTTCTAACTCCGCCCTTTCGGTTGGAGTCGGGGCAGCCTGTTTGCTTCTCGCCTTCCACTTGTCTCTGATCTCCATGGCAACATTGCTCCATTGTACAATTTGTGAGATTCGGTCTTGATTATTATCAATCTCAGCCTGCACTTTATGGGAAACCTTTTGGATGGAAGAATTGAAGCTGGAGATGGATGTTCCTACATCCTTCACCGCATCCACCACCGTGTTCAGGTTTTCTGACTTGTGCTGCAAATCTTCAGCCAACGTATTCGTTTTATGTAATAACTGAGTAGTTTCGAGCGTTATGCCCTGCATTTGGCTCTCTAGTCCTGTCAGCGTCCGGGCCACACTGTCCAGGGTAGTTTGAAGTGATGTCAGTACCTTTGTTAGGAAAATAACAAGTACCAAAAAAGCTATCGCTGCAACAGCAGCACTTACGTATAAAATAATCTCCATTGGAACACCTCCGAAAAAAATCGACTTATTTAATAGCTGTTAGATATTAATTACCCCTTCCCTAATATTATAAACGTATTTATTTTTTCAATATACCCTATCAAACCCTAATCTGGAAATATTGTTGTCTGCATCCAGTTCCTCCGTAAATTCATGGGTCACACTTATGGCAGGAAATCGGGTATGATAGAAAAGATAAGTCGAATTTAAACAATGGAGGTATTTTTTATGAAAGATCCCAGAATTGGTACATTGGCCAAAAACTTAATCAATTATTCCGTGAAGCTTCAAAAAGGTGAAAAAATCTTGATCGAAAACTTTGGATTGCAGCGTGAACTTGTTAACGCACTTGTGAATGAAGCCTATGCAGCAGGTGGTTACCCATTCGTCCTTTTAAAGGATCACCAAGTGGATCGTGCCTTGCTGATGGGTGCCAAAGAAGAACAGTACAAGCTGATGGGTGAGTTTGAAGCAAACGTAATGAACCAGATGGATGCTTATATCGGGCTTCGTGCCGGGGATAATATCAATGAACAATCCGATGTCCCTTCAGAGAAGATGGCGATTCATGGACAGACAGTCGGTAAAGTACATAGAAATATCCGCGTGCCAAAAACAAAATGGGTCGTACTTCGCTACCCGACAAATTCCATGGCCCAATTAGCCAAAATGAGCACAGAAGCATTCGAAGACTTTTATTTCGAAGTCTGCAACCTCGACTATGGCAAAATGAGCGCAGCAATGGACAACCTTGTTGAATTGATGGATAAAACGGATAAGGTCCGCTTGACTGGGCCCGGTACGGACCTAACCTTCTCCATCAAAGACATTAAAGCGATCAAATGTGCGGGTGAGCTGAACATTCCTGACGGTGAAGTATATACGGCTCCGGTTAAGGATTCCATCAATGGAGTGATTTCGTATAATACTCCGTCCCCTTATCAGGGTTTTACTTTTGAAAACGTGAAGTTAACATTCAAGGATGGAAAAATCGTTGAAGCGGTTGCGAATGATACAAAACGCATCAACAAAATTTTTGATACTGATGAAGGCGCACGATATGTCGGTGAATTTGCAATTGGTGTAAATCCTTATATTCTACACCCGATGCAAGATATCCTCTTTGATGAAAAAATTGATGGAAGTTTTCATTTCACTCCCGGACAATGCTACGATGATGCCTTTAACGGAAACCATTCAGACATTCACTGGGACCTGGTCAATATTCAGCGACCTGAATATGGCGGCGGGGAAATCCATTTTGATGACGTCTTGATACGTAAGGACGGACGCTTCGTTTTACCGGAACTGGAAAATTTAAATCCAGAAAATTTAAAATAACGTAAAAACCAATAAAAAAACGACCGACCCTCTACAGCGGGTCGGTCGTTTTTTTATTTTACCTGCAGTGAATGCTCATAGGCTGCTTGGAACTTTTGAATGTCCCCTGCACCCATGAATAACACGACACTGTTTTCATGATTTTGCAATATTGATGTTGTATTCTCCGTAATCAGCTCGGCACCGGGAATCTTATCTTGAAGATCTTCAATCGATAACTTCCCTTGATGTTCACGAGCAGATCCAAAAATTTCACATAAGTATACTTTGTCGGCCAAATTCAAGCTGTCGGCGAATTCATCAAGGAATGCCTGAGTTCTCGAGAAAGTATGCGGCTGGAATACCGCAACAACTTCACGCTCTGGATATTTCTGACGAGCCGAGTCGACAGTTGCAAAGATCTCGGTCGGATGATGTGCATAATCATCAATGATGATCTGACTTCCGATTTCCTTTTCGGAGAACCGGCGTTTAACTCCGCCAAAAGTCCGCAATTGGGCTTTCACAGCTTCCGTATCCAAGTTTTCATATTTACAAAGTGCAATGACACCGAGTGCATTCAACACATTATGCTTTCCAAAAGTAGGAATAATGAATGTATCATAGTAATTGTTCCTTACATGCACATCAAAAGTCGTGCCATCCGGAGTGACGGAAACATTTTTCGCTTGAAAATCATTTCCTTCTGCAAATCCGTAAAAAATAACCGGTACTTTCGCCTGAATATGTGGTAAATGATCATCATCCCCGCACGCAATGATGCCTTTGTTGACTTGAAGGGCCATCGTTTGGAAAGCCTCGAACACGTCTTCGACATTGGCGAAATAATCAGGATGATCGAAATCGATATTCGTCATGATTGCATAATCCGGATAGTAGGAAAGGAAATGACGGCGATATTCACATGCTTCGAATACGAAGTAATCAGAATTCGCGATTCCTTTACCCGTTCCATCCCCAATCAAGAAGGATGTCGGTTTAGCGCCCCCCATCACATGGGCAAGTAAGCCGGTCGTCGATGTTTTACCATGCGCTCCCGTAACCGCCACGCTGATGAAGTTTTTCATGAAATCACCTAGGAAACGGTGATAACGGATGATCGGCAAATCAAGTTCTTTTGCCTTCACGATTTCCGGATGGCTATCCGGAAACGCATTTCCTGCAATGATGGTCATTCCAGGTTGAATATTTTCCTCGTTGAAAGGAAGGATTTTAATCCCGGCTTTTTCTAATGCCAATTGTGTAAAAAATTCTTTTTCGTAATCGGAACCCTGCACTTCAATATTCATATCATGCAGTATTTGTGCAAGAGCACTCATACCCGATCCTTTAATTCCCACAAAATGGTAAGCAGTCATAAAGCGAACCTCCACCAATCGTCTACCTGTATGACAGTATATGACGTCATCTTTTATTTGTTTTTTCATTACGAGACTTGTTAGTAACGCAATTTCTTCATAGGTTTTTCAAGCTTATATTTTCAATCATTCATCAACAAAAAACTATTATATCACTTTTTTATTCATTCATCCATGTCAGGCAGATGCCAATTTATCAAATCATTGGCTTTTCCCTTAATTAAGGTGATAAAAAAGGGTTTTCACCCTTTCACATTATATACAATTTCCTTTTATTAGGTTCTCTTAATTAACATGCAAAAATTCCAGTTCTTCTTCCGTAATCAATACATCCCTGGGCCTTGAGCCCCTGGATTCGGAAACTACTCCATGTTGCTCCATCATTTCTATTAGGCGCGCTGCACGGTTGTAACCGACACGGAAGCGCCTTTGGACACTAGATGCAGATGCAGCCTGCTGGCTCACGACAAATTCACATGCCTCGAAAAACAGTTCATCCGCTTCTTCCGTGACCTGGGCCCTGTTCAGCAAGTCTTCCTGCTCGAACAGGTATTTTGGCTGCTGCTCCAGTTTAACATGGTTGACGACTTGGTCGATTTCTTCATCACTCACAAAAGTCCCTTGTAGGCGCACCGTTTTTGAAGAGCCGTTTTCAGCGAATAACATATCTCCTCTTCCCAATAATTTTTCTGCACCGCCGCTATCGATGATCGTACGGGAGTCGACTTGTGAAGAAACCGAAAAAGCGATCCTTGTCGGGATATTTGCCTTAATCAATCCAGTTATGACATCGACTGAAGGTCTTTGAGTGGCTACAATCAAATGGATGCCGCAGGCACGGGCCTTTTGGGCAATCCGGCAAATCGCTTCCTCTACATCAGCCGGGGACATCATCATTAGATCCGCAAGCTCATCGATGATCACCAGGATATAAGGCAGCTTGCTTGAATATTGACCGGCTTTTTCCGCTTGGTCATTAAAGCGGGTGATATCACGGACACCGGCATGTACAAACAATTCATAACGCCGTTCCATCTCCTCTACAGCCCACTTCAACGCAGCCGTAGCGGCTTTTACATCGGTTATGACTGGACTGACCAAATGCGGGATCCGGTTATATGGGGCGAGCTCAACCATTTTCGGATCGATCAATAGCAATTTCAACTCCTGCGGCGTCGCTTTATAAAGCAAGCTTACCAGCATGGTGTTGATACAGACACTTTTCCCCGATCCCGTTTGCCCGGCTATCAAGCCATGCGGCATCTTTCTCAAATCCGTGATGATCGGCTGACCGGATATATCGAGTCCTAAAGCCACAGCAAGCGGTGATTCATGCTCTTGAAACTCAGTACTTTCCAAAACCTCCCGCAAAAATACCGGTTTGCTTTTCCTATTCGGAATCTCGATGCCAATTGTATGTTTACCCGGAATAGGCGCTTCCATCCGCATATCCTGAGCAGCTAGGCTTAATTTGATGTCATCCATCAGGTTCGTCACTTTATTCACCTTCACTCCCGGTTCCGGATGCACCTCGAAACGAGTTACTGCCGGTCCTTGAGTGACATTGACTACCTTTGCACGGACATTGAAATTCTTCAATGTCTCATCAAGTAATAAAGTCTGTTCCTCGAGCCACACATCATCATGCACAGCATAAGTGGGAGGTGTCAGCAATTCGATATTCGGAAACACATAGTATGGATTTTCATTTTCATCTGCTTCCACGGAGCCAAAAACTGCCGGGATTTCGCCCTTACTGCTTTCTGCCGCTGCCTCTGTATAAACTGCTTCTTGATACCCGGTTCCAGAAATGGGGGATTCCTGTTCCAAGAGCGGCTTAGGGTTGGAACCGATGTTGGATTCGACTGTATTTTCAGGCACGGCGACGGTTTCGGAACCAATCTTAGTGTCCGAAAAGGTAGGTGAAATGTCCGGAGTCTGCTCTTTCGGCATAACTCTGCCTTCCTCCGGTTTCCATTCAGGAATGGTGGATGGTTTCGCTTGTCCTGCCTCCATTTGGGCAGCATCATCCATTGGCCGCTTATCAGATGAAACTACTGCCCTTTCCGAATTAAGGCTTTTTTTTTCCGGCATCATTTTATTCATGAAAACATTTTTTTCCCGATCTTGCTTAAGCATCATCACATTAAATGGGATATGTTTTTTCGGACGTTTGTGCTGCACTTCAGGTATTGCCTCAGATGGGTCTTCAGGCATTATCCCTTGACTAACGGATGGTTGATTGGATTGTACAGCAATCTCCCCAGGAACCGATATCGCTTCAGGCGGTGTGTCGTCCGTCTGTTCCATGATGGATACAGCGACTTCGCGTCCAAAATCGACTTCGTCCTGGTCAATAGCCTCTTTTTCCACCGCAGGCTCAATTATGTTAGGCTCGATTACTGCTTGTTCTGGCAGTGTCTCAATGGAATTCCTGCGAAAGAAAGCGGGTATCTCCGAATCTTCCCGTTTTTCTTCCGCTTGTTCCGGTATAAGAACGGATGGTTCTGTCGTCAATTCCTCATGTGACACTTCTTTTGGGATTTCAGGAATCGATACTGGAATCCCGATATCGGGTTCTTCTTTTTTAAGGATAGGCATTTTGCTTTCCAGTTCATATTCGACAATTTCTTCAGAAGCGACTATTTTTTTTTCCGGACGACGGAACCCATAAATGGGTGAAGGGATTTCCGTCGGCCGGAATGGAGTATTTGAAGGGACTATTTTTGAGACTTCCTCCCGTTCGAAGTTTCTCCGTTTTGGTTCAGGATCCCTCACAGGCCTTCTCGTTTCTTTGGCCGCGTTCCCCTGTTTGGGTTCATGATCTTCCCTGTTTCTTTCCCTAGGCTTTCTTTTGTTCTGTTCACGGTCTGGAATGAGCGGAAACTTGAACTGCCCTTTTGGATATTGAAACAGGATTTTCGTATCAGGGTCTGGCGTCTGCGACATTTTTTCCACTTTTTGATTGTAAACCTTTATTTCTTCTTCCTTTGACTTCGAAAGCTTTGAAAAATCCATTTTCCTTAATGTCTCTTCATCAAGCGGTTCATCTATAATAATTTCTTCAATTTCAATAATTTCCTCTGCTTGGAACCATTTTTTCATCTTATTTAGCCATTTCAAAACTATCACTCTTTCTACATCTGTAGTTATGTAACTAATTCTACCAGTTATTTTAAAAATATCGAGAAAATTTAAGCTAAATTGGGATTAGTATCTATTTTTTTACCGTACTCTTACTAACTAAACGTATTTCGCAGAACTCCTACCCTATTAAACCCCTTCTGGAATGAGTTTAAACCTACCCATCGCGAAATAACATTAGCCCCTAGTCTACTATTTAAATAAAACACCGCTGTTAAATCGCGTTTACAAAGAGATTAAGTTTTCATGAGGAGCAAGAAGCAAACTGGTCAATTCATTGAAGCATCCTTCACGAAACCTCCGGTGGCATCCTGAAACCCATAAAACACCGTTCGTTAATACCGAACGGTGTTTTGTGGGTTTCTGCATTTTTTTACAAACAAATATACCAATGGGACTATTCCCATTCATAAAAATTGCATACAACTTGGGCCACTGATTTGGATGCGATCAAAAGGGCATCTTCATCAATGTCGAATTTAGGATGGTGATTGAAATATGCCTTCTCCACCCCTTTCGGTTTACAGCCAATGTAAAAGAAGCAGCCAGGAATCTTTTCTGCATAATACGAAAAATCCTCTGAACCTGAGAAAACCGGAAATTCCAAAACCTTCTTAATATCTTTGTCTTTCATGCTTTCCAGACTATTTTTCACGAATACAGTCAGTTCAGGGTCATTAAATAACGGAGGATAATCAGGCACATATGTTAGCTCGCACTGAACATCAAATTCCGTTTCTATCCCTTTGACGATCCGGTGGATTTCCTTATCGATCAGCTTTTGGGTTTCTGCTGTCATATAACGGACATCCCCTTCAATTTCTATACGATCTTTAATGACATTAAAGCTTCCTTTTCCATCGAAGGAGCCGATTGTGACCACGCCCATATCAAAAGGGTTCAAGCGGCGGCTGATTACCGTTTGTACGGCTGTCACGAAATGGGCGCCTGCCACAATGGCATCATTAGCCATATGCGGGGACGAACCATGGCCGCCTACACCCTTTATCGCCAACTTGAAATAGGTCCGTCCAGCCATCGAATAGCCGCCGTGATACCCGACAACTCCTGCTGGATGGGACGGAAATAAGTGGATTCCAAAAACGGCATCCAGTTCATCCAAAAACCCTGATTCCATCATGCTTTTTGCTCCACCTGGGGGTGTTTCTTCTGCATGTTGATGGATTATTTTTATCGTACCGGATAGGGAATCTTTAAGCTCATTGATGCAGTCTGCCAGAACCAATAAATAAGCGGTATGCCCATCATGTCCGCAGGCATGCATAACACCTTCATTTTTTGAACGGAACGGGACATCCGCTTCTTCTGTAATCGGCAATGCATCGAAATCTGCACGGAGACCTATCGTTTTCCCAGGTTTTCCGCCTTCGATCGTTACGATGATCCCTAATCCATTTCCTACATTCGTTTGAATCGACACATCCTTTCCCTTATAAAAATCAATGATATATTGTGCCGTTCTCTCTTCTTTGAAGGATAGTTCCGGATTCTCGTGTAAATGACGGCGGATTTGAACCATTTCCCCTTTACGGGCTTCCAGCATGTTCATTAATTTGCTTTTCACGTTCACAACTATTCTCCCCCTTATTTGTTGGTCAGGTATGCCTTTCGTGGCCCATGTATAGCATTTATACATCATGCTCTGTTAATTATCATTGTGGATAAACAGCGTAATAGAAAAGGCCTCTGCTTGTAGGTCCTTACTTAGTTGCTTAACTAACGCACCGGATATTCTGGATATTACTAAAAAGGAATCTATTGGAATATTTGCTGTTCATATTTCCAATATAAGCTCTCGGAGCTATTCTTTTCTAAGAAGGTGACTATAAATTTAGTTTTATAATCTCGATCTGAAAATGAAACTTTATGATTGTATGTCCAACCTATTTTTCCTAATTTGCTGAAAAGATGCTGTTCATCGGTATCAGTTTCTCTCATAATCCGTTCTCTTCCTATGACTTCACCATTTCTCTTTTTGATTTCGAGAAACACATCTATATAAGAAACTTCTTGTTCACAGACAATACAGCAAGAATATTTTCTGTTAGGGCTGCTTTTCTTCGCATAAATCCACTTGTTCTCAAAGTCTAGGTTTATTATTTTTTGATGGATATCCTTAAAAAGGCTAATATCAAAATTAAGTTCCTTTGCTACTTGTTCTAAAGGTTTTTGCATAACTTCAAGTGTATATTCTTTTTTCCTTTGGTCCGTAGGCAATGAGAAAAACTCTTTCATATTAATCTCAGCAAAAACAGATTTATAATTAAACATAATAAACGAATCAGCGTCTAATTTATTTATTATGTCCAAGCCTGATACACAATTAATCATTATTCCCTTATATTCATCCGTTTTGAATTCTGGAAGCAAACGACTGTATAAAGAAGCGATACATCTTGTTTCCCTATAAAAGATTAAATTTGCCTGTCTATCCTCTGGAAAGAATAATTCAATATTTCTTATAATCGGCATAACTACCTCCGGAAAACCAATGAAAATATTTTTATAATGCCGGAACTAAGCAAAAGCCGCTACTGCTCAATTAAAAAAATTGCAACGGCCCCTATATTATATTGGACGATAAAAAGGACAAAGAGTTTAGCTCCAAGGGATATTTTTGGAGCTCCTTAGCGCCTCAATGCTTTGCACTCTCCCACAACGTTCATCCGCTTGTTCTATCATTATATATTTTCAAAATATTCCAATTATATTATCACCGATTAAAAAATAAATATCAACTCTGAGTTATACACTCTATTAAACTTTAAAAGGACCGCTGCCAGATGCTGACACGGTCCTTTTGTGATTCAATATATTATTGTTCACGTTTTTTGTTTTTACCCATAATGAAGATGGGCTCCAACTCATTTTCTTCGTAAAGGAATGATAGAGCCGTTATCGGAACATGACCGCTGGCAAAGAAGCTCATCGCCATTTGCGCAAGAATATCATAGCCCGTATCATTCTTCACATCTGCAATGATGATGACATCCTGATGGGGAATGGCCACAGCCATGGTTCCCTCGATCCTGTCCTTCATTTCCCGAAGCCATGATTCATTTAGAATCCTGCTGGCATCATATCCATCATTCGTGTTCAAAAAATAAAATGCATTACCTGCAACGATATCCGACTTCATTTCAGTGGAGAGGGAACGGGCATTAAAAAGGGCAATTTCACGGATTCTGTCACCCTGCCAATTTTCCCGTTGAATCATCTTTTCATCTATAAGACGGTAGGTTTTTCCTAAATCAAGGGCATAAAAAACCCGGGTTTCAGCCGTATGCTCATCGAATAAAAATGGATTTCCTTCTTCCGATTCCATTGGAAAGGAGGTCGAGCGAATGACTGGGAAAATGAATTTCTCCTTGCCTTCCATACTGTGTTCTTCCCCCATCACATTCAGGGCCTCTTCTACGTAATAGGTAATTTCATCGATGGCCTTTTCCTGTACGTTTTCATAGTTAGCAAGCACAGGAGGCAACTCGATGGTGATCCCCTTCCCGGTCTTCACATTTTCCACCCGTAACGTATCTTGCTTGCTATCGAATTTGAATGTGCGATTCTCATCTTTTAAACGTTCCTTCAAGATATTTTTCAGCTTCGTGCTGTCCATTTTCATGTCTGACCCTCCTCTTCATTGAAAAATCCCCAGCGAGAAGGGGAAATTGATTATAATGATTGAATGAATTCCTCAATTTGTTCTTGCGTTTTGCGATCCTTGCTCACGAATCTGCCTAGCTCTTTGCCATTCTCATATGCGATGAAACTTGGTATACCGAATACATCATTAGCCGCACACACATCGATGAATTCATCACGGTCCACATAAATGAATGTAAAGTCAGGAAATTTCGTTTCAATCTCCGGCATGATCGGTTCGATTACACGGCAATCTCCACACCATGTTGCTGAAAAAAGAAAGATATGTTTGCCTTCATTTTTCAAAGCATCATATTGCTCAACGGTTTGTAATTTTTCCATTTGTATATTCCTCCTGCTCTAAATGACACCTTAGTTTTTATAATCCCATCATACCAGAGTCTTTGCGAATCAACCATTAATACGGATCGGTTGAAAGGCAGGGGTCCTCTTATTTCTGGGGCACGGATGAGACGATTTCCATCATTTGTTTTGCATCGGTTTTTAATTGGTCTTTATCCGTTTCGGTTGTCAGCTTCACCCCGCCGATCCCCACTGCAAGCTCATACTTTTCTTTCGGTATCTCTTTAATCGAAATAAAGCCGAATTTATCATCGGTTTGAAAAGAATGCAGCACTTCAAATTGATCCTCTTGTTCCTTTATCGCCAAATATAACACGGAGCTGTCTTCTTTTTCATTCGGATTGACAAATAATATATAAATCTTATCACCTTTTTGTAAAATCAAATTATTATCATGTTCTTCCACTACTTTAAAATCGTTTGGCAGATGGACCTGAATTAGCCCTGCCTCTTGATTGGGCTGTTTTTCATCGTCACGAAAAGCCACTTCAGCAGCCTTCATTGCCCTTTCGGTTTGTCTCTCGATACCTGAGCAGCCCACGATCAAACTGCTTATCAACAGGAAAACAAAAAAATTCTTATTCGATAAAGCCATCGTCATTCCTCCAGCTGTCTCTTTTACTACCTTATGGATAATATTATCCTTATTTACGGAATTCATCCATTTACTAAAAAACATGGTACAATGAAAGCAATTTTAATACCGAGGAGGAAAACAATGAAGTTAATCGTGTATCTTGCTGGGGAAATCCATTCAAATTGGAGAAGCGAGTTGAGAGATAAGGCCGCTGCACTGAAGCTTCCTTTAGAATTCGTCGGCCCGATGGAAAATCATGAACGCTCCGATAATATCGGTGAAGATATCCTCGGAGAACAGCCGAATCCCATCCTGAAGGATGCAGCCGCTTCCCAAATCAATAATTTGCGGACAGGTCTTTTGATGAAAAAAGCCGATCTTGTTGTCGCTCTGTTTGGCGAGAAATATAAACAGTGGAATACTGCCATGGACGCAAGCACCGCCGTTTCCCTGGGTAAACCGCTTATTTTGATTCGTCCGGAATCCCATCATCATGCCTTAAAGGAATTGTCGGAAAAGGCGAGTGTCACGGTCGAATCCGTGAACCAAGCCATGAAGGTGCTTTCTTATATTTTTGAAGAAGGGCTGTAAATCTCCCTGTCCCTTAACCTTCCAGCTCAAGTATGAAGGATTCTTATTTACCCAAATAAAAAGCTTGCAGGGGAAAATTAGATGCCTAATCTCCCCTGCAAGCGAAAAACGAATAAATTTTTATGGTTGAACACTATCCCTTTTTAATGGGAATCCAAATTTCGGAGTAATAGTCAGGGTTTGAAGCGTCGTCGTTCGCGTATACTTCCAATTCAGGAGTGCCGGCATGTTCATGACCGCTGGTAGGGAACCATTCGGAAAAAATTCGCTTCCAAGCTTGTTGCATGCTATCAGGCATAGGTCCGTGAACTTCGAATACAACCCACTTGGAAGCCGGTATCGTAAGGGTCGAAAACTCTTCAGGCGCTTTTCCGGCATACTCTGCACCTATCCAATAATCCATCGTTTCATTTTTTTCAACAGCCCGCTTATCGACACATACACCAAGCAAGCCATCTATTTGGCCATTGTTCAATTTCGCTAACTTATCTCCTGTTCCATCCGAATTGACTTTCTCCCACAACTTTGGAATCCCGATCAAATTCTCTTCATTAACCAAGGAAAACTCTTGCTTGATTCCAATCAATTGAAAGGAATCCCTTTCAAGGATATTGTATTTCATCGGTTTTGCCCCTTTCAGAATGACCTGTATCATCAGGCGTTCATAGAATTTCAGCTTCCCCATGTACTTTCGGGCTTCGCTTGGAGAAACCCCATGCTGCCTTCGAAAAGCTTTTGAGAATGCCTCGGGGTTGTCATAGCCGTACTTGTAGGCTAAATCAATGACCTTGCCATTTGTGGATGAAATCTCCTGGGCCGCCAAGGTCAGTCTTCGACGCCGGATATATTCACCAATGGAAATATCCGTTAAAATGGTGAATGTCCGTTGAAAATGAAAAGCTGAAGCATTCGCCTGCCTGGAAATGCTCTCGATCGTCAGGTCCTCCAATAAGTGCTCTTCGATATAGTCGATGGCCTTTTGGATTGATTCAACCCACCCCATATCCGCTCACCCCTTGTCACTATACTAGCAAGGCCGCTCTATAAAATCCTGTCTTATTCTGCTCTGTTTTGGCAGTGTTCGTTTCCATCATTCGAAGCCCACCCTTTCCATGCCAGTGATTCAAAAATCCTGCTTTTTCATTTTCAGCTTATATTCGTGTTGACCGGCTAGCATCCTCATGATATGAAGGAACATTTCCCCCCTGGTGATTCGCTCATTTGTAAATACGCCGATCGCTCCTTCCTTTTTGCTAATATTCTCTTGCCTTGTGAAGGCGTCCATCACCGGGCCCAACTCTTCACCGTCCAGCAGCTTCCCGGCAACGATTCCCGGAACCGGGATTCTCGCTCCGGCAGCTACTAAGACCTCACCGTCCCTCGTGGCCATTGCGCCCCAATTACACAGAAACAGGGCTTGTCCCATTTTCACGACACCGCCTTCAAGTCCGATACCCATTTCGGCATCACTGTGAATCAAGCAATTCCGGGCACGCGTCATTGCCCCCTCCATCGTTTCCTCGTCTGAAAAAGGCTGTTCCGGAACCCCGCTCTCCACTTGAAGCGAAATGATTTCAGCATCTTCATATACACCAAGCACGGCACTTACTTTCGCCGGATTCTTACTGCCCACTGCTATTTTCAATATAATTACCTTCCTTCTATGTAAAAAAAAGCTGATGGAAAAGGATACATGAAGCATCCCTTTCCATTTCAGCTTCCTCCATCAACCGTTTTTTATCAAGGTCTCGAATGTCGTTTTATCACAGGAACGAACCAATTTCCCAATCAGTTCACGTGCAGCGGCATAATCATCAATATGAATCATGGATGCATGTGTATGAATATAGCGGGAACAAATGCCAATCACCCCGCTTGGAATGCCTTCGTTTGCAATATGGACTTGCCCTGCATCCGTGCCGCCTTGGGAAACGAAATATTGATACGGAATCTCATTCGACTCGGCCGTATCAAGGATGAATTCCCTCATGCCGCGATGCGTAACCATCGAACGATCGAAAATGCGGAGCAGAGCCCCTTTTCCAAGCTGGCCAAATTCACTTTTACTGCCGGACATATCGTTCGCCGGACTTGCATCCAAAGCGAAGAAAAGATCTGGTTTAATCATATGAGCTGCAGTTTGAGCGCCCCGTAATCCCACTTCCTCCTGGACAGTTGCCCCGGAATATAAGACATTTGGTAACGTTTCACCTTTTAAATCTTTTAACAATTCAATCGCAAGTCCGCAGCCGTAACGATTATCCCACGCTTTTGCGAGGATTTTCTTCTCATTGGCCATCGGCGTGAATGGACAAATCGGTACAATCTGCTGACCTGGTTTAATACCGATTCTCTTAACATCTTCCTTATCATCCGCCCCGATATCAATCAGCATATTTTTGATATCCATTGGTTTTGAGCGTTGCGACTCATCAAGCAAATGAGGCGGAATCGAACCGATGACACCAATGACCGGACCGTTATCGGTTATGATTTCCACTCTTTGGGCCAAAAGCACTTGACTCCACCAGCCTCCTAGGGTCTGAAAGCGAATCATTCCATTTTCCGTTACGGAGGTGACCATGAATCCCACTTCATCCATGTGCCCGGCAACTAATACAGTCGGACCATCCTCATTGCCTCTTTTTACGCCAAATATTCCGCCAAGGCGATCTTGGACAATTTCATCCGAATACTTTTCCAGCTCACTTTTCATGAAACTCCGAACTGCATGTTCATTTCCCGAGGCTCCCGGTAATTCCGTCAATGTTTTAAAAAGCTCCAAAGTCTCATGATTCATTTTTCTACCCCTAACCTATGTATTGTTTCTTACTATTTTACAGAACTTAGCATCGTGTTACACTAGAAAGTTCTAATTTATCAGTTAATGGGTAAAATTTCAAATTATTAGTCAAATAAAGCGTTCTTCTGTATACTGGAAGAAGTGATTTTAAAAAATGCAATGGAGGAGAAATCAATGAATTGGAAAACGTTTTTACTGGGTACTGCAGCAGGGTTTGCTGCGGGCTATGCGACAAAACAACTATTGGATCAATCAAGTAAACCTTCTCCCGATAAAGTCTTGGCCCAAGTGAAGGAAACAGTCAAAAAAGATGGAAATATATATGGCTCATGGATCTTGATGAAGCCGGAAAACTATACAAAAAATGATTTGGACTATGAAGTGTACAAAGGCGGGGTCACCAGAAACACAGAGGGTAAACGCGAGCAATTCGAATTTGTTGCAGATGCCTCAACAGGAACGATATTGGAGCTTAATGCGCAAAATGATTGAAACATAAAAGGAGGGGCGTCAAAATGACGTCCTCCTTTTGCTTTCCTTCTTAACGCTTCCGTTTCAATTCGTCCATTATCTCCTTACCCGTTACATCCCATTTGATGGCACAGTATTGGGCATCATGGTAAAAGCTGTACCAAGACCCATTTTCCAGTCCGGATTTCATCCACTTTTCCTTCGCTTCGATAGAAGTCATGGGATAATCATCATATGCGAGGACCCAGAGGACATTCGCATGGGCGTGCGTCGGCATGATATCTGCCATGTGAATCAATCTATCCCCGCCATCCTCAATGATGATGATCGCATGTCCATCACTATGTCCCCCAGTATGGATCATTTTAATACCGTCCGTAATTTCCAGCTCACCTTCAAAAGGACGTACAAGAGAAGCGACAGCCTCCCAGTTTTCTGCCCAATATGTACTTTTTGAACGAATATTCGGTTTTTTCATTTCATCCCATTCAGTTTGGGTCGTAATGATTTCTGCACGCTCGAAAACAGGCACCCAAGTTTCGCCTTCACGTTTCGTCAAACCGCAGGCATGGTCGAAATGTAGATGGGTCATTAAAATGTAATCGATATCATTTGGCTGAAGCCCAAGTCTGCCAAGATCTTCGACAAGATTGGATTCCTCCGTCACCCCAAAATTCCGTTTCTGCTTGTCATTCAGCTTTCCATTTCCAATACCGGAATCTATAAGCATGTTCAATCCATTAGCCTGCACCAAAATCGGATCCGTTCGTAGTTCGATTTGGTTATTTTCGTTAACAGGATACTTCTTGGACCAAAGCGGTTTCGGTACAACACCGAACATCGCACCGCCATCCAAGTGAGTCACACCGCCATTCAACCATGTTAATTTAATTTCCCCTATTTGCATCTTTTCCATTATACCCCTCCTCTTCCTATAGTTTAACACCCACTTCCATATATTGAAATTGATAACGATCAAGTCGTCCTCGTGATAGAAATACACCCGCTTTAAACAGTAAAAAAACCAGATGCTGTGCACCTGGTTTCTGATCGGTGATTATGATTATTGGAACATTGCTTCCAATCTGTATATCCGGTTTCCTTTACTCGAGAACTTTTCTTCATATTCAGTCATGATATTGCCTTCAAAATTACTGTTATGCAGATCAAGGCTTACATATTTCAAGAGCATGCCGTATTCGGAAATACTCTTCAAGGAAGATTCGAATAACCCTTGGTTATCCGTCTTGAAGTGGATCTCGCCTTTGTCTGGCAGGATGCATTCATATACTTCGAGGAAGGTCCTATAGGTTAACCGACGTTTTGCATGACGTGATTTCGGCCACGGATCAGAAAAGTTCAAGTAGACCCGATCCACGTCACCTTTTGCAAAATAGTCCCCCAAGTTCGCTGCGTCAACATTCAACAGCTTTAAATTTGGAACATCCGCTTCAATCAGCAAGTCCAATGCAGCTACAATGACACTTCCATATACTTCAATTCCAATGAAATTCACATCAGGATGGGCTTTTGCCATTTCTGTGATGAATCGGCCTTTGCCCGTACCCACTTCAATATATAACGGATTATCGTTTCCGAAAACTTCATGCCATTTACCTTTATGGCTCACTGGCTGCTGAATTACATATTGTGGAAAATCATTCAAACGGTCTTCAGCCCAAGGTTTATTTCTTAAACGCATGATGACACCCCTATTTATAATATAATCGTTCAAACCATACCACGAGTGGATGGATTCCTGCAAGTTGATTTTTTCAGGAAACACCCACTGATCAAATAAAAAAACTGCCGGCCATCCAGGCGACAGTCTCTGTAGTTTTCATGTATAAAACTTTCAGCAAAACACACCATAAATAAGTGAAGGGCAGGCAAGAACCACCTGAGAATCCCTTGAATCCATATTTAAGAAAGGAGAGGTATTATATGCCGCTTTCCCATGAACATCAAATGTCACTATTGAAAGATATATTGACCAATCATCAATCAGACTGCTGCGGATCCGTTTCTGAATGTGAACAGGTTGAAAGGCTCGTCAAATCCTTAATGATCAATATGGATATTGACAGCAATGTGAAATCGATACTGACGGAGATTTACGAATACAGCCAGACAGGCATCGGTACCGCCGATTTAGATGCACATATTTCAACCCACCAGAACGACTTGTCCCAGTGGGTGGATGATATAGATCAATTCTGATCAGCCAACCATCAATAATGCTTCCAGTTTTTGCAGTAATTCATTTCTTTCCTCGTACCGCTTTCTGCGATGATGCCATTGGATGGAAAGCACAAGTTGTGAAACCGTGTGCCATTTCATCCTCATCTCCAGGCCTGCATCAAGCTTCTTGCCGTAACGGGCAAGCCATTGATTCCATTCTTCCCTTGGGACATATGAATACAGGAGTATGCCGAGGTCAATGGCCGGATCGCCTATGACCGCTCCGTCCCAATCAATCAGGAACAATCCGTCCGTTTCGGTCATGAGCCAATTATTGTGGTTCACATCACAATGACAGACGACTTTTTCGTCGCATTCAATCAACAGGAGATTGTTCTGTAAAAAATGGATGGCCTGCTTGATAATCGGAATGTCCGTAACATCCGAAGATAACCCGGTTTCTATGTCTGTAAGTATACTTTCAGGTCGTAAAGGGGATTTCCCAAGCCTTTTGAGCATGCTTAACAAAGGATCGGATTGATGAATTTTTTGAAGCAGCTTTGCGACTCTTATATTGTTCATTTCCTGCTGAGATAGCTCCCTGCCTTCCATCCAATGCTGGGCCGTAATTACATCCCCATTTTCCAGGCGTTTTGTCCACATTAACTTTGGAACAATGCCCTCAGCTGAAAGAACAGCTAAAAATGGCGATGAATTTCGTTTAAGGAAGAGCTTCTGCCCCTCTTTCTCGGCAATAAAGGCTTCTCCCGTAGCTCCTCCAGCAGGGGATATATCCCACTCCTGACCTAATAAATGTTCCAACTGGTTCACCTTCGATTTCCTCGCTTAATCATACAAATGTGGGTACGTTCACCTAGTGTATGTATTACCACTACTTTGAGTCCATGTTTTATAAAAAATCCGCCTGCTGGCGAAGCTGCATATATACTTGCATCGGGATGATACCCGCAATTAAAAACATCCTCATTTTAGAGAAATAAAAAAATAGCTATTGAGCAATTAAACAATAGCCATAAATTAAATTTTAGTTGAAAAACGGTTTCTTCGTCAAGTACTATAAAACGATTATACGCATAAAACAAAAACAAATAAATCATTTCATATTTTTGTATGGGATATCACCCTTGAACATGACGCGCATTTTCTCTTTCAGAACCACTGCAGCAACTTCGTCCCTACCAACAATTTCTCCATCAGACTGGATTTTTACTGACCCTTGATTCTTCATTTTTATCATTTTACCAGAAAAAGAATCAACATTTTTAATGTTGAGGTGACCGCCCCATAAAACGGTGATGAAGACGGTCAATAATTTCAACAAAGTAATATCATGGACCGCAATCACGTTCAACCTTCCATCATCCACCTTCGACATCGGTGAAATTTTCATTCCACCTCCAAAGTAGGGCTGGTTCGCAATGACGATGAACCATACCTTTTTCAAAAGATGCCGATTTCCATCAATGATCAATTCCATGCAGCTGGGCTTGTAAGAAAATAACTTTTTTATAAAAATGAACAGATAAATTAATTTACCCGCTCTGACAAAATTAAACCATTTTTTCAGAGGGGAACGGTTTGCTTCATCGGAAATTTCAGCATCAATGCCCATTCCCAGGCTGTTCACGAAATAACCCACCTTGCCATTCGTCTCAAACTGTCCAATATCAATGGCATTAAAGGCATTATCCTGAAATAAAGAAAGGGCTTCTTCCATACTCTCAGTTTTTTGAATGCCCCTTACATAATCATTGCCGGACCCAGCCGCAAGGGAGCCGATGATTGCGTGAGGGAAACCAATGGCGCCATTTATCATTTCATTAATCGTGCCATCTCCCCCGACAGCAATCACCCGGGTATCCTGATTCGTCCCTGATAGAATTTCCTTCGTCAATCTTAGCGCATGCCCCTTTTCCCGTGTAAAAAACACCTCATGGGGAACAGCTTTTGATTTCAGTATTTCCTCGGCTTTTTTCCAAATCTTCAAACTCTCTTCATTTCCAGCCACTGGATTGACAATGAAATACACCGTTTCATTAAGGGGCGGCATGCTCATTTCCTTCTGTTTGGTTATATTCGGCTTCCCATTCAGGTCGCAGGCTGGATGTAGTTTGGCAATATTCAAGCAATGCCTGCGCCCCTTTTAACTGCTGTGCCTTAAGAGGAGACGATATTGCCCGCATCCTTTCAAACCATTCCGGGAAGGTCCGTTTATCCAATATCGTAATATCATAAGGGGCTTCGGGATAATCGACATATCCATTCCGGGATAAAATCACCTTTTTAATCGGCATGTTCACTTCATATAGCTCAAATAACTGGGTGACGATGTTCGTCATCCGATTTGCGCCCAACAAAGGATTGAGCACTTTTTTATCAGGATGCTTATGATGCCTGCGGACCCAGAACCGATCACTCGAACCGATGAATGCAGCGTCTTCTTCCGCTTCCAGAAAAGTGATGCACCAAGCCTCAACAGGGGTCAATAAAATGACTTCGACTTCAACAGGCGCATTTTTTAATAGAAAGATAGGTTTATATAATACGAGAAACGTATCCGGAAAACGCTGCAGAAAAAAGCGGAGCCTCTCATCCAAAAAGAATGATTGGTCCACAAATGACTTTTCACGAAGCGTCGAACTGCCCCATTTCATTTGAAAGCGGAGCAATTGATTTAAATAATTTTGCTTTAATTCATCCAGACTGGCCGGACGGAACGGAAATCTTAATGAAAAAACATTAGTGTCTTCAATCTGGCTCGGCATTGGCAGTTCTTCTGCTTCTGCCTCCTGTTTACCTGTCCGGTGGAAGATGCCTTTAACCTTTTTTAAAAGGCCCTTTGACTCTTCCTGAGGCGGATCGAATTTGACTTGTGTTTCAGTATGTTCGCTATACAACCGATCTAGCTCGCCCGCATTATAAGCAGCCTTCAATTTATCCCATTGCTGTTTTTTCAACCGTGCAAATTGTGTTGGATAACGATAAATATCCTGCTCATACCGGGAAATATAATCCTGCATCTTTATGAGCTGTGCCATTCGACCACCACCCATCTCTCTATTTTTAAAGGTTTATCGTAAAAATCTTCTCGTAAGAAGGGGAAGCTCCAAGATGTGTTTGATATAACGCAACCTGATCTGCTTCAAAATGCTTATCCTGCAAATTCGCTAGCTGGCGGACGCTCTCCAACGAAAAGGGACTATTCCCCTCGAATTTTCTTGCCAGCGTTATATGAGGCTTAAACGGCTTTTTATCAAGTTCAAAACCCGCTTCGATACAAGAATTATAGACTTTCCTTTGGATGGCAAAAAGCCTATCTTGCTGTTTGACGCCTGCCCAAAGAATCCTTGGACTGTCACTCTTGCCAAAACCGCCGATATCGCCGAGTTCCAAGCCGAATGAAGCCTCATTGGAAAGCTCGCTTTCCACACGCCCCATGGCTCCCTCTTTCAATGTATCGGGAGCATTGCCCAAAAATGCCATCGTAATATGATAATCGGCTGGATGCAGCCATTTCTTAAATGGAAATTCTGGCTTAAGCTGTTCCGTAACAGCATTTAAATAAGCCTTAATATCATCAGGCAATACTAAAGCAAAGAAAAAATGAGTATTCATGGTCACTTTCATTCCTTCCTATTTTCCCTTTAATTTTACCATAATTCCGATTGCATATACCTTTTCTTGGGCTTCCTAATAAATATTCCCTCCATCAGGAATATTCAAATCTAACTTACTATGAACGCGGTCCAGGAGGGATTTTTTCGGGCTGGGTCGGATTATACACGAACTGGGTCGGATTATCTCCGCGCTAGGTCGAATTTTCACCGAACTGGGTCGGATTAACGAAACACACAGCAAAAATCCAAACAAAAAAGGACCAAAGATTGGTCCTTCCCTGCTTCTTTTAACTGAAAAGTGTTTCGTAAAGCAGGAACAAGTTCAGTCCAATGATAAGTACAGCTATAAGCCAAGCGACGCTCGAGGTGATTTTATGGTTGACCAGGCTGCCCATGATTTTTTTATTGCTTGTAAACATGATCAAGGGCACTAAGGCAAACGCGATGCCAAACGAGAGTACAACTTGGCTCATCACAAGTGCTTTGGATGGATTCACTCCCCATAATATTATGAGCAGGGGCGGGACGGTGGTAATGACCCTTCTTAAATAAATCGGTATATGTCTTTTAATGAATCCTTGCATGACAACATCACCTGTCATTACACCAACGGATGAGCTGGATAAACCGGCAAATAATAATCCTATTCCGAAGAACATCGCGACTGATGGTCCAAGCATGGCCCCGAATTGTTGGTAGGCAACATCCAAGTCCTCCACCAGTGCTCCATTATTATGAAATAGGGCAGCTGAAACTATGACCATGGCGGCATTGATCGCACCTGCAATCAACATGGCGATGACAATGTCAATGAGCTCAAAACGATAAATCCTTTTTCTCTCCATATCGTTTATTCCGACTATTCTTCTTTGCGTCAAAGAGGAATGAAGGTATATCGCATGTGGCATAACGGTGGCTCCGAGCATGCCGGCCGATAGTAAAATACTGTCCACACCCTCGAATTTTGGAGTGAAGAGTCCTAAAACAACGGCTGAAGTGTCAGGTTTTGCATAAAAAACTTGAGCGCCAAAAGCTATCACAACGACAAATATCATGACCGTAATCAGGGCTTCGAATGTTCGATATCCTCTGCGCTGGATTTCCAGAATGGCAAAGGAACCAATCGCTGCAATTATTGCCGAAGTGATTAGCGGTAAGTCAAATAGTAAATAAATCCCTAGTGCCGCTCCTATGAATTCAGCTAGGTCGGTTGCCATAATAACGGCTTCGGCCTGAATCCATAAGAAGAAAGATGTTTTTTTCGAAAATTTTTCCCTGCATAACTCTGGAAGGTTCTTTCCAGTGGCTATCCCCAATTTAGCTGATAGTGATTGGATTAGCACAGCCATTAAATTGGATGCGAAGATAACCCATAATAACGTATAGCCATATTTAGATCCGGCTGTAATATTGGTCGCATAATTCCCTGGATCAATATAGGCAACAGCTGCTATAAAGGCAGGCCCTAGATAGGGAAGCAGTTTTTTTATTCCTCTCGAAGGAGATTGATGCAACACATCGGACATATCTATTTCTACTCCTTTTTAAACGCAACTCAAATTGTTGCAACAGGTAAACTTTTTAGGTTATTAGCAAGTATATTCCTGGTTTTTGAAAATGTCAAAAAAGGAGGCTTGCATATGGATTGATTAACGTGATTGGGGATTCGGGGAAGGCCTTCTCGCTTCCGACTACACAGATAAAAAACCCCCTTGCCAAAAGTGGCAAAGGGGCATCTATCTATTTAATGGAACCGCATTGCTTCTCGATTTCCTCGGAAAACAGCTTCTGCAGTCTTTGAGTTATCGGACCGGGTTCCCCGGCTGCTATCGATTGGCCATCGATATTAATAATTGGTGTCACTTCGACGCTAGTGCTTGTATAAAGGACTTCGTCGGCTGCCATCATGTCCTCGACCGTGAAGGCTTCTTCGACATAGGGAATCCCATGATCCGCGCAAAGTTTCAGCATCACCTGACGGGTAATTCCATTCAGGATCAAGTTTGTGGCCGGATGCGTTTTAAGTTGCCCATCCACCACGATTGAGACATTTGACGAACTACCCTCCGTCACCGTACCTTCACGATGCTGGATCGCTTCATCACAGCCGGCTTCGGCCGCTTGCTGTTTAGCCATTATATTACCAAGTAGATTTAAACTCTTGATATTACAGCGCAGCCAGCGTATATCGTCAGTGGTAACAGCCTTGACCCCTGGCTTCATTTTTCCTGTATAAGGCATTTCCTTGGTATAGGCAACAAAGACCGGTTCCACCTCTGCAGTTGGAAAAGAGTGTGTACGCGGAGATACTCCCCTTGTCAGCTGCATATAGACGATACCGTCCCTCAGATGATCTTCAGCGATCAGGTCTTTCATGCGGGTTTTGATTTCCGCTGCTGTAAAAGGAACTTTCATCTGAATCAACTTCGCACTGTCCATCAGCCGGTTCAGATGCATATCCCCCGCAAATAACTCGCCATTATAAACCCGAATGACTTCATAGACGCCGTCACCGAATTGGTATCCCCGGTCTTCAATATCTACCTTTACTTCGGACCTGCTTTTAAGGTCGCCTTTAAAAATGATTTTTCCCATGTCTTTCTCCCTCTTTGCCTCTTATTTAGCCAATTCATGAATGGCACGTGCATAAATGGACGTTGCCTTAAGCATATCTTCAATATCAATATATTCATCTTTCTGATGCGCAATGTCTTCGCTTCCAGGGAAAAGCGGGCCGAATGCTACGCCTTCTTTCAATGAACGGGCGTAGGTGCCGCCCCCAATCGAAAGGAGTTCTGCTTTGTCACCTGTCTCCGCTTCATAAACTTCCTGCAAGGTCTTAATCAAGAAGCTTTCACTGTCCACAAAATGTGGAGTCGAATGCGAATTGGTCTTCACTTTCAAATTATATGCCGCAAGTCTTTCTTCCAATGCCGCCTTTTGCTGTTCCCACTCAAACGTCACTGGATATCGCATACTGAAACCGATCGAGCTGTCCCCTTGTTTTGAATAATTGAAAACGCCAGCATTGAGCGTCAGTTCACCTGTTTGTTCATCCGAATAAGCCACACCTAAATTATTTCCGCGGGAATCTTCAAACAAACGACCCTTAATGAAAGTGAAGTAGGCTTTCGCATGCGGATCAAGAGTAAGATCAGCTAAAAATGCTGCTAAATAGAGACCTGCATTTCTTCCATTTTTCGGTTCCATTGCGTGTGCCGAAACACCATTCATTTCAAGCAGCACTTGATTTTTTTGCGGAACGGCTTGGCCTCTCAATGAGTATTTTTGCAAATAATCCTGATAGTTTGCCGCCACTTCAGCAGGGTTGGCCGCTTCCACAATGGCCGTAGCAAAATCCGGTACCATATTCGTCCTTCGACCTGAAGAAAATTCGATGACATTCACGTCTGAGTTCGTGCCATTTCCTGCATCGGCAGGGTGTATAACCGAGAAATCCCAGATTCCTTTTTCCGCACTGATGATCGGGAAATCAGCATCTGGCGCGAAGCCGATCGAGGGCATTTCCTCCACTTCAAAGTACCGGTCAACGCAGCGCCAGTTCGATTCTTCATCGGTTCCAATGATCATCCTCACACGTTTGTTCAAAGGTTCTCCTAGCTCCCGAACCAGCTTCATCGCATGATAAGCAGCCATCGTCGGCCCTTTATCATCAATTGCCCCGCGAGCATATATGCGGCCATTGCGGATTTCAGCGCCGAACGGATCCGAACTCCAGCCATCTCCCTCAGGTACCACGTCCACATGGCATAATATCCCAATTAACTCCTCACCTTCACCCATTTCAATATGACCAGCGACATTATCGACATTTTTCACAGTAAAACCGTCTTTTTCTCCTAATTGAAGCATGAATTCCAGTGCTTCCTTCACCCCTTTACCGAATGGGGCCTCCTCTGTAGGATGTTCCTCATCCAGTACACTTTTTATTTTCAATAAGTTTTGAGTATCCAGTAATAAGTCCATTTTCCGTTTTTCAACTTCTTCTCGCCAATTCAATTCACTCAAAATACGACAACTCCTCTTTTATATATATTTTTCATTTTATCACTTTTACTACCTGATTCGCCAAGCGTTGCTACCTATTCTTCGTATTCCCGTATTATCGCTACCGTCAAACTAACGATAAAACCCTTACATAAATAAAAAGCACCCCGTTGATTTCCTCCCCAGGCACTCGCTTTCCTCGGGATTCTCGCACCTTTCATTCCATCAACTAAAATTTAGATAGACTCCCTTTTGTCTACAAAAAAACACCCTCTTTTATTAAAAAGAGGATGATTTCATTAAACTATCGGCATCCATAAGCTTTGTTACTTTTCGGTTTAGCCTCGGGATGTATAATGCTAAAAACACGGAACGTCCTATACTGAAAGCCAGGAATGCTAGCCATAATCCATGATTGCCATGATTGCTGACCGCTGAGAATTGGACAATCAAAAAAGCCAATAGTGCAAGAAGCATCGAGTTCCTTACTGGAACGGCTTCAGTCGCACCGGTGAACACTCCATAAAAAATGAGTCCGATAAAGGCACTGAATGGGAATAACACTATCCAAAGTCCATATTCATGGGCCAGTTCGATGACACCGGGAATATCCGTGAAAAGGAGAATGACCTCATCGCTGAATAGATAGTAAGATGCGGCAAGTATGACCGAAGCATATAAGCCCCACCGCGCCGATAGTGAGAGTGTTTTTTTATAAAGGTTTATATCTCTCGAACCAATCGCCTTCCCGACCAGAAGACTTGATGCATTCGCGAAGCCATCAAAGCAATAGGCCATCAGGTAATGGATTTGAATAAGTACGGCATTTGCCGCCAGTGTCTCTGTCCCGAAAGTGGCTCCCTTGGCTGTAAAAAGATTGAAAACCGTGATCAGGCAAATGGTCCTGATGAATAAATCCCTGTTGACCACCATCATTTTTTTCAGGGAAGCCCGATCGAACCCCTCCCGGAATGAAAATGAATCCGGTACGTTGACCGCTTTCCGGATCACCCACAAGCCCAGGAAAAACGCGGCAATCTCTGATATCAATGAAGCGGCAGCAACCCCTGATACAGACCATGAAAAGCCATTTACAAAAACGAGGCATAAGAATATATTGATCACGTTCATGAAAACTTGGATGAACAAAGATGTTTTTATCCTGGATTTCCCGATTAACCAGCCTAAGATGACATAGTTCAATAATGCAAAAGGTGCACCCCATATCCGGATGCCGAAATAGTCTGCGGCAAAGGCGGAAACGTCCGATTCAGGACCGATTGCACCTAACGAAACATTCAAAATGGGCTTTTGGATCACGATAAAAAGAAGACCGATGATCGCTGCTATCAAAAAAGGCCGAACCAAGGCCATCAGGCTTTGCTTTTCATCCCTTGCCCCCTCCGCTTGTGCAGCGAAGGCAGATGTACTGACCCGAAGAAAACCAAAAAGCCAATACATCGTATTAAAAATAATGGTTCCGACAGCCACCCCGCCAATATAGGCGGGATCGCTCAACTTTCCAACCACAGCCGTATCGACCGCACCGAGCAAGGGCGTACTCATCGTCGAAATCGTAAGCGGGATGGCCAAGGAAAGATACATTCTGTTATTCATATATGATGACCTCCAATGTACATAAAAGTTCTAAAAAATCAAATTTGGAATGACGTTATAAAAATTTGTATTCAAAGTACAAAAAGATTGCAGTATTTCATTTTAATCACTAGAATTGAACATATGGTGCTCCCCAAGATCATACGATGCCTCTACAAGATTACTTGTGAATCGGTTCAAATAGAACGGATTAAGCTATTTTAGATATTGATGATATACGGTATCAAATTTGTAGATTAAAAGATTGATAACGCTCTCAACGTTTTCCACAAATATTTTTTATCCAGCAAGAAAAAGTAAATTCGCAAGCAGAAAAATAAAATGCTTGACGGATTCTTGAAGGAGTTATAGTATTGCTCGTTGATAATATAACTTTTGAACTATGCTTGAACATACATTCATCGTTACAACAACAATTAGGAGTGATCATGATGGGAAGATTGACTGATAAAGTAGCCATTATCACAGGCGGAGCATCTGGTATGGGAAGGGAAATGGTTGACCTATTCACAAAAGAAGGAGCACAAGTCATTGCTGCTGATATCAATGAAAAAGCTGTAGCTGTTGTGAATGAATTGGATAACGTCCATGGAGCTGTACTTGATGTATCTTCAGACGAAAGCTGGAAAAAAATGACCGATGAAGTTATCGCTAAATTTGGCAAGATCGACATTTTGATTAACAATGCCGGTATATCAACGGAAAAAGGCATTAACGATACGTCATTGGCCGATTGGCAGCTAATGTTAAGCATCAATGGATTTGGACCATTCCTTGGAATGAAACACGTTGTTCCTTACATGGCTAAAGAAGGTAAAGGCGCAGTCGTGAACATTTCTTCCTTTACTGCTCAAATCGGAATGGGCTTAAACTCTTATTCTGCTTCAAAAGGTGCCGTTCGTGCTATTTCCAAGGCTGCCGCAACGCAATATGGCCGCATGGGTGTCCGTGTCAATGCCGTATTCCCTGGTATCATCGAAACACCGATGACTCAAAAATTAGAAGAGTCAAAAGAGTTAGTGAACCAAATGATCAAGGCAACTCCATTACAACGCTTGGGTCAGCCGGCGGATATTGCAAATGCCGTGCTTTATCTAGCATCCGATGACGCTTCATACGTAACTGGTGCCGAGCTTGTCATCGACGGTGGATACTCAGCTCAATAAATATAGGCAGAAATGGAAAAACCCGTTTCTGGAATCCAGAAACGGGTTTTTCTGATTCAATAAAGAAATTTTGAAGTTGAAATGATTTAAGTTAACACTCCAATGAAATAGCCAAAAGTCGTAAATACCAAACACCAGCTGAAAGCCCCTGCTCCGGCAAAGATAAAGTACTTTCGTTTCCCCATTCCATTCATACCGGAAATGTAACTGGCGAAGTGACGGACTCCTGGGATGAAATAGGCTATGATAATGGTCCAAGGACCGTATTTATTGAACCATTTCTCCAATTTTTCCAACCTTGCAGGGGTCATTTTGATCCACTTACCATACTTCCTCAAAAAAGGCTTCCCTACCTTTTTCCCGATGAAATAACTGAAAAGCATCCCGGTTATCGATCCAAGGAAACTGACAAGGAATGCTCCCTGGACATTCAAAACGGAAATGGATGACAAATAGCCGACAAAAGTCATCATGAACTCATCAGGAACCGGCAAGCCAATAATCCCAATGGCCAACAGCCCATATATCGCGAAATAACCATAGTTTGATATTAAATCCTTTACCATATCCATCTATAGTACTCCATCTCAGCACCCTTTTTTAAAGTAATCCAATTTCTAATGCGGGCCTGGGTAACGTGATTACTTCTTTTTAATAGGATAACCTAATTTAACCCAAATGAGTTGATTTTCATAAAAAAAGATAAAAAAAAGTAGAATTGACACGTTTTTTGTTGAAAAACCTGTATGACAATGAAATGAAAAACGCAACAATAAAGCGGACTCTAAACCTGAGTCCGCTTCTTCTTATTTCACAATCTTTATTTCATTGATCGGCCAATACACTAGATTCGCCTTGCCTACAATTTCATCGACGGATATCGTGCCGATTTCACGGCTATCCAAACTATTTTGGCGATTGTCCCCCATAAGGAACAGCTGATCTTCCGGCACAGTCATGCTGCCTGTAATATCTTCGAGCTTGAAGGATTCAGTCAGCGGCACCCCTGCCATCTGATTCTTATATTTGTCCAAGTATGGTTCTTCATAAGCTTTCCCATTAATATAAAGCGTATCATCTTTATATTCAATATGGTCACCTGGCAGACCGATAACCCTTTTTATATAATCTTTATCTACCGTCGCATGAAAAACGACAATATCAAACCGGTCGATATTATCGATATTCGTTCCAAACTTGGTAAGAACAATTCTCTCGTGGTCTTGCAGAGTCGGCATCATTGACTCACCGTCCACGACAATCGGTGCAAAAATATACGTTCGAATTAAAAAAGCTAGAATGACTGCAATCAATATCGCTTTTATCCATGAAAAAACTTCTTTTCTATTTTCCAATCGAAGTCCCTCTCTCTGTTTTTTATTCATGCCATTATATCATAATCCTTTAATGATCACGTCATACAAATACCCACATTTTACACATTATCAATTACTTCCATTTTTCATATTGGATATCGATGCTTTCCAACTCTATTTCCCTGCGCTGCATTTTGGCTGGACAAATCGCATTATATGTACGGACTTTCTCATTTATTTCATCAATTCGTTTCATTATTTCAGATTCAGGTCCATTCATTTTTTTCAATCGAACCAATCCGGATAGCTCTTCCCGAATTTCTTTTTGCCATTTTATCCAAAGCGGAAGGTAGCCGGCAACCTTGGCCTTTGTCAAGAAATTGTCATATATATTTCCCGATAACGCCGACTCCGGAAGCGGTTTTCCAAAGCCAGGATTATTCTTCAACCCGCCGTCACGTTCATATTCCTTAAAAATCTGATCCATCCAGTTTACATGCCCGTGTTCTTTGCCCATAAACAATCCCCCTTCAGATCACTTTCTGTTACATCTATTTACAATTATAACATTTTTATCAATATCCACTCCACCCTGAAGGACACTTTCTACTATTATATATGCATATCTTTCAGCCAATCACATTCAGACATCAAAAAAAGAATTCCCTATGACGGGAATCCTACAGATTGTAGACAAACTCGATGAAAATCAAGTTTATCTACAGTTTTTATGAGGATTTGTAAAATCTTGGACGTCGATTGAAACGTAGGGCACTCGCTTTCCGCGGGCGGTCCGGTAGCCTCCTCGGCGTTTTTGGGCCTGTGGGGTCTACCCTCGACTCGCTTTTCCCGCAGGAGTCTCGCACACCCGCTCCAATCAACTTTGTTTTAAAATTTAGATAAAACCTTGCCTACAAACTCAAGGATTCCCCTATTGCGGGAATCCTTTTTGCCTTCTATTTAACTGTGATTTTCCTTTTTACTTCTGCCTTGTTCTTCGATTTATCCGTAACTGTGTAAGTCAATGTATAGGTACCTTTTTTCTTCGTATTCACCGTACCTGTTATTTTGATCTTACTTGTTAAACTTCCATCAAGATTATCTTTCGCAGATACACCTGATTTAGGATTGAATGTCGAGTTATAGGCAATGGTTTTGCTTTTGGCACCGGAAATGACCGGCTTGGTGCCGTCTACCGTAATTTTTCTTGTGACTGTCGCAGTATTTTTCGATGAATCAGTGATTGTATACTTTAATGTATACGTTCCCTTTTTCTTCGTATTCACCGTACCTGTCACTTTGATTTTACTTGTCATGTTGCCATCCAGGTTATCTTTTGCAGAAACACCTGATTTAGGGTTAAAAGTCGAATAATAGCCAACGGTTTTACTATTGGCTCCCGAGATGACTGGCTTGGTGCCATCTATCGTGATCTTCCTTGTGACTGTCGCTGCATTTTTCGATGAATCGGTGACCGTATACTTCAATGTATAGGTCCCCTTTTTCTTCGTATTGACTGTACCCGTCACTTTGATTTTACTAGTCAAGTTGCCATCGGCATTATCCTTGGCACTCACGTTCGTTTTTGGATTGAATGAAGAATTAAGTTTGATGGTTTTATTCCCGGCACCTGAAATCACTGGCTTGACTTGATCATAAACGGTTATTTTCCTTGTGACCTTGGCAACATTCCCAGCCTTGTCAGCTACCGTATAAGTCAAATTATAGGCGCCCACTTTCTTGGTATCCACCTTACCTTCAACACGTATGGCACTCGTTAAGTCACCATCTTTATCATCCTTCGCCTTTATGCCGGTTTTAGGATTGAAGGTTGAGTTGAATGGAATCGATTTACCGGCAGCCCCTGAAATCACAGGCTTATTTGTATCCTTGACAATCGATGGCCGATTGGAGATGTAAGCCGATGAAACATACCCCTTAATACTTTTGTCTTCCGTTTGTACGGGGTAAAAGACAAATTTATTTCCCTTAGAATCGTGATATTCAAAATTCCCTGTAATGATCAAGCTTGTATTGGGTGGCACACGTACTGCACCTTCCGTATTGCTTATTTCTTTCCTGATATTCGCGCTTGATGATGTCACCACTTTGTCACCTGCCTTGAACCAATAAACAGAGTCATGCGTTTGATCTGTCAGCGTGTATTCAAGATTTTTAAAGATGATATTTTCAGTGCTAGTCCGATCATATTGAAAGTCCGATGTTTTGAATGGATACTTTGCCAGTTTTGTATCAGTTAAATAACTTTGTTTTTCTATCTCAGCAAAAACTTCCTCTTGGTAGGCATTTGCATTTCTTTCCCCGTTTTCCTGGTAAAGAGGACTGTTCTCCGGTTTTGTCCCATTGTAAGCCATGACAGGGAAATACCAATTTTCGATGACCCTCCGTCCTGCACCTTTGATCTTAGGCAAATCCCTTCTTGAATACATGCCATTCAGGACCTCGACGCCTGCCTCGATATTGTAGACTATATCATTTTCCAGCTTTTTCTGGTCATATCCAGTTTTATTGGTAAGCTGCATTAGACCGATGCCGCCATCGTCGGATTTAATCGGTTTACCGTCCTCATTAAATTGCCTCCAATCCCCGTTTTCCTGCGTAGCCACCGCTTTTACCACTTCAGGGGGGATTTCAGCCTCTATTGCCGCATTCGTCAGTAAGCAGTTGATCTGCTTATGGGAAGGATTTTCATTGGATTGAATCTCACCGAATGATGAACACGCATTGGTTATTCCAGACTCCGCTAAAGCCTGTCCATTGAACAAACCAAGTGTTAAACAGGTCAGTGCTCCAATCTTCATTAAAGGTATCTTCATCGATCGAACTCCAGTCTATTTATATTTAAATCTATAATAATAGTAACATGATAGACTGGTGATTGCAGGTATAATAAGGTATTTACTCCTAAAATATCCTTACAGCATAAAAGAAGCTTACCCGCATTATCGGGAAAGCTCCTTTGTTTTCAAATTACAAAACTATGTATGATGCCGGATCATTCAATCACTTCCACCGTTTCCCTCGGCTTCCTTACAAGGCACATGATACCCGGTACGATGAAGAAGATAAGCGGCCAAACATGAAAGATCGTCACAATGCCCGTAATGATCAATAAGATTCCGGCTCCCTTCACTTTGCCGCCTTTTAATAGAAAGATAGCGATCAAACCGCCTGACAAGGCAATGAACAGCGATATGATCCCAGCCCATAATAAGCCCATGAAAAATTTGACTGACATATCTATCTCAGATGAAGAAAACTCCTGAGAATCTGACATTAATGAGTAGTCCACCATTTCTTTCAAATCGATACTGTTGAGATAAACGGCCGTTATGATCGTCACGATTAAAAAAATTGCAGCGATGCTCACGCCTATGATACTTAATACGTATTCCCATGTCCGTTTCATTTGCTTCGCCTCCCTGGAAAAGTCACTTATATATAATACCCAATCTGGGAAGGAATAAAAGACTTTTATTCTTTACTCCTCAAAATCTTACGAGCGTCCATTTGGCAAGGCTAATCCAATCTATCCCTGCCATAACTCGCAAACAGGAAACCGACCCCGGAGATACGGCCGTCACTCATCCTTCTTTTTCAATCGTTCATTTAATTCATCTCTTTTATTTTCAAGGTTATTCATTTTTGTCATATGTTTTATAAAGAAACGGATCGACTTCACAACCATTACGAATAGCAGAACTAGTAGGGCAAGGTAGAATAATTGCCATAAAATATCAACAATATTAAACATTAAGTCACCGCCTGTCTTTGAATGAATTCCGGCCAATAAAAGCAGTAAGTAAGGGCTTTTCGTACTCCGTGATGTTCCGTAATTAAATGATAACACGATTGGACTTAACACTGAACGCCAACAATATTAATAGAAGTGAATAACGAAGCCCCTCCAAAGGAAATAGACTCTGTAATTATCAGAGCCTAAAAAACATACCTATTCACGATCAACTCCACCAATTGTTCGACAGACGGTTCATTGGGCATCATATCCAATGTAAATCCATAGTCTTTAAGTCTATTGCCGGTACTTTCCCCGATTACCCCGATGGAGGCTTGATTTAGAAGCCCTTCAACATCCACGTCTGCCTTGTTCCCATATTGCATCAGCATATCAACTGAATGCCGATTCGAAAAAAGTACCGTTCCGACAGCTTTCCCCTCCAGCATTCTCGGAAGGATTTCAAGGAATCTTTCATCGACAAATTTATCGATTGATTGAAAATAGTCTCCGTCCCCATGAGCCGGATCTCTTTGATCTCTGTTTCGATCTCCAACAACCAACAGTGTTCCGGCTTCCGCCATCTCGGATTTGAGCTCTGCCATCAGTCCCCGTTGCTGTAAAGCCTTTTTCGATTTTCTTGATAACACATAAAGTTTCGAAGAAATCTGGCGGAAATCAATTGCATGTTCTGTGAGTGAATCCAAGAATCCATGGACACTTTCGGGCGAAGTGAAGAGTATTTGATCATACGAAAGAAAAGAGAGCAGCTGACTTTGTTCTATTTTCACTTTTGCCGCATTCCATTTAGGAAACTCGATGACTTCGCCGCCAAGTTCATGCAGGGCTTCTGCCAAGGAACTCTTTGCCGTTCCTGTCCTGGCCACTAAAAACCGTTGTCCATATAGCGGCTTCTTTTCGAACCATTGCAGTTTTCCCCTTAGTGAAATGATATCCCCGACCAAGGTGATCGCAGGATTGCCAAGCGATCTTTCACTTACCCTTTCGACGATATCATCCAATGTCCCCTCGACACTTTCCTGTCTTCCATATGTCCCCCATTGAATGACGAGTGCCGGCGTGTTCCCAGGCTTTCCATGATTGACCAAATTTTCACGGATATAAGAAAGATTGGCCACACCCATATAAAAAGCGACCGTATCTATACTTTTCACAAGCCCGTTCCAATCTATATCCTTCTTCGTTCGGTCATGGCCCGTCACCATCGCAAAGGAGCGTCCGTAATCCCGATGCGTGACGGGGACTCCTGAATACATGGATGCGGCAATGCTGGACGTAACCCCCGGAATGACTTCGAATGGGATTCCCTCATCCTTCAACGATTCCGCTTCCTCCCCGACTCTTCCAAAAACGGCAGGGTCACCGCCTTTCAAACGGACGACCCGCTGCCCTGCCTGTGCTTTGGAAACAAGCAGCTCATTGATTTCCCCTTGACTGATGCCAGTGGTATAAGGTGTCTTGCCACAATATATCAATTCACAATCGAGGGTGGCAGCCTCCAACAGTTTGGGATTTAGCAATCTGTCATACAAAATGACGTCCGCTTTTTCAATTTCTTTTTGACCCTTTACGGTAATCAGGCCCATATCACCCGGACCTGCACCCACAAAATAAACCTTGCCCTTGGTCATGCTGCACTCACCCCTATCTGCTTGCCATTCCCTGATAATATTTAACCAGTTCCACCATTGCACTGCCCATCCGTTGATCTTCAGGATAAATGACCCGCTCGATCCCTTCATCGATTACCACCTGCGCCGTTACCTTTCCGACCGCAAGAGCAATTACATCTGATGCAAACAGGTCGAATATCTTATCCTCCACACCTTGTTCACGGACAAATCTCATTAAATTTCGCGGCTGCGGTGCACTCGTGAACACAACCGAATCGATTTTGCCTTCAAGGAGTTCTTGGATCAGCTGCTGCATCGTTTCTTTTTCGGGCGGTATATGTTCATATGGCAGAATTTCTTTATGCTCCACTTTTTGTTCATCCAACCAATTCATCAAAAGTGGCGCCGGATCGCCGTGAAGCTGCAAAGCGACCTTTACACCTCCTGGCAGATGACCTTCCAGATTGCGAACAAGACCTGCCGTACTGCCATCATCATCACGGATTAATGGCTGCAGGCCAAGCTTTTTCAGCATATTCACCGTTTTATAACCCCTAGCTGCAATTTTCATAGACTTCAAGGCTTCTACGAAACGATCTCCCGCTTCCATCTTCACGGCCGTTTTATATAATAATTCCGTCCCCACTCCCGTCGTGAGGATAATCCAATCGAACTCCCCTTCCATCAACCGGGTGACATCCTCTTCCAAATGGGAATCATCAAGGAATACCGTCCCCTGTGCCGGGCGAACGAGCGGGACTCCCCCAAGATTTTGAACGATTTTACTAAGTTCTTCCGTCTTCCTTGCTCCCAATAAAGCAACGGTCCTGCCATTAAGCTTACTCATCCATGCCCCTCCTATATGTACATTCAATTAAATCCATCTCACCCATTATACAAATTTTCAGTCTTTTAAACTATAAAAAACGGATTCCGTATCAAAAACAACGCTTTTTCTTTCTTTTATCCTATATGAAATTAAGCATATCAACCAAGAACTAGCATTGTTAGGTCATATCTAAAATAAAAAAAACTTCAAATTGTATAATAATAGAAGGTCTTTTGGCATACTGAAAAAATAATGCTCTGCTGTATATAATAAACTTCGTTACATATTTCCAATAAGTTCGAATATAAAAGCTCCTAAACCTAATGATAAAATCACAAAAATACTAGAAAATATAATTATGTTTTTTTTCCTTTTCAACGATCCTATAATGAAAAAAAAGTAAAGATATAATGAATGAAATGATAATTAAGATTGAAATCCCCATGTCCTCCCCTTCCTTTTATTAGTATTTGGTATTTTTCATGAGTTGGTAGTAAAAATAATTTGAAATACGTCTTCTTTATATATCACAAATTGAAGTAGAAAATTCCTATCCTTATCAATATATGTAATAGTTTCCCCTATTTCATCTAAGGATGAAGTAAAATTAGGACCGTATAATTCTTTAACAGTAGTCAAGTTGTCTCCGATACTAACACCTTTACTAGTCTTTATATTAGGGTTTTCAGAGACAATACTATTAACTTCATTATCCATTAAGCCAAGATATAATTTTTCAAACTTAAAAGAATCATTATTTTCACTAGATAATAATATTGCCATACCAGGATCATTAACTAATTCCCCATAGTTATTTTTTAATTCCTTGAGTTTTAATGGGGTAATTTCATCGCCAAGATGTATCTCATTAAATGCTTCACTCTTAAGATTAGTGCTCTTTACAAAGAAATTACTTCTTTGTATCAAGTAAAAAGGTAATAATATAACTACAATAGATACAATTATTACAATAGTAAATTTTAATGGTAAAGATTTTAATAAAAAATAACCAAAACATAAAACAACAATAGCTCCTAAATATAAAATATCATCACTTCCCTTCTAGGATTCACTAAATGTAGGAGTACCATATCCTTTAAATTTATTAAATTCAGCTTGATTGTTTGTCATTTCAATTAATTTAGTATACACATTCGATTGAGTGAACTTTGGATATTCTTCTAGAATCCTACTCACTAAGCCCGACATAATTGCAGTAGAGTATGAAGTCAAAAGCATAACTTACAGTAGAGGTGATACAGTAAAAAAATAAACCCAAAATCATAAATTTTATTTTAATCATAATATTCCTCCATTTGTATTATTTAACAACTACTCTACTTATACCAATAATAATAAAATAGTAAAATAGAACCGAAGTAATGTGAGTAATAATACCTATAATAAAATGAAAGAATATTTTTCTCACCAATCTTAGAACATGATATAATGTTCTAACAATTTACCTAGCTGGGTTTTTTCTATGACCAAAAAGGGGAAAGCCTTTCAAAACTATACAGAGAGATTAAAGCGAGTCGCTTGCTTGAACTTGATCGAAGGCTGAACATATTGTTTCTTTCGTGACCATTTGGTATTAAAGTGATGCACAAATAGCTAGTTGGGAAAGGAAGGCAAAACAACGAGTCTTTTGAAAATACAATAGTATATGGAACCGTAAGAATTTTTCCAATGACGAAAATGCTTATTTTATAGCGTAGGTAAACTATTTAATAAAGCCCAAAGGAATTGTCCTAAAAGCCACTATAAATGTTCTTAGCAACACTAAATTCTCTTTAGTCTTTTTATCTAAATAAAATTCAACAAGTGTTACTCTTTCCGAAATTTTATGCACTTGTTTTTTTCCTATGAAACTTCCATTCCCTCATCTTATCTTTTCCAGTCAATACAAAAAAGCTGCCATCAGGACAGCGATTTTCACGATTTAACTTTTTGTTAATTCTTATTTATCACCCTTTGGGCAATATGCTCCTGTTCTTTTTTTACAAAAACATCATATTGATTGGTTTCATGGCGATTCTGAAAGTTTTCAGTGCCTAAATTCATAGGCGTTTTCGTTTTGAATGGTATCCCTTCCCTTTCCAATTTCGCAACCGCCTTATAATAATTTTCATTCCCGAATGCTGTATAAATACATGTCCAATATTTATAGGAAATTAGTTTGGCAATTACTGCACATGCAATCACGAAGGCTAGTATTCCAATTATTATATACACCTTTTAGCCCCCTTTCATTTCGGACTTTTGTAAAATGCCTTCCTGTACACTATATTCTTTGCCATATATAACATTTCCTTTTTAAGTAAAAAAAGGAGACCCCAGTTTGGGGTCTCCTTCTTCATCTTCTATTTTTCCTTTACGTTACAAGAACCGTCCGTACAAGCGTCGCCTGTTGCTGGATCATTCACGATTGTTAGTGGATTTTCCTCAGCCCATACTTTTTTTAGCGTATCCAGGAACGCTTCTGTTGGCTGGGCACCAGAGATTCCATACTTGCGGTTAATGACGAAGAATGGCACGCCTGTAATACCAAGCAGGCTTCCTTCTTGCTCATTTCCTCTGACCTCAGCCGTGAATGCCGTTCCTGCCAGCATGGACTCCGTCTCGGACTTTTCAAGGCCAACCTCTTCAGCCAAACTAGCCAATGTAGCGTGATCGCCAATATGTTTGCCTTCCGTAAAGTAAGCTTTAAATAGTCGTTCATTCATTTCTTTCTCTTTACCTTTTGATTCAGCAAAGTGCATCAAGCGGTGGGCATCGAACGAATTCGTTAAGACCACTTTGTCCAAATGATAATCGAGTCCCAATTCTTTAGCCTGTTGAGTCAGGTTTTGGCTGTTCGCTTCCACCTGCGCTTGAGACATGCCGTATTTCTTGGCCAGCATTTCATTTTGAGTCATATTGATATCCCGCTCAGCCTCTGGGTTCAACTCAAAACTGCGAAATGAGACTTCTACCTGATCTTTATTTTCAAACTGCTTTAACGCCTCTTCGAACCGACGCTTGCCTATATAACAGAACGGACATTGATAATCCGACCAAATTTCCACCTTCATGTATATACCTCCTTATTTTAAATGCAATCGCATTAAGCACATTATATAATCCTGGGTATCCTCTTGCAAGGATATTACCCCAGACACTCATTTTCAAAATTGGTGAAGTCGACTTTTTTCATGAATTCTTCCAATGTATAGCCCTTTAGCAGGCGCAATGTTTCCTTTTCGGCTTCGTTCATGATTTCCTCCAAAGCCGTATCCAGCTGCTTCCCGACCTCACCGCATTCGCTCGTTTCCATACAAACAAGACATTCCGGCCGTACCGCTTGATACACATCCGCCAAAGTCAGCTGAGAGGCAGGCACCTTCAAACTATATCCGCCTTCCCGTCCTTCCTTTGTTTCGACGATCCCCTCAGCTGCAAGCTGTGCCATCACCCTTCTTAAAAAAGTGGCGTGTGACTTCACCTTTAAGGCGATTGCCGAACTTGTCAGGAGCTTTTCGCTTTGTGCGAGCCAAACCAAAGAGTGAATGGCAATGGCAAACCGCGGCGGTCCAATTTGATTGTTTCGATTACTTGAAGACAAGATTATCCCCCCTTACACTCTTATCCATGGTAAGGCCATTATACTATGTTACGTGCTCCCGAACAAATGGCGCCGTTTCTCGATTTTCCGACCGTAGCGCACGATTTTACGTCCGTTTCCGGGTTCCGCAAAATAATATCCCCCTTTCGGCACCAAAACCCGGCAAACATCCTTTTGCCGGGTTTTCCACTTCTACTGAATGATTTGTACATTTTCATATAAATAAGCTTCTTCCGGTGCCTTTATTTTCTTCGACTCTTTTAAATCGATCACCGGTACGGGTTCCCCTTTATAGCTTCCTTTTTTTAAGGTCCCTGTAATCGTATACCAATCATTCGTCTTCATTCCTTCCACGTTTCCGTTGACCATATATCCGTATAACGTCGCATCGACCACACAGCAGGACATGGAGAGGCGGGAGATCGCCATTTGTTTTTTCGTAAATGTATCCTCACGGTATATGAACCCCGAAATCTCTATTTCCTTCCCCTCGATCGTATCGAGGTTGTTCAGTAAATCATCCAGTACTTCAAAATAATTATCATCGGTTACGGAGATTTTCTCCCCATTCGCATGTTTCCCTGAATCATATGAACTTACCATCTGTGCCTGCTGCTTCGCCATCCCCCTTTTCGCCAGCACTTCCCCGCTTAAGGTAAAATCGGTCAGGATGAAGCCCAGAAGAATCGGAATGAAGAACAAACTATATTTCAGGACCAGTGCGGAGGAGGAAGACTCCCCATTCGATCCGCAATCACAATGTTGTTCACCCTGTTTTTGTTTTTTCATTCGGAGAAGGCTGATTACTAAAAAAGCAAAAAGTGCCGCCAATGCATATGGAACCATCTTGGGTGCAATCAATTTCGTTAAATATCCTGAAACATACAATTTGAAGATCATGAGGCCCAATCCCAGCAGCAGCAATCCTTCAAGTCTTTGGATAAAAAAACGTTTCATCAGAAGCCCCCCTTACTGATCAATCCGCCTGCAATCAGGCAGAGGCTGAAGACGACTGCGAAAATAAGCAGGACATACGTGACGACGAAGCTCCGTTTAAAACAGGACATCATGATCAAAACATTTTTCAGATCCAGCATGGGACCAAATACAAGGAATCCCAGTATGGAGCCTGGCAGAAAACTATGGGAAAAGGAGGCCGCTACGAATGCATCAGCTGATGAACAGAGTGAAAGCACAAACGCAATTCCCATCATCAACGCCGTGCCTTTTATTGGCGCCTGACCAATATCGGCCATTACGGACCGATCCATGAACACCTGAAATACACTGGCAAACAAGGCCCCGATGATAAAGTATCTGCCGACCATAAAAAACTCCTGCGAAGTATGATCAATAAAGCTTGTCCATTTACTGGACTGAATATCATGTTTATGCCCTTGTACCAGTTCCACCTTGTCCTCTTTCACCACATCTTTTGTGCTGAATATATGAATGAATAAACCTGCGATTATGGCCGTCAGGACACAAACAATGATTCTTCCATATAGAATGGCGGGATTATTTTGGAACGCATAATAAGTTGAGCCGAACACGATGACATTCAATATTGGGGCAGTTACGAGCAAGACCACACCCGCATGGACCGGGACACCCTTTTGAATCAATCTCCGGACGACCGGGATGATTGCACATTCACAAACCGGAATGATCAGCGCCGCCACTATCGCAGCAAAAATGGCTGTCAGTGGTCTTTTTGGTATCATTCGCTGAATGATTTCTTCACTGATGAACAACTGGATGAACGATGAAGCAATGGCCCCGAGGAACAGGAAAGGAATCGACTCTAAAAACAATCCCAAAAACACGACCAATACAGAGTGAAGCATCGGGTAGCCCGAGAAATCAATCGCTTTGGGAATGATTACATCGCCTAGAAAAAAGAATGCCAGCAGCAAAAACAGCAGAATCAATAACAGCAAATTTCCCGTGTAGCGTTTCAAAAGCATATTTAACCACCTCGCAAATCATAATTATTACGATTTAAGTTTGGATTCGGTCTAGTATATGCTTTTGATAGGATGAACAGAACAAGAAAAAAGAGAATGGAAGACATTCCCCACCCTCATTTATTTCTTCGATATAGATCCCTGCTCTTGTAACCCTCTCCTAAAATCATTTTCATTTCCTGGCGCCGTTTCACTTGGGTCGCCTCTTGTTTTGCACTATACACGTAACGGGCCCAATCCTTGCGATACCCTGGAGTAAGTGATTGATAGAACGCAAGCAAATCAGGAGAATCCTGCAAATCTTTCTCAATTTCAGAAATCTTTCCGATATAATCATCTACTGATTGGCTTGCTTTGGTAGATGGACGGTTTCTATTTTTCGAATCTTCTTTCAGTCCGACTACCGTAAAGACATCATCCAACCCAACCATGCGTGCAAACTTCAGGTCGCTCGAGCCAACATACCCTTCATCATCCGCACCAAGGCCTTGCATCAGATCATCACGATGAATAAATGTAGCATATTTTTTATTCCCCTTCTTGGGGTACGCCAAAAAAATATAGCCGTTTTTACTCAAATGATTCTTCTCGATTACCTTATCCACGATTCCTTTTAAAGAATCCATATCCAATACAAAAGCAAATATAAGATCATAGGCACTTTGATTAAGTTCCGCATCGTAATCCGGCAACTCTGCTAAATAATCCGCCCCGGCTGGCAGATTCAAGACTGCCACCCGTTCATATTTATGTAAATTCAGTTTTTCGACTATTGTTTTAGCCATTGGCATTCACCATCCTAGTTCATTTTGTCTATCTTCAGTTTATAAGCTGCCCATTGCGTTATCAACTTTTCTCTTGGTAGTCTATCCACTATTATAAGCAAACAGACGATGCGGAAACCTTCCATCTTTTTTCATATAACCATTTCTAGGAAAATATTAACTATGCTATAATTCAGATATCATCAATTTCAATGCCCACTTCTTAGAGTTTTTCCCCTTTAACATGATAGCAATCTCATAGAGTACGGATGTATAGCTAAGATAAATACCCATATCCCGGTAGAGCGACGATTCCCGAGCAACTGTTAACCCAATTACAGCAGATGCATAGATTTCACTGTATTTTTTATTGCAACAAAGCAGTCCTAATGTAATGATAAATGCAATGTGAACAATTTTGAAATTCCGGAATGGGCTAATTCTTCATTTTCCGGTGCAAAAGATGAAGCCCTAGACGTCGCATTCTTGTTTTTGAAGCCTAACATACTGAGTGCAGGCATAAACTTAACTATTGTGCATAGGCATTAGGGTATCAAAGCTTCAAAAACAACAATGCAGTCCCTAGAAAACGTTTAAAAGCCGATCTTAGACCATGGTCTTTCCGAAATCATATTCCAATCATCATGAATCCACTTTAATTCAGGTGTTTTTTCCGTAGTTTTTATGCATTCTTTATGCAATCAGATATCCCTTTGTTTTTTCCTATATCAAAAAATTCAGTGATGCTTTCATATGGGGGTGTCACAAAAGGGGAGTTCTCATGAATTTTATCGAGTATGATTTGCTATTTGAATCAAGAAAACAGTTAATAGAGGAAATTACGGAGTTGGATGAAAAAATGCTCCACCATAGGCCTGTGCCTGAAGTATGGAACATCGCCCAAATTTGCCATCATTTATATCTTACGGAACAGGTTTTTACAGAAGTTATAACAAATGGCATTCGGGAAAGGGATTTTAATAATATCATTCAAAAAAACATTTACTTCGTTACTGATAGAACAAGGAAATTCTCATCCCCTGAGGTCATTTCACCCTCTTCAACCCCATTTCAATTATCGAGCCTTATGGATTTGCTGGCAGAATCAAGGGACCGATTATTACAGGTTCTTTATGATATGGATTCAGATATCTTGTTAAATAGAAAGAAAGCCAAGCATCCCCTTTTCGGGGACCTCTCATTGGATCAATGGATTGAGTTATTATCCTTACATGAACAAAGGCATATCAAACAGATACAAGAAATAAAGTCCTCCCTTATATAAGCCTTTCATGACAATGACCATTAGAGAATAAGCCGGAGACAACGAATTTCAAACAAATAAAGAGACCACGTCATTTTGTGGTCTTCTTTCATGCATGCTCTGAAACGAACGTGACTGTCGAGGGCTGCACCAAGTTGATAGATTGGCAGAGCTCATATTTCCCTTGCCAGCATTCTAAATTCAAGATGATACTTTTAGTTTCCTTTTGATTTGTGTTGCGAAGATTTCAAGACAGATTGCAATTATCAGGATAAAATAAGTGATTGCTCCAATTTCACTCAAGTCAAAGTAAAATCCACTTGCCATGAACATATCGAAGCCGATTCCTCCTGCGCCTGCGGCTGCGCCCATTGCGACCGCCACTGCAAAATTGATTTCAAAGCGCATGAAGGTCCACGAAATGATATAAGTGATCGAAGATGGAATGATGACTTGGAATACGATCTGCCACCAATTCGCTCCGCTTGCTTGCAGGGCTTCTATAGCTCCTTTATCAATTTCCTCGAAGGATTCCGAGTAGGCCTTTACAAGGTAACTTATGGAGTGAAACGTCATCCCTATAACGGCCGCTACACTGCCCAATCCTGCTGCGACTGCAAAAATGAGGACCCATAACACGGTAGGAACGGCTCTAATCAGGGCAACCGATCCCTTTATGATAATCGATAATGGCTTGGACGAGATATTTCCTGCCGCTAAAAGCCCCAACATCAGGGCAATGATCGCACCAAATATTGTTGTCAAGAAAGCTAAACCTAATGTAATCGACACCTGATAAAGCGCTTGAGTAAAGGTAAAGTGCTTCAGATGGGGCTCAAAAAACATGGTCTTCAAATTGTCGACGGTCAATGATAGCGCGTCCCACAGTTTAACATCCTTATAATCAAAACTGGCAAAAGCGTATATGGTCACAACCGCCAGTACCAGCATACTCAACCTAATCGCGATTGAAGATTTCGAGAAGGGCTTTTTCGATAGTCGTTCAAGTAGCATTTTATCCAAATCCTGTCCAGTAGGAGAAGGAAATGATTTGATTGGACCCTCTGCCTGCATTATAAAATCACCCTCCTCACATAATTTGAGATCAATTCAATAGATAATATCGAAATGATGATCGTAATGACGACAAGACTGGCAATGTCATAACTCAAGTTTTTATAGTACAGATTAAACGTAAAACCAATGCCCGATCCTGTAAGCAGCCCGACCAATGTTGCATTCCTGATATTCGTTTCAATCATAAAAAGTACCCAGCTGATCATTTGCGGAATTGTTGAAGGAATCACAGACTGCGAAATGACGGTTAGATAACTTGCCCCGGTTGTCTGCAAAGCTTCTACGGAACTTGAACTCACTTCATCGATCGTTTCAATAAAAGCTCTTGTTAAAAAACCGAAAGATCCGAAAAACAAGGCAAAATAACCGGTCAAGGAACTTTGTCCAAATGAAAATAACAGTACTAACGCCCATATTGAGACATCAATATTTCTAAATAAAACGGCTATCCCTCGGCTAAAACCTCCGAAAAAGGCATTCACCCTTGTCGTATTGGAACCCAATATCGCAAATGCAAAGGCCAATATTCCCGCGAGTGTGGTGGCTGCAACGGATATTAAAAGTGTTTCTTTCAGCTTTATCAAAATGTCTGGCAGCTTGGTAAGGGAATCCTTTGTTGGATAAAAATTCGATAACGACCATTGTATGGCCTTAGGAACCGAAGTAACCCCTTTTGCGATGCTGAATTCTGTAATGATGATGGAAACAGCCGTCGCAGCCCCAATAAGCAAAAACAATAGTAGTGAATTTCTTCTTTTTCTTGCAAAAACATCAGCCGACATGGGAACCTCCCAAATCAAAAATCAACTTTCCTTCATCCGATCCATAAATCTGATGGATATCATTTGAGGTTATATTTTGAGTTGTGCCATTGAAAACAACCTTGCCACCATTCACACCGATGATTCGATCCGAATATTTCAGGGCCACATCGACTTGATGCAGGTTGACAACAACTGTGATTCCCATGGAAGTGCAGATATTCCTTAAATGATCCATGATCACCTTGGAAGAATTCGGGTCAAGAGAGGCAATCGGTTCATCGCATAATAGCAATTTAGGATTTTGGATAAGTGCCCGCGCAATGCCAACCCGTTGCTTCTGTCCTCCGCTCAACTGATCGGACCTTTTATAGATTAGATCTTCCAGACCTAGAATTTGGAGCACTTTAGCAGCCTGAAGTTTCTCCTCTTCACTATAAAGCCCAAGGATTCCAGCCAGTGTAGATTTATAGCCTAATCGTCCATGCAGGGTATTTTCAATCACACTTAATCTATTTACAAGATTATAATGTTGAAAAACCATCCCTATTTTCCTGCGTACTTTCTTTAACTCCCTTTTATTCACCTTGTATACATGATCATTATCAAAAATGATTTCTCCGCTAGAAGCATCGATCATCCTGTTGATGCATCGAAGAAGAGTTGATTTCCCTGCTCCGGATGGCCCTATGATCGAAACGAACTCTCCTTCTTTCACAGTGAAGTCAATATTGGATAACGCCTTTGTACCATTTCCAAAATGTTTTGAGACATTTTTCACTTCCAATAATGTTTTCATGTATGATCCTCCTACATATTACTGCCGTTATTTAGATAATTCACGAATTGGATTGAACCAGTCATCCTCGACTTCTACCAATCTTTCTTTTCCGCTCACCCGTTTAAATAGCCCTGATAACTTAGAATCTTCCGGTACAAAAACTTTATCGTTATTTGCTATTTCATCAGACATCAACGTTTCAAGAATTTTTTCACGTGTTTCTTCACTGACTAATTCGGTGTTAACAACGAAAGGTGCATTCAAGACTGGAGTCACTGAAATGAGTGAGAATGTCTTACCCACAACTGTGTTGAAGGGTTCAGCTGCATCCTTCTTTACCTTATACACGGCACCTGCTTTATTCTCTTCCCCATCGGCCAGCTCCACATAATTATTGACACATGTGTCACAAAAAGCAGCCACTTCCGCTTTCCCTGTCAAAAGATTTACAGCCGAACCTTGGTGTGAACCGCCGTAAAGCACTTCACTGAAGAATTTATCTTTCCCGCCTTCCAATAAATCCTCGGCTTTTAATTCCTTAAACTTATCTTGCTGCGAGAAATAATCAACGATTCCTGTGGAAGGAACTTTGAAGCCTGATGTAGAGCTATTTGATACGAAAGAGAACTTTTTCCCTTGGATACCGTCTATCTTATATTCGCCGTTATTTTTATAGTCATCCGCATTTTGAACAGCCAGCCAGCTATTATAGACTGCATCATCCAACGTACCTGATTCACCGCTTGGAACAACCAGAGGTTGAACACTATCGTTTTTGTTGTTTGCTTCAATATATCCTTGTGCACCCAGGAATGCTAAATCTGCGTTTCCATTAGCAATGGCCTCGATTGCAATGTTATAATCCGTAGTGGTCTTATGTTCCACTTTCTTTCCTGTGGCATCTTCTAAGATCTTCCCGATTTCATCGCGGGCTTCCCCTAAATCTTCCCCTGATTCATTTGGCAGCCATGCTACGGTCAATGTATCATCTTCATTTGCACCTGTTGAACTACTAGAAGAACAGCCTGTAAACACCAGTAAAATAACTAACATCAATAGAGACATCATCGATTTTTTCACGTTAAATCTCCCCTCCAATTTAAAAGATCTTTTCTCATTTCAGTCACTTCACATATAACAATACCGGTACAATACTAACCTGCCGTTAAGGGGGCTGAATATTCAGTAAAATTTGTGTGAATTCATCATTAAATTTTTTGAATAGCTTGAGTAAAACATCCATTCTGCATGCTATATTCCTTTGTTACTAATCGATTCATGAACTCCAAGTCATGAAAAATGCCCAGCATTGTCGTTCCTTCGTTCATTAGCTGTTCAAGCAGGGTTTTCACCTTCACTTTAGAATCGTGGTCCAAACTTGCAGTCGGTTCATCCAACAGAAGGAGCCGCGGCCTTTTCACCATTGCTCTTGCAATATTTAACCTTAGCTTCTCTCCTCCTGAAAAAGTAGCAGGGTAACTGTCCCATAGCCCTTTGCCTATTTCAAAGTGATCGAGGATTTTTTCTGTTTCAATATTGGCCATTTCCCTGGTTTGTCCCATTTCAAGGATGGCCCCGGTAACGAGCTGCCTTGCTGTAGTTCTTGGCATGACATTTAAAAATTGGGATACATAGCCTATCTCATGCTTACGCAGGTAAATCATTTCCCTTTCTGTAGCTCTCGCTAGATTAATCGCACCATAGTGGGAAGAATCATACCAGATGTCTCCTTCTTGAACCCGATAGGTACCATAAATCGATTTTAGGATCGTTGATTTTCCGCTGCCGCTCTTGCCTGTAATGCCAATAAATTCGCCTTTTTTCACTGTGATCGTAATATTGCTGACCGCATGGATATTCTTGCGTTGATTATGTAAAATAAAAGACTTGGATAAATCATTGATCTCCAATATGTTCTCCACTTTGCCACCCGCTTTCTAAAATTTATATCCTGTAATTCGTTTTTTGAATCAATTTTCCATCTACAATAACAGTTGTTATTACAGGGAAATCACCAGAAATTTTTTCAATAATAAGTATGTCAGCCTTTTTCCCTTCACGAATCGATCCAATTTCGTCCTCCATCTTAACTGCCTTTGCGGGATTAATCGTAACTAGCTTGAACATATCGACAAGATCCATCCCATGGTTTTCGACTAATTCAAACATTGAATGCAGAAGGGCCGCAGGGTAATAATCACTGCATAATATGTCAATGCTTCCATCCTGAATGGCTTCAGAGGCACTTAAGTTCCCACTGTGAGAACCTCCTAAAAGCACATTTGGTGCACCGGCTATAGTATACATCCCCATATCATGGGCCTTACGGGCAATCTCAAGTGTGATTGGAAATTCACTAATACTCGTTCCAAAGCTGTTAACCAATTCAAGCTTCTCTATTGAATCATCATCATGTGAGGCAACGGCAATATTGTTTTCCCTTGCCAGCAGTGCGATTTCCTTCATTCTTTCAATCGTCAGCTTTTCTTTCACTTGATGAGTCCGGATCATGACATCAATGGCTTCATCACTATAATCGTTATACCCTCGTAAAGTGTTTCGATAAATCTCTAGATGCCGATACTGCCCTTGTCCTGGAGTGTGGTCCATGAATGAGACCAGATGCACTTTCTTTTCCGAAACATATTCTCTTAGACTATCAATATCCTCCAAATTATCGATTTCATAACGGGCATGAAACCGATGACGTACTAGGTGCTTCATCTTATGTGTTTGATCAATCAAGTCAATAAGCTTCCTAACATTCTCCGGCTCCCGAATTGGCTTATATGCGTATTCAGTGGATTTATAGAGCGATAGAGAGTGGAACATGGTCGTGATTCCGTGCGTAATCAGTTCCTTTTCCGTTTCTCTTAAGCTCAAATTAAAATTCATTAAAGAAGTCGGGCGCGGCGCAGTCATATGTTCAATATAATCAGAATGGAGATCAATGAAACCAGGTGAAACATATCCGCCCATAGCATCCAGCACTTCCATCTCAGGACTTCTTTCAATTTCTCCCACAGGTGCAATCCGGCAAATTCTATCATCCTTAATTAAGAGATCATGGTCCATCAGGATCGAGTCTTCCGTTATTATTTTTCCATTTTTAATCAGCAACAATGTCTCTTCCCCCATTTTCGGTTTAGTTTCTTTTACAGCAGCGAGTGTACCAATTGCTGGGTATAAGGATGCTGTGGATCTTCGAGTATTTGATCTGTTAAACCTCGCTCGATTATTTTACCCTCCAGCATAACGAGCGTACGGTCTGCAAGCATTCGGATTACGCCCAAATCATGGGATACCAATACAATGCTAATATTCAAATCTCTTTGAAGACCTTTAATTAAATCCAATACACTTGCTTGAACTGATAAATCTAAACCCGTGGTGACCTCATCCAAAAGCAGTATGGGAGGATTGTTGGACAATGCTTTGGCTATCTGGACCCGTTGCTGCATTCCCCCTGAGAAATTCCTCGGGTCTTCTTTCATTCGATGAATGGGAATATTGACTGCCTCAAGGAGCTCGGCGCCTCTTGTTTCCATGCTGCCAACATGTCTGTTCCCAGCTGAAATCAACTTCTCGGCAATATTGCCTATCGAGGAGAAATCCATTTTCAACCCTAGAATCGGGTTTTGATAAACCTTCCCCATCAAGTGGTTTCGAACGAATCTTTTTTTCTGGGCAGACTCGAGGAATAAATTCTTTTTTCCATCCTCAAAGCCAGCCACAAACAGTTCTCCATCTGTTACTTCTTCGTCAAAATACAAACTTTTCATTAAAGTGGATTTACCGCTGCCGCTTTCCCCTACAATTCCGAGAACTTCACCGTGATACAAATCGAACGTCACATCTCTGCAGGCATATATCGTCCCGCATTCGTGGCAATAGTTTTTCGTCACTTTTCCTGATTTCATTTGCTTGCATGCCGAACATCCGTCACCATACTGTTTGTTCATTTGTTTAACCGATAATACGGGAACCTCAAGCACAGACATTTAATTCACTCCCAATGATTGTTTTTGATTGACCATTTCAAGGCAATTGCTTGTATCATTGCATTGGAAATACGTTTCACCTGATTCCTCATCAACAAGTTCATCCAAAAACACATCATTGGACCCGCAGAGAATGCAAGCATGATTTGCAAAGGACTCGATTTCAAATTCATAATCATCAAATGCCAAAGATGATACATTTGTATATGGGGGTACTGCATATACCTTTTTCTCTCTGCCTGCACCTAACAAAATGAGAGCTTCATTACCGTCCAGCTTGGCATTATCGAATCTTGGTATTGGACTTGGTGCCATGACATACCTGTCGTGAACCATCACCGGATGGTCTGCATCCGTCGCCATTATTCCGTACTTCATAATTTGTTCAAATAACATAAGCCATGCTCCGCTATACTCTCTCTCAGCATGCAGCTTTTTCGTTTCATGTTCGCTCGGCTCAAAATTCCTTAAAGGTTCCGGTAACGGAACTTGAAGAATTAAAATCTGGTCTCGTTGCAGCGGCACTTCCGGCACCCTATGTCTTGACTGGATTAAAGAGGCTTCTTTTGTGCTATCTGTTGTCCTTACCCCAGTGGTATCAGATACGAGTTTTTTTATGTTAACGGCATTAACGGATTCATCCGAGCCTTGGTCGATCACCTTAAGGACGTCATCCTTTCCGATCAATGACAATGTCAACTGCAAGCCGCCCGTGCCCCAACCTCTTCCAATCGGCATTTCCCTTGAAGCGAATGGGACTTGATAACCGGGAATGGCAATCGCCTTCAGTGTTGCCCTTCTTATTTCCCGTTTCGACCCTTCATCAAAGAATGCAAAATTATAAGTCTTATTCATGCAATCCAACCTCCTGCTCTGTGGTCTTATCTTTTGACTTCCGAATGCTATCAAGCTTGGATTGGAACGTAACGTAATGAGGCATCTTCAAATGGGAAATGAAACCCGTTGATTCCACTGAATCTATATGATAAAGAACGAATTCCTCGTTGTGACTTGGAAACTCCTTGTTTGGTTTTTCCAGGCAATTATCCAAGATGCCCATTGCGATTGCTTTCGTTTCATTTTGTCCCATGCACATGCCATAGCCAACTTCAAACTCTATTTCTTTTTTGCCTTGTTCTTTCTCTACCGTAAGCGGAATGAGCATCTCTACCTCGGTTGCTGTGAAGTCCCCAATATAATAGCTATCTTCCTCTTGCCCTTCGTCCAGCAGCGGGTGATCGAGATGGATGGGCAGCTGTCCTACGCGCAGCTCCCCTACTGTCGGGTGCAGTGCACCATATCCACGGATGACTGCATAAGCAAGTGATGTCACTGCACCGGTTTGGCCTCTTGTTAAAATTTGCAGGCGTTCACTCCGCATTGAAGGAAACTCCAGACTTTTCCTTGTCACATCCCCAGGCTGCAAATCATTGTTTTCACAGCTTGCTAATAAGCCTTCACTTCTTAAGTAGTCCAAAACTTTAGGCAGGGAGTTTAAATCAGCCATATCGTTCTGATATTCTGTTGAATGATCTTCCTCTTGAAAAGCCCGTAACCAATCTTGAATGCTTATATCCGATTCATTTTCCAGCTCCGAATCTAGTAACCGATGCGTATAATCGGTCGTGGCACCTAAAATCTGTCCGCCAGGTACATCCTTAAAACTCGCTGAAATCCGCCGTTCCACTTTCATATTTTCAGAACTGATCACCCGTGAAACATGTTTTCGCGGCAAAGTGGATCGATAGGCTCTCAAGAGGAAAACAGCTTCTTCCGGATTGCCTTCAGCCTGTTTAATGGCAAGTGCAGCCAGTGATTGATCATACAAACTGCTTTCTGACATAACCTGATCAATCAATCCTCTCATCCCGGCTTCTATCTTATGCAGCTCTATAGCCGTCCCTTTTTTGACCCGTTCATACTTTAAGCGTTTGATGGATTCCTCAATCGCCTTTGTTCCGCCCTTCACTGCAACATATCCCATATAATCTCACCCCCATTTTCTTTGATTTGAGTCGTTCTCGGTAAAGCTATTAAACGATCTTGTTGATCAACAAAATACATATCGATTCCTAACGGGAATTCTATGTTTTTTTCGTTCCTTGCACCAAGCCAGGCGGAGACATTCGGGAGGCTTATGAAAGATTCCTCTTGAATTCCCGGTCCAGAAAGGATCATTGAGTCCCCTTTCGTCACATCCGATACTTCTAGAATGATCATCGCCGATTCATGAGGGTTCAATAGATTTCCTACCTTTGCTTTATTCAGTGCTTCCTTCATTTGCTCGTCGGAGGCATCATGTAAAATAAAGATAAAATCCGCTTCCGGCAAATCGACAGGCTTTGAATAAGTAAGCTGATTAATCATTCTTGACACCGCCTCCTCCTCCTTTGCAATGACCTTAAAAGTCACTTCAGGGTCAAGTACAGTAAGTGCAAGCAGGATAGTAGAAGATAAGCATTCCATTTGAACATCCAATGTCTTGGCTTCCCTATCCAAAACCATTAAAGTTCCAGGTCTTGAAGTCGCCGTTACAAGCTTTCTATAAACAGTTTGTATATCATGAACTATATCCAAATTCATTGCTTTCCCCCCTCTTATTGAACATCCATTGTTTCAAAATTAACCTTGGTTCTTAAGATTGATCGATTCAGCTCTTGAAGATTTTTCTGTATATTCTTCTTCTCATTTTCTAAAACATGTGACCATAATCTTGTTTCGCCAAGGTCAGCCTCATAAGCGGCATCAATGATCGCTAAACTATGCGCCAGTTCTTCCCGATGTCCCTTAACGATACCAATCCCGATTGAATCCTGGATTTGTACCGTGCATTCAGTCACCAGCATTTCCCCTAGATAAAACAAGCTCTTTTTTGCCGTTTCCCTTGTCTTTAGCAACACGAGGGCACTCTCTGGCTTTTGAATGACGGTAACTTTATATTTCATTGCTATTTCCTTGGCAAATTCCTTCGCAATGTCCTCAGAGCCTTGAATCAAAATCTCGGTTCTTTCCCTTCTTCTCATTCCAATGGCCTCCAAATGTTTTAGTTTCAAGCTAACATCTTCACTGTATCTTGTTGCCAAGTGAACGTACGTTAAGAAAGAGTAAATCTTTGTATGAAATTTGTTAAAGCCGGGCCTGCACTATTCAAATTTCGTGCTTCACACGTGAATTCGGAGCATTTACTCGTGAGTTCCGTACCTTTACTCGTGAATTCGGGACATTTACTCGTGAGTTTCGTACTTTTACTCGTGAATTCAGGGCATTTACTAGTGAATTCGACCGATATCTAGAATGGAAGTTTTTATATAACATATGTGAAACAATCGCTCCGATAGATTATGTTCGTGTGCTCAAGGACTTGATTGCTCCGCTTATCCCGGCATAATGATTCCACTTGCAAAAGTGGAATTAAACTTGAACACTGCAAAATATCCCGTTCGAATAGTGTGGGAAAAATCACATTCAGCGTGCTCCTGCTGGATCCGAATTCTACAAAGCCACGCTGCCGATAATATTGAAACATGGAGGTTATATCCGGACCGTCCTTTTCTATTTCAGGAAATGTTGATTTTGCTACAAAAGATGTATGAAGAGCAATCGGGAAATCGTCCATTAACCTAAGCCTGCCAATTTTAAAGACCTTGTCATCACTTTCCACCCCAAGGCTTTGAAAGATCTTCTGATCATAAAAAATTTCTTCGCAAAAAATAGTACTCGTTTGAAAGGAAAACTGAAATTCTTTCATTTTCTCGGTGAAACTAACATCTCCGGATAGAATTAACGGAATTTGTTTTTTTGTTTCCTGGACATAACTTCCCTTACCTTGCTTTGAATAGATAAAGCCTAAATCTTGAAGCTGCTCATATGCCTTCCTGACAACCATTCTTGGTACATTAAATTGATCGGCGAGTATATGCTCTGAAGGTAACTTTTTATCCAATTGAAAGGTCCCACTCTTAATTTCAGATATCAAATGATCCACTAAAAAGTTTTTTTCCGCCAACAGAAATCCCCCTTTACATATTCGATCTGCATAATACCCATTTTTCCTTGTTAATGTCAGTGTAATGAGAAAATATGAAGCTACCATGATTTTCTTGTAAAAAAAAAGTCCTGGTCAATCACCAGAACAAAAGAAATACTTATCATATGAATCTTTTCAATACATCCTCCTGCATTGTTCAGTCTTTCAAATGGCTTATCCAGCATATTTAGCAGGCCGCTTTCACAGCAAGATTCCTGGTTTAATGAACATCATTTAATGGCCATGTTTTTTTGCCTTAATTTCAAAGCATCCACACATTCCCTTCCTGGGCTCATACTGCCAAGACGAATCGACTTCTCCCCATAATCCCCATGAAAATCCGAACCACCTGTCTTAATGAGATTATATTGATCTGCATATGAAATCGCTCTTTCCTCTTCTGCATGCCCATGATGAGGGTGAAGAACTTCAATCCCTTCAAGCCCTGCTTCTACAAGCTCAGGAATAATTTCGAAGCTCCCGTATTGACCAGGGTGAGCAAGGACCGGCACGCCTCCGGCAACACGAATCGCCTTTACAGCAAGAATGGCATCCACATACTCCATAGGAATGAAGGCAATGCCTGGCTCTTCTCCATTTTGGCCGCGACTGAAGATCTTCTTATACAAATCTCCATAGATGGAATCCGTATACCCCGATTCCCGCAGCGCTAGCATAATATGCTGTTTATAAACACCGGTTCCTCCCCTGAATTTAGTAACCTGATCCCAAGTTATTCGATAGCCTGCATTGATTAGTCGTTCCACCATTTTTTCAGAAGCTGCATTCCTTTTTTCAATCAATGGATTACAAAGCTCCTCAAGTGCCTTATGACCAGGCTCAACAAAATAGCCCAAAATATGTACACGCCTGCCTCTTGCAAAGTCATAACCAGAAACTTCTATACCAGGGATGATTTCAATTCCTATTTCCTTTCCCCGTTCCACCATCTCTTGCAATCTTATCGTTGTATCATGATTTGTAATTGCTAAATGACCAATGCTCTCCCTTTTTGCCACCTCCAATAGTTCTTCAAAAGAACTGGAACCATCTGAAATGTTCGTATGACAATGCAATTCAACCTTCATGCCAATCCCCCCATTCTTTTTTGTTGCCCATTATCATTTTAACTTAGTGCCATGTCGGTCTCGTTAAGAAGATGTAAAAAAACGTAAAGGTGTAAACGTCATACAAATTGGTGAAAATACTTAAGTATTTCAGGCTGTAGACAAAAAAATCCAGTTGATTTCAGAAATCCGCTCCCTTATCGCCGACTGTCTGCCAAGCCGCATCAAAGTAAACGTCTCCGGGGTCTCGGCTAGCCAGTTATTCGGCAGGAGTGTCGCGAATTTCTTCCATCCATTAAGGAGTACAGGAAAAAAACATGAAGGATAAACTAGTCTTAAACATGGTTTAGATGAGCCCGGCCTGCAGTTTTTTCTTTTAAAAATTCCAGTTGATTTCAGAAATCCGCTCCCTTTCCGCCGACTGTCTGCCAAGCCTCCTCGACGCAAGCGTCTGTGGGGTCTCGGCTAGCCAGTTATTCGGCAGGAGTGTCGCAAATTTCTTCCATCCATTAAGGAGTACAGGAAAAAAACATGAAAGATAAACTAGTCTTAAACATGGTTTAGATGAGCCCGGCCTGCAGTTTTTTCTTTTAAAAATTCCAGTTGATTTCAGAAATCCGCTCCCTTTCCGCCGACTGTCTGCCAAGCCTCCTCGACGCAAGCGTCTGTGGGGTCTCGGCTAGCCAGTTATTCGGCAGGAGTGTCGCAAATTTCTTCCATCCATTAAGGAGTACAGGAAAAAAACATGAAAGATAAACTAGTCTTAAACATGGTTTAGATGAGCCCGGCCTGCAGTTTTTTCTTTTAAAACACAAAGGTGATTGGAACGGAAGGCGCGAGACTCCTGCGGGAAAAGCGTGGCATGGGAGACCCCGCAGGCGCGCCGAGGAGGCTCCCGCCCGCCCGCGGAAAGCGAGTGCCTGGAGTGGAAATCAACGTTCCCATTTTACAAACCCCAAAAAAACTTTTGGCAAACAAATATTATCTAGTTTGTAGACAAAGAAGACCTATCTTTTTACACAAAGTTGATTGGAACGTAAGGCGCGAGACTCCTGCGGGAAAAGCGTGGCATGGGAGACCCCGCAGGCGCGCGCCGAGGAGGCTCCCGCCCGCCCGCGGAAAGCGAGTGCCTGAAGTGGAAATCAACGTTCCCATTTTACAAACCCACAAAAAAATGTTGGCAAACAAATATTATCCAGTTTGTAGATAAAGAAGACCTATCTTTTAACACAAAGATGATTGGAACGGTAGGCACGAGACTCCTGCGGGAAAAGCGTGGCATGAGAGACCCAGCAGGCGCGCCGAGGAGACTCCCGCCCGCGGAAAGCGAGTGCCGGAGTGGAAATCATTTTCGTTGTCTATTTCGCTTCCTATCCTGTTACGGATTTTCCATCTAGCTGAAATAAAATCAAAATAAAACCAATAAAAATTTTGACTTACTGTCAAAAATGATGTACATTACCTAATGGGCGAACAATTTTTATTAAAAAAGACAAAAATATTCGTATATAGAGGTGCATAACATGGAAAACGTGTTTGATTATGAAGATATTCAATTAATTCCTGCAAAATGTGTAGTAAATAGCCGTTCTGAGTGTGATACATCCGTTACTCTAGGTAAACATACATTCAAGTTACCTGTAGTACCTGCCAATATGCAAACGATCATTGATGAAAAGATTGCCATTTACTTGGCTGAAAACGGTTACTTTTATGTAATGCATCGTTTTGAGCCAGAAAAACGACTGACTTTCATTAAAGACATGCATTCAAGAGAATTGATCGCTTCAATCAGTGTCGGCGTTAAAGAAGAAGAATACGGATTCATCGAACAATTATCGAATGACAACATTGTGCCTGAATACATTACGATAGATATTGCACACGGACATTCCAATGCCGTGATAAAGATGATACAGCATATTAAAAAACATTTACCTGAAAGTTTTGTCATTGCAGGAAATGTGGGAACTCCTGAAGCGGTACGTGAATTGGAACATGCCGGTGCAGATGCTACAAAGGTGGGCATTGGACCAGGGAAAGTATGCATCACTAAAATCAAGACTGGATTTGGAACAGGCGGCTGGCAATTAGCTGCACTTCGCTGGTGTGCAAAAGCGGCAAGCAAGCCAATCATTGCTGACGGCGGCATTCGCACAAACGGTGATATTGCCAAATCAGTTAGATTTGGAGCTTCGATGGTCATGATCGGATCACTATTTGCCGGACATGAAGAATCTCCAGGTCAAACGATCGAGAAAGATGGAAAAGCCTTTAAAGAATACTTTGGTTCAGCTTCTGAATTCCAAAAAGGTGAAAAGAAAAACGTTGAAGGCAAAAAGATGTTTGTCGAGCACAAAGGATCTTTGGAAGATACGTTGAAGGAAATGGAACAAGATCTTCAGTCTTCCATTTCATATGCAGGCGGAACCAAGTTGGAAGCCATCAGGAACGTGGATTATGTGGTCGTAAAGAATTCAATCTTTAACGGTGACAAAGTTTATTAAGAAGGAACGTAATAAAGAACGGCCTAATCAATGGATTAGGCCGTTTTTTATCATTATACCTTTTTAACAAATTGGGATTTTAATTTCATTGCACCAAAACCATCAATCTTGCAATCAATATCATGATCTCCATCAACTAGACGGATGCTTTTGACTTTAGTGCCCATTTTTAAGACGGATGAGCTCCCTTTCACTTTAAGGTCCTTGATTACCGTAACGGTATCACCATCATTCAAGGTATTTCCATTAGCATCTTTGATAACCTTCTTTTGATCACCATTTTCGTTTTCCGCTTCCATCGTCCACTCATGGGCGCATTCCGGGCAAACAAAAAGACTTCCGTCTTCGTATGTATATTCTGAATCACATGCAGGGCAATTAGGAAAATCAGGCATAAATTCACTTCCTCCATTCATTATGCCAATTTTAATATAATAATGGTTTACACACAACCAGTAGTCTATTACCTCCCCTCCTCTAGAACCTATAAAGGTTTTACTATATACTTTTAAGAAAAAGCTGGAAAGTGCGGTGAACCCATTGTTTAAACTTCTTTTGATAGAAGATGATACGACGTTATTCAATGAAATTAAAGATAGATTGGCGCAATGGTCTTATGATATTTACGGAATCGGCGATTTTAGTAAAGTGGTTCAGGAATTCACGGACATAAAACCTGATTTGGTCATCATTGACATACAGTTGCCGAAGTTTGATGGATTTCATTGGTGCAGAATGATCCGGGCCCATTCCAATGTTCCCATCATCTTTTTATCATCACGCGATCATCCAACCGACATGGTGATGTCCATGCAGCTTGGAGCCGATGATTTTATCCAGAAGCCTTTTCATTTCGATGTACTCATCGCGAAGATACAGGCCACACTTCGCCGTGTCTATAATTACAATACCGAAAAGATCGAGTTGAAAACCTGGTGCGGCGCAACTGTGGATTATGAGAAGAACACGGTATCGGCCGAGACGGGCACAATCGAATTGACGAAAAATGAAATTTTCATTTTGAAAAAGCTCATTGAACAGAAAAACAAGATCGTAAGCCGCGAAGAATTAATCAACAGCTTATGGGATGACAAACGTTTCATAAGCGATAACACCCTTACAGTGAATGTGAACCGTTTACGAAAGAGGTTGGATGAACTGGGCTTAGGGCATTTTATCGAAACGAAGGTCGGACAGGGCTATATCGCCGTGGAAGAGGCAAATGCATGATCAGAAAATATCTCGTGGAAAGGTTCAGCTGGATCACATTCTACATACTTCTTCATCTATTCATTATCTTTGTCGCCTATCTTGATTCAGCCATTCCGTTAAGGCCAATACTGTATATTGTTTTTTTATCGTTGCTCATATTCAGTATGTTTCTGATATTCCGCTATAAAAAAGAAACATTTTTTTATAAAAGTTTAGAAGCGCGGGAAGACAACCTGGATATTACGAATATAGCCGAACCAGAAAGCCCTTTCGAAAAAATCATAGAAAACAGCATCATTAACCAAACCGAAATATTGAAGCAATCCGCAGCAATCGGCCGAATGACTTTAGAGCAGGAGAAGGATGAATTATTATCTTGGATTCATGAAGTGAAGACACCATTGACGGCGATGCATTTAATGATTGACCGCTTGGATGATGAATTGCTGAAATCACACTTGACTTATGAGTGGCTGCGCATTCATCTTCTTCTTGATCAGCAGCTCCATCAAAGGCGCATGCCTTTTATCGAAAATGATTTGTATATAGAGAAAAACGATTTGGAAACAATAATCTTTGATGAGATTAAAACGCTGCGATCATGGTGCATTCAAAAAGGGATTGGCTTCGACATCCAATTGGACGTAACCGAAGTGCTTAGTGATGCCAAATGGCTGGCCTTCATCATGAGGCAGCTCTTGACCAACTCCATTAAATACAGTGAGAACTCAGATATCACGATTTATAGCCATGAGCGAGCCGGACAAACGGTTCTTGAAGTGCAGGATTCCGGACGGGGCATTGACCCAAAGGATTTATCCCGCATATTTGATAAAGGATTTACATCGACGACCAACCATCGTGACAATGCGGCAACCGGCATGGGGTTATATTTAACCAAGAATGCGGCAGAGTCCCTATTCATCTCCATTGATGTGAAATCAGAGCTTGGAACCGGGACGACCGTTACCTTGACCTTCCCAAAAAGAAATGATTTCGTGAATATCACAAGCATGTGACAAAAGTGTCACATGCTTTTATTCTTTGTTCGTCCAAACGAAGGAAAAGAAATACATGGCCTTTTATAATGAGGATATAGAAAAAAAGGAGTGTATCCAAAATGAATATATTAGAAGCGAAAAAAATCCATAAAAGCTATGGTAATAAATTCAATAAACAAGAAGTATTAAAGGGTCTTGATATAAGTATACAAGAAGGTGAATTCGTAAGTATCATGGGTGCTTCCGGTTCAGGAAAAACGACTTTGCTGAATGTCCTTTCCTCGATCGATAAAATCAGCAACGGCACCATTACGATCGATGGTAAAGAGATTTCAGGGATGAAAGAAAAGAATTTGGCCGAATTCCGTAAGAACCACTTGGGCTTCATCTTCCAGGAATATAACCTATTGGACACACTGACTGTCAAAGAAAATATCCTTTTGCCCTTATCCATTACAAAAACGCCCGCTAATGAAGCGGCACAAAAGTTTGATAGCGTGGCGAAGGAACTGGGCATATATGAAGTGAAGGATAAATACCCAAATGAAATTTCCGGTGGTCAAAAACAGCGTACTTCTGCAGCACGGGCTTTCATCCATGATCCAAGCATCATATTTGCGGATGAACCGACTGGGGCGCTTGATTCAAAATCAGCTTCCGATTTACTGAACAAACTGAGCGAAATGAATCGAAAGCACAAAGCGACCATCATCATGGTAACCCATGATCCCGTGGCCGCCAGTTATTGCAGCCGAGTCATTTTCATTAAAGATGGACAAATCTATACACAATTGAATAAAGGTGAAGAATCCAGACAAACCTTCTTCAAGGACATCATGAAAACACAAGGTGTATTGGGAGGGGTTCAAAATGAGCATTAATCAACTCATCTTGCGAAATCTGAAGAAGAATCTGAAGAACTATTATCTGTATGTGTTTGCCCTGGTCTTCAGCGCTTCCCTTTACTTTGCTTTTGTCACCTTGCAATATGACCCATCGCTGGATGAAGCGGAGGGTACGGTGAAAGGGGCCGCCTCCATCAAGGCTGCATCAATCCTGCTTGTTGCGATTGTTTCCATATTCCTTTTATATGCCAATAGCATTTTCATAAAAAGACGCAGTAAAGAAATTGGCTTATTCCAATTGATAGGCATGACGAAGAACAGGATATTCCGTATTCTGAGTGTGGAAAACCTGATCCTGTATTTCTGTTCCGTATTCCTGGGAATCTTTGTAGGGTTTGCCGCTTCAAAATTGATCATCATGATACTATTTAAAATAATGGGTGTCGAGGCAATCGCGACTCTTAAATTTTCTTTTCAGCCGCTAGTGCAAACCGTGCTCGTTTTTAGCGCCATCTATCTTTTAATTATGTTGATGAATTATGCCTTCATTAAGAGGCAAACGATTCTATCATTATTTAGAGTGACTTCAATGACGGAAGGAAAAGTGAAAAAGGTTTCGATGTTCGAAATGATCATCGGGATATTCGGGATCATCCTGATCATTGCTGGCTATGTCGTTTCATCCAAATTATTCGATGGAGCTTTTACAGAGATGACTGAGCTTTTTATGGCCATGATCTTCATTCTGGCAACTGTCATCATCGGTACCTACCTATTCTATAAAGGATCTGTAAGCTTCATCTTTAATATCATCCGTAAAAAGAAAAATGGCTATTTGAACATCAATGAAGTATTGTCCCTTTCATCCATCATGTTCCGGATGAAATCGAATGCGATATTATTGACGATCATCACGACCGTTTCCGCACTAGCGATTGGATTATTATCATTAAGCTATATCTCCTACTACTCAGCGGAGAAAATGGCACAAAGCAGTATCCCCACCGATTTTTCGATGACGGATAAGGGAGATGCGGATACATTCAAAGAAGCTTTATCAGACAGTAAAATTGATTATGACGAAAAGGTGATCGATGTCATTCAAGTGGATGTCAATGTAAAGGAAATAATGGAAACGAGCCTCGAAGGAATGAACTTCGATCCGGACATCATGACCGTTCCCGTCATCAGTGATGAATCCGTTAAAGGAATCAACCTCGCTGAAGATGAGACCCTTTTCAGCGGATACAGTAATATGATGGAGAAGGTCATATCCTTGAAGGATTCCGGAAAGATTGAACTGAAAGGCAAAAATGAAGTGATTCCGCAAACATATATGGGATTGAAAGATGATACCTTCCTGCCCTATTACTTCACGAATGGCGGACTGCCCGTTGCCATTGTAGACCAAACGATATTCGACCGTTTGAAAAAGGATGTCGACCCCAAAATCCAAAAAGTATCATCCGTTAATATCGGCATTGATGTGAGGGATGAAGCTGAACTTGAAAAAGCGAATGATCTATTCAAAAAAATGAGTTTTAAAGAAGAACATGTGAATGATTCCCAATTCGAAATGTTCAACACCCAGAAGAAGAATATGGGTCTTATCATGTTCATCGTCGGCTTCTTGGGATTAACCTTCCTTATCACATCCGGCTGCATCCTGTATTTCAAACAAATGGATGAAAGTGAAGGGGAAAAATCCAATTATACGATCTTAAGAAAACTGGGATTCACACGAGGTGACCTACTTAGAGGAATCCAAGCAAAACAGGTTTTCAATTTCGGCATTCCCTTAATCGTCGGGCTGCTTCACAGTTATTTTGCAGTCCAATCAGGATGGTTCTTATTCGGAACCGAAGTTTGGACACCGATGATCATCGTTATGGCATTATACACGGCACTGTATTCAATCTTCGGAATACTATCCGTATTTCATTACAAGAAGGTCATCAAAGAATCTCTATAATTTCGAAGATACTAAAAGCTCCAGGGCCAATGAGGCCCTGGAGTTTTTTTCCGTTTTTCTTTAAAGTACCCCAGCCGGTTTCATCATTTCCTTGATCAATTCCCTGTTGCGCTTTTTAAAGATTTCATTATGGGAAGAAACCATTCCAACTCCGTGAGCGTCAGGCTGGATATATTGTTTCGCCTTGTTTACGGCATTTGCAGCATCTTGAAAAGTGCCTGCTATCAGGTTCAATTTACCTTCATGCTTTAAGATATCACCGGCAGCGTATATTCCATCCATCGAGGATTGACTTGCAGGAGTACCTTCAATATAATAATTGTCGGCAATGGCAATGTCCACTTTACTATTTCGAAGCAGCGATGTATCACGCTCATAACCATGATTGATGATCACCTCATCGATCGGTAAGTAAGAAACGTCTCCCGTTGCGTGATTCGTCAGTTCAACATGTTCAATTGATTCATGATCATCGCAGGCGATCAATTTTGTAATCGTCGTATTCAAGAAACAAACTGCAGAGCTTTCCATCAATTGCCTTGCTTGTGATTCATGTCCTGCTAAACTATCTTTCCTGTATGTCAGATACACCTTTTTGGCGATGGGCTCCAATTCATTTGCCCAGTCTATTGCAGAATTCCCGCCGCCTGAAATGATCACCGTCTTATCCTTGAAACGATTGAAAGACTTAACAGTATAGTTTAAATTGGAGACTTCAAACCTTTCTGCTCCGTCTATTTCCAACTTTTGCGGATTCAGGATTCCCCCGCCAACCGCGACAATGATCGTCTTGGAATAGTGCGTTTGACCTGAAGCCGTATGTAAAACGAAGATCCCCTCTTCATTACGTGTGATTGATTCCACTTTTTCATTCAAGACAACTGTTGGATTGAATGTTAAACCTTGCTCCACTAGCTGCTCAATTAATTTTTCCCCAGTAGTGGGTGTCAGCCCTCCAACATCCCAAATCATTTTCTCCGGATAGACATGAATTTTCCCGCCTAGCCGTGGCTGGTATTCAATCAGTTTAACTTTCATTTCTCTAAGTCCGCTATAAAAAGTGGAGTAAAGGCCTGCTGGCCCTCCTCCAATAACCGTTACATCAAATAAATCTTGCTGTTCCATTTCCGTCCACTCCCCGGTAATCAAGTGTTATTGATTATCATTCTCATTTAATCGTACACCCTTTTCTCACTTTTTACAATATGGATTTATTAAAAAACTCTGTTCATTTTAAAAATCAACAGAGTTTTTTATTTCCAATCACTATAACTTACCATTCATTAAGTGCGTATGAATGATAAACGGAATATTGGAGTACGGGTATGGACATTGATGAATATTATTCCTAAATTACTTTTATCCTCTGTCTTAACCTAATTATTGATAGTATTAATAAGGGAAATAAAACTTGCAAGTGATGGCTGCTACGAAATACTCCTGCTTGTAAGTATCATTATGCCTTTAAACGTATCACATCAGCTGTTATCTCAAAATAACGTATTAGATTTTATTACTGTAGGTGTAATGTGGTTGGCGGTTGATAACTACTTCGTAGCTACTTCCCCTTGCTGTATGAGTTGATATGCTTTCAAAGCCATTTCAACGTTTAATCTGTTCTCCGGCATATCAAAATCAAGATCAAGAATCTTTTTTATTTTTTCCAGCCGATGATAGAGTGTTTGTCTTACAACATGCAATTTTTGAGCAGTAAGCTTCTTTGAGCGATCAAGCTCAAAGTATTTTGCTAAAGTCAAAAGCAATTCCGTTCCATATTCCTTATCATAGGATATTAAAGGAGAGAGATAGTCTTCAATAAAATGGACTGTATCTTGATCATGCTGAATTAATTGTATCAGCCGAAAGATGCCAAGGTCTTCGTAAAAGTCACTTGTTGAAAACGTACGATAATTTAAAGCTAACTGCGCTTCTCGATAACCAGTATGAGCATCCAAAAGTAACTGGTATTGTCGCCCAACGCCTATACGGATTTGGCTAGATTCACCTTCTTTAACATATAGCAAGGCATTGATCACTTTCAAGAAGCGGGCCTTAGAGGAATCGGCAGTTCCAAGATCAATAGCTAATACAATAATCTGGTTTCTCACTGATGTGATATAGGGTGTAAAAGAATGTTTTGCGAACCCAGATCGAATTTTTAAAGAATAATGATAAATAGCGGATTCATTTTCTTCATCCGATAAACTTAATGTAGACGGATGAAAAACATCTTCGATATCAACGATTACAATTCGATAACGTATAGAAGCGCGCTTAGATTTTAACGAAATAAATCCCCTTGCTTGTTCCTCATTATTGATGCGTCTATAAAGTAAATCATTTAGCCATGTAGATTCTAACCGTAATCGTTTTTCATCCAAATAATGTTTGCGCAATAAGTCTTGTGAGATTGCTAGAGAAGCACGATCAAGGATTAGGAAATCAAATTCATCCGATTCACGATCTAAAACCATAACAAGGTACGCCCAGATTTGATCCATTGCTCCGATCGGTTGGAGAAGAATAGTATGGTTTAATGCCTTCCATTCAACGGGCGAATCATTTGTAATTCGGTCATGCCAGTGTTCTTTATCTTCATAAATGGTTTGAAGTAGCTTTTCCATGAATTCATTTTTCAATCCTGGAATCGAAAAAGGTGTTCCATCTATAGGAAGATAGATAATTGGTGCTTCTGTCTTCTGTTGCAACAACTTTAAAATATTGGATAACCCATGAGTTGTGAGTGACAATGAATGGAACTTTCTTGAAATAGAATCTAATGTAACCAACTTCTCATGATGAGCATTAATGATATACGAATGTAGATCCTGTGCTATTTCGACGAAATTTATGAATTCTTTGAAAATAATAATCGGAAAGTTATACTCATTTGCCATCTCAATCATTTCTTTAGGCACCTTTTCGAAGTGGTGTCCAAGTTCTATACATAAACATGAAGCGTTGCGTTCAATAAGATTTAACAAAAATGAAGTATTAGAGGAGTCTCTCCATTCAAACCCAAATCCGGTGGAGAGTATTAGTTCCCCTCCCTGAAAGATGGTATCATCAAAAAACGGAATTTCAAGGACATGTGTCCATTTGACTTGACGATGCAACCCGTTTGTCCCCGCAACTACCTCCGTCTTTGAAAAGAGTGGGCGCTTAAGAACATCTTGTACTGTAAGCATATGTACCTCCTCATTTTATAATAGTTAGCTGTATCATCTTATTATAACTATACTAGAAAGTCTAAGCCCATAAAATATGGAACCCTATCTCTGTTTAACCCCAAGTTATGCGTTCTTTTACGTGCTTTGATGAAAGACCTTAATCAATTTCATAATTCACACTATATTTCATCAGTTATATGTGTGCAGTACTGAAACTTAAAATGACCAATAGAAAACAATGGAAAAATTATTATTTTTCCCCAATGCTATATTCCTAAAAGTTCAAGAAGACCAAAAGTGCTTGGTTAAAAAAAAACTAATATAAATTTAACCCCGTGTCTAATGAAAGGGCTATCATTTCCCTGTAAGATTTTAGAATGTTCAATAAATTAAATGCAATTAAAAAGGAGAATGAACAATGATAGTAGGAGTTCCTAAAGAATTAAAAACTGCAGAGACTAGAGTGGGATTAAATCCAACATGGGTAAAAAAATTAACAGCTTACGGTCATGAAGTACTAATACAAAGCATGGCAGGTGAAGCTAGTGGTTTTTGTGACGAGAAATATGTTTTGGCTGGAGCAAAAATAGTAAACACGATTGACGAAATCTATGAGAAGGCAGAATTTGTTGTTAAAGTGAAGGAACTTCAACCCTATGAATACGGCCTTCTTAAAGAAGATCAAATGATAATGGCATGGTTTCATTTGGCGGAAGATGTAAATCATGAAATGACACAGGCATTACTGGATAAAAAAGCAATTTCATTATCAATGGAATTAATCGTTTTACCTGATGGGACAAGACCTACGATTAAACCAATGAGTGAAATTGCAGGAACATTAGCAATGCTTGAAGCAGTCAAATATGCTCAATATGGTTATGGTGGAAAAGGAATACTTCTCCGGAAACTGGCCGGTTTACCGTCGAGCAATGTACTCATACTTGGTGGTGGCAACGCTGGACTCAATACTGCGCAAGTTGCTGTGGGTCTTGGATTGAATGTAACTATCATGGAAGCATCAATGAAACGCATTGATTATTTGAACAATCAGTTGCCACAGGTGGACATTTTGGGTTGGGATAAAGATATGATGTTCGAAGAACTTATTCAAAGTGATGTTTTAATTAATACAATTTATCCGATGCCAGGGGTAACCGAGCCTCTCATTACACGAGAGATGGTCAGTAAGATGAAACCTAATTCTATTATTATTGATATTGCAGGAACGGGTATAATTGAAACCTCACGTTATACGACTTTAGAGGATCCAGTTTACTACGAACAAGAAGTCCTACATTACTGTGTCCCGAATATGCCGGCTCTATGTCCACAAACCTCGACAAACATGATGCTGATGACAACCGGCCCATATATTATGAACATTGCGAATAATGGTTTGAAAGAGGTTGTAGAAAATGATGTAATAGTAAGAAATTGTATCAGCACTTTGAACGGTGAAATTGTTCATCACGAAGTTGGGATCAATCATAACATGCCTTATACAGATATAAAAAATGAGTTACTATTGTCAAAATAATAAAGCTTCCTTAGAGATATATTCTACGTTTCATTTCGATTGATTAGAAATTGGTGTACACGTTATTGAACAGGTCGCTATTAAAGAAATTCCAGGAGTCAGTAAAGATGCCGGCGAGAAGATTTTTGCAGGAATTATCTTTGTTATTCTGCAGACGGAATTCCTTACGAGGAATGGGGAAACAAGACAACAAATTCATGGATAATTCAAAGCAGGCTCCACATCTTACTGACTTTTTTATGATTTCTAGAAAACCACGTATTAAAAATAAAAATAGCTATGGAAGTAAAAATTCAGATCCCATTTCTTGTGAAAGGTTAAATCAGGTAAAAGAGGAGAGTATTTTACATGTCAAAGCTAATGAAAACAGATAGAACACTGACACTCATTCCAGTTGTGTTGTTTGGTTTTTCATTTATGGGGTTAACCACAGCTTTTACTACATATGGTATTGCGGCTAATATTTCTCACGGTATGGTTCCGGGAGCAATGATAGTTGCTCTAGTGGTAATGATGTTTACTGCTTACAGTTATGGGAAAATGGCAATTGCGTTTCCATCTTCCGGTTCTGCTTATGTTTATACGCAAAAATCGATCAATCCCTCTGTTGGATTTCTTGTCGGATGGGTGATCTTAATGGATTATTTATTTATGCCAATGGTGAATTATTTAGTATTTGGTATTTTTTTCTCAGCAGCCTTTCCAACAATTCCAAGTTACATCTGGATTTCAGGTATGCTGGTGCTCGTCACTTTTATTAATATTAAAGGATTGAAGTTTGCCACAAATGTAAACGCATTCATAACGATTTTCGCTTTACTTTTTATCCTTATCTTTATAGGTTTTTCTATTAAGGAAATTTTTATGGGCGAAAGCACAGCAACTCTTTTATCTCTTGAGCCATTCTATAATTCGAAAGAACCCTTTTCTTATACAATAGCTGGAGCAGCATTATTATGCTTTTGTTTCCTTGGGTTTGAATCAGTTACAGCGTTTGCGGAAGAAACAGTCAACCCTAAGAAAACAATTCCCCGAGCAGTTATTTTAATTACTCTTGGTGGTGGTTTAATCTTTACAAGTGTTTCATATTTCTCGTATCTAGTATGGCCAGAGTATAACACATTTAATAATCCTGATTCGGCTGCCTACGAAATTATTAAACTTGTTGGTGGAAAGGTGATGTACTCAATATATCTTGCGCTTTACGCATTAGCTGTATTGGGTAGTGCCATGTCGTCCCAGGCAAGTGCGTCACGAGTCCTCTATACGATGGGGCGAGATGGACAGTTTCCTAAAAAGTTCTTTGGCACCCTGCATCCGAGATATAAAACACCCGTAAATAATATACTGATCATTAGTTTTGTCTCTTTGCTTGCTTTATTTTTAAGTTTAGATCTTGTAGCATCATTTATTAATTTCGGGGCTTTTCTAGCGTACACTTGTGTTAATATTGCCGTAATTGCTCATTATTATATTAGAAATAGAGAACGTTCGGTAAAAGGAACTGTCTTATATTTATTTGTTCCTATTATTGGAGCTGCTCTTGATATTTTACTTCTTGTGAATCTTGATGCGCACTCAAAAGTGCTTGGAGTAAGTTGGTTAATAATAGGCTTCATTTATTTACTTGTATTGACAAAAGGACTTAAAAAACAGCCGCCAGTATTGAAAATCGAAGAAAATTATAGTGTAGATATAAAATAAAGTCACGCTGTTTATTAAAAAGTTGAAAAACGGTTTAGACACAAACTATTGTCGGTATGAGACCTACAGGTCATTACTGGATTAATCTATCGAATGGTTATTTAATGAAAAGATTGATGTCGTAAGTCTATCCTCACATTGTAAAAAGAATAAAGAGAATAGAGGTAATAACCAGTCCAAAAGTGAAAAAGTGCAGTCATCCTTCATCCCTACTCAAGGATGAAAGATGCTGCACTTTTTTTGTGATGAATGTTAGTTTGAACGAGGTCTTTTCCCGTCCGCTATAAGAAGGTTGATGCGATCTATGAGTTCAGGCAGTTCCTCCATCGTTTTGATGGTGAAGTCTGCGCCGTTTTTCATAAAGGTATCTGCCGTTTTAGAGATGAGTTCTTGTTTATCTCTATCTGGCAAACTTGTATACTCATCCAAACTCAATCCCATCTCAGAGCTTCCGACAATGACTCCGACCGACCATACCCCAGCATTCACTCCCTCTTGCATATCGGAAATGGTATCGCCTACCTTCACTACCTTCCATGATGCCGCTAATTTCAATTTTTCCATATTCCGATAGATCATGTAAGGATAAGGCCTGCCAATCGAATGGGTTGCATCCGGGGTTACATGGAAATCCGGCCCATACCCTTTTTGCAAAGCATTTGCTACGACGACCTCCATCATTGTATCCGTATATCCCGTTGTCGATCCAATCTTCAGGCCGCGATTCCTTAGTGCTTCCACCGTCTCGATGACCCCTGGAATGGGATCTGTATAATCCGCCAATGACATCATCAATGCCGGTTCAAATTCAGCATATAGTTTTTCAACGTCTTCCTCATTGAATGGCTTTCCGTATTGTTCCTCCCATAACGAAGATATCCTTGGCATGTTCAGCATCGCACGAATATGGTCAATTTTCAGCATGCCCATCGGAGCTCTGGCTTCCTCCATCGTCACGTCCAGTCCAGCATTCTTAAAAATATCCACAAAAACATTCACTGGTGCAAAACATCCAAAATCCACTGCTGTTCCAGCCCAATCCAAAATGATTCCCTCTACCTTATTCATACTGTCACCACTTTCATATATTTTTCTACGATCCTGCCAAGTTCCTCGATATCTTCTTCATGGATTTCGCCAATATTGCCGATCCGGAATGTATCTATGTCAGTCAGCTTTCCGGGGTAAATTACGTAGCCCCTCTCTTTGATGAAATTGTAGAAGTCCTCAAAATCAAAGGTTTCAGATGGAAAAAGGAATGTTGTAATGATAGGCGATTGTTTATCAGGTGAGATATATGCATGAATGCCCAATTTCCCCATCAGCTCCCTCAGCCTATCATTATTATTTTTATAACGGGTGAATCTCGCTGGGATGCCCCCTTCTTCCGTTAATTCTTCCAGCGCTTTAGCAAACGCGGCCACTACATGTGTTGGAGATGTGAAGCGCCATTTCCCATCCTTGTCCATCTCTTTCCACTGATCATATAAATCCAGGGACAAACTGCGGGCATTGCCTTCACAAGCCAACAATTTCTCAAGCTTTGCAATGACGAAACCAAAACCGGGGATTCCTTGAATGCATTTATTCGCACTGCTGATCAAATAATCAATTCCGAGTTCAGGCACATTCATCTCCACTCCGCCAAAGCTGCTCATCGCATCAATAATCAAGGATTTCCCTTGTTCGTTTGATATCTTCGAAACCATCTCTATCGGATTTAAAATCCCTGTCGTCGTTTCACAATGAACCATCGCTATATGTGTGATGTCACGATCATCCAGTAAAATGTTCCGGATTTCAGCTTCCTTTGGATATTCATTGTACTCAACGCCATATTCAACATGATTCAGACCGATGCACTCCGCCATTTTCACAATCCGCTTTCCATATGCGCCATTCGTAATGATCAGCACTTTATCGGATTTTGAAAGTGCTGTCGTCAGCACAGATTCTACAACAAACGAGCCGCTTCCCTGCATAAGTACAGCCGTATATTCTCCGTTTGCAGCATATGCCAATTCAAGAAGCTGGGATCTGATTTTTTGTGTGATTTCTTTATAATCATTTTCCCACGTACAGCGGTCAACAAGCATTTCCTGTTTCACCGTACTTGTAGTGGTCAGCGGTCCAGGCGTTAATAGTTTATAGGTATTCATTTAACTTCACTCCTCACTATATTTATCATTGTGCTGATTTAAAGAACTCTTGATGCTGTTTTAATAATTCAACCGTTAGGGGCTGCTTGTATTTCATAGGGTGAGCCGGTTTGTTCTTTTCCGTTACCTTTTCACCTTCATAAAGTGCGACCGGGTAATGGTTCAGCAATTCTTCTCTAGCATCTTTACTGATTGTTTCTGCCATTTTCATTGCTAAACTTGTTTTAGCTTCATTATCTTTATTTACGACAGCAACGGATTCCGTGTAGGAGAAATTCCCCTCAATCGGATCGACGAACTTGATCGGTAAGCCCGACTCTTTAGCCATCACGGCTTGGTAGCGTAAACCAAAACCGGCAGCCACTTCCCCTGCTTGAACTTTATTGATTGGGCCTGAACCTGAGCTCTCAAGATGCGGACCGCTATTTGCTATTAAGTCATGGAGAACCTTTTTCCCCTCTGCGTCACCGTATTGACTGATTATTGCTTGAACTAACAGCCACCCTGTTGAAGAGTCCAGGATATTAGGAATTGAAACGAACCCTTTATATTCCGGCTTTGTTAAATCCTTAATCGAAGTAGGCATCGGCAGGTCTTTTTGTTTAAGCACTTCCGTATTGACAAAAATGGAACCGGTATTTGCCAAAATCGGCGTATAATATGCTGGATTTTTTTCCAATGCTTTTGTACTGAACGATAGGTCCTTGAACATGGCGTGCTGACCTTGGGCACTTTCGATGAAATAAGAACTCATCGTCACGACATCTGCCTCGATTTCAGCGCCTTCTGCGAGCAGTTTCCCTCCTAATTCTGATGTGCCTAATGATTGAAGGACATATTTCCCTTCGTATCCGGCATCTTTCAGGGAAGTCTCCATTGCTGCAGTGGCTTCTTCATCGCCATTCGTATAAATGACCACCTTTTCCTCATCCGCTTTGCCGCTGTTACGGCCCACCAATACAAATACCAAACTTAGAGCAACTAAAGAAAGTAAGGCTATCTTCAACGTTTTAGACATAATATCCCCCTCATTAATGTTTGAATTGTCTTTTTTGATAATGATCACAAAGCAGTTTCACGACTAGATTTGTAAAAAAGATAAGCAAAGACAGGATGAATATTTCATTGAATTTGGCAAAATGCTGAAGCTCTTTAATTTTACTGGCCACTAATGTGGTTTGGGCCGTGACCAAAAAGATGATTCCGCTGATCGTCACCATACTATTGATGAAATAGTAGCTGAACATCTCGATCACCGTAGATGCCGAATTTGGCAGAATGACACGATAGATTGTCCTGATCCAGCTATCCCCCAATAGATTCCCGGTGGTTTCCCAACCAGGGTTCATTTTGGATAAAGAGTTCTTCGCCATTAAATAGGGTGTTGTAAAGAAGTGGACAATGTTACATAGAATGATGATGGCAAAGGTCCCCTTCCAGCTGCTGCCGTTGAACAGCAGCAAATACGATAAGCCCAACACCATTCCCGGTACTGTATTCGTCAGCATCGAAATGACATCCATTGACGATTTCCCCTTAAGGGGCGTCCGGACATTCAAAACCGCAGAGCTAAAGGCGATGAACGTTCCCATTACAGCCGTCATCAAGGCAACGAATAAGGAGTTTTTATAAACTGACGTTAAATCGCCTGATTGGAATGTGTCGATAAAGTGCTTTAAGGTGAACGAGAGATCGTAAGGGAAACTAGTTAAAAATGGTGCAATGAACATGACCGCAAATACAGAAAACATCCCTATCAAGACCAGCAGCGAGATTCCCCCAAAACATATATCCCTTCCTATGTGCTTCGTCAATTCGATATCGCTGAACTTGTCATAATGAAAATTAAGTTTTTCCAGATAGTTTAATAGAAAAACACTGAATACTACCGGAATGAGCATGAGAATGGCAATCACTGCACCATTATTGAAATCAGGGATTGAACCTAGCATGACTTGATAAAGCTGCGTCGCAACGACGGAGTAGGTCCCGCCTACTGAAGCCGGTATCCCAAAGTCGGTGAAACTCAAGATGAAGGAAAGTACAAAAGCTCCACCCAAAGTTCCCGACAATGGCCGTATGATCGTATTCATGAAACTTCTTATCGTTCCGTCACCCATTAATTTTGAAACGATGATGAACTTTTTATCCATGTACTTGAAGGAATTATTAATGAGAAGAAAAGCTGATGGCAATGTATAGATCACATAACCTATCAATAATCCATTAAATCCGTATATATCGAATAAATTCCTTCCAAAAATCTTCGTTATGATTCCTTGATTGCCGAAAGAGTAGATAATCGCAAACCCGAACGTGATCGTCGGAAGCAGCATCGGAATAAGGATCCCGGTTTTAATTACACTTTTTAATGGCCTATATAATCGGGTGCAATGGATGGAATAGGCAAGGAAAAAGGCTAAAACGGTCGTAATGACGGCTGTGAGCCCTGAGATTTTCACGCTGTTTCCAAATGACATCATCAGCTCTGCATTTGAAAGGACCGTTAGATAATTCGAGAGATCGATTCCATCAGCCGTTTCAAAAGAACGGACGAACAATATCCCAAGCGGCAAGAAAAGAAAAGCGGCAAATAGCAGTAAGATAGGTATATAAATGACTCTCATTGCCGGTTTTACATCAGGCATACTTTTCACCGAATAAGTTGTAAATATTTTCTCTCTTGATCTCCAGTTGTTTAAGAATGAATTCCTTCACAAAATCATTGGCTGGCTGATTGATGATTTCTTGAGGCGATCCAAATTGAGAAATACTCCCTTGATTAATGATCAAAATCTTATCGGACATCGTCAAAGCCTCTTCCGGGTCATGTGTCACTATGATTGTCGTCAGCTTAAATTCTCGGGCGATGGATTTGATGCGTTCCTTTATCGATTCCTTGATCACACCATCCAAAGCACTCAGCGGCTCATCAAGTAATAGGATCTTCGGTTTCATTACAAGAGTCCTTGCGATCGAAACCCTTTGTTTCTGACCCCCGGATAATTCGCTGATCCTTTTTTTCAAATGCGGCGTTAATTCCAGGAAATCAATGTATTCCTGAAGCTCTTCCTTGGAAACGGATCCCTTCCTGTTCCTCAATCCATAAACGATATTTTCATAGGCATTCAAATGCGGGAAAAGAGCATAATCCTGGAAAACGATATTAAATCCCCGGTCTTTCATGGGCACGTTACTCAAATCGGTATCATTGAAAATGATTTTTCCATGATTGATACCCGTCAAGCCCAAAATTATATGCAATAAAGTAGTTTTGCCGCTTCCACTTGGTCCTAATAGTGAAACGATCTCCCCCGCTTTAATTTCAAGATTTATATTATCCAAAACTGATTTTCCATCGAATTGCTTGCTAATATTTTGTAATTTTAGCAAACCGTTCACCCCCTTTAATACACCCTTAGTATAAAAGCCCTTTGTAAAACGAATTTGAGATTTTTGTAAATACTCTGTAAATATTGAACACTTTCTTACCAACTTAATACTAATTTTTGACTAACTATTGATATTTTTATCATCTATATGTTGAATATGTTCGCGGTAAACAGTACACTTAAACTGAATATCAGGAAGATAGATATGAAGAATAGGCGGGTGTAACTTATGCTTCCTCTTGAAAGGCAAAAGAAGATCATCGAGTTATTAACGATTAGAAAAGTTATGAAGATTGCCGAGCTTACTGAAGAAATGCAAGTTTCCATCGAAACCATCAGAAGGGATATTAACCTTCTTACAAGGCAAGGAAAAATTGAAAAGATCTATGGCGGCGTTAAGCTGGTTCAATCGAAGTTTGGAGAATCGACGATAGATGAACGGATGTTCAGTCAATTAGAAGAAAAGGAATGCATCGCCCAAAAATGCAGTGAGTATATCGACGATGGTGATTGCATTTATATCGATAGTGGTTCGACAACCTATCAAATCGCTAAATATATAAAACAGAAAAAGAAACTGACCGTGATAACCAGTTCGATTCCCGTTGTAAATGAGCTCATTCATAGCGATATCGAGATATTGATCATTGGCGGGAAAGTCAGGCGAAATGAACAATCCATTGTTGCATTTGACTACTTATTCAACTTTAGTGAATTGAATATTTCAAAAGCATTCATTTGTGCGAGTGGCATAACCGTTGAAAAAGGCATATCCGACTATAATTTAGAAGAAGCGAACACACGAAAAAAAATCATCGATCTATCCCAAGAAGTCTATGTAGCCGCTGACAGCACAAAGTTCGGGAAAGACGTGACCATCGGGATATCATCACTGGATAAAATCGATTACATCATAACGGACGATCATCTGCATAAAGATTTCATCTCTTCGTTTAAAGAGACCGCAACAAATTTGATTCTTTCTTAAATACAAGAAAGAAACGGGAACTATACAATAGTATAATTCCCGTTTTTCAGATTCGGCGAATGCCAAGTGTATTCGGAATAAAGGACGTTTAACCAGTCTAATTTTAGCGATCACTTTCGGGAAATCAATAACTGCCGGACTAAATGATGTTCAGGGACCAATTAGCCCAAAGCGTCACCTTCATCACAACGTTGATTTCTACTCCAGGCACTCGCTTTCCGCGGGCGGTCCGGGAGCCTGGAGTGGAAATCAACGTTTATTGTACAAATCCCTAAAAAAAACTGTAGACAAATTCGATTATCATCGAGTTTGTCTACAGTCTGAAATGCCCTTTCATACCAGGGCATTTTCATGATCCAATTTATTAATTTACAAATAGATATAACTTCCTATGATATTCCACAAATGCCTGCTGGTCCTTTTCCGTGTAGTCCATCCACTTCACTTTCTTGCATCTTTCCTCTAATCTCTCATTCAGTTCATCTTCTATTTCATTCATGAAACGAATGATTTCCCCATAAGGCATATTGAAATGACGGGCTGCGAGCCTAGGCGGAGAATGCTTTACCAGCAATCTCATGAATTGATCGACCGTGTCCGCCTTCGATGCAAGATAATCTTCTTCGTTCACGATGAATTCATACACTTGTTTTTTGACGCCAGAAAGTCTGGTTACTTCGTCGCGCAATAAAAACTCCATTAATCTTTCGTTCATATGGCTCTACCTCGAATTGGTTTATATTTAAATCCTTTTAGATATGTATGAAAAGTCTGTACTGCCCGATACCTCATTATGACATCGTAACCGCAAGCCATCAAGCAATTCCTGTATCAATACACAAAGCGTAATTGTTACGATTTACGATCCGTTTTAAGTAAAATAACATGTATATGCTTTAAAAGTCAACGTTCGTGTTGTGTGCATAGTAAGCATCCTGTATTGGCAAAATATGAGCATGAACAAATGGAACAGCTCTTTATTAATTTTGTATAGGTAAAGAGAATAATTTTGTTAAAATTTGATATAATAAATGTAATATTTAGTCAATTAGTATCTTTTCCTAGAATTTGCTTTTGCAAAGGGGTAGAATGAATCTAATGACATCTTATTTTTTCTAAATGTTTCCGAGGAGTTATAGGGTGGGTATAGCAAGTACATAGTGACAGCTGAAATGCTGTCCGACATATCGGTTGTTTTCATTTGTTCAAAATAACAATGAAAAGAATAAGGAGTGATTTTTTGAAACCTTCAACAAATCGCATGTTAACCCGTATTAAATCCGTTTATATGTTCATTAGTAATAACGGTACGGTTTCTACTCAAGAGCTTGTAGAAGAATTTGGCATCACTCCTCGAACTGTGCAGCGCGATTTAAATGTCTTAGCATACAATGACCTTGTTCAAAGCCCAAGCCGAGGCCTTTGGACGACAACAAGTAAAAAGGTGAAGATGTCATCGTAAAAAGAACGACCACCCGAACAAGATCGATATGTAAAATACTTTGAGGCGGACAATATTGTCCGCCTCATTTTTTGTATCCAGATATCATTCAGTCGGTTGGCCTGCCTTTAACTGTTCAAGCTCCTCCGCCGTCAACTCACGGTATTCACCAAGCTCAAGTTCCTCATCAAGCTGTAAACTCCCCATGGAAAGACGCTTTAGGTAGACGACACGTTTGCCAACAGCCTCAAACATCCGCTTCACCTGATGGAACTTTCCTTCCATGATCGTTAGCTCGATATCCGATGTCAGACCTGATTTTAAAATGTTCAATTCACCTGGTTTTGTTTCGTATCCATCATCCAAGGTCACGCCGTTGCGGAATGCCTCGATATCCCGTTCCGTCACTTCGCCATCAATGACCGCAAAATATGTTTTAGGGACATGTTTCTTTGGAGAAAGGAGTTGGTGGGCAAGCTTTCCGTCATTCGTGATCAGCAATAAACCTTCCGTGTCCTTATCAAGACGGCCTACAGGAAATGGCTCGAATACCGAATCTTCGGGCTCCAAGATGTCGATGACCGTTTCTTGGTAGTTGTCTTCCGTTGCCGACAATACGCCTGGCGGTTTATTCATCATTAAATATATGAATTCCCTGTATTCAACCCGTTCACCATGAACCGTAACGATTTCCGTATCAGGGTCCACTTGTTCCTTCGGGTCCTTAAGCAGTCTGTCATTGACCTTGACGGCGCCGGATTTCAGGAGTTTTTTCACTTCTTTCCTGCTGCCATAACCAATATTGGATAAAATCTTATCTATTCTCATCGTTTCCTCCTAAAGCCTTTTTCAGTAAAAAGCCTTGCCCACTTTAATAACAGGCAAGGCCAATATATTTTAATCTGGGGATTCACCATTCAATACCCTTTATTTTACACATCAAACTTCCAGCTTATAATCCTAATTTAGCTTTTAACCGATCGATCCGGGTACCGAACAAACGATGGGCAAGTTTGCTTTTCAAGGAAAGCGCCGCATAAATGAGCGCTCCAAAAATTGCACAAACGGCCACGATCAAAATCGCCTGGAATCGCCCTTCCGTTGTAAGCCACAGCGATAATAAACTGTTCATGCCCCATGCAGCCAGTCCCATGATCATTGAAAAAACAGTGATCAAAACAGATCTTCTGATGGTAAGGCTGTAACGATATCCAGTAAAGTAGGTGATGACATACAAATTCAGCAGCACAGCAGCCAAGTAGCCGAATGCCGTGGCATAAACGGATCCTTCCGTTTCAAACAACTTGATCATCGGAATATTCAAGCTCAATTTGATTAAAAAGCCCACAAGCAGGCTGAGCACCGTATATTTTTGCTGATTGATGCCTTGTAAAATGGCCGCCGAAACGGAAAAAAGGGCAAATAAGATGGAAACGGGCGCATATGCCTTCAGGACACTGATTCCAAGTGGATCATGGCTGTAAAAGGCACTATAGATTGGATCGGCTAGCACCGACATGCCAACGACAGCTGGAATCGTAATGAACAACAAAATTTGGAAGGCTTGGTTCAGCTGGCGGTTTAACTCTTCCGAATCCTCACTTACATATGCCTTCGTCACCGAGGGCAGAAGCGCCATTGAAAATCCGGTTGCAAGCGTCATCGGAATCAAGACAAGCTTCTGGGCATATACATTCAACACCCCAAGTGCATCCTCAGCAACATGCTGCAAACCGATTGAAGACATCGCCTTATTGAAAGATAGCAAGTCCGCAAACTGAAACAATGGCATCGCGATTCCGACAAATATGAAAGGAATCGACGAAAGAAATATTTCTTTATAGATCTCCTTCAGGGAAATTTCCATCGTCCCCCGGTCTTTCTTCATCAAGCTGTCCAAATGGGGTTTTTGTTTTTTCCAATACCAAAATAACACCACTAAACCGCCGACAGCCCCGACCGTCGCCGCGAAAGTAGCTACTTGGATGGCTCTTACTAACTCTCCATCCAAGACATTTAAAACAACATACACACCAGCCAAAAGGAACACGATGCGGACAATTTGTTCGATAACCTGAGATATGGCCGTTGGTTCCATCGCTTCATGACCTTGAAAGAAGCCGCGGATGATGCTCATGAATGGTACAAAAATCAAGGCGAAGCTGACTGCCCGTATGATCTCCGTGACATCACTGACATCTTCCTTCTTGACCCCAAAGACTCCAGTAAACAGCGGGGCCATCGTATAGAGAATCAAAAAAGCGAGAAAACCGGTGACAACCATTAATTTCAGGCTCGATTTAAATAACTTCTCACCAACGGCGTATTCCTCGAGCGCATTATACTTCGAAATGAATTTAGAAACAGCAAGCGGCATGCCTGCCGTTGCAAAGCTAATGAAAATGGTATATGGAACGTACCCATATTGATAGAGGGTAGCCCCTTTATTCCCAACCATATGTTCAAATGGGATGACGTAAAATAAACCAAGTATCTTGGATATGATCGCTCCCAGCGTTAATATAAAAGCCCCTTTTAAAAACTTAGATGACATCTAATCCCTTCCTGCCTCTGTCAGTTACGTTTCACACGCTCTTTATCTTATCATATTAAAGTATTTTTTCTATAGAAAACTACACTCAAGTTTATCGTTTTCGATGATAATACACAAACAAATAATTCCTTTTCTTCTACATTCGCAATCTGACGGGCTCTTGCTATATAATGAAGGGACTGAAAATGATAAAGTGGTGATCAATTTGAAATATGATGTAGTGGTAATTGGCGGCGGCCCTTCCGGATTGATGGCAGCAATTGCAGCCGGTGAAAAAGGTGCCCATGTCTTGTTAGTGGATAAAGGCGAGAAGCTTGGCAGGAAACTTGCAATCTCGGGCGGCGGACGCTGCAACGTGACGAACAGGCTCTCAATCGATGAAATCATTCAGCATATCCCTGGAAACGGGCGATTTCTATACAGTGCTTTCTCAGAGTTCAATAATGAGGACATTATTCAATTCTTTGAAAAATTGGGCGTGGCTCTAAAAGAAGAGGACCATGGACGGATGTTCCCTGTCAACGATAAAGCGCAAAGTGTCGTGGATGCCCTGCTGACGCGCCTATCGAATTTAAAAGTAACGATCTATAAGAACTCTCCAGTTGCGGAAGTTCTCTATGAACATGGAAAAACCAGCGGTGTCCGGTTAAAAGATGGCCAGACCATTGACACGGATGCAGTTGTTATTGCAGTCGGCGGGAAATCAGTTCCCCACACCGGTTCAACGGGAGACGGCTACGCATGGGCTAAAAAGGCGGGACATACGATTACCGAGCTGTTCCCAACTGAAGTTCCCGTACTTAGCCATGAAACATTCATTAAAGATCGAACACTTCAAGGTCTTGCACTTCGCGATGTTTCATTGAGTGTCCTTAACCCAAAGGGCAAGGCCCTGATCACACACCGAATGGATATGCTCTTCACCCATTTTGGCGTCTCCGGTCCAGCTGTTCTAAGATGCAGCCAATTCGTCGTGAAAGCGATGAAAAAATGGAACCTATCGGAAGTGACCATGAAACTCGATGCCCTGCCGGACCGAAACAAGGAAGAGGTTTTTCAAGATATCATGAAGGAAATCAAAGCCGAACCGAAAAAAGCCATTAAAAACACCTTAAAAGGCTTAGTTCCTGAACGATACCTTCACTTCCTGCTTGAGCGAAGCGGCATCGACCTTCAAGAACAAGGAGCGACGATATCAAATGAAAAAATCCGCCGTTTTGCAGAATTATGCAAGGACTTCCAATTCGGAGTGCACGGCACCCAGCCGCTGGAAAAAGCCTTCGTCACGGGCGGCGGCGTATCCGTCAAAGAAATACATCCAAAGGAAATGGCATCCAAACTAATGGACGGACTGTATTTCTGCGGTGAAATTCTGGATATACACGGATACACAGGCGGCTATAATATCACATCGGCATTAGTAACCGGCAGACTCGCCGGAATGAATGCTGCCATGTATGCCCGTTCATAATTCGTAAAAGAGGCTGATCCGCTTGGATCAGCCTCTTTAATGCGATTTCGTAAGCCTTCACATCCATTCGGTGTTTGTTAGGCATTAATTCAGGTGTTGGCGCCGGCTTTTCAGCCGTTGGTACAGTTTATTCGACCGTCCACACTTTTTATTCGACCGTTCTCATACTTAATTCGACCGTTGGCGCATTTTTTCGACCTACATGGAACTTAATTCGGCCACTCTCTCAATTATTTCGGCCGCCGCCTATTTTATCCGGCTTTCCGTTTAAAACATTTCTGGATGATGGCGAAAAGCTTCGAGATCAATGGTATTCCGTTCCGTGAATGTGATGCCTTCACTCTCTAGCATCGCCTTCTGGTGTTCTGCGGCGCCCTCCGCTTTTATGCCGATTTCTCCTTTGGCATTGATTATCCGGTGCCAAGGAAGGTCATGATTTTTGCTGCTTGAATGAAGGATCCTTACGACCTGCCTTGCACCGCGCGGACTTCCGGCGAGCTGTCCAATTTGACCATATGTCATCACTTTACCGGAAGGGATTTGTCGTATGATATTAATTACCTGTTCAGTAAAACTTTCCAAATAACTTGCCCCCTTCCATTCTATCCGTTTGCTAAAATCGTGATTTTTTCATCGGTTATCAGGACCCCATGATGCTTGATCAAGTTTGTCCTAAGCTCGGCAGGCACTCTGCAGTCATCGTACGCACAAACCGAAATCAATCCTCGTTCCTTGATCAGTTTGTCGATTCCTTTTTCATATTCGCCTATCGCAAAGCAGGCTTGATCGTCATGGCCCCATTCAACATGACCCCAAGTCCGCACGTGCTGATTGCGTTCAGTGTATGAATCGATATTTTCCAAGAAATAATTAACCATCGTCGAAGGATGGAAGTCTCCATGAAAGCAATAAAAATCAAAATTATTCATAAGATGCACTTGCTCCAATTGCTCCTCATTTAAATGAAGCTGCAATTTCTTGTACACGAAAGGAAAAATACGGTCATTTTCGACGACCAGAATATGGTCTCCCTGTTCAACACCGGCAATGATGAATGTTGCCTCATTTTCAATGTATGACTCCAATTCATTAAAACAGTATAAGATATGTCCACCATCCGATTGCTGTAGATTTTCTATTAGTTGTTTCATATTGTAATCCAAAATGGATCTCTCCTTTAAATACACCAGTCCGCTCTATGTATTATGTATAACTTTACCCATTATCTCCGTATTTGTAAAATTCACAGAAAAATATAATCAGTTTTTCTTAATGACATCTGTTATGATCGGGAATTTAGTTGAATCGAATTGAGGCTGCTTTTAGTCCACTCATTGAAAGACCAAGGCAGCCCATTTCAGCAAACTCCGTTCTATGCATTTTCCCTTAGTATGTTCACCCTTAAATTACGGGATAATACGGCACATAGCGCGGGTTATAATAATATGGCGGTCTCGGTCCTATAAGCGGCAATTCAAAGGTATTTGGGTTGGAATCATATAACAACTCCACCTTTTCATCAGATTGATCGACCAATAACAATTTCACTTCTTCGCTATAATAATATGGCATATAGAGGCCTCCAAAAACTATTTTTCTACACTCCAGCATATTCTAGCTGTACGGCAACGAGCCCGTACCCATACATGTTCTTCATGCACGGCATATACCTGATCGTCATAGAGTAATCCGACTAAATTCTTTTTTAGGAGGACCCCTCATGGCAGAAGATAAGAAAAAGAAATCATCCGGTAAAAGCTATCCCATGCATCCGAATTTTGGAAAGATCACCCGTTATCAAGACGTACCCATCACGGTTCCGGAGCAACGGCAATTTCGCCAGCCTGGTGTAGAAAAATTAATGGTGCCCCGGCCCATCATCGAAAATCCCAATTATAAGGGCAGTGGGAAATTAACAGGTAAAGTCGCATTGATAACTGGCGGAGACAGTGGAATTGGCGCTGCAGCTGCCATCGCTTTTGCTAAAGAAGGCGCAGATGTTTCTATCGCTTATCTGGATGAACATGAGGATGCCAATCGGACTAAAACGAGAATTGAAGAGTTTGGACAACGTTGCTTACTGCTGCCTGGTGACTTAAGGGATAAACAGCAATGTATCAAAATCGTGGAAGACACCATCGAAACATTTGGAAAGCTCAATATTCTTTGTAACCACGTGGGTATTCAATTTCAGCAATTAAGCTTGCTCGATATTACGGATGAGCAATTCGATGATACATTTAAAGTGAATATCTATTCCCACTTCTATACGACCCGTGCTGCCCTTCCCCATTTAAAAGCCGGGGCCTCCATCATTAATACATCTTCTGTCGTGACGTTTAACGGGAATAAGCAATTAATTGATTACACGGCGACTAAAGGGGCCAACATTGGTTTTACCCGTGCCTTGGCAAACAGTCTTGTCGATCAAGGCATCCGGGTGAACGCCGTTGCGCCCGGAAGGTTTTGGACCCCCCTCATCCCGGCAAGTTTCTCGGCAGACGAAGTGACACAAGTCGATAACCCGATGGAGCGTCAAGGCCAGCCATTTGAACTGGCTCCCACCTTTGTCTATCTCGCTTCTGATGATTCCCGTTTTGTGACAGGACAAACACTTCATGTCAACGGCGGGGAAGCGACATCGTCCTAATTTCCACATCGTATATGCCCCCTTCCCAGGAAGTCAAGACGGAAAAAAGACTACCTTTGATTGCCCGCAAGCAAGCAATAGGTAGTCTAATATTGATTATAGGGCCAGCCGGCCTTTATTTTTTTTTATAGATGATCATCGCACTAAAACAGTAGATCTGTTCCTCTTCCTCTTCACCTGTAGTGGCGACATTGTATTTGATATCGACGATTTGATTATCACGAATATCTTCAAGGAAAAAGTTCATTTCATCCTCAAGATCCTTTTCATGCTCATAATCAAATAATTTGACTTGTATCATCGGCTCTCCCCGCCCTTTTACTATAATGATAGTTATTGTGCAGGATGCCCATTTTTCAAAAATCTTATACTTGATTTGTTTGTAAAGCGGATATTAATGCAACCACTTCATCCCCGACTTCTTCTGTAGAAGCTGTCCCGCCCATATCAGGGGTTAGCGCCTTTTTATCGACCATCACCTGTTCGATCACGTCCAACACTTTAGCACCCCAAACCTCATGCCCAAAGAAATCGAGAATCTGACTGGCGGACCATATGGCCGCAAGTGGATTGGCGATGCCTTGATGTGCTATATCCGGGGCTGAACCATGGATCGGTTCGAACATCGAAGGATAAATCCGTTCCGGGTTTAAATTGGCACCGGCCGCCAGTCCCATCCCCCCTGCAATCGCAGCTCCTAAATCGGTGATGATGTCACCAAACAAATTGGAGGTGACAACGATTTGAAACCGTTCGGGCTGCTTGACAAAATACATGCTCGCCGCATCGACCAGATAGGAATTCGTTTCTACATCCGGAAACTCCTGTCCAATTTCTTCAAAAACCTGATCCCAAAAAACCATTGAATAATTCAATGCGTTCGCCTTGCTTATACTCGTTAGCGTCCTGCCCGTCTTACGTGCAAGTTCATACGCATAACGGATGATCCTTTCCGTCCCTTTTCTTGAAAAGACCCCCGTCTGCAGGACGACTTCTTCCGGCTTGCCTTTAAAAAGCCAATCACCGGCACCGGAATATTCCCCTTCACTGTTTTCACGTATGACAACCATATCGATTTGGTCACGAGTCACGTCTTTTAATGGACAGGGTGCACCTTGAAGCAATTTAACGGGTCGAACATTCACATATTGGTCAAATCCCTTTCTGATTTTCAGCAGAAGTTCACGTAAAGAAATATGGTCCGGGACACCAGGATAACCGACTGCCCCAAGATACACAGCGTCAAACTTCATCAGTTGTTCAAGTCCGTCGTCGGGCAGCATTTTGCCGTGCTCAAGATAATATTCACAGCCCCATGGAAAATAGGTGAACTGGAAAGAAAAATCTCCGGCAATTGAAGCCACTTCTTTAAGGACCTTTACACCCTCATCAATCACCTCAGGGCCAATCCCGTCACCCGCAATGACCGCTATTTTATGAACATTCATTATCCAACTCTCCTTTTTCTATATTTTCTGACTTCAGCACCCTAATTTTAACATATAACTTTTGCGTCCCCGTAAGGAGAGGTTCATACAGAAAAAAGAGCCCTTTCAGATGAAAGGACTCTTTTTTTCACGCCTTCAAATATGCGCGTCTTCCGCATATTCACGGCATTGTGAACAAAACCATGATCTTTTTTCTTTCTTCATTCAAATAAACCGTCACATTCCTGGATTTACGCTTACAAAAGTAACAGGTCTTTTTGAGGAACCTCACTTAACGATGACTTCGCCGTCCCATTCAAGCATTCCGCCAACCATGTTTGCCACTTTATATCCTTGTTCCTGAAGATAATGGCATACATTTTCACTGCGGCGTCCTGAACGGCAGATAAAAATATATTCTTTTTCTTTATCAAAATAGTCAAGGTTTGCCGGGATATCATTCATGCGAATATGTTTCGCGCCTTCGATCATTCCCTCTTGCACTTCTTCGTCTTCACGAACATCGACAAGTTCCATCGCTTCTCCTGCCTCAAGCTTAGCTTCCACTTCTTCAGTTGTAATGATTTTGATTTCTTCCATAATTAGCACCTCGAATTATCGTTTGATTTATCTTTTTCATTATAGCAAAATTTCCAGTTAAACATCACGTAATGGATTTCCTGATGAAAATTCCCTCATGCCTGACTGTAAAAACGCCGGCGAATATAATATTCGCCAGCGTTTTAAAGCATGAATTCGTATTAATGCTTGAATCCCAGTTGATATTGTTCAGGTATCTCCGTTTTTTTATTCAAAGTCTTAGATGCTTCCAATGCCCAATAAGGGTTTCGCAGCATTCCTCTGCCGACGGCAACCAAATCTGCTTCTTCATTGCCAATGATTGAATTTGCAAGAATCGGATCATCTAATCGACCTACAGCAATAACCGGAATATCCAAGGCATTTTTGATTTCCCTGGCCAACGGAGTTTGATAGCTAGCATGGGTACCAGGTCTTCCGTCTGCTCCAATCGGGCCTTCTCCTCCAGAGCTTACATGGAACATATCGACGCCTGCTTCTTTAAAGACTTGTGAAAATGCAATACTTTCTTCAATACCATATCCGCCTTCAACGTATTCTTTTGCAGAAATGCGCATGATTAAAGGCATGTCGGCAGGCATTTCACTTTTCACTGCTTTAATGACTTCCACTCCGAATTTTGTCAGGTCTTTTCCATATTCGTCATCGCGTTTATTCGTAAGCGGTGATGTGAATTGGTGGATTAAATACCCGTGAGCACCATGTAATTCAATTACGTCAAATCCTGCTGTAACAGCCCTTCTGGCCGATGCCCGGAATTTATCGACCATTTCCTTCACTTCTTCCGTTTCTAAAGCTCTTGGTGTTTTGTACGTTTCGTCAAACGCAATGGCTGATGGTGCCACCGGAGTTTCGGCATCCTCCGCTTTACGGCCTGCATGGGCAATTTGTATCCCGATTTTTGCACCGTATTGATGTACTTCCTTAACGATGTTGGAGAAAGCTCCAATTTGGTCATCGGACCATAATCCAAGATCCCGATTCGAAATGCGCCCATCAGGCTCCACATCGGTCATTTCAACTATAATTAACCCCGTGCCGCCAACTGCCCTGCTTACATAATGCTGCTGATGCCAGTTTGTTGGTATACCATCTTCCGCTTCGACGGAGTATTGGCACATCGGCGGCATGACGATTCTATTTTTAAGTTCAAGTTCTTTTATTCGATAAGGTGAAAATAAATCATTCATAATTTTTTATCTCCTTTTTTATAAAATGTATGCACATGCATTTATATCACCTCAGTAATACCGTGTCAACTAATCAGATTCCCGAAGCTGTCATTGTAAATGCCGATGCGGTAATCCAATTAAAAAAGGAAGGACGGATATCCGTCCCTCTCCTTCATACTTAATTAAAAGTCGAAATTATCAGGATCTGGACCAACACGGTGATTCTGATTCAATCCATCAATTTGGTTCATTTCCTCTTCGGTCAATTCGAAATCGAATACAGTTGAGTTTTCGACAATACGATGTTCTTTAGTTGATTTCGGAATCGTTACAATCCCATTTTGTAAATCCCAGCGTAAAATGACTTGTGCAACAGATTTGCCATGCTTGGTTGCAATAGCTTGTAAAACCTCATTATCAAGAAGTTCACCTTGCATCAAAGGAGACCATGCTTCAAGTTGTATTCCTTGTTCCTTACAGAATGCCTGAACTTCTTTTTGAGTTAAACGCGGATGGCATTCCACTTGATTGACCATCGGCTTCACTTCTGCATCTTCCATTAAATCTTTTAGGTGGTGAATCTGGAAATTGCTCACACCGATCGCTTTCACTTTTCCTTCTTTATATAGAGTTTCCAACGCTCTCCAAGCTTCTTTATATTTTCCTTCCACTGGCCAATGGATAAGATATAAATCCAGGTACTCCAAGCCAAGTTTCTGTAAGCTTTTTTCGTAAGCTGCAATTGTCGATTCATAGCCTAAATCGGCATTCCAGACTTTGGATGTTACGAATAAGTCTTCCCTTGAGATTCCAGCTTCTTTTAAGCCCTCACGAATCCCTTGTCCAACCCCTTCTTCATTTTCATAGATGGCAGCCGTATCGATGCTGCGATAACCATGTTTAATGGCCACTTTAACTGCATTTACCAGCTCCGGTCCTTCTTCCACCTTAAATACGCCCAATCCGAACCAAGGCATTTTGACGCCGTTATGCAATGTAGTTGTATCTTGTAAGTTTTTCACCATAATACTCTACCTCCAAATGATTGTTTTTATAGATTGTAATGCGCTTTTAGTATCAGTATCATTACATCCCTTCAAGGAACCTTCCATCATTCGCTGAAGGGATGCAATGATACTTATGTTATCGATACTCTATACGCATGCATGCTTTTTCTAACATGCATCACTTTTTTAATCCTATGCTATCTTGTCCGTTCCCTTGGTCCGGTCTTTACTTTCCAAGGCCCGGCTCCAGCCTGTTAAAATCACTGCTGCAAACACCATGACTCCACCAATCCACGCTGTATGGATCAATCCGATCGAATCGGTAATCACCCCTCCTAAGTAGGCACCAATGGCGATTCCCGCATTGAAGGCGGCAATATTGATGGCTGACGCCACGTCCACTGCACTCGGCACGAAACGCTCCGCTAACATGACGACATACACTTGAAGCCCTGGAACATTCATGAATGCAAACAATCCCATTAAAATGATCGTAATTAAACCAGCTATCTTAAACGGTGCCGTGAAGGTCAAGACCACCAGTACAATGGCTTGTATAAGAAACATATAGAATAGGGCATTAATAGGATTGCGATTGGCCAATTTCCCGCCGAGAGTATTCCCTATCGCTATGGCTACTCCATATACTAGCAAAATCAAGGCCACAGTTCCTTCTTTAAACCCTGTTACTTCCTGAAGTAATGGCGACAGGTACGTGAAGACAACGAATGTACCTCCGTATCCTAACGCTGTAATGATGAATACTAACAGCAAACGTCCATTCGTCACCAATTTGATTTGGTCACGGAACGTGGTCCGTGCAGCTTTTCTTAAATCGGATGGGACAAGGATGCCATTTCCGATGAAAGCGATCAGGCCGATTGCCACAATGATGATGAAAGCGAATCTCCAGCCGAATTGCTGCCCGATGAAGGTTCCAAACGGAACTCCGGTCACCGTTGCCACCGTTAGACCTGTGAACATGATGGCGATGGCACTCGCCCTGCGGTTTTCAGGAACCAAATCAGCCGCAATCGTAGCGCCGATCGACATGAAAATACCATGTGCAAGCGCTGAAATGACACGTGCGATCAATAATACACCGACCGTGGTCGCAGAAGCCGCCAATGCATTTCCGATAATGAACACGACCATTATCCAAAGCAATAAAGTCTTTCGCGACATATTCGATGTGAGGGATGTCAGGATAGGTGCCCCGAACATGACCCCCAAGGCGTATAGAGATACCGTCAATCCCGCCGTCGTGACTGTAATGTGTAAATCTTTAGAAATGAGTGGTAATAATCCCACGCTGATGAACTCAGTTGTTCCAATTGCAAAGGCGCTGATCGCTAAAGCGAGCAATGCCCATGTACTTCTATTTTTATTTGAAATCATATCCTCTTCTCCTTCTTGTTGTTTTGTACTATCATTGAAATTGCCTAAGCAACTTTTTTTATAAATGGTACAGTGGAATTCGGTGTGCAAATGTTATTATGAGATATATTACAAATAAAAAACAGTACGTACTTTAAAGTAATATAGGTACCTTAAAGTTCCTATAAAATAAGGAGAGTATGCAAATCATGCAAAAAAAGAAGTACAATATATCCGTTGAAGCAACACTGGAAGTACTGGGCGGGAAGTGGAAATGCGTAATCCTCTGCCATCTGACCCACGGAAAAAAGCGGACTAGTGAATTGAAGCGCCTAATGCCAAACATCACCCAAAAAATGTTGACTCAACAATTGCGGGAGTTGGAACAGGACGGTGTCATCAATCGGATCGTTTATAACCAAGTCCCCCCAAAAGTGGAATATGAACTAAGTGAGTATGGACAAAGCCTCGAAAGTATCCTATCCGCACTATGTACATGGGGGGAAAACCACATAACAAGGGTGTATGGTGATAAGTTTTCCGTTCTCGAGGAAAGTGTCTTGAATGATCAATTAAAGTAATCCTAAATGAAAAAGATTAGCGCAATGGCTAATCTTTTTTTGTTTATAAAGAATTCTCCTGATTTAACTAATAATGAAAGCTAGCCCCAAAATCCCATAAATTTCACCTTCGTAAGGCACCTGTTTTATCCTTCTTTCTTTTTGGTATAATATGTAATATTACATCATTTAAAGTGTTTATTTTTTAATCGAAGAAGTATAATGGTGTAACCAAGGAGTGTCGGGATAGCCGGAACAATCATTTCGAGCATTGTAAACGGCATATATATAAACATAGGTGTGAATCAGTATGGCTGGCTAGGATCGATTGCGATACTGATTTTATTATTCGTCTGGTATAGAAATAAACTTCAGTTCAGTGGCTGGTACTCGGAAAAGGGAAGGAAAAGCTTCCAAAAACGGCCTCACAAATACTCATTCTGTGTTCACTATTTTTGTTATGTGCCCCACCTGTCTTAAGTTTGGTGCCGATGATCTTTCATTAAACGGGATTTTATATCCTGGATAGAGCAGGAGTGAACGATTTGCGGAAATTGTTTAATATTGTGGTCCTCATACTCCTACTCTCTGGATTATGGTATGGATATGGTAAAGATATTCAGGAGTCTGGATTCAAAGCGGGGGTTAGTGCCTTTGCATCAGATGTTCGTTCAGTTATAAACGGGCCCGAGGTTACGACAGCCTTGGAAAAACTGAGTACTGGAGTCAGCAGCCTGATTGGCTCGCTGACGGAAACATTGGATACCGCTTCTGAAAAAGAATCTAAAGAAACGGAAAAAGTGAAAAAACCAGCTCTGGAAGCACCTGCTGATGCATCCTTCTCAGTCCGTAATATCGAAATTGGCGACACGAAGGATGATGTAGAAAAATTGGCTGGTAAAGCTAAACGGAATACGCGAAATGAATATGGCGTAGACTGGTTTGCCTATCACGAAAATTATCAAAACTTCTTCATGGTTGCCTATGATAACAACAATAAAGTTGTTGGTTTATATACGAACCAAGATTTGATTTCCTCAAAGGAAGGCATTAAACGCGGAACTCCCAAAGAAACCGTGACTGGGAAAATGGGGGAGCCTGTAACAAAACTGCTTAAAGGAAACGTCTATTACCAGATTCGAAGTGACAGCGGCGAATACGATATGTTTGAAATGGATAATAGCTATGTGACCATTTTTTATGACAAACATGAGAAAAATACAGTCACGGCAATCCAAATCATCGACGCAAAACTCGAAAAGCAAAAGAGCGGCTATTTTGCAGAAGCCGGTCCCGGATTAAAGAAGGGCTTTGAATATCAATTATTCGATTTGACCAATGCCTCACGGGTCAATCATGATCTCTCCGTGCTATCATGGGATAAACAAGTGAAGGTCACTGCACAGGATCATAGTTCAGATATGGCCTTGAATCAATACTTCAACCATACAAACCTTGAAGGCGAATCCCCTTTCGACCGGATGGAAGATGACAAAATCAATTTTCGAATGGCTGGGGAAAACCTGGCTGCCGGTCAGAATAGCAGTATCTATGCCCATGAAGGCCTAATGAATTCCATTGGACACAGGGAAAACAAATTACAGAAGGATTTTGAATCGCTCGGTGTCGGAGTTGCCTTCGATGAGGAAGATAAACCATATTATACGGAGAACTATTTGACGAAATAAACGAAAAAGCTGTGCATGGGAAAATCCTGCACAGCTTTTTTCATACAAGTGAGGGCATCCATTTATAAAAATGGATGCCCATGTTTTAAATCACCAAACGAATAATCCAACGACCATGGCACTTAGCAAGGAAACAGCCATCCCGCTAACCAACAGCTTCCAAACATTCCTTCCGATAATGTTCGACTTCTCATCATTGAGGATGGAATTGAATGTTCCATAGATCATGCCCACTGTACTGAAGTTCGCAAATGACGTCAGATAAGTGACAGCCACAGCGACTGTATGCGGAGGCAGTGTACTGACTTTATCTTTTAAATCGAGCAATGCTACGAACTCATTTGTGGCAAGCTTGATTCCCATCAATTGAGCGACATACATGGCATCATGTCCAGATAATCCAAGCAAGAATGCAAATGGACTAAAAATGACAGAGAATATCTTTTGAATGGTCAATCCATCCACGAAGAAACCGAAAATGCCGTTTACGCTGGCCGTTAACGCCACATAGCCGATAACCATTGCCATGATGACGAAGACCATTTTTGCACCAACCAGCATACTGTTGGAAATGGTGGAAAAGAAATCTTTACGTTCCTCTTTAGAAGGTACATAAACGACGTCTTCTTCTTTACTGACATCGACGGGATTCAGCATGTTAGCTATCAGCAAGGCATTTAAGCAGTTCAAAGGTATCGCTACAAAAACATAGGTTGCCGGTACCATGGACAGGTAGGCTCCAATGATTGAACCGCTAATGCTGCTCATGCTCATGATTCCAAATGTCAAAAGACGCTGATCCTTAATCGCACTGAGTTGAAGGCGGAGTACGGCAAGTGCCTCAGTATTTCCTAGGAACATCATCTGAATCGAAAAGAAACTCTCAAGTTTTGGCAAGCCGGATACTTTTGAGATGAGCCATCCCACTTTATCAATGATCCAGGTAAGTATACCGAAATACGATAAAACATCAAAAAACGTGATAATGAAGATAATTGGCATCAATGCGCTGAAAAAGAAATCCACTTGTTCATTTGCCATAAGCGAAGGAAAGACAAAAGAAATCCCTTCATTCGCACATTCAATCAACCAGGTGAAGAATGAAGCGATCAGATTGATGACCCACGCCCCTATTTTTGTCGATAACATGAACCATGTGATAAGCAATTCAAGAACCAGCAAGGTAAGAATCGCTTTCCACTTAACGTTCCTTTTATTAGGTGAACAAAGGTAAACGATGCCCATTACAACTAAAACACCTAGTATATTCAATAAGAAATACATGCTTTCATCCCCTTTGGCTATATCATTTCCCATTCGTTTTTTTTATATAAAAAGCCCTCACCTTTTTACACCTTCAGCCGCAGGAAGAAAGTGTGAAAAAGTAAGAGCCTACATTCAAACATGTTATTTGGATCACAAGCGAACCAACATAAACCTGTCCATCTCTTCTATTTCATACTTCCTTGTAGTCCGGCATTACGGCTGCCAGGTAGAAACTATCAGACCATCGTCACTGATATTATACAAGGATATTTTTTAAATAAATTTCTTAGGAAAGATATCATTTTAAATCAGTTTAATTTTAATTACAATACGTTATAAAGTTGTTATATTAATATAAATTTTTTGAAAACAGTCAAGAAAGTCTTAGAAGGACCGATGTTGGGTAATACTTAAGAAGGAGCTGGCTTAAATTATAAACGGCCCATCTAAAGAGGTCTTTAAATAAGCTTCCCAGTTGTTTCAATTCATCCTACTGACCATTACATCTCCTTTGCAGGAAATAAGGACGTGAATTTTTTGTGGACTTTTTTAATAGCCAGGAAACTCTTACTGCAATCCAGTGGACTTTAAGAGCCATTATATCCTTCTTCTTCTTACTTTTTTCGGTTAAATTAATGGGGCAACGGTCCATTTCCCAGTTAAGATTACTTGATTTCATAATGGCATTAATTATTGGAAACATTCTTGCCCACCCTTTGTCAGATGAACAGTTAGGTTTGAAGGGCTCAATGATTACGACCTTTGTTTTAGTGATTTTATATATAATTAGTGTGTTTACGGGTCTTAAGTGGGGCAAAATCCGAAGGTTTTTTGACTCCGCCCCCTTTCCACTTATCGAAAATGGACAAATCATTTACAAAAGCTTAGCAAAAGCCCGAATCTCCATCGATTTTTTATTATCGGAATTAAGAAAAGAAAAAGTCGAAGATATTCAAAAAGTGTCCCTCGCACTATGGGAACCGGGTGGTACCATTTCATTGTTTTTATACTCTCAATATGAAGCAGTAACCCCAGCAGATATGCACCTAGAAACAAATGCCTTCGCTTTTCCTAAAACGATTATTAAAGAAGGGAAGATCGATTCTAAAGAATTGAAGCGGGGCGGCAAAGACGAAGCATGGCTTAAAAACAGAATCAAGATAACATATAATGCCGATGTGAACGATATTTTATTGGCAACTCTTGATAATAACGATAACTTAAAGGTCTTTTTCTACAAATAGATTTTCAGCCAAAATAAAATCCCCTCAAGCATTGTGTTAAAGCCTACATATGAATGCAGGCTTTACACACGTTCAACTTAAAGGGGATTTATAAACTCGCTTATTACTCCGACCAATTCAGTGTATTCAAGAACTTATACACATCTTCATACACCTGTTCACGTTCTTTGCCCAATGTGATAATATGACCTGATTTTTCATACCATATCAAGTGTTTATGCTGCGTATCGACTTCATTGAAAATCGCTGTAGCACTCTCAGTATAGTCGGGATCATCCAAGCGCCCTTGCAGAACAAGAGTTGGTGATGTGATTAAATCTAAATTTTCACCTGTCTCATTAATAATATTCAGCACATCTTTTAGTTGAGGCATAGGCTCTTCTTCCAGCAGCTTCACTTCTGCAGCAATTTGGTCTGCATCTTTGCCCTCAAATTTCTTATAAGCCTGTGCATAATTGAGCAAGCGGTTCTTTTGTCGATCGATACTTTTCCCTTGCGTCGGAGCGCACATTGAAACTACGCCTTTTACAGGCAATTCAATTCCCACTTTTAATGAGAACACTCCTCCTAAAGAAATTCCTACAACAGCAATTTCTTCATATCCTTCTTCTTTAAGGAATTTATAGCCATTAACTACATCTTCCCACCATTCCTTTGGACCAGTCTTAACGAGTTCCTCACCAGACACTCCATGCCCTCTATAAAGAGGTCCGTGGCAAGTATAGTCGAGATCATTCAAGTATTTCCCTAATTTCTTCATATCTCCTGTACTTCCGGTAAACCCGTGAAGTAAAAGAACAGCTCTCTTTCCACCAATATATGTGAATGGCTCTGGTGCTTTCACTTTCATCTATCTAGGACCTTCTTTCTTTGCTCTTGTTGATAAATAGAATCTAAATGATTTTCGAAAAAAAATCAATTAATACCCCTTGAGTAGGGATTCTTCTATCCTATTCCGTATTTTCATTAAAACAATTAAATCATGTATATAGTATCCTTACCACACTCTTCACAACTCATCCGTTCCGAAGCACATTTTACTATGATTAAATTTATTTAGCAATCGTCATTTAACCATTTTTTTTAAGAAAAGTAAAATGCACCTTGTGATACGATGTACAACGTATTACACTTTAAAAATGAAAAGGAGGAGAATTTATTTGGATAAAGAATTAATGAAGGGAAGCATTGACCTCCTTTTGCTTTCACTTCTTTCACAAAAAAAGCTATACGGCTATGAAATCACGAAGATCTTGAAGGAAATGAGCATGGGCAAATATCAAATAAGTGAAGGCACCCTCTACCCCGCCCTTAAACGGTTAGAAAAAAAAGAATTCATAAAAGGCCATTGGCAAGAGTCCGAGTCAGGCCGCAGGAAATATTATCATGTCACCGAAAATGGACAAACCGAACTTGAGCGGAAGCGAGAATGCTTTTTCTTCCTCGAAAAATTAGTTCGGAAAAGCACAGAGCAATTTTAAACAATATACAAAGCTTCCTAGCCCCATTAATGGAACGGTGCAGGAAGCTTTTTTTGATTTTTACTCGTGAGTTTGGGCTAATTACTCTTGAATTTGTCCTGCACTCATAATTTCGCACTGTTTATTCGTGAAATTCTCGCTGTTTACTCAGGATTTCGCGCTATTCTCATGATTTCGTGCCATTTACCGTGAATTTTGCACTTTTATTCGTGAAATTCATGCTGCACTCATGATTTCGCTCTGTTTACTCGTGAATTTTGCACTTTTACTCGTGAGTTTCGGCCATTTACTCGTGAGTTTTGCACTTTTACTCGTGAATTTCGGCCATATACTCGTGAATTCGTTCTGCACTCATGGCGTTGCGCTCTTTATTCGTGTATTTGCACTGCACTCATGATTTTGCGCTGTTTAATCATGCTTTAGCGCTATTCTCATGATTTAGTGCCGTTTAATCGTGAATTCCGCACGTTTTACTCGTGAGTTACTCCGTTCACGCAAAAAAAAGGACCTAATTTGGTCCTTTTTTGTCAATTCCTTTATGCTTGCGATAATTGGCGCAGGAGAGCTTCATACATTCCCCTTGAACATGCGCCCCATATTTTTCACGAAAGGCCTCGAGGCAATAGCATTTATCTTCTTCTTTTTTGGTTCCATCCATGTAGTGCATCCCTCCTGGCATTTAACTGGAGACTACACGTTTCTCCAGTTCTACGTTGATTCGTCCCAACAATACGGCACCAATGGACTGAATGATAGTTTTAACGATGATTTGGCCGATGACCGCAGCGGGTACTGCTTCCCATGGCAATATATTGGCACCCAATGGACTTAGGCCAATCACGACAAATATCACCGAATCGAAAAATCCTCCAACGATCCCGCTGTAAAACACCCTCCAACTCATCGGGAGCTTTAAACGGGTATAAATTTCCGTATCCGCTGTTTCTGCGACCACGAAGGATAATGCGGAAGCAAAAACAATCAGTAACGTATCTCCTAATAAAAATGATACACATGCAGATAAAATAAGTGCAGTGACGATGCATATATAGGTCTTCGCGCGGCCGAATTTATTCTGGACCAGATCTCGGAAGATGAAGGTTCCCCCGATGAGCAATGTTCCCATCGGGATGATGAACATGCCAAAATGTAATGGCTCAAAAGCTGCTGTAACCACATTCGCCGTGATGATGGATACTAAATACAATAAAATTCTTAACATTTCTTAATTCTCCTTATACAGAAAAAACAGCACCCTAAGAAAGAGCCCTGTTCTCCTTAGTTTTTTTGAGAGGGTAGCTAGAACCTCTTCCGCCCGGGCGGATTATCATTTTCCTTATTCATCGTAGCTTGAAAGCGATTGGAAATCAAGAAGTTTCCATACGGCCCTTTTATGTCACGGAGAATCCGGTTTTAGCAATGCACTTCAAATCTTCTTCAATGCAATGACTTTGCCGATTTCTGTCGCAAAAAACTGCTTGACCGGCTGTATATGAAAGCCGACAATCAATGATAGAGTTAGGTTACGGTCTTGATATCTTATTTGGCGAGGAGGAAAAAGAATTATGAAAAAAACTACGTTTGTCTATCCTATTTATATCGCAACCACACCAGAGAAGCTTTGGGAAGCCCTGACGAGTGGTGAAGTCACGAAGAAATACCACTTTGGATTGCAAGTACAGTCTGACTGGCAAGAAGGTTCAAGCGTCAAATATATGCTGGAAGATGGGCGGATTACTGATCATGGGAATGTACTTAAGTGTGAGCCGTTGCACCTGCTCTCGTATACATGGAACATGGCAGGAGACGAAACACCTCGCAAGCAGCCTACACGGGTCACTTTTGAATTACAGAAAATGGATGATTCGACTTTAAAGTTAACGCTTAGGCATGAGGAGCTATTGGAGACAGATTTCGTATATGATGACAATACCTTTGAAGGCTTGAATAATGGTTGGCCAGCCATTCTGAGTAACCTGAAGAGCTTGCTTGAAACTGGAAGGACCCTGCCGCCAATATCAGTAGATTGGGATAGTGGAATACAATAAAAACAAATCGAAAGAGAGTTGATTTAGTATGGATACCCAAATAATTACGAAATTTAAGATAATCAAGCCAGCTAATGAAGTGTTTGAAGCCATAGTGAATCCTGAAAAAATCGGGAATTTCTGGTTCTCATCGAGTTCGGAAAGATGGGAACAAGGCCGGACGCCTGCATTGAGATACAACGAATACGATGCTGAAGTGATTATTAATGTAATGGAAGTCGAGGAAAATAGGAAAATCGTGTTTGCGTGGGGCGGAAATGATCAAGAAACGGTTGTTACCATTACACTAAAAGAGTTGGATAATACGAGTACAATTATTGAAGTAAACGAATCAGGTTTGAGTGAAGAAGACCCTGAAATAATAAACAAAATGATCGGACAAAAGGAAGGTTGGGTTTATACATTAACCTGTTTAAAGGGTTATTTGGAAAATGGCGTTAATACTTTGAGAGCATCATTAGTTTTTTAATTATTAAAGGATGCTGGTTCAGATGTATAAGGCATCCGTTAATCAAGCTCCTTCCTGGATGTCGATTGTCTAAATCAACTAATTTTTAAACGGGAGGAGACTTACATGTTTCCGGAAAAAAACTCAAGGATGAATAACACCCTTGAGTTTTTGACTTTCCGTATGGTTTGACACGAAATTCAATCGGAAATCACTTTTAGATACATGCCCTTTGAAGCTTTTTTGTAGGCTTCAATTCCCATTTTCTTGACTTTGTCTGATAAACTGGATGCTCTTATTAATTGGGTTCCTTGAATAACGGAAGGATCAATGAGCCGCACTTTATTTTTCAGATAAAAATCGTAGTCCACTTGATTTTTTTTCACCTTTACGTTACCATGGATCCGTTTTAACAGATTTTGCACTTCATGGTCTTCAGTCAAGCTTAACAAGGACATGACTTCCTCATCTGTACCAAGTAAGTCATCAAGGCTGATCAGTTTTTTAGCCAAAGCCAATTTTAAGGTCTTTGCCAAAATTCCATAGCCATATATATTAAGCGGTTCCATGAAAAAATCAATAACTTCGCTATAATACGTTTTCACAAACCATTCAGCCGATTCAATATTATCCAGATACATCCTTCCATTTATTATGATTACATGGTTTAGAAAGTCATGAACGGATTCCAGTGTGATATGTCCATATTGATACATATCCCGGAGAGTATAATCTACCCGATCGGCACATAACTCAGGTGCTGGCTGTTCAAGCAATTCCCATTTTGATTGAAAAACATCTTCACATTCATATCCATACCTCTTCAGTATTAAGGGGATTTCGGATTCCATAATGACTTGTTCATATATTTTTTCATGATAATCTTCATCCTTACAATCCAGAACGAAATCAATTACATGTGAGAATGCAGTGTGGGATACGTCATGCAGCAAGCCCGCGATTTGTTCTTCCAATGACCCACCAAGCTCTTTTATTAAAAGCATCACACCAATTGAATGGTCAAATCGTGTGACATCCCACTTCTCATTAACTAAATAACTTGCCCCGCCTTGATGTATCCCCTTCAATCTTTGGACCGGTTTGCTTACTATCAGCTCTTCCAGAACTCCCTCTACAATGTGTTCCCCATAGATACTATCCAAAACTATCAATAACTGCCGCCTCCCCCATTAGTTACTCATTACAGGTAGGTGATTTCACTGATTTTTTTCTGTAAAAATTATTTCCCCCTTTTGATTTTGCTCATATTGCTTTTTTACCAATTTTTCCAATTCCTCTTCATCATTCAAATCGATATCACCCGGATTGTCCTCATCAACTCCCTCTATGATCATCATTTCATTTATTATTACCTGATCTCGTGGATACACTTTAAAAAAGTCTTCTACAGGTTTCTTTTTATCTTTATACGGTTTAGTGAATAAAAAATAGCCGGTCAGGACTATGGTAATTGAAGCAAAAATACCGAATTTCTTTTTCATTTATTCATCCCCTCAACGCTCTAATAATACCCTTATAATACCATATAAGGGTATTAACGGTACAAAATAAGTCAAACGCTGCAATGTCCTCAATCCTCCCCTTTGCAACACTGATGGAATTCCGCTTCACAAAATGGTAAAGTTTAGGAATTTATCATTCGATCTAATATTTGACATTTGGAAATCAGTGAGCTAACATCCTAATTAACCAGTGGTCAATAAAAGGAGGTGTCAAGATGTCGCCAAGGAAATCGGCAGGTAAAGAATTATCCAGGGAAATGGTGTTGAATGAAGCTAGAAACCTTTTCGCAACGTTAGGGTATTCCAATGTCTCAATGAGGCAATTGGCTAAATCATTGGATTGCAGCCATGGAGCCATTTATTATCATTTTAAAAATAAGGCGGAAATATTTTACAGTTTGGTAAAAACGGATTTTTCCGTTTTAAATAATTTAATCGATGATATCATCATGTCGGAAAATGACCCTTCTATAAAAATGGAAAAGATTTTATTGTGCTTCTTGGAGTTCGGTTTAACCCAACAGAATCATTATTCCATCATGTTTTTATCGAAGGAAAAAGAAATTCAGCAGTTACTCCAATTTGATTCTAATAAAACATACGAAAGGCTAATCCAGTCCCTGACGGACCTAACGGACAACAAGCTAAATCCTGCATCCATTTGGTCGATTTTTCTTTCTCTTCACGGATTCATAACTTTTTATATTAATTCTGAACTATCATATCAAGATGTAAAAGGTTTAGCTTATTTTCATGTAAAAAATATCATCAGGAACATCATATAATTTTTTTGAATATTATTGACCATTGGTCAAATAAACTTTGGAGGTTTTAATATGGTAAAGAAATACCTTCATATTGAAGGGCTCATGGTCTTTTTAGCGGTGATTTACATCTATTCGTTATATGAATTCAGCTGGTGGATTTTCCTTCTATTGATTTTATCGCCTGATGTTTCCATGCTGGCCTATCTGATCAATGATCGGATTGGAGCAAGGGTTTATAACTTATTTCATACTTATATCCTGTCCAACTTCACGATTTTGCTATCCATTTTCCTAAAGTCGGATGCATTGATGCTGATTGGTTTAATTTGGACAGCGCATATAGGAATGGATCGCTTATTTGGATATGGCCTTAAATACACATCATCCTTCAAAGCTACACATATGCAAAGGTTGTAATAAGCTTAAAAGGCAGTGTGATTAAACATCACACTGCCTTTACTTTACACGCCCCGCTTGTTTCCCCATATATAGGTATGCAGCTGGGGCAGGACTTTCACATCATTCAATTCATCATCTACTATCACTTTATCAATTAACTCTTCGTACTTCTTCAATAGGCCGCTGATCAATTGACGATCATCCGCCGTCCGGCTGTCGTCATTGCCGACCTGCAGATAAAAAGGAATATCCGGGTAACGCCCATGTACATGTTTGGCATATTGATAATCTTCCTCGTTAAAGACGACGATCTTCAATGAGACATGGTTTTCAGGATTTCGATTGGCAAGGTTCGAGATGATTTGGTCGAGCACCGTAAAGTCCGTGTTCATTCCAGAGCTCGGCGGCTTAGGTGAAATAGTCAGTTCATCAATATCGAGAAACCAATCCTGCCATCTGCTCCCTTGGGTTTCGACACCTATTTTCATTTTATTTTCATGTAAGATCGCTATCAAGCCGTTTAGGTTTTTCAGCAGAGCCGGGTTTCCTCCTGATATCGTCACGAAGGAAAAACCAGAACCCCCAATACGCTTCAGCTCATCCCATATTTCTCTAGCAGTCATCTGGACGGTATCTTCCTTACCGGTGCCATCCCAAGTAAATGCGGAATCACACCAGGCACACGAATAATCGCAGCCGGCCGTCCGAACGAACATGGTTTTTTGGCCAATGACCATTCCCTCTCCTTGGATGGTCGGCCCGAAGATTTCCATAACAGGGAGTTTACTCACTTTCCATCCACTCCCTTCTGGCTTCGGCATAGCTTGTCGGCGTTTCGTACAGTCGAACAAATTCGACTCTAGCACCCTCATATTCTTTTAATGAAAGGGATTCGGCCATTTTTTCATAAATCCAGACAACCATATTTTCAGCTGTTGTATTCATGAGCGGCAGGGTTTCATTCAAATAACGGTGATCCAGGTGGATTTCAATTTCATTTTTCCATATATCCTTGATGTCCCCAAAATCTATCATCAACCCTCGTGAATCTGTATACCCGCTTAATCCGAAAATGACCTTATACGTGTGGCCATGCAGGTTCTTGCATTTCCCTTCATAATCATGCAGATGGTGTGCCGCATCAAAGGTGAATTCCTTACTCACGAGAACCCTCTTGTTTGTATACTTCAATTGGCTGCGCTGAATATCTTCATCTATTTTTTGGAGTTTATCCACTATCGTAAAACCGTACATCATGAAAGCACCTTCCGTCTGCTTACATAGTCATCCAGTCCTTTTTTCCGCAGATTACATGCCGGACAATCTCCACAGCCGTCGGAGATGATTCCGTTATAGCAAGTCAGGGTCTTTTCGCGGACAAAGTCGAACGCGCCTAGCTGATCCGCTAGCTCCCATGTTTCCTCTTTATTAAGCCACATTAGCGGCGTATCAATCACGAATGACTGGTCCATCGACAAGTTCAAGGTCACATTCAATGATTTAATGAATACATCGCGGCAGTCCGGATATCCGCTGAAATCCGTTTCACAGACACCGGTGACAATATGTTTAGCGCCAATCTGACTCGCCAGCACTCCGGCAAACGAAAGGAACAGCAAATTCCTCCCTGGTACGAACGTCGACGGCAATTCCCCTTCTTCTCCGTCCGTCACCGCAATATCACTTCTCGTCAGCGCATTTGGTGCCAGTTGGTTCAGCAGCGACATGTCAAGGATATGATGGTTCACGCCCAATTCCTTGGCAATGTTTTGAGCACATTCGATTTCCAAGCTATGCCGCTGATTATAATCGAACGTCACCGCTTCCACTTCCTCAAATCTCTCCATCGCCCAGAACAGGCACGTCGTACTGTCCTGACCTCCACTAAACACAACCACTGCCTTTTCTTTCTTCTTCATTTCTATAAAACTCCTTTTTACGGAAAAAAACAGCACCCTAAGAATAGAGCACTGTTTCTCCTTAGTTTTTTTGAGAGGGTAGCTAGAACCTCTTCCGCCTTAACGCGGAATATTATATTTTTCCAAGTCAATAGTAACTTGAAAACGATAAGAAATCAAGATGTTTATATTAAGAGAACATTAGACCTGATGGAAAATTTGGTTAACTTTTCATTGCTTAAATATCCTTTTATTTATCCGATAAAACAGTGTGAATAAAATATCGATAAAGGGGTCCAATAATTTGAAAAGCATTAAAGCAAAGGTATTGGTGGCATTTTCACTCATCATATCTTTATGTGTCATCTTAGGAGCATTCAACATTTATAGCAGCAACAAGTCACTGGTTTATTCCCAGGATATCATCGAAAAGGAACTTCCGCTTCTTATCCAAGACGAAAAGCTCCTATACAATCTAGCACAAAGAACCGCATACGCCCGGGCCTATATTCTTTATGGTGACGAGAGTTATAAAGAAGGGTTCTTACAATATACTGAAGAAAGCCAGGTCATCCAGGAGGAACTCCTAGCCTTAAGCGATTCTGATAAAGCGAAGGAATTGATCGAGAAAAGCGTGGATTGGAGGACGATGATTGTAGATCGGGTATTTACACAATATGAAAAAGGAAATGAAGAACGCGCTAAAGAGATACTCAAAAATGAAGTGGCGCCAATCAGCAATGAAGTAATGGAGGGTTTCAAGCAGCTTGCTTCGGAACGCGAGGAATTGATTGTCGCTTCAGGTGAAACCGTCATCGCCAGCGGGAAATCGGTTAAGACGACAAGTATCTTCATATCCATTGCGGCAGTCCTTATTGGCCTTGTCCTTGCGGTTGTTACAGCCAACCTCATTACCACCCCCCTCCTTAAAATCAGGGATAGGATGAAAATGGTGGCTGCAGGAGAGCTGAATCATGAGCCCCTGGAGCAAAAGTCAAATGATGAAATGGGCGAACTAACGGTATCCGCCAATCAAATGCAGAAAGACCTTCGTGATACGATCGATAAAATGCTCAGTGTTTCGCAATCCGTTTCCAACCAAATTGAAGATCTGACTCAATCAGCAAATGAAGTGCAGCAGGGCAGCAAACAGATAGCGACTACGATGTATGAACTTTCGGAAGGTTCGGAGTCACAAGCCAACCGGGCATCTGAAATGGTTCGCATCATGGATGATTTCACCGGCAGGATTAAGCTTGCCCACCTAGAAGGGGTGGATGTAGCTAACAGTTCAACCGAAATCCTTTCCTTGACCAAGGAGGGCACCACTTTAATGCGCAGTTCGGTCCAACAGATGCAAAGTATTGATGGGATTGTCAAAAACGCCGTAGAGCAAGTGAAAGGGCTCGATTCTCAATCACAGCAAATTTCGCAGCTTGTGCAGGTCATCAAGGATATATCCAATCAAACCAATCTATTGGCGCTGAATGCAGCCATAGAAGCTGCTCGTGCTGGTGAACATGGCAGGGGCTTTGCCGTCGTCGCCGATGAAGTGCGGAAACTCGCTGAAGAGGTCACACACTCCGTTGGGGATATCACCAATATTGTCTCCGCCATTCAAACAGGTTCAAAAACGGTCGTCCACTCCCTGGAAGATGGTTACACACAAGTGGATGAAGGCACAAAACAAATTACGCTCACAGGCCGAACCTTTGAAACAATTAATCATTCTGTCGGGAATATGGAAATGAAAATACAGCATATAACAGACGAATTGAACTATATCTCCACAAATAGCCAAAAAATCAATCAGGCTATCGAAGATATCGCAGCCGTTTCTGAAGAGTCCGCGGCAGGAATCGAACAAGTCTCCGCCTCCGCTCAGCAATCCAGCTCTTCGATGGATGAAATCACGAATCATGCCAGTGAAATTGCATCCTCGGCAGAACTGCTCACTGAACAGGTTAAGAAGTTCCAATTATGACACTAGCAATTTCCCGAATGCGGGAAATTGCTTTTTCCCTTCCATTATAATGTTGTTTCATTTTCGTTTATTCGGGGAATAAATAACTATACACAATAATAAACCATTAAAAAACAAATCTATCAGAAGCGGCTGGAAGTGGATATTTTCCTTTGTTTTCAGAATATTTAGTGTATAATTAATTAAAGGAATATTTTAACTTAAATAATCATTGCTTCCAATACCTGCTACTGCAAATCCCGAAATTTCCTTTCAACACCATGCACGGGCACTTATACTCAGTAAGGATCCATTGCATGCTTTCTCTTGAATCAAACCATTCACAACTTTATTCTCAAAAAAACACGATTTCCATTCCAAATTTGTAAAAAAAGGTTAAAATCAACTAATGATATGTTACTATTAAACCAAGACCTTTTAACCCCATAAGGAGGAATTCATATGAAACGTTTTTTCAAATTCATCGCAGATTTTAACGAAAGAAAAGCACTGGAACGGGAAACCGAAGAGTTCTTTCGCAAAGAATACGAAAATTATATGAAGATGAATCCTGACAATCAAGGAAAAAGAAGGAGATTAGCTCCTAGACTTTATGTGATTGATGGCGGTAAAAAGGGCTCCAACCTTGAGATTTCTGACAGAAAGAAATCCAGTTAATCTGATTCCTTCCATAATAAGCTACGCATGCTGTAGCTCAAGACCCACAAACGTTAAATCTCCAGGATGAACGGAGATCCGTGACCATTCCATTCATTTACAATATATAAGCCGAAAGCTCAGAAATACTTCTGAGCTTTTTTTATTTTTCATTCTTCTATAAACACTATATCTATAGAAGAAACTAGGTATTTTTTTAAAAAAATGGGTTAACTTTAGTTTATTTCATGTTTTAGGTAAAAGTTCAATTATAGGCCCATGGGTATTTCCGAAGAGAAAAACCGAAAAACATTAAAAAAAAGAGATGTGTGCTTTTACTCATCTTTATCCATATTCAAAAGAGTTCAACTAATTGAGTCGTTAGATGCAATATTTCACATTGAATGACAAATGCATAAAAATTATTACGTTTATGTCAAACAATGGGTATAAACAATTAACAAACTGTAATAAACCTCACTTTTCAAAAATAATTATTATTTAAATATAGCCATTATGAATTAGGTTCAAATGCTCATGAATCTATTTTGATTCTGACCAAAATGGGTTTTTATTAAACTTCCCATAATTTAGTGTAAATAAACCGAGGATTCTCTTGATTTCCAGCCATATCTTTGTACTCATAAAACAATTTATCCCATTAGATACTATTACACTCCAATATACATTTATTTGAAAAAGCTGATAATAACTATATTACGATAGAATAATTGACTCTTGCCTATTAAGTTTAAAATCATGTAGTGTGTATTCAGTAATTCAAATATTTGAAAAAAAGAGAGGTTAAAAAATGGCACCAATATTTATTTGTGCGATCTTTTTGCTTGGTTATGGCATTTTTGAACAAAAACGCCATCAGAAGCGTCTCGACTCCATCCCGGTACGTGTGAATGTGAATGGGATTCGAGGGAAATCCACTGTAACGCGTCTAATTACAGGTGTGATCCAGGAAGCTAAATACAAAACAGTAGGTAAAACAACCGGAACGTCAGCAAGAATGATCTATTGGTTTACCGACAAGGAAAAACCGATTGTACGCCGCCCGGAAGGACCCAATATAGGAGAACAACGGCGTGTAGTTAAAGAAGTTGCCGACTTAGGCACAGAAGCACTGGTTTGTGAATGCATGGCCGTACAGCCTGACTATCAACTAATCTTCCAAAACAAAATGATCCAGGCAAACATTGGGGTCATCGTGAATGTATTGGAGGACCATATGGATGTCATGGGACCGACTTTGGATGAGGTTGCTGAAGCCTTCACTGCTACCATTCCCCATAATGGTCACTTAATAACCATCGAAAGTGAATATTTGGACTTTTTCAAGCAAATTGCCAAAGAACGCAACACAAAAGTGATCGTTGCAGACAATTCCAGAATTTCGGAAGAATTCCTGCGTGAATTCGACTATATGGTATTTCCTGATAATGCATCACTGGCCTTGGCCGTTGCTGAAGCTTTGGGCATTGATGAAAAAACGGCTTTTCGCGGCATGTTGAATGCGCATCCCGATCCAGGTGCCATGCGGATCACCAAATTCGGAGATCCCATCCAGCCAACTTTCTTTGTCAATGGCTTTGCTGCAAATGACGCGTCATCTACGCTGAACATATGGGAACGTGTCAATACGTTCGGATACAGCACAGAACCTCCTATCGTCATCATGAATTGCCGTGCCGATCGTGTGGACCGTACTGAGCAGTTTGCTAGAGATGTATTACCTTACATAAAATCTGAAATCGTCATTGCCATTGGTGAAACCACATCACCGATTACAAGGGTATTCGAGCAAGGGAAATTGGATACTAAAGAATATTGGGATTTAGAAAACTGGTCAACTGAAGAAATCGTGGCCCGTCTCCGCCCATTGATGAAAAATCGCATCGTCTACGGTGTCGGGAATATTCACGGTGCAGCGGAACCATTAATTGAAGCATTCATGAAATCTAAAACAAAGCAAAAAGCAAGTTAAGTAGGAGGAACCTTAATGTTTGGATCGGATTTATATGTAGCCCTAGTACTTGGAGTAACGCTTAGCCTTATATTTTCAGAAAAGACGGGTGTCGTACCCGCAGGACTTATCGTGCCAGGTTATTTGGCATTAGTATTTGATCAATGGGAAATCATGCTGACCATATTGATCATTAGTGTGGTAACTTATTTAATCGTCACTCACGGCCTTTCAAGATGGGTGATTTTATATGGAAGAAGAAAATTCGCCGCCATGATGGTGACCGGGATTTGCTTGAAACTACTATTGGACTTAGTCTACCCCGTCATGCCATTTGAAATATTCGAGTTTCGGGGAATCGGTATAATCGTACCTGGATTGATAGCGAATACCATACAAAGACAAGGAATGCCATTGACACTTGGCAGCACGCTTTTATTATCCGGCTTAACTTTCGGTTTAATGAACGTGTACTACCTATTCTGAGGTGCAAAAAATGAAACGGACTTTAAATGCAAAAGAAAAAACACTTATCTTTATTAAACGCACGAAGAAAAAGAATCTTAAATACACTGGAATCATACTACCTATATTACTAATCGCATTAGTCATTACCACTTGGATGGGACGGGCTGAGGAAGTAAAAACAACCGCTCCAAAATCCGATCAACCATTGACAATGACAATGGTCGGTGATGTGATGATGGGACGTTATGTTGAAGAAGTTACGGAAAGGCACGGGTATGAATACCTCTTCCGGTATATGAAGCCATATTTCGCCAATTCAGATTATGTCAGTGGGAATTATGAACATACCGCTTTAAAAGAAGAGGTATCTAACTACAAGGAAGCAGATACGCCCATCCGATTAAACTCGAATACTAGTGGTGTGGAAGCCGTTAAAGATGCTGGCTTCTCTGTGGTGTCTTTAGCCAATAACCATATGATGGACTATGAAGAACAAGGACTTCTTGACACGATTGATGAATTCAAAAGTGCGGATATGCACTATGTCGGTGTTGGATCAAACACTGCCGAAGCAAAAAACAGCATCGACTATGCGGATGTTAATGGCGTACGTGTCGCAACACTTGGCTTCACAGATATTTACGGTAAGGATGCCGTGTCAAAAAATGATAAAGCCGGACTATTGAACTCCAACCCTGATATATTATTTGAAATGATCGGCAAAGCAAGGAATGCCAAGCAAGGCAACGCAGACTTGGTTGTGGTGAATATGCACTGGGGACAAGAGTATTCAACATCAACAACCGCTCGTCAAAAAGACTTGGCTAAAGCTATCATCGATGCGGGGGCTGACATCATCATCGGCCATCACCCCCATGTGCTTCAATCGTTTGATGTTTATAAAGATGGAATCATTTTCTATAGCTTAGGAAATTTCATATTCGATCAAGGCTGGACACGCACAAAGGATTCAGCTATGGTTCAATACCATTTAGCGGTAGACGGAAAAGCTACAATCGATGTCGTACCACTGCAAATTGAAGAAGCAACACCAAGGCCAGCTACCTCTTCAATTGACAAATCACGTGTTTACCGACAGTTGACGAAGGAAACGAGAGAAAAAGTCCAGTGGTCGAAAAAAGAGGATCGCATCGAGATTACCTTGGATCACAAGAAGGTAATCGACCATAAGGCACAACGTGAACAAGAGGAAAAGGCAGCAATGGAAAAGAAAGCTGCACTGGAGAAAAAAGCAGCACAAGAGAAAAAGGCCGTACAAGCTAAACAACAGGAAATGCAACCCATTCAATAAGGAACGCTTTGTCACTACTATTTGAAGAATGAAGACACACAACTTAGAAGCTCAACGAAAAGGGGGAACAACCGATGATTAACCGTATGACGGGAAAAGTGCTCATATCCCTAAGCTTGCTCATATATATTGCTGGATGTTCGAAGACACCCCCTATTTCTGACACGAATGATCCGATAAAGAGTAAAACGGAACAATCATATGGGGTCAGTTCTTCAAACCCAATCGCAATAGATGTCGGTATGGATATATTGGAAAATGGCGGAACGGCGGCTGATGCCGCCATTGCGGTATCGTATGTATTAGGTGTAGTTGAACCTTATGGATCTGGCGTGGGTGGCGGCGGCGGTATGCTGATTGCCCCGGAATCCGGCGATCCCGAATTTATCGATTATCGTGAATCCTCTCCGGAAGACCCAAGTTCAAGACACGATACAGGGATTCCTGGCTTAGTGGCCGGCATGCAGGTTATAAGTGATAAGTATGGGAGCGTTCCAATGGCAGATCTTCTTCAGCCGGCGATAGATTTGGCTGAAGACGGATTTGAAGTCGACGAATCGTTATCATCACGATTAGAAGCGGCTCAGCCAAGGATATCTTCCGATGCGACTTCACTTTTTTATCCTGATGGTGATGCCATTAAACCAGGCAAAACCCTCGTCCAAGAAAGACTTGCCGATACATTGAAGGAGATTCAGCAGGAAGGTCCTGATGGTTTTTATAAAGGGGAAATTGCGCGGGATATTAAAAGAGAATCAGATATCGACTTGATGGATTTAAAGCGCTATGAGGTGAAAGAACGGAAGCCGGTCCAAGGAGCATTTGCCGGTTATGATGTTTTTACCGCCCCTCCGCCCTTTTCAGGAATTACAGTTCTTGAAATGTTAAAGCTAGCCGAGGAAATGAACCTAGGTGATTCTTCAAGTAAATCAGCTTATATGAAAGTCTTGGGGGGCATCACCGATACTGCTTATCAAGATCGGTCCGCCCATGTTGGAGATGGAATTAGTCACTCCAAGGCGGAAAAATTACTCTCCCCCATTCACTTGGATAATCTTAAAAATAAGATCAAAAGTGAAAAATGGGAAGATAAAGAATCGAATGGTTCCGAAGAACATGAAAGTACGACACACTTTGTGATAATGGACAAGAATGGCACTGTCGTTTCCACAACAAATACGCTCAGTAACTTTTTCGGATCTGGGGATTATACGAATGGATTTTTCCTTAATGATCAATTGAAAAATTTCAGGTCCGGCTTGAACTCTCAAGAGGCATATAAACGGTCAAGAACTTTCACCGCTCCGACCATTCTCAAGAAACCTGGGCGGGAATCGATTGGGATCGGCTCACCAGGCGGTGATAGGATTCCGCAAGTATTGATGCAGGTTCTTTATTCTTATACAGAAAATGAAGGCACATTTCAGGATATCGTCGACCGTAATCGGTTCGTCTTTGATGGAAAGAAGATTTATACAGAAGCCAAGCTTTCGGATGAAACAATATCCGACTTGGAAGATTCAGGATATGAAGTCATTCAGAAGATTTCCCCCATGTATTATGGCGGGGTTCAAGCACTCGTTAAAAACGAGAAAAATGGACAAATATCCGGAGCTGGGGATAAACGAAGAAATGGAAGCTGGAAAGCTCAGCAATAAACGAGCAATCTAGCTCCTCCTTTTCTAAATATCACATGAATTTTAGCGATGTATAAGGGGACTTAGAATATGAATATCGTAAAAAAAATAACAAGCTGGGTCATACCCGTTTTTATAATAGCTGCCCTGCTTGTGACAATGAATACGTTTAAACGGACAGAAACGTTAACACCCGACGAGCAAAAAAAGATAGAACAATATACGACTGTCGAAAAATGAAAAAAGCCGGGGCATCCCCGCTTTTTTTATTTTTGCCGTCAAAGGGCGAAAGATTAAAACCAGTACAGATACGGAGGCTAACCATGAAGGAAAATAACTATACTGATTTTATTGAACTAGAGCAAAATGAACAAGAAGACCTCGATTACCGCATCATCGTTCATCACAGGAATCCTGATATTGCAGTTCTAGCCATACATGGCGGGAACATCGAACCAGGAACTAGCGATATTGCAGCCGCACTTGGAGAGAGACTTTGTGCAAGCACCTATCTATTCGAAGGTCTTAAACCAAGAGGCAACCAGGTCCTCCATATAACATCCCACTTGTTCAATGAACCGGTCGGCGTTTCAATGGCAGCGAACGCACAAACCACCCTTTCCATTCATGGCCACTACGACGTACATAATGCGCTGGTTTACATTGGCGGAAGGAACAAACCATATAAGAACCTTATTCAGCAATGCCTCAACCAAGCTGGATTTCAAACTGAACATGCACCGCAGCACCTTTCAGGGATGAAAGTAAACAACATCACCAACAAATCCAAAACGGGTGCAGGCGTGCAATTGGAACTTTCCACTAAGCTTAGAAAAAGCTTTTTCAAAGGTGATGACTTTACCAGTAAAAACAGGGTAAATCACTGTGATCTTTTTAAACAGTTCGTTACTGCCATTGAAAAAGCGACTCTTGAATATAAACAGATTGAATGGCCTTCTTAGTCCATAAGGCTTTCAACTTGACCGAAGCTTTCGAATTTCTCGGCAAAATAATCTGACGAAAGATTGGAGATATGAACGCCCGTGTTTTCCGTTGTATGGAGAAAACGGCCATCACCTAGATAAATACCTACGTGGGTCACACCCAGCCTTGTTCCTGTGTCCCTAAAAAACACTAAATCCCCTGCCTTTGGATTTTCGATTTTGGGCAGCAATGAGAAGTAATCTGCTGCAGAACCCCGTTTTACTGAAAGGCCCTGTTCCTTCATGACCCAATAAATGAATCCGCTGCAATCCATTCCGATCATCGGATCTTCTCCACCGAAAACATAGTTGAATCCGCGTAGAGTGTATGCATACTTGATGACATCATATGCTTTATCATATGCAGCCTCCTGGTTTACATAAAACGGATATAACGGGTTGCTGTATAGTTGAAGATACTGCCCTTGCATCAACTCATCCGTAGTTAAAGCGTTACGACTCTTGATCGTACTCATGGAAATGCTGTAATTCTCCGATATACTTTTAAGCGTTTCTCCCGTTTGGACGATATGCTCTCCTTTAGGCGTATATGTTTTGTAAGCCACTTGGAATTTTGCAAAGTAATCTTCTGTAGTGGATCTCACCTGAACCGTTTCTGCACCGTATCCAGAATTGACAAATTGGTTTTTGCCGACATAAATACCCGCAGTCACGACTTTTAAGCTGTCTTTTTCCAGAAAGAATATAATATCCCCCATTTTCGGAGTGGCTGTATCCATCCCTTGCTTATAAAAACCATCTACTGTCAAACGGTCGACCGGCACATTTTGCCGGGAAAGCACCCAATGAATCAATCCGCTCGAATCAAATCCTTTTTCAGGCGTCTCCTCTCCAGCTGTCTTTTTAAACCCTATAAAGGATTTCGCATAGTTTGCAATTTTTTTTCCTCTCTCCGACCATTGATAGATGGAAGGAGTATACGCCGTTTGAATGATTGTCAACCTTTGTCCCGCAAATAACTTATCGTCCGGTAAACCATTCGTTTTCATTAATTGCTCAGCCGATATCTCATATGTCTTGGCAATCGATTCAACCGTTTCGCCAGAGGTTACAGTATGCACAGGATCTGCTGCCTCGGCCTTTAAGCCAGGTAAAAAAGTGAAATTGACCATGAATACCAATGTAAGTATCATACCGCTTAATTTTCCATTAAACATTTTAACCCTTCCTTTATACGCTGAAATATTTTTAAATATACGATGTTCAAGTAAACTTCAACATATGAATCTTTTATCCTATCATCCACCCAATCAGATGAGCCTTAACTCTCATCCCAACAATATTATCGGCGAACCTTATAAAACATTTAACCTATTTTTTACAAATGTTCATCAATCCGATTCAATAAAACACTTTCAAAATAAACCATTATTCCTATATTATGTTCTTTTACCGTCACAGTGTGACTTTCCCTGGAGCTACCCAGGTCATGAAAAATGTTCATGGTTGGAATCGAAGAATTACTAGAGGATTTTATTTTTTTGTACAGAATGGGTAAAGTTAGATTAGGCCAGTGATGATAAAGTCGTACTAACGATATAGGAGTGAAGATGTTCAACATAGTTTAGGAGGGACAACGTATTTGAGGTTTGGCATAAACAGACGTTGCTGTAACAGGATGAACTACACATTAGGCTTAGCAATCTCTAAAAAAAGAGCTCGTTTTTTACATGATTAAAAATATTGATGGCCCCATCGGACTCCCATATTACAGATCAAACGGAAATTTATTATGAAGGCGATGGATTTTTGAACAGGAACCCGAATCCATTGGTATCATCCATCATCTAGCAGAAGAAAATAAGGGGAAAGCTTAAAGCGCCTTCCCCTCGTTTCTATGAATCTATGGCATGTACACCGTTTTAATATGTGAAAGCTTCAAAAACACATGATCCCCATTGGCTGTCGTTAATTCAACCAAGTTGTTTTCCGCTTTTTTAAGCATACCGATTTTCATCGGGTCCTCTCCCCCATCAAATACTACTAGCTTTCCTGCATTTTTCTTTAATTGGTCTTCCAAAGAACGCAGCATTGGCACATCTGAAGGGTTAACGGGAAAACTCTCTTTACTGAGTGTATAGGGTGTGGCATTTTGATTGTACGGAGTAAGCCATTTAAGGTGATGCAGCGAGACATACATCATTTTATATACAGGCGAGAAGAATGCAAAGTAATCATTGAAAACATTGGTGATATAGCCGTGTAAAGGAATGTGTCCAGCTACATGGATTTCTGAAAAAACCCCTTTTGCGTTAATTAGTGTTTTACGATAGGAAATCGACGCCATGTCTTCCATCATGGGGGACTCCATGGGAGTTTTAATCTCGTTATCTACCTCTGTACTCAGATTGAATCTATGGACGTGCAGCATAGGAAAATACAAAAACTGCTGTCCATTGAACAACACTAGAATATCCGTGCTCAGATCAGTTAGAATTCCTTTGAAAGTTTTTTTTCCTGAGATTTGGACATCAATCTGTTTACCCAGTAATGCAAAAGCATCACTCATTACTATCTCCTCCTAGGGGGTTATTCAGCTAAAAATCATTTGCACCCAATAAAATAATAAGAGCAGTGTCACCACTGTCGCTATTGGTATGACTATCAGGGATACACTTAAATAATCTTTCCACTTAATTTTCACTTTGTTTTGTTTCAGGATATGCATCCAGATAAGTGAGGCAAGAGTACCGATGGGCAATAATAATGATCCCATGTCACTACCGATTATATTAGCTAGATAGATAGTTTTTAATGTGATCGGATCCAATCCCATTTCGGTTAAGGTAATGGTACCTATCATTAATGCTGGATGATTATTGAAGATGTTTGATAGCATCGAAACCAATCCTCCCATGACAAAGCTCGCACTCAGTAACCCTTGATTTACAATCGGTTCGCATATCTGTACGAGCATGGCTGTAAGGCCTACATTATGTAGACCATAAATGATCACATACATGGAGAATGCGAATATCAGGATGTGCCATGGGGTCTTTTTTAAAATATCGACAGGGTTTGTCCGTAAATGGTACCACCTCCAGATCAGTAAAGATAAAGAGCCAAGTACAGCAACCCACTCGATTGGAATGGAAAAATAAGAAGCTACAAAGAGTAAACAGCGCACCACGAACACATAGAGCAATACTTTCAACATGAATTTTGTGCGTTGCCTTTTTGTTTCAACTGTCATTTTCCCCTTTAAGGGGTGGAAATTCTTAGTGAAGAAACTTTCCTCTATGTCATAAGAAATATTCGGCAGTTTCTTGGGCAATTTTTTCTTGACCACTACGAACATCAACCATGACATGAAGACCAACCCCAAAGTTGCAGGTACAAACATCATGGCAGTATGCATATAAAGCGTCATGTGCACAATTTTCAAAGCGATTAAATTAACAATATTACTCACACCAATTGGCGCACTTGAAGCTGTTGCAATCAATGCTCCACTCAAAAGATACGGGATGGCTTCATGCGGTTTTAATCTGAGATTTTTCAAAAGCAAGATCAAGATGGGGGTCGTAATCATGATGCTGCCGTCGTTATTGAATAACAAGGTCATTAAAAAGCACAATAATTGAATATACCAATACAGACGATACCCCGATCCTCGGGCAAGGATCGCAAGTCTCGCAGCCGCCCAGTGAAAAAAGCCGAAACTTTCCAAGATGACTGCCATGACAATCGTTGCCATGATGGTGATCGATGCGCCCCCGATTTTATTGATGATATCCAAAATATCGCCTTGGGATACTGTGCCATTCAGTAAAATTATCACTGCACCGATTGAAGCTGGCCATGCTTCATTGATACCTCCTGGCCTCCACAATATAACTATCATTGTCATGACGAACACAAAAATAGTCATTCCTATTTCGAAATGCATGTTGTTCTCCCCTTTTTGGGCCTTGAGCCATTGGACCCTACTTGTCCGATTCCTATATATTATTCCCCTTTGTAAAAAAAGCATGGATACTTGACCAGCCCCTCTAAATTGTACTTTTGTACTTCTAGTGATTTTGTCCACTAAAGAGAGATGCCCAGTTCACAGAAATCAGGGTCAATGCAATACAACAAAAAAGGGGAAACCACTTAGTGGCCTCCCCTTTTCGCAACGCTTATGTTTTCCGTTCCTCTAATTCTTTATCTGGAATTCCCCAAGCGTATGCTCCAAATCATTTATTAACTGTGTTAGCTGCTGTGTATATTGAGCTAGTTCATTGGATGAAGCTGCTTGTTCCTCCATCGATGATGCAATTTCTTCTGATGAAGCAGTCGTTTGCTGAGATACGGCGGTGATTTCTTCTATTACTTTAATAACCGTTTCTTTCTGTTGATTGATGCTTTCAATTGATCGTGTTTCTTCCTGGATCGAATTGGATATTTTCCCGACGGAATCCTCCAGCTCTTTCATGGCTTCACTTACCGTGATCACGGCATTTTTCTGATCCTTGCTGATTTGATTCGTTTCATTGGTCGTCCTCAGCAATTCCTCTGTATCTGACAGAATGCTTTGGATGATGGCTTGAATGTTTTTTGTAGCTTCTTTTGAATCATCAGCCAAGCTCCTTACTTCATTCGCAACGACAGCAAATCCTTTGCCGGACTCACCTGCCCTTGCCGCTTCTATGGATGCATTCAAAGATAACAAATTGGTTTGTTCCGATATTTTCGAGATGGCATTCGTGACATCGGAAATGGTTTTTGATTTTTCCACAAGTCTTAAGCTCATGCTGTTGACTGCAGCAAAAGCCATTTCTAGCTTATTGTACGACGTTTCCAAACCACTTACCTGTTGTTTCCCTGACTCTATTTTTTCAGATGCAAGCTCCAATACGGTTTGGGTCTCCCTCGATTTTTTTGATAACCCATCGATTTCTCCACTAAGAACCTGGATCGTGCCCGCACCATGCTCCACTTGTTCAGATTGATTCGATGCTCCCGCTGCAATCTCTTCTATCGCGCGTGAAACATCAGTAATGGCCGCACTATTTTCAGCAGCTATTTGGCTTAAGCCGGAATTGGCCTTTGTCACCGATTCCGCATTTCCGTTTACCTTCTCAACCAATCCTCTTAATTTCCCCAGCATCGAGTTATAGCTTTTGCTTAAGTCCCCAATCTCATCATTGGATTTAATGGCAAATTCGGACACTAAATCCCCACTAGCTGTCTTTTCTATGATTTTTTGGAAGTCGGCCATGATCTTCGTTAACTTTCCTGCTAGATAAAGAGCACATGCCGTCCCGAATAGAAGACCTAAAACACCTGATATCACTACGATTCTATTAATGTCATCCAGCTTTGATTGTAGTATTTTTTCTGGAGTGAGCGCCAAAACCTTCCAGTTCACTTCAGGGACCGTACTCAATTCACCTGTATAATCTTCACCATCCAACGTCAAGGCCTGATTCGCCTTGACGTCCCCGTTATACATGTCGGCCACCCACTTGAACTCTGAATTGAATCGGTCAGAATCCGCCATGAAATCCTCCACACCTTCTTCCATGCCGCTTTTTTCAGGATTCATATTCTTCCCGTCCATACCCTGCATGAATGAACTCACGATAAAACCTTGTGAATCCAATATAACCAGATTGCTAGTAGACTCTTTTTCGATGGTTGTCCTCATTTTCCCGATTGTCGAAAGGTCGATGTCATAACCAAGGGCTCCTGCCATTTTCCCGTCCGATAAAACGGGCGTGACAACGGAAGTCATGATCATCCCTGAAACTCCATCTCTATACACATCCATCCATTTCGTTTCTGGTCTTTCAGTCAGCTGCGTATAAGTCTTAGTCTCCCTAGCATCCTGATTGAAATCCATTTGGGGCGAAGCATACAAGGAACCATCCGATCCATCCATATAATAAACGGAAATTAAATCCTTATTGTTCTTTTGAAAAGCCTCTAACGTTTTTTGGATATCCTTGATTGAATCACCATTCTTGATTTGATTGGAAACCAGCTGTGATAATTGCTCTAGCGAATTTTCATACGTGGACATGCTCAAATTGATTTGTGCTGCCGCATTTTGGGCCGAGCTTTTGTTGATGGATATACTATCTTCTTTAAAAATGGAGGTCACTTTTACCCCCATTATCGAAACGGATACGACTATAGCGAGAAAAACGGATGTACATATAAATAATAACCATTTTATCCGGAGTGATATCCTCCTCTTCACTTTTTCTTTCTTTTCAATCGATGAACTTCTCATTAATAATTTCCCCTTTTTATTTGACCTGCAAATGCTCTCGCTTACCTGTGTGAAAACAAAGATTCAATTTATGCTCAAAATGGATCCTTCCTTATTTACGATCACTTACTTTATTTTTCCACATAAACATACTATATACCTAATTAAACCTTGTCAATTGCCAATTAAGGATAAATACGTAGGCATAAAGAACTTATCGCATTTTCAAATTCAAAAAACCCTTGGATTACATAGAATCCAAGGGTTTCACATGGGAAAATTAGGTCAGCAGTAAAAAGAGATTTAGCGTAATGCTGCGGCTAAGCTTTCTCCGAATTCTTTTGCACCATCCGGACCATCACCTGTAATGATATCATCATGCGCAACGACATGCTGTTTTGCATATTCAACGGAATTGGCTTTCAATTCGTCAATTTGAACATCAACTGGGTAACAAGCAGCTTTGCGGCCAGAAAGTAAACCCGTTTTCGCTACAGTTACAGAACCTGCACAAATTCCCGATACAAGAACTTTTTGTTCATGTGCTTGTTTCAAAAAGCTTTGCAATTCTTGATTGCCCCATAGGTGATCATTCGTGCCCGATCCCCCAATTACAGCAACTGCATCATAATCACTTGCTGATACATCAGAAAAGATCACCTCTGCCAACGCCTTGCCTAGATAGTCTCCAGTTATTTCACCTGTTTTCGTACTTGCTACCGTCACTGCCACTCCTGTATTTTCCAAAACTTCTTTCGGCTGAAATAATTCATCTTCATTAAAACGTTCCGGTGGTATAATTAGTAATGCTTTTTTACTCATATATTTTGCCTCCTGAATTGAATTGTCTGATGACTACTCAAATTGTAACGCTGGAAATCAGCGCTGTGAAGAATGCACTTTTTTGTGCGGAGGTTACCTAAAGGTTACTGGTAAAATTAAAAAGGAGCTAATGTCCATGTCAGAAACATTAAGAGATGAAATCAAAGAAAAGATCTTAAACGGCTATTATAACTGCGAAAAAGAACTTACGTTATCCATATTCAGCGGCAAATGGAAAATCGTCATTCTATGGCATTTAGGTGTAGAAGGCCCACACCGATTCAGTGATCTCCAAAGGCTTTTCCCAAAAATATCCCATAAGATCTTAACGAATCAATTACGTGAACTTATGGAAGACGGCGTCGTCCATCGGGAGGTATATCCCGAGATCCCTCCAAAAGTCGAATATTCCATGACTGACCTTGGAATGACCTTGCTGCCAATCGTTGAAATGATGTATGAGTGGGGGAAAAACAGGATGAATGAAATTAAACAAGAAATGCACGTCAGTGAAAATGATGTGAATAAATAATGCATTCGTGACCCGAAAAACAAAGCCCATTGTAAAATGTGAACGTTGCCTCCAGGCACTCGCTTTCCGCGGGCGGTCCGAGAGCCTCCTCGGCGCTCGCCTGCGGGGTCTCCCTTGGCCACGCTTTTCCCGCAGGAGTCTCGTACCTTACGTTCCAATCAACTGGAACTTCTTTTTTAAGAAACATTGTAGGGAAACTGGCTCTTCTTCTCCAATTCGTCTACAGTCCGGCGGTTCCATCAATTTTTCGGCAAAAGGAAGTTTCGAATTGCTCTCGCCCGAACCAAGATTTTAAAAGTAAACTAGTTTATTCTTCATGTTTTTTTACTGAAACCCTTAATGGATGGAAGAAATTTGCGACACTCCTGCCGAATTACTGGCTAGACGAGACACCGCAGACGCTTGCGTCGAGGAGGCTTGGCAGACAGTCGGCGGAAAGGGAGCGGATTTCTGAAATCAACTGGAACATTTTTTAAATAAAAAACTAGACCGACATTAGAATCTCGGTCTAGTGAATTCGAAGCTGATTCTTTTCATGAAAAGGAAAGGTGAACTCATTTTACTTTTTACCCGGCTTGGTGAATTGCTGACCAATTGCACCTATTATTAAAATGATGATCGAAATGAGACTGTAGTCCTTAAAAAAGGTCGTAAATGGAATTTCCAGAAATAAAAACGCCATCGTAAGCAGTCGTCCTATAAGTAGAATCATTCCGATAACTACCATCCAATTAAATACTTTTCCCAAAAAATCCATCTTTTCCTCCTTAGCCAATCTAATGATGACTTTCATGGAGTTACAGGATAAATAACTGGAGTGCTGCCTAATATCCCATACCCTTCTGGCTCCAGATTTTCATCTCACATGGCATTCCGTGTACCATTACTCGGGGGCATCTTTCGAGATTGGTTTTCCGGCTTCGATCAACACTTTGCTGCCCAGCAGGAAAAAACCTTGAATGAACAGCAATAAACCAGTTCCTATAAGTAGCCATTCAATTTTAATGATGTCGGATATCGGTCCGAATACTAGCATTCCCAGGGGCATCATCGAAGTCGAAATCATCCCTAAAACACCAAATACCCTCCCAAGAAGATCACCCTCGATTTTCTCCTGTAACAAGACCATGGACGGCGTATTAAAGATGGGCATCGCCAATCCGACTACTCCCATGATGATCAAGTAAATCCAAAAAACGGGGATGATTCCAAGAGCGAAAGTACAGGCCCCAATTATTAGGCTCGCAAGTGTCATCGTATGGATCTTGTTTTTAAAGCCTCCCCACGAAGCCATGAAAAGCCCGCCTAGCATCATTCCGATGGCAAAAGTGATTTCTATCGCAGTCAACCGCCAAACATCATTCCCGAAAGAGCGTGTGACCTGAAGCGGTGTAAGAAATGCAACAGGTGCGGCAAGCACGAAGAAAAATGCGAAAAATATAAAGAACTTCTTAAGAAAGTCGTGATTCCTGATATAACTGAATCCTTCTTTCAAATCGGTGAAATAGCTGGTTGTTTGCTTTTGTAATGCCTTCGCATGTGCTGGAATTTTCAAAAATGCCAGCAAAGTGAAGATGGCAATTGCAGCTGTAATCACATCAATGAAGAAAATGGTTTCGATTGAAGCCATCGTAAGCAGCGCGCCGCTCACCATGGGGGAAACGAGCATCACCAGCGCTTGAATGCTTCCATTTGTCCCATTCACCTTCGTAAGCTTATCCTCTGGCACAAGCTGGGGAAGAATGGCCCCGACTGCAGGAGTCTGGATTCCAGTTCCTATCGCCCTGACAGCGGACATGACGAAAAGCAGCCAAAGCTCATCGTAGCCGATTAAAAACAAGATGGCCAATATCAGCGTTGAAATGGCAATCAATGAATCCGAAAGAATGATCAGCATCTTCCGATTATAGCGGTCTGCCCATACCCCCGCGATTGGGGACAGTATAAAGGTAGGCACGAAACCACAAACGATGGATATCGTCATCATGACACCCGACTGTGTATTCAACGTGATATACCACATAATGGCATACTGAACCAAGGACGAACCAAAGAGGGATATGGTCTGACTGCCTAGAAAAAGAGTGATATTCTTTTTCCAATTGTCCTTTACTTGTTCATTTAATGATTTCATCTCTTAAACACCTCATTCTATTTTCAATATTTTTTTCTTAATGCCCTAAAAAAAACACAGGCTATCTGCCTGTGTTTAGAGTAAATGGATCAGAACCTATCTAAAGAAACCTGATAGGATGATTATTTTCACGATAAAAAATAATCTTCCCGCTGGCCTTCGGTTTGGTCAATACAATGGGGAATCCACCACTTTACACTATGACCTCCTTGGATAGGTAAAGTATTTCTCCCGTTAATAATTCTTCTATTTTAAAGTCAACTGGAAAAGCGTAACCCTTTGATCACAAAGGTTAACGCGGCTTCAGCTGGACACAAAAAAAGAGGTTGAAATCGTCTCTTTTTTCACAAAAGCGTAAAATGAAGGTTTCCTTAAAAATAGACAGACCATTCCCATTTACCCTGCGGACATGCAGAGCCCTTGAACGTATTCAATTAACGGTTCAAAGATTGGAAACGCAGTCTGATAAATGTCACAAGGAAAACCTCCATTTCTTAAAAGTTAAAGTCATCTTAACATGGAGCCAACTGGAATATCAATAAAAAACATCCTTCATGGCAGAAGCGTCACTTCGGTTTTGGCCGAAATTCACTTTTCCGCTTCCTTATGTATCCACCTGCATGTCACACATTCCATTCATCCTTCAATTCGTTTGACGGCGGCCATATATTCCTTATGCCTTTTTTCCCATTCATCCATCGGGAAGTCCTGATGATTACCATCAAGTAAATCACTAAACATATCAAGGCATATATGCCAGCCTGCCAAATCCTTTGATGTATGATCATTAACTGGCGTGATGGATTCTTTCAATACTAATGAACATCCATCCTTTTCAGGGGATACCTGGAAACGAACCCAGCCGTCCCCCCATTCAAAATCTAAAACGGCAGATTCTTGGAAGTCCCTGATCTTCATATCAAAAGATTTCCCTGACCCATCATTGAAATTGAATGTTATGGTCCCGTCTTTTCGAAGGTCCTTCATCTCCAGGTTGGACATCCACTTTTCAACCTTATCATTCTCCGTTAAAGCACCCCATACCTTTTCAACCGAATGATTGAGCAGGCGATCGAATCTTGCGATAATCCCATTACCTTCTTTTTCGATGACAGCTTGCACTTGGATTCACCCCTTTTAATTCGTTACCCAATCTTATTTTTATAATAAAAAATGGTCGGATGTAATTCACCATTTGCAGATTTCGCATAATCAGGAATCCTGCCTGCCTGAATATATCCCAATGATGTATACAGGGAGTTAGAAGGATCTCCTTCCCTTGTATCCAGGAACAATAATGTCCGTCCCTCTTGCTTGACCCTTTTCTCAGCCTCTAACATGAGTGAACGTCCTATTCCATTTCGTCTATAACCAGTATGCGTCATTAATTTTGCGATTTCCGCTCGATGGCCGCCGTTCCGCTTTGAACATAAATGCAACTGTACACTCCCGACTATCTTACCCTGTAACTTAGCGACAAACAGAATCACATCAGGATTTATGGCACTACTCCAATAATCAATCGCCTCAGACCGTTCCATGGGAGGTAAAAAACCTATGGATGCGCCATCATCCACAACCTGCACCAAAAGGTCGGAAAGTTCATTAAGATGGTATTCGATTGATGTTATTTCTTCGATTTTCACATCGGCGTTCACAGTAATCACACCTTTCTCAGTCATATTCACCATCCCTGGCGCTTTGATAAAGAAGTAATATGAGCCAGATGATGGCGTCCGTGCCATGCATAAATGCCTATATTTTCACCGACAGTTACCTCTCCTGAATCGGGATGGATGAATGTTCGGCTCATGTCGTCTGCATGAAGACCCGATAAAAGTTTGCCCATGCGGATATGTACAGCTTCGATTAGTGATAGAGAAATTTCAATCGGCAAATCATAATCAGGCAGCTCTGCCCATTGCCCCTCTTCGTATGGTTTAATGACCGGACTTTCTTCCGTAAGGGCCAATTTGAAGCGAATATACGCATTCATATGACTATCAGCAACATGATGCACCACTTGGCGTACCGTCCATCCTCCAGGACGATAAGCCGTATCAAGCTGTTCATCATCCATGTTACCTACTGCATCCTGCAGCATCCGAGGCAAAGCATTAATCTCGTTGAGCCACCCCTCGGCTACACCACTAGTAATCTCCCCGTCAAACTGAAACTTTCCTATTGGGTATCTTAAATCCATCTTCATTCCCCCTAGATGTTCAATAAAAATAGCATCTATATATATTCTTCTTCGATTAAGACAAATCCTTTTTGCCGGCATACTTTGCTTTGTTCTCCTGCTCATCATTAACCAGAAGGAAATTTAATCCACATCATTAGCACGTATACTATTTCCAGATTTAGCAACCATAAACAAATGAATGGCATGTGCATCAATCCAATCTTTAAACAATGGAAATGGGGATAGGATCATTTTGAAGAAAATTAGTTCGATACAAACCCTTAGCATCTTCTTTTTATCAATCGGCCTTCTTAATCACGTTATTTTGATCCCTTTCCTCCTATCCACCGGCGGAAGGGATGCTTGGATTTTTTCTATCATTATGATTGGGTTGATCCCGATTTGGGTCTACATATTATCGAGGATAATCAAGAATATGAATAATCAATCCCTGACGGATTGGCTTGAAAATAGATTTGGAAAACATATTAAAAATATCGCCTTATTCTTTATAGTGATTTACCTGATCAGCCTTGTTTTGGCCACTACAAAGGAAACGATTGATTGGATCACGACAAGCTTTCTTTTTGAAACCCCAAGTTTAGCGATTATCATTCCGTTTACACTGCTATGTATCTTCCTTGCCCATTCTGGTATGCGCTCCATCGCAATTTGCTCTTCTGTATTATTGCCAATAGTCATCATTCTTGGCATATTCGTTGCGACCGGAAATATACCGACAAAAGACTACAGCCACCTCCTTCCCCTTTTCGAGAATGGCTATTTTCATGGCGTTAAGACCCTGCAATATTCTGGTTATGGTCTTGCAGAACTGATTTTAATCGCCTTTTTCCAGGAAAAGCTTTCTGATAAAATCAGTCGGAAAGTATTGGTTTTCATATGTCTCGGTTTAGTGTTTTTACTTCTCGGCCCATTAACAGCTGCACTCGCTGAATTCGGACCGACCTTAGCCGAAGCCATGAGGTACCCTGCCTATGAACAGTGGCGATTGCTGACTATTGGAAAATATATTGAACATACAGATTTCTTTTCGATTTATCAGTGGCTTGCTGGTGCCTATATCCGTGTTTCGCTGGCATTATTCTTAATAACGGAAGTCTTTAATAGGAAAACGGACAAAATGAAGGTCGGAATTCTTTTTGCTGTAGGCTTTCTTATGGTCGTCATCTCCATCGTACCATTCAGTAATTTCAAGTTTTTGCATGTAACCCAAACTTTTTATTACCCTGGTGCTTTTTATTTCCTATTACTTTTGTCCGCCTTTTTGTTTATCGGCACTTTCATTAGTTCTAAGGAGGGTAAAAAACATGAGAATGAAACGATCCAAAAATGAGCCAACCCTGCCTGAATTAAGGGAGGAGACATTTCGCGAGTTATTTAGTTCAAGTTCAGATATCAAGTTTGACACGATTTATATCGGAGAAACCGAAAGACCCATTCCTGTCCTTATTTTTTATTGCTCGGGTATGGCCGATATCAGCTTATTGAACGAGGGAATTTTGGAAAAGTTAAACAAGATGATGGAATTGGACGAGAGAATCGATGAAGAAGAAGCAATCAACAAGCTAAAACCCTTGATAGATCTGACGAAAGTAACCATTGATAGCGAATTCAATAACGTCCAACAGCTGATTTTCTCTGGGTATGCCTTATTATTCATACCATCAACCCAAGCTTTATTTTCAATAAATTTGTCCAATGTTCCGAACCGGCAACCTGAGGAGTCTTCCTTTGAGGTCTCGGTAAGGGGGCCAAGAGATGGATTTGTCGAAGATTTATCCATGAATACAGCTTTAATCAGAAAGCGGCTAAAAACCAAATCGCTTGCCTATGAAGACTTTATCGTTGGCAGGCGCAGTCAAACGAAAGTCGCACTAATGTACATGGATGACATCATCAATAAAGAACTTGTTAAAAATGTAAGATCGAAAATCAACTCCCTTGATATTGATATTTTGGTGAGCAGCCAACAATTGGAGGAATTGATCACTAACAGTAAATATAGTATATTTCCACTCACTCATTATACGAGTCGCCCTGATTTTGTAGTCGAAGCACTCAATCAAGGAAGATTCATTCTAATCGTGGACGGCATGCCAACGATAATCGTGGCCCCTTCTACCTTACTATTGCAAATAAAAACCGCAGAAGATTCGAATCTTCCTTTTCTATTTGTAAGCCTTGAGCGACTTCTTCGCTTTATGGGGCTTGGCATTACCGTTTTATTGCCGGGGTTTTGGATATCCATTTCCGCTTTCAATATTGAACAGGTGCCGTTCCCGTTACTAGCCACGATTACCCTTTCAAGGCTGGGACTTCCCTTATCTGCCACGATGGAATTCATACTCATGCTCATTTTATTTGAATTATTCCGTGAATCCGGAGTCAGGTTACCTAAAGCGGTTGGGCAGACAGTTGCCGTTGTAGGAGGACTAATTGTCGGTGATGCGGCGATAAGGGCAGGACTGACCTCACAAACCATGCTTGTGGTCACTGCCGTAACCTCTGTTGCATCTTATACACTTGTAAACCAGTCTTTAACAGGTGCCGTTACCGTTCTGCGAATGTTTGTGCTGTTACTAAGCTGTATTTATGGAATCTACGGCTTGATAATCGGTTTCCTTTCCATTATCACTTTACTATCCAGACTTGATTCATTCGGGGTTTCATATATTGGCGGAATGAACCCGCTTAGGTTCACAAAAATACTGGATTCATTCATAAAGAGGCCATGGAATTCCATTAGTAAGCGATCTTTGGCAGCTGATGATAAGACGAGAAAGGGGCAGTAAGGCATGTTCCGCATCTGTAAAATTTGGTTGACCCTACATTTAATCCTATTACTTTCAGGCTGTTGGGATGAAAAAACGATCCAGGACTTTCATTATATAACGGCCATCGGGATAGATTTCAAAGATGGGGAATACATTGTTTATACGCAACTTGTAGACTTCGCTGCGGTAGCTAAAACGGAGGCAAAGCCGACGCAAGCACCTCCCGTATACGTAGGGAAACAAAAAGGACGGTCCATTTCGATCGCCATTAATAAACTAATGCGCAATACTCAACAGTCTCTCTATATAGGACATGTATCCACATTTGTAATCAGTGAAAATGTTTTGAATCGGCAAAGCGCAGAAATAGTGGATTATATATACAGAAACCAATTACTCAGATACTCAGCCAATATCTTTGCCACAAAAAGTTCCATGGAACAGCTTTTCTCCATTAACGGTTTTTTTAATTTGTCACCTTTATACACGACTTTATATTTTCCGGATGATGTATACCGGATTAGATCATTCATCCAGCCCATTACGGTCCAAAGGTATTATTCTATCCAGCGGGAAAAAGCATCTACAACCATTTTACCCTCCATTTCCTGGAACGATAAAGTTTGGAAGGAAAAAGATAAAAATCGAAAAAGCCTCTATATGGATGGTGCATTTGTCATTTACTATAAAGTGACCCAGCCCTGGTTCTCTGAAAAGGAACTGAGCGGTGTACGCTGGCTCACTAAAAGGACCAACAAAACTCCAGTGAACATTACAATGAATAAGCAAGACATCTATGCCTCATTCTCCCATCCGGATCATAAAGTAAAACCTGTTCTCAAGGATGGAAAGTACAAATTCGATATTGAAATTGACGTATCCGGCAAAATACTGGGGCTTGATACCCAAATCGATATCGAGAAAATAAAACGCAAATTCGAAAGTCAAATAAAAAAAGAAATCCAAACAACGTTTAATACAGGGCTCCAAAAGAACGCAGACCCTTTAAACTTTGGCAAAATCCTTTATATCAAAGAAACAAAATACTGGCAAAAGAATCATATAAAAGAGCCTAAGGATTATTTAGATAAGGATTCAATACATGATATAAACGTAAAGGTACATATCCTTAACACAGGCGGATTAGAAGCTAAACCACTGCGGTAATGAAGGTTTGGCTTGTGATTTTAAGGGCCAATTCCTGTAATGCATCATTCACGAGTAAATCGGCTAAACTCACGAGTAATTTGCCCAAACTCACGAGTATTTGCTCTAAACTCACGAGTAATTTGCCCAAACTTACGAGTATTTGCTCTAAACTCACGAGTAACGCTTATATCTCGTGAGTTTGCTGATCAACTTGGGTTTAAAAGCCCTCTACATGATGAAAAAAATCAGGATGGTGGCTTTTTGAGCTCCATCCTGATTTTCGGCCGGGAAATGAGTTCCAGAATTTGTCGAAAAGCATAATTAAATGGTAAATTTAGAGTATTCTAAAATTGGAGGTCCATTTATGAGCATACAAAAGGCTACATTACATGAGCTGGAATCACTGACGGAACTTTTTGATTTATACAGAGTGTTTTATGAGCAAACCTCTGATCCTGGTCGTGCAAGCGAGTTTTTAAGAGAAAGGCTGACAAAAGGGGAGTCTGTGGTTTTTATGGCCTTTGATGAAGGAAATCCAATTGGTTTTGTACAATTATATCCTTCTTTTTCATCTGTCAGTATGATGCGGTCATGGGTATTGAATGATTTATTCGTGAGGGAGTCCGCCCGCAAAAAGGGATTTGGCGAGGAGTTATTGAACGCGGCCATCACTTTTGCACGGGAAACCGGTGCCAAAGGGGTTTCACTGGAGACAGGTAAGGATAATGTTAAAGCACAGAAGCTTTATGAAAAAATTGGTTTCGTCCGTGAATCGAATCATTTTTATTATTTCACCATTTAATATAAAAAAGTGTAGGGAAAACCTCCCTACACTTGGATGCTATTTATCTAGCATATTAATTATTTAGCAGTTTCCATGCTGGCTTGAATTTCTTTAATTAGAAGTTCGGCACCTTCAGGGCTAAGTATTAATTTACCGTCAACAAGTTTCATATTGTCATCGGAAACTTCACCTGTAACCTGACAAGTCATATTTGGTTTATATTTTTGAAGGATGATGCGCTCTTGTTCTACATAAATCTCCAGAGCGTCTTTCTCATTAATTCCTAATGTTCGGCGTAGTTCAATTGGAATGACTACCCGTCCTAATTCGTCAACTTTACGTACAATACCTGTAGATTTCATTTAATTTACCCCACTAACTTTCTTGCGAATGTTGCATCTATATATTTCGTCACCATTCGACATTATTTGCACTTCTATAAAGATACCACTACCTACCATATTCGTCAATTCTCGTATCTTCGTATATTATCTGCATCTATATGATTTTCATATAAATTATTAGTAATCCGTTCATAACAAGCGTCATAACAACGTTTTTCGCTTGCAAAGTTGGTACATTTTGTTAATTAAAACATTAAAATGGAAACGTCTTCATTTAATTCCAACAAGCATTCTTTCATTCCATGTCGAATCATAAGAGAATGAATTTCGCTAGCCTAAAAGAATCCTGTTGATTTTCTTTTGCTTTTGAAGGACAATTTAAATTGATCGCTTATAATATTGCGAAAATTGACACAGTGGATATTTCTGATAAATCTTCCAGAAAGCCGAAACGATTGCCATCCTTCCAGAGTCTTACTGACTCATAAAACAGATTGAGGTGAGTCAATTGCGTCCGATTATATTAGGTATTTGTTCTGCTTTCTTTTTTGCATTTACGTTTGTTTTGAATCAGGCCATGGAGTTGTCTGGCGGCAGTTGGATATGGAGTGCTTCGCTGCGTTATTTCTTTATGGTGCCTTTTCTGTTTTGTATCGTATTAAGCAGAAAAAATCTGCGTCCCCTTTTACGAGTGATGAGAGAAAAACCAGGTCCTTGGCTGCTTTGGAGTTTTGTCGGTTTTGGGTTATTTTATGCTCCTTTATGCTTTGCATCCGCCTACTCACCTGGATGGCTGATCGCCGGCACTTGGCAAATCACGATCATTTCGGGTGCGCTGCTTGCGCCGCTGTTTTTTGAAAATGTCCAAACGAAAGATGGGCTCGAAAGGCAAAGAGGAAAGATTTCTGTGAAAGGTCTCCTCATGTCCATGATCATCCTGCTAGGAATCATCCTGATGCAGCTGGAACATACCAAGCACATTTCAATGGCCGATCTTTGGTTGGGAGTGATACCAATCGTCATCGCCTCGTTTGCATATCCATTGGGAAATCGCAAAATGATGGAAGTATCCGAAGGACGTTTGGATGCTTACCAGCGTGTATTGGGAATGACTTTGGCGAGTCTGCCATTCTGGTTCCTGCTTTCATTGTACGGTTTCTTTACAGTAGGGGCGCCGACGAAGATGCAGAGTTTCCAATCCCTTTTGGTCGCACTATTTTCAGGTGTCATTGCCACGGTCCTTTTTTTCAAAGCGACCGATTTGGTAAGTGGAAATATGCAGAAATTAGCTTCAGTCGAAGCTACACAATCGATGGAGGTCCTTTTTGCCCTAGCCGGCGAATTGCTATTCCTATCTTTACCGATCCCTTCTCCGTTATCGTGGTTCGGTATCTTTATCGTCATCATGGGAATGATCCTGCATAGCTATGTATCACATAAAAAAGAAGGTTCATCCCGGAAACGGACAGTGAGTGCCTAAATAGCAAGTCAAAAAAGCCCCGGATAAATATTTCGGGGCTTTTTCGACCTGAAAACAGAAACTGACTACGTTCTTTTTTTCCATTGACAGGTCATGATAAATTGATGATTTTTTAAAGTGGCAAAAAGCTCACCATCCATTTTTATCATTAAACTTTGCGCAATGGATAACCCTAGTCCCGTTCCTTTTTTATTTCTTGCTGTATCTCCTGTATAAAACCTATCAAAGATTCTCTCAACATCTTGTTCTGTCATTACATCTGTTTTATTACGAATAGTAAAGACAATGGAGGATGATTCTTCCTTTAATGATAACTCTACCGCACCACTTGCATGCTTAAGAACATTACTCACTAAATTTTCAACAACTCTTTTTACTGCCGATGGATCTCCGTATAACATGATCTCTTCATCTGGCATGTCGATATCCACATGTAACCGTAACTCATGAAATGCATCATAATAGTTCATGAGCACTTCCCAAATACTCTGATTGAGCTGGAATGTTTGAAACTGCAGCTCATAGTCCATGGATTCCACAATAGATAATTCAAAAAATTCATTGAGCAAATCTTGTAATCTTTTCGTTCGCCTTTTGACAATTCCAATATACTCTGCTCGTTCTTCTAAAGTTAAGTGCTTATCTTCCAACAGCTGGATATAACCTAAAATGGAAGTTAGTGGCGTTCGCAGATCATGCGACATATTGGCAATTGCCTGCTTCAATGTCTCTTCCGTTCGCTTTTGTTCCACCTTCATCTCCATCATGGAATCAAAATAGCCATTGATTTCGACTGCCAGTTTTTCGATATCCCGATCAAAATATTTAATATCCAATTTCTTTTCTGTATATCGATAACGATAAGCTTGGAGCTGTTTCGTCATTCTTTTCATTTCTCGCTTCATGAAAAAAAATCGGAAGAGAAAAACGATCGCTATGAACATACATAGTACTGTTAAATGAATCATTTGCCTCCCCCTTTTTTCTTACTTGATTTCTTTGCGGGAAAATACAATGCAGCATCCTATTGCACATACGGCAAAAGTTAAAATTGGAACAATAATCATCGTAAATAACTCTGTTTGTTCAAGTATGGCCGCAGGAATATCTTTTATTAATTTAATGATGCTATGATCATATATCGTTTGAATTATGGGGGAGTTTTTCGAAAATATAGAAAATGCAACCTCCAATCCGAAAGTGAACACAAATAAAAACGAAATGGTCTTTCCACTATCTGTAAAGATGAGTCCTATGAGTGTCATAAAAGAAGCAAATGCCGCCCCATACAAAGCAAGTAACCCTAACATTGGAACAATACTTTCCACTACGGACATATTAGGGAATAAATGCGACCCTGATCCAAAAAATACAGTGGACACTATCCATAGGACAAGTGGGAATAAGATAGAAATGATGATTGCACCGATCGTGAAGACTGACAGTTTTGCAAGAACGATTTCGATTCGTTTATTTCCACCGGATATCAAATTTTTCATCACACCTGTTGAATAATCACTTGAAATAAAAAATCCAGCCAAAATACACGGGGCATATTTTATTACAAGTTCATTCTGATTAACAAACGCTATCACAACGTCTATTCCTTTCATCTCTCCACTAGTTCCCCTAATTAGCATCTCACTGGGAGCAAGAATTCCTATTAATATAATGGTTAATGCAATAGCCCAGAAGGAGCGATCATGTTGTAGCTTATACAATTCCGCTTTTATAAGATTATTCATGGTTGCCGCCCCCAATAAGCTTTGTAAAGTATTCTTCTAAATCTTCACCCATTGGCATAAACTGCTCAATCACTGCCCCATTCGCTGCTAATGTTGTAGAAACAAGGCCTGGTTCACCTACAAACTTATATAATTTGATGATTCCATCAGGCATGACTTCAAATTCTTTCGTACCTAATTCTTCTTCCAGCACTGCAACTCCCTGATGTGGCTTGTCTACTTTTATGTGTAAATAATGCTGACATTTTTCATGTAAATCTTTCGCTGTTAACTCCTCTAATAATTTCCCATCGTGAATGATCCCATAATGAGTTGCCAATAAATTTAATTCGCTTAAGATATGACTGGAAATAAGAATGGTAATTCCTTTCTCACGGTTTAACTTTAAAAGCAACTCACGGATTTCGATTACTCCCATTGGATCCAATCCGTTTATTGGTTCATCCAAAATAAGAAATTCAGGCTCTGACAACAACGCCATCGCCAGTCCTAATCTTTGTTTCATACCTAATGAAAAATTTCTCGTTTTTTTCTTTCCTGTATGTTGCAGTCCTACAAGTGCTAACGTCTTTTCAATGCATTCTTTTCCGGGAATGCCTCTTTGCACTCGATGGACTTCAAGGTTTTGCTTAGCAGTCATATGCGGAAATAAAGCTGGCCCTTCAATAATAGTTCCGACTCTTTTTCTTGCCTCAATCAATTTTTTTGGATCGATTTCCCCAAACAGTTCGATGCTTCCCTCACTTGCAAAGGCTAATCCTGCCACAAGTTTGATAAAGGTTGACTTCCCTGCTCCATTTTGACCAATGAAGCCATAAATGGCACCTTTTTTGATAGAAAGATTCACGTTATTTAATGCAGTTGTATGTTTATATTTTTTTGATAAACCGGATGTCCTTAATATATATTCACTCATTTTTTTCCTCCCTTATCTGTGATTCATCATAAAATGAAAATCATAAGGGATCATAAAGAAAACCTTAAGAAAACCTTAAGTTATTTTAAGCGATATCCCATACCCCAAATGGTTTCAATATACTCTTCATTCGGGTTCGCTTTAGCCAATTTACTTCTCAGATTACTCATATGGACGTTCACAGTGTTCTCATCCCTTAAATAATCATCTCCCCAAACCGCTTCAAACACATTGGCTTTTGAAAATATTTTTTGAGGATAGGAAATAAGTAATTCTAAAATGGCGTACTCTCTTGCCGTTAGTATTACCTTCATGCCATTTACGATAACTATTTTCGTATCAGTATCCACTGCAATGTCTTTATATGTAAGCTGGTTCTTTCCCTCCATTCTTTTCATGGTTGAAGATCTTCTTAAATGAGCATCAATTCTTGCCAATACTTCTTCAATATCAAATGGCTTCGTAATAAAATCATCTGCCCCCGCACGCAAACTATTTATCTTCGTTTGCTGTTCTCCTTTTGCAGAAATTATCAAAACAGGGACATGATGATTCTCTCTAATATTCCGAAGAACTTCCTCCCCGTCCATTCCTGGAAGCATTAAATCCAACAACACCATATCCCATTTCTTTTTTTCTATATATAATATTGCTTCCGTCCCTGAAAAAGCCGGCTGAGGGATATAGCCACTTTTTTTCATCATATTACAAAGCAACCCACTAATATCATTATCATCTTCAACAATTAAAATATGTACCTGTTTCTCCATAAGAGCCACCCTCTTTTCCACTGCAATCCATTTCTTATACTAGCATTCTTTGTTAAGGTCCCTTTCATTATATCGATGTTTGTTACCTGACAAAACATAAACTGGATTCGCTTGTTTTAAAAAAACAGTCCAGTTAAATGATCGGAACTTAGAGCACTCGCTTTCCGCCGACTCTGCTAGCCAGTTTTTTGGCAGGAGTGACGCATATTTCTTTAAGCTAGTTAGGTTTAAACCGAGGAACTCCATTTTATCGACAAATTGACGCAGTGCTTCACACTGCGCCTTGTTGACCTTCATTCAATGGTGTTCTCCCTTCACCATCTTCCTTTCCATATCGTATATATAGCCCAATTTCCTATGATTGATCATCTCCTTAGGGGTTATATCCCACGGAAACATCGGATCATTCAAGTTATGGCTGAAGGGTCCCCCTCTTCTTGGTAGATATTTCTCCTCCCGGTGCAGGATTTTCCACATTGCCCATATCCGATCGACATTGGCATGGTGTAAAAAGAAGACTGGATCGTTAGGTGAAACAGGTACAGAACCCATATGTCCCCCGACCCACCCATGCACTAGATTATGAAGGGCCGGTCCATCGACAAATCCTTCAAGCTGATTTCGGAAACTTTGATTGCTTGCGGAATTCCACGGTGGTGCATCGTAAGGAGTGACTTTCAATACGTTTTGAACGTCTTGTTTCGTCGGCAGGTTTGCAACTTGTTCACTTGATCTGAAGTTCCTTTTCAATCCCCCTGAAGGTTTCCCCTCCTCATCAAGAACTTCCCAGCGCCCAGCAGCAAAAGGTCCTGAATCGACAAGGTTGTTTTTCCTTTTATTCCCGTTTCCGCCCATGAAATCGCTACCCCAGATTGGGGATGAAGCTGGATCCTCCAATTCTGAATCTGCTGCCCAATCCCAGTAGGGAATGGTCACACTGGGGTCAACGGATTGAAGATCGCGTTCGAACAGCCAAAGGAAATAGCGATGCCAAGGTAAGAAAGCCGGCCCTCTATGGGCTGCATTTCGCTGATCACCATGGCTTCCATGGATATTGTCATTGTCAGCCCCGGTCCGCTCCCCTTGATCATTATGACTGCGGGTCGATGCTGATGGAGCGTTCCCTGCTTTCGGGCGCTTAACGGGAGGGGTTTGAAATCTCCCTGCAGCAGCATGCCACGCTACGTACCGATCATATATCCCTTTTTCCTTTAAGACCAAAACAGCATTGATATATTTCCTTTTTTCCTTTTCAGAAAGATGAAGTGCATTTTTTCTGATGTTATATTCAGCAGTCATGATTTGCCCTCTTTTCCCAATGTTCAATTAAACTAAAAACCTTGGGATATATTAAGTCATCTCTGCTGTAAACGTTACGGGACATATGCGGATATTAGGCTAAAATGGGCATGGTCTTGCCAAAACTTTTACCTTGAGTAAGTTCAAAAAGTATGTATAATGAAAGGTAATTGCATATGTCAAAGGTTTTCTAGGGTTCCGCAGTGCGTCTTATTGCTGGTCTGGTCCGAGAGAAAACTCACAGCAAGCATGCTGTGTCACGGAAGGATAAAAGCCTGGGAGAAACTGTTTAACAGTTATCTCTTGGGCTTTTTTTGTTTTTTTAGTAAAGAATAAAATTGGAGGTGCGATATTTCATGAGCACAAACTGGATTAAAGTATTCATTGCGGCTTTTTTTGAAGTATTTTGGGTGATTGGCTTAAAACATGCAGATGACTTTTGGACTTGGTCTGGAACGGTCATTTCGATCATCATCAGTTTTTACTTGATGATAATGGCTGGCAGGAAGCTTCCTGTCGGAACGGTATATGCCGTTTTTGTCGGTATGGGGACAGCTGGTACCGTTTTTTCCGAAATCATTTTCTTTGGGGAATCCTTCAAGCTGAGCAAAACGCTATTGATCCTCCTCTTATTATCAGGGGTGATCGGTTTGAAGCTAGTGACTGATGATAAGGCTGAGAAAGGGGATGAATCATAATGGCTTGGGTCTCTTTAATCTTAGCGGGGCTATTTGAAATGTTTGGGGTCGCGATGATAAATAAATTGCACAAAGACCGTAATTGGCAATCCTTGCTGCTGTTATTCATCGGATTTGGAGCAAGTTTCCTTTTTCTTGCTTATGCCATGAAAACCTTGCCGATGGGGACGGCTTATGCTATTTGGACAGGAATCGGCGCATCAGGCGGAGCGATAATCGGGATGCTATTATATGGGGAATCCAAGGATTGGCGAAGGGTCGTTTTTATAGCCATGGTCCTTGGCGCGGCAGTGGGATTAAAACTTGTTTCATAAGAATGAGTCAAGGTGATTTTACTTTTGTCTGTAGAAATTCCGAATATGACACCGCATTACCATTTTGTTATTAAGTATATAAAAGCATAGAAAAACAAAGACGACACAATTTAGATATAGCCATTAATGTGTCGTCTTTACTTATTTATTTTCTTGTGTGAAGTCATTTTATAAAAATTGAACCCGCATCCATCACAGCGGAATCTTTCCCCTTAACCAGCTTTAGCGTCGCTACTATAAGAAAGCTGACGATCACTAATAAGAGCCATGAGCTTACCTTTCCTAGATGAACGAGACTCCATGCATCGGTTTGATTTGGATATTCCCATGCTCCAAAGAACGTTGCGATATTTTCGGCTATCCAAATAAAAAATCCGATGAGCACAAAAGAAAGTGCGATTGGCATACGATACCGAGTTCCACCAACCTCATATGTGACCCATGACCGCCAAAAGACGATGATGACTAGTCCAGATAACCACCAACGAACATCAATCCAATAATGGTGGGTGAAAAAATTCAAATAAATCGCAGCTGCAAGAGATACAACGACCAAAAACGGCGGCCACTTGACCAGTTCAACCTTTAACCTCCTCCACGCCTGGCAAAGATAACTCGCTACACTTGCGTACATGAATCCGCTATACAGAGGCACTCCAAAAATCTTAAAATATCCTTCCTCTGGATAAGTCCAGGAGCCCATATGTACCTTGAAAAGTTCAAGAGCAAGACCAATAAGGTGGAACAAGGTGATGACCTTTAGTTCATCCCGTGTTTCAAGCCCGGAACGCACCATCCACCACTGCATCAGAAGGCAGATGATGAGGAGCCAGTCATACCGCGGCAGAAAGGGAAGCGGTATGAATTTTGTAATAGCCAAAGAGGCAAAAATAACGGCAGGAAACAAGCAGGATAGGGCCTGCTCCCAACCAAACCGAACGAGTTGTTTTAGTGCTCGCATGATTGGTGTCTCCATTTTTTTATCGTTAAATTCATGAGTAACTCCCCTTTGATGAAATCTTTCTTTTTCTTTCACTTTTTTAATCTTGGGTGTCATCATCATTCCGGTATTCTAAAATATCTCCGGGCTGACATTCTAACGCCTTGCAAATCGCCTCTAAAGTTGATAATCGAATCGCTTTTGCCTTGCCGTTTTTCAATATGGAAAGATTAGCCATCGTTATTCCAACCCTCTCAGAAAGTTCTGTAACACTCATTTTCCTTTTAGCCAGCATCACATCAATATTGATTATAATTGCCATGTTATTCACCTCAGACTATTAAGTCATTTTCTGATTTTATATCGATGGCCTCTTGCAAAAGCCTTTGAAGAACAGCAGCAAAGACTGCAATCACCATTGAAGCAAAAATGACGACCAATCCGATTACTATGATGCCTGGGGCGTCGTCCATCTCCGCCATGAGATAAAAGAGCGGCATTCCTACCACATAAAAGCTACTGATTGTGATTGCACAATTTTTTATAGTCTTTAAAGCTCTTACAGATAATTCCGAGAAAGCTTTGTTCTTGTCAATATAGCTTAAAAGTTTAAAGGCTTGATATAGAGCAAAGTAAAAAGGTATTGCCGATGCATACAAATCGATTAAAACGAGATATTTCAAATAAGTCATATCCGGATATAATTCTGCTGCAAAATTCGCAATCTCAGGCACCACAAAGATGCACATAGCAAGAACCGGCATTCCAATAAGAATAACGGCTATCTTCAAAAAGATCGTTGACACTTGTTTCATAAAAAGCACCTCATTTATTTTTTATCAATTTGAATTTAACACATATTTTATCGTTTTACAATAAAACATTGTTGTTTTTTATTATATTATTATTGTTACCTAAATATCCTTTTCTTTTTAAAAATAAAAGAAGCATTCCTCATTAAAAAGGAATGCTCCATAACTGAACTATTCATTTCATTACTAAGATTACCTTCAGATGAAACCCTTATATCATCAGGATTTCCCTGATATCCTCTTCTGTAAGCGCAGACGACGACTTGTCTCCAGGGTCGATGATTTCTTCAATAAGATGTCTCTTTTTCTCTTGAAGTTCATTCATTTTTTCTTCGATTGTGCCACGGGCAATAAGTTTGATGACTTGAACCGCATTCTTCTGTCCCATTCGATGGGCACGGTCCGCAGCTTGTTCTTCAACTGCCGGATTCCACCAAAGGTCATATAGAATGACTGTATCGGCACCCGTCAGGTTGAGACCCGTACCGCCCGCTTTCAATGAAATGAGGAATATATCCCGCTCTCCTGCATTAAATCGATTGCAGATTTCCACACGTTCCTTTGATGGGGTTTGTCCATCCAGGTAGAAAAAAGGTTGTCCCTTAATGGCCAAATCCCTGCCGATAATTTGAAGCATTTTTGTAAATTGCGAGAAAACCAGAACCCTTCTTCCAGAATGCTTCGATTCCTCGACAATTTGCATCAGCTGCTCATATTTAGCTGAACTGCCTTTATATCCGTCCACAAACAAGGCGGGGTGACAGCATATTTGCCGAAGCCGGGTCAAGCCAGCGAGGATCCTGATCCGATTTTTCCGGAGGGTGTCCTTATCCAGGTGCTTCAGCGTATCATGCCGCAGCTTCGCCAGATAGGCACCGTACAGTTTCTTCTGATCAGGAAGCAGTTCCACCGATTCCAGCGACTCGATTTTTTCCGGAAGTTCACCTAGCACGTCCTCTTTCATTCTCCGCAGCAAAAATGGGCGGATCCTGCGGGAAATCTGCTTCCTTGAGAGATTGCTATACTCCTTTAACCCCATGAATAATTCAGGGAATACGACGTGGAAAAGGGACCAGAGCTCTTCTAGTGAATTCTCGATAGGCGTACCAGTCAACGCGAAGCGATGTGCCGCTTTTATCTTCTTGGCCGCTCGTGCCGTTTGCGTCACTGGGTTTTTAAAGGCCTGTGCCTCATCGAAAAACACCGTATGGAAGTCCTGCTTTTCAAACGAAGCGATGTCTTTCCGGAGCAATGGATAAGAGGTGATCACTACATCCACATCCTTCGCTTCCTTAAGCAGCTTCGTCCTTTCCGTCTTGTCGCCATCAACGACGACGGCTTGTATATCAGGAGCGAATTTAGTGAATTCGCTCAGCCAATTGTAGGTCAATGATGATGGGCAGACAATAAGCACCGGCACCCTTTTCTCACGGATGTCAGGCAGCTCGGATAAAATGTACGCGATGCTTTGCAGTGTTTTTCCCAGTCCCATATCATCAGCAAGAATTCCGCCAAAACCGTATTGGGCAAGTATTTTCATCCATTTATAGCCGTTTTTTTGATACTCGCGCAAGATCGGGACTAGACTATTTGGCACCACGAACTCCAAGGAGCCCGGATTCCCGATGTTATCCAAAAACTGACGGAATGACTCCTCCATTGTGAATGTCTGGCTGTCATTCACGGAATCAAGGAGCTGAAGCCCTTTTACGATTGGCATGTTCAGCGTGCTCTCCAGGTCTTCATCCTGTACGGGCAATGCATTCAGAAAACGATTGATTTCCTCGTATTCCCTTGTTTCAAGGGAAAGCAGAGATCCATTCCTTAAACGATAGTACTTCCTCTTTTCTTCAAGCGCTGCTAAGACCTCGCGAATTTGTTTATCTGGGATATCATCCATTTCAAATTTGAATTCGAGCCAATTAGTACGTTCTTTTTTGATATTCACCCTAATACGCGGTGCAGCATTTCCACGGGAAATCCGGTTTCTTACTGCCGTAGTGGCATAGATTTGTACCAGCTTTTGGAGTTTCGGAACGATGTGGTACAAAAACTCATACTCCAACTCTTCATTATGCAAGAAATAGCCGCCGTCCGTTTTGGCAAACTGGCTATCCTCCATCAGCTTTAGTATCTCCGCCTCCTTCTCAACATCCCTTATAACCTTGGATTCCTGCTTTTCCAAAGGGTTGATCACGATATTTTCATAATGGAACTCCAGCCCCGCTAGCAGCCTGTTTTTTACTCGATCCAAGTATAGCTTTGCAACAAGCGGTGTCTTCAAAAATAATTCGGTGATGGATCTTGCTATATGGACTTCACCGAGTTTTTTCAAACCTGGTACCACTTTGTCCAGGAATAATTCCAGCTGGTCATGATGGATTGGAATTTGATTCATTCCCGAATTCTCCATCATTTGCTTTAACTCAGAAAGGCGCTGGCAATCCTCATTTTCGAGCTGAACCAATTTCCCTTTAAATAGAACCAGTTTGTATGCATTCATGACAATCATCTCATGCAATCCATTAATTTTCAGTTGAAACCCTTTGCCCTCGCTTTCGGTAAAGTCAAACTGTAAAGGAAGAGGTCCGTTTGATAAACGAAAACCATTGAATGTATGGTCCCCATGGGAAAGCTTCACCAATGGCGCTACTTCAAGGATGGGGACAAGCTTTTGAAAAGAAGATGGCGGCAAAAGTAATAAGTGATTGTTCAATGTATTTTCAGTTTTGTCCGCTATGGCATCCACATAGACTTTTTCATCCGATATCACTGTAATGAGCTCCTGAAGCACGGAATCATTTTCATTCTGAAAACAATGCAGCACCGGGTCATATATAAATGAAAGGGATACTTCGGCAGGCTTTCCGTCTTTAACGCGCTTCAGGAAATCCCGAATATTCGACACATTGAAAGAACCGATTTTCATTTCCAGTCCTAACATATATAGTTCCGTTCCCATCCATACTGGTTTACACGTAAACTCTGCTTCAAGCATCTTTCTTTTTTCAAAGTGGCGCTGATGACCGCTTTTGCGGACAGGCTGATTATTGAAAAGGGTCAGCAAGCCCTCTGACAACTTCTTATTGGCTGAAGCAACACCGGTTGCTTGCAGGCCATCAGGTATCGTTCCATCTTGCTGATGGTCGTAAACCGACAGCAGGACGGCTGCAATATGCTGGCAATCCCGATGGAAGGAAGCTAGCGTAGGACAGCTGCATTTTGTCTGAAAACCGCCGACAGCATCCGCATCAATCGTGACATGGAAGTCTTCCTTTCCTTTAACCGTTGCTTCACAACTATCATGACGATAGCTTTCAAATTTCACTTTATTGGCACGCTGAAAAGCTTCCCCTCTTTTGAAGGAGACGGTTCCGCACATGTCTTTTATGATTTTTCGATTTAATTTGATATCCAAATTGCCGTCCTCCTCCCGGGGGTTTTTTGTTGAGTGATTTTACATTCCGCTGAAAATATCTCATTTTATCATCATACTATGAAATGGGTTTACAGGGTGGAAAAAAGCAAAAAGACAAACTCCCCTATTCGGAGTTCATCTCAATTTTTCAGCAACGGGAATTTGCACCATCATTGTTGTCCTTTGGTGTTGCCTTTCTTTTTTTTTCGATAAAAGAAGCTGAATACAAGGAATGCAAGAAGAATGAAAAAAAGGATAAGTTCAGCGGGGTCCTTCACCAAAAATGGGTTAAAGGCATGCTTGATTGAATTATCCAAATCAAATCCCAATAGAATATCCATACCTAAAGAAAAGGTCACTAAAGGGATCAGAAGCAAAAGCGTAATACCGAAGAATTTCATTTTTGATCAACTCCGCCTTTCAGGAACTTTTTTTGGTGCTTGTCTTCCTTTTTTTTCGATTCTTAAAAAAGGCAATGACCAAGAGAAGCAACGGAATGATCACCTGAAATGGCAGATGGATGTAATTTGGTACGGCATCTAGCCCTTCATGGATATGTTCCGTATAGCTGCTTGACATAATAATTGAAATCAATAAAATGACGATGCCAACAGGGTATGCAAGTCTGGAGGGCTGTTTAACATTGAAAACATTCGCCGTACCCGTTACCGCTACATAAGTAAATACACATATCTTGATGAACCCGCCAATCATCAACAAAAACAAGAAGTACACATCGAGACGTTCAAGAAAGCCAGCGACCTCTATTGACTGAATAAGGGTAAGAAGAGGGTATTGCGAACGTGTCGTAAGGTCCACACCAAGTACAGCAATATTCACAGCCATTATTATCGCGAGAAAAATACCGCTTGTCGCCAAGCTCCCTATCCCAATTTTTTTCAGTCGCTGAGGTTCATTCAAATAAGGAAAAATCATTAAAAACACTATGATCTCGCCAAATGGAAAAAATACGGTTTTAGTGAAACCCATTTTCACCATCTCTGTCCCGCCCATTTCAAAAATGGGTTTTAAGTTGTTTAAATGGATCATGCCGGAAGCAATAATCAGAAGCATGAAGGTCATTAAAAGTAAATTCTCTAAGACAAAGAATAGTTCCCCCGTCCTCGTCAATACTTCTATCCCTTTACGGACCGTATACACCACGACTAAAATGAATGCAGCGTTCGCAACAAATAACGGAATATGAGGATAGGCAAAAGTAAGCAGCGTATCTCCGAAATCCCTCAGCACCCTTGCAGAAAGATAGATGAAATAAAGGATGTATAGAAAAGCTACGATCCTGCCTAGAAAATTCCCTAATATATGTTTTACAAACTCTGTTAACAGCTGCTCAGGGTAGTATTGAAAAAGGCCATAATAAATGAAAAATAATAAAAATCCGCCTATCATCGCAATAAGGATGACTAGCCAAGCAGCCTGCTTGGCTTCACCTGCAAGCGGAACCAAAAGTGCACTGCCCATTTCAAACAGGAAAATAAGGACGAACAGCTGGTAACCGCTGATTTTTGCCTTTTCCATGAGGATGCCACTTCCTTTCCATTATTGATCTTTCTTTTTTAAATTTGAAAGAAATGGCTTATTACGTAATCCGGTACGGCGAATGAAAGTTTCTACCTGCACATCAACTTCCAGTTTAGGAAAAGTATCGTCGTCCCAGTTTTTCTCTAGTTTCTTCCATTCTTTCGGATGGGATTCGTGCATGAGCTCCCCAAAGCCAAAAATATCGGATTTATTTTTTTGTGCCCGAACGATCGCATCTTCCATCTCCTTCTTCAATTCTTTCGCTAACTTATTTTCAATATCTATCAGAACATGCATATCGGTTAGATTCAAAGGAACATTCACCTCCCGGATATCTCCCTCTGCACGGACCTTTATCGATATTTTCGGTTTGCCGTTTACCAATTTTACCCCGACGTTGGTTTTTTGCCGAATAACTGAATAGGTGATTGCGTCTTTTTTACCCTCCCAATCAAGGTTTAAATGGGTATTTTCGATCCTATCCAATACCCACATTGATCCTATTGCCTTATCACCATCCAGCCAGTCAATCAATTTTCCATCTTTAAAAACACCAATTCCCGCTGCATTAGGGTTTGCCTCAATATCCGAAGACATGGTATTCTCCATTTTATCCTCTTTACCTGTGTTGCCTTTCACGGTAAAACCGCTTATTATTGGTTCTTTTCCGGTACTAAGCAGATTCTTGATCACCTCTTGGAGATTGATGCTAATACTTTTCCCCTGGATTTTTTCAGTGATTTCAATCGTCCTAATGACTTTTTCAGCAGATACCTTATCGATTGCAGTTAACGTTTCGACAATATCCCTTGCTTTCACACCCCGGGCAATCACAATCCTCGTAGTTGCCCTGAATTCCGGTGAGCGCTCAAATGCATCGAAAATATCGTTGAGGCCCTCTTCTTTTGCTAGTTCTTCACCGATGACAATCAGGTTGGCATGGGCAAAATACATATCTCGGGAGATTTTCGTTGAAGCGATACTATCAAGTTCAAGCACATTATTTGCGGTGGCCCTATAAATGGATATCGGTGGATTTGTTCCGCCGCCGCCCTGAAGAGCTCCCGCTACATTGCTTGGATTAATGATTTGGAACGTTCCCACTAACTTTCCTTCTTTATTTCTATCGAGTCCAACTGCCGAGACAATGGCCATTTCGTTTAACTCTGTTTTATCCCAACAGCCGGTGGTGAATATGGAACAGATCAATATCAAGAAAAGAATTAGCTTTTTACGATTCATTGCCTTCACCTTTTTTCTCGTCAGCAGTTTTCATTCCACGCGATTCAGGAGGCAGGGGTCTTTGATTTTCGCCTTCCCTTATCAGATTATTTTCGTTGGTTAAAAATTTTGGCCTTTCCTTAAAGGCCCACATAGGTCTTCTGAAGAATGTGTCGCCCAACCCTTCCGGATGCAGAGGGGCGAGCGGTGTCATATAAGGAACTCCAAGTGAACGCAAGCTGCATAAATGGACAATAAGGACGATAAAGGCTAAAATCATCCCATAAAAACCTAAAGTGCCGGCACAAATGATGAATCCGAACCGCACAATGCGGGCAGATATGGCTATGGAATAAGAAGGAGTTGCAAAACTGGCAATCGCCGTGATCGAGACGATGATGACCATTGCCGGCGATACGATACCAGCCTGGACAGCCGCCTGCCCGATGACCAATGCTCCGACAATGGACATCGTCGAACCAACGGCCTTTGGCATCCGAAGACTTGCTTCCCGTAATATTTCAAAGGTCATTTCCATAAGAAGCGCTTCAACGACGGCAGGCAAAGGAACCGTTTCCCTTTGAGCCGCTACAATGACCAGCAGCTTAGTTGGAATCATTTCCTGATGAAAAGTCGTGGCTGCAACATAGACAGCCGGCCCGACTATCGAGATGATGAAAACGATGATTCGTAAAAAACGTGTCGCTGAAGCAATGTCAAAGCGATTATAGTAGTCTTCGACAGATTGAAAAAACTGTACGAATATTGCCGGGGCCACCAAGACGAAAGGCGTTCCATTAACGAATATCGCCACTCTTCCTTCCAGAAGGTTTCCTGCGACCATATCCGGTCTTTCTGTATGGTTAAGGGTTGGGAATGGGGTCATGACCTGGTCTTCTATCAATTGTTCAATATATCCTGATTCAAGAATGCTATCGATGTTAATTCGATTTAAGCGCTTCTTGACCTCCTCGACGATCCCTTCTTTAACGATTCCATTTATATACATGATGGAAACGTCCGTTTTTGTCACCGTGCCTATTTTCATCGACTCTATCCATAAATCCGGGGTATTGATGATCCGGCGTAACATGGCAATGTTCGTTCCAATCGATTCCGTAAACCCTTCTCTTGATCCCCGGACAGTCAAATGCGTGCTTGGTTCCTGAATCGAGCGCCGCTCTCCCCCTTTTGTACTGGCAACCAGGGCTATGTTGATACCATCAACAAAAATGATGCTGTCCCCTGATAATAAGGATAAAAATAGTTTTTCCCAGTCCGTGACCGTTTCTACACCACCGAGGGAAACCACGTCCTCAGAGATTACATCCAACGCTTCTTGTGGAAGTATTTTTTCTGATAGATGAGGATTTTTCATGATTGATTCAATTAAAAAGTCCGTAACGCTTGGATTATCAATCAGACCCTGCACATACAAAATAGTCGTTTTAATCTCTGGATTTTGACCGATTTTCAGCGTTCGGATAATGATGTCGGGACTGTTTCCCGTTTTTTTCTTCACTTTTTCCAGATTAGCCGATATGGAACTTTCAATATAATCAGGCGTTTTACTTTTGGATTGACTTTCATCTTCCTTTTTCTTTTCACGTTGCTTCGCTTGTCTCTTTTGTTTGAAAAAAGAAGCCATAGCACCGAACCTCATTCCTTTTTCGTTTCACTCATTTTGTCCAAAGCACTCCCCCTTTATTCCGGGTTCATCCTTCTTCCTTCCATAAGAAAAAGGCTGTCGCAATGACAGCCTTTTGTGGTCATATTCGGTTTGGGAATGAAGTGCCGATGATAACGGCCCAATCAACTAAACTGAAATTATACTTTGCCTTTATTCCTTCTAAAAATCAAAACAACGAAAGCAATCAATAGCAAGGCCAATATTGCATATACGATGTTTGAATAAATGTCCATGTACCCTACAATATCTTCCCACGAAGATCCAACAGCTGCCCCGATATTCACCAAGATGATGTTCCAAATTAATGTTCCGGATGTTGTGTAAAGCAGGAAGAGCCAAAAGCTCATATGGGACATCCCTGCAGGAATCGAGATCAAGCTTCTGATCAGCGGAACCAGTCTGCAGAAAAACACGGTCCATGACCCGTACTTATCAAACCAAGAATTCGCCTTATGGACGTCCGACACCGTTAACCGAAAAATATGGCCCCATCTTTCCACGAACCTTTCAATGACCTTCACATCAAGAAGTAAACCAATTCCATAAAGGACGACTGCCCCTGCCACTGACCCAATAGTCGCAGCGATCACTACACCGATAATCGTCATATCCGCTGTTGTCGTCATGAAACCGCCAAAAGTAAGAATGACCTCAGACGGGATCGGCGGGAAAATATTTTCCAATGCTATTAATAGAAAGATTCCTATATACCCAAAATCATTCATGAATTCCGTAATCCAGTTTTCCATTTAATACGCTCCTAACTTTCTTGAATCAACAGCTGACTTGTTACCCGCCGGCTGCTTATCTTGCAATAATCTTACTTTCTTTATTAACGATCTTTGTTCTTCCGGCGGTCTTGATACCTTTGAAAAAACCAAATGGCAATCGCGATCCAACAACCACCCGCCAAATATCCGGCAATGATATCACTAGGATAATGGACCCCCAAGTATATACGGCTAATACCTATCGAGAGAATCATCATCATGCTGATCAGAATCAATAGAATCCTTGCCCATCTAGCCGTAATGTGACGCCAAAGCAAAAATGTAAGAATACCGTATAAAGAAAATGCATTCATGGCATGTCCACTAGGGAAACTGTACCCCCCTATTTCGATGAGTCGATGTAAATCGGGCCGGGCGCGTTGAAACAATAGCTTAACCATCAAATTGAGAAGAGGTGAACCAACCATGACTGCAGTGAATAAGACCAGTTCCAAACGATGCTTCAAAACCCTATATAAGAAAAACAAAATAATCAAGGATAGGATGATCAGGGAAACGGTTGAACCTATGTAGGTAAAGAACTTCATGATGTCAGTCAGAAGAGGCGACTCCCATCCCTGCACCAAGGAAATCACATCTTCATCAAATTTCAGGTATTCATTTGCACTTATGGTAAATGCCATGAAACTGAACCCGATTAAAGAAAGTACACTTACTATAAAGGCAATGGTTAATTGCTGCTTTAATTTCATAATAACATCCTTTCACTTATTTAAAACCGATTCATATGGAAATTTCTATTTTATCATATCTTCTTCATTGCATGGTGAGTGTAATCGCCCGCCAACCGAATTCAGGAATTTGCCTGGGCACAAAATTTCCTACTTTATCATACTACTCCATTCTTCATTGTCACCTCAACTTCAGGTTACTATAAGATTTCCTGACGACTTCAGGAACATCAATTCGATTTAACGGGTGCCATTCAACATGTATGCCATGCGTCCCTACTAAAAAGAAAAAAACCTTATGCAGGTTAGTGCACAAGGTTTTTCTTTTATTAAATGCGGCTTGCCTTAAGCGGTAGTGATGTCAAAGTTTGCCCGGTCGCTGAATCGGTAAGATTCTCTTCTAACTGGAACGATGGCACCGCTTCAATATGCTTGAATTTCTTCAGGAAGGCAGTAAGCGCAATCTTCGCTTCCAGCCTGGCTAGCGGCGCTCCCAGGCAGAAATGGGGGCCATTTCCGAAGGTTAGATGTTTCTTATTGTTAGGGCGGTGGATATTAAGGGTGAAGGCGTCTTCAAACATCTCTTCGTCCAAATTAGCTGCACTCATCCAAACAACCACGTTATCCCCTTCTTTCAATTCCACTCCCAATATATCGTTATCTTCCTTTACGGTGCGATCCAATTTAATAAGATTGAATCGGAAACGAAGCATTTCTTCGACCGCCTGCGGAACTAAATCCAGGTTTTCATGTAACTCTTGATAAACATCTTTGTCATCATATAGCAGGGAATAAAAGCTATTGGCCAGTAAATGACTTGTTGTCTCGACCCCCGCTCCTAAAATCAGCATGGTCGTCCGGACAACCTCATCATCCGTAAACATTTCCCCATCCACTTCTGACTTCAATAGATCTGAAATGATATCATCTGCCGGGTTTAATCGTTTTTGCACAACAATCGGATACAAATACTGATAGTATTCTTTTGCTGCCACTTGCTTTAATTCATTTACTTCTTCTTGTTTTTCTCTATCAAAAGGAAGAAATAAGATATCCACCCATTTCTTAAACAATAAACGATCTTTCGAGGGAACGCCCATTAAATCCGACATGACAATGATCGGAAGCGGACTCGCCAATGATTGCACAATATCGATTTCCGTTTCCTCATCCATTTGTCCAATCAACTCATCTGTAATTTCCTGAATGCGAGGTTCCCAGTTTTGAAGACTTCTAGGTGTGAATGCTGCGGCCAGCAGTGAACGGCGTTTTCTATGCTCAGGTGGATCCGCTTCAGTGATTTTGATTTTATCAGGCACAGAGCCTTCATCACTATCCGTTCCTACCGATATGGTAGTCCGTTTCCGTACACTTGAAAAATGTTTATAATCACTGAGAACCCGCTTCACATCTTCATATTTAAAAACATTCCACGTATCCGTTCCTTCGTGATAACTCACCGGGTCATTTTCTAACATCCGTTTACACCAAGCGTACGGACTAAATTCCTCCGTCCGTGTTTTAAACCTAGTAATTTCTTTTACTGCAATAACTTCTTTCATGATACCGACTCCTCCCACTTCTTAAAAGTTACCTAACAAAAGGATCGAATGTTCAGCATTACCATCTCAGTCGATTTGTTAAAGGGTCGAGCATTCCTGATAGACTTTTTCACCAAATCCTTAAATACACATCTATTCCATTATAGGGTAAAATCCCGCAACAAACCATGCATCTTCCATACCAGCAGCCCTACACGAAATTTGCCCCACAATCCCAACAACCCTATGTAAAACTGCTTATTTTTTACAATTCCCTTTCTTTTTCTATTTTTTTATGTCTCTCAATTGAAGCTTAAAATCCAATCCTCATTTTCAAATTTGGTGAAAGTCCTTTTCACTAAGTTATTTCAGTATAAATTATTTTACGTAATTTTCCACTCCAGGCACTCGCTTTCCGCGGGCGGTCCGGGAGCCTCCTCGGCGCTCTTTGCGCCTGCGGGGTCTCCCTTGGCCACGCTTTTCCCGCAGGAGTTTCGTACCTTCCGTTCCAATCAACTGGAACGTTTTCAAATTAAATAACTGCAGGCAACATACGGTTGGTTATACTCCATGATTTTTTTACTCTTTCATATGGAATGATATTCTTACTGGATTGAAGAAATTTGCGACACTCCTGCCGAGTAACTGGCTAGCCAAGACCCCACAGCAGCTTGCGGTGAGGAGGCTTGGCAGACAGTCGGCGGAAAGGGAGCGGAAATCAAGCTGGAACGTTTAAATAAAAAAACTGCAGGCAACTCGCTTTTCTTCGAGTTTGTCTACAGTCTGAACGGCTGCACTGTAGCCGTCAATTTTTGCCCCTTTTAATCAGTTCATGCAAATCATCCATTTTCTTTTCCATGATATCCAGTCTGGTTTTACGGTCCTTGATGGAACGGAAAAGGGATACGGTCCCAACGATGATTAGGATTAGAAATACAAGGCAAAACAATTGGTATACCAGATCCGCAATATTATACCCACTCACTATGTAATCCCCCTAAATGGCATTCTCAATATTCTATTATACACCAGGCAAAATGAACAATTTAACCTTTTTAAGGGGAATCGGGAATAAAAAAACCGATAGCCAGTTGCTATCGGTTGATCTTTTATACTTCTAATTGTTGATCGTCATCTTGAGGCACGATTAATTCATTATAAAATGCAGCCATTGTTGTTCCTGCATAAGGAATCAACCATAGTAAACCAATTCCCAGCGTGAACATGCAAAGGATGCCCCATCCGATGAAGCTTAGGTGCATGAGGAAATACTTCCATTTCAAACCCTTCATCCTTTTTCTGCTTTCTGTAATGCCTTCAAGCACCGTGTATTCAGGATGATCCTTCAATAAGAAAAACAGCTGCGAATAGGCGATGCCTTTAATGATACCCGGAATGATTAATAATAATGACCATAAAAAAATGAAAATACCTTGTAAGATGGATGCACCAATTAGCTTGAAAGAGGTTTTTCCTTCTTTATAGATAGCAAATACTTCTGGAATATCAGGGTTTCCTTCCCTAACCAAATTCAGGTAGAACCAAGTGGTTGAAATGGTAAGCGGGATTAAGGCGATGGTTAAGACGAGGCCGAAGATATCAGACCATATCGGTGTTTCTTCCTGCATGAGCCATTGTGAAAACCCACCGCTTCCGATCACTTCGACAATTAAAGGCAAAATGATGTTGATCAAGAACAGAAGCAACATCAGCGATACAGTTACTCCCCATTTACCTCCCAACGACTGAAGGGCTTTCCTTTTTAATTCTGAGATTCTCATACTCCTATTTAACTCCCCTTTTTTAAACAGCGGAATTCTGAATATTCACCATTTTATTGTAAAATCTGGTTGAATTAAGAAAAACCACTATTTTTTTGATGTTTAATTCTCATATTGTATTTTAACATAATATTTCTTGCCGTGGGCTTAATTTCCTAGAAAGCACAAACGATAAATCGTTTTCGAGCAACCATGTTCAACTCCTTTCTGGCCTTGGTTATTGGCTTGTAACAGTTTATGAAAGCGAATATGACAATATGCCATCAATCATTCTCAGTGCCACAAACCATTTAATTCCTTTCATTTGAAAAAACCTTCGCGTAACATACCCTTTAGCGTACGGTCAGCGAAGGTGCTTTCAAATATCTTGGGTAATGTACTCTCTAGTTCTTTTTTCCTTCCCGGCAAGGATTTCTAATGTCTCCAGTGATTTGCCCCTTGGATTCTATCCTAAAATCTTACGAACACCATGGATAAAAATATTAACACCGTATTCCATGGCATCTTCGTCAAAAGTAAAACGCGGATGATGGTGGGGATAGGTGATTCCCTTTTCCTTATTCCCAGCTCCTATCAAGAAATAATTGCTAGGTGCCTTCTGTTGGAACGCTGAAAAATCTCAGCTCCCATCGTTTTTTCTTTTCAAACTTTTTCCTGGCTTTGTCATCACCATATAAATGATCACAACAAAAAAAGAGCATCCCAAAGCAGAAATCGCTTCCGCCTTTGGAACACCCTTTTTCCTATAATCAATCAGAGCCAGTTATAACAAAATCGTCTTGGAGCAAAGCTAAAGGAAGCTTTCTATTTATAGGATCCCCTGCCGAAACATTAATTTCAGTAATGTGACCACTGGCACCTATTGAAACATCAATCAATTTCCCATCCTCCGTTTTCACTAAAAAGAGCCTCTCCCATTCATAAACATAGGAATTCTTTTGAACGTAAACTTGTTCGACGGTCCCATCCTGAGCACACTCGATGGTATGAATCGGTTTTAACACGGAATCACTCCTCCACTCTCCATTATTTGACTAAAGCTTACACCCAGCCACGGAATATCGAGGCTTCCGCCATTTTTCTGACACCCACCATATATGCTGCCAGCCTCATATCCACTTTTCTTGTCTCGGACATTTCATATACTTGATTAAATGAATTGACCAATAACTCTTTTAATTTGGTTTGGACTTCTGCATCTTCCCAATAATAACCTTGATTATTTTGAACCCATTCAAAGTAAGAAACTGTCACACCGCCTGAACTTGCCAATACATCAGGTACGAGAAGCACATTGCGTTCCGTCAAGATCTTGGTTGCCTCCAAAGTGGTAGGTCCATTCGCTGCCTCCACGACAATTTGGGCTTTGATAAGATGTGCATTTTCTTTGGTGATTTGATTGGAAATGGCAGCAGGCACTAAAATGTCACAATCTTGTTCCAGAAGTTCCTGATTGGTGATTGTATTATCGAATAGTGTCGTTACCGTTCCAAAGCTATCCCTTTTATCAAGTAAGTAATCGATATCCAGACCATCCGGTTTATAGATGGCACCATATGCGTCCGATATGCCAATCACTTTCGCACCAGCATCATGCATGAATTTGGCCAAAAAGCTTCCTGCGTTCCCAAACCCTTGGACGATGATGCGTGCACCTTTCAATTCTATGCCCTTACGCTTTGCCGCTTCCTCGATACAGATGGTGACACCTTGTGCCGTCGCCTTTTCCCTACCGTGTGAACCACCCAGTACCAGTGGCTTGCCTGTAATGAAACCAGGCGAATCGTGTTCTCTTATTCTACTGTATTCGTCCATCATCCATGCCATGATTTGTGAATTCGTATAAACATCCGGGGCCGGAATATCTTTAGTCGGCCCCACTATTTGGCTGATTGCCCGAACGTATCCACGGCTAAGCCTTTCCAATTCACCGATGGACATTTGGCGCGGATCACAGATGATGCCGCCTTTTCCTCCGCCATATGGCAGATTCACGATTCCGCATTTCAAACTCATCCACATTGAAAGTGCCTTGACTTCTTCCTCATCGACTTCAGGATGAAAACGGATTCCACCTTTCGTCGGACCGACAGCATCGTTGTGCTGTGCACGGTATCCAGTGAAAATCTTCGTCGAATTGTCATCCATCTTGATTGGAATGCGGACGGTCAGCATCCGAAGAGGTTCCTTCAAAAGCTCGAACACTTCTTCAGAATAGCCAAGCTTATCCAGCGCCTCCTTGATTACGACCTGTGTTGAATCAAGCAAGCTGGCAGTTTCTTTTTCTTCTTTGACTGTTGTACTCAATGGAATTCACCTCATAGGTATATTAGGATAAAACTTTTTTAATGCGTTCGATTGCCCAATCCAAGTCTTCTTTTGTAATCACTAATGGCGGAGCAAAACGGATAACTGTATCATGTGTTTCTTTACATAGCAATTTTTCTTCTTTAAGCTGCTCACAATAAGGTCTTGCTGCTTCCGTTAATTCGACTCCGATGAATAAGCCTCGGCCACGGATATCTTTAATCATTGGATTCTTGATTTCTTTTAAACTATCCATAAAGTATTGTCCAAGCTCCAATGAACGTTCAGCTAGCTTCTCTTCTTCAAGGACTTCCAATGAAGCGATGGAAACCGCACATGCCAATGGATTGCCGCCGAATGTAGAACCATGGGAACCAGGATTGAATACGCCAAGGATTTCACGGTTTGCAGCTACGCAAGAGATTGGGAAAACCCCGCCGCCCAGCGCTTTACCTAAAATGTACATATCCGGAACTACTCCATCCCAGTCAGAGGCGAACATTTTTCCTGAACGTCCAAGTCCTGACTGAATTTCATCAGAAACGAATAGGACATTATTTTCTTTACACAAGTCGTAAGCTTCTTTTAAGAATCCTTGTGGCGGTATGATGATTCCCGCTTCACCTTGAATCGGTTCGATTAAAAATCCAGCCGTTTGCGGTGTAATCGCTTCTTTCAATGCATCAAGGTCGCCGTAAGGGATAAGCTTGATCCCTGGCAGCATCGGTCCAAAGCCCCTTCTATATTCATCATCGGATGACAAGGACACGGCTGCCATCGTCCGGCCATGGAAGTTCCCGATACATGCAATGATTTCAGCTTGGTTTTCTGCGATTCCCTTAACATCATAACCCCAGCGTCTAACAGCTTTAATTGCAGTTTCAACAGCTTCAGCACCTGTATTCATAGGCAGTGCCATGTCTTTTTGCGTAATGCGTGAAACCATTTCATACCATGGTCCTAATTTATCACTATGGAATGCACGGGATGTCAATGTTACGCGATCTGCTTGTTTTTTTAATTCGTCGATGATTTTCGGATGCCTGTGGCCTTGGTTCACTGCTGAATAGGCACTAAGCATATCCATATATTTGTTGCCTTCAGGATCTTCCACCCAAACTCCTTCTGCCTTCGAAATGACGATTGGAAGTGGATTATAATTGTTTGCACCATATTGTTCTGTTTGCTCGATTAATTTTTCCGTTAATGTTGTCATGTTGATTCCCCCTAAAATTTATAGCGTTTCAGATGTTGTTTTACCTTGAAGATGAAGAACTAAATAATCAGGACCGCCCGCTTTTGAATCTGTACCTGACATATTGAATCCGCCAAATGGCTGGTATCCTACAATGGCACCGGTACAGCCGCGATTGAAGTACAAGTTACCTACGTGGAAATCCTCACGCGCTTGTTCGATATGTTCAATGTTGTTAGAGATGACCGCACCCGTTAATCCATAATCCGTGTTATTGGCAATCTCGATTGCATGATTGAAATCTTTTGCCTTACAGAATGCAACAACTGGTCCGAAAATTTCTTCTTTCATGACACGTGCATTCTCATCCACATCGGCAATGATAGTTGGCTGGATGAAGAAACCTTTTGAATTGTCTCCTTCTCCCCCTGTAACAATTTTCCCTTCTTCTTTACCGATTTCAACGTAGCTCATGACTTTGTCGTAAGCTGCTTGATCGATAACCGGACCCATGAAGTTGTTTAGGTCTGTTGGTTCCCCGACTGTTTTTTCTTTCGTTAATTCAATGGCACGATTCAAGACTTGGTCATATACATCTTCCACTATTACGGCACGTGAACAAGCAGAACATTTTTGACCGGAGAATCCGAATGCAGAAGCGACGATTGATTGTGCCGCCAATTCCAGATCAGCCTCTTTATCAACAACGATCGTATCTTTACCGCCCATTTCAGCGATGACACGTTTTAACCAGATTTGGCCTTCATGAACTTTTGCCGCACGCTCATAAATACGGATTCCAACATCACGAGATCCGGTAAAGCTGATGAAACGTGTACGAGGATGATCTACCAAATAATCGCCAACCTCGGCACCGCTTCCTGGAATGAAGTTCACAACTCCTGCAGGCATGCCCGCTTCTTCCAGCACTTCGATGAATTTAGCTGCAATGACCGGTGTTGTACTGGCCGGTTTCAATAAGACCGTATTTCCTGAAACAAGAGCTGCCGTCGTCATGCCTGCCATGATCGCAAACGGGAAGTTCCAAGGTGAGATGATGACACCGACACCAAGCGGAATATAATTGAAAGCATTGTGTTCAATCGGACGGCTTTCCACTGGCATGCCGTCTTTAAGCTTCAGCATTTGACGTGCATAGTATTCCATGAAGTCGATCGCTTCCGCTGTATCTGCATCCGCTTCATTCCAAGGCTTTCCTGCTTCTTTTACCAATAGAGCCGAGAAATAGTGTTTTCTTCTCCGTACGATGGCTGCAGCCCTGAATAAAATATTTGCACGCACTTCCGCTTTCGTTTTTCTCCAAGTTTGGAATGTCTTATCTGCCGCTTGCATCGCTTGCTCAGCAAGATCCTTATTCGCTTTGGATACCATTCCAATAACTTCTTCTTTATTTGCTGGGTTTACAGAGGTAATGACTTCATCAGTAAACACTTTTTCACCATTAATGATCAGCGGATATTTCTTCCCTAAATCATTAGCTACATCATTCAATGCCGCTTGAAAAGCTTTATTGTTTTCTTCGATTTTAAAATTAGTAAATGGTTCGTGTTTATATGTTTGGACCATTATAGCTCATCTCCCTAAAATTTTATGTTTTTTTCTTCACCCTTACTTAACAAGCAAGTTCCGTGCCAACTTTTCATTTTCTTGAAAAAATAATGATATTTCATTAAATATGCAATGAAATTCAGCACTTTAAGGGCAAAATTGACATAGTATGCCATTATTTTTTGCTCTAATCCCTATTTATGTCGCTTAAACCTTACACTTTTAATTAATGCAAGATTCATGCCAACTATAAAAAACATAAAAAACAGCGTTTTTCCACTTTTTCCGCAAAATATTTTTGCACTTCGATGCAAAATAATCTTGCTATGCAAATTTTATTTGCGCCTTTACTTCAATTCCTCTACAATAGCTCTAAGAAAAGAAGAAAAATGGGAGGCATTCATGAATTTAGATCAAATCATTAAAATAGATGGTTTCCAATCCATCCTCTATTCGCTTGTGGATGTAATCGATACAGGGATACATATAATCGATATAAAAGGACGGACCATTGTATATAACAAGAAAATGGCAGAAATTGAAGGAATGGATTCAGAAGAAGTGTTAGGGAAGAAGATTCACGAAATCTTTAAATTCAAGGAAGAAACGGAGAGTACATTAATAAGGGCACTTCATTCGGGTAAGACAACCGAGAACTCGAAGCAGACCTACTTCAATAATCTTGGTCAGGAAATTACAACAATCAATAATACGTTTCCGATTTTGGATCAAAAGCAAAATATCATCGGAGCAATTGAAGTTGCAAAGGATATAACGAATCTGGAAAGAATCATTAAAGATAATATCTTAAATAAGGGCAATACCAAATATACGTTTGACAGCATCATCGGAACGAGTGAAAATTTCCTGGAAGTCATAGAAAAGAGCAAGCGCTCGACCAGAACGGCATCCTCCATCCTCATCGTCGGGGAAACGGGCACAGGAAAAGAGCTCTTCGCCCAAAGCATCCATAATGGCAGCAGCCGTTCGACACATCCTTTCATAAGCCAAAACTGTGCTGCCCTGCCGGATAGTCTAATTGAGGGAATACTCTTCGGCACAAAGAAAGGCGCCTTCACCGGATCGATTGAAAGGCCTGGATTATTCGAACAGGCACAGGGCGGTACCATCCTGTTAGATGAAATCAACTCATTAAACCCGAACATGCAAGCGAAATTATTACGGGCCCTTCAAGAAAGGACGATTCGCCGTGTTGGGGATACAAAGGATAAAAAAATTGATGTTAGGGTCATTGCAACGATAAATGAAGATCCGATAGATGCCATTGCAAATGATCATTTACGCAAGGATTTATACTACCGATTAAGTGTCGTTTCGTTATTCATCCCGCCTCTTCGTGAACGGAAAGAGGATATTCCTTTGCTGGCGCAATCCTTCATCGAGAAATTCAATGCGCTGTTCGAATTGAATATAGAAGGGATCAGCGAAGAGGTCTACTCGCTTTTTTATGATTACGACTGGCCCGGGAACGTAAGGGAACTTGAACATATCATTGAGGGGGCCATGAATTTAATGGAACCTGGCGATACAAAGATTGCCATCACCCACCTTCCAGCTCTATTTAGGAAGAAAGCCCATTTGGAAGACATTCGTCCCGATAGAAAAGAAAATCATGAAAATGGAGATTTACAGGAGTCGACCTTATCTCTTGATGATTATATCGCCCATACTGAAAAGCAATACTTGGAGAAGATTTTAAAGGAACATGGGATGAATATCTCCAAAGCAGCCAAGGCCCTGAATATTAGCCGCCAAAGTCTTCAATACCGCTTGAAAAAGTATCAGGTCAAATAACACAAAAAAGGCCCCCATTATTATGGAGGGCCTTTAGTTTATCGGCGGAAAGGGAGCGGGTTTAATGCGTATACCCTAAAATAAATGCCCAAATTCCGAATAGTGAGGTGAAGGTCGAATAAATGGATCACGGTCGAATTAAGTGCCGTGTAGGTCGAATAAATGCATCAACGGTCGAATTAAGTGCCGTGTAGGTCGAATAAATGCATCAACGGTCGAATTAAGTGCCATGTAGGTCGAATAAATGCACCAACGGTCGAATTAAGTGCCGTGTAGGTCGAATAAATGCACCAACGGTCGAATTAAGTGCCGTGTAGGTCGAATAAATGCGTGAACGGCCGAATAATGCCGTGTAGATCAAGGCAAACTCACTTTCTACGAATTTGTCTACAGTCTGAAGGCCCTCATTGATAATGAGGGCCTTTTTTGCTTCTATTCATTTCACTTCGCAATCAGAATGCTTCAGCCGCTTTTACAACGTTTTCCAAACCATCCGCGACGATTTTTTGTGTCCGATCCGGATACTGATTATGGCCTTCAATGACCACGACATCCGGATTGTTAATTCCCCATAGGCCAATGATATTTTTCACTAAATTCACGGCCATTTCAGCAGAAGCCATTCCTTCTAATGCATAATCAGAACCGCGGGCATTCAAGAGCATGACTTTTTTATCACCAGCATACCCGACAGGACCTTCCGCCGTGTAATTGAACATTTTACCTGCTTGTGCCAAATAGGAAAGATATGTGATAAGCGGCGCAGGAACCGTTGAGTTCCAGAGAGGGAAAGCGAATACCACTTTATCCATCGCCAGGAATTGATTTAAATATGTGTCAACCAGTTCGGCCGCCTTTTCCTCTTCGGCTGTCAGTTCAAGACCTTGGTTACGTTTATACAAACCGGTAATTGCCGTATTTCCATAGTAAGGAAGCTCTTCTTTAAATAAATCCAGCTCTGTCACTTCATCTGTACGGTGTGTCTCTTTATATGCTTGTAAGAAGGTGTCATACATTTTCGAGCTGATTGCCTGTTCTGCAGGACGATCGTTCACTTTTACGAATAATACTTTTGTCATTTTTCCATTCTCCCCTGCAGCGGTTTCTTTATTTCTAAATAATCTACTTAAGAATCCCATTATCCTCTCACCATTGCTTTCTGCTTTATAATTTAGACGACTAAATGAATCTCATTGCCTGATGGATCTGTTACAGCGAAAAACCCTTCTTTTTCCGTGACGACTGCCCCGATTCCTTTCAGTTGTTCCGTTACTTTTTTTCTCGCTTCTTCGTCTGCAAAAACGAGAGTATACCAGTTTAGCCCCACACTATTTTCCTTAGGAGCAGGGGCGCCAACGCCATTCCAAGTGTTTAACCCGATGTGATGATGATATCCACCGGTTGAAGTAAAGAGCGCTCCTCCATATCGATTCACGACGCTAAACCCAAGACCTTGCATGTAAAACTCCTCCGTTTTACGTAAATCTGCTACATGCAGATGTATATGCCCCATTAAGGTACCTGCAGGCAGTTCGCTCCACTCACCATCGCTTTCTTTCAGAAGGTCATCCCCATCCAGCGGATCCGTGCCCATTGCGACTTCCCCTCCGGCCCATCTCCAATCAGTGGATGGCCGGTCATAGTATACTTCAATGCCATTGCCATCCGGATCGGTAATGTACAGCGCTTCACTCACTTCATGATCAGCCGCTCCAAATGGATATTTCGTTTGAAGTAAATGGCGTAAAAAAATCGATAAGTCGGCTCGGCTTGGCAGTAAAAGGGCAAAGTGATATAAGCCCGTCGTCCGCCCTTCTTTCGGAATCACATCAGCAGGCTGCTCAAGTGTCAGCAACGGGGTTTTACCGTCTGTCGTCAAAACGGCTTGCCGATCGGTTTTCTTCAATACTTTAAGACCGATGATTTCTTGATAAAACAGAATGGCCTTATTCAAATCCAAAACATTTATACTGACTTCGCCAACAAAGGTAATTGGTTTTTGATGAAAATTTTTATCCATATTGTCACTTCCCTTTTTTATTGAAAATCACATGATCCAAAGAAAGAACCGTGCGGTTTGCACACGCTAGATAGACAGACATGGCAAGCAGTGCCAAGTCCAGTTCGTAGCCCGCCGCTTGCCCGTTCCCAAGAAAACCAGCAGGTAATTTAGCCGTGAAAATCGCCCCCGCCATAATGACCGCAAATAGGACGGAAACGATTCGTGTTCCCAAACCCAGTATAACCGCAAGTCCTCCGATCAATTCGATTACTGCAACGATGTACGCCATGAAGCCAGGAATGCCAAGGCTATCGAAAAATCCCGCCGTATTTCCTATTCCCCCTTGAAACTTTGAAACGCCGTGAATGAAAAAAGTAAAACCTAAAATCACCCTTAAAAAAACTTGGGCTGCAGCATTTTTATTCATGTATGAACTCTCCTTTTGTTGGTTACTTTATGTTAGTAATTATATTTTCATAAGCTTATATTGTCAAGTAAGTTTATTGGAATTTCTTTTTTCCCTAAATAAAAACGAATTGCCGAAGCAACTCGTTATATGGTGTCACTATTTAAATGTGTAATAAATGGTTGAATTGATGATGAAAGAATCCGCGATCGTTCTCCCGACTTCCTCACATGCCACTTTACTGAATTTTGTTGCATCAACGGGCTCATATAATAATTGATGAATGCCGTCCACCGACCGTATTGCGACAGTTGCGTAAGGGTTTGTCTGAAATATCCGTTCCAGAATTTCTTCTTTATTAGGAACCAGGCTGGCAATCCATACAAGATCGAACTCCGTGTAGTCATGAAGAGCGCCATCATTCAAGATATAGTCTGAATTCCCTTCGTTATCCAGTTCTTGGACGATGCGCCGGCCAAGTGAATGGGCTTGTTCATCTATATCGAGACATGTCATTTTCGCACCCAACTCCCGTTGAAGCAGCAAAGGACTTAATGGGAGAGGACCCGTCCCTACAAATGCAAATGATTGAATATCATTTTTCACCTTTTTCAATTCATTGATTTCCGTTTGAATCAGTTCTTTGTAGTTATCCCAATAAATGAAAGAACGGAAGTCATCCAGGGAGTTCACACAGCCAACAAATAATTTGGCATAATGATCCTCCATCAATGTTTCAGCAATCTTCAGCTTATCAAGCATGGTATCCCGAATCGATCGGATATCATCATGGTTGAGAATTTCTTCTGCCATATGCTGGTCTAACGGTTTCGAAATCATCGAAACCAATTCGGTTAAAACGCGATTGATGATTTCGTTATTTGGTGATAAATCATCTTCTTCTAGTAAAATTTTATAAGTATCCATATATGTATGAATGATTTTTTCCTGGTTTCTAGACCATTTGATCGTTTTCAAGGCGCACACTCCTATTAGGAAATAATTTTTTGCTTAACCGTGGTATATACAATGCCAAAAATACCGAACGTCCTAGGCTGAATACAGTAAAGGCCAGCCATAATGCATGGTTTTGATAGGCCGGCAGAAAAATATAAAGTGTTATCACAAAGGCAATCAAGGAATAGATCATCGAGTTACGAATCGGGGCAGCTTCTGTTGCCCCAGTAAAAACACCGTAGAAAACGATGCCTACACTGGCCGATAGAGGAAACAAAATAAGCCAGATCCCATAAATGTTTGCCAGTTCAATGACACTTGGTATCCGTGTGAAAAGCGATAGGATGGCATCACCGCATAAATAGTAAGTGACAGCAATCATCAGGGAGGATAGAACACCCCACTGCAACGACAGGATCAGGGTCTTCTTATATAAGCGCTTATCTCTCGCACCAATCGCCTTTCCAACAAGAATGCTTGAAGCATTTGCGAGCCCGTCAAAGAAGTAAGCCATCATATAGTGAATTTGGATGAGTACGGCATTCGCCGCCAATATCTCCGTCCCATATGCGGCACCCTTTGCCGTGAAGATATTAAAAACTGCCAATAGGCAAAGCGTCCTGATGAATAAATCCCGATTCACCGACATCATTTTCTTGATGGATGACGGATCGAACATCTCTTTCAAAGGGGGCATTTCCATCCGATGGGGCGACACCTTCACAATAATGATCATTCCAATGAAAAAGGCCGTCACTTCCGAAAGGAGGGTTGCTATCGCTACCCCTGGCACACCCCATTGGAATCCATGGACAAATAACAAATCCAGGGCAATGTTCATCAGGTTCATGAACACCTGTAAAACTAGCGAAACCTTGATCTTGGACATCCCCATCAGCCATCCCAATATGACGTAATTCATCAAAGTGAATGGGATTCCCCATATTCGAATGCTGAAGTATTCAGCCGCATATCTTCGAACGTCAGCATCGGGATTCATCAATGTTAAGGAAACATGTTCAATAGGCCCCTGAAGTAGGATGAAACCTCCCCCTGCAACAATCGCCAGTATAAACGGCCTTAAAAAGGCTAAAATGCCTTGCTTCCCGTCGTTTGCCCCAAGTGCTTGTGCAGCAAATCCCGAAGTGCTCACCCGCAAAAAACCAAACAGCCAATACAAGGTATTGAAAATAACCGTTCCAATAGCTACGCCGCCCAAATAAGCAGGGTTTGGCAACTGCCCCACAACAGCGGTGTCCACCGCACCGATCAATGGCGTCGTTATCGTCGATATGGTCAGAGGAATGGCCAAGGCCAAATATGATCGATGGTTCACCTTACACTTCCTCCTTAAGTATCAAACTAAATCGAAATCATCACGATTTAAAACTCAAATAAACACAACTTCATTATTCAAACATCGAAATCAGTTCTTTTGTGTATGAATGGCGATCGCTGCAAAAAAGCTGTTCTTTTTCGAAAGAATCCACAATTTCACCCCCTTTCATCACCATGATCCGTTGGCTCATCTCCTGTACAGCCGATAGATCATGAGAAATAAAAAGGTAAGAAATGTCCAAAGTCTCCCGCAGCCCGCCTAACAATTTCAGAACCGCCGCTTGAGACAGAACGTCCAGGCTTGAAGCCGGTTCATCCAATATAATGAGGGCCGGTTCAATGCTGATTGCACGCGCAATGGTCACCCGCTGCTTTTGTCCGCCGCTAAGCTCATGCGGGTAACGTTCAGCAAAACTCCTTGGAAGCTCCACAGTTTCCAGCAGCTGTCCGATAAAGTTCGCTTCACTTGTATACGTAAAATATTTCAGATTTACCTGGCTGCCAAATTGAAGATATGGATCCATTAGTGAATCTTTTATCCTTAGTTTTGGATTCAAAGCCGATGCAGGATTCTGCAAAACAGCTTGGATGTTCTTGCGATACGGTTTTAAACTGCGTTCGCTTTTGTTTTGCAGCGCCGTTCCTTCAAATAGGATGCTGCCCTGGTCAAAAGATTCAACCTGAAGGATGAGTCTTGCCAATGTGCTTTTTCCGCAGCCGCTCTCTCCCACTAACCCGAGGCATTCCTTCCTTTCGATGCTGAAATTCACGTTCCTTAGTATTTCCACTCCGTTTTCATAGCTTTTATGGATATTTCGCACGTCTAATAAACTCATCCTGACACTCCTTCAAGCTTAAATGGAATTCTGCTCAATGATGGCGATGATTGAATCAGTTCATTCGTATAAGCGTGCTGCGGATGATTCAATACCTGATTTTTATCACCGGTCTCAATGATGGCCCCGTCTTTCATGACCGCAATGCGATCCGCATACTTCCTGACATGGCGTAAATCGTGGGTAATGAACAAGATCGCACATCCGGTTTCTTTTTGGAGCCTTGATAACAGCTGTAAGACCTTAAAGGAAGATACACTGTCCAAGGCTGTGGTCGGTTCATCCGCTATCAATATATCCGGCTCAAGCAGCAGGGCTATTGAAATGGATACGCGTTGAAGCTGCCCGCCGCTTAATTGAAAAGGGTATCTGCTGTAGATATCTTCATTCAGGCCCACCGAAATGAGCGCCTTGACCGCTTGCTTGCGCCTCTCGTTTTTGGAAAGGTTCAAATGTGTTCGCTGATATTCGTCGAAATGTTGACCGATGGTAAGGAACGGTGTAAATGAACCCTGGTAATCTTGAAAAATATAAGCCAGGCGCTTTCCGCAAATCTTCCTGATTTCTGTGGAAGATAGCGTCAATAAATTCTTATCCCCGTACCATATTTCCCCCTTCGCTTGGAGATTGGGTGCAAGCAGCTGACATATTGCCATGGCCGTCATGCTTTTGCCGCTCCCGCTTTGTCCGACAAGTGCGAACCACTCACCCTCCTGCACATCTAATGAAAGATCCTTGACGATATGATTTTGCTTCCCCATGATATGCAGATGCCTCACGGATAAAATGCTCATGATCCCACCTCCTTTTTCACATCAAATGCATCGCGCAAATAATCACCGAGTATGTTGGATAGAAGGACGACGAATACGATGGCGAGCCCTGGGTATATCATCAGCAACATATTGGATTGAAAGTATGGACGGGCATCATTCAGCATGGCTCCCCACTCCGGTGCCGGCGGCTGCGCCCCGAGCCCGATATATGATAAGGAAGATATGAGCAAAATGATTTTTCCTAAATCGAGGCTAGAAAGGACAAGCACATTCCCGATAAGGTGCGGAAATAGATGCTTCCGCATGATCCCAAATGAACTTAATCCATTGATTTTAGCAACTGTGACATAATCCTTCTGACGTTCGGTGATAACCGTACTTCGCACAAGCCGGGCATAATTCACCCATTTCACTAAAACGATCGCCAATAGGAGATTTTCGATTCCTGGTCCTAATAAACCACTAAGCACAATGGCAACGATCGTATCAGGGAATGCGAGAAACGCGTCTGCAATGCGCATGAAAATCCGATCGATCAGTCCTCCTTTAAAACCGGCAATCACCCCGAACGGGACGCCGATGATAACCGCGGCAAACAGAGATAAGAGACCATAGCCAACAGTCAGCTGTGCGCCAAGCAGAAGACGTGTCAATACATCACGCCCTAGATGATCCGTCCCTAACGGATGTTCCATGCTTGCCGGCCATAGCCTTTCTCCCAAATTGACCAGTGCCGGATCATGTTTCAGAATAAGAAAGGTGTAAGCCGCAACGGCAAGGACTGTAGCCATCACCGTAAAAAGGACGGTCATTCTCCAGCGCCTTTTGGATTTTTTTTTGATAACTAACTCCATTTTCCATGCTTCCTTTCCTTCAGTCTTAGCTCCGGATTTAAATAGCGATAAGATAAATCCACGGCACTATTAACCATGAATACAATGATGGCCATGACCAACAGGTACCCTTGGATGACTGGATAATCCCGTGACCGAATCGAGTCCACGACCATCTTACCTATGCCTGGATAGGCAAAAATCACTTCGATCACCACTACACCGCCGATCAGGCTGCCAAGGCTGACACCGAATACGGTAATGACCGGGGGCAAGCTATAACGAAATGCGTGGGCAAAGAATATTCGTATTTCTGATATCCCCCTAGATCGGGCAGCCCTGATGAAATCATGACTGAGGGAATCTATTAAACTCGAACGCAGCAAACGCACGTACACACTTGTGATGGCCAACCCCAGCGTGACCGACGGCAAAATCAAAGAACGAAATCCGTCCCTGCCCATCGTTGGAAGGGCTCCCCATCGTACGGCAAATAAATCTATCAAGAGCAGCCCCAGCCAAAAGCTAGGAATGGCTGCCCCCAATAAAGAAACGGCACGGCTTACCTGATCAATCCAGCTTCCCCTATACAAGGCAGCAAGCGAACCTAATGGAATGGCTATACCAAGCATGACAAGCAATGCGCCAACCGCCAGCTCAAGTGTTGCAGGCAGCCCGCTCATGACCATTTCCATCACAGGCTGATTCGTCAGATAGGAATGCCCGAAATCCAATTGGATAAAGTCCGCAAACCAATCGCAATACTGCACTAACAGCGGATCATTGAACCCCAATTCTTCACGAAGCTCATTGACTTGCTCGTTTGTGACCGACACATCATCCACTTGAAGTATCGAGAGAACCGGGTCCCCTGGAGCAAGCCGAACAAAAAGGAAAGAGATGAATGTAATCACAAGGACAAAAATCACGACCTCAATGAATCGCCGGACTAAGATGCGAAACATTCACTTCACATCCAGTTCATTCGTCAGCATGTAGTATTCGCTTCTTGAAGTGATCCAGTTTTCAACTTTATCGGCATCATAAGCAACAAGTGTATTCGGATGTAAAATGAATGAATTATACACCTGTTCATCCACATACATCGCAATCTCCTCAGCTAAATCCGAGCGCTTCTCCTGTCCGACCGTTACATTCAGCTCATCAATCAGGGACGTCAGGTAATCATCATCGGCCCCACTGAAGTTCAATGCTCCCTTTGGATGATAAGTAGCATTTAAATAATAACCGGCATCCCCGCGCGGAGCCGTTAAATTACTGTAGGTCGTTAAATCCCAATCGCGATTGGCAGACATATACTCTTCAGGGATTTCTATTTGCTTGATTTTCACATCAATCCCCAACTGGCCGGCATCCGATTGAAAAACTTGGGCAATTAACGGCAGGTCGGCACGTGAACTGTATGTAAGAAGTGTAAACGTTAACGGTTTGCCGTCTTTTTGCATGACACCATCCACTTTCTTATATCCCGCCTGATCAAGAAACCCCTTAGCAGCTTCCATTCCATTCTCTTTTTTCGGATAGTCCGGAGCAAAAGAGAATGTGGATGGAAATGGCCCTGTTGCCACTTCTGCATGACCATGTAAAATCGTATCCGCAATGGATGATCGGTCGATCAAGGCATCTATCGCCTTTCGGACGTGTATGTCCTGCAATGCTTTACGTTCCAAATTCATCGTCATTTGATGAACACGGAAAGTGGATGTCGATTCAACCTTCACACCATCTATCGCCTTAAAATTTTCCAGGCTTTCCACTTCCGGACGGAAAACAATATCGGCGTCACCCGATTCAAGGGCAAGAGACCGTGCATTGGCATCTTCATTAAACGAAAACCTGGCGCTCTCAAGCTTTGCGGCTCCATCCCAGTAAGACTCATAACGTATTAAATCAACAGCCGTACCTGGTATGAATTTCGAAACGGCAAATGGCCCTGTTCCTATCGGCTTGTTTATATAGTCACTTTCCTTCACGTCAATAATCGATGTATTTGGATGAACCAATTCAGAAGGAAACTCAGGAAAAGGAACCTCCGTCTTAATCGTTAGCGCATTTCCGTCCGCTTCAATCGATTCAATGCGCAAGGCATTCTTGATCGCCGGACTATCATTCATCGCCCTCTCCAACGAAGCCTTCACCGCTTTGCCATCCATCGGCTTTCCATTCTGAAACGTCACACCCTCCCTTAACTCAAAATTCCATAATTGACCATCCTTGCTATCCCAGCTTTTGGCCAGCCAAGGTTCGATCGTCAAATCCTCATCATTGAGATGCACTAATGTCTCAGTGATGCCAGCCCTTAGTGACACATAACTAGTATCAACATTCGGATCAAGCGAGCTAGTCGCAAAATTAAAAAGCAAGTTCACTTCCTTCTTCCCTCCCAATTGATCTTTCGCAGACTCGGTGGAACAAGCAGTCAAAAGTAAGAATGCTAGACATACAATAAAAATCGATCTACATTTTCTGAACACGATTTATTTCCCCCATTACCTCAACTATTTTTAATGGCTGCCGTAAAATCGTATTGATTACGATTTAGATTCCAGCTTTACCATCATGACAAACCACGTAACACATTGCCGAATGCTTATCCGGAATCAAACTATGTAATGCTCCTCGACGAGAGTAAACACCATTTTACGAGTATTTGCTCCAAACTCACGAGTATTTGCTCTAAACTCACGAGTATTTGTGCCAAATTCACGAGTATTCGCTTCAAACTCACGAGTATTTGCTCCAAACTCACGAGTATTTGCTCTAAATTCGTGAGTAACGGCTCTAAATCTCTTGAAATAGCACCAAAATTTTAAGTAAATGCACCAAGCTCTCGATTTGTTGCACTAATCCTCCTTTTTTAAGCAATTCCTCATATTTTCTGCGCTTTTCACCAAACAAATCAAAACGATTACGATTTACATTCAAAAAAAACCCCTCTTGTCTTGACTGTCTTTCATTATAAAACGTAATGATTACTGTTTACAAGGTTTTTTTTGAGTTTTAAAGATTAACGGATGCCAGTTCCTTCTTTTTGAGTAAGAAAAAACTCCTGAAAAAAGATTTCAGGAGTTCTCGGCTTTTACTTCAAGTTGTTGTAGTGGTTGATAACTTCTTTAGTTATTTCGCTATTTTCATCCAATCCGCTAACTTCCTTAAGTGCTGAAGCTACACCGTGTTCTTTGATCATCGTTTGCAGTTTAAGGGCTTCTTCATCTTCGTTAAAATCAAAGAGTAAAGCGGCCGCTATCGCTTTCGCCAGATTAGTATAGGAAAGTCCGGCTTTCTTTGCTTCTACGGCAGGGCGGACGAGACGGTCGTTTGGCCCTAGCTTACGCAGCGGTGAACGTCCGACTCGATTCACCGAGTCATTCAGGTAGGAGTTTTTAAAACGATTAATGATTTTTTCGATATACTGCTGATGCTCACCTGCGTCCAAACCGTATTGCTTTATTAAATAAGCGCCCGTTTCCCCTAGGGTTTTCTTGACTTGCTCTACAATTCCTGCGTCCTCCAATGACTGGTCAATCGTAGATTTTTTATTTTTGAGATAACCGAGGTAAGCAATGACGGCGTGTCCTGTATTAACGGTAAACAGTTTTCTCTCAATGAATGGAGCGAGTTCTTTTACAATGGTCATCCCTTCAACGGCGGGAATGCTTTCCTTCGTTTCAACGACCCATTCATAATAAGGTTCCACCAAAACATCGAGTGATCCTTCGTTATTTTGGATAGGAACGATGCGATCGACCGCTGAGTTAAAGAAGTAGACTTTATCGGCTAGTTTTTCTTTTGTATCTTGATCCAATTTTTCTAGAATGTAGCCTTCTAAAAGGTCTGTTGCCGATATTTGGTTTTCACAAGCGATCACATATAGTTTTTCATCGGTTTCCTTCACTCTTGACGCTAACCCTTTTGCAATTAAAGGAGCGATATGAGGCAAAATATTGGGACCGATAGCAGTGGTGAGGTAGGTTGCTTCGGAAATTGCTTTTATGATTTCCTCTTCCTGCTTTAAACTGTTTAAACCCGAAACATTTTCTACTGTGACGGATTCTTGTTGATCAGTGGCAAGTTTGACTTGATATTGCTTTTTATCATTTAACTGGTTGATTATTTGATCAGCTATATCTACAAATGTCACATGATATCCAGATTGTGAAAAGAGCGCTCCGATAAAGCCTCTTCCAATGTTTCCTGCACCGAAATGTACTGCTTGTTTCATTACAATCATCCCTTTATCAAGTTAGTATATAAATAATCCAAAAATATGGCTTCCAGCCTTCTGTTAATCATTTCTTCGTCCGAAGATGAAAAAATCATGATGGATTCATTGCTTTCAATTAAGCTTGAACTTATTAAACTGACGATTTCCTGCTGCTTCACACTTAATTCTTCAGGTGCCAGCATCAGCAGTAAATTTTTCATATGGACGTCATTTCCGTCCATACCTTTGACCAGACGATAGTCCTCCAGGTGGGCCACCTGGAATATCAGTTCTTTTACATTCTTATGTCTCGTATGGAAAAGGCCCATTCCAGTGCCAGGAATGCCTAAACCACCTTTTTTTTCCCGTTCCTTCAAAGATCCGACCACATCATCCGCACCCATTAGCAGTTCTTCCGCTTCTGCCATCCTGACCATTTCTTCAATGATTTCTGGATGTCCTTTCAGATGCGGCAGCCGATAAAACCGGAAATTATCCATGATCGACTCGATGCTCTGCTGGGCATCCTTCAATTCCTGCAGCACTTCTTTCAATTCGCCATCCTCTTTTTTGGTCACGGTATCCTTATGGGCCGAATGACTGCCATAACGCTTATTCTTCGTGAAGTTTTCGATATTCTTCCTTAAATAATTCCTGATGTTCAAAATATTCTCTTCACTCAAAAGAGGGGATACAAGGATATAATCACTATCGATATATGGAAGCCGGACGGTAGAAATGATCACATCGTAGTTTTTCAGGCTGCCCTTCTGTTGGATGTCTTTGATCGTCTTGATTTCTACAGTCTCGATTTCGATGATTTCTTTTTTGATCCGGCTTGCAAGCATCTTCGACGTACCGATACCTGTCGGGCAAACGATGAGTGCCCTTATTGATATTTCTTCCTCCCGCAGCACTAATGCAGATCCGAAATGAAGGACGATGAAGGCTATTTCATCTTCAGGAAATTCTTTTATTTCTATGAAGCCCTTTTCCAGACTGGTCTTCACTGCCAAAAAGAGAACCGGATACTTTCGCTTAATATCTTCAGTTAAGGGGTTGTACAATCCCATTTCCTGTTTGATCCGGAAAAGCGATGGTTCCATATGGGCAAGGAGCCCCTGATACAATGGGAAATCCTTGGTCAAATCGATTTGCAGTTGTGCCGAAACATCTTTTATCAGGTTTCTTATCAGCTGGCCAAGCAACACACTGTCATATGGAATGGCATCCGCCGCATGAAGCTTGGAACCTTTAAGGATGGCTGCAAGGTAGCTTATATCATCGATGGTAAAAGAGACTTCCAGCATTGTGCTGAGTTCCTTGCCTATTTTATTCATGAGATTATTCTCATCGGAAAGTTCGCTTATTTTCTTGAAGTCCTTCTCCAAAAAATATTGGCTTTCATTCCTTTGCAGGGTTACATAAATATGTACAATTAACCCTATATACCCGCTATCCGCCAAACGAGAATGGACACTGTTAAAAGTGGAAAACAGCACCCCATCGATAGCCAGAAGATATTCGGGATCAAAATAGTCGAGGATTTTCGCTTCTGGAAATTTTCCTTCTTGCAGCAAAAATAAACTTTCAATCAGCTCTTCATTAAAGAAGTGCAAGAAATAGGCTGCCTGGGCTTTCCGTTTATTTTCTTCGTTGCCGGCAAGCTCTATTCCGACTCCCCTTTTTCTCGTAATCATGATATTAAAATTCTTTAACCATTCAGTCAGTTCGTCCAAATAGGTTGTAAGAGTCGTAATGCTTATACCGAGATCCCCCGCAAGAACTTGAGTTTTATATGATTCTTCCTGCAGTAAAGCTAAAAGGAGATGCAGCTTTCTTTCTTGCGGCGTTTGATCGATCGGATGATTGCCCATCAGGTGCTGTACAAGCCGAAAGACTTGCTCATTCTTCCCGTCGATGGACAGTCCCTCATGTGTATTGCGTGTTAAATGCAACTCGAATGATTGCAGGATTTTTTCTATGGACTTCAGATCGCGTTGAACCGTCCGGACACTAACATTCAATTGTGTCGCAATGGATAAGGCTGTATGTTTTCCTGAAGTTTTTATGATCAATTCTATGATAGATTTTTCCCTTGAAGTAATATACATGCTACCAACTCATTTCAGGTGGAGTAACACGAGAAAATACTGAATAGAAAAGCGTAAAACGCTTTTCTATTCTTGGTTAAGAGTATTTAATTATTTTCTACATTTATAATATCCATCAATTCCCTGGCTGATGTGGCTTTAACCATCTTTTCAATATTCTCCATGTCAGAGCAGGTAACTGCAATGCCAGATAGAATTTCAAGATGTGTCCCGTCCTTGCCGGCAATACCGAATATCAATCGTGCCTTTTGGCCGTCAAAGTCGACACCATCAGGAATTTGTAAAACGGTAAATCCAGATTTAAGGACATCTTTCTTAGCTTCCTCGGTTCCGTGCGGAATGGCTACATCATTCCCCATATAGGTTGAAGTCAATTCATCACGAGCAATCATCGCTTCAATATAGCTTTCCTTAACGTAACCTGCATTGACCAAAGCTCTCCCCGCAAAGCGGATCGCTTCTTCCTTATTGGCGAATTGTTGATTAAGGAAGACGTTTTCTTCGCGAAGCAATTCATTATCATCTTGCTCATCCTCGTTGATGCCAGGCTCGATTGAATGTTCACGAACACCGGGAACCTTCTCTTCAGCATCTTCGACGATTTCATGCAACACATCGGTACCGTCATCCTGAAGCCGTGCAAGCAATGAATCGTATTCAGGGCTCGATAGGAAATTATCGACGGATACATGATAAGCATTCGGAACTTTATTCTGTGCTCTTGGTGTTAACTCTTCCTGTGTTATGACGATTTGTGCATCTGCAGGAATGTTTGAGATCGCCGTATTAGTAACAGTAATACTCAATCCGGCTTCCTTCACCTTCTTGCGAAGGAGCGAAGCCCCCATCGCACTTGATCCCATCCCGGCATCGCAGGCAAATATTATTTTGCTGACGTTTGCTGGCATCGTACCCGGGTCTGAAGCGAATACATCGGCAACAGAGCTTTTCTTGCCTTTCATTTCTTGCATTTTTTTCGCGGCATCTTCAATATTCTCTTCAGATTGCTTTCCTGTTTTCAGGATGAATGCACCGACGATGAATGAAACGATGGCCGCTACGATGACGCCTGCAAAGTTAGCAATATATGCACCCGCATTATGCGGAGTTACTGCTGTAATGGCAAGTATGCTGCCTGGAGAAGCAGGAGCGAACAATCCTCCGCCTAGTAGGACCAAAGTGAAGACTCCACTCATGCCTCCAAGAATGACGGCTAAGAATAACATCGGCTTCATTAGGATATAAGGGAAATAAATTTCATGGATCCCGCCGAAGAAATGAATGATGGCAGCTCCTGGCGCCGATTTCTTCGCCGTTCCCTTTCCAAAAAAGCAATAAGCAAGCAGTACGCCGATACCTGGTCCAGGATTCGATTCCAGAAGGAACAGGATTGAAGCCCCTGTTTGTTTAACTTGCTCCACACCGATTGGTGATAGTACACCATGATTGATGGCATTGTTCAAGAACAATACCTTGGCAGGCTCGATCAGGATACTTGTCAACGGCAGTAAACCTGTACCGACAAGCCAATCGACTCCTGCTACAAGCCAGCCTGTAAATATGTCTACTGCAGGCCCGATGGCCAAGAAGGATAGAATGGACAGTAGGCCGCCAATTATCCCCGCCGAGAAATTATTAACAAGCATTTCAAATCCGGCTTTTATTTTCCCTTCAATCAATTGATCGAATTTCTTGATGACATAACCGCCGAACGGCCCCATTATCATGGCTCCAAGGAACATCGGGATGTCAGATCCGACGATGACGCCCATTGTCGCAATGGCACCGACTACGCCGCCGCGGTGGTCATGGATTAGCTTACCACCCGTATACCCGATTAAAAGCGGCAATAAAAACGTAACCATCGGTGTAACCATTTTGGCAAGGCTTTCATTTGGCAGGAAACCAGATGGGATGAATAGGGCAGTGATTAGCCCCCATGCTATGAAAGCTGATATATTCGGCATGACCATTGAACTTAGAAAGTTACCGAACTTTTGAACTGCAACTTTTATATTAAAGTGAGCCATTTTGCTCTCTTCCCTTCATATTAATATAGTTTCCTTTAATCTTAAGGTACGTACATTCCTCATTCAATAAAAGAAAAAGCTAACTTTGTCGCGAAAGAGAAGACAAACATAATGTATCTCACTTTTCCAGATTTATTCAGCGCTTTATACAGACAGAAAAGAGTCCCGTTCGCATCGTGACGAACGGGACTCTTTTGCGCTTTATAGTGGGATGATTCCCAATAGGACACAAACCACTATCATGACAAGCGTCGATCCGCATGCCCATTTCAGGAAAGTGCGCTGCAATGCACCGAAATCTTCCCCTACCATTCCAACCAATAAATAGGTAGATGGAACAAGCGGGCTTAATAGATGGACGGGCAGCCCCAATAGTGAAGCTCTGCCGATCAGGGCAGGATCAATTCCATAAGCAGCTCCCGCTTTAGCAAGTAATGGGAGCACACCATAATAAAATGCGTCATTAGACATGAAGAACGTAAAAGGTGCTGAGATGATGGCTGTGATGACAGCAAAATGTGCGCCCATTTGATCTGGAATATGCTGAATCAAAGAGTTTGCCATGGCATCGACCATTTCCGTACCGGCTAGGATTCCAGTGAAAACACCTGCTGCAAAAATCATCGAAATTACAGATAAAGCATTGTCCGCATAGTTTGCCACACGTTCTTTCTGATCACTGACTTTCGGATAGTTAACGGTAATGGCAATCGCGAAACCTACCATGAACAGAACCGCTGAAGGCATAAGTTCCATAATCAGCGCAACCAGCAGTGTAAGAGTCAATGCGTAATTGAATATTATCAATTCAGGCCGTTTAATATAAGCATCTTCCGTTGCAGCTGCCTGCTGTGCCACAACATGATAATCGACCTCTATGATCCCGATTCTCTTTCTTTCTTTTTTACCCAGGCAATATGCCATGAAAAGGACGAATAGGACTCCGCCAATCATCGCTGGAATGACAGGGGTGAAAACATCGGACATTTCAAGTTTTAAAGCTGTCATCACCCTTGCTGTAGGGCCTCCCCAAGGAAGAAGGTTCATGACTCCAGATGACGAAACGGCAATGCCGGCCAATACAAGCGGTCTCATTCCAATCCGTTTATATAGCGGAAGCATGGCAGAAATCGTTATCATATATGTAGTCGTACCATCTCCATCCAAGGAAATCAGCAAAGCCAGGACTGCCGTACCGATGGCAATTTTCACTGGATCACCTTTTACAAGCTTAAGAATCGTATTGATGATCGGGTCAAAAACCCCAGCATCAATCAAAATGCCAAAGAAAAGGATCGCAAATAAAATCATGATTCCCGTTGGCGCGACGTCTTTGATCCCTTCCAGCGCCATCTCACCCATTTCACCGCCAAACCCGCCAATAAGTGCAAATGCACTTGGTACTGCAATCAAAGCTATCATGGCTGAAAGTCGCCCTGTCATAATTAAAATCATAAACACTAATATCATCAAGTATCCTAATAAAGCGAGCATATCTGTCACTCCTTATCTTCTAATAAGATAAAGTGTATATGAAACCGCTTCATTTGTAAGCGTTCTCAATTTATTGTGTTTTAAAACTATTTAGTTAATTGTGTTCATTGTGTTCACGGAAACGTTTTTTCGAGGCTGAACCGAACGCCACTCCCCGGGTTGAATGGCGGGTTCTTTAAGGAAATCAGCGATTATTTAAGCAAACAATCCGCGCATTTATTCTTCAAATGATAAATTTGCCGGTCCATCCAAAAGGTCACAGCCGTAGTCTATATTGGTAGTTGGTGTATCGATGCTGACTTCCTCGAATTCCAGTTCATCGATCCATACTTGGCCACGCCCTGAAAGAAGGACCCCGAATGAAATGATGGCACTGTTTTCGGGTACATCCAGGACGATATAATAATGGTTCCATTCCGTATCGTTGACGATGGGCCGATTGCCCATATTGTCGAATTGCAAAACATCCTGAAGCGCATTATCCACCCTCATCCATAAACCACAAAACCCATCAACATCTTTTGATTTTAAAAAACCCGACAGTTTCATTCTTTTACCAAGGTAATTTTCCGCCTTGAATTGCTGCATCATCGTTGCAAATTCCTCCTTGGATTCCTTAGTGACGGATTTCAGGAAACCTGATGCCTGGCCTTTATGGAAGGTCTCCCGGTCAATTCCAATTTTATAATTGAATGGATGACTCCCGCTTAAATTCCATCCTTTTAATAATTGTTCGTTTTTCATCGTCATTTCCTCCTTTTGCAAAGTTAGTTTACTTACGAGTTTCCGGTATTGCCCTGGCGGCAGGTCATAATATTTCTTGAATGAACGAGTAAAGGATTCCTGTGTTTCAAAGCGGTAATATAAAGCAATGTCGATTATTTTTTCATCGGTATAAAGCAGCATGTTAGCTGCATTGGCGATCCTTCGATATCGAATATATTCAGATACGGTCACTCCAACCTCCTTTTGAAAAATACGATGATAATGAAACTTCGAAAAACCTGCGAATCGTGCGATGTTCTCTAAAGACAATTCATCTTGTAAGCTATTCTCTATATATTCAATCGTTTTTTGGATGATGGGGCTGTATCTCATTTCCGAACCTCCTTAAAAAAAGGATAACAGAAAAAAATATCGTTTTTTTGACATATATTGCTTTTTTATAATCTTATAAACCAGCATGCATAAAAAAACACCTCCAATCTTGAAGGTGTTTCACACTTAATTCTATTGAATTTTATAATATCTTCGCTCAGGTCTCCCCACTACCCCGTATACGACTTCCGCTTTACATTTCTTAACGGATATCAAGTATTCCAGATAGCGTCTCGCGGTTGTCCTGGAAGCACCGATCTGTCCGCTCACTTGCTCAGCTGACAAACCGATATCGCTTGCTTCGAGTACCTCGATCACTTTCGCCAAAGTGATTTCGTCGACCCCTTTCGGCAAGTCCGGCCCATCGTTCGATTCCGAAGCAGTAGAACCCTTTTTCAAAATGAGATCAACAAAATCCTGGTCTATCTCTTGTTTGGATTTCATCAGATGGACTTTCTTCAGATACTCTTCGATAACTTGGTTGAAGCGCTTCATTTCCACTGGTTTAATTAGATAATTCTCTACACCATAGTGAAGCGCCTTTTCAAGTTGTTCTTTATCCGTTGCCGCGGTAATCATGATGATATCCACATTCGGGAATTTTTTCCGTATGTCCGGAAGGAGGTCTGTACCAAGCTGATCTGGCATATAAACATCAAGCAAAAGCAAATCCGGGCTTTTTTGTTCCAAGATCCGAAGCGTTTTTTTTGCATTGACAGCTTTTCCGACCACTTCTATTTCATCAAAGCTTTTCAAGAATTTTTCATGGATATGCGCTACACGAAAATCATCTTCTGCGATGACTGCTCTTATCTTCAGCATTCTTTCCCTCCTCTCTGTTCTTTAGGAAGATACACGGTGAATATAGTATTGCCATCCTCGCTGTGGACTTCGATGATGCCGCCTAGCTCTTTTACGACATGATCAGCATTCGAAAGTCCATAACCACTCGGACTTCCGCTGTTTTTTGAAGTGAAACCCCGATCGAAAATATGGGCGATCGCATCCTCTGGTATTCCTTTTCCGTTATCACTCACTTCAAATACCATATCATTTCCGATATCTGTGGCGAAAAATTTCACGAGCGGCTCTTCCATGCTTGAAACCGCTTCAAGTGCATTATCGATAATATTGCCTAGAATCAAAGTTAGTTGGGACAATTTTATATGATCAGGCAGTTTCTCTAGGTAACTTTGTGCGTCTATTTCAAAAAAGATCTTCTTCTCCGATGCTTTCCCTATCTTGCCTAGTAACAAGGCTTGTACCTTTGTATCCTTTATCTGTTCGAACACGACACGGTTCAGGGAATGCAATTCGGATGTTTCGCTTTGAATCATTTCTATCGCTTCATCGTATTCCCCTAATTGTATCAATCCTGAAAGGACGTATAGTTTATTGGTAAATTCATGGGTTTGTGCCCTTAAATCCTCTGAATGCATCTTCACTTCAGATAATGTGTTTACCATTTCCTCAATTTCCGTTCGATCACGGAACGAAGCAACAACACCGCTTACCCCTTCACTATCGAAGATTGGCGTACAATTAACAATGATGGATTTGTCTTTCCATGAAATCTCCTTATCCATTTGCGGTTCACCGGACTTTAGCACTTCGAATAAATATTTCGAAGGAAATAGTCCGTCCACGTTCAAATGGCGAACGGACTCTTTTATATCCAGCAATTTTTTCGCCGGCTGATTCATCGAGGTAATCAGCCCATTTTGGTCAATGGCCAGAATACCTTCTTTCACCGATTGAAGCACTGCATTTTTTTCTTTATATAAATTGGCGATTTCAAATGGTTCCAGTCCCAGTGTATCTTTACGGATGCTTCTTGCCAGCATATAACTGCCAATGATCGATATCATGATGGCCACTAACGATACAACCATCTCTTTGGACAAATCCTTGAAAATTTGGGCGCGGACATCGTCCACTAAAAAACCGACGGAGACGATTCCAATTATTTTTCCATCCTCATTGAATACCGGTGACTTCCCCCGAATGGAAAGACCAAGTGATCCTGCCGCTTCGGAGACATAATATTCACCTTCCCGAATGGCCCTGCTATTATCCCCGCCTTCCATCCGCTTCCCAATTTCGGAAACCAGCGGATGAGAATAGCGAATTCCCTCTGCATTTCCTACAACGATGAACTCAGCACCTGTTTCCCTGCGGATCTTTTCGACAATCGGCTGAATTATGCCAGCGGGATCATCCGTTTCAAAGGCCTCTGTAACGGTAGGCATGAAGCTAATCGTCTTTGAAAGTTCCAACGCCAATTGACCTTTATCCTTAGCTATTTGTCTTCCTTCCATATAGGAAAAAGTAGTCGTCAATAATAGAATCAAAAACAGGCTCAACGATAAGACTAACCCGAGAATCTTTGTTTCCAGCGATACTTTCCTCATATTCAACAGCATCCTCTATTTTCATTTTCATTCACTATATTTTATAGGAGCATAATGATTTTACCATTTCTATTAAATATTGAACATTGTTGGCCGTTTATTTCGCCACATTCAAAAATGAAAGGATTTAAGCAACAAAAAAGGGAGTGCCAAAAAATATTCTTGAATCCTTTTCAAATGCTATCATCACCCTTTTGCTGATTTACGATTTTTTTCCAGACTTTTTTCTTTCTGGATAACGTTTCACCTGAGGTACAATCGGTTTATTCTCAGTGTCCTATTTAAGAAAGATGGTCACGCCGAACATGGTGGGAGGTTCAAGGAGCAGTTGCTACCATATCTTTTCGTATTGGAAGAAAGCAAAACAAGCTGAAACATTAAATGCTCAGAGGAAACATCTCCTTTGAGCATTTTTTCAAAAACAACTATATGAATTGATTTGTCTTGTACCGATGCCAAAAATCGTCCAGAACCTGCCTTTCCACCTGAAGCCGGCAACAGAACGCGGACCGACGAAGATGGGGTAATACCAGAAACGCGCACCATTGTTTAGCCATATAAAAGTATTCCTGAACCTGTTTTATCTCCGAAATTAGTGATATATCAACGATACTTGCAGGTTTATCTCCGAAATTAGTGATATATCGACGATACTTGCTGTTTTATCTCCGAAAATGGAGATATATCGACGATACTTACAGGTTCATTTCCGAAAATAGAATTATATCAACGATACTTGCAGGTTTATCTCCGAAATTAGTGATATATCGACGATACTTGGTGTTTTATCTCCGAATATAGGATTCAATATAGCAATCTCCATAAATAGAACGTCGCGTAGGATTCCCAATCGGCCCACGCTTCCGAAAGTTTCAGGATTTCCGTTTTCGTTGGTTTTGCTTCCGTTTGCATGACCAGTTTCATGGAATTATGCAGCCCGACGTCATCGATGGGAAAGGCTGCTGGAAAACGCAAACAGCGCATCAAGACATAGTTCGCTGTCCACGGACCGATTCCCCGTATTTTGGTCAGCATTTTTTCAGCCTCTTTTACATTCTTTGCATTCAACAGCTTTTCTTTAGTAAGTTCCCCTTCTGCAATCAGTTGAGCAACACCTATTAAATATTCACACTTCTTCACCGTCATCCTCAAATCGGCAAAATCTTCGACCGTCAATTTCGCGATCACCTCAGGCGCCGGAAACAGCCAATATTGCTTTCCTTCGAATTCAACATATTCACCAAATCCCTCCACAAGCCTCCGTTTCAAGGTATAGGCATAGGTCAAGTTTATCTGCTGACCAAGTATTCCCCAGGCAATCGCTTCAAATAAATCAGGGATGCCCATATTTCTCAAACCGAAGAATTGGCTTACCGGCTTTTGCAATATAGGGTCATTTTGGGCGAGCTCATAAAAAGGAAGCAGATTTGTCTCAAAATCGAACCAGTGACGAACGTATTGGGAAACAGCATCCTTTACCTGATTATCCATCGGTGCAGTTCGTGCTGGAAACCGAACGGTCAGATCCGTTTCATTCACCGCACTGATTTCTATTAAAAGTGTCTCATTTTCGACAACAAGTGCTCGATAAATTTTTTGATCAACAATATCGAACAGACATTCATTGGAGGATCTTGATAAGTATTTAAGATTTTCCGAAAAACTAAACTCTTTTGGTGCTCGAATTCTCAATTCAATCATGCCTTCATCATTTGATAATGCCTCTTTCATTCTGCTCCTCCTTTAGTATTCTTGCTCTTCCCTTCAAATAGCACTTCATTCAACTTCCTTATTTTAACAGAAAAATAGTCATCTCCCCTAACTCGAACAATTACGTTATCTTGCTTTTACATTCCCAAAATGTTTGTATAGAAACCCTTTCTTGTATACTAAATGGAGAGGTGAATGCAGTGAATCCGAAAAAAGCAGATTTCCCGAATGAATATTGGAAAGCTATTATAGATTGTGATGCAGCATATGATGATCATTTTTTATACGGAGTAATTACGACGGGCATCTTTTGCAGGCCCTCCTGTAAATCCAGGGTGCCGAATAAGGAAAACGTGAAGATTTTCAAAAATGCCATGGTGGCTTTGGATGAAGATTTCCGGCCTTGTAAACGATGTAAACCGGAAGGACTGAATTTACCGACGGAAGAATGGGTTGAACAAATAGCCGAATGGATCGACACCCATTACAGCGAACCCCTCACTTTGAACAAATTGGCGGATATTTCCCACGGCAGCCCATATCACTTGCAACGATCATTCAAGCGTGTGAAGGGGATATCGCCCACTGAATATATTCAACGGCTTCGCCTTGACAAAGCGACGAGGCTGCTGGAAAACTCCGAACTGCCGATAACTGAAATAGGCTTCGCTGTCGGGTTCTCTAGTACACCCTACTTCATGACGTTATTCAAAAGGAAAATGGGGAATACCCCTTCAGGATATCGGAATGCATATCTCAAAACTCAAGCTTTGGAGCGTGAAGAAAATGAAGAATGATAAAGAACAAACCATTGACTGGGCCATATTGCATTATGATAAGTGGCAATTATATGTGGCCAAGACGGAAAAAGGGCTTTGCTATGTAGGCTCTCCCGGTCAAACGTATGAAGAACTGAAGTCCTGGATACAAAAACGCTTTCCAATGGCGAGCCTTGTTGAAAATGAAAAAGCATTAAATCCCTATCTAAAAGAACTACAAGAATATTTCGAAGGAACCAGGCAGACTTTCTCTCTTCCCGCAGATGTAAAAGGCACGCCCTTTCAACAAGAAATTTGGGCGGCGCTGAATCAAGTACCCTACGGAAAAACCTGTTCCTATTCCGATATTGCCCAAATCATCCAAAGACCTGCAGCTGTTCGGGCGGTTGGTACGGCCATTGGTGCCAATCCTATTCTGATCACGGTGCCATGTCACCGGGTCATCGGAAAAAACGGGGCCATTACCGGTTACCGGGGAGGTACGGAGATGAAACGATATCTACTTCAATTGGAAGCGGAAATGAAACCGTGAGTACAATCTGACCGCAAAAAAAAGCATCCCACTATAAGGATGCTTTTTTTGCCTTTGTTTTTCAGTACCAAATGGTCACCGCTTTATTATATGCATCACTATTAGGGATCGCATGTATCCCTTGGGCCTGTGCTTTGCGCGGGTCATAATCATATACCATTGGTGTATAGCACGCGGTCTGCCCGATATTCACAACACCATTGCCCCCGGAACTGGCGCATGTATAGGCCTTACCATCAGTACTTCGGACGATCCTGGCATCCGCTTCATGGTTGTATACCGCGGGGCGTGTTACGGTCACTTTTGCCCAGGCTGTTTTACAGACAGTGCTGAATTTCAATTCTACATACGAATTGGAATCGATCCATTTTTTATCCTTCGTTACCGCCGAACTTGCACAACTATTATAGTATGGACTTTTTCCATCATAGGTGTGTGTTTCGGCCAGTGCTTGATTTTTTCCAAAAGCAAAGTCGACAAGAAACATCGACAGTGTCATCACCATGGATAAACCTATCATTTTAAGCTTTTTATTCAATTCATTCATCCTTTCTTTGCAAAAATATAGATGAAGGTTTTTCCTTTTTTATTAATACCAATCGGTTTCACCTGCTGTATATGGCCAAAAAGCGACCGCTTTTGCTTTTCGCGGATCTAAATCATATACCATTGGTGTATAGCATGATGTTTGGCCTTTATTTATTTCACCATTTCCTCCAGGAGATGCACAGCTAAATTGTTTATTATCAGTATTGCGGACAACCAATGCCGTTGCCTCCCCATCTGTTTGAGCCGGCCTGCTTAGAGTGATCTTCGCCCAGGCGGTTTTACAAACAGTGCTGAATTTCAACTCCAAATTGGCAGAACCGCCATTGGCATAAATTTTCACGGACTTCTTCGTGACAGCGCTATTCGCACAACTATTATAGTAAGGACTTTTTCCATCATAGGTGTGTGTTTCTGCTGAAGCTTTGCTTGCAAAAGAATCAAGGGAGCCAAAAAGGACTAAAGAAGCTACAAAAAATGAAATGCATAAAACCATTTTTTTCATTATTTCACTCATCCCCTTAACAAAATTTATACACTGTTCATCTTACAATTTTGTAATATTCTTACAAGTGATAAAATCCCTAGTTCATGAAAAACTACAGCCCCGCCTTTAACTTGCAGCCTGCCATCACTATTACAGTCTGGTATGTCACGCTTTATCAACTGAATCAGCGCAGAGCCAAAGTCATTATCCCTATGAGCAATTCAGGACAAATAAGGTAACAACTAAGGACATATGCGTATCGAGCTGAGACAAAACGAGCCAATAGGCTGCCGTTGATCGGTAAGGATACAGGTCGATGTACTTAATGTTTTTTTCAAGAAAAAAGAAAAGCCCCAACAAAACTCGAATCGTTTTGTCGGGGCTTTATTTTCATTTAGCGAGGTTTTCTCTGATCAATCTAATGGTGCTTTCATAATAGGAAAGATCATGCGGAACGAACTCATCCCGTCCAACAAATCGATCGATCTTCATCCTAAGGCCTTCGTGATTCATTTCAAATTCCTTAATATTCACTTTGTCCTTCGCTTCGGTCCAAAGCTCTTCGAAGTCATTCAGCACAACCTTGAAACCTCTTCTGGCTGCAGGGTGAAATCATCGAAGCTATGTGCAGTTTCATATAGAAAGACGTTTGGCAGTTCTTTGTCGATGAAATCCTCTTTCGTTTGATAGTATTGAATGATCACTAATGGAACCAACTCGTCAAATGCAGCGTCAATGTCTATTTCTTCTTTAATCTCCCTGACTCCGTCATATACCGTTTCATGAGCCAGTAAATGGCCGGCAGCCGTAATATCCAATAGATTCGGATAATCTTTTTTTATCGCACAACGATGCTGAAGATATAGGAAATCCACACCCGCTTCCGAACTTGCGAACCAGCAGGCCAATGTCCCAATCTATGTACTTCCTCACGCGAAGCCATGCCGGTTTGAATGCGATCGGAATCGAAAACTTTCAACAATTCAGTTTCCAATGGAGCTTCACTCCTAGCCCTTTTTTATAAAAAACAGCTTCATCCTTTTTCTTTTCTCCAATTTTTCGGGTTTAAATAACCTTTATATTTAGCAGCCACTTCTTTCCCGACCAAAAGCGCTCCTGCCCAAAACATCACTTCCGCAAAGACGATCGCACCTGTTATGACCCCCGCTTTAACCGCAGTCGAAAATGGCGTAAAAGGAGCTACGACTGGAATGATCCAAGTGAGAAGGGAAATGATCAGGAATCCCATCCCTACTTTGTAAAACCTCGATTTCTTTATTTCCTTACTTTCTTTATCCAATTAAATAACCTCCGTCATGATGATTTTCATTTAATTACCCTGCCGAACATTCCACTTTCAAATATACCATTGAATATATTCTTTTTTTATACGTATGAATGTTCATTTCGTTTCATAAATAGTGAAATAAAGATATTCCATTTGAGGAAAACTAGAGCAAGTATTTGATTAGACGTCATTGTATCTATTAATGAATTGACTTTACGATTCTTAATGGATTTAATAATCTTATAACACTTGCATGCAGGAAAGGAAAATCCAATGTACATTGAATTCATTGCCACAACGATAGAAGATGCCATTATAATCGAAGAATCGGGCGCAGACCGAATCGAGCTTGTCAGTTCTTTAGCCGAGGGGGGATTAACTCCCAGCCACGCCCTGATAGAAGCTGTCGTCAATTCAGTAAAGATACCAGTCAACGTGATGGTAAGGCCTCATAGCCAGTCGTTTTGTTATACGCAAAATGATTTGGAAATCATGAAAAAAGATATCCAAATCATTCGATCACTGGGAGCGAACGGGGTCGTATTAGGTGCATTAAATGAAAAAAGTGAAATCAATCGACCATACCTCGAAGAACTATTGACAGTATGTGAAGGTTTGGAGATTACATTCCACCGAGCCATCGATGAAACAAACGACCCAGTCATTTCAACTGAAATGCTAGCACAATATCCAGAAATCACAACGATATTGACCTCAGGTGGGCATGGGGATTTCCCCAGCCGCATGAAAACGATTCAACAAATGAAAAGAGTCTGCGGCGACATAGCAATACTGGTTGGAAGCGGGTTGAATAAGGGTAATATCCTTTCTATCCATTCCGAACTGCATACCGGTCACTATCATTTCGGTACGGCTGTTCGAAAAAATAACAGTATCATTGAAGGAGTTACATTAGAAAAAGCTAAAGAAATCGTAAACTTGCTAAAGAAATAATGCCGGGAAGGGACCATTTAACTGGTCCCTTCTGTTTGTAGACAAAAGGGGTTCTATCTAAATTTTTGAAGGTCCCTTTTTATGATGCAGAGCTCTTTTTTTGTAAAAAGACCGAGTCCCAAAACCAAAAAAACAGTGCCGCTAAAAGGCTGATTGCATAGTAATTCTTTGTAGTTAAAATATCCATGCTGAAGTCAAAATTAAGCACCGAACTATAAATGAATACGGCCGGCAAAGAGAAAAAAATATAAAGGTAAAAATAGTTTAAACTGAATTTTTTAGGATGTTTATTGAAAAGGACCTGTACCGGAACAGCAAATAATAAATAAGGGATAACGACATAAAAAGAAATCACGATAATGCCAATCACCCCCCAGGTACCCAGGCTGAATACAACCAACACCGTGGAAAGCGACAGACAGGAAGAAACTAGACTAAAAAAATAATAAGGAATCACATCGCTTAGCTCCGAAACCTTTTGACTGATTTTCCAAAGTTCCATTTTAACCCATCCCTCGAGATGACTTGAATTTTTTTTATTCCCCATTTTGTTGAAAAAAAAATTTAATTTTTGAAGGTCACGGTTTTTTCCTAGACATAACTTCTTTGTTCCAATCGTTATAAGAAAAAGCGTCTCCGAAACATTTCTTTAGAGTGCGGGCCAGGTTCCAATTACGACAGTGGCGTCCAGTTCTTCACACTTTACCACCCGTGGCATCACCCCGTATCTAGCAAAGATTTCTACGGTCTGCATCGCTTGCCGCTCACTGGTCTCGACTAATAAATGGGAGCCCGGTGCCAGCCAAAGTGTTGCCGAAGCCGCCACCCTTCGCTGGACATCAAGCCCGTCCGCCCCGCCATCTAATGCCACCCTCGCCTCATGCATGCGCGCTTCATGGGGTAAAAGACCGAGTCCCTCAGTAGGGACGTATGGTGCGTTTGCGACCAGTACGTCAACACGTCCCTGTAAATTGGCTGGAAGCGGTTCATAGAGGTCCCCTTCGTATACCTGACCATTGACTGAAGTGACGTTACGACGCGCGCACCGCACCGCGGCTGGGTCAATGTCGACGGCGTACAACTCGATATCTTCGAGAACATCGCCCATAGCGGAGCCAACCGCGCCCGTGCCGCAGCACAAGTCCACCACGACTGCTCCTGGCATAGCGAGTGCTGCCGCTTGGCGGACTAAAAACTCAGTCCGTCTGCGCGGTACGAAGACTCCGAGATCAACCTCTATCCGGATACCGCAGAATTCCGCCCAGCCGATGACGTGTTCAAGTGGCAAACCCGCTATCCGTCTATCCACCATCTCTGCCAGTTCGGCCGTTGTCCCTGCCGCGATGATGAGCAACCGGGCCTCTTCCTCGGCGAAAACACAACCTGCGGCCCGAAGTTTAGTGACGATGCTTGTATAAATGGCATCTCCATTAAAAACAGCCACTTTAGTTCCATCAACATCATTGATTTTCCCGAGGTTAAAGAAGGCATTCCTAAATTCCATAAGTTTCCCCCTATTCTATATAAATTGGAATATTATAAATATTACTATAACTATAGTATACAGCTTCTTAAACTGACCGTCCCTTTTGCTCCAAAATAAGAAGGTTGCCGGAGCAACCTTCCAACTAATCTTGAGATTCAATTTTTGTTAGCATCAGCAAAGTGACTCATCGCATCACACATGAATTTTGCCAATCCTTCACCATATTGGTCGATATTTTTGGTGAAGCGTTGATCGTCCACGTACATTTGACCTAATCCTTTGAAAGCATCCAGCGAGTATGTGCCGAAGTTATTGTTCAAACAATCATACCATTCTTTAATGGCCTCCTGTGCCTCCTCCGACTTGGGCGAACCATTTCGGATTGACGCAAGTTTTAAATAGATCTCCGATACAACTTTCTGTGCATCTTTGGACATGCCCTCCACTTTAGCCTTCGACTCATCGACAGCTTTATCCCCCCAAAGCTTGCGAGCTTCCTCTTCATATGGATTCTGACTAAAGTCAAATCCTTCAAATTTTTCTTTATTCGTCATCTGAATTTCCCCTTTCATATGCTTAATCGATTTTTCGACCGTCTTAATTAATTTATCGAGCTGACTGCGTTTCTCCAGCAACATTTTTTGATGTTGCATTAACGCATCTTGTTTATCAAACGAAGAGCTTTTTATCATTTGTTTTATTTCCTTTAATGGCATGCCAAGTTCCCTGAAAAACAGGATTTGCTGCAACATCTCAAGATTATCATTCGAATAAAGGCGATAACCTGCATCGGTTATTTCCTCCGGCGATAATAACCCGATTTCATCATAATAATGCAGTGTCCGCACACTAATGCCAACCAAATCGGCTAGCTCCTTCACTTTCATTGCCACTGCTTCTTACCTCCTTTCGATATCATTTACATTAAGGTATTACGCAACGTCAGAGTCAAATGGAAAAATGAAAATTTTCCGCCCAATTTTAAAAGACGATCCTTCCTAATGAAGAATCGCATATTAGTAGAATTCACTTTTTTTAAAAGCTTCGGATTAAAGCAATTTTTACGCTTTTTCTCATGAAGTTTCGCACTTTTACTCGTGAGTTTGACGCTTTACTCGTGAATTAAACAATTATCTTATTCGTTTGCTCTTTCATGAAAGCTAGCTTCAATCTTGGCTATCCTTCTACCTCCAATGATCGGGAATACTTAATGAGAACGGTAATTTTGTCTTCGTGTCGCCTTTAGCCGAGTTAATCTGTGCTTGTGTGATAAAGAAGCTTCCGGTGAGATCGGCACCGCTTAAATCAGCGTCCCTAAAGTCTGCACCGATAAGGTCCGTCACTCTCATGTCGGCTTCTCTGAGGTCAGATGCAATAAGCAAAGCCCCTCTTAAGTTCGCTCCCCTAAGATCAGCACCTCTCAACTTTGCACCAATCAGGTCACTACCCCTACCTATTTTGTTCTGCTTTTTTTTATTTTTCTTGAATGAAACCTTTGCACGAACCAGTTCACTTGTGCGCAGAAGTAAATCATTAACGATCTCTCTATGAGCTGGTACATTCAGGTCCATGATAGACTTTGGAATTTGCTTAGTGAGATATTCCGTGTCTTCAAAAGCCGCCTGCAATTCTCGGTAAAGAGGTTGCGCATCTTCTAAATTCAGTGCTTCATTTAAGTAGCAAAGCATTTCATGAAGTTGTTGCATAATAGGAAAAACTTCGAACATTTCCTTTGCTGACTCTGGGTTGTTCCTCCAATCGTTTCCATTATAGGTGAGTTGAGATACCTTTTGACCGGCACCGAAACATTCATATACCGTGCAGCCTTTATACCCTTTTGCTCTGAGTTTTTCATGGATGCCGCAACGATAATCGGATTGCAGGTTTGAACATGGTGTACCTCCATCTTTATCAAATGCAAAATCAGCAGATTTTGCATAAGGCAAAGCTACACAGCACAAACCAAAACAATTCTCACAGTCTGCACGTAATTGATTAAGGATACTATCGTTATTCGTTAATTGATTAAACAATACTTACACTTCCTTCTATAAAACCTTCATACTGGTAGATTTTTTTGTTATCATTTAAGAGTTTAGTTCTTCCCATTCTTCAAGTGATAGTTTTTCGGTCATATGCTTATATGCATCAGGGACTTTTATCGAACACATAAGTTCCAGACTATTGCCATCGGGATCATTGAAATAGACGGAAGCGTTTCCTTGGTTCGGACGCACAAAAGGTTCAATCGTTGTCCTTTTTCCAAAAGGGACGACTTCAATTTTTAGGGATTTTAGCCAATTTAATGAATTTTTCATATTATCATAAGTTACCCGAAAGGCGATATGCCTTAGTGAAGGGTGGTATGGAGTTTGATATTCTTTCCCTTCCCATAAGCCGACCCAGCTTTTGTTTTCCTCTATCCAAAAGAAGGCAGTATCTTCATCCCTCCAAGCTAGTTTTAAGCCTATTTTCTTATAAAAATCCATTGAGATGGCCAGGTTCTTGACTGGTAAATGGGCTTCATATAAACCTTCTATCATATTACATTCTCCTTTCTCCTGAAATCTTCATTCTTACGAACTATGATCTGCCATACAAATAATTCAAGAAACCGATCCTATTATCCTTCTAATTGGATATAGTAAAACCCGAACAAGGACACGTTTCATTCGTGTCGATTATTCGGGTCATTTGTTCAGCATCCGCCTGGTCGGGTTCAAAACTTCTCGGGATAGAGTCCTTCGGCTACTGTCCGTAAGGCTAGTGGTGCACGAATCCCTTCCGCGCCCGCTGAAAGAGGAAGCACAATGATCGCTTTATTTCGAATGGCCGGTACATCCGCCAGTTCACTTTTATTTAATAAGAATGCTTCTTTTTGCTTTATGGGGATATCTCCGTAATCAATGATGGCAATGACATCCGGATTCCGATCGACGACTTCTTCCCAACTGACCTCAGGCCATCCCCCTTCCGTATGGCCAAAAATGTTCTGGCCGCCAGCCATGGAAATGATCCCTGTCATGTAATTATTTTTCGCTGCCGTTCTCGGGACTTCTTCACCGCTGTCATATACGAAAACATTTTTGGGCTTGCCTGCACTTTCGATTTTTGCTGTAGTTTCTTTTATATCCTGTTGCATCTCTCCGATGACTTCCGCTGCTTTTTTTTCTACATGAAAGATGCGGCCAATATTCTCAATATCTTTATACACATCTTCCATAGTCGGTGTTGACGTATTGGAAGACTCTTGGATATATGTATTGATTCCGGCTTCTTTCAGCTCTTGGACGGTTCCTAATGTTTGTTCCGTAAAGGCGCTTTTCCAGCCAGCATATGCAAAATCCGGCTCTGCTTCAAAGAAAACTTCTTTTGAAGGGTATTCCTTGGAAAGCACAGGCACCGTTTCATAGGCATCTTTATACTTTGGCAAAATTTCGTCATCCAAATAAGCCGTACCTGCCATTGAATCCTGCAACCCCAATGCAAGCATGATTTCCGTCGCATGCTGATTTAGCGAAACCGCACGTTTTGGGGCCTCTGCATAGGTGAATTCATGATCCAGATTCTTGATGACCACCGTTTCTTTTCCACTTTTTTCACTCTGTTTACCTCCGTCCTTTGAAGCTTCCTCGGAGTTATTGCAAGCGCCCAATATCATCATTGCCAAAAAAAAACTGATGCTTAACAAAATCTTTCGGTAACCAGTCATATATTTTCCCCTCATATCTATTGTTTTTTTTATATATGTGCTAAAAAGGTGATATGCGTCTTTTGCGTGATGGGGTGTATGCCGATTTCCGTTTCCACCCCGAACACCTTCCTTATCATTTTTGTCGTCAATACAGCTTCTGGTGTTCCGGATGTGATCACTTTGCCATTTTGGATGACATATATATGATCACAATACATGGCTGCCAAATTTATATCATGCAGGGCCGTCAAGACGGTAACGTCCAGCTTTTTAACAAGGTCCAGCAATTGGAGCTGATGCCGGATGTCTAAATGATTCGTTGGTTCATCCAGGATGATGATGTTCGCTTCCTGGGCTAGGGCGCGTGCTATGAGGACACGTTGTTTCTCACCACCCGACAAGCTCATGAAACTCCTGTCTTCAAATCCACTCATTTCGACGCGAGCTAATGCATGATTGACGATTCGTCTATCTTTCTCCGTATCTCCCTGAAATAACCGCTTATGAGGATGCCTTCCCATCCAAACCATCTCTTGTACACTAAAGTCAAAGGTCAGGGATGTTTCCTGACTGACAACCGCCATTTCCCGGGCTGTTTGTTTCTGTGAAAGCCGGTAAAGGTCACGGCCGTCGAGGTGAACAGATCCCGTATGCGGCTCCAAAATCCGGGAAGCATTTTTTAATAGTGTGGATTTCCCGCTCCCATTCGGGCCGATCAGCCCAACGAACTGCCCAGTTTTTATATGAAGGGTTATTTCCTCAATGATAGGAGTGTCCAGAATTGAATAGGATACTTCTTCAATAGCTAATCTCACTTGCCCCCACCTCCAAATGAATATGAACTTCGCCGCAAAAGCCAAATGAAGAATGGCCCTCCGCAAAGTGCGGTGACAACGCCAATCGGAAGTTCTTGAGGTGCCAGGACCAGCCGGGCACATACATCTGACCAAATGACGAGGATCATGCCAATCAATATGCTGCATGAAAGAACACGTTTATGGTCTGTCCCGGCCAATAGCCGGGCTAAATGTGGTACTACCAGACCGATGAACCCAATCGAACCGCTTACAGCCACAACTGTCCCCGTAACAAGGGACGTAATGATGATCAGAACTTTACGGAAGGCTTCCATATTGACTCCGAGCGTCGCGGCGACTTCTTCGCCCATCAATAAGATATTAAGGGAGCGGGATTGTACGATAAGGAACAATGAAACCACAAGCACCACAACCGCTGGAATCGGTATGTATTCCCATTTTGCACCCGCTAAGCTGCCCATCATCCAAAACATCGCTTCACGGATGCCGGAATCTTTTGGTGCAAGAGTGACAATGAAATTAGTGACGGCAGACATGATCATCGATATGGCTACACCCGCCAATAACAGCCTTGTCGTTTGAATTCTCCCTCCCACTTGAGCCAATAAATAAACGGAAAGCATCGCAGCCATGGCCCCCAGGAATGAACCGAATGATAACGCATATTGTCCGAATATAGGCAGCGCCCCAAAAAGAATGACAAGGGTTGCCGCAACAGAAGAACCAGATGAAATGCCCAGGATATACGGATCTGCAAGTGAATTGCGCACCAAGGCCTGGATGACGACACCCACTACGGATAATCCCGCACCTACCACCGCACCGAGCAATACACGGGGCAGACGGATATCCCAAATGATCCGCTCTTGTGCGATACTCCAATTCACCTCCAGAGAATCACCGATAAAAGGAAGATGCCCTAAGGCGATCTTCCAAACCGTTATTGCTGACATCTTAACTGGCCCAAGGGTAACAGCGAATGTAATCGATAATAAAAGAATGCACAGCAAGAAAAATATCAGGAAACGAAACCTGCGCTTGGCATTTCTCTCAAAATGGTCAAGCATATCCTCATTCTCTTTCAATGAGCTTCTAACCAATGACTCTTCCAATGATGATATCCTCCTTCAAAAAAACACACAAAAAAACCCCAATCCTTTTAACAAAGAATGGAGTTACGAGTATAGGCCAAAAAATACGGAAGGACCTAAGTCCGCCTTTTCTTACTCTCGAACACCTCTCCTCTCAGCGAAGGAAAAATTGGTGATGCTCACTGGGTAGGTCTCCTGGCTTCCAAATCAACATTTCCTTTCGTCTTCCCTGACTGAGTCAAGTGACATCCTGAAAGAAAACTCCTTGGTTACAGTGGCGCGACCACTCGGGATTTGCACCCGATTCCCTGTTACCCTTTGTTCACACAAAGGCACCCAGCGGCAAATATATGAACTTCGCAAAATTTTCCAAACATTAAATACAACGTTAGTATAGTATACTCCCCATCTTTTCACAATTAAAAAAATGGGAATGCGGTCTATTAATAGAGGAATATGGATTTATAGATACTTTCTATAATGGTAGAAAGTTAGCTTTTGAACAGTATCCGCACTAATTTCCTCATTAATCGAAATCCGTTCAAAACCGTTTTTCACTAAAACCTTTTGGGAACCGATATTGTCGCTTGTCGTTTTGGCATGTATTTGAGTCACATTTAATTCCGGCGCCAGATTGACCAAAAGCTTTAAAGCTTCGTTCGCAATCCCTTTTTGCGTAAACGCTTCACCGATTCTATAACCGACATGAGCCGTCCCCTTAATAGGGTCGATATCCACAAGATTAATCCTGCCGACGATTATGCCTGAACCATCCTTAATCAAATAAAAAGAGGAGATAGCATCTTCTTGCTCTTTTAATAATTCCTTATGCCTGATTCCAAACGTTCCAAAGCTATAATAATCATCTCCCCGGCTTGGGACTGTTTGCTCGAAAAACCTTCTATTATTGCATTCAAATGCAAATAACGCTTGTGCATCCCGTTCATTAAGCCTTTCAATGTATATATCCATCATTCTTTCATCCTTTCAAAAAAACGCTAAGCATATGCGGCCTGATATATCATTCAAGAAAACCAAGGGCTTATCCTCCCTGATAAATATATATTGAAAACCGTTTATATGGATAACACTGTCGCATACTGACAAAATTTGATACCCTCTATACCATATCATTCCAAATTTTAATGGAACCATCGTATCTACTAATTTCTATAAAAACCCCAAAAAAGTTGAGAATAAATATTTTTATATACGTTGTATAAAGTGTAAAAGCTTTTACAAAAAACAAGGGGAATCATGTCATGAAGTCTACGAATAAAAATTTTATCGAGCGGTTGCAACGCCAAGAAGAAGACGCATTGGAATTTATAGTGGATACCTATTTGCCACTAATCAAGGGGGTAACATATAAGGTTCTCTCTCCTCTTAGGAACGACGGTGTCATGGAAGAATGCATCAATGATATTTTTCTTTCAATCTGGAACAATTCAATAAAGTTCCATGGGGATACAACTGATTTCAGAAAATGGATTTGTGCGATCGCTAAGTTTAAAGCGATTGATTATTACCGAAAAGCCATGAAGAAAATGGAGCTTACATCAGGTTACACAGAAGTAGATCCAGAAAAATCTGCAGAAGACGAACTGATTATACTGGAAGACAGAAAAGAACTGCTTCAGTTAATTGACCTTTTAGAACCTGTAGATCGGGATATTTTTATCATGAAGTACTTTCTTGGTTTAAAAAATGAGGATATCTCGATAAAACTCGGGTTGACCAAAGCATCAATAGATAATCGAATTTATAGGGGAAAAAAGAAGCTAAGTCAAAAAGCTACGAATCTTAAGTTAGGAGGCAGTGTCGTATGAAGGATATTTATGAATTATTAAATGATATAGACATAGACGAAACTGAATTTAAGGAAATAGAAGTCAGCGAACTAGAAAAAGCTAAAGTCAAAAGAACCCTAAAAAAATCAATAAGCAAGAAGAAAAAAATGAAACGCTGGCAAAAGAATGTTCTGGCTGCTTCTATTATATTCGGGTTATCCACCGCAACGATTGGACTCTCGTTTACCGCTTCTGCTAAAAGCATTCCTTTGATAGGAGATATTTTCAGCTATTTTAGTAATGAAAACTCAGGTCTCTCCGATGATATCAAGAATAATGGAAAGGGTCTTTATAGTGATTATAAGGCCTACTCTAACGAAATTGGCCTTACTGAAGAAAGCAATGGCCTTACTTTCACGATAAATGACGCCATTTATGACGGAAAAACGGTAACCATCACTTATACTATAGAAAGCGAAGAAGATTTGGGTGACGGATCATTCTTTATTCCCAGCCCGAATATAAAAGAAATGAAAGCCCAAGGAGGATCGGATGGAATTTCAAAAGTAGCTGATAAAAAATATGTAGGCTTATTAACGGTTAGTAACTTAGAAGATCTTAAAGTAGATAAGGTAAATATAGACTGGGATATAAACAGCATTAGTATTACCGACACGGATAAAGAGATAAAAGGAAATTGGGACTTTGCCTTCTCTCTAAAGGCAACTGAAAGCAACGAGAAGGTCATCAATAAAAGTGTGAATCAACACGGTGTAAAAGTATCCGTCGAAAAACTATCGATCTCGCCAATGTCCTTTGTGGTTGATTATCATCAAGAAGTGTCCGACTCAGTCAAAAACAAATGGGATGAAGCCTATGTGGAGTTGTCCATTAGAGATGACTTAGGAAATGTGTATGCTGGTCAAGGTAACGGAGGAAGCGGTATCGATTCTTATAATTTGAACTTCAGCAAAACATTTCAAAAAATCAATCCAAACGCTACGAAACTGATTGCGACACCACATGTAACATTACGTAATTTCACTTCAGAGAACCACGGAGAAGCAACCATAACGGAAGATGGTGAAGAAAAGGTGTCATCCTTCCCAACCAAACCAAGTAGTGCTCCAAAAGAGTTGGTATTGGATGATATCGTGATTGATTTGAAGAAATAACAATTTTACCTACAAGAGGTATACTGAACCCTAGATCCCAGAGTGGAGAAAGGTTCATGTATATCTCTGTTTTGTGACTTCTTATTCAGTCCATGAATATGGATACATACATGAATTACTTGAAAAGTCAAAAATAAATTATTTTCTTCTGGTAAAAAATCAACGGATGATGTATCATAGTCTTCAGATATTCATTATTCTCATTTGGTTAATCGGAATTAGGAGGAATATATATGATTGGTTATGTGTTTTTAAATCTTGCCATAATGCTCGTTCTTTTAGGCGTTTTATTTTACATGAATAAGAAGCATATTTCCTTTACAAAAAGGGTCTTTACTGGACTTGGTTTAGGGATTGTATTCGGACTTCTTTTGCAGTATTTCTATGAACCTCAGTCAGAAGCGATCGTTAAATCGGTCGATTGGTTTAACATTGTAGGTTCCGGCTATGTCAAGTTCCTGCAAATGATCGTCATGCCGCTTGTCTTCATTTCAATCTTATCCGCATTCACAAGATTGAAACTGACTAGCAATATTGGAAAGATCAGTGTCCTGATCATCGGAATCCTGCTTGGAACGACTGCGATTGCAGCAGCTGTCGGGATCACCTCGGCAACTGTATTCAATTTGGAAGCCGTACAAATTGAGCAAGGGGAAGCGGAGTTAAGCCGCGGGGATCAAATATCGGAAACATACGGTACGATTCAGGATAAAACGATGCCGCAGCAAATCCTTGAGTTGATTCCGTCCAATCCGTTCCTTGATTTAACGGGTGCACGTCCGACATCAACCATTTCCGTTGTAATTTTTGCTGCATTTCTTGGGATTGCCTATTTAGGGGTCAAAAGGAAACAGCCTGAACATGCTGAATTTTTTGCTAAAATAGTAGATACATTGCACAGCATTATCATGCGCGTAGTAACATTGATCCTGCGTTTAACACCTTATGGGATCTTGGCGATCATGACGAAGACTGTAGCTACAAGTGATTTGGATGCCATCCTGAAATTGGGGAAATTCGTAGGTGCCTCTTATGTCGCCCTGATTGTCATGTTCCTCATCCATTTGCTATTGCTGATGCTTGCCGGATTGAATCCAATCGTATATTTGAGAAAAGCTTTCCCGGTATTATCGTTTGCCTTCACTTCAAGAACAAGTGCAGGAGCTCTGCCATTGAACATCCAAACACAGAAACAACTAGGCGTGTCCGAAGGAATTGCCAACTTTGCCGGATCCTTCGGCTTGTCGATCGGTCAAAACGGATGTGCCGGAATCTATCCGGCCATGTTAGCGGTCATGATCGCTCCAACGGTTGGGATCAACCCGCTTGATCCTTCCTTTATCGCCATGTTGATTGCCATCGTGGCCATTAGCTCTTTCGGGGTTGCAGGTGTAGGCGGAGGAGCAACATTCGCTGCCATCCTCGTATTATCTGCAATGAACTTGCCAATCGCCTTGGCCGGACTGTTGATTTCCGTCGAGCCATTGATCGATATGGGAAGAACGGCTGTGAATGTCAGCGGAAGCATGACTTCCGGTATTCTGACTAGTAAAATAACGGGCGACCTTGATAAAGAACAGTTCAGCGAAGAATCATCTTTGAAAATTGAAGCTGAAATGTAAAAGAAAAAAGCATCGGACTTCCTGTCATGGGAGGTTCGATGCTTTTTTACATGGGCTGTACATTCAATTCAGCCAAAATCCTTGGTGCAAAAAGTAATAAGGGAATGATGATTGAAACCCAGTTAAGATAAAATTCATTTTAAATAAGTACATGCCAGATATTTTCTTGTTTCTTATATCTTCCCTTTATTTCTCCAACGCCATCAATGGTTAGCGAATCATTGGTTTCAGAGGGTTCATTCTCTATTATCAGATGTAATTTATTTATGTTTTGAATTCCATGATCAACATGGGCAATAACCGGTTGCTGAATAATAAAATCTTCATTGTTCATTCTTACTATTATAAAGCTCTTATGTAACAGTCTATCTTCTAATGGGATCATATTCATTGGGTCAAAGGATTTAGCAGTTATTTCCCCTTCAATATATAAATGAATGCCTGCTTGTTTATTAAACTCTTCAAATGCTTTCATTCTCTTTTCCATAGCAAAATTAATGACTTCCTCTGTTTCAGGACTTATTTTCACATCAGCTATTGAATGCTCCATATAGTCACCGGACTGCTGTTTTAATAGGTCATATAATGTATCTTCTCTATCAAAAAAACTTTCCATCCAGCCTGGTGAAAGCTCCCCCAGTAACAAACACATAAATAAACCGGAACTATAACAACTTCTTCTAATACTGGAAGTAGATTCATATTTGTTTGTTAGCTGTTGTGCATACTTTTTTAAAACTGAATCGTAATCAAGCGGGCTTTTTTCCGAGTAAGCCTTCAATTCGACATACCACGCAGGTCCCTCAATGGTTTCAATCAATTTTTCATATGTTAGGTACTCTTCAATTTTGGCTGCTCTTTTTTCCCTTAGGGCAATGAAAGCATTAAGGTATTGTTTCTTCTTAATTATGTTATTTTCCAACAACGCATGATAAAGATTTATTCTTTCCTGATTTCGCAATTCCACATTTTCTTTTGACAACGGGTATGTGATTCCCATCATTTCATCAGAAAACCGTTTTTCATCCTTTATATACTGATAGCCGTGAAATAATTCATGAACCAGTATTGAATACAAATCTTCATATTCCTCATAGTAATCCATATTAACAATTGCAGTGGGATATTCTTCATACATAATGATTGTGTCACCAGTAAACTGTACATCCCAGCTTAAAGTATCATATGTACATTGTGGATTGTTACTGAATTTAGGATGATTGAATAGATAAACCTTGCTCTTATCATATAATGCATATGCAACAAGTTCAAAGCCCGGCCAATAATTTTCCAACTTCGCTTTAACCAAGTCTTCAGCAATCCGAATAAGATGATGAGGCATTCTTTTCCTCCTCTCCACTGTTACATTAGGTTAAAAACATAATATCATATATGTTTTAACATAAATATCCAATTTTTAATTGAAACAAAAAAAGCCACTGTAACATATCAGCTCATGGGAGCGAATATTCTTACGGTGGCTTTTTTCATATGGTCACTTTTTAATTTGCCTTGCTGTGTAATGATTGGCCTGAAAAGCCGATAGCGCTTGGAACGTATACTGGAAAGCTGCATATACCCCACATGCAAGGAGTATTCCAGCGAGTACATCCAATACAGCATGCTGTTTCGTAAAAAGCGTGGAGAGGATGATCAGTGTTCCGAATGCAGTGACACTGGCATACTCCCATTTGTGCTGTTCTTTCCGCTTATGGGCGACGATCATCATGATGAATGTGGTCAGTACATGTATGCTGGGAAGGCAGTTGACAGGTTGATCATGACTATAGATGAATCGCATTAACTGGGCAAAGATATCATTGCCCACCACTTCTGGACGCGGAACTGTCGTTTGCCAAAGGCAATATACAAGAAAACAGAGAAGCTTCCCCGATATCAAACTGCCTAACCCTACGAAATAGTGCTTTCGGTCAACAAAACAATAGTAAATCAGCAATCCATAAATATACGGATACCAAAGTAAATAAGGAACGGCAAATTCTTTAATAAAGGGAATCTCCCCATCTATTATAGTCGTAACATCGACAGCATGACCTGAAGATTGATTGATGATTGAATAGATGGAACTAGTAATCACCAAAAGTATTAAATAATATAACGGGTGAAAGGATAGTATGGAATTGTTTTTCATAGCTCGCTCCGGCTTTCAATATATTGGTTTTTTTCCAAAGATTATTATACAACATTTTTCACTAGATTAACTCTTTAATTGCTAAAGTTAATGATTCCCATGAACTAGTAAAATGGATATCTCTAACTTTTCATCCGACCAAGAATGCATAACGAAAGCCATGGCATATACCACGGCTTGATACGAAACTTATATGCGAGAAGGCAAAAGTGCTAACTCTGCCATCTCTAGATTTTGTTATGTCGTTTTTTCCATACAAACGTTAGGGAAATGAAGATGTAGATGCAAAGTGTAATGACCGTAACGATTACGGAAGTCGTGAAAATGATTCCTATCAGGATCGTTATTAAAGCGATGATCGCAGCCCAAGTCGTATAAGGGAACCATTTTACCGAATAGGCACTTGTTTTTCCGGACTGTTGTTTACGTGATTTCAAATGGGCGAAAGCAATGATCAACCAGATGAATAATACGGTATATCCCAGCGAACCCATTAGGAAATCGAAGGTCTTGCTTCCAGCAAATAAGGAAATCAATACACCGCCATATAAAGCGGAAGTACACATTAATATTGCGGGAACAGGTACTTTCTTCTTGGATAAACGGGAAAAGATTTTCGGAACGCGACCATCCACGGCTTGAGTATACAGAACGCGGGATGAACCATACAACCCGGAGTTCATCGATGAAATGATCGCTAATAGAACTACGGCGTTCATGATATGGTCGGCACCTGGAATACCGATCATTTGAAAGACCATTACAAACGGGCTTTCCTTCACCCCGTTTACTTCGTTCCAAGGAATTAAGCTAACGATGATGAAAAAAGGAATGATATAGAAAGAAATGATCCTGACCAATGTACTGCGAACGGCTTTTGGAACCACTTTTTCAGGATTTTTCGTTTCAGCTAATGTGACCCCGATGATTTCCGTACCGCCATATGAATAGATTACCACCAGCATCGCCGTGATCAAACCTGTCGATCCATTCGGAAAGAAACCGCCATGTTCGGTCAAGTTAGAAAAACCGACCGCTGTATGATCACCAAAAGTAACGAGCAGCAACAATAATCCAGCCATGATGAACACAATGATGACCGTAATTTTTATTAAAGCAAGCCAGTACTCCGTTTCAGCAAAAACCTTTACCGACAGCAAGTTAACCGCAGTAACTAAAACCGAAACAGCTAATGCCAGTATCCAGATTGGATATCCGGGCAGCCAATATTGAATGAAAATCGCCGCAACCACTGATTCGGCCGCGATATTCAATACCCACATTTTCCAATAAATCCAATCCAGGAAATAGGCAGGATACTTTCCTAAGATCGATTGGACCAAATCCCTGAATGTTCGTGCACCGCTATTGCGGACCGCCATTTCAGCTAAACCTTGCATGATAAATAATAGGATGATGCCTCCTATCAAGTACGCAATGATTACGGAAGGGCCTGCCATATCAATGGCTGAACTGCTTCCTTTAAATAAACCTGCCCCGATGGCACCGCCTAATGCCATCATCGTAATATGCCTTGAAGTCATTGTCCTCTGTAAATTCCGTTTGTCCGTTTCCATATCCTTACCTCCCAAAAAATCAAAAAAAGCATATCGTCTCTTCCTTCATAATCAAATGAAGAAAGAGACGATATGCCTTAAGCTTACCGCGGTACCACTCTTATTGGCTCTTTTTAGAACCCTGCTTTAAAAACCTTGTAACGAAGGTCAATCGTTAAAACAAAAGAATGGAATCATTCCTATCTTTCGCTTCACCACTCCCAGGCAAGTTCAAAGTATCATTGGACTGCGTTGCACCAACCCGCAGCTCTCTTCACCGAATAATGAGCTTTTACTACTCCTGTTCATTGCGTTTAAAAAATTATATCTGAATATTTTTAATAATATCCAATACTATACGGACTCAAAGTAAATTTGTCAATAACTTTCTTAGGATAATATTTTCAAAGAAACAAATTAGGGGAAATCAACGTGTGCCAGCTATTACGATCTTGTGAGGATGAGTGGTTCTATTTCCATTTATTGGCAAACGCAAGCGATAAGACTGGTTGCTACGGCAGCTTATCTGTTAGAAATGTATCATGAGGTCACCTCCTTCCCCGTCTATAATTAGATGGAAAAGCAAAAACGTGACCTTCTTCCTACACTCGGTTTCCTCTATATTTTTCCATATATTCAATGTTATAGTATTTATATAGGAAATAAATCTAACGAATAACTTACTATCTGTTTGGAGGACATAATGAAAAAAACGTTAATTATTATGATTTTTTTATTATCTGTTTTGGTTGGGTGTAGTAACGGTGATAAATACATGAAACTTTCTGGGGAGAGCGATCATTGGAAAGGAGAGTATGTTGCAACCGCTACCGAAGATTCGGAAAATGGAACCTATACTTTTAAATATAAAGATGTAGCCAGCGATGTATTTTTCAAGACTTTGGAGATTTCAATTAATGATGGTGAAACTAAGCAGAATGAAACAAACCATGAAGGACCAACCATTGATATATCGACTGCATGTAGCGGGTGTTCAGTTACTAATGAAAGTATTCCTATAAATGTAACAATCAAATGGGATGGTAATACAGAAATCTTTACTTTAGAGCAAAGCAAATAAAAAGAGGGCGTATTTTGCCCTCTAGCCCAAATTAATTCCCTTTGTTTACGAGTGCAGCTAACATCTGAACTAGATCACCGAAATAAGTAGCCAACGTATAAGCAATGACGAAAAAGCTTCCCGCAATAACAACTAATGACACCGTTCTAATTAGCTCAAATTTCTCTGGGTCAATTTTAACAAATTCATTTTTATATAATTATAGAATAAATACCCTCTAATATCCTAACTAACAAAATGGAACCGATAAATCGGAATGACGGCGGCTTTTAAAGGTCTTTTTCATCAATAATTCCGGCTGGAAAAAATCCACAATTAACACAGCTCCTGTTTTACCTAATCAAAGCAATATTTTCAAATAAGCTTCTCGATTTTCCGAGACTCTCCTAAACGATTAAAATTCCATCCCTAACCAGGATGCAGCCACCATCAGAACCCCAACGACAATCACTATAACCGGTCCTACAACAATTAATCCAAATAGCAATGAGACTACTGCATCCAGGAAGATTCGAAATGGTCCTGCTTTTTCCTTTTTATTCTGTTGCTCCGTTAATAAGTCTTCAAGATGAACGACTTTTTGCTTCAATTCCTGCAACTCTTGAATCACTTTTGTGTCTTGATTCATGAAATACCACCCTCTTCAATTAACAATAAGTGTTAACTCTATCATTTAAATCCATTTTTTAAAAGTGAAATTTAACCTCGAAACCAAATCTATTTTCATCCATAAAATTAAAACTATTTTTTCAAATTCTGTCATCAATGATACAATAACAGGGTTGAAAACAATCCATTCTATAGAACACGTGAGGTATCATACTTTTTATGAAAGCATTACGATTATTAAAGAGTTTTAACTTTTTATATTTTGGACTGCTTGCCATTTTCATTCCGTTTCTCCCAGTCTATCTGGCTGATCAAGGTTTGCGTCCAGCCCAAATTGGATTCATCGTCGGTACAGGAGGTTTTGTCACCCTCATCACCCAGCCTTTATGGGGAATGATCAGCGACAAAACAAGGACTATACGAAAAGTCCTGTTGTTACTCATCTTTTTCTCGAGCGTAATCGGTTATTTCCTCTATGATTCAAGCAGTTATCTTCAGCTCATCCTGTTTGCCATGCTGCTATATTTCTTTCTGATGCCGATCGATCCCCTGACGGAAAGCCTCAATTTTACGATTGCAGAGAAATCCGGGATCAGCTACGGCTCCATCCGGACATATGGTGCATTGGGTTATGCGGTCATATCGCTAATCACCGGCTATGTTATGTCATATTTCGGAGCGAACAGCCTTGCCTTCCTTTTTGCGGGCATAGGTTTGATCAGTTTCATTGTCAGCTGGATGATGCCTGATGCACCCGTTTCAGGAAAACCTGTCACCTTAAGCAGCCTTAAGCATTTTTTCAGCAATAAAGAGACGCTACTCTTTCTGTTATTGGTCTTTATCTGTGCTGTTCCAGCAAGGATGAACGATACTTTCCTCGGAGTGTATATCCGGGAACTTGGAGGAAGTGCCAAGCTTGTAGGCTTGACCTGGTTCTTAGCGGCGGGAAGTGAAATCGTTGTGTTCGCCCTAAGCTTCTGGTGGCTTCGCAAGGGTAAGGAAATCATCATCATTTCGTTTGCAGCAGCGTTTTTCTTTATCCGTTATTTCGTCTCTGCATGGATTACCGATCCACAGCTATTAGCTTATTTGCAAGTCATGCAGCTATTGACTTTCCCGATTTTCTACTCGGCGGCCATCCAATATCTGTATCGGATCGTTCCGGTGGAATGGCGTGCCACAGGCCAGACCGTACTGGCGCTGCTATTCTTCGGGGTTTCGGGAATCATTGCTTCTTATATAGGCGGAGCCATATATGGGGCTTACGGCGGGAAGACCCTTTACTTGTTCATTTCCTCCATCTCCTTTATGGGAATGGTATTCGCTTTGGTTCTTTATCGGATATACGGAAAGAGGCTCGATACGGCAGAGGAAGCTGTATAATTAAAAAACGGCATAAAAAAGAGCATGTTTTGATCAAAACATGCTCTTTTTGTATTCAGTTAGCGAAATAAAGGGGCAACCGTTAACATTAGCACAGAAAAGCAAAGCAGTATAGTAGTTGTCCTGTTTGAGAGTTTTACTTGTTTGCCATTTTTATAGAACCCTGAAAATTGAAGCCGGTTTTTATAGAGTACAAAAAGTAATGGAAAAATTGCCATACCAACAATCCACCCGCCCGTGGTATTCTCTACGGTTATACCAAAAATCGCATAGATTGAATTAATGATGAACCCAATTATCATTCCTATAACAAAAATAATGATGATTATACGAAATAATTCTAAGATAACTCTTAACATCATTTCACCTGCCTTTTTCCCGTTATCCAAAAAGGCTGCAATCAGCAACCTTGAAAGTACTTTACAGGATGGGATATTCCCCTAAATATAACAAAGTTTCCTCTATTGGTAAATAGACGCTCTTTACTACTCTTCTTGAACGAGCGAATGCTTAAATGCGTAAATCACTGCTTGCGTGCGGTCCTGCACGGCAAGCTTACTTAATATATTGCTGACATGTACTTTGGCTGTTTTCAGGGCTATGTATAGTTCATCCGCAATCTCCTGATTCGTTTTTCCTTGTGTCATCAGCAGCAAGATTTCCATTTCGCGGTTTGTCAATTGATCATGAAGCTGAGTAACCTTTGGGCGACGCAGCTTTTCCATCATTTTTCCCGTCACTTCAGGTTCAAGTACGCTTTGCCCCTGGAAAGTGGAACGGACCGCTCTCGCAATCTCGCTGGCCTTTGATGTTTTCAACATATAGCTCGTCGCTCCGGCTTCCAATGCCGGGTACACTTTTTCATCATCCAGGAAGCTTGTCACAATGATGATCTTTGCTTCTGGCCATTTTTCGATAATTCGTTTCGTTGCTTCTATGCCGTCCATTTCCGGCATCACCAAATCCATCAAAATGATATCCGGACGCAATTCCATTGCCAGTTCGACAGCTTTCAAGCCATTATCCGCTTCCCCTATCACTTCGATATCCGACTGTGCGGATAAATACGCCGATACCCCTATCCTTACCATTTCATGGTCATCGACAAATAATACTTTAATCATCATGATCACCTCCAGCATTTAATAATGGGATTTTCACTTCAAGTTTCGTTCCTTTATTCGGAACGCTTACAAGTTGCATCGTTCCGCCTAATTCAACAGCCCGTTCATGCATGTTTTGCAGACCATATGATCCCGTTTTCGACTCCTCGACGTTAAAACCGATGCCGTCATCCGTTATTCGTAAAATGATCATCCCATCACGAACGATCAATAGCACTTCAAGCGAGTTTGCTTTTGCATGTCTAAGTGTATTGGAAATCGATTCTTGTAAAATCCGAAACAGATGGTCCTCAATCCCCTTATCCAGAGTGACAGGCTCCATCTTCCAATTTATATCCATCGTCACTTTTTGGGCCAATTCCAAAAGGAGCTCTTTCATTCCTTCATGTAAAGATTTTCCCTTTAATGCAACAGGTCTCAAGTGAAGCAATAACGCCCTCATCTCAAGCTGGGATTGATGGATCATTTCTTCCACTACCTTGAATTGTTTCATTTCCGTTTTTTCCATATCGGTTTGCGATTCGGTGATGGCCGACATGAACATCGAAGCGGCAAACAATTGCTGGCTTACCGAATCATGCAGCTCCCGCGCCAAACGGTTTCGTTCCTGGGAAACGATTTCCTGGATCTGTTTCTCCTGATCAACGGCCTTTTCATTCGCCATTTTTTGCGATAATTTTGTCTGCTCATTGATTTGCTTATGGATCAGTTGCATCCGTTCCGCCATTTTAGCCATCTCTTGGACTGGATACGTTTCCTGTTGCGAAGGTAAGCGACCCTGTTCAAGTAAATGCAGCCCTTCATCCACCCTTTCGAGCTGCCTCTTCCAAAACATTCCCGAAACGACTCCATAAATCAGCCCTACCGTCATGACAAGGCTTGGCAGGAATATGACGAAGGGTAATCCCATGACCACTTTCTCCCACAATAAACTCCAGTCGGATAAAGGGAAGATGAAGAAAACCGTCGCCGGCAAGGCGAGGGAAAGAACGAAAGCAACACCAAGGGCAGTCAATATCTGACGTGTCAGTATGCTCATATCCGCTTCACCTCTAAATCCCCAACTAAGATTGAAGTGATGATATGAACCTTGTGATCCGTTTCATTGAACCCTTCCGTTTGATAGGAATAAATTTGATTAAAGACCCTGGATTCAGGCTTATTTTCAAAGATCCGCGCCCTGCCTGCAATGACAGAATGATGGACCCTGATTTCGATGCCATACGGTACAAGCACAGTGATATTGCCAATGATATTCCTGATGGAAATGACAGCGTCGCCTTTCGGTAAAATCGTTTTGCTTAAATCGATAACCGTATCACCGACCCCGCCCTGAACATTCACGGAATTCCATTCATATACATGTTCGGCCGTTTGTTGATGACCGAACAACTTATTTTTAAATAGATAATCGGTTTTCAGCAATCGTTCCTTATTGATCCGTTCTTCGTCAGAATCATCATTGGTTAAAATGGGACTGACCCAATCAGGATTCTTTTTGGACTGATAATATAAAAGCAAAAGATAAATGAGGATCGCCATTAGGAAAAATCTAAAGACGAACATATTCAAGACTGTGATGATAAGGGAAATCAGCCCTATAAAAAATAGGATTTTCCCGATTGTCCGTTTTGTGAATTTCCTGCCTAAATAGATACATCCTATTGAAAAAGCGATGGAAAAAAGGAGACCTCCACCCGTAAATGAAATCTCTAAAAAAAGCAGGACGACTCCGATGAGAAGTATCCATCCCATATAGTCCGTCTTCATCTTGTTCAACATCGGTTCGCCTCCCCTGTATATGATCATGATATTCTTAAAAGGCACAGGAACCCGTGCCTTTTAAGAATACCATGAAATTATCTCGTTCTGACAGCCTGTTTTCCCCCGCCTTCCATTCCAAAAGGCCAGGGGATAACAGCGATGCCTTAAAAAGTCTTTACGCTTCTTTCTGTTCCAATTCTTTTTCAAGCTGGACAATCCTGGCATCGATCGTATGCCGATTATAATCTGTATGAACCTGGTGCTCGATGCGATCGATATAATGCTCCATTTCTTCAAACATCGCTACCGGTTTGGCTTCGGAACTGCCCCCGTCCAAAACCCGATTGATCCGGTTGTTTGCCCGGGCAATATTTTCCCTGCCCATCAGTTCCAACCGCTTTAGATGCATATCCTTCAGCTTATGTTTCATTTCTTCATATTTCCGCTCCAGTTCAGCTAACTGAACCTCTGCACTTTTATGCGCCTCTTTCAAACTTAGCGCCCGATCTTCATAGTGCAGGCTTTCCTTGACGGCAAATTCCATTAAATCGGTTTCTCCCGACTGCTTGGCGATCTCAGCCTGATGCTTACGTTTTTCAGCCAGATTTTGCGCTTGATTATATTCACGCGTAAATTCTTCTTTCAAAAGATATTGACGTTCAAGCAACTTACCGACCTTTTCTGTCTCCTGCTCACATTGACGCAAATATTGATTTAACATCCCAATTGGATTTTTTTGCTCCTTTTTATCCAACAAGTCGTGAAAATCAGCCGAAATCGTTTGTTTCATTCTTGAAAATAAATTACCCATTCCAATTCCATCCCTTCTATTAGTTCTTATTCAACTCTTTCCACTCTCTTTCAAAATTTGAGAATGGGTCATTTTCTTTCGATGATGCACTTTCATCATTTTCATTCCATTTTTTATAAACCAGGTAAAGAACATAAGCTGCCACCAGTCCCAATATTGCCGGGATATGGGAAATAGAAACGATCAGCACGATAATGGAGACTGATCCCCACGCAATCTTCGCCCCTGTCGATTCGGACTTCATGAACTGCTTGAATCCAAAGTATAGGATCGCCAAGCAAATCGCCAGGCTGATCAGTGGACCAACGTTCGCCAGTAACAGGAAAAGTGCGATCAGTCCTACAATAAATAAACCAAATTTCTTCATTGTTTTCGTCCTCCTTTCTATGTTTATATCTTATCTACTTTTACAAGTTCGTATAATGAGCCTTAGCTATATTTTCTAGTAAGACTTAAGGCGTAGACGCTGTAAGTCCGATGCTAATGAGGGTGTTTATTAGTGTGTTTGGGCGGTTTACTCGGGAATTTTGCTGTTTAATCGTAAGTTTGGGCGGTTTACTCGTGTATTCTGCGGCTTTACTCGTGAATTTTGCTGTTTTACTCGTGAGTTTCGGCACTTTACTCGTGAGTTTGGGCACTTTACTCGTGAGTTTTGCTGTTTTACTCGTGAGTTTCGGTACTTTACTCGTGAGTTTCGGTACTTTACTCGTGAATTCTGCGGTTTTACTCGTGAGTTTGAAATAAAAAAATCTTCCGATGTATATAAGCGGAAGATTGGTGAATTGTCATTATCATTACACATACAAGCCTTCAACGTAAACTGAGGTTATGGTTTGAGAAATTTCTTCTACAGAACTTTGGTGTTCGTTTCTGACGATTTCCCACAGATACATTTCATTTGTGAAAAACCACCCTCTTGCCACAAGCTCATGGTTTAGTTCAGCTCTTGCCAGCCCATTTTGCTGTGCGTAGGCGACGTCCTTTGATATTCGCTGAATGAACTTCATGCGGATCGCTTTCCATTTATCTGAAATAATGGTTGATATCCCGATGGCCTGTTCGAAAACCTGCATCATATTGCGTTCAGCTTCTGCCATTTTCAAAAATGCATTAGCTTGTCTGTTTATGATATGTTTTGCTTCGTCTTTTGATTTTGGAAAGAAAGAGGTCTCGGCAATTTCATAGAATTGCTCCATTACATTCTCCATTAATACAATTAACAGATCCTCTTTCCCTTTAAAATGAACATAGGCCGTTCCATAACCGATGTTTGCCCTTTTGATCATTTGGGAAATAAGCGCAGCTTGATAACCTTCTTCAAGAAATGTTTCCTTTGCAGCTTCCAATAACTTTTGTCGTGTCATGATCGAGCGTAAGTGCCGTTTATCCCTTACTTTGCCATTCTCCATGCTTATTCCTCCCCTTATCTTCTAGCATAAAGGATTTCCATAAAATAAAAAACATTTGTTGGAAAGATTGATTCAATGTTTATAATTTTCTGAATTAACTTATTGACATCATGTCATATTCTTTGGTACGATTCTCCTAGAATTTTAAAAAACTAAAATAGGAGGATGATTATGATTTCTGAATATACATTGGATCACGCTAAACAAATGGATGAGAATGATGCGCTTAAAGGTTTTCGAGAAGAGTTTTATTTAAAGCCGAATTCCATCTATATGGATGGGAACTCATTGGGGCTTCTTTCGAAAAGGGCTGAACGCACTCTTCTGGAGTCTTTGGAAGATTGGAAAGAGCATGGGATTGATGGATGGACGCAAGGGAATCACCCATGGTTTTTCATGGCTGAGAAATTGGGCGCAAAGATGTCCCAATTGGTCGGAGCTTCTCCAGAGGAAGTTATTGTAACCGGCTCCACTACTGTAAATCTGCATCAGCTAGTAGCTACTTTTTATAAGCCTGAAGGAATGCGCACAAAAATTTTGGCTGATGAATTAACCTTCCCGACTGATATTTATGCTCTTCAAAGTCAGCTGCGTACACATGGATATGATCCGGAAACCGATCTCATCCGCGTGAAAAGCCGGGATGGCAGATTTCTTGAGGAGGATGACATCATCGAAGCAATGACCGATGACATCGCTTTGATCATCTTGCCAACCGTCCTGTATCGCAGCGGTCAAATATTGGATATGAAACGATTGACTGATGAAGCTCATAAAAGAGGCATTGTAATCGGATTTGACGGATGTCATTCCATCGGTGCCATCCCGCATTCATTCAGCGAATGGGATGTGGATTTTGCGTATTGGTGCAATTATAAACATTTAAATGGCGGCCCTGGCGGTGTTGGCGGTTTATATGTAAATCGAAAACATTTTGGAACGATGCCTGGATTGGCTGGATGGTTCGGCTCCAAAAAAGATAAACAATTCGATATGGAACATATCTTAACACCAGCTGAATCAGCAGGAGCGTATCAAATTGGCACGCCGCATGTGTTAAGTTGTGCACCTTTGATTGGGTCTTTGGACATTTTTATAGAAGCTGGAATTGAAAATATTCGTGAAAAATCCCTGAAAATCAATCAATATTTAATGGATTTAGTCGAATTCGAATTGGAGGACATGGGATTTTTCATTGGAACTCCCAAAGAAGACATCCGACGCGGTGGTCATGTAAGCCTCGAGCATAAAGAAGCTGCACGGATATGCAAGGCATTGAAAGAGAACGGTGTCATTCCAGATTTCCGTGCACCTAACATCATTCGCCTCGCCCCGGTTGCACTCTATACTTCTTATGCGGAAGTTTGGGAAGTTGTACAAATACTCAAGAAAATCATGTCAGAAAAACAATATGAAAAATACAAGAATGAGCGTGAAGTGGTCGCATAACATGGAATTCCGCCAGATGGGGCTCATCCCTCAAATGGTTAGTTAATTAGGTCAGGATAAAATCTTTTTTGATAAAAAGGGGATGAACTATGGAGAACAAAAATACTCAATTGAACTTTAAAGATGAGCCAGAAAAAGGATTAAAACGTGAGCTGGAAACAAATCAGCTTTCCATGATCGCAATGGGCTGTGCCATCGGGACAGGTTTATTCCTTGGCAGCGGGCTTGCCATTCAAGCGGCAGGGCCAAGTGTATTGCTGAGCTATGCACTCGGGGCGTTCGTCGTTTTACTGTTGATGGGCTGTTTAGCCGAAATGACGGTTGCCCATCCTACTTCCGGATCTTTTGGGGCCATTGCTGAAAAGTACATGTCTCCAATGGCAGGCTATCTTGTTCGCTATTCTTATTGGATTGCCAATGTTTTGGCTGTCGGGGTTGAAGTAAGTGCAGTCAGCGTGTATATGAAATATTGGTTTCCGACCGTGCCGGGAATCGTATGGATTTTGCTGTTTGCAGGTGCCCTGATTTATGTAAATGCTACTAGTGTGAATACATTCGCTACATTTGAGTATTGGTTCTCCTTTATTAAAATAAGTGCCATTGTTGGTTTTATCCTTCTTGGAGCCTATGTACTTTTCGGTTCATCCGATCAGCCGCATATAGGACCTGAGAACTTTGTAAATGAAGGCGGTTTTTTCCCATTTGGCTGGTGGGGAATGTGGGTGGCCGTATTTATTTCTTTATTCAGCTTTCTCGGAACCGAAATGATAGCGGTTACATCAGGGGAAGCAAAAGATCCGGATGCAGCAGTTCCAAAAGCATTAAAAGCGACCGTGTTCCGTTTGTCCACCTTCTATGTGTTGACAATCGGCATCATGTTGATGATCGTTCCGTGGAAAACGGCTGGGATCGAGGAAAGTCCATTCGTAAAAGTAATGGAAATCTTGAACATTCCTGGTGCATCCGGGATCATGAACTTCATTATTTTAACGGCCGCTTTATCTGCCATGAATGCCCAGCTCTATGCTTCAACACGTATGATGTTTTCATTAGCCCGCGGAAAGCATGCACCTAGCTTTTTAGGAAAGTTAAACAAAAGGGGCGTTCCGGGAAAAGCACTTGCTGTCTCTACAACGGGGATTTTCATTGCTGCAGGCGTTCATGCGTTACTTCCTGGTTCATCCTATGCATTCATGATGGGGATTTCCATGTTCGGTGCTATGTTCACATGGCTCATGATCTTCATTTCCCACTTGTTTTTCAGGGTTAAATGGGAGAAAACCGGCGGTCGCAAATTACCTGTAAAGATGATCGGTTTTCCCTATTTAACGATACTAGGAGCCCTTCTTCTATTCAGCTTAATGATTACAACATGGTTTACAGATTTCAAGATCATGCTTCAATTCGGGATACCTTGGTTACTATTTTTAGCTGTTGCTTATTCAGTTTCAAAAAGAAAAAATATTAACCATAATGTAATGGAAGAACCTCTGGAAAAGAAGATAGAATAGAATGACGGAATAAATAGTTTTTTGCATATGGAAAAGTGAGGAGATAGCAGAATGAAGAATATGGATAACAATGAACAAACAATAACGGGTCTAGAGAAAGAAATTCAAACCGACTTTCAAAAATCGATGTCCTACGGAGATTATCTCCACCTTGATAAGATTTTAACCAGTCAACATAGATGTTCCGATCATCATGATGAAATGCTATTCATCATTATCCATCAAGCGAGTGAGCTATGGATGAAGCTCATTTTACATGAGTTGACTGCAGCAACTGAGTCCATCCGCCAAAACAAGTTGGAACCTTCGTTTAAAATGCTGTCGCGCGTTTCGAGGATCCAGCAGCAATTGATCCAGTCATGGAATGTCCTTTCAACTTTAACACCGGCTGAATACATGGAGTTCAGGGATAAACTGGGACAATCTTCCGGATTCCAATCTTATCAGAATCGTTTGATTGAATTTGCATTAGGAAACAAAAATGTCCATACGCTATCAGTCTATCAGCATCAAACGGATTTATACGAGCAAATGCAGCAGGCCCTTCATGAGCCAAGTATTTATGACGCGGCGATTAATGCACTTGTGGCGCGCGGATTACCTATTGATCAAGAAGCCCTCAGCAGGGATTGGTCACAAAGATATGAACCAAATGCCAGTGTAGAAGAGGCATGGCTGACAGTTTACCGCGATGTTGAGCAATATTGGGACTTATATGAGCTGGGCGAGAAGTTAGTGGACATTGGCCATCAACAGCAATTATGGCGTTTTAATCATATGACCACAGTAGAAAGGATTATTGGTAATAAACAAGGAACTGGCGGATCATCAGGTGTAACGTATTTAAAAAGAGCACTGGATCAACACTTTTTCCCAGAACTATGGAGTCTAAGAACGAAGCTATAAGATATTCAAGAAACAGCCGGAAGAAATGGAGGTAAATGCATGGGGACATGGATTGATATTTCACAACGTCTGGATGATAACGTTGCAGTCTGGCCTGGAGATACACCTTTCTCTTATAAAGTAAATTGGAGTAAAGAAGAAAGTGGATCTGTCAATGTAGGTCAAATCAATATGAGTATCCATACCGGTACCCATATTGATGCACCTTTTCATTTTGATGATGATGGAAAAAGAGTGATTGATTTGGATCTCGATTTATATATGGGAAATGCCCGAGTTATCCATTTACTAAACAAGACAAGCATCGGAGTCAATGAATTATCCAATATTGATCTAACAGGCGTTACCCGTCTGTTAATTCGGACGGATGCATGGAGGGATCGAAGTGTGTTTCCACAAACCATTCCTCATATCCAGCCAGAATTAGCGGCATATCTTTCAGAAGTCGGCGTCCGCCTTATTGGACTTGATTTACCATCAGTAGATCCACTGGATAGTAAAGAGCTATCTGCCCACCATGAACTTGCCGAACATGGCATTCACATTTTGGAAGGACTTGTATTAGACGGTATCGGACCGGGTAATTATGAGCTGGCAGCCCTCCCTCTTCCATTAGTTGAAGCAGATGGAAGTCCGGTACGTGCTGTGTTGAAAAAGTTACCCTAACAAAATTTTTCAAAAAAACGAGCCAGATCAAAAAATGATTTGGCTTGTTTTTTTATTGCCTCCTTTCTATTGAGGTAATCATTAACTATCAAATTTATCTCCCTAAACCAAGTGTATCTATGTTATAATTTTCAGAATTCATCACTAAGAGTGGAGGTCCGAATATGGAAAACTTTTATTTGTTCATCATCATGTGCATCCTTCTCATCATCTTACCCGGTCCAGATACAGCAATAGCTACAAGGAACACTGTTACCGTGGGGACTTCGGGAGGTTTTAAAACGATGTTCGGCACATGCTGTGCCCTGCTTATTCATACATCAGCTGCCGTGTTCGGACTTTCAGCAATCATTGTGAAATCCGCTTTATTATTTTCCATCTTCATATATGTCGGTGCCGTTTACTTGGTATATCTAGGCTTCAAGACCCTATGGGGATTAAGGAATAAGCAAGTGGCCGCAGCGGCGGAAACTACGGTCAAAAGCAAGTACGAAAACCAGTCATGCTTTAAGCAAGGGTTCCTTACCAATCTGCTGAACCCTAAAGTGGCCGTCTTCTTTTTAACGTTTCTGCCTCAGTTCGTGAATCCGGGGAATGATACGTTTTTACCGTTCCTGATCATGGGCATGACGTATACCGTTTTAACTGCGTTCTGGTTTGTATTTTATATCTATCTGCTGAACCAAATCAGTGCTTTTATGAAAAAGCCTAGAACCCAAGCGATATTCGAGGGGATAACCGGGACGGTCTTGATTGGTTTCGGGATAAAGCTAGCTCTGGAAAAAGCTCATAATTAATCTGAACTGCAGATGTAGGGATATAGGTCCTTGCTGAGTTATGTCACAATACATGTTTTGATACCTCAAAATGGTCATTAGCAAATTTCCGAGACTTAGACGAAAGTTGGGAGAAGCAGCCTAAATCGAGGAATGCGAATTAAGCTGAAAGGGATAAGCCCCTTTTGGCTATTTATCGTGGAAACAAAAAAAGAACCTCAAAAGAGATTTATAAGTTTACTTCACTATTTTCCCCTCGTCATCGAACAACAGTATGTACGGTTTACCAGAATTCCAACATTTGCATTGAATATAAGATACAAAATATAAACTCCCCTAAGGGAGCCTTAGCAAAATCCAATTTTTCCTAATCCACGTTTTCCTTCCATCTTCAAATCTTACTATGTAATACCGATCATTACCGATACCAACAATTCGACCAGGTTGATGACTATTCCATTTGTTCTTTGCCTTTCCAACAAATACGTGTTTATTAATAAGACCAAAATCATAATAAATTCCCCCTTTATATATATAGGTGGATTTTATTCTATTAAACTAAAACGGTTTAAGGGTCTAGCCTATAAAAATTTATTTTTTTCATTTTTATTGCTAACCGCTTATGAAATAGACAAATAAAAAAACTCCCTTAAGGTAGCTTTTTAAATCCTTTGGTCATTCAATTGTTTGTTTAGGGTTGTCCAAACATATTGGGGAATTTATGCATTTATTAATCATGTGGGAATTTTATAAACAAAAAGGATGAATGCTGTGTCAAAGAATAAAGATAAGAAAACCAGTAAGAATAAGAGGCAAAAATCCAGTAAGAATAACAGTCAGAGTACTCGGTATACGACCGATGTTTGTGTTTTCATTTTAGGTAACGCTGCTGAAGTAAGAGAAGAAGATATAAGAACACAATTTAAATACGCCAGTGACATATGGGGAATTTATTTTCGGCCTAACATTTGTGATTTAAGAACTAGAGAAGGCGCACGGAAGTGTGGTTTGAAAGCTGATGCCACCATAGCAAGGATCTTCGTACCTTTGCAGATGAGGCAACGGGAGAAAGTTTTTAGAGCCTTAAGAAAAGGTAATTGTGGCCGTCAAACTGGACTTGCTGTGTTTTACATTAATGCACAAGACCTTAAAGATGGAAAGGCTATTGGTAACGTCAGCTGGGATAATAAAGGAACTCTGGGCAATATCGTCATGACATATGATACATTCCAACAAAAAAATATTGATATCTTAGCTCATGAATTCGGACATGCCTTGTTAGTCAATGCACGTCATTTAAATGACAAAAGCAACATTATGTATCCCTCTGGAACAATAATCGTACCACCAATCTCACAAAGACAACTAAAGGCTATGACTACCTCCAAACAAAGAGCAAAAGCCTATAAAAGACCTTATATTTATAGAATTTAAAAAGAAGCCCTTTAGAAATGATGAATCCTCACTCGCGATACATGTACAAGCTATATGAAACTCCCCTAAGGGAGCTTTTTCATTTTAGTAATAATGAACGGGTCCAGAAATAAGGCTATAAATGTTACAATATAAAAAAGCATAATTTGTTATTTTTATACAGGGAGGTAAAGAAATGAAAACTATTGAAGTTAGGAAAACAAAGGATATCGGATTAGGTTCCCTTTCTTTCGCGCTGTGTTTAATCGGAATATTGTTTACCATTCAATTTGGCGATAAACCTTGCATTGGAGATAATATTTTAAATAATATCGGACTAAGCGCCTGGTCAAATGGAGATTCAGGTATTCATTATACAATGTTCTATTCGGCTATATTTTTCATCCCTTCCTTTATCATTGGTCATATGCATCCCGATAATAGAGGAGCAAAAGCAGGGAAAATTATATCAGGTTTCCTATCAATTCTTATTGTTTCAGTACTATTAACGATTATTATCGATTTGGTGTGGGGACCATGAATGAGCTTGTGAGCACTGTTGCGGAAATAGGCCAAATTAAAGGGTATGAGCCCAGTATTACCGACCTCATACCCCAAGCCAACCCTATGGTGTTCAATCACTCAAAGTAACCATTCACGAAAAATCCAATTGTTTCAAGTTCGTCCTCAGTTAGATCCCGCTTTAGTTCATTAGCCAGTTCCTGCTCCATTAAAGCTCGGTTTCCCCGGTGTTCGACCACCGCTCTGGCACATTCTTTCATTAGCTTAAGCTCAGCCTCCATTTCCAGTCTTGTGCAGGGCTTATCATGATGGGAAAGTATGTATGTTTCGGCATCATAGGCTTCAATTTTCTTAATGAGCAGCGAAGCCTGTTCAGCCGTATAATTCCATTTTTCAGCATAAAGATTGGCATAAAGGCAGTCTCCCAGAAATAGTGTTTTTTCCTCTTGTACATAGATGATGCAGGAATCTTTGGCATGATCGCCGCCTACATGTTCAATGACACAGGTTATATTGCCGAGATCGATCGTCATCGTTTTTTCAAAGATGATATCGGGCAGGGGAAAGGTAATCTCTCTATTCGTCCCATGTTCCAATTTGATTGCATCAGCGCAAAAGGGAATCTCCGTCCCTTCTTCGACCCGTTGATCAAGGTCCTGATCTTCCCATGAAAGCTGCTGCATATCTTTAATGTCGGTGTATGTTTTTTCCTGACAAATGACCGGAATCCCGATATTCTCCAGCCCGAATACATGGTCCCAGTGTGAATGGGTAAGAACGAGGAAATTCCCGCTTATATCATTCCGAAGCAATTCGTCCTTAAAGAGCTGGGCATGCCGGACAGAGTTACCGGCATCGATGATGAGCGTTTTCCTCTGTCCCGTCACGGCGGCAAGTACCGGGCGATCCGTTTCCTGAACTGGCGGCAGGTAGACAATATGTTTCGATAGATGTTGTAATGTTTGCATGTTTTTATTCTCCTTATGATAGTTGTGATTAGCTTGCTCAAGTATAGCAAATTACACATGTATTCATAAGATAATCTCCGCGAAAGGCTAAAAAGACAACAACCACGGTGATTGCTGTCTTTTCGTCATCATTCAAATGAACCTATTCCAATATACCGTGATTTTCGAGAGGGCATTTAAAAAGGTGGCTTTAAAAAAAGACTCTTCCCTTTTCTGATCTTCTGGCGGTTCTATATATTTTTTATTGTCGGCAACGAGTGTACTTTTTGAGATTTTCGATTCGATGGCCCCTATCAACTGTGCCGCAAATGCTTCACTATCAATGAGCACCATCGATTCCGTATTCAAAAAGGCAGATCGTGAATCCAAATTATAGGAACCCACTGCACTTAATCGTCGATCATAGACAACCGATTTACCATGAAGAGAATAGGGCTTTGAATACTCATAAAGCCTTGCCCCCGTCTCAACGATACTATCCCTAAGCGCCAAGTAACCAGAAAAAGCGATCATATTCGGGGTTGATGCCGCCGAGTTGGTAAGTATCGTCCAATCAGCCTTTATATCCATTTGCTTCGGTACATATTCCTTCAAGGCATCCGCAGGAACAATATAGGGACTTTGGATAAATACCGATTGATTGGCGTTCGCAGCTATATCCAATAGAGATCTCCACACAATAGGGTGTTTGTTGAAACGTTCGATTGGATTATGAATGAAGGACACTTTTTTAGTAGGTGTTGTAGCCTTGCTCCAATCGACGACTGGGTTCACGAAATCGGTTTCAGTGCGTAAAGCTTTTCTGTATTGTTTCGCTAATGCATCTCTTTCACGTTTACCTTTTTCCGTTTGCCTTTTCGAGAGGTCCGAAAAAACATCACTCGTATACGGATGATTCCATAATTCATTCAAATAGTCCTTCATTTGAACGATTACACTATCTTTCTCCTCTTTAGCATTGAAAATGAGAACATCCCTATCATAGACAAAATTCTTCGGCGGCTTGCTTGCTAAGTACTTATCGGCAATATTCCTCCCGCCGATTATGCCTAACTTTCCATCTACAGTGATGATTTTATCATGAAGGCGATTATGCCAGGTCCCCGGCTTAAATGGCTTAAAGGTTTCGTAATATCTTAATTCAATGTTTTCATGCCCAGCCAATGCATAACGGGCACTGCTTAATTGACCTCTGAGTCCATGAGATATCCCATCCAGAAGGACTCGAACTTTGACACCTCGGTCAGCCGCATCAATCAAGGCTCCAAGAAAAAGCTCGGTTGTTTTGCCTTTTCCAAAAGCATAGTAGGCGATATCGACTGAATGCTGGGCTTCCTGGATCATTCGCATTCGGGCGAGTCCCGACTCATAACCGTCCTCGAAAAGCAGAACACGATCCACGGTGGCTTCCCTTTCTCCCATATATTCACTTACCTGTTTAATCGGCCTGTTTTCTTCTTTTTCTGCTTTAGGGAAAAGAACAACAGCCGTCACCACTACATAAAGGACATATAATAGAAGAACGAGCAGAAATCCTTTAATTGCCGTTTTTACAGTCATTGAGCACTCCCCCCCCCTTTGAGCGATATTTTATTACTATTCGTAATATGCAAAGACTCTATTCAACATCTGCAGCTTGATAAAGCTGACTAGTTATCGAGCGGTGCCATTTACCCATCTGCTTTTCCGGGTGGTACTTGGAGCATTTATTTTCCTTTTAAATGTGACAAAGTGGTGAACATGAAAGCAGTTGCATAATATGATATAGAAGGAGGGATTTCATGCTTAAACAACCTGATAGAATAAGTATCTTCAATTATTGTTTTGCATTAGGCGTATCAGAAGTATTCTTTTTATCCAGCTTTTATCTTTCCATTCTTGACGTTTCATTATTTGCGATCGCTTTACCATTTTCCGCTTTATTTCTAATGTACTCTTTGTACCTATTCCTTCGAACGCACAAAGCAGTAAAGACCTTATCCAACCAAGATGAAAAAAGAAGGGAAATTCATGCATTCTATCATCAATCTTTCGGGATTTTCACGATCATTTTTTTCACTTTACTCTTTGTTGCTTTAGCCTATATTCCCTTACTGGACAACGGAGGACATTACTATCTTTTTTATTGTTTACCGATGGCCTTGCTTTGTATGATTCCTTCGATTGTATCTTATAAAGGAATGAAATCATTTAAGCTGGAAGCCGGCAGGAATTTAACGAAAATCTAAGAATCAGTGCTCCCCCCATGTTTTTTAGTTGAATGTATCGGCAAAATGAGGATATAATAATGATAACTAAAAAATAAAAAAAGACACTGGTTAAACCAGCGTCTCAATGAACAGCAAACTGCATAAAGAGCAGCGGCTTTCTGTGGTAAGTCAGTTGCTACTCGATCATGAAAGTAACCCTTTTCCTACATACATCTGGCCGGATGGTATGGAGGGGGTTACTTTTTTAATGTAACCGCGATTATTGCGACGATTAAAGAGGCGAATGAAATCATTAGCATCAGTCCGTCCATAATAGAAATCACCAGCGACACCCCCTTTCTGAAAAGGAGTGACCGCTGCCCACTATACCAAATTGCTGTCCATTTACTATTATATCTGTATTTACTTGTTATTTATAGCCAAAAATAGATGTATTTAGTCTTCTTATTATATCCAAGATTTACATAAAAAAAATCCCACTAAAAGTGAGAACATTCTTTGCATGTATACCCCTTTATTGTTCCACTACACGGCCATCTTTATAAATGTGGAACCAGCCAATCGTTCCTGTGCCCCCTTGATCCATCCAATCTTTATTAGCCGCTTTATAGTTGTAATATGATTTTCCTTTGCCATCTTTCAGCAATCTGCCATCACCGCTGAATACGATGTTGTTACCCAGCTTCTTCTTCCCTAACGCGATTGCGTCTTTCTCCGTGAACTGTCTTCTTTCCACCTTATTTTCATCTAAAGCAGCCCATGTCTTCGGTCCGACGATACCATCTGAAGCTAAGTTATGATCCACTTGAAACTCCCTTACCACATTTTGTGTTTGGGTACCGAAAATCCCATCAACGCCTACATTATATTTAACATCTTTAAGGCTTTGCTGTAAGTCTCTTACATAACTCGAACGTGAGCCTTTCCTGAGGGTCGGGCGTGTTTCCGCCTTCGTTTCGATTTTCTGGATTTGACTGCCCTTTGATGCTGCGTGGGTAATTGAAGTTCCCGTTCCTAGAGGGGCCAACATCAGGGCAACTGTTGGAATCATGACCAATAATTTTTTCTTCAACACATAAAACCTCCATTCATATGATTACTCCTGCAGGTTTCTGACACTTCCCTTGGAGCCCATTCATTATAACGTATGGAGTTATATTATTGGTGTTTTATTACTTTAATTATAAAAAATGGTAAATATTATCCACAGGAAGTATATTACCGAAAAGGAATCCCAATATTGACAATACACTGTCCTCATACAGGCTTTATTTATATATATTGACAGTAATCATGATTTGATCGAACACTTATCCTGATGTTGGTCCTATCTTTAGGTTATACCCATTCATTCAACTTTGATTTCATTTTTACGTTCCATATACCATTTGTAAAACGAATCAGCCATCTCAAAAGACACATGGTCAATACCAGCATGATGCACCGGTTTAGCCCGGTTGATTGTCCCAATGGAGGCAAGGCCGAGCATTTTTTGAATGATATTTCGGGTTACGTTCACTTCAATGATCTTATCTCGTTTTGACACGAATAAAGATGTGGTGAGACTCCCGGTTTTGAATTGAATGAAGTCATTGTTCAAAATGTAGAAGGTATTGAAGAAATCTAATAACCTTGAAACAACAATAATAATTAACAGGATAGCAGATAGAATCCACCAAGCTTCCTCCACTTCCAGAACAGTTGGCTTGAAATAAAATAAGAGAATTGTTGCTATGATCCAGAACCAGCTTGGCCACAGTATGCGCACCCAAAAGGATTTTATCGGAAGGGGAGTCATCTTCTGTGATATTTCATAAAATGGCAATATTTCCAAGACTATTTCATATGCCCGTTTAACAGGTAGATAGGGATAGAGTGAGTTGATTTCAAGCATATCTTCGTCAGAACTCAAACCACCTGCACTTGTCAGTTTCACTTCGGCAAGTCCGAGCAACCGTTTCATGAAGGACTGTTTAATTTCAATTGCCTGCACTTTTTCTTTGGCTATAGAAAAGGCAGTTTCATCGATTAGACCTTTCGTAATGTAAATTCGATCATGGTCTGAGGAAATTTGATAATTCCCATATTTTAAAAAAGTCCTCACTATTCCGAATGTGATAGAAGCAATGACGAAAACGATGATGATGATCGTCATCATCCCCCAAGAGCCTATTAGCTTTTCAAAAATCCCCACTGCTTTACTTTCCACATGAAAGATATCATTGATTTTGAAATAAAAAGAACTAATAAAAGAAATAAGGACCAGAAAACTAAGAGATGTAAAGGAAGCTTTTATAATTTCCTTTTTTGTCGGCTTATAATGATTGGTCCGATTTGAAATCTCTTTATTAACTTCCCCTTCAACAGAAAGAATATCTTTATATTCGCTAGCATGAATGGTGGCCAATTCTTCCTGAACAGTACTTTTCATATGCATTTCCATTCGATTTGCTTCCTTTTGAGAAATGACGTCGAATCTAACAGCAGCATCCTCACCTGCTATACCTGTTTCAAAATTAACGGAAGTCACTTTAAAAATCCGATGGAATAAAGACGTATGACGGTTGACGTTTTGAATTTTAGAAAAAGGAAGGGTTCGTTCAGATTTACTGAAAATACCTTTGTATAGATGAAAGGAACGATAATCAAGTTCGTATTTATGGGTGAACCATTTTAAAATGATTGAAATAAGTGTTAAACCGAAAACTATAAAAAAAACAACCCTGCCATATGTGATGAAGGTGGATTCAGAACCAGCTTTGATCACAAAGAAATAAATGACAAAGAAAATGGAATTCCTGACTAATTTACAGAAATTAAAAAGCATAAGAAGTGGATTGTACCGTTTTGCTGTCGTCATTGCTCCACTTCCTTAATTTTTGCATATTGAGCAATCTGATTCCTTAACTTGATAGCAACCTCTTTTGGTAGAGCTGGTATCGAGTGAGAGGAACCCATCGTTTCAATTGAAACTGAACAGAGTCCGTATTTTCTAAGTAACGGTCCTTGTTTAGTTGCAACCGATTGAATTTTTGTCATTGGGACAAGTTCATGCACTTCATTTAGTACACCAGATTTCAATTGTAAAAACTCTTCATCTACATCAAAGCGCCAGTTTTTATAAAGAAGAAAAGGACTGATCAATGACCAGGCCGCACCTAGCACAGAGATAATTGTAATCCCAATCAGAATCCAACCGATCCACTCTTTCCAAGAAAAACGATAATCTAGGTAAAGTAAGACTCCAAGAATGATGAATGCGATTATATTCGTAATCGTTTCACTTAACATCCACACTTTTATAGCATCCTTGGATAATCTTTTTTGAGGTAAGCTCATTATAGAATTAATAAAATCACCGCCTGTATTTTTAATTCAAAGTGCTTTATAAAAAACTTATATTCATTTAACCTATTCGGCCAAGAAGATTTCTTCTAGTGATGGTTCTTTTACTTTTACACGCAAGACATCAACCTTACACTGATTGAAAGCTCGGATCATGTCAGCAATCTTTTTCTCATCATCAATATTGATAGTCATGTAAGGTTCTTTCATTTCCAGTTCTGTACCTACTGACTCCAGCCACTGATGTAATTTTACTTGTTCTGATTTCGGCACCGAAGAATGCTTAAGCTTGACCGTTATCGTCGACCTATATATTTTCCTAAGTTCTTCCATTGTGCCAATATTAACAATCTGACCTTCTTTCATAATCGCTATTCGGGTGCATATTTTCTCTACTTCATAAAGATTGTGGGATGTCATGAAAATGGTCACGCCTTTTTTTTGCAGATCCTTGATCAGCTTTTGAATATGGATTGCGGATTCAGCATCCAAACCTGAAGTTGGTTCATCAAGAAAGATCAGCTCAGGTTCATGGATGATGGCTTGTGCAATTCCAAGCTTCTTTTTCATACCGAATGAAAATTTAGCGGCTTTTTTATGAGCATGAGATTCAAGACCAACTAACTGCAGGACTTCCATACACCTATCTTTTCCTGCTGGATTTCCTGAAAGAGCTGATAAAAATTTCAAATGCTCCACTGCCGTTAACGAGCCATATAATGTCGAGTAATCAGGCATTACCCCAATCCTCTTCTTTACTTGATCATTTGAACCTTTTACACCTAGAAGCGAGTATGTTCCAGAGTTGGGTTGAATAATGCCGGTTAACATATTGATGAAGGTTGATTTACCAGCTCCGTTACGGCCTAGAAAACCAAAGATTTCTCCTTTTTCCACGTTAAGATCAATTCCTTTTACGATCGGTACCGCTCCATACGATTTCTTTAACTGAGTTGTTTCTATCGCGTTCATCAGCATTCCCTCCTTTTGAAAATCAGATTGGCGATAACGAGCATGATACCTGCTAATATAAAAATCACCAAAAAGGTATAGTCTTCCCTAATTAAATAATAATAGGGGGTTATGAATTTCATCCAACTCACCCATACATTCGACGTAAAGGAAACCCATAATCCAATGATAGGAAAAGCTACCCCAACCATGATTCCAAGGAACATTGTAAATCCAGGCTTAGGAATGAGAACGGAAAGTAAAATTGTTAAGCCTATTTGGTAGGTTAATAAACTCATTGTCTGAGTAAAGATAAAAACATCAATCTTCTGGGAAAAGATGCTGGTAAGCAAGAAGGAGGTCGTTAGGCAAATAAGCCAAAATAGCCAAATACCTAAAAACTTCCCCAGTATAATGGAGGTTCTTGACGTTCTTGTCACTAAAAATCGGATAGTGCGTTCGCGTGTTTCTCTGTTTAGGCTATCGTGTGAAAGGCCCATAACAAATAATTGGCCAAAAAATAATATAAGGATCAAAAGACCAACTGTGTGTATATTTTCAGCTTCCCTCGCTGTAAGTTCAATCCCAGTCGTTAATAAATCGGAAAACTTGGCTGAATAATAGGAGGTGGCTAATAACATCATTACAATAATAACTGATTTAATTCCTTTAAATAGACTGATAAATTCTCTTTTTCCAATAATATACATACTAAGTCTCTTCCTTCCTGTTCATCACTTAAGGACTATTATAGGTGTTCTTTCTTAACCTACCAGAAACTTCACCTTAATTTTTCCTTAATTATTAAATAATTGGCAGACGAATGATATGATAATTTATATATCATAATAGAATGGGAGTATCCAAATGCAAGAGACACAAATATTAATTGTAGATGATGAAAAAGCAATATTACATATGTTAACAACGATTCTAAAAAGAGAAGAATTCAAATATATAGATACAGCATATACTGCTGCGGATGCTTTGACCTTATGTCAAACAAAACGATATGACTTAATCCTTTTGGATGTTATGCTCCCAGATCGTAGCGGTTTTGAAATTTGTCCGCTCATTAGAGAAACCACTGATGCCCCCATTTTCTTTCTTACGGCACGTTCAACAGATTTGGATAAACTTTCTGGATTTGCATTAGGCGCAGACGATTATATTACAAAACCCTTTAATCCACTTGAGGTTGTCGCAAGGGTAAAAGCACATTTACGGCGTCATTCAGGAAAGATTTCACACACTTCGCAAACGTTTTACCAATACGGACAAATCCAAGTAAACACTCTATCTGGAGAAGTGACCGTGAATGGCAGGAAAGTAGAATTGCCTGCACAGGTTTACCTGCTACTGCTATTCTTCTGTAAATATCCAAATCAGCTTTTTAGTAAAAGCCAGCTTTATGAAAAAGTGTGGGGCGAAGAATTTTTAGGTGAGGATAATACTGTTATGGTCCATATTAGTAAACTTCGGGAAAAGATTGAGGACAATCCAAGTAAACCACGTCATCTTATTACTGTAAGAGGACTTGGCTATAAATTTAATTCTGATGGTAGTAAACATGAACATTCATAAACGCTTTATTGTACAGTTTTTTATCCAATTAATTCTTGTTTTCATCATATTTTTCTTTATTCTATTGTCCATTTGGGCGATCATTGGCTTTTCCATCATGAATGATGAGGTTACACAAGACTTATCAAAGGCAGATAGCACTTTCTTTTCTGATAGGATTACGATACAAGGTAAAAAAGTGACATTCGATGACGAATTAAAACAGCTGGCAAAAAATCAGAATGGCTGGCTCCTAGTCCTGACAACAAAAGGCGATGTCATTGGAGCTTACAATACTTCAGAAAATGCACCTTCACATTTTAATGAGAGCGAACTTGCCGGTTTAATGCTGCAAAATAGCTCTGACCCTGTGGAATACTTCCATTGGAAATTAGATGAAGCGTATCCGCAGCCACAGTTGCTTATATTCGGTAGAAGAAGTTCTGAGACTAGTCTGTTAAACGAGGTTAAGACAAGTGTCGATTGGAAAAATCATCATCTTAATCTTTCCGCTGCTACTCTTAAGCAAATAGATGAGGAAGAAGGATGGGTTCAATTAATCAATTCGACCGGTAAGGTATTGGATGGATATGGCAGCGAAAAGGAAGGGATCTCATACACGAATCAGGACCTTCAAACCTTATCAGAGAGTGAACATGATTCAGTTGATGCTTTCTTTGATGCAGAGACAGAACAGACAATAATTGTGGGTATAAACCATTCAGGTTCGACCTCTATAGAAGAAAACTTGTTCAAAAGGATCAGTAAAAGTGTATTAGTCATTTTTATAGTGTTATTTCTTCTGTTGTTAACGGGTACTTTCTGGTATGCACGTAAATTCGGGGTTCCTTTGATTACGATGATGAAATGGATTCAAAATCTTGGAAGTGGTTTATATGAACAGCCACTCGATCTTCATCAGCGCCCTATCTTGTTAAATAAAAAAGGAAAGTTAAAAAGGAAATATCGGTTATATAAGGATCTGATTACAACACTTTTACAGTTAACCGAGACCCTGCATCAAAACGAAACCCAACGAAGGAAAATGACTCAAACCAGGGATGAATGGATAAGCGGTCTTTCGCATGATTTAAAAACGCCTCTTGCTTCCATATCAGGTTATGCTCAAATGCTTGAATCTGAAAATTACTCGTGGACAGAAAGAGAGACAAGGGAATTCGCCTTAATCATTGCCGAAAAGTCAGGATATATGATGGAATTACTTGAAGACCTAACATTAACATACCGTTTAAGGAATCAAGCTCTGCCCATTGTAAAAGAAGAAGTGGATATCATTGAATTCATACGCAGAACCATGATCCATTTCATAAATGATCCGGCTAACAACTATATGAAATTCGTCTTCCAGCCGAAAAACGAAACAGCTATAGCATCTATCGATACCAAATGGTTTCAACGGATTATTGATAACCTAATTGCGAATGCTATCCATTATAATCCTTCAGGTACTACGATCACAGTATCCATTTCGCCTATTGAGCAGCACCTTCTCATTATTACGATTGAAGATGACGGCATAGGTATGGACAATGAATCTCTAGATAGACTCTTCCAGCGCTATTACCGTGGTACCAATACAAGTGATTCCGGGCGTGGAACTGGTCTTGGGATGGCCATAACGAAACAATTGGTTCACCTTCATGGAGGATCCATTAATGTAAAAAGTTCACCGCAAAAAGGCACAACCGTTCGAATCATTCTCCCAGCCTAAACTAGATGAAAAATAGGATAGCCAGAAATTCATAAGGGTGTACATTTGAATCATAGTTAAAATCAGATTGGGTAACGTCAGGATTTCGAAATGTTGGCGTACCTTAAATACTTTTTTGTTCGTAGGCAGGAAGAAACACTTGAATAAAAACAAAATCATCCCCTAAAGGGATGATTTTGTTTTATTGATTTTCTGGCTGTTGTTGATTCTGCCCTTGCATTCCAGATCCCATTCCCATCAAGTTAGTGGCAAGCGGCACCATATTATTCATTTTCCCGCCATTTCCACTCAACATTTGATAAGTCGCAATCCCTACTCCGACCGAAGCGACAACTGGTAAAATTTTATCCATGTTTGCTCTCATTTACATCACCTTATTTTATATATTTTTGTTCATTTCCTGAACTCTAATATCTTGTTCAAAAAAACCCAAAAAATTCAAGATGTTTGTTACCAAAACAATTAGTAATAAAAACATGTTAAATAGGGAAAATTCTTTCAGGAGGGATATTATTCAAGTACTCTTCGAATGAGGTGAATATTCATGCCAATGTTAGATGTGGACGGTATCAGCTTGTATTATTCTGTTAAGGGAAAAGGGGTTCCTATTGTTTTTATCCATCCTCCTGTACTGACTAGTGTGAATTTCGAATACCAAATGGAGAAATTATCAGAAGAATTCAAAGTTATCACTTTTGATATTAGGGGTCATGGAAGAAGTCAGTATTCAAGACAGCCAGTAACTTATCCCCTGATTATAGAAGATATCAAACATCTGTTGGATCATTTGAAAATTAATAAAGCAATCATATGCGGATACTCGACCGGCGGCTCTATCGTATTGGAATATTTGCTGAGTTGTGCCGATAGGGCTCTAGGTGGCATTGTAATAGGTGGAATGTCTGAAGTGAGGGATAAATCTTTAAAGCAAAAGATTTCTTTAGGAATATCACTTGCCAAGAAAGACGCAGTTCCAATTCTTGCGCTTTCCATCTCATGGAGCAATTCAAATACCATAAAGTTGTTCAACAAAATGTTTAATGAAGCCCTAAAAGGGGATGCCCGAAATATCGAGCAGTATTATCATTATAGTTTGCATTATAACTGTACCCATCAGCTTGAGAAAATCAACCTTCCAACTTTACTGATCTATGGTAAAAAAGATAAACCATTGTATCGCTATGCCAATTTATTGCATGAAAAATTGCCATGTACGGAATTAAAATTCATTGATCATGTAAAGCATCAGATTCCTACAAAAGCGGCTAATGATTTAAATGAAAGCATTAAGCATTTTATCCATTCACAATCTGATTGATTTTTCCGATTGCAAATTTCAATCTTTTACTATGTACATATCATAAATTTATGGAGTGAAAAAATTGGGTAGAGATAAAAGTAAACTGATTCATTTAATATTACTATTGCTAGTCACTGCAGTTTTTATTTGGTCAGTTATTAAGCCTGAAGGATACTTGATATGGACAATGGAAGTACTTCCTGCCGTTGTGTTTCTGATTTATGTAATGGCTACATATAATAAATTCCGCCTTACTACATTATCCTATTTCATTATTGCCGTTCTTTCAATCACCATGTTCATCGGTGCCCATTATACATACACAAAAGTCCCCCTGTTTAATTGGATAAAAGATCATTACGACCTAAACCGGAACCACTATGATCGGTTTGGACATTTTCTAAAAGGTTTATTTGCGATTGTGATTAGAGAAATAGTAATACGCAAAACCCCTCTATCAAAAGGACCGTGGTTATTTGCTGTTACATTAAGTTTTGCGCTTGCCATTGGAGCACTATATGAAATCATCGAATGGATAGCTGCCATCATTTCAAAAGGCAGAAAAGCTTCAAAGGACTTTTTAGGAACACAAGGTGATATTTGGGACGCACAATGGGATATGGCGTTAACATTAATTGGCTCTATCCTTGTATTGTTCACCTTGTCCAAACTTCATGACAAGCTGTTACGAAAAGTGAAAAATTGAATTAAAAAATAGTGATCGATATCGATCACTATTTTTTAATTAGGATTTGATTGTTAATATGATGTTCCATATGTTCTAGATAATCTTTTATTAGCCACTCCAATGATTTTAGTTGATTATTTCCTATATCACAAAGATTAGATAATCTATCATTTGGTGTATTCGTTATTATATGAATGATTTGCTTATTTAAAGTACAAAAAAGGTTAACGATCTCATCCAATGGTCGCTCTTGGTAATTCTGGACCAATACCCATTGGTCTTGATTATATGGTTGTATAATATATGGCTGTTCTTCGTACTGAATCTTGATAAACCTATTCATATTATTCAATGCAGAATCGCATAGATGTCCTAAAATCTCTTTTTTGGACCATTTGTGTGGCATTGGTCGATGATTTAATTCTTTTTCTGTCATCCGGTTGAACTCTTCAGGTATAAAACCTATCCAATGATTGATTCCATCTATTACATTTTTCAATTTGCACTCCCCCTAAGTTTTACCTAAAGGATTTTTATTCGGCAACCAACCGGAAAATACCTTCTTCTTCAACTAACTGCACGGTTTGTTGAATATGGAAACCAACAGCAATCAATAACAGACCCAAAAGAAAAAACCGAAATCAAAAATGGATTTCGGTTCAGGCTTCAGGCAAACTTGAAGAAAAGTCAGTTTGCCTAAAGTTTTAAAAAACTTCCAGTTGATTTCAGAAATCCGCTCCCTTTCCGCCGACTGTCTGCCAAGCCGCATCAAAGCAAGCGTCTCCGGGGTCTCGGCTAGCCAGTTTTTCGGCAGGAGTGTCGCATATTTCTTCAATCTAGTAGGGGTTTCATAAAAGACCCACAGGTGCAAAAAGCTCCGAGGGCGGGACCACCCGCGGAAAGGGAGGTGGCCCTACGTTTCAATCACCGTTTAAATTTTAACCAGTCATGATTGTACTTGCTTACTGCCCTTTTTTTCATTAATGGCTTTTTGATCGATTTTTGTATAGATGCGTTCCACTTCAATTTTGTCATGCAACAGAAGTTCGCGGTTTTCTTTTAGAAGTTCAGTATAAGATTTCCTTCTCCTAGACATTTTTTAATTCACCTCTCAAGTGATTGAATTCCTTCTGTAAAACTACTATCGGAAGCTCGTAAAGTTGTTTATTATATTTTTTAAAAATCCCGAATTTCAGTAGTTCTTGTATAAGTTCCTCTTTTTTTGCTTCTCCCTTTGTACTTAATTGGGTAATCATCAAGGACCCTCCTTAACAAAAATACAGACTTTTGGTATTTGGGGCTGCTTAGCATCCGATCCCACATGTAGAATCTCCACTTCTTCCTATTGCTTCCCCATATAAGGGCATGCTCTGCAAAGTCTTCGCATTTCCTTAATTGTTCGTATGTACTGCTTTCTTGGTGTATTTTCAATACTCGATCATATACATCAAATCCAAATTGCTTCATTTTATCGGAAAGGATATCTATCGCGGCGCAGGGTTTTGAATGGGTCAGGTCGCCGGCACCAAAGAATGCAACTTTCACTCCAGCAAAGTCCACTTGATCAATTTCTTCATAAAACTCGTTTGCTTCATACGGTAACTCTTCTAGATTCCATGTATATAAACCAATAAAGGCCAAATCAAAATCCTTTAAAGCATCAACTTCAACAGTATCCAATCTTTCCATATATACTTCACAGCCGACAGCCTTCATTCTTTTCTTTATGTTTAAAGCCATTTTCTCGGTATTACCGGATAAACTGACATAACCAATGAATACCTTCATCTATATCACCTTCCTAATTGAGAATTAATTTCATTACACATCTCACTATAAATGAAAATGATTCTCATTGTCAATTATTTACCTCCGGTAATTATATTAAACAGTCCGTTCCTCATCTTAAAAATAATATAAATGTCCTAAAATTAAGTGAAAAAACCAAAATATTTAGGTAAAAAAGCCTATATTTTCACAAACAACCATGATACACTATGTAATAATTTAACTATATAGGTATATATAACAAAACAAAAAACACCTTCCGATGATCATATCTACCTTTTTAGTTTTTGTAATAAATCCATAAATATATGATTTTATTATGGAAAATAATTATTTAGGAGGTTATTATGATGAGAAAAGTGCTTTTTCTATTTTTATTTTCAGTACTTTTGTTCGCTAGTTTTCCTAATCAAACAAAAGCAGAAGAAACAGGTCCATCTAAAGAATTAACAGAAGTAATAATACAAGAGGCAGAGCCAACAATAGACTTGGATTCACTACCAAATCTTGCAAACACTGATTATTCACCAAATAGCCTTTCTTATGGAAATGAATCAGTTATCACTCCATACGGACTTTCTTTCGCACGCGGAACGGTTGGCTGTTATGTCACAAGTAAATCTGCCTATTGCCCTTGGACAATACAAGTTGGTGGAGATGTAATAGCTTATAGCAATGTAAAAGTTACAATACAAAAACATCACGGATTTCTTAATGGCGGTTGGAAAAATTATAAAACTCACAATTTCAGCTATCCTATAAACCGACCAACTTCCACAATTAGAAATGAATCATCTGACCGATTGTCTGCTGGAAAATACCGTGCAAAACTAGGTGGACCATTCAGGACAGTAAAGAATGGCACTTATTCAGCCATTGCAAATGGTTATAGTTATTTTGAGGTTAAATAAAAAAACACTAGGTGGGCTACTAATGGAATGGTTGAAACCTTTTGAAGCTAATAATCAGTTCTTAGACAATACAGAAAGTTTTTCAGATTTCAAGATCAGGGAATTTATCCCCAATTCCAATGTCCAAAAAAAATATTCACTATTAACTCAATTCTTTTTACTGTTGGGTTGCCAAGATGAAAATAGTGTTACTTCGTTATTTGTCGATACTAGAATTGATCATCAAGTAATCGAAGAAATTATTATGCATTTTGACAACACGAAGATTGTATTAGAAAACGAATTACCATCGGAAATAATGTTAAATAAGCCGAATCAAGAATCTCTCTCCTTGATCAGGTCGAGTCACATAAATCCAATAATAAAAAATTTATATGGGACAATTAGCAAATCACAATATGAATGGAAACAACAAAAATCATACAAGATAATACCTGAATTTATAGAGAAATACGAAGATATGGAGTTCGATAAGGTGTTAGATTGTTTAAAAAACACATCAAAGGGGCCAATAATCTCGCTCTCATTATACAATTGGACTTTAAAAGATTATTTAAAAGATACTATTGCCATTAGATATTTCACGCATAAATGTAAAAATGCTTATTTATGGGTTGATGATTCTAATATTGTTACAACAATTCAACTAGAATTACATTAAAATACCCCTTTTATATTAAACAGTAAAAGAAAAGGTTTTATTGTTTGATAAAAGGGGTTTTTCTGTAAGTATTCTAATCAAGCCCTATTTTAAGTAGCTTGAAATGACCTTACTGTTGTAAATTCGCATTTCCCTGACAGTAACAAGTTATTAACAATTCCCCTTGCCATCACATTGTAAGCCATCAAATTCATTCCGTTTATTTTTTGCTTCTTCCTTCTCAATGACTTGCGCAATCCTTTCTTTGCTGGCTAGTCCTTGAATTACTTCATCACCAATAATAAACGTTGGGACAGCCCTGATATCTGCTTCTTCATAAGCATGTTTGAGTGCTTGTTGGTGCACTTCCCGATACTTTCGTGACACTAACGCTTCTCTAAAGGCTTCTACAGGAAGCTCAACTTCACCCGCTAATTTTGTCAATACTTCAATATCTTCAATATTTTGTTCCTCTTGAAAAAACGCAGTAAATACTCTGTTGTGGAATTCATTCCCTTTTCCGTGCTCCTTTGCAAAATGGCAACCTTCGAACGCCAAATGTGTATATGGATGCGGGGAGACACGGGGTAAACGCATATCAACCCCTAGCTTTTTCGCAGCAGGAAGAATGTATGAATCCCATGAATTCAACTTATCGGGTTCCTTCCATGGATCGATTTTGGTATATGGACTCGGACGCAATTCAAATGGCATCCATTCAACTTCTACATCCTTTTCCTTTACGATTTCGTCCAAAGGCCCTTTACCTAAAAAACAAAATGGACAAATAAAATCAGAATACGCTTTAATTTTCACTGTCATAATATATTCCCTCACTTTTCATTATCAGCTAAACTTGTAACCAAATTAGTTACAACACAGAGCAAAAAAAATTAATATAAGAACATTACATTGAGTAACTACACAGTCGATTGCTTTCTACGATTGTATCGAGTCTGTTGTAATCATTTTAGTTACAGGTTGAAGGAAAGTCAACTATTATTTTAAAGAAAAAAAAGTTTGTAAAGAAAATGTTGCATTCTCTACAAACTTTTTTATTTAAACTTCCTTACATCTCTATTTGTTCGTTAACGGGTTCTCTCTTTTTCTTTCTCTGTTTTTTCGATTTTTTGTAGTACAACAATTCGTATATACATGGAATGACGATAAGTGTGAGCAGTGTAGACACAGCTAGCCCGCCAATGACAACGATCGCTAAACTTTGTGAAACCAAGCTTCCTGTTTCCGCCTTTTTATATAAAAGCGGCAGCATGGCACAAATCGTTGCTACAGCCGTCATTATGATCGGACGGAATCTTGTGGCTGTCGCTTCGACGATTGCATCACGGATGATCATTTTTTCTTCGTTTTGTTTCACTCGATCCAGAAGCACAATCGCGTTTGTCACAACAATTCCTATTAACATGAGAGCACCCAGCAGTGCTGTAATATCAACTGGAATTCGACTGATAACCAATCCTAATACCGCTCCAATAGCAGCGAATGGCAAGGAAAATAGAATGGCGATCGGTGCTTTGATCGATTTAAATGTTATAACCATGATTAAAAAGACAATGCCGATCGATATTAACATCGTAAGGAACAAATCGGAAAAATCATCTGTCTGCTGAGCACTCGCTCCCCCGACTAAAATTTCTACATCATTCGGAATATCAAGGCCTTTATCCTCTTTATCTCCAAATATCTCAAGATTTATTTTGCTTGCAATATCGGAAAGCTTAGTCGGATCGACCGTTGCCGTTAATTGAAGATACGTTTCTCCATCTTTATGGAACTGCGTTGTTGCACTCTCTTCGCTCTTTAAAGAAGCAACCTTAGACACCGGAGCTAGACCGCCGTCTGTCATAATCGGAATACTTTTTAAATCCTCTGGTTTTTTAGGATCCAAGATGGGTTCAAGGACGACAGGTGTTTGCTTATCCTGCAAGGTTATATGGCCGATAGGTGTTTTATTAAGCATGATACCTAATTGTTGACCGATTTGTTCTGTATTGCCTTTAGCCGGATCTACCTTGAATGAATAAATCGTTTTCTTTTCGTCTTGGTTTGTTGTAACATCTTCAATTCCCTTAATATCCTGAATGCTTTCCTTGACCTTATTGGCCGTCCGTTCCAAATCTTCAACATTACTGCCGATCACATCTATCGTAATGTTCGTCTTTGATGCCCCCATCATAAAGGAAGAGGCTTGGGCCGTAAGCTTCGCATCAGGATAGTTTTCTTGTTCCTTTTCCATTTTTTCCAGGATTGAATCTACATTTGCTTTATCCTTTACGAGGATGCCGAAAGTTGCTTCTGTAGGTGATGTGACTGCACCATATTGGGCCGTCTCGGCTGAGTTTCCTAATTGCATGAAAATATTATCCACTTCACTCATATCCTGCATCGTTTCTTCGAGTTCAACCGCTTTTTCCTTTACTTTCTCATAAGGCTGATCATTTGGATAAGTTAATGTCACGGAGACATAGTCTGCTGAAGAATTATCAATCGCCCCTTTTGGCATGGCAAAATATGTACCAACGGAACCGACAAACAACAGCAAAGCAACAATCAAGACTACCCATTTATGGTTTAATGACCAAGTAACCAGTTTGGTAAAACGCTTGGCCGGTCGATGTTTTGGCAGCTCCGTCCTTTTCAGCAACCCTGCGCTCATTAACGGAACAACCGTCAATGCCACAATCAGAGAAGCCAGCAAAGAATAAGTGACAGTCAAAGCGAAAGGAAGAAGAAACTCCTGAAGCCCTCCATTCAATAAAGCAACCGGCAAGAAAACAGCTACAGTAGTAAGGGTTGAAGCGGTTATCGCCACTCCCACCTCTTTAGTTGCATCCATCACCAATTCGACTGAAATCTTCTCCTGCTGCATTTTCCGGAAAATATTTTCAATAACAACAATACTATCGTCCACCAAGCGCCCGATCGCTACAGCGACACCGCCCAGCGTCAAAATATTCAGCGTCACTCCCGACAATGACAGCAAAAATAACGTAAAGCCAAGAGATAGCGGTATGGATACGATTGTAATGAATGTAGATCGTACATTCCGTAAAAAGACCATGATTACAATCGTAGCGAATAGCGCACCTAGCAGAACTTCTTTTACCATCGTCTGAACGGAAGTCTCCACCATATCAGCTGTAGATAAATAAATGGTCGATTTCTGGTCACTATACTTTTCATTAATTTCTTTTGCTACTTTTTCAACCTCTTTACTGATTGTGACAGCATTTGATTGACTGTCCTTGATAATGCTTAAATCAATGCTTTCCTTTCCGTTAAAGCGACTGATGAGGTTGCCATCCTTCGCTTCTTCAACTTTTGCTATCTCTCCAAGTGCGACATTCGGAGTGACCTTTAGCGCTTCTAATTTTTCAATACTTGTTAAATCCCCGATAACCTTGATGTTACTTGCCTTCCCATCAATCACTTTTTCGCCTACGGCCAGAGCTGCATTCTGACCGTTAAGGACGCTCATGACATCTTGAATGGAGACTTTCTTTTTAGCCAATTCTTCATTATCCACTTTGACTGAAAGAATGGATTGCGAAACTCCAAATGTCTGTACATCCGAAACCCCTTTAATATCTTTATACAAAGGCTCTAATTCTTTCTTGGCAAAGTCTATATTTTCAGCTGTTAATCCATCCTTAAAAGTAACAGCTACAAATGAAATGGGAATCATTGATGTATTTAACTGTGTAACAGTAGGCTTTGCCATGCTTTGCGGCAATGCTACACTGCTTAAAGCCTCTTGAACATCAAGTTTCGCTTGTTTCATATCCGATCCGGCTTCAAAGAATAGATCTACTTTAGAAAAACCATCTCCAGTGGTGGAGTATTTTGACCTCTTTCCTTTAACTCCCGTAACTGCCCTTTCAATCGGATCTGTAACTTGTGCTTCCATCGTTTTCGAATCGGTGCCCTGCCCCATTGTGATAATCGTAACTTGTGGATTATCAGCAGATGGTAAAAATTCCATCGGCAGCTTAAAATAACTGACAACTCCTATCAACAAAATAAATATGGTTACCAATGAAACGGCAGCCTTGTTCTTAAACGCCCACTTAGTAAAAAACTCCACGCAATAATCACCCCTGAATATAATTTATAAGAAAATAATCCCATTTCAAATATTACCATATATTACTAACACCTGAGTGTTAATTTTTTATTGATTTTTATATTTTTTTATGTCTATTGGTTCGGATAGCTTTTACCACATAAAAAAGGCTGCGTAGCAGCCTCCAGTTTTTAGACAAAAGGAGTTCTTTCTAAATTTTAAAACAAAGTTGATTGGAACGTAAGGTACGAGACTCCAGCGGGAAAAGCGTGTCCAGGGGAGACCCCGCAGGCGCAAAGGCGCCGAGGAGGCTCCCGGACCGCCCGCGGAAAGCGAGTGCCTGGAGAGGAAAGCAACGTTCAAATTGTACAAACCTATTTATATCCTTTGAAAAAAAGCATAACGATAGCCAAAATCATTACCCCGATAATCAATAACGGGCCGATGCCCGAGCTATATACGAAGTATACCGTGATATGGCGAAAAATGAGCACCACAAGAAATAGGAATAACAGGAAACACAAAATCATGATCAGAGCGGTATTTTTATTCCGATACAAGTAACCAGCCCCATTTTAATAGCTTTATTTCCACTAAGGAAAAATTCATGCGAATGCATGCCCTAACAACAACCTTCCATTAAGAAACAATATGCAGCCCATGTTTTGTACTATTCTGTAAATCACATAAAAAAGGGCTGCCGCAGCAACCCGATTCTTCGAAAATCGTCTGGACGAAAAATGAAACTACATTTCCTGAAGTTCATTGACCGTTACAAACGTATACCCTTCATTCGTTAACTCTTGTAAGATCCCTTCAATCGCTTGAAGCTCTTTACCTGTATCATCGTACATCGGATGCATCAGGATGATCGAACCTGGTCTTATATTTTCCTTCACATACTTCACTTTGTCAGAAGCTGAAGTGTAATAGCTATCTGGTTCCAAATTCCAAGTAATGGTGTCTCTATCGTTTTTATTTAAATAATAAGGCAAACCTAAGATTTTTTTCCCGTTTGGCGGCCGGATATCAATTTCACCCTTATATCCGGAGTTTTGAATTAATTTATCCGTTTTCTCGATTTCCGCCTTGATATAAGAAGGCGATTTAAACACCATTCGCCTGTGGGAATACGTGTGATTGCCAATCTGATGTCCTGCTTCCGCTATTTTTCCCGCTTCCTCTGGATACTTTTCGATTTCGGTACCAATCAGGAAGAATGTAGCCTTTACATCGTATTTATTCAATAACGGAAGGATTTCATTTACATTCTTCGATGGGCCATCATCAAAAGTCAAAGCGACCACTTTTTCATTCGTCTCGACATTATCCGTTAATCCACCGAATACCTGATATGTTCTTGAATTCATTAATTTATACGTACCAAACAATAGCAGGAAAACAACCAGGATTCCCAATCCAATGAATATCAGTTTCTTTTTCATGCAAATACCTATCTTTCTATAAGTTTTTCAATCCAATGACCTATTATATCAAATCACTGAAAGAAAACACTTATTGCTAACTTCCGATCAATCCGGCTTCATTCACTTTACATGTATCAATTCAAAACGCTCACACACTAGCAGCATATCTACTTGAAAGGTGTGTCCGATTTTGTCCAGTTCTTCTTTAAAAAATTTTTCATGTGCGTCCCACCAGTATGTATATGTTCGATCGCCTTCCCCTTCTGCAATCGCAAACTCTTCACTCACTTCATTCATGGGCAATACTTCGACTTTCACTGTTTGGATGATGGCTAAGGGCTCATCCTCACCGCTTAAAATAATGCTATAATCACCCACGGATGGTAATGGTTCAGTTTCTTCCTCATAAAAAACATACCCCGAGCATGTAGCGGTTTTTATCCCAGCCATCACTAATTGAGCCAATTGATCGGGATCGGCCCCGAATTGCCACGCACTGACTGAATGGGGTTTTTCTTCTTCTTTCCCTTGCCAAAATGCATTCCAATATAATTCCGCTTTGACATTCATTCTATGACTCTCCCATTCTTATTCTTAAAATTCCCGCCCATTTATCATTCGTTTTTTTCACTTCTGTATTCATGTTCCCATTCACTTAAATACATACGATTCTTGATTTTTTTTGGATTATCCAGTTTACTAATTAACTCCAAACTGTTTCCGTCAGGATCATTAAAGTGAATTTTAGCGTGGGCATATTCCCCGTGAGGCATCACGAAAGGTTCAATTGGTTCAAATCCAAAAGCCTCTCTTGGCGCATAGCCTCTATCTTCAAGCCATGCGACTGAGCACTTTAAATCTTCCAATGATACTTGAAAAGCGATATGCCGTAGGGAGGGATGATACTCAACTTTCACTTTTTCCGATTCCCAAAGCCCCAGCCAACTTTTATCCTTTTCAATCCATAGAAAAGCCAGGTTGTCTTCAACTTTATGATCCAACTGCAAACCAAGCCCCTCATAGAATTCGATGGAACGTTTCAAATCACGAACCGGTAAATGTGCTTCATATAAACCTCTTATCATTGAACCGCCCCTTTATAGTCAGACCCCATTAGCTTAGACCTACATATAACCCCTTTATCTAATTTGTTCTACGGGGCATTTCTATTTCACCAGTTAACAGCAAAGTGATGACGATAACCCAAAATATAAAGAAAGATGAGGAAAAAACCAAAGAAATGATAGAAATCACTTTTTTCTCCGTTTTCTTCAAAATTCCCATGACAGATAGGACGATGCCGGTAATCGTAAGGAAAAGCGTTATATAATCACCCGTCAGACTTCCGATATTTTCCATATTGATAGGTGTAATAAAAACAGTAAAAAAGCAAATGATTCCAATGATGAATGAAGTAAAACTAATTACACCGTATCTCTTCTGAATACACGCTTCGTTTTCCATCGATCTCACCCTTTCATCAGTTTTTAAATCCTATATACATCTATTAATATCTCACAAATAATTTTAACATATAATACCAGACAAGTTGTTGTGCACAAAAAAAGGGGACAAAAGACCGTGAATTAAAGTTTCATTTTCATGCCTTCATGAGTGGATTTGAATCCTAAACGTTCATAAAAACGCAGCGTTTCTTCCCGCTTTTTATCGGTCGTCAGTTGAATGATAAGGCAGCCCCGCGCTTTTGCACGGTCAATAGCATATTGAATCAACTTGCTTCCAATACCTTTCCCTCGTTCTGTAGATGCCGTCCGAACCCCTTCGATCGTAGCTCTCCAACCGCCTTGATGGGTAATATAAGGAGTGAAAGTGATTTGCTGCACCCCAACGATTTCCTCACCAAGACATGCAACGATCAATTCATTATTCTCATCTGCATCAATAGATTCAAATGCTTTTATATAGCTGTCTGGAAGCGGATTTTCATAGCGCTCCCTTTCCCTCCCCAAAACATCATCCGCAAGCATCTGTACGATTTCACTTAAGTCTTCTGCTGTCGCATTCCTGAATGTGACCATGCTATCCCTCCTGATATGTACTTAGTATCACCCTTTTTTCGTCATGGTGAAAACCAATCGTTCATTAATAACTTCTGCTAATAGTCCGGCGCTCCTCTTTTCTTGAGGAAAAAAAGGACGGACTTCCTCTATTAAAAGGAAGTCCGTCCAAGTAAATCATTATTAGGTAATTGGCGCAGGATTGAACAGTGCCAAATCATTATGCAGACCCCAATGCTCTGCCCAGGTTTTCTTTTTACCACTGGCCACTTCCAGAATAAGGTGAAATATTTCCCACCCAACTTCCTCTATGGTTGCTTCACCAGTAGCGATGGTTCCAGCATTTATATCGATCAGATCTTTCCATTGCTCTGTCAGTGTATTTCGTGTAGATACTTTGATGACGGAAGCCATTGCGAGATTATAAGGTGTGCCTCTTCCAGTTGAAAAAACTTGAAGGTGGATGCCGGAAGCGAGCTGAAGCGTTCCGCAAACAAAGTCACTAGCTGGTGTAGCGGCAAAAATCAGCCCTTTTTCCGCTGCTTTTTCACCTGGAGCCAGTACGCCTGAAATGGGGCTGCTTCCGGATTTGGCAATAGAGCCTAATGATTTTTCCACTACATTGGCCAATCCGCCCTTTTTGTTTCCAGGCGACGGATTGGCACTTCGATCGGCATCACCCAATGCAAGATAGTTATCATACCAATCCATTTCCTTTATTAAAGCTCTCCCCACTTCTTCATTCACTGCACGAGGCGTTAATAGATGAATCGCATCCCGTACTTCTGTTACTTCAGAGAATAGAACGGTTGCCCCTGCCCTGACTAACAGATCTGTAGCATATCCTACGGCAGGGTTAGCTGTGACACCAGAGAATGCATCACTTCCACCGCACTGCGTGCCGATGACTAATTCGGAAACCGGAAATGTCTCCCGCTGCCGGCGGTTCAACTTGATTAAACGTTCCTCTGCCATTTCCATAATGGATTGGACCATTCCCGCAAATCCCTGCTGATCCTGAAGTGAAATGATATCTGAATCGTCCCCGCTTGGATTTATTCTCATTGGAGATAGTTTTTCACACCCCAGTCCAACTACCAAGGCTTCCCCGCCGAAATTCGGGTGTTTCGCGAGGTTCTGTATCGTGCGAATGGGAATGACCGCTTCTGGTGCATTGATAGCGACTCCGCATCCATAATTGTGATTTATGGCGAAAACATCATCAACATTGGGATACTTCGGGAGAAGCTCTTTTTTTATCCGGTTCACGACGAAATCCAGCACGCCCACTACACATTGAACGCTAGTTGTAATGCCCAATATATTCTTGGTTCCAACACTGCCATCTTCATTGCGGAATCCTTGAAATGTATATCCTTCAAGCGGGGGTAAAGTTTTCGGAATATCATTTGCTACCGGCAATTCCTTTAAATCCGGAGAAGACGGAAGTATCACCAGTGATTCGTCAATCCAACAGCCCTTACTGATTGATTCTGCCGCATAACCGATAACTTCCCCATAGCGTATGATGGCTTCATTCTGGACTATATCCATTAAAGCCACTTTGTGGCCTTGTGGCACTCTTTCTTTCAATTCAAGCCCACACGGGAAAACGGTTCCTTGATCCAAGCCCCCCGTATTAACCACGATGGCGACATTGTCGATCCCATTCACCTTAATATAAAGCGGTACCTCCGTCAGTTGCGTTTTCGTATCCACTTTACCAACCCTTTCAATATAATTAAGCTAGCATGCTTGTCTGATATAAAGATTGCTTTTCCAATGGCTTCAATTATATTCCTCATGCTTTTAGGGAACTTCGTTACAACTTTAAACATACGTATTTTATTTTCTTTTCTTCTGTTAATTTTTGTCTATTAATACGATTCTTTCAGGTTTATTTACTATGAAAATGTAGGATAGAGCACCTATGAACAATACACTGGCAACAAAGATCAGGGCACCGCTAAAGGAATTTGTTTTGGCTAAAATAAAGCCAATGACAAGCGGCGTTACAATACCCGCGATATTCCCAATGGTATTAAAAATACCCCCAGTTAATCCAATAAGTTCTTTTGGAGCCATATCACCGACAAGAGACCATGTAAGACCTGCCAAACCTTTTGCGAAAAAGGCAATGGACATGATTAGGATAAGAAGAAAAATATTTGAAGTGAAGTTAGCTAAAACGATACTGCTGGATAAAAGAAACCCAGTGATAATCGGTGTTTTACGTGCAACAGCGAGCGATTTCCCCTTTTTCAATAATATGTCGGAAATGATCCCGCCAACGATACCTCCAAAAAATGCTCCTATATAAGGTACCGATGCAGCAAATCCTGTTTGAATTAGAGATAAACCCTTCTCCGTTACGAGATATGTAGGGAACCAAGTTAAGAAAAACCAAACAATTGTATTCAACGCATACTGACCAATATAAATTCCGACCATTTGTCTGTTTGTCAACAAAAGCCGGATATCAGACCAGTTCACTTTTCTTTTTTCTTCTTTATTTGCTAACCCTCCACCTGAATTAATATAATCGATTTCTGCTTGATTTACACGTGGATGGTTGTATGGTTCACGTACAAATGCAAACCATAATATTGCTACAAAGATACCTGCTCCTCCTGCAACAAAGAAAACATCGTGCCAGCCAAACTCTTGTAAAATCCATGCCATGACCGGTGTGAAAAGTGCTAATCCAAAATATTGTGCTGAGTTATAAATCGATACTGCTCGTCCACGTTCATGTTGTGGAAACCACATCGTTGTCAATCTGCTATTTCCTGGAAAAGATGGAGCTTCAGTAATACCAACCAAGAATCTTAAAATGAATAAACCAAGTAAGGTACTAATAAATCCTTGAAAAAAGGTAAATGTGGACCATAATAATAAAGCAACACCATAAACTTTACGTGCTCCAAATCTATCTAATAACCAACCTCCAGGAATGTTAAATGCAGTATATGCCCAGTTAAAGGCTGAAAAAGCAACACCTAATTTCACTGCATCGAAAGCAAGGTCTTCTTTCATTACTGGAGCAGCTATACCCAACGCAGAACGATCAATATAATTAATAACGGTCACGATAAATAACATTGCAAGTATGGTAAAACGCACATTGGTTTTTTTAGGATGTTCATTCTCATTGCGGATGCGTTGAGCAACGCTACTGTTCATTAAGCTTCCTCCTTTATCTCTTAATTTTTCAGAGAAATACGGTTTCTATTTAATACCTTTTTTTGTTATTGAATTGTGAATTTAATAAAGTAAGGGCTTACAATTAATTTTTTTTTGGCAACTACCATGAGTAGAATATTAATAATTTCATCTTTACTAGATTGAGATATTAATTTTACTCATGGTAATTACCCATTCATTTAATCCGAAGTTTATCTCACCATACATGGTTTTTTAGAGTTATATTTCCACTCTTTAATTAGACATTGCATAGAAGTTGAATCATCACGATCATGATAAGGCAGACTTCTATACAATTCATTTGCTTTCATAACTTTATCCATATTTATTTCCACACCTAAACCTGGTTTATCAGGTAGTTTAATTACTCCATCTATAATTTGTAATGGATCATCACATAATTCTTGGCCATCTTGCCAAATATAGTGCGTATCGATTGGTGAAATATTCCCTGGCGCAGCAGCTGCTACTTGTGTAAATGCTGCTAATGTAATATCAAAGTGATTATTGGAATGCGACCCCCATGTTAAGCCCCAATCGTTTAATACATGTGCCATACGGATACTACCATTCAATGTCCAGAAATGAGGGTCAGCTAACACAATATCGACCGCTCTAAGTGTTGCTGCATGATGAAATTGACGCCAATTTGTAGCAATCATATTTGTAGCAACAGGTAATCCGGTTGCAATCTTAAATTCAGCCATTATTTCACGGCTAGAGAATCCCGCTTCAGGACCACACGGATCTTCAATATATGCAAGTATATCTCCTTTACCTTTGCAAAGCATAATGGCTTCTTCCAATGACCATGCTCCATTTGGATCAAGATTAATTCTTGAATCAGGGAATGCTTCATGTAAAGCTTGAATCGCTTCCATTTCTTCTTCCCCTCGAAGTACTCCACCTTTTAATTTGAAACTCTTAAATCCATAACGAGCTTCAGCTGCTTTTGCTTGAGCTACAATTCCTTCAGCTGTTAACGTTTCAATTCGTCTAACACGATCCCAATCATCCTTAAATTGTGTTTCACGTAAATAATTAAGATCGAGTTTTTCCATATCTGCGATATAGAATAAATAGCCTAAGAAAGGAACTTCTGTACGTTGAATACCTCCATCGCCAAGCAATGCTGCAATTGGTTTATTAACAAATTTACCAAGCAAGTCCATCATCGCGCATTCAACAGCAGCCTCTGCTTGCACAACAAATTTTAAATTGGCTAAATTTAATCCTTGCAACCCTTCACCAGAGTCACCTTTTATACTCAAACCACCTTTACGTATGGCAGTAATACAACCTCTATAATCGGCAATCTCTTGTCCTACAACAAATGGACGATAACTTTCTATCATTCTAGTAATATCATCGCCGCCATGAATCTCACCGATACCTGTATTCCCCGTTTCATCTTCTAAAATAACAATATTACGAGTAAAATAAGGAGCATGACAGCCACTTAATGTGAGCAGGGCACTATCATACCCTGCTACTGGAATAACCTTCATATCTGTAATAATTGGCGATCCCTGCAATTTCATTATTTAACTTCCTTCCAGATTTATTAACTTCATAAGTTCTTTAATCATTAATTCGAAAGCGTTATCTATTGATCGCATTTACTTTATATTATTTTACAAACACCGTTTTAATGGATGTGAAAAACTCTTTTGCTGCTTCTCCTTGTTCCCTTGAGTGGGAGCTGGAGTTTTTCATGCCGCCAAACGGCGCCTGCAATTCAACGCCTGCGCTCTCGGCGTTAACCCTGATCAATCCCGCTTCCATATCGTTAACAAATGAAAGCAAATGTTTGATATTGGCTGTGAAAATCGAAGCACTAAGGCCGTATTCCACGCTGTTCGCAAGTTGCAGAGCCTCTTCAACTGAATCAGCTTTCAATAAAGCAATCACCGGACCAAAAATTTCTTCCTGTACAATTGTCATATCTGACGTGCAATTATCAAAAATCGTAGGCTCTACATAAAAGCCATTTGCCTGAGGGCCTTCTTCAGCACGCTTTCCGCCAATCAGAAGTGCAGCGCCTTCTTCCACTCCTTTTTCTATATAGGAAAGAACCGTATTCAATTGATTTTCGCTAGCACATGGTCCCATCCATGTCCCACTGTCCAATCCATCTCCGATGGAAATGCCTTTCGTTTCTTTCACCAACAGCTGTTTGAACTCTTCATAAACTTCAGCTGCAACGATGACACGGCTTGTCGCGGTACATTTTTGCCCCGTTGAACGGAAGGCACCTGTAATGACGGCTTCTACAGCCAGATTAAGATCCGCATCCGCTGCAACGATTACCGGGTTTTTCCCGCCCATTTCAAGCTGATATTTCGCTCCTCGTGCTAACGCCGCTTGTCCAATCCTTTTTCCAACGCCGTTCGAGCCGGTGAAGGTAATGCCGTTTACATCTTCATGATCGGCGATGCCCTGCCCGATGACACTGCCCGGCCCTGTGACCATATTGATTACACCCGCCGGTAAACCGGCTTCTTCAAAACACTCCATGATCTTTGCACAGGTGATGGCCGTCTCGGTGGCTGGCTTGACCACAATCGTATTCCCATATACTAGAGCAGGAGCCATCTTCCAGATTGGGATGGCGATCGGGAAATTCCAAGGTGTGATGACGCCGACTACACCAAGCGGGACGCGCGTCGTGAACATAAGCGCTGAACTGTCGGTGGATGGAATGACATCCCCCACCTTACGCATTCCTTCTCCTGCATAGTATTTCAGGATCGCAATACCGCGTGCCGTTTCCCCTTTTGTTTCAGCAAATGTCTTTCCCATTTCCCTTGTTGCACATTCTGCAATTTCATCAATCCGCTTTTCAAGAATTTGCGCTGCCTTATACAGATACTCCCCGCGCTCTGAACCAGCTAGTTTACGCCATTTATCTTTCGCCTTTTTCGCAGCTTCCACAGCCAGGTTCAAGTCATCCTTGGTAGATTTTTGTACATATCCGACGATTGCCTGTTTATCTGCCGGGTTTAAACTTTTTTCAACTTCATTTGAAATGGAAGCAACCCATTCACCGTTAATATAGTTAAGATACGTTTTTGTTTGAACTGTAGTTATCATATATAATCCCCACCCTTATTAAATTGATTGAATTGGTGTTTCTTTTGGAAAACGATTTAAAGCATTCTCTAATATCGTTTGCATCTCTGCATAATGTTCTTTTTCCACCGGTAGAATTGGTAATCTGACTGTTTGCCCAACCGGCATTCCCATAATCTCCATACCTGCTTTAATGAGAGAAACGGCATATCCTTTTCGCTGACGGCGAATGTTGTTGATTGGTATGATGACCTGCTGGTAAATTTCATTGACCGTTTCTTGATCTCCGCTCAAAATGCCATTATAGAATTTTCGTGAGATATGCGGGATGTAATTGGAAATCGCCGATGAATAGGAATCAAAGCCAAGTGGAACGTAGGCCGACATGGTAACTTCCGCAAGCGGCATTCCGTTCAGCCAGCCGAAACGTTTTCCGAAGGTTTGTGTAAGGAGTCCATTCAGCTCCATATTGCCCAGACCGTCTTTGACGCCGACCACCTGCGGGACCTCAGCAAGCGCTTCCAAAGTTGAAAGTGAAAATGCTACATTATCACGCTGATATACGATGGAATTTAAGTTTGTACTCTCTGCGATGGCTTTGAAATAAGCCGCCAGACCTGCCTGTTCTCCAGTAACGAGATATGGAGGTAATATTAAATAACCATCTGCCCCTTTATCCGCAGATATTCTGGCAAGTTCGAGGGAAGTTTGAATATTCCCGCCTACCCCTGTATATACAGGTACTTTTCCAGCGGTGACGGATACGGCTACCTCAACCATCGCTTCATATTCCTCTTTACTTAACGATGGATATTCCGCTGCTGCACATGCCACGAAAATTGCCTCTAGTCCCTCATCTAATAAAAATTGGATATTTTGGGCGAGTGCTTGTTCATCAAGCTTATTACTCGTTGTGAATGGTGCCACGGGAAATCCGAGAATTCCTTTAGGTGCCTTGCGAATCTTATTCATTTTTTATTCCCCCTTGTGTATTATTGTTTTATTGTAAGACAAATACACCGTCTGGTCAATCGTATTTTTTTTATTTTCTGAAAAATGAAGCAGGACTTCATCCCTCCATAATTTCGCTTCTAATATATACAAAAAAACACGATAATGAAGGAGCTAAAATGAAAAAACTTTTAAGAAAAAAAGCCATTGACAAACAATTTTATTTGTCTTACCATTGGACAAAACTAAATATTAAGAATTTTCACGAAGGAGGAAACAGTTAACATTGTAAGCGGTATCAAATAAAAAATATAATTAAATACGAAGAAGGAAGTGAGTATATGAACGCTGAAGAAAAAGTTTTTCAACCATCTCCTAAACTGCCAAGTGCCCAGAAAAAAACACGCACACGATGGTTCATTGTCTTTATGCTCTTTTTGGTTACAGCCCTGAATTATGCGGATCGTGCGACGCTATCCATTGCGGGGACGGACATGTCTGGTCAGCTTGGTCTCGATTCAGTCATGATGGGATATGTTTTCTCCGCTTTCGCTTGGTCTTATGTAGCTGGACAAATTCCAGGCGGATGGCTTTTAGACCGTTTTGGCTCGAAAAAAGTTTACTTTTGGAGTATCACGTTATGGTCTACCTTTACGCTTTTACAAGGGTTTCTCGGTTTTTTCGGTTCTGCGGGAACGGCTGTCATGGTATTGTTCGGACTGCGTTTTTTAGTTGGATTGGCAGAGGCCCCTTCCTTTCCGGCCAACAGCCGCATCGTTGCTACCTGGTTCCCAAGCCATGAACGCGGAACCGCGGCTGCCACTTTCAATTCCGCCCAGTATTTTGCAACCGTTCTCTTTGCACCGATCATGGGTTACATTACGTATAAATTCGGTTGGGAATACGTCTTCTTCTTTATGGGTGCTTTAGGAATCGTCGTTGCTTTCATCTGGCTGAAAACGATTTATGGCCCAAAGGAACATCCTCGCATCAACAAAGCTGAGCTTGAATATATCGAAGCGGGCGGCGCTTTGATCAATATGGATCAAACCAGTACAAATAAGGAGGAAAAGAAAGGCGTCAACTGGAATCATATTAAGCAGCTTTTATCAAACCGCATGCTGTTAGGTGTTTATCTCGGACAATATTGCATTACGACGTTAACGTACTTTTTCCTGACATGGTTTCCTGTGTACCTTGTACAAGAAAGGGGCATGACCATTCTTGAAGTTGGATTCGTCGCTTCCCTTCCGGCCATTTGTGGATTTTTTGGCGGCATTCTCGGAGGGACATTCTCGGATTTCTTGTTACGGAAGGGCTTCTCATTGACTGTCGCCCGAAAAGTTCCAATTGTTGTTGGGATGATTCTATCGATGAGCTTGGTGGCAGCAAACTATGTAGATACAGAATGGGTTGTCATTTTCGTTATGGCCCTTGCGTTTTTCGGTAAAGGATTTGGGGCACTCGGCTGGGCGGTAGTGGCCGATACCTCACCAAAAGAAATGTCCGGTGTCAGCGGGGGGCTTTTCAACACATTCGGTAACATTGCCGGCATTACAACACCGATCATCATCGGTTATATCATTGCCACGACAGGGTCGTTCAATGGGGCGCTAGTCTTCGTATGTGCTAATGCTCTTGTCGCTATTTTAAGTTATTTATTCCTGGTTGGTGAAATTAAACGTGTAGAGTTAAAGTCATAGTCAACTAAATATTCTGGTAGGGGGAAAAATCATGAACAATCAATTACTTAAGGATAATGTAAAAATCGGCACACCGGTAATTTCTGAAATGAGCGTCATTCCAGTTGCGGGCCATGACGGCATGCTGCTGAACTTGAGTGGTGCCCATGCTCCTTATTTCACCCGGAACATCGTCATTCTAAAAGACAATGCTGGTAATACAGGTGTAGGTGAAGTTCCTGGGGGCGAAAAAATCCGCCAAACACTCGAAGATGCCAAACAATTGGTTGTCGGCCAGTCCATTGGGACATACAACAACATTCTAAATACCATCCGCAAGCAGTTTGCGGACCGCGATGCTGGAGGGCGCGGCCTTCAGACTTTCGATCTTCGTATTGCCATTCATGCCGTAACAGCATTGGAAGCTGCACTTCTTGATTTAGTTGGCCAACATTTAGGTGTTCCAGTCGCAGCCCTTCTCGGCGAAGGACAGCAGCGTGATAAAGTGGAAATGCTGGGCTACTTATTTTATGTAGGTGACCGAAATAAAACAGATCTTGGTTATTTAAGCGAACCGGAAGCGGAAGATGACTGGCTTCGCCTCCGTCATGAGGAAGCGCTGACACCCGAATCGATTGTCCGCTTGGCAGAAGCCGCCCACTCTCGCTATGGATTCAATGATTTTAAATTGAAAGGCGGGGTTTTGCGCGGGGAAGAAGAAATCGAAGCGGTGACGGCACTTGCGGAACGCTTCCCTGAAGCCAGGATCACCCTTGACCCAAATGGCGGCTGGCTGCTTGAGGATGCGATTAAACTTTGCCGGGATCAGCATCATGTTTTGGCTTATGCGGAAGATCCATGCGGAGCGGAAAATGGCTTTTCCGCCCGGGAAATCATGACGGAATTCAGGCGCGCAACGGGCCTTCCAACCGCTACGAATATGATTGCAACGGACTGGAGGCAAATGGGGCACTCCATTCAACTTCAATCCGTGGACATTCCTCTTGCCGATCCGCATTTTTGGACGATGCAGGGCTCCGTCCGTGTCGCTCAAATGTGTAACGACTGGGGATTGACTTGGGGATCACACTCGAATAATCACTTTGACATTTCACTTGCCATGTTTACACACGTTGCTGCAGCCGCACCAGGAAAAATCACTGCGATCGATACCCACTGGATATGGCAGGATGGGCAGCGTTTGACGAAAGAACCTTTTAAAATTGTCGGCGGAATGGTCGATGTCCCTTCCAAACCCGGACTTGGAATTGAAGTGGATATGGAACAAATCGAGAAGGCACATCAGCTTTATAAACAAAAAGGACTTGGTGCCCGTGATGATTCAATGGCTATGCAATACCTGGTCTCCGGATGGAAGTTCAATCCAAAATCACCTTGCCTTGTTAGATGATTTTTTAAAGGAATGCATGCGTCACTCTCTTAAGAGCGGCGCATTTTACTTTTTTTGGACATAGGTCTACATGCAAATAAGTGTATTATATTATATAATTAGTCTTACAGTATGAATACATATAGGATTTAACAGAAAAGGGGTTACACAATGGAAGAATCGTCAAAGAAATTAGGCGTACAATCGGTACATCGCAACACTCTTTCACAACAAGTCGTGGATCAAATTGTGCATCTGCTCGTCAGCGGACAAATGAAAGCGGGCGACAAACTGCCTCCTGAAATGGAACTTATGAAAGAACTTGAAGTAAGCCGGCCTGTTTTACGTGAGGCGCTCAGTGCACTTGATACACTAGGGGTCATTACACGGAAAACGCGTGAAGGAACATTTTTTAACGATAAAATCGGTACACATCCATTCTCTGTCATGCTGGCGCTGGCTACGGATAATTTACCAGCGATCATTGAAGCGCGAATGGCATTGGAGTTGGGATTAGTAACAATGGCTGCCGAGAAGATCACAGACGAACAACTGGAAAAACTGCAAGTTACGATTGACACGATTGCCAATAGTGAAGACAACGATTATGGAGAGGCCGATAAAGAATTCCACAAGATCATTGCTTTAAGTGCGAACAATCCCATAATTGAAGGCATGATCGATTCCTTATTGATCACTCATAATAAAATAAATAGCCTGATTCAATTCAGAGAACGGGAACTGACTGTGAAGTATCATAAAGCCATCTATGCAGCACTTGCAGCACATGATCCACATGAAGCATTCAGCCAAATGTACAAGCACCTTGATTACGTTCGTCAGAAAGTCCTTCAATATTCTCACGCCAATTAATATATCGTTTGCGAGGTATCGCAGTAAACTAATGGATCACTCAATGATCCAATTTCATAGGGAAAGTGGATTTTTTCAGGGAACCTATTTTGCTTCCGAGATTTCAGAGTTCAACTTATCTTTTTAATCCAATTGATAGCATAATTATTTTTGAGAAAAACTGGATAGTAGTGGAACTATCCAGCCCCCACTAATCCACTTTCGATTGAAATGACAATGTCAGGACTACCGAATGAAGTTGAAACTTCCTCTAGCAAATTGTCTGGCTAACCAAATTCCCCATCCAATGAACCTGCCAATGCTTCACTCAAAAAAAATGCATCCCTGCTTACTGGCAGGAATGCATATATCAGTCACCAAGTACTTGACCATTCTCTATTTAATTTACGGCTTAATATGCACTCCAACCAGCATCTGCCGTGATGACAGTACCATTAACAAAACTGGAATCGTCTGAAGCAAGGAACAAAGCCACTTTAGCGATTTCCTCAGGTTTCCCATTGCGTGGATTGATCGCCATACCCAATTGTTGGCGAGAGAAGCCAAACTCATTGATATTCGTCATGCTGGAACCAATATTGGTTTCAACTCCGCCTGGTGCTATTGCATTGCAGCGAATCCCTTTATTGGCATACATGAAGCCCGTGTTTTTTGTGAACCCAACGACTGCGTGTTTAGAGGCAGTGTAAGCCGCACCAGCCCGAGCACCGTATAAACCGCCAGCTGAAGCAATATTGATGATAATCCCTTTTTGTTTTTCTAAAAAGATTGGCAACACCTTTCTAGTCGAACGCATGACGCTTGTCGTGTTAATGGCAAAAATCCGATCCCATCTAGAATCTTCAACGTCTCCAGCTGGTTCCATGCCGTCCATGATACCCGCGTTATTGACCAAAATATCCACCGTACCATACGTACTGACCGTGGTATCGATCATATGTTGAATATCTTCCTCCACCGCTACGTTCGTTTTAATGGCAAAGGCCATTCCGCCATTCGCTTTTATTTCTTCTACCGTTTCGTTCGCACCATCAAGATTTAAATCCGATACGACGACTTTAGCTCCTTCTCGAGCGTAATCTATAGCAATTTGTTTTCCCATGCCTGATGCTGCGCCTGTCACTACTGCAACTTTGTCTTGTAATTTCATTTGAACTCCCCCATTCATTCTAGTGAAGTGATACTTATTGCACAGATGTTCATTAACTAACTTCCTTTATAGTATAATTAGTTTCGGTAGGCTTATACAATCAGCAAATGATGACCTCGATGTTGAACAATGAACAGAAAGTGATCATTATGTTTATTAAAAGCACAATAACGAACAAAGGGTGAAGAAAATGACTGAAAATAACACTGGGATTGATAGAAGGATCAGGAAGTCTAAAATGGCTTTGAAAGAATCCCTCACATCATTAATGCAAAAAAAGGATTTCAGGGATATATCGATTACTGACATTGTAGAACTCGCCGACCTTAATCGGGGTACATTTTATAAACACTATCAGTATAAAGAGGAACTGCTTGAAGAGGTCATGGAGGATGTAATTGCCGATTTGATCATATCTTACCGGGAACCTTATAAGAACGTCGAAACTTTCACCATCAATGAACTAACGGCTTCAGTCATCAAAATATTTGAACATGTAGCTAACTATGCAAACATTTATACCCTCATCCTAAAGTCGAATGCATGGCCTACGTTACTGGAACGGATTTGTAATGAGTTAAAGAAACTTCCATTGGAGGACCTGGAAGATTACCGGCCGAACCCTAAGATCAATATAGAACTTGCCTCCAGCTACCAAGCATATGCGATATTAGGCATGATCATCGAATGGGTCAACACTGGCTTTAAATATAGCTCTGACTATATGGCTGAACAGTTGCTTGAAATCCTGAATAATAAATCGGTAAATTCCGTCTTTAAAATAAACCATTTAAAGCAGAAATAAGAGGGCTGCATCGGCAACCCTCCTATCGCATTAAAGCGCCTGTCCTTTGGAAAGGAACCTTGTTACGGCAGCCAAGAAAGCTGGTAAATTATCTTCATGGACAAAGTGTCCGGCATCCTCTATCGTCACCAATTCGCAATTCGGGATAAGCTCGGAAACCTCCTGCAATTTGTTTTGGGGAATATGGCTAGCCCCGCCCCCTATAACAAGCGTCGGCATCATAATTTCGGTAAGGCGCGCCCACCATTTGGGATCGGGTTCATTAAGCTGCTGTAGAATCGAAGGCACTACCTGCCAATCAAACGGCAGAGGAACAGAAGGTTTGGAAGGAACCTCCATTGGCTTATCCGAAAAAGGAGGAGGCGTGTCTTCGACAATCAATCTATCTATCCTCGAAGGAAAAGTTTGCGAGAATAAATAGGAAACTGTTCCCCCCATGGAATGCCCCATTAGCGAAAACCTTCCCAAATCAAGCGCATCCGCAAAATGAAGCAAATCATCGCACATCAATTCAAAAGTATATGTATTAGTTCTCGCACTCCCACCGTGGCCCCGTAGATCTAAAGCTAAAACACGATAATTTTCTCCTAATGCGGCAGCCGCTCGATCCCATGAATCCGAACTTTTTCCCAGCGCGTGAAGAACAACAAGCGGCGGTGCAGAAACATCCCCGCTCTCCCGGTATTGAAACGTGAGTCCATTCAATTCAATTTGATTAACCCGTATTTCCATCTCCGCTCAACTCCCAGCATCGGATACATCATTTTGAACCCGGTCTATTTTAAAAAAACCTCCTAAAATACTATGTTCACTATAATTAAATTATACTTTTTATGCCTTCACCCATTTATTCGTCCTGCATCTAATAATTTAAGCCTTCACACCTTTTATTCCTGCCTTCATCCGTATTTATTCGGCATTCACAACATTCATTCATCCTTTGGCCTAGCGGAGTTGGCGGCAGAGAAGTAATCAATGACAAATAACCGAAATTGCTTGGCTACTGGGGTGAAGTAGCGTTTTTCTGACCAGCCGAGCCCTATTGTTCTTTGACAAGCAGGTTCTGTTATTCGGATTTTATGGGATAATGATCCGGTTTGATGAAGCCATGTCAATTCGGATACGAAGGCGACCCCCAACCCTTTCCTGACAAGGTCCGAGATGACAGCTGGTTCATCTCCTTCGAAGGCGATGTGCTGGACGAATCCCGCTTCGAGGCAAAATTGGTCGGTTAGGCTGCGGAACCCGAAGCCTGTATTCATACTGATGAATGGTTCATCTTTCACTTCTTGGAGTGTAATGCTTTCCCTGCCTGCCAGCCGATGATTGGGAGGCACGATCAAGTATATTTCTTCGGTGATCAGCGGTTCCCACTTTAAGTCCGGGCCTTCGATCGGAACGGATGATATGCAATAATCGATTTCTCCTTCAATTAAAAGCTGCTTCATGGATGATATGGATTTTAGGAATTGTTGAAAACGGACATCCGGGTATTGAGATAAAAATGTACCCAATAAATCAGGCAGGACCCTGGGAATGGTAACGGCCAAAGTGATGTTCTTTTGGTCTTGATCTGCTAATTCCACTATTTCGCGCCTTCCTTCATTCAGTTCCGCAAAAGCGCGTTCGACCCGGTTCAAGAATATTCGGCCGGCTGCATTGAGCTTGATTTTCCGGTGTTCCCTATCGAACAGTGCGACACCCAAATCCTCTTCAAGCCGGGATATGGTTTTACTGAGGGATGGCTGAGCTATTTGAAGTTGTTCCGCAGCCTTCGTCATATGTTCCAGTCGTGCTACGGTTTGAAAGTACTGCAGCTGTAATATTTCCATATTCCCACTCTTTTCACATAGATTTAAATCTATTATTACATAATCAATTATGTATTATACAGTATCTAAAAAAGCCATTATCATGAAATAATCTCTTAGTTAGAAAGGGCAGGCTCAATAATGAATGGTTTACAACTTGTATTTCAAGATATAAAAGCAATGTGGAAACATAAACACGGGAGAATCGCCTTGATTTTCCTTTTGGTCGTTCCATTGATTTACTCTGGTTTCTTCTTGGCTGGATATTGGAATCCTTATGGAAAGTTGGATCAGCTCCCTGTAGCAGTGGTCAATCTCGATAAGGGTTCGGAAATGGATGATAAACCAGTCCAAGCTGGAGATGATTTCGTTAAACAATTGAAGAAGCAAAAAGAATTGGACTTTCACTTTGTCACGGCAAAGGAGGCTAATACAGGCCTTGAAGAAGGTACCTATTATATGGTTGTCACGATCCCGGAGGATTTTTCGGAAAATGTCACGACTTTAATGGATGAAAAACCGGAAAGAGCTAAACTTTTGTATACTGTTAATCCAGGTAAAAACTTCGTTGCCTCACAGATCAGCTCAACTGCTGTTGAAAAGATGACTGCAAAAATCAACGCAAGCATTACAAAAGTCTATTCTGAAGGCATCCTTTCAAAATTCCAGGAGGTTTCTAAAGGCTTGGCGGATGCCGGGGATGGAGCGGAAGAGCTTCATCAAGGAACGGCGGAAGCAAAAGGCGGCAGTGAGAAATTGGATGATGGCATTCAGGATTTGAATGATGGCGCCCAGAAACTGCAAACAGGAAGCGCCAAGCTCTTGGATGGACAAGAAACCTTAGCAGATGGTGCGAAAGGATTAACATCAGGTTCCCAGAACTTGTATTCCGGCATGAAGCAGCTATCGGATGGACATCACTCATTGGAAAATGGGATGAATGAAGTAAGTCAGGGTATTGAGGACTGGTCAGCCGGAAATGCAAAATTGACGCAAGGGCAAGAACAGGCTGCCGATACAGTGAATACCCTTAAGAAACAATTGGATGCCTATATGAAAAGTCATCCTGATGCAGTAAAGGATCAAGACTTCAAGCAAATCATTGCCCTATCAGAAGGTTTATCCAAAACAGCTGCCACTTTAAATGCCGGTCAAAGGCAATTGGGCGAAGGTGCTGAAAAAGTGGCTGATGGACAAGAGACCCTTCAATCCGGGATGAATGCCTTTGGTGATAGAATGGCACAAGCTACCTCAGGTGCTAAGCAATTAAACGAGGGATATGAAGAATTCGCGAATGGTTTCTCTAAATGGACAAATGGTTTTTCCACTTTAAATGCTGGAATCGTTTCGCTAGCTGGCGGAAGCAGCCAGCTAGCTAGTGGATCGACGGAACTACAAGACGGACTGGCTTCGCTGGAAGCGGGCTCAAGCAAGTTATCCTCCAAGCTTAATGAAGCTGCCGATAAAACGGCTAGTCTTCAGTACGACGATTCGACCACTTCAATGTTCTCTGAACCCGTGCAATTGGTCCAATCCAATTTATCTGAAGTTCCTAACTATGGAACCGGAATTGCCCCTTATTTTCTGTCATTGGCTTTTTATGTAGGCGGCATCATGGCTTCCAATATCTTGCCGCTTGGCCGCAGGCAGAATCTTAAGGTAACCGGAACCGTTCATTTCACGAATAAATTAATGCTGGTATATGTAATCGGCTTGATTCAGGCACTTCTAGTGGATGCAGTGGTCCTGCTTGGATTCCATTTACATGTAGCAAGTGTCCCTGTATTCATTCTATCTAGCATCATCGTTTCATTTACCTTCATGACGTTCATTCTTATGCTGGTGACCGTATTCGGAGTGGTCGGAAAATTCGCAGCCGTGACCCTTCTCGTGTTCCAATTGGCTACGTGCGGCGGAACATTCCCAGGCGAACTGGGCATGTCATTATTGACGAAAATCGGTCAATTTTTACCTATGGCCCACTCACTAAAGGAACTTCAAGAGGTCATCTCCTTAGGCGGCTGGGAAAACTTGCAGGCGCAGATTTGGATTTTACTTGCCTATCTCGTTTCTGCGGCGATCATTTGCTGGATAGCCAGTCATATCCAGCAAGCAAAAGTAACTTCAGAGGAAGTGACATCTTGATGTAAAAAAAGCGCAGTGCAAATGGCACTGCGCTTTTTTGTATACAAGTGAAATCAACAGGTAAAACATACTGATTGATTCGTGGGTGGAATTAAATCGGTGGTAGGTCGAATTAATTCTTGCGTAGGTCGAATGATTCCATCGTGGGTCGAATTAAATCGGTGGTAGGTCGAATGATTCCGCTATAGCCTAAATTAATTCCGCTGTAAATCAAACTAGATGGCTGAAGTTATAAAAAAAAGCCCTATGCTTCCTGACGATTCAGGTGGCATAGGGCTTTTTATTGTTTCATTTAAGCGGTTTGATCTTTTTTCATAGCTGGTTTTTCTTCAGCTGGCCATGCGCGCTTAATGAATAATGCCAGAATCAGCGCCACACCGGCAATGAAGGTAGATACAAAGAAGGAGAAGTTAATTCCATCCAGCATTGCCTGCATCCCGATTTGGGCTTTCATTTGGCCCATCATCTCAGCTGTGGGCTGGCTTGTTAATTTGCTCATCGCTTTCGTCATTAAATCTTCGGCAGTAGAAGCTGCACGGTTAGACATGACCGTAACGAGCAATGCCGTACCGATCGCACCGGAAATTTGGTTCAGTGTGTTATTCATCGCTGTACCGTGCGGGTTCATGCGGGCTGGCAGCGAGTTCAAACCATTTGTCATGATCGGCATCATGGACATTGACATCCCGAAGGAACGAACGGAAAACAGGATTACAATTTCTGTATACGTAGTTTCCATTGATAATTTACTTAGCAAATACGTAGTTACCACGGTGATAAGCAAACCGATTGAAGCAAGGATGCGGGCACCGAACTTATCGAAAAGCTTACCGGTAACCGGTGACATGAGGGCCATTAATAACGCACCTGGAAGCATCAGTAATCCAGAATCGAATGGTGAAATGCCACGTACTGTTTGTGTGTACATCGGAATTAAGATCATCCCCGAGAACATCGCCATGTTCAGTACGATTGAGATCGTTGCGGATAAAGCGAACATCGGGTGCTTGAAGATCTTGAACTCAAGCATTGGTGTTTCCATTTCAAGCTGGCGTGTTATGAAAAGGATCAGGGAGATGGCACCGACAATCAGTGTTCCGTATACCTCAAGGCTATCCCAACCCTTGCTGCCTGCCGAACTGAATCCGTAAAGCAAACCGCCGAAGCCTAAGCTTGAAAGGATGACCGATATTTTATCAATTGAGATATCGACTTTTTCCTTGTGGTCTTTAAGTTTAAAGAAGCCGAAAATAAGCACTAGTAAAGCTAGCGGAGTAATGAAATGGAATAGCATTCTCCAATCATAATGTTCAATGATCCAGCCTGAAAGCGTCGGCCCTATTGCAGGGGCAAACATCATGACCAAACCGAATAGTCCCATTGCCGAGCCACGTTTTTCAACAGGGAAAGAAGTTAAAAGTACGTTCATTAATAATGGCATCATGATTGCCGAACCGGCAGCCTGAACCATACGTGCGCTCAATAATAGCGGGAATACATGCGCTACACCTGCCACGATTGTCCCGATTGAGAATAGGAGCATGGCTGTCAGGAACAGATTACGTACCGAATATTTTCTTATTAAGAAGGCAGTTGTCGGAATCATGATTCCGTTCACGAGCATGTAGCCAGTTGTCAGCCATTGAACTGTGGAAGTCTCTATTCCCAGGTCTATTTGAATTGATGGCAGTGCAATATTTAAAAGGGTTGAATTCAGTATCGATATGAACGCCCCGACCATCAGTATGGCCAAAATGCCATACGAACCCTTTTTCTCATTTATTTGTGCAGTACTCACTTTTTATCTATTCCTCCATTCAAACTATTGGTTCATTTAATTAGACGAGCGGTATATTCCAATCTCACAAAATCAATAATATACCCCTAGTTCATTTTTTGCAATAAAAATTTACTGGTTTAAATAAGGGTTTGTGCTGCCATGAAAAATAGAGTACGATTAAATTTATACAAGCAGTATAATGAAAATTAGGTGATATGATGAATAATCGAAGGCAGAATGTCATCGATACGGCTCATAAGCTGTTTATTGACAAAGGCTACCAAGCCACGTCCATCCAGGACATTCTAGACGGCAGCGGTATATCAAAAGGTACATTTTATAATTATTTCCCTTCGAAGGGTGAATTATTTATAGCCATTTTCCGTTCCGTTTATACAAAGATTCGCCATGAACGGGAAAAACTGTTGATTGGTCAAGATTCCGCCGATATTGAAATTTTCATCCGGCAGCTCGAACTGCAATTGATGGTGAACAAGCAAAGCAAATTGCTTATACTGATCGAAGAAGTCCGTGTTTCCAACGATGAAGAATTAAAACAATTCATCAATAAGACGCTATTGTTGAGCTTACGTTGGATGTTTAACCGTTTTATCGATATCTTCGGGGAAAGTAAAAAACCCTATCTTTTAGATAGCGTCATTATCTTTCATTCGATGATGACCCACATGAGCCATTTTAGTTACCGTGCTAATCCCGCTGGTATACCGGACATACAAATTATCCGCTTTTGCATGAACCGTATTGTCCATTTAGTCAATGAAGTGGCTGAAAGCGGCGAACAGATCATTGATCCGGAATTAATGGATACGTGGTTTCCAAAATTCACAAACCAGCTTGATGCTTGCCATAATGATTTGCTTCATTCCACCACGGAATTGAAAAAAGCGATAAACAAAGCTATTCCTTGCGATGAAGATCGAAGAAGAGCCATTGAATTGGTCGATTTCATCCAAGATGAGCTGATGCAGTCAGACAAACCGCGAGAATTCTTGATAGAAAGTCTACTGGCCACTTTGAAAACTGGATATGCTTCACAGATCCAAGCATACATGGAGTCTTTTGAAGAAAGCATCACCTCTTGTTTGAGCCGATGAAGATGGAGACACACGCACCTACCGAAAATGGCAGGTGTTTTTTTTATGGCTTCTTGAATTGCCCCTGATTTTATAAAAGAGTTGGTTTTATAAATGGGACCTAAGGAAACACTATCCTTATCATAATAAAGGGAGGTCTATCTACTTGAGTGTGAAAGAGAAAGCTTTATCCATACTGGCTCTCGGCGGAGTGAATGAAATCGGTAAAAACATGTATGTGGTTCAATATTCTAACGATATCGTCATTATTGACTGTGGTGCCAAGTTTCCTGATGAGAGTTTATTAGGAGTCGATTTGATCATTCCTGATATCTCCTTTCTTCAGGAGAATAAGGAGAAGATCCACGCTTTGATTGTGACTCATGGTCATGAAGATCATATTGGCGGTATCCCCTATTTCTTAAAAAAATTGAATGTACCCATTTATGCCACACGATTAACACTTGGTTTGATTGAATTGAAATTAAAAGAACATAACCTTTTGGGTGATACGAAGTTAATCCAGATCGACTCTGATTCAAGATTGGAATTCGGGGAGATGGTTCTCGACTTTTTCAAAACGAATCATAGTATACCCGATTGCCTAGGGGTTACCATGCGTACGCCAGAAGGCACGGTCGTTCATACAGGGGACTTTAAGTTTGACTTGACTCCCATGAATGATCAGTATCCCGATATTCATAAAATGGCCAAGATCGGGAGTGAAGGTGTTTTGGTTTTATTATCGGAAAGCACGAACGCTGAACGTCCCGGGTCCAGCCCCTCGGAGCATCTCGTTGGCAGCCATATCGAAGAGGCCTTCATGCAGGCAAAACAGAAAGTCATTCTTTCGACCTTCGCTTCAAATGTCAATCGCGTTCAACAAGTCGTGAACGCTGCACAGAAGACAAACCGGAAACTTGCCCTAATAGGACGTAGCATGGTGAACGTCGTATCCGTTGCCATTGAACGAGGCTACCTCGAGGTACCTGATGGGATGCTTATCCAACCACATGAAGTCGATAATTATGCTCCTGAAAGGGTCGCGGTTTTATGTACAGGAAGTCAAGGAGAGCCGTTTGCTGCCCTTTCCCGCCTTTCCAGTTCAAATTATCGGGATATGAGTATATTGCCTGATGATACAGTGATTCTTGCCTCCACTCCAATACCCGGAAATGAACGGGATGTTTCACGAATCATCGACAACCTGTTTCAACTTGGTGCCAAAGTCATTTACGGTTCTGGGACTGTAACAGGCATGCATGTATCCGGACATGCCTATCAGGAAGAGTTGAAGCTCATGCTTACCCTGATGAAACCTAAGTATTTCATTCCCATTCATGGTGAATATCGGATGTTGCACCAGCATCGATTACTAGCTGAGTCTGTCGGGGTAGAGAAGGGCAATACTTTCATTATCAGTAATGGCGATGTGGTGGATATTGAAAACTCCGTTGCCCGTCAAACGAGAAAGGTGGCTGCCGGCAATACCTTTGTTGACGGTGTCGGCGTTGGTGATGTGGGAGAAATCGTTCTGCGTGACCGTAAGCAGCTTTCCGAAGATGGCATGCTCGTAATTGTCATAACACTAAGCAAGACGGAACGAAAAATAGTATCAGGACCCGATACCATTTCCCGTGGATTTGTATATGTTCAAAATTCCGAGGACCTCCTTAAACATGTGAATCGTCTTGTCACGAAAACGGTCAACGACTTACAAAGTGAAAAAATATACCGTTGGAACATCATCAAACAAACCATAAAGAAGGAATTGGGGCACTATCTCTTTACTCAAACTAAGAAAAAACCAATGATCCTTCCGATCATCATTGAAATTTAGCACCAAATCAAATGCACACAAAAAGGGACTCGACTTCGTATAGTCGAGTTCCTTTTTTTCAATCAAGTTCTGATTTACTGGCTTTTGCGGCCATCGCCTTGTTCTTATTCCAAACCTTGAATTTCATGAAAACGGCGGCAAGACCGATGATCACGATGAATAAAAGGCTGATGAAAAAACCTGGACGTATTTCTTTTTCAAGCAGAGTGCCACTGACCGCCGCTAAAATTAAAAGAAGTCCGAAAACGGCCGTAATCTTACTCCAAATCTTATTTTCCAAGATTTTGAATGAAGAAAGAATGATGAATGCCCAGTTATACAAAAGCAATATACCAGCAGATGTTGTAATGTATTCATAAATCTTGCCTGGCAGGAGCAAGGCAGTTATTATTGACCCTAAAAGTCCTAAGGCTCCAAGACCCAGTGAAGGAAGTGGAAGGTCCTTGAATTTCTTGATCTTTTGCATGAATAATGAGGGTGCGTTCCCGTCATTGGAGAGCGTTACCAATAGATTGGTTACACCAAATAGTGAAGCGGTCATCGTCGAGAAACCGGCAATGATGATCGCACCATTAAAAACGTGCGGGAAAAATGTCAGATGATAACTGTCCAATGCCGAAACGAATGGACTTTCTTTTTCACTGAATGCCCCTAACGAAATCATGGTTACGGCTAACCCTAATGAAACCACATATATGATGGTAAGAACCAAGAGCATGATTGTTCCTGCCTTTGGCGCATCTTCTTTCTTTTTAAGCTGCATCGCCATCAGTCCGATGACCTCAATGCCGCCAAACGCATAAAAAGCATAGATAAGTGATGTCCAAAACCCTTTTAGCCCTTTTGGGAATAATTCATCGAACGTATTCGGAAAGGATGGCGGTTTCGCTCCATCAAGACCAAACCAGCCGAAAACGGCACATATTGCAATAATGATAAACATTACGATTGCTGCTGTCTTAATTACAGCAAGGATATTTTCCACCCTGTCGAACCCTTTTGTTCCCAGCAATACCACCACGATTGAAACAATGGCAAAACCGGATGCAAATAGCCAAAGCGGCACTTTCGGGAACCAAAATTGAGATAATAGCGAAAGCGCAGTAAGCTGGCTTCCCATGATCAATATATTGGAGGACCAATAATTCCAGCCACAGCTAAAGCCAGCCCATCGTCCAAATGCTTTATTAGCATAATAACAAAAAGAACCTTCTTGAGGATCGGCAGCCGTCATCTTGGCAAGCAGATTATAAACGATATAGGTACCTAGTGCGGCCAATACAAATGAAAATACAATGGATGGCCCAGTCGTTTTAATCCCTATGGTCGATCCGAGGAAATACCCTGTCCCGATCGTACAGCCTACACCGACCAATGAGAGCTGCCACCATTTCATATCGCCCTGTTGTTCACCCGATGCATTGGAATCTTGACCAGTCTTTCCTTTCGCTGAACTGCAATTGGCTTTTGTCGTCATAACATTACCTCCTTCCATCATTCATAGTGTTGATAATGCCACAATGAATTATGCAAGGAAGAAGTTTTCAAATACCTATGTATTAATCTGAAGCATTCTCCTTTATGATAGGATGGCAGAAATGCCTTGATAAGCAAAATAAACCCCAAAGCCGACCAATGATAATCCAGAGATGATCGAAATGGCCATTAAGCTTTTTTCATTTAAGAACCTGCGAAATCCATTCGTTAATGCCGCTACAAAAAAATCCCAGCAGGTAAGACCAAGAAAGATCATCCCGCTATAAATGAAAAGTTGTGATGTCCCATAACTTGAAGCTGTTTTAGCTAAAACAGATCCATATATCCCCAACCAAAATAAAATGGACAATGGACTGGTCACAGACATGATGAACCCAGTCAAAAAACAGGAAATTAAAGAATCTCTATTCCTGTATTCATTTAATAATATCGTATTAACCCGTAATACACTTTCGACTCCCGAATAAATAAGCACGAATCCCCCAAAAAGCCACAGAAAAATCTGGACGACCGGAATTTCTAAAAACCGTACCATACCTACATACACTAAAATCATGAACAAGGCATCTGCGATCATCGACCCTGCCCCAACGATCCAGGCATGCCAAAACCCGTTCTTGATTCCTTTATCGATACGAGCGGAGTTCACCGGACCGATCGGTGCTGCAAGGGTAAGTCCTAAGAAAAAGTAACTCAGCAGTAAATGTACACTCAAAAAGCATCACTCCTTCGAGCTAGTTCATGACTTGTACATTTTATGTGACAACCCTCTGCCTATAACCACATGCCAAAAAAATTTCCCGAGTTACAAAAAAAAGCCGTGGGAATGCCCGGCTTTTTGATATGTTATTGAAGCCGAATTAAGCAGCCGCTTCTTTTTTGTCTGAACTAATGAATTTCATAACAATCAATACGATGCCTATACCGATGATCCCAGAAATGATATAGGTCATATTGATATGATTTTTCATGACAAGGGACATGACCGGAGGGCCTGCCGCAACGCCGATGAACCTTGATGACATGTAGAAGGAGGTTATCGTCCCCCGCTGTTCCTTTTCTATATTTTGAGTGATGATTGCGTCTAGTGTCGGCAATAACGCACCAATCGCTATGCCCACTAAGCTTGTTATTACCAATAGAAGGAAGACCCTGTTTTTTGTAAAACCGACAAATACAAGGCTGATTGAAAGGACAGCTAAACTGATCATGATGATCTTTTTCATGATTGGTAATTCCCCCTTGATTTTTTTCCCTGCAACATAAGAAGATACGCAAAGAAAAAATAGCGGGATCGCTATCACTAAACCTTTTTTGATTCCATGCAAATCATGGATTTTTTCCAGATTATCAGACAAAAAGAAAAGAACACCGAACAAAACCAACATGACAAAGACACCAATCAGGAAAACCGTATATAACCATTTTCCTTCCTTCTTGAATATTTTTTTCGTATCATGCCAGAAATCTTTGAATTTCTTCGGCTCATCCTTCTCCTTTGGTACCTTTATAAAGAAAAAGACTAAAACAATAGATATTAAACTGAAGAATGAAATCGAGAAGAATGGTAAAAACCAGATAAATGCAGCAAACAGGGAACCTAATATTGGACTAAGTACTTTCCCAAATGTATTCGAGGTTTCTATGATTCCCAAACAAGAACTCGTTTTTTCATCATCATCTTTGTATAAATCCCCCACCAGAGGCAAAATGATGGGCGAGGCCCCAGACGCCCCAATCCCTTGCAATACCCTCCCAATGATGATCCATGTATAGGGATTTTCCATTTTCCATGATGCATAACCAGCTATCAATCCGCCGATTAGGGCTAGAATCAGACTGGGCAGGATTACCATTTTTCGTCCAAATCGATCTGATAAATAACCAGCAATGGGAATTAAAAAAATGGATGCTACGGAATAGCTTGTTATCACCATGCTTGATTGAAATGAAGATATCCCCACCTTTTCCTCGAAAATGGGCAAAACCGGGATAAGCATTGAATTTCCAAGTGTCATTACCAATGGAATCGATGCCATACTGATCAGGCACCACACGCTTACATCTTTATTTTGCTTCTCATGACCTTCCATACTTACACTCCTCATCCATTATAAAAGCAACTTATTGCATAAAAAGTAAACATTGTGAAACCAATTTGTTTTGCATCATATATTAGATGTCATCAATTATTATGTTATAGCTCAGATAGATTTATTCAGTTGCGCTTCACCCAAAATTACCCCTTTTGACCGTTAAAATAAAAAACCCATTCTTTTTAAGAATGGGTCAGACTGTAGACAAATTAAAAGAAGAGCAGTTTGCCAAACCTCATCAAAGCTAGCGGCTTTGGTATCTCAGCTAGCCAGTTATTCGGTAGGAGTGTTGCAAATTTCTTCAATCTAGTGAGGGGTTTAATCCATATAAAAAAACCTCCTCTTTCGATAAACTCTCCATTTCTGTTTAAAAATGGCTATCCCGCTTTCGTCTTTATAAAAGAGTAATATTCCTCTTTTTACAGTCGTTTAAAATTTGGTCATTCCATACCGAAACCTGAACCTCGCCAATATGTGCTTTCTTTAGCAAAAACATGCATAATCTGGATTGCCCTATTCCTCCGCCTATTGAATACGGAAGCTTTCCTTCCAATACGGCCTTATGATAATTGAGCACCTTACGATTTTCGTTTTTGGATAATTTTAATTGTTTTAACAGTGACTTTTCATCTACTCGAATTCCCATTGAAGAAACTTCAAAAGCACATTCCAAGAGTGGATTCCATAAAACGATATCTCCATTTAGGTCCCAATCATCATAATCCGGTGAACGTCCATCATGCTTTTCCCCCGATTGTAACTCTCCGCCAATTTTCATGATGAAAATTGCACCATATTTCTTCGCTGCCACATTCTCTCTTTCCTTCGAAGTCAGATTCGGGTATAAATCCTCCAACTCCTGGGTCGTAATGAAGTGAATGTCATCAGGTAACACAGGCTTAAGCAGATGATGGAATTCAAACATATAACGTTCGGTCGATTTAATGGCTCTATATATTTTTTCCACTTCAGATTTTAATGTATCTACGTTACGTTGTTCTTTCGTTATGACTTTCTCCCAGTCCCATTGATCCACAAATAACGAGTGTAAATGATCCAGTTTTTCATCACGTCTTATCGCATTCATATTTGTGTAAATGCCTTCATCACACGCCAAACCATACCTAGAAAGAGTGATTCTTTTCCACTTTGCCAAAGATTGAACCACTTCTATTTGTTTATTCTTAATATCCAGAGCTTCAAAGGTAAGAACCCGCTCCACACCATTTAAATTGTCATTTATACCATTACCTTCATTTAAAATGATAGGTGCTGATACTTTAATCAGGTTTAACGCATTTGAAATTCCTTCTTCAAAATGACCCTTAATTTCATTTATCGCAATATCCGTATGCATGATATCAAGAATTGTTTTGTATTTATTCGGCATCGATAATTCAGGCATAATTATCCTCCAATTCCGCTTTGAATAGCGCATGCATTAAAAATTGGCGTCTTTCCATTTGACTAAATTACATTATGAAGGAGTTTTCTGTGTTGTTACAAAACCCCCATGTCACGACTAGGTACATCCATAAGCACCAATCCGGACAATTATCACCTCAAAAAAAGGGTCAAAAATGTGGTACAAGTCCAATTGTCTGAATACATTCAAATAAGTGAAGATGTAACAAACGATGAGGTGATGAATTGGGTGTTTTTTTCAGCTATGTATTATTAGGCTTATCACTGGCGGCTCCTATCGGTCCCATAAATGCTGCTCAATTGGACAAAGGAATCAAGAAGGGTTTTTGGCATGCCTGGGTTTTTGGCTGGGGTGCCATTTTAGCGGATTTTGTATTTATAGCCCTCGTCTTTTTCGGTGTCGTCCACTTTTTGGACAACTCTTTCATGAAGACATTTTTATGGCTTTTTGGATTTTTCGTCCTGACCTATACCGGAATTGAAAGTCTGTTAAGTGCAGGTAAGATTGAAGTGAATGCACGAAAAGCGAAAGATTCCCTTCTTTCTTCATTCCTGACAGGATTCATCATGTCCCTTTCGAATCCTTTATCCATTTTGTTTTGGCTTGGGATTTATGGATCCATTCTCGCAAACTCCGCTTCAAAATATGATATGGAACAATTACTTTTATACAGTTCAGGTATCCTTGTCGGCCTCTTAACCTGGGATTTCGCTATGGCCATCATCGCCAGCACCTTTAGACGCTTTTTATCCAAACCCATTTTAATGGGCATCTCGATCATTTCAGGAATATCCCTTATAGGGATTGGCATTTACTTTGCCATCCAAGCAGCCAAGGTTTTATTTACATAAAGAGTTTAGGAAATGTAAGAGTTTACTCGTAAATTCGTTTAAATTATAAAAATAGGCTGCCCATTTTAGTATCCATCTTTGTCCATGTCGGACACTTATCCCCCTTTGTTCATAGCCTGAAAGGGTAAACAAAAAGGGAGGATTTCTTGAATGTATAATAATTACGGTTATTACTCTTATAATGATCCATATTATAATGATCCATATTATTACGATAATTCTTATGCCGATTTGCCTTATTATGATAACAGACTGCCAGTACAAACACTGGTTCCAGAAGCCACTATTCAGAGCCATTTGAACGCAGGCCGACAAGGTCATTGTTTCAGAGCATTTTGGGGTAACAGCCAGCATACCTTTATTTTGATGGGCCTCAATACTGCCACTGGTATGGTACAGATACTAGAAGGTGGCATCCCAAATGAGGTTCATCGTACAGATATAGTCGGATTGCAATACCTAGGATTAACCTGCCCTGTCGGTGGCGGCGGCCAAGGTGGCGGTCAAGGCGGCGGTCAAGGTGGCGGTCAAGGCGGCGGTCAAGGCGGCGGCCAGGGTGGCGGTCAAGGCGGCGGTCAAGGTGGCGGTCAAGGTGGCGGTCAAGGCGGACCGGGCGGTAACTGTTTCCAACAGTTCATTCCGGGCGTTGGCTGGGTATGGATTTGTAGATAGAAAAAAGGCAGCCGAGCTATTTCGGCTGTCTCTTTTTATAAAAACATAATCCAAGGGGCATTTACTCGTGAATTTCATGCTTTTACTCGTGAATTTTGTAATTTACTCGTGAGTTTTGCACTTTTACTCGTGAATTCCGGATTAAGCTGCTTTTTTATTAGATGCTGCGTTCTTTTATTTGCTGAACCATTTTCTCGATGAACGTTTCTATTGCGACATTTTCAAATTCTTGTTCCCCGTATTTCCGGACATTCACTTGATTTTCTTCCTCTTCTTTATCTCCAAGAACCAGCATATATGGGATTTTCCCCATCTGTGCTTCCCTGACTTTATACCCCAGCTTTTCATTCCGATCATCAATTTTCACTCTTATGCCTTGATTCTTCAGTTCTTTTTGAACCTTTAAACAATAATTCAAATGAACCTGTGAGACAGGGATGATCAGTACTTGCACCGGGGCGAGCCATACCGGAAAAGCACCGGCAAAATGTTCTATCAGAATTCCAAAAAAACGATCGATCGATCCATAAATGGCACGATGAATGACGACCGGACGTACTTTTTCATTATTTTCATCGATGTAAGTCAGATCAAATTTGTCGGGCATTTGAAAATCAAGCTGGATTGTTGCACATTGATGGCTTCGTTTTAATGCATCTTTAATATGAAAATCAATTTTCGGTCCATAAAATGCCCCGTCCCCTTCATTAACTTGATAATGTATCCCGATGCTTTCCAGTACATTTTTCAAGGCTGTTTCAGAAGCTTCCCAAAGGGAATCATCTCCCATTGAATCCTCTGGACGAGTCGAGAGCTCCACGGAATACTCGAATCCAAAAGTGCGATACACCTTATCAATCAGATGAAACACTTGTTTAATTTCACTTTCGATTTGATCCTGCCGAACATAGATGTGGGCATCATCCTGGCAAAATGTACGGACACGCAGCATCCCGTTCAATGCACCGCTATATTCATGACGGTGGACTTGACCGAATTCGGCCATCCGGATCGGTAAATCCCTGTAAGAATAAAGACTGTTTTTGAAAATAAGCATATGACCCGGACAGTTCATTGGCTTCATCGCAAATTTTGTTTGATCCACCTCTGTAAAGTACATATTCTCATGGTAATGATCCCAGTGACCCGATTGTTCCCATAAGCGCTGGTTCATCATGAAAGGAGTCCGAACTTCGTCGTAATCAGCCTCAGTCTGAAGCTCCCGCGAGAACTTCTCCAATTCATTTCTAACGATTTGTCCTTTCGGTAAATAAAACGGCATTCCAGGGGCTTCCTCCGAAAACATGAATAACTCCAACTGCTTCCCTAATTTACGGTGATCGCGTTTAGCCGCTTCTTCCAGAAATTCAAAATGCTCTTGTAAATCTTTTTTCTTTCGGAAAGCCACGCCATATACCCTTTGAAGAACTTCATTTTGATTGTCTCCCCGCCAATAGGCACCAGATACACGAGTCAATTTGAACGATTTTACAAATGATGTGGATGGAAGGTGCGGCCCTCTGCAAAGATCGATGAACTCCCCTTGTTGATAGAGCGTTAATTTTTCACCATTAGGGATGTTCTTTGCTATATCCAACTTGAATGACTCCCCTCTGTCCTCGAATAACTTCACAGCTTCTTCATAAGTCACTTCGATCCTTTTAATTTCCAGATTTCCACTTATGATATGCTCCATCTCTTTTTCAATGGCTTGTAGATTTTCTGAACTCAAAGGATGGTCTAACTTAAAATCATAGTAAAAACCATCTTCCACGACTGGCCCCATCCCTAATTCCACGTTTTGGTATAACCTTTTCACAGCCTGCGCCAAAACATGTGCCGATGTATGTCGTAATACTTGTAATCCTTCATCCGAATCCAGAGTCAAGATCGACAGTTCGGCATCCTTATTAAGCTTGTGACTTAGATCAACCAGTTGCTTATCCAGTTTTCCTGCTACTGCCTTTTTCCTTAAACTTGAGCTGATAGACCCTGCCACACTTTCCACTGTCACCCCTTGCGGATATTCCCTTTTCTGCCCATCCGGAAATTGAACTTTAATCATTTTTTCACCCATCACATAAACACTCCTTTTTTTAATAATAAAAAAACGCACTCATCCCTATGCAAGGGACGAGTGCGTTTACCCGTGGTTCCACCCATTTTCCCATAAGCAAAAAACACTCATGGCTCTGGAGCTTGTAACGCAGCTTAGACGATATCAGTTACTTTTGTTCACCGATATAGCTCAAAGGCGGTAAATCAGTTTCCTAAGCCAGGAAGTTCGCAGCTACCCTTCCCTCTCTGCAGGCCGTAAAAATGATTCATGTCCTCTTCATCGCAATATTTTTATATATAAAAAAACGCACCCATCCCTATATAAGGGACGAGTGCGTTTACCCGTGGTTCCACCCAATTTCCCATAAGCAAGAAACACTCATGGCTCTGGAGCTTGTAACGCAGCTTAGACGATATCAGTTACTCTCTTTCACCGATATAGCTCAAAGGCGGTAAATCAGTTTCCTAAGCCAGGAAGTTCGCAGCTGCCCTTCCCTCTCTGAAGGCCGTAAAAATGATTCATGTCCTTATCATGGCAATATTATAATAATAAAAAACGCACCCATCCCTAAATAAGGGACGAGTGCGTTACCCGTGATTCCACCCAATTTCCCATAAGCAAGAAAACACTCATGGCTCTGGAGCTTGTAACGCAGCTTAGACGATATCAGTTACTCTTGTTCACCGATATAGCTCAAAGGCGGTAAATCAGTTTCCTAAGCCAGGAAGTTCGCAGCTGCCCTTCCCTCTCTGCAGACCGTAAAAATGATTCATATCCTTATCAATGCTTCTAAAATGTAAATGGATTTTTATATTGTTATATATATTACAATATATTCCCATAAGTGACAACCTCAAATTTATTTATTTTATTATATACACTAAATTGGTATAATTAGGAGTCTCTATGAAAAGTTTAAGCAATTGGTCTATCGTATTTGCCGTGATTGGTACACTAGCATTTTGCTGTTCCCTTGCTTTACCAAAAGCCTCCGAGCTGCTTATGATTTCAGGATTCGGTGCGTTACTTATTGGTATGTTTTGCAGTTTCGGGGCCATGTTTATCAATGAACAAGGAAAGACTAAGTTTTTGGCTGTGGCTGCATTCTTTCTTTTAAGTTTCATTCTCGTTTGGAATGAGCCATTTCAAATTGTCAGGCTCTTGACCTGGATGAAAAATTAATCGAAATGAAAAACCCGTTCATCATGACGGGTTTTTTGATGAGTTCAATCTTCATCGGCTATCGTTCGCCTTGAATTCTTTATTCCAAGCCATAGCGTAAGTCCAGTGGTCCAGAGAATTAGCGCACATCCGAAGCCGAGCAATGATATCGGTGCAAGGATTTGATGCTCCCTCAACATGACGGTGTCTGGCACAATAAGCAATGTGATCAGCGCCAATAAACAGAGAAGCACTCCTGTTGCATAGTAGATCTTGATTTGGAAAAGTGACGCCAAAGGTAAAAAATGAATCCCAACAATAATGGCGATGATTCCCGGTATAAGATCAATCTGATTTATCAAGTTACAGATGGCAATGGCAATCCCAATCAGCAAACCTTCGGCAATGAAGACCATATTAAACAAAAATCCGATACGCCTCAGCCGCCTAGCCCCATTTTCTGAAACTTGATTGGACATTTTTTGTGATGCATGAATTAATGATATGCCTCCGATAACCATTATGATTCCGATCAATATGGCTGCGAGTTCCACGTAGGGAAACCCCCACCCCTGCAATCCCATTACACCGGTACCTGCCCACATTGTACCGAAGAACGCCATGAAAATGACTCCAATTCCAGAACCGCGAAACGCCTCTTTCATCATCAGTTTCCTTTCATCCAAAGTATTATCATACATAGAATAATAGTATTGCGCACCCTTCCCAATTATTCAGCTGCAAAAAAATGATTTAAGATGGATAATTGCCGTTTCGGAGAAATAATTCGATTTTCGCAGATATAACTGGATTTTCGGAGATATAATTGGATTTTCGCAGATATAATCCGATTTTCGCAGATATATTCCGATTTTCGCAGATATAACTGGATTTCGATACAAATCCCCATAAAAAAACCTGAGTCCCCAAAGGGGTCTCAGGTTTTTTCCATTGATATCAAGCCACATCTGATTTATCGAATTGACAATCTTTTAATGATATTAATTTGGTCTTGTGATAAATCTTGTATCCTAACCAGACTACCAGGAATATCGGTAATCCGATATAGGAGACGGCGACGCCATACCAGTCGATGCTGCCGCTTAGGAATGCTCCATAGTTCTGTCCTGCTATGACGAGCATGCAAAGGGTGAATGAAAGAATCGGACCGAATGGAAACCATTTTGCTTTATATTTCAGTTCGTTTAGGTCACCACCCTGTGCAACATAGGCACGTCTAAAGCGATAATGGCTTATGGCGATTCCAATCCAGGCGATGAAGCCGGTCAGCCCGGATGCATTCAATAGCCATGTAAATACATGGTCCCCGAAAATGGAGGTCAAGAAGGCGAGTCCTCCAATTAAGGATGTCATGATCAAAGCATTCATCGGGATTCCCCTGCGGTTGACTTTAGCCAGGAATTTGGGAGCTTGTTTATCTTTTGCCATCGACCATAACATCCGCGTTGATGCATATAGCCCCGAGTTCCCTGCGGATAGTAAGGAGGTTAACACGACCGCATTCATGACGGATGCCGCGAATGCCAGTCCTGCCCGTTCAAAGACAAGTGTGAAAGGGCTTACAGAAATGTTTTCGACATCTCCGTTCAACAAACTTGGACTCGTATAAGGTATTAAGAGGCCGAGTATCAGGATGGCCCCGATGTAAAATAAGAGGATGCGCCAAAATACTTGGCGGATCGCATTCGGAACATTTTTTTCGGGTTCTTCACTTTCTCCGGCAGCAATACCAACAAGTTCAGTTCCTTGAAAAGAAAATCCCGCGATTAGAAAGATTGAGATGATCGATAAAAATCCTCCCTTGAATGGTGCCTCATCCATGGTGAAGTTTTCAAATCCGATCACCTTTCCGCCAAAAACCCCCAATATGGTCAATAGACCAATAATGATAAAGAAAATGATGGCGATGACTTTTATTAGTGCAAACCAATATTCAGATTCACCATAGCTTTTAATGGATAGGGCGTTGAGGGTGAAGACGATTCCAAGAAACAATGCGCTCCATATAAGGCTGGGTACATCAGGGAGCCAAAATTTCATGATGATGGCTGCTGCAGCTATTTCCACGGCAAGGGTGACTGCCCAGTTAAACCAATAATTCCAGCCAAGTGCAAAGCCGAATGCGGGATCAACAAAGCGTGTGGCGTAGGTGGAAAATGATCCCGACACAGGCATATAAGTCGCCATTTCCCCTAAGCTCGTCATCAAGAAATAAACCATGATTCCAATGCAGGCATATGCAGCCAGGGCACCACCAGGTCCTGCACTCTGGATGGTTGCCCCGCTTGCCAGGAATAATCCGGTTCCTATTGAACCGCCAATGGCAATCATGGTCATATGCCTTGCTTTCAGTTGCCTTTTAACTGTCGGTTCTTGATTATCGGGATGCCTTTTAACTGTCGGTTCTTGATTATCAATGAGATTCATATCCATATGGTTCCTACCTCATTTTCTTTTATAGTTAAAAGTTCAAGAAATATAAGAGTTTTTAACAACCGCTTTGTGCTTTACTTGCTGGGTTACTATCCAGTTTAATTGCCATTGCCTGGTATCGTCTCCCTATTCCCGGATTGGGTGACCCCATCCTGCTCAGTCTCCATTCCACACCATTGAATTAAAGTAAGGGCAATGATCTCGGCTGTGGAGAACACGTTGTCGAGCAGGATGTATTCATTTGGATAGTGGGCAACCTCGGTTACTCCTGGCCCGAACACGATTGCAGGCGTTTCACCGACATGTGTCAGCAATCCACCATCCGTTCCCCAAGGAGATGCCTCAATGATAGGGTCCTGTCCGGCCACTTGCCGATATTGATGAACAAGCGCATTCATCAATTCATGCTCTACGTCGATTGCTCCCGGAACCCAGCGTGCCCCGAACCATTCCAATACTGGTGGGTTTTCCTTGAACCATTGGTCCACTTCCCCCAGCTGCAATAACCAGGCAGCCATTTCGTCTTTCGCCTGCTCCATCGTTTCCTCCGGCGCAACGCCCATCCTTCCTTCGATTTTCACAAGGTCGGGGACGGATGACGGCCAATTGCCGCCTTCAATGACACCTAGATTGATCGGAATCGGAATAGGCGTGTTCTGATAAAGCGGATCACTGATACGTGCATTTCGCTTGTCTTCCAAGGCACGGATATGATTGATGACAGCCATGCTTTTTTCAATCGCACTAATGCCTTCATACCTTGTTCCGCCATGTGCTGACCGTCCTTTTACATGGATCCGGAACCACATCGAACCCTGCTGTTTCGGAAAGATCCTCATATTCGTCGGTTCAGGTATCAGGGCGGCATCGGCTTTATATCCCCTCAGGACGGCCGCTAATGTTCCGGCTCCGCCGCTTTCTTCTTCAATCACACTTTGAAATATGACATCTCCCTTTAATTGGATGCCATTTTCCTTCAATGCCTGCATCGCAAGGATCAGCGATACATTTCCACCCTTCATATCGGTTACTCCGCGTCCAAACATTCTTCCATTCTTAATCGCTCCGCTATATGGGTCGTCGTCCCACTGATCCCGGTCTCCATCCGGGACCACATCGATGTGTCCGTTCAAAATGATGGAACGTCCGCCTCCAGTCCCTTTCATGATACCTACCACATTGGGGCTGTTGGAAAATTCACTGCGTGGAGAATAAAAATATGAATGCTTTTTCAGCTCTCCGCCGTCAGGTTCCCAACTATCGATTTGCAAACCCATTTCCTGCAGCTTTTGTGCGACGATGGCTTGTGCCCCTGCTTCATTTCCTTGCGTACTCGGGGCTTGTACCATTTTTTGCAATAGGTTTGTTCCTTCTTCCCGATGATCCTCTATCCATTGGTTTATCCGTTTTTTTATATCCGGCACATTTATCCTCCTTAAATACACATATTCTCATAGATTACTGAAAGTCCCATTCCACCTGCCATACACAACGTTACCATTCCGTACTTAACTTGTGAACGCAACATTTCATGCATCAGTGTGACTGTCAATTTTGCACCTGTTGCTCCTACAGGGTGACCAAGTGCAATTGCCCCTCCATTGACATTGACAATATCCTGATTCAAATCTAACTCCTTGATCACTGCAAGTGCTTGGGCAGCAAAGGCTTCATTAAGTTCAATAAGTCCGATATCCTCTAACGATAGACCTGCTTTTGCCAATGCCTTTCGAGTCGCTGGTACGGGTCCAATCCCCATAACTCCAGGTTCAACTCCTGCACTGGCGAAAGCCTTTATTTTCAAGAGCGGTTTTAATCCCTTTTCTTCTGCTTGCTGTTTGGACATTAATAGTACAGCTGCAGCTCCATCATTCATAGGACAGGCATTTCCTGCCGTAATGGTTCCTTCATTTTTGAATACTGCTGGGAGACTGGCTAGTTGATCTAGATGAATGTCCTCGCGTACCCCTTCGTCATGGTTGAAGATTTGAAGTCCTTTTCGATCCTTGATTTTAAGCGAAATAATTTCTCTATCAAAGCGACCTTCTACTATAGCTTTCCAAGCCTTCTTGTGGCTTTGATAAGCAAATTGATCCTGTTCTTCACGGCGGATACCGTATTTTTCAGCCAAGCGCTCGGCAGTTATCCCCATATGCTCATTTCCCAAGGAACATATTAATCCATCTGCCAGCAGAGCATCCTCCATCGTTACGTTTCCAAATTTACCGCCCCATCTATTTTTCACGATATAAGGCACATTGCTCATGCTCTCCACTCCGCCGGCAATAATGACGTCTTCTTGACCAGCAGCGATAGTTAAAGCGGCGTTGGTAATGGCCTTTAAACCTGATCCACATGCTTTGATTACAACGTGTCCTGGGACACTGTGTGGGAAACATGCCAGCTGCGACGAAATTCGTGCCGAGTTAAGCCCGCCTCCGTGGACATAGCCGTGTCCGAAAATCACTTCATTGACTTTTTCTTTTCCCAAACCGGAATTCTCCATTAAACCTTCCAATACTTGACGGCCCAATTCGGTAGCTTTAACATTCCTGAGTGATTTTCCAAAGGATCCAACTGCAGTTCGCGCCCCAGCAACGATGACAACCTCATTCAAGCTTTTTTCCTCCTCTTACCTATTCAATGGTGTTGACGGCAGCATGGATTTTCAACGTTGCCTCCGTATTCCTTAGCACATCATCCACGGTAAATGGCGCCATGACTTCCTTGAGCACCAATCCCTCTGATGTAACTTCCATGACAGCCATATCCGTAATGATTAAATTCACACTCTGCCTGGCCGTCAATGGTAGCGTACATGTCTTCAATATCTTCGATTCACCCTGCTTATTCACGTGATTCATCAGGACGATCACCTTTTTGGCTTTCTGGGCAAGTTCCATTGCCCCGCCCATCCCCGGCACCCGCTTCCCTGGGACAATCCAATTCGCCAAATCCCCTTTTTCACTCACTTCCAGGGCTCCAAGGATGGTGATGTCGATGTATCCTTTCCTGATCATTCCAAATGCTGTTGCACTATCAAAATATGAGGCTCCCATTACAGTTGTGATCGGGAAACCACCCGCGTTACAGAGGGCAGGATCTTCCTTTCCCGGATCCGGACTTGGACCGGTACCGAGAACTCCGTTTTCCGCATGGAACAGCACAGAGATATCTTGAGGTATATGGTCCGCCACCAAGGTAGGGATGCCGATGCCTAAATTGACGATCAATCCGTCATGGATTTCCTTGGCGGCGCGTTTCGCGATGCGATTTCGTACATCTACTGCCATGCCCATTTCCAATTCACCCCTTTTGTCGGAATCACCATATCTACATAAATGCCTGGTGTGGCAATACATTCCGGATCCAATTCGCCTGCAGGAACGATTTCCTCCACTTCCGCAATCGTGAAGGCCCCTGCCATCGCTACCAGCGGATTAAAATTACATGCAGTCTTGTCGTACACTAAATTCCCAAGTGAGTCGGCCTTTTTGGCATGGACGATGCTGACCTCAGCCGTCAAAGCGGTTTCCACCAAATATTCTTTTCCTTCTATCACAATCTTGTCCTTGCCTTCTTCGGCTATCGTACCAATCCCGACATCGACAAAAATCCCGCCTAAGCCTACACCGCCGGCACGAATCCGTTCGGCTAATGTACCCTGCGGTGAAAATTCGACTTGCAGCTTTCCTTCAGTCATGAGCTTGCCGGCATTAGGATTGGATCCGATATGCGAGGCAATCACTTTCTTTGCCCTTTCAGCAGTCACAAGCCGGCCAATGCCGATATCAGGGAATCCAGTATCATTGCCAATCAAGGTCAATTCCTTAACGCCCTTGTCAAGGATACCCTGTACAAGCGTCGGAGGAGTCCCCACTCCTCCAAATCCGCCATACATGAGTGTGCATCCATCGGAAATATGCTCCAGCGCTTCTTCCATGGTCACAATTTTGTTTTTCTTCGTAATGACCTGCTTCATACCGTTCCTCCTAAATAGCCTGCATGTCTTCAATCAAACCTTCCGCGTGCAATTCTTGCTGCAACTCTTCGAGGGAAGCTTCCAGGATCTTGACGAGGCGATCGATTTCTTCATTCGTAATGATTAATGGCGGAGATATGATAACCGCATCACCAGCGATTCCTTCAATCGCACCTGCAGCAGGATAGATTATCAACCCCTTCGCAAAAGCCTTATTGACAAGCCTTGGAGTCAGGCCGATTTGCAAGTCGAATGGCGTTTTTGATACCCGATCTGAGACAAACTCAAGTCCAAGGAGAAGCCCTTTCCCTCTTACATCACCGATGATGTCGAATTTCTCGGCCAAGCCTTGAAGCTTCTTAAACAGATATTGGCCTTTCTCTTCCGCTGCGCGAACCAGGTCATTGCGCTCAATGTAGGAAAGCACTTCCAATGAAACGGCTGCAGATAGAGGGTTTGCACTATATGTGTGTCCAGCCATGATAGATTTTGAGCCTTTTAAAATGGGCTCCATGACACGGTCAGTAATCATCGTGGCTGCGATTGGAGTATACCCGGCGCTCATTCCTTTACCCAATGCGATGATATCCGGGGTGACTCCCCAGTGTTCCATTGCGAACATTTTTCCTGTCCGGCCGATTCCCGTCATTACCTCATCGGCGATAAAGAGAATGTCATAGGTTTCGCAGATTTCCTTAATCCTTTGATAGTAGCCATCCGGCGGTGTTACAGCACCAGCGGATGCCCCGATTATCGGTTCTGCGATGAAGGCTGCGACATTTTCGGAGCCGACCCTTTGAATCGCTGTCTCCAGTTCGTCTGCACACTTAAGCTTGCATCCTGAAGTTTCATTATTATGAGGACAGCGATAGCAGTAGGGAGCAGATATGCTAGGAAAATCCTCCAATAGCGGCACAAAACGTTTTCTTCTTGGTACATGGCCTGACATCGATAAAGCGCCCATCGTGATTCCGTGATAACTCGTCCACCTGGAGATTATGCGATTTTTTCGCTCAAACCCTTTTTCTTGCCAATGTTGAATTGCGATCTTCATTGCCGTTTCGGTCGCTTCCGATCCACTATTCACAAAAAATGACCAATTCAAATCCCCTGGAGCCAGCTCACTTAGCTTTTTGGCCAATGCCTCTGCGGCTCCGCTCGTAAAATGAGACCTATATGCAAAAGAAACCTTGCGGGCCTGCTCCGTCATGGCCTCGACAATATCCAAAACACCATGTCCAATACTTGCCGTGACCGCACCTGATGAGCCGTCTATATACTGTTTTCCATTTGTATCATAAAGATAAATTCCATTCCCATGAGAGATAGTGGGATAGTCATGATCTAAAGTAGGCTTAATTAAATAATTGCGTGTCATGTCATCTCTCCTTTTAACGTTCGTACCCACTGTGCAATATCTATTAATCAATTAAGTTCTTAAAAGGAACCGATCCTACCAACTAAAAGGCTCATCCTGAATCAAGATGGATTCTGTAGGGCAGCCTTCCATAGCATCTTGCATGTCATCATGCAGGATTTCAGGAACCTCGGCAATCCCTTGATTATCATCCAAGATGACGAAAGCGATCCCTTGATCGTCATAGTCATAAATCTCAGGACCTGTTGAACCGCATGCCCCGCACGCAATACAAGTTTCTTTATCAACCCATGTGTATTTAGCCATAAAAACAATCCTCCTACTTGAGGGATAAATCTTTACCCCAAATATTCATGTCCTCATACTTATCCCAAATATTGCAATTCTTCGTTAATCTGCCACCATATTCATATCCCAGCTGATGAAAGACGGCGTTCATGCCCATTGACAATGAACGCGCTAATGAATAAGAGCAATAAATGTTTTTCCTGAACAATTCTTGTTCCAAGGCGGAGATGAGCACCTTCATGAAACCATGCTTCCGATGTTGGGGAATTGTTGCACAGTCCGTTAATTCAGCATTGTGATATATCTCATTCACTTCAGCGGATGCAGCACTCACAATGGTTCCTTCATATTCGATAACACTAAAGATCGTACCTTCCTCCATCACTTTCTTGATATATCGCTCATCATTCATCGGCGTAGGATAGGTTTCAAAGATGGCACCATATAAATTCGCCAGCTCTTTTGCATCTTCAACCGTAGCAAACCGGAGGATATAATCCTTAGGTATTTGCTGAGATTCAATCAGTCTAGGAATCTGACTGACATCTTGGATTACTTTATCTTCCTTGACCCAAAAGTCGCTTGTTCGCCTTTCATCCGTTAAATAGAAGGCCATGCAATAGGCATCATTCCCTTTGAAATACTTGCTCAATATTCCTTCCAGCATGAATCCTTTACCCAACGCCGCTGATAAATCTTCATTCCTCGCTTTAAGTATCACTTTAGTAAAGCCCTGCTCCTTTGCGATGGCAAGGGCCCGATCGATCGCTTTTATGATATTTCCCCGATAATCATCCATGCGCAAGCGCTGATTGGCATGATCATGATAGAGCTCCATCGTATAACAATCCCCGGTCTCCATTTGGGTGAAAAAAGGCAGCTTTTGAACAGGCATCATGTACCCCCCTTATTTAAAGAATTCGGGAGAAGAGATGCATATCATCCGCTTCTCCCGGCATTCTATTTCCAATTGAATAATTTTTTGACAGGTGCCTGAAGAAGCTGATCATACGTAAACTCATCAGGATATTCACTCACATCATATATGGATAAGGCTTCATCCACCTTTTGATTCATCGAATCAGATACATAGATTCCACATTCAGGACAGTTCAAGGCTGGAACTTGAAGGACTTTTATTGAGCGTTTCCCGTCAGGCATGATCCAGTAACAATCCTTCTTTTCACTTTCTTCTACGTTTGGGGCATTGCACCATAAGCAGTCCATCTTCATTCCTCCTTGCCATCAGATTTCACCGAGCCACTGGCGGCCATGGCGTTCTTTTTTTCTTGGGCTAACCTTAATTTTTCCTTCATTTCATCCCGTTTATCACGGCGATCCTTCAAGGAAGCATGTTCATCAGTGTTTTCATACGCTTTTCTCTTGTCAAGACGACGAAGGCCCTCTGGCACCAAGTTGAATTTCTCGTCCGTCATGAGAGCGGAAATCCCGACGGCTTCTTTCCTATCCGCAGTACCATACACTTCATCAAAGTAAGCATCCGCACTGCCGGCAACATAATTCTTCGGCTCCGGATAGCTTGTGATTACTCCTTCAAAGTTCCGTAAAACGACTTTATCCGGACTTTGCGAAAGAAGGTAATTCGGAGTCAAGGCAATCTTTCCACCACCGCCAGGAGCATCCACCACAAAGGTTGGCACTGCATATCCTGATGTATGGCCGCGCAGCGCTTCAATGATTTCCAATCCTTTTGAAACCGGCGCCCGGAAATGGCCAATCCCTTCAGATAGATCACATTGATAAATGTAATAAGGTCTTACCCTTGCTTTAACACAGTCATGCATAAGCTTTTTCATAATATGGACACTATCGTTGATACCAGCCAGGATGACTGCCTGATTACCAAGCGGCACCCCTGCCATCGACAGCATATCACATGCTTTTTTCGCTTCATCCGTCAGTTCAAGTGAATGATTGAAATGCGTATTCAACCAAACCGGATGGTATTTTTTCAGAATATTACATAAATTTTCTGTAATCCTCTGCGGGAAAACGACCGGTGCACGTGTGCCGATCCGAATGATTTCCACATGCGGGATGGCACGTAAGTTACTCAATACGTATTCAAGGATCTTATCATTGATCAACAGGCCGTCTCCTCCAGAGATCAGCACGTCCCTCACTTCCGGAGTGTTCCGGATATATTCAATCGCCCCGTCAAGCTGCTTCTTGGGAACACCCATGCCAACCTGACCTGAAAAACGGCGTCGCGTACAATATCTGCAGTACATGGAGCATTGGTTCGTTACAAGGAACAGAACGCGATCCGGATAACGATGCGTCAATCCTGGAACTGGGGAATCCTCATCCTCATGCAGCGGATCCTCCAAATCATATCTGGTCTTGTTCATTTCTGCCGAAAGCGGTACCGACTGTAAACGAATCGGACAGCGAGGATCATCGGGATTCATCAAAGAAGCATAATAAGGTGTAATGTTCAATGGAATCGTTTGAGTCGAAATCCGGACTCCTTCTTCTTCATCCGGTGTCAGGTTGACGACCTTTTTCAGATCATCCAGTGTTTTAATCGTATTGGTCAACTGCCAAATCCAATCATTCCACTGCTCTTCCGTTACGTCCTTCCACAATTCGATATCATTATAATGCCTGCGTCCACCTAGGTATTCTTTATGTTTTACATCAATTCCCATCAAATTCATTAATAATGCCCCCTTATTATAAGAACTTATCTATATACTCTCGCAAGAATGATGCCAACATTGATTACAAGGAAAACATAAGAAAAAGGGGGCAAACCGAGCTTAAAATCGCAAGATATTTTTCATAACGCATAATTTTTTGCAGCCAGATTCTTTGCGCCAGGCAATAAAAAAGAAGGCTCTCTTTACACAAGAGCCCTCCAGTTTGTAGACAAAAGGAGTTCTATCCAAATTTTTAAACATAGTTGATTGGAACGAAAGGTGCGAGACTCCTGCGGGAATAGCGAGTCCAAGGGAGACCCCTCAGGCGCAAGTGCGCCGAGGAGGCTCCCGGACCGCCCGCGGAAAGCGAGTGCTCTACGTTCCAATCAACGTCCAAATTTGTACAAGCAAAAAAAATGTAGACAAACTCAATTTTCATCGGGTTTGTCTACATTCTGAAGGTTTCTTTACATTACATCATGATATGACAGTGACAGCGTTTCCAAAAAAACCTGAATTCACTTGGATGCCTTCGACCCTGCCGTATAAACTTTTTCAATGCCGTACTTGTTTAACTTATATTGCAGTCCCTGCCTTTTAATATTGAGGGCTTCTGCCGTTTTGCTGATATTCCCGTTATATTTCTCAAACATATTGATGATCATTTCCCTTTCCATTTCTTCAAGAACAACAGGTAAATCAATCCTGTTTTTCAATGGGGTAGGATGGCTCTGCGCATTTGCTGTTGCGTAATTTCCTGAAGGGAAAAGATAGGCAGGAAGATGATGTTCATCAATCATATCTTCCCCTGCGTCCATGACGTTAAAAGTTAACTCGATGGCATGTCCCAGTTCACGAATGTTCCCTGGCCATGGATATTGAAGAAGACGCTGCATCGCCTTATGACTGATCCCGCGCACTTCCGTAAAAAATGATTTGTTGAATTTTTGAATAAAGTGATTGACGATTTCCGGAATATCCGTTTTACGCTCCGAAAGAGAAGGCATCTGGATCGTCACGACATTGAGGCGAAAGAATAAATCCGAACGAATGATTCCCCGCTCCAACGCCTCTTCTGGAGAAATGTTCATCGCAGCAATGATCTTCACATTAATCTTTTGCTCCTTCGAACCTCCAACACGGCGCACCTCACCTTCCTGAAGCACTCGCAGCAATTTTGCCTGCAGGCCGAGGTCGAGGCTATTCAGCTCATCAAGGAAAAGGGTACCGCCATTTGCCTGTTCAAAAATGCCCATGCGATCCATCGCTCCGGTAAAAGCCCCTTTCGTCGTACCGAACAGCAACCCCTCCATCAATTCCTTGGGAACAGCCGCACAGTTTTGCGCTATGAATGGCTGATTTCGCTGAGCACTTACATTATGTATACTTTGCGCAACAAGTTCCTTCCCTGTTCCTGTTGGTCCATAAATCATGACTGGGGAATGTGTACGGGCCGCTTTTTTCGCCAAGGAAATCGCTTGCTGAAAAGCAGGGCTATTACCGATCAAATCACTAAAATGATAGGTCGCCGTCCCTTCAGAGAACTTATTTTTCCTATGGGTCTCGGCCAGCTGGGAACGCAAATCGACAATTTGGTCATACATATTCATGACCTTCGTAATATCCTTTGCGATTTCCACTGCCCCAATAATTTCACCATCCTCATACAAAGGATAAGTACTATTGATGGACGTTATCTTTTTCTCCTTTAAGTTGACATATGTTTGAATGGACTCAATCGTTTCATTGCCTTTTTCCAATGCTACATGCAGCGTACTGGATTCATCAGTCAAGGAAGGATAAAGCTGAAAAATATTCTCCCCCAGCACTTGTTCACGCTCAAGCCCGTCAATATGTGCCATCATTTCATTGTAAAAAACCGTATCCCCATCTTTATTCACAATATGGACACCCACATTGATCACATTCAATATCCATTCAAATTGAGTGGAAAACTGATTTACTGAAGATTTCATTTCTTCATCTCCGTTCTCTGTCATTTGATAGAATCACCTGTAAATTATAGCATTTAATGGGAAACATTCATCTCTTTATTCTTATTAAAATCAAACTTCAACACAAAGGCAATAGAATAATAAGGTCAAATAAAGGAATCTCGCATTAAGCCAAGAAGATTATAAGAGAAAATATAAAATTTAGGGGTGAGTGGGATTTCGGAAACTAGATTAGAAATTAAACCGTGGGAAGAAAAAGACCTTGAATTACTATTTCAACTAAATGCCCCAGAAATGATGGAACACCTTGGCGGACCAGAAAGTAATGAACAAATCCTGAAGCGTCATCAACGGTATCTACAGATAGGAGATAAGGGATGCATGTTTAGCATCAACCCGTTTCCAGAGGCAAAGGCAGCCGGTTCCGTTGGCTACTGGCAAAAAGTGTGGAACGATGAATCTGTGTACGAAATCGGATGGAGCGTCCTCCCTTCCTTTCAAGGAAAAGGAATTGCATCTCATGCCGTGAAGGCACTGATAGAGAAAATCAAATCCGAACGAAATTACAAATACATTCACGCATTCCCTTCGATCAATAATCATGCATCAAACGCAATCTGCCGCAAGCTCGGATTCACTCTCAACTCCGAATGTGAATTCGAATACCCGCCAGGGAGCTTTATGCAATGCAATGATTGGTGCCTGGAACTTTGAATGAATTCTTTAAGTGAAAAGCGGATTTGTGTATAGGGAGGATTTTTCCGGTGGAAGTCGAATTATGCCGGGTTTAGGTGAATTATTTCCCGGGAAAGTCGAATTATTCCCGGGGTAGGTCGGATTATCTTGAAGTATGTCGAATTATTTCCGCTTGGGTCGAATTATTCCCTGAGTAGGTCGGATTTTCCCCTGGGTAGGTCGGATTTTTCCCTGGGTAGGTCGGATTTTTCCCGGGAAAGTCGAATTATTCCCGGGGTAGGACGGATTACCTCCTATCCGCTAACATTCATATACTTCTGAACCCCCTTCTTTTAGAATTTCTTCAGTGTCTGCCTAAAAGGATAATGAACCTGAATTTTAAGTTTTTATATCTTTATGAATGTTAGGTTGATTCTCTGATTTTAAGTTTGGTAGGCAATTTAATAACGTCGCGCTTTAATTTCAAATCACTACTTAAATATTTAATCAATTCCATTACAGTGCGTTGTCCTAATTCCATAATTGGTATATCGATTGTGGTTATGGTGGGGGTTGTGACTTGGCAAATAGATTGATTATCATACCCAACTATAGCTAGGTATTCCGGTATTTTATAGCCCAGCATAGTTGCCTTTTTAATTATTCCTGCTGCGACTTGATCATTTCCAGTAAATAAGGCAGTAGGTTTTTCTTTTAATTTTACTATTTCATCACAAATACGAAATCCATCTTCAATATTAAATCCATGTCCAAATATCCAGTCTTCATTATGTAGTAAATTATTATCTGCTAGAGCTTTGAAAAACCCCTCTTTTCTTTGATTCTGAGCCTGACTATAAGAAGTATCGTAGCAAAAACCTATCTTCCTATGGCCTTTTTTTATTAAATGATTAACAGCTTTGTATGTCGCTTCGAATTCGTCATAACCAATAATTGGTACAGAGGCGGAATCATGGTATTCATTACACAGTAAAATTGGGCCGTATTTCAAATAAGGCTTTATTACATTCCATTCATTTTCTAACGCTCCTAAAATAACCCCATCTACTTCTCTATTCTTTAATTTTTCCAAAACATCTAATTCATTTTTCGAATCATAAAAGGTTTGAAAAATAAGAACTTTATAATCATTTTCCAATGCTGCTAGAGATACTCCTTTAACCAATTGGGCAAAGAATGGATGATCGAACCTTGGGACTGATATTGCAATGGTTTTGGTTTTATTTGTCCTAAAATTCCGGGCAAGTGAACTTGGTGCATAATCAAGCTCTTCAATGACCTTTAAGATTTGTTCCCTTTTTTCTTTTGATACATATGGATGATTGTTTAAGACTCTAGATACCGTTGTTTTAGAGACATTACATATCTTGGCTATCTCGCTAATTCTCGTCATTTAATCCCATCCTTGTAATAAGTGGTTGACATGTTATCGATTTCAGAAGTTATTATTAAACCGTTCCTAATATATTAACAAAATTTTTCTGAGTTGTATTTTTAAAATTTTTAGCTTATGGAGGGATTGTTATGTTATTGAATAAAAAGGGCGGGTTTCAGTTATTGCCAAATGTTGAAGACCCAAAATACATTGTATTCTGTGATTTTGATGAAACCTATTATCCTCACTCCATGAGTCACGAGAGACAGAAAGATTTATATGAACTTGAAAATTACTTAGAAGCAAAAAGTAATGATGAAGAACTTGTCTTTGGCTGGGTCACTGGGAGTAGTATCGAATCAATATTACATAAAATGGAACATGGTGGATTCAGATTTTTCCCGCATTTTATTGCAAGTGACTTAGGTACCGAAATCACCTATTTCTCAGAAAATAACTTTTTGGAAAAGGATCCAGATTGGCATTCACAGATTAATATCGAAGAATTTAATAAACGGAAAGTCGATGAAATTTATAATGTTCTACTCATGGGCAATATACCATTGATTCCTCAGACTCAAATGGGAAGTTCACGCTATAAAAGAAATTATTATTATCAAATACAACATGAATCTGTCGACAAGAAGAACTTATCCACTATCCAGAAGGTGGCCAAAGAGTACGGGATAGGGGTAAATATCAATCGTTGTAATCCCCTTGCCGGCGATCCTGAAGATAGTTATGATATAGACTTTATTCCATTAGGTACTGGTAAAAATGAGATTGTACGATTTATGCTAGACAAATTCGGGCTGAGTCGGGAGCATGCCTTTGCTTTCGGGGATAGCGGAAATGATTTGCTCATGTTAAAAAGTGTTAAACATGGTTACCTTGTAGGGAATGCAACTCAAGAAGCCAAGGAAGCTCATACTAAAATAGCGACAGGTACGTACGCTAAAGGAATATTAAGAACTTTACAATCCATAATTAACATTTGAAAGTATTAGTAATGAAAAAAGGTAGTTGGTGCACTCTTGCCACAGCTTTAACTTTCTGCTAACAGTATGGATTCTCTATCAAGCAAACAAATCATTCCATGTTTCTTTACCTGCAAGCTTATCAGCGGATATCCTGCTTGCTCTTTGGTATTTGAATAGTGCCGTCTCGGTATTTTTTCCGAATTCTCCATCAAGGGGCCCAGGGTTATATCCTTTCATATAGAGCGCTGCTTGCAGGATCCATGTGATATTGCAGCTAGCGCCTTTTTTTATGGTGACGATCGCATTTTTGGTTTTAGGTCCCCACTTCCCATCGACAACAAGCTTTTTATTGAATTGCTTATTCAATTCCGTTTGTAAACCTTTTATAAGGGCCGATCGAGTTTTGGGACCATAAAACCCATCACCCTCAATAGCCGTTTCATATCGGCCATTTAACGTTTTTTGGATCGAAATTATAAGACTATCTCCTTTGCTGGTCTTCGGTATATCCGTTCTTTCTAATTTAAAGGCAAGGTGCGGTTTCTTTCCTGCTTGTAACTGAGTATAAGATAACCCGCTTGTCATCTCCAAATGGGGATAATCTTTGAATGAGCTCCAATCCCCGCCCCATTTGAATCCTAAATCCTTACCTATGGCAGCCACGCGCTGCCACTTTGAATTAACTGTCCATATTGCTCTCCTGCCATCATCACTCACAATGAAGAAATCAATAGCCAGTCCATAATTATGATAGGATTGCCCTGGCTTAGCATTCGTCACAATGGGTTTAGCTAGATTACTATAGTTTTTTCCATTGTAGCTGTAAACTCGTCCTTGACCATAAAGCGCGGCTTGTTCTTCCAAAGAGCGATAACCTTCACTTATCTGCACAGTGATCCCTTCATTATAAGCACGTTCCACCATTTCCAATGCTGATGCCTTCACAACAGGATTCATCCCTTTGCCCATCTTTTTCACTGATCGATCCAATAATGTCCGTAATGCTATTTTCACTGTAATCCCTCCTCTTATGTTCCCATCAAACTGTATATAAGCCTTTTTAACGGAAAAGTAGCAGAGTTGGAAAAGTTTGTTCTCATTTATTAGAGAATAGAAGTAATATGTTATTTATTTAACAAACGTTCCAGTTGAATTCTGAAATCCATTAAAGGTTACAGTAAAAAACATGGAGGATAACTTTGTCTTAAACATGGTTCGGGATGAGACTAGCCTACAGTTTTTTCTTATAAAAGTTCCAGCTGATTTCAGAAATCCGCTCCCTTTCCGCCGACTGCCTGCCAAGTATTGATGACTGAGGTGAAAAAGCCTGTCGTTCTTCAATATAGATAGGGAATTTCCCAAAAAAATTAGACTGCTTCCTTTCGCCCGTTTGCGAATGAAAGCAGTCTAATAATGTATTATTTTATTAATCTCTTTAACTTACGCTTTAATTTCAATAGAGGGGCTTATCGTAAAGTCAGCCTCTGTTTTACTTTTCACTTCATCAAGTGTTACGCCATTTTGCAATTCAATCAATTCCATGCCAGCGTCTGTAAATTGAAAAACAGCCAGTTCGGTAATCAGGCAATGTACGACTTTTTCTCCCGTCAATGGCAATGTACAGCTTTTTTTCACTTTGGACTCCCCATGCTTGTTCACATGGTCCATGATGACAACAATACGTTTTGCGCCTTGGACGAGGTCCATCGCTCCTCCCATTCCTTTTACCATCTTCCCTGGAATCATCCAGTTTGCCAAGTCCCCATTTTCGGAAACTTCCATCCCGCCTAAAATGGCTAGATCGATGTGGCCGCCGCGAATCATAGCGAACGATTCAGCGCTATCAAAAAATGATGCCCCCGCTTTTGCCGTTACTGTTTCTTTTCCTGCATTGATCAAATCCGGATCGACTTCATCCTTTTGAGGATAAGGCCCGATTCCCAGTAAGCCATTTTCCGATTGAAGCATGACATTAAAGTCATTCGGAATCATGTTGGCAATCAAGGTTGGCATTCCAATCCCTAAATTTACACACATACCATCGTGGATTTCTTTAACGGCCCGTTCTAAGATTAGTTGTCTAGTCATTCGATACTCCTCCTTTTTATGCGTTAGCAGTTGTAAGTCTTTCAATTCGTTTATCATAGTCATTTCCTACAAGCACTTTTTGTACATAAACCCCTGAAGTATGAATTTCATCCGGATCGAGCTCCCCTGTGCCCACGAGCTCCTCCACTTCGACAAGCGTGACTTTCCCTGCTGTGGCAACGACAGGGTTAAAATTCCTTGCCGTTTTCCGATATACAAGATTACCGAAATGATCTGCTTTCCAGGCTTTTACAAAGGCAAAATCTCCGACTATTCCTTTTTCCATAATGTATGTGAGGCCATCAAACTCTTTATGTTCTTTACCTTTTGCGACTTCCGTCCCTACTCCTGTAGCTGTATAAAAGGCAGGAATTCCCGCTCCGCCCGCTCTTAAACGCTCGGCCAGCGTTCCTTGGGGAACAAGCTCGACCTCAAGCTCGCCGCTTAAAAATTGCTGTTCAAATAACTTATTTTCCCCTACATAAGAAGCGATCATTTTTTTGATTTGTTTGTTTTCAAGCAAAAGACCTAGACCCCAATCGTCGACTCCACAATTATTGCTGACAATCGTCAAATCCTTTACACCTTTGTTACGCAAAGCAATGATTAGTTTTTCTGGAATTCCGCTTAATCCGAACCCGCCAACGATAATGGTTGCTCCATCCTCAATTTGTTGAATAGCGCTATCAAAAGATGTTAATATTTTACTCATTTTCCATCATCTCCATTCTATATACTATTCTATTAAATAAACAGTGAAGTTGCAAAAGCTATGATGAACACGGTCACTGTTTTCAAAATGGTAATCGCAAAGATATCTTTGTAAGATTGACGATGTGTCAGTCCAGTAATGGCAAGTAAGGTAATGACGGCACCATTATGCGGCAGCGTATCCATTCCGCCAGATGCCATGGATGCAATTCGATGAAGCATTTCCGGGGTGATTCCGACACTTTGGGCTACCTGCAAATAGTGACCTCCCATTACTTCTAACGCAATCGAAAGTCCACCAGATGCAGATCCGGTAATCCCTGCCAGCACATTGACGGCAATAGCTTCTGATACGAGCGGATTACCGCTTGCATTGAACACCCAGTTTTGAATGACCGAGAATCCAGGTAGCGTTTTCACAACATTCCCAAAACCAACTTCAGAAGCAGTATTGAATATCGCAAGCAATGAACCCATTGCCGCAGCTGTTAATCCACTTGCCAATTTGACCTTGATACGTCCAACATTCAGAAGCATCGCTGCAATAATACCGATTGTCAGTGCCACAATCAAAGACCAGGATGATGTGACTGTGCTTACATCGGCAATGTTGAAAGTTTCCTTCAACATTGACGCATCATACCAGTGCTTAACCGAAATGGCACTGCGGCTGAAAGCAAAATTAAATGCTACAACAAGGATGAGCGGTACGATGGACAGCCAAAAGTTAGGCAGGTTTTGCTGTTCTGCACTTTCTGGTTCATTAATATGTCCTTCCCCGTATCCTTCACCATTTGCCAACGCTTGTTTACGACGACGCTCTAACCAGATCATTCCTCCAGTAAATACCATGATCGCGCCAATAATCCCCATTATTGGAGCTGCATACGTATCTGTTCCGAAATAATTCGTTGGAATGATATTTTGAATCTGAGGTGTTCCAGGAAGGGCATCCATCGTATAAGTGAAAGCGCCTAATGCTATCGTTCCCGGCAATAATCTTTTTGGAATGTCTGCTTCTTTAAAAATTGCCGCTGCGAATGGATAAACGGCGAATGCCACTACAAACAACGAAACCCCGCCATATGTCAGTGCCGAACACGCCAGCACTACAGCAAGAATGGCCTGCTTTGAGCCTAGTGATTTTACGATGGTCTTGGCGATGGATGCAGCTGCACCGCTCATCTCCATGACTTTTCCAAATACGGCCCCTAATAAAAATATCGGAAAAAACGCTTTTATATAGTTAGCCGCAAACGTCATATATGTCTCTGTATAACTCGGCAGCAAATGTCCACCGGATAAGATGACCGCCAGTAAAGTAACAACCGGCGCTATGATAATGACCGGATAGCCCCGGTAGGCTAAAAAGATTAAAAGTCCCAGCGCCACAACAATGGCTAAAATTTGAATCACCAACTCAATTCCCCCTTTTCTCCCCTTGCCCCAAAATTATTTCGGCAGCATTTAAATAGAACTATTAAGCTCCTAAATTCCACATTTTTAATCTTTCCGCTTTTACCATCCAAGCCTGCCTTCCCCAAGTCAGGCTGAATGATCTTCCAATTTTTGAGAACGCTTTCAACAATTTGCTGAATTACGAAATCCCTTTTCAATTTACGTGAAAAAACAATATAAAATGACAGATAGGCCATTCACTAAAGTAATTATGCAATTATTGTGCCAACTTTAATACAATGAAAAATCTCATCTTTTAAAGCCTTTTCCAACAGTTTATTTCCCTTTTAAAAGCTAAAGTCCCTTAAAACTGTTAAGTTTTCAGTACACCTAAGTATAAGCTTTGAAAAAGTGTAAGAATTTTCTTACAACATTTAATTTTCCTTTCGTTTTATGTACGGATTTCCTAACACACTCTCTTAAGAGGAGGTTAAAAAGTATAAAAAAGTGCCCTTGGGCTAAAGGGCACTTTCTGCAGTCATAAACCATATTTATTCATTTTTTCATACAGTGTTGTTCGACTCACTCCGAGTCTCTTTGCCGTTTCTGATTTATTACCTGAGGTCATTTCCAAACATGAAACGATTGCAGCCCGTTCCGTTTCATCCATTACTTCAGCTAAGGTGCGGATCGAGACTGATTCTTTATGACCCGTTATTTCTTTAGGGAGATGCTTGGAACGTATCATTTCCCCTTCTTCAACAATATTCATTGCGCGTTCAATGATATTCTCCAACTCACGAATATTCCCCGGCCATTTATAAAGACGAAGCAGCCGTAATGCTTGATCACTCATTCCCATTACGCGTTTTTTCATGAGGTTTTGATACTTTTCAACAAAATGATTTCCCAGTATTTCAATGTCCTCCGGTCGCTCCCTTAAGGAAGGAACCTGGATTTGCAAGACCTTCAACCGGTAATACATATCAAGCCGGAATTCCCCTTTCGAGACCATTTCCTCCAAATTACGGTTCGTTGCAGCGATTACCCGTACATCAATCGGAATACTTCCCGTCGAACCTACTCTCTCAATCTCCTTTTCTTGTAAAACACGGAGCAGCTTCACCTGCATATGCAGTGGCAGCTCACCGATTTCATCGAGAAAAATCGTTCCGCCTTCAGCCGCTTCGAACTTACCTGCTTTCCCGCCTTTTTTTGCCCCAGTGAAAGAACCCTCTTCATAACCAAAAAGCTCTGACTCCAGCAGCTCTGCCGGGATGGCGGCACAGTTCACTTTTACAAACACGCCCATGGCCCGTCTGCTATCATTATGAATGGCATGGGCAAACAGCTCCTTACCTGTTCCGCTTTCGCCCAAAATCAACACATTCGAGTCGCTTTTAGCTGCAATTTTGGCTTGACCTTTCACTTCCATGAAAGCAGGACTTCTTCCCATCAAATGATCAAACGTATATGAGGCCTTATTTCTCTCGCGAAAATCTCCTTTGTACTTTTTTAGCTCTACTTCAAGGGAATTTATACGCTTGGAAAGAGCGGTAAATTGCCCGACATTCTTAAAAAGGATCTTTCCGACCGCTCCTATTAATTTATCTTGTTTCCGTATCGGGGAGCGGGTCGCAATTATATAATTATCTTTAATTTTTTGTAATTCAGCGACCTCTTGCTTGCCAGTTTTGGCGACCACATGCATACGGGTGTTTTCAATGACCTCCGTTACATGTTTCCCTATCGAGCTTTCCTGATCGACCCCAAGAAAATCCGCATAAGCGTGGCTCAGCATTTGGACATACCCTTCCGTATCAACCATCACCAAGCCGTCATAGGCAAACTCGATAATATCCTTAAACAGAAGTTCTTCATGATTATCGACATTAAGAAAATCACTTTTATTATTTGTAAACAATAGGAGATAAATCTGATACTCCTCACCACCCATTTGAATGATGGCTTTTCTGACAATCCCATTATTATCATTCAAACGGATCGGAGTATTTACAGCTGGTACAAGGTTTTTTTCTAAAATCAAATTTATTTGCGTCTCAAATTGATTCTCAGCAAAAGCCTCTGATAATACGCGATTGCTTAGAACGATTTCTTTTTCGTTTTTCGTCACCAAAACACCAAAAGGCAATTCTTCCAATATCGCTTTCACTAATTCCAATTGAATAGTTTCATTATCGCTGGCCATTCCTATTCTCCTTAACCCGTCTGAAGTTTCCTCCATTATATCATAGGAAAATGAGGCCAAGTCATTACCGTTGCACAATCAGCGCAGTTCCCTGTCCGCCACCAATACATAAGGTGGCAAGGCCCGTTTTTGCATCCCTAAGCTTCATTTCATACAATAAAGTCACTAAGATGCGGGCACCGGAAGCGCCTACTGGATGACCCAGGGCAATCGCCCCGCCATTCACATTCACCTTCTCCGGCTTCAGTTCAAGGTCCTTAAGCACGGCGAGTGACTGTGCCGCAAAGGCTTCATTCACTTCCATCAAATCAATATCATCTATTGTCAATCCCGCTTTTGCCAAAGCTTTCCTTGTCGCAGGAACTGGACCGTATCCCATGATTTTCGGATCAAGCGCGGCGTTTGCATATGACTTGATTGTCGCTAACGCTTCCAGTCCCAGCTCGTCCGCTTTTTCTTTAGACATCAGGACTAACATCGCACCCCCATCATTGATTCCGGATGCATTTCCTGCCGTAACCGTTCCATTTTCCTTAAATGCAGGACGCAGCTTCGTTAGCTGGTCTATCGTCAGCCCATGACGCGGATGTTCATCTTGGTCCACCAAGATCGTCTTTCCTCTGCGTTTATATTCTACAGGTGCAATTTCCTCTGCAAATCGTCCTTCAAGCTGCGCTTTTTCAGCCTTTCTTTGGCTATCTAAAGCAAATTCATCCTGCTTTTCACGGCTGATTCCCCACTGTTCGGCGATATTCTCCGCAGTCACGCCCATATGATATTGATTAAAAACATCCGTTAAGGCGTCATAAGTCATTGAATCGACTGCTTCGGCATTGCCCATTTTCTGTCCAAAACGATAATTTGGAAGTAAATACGGGGCATTGCTCATGCTTTCAATCCCCCCGGCAAGAATCACATCAGCATCACCTAGGGCAATGAATTGCGCTCCCATTATGACCGTACGGAGGCCAGATCCGCAAAGTTTATTAATCGCCATGGCCGGCGTTGTTTCCGGAATTCCTGCATGAATCGCAACCTGACGTGCCACATTTTGCCCTAATCCAGCAGAGAGAATATTCCCAACCAATACCTCATCGATCATGTCAGCCGAAATATTTGCCCGCTTAATCGCTTCCTTAGCTGCCACAACTCCCAAGTCAACCGCCGAAACATTGGCAAGACTGCCTCCAAACGCACCAACCGGTGTTCTTGCTGCCCCTACAATCACTACTTCTCTCATAATACTTCCTCCTTCTCCATTTTTAATTTTCCCAGTTTAATAAAATTACGGTCCCTCTCATTGATTTTCTGAGAAACGGTAGATTCTTCATACGTAAAAATGCCTTCTCCCGACTTGGTCCCAAGCTTTCCCTCAGCCACCAAATCACGAATCAAATCAGGGGCTTCCTTACTCTGATCCAATACCGGTGAAACATTATCGAAAACACGCTGCCATGTATCAAGTCCGCCAAAATCAGCAATCTCGATCGGTCCGGTAAATGCCCAGCGAAAACCTGGTCCAGCCGTTATCGCCGTATCGATATCCTCAGCATCGGCGATGTCCTCTTTTAATAGATAAAAGGCTTCCCGCATCAAGGCAGTCTGGAGACGGTTGGCAATGAATCCTGCTATTTCTTTTTTCAAGAGAATCGGAGACTTGCCGATATTACGCATCAAATCCATTGTTGTCTTGACGATTTCCGGCTTCGTTTCGTCATGCTGAACAACTTCAACCAATGGAACCAAATGGCCAGGATTAAAGAAATGCGTGATGACCATTCGGTCCGCAAACGATGCCTTCTCCATCAATTGAGAAATCGGAAAGGTCGATGTATTTGAAGCAACAATGGCATCCGGCTTGATTATTTCCTCCATTTGCTTATATAGATTCAACTTCAGCTCGATGACTTCCGGAATGGCCTCTATGATAAAATCAGCATCCCTTACTGCCCCTTCCAAATCCACGCTATATGTAATACGGGCTAAAGCGACTTGCTTTTCCTGATCAGTCAAAACCCCTTCCTCAATGAGCAATGATAGATTCTCAGAAATCCGATTTTGGGCACGGTGTAGCAACTCTTCCTTTATATCGTTAATGGTGACGAAATACCCGCTAACTGCAAAAGACTGAGCGATTCCACTTCCCATTACACCTGAACCGATAATGGCTATTTTTTTAATCATCCAGCTTCCCCTTTCCGTTTTAATTACCTTTATTTACTCACCTTTTTATATATGCAATATCCATGCCAACGATAGGGGGAAATAAAATTCTTTTGTTATCAAGAAAATCATGATAGACTCTTACTCATTAACCTAAATCTTATTTTTAATAACCTTCCCTTTATATTTCCAATGGAGTTTACTCTGTGGAATATTCCCTGTTTACGAATAAAATGACAGAACTGGACCATTACATTTTTTATTGGAGGAATGTAATATGGTTAAAGATAAAGTGGCGATAATTACCGGATCTGCTAGAGGAATCGGCTTTGAGATCGGAAAGATATTTGCTGAAAATGGCGCAAAGGTCGTTTTGTCCGACCTTGATCAAAACACAGTTGAAAAAGCTGCTCTAGACCTAAGGAACAACGGCTTGGAGGTTATCGGCTTAAAAGCTGACGTAACAAGTGAAGAGGATATCATCCAACTAATCAAACAAGCTAAAGACAAATATGGACGAATAGATATTTTCATCAATAACGCCGGCCTTCAGCATGTGGCACCAATTGAAGAGTTTCCAACTGAAAAATTCGAACTGATGATCAAAATCATGCTGACCGCGCCATTCATTTCAATTAAGAACGTTTTGCCAATCATGAAAGAACAAGGCTTCGGCAGAATCATCAACATCTCTTCCATTAACGGTCTGATTGGATTCGCCAACAAAGCAGCGTACAATAGTGCCAAACACGGTGTAATCGGATTGACGAAAGTCGCCGCCTTGGAAAGCGCCTCTTTTGGCATAACCGTCAATGCCCTTTGCCCAGGATACGTAGACACGCCTCTTGTCCGCGGTCAATTGGAGGACCTGGCGAAAACAAGACAAGTACCACTGGAAAGCGTTTTGGAAGAGGTCATCTATCCACTTGTCCCACAAAACCGCTTACTCGATGTAAGTGAAATTGCCGACTACGCTATTTTCCTCGCAAGCGACAAAGCACGGGGCATCACAGGCCAGGCAGTCGTGTTAGATGGCGGATATACAGCTCAATAAAATGCATCTTAAAAACCCCGAATAAAGGACACCAAAAAAGGTGCTCTGTATTCGGGGCTTTCTGTCTTTCATGGAAATGTGGGAAAATTTGGTGGCACAAAAAAATCCCCCATGTTACAGTAATATTGGGATACCTCCCATTTTACAAATATTAAAAGGAGGCCTCGTCATGATTATTAAGTGGGTTAGACTGCGATAATTAAAAGCGCAGGCCAATCATCATGCTCCGGAAAGTATATATTGATCTGCGCCATCGTAACGGCTATTGGATAATATTTAATACGGAGGTAAAAAACATGAGTGAACAGATACTGAAAATAAATAAAGTGGATATATGTACAGAAAGTTTTGGAAACCATAAGGACCCTGCCGTGCTTTTGATCATGGGAGCGATGTCTTCATTAGACTGGTGGGATGATGACTTCTGTATCCGCCTCGCTGATTCGGGGAGGTTTGTCATTCGGTACGATCATCGGGATCTGGGACGGTCTACCGTTTATGAACCCGGTACCTCCAACTATACAATAACGGATTTGGCTGACGATGCCGCGGGTGTCCTGGACGCTTATTCTATAGAGCGTGCTTCTATCGTTGGAATGTCCCTAGGCGGTATGATCGGACAGATTCTTGCCTTAAGATATCCGGAACGCGTAAATACGCTTACGCTAATTGCATCAAGCGTGTTCGGGACTGTAATGGAAAAACTTCCTCCAATGGATCAGAGCATATTGGATCATCATGCAAAGAGCGCTTCCATAGATTGGTCAAATCGGGAAACGGTCATCGCTTTTCTTGCGGATGGATGGAAAACTTTAGCCGGCTCCAAACCTTATGAGCAGGAAAGAATGTATAAACTGGCAAAAAGAGAAGCGGACCGTGCCAAACAGCTACCGAGCAGATTCAATCATGCCATGCTTGCTGGGGGAAACGAATATTACGATCGAATGGGTGAGATTTCCGTACCTGTCCTCATCATTCACGGTACAGAAGATCCAGCCTTGCCATACGAGCACGGGCTTGCTCTTGCGAAAGCCATCCCTCAAGCTGAATTAGTGACTCTTGATGGATCAGGGCATGAGATTCATAGTAAAGACTGGGATATGATTATCGAATCAGTCATAAAGCTTACTTCGCGATAATTAATAAGTTTGCATAAAGGAAGCCGACCAATAAAGGTCGGCTTTTCTTTATACATTTGTTAGCAGAAACCGCCATATCCTTGAACGGGATAACAGCCATCGTTACCTCTATCGCCGCCGAAGCAAGCAGCTCCAACGATGATTAAAAGGATAAACAAAACGACTATAAAAGCGAAACCGCCACCAAATCCACCAACATCGTTACCACAACCGCAATTTGATTCATGACCACAATTTGACAATAGAAACATCTCCTTATTTGTTTTAGGAGGAAAAAATTAAATGGGTTAATTCAACTTATGTTCTAATTAGGATAATGACACAAAAATCATCGAAAACTTTTTCAACCATCCTTAAGTGATCCGAAATAAAACAGTTTAACAGCGTATTTTACTGTTTGGAGATTTCATGCAGCTTCGCCTGACACAGCGCAGAACTGCCGGACACCTTATTTACTCATTGAAATTTTTATTGTTTGTGACATCTAATTCCTACTAACTTCAGCTTCTTGTACAATGAAGTTAAAAAGGTCCGTGGTATTTATGATAAAAGGAAATTCTTATATTCTTGTTTTCTCCATGGCTGTTCTGTTGACAATAGTACTTGTTTCAACTACACCAATCATAATTAAAACTTTATTTGCTTTAATAACGATTGCGTTTTTATTTCCTGTGATTAGAAAGCTTCTGTTTAAAGACCATTTCAGAAAAATTAAAGTGGCATTCTACTCATCATTGACCTTTACAATCGGTTTATTTCTAGTCTCGGTTTTTGAAGAACCACCCTTTAAATTAGATGGAGATTTCTTTCAGATTATTCTTATTGTGCTTTTTTATAGTTTAATGGGAAATTTCTTTTATGGCTTACCAGTCTCACTAATTGCTGAATTTATTTCAATGAAATTTTTCAATATTCGTTTCTGGTTATCTGGAGCAATACATATTGGTTTTGGATTGGCTACATACTTTATTGACCCAGGAGGTTTCTTTATCTTTGCGGTTATTTGCTCCATAATCTTTTTTGCACTAGATGAAATCACTAAAGTATATTCGACTTCTTATTGGACTAACCTGCGCCGCTAGAGTGGCCATAAACTGTGTAGGAACAAAAAAAAAAGAAAAGGATAAAAAGAAATTAATCTATTTTATCCTTTTCAAGCAGTTCAATTACTCTATCAATTTTTTGTTCTATTTTATTGGTTTGTTTTGACCTTGTAAGAAGAGAACGAACAAAAAAGTAAACAGCAAAAATCATCCCAATCAACAAAGCAAACATAATAAGTTGATATACCATATCACCGATATTGTAACTCAAACACTTCACCCCTTTCTTTTGTATACTTGCAGAACTTATAGACTAAACATCTTGAACTATCCTCCGCCGCTAGTTGCAGTAGAAAAAGGCCGCCAACCAAACTCTATTATTAAAGTAAAGCACAGTTCATTAAGGATTAAATTCTAAAAGGTAATTTCCCAAAACTCACGATCTTCAATAACCAGGTCATAAGGATCTTTGATGTCCATCCAGCGAATGTTTCGTCTCTTAGAAAGTGCAGAGTCCTCTTTACCACTCAAACAAGTAAAATACTCTACTACCCCACTAGCATTCAGGGCTTCATCTAAATATGAATATAATATTGTTAAACATTTTACTTCTTCCGCTGTTCCTTTAAATTCAGGCCCTAAAGGGATGTGACTGGAATAAGTTGCTACTTGGTGATTGAACGAAAAGTGTGGACTATATGAAAATTTTTGTTTCAATTTGCTATCGTAATTATTTTCAAAATATAAATCTGTGAACTCCAATTCATTTTTAAAGACATTAGGTTGATCTGGAGACAAGGGGTTTGAGCCGAACGAACCTTTTGGCAATCTCATTGGTGAAGCTAGATAAATGTACTGAGTCATAAGTTTCTCCTTTCTGTACCTTCATATGATCTGACACAAATTATTCGTATAGTTTTTTAGATATCACTTTTAGTTCTTTATATATTTGCGTAAGTGATATTAGAATATGTATAGGCAATCCAACTGCAAGTCCCACCAATGGAGAATAAGGTCCAGGAGCGATACAAGTGTAATAGTTACATATATATAGATAATTAGTGCGGTAAAATAAAATTCTCCTTTTTTGGCTAATTATAGCATGGGTCTCTTGCAAAGTTCGAAAACACTACGGCTAGCTAGCTAACCTGCCCCTTTAGTCTTCAAGAAAATCAACAATACTTTTTATCAAAACTGATTTTTCAAAAAAAAGTAATAAATTTACACTTTTATACTGGAACGTTTGTTCTACATGTGTTATTCTTATAAAAACAAATAAAAAGATCAAATCGCAGCCAAACGATTTGATCCGTAATTATAAATAAAGGCCGGTTGTATCCGCGGGCCTAACACGGTTGTACCGCTGAGCCGAGCCATTTGCTAACGTTCAGGGTGCCGGTGATAAAAACAGCTACGAACTTCAGCTAAAGCACCCATTAGTTCTATAACTACTTTTTTATAACCAATAGTGTTTTCTCATGTAGTTCAATGTCATAGATGTCATAATTATTAAGTGTGATAATTTGGTCAAATTCAACATTTCTTGCTTCTACCAGCTTTCTTGATGAACTGACCTGCCACTATTGAACCTAGTGCATATTTCTCGGCAATCTTTTTCAGTGCCTTTGCACGAGAAACGATAAATTCTCTCATATACTTCTCTAAAAACACCTTATCAGCTAAAACTCCAATCGGACCGAACGGTGACTTATTTTGAAATTTATCTATAATTATAGTCCCGCCCTGCTCTTCTATAAACTGATGTGTATGTACGAAGGAATGGAAGGCACCCTTCACCATAATATCCACAAACTTATTTGGTTTTTCCATTAATTTCACTTTGGCTTTCAGCCTTTGTTTAATACCAAAGTGAATGGCTTTCCAAGTAACAGTATCTCCCTCCTCTAATAGCCCTTCTGTCACACCATCAACAGCAATTTCCTTTGTTTTCGCTGTCGTTAGCCCGTTATAGCAAGTATTACCTAGCTCTTTTCCAGTAACCTTCCTGTTTTTCCCATAAGAAAAAAGCTGCCTTAAGACAGCTCTTCGGTTTTTGCCTATATTTACTTTTTCATAACGGGGATCCATATTTCACTTCTAAATGTTGTTGAGGTTATGTCTTTATTTTCGTTCCAAAGGATTTCCGGCCCTTCTCTTTGTTCATAGTTAGAGGATGGAAACCATTCGGAATAAATACGTCCCCAAACATTTTGCAGTGTTTCAGGGAAGGGTCCGACTGCTTCGAATACAGCCCATGTAGATGCATCCACATTCAGCTGTGTTAAGTTATCTGGACATTCCCTCGTTGTAGCTGCACCGATATAATGATCAAGCTCCCCTTTTTCCTCCAACCGGCCTTCGGAAAAGTTCGCGGATGCACTAAGCAGCCCTAATGGCTCGACATTCGATAGGTTTTTAAGTTCATTTATCGTTTTCTCGTCTAAACTTTTCCACATAGATGCAATCTCTGGATTGACCCCGTTAAAAATGATTGGTACCCTTTTTTTAATTCCAATTATGTGAAATGCCTCTTTTTCTTCAATTCGATAGTTCATTTCACTGCCTCCTTTAATGGATAATTGGAAGGACATCGGTGGATAGGCTTTAAGTGAATGGCCATTACTTCTCGCTTCTGATGGCGTGATGCCATGCAAATGCTGAAATGCCCTTGCAAACGAGTCTGGTGAACTGTACCCGTACTTTATCGCAATATCAATGACCTTTATGTTGCTATTTTTAAGCTCAAACGCTGCAAGTGTAAGTCGTCTTCGGCGGATATACTCGGATAGTGAAATACCGGCAAGGAAGGAAAACATCCTTTTAAAATGATATTCCGAGCAATAAGCGAGCCTTGCAACCTCTTTAAAGTCAATTTCGTTCGTAAGATTGTCTTCAATGAATTTAATGGCACCATTCATATTTTTAAGCAAATCCATTCAATGACCTCCCTTATATCAACAGAATAGCAGGAGTTGAAACTAATCATCCGACATTCTGTGCACGATTATGTAGGGTATAAACTGTTTCATTAGTTTAAGTACAAACCTTCACGATCTCTTATAGACTTTCAATAAAAAAGCAATTACTTCCTTTTACAAAAGTAATGAAAACTATCACACTGTAAGTCATTTTATTATTTCTATTTTTTATAAAGGACTACCTTTAAAACCAATCCGCAAAATATTTTTTAACGAACCTCTGTCATATATCGGTTATATAAATCATCACATTTTTCAAGGCATTCTAAATATAATTGTCTGATTTCTGATATAGGACATAGTTTTATGTAACTTTCATCTTTTATTATCCTAATTAGTGGGTTCATTTCGTAATAATAACTATATTCTTGGTTACCTTTATTTAAAATGCTTTTATATCTTTTTAAAATAGTTATATAAGCATCATCAATTAACCTATATTCACATTTGGCTCTTTCTTGTTTATAAAATGTTTCGATTTCTCTTGCGAAAAATTTACTTTCCGTAAAGAACGAAGAATTTACTGGAGAATAATAAAGATACTGATCTTGATAAGGTCTCTTACTAATCTGCATTCTATGCCAATTTTTCACTTCTTTATACCGATCTCCTAAAGCTTTATAATCATTTGATATCGTTTTGGTTTGGAGATTCGATACATATTGAAAAATAGCAGAATTATTTTCGTAGTCAGAAATAGTAGTTATAGAACACCAGCATATATAGTTATTATCTAATTTCCCAATAATGCAGACCTCTTGTTTGGGACTAATGTATATTTCAAAAGAAACTTCCTTATCATCTACTTTATAATTTGGAACTACACTATGTTTTTGCTTGATCAAATTAAATTTTTCCATTTTAATTCCTCTCATATCTTTTCGTAAATTTACTGTATTCCTGCATATTAGTCAGAATTTCCACTTCAGCTATTGCCCCTTTTGCTCTATAAGAAAAGAGCAATTCGTCACTGCCCCTTAGAGAACTTTCGCACCTGTTAAAAAAAATACTCTTATTGTTGTGATGGGGATTTACGGACTTTTTGCATAAATAGCTCTGGATTATCAATCTGATTAAAACCGTATTTTTTATATAATGAATGGGCATCATTAGTAGCTAACATAAACCTGCGAACCTCTTTTAGTTCGGAATGGTTGGTGATAACATCCATTAACCATTTTGATAATCCTAATTTACGATAGTCAGGTAATATAAACACATCGCAAAGGTACGCATGGGTTGCTAAATCGGTTATTACCCTTGCAAATCCAACTTGCTCAATATCTTCATTTCCTATTTCACCTTTATAAACCCCAAAACATAAGGTCGTATTTTCAATTGACTTTATTACTGTTTCCTTCGGTATACCCTTTGACCAGTAAGCTTCTTGATTCAAAAAATCATGTATTAAATCCACATCTAAATACTTTTTATTAGCGGAAATCGAAAAACCCTTAATACTCATTTTACATCCCCCTAACCTTTTTTAATTTTCTGTAATTATACCAAATCACTGATGCCGAAATGGTTAAAAGCTGCCTTAAATATAACTCTATCTTCAGCTAACGTACCAGTTAGTTAAGTAAGGTTTAAGGGTTTCTTGGAAGAATTTTAATACAACAAGTATAACTAAGTAATCCGAAACAAATATTATACATGTTGCAAAATCAAAGGAGGTGGCTAAAATGAAAGCACAACGAGCAGAAGAAATTGCTTCTTCACCAAATATGGTTAATGTAACCTATAATGAGGAAAGTATCTACATCGAGCACGTCGATGAACAAAATGGAACCGCTACAATCCATCCCCTTGATGATCCAAATAAAAAACAAAGTGTTTCTGTAACCAGCTTAAAGGAACAGTAATTTCCTCGATTCAATTAATAAACCTCCACTTTCGGGTGGTGGTTTATTGTTCGATTAAGTTCATTGAACAAGCACCACATCTTGTACAGCTTATATTCTTCCATAAAAGTAAAAAAAGCCAACATCAATTGTTGACTTGAATTCTAATAAAGTTAACAACCTGTTCAAAAAACGAATTGGCTAAGCAATCTTTACATTAATTAGCATTACTTATATATTTCATTTTCTAATATAATCACTTTATCCCCATTCGCTGCTTTCCCTATTTGTTTCGTATTTTCAACCAACCGAAAAATATTATCACAGCATTGTTTTGCACCTATAACTAATAATGGTACACCTATAAAATCAATTTTTAATGCTCTTGATAAATATCCCCCTATAGACATGGCAATAGGTACAGTTGGTGATGTATTGGAGAATACTATTTTTTCGTTAAAGTGAAATTTCTCTTCTAGTAGTAAAGTCAATTCTTTTAATGCCGGAACAACAAGTTTCTCTCTTTTATGTCCAATTGTATAAACTGAGTTGCCCTCTTCATCGGTCCCGCGAAAAATTAGCTTTCCAAATTCTTTTTTCGTCAATTTATTAAAATATTTTACATTTAATATTTCTTCCTTAGTTAGTTTTCTTTCCGATTGGGGTAATTGTTTTAAATGATATGCGGCAGCCATAGACGTGGTATGTGTACCCCCATAATCATTATAAATATACATCATGAAATCATCCCTAATAGTTTTTTAATACTATTATGGTCATATACTCCATTTCCAATTCAGTTGATTATTTTAGGGAAATATACCGAATTCAGGAATATGACCTTGTTTCAAATAATCAAGTTGCCCTATCTAAAAACACGACCTTTTTGCAGTACTCGATTAGAATATTCCCGTCCTCGGATCATCAAGACCTAAAGGGTAAATAAATTAAAAGAGTACACCTATCAGTCTGAATGATAAGGGCACTCTTTTATTGTTTATTTTATTTATAAGCTGGGTATGTATAGACAGCAACGCCTCTGTTAGCCAGTCAGTGGGTTTCTTTAGTAACGAGTTCTAAAATCCTTCCAATCCTAGAGACGGGACAGAAAATTTTATTAGATTATCATTGATTTTTTCTTTTTTAATCGGGGCAGGCAATACTGTGCTCCTCACATCAGCGACCGTTTTAAGGTCAAAGGATTCTATTGCTTCCCCCTCTTGGTTCATGATTGAGAGAATTCCATCATTACTCGTTTTTAGGTTAGGTTGATCACTGATTAAATGAGTATAGTATAAGTCTTCGTTCAGCGTGTAGGAATGAGAGTAGTCCGCTGAATAAAGTTTGCTTTTTTTATCAATTTTGCCTGATTTAAAGTTTTCAAAGCCATAGTTGAATAAAAGCTTGGTATCAGAGTAGGCAACCTTGTCTGAAGGAGCTTTTAGAGTGACAGCAATCAATTCCTGTTCTCCTCTGGTGGCAGTAGAAATCAGGGTGTAGCCGGATTGACTGACGAAACCGGTTTTCCCGCCGGTTATTCCCTTATAGGGGAGTTCGCCTTTTAACATTTTATGATGGGTAATTAGAGTTGTGTCCCATGTTTCCACTTCCCATGGTAAATCCTTCTTCCCAAAATACTCACGGAAAGTTTCATTTTTCATTGCATATTGGGTAATTTTCGCAAGGTCACTGGCTGTAGTTACATGGTCTTTGTCAAACAATCCATGGGGGTTCGTAAAATGAGTATCGGTGACGTTTACTTCTGTTCTTAAAAACTCATTCAAATCTTCCATGAAAAGTTTTTCACTGCCGGACATATGCTCGGCAATTGCGATGGCTGCATCATTTCCGGAGTTGATTAGCATTCCTGCAATTAATTTGGAAAGCTCTATTTCCTCCCCAGGTTCAATAAATACCGAAGACCCGTCTGCCTTAGCTGCTTTCTTGCTAACAGTCACTAGTTCGTTCTTATCGCCGTGTTCTATAGCATATATAGCCGTGGCAACTTTCGTTAGACTGGCTGGATACATACTTTTATTCATGTTTTTTTCGTATAATACTTTTCCACTTTTCGCATCAATAATGATCCCGGCGTCACTATTGAGAGGTAAGTCAGATTCTGCACTTACAGTCGTAGAGGCGAAAGGGATTAAAGCCAAAATGAAGATGATGAAAAACTTTTTCATATGCCGCTCCTTTGATGATAGTTAAATCCTATATAGTCATAATAAAATAAATCTGAATGTTTAGAGTTGATTTATTGAAAGTGAAATACAAAAGTAATTACCCCTTAATAATTTTGGAAACATTTCGGGTAATGATTTTCATTTTCTTTCCTGAAATAACTTTATAAGGGTTGTGACCCTTTTAGTGGAGACTTCATTTACCCCCCTTTCAAATGTTTTTTTTTGTAAATCACTAAATCTTTTCATGAAAAAACCCTCCAAACTGAAGGGCTCAGACTGAAGACAAACTCGATGAAGAACAAGTTTGTCTCAATTTTTATTTAGGTTATAAAACCTGGAACGTCGATTTCCACTCCAGGCACTCGCTTTCCGCGGGCGGTCCGGGAGCCTCCTCGGCGCTTTTGCGCCTGTGGGGTCTCCCCTTGACGCTCTTTTCCCGCAGGAGTCTCGCACCTTCCGTTCCAATCAACTTTGTTTTGAAATTTAGATAAAACCTAACTCACACCTTCAATCTGAAAGGCTAGTTACTTTATAGGAATGAAAATTCTGTTATGTTTTCATTTTCATTCCTATTAACACACATTCCACTTTTACAATAGGTTTTCTTGATAATATAAATATAATGGTTACAGGTATGACTAATAAAACATAATATTGGTCACTTTCTTTGATCCAATCATAAATAAATGAGTTATAAACATATTCCAGAAAAAACATATGAAAAAGATAAATAGCTAATGTAATGGACCCTATTTCAGTAAAAAATGTATGCTTTTTAGGAACAATACAGAAAAAACAATAAGTTGCTGCTCCCATAACTAAATAAACGATCAACTTATATATAAAACCGAGGGCAATGGAGCCTCCCATTAATTCCTCATAACCTAAACGGCCATAAAACCACTCTCTCCAAGTAGTTTCCCCATAGAAATAAATACCGGTAAAGATTAACCCTAGTACAGCCCAGCCTATTAGGGCATTACTTTTCTTTTTAACCCATTCAAAATGATTTTTTTCTAAAAAATGTCCAACTAAAAAGAAAGGAAAGAAAAAGAACGTTCTCGACAAACTTAACCATTCATTCACTTCACCAAAGTAACCGATTTTTAGAGATACAATTATTGAAAAAACGATTCCATATTTCCTGGACGAAAATATAAACAATAATATATTCCAGCAGAATAAACTTATTAGGAACCATAAGGCCCATCTTGGAGTCAAAATTGTGAATTCAATTGGTTCATCAAATAACTTTTGATAATAGAAGGTATAAATCACCTGGAATATTACATAGGGAATTAATATTTTCTTAATTAGCCCCCAGAGGTCCTTTTTACTTTTTATCTTTCTTGAAAAATAACCGGATACTAAAATAAAAGCTGGCATATGGAATGAAAAAATAAACAAATAAATAGTTAAAATCCATTCGTTTTCTTCCACCATTCTAGCTAATGTGTGTCCCAAAACAACTAGTACGATTAAAACAGCTTTCGCATTGTCAAAATACGGATCACGCTTCATGAATTCTTACCCCCTATAAAGAAACTACTAGTTATATCTTCTAATCCTGAATTATGGTTTGATTGAAAAAGCCGGCTTTCCTCTAATATAGGATTGCCGGCTTTTTACTTAAGGAACTTCTTTGGAGTATCTACCATATCATAGCTTGTTTACAGTATAGTTAATGGAAAATAACAGTTTGATAACAGAGACTTAAACAAAAAACTCCACCCACCAATTGGCTTATGGCGCTAACGCACCCGTTAATGACTTGCCGCAGCGAACAATCACTTCCAAATTCAAATCCCAAGCAGTTCCATACGTTTTCGCCTTACCAAAACGGGTAGTGTATTATATAAGCATGAGTATGATAACGTCTCTCTATAGGAGGAATGTTCATGAATCCGGTCATTTTATTTGATGGTGAATGCAATTTTTGCGATTCGAGTGTCCAGTTCATTATAAAGCGGGATCCACAGGGGCTTTTTCAGTACGCTTCGCTTCAAAGTGAGGCGGGACAAGAGTTGCTGAAGAAGTATAATGTTCCTGCAGATATAGATAGCATGGTCCTGATCGAAAGGGATAAGGCCTACTATAAATCGTCTGCAGCCTTGAGGATTTGCCGCCGCTTAAAAGGGGCATGGAAGTTGCTTTACGGCTTCATCATCGTTCCAAGCTTCATCCGGAACATCGTTTATGATTTCATTGCCAGGAACCGTTACAGATGGTTCGGAAAGAAAGAAGAAAGCTGTATGCTGCCGTCGCCAAGTGTTCGAAAGCGCTTTTTATAAATAGACTTGTAAACATTAATGTTAATTTAATTAATGACCGTGGAGAAATAGTTCGCACTTAGGGGAAGAAAATCAGGAAAAGGCTAATCAAACATCTTCAGAAGTTTGGGTAAAGGAGCAGATAATATTAATAGCAGTTGCCAATGAAAACCCGGAAATTAATTTTAGATACACTTTATACCTCTTTATCGGGAAGTAAACAATTTAAATCGAAGCCCCAAACTGCCATATTAAGCTCGGAATGAAAACACAGATGGAAAAGGTATTTAATTTTCTGCTTTCGTTATGGCTTAGATTATCTCTTTATTGGCATTCTATAACGTAAAAAAGGTAATTCAGCTGAATTACCTTTTTTTACGTTATAGAGTTTCCGGTAAGGCTCTTTAACGAATGTGGTTGGTACACATTAAAGAACAATATTTATGAAGTGTGTTTATATAATTGTTAAGGGTGAGTTATTATTTGCTCAACTTTATTAAGAGTACTAGCATTACTTGGAATAAATTGAGCAGTTAATTGATAGTCTCCTTTTGAAAGCAACTTCGAATTAATTCTTATAGTATACTCCCATGTGTCTCCTTTATTAAAATCTTTTTTATGTTTTTTAGTCGGTTGAGATTCAACAGTAATGATATTCCCCTCTTTAATTGTACTATTCGTTATTGTTTTGAATTCTACGTCTATTTCATTACCTGTAGCAAATTGCAAATTAAAGTTCTTATTTGTATTATTGGTAATTTTATAAGTAAAACTCTCATAGTCTTTTGTTGTCAATTGATGTTCCAGGGATTGTTCGACGTTAAGATCGAGTTTATTGTTCTTTTTATCAATTTGAGCAATGTAGTAGTAATAGGCAAATATTATTAATGAAACAATCACAATACCAATAATGAACTTTCGCACAAGATACCCCCTTCCAAATGTTGAACATTACTTGTTTTATTCTCTCTTTTTTGTTACTCTAACTATTTATTTAGTAACTTTTCACACTGCTTATAGGAGGATTGTCCGCGTAGTCTTTACCCGTTCCTGTAGAAATTCCGTATGAAAAACCTCCTGAGCCACCACCAATAGATGGAGTTATCGTTGTGAAAGCATGAGAATATTCTACTGTTGCTTGTAAAGGTCCATTGTTTTTACTTGAAGCAGATTTAGGTAGATAAATATATTGAGTGAATTTCCCTATATCATCATGTGATCCAGCACGTAGATCTACTTTCCAAGACATACCCGCTTTTAAAGAAGGTTTAAAAACAGTAACAGATTCAGTAATAGGAATTGCACCATAATAAGTATGAGATAATTTACTTGTAGATTTATACCAAGCGTTATCAGTCCAGGCTAGAGCAAAAAGATCCACGTACCGATTTTTTGGCATGCTATTCCAATTATAACTACCATTTATTTTAAACTGTTTTTCATTACTATTCTTAATTCCAAGATAAGACGCACTTACTTTTAGAGTAATACTTCCACCATTCTTTAAATTTTGAGCTTGTACATCCCCACTAATTTCATCTTCCGGCACAAATGTATAAGTAGTTTCAGAATAGTCAGGATTCATTGCTCCTTCAGATATAAACTCTTTCAATTCTTCATTAGTTGTTCCATCAATAGCTTCTTCTGACCAACCAGCTTCAGTTAGAAATGCCAATTCTTCTTCGGTTAATTCATCTTGTTTCGAATCTGTTTGGATGTTATCTGGATTGTACGGTTCTACATATTGAGAGATAGAAGGATCAACATTTACCAAATTATATTTTTTTTGATTTTCTAGTGTTGTAGCGTAGTCTTTTAATTTTGTGCGCATTTCTTTATTATCAAGGTTTGCATTTTGTGACCAAAGAAGGGCTGCAGCTCCTGAAACATATGAGGCAGCTATAGAAGTACCACTTGCTGTTATATGATCGCCATTTAAATCTAAAGTTTGGATATTTACTCCCGGGGCAACCAATTCTAATTGATCGCTATAATTAGACAGTGAACTCATTTGATTATAGAAGTCTGAGGCTCCAACACCAATTACATTATCATAGGCAGCCGGATAAGTAACTTTTTCAGTCCCCTCATTTCCAACTGAAGAAATCATTAAGACTCCTTGATCATAAGCTTTATCAATTACATTTTTCAATATTTCAGATTCTTTAATACCACCGAAGCTCATGTTTATAATATTGATATCTTCTTCAATTGCCCACTCAATTCCTTCAATTATATCACTATATTGTCCTGTACCATTTTGATCAAGTACTTTCCCAACATACAATTTAACATCTGGAGCTACTCCGTGGAATCCAGAATTTTCATATGAAGTTGCAATTATACTAGATACTGCTGTTCCATGACCGTTTAAATCTATAACATCTTCTTCACTATCTATAAATGAAGCTTGCTTTTCTATTACTATCCCAGATTGATTAGAAATCCCGGTGTCTAAAATTGCAAGTTTAATGCCTTTTCCAGTTATACCATTTTCATGAGCTTTATCAGCATTAATTCGTTTTGTTCCCCAACTATATCCATTTTCAAGATATGTTTCTCCATTTAAAGGAGTAGATTGTACCGTTACATCTTCTTCAATCAGTTTTACATTTGGATTTTTCTTTATTTTATATAATTCATCAGCTGTTAATGATGCTTTTGCAATCTTAAAATGCTTGTATTTCCCTTTGATTTTCCCTCCCTCTTTTTCAATTAATTTAGTATCCAATTTTTTATTAAACTCTACTAAATAGTTCTTTTCGCTTTGATTCTTTGCTTTACTTACACGCGGCTGTGAAAAAAATGAAAATATTAAGATAAAAACCGCAATAAATGAAATGATTTTTTTCAACTAACACATCTCCAGTTCAAATTTTTTATTTAAATATTGTATATCAAAAGCAACACCGGATATATTTTACTACAATTTAAATAATTTGGTATATTTTACTCATTTTATTTTAATTATCGTTTGAAATGATGGTCAATAATTAGTTAAATTAAATTTTCCTAAATAACTAATTAGCCAAAAAACAGTAGGAAAAATTGTATGATATAACAAAAGCGATCAATACTGAAATTTCATTGATAATAGCAAATAACTTAATTGCTGCTACACATTGGTCTAGCAGGTTTCAAGCAAAAAAGTGTGCGGATAGTCATACCCAATCTAAAGGATTGCCTCATTTATAATGACTTAATCTTGTTTCACATCTTCTCACAGATTTGGAACAGGTATTTTAACGGGTCTATAATGAAAATCAATACTTTCCTATAACAGAGGCGCTAATAAACAAAAAAGGACGATCGGCAATCATTGCTTTTCGTCCTTTTCATTGTGTAAATGTGGAGTATCTCCATAAATGATTAGCCGTAGGATGCGCCATCATTTCGAGCCCTTTGTTTTCCGCCAGGTGCAGGGGTTCCCAGTCTAGGTCATCTGCCTCCTTGAGGTAGACTTCGTGATGCGGTGCCTGATCATGATAGCCGGCTATATTGATTTCTCCATTTCGGTAAAAGGTCCCGATCACTTTATAATCCACGGCAGGAGAAATGATGATTGGGTTGCCTACAGAGTGTGTCAGCTGGATGGTCGTTTTTTCATGATTGGATAATACGCGCTTCACTACAATGTCTTCATCCGAGGCCACTCCTTCCTCGAGGAAATCGCCATCATGATTGTAGGCTTCACTTTTCCCGACCGCTTTGGAAAATTCAATCTCGGCTTTGCTTTCCTTTTCGTGAATATACACATCGACTCTAGTCCGGAAACGGGGTGATTCAGGATCAAATCCGCGATTGTCACCTTTAAAAATGGGAACCTTCGATGCAAGATTGGGGTTTTTCAGCCACTCTTCCGGTAAAAAGGTGGTATAGCGCAGCTGCCAATTTCTTTTCTTTTTACCGTCCACATCGTTTTCAACTGGCTGTAAAAGCTTTTTTACAGGCCCAATCTTTTTCGTATTCGTTATTTCCTCGATCGCAGCCTGTGCTTGGGATGAACCTTTTTTTACGGCTCCGACAATACTCGCTACAAGGGATTTCACGGCATAGGACTCCTGCTCTGAACGCGGAAGGGGCCGCTTTGCTTTAATGGTATATGTGTATTCCTGATCTTCACTAATACTCCGATCACTGAAGGAACATCCACCCACTTTCCCGATATCCACGCCGTTTCGGTAAATCGTATACTCTTTTATTCCTTTGATGGGCTCCCATTCCAGGCTGGCTTGGCCTCTTGCGACAATCGTGGTGAATACCAAATCCAAAAGGATATTATCTTCTTTTTTATTCTCGGCGGTCGTTGATGTTTGTATTTTCATCCTGTTCACTGCCTGTTCTTTTTCATTCAAGCTATCTATCGTGTACGTATAGATGGTTCCTGGAGTCAGGCCCCTATCTGCAATCTTCGGCTCCGAGCCGCTGTAAATCAGCTCTCGCCCCCTGAATACCCGATAGTAACCGTCTTCATCAGGCCAAATAAGCTTTATGGAATCTTCTTTCCGTTCGATCTTACACATCAATGAAGCCGTTTTGAATACCGCTTGATGCTTCCTCTTATTGGTAATGAGATAAGCAATTCCCGCAAGACCAAGAGCAAGCAATGAATGCCTTGCAGTGAATGTAACTCCGCCTACTTTTAAACGGGGAAATGGATAATGGGCAATCAACTTCTTCATCACCTCTTTCTTTTCTAGGTGTTATTTCTTTACCCACTTTAATCTCCAAGCACACTTTGCAATGTGCTATGGAGGACAACTTACTTGCTGGCATAAAAAAACCGAGGGAATGGTACTCCCTCGGTCATTTATAAGTTTCACTGGATTATATTTTAACGGCGGCTTTTTTCCCCGCCCTTGCGTCCTGCTTCTTCACGGCTCATTTTTCCATCATTGGAACCGTCAGAGCTGCCGTTGCCATCTCGTTGATTGGCTCGTGCCTCTCCGCCTTTTTCGCCAATTTCCTGATAGAATTCCTTGCCATGACTGTCGGATGTCGCTTCTCCGCCTTTTTTACCAATCTCCTGATAGAATTCCTTATCCTGATTTTCGGATGTCGCTTCTCCGCCTTTTTGGCCAATCTCTTGATAGAATTCCTTATCCTGATTTTCGGATGTTGCTTCTCCGCCCTTTTGGCCAATCTCTTGATAGAATTCCTTATCATGATTTTCGGATGTTGCTTCTCCGCCTTTTTGGCCAATCTCTTGATAGAATTCCTTATCATGATTTTTTGCTGTTGTTTCTCCACCTTTACGTCCTGCTTCTTCACGACTCATTTTCTCATTGTTGTTAGCCATTAAAAATTCCTCCTTATTATTTGGATTTTTCATGTACTAGCTACATATGAAATGTACCCGCTTGAACAGCTATAAAACTAGATTCAGCTAAAAACTTCAGGTCGTTTTTTAGCGGCGACTTTTTTCCTCGCCATTACGTCCTGCTTTTCCCTGCTCATTGTTCAATCATCGGACCCATCACGTTGATTGGCTCTAGCCTCTCCGCCTTTTTTGCCAATTTCCTGATAGAAATCCTTATCATGATTTTCGGAAGTGGCCTCTCCGCCTTTTTGACCAATCTCTTGGAAAAATTCCTTATCATGATTTTTTGCCGTCGCTTCCCCGCCTTTGCGGCCAGCTTCTTCCCTGCTCATTTTTTCATTGTTGTTAGTCATTAAAACTCCTCCTTATTATTTGGATTTTTTATGAACTAGCTACAGTTTTATGTATACCCGATAGTTTTGATATAAAACTAGAATCTATTAAAACTTTTCCATTTCAAAAGGAAAAGCATCATGAATGATATCACTCATGATGCTTCCTAACCTACTTGGGAATCCCTTCTCGCAGGCGATTTGGCAGCTCTACAAGGGTTTCATTCAAAGTATCCAATTTCGTTTCAATTCTATGAAGCAAATAAAGGGTAACAATGATCGGGAACCCAATATCACTGACAAATGGCAGAATTTGATCCACTTTTTATTCACCTCACTTCAAGTGTGTCCAACAAAGATGACCTTCCCGTTCGTTAAATAAGTTCCACTTCCTCCACATTCCGCTCGACAAGGCGCGCTACCTTCAAATCGACCAAATTCCCGGAGGATGTAACGAACACATTCCCCGTAATGATTTTTTCCATTGCCTGTTTAACCGTGTTTACTCCGACCGGCTCCTTCGGATTATCAACGGAAATCGTCGCTGACTTTCCTTCCGCTGTAACGAAAATCAATTCCAATACTTTAGCCATTTCTAATCACCTCCCCCTCTTCCGACATCTTTCAAAAAACCGATTAGCCAATCAAAGAATACGTATCCACCCTGGTCACTTCACCCATTGGATAATTCTGTACACTTGCGATTGCAACTGCTGTCGAAAACAACTGGTCCGCCGTCGCCTCGACCCTGATGTTTGAAAATGTCCTCCGCTTGAAAACGAGAGCCCCTTTTTCATTTAACCCCGTCTGAAAATCGATCCGCAATGTACTTGATACTGGAATTTGATTTGCCATATCACTCACCCCCTTTCACACTCTATATAAACTTTTACAGGGATGAAAGTAGCATGGGCTTGAAACTTTTTCAGGGAAACGCATAAAAAGCTCCCCATCATTTGGGCAGCTCTATATCAGTATTTTTAACTTTAGGCTCTTTTCGTAAAGATTGTTGTTTTTAAAACGAAACTATTTAAGGTTGATTGGAGCGGAAGTGCGAGACTCCTGCGGGAGCAGCGGGACAGGTGAGACCTCACAGGCGTTTACGCCGAGGAGGCTCACCGCCCGCCCCGCGGAAAGCGAGCATCTGGAGGGGAAATCAACCACACCGCACTACTTAGTAAATAGCAACAAAGTATGCGAAAACAGCTTAACTTTAAAACCATATCCACATTTTATTACCGGAATTTTAATTATCTACTCAGCAATTGTCTTCTTCTCTCACCAAAAAATCTTTCTCAATTATTAACGGTTTTTCTACAAAATTAATTCTTCTCATTATTTGTTGTATTACTCTCGGGAAAAAGTAAGCTCCAAAGAAAGCACAGACAAAAGCCTGTGACCAAGTTTTTAACCATGTAGATAGGAATATATGATCATAACCCCTATTTATTGAGACTAATATAAATGAAATAAAAAAGGACATACTAAATGCCATTAAAAATGCAAAAATAATTTTTCTGTATTTAACGTTAATATTCATTATTTTTCTACTTCAACTCCTATTTTAATAATTTTAGGTTCCTTGATATTTTTAATTTTCTGTTGTTCTGTTCCCAACTATATTTTATTTCTTCCATTTACATTAGTAAAACCAATTTTTATAATAGATATATTAGAATTGCTAATGCAAAGGGGTTTGTGAGATTGAATTCGTATTATGCTTTTATCAAAACCATAGAAACAGGCAGTTTTACAAAAGCGGCTGAAGAACTAGGCTATACGCAGTCTGCCATTAGCCAAATGGTGCATTCATTAGAGGAAGAGCTTTCCACCACTCTTATTTTACGTTCTCGAAAGGGTATTACACTGACACCGGATGGCGAGGAATTTTTGCCATATATCAGGAAGATTTGTAATTCACATAAGGAACTGACTGAAAAGCATAAAGAGATGGAGGGACTGCAAAGCGGCCTTATTCGAATTGGCACCTTTTCCAGTGTTACATGTCATTGGATACCGGGATTGATCAAAGACTTTAAGGAACTTTACCCAACTGTTCATTTCGAATTACATCAAGGAAATTATACGGAAATCTCAAACTGGATTAAAGAAGGCAGCGTAGACTTTGGCTTTGTGAATTCAAATGTTACAGATCTAACGACGATTCCCTTGCAAAAAGATAAAATGGTGGCTGTAATGCCAGTAAATCACCCTTTAGCATCATCCACTGTAGTCTCCTTGGAGGAATTGCTAAAAGATCCTTATATTCTGTTGGATGAGGGAGTGATAAATGAACCATTAATAATTTTTAAACAGTACAATTTTGAACCTGATACACAATACCGAGTATATGATCCTTATGCGATTATGTCGATGATTGAACAAGAGCTTGGCATTTCAATTTTACCGAAACTGCTCTTACATAAATGTCCCTATAATATTGTAACGAAAAGCATCTCTCCTTCTATTATCCGAACCATTACTTTGGCGTATAAGGATAAAAGGGTATTGCCAATAGCAAGCAGGTATTTTATTGACTTTATTATTGAAAGGTATAGGGAAGTTTAATAAAAATTAATGAAGAGAGTTCCTAACCTCTCCGAATGTTTACCCTTGAACTTTTTGCTTTACTAAATAAAACCTCTTAACTCTGTTGCTGAAGAAATCCTGAGCCTTATCCCGCCCTGGTTGCTTGTTTCATGAATCCTGGAATTTCACTATCGCTTTTGCTTTTCATCTTATTTTCTCTTTAAAGTATTTTTTTATAACTAACATTTTTGGTGCGAAGATCAATTGCAGTTGGCTTTAAATGGCACGTCAAATTCGCCTTTTCTGGGAAATAATAATCACGAAAGGAAGTGGATGTTGATGTCATTAGAATGGTTTGACAGAGTAAGCGGGGAATTGCAGGATCATCTTAAATCAATTTGTGAGAAATACGACCGCAATGGCAGTATGATCGTGGAGCGCGGGTCTAAGCATCCACGCATCGAGTTTTATACAGAGCTGGAAGACGATGAGAGGGAGTATTTTTCCTCGCTGTTTTTTGATCCGTATAATGAAGAATTTTATATGGAATCATTCGATCCGGATTTAGGGCAGATCAGCAAGGTCATCCTTTCGGATATTGAAGATATCGTCGATGCTGTCCATGAGAGCTTCCATAACTATTTGGAAGCGGATGATGATGATGATGATTACGATTATGCATACGAAATGGATATGGATGATGATAATGATGATTTGCATGATCCAGAAAGCGACGATTCCGAAATATACGAAATCGATGTAGATTGGGAAACGCCTGAAGTGACCGCCTATATCCAGGATAATGAAGTCGAGGTCACCTATCAATTCGGTATCGTCCAGGAAACAGGTGATGGTGTGCTGAAACGGATCAATCGGATTCGGACAGCGGATGATGACCTGATAAAGGATGAAACGAATTTCATTTTCAGCAAGGAAGAAGCAAGCACGATCATCGCCATGATAGCCAGTCATATGGATTCACTTAGTGAAATGGAATAAAACCAACAAAACCTTGTCCATGATCATCATGGACAAGGTTTTATCATATAATAATCAGTTCATATACCTCTGATAATTGCGTGACCCGTTCCGTATCACTCGCTTCCTTCGCATGTTTAATTTCCTGAGGAAGAATATGGTTAAGGAGACTGGCTTCTTTACCGGATAGTTTATTGACGAGTTCTTCTTCAGAATGAAAATGTCCGCTTTTGATTTTATTATAAATTTCCTGCGCTTCAGGATATTGGTCCGTATAGTTAGACAATATCTCACGTAAGTAACCAATCGTACGATCCATCAAACCATCCCTCTCGAATGTTAAATTTTTGCTTACATGCTATACCTTCCCCCATTTTTTGATGATAAATTCCTAAAAAAAAGATATCCAAGTCATGGTATCCCTAATCAGTCTTCCTCCCAAAATAAATCATCCAATGTGCGTGATAATGCTTTACAAATTCCGACACATAAACTTAATGAGGGATTATACTTTCCGGATTCAATCAATCCTATCGTTTGCCTGGATACGCCGACAATCTTGGCCAATTCTTCTTGTGACAAGTCCTTTTCTACTCTGGCAAGCTTCAGTTTTATATTTTTCAAGGGAAAGCACCTACTATTTCTTATAATCTTAGCTATTCTTCATTCCGATTTTCTTCGCCAGCAAGTATATACCGCCAAAAAACAGAAGTAAAATCGGCAAATAGATCATAACGGATACAAACGATACCAATACAAAATACCATACACCCTGGGAACTGCTATCGGCATAGGATACAGCACTATTCACGCCCATGAATATAGCGATGATAAGTGCTAAAGCAACCGTCCAAAGAACCGTCTTCCTGCTCATCGGTGTTTTGCTGTTGCGGTCATGCATCTCCACCTCATCCCAGAATACACCTAAGAAAATGGAACGAGCTAAGTAATACAGCCCTCCCGCAACAAGGATCGCGAATTCCAGATATAACTCCCCGCTGCCTGCACCATATTTATATAGTTTGAAAAGTGCACTCACCAGGCAAATGGCCAAAATGACGTAATACATTTCTTTATAAATCTTATTTCTTACATTCTCAACCCGCTCATCCGTTATCTTTTTCGTTCGTTTGAATAGATTCATCTTTGATCGACCTCCAATAATTCCATCGCTTACCCTTATTATATGATTTATCTAACTTTTTGCAACATATATATTACATTTTATAATTTATAAATTGCAAAGTGTATAAAAAAACGTACCCATACATCAGTATGGATACCTCACTAGCCTTATTTAGGGTTTTACTCGTAGTTTTTGGGGATTTACTCGTGAATTCTAGGCTTTTACTCGTGAGTTTTGGAGATTTACTCGTGAATTTCAAGCTTTTACTCGTGAGTTTTGGAGATTTACTCGTGAATTTCAAGCTTTTACTCGTGAATTTTGGAGATTTACTCGTGAATTTCAAGGTTTTACTCGTGAATTCACCATTTTATATAATGCCAAACCAGGTATAGAGGGCAATGATGACAAAGACAGCCAATGATTTTATGATGGTGATTATGAATATGCTGCCATATGATTGCCTATGCGTTAATCCGGTGACGGCAAGCAGGGTGATGACGGCTCCGTTATGCGGAAGTGTATCCATGCCGCCTGATGCCATAGCGACTACACGGTGCATCACTTCAGGTGAGATATTGGCCGCGGCGATTGCTTGATTGTATTTATCGGCCATTGCGCTTAATGCAATACCCATTCCCCCGGAGGCCGACCCTGTTATGCCTGCCAGTGCACTAGTGGTGACAGCGCCGTTGACAAGCGGATTCGAGAACACACCTGATATTCCATCACTGATTTTCGCAAATCCTGGAAGGGCAGCTATGACTCCGCCGAAGCCATATTCCGAACCGGTGTTCATGACGGCAAGCAATGAGCCGCCAATACTGTTGTTCAGTCCTTCTTTCATGTTTTTCGTCACTCGTTTCCAATCATAGGCAAGGGCTGTGATGATCCCGACGATCAGTGCAATCTCCACCGACCAGATTGCAGCATTGGCCGCTACATCAACAGAATAATCTTCTAACCCCATTGCGGAAAAATCAAATCCATCAGGATACCATTTCGGTATGGCTTTAGACAGATAATTATTCATGATCGCAACCAACCCAAGCGGAACGAATGCTAAAATCTGCCGTAATACAGTTTGGTTTGAATGTAAATCAGGAGCGGTCTCCCCTTTTTCCTGTTCAGGACCAGCGGCATTTTCCGCAGCAAACCCATAATACCCTTCCCCTACTTTTTTGGCTCTTCTCTTTCTGCTTTCCAAGTAGGCCAATCCAACCGATAAGACAAAGATGGCGCCTATGATTCCAAGGATTGGAGCCGAATAAATGTTTGTACCAAAGAAGGACGTAGGAATGACATTTTGAATTTGGGGAGTTCCCGGCAAAGCATCCATCGTGAACGTGAAAGCCCCAAGTGCGATGGTAGCCGGCATAAGTCTTTTAGGAATGTCGGCTTGCTTGAACAATTGAACGGCAAATGGATAAATGGCGAAAACCGCAACAAATAAACTCACGCCGCTATAGGTTAAAATCGCACCCAAAAGGACGATCGTCAGCATCGCTTGTTTGGCACCGATCAAGCGGACGATCGTCTTCGCAATCGATTCGGCGATTCCCGACATTTCGATGATCTTCCCGAATATGGCTCCTAATAAAAAGACGGGAAAATAGTTTTTTATGAAAATGACCATCTTTTCCATGAATACGCCGGAATAGAACGGCAAAACATTACCCGGGTCAATGAAAAAAACAGGTAAAAGTGCAAAGATAGGTGCAAATAAAATGACAGAATAGCCGCGGTAGGCTGCAAACATCAATAGCCCCAGCGCCAGCAATATAATCATTAAGTCCATGAAGATCCCCCTAAACATTTATTCCAAGTTTGAATAATTTCCCCAAACTAGTCAAAAATACGCCAAAAGTGAACCTCTCTGCCAAATTAAAATTCAGCAGAAAGGTTCACCTTTATTTTTCTTATAATTATTGATTATTGAGCTGTATAGCCACCGTCAATGACAACTGCTTGACCTGTTACGCTTTTCGCTTTATCGCTTGCCAGGAACAATGCATAATCAGCAATTTCACTAACATCCAATAAACGTTTTTGAGGCACTAATGGAAGAAGGACTTCTGCCAATACATCTTCAATCGGAACATTACGTGTTTTCGCCAGATCTGCCATTTGTCCTCGTACAAGCGGAGTATCCACATATCCAGGGCATAAAGCATTAACCGTAATACCGTGTTCTGCACCTTCCAAAGCAGCAACTTTCGTTAAACCGATCACTCCGTGTTTCGCGCTGTTGTAAGCCGCTTTACCTGCGAATCCGATAACACCGTTAATGGAAGAGACGTTAATGATGCGGCCGAAACCTTGTTCTTTCATGATCGGGAACACGGCTTTAGTTAGAATGAACGGCGCTGTCAGCATGATTTTTATCATCAATTCGTATTTAGCCGTCGGGAAATCTTCGATTGGCGATACATGCTGCAGACCGGCATTGTTAATCACGATGTCAACCGAACCGTATGTTTCTTTAGCTTCCTTCACCATATTTACGATATCTTCTTCTTTTGTAACATCGGCTTTGATTCCAATTGAATCGAAACCAAGTTTTTTCAATGATTCAGCAGCCTCTTTCACCGATTCTTCATTAATGTCGGAAAGAACCACTTTGGCTCCACTTTCAGCGAAATGCTTACCAATTTCAAATCCAATACCGCGAGCAGAACCTGTAATAATAACGACTTTATTTTCAACCATTATGAATTCCTCCTAGAGTAGATTAATTTATTGTATCGATATTTATTAAACGATACCGATGGCTCCCATTATGATGCCGACGATCATGGCAATGGTCGGGATGATGAACGCAACCACGAAAACATCTTTATAAGTTTCTTTATGAGTCAATCCTGTAACCGCCAATAGTGTCAATAGAGCACCATTATTAGGGAAAATGGATGCACCTGAAGCGACTGCCGCCATTCTGTGGAATACATCCGGGCTGATTCCCGTCGATTGTGACAAGCTGTAAAAAGTATCGCCAAGTGCATTAAGCGCAATACCCATACCGCCTGAAGCGGAACCAGTGATGATTGCCATGATTTGTACGGCAAGAGATTCGGCAACGAGCGGATTGCTCGAGATATTAAGCAGCCAAGAAGTGATGTTATCAAATGCGGGTATAACCGCAATGACAGCTCCGAATCCAACAGCGGCACTTGTATTCAGGATGGCCATCACTGACCCTTTCGCTCCCTCATTAACAGAGAAAATGAACTTTTTGTAATCCTTGATATTGATGACCATAATGCTCAGAACCCCTAATAATAAAGCATAAATGGGTTCCAATTTCACAACGTTAAGCAATAGGACAACAATAAGAAGCGGAACCAAGGACAATAACCAATTCGGTACTTTTTCATCTTGCTCAGAACCGGTAACCGCATCATCTTTTTCGATGAATCCTTCTCCTTTAGCAGAAAGAGTTCTTTCTCTGTAGGATAACCAGAAATACCCGCCAACTGCCATGATCAATGAAGTGACGATCCCGATGATCATGCCTGAAGTAGGTGTCGTATGAAAATACTCCATCGGTATCAGGTTTTGGATTTGCGGTGTACCCGGTATGGCCGTCATCGTGAAAGTGAATGCCCCAAGCGCAAATGTGGGAACAAGCAGCCTTCTCGTAACGTTTGCTTCTTTAAATAAAGCAAGCGCGATCGGATAAACGGCAAACACGACCACAAATAAACTGACTCCGCCATATGTCAATAAAGCGGAAGCGATCAGTACCCCAAGAATCGCCCTCTTTTTACCAATGATCTGCGTTACCTTCTTAGCAACGGATTTCGCTGCACCCGTTTCTTCCATCAGCTTTCCGAAAATCGCTCCCAGCAGGAAGATTGGGAACCACTTCTGAACAAACCCGACCAATCCGGTCATATACGTTCCGGTATACGTATCAAATACATCCAATCCGCTCATCAATGCTACAACTCCAGCCACAAGCGGCGCCACCCAAATGATGGACCATCCCAAATAGGCCAAAGCCATCAGCAATACTAAGCCTACAATTATACTTAACACTCGAAATCACCTCTTTCCAAGGTGATGTAAATAGTTTTGCTTTCCATCATGCTTCCCCCTTGATGTGTAAATCCCTTATGCTCAAGACATCATAATCCGTGTCTTACAGCATCAACCCTAAAAAAGTGGATACGAGAACACCTTCTTTTTTTGTAAGCTTAAAATAACTTCATAAACCTACCTTGTCCGCATTTCCGAGAAAGGTGAATAAGCTGATAGGATGGAAATATATTCATTAATATTAGACATCATAAATACAGCTCATACTAAAGCCCTTTCTCCTTATACTTTTACAGTAAAGAATATTTTATTAAAATAGGTTTATATATACTTGCTTTTTAATCCTCATATAGTTTACATCCACTTTATTTATAAGTAAAATGAATAAAGAGAATACAATCTATTCTTACTACGAATAAATAGGGGACAGATATGGAATTACGAGATTTAAAATCATTCATGGAAGTGGCCCTACATAAAAGTTTTACGAATGCCGCCGCGAATTCTTATTTAACACAGCCTTCCTTAAGTAAAGCCGTCAAAAAACTCGAAGAAGAGCTGAATGTAGAACTCTTTGACCGCTCAACGAGACACCTTCGACTGACCGATGCCGGACAAATCGTGTATCAGCAAGGCCAAAAAGCCTTCGCCGCATTATCCGAATTGAATGTACTCTTGGATGACCTCAGGGACATAACAACAGGCGTTGTGAAAATCGGCATCCCTCCGTTGATCGGCACGCTGTTTTTCCCGGAAATTGCCCGCAGCTTTCAAGAACGTTATCCGAAAGTTTCCCTCGAGTTGGTCGAACTGGGCGCAAAGCTGATTGAAAAGCTTGTCGAAGAAGGCGAAATCGATCTCGGCATCGTCGTATTGCCTGCCAGCGAAGCTGATTACAATATTTACCGCTTCATTGAAGACGAATTCGTTTTATTTCTTCATGAAGAGCACAGACTTGCACGCCATTCAGCCGTCACCTTAACTGAATTGAAAGACGAGAAATTCATCCTTTTCTCAGAAGACTTCACTTTACATGATTACATTATCCAGGCATGCGAAAAAGACGGATTCACCCCTGACGTCTCATACCAAAGCTCACAATGGGACCTGATCATTGAACTCGTCTCATCCAAACTGGGCATCACCCTCCTGCCCAGATCGATTTATCATAAGCAAACCAACGAAAATGTTAAAATCATTCCGTTAAAAAACTCGAATCTCCACTGGAAACTCGGGATCATCACCAAAAAAGACGCCTACCATTCCTTCGCTCTGAAAGAACTATTGAAGATGCTGAATGAAGGTGTTGGTCTAGTGCAGAATGACATTACAAACACCAATTAATATAAAAAAATGTAAAAGCAGTGGATTTCGGAGGTGAAATCTCACTGCTTTTCAGTGTTTCTTCAGAAGTTTCTTCAGTTTCGTTTACATGTAGTTTTATAGTTCAGCTTAAATCATAGTATTAAAAGACTGAATCAAAAACTAAGGAGACTTGCGATGAAAGCAATGGTATGCACGAAATACGGTTCACCCGATGTACTGGAACTCCAAGAGGTAGCAAAACCAACTCCCAAGGACAACGAAGTTCTGGTAAAGGTTCATGCGGCAACAGTCGCTTCAGGGGACATAAGAGTCCGGAGCTTCAAGAGCCCCTTCTTATTATGGCTGCCGATGCGGATCTTCCTGGGGCTTAGAAAACCGCGAAAATCGATACTCGGAGTGGAGCTAGCCGGGGAGATAGAGGAAACAGGGAGCAATGTGAAAAAATTCAAAAAAGGCGACCAGGTTTTTGCCATGACTGGAATGAATTTTGGGGCTCATGCCGAATACACATGCTTACCTGAAGACGGGCCAATCGTAATGAAGCCTGCCAATGTGACCTATGAGGAAGCCGCCGCCGTTTCTTTTGGGGGAACGACAGCTCTGCATTTCTTCAGAAAAGCCAATATCCAGGACGGACAAAAAGTCCTAATCTACGGTGCATCCGGTTCGGTAGGTACTTCAGCCGTACAGCTAGCCAAATACTTTGGAACAGAAGTTACCGGAGTATGCAGTGCCGCTAATTTTGAATTGGTGAAATCATTGGGAGCAGATAAAGTAATTGATTATACGGAAGAGGATTTCACGGAAAGACAAGAGCGTTATGACATCATCTTTGATGCAGTCGGGAAAAGCTCGAAAGCCAATTGCAAAAAAGCACTAACCCCGAACGGGCGATATGTGTCCGTTGAAGGGCAAGGAATAGCAAAGGTACTTACGGAAGATTTACTACTCCTTAAGGAGCTAATCGAAACTGGAAAAATAAAATCGGTCATTGATAAACGCTACCCGCTGGAACAGATTCCCGAGGCTCATAGATATGTAGAGCTAGGACATAAAAAGGGAAATGTCGTCATAACTGTACATGATAAACCCTGACAAAACCTTGCACATGTTTTAACTACCTCTTGGACATGTAAATACCCCTTAGACAATCGGATCTGAAGGGGTAGGATGTCATTATGCAGGAAGATGTTGAAACTTTTTCCAGGAATAAACGTATATGGAAGGTATACAGCAATTTCTGGAGGACTCAATGAATATAGATGCAATTGTACGATTAGTTTTAATGTTAGGGATTCCGGCCTTCATGATGTGGCGGGGTTATAAAAAGATGTCAGAAGAAGAACGAAATGATGTGAAGACTGATTTTACGAGTAAGCGTTTTATCTTTACGGGTGGTCTGGTGGCACTCAGTTGGGTACTCTTGTTGGTCGAACCAATTTTTGAAGCGACATGGATGAAAGTGATTAGCGGCGTGCTTTTTTCTATTGGAATGATAGTGAGCAGCGTCTTTATCTGGTTGAACGCTTCATCAAAGTGGAAAGCAGTGCTTGGTATCATCTCTTCAATCATCGCTTTAGCCATCTTTTTTTGGGCGATCACCTAAATATTTTCAGCCCTTTGCAAGGAAACTAGTTAGAGTAAGCCCGATTACTGATTCGTAATCCGGATCGGTTTAAAGAGAAAAGAGCGATTTCAATTTAGCATTATCAAATCTCATTGACTCTCTTTATAAAGGACTCTAACTCACCTATTGATTTAAATTTAAAAGAATACCCATAATGTATTGGAGTTTGGCCTTTATTCACTCTCTTAGGAAATTTTTTTAATGCAGTACTATGATACTTCTTTTCACTTTTAAAATCTTTATGGTTTTCTACTGTCTTTGGATCCAAAACAACACCTATCTCTTGAGTAGGCAATAAGTATATTACCTCTCCAGTTTAGATGTTTTTAAATTCTGTAGCCTTACTGGTCTCCTTTTCTTTATCATAACCATTTCTTTCGAAAGTCCTGTATAAGCTCGCCATTCCTTCACTTACTATCATTGCTTCATCTCCCTTATTCGAGGCATTACTTGTGGATTATCTCAAAAAGATGCCAGGGCATTCTTTTATGACATTACTATTTTCATTTTCCGGGCTAAATCCTATTAGATTTTAACATATATAAACTATTATCCCGCACTCATTGGGAAGATTATTGAGGTTCCTCCTTGCAAAAGCTTAAGCTGAGGCTATTCAATGTGTAAAGTCTAGCGGTAAATATGAATAAATCGCTGTAGTTATTTTCTACGTACTCTTCAATGATTTCCATCCCTTTTCTGAATCTATCAACTAATAAATGCGTGTAGTTTTCATCCCAGGTAAACCGATTGATTCGTTTAAGTTCATCTGCCCATACCTGAAACTTGAACTCCTCAACAAGAAGCTTCAATTGATACAATTTATCTCTATTTAAACAAAAGCAATTGTTTTCATTTTCATGATTTTCCCGGACAAATGTAATGAAACCATGTATATTATCAGCCAACATATTCGCTATTTGCATCTCGAAGTTCATTTCTCCATCTCCTCAATGTCAAAAAATCTAATATATGAAGAGTGTATGATTTGAAATGGTATTTTAACACCAGCGATTCTTTTTTAGACATATATTTCCTTATTTCGCCTGCGTATTTCCTTCTATGATAGATTTTATACAAAAAAATTGCCCCCTTCCTTCCAAGGGGACAATCTCACATCGAATCCAAAACCAAAGATATAAGCAGGCCGGCAGCGGTGAATATGCCCGTGATCGGCCCTCCGTCTTCATATGCTTCAGGCATCATCGTTGAGGCAATCATGGCGATGATTCCGCCGCCTGCAAAGGCTGCCATCGCTGCCAGGACATAGTCCGGGGCATGATCGAGGAATAGATATCCCGACATCGAGGATAGTGCCGAAATGATCAGGACGGAAAACCACAGTAGCATGATTTTCTTCTTGGAGTAATCACTTTTGAGCAAACCTGTTGTACTTGAGAGCCCCTCCGGAATATTACTGATGAAGATGGCAATGACCAATAGCCAGCTTACCGAGCCGCCGCTTATTAAGCTTGCGCCAATCATGATCGACTCCGGTATGGCATCCATCACCGTCCCGATGAAAATGGCTAGGCCCGCTTCCTTCGAAGAGCTATTATTGGACCGTTTCCTTTTATCCGCACCTTTTTTGGAAATAAGAAAATCCAAGGCAGTAAACACGGCGGCCCCTGCTATAAATCCGATCCCCGTCGCCCAGATTCCTCCATCACTCACCGAATCAGCAAGCAGCTCATATGCCGCGGCACCAATCAATACACCCGTACCAAAAGCCATGATATAGCCAATGATGTTTTTCTTTATCGGAATGAAGATGGCGGCAAGTGCGCCAAGCAGGACAGCAGAACCCGAAACCCCTCCCCAAAAGACCGCATTCCACATAGAATTCCCCCATTTCCTTTTTATAGGATAGTGTACCCGGGTTGATCTTGGGGTAAACAAGGGGTCGCTTTTTACAATTCCAGCAAAAAAAAGCAGTTATATTCGCTGCCTAGTTTTTGGGTATAGAATAGTAGAGTACTTATGAGTATCCTGTTCTTGACTGCCTTATATGACTGATATTTGCGGTTTTCCTTCTTCTCTTTCACTAACCTTTTCAATTTTATCGACAAACATTTGAAAAACCTTTCTCTTTTCTTCCAGCTCTTTTATTGATTCTTTCAATTCGTTCAATTTTTGTTCAAAAGGTTTATGATAGAGCTCGCGGATGTTTCGAATAATTTCATCATTTATAGTGGATTGTACAACTTGCTTGGTGATATTGAATTTATAGGAATAAACCTGAAGATCACGCTTAACTTCTTCATACTCTTTTTCTATCCCATTTAATACATCACTAATTTCTTCATTCCATTCGATTAAAGCCTTTTTCACATGTTCCTCCACCCTTATTCCCCCTCTTTAACTAACAAAAAATCCATCTCCATAAAAACTTATTTTATCAAATGTTCATTTCGGTTTCTTTTCGGCTTAGTTACTTAACATATAAGTTTCATTAAAAACAGATAACAGTTAATAACGAGTTACGAAACACTTTTGAAAAATCACATAGAATGAAACATGCAACTATAACCTATGGAGGTGTTCAGACTGATTCATACAGTTAAACCAGGTGAAACACTGACACAGATATCCAGGGACTATCGGAAACCGCTATCGGCCATCATCGCTGCTAACCCGACCATAAATCCAAATGTCATTAATCCTGGTCAGCCCATAATGATCCCTGGTTTTCCCCCTGCTGATACCATTCCATTTCAAATCGATGTGTCCGTTAACAATCGCAGGCTAAGACTGCTTAAAGATGGAGTACTGCAAAAACAATATCCGATTGCTGTTGGAAGAATGCTGTTCGGTACACCGGTAGGACAATTCATCATCATTAATAAAGCCCCCAACCCCGGAGGCCCCTTCGGTACAATGTGGATGAGTTTATCCAAAGAACACTATGGCATTCATGGAACGAATGACCCCAGCTCGATCGGTAAGGCCGTATCCAAAGGCTGTATTCGCATGCATAATCGGGACGTGGAGGAATTATCAAGGACTGTTCCTATCGGGACACCGGTTTCGATTCATCCTTAATGGACAATTTTTTTAACTTTTCGATATAAATCAAAAGCAGCCTAATCCCACAATAGGATTAGGCTGCCAACACTCAACTATTTAATTTACGACCTTTAATCCGACGATTGAAAAAATAACACCCAGTATGCAGACAACCCTTATCCAGCTCTTTGATTCTTTAAAGAAAACCATCCCGACAATCGCAGCTCCAACGGTTCCGATACCTGTCCATACGGCATAGGCTGTTGATAAAGGGATCGTTTCCATTGCCCTGACCAGTAACTGAAAGCTTAAAACGAAACCGGCTATTAAAATGATATTATTTATCAAGTTATTTTTTTCAGCCGTCTTCTTTATCCCGATAACACCTACGACTTCTAATAATCCTGCCAATATAAGAAACAACCAATCCATCAATTTTCACTTCCCTTAGCCGTCAATTTCAATCCAACAATACAAGCTAACAGTAATAAAATGAAGGCAATTCTTAATGGGCTGACAATGCCGCCAGAAAAAATGACTTCAACAATTGTCGTTCCAATTGTCCCCATTCCCGCAAATACTGCGTATACAGTGCCTATCGGTAATACTTTAGCTGCTTTTATAATTAAATCAAAGCTTGTCAGTAATGAAATGATGACAATAATAGGCGGTATAGCTTCATATTTAAAGCCGCTTGCCCATATTACTTCAAGCAGGCCGCCTATAATTACGTGTAACCATGCTTTGGATTCACTCATATTTCACACTCCGATTCTTTATATTTATCATTATCTCAATCTTAGGCTCAGATCTAACTTCTCTTTAAGTATATTACTTTTTTATGTCAACCATGTTAAATGAAACAGAGGTTTAATGGAACCCAAATCTTATAGAGAAGCAAATAAATAAGCCGACGGAATTGCCCCATCGGCTTATTTTGGCATTACCTTAAAAGTAACACTTGAACCAATTTTTTTGCCTGAATTTTATATTGAAGATCTGCTGCATGATTTATGAACGCTTGATCATGGGATACAAATAGTATCGTCCCATCATATGCCGCTATAAATCGTTCTAACGCTTGAATGGCATTAATATCTAAAAAATTGGTCGGTTCATCTAATAACAGAATGTTGTATTCGCCTAGAAACAACTGACAAAGCTGGAGGCGAATCGCTTCTCCGCCACTTAAGGACTGAACGCTTTTCAGTATATCCGTCCCGACGAACTGCATCGAATGCAGGACACTTCTTAAAAATCCTTCATCATATTCTGAGCGGTTCCCCAGGAATTGAAGTACCGTTTCATCTTCAGCAAATCTATAGCTCATTTGGCGGAAGTAACCCATTTTTACTTTTGGAGAAAGAGTTAAACCTGCACCATTATTCGCAATATGGTGTAGCAAAGTACTTTTTCCGCTGCCGTTGCTGCCTGTGATGGCTATTTTTTTACCGAGTGGCAGCTGGAAACTCACTTCATCCAATAATACTTTCTCCTTCACTTGAAGAGTCAGTCGGTCCGCCATTATCGGGAACTTATTATGCAATTCCAATTGCTTTGACTGGCGAAATACGATTTCCCTTTCCTCTTGTACTGCTTCCACTTCCTGAAGCTTTTCCACTCGATGCTCAATTGCCTTCGCTGCACGTTGTGCGGATTTTTGGCTTGTGCCTTTCGATTTCGTCATAAACGACTTATTCGGTTTTGCATTCGCCTCTTTTTTTGACAATCTTCCAGCTTGAGCGATTTTTTCAGCCTTTTTCATTTTTTCCTGCGCCGCTTTTTCAAGCCGGCTCTTTTCTTTAATGAATTGTTCATGAGCTTGCCTCTGTTGTTCACGTTTTAACTTCTTCTGTGCAGTGTACTCGCTGTAATTTCCTGAATATACATGTACCTCGCCTTCATGCACTTCCCATATCGTTGTGACGAGTTCATCCAATACAGCCCTGTCATGACTAATTAAGACAAGCGCACCATAGTAATAGCGTAATTCATCAAGTAAAAACGAAATGCCTTCTTGGTCCAAGTGGGTTGTCGGCTCATCGATAAGTAACGCTTCATTATAGTGGGTAAACAATTGGGCAAGCTTTAGCCTTGTTTGCTCACCGCCGCTTAGCGACCCTGAATTTCGCGGAACTGCCAATCTTCCCAGTAACGCTGGATCAGCTTCTGCAACAGCAGGCGCTTCTACTTGTTCAAAATATCCACGATCAACGTAACACTTTACTTTTCCGCTTGTCGGTTGAATCTCTCCAGCAAGTAACTTCAATAACGTACTTTTCCCTGTACCATTTTTCCCGACGATGCCGATTCGGTCAAATTGATGTACAGCCAATCGTTCAATCTTAAATATTTCTTTATCTAAATAAGTCACTTCGACATTTTCTAATTCAAAACATATTTGTTCCATATTCGCTACCTCCGAAATATGTGATTTCGTATCGATAGCTTGGATCGATACGAGCTTCTATTTCAAGCCCGCATCAAAAGAATAATAAGAATTGCAATTTACATTCCCCCTATTTTGTAGTCACCGCTGAATAATCATCTAATCGATATGAGCTCAACTAAAAACTCACATCAATAGAAAAGTAACATCATCAAGTTAAATCCCCCAAAACAAAAAAGTACACAGAAGGGCTCTGTGTACGAAAAAAATCAGCATAGATATCCGGCAGAACGATAAACCCACTACAACATATCCATCCTATACACACAGCAAATAACCCCTTATAAAAAGTGGTTTTTTCCATAATATGTGTGTATATCAGTATAGTTGTAAAAATGCCACGTTTATCGCTCCTTTCAAATCTTGCCCCTATTTTAACCAGGAAATTTCCAATAGTCAATGATTTTTTGTTTTATATAAAAATATTTGTATTTAACGGTCTGACCCAATAATAGGCGCACTTATTTAAGACAACGCCTGTTTGTTGAAAAACAAAATAGTACCTAATTCTAAGTTAGTGGTTACTTCAAACTCGTTTTAAATAATTCCTTAAAAGCTTCAATTATTCTAATAAACTTCTCATTTATATCATCGGAATAATTATGTATGGATTGACCTTTATCAAACTTCCGATACGCCATGATTTTTCCCCAATCTGGATTCCTTTTCCCATCCTCTGTATTGAATTCCAGTCCTGTTTTTGAAGCAATAAACTCTTTATTTTCTACATATGCGGAGAACATATTTTGTTTTATTTCAGGGTCATGAGTAACAACTTCAAAAGCAAAATGAGAAAAGCTCTTTTGATATATGAGCGTGAAAGAAATATTTTTAAATCCTGATTTTACAGTACAATATGATTTCCTCGGATGATAATAAGGATGGTGGCCTTTTTGCTTCACAGCTTCAACGATATTATCAAAAAACAGAATTACATCATTTGATTGAAACACATTACCTTGGGATTTAGCGCTTTGAATTTTCTTTTTAATATAATAGTTTTCAATATCTTGAGGTGGGATAAGTTGATTGATATCAATTAACATATCCGACTTACTACTATCAATATATGGCTTAATAGAGATACACTTAATTTCAATACCATTCTGATGTAGCCACGCAGACACAGAAAGGATTCTTTTATCAAATTCATTTCCAACAATAATAATTCTTTGTGTTTGGTTTAAGACATTGTTTAATATATCTTGAGAGTCAATATCTAAAAATTCAAGAATGTTATCAATTGCATCCCCTTGGAGGCTAAACTTCTTAATATACTCTTCATAGATTTCGATAATGTCTATTGGTTTTAATGTTGAACAATACGAGCAATATTTCAAAACTTGAAAGTCCACACCAGATCCGGTATAGTCCTGTTTCGTTTCAATAATGACCAAGTTCCCATCTGTATCCAACGCCAACAAATCCAGCCGTTCATTATTTTCAAATTTATCATACTCATGGCCGATAATAAGTAAATCTTCCCCTAAAGTTTGAGGGCTCTTCCGAATCCATTCCTCAATGTGATCCCGTTCTTTTATTTTCTGATCTGAAAAATTAGTTACCTCAATTTCTATCAATTCATTTTTTATTTTATCATAGCGATACAAAGGACCAGCTCCTCCTATTAATTTTCTTATATGCATAAACACTAAATTGTTCATCTATGCTCGTGAATTCTACCCCTTCTTACAAAACAGGCACTATTATAGGTAAACGAATGTTTTTGTAAACAGATTATCAAATATCATAACAAACATTGTAACGAAATATTTTAAAATATAAGAAAAATACTCAAAAAAAATAATCTCACCTTTTCAATTGAAAAAATGTTGAAAGTTAAGAGGATATTTTTATGTAGCTTCAATCACTTCAGGAATCCGATCACGAACTAATTTATTGTGGACTGGCATAAATTGGCCTCCTTCAAAGTTTTTATAACAATTATATCACTTACCTAAATTTTGTATTTATCACAAACCTCACTTAATCATGATATTATTTAATCATAGCAAACCTATAGGAGGATAACATGAAAAAGCAAGTTAAAGTAGTTGCAGCCATTATTGAAAATGAAAATGATGAAATACTATGTGCGTTACGCTCTCCAGAAATGAGCATCCCGAACATGTGGGAATTTCCAGGTGGAAAAGTAGAAAAAGGCGAAGATCTTTTTACTGCTTTAAAAAGAGAGATTGATGAAGAATTACAATGCAAGGTTGAAACAGAGACTTCAATCTTTAATGATAATACGCATGAGTATGAAACCTTTATTATTAACTTATTGTCTATAAAATGTAGAATCATTGAAGGTACCCCAACAGCCAATGAGCATTCTAAACTGATATGGTTAAAGCGAGAGAATCTTAGTTCTCTAAAATGGGCTCCCGCTGACATTCCAGCTGTGGAACAATTGATAAATGAAAAAAATAGTCTTCTCAAATGAGAAGACTATACTCTTTTAGTGAACTCCGTATATAAACTAGCTGGGACTTCATTCTCTAATTCCATTGTAACAGTAATTGGCTTTTCCCCTTCATATTCCACGGTGTTACCCCTCCCGATATAAATATACGGTTCTGTCTTTCCGTCTATTTCTTTATACTTTCTAATAAATAAATGTAAATGTATCCCTCTATCCTGGTTGAATACAATATTTTTCCCTCTCTCAGAACTTGGGGCAGTACTATTTGGAGTCTGCCATTGAAAAATGCGTTCGTTTATAAATTCATCGTGGTAATTAATACTCTCTTTAATATCTTCTTCCTTGTGCAAATCAATAAATAAGAAGTAGTCATTTCCATTTGAAAGTAGACCAGAACCCCTAAAAGCACTGTGGCTTTTGCGATAATTTGAGAGTAATGCAGCATCAGCCATTTGATATTGTTCATAAAGCTTCAAATGTGGCACACCATAATAGTCTTCTTTAAATTCCTTTTCATATCTAAAGATTCCATAAATAATCAGATCTTCGATATACGTTCTAAATTCTTCATTCTGTAAAACCTTTTGATAAGAAGTTGTCTTAGTTAAATGACCATTTTCAAGAGTAAATAACTTCAAGTTCCTCTTTTTCTGACCAGGATCATAAAAATCCTGATTTAGACACTGCAAGGCATGTAATACGCTATCTTCATCTACCTCTTTAACCAACTTCAATATCTCATGTTTTGCAGTTTCTAAAGAAATATCATCATGGTCCAATAGATATTTAGCAATAGCAAATTCATACACTCGCTTTAAAGGTAACTTGCTCGATAATTCCCTTAATACTCCTTCAAAATCTTCGTCTAGTAATAGCCTTTTCAAGGAATCTTCTTTTTCTACTTTTGCTACAAATTGCAAATATGTTTTTTCGCGATTAATAAACTTAATCGGATCTGGAGCTCCATCAAATTTCATATAATCCATTAATAATAAAGGAATTTTACCTTGATTCATTTTCTTAAATTCAAAGTACTCTTCCTTCAAATACTTCAAAGAATTAAAGTTTTCCTTATCAATCTGCGCTAATATCCGTTCTTCAGAAATTTTATCCATTTGAATATGCGTACAACCTGGAATATTTGCAAATCCAGTTGCAATAGCAACCTTCAAGCTCTCTTTATCATAATATCGACTACCATTCAAAGCGATGGCAATTAAGAACGTTTTACTATGATTCCCGATAAAATCAAGTACTGTTAGGAAAGTCTTGTCTTTATGTTTGCGAAGTCCTCGTCCTAGCTGTTGAATAAAAACTATCGGAGAATTAGTAGGTCTAAGCATTAAAACAGTATTAACAGAAGGAATATCAACACCCTCATTAAAAATATCAACGGTGAAAATAAATTCTAAATCATCATGATCATCTTCTAGCTTATTTATATAATACGATCTCTGCTCGACTGAGTCATTTCCAGATAAACAGATACTTTTAATACCCCTACTATTAAATTCTTGTGCCATATATTGTGCATGTTCAACGGTTACACAAAACCCTAGACCTTTTCTTTTTTCACCGTCATGGCCGTAGAAATTCATATTTTTAATAATAAAGTCGACTCTCTCGTTAACCTTTAATCTCTTCGTTATCTCCGCTACATCGTCAATATCTACATCACTTAAATCAATTCCCTCAATATCGGTAATACCAAAATAATGAAAGGGAATAACCAGTTCATCCTCTAAAGCCTCATGTAAACGAACTTCTAATGCCACATTATTATCAAATAGGTCAAAAACATTTTGTTGATCGCTTCTCTCTGGAGTAGCTGTCATTCCTAATGTGAACTGTGGATCGAAATATTCTAGCACTGCTTGATAACTAGGGCTTGTTGCATGGTGGGCCTCGTCAAAAATAATATAATCAAATTCGTCTCGTTTAAATTCCTCGTAGCATTTAGACAAAGTTTGTATGGTAGAAAATATATATTCGGCATTTTTTTGCTTTTGATTCCCAGTCAGTAATCCAAATGTCAGTTTTTCATTAGGAAGGAGCTTTTCAAAGGTCTCTTTTGCTTTTTTTAATATTTCTTCTCTATGTACAATGAACAACAATCTTTTAGGCTTGAATCCCTTTACGTCAAAAGCAGACATATATGTTTTACCCGTACCTGTTGCTGCTATAACTAGGGCCTTCTTTTCCCCAAACGATCTAATTCTTTCAAGGTTTTCAACCGCACGTTTTTGCATGTTATTAGGAATGATATATTCAGAGCTTTCATAAATAAATTGCTGAGTATTCGTATAGCCCTTTAATTTACTCAAAAACTCTTCATACTTACTAATAAAATTGTCATCCGCTACAACACTACTATTCCATAATCCATCATATTCGTTTAAAACATCTTTCAGAAATTGAGCATCCTCTTTAGCAATAATCTCAACGTTCCACTCAATATTACTCTTAAGTGCACTTTGAGTAATATTAGAAGAACCAATAATCACCTTATAACTTTCCTTAAATTCAAAAATATACGCTTTCGTATGAAAACCAATCGCCTTATCTGTCTCAAAAATCTTCAAATGAATATTACTAAACTCATTTATTTTCTTTAAAGCCTTCGCTTCAGTAAAATTCAGATAAGTAGAAGTAATAATCTTCCCCTTTACTCCCCTTTTTTCCGCGTTCTTGAAAGTATCCAACAACAGCTGAAGACCACTATAATTAATAAAGGCCACGCTAAAATAAAACTTTTCACACTCATTTATTGAAGAAATTAATTCATTTAATAAATTACCCTTGTCTGAATTGACAATTAGCTTTTTCTCGATGCTCATGATTGGCTCCTGACTGTGGTTATATAAGAGAATGTTTCAGATATCTAAATATACATTGAATAATTTGTCGATCATTAGTGCTTCTTATATTTTTTTAAACAAACATCAGCAAGGCTGTAGTTTTGTTTTACCATATCTTCAAGGAATTTATCCTTCTAAAACACCTTCAAGATGAGTTAGGTATGCTTTACTATCTGTAAATGACCCTATTCCGCCCCAAGACATATAATGATCAGTGCTTGTGTAAATCGAGGCCACAGAACTTTCTAAATAAAAAAATAACAAGATATAATTAACGGTATAAGCCCATTCAATAAGCTATAATCCCAAATGGACAAACAATCAAAACCATTCGCTTTAGCTTTTTTGCCAAAGAATCCAATCATAACTAATGTTGGCCCTAAAGCAACTCCAGCTTTTCCATCTGAAAACTTAATATAATCACCAATATATACTAAATTATGTTTATGGTAATCACATAATCATTCTTTTTGTTTATTTGAATCTATCGAACTCTTTAATACTCCACTCCAAACCAAAATTCATATTTAAGATCAGTTTCCTTAAACCCTCTTGCATTAAAAATTTTAACAACCCTTATCCATCATATTACTTTTTTAACCTAAAGCTATACTCTGGTATTAATAATTTAAAGCCAAGAAGAGAAAATCTACTATATCTCTTTCTTTTTTCAAGAGGAAGCTTTTTATCACTACTATTTAAAACAGTTCTAACTAAATCCATACCATTTCTTTGTCTCATTAATTCAATATAATGATCAATAAGAAGAATTGGAGTAGGTACAGTATTATTTATTCCTGTTCCAATTGAGTAGTTTGTCAAAACAAAATAGTCAACTTTTTTAGGCTCTGTCAGATTATATGTTTCTCCAAAGTATTCTAATAGCAAAGTACCTAATCGATCTTTTGTCAACCTCTTAGCCTCTTCAACTTGTTTGTATGCCTTGTTTAACATTTTATCCAAGTTGTTAATATCAAGTGTAGAGTCAACAGGGATTTTATATTTTAATTCTATAATATGTAGATGATTTTCTATAGGATCATAAACCAATAAGTCTATTCCAGGAATATTCTTTTGCGATTTATCAATACCATAACTGGTTAAATATTTATTTCCAATACTCTTTTTAATACTTGCTATTTCCTCTCCCTCAAAATTATTTTGAGCAGAGTCATAGTTAGAGGATCTTTTCTTAGCTAACAAACGCATCGCATTTACTTCTGGTCTTGAAAGATTAAATACTGCCTCAGATATAAGCAAATATTCATTTGAAAGCGAAACGAAATATGATAAAGAGATATCACTCTTTTGATTAGAAAAATCATATGTGAAAAAGTCGATGATCTTTCTTATTTTTTCGTTACTGAGGTTTATTAGAGTAGATAATTCATAAACCCATTTCTCTTTTTTATAAAGTAAAATCCCTTCATTCCCCGGATTAATAATGTAGTTTCCATTGATACTATTTTCTAACCTTTTTCTTGATAAAATTTCCGTAAGTGCTGTAGAGAATATTTTGTATTCTTCTAAATTGAATTGGTCAAACTCTATATTAAAAGAGCAATTAAAATCCATTTGATGTGCTAAATTCATAACTTGTATTAAGTTTTCACTATTAATATTTTCGTAAATAGCTAGTTTTTCCATATTTTTAGCATGATTAATTTCTCTAAAATAAGAGTCATATAACAAATGAGTTATATATGTCTCTTCTTGATTATAATCAAAAGTAATTTTGTTCCCCATTTTGTTGTATTTGACCTTCTTCTGACTATGCATCTCCCACATATCAACAAATTTCTCATAGGAATAGGCAACCCCCATAAGGTTATATATATCTTCCGCTAGTATATCTTCTTTATTAACTTTAGACTCACTCCTGCAATAGCTTGAACACCATCGAAAAATCCACTTTAATGATTCTTGTATAAAGGAAATATCACTTATCTCAGAAGCATTTGTTTTAACTAGCTTTTTAATAAATTCCTGCACCCTACCATGTTCAGCTGTATTTAAAAGTGTGTAAAAAACACCTAATTTCTCAAAAATCACATTGACTGCTTCATGAGTCGTTAATTCAAAAATTTTATTTTTCTTAATACTTTCTTCCAAATTTTTCTTTATACTATATAGTTCCTCATATTCATTCAAAGTTATATCCTCCTTCTAGAAATTTTCTTACAAACTTCTCGTTGTTGTTTGGATTTAAAATACCATATATTTAAGAAATCATTAAATACTTAAAGTAAATTACTTTTAATTAATATAGCACTCCCCTAGAAAGGAACGAGATGGAATAATTCATACGCTTTGATCCCCTTTTAGATTATTTTTATATAAAGGAATTGCCGTTCCATCCTTTCTGACTTTAGAGGATATAGGAGTACATAGATCCTAAATGAATAAAAAATGGATAGCCCCTTTTTCGAAAGGCTCTATCCACTTCTTCATATAAAAATATTTCTTACTTTTCACCTTCTAATACTGAATCTCAAAAGTCCTTATAATTAAGGGTGGCCCCACGAAAAAAGAAACCTTAAATGGTAAATAGCCATTCAAGGTTATACTAATACATGTTCTAAATACAATTATTTTTCTTCTTTATATGCTAAGGCAATCTCTACTACTTCCTCTGGTGATAATTCCTCATCATTCCAAAAAATTAAGTCAATAGGGGCAGGATGAGGAACATTGTCTACTAAAATTTCTATGTATTCACTTACTTCTTCATCAGACAGCTTAGGATTACATATTTTATTTACTAGTTCAACTAATTCCTCTTTAGATAACTTTTTACTCATTTTTTCCTCCTCCCCTTAATTACTGCCCTTTCCAAAATGATAAGCAGGGTCTAAAATATTTAGAATACCACATGCTCATGAGATAACCAGGTACATGGAGGACTCAAGGGAGATATATACTAATGTTTTTGAGCTTTTTCGTTTAGAGGATATAGGATTACATAAAGTTGTATTATTTTTTTTCCAAAATTAAAGATAGAATCAACTTTTAATTTGGATACGCCATTACTTTATCTAGATCTATAAAACTTAATTCTTAGGTTTTTTGTATCTTTCTGGAATTTTGTTTCTCCATATTAGCATGAGTTCTTTAAATTGTTCAGTTTCCATTTCATTCTCATTTGGCTTATCGAAAATATAAAAGTGGTGAAGAACCGTTGTATCTTTTTTTATCAAGACACTGGTAGCATTCCCTTCTATTTCAAATTCTTCGTATTCACCTTCCATTACTTTCTGAACAATATCAATATACTCATCCACTTCTGTTTCTAATACAATGTCTTCAATAAAGTCAGAGAAAAGGTTAATTCCTTGTGGTAGGATTAACCTTAGATATCCTAATGGGTTTCTTTTAAATTCATGCGAATATTCCATTTTTATTCTATATCGATATAATATTTATCGTCATCCATAATTTTTCTTAAAAATTCTTCAAAAGAATCAGCTATTTTTATCTCGTCGTAATAAATAGAATTATGTTTTTCGTCACCTAATTCAATAAGTAACAAGGCACTTTCATTTGCTTCAAAAAAAATTAATTTATCCTCCTCAAGTTCTTCATATAATTCTATATCTGGAAAAAATTCAAAATCATTAACTTTTAATCTAGCATCTCTTATAGAAGCGGGTCCCATAATCCGATTGATATTATATTCAGATTTTCTAAGAAAACCATAACCAACTTCTATAAGAAATTCTCTTAAATCACAAGGGAATTTTAGTCCTATGGTTGTTTCAACTTCTTCAATTTCTTTTTCACTTACTGGGAAAAACTGATTACCATCTTGACTCTTAATAAAATCAAATCTCATTAATTACTTACCTCCTTTAAATAATTCATTGGCTGGAGAGCCAATACCATGGATACCGGATTGGTGTTCGTTTGGAAATTTTGCAGGATGTATATTCCACCATTCATGTTCTCCGTGGAAACTATTCTCAATTATATGATGAGCATCATATTTATCTCCTTTTCTTCGAATTGGTTCACCGGTCTTCTCTGAAATAACATCTTCAGTATAAGTCGGCCATTTTTGTCCAGTATTTATTTCCCACTCCTCAATCAGCTTATCTTTAACTTTATTAAATACTCGTCGATGTTTTCTTGTTTCAGCAGGTGATAACTTTACATATTCTCTATTTCTTAACGCTTCCTTCAATTTTTCTTTCTGATTTTTAGGTAACTCTTTGCCTGTTCGTAGTTCTATATCTCTAATATATTTTTTTATTAAATCAAAATCTACTTTAACAGTTATACCCGTACCCTTACCACTAACTTCCGACTCCACTCTCGCCATTGAAATTAACTGTTCTTTTAACCCCGTACCATTAACCACATTATAAGGTACTCCACCTGCCAACGACAGTTGATTTTTAGGGTTGTATGGCAATAGGTTAGGGATAGTGGCCAGTTCTTTTGCCTTTGTTGCACCTTTTACTGCAGCGGCCTTGGTAGTGGCTACCCCAGTCTTTGTTACGGCTCCTGCGCCTTTTGTTCCTACTACTGAAGTGACGACTGTTCCGAGGGCATAAGTTACCCAATGAGACCGCGAATAGGCATCACCATTAACCATATCCCGTTCATATGAGTCCGAGATGGACTTGGAAATATATTTATAGGTTATTATCGGGTGCATGATCGAATTTGCTACACCTTCAACCGTTTCCCCGGGATCTGTGACAAAGTCCCAAACTCCTGTCACGAAGTCTTTACCTACATCATAAAGGCCTACGCCGATTCCTTTTGCAATGTCTGCGTTTTGCTTAGCCGCTTCTAGCTGCATAACATATTGCTGCTGGGTGGGCGCTAAGTTTTCATACCCGATCTGCTTGGCGATTTTGAGGAACTCATCTGGATCTGTTACACGATCGAGTTGTGCCTTCAATTCTTTGATCCGGCGATTCTCCGCTTCCTCTTTCTTAACCTTGAGATATTGCGCGGTTTCTTTTTTCCTTACTTCTAGGTTTTTATAGGCTTCACTATTTTTATAAGCTGTTGCATTAAAATAGAGAGGGGATAATTCTCCTCCCCTTGTACTGGATACTTTCAATTGCTCCATGAGTGCCGCCACTGCCGCTTGGTCCTCTTCGGATTTAGCATATTCAGCCGTCCACTTATAGTCGATTTCGTTTACTTTGTCTATCGTTTCGGTCCGTTTCTTTTCAGCCTTCTCCATATTTTCAAAGAACGCATCATCGGAAAAAGGCTCTAACTGAATGATATCATCAATTCCAGCAAATATTTTTTTCAGATCATTTTTCTGGGCTGTAACCATTTCCTTGGAATTTCGAGTGGCATTTGTCAGCTCTTCCTCTAAAAAAGGGACCGTAACCACGGTTTCACTAAGGTTCGCTTCGAATGTATCTCCTTGAATTCCACTTAAAAAGGCAACATGCCGATTGATCAGTCGCAGCCAAGAATCCACGACATCGATCTGTGCTTTGTAAAACCCTTTAATGGCCACTGCGCCTTGCCCCTGCAGCTCATCATCCAAATGAACGATACTCTCAAACCCTTTTTTTAATTCCGTGAGCTGTTCTTTCAGATCCTTATATTGTCCGACACGCGTTTGCATGGCAGAAACTAGTGTTTGAGATTCGTAAATCATATACATAATGGAAAGTCCTTTCAACTTCTTTTCTTATAACTAGATTTCATTTGTATGTACTAATTTCATTTACTGTTAAATTGTGGATTATATATAGTTTAGAAGAGTTTTTTTATTTATTCAAGAAATGAAGGGGGATTTTACTAAACAATTGTTTTTCAAAATCAACTTTACCTAAGATCTTAAACTGTAAAAGCGTATATGTTAGCTTTAGGTGATAATGTACAAGTAAAGATATTAAAACATTACATAGCGTTTAAACGAATTAAAAACTTTGCGTGCGTAGAAATACACCCCCAAACAGGCAAATTACTACTTTACTTAAAAGTTAATCCGCAAAGTATTACGTTAGAAAGTGGCTTTACTCGTGATGTAAGATATCGGGCATTACGGTACAGGGGATTTAGAGGTTGTTATAACTAGCGATGAAGATATAGAGAAGGCAAAGCATTTTATTAATATAAGTTACGACGCAAATTAAACGGGCAAGCATTACGCTAGCCCGTTTTTTATTGGTACCAATTTAACAGACTTTTTTATTACGATTCCTCCTGTAACATCGTTTTTTTTACCATTGATGGCTGCTTCACCTCTGAAGCTAAGAATAAAAATGTTGCATCAAATTCTAATGGTCCTAAACGTTTATACATTGCTACCTAACATGTGGTTGGTTAGTTTTTCTTCTAGCAATTAAAATATGCTTTCAAAAATTCATAGAATGTAGGCCACGTTTCTTTTAATTCACCTTTTATAAGTAGCTCATCTCCGCCCTCAAAATTCACCGTATAGACTTTATCCGTTATAGTATCAAGCACTAATACAGCATTTGCTGACATTTCACTTAAAATCAAATACTTTTTCGGAAAGCCATGCTCTTTTCGGCAAATAAATGTATATGATTCAATATTATTCTCTTCATCTACGATATCAAGTAATTCAAAAGGTACAAATTCTTCCCAAAAAGGTCCAGCATAATAATGGTAAAATCCACGGAATGTATCTGATACATCTACTTCTAAACTATTTAAAGCCTCATTTACCTTACTTTTATCTTCACGTTTATAAATATCCTCTCCCAGAACTTGATCTAATTTCTCAGGCAAAATACTCATTTTTATTCCCTCCTAAAGCTTCTCGTCCCCTTGTTACCCACTGATGTATGATACCTAGTTGATGCCCCAATAATGGCCCAATGCATTTTGTTGTGAATGGTCTTTTGGTTTATTAGCAAAAAACACTTGTTGCCTATATTAGACAATCAAGTGCTTTTCCTTGTTCTTGTCACCCAATTCTAGCATTATGTGACCCTTATAATACTTTCGGCGTATAGAATTACAGAAGGCTTGCTTTAAGTGCATCACTCAACATAGAATCGAAACTATCAAATAAATGAATTAAAGTTCCAGAGGGTTTATCAAGTTCTACATATACTCTCTCATTTAGGTCATAACAAAACCATGCAGTATCAGAATCCCCCAAAAATAAGTATTGCTTTTGCCAATCATTTTCATACCAAAGCTCGTTTGTTTCAATAAACCCCTGAACTCCTTCATCCACTTCGTTATCAAGTAGCTTTTCATCAACACCATAGATTACTAATCCATTAAAGTCTAATCCATTTACATTCTTTAGAAATTCAATATACGACTCAGTAATAATAATGTTTCCAAGTTTCTGCTGAATAGTTTGTTTCATTTTAATAATTTCTGAATTCGATACTGGATTCCTAAGTGAACCATCATATTTTCCTTCAATTTTTTCAACTTCTATCAATAATTCTTCCCACTGGGGCATATGTACTCCTCCTTTCTTTTAAACTGTTTTGAAGGGTAAACATCATCCTCAAATATCAAAAAAGTAATCATTGTCTTCATCAATTTTTTTATAAAAATCATCTAATGATTCAGCTATTATATCTCAAAGAAGTGTACAGAGATCCTTTTAATATCATTTAAATCAAGTGTTAAATATACACGCTCATTTACTTCATAAAAAAACAAGTTTATTTGCTTCTTCATATATCCCCTCTAAGTCAGAGTCATACTCAAAGATCCCTTTCCTTAGTGTAATATCTCTATTCCTTTTCATCCATCTTCTGCTTTAAATATTCAGCAATTTCTGTTTGCCCAAATTCTCTAGCATATTCATATGCATCCATATTCTTAATAAGCTCTCCCGTATATCTAATTGAAATATCTATTCCTTTTTCAACTAGAAACTCAACTACTTCTTTATGTCCACCATAAATCGCTCCAAATAATGGATTTCTTTTTGCTAAGGTCACATCTAATTCTGCGCCTCTCTCTATTAAATACTTAACTATCTTCAAATGCCCCGCTCCTGCTGCCACTCTTAAAGGAGAAGCATCAAATATATCACCTTTTGTATTGACATCAATTCCTTTATGAATCAGATATTTTACTATTTCAAAATGTCCTTTCTTTGCTGCAACATGTAACCAAGTACCAAATGGTGTCATTGAATGTAAAGATTCTAGATTATCGCCTATTAAATGCTTTACTTCATTAATATCATCAAGCTTAATAGCATTCCTTATTGCTTTGTTTACACTTTTTTTATCCAAAACATTTCCTCCTGTATTTCTTGTACTAGCTATGTCTCCTAAATCGTCAAGAGCTTCAACAGACATTAATCAATTCACAACATTCCCCAAAGCATCAATACTATGTCGGGTGCCCAAATAAATCTAAATGAAAAAAGAAATGGATATTCCCTTTGATTTTCTAAAGGCTCTATCCACTTCTTCTTATATAAAAACATTTCTTACTTTATTACCAATCTTCTTCATCTTCATCCCAATCTTCTTTTGCCCATTCAAGGCGTTCGATTAAATAGTCTAAAAAATTATCGGCAAGCGTTCGACCATAGCCTTCATGATTATCCCACATTATAACTGGACATTCACCATTCTTCATTTTATTAGTATCGAGGCAATAGGCAAATTCATCAATATCTTCTATAACCACAAGTCCATCTATTAAATCATAATACTTTTGATGACCCTTAGTAGCATCTACTACTGCTGGACCTGTAAAACCATATCCAATTATTCTCACTCCAAAAAGTCCACCGTAACCATAATTTCTTAAAAACCACTTGTAACTTTCCGGTAATGAGACCTGTAATTTTTGTTCAGTTTCTTTTACTTTGTCTTCACTTACTCCACCTGTAAAATCATCATCTTCGCCATACTGCTTAATAAATTCCTGTAAAGCTGAATAGTTCACCAAACCACCTACTAATCTTGAATTTCGTATTGCACGGACAAGTATGAAGAATACAACAAGGGAATAATCAAATTAGAATCATAAACTCAATTCTCATTTTTCTTGAATCTTTCTGGGATTTTATTTTTCCATATTATCATGAGTTCTTTAAATTCTTCAGTCTCCATTTCATTTTCATAAGGCTCTTCATATGTATAAAAGTGTTCAAGCACTGTCATTTCTTTTTTTATTAGCACACTTGTTGCATTAAGTTGAATTTCAAATTTTTCATGGAAACCATTTAAGACATTTTCAACTATCGTAATATACTCATCTGCTTCTTCCTCTGTAGGGATGTCTTCAATAAAATCAGCGAATAATTTTATTTCATCCGATAATTTTATTCTCAATGTCCCAACATGGTCTCTAAAAAAAACGTATGAATATTTCATACTCAACCTCCATAAAAGTCCCTTTGAATTTCAAAAGAGCTATCAGCCGTTCCAAAAAATCCTTATAGCATTATCAATTCATATAAATCCAGCTTTCACCAATCCTCTTCGTCTTCATCCCAGTTTTCTTTTGCCTCTTCAAGACTTTCGATCAAATAGTCTAGAAAATTGTCAGCTGCGGTAAAACCATATCCTTCTTGGTTATCCCAAAGAATCACTGGACATTCTCCATTTTTCATTTTATTAGTATCGAGACAGTAAGCAAATTCATCAACATTTTCTATAACCACTATCCCGTCAATTAATTTATAATGCTTTTGATAATCTTTAGTGGCATCTACTACTGCTGGACCATCTAATCCATATCCGATTATTTCTACACCAAAAATACCGCCATAACCATAGTTCCTTAAAAACCATTTATAGCTATCCGGAAGCGGGACTTGTAATTTAATTTCTGTTTCTTGAACTTTTTCATCACTTACTCCACCTGTAAAATAAGCATCTTGACGATTTGTTTTAATAAATTCTTGTAACTTGGAATACTTCAACTAATTCACCTTCTAGTCTTGAGTTCCGTATTGCTCTCCTCTCCCCTTCCAATACTTTGAAACCCTTGATTAATAACATGGATTATTCTTCAACGTCTTCAGATAATTTTTCTAAAAATTCATTAATATCATTGGCTAGAAAATACATATTGCTCATATCATCAGGATTTTCAGGTTCTTGCTCATGATCCCAAAAATAAATATTATCCATATAAGGAGCTTTAGTGCCTAAGCATATCGTATTACCCGCAGGATCATCAGCTATTGGAATAAATCCATCTGGAAGTCTATACTCATATATGTCTATGACCTTTTCCAAGTTATCATACATGTCACCTATCCCATTAAATACATTCAAAACACTTTTTCCCTGCTCTTCAGATATATCAAAAATACTTGGCTCAGGAGTTCCCCCATTCCATTTAAGTAAGAATCCCTTATACTTTTCCGTTAATTTCACATTATTTTCTGTTTCAAATTGCTCTATCACTTCTAGAGAAAGCTTATTATGCGAGTTTTCAATTCTTGCCATTTTTTAAATCCTCCTCTTATCTATTTTCCATTAATGGTTTATTCCCCGAATTCACGCTTGGAATATTTCTGGAATTTTATCTCGCCATACAACTAGTAATTCTATAAATTGCTTTGTTTCTATCGTATTTTCATAAGGTTCTTCAATTCTATAAAGGTTTTCAACAATTGTTACATCTTTTTTTATGAGTACACTTGTAGCATTTAATTCAATTTCAAAGTCCTCATATGTCCCGTTTAAAACCTTTTCGATATATTCTATATATTCATCGACTTGTTCTACTGTTGCAATATTTTCAATGAAATCTGAGAAAAGACAAATTTCTTCCGGCAAAATTATTCCTAAATCGCCAAATGGATCTTTCTTAAACTCATATGAATATTTCATACGCTTTGATCCCCTTTTAAATGGATTTGCCGTTCTGAAAGGTAGGTAGCCTATCAAGGTTTTTTTGACTCTTTCAGTACAAATAACATTATTATAGAACGATATCTTGATAACCTACCTCTTCTACAACTTCATCTTCAATTTTAACTCCTAATCTATCTTCAATATCCCAAGTGACATCACATAGTAAACCTAGTCTTCTTTTTCTATTCTTCCTTGCTCTTCTTACAATTAACTCTGTAGGCTTCACTAATCTTTTTAAAGCTAGTATAGAATCGATTTTTGGAGCAATTTTATCTGCTTCTGATTTATTTCTTAACATCACTCTATATTCTTCAAAATTCTCACTATAATACTCATATATTTGCATTTCCACTTCATCCATTATATTTTTCATTTCATTTTTAAAATTACGAAAGGTCTCTCTCTGTATATTTGAAAAATCAGCTTCATCATGTCCATCTACACTTAATACTATTTCTATGTCCATATCAAACATTTGAATAGTTATTTTACCTCTCCAATAGTTTTTTTGATATTCTAATTCTCCAAATAACTCATCATTAATCTTTATCATTCTTAATTAATCTCCTAACTTAACTTTTATGTTATATTCGCCAAATCCCCCCAGATGTTTAAAGATACTATTAATTTTACTTGGTACCATTTGAATAGATTCCAATCATTAAGTTCATGCCAAGTATATTTATTATCTTCTCTCCGACCACCTATATCGTCTGCTGGATATATTTATATAATGGATATGCCGGTGTATTGATCCATTTTTATTCAAGTACATTTCTACTTTTATACAAAGCATAAAATCATTATTCATTGATGGTACAACCTTGAATGAATAATGATTTATTTTTGAAGTGGAAAGAAAGAATTGATTGTTTTAAAGTAAAGATGCATTTGTCTTATGTGCGTTCACTCGCTTATGTTGCATTACTAACACAAGCTCTTAACATATGAATAATAGTTAATAAGACCAATCCATAGCTAATCTTTTTAAACTTCGTCAGACAAAGCATCATTTTAAATCCTGTAATTCTTCCACAATTTCTTTTAATCGGTCAATATTATTAATAAATTCGTCATAAGAAATTTCTTGATAATCGAAAATCCCTTCTCCATATTCATCACTATCAAATATTTTTACTTTTGTACCTAACTTCAACAAATTATCAACCAATCCTTTTAAATTCTCCATATCATCAATATCATTCGTGTCCGTTTCGGCAAAAAAATCTTTGTTTGCAATTTTATTTTTTATGTCTGTAATTCCTAAACCAGTGTACTTTCTTAACGGTACTAAACATTTATTAAATGGACCATTAGTGCTTATTTTAATTGCCATTTTACTCATCTATTATTCTCCTTTCCATTAAAATTCTAATTTGCCATACCTTCAATCGTTTCTCCAGAATCTGTGACAAAATCCCAAACTCCCGTCACAAAGTCTTTACCTATATGATGTTCTTTTTTTGGTAGGATATAGAAACATATAAATCTAAATAAACAAAAAATGGATAGTTCCTTTGATTTTAGAAAGGCTCTATCCACTTCTTCTTTTATAACTCACCAATCTTCTTCATCTTCGTCCCAATCTTCTTTTGCCAATTCAAGGCGTTCAATAAAATAGTCTGAAAAATTATCAGCAAGCTTTCGACCATAGCCTTCTTGATTATCCCACGTAATAACTGGGCATTCTCCATTTTTCATTTTATTAGTATCGAGACAATAAGCAAATTCATCAATATCTTCTATAACCACAAGTCCATCGATTAAACCATAATACTTTTGATGATCTTTGGTAGCAGCTGCTACTGATGCACCTACTAAGTCATAACCAATTATATCAATACCAAAACTTCCTCCTGAACCATAGTTTTTTAAGAACCATTTGTAGCTCTCCGGAAGTGGGACTTGTAATTTATTTTCTGTTTCTTTAACTTTGTCTTCACTTACTCCACCTGTAAAATCATCATCTTTGCCATACTGCTTAATGAATTCCTGTAAAGCTGAATATTTCATCAAAAATCACCTACTAAACTTGGATTTCGTATTGCACGGATTTATTAATTTTTTTTATTCTTGTTCCCATCGGTGAACTTGTGTACGGAAGATATCTTCGATTTTCACCCGTTTTCACTTAAACACATAATGCTTATTTAAGGTCTGGTGGTTAACTTTTTCTCAACAAATAATCAAATTAGAAGCATAAATTCAATTCTCATTTTTCTTGAATCTTTCTGGGATTTTATTTTTCCATATTAACATGAGTTCTTTAAATTGTTCTGTCTCCATTTCATTTTCATAAGGCTCTTCATATGTAAAAAGGTGTTCAAGAATTGTCATATCTTTTTTTATCAACACACTTGTGGCATTGAGTTGAATCTCAAAATCCTGATATAAACCATTTAAAACACTTTCAACTATCGTAATATACTCATTTGCTTTTTGCTCAGTAGAAATGTCTTCAATAAAATCAGCGAATAATTCTATCTCACCTGGTAATTTTATTCTCAGCATTTCTAAATGATCTCTAAAAAACTCGTATGGATATTTCATACTCAACCTCTTTTATAAATTGGATAGCTAGTAGACTCACTGCCAAACATGTTTTTGTGAACCTGTTAATTCTCCTTTTGAATGGCTTTTTCCAGTTCTCGAGCTATATTTTCTAGCCACTGTATCGGGGTTACTCCTAATGAAGGGAAATAAAGTTCACAGCACTCTTCTATGAAATTTTCTTTCTCCTCATTTGAAATATTTTCAGCCAAAAAAAACTTAACTTCATTGGCAATTAATAAAATTCTTTTTTCTGATATTGAGTTAACAAATTCTTTTAATTCTTCATCTGGTGATACCATATCTTGATGAAAGTGAGCAGTCAAAAAATTTTCTAATTCATCGAAACTTTTATTTTTCATATGTATTCTCCTTTATTTTGTGGGAAAACCTGTTAAAACACAAAAGCCTCAACTCTACATGCTTTTTTCCTTATATTCTTAGTCATGTAACTCATCAAGAAAAAATCCCTGTCCATTTCACTGTCTTACAACTGTTACTATATACCGACATTTACCCGATGTATGTCCAATACATCTGAGATCCGTTTCTCACTCATTCTTTTAAGTAGATACTCATGACCTTTTTCCAATGCAAGATTTCTTTCTTCTTCATAAATAGGAACGAGTGTATAAATGTGTATGTTCCCCTTTTTAGTAGGAACGTTATCCATCTCGGATTCTTGGGGACGACATACCATTATGCAAGATAACTTTGTATTTGATGCAAATGGCTGTGGGGATTCTCCATTCGGAAGAATAACCCCTTCTTTCAGCCATCCATCATAAATATGTGGAATATGAGCCACTTTCCTTAGCCACCCAAGGGGCCAATAATGGTTTTGATCTTTCATATCTTCATTTTCAACTATCCAACTTGAAGGCAATTTTAGTAATAACTCTGCATATTTAAAAACACTTTCTTTGTCTGAATAGTCCATAGGTTCATCACTCATCCCTGTAGTTACGAGAGTTGTGAAATCTTTATTTATTGATGGAGGAATTATGTGAATATTGACCGACACTCTACTACCAGGAACAGTTTCACTTATAGTCTTTTTGATAGGGCCAAAGTATTTAGCCACATGCTCTAAAATCACATGATGATGGTCTTGATCATTATCGTTTGTTTCAGTTACAGTAGACCACCCTTTTTGTTTTTCTAACAACTTAACGATTTCCTCTTGCCCTTGTTCCCTTGCAAAAGTTAATGCGTCCATATCTTTCTTAGATGCACCACTATATTTAACACCCGTATCTATACCACTTTCAATTAATAGTTTTGCAATATCAACATGCCCATTACTAATGGTTCCTAACAATGGATTTCTTTCTGGTTCGCTTACGTCCATATCAGCTTCACAAGATAATAAATATCTTACTATATCAATATGCCCTGCAGAAGCAGCTTCGTTCAAAGCTCCACCACCGTATACTCCACCTAGCACATTAATATTTGAACCAAGTTCTATTAGTTTTTTTACTATATTTAATTCCCCTCTAGAAGCTGCGACATGAAGCCACGTACCAAAAGGAGTCATCATATTTAAAAGTTCAGCATTAGAGCCGATTAATGCAACTACTTTTTCAATATTGCCCTTTTTTATAGCCGAACGAATTTCTTTTGCAACTTGTTTATTATCCATCCCCTAACTTTTTCCTCCTTTTTTTGCAATATCACCAAGTTTATTAAGCATTTCCACCATATTATCTCTGGCTCCATCAGCATCTCTTACTTTTTTAATATTATCAACAACATTCCTAAGTGCTTCAATCCCATGTAAACTGTGTCGTTACTTCGGGCAACTTTACAACTCTATATAAGTTATAAAAAAACCTCGGCTGTCTTTATCAATCGAGGTCCGTAGAATTTATTATCGGGCTTATTTTCACTAAAAAAATATTGTTATACAAATCCTTGATGGTACGGCAATCACGAGTATTTGTTTTTCGTAATTCCTTTTTAAATTGTTTCTGGTTATCTATTAGTTATTCATATAAATTCTCAATCTTAGTAAACCAAAAACAATCCTTTTCCATACACTTAGCATCAATTCTTTCAAATTCTTCTTTTAGCCAATTAATCACAGATTCTGGTATATCATTATCAATAAAGGCATCCTCACCTTTCACCTCAATTGCCTTATCAATCATTCTTGAATATACTAATAAACATTCTGCAAATTGATTTAAAGAAGAATTAATAAATACCTCTTTATAATCATCACTATTATGAAGAAACACTACATTTTCTTGTTTCTCAATTATACATATCGGATCCCCGGAACCAGTAGATCCCAAAAACCAATATTTTTGAAACTCTTCTGGCATATTAAATACATACGTAATAGGCCTTAATAACGATTGTGACGAAGTAAATTCTAAATATGGTGCAGGAGTTTCAGGTAAGCCTCCTATTGACAAAAATCTCTTCACTTCATCTAAAAAATCTGTACTCATTAAATCTTGGTAATTAAATTTAATTAGCGGGCCATCTTTGTTAACACCCCATTTATCATTAAATTCCTCTGGTAGTATCATCTTCTCACCTTGAATTTTTTATAAAAGTTTCTAATCTAGTTGCAATTTCATTATCTATTCCAGTAATTCCGTAATCCTTTTCTACATTATGAATATCACCATATCCTGGATGCAAACGATTTGGTAAAGCTACAGCTTGACCCCTTCTCCTATATGGTGATACCTCATTGGATCTTTCAAATACTCCTTATATTGAGGAAAATGTTTTATAAATTGTTCATCAATACTTGGAACTCGACCACTCTTTATCAAAGCCGTATTTTCTGCACTCCAAAACTCCGGATTACTTTTAAGTAATATATTGAAAACTTTTTTGCATTTCTCTCCCATCCGTCAGCATTAGTTCCTGAGTTAGCTTTCCCTTTAAAGTTCATTTCAACTACAAGTCTAGGATCAACTAAATACTCTTCATCATACTTTGTGAGGTCCCTACCTCTATATCCTCTAACCTTATTATATTTGCCATCATTACTCCATTTAGGAACAGTAGAGATTTCTTCCTTATTACCCGTACCCCTACCACTAACTTCCGACTCCACTTTCGCCATAGAAATTAACTGTTCTTTTTACCCAGTACCATTAACCACATAATAAGGTACTCCACCTGCCCACGACAGTTGGTTTTTAGGATTGTATGGCAATAGGTTTGGGATAGAGACCAGTTTTTTTGCCCTTCGTAACGCCTTTTAATCCACTATTCCAATTATAATTTGCAGTAAAATAATGAAGTAATTAAGGGTTGTCTGTATTTCTAGTTAAAATACACCCCTAAAGTTATAAGGCAACAGAATAACAACTCTCTTTTACGTTACCCATTGTTTATCACCACGGAACTTTGTCATTCTAATTAGTTTGTTAGCCAATCCATATCATAACTACCCCTGCCATTTAAAATGTCATCTCGCTTAATTATCCTACTTTTCACAATATACATGTATTACAATACTACTTCATGTTGGCACAACCTTCGTGAGCTATGAATTTCAGTAAAGCATCATCTATATCGTCAAAAGTTAAAATTTCTCACAAACAAAAACACCAGTTGCCTAAAAGGCAACCAAGTGCTTAATGGTTAGCTATATGAAGTTATTCACTTACAAATTTCACCTTAAAACAACAATCTTGTTTAATTTCCTAAGTTTGTGGTTTTGTTCTACTTCTTAGGTTTATAATGTCATCACGCCTGGTTATCGTTCTTAATTCAATATCTAAGTATTTATAGCTTATTTAAACTAAGTTACTAATTAGTTTTACTTGTATGGTACAGTACCAATAAATTTAATTTCTATATTTTCCGTTTCATCTCCACTTTTTGCTTCATGGTATTTAAAATCATACAGTACAATAACAGAATTAATCCAGTATGCTAAATTATCATCATTTACTAACTCTTTTATATTCGGAATAATTACTTCGCTATAAGAAAAATCATTTAAAATGTCGTCTATATTATTTTTTGGTTCTTAATAGAAACAAATTTCAATGTTATCTTCATCATAATAACCAAATTCAAAGTTTGTACCAAATTTTGAGTCTATGGAATCCCCATCTTCCGTATACTCTATATCAACATACTCTTCAAGATTTTCAAACGATTTAGAAACGCCAAACCACACTGAAACCACGCCACTATATTCCATAATTTCACTCCTATTTTTTTAGATTACCTGGTAAACCCTCTACTCCACCCTTGTATCTATAATGAGACCACATCTGTAACCTTCTTACAAATGTATCATAGTCAAGGGCTGTGTCTATTATCTCTAATATTTCATTATGCGCACTTTTAGTGAGCTCGCGAATAGGCGTCGCCATTTACCATATCTCTTTCATATGAGTCGGAGATTGGACTTAGATATATTTTTATAGGTTTTTATCAGGTTCATGATCGAATTTGCTACACCTTCAACCGTTTCCTCAGGATCTGTGACAAAATCCCAAATACCTGTCACTTTTCATTCTTTCCGGTAGGATATGGAACCACATAATCTTTTGGACAGACGAAAGGTGAGCCAACATCTCCTGTAAGCCCACCCTGTCAATTTCTAATGATTCTTCATTTAGTTTTGCGCCACTGGTTCCTTGATCTCTAAAAATGTGTATCAAGTTTTAAAGCCTTGTTCTTCACAATGGCGAGGTGACATTTTATATGGGTACTAATGACATGGAATAGCTAACAAACTAACGAGATCGTTCAATCTTGTGGCGATAAACAATGGTAAAAGTGAATAAAAATAAAACTCCTTGATGTTACTACCTATCATGAGCTCTCAATATTCAAAGAAATCATTTTCTTTTTGTATCACTCAATTCAGCTGATTTAATATAATTAAAAGTAAAAAACCTTGAAAGGCGTAAAACCAATCAAGGTATGAGTTTTATTATAGTTCTTTAATCAGCTAGTAACTCCAAGTAATATTTATCATTTTCTTCTATCTTTCTTAAAAATTCTTCAAGAGAAGTCGCAATTTGAATATCATAATAGTAAATTGGATTTCTATTATTTTCATTCAATTCGATTGACATTAAAGCTGATTCACTTCCTTCAAAAAATATTAGTTTGTTATTCTCAAATTCATCATAGATTTCTATGTCGGGATAAAACTCAAAATCATTAACTCTTAATCGAAAATCTCTTACTGAATAAGGATCCATAATACGATTAATATTAAACTCTGAACCTTTAATAAACCCGTAGCCAACCTCTATATAAAAATTAACTAACTCCTTAGGAAATTTTAAATCGAGTTCCTTCTCAACTACTTTTATTTCGTTTTCAGTCACTGGATTAAAACTATTTTCTTGGTTTGCCTTAGTAAATTCATAGTCCATTATTTTTTACCTCCTTTAAATGGTGTATTTGCTGGTGAACCAGTTCCATGAATACCAGCTTGATGCTCATTTGGGAATTTTGCAGGATGCATACTCCACCATTCATGTTCTCCTCCAAAAGTATTTTCAATTATATGATGAGCATCATACTTATCCCCTTTTTTCCTAATTATTTTACCTGTTTTTTCTGAAATAACAATTTCATTATACATAGGCCACTTTGGCCCAGTATTTTCTTTCCACTCTTTGATTACTTTATTTTTTACTTTATCAAATTCTGCCCTATGCTTAGCTGTTTCTTTTGGTGACATTTTTATATATTCTTTATTTCTTAAGGCTTTCTTCAACTTCTCTATTTGGTTTTTAGGTAACTCTCTGCCTTTCAGTTACTAATAAAAACTAGTTTCTTGCTTGCTGAAAAATTATTGTTCCTCGTATAAACTGTCAAGATATAATGTGCCTACTCACTTCTATCATAAAACGTAAGAAAGCACTTGTTGTCTTTAGTTGACAATCAAGTGCTTTAAGTTCATCTGTTTTTAAGCAGCATAAATTTGTAAGTTTTGTAGTAACAGTATGACAACTACTAGCGTTAAAGCTTACGAGTTTGTACGAGTTCGTTAGTTTTATGTCCATTCCATGTGTTTATTTTCATCACCCAGTAAAATGTCATCTCGCCTAAGCTCGTACTTCTTTTTACTATTCTATCATTGCACGTAATACATCGGTGTACTTCTATAATGAAATTAAACTATTTAATCAGTAAAACAAATTTCCATATAGAGTTTACATAATAGTAATACCTCTTAAACTTCCAATTCTACTTTTAAATTATTTATCAATTCAGCAAGTGAATTAGCAAGAAATTCGTTTTCTTCAGTTTCAAAATTCTCTATCAATATCTGTCCTGTTTTATTGTCAAAGATAATAGCCATATCTTCTGGAGAGACAAATCCTATTTGTATATATCTAAGTTCTCTCCCATTGTTCTCTTCAGATTGTTTCATTACTTCAAAAAATTCTAATATAGATTTACCTGGTTCGATAGGTTCAAGATTAACTAATCTTGAGCCGTAAAAGCCTTGTAAGCTTAAGAACCAATACGTATTAAAGTATTCTTTCATTGCATAGTGAATATTCATACCCAGTTTTTTTTCAATTTCTGTAAAATTGTCGAAATCAATTTTTTCAATAGGTTTCCAATATACATATTCTTCTTCATCTGGATTACTTAAATACAATCGAGGGTCAATCTCTTCATCCCACGGTACTTTAGGATATGTACCATATTTTGTATCCCATACATTTATGAGTTCTTTAAAATAATGTTCTAATGCTTTTTTTATGTCCATGTTATACCTCCAACAAAATTACTTAATACTTGAAGACGTTCAGCGTTTTCTTGATCTTTCCCCCATATATCTATTTGTTTCTCTATATTATGGATTCCTCCACTCCCTGGATGCAACGGTTGTGGAATAGCCATTGCTTGTCCGCCACCACCAATATGATGATGTACTAAAGGTTTTCCTTTTAATCCCACAATATCATACTGAGGGAAATGTCTCCTAAAGACTGCATCATTTACAACAGCCCATCCATTATTAAGATTTTTGATGTTAGCATCACTAAAATACTCAGGATTTAATTTATATAATTCATTAAAATAATACTCTCACTGGATGGTTTGTATTACCCGTAACCTATGTTGTAATTCATCCCCGAGTGTATTTTAGAAAAAGTAAGTTCCTCCACCTGTTTCTGATATTTGAGCATAAAAACAAAACTTTCTCCATTCTTCTGGAATCATTTCGTTAACTATTTCAGCTATTTCTTTATACAACTTATTCATTTCTTATTCATTTCTTTTTCCACTTTAATCAACCCCTTGCGCGATCTCTAATAGTTTTCTCAACTATCCCTTTTCCTTCTATTTCATTAAGTATTTACTTTCTTGCTCTATTAACCTCTACAACTACTTCAAATTGACCGAATTTACCATTTCTACCACTCTTTTCCCGCTCCTCAACTACTAACACAATATTTTCTATAAACACTTTAAAAATTTATTAATAAACTAAAATAAAAAGCATTAGATGCAAGAATCAAATCCCGCATCTAATGCTTCTCATTTTTATTCAGCTAGAATTTTTAGAAACTCTTCAAAATTATTACTCGCAAAATAAGTCACGGGTTCTAAATCTGCAGACTCTTCATGATTCCAAACACAAACAGAAGGATCTTCGTTATTCCCTCGGTAGTCTAAACATACACAATCACCTGCAAATAAAACTGCTATTGGCAATAATTCTACCCCTACTAAATCTTCATCAGAAACAATTCTCTCTTCTAACTGGGTTCTAACAACACCAATATCATAAAATTCATCATCACTTTGGCCAGTCACTTTTAGTATACACAAAAACCTATCAATAACATAACTATGATTATTACAGACGAAACTATCTTTTATCGGAACAGCTCCATTATTCTTTTTAATAAATTCTTTATATGCACTAGGTAATTTAATTCTCCATTTCCTTTCTTTCTCAGATAACAAAGTATCGTCTGGTACTGGATAAATTACAGAACCATCTTTAATTTCCATAATACTTATACCTCCTCAATTTTATGTTATCTTGGAGCATCTGCCCACATACCTTTTGTTCTTCCACCATTATGAGGTGTGATATTATGAATGCCAAATTGAACTAATTCCAACTAACCAGGCACTTCGGTATGATCCCAAGTCATTCCCTTTTGAGTTCCACCAATTTGTTCATCTAACCATTTAAATTGGTGTTTATCTGACAACTTCCAAAACTCTTCAGGCAGATGAACTGTTTCCTTAACTAGATCCGCACTATCTGCTTCTGTTTTATTTCCTAACATCTCTCTATATTCTTCAAAATTCTCACTATAATACTCATATATTTGGATTTTCACTTCATCCATAATATTTTTCATTTCATTTTTAAAATTTCGAAAAGCCTCTCTCTGTATATTTGAAAAATCAGCACCTTCATTTCCATCTACACTTAATTCTATTTCTATGTCCATATCAAACATTTGAATAGTTGTTTTACCTCTCCAAAAGTTTTTTTGATATTCTAATTCTCCAAATAACTCATCATTAATCTTTATCATTCTTAATTACTCTCCTAACTTAACTTTTATATTATATTCGCCAACTCCGCCCAAATGTTTAAAGACACTATTAATTTTACTTGGTACCAATTGAATAGTTTCCAAATCATTAAGTTCATGCCAAGTATATTTATTATCTTCTCTCCGTTTATTCAATATAAAATTAATATAAATAGAGCGATTAATCCTAAGATTAATCGCTCTATTTATATTATGTATCGTTCTGATTCAATACTAATCTATCATTTCATCCAAACGATAATAGAGATACTTATAAAAGTCATCAAACTTTTCCTCTCCAACTTCTTCATTGATTGGATCCCAGCTTACAATTGGACACTCATTATTTCGGAATATTGACGTGTCGATACAGTACGCCAACTCACCTAATTCTTCTATCATTACATAATCTTTCGGTAGATTGTCATCTTCACGTGATTTCTCCGTAAATTTGACACAAGAAGGATTTGTTTCTTTTGCTCCTGCACCATAAATTTCAATTCCAAGTAGTATACCTTCTCCATATTGCTCTAAAAACCATTTATAACTGTCTGGTAGGATTACATTGAGCTTGTTTTCAATATCTCCTATTTGCTCAACACTGACCCCACCAGTCAAAAATATGGAATCATTATATTCATTGATAATCTCTATAATTTTTTCCTTTTCCAATTTATATCCCTCCTTGTATGCAATTACAATCCTTGTCTTTCAACATCCGAAATTATCCACTTCCAATACTCTGAATGAAATTTTTTATCTTGGGCATTCAAAACGATTATTTCTAACACTATCCTGTTCTTCAGAATATAATTCACAAAATTTTTATGTTTAAGCCAACTTGCTTGATTAACTTCGTTAGTTTTTTTTCCGTCTAACTATACTTCGTATTCAATTCTTATTTTCATAACTAAGTTTCGTTATACAACTCCATGATGATACAACCATCAATCCCAGTTATCAATTGCCTCTTGAAAGCTATCTTGTAAATACACATTAAATGTTGTATATCTATTTAATGCTTTTTTGCTTATATCATCCCATCGCACAACATTATAATCATCTATTGTGCTTAAGCAGTAAACAAACTCATCAACATTCTCTATAACAATATATTTTTTGGATAAACCTAACTTTCTATAACGCTTTGTACTTTCAACTACAGATGCGTAGTCTGCGCCTTCAACACCCAATACGTCAACTCCACAAATCCCTCCGGAACCAAACTTTTTAACAAATTCTTTATATTCTGGTGGGAACTTCACTTCCAATATTTTCTCGGCCCATGCTATGTTAGCATCAGGAACTTCTCCAATAAAGTCTCCTTTTTTCATATATTCATTTATCAATTCTAATAGTTCATTATTCATGATTAATCACCTCACTCTAGATTATTAGAACGCCATTTCCAGTACTTCTTTCTGAAGTTGTTGAATTGTTTATCTAGAACTCCATCATTATCAATTGCATTCGGCGGGCGAACTTTTGCGGCAAGTTCTCTATTCGAATGCCTCTTGGCTTTTAGATGATAAGTTCTTTTAAAGCAGAATTCGGTATTTCATCATAGACTCTTCTAAGTTCCCTAAAACCTCTTGCCAATAACTGTCTAGGAGTATCTATTCCTTTTGTACTTCTTGAAACTATTCCATTAGGCCCTTTAATGGTGTGCCCCACCTTTGTAACTTAATTGCAGGTGCAGTATTTAAATCATAATTATCTACTAATTTCTTCATTGCTGCCTTCTGTCCTGCATGATGGGCATCAAGTCCTTCTACTCCTTTAATATCTTTATATGCTCCAACTTGATATTTACCCGTACCCTTACTATTAATTTCAGACTCCACTTTCACCATAGAAATTAACTGTTCTTTTAACCCAGTACCATTAACCACATTATAAGGTACTCCACCTGCCACCGACAGTTGGTTTTTAGGGTTGTATGGCAATAGGTTAAGGATAGTGGCCAGTTCTTTTGCCTTTGTTGCACCTTTTACTGCAGCGGCTTTTGTTGTCGCTACACCAGTTTTCGTTACGGCCCCTGCGCCTTTTGTTCCTACTACTGATGTGACGACTGTTTTCGATGGCAAAGGATACCCAGTGAGGCCGCGAAAACATGAGGAGTAAATTCTTAGCTTGCTTTTTAATGTTTCACTTTTGATTTTAGGACGTTCTTATGTTTATATAGGTCAAAAAGAAAACCTTGACTGAGTGACGAACACTCAATCAAGGTTTTTCAGCTAATTGTTTTGGTCTTTTTTATATTAATTATGTTCATTCTTGATTTGTTCAAACCATATCCTAGCAATAGAACTAGCAGTTTTATTAGAATCATTTGTATGTACAAGATCATATTTATAATCTGCCGCTAGTTTATTTGCTTGTACATCATAAACAATCTTAATTTCTGTTGGCATTTCACGATCATATTTTCTGCATAATTTAATCAATTCTTTAATATTTTCATTTATTATTTTCACAACTGCCTTTTGTCGATCTACTGATATATCATAAGAAAAGTTTGCATTATCCTCTTCATTGACTAATGCATCATTGAGTTTATGTCTCTCTACAATCTTACCATTGATATTATAAAAAAAGTCATTAGAGACAAGGCCTTCTTCATGTGAACAATATATATATATTTTATTAGCTCTTTCAAAAGCATACTCTAAACATATAGAAACCATATCTGCTTGCAATTCACTAAAAAAATCCTCAAATACTTTACCCACTTAAATCCACTCCTAATTCAATATATTATTTTCATCATATTTTCCGCTATCTCATATTGTACGATAAATTGGATATCCCATTACTTTATCTAGATCTATAAAACTTAATTCTCAGTTTCTTTGTATCTTTCTGGAATTTTGTTTCTCCATATTAGCATAAGTTCTTTAAATTGTTCAGTTTCCATTTCATTCTCATTTGGCTTATCGAAGATATAAAAGTGATGAAGAACCAAGACACTGGTAGCATTCCCTCCTATTTCAAATTCATCGTATTCACCTTCCATTACTTTCTCAACAATATCAATATACTCATCCACTTCTGTTTCAAATACAATATCTTCAATGAAGTCTGAGAAAAGGTTAATTTCTTGTGGTAGGATTATTCTTAGATATCCTAATGGGTTTCTTTTAAATTCATATGAATATTTCATACGCTTTTATCCCCTTTTAGATCATTTATATATAATGGATATGCCGTTTCTATTGATTCATCTTTATTCAAGTACATTTCTACTTAATATCTAATGAAGTGATACCCCTATATTTATTTGACCAATTTGTTCTTTAGATTGGTAAGTTTCATTAATAGCTTTTAATACTTCGGTACGGTTTCACTTTTTTGGGAAGAAACTCATCTTCTTGATACTTCAAGCTATATCCAACTCTTGCTTGTTCATGAGTGGAGACCCGTATATACCCAACAACGTTCAATTCTTCAACCTCCGGTTACATAAATTGTGATTACCGTAACGCTTTGCAACCGAATAGCGAGTATTATACGACCGTCTCTTAGTTACGTTACCCATTGTTTATCGCCACGAGCTTTGTCATTATAGTTAGTTTGTTAGCTATTCCATAACTATCCCCACCATGTACAATGTCATCTCGCTTACTTATCGTACTTCTCACAAAGTCCAATTATAAAATCAATACTCCATGATGGTACAACCTTCATGGGCACTTGATTCAAATATGAAACATTTTTAACCGAAAAACTATTTTTAATAACTAAAAAACCTTGAAAGGCATTTAGCCAATCAAGGTTCTCATATGTTTCATTTTATGATAGTACCCAAACACTAAACTCATAAAAATATTCCGTTCGTTCAATACACAAACCGAAATTTAAATCTTCTGCAACTAGTATAAAATCTCCATATCCTACTGAAAACTTCGTTAACTTAAGAATATTATCTAGGTGACTAAATACTTCATTAACATTAATCAACATTGCTTCTATTTCATTTTCTCTAAAAAACAATAGTCTTCCTTTCTTGGGGATTACTTTGATATTATCAATAGTCGCATTTAACAATTGTATTGATTTTTGAATATTTTCTTTGCTTCTAGTTATCTATTTTAAAAATCTTCTTCCCATGCTTCTTTTGCATTCAATAACCTTTGTGATAAAAACTCATAAAAGTTCTTTGCTGTATTGCAGTCATCAAGTCCCCCTAGTCTATTCCACGCTATTACTGGGCACTCATTATTCTCCATTTTGCTTGTATATAAACAATAAACATATTCTCCAGCATTTTCAATAACCACTAAATCTTTTTCCAATCCTAAATCTCTATAACTCTTCGTGTTAACTACAGCTGGAGCTCTATACGACTTAGCCACGCCTAAAATATCAACACCAAATGCACCACCAGAACCATAGGTCGTTAAAAACCACTTATAACTCTCTGGTAATTCCACCCCTAGCTCATTTTGGACAACATTGATTCGGCTTTCTGCTATTCCACCTGTAAAGTCATCTGATTCCTTATGTTCATTAATAAAATTTGTTAATTCCTCTTTATTCATTTAGTACTCCCCCTGCCAACAATAGTTGGTTTTTAGGATTGTAAGGCAATAGAGTAGGCATTGACACTAATACTTTTGCCTTCGTAACGCCTTTTACTGCAGCCGCTTTTTGTAGTAGTTACCTCAGGATTTGAGATAAAACTCCAAACTTCTGTCAAAAAGTCTCTATGAGTTATTTTGTTCCTTTTTTCCGGTTGGCTATGGGAATACGATAAATCTAATTAATTTTCTCTTCTTCTTTATAACAAAGCAAGATAAATAGCTTTCACCAATCTTCTTCATCTTCATCCCAGTTCTCTTTTGCCTCTTCAAGACTTTCGATTAAATAATCCAGGAAATTATCCGCAGCGGTAAAACCATATCCTTCTTGGTTATCCCAAAGAATCACTGGGCATTCTCCATTTTTCATTTTATTTGTATCGAGACAGTAGGCAAATTGATCAACATTTTCTATAACCACTATCCCGGCAATTAACTTATAATATTTCTGATAATCTCGAGTGGCATCCACTACTGATGGACCTACTAAATCATAACCTATTATATCTACACCAAAAATCCCGCCTGCGCCATAGTTCCTTAAAAACCACTTGTAGCTAGCCGGAAGTGGGATCTGTAATTTATTTTCAGTTTCTTTTACTTTGTCTTCACTTACTCCACCTGTAAAATCATCATCTTTGCCATACTGCTTAATGAATTCCTGTACAGCTGAATATTTCACCAATATCACCTACTAATATTGTATTTAGTCCTTTCATTTATAAGGTGGTGCTATCCATCAAAAAGGTAAACATAATAATAAAAACAATTTAATCATCTAATAATTCATCATCTAGCCACAACTCTACGCCATCAACGTCCATCTTCTCAGTTTCATTAATTAATTCTAAGTCACTTAAAAAACCTAAGAATGTTTCCGATACAAGATGTATATTTTCCCAATATGAGTTAATGTCATCTGAAGCAACATCTATTCCTGCCATTATTTTAGCTTCACGTTCATTTTCATGGTTCCAGAAGTAAACTTTACCTATATAACTTCCCCTTACTCCTATGCATATTACATTTCCTCCTGGACTTTCCCCAATTGGAATCATACAATCTGGCATCCGATTTAAATAATCTTTGATTTTGTCGAATAAATTATTTTCACTAGATAATCCATAAAAACCTTCAAATACTTGAGTTCCCTCCTTAGATGTCCAAGGTGATGTCTCAATCGGTTTATACGTTACCTCATTGTCAAAAAAAGTTTCATCATAGTTAAGAAGAAACTCCTTATAATCTTTTGGAATGTAAATATCAGACATCTTTTCTAACTTCTTAACCTGATTTTCTCTTGAACTTAAAGAAGTGAATTCTTGTTTCTTAATATTTAAAGCGTTTAATTTATTTTCTATTTGATCTATATAATTGTTACCCAAAAATCAAAATCCTCCTCTTAAACCTGATGCAGCACCAATGTGTGGTTATTTTTTGTAACTTTGTAGGTATTAACTGTATAGTAATGTCTTCAGCATGGTGGGGTGTTAGACCTTTTTCTCTCAGCCTGCTTTTGACTGCTAAACCCTGTGGCTTTCATTAATTTTTCATAGACTAACTTGAAGTCCCCTTCAGATCCATTTTCTCCTTTAAATATTCAGCAATTTCTGTTTGTCCTCTTTCATTGGCAAATGCATGAGCACCCATATCTTTCATGTTGTCACCAGAGTATTTTATGGATATATCTATATTATTCTCAACTAACAATTTAACTATCTCAAAATGACCGCCATATATTGCAGCAAACAGAGGATTTCTATCTGGTTCACTTGTATCAATCTCAATATTCTGGTTAATGAGAAATTCGGCAATATCTAAATGCCCTTTTGTAGCTGCTCTTTCAAGGGCATTTGCAGAAAAAGTTCCACCCTGTGCATTAATATCTATCCCGGCATTAATAAGATATTCTATTATTTCTAAACGCCCATAAGCTGCTGCTATATGTAACCATGTACCAAAGGGTGTCATCACTGTTAACATTTCTGGTTCTTTTTCAAGTAAATCTCTTAACGTATCCAATTGGTCACTTTTTATGGCACCTCTAACGTCTTTCGCAATTTGAGTTTTATCCATTTTAGTTTCTCCTTTATTTACAAGGTATTCTAGTATTTCAAAATATCATCAAAGACCTGCACCCACCATTGTTCTTTTCTGATAGAACCACCTCGGTTTTATCAAATGTCAATTCCGACTATCTTTTTATTCTTAGTTTAGAAATTAATGATTCAATACTTTCTGATATAACCTCAAATGAATTCCTTTCGAAATCCTCTAACTTTACTTTACCGTTCTCATTATCAATTACCACTAACAAACCATTCCCTTCGATACCTAAAGGGATATTTTCTAGTTTATTGTTATGATTGCTCTTATACCCCTCTAAGGTCCCTCGGAATGAATCAAACTCGAAGTTTGGCAAAACCGCATCTAATTTAATATAGAAATCATTTAAAAATCCGTCTAAATTAGCGAACCAATACGAATTAAAATATTCAATAATTGATTTATGGAATCCCACCCCTAAGTTCTCTTCTAACTCCTTTAAGTCATGTGAAGTAGTTTTTTCTACAGGTTTCCATGTAATATAATCTTCTTCGTCAAGTTCACCTTCATAAATTATTGAATTAAGCTCTTCAGTCACTGGAGCCTTAAATAAGAAGTCCATTCCTTCATCCGCAAGCTCATGTCTCATTCTGAAGTATTGGCCCATTGATTTCTTAATAGACAAAGATATCACCCTTTTCGTTTAACTTTATTAAACCAATTATAAGACATAAAAAACCTTGAAAAGCTTAAGCCAATCAAGGTTTAAAACATTTACATTATATTTTAGGAACGTCAACCACTTCGCCTGGTGATTTATTAATAAGAATATCAGGAATGTTTGGGTTATTCTTTTTCAACTTATACTTTTGAATTTTAGTTAATTCAGGGTCAAAGGAAATATTCTGAGATTTAAATTCAAAGTTTATAAGTTTATTGTGAATCTTATTCAAAAAACCTTTCCATTCCTCTAACGAAGAACTTGAAACTTCCTCTGAATTTTCTAACATCCGATAGCCGTCTGCATAATGAAACATTAGTAAACCGGTACCTAAATCACAAGCCTCGTTTTCTAAAATATCGCTTGGTACATCAAATCCACTATTCCAATTATAATTTGCAGCAAAAAAATGAAGAAATAAAGGGTTATCTATATTCGTTAACTCATTGATTATTATTTCTTTATCTGTATCATAAAGTAGTTGTTCAAGGAAACTAATATCTTTCTTATCCACAGTAACTCACCTTAATTTCAATAATTTTAAAATTACTATTATACATAACTAATAGAAGTGATAAAATCAAACTCACCTATTGAATTAATTTTATTATCATACTCAAAATTATAAATTAGAATTACAGCATTATATGACTTTGTTAAATTAAAGTGTTTATTAATTTTAGGGATTATAATTTCTTCATATGAACAGCCTTCTAACAATATAGAAATATCATTACTATTTTCTAATACTTCTTTTTCAATAAAATCCTCGTCAGTATCATCCATATCAATATTAAAATCCATAAAAAATTTAGAAGGAACAGACTCCCCATCTTCATCATATTTTAAATCCACATATTCTTCTATAGAGTTTTCATTTTTGATATTACCTAACCATATAGAAACTAGTCCTTGTTTTTCCATTATTAAACCTCCTAATTTAAGACCTTATGGTAAAGATGAAGTACCGCCTTCGATATACATAGTTAGCCTTTTAATAAAAGTATTATAGAGTCTGTGCTTTATATGTGATGTTTAATAGCTGTTTAGTTACCTTTAAAATATTATCAGAAAAGCCTTGAAGACCTACGCTTTTCAAGGCAAATCTATACCGCCAATTTATCTCCCCATCTTCATGTATTGCCGGTAAATATATTCCCTTTTTATTTTGATGCTCATCAACAATAAACCAATTATCATCGTTAAGCCATTCTTCACTAAAACTACCTTCCTTGAATTCTTTCTCCTCATTAACAAGTGCCGTTAAAAAATCTTTATACTTTATTATATTTTCATTGGCTATGATAGATCCATAAAACCACACGCCTTCTTTATTATCATTCTGTATTTCACCCAAACATTCATTACGGAAATATAAGAACATAACCTCACTCCTTTGGAGAAATTAATATAAACTTGCTAGGAACTTCTCCTCTTACTTAAAAAAGTAAACGCTCTTTTCTTCCAGAATTCAGAAGAAGAATCATTTATTGTTGTTGTAGGTACTATATTATTTGGTAAAACATCATATAGGGATTAAAGCGATTTATTCTTATTCTCTGTATAAAAAGCTGTTTACTCGGCACAGGTAGCCCCATACAAAAGAAAAACCTTGAAAGGCTTTTAGCCAATCAAGTTTTTCCTCATAATAAGTCTATTTTGTTTTAACAGCTTCTTTTATTTGTTCAATTACTTGATAGAGCCACTGAAGTGGTTCTAAACCAAGAGCGGGAAAGTACACACCATCTGCACAAGATTGAACGTATTCATTCTTTTCGATATCAGAATACTCACTTCCAATAAAATCTGTTAAAAAGACAATAGCGGATTCCAGATACTCTTTACTTTCCTCAGTTAATAACTCTTCTAATGCCTCTTCTGGAGATTCAATATCCTGATGAAAAGTTCCAGCCAAGAACTGAAAAGCAGGTTCTTCTAGTTTGTTAGAAGACAACATAACATCTCATCCTTTAGTATTAATTTGGATAACCAGTTAGAATATAATTCCCTTCTCCATCCTTTTTCAAGATAATTCTAGTATTTGTCATATTTTCAACAGTTGTATAGCCTCTTTTCACACCACGTCCAATGACTTCGGTTCCTTCATCAGTCAAGACTAAGTTTGACTTGCTTTTAGGATTACTCTGCCAAGATAAAAAATCTAGGATTGCTTAATCCAGTTAAATGTAGCTCTCTATGAGTATCATTATTCAGATACATATAAGTTATTTAAGAACTCATCAAAACTATCTGCGAGGATAAACATATTCCCCATTTCGTCCTCTAGTTCTATATCATGAAACCAAAAATATACCTTTCCCTGATACTCTCCACTAACCCCTAATAGAATCTCATTTCCTCCTGGATCATTAGCAATTGAAATAAAATCTTCTGGTATTTCTCCTTCTAAAACCTCAAAAACTTTACCTAAATTACTTTTCATATCCCTAATCCCATAAAACTTATTGACTAAACTTTCTCCTTCATCATCAGAGATTTTAAAGCTAGATTCTTGAGGATATCCTCCATTGTATTCTAGTAGAAAATCAACATATTGTTTAGGTAGCGTAACATCATACTCTTGTTCAAATTGTTTTATATCTTGTAAAGAAATCTTTGGATTTTCACTAATCATTTTTGCCATGCTCTCACTCCTATATCCTTACTTATTTTCCCCATTAATTTTTGATGACCACCAATGTGTCTAAACTCTCTGTGAATGTCTTCATCTACTAGCATCATAGTTTTTCCATCTCCATGATGATGCCAAGTATAACCTTCTGGTGGCTTCCTAATATCTCTTATTGGTGGATCAATATTCTAATAAACTTGGATTATGGATTGTTTATTTTGGTCATTTCACCTAGCTTCTCAAACCAACAATCCAATATCACCGCTGTATGTTGGAACTTGTGTAAATCTAGTCTTATATAAATATACGTATCTCTTCTCTTCAGAAAACCTCACCCTTATTTTAGTTTAAACTGACAAAGCAAGACAGAGAATTTCGGCAACCTTAGGTCGAGAGTTAGTCTCTAGGGACTCGCAAGGGTACGAAAGCCTATCCATTCTCTATCTTTAACCGTTATAAAATGGCTTGATGTTTGCCATCTGCAATTACATCTTGCAATAGTAATCGTTGTATGTACGTAAAAGTTGCGAAAAATAATAAATGGCAGGGAGAAAGCGAAAGTAGGATTTTGGAGAATAGACATGGTGGTAATTGGTCATATTTTGGTATTAACTGCATATGACAAGCGGTTAATAGGACATACGTTTTAAAGTAGATTGTATACACTTTGTAATTTCATATAACATAGTATAGCGATTACAAGGGTTACCTCTGTTCTCTAAACAAAAAGCAGTTCGTTCGGCACTAGACCCCCATAAAGAAGCCTTGAATAGCGTTAGCCGATCAAGGTTTTCATACATCTGAAAATATTCTTCTGTATCTATAATATTAAATGTAATATTACCCTATATATTTTATTCACTAAAGCTGACAAGTTCTTCTTCCCAGAACCCACCTTGAGTTAAAGAAACAGCGTCAATTTGATGAAAGCTCTTGGAAATCCAGTCTAACAACTCTTTAGTTGTATTTTTTTCAAGATAGGCTCTTCTTCCATTAACAGCTTTAACCTTTTTTATAAATTCTACATAGAGAAGCAAAGACTCTGCAAAATTTGCTATTGTAGCATTTATTAATACACTATTATTTTCATTATCATAATCAATATATACGACCTCAGAGTTAGATTCATTAATACACACTGGATATCCGCTACCAGTATACCCTAAATATATAAACCTATCATACATTTTTCCTAAACTATTATTTTTTTCGGTTAGTCTAATCCCCCCACCGTTGGTTGAAGATTCGAATGTTAGAAAAGGTGGAGCAGACTCAGGTAACCCTGCTTTAATTAAAAAACTTTTGGTTTCATTAGTTAAGGAAAATGAATTAATATTAGATTCATCATAATTAACCAAACCATAGGTGTCACTATTCCATTTGTCCAAAAACTCCTGTGGCGAAATCATATTTTATACCTCCACTATTTATTAATAATTTACTTCAGTTGATTGCTTGTAATAACTTTATGGTTTCTTTTCAGACGTAAATACTTCTCCCATTTCAGTCAACGGGTCGTTCCCCCTAATATTGTGTTCTTTCTCAAAATTGTGTATTCCTCTATAGCCTTTATGCAATGATTGTGGAACCGTAGCTATCGATTAGCTTGTTTCCAATAATCATCAGTTTCAGGAGTAATTTTCGTTGTATCATACGAGTTTTTGTACGTTGGATCGTTAATTTGCCTTAATCGAACGCATCACAATAACCTCCAAGAATGATGATTTCCCTCCAGTCTTGGAGGCTGCTTTTTCAAAGGTCTTTATTTATTGGCGATCGAAAGGCCCTACTCATAAGGGTCGGCACTACAGAAGCGTGATTTTCATCCATCGCTACACGCAGCTCAAAATTCCTTTTTTAAACATTTGGTATTAAAGGCGAAAAAGCACCTGTTTCCTAAAAGGCAACCAAGTGCTTTCATCCGGTTCTTGATAGAATAACTTATAAAGTCATTGTAACCATTTTATTGTACTATCCAATAGCAATTACATTAACTAAAAAGTCTCTTTTCTATTCTTTTTCATCTATCTTCCGCTTTAAATATTCAGCAATTTCTGTTTGCCCTCTTTCAATAGCAAATTCATAAGCTCCCATATCTTTCATAGTATCCCCTGTATATTTAACAGTAATATCAATACCATTTTGAACAAGATACTTTACAATATCAAGGTGCCCACCATAAATCGCTGAGAATAGAGGATTTCTATTTGGGTCACTAACATCTAATATTGCACCATTATCAAATAAGTACTCTACAATACTAATTTCACCTTCACTAGCTGCATGTGCAATAGTCGCTGACTTTGGAACACCTTTGTTTATGTTAATATCCATACCAGATTCAACTAGAAATTTAATCATATCCAGTTTACCAGCTCTAGCTGCAACATGTAGCCACGTTCCAAAAGGCGTTACAAAATCAAGCAAACTTTTATCAGTAATAATGATCTCTTTCGCTTGTTCTATATCACCATTCTTAATTAAATCATAAATTTTTATTGCTTTTTCCTTATTATCCATAGTATCCTCCAAAAATATCTTTATTTCATTGATGCTACTTCTTCACCTAGTAGCTTAAGCATATCAACCAAAAGAAACCTTAAATGATAAATAGCCATTCAAGGTTCTACTACGTGATCTAAATACAATCATTTTTCTTCAGTATATGCTAAGGCAATCTCTACTACTTCCACTGGTGATAAATCCTCATCATTCCAAAAAATTAAGTCACTAGGGGCTGGATGAGGAACATTGTTTTCAAAAATTTCTATGTATGCACTCACTTCTTCATCAGAAAGCTTAGGATTACATATTTTATTTACTAATTCAACTAATTCCTCTTTAGATAACTTTTTACTCATTTTTTTCTCCTCCCCTTAATTAACTGCCCTTTCCAAGATGATAAGCAGGGTCTAAAATATTTAGAATACCACATGCTCATGATATAACCAGGTACATGGAGGACTCAAGGGAGATATATTCGGCTAGAAGAGAATTAAACTAGTTGGACAATCGCAATCTTCGCTTTATGAGTAATGTTTTTGAGCTTTTTCGTTTAGAGGATATGGGATTACATAAAGTTGTATTATTTTTTTTCTAATATAAAAGATAGAACCAACTTTTATTTTGGATACCCCATTACTTTATCTAGATCTATAAAACCTATTTCTCTGGTTCTTTGTATCTTTCGGGAATTTTGTTTCTCCATATTAGCATAAGTTCTTTAAATTGTTCAGTTTCCATTTCATTCTCATTTGGCTTATCGAAGATATAAAAGTGATGAAGAACCGTTGTATCTTTTTTTATCAAGACACTGGTAGCATTCCCTCCTATTTCAAATTCATCGTATTCACCTTCCATTACTTTCTCAACAATATCAATATACTCATCCACTTCTGTTTCAAATACAATATCTTCAATGAAGTCTGAGAAAAGGTTAATTTCTTGTGGTAGGATTATTCTTAGATATCCTAATGGGTTTCTTTTAAATTCATGCGAATATTCCATTTTTAATCTATATCGATATAATATTTATCGTCATCCATAATTTTTCTTAAAAATTCTTCAAAAGAATCAGCTATTTTTATCTCGTCGTAATAAATAGAATTATGTTTTTCGTCACCTAATTCAATAAGTAACAAGGCACTTTCATTTGCTTCAAAAAAAATTAATTTATCCTCCTCAAGTTCTTCATATAATTCTATATCTGGAAAAAATTCAAAATCATTAACTTTTAATCTAGCATCTCTTATAGAAGCGGGTCCCATAATCCGATTGATATTATATTCAGATTTTCTAAGAAAACCATAACCAACTTCTATAAGAAATTCTCTTAAATCACAAGGGAATTTTAGTCCTAAGGTTGTTTCAACTTCTTCAATTTCTTTTTCACTTACTGGGAAAAACTGATTACCATCTTGATTCTTAATAAAATCAAATCTCATTAATTACTTACCTCCTTTAAATAATTCATTGGCTGGAGAGCCAATACCATGGATACCGGATTGGTGTTCGTTTGGAAATTTTGCAGGATGTATATTCCACCATTCATGTTCTCCTTAGAAAATATTCTCAATTATATGATGAGCATCATATTTATCTCCTTTTCTTCGAATTGGTTCACCGGTCTTCTCTGAAATAACATCTTCAGTATAAGTCGGCCATTTTTGTCCAGTATTTATTTCCCACTCCTCAATCAGCTTATCTTTAACTTTATTAAATACTCGTCGATGTTTTCTTGTTTCAGCAGGTGATAACTTTACATATTCTCTATTTCTTAACGCTTCCTTCAATTTTTCTTTCTGATTTTTAGGTAACTCTTTGCCTGTTCGTAGTTCTATATCTCTAATATATTTTTTATATTAAATCAAAATCTACTTTAACAGTTATACCCGTACCCCTACCACTAACTTCCGACTCCACTTTCGCCATAGAAATTAACTGATCCTTCAACCCCGTACCAATAACCACATTATAAGGTACTCCCCCTGCCAACGACAGTTGGTTTTTAGGATTGTAAGGTAATAGATTGGGAATTGAGGCTATTCTTTTGCCTTTGTAACGCCTTTTATTGCTGCAGCTTTTGTAGTGGCTACCCCAGTCTTCGTTACGGCTCCTGTTCCTACTCCTGATGTGACGACTGTTCCGAGGGCATAGGATACCCAATGAGACCGCGTGTAGGCATCTCCATTAACCATATCTCTTTCATATGAATCCGAGATGGACTTGGAAATATATTTATAGGTATTTATCGGGTGCATGATTGAATTTGCTACACCTTCAACCGTTTCCCCAGGATCTGTGACAAAGTCCCAAACTCCTGTCACAAAGTCTTTACCTACTTCATAAAGTCCTACGCCGATTCCCTTTGCAATGTCTGCGGTTTGCTTTGACGCTTCTAGCTGCATGACATATTGCTGCTGGGTGGGCCCTAAGTTTTCATACCCGATCTGCTTGGCGATTTTGAGGAACTCATCTGGATCTGTTACATGATCGAGTTGCGCCTTCAAGTCTTTGATCCGGCGATTCTCCGTTACTTCTTTCTTAACCTTGAGATATTGCGCGGTTTCTTTTTTCCTCACTTCCTCCTGCGAGGGAAACTTGTTCCATAATTATCCGTTTTGGCACCTATTTCTTCACCTATATTTTTTAACGTGGGTTTTCCTGATCTCGCTATGTCTGTTATTGTAGCTTGAACCTTCTGAACCTGCTTTTGCGCAAATTCCTTACTGTAAGGAATGAACTTTGTACCACTTGGACCTTTTATTCTAAGCCAGCTCGCCTGAGGTAAATCCATATTTTTTTCTAAAGAATTATTTTTAGACCTCACGGACTATTATCCTAGGAACCCGATTTGACTTAAGATGATACATATTCAAATTTCAACAATGAAAAGACCTTAACTTTTTTCGTTAAGGTCATACACAAGCTTTGCTTGTTCTCCATTATTCTTTTTTAAGGTATTCTTCTAAAATACTCTTATCATATTCAAATTCAGGTAAGTAAGTCATATAGTTAATCACATTAAAAGTTATTGGAGCTGGTTTATCTCTAGTCATTTTTATTATTTACATAGTTTTGTACAAACTGTCTATTTTTCTCACTTTGAGGCAACAAGCCTAAATGTTGATATTCAAAAATCATTTGTCGTTGAGTCGGCGATATTTTTGAGTTTATTACGTCTTCATAATTATAATGAATATTTATCTTTCCAGGATACTGCAATGTTAAGGTTAAATTTGTCCATGCCTCTTGATCATTCTTAATAAATATTTGTCTTAAATCACTAAACTTTGTTTGTAATTCCAATAACAAGTCATCGTAAGTTTTTTCATTCACCCTATATTTTTCAGGAATATCATGAGAATAAATAAAATCCTCATTCTCAGAAGTATTGAAATAAAAGTACACCTCTCTAGAACTATCCAATATTTCGGCATACAAGTAAATCTCATACCATTTACCATCTGGTATCATACTTAAAACATGCTCTGCTATCATGGGATACATCTGATCCAGCTGTTGCTCCATAACTTCACTAACCCCCAATTTGATTTTGTATTGTGACCTTCTTGGCTCTACCAGCGTCGATTGAGTACTCAACCATAATACTATCAGGCCTAGCAGAATTACCAATGTATTGAGGTTTTAATTTTACTTTTACGCTTTCTTTTCTGTCTAATGCTGATGCCCATTCTTGTTCCAACTGATGCCATTTACCCCCAGCTTCATTTATTTGGGAATTCATCGGGACTAAGTTATCAATATCTCCAGAACCTTTAAATTGACTGGCGATTAAATGCCCGCCATCATCTCTCTCTGGATAATCGCCTCTGATTCTGTCTGATTCACCCACATTACTTTGAGCATATTGATTTCTCTTTCCTGTGCCAAGTTTTAATTCAGCTTCGACACTATCAATACGACTAAATTCATTGGTTTCATAGTTGTATCCTTCTTTTGTTTTGTACTTTACATTCGGTTGTAATACTTTTTTGTTACCAATCTTACGAATTTGTGTTCCATAAGGAATCTCAACTCTATTAGCATTACCCGTACCCTTATTATTAAGTTCAGACTCCACTCTCGCCATCGAAATTAACTGTTCTTTTAATCCAGTACCATTAACCACATTATAAGGTACTCCCCCTGCCAACGACAGTTGGTTTTTAGGATTGTATGGCAATAGGTTAGGGATAGTGGCCAGTTCTTTTGCCTTAGTTGCACCTTTCACTGCAGCCGCTTTTGTTGTCGCTACCCCAAGGTTTGTGACAAAATCCCAAAAACAAAAGCTCTTTACTCGGCACTAGGTAGCCCAAAACAAAAGAGAAACCTTGAAAGGCTTTTAGCCATCAAGGTTTTCCTCTTAATAAGTCTATTTTGTTTTAACAGCTTCTTTTATTTGTTCAATTACTTGGTTTAGCCACTGAAGTGGTTCTAAACCAAGATCGGGGAAGTATACACCATCTGCACAAGATTGAATGTATTCATTCTTTTCGATATCTGAATACTCCCTTCCAATAAAATCTGTTAAAAAGACAATAGCAGATTCGAGATACTCTTTACTTTCCTCAGTTAATAACTCTTCTAATGCCTCTTCTGAAGATTCAATATCCTGATGAAAAGTTCCAGCCAAGAACTGAAAAACAGGCTCTTCTAATTTGTTAGAAGACAACATAACATCACAACCTTTAGTATTAATTTGGATAACCAGTTAGAGAGGATATGGGATTACATAAAGGCATATTATTTTGGATAGCCCTGTACTTTATCTAAATCTATAAAACTTAATTCATAGTTTCTTTGTATCTTTCTGGAATTTTGTTTCTCCATATTAGCATAAGTTCTTTAAATTGTTCAGTTTCCATTTCATTCTCATTTGGCTTATCGAAGATATAAAAGTGATGAAGAACCGTTGTATCTTTTTTTATCAAGACACTGGTAGCATTCCCTCCTATTTCAAATTCATCGTATTCACCTTCCATTACTTTCTCAACAATATCAATATACTCATCCACTTCTGTTTCAAATACAATATCTTCAATGAAGTCTGAGAAAAGGTTAATTTCTTGTGGTAGGATTATTCTTAGATATCCTAATGGGTTTCTTTTAAATTCATATGAATATTTCATAAGCCTTTATACGCTTTTATCCCCTTTTAGTTCATTTATATATAACGGATATGCCTTTTCTATTGATTCATCTTTATTCAAGTACATTTCTACTTTAATACAAACATAAAACCATTATTGCATGATGGTACATGGTACAACCTTCATTAGCTTTTAATTTCAGTCAAGCATTATTCATATCGTCCAAAGTATAGAGATCTCATAAAAGAAAACAAAAACACCTGTTGCCTAAAAGGCAATCAAGTGCTTTATGGTTAGCAGGCTTATTCCCTGTAACACTTTTTTATTCTTTTTCATCCATCCTCTGCTTTAAATATTCAGCAATTTCTGTTTGCCCTCTTTCAATAGCAAATTCATAAGCTCCCATATCTTTCATAGTATCCCCTGTATACTTAACAGTAATATCAATACCATTCTGAACAAGATAATTAACAATATTAAGGTGCCCACCATAAATCGCTGAGAATAGAGGATTTCTATTTGGGTCACTAACATCTAATATTGCACCATTATCAAATAAGTACTCTACAATACTAATTTCACCTTCACTAGCTGCATGTGCAATAGTCGCTGACTTTGGAACACCTTCGTTTATGTTAATATCCATACCAGATTCAACTAGAAATTTAATCATATCCAGTTTACCAGCTCTAGCTGCAACATGTAGCCACGTTCCAAAAGGCGTTACAAAATCAAGCAAACTTTTATCAATAATAATGATCTCTTTCGCTTGTTCTATATCACCCTTCTTAATTAAATCATAGATTTTTATTGCTTTTTCCTTATTAACCATAGAATCCTCCTGGCCAAGACCTTTTTTAAATAGAATATGATGTGCATGTGGATATATCATAGCTGTAGGTGGGTCCCCTATTAGTCCTCTAAGATACTTACCAAAATCAATTTAAATTAATGCCTCATTATATTCTTTAGTAAACCTAAACCAGACATTTTTTTACTTATCTCAGACTGCTCATCCACACTAAAAGTAGTATTTTGAATTGCATTTCTAAGCTTATTCATCTTAGTCGCATTAACATTACCGGCCTCGACTATATCATCTAGATAATCACTGACAACCTTATCACTAATTTCAGACTCCACTCTCGCCATCGAAATTAGCTGTTCTTTTAACCCCTTACCATTAACCGTATTATAAGGTACTGCCCCTGCCAACGACAGTTGGTTTTTAGGATTGTATGGCAATAGATTAGGAATTAAGGCTAATCCTTTTGCCTTCGACACGCCTTTTGTTCATACTACTGATGTGACGACTATTCCAAGGCATAGGATACCTAGTGAGTTCGCGAATACATGAGGAGTAAGTTCTTAGTTTGCGTTTTAATGTCTCACTTTTGATTTTAGGACGTTCTTATGTGTAAGGAATCGGTTTTAGAGTTCAAAAAAAAAACCTTGACTGAGTGACGAACACTCAATCATGGTTCATTAGCTAATTAGTTTAATCTTTTTTATATTAATTATTTGCATTCTTGATTTGTTCAAACCATATCCTAGCAATAGAACTTGCAGTTTTATTAGAATCATTTGTATGTACATGATCATATTTATAATCCGCCGCTAGTTTATTTGCTTGTACATCATAAACAATTAATTTCTGTCGATCATATCTTCTGCATAATTTAATCAATTCTTTAATATTTTCACAACTACTTTTTGTCGATCCACTGATATAAATTTGCATTACCCTCTTCATTGACTAATGCATCATTTCTCGCCTAAACTCGTATGTCTTATTTTATTGTGTCATGAGATGGTAGTACAAACAAGAGGTTATGATGGTAAACCATCATGAAGTCAATTCTTCAAAATGACCTTTTCTTTTTCTGTCCCCTTCTCATATGCTTTGCTTTTCAATTATCTGCACATGCCTTACTTTACTATTGAACTGGTCCCATAAATTCAGTAATAATGAGGATATGTTCTTTTAATTTAACCTTTTTTAAGTTCTCTACTTTTTCTGCTCCACCCAGACCTAATAGCGGTGTATAACCAAAACATTCATCATACTCCAACTCATTGTATTGTTTTATTGCTTCTGGATAAGGTTGCCAAGATAAATCTTCATCTCTGAATTCTAAGTCAGCAATATTTTGGAAGAAAAACTCAAATGTAAACATAATAGTCTTTACCTTACCGTACCTGTAATTAAGTAATCTAACATATCCATCTGACCAAATAACCAAATCCCCCATGCCAGTAGCAAACAATACTATTGAATTTTTATACCTTTCACTACTATCTTCTAAAACTTCTTGAAATTCTTCTGGATTTACACTTTTAAAATACCCTTGCATAAACGTTCCAAACCCATAGTCTTTCCATAAATTCACCATTTCTTCTGGAACTACATGTTTATATTTTTCGATAATTTCATTCGGAACTTTATTATGTAACTTAAAATCAGTTAAATACTTATCCATTCAAACTCCTCCTCTAATTTGTTAACTTTACATTTAAATACGTATTTTTCCGTTGTTCTTGTGTCATGTTCTTTGCTAATCCATTAATTTGTTCATCTACAATATCAATTCTATATCGCCATTGACTACCTATAGAAGAATTAATTTTCTTATCTCCCATTCCCCCAATTACCTCTGCTTTTCCACCCGCTATCTGGTCAGGATTATGCAGTGCAGCCTGAGTATCTAACCATCCCTTGGCTTCTTTCTTAGCCTGAGAAAGAGTTAGTCCTTCTCTTTGTAGTTCATTTATCTTTTGTACATAAGCTTCTTCCCTAGCAGCTTGTTGAGCTGCATTACTCTCTATTGCTCTACCTTCATCAATAAATCGCTTTCGATTTTGTTGGTATTCATATACAGTTAGTTCGTTCATACCCTTTTCTTGATCTTTTAACTGCCTTGCAAATTCCTCTGAATCAAATTTAGTTTTATAGTTAAAGTTTACCTCAATTTCTCTAATTCTTGGTACAGTATCTAAATCTTTAACTTCCTTACTATCCTTAACCGTTCCCTTACCACTAACTTCAGACTCTACTTTCGCCATTGAAATTAACTGTTCTTTTAATCCAGTACCATTAACCACATTATAAGGTACTCCACCTGCCAACGACAGTTGGTTTTTTGGATTGTATGGTAATAGGTTAGGGATAGAGATAAGTTCTTTTGCTTTCGTAACGCCATTTACTGCAGCGGCTTTTGTAGTGGTCGCCCCAGTCTTCGCTACAGCACCTGCGCCTTTTGTTCCTACTACTGATGTGACGACTGTTCCGAGGGCATAGGATACCCAGTGAGCCCGCGAGTAGGCATCGCCATTTACCATATCTCTTTCATAAGAGTCGGAGATGGATTTGGAAATATATTTATAGGTTTTTATCGGGTGCATGATCGAATTTGCGACGCCTTCAACCGTTTCCCCAGGATCTGTGACAAAGTCCCAAACTCCTGTCACAAAGTCTTTCCCTACATCATAAAGGCCTACGCCGATTCCCTTTGCAATGTCTGCGGTTTGCTTAGCCGCTTCTAGCTGCATGACATATTGCTGCTGGGTGTGCCCTAAGTTTTCATACCCGATCTGCTTGGCGATTTTGAGGAACTCATCTGGATCTGTTACATGATTGAGTTGTGCCTCCAAGTCTTCGATCCGACGATTTTCCGCTTCCTCTTTCTTAACCTTCAGATATTGCGCGGTTTCTTTTTTCCTGACTTCTAGGTTTTTATAGGCTTCACTATTTTTATAAGCTGTTGCATTAAAATAAAGCGGGGATACTTCTCCTCCCCTTGTACTGGATACTCATCAACATTAGAAAACAGTATGCAAAGTGTTGGACATCGACATTCGGATGTTAATAGAGGTTAAATAGCCTCTCGCCATAGTAATCGTTCTATTTACGTAAAAGATGTGAAAAATTTTAATAGGCAAGGGAAAGCAAAGGTAAACTATTCAAAGATGGAAATGGTGATAAGAAGTAAATTAGTACATACATTTTAAAGTGATTTGTACGCACTATATAAATTGCCTAACATCATATAGGACTTACAAGGGATATCTCTACTATCTGGATAAAGAGCGGTTTATTCGGCACTGGGTAGCCAAACATAAAAAGAAACCTTGATAGGCTAGCAGCCAGTCAAGGTTCTTGTGCGTATTTATATTTCTTGCTTAACTAAATCTAATAAAAAATCCCCAAAGTCATTAGCAATTATTTCATATATTTGACTTTCTAACTCAACTCCAGGTACAAATGAAACTACTTTAGGTTCTCCTTTATCATCAAGTTGATTAAAGTCTAAACAAAAAAGTTCATCACTTCCAGTATCATAAATAACCAAGAGGTTACTAGGAAGATTAATTTCTTTTCGTTCTGTTAAAGTATACCATATGGCGTCTGGAACAGAAGAGTTCTCAAAATCAACACTAATAATTCCGTAAATCTCTTGGGCTCCGAAGTTACCTGCACCAAATGTCTGTAAATAATCTAAATATAAACCAGTAAACCTTAATCCTAACTTTTCTTCAGCCAAATTTATTAATTCAGTTGAACGACCTCCAATAAAGTCAGCAATATCATCATCATTCAATATTATTTGTTTTGCTTCTTGATAAGCTTCAACACTCATTTTCATCCCCCATTTTCTAATTTAAAATCCTTGGTTCTGTTTTTCCAGTATTCACTTCTCCATTTATTAAATTCAGCTCTATTTATTCCCGAAGGTATAGTGTTAGGATTGATATGAATTATAGAACTATTTTCTTTATGAAACGTCTGTGTAACCTCTGCTATTGAACTCTCATTTCTCTGTGTCGTGTGATGAAGATTTATAGACTTTCCATCTGGTCCAAGTGGAGCCAATCCCTTTTTCATTCTCTCAAGATTAGTTCTTCCTCGTGCGTCTTTCATATTTGGATCTATAATATCATCTCTTTGGTAAACTTTCATTTTTTTAAATTCAGTTGTTTTATTCCAATAATTATAACCATTACCTATACCCTTACCACTAATTTCATACTCCACTCTCGCCATTGAAATCAACTGATCCTTCAACCCTGCACCATTAACCACATTATAAGGTACTCCACCTGCCAACGACAGTTGGTTTTTTGGATTGTATGGTAATAGGTTAGGGATAGAGATAAGTTCTTTTGCTTTCGTAACGCCATTTACTGCAGCGGCTTTTGTAGTAGTCGCCCCAGTCTTCGCTACAGCACCTGCGCCTTTTGTTCCTACTAAAGATGTGACGACTGTTCCGAGGGCATAAGTTACCCAATGAGACCGCGAATAGGCATCTCCATTTACCATATCCCGCTCATATGAATCAGATATTGCTTTTGAAAAATATTTATAGGTTTTTATCGGGTGCATGATTGAATTTGCTACGCCTTCAACCGTTTCGCCAGGATCTGTGACAAAGTCCCAAACTCCTGTCACAAAGTCTTTACCTACATCATACAGGCCTACGCCAATTCCTTTTGCAATGTCTGCGGTTTGCTTGGATGCTTCTAGCTGTATGACATATTGCTGCTGGGTGGGCGCTAAGTTTTCGTACCCGATTTGCTTGGCGATTTTGAGGAACTCATCCGGATCTGTTACATGATCGAGTTGCGCCTTCAAGTCTTTGATCCGGCGATTCTCCGCTTCTTCTTTCTTAACCTTGAGATATTGCGCGGTTTCTTTTTTCCTTACTTCTAGGTTTTTATAGGCTTCACTATTTTTATAAGCTGCTGCATTAAAATAGAGCGGGGATACTTCTCCTCCCCTTGTACTGGATATTTTCAGTTGCTCCATGAGTGCCGTCACTGCCGCTTGGTCCTCTTCGGATTTGGCATATTCAGTCGTCCACTTATGATCGATCTCGTTTACTTTGTCTATCGTTTGGGTCCGTTTCGTTTCAGCCTTCTCGATATTTTCAAAGAACGCATCGTCAGAAAAGGGCTCTAACTGAATGATATCATCAATTCCCGCAAATATTTTTTTCAGATCATTTTTCTGGGCTGTGACCATTTCCTTGGAATTTCGACTGGCGCTTTCCAGCTCTTCCTCTAAAAAAGGAACCGTGACCACGGTTTCACTAAGGTTCGCTTCGATTGTATCTCCTTGAATTCCACTTAAAAAGGCAACATGCCGATTGATCAGGCGCAGCCAAGAATCCACGACATCGATCTGTGCTTTGTAAAACCCTTTAATGGCCTCGGCGCCTTGCCCCTGCAGCTCATCATCCAAATTAACGATACTCTCAAATCCTTTTTTCAATTCCGTGAGCTGTTCTTTTAGGTCTTTATATTGTCCGACACGCGTTTGCATGGCAGAAACTAGTGTTTGAGATTCGTAAATCATAGACATAATGGAAAGTCCTTTCAACTTCTTTTCTTATAACTAAATATCATTTGGATGAAATATTTTTAGCAACTGTAAAATTATGGACTAAATATATTTTAGAAGAGTTTCTATATTTATTCAAGAAATGAGGGGACTTTTTACTAAACGGATTAATAATGAAGGAAATAGTTTTTAGTATAAAGAGGATAGGCTAATAGAATATTTCTTTAAGCTTTGTAATATTGAACAAAAATGGGCTGTCCAGGAGCCACAAAATTGGCAAAGTTAAACTGATGCGTAAATAAGGGCTATTCCTGTTGAAGGAATAGCCCTTTCCTTGTATCAAAATTAAAAGGCCGGTATGGCCGTTTCACTATATTTCTCTTCTAAAAATTTGCGTACCTCCGGGCTTGTCATGGCCTTGGCCAACTTTTGGACTGGCTCAGAATCCACGTTATCCTTGCGTGCCACTAATGTAATCGCAAAGTCATTTTCAACACCTTCTGTGAGAAGAGCGTCATTTTTTGGTGTCAAACCAAGCGGTGCAGCGTAAGCCGGTGTTATCACGATCGCATCTGCTTCATCATACGTTCTCGCTAGCATTAATAAATCGACTTCTTTAAACTTATAGTTTTTAGGGTTCTCAGTAATATCAGACATTGTATAGTATGGACCCTTTTTTTCCTTTAAAGTGATAACTTTATGCTGTGCCAGCAATGCCAATGAACGATCGATATTCGACACATCATTTGCAATGGCAATAACGGCACCCTCTGGCAATTTATCCATTGAATCGTATTCTTTGGAATACACACCATAATTGGCAAAATAAATGGGTTTCACAGGTACAAGCTCGGCATTTTTGTTTCGATTGAATTCCTCCATATAAGGAACGTGCTGGAAGAAGTTCACATCCACTTCTTTTGCCGCTAGTGCGGTGTTAGGCTGCACATTATCACCTAATACAACCATTTCCAGGTTAATGCCCTCCTCTGCTAGCTTTGGTTTAACAAGCTCAAGAATTTCCGTCATTGGGGGAATGAGTGAGGCCACTTTTAATGTTACCTCTTCCTTCTCCTGATTCTGCGCATTTTCTTTCTCTTTTCCTTCATCCGCCTTGCCACATCCTACTAAAAGCAACATAATTGCTGTCATGAGAAAGAGTATTTTTTTCATGATGTTTCCCTCCATTATTTATCTTTTATCAATCATTCTGGCTACAGCTGTTCCAATGAATTGGATAAGCTGTACTAGAATAATCATAATGATAATCATATAAATCATTAGCTCTGTTTTAAACTGCTGATAGCCATACCTGATGGCAAAGTCGCCGATACCGCCGCCTCCGACCACTCCCATGATCGTTGAGTAGGAAATAAAGCTGATAATCGATGTTGTTAGTCCGAGGACAAGCCCTGAACGAGCCTCCACGTAAAGAAATTTAAATATGACATCCTTTACAGAAGCCCCCATGGAAATGGCTGCCTCGATCACACCCTTGGGCACGTCCAATAAAGATTGCTCGACCAATCGCGAATAATGGGCAATGGCAATGATCGCTAATGGAACGCAAGCAGCTGCTGTACCAATGGCTGTGCCGATTATGAGCCTTGTAAACGGGATTAAAAAAACAACCAATAATAAAAATGGGAATGAACGGATAATATTGACAAGTAAATTTAAAATCGAGAAAGCCCACGGATTTTCAAGCAAATGACCCTTCCTAGAAAGAAATAGCAAGGTCCCGACAGGCAATCCAATCAAAATCGCAGCTAAAATGGACACACCAACCATCGTAATGGTTTCTCCAATTGACTGCCAAATTTCTGCCTCATATTGAATTAAAATCTCAGGCATGACCCAGCCCACCATTCTCTGCTAATTGTTCGATAAAGTATTCTGGACGATTATCCTTTTTTTGAATCCCGCTTGGTTCGATTAAGACCGTGTCATAAATCTCTCCCTCTGCCATGATCGATACACGATTGCATATACTTTTAATGACATCCAGCTCATGACTAACAATGACAATCGTCACACCGAAGCGTTTGTTGATGTTCTCTAGCACATCTAATATTTCAGCCGTTGTATTTGGATCAAGGGAAGAGGTCGGTTCATCACATAATAACACTTGCGGGTTATTTGCCAATGCCCTTGCAATGGCAACACGCTGCTTTTGTCCCCCGCTTAATTGTGCAGGGTATCTCTCCATCTCACCCTCCAATCCGACAAATTGGAGACACTCTACAACACGGTTCCGACGTTCCTTCTTTGGATAATTTGCCAGCTCTAATGAGGCTGCAACATTGTCATAAACCGTTTTATTTGCCACAAGATTAAAATGCTGAAAGATCATGCCAATCGACTTCCGTGCTCCCCGAAGTGCTTTATTGTTTAATGTTGTCAACCTTTGGCCGTTTACCTCCACGTCGCCCGCATCTGGGGTCTCCAACAAATTCATTAGCCGCAGCAACGTTGATTTCCCTGCTCCGCTTGCTCCGATTATTCCATGGATTTCACCTTTAGGTATTGTTAAAGTAACAGACTTAATTGCCTGAAACTGTGAAAATTTTTTACTCACTTGATGCAGGTTAATCATAAAATCCCACTTTCTATTTGTTGAAAGGTAAGTATAACGCTCTTATAGTTCCATCAAAGAAACACAGCTAATATATTATTTTATCAACTAATGAGGACCTAATGCAAAGACACAAATTAACAGTTAAAGACTTCTAACCCTATTATCATCCTTATGACTAGATTTTTCTATTAATCGGATTATTCCTTTCAAAATAATGGAGAGTACATTATAATTGATAATGGTTATCATTATCAAATGTTGGTTTCTAACCTTCAAAATACGAATATTCATAAAGGACGTGGAGGAAAATACATGATTCAGTACCTTGATGAGAAAATTGCCAACTATGAGGTATGTGTCATCTTACCCTCAAATTACGATCAAACCAAGAAATACCGAACAATCTATATGCATGATGGCGGAGAAACTGCCAAACAAGCTGCAAACTATATCGATCATTTAATTCTTTCAGGTCAAATTGAGCCACTTATCGTTATTGGAATTGAACCAATTGATCGCAAAAATGACTATACGCCGTGGGAAGCACCATCACTTGCACCTCTTGGTCCTACTTTTGAAGGACAAGCACAGATTTATTTACATACTGTTGTAACCGAAATAAAGCCATATATAGATGCCCATTATGCTACGAATCCTGAACCTTCACATACAGCTATTTCCGGCTGCTCATTAGGAGGGCTTGTTTCGATTTTTGCCTCCTATTATTATCCAGAGGTATTCCATCAATATATCTCATTATCTGCTTCCTTTTGGTACGAGGATGTTCTTCGCTATCTTCAAGGAGAAAAGATTGAACGGCAAGGAAATATCCATATAAAACCAACTGTGAATCGTCAAAATCATCAGCTCTATTTATATGTCGGGGAATTAGAGGGAATTTATAAAGAAACGATACAAAAGCATATGGTTGACTACACGAAGAAGGCCCACCTTGAATTTATCAAGGAAGGCTATTTGGAATCCAATCTATTATTTGCGTCAGATCCAGAAGGAACTCATGATGACCTATTCTTTTCTAACTACTTCATTAAGTCACTACGTTGGTTATATGGCATAGAAACTAAAAACGAAACGTCGGATCGTTAATTATCCTTATCGATGGAATCACAATAGCCCCCAAGAAGGGTGATTGTCTTGGGGGCTGCTTTTTAAAAGAGTCTTTATCTATTGGCGAATAGGAAGTTCCTACTCTTAATGGGTGACACTACAGAAGCATGATTTTTATCCATCGCATCATATAGAAACTTTGCATCCTCTACCATAAACCCTTCCTCACTTCCAACAGTGATCAAAAGCCTTTGATCAATCCAATGATCGCAATCAGCATGCAGCATAACCTCATGATCGTTCTGCCAAACGGAAGGACTTGTTGCCACTTACGATTGAAAAAGCTTTGAGTAAAAAGAGTCCCGAGCAAGTTGATAGGCCCACTGCCAAACATGTTTTTGTTAATCTGTTATTTCTCCTTTTATATTGCTTTTTCAAAAATTAGTGAATGATTCAGCTACAAGCTTTTTAGCAAGAAATAATCAACGATAACTAAGCAAGGGTTTTCCTCGGAAAAATGTTTTATGGTATGATAGTTAAATTGTTTATCTACCCTGTGACACATTTACATTCATCTAAGAAAAGAGGTATTTATGCACGCCACAGAATTAACCAAGCGACATTGGTTACTCATCTTAACACTTACTTTATTAACATTTGTTCTCGGGACAAGCGAATTTGTTATCGTCGGGATCTTAACCGATATTTCCTCGAGTCTCCATATCACAAATGCCAAAGCAGGCACACTCGTTTCTGCGTTTGCGCTTACGTTTGCCGTTGCCACACCGCTCGTGATGTCGGCAACGAGTCATTTTCCAAAGCGTAAATGGATGTTGTTTCTGATAGGTTCGTTCATCGTCCTGAATGCTTTGTGCGTGATTTCGACGAGCTACATCATGCTCCTTGCACTTCGGATGCTGACTGCAATTGTAACAGGCGTTTTAATTTCCCTTGCCATGGTTGTTGCAAGTGAAACCATGCCGATCGCTAAACGCGGACTTGCTATATCATTCGTTTTCGGTGGCTTTACGCTTGCAAACGTGATTGGAGTACCGATAGGCACTGTCATCGCTGAATGGTACGACTGGAATGCATCCTTCCTGTTAACGACTTTTCTCGGAGCTATTGCGTTTTTGACATCTTTCTTCGTATTGCCTACTATGCAAAGTACAATTCGCAGTTCGATGCGTGATCAATTTTCTTTGTTAACACACCCGCGAATTTTAATGGCTTTTTTCATTCCATCTCTTGGATTTGGAGCGACGTATGCCGTTTATACGTATCTTGTTCCGATCCTGAAAGGAATGGAAGCACCAGGCAGTTCAATCAGTTTGATCTTGTTTGGCTACGGATTCATTTCCATTTTCAGCAACATACTTGCTGGTAAAATTGCCAGCTACAATGCGATCGGACGCCTCCGGTTTGTTTTCCTCGTGCAGGCAATCGTTCTGATCAGTTTATATTGGACGACAAATCATTTTATCTTTGGATTGATTAACATTGGCTTGATGTCATTAATGGCCATCCTTTTAACAACATCTACCCAGCTTTATTTGATAGACCTTGCCGGTATTTATCAACCAAAAGCTACAGGGCTAGCTGCTTCACTGATGCCAGTAGCAAGCAATGTCGGTATCGCCTTGGGTTCCGCACTGGGCGGAGTTGTTTACCATCAGGGAAATTTGCTGAATGTGACATGGGTCGGTGGGCTGGTTGCAATCTTTGCAAGTCTTCTAACATTCCTAAGTTATCGCTTAGACCAAAAGCAAAAGAAAGCAGCATAAGAGAAAGCTAAAAACGCATTGGTATGCTTCCTTTGGTACCTCCAATAGAACAAAAATCTTTTCATGGCAAAATAAACAAACCTTCAAATAAATGGAAGAAAGAAGTATCAAGAACGATAGTTGTTCTTTGATACTTCTTTTTTTAAAAGACTAGGTGCTAAAAACCAAGCGGACAATTGTGATTTACGCCGCCTGAATTATATGCCCTTTTTTCCTAGAGTTACCGCCAATGTAAGGAATATATAAGGATAAGTTAATAAGGTAAGCTCTAAAAACCCAAAACCTCCAAAACTAACATTTCCGGAGCGTGCCCGTCTAAATAATATCCTGTTCCGGTCATATACAAGCCAACAAGAAGATATGTTGTTATAGATATTCCTATTAAAAAATATCCTATGATATTAAACTTAACTTTTGTAAAACTATCTACTAAAATACCTACATATAATAATCCAAGCAGCAGCACTAAAATAGGTATGTATACTGGCTCATAAAAAAATCACTCATACTTTCAATTAGCATCTTATACCTCCTTCTAAAAATAACCTATACTGGATTACAATTCTTAATATGAGTACTGGCCGCCACGGTTCTAAATTCCAAGAATTCTTATAAAGTGGAAGGTATGTATTCCCATGTTTGCCGTCCAAGTATTGACCTTGTAACTCTGTTAAAATTACTTTTATTCACAATACTAGCTACCCTCTAACCTTATCGGTTCAATAAACCAGGTAATGTCTGAGAAATATTTATCAGTTGGTCGACAACATCAAATAGTGCTGTCGCAATAAATATTTGAACTACTATTAAAATACTCAGTAATATTAAAAGAATTATTTTAAAAGTTGTATTCATGAAAACTTATACCTCTCTTTAGTATGTGTCCTTTATATAATCATGACTTACATCCGATTTAGTAGTTAGTGTTATATAATTAACATTTACCTACAACGGTTAAACCAGCTCTAGCATATGTTCCTGTTGAAGCCCAACCAGCAGCAGAGTTAAAGGTTTTTCCACTTATTTTTCTATTTAAATCCGTTGATCTATCATTTAACTGCCATCCAGCATAATCATATGCCAAATCGGTTTCATGCCCTCATAAGGAAATAAAGTGTCTAACTTTTGGGTTCACTTCATAAACGGCTTTTTTTCTCTTAATTTTTATTGCTTAGCATCAAATTCAGATTCTGAACGGTCTCTATCTGTAGGTATTTCATTTTCATATGCATTTTCATACTCAGAAACTACCTCTGTGGCTTCCTCGTTCAAAGAAGCTTTACCTTTTTCCATTTTTTCACTAGTCACATCTCGCTTAATACCTTCAACGTATTCATTCGAATTTGGACCTGATACTAATAATGAACCATCATCTTGTGCATACGCTAAAAACACATATGATTTTCCTTCTTCCGGTAATGTATCATCTTCATACAAAACAACAGAAGAGCCATCTTCATTTATCCCTCCAGCCTTTTGAATAGGTATGGAAGTATCTGTAACTAGATCACCCTTTATATTTTGCAGGACAGTAACTTGGTAATTTGTATACGGTGTTGAAACCTCTTTAGCACCGTCACTAGTTTCAATTGTTACAGGATCTTTGTATAGAGTGTCAACGTCTTCATCGACTCGGCCTATAAAAACGTAATCTGCATCACCTACAGTTTCATTTGGATCATCCACATCTACAGCAAAAGTACCATCCATTTGCATTACCTTTAGATTTTTTTTATCCTCCGAACTTACATTACTTACATCTTTCTTGGAATTAGAACAAGCTGAAACTATCAAAGAAAGACTAACTATAAATAATAGTGAAGCAAGTAACTGAACTTTTTTCTTACCCATTTTTTCACCCCTCCTCTTCCTGTTAGTATTTCTTATAAGCAGCGGTATAAGCTTTAAATACCTGCTGTAACATTTATTGTGCAAGAAGGAAAAGAATAATAACTTATAGAATGGTATGATCCTATTTATCATTCAGTAAGGAAAGGTGTATTATCATCAAATGTTTTTTCATTTTTTCTCCCCCCATTTTAATTTTCATTCCTATAATGGCATAATAACCCTAAATCCAGATTGATAGATTCCAAAATTGAGTTCAGGATTTTCACATATGGAAAACTCCCCTTTCTTTCCGATAGGTTATGTTAAATCTTAATGTTGTTTTACCCCAAAAGAAAACCGCCCTTTGTAAAGGCGGTTAATTAAACTATCGTTTCCCGTTAGTGGCAATGAATCCCGAAGCATTGTTTCCTAATCTTTCTCTAATGTAACAAGTGAATAAACTGCTCCACCACCACCTGCACCTGACATAGCACTCTGAGAGACAACCTTCCATCCCTCTTGCAAAAGTTGATTTAAATCACTTAAGTTATTCTTCTTTTCGGTAAGATAATAAACTACGATTGCCTTTTGCATAATACAGCTCCCTCCAGAACTCAATATATCCTATATAAAATTTCATGATTTTACCGAAGCCGTTCGTCGAAGCTTACTGTTTGTTTCATTTACAGTAAACAGACAAGAGGCGACAACATATTTTTCTTAGTCGACATTGTGTTCTCATATTCCTTGCTGTTTAACATCTATCCTTTTGTACGACATATGACCTCATTTGCAACAACAACCAACTATTTCGTTAACTGGCTATACACCGTGACGTTATTTCGACGACACCACCAAAAACCGGACATTTTGATCCGAGAAGTTAAACCAGTAATGGGCTTTTCTAGCATCGAACATGAACGACTGCTGTTCATGGAGTTCCATTCTTTCTCCCTCTATTTCCACTGTTAACTTCCCTTCGATAATGAATAAGAATTCATGTCCGCTATGAGAAAAGGCGCTTCCTTTATTTTCACCTGGCTTTAAGGTGACAAGAATAGGCGAAAAAACAGCATCACGAATGCCGCTGGATAAATTTTGATAGTGAAATTGTTCTTGATTATAATCTGAATTTTCTTGGGAGCGGTCCTCAGAAAAAAAGAAACTTGGGCTGACATCCAATGTATCAGCGATTTTTTTTAATGACTCTAATGTGACGCTTGATTTACCCCGTTCTACTTGCGATAAAAAGCTGATCGAAACGCCTGTTTGTTCAGCAAGGCTCTTTAATGTTAGTTTTCGCTCTTTCCTCAATGATTTCATTTTTTCCCCGATTGAATCAAAAGGCATAGAGATGCCCCCTTTTTTTACATAGTATCTAGCTTCATTATACAGTACAAATTTTGATGAATGTTCCGTCATTAATAAAATAATTGACAGAAAATTTAAAATTATTTACAATAAAGGAAATAATAAATTGAAGTGACACTTCAATTTATAATGGGGTGACTCAAGATGGAGAAGAAACAAATGCGGCGAATTTTAATTGCGAGTTTAGTCGGAAGTTCGATTGAGTGGTTTGACTATTTTTTATATGGGACCGTTTCAGCTCTTGTGTTTAACCAGCTATTCTTCGTGAATGAGGATCCGACAATAGGGCTGTTGCTTTCCTATGCATCCTTTGCGTTAGCATTCTTCATCCGCCCCTTTGGCGGAGTGATTTTCAGCCATATTGGCGATCGTATCGGGAGAAAGAAAACACTTGTTTTAACACTTAGTTTAATGGGTGTCGCAACATTTGGGATGGGGCTTCTTCCTACATATCAAGCCGTTGGGATTTGGGCGCCGATTTTATTAATCACGTTGCGCTTAGTTCAAGGTCTAGGAATAGGCGGTGAATGGGGAGGCGCACTTTTATTGGCCGTTGAATATGCTCCCGCTGAGAAACGGGGCTTGTTCGGGTCCATTCCTCAGATGGGTGTTACTATAGGAATGCTGCTTGGAACCGTTGCTTTATCCATTATGACACTGCTGCCTGAGAACGCATTCATGACTTGGGGATGGCGTATACCATTCATTTTTAGTGCTCTGCTTGTATTCTTTGGCCTTTGGATTCGTAAAGGAATTGATGAAACACCTTCATTCAAAAAAGTGAAGGAATCCGGAGAAGTTCCAAAGCTGCCGATTGTAGAAACTCTTAAGAATTATTGGCGTGAAGTGCTTATCGCCGTGGGAGCCAAAGTGGTAGAAACAGCTCCATTTTATATTTTTAGCACGTTTGTCGTATCATATGCTACTGCAAATCTCGGTTTCTCACGGACAGCTACATTAACTGCAGTCATGATTGCTACAATTATAACGACGATTTTAATACCAATCATGGGGAATTTATCTGATAAGATTGGCCGCAAAAAGCTGTTTATAGGGGGAACGATCGGGATGGCACTGTTTGCATTCCCATACTTCTGGTTGCTGCAGCAAAAATCGGTACTGCTATTAATCGTTGCAACAATGATAGGTTTAGGGGTTATTTGGGCCCCCATCACAGCTGTTCTTGGAACGATGTTCTCGGAAATTTTCGATGCAAAGATCCGTTATACCGGCATCACGCTTGGATATCAAATCGGAGCAGCTCTGGCAGGAGGAACAGCGCCGCTAGTTGCAACGGCTTTACTTGATAGGTTTAATAACTCCTATGTTCCTGTCGCCCTTTATATTATTTTTGCATCTGTCCTGTCACTAGCAGCGATTTGGGCAGTTAAGGATCGCAGCAATCAGAAATTAGACGAAACGCATAATACTAGTGCCATGTAATCTATGGATCTTTTACTTCAAGGAGGACAATTGAATGTTGGTAATAAGTGAGAAGGAAATTCAACAATCATATGGAATGAAAGACGCAATAGCGGATATAAAGGCCGTATTGCGTGCACATGGTGCTCAAAGAATAGACAACCCTCATCGCACAGTGCTTGCTTTCCCTCAACACGAGGCATCGGCCCTTTACATGCCAAGCGCTGATTTATCTGAAGAAGTTTCGGCGGTCAAAGTCGTTACCATTTTTCCAAAGAATCCTTCAAGGGGGATGGCAACAACACAAGGAGTCATCTTACTGTCAGATGCAGAAAATGGCGAACATTTAGCACTGTTGAATGCCTCCTATTTAACACGTCTCAGAACGGGGGCATTGAGCGGCATTGCCACAGACTTTCTTGCTCGTAAAGACGCCAGGGTTCTCACGATTATCGGAACAGGAGCTATGGGATTTGAACAAGCAATTGGTGTGTTAGCCGTAAGGGACATTGAGCGCATTATATTAGTAAATCGCACACCAGAGAAGGCGGAGAAATTCGGTGAAAAGCTGCGGGCATTCGGAGTAACCGTTCCTTTTGAAGTTTGCGAAGATGTTTCAGCAGCTGTTCGTCAAGCAGATATAATTTGCTGTGCAACCCGCTCGAATGAGCCTGTATTTAATGGACTGGATTTAAAGCCGGGCACACACATTAACGGGGTCGGGTCTTACTTGCCGCATATGAAAGAAGTGGATAATACCACGGTATCACGCGCTGCTAAAATTATCGTCGACGATTTGGCTGGCGTGAAGGATGAGGCAGGAGAACTCATTTCTGCAGCCAATCAGGGAAATTGGTCGTTTAATGATATTCATGGGGAGCTTTTTGAACTTGTCATGCGGACCAAAACAGGCAGGGAAAATGAAGAGGAAATTACCTTCTTTAAGTCAGTCGGTGCTGCTTACTTTGACCTCGCTGTGGCAAAAGGTGTTTACTGCCAATCGAAAGAACGGAACATCGGGATGGAGATCGAGGTATAGTAGAAGCTGCAGTCTATTATTTGAGTTAAATCCAGAAGAAACTCATGATGACCTATTCCTTTCCAACTACTTCATTAAGTCGCTTCGTCGGTTATTGGGCATTGAAAAAATAGAAACGATGGATCGTTAATCATTAAAATAGCCGCTAAGAATGGTGATGTTCACCAAGTCTCGGCGGCTGTTTTTTACAAAGGTCTTCATTTATCGGCGAATGGAACGGCGCTGCTCATGGTGGTCGGCACTACAGACGCATGATTTTCATCCATTGCTACAAACAGCTCCACTGCTAACTTTTTCAATCACTTTTACTTAATCATCAATTGCTGTAGAGTGTTTTAGCTTTAACCGTACCCCTGCCAACAACAGTAGATGGGATTGTAAGGCAATAGATGTGTTCAACTATTTAATATACAGAAATCTTTAATTACTCAACTTACGCCAGAATCATTTCCAAGTATTTTCTCTAATAATCCCATCTGACTAACTGTTTCAATATCATTTTTAAAATTTTGTAAGCTAGCTTTATATTCATCGAATTCTAAATCTTTGGAGTAGCCAATACATAAGTTTAATATACTGTTTAGTTTTTCAGCAAAACCACTAATAAAATAGGTCGTGAGCATTTTATTATTTGTGCTTGCAAGTACTACAATTGTTGCCATGTCCAGTGCATATTCTATGTCTGTATCTGAAATCTTTCTATTCTTTTTCTTAGGGTATTTAAATTCATAGCTATTAATAGAATGAATTTTTCCTGTGAGTAATTCTAGTATCGTTTTATTATAGATTAAATATACCCCTTTAATTAGCTTCATTTCTGGAGCATAAGGATCAGCCAGTATATATTTTATACGTTCATCTTCTTTAGGAATCTCTATTCCCTCTAAATCATGCTCTAATATATAAGCTACTTCCTCAATTCTTTTAGGAGGGAATAACTTTGCGAAGTCGTATTTTTTTTCCATAGAATACTTCCTTTATAATCAAATTTGATAAATTCCCAGAGCTTACTTCCTCCGTAGAATGAGTGGGTACCATATTCATGAGGATGATAATGTGCAAATGTACGGTTTCCTTTACCTGCAGTATGTGCTGAATCAAATCTATATCGTCCAGTTGGTGAGCACCTTTTGCTATACTGAGTGCATTTGATGAGCCAATACTCCAAGTATCTAATCCACTTTTTAATCTTGAAATTGCTTTCGATTTAGACCTACCTGGACCAACCCATAACGCCTTAGAGTTTGAAGTTCTCATTGCTTTCTAATGCACATACCTCTTATTTTTTTGTGTTATCATTAGCTACCTTACCTGCTACCCATAATGCACATGCTTTTAAATTTTTATTGCTCATCATCAAATTCAGATTCTGAACGGTCTCTATCTGTAGGTATTTCATTTTCATATGCATTTTCATACTCAGAAACTACCTCTGTGGCTTCCTCGTTCAAAGAAGCTTTACCTTTTTCCATTTTTTCACTAGTCACATCTCGCTTAATACCTTCAACGTATTCATTCGAATTTGGACCTGATACTAATAATGAACCATCATCTTGTGCATACGCTAAAAACACATATGATTTTCCTTCTTCCGGTAATGTATCATCTTCATACAAAACAACAGAAGAGCCATCTTCATTTATCCCTCCAGCCTTTTGAATAGGTATGGAAGTATCTGTAACTAGATCACCCTTTATATTTTGCAGGACAGTAACTTGGTAATTTGTATACGGTGTTGAAACCTCTTTAGCACCGTCACTAGTTTCAATTGTTACAGGATCTTTGTATAGAGTGTCAACGTCTTCATCGACTCGGCCTATAAAAACGTAATCTGCATCACCTACAGTTTCATTTGGATCATCCACATCTACAGCAAAAGTACCATCCATTTGCATTACCTTTAGATTTTTTTTATCCTCCGAATTTACATCTTTCTTGGAATTAGAACAAGCTGAAACTATCAAAGAAAGACTAACTATAAATAATAGTGAAGCAAGTAACCGAACTTTTTTCTTACCCATTTTTTCCCCCCTCCTCTTCCTGTTAGTATTTCTTATAAGCAGCGGTATAAGACGCTTTATCATTTGCACTTAATGATGTCTTTGTAGAAACATATTTATACATGACATCACTTGATGTATTATGTGCCAACCCTAATGCATGTCCTAATTCATGTGTTGCCACATTTTGTTTTTTTGTAGCACTTAAAGTATCCATTACATATTTATTAAACCTTATAGAACCTTGAGATGAAGTTACTCCTGCAACACTTGATTTTTCACTATAATCAGAAATCGCAACATCTTGTATTACCTTTGCCGAATCTTTTCTAATTACTCCACTTTTAAAGCCATTCCATGTTTTAACTCCTGCATTAAACTGAGTTTGATATTTTGTACTACCATCCCAATCCATGTGTTTCCCAGAGTCTACAAGATTCCAAGATAATGTTTTAGCTGTGGCTGCTGAAGCACTCATTGGTATCGTAAACATAAAAACTAAAGATACTGTTACTATTATTCCCATTTTCTTCTTCAATGAATAGTCCCCCAAAGGCTATATATTTTAATAGTATTGAATATTAGGTAAATTAAATAAACATTAAAGTTTTTACAAGAAAGTTATGCTTCCATACTTCTTTTTACATCTTCACTTATAATTTGTCTCAGCAAATACAGCATTCAATTGTTCAAAAAACATAAACTACCTATAATCATCAACTGTTTTTTCTTTTTTCCTCCTCCCATTTTTGATTTTCATTCCTATAATGGCATAATAACCATAAATTCAGATTGATAGGTCTCAAAATTGAATTCAGGAATTTCACATATGGAATCGTTTCTGTGATTCACCGAAAAAGGGTTTAAAAATTAATTACTCAATTAAATTAGTAAGAGGGATAAAAAGCTGGTGAACCTTACTCCTCTCATGTGATCCCTTTTTCCCACAAATAAAAAAACCTTGCACCAGAGGTGCAAGGTTTGAAAATAATACACGACAAAAAAAGAATCCACCTTGAATAAAGATGGATCATTTTCTGTCTGTGTTGCTGTGTAGATTTAGTTTTCATGCAGAGTTGATTGGAGCGGGTGTGCGAGACTCCTGCGGGAAAAGCGAGTGCCTGCAGTGGAATGAAACGATCAAAGCATACCCTCCAAATATGAGCAAGTTGTATGCCCCCTATAATGCGGAAGATTGACTTAATTCATTCTGATCTACCCGTTTCTGCTTCAGCTACCTTTTTGACACGATCTAAAAATTCAACGACCACTTTATCGGTGGCAAATAATAATAATAATTTCAAAAACCACTTTAACGGGCGACTGGTGACTGTATATGTAAAGGAAGTTCTATTGTCATTGATTTTATTTAGTTCGTAAAAAGCTGTAATTTCAAACATTTTTGCAAGTATAAATCCTACTTTAAGCTTTTTCTCATTAGTCTCATTCAAATATTCCAATGTTTCTATATCATACTCTTCTGTTCGTTTTCCTTCTCTATATTTTTGGCGATATACGCTTCCAACCACTTCTTCCGTTATTTTAACCGGCTTTTGTTCAACTACTTGAGGCATGATTTTTTGCATATTTTCTACAGAACCATCAAGAAACTTCCATACCTGTTCAATTGGAGCGTTTATTTCTATTTCTCTTGTCCATTTTTCCAATGAAAATCACCTCTACCTATATTATATTTCCTTTATTATGTAAAACCAAATTTCTAACTGATAAATCGGTAAATAATTCAAGTTACATTAGATACACTTTAACCGACTCTTTTTGAATTTAAATGCCTTTCTGTAAATAAATTACTTATTAAGATTCTCTTTTTTGGTGTTATTCTTGTATAATAAACCAAACGGTTACTTTTTCAGGAGAATCCTATGAATTTTATTTATATCAATCAAAACATATTAGATAATCTCTTTTATATCTTAGTAAGTATTTTGATTTATTACATTTTATTAGATCATGGCAAAAGGTTAAGTCAGTATGGCAAGACCCTTATTACTGCATGCATGAGCATTCCTATTATTTTATGTATGAAGTTTCCTATTTATATCGATGAATATTGTGTCCACGATCTCAGGCAAATTCCTTTTATAATAGGGAACCTTTATGGTGGCTGGCCTGTAGGGGCTGCCCTGTTAGTCATCATATTAACTTTTAGGTTTGCTTTTTATGGTTTCAATTTACTTACGTTAATTGTATATATCGTAATATTTATTATAACGGCTCTATTTTCTTCCAAATTCAAAAATTTCAATCGAAAAAATAAGATTAATAGCTCGATACTATTAATTTTGTTTCTTGGAATCCTAACGAGCTTCATTTCACTCGTTATGTCTGATTATTTTCGAATAACGGAGGCGTATGTATTTTACTTTATCATCCTCCCTCCTTTCATTATTGCTTTAGCTGTATATATAATGGAAATTTTAAAAGATGCCATTTTAATCCGGACACAAATGATAAGGCTTGAAAAAATGGAGGTAGTCAGTCAGCTTGCAGCAAGCATTTCACATGAAGTTAGAAATCCTTTAACGGTTGTGAAAGGATTTGTTCAACTCCTAAAGACTCCTGATCTGACTCAGGAAGTAAAAGAACAATATATAGAGCATATTGTCAGGGAGCTTAATAGTGCAGAATCCATTATTAGTGAATACTTAGCATTTGCAAAACCTGCACTTGAGAAAGTGGATCCTATTTCAATTAACCGTGAAATAGGATATGTAATTGAAATGATCAAACCATTGGCTAGCATGAATTTAGTTACTATATCTAATCAGTTGACTCCAGGCATTACCCGGGGGAATATTCAGCATTTCAAGCAATGCTTCCTAAATCTCATTAAAAATGGTATAGAGGCAATGCCAAACGGCGGGGAACTTAATATTGTTTCCTATGTAAATAATTTCGACATCATTATCGAAATAAGTGACAATGGAGTAGGAATGAACAAAGAGCAAATAAATCGTTTTGGCGAGCCTTATTACAGTTCCAAAGAAAAAGGGACTGGGTTGGGATCAATGGTGGCTGTTAAGACCATCCAAACGATGAATGGTACACTTCATATAACAAGTCTTTTGAATAAGGGAACAACGATTTCAGTAACACTTCCCGTTTATCATGAAGATTATTCTGTAAAATAATAAAAAAGTCCGCCGTAAATGGCGGACTTCAGACTGTAGACAAACTCGAAGAAAAGCGAATTTGCCTGCAGTTTTATTTAATAGAAGTTCCAGTTGATTTCAGAAATCCGCTCCCTTTCCGCGGACTGTCTGCCAAGCCTCCTCGACGCAAGCGTCTGTGGGGTCTCGGCTAGCCAGTTATTCGGCAGAAGTGTCGCAAATTTCTTCAATCCAATAAGGATTACAGTAAAAAGCCTTAAAGACCGGAGCAGTTTATTCGACCCGCTGCACTGTCTTGGGCTGTTGACGCAGTTTATCGACCTAAACCACACAATATTCGGCCGTTCACGCACAGTATTCGACCTAAACCACATAGTATTCGACCGTTCACACACATTATTCGACCTACCCCGCATAGTATTCGACCGTTGAGGCACTATATTCGACGGCTCGCGAATTTTTTTCGAACTTCACCTCACTATTCGGACTCTTAACCCCTTATGTCCGCAAAATAAAAGTCCGCCATTATCGGCGGACTTTTTACTTTATTTTTTCTGGTCAAGGCATTGATAAACCGCCATCATGTCTCGTTTGTTCAATTCCCGAATCCGGGTGAAAATGGGGATATCGGCCACGGCCTCGGTACGTTCACTTTCAGCCACGACATCACTTACTTTCCCTGTCAGCCAGGTCTGGACGTCGATGCTTTCGACGATTTCTTTACGCCCTTCATCATCGATGCCACTGGCATGACAGCTCACACAAGGGATCGTTAATTTATACACACCGTCATGGATGTTATCTTCTGAAATGACTTTCTTGCCATTACAGAATGGGCATTTATGACTTGCTTTAATTTTATTGATTTGGGTAACGATTTTTTTGTAGCCGAATGCTTCATAGACATAGGTTAGTTTTTTGTATTTGCCATTGGTGAAATATTTATCAATAATAGTTTCTCTTGTTTCGTTAATATTGGCAAAGTCACAGATGGTGATCTGATTTTTGCTGCTGATTGCTTCGATATTGCCTTTAATGCTGTCCCAGAATGGCTGGGTATTTTGTAAAACCACTTCATAGCCGACGAAGCTTGCTAGTTCGAGCTCAAGCATTTTCAACGCCGCTTTTGTTTCACGTGGAAGGAATGACACATCATCAGTGAGTGCGATATCGCCGCCCACAATCGCTTTTAGTTTCTCCAGTTCCGGCAGCTTCCCTACGATTTTGATGACTTGATCAATTGGCTGTTGGATGATCTCGCGAATGTCCGTATCACCAAACATCAGCTTTTTATGATGTTTGAGAACCGTTCCTTGACAGACTGGACAGTCGATCATTTCTTTTGTTTCTTTCATCTGCTCTTTAATGATAGATTTCGATACAAAGATATAACGCCCAATGATGAAATTGAACCCTTCCCAAATTCGCGATGCCTTGCCTGCTTTATCGTAAAAGGACTTTTCCCAATACCCATATAAGAAGGTATGTTTTTCGGCATCTGTCATCTCATTATAGCTTTTACTAATGTCGTGACCGAGTTCATTCTTGATCTCATCAAACAGGAATTCCAGTTTTGAATGCTGATAATATTTTAATACTTCCATCACGTCCGGATGCAATAAACCATCCCAGAATGGCACGTTTTTGTCTTGTATGACTACATCGAAATCGAATTTTTCAATGACCCGGCGTCCCGAACAGCTTGGACAATGATTTTCTGCAGAATAGAAATCGAAGCTTCTTGTATCCTTATTGGTCGGATGTGCAGCCACTATATGGTTGATCATTCCGCACAATTCATAAAGAAACGTATATTGGCTGTACAAGTGCCGTTCAAGATCAATGGCGATCACAGGTGCAATCGTGTCTGACTCGTACTCCCCATAAATCACGCGAGCGATTGGTGATAAGCTTTTTAAAATGCCGCCCTTATAGACGTTCTCTGCGTTTTTGAAATAGTCCAGATGATTTTCCTGTAAATAATTGATTCCAGTTTTTGACCGGAGCGTCGAAGAGATATGCAATGGCTCCACTCGATCGTCACTGTCTTTGTGACTGTAATAATCATCATGACTGACAACGTCAAGATGCTGGACAGGTGTTAGCTGTCTTTTGCCAAAATCCACGATATAATCCGAGCTTTCCAGCATATAGGCATTATGTTCAATCATGATGATGGAGACGGATTCATCCTCCAGAATGACCCTGACACTGTCAATGAATTGGTTTAAAATATTTTGCGATAACCCTTTTGAAGGCTCGTCAAAAATGAACAGCGTGTGCGGGTTCCTTGTCTTCGCAAACAGCTCGGAAACTAAGTGGACACATTGAAATTCACCCGTCGATAGTGTTTGTGTTTTTCTTTCTAACGTCAAATAACCAAGCCCAAGTTTGATCAATAAGCTCAAACGTTTATGTGCGATGTCTTCAGATGGTAATTCTTCGATGATATCTTCGATTGAACGCTGAAAAATATCATCAATTTCATCACTGTATTTGGTTAGCTTCTTTTTAATATCAAGAAACGTCGCAACGGTTGACCGGCTGGTGATCGATTTATTTCGGTCCTGCCCGACCATGACCAGCTTATCCTTTGGATACCGCTTCTGAAAATCTTTGGAGATGCATTCATTGACTAGTGTAGATTTACCGCAGCCTGATTCCCCCGTAAAGGTAACGAGTCTATTCTTGGGAATGCGGATTTCTTCCATTTGAATATTACGGCAGTAAAGATCCTGAAATTGATAGTATTCAGTAGGCGCTGCTTCATTTCGCTTCCAGGCGATTGGTTTAGGGCGCGGTGATTCCTCAACGATTTTCCCGCCATATTTCCCGCTGCCGGGTCCAAAGAACAATTGGTCATTTGTGCTATCTAACACCGTGTCTGAGTGATCAATGAGCCAAATTTGATTTTTATAACCTAATTGCTTAATCTGTTCCAAAATTTTCAAAAGGGTTTGATGATCAAGACCGACGGAGATTTCATCGATGATGATCACGGTATTTTCACTTGTTGCCATGAATTCGGCCAAGTAAAGCCGGGTTAATTCCCCTCCTGACACTGTCCCCATAATACGGTTCAAGCCTAAATAACCAATATTCATATTGATTATATTTTGGAGAATATGCTGTTTAGCTTCACTAATATGTAATGTCTCTGCGAGTGAAAGGATCGTTTCGATGCTTAAGTTGTTGATATCGGATATAGTATGCGGGCGATCTAATAATTCAATGGTATATTGCTCGACTTCTTGATTGTAGCGCTTCCCCTCACACTTTGGACATTCGACATTTTTCGTCGTACCGCGTCCTTTACAAGTGGGGCACCAGCCTAAGGCATTATTAAATGAAAAAACTTCCGGAGAAAGATTGAATTTTTCTGCAAGACAAACACGAATCTCTTTAAACACACCAGTATGTGTGCCAATGGTCGAACGGGGATTAGCTGAAATGGATGATTTGCCGAGAAAAAGGACCAGAGGCATTTCCTCCATCTTGATGGCACTGAAGTTGGTTTCCATAATATTAGGGAATAAATACTGATATTCAGACTTCGGCAATAAGGAAACGAGACGCTTCTTGGATTCTTCGCCAATGGTTTGACAAAAAGTCGTCTTCCCGGAACCTGATAAACCAGCAATTCCTAATGATTGGTCGTCTGGCAGTGATGAATCTAAATGGCTTATATTATTCGCTATTAATCGATTTATTTTCATTTGTAACTCCTCTCATTTTTTTAAGCTCAGTCTTTCATATTAGCACAGCAGTATATGTATTTGGTATTTTTTTTAACGGTACCCCATCCTTCTATTCTTTCACATTACGCTGTTTCAAAAACGTATGATTCATCGACAAAAAACGAGGAGTAAGGATTGAATTTTTTTAAAGCCTTCTTATAGATTATAAAAGCCCCTCTCGACTAAGAGAAGGGCATTTCTTATAAAGTATGACCACATTTTTATCCAATACACTTATTTTGTATTAGACTTTTTTGCCTTGTTTTCAAGATCGCTTTTAGGCTCGGTGGAGAATTCCACATCTTTTCCATGTCCCTGCGGGTTAACACTTGGTGCGATGCGACCTCTTCCTGTCTTTTTACTCATTTCCTTCACCTCCAAGTATATGATGTTGGACGGATCTACTTTAAATTACGGGTGTAATTAAATGTGTCTTTGTTCTGAGGAACATCAGGATCTTTTTTCCCGGCAGGCTGTACTGCTCTTCCTGTATTTCCACTATAGCCTTCTTCCATTGGCCCTGGATAATGATAATGACCATCATTAACTGATTGAGTTGTTGATTCACCAGTCGCCTGGCTTCCTCCCGTTTCCACCTGTTCTTTCTCGTTATTCAATTCATCTCCTCCTTTTCTAAAGATTCCTTTATAGTATTTGATAAAAGAATAATAAAATTAAAGGAGAAAAAAGGAAGCACTAATAATTACTCCATTCAGATAAACCTGAAAAGTTCCCCTTTGTTATTCAAAGGTCAGAAGTAAGCTCTTCGTAGCATCGTTTTTCAAGAAAGGACTTGGTTCGCCAACCGTATAAATCTGCAAGTCATGCATCGCCCTGGTACATGCGGTGTAGAACAATCTACGCAGGCTCTCATCGCCATATGTTTGCACAGATGCATCATAAATGATGACTGCATCGAATTCGATGCCTTTAGCTAAATATGCCGGTATAACAACTACACCCTGTTCATATTCATTTGTGCCCTTCTGTACGAGTTTAATTTCACCGTGGACACTAAGGGCATCGTATGTGGCGGCACTTTCGGCAGCAGATTTACAGATTATTGCGATTGTATTATACTCACGACTTTGAAAGTATTTGACTTTAGACAGAATTTCACGGTGCAATTCATCTCGGCTGGACACATGAGTGAGTACAGGCTTCTCGCCTTCTCGATTGAATGCCTTAATTCGATGGCCTTCTGGAATTAGTTCACGTGTGAATTCTATAATCTGCTTTGTGGATCTGTAGCTTTGATCCAAGGTTATGCTCTCGGTTTCACTTACTCCGTATAAACTGGTAAGGGTCTGGAAATCCACCCGTTCGCTGGCATGTGCAAATATTGCTTGGTTAAAGTCACCGAGCACGGTCATCCTAGCAGAAGGAAACAATCGTTTCAAAAACTCGAATTGAAATGGAGAATAATCCTGTGCTTCGTCAACAAGAACATATTTTATAGAAGTATTCGACTGGAATCCTTGAATTAACTCCTTCAGCAGCAAAAATGGAGTCGCGTCTTCGTAATACAGTTTACCTTCATCCAGCATTTTTTGGGTTGATAAGCAAATTTCCCTTTCGGCAGGTGTTTCACCCTCATTCCACAGTTCGATCCGCATTTGTTCGTCAAAAAGTTGCTTGTATATTCCCTTAATATTGATAAAATGAAGTGCTTTTATCCGTTTGCGTAACGTCTTCAATTTCTTTCGAACAATCATACGCGCAAGCATTTTATTCTCTATCTCATAATCGTCAAAGGAATCTTCAGTATGACCGCGTTTTTTCTCTAAATAGGTGTATACCTTTTGGTAATCTTCTTTGCTAAGATACTCGATTTCCTCCTCGACCCACGGTTGTTTCAACTCAAACTTTTCCCTTTCATCAAGTAACTCACATAACCACTCTTTCAGCTTTTCAATCCTATTGTGAAATCTTAATGTGGTGTCTGTGTTATAAAATCTTTCTGAGATTTGTTTGGCGGAGACGAGCGTTTCCCCTCGGAACTTTACCCCTCTAAAGATCATTCCGGATTGCTCCAGTGATTGTCTGTAGGTCTTAATGATTTCAAAGAAGCGAATGGATGCCTTAAATTGGATACTCGCTGTCCTGGTGCTATAGGAAGGATCATCCGCTGCAGTCAGCAAATATTCCAATTGCTCATAAGGATCCTCAACTTGAAACGAGTCAGTCAGACGATGATCCAGGTATTCCTGGAATGTTACCTGCTGCATATTCTCTTCGCCAAGTTCGGGCAACACATTGGATACGTAGTTATTAAACATGGAGTTAGGAGAGAATAGAATGATTTGATCCGCTTTCAGCCTTTCTCGATTCTTGTAGAGCAAGTAAGCGATCCGTTGAAGGGCAGCTGATGTCTTCCCGCTGCCAGCGGCACCTTGAACAATGAGCAGACGTCCGCGATCGTTCCGGATGATCCTATTTTGCTCACGTTGAATGGTGGACACGATACTGTGCATATGCTTATCCGTTCCCTTGCCCAGTACCTGCTGCAGGATCTCATCCCCAATGGTGAGACTCGTATCGAACATTGATTCGATAACGCCTCCCTTGATGGTGTATTGCCACTTGTTCTCCAGCATCCCCCGAATTACGCCTCCGGGAGTGGAGTATTCTACAGGACCGGGAGGATGGTCATAATAAACACTCGAAATCGGGGCCCTCCAATCGTAGATAATGAAGTTTTCTCCTGTTGCATCAGTAAGAGTGGAAGTCCCAATATAAATTTGTTCCGTAAGGGGAGACCCCTCTTCAGTGATTTCAATCCGGCCGAAATAAGGCACTTCCTGCATGCGGCGCAGTGTCGACAGCCTCTTGAAGGCATATCTATGTGCGCCTTCGCTTTGTGACAAGTCTTGAGCCTGCTGCCTTAAGCCAATGATCGTCTCGAGGTAATCATCGAAAGTATCGATATTAACCTTGAGGTCATCCCAAAAGTGTTTACGGATATTAACAACTTCTTTTTTTCGCTTTGAAGTTTCACCTTCTATTTTGCTGATTTGTTTCGTGATTGTTTCTATCACCTCATCCAAACGTTCTTGCTCCTGCCGAATTTCATCGTTCATATCAGACACTCCTTTAAAAAATGAGAAATTAGGGGTTGACTAGAGGTGAGTTTTACCTTATACTTATAGTAAGGGGTAAACTGTTTTTATATATTATAAATTGTGTTTCTATACTAATTTATCACAATTGCAGAATTATATCAATGTATATTTCATAACAGTTGCCATAATGAATCGTCATTTTAAACTCTAATTTAACATTTAAAGTCAGTAACCAGTTGAGCAAGTAGCTTGACTGGTTATTTTTTTATGACTATTTTCATCTCGAAAGCCTAGTCCTGTTTTTGCTGCAACACTCACATTAACGGTTGATTCGTTGTAACGATGACACGTGATATTGTCTTGACTTAATATTGTTTGTTAGATAATGTTTAGAAAAAAACTTTTTGCAGGAGAATTTATAATGAAAAAATATAAAGCATGTCAAAGTTGTGGAATGCCGCTTTCTAAAGATGAATTAGGTGGAGGAACTGAAAAAGATGGTAGTAAAAGCACTAAATATTGTAGTCATTGTTATATAAATGGTGAATTCACTCAAAATATTACTACGATAGAAATGCAAAAATTTGTCCAAAATCATTTGATGGAAAATATGAAAATGCCTAAATTTATTGCTAAGTTTTTTACTAGAGGTATCCCAAAGTTAAAGCGATGGAATAAGTAAACTACAGAAAACGAAAAAACTGTCATTCAAATGTGATTGAAACGGAAGGCGCGAGACTCCTGCGGGAATAGTGCGTCAAAGGGAGACCCCGCAGGCAGCGCCGAGGAGGCTCCCGGACCACCCGCGGAAAGCGAGTGCCTGGAGTGGAAATCAATATTAACGAGATTATCTACAGCCGAAGCCCTCCATTATAGAGAGGGCTTGTTTGTTCTGCGGGATGAGTAAAATACTGAATAATCCGAAACTAAAAAGCTGGATAGCCCCAAATAAGGCTATCCAGCTTAATTTATAAAAGATCACTTTACCTTTACCCCGGCTTTGATCAAGGTAGGTGGAGTTTCTCCCTGTAATCCGGCGACAAGGTTGGTTGCGGCCAGCATCGCCATTTTCTTGCGGGTTTCATATGTTGCGGAACCGATATGAGGCAAAGTGACGACATTCTTCATGGAAAGCAGCGGGTTGTCTTCCTGGACGGGCTCCTGTACAAAGACATCCAGCCCTGCCGCGTGAATTTCACCGGTTTTTAGCGCATCGATCAGGGCTTCTTCATCCACTGTTTTCCCTCTTGAACAATTGATGAAGATGGCGGACTCTTTCATGAGCTTGAATTCTTTTTCCCCCATCATCTTTTCAGTTTGAGGAGTTAGCGGTGTCATCAAGCAGACAAAATCAGATTGCTTTAACAGATCTTCCAGAGAACAGTATGTAGCTCCATACTTTTGTTCTGCTTCTTCATTTCTGGATCTGTTGTGATATAAGATGTTCATATCGAACCCAAAACGGGCCCTTTTTGAAACGGCAGAGCCGATTCCGCCCATTCCGATAATGCCTAATACTTTATGATGGACGTCCAACCCAAACGATTTTTCTCCGATATTCGATGTCCATTGCCCTGACTTTACCATTTGATCCATCTCTGGCATTCTTCTTGCTATGGACAGCATCAAGCCCATAATCGTATCTGCGACTGTCTCATTCAATACCTCGGGAGTGTTCGTAGCCATGATTCCGCGATTGGTCAGCTCGGTTACATCCAAATTGTCGTATCCAACCGATGAATTACAGACGATTTTTAATTGCGGTGCTTGATCCAGTAAAGCTTTATCCACCTTTAATCCTGAACCTAATATACCTTGTGCGTTCTTCAGCTCCTGAAGAAATTCAGGATAGTTTTGTGAATCAAGACCCTCAAAATAAACGACATCACAAGTCTCTTGAATATAATCCAACACTTTTTGATCCACTTTCTTATAGACGATTACTTTTGGTTTCATCATTGATACCTCACTTCCAATAAAGTAGGACCCTATCGGGATCAAATGTCGACATAGCCTTTATGTTTTGCGCTCTACCTATAATCTACCATTATTTAAAAAAAGGTTGTAGCTAATTGAATTGCGGACCAAACCGCTAAAATGGAAGCTAAAGATAGAATAATATTTTCAAACCAATTGTTTTTATATTTTCCCATCAAGCTTTTTTTATTTGATAGCACCAGCATGCCAATTGCGATAATCGGAAAACCGATTATGTTTATTGCATTTACGCCAATTGTCAATGCGATGAAACCAGGCATGCCGGGAATGGACCAAATGATTGGCGTGACCAATACAAAAATCATAACCCATTTATACATTGGATCTTTTTCATATTTACCATTGTACTTTTCGCGACGATCCTTATTTATTACGTAAAAGGCATCTACTATCAATCTAGGAAAACCAGTTGACTTGCCTACTACACTCGCAAACAATACGCCAAATACACCAAGATAGAAAATGTACCAGCCAAATTGTCCTAACGACATTTGTAATGCCATTGCCAAGTCATCAATCGTTTCGACATGAATTCCATTCGGTTTTAAAATTTCTGCGCCAACCACCCAAATGGCTAAGTTGATTACAATGCAAACTCCGATGGCAAACAGTAAATCATTTCTTTGAACCTTTAGATGACTCGGTTTCGTCCAGCCCTTTTCCTTCATGAAATATGGATGAACAAAGTTCGAAATCGATCCTGCAACTGCACCGATAATTGAAATCGCCACCAATAATGCTCCATGAACGCCAGTATCACTTGGAATGCTAAAACCAACTGTTCCTTTAATGATTTGCCCCACATCCGGTGTAGCTTGAATGGCCAGGAACAAGAAGGCAATCGTCAATAATGCCAAAAGCACCTTCATTACACTTTCAATTCTATTATAAATATTCCTGCCAATAAGCATAAAAACTAATCCTACAACTACCATTGAAGCTAAGAATGGCTGATTGACTTGGAATAGGGTCGATAATACCTCTCCCGCTCCCTTAATCATATAGGCATTAAACAGATGGCCCATGATTAATGCATAACCAAACATGAAGTAACCGAAAAATGGGTGGATACGTCCATAGCCTTCAAGTATGGTTAACCCCTCTGTGTTACAAAGCTGGAACCGGGCGATAACATTAACGATAAGAAAACGAAGGATTAATGACAGCGCTAAAATCCACATTAAACTATATCCATAATCCGCCCCGGCAACAGAAGACGTCACCAGATCACCGGCTCCAAGCCACGTTAACACGGCAAGGATTCCCGGACCATAGGATGTTTTAAATTTCGTGAAGAAATTTGTTTTCTTACTTACGACCTCCGGAGCAATCACAGTGGATTCAGCAAGATTTGATTGATTTTTCAAGTTATTCACTCCATTCCAAAGAGTATGTATTCGCTTTCATTTTTTCTAAAGCAATAATACTTTGATAACTCTAGACATTCAGATATTGAAATTATGACAGAACTTTACGTCATTTCCGGAATTGACATAAAGTTAACGCGCATTATGTTGTCATGCTTCATGTTGAAGTGAATTAGCTCTTAAGAAAGTTCTCCTTCCATTTGATTGAATCTTTCGACTATTTACATTGAAATTGTAAGACAAATTAAAATGTAAGTCAATCATAATATTTAGAAGTTTTTTCAAAAGCATAAAAAAACCTTTTGACCCTTCGTACTTGTTGACCATTCAAGAGAATAGGCGTTATTGCGGATTAGAAAAGATAGGATTGTTTAATAAGGGATAAGTACAGCGTGCGAATAGATTAATGCCATTAGCGGATAATATAAGCGAAGGAGTGAAATATATGCCACAAGATAATAACAATGATCCAAATAATAATGCCGGGAACCTTAATACACGTAGAGACCTTACTAATATTGATGACAACAATACAATTGACAGACCTGTGATGATTAATGATAGTTTGAACCCCGGATTTCAAAGAGAAGAACGTCCTATGCCTAATGGTAATATCCCAACAACAGAGGGTGTTGCAAATGTTAAAGAACGTTTTCCTTCGGACCATGAAAGACTTATGAGCAGAATCAATCTTGGGGACGCACTTATAAATCGGGAAAATACACATTTTGGGCGGTTTGAAAGATAACCCACGAGAAAAAAGCTAAAGACCTGTATCGGCTTTAGCTTCCGTTTTTAGTTTGTACAAAAATGAACTTTCCTCTCCAGGCACTCGCTTTCCGCGGGCGGTCCGGGAGCCTCCTCGGCTCTCTTAGCACCTGTGGGGTCTTCCCTTGGACACGCTTTTCCCGCAGGAGTCTCGTACCTTCCGTTCCATTCAACTTTGTTTAAAAATTCAGATGGTACCCCTTTTGTCTACAAACTAAAGAGACCTTCTTTTAAAAGGGTCTCTCAGAATAATCCTTATTTTTCGCAAGCGATCAAGTCTTTGTCACGATCGCTTTTTTTATTGGCATCATATAGCGCCTTTGAAACGTGAGGCTTGTATTTCGTTTTTCCTCCTTTATTTTTAACGGAAGATGTACGAGCTACGCCTCCTTTGTAGTCTTTATTCAATGCTGTACAGTTTTTATACGTCTTCACCTTTGTTTTGGCACCGGCAACATCATTCGCGCCAAACGAGAGACCCAATACTAGTCCAAAAGATAGTAAAATAGCAAATAATCTTTTCAAAATATGTACTCCCTTTCCTAAATATTAACTATTTACTAATCATAATGTATCAGTTCATTTTTTACAATAACTATATTTATATAGTTAGAGTTTACTATAATAAAACCCGCTCTCACTTTATCTAATCCTAAGAAAAAGACCGCCATTTCGGCGGTCTTCCTCTCAACTTATTCCTTACCTTTCACCCTGTAATGGATCTCCCCGGGTTCTTTGCAAAAGGTGATTCCGCTTCCCGGTTCGTAATAAAAGGTCTTTTTGCCCATTGAGCGTTCATGGAAGGTCGTATGCAGATAGGATGCTTGGTCCCTTTTGAAGGCGAGCTGATTTTTGCATAATGATACAGGAAGGCAATGTCCATAGCTTGTGTGGACCAGCGTTTCTTTTTCGTTCATTTCCTCTAAGTCACGAATGTGGATGTAGGAAAACCAGACTCCTCTTCTTTTCCGGAATGAGCGGGAGGAGAACCAGACCATTCCCTGCTGGGCGTTTATGCAGACTGGCAGCCTGTATTTTCCGCCAAGCACGGATTTGGCTGCTGCAAGTCCGCCATCCAGATCCAACCCAAAGTAGTTTAACGTGTTATTCAGGATTTCCTGGCGCGGTTGGGCAACATGGAATGTGCTTTCTCCCTCCACTACCGTGGACATCTCCACACCATTGGAATCATAACACTCCAACAATCCCACCGTTTCCTTATTCAATAAATAGTTTTTTCGTATCATCCTTCCATTCACTCCCCATTTCCCTATTCATTTTTTTTGGAGTATACTGGATATAGAGGCAGGTATACTCCTGCTCCCAAGCCCTTAGGTGATGTCTTCCAGGACGTACTCACCTAGGGGTTTTTATTTCCGTCTATCGTCACTTTCATTTCTTGATATGTCATTCACCTCCATGCGACTATTATCCTATTTTATGATTTTTTTGTAAAATCCATCTAATTTTCCCTCTTTCAAAATTCATTCCCTTTTTTGACTGCATCTCCTGTTTGATTGGCTGACTCTTTACAAAATCCCATCAAAGGTCTATACTTTCGAATTTCCTTTTAAAATCTGCTGTTCTAAATTGCTATATTCTTGTTAATATATGTCCAATTAGAGAACAAACAGTCAAAATTCATATAAAAGTGAAATAAAATGACATTTTTGTGAAATTTCAAGACAACAAAAAAAGTCTATTGTGATGATAGACTTCAGACTGTAGACAAACTCAATGTAGAACAAGTTAGTCTCAATTTTTATTTAGGTTTATAAAACCTGGAACGTCGATTTCCACTCCAGGCACTCGCTTTCCGCGGGCGGTCCGGGAGCCTCCTCGGCGCTTTTGCGCCTGTGGGGTCTCCCCTTGACGCGCTTTTCCCGCAGGAGTCTCGCACCTTCCGTTCCAATCAACTCTGTTTTAAAATTTAGATAAAAACCCTTTTGTCTACAAACTCAAGTCTATCGTGATGATAGACTTTTTTCTTGGTTATTCTGCCATTTTTATTTCAATTGCTAAATTCCGTAAATAATCCAATAAGGGTCTTACTTCCTCTGGAGCTGTTATGTCAGTAAATGAGTAAGACTGCTTCTTCTTTTCATCGGCTATATCCAGCTGGTATGAAAACGCGTCGAACCCTTGCGCTTTAGCTCCAGCCATTTTACTTTGGCTAGCATTAGGTAAGTCAGCTGTCTTCATTAAGTTCTGCAATTCCTCATTTTTCTCTTTCGGCAATTTCTCTGTATCTATCTGAAAATTCAAGTCGAGGTTGGCAAATCCCCCTATGCAGCTAAATTTGATATGCATGGTAGATGGAGCCTCCTATTCATGGAATATGACTACTCAGGCAGTCCAACCGCTTTAAAAGCATTTTCAATTGTCTTGATCGCCGTTTTCGTAACATCGCCGCTATCAACAAGTTTTTGCGCTGCCTTGATGACAATTTGCACAAATTGATTGAAATTCGCCGTCGCAAATAAATTCTGCATCGCATGAAACCAGATCAATGCCGCTTTGTCCGTTCCAATCTCCATCGATACTAGATAAAAGGCTTTGTTTGGTATGCCGCTATTGATATGGACACCATGATTATCGCGTTCTCCCTTATAGAAGTTCTTCATATGATCAGGCTGAATATCTTTACCCATTAACTTATTGTCAAATGCCGTACCTGGTGCTTTCATCGAACGGAGTGCCTGCCCTTTCAGTGTCGGTCCCATTATATCAGCACCGATTAGCCAATCGGCATCTCCTGCTGTTTGCTTTAAGTGAAATTGTTTTATGGCAACTCCAAACACATCTGAAAGATGTTCGTTCAATGCCCCGGACTGACCTTCATACTCCAATCCACTTGTGAACTGCGTAACCCCATGTGTCAATTCATGTCCAATTACATCGAGTGAATTGGCAAAATTGCTAAAGATGACCCCATCGCCGTCACCAAATACCATTTCATCTCCGTCCCAATAAGCATTCGTGAATTTATTGCCATAATGAACGTTCAGAATGAGATCAAGACCTTGGTTATCAATTGAATTACGGTGCAAAACATCCTTGAAATAATCACGCACAACTCCGCTATAATCATATGCAGCATTAACAATAGGATCTGCACTTGATCGGTCTCCTTCTTTCCTAGCCTTATTCTCCCGGAGTTTCGTTCCTCCCTTGCAATCGTAAACATGGCGGGCAGACTCACCTTGACGTCCAGATCCTGCATCCGTTAGTGCGACAACACCGTCAATATCGTATTCTTTCAATATTCTGCGCCTGCGCATTTGACGGCTTTTCGCTAAACTGATCCGTGCTTCTTCCACTTCATTTTGTGCCAAATTCTCAAGAATATAGTTAGGTACGATGAAACACTGACACTTCAATTTGGAACAACCTTTTTTATGCATATGCGTCACTCCTCCATGTTTTTTTACGATCTATTATCATTTGGTTTTTCAAACCGCTTCTCTTAACACGTTCTTCATGCTCATTAGCTGTTTATCTGATCCGTTCACATTTGCTGCTCTTCCTATCTTCAACACATTTCTATAGACTACTTTCGCCGCAACTACCTCATTTCCCTCCATTCCTTCCTGCTCCACTTCTTGCTAACCCTTTCTCAGGAAGTTCACTCCTTAGTTACAGTTGTTCTTCTTAGTCAATATGACTTAATTACTCTTTAACAAATACAAACTTCCTTTTTTTAAATAAATTTCATATTTTTCTCACAATTTTCTTTTATCATCTATATAGTGAATTTAATAGTACGACTCGGAGGTTCTGTATAAATGGAAACTAAACAACCAAACACCTCTCTGTATAGAACAGTATGGAGATGGCATTTTTACGCTGGAATTATTTTTGCACCCTTACTTATTATTCTGGCAGTTACTGGCTCAATCTATTTATTTACGCCGCAGATTGAACACTTGCTTTACCAAGACTACCAAGAGGTTACACCGCAAGGAGATAAATTACCGGCATCCCAGCAGATTGAGAGTGTGAAGGAACTATACCCTGATGCAGTGGTGACAAAGTATCATCCCGGAGAAAGTGCCTCTCGTTCGAGCGAAGTAAGCATCACTTCTAATAATGAGTCTCTTACGATTTTCATGGACCCGTATACAGGTAAATCTATTGGAGAGTTAAATGATGAAGACAGAATCATGGATAAAATAGAGGAAATTCATGGTGAACTGATGGCTGGCACCTTAGGAGATAGAATTGTAGAGTTAGCTGCGTGTTGGGCAGTTGTGTTAATTGTCTCTGGTTTTTATTTATGGTATCCAAAAAAGAAGCAAAGCCTTTCAGGTGTTCTTTTTCCAAGACTAAATAAAGGAAAGAATACTTTTAGAAGAGATTTACATGCAGTACCTGCCTTTTGGATAACTGCGGGCATGTTATTTTTAATCATGACAGGATTGCCTTGGTCAGGTTTTTGGGGAAGTAATTTTCAATCGTTAACTACCAATTCTGGATCTGGGTACCCTCCTTCCATATGGACAGGAAATGCTCCAACATCCTCAATCAAGACAAAAGACATTGCAGATGTTCCTTGGGCAGCAGAAAATTTAGATGTACCTCTCTCAGATATTCAAGGTTTTATCCCACTGTCCATAGATGATGTAGTTACGATAGCGAATCGTGAGGGGATGCACCCAAGTTATAGCATAAATATTCCACAAGAAAAAGATGGCGTATATACATTGTCAGCTTTTCCACCAAGAGCACAAGAAGAAGCGACCATACATATTGACCAATATTCCGGTGCAGTTCTAGCTGATTATCGTTATGATCATTACGGTTTAATAGGAAAAATAGTTGCTTGGGGAATTACCTTGCATAAAGGGACTCAATTTGGTTTGATTAACCAAATATTCAGCCTTTTTATTTGTTTAGGAATCATGCTCGTTGCATTTAGTGGTTTTTATTTATGGTGGAAGCGAAAGCCGAAAAAAGGATTAGGTGCACCAAAAGCTCCTCCTATAAAGAACATGAAATCCTTTTTATTTCTGTTAATAGGTCTAGGAATTTTGTTTCCTTTGGTTGGTTTGTCCCTTATTGTTGTTTGGCTAATTGACTGGTTAATCATTAACAGAATATCTGCAGTCAAAAAGTTTTTGAATGCATAATTCGAAATGTAAAGGGTGGCTTTTGCAGTGAAAAAAACTATATGTATTTCATTAATCTTTATTTTCAGCACATTCCTAAGTGCTTGTTCACTTGAAAAGGATGTCACTGATCTATACAAAAAAGAAACACCGCTTGAAGCTGAAATAATTATACCAGCATCCTTTTCAGCTAAAACACAGGAGACCATAAAGGCTGTTCTTACTCAAGGTGGTAAAATGGTTGAAAACGCAGATTTTGTTCATTTTGAGATATGGAAACAAGATGGCTCGCTCAAATATAGTATGGAACAGGCTGAGGAAGAGGGAAACGGTACTTATTCTCTAAGTAAAAACTTTGATAGTGATGGCCTATACTATATAAGAATACATGCTAGTAACGGTGGTTCAATCATTATGCCTCAAAAACAGTTTATCGTAGGAAAACTGTCTGAAAGTGAATTGAAGTTCTTGCAAAAAGGAATCCAAAAACAAGAAGAAAGTCATGAACATCATCATTAAAATATTTATTTAAAGTCCGGTTTTCAATTGAAGACCGGATAATTTTATGGATATTTTTATGAATCTGAGAGAATGCATTTACAGTACTTCACCTTTGTTTATTAAATTATTCCGCTCGTGCTGCATATACTGGATTGTTCCTTTAAACAAGGAAGCATCCTCAGTACATGATCTTTAAGGGAGGGCATAGCATTGGTAACTTCACAGGGAACTGCTTCAGTTAGCTTTCCATACCCATCTGTATGGGGTATCCACTCATCAATAGCTGGCAGGACGATTATTTGGGGCACACTTACCATTAATTCCATTATAGATAATAGGGTGGTTGGTACGGTTAATTTTCGTGGCAGACCCATTCCGATTAATGGATTTTGGAATGAAAGCACCAAACAAATCGCATTTGATTCACCTTATGCCACTTTCTCTGGCAACTTGACCATAATTGATGATCAACAGAGTAGAATTCGACATTTCATTCTTCAAGGACGTTTTCTTATGAAGCCTCCCTCTCTGCAAGCAGGTGAGTCTGGATCATGGATTGCCACTACTGATATAGCTCAAAATCAATTTCCAGTTAGCGGTAATGCGTATACCGGGCAATTGCCTCCTGTTGGAGCTTTTTTAACATCGAATATCCTTCATCAGCATCAGAATTTTTGAGGAAGAACAATATAGGGTAATCCTTTTTTGTAGAAAGGGTGTTTAAGAAAGATAGGGAATCGTCTCTGGATTAGGGGCGATTCTTTTACTTAGATGCGCTGAAGTGAACGGAAGCAAGGAGGCACACCAGCGACTCCATTGATTCAGGTTCGCAGCAAGTTGCTCCCTGGCGTTCAGCTAATCGCAATGCTTCCCCTGTTGGGTACCGTTTTGCCTATCTCACTAAGTAGATATGTATATGAGATAGTTATTTTGGTAGATAAATTATGAATCCGTTAACTTAAAATGAGTACAGATGGAATATAGATTGACAGCATTTTCTCTGTACTTCATACTATTGTATTAATAGAAGTGACAGAATATTTAGATAGTTAGGAGGATGAAACTATGAAACCAGCAATAATGACAATGGATTTACAATTATTAGCAGATGTTCTTAGGGAAAATAATTGTACAAGTTTAATAAATGCAATAGCAGAAAAGGATTTTCAAGTGGCTCAAATGCTTGATGTATTAATATTTGAGGATAAATGGGAGGATGGCATATGACTAAGCTCAGAATCCTTTTAACCATTCCTATTTTGCTATATGGAATTTACGTATTTGTTGCCATTCAAAACGATAAGGATATTCCACTTTATTTGCACCTTCTATTCGCACTCTACTTGATGTTGTTTGTACATTATGAAGAAAAAACGGAGGTGAAACCCTGACAGATTTTTAGTTTAATAAACAAAGCCTAAAAAAGCCTCAATTCCCTTAAGGAATTGAGGCTTTCACTATTAATCATCTTTCTTCCGGTTCCAATTAGATAATACGAGTTGTAACGATGCCTTCGATTTGTTTGATTTTTTCTTCCAATCCAGGAATGATATCGCCGTTTACTTCACCGTCAATGTCGATGATCGTATAGGCATATCCCCCACGGCTTCTGTTAACCATGTCAGCGATATTCAGATTAAAGCTTGATACAGCCAGCGTGATTTGCCCAACCATGTTCGGAACGTTTTCGTGGAAAGTTGCCACACGACGGTTTCCTGTATAAGGAAGGGAAGTGTTCGGGAAATTCACAGAGTTCTTGATGTTCCCTGTTTCTAAAAAGCTCTTCAACTGACGAGCTGCCATGATCGCACAGTTTTCCTCTGACTCTAGCGTAGAGGCACCTAGATGCGGAATTGGAACGACATTTTTCATTTTCAACACGTTTTCATTCGGGAAGTCAGTAATGAACTTGCCTACTTTTCCGCTTTCAAGTGCAGCTTGCATATCATTTTCATTCACTAGCTCGCCGCGTGAGAAATTCAAGATATGTACGCCCGGCTTCATGATGCTGAATGTTTCTTGGTTGAACATTCCTCTTGTGTCGTCAGTTAATGGAACGTGTACTGTAATATAATCAGATTCTGCAAACAATTCTTCAATCGTCATGGCGCGCTGTACATTGCGTGACAAATTCCAAGCTGTATCAACAGAGATGAACGGGTCAAAACCAATGACATCCATATCCAAATCAAGCGCATCATTCGCTACAAGTGCACCGATCGCTCCTAAACCGATTACGCCAAGAGTTTTTCCCTTGATTTCTTTACCAACGAATTGTTTCTTTCCTGCTTCAACAAGCTTTGGAATTTGTTCTCCTTCGCCTTCCAGTGTCTTTGTCCAAGCCACACCTGCAAAAAGGTTACGAGATGAAGCCATTAATGTCGTCAGCACCATTTCTTTTACAGCGTTTGCGTTAGCACCAGGTGTATTGAAAACGACAATTCCTTGCTCGGTACATTTGTCGACCGGAATATTATTGACTCCAGCCCCTGCCCTTGCAATTGCCTTTAGCTGATCGCCGAATTCCATAGTATGCATGTTAAAGCTGCGAAGAACGATTGCATCAGGGTTTTCACTGTCATTATCAACCGTAAAATCCCCTTTGTTGAATACATTCAGTCCGCTTTCGGCAATATTATTTAACGCCTTGATCGTTTTCACTTTTTCTAAAAGAATTGTGCTCATTTTGTTTGCTCCTCTTTTGAATATGATAGTTTTGAAATTTCAAAATACTGACTTTAAACCTTCACTATCTGTTAATATACAGAAAGAGGCAAGGGATAAAATCCCTTACCTCTGCCCAGGCGAACGGCTACGACACTATGTGTTCCCTCACGGTTATCCGTGTTTCGCCAGTTGCACATAGTCTTTTTCATTTATTTCATTCTATCAAACTATTCTGCAATCTTCAATATCAAATTATATGTTTATCCCTTTTTTTGCAGAAGTCACAACTCACCACGACTGCGCATGCCGGACTCAAGCAGGTTTAATCGCCTTTGCCAAATCTTGTTCACGCCAGTATTCTTCAATTTCCTCCAATGATTTCCCTTTTGTTTCAGGAGTTTTATAGTGTATGAATACGCAAGCTACCACTGATAAGACCGCATAGATGAGAAAGACGTTATTGCCAATGACACTTAACAGTGGAGGGAACGTGTATGAAAAAAGGAAGTTCAATGTGTATTGTAAAAAGGTGATGACTCCCATTCCAATCGCTCTTGCCTGCAATGGCAGCACTTCCGGTATGAATAGCCAGAAGACAGGGCCAAGGCCGATTCCGAATGCGAAGACATATAAGAACACACAAACCATACTGAAGATTGTATAATCCGAAAATAGTGCCAATCCAATCAGTGGCAGGACCTGACCGCCAATACTGTAGATTAGCAGCGTTTTTCTGCCTAGTTTATCAACGATGAATAACGAGATGGCAGTGGAAACGACCAAGGCCGTCCCGATTCCGAAGTTTGCTATATTGGAACCGCTCCATCCGTTGATTTCAACCCCGTCGAAAATGATCGGGGCAAAGTATACAACGGCATTGATTCCCGTGAAGACTTGGAAGAATGTTAAGATGAAATTCATATTCAATATTTTTTTATATTGGTGTACTAAATGTTTGAATCCTACGCTTTGCTGTTTAAGGGAATGATTGATATCACTTATTTCAGCTTCCACTTCTTGCTTCGTTCCCCTTAGTTTCATCAAGACCTTCCTTGCACGGTCTTCCTTTCCTGCAGCCATGAGCCACCGTGGGCTTTCCGGTGAGATAAGCATTCCAAATGTGAAGATTGCTGCTGGAATGATCCCGATTCCGAGCATGATTCTCCAAGATCCGCTAGCGGAGAAGGAAGCCCCCACTATGTAAGCACTCAAAATCCCGACGTTTACACTTAGTTGATATAAAGCGCCGATCAATCCCCTGATTTTAGGAGGAGCCAATTCCACCAAATAAATAAGTGAACACATATTGGCTATTCCGCAGCCGATTCCCAGGATGAACCGTGATGCAATTAAAACGCTTACATTTGTAGCGAAGGCACAACCAATCGACCCGACGATGAATGTGATGCCCGCTCCAATCAGGAGTGATTTCCTTCCAAGCACCTTAGATAGTGAAGTGGAAAGGACTATAGCAGGCAATGCCCCTAATAGCAGGAAACTTACTATCAATCCTTGACCTGACGGGCTTAGTCCAAACTCTTCGGTGATGAATGGAATCGCTGGAGAAATGGCACCGGAATCGAAACCATATAATAGTCCGGCCAACCCGCCAAAAATCGCATAAACATACATAATATTCGGAATCTTTTGCAAATCAATCACTCCTTTTAGTAAATTAAAGTACACCTTTTTTCAATATGAGATTCGCATACTGTGCTCGTTCACTAGTTGCGATAATGGCATAGGCCGCTTTACTTCGTTCGTAAAAGTCCATTCGTTCCAGTTTTCCGATCTTGATAGGAATATCGTTCGTTTTTTTCATTATATCTTCATAACTCTTCCAGATTACAGGGCTTTTTTCATCGCCTTCCACAGGATTCATCAATATGACGGGATGTGTCACATACGTATCGAGTGGAAAGAATGCCAATATCGCTTGCAGGAAGTCGGCCACGCCATGTCCATGACCGTCGATGATCCGGTTTGAATGACTTGCAGCCGGATAATTCCCGTCTGCAAGTACGATTTCATCACCGTGCCCCATCTCCATCATGATCTTCATCAATTCAGGAGAAAGTATTGGCGGAATTCCTTTAAGCATTCGTCAAAGCCTCTTCGCTTTCAGCCACGAATGTGTTCGTGAGTGATCCCAGTTTTTCGATTTCAACGGTGACCACATCCCCTGGCTGAATAAAAACACGCTGTTCGGCCGGTAAGCCCAATACGACTCCTTCAGGTGTACCTGTCAATATAAGATCCCCCGGTTCCAATGTCATATGCTTGGAAATATAACTGATGATTTCCGCACATGAAAAGATCATATCTGATGTATTGGAATTCTGTCTTAGTTCTTCATTAACATACGTTTTCAATTGCAGGTCGTTTGGATTCCCCACTTCGTCCGCTGTTACCAGGTAAGGACCAACAGGACTGAAATCATCACAGGTTTTCCCAAGCAGCCATTGCGGCGTCCTCATTTGCAGATCTCTTGCCGACAAATCGTTGACCGTACAATACCCGAACACATGGGAGAGTGCTGCTTCTTCGGAAACGTTTTTTGTCTTTTTGCCGATCACGATTCCGAGTTCCACTTCATAGTCCAGTTCATTCGTTACACTTGGTATGGCAATCTCACATCCGTGACCCGTTAATGTATTATCAAACTTGTTAAATAAGATTGGCACTTCAGGATACGGTGCATTGGTTTCATCTGCATGTCTTTTGTAATTCAACCCAACACAAATGATTTTATGCGGCTTTGTTACACTGGGACCGAATGTGAGCCCTTTCTCTTCAATTACGGCTGCCATTCCTTCTCTGACAGCTTCATGGACCTTAGTTTCAAATTCGTCCCGTTCGGATTGGCTGAAGTTTATCACTTGCATCACATCCGACACGATTTGGTTCCATTCATTCCTCTTCGCCGTTTCTTCGATATCTATTAACTGATCCTCAATTTGAACGGCAAGTTTCTGCTGTTCATCTTTAATAAAAGTAGCCAATTTCAACGTTTCTTCCCCCTTTTATGCATTTTTCCCGAAAACAACCCCGCCATCAATATATAGAGGCGATCCCATCATGAACGCAGACTCATCCGAAGCTAAGAACAGTGCCGCTTTTGCTACATCACCAGGTCTGCCCAAATCGCCGCTCAATTGTCTTTTCTTGATCGTGCCGATGGCAACCTCAGGATCGTCATATGAAGTTTTCAAGTAATTTTCGACGAACGGTGTCAAGATAGTACCCGGCAATAAAGCGTTCACCCGAATATTATAAGGTGCATAATCCACTTGCATCGCTTTCGTTAAAGCCAGTACAGCGCCTTTCGTTGCAGAGTATGCGGCACGTTTCACGAGACCCATTTCCGCTGCACATGATGACATATTGATAACGACCCCGCTCTTTTGTTCCATCATATAAGGAATCGTATATTTAGAAGGCAGATAAACCCCCTTCACATTCACGCTCATGATGCGGTCCCACACATCCGGTTCCACTTCGTCCACCCTGCCTACGTTTGAGATTCCGGCATTGTTGAATAATATGTCTATTCTCTTATAGGTTTCGATGATCTGGGAGATTGCGGATTGAACCGCTTCCGGATTCGTTACATCCACCTCATAAAACGCCGCTTTCCCGCCAGCTTCCTCTATTTCAGAAACGGTGCCCTGCCCATTTACTGCATGAATATCGGTAATGACGACAAATGCACCTTCTTTAGCGAATAAACGGGCTGATTCCTTTCCTATCCCGCTTCCCCCGCCAGTGATGACAGCGATTTTATTTTGCAGTCTCATGACGTTACCTCCTGTTCATGATTCATATGGTCTTCAGGCTGCGCCGCTTTCACCGTTAAACCGCCATCCACCATTAACAGATGCCCGTTGATTTGCATGGCTTCATCGGATGCCAAAAATACGACGGAATCACCAATTTGCTTTTCGGTCCCAAGTCTCTTCATCGGATTGGCTTCAATCTCTTTTGCGAGAATTTGCGGATCCTCCAAATATTCCTCACACATATCCGTCGCAACGGTGCTTGGGCCGACAGCATTCACATTGATATTGTATTTGCCTAGCTCAATCGCCAATGCCTTCGTTAAATGCGAGGCAGCTGCCTTCGATGAAATATAGTGGGGAATGACCGGACTCGTGACAAGGACGCTAGCCGTTGATGTAATATTGATGATCTTGCCATATTTATTTTCAATCATTCGCTTCGCCGCTCTTTGCGTCGTCAAAAAGATTGATTTCACATTGGTCCGATACGTATCATCCCATGTCTCTTCCGAAAGGCTCAAAAAAGGCTCAAACGGTGCAATACCAGCATTATTCACTAGAATATCCACCGTTCCCAACTCTTTTTCCACTTCATCGATCATGGCATCGACATCTTCCTTCACCCCAACGTTCGCTTTCACGACGATCGCTTGGATATGAAACTCGGATTCTACTTTTTCTTTTAAAGCCTTCGCTTTTTCAAATGAACCTGGCGATGTATAATTGATAGCCACATTGGCACCTTCTTCAGCCAATCTCATGACAATCGCTGCACCGATTCCCCGGCTGCCTCCTGTGACAAGTGCTGTTCGATTATTCAATTTACCCATATGAATTCTCCTCCCTTTTCCTATCTGTTTCTAAAGGCTGATGCTGATCCGGCTGATGCTGAATTCCTGATGTCCCAGAATTTCCGCCTTTGTCAGTTCACCTTGGGCTGTTTTAGCAATCGTTTTAAAAATGCGATTTCCCGCTTCCTCCGTCGTTTCTTTTCCTTTCATGACTGGGCTTGTATCAATATCGATGTTATCGATCATCTTGATTGCCGTATGTTCATTTCCCGTTATTTTGATGACCGGGATAATCGGGTTCCCTGTTGGTGTCCCTCTTCCTGTAGTAAAGCAGACCATATGCACACCGGCGGCCGCCATGCCTGAAACACACTCGATATCATTCCCCGGGGAATCCATGAAGTAATAGCCATTACCCGGGATTTCTTCTGCAAATGATAAGACATCATTCAATGGGGCCGTACCTGCTTTACTGATGCAGCCAAGCGATTTTTCCTCGATGGTCGAGAGCCCGCCCTCAATATTGCCCGGGCTTGGGTTTCCGCCACGCATATCTGCCCCGATGCGTTCCACTTCTTTTTCGAATCTATCAACATATGCATATAGTTTCTTGGCCACTTCTTCGCTCACTGCTTTTTGGGCGACAATATGTTCAGCTCCGATGATTTCCGTGGTTTCGCCCATTACGATCGTTCCGCCCTGTTTCAAGAGCTGATCAGCCGTTTTCCCTAAAGCGGGATTGCTGCACAGACCGGATGTAGCATCTGAACCGCCGCATTTCACACCTACTATCAATTCTGAAATGGGGGCATCCACTTGCGGCACTTTTTCGAGTTCCAGAAATAGACCCTTCGCCACTTCAGTCCCCTTCTTAATCGCGTTTATCGTCCCACCTGCATCTTGGATATCAAGCCACTCCACAGGCTTTCCCGTTTCTTCTTCAATTTCCTGTTTCAATACCTTGGCATCAATCACCTCACAGCCCAAGCTAATTAACAGAACCGCACCAACGTTCGGGTTTTTCCCCATTCCGCCAAGAAGTTTATGTGTACGTTCTTTGTCATCACCAATCTGGCTGCATCCATGCTGATGCGGAATGGCCACTGATTCCGGTACAGCTTGCTGGATTCTGTTGGCCACATGATTGGCACAAATGACGGTAGGGATGATCAATAGATGATTACGGATTCCAAATTTGCCATTTGAACGGCGATACCCTTTTATCATGCTCATTGTGTTTGCTCCCCTTCCGCCTTATCTCCTCTTCCTCTGATTCCCTCAATATTATGTATGTGGACATGTTCACCAGGCTCGATATCCATCGTGGCTGCACCGATTACTTCTCCATATTTGATGACCGTCGCCGATCGCTGAATCGGTTTGATTGCGATTTTATGCCCAAAAGGAATCGAACGCTTTGCTTCCACTTCCATTTTTTGACCATTGATGACATAGAGTAATGTTTCCCCTTCTTTTACATCTTTCAATGAAGTAGCTACATTATCCTGATCAGACATGACGATGCTTGTAACGTCCTGTTCATAAGCTAACTGGCCCATTTCGCTCTCCCCTTTCTTTTAGTTTGTAAAAGGCTTCAGCATTTCCAGAAAATATCCCATCCACTTCAGCTTGTGTTAAAGTTTCCGGTAAATTCCCTTTAATGACCCTCACTGCGTCTTCATAGCCCCCAGCTGATAAACATACAGGCCAATCGCTGCCGAAAAGTAATCGGTCCGGCCCGAATGCCCGAACAATATGTTGTATGTATGGCTTAAAGTCTTCCACCTTCCACATTGCAGGATCAGCTTGGGTCAATAAACCCGACAGTTTGCACCAAATGTTCGGAAACTGTGACAAAGTATTCATTTCTTCTTGCCATTTGTTTAATCCCCCTGCTGATATATTCGGTTTAGCCATATGGTCGATGACGGCCTTTAGGTTAGGAAGCGTTTTCATCAATGTTAAAACAGATGAAAAATGTTTATGATTAATCAACAAATCCAGTGGAAGATCATATCGAATAAGCTGTTTCAAATTCTCCACCACTTGTTCCTGTAAAATCCAAGCACTGTCTTCCAGATCCTGCAACATAGGGCGTAAACCAACAATTCCCGGTCGTGTCATTAAAGAATCCAATTGCTCCGGGAATGATGGAGCAGATAAGTCAAGCCAGCCCACCACACCATATATCCAGTCATGGCGGTCATACAAGGATAATAGAAATAAAGTCTCTTCATAGGTTGGAGCCGCTTGCACAAGGACGGTACCCGAAATATCATTCTTATGTATTAAGGGCGATAAATCGTCGGGAAGATAATCCCGATAAAGGACTCCCATATCATTTGTAAGCCAAGAGTAATCACCTCGGTCAATTCTCCAAAAATGCTGATGTGCATCAATCATCAGGCCGACCCCCTCTTGTTATCTATATGTTACCGGTAACATTAAAATAACAGCAATATTTTAAATTGTCAATAAATTAAACGAAATCTCTTAAACTATCTAAAATGGAATTACCATTTTCAACTCTTGTTAATAAGAAAACTCGCCATTCCCAATTGGAACGGCGAGTTTTTAATCATTTAGAATGTTTCATTCTTTTCATGACAAATAGAAATAGAAAACTAACAAAAATCAGGATGAAAATGATCATGAACGGAATGGTCGTTGTAATAAGAGTGACCCATCCACTTGTCTCTACGTCTTCTGGCGTAACCTCAATTTTTTCTATATCATGTTCCTCGGCAGCATTATTGATTCTATCTAGCGAAATTTCACTATTTGGGACAGACGCGATAAAGTATTGATCCTTTTCATACCCTATCAGCCGACCGCTTATTTCAAAAACACTTTTTTGGGGCTTCAACTCTAAAAATGTCACTTTTCCATCCTCTAAAGTTGTAAAAAAATCTTCTTCAGTTAATTCAGTCGGTTCATTGTCATTATTAAAAACTAGCACAATCCCCAAGGTAACAAAGAAGATTATTAAATAAAATGTTTTACTACGGAAAATCTGCTTCATCTCATACCTTCTCCTACATTAAACAAACTATAGGCAAGAGTATCATATAAAGTTAAATATTAACAACAAAACTTTCATTGTTAAAAGCCAGTAACTTGCAAAATGGATAATATCAGTAAAAAATAGGAAGTATAGCAACCTTAAAAAAGGAGGAACCACTATGTTAATAAGAGAGGCAACGGTTTCAGATGCGGAAGGGATAGCAATAGTCCATGTGGATTGCTGGCGAACTACTTATAAGAATATAATTCCGAGTGATTTTTTAGATAAACTTTCTTATGAGAAAAGGAAAGACCTATGGATTAAGAATATAACTAGCGATGGAAAATATGTTTATGTCGCAGAAAATAGCGAGGGAAAAATAGTTGGATTTATAGATGGCGGGAAAAGGGAAAAAAACCAAGTCGAGAATTCGGGTGATTTAACTGCTATCTATATCCTCGAAAATTTTCAAAAAATGGGGATAGGAAAGAAACTCATCAAAGAGTTATTTTTAAAATTCGAGGCACTGGGATTTAAGACTATTTTTGTGGAGGTGCTTGAAGACAATAAATCTCGATACTTCTATGAGGCATTTGGTGCTGACTTGCTTAAAACCGAAAAAATCAAAATGGCTGGTGCTGAAATGAATCTATTGGTTTATGTGTGGAAGGATATTAGCCCAGTATTGTTATGAGCGACATGCCACTTAATTAGCCACTTTTTCTTTGGCAAAACAAAAAAGCTCCTATTATTTTATAGGAGCTCCAGATGATTTCCTGATTACCAATTCAGGCTTTAAATTGATCGTCCGATAGTCGGCAGGACCGACTTCATCCACTCGCTCGATCACTAATTGTGTTCCTAAATATCCGAAGTCGTAAGCGGGCTGTGAAGATACGGTTAAAAAGGGATCGAAGTCCGAGAATAATTCTAAGTCGTCAAAGCAAACGACAGCAATGTCTTCTGGTACTTTAATCTGTTTTTCTCGTAAACTTTTTATAATTTTGATGGCAATGAAATTATTGGCGGCAAAAATTGCTGTTGGACGCTCAGAGGGCGGAACATTCATTAATCCGTCAATACCGTTCCATTGCTTTTCCTGTTTGTAATGAGTCTCTATTACGAAAGACTGATCGATGTTCAAATCATTTATTTTCAGCGTTTCAATATACGCCTGATAACGCTCTTTCGAAGTGGAAATCGTTAGCGGACCATGAACCATCGCGATTCGTTCGTGTCCAAAATCGATGAGATGCTGAAGAAGCTTTTTCGTTCCTTCATAGTTATCACCAAGCACCCGATCACATGAAACATCTTGAATTTGCCTATCTATCAATGTAAATGGAATCCTGTTTTTAATTAATTTCTTCAAATTTTTAGTCGATTGATCGCCTGTTGGTGCAATAATGACGCCATCCACCCGTTTTGAAATCAATGCATCGATATATTCACTCTCTTTTTCGTAATCCTCATCGGTATTACATAAAATGAGCTGATATCCCATTTGATTGGCCTTATCTGCGGCCCCTCTCGCTACTTGGGTGAAAAAAGGGTTGGTGATATCAGTTATGATTAATGAAAGCAGCTTCGTTCTTTTAATATTCAAACTTTGGGCAGCGGAATTCGGTATATAGTTCAGCTCTTTAATGACCGCTTCAACTTTTTCCCTTGTCTTTTCACTTATATTTCCTTTATTATTAATAACTCTCGATACAGTCATCGTTGATACATTCGCTTTTTTCGCAATATCGTAAATTGTCGTCACTTTTTGTACCCGCCTTTACATTATCCCTTATATTGTATCATAAGTATAAATGGTTATTTTATACTTTAGCACTTGGAAGATCATGTTGACCCGGATACGGCACTGAACTTCAAAAAAAGACACAGTCCTTCGTGAAGGATTGTGCCTTGCTTTTGGTTTAATTTTGGTTAAATCCGCTTTCGTCCATGTAAAATACTTCCCAAGAATGTCCGTCGATATCCAGAAAACTCCAACCATACATGAAACCATGATCAATGGCTTCGTTAAAAGGCTTTCCGCCAGCATCCAGTGCCCTATTCACGACTGCATCGACTTCTTCCTTGCTTTTAACGGACAGGGCAACGATGGCTTCGGTACTCGCTGCAGAATCCGGGATCTCCTTCTTGGTAAACGTTTTAAAGTAATCTTCCACCAATAACATGACATATATGGACTCGCTGATAACCATGCATGTCGCATTTTCATTGGTCATTTGCTCGTTAAACTCAAAGCCGACCTTTGTGAAAAATTCTACTGAGGCATCCAAATCTTTAACAGGCAAGTTTACAAAGATCTTTTCTGCTTGAACTCCCATCCAATTCACCCTCGCTTGATTTATTTGTTCACTCACCTACTATTCGCTGCATTTTTCGATTATCCTGCTTGCAGTAGTGATTGCATTCACATTGAACTGATACAACCTTAGTCACGGGGAACATTCATAATTCACCTACTTAAAGTATTTCAAATATTAAACAGGCTGATTCAATTTTAAAACAACCTGGGAGTTTACCTTAAGAAATTTCAAGAAGTATATGCCTCTCCCCTTGCTGCTTCAACATTGGATGGCGCATAAAAATTGAAATTCGTATACCGGATGGTTTCAAAACTAAAACACATTTTGTCTTTTTTGAAATAAAAAATATATAATTCCATGTTTTACTAAAATTAATTACTTTTAAGGAGGTATGCATATGAAAATTAGTATTAAAACATGAAGTATCCGGAAAATTTTCTTTACTGGTTTTGGTTTTGATTTCAGTTGTTTTACCAGGATTCATCCCAATCAGTTCGTCCTCCGATAGCTAAGCAAACGCTCGAAGCACCACCTATTATGCAAGTAAGAGCAATCCTCGTTTTGCAAATGCAGCACAAGTCCAAAAAATAGATGGGAAACAACATTACTCTATGGGATAGGTGGTTCATAGATGGTTACCATTCAAACATATATATCAAAAAATGGTTATGATGCAATAGTTGATAAACATGTATTAGCTAACGGGGATTTTATCCCAATCCATCACTCAAGCGCTAAGCAACTGGGAAATCAACAGCTATTTACTTCAAAAGGAACTTCCTTATACGGCACAGTCATTATATCTTATCAAAATCAATTTCTCTCGGGCTTTTATGATTGGGATGATATTGATGGTATTTGGCTTTCAATTTTACAGGCAATGTATGATTGTTTAAATACCGGTATTGGCAACTGCGGCTTTTCTGAACGCTCTATTGGTTGGCAAATGAACAGGTTAATAGAAAAGAATCCTGCTATATTATTTACATGGCACCATGGTTTTGCAAGCAAAGAATGGAATGATATTCCTAAGAAATCCACACTAAGATTCCCTGAAAATGTGCTATTGAATAGTTTAATAGAAAAGGGAACCAAGTTTTTAAGATTTAGAAATGCTCTATACGATAGCGGTCCAAGCCAAAATATTAACCAGTTAATTAATGATCTTAAATCATTTAATAGTGATTTAGGGCATGTGCAAGTGGAATAGTTCACTGTCCTGAGTGAAGTTGAAGTCTTGTTAGATATAGAAAAACAGTCCTTGCCGGCATTCGCCAGCAAGGACTGTTTTTCATGTACTAGAAGGCACGAAGTCTAAATGGTACCTTTTCTTTTATTTCAAATAAAAACTGATAATCTGTGTTTCGTTAATTTTTGCTTGGGTACTATTTGTTTTTTCCAGTTTTTCAACCAGCTCGCCATTCGTGATAACAATCGGAGTTACGATGCTTGGAGCTTTGGCTTTCAGAAAATCGATATCAAATGTAACAAGCTTATCTCCTGCTTTTACATTTTGCCCTTCTGCAACATGGACTTCAAATCCCTCACCATTAAGGTTAACTGTTTCCAATCCAATATGAATCAACAATTCTATGCCATGCTTCGTGCGGAGGCCTAGCGCATGTTTAGTATGAAAAACCTGGATCACTTCTGCATCGATTGGAGATACGACCAACCCCTCCTCAGGAAGAATCGCTATTCCGTCCCCCATCATTTTACCGGAAAACACCGGATCTGGAACATTTTCAATACTTATTACTTGTCCATTTATAGGAGCAAGCAGTTGCTCCACAATCTCTTTTTTACTGAATAATTTTTTGAACATAATATTTCCACCTTTCTCTTTCAGTCTTGAATCTCACAATTAATCGTTAAATATTCGGTGAATTCCGATAATATTTTTTGTTATTTTTTCTTTTTCAATTTCCCTTCTGCTTTCTTTTTATTCTGTTCCACTCTAAATATAACCATCTCGGTTATTAATTCATAAGGAATTGGCTTGTTTAGTGGAAACTGAACGGCCCCTTTTGAACATTTATATTCAGATAAAGCAGATTCGAACGCAGAGATCGCGCTTGGAGCTGGATAGAATCCTATATGTTTTTTATAGGCAGCGAAATGTACCAGATTTCCATATAAAACAAAGGTAGGCATTTGATAGCTTATCTTTTCTTCTGCATCCGGTGCTGCATCCTTTATGACTTTTCTTAACGTTTTTAATATCTCCTGAACTTCTTCGGGAAATTGTATAATGTATTCATCAATTGAATGGAATGTATTGGTTCCCTCCATCTTTTCTCCCTTCTTAAATCCAAACTACAATACTCTTATTATAACATTCTCCCCCACCAACCTATGGATTGAATCCCTTTTGTATTTCGCTAACCTATCCCTTTAAAAACTCTTCCATTCTATTCATTACACCTTCAAGCATGATAATCGACCTTGAAGTATTCAAAGGTTCACTATCCAAGGAATGGTTGGCATTTGGGATTTTATCCATGCTTATATTCGTTTTACTTTCAATCATTTCAATTTTACCTGGAATATAATGATGATCTTTTTCTCCTATAACTATATGTGCTGAATGATTGCTGCTTAATAATCCTTCAAAAATCGCATCGAACTTCAATAGCGGCGTAAGCAATATCATTTTGGCATTCAAAAACCGCTCACTTTTCATGATTCCGTTGATGATGGGTATGGTGCCAAGTGATTTGCCTAGAAATACTGTTCCTTTATATTCATGATTTTGAAGTACTTCCGTAATGACGGGATTGATATCATTAACGATCACTTTTGTGATATCTACCAATGGATGCTTGAAAATATCCTGGTCATAAGCGTAATGAATATGTACGACATCATACTGATTTTGAAGCATGATCATCGTCGAATAATAGAATAACGGCTTCTCATACGTGTATCCCGCACCTGAAAACATAAAACAAACGGCTGGACTTCCGTTTTCAATATGTGTGTATGTAATTTCTTTTTCATTACTATTTATTTTTCTTTGGTTAACCTCCATGATAGATTCCTCCCATTCTTTCTTTTGCTCTTAGTATTCATTAGCTACCTGCTGAATCCCTCCTTGATCGATACTATCTAAACAGAATCCAAGAATTAGGTTTCGTTTTTTATCAGGAATAGGTATACTTTAGCTATCAACCTATTTTATGGAAATTAATCTGATGATCGATCAATCCAGCCTTGAAGGAGAGTGTGTAATGAAAATCAAAGTGTTATGTTTCATTCTTGTCCTGCTAGTCACTGGTTCCATGAGTACGATTCATGCAAGTGCAAACGATCAAAAGATGAAAGAACTGGATATCGGGGATTCTTTCGATGGTGTGGAAGGCACGATGGTACTCCAAAACTTAAAAAATGATAAAGTATTTATCTATAATAAACAGAGAAGTAAAGTACGCTACACTCCAGAATCGACATTCAAAGTGGCGAATGCATTAATCGGTTTACAGACAAAAGCGGTAAGCGATGAATATGAGGTGAAGCGCTGGGATGGGGTAATCAGGGAATTTGAGGATTGGAACAGAGATCATACGCTGGCTTCAGCCATGAGGCATTCAGTGATCTGGTATTATCAAGCAATGGCCCGTGATATCGGGGCGGAAAATATGCAGCAATATGTGAACCTTCTAGATTATGGCAATCATGATATCTCCGGGGGGATCGACCAGTTTTGGCTCGACAGCAGCATAAAGATTTCTGCCCGGGAACAAGTCCAATTCATCGAAAACCTTGTAGAAGAAAAACTGCCTATCGATAAGCAGCATATGAGAACCGTTAAGAGAATCATGATCAATGAAGAAGCAAACTCATATGTCCTCCATGGAAAAACCGGGACACGCCTTTCTGATATGGGATTGGGCTGGTATGTGGGTTACATCGAAACGGACAAAGGAAAATGGGCCTTCGCCACTAACTTGGATGGCAGCGGAAGCAAAGCCAAAGCGATTACGCTTGAAGCCTTGAAAGAGTTGGATATCCTAAAAGAATAAAAGTTCACGCATGCTCTTAATTCGGGCATGCGTTTTGCTTTGTCATAAAGGTATCTGAAACTTCACCTGATTTGTCAGCACACAGATTCAAAACTCTTCTAGACAAGCTCCTTAAACATAATCATTTATACTCTTCCTTTCTTCTGATTTTGAAAAATGAGAAAATTATGAATTTCTCGTTTTTTAAAATCGCATAGTTTTTTGTTCCATGTTCTCATTGTGCATCACGTGTTTATGCCTTGTTGACGATACGTGTTTATTTGATATAGTTTTAAAATAGTAATTCAAGACTGACTAAATAAAGTAAAAAAACTGCATCATAATAAATGGAGCTAAGGATTATTTGTTTGTAACGTTTATATAAACTATGGGCCTTTAGTGAAAGGGGCACCTTCTGTGAAAACCATTCAAAGTCGCTTATTGTTAATGTTATTTCTTTTTATCATCTTACCGTATTTTCTATCAGTGTTTCTGATATACAGCTATACAAAAAATAGTGTGGAGAGACATGAGCTTGAAAATAGCCAGGAACAACTTCAGAAAAACGCTGAAGAACTGGAGCAATACTTTGATGACATGATTAATCTTCCCTATCTATTATATCGAAATCCCGATTTATTCCGGATTTTTAAAAATGGTTTTGAAGACTCGATATACTTTAACCCGATTGCGATGGAAAAAAGTATAGAAACCTTTTATCTGATGCGAAACGAAATCCGTCAAGTACGGTTTTATATTGATAAGGATAAAGAATCGTTTACAGTTTATAATGCGACGGTCAGTGCCCGGAAACCTCAACCAGATTTATTAAATGAGGATCCGATAAAACAATTTTATAGCTCTAACTCTAATTACATGATTGAGCCGCCACATCAAATTCAAAATTACAATGACACAGCGATCATTCCCCAGTCGGACGACACAATGGTGATGACTTTTCACCATAAAATAGTCGATGTGCCTTCAAACGAATATCTCGGAATAATTACAATTGATATAGATTTAGATGCCTATGCCCGTATATGTAACAGCCTTGTTCAAAAGGATGAAGAATCTGTACTACTTTTGGATTCGCATAACAATGTCATGTATGCAAATGATCGGTCCCTTATAGGAAAATCCGTTACTCCTGATTTTAAAAAGCAGATTACGGGTGAAGATATTATTTTAACCAAAACATTATCAGGAACACTAAATCATTGGAAATTAGTTAAGATAACCCCTAATCATGTATTATTCGATGATGTCCGGAAGACTGCCTATACAAATATAATCGTTGGACTAATAGTTGGCTTGTTAGGGCTATTAATGATTGGTATTATTTCATACAGAATTACTCGTCCCATTAAACTTCTTAGCAAGAAAGTGAGAACAATAAAAGGTGGAAATATGGATGTCCCCTTTGACGATGGAAGAAAAGACGAAATTGGTGAGTTGGAAAAACATATGAAGGATATGATGAACCGAATCAATCTACACATTGAAAGAGAATATAAACTCGAAATAGAAAATAGAAAAAACCAATTCAGAGCATTAAAATCTCAGGTTAATCCGCATTTCTTATTTAATTCGTTACAATCTATTGGTGCAGTTGCCCTAAGATCTAATTCTCCAAAAGTCTACCAATTATTGACATCACTATCTAAAATGATGCGCTACTCCATTAAGGCAAACCAATGGGTGTTGGTTCGAGATGAAGTGAATTATATAGAAGCATACCTAAACCTTCAAATGGAGCGTTTTGGAAACAATGTGAACTATTCTATTAAAATAAGCGAGGCGATCCTTGATATGACGATTCCAAGTATGATTCTTCAGCCCCTCGTTGAAAACTTCTTTAAACACAGTTATGAAGAAGGTTTCTATCATGCTCATTTAACTATTTATGGAGAAATACAAGGAGAATTTTTACACCTCATCGTTGAAAATTCGGGTCCTAGTTTGACTCAGGCGGAGCTTCGAATATTAAGAGAAAATATATACGCGTCCCTACATGAAAGCACATATTCACATAATCATATCGGTCTGAAAAATATTTATGATCGTTTAGTTCTAAATTATGGATCAAAAGCAGGCCTGGAAGTGGATACGTATCAAGGACAAGGATTTTCCGTTAAAATAGTGATTCCACTAGAATTTCCGCTTGCTAATGAATAGATTGCTTCGTAGCCATTCAAAAACGGACACTTTTACTCATTCATATAAGGAGATGAAATCTGTGAAAGCTTTAATTGTCGATGATGAGTTCAATGTACGTGACGTAATACGCCATTTAGGGCAGTGGGAAAAATATGGTATCAACCAACTATTAGAAGCAAGTAATGGTGATGATGCAAAAAGAATGATAGAGAAGGAAAGTCCTGAAATCATCTTTACGGACGTGAAAATGCCTGGAATGAGCGGTATGGAACTAATCGAGTGGCTAGATTCCATTTCTTATCCTGGTAAAGTGATTTTAATTTCGGGTTTTGACGACTATTCATTTATGCGTAAAGCAATTCAGTTTAGCAGCTTCGATTATTTGTTGAAACCGATTGAAGCTGATGCATTTAACAAAACACTGGAAGAAGCCGTTAAATCATGGGCGAATGAAGAGGAAGTTCGTGCTAATGAAGATACCGGCGTATATGAAGATGTTAAAAGGTTTCGGAGTAATCAATTAGTTACTGCCGCTTGTATGGGGGAACACTTCGACAAAAACGATATTGAGTCATATGTTCCAAAAGCAGACGGATACACCCTTACATTAATTTCCTTTTATCAAATGCACCATCCTGTCCCCTACATTCAGTTACTTGCTGACGAACTTGTTGAGCGGAAAATCGGAAATGCATTTGCGCTTCAGAATGATCATAATCTTTGTCTAGTGATCACCATACCTGACCATTGGTTATCCGTTGAAGAATGGATCAGTCATCAATTTGATATTCCTGTTCGCCTTGTTTGTGGCGAGTCCTTGGAATCATTAGGGGAGATCCACAATTCTTTTAAGTCATTACAAAAAGCAATGAAAAATCAAAACTTCAGATCCATCCACCGTTTGGATGACTTGGATGTTGCACGCCGCATAGAAGACATAGTTTCATATGTTGAAAAATATTACATGGAAGAATTGAGTTTAGAAAAGCTATCGAATGTATTCTTCTTAAGTCGCGAACATATCTCAAGAAAGTTCAAACAAAAAACCGGAATGCTCCTGTCCAAATACATCACTAAACTAAGAACTGACCAAGCAAAACGCTGGTTAAGAGAAACCGAAAAAAGTATTTACTCCATCTCTTTAATGCTCGGCTATCAGGATGAGAAATACTTTTCAAAACTATTCAAAAAAGTGGTTGGCATGACACCATTCGAGTACCGAAACGGTGAAAAGAATGCAGATCAGAAGTAAATAATTCACCTTAATTAGAAAATTTCAGGGGTGACATGATGAAAAAAGAGATACTAAACATATTTTTAATCGGAATATTGAGCCTATCACTTTGTGCATGTCAAACAAAGACCGAGAGCGGAACAAAAAAACCGGAAATTTCAGAGCGAAAAATCACTTTGAATGTAAGGAATCCGAAAGTTGAAATTTCTACACAGTTCGAACAAATGGTGATTGCTTATGAAAAAGAAAATCCAAATGTAGATATAAAGGTTCACACGGTTGGTGGGGCTATGGATAACCTTGCTGATTTGAAAGCAAAAATGGCCACTGGCAATGGTCCTGATATTTTCACAAACAGCGGATACGAAAATGCCAAACAGTGGAGTGAATATTTAGAGGATCTTTCTGACCAACCCTGGGTTGAACATGCATATGAAGATGCGTTAACCCCCATGAAATTCGATGGGAAAATTCATGGGATGCCGGTTAATCTGGAAGGGTACGGATTCATCTATAATAAGGATATATTTAATAAGGAAGGAATCGATGAATTACCCAAAACGCTGACTGAATTAATAGCAGTTGCTGAAAAATTGCAAAAAGCAGGGGTTACTCCTTTTGCAACTGGATATTATGAAGAGTGGAAATTGGGTGACCACTTAATGAATGTCGGTTTTACAGAGCAAGAAGATCCACCGGCTTTTATAAAAGGCCTAAATGATGGAACTGAAACAATATATAATAATCAAAAATTCAATGATCTAATCAATTTGTTGGATGTAACATTAAAGTATGGAAACAATAACCCGCTAACAACAGATTACAACATGGAAGTGAATCTATTCACTTCAAAAAATGCAGCGATTATTCAACAAGGAAACTGGATACAGCCGATGATCGATCAACAATCACCGAATATGAACATCGGATTTATGCCAATACCAATAAATGATCAACCTAAAAAGGAAGCCTTGATGGTCGGCGTACCGAATTATTGGGTTGTAAACAAACAAGCCACACCAGAAAAGAAGAAAGAAGCGAAGAGATTTTTAAATTGGATGGTTTCTTCTGAACAAGGCAAAATGTTTTTGACAGAACGCTTTAAATTCATACCTGCTTTCACTAACATTGAAGCTGACAATTTAGGACCTCTTGCTGATGAAACAATTCAGTATTATAAAGAAGGAAAAACATTATACTCAAACTGGTATGATTTCCCTGTAGGAATAAGAGAAGAATTTGGGGCTGCCATGCAACTATATGTAGGAAACAAGCTTAATCGTGGTCAATTACTGCACGAGTTTCAGAGGTCATGGGAAAGGGCGTCAAGCGAATAAAATAGTACACTTCTTGCCTCCTTTGTTGGGGCATTTTTTTGTACGTCGAAAACTACGATATCAATATAAGACTAAATTCTAATCAATATATGACATATCCATAGAATTAAGACTAACCTATAATTTTATTAGTACTTCAAACAGGCGGGACTGTTACTCCCAAAAAGTAATCGTTCCACTAGACTTTATTTTTATATACTAATAAACATTCTAGGAGGAAGGCATATGAACCTTAACAGGCTTGCCAAACAAGCAACAGTAATAACACTTAGTACAGTTATCTTATTAGGAGGCAGTCGCTCAGAAGCTTTCGCGGCAAAAGACCCATTAGATCACAATAAAAAGTATGGCACTTCACAAATCACTCGTTACGACATGCAAAAAATGATTAATCAACAAGGCGATGAAAAGTTTACAGTTCCCAAGTTTGACGAATCAACAATAAAAAACATTCCCTCAGCAAAAAAGTATGACAAATCAGGAAATTTAATTGATATGGATGTATGGGATACCTGGCCATTACAAAACGCTGATGGTACAGTGGCAGAATATAAGGGCTATCATATCGTATTTGGATTAGCTGGAGACCCTGAAAATGGTAGTGACACGTTCATTTACTTGTTCTACAAAAAAGTTGGAGAAACATCCATTGATGCTTGGAAAAATGCTGGCAGAGTATTTGATGATAATGATAAAAATGTTCCAAATGATCCTTATTTAAAAAATCAAGCAGAAGAGTGGTCCGGTTCTGCAACCTTCACGTCTGATGGAGAAGTTCGCTTATTCTATACAAATCGCGGACAGTTTTCACCAGATTCTAAGCAATACGGTAAACAAACATTAACAACAGCTCAAGTAAACTTATCTGAGTCAGGTGCCAATACATTGCAAGTGGATGGCGTAGAAGATTACAAATCCATCTATGAAGGCGGAGACAGCAAGTTTTATCAATCACATGATAAAGCTTTCGGCGATGAAAATTTTAGTGATAATCATACATTGAGAGATCCACACTATATTGAAGACAATGGTCGTAAATACCTTGTTTTTGAAGCGAATACTGGGACTGAATATGGTTACCAAGGAGAAGAATCCCTTTACAACAGGGCTTACTATGGCAACAGCAATAAATTCTTCCAAGCTGAAAAGGATAAACTTCTGCAAAGCTCTAAAAAAGGTTTAGCTGAATTAGCAAACGGTGCCATTGGCATTATTGAAATAAACGATGATTATACATTAAAAAACGAAATGAAACCCTTGATTGTTTCGAATACAGTAACAGATGAAATTGAACGTCCTAACATATTTGAAAAAGACGGAAAATGGTATTTATTCACAAGTACAAGAGGATCAAAAATGACCATTGATGGAATTGATGATAAAGATATTTACATGTTAGGCTACGTGGCAAATTCTTTAACTGGCCCATACAAACCGTTAAATAAAACAGGAATTGTCTTACACCAAGATCTTGATCCTTATGATATTACTTGGACATATGCTCATTATGCTATCCCACAACCGGAAAGCGATAATGTAGTTATCACAAGTTACATGACAAATAGAGGTTATTTTAAAGACCATAAATCTACCTTTGCCCCAAGTTTTTCACTTAACATCAAAGGGCCAAATACAGCTGTGATAGAAGATAGTATTCAGGAACAGGGTCAACTAACGAATAACCAATAATTTAATGTTCATCAGAAGTTTTACAAATTTAAACAAAAAAGAAAATGTCTGTAAAATCGGCATTTTCTTTTTTTAATTAAATATGCTTTACATTATCTTAGGAACAAAATAGGGAAAATAAAAGCGTGGTGATTTACTTGGACAAAATAGTTTTTAATAAGAAAGGTTTTAAGTCGTTGGCTCTATTAATACTTGGATTGTTTACTGCCGGATTATTAGTCTATTTAATCAAATCAACTTTACCAGTAAAGCATGAAGAGGAATCGTATCGAGCTAACTACCATTTCACTGTACCTGACAAATGGAAAAACGATCCTCAGAGGCCGATTTTCATTGATGGAGAGTACCATTACTTTTACCTCTATAATGGGGATTATCCGGATGGAAATGGAACAGAATGGCGTCATTCAACCTCAGAGGACTTGGTGCATTGGAGTGATCAAGGGATAGCCATTCCGAAATATACCAATGATAATGGAGATCCATGGTCGGGATCAGTCGTTGTGGACAAAGAAAATACGGCAGGCTTTGGAAAAGATGCTCTTGTGGCAATTGTTACGCAGCCCTCCAAGGATGGCGGTAAACAGGAACAATTTCTATGGTATAGTACGGACAACGGTAAAACATTTACCTCCTACAGTGATGATCCCATCATCTCAAATCCTGGAACGAAAGATTTTAGAGATCCAAAAATCATCTGGGATGACAATGATCAAAAATGGATAATGGTCATGGCTGAGGGAACAAAAATAGGTTTTTATAAATCTCACAACCTAAAAGATTGGCAGTATATGAGCAGTTTTGTCACGAAAAACATTGGTATTGTAGAGTGCCCTGACCTTTATATGTTACGGGCGGATGACGGGACTTTAAAATGGGTACTTGGTGTCAGTGCTAATGGGCAATCGAATGGTAAACCAAACACATACGCCTATTGGACTGGAAGCTTTGATGGAATGGAATTCTTCCCAGATTCCAATGAACCGCAATGGTTAGATCATGGCTTCGATTGGTATGGTGGAGTTACATTTGAAGATGGGACAGAAAGCGATAAATATAACAAACGGTATGCCCTCGCTTGGATGAATAATTGGGCCTATGTCGATAATACTCCGACCCTAAAAGAGGGCTTTAATGGAATGGATTCCATCGTTCGCCAAATCGGGCTAAAACATGCAGGCAACAACCTATATTATTTATCTTCACAACCTATCGAAGCATTGAAAGAATTGACGAGTTCAACGGATTCTTATGAACAAATTGAAGTGAATGGCTCCAAAACTCTAGATATAAAAGGTGATGTATATCAATTGGAGACGGATATCAATTGGTCAGACATAAACAATGTAGGCTTAAGGCTTCGGGAATCAGCAGATCAAACACGCCACATCGACGTAGGAATTTTTGCAGAAGAAAACTACTCTTATGTCAATCGAACTTTTACCGAACACCCTGACGAAAGTAATCAATATATTAAAAGCATCGCTCCATATGATGCTAGCAAGAAACATGTTCACTTAAAGATCCTCATTGATAAAACAAGTATTGAAGTGTTTGTGGATGATGGAAAGATTGCATATTCAAATTTAATATTCCCTGAATTTGATGATAAAGGAATATCCCTCTTCTCAGAGGGAGGCAAAGCGGTCTTTCATAATATTAAGATCAAACACCTCGATTCGATTAATTGAACATCATTTATGAATGGCGATACTATGGTTTATACTTTGACCGCAATTCACCATGTCTACCCAAAACTCTTCAAATGGGAGTAATAACGAAAAGCCGGATTCAACAAGTATTGAAATCCGGCTTTTCGTAATGGCTGAGAGGCTCCCTACAAGGGGGAAACTGTTGAATCAACTACTATCCCACCGGTTTGTTGGTTAATGGTATGGGTTTATGATGTTTAACGAAAGTTAACTTCAGTAAATTAACCCGTGCCATACAAAGGTACTTGTAGAAGCTACTGACCACAATATGTAAATGGAGGCTGTCCCTCCCTCTTCATTGTGTCTTTATGAATCTATTTGTATTTAAGTTACTTCCACTTGTAATCTTCCTGACTACTACTTAGCCATGGCGAATTAGGAATATAGCTGATTAGGAATAAGAGCATCTGCCAAAAGCAGATGCCTTATCTTCTTGACAGGAGTCAAGTTAATCCTATCTCCCGTTTTCTTTTCTGTTTTAATAACGCAGGCTTTGGAACTTCCTGTGAGAGTGCGGTACATTCAGCAAATGAAAACTGTTTACACCCTTTACAACGGTTCTCATCCAGTTTGGATAAAGCTTTATTAATGGCATCTCCCGTACTGGAAAAGAACTGTTCCTCACCAACCAGTTTAATAAATCCGGTTTTTCTCAGCATTTCTTTAGGTTCCTGTTGAATTCCGGAAATCAACACTTGTAGGTTATGAAACTTGAATTGCTTCACGATGTCGGTTAAAAGTGCTTCTCCTGATGTATCGATAAATGGCACATTGCTCATTCTTAATAGCAGGACTTTTGGTTTTGATCGCATTATTTCCTCGATTTCTTCTTGCAGCCTTTCGATTGTGCCAAAGAATAAAGGTCCTTCTATCGTATACATGTTAATCTGCGGGCAGCTTGAACCTTGTTGCACCATTTCTGGTTTAACTAGTTTATCAGCTGGATCTGGTAATACCTTTGATAATTTCAATGTACCGCTCATCAGTTTAACGAACGATAGAATGGCTAATAGTAATCCGATCCCGACACCTGTTGTCAGGTCAATCAATACGGTTAACACGAAGGTAACGATCAATACGACCGAGTCCATGGTTTTTGCTTTTAAGATATGCGAAAATTCTTTGCGTTCGCTCATGTTCCATGCGACAAACATAAGAATGGGGGCCATGCTGGCCAAAGGAATGGCCGAAGCATAAGGGGCCAAACTGACTAACACCAGCAATACCACCAGCCCATGAATCAGGCCTGATATGGGGGAGACTGCACCGTTTTTAATATTCGTTGCGGTACGGGCGATGGCACCTGTAGCCGGAATGCCTCCAAATAAAGGCGTAATCATATTGGTCAATCCTTGCCCCATCAGCTCTTTGTTGCTGTTATGTTTACTGTTGGTCATGCCGTCTGCCACTACAGCGGATAAGAGTGATTCAATTCCTCCAAGCATGGCAATGACCAAAGCAGCCGGAAGGAGTTCAATCACCAGACCGCCAGTGATATGGGGAAACTGAAAATGGGGCAATGCATTAGGAATGGCTCCATAAGCCGATCCAATGGTCGCTACCTGACCTGGAAAGAATAAGCTGGCGACTAGAGTTGATACAATCAATCCCAGCAATGCTCCAGGGATTTTCGGTAAATATTTTGGAGTTAATATGACGAGAGTTAAACTTATGATAGCTACCAATACACTATAGATATTCACTGTATTGAAGTTCAATATGATTTCTTTCATATTTAAAAGAAAGGCTTCTTCTTTTTTTAAATTACTGAGTCCAAAGAAATTGGCAATCTGGCCAGAGAAGATAATCACAGCAATTCCAGCAGTAAAGCCGATCGTAACTGGACGGGGAATAAACTTGATGAATTTTCCTAGTTTGAAGACACCCATAAGAAATATCATGATACCTGCCAGGAAGCCGGCGATTAACAGTTTTTCATATCCGTACTGCATGACCACACCGAACAGTACCGGGACAAAGGCGCCAGTCGGGCCTGCAATTTGATATTTCGAACCTCCAAAAAGGGAGACCATGATTCCTGCAATAATTGATGTGTACAGTCCATATTCCGGTCTTACTCCGGAAGCAATGGCAAAGGCCATCGCTAAAGGAATCGCTACAATCCCAACTACCACCCCGGCAACCAGGTCTTTCTGAAAATGGCCTAAGTTGTATCCTTCAAGCCTGCTAGAACCTATCATTTTATCGCTCCTTCTATTATTGAATTTGTATTTCGTCCTTGCTGACAACGTTGCTATATCCATCTATGATTCGATCCAATTTACCCGTTTCGGGATGGATGACCATACCGTGAACGGCGATGGAATCCGGTAATAATGGATGGTTTTCAATCAAACGGACACTATTCGTTACACTCTCCTCAACGCATTGAAAGCCTGAAAGCCACTTTGATAAATCAATACCAGAGTTTGTAAGGATATCAATTTCCTCCTGACTGACTTTCTTCTGCTTTGCGGCATCAAGAAGTGAAGAGGATTGAAGCCCCACCATACCGCATCCGTGATGTCCGATCACACACACTTCCTCCACTTTTAGCTCATAAACAGCGACAAGGATACTGCGCATGATGCTGCCAAAGGGATGAGAAACAATAGCTCCAGCGTTTTTAATGATTTTCGCATCTCCATTTCTTAAACCCATCGCCTTTGGAAGCAATTCCAACAGACGGGTATCCATGCACGTTATGATGACGATCTTTTTATCTGGATACTTTGTCGTTTGAAACCTTTCATATTTGTTTTGATCGACAAACGTCTTGTTGTAATCCAGAATGCTAGAAATAACTGACATTACTTATTCTCCTTTCTCGTGTTGAAATATGATGGAAATGTTCTATGTACAATATTCCAGATGCCTTTCATAAACGGTCTTATTTGGCTCTGTTTTATCATTTGGTGCTTTATTCCATGTTAGAGATATTAAATTAGAGCTAAATGATAGAAGGATTAGAAAATGGTGAGAATTATTACAGTTCCTTCTCTTTTTTTTTGCATTTTTCTTACTCAAAAAAGGGTGATGCATATTTAACTATGCATCACCCTTTTTTATGTTTTGTTCCAATTATTATTCGGTGCCGTCTCTATCATCCACTTCATCATCTTCCCATGTGATTGTTTTTACTTCTTTTGTGTAGCCGTCCACTTGAACGACTGCGTCTCGATCGTCCTCTAATTCAACTTCGACCAAATAATAAGGTGTCTGATCTGAAGGTTGATAAAATTCTGTATCATCACCTGTTCCTTTTACATGTTTTTCGGCAATCGCAATTGCTTCGTTTTCTGTAATGATACTATCCGCTACCATTGTCGAGTCAATTATAGCTCCTGTATATGGGTCGAGGATTAAGGTGATTTTTTCATTATTCTTATTTACCACTGCTTTATAATGGGAGTTGTCTTTCTCCTGCACAAAATCAATTTGTTCCAGATCGCCTTGTGAGGAAATACGCGCCTTTATTTCATTTTGGGTTAGTTGCTTTTGGGGTGTTTTTTCCGCCGTTTCTTCAGAATGTACTATGGTTTCTTTTTTTATAGAACGAACTTCACCGCTTTTCTCATCCATACTAATAAGATATACCCCAGTTTCGAGCTGCATTTTAATCTGATATTCTTCACCTTCAGTTTTCGTTGTCTTTATAATGGTTCCAGGATATTTATCCTTTGCTGTCTGGTTCACTTCTTCTTCCGTCAAGCTTTCCGCGGATAATGATGGAGCCCACCATTGAAATCCGACGAATAATAGCAGACCGAAAACGAGAGTCGATCCAGCTGTTATCAGCACTTTTCCATTCTTCATCGTATCACCCATCCAACGTCATTCTGGCTTTATTAAATAAAAGAGTAACGTTCGTTCCTCTGCCTTCGAGGCTATCCATTTCAATCCGTACATCAATTGCATCAGCAATTTCCTTTGCCACGGAAAGCCCTAAACCTGATCCGCCTTGCTTTCGGCTTCTTGCTTCATCTACACGATAAAAGCGATCGAACACTTTTGGCAATTCCGCCTGTGGAATTCCATCCCCTCTGTCTTCGATGCGGATATATGCGTCTCTACTTGTTTGTCCTATGTAGACTGAGATTTGCTCGTCACTATACTTTCTTGCATTATCTAAAAAAATAAACAATAGCTGTTTTAACTTTTGCACGTCCGTAAGTGCTTCAATTGCATCGCTACTATCAATCTCCACTGTTCGATTGTACGCATTTTTATAGACTTTCGCTAAGTCTGCCATGATATCGGTCAGATTGACGTTTTCCTTCTCTATATTCCATTTTTCCTGATGCTTTGCAAGCAGGAGCATTTGCTCTGTCATCTCTCTCATTCTAATGGCTTCAGAATGAATGGCCTCTATTGATTCATCAAACAACTCAGGACGCTCCAACCCTTTTCTTTTCAAAAGACTTGCATAGCTTTCTATGACAGTTAGCGGTGTTTTTAATTCATGTGAGGCATTTGATACGAATTGCTCCTGTTTTTTGAAGTTAGCTTGCAGCAAATCAATCATGTGATTAAAGGTTTTCCCCATTTCCACAAGTTCATCTTTTGCTTTTTCTTCCAGGCTAAGTCGCTTAAATTGGCCGCTTGTTTGAATCTCCTTCATCGTATCAATCATCGATCGAATCGGACGGGCGATAAAGTTACTAAGAATAGTGCTTGATATTAGAACAGGTATCATGGCAATGATTGTAACAGCGATTAATACGATGCGCAGAACAGCGAGCATTTCTTCGGTTGCTGAAATGCTTTTGGTGATTTGAAGATTAACTACACTTCCATCCCCCCAAATGATCGGGTTTGAAACGAATACATACTTGTTCTGATGATAAGTGATGATCGCGCTCTTCTCACCGGGATAAAAGCTGCTATTGCGATTGCTTAATTGTTTCTCAGAATTGGATGTAACAGCTGTACCTTTTCGTTGACCCTCTTTTACAATACCAATCATGCCATCTATAGGCAGATAGGATCGAAGTAAATCATTTGGAGATATATTATTAACGTTTTTACTAACATCAAAGGCAATTTTCTCTGTCTCCGCTTTCGCACGATTAAGTTCATTCACCACCATCAGATTACTAAAGACAAAATAAATGGAAACATTCATCAATAGGAGCAGGAAAATGAATAGCACCGCTGTATATAAATTTATTTTCTTGCGAAGTCTCATTTTGCATCCTTCAGGACGTAGCCAACGCCTCTTACAGTATGGATAAGCGGCGTATCAAAACCATATTCGAGCTTTTTGCGAACATATCGGATATACACATCCACCACGTTTGTTTCTCCATAGAAATCATACCCCCAAACCGCTTCCAGTATTTGATCCCGGTTTAGCACTTGACGCTTATTCTTCAGTAAATAAAGAAGTAAATCATACTCCTTTGGCGTTAGGTCAATTTCGCTTTCACCTCTAATGACTTCACGTGTTTTGACATTCACCTTTAAATCAGCAGTATTCAGCCATCCCTCGTATTCATCTTCCATTGAAGGTGCAGCAGTCCGCATTCTTAAAACCGCACGAATTCGGGCAAGCAATTCCTCAATTTGGAAAGGTTTAGTGATGTAGTCATTCGCACCGCGATCAAGACCGGAAACTTTATCTTCAACCGAGCCCTTTGCAGTTAACAGGATGACAGGGGTGAAATTGTTTTTCGTACGAATTTTCCGAAGCAGCTCGATCCCGCTTATGCCTGGAAGCATCACATCCAATAAGATCAAATCCCACTTTTGTGATCGATACGCTTCAAGTGCTTCCTTTCCGTCCATTGCCTTTCCGACTTGGTAGCCTTCGATTTCAAGCTCCAATTCAAGCAGTCTTAAGATTTTTTCTTCGTCCTCTACGATTAGTATTGATTCTTTACTCATTTGGAAGACCTCCTTTTGTGTGGGACTGTCCCCATTTATGTATTATGTCAAACAAAGATACTACAGATAGAACACTATGAAAATAGTGTATTATGACGAGTTTAATGGGTGTATGATTTGCTTCCGGCGAAGAGTCTCGCTAAAGGTAATCCTGCAAAGCAATCTTTCTAAACTACCCAATAAATTTAAATAGCCATATTCTTTTACGAAAGAATATGGCTTTATTTATTCACTTTGTTGGCTGGTTCACGCAACGCTCTTATTAAAGATCACGCCCGTTTGTTGAACAGGCTTCAATTAATATCCCCTAAATAAACTGGAGACTTTTGATTATTAACATGCTGTATGATATATTTCCTTAGTTCTTTAGGATATATCCTATTCTGAAGTAAATCATTAATATGTATCCATTCTACCCCTACTTGGTGACTATCTGGATTGGTAGGCGATTTATAAATTTTCTCTTTTACCAGGTCGCAAACAAAATAGTATTCAACTTGGTGAACATTAAAATCGAATGAAGAATGCTCGTGGTTTTTTCCTATATACTCACGAATATGAAGCAGCTCTCCAACCTCCACTTCTTCTCCAACTTCTTCAATACACTCTCTTAATAATGCGTTATGAATAGTTTCGCCGTGTTCTTGTCCACCGCCGGGGAAAAGATTAAAATACCCCTCATTATCTTGATTTTTTGTTAATAAAATCTTATCTCCACTAATTATAATAGCTTTTGCTGAGTTCCTTATACTCATGAGCGTCCCCCTCCAAAACATCTCCTGCATTTTACCTAAATCCTATTCAATTATCTAGCCCAATCGTTGACCAATGATCAAACAGCACGATCCTGCCAATTTAGCTCTATAAAAACAAGAGCTGCCGAAGCAACTCCCTTAGTGCAGCAGTATTATTCACATGATACAGACCAGTTTATAGCTAAGAAGTTCTTTTCAACGTTAGGTGTTTTATTGTTTTCAATACATGCACTTTTTGTGCTTTCGAGTGTATTAAAGTTTGAGATGATAGCAATTGCAGAAAATGAAAGAACTATAAAACATAGTATAAAAGACTTTTTCCTCTTAATATTCACACTATCATCCCCCCTAATCCTATTTTAATGATCAAAACTGTACAATAGCCAGCCATATAACCCCCTACCTCCGTTCAAGTAACGCACCGTTTTGAAGAAGGATTAGATAGCAGAACTTAACCCAATAATTGAATTTTAATTCTTTTTTTCGTGGGACCTTTTTGTTGAATTTTCATAATGGAAAAGTCTTTAATTTCATTCGTGTTGTTGACGTGGGTTCCTCCACATGCTTGCTCATCAATATCATTTATTTGAACGATTCGAATTTCGTTAAGCGAAGCTGGAAGTAAATTAATGACCGTTTTAATTACCCCTTCTTTTTGCTCTGCTTCAGCTCTGCTAATTGTTAGCGTGTGAACATTATGGGGTTGTGCCAGTACCTTCTTTATCGATTGTTCTAATTGATTGAATGGGATTTCTTGTATTATTTCAGGAGAAAAAGACAGCTCTAATCTCGCATGTTCTTTTTCAATTTGACTGCTTGTAGCTAAAGCATTGTAATGTTGATAAAAATAACCTGAAATGACATGCAATAATGTGTGATACTGCATATTCTGATACCGCCAAGTCCAGTCAATCTGCATTTCAACTGATTGATTAATGTCCTGTAATGGTCGTTCTAGTTCATGAACCACTTCACCATCTACTTTTTTTACTGTTAATATAGTATAGGTTTCATCACCTTGTTTAATGATTCCCCGGTCACAAGGCTGCCCACCGCCGCCTGGATAAAAAATGGTTTGATCGAACACTACAAATCGGTCTTGTCTGGAAACGATATTTGCCGAACATTCTTTTAGATAACTATTCTCTAAATATAACTCTATCGTGGCCATTTTTTTGTTTCCTTGATATCCTCTACAAGCATGTCAACATGTTCTTTTTTCGTAGCCCAACTGGTACAAAATCTCACAGCACTGTGTGTAGCATCGACTTTTTCCCAGAAGGAGAATGAATACTTTTTGCCTAATTCCAAAATCACATCTTCCGGCAAGATGGGAAATTGCTGATTTGATGTGGAATCATATCGTAATGAAAATCCATTTTCAACAAATGCTTCTCGAATCATCATTGACATTTCCACGGCATGTTTAGAAATTTCATAGTATAGGCCGTCTTCAAATAAGGTTTCAAACTGGATCCCCAATAGTCTCCCTTTAGCCAGCATTCCTCCCCTTTGCTTGATGAAATAGCGGAAGTCCTTTTTCAGGGCATCATTCATGATGACTACCGCTTCACCAAACATTGCACCAACCTTCGTTCCCCCTATATAGAACACATCACATAGCCTTGCAACATCCGCCAAGGTTAAATCGCTGTCCTTCGAAGCCAAACCATACCCTAATCTAGCGCCATCCAATACCAACGGCAAACCACATTCCCGGCAAACTTCACTTAATGCTTCCAATTCGGCTTTACTATAAGTCGTTCCATTTTCTGTAGGGTTAGAAATGTAAACCAAGCCTGGCTGTACCATATGCTCATGAGTAACATCATTCCAGTGAGCATCATATAATTCTTTCACCTGTTCAGCTTGAATTTTTCCATCATCACTCGGCAAAGTAAGCACTTTATGACCAGTGGCTTCAATTGCTCCTGTTTCATGTACCGCGATATGCCCGGTAATTGCAGCAACTGCACCTTGATGCGGCCGCAAAATTGAAGCGATAATAGTTGTATTCGTTTGTGTTCCACCCACTAAAAAGTGTATATCTGCATTTGCAGCATCACACTCTTTTCGAATGTAAGCTCTCGCTTTTTCACAGTGTTCATCCACTCCATATCCGGGTGTTTGTTCTTCATTGGTTTCTATTAATCGTTTCAGAATTCGCTTATGAGCACCTTCTGTATAATCATTTTCAAAACGTATCATCCTATAATCTCCCCAAACTATCCAATTTCTTCTGAATGAACATCATAGAAGCATGGATTTCTTTTATTTCGTTTTGTGATAATCCTTGGAATAACCTCACTAATTGTTCATCAGATCTTTCATTAAGTTGGTCAAAAAGAGTCAACCCTTCAGGAGTCAGCCGAATTAGACTAGTTCTGTTGTCCAAGGCCGAGTTTTCCTTCATAACCAGTCCATCTTTTCTTAACTTATTAATTATTCTGCTCATATAGCTGCGATCAATTTCCAGTTTATCAACTAAATTGTTTGCTATACACTGCTCCATCAAACCGATTTCTAAAATTACCCGTGCCTCAGTGAAAGAATATCCGGTATCCAAAATATGCTTATCCAACACACCAAGTATATTCGTATAAAATCTATTGAATTGCCGTATATCAGCTATGGTTTTTTTATTTATATTCATTAAAGACTTCCTTTTTAGTGGACTTTATCCACTAATACTTTATTGTGATTAGTGGACTTTGTCAACGTTTTTTTATAAATGTTTGAAGGATCAATCGATACCCTTAGTTTGACCAATTTCAAAAAATTCACTTTTAGCTTGAACCTGATTTAATTTACATTCTTTTAGGTTGAGTGTTTCTTCTCGAGGAAGTTACATACTTTAATTAGAAACACTTGTGCAATTTCCCACTTAAACTCCCCTCCCTCCATTGTTGAAGAAGTACATCCTTTGACCCATAACTTTTATCTGAGATTATCGAACACAGGATGAGTTAAGGTGCATAAAATAGGATTGTGATATTTAACTATATTTTTGAAAGGATGTAATATTGTGTATCCTCCTTACACTAACCCACACCAGCTCAAACAAGAGACATTGTCACAGGTTGGCCCTTGGGTACAGTATGGTTTAAACGAAGCTCAAAAAACATCTGTCCCTCATGCAATGATGGAAATTGCAGCTATTGCCTATCTGATGGGCAAAGGATATGATCCAAGGATGGCGCATCAAATAGTCGAATCATGGGAAGTTAATGAAATGTTTTAACTGCTGCAGCTTTGAAATAATGATTAATCAAAATGTCGTTTTTAACCCCGATATTAGCGTAAATAAAAAAAATCCATTTTGAAAAAGGATTTTTCAAAATGGATTTTCTTGTGAATTATTATTCAGTTTGATTATTTTTAGTGAGCCTTAATGATCTTCGCACCCGTTCGTTGTTTATGAAAATGAGCTGAAGTGCTTTACCCATACATAATTACTCAAGTACTGTATCTTTATAATTACACTTCAATTTTGCGAGGCTAATTTTAACATCTTACATGCTTGCGTTTAAAACCAAGCTTTCCTTTACCGACTTCTTTTTGAATACTTTCGTAAGCATTTAGAAAACTGCTTTTTTTCTTGTCCCGTTTGACTTCTACTATTCCTATTGCCTTTGCGGTCTCGACTGCCTTTTCATGGAGCGGCAAATATGAAATCCCCACGGTGTATAGAAAATTATTCATAGCGGATTTCGTTCGTTCTGGCGAATCGTGAATCGTATTTTTCACAAGGTCAAGCATATTGGAAATCTTGCTTTCTGAAAATTCAACGTCTAGCCGATTTCCTAAAAGCCAACAGTAGCAACTCCAGCCCGCTGACATTCTCAGCTCTTCACCGCTTGCAATCCATTTATCAGAAACTTCTTGTGCAATATCTGACTCTGATAAAGTTACAGCCACTACATAATCGGACAGCATATAAAAATACGCAGCATCCATCCAACGATCATAATCAGACTCAGTCATGGCTTTTGGGTCTGCAATAATGCCTGCAAAGTACATTGCATCATAGTTGCCTGTGGAATAAAGCTCTTCAGCTAAATGCTGATTTATTTTTATTTTCCTTACAATTGGTTTCATGGCGCCTGTAGCCACGCCAAAAAGAGGCTCATGCGCACCATTGGATATGTACATTTTTTTAGTTCGTTCCTTGCCAAGGGCTTCAAGCTCCTGCATGACCATTTCTAAATTCATCGTTTAGCACTTCCTTCTTTATGGAGTTTCCCCCTAATATTTGCCCATCAAATATATATCACCATTATCCTATAATAGACTGCCATTTGTCAGCACCGTCTAAGCACATGAGTGTTACGCAGGAATGCACTTAATGAATGTTGGCACTTTATTCCGACTGATGGCAAGAAACACTGCCTTCTGATACAGTTGCTTAGGATCAGGGGATTTCCCCTTTGTTTTTGTTCGATTCCACTGCCCCGTTAGCTCCATTAGAAAAAGAGCTGCCGAAGCAACTCCGTTATTTGAAGGTTCAAAAAGCTCTTTTTTCCGTACTGTTTCGATCAATTGTCTTAATTTTTTTAATGAAATAATAATGTTTGTAGAGGGCGAGCACGACCAATAAGATTTTCACTAATAGGATGTCCACATAAAATACAGAAATTACGATGAAGAAATCGGCAATTAAATTGATTCTGATTTTCTCTCTTCGAGTCATACCTTTTTTTTGCAGAAATGCTTCAACGTATTTTTCATATAATGAGGTGCTCTTGAACCAATTTTCAATCGACTTGGAACTTTTAGCAAAGCAAAAGGCAGCAAATAAGTAAAACGGACCGCCCGGCAGAACTGGTAACACAGTCCCTGCAATACCAATCAAAAGAGATATGGACCCAAGAAGAAAGAATAGGACACTTTTTACTTTTTTTATTGTCATCACCTTTTTATTTATATTCTATCCCCTTATAACGTAAAGAGGAAGTCTAATTGATTAGTATCTTCCCTTTTTGTTCTTGAACTAACCTGCCCTTTAGTTATTAAGGATATCTTATCAATTCATTCTTCTGTCGCAACATTTTTTAGACATCGCAATCATCGTGACTTTATATTAAATCCACATCTCATCCTTACATTCATTCATAGAGCATAGTAACGACACCAGCATATTCCGACAAATTTTCTTTGGAAATATCCAATGTCTTAACTTCGGTTGTTCGCTGTCCGGAAATCTGAAGAAACTTATCTAGCTTTGAAAACATCAAGCCAACAACCGACAATGCCTTTGTTCTATAGTGCATAGGGATAGTAATAGTAGATTTCAATTGACGCATTACTTGAGTAGCTTCTATGGCATTAATCGTGACTGTACCTCCTACAGGAATGATGAGAATATCTACTTTTCCAATTTCATTTACTTGTTCTTCTGATAATAGATGCCCTAAATCTCCGCAATGACAGATAGTTAGATCGTCCATTTGGAAACGATATAAAATATTGGGGCCTCTCTTCTCGCCATTTACCTTGTCGTGAAATGTCTTAAACCCACTAATTCTTACATCTTCGCGGATGTATTCCTTCGGCTCGTTCACAAGCAAGTAATCACCTGTTGCAGCTTGAATTTTATTGTGATCGAAATGATCATGTGTAACGGCAACTATATCTGGTTCAACGCTTGGCATACGGTAACGGATGAAGCGATAATATGGATCAATAAGAATCCTGGTTCCTCTTTCGGATGTTAGTAAAAAGGCAGAATGTCCAAACCATTTTATTTTCATACTAAAATTCTCCTTACTATGCAATTGATTTAAAATTATTAAAATCAAGCAACTTTTAAGGAACCTTGGATTTACAGTTAAAAATATATTCCATTTATTATAATTCCACTATTCATGTAATAGTCCTTCTACACCCTTCCCATAAGAAAAGAGATGCCTTAAAGACACCCCTTTTCTTCAGCTAACGCCCCCGTTAGTAAGTCCAATGAAGAATACTGGATCATGTCTTCTGCCCCCGAATCTCCTGATTTCGCTAATGGACTATTTTTAACAGCGGTTAACTTGGGAACGACAATTGGTGCTGCAGCAGGTGGATTATTCATATCAGAGCTGGGGACACAATACGTGGTATTCGTGGGTTTACTATCATTGATAGTAAGTTCGGTAATGATTTTCCTAAGAAACTACAAGTTTACTGCTACACAACAACTTTCTTGAGTATGAAAAGGCTAGGCATGCTCACTGCCTAGCCTGCTTGTAGATAAAAGGGGTTCCATCTGAATTTTTAAACAAAGTTGATTGGAGCGGGTGTTCGAGACTCCTGCGGGAAAAGCGCGTCCAAAGGAGACCCCGCAGGCGCAAGCCGAGGAGGCTCCCGGACCGCCCGCGGAAAGCGAGTGCCCTACGTTCCAATCAACGTTCATATTTTACACTCCCTCAAAAAAATGTAGGCCATCTTAATTAATATCGAGTTTGTCTACAGTCCGAGGCTAGGTAAGCCACTGCCTAGCCTTTTCAGCGATTCAGATTCCAATTTTCTACAATCCCCATCATAATGTTTATAATGAAGAAAAGCCGATATTCCTAAAAAGGAAATCGACTATTTCTACGCTTCATTTTGGAAGAGAGCGTTAAATATCAAGTTTACGGGTACTGAGCCATTTCACAATTTCAGGATCGTTATGAGAAAAGAACAAGCTCTCTTTCGTATCTAACGCAGCAATCTTCTCTATATCTTCTTGGTTCAATTCGAAGTCAAAGATTTTGAAGTTTTCGATGATTCTATCCTTACGAACAGACTTTGGAATCGCAACGACTCCTCTTTGTGTCAACCATCGTAAAATCACCTGTGCCACAGATTTATTATACTTTTCGGCGATGGACACTAATATTCCGTTCTGGAACATGTCATTTTTTCCTTCAGCAAATGGACCCCATGACTCTATCTGAACATTGTTCTCTTGCATAAGTTTCGCACTTTCTATTTGTTGGTTAAAAACATGAGTTTCAACCTGGTTTACTGCAGGAATTACTTCATTGTGGATAATCAAATCCACTAGACGATCCATCTGAAAGTTACTAACTCCAATTGCCCTGATTTTTCCCTCACGGTACAATTCCTCCATCGCGCGCCAAGAACCATATACGTCCCCATATGGCTGATGGATTAGATACAAATCCAGATAATCCAATTGTAGTCTTTTCAGCGAATTTGCGAATGCGTTCTTTGTGCTCTCATAACCAGCATCCTGGACCCAGAGTTTTGTAGTAATAAACAATTCCTCTCGTGGCACACCACTCCGCTTGATTGCTCTGCCGACTGCTTCTTCATTTAGATAAGAGGCAGCGGTATCGATAAGACGATAGCCTGCCATAATAGCGTCATAAACGCTTTGTTCACATTCATTTTCATCTTGTATTTGAAAAACCCCAAAACCTAGTATCGGCATCTCAACACCATTGTTCAACATTACTTTTTGCATATGAAATCCTCCTGTTCTCATTAAATATCTGTTATTTCCCTGCTCTATTTGCGTATTCTGCCGGATAGCGATCTCCCAAAATCTCGATTTTCGAGAGCGCATCGTTCAAATCATTCAATTCCTCAAGGGTCATTTCAACATCTGCTGCACCAAGATTTTCTTCGAGGCGCTCCAATTTCCGTGTACCGGGAATCGGAACAATCCATTGCTTCTGAGCAAGTACCCATGCTAGTGCTATTTGAGCGGGCGTTGCATCTTTTCCTACGGCAATCTTCTTTATCAGTTCGACCAATACCTGATTTGCTTCGATATTCTCAGGCTTGAAACGAGGAACAACATTGCGGAAATCGGAACTGGCGAACGTTGCATCCTTATTAATTTTCCCAGTAAGGAATCCCTTCCCCAACGGACTGAAAGGAACAAATCCAATTCCAAGCTCTTCAAGGGTAGGCAGCAGTTCTTCTTCAGGGCTTCTCCACATCATTGAGTATTCACTTTGAATGGCAGTGAGTGGATAAACCGAGTGTGCACGACGAATCGTTTCCACCCCTGCTTCAGAAAGTCCCCAATGCTTAATCTTACCTTCCTTGATCAGGTCTTTTATTACTCCGGCAACCTCTTCAATTGGAACACTTGGGTCCACCCGATGTTGATAGTAAAGATCAATAGTGTCAACCTTAAGCCGTTTAAGTGAGCCTTCGATTGATTGCCTAATACGCTCCGGCTTACTGTCGAGCACCTGCTTGCCATTTTCCATTTGGATACCAAATTTAGTCGCGATAACCACTTTTCCCTTAAATGGAGCAAGCGCTTCTCCTAACAACTCCTCATTTACATATGGACCATATACTTCTGCAGTATCGAAAAAAGTAACACCTCGGTCAATTGCCTCATGAATCAGCGAAATCATCAACTTCTTATCCGAAGCAGGACCGTAACCATGGCTCATGCCCATGCATCCAAGTCCGATAGAAGAAACTTCTAAGTCACTTCTTCCTAATTTGCGTTTTTGCATTACTTATATTTCCTCCCTTTTTTTGATTGTCACTTTGCTTTTATATTTTATCCGCAACCGATGTGGTGTTAAGTTCACATTGGTGTCATTAAGAAAATCTGATTGTGTTATCATAATGTAAGAAAAGATCAATCATGCGCTGGTTTGGAGAACCTACGTGCAAGCCCGATAGTAATAGGAGTCAATTGCATTGGCAAGCGCAAAATACGGTAATAAGTTGTCCTGCTGCAGAACCCGTTACGCCCACTGAAGCAGCTGCTTTGTCTGAAATGACAAGTTGAGATGTTCAACCTAAAAAACTGATAAGAGTTAGTCATTGTGCTTTTCAACTCCTTCATCTACTCCCTTATTATGCAATAAATAAATAAGAAACCCTTATACCATTCCTGCCAAATCATTGCCTAATCCTCTCACAACACTTAAACTCCAGAGCGATATGTATTAGAATGAAACTAGAAAGAATAAGGAAACAGGAGGTTTTTATGTCTGAACAAATCTATAAACAGCGGGCTGATCTCACCAAACTCATTGAGAGTCACACAGGCAAGGACGGGTCTCATCCGACTGCTATTCCTTCTTTATTTTACTCTCGATTCTCTACTGTTACCGGTCCGAATTACGGAGTTTCCAAGCCTTCCTTATGCATTATCGTTCAAGGCATGAAGGAGGTATTACTTGCACAGGATCGCTATGTATACGGTCCAGCCGATTACCTTATTGCCTCTGTTAACTTGCCAATTACCGGAATAGTCACTGAAGCTTCTTCCGAAAATCCATATTTGGCACTCAAACTCGAATTTACACCAAACCAGATCTTGGAGGTATTACAGGATACTCAGCTTGCTGTTAACCAGAAAGAACATGCTAAAAGAGGCATGTATGTATGCCAAATAGAGTTATCTCTGTTGGACGCGGTAACCAGATTGGCCCGTTTGCTGGACAATCCTAATGATATACCGGTACTCGCACCTCTTATCACGAAGGAAATCATCTATAGGGTTTTACAAGGGGAGCATGGAGTTACTCTGGGCCAAATTGCGATAGAAGGAAGTTCCACCTATCAAATCGGCGACGTTGTTGACCATATAATGAATAACTATGACCAGTCTTTTCGGATTGAAGACCTTGCGGAAATTGCAAATATGAGCGTTTCATCGCTTCATAGGCACTTTAAAGAGGTAACGGCAATGAGTCCTATTCAGTTCCAAAAACAACTGAGGCTACAGGAAGCCCGTCGCCTATTATTATCCGAGTCAACAGATGCCACTGAAGCAGCATTCCGCGTAGGCTACGAAAGCCCATCCCAATTCAGCCGTGAATATTCCCGCTTGTTTGGTTTACCGCCAAAAGAAGATATTAACCGCCTGAAGGCAACATATGAATAAAAAAGTGCATTAATCTATTATGGATTAATGCACTTTTTTATTCTGGAAATTTTTATTTTTTTCAATATTCCTCTCTTTAAAACCTGTTGTCTCAAGCCTAGTTTTATCCTGCTTCTGAACAAATTTCAGAACATAATGAGTCCCACTGATATATATTCCCATGATAGCTAGATGATCTAGTAAAAACCCCATGGAGGAATCATAAAATTCCCAACCAAACGGATTATATATGGTTAACTTATTAAGCATCTCCCTCTCAAAAGAAGCCTGAACCCCATAAACAACAATCAACACCGCTATAACACGAAATGCAATGGTGCGGATACGGCTTGTGCCAGTAATTCCAGTCATCTTTCGTACTGAATTGATAATGGTTGCCCAGGACATTCCTATATGCACAGCCATGAAGATAAATCCCCAATATGAAGTCATAACATGTATCTGCAATAGAACCGTGTCATTGTTTATCGGACTAAAAGGTATTATGTCACGAGATATGGGTACAGAACTTATCAACACTACAGCCATGGATACAAAAAAAAGCAGATTGACTACTACGCTCACAATACGCCGTACATTGTGCTTTCCCTTAAAAATCGTCTTATACCATCGTCGATTTAAAATATTGTGGGTAATAAACAATAAACACAATACTACGCCTACCAGTTCATGTATTATATTTCCAGTAATCTGGTAAGCCATTGCAACTAACATCAGAACTGTCATAGAAAGGTCAATGACCAGCCGGATTAACATATTTCGATTCAAGAAGTTCTCCTCTTTCTAATTATATTTATCCCTAATTCGGTTTTCCGTCGAAGCTAACTCCCTATGTCTCTTCATTATAATGAACCATCAAAAGAACCTTCTGGATAATTCCGGATTTTTCTTCTTCCATTAATCTGTTTCCATGCAATATATCCCGAGAGCCCTCCAGATCATCTGCCGCTTTTACCTCCCAGTGTTCGGTGGGGATACCTGCTATCTGGGATCCTGTATTGCCATCCTTTGATCCTGTAAACTCTCCAAGGTCAAAACTTTTCATTTCATCCATCGTGTTCACGAAGTCATCCCGTTCCTGGTTCGCGTGACAAGTAAAGCATCGACCGATTTCTTCCTTGTAATCCACCGACTTGTCTCCATTGAATTCCTGGTATAGCCAATCTCCATTACGCATCTCAGATGGGTTCCCATCAGCCCAGCCAGCGCGCTTTTCCATTACGAAGATTTCATCAAGATCTTCATCCCTATAGATTTCGAGTGTGATTATTGTGCCGTCAGGGATTGGCTGCCCGTTCTGCACCGCTTCGATCGCTTCCCTGCTCGTGTAGAGTTCCTCCCTGACATTTCCACGATTAACAGTCGTATAGTTTACACCCTTATCGTAGTTCTCAGGGAATTCAACCAATTCACGATTGGATTCTGATTGTTGTTCCTGTTGAGAAACCCCATTTCTGTCATTATTGCTGCTGCATGCTGAAAGAGTGTAGGACATGACCAAAGCCAGGGACATAAATAATCGTTTTTTCATCATTTTCCTCCTATTTTCTTTCCGAATTATTTCTATACAAAACTCGCAATCGTTCCAACCTGAATATCCCTATCTAGTACAATCACTTCAGCATATATGCAGTGAATTTGTAATTTGAATTCAATATGGCATTAGCCACATAAACACTATAAAAGTAATGTATTAATATAGAGGTATCCTCATTATGCTACAGATTAAAAAGCGGCCGCTGTCCTATTTCTCTTAAATCAATGCCTAATCCTCTTACGTTTCTATCTAAATCGAAATCGATTTTATATCAGTGCTGGAAAGCGGATTGATTAATATTTCCTTTAAATAACCAAAATGAGGGAAAAAGAAGGTATCAACATTTGTATTTTACTAAGAGGTATTCAGTTAAAGTTGAGTTTGCGAAGAAATGGATTTAAACTATCCTGCCCTATATATCCATAAGAAAAAGCTGTCTTAAAGACAGCTCTGCTCGTAAACTATTAAACTGATTAATCTTGTTCATCAAGTTCAATAAAATAATAATTGGATGTGCTGATTATCATCATTTAAAAAACCAATTGCACCAGCATCATGTAGACAATCGTTCCCCCCGCTATGGAGAGGAGCATCATTTTCTTCCAAAAGTGAAGCAGGGCAACCACCGCCACCCCAATAAATTCAGGGATGCCATGACTTCCCGATTGTAAGCTCACATCCTTTAAACAATATATGACCAAAAGCCCAATTACCGCGGATGGCAGCATTTTACCGAGATACTGTACATACTTCGGTGTAGGTTTACCTGATGGGAAAACGATGAAGGGAAGAAACCTTGTAAGCATTGTACCTAAAACAACCATCGCAATTGTAATGATTTGCTGCGTTAAAGTCATTGTCATATGGTTCTCACCTCAACTTTCTCTAACGGCTTTCTAAGTAAGGTAAGTACCCCCAAAATGGCAAACATGGCAGGGATAATGAAATTGCTTCCGCCAAAAATAATCAGGCAGACAGCTGACAGCCCAAGCCCAGCGAGAGCACTATGATGTTTTTTCTCTTTCATCCATTGTTCAATGAAAATCACGACAAAGAGAGCCGTCATAACAAAATCGAGTCCTTCTGTATTGAATTTGACAAAAGAGCCAAAGATGCCGCCAATCGCTGCTCCTATCACCCAATAGCAATGGTTGAGCAGTGTCACGAAAAACATGAACCAGCCCTTATCCACATCCTTCGGTACATCAACTGTACAATTGATGGAAAAAGACTCATCGCAAAGCCCAAAAATCAGATACAGCTTTTTCTTACCAGTCCCCCTATATTTATCAAGCATGGATATGCCATAAAACAAATGCCGTGCATTCACCATTAAGGTTAGAAAAAGGGCGTTAATCGGATTGAACGCGACAAGCAATAAATTGGCTGCAATAAACTCCATCGATCCTGCAAATATCGTTAGACTCATCAATATCGGGTAAATCGCGCTGAACCCTAATGAATTCATAAAGATCCCATAAGCGATGCCTAAAAATAAAAAGCCTGCCAAAATGGGCACTGTGTACGGAAAAGCAGCACGAAATGCTGATATCATTTGAGTTCGTTTTTTCATATAAATCACATCCTGATGGCTAAATTTATTTAAACTTAACATACAAAATCCGTACAAAAAACAAGTTAATTGTATGGATTACAATTAAAATAAAATTCCCCCATTTCATCAAAATGGGGGAGTCTGATAGGCTAATCACCTTATATTCTTTTAAAGCCGACCGTTTCAATATTAGAATTCCATACAAAAAATGATATGATTGTATGGAATAAGTCTAGGAGAGGTGAAGTATGCCAGTAAATTCATTTGACAATTATCCTATGTCTTGGAAACCTGATAAGAATGCATTAAAGCGTCCTTTTTATAAATCTCTCGCATCATTACTTGAACAAGATATAACAAATGGTTTTTTAGCACCTGGAACAAAGTTGCCCCCGCAACGAGAATTGGCAGATTTTCTTGACTTAAATTTCACTACGATTACCCGTTCCTACAAAATGTGCGAGGTAAAGGGATTGATATATGCCGTTACGGGAAGCGGAACCTTTGTGGCTCCCAATGCCACTCGTTCCATAACCATTTCCGCGGATAAAACGGCAAACAGCATTGATCTTGGTTTTGTGGCATCTTTTGAGCAAACCAATGATATCGTTTCAGAAACTTTACAAAAAACCGTGAACAAAAGCTATTTGGAGCAGCTGCTGAATTACAACGATCCGACTGGTATTCCACATCAAAAAACAGCAGCTCTAAACTGGATGGAATCTTTCGGCATTCACGCGGATCAAGAGCATATAGCAATCGTTTCCGGTGCCCAAAATGCATTGGCTGTTGCCCTCGCTGCTTTGTTTGAGCCTGGTAATAGAATTGCAACCGACTTATACACCTATTCAAACTTTATCGAGCTGGCAAAGATGTTTCATATTAAGTTAGTGCCCATTCCCGGAGACCAGTTTGGAATGCTGACAGACGAACTTGAAAAGCAATGTTGTCAAACAAATATTGACGGCATATTTCTGATGCCCTCTTGCAACAATCCAACCACAATCATGATGTCGGATATTCGAAAGCAAGAATTGGCTGCGGTCATCCGAAAGCATCGTTTAATTTTGATTGAGGATGATATTCATGCATTTCTGACGGCAGGCATTATCTCCGACTACCGGCAGCCGATGTTCCATTTGCTTCCGGAACAGAGCGTTTATATTTGCGGCACCTCTAAGTCAATATGTTCTGGATTAAGAGTTGCCTATATGGTTTATGGGGATGCCTTTCGCGAGAAAATTTCCCAGGCCATTTTCAACATTAATGTAAAGACCTCTTCTTTTGATGCAGAGGTTATCACAGAGCTAATCCTATCAGGCAAGGCTCATGAAATTGTTTCTCATAAGAAACGGCTTGCACAAACTGCAAATGATATTTATTCGGAATATTTCCCCTTAAGAAAGGATGTCGGACATCCTCTCAGTTTATATCGTTGGCTTCCAATTAAAGGGCATAATGATGCGTTACTGCTGGAAACGGATTTGAAAAGGCGCGGTATTCGAGTTTTTCATTCCAACCGTTTTCAAAGCGGGCAGACCACCCCTGATATGTATTTGCGTATTGCACTTTCTTCCACAAACTCATTCGATGAGTTAAAAATAGGATTAGAAATATTAAAACAGTATCTAGGCTGATTTAAGTCTAGTAAAAAAAACATTCTAGTTGATTGGATCGGAAGGTTCGAGACACCTGCGAGAAAATTGAGTATTAGGGAGATCCCCCAGGCGTAAAAGCGCCGAGGGCGAGCCACCCGCCCAAAGCGAATGCCTAGAGTGGAAATAAATGTTCAAGTTTTGACAACTTAATTATTATCGAGTTAGTCTACAAATCTCCGGAATGGTCTCACCCCGGACCATTTAAATGAAGACCCGTTTATCCTTCATGAATTTTCACTTTTCGATATGGTATGAACCCTTATTAGATTGAAGAAATTTGCGACACTCCTGCCGAATAACTGGCTAGCCGAGACCCCACAGCCGCTTGCGGTGAGGAGGCTTGGCAGACAGTCGGCGGAAAGGGAGCGGATTTCTTCAATCAATTCCGAACGTTCTTTAATAATTGCAGACAGACTCAATTATCTACAGTTGGAGCCCGACCAATAAAGGTCGGGCTATTTTATGCTTTTTTTAGCAGAAGCCGCTCATTCCCGCCTTAAAAACAAATACATCCAATAATGATTAAGAGTATAAACAAAACGACTATTAAGGCGAAACCTCCACCAAAACCAAACCCGCGGTCAAAACCCTGTTCACAACCTGACATATATAAACATCTCCTTATTTTTAATGAGGAATAAATGGGCTATATCATCTTATGCTCCAATCAGGAAAATGACAGCAACAGTCTCCATCTCCAATGTGATAAAGTTACATTTTTAATTTGACATTCACGAATCAGTTATCCATGTTTAACCTCTGCAATATTATTTGAACTGGACAACATTAATAAACATAAGATGGAAAATACAATTTCATTCATTCCGATCCTAAATGATAACTATAAAATGTACTGAAAGAGGAGATGTTTTTTTGTATCCGAATGATTATTATTATCGAGTAAACAACTGGGAACCTATTTTATATATGTTGCACCAAAGTTTATATGCTGAAGAAATGGTATGTGCTATGAGTAGTGAGCTTTTCCATATACCTGAAACCAAAGATTTAAAAGGAAGTCGCGAGATGCATAACCACTTAATCCCTGCTTCATATCACCGTGTAACCGCAGTGGGATCAGCCCAAAGGCTAAAAAATGGTGAGCAACAGCAAACCATTATAGAAACAATGACAGCTTGTATAATAAACGCTGAAACCCAAGATAAAAAAGTAAGTGAAGGATTAAAAATAATGGAGGAAAATGCAAGACCTGAATATATAGCCTTTATTAAAGTGATTATCAAATGGCAAGAACAAGCAGAATCCTATTTAAATCAAGCAAAAGAAGCTTTACGATCTATGGGGGTTTCATTTCCTGTTGGAAGTGAACAGCAGAATTATTAATATATTATGATTCTACAAAAATCTTCAAACAAGTTATTTGAATTTTAAAACTTCAAACACATATACCCCCTTCCTAGTTTAGATGGGGTTTTCATTTCTAGCCCTTAACTATCCTGCCCCTTTTCATAAGAAAAAGCTGCCTAAAGACAGCTCCAATCTTAAGCAAAACCCAATTATAAAGTGAATTTTCCACCATGATAACAAAAGTAATTTTCAGCTTTAAGATTTTTAATCCTTATTAAAGACTGTTCTGCTTCCTCAACATTTAAACAAAAGTTTGGATTAGCAATGACCAATTCATGATTCTCTATAACAGCTGCATCACCTGTTATTACACTTCTTAAATTTGGAAAGTATAATGAAATATGCCCTGAAGTATGCCCTGGTGTTGCTACTACTCTACATTCGTTATCCAATATCAAATCACCATCATGTACCTTTTCATCAATGGAAACATGCTTCAATTTCATTAATTGTTGTATAAACCATTTACCGAATTCGATTTCTTGATTTGGCATATTTTCCAGCATTTCTTCGGCTTGAACCAATCTCTCTGACTTCATTTCACCACTAATATATTTTGATTCCACTTCACTGGCTATAATGTTAATCAAAGGATACTTTTCCTTGAAATCATATAAGGAACCTATATGATCAATATCATAATGAGTAATGATTATATTCTTTAAATTCTTCATTTCATAACCACTTTTTATAATTTCATTTTCAATTAAAGGTAAAAATTCAGGATACCCTGTATCGACCAAGGTTAGTTCATTCTTCAATATAATCAAGCTAGGAATAATGTGATTTTTTTGCCCATTAAATTCAAATTCAATTGGCAGTTCTATTATCTTCATTTTTTCTCCTCCTCACCTACTAAAGAGGTAATAGTAGCTCTCGTTTTAGTTCATTAAGAAACCCAGCATGGATACAAAGAAAAGAAATAATGAGACAACAACGTACCTCAAAAAACCTCCTTTTCTATCTTTTTGAGGTTCCTCTAATCCTGTTATTAACAAAATTGCCGCCAGAAACAACATAGAATATGGCATCAACTCAACACTTCCAGTAATTAGCTGATATGCATATAAAGCGACTACAATTATTGCTAAGATGATTTTAACTATTTTCAACAATATATTTCCCCTTAAGTACAATTTTTTTAATCATACCATTTAACACCTTTTCATTGTGTAGAAAATGGAAATTCCTTCATTCACTAACCCACTTTTCTGCACGAAAAAGCCGACTGGTTTTTTAATAAAACCAATCGGCTATATGGGCTTTTAATTTATTTGAATGTTACGCATTTACTGCTTTACGGGCCTGGCTTGCGTGTAATTTTTTCATTGCAAATCTTGCTATCGGCTGTGCGATCAAAACTTCAACCCAAAATGCGATGAAAAAGTTACGTGGCCAGTCATAAAAGAACGTCTGAATCGGCTCCAAACTAATTTCCCTCATGCCAATCCAAGATCCGATAACCGTCAGTAAAATGGACAGGATGGTTACGCTGAATAATATCGTGAATAACACTTTTGCATTAAAACCGTCCGTAGGTTCAATAAACTTTTGTACGAGTTTATTAACTAGAGGATTTACAACAAGTGTTACCAATAAAATGACACAAATCCATACAAATGGAATTACTCGTAAGGTTTCCAAATACACTTCTTTACTGAATCCAAATTTAAATCCCATAATAAGTGGTGCGATAATGTTGACTGAAAGTATTGATATAATCGCTAAGAATAATACAAAGTCTTTTCCATTTCGCGGTAATCTTGTTTCATCGTGCATATGATCATCCCCATTAAAAATATTTCAGATGGCAGACGTATCGTGAGACATATATTTTTGGTCAATAAAAACGACCAATATCTCTACACACTGATATAACAATTTTAGCACCTTTTTTTAATGAAATTCAAGGCTTAATATTAGCTATCCTGCACCATAAAAAGTCTGCCGCAGTAACCTTACTTACTGCAAACAAATCACAAGACAGCAGGACACATATACCCCGATTCAGTTAATTACAAAAATTCACTTGATATTCTTTTAGTTAAAAAGCACAAAATAATATCTGAAATTTCACACTTCTTCTAATGATTCTTAAATGCGAAACCTGTATACTTTTCTCATGTTAGTTTTTGTCACATCAACAGGCATATCATATAACACTATGAATAGGAGTTGAGTGTAAATTGTCTACATATCTAGAAAGTCATGCTTTAGAAGAGGCGGAGTTCCACCATGTTGCGGATTTGGATGAATCTTTGAAGCCGAGATCAAAAGAAGATAGGACGGTTGGCCCGATATCCTATACATTCATGTGGATTGGAGACGGCGTCAATTTAGGGAATATGACACTTGGGGCCAGCTTGGTCGTAGCGGGAACCGCAACGTTGAATATCATTCAGACTTTTGCTGCAGCTGCCATAGCCATCGCCATCATTTCCGTGATTTTCGCTTTAAATGATAGGATTGGATACAGGACGGGTATTCCCTATGTTGTTCAGCTCAGAATGTCCTTCGGGATGAAAGGTTCCATTATATCATCACTTTTGCGCGGTATTCCGGCCATCATCTGGTACGGTTTTCAAAGTTGGATCGGCGGTACCGCTTTAAATGAATTCGTGAAGGTCATTACGGGTGGTGCATTTGATAATGCCGTCATTTGCTTTGTCGTGATTCAATTGGTGCAAATTGTACTTTCGCTGTATGGCTTCCATGCCATCAAATGGGTGGAAATGCTTGCATCCATCGTTATCATGCTAGCGCTAGTCTATGTATTTGGCATTCTGCTTACATCACATAGCGAGGTCATCGCGGAAAAATGGGTGCACGCTGAAGGCTCATGGGGCCTGCCGTTCTTTGCTTTCATCATGATGTTTTTAGGAAATTATGCGGCTATCTTTTTAAGCGCAGGAGACTATTCAAGAGAGCTTAAGTCTGGCATCAGTGATGCAAAACGAGGGTTTTTATACTTTTCGCCCATTTTACTAGCATACGGTTTCGTACTGACTATCGGTGTAATGCTTGCTTCCGCTACCGGCATTTCCAATCCAGTTAAGGCGTTTGCAATTGTCGTGGATAATCCTTATATCACTGTAGGCGTTTCAGCATTTATCGTCATAGGTGCAATTGCGGTAAATATGGTTGCCAATATCATTCCGCCAACATATGTCATTACTTTGCTTACAAAGTTGAAATATAAGGTTGCCGTGATCATAACCGGAATTCTTGCCTTTTGCTCATTCCCTTGGGTGCTTGTACAGGATTCTTCGGCGAAGGGCCTCGGTTTGTTCATTCTGATTTATTCCGCATTTTTGGGTCCGATCGTTTCGATTTTATTAGTCGAATATTATATATTAAGAAAGCAAAAAATGAATGTTGCCGATTTATACAAAGAGGATGGGCCATTTGCAGGATATAATCCATGCGCGCTGCTCGCCATGCTTATCGGCGCCGGCGCTGCCTTTATAAAAGTCGAGCTGGCCTGGATCATCGGCGTTGTTGTGGCGGGCATTGCCTATATTATTCTGATGAAGTTCGCCTTTAAGGATTCTAGTTTCAAAAAGGGGACGATATTCGAGAATGAGTTTTAACTTATTGAAAGGGATACTACTCAAGATGGCAGTATCCCTTTTTTAAGTAAGGTTGATTTCAGGAATTATACATTTGACCATTTTTGTAAGTGAATGTATGGTTTCCTTCTTTTTTCAATAAAACCGGCATGTACTGTGCGACCATTTCAGCAATTCCGAGATTAAGTGGATGAAATATCCAATCAATGGATTTCCAATCAAGAATGCCTTCCCGCGTTTTTTTCGGTGTTTCATATATTAAATCCTCATCAGCCATATACAAATATACATATATTCCATCCAATTCACCTTCTGGAGTCTCCCAGGTTACCGTTCCTTTAGAAAAAAAGGTCTCTACCTCTATCCCCGTTTCCTCAAATACCTCACGCCGTGCACCAATATCAGGTGTTTCACCTTTCTCGATTTTGCCCCCCACCCCGTTCCAAACACCCATAATCGGAGCTTTCTCCCGGTTAAGCATGAGAAGTTCATTATTCTTCTTTACAAAACAGACTGTATACTTAAACATTTATTAAGTGACCCCTTTATCGTTAATTAACCCCACACATGGCTGTGACGAATGTGGACCATAGAGAGGTCGCTGTACCAATCATACAAATTACAGCTAGATAAATCCCGAATTTATCTTTTTGGATTTTTTGTTTTTTATAAAATAGGAATGTCAATGAGAGTGCAGCTAAATATAGAAAAATACTTAACCCTGTTAATCCGGTCAAGTAATATATAGGCGATATCTCCACTATAGTTCGGTCCATATAATAGGAAAGATCCTGACCATATATCCCTAATACTGTTGCTAAAACAAAACTGCCCACTATTAAAACATTGGCTAATCTCAAATCATCTGCCTCAAGCAATAAATTATTAACACACTCTCAAATTTTAACAATGAATAAAGAATCCGTAAACGCTCTCCGTCAATGTATGAGCGCACTACCCATTAGTTCCAATTCTTCTATTAGCGCAAAATAATTACTTCACTCGTGAGTTTGGGCGATATATTTGTGAGTTTGATTGATATATACGAGAGTTTGGGCGATAAACTCGTGAATTTGAGCGATATATTCGAAAGTTTGAGCGATATACACGTTAATTTGCACTATTTACTCGTATTTTGCTCTGTTTTACTCGTGAATTCGCACTTTGCTCGTGAATTTACGCTATTTGCTCGTGAATTTACGCTATTTACTCGTGAGTTTTGCTGTTTTACTCGTGAATTCGCACTATTTACTCGTGAATTCGCACTTTACTCGTGAGTTTAAGCTATTTACTCGCGAATTAGCATTATTTACTCGTGAGTTCGCACTTTGCTCGTGAATTTACGCTATTTACTCGTGAATTCGCACTATTTACTCGTGAGTTTTGCTGTTTACTCGTGAATTCGCACTATTTACTCGCGAATTTGCACTTTACTCGCGAATTTGCACTATTTACTCGTGAATTCATATTTTCATAAAAAAAGCAGCGATTCCCTTAAGGATCGCTGCTCCTCCTATTTATGCTCCTGCCCAAACATCTTTCGCATATCTGCCATTCTCCTCTAATGATTGCAGCCATTCTGTGGCTTCTTCTCTCTGTGTTTGATAGATATGCATATAGCTGTCAATTAAGGTTCGTTCAACATCTGGCGCCATTTTGCTTCCGTCTCCGCAGATGTATAGGTGTCCTCCTTCTTTTAATAAAGGAAGGATGTCACGAGCGTTTTCCGCTAATCGGTCCTGGACATATGTTTTTTCTTGACCGGGACACCTGGAGTAAGCGGTGTGCAGTGTTACAAGTCCCTCTTGTTCGGCTTGGACGAGTTCTTCTTGATAGAGGTAATCGTGTTCCGGATTACGGCATCCAAAGTAGAGGTGGGCCGCCCCTAGCGTTTCACCTTTTTCTTTTAAAGCGCGACGTGACTGTATGAATCCCCTGAATGGTGCAATGCCTGTTCCAGGGCCGATCATGATGATTGGTTTTTCTGTTTGCTTTGGAAGCTGGAAGTTGGATTGCGGCGTATTGATAAAGCAGGCTATTTTGTCTCCTAGGGAGCGTTCTGCCAAATAATTCGATGCAATTCCTTTGTATTCCCCGTTGCCGCTCAAAGCTTCTCCACGGACGACGCTCACGGTGATGCTTGCTTCTCCTTCGTTGTGGAGTGGTGAGCTTGAGATGGAGTAGTATCTTGCTTTTAAAGGTGGCAGTAGAGCCAGGAAACGTTCAAACGGGATTTCACATGCAAGATACTTTTCGATTAGGTCAAGCATGGTTATGCGCTTGTTCAGGATTTCTTGTTTATAGGTATTGTCCAAAAGAAGATCTTCAAGTTCTTTTACATGTGGAGGACATACCGTATGAGTGGCAAGCGCCCGTATTTGAGACCGGGTGGCGGGTTCTTGGAACTCCACATGGTTTGATAGTAACTCTTCCAGTTTTACCGGTTTTCCTGTAGGAAGATGGGCAGCTTTTCCGGAATCCCCAGTCAGATTCACGTAATCTTGGCCGTTTAGGTTAAATCGACTGAGCACTCGCTCGACAAGTTCCGCTGGATTTTGCGGAAGCACCCCGAGATGATGGCCTTCCTGATAATGTATTCCCTCTGGCAGCGTTAATTCTATATGCCGTGTACTTCTTCCGCTAACTTCATGTTGTAATTCTGTATTCCTTTTTACAATGGATGTAAACGCATGATGGGTGCGGGCAAGCGGTGTGCCGCTCACATCACTTACGAAGTTCATCGTAATCGAGCTGACTACCCGATCACTCTTATTCACTTTAATGTTCAGGGTTTCGGCAAGTTTCGGCCAAAGGGCTTCTGACCATTTCTCGTAATCCCCTTCAAAGTCATCGCTTGCATCCCCATAGCCTGTTTCTGACAGCCGCACTGCTCCTTTTTGTTCCAGTCGCTCATCAATGAAAATTGGAATGCGTTGGTACGTATTGGCCCAATTGCGGTCCCCACAGCCGAAAATCGCATAGTGAACACCATCCAATGAGCCATCATGGCTTTCCTTCAGCCATGAAACGAAGTCACCTGCATTATCAGGGGGATTTCCATTATAAGATGCCGAGACTATGAGAACAGCTCCTTCTTGGGGAAGCCGATCGGTGTAATCATTCAAAGGGGCAACCTCGGCATGGAAGCCTTGCCGCTTCCCTGTTTCAGCAAGGTCCCGAGCAATCCCTTCCGCTGTTCCCATGTTTGATCCAAACAGGACGAGTAATGGTGTTCCATGTACTGATTCGATTGGAGATACCGCGGCTCCTTTTTCCGGAGACTTTGGTTCTGAAGAAGCAACGGTAAACGACATCGCCGGCTGCCTCGGTGAAACGCGCATGGTCAATCCGTCCGGTTTAAGAGTCAATGTTTCTTTAACATCCAATTGATATTCTTCATGATCGATCAAGTCAAAGTGCTGTAAAACCATGCCAAGCACCAGTGTCGCTTCATGAAGCGCAAACTGCTGTCCGATACAGGCGCGCTGCCCGTTTCCAAATGGTTTATACGCATGATAAGGGATGGACTCCAAATCCTCGAACCGCTCTGGAGTGAACGATTCAACGTCATCACCCCAAACGGATGGATCACGGTGAAGCTCGGGAATAAGCAGCGAGAACACATCATCTTTCTTCACATTGTATTTTCCATCCAGCATGGTATCTTCTTTCGCATAAACGGAAAACGCCGGAGCTGTCGGCCACAGACGAAGCGTTTCATTCAGCACCATCCGGACATATTTCAGCTTTTTCACTTGTTTGTAATCAGGAACATCATCACCCAGCACTTCATCGACTTCCTGCTGCGCTTTTTTTAACTTGTCTCTGTTATTCATGAGGAAATAGATGGCGAAAGATAGGAGACCGCTCGTCGTTTCATGTCCAGCTATTAAAAAGGTAATGATTTGGAAACGAATATTTTCATCATCCAGTGATGCGCCCGTTTCAGGATCGACCCCTTTCAACATATGGGAAAGAAGGTCATCTTCTCCGTGATCACCATTTTGTTTTCGGTCAGCAATCAATTCATCCACTAGAGAGAACATATATTGAATGTCTTCCCTGAATTGTTTTTTGGATTTGATCATCAGTTTATCTTGGATGCCAAGTCGCTGCGTTTGGCTCATCGCTTCATCCAACGCACGCACCATACTGTTGACAAAAGGGTGGGTGGTCTCCCGATAAAAACTGTTAAAGCGGTAATTGAACCCGCATAGTCCAATCGTATCCAATGTCAATCGTGTCATATCTTCAGGAACATCTATCTCATCAGCCGGATTCAGGCGAGCCCATTTTTGAATGAGTTGGGTAGCAAGATCCACCATTTTAGCATGATAGCCCTTCATTGCCTGCTGGCTAAAGCTGGGCAGCAAGATGTTATGGGCCTTTTTCCAATTCGGTTCCTTCGTTTCACTTGTGAAAAGACCGTCGCCGCCAAACGCCCTCACTTTCTGCAAGGCTGGACCGACCTTCTTATCAAATCTTTTTTCATCACATATTTCTTTAGCGAGGGTAGCACTGGATACGAATGTAGTGATTCGACCCGGAAATTGAAACTGAAAAATCGGCCCAAGTTCTCGTGCCAGCTTCATGAAAGACTGAAGCGGCTTATCCTTATCAATGATAGGCAGGCTGCCTAGGGGGCCATATGTCTTTGGCTGTGGAAACTGAGTTGTGTTTTCCATTTTATTAGCACCTCTTTACAATAGTTCAGAATGCGGAATGAACGTTCATTCCGTTTCAATGTTAAAAGTATCTCAAGCGTGCAATCGCACTGCATCCCAAAAGCTTTCTTCCACATCTGCCAAAAGTTTTGGGTCAGGTTCTAACTCCCCGATGCGAACAAGTCGCTCAAGCTCAAGAAAAGCTCCGTAAATGATGGCAATCAAAGCTGAAGAAGGAAGCTCCTTAATTTCTTTTTTCTCTTTTCCTGAATCAAAGAAATTTTTAAATATATTCAATAGCCCTTGAAAGCTAGCATGACTATCTTCATTTAAAAAATGGGCTCCACTATGTATTTTAATAAAATAAAGAGCTTGGTCCTGCTCGGTTGTAAAGTGAATCATCGTTTTAAAAATATGGTGAAACTGCGTGCGAATTGAATCATCATGAGGAAATCCATTCTTGACCGTTTCAGTGAAAATATCCAAGTACTCTTGAAAGATCTTGTTGCCCAGCACTTCCTTATTCTCGAAATAACGATAAATGGTACCCGCTCCAACTCCTGCCGATGCAGCAATCATCGGAATCGTCGTCGCATCATACCCCCGTTCTGCAAAAAGCTCTAAAGCGCTGGTTACTATACTGTCTCGTTTATTTGCTGCTGTGATCATAATGATCCCCCCTTTTAATCAAGGTGCGGAATGAACGTTCATTCCTTTATTGCAAGTGTATACCCAATAAAATCCAATCTCAATCGCGCATATTACCCATATTTTGTGAATTATTTTTTAACGATGGGGGATAAAAGGCTGAAAGTTTTTCTTTTTAAGGAATTAAATGGGATGACAAACTATCATTTGCCCCATAAGAAAAAGAGCTGATAGTCACAGCTCTTCCACTGGTTTACTGAAATTAAGTATGCAAACTTCTTGTTCATCTATTAAATGAGAAGAAACTTATGCATGATTATAACGTTCAGATAGTTTCTTTTTATGGGCATTGAACACTTCTTCCAAGGGGATATTGTACTTGTTCGCAATCACAATCAAGTTTCCTAACACATCTCCCAACTCTTCGGTTAGCTCCTGAATGTTCTCTTCAAACGAACCAATAACTTCATCAGGTCTATCCCTGCCAATCTCAAGGGAACGAATGGCTCGTGCAACCTCGCCAGTTTCTTCTGCCAAAAAGCCAATGCGAATGAAGATGTCCAATTCTGACCATCCCCGTGCTTCATAATAATCTTTTACCCATTGTTGAAATTCAGTGACGTTCATATCCATCCACCCTTCTTTTTTATCATTCAAGTTTAACAAATCCCCTTTAATTTTGTATGATAAGAAAGGAAGATTACTAAATGGGAGATGTGATATTTTGAAAAGTCTAGCTGTATTTTGTGGATCAAGCAAAGGTGCATCTGCTGTCTATGTAGAAGGTGCTAAAAAACTGGGTGCGGAACTGGCAAAACGTAAGATTACCCTTGTTTATGGAGGCTCAAGTGTAGGAATCATGGGTGCAGTTGCAGATTCCGTCTTGGAAGCAGGCGGAAATGTAATTGGCGTAATGCCAGATTTCCTAGAAAAAAAGGAAATAGCACATAAGAACTTAACCGAGCTGATCGTCGTGGAATCCATGCATGAAAGAAAAGCAAAAATGGCTGAGCTTGCAGATGGATTCATGGCCTTGCCAGGCGGGCCAGGAACATTGGAAGAATTCTTTGAGATTTTCACTTGGGCTCAGCTTGGTCTTCATCAAAAACCTTGCGGACTCTTAAATATCAATCACTATTATGATCCTTTGGTCGCTTTATTCAATCATATGTCCGACGAACAGTTCCTACATGAAAAGTTCCGTTCCATGGCGCTGGTAGATGTTGAACCAAATGGACTTCTTGATCAATTCAATACATATGAACCGCCAACCGTAAAAACTTTCCTTACCGAGAAACAAACCTGATCATTAAAAAACAGCCGGCCAAGATCAATAATGATCTTGGCCGTTTTGATAAACCGCTGGTTAGGTAAAGATCCGGTTTAAATAATCTCCATGCCCTTTGATAAGCTGCACTTCATGTTCGGATGAAATCCAGAAGAAATGAAATGTCAGCCCCGCTTCATCTCCTCCACCCGTCGGCTGATGGTCCCATTCATCAGGAACATTCGATACACTTATTTGATAAAAATATCTATTATGTATGGCACCATCAACAGTCTCCCAAAAATCTTCTGCCATTAATTTCTCCACATGAAAATTTTCCAGACCTGTTTCTTCTTTCATTTCCCTAATCACTGCTTGGTAAGCATCTTCTTGAGGCTTCACCGTTCCCTTGGGTATCTGTATACCGGCTGCCTTAATGGGATGTTGAAAAACCAATACCTGTGTTTCTCCATTATTGATTCTTGTCACATACCCGTAAGCTTTTTTTATCGGTATCACCATCAATCACCAAAAGCAAAAATGAGCTCTGTCTCGCATACAGTTTCCCCCTCGACAGTAGCCCTTCCTGTTCCTTTACCGATAGGACCTTTCAAGCGAGTAATCTCCACTTCTAAACGTAATTGGTCCCCTGGTTTTACTTGCCTTTTAAAACGACATCCATCGATCCCAGCCAAAAGCCCGATCCGTCCTTTATTTTCTTCTTTTGTAAGCATGACAACAGCACTTACCTGTGCTAATGCCTCCACGATCAACACACCTGGCATCACTGGGTAATCGGGAAAGTGACCAGTAAAAAACTCTTCATTTGCCGTGACGTTTTTAATGGCCACCGCCCTCTTTCCTTCTTCCAGTTCCAAAACTCTATCAACTAAAAGAAATGGATAGCGATGCCTGATAATGTCTTTGATTTCTTGGATATCGATCAATATTAAGTCCCCCATTGCGATGGATTGCTTTCACTTAATTTTACCATCAGTATCATCATATGGATATTTTTGTGTTATAAAAAAAGGCTGCCTGAGCAACCCTGTTTTCTCTTACAAATCCTTTGATTTTTTTTCCTTCGATTTAGTTAACGGGGATAGAACCATTTCTTCATACCTCTCATATTCCCCTAATAATTTATGAATCAAGCTTATTTTAGGAACAACAAGGTAAACCATCAAGGCTGAAATGGTGCTTATTATTGCTCCTGCCAGCACATCCGCCGGAAAGTGGACGCCTACCCAAATACGGGAAGTGCCAACAAGGAAAGCCAGCATGATCCACAACAGCCACCATCCTCTTTTGAAAAGCCAAAAAGATACACAAAACGAGAAAAACAAGATGGTATGGTCGCTTGGAAATGAATTATCCACTCCTTTTTCAATTAACTTATTAACATTGGCCAATTCGGCAAATGGCTGATTATTCGAATGCAATCTCCCTGCCATTTTCCCCATCATTTCAGCTATTACAAACGTAATCATCCCACAAACAACCATCATCCTACTCTGTTCATTTCGAGTGAACCATATTACGATGACTGCCAAAGCTAATAAAAATACCATGTACTCGGCAATGAAAATGGCAGAAGGGTTTAAATAATCGTACTGTTTCCCTAAGTCATTGATCATTCTGAATACATTGGTATTCAACTCAAAAAAGTCCATTTCATACCCAACCTTCCTCTTTTTCTTACATATTAAAGAGAAAGGAAATAAATCGCCATCGTTCTTCCTAACAGTTTAAGCTGCCATCTTACAATATTGTCACTCGGTTAAATACGCTTAGTGGGGTCTTGTAAATTTCCTAAACTTTCTATATAATCCAAGAAAAAATAAGGAGATAAGTAAAATGAATAATGATAGGAACTCAGTTCTAATTCATGAAAACCAGGAAACGGTTTGGAATGCGATTACGAATGATGAAATCATCTCAAAATGGTATGCCCCGGGTTCAAAATGGAATTCCTAAACTCAAGGTGGAGAGAAGGCAATCTTCGTATTAATGCCTAGTGCACATAACAATCTTAAAGATAATGAAAGCATCCCAATGAGTTTTACAATCCAAGAGATAATCCCTTGCGAAAGGTTTTCTTATTCCTCGGATTCTGATAAACTCGTTTTCACTTTTGAAATATACCCAGAATCCGAAGGCACTAGAGTAACGATTAACATGGATGGATATGAACTTAGTTTGGCTAACTTAAAAGCATGTTTAGAAGGAAAAGAACTTCCCTATACCTAATAATTTATTTAAAGTCGGTGATATGTCTTAAAAGTTAAATAGTATTTTTCTAAGGAGGTAAAAAATGCTGGACATACAGAAAAAGTCCGATACTGTCATCATTGTCATTCACGAAATTTATGGACTGAACCAACATATGCACGGTTTTTGTGAGTCATTATCAATACAGGGTTTTGATGTGATTTGTCCGAATTTGTTAGAACGTGAGACGCCTTTTGATTATTCCCAAGAGGATGCTGCTTATCGACATTTTATGGAGAACGTAGGTTTCAAGGGTGCTTTACATAAGATAAAGGATATATTATCGAATATAAAAGATGAATACCAAAAGATTTTCGTCCTTGGATTCAGTGCAGGGGCAACTGTAGCTTGGCTGTGCAGTGAGGAAGAGTGTGTCGATGGAATTGTTGGTTACTACGGTTCGCGTATTAGGAATTATGCAGAATTGGCGCCACAATGCCCCGCACTGCTATTTTTCCCGCTAGAAGAGCCCTCATTTAATGTCGACGAGTTAATTTCAGCTTTAGAAAGAACGAATGTCGAGGTTCATAAATTCAAGGGAGAACATGGATTCAGTGATCCTTACAATTCAAAATATCATGTAGAATCAGCACAAGCAGCCGTTAGCAAAATGATGAAATTTTTCATGATGAATTAAGGTTCCACATTCACCCTAATGCCGTTTTGCATTGATCCATTGTATCGAACCCGAATTACTATGTGGGTGACAGTCATTTTGAACCTTTTTATATTCTATTTCCAATTCTTTTAAGGTTAACTTCATTAGCTGTTCCACACTCTTATTTACAGTATGGATCATAAGTTTATAGATCAATGCCTTCCGCCTTTCTTCCACACCCTTCTTCATTTCACCCTCTCCTTTTATTCTGACATTATATGAAATGATGTATCCTCAGACAGGGGGAATGATCATCGGATTCCTTCTCATCGATTTTAGTTATTTTAATATATTCATTCTCTAAATCGGTTAAGGTTAATTCAAAAAGATGGATGTCATTCTTTTTATAAACTCCCTTGTTAATCAACTTGTTGATTAGAAAGTTTCTTTTTTTCTCAATCGCTTTACGTAATAATATCCCCATGATAAATCCCCCTTTTTAGGATGTATTGAAAGAGAATCTTTCGACTTGCCCATTCACAAAAAAACCGGAGACACCTCTTTACATGAAAGAAAAGTCTCCGGTTTTCCGGTCAATTAACCTATAATTCCTATTCAATTACTCGGTATTGTTATTTTTATAATACTCACTATGAGATCCGCAGTCAACAATTTTTTTCCTGCATCTTATTTATTTTTGCTTCGCTTCATAAAATGCTGCTTTCACTTTATCCAACAGGTCTTTATCCGTAAACAATTTATAACCTGTAAGTGCAAGAGCTTTTGCCCCGGTCAGGATGGCTTTGTCTCCAGCAGGAGATTTGGCACAGTCGCGGAATTCATTCGTATGGGCAATCAGCCCATCATGTCCAATTTTTATATAAGGATGTGCTGTCGGCACTACATGGCTTACATTACCTGCATCCGTCGAGCCAAAGCCACTCTCTTTTCGAGGAGCCACAGCTTCCCCTAATTGAGCGAGCTCTTCTTTTAACAGTTCATCCAGAACTGGATTAATCATAAAATCGAGCACTTCATTTTGGAAACGTTCAACTTTAACCGTGCTTCCTGTGGCAAGTGCTGCCCCTTCGGCAACAGCACGTATTTTATTGGACACTTCTTGGCAAAGTTTCCATGTTGTTGCTCTAATGTAAAACCTGGCGGAAGCATATTCAGGAATGATGTTAGGCGCTTCCCCGCCATTGGTAATGATTCCGTGAATCTTGACCTCGGCTGGGAGCTGCTGGCGCAAAGCATTAATGCCATTGAACAGCTGAATCACCGCGTCAAGTGCATTCACGCCTTCTTCAGGTGCAGCTGCTGCATGTGCTGACTTTCCGTAAAAATGAAAATCAAGGGGATCGACTGCCAAAAATGGACTTGTGACACGCGTTTGCCCGCCTGGATGGATAAGGATGGCCGCATCCACCCCATCAAATAGACCGTGCTTCACAAAGCTGCCTTTTGCACTTCCATTCGGCCCGCCCTCTTCAGCCGGTGTTCCGAAAACAATCACCTCTCCGCCCGTTTCCTCCAGTACTTGTGCCAAAGAAATGCCTGCTGCAACACTCGTTGTGCCGATGATATTATGGCCGCAAGCATGACCCAAACCCGGCAATGCATCATACTCGGCTAAAAAGGCAATTGTGGGACCTTTCTTTGAAGAGGTTTTTTTGGCGATGAATCCTGTTTCATGTCCGGCTATATTGCGGGTCACTTCAAATCCTTCATTTCGAAGTATTCCTGTTAATGTATCCGAAGCGAAGAATTCTTGATTCCCAATTTCGGGTTTAGCATGAATGGCTTGACTCGTTTCGATATATAATTTGGAATGAAGGTCGATGTGATCTTCAATAATCTGCCGATGCTGCTTTTGCACTAATTCTCTCGCCATACTCTTAATCTCCCCTTTTTCTTGAATCGATCCATTACTTTTCATTAGCTGGTTTTGTCCAAGCATCCTGGTAATTCACTAATTCATCTACAGAAACATATGCAGGAATGGTGTTTCCTTTAAACGTTTTTTTGATGAACGCTTCCACTTCTTTCGATTGATAAAGCTCCACTAATTTCTGCAACTCAGGACGATCGGAATTACCCTTTTTAACTGCAATGATATTAATATACGGTTTCGCCGTTTTACTTTCATGGAATAAAGAATCTTTTAAAGTAAGGCCTGCTTCGACGGCAAAGTTATTATTGATGGCTGAAGCATCGGCATCATCCAATAGACGAGGTGTATTGCCTGCAGCAACAGGTTGGATTTTCAAGTTTTTCGGATTTTCCCTAATGATTTCCAATGAACCCGATCCATTGAATTCCTCTTTCAATGTAATCAATCCAGCTTCCTGAAGAAGGAGTAGTGCACGGCCAAAGTTTGTTGCTTCATTCGGAACGGCAATCGTAGCGCCATCCGGAAGACTTTTAAGATCTTTATGTTTTTTAGAATAAAGGCCCATAGGTGCAATGACAGTCGACCCGATGGCCTCTAATTTCAGATTTTGGTCTTGAACGAATTCATCGAAGTAAGCGACCGTTTGGAATGAATTGGCATCAATTTCACCTTCACTTAACGCAAGGTTCGGTTGGATATAATCATTGAAAGTGACCAGTTCGATATTAAGCCCTTCCTCTTTCGCTATGTCGACAATGTATTCCCATGTTCTCGTATCCCCGCTGCTGACACCGACTTTCACTGTTTTCACATCATCCGAAACGCCTGATACACCTTCTTCTTTCCCGCATGCTGCAGACACTATGGCCAATGCCAATACTATGATCGTTAATAAGATTTTCTTCATTTCTCCTACCTCCTGTTATTTTTATCTTCTTCTGATTTTTCTTGAAATAAAATTCCCGGTGGATTGCAATAATTGAACGATGATCACGAGCGCCGCTACTGTGACGACCATCGTCATCGTATCGAACCTTTGATAACCGTAAGCCAAAGCTAGATCCCCGACCCCGCCTGCCCCGACGGCACCTGCCATGGCCGTAGCTCCAACAAGCCCGATAGTCGCTGTTGTAAATGTTAGGATCAACGAACTAAGTCCCTCGGGAATCAAAAAGCGATAAATGATTTGCCATGTCGTCGCACCCATCGCCTGAGCGGCCTCGATGATCCCTTTGTCCACTTCCAACAGGGAGTTCTCAACAAGCCGGGCAATATAAGGAGCCGCGTAAAAGATTAGCGGAACAATGGCCGCATTCATTCCGATCGCACTGCCTACAATCATTCTGGTAAGCGGAATAACTGCTACAAGCAAGATGATGAAAGGAACCGACCGCAATATATTGATGATCGGGTTCAATACATTAAAAATCCATTTATTCTCCAGGATGTGACCCTTTCTTGTAATGACAAGCAGGATACCGAGCGGAAGCCCGATCAATCCGGAAAACACCAATGAAATGGCTACCATATAAAGTGTGTCACCGAAAGCTGTCAACAACTGCTCTGCTGTAATTTCCATTCCCCAAAGCGTATTACCCATTTATCTGCACCTCCTGGACGAGAATCCCCTCATCTTTAATATATTGATAAGCCTTATCCACCTCATTTTTGTTCCCTGTCACTTCGATGATCAAATTCCCGAAAGGCGTTTCCTGAATTTCAGAAATATTGGCTGATAAAACACTTAAATGAACGTCATATTTCTTCGAGATCGTTGAAAGTAAAGGAGTACCCGAAGTAGTCCCAATAAAATTAATTTTCCAAATAATCGGGATATGGGATCCTATGCTTTTTAGGAAACTTTGTGGAATTTCGTCATGTATGACCGTTCTCACGAAGTTTTTTGCAATATCCGTTTGCGGCTTCGCAAACACTTCGAAAACCGAACCTTGTTCAACGACGCATCCGCCCTCCATGACCGCTACCTTATTGCAAATTTCCCTGATGACAGACATCTCATGAGTGATTAGCAGAATGGTAATATTGTATTCTTTATTAATTTTCTTTAAGAGCTGCAGAACGGCACTCGTTGTTTGTGGATCCAATGCCGACGTAGCTTCATCACACAATAAGATCGATGGATTCGTAGCCAAAGCTCTCGCAATGCCGATCCGCTGCTTTTGACCTCCCGATAATTGATCCGGATAACTCTTCGCCTTGCTCGATAAGCCAACGAACTCCAACAGCTCGCCTACACGGTTTTTGATTTCCTTAGCCGGAGTTCCCGATAAAACCAGCGGCATAGCAATGTTATCAAAAACAGTCTTGGAGTTTAGCAAGTTGAAATGCTGAAAAATCATCCCGATTTTTTTCTTTTCTACCCGTAATTCCTTCTGGCTTAATTTGATTAAATCCTTGCCCCCAACAATCACCGAACCATCTGAAGGATCTTCAAGCAAGTTGACCAGCCTGATCAACGTACTCTTTCCGGCCCCGCTATAACCGACTACACCGAATATATCCCCCTTTTCCACTGTCAAATTAATGCCCTTCAAAGCCTCGACAGTCTGTTTCTTTGTTTGATAAACCTTTTTAACATTTTGAAACTCAATCATCCAATCTCCCCCATGTTGTTTATTTGTACGAATTCATTATCCAGTGAGAAGAGCTTTGCAAAGTTTCATAATGATAGGGTTAAATTCGAAACTCACGAGTAATTGCACCAATTCTCCAAATAACCATATACATTTTGAATAAACAAAAGAGGCCTCTTCCGTCGTCAGACAGAAGAGGCCTCTTTTAGACATAAAAAAGAGTAAACTCTTAATTTAATTATCTAAGAAAAGCTCCTTCTTATCTTTCAAACTTTCGTCCGTTGGAATTAGCACAGTATTTTTACAAAAGTAAAAACCCGCTGCCGAGGTATCATAGGGCCAAGTCCCTCCACATCTCTTGATAAGAATTAACGTTATATTTAATTATGTCCTTCACTATATATTCTAATTTCTCTAAAGTCAACCATATTTTTCACCGTTTAAAATATTTTCACAGTATAGTGAATTGATAATTTTTAATTATATTAATATAATTAAAAATTATATTTTATATTGATTTGCTCATTCTCCATACAAGGTGTTTTTGACTTTCCTCCCTTATCTTCATCATGCCTGAATTCGTATATAAACGAATCGCCCTTTGATTATCCGGAGAAACCCTTAAATGGTATTCGGATACATTAAATTGCCTGAAAAAGTTTTCTGCATAGCGAACCAATTCCTTGCCAAGGCCTTTACTGCGATATTCGGGAATAAGATAAAATAGATCTACATAGCCGATCTCAGTTCCTTCATACCCCCGAATTCGAAGTTCCATTTGTCCAATCGGTACTTGGTCATTTTCAAGGATCACCTGTCCCCCAGGAAATTTGCGGACCCTTTCTTCCATTCGTTGCAGATATGTATTTTCATCTCCAAAACCAGCTTCAGTTCCAAAACTTACAACAAAGGAATCTTTCCTGAATTTAACGATAATATCTTTGTCTTTGTCCGTATCAATGGTCCGAAAGATCAACTTTACCCACCCCTATTATTTTAGTGAAATAGTTATCAAGCAAATAAACTCATTTTACTTACACTTTTTATGATATTTCATTATTTACTTTTACAAGCGTCTTATTTCATTTTTTCTGAAAGGATTTTGCCTTAATCCCTATAGGAATGGCCATAATATTAAATTAAAAACAAATGCAATATTGTTGGGAGAGGTCTAGTAATGGGGATTGGGTAGGCACATATAATTTTTGAGTCTAACTTTGCAGGGTATGAATGTTCGAGAGGAATTTTGTTTATTCAGCTCCAACTCAACTTTTTCCCAAGCATCCTTTTTCCCTTTCATTTATATTCCAATTATAATAGGTAAGTGGAACATATTTACATGATTATCCATTATAAAAATCATTGGAGGTATTGAAGATGAAAGTTGTTGCAATAGTGGGAAGTATCCGTAAAGAGTCTTACAACCTTAAGCTTGCCAAATATATTCAATCTAGATATCAAGATCGGTTCGATCTCGAAATCTTGAACATTCGGGATTTACCTTTTTATGATCAAGATATTGAAAATGACCCTCCATTAGTTGTAAAAGAATTTAAAAGTAAAGTGGCCGAAGCAGATGCAGTCTTGTGGGTAACACCTGAATACAACGGTACGATTCCAGGAGTATTGGGCAATGCAATCGATTGGTTATCACGTGTCGATAAAGTCTTGATCGGAAAACCATCATGGATCATGGGTGCGTCAATGGGGCAATTAGGAACGGTTAAAGCTCAATTGCATTTGCGTGAAATCTTATTCGCAATAGGCATCTCCTCCCCACTCCTTCCCGGGAATGAAGTATATGTTGGTGCAGTGCATGACAAAATCGATAACGAAGGCAAACTTACACATGAGTCGACTGTCCATTTTATCGATACGGTCGTCGATAATTTCATTAGCTGGTATAATCATCATACTCGTTAATGCTTTTAAAACAAGAATCCCAGCAGGATTAAACCTGCTGGGATTCTTGTTGCATCATAAAACAAAATTCATCCTCTTCCAGCTTGGAACGCTGGGTATTTTGTCATTCCGCCGTCAGCGAAAAGAGTGATACCCGTTACATAACTGGACTCTGAAGATGCCAGCCATGCAGCAACCGCAGCAATTTCTTCAGGCTTTCCGATATACCCCATCGGAATCATGCTTTCAAGATCCTTTTTCTTTTCGGGATCTTCAAGCTTGTCTGCATTTATTGGTGTGGCGATGGCTCCAGGACCAATGCTGTTCACACGGATCCCTTTTGGTGCATATTCAAGAGCCAGGGTTTCCGTAAGCAGCTTCACCCCGCCCTTGCTTGCCGCATAGTGAACGAATAAAGGCCAGGGTATCATCTCATGTACACTGGACATATTTATAACATTCCCTTTAATGTCGTTCTCGACAAAATACTTGATAGCTTCACGGCAGCCTAAGAAATTTCCCGTTAAGTTGGTATTGATTACCCTATTCCAGTCGCTTAACGGCATCTCGTGAGACGGAACCGGATTTTCAATTCCTGCATTATTGATGAATATATCGAGTTTCCCGAAATTCTTTATCGCTGATTGAACAAGGTTAATCACATCTTCTTCAACGGTGACATCGCCTTTTACTGCAATAGCTTCCCCGCCATTTGTTTTGATTTCCTCCATTACACTATCCGCTTCCTCTGATTTAGTGCGATAATTAACCACGACCTTTGCCTTTTCCTTAGCAAAGCGAATGGCCATCGCTTTTCCTAAACCAGTGGATGAACCGGTTATAACAACGACCTTACCTTCTAAATCTGTATACATATAATCACCCTCCACTTAACTTTTTGCCATTCCGAGCATAATCCCAGCTATGATGATCAAGATAATTCCGATTATGATTCCAATTAGTTGGCGCTTCGTTTTCTTTTCACGTAAAATGATGATCCCGCCAAGAGTTGAGATGACAATGCCCATTTGCGAAAGGGAAAAACTAGTGGCCACTCCCACACGTGGCTGGGATATGAATAAAAACATGTTCCCTGCAGCCCATATCAATCCCGGAATGATATTGCGAATCGTATATTTGTTAAACGGTTTATGTTTAAAAGTCAATAACAGACCGCCTATCACCATCCCTATCGCTTGAGGGAACAACGCTGACCACCCATCAACATCAAAAAGACGGGCCACGACCACATAAACCAAATAACCGAATGTCGAGATGAGGAGAATAACAATTCCTTTCTTCAAGTTTCCCGATTTGCCCTCTTTTGATTCTTTATCCTCCAGTGAGGTCAAGACAATTCCTATAATAATGAAGACTAATGCCAAGACGCCTAAAATGATTGCTTTCATTGTTGACCATTCGTTAAAAACGATGACCCCGAATAAAGTCGTTGAAATGAGCTGCATTCCAGTAGATATCGGCATTGTTTTGGATACTCCCATTAAATCAATGCTCTTAAGCTGATTAGCTTGTCCAACGGCCCAAAACAATCCAGAAACAACTCCGACTCCAAACACTAGCAATGACAACTTAATATCGGCAAAAATATAAACACCTATTGAAAAAATCAATGCGCCAATCGTTGTACCCAGTGTTTGACTATAGGGCCCACCCCCGAGTTTCACATTAAATAAAACGATGCTTCCCCAGAATATTGCCGGCAAGAGAGCTAATAATATATCCATATTCAACCCCCATATATGTAAGTTCAAAACTAAGCAAGTAAATTTCATTTTGTCTTTTTAATATGTTCGCTTTATTTGAATTGACCCTTGGTAATTTTATGAAGTGTTTTTGCAAAAATAGTTTTCAACACAAAAAGGGCTTCCGATGCTGATAAATATCGGGAGCGTTAGTTGGAGTAAACACAGCAGTACTGCTGTCTGGATTATAAAAAAAAGCAAACCTTATGCAGGTTTGCTTCCAGTTTTGTTGACAAAAGGGGGTCTATCTAAAATTTTAAACATAGTTGATTGGAGCGGGTGTACGAGACTCCTGCGGGAATAGCGAGTCCAAGGGAGACCCCACAGGCGCAAGTGCGCCGAGGAGGCTCCCGGACCGCCCGCGGAAAGCGAGTGCCTGGAGAGGAAATCAACGTCCAAATTTGTACAAGCAAAAAAAACTGTAGACAAACCTTATGTAGGTTTGCTTCCAATTATAGATATGGAACTTATTTCTTCAAATGATATGGCACTGTCGTAACAACCACATTTCTTTTATAAAGTAAGTAGGCGCGGATCAGTAAACTTGATTGGTTATGAAGTATATTGTGCCAGCCCTTCTTCGGAATGAATTGGGGGATGATCACCGTAACTTTATAATTGGATTCACTAGCCTTATGTTCAACTGTGTCCACAAATTTAGTTAGTGGCTGAATGATACTTCTGTAATAAGAATTCAGTGTAACGAGTCTGACATCCGGCTGCCATTTTTCCCACTTTTCTTCGAATTTCTTTTCGTCTTCTCTTTCAAAAGCGACATAAACGGCAATGACCTGATGTGCAGATAGAGATTTTGCATAATTTAAAGAGTTCTCAACCACATGAGTTATACCTGCCACAGGTACAATAATGATATTTCCTTCAATTGGTAAGATCGGCTCGCATGTTGTAATCCTTAGTTGGTCACCAACTGCTTCATAATGCTTTTTAATTCGATGAAAAATTAAAATGATGATAGGTAAAAAAATCAAAACAGGCCAAACCTGAGTAAATTTGGTTAAAAAGAATATCATCGTGACGATAAAGCTAATTATGGCACCAATTGAATTAATGGTTAATTTCATCATCCAGCCTTTTGGCTTTTCGCGAACCCATTTAACAATCATGCCAGTCTGGGACAACGTAAATGGAATGAATACCCCTACCGCATAAAGCGGAATGAGATTTTCTGTATGTCCTTCAAATGCGACTATCAAGATGATGGATGCAAGTCCCAGTATGATGATTCCATTGGAATACCCTAATCGGTCCCCTCTGATCGTAAACGCCCTTGGTATGAATTTATCCTTTGCCAGGTTCACCGCAAGCAGAGGGAAAGCCGAATAGCCAGTATTGGCCGCAAGTATCAAGATCAAGGCAGTCGTACCTTGAATGAAGAAATACATGAAATTCCGTCCAAAGATCTCTTCAGCAATCTGGGAGACGACCGTTACCTCTGCGCTCGGAACAATGCTTAGATAATAGGCTAAGAATACAATTCCCGAAAATAATACAGCTAGCAATGAACCCATCGCTATTAAAGTTTTCGCAGCATTATTCGGGGCTGGATCTTTAAAGTTCGGGATTGCATTGGAAATCGCTTCGACTCCTGTCAATGCTGAGCTTCCTGATGCAAATGCCCTTAGCAGTATAAATAAACTGATGCCCGCGACCGGAGTCCCGATTGATGCATGCAATTCCGGTGAAACTCCTCCCGTCAAAATCTTGTAAATTCCAACACCAATCAAGATGAACAATGCTAAAACGAATAGGTACACCGGATAGGCCAAAACAGAGGCCGACTCCGTAACCCCCCGAAGGTTCAGGATTGTAAGTAGAATCACGAAAATGATGGCTATGACCACATTATATGAATGCAGGCCGGGAAAAGCGGACGTGATTGCATCCGTACCTGCAGAAACACTAACAGCCACAGTTAATATATAATCGACCAGCAAAGATCCTCCGGCTATCAGCCCTGGATTGACACCTAAATTGTTTTTTGAAACTACATATGCCCCCCCGCCATGCGGATAAGCGAAAATGATTTGTCTATAGGACAAAATCAAAGCAGTTAACAGGATCAATACTCCGATCGCGATAGGGATTGAATACCAGAATGCTGCAGCACCGACCGTGATCAGAACGATCAATATTTGCTCCGGTCCATATGCAACCGAAGACAAAGCATCAGAAGATAATATCGCCAAAGCCTTTGTTTTGTTAAGCTTTTGTTCACCAAGTGCATTTGACTTTAAAGGTCTCCCTATCAAGAACCTTTTTATAGAAGATAACATCAAGAATTCACCACCATAGTTAATTTATAAGTTTATGTTGCCCAGCTGTAGCAAAAAACAAGACGAAACACAAAAATGCCTACAAGTCATAGCTAAATAGACCTGTAGACATTAATTTTTTTGTCTAACAAGCTCCACCTTCCTTCTCATATAACGCTTACGAGGTTAGCTGTCGGATTCGGACCTAAGAGTAGCCCTACCTTTTAAAAAGGATTCACCCCTTGGATTGTAAACAATCCCAATAACGGGTCCCCCGCACCATAAGGTTTAAGCGATTTAGAAATATGAAACTGTTGATTATCATACTCCCGTGAAATGGAAAAGTAAATGAAAATTTTGCTCAAAAATAAAATATTATTTGTAAGTGAGGTTTTGTTCTTGACGTATAGAACATAAGTCTTCCAAACTCATGGATTTGAAGGAAGGATAAGAGGTAAATAAACGGTTAAAAAGAAAATAATCAAGGAGTCAATGAACAAAAGGTGGTCCGAAAGGGTAAAATGATCAGCCACATGGAGATGCCGAGGCGAAATTAAACAGATCTGCCCCAGCTTGGATAGTCATTAATTCCCGTCCAATCGGGGGCATTATTCAACTGATCCACCCTATTAGTTCCTTCCTTCTTGAATTGGTCTCAAATTGCTTTTTTTAAAGACAAAGTATTTCTGGCCAAGATAGTTAAGTACTGTATAACAGATTGTTCCTATCAGCACAGCCACATTTTGTTGTATGGATAAAGAAACGGATCCTTCCAGTGATTCTGCAATGGCTTGGCCTATAGAATAAGCGGCGGAATAACAAATCAGGATGACGCAAAAGAAACGGGCAACTCCTCGCCGCCATTCTATGTCGCTTTTAAAAGTAAAAGTCCTGTTCAAAAGAAAACTCGTTACAGCTCCCGTGCCATTGCCGAAAAAGGTTGAGACCCAGTAAGATAATTCAAGAACATTCATAAGAAAAAGCATGATGGAAAGTCCAACCGCTGTATTGACTATTCCAACCAATAAAAAGCGGATAAAGGAGTTAGTGTGTTTTAGATAGTTTTTCAATACTGTTCCGTTCATTGTCTAGTTGCTCCCGTTTTGTTAAATCGAGCGGATTAAATAAATCCAGATCAACAATATATTTAGGCCGGCGTTTGGATTCATTATAGATTTTACCGATATATTCCCCAATCAAGCCGACAGCAATCAACTGCAGTCCGCCGATCAACCATATGGAGGTGATTAATGAGGTCCAACCAGTTTCGGTCTGTCCATAAAACTTTAACCATAAAAAGTAAGACCCAAAGAGTAAGCTAATGAAAAAGGAAAGACATCCTAGCCATAATACAAGCCGAATCGGTGTAACCGAAAAGGAAGTAATGCCATCAAGCGCAAAAGCAACCATCTTCTTAAATGGATATTTCGTTTCACCGGCCAATCTTTCTTTTCGGTCATAATAAACATTGTCCGTCTTAAACCCAATGAGCGGAACAATCCCCCGTAAAAATAGATTCGTTTCATCAAATCGTTCCAACTCCGCGATCGCCCTTTTGCTCATTAGCCGGAAATCGGCATGATTATAGACAAGGTTAACCCCCATCTTATTCATCAATTTATAAAAACCAGTTGCAGATGTTCGTTTAAAAAATGAATCAAGGTCCCTTTTCTGGCGGACACCATATACGATTTCACATCCTTCATTGAATTTACGAATGAATTCAGGGATGACTTGAATATCATCCTGTAAATCTGCATCAATGGAAATCACACAATCCGAGGCTTCCTTGGCTGTAAACAATCCTGCCAGTAGTGCATTTTGATGTCCTGCATTCCGGGAAAGCTTTAGCCCGCGAACAAATTCATTATTGATCGTTTCCTTATAAATGATCTTCCAAGTTTGATCTTTGCTTCCATCATCAACCAGTAGAATTTTACTTTGACCAGAAACAACGTTTTCTTCGACTAATCCCCTCATCAATCCACAAAGCTGGGAAATGGTATCCTGCAAAACGCTTTCTTCGTTATAACAAGGTACAACAATCGTTACTATCGGTGAATTCATTCAATTCCCCCCTTTTCACATGACTCTGTATAAATAAATTTTCCATACGCTTCCTTTTTCCGTGAAAACCTTATCTAGCACCAATCCGTTTTCCTTCGCGTTGTTGATTGGGATGGCAGAAAATATATACTTGCCGCCTAATCCTTTAAACGCATCCATTTTAAGGTCCAAATTTTCCAGCTCTTTCTTCGAGCCTTTCTTGAACATATAATGCTTCCCAAGCTCATCGGTAAATAGGTAACAACGTCCTCCCCATTCATCAAAGTAGATTTTGATGTTTTTATTCTTAGCCAATTCGTTTTCAATTATTTGACGAAATTGATGTTTGTAAGAAAGCGGATAGAAATTGTTATAGCTATCGAGCGTGTAAAATCCATTAAATTGTGCGATTGCAGGATGCAGCCCAATGCTAGCAACACGATACTCTTCCTGTGGACGGTCAATATGATCTTTTATTTCTTGAAAAAGGCTTTCTGAATAGAACTCTTTGAAAGATGGTTTTTTATTATGAGTGATTTCTTCATTGAAACCCATTAAAATCATAATTTGAACGGCGATAAAAATAGAAAGGGTTTTCTTAGCATAGTCGCTGTGTTCCCAAATGATTTTTATCGCGAGGGCAAACCCCAAGTAAATCACCATCGGCCTTAAAAAGTGAAATCTGGCAAAATTAAAAGTATCCAAGGTGTGAAACCTTTCCGTCAAAGGAAGCCATCCTTTATAAAACCAAAATGCGTACCACGCTGAGAGCATAAAATTCAAGCCGAATAAAAAAACATATACCTTTTCCTGTCTCCACAGTTTTTTGGTCAGAATGATATAAAGGGCAAAGACTGTAATCGGCAGGATGATAAGCGCATGTACAGTCATGACATGCGTATGTCCAAGAACGAAATTTTTGAAAGTAAGCTGTATGACCCAATCGAGCGGCAGCCTAGCGTGAAAATATTCATCTCTACTATTTGGCTCCGAATCAAAAATGAATGAAGACACCAAACGATACTCCACCAAGCCAAAAATGAAGGTCATGTACACGATCGAAAGAAGGAACGTTATATTCCACCCTTTTCTCCTGATCACATCCGTTAGCCAAAGAAAGCCCATTGCAACAAGGAAAAAGAAAAAACCAAGCACGATGCTTGAATAAAGCGGTAAAAGTGTAAGGACCAAATAATTCTTCCACGAATGATCCTTGCTGCGAATATTCAAAAAAGCCCAAAGTGCAAGCGGCATCCCAAGTGTACTGAGCATTCCCGATGGCCAAAATGGGGTAAGGGCAAAGGCCAAGGATGTTCCAACCCTTATCCAACCTGATTGGCTTCCTGTAACCAAATGTTTCTTTAATAAGATATACATACCCAAGAATGCAATAAATCTTGTTAATGCCTGGCTTATTGCATATGCAACCATTGGCGGAAAAAGTGAATGAAGCCACACGATAATACTGAACTCACTGCCAAAGGCATTTCGGGGCAGACCATTCATGATCTGGGGAATTTTGGCGTCTATCGCACCGAATAGCTCACCGCTTTCTGAAAGGACTTTATACCAGGCAAGGTTGGAATCCAAATTATCATGTACGCGAATATGCGCATTTTCTCCAAGGATGAATAAAGGAGAAAGATATAAAACAATGACGAGTAAGGCAAAAAGGATTTGTTTTCTCTCTTGTTTTTCAATTGGCAAAATATACACCTCTTGACCAAATTCATATATCCATAATATTTGCTTCAAAGGTAAATCTATTCTTTTTCAGGGATTTATTTTAACCTTTTTTGATATAGGTCAACCAATGGCCACATAAAATGAAGGGTAGAACAAAAACCATATAAAAGTACCTTAAAAAGGGGCTGGGCTATGATAAAGAAAGCGGTGATTCCAGCAGCCGGTTTAGGAACACGATTTTTACCTGCTACGAAAGCTCAACCAAAGGAAATGCTGCCGATTGTCGATAAGCCGACCATTCAATATATTATCGAGGAAGCGGTTCAATCAGGGATTACAGATATTATTATCGTTACGGGTAAAAACAAACGTGCCATTGAAGATCATTTCGATAAATCCATTGAACTAGAAATGCTTCTGCAAATGAAAGGTCAAAATGAGCTGCTTAAGATCGTGGAGAACATTTCCAACATGGTGGATATCCACTATGTAAGACAAAAGGAGCCTTTAGGTCTGGGCCACGCAGTATTATGTGCCAAAACTTTTATCGGAGACGAACCTTTTGCCGTCCTGTTAGGGGATGATATCGTGGATAGCCAGGTTCCAGCTTTGAAGCAGTTAATGGAACGGTATAACAAGGTTCAAGCGAGCATTATCGGATGTAAGGAAGTGTCACCTGCCGATGTCTCCAAGTATGGGATCGTAAATTTCCAAGAACGATATGAGGATTTATTTCTGGTAAGAAACTTAGTGGAAAAGCCTAAAGTGGAGGATGCACCTTCAACACAGGCGATTATTGGCCGATATATTTTATCACCTGAGATTTTTGAAATCCTTGAAACCGTACAGCCCGATCGGAAGGGGGAGATCCAGCTTACCGAAGCTTTAGACCTTTTGTTAGAAAAGGAACCATTATACTCGTATATCATCGAAGGAAATCGATATGACGTCGGCGATAAATTCGGCTTTCTTCAAGCTTCAATAGATTTCGCCATGAAACGACCTGAACTTCGTGATCAGCTAATATCATATTTAAGGCAGCTGTTCCCTTAATCAAGTATATAACCAACGCCCAATTGCCTAGAGGTGATTGGGCTATTTCCACATTGGATTCACCCCTTTGGTGGTAACATTTCCACGTACCATAATCTCTAAGCTAAATATAACTGTCTTTTATCAATGCTTCCATGAAATGTAAATGCAAGTGAAAATGTTGGACAAAGAAAGAATAATTTATTAAAAGTGAGGTTATGTTGATAACGTATCCTTCATTATTTATCCAAAAACTATATTCAGAAAGGGTTGTACATGCATAAAAAAACTAATAATCCAATAATATCAGATGAATTCTTAGATCAAGTGGTTAAGGAAATCAATGCAGAATTTGGCGGCCCCATTAATGAAAAAAATGATCGTTTCCAACATAGGGACGATGAAGAAAGAAGAAGTTAAATCCCCCATCATTAAATCTAAAGCTTTCCTGAAAAATTCTGGCTCTATTCAGCCAGAGTTTTTTTATGGCTATCTTAAGTAGCTTTTTTTCTTCATAGAATTATCCGCCCTTTCTTTAACGACTTGTCCAAACCAATTTAGCTGATCCTCATAGAATGATTACATGTAATTATTTTAAAGAAAGGGGAAAAACCACATTGAGCCACGCTGATGATGGACATCACTCTCGGGATAATCAGCAAGACGATGTTCAGCATGGAATTCAAGGATGGGTATGAAATTGTTGGAAACCTCAAGCCAAGCTTTTCAGTGAAGTGAATAGCATAATCGGTCACGGGACCCCCAAGCCTGAAGACTTCATGAAATTACCATACACTCAAAATATCATTCATGAAACACTTCGCCTTGACCATCATGAAGTAACCCCCCTTCCATCCCTTACACTCAGACCCAAGAGTGGACTGCGCATGGTGATAGAAGAAAGAGATGCAGAAGCCTTCGAACCTGGCGCATCCAATTTTTGAAGTAGGCTCTTTTCGTAAAGATTGTTGTTTTTAAAACGAAACTATTTAAGGTTGATTGGAGCGGAAGTGCGAGACTCCTGCGGGAGCAGCGGGACAGGTGAGACCCCACAGGCGTTTACGCCGAGGAGGCTCACCGCCCGCCCCGCGGAAAGCGAGCATCTGGAGGGGAAATCAACCACACCGCACTACTTAGTAAATAGCAACAAAGTATGCGAAAACAGCTTTGAAGTAAAAAGAATGATCTCATATAAACATAACATTCGTATTGGTTCGATTAACGCCTAAGACTGAGTGGCCTATTCTTTTAGAAAGGAGGGATGAAAAAATGTATATGCTCCATTCACCACGGAAGGGAATCATCCACACTGAATTGCACTATTTAGGGATGGCCTCGCAGGTATATACCGGTTATTTGGAATTTCTAAGCGAAATTGAACCAATACAAGAAACCGAATACCTACAGCCGCCCCCTCTCCCCTTTTTATATGAAAACGGATAGTCTCGTTAGCTTCTCCCGCTTCGTACCTTATATTAAAAGAAAAACCGACCTTAAATGGTCGGTTTTTTGTTATTCTGCAGTATGTTCCTTACCCCTTGCCCCCGCAGCCGCAAATGCTGGCTCCAACAATCACTAATAGGATAAACAAAATGCTATAAAGAAGAAGCGTCCGCCAATTCCAAAACCGCCATCTATATGAAACATTTCCTTATCCATTTTTATTGAAGGACTTGAACTGATTACATCATCATATTCACTACCAAACAAATGCCATTAATAATGGAATTAAACAGAATTATTTTTCTCTCCTTTCAATATGTATTTTAAAGAATGGAGAATTGCCTAGCGCTATTCGTTAAATTAAATTCGATTCCAGCCCTAAAAAATCACCTATCAGTTTTTTCCTTTGATTCATTTCATAAAATCCAAATATATTAAGATAATAAAAACTATTCCATCTTTGCTGATTAGAAATCTATTCCAGTTTACCTGCCTAAATTGACATTTTTCCGATTCATGATATATTAATATAGCACTTTAGTACGTGAAAGCGTTCAATAATAGAAGAACTTCCTAGTTTTACTGATAGACTATTTTATTAAAAGGAAAGGCATGAATAAAATGGAGAAGACTCATCAAGATTTAAAAAAGGGCCTATTGCCGAGGCATGTCCAGTTCATTGCTTTAGCCGGAATGATAGGAACCGGGATTTTTAAGGGGAGTTCCGATACATTAAATATGGCAGGTCCAAGTGTTGTAATAGCTTATTTAATAGGGGGGCTATTGTTATTTATTGTAATGGCCGCATTAGGGGAGATGGCAACCGCTTTTCCTAATTTGAATGTACAGCATCTCATTAATAAAGCTTTTGGGTTTCAACTATCCTTCATTGTCGGATGGCTCTATTGGTTCAATTGGATTATCGTGATCATTGTAGAAATAGTCGCAGCCGGCAGTTTTCTACAATATTGGTTTCCTACAGTACCATTATGGCTGTTAAGCATACTTTGCGCTTCAGTAATTATAGGAATTAATTTGTTTCAAGTAAAATACTATGGAGAACTTGAATTTTGGTTCGCAGGAATTAAAATAATAACCTTGATTGCCTTTATTATTTTAGGAGCTTTGATCATGCTAGGACTTTTTCCTAGTTCCGCTTCATTTTCTAATTACACGGAACATGGTGGTTTTTTCCCCCAAGGAATTGACGGAATGTTAAGTGCACTTTTAGTGGTAATGTTTTCATATGGGGGTGCAGAATTAATTGGTGTAGCCGTCACGGAAACAAAAGATAGTCAGCGAGTCATACCAAAAATCATTAAAGGAACAGTATGGCGGGTGATTCTTTTCTATGTCTTGCCGATACTTATTATTTGCGGGGTAATACCCTGGAATCAAGTAAGCACTGAAGTAAGTCCTTTCGTTCAGGTTTTCAGCTTATCGGGTCTTCCCGGAGCCGCCGATATCATGAATTTCGTTCTGTTAACAGCTGTCTTATCCGCTGCAAATTCAGGTATATACGCTACCTCAAGGACACTGTTCACTCTTTCCCAGAACGGGGAAGCGCCCAAGGCATTTTTAAAAACAACGAAAAAGGGTATTCCGCTTAATGGTATATTTTTAACTACATTATGCATATTGGCTGGTGTGTTTTTATCCTATTTGTATCCCGACCTGATTTTAAGCTACCTTATGGCCATTCCTGGATTCACGGTTTTATTATTATGGATCAGTATTTGTTCCGCGCAAATGAAGCTGCGTAAGCAATACATTGGCAAACCAGGATTCCGGGTAAAATGGTACCCATATTCAACTATATTAGCCATCACGGCATTAAGCATTATTTTTTTGGCATTTCTCTTTAATAAGCAAAACATCATTGGGACCACAGTATGTCTTGTCACGTTAGTGATATTTATCCTTCTTTCTTTTATTGTCAAACAAAAAAAATAAAAATATTATCCCCCCTGACTTTAATAGGGACTTCAGACTGTAGGCAAACTCGATGAAAATCAAGTTTGCCTACAGTCTTTTTAGTGCTAGAACAATTTGAACGTCGACCATGATTTTAAAACAAACTTGGGTTACGCCTTTGGGGATGAAACCCTCTTTGGATTGAAGAAATTTGCGACACCCCTACCGAATACCTGGCTAACCGAGACCCTGCTGGATGCTTGCTTTGATGAGGCTTGATAGACAGTCGGCGGAAAGGGAGCGGATTTCTGAAATTTTTTTCAGAAGAATAAAAGTGAAACAAATTTGGATTTAAAATACTCGTTTGCTCCATTTTCAACATACATATGTTAAAATAACCAATGACCCAATCATCCTACAAATTAGAGGTGTGTATATTGACCATATCTAAAACAAATCGCTTATCACTTGTAGAGCAAGTGGTTTCCCAAATCGAATCGTTAATCGAATCAGGTGAATGGAAAATTGGAAATCAAATTCCCCCTGAAATGGATTTGATCCAACAGTTCGATGTAAGCAGAAATACATTAAGGGAAGCTGTACGATCACTTGTTTATGCAGGACTTTTAGTAACGAAACAAGGAAAGGGGACATTCGTAAGGTCATCTAGTGCCTTGGGGGCAGCAATTGAAAGAAGGATCCAGCAGTCAAGTTTATTAGAAACGTTAGAGGTCCGTCATGCACTTGAAAGAGAGGGTGCTCAGTTAGCGGCATTAAGACGTAATCAAGAAGATATAGAACGATTGCGGTTTCATATATCAGCATGCAGTAAAGCTGCCGAAGCAAAGGATATCAAGGCTTACGAAGAAGCCGATATACAGTTGCATAAATCGATTATGGGTTCATCACATAATGATTTATTGATTGATTTGTACGAACATATGGAACACTCCCTGTATGAATCGATCCATCAGATAGTGGAGATGAGTTCTGATGTGAACTTTCATTTGAACATTCATTGCAAACTTGTAGATGCCATCATCGAACAAGATGTGAACCGGGCAATCCAAACAGTGAATGAATACATTGCACAATTCAAAAAATCTTTAGAGTAAGTAAGGAGGAGATTATGGGCATTCATCAAGCGGCAAATCAACTAGAACAAACAAAAATGGATATTAAACCCAGAGTTGGACTACTCATCATCGGAATCATCCTTCTTGGGGCAAATCTGAGGGCTCCCTTAACATCGGTTGGCCCCCTTGTCACTTCGATCCGTGATAACTTGGGAATATCAAATACATTATCAGGTTCATTAACGACACTGCCTTTGCTTTCCTTTGCTTTATTATCACCGTTTGCACCTAGGATAGCACGGCGTTTTGGAATGGAGCTTACGCTTTTCCTTTCCTTGATATTACTAACAATCGGAATTGGGATACGCTCAGTTGGCGGAGTGCCGACATTGTTCATAGGGACCATTTTAATCGGGTTAGCCATTGCAATAGGCAATGTATTGTTACCAAGTCTGATTAAACATAACTTTGCCAGGAACATCGGTTTGATGACAGGAACCTATGCTGTTTCCATGAATTTATGTGGCGCAATAGGTTCCGGGATCAGCATTCCCCTTGCTTCTTCATCGGGGTTGGGATGGGCTGGTGCCCTTGGATGTTGGGGAATTTTATCACTTATTACAGTTTTCTTATGGATGCCTCAAATAAGACGGCCATTCAACTCAGGTAAGGATGTACAAACGGCACAAAAGGATAAAAAGATTAACTTATGGCGTTCTGGTTTAGCCTGGCAGATTACATTCTTCATGGGTTTGCAATCGTTTATTTTCTATACAGTAATTACCTGGATGCCGGAAATCCTGGAGCAAAAAGGCCTGAACGCTGATGAAGCTGGTTGGATGCTATCCATCATGCAGCTTGCAGTCATTCCAATAACATTCCTTGTGCCAATTTTAGCTGGTCGCTTACAAAGTCAGCGTTTGTTAGTGGTCCCACCTGTCGTCTTCCTTATTGCAGGGATATTCGGCATATTATATGGAAGCACTCTCTTCATACCAGTATGCATGATATTGATCGGGATTGGAGTTGGAACCATATTCAGTTTATCGATGATGTTCTTTAGTCTTCGAACACAAAGCACCCATGAGGCGACGGAATTATCAGGAATGGCTCAATCATTCGGGTACCTCTTAGCTGCCATTGGACCAGTATTATTCGGCTTGCTTCATGACATTACACACAGCTGGACAGTTCCCTTATTGATGTTGGCCGTAATTTCGGCACTTATTTTCATTGTTGGAATGCGTGCAGGAAATAATGAATATGTAACTACTCGATAAAGCCAGTAAAGGTAAAAAAGGTCCTAAACGGCCATGGCCCCGGTATTGTACCGGGGCCATTTACATACCAGCAACTGATAGCAGTACGAGAGTTTCTATTTCGTGATTATAATTTCGAATAAAGAGAATGGTCTGTGGTTTAAAATTGAGAAGGAATGTATGGCGTTCTCGCTTCGGTCATTTCGTGGCTCCCTTATCTTTAGTAAATTATCAACCTTAAACTCTGTCAGATAAGTAAGTTTCACCTTCTCCTTTTGGAGAAAAAAGAAATGACCTAGGCTTAGACGAGGTAAATTTATTTGCTGCATATTACTGTTCATTATCAGTGGGGTAAAGTACAAAGTGAATAAATGCCTTAAGAATGATCTCAATCAATGTCTTCTTCAAATGGATATAAAATATTAGGATTTAAGCCATACCGATCAATGAAATTCTTTCGAGTGAACATCTTAATTTCTTTTAATTCAGAGGGAGTTGGAAATGAAGAAACTTTATATACAGGAATGTGTTCAATATTAATTAACTGCCCTAAATCTGTGGTTATTAAGATATCAAATCCATTTTTTCTGAAAAGTGAGTCTATATCGGAAAAATCCATTACATAAATATTTAGCTTGTTTCCGAAATGATGTTTTAATACCTCACGAATATAATCTTTCTCTACATATGATCGGCAAATTAATGCAGTCTCTATAACCATTTGGTTTTGTTTTCTTAAAATTGAAGCTTGGACCAACATGAATATCTCTAATATTTCTATATTTTCAAAGGAAATAGCAAATTCATCCGATATGTGTTGTGCTATTTCTTCAATGATCACAAATAATTCATTATTCTCAAAATAAGGAACGAATTGTAAAATATTATTTATTCTCGTATCCGTTTTCAACTGTAAGTCAAACGATATCCCACGAAGAGTTTGCGCAAATTCGTACATGAAAATATCATCCTGAGAAACATCCAGCCCAATTTTCTTTGATAGATTACTTAAAAATTGACCTAAAGGCTTACCGCTATCCGAATTAAGTTTGGAACGAATATACCGAAGTTCTTGGGTACGATTTAAAGACATTTCTTCGCTCATAAAATATAAAGAAAAAAATAAAATTTCAGAAATCTGTTTCTCCCTATTTGGACATTTCACCATGAATTTAAATAGTTTCTTTGATATTTCGAATGCTGTGGATGTTTCATTTTCATCTATAACCACTTTTGGGAATGTCACAAAACAATTATGGGTTATTCGAATGTTGGAGATATGAAGGATTATCGCTAGTCTTTGTATGGCACCCATGTGTAAAGAAGTTGAATGTTCCTTCAATAGCTCCAATAAAGTGTCTTGAAACTCCTTAAGATTAAAGGAAGTAATGAAATCATTTAAATTGCCGGACATATACTCTACATACTGCATGATGAATCTTCTAATCTTTATTTCATCCCCAACAATTTTAAACGGACTATTTGATAATAGAACTTCGGCATTTTTTAATACTTCTTCTATTTTTTCTAACTGTCTGTACACTGTGGAGCGACTAATATGTACTTTTTGAGTAATATATTTTATCGTTACTCCATTGTTAAAAAGAATTAATTCCAAGGTTTGAAAATAGGTGTTTTCACTTTTAAGATGAAACCAAAGTTCTTCTAAAGTGCCATTTTTAGGTTTCATTAACCTTACGCCCTGCACTTCATTCTTATCAATTTTCCATTCAGGCGGAAGACTTGAACTCATATGTAATATATCCCGCCATAATGTGCTTTTTGAATAACCTGTTTTTTTTGATAGCTCCGTTAAACTACACCAGTTATCCTCATAAAATAAATGATACAGCAGTTTTGAATAGCGGTCAGTAAATCGATTCATACAATCACCTTTAACTTTATTGATTTTCATATCTTTTCTTACTAAAACTATTAATATATCGATTGAGCATTAATACCTAATATTTATAATTCCCCCACGCTTTTTTTTAAAGTAACAGAAAATACACACTACTTACTACCCAAATTTACCATAATTTTATTCCTGCGTCGTTTCATATGTGGTATGTGGAAATCAATTATTGAAACTTATCTTTGATGTAACAAGCATGACCCGTCGAATACTATCAACAAGCTATGTATAGTTGTAAGGTTTAAAATGTAAATGCAGTTATTAAATAACCCAAATTAACAATGACGCATTTCATTTTAGAAACAATTTCTTTTGCATTATCAATCGTTAAGCAATAATGGTTTTCTTTACAGCATTCATGTGTTCTGAACAAAAAAAACACCTCATTCTTTTATAGAGGATTTAAGAGAATACACCTTAAAAGAATGCAGTGCTAACTATTTAAATGAGCAACGCCTCAAAAGCAGTGCTCCATGTAAAAAATCGGTAAAGAGGTTTATGAAAATGAAATTCATAGAAGGCATCCATCTTGAGGAGGAAGAACAAATTATTCATAGGTTTAATACAATCCCCAACAAGGTTCAATAGAATATTGAAGATATCGTCTTTATGTTGATGTGATAAATCAAGAAAAAGACTGTGTAGAATTGCAACCTCTACTCAACAATTTTCATAAGGGGAATGTAGATTCTCTACATAAGCCGGGTTAGTCTTTATCAAATGGGATATATGCGCTAATTCGAATTTCTTATGCTTAGCGTCAAAGGAAAGAAGCTCGGCTTTTAAATCATTCCTGTAGATGTAAATAATTTTATATTCCCTTGATTTATAAATAACTTTATCACCAATCTTCATAAGCACGCTCATTTCTAATGTAGATTTAAAAAGGCTCCCAAAAATGAAATCATTTTCAAAAGGTAAGGATTTATATGGGGATATTCATCCAGGATCTTTCTTTTTTAAAATGATGGTATGCAGTTCTATCGCTTTTATATTTTCAACCAGTCTTTTTCTTGTAATCTCAATCTCTCTGAAATTCAAACCATTTCGGTTATTGGATAAACATACTAAATTGTCGATATCTTGATAAATCTGATTAAATGTAATTCTCATATTTGGTTTGCCTCCTTTTCATTGTAAGGAAGGTGAATTATTTTTTAACCGGGCTTTGGTATATCTGCTAAATGTGACTGCATGCAACAGTTCCTTTAATGAATTAACTCGTATCACACGACGAAAGAATCATTGAGCTAATTTGGACGGTTCAAGTACTTCCTTTACAATTTCCACGACACGCTCTTGATCTTCAAATGTCATACCCGAACCGGACGGCAAACATAAACCTTGTTCAAATAACATACTTGAAATGCTTTTATCGCCGCTTTCTGAAAAAAATGCTGCATTTTTAAAGACAGGCTGTAAATGTAATGGTTTCCATACTGGTCTGGACTCAATATTTCCTGCTTCTAACGCATTAATCACGTCACTGGATCGTACCCCATTGATTTTGTCGTCTATTGTTAATACGGTAAGCCAGCGATTCCCCATCGTATCTTTTAATTCAGGCATGAAGGTAATGCCAGGTATGTTCCCTAACGATTTTTTATACCGATCAAAAATTTCTCTCCGAACTTTTACACGGTCATCCAATACTTCTAATTGGGCACGGCCGATTCCAGCTAGAATATTGCTTAAACGATAGTTATATCCAATCGAGCTATGCTGATAATGAAGCGCTGGATCACGTGCTTGTGTAGATAGGAAGAGAGCCTTCTGTAAGTATTCCTCATTATTTGAAACCAGCATGCCCCCTCCAGAAGTTGTTATGATTTTATTTCCATTAAACGAATAAATCCCTATATCACCAAACGCTCCTGTTTGCTTCCCCTTGTAAGATCCACCAAGGGATTCGGCTGCATCCTCTATTAAAGCAACCTTATATTTCCCGCAAATGCTCTTGATCTCATCTACCTTTGCGCTTTGTCCAAATAGATGGACCAAAATTACAGCTTTTGGAATTTTTCGATTTTTCCTTGCATATTCCAAAGCCAGTTCCAATGCCTTAGGTGACATATTCCATGTATCAGATTCGGAATCAATAAAAACAGGCTTCGCACCTTGATAGATGATAGGATTTGCACTGGCTATAAAAGTTAATGAGGAACAGAATACAGTATCACCAGTGGTGACTCCCAATACTTGCAATGCCAAATGAATGGCCGCAGTTCCTGAACTTACTGCCAACGCCCCCTTAGTGCCTGCATATTTGGCAAATTCTTCTTCCAAAGCTTTTACGTTCGGTCCTAGTGGCGCTATCCAATTTGTCTCGAACGCTTGGCTAATGTACATTTGTTCCTTCCCACTCATATGAGGAGGCGAAAGATACAATCTTTTATTCTCCATCCCACACACTCCTTATTATATTATCCTAGCTGGGGACCCCACAGCGGTAGATGCATCAGAAATGTCTTTAATAACGGTTGACCCGGCACCAACCGTACACCATTCCCCTATCGTTATGCTAGGTATGACCGTAGATCCAGCTCCTATCAAGGTACCAGTTCCTACCTTGACAGCTCCTGTCAGGGTAGCACTTGGTGCTATATGGATAAAGTCATCAAGATGGGTATCATGCTCAATGACTGAAGACGTATTTACAATGACGTGATTCCCGACTTTAGCGCCAGCGTTCAAGACGACATTAGGCATAATGACCGTTCCTTTACCTATCGAGACATTTTTACCCACTATAGCAGTTGGATGAATGACTGTCTCATAATCCATTACATCTAAATTCAGATCGTTTACGATTTTTAATCTTAAATCGTTCCTGCCTATCGCAATAATTACCTTATATTCAAAATGAATAAACAAGCTTCTATAGCTTAAGATGGGGCCAAAATATACATTTCCCTTTCTTTTCAGCACTTCGTATTGATCATCTAAAATAGCCATGAGCCGATATTCACCCATTGCTTCAACAATATCTTGAACAACTTTTGAGTGCCCGCCCGCACCGATTATTACGATTTTCTTCAATTCAAATCACTTCTCACATCATCAAATTTGGAGTTTCTTGTTTCCTCGAGGTACAGTTGAATTTTGGTAAACGTCAATCAATATCATTTATCCTATTATCCAACAAATTTTTGGGTTGTGACATGTCCTTCCTGGGTAATGGCTTCTTGTTTACATACCTTAATCAAGGTAAGGTATATGATTTTCATATCCAGTAAAAAGGATTGATTTTCAACGTACCAGACATCAAGCTCAAACTTTTTCTCCCACGAGATTGCATTTCGTCCATTCACTTGGGCCCAACCCGTCATTCCAGGCCGGACATCATGCCTCCTTGCTTGTTCGGGAGTATATAATGGGAGATATTCCATTAATAATGGCCGTGGGCCTACAAAACTCACATCGCCTTTCATGACATTAAATAATTGAGGTAATTCATCTAAACTTAATTTTCTAAGTAATTTCCCAAAATCGGTTAATCTCCTCTCATCAGGAACCAAATCCCCTTTTTCATCTTTTTCATCTGTCATCGTTCTGAACTTATACAAATAAAATGGTTTTCCATTAAGTCCTGGACGCTCCTGCTTAAAAATGACAGGTGAACCTAATTTCAAACGGATGAGGATGACGATAAACAGCATAAGAAGTGAACAGGATATAAGCGCCAGACAAGATATCAAAAATTCAAAAGCCCGTTTCATTTTTTCCTCCCAAATTATCATTGTGTATCGTTATCAAGTAAACGAAGGAATTCTTCAGATAGCTATACAGAATTCTAGTGATTAATTGAAAATTACTTCGCATCTATTATTCTTACTTCTCTTTAACACTTTTAAATAAGTGGATATATTACCCAATTTTCATTCATTAAAAAACGCAAATTATTAAATTTGAATGTGTAACACTTGCTTTACTTTTTTTGAATAATCGCTAACATCACCTGGATTTGAGGCATTATCACTGTATGTGAATTTTGTTATTCTTCCTGTAATTCGACAAATCAAGCATTCTATCTTTTAACGTTTCTTCGCTCATGTCATCATATGTTGTGATGATCTCTTTTATCGCTTTCCAATTTACTTCTCTTGGTTTTCCAATATGGATTTGCGGGTAAATCTGATTCAAATAAACTTCGTCTTCCCCAAGCAATTCTTCGTATAATTTTTCACCTGGCCGGATTCCAGTATAAGTTATCCCAATTTCTTCAACGGTGTAGCCTGACAGTTGGATAAGCTTTTTAGCGAAATCGATAATTTTGACAGGTTCGCCCATATCAAGTACGAATACCTCTCCGCCTTTGGCCAGAACCCCTGCCTGAATGACTAATCTTGAAGCTTCCGGAATCGTCATGAAATAGCGAATCATATCCGGATGAGTGACCGTCAAAGGTCCCCCTTTTTTTATTTGTTTTTTAAAGAGTGGAATGACGCTGCCATTGCTGCCAAGGACATTTCCAAATCGGACCGTTACAAATTTAGTATGACTAGACAAACTCTTATACTGGATCATCATCTCGGCCAAACATTTAGAGGCACCCATTATACTTGTCGGATTTACGGCTTTATCTGAAGAAACCATGACAAAAATATCCACCATGCCAGCCTCCGATGCCTCCGCAACATTCATAGTGCCTATCATATTATTTTTCACCGCTTCTTTAGGGTTGGACTCCATAAGCGGTACATGCTTATGGGCGGCTGCATGATAGACGATATTAGGCCTATGATGGTCGATTACCTGAAACATCCTCCGGCGGTCCTGAATGTCCGCGATTTCGGTCACGATCTCAATTGTATCTGCATAAGCCCCCCGCAATTCCAACTCGATCGCATAAATGCTGTTTTCACCATGTCCAAGCAATACAATTTTAGCTGGATTATACTTCATGATCTGACGACAGATTTCCGATCCAATTGAACCGCCGGCACCGGTTACTAAAATTGTGCTATCAACAATCCTTTCTGAGATCCCTTCATCATCAAGTTGAACGGGTAAGCGACCCAATAAGTCTTCCATCTGGATATCCTGCAATTCATTAATTGGAACCTTCCCTTGAACAATCGCCTCCAGGCTAGGGACAATTTGAGTCTTTTTGCAAGCTTTGGTGCATTCCGAAAGAATCGCATTTATTTCCTCTCTTTTCAAAGAAGGGATTGCAATCACGATATGTTCGATCTTGTATTGCTCGACCACATGAGAAATATGTTTTGTTGCTGCTACTACAGGTATATTGAAGATTTCTAAACTTAGCTTCGCTTTATCATCATCAACGAATGCAACCGGGACTAAGTCTATATTGCTGGATTTTAACAACCGACTCGTTATCATCGTCCCTGCAGACCCTGCTCCAACGACCAACGTTCTTTTTTTATTGGGTGATTGCTTAATGTATCGTTCAAAATAGATCCTCCATGCCAAACGTGAGCACCCAATCATGGCCATATATAGAATACAAGTAATGAAAAGTTCTCTACTATATAGAAAATGGGTAAAATATAGCTGAAAGGCGGCCGTAATGGTAATAGAAAAGGCCGTTACTATGAATATATTAAACATTTCCTTGATACTGGCGTATTCCCAAGCCTTTTTATACTGTTTCAAATAAACAGTAAAGAAATAATGACACACAAGCAAAATAAGCGTAATTATCATTGTAAATGCTGGTATTTCATCATACGGATGTATTAACCAGTAACTTAAAAATACAGCCGTCACAACAACCGAAGCGTCCAGAAAGACTAATGTGAAAAGCCGGTTATAGTATGTCAAATCTACTTCTCCCCATATTAATATTTTTAGTCAAACAAGAATTCTTTAACTTTCATCCCGTATAATACATTCTCGGCATTTTCATTATAGGCGTCGACTATTTCTGGTCCGAAATTCTTTTCAATCAACTTATGTGCTTCCCTGAGTTGAAAACCTCTGTTACTTACATTATGAGCATCTGATGCAATAAAATGAGAAAGACCTGATTGAACTAAATATTTGGAAAACCTTTTTGTTCTCCATCCGAATTTACCCGTGATGCTCCCTGCAGTTATTTGTGAATACGCACCCTTCCAAATCATTTCTTTTAGAAGTTGCGGATTTTTTATTATTTCCAAGTTCCGCTCTGGATGAGCAATGATCGGTGTCAGCCTTTTCAATTGCAGTTCATAAATTAATCGTTCCGTATACCTTGGCACATGGTTTGAAGGCAGCTCGAGAAGGATGTACTGCGAACCATTCAAGCCCATGATTTCGTTATTATCATAATCATCTGAAAGTTCATCAGATATCCTGATTTCCTGCCCTGGCCATACTTTTAGCCCGATTTCCAGTTCATCTAGCACCAGGTTCAATTTTGCAGCTTCATTCACGACTTTTTGCTTATCATTTTCATATATCCCCTTATTATAATGAGGGGTTGCAATAATGTTGGAAATCCCTTGATCTACAGCTTTTCTCGCCATTTCTATACTTTCTTGGATATCTCCAGCACCATCATCCATCTTCGGTAAAATATGACTATGAATATCAATCATCGTTATCCCCTCTTTAACCTAACCCGAATGCTATATTTAACAACTTCCAAACTACTTATTTTATTTCCCATAGTAGTAGTATTCGTCAGGATATTTTTGTTTTTTCTTATTTAGGATTGCGCCCAAAAGCTTTGCATTTGCATTCTCAAGTAATTCCTTTGCTTTTTGTGCTTGATGTATTTCAGTGCTCCCGCTGCTCAACACCAAAACCACGCCGTCTGTCATACTCGCTAGTACTTGAGCATCTGTGACTGCATTAACAGGCGGTGTGTCCAGGATTACTAAATCATAATGCTGCTTTGCTTCATCCAACACTGTCACCATTCCGTTAGAACCAAGCAACTCCGATGGGTTTGGAGGGATTGGTCCACTTGTCAACACATCTAAATTGGGATAAATGGAAGGTTGTACAGCATCAAGCAATTGATTTTGCTTTGAAATGATATTCGTTAACCCCAAGTAGTTCTCCATATTAAAGTTAGTATGAACACTCGGCTTTCTCAAATCTGCATCTATGATGAGAATGCGTTTCCCTTGCTGAGAAAAAACTGCTGCGACATTGATTGAAGTCGTCGATTTTCCTTCACCTGCATTTGCAGAGGTAAAAATCATCGACCTTATGTCTTTTTCCACAGCGGAAAATTGAAGGTTCGTTCTAATCGTCCTATATTGCTCCACAACCGGTGACTTCGATTTCAACATGGAAATACTGCTTCTTTTTTTTATCTCAGTCGTTTTATGTCGTTTATTGCGTGTCAAGCTTTTCACCTCTTGAGGTTCTGATTACAGATTTATAATTTCCGGTTTTTTTTATTTTCGATTAAATTTACGATGCCTAGCATCGGGATTTTTAAATGTTCTTCAATATCAGACTCAACCTTGATTGTCTTGTCTAAAAATTCGATCATGAATGTAAGAATTAAACTTATGATTAACCCTGCAAAACATGCAACGATCGTATTCATGATCGGATTCGGTTTTATAGGTGAGGAATTATCTCCTATATTTGCTTTGGATAAGACATTGACATTGTCAACATTCATAAGCGTTTTTATTTCATCTTGGAATATATCCGTAATTGCACTTGCAACACTAACAGCAATTTTAGGGTCAGCCCCCTCAACTTTAATGGTGAAAATTTGTGAATTCCCATTACTGACAATTTTGATTTGTTCCGATAATGCTGAATTTGACATGTCAAGATTCAGTCGTTCTTTGACTTTTTCTAACATCATTGGACTTTTTATGATTTCGCTGTACGTTTCAATCAATTGAATATTGGTTTGAATCTCTCCTACATTGTAAAGTTCTGACTTTTCTTTAGATTGATTGACTAAGATTTGTGTAGAAGCTTGGTAAACAGGTGAAAGAATGAAAAAGCTAACGATTCCCGTCATTGCCGTTAATAAGGTTGTGAAGATGATAATGAGCACGATGCGTTTTTTCATCATTTGAAAAAGATCTTTTATATTGAGTGCCTCCGCCATTCAATCAACTCCAATCCATGTAAAATACTTTCCGTTTATCCATTTTCTAATTTCCAATTCCTATAATTTTGCGACCTTATCAGAAAACAGTCCATTTTCCTCCATCACATTTTTGGAATCGAATATTAATGAAGCATGATCATGGACACTTTTCCAGTCAAAACAATTGTGTGGTGTTCCAATGACAACTAAATCGGCTTTTTGAAGAATGGCAGCTTCGTATTTTACCACCTGTAGAACCTGTTCATTGATTCGGATTTCTTTTGCATAGGGTTCGATGACGGTTAGATTCTGGACCTTGTTTTGTAATCGTTCAAGTAAGCGGACGACCGGGCTTTCTCTTAAATCATCAATATCACTTTTGTAAGTTGCACCTAAAACCACAACATGTGAGTGTTTCATGAGCTTGTCATTGGCTGCAAGCAGTTCAAGTATGCGCGTATAAGAATAGTGAATCATTCCGTCATTAATATCCCCAGCCAATTCAATCATTTTTGTCCGATGACCATGTTCTTTTGCTTTATAGAGCAAGTAGTATGGATCGACCGGTATGCAATGCCCGCCGACACCAATGCCTGGGGTGAATTTCATGAACCCGTATGGTTTTGAAGAAGCCGCATTGATCGTTTCCCATATATCAATTTCCAAATCATTACATAAAACCGTCATTTCATTCACCAAAGCCATGTTAATCCATCGGAAAGTGTTCTCAAAGATTTTGCTTAATTCTGCAACACGAATCCCATTAACACGATGAGCTGTTGGACCGATGAACTTGCAAGCTAGATCTGTACAGGTTTCCGTCATTCCCCCGACAACCTTTGGAGTGTTGCTTAAATTAAACCTTTTATTTCCCGGATCTATTCTTTCCGGGGAATATGCTACAAAAAGGTTCTTCCCAATCCCATAGCCTCTTTCTGTTAATGGTGTACAGATATATTCTTCTGTCGTTCCTGGATATGTTGTACTTTCCAAAATAACCAATGTACCTTCTTTCACATGTTCAGCGACAATTCTCCCTACATCCCTAACATACGAGATATCAGGTTCCTTCAAATTATTAACTGGGGTCGGAACACAAATCAAAAGGACATTCATGTCTCCGAGCAGCTTCATATCCGTCGTCGCTGTAAATTGCTTTTGGTTTATCAATTCTCTAAGCCCGTCATTATCTACATCATTGATATAGTTAATTCCGCTATTTAAACTTTCCACTTTTGTCTCAGAGACATCGAATCCTGTCACCGTATAACCTTTAGATGCATAATGGCAAGCAGTTGGGAGACCAACATAACCCAATCCAATCACTCCGACTTTAGCGGTCTTGTTCTTTAAATCTCTTTGCAAAGCAGATTTGTGCGAGTATTGGCCATTATTTTTTTGTTGCTCTCTTTCTCGTTTTATTGCTGTTATCATGATTCAACTCCTCCATTTCCCTTACCAGAACATAACGAACATTTAAAATTAGTAGGCCACAATGAATATTCAATACAAATAAACTAACAAATTCCTAACGCTATCTTTCTTAATCAGCTAAATCGACCAGATATATCATTTATATTTTATAGTTGATCTACATTCCTAGAAATCAGCCTTAAAAATTGCCTTGTAAGTTTCCCGTTAATTTTTATCGCCAGCATTAATAAATTATCATAATTATTTTTGTTGCTGGTTCCAGATTTCGAATGAAGCGTTCTGTTTTTGATTCATCTACCCTATTTAACCAGAATCACCTGTTCTTTTGACGTGAGGTACTAGCCATAAAATCCCGTACAAGTGCATGTTTAGGGTAAAACTAAATCTGTTTTTAGCCAACACACCTATATCCATAATTAAATATTTCATTTTGAATAAGAACTTAATCCCACACATTTCACGTTTATAATGGACGTCCCTCAATTAGCAAACAGTTGATAAAAAACGAACATAGTCTTTCTCTATCCGATACTCCATTCTTCCTATCGTTCAAGAAATACAAATCCCCCGATTGAATGGCCTTTAACCGGGGTGCCATTCATCGGGGGAACTCCAATGTTCAGTCAAAACGCGAATTACATACTACTTTTCAGGTTCTTCCTCTGTCATGTCCTTCACTTTGTTAATAGTCCATTCCTGCTTATCTTTCGTTTCAGTATTTTCATACCGCACCTTGTAAGGTCCCTTTCCTTCAATCACATAGTATCCATTTCCTTTTACACTTTTTCCAGGAGCCAGTTTCGTCCCCAGATTATCTCCTGGATAGATACGTAGTTTTTTACCCTCTTGATTCCATACCGACATTTCAAAAACGTCTACAAATTTTTCTTCTGCCGTTTTATTAGTTGCCTTCAGCTGTAACTGTAAAACTTTTTTCCCTTTTTGATCTGGGTGCTCGAGCTGCAATGCTTCTTCAACCCCAATACTTACGCCAGATATGTCTTTCTCCTCTCCTGCATCACCTTTAGCGGTGGAGTCCGTTTGCTTCGGCACTGCTACTGGATCATCCTTAGTATCCTTTTCTCCTGACATGCAGCCTGTCAAAAATATACTTAATGTGAATATACAGATTCCAATACTTCTGAACCTTCTCTTCAATATCATGATTCCACTCCTTTTAAAAAATATAAATCCTTCTTAAAGAGAGATTCTTCACTACCTTTTATCTCATTTAAAAATTGGACTTCCTTTCCTTGAAACGAAAAAATACTCAAACACTTTAAGAAGCGTTTTCAAACATGTAAGAAGGACCCACTTCCAATAGGAGAGGCCTTCTCACATCATTATCAAATTGATTATTTTACTACTGTTTTTGCTATTTCTCCTCCAACTACTAGAGGTCCATTGTCAACTTCAATGACATCTCCTGCTTGCAATCTTCGATTAACCCCATTTTCATCCACAATAAACCGGCTGTAAATTTGGTAACTTCCATCTGGATTAATGAATCCTGCCCCAGTCTGAGTATGGGACACTGTTCTCTGCGCTATTCCATTCACTAGCAAACGGAGACTCTTAGTTCCCTCCGGTGCCTTGCCCGTAACATAATCGGCATTAGGAGCTACAGGATTCACCTGCAGTTTCTCCGCTTCCTTGATTACCGTAGTATGAGCTTGTAGGTTCGATGGAGTCCGAACACCGTAGTCAACCGTTACGATATCGCCTACTTGTAGGGTTTTATTATTTCCATTCTCATCTACTCCTACATACTTACTGTATATACTGAATGTTCCATCTTCATTGACAGGTGCCGTACGCAGTGCTTCGCCATTTACCAATAAGCGAACGATAGTTGCCCCTTCAGGAGCAGTTCCAGTTATAACTTCTGCATTTGGATACACAGGATTGATCTTTACAGGTTCACTCGGCATAAACTGTACTACCCTAACAGATGAACTCTCGCTGACATTCCCAGCCGTGTCGGTAAGGGTAACAGTAATAACCGTATGGACTGGTTGATTTGGAATCGCAACCGCGAATTTCCCGTCTGGACCTACAACTCCTGTATATTTCTTGGAATTAATGGTGACGGTCACATTTGCTTCAGGTTCACCGCTTCCTGTTACTTCTTTACTGTTTGTTGTAACTTCATTTAGTTTCGGTGCATTTGGAGCCGTTATATCTTTATCCAATAAATCTTGCGCTTTGTTCAGTAAATCTTGCAGACGGTCTTTTTCTGCACCTTCAGGAAGTTTATTGACCGCTTTTTGTGCTTCGTCAATCTCCCCTTGATCCGTCGTGTCTTCCAATGTATCGAACTTATCATCCGTGAACAGATCTTCCACTTTGTTCTTCGCATCGGTTAGGTCTTTTTCTGCTTGTTCTTTTTTGTTCAATAGATCTTTCGCTTTGTTCAATAAGTCTTGCAGACGGTCTTTTTCTGCACCTTCAGGAAGCTTATTGACCGCTTCTTGGGCTTCGTCAATCGCCCCTTGATCCGTCGTTCCTTCCAATGTATCGAACTTATCGTCCGTGAACAGATCTTCCACTTTGTTCTTCGCATCGGTTAGGTCTTTTTCTGCTTGTTCTTTTTTGTTCAATAAATCTTGCGCTTTGTTCAATAAGTCTTGCAGACGGTCTTTTTCTGCACCTTCAGGTAGCTTATTGACCGCTTCTTGGGCTTCGTCAATCGCCCCTTGATCCGTCGTGTCTTCCAATGTATCGAACTTATCATCCGTGAACAGATCTTCCACTTTGTTCTTCGCATCGGTTAGGTCTTTTTCTGCTTGTTCTTTTTTGTTCAATAAATCTTGCGCTTTGTTCAGTAAATCTTGCAGACGGTCTTTTTCTGCACCTTCAGGTAGCTTATTGACCGCTTCTTGGGCTTCGTCAATCGCCCCTTGATCCGTCGTGCCTTCCAATGTATCGAACTTATCGTCCGTGAACAGATCTTCCACTTTGTTCTTCGCATCGGTTAGGTCTTTTTCTGCTTGTTCTTTTTTGTTCAATAAATCTTGCGCTTTGTTCAATAAGTCTTGCAGACGGTCTTTTTCTGCACCTTCTGGAAGCTTATTGACCGCCTCTTGGGCTTCATCAATCGCCCCTTGATCCGTCGTGCCTTCCAATGTATCGAACTTATCGTCCGTGAACAGATCTTCCACTTTGTTCTTCGCATCGGCTAGGTCTCTTTCTGCTTGTCCATCCACATCTTTTCCTAATTCAATCTTTTTTGTTTTACCAAATTCAATATTGAAATTCTCTGGATTGCCACTAATTGATTGAGCTATGTTATAACGATACATAGCTTTCCAAGTAAGATTGCCACCGGATTTGCCCACATAACTATTTGCAGGATCACCTGTCGCACTCGTCCAGAGTTTTACCATGCCCGTATCCATACTCATCGTAAGCGAGCTACTTAAATTATTTAATGCTTGTTTTTTCATTGAAGACAATACAACACTCTCTGGATTATTAAAATCAATGGTGGATACTTTATTTTCCACTTCCAAAGCATGACCCTCTTCTGTTGTTATATGAAGTTTTGCTTGATCATTAATGTTCGCTGGCCCATAAAGTGAGACCATTGGATATGAATCAGTTCCCGTTCTATTCATTTGTACATCTGCACCGGCATCCACGTTAAATGATTTTAACTTTCCAGATTGGGTAACTCCTTTTTGTCCATCAATCTCTACCTTTGCATTAGCTCCAACGGAAAAATCTGCATCACCGCCTGTTGCAGAAAATATTCCATACCCACTTTTATTTGTATGAATTTTCACTTTAGCATTTGGTGCGATCTTAAATTGAGGTTCTTTTGCAACAGACCATATAAGAGCATGGCTACTATTATGGCTAATGTAAGTCACACCTTCAAATTCCACACTACCGGTTTCTGCCAGTTCATGAGTTGCTGATGAACCTGGTACTGTATTGTCATTAATATAGATGTCGTTAACTCCTTTGAAAATTGCCTTCCCGTTACGGTTAAATATTAGTTGAGGTCCGCTGTAATTTACATTTTCGAATATTTGTTCTACATTTTTTGTTCCATCATGTATGGTAACGAAACCGTAATAGTTCTTTCCATTAATATGCGCGTCTTTTACATGGACACTGCTTAATAAATTACTATTACCGTTGGCATAGATACCACCTGTTGATCCTGTTGATCCTGTTTCCGTTATTGTATGGTTATTACCATCAATCACGATTTCCGTTTTTGCTGGGTGAATTTTAATCGCTCCGCTGATATCAATGTTTTGTCCAAGATGAATCGTTGTAATGCCATTATCCGCCTCTAAAGCAACCTTCAACTCTTGAAAATTATTGACGACTGCTTCATTTATCATCATTTTTGAAGCTGCTTTCCCTGAAGATTGAGTTTCGGTTGTTTGTGTACGAGCTTCTTGATTTTTCACCCCAGACTCTTGTGAATTCGAACTTTCCTCATTCTTAGGTGTGGATAGTTCTTCTGCAAATCCTGCACTTGGCATTAATAGAGAACTTGCTAATAGAAATGATGTTGTCATAACGTTAATAGGTTTTAACATTTTACTTTTCTTCATAAAAGAAACGCTCCTCTAAAAAATGATTTTACTTACAAGATTAATAATACTTTTTTTCGAGAAGTACCTCGTTCCAATAATGATTCATAAAAAATCATTTTAGGAACCACATTAGGGCATTAAACATCAATTTTCATGTGATTATTTTCATTTTTGGCGATGTGTTTAATCGGAAGAAATGATCGAGCATTTTATAAAAGCATATCTTCTTACCCAATCCACCGTCCAAAATTCAAAGTTTCTTTTAGGGGGTAACATCATTATGGTTATATAACTAAAAATGTGATAAGTGAAACCATTGGTTCCGTCTTATCACATTTACGCTTGAAAGGATTTATCCTTTAACATTCCCTGAAGAGTTTCTTCTATTTTTCTTATAGCTCATTGTCATAACGTTCCGTCGGATTACATGAACATATATATCATCCAGCGCACTTGGTACACGCCCATAGAACTTTTCACCGTAATCTCCTTACATATCCCTTATACTTTCATTCACCCTTTTTTTCCATGGGCACTTTTAAGAAAGGATAGTGAAGTTATTAAAATGAGGGTGATTTTCAGCGTATTTATTTCTTGTTCATTTAATAAAAGATACATCAAAAAGAAGACTAAAAAGGCTTGAATAAAATAGATCCTGTATTTCAATAGGGTGAACCAAGTTTGTGACACCCATAGTAAAAAAAAGTTAAATTGCTTCGACATCATCTTTCTCCTTTATCATGATGTTGATATTATCTAGATTTAGATTCTGGCATCATTATATACAAATAGGCGAGTGTCGGTATTTCATAAAGTAAAATCATTCGTTCAGAAAAGAAATGCAGTTCATTTTTCATTGGATTTCGAAAAAGCGGGTGAAGATTAGAGAGCGGCTGATTTTACTACCGAAGAACTAGCGTTGGATTAAATGGCATAAGGATAATAAGGAATAGTGGGCATCACAAATAAAATCGAATTTGCTATTGAGGAAAACAGACCTACTAATATTCAATCCACCTGTACTTTTTATTTCTTAAAGGAGCGAAAAAATTATTCATAAAAACAGCCTGCCCCCTGGGAACATAGGGAACAGGCAGCCAGAGGGGTTATCCAAGGCACAATGTTTTGGAACCGCTCAGAGAATGGGTTTTCTGCAATGGGGTTTTTGGGAAGGGTCCTCACTGCTACTTTATTTTATAATATATTCAAAGTCATAACGTCTCAAAAATGAAATGAGATAAACCATTTTTTATATTGCGCCTCCAGTAAGAAGTCATCAGGTGAAGAAGGGTTAAAACGAAGTGTCATGAACGAAAACCATCACTTTATATCTTGAATTTCCGTACAAATGCTAGGCAGATTTGTTCATCACGTCATTGAATCGAGCAGTAAACAAATGATCAAAGAGAGAAAGAAAATCCTTACCTATTGGGAGGAAGGTGAAAAAGGAATGAACAAGTGTTACTTACAGCAGCCATCACCCGATGTGGAACTGAATATTTTTAATCAGATTAATAAATAAAAAAGATTGTAGAGAGAATGACGCCTTCCCTACAATCCAGTACAAGCTAGCGCGTTTTTTCATGCATACTTCTTACTTTCCTCGTCTTTAAAAAAGCTCTTCATTGCGTGGAAAACGTCAGCCTTTTGCTTAAGGATATAGTACCTGAATTTTTCATTATCGATATTCTTATACGCTGTCATCAATGTCGAATGACGATTGTATTGATTGACTTCCCCGTATCCGAACATATTGGAAACCTTCATGAGTTCTTCAACAAGCTTAACGCAGCGGACATTATCGGATGTTAGGTTATCACCATCGGAAAAGTGAAACGGATAGATATTAAACTTCGCGGGGTCATATTTATGATCAATAAGTTCTAATGCTTTTCGGTATACGGACGAACAAATCGTACCGCCGCTTTCCCCTTTTGAAAAGAAATCCTCCTCCGGAACAACTTTCGCTTCTGTATGATGGGCAATGAACTCGATTTCCACAGTTTCATATTTTGTCCGCAAGAAGCGGTTCATCCAAAAGAAAAAGCTTCGAGCCATATATTTTTCCCATAACCCCATGCTTCCGGAAGTATCCATCATTGCCAGTACAACTGCTTTGGAATCAGGTTTCTGAATCTCATTCCAGGTTTTGAATTTAAAATCTTCCTTATAAATAGGATGAAAACCTGGGTCCCCCCTTAAAGCGTTCCGTTTGAAAGCCGATATCATCGTTTTCTTTTTGTCGATATTTCCCATTAGGCCTGTCTTGCGGATATCGTTGAATTCGATATGTTCAAGCGTGTGCTCCGCGTGTTCTTTCTTCTGAAGATTAGGGAGTTCCAATTGGCTGAACAGGGCTTCCTCCAATTCCATCATCGACACTTCGGCTTCATAATAATCCTCGCCGGCCTTGTCACCTGCACCTTGGCCCTTACCGGCCCCGGCATCGGACGGTGAGCCATCCCTCGCGACCACATCCCCCACTTTACTGTCTCCATCGCCTTGCCCTACATGTTTGTTTTTATCATAGTTATAACGAATTTTGTATTCATCCAAGGAGCGAATGGGAATCTTGATAACATCCCGGCCATTGGACATCACGATGCTTTCTTCTGAAATTAGATCAGGCAAATTATTCTTGATTGCTTCCTGCACCTTTTCCTGATGACGTTGTTGATCATCATAGCCTTTCCGATGGAGGGACCAATTTTCCTGTGAGATAACATACTGTTGATTACTCTCTTCCGACATTCTCTTCCCCCCTTAAAAATGTTTGCACGCTTTTCATCATTCCTTCATATAATAAATTAGTGTGGGAAAGCCCACATCATTCCAGTTTTCCAATCAAAAATACAGTGCGAAAAAACGGATTAAAAGAAAAGTATTACTCTATCTTATGCAGCGATGCTGGATAATTTACAACAAAATTCAATAATGGACGTTTACCTACGAACTAGACAAGTCCTGACATGGGCATTAAAGGCCCTTTAAAGTTTTTTTAAAAAATGCTACTGCAAAATAAATATTCCAAAAAAACGAACAGACCTGATAATCATCAGGTCTGTTCGTTTTTTAGTAGGTTTCTTTAGTCGGATTATAGGATTATTTAAATGCCAGTGTAATTATGAATACAACAAAAAGGGTGCACCAGCAGTTTTTCTGGACACCCTTTCACACAGATAGAATGATTCTGGTTGTGATATTCGTCAATCTTTATCTTCCTCTATTTCATGTTGAACTGTACCTGGGCGTTTATCCCACTCTTTCAATTCTTCATTCGTCCTTTGATTTTCCATCTGCTTTCCAAGTTCTTTCATCTCTTCATAATCTTTAGCCATGGAGCTATTTTCCGGAACATGTTCTTTTTTCAATTCTTCCTTACTCATTTGCCATCACCTCTACTTATTGATACCCAATATTTCCAAATCCAAAACGTAACATATCTAATGGAAATATGGGGTATAGATAAGACATTATGAGCAAATGTAAGGAGGTGCAAGAAGTATGCAAACAACTACCCTTTATGTAAAGGAAGCAACGTCAGAAGGTCCGATTTTAAATCTTGAGTCCATACTTATGAAAACGGAAGGTGTGGAACGCGCGATCATCGATGTTGATGATGGGGAAATTAAAATCGATCATAGCGAAGAAAAACTATCACCGAATCAACTTATTACACTTATTGAACAGTATGGCTTGAATGTAACCAAATAGAAATCAAAGCACCGGACTCCCTCCATTCAGAAGGGCCCGGTGCTTTAATAATCTCTTGCCTTCTATTTATAATCACCCTTTAGCGAAAGGTGCATGATTTCAACGGAATTCAGAAGTCCACCTTTCATTCATTTTACCTTCCGCAAAAGGCCATAAAACCCTGCCCGATTGGGGGCAGGGGCAAAAAAGTATGGATTACCGATTTAACAAGCTGCCCACATAGCGCAGCAAATCATTGGCTGATGTGGAATTATAACCGTGCTCGTCGATAAGTCTCGTGATGACCTCGTTCACTTTCTTCAGTTGCCTTTCGTCTGGTGTCTTCGTTGAAGTAGTGATCTTAACGACATCCTTCAAATCGGCGAATAGTTTTTTCTGGATCGCTTCCCGTAAACGATCATGGGAATTATAATCGAATCGCTTACCTTTACGCGCATATGCAGAAATGCGAATCAATATTTCTTCGCGGAATGCTTTTTTTGCATTCTCGGAAATTCCAATTTGTTCTTCTATCGAGCGCATCAATTTTTCATCAGGATTGATTTCCTCCCCAGTCAATGGATCGCGCAGCCTTGATTTATTGCAGTATGCTTCGACATTATCCAGATAATTATCCATGAGGATTTTCGCCGACTCTTCATATGAATAGACAAATGCCTTTTGGACTTCATTTTTTGCAATGGCATCGTATTCTTTACGTGCCAGTGATATGAAATTCAAATACCTCTCCCGAAGTTCGTTCGTAATGGACGGATGCTGATCAAGACCTGCTTTTAAAGACATAAGTACATCCAATGCATTAATGGACGGATTTTCCTTACGAATGATCGTAGAGGAAATTCGGTTGATCACGTAACGTGGGTCGATTCCGCTCATGCCTTCGTCCTGATATTCTTTTTTCAATTCATTGATGTCAGCGGAATTAAATCCTTCGACATTTTCCCCATCATAAAGCCTCATCTTTTTCAATAAATCGATATCGCCCTTTTTGGGATCCTTCAGGCGGGTCATGATGCTGAAGATTGCCGCCACCCTTAATGTATGCGGAGCTATATGAACATCCGAGACATCACTTTCACGGATCATTTTTTCATAAATCTTTTCTTCCTCAGAGACCTTCAGATTATATGGAATCGGCATGACAATGATACGGGAATGCAATGCTTCATTTTTCTTATTGGAAATGAACGCTTTATACTCCGTTTCATTCGTATGAGCCACAATGAGTTCATCTGCACTGATCAATGCAAAACGGCCAGCTTTAAAATTCCCCTCTTGTGTCAATGAAAGCAAATGCCATAAGAACTTCTCATCACATTTCAGCATCTCCTGGAACTCCATCATCCCGCGGTTCGCCTTGTTCAGCTCGCCATCAAAACGATAGGCCCGCGGATCTGATTCAGATCCGTATTCGGCAATGGTCGAAAAATCGATGCTGCCCGTCAAATCAGCGATATCCTGTGACTTAGGGTCAGAAGGACTGAATGTTCCAATTCCAACACGCTTATCCTCAGAAAGGAAAATACGCTCGACCATCACATCTTCTATCCTGCTTCCATACTCCTGTTCTAACCTCATTACATTCAGCGGCGATAGGTTTCCTTCAATCCTGATGCCATATTCTTCAAAAAAATCATTCCGTAAATACTGCGGAATGAGATGCAGTGGATCTTCATGCATCGGGCATCCTTTTATTGCATAAATGGCACCTGTGTCTTTTAATGAATAATTTTCAAGTCCACGCTTCAGTAAAGAAACGAGTGTGGACTTCCCGCCTGATACCGGACCCATAAGAAGCAATATCCGCTTACGGACATCGAGCCGCTTTGCCGCCGGATGGAAATATTCCTCGATGAGCCTTTCCAATGAATCTTCAAGGCCGAACAACTGACCGCTGAAAAAATTGTATTTCTTTGTCCCATTTACTTCCTCTATCCCTGCATCTCTGATCATGTTGTATACACGTGAATGAGCAGATTGAGCAACTAAAGGCGTTTCTTTCAATATTTCTAAGTACTCTGCGAAGGTGCCTTCCCACTTCAGCTTCTGTTCATCTTCTCTAAATTTTTCGATTTTCTTTAAAATATCCATTAAGGAACCTCCCCCTGTCACTTTCAGAGAATACTTAAATCTATGCTCCAAGTCTGACAAACATGTCAGACTTTAAAAAGTCGCCGGCCATTGTTTCGAATAGCCCTTGGCTCTCCATGTATCGAAAAAGGCTTAATCATTGAAGAATCGAAGACAATTATGCTGACAAGAAAAATTGTGTGCACTACTGCTAAAAATTAGGGTATACTAAGCCTATACTTAAGTGGGACAATATGGGTAAAGGGAGGTCACAGCATGGGCACAGTTATTATCGTTGGGGTTGCTATTACATTTTTAGCCGCTATCTTCACTGCCGGGTATAATGATAAACCAGGTGTGAAATAAAAAAATAACAGCCTTTCTTAAATTCCAAAAAGGGGACAGCAAATTAAATTTGCCGTCCCCTTTTTTTCACCCTTCATCGATTTAGTTAGAGCATGTCAATCAATGAAGTGGCTACACCATTTATACAGCGTCCTTTTTATCAGTGTGAGCTGCAATGTTATTCTCCATCGATCTCAAGTCTTCATTTACTTTTTGTCCTTGTTCCAAATATTCTGTTTGGAATCCACTCTTTATTGCCCAACTATAAAACCCTAGAGATAAACATGTTATGATGACCATATCCAAACCAAATGGGATTATGTTTATTCCACCAAACTTTTCACTGCCTAAGTATGAAATGGTCATCATACAGAGTAAGTAAACAACCATCCAAACCCCTGCCAAGAAGTTTTGACGGAATCCCTTCCAATTGATTTTTGCTTGATAATAGAAATAAACGGGGAGACCAATCATTATGATAAATAATACTTGTCCTGTCAGTGGCCATCTTGCCCAATATAAAACCAAAGAAGCAAAAACAAAGCCAAGCGGTGCAATGATACTTAATCCTTTTAGACGTAATGGTCTGTATAAATTCTGACCGGTGCGCCTTAATGTCATAACAGTAACTGGACCTGTAATATAAGAGACTAATGTCGCAACCGAAATAACCTCTGCCAATACGCCCCAGCCTCTAAACATGAATAAAAATAAGAAAGATACACCTAGATTAAAAAACATGGCTTGACGAGGGATACCATAAAGTGGATGAAGTTTTCCAAACACGCTTGGCAAATATTTATTCTTTTCCATTCCATAAAGCATTCGTGACGTTGTCGCCGTGTATGTTATTCCCGTCCCGGAAGGAGAAATAAAAGCATCAACGTATAGTAAAATAACTAACCAGTTTATACCTAGGACAATTGCTAAATCAGCAAACGGTGAATTGAAATTCAAATGTTGCCATCCATTCACAATCATGGACGGATCAACGGCCCCAATAAATGCAATCTGTAATAAAACGTAGATAACCGTTGCAATTAAGATGGATCCTATTACTGCAAATGGAATCGAACGTCCAGGATTCTTTGCCTCACCTGCCATGTTAATCGGACTTTGAAAACCGTTAAATGCAAAGATGATACCGGAAGTTGCTACAGCTGTAAGTACACTTGCCCAACCATTGGGAGCGATACTTCCTGCAGAGGTAAAATTTGATCCATGAAAACCGGCAAATAAAAGTGAGCCGATCGTCAGTCCAGGTATAATAACCTTAAAGACTGTAATAAATGAATTTGCTTTTGAAAACAAACTAACTGTCCAGTAATTTAATAAAAAGTAGACGACCAATAATGCAGAGGCAATTGCCAAGCCACCCCCGGTAAGACTCCCATTTTCTACTAAACCATGTGTCCACTGTGCCCATTTCCATGGCCATGAGCTCATATATTGAACAGAAGCAATCGCTTCGACTGGAATTACAGAAACAATTGCAATCCAGTTTGCCCAACCTGCAAGAAACCCTATAAACGAGCCATGAGAGTATTGTGTATATTTTACCATTCCCCCAGCTTCAGGAAACATAGCCCCTAATTCACTGTAAGATAGTGCGATAAATAAAATAACAACCATCCCTATAATCCAAGAGATAATGGCAGCCGGTCCTGCGATTTGTGCCGCTTTCCAAGCTCCGAATAACCAGCCTGAGCCAATAATTGACCCGAGTCCTACCATCGTTAACGAAAACGTACCCATCTTTCGCTGCAAATTATTCATATGTTCATCACCATGCTTTCCAAATTTCATTCTTTTATAATGACGTTCTTAACTGATTTATGAATTGTTTCAAGTTCGTCTAATCTTAAAGAGAGTGCTGCATAGCATCACCTCTTGCTAAAGTTTAGTAATTGATAAGGAAAATATATGGAAGTCCCCTATATTGCTTTTTTATATGAAAAACTCTTCCCTGCTTTTTAGAAAATACTAAGATCCCATTCCTGTGCCATTTGTTTCAATAACATACCACCTGTTACGCTATTCCCATATTCATCAATGGCAGGTCCGTATATACCGATGCCACATCCATCTTGAAAAGGAAGCCCGCTTCTGGAACTGGGAGGAACAAGTGCCATGATCCCGCCAGATACTCCACTTTTGGCAGGCACCCCCACAAAAGCCGCAAATTTACCCGAAGCATTGTACATACCACAAGTAAGCATTAATGCTTTGGCCAGCCTAGCCACTTTTTTTGGGAGTACTTGTTCTTTACGGATGGGATGGTATCCATCTTGTGCAAGAATCAGCCCAAGCAGGGCTATATCTTCTGTGGTTACTTCTATGGAACATTGTTTGAGGTAAACCTCTAAAGCATCCTCTACATCCGATTCTAAATAATTCGTCTCTTTTAAATAGTGAGCCAAAGCTCTATTTCTATGAGAGGTTTGCCACTCAGATTGATACACTGCCTCATTGATGGCCGGGCGCTTTCCTAACAAATTTTCAAATAATGTATAGAGAAATTCTAATTTCTTTTGTGAAGAATCCCCTGGGAGAAGCGAAGCTATGGTGATCGCCCCGGCATTTATCATAGGATTGAACGGCTTTCCCGGCTTATGCATTTCTAAACGAATAATTGAATTGAAAGCATCCCCAGTCGGTTCCACATCGACTCTCTCTAACACATAAGAAATGCCGCAACCCAAGCATGCGGCTATAAAGCTGAGCACTTTTGAAATACTTTGCAGTGTGAATGGGACTTCCCAATCCCCTGACTTGATCATTGATCCACCAGGCTCCAGTATGCAAATGCCCAATTGCGATAAGTGTGCATTTCTCAATGCCGGTATATAATTGGCGGTTTGCCCTTCAGTAGCAAAGGATCTGTAATGTGCTACCCATTCATCTAAGTCGGCTTGCTTTTGACTATTAACGTGAATGTCATACTCTTTTGACAATTCTTCAATCACATTTTTCCACCTCTTCAGTTGTTGTATCATTATTTTTTCAATATGAGCGTATTACCGAATGCCATCAAGCTTACTTGTATAGCTTCGATGAAAATATAATGAATATTCAAAATATTGTTAAGCGCTTTCAAAAATTTCTATCTGCCATTAATTTTAAATTGGGAACTACATAATCATACGAAAACCTACAAATTCTAAAAAATAAAAATCCACTAAAAAAACGGAATCATCTTACATGTTCCGTTACCATTTTTTGTGGATAGAAAAACAGATTGGTTTTGCCATAATTGGTTTTAAGCCGTTCCATTCTGGAACAAAGTAAGCGTTGTATTGAAGCCGATGAAACTGTATACTGATTTTTTAAACAAATTGGGAGGTGACGACTTGAATCTCAGTACGTTAATGAAAAAAGAGGTCAATATCCTTGCTTTGATGCTGTTAACAGTGCCATTAGCAGGCGAATTGAGTTTTTATCCTTTAAATGAAACGTTTCGGGTAAGTTTTGGTCCGCCTGTACTTTTCTTCTTTTTACTATTATTACAGAAAACGCCTGCCATTCTTTCGGGCTTTCTGACAGGAACAATGGTTGTGGCATTTCGTATTCTTATAGATTTTTTCATGCATGATAGTTTTTCCTGGGCTTCCGCATTTCAAGTTCATTATCCAAGTTTTTTCTTTTATTTCACCTACTGCTTTCTTTTTTATTTAGTGAAAATAAATCGCTTTCAAAACCGATCTTTAATTATTGGATTTATTGGTCTCATTATCGAAATATTTTCCGACTCTGTAGAATTGATCTTTCAATATATTGTATTGGAAACAACAATTACTCTAGGTTCACTGAACGAGATGATCATGATCGCATTCGCCCACAGTTTTATCGTTTTAAGTTTTTTTAATATGATGAAACTTTATGAAGCACAATCAAGGGAACGACAAATCAGAAAACAAAATGAACATATGCTGATGCTCATTTCCAACTTATACGAGGAAACGATTCATTTAAAAAAAACATTAAAAAATGCTGAGAATATTACAAAGAAATCGTATGATTTGTATCGAGATTTAAAAGCTCTGGAAAAACAGGAAAAGCAACCTCATGTTTTTACAGAGCCATATAGTCAAAAAGCATTGCGCATTGCGGGTGAAATGCATGAAGTCAAGAAAGATAATCAACGGATTTTTGCCGGTCTCTCCAAATTGATTTCCAATGAGAGTTTTAAAGATTATATGAATGCTGCTGAACTTTTTCATTTAATTATCCGAATTAATGAAAAATATGCATTATCACTAGGAAAGGATATACAATTTGAATATTCATTGGATGAAAAAAATGATTCACATTATCATGTGTATACCGTGTTATCTCTTTTCAATAATTTAGTCGCAAATGCAGTTGAAGCAATTAAAGAAAAGGGAATCGTCCGTTTAAGTTTGGGTGAAATTCATGACAATGTAGAATTTAAAGTTGCTGATACTGGACCTGGAATTCCTCAAAAATATCAGACTGTGATATTCAAACCTGGGTTCACTTCAAAATATGATCATTTCGGGACACCCTCAACAGGGATTGGTCTCTCATATGTTAAAGAGGTCGTAAAAGAACTGGGAGGCGATATCCTGTTTGAGAATAGTTTTAACGGCGCCGTTTTTTCAATAAGATTACCCATTCATAAGTTGATCCAGAAAGGATGATTCCATGCGTTTTTTTATAACAGATGATGATTGTGCCATACGTTCGAACTTAAGCCAAATTATAGAGAACGAAGATTTAGGAGAAGTGGTGGAGGAAGCCGAGGATGGAAGTCTATTGGAAGGGCATATTTTGAATTTAAAACAAATTGATATATTATTCATTGATTTATTAATGCCCATCCGGGATGGCATTGAGACACTTCGTCATATAAAAAGTACATTTAACGGAAAAATAATAATGATTTCGCAGGTTGAATCAAAGGAGCTGATTGGTGAGGCATACTCACTTGGAATAGATTATTATATTACCAAACCAATCAATCGTATTGAGATATTAACAGTTATCCGAAAAGTTATGGAACGGATTCATTTAGAAAGATCGATCACAAATATCCAAGCCTCTTTGAATGGTGTATTGAATTTTGAACAGCCAAAAGTTGATAAATCCAATAGTTTTAATGAAAAAAGTATAAGTGAGGTAGGTGAATTCCTACTATCGGAATTAGGGATCGTTGGAGAAAATGGCGCAAAAGATTTAATGGAGATGCTTCAATATTTATTTATGTATGAAAGGACTTTTACTTTTGGAAAGCATTTCCCTACCCTTAAGGATATCTTTGTAGAAATCACCAAAAAAAAGCTCGGCACATCAGCTTTGCAGGCTGATATCAATCGAGAAATAAAAGCTGCCGAACAGCGAATACGCAGAACGATCAACCATTCGTTAAATCATTTTGCCTCGCTCGGTTTAACGGATTTTTCAAATCCGAAGTTTGAAAATTATGCTTCCAAATTTTTTGATTTCACAGTCGTTCGCCAAAAGATGAAAGAACTGCAAAATGATTCAACAATAGTTCTTACACCTACCCGGGTAAATACAAAAAAGTTTATTCAAGTATTTTATTTCGAAGCGAAACGATTGAATCCTGATGAAATGATTAGATATAGATAACCCCCTATTAAAACAAAAAACGGCGGAAGCACTCAAAAAACATAAAATCCCCTGAAGATTTCAGGGGATTTTAGCAAGTTCTTATTTTTTCAACAATAAATACATGAAATAAGGAGCACCGATCAATGCGACCATGATACCTGCAGGAATCCCCTCGGGTTCAATTATATTACGGCCTATCGTATCGGCAAGCAGCAATAGCCATCCACCGATTAAAATGGCAACCGGAATGAATAGTTGATTTCGTGGTCCTACCAAGGATTTTGCTATATGCGGGGACATAAGTCCAATGAATGCAATTCCGCCTGTAACAGAAACGGCAGCCGCTGCCAATGCTACAGCCGTGATCAGCAGTACGATCCGCTCCTTTTCAATCGATACACCGACCCCAATTGCGACCGGTTCACTTAAACCAAGCAGATTCAAACGATTTGCTTTATATAAAGTGAATGGAATGAGGATGATTAACCATGGAATGATTGCCCATATGAAAGGCCAGTCCGTGCCCCATATATTTCCCGCCAACCATTTGGCGATGAAATCGACCTTCGCTCGTTCCGCTGACGAAATGAGGACAATCATCAGGCCTGAAAGCGCCATTGAAAAACCTACGCCGATCAACACTAACCGAACGGGTTCAAGGCCACTCTTTCTCTTGTATGAGAGGATATATATTAAACAGGCCGTCAGTAACGCGCCGATAAAACCGACAAGCGGAACCATATAAACAAACGAACCAGCGTCAAGCGGGAAAAACAGAAAGAAAGCCGCAATGGCAACACCTGCTCCTGAGTTGATCCCGATGATTCCGGGATCGGCTAAATCATTACGTGTGATACCTTGTAGAATGGCTCCCGACAGTGCAAGGGCCATGCCTGCTAAAAGGGTGATGATGATTCGCGGTAAGCGGACGGAAAATAATATGAATTCCTCTTTAAACGTTCCTTGCCCGAAGAGCGTTGGAAACAGTCGACCTAAAGAAAGATTGGAATATCCCGAACACGTCCCTATAATGATCGTAATGATAATGAGTGCAGTTAATGCCCCTATTATCCAACGCTGTTTTTTGACTAAAGCTGACTGGATCATGAAAATGCTTTACCTCCTTTACGCACGATTAGGAGGAAGAAAGGTAAACCTATCATCGCAACAACCGCTACCACAGGTGTTTCATATGGAGAATTGACGGTACGGCCGATCGTATCGGCAAGCAGCATGAAAGTGGCTCCCAAAATAGCAGACATAGGGAGGATGAATCGATAATCCGTACCCACGATAGCCCGAACGATATGGGGGACCATTAACCCGATGAACACCATATTTCCAACAAGCGCAACGGCTGCGCCTGCCAGGAGAATGATGACTACGAAGAGAACCGCCTTTATTTGTGTTGTCTTTTGCCCTAAGCCAACCGCCACTTCTTCACTTAAGCTAAGTATGGTGAGCTGTCTGGAAAAGATAAGGGAGATCAGGATGCCTATTAAAATGAACGGGACGATTACGCGAAGCTGCTCCCATGAAGTTCCGATATTCCCGCCAGCTGTCCACATCGATACATCTTTTGATACCTTGAAGTAAATGCCGACCCCTTGCGAAACGGCAAATAGGAATGCAGAGACTGCAGCACCAGCCAATACGATCCGTATAGGAGAAAATCCTCCCTTTTTGACCGCACCGATTCCGAAAACCATGGTTGCCCCGACAGCGGAACCTATAAAACACGCAATCATGATTCCTAAGTTATTAGCATTTGGAATAAATGCCAAAGTGATTGCGAGACCTGCATTGGCTCCTGCCGTCAATCCAAGCAACCCAGGATCGGCAAGTGGATTCCTGGTCATTCCCTGCATGATGGCACCAGAAACGGCAAGCGCTGCACCCACGAAGATTGCCCCCACTTCACGCGGGAAACGGATTTCCCGGATGATTGAAAGCTTTTCACCGGCAGCATTTGATGTCAGTGCTTGCCAGACATCTTTTACAGTAACATCCGCCGCACCAAATGCCATTGAAATAATGAACATGCCTATGAATACAGCAATCCCTATGATCAGTTTATATATAAATGGGATGAAACGTTGATTTTCATTAGTCATCTGTCTCTCTCATCTCTTTTTTATAGAATAAAAGGAGAGGAATTGGAATCCCTCTCCCTCGCTGTATTATTTTCCAAGAAAACTTTTGGAAAAGAAGTCTAACTGGTAATCTAATGTTATTGGATCATTGAAGTAGAATTCTTTCGCATTCACTTCAAATAGTTTATTGTTTTTAACAGCAGGAATGTTTTTATACGTATCAGTTTGTTGGAACGAATTGTCCTCGTCTTTATTATTACTCAAAATCACATAATCACCAGCATAGTCTGCCAGAACTTCTAAAGATAAAGCAAAGTAACCATCTTTCAACGCTGCTTCTTTTACTTTTTCAGGCATGGCCAACTTCATTTCTTGATAAAGGATTTCCGTTCCACGACCCCAATTATCGCCAAATACATAGAACTGTTTGTCAAACTTTTCGAATACGGAAACGGTTGTATCTTCACCGATTTTGGCTTTAATGTCTTCACCGGTTGTTTTTGCCCGTTTTTTGAAATCATCCACCCAAGCTTGGGCTTCTTTTTCTTTATTCAAAAGCTTGCCAATTTCTACGTGCTGTGTTAAATAGTCCACTTTTCCGTATGTATACGTTACGGTTGGAGCAATTTCACTTAATTTATCAACATTTTTAATCGTTGATAAACCAATGATTAAATCCGGATCCAACTCGATAATCTTTTCCAGGTCTTCGTCCGTCACTTCTTCGACATCTTTTAATTCCTTAAAGTTCGGGTTCATTTTAGACCATGAATCGACACCTACAAGGTTAACATCCAAAGCCATTACGTTACCTGCGAAAGTGGATAGTACTAGAACACGCTGAGGATCTGCCGGAACTTCAACAGGACCATTTTCAGATTGATATGTGATGGTACCTGATTTTTCCTTTTTGGAAGCCGAGCTTTTTTCTTTTTCGGCTGACTCGTTACCACAAGCACTAATAATTAACACTAACAGCAGTATAAACGGGATCATTATCTTTTTCATTTGTTGTCAAATCTCCTTTTAGTAAATTGTATGTGCTGCACATTGGTTTGTTCGTTCGTTGATCTCGTCCGATTACCGCATCAATATGGAATACTTTCTTAAGCACTTCATGAGTGATGACTTCTTCACAATCTCCCGCTTTAACTATTTCCCCGTCCTTTAAGGCAATGATATAGTCGGCAAAGCGAGCAGCTTGGTTTAAATCATGAAGAACCATGACAATTGTACGTCCCTGTTCTTCATTCAGCCTTTGTAATAATTCTAGAACCTCCAGCTGATGCGCCATATCCAAATAGGTGGTCGGCTCATCAAGGAAGATGATTTCCGTTTCCTGGGCAAGGGCCATCGCAATCCAAACACGCTGGCGCTGACCTCCTGATAGAGCATCCACCGGACGGAACTTGAAGTCTTTCGTGCCGGTCACTTCAAGTGCCCAATCAATCACATCATAGTCTTTTTGGGTCAGGCGCCCAAAACCTTTTTGATAGGGAAAGCGCCCATATGATACGAGCTCCCCAACCGTCAAACCGCTTGCACTCTCGGGTGTCTGCGGAAGTATGGCCATTTTTCTTGCAAGGATCTTAGTGCTTTCTTTTGAAATATTCACCCCATCTAAAACAACCGTACCTGATTGGTTTGAAATGATTCTGGTGATCGCTTTCAAAAGTGTCGATTTCCCACATCCATTTGAACCGATGATCGTCGTGATTTTTTTATCTGGAATTTCCACACTGAGATCTTTTACAATTAAACGTTCACCATAGCCAATATTCAAATCCTCTGTATATAGGCGAACCATTTTTTAACCTCCATTTACTGAAAAATAGGTAAGTAAAAACTCAAATGAAAATGATTATCATTATCCACTACTTAATTACTATAATTCTATCTAAATATATTGTCAATGGTAATTTCATGGGCATATAAGAAGAAATTCTGACAGGATTTTTTGGGCCGATCCGTATTATCGACTGACAAATGAACACAGTAAAGATCCCGGAAATGCTTCCGGGATCTTTACTGCTAGGTCCATACTCAGGACTTTGGAAGATGTCCCTTATGGGAAGGGCAATAAGCCATTTTCATCAATCAATGTTTCTTAAATCCTTGCTTCTCAACATAATCTTTCATGTACAACCTGCTTTTCCTTCCAAGCATTCCAGCCATTTGCTCGGTCCAGGTGTCTTTTCGTTTACCTTCAGTCCGACGCTCGTAATAACTGGAAATCGTTTCATTATACTCTTCAAGTTGTCCGATGAACTCTTGCTTATCCTCCTGATATCCATTTTCATGATAGATATTGGACAGCGGTAAACGCGGCTTTTTATCCGAACGGTTTTTCGGATATCCGACCACTAGAGCGAATAATGGTATAACGCGATGCGGTATATTCAATATCGCTGACACTTCTGGGAGATTATTGCGGATCCCGCCTATATAGCAAATGCCAAGATCCATCGATTCTGCTGCCAATGCCGCATTTTGAGCCGCAAGAGCAGCGTCAATACAGGCAACCATGAATTTCTCCGTACTTTCAATTGATTCGGACAGGTCAGTGTTTTCCATTTCGGAAACCATATCCTGACGATATAAGTCGGCGCAAAAGACGAATAGATGTCCATTCTTCTCTACATATGATTGTGGTCCGGCAAGTTCAGCAAGCTTGGCTTTCTTTTCCGGATCGGTTACCCCTATGATTGAATACGCTTGAATATAACTAGAAGTCGATGCCGCTTGGGCACATTCCACAATCGTATTGATTTGCTCCTCAGACAACAACTTGTCCTCAAAAGAACGTATGGAACGGTGATCTAAAATCTTCTCAATAATGTTATTCAATGCTCCCACCCCTAAAGAATATGTATCCATCATCGGGGCTGAAATACCCCCGATGACAGTATTGATGAAACTCAATCTTTTGTTTTCAAATCCAATTCACGGTAATTTTGCTGTCTAAGTGCTTCATAAACCAAGATGGCAGCCGTGTTCGACAGATTAAGTGAACGTACTTTATCCGTCATTGGAATCCGCAGGCACCGATCCATATTTTCTTGGATCACCTCTTTCGGGAGACCCGTCGTTTCACGGCCAAAAATGAAGTATATCTCACTGTCTTGATCACTGTAATCGAAGCTGGAATGTGGCTGCTCTCCGAATTTCGTCAAGTAATAAAATTCACCGCCGGCATTTCTTTCATAAAACTCTTCTAACGAATCATAATAATGGATCTTTACATTCTCCCAGTAATCGAGCCCGGCCCGTTTGAGCTGTTTGTCATCCGTCGAGAAGCCGAGCGGGCGAATAAGATGTAAAGACGTATCCGTCCCTGCACACGTTCTTGCGATATTTCCTGTATTTGCTGGAATCTGTGGTTGATATAAAACTACATGTATTGACACTTCATTTTCACCTCTAGTTTGAACTTCACCTTAATTATAGCATTAAACAAAAAAGACTAAAAACCAATCACCCTCCATCCAAAATCACAAAGAACTTATAAACGATGTTCGGTGTGTATCTGGTTGAATCCTCATATGTCCAATACCGGTGACGGCTGTTCATCGTATGTGCATTCACTAGCGGCATCCCGTCCTGATCCTTCGCCGTTACGATCAAATTATGATCAAACCTTCCGTCCCCTTCGAAATCTATGCAGAGGATATCACCCAAATTCAATTCCTTGGCCGACCCGACCTGCTTTGTCCTGATGGCATTCCCGGCTTTAAGCAGATGGTATAAAGAATGGGCCGTCGTCCATGTATAACTCCAGCTTTTCCCTCTTATCCACCAGCCCTTACTTTTGTTTGGCGCCCCCCACATCGGTATTCCTCCCGCATGTAAACATTGTGAAATGTAATTCGTACAATCATCAGTGAATTTATAATAAGCTGGATTAAATTCGTTCCACCAACGCTCGGCATATTGGACGGCCTTCATCCGATCATACTTATATGCGAGACGATCTGCGCCTGGATCACATTTTGGCGGTGCCTCTTCGGTTTCAAAGCTGGGAAACAGCTCACGTTCATCCACTATATACCCATTTCGAAACCGGGCCTCCCTTTCTTCCATTTCTTCTTCTATATAAAATGAATCCTCCTGTTTCAATAAATATTGCAGGTGCACGTGATATGTCAGAACTGTATCATTATCTTCCTTTCTCTTTGAATGTACCTTGCCTGCCGCATTCACCCGAACAATTTCCGCAGCACGGTTCCTCATCATTTCCTTCTTCAAATGTAACTTCCTTTCACCTCGTTCCAGTTCATCGGAAGTATAAAACTCCACCCTTTCTTGTAAAAGGCGTTGCAATTGTTCCCTCAAGTTCATGCCCTCCTTCTTACCATCTATGCTAATGTGTATGTATGAGGGCATGGACAAAAACACAATTTCATAAAATGTGGGAGTTTCAACTTTATAAATATAATGATACTTTTAAAAAGGTTTCCTTGAAGGTAACGGAATATTTTAAGCCAAAAAAAGCCGCCCCGTAATATTTACCGGGCGGCTGCATTTTAAATATTATTTTGTTTCCAAGGTAAACTGCAGTCCTTTCTCAATTTCCGCCAATACCTCTTCATCCTTTTCCTTCATTCGTGCTTCTTCCAATGCGGAAACAGCCTGCGCCCGGCCAATTTTCCCAACTGCCCAGGCCGCCGTCCCCCTGATGACAGGCCGCGGATCATCCTTCATGACCTGTATCAATTGAGGCAATGCCGTTTCATCTTTGAAATGGGCCAATGCTAAAATGGCATTTCGTTGGATTGGTTTTTTACCGCGCCAGGAGCCAGATACATGGCCGTATGTCTCTTTGAAGTCCCGATTTGAAATCGTAAGCAGGGGTTTTAACAGCGGTTTCGCCAGCTCCGGGTCGGGTTCCATCTCTTCATGAAAATGAAAATCCATTCCTTTGTTTTTCGGACAAACAGTCTGGCATGTATCACATCCATACAAACGATTGCCTATTTTCGTCCTGAACTCATCCGGAAGGAAACCTTTTGTCTGCGTTAAGAACGCAATGCAACGCTTGGAATTTAGCTGCCCACCCTGAACGAGCGCTCCAGTCGGGCAAACATCGACACATTTATTGCATGTCCCGCATTGATCTTCCATCGGTTGATCCGGTTCAAATGGCAGGTTGGTTATCATGTCTCCCAAGTATACATATGACCCGAATTCCGGTGTGATGATCATACTGTTTTTTGCACTCCAGCCAATACCTGCACGCTCAGCCACTGCCCTATCTGATAATTCGCCCGTATCAACCATGGACTTCATCATTGCTCCTGGCACTTTATCTTTAATGAAATCCTCAAGTAACTGCAATTTATTACGAAGAACGGTATGATAATCCGTTCCCCATGACGCCCGGCAAAAGATCCCCCGGCGCTCACTTTTTGTACTTTGCGGAGCATCCTTCAATTTCGAAGGATAAGCAAGCGCAATCGAAATGATGGATTGCGGTTTATCGAATATCAAATCAGGCCTTACCCTTTTTTCTATATCGGCTTCTTCAAACCCTGACTGATAATCCAGCTCCTGTTGACGTATCAACCGAGCTTTCAATTCGGTAAAGGCCGTGGCCGATGTAAAGCCGATTTTATCGATGCCGATTTCCTTACTATATAAAATCACTTCTTGCTTGAATGTGTTCATATCCATATTAATCACCTACGTTCATTCAGTATTCCCATTGAAAGCTTGAATCTTTTTCAAACCATTGCTATCTATGATAAACTAATTGCAATCATTTTTGGAGGTGAAACGGTTGGAAATTACCATATCAGCTAATCTTAGCAGTAAAATCCCTCAATTCAAAGTTGGGATCATTACATATGAAAACATCGAAGTAGGTCCCTCCCCGCAAATGGTGAAAGGAAGACTTCAACTATTTCAGGAAGCTCTTTTCTTCGACCTTGAAGAAAAGGAATTGACCGACTTTTCCGGCATTAAAGTGTGGCGGGAGATTTTCAAGGCTACAGGAACAAATCCGTCACGGTATCGCCCCTCCGTGGAAGCCCTTTACCGCCGCGTAAAAAAACAGAATTACTTGACACCCATCCATTCAGCCATCGATTTAAATAACTTCTTCTCGCTGTTATATGAAGTTCCGATCGGCATTTATGATGCGGAAAAATTATCAGGGGACATCTCGATTAAGATCGGCGAGGCGTCAGATGGTTATGAAGGTTTGAACGGCCGCTTGAATTCCATGGAAAATATGATTACATCAGCCGATGATGTGGGCACATTCGGAAGTCCTTACGTTGATTCAGAACGCACGAAAGTCACCGAAGAAACGAAAAAAGCCATCCAAATCATTTATTTACAGCCCAATACTCCAATCACGGAAGCAGATCAGCTAACGAAATCCCTGATGGACATGTTCCTTGAAATCCACGGTGGTGAAGGGACTTACACGATTGTAGAAGGATAATTAAAAATTGAACGAAAATAAACCCTTTCCACAATCGGAAGGGGTCTATTTATGATTTTTCCAATTAATAAAACCAGTGCGCTAATATCCTTTTATACAACCGATCGATCATCCCAGAACCTAAAATTTAAGAGCATATAGGATCACCTAGTCATAAATTTGGTTCGGGATGAGTCCAGCCTACTGTTTTTTCTTAAACTACATTCCAATTGATTTCAGAAATCCGCCCTTTCCGCCAACAGTCTACCAAGCCTCATCAAGCAAGCTTTTGTGGGGTCTCGGCTAGCCGGTTATTCGGCAGGAGTGTCGTGCATTTCTTCCATCCATTGAGGATTACAGTAAAAAAAACATGAAGGATCACCCAGTCTTAAACCTGGTTCTGGATGAGTCCAGCCTACTGTTTTTTCTTAAACTACATTCCAATTGATTTCAGAAATCCGCTCCCTTTCCGCCAACAGTCTACTAAGCCTCATCAAGCAAGCTTTTGTGGGGTCTCGGCTAGCCGGTTATTCGGCAGGAGTGTCGTGCATTTCTTCCATCCATTGAGGATTACAGTAAAAAAAACATGAAGGATCACCCAGTCTTAAACCTGGTTCTGGATGAGTCCAGCCTACGGTTTTTTCTTAAACTACATTCCAGTTGATTTCAGAAATCCGCTCCCTTTCCGCCGACTGTCTGCCAAGCCTCCTCGGCTCAAGCGCCTGTGGGGTCTCGGCTAGCCAGTTATTCGGCAGGAGTGTCGCAAATTTCTTCCATCCATTAAGGATTACTGTAAAAAAACCTCAAGGATCAACTCGTCTTAAACTTGGGTCGGGATGAGCCTAGCCTACGGTTTTTTCTTAAATTTCATTTCAGTCGATTCCAGAAATCCGCTCCCTTTCCGCCGACTGTCTTTCGAAGCCTCATCAAAGTAAACGTCTCTGGGGTCTCGGCTGACCGGTTTAAAATGGTTACTTTCTGCCTTTCGATTGATAATCATCGATGCTACATAAGCCTGGCACGCCTTTCTCTTCCCCATTAACAAAAAAAGCACAAACTTAGTCAAACTGATTCTACTAACGTAGCTAATCACATTGACTAAGTTTGTGCTAAATCGAAATCCCCACTCTCCAGGATGGAGGATAATTAAAAAATAAAAACTCGGTTTTCGGGCATAACATACTGTATTAGCGCTTCGATAAAATGCAGGCAATTTGGACAATAAAAAAATCCCACTGTAAACAGTAGAATTCTTGTAATAATATTAAAACGCAAAGCTTCGTTCTCCAGGTAACGAAACCCTACGTTATGAGTATGTATTGGAGCGGGTGAAGGGAATCGAACCCTCATCATCAGCTTGGAAGGCTGAGGTTTTACCACTAAACTACACCCGCATATTCTTGTAGAAGTTTGTCGAATTACCAATCAACAAAATTAATTATATAGTTTAATGTGAAAAAATGCAATAGTTCTTTTAAAAAAAATTAATAATTACCGTATTGTAACGTTAATATATTCATTCACTCTAGTAAAAATGTTAAAAAGTCCCCTGATTCAGAGAACTTTTACATCCTATATATGATGATTTAAGACCAAATGACTTCCATTAACCGCGGATAAACCTGCTGTGCCGTTTCAAGCAGCATGATTAACTTCCTGAACGCCAGATCCGGTACGATATCCCCCTCAATGGAGTATGAATACCGAATGGAAATGGTCCCATTTTCCTCATACAGCTTGGAATACCTAAAATTAGCATTATATTCATTCAACAGTGTATGTACATCCTGTTTCTTTTCAGGATTCTTCAACTCGGCGACATTAAAGCAAAATAAGTCCGCCACATTTTCATCTTGATTGAAAGCAAATACTAAAAGGACCTTCCACCCGTCCTTTAACTTTTGCTCAGCCCTAAAAAAGGTGGTGCCATCTTCATTCAACTCATTCATATAGATTTTCTCACTAGTTAAAAAATCACGAAATTTAGCAACGTTTGACATGGTTCATCACCTTTCTCTTTGTAATTACATTTTATAATGAAAACTGGCATTTTTACAGACTTTTCTATAAACCTTCCAATTTCATCCTATTAATAGGGACGAAGAATCACTCATTTAAAGAAAGGGATTCAAAAATGAACTCCAATATGAGGATTAATAGATTGATTAGCCAGTTGCTTCTCCGCAAAACTGAAGCGCTTCTTGAAGGTCCAAAATTTCCTGGCAGATTTTTGAGCATCCTTCAATTTCAGGCACTTCTCGCAGTGAAGGCTATGTCTGATGAAGTGACTTCTAATAATTAATATCCTTCATATGAATCAAAAGATACCACTAAAGGTAATGAAGGATCATATTTTAACTTGAAAGGAAAACGGCCTTTCCCCGATTGAAAAAATCGAAAAAAGGCCGCTTTTGTCATAAGCTGCTTAAAAATCACAAAAAAGGACCTTCCTCAGCTTTATTTCATAAAACTTATAGTTGAGCGAATTCAGGTTCCGCAACTTTTACAAGCTGTTTACCGAGGTTCGTTCCTTTAAACAAACCTAAAAATGCATCAGGAGTGTTTTCGAACCCTTCAATAATCGTTTCTTCATACTTCAGCTTTCCTTCTTGAAGCCACTTACCTAAATCCGTAGCACCTTCTTGGAATCTAGAGGCATAGTTTCCAACTGTGAAACCTTTCATTAGTGCACTCGTTTTGATCATCGCCGATTGCAGACGCGGTCCTAGATCTTTTCCTTCTGCGTTATACGAGGAAATCGCTCCGCATAATGGTATTCGGGCATTCGCATTCAAAAGTGTGAAAACAGCATCGGACACCTCGCCGCCCACATTATCGAAATAAACATCGACTCCATCGGGAACAGCATTAGCTAAATCTGTCGCAAAACTTTCACTTTTATAGTTTACGGCTCCATCAAATCCTAGTTCTTTCGTTAAATACTCAAGTTTTTCATCTGAACCAGCGATGCCAACAACCTTCGCACCTTTAATCTTAGCAATTTGTCCGACTACTGAACCAACTGCTCCAGCCGCTCCTGAAACGACTACCGTTTCACCTTCTTGAGGTTTTCCAATATCAAGCAAACCAAAGTAAGCAGTTAAACCGGTCATTCCAAGAATCCCTAAATGAGTTGTGACCGGAGCCACCTTGGGATCAATCACGCGGATTTCCTTTTCGGTGACAACTGTGTATTCTGCCCAGTCGATGTTCCCAACAACGACATCCCCTTGTTTGAAGGAATTCGATTTGGACTCAACAACTTCAGCAACAACGCCGCCCGTGATGACCTTATTCAATTCAAATGGAGCAATATATGATTTGGTATCTTGCATTCTGCCACGCATGTATGGATCGACAGATAAATATAGTGTACGTACTAAAATCTCATTATCCTTTGGTGTGGGAACTTCACTCTCAACAAAGTTGAAATCCCCTTTCGAAGGCATACCTTTTGGACGGTTTGCCAGGGTGATTATTTGTTGTTTAGTTTGTGTCATCATTGTTCCTCCTTGGTTTGAATACGTAATTTCGAAAAGAAGCGTATCACTGATGAAGTTCATAGGTCAAAGAATATGATTGGCTATTGCTTCCATAACACTCTTGATGTAGCCTTTCCTGAAAACCCCAAACATGCTACAGCCTATTATGTCCCATGTTTTCATTTCAATATACGATTCACTCCCGAGAAAAATTTAACGGCCTTTCCCCGATTGGATACCGAGAAAAGGCCGCAGCTTGAAATACTCTATTTTTATCGTGTGCTAGGCAGATGATCAAGCTCCGCACTTTCCCGAATTAAAACATCAGCCTGGACAGTTTGTACTGCAATCATTAAGACTATGTTCGCCCTTGAAAAAACTTTGCAAACATATGTGAACTTGGTTTAATGGATAGTCTACATCAATTTTGAAATAAACATCGTGGCAATTCCAAAGTAAATAAGTAACGAGAGTATATCATTTAGTGTTGTAATTAGCGGACCAGAAGCAACTGCAGGATCGATGTTGAATTTATATAATATCAAAGGAATAATGGTCCCAGCTAAAGTCCCGATAATTAGGGTCATCACTAACGAACTTCCAACCACTAATCCCAGAACGGAATTTCCCTGCCAAACATAAGCTATGATGGAAATCAATATTCCACAGGTAATGCCTATTATCAATCCAACTTTCAATTCCCGTATAATAAGTCTGGTCACGACTCCTTTATCCGTATCACTAGTGATTAGGCCTCTTACAACAACAGCTAAAGATTGAGTACCTGTATTTCCAGTCATCCCTGCGATCATCGGCATAAAGAAAGCAAGCGCAACAACTTTGGACAATGTTTCTTCAAAACCGCTTATAATGGTTCCAGACACTAATCCGATAAATAAAAGTAAAATAAGCCAGGGCAGCCGACGATATGCGGCCACGTGCGCCTTCGTGTCAAAGTCTATAGCTTTACCGGATGCCGATAATTTTTCAATATCTTCATTCGCTTCCTTAATGACAACATCAATAATATCATCGACGGTTACTATTCCTAATAATTCATTATTTTTTTCAACTACAGGAATTGCTAAAAAATCATATCGCTCAATGACACGAGCTACCTCTTCTTGGTCTTCATCAGCAGAAACGGAGATAACCCGGCTATACATAATATCTTGAATTTTTTCAGATTCATCATTTATTATTAAATCCCGATATGAGACAACACCTACTAATTTTTTATCATTATCTATTACATAAAGATAATTGATCGTTTCCGAAAACTCCGCAAAGATTTTCAGTTTTTCAACTGCTTCACGAACCGTATAATGTTGGGGGATCCATACAAAACGGTTTGTCATTATTCGCCCGGCCGTTTCAGGGGGATAATTCATGATATTTTGAACGATTTTTGATTCTTCCTGTTTCATGCCTGAAAGAAGTTCTTCAATTTTTCCAGGGGATAGGTCCTCTAACAATGAAGCTAGATCATCATTATCCATTAAATCCATAACATGGCCGGATTTCTCTATTCCTAATTTACTAAGAATTTTTAATTGATGCACTTTCTCAACTTCTTGAATCAGTTCAGCGATTTGTTCTGAATCAAGTAACAACAAGAAACGTGTATGGTGTTTTTCTGGAAGCCCCTCAAAAGTTCGAGCAATGTCATATGGTTGGAGTTCTTCTAATATTGCTTGAAATTCTTTCTTTTTTCCTTCTTTTAAAACCTTTATGATTTGTAAAGTCATTTGATCTTCCGTCAGGACTTTTATCATTTGTCACTCACTCCTTTTTAGGGGAGCCAAAAAATATTTCCCTTAAATATTAAGAGTAAAAAAAATATTTATTCCCCTTCCAAAATCTTGTTTTCATTCACGTGTATGTCGTCGTGTATAGTTATCCAAATTCCTCACCCCCAGGAAAAAAACAAAAAAACCTCCATTACAAATGAAGGTGTTAAATACGGTAAATATGCGTACATTGTCTGGATGACAAATACAAACAGCCTTATAAGACTGAATGACAAATACAAGCATAAATCCAGTTCCTCCATTCGTAGAGCTTTAGCACTGTGTGGCATAGGACAAAGCCAGCTACATTAAAAACCACCTTATGTCGATGGTTTCTGTTGACCCATTGGCGTCTTTCGACATTTTTGGGCAGTAGCGTATCTCCTACACAGGAGCCTCACCTAACGAGGATATTTAATTTACACATCCACTCTAAAAGAGTTTCTTTTAGATGTCAATGTTTGATTCAAATAATTCTAATTTTGACCTAATATCCCGACCTTTAAAAAGGTAAAGTCAAAACATCACCGACTTAGGCGCTCTCGATTAAAGCAGTCTTATTGAATGTCTGTGAAGCAAATATTCGATTGATTCTTCATAAAGTACATACCAAAATCAGTTATTGGATTCCCCAAATAGACGTGAAATATATTCTATCGAGGTAATTGTTGAAAATATTGTCCTCTTAAAAAGCCTTCCTTCATTTACATAATTGATATTCACCAGTTGGTAATGGTGAACGATCCTTTTTTAACAAAATTTCTCATCCAGAAAAACAATGGCAGGTAATCTAACAAAGAGGAAGATTTTGTATAAATTCATTAGTATAATTGATGAAATTACAATAAGAAAGGAAAGATCACTATGAAGATGCTTATACATGCTTTAAAAAAGAATGCCACATGTATCCTTGAAATCATTTATCTGTATATACTTTTCTTTTTTTCAGAGCTACAAACTACTACTGCAAGCTTATTAAAAATAAAGTAAGAACTATGTAATTTAATCCTCTTGAATGGACTTATGTTAAAAAGATCCTCTAGTTCCCGAACATTCCATAACATTTATTTTATTTCATCTTCATAATTAGAACTTTCAACAGTCATAACAGCCAGTTTGCACACTTTGTCTGTGTAAAATTCCCTCAAGGGCAAAATGCAGATCGATAAACTTGGAGGTCCGACAAGCGTTTTAGGACTTTAACTCAGTCGTCTGTAACTCAATCTAACCAACTTGACTCGATATGCAGCTGAGCCCCTTTTTTCAACAGGTAATGATTATTCTACGTATCCTCCCTACTGAGCTACCTTACTAGCCGTGCACTTGATAAAGAAGTTACTTTCAAGCGAGAAACATAAGTTCACCAAAAAGGGACAAACTGTATGTGAAAAAAGAAAGGAGATGTGAGACATGACAAAAAAATTCAATAAAGGAAGCCGTAACCAAAATTCACCGCATTTACACGGACAAACTCCTGTTAGTGGGGACAACAGCAAAGGAAATAAAAGAAATAAAGATCAGAGCTCTAAATCAGAGTAACTAAATGAAACAAACCGGCCATATTCAGACCGGTTTGTTTCTTATGCAGATAATCTTCTTAGTTATTTGGCAGAAAGAGATCAAAAAGGACAATTCATCATTAGCGTTATCCGAACTGTAATCTGGTAGTATTTCAAGTAACTCTTTTTTAAAAGTCCTTTGACTTACCTTTCTTTTGTTTGGATAGGGCAGATAGAATGGACTGTTCGCCCTCTACTTGATTTCCTAAAAATTTCTTAGTAAGACTTAACTTAAGAACAATTTGGTAAACGATTGTGGCTGAAACGATACTTATGATGGCTCCGACAAGAACATCTGCTGGATAATGGACACCTACCCAAATTCGCGAAATACCTACAAGGACAGCCAAAATTCCCCATAAAAACCCCCAACCTCTTTTGAATAACCAGAAGGTTATACAAAATGAAAAAAATATGATTGTATGGTCGCTTGGAAAGGAATTATTGACTGCTTTTTCAACTAACTTATTAACGTTGGGCAACTCAGCAAATGGTTGATAATTCGTGTGGAATTGCCCTGCTATTTTCGCCAATATTTCTGAGATAACCAGTGTAATGAATGCACAGATTACCATGATTCTATTTTTATTGCTTCGAGAAAACAAAAATATCAGGACTGCCAATACTAAGAAAAAAATCATGTATTCAGCTATGAATACAAAGAAAGGATTTAAATCTGGGTATTGTTTACCTAGATTATTAATCATTCTAAACAATTTACTATTCATTTCGGACAAAGCCATTGAAAAATTCCTCCTGATTGTATTATCACTTTAACCTTTATTAAGCTCCATTATGTATATAAGATGAACTTCAATTAAATCTATATTTTACATCTTTAAGAAAGAAAGTCCATCATCAACATTCAGGATCTATGTATTCCAATACTCAAGTACAAAGACTCCTGCGGGGAAAGTGCGTCTAGGGAGACCCCGCAGGTGCAAGCCGAGGAGGCTCCTTGACCGCCCCGCGGAAAGCGAGTTTCTTAGCGGAAATCAACGTCCATATTGTACAAGCCATAAAAAAACTGTGGCAAACTCGAATTCTTCAAATCTGTATACAGTTTCAGGGATTTTCGATTGGAAGATCCCTTTGGGCTTTATATTAATTCCAAATTTTTGTTAAGGGCAGTTTCTGAAATCTCTAAGTGTCATCAAAATTATGTGGTAAAAAAGCTTATCCTTTCACATTCAACAGATATCCTTCAATTTCGTGCTTTCTTTTTAAAATAACTATTAGCTTTTCAGGGTCACTCTTTTGAAGATCGGCAAATCTGGCTTTCATTTCTTTCTTGCGAGGAAAGTAGGTGGTCATGATAAATTTAATAAACTGCCAGTCTAATTTTTCATTGCAGCCTTTGCCCATATCAGGCCTTGTTTTACCTATATTAGACAACCACCGTTTGATAACACGGTAAAGGCAAACACGGAGAGGAAGTTCCAAATAAATAATCGTATCGGCAAGCTCCGACCGTAAATGAAAAGAATTATTATAATTGCCTTCCATTATCCACTTGTCATGACTCAATACTTCCTTCTGAGCAGAAATAAAATCCTCTAAAGGAGCTTCAACCCAGCCAGGTCTCCAGTAGAATGTATCCAAATGATGCACTTCGATATTCAAATTATCTCCAAGTCTTCTTGCAAAAGTAGATTTTCCGACACCCGCGGACACTCCGATAACCATGATACGTTCCATTGATATACCATCCACTCTCCCCTTTTAGGTTCATAAGAAAAGGCGACCCTTCTTGAAGAAGAATCGCATCAGTTTTAGAAAAGGAAGTATGGTTGCTGCGGTGTCCTGTCATGAACAAGCCCTTCCTTATATCTTATCTCTATTAAATCAGTTGCCCTAAATGTTTCTTCGCCTCGTAATCAACAAGTTTTTCATCCTGCTTGATTCGTGCCAGATAATCCGGGTTGGCTAAAAGCGGACGTCCAATCGCCGCAACGTCAATGATGCCTTTTTCCAGTGCGGCTTCTGCTGTTTCAGGATCAAGCCCTCCCACACCGACTATAATGCCATCCCAGTGGCTGCGTACCAATTCATGCATGGTCAATCCTCTTGCAATCGGTTTGGTAAATTCCATCGTGGATGGGTGAATCATTTTGACTCCTGTTTCATTGAACGCTTCAATAAATGTTTGGATCGCTTTTTCAGGGTCTTCCCACATGTAAGACGGCTGGTCAATTTTCAAAGCCGAGAAACGAATAAGGGTACGTTCCACTCCAACCGCATCAATAACTGCTTTTAGCACTTCCTTCATAAAAGTCAGGCGCTGTTTTAAATCACCACCGTACCGATCGGTCCTTTTATTGGAGGTGTCAGAATTGAACTGGTCTATTAAGTAGCCGTGTGCACCATGAATTTCAACGCCGTCAAAGCCAGCATCCATTGCATTCTTTGCAGCTTGTTTATATTGGTTCACAACTTCTGCAATATCCGTCTCTGTCATTTCTTCAGGAGTGTCAAAAGGTTTGCCGTATCGTGAAACCTTTCCTTCTGCAGCTATAGGTGACGGAGCCTGTGGAGGAAGTCCTCCTGCAATTTCATGGTGACTTGCACGGCCCACATGCCAGATTTGCGCAATAATCGTTCCGCCTTCAGCGTGTACTGCTTCCGTTACCTTTTTCCACCCGTTGATTTGCTCTTGAGTATATATACCGGGAACTCCAGGATTGCCCTTTGCTCTTGGTGAAATCACTACACCTTCAGTAATGATAAGTCCGATTCCATCTTGAGCCCGTTTTCGGTAATATTCTACGGTCAGGTCATTCACAACACCAGTTTCGTTATCGGCAAACGCCCGTGTCATAGGAGCCATAGCCGTTCTTGTTTTTAAGTTCCATGCGCCTATTGTTACAGGTTCAAACATTTTGGTTTTTATTGTTTTCATTTAAGTCCCTCCTGTTAACCGCTTTACCTGAGCTAAATTTAGTAACTATCATTGTGTAAGATTATCCGATAAGTGGTTAATTTTCAAATAATTCACTCTGATTTTAGATCTTTTGATAAAATATGGTAATAAAGACCAATGAAAAAGCCAGACAGAGATACTCTATTCCCTGCTGGCTAATTTATTTTAATATCTTATTAGTCTCGTGCTGTTCTGATAAAAAAAGACACGATCAAACCAATGATTGCAAGGACAAGACCGAAAATAAAGGCATCTTGAACGCCTGCAGTCAATGAACCGCTAATGGCAGATGGATCGAACGGATCTTCTGCATTTGCCATATAACTTTTTTGGGATGCTGACATGATTGTAATGGCAACGGTTGTACCGATGGCCCCTGATACTTGTTGCAATGTATTCATTAGAGCCGTTCCATCCGGATAAAGTTTTTTCGGCAGTTGATTCAGCCCATTTGTCTGGGCCGGCATCATGACCATCGAAACACCAATCATAAGGAGGGAATGCATGACGACTACCATAATGATCGTCGTTTCAGTCGTTACGTTCGTCAAGGTCCATAACATGACAATCATGATAATGAAGCCCGGGATCACTAACCCTCTTGGCCCGAACTTATCAAAAATGCGCCCTGTAACCGGAGACATGATACCATTAAGCACTCCACCCGGTAATAGTACCAGCCCAGCAGAAAACGCAGCTAATGCAAGCCCGGTTTGCAGGTATAGCGGTAAGAGAATCATGGATGACATGATGATCATGAAGGTGATGAAGACAGTTATTAACCCTAACGTGAACATCGGGTATTTAAAAACGCGCAAATCTATCATCGGTTTATCCATGTTGAATTGCCTCACAGCAAACAGGAATAGCGCTATAAGTCCAACAATGATCGAAGATAGAACTATCACATTGCTCCATCCTTGCTCTCCGACAATACTAAAGCCATAAACAATACCCCCAAAACCAATGGTCGATAAAATAATGGATGGTACGTCAATTTTAGGTTTGGTGATTATTGAAACGTTTTGCATATATTTGAGACCGAATAGTAAAGCGATCACAAAGAACGGCAAAGACACCCAGAAAATGTAATTCCACTTCAGGTTTTCGATAATCAAACCTGAAACTGTCGGCCCGATTGCTGGGGCAAACATGATTACCAGCCCCATCAATCCCATCGTCGCTCCCCTTTTATGAATAGGGAAAATCAATAAAATGGTATTGAACATGAGAGGCAATAAAAGACCCGTTCCGATTGCCTGGATGACACGGGCTAGCATCAAGATGCCAAACCCAGGTGCAATTGCTGCAATGAGCGTCCCAATGATGGAGAACACCATTGAGGCAATGAATAATTGACGAGTATTGAACCACTGAATTAAGAGTCCCGAAACGGGAACCAATATCCCCAATGTTAATAGGTAACCCGTTGTCAGCCATTGCACGGTGGAAGGACTGACATTGAACTCTTGTATTAGATCGCCCAGCGCCATGTTTAATGCCGTCTCACTGAATAACCCAATGAACCCTGCAATTAAAAATGCAATTAAAATGGGAGTCGTTCTAATGACTGTTTTTTGTTGCTGTGTTGCATCTGTAGACATAAAATATTTCCTCCAATTACTAACTGTTCGACCTAAGCTTAAGATAATTTTCCCGTATGACTTATTTATTTATCAGCAATAATGGTATCTGTTCGGCAATGGCATGGAGAGGTTCCCCGCTTTTCGCCGTTAAGGATAAAAGGATACCGCCTTCAATTAAAGCATTAATTACGATACTCAATTCTTTTGCCCGTTTCTCACTGAATTCCGCCTCGAGTAATTTCTTCACATATATAGATTGCCAATCTTCTATCGCTTCTTGGCAGGCCGTTCTTATCTGCTCACTCGTCGTATATGTTTCTGCTGCAATCGTTCCGATTGGCAGTCCTAATAGATTTTCACTATCACCAAATACCTCGGATAATTGAAAAATATGAGCCTGAATGGCTTTGATGGGGTCATCGATTTCATCAAAGCCCCGTTGAATTTCATCTATCACGAATTCTTTTGTATGAATAATCGCCTCTATCGCCAATTCTTCTTTGCCTTTCGGAAAATAATGATACAGAGAACCTTTTGGGATTCCGCTTTCCTCAATAATGTCCTTAAGCCCTACACCATAATATCCACGTATTCGAAAAAGTCGGGAAGCAGCTTCAATAAGAATGTCTTTAGAGTTTCGTTTCTCTGCCATAGCTGGATCACTCCTTAAAATTATATCAACCGGTCTATTAGAGACTATACTTGTATATCATTGTTTTGTCAAAGATGATACTTATGTATGCATGGAATATGCGATTGAAACTCATTGGAAACAAAAAAGAACACCTCCTAATGGTGTTCTCCAGTTTGTTGACAAAATGGTGTTCGGATTCCGAATAATAAGATGTAGGTGTAAAAAATTTGTGAACGGTCGAATATAGTGCTTCAACGGTCGAATACTGTGCGAGGTAGGTCGAATACTGCGCGTGAACGGCTGAATAAAGTGTGGTTTAGGTCGATAAACTGCGTCAACAGCCCAAGACAGTACAGCGGGTCGATTTCTGAAATCAACTGAACTTTTGAATTAAAAAACTGCAGGCAAACTTAGTTTTCATCGAGTTTGTCTACAGCCTGAAGAACACCTTCTAATGGTGTTTTCTGCAAGTTTAAAAACTCGAGAAAATCAATACCTTCTTATAAAAACCCGGCATTTTTTAAAACGCTTCCATTATTATTCAAACACATCGGCCTGCCTCAATATCTTCAAGGATTCTTGTCATGATTTTTGAAATCAAGAATAGCAATTACAAACATGCCAAAGCTTAGCATCAGGGAAATAACTTCGAAAGTACCCATTCATACATCGCCTCCTTATATCCAGCTTTTCCTGATCAGAGATTGTCCTATACAAGAAAAAGATGAAACAGTGGCTTTTAAACAAAAAATAAGCAAACCCAATCAGGGTCTGCCCTTGTACTCCATTCGAATTTCCTTTCAAAAGACCGATTACTGTTAATAACCAAGCTTTTTTTCTACAACGTTCATTAGGGGTTTACCGTCAGAATAAAGCTTTAAATTTTTCAGGAATAATTCCATTACCCGATCTAAGTGTTTGGAAGAGTTGTAAGCATTATGTGGGGAAACCATGACATTTTCCAGCTGCCAGAAAGGGTGGTCCTTAGGTAAAGGTTCTACTTCAAACACATCTAGAGCCGCACCTGCTATGTGTCCATTGCTCAAGGAATGAATTAAATCTTCATCAACAATCGTATTACCTCGGCCGACATTAATTACATAGCTGCCTTTTTTCATTTTATTTAAGCGTTCTTTATTAAAAAAGTATGATGTATCTTTTGTAAACGGAAGGGCCAAGACAACAAAGTCGGACCTGGAAAGGACCTCATCCACTTGATCCATTCCCATTATCAAATCAGCAGGTTCATATTCTGTGTTCCTCTTGGAGGGATTCCGGCGGCACCCAATAACGGTCATACCCAGTGCTTTACATCTCTTTGCTATCTCATAGCCAATATCACCATACCCAATTATCCCCACTGTCGCATTCTCGAGATCTTTCACAGGAATTTCAACCCAAGTTTTGTTTATTTGATTTCTGATCATTGTCGGTACACCTCTTGCTAACGAAGACAGCATCGCAATTGTATGCTCCGCTATCGGGACAGATGTGCAGCCTTTGACATTGGTGATGATGACATCGCTTTTTTGTATATCTTCATTCAGCATGGCCTCCACTCCAGCAGTGTCTGAATGGACCCATTTAATCTTTGGAGCTTTTTTTATAATGTTAAGATTATCATGAAGCCCCAGCGTATAAATGACATCAAACTTCGATAGATCAACTGTTGGCTGTGGTTCAGGTTCTCCGAATTCCCATGGCTCGACAACAACTTCCGAACAAATCTCCTTAAACTGATTGATGTATTTTTCCGGTATATCGACCCTGATATAAAGTGAAGGTGCTGTTTTCTTAGAACCGGACATTATAAAACCTCCTCAAGAACCTACGATACCTTTTTCCCTCTTTTATGGGAAAGCAATCCGTTGCGGATTAGACCATGCCTTGCTTTATGGTCACTTCAAGAAATCTGGTTGCTCTTTTCTGATTCTGTCCCAAAGAGGCTGAAAACTCAGCCATCCCTCATATTCCGTTCCCGTTTGTTCTGCCGTCAACTTTGCATACTCTTCTTCTATAAAAATAGGCTTACCTACAGACTCTCCCATTATCTGTGCTTGACATGAACGTTCCATCGTTATGAACCACCACGCAGCTGAATCTACAGACTGGCCTACAGTTAACAATCCATGGTTGCGGAGGATGACAGCTTTGTATTGACCTAAAGCCTTAGCAATGCGTTTCCCTTCTTCGGATGCATAAACCACACCAGTAAAATCATCAAATAATGCATGATCTCTGTAAAATTGGCAGGCATCTTGCGTAATCGGATCTAACAGTCTCCCTAAGGAAGACCATGTCTTTCCATAGACTGAATGAGCATGTGCCGCTGCAATGGCGTCCGGTCGCGCTTTATGAATTTCAGAATGAATGGCAAAGGCAGCACCATTCACAGAATGTTCACCCTCTACAATATCACCTTTATGATTGACCAATATAAGATCCGAAACGGAAATTTGACTAAAATGCATCCCAAACGGATTAACCCAGAAATGGTCTGTATATTTAGGATCACGGACCGTAATATGGCCAGCTATCCCTTCATCGAAACCAAACTTTGAAAAAAGACGGAATGAAGCTGCCAACCGTTCCTTCCTGTGAATGCGCTCTTCTTCCAATGTATTGAATGTTGCGGGTTGCAGGGAAATTGTCTTTGTCATTTTTACTTTCCTCCTCAATTTTTCCGTTTTTTTGCCGAACCATCAATTAGCCATTGTGTCCATGTCAGCTTTACCCTTTATATCTTGCTTTACTTCACTTTTGTTTCTGTGATCATTATTCGGACTTAGGAGAGTGATCGTAGTGATGACGACAAAACTAGTAGCGAGCCCGTACAGGATTGGTTGAGTGGAGGAAGGTCCATTTATCACCAATCCGACAATAATAACGATCATGCTGGCCAGAATTGAGTAAAATGCTGCTGTAGCCGTGACCCTTTTCCAAAAGAAACCAAGGATGATCGGAAAGAACACAGCACCGGATAAAATTGCGTAAGCTACATCCAATGCAACTAAAATATCTTGAATCCATATCGAAACGATTATGGTCAATACACCAATCGTTAAAGTTGTAATTCGGGATGTTTTTAAAAATTGTCGTTCACTCATTTTTGGACCGATATATTTTTTAATGATGTCATTAACAACTAAAGTGGACGAAGCAAGCAAAGTTCCTGAAGCTGTGGACATTAGGGCCGATACCACACTCGCAATGACAACCCCCAATAAGCCAGCAGGTAAAGTTTCCATCGCTATACTGGTAAATGCATTTTGGGGATCGCCTAAATCAGGAAGGATAATAAAAGCGCACATTCCAATGATACTGATTGCAATCGCATAAAAAACACTATATAGTCCCGCTCCAATCGTTCCGCCACGAGAAACAGCTTTGGTTCGTGCGGTAAAAAGTCGCTGCCAAATATCTTGGCCAACAACTACCCCTAGAGTAAATAGTAGGAAATATTGAAAAATCGTCTCTCCGCCAATGTTGCCTAACTCGAAATGTGAGGCCGGGAGATTTTCTTTAAGCGAGCCCCACCCTCCTGCCTTAGAGATGCTCATCGGAAGCATGATAAAGAAAATGCCGATCGTCATGATGACGAATTGCACGACATCAGTCATGGTGACTGACCACATACCTCCTAATATTGTATAAAATAAAACGATCCCACCCCCGACAATCATGGAAACCGTTAAATTCCAGCCGGCCAAAACATGTAAAATTGTCCCCATCCCAATCACTTGCGTTACAGTCAGCATGAATGTATAGATAACAGAGACAAGGGCACTGATCAATCTTGTCTGAGAGTTGTAACGCTTCTCAAGCATTTCACTGATCGTCAATACTTTTAAATTAAATATCTTATTTGTTAAAAACAACCCGATAGCAATAATGCCGAGCCCGATCATCACCACTAGCCAAATACCGGATATCCCAAACTGATAACCTAACTTTGCTGTTCCTAGAGTAGAAGCACCCCCTAATATCACAGCTGCTAAACAGGATAAATACATAAAATGACCAAGATTACGTCCTGCCACAATGAAATCATCTGCTGTTTTTGCCCGTTTGGATCCGATTACTCCCACAATGATTAAAACAGAAAAATATAGAATCATGATCGATATATCCAAAATATGCATGTACACATCTCCTTTTGGGCTTGTATTGTTCTTATCGCTTTGTAAAGAGGGAAGAAAGGATTTCACCGATTCCTTCCTTCTTTACAGTTAAATGAAGAAACTATTTGTTAAATTGGGTTTCCAAATCTCCGACTCTCTCTTTTTTCTCCAGTTTCCCTTTTTTTGCGAGAGCAATGAGTGTGATGAATTCATAGACAATATTAGCGGCTGCGGCAGCCGTGATTTGTCCGTGATCGTATGATGGTAAAACCTCAACAAGATCGAATCCAACAAAATCTATATTCGTCAAGCCTCTCACTAAGGCCAAAGCATCATCAATGCTGGCACCGGAAACTTCAGGGGTCCCCGTTCCCGGAGCATAGACCGGATCTAAAAAATCAATGTCAAAAGATAAAAAAACCGGACCATTCGCAACACGCTCATGAATGACCCCCAGCATCTTTTCGACCCCGATACGTTTATAATCGTTTGTCGTATAAACGCCCAAACCTAAATCCCGGGCATCCTGAAGATCTTCCGGTCCGTACAGACCGCCCCTCATACCAATTTGAAGAGATCGAGATACATCGATGAGACCCTCTTCTATTGCGCGGCGAAAAACGGTTCCGTGATTATACTTTTGGTCAAAATAACTATCCCAAGTATCAGAGTGAGCATCGAATTGAAGCAGGGCAACAGGTCCATGTTTTTTAACGATCGCACGTAACTCCCCTAGTGTAATGGAATGATCGCCTCCCAATGAAATGGGAATGATCCCTTTTTCAATGACGGGGGTAAGCTCTTCTTCGATCTTTTTATATGTTTCAGAAATATACCCCGGAATGATTGGAATATCCCCATAATCTATTCCTGATATATAGTCAAAAATATTAATATCTTGTTCTGGATTATAAGGACGTAAAAGGATTGAAAAATCGCGAATGGCCTCTGGTCCGAATCTCGCACCCGTTCTAAATGATTGCCCGGAATCAAAAGGAATCCCCGTAATGACAAAATCCATATGTTCATCTACCCGTTCAACAAATGGGAGCCGCATAAACGTACGCACTCCACAAAAACGGGGTGATTTGAATGAGTCTTTCGGTTGATACTTCATCATGTAACATCCTCCTAAAATCTAATTCTGCCGTAATTTTTTTCACTCCACTGCAATTGCAGCTGTTCCTACAAACTTCCATCTTTTCTAATAGAATGGCTATGGAAATTCTCTTCTTATCTATTACATAAGCAAGATTCAGGCCAACTATTTTGCTGTGGTATATGAGGCTTTTCGTTATTTTGTTTCATTCAATTGATTAAAAACTTAATCATTTTCTTGTTTTTTAATTTAATTTTTGATTATTTCGACTTTTTGATTTATATTTTAATTAAACATGATCCCAAAACCCAAAGGAGCGGAACTTATGTACGATGATATGCTGGAGGAAGAACTAAATAAGATTATTGAAACATCGAATAATAACATTCTCATTACCGATCAAGATGGGATCATTTTATATTCCAACCCAAAGCTTTGGGAGATTTATGGTATGAAAAGTGACTCTTATATCGGTACCTCCGTCTATCAATTAGAAAGTGAAGGCCTTCTCACACCTTCAATCAATGCGATTGTTTTAAAAGAAAAGAAAGCTAAGCGCATAATGCAAGAAACTAAAACGGGTCATGTTGTCATGTCGACTGGCTATCCCCATTTTTAATAAGGAAGGACTTCTCGTTAGAGTAATCAGCTATGGTCAGGATCAAACCGAGATTTTGCAATTGCAGGATCAATTTGAGCAATTACAACGAAAAATAAAAGGCTATCAAACGGAAGTCGAGGATTTAAGAGAAAAGGAACTGGATTACCATTATTTGATTGCCAGAAGTAATGAAACGAAGCATATTTTAAAAACGATCCATAATGTTTCAAAAACCGATGCCACGATTCTCTTATTAGGACCTTCCGGGGTAGGAAAAAGCACTTTTGCCCGTGCTGTTCATGACCAAAGCAACCGAAAGAAAGAACCTTTTATCGAAGTGAATTGCAGCACGATACCTGAAAGTTTGTTTGAATCAGAAATATTCGGCTATGAGCCGGGATCATTTACAGGGGCAAATAAACAAGGGAGGCAAGGCCTGATTGAGCAGGCTGACAGCGGGACTCTTTTCTTAGATGAAATCGGTGAACTCCCACTTGCCATGCAAGCTAAATTACTGAAAGTATTACAGGAAAAAAAGATAAAGCGCATCGGCGGAAAAAAAGAAAACCATATTAACTTCCGCCTGGTTGCAGCAACTAATCAAGATTTGAAGGAGATGGTAAGTCAAGGTAAGTTCAGATTGGACTTATTTTATCGTTTGAATGTGATTCCCATCCAAATACCGGCATTACATGAACGTAAAGAAGATATCCCTCTCTTAATTCAGCATTACTTACAGAAAACCAATGATAAATACCAGAAATTCAAAAAAATCCATCCATCGACTTATGAAGTTTTGACTCATTATCATTGGCCCGGAAATATACGGGAATTAGAAAACTTAATTGAACGGTTAATCCTGACCATCGAAGAGCCCATTATATTTCCCGAACACCTTCCCCAATCCATCACAGGGCAAATAGAACAGCCTGAAGATTCCACGTTCCTGGCAATCGAACAGGAATGTGAAGAGAATTTCGATTTAAAGAAGACACTGGAAAAGGTTGAAAGGCAACTGATTGCAAAAGCATGGAAACAATGTAAAACCACATACGAAATGGCAGAACATTTGGGCATCAGCCAGCCAACAGTCATCTATAAATTAAAGAAATACAAAAAGTATTTGTAAATTCATCTGGACTAGAATCCCTGTAAACCATGAAAGGTCCTTAGCGTATAGTCATAGATGCTATTCAAGCTAAGGGCGCTTTTTGAAACCTTATATGCCGGCAATTCTTGAAGTGAAACCTGTGATATAAACATTTAATCAAAAAAATCCACATTCAAATTGAATGGGATTCACAAATATCACATTTCCAAATTATTAATGCTAAAGCTTACATTAATTCAACCGAATGATCATCAGTGAAGCTCCTGCCCCACCCCAACTGTTAGCGACCTGTCACAGGAACGGAAACACAGTGTTGGTTCCATTCACTGTGAATGACCCTGAATTTTGGTTACTTGGAAGCGTAAACCGATTGCCCCCACTTCTCCTGTTGTACCGGTTGATCCAGTAGCTCATTATTCCCTTTGCTCCAATTGCACCTGTTACTTCCTGCTCCCCTTTTCTTCACATTTCCATGATTGTCTCCATTTTTGAAAACAAAAGATATTTTACTATATCAGCAGAATAGGAATTACATAACCTGTCCCGAGATGATTTCATCAACAAAAAGAGGCACCCATAATGGGAGCCTGAATTTTTAGTGAAGGTAAGCTATTATATGTAAACGGTAACCATTCCGCATCCTTATGCTAACACGATGATTGAGAAATGGGATATTCCACCCAGTAACTTAGGAAATATCTTTTCTATTGTACCGAATTTGAAACAGGCTAGCTTATAGTCGGTTATTTCACTGCCTTTTTTATAGCTTTCACTTCATATAATGATCCTTCCGAACTGACGATATATTCAGGCTTTGGTTTCCCAAGGTTCGCTTTATGGCCTGCGATATGGGCTTCACTCTTTTCCCACTGCTTCCAATGTGCCTCTGACTCCCAATTGATCATAATGATGACCTCTTCATCCCCGCGGCGCACTTTTTTCACCATCACACTTAAATCGATGAACCCTTCCTGCTTTTCTATGATCCCCTCCCCACTGAACCGTTTTACTACTTGTTCTGCATTACCTTCTTTTACCACCATTTTTCTCATCTGGACGAACAATATGAACAACTCCAATCGATATACTTATAATGAATCATTTTATTCGATAACGATTCTCATTGTCAATTATTGAGACTTCGACTTAAGTGCACTACTTAAAACTCAAAATCCAAAAAAAATGGATCAGGAAGTTATCATATCTTCCTGATCCATTTTTTATTGTCATTCACCTTTTATCTTTAAGACTTTTGGGAACATAGTCATTCAGTTTATTAAATAAAGAAGTAATGTAGGAGCTGAGTTCGAATCGATCCTCCTGAACAAATTCAACTAACGACACTCCATTCTTTTTCATAACTTTTCCCCCTTATAGTTTTTGTCCCGGTGCATAAACTTTTCAGCCACTAATACCTGTGAATCCTGCCATTAGCGCACTTACATTCTTCTCTCCATCATTATCTTTATTTGATTATACAAGAAAGCGCTTACAATGTAAAATATTATAATACTATAGATTGCTATTTACTTAGTATGTTCCAGATAATGTTTTCTCTTCAGCATATTTATGGTTATCAGCTGTGCTGGCTTTTCAGTGTACGTTCCATATCATAACTACTTGTCTTGTTTACAGAGAATAAAATTTCAGGAAATCCCCTTCAATATTTCAGTTAAACGCAGGAACTCTTCCTTATCACGATTTCTTAATGAGTCATCGATTTCTTTTTCGATTTGTGCTTTCCGGTAATCACTAAGGGCCTTTTTTAAAACCATTTCAGCCATCTCTTCAGGTTCAAGCGATGTTCCTGGCAATTGCTTCTCCATACGAAACCAACTCCTTAACCTTTTTTCTATTATACTAAATAACTTGGAGATTATTATTATTTATTAAAATCTTATCCTTTCCTCTTTTTCTTTTCCTTATCCACATGATTTCCACTTTGCCATCCTTCTATACATAAAAATTCTAAATATTATGATTCATAATTAGTAAAACATTTTCATTTTATCCAGGAAGATCGAATCGTTTATTTCCATTACTTTAGAATTAATTATATTCCATTACAGGTAAAGGGAGCTATGTTATTCGCTTCATTTTTTTCAGAAAAGTCAGAAATATGTTGACCAGTATGGATAAGCCCTCTAAAATAATCTAAATAATCCAGTTTTTTACTTATATTCATTAACCATCATTTTTGTTCATTTCGGCTTTATTTATTGTTGAAAACGATTTTGATGAAAAACTTAGCATTAAAGGAGCATTTATCATGAAAAAAAGTCGAGTTCTTTTCGCTAGTTTAGCTGGTTCCGTTATTGAGTGGTACGATTTCTATTTATACGGGACAGCAACGGGCCTGGTTTTTACAACTCTATTCTTTCCCAATCATGATCCAGCGATTTCACTTCTTCTCGCCTTTGTCACATTCGGGGCTGGTTACGCAGCCCGTCCAATCGGCAGCATCCTGTTCGGTCATATGGGCGATCGCATCGGCCGGAAGGCAGCACTCATGTTCACCCTTATTGGTATGGGAGGGAGTTCAATGCTAATCGGTGTTCTGCCCACTTATGCCCAGGTTGGGTTGGCCGCCCCCGCCATCTTGGTGGTGCTGAGGTTGATTCAAGGAATTTCCTTGGGAGGTGAATGGGGCGGAGCCATCCTATTGGCAACGGAATCTGCTCCTAAAGGTGTCCGTGGGTTATATGGATCTATTCCCCAACTAGGAGTCCCCATCGGCTTGGTTGCCGGTTCTTTCAGCCTAACCCTTATTAGTTCCTTGACAACCGATGCCCAATTTTTATCTTGGGGTTGGCGGATTCCATTCCTTTTAAGCGGTGTACTGATCGGATTGGCAATCTGGGTAAGGAGTGGCATTGAAGAAACGCCGGAATTTAAAGCGCAGAAAGATAGCGGCGATCTTGCGAAAGTTCCCATTATTGAAACGTTGAAACACGATTGGAAAAGTGTGCTGCAAGTGATCGGACTAAAGATTGGGGATGGGTTCTTCAATGTATTCATCATGTCCTATGTTCTCGTCTTTACTACACTGTATTTTGGTTATTCCCAAGATTCAGCCCTTACCGGCTTAACGATTGGTTGCGCTACAATGCTAGTTACCATTCCTATCATTGGTTACATTTCAGATTTTGTCGATCGAAAAATCATCTATTTTGGGGGCCTTATTCTCCTTTTCGTCTTGGCCATCCCATATTTCACAATGATTGGGCGTGGAGTCGGCTGGTTCTACATTATGCAGGCAATTGTACTCGGCGTCATCTGGGGAGCCATTTTTTCTACACAAGGGACATTATTCTCGGAGCTCTTTCCAGCCAAAGTCCGTTATACTGGATTATCCGTCGGTTATCAGGTTGCGGCAGCCATTGCAGGTTTCGGTCCGCTCATCTGGACCACCATGGCGGAATCATATGGCCCATCCCCTTTGGTATTTGGCGGATTCATGATGGCAGGTCTCGCGATTTCCCTGGCACTTTGTATATTATCACCGCATTTCAGCAGAAGGAGAGAAAAGGATCAAACACTCAAACCACATGAGCTGGATTTGAACTGATTCTAAAATCTCTGGCATGAGTAATAACAGAGGCTGCACGTCCTATCACTCGGACAAGCGGCCTCTGTTTTTTAGAATGCATATACCTCTCTATACTTGTTTAATGCCTACAATCTCCAAAAGATCAGTGAGCGTCCGGATTTCATAGGTGGGCTTGATTCCCAGATTATTAACCTTTTGATGGGGATTGTACCAGCATGTATCCATTCCATAATTCAAGCCGCCCTGTATATCTGAAGTCAAGGAGTCACCCACTATCAACGCTTTCGATTTATCTGTGATCTTTAACTCGGAAAATGCATAATCAAAAATCCCTCTATCAGGCTTCTGAAACCCAGCCTCTTGGGAAACTATCAAAGTCTCAAAGGTATCGCAAAGGGCTGACCCGCTGATTCTTGCTGTCTGCACTGCCGTGAAGCCATTTGTAATAATGGCCAGCCGGCATCCTCCAAGCTTCTCACAAACCTCCAAAGCCCCTGGCACAAGATGTATTTCCTTTCCCAAATGTCCTAGGTACACACGGCCGAACGCATCCGCATCGATATCAAGCCCATGCTTCAGGAACAACCGCTTGAACCTTTCCACTCCCAGATTTGTTAAATCTATAAGCCCCTGTTCCAAATCCCTCCATAATACCTTACTGATTTCTTGGTAGCATCCCGCATAATCCTCCGCCCCTGTAGGCAAACCGAACTCTAAAAAGGCTTCATGCAGTGCTTTTTTTTCCGATATTCCAAAGTCTAGCAATGTATCATCAACATCAAATAAGATAATCTCGTATTTCATCGCTGCCCCCATAATCATTTTAGTCCAACTTAACACATTTCCTTTAATTAAGTATGGAAAATATATACGCAAGCTTGGAAAACTACAAAAAGGATAGCTTCAAAGGCGCTATCCTTTTTGTATGGTTCTTTATAGAGGATGACTCCTAATGGTAAACTGTTATCATATTTACTCTTTCATGATTATGGCGTTTATTCCATAACGCACAGCTATTATTAAATACCAACAGAAAATAAGAGACTTCCCCTTTGCGGGTAAGTCTCTTATTTTTATGAAGAGCCAACTATTTTCTCGCCTCTCGGCTTTGTACTATTTGAGTCTGGTTCTCTTGTGATGCCAATTTGATTGAATTTATCTTTAATGGACAGTTTGTATGTCAATGATCCTGTGCCGGCTTCATCAGGCTTGAAAGTTCCTGCATTTGTCCGTTTTCCATCTTTCAGCAACCACACCTGATACACCTCGGACTCTTGAAGGCTAGGCAAATTCTGAATTTGCACGATTAACCGTCTTTCTTCTCCTTGCTGTAAAATGTATGCTGCACCGTCCGTATTCATATTTACAGCCGTCTTATCGGCAGGCTGCAAAGATAGCGACGTTTTAACCTCCATTGGCAGATTGATGGCCGCAAGTTCTTTTTTCAGTTGAATATTGGAATATAACAGCACAAACGCCAAAACTAGCGCTGCCAACAAAAGACCTGAAGTTACTGGTGTAAACTGCTTAAAGAAAAAACGACTCCATTTCTTTTCCTTTCTCACTGGAACTTCATCATCAGTCTCAAAGACAAAATTCATGACCTCTGATTTCAGGGAAGAAGAAGGTTCTTTTTCTTCGAAATCCCATTTCAATGAATTCCAGGCTTCCGTCATTTGTTCATACTCCCCAGTGCATTCAGAGCATTGTGTTAAGTGTTCCGCGAATGCTTTTTTTTCTTTTTCTCCCAGTTCACCCGATAAAAATGAAAGCAGGTTAGCGCACTCTATATTCATTTACAAACCACCTACTTCCAAATACTTTTTCAACAATTTAAGCGACTGGTGAAGTCTGCTCTTGATGGTACCAATCGGTTCATTTTCAATTTTGGCAATTTCGGTTAACGAGTACCCTTTCCAATATAGTAAATCAATCAGTCTTTTTTGCGGCTTGCTTAACTTACTTTTTGCATTGGCAATTTCACTGTGTAATAGCCCATTTTCTATATCATCATTCGGATCTTCTAAGTCAATTGGCCGACTCATGTCCATGTGTTTATTATTCCGAATATGAACGCTGTCTTTACGGACATAATCCACACACACATTTCGTGTAACGGTCAAAAGCCAACTTACAAAGTGCCCCTTTTCGGAATTGTAGCTGCTTTTTGTGGTCCAGAGCTTTAAAAAGACCAATTGCACTATCTCTTTAGTTTTATCAGGATTTCCATTTGTGAACTTAAAAATAAAACCATAGATTAATTTAATATGCCGGTCATAAAGTTCTTCCAGAGCAGGACGATGCTTTTTCATTACTAATGCCATCAATTCCTTATCAAGTTTTTCTTTCAATCGCACCTGCAACTCCTCACCAGTAAATTTGGAATAAAACGTGTAACAGGAACGACCATCACTGATCGTCCCTTTTTCTTATTTTGGAAAAACCGTCTTGTTATTTACAATATACCAAACATTTTTCATACCTTCGCCATTGACATCTCCCGCTGACTTATCATTCACAAAGTAGTAGAGCGGAAAACCTTTGTACGTTACCTGCTCTTCCCCTGTATCTTCCCTTTTAATGGTTCCAAAGTCTTTTTCCTTAAATCCTTCAGGGACTGCAAAATCCCTTTCCATGAACGGCGGCCATTTTTTCAGACATTCATCCGTGCAATTGCTTTTTCCTGATTTATCTTTCTTGAAAAAATAAAGTGCCATTCCCCTGGAATCAGCCAAGTACTCGCCTGTTGTTTCACTTTCCAATAATTTTAGGGTTACTGCTTTTTCATCGGCAGTACCACTAACCACTTCATCATTTTGGGGTGAATCATTCGCTTCATTTCCACATGCCGCCAAAACTAGGACCATCATAAAAACTGAAAATACCATCCACTTTTTCATATACTCTCACTCCTTGTCAATTTACTTCCATCCCCAGTTTTGAAATACTTGATGGGATTCTTCCGTTTTAAGATAATCAATGAATTGTTTTGCCTTTTTCTTGTTATCACTCTTACTCGTTATGCTTATCGGGGTTCCTCTATAGAGCTTGTCTTCCTCAGGGAGCTGAACCAGGTCCGTAACATCCGCCAGACGGTAATGCCAGGATTCATATGTAACCCAGGCGTCTAATTTAGAATTTGCCTTCCATAGATCGATGGCTTCTGCACTGGACTTCACTGAAATGGCAATATTCCTGCTAATTCCAGGAATCAATCCTTTTCTTCCAGCCAAATCTTCCCATAGCCCCAGTTGCCCGGCTCCATTAACATCCACAATCTTTACACCCTTCTTTGTCAAATCCTCCAAGGACTGTATACTCTTTGGGTTTCCTTTTCTAACCAGGATGCCAGCTGACCGTGTATACAATTCTGTACGGCTTTTTTCATCAAGGAGCTCCGGATGATCATGCATAAAATCTGTTAGCATATACTCGGACCCTCCGTAAATGATATCTGCATCCTGTTTGGCTTGATCAATCCATTTTTCTTCGGGTCCCGCTGTTACTTCAACTTTTATCCCCGTTTCTTTGGTGAATTGTTCCGCCACTTCCTTGATAGGTCCAAGAGGTCCACCTGGTCCATAGACTTTTACGACGTCGTCAACAGCTTGCCCCCGTTTCGGAACCATTTCCGGTGAAAATCCTAACAGTACTAGCATCAATGATATCCACACAACAAAAATGACCTTTTTCAAGTCTTTCCTCTCTCCCTTCTAAAAAGCCCTTGTACTATAGATAACGGGACAAACTTCAAAACGGTTTGAAAAAAATTGTTAATTATTTTTAACCTTCAGCAAAATACATCTGGTGATATTAAGCTATTCTTCTTTTTTCTCATAAAAAAACCATTCGAAAAGTATCTTTCTTCGAATGGGGCATGACTTTAATTACATACTTTTTCAAGTCTCTATAACCAAGTGACAGAAAAGGTTAGCTTGAATTGCTTCCCTTTTTTCTCTGTTTATTTCTTTTAACAACAGCTATCACCAACAATAACAAAGGAATCAACGTTTGCATCAAAACCCCATAAAAAGGGAAGGCGATGATATCAAAACGACTGACATCCATAGCGCTAGGATACGACCAAAAGCTGAATTCTACAATCAAAATCCCTATCGGCCATACAACAGGACGATAGTCGGAGAGATTCAGCCACTGCGCGGTACCCAAAGCAGCCGCATAATAAAACACAGAAATTTTGACAAACGCTCCTACTATCCATACGGCCATGATGGCGGACTCCAAATGTTCAAAAAAGTCGGCAAAACTGATGTACCGAGATACATTCATCAGGGGATAATTCTTTGTGGATGTTGTTGATCCAAGTACAAAAAGAACGATAAGATTCACCACAACTAACGTCATCATTACGGCAAACACAGTCATCATCCCATATTTCATTCCTTTTTTCATATCCGCTAAAAAAGGGAGTAGAAAAATCATCAAAAAAAACTCGCTGAACCATCCACCTGGTACAATCGAACCCTTGATTGGAGGCATAATTCCATTCCCCAATATCGGGAATATATTCTTAAATTGAAGATCAGGGCCCAGTAAGATGATTAAGAGAAGGATTGGAATGATAAAAACGGGAACAAACAATTGTGCAGCTCTCCCCAACACTTCTATTCCTCCGCGTACGATAAAGGCACAGAGGAGTATCATCGATGCCATGATCACGCTAATTGGGGTTTTGACCAGAAAAGAGTCGACAATATATTCTCCGTAACTTCTTAGGATTTGCCCTGTGATCGGGATATAAAAAAACAAGAATAAAAAACCGAGAATTTTCCCTGGAATCCGACCAATGATCTGTTCACTGAATTGGATAACCGTTTGTTTCGGATAAAGTTTGTGAAGTTTATAAGCGATATACACCGTCGCAAACCCGATGAGGGACGCCAAAATGGGGGACAGCCATAAATCAGTTTTGGCATATTTCGCTGTGATGCTTGGAACACCGAGAATGGCCGTTGCCACAATCGTCGGATACATCATGAATGCCATCTGCAGAGATGAAATTTTACCTTTCTCCATCTGCTTCCTCCTTTCTGTAATAGTATGTAAATCTGAAATCACGCAACCGACTGATAGATTTACTTTTAACTATTCAAACGGCTTAATAAAGAGATTAATCCATTCAGTACGTCCTGCCCTCTGCGCGAGTACGAACATAGATAGCACCTAAACGATAGGATATTTAGCATAAAAAATGCCCAGTCAGCTGGTTTCGGTTCCTTTACGATTTCTTTTCCTTACTACAGCAATCACCAACAATAACAGAGGAATAATCGTTTGCATCAAAATACTTTGTAAAGGGAAGACGTTGATATCATTACGACTGACATCCACAGAGCTAGGCAACGACCACAAACTGAAAATGACAATCAAAATCCCTATCGGCCATACAACAGGACGATAGTCGGAGAGATTCAGCCACTGTGCTGTACCTAAAGCAGATGCATAATAAAAAACGGAAATTTTCACAAACGCCCCTACTATCCATACCGCCATGACGGCGGACTCTACATGTTCAAAAAAGTCGGCCAAACTGATGTATCGAGATACATTCATCAAGGGGTAAAGCTTTGTGGATGTTGTTGACCCGAGTACAAAAAGAACCGTAAGATTCACCACAAATAACGTCATCATCACGACAAACACAGTCATCATCCCGGATTTCATCCCTTTTTTCATATCCGCCAAGAAAGGAAGGAGGAAAATGATCAGGAAAAACTCGCTGAACCATCCACCCGGTACAATCGCACCCTTGATTGGAGGCATAATTCCTTCCCCCAATATCGGGAATATATTCTTGAATTCAAGATCGGGAATCAGCAAAAGGATTAAGATACAGATTGGAAAAATGAAAACAGGTACAAACAATTCAGCAGCCCGCCCCAACACTTCTATTCCCCCGCGTACGATGAACGCACACAGAAGCACCATCGATGCCATGATCACACTAATCGGGGTACGTACCAGAAAAGAGCCGACAACAAATTCTGCGTAACCTCTAAGGATTAGCCCTGTGTTCTGGATATAAAAAAACAAGAATAAAAAACCGAGAATCTTCCCCGGAGCCAACCCAATAATCTGTACACTGAATTGGATCACAGTTTGCTTCGGATACAGATTGTGAAGTTTATAAGCGATATACACCGTCAGATACCCTATCAGCGCAGCAAGAATGGGGGACAGCCATAAATCGGTTTTGGCATATTTCGCTGTGATGCTGGGAATCCCGAGAATAGCCGTTGCCACAATCGTCGGATACATCATGAATGCCATCTGTAATGATGAAATTTTCCCTTTCTCCATCAGCTTCCTCCTTTCTGTGACGTAACCTACTGATGGACTCACTTTTCCATAAACTCTCCAAATGGCCTGAAAAGAGTTTCGATCCATTGAGTGGGTCCTGACATCTGTGGGAGATTGAACATGGACAGAGCCAAGCCAGTGAGGAGCAGTGTAAGAAATGCCATTTTATCTTTTTTAGGATTTTGTTTCATTCTCGGCCATTCATACAAAATGATTAGAGCTACAACCACGCTTGTACAAAAAAAAGCCCCCCATCTCATTTGTCCTTCACCTCTTCCTCAGACAATCCTGCCGGTTTGTTTATATAGCCCTGTCTTCGAATATGGGCCGCAACATCGACTTCCACTTCCATTTCTGAGAATATCTCATCCCAGTGGTTATCGACCTTATTAAACTGTTTAGGATATTTCCTATAGAAATCTTTACCTAACCCTAAAATGTCCGCTTTCTTATGCTGAGTATTCAGAAAAGCCATCTCGATGCGTTTTTCTATATCTTTTTGATATGCCCGTTCTGCAGCTTTTAGAGACTTAGGATTTGAAAGGTTTAAATTCGTTCCATTTTGTATAACAGATCCATCTGTATTTACCTTCACCAATAATTTCCATTCTTCGTTGATAATTTGCGGAATGATCTTGACTTTGGCTGACACTGGACTTAAAGATATCTTCCCTTTCACCCCTTTGGGTTTTATGGTCACGGTATATGATTCCACTTCATCCCTTAACCACAATAGCCCTCTTGTTTCTTTTTCCGTCATCATCCCAGTCATTTTATCTTTTTTGAACACGGCTGTCCCGACAATGTAAGGAATTCCCTGTAATTTCGTTTGCCCTTTCCCTGGGGGTAAAATTTTAACGAATGGAAGTGCGGCCGCTTGAGGTATACCCGTTAACATTTCATCTAAATCCTGCAGTGTTACCAGCATCCCGATATGTAAATCAGATAGTTCTCTAAGCACTTCGCCTGAATAGTTTTCCAGGGGTGGCAAAGATTCAAGAATAGGCTTTGCTTTCCCTTTGCTGACATACACATTTGCTTTCTCTCTTGGCTGCGGATGGCGCAGCAGAAAATCCAGCTGCTCTTGAATTCCTTCCTTCGCTAACTGTTCACCGAATACAAATACTTTACAATGTCCCCAAAATACTTTTCGCGGAAGCTTGCTCTGAAGCTTTGACAATGCATCTGAAATATTAGAGCCTTTTTCATATCTTACCAATGTCGTAACCGCACCCCCTCCTTGACTGCTCCCTCCTCCTTGACCGCCGCCTCCACCACTTATTGAACTTGGAATAAAAACTTGGACGGATAGTTCGATGTGATCATTATCGTTCTTATCGATGGCGGCTGCTGTGACAATCGCCAAATCAGTGATTTCCACTCGATCCCAACAACCGCTTAGAAAAGGGGTTGTTCCACAAATACCGAGCAAAAGAAGGACGCTTTTCATGAAATGACGCCTCTTTACTTTCTCCAATATCTTTGTTCGCCTCCAACCATTATTCACTCCGTTTCACTTCCCCTTTTTGGATTTGGTCCCTGCTCCGGAGGTTGACGGTATACATTAGAATCCCCTGTGAGGCGCGGACGTGTAGTCATCTTCCACCAAGGAGCCCTCCACAGCACATCTTTCAGCTCTTGATCTTTTAACGGTGCCAGTGGCGTTAAGTAGGGAACGCCGAAGGAACGCAAGCTGCATAAGTGAATGACTATGGCAATGATCCCCATCATGATACCAAGCAGTCCTAATGTACCGGCAAGCAGCATCATAGGAAAACGCAGCATCCGGAAAGCAATTCCGGCAATATAACGAGGCATCATAAAAGAAGCGATTCCCGTAATCGCAACTACAATGACCATTGGCGCTGAAACCAACCCCGCTTGTACGGAAGCTTGACCAATCACTAGCGCTCCAACAATGCTGACAGCAGAACCTACCTGCTTCGGCAATCGAACCCCTGCCTCTCTTAGTGCTTCAAAGGTAATTTCCATAGCCAATGCCTCTACTATTGCAGGAAAAGGGACCGATTCCCGTGATGCCGCGCTGCTTAGCAGGAGTGCGGTTGGGACCGCCTCATGATGGAACGTCAAAATAGCAACATATAGGGACGGAAGCAAAAGAGATAATCCCATAAAAATATAACGTAACCAACGGATAAAGGTGCCTGCCATAAAACGTTGAGCATAATCCTCTTGTGATTGAATCAAAGAAAAGAAGGATATTGGTGCAATTAAAGTAAAAGGGGTTCCTTCTACAAGAATGACAGCCCGTCCCTCCAGCAAGCAAGAACAGGCTACATCCGGCCGTTCTGTCGTCATGATCTGAGGGAAAGGTGAATACGGATTGTCCTCAATCATTTCCTCGATGTACTCGCTTTCTAAAATACCGTCTATTTTAATTCGTTCCAACCGAGTTGTAATCTCTTCAATCAGTGTTTTATCCGCTAGTCCATCAATATAAGCAATCGAAACATTCGTCCTGGTATAAGTTCCGATCTTCATCGATTGTATTTTAAGGGCAGGACTTTTAATAATACGTCGCAATTGGGACGTATTTACCTCTAGAGATTCAATAAATCCCTCTCGTGACCCCCTAACTCCCCCCTCTGCCATAGGTTCTTCAATCGCCCGCTTTTCCCATTTGGACAATCCTAAAGAAAATCCATCGCTTTCCCCTTCATATAGAAGGATCGGGTTTCCAGTGGAAATCGATTCAATGCAGTCCGCCAACATATTCACTTTTACCACTTTAGGAACGGGCATTTTATGTTCAATAAACTCATTTAATGGCTGTGGCTCTTTTGATGACTCTTGCATGAGTGGAGATAGAACATACTGCTCTATCGCCTCGATGTCTGAGAGTCCCGCAATGTAAATAAGCATGGCTCTCGTCTTTCCGAAAAGTAAGAACGAACGGAACATGACATCCGAGCAATTATCATAAACTGAACGAAGTGTTTCTACATTTCGGCTGAAATTCACATCAAGTGAATCTGCAGGCTTAGAATCTTGGTAATTATTTTGTACACTGGATTTTTTTTCTTTCGTTTTCCTTAACAATTTGCCCACATTACGAATCAAGCTGGTTACCCCCATTTTTTTGCAGGTCGCTCTAACTCCATTTTTCTATGTTTCTTCATTAAGGGTATTTTATACAGAAAATCCTGTGCCCGGCATGAACTTAATTTTCATTAGCATGTTTGAAAAGCTATGTTATAAGTTGATTTTGAATAAACCGTAAACTCTTGTGATATCCTGTTTGTAATTAATAACTAAGGGGTATATCAAAAATCGAGGCTATATATTAAAATACTGTCTCTCGCTAAATAGTGTTTTTTGAACAGCTACGCAAGACCATAAAATGGGGGTTATTTTTTAAGGATGGATATTCGCTTTAAAATACCTCTTTTTTTCTTTTTAAATAAGTTTCATGGGCAATCAGACTAAAACATTAGAAGATAAGGGAGATTCTATGTCATTCTTAATCACATTGCTCGGATTATTGGTGTCCACAATAATCGCTACAATATTAAATGCCATATGGCCTCGTATTCCACTACCGATATATCAGATATCCATGGGTGCAGTGCTTTCATTATTGCCATTTCAATTATCGTTGGATTTTCATTCAGAATTATTCATGATCTGTGTTATTGCTCCATTACTCTTTACAGAAGGAAAAAATACGTCCCGTAAAGAAATGCTTGAATTGCGTAAGCCTATTCTGTTATTGGCATTTGGGTTAGTATTTGTGACTGTTTTTGCAGGAGGTTTCTTCATCCACTGGTTAATACCTGATATGCCGATGGCTGTTGCCTTTGCTTTAGCAGCTACAATTACCCCTACGGATGCTGTAGCGGTACAATCGATTACAAAAGGATTGAAATTGCCCGGAAATATGATGCCCATCCTTGAAGGTGAATCACTTTTCAATGATGCTGCTGGAATCGTGGCTTTTAAAGTTGCCCTGGCAGCTGCCTTAACTGGAGCATTTTCAATAAAGGATGCTTCGCTTAATTTTATATTTGTAGCTATAGGCGGTATCTTCATAGGTATCCTATTGGGCTACTTAATCGTCAAATTACGATTATTTTTACGGGTTCATGGACTTGAAGAAATCTCCATGTCTATTGTTATTGAGCTAATTACGCCTTTTGTCATATATATGGTAGCTGAAGAATTCCATGTTTCCGGAATCTTGGCAGTGGTTGCCGCAGGTGTAATTCATGGCATCGAGCGGGATCGCCTTCAGAATTCCACAACTAAATTGCAAATTGTATCATCTAATACATGGTCTGTATTAGGTTATGTTTTGAATGGACTTGTATTTGCTTTATTAGGATTTATGTTGCCGAGTGTTTATCAGGAAATTGAGTCCAACATAAATAGGGGTAATCTTTTTGGAATAAGTGTTTTGATTGTTCTTTTATTATTGATGATCCGTTTTATTTGGGTATACTTTCTGCATGATACTTTTACGAAAAACAGAGTGAATCCATTAGAGCAATTCATTATGTCCAGGGTTCACCCAGAAGATAGCGAGGACACTGATGATGAGAATGTTTCAAGACCACGATTTGCATTTTTGACATCCGTTTGCGGCATTCATGGAACCATTACATTAGCTACAGCTTTATCCATACCATATTTTATGCCAGATGACACTTTATTCCCGATGCGTAATACAGTCTTGTTCATCGCAGCTTGCGTTATATTGTTAAGCGTCACATTGGCTACGGTTCTCTTGCCATTACTGGTAAAGACACCGATTGAATTCAAAGATGAACGCCTAACCTCTGAGGAGGCTTATGAAATTGTTTTAAATAAAACGATCAATCAGCTAAGCAAAGAAGCAACCATGGATAATCAGAAAGCTGTCAATCAAGTAATGGAAGATTTGAATGAACAACTGATTGATTTGGAACGGGGAATCACGAACAGACCCGATAATCGGACAATACGCGATTTAGTGGAGGTAGGGGCCAATAAGGAATTGGAAGTCGTTTCTGGACTAGTCGAAAAAGGAACTATATCTGAAACAGCCTTAGAACTTTATAAAGTGTATCTTTCAAGAACCTTAAATTATATGCAAAAATCTTCGCTGAAAAGGGCTTTGATCAATTTGCAGGCGATTCTTTTCAAGAAAAAGATCAATGTCAAATGGGATAAGAAATGGGAAGCGAAATTAGAGGACTCCATCGTTAAAAACGCGGACCTGATCCGGGAGTTCCGCAAAGCCCAAAAAGAAGCTTCTAAGGAAGCCATTTCATTGATCAAACAACAAACTACACCTGAAAACCGTCATGAAGTGATGCTTGTCATTCAAAGATATAATCGTTATTTGAATCCATTCGGAACATTAAGTGAAAAAGAAGCAAACCGCTTTGAAGAGATGGTGAGTCATTTTCAGTTGATTGCAATGCAAATCGAACGTGATATCATTCAGCAAATGGTTGAAGATGAGCAAATATCCATGCAAACAGCAACTGAGCTTAGACAAAACTTAATCTATGATGAAATGATAATGATACAAAATTAAGAAATGAATTAGAGACACCGTTACGACAGGGAGCGGTGTCTCTTTATTTAAATCCACATCCGCTCTCAATTCCTTCTTTTATCAAGTCCATCATTCAATATTTTCACTTGGAAGCGAAAGTAGAGATAGAATACGGTCCAGATGATCATATAGAATGGTATGAAAACCCCAATTCCTATAGCTAATCCTTTTAAGCTGAATGGAATCCAACCAACAAAGAAAGATAATAGGAAGTAAAGAATGCTGACAGTAAGGAAGTGCAGAATGGTTTGAAATAACAAACTCCATTTTTCATTTTCAAAGAAGAGTGTTGCCGTGCTGAAGAACCACCCACATAATATGCAGCCTATCGCGTTTTTCACAAATATTCCACTGTCTAATGAACCCCCAAAAGCGATCACTCCAAAACATGTCAGCACCATCACGAGTGCCCCAAAACAAATTCCAACAAAGCTACGGAATAATAGTGTTTTCATCATAATCCCTTCCTTTTCCATTGAAATGCTTTCTTGATTCCTTGAACATAGTGCCGAGAAACATATTCTTTTTCCCCTGATCGAAAATACACACATAAGGTCCCGTTGAAAGATGCCTCGAATCTGCTTAACTCATCTAAGTTGGCAATCACTGACTTGGACAATCGCACGAATTGATTACGAGGAAGGTCCCTTTCCAGTTCATATAACCGTTCTTTCATTTCGAAAGTACCATGTTTCGTCCGCACCATTATGGAATCTTGCTCTGTAAACAAACAGATAATTTCTTCTGCCCGGAAGATATGCTGCATTTCTTCTTTTTTGCCGACAAAATACGGTCTTTTCCTCTCCTTCAAACGCTCCATCAGTTCCTGGACTTCCTCATTCCATTCGTGATTTCGGATAAGCACCTCTATCGCCTTGATCTCCTCATCTATCTCTACGTTTATTTTCATCTCTGCGACCTCCCTTTGCTTATAATGTAAGTATATTAATATCTAGATATTTCGCTTGTGATTTCCAGCTACACGCAACTTACTAGCGATAACATGCTATAAATGGATACTCAGATACACTAAATAACCGTCCAAAAAATTGGACGGCCCTTTAATACAAAAAATCTATTCCTGCTTTTGAATCCTTTTTTATAAATCAGCTTACTATTGACCTGTTCCAATGGTCCGGATCACTCTTTGCTTGTAAAAGTACTTGGCATCACCACAGCGATTACCTCTCCACGGGCGCAAAGTTTATCGATGGCAAATACCTCTGTTTCGATTCTCCATTTCTTTGGATGAACCTCATGAATCGTCCCAACGGCTGTTAATGGCACATCATTTGGGGTTGGCTTTACGAACTCCACTTTCAGTGATGCAGTCACAAACCTGGGAGGCTCCACTCCATCTCCAATTTCATGTCCATTTTTACGATGCAAGGCAATAGCAGCAGAGCCTGTTCCATGACAATCAATTAAAGAAGCAATCAAGCCGCCATAAACAAATCCGGGAATTGCGACATGCTCTGGACGTGGTGTATAAATTGTCCTTGTTTGCTCACCTTGCCAACCGGTTCGAAAGTGATGACCCTCTTCGTTTAAACGACCGCATCCATAACACCATGCAAATGCATCCGGATAATCATCTTGAATCGCTTTTACCACAATCTCCTCCATCATCTCTCCTCCTTTTTCAGAATATTATAACATCTATAAAGGGAATTCCCAGATAGTTTATTGAGCTTTCAGCTTTATACATACTGCAGAAATCGATAACATACATAAAAAGTTTGCAAGAATCCTTGCTCCTTTTTTCGATAAATGACAAAGGCCCCTGTAAGCAAAGCAGCATTCAGGGGCTTTCATTTGAAAATATATATAGTTAAAGAAGTGTATCCCCCATTGCATGGTCTTTTATTTTGTTGCACGCTTACCTTCTTAAAAGTTAAGCCTTTTTCTTAAATCCCAATACTTGAATGTCATTTTACCCATTTTCGACTTCGAAAGTGAATCATATTTACGTCCAAGTGCCAGGTTTTGTTTTTCTAGCTTAGTAATTTGTTTAAGTTGAACTGTGTTCAGTTTTTTTAATTGCTTTACTTCTTTAGCTAATTCTTTATTTTTCCCTTTCATATCATATTTTTCTTTATCAGCAGTTGCCCGTTCCTTCATTGAAATTTCCACATCTTTTGGCTTTAATTTAGGATTTCCATAGGTTTCAAATCCTATAGTTTTTAAATATGGCATGTTATTTTGAAAATTTAGTTCAAAGTTTCCATAACTTTTATGGATGTGGAGAAATGTATAACATCCGGCTTTTTCTGCTGAAATGATTTGACCATATCCAGACAGTTTAAACAGTTTTTCGACTCGCCTTATTTCTTCAGGTATGTTTTTGACGATGTAGGTGAAAACTTCGTCAACATTTAACTCTGCAGGCAATTTTTTCACTTTATTTGATGGTGCATGCTTATTCAGTTCATCAATGTCATCTACATCAATATAAAACATATTTGTGCTTTGCTCTACAAAATCTGTAATACGCTTGCTCCATAATAGTACTTGCAGTTTTTTTATTGCTTCCGAAAATAAAAACTGCCTGCTGACCTGATACATTCGTTTTGCCGCAAACTCATATATATCCTTGTTGCATAGTGCTAATTTGACAGTGTCACGAAAATCCTTCTCTGTAACGGCATATAACGGGTAATCTTCGCCAAAAAGCTTTATATGCATTTTGGTTGGATTCATTATTACAGCCTTCCTTAAAATCCCATACTCCAATAGCTTTGTAGACAGTTCCAGACTGCTGTCCATTTCCTCACTTCTCCAGGTTATCCCAATATCACTGTTCACGATTAATTGTTGGGCATTCTCCCTTGTCAATGCCCCGTACCATGTAAGACCATCTGTATTTTTAAGAAGGTATGCCGCTTCTTCCTTAAACTGAGAATCATCTTTAACCCATTTGAATTTATCCCCCGCTACATCAAGTGATAGATTCGGAATCTCGCGTTTTAATTCTTTAAAAGCAGTAATAATGGGAATGGTCTTCCAATCCGGGTCGAATTTCCCTGTATATACAAGTTTGTTTTTTAACTGTGTCTGCCCTTCCGCTGATTCAACATTGGGTATCATCGGGGTAAGCAGGGAAACTTTGTTTTTTTCTTTATTCAAATTAAGAATTTCAATGACAAATTCGCACATCTCTTCTGTTTGACATAAGAAATACGCACACTGTTCATATATATTTTTGATGCTCTCAAATTTTTCTTCATTAACATCCTGGCCTATATGAGTCAACCCTGTAGCATAAACCAATGTATTCTTTATGATATGCTTATGCTTTGCTATTTTTTCAACAGTCTCAATGCTTCTAACAAATAGCCAATCATATTCCTTTTGATTCCAATAATGAGAAATGAGCATTTCAGCTATATCAAAATCAATGACACCTTTTTTTACCCATTCATCATCGGTGGCACTGAAAAAAGGATCAACAAAAGGATTAAGAATGGTTATATTATCAAATTTCTCAAGAGGCTGAATTAATATATCACGTTTGACTGGGCTAGCTAGAAGTAAGTCAACTTCGATGTTGGAATCTAGCGCAATGGTCGATGTTAAGGAAGATAAAAATACTGCAGATCCATCCATTGAATTCATGTCAATAAAGCCAAATAGAAGTACCTTCATTTTTCTGTTTTCAACTAGTTCATGTGAATTCAAAGTTTTCACTCCAATGACTGAAATCTGATATGAATCTTTTATTTTTTTATTTGTTCTTTAATAGATGATTTAAGCGCAAGATATTTTAACGTGAATTTCCCTGCATATGTAACGTTGAATTTGTGTTCTAATAACTTAAGTCTTTGTATTTCTTTGTTAAGCTTAATATTTTCTTTTTGGGCCATCTTACTTTTTTCTAATTCTTCTCGCAGCATATTGTTTTCTTTTGTCATGTTCTCAATGTTTTTTTGTTTTTCAGTGCCATTGCCCTCTATGAGCTCCAATGTCATGGACATCATGTCTTTCATTTGTAATTCGAGTTCCTCGTACATAGTTTTCCAATATTCGTTTCGTTCGTCCATATTGAAAAAACTCCCTTCCATTAACCTTGGATAATCTCCAATTCTCTTTTAATAACAACATCTACCGCGCATTTTTCTCGAATCGACTGAGAAGCTTGTTTTGACACTCTTAAAAATACGTCCGGGTTGTAATATAAGCGCTCTATTGCATCGGCAATTTCGATAGGAGACTCAGGTTTTGTTAGAAGGCCAGAAACGTCATGTTTAACGAATTCCGGGATTGCCGTAATATCTGTTGAAACCGGCACTAGCCCACTCGACATTGCCTCACACATTGAAACCCCTTGAGAATCCAAACGGGTCGGGCAAAGGAAAATTCCATACTCCTTATGTAATGCAGCGATTTGGTCCTGAGATAGGAAACCTTTATGAATCGTTACATTCTCAAAATCGCTGATTGGCTCAACGGTTTGATCGAATAATTTTCCATCACCATAAAATGCAAATTCCAACTTATCGAAGTATGGTCTCTTCGATAGTTCAAGAACTGCTTTCACCGATAAATCATTGGCGTATTTTCGCGAAGCGTATGGCCTGATTGAAAGGACTCTTGTCCGCATTTCAACTGGCTTTTCAATAAAGGTAAAGAGATTGTCATCTATTACATTAGGAATGATTACTGAATTTTTCGATTCTGCTCTAGCATCACATTCCGCTATATGTTCTTTGAACCATTTGGAAATATGAACAAAGGTTGTATCCAACTCATCCGTTTGATAAAACCAATTCATGAAAGAAAGCTGTGCTACATAATAGTCGTCCGACATTTCAAGTATCTTCCGCAAGCTTTCAGGGCTTTCAAGAAAATTAAACCACCTTCTATGCCATGCCTCCGTTTCAAATCCATGTATCCAGGTAATAATCGGTAAATCTGTGTTCGTTTCTTTTATCGCTTGTACCATTTTTGGATTAACAAAATGAATGAGCGCTTTTTTATGTACTTTATGATTTAAGAAAATGCGCAGATGCTGTTCAGTTCCACGATAAACAGGCACATCTTCATACGTATACTTTTCTGCTTTTTTATAGGCAGGATGCAAAACAAAGACATCAACCTTCAAACCCTCATCCAGATAAGCCTTGACTCTTCGGTGGATAAACCCATTCCGATATAACTGATCTTCATGTGGATAAGCATTCGTAATGATTACATATCTATCTTTTTCACTAAATGTAAGCTCATATAGATTTATAGATTCCTCCATTTTTGTTCACTCCTACTATTCAGTCATCTTCAATCGGCCTGCTACTTATCTGTAAATGAAGGATTTTTAAGAGACTCTTTTCCAATCGCCTTTAAAACCGTCAACCGATTATAACAAACATGTATTACTGAATATTGACATCAATATGAGAATTCTGTAAATAAAAGTAAAGTTTTCATGAACTTTTATCGGCTTTTGTAAAGTTTCATTAATGACATGACTGGGAGCATCAGTAATAGCATGAAGGTGGATGGCAAATAAACAGCAACATAAAGAAGGAGGGCGTTCCATTTAGCGGAAACGCCCTCTAGCATATAAACCAGTGTATTTTAAGTCTATTAATAGGACTTGAAAGTGCAGGGCATAAATCCCATTTCAAAACGTTTTAATCAGTTATAAAAAGTCCACTATTCCCCCCATAACTTGTCTACACCATTACAATAAATATTCATACTATATAAGAAAATGAATAGTCTAAAAAAATGAGGTGCGATTCTTACATGATACCCATAGATGATTGTAAATTATTAATTTCATGCTGCAATCATGAAGGCGGTCTATATTTAGTCCAATTTAAACAACAACACTATGAAATAAAAAAGATTTTAAATGTTGGATGCACAGGCATTACAAAATACGGCAGCTCTTTTGTCGTAATTTCCAATTCTCATGGAATCTTCATATTGGATGAAAATTTAAAGGTTATTAAGAATAAGGCTTTATCTACAGAATTAGATTTACATGGTGTAGCAATAGATAATGATAAAGCTTATATTATTGAAACCAAAACTAACTCAATTGGTGTTTATGATTTGGAAAACGATTTGGAAAGAATTGATGAAATTAGATTTTCACCTGAAAATGACGATGTTTGTCACGTCAACGATTTGTATATAGCAAATGATAAGCTATATGTATCGATGTTTTCATATCCTCCAAGGAAAAATTTCCTCTCTTTTGCAAATTATTTCCCTCATAAAACAATCCACCAAGGTGTGATTCTTGAATATTCTTTACAGGAAAGAAAAGTGATTAAGATTTGTCATGATAAATTACTTCAACCTCACAGCTTACTTCATTATGATAATAAGCTGTATTATTGTGTTTCAGGTGAATTCCTAGTAAAAAGAAATGAGGAAGATATTTTTAAATGCCTTGGTTATACACGCGGTTTAGCAGTTAGAAATCAAACGATGTTCATTGGCCAAAGTGAGAGTAGGCACATACCTGTTTTATTAAAAAAACATACGAACATATTACTGGATTGCGGAATTTATGTTCATGACATCTCTACGAAACTTTCATCTTTTATCCATATACCTTCTGAAGAAATTTATGGAATATTGGTTATTTAAAAACTGTGAAATCATATTTTTCTGTTGTTGAAATTTTTTTATCCTTAATGGAAATCATTCGTTTAGTTACCAGATCATAAGGATCTCTTTCTTTATTCACTTGAACAGTCAGTGAACTTTTTTCTACCTTCAAGAATTATTCAAGCATGTTTTTGTAAGAATAGAATAGAATCGAAAAAAGACCAATTTGCTGAAGAGAGTGATATAGATGGAACCAATTACCTTTAAAGCATTTGCACTCACTAATGAAATCGATTTGAACAAAATCGCCATTCATTGCGGCATTCCAAAAAAATTCACCTGGGAAGAGCCTTTAATCCTTAAAGGCGATATTCTAAGTTCCATCCTTAATAAACATGTGGACGAATCGCAGCAGGTGCTGGTTTTTTCCTTTGGCAGCATTGTCTTCATCAATTACTCACACGCGAATGAGATTAAGGAGTTTTCATCCTTTATCCATTCTTTCGAGCCGGTTATTGATCTCGACAATTTAGATAGATATACAGACGATTACAGCCTTCACTTCAGTGAAACTCAAAACATCAATTTGACAGACGAATATGTAGTTGTGCCTAAATATGAATTTTTTTACCCTGAATTAATTTCCACCATTCTCGCAAAATCGGTGGCACTTGAAAAAACTGAGGAACAACTCGGAAAAATCCACGACAAGCTCGAAGCCATGATAGACCGACTGGAAAAAGGCAAGCTGAGAATCGGTAATAAGGAACTAGCGAGGACGACTGCAAAAATCGTACGTCACGAGTATAATACCCTAGCGTACATCATGATTCTGGACAAACCTGATATTACATGGACAAGCAGCATTGCCGGCGAATTTTATGACAGCATGCTTGATTTTTTTGAATTGAATGATCGGTATAAAATCCTGAAAAGTAAAACCGAAATTTTATATAACATTATGGATGGGTTTTCTAACATCAGCCATTCGATCAGAGGACTATTCGTTGAATGGATCATTGTAATCCTCATAGTCTTTGAGATCGTTCTGACGTTATTAGAAATTGCAGGATGGATTCCATGAATTCTGAATCATATCGTATGGAATACCTTCTAAATAAATAAGCACCGTTTAAGTGCTTCAGGTTTAAGTGCTTCAGACTGTAGACAAATTCGAAAAACGGGTTTGCCTACAGTTTTTTTCTTTGAAAAACGTACCCATTGATTTCAGAAATCCGCCCCCTTTCCGTGGACTGTCCAATTCTTAAGTTTTCTGATGATCGTCTCATGGGTGCCTGTTTTTCTTTCATCTTACTCTCCCGAAGTATTTCATTTGTTTAATACAGGGCAAAGTGGAAAATAAATTCCTCCCCTTCTTCCCCATTGAATCTGTATCCTTTATCAATGAATCCAGCTTTTTTATATAAATTTATCGCTGGAAAATTCGAATGATGCACTGTTAGAATAATCTCATCTTTATCTGGATGACTTAGTTTGATCATATCAGGCAACACTTTTAAAGTCTTAAAAGCTAGCCCCTTTTTTTGATGGCGCAAATCCAAGGAGAATGATTTTAGAAGAATTGCATTCTCATTACTTGTATATTGATTTCCCGCTTTATCCGTATATAAGGCAAAACAACCAATCAAATCCTCATCTAAATAAATGACCATGGGGAGGTTATATTTATCCTTCCTGAAGTCTTCAATAACTTTCAAAGGTAAAGAAGTATAGATTGCTTGTTCTATAGGTAAACAATAATTGCTCAGCGCCTCGTAGTCATTTTCCATAAAAGGTCTGATAGTTAATCCAGTCATCATACTTGCACCCCATTTTTTCCATTTCTATAAATCCATATTAACAGATACTAAAGTTTTACAATGCACTGCAAAATAAAAAAGGAATGGATTAATTTACCATTCCTTCAGACTGTAGACAAACTCAATGAAAATCAAGTTTGCCTGCATTTTTTATTTAAATAGTTCAGTTGATTTCAGAGATTCACTCCCTTTCCGCCGACTGTCTGCCAAGCCTCCTCGGCACAAGCGCCTGTGGGGTCTCGGCTAGCCAGTTATTCGGCAGGAGTGTCGCAAATCTCTTCAATCCAATCAGGATTATAGTAAAAAACATAAGGATAATTTAGTCTTGTTTTACAAATCATGATTCGGGATGAGACCATTCCGAATCCACTTTTGTCACAAACTGAAGGAGCTTCCAATCCTTTTTTCTTCTGTTTTTGAACTCATGATGTTAAATCATTTAGACGCTGATAATTCACTTTCCGTTACCCATTTATGATTCTTCACTTTTTCTCCTCCCGAAGTTGGTGTGAAATCGACCATATAAACAGTCGTTTTTTCAGCAGATTCAACCTCAGCGACAGCCCCGTTCATTCCTTCCATATGAGAAGCATTTACTGTGACCTCCGCTCCCGGTTCATATGTTTTCTCACCTGCATCTTTGATTTCTTCGTGAATGATCCATTTATGATTTTCAACTTTTTCTCCGCCAGTTGCAGGCGTATAAGAAATTGCATAAGCAGTCGTATCAAAGGCACCCACTATTGTTGCTTCCGCCCCCTTCATGCTTTCCATATGACCTGATTCGATAATCGCTTGACTTCCAACTTCATAGGTTGGATTTTCTGCAGCTTTTAATCCTTCTGGGACATCACCCGTGCTAGAATGGTTCATGTCCATTTCACTATGTTCCTTTTCTTTTTTTTCTTCTTTGTTTTTATCATCGCTGTTGGAACATGCGCCAAGGACTAAAAACAGGGCTGATAATAATGATAAGATGATAGGCAATTTTGTTCTTTTTTTCATATTGAATAAAACCTCCCTTAAGATTACATCCATCTTACCAATTAAATATGCAGAAAATATGGAGTACACTCGTGACAAAAGATGTGAAGCTTCATACTTTTTTCAGGAATAGTCCTGCCTCAATTTAAGCGTTCATTAGCCACCACAATCCCTACTTTTATTGCTATTCGACTTTTCTTGAAGAAACTTTTTGAATTGCTCTTTTGTAACATCCGATTTCATTGCCAATGTTACTAGTTCCAGCCATTCGTCAGGAAAGTTTTCATCAAAATCGTTCATATCATCATCTCTTTCTTTTTATCTTTAGTTGATTTATCTGTATGGGGTAAGGTTCAATATTGAGTCTATTTTTCCACGTGAAACTATATACGGAATAACATTATAAATTATCTCAAGCGTCTATAGCTGGATTTTAGTGTAAATTTAATAAGTCTTTACATTTACATATAAGTCTCAATGTTTTGTTATCTAATTCCATTTTTCTATATACCTTTAATAATAAAAGTGAACAGCATGCTATCGGGAGTGGTTTAACAGAAGTAAAAAGAGATGGTTTATTGATAGAGGTTATTTGAGGTATTCAATCCTAACGGATATTGCTTGGAAACGAAGCAAGAAGGACTTTGCTAAAAGTCCTTCTTATGTTTAGTCTCCCAAAGCTGATTGTTCGATTTTTTGCATGATATGTGAAAGGTTCATGGAGGCATGTTTTTTATAATCCCTGCCTATGGATTTGAATAACCCTTTCGCTATTCCTATTAACATGATTTTGGTATGACCATCCGAAATAATGGACTTATTAGGGAAACTTGATTCAGCTTGTGCACCGCCAATCTTATTAGCTGTTTCCTTAATGAAATCAATGATTTTAATTTCCTGTATTTTTCCTTCGATATCGGTTTTATAGATAATTTGATTTCTCCAAAGCTTTAGCTCAATCCTCTGTTTAGTATAATCGAAGATGTCTTCCGTAATAACATTGCTCATTTGAATGGAGTCTTTAATAGGATACAATCTTGGGTTAGGATTGATTTTCTTTATTAAGGATTGATCAATCGTGACCTTTTCCCGCTTTATGCGCGTATTTTTCGTTTCACATAAAATCAGCCTTAACTGTCCGGCAATTATATTATTAAACTCTTCTAATCCAAAGAGCTCAACGAGCATTACGCTATATTCCAAAATGGTGATCGCTTCATCGAATTTTCGTTTAGCAGCAGCATTCGATCTAGTAAAAACCAATTGATTCTTTTTCTCCATATCCTTCTCACCCCACTGAATTCAAATCTATTTAATGAATAGTAAAAACATCCAGTTGATTTCATCCGGAGCCTTTTTTGGCCGTTCTCGATTTTTTTCATCCTTAACAGCACTTTATCCGGCCGTTCTCAAATTTATTCGACCTTCAACGCACTTTATCCGGCCGTTCTCGAATTTATTCGACCTTCAACGCACTTTATTCGGTAGTTCTCGAACTTATTCGACCTTCAACGCACTTTATTCGACTGTTTTCAATTTTTTTCGTCCTTCACCTCAGTATACCTGCGGGATCTCGACGATCATTGTATTCATAAAAAGACTGTCGAGAATGGACAGTCTTTCGGTATGGACTCCTTTGATATTCAGTCCTTTTCCACTATCTATCGAAGTGCTGTTTCAATAACTCTTTAAATCGTGTTCCATCTATTTCTTCTTTTGTCACTTTCCCATCATCCCACCGTGTAAAGGATGAATCAGTTAAAGTGATGTTCCCGTTGTTTGTCAAACGGGTGATTAATGGATGCTTATTGAATGGCGACTGGGGATTTTCCCTGATGATCGTTTGGACCTCATTAAGTTCCGCTACATTTCCTACGGGTTTTGAAGAATCGAAAGCATACCCTATTCTCCAATTCTGATCTTTATGTTTCAGTTTTAATTCAAGGATATGATCTCCATGGTCGGTACTTTCTTTTTTTATTCGGAATTCACCATTTTGGGAAACGACGGTTTCACCGTTCAATGGAACTGGTTTTAATGGTAGATTCCCGCCAAAACCCGTATCGACCAGATAGGATTGGCCCTCATGGTTCAATAGAATGGTAACATGGGTCCTTCCTATGGTCATCCACCCCTGATTATAAATGACACCTCGAACCAAGAATACATCAAAGTCATTTTCCTTCAGGAAAAAATAAAGGGCTGCATTCAATTCATAGCATAATCCACCTTCATTCCTCACGAGGACTTTGTTCATGATATTGGCTTTATTGATATCACTTAGATGGGATGCCATGATTGATAAGTTTTCAAACGGAATGGTTTTAGCGGTTTTATCCAGAATTTCATCTAATTTCCCGAATGTCAGTTTCATATCTTCCTGGAGCCCTATTCTTTTCCTGAATAATGCATTCAGTTCATTCATTACGATTCCCCCATTTTAACAGATACCAATGAAGAGCATCTTGACTTTGTATATATTCATTATACTTTGCCCATAATTAATTCTTCAACGATATGCCATTAACAAAACCCACATTCCACTTTTTCCTTATCAACCACCATTAAAAGAGGCCGCCCCAATAATGTCGCAATTCTGGGTAACCTTTTCCATACATGCTTCGAAGCTGTTTTCTTTAATCACTCATTTACCTGTAAGATGATTTTACCCAAATTCTTATTTGCTTCCATATGTTCATGCGCCCTTTGTACCTCTTCAAAAGGGAAGACATGATCCACGATTGCCTTGATTTCATGTTGGAGGAACAACGGCATGGCCTTTGTAACGAATTCTTCCGTTAACTCTTTTTTATATTCATCACTTCGAGGAGTTAATAGAGTGCCTTTTAATTGAACTCTTTTTAAGAGAAGTTCCATCAAGTTCACCTTCTCGACTACAGTTCCTCCTAGAATCCCTATCAGTACCCATCGTCCATCAGTTTTTATGCTTTTAAGGTTTTTCTCCCAGTAAGAAGCACCGATGAAATCCAGGATAACATCCACTCCTTGATTATTTGTAGCTTTCATTACTTCCTCATCAAAAGATTGTTCTTTATAATTGATACAGATATCCGCCCCTAATGAGTGACAGAATTCCAATTTTCCCTTTGAGCCGGCTGTAGTGATGATCTTCGCTTTTGTCAGTTTTTTTGCCAGTTGGATAGCTGCTGTGCCTACACCGCTTCCGCCAGCATGAATCAATACCGTATCTTGATCCGTCAATTCACCTAACCAAAACAAGGTTTGATACGCCGTCAAGAATACTTCGGGAATCGCAGCCGCTTCTTCAAATGACAAGTTATCCGGGATCTTCATTGCTCTATCTGCCGGCATCAAGGCATATTGAGCATAACCGCCGCCGTTTACAAGGCCCATCACCCTTGTCCCTAATTGTATATTTGCACCGTCCCCTGTTTCCACCACTTCCCCAGAAACTTCAATCCCCAATATTGGGTTTGCCATATAACCGGATTTCCCTTCTCGTGAAACAATATCCGTTCTATTTATAGCAGAGGCTTTCACCTTAATTAATATTTCCCCTTTTCCGGGCATGGGCTTGGAAAAATCTTTAAACAGTAATTGATCTGCTCCACCCGGTTCTTTAACTACCACTGCTTTCATTTGTCCCACTCCTTACTATTAAATTAGTGACCACACTTTTAAAATGGTTTGTCTTGAAGATGGAAACTATGCTACTCCAAAAAATATCCACAAGCAAATAATTAGGTTTTGTAGTTGATAGAATAAAAAAAGCCGATGTCCCTTTAGGGGCCATCGAGCATTTTTTGAAAAGTTTCTATTATCTTTTATTAAGCGATTGACTTCTATCCAGGTCATGATGCAATTGTGCTGCCGGAACCTTAGGGTTAGGAATCTGCCCTTTTGCAACTGGTTCAGCTACATAAACAAAATCTCCTGTACCATCTGGGGCGCTCCCTGTTGCCCACAGTCCGTCTGCTGATTCATTACCTTCTGACAAGTTCCAGAATTCGTACGCTTCCGGTTGAGATTCCATTTCCGCTTCCGGTGGGAATGACGCGGGAACGACAACGCCATTTTTTTCTTCAAGTTCTGCAATGGCCGCCATCCATTGATATTGGTGGTAACGATCACGGGCTAACATTTTACGGAAGGTGGCACGTACCCCCTCATCTTTGGTCATATGATATAAACGGGCCACTTGAAGGCGTCCTTGGCTTTCAGCATGAAGATTCGATCGCATGTCCGCTAATAGATTTCCGCTGGCTACAATATAAGATCCGTTCCAAGGCACCCCATTCGAGTTGGTTGGCAGTCCCCCAAGACCACTTACGAGCAAATGCTGGGGATTGATTCCACCCATGATGGCTGCTGTAGCAGGATCTTTTGCGGCTTCTGCTTGATCTTCCGGAGAAGCGCCATCAAGCAATTGACTAATGAGCGAACAAAGCATCTCTACATGTCCAATTTCCTCTGTACCAATATCCATCAGCATATCTTTGTATTTTTCTTCTCCACGGCAGTTAAAGCCCTGAAAAAGATATTGCATCATGACAGTCATTTCTCCAAACTGTCCACCTAACACTTCCTGAATTTGACGGGCAAGCATCGGATCTGGTCGATCTACCTTAACTTCAAATTGCAATTCTTTTTGATGGCGAAACATATTAACTCCTCCTTTTTTTTATATGATGTACGGTTTTTTATTACCCGCCTGTCCATGCTTGAAACCTGAATCCAGTTATAATGAACAATAATTAGAAAAAATTTACATACCATTAATAATCATTACTGAACTAAAAAGCCAAGGATTATCTTTGGGCTATGAATCCCTCAATAAATAAGATTTATAAAAGGTCCATTTACCTGTCTATAACTTTACAATACAGGGTAAAGTAGAAATAACCATATATAGGAAGGTTAAAAAGGAGGATGGAAAATGGATTTCAAGCCCCGAAATCAAAAAAATCAATCTATTTCACAATTACGTTATACTTATTCCGCTCGTAATCTATGGTCCGGTTTTCTATTCGGGATCGGATTGGTGGCATTCATCGATGAGGCCATCTTTCATCAACTATTGCATTGGCACCATTTCTATGACAAGTCCACATCCAATATTGGGCTTGTTTCGGATGGTTTATTTCATGCCCTAAGCTGGTTCGCAACGGTCGGGTCGTTATTCATGTTCGCTGACCTTCGCCGTCGAAAGGGATTATGGCTGAAAAGGTGGATAGGGGGAGTTTTGCTCGGGGCAGGTTCTTTTCAGTTATATGACGGAATCATCCAGCACAAGCTCATGCGTCTCCATCAAATCCGTTACAATGTCGATATTCTCCCATACGACTTGATTTGGAACATTGCAGCCACAATCATGATCTTGATCGGCATTATCCTCGTCATTCAAACAAGGCGCAGCTTACTTAAAATGAAAGAAGATACCAGCAATGCACAGTAATGGACATATTCATGATAATGGGGCTGGTTTTGAACCGATTTTATTGATTCTTTTGGCGCTTGTTATAGTGATTTATATCGCAGCTGCCGTAATTTCGAATCGCCGCTATAAAAAATGGCCCTTATACCGTACGCTCTTTTGGATTCTTGGCACCATCTGTGCAGCCTCTGCAATTATAGGTCCCATAGCCAATCGCGCACATATGGACTTCACGGCGCATATGGTTGGCCATTTACTGCTTGGAATGATTGCACCCATCCTGCTCGTGTTTGCTGCACCTATTACTCTTGCACTGCGAACACTTGATGTACAATCAGCAAGACGCCTTTCAAAGGTGTTGAAAAGTTGGCCGCTGCGCATTATAAGCAATCCAATCACTGCCTCTGCGCTTAATATTGGGGGGCTTTGGATACTTTATACGACTGAGTTATATGGGTTGATGCATCATAATGCCCTTCTACATGCATTAGTGCATTTTCACGTGTTCATTGCGGGTTATCTATTCACTGCATCTATGATTTATATGGACCCGACGCCCCACAGGTTCAGCTTCATGTTTCGTGCTGTCGTATTTACAATTTCACTGGCCGGCCATGATATCCTTTCTAAGTATATTTTTGCCCATCCTCCAAGCGGAGTCACAAAGGAACAAGCGGAAAATGGAGGAATGTTAATGTACTATGCGGGTGATGCCATTGACGTTGCGCTTATTTGCATCCTTTGCTATCAATGGTTCAAAGCCACCTGGCCCAAGGGGTCACTTGCCTTGTAGGAAGGACGGTTACATATTACTTAGTTAAACTCCCATGTTTCTGTTTAATCGTCCAACATTTAGCTCATACTAATTTTTGATGAAAAAAATTTAGGATGGAGCTGAATGGAAAATGGAATTTGAAGCTAACAATTCTACTGAAAATGCTCTTCGTGATTATAAAGCTGGAATCGGTGCCTTTACGCAAAAAATGCCTGTTCTCGCAGAGAAATTCAATTCGTTTACGGAAGAGTGCTTTAAAGAAGGTCAATTATCCCAAAAAGAAAAACAGCTTATCGCATTAGGAATAAGCTTATATTCACAAGATGAATACTGTATTATCTACCATACAAAAGGATGTCTTGATCAAGGCTGTTCCGAACAGGAAATTCTTGAAGCCATTGGTGTGACCGCAGCATTCGGCGGAGGAGCTGCCATGAGTCAGGCTGTAACCCTCGTCCAGGAATGCATCCAAGATATAAATCAGATGAAACAGTAAGAAAGAAGGGATAGGACAAATAGTCCTATCCCTTCTTTCTGTTGCTTTTAATGACTCATGTTGTTGTTATTTCCTTGTGCGGGTGCATATGAATTCAACATTTGCTGCATATCCTGCTGTGCAAGCTGCGGAACTTGATAGTAATGATGTTTGTTTTGATATATCGAAATCTCATATGCCATTTCAATGCAGTTCGGAACGGAATCTGCAAATACGCGGCGAACAACCGGATTCGTTATTTCAAGCGCTGCCATCGCTTTCATGGATGCTGCAGACTTAACAGCTCCAAGCATCATGCCTGAAATACATTCATCCGTAATTTCCGATACGGATTGCAAAGGTTTCTTTGGCTGAGTTGGTGTCAATCCATATATAAAATCGTTACCTTGATTCATTTTGTAGCTCTGAGTCCGTTTAGAAGGATCCTGGCCCGATTGGAAGCACTCCAGTGAAATATTATATTCATCTTGGATGAACTGATATTGACGATCCAGAATATCTAGTAATTCCTGATCCTGGATATGCTGACGCAAAAGAGTATACGTATTTAAAGTACCAATTGTTCCCGACAACACTTCATGTACATCGAATACTTCGTGACCACCGTGATTCATTTGTGGGGGAATGGCACCCGTTTGCATGTTCTGGTGTACTTGACCTTGTTGATATTGGTTTTGCATTGTATTTCCCTCCTCGTTTTATCAATGATGCGAACAAGTTTAGTATGTTGAACCCCAACTGGATTATTCAATCTAAACTCTTCCAAGAAGACCAATCAGCTGCTGCATCATGTTTTCTGTATAAAAAAAACGTGGCGTTTTAAACTATAAACACTTTATATGTTTGGGAGGATTTCCAATGACACATCAATGCTTCTATTGTAGTGATGACACGGAAGAAAAAAAAATCCATGTCGTAACGTTTCAAGTTACTGACACGGATAGAAATGAAATGCTCTGTGATGAATGTTATCAAGAATGGCTACAAGGAATAAAAGGTTAAACATTAAAAGCCCTCTAACATTTCCCAAACATCTTTGATGCATACTTGGAAGAATTCAGGGTAACTTAAATGCGTTAAATAGTGAATTTCAAGGAGGATGGTTATGGGAATTTTAAGCGGAAATCCGAAAGAAGAGCCTATGCATTACGGAGAGGTATTCGGAACATGGGCATTTCTTACAACTACAAAAGGGCTGATTGCCTGTCATCAAACTATGCTTAATCATACTGGCGACAAGGACCTGCATAAATTACTTGTTGAAGTGATCAATCAAGGGAAACAGGAACATGACCAACTTGAATCATTATTAAAAGAAAATAACGTAGGACTGCCTCCGTCACCACCTGAAAGACCTAAAGCTAATTTGGAGGATATTCCAGTCGGGGCACGTCTTCAAGATCCTGAAATCTCTGCTTCAGTATCAATCGATATTAATGCAGGATTAGTTGCTTGCAGCCAAATCATGGGTCAATGCATCCGAGAAGATATTGCACAGATGTTCGCACAATTCCATACGAATAAAGCTGCATTGGGTGCTGACTTCCTAAGATTGAATAAGGAAAAAGGCTGGCTTGTCCCTCCTCCTCTTCATATTAATAAAACAAGTATGTAAATATAATGAAATATCCCCTAATCATGTTGACATCGTGATTGGATGCCCAACATGATTAAGGGATTAATTCCGATAATGAAAGGACGATTAAGGAATCACTACCATTGCAGACTTTCGATTAAGTGGCACTTTGTGCATTGTTGACTATAATCAGTTTTTACAAATTCATGATTACAATTCTCGCGAAAAATGTTCAGCTCCCTTTTCAGCTGTTCCAATTGAGTTTCCAACTGTTTCATTTCAACTTTTATTTGGATTACCCGATTCATCGAATTCTCCCTCTCGTCGGAATCATAGATAGATTTCCCCGTCCGTTTTCCTAAATTCATTCGCTTTTTCTTTAAGACCTTCATCGATTACCGACTCAAAACCCAGACCCTTTTCCTTCGCCAAATCACGGATGTCCTGAGAAATCCTCATACTGCAGAATTTGGGTCCGCACATTGAACAGAAATGGGCTGTTTTGGCACCCTCTGCCGGAAGTGTTTCATCGTGATATTCAACTGCCCTTTCAGGATCGAGGGAAAGATTGAATTGATCTCTCCAACGAAATTCGAATCTAGCCTTCGAAAGGGCATCATCCCGTTTCCGTGCCTGGGGATGGCCTTTTGCAAGATCAGCTGCGTGGGCTGCAATTTTATAAGTAATGACCCCTACACGAACATCCTCTTTATTCGGAAGTCCCAAATGCTCTTTCGGTGTCACATAACAAAGCATGGCCGTTCCAAACCATCCAATCATGGCAGCACCAATCGCAGAAGTGATATGATCGTATCCAGGAGCTATATCCGTTGTCAATGGTCCCAGGGTATAGAATGGAGCTTCTTGACAGACTTCCAGCTGCTTATCCATATTTTCTTTAATCAAATGCATCGGTACGTGACCGGGTCCCTCCACCATGACTTGAACATCGTGCTTCCAAGCAATCTTCGTCAGTTCCCCAAGTGTTTCCAATTCAGCAAATTGAGCCTCATCGTTTGCATCTGCAATGGAGCCAGGACGGAGGCCGTCACCTAATGAGAAAGAGACATCATACGCCTTCATGATTTCACAAATCTCTTCAAAGTGAGTATAGAGAAAACTTTCTTGGTGATGGGCCAAGCACCATTGTGCCATGATGGAGCCCCCCCGGGAAACGATTCCCGTAACTCGCTTTGCTGTCATGGGAATGTATCGCAAAAGCACACCGGCGTGTATGGTGAAGTAATCGACACCTTGCTCAGCCTGCTCGATTAATGTATCCCGGAAAACTTCCCAATTTAAATCTTCCGCGACTCCATTCACTTTTTCCAATGCTTGATATATCGGAACCGTCCCAACTGGCACAGGTGAATTCCTGATAATCCATTCCCGGGTCGTGTGAATATTCTTTCCGGTGGAAAGATCCATTATGTTGTCTGCACCCCAACGTGTAGCCCAAGTCATTTTCTCCACTTCAGCTTCGATCGATGAACTAACAGCGGAATTTCCAATATTCGCATTTATTTTCACATGAAAATTACGTCCGATAATCATGGGCTCACTTTCAGGATGGTTAATATTTGCCGGTATGATCGCCCTCCCGCTAGCTACCTCTTCTCTTACAAACTCAGGGGCTACATTTTCCCTGATCGAGATGAACTCCATTTCCGGAGTTATGATACCTTTTCGGGCATAATGGAGCTGGGTTACGTTTTGCCCATTCGCTGCACGCAATGGTTTTCTTTTCAATCCCGGAAAAACTTCTGCTTTGGTTCGTGACTCTTTTTTATACCCGTTATCTTCGGGCTTTATTTCACGCCCTTCATACTCTTCAACATCTTCCCTTTCCAGAACCCAGCTGCGTCTAATCGGGGCAAGACCTTTATGAATATCAATGGGATATTCTGAATCCGTATAAAAACCGCTTGTGTCATATACTCGTAAAGGCGGATTCTCCTCTTCGCCGAATGACCCTGTAGTCGGACTTAGCTTAATTTCACGCATGGGTACCCTAATATCGGGTCTAGATCCCTCAACGTACACTTTTTTACTCCCGGCAAAACTGGACATAATTGAAACGTTCATGTCATTTACTGAATTACTCATCATGATTTCATTTCTCCTTTTTAAGTTCATTTAAAAAGGACAAAATCCAATCCATTTCGCACGAAAAAGCCAGATCTCATATTTAAGACCTGGCTAACGTTAGTATGGCTACAGAAATGACCAATTGAAATGTCATTGTTTAGTAGATTCTAACTTCCCCACGCTGGTATGAACCAGATCAGGTCCTGAGGGTTAAGAAGCTTAAGCGCTTCTCTCTCAGCCCAACTTATATTGGACACCCCTAGTCTGAATAATTTAATTGATTACAGGATAACTATATCTCACCCTTTTCATTCTGTAAATAATTTGAAAGACCTAATATTTTCATTACAACTCTCAAAAATTTGTTATTTGAAGGAGAGCCGTCAATTAATTCCCCAGGCCCTCAAGGATAGGGTAGAGCTCCTCTAAATGCTTGATTTCATAGGTTGGAATCACTTCATTCCGTTCCTTATCATGGCGATTTATCCAAACCGACTTTATGCCTACCCGTGATGCTCCAAGGATATCCGTCATTAAATTATCGCCGACCATCAATACTTCATCTTTATCAAGCTCCATGATTTCCAAAGCATGCTCAAAAATGGAGGCATCCGGTTTACCTCTTCCAAATGCGCCTGATATCACGATTTGGTCGAAATAAGGAACCAGTTCAGGCGTAATTTCAAGTTTGGTATTTTGCAGCTCAGGAGATCCGTTCGTAAGCAATAGTAATTTATACTTCCCTTTTAATTCATCCAGAACACGGAATGTTTCTTCATAGATAAATGGCTTTTTGCGTCTCTCGGCAGGGAAACGTTCTGCCAGTTCAAGCCCAAATTCCGGGTCATCGATCCCTAATGCCAATAACCCTCTCGTCCACGCTTCTTTCCGATAAGCCGGAGCAATCCCGGCCATCTTCCTGAATTCATCATGATCATCCTGGAAATTTCCCCATAGCCCCTCAAATGGGTTGATTCCGATCATTTGTGTGAATGCATATGTATCGTAAGAAGAGTAAAGCTCACGCGCTTCCTTTCGCACAGCTTCTTCAAACTCGTCGACATTCAGATCATATTTCTCCTTGGCCACTTCACATGTGGCCACAAAAGCCTCTTTTACACTTTTCTGATCCCATAGTAATGTATCATCTAAATCAAAAAAAACTGCCTTCAGCAAAATGTCCACCCCTCTTTCCCTATTATTGAATTCGTAAAAATTACACTATTACAATAATAAACCACAACCAATAAAAAAAGAATAACTATTCGGAAAATGACTTACCTTTTCTAGTGGGAAACCCTTATCCACTTATCATCTTTCAAATACATACAGCTTTCCATTACTGGCAATCTTGAATTTCGGACCGGTGAACCCCCGTCGGATCAGCTCTTTCCTCATATATACCATGAGGGCGGCATGACTCACGATCAGAACATCCCTTTCCCCCTTTGCAAAGACTTCATCCAATACTTTATTGATCCTTCGCTCTGCGATCTTAATTTCCGCCCTTGTCTGCTTGTTGAACACCGAGCAGCAGCGAATCCAGATGGCCCAAAGGATGAATGGCAGCTTTACCCTTCCTTTAAGAGGCGGGGAAGGTATTTCCCGCAGCTCCTCCATCCGGTGAACCGTACCTGGATAGATATGTTCCGCTGTCTTGACAGCTCTCGACATATCACTGCAATAACATTCCTGCCATTCCTCCACGCCAAATAAAGTCGTTCCATAAATAATATCCGCTGCATCATAGTCCTTAAACCATTGCTTCATATCATCCGCCGTCACAGATCTACCAGTAGGAAATTCATGTGCCACCTTAAAATGCCGTACCAAACCAATTTTCATATCTTCTCCTTTTTTATCTTTTAAAATATACGTTTCTTTTTCTTGTAAAAAGCCCTTATCAATATATTACCCTATTTAAAACTATAAAAAAAAATATGTTGAAACCATTAAACCCTTACTGAACTCTCCTTGACACTGTGTATATGTTTAAAAATTCTTAAAGATCCAGCGTTTAATTATGATAGCATCGAAAAAAGAGAACGCATTTCGCATTCTCCCAGACCTGTAGATTAATTTTGCCTAGAGTTTTTTTGAAGGTTTGTAAAATTCGAACGTTCCCTCCAGGCACTCGCTTTCCGCGGGCGCTCTTTGCGCCTTCTGGGTCTCCCTTGGACACGCTTTTCCCGCATGTGTCCCGCACACCCGCTCCGTTCAATTTTGTTTAGGACCCCTTTTCTCCATAAATTGAGGGAAAGCATCTCGCCTTCTCCATTTATCGTTTAATCCATGAATTGCAGTTCTGTTATCGTACATCTTTTCCTGAATTTATATTTTCCGCTCAAATCACTGAATTGATAATCATTGAGAGATTTCCCCAGTTGTTCCTTCAGCTTATCCACAGTGATGGATTCCTCAACTGCCTCTTTCCAATTTTCATTTCCGATCAACTCATCGAACGGAATGGTAGTCAGGACTTCATCATATATCTGGATGCTTTGATCGATGCCGAAGCTGCCATAGATACTGCCATTTTCATCAGCAAAGATATGATCCGATTCCAATTCCTCCACCAATACTTCCAGATATTCCTTTGACTTAACAGGCTTGATGGCAATCTCTGCTTCCGCCTTTACAGGTCCCAATCTCTTATCGACGATCTCTATCGTCAATTTAACGTGAACGGGCGGATACCCAAACCCTTCACAAAGTTCTGTTGCCGAATTATATACCATCTGTACGTCCTCCTTTTGACACTATCATTATATAATATAAATAGTACATTTCATTACCAAAAACCCTTATTCAAGTTCACTTGCATCGTATTTTTATAGCAACTCTTTTTTCAATTCATGCGCTCCTTCAACACTGAAGGGTCAATCGTCATATTTCGGGATTCGCTGATATGAAAGCCACGAATCCAGATAATTATCATTCATATTTCATACCTCATTTATACGTTAATCGATAATACACCATTAACTCTGATCTATTTATGAACTCAACTAAAAAATCCAATGCAGCTCAGGGCATTGGACTTTTATAAGCTTTACATTATGGCTTTAGCACCACTTTAATACATTCATCTTCGTGATCGTTAAAGATTTGATAAGCCTCACTCGCTTTTTCTAGAGGGACTTTATGGGATATGATTTCCGTGGGGTCGAACTCTCCAGCCGTGATCTTATCAAAAAGCTTGGGCATGTAGTGAATGACCGGTGCTTGTCCCATTTTCAAATTAATGTTCCGCTCAAATAAATTGCCTAATGGGAACATATTATATTTGGATCCGTATACGCCAGTCAGTTGGATCGTGCCGAATTTACGTACGGCGTTAAGTGCAATCTCGATCGCACTTAACGTTCCACCCTGAAGTTTCAGCTTTTGCTCAATCGCCTCTATCGTTGATTTCTTGCCATCCATTCCCACACAATCTATGACCACATCTGCCCCGCCTGAAGTGATTTCCTTAATGTAGCTGCCCATATCGTTATATTCATCGAAGTTATACGCCTCAACCTTATTCATCTGTTTAGCCTTATTGAGTCTATAAGGAAGATTGTCGATGGCAATGACCCTTTTTGCTCCTTTCATCCAAGCGAACTTCTGAGCCATCAAGCCAATCGGCCCACAGCCCAATACCGCTACCGTATCATCTTTCTTGACGCCAGCGTTCTCTACACTCCAATATGCGGTTGGCAGCACATCGGACATGAACAAAAGCGCCTCATCTTCAAGTTCACATGACTCTGGGATAACAAACGGCATGAAGTTTCCATATGGTACCCTTAAATATTCTGCCTGCCCGCCTGGATAGTTCCCATATCGCTCCGTAAAACCAAAGTACCCGCCTGTATCCACCGCTTCATTGGGGTTGGAATTATCACATTGACTCTCCATATCATGTTCACAATAATAACAGTGCCCACAAGAAATGTTGAAAGGCAGGACAACCCTGTCCCCTTTTTTCACCTTTGTCACTTCCGGACCCACTTCTTCGACGATGCCCATCGGTTCATGACCAATGACATAATCTTTATGCGTCGGCAAAGCACCCTGATATATATGGAGGTCGGACCCGCAAATAGCCGTTGAAGTCACTCGGACGATGATATCATCCTTTTGCTGAAGTTTCGGATCTTCAACTTGTTTTACCTGTATATCTTTTGCTCCTTGAAAAGTTACAGCCTTCATATTAAACCTCCTAAAATATTCTTAATACATTTGATATACCCGTCAAAAAAGGCTACTAAGCCTATGAACATCTAATTTCCCCAAGAATCTCTTCATTATGCTGCACCTGGATGACAAAAAAAGCCCCGGAAACCGGGACTCACTTATGAAACCATTTATTTAGGAACATTATTATTGTGCTTATACTCACTTAGTACCTCGTTGAATACATCGGGATAATTCGTAAACAGCCCCGTTGCACCCCATTCAAGAGCCTTTTTCATATCCGCTCTTTCATTTACTGTATATGGATGGAATTGGAGGTCATGGTCGCGAACCATCTTCACATATTGTCCGTCTACCTTATTGAAGTTCGGGCCAACGCCAATTGCATATTCCTTAATGGACTCCAATTCTTCATTGGAAATGGTTGCTGGGTTCTTATAAGAAAAAAGTTGCACAAGCGGTAACTTTGGATTCATGTCATGAACCTTCATAAGGCTTTCTTTACTGAACGACTGAATTAATACATTCTTGGTACGGCCTTTTGAATCCACCATTTTATATTCTTCCAGAACCTGCAGGAGTTCTTCTTCCATTCCCGGATATACTTCAGGGGACTTTGTTTCGATATAGTAATTGGCTTGCTTTCCGAACTTCTTAAAGACTTCTTCAAGAGTGGGAACCTTTAACCCTTCATATACCTCTTTTGCCAATTGCGGATATTTTTCATTGAACCATGTACCGGCATCCAGTTGCTTGATTTCTGCCAGCGTTAAATCCTTCACTAGACCAGTACCATTCGTTGTACGATCAACCTTTTCATCATGCATTGCTATCAATCTTCCATCCTTGGTCATTTGAAGATCAATTTCTATGTAGTCGCCCTTCATTTGTTCTCCCAATTGATAAGCGGGAATGGTATGTTCAGGTGCATAACCAGAAGCTCCCCGATGTGCGATATTCACGATTTTCTTCTCATAAATAGACGAATTGGAATGATTTCCTTTTGCTGCTGAAGCCCCCATGGAAGTAGCCTGCAATATAAAAGCCGCACTCATCATACATAAACCGAATTTCTTTATATTCGTTTTCATTTCCCTCTCTCCCTCCTATTATTACCATTATTTTAAAAGGAGAATGTGAATCTACAGCGAATATAATGTAAAGAAATAATATAATAGTTAAAATGGTTAAAAAAACCTATCAAACACAGGGCATTCATGTAGTTTGTTGTACCTAATTCAAAATTCGGATGACAGCTTAGATTAAAAACCCGTTAAAAGCCTCTTTTTATAAAAAATCATAATTGAAAAATGTGCTAAACATGGATACTGGTAATCCAATAAGAAAATATAAAAAGTTTTTTGGGATGTACATATTGAAATAGTAGAAAAAAACAGTCCCCTAAATGAACATAACTAAATATTTCTAAATCCTTCTCCATTACAAACTCCTTACTACTCCGTTAAATAATTATTTAACCGGTTCATTGACACATTAAGCTTTCCATATCCATATTAAACCAAACTTAAAGCCGCTAAATTCCTGATATTAGATATGATGTGCCAATGTTGACATACCAAGAGGGTCTGGAGGGATTGGTTACCTTAACTCCCTGACTTCCCCCTTCCGGTACTGAATTCCACCCGAACCATGCCTTTTCTAAAGTATAAGCAGAGAGACTATATAGTGACAAAATCTATCTTTTTCTGATTTACAAAAAACTAGTATCATATTACTATTAAACAAACAGAATATTAATCCTAAGGGGAATTATGTTAAAAAATTATCAATATTATCAAAACAAACACCGATTTATACTGAAGGCATTCATGGCAATGATATCCTTTTTACTATTGGTTGGGATTTCTGTATCACCTATAAGTTGGAAAGATAATCCCTACGAGATGATATTACAGGTCATTTTAATATCGGGGATGATAATTTCTCTGTTATTTTTCTTAAAAACAGAAGTCAATTTTTATAAAACCCTATTCATTTTCTTAATTACTGTTTATTTATATAGCAAATTCTGGATTTTCCCGGATACCGCCATCATGCTGGCTTTATTTGCTATAGCGCCCTTGATTCCCATTTTTCTCTTTGATAAAATCGGGTTTTATGTTGTCGCCACTTTAAATATCATATTAGGTCCCGCTTCCATCTTGATCATTTCAAAAACGGATCTTCAATACACTTATGAATATGTCGCTTTGGATAGTTTCGGCAACACGCTTAATTTCATCGCTATACAAATCATATTGGTATTCGTATTCTTAGGAACCAATAATAGGGTGGAATCCACTAATGCATTTCATAAGGAAATACAGCAGGCCAAGCAATTGAACTCAGTCGGACAGCTAGCTGCCACCATTGCACATGAGATACGTAATCCGATTACAGTCGTGAAAGGGTTTGCCCAGCTATTAGACCAAGAGAAGGAACTGAATGAAACGGAAAAATTTTATGTACAGACCATGCTTACAGAACTTGAATATACACAAGTGATAATCAATGACTATTTGTCTTTGGCAAAACCGCAAACGGATAATGTACAGGTCATTCCTTTAAATTATGAAATCCAAAAGATTTCCGAACTCTTAACCAGTTTCGCCAATAATCGCAACATAGGCTTTCTCCTGGATTTCCGGGACGACCTGCACATTAGCATGAATCCCATCGAGCTTAAACAGATACTGGTCAATATCATGAAAAATGGAATTGAGTCAATGAACAAACCCGGATTCATCAAGGTGGAAACAGAGCAGGAACGCACTATGGCAAAAGTACGAATAACGGATACAGGAATTGGCCTCTCAAAAGAACAGCTTGAAATACTAGGTACCCCATTTTATTCACTTAAAGATAGGGGAACCGGTATCGGCCTGACCGTTTGTTATTCCATCGTTCAAAAATACAAAGGGAAAATCTTGGTACAGAGCGAAGTGAACAAAGGAACATCGTTCACCATTTATTTGCCCTTATATAAAGAAATAGATTAAACATATATCCCTAATAAGAAAAAGGATGACCACCCATCACCGGGCGGTCATCCTTTTTCAATTAGGCTTTAAAACTATCTTGCCATTTCAGCAAATGATTTTCTAAAAAGCGGACAAACGAGTCTGAGATTTTACCAGCGAGGGCAAAAATGATGATGCCTACGAATACGACGTCCGTTTGCATGAATGAACGGGCATCCTGGATCATGAAGCCCACCCCTCTATCCGCACCCAGCAATTCAGCGACGACCAGGCACATCCAAGACGCACTTAAGGCTAAACGGATGCCAAGTAATATGTTTGGTAAAGCTGCCGGAATCATGAGCTTCGTTATTTGTTCCCTACGGCTAAATTCCAAGATTAAGGCAACATCGTACAGTTTTTTATCCACATTCCGAAGGCCCAAAAAAGTTTGTAAATATAAAGGAAAAAAAGCACCTAAAGCAATAAGCAGCACTTTAGACAGTTCACCAAATCCGAACCACATAATGAATAAAGGGGTAATCGCAAGTAACGGGACTGTTCGTAACATTTGAATGCTTGGGTTTAAAAATTCTTCAGATTTTTTTTGCATGCCAACGATGACTCCAAACAATAATCCTAAAAAACCACCTAATGCAAAGCCTAGAAGAGCCCGCGTTAAACTGATTTGTAAATGGATGCCCATTTCCCCCGACTGAACGAGATTAATGAAAGTCGTGACGATCAATAAAGGTGATGAGAACAATTGGGCAGGCAGGATGCCAACCGTTCCTAATGTTTGCCATGTAATCAACACGACAACGGGAAGGACCGAACCCCGCAATGCCGATTTGGCGAGTTTGGATTGTTTTGTCGTTTCCCTTATGACAAGCGGCTTGTTTTGAGCAACGGTCTGTGTAGACATAATTTTCATCCTTCCTTTTTTCAAAAATTTATTTAAATGCTCCAATCTTCCACTTCTACTGGATGATGATCAAGTTGGGTTAATATGACGGACCTGAATTCTTGAAACGCTTTGCTTGTTCGAGTTCTTGGATATGGCAAATCAATTGGAACGATAGCTTTAATCCGCCCAGGCTTTGCATCCATGACGACCACTTTCCTCGATAAAAAGATGGATTCATCTATATCATGGGTGACAAGCACCATCGTTGTCTTATTCCTCTCCCATATTTCTAGTAAAGCCTCTTGAAGATGCGTTCGCGTGAATGCATCCAAAGCACCGAATGGCTCATCCAGCAATAATACTTCCGGATTACGCAATAAGGCCCTGGCAATGGCAACACGCTGCGACATTCCACCGGATAATTGGCGTGGATACGCCTTTTCAAATCCTTTTAGTTTAACAAGTGAAATCAAATCATCCACCCTTTTTCGAATGTCCGGTTTCTTTAATGGAAGATTACCTGCAATATTCTTCTCCACGTTTAGCCATGGAAATAAGCGATGCTCCTGAAAAATGAAACCACGATCTTTAGAAGGGCCGATAACCGGATGATTCCCTGCCATGATCGCGCCGTCAAAGTCTGAATCAAGTCCTGCGATCAACTTTAATAATGTGCTTTTCCCGCAGCCGCTCGGACCAATGATCGTGACGAATTCACCATTGTTGACGGTCAGTTTTAAATTATCCAAAACATGGACACTTTCATTCTCATTCTTAAATGTTTTGCTTACTTGATTAATTTCTAACGTCGCAACCAATACCCTCACCCTTTCTCAAATAAAAAAATAGAGATCCAGCAATAAGGCACATATTGTCCCTTTGCTGAATCTCTAGTTAACTAGTCGATTCAATATTTCATTTTATATTAACTTATCGATTATTTATAATCAACACCTAATTCCAATTTATTTTATCGGATTAATTACAAATAATAATTGACAGATAATTCTAACAGCTGTTAAGATGCATTCATACACAAATCCGCTTCACACTGGAGCCAAATAAATAAAGGTCATGTGAATCAACTGGACTACCGGAGATTCAATGAAGAGTAACCCCGGCATACTCTTCGTTGAATCTCTTTTTTGTCATTAATCTGACTATCCAGATGTGGTAAGTGTATTAAAAAAGGAGGGAAATCATGAAGGACTATCGTAACAAGTTAACCGCAGTACTACTTGCCATCATTAGCATCGCTGTATTGGCAGGCTGTAACTCCGATGCCGGCAAAGCTTCCGGGAAAAGTGATCCACTGAAAGTTCATATTGCCTTAAATGGCAAGATGGGGCCATTGGTCATTGCAAAGGAAAAGGGATTGTTCAACGAAGAGTTTTCTAAACTGGATGCCCAAATCGAGTGGAGTGAATTCCAGAGTGGTCCCCCGCTTTTGGAATCCCTTGCTTCCAATCGGGTCGACCTGTCTTTTTTAGGGGATGGTGCACTGATTGCCGGCATTGATAAGAATCTGCCATTCGAAGTTATTGCACAAACAGGTCGGGGTGAGTCATCTGTCCGGATCCTGGCTCAAGCAGAAGGTAACATAAAGAAGATTGAAGACTTAAAAGGAAAAACGGTCGGTGTTGCCTCGGGGACAACGGGTCATGTGTATTTAATCAAGGCATTGAAAGCCCATGGCTTAACTACTGATGACATTAAACTCATCAATTTACAACCGGATGATGCTCAAGCAGCTTTTGAAACCAAACAATTGGACGCCTGGGCGATATGGAACCCTTATTACCTTAATAATATTGAAAAAGGCAATGCTGTCGCTCTTAAAGTAAAAGGAAAAATATTGGCTCCTGGTGCAATCATTGCACGTAAGGGCTTTGCCGAAGAGCATCCTGAAATTGTCGAGGCCTATTTAAAGGTTTATAAAAAAGCTGCCGACTGGCAAATTGAACATCCAGATGAAGCATCTGAAATTTATTCCAAAGAAACTAAATTGCCTGTGGGTACGGTCAAGACAATAATAACGGCCGAAGAACCAAATATCTTCTTTACCGAAGATGCCATCAAAGCACAACAAGAATCCATCGATACTTTAGCTGGTGTGGGTTATATCAAGAAATCATTTAATTTTAAAAATCAGATCCACAATGAATACATTGATGAAGCCTTTAAAAAATAAAAAAACATACCTTACAGGAGGAGATTGATTATGACCGAAACTAAAACACAACAATTGAAAGTGGTACCGGTAGCAGGAAGGATTGGAGCGGAAATTCAAGGAGTCCAATTAAGCGGAGACTTGGATTTAGCTATTTTCAATGAAATCAAACAAGCGTTAAACCATCATAAAGTCGTATTCTTCAAAGGACAAAATCATTTGGACGATGCCAGCCAAGAAGCATTTGCCAAACTATTGGGTGAGCCTTATGCACATCCTACAGTACCGGTCAAAGACAATACTAACTATATTTTCGAACTTGATTCCGAAAGGGGCGCTAAAGCAAACCATTGGCATACTGATGTCACTTTCGTTCCAGAAGTTCCAAAATACTCTATTTTAAGAGGTGTAACCATCCCTGACGTTGGCGGAGATACAGTCTGGGCAAATACGAATGAAGCATATGAGGACCTGCCGGATGGATTGAAGAAATTAGCTGACAGACTTTGGGCGATCCATACAAATGAATATGATTATGCCCAATTCAAACCAGCTGAAAACATTGATGATGAGGTTAAAAAGAAATATCGTGATATATTCGAATCGACCATTTATAAAACAAGGCACCCAGTCGTTCACGTGCACGCTGAAACCGGAAAAAGGCATTTGTTATTAGGTGGCTTTGCTGGTAGAGTGGAAGGATATACAACAAGTGAATCCGAAAGATTATTAAGTATCTTCGATTCATACGTCACGCGCTTAGAAAATACCGTTCGTTGGCAATGGAGTGAAGGGGACGTGGTCATTTGGGATAACCTAGCCACGCAGCATTACGCTATTGCCGATTACGGAAACCAGCACCGCGTCGTTCGCAGGGTCACTGTCGGCAAAGACGTTCCCGTAAACAAGGAGAACGAGTCCAGCAGTCTAATTATTAAAAAATAAACTGCTGTATCGAGTGAAAGGTTCGAAAATACTCAAACCTCCTGAGGAACTGGCCTTATTGCAGGAGGTTTGAGTGTTTTCTTTTTGAACAGGTCTTGTCACTCGCCCTTTGGCATTTTCAGTACTTTCCCCTCATTTAAAATTAACTTCAATGAATTCAACCTCTTCTGCACGGCTTAATGTTCCATGGGCTTTTCCAACGGTGCCTTCTTTATCTTCCCAAAAGAAGTTATGGTCCTGAACGATCGTGCTAAAATCAAAATCTCGCCACCGGGCAGCGATGGCCAGCAATCTATCTCTATGCTGAAAATCACTTGAATCCACTATTTTATAAACTTCTTCAATAATCTTAGGGGACATCGGTATAGCTCCCCATTTATCTTGCGAGCGAACCTTTTGATGAGTCATTTTATGCATGACGTCCATGACTTCCGTTTCGGTTGAGCCTTCATCAAGTCCTGTTTCAAATTCGATCCCATCATATATCGCTTTTTTCGCTTCAAGTTCCGCAGCTTTCGCTTTCGCTTCCCTTTGGGCTTCGATTTTTTCATCTTCTCTTTCTCTTTCAATTTGTTCCTTGGCTTCCCTGGCTTCAATTACCAGTTGAGCTTTTTCGTACTCATTGGAGTTCTCCATGATTTTAAAGGAAGCAACCCCCACCCCGAATAATGCAACAGCAGAGATTCCACTAATAAGTAAAACCTTTTGCGTTTTCTTCATAAAAACTTCCTCCAAGATATTTATAATGTCAGATAATATTTATTTTAACATATTAACTGGATGGACTATCCAGAAAAGGAAGACATCAAACCTTCTCATCCCTTCAATAAGAATTACAGTAGTTTCAGATATCGATAATTACCCAAGGTACCCATTCTATTTTTCCAAGAAGATTCATACGTCACTTCAAGAAAAATTGATAATACCGGGTGCCGGGCACTGTGAAGCTGAGGTAGTGGATCCAAAATAGTATTGGAACAAGATATGGGGTTTTGTGGATAAATATATGGAGTAATGTAAGAGGGTAAAAAGAAACTGCCGATATGATATCAGCAGTTTCCTTTCGTTTTCGTCCAGATTATTTTGAGCTTACATGGCGTTTTTATCAGGATTAATTAGCCTGAACGATTATTTCATCGATTATACCGTAATCCTTCGCCTCATTTGCGCTTAAGAAATAATCACGATCTGTGTCCTTCGCCACCTTTTCGATAGGCTGACCGGTCCTTTCCGAGATGATTTGATTGATATGATCCTTTAGCTTCAAAATCCTTCGGGCAGAAATTTCTATTTCCGTTGCTTGCCCCCTCGCCCCACCAAGCGGTTGATGAAGCATGATTTCACTATTTGGCAAAGCACACCTTTTCCCTTTCGTACCCGCCAATAAAAGCATGGCCCCGAATGATGCAGCCATCCCCGTACATACAGTCCGGACATCAGGCTTAATATATTGCATCGTATCATAAATGGCGAAACCGGCACTGGTCGATCCCCCTGGACTGTTTATGAAGATGGTAATTTCTTTATCTGGTGCATCAGCTGCCAAGAATAACAATTGGGCAACCACGCTATTGGCTAAATGATCGGTGATCTCTTCCCCGATCATGATGATACGGTCTTTTAGAAGTCTGGAATAAATATCGTACGAGCGCTCACCCTTGCTTGATTGCTCAATTACATATGGAATGGTGGTCATATCTCTTCTTCCTCCTAACAATAATATTGGCTATGCAGCCATTGAGAGTGTGTTTGAAGGAGTGAAGCTTGATTTGGAAAGAATCGGACGATTCATCAGTTTAGGAATCATCGATTCACTGTTCAGGGATTTGAAAGATGGGATGCTTCTAATGAGGATATCAGGATTTTGGGCTTTTAAAGCCTGTGTCATCAAGGACATGAGCCGCTGTTCCTCCTCATCCTCCCAATTTTCCACGCAAGACAACCTACTACGCTCTTCAACGTCATTGTCAAAACGCTTTTTCACACGGTTCAAGATTGCCTTTACAGCCGTTTCAGTGGTGTTCAAGTAATCTGAGATTTCTTTTGACCGATAAAGGAATCCTTCCTTTAATATGAACACTACAGCTTGTTTCGGCGTAAGGGATTTTATTATATATTCAACCGTTTCAAAAACATTTTCCCCAACTGACCCCAGCTGTTCGGTATCCAACAGATCGCCTAAAGATTCTTTTTTCCTTTTTCTTATCGTATCAATCCAGGAATGTCGGGCTATCGTCTTCAATAAAGCTGTTGTTATCTCCGTTTTCTTCCCATAGCCCTGCATTGCCTTCAATATCGTTTCCTGTGCCAAATCATCCCCATCCCAATTATTTTGGGTCAGGAATCGGCAAAACCGAATCAATTCAGGATAAACTTCACGCAAAATCGCACCGTTATCCTTTTCTTCAGAAATATCTTCCCTTAACTTATTTATCATTTTTCTCACTCCTTCAACACCCTCTATCCTATAAACGTTTCAGAAAGAGAAAAAGATATGGGGGTGAAAAATTTTCCTTCATTCTTCATTATATTCTATTCCATTTTTTCCTTTGGATTTCCTTTCATACTAAAAACCTGTTTGGTTAAGATCCAAACAGGCTTGTATCAATGTTCTAATATCCTACATTTAGTCCTTCCTCGGCCTGCCCCGCTGTGTAACCGGTTCGTCACCAATCATTACAGCGAAAATTCTTCGTGCATTCCGCTCCATTCCATTTATTCAACCAGCCAAATTTTCGGAAGTGACCTTCTGCTTACGTTAATGTCCCGCAATGTCGTTACGTTTTCCCAAATCGCAATTTGTTCCGATATCCCTGACCTCCCGGATGTCCTTGTTGTAGATTCTGAATTTCAAATTTCCGGATGATCCATAGGAACTCTGCTGCTATTCCAAGTGTTCAATGCATTCGACCGTGTATTCGCTTGGTTCCATTACGTTTACTTCAATATCAAACCAACTGGAGGAACGACTTTCGTTAGCGCTATCTTTACAATAGTTCACCAAAGAACCTGCTGGTTTTTCTTCAGACTCTTGATCGCTCATCTCTTCAAAATTCACTGATTGCTCGTTATGACGCTCTCTGTCTGCCTTTTCATTCTCCAGGTCTGCGAACATGAACATGCAGTAAAAAACGGCTATCATAATTGCCATCGTAATCAACCTTGACCTTAAAGGCAGTACCTTTTTCAATATAGCTAAAACTTTCTTCATTGTGGTTTCCCCAATCCTGACTTAAAAGTATCTATTAAATACCATCTTCATTATGTTAGACAAAAAAATAAGCCCGAAGGGGCAGACTACTTTATTGATCAATCCTCGCAAAAAAAATTTATTCTTCATTTTGGATTCTTCTTTGTTATTTCGCTCCCACTGGATATAACAAAGGGTTTCGAAGGAAAACTGGCAGGACCGTCAATTTCATTTCACATTCCCCCCTAGACTTTTTCCTTTTTTGCTTAAGATATCCAATTAATATAATAACATAAAATTAACCATTTTTCTTGAAAGAACCAATTGACCTTACAATTTTGGTCAGGAATCAATATATGTGAAACAACCTTCCCTCATTTTGGAGGGAAGGTTAACCAGCCATTTTCACTTAAAGCCTTAAAGCATTCCTATTGATGCTACGCTGGAATTCATCAGCGTCCGTTTTTTCAATGAAATCATTCAATCCGTCGATGAATGACTGTTTATCCCTTGGCAAGCTCCCGCTTAATGTTAATGCGTTCGATGCATGCAATGACGATATTCTTGTATCGTCCTTTACATTCAGATGTTCGATGAATGTTTTTAATTCTATGATTCTCTCCATTTCAGCAGATTCTTCAAAATCGCCCTTTAAATACTCCATATGCAGTTCAGTACCAGGTATTAACGTAGTAGACATGGGGAATATCGCCTTGGACCGAACTTCATTTAATAATGCAGCTGTATCTACCGCATTCGGCAAGCCCTTCCCTCGTCCTGCAAGACCATACATGACCATAACGAAAAACTCTATACCTGCTTCATTCAATCTCTGCAATTGCACTCTTGCCTCTTTTGCCGTATATCCTTTCTTTACATGCTCCAGAACTTCATCGTTTCCGCTTTCGAGACCTATATATAAATCATTGATTCCTAATTCTTTTAATTCCTTTAATTCTTCGATCGTTTTCGTCGCAACACTTTGTATAGATGCATACATCGTGATTGTTTCAACTTCAGGGAGATGTTTCTTGATCAATTTTGCGATATCCCTTAACTTATTCGCACTAAGAATGAATGGATCTCCATTTAATAAATAAATCCTTTGTGCATTCGGATAAAAACCCTTTGCCTCTATCAAGTCTTTTTCTATTTGATCTAATTTCTCCATTTTGAAATTTATATCCTTATACATATTGCAATATGTACACTTATTGTTTGAACACCCGGATGTAACTTGTAATAAAAGGGTGTTTGCCTCTAATGGCGGTCTATAAATCTTCTCATCATATTTCATATGAAAACCTCTTTCTTCATTAATACATCGGAATTTCCCGATGAATATAAAGATACACACCATTTCTATTTTTGTCCAGCAATTTAATCGTACGGCAGGAGACCACCATTCCCTAAAAAGAATAGGCAGTTGACATATTTCCTTTTGTATTTAAACTGATTGTATATAACCCATTAAATAATATTGAATGATGAGGTTTTAAAATCATAAGTTGGCAGGCAGGTATAAAATATGGATGATTTAAAAATATTAAAAGCAATATCACATAAAACCCGATTGAATATACTACTTTGGCTGAAAGAACCAGAAAAGAACTTCAAGGAATTTGGATGGGCGCCCCATCTAACCGAACCAGAATTCATCAATAGTGTTTGTGTTTACCATATTCAGTTAAAGACAGGCAATTCCCAATCGACAACTTCCGAAAATTTATCAATTCTTGAGAAAGCCGGATTACTGCAGTCCAAAAAAGTAGCCGTATGGACACTTTACCAAAGAAATGAAAAGGTAATAAAAGAGTTTTCCGACTGGATAGGGAATGTACTATAAATAGTGAAGTATGCCCTTACCTAAAACGCGGCCCTTTCCTAATGTAAGAAGAGGCCGCGTTTTTTCATCCCCACAATTCATCCCCGGGTTATCTTCCCCACTGCAAAACACCGTATATCATGCTATCAATGTACCCGTCACATTGACTTCCATCCTTTTTCAGTGTTACTCTTAAAAGTATACATTCAAAATACTGATTCCATTAGTGTGAAATAAGGGAGAACACATTTGCCAAAAGAACATTTAATAGACGTTCAACCAATCAGATCATTGGAAAAATTAGATGATATGAAATGGTCATTGAAAAGACATTGCAGCGAGAGAGACTACATATTGTTCTTGTTAGGCATCAATACCGGCTTGCGTGTAACTGATTTATTATCGCTGAAGATAAAGGACATTAAAGGCAAGATGGAGGTAATCATCAAGGAAGGGAAAACAAAAAAGCCAAGATTGATACAGCTTAACAATGTATGTAATGAATTGGCAGCCTATATAGCCACCATTGATGGTGAATGGCTATTTCCCTCACGCAAGGGCGATAAGCCAATAAGTAAGATACAAGCTTACAGACAACTTAATAAAGCAGCGGACATGGTGGACATCGTGGGCGTCGGTACCCATACCATGCGGAAAACATTCGGGTACTGGCACTATAAACGAAGTAAGAACCTTGCTGAGTTACAAATGATCCTTAACCATTCATATCCTGAAATTACACTAAGGTACATTGGGATTGCTGATGAAGTAACAGAGGACAGTTTAAATGACTTTGCACTATGGGAGGACGGAAGAAATGTCACTGGCTGAATACAATGCAAAATATGAATATATCATTCGCAGCAATATTTCCGACAGACAAAAGGCATTGAAATTAGCTGATTTAATGACCGATATGGAAGGCCAGCTAAGAAATGAAATCGGGGAACATCGAAATAAAGAGGTAAATGCTTTATATAAAAAAGTATCTCTTTTCTCCAACTTGTTATAACCAGCTTAAGACCTTGCCCTATGAGCAGAGGTCTTTTTTTCCTTGAAAGTAAATGCTTGTTTCTTTAAGGCTTTAAACTGTACCTCATTTATAATGCAGACCCTTTTCATCTTCCTGTAACACCACAACATAACATAACGAAAAAGCTCTATTTCAAGCTTCATTCCCTCTCTTCTCTGGCTCTCCTAAGCCGTATGCTTGCGATTTAATTCCAGACAACTTTCGAATAAAAAAATTAATTAATATCATCCGACTCACTCGGTAATGGTTTCAATGTTTACAAATTAAACATACTTAAGGAATACTTTTTCGCCATCATTTCCAAGATTTTTATCCCGGCAACGCTGTTCCCCTTCTCATCCAGCGCTGCACCATAAATTCCAATCCCACATTTTCCGGGGACGGCCCCCATGATTCCCCCTGACACACCGCTTTTAGCCGGTATGCCAACATTAATGGCAAATTCACCAGATGCGTTATACATGCCGCAGGTAACCATGAATGTCTTGCAAATACGGGCAATGTCCCCGGGGATGATTTGCTTTCCCGTCAGCAAATCTTTTCCATTCATGGCCAGCACACAGCCTATCCTTGCTAAATCCTGACTGTCCATTTCAATGGCACACTGCTTCGAATACAATTCGATTAAATCCTCCACATCCTCATTTATTACATTATGCTGCTTTAAAAAATAGCTTAACGACCTATTCAAGTCTGCTGTATTGTATTCTGACCGGGCAACATCATCATTAAAACCGATAGTAGGATTTTGCGTCAACTCCCGGATAAAATGTAAAATACGCTGAAATCGCTCATTTACACTGTTACCCTCAATCATGTGGGTCACAGTCAATGCTCCTGCATTGATCATCGGGTTTAACGGCTTGGATGGCTTGTTTGTCTCTAACTTGGCTATCGAGTTAAAAGGGTCGCCGGTAGGTTCTTTTCCTACATAGGAAAAGACATATTCCTCTCCCTTTTCCATTAATACGAGAGCAAGTGTCAAAACTTTCGATATGCTTTGCAGGGTCATTTTACCTGTTACATCCCCAGCACAATATCCTTTTCCGTCAGGATAGTGAATTGCAACAGACAAATCCCCAGGATTCGCCTTTTCAAGAGCCGGTATATAGTCTGCCACTGTTCCCATATTTGTATATTTTTTTGCCTCATCGACCAGTTGCTGTAATTCTTCATTGGAACTGCATTGACATCCCATATTGTTCACAATTTTCCGCCCCTTAGAAAATTTGTCATGTGAAGTGTGCTTAGATATTGGTTTTATTATTTATTACCATATTTCATCGATATTATTTAAAAAATCAGGAATCGGCAATTTTCCTGGTTTTAAATTAGATGTACAGGTTCTGAATTATTTTCATAAAGACAAAGAAAAACAACAACATATACGTCAAAGGTAAAGCAGTAAAACAGATAAGCCAACGCCTTGTAAAAAAATCGTAGCAACTTCACTGTTCTTTAAAGAAGATTTAATTTTAAAAAAGAAGGAATTAGAAGCGCTTAGGCGGAAATATATATTATCGTATAAGCTTTCATATGTATTTCACACTTGATGGAAAGTAGGCAAAGCCATGGGAAAATCGAAGAGTTTACAAGAAATCTATAACGCCAACCGTCCAGAAAATAATGAACTTTTCCGAGCGATACAACAGCGTCTACAAATCAAGCATCCAGACAAACGAATGACAGCTACGAGAACATTACAAATAATTGTGGCTGATAGTGTTTCATCTGGAGAGCTGCGTAACGTGGAAGCTCGCCTTCTTCACAGTTTATAACGACCTGTTGTTTCATAAGCCTTTGAAATGTTAGAACACAGAAAGGATCTTCGTTTCGTAACTCAGCAACATTCATTCTTTTGCTTACTTAGTGCGCTTCGGTGCAATCATTTTGCCTCTGGAAAAGTGTCTGTTTTCTATTTACTTAATTTGAGTACAGATTTACTTTCAAAGGAGTAAAAATGCTCAAAAGATAAAGATTGACAACATTATTAGTGTGACTCATACTAATGGTGACTCAAATAACAGAATATTACGAATAGTGGAGGGGTAATTATGAATAAGATTTTCGTTCCTAACGCAATCGCCACTTTAACAAGACTTTTCTACAGTTCGACTACAATGAATGAGTATTTAGCGATGAGAACCGCCCAATTCTACATTGAAGACCTGAAATTACTGCAAGACGTGGAAGCTGTTGCCTTGGCAATTGAAAATCAAAATGCTTTCGCATTAATGTCTAAATTTAAATTATTTGATTATAAGGCTGCTGAAAAAATTGAAATCGCACTATCCTCTTCTGGCTATACGGAAGCGGACCTAAATGCTATGAATATTGAAATCTAAATTATTTTAAAAGAACGAATGGTAGAGTTAATACTCTTTGACCCATTCGTTTTTATTTTCATCGTAATAACAAACGTTGATAAAATAAACGATTTCAGTGCATAAGATTCTATCACCTTTTAAACTCCGATAAGCTGCCAAACTGTTTGATTCGATTTTGTATGCTCCTTGGTTTCAATTCCCTTGATTCTGGAGTGATTAAAAACCATTGCATAATACCCTCGCACATTATTTGTACATATTCTGTAGTGCGTCATGAACACAAAAAAGCTTCACACAATTAAGTGTGAAGCTTGATGTAATAGCGATTCTACGCTATTGGTGATACCGGTGGCCGGGGTCGAACCGGCACTCCAGAGGAACACGATTTTGAGTCGTGCTAAAAACGTTAAATTTTCCACTTAAGGAAAACGTAGAATTATAAGGGATTTTCACAAGAAAAATAAACTGATTCAAAAATATACCGTACGACTATATAATTTAATAACAATATAGCAAATTCTAAAGACTTTTTCAAGACGAATTGAAAAAAAATCCAATTTTACAGGGGGCAGTATTCCCCTCCTTTTACGATATAAAAAAGCACCCAAGAATGAGGGTGTATAGTAAAAAAGTATTAATTAGGATTTGCCTCTACGATTGCCTTTTCTTTTTTTAAATCGTCTACAGTCCTCTTACCAATTCTATCCTGAATTTTTTCTATTTGCATTGGAAGATTGTACACATAATCCAATATGATTTTTGTGAACTCAATCATTGATGGTACTAAGTCGTGGCTGTATTTTTCCTCGTCTGCATGTGCAGCAGCATTTCCTATTACTCTTAGGACACTTGCCATATCATTTAAAATTGGAGGTAAAACACCTTTATCGGATAATGCTTTTAGCATTGAATAAAGGTTGTTCCCTACTTCCCCTTTATCTTTACACATCATTTCAAGTGTTCTACGTATTGCTATAGCACATATTGCGCCATCAATTTGTCTAACTTTTAGTGCAGCTTCAAATGCTCCAGCTACATTCTTTGGAATATTATTTTCCTCGATTGTCGTAAAAGGATATATAAGTTCTTCATGAATTATTGGTTGCCCAGCTATTTCAGTTTCTTCACTGTTATAAGTAGAATATTCCAAAGTTACATTAATACAAACTGGGCACAAGTATAAATGCCACTCTTTTACATCAGTAATACTGTGTATCGGTTTGTAATGGTCATATGAATAGTCCCAAATATCCTCTGTGTCTTCATGTTTATGTGCAGCGACATCTCTCATAACTGTTTTGTTACCGCAGTGATGGCAAGTTAAAACTTTGTCGCTTCTTCCTGTCACTATTCTTCCCTCCTTTATCTTTTATCTCTTATTCGATAAGAGGAATAATTTCCTGTTAAATAAAACATTTAACTCTCTGCATAATTAACAGAAAAATTAAATAATTAATTAAAAAGTAATACTACTATTCTTAGTGCGATAACCTTCATCATCTTTGTGAACCAATTTTTCATAATAACTCAAAAACTTAGCAGTTTCATCACTCTCATAGAAACCTTTACCTTTAACGTAGTCTTTAATGTCATCGCCATTACTTTCAGCAACTTGCTTGAACAGCTCATCTTTAAGTCCAAATTGTTCGTACTTTTTCAGAAGTCCTAGCAACTCTTCAATTCTTTTTGATGCTGGATAGCCCAGGTGATAAACGATGTCTGTTGAGCCATGCTGTTCAGCATCTTTTGTTGTCTCAATAACTTCCCAGCCTTTTTCGATATATTCATTGATATTTCGTTGCCACGCTTTACCGTATTGAATGTATTCTTTCATAATATTCACTCTCCCTTATTTTCAATTATATGACAATAAAAAAACCTAGTCCATAATAAGTAGATTTTTCAGTTATAATTAAAATTAGCATTATTAGGGAGGAGAATTATGGATTTAAACACGCTAATCTCAACAATTATTTCATCAACCGCGGGTCTGGTGGCAATCATAGGGGGGTTCTTGGTCAGTAGGGTAATTGCTATCGCTAGTGAACAGAACGGCATTAAACGAAGAATCAGAGAAATTAAAAATGACTTGTTATCGAAAAGTGAAATGAAAGCAAACGCTGAAAAGTTCATGTTCGAAGATGATCTGGATGACTTTGTTACAGAAAAAAACATCAAACGAATACTACTTGGCAAAACACTTAACGAAGTCATAGAAGAAGATGAATACGATTATTTGACTAAAGAAGAAGTAGAGCCTTATTACAAGCAAGTGAAGGAAATGGCTTCTGAATTAATTGAGCTCCACGGATCGATAGAAGAGTATTATGACAAATTCAGCGAGTTTAAGAAAGTCATCACCGTTTACAAATATCCTGATCGTATGGATTGGTATGAAAGGATATTCAAAGTAATTGACGATATGGCCCAACCTCAACCGCAAGGTCCTTTTGGTCACATTAATTTTAAGGCTGCTCATCCTTCAGCTATAAATCCACACACCGAATATAAAGAAGCAAAAAAAGAACGAAATCGGTTAATCGATGACATTAAAGTATTGGAGCTTCAGCAAGCAGAACAACTAAAAATACTTAATGATTATGGCAAACCTAAATGGGTAAGGAGTGGTCTATTCGTACTTGTATATGCTTGTGGTGTCGGTATTGTTTACCCTTCAACTTTGCTACCTTATCCTGAAAAAGAATACGATGATCTATTAACGAAATGGTTCCTTCTTGGATTATTCTTCAGTCAAATTTTGGCACTCATTATTTACTTAGGTTTCGCGACTTACAAGTTAACTAACGAGAAAGAAGATTATAAATAAAATATATAAGGGGTATTTAAATTAATAAAATTTAATTTAACTTATACCCCTAGGATTTTCTTAGCATACACCTATCTACCAACAGAAATGAAGCATTCATTTATTTTTGAAAATAGGCTTTTCTTGCTTTATTTCGACAAATTGATAGAAGGTCTGCCATGTTTTCAGCTAGATTTGAATCAAAATTAGATAAAGGTAGATTGGCTTTTCGCTCCATCTCATCAATAATAATTGCTCCTATATCTTTAATAATATTCCTTGTTAGATCGATTTCTTCCTTGTCAAACCATATTCCTTCATGAATAATAATATCATTTAGCGACGAAGCGTATGAGTTGAATACCAGTTCGGCTTTATCTTTATTATTATTAAACATATTTAAATATGAAGATATTTCACTGATTACACTGAATAACCTTTTGTAAGCTTGAACTTTATTTATTTGATATTCCTTTTTTAACTCTCTTCTGTAATTATGAGTGGTTAGTATCCAATTCGCGATTTGTGGTATGGTTGCACCAATTAAACCTGAAGCTGCCCCGATTATGGCTGCACTAATAGCAATATCCATTTGTCCCTCTCCCTATTATTTATACTTTTTATTATAACTTTAATTGCCTAGATACCAATAACTCATCATGAAACTATCCAAAATGTTTGGTGGGGAGTGCTGGTTCATTTTTCAATATTAGATATTTTAGAACATAAACTACCCCTACGTCCTTTCTTCCTCTCTATCCGGATTAAGCATCATTTTGCCAACCTCTGAATGAATTCATATTGACTATACTTCCGTTAATATTAATACCTTTGCAACACAAAGAGGCCTTCACCAAGGAATATGAAAGGGTTAAGAGCTCATTAAACTATCATTGAAGTACACCTTATTGATAGCAAATCGTTTTTCAATAAAATCAATAATCGGTTTACTATCATTTACATCTATCATAAATAATTATATACTTTTGTTAAGGAGTCATTAAAAGAACAGGAGTTGTTATAGATGATATACGGATACGCAAGGGTAAGTGCAATGGATCAAAATCTTGATACACAATTAGACGCGTTAAAACGTTTCGGAGTCGATGAGATTGTATCTGAAAAGGTTAGCGGGGTATCAAAGAACAAGCAAGCGTTAGACTCTTTAATCACTTCATTAGCTGCTGGTGATGTCCTTGTTGTAATCCGTATGGATCGACTAGGCCGCAATACTTTACAACTACTTGAATTGGTTGAGCAGCTCGAACAGAAGGACGTTCACTTGGTTATATTAGATATGAACATTGATACTAGAACACCTACAGGGAAGTTCTTTCTAACGATCATGGCAGGGTTCAGTGAATTAGATAGGACAATGATTAAAGAAAAGCAACGTGCTGGAATTGAATTAGCTAAACAAAAAGGAAAGTATAAAGGCCGGCCAAAGAAGTACACTGAAAATAGTTCTAAGATGAACCAAGCTATGGAATGGTATGAGCAAGGTGAAAAGACAGTAAAAGAAATAAGCAACGTATTAAGCATTGGTGAGGCAACGATATATAGAGAAGTAAAGAACAGAGGTATCATAAGAAGCATCTAACATGTGTACTTCCATATGTACCAGAGTTGTGTGTATCCTTATCACATAGGCATATGAACTTCGTTAGTCCTGTTGCTATCCATCGCTTAGCTGTTGGTATTACCAGGTATTCACCATCCTCTGAAGAGAATAAGCAAGCAGCAGTTAAAGACTTATATATAGAAACAAACGGGAATCGGTCGATGGCCGGTTCTTTTTTTTGCCTCATATGTTGTATGTAACAAATACAGCCGGAGCAATGTTCTTCGTTTCGATATGCCTTCCCCTTTTTATTTTTGCGTGTCGTATATCGGGCAATTAACAGAACGCGTGTGGTTGAGTCCTCTTATGCTTCCCTTCTAACAATGTCACTCTTTCTTCTCCACTTAATTTTTTCAAATAAACGTAAAAATATTTTCTAAAAACGAGCTTTTGGTAACAAATTTTCGTATTAATGAACTTAGATGAAGGTTTTCAGCAGGCCTTCATCACGCTTGTTCAAATGCATTTCCTATTAATAGGTTATTTTGAAGGGCCAAAAATTAACCGGCTTTCCTACACCTTCAGAATGACCTCTTTTTTATATGAATAAATTCACTCCTCCGAAAAATTCAGAACGAATAATTCATTTCGTAACTGCTTCATTGGTTTTGGCAGTAAACAAGAATGATGAACCGAACACATTTCGAAACACTCGGAACCGATACTCGCGAACACTCGGAAAGTAGCTATCGAGTAAACGAGCAACAAAAATCATCAATTTTTACATCTTTATTTATAACAAATGCGTATAACACAATATCAAAAAGGAGCTTAAGATTTCATGACTAATATAAGGAACGTTCTCCAAGTAAGAAATATACCTGAAAACCTTGTCCCGCTTCAGGGAGTAAAAGGCGTAGCTCTTGATCCAGATACCGGTTACACATATAAATATGAAAGTGAAATTAAAATTGAACGAAAAAAGAAATTTGCAAAAATGAACAGTAATCGAAAGCAAAACAAGTTCACAAATACGAACATGGACGAGATTGATTATATTTGCCAGAGCTTAACGAATGCTCAAATAGGTTATCTAATGATCCTTCAGTGTTATATCGATTATGGCGGAAAACTGATCCATAGTCAGAAGGATAAGACACCTTTAAAGACTGGTGACTTCTTAAAGATATTAGGCTTAGAAGATAAAAGGCAGACATTTTATGACTTTAAGGATAAATGTTTGGATAAAGGAATTTTGATTTATATAACCGAGGAAGAAACGTACTCCATTAATAAAAACTACATTTTCAAAGGAGCGTTTAAAGGTATGGGAGTGGTATCAGTGGTAACAAGGGAAATCAAGGAAGGTTTGAAAGGGAATAAGCCTGAAGAGTTGGCGATGGTTTTCAAGTTGCAGGAGTTCGTTAATATGAGAACTATGGCATTGGTTAAAAATTCAAACGAAACGGATTTAAATAAACTAGAATTTATGAAGCAAAAAGACTTGGCAGCGGCATTAGGTGTTTCTGCTGCTTATTTATCAAGACAACTTTATCAGATAGAAATTAACGGAGAATACGTTGTTGCAAAAATAAAAGTTGGAAAAGAACCTACTAAATTTATGCTTAATCCAAATATATTCTTTCGTGGGGATTATGCAAAAGTTCAAGAAACTATAGCAGTTGATGTAGCTCCATTCTTCAAAGTCAGGAAGAAAAATTGATCTGACTCGTACATTCAGGTAGAAAAAATTGATTTGATTCGTACATCCTAAAAGCACCATCATCCTTAGAGCGGCAAGGGATTGAGTCACTTTTGTTGAGTGGATTTATTCTATTCATTATATATAAGTATCGAAATGTCAAAGTACCGTAGCAACTATTGTACCTAATTCTTAGAAATAAAAAGTTTTATGAATGGGAAACTTGTGAACTTTCAAGTTGACCTAACCCTCGGTAGAGGAACGTTTAATATAAGACCTCGGCGGTCGGCCAGCATCCGGTCGGCTGCATATACGAATAAATTTATATTGGAGGAATTCGAATGAAGCACTTAAAAAAGAACATTTACTATTCGCGAGAAGATTTTATTCGTCATATAACAACGATAACACTTGGACGTTTCGCTTATGACGGATCGCCAGTATCCTTTTTAGAAGTTGCAGCCTATTTAAATTTAACATCCGATAGTTTACGAATGCGGAAGAGGGATGTAAAAGTAATGAAGTCTTTAGAAGATGTTAGAATCTGTGTTAAGAAGATAAAAGGAATCAATCACTTTTATTTTATAAATGAAGAGGATGAATAATTGATAAATAGTAATTAAGTGATGCCTTAGCCAAGCAAAATACAAGGGAAAGTTACGTTCAGTTATAAAACCTGTAACTTTTCCCTCAACTTGCTCTGACAAAGGTTTATTTACATTATTATCTTAAATAAACCAAAATATTTGAAACCAATACAATAAACGTAAACATTACATATTACTTCTTTAATCTACTTTCAAGTCAATTATTTTTACTGATGTAGCACTAAATTTCGCGGCAGTATAGCTTCCTTTTTCACCGAAATGATTTTTAATATCCCCAACCGAAACTCCATTTATCTGAAACTGTTTACCACCTTTATCTGCTATTAACATTATTTCTTCGGAAAAATTATCAGCAGGTAGGAGTAAAGAGTTGTTGGAGCTATAAAAATAACCTCTAAATGTTCTTTCAACATCTATTCGATTAGTAATCCATGAATTTCCAATTTCTTGAACTTTCATTGAATGAGTGGCAATAAACAAATAAATTTTTTGAATGACGAAATATTCCTTTTCTCCTTTTTTTAATAGCCCATCATTAAAAATCATTGGCTCATGAGGTTTCTTAAAGAATTTTTCTATCACACTTCGTCACCTTTTCTCTCAATAGAAGCAATTATCAGAGCATGCTTAAGCTCTTCAATCTCTTTCACCAAATCATTAATGTCTCTTTTAGATAGATGATATAGCCCTTTTCGCTCTTCTATATCAATTGTAAACTCTCTTATTATCGGCTTCTGATTCTTTGCAGATTGAGGTGATAAGAAATAAGAAACAGTGGCTCTTGTTTCCATCGGTTTATCACTTTCGAAGTATTCAATTGCTGAATCAAAAAAGAACTTTACCTCTTCCCCTTTATCTAAAAGTGGCATTTTATTAAACATCTTTAATTGATTCAATGTTTTGGCTCCGTACTTAATATCAGGTTCAAAGTTAACTGATATATCGTAAGCAGGGCCTCCACCAGTATTTTTCATAATTACATACAAAAAGTTTATGTTTGTATCGTCAGGTACTATTTTCAAACTAACAGCCGGTTCCTCAAGCAGCTCCGTTTGTCTCCGAGTTGCAATAGTCATTTTTCGAGTCTCTAAGAAATAAAAGAAAGTAACAATTAAGACTAATAGCCCTCCAATTGCGGATATAGAACTTGATACTTTACTTAAATTATCAAAAAAATCTGTTTCCTTAGAATACTGTTCAAATAATTGAGTACAGATTAAAACACCTATACATATAAGGATTCCTAGTAAGAGTAAATACAAAATTCTCTTTATCATTTCCATTAACGCACCTCCTATATTGAATAATACCTTTTGTATTTTACAACAACCGAGAGATGGAATATATAACTATCTTTGTCCTATTTGGATATACTTGTTCTTTTATATAAATCCATCCCTGATTTTTGTATATAAAGGGTTGATTCTTCCTTTAAATATCAACATATTTAAGTATTTTCTCTATATTAATTTTCACTGTTTTTTTAAAAGTTTTTTCAGTTTTCCCGCGTTTTTTTAATATTTGTAAGTATTAATGTACTCAAGGGACATAACGGAAGCGTAGGTGAGAAGTGTGTATAAACGATTAAATAAAACAGAATTCATTGAACGAATTCAAAGAAACGTCATAGGAAATCGTACTTAAATCAATCCCCTCTTTCGCTGAAAAAACTTGCAGAATTAATTTGTTGTACGGAATCAAACATCCGAATCAGAACTAAAGACGAGAGCATTATTAATGCACTCAACAAGAGTAACATCCAAATTAAAAAAATGAATGGCCTAAAAGTATTTTCATATGGAGGTGAGACAGCTTGAACTTTTTAGGTGGCATTGAGTGCCTTGATAATATTGAAATAAGCATCAATGAAGATTATGTATTTCTTAAGTTAATCCTTGTTACATTGAATCATCCGAACTTAAATGAAGCTATCTTTTCAAAAGAAGAAGTTATAAAGGCAAAAGAAACTATCATAGATGCACCTCTGATTATCATACCAGACTTATTAGATGCACCAACAGAACATTCTAAAAGCTTTCCTAAGCTTGATAAAGAAGCGTTAATAGTTGGGCACCATATAGCATCAAGAATCATTCAAAAGGACGGTAAAGATCATCTGGAAGTAACAGCTAAATTGTATAAAAGTCGCTATCCAGAGTTAGTTGCCTCTCTCTATCAATTGCATTTAAGTGGTCAGCTTTTCTGCTCTATGGAGTGTTCATACGATTCTGAAGAGCAAACAACAAATGGCCGAATCCTTAAAGGAATAAAATTTATCGGGAATGCGTTAGTCAGTAATCCGGCCGGTCAATATTCTACTTCTCTATCTTGGGAAGCTGCTAAAAAGGAAACTAAAAAATTAGATTGGCTGCAAGTCGCATCGATTGAAGAAACAAATTGGCTTGAAGGAATTGAAAATCTTAACTAATTGGAGGAAAAAACAAATGTATTACGATAAAAATTGGTTAGAAGGCATTGAGCAGCTAGACAGCGATAAGAAACTTGTTTCTAATAATGATAATCTAAAGTGGTTAACAGCCGAAAATGAAACATCTATTAATTACCTTGAAGGCATAGAAGAACTAGAAACCGCAGATATACGACTGTTAAAACAGTTCATCGATAAAGGTATATTAGAAATACTCAAGAAGAAAGCAGCAAATAAACAATTATTACAACCAGAATTGAACATTTTAAAAGAGTTTCGACAAATTTCCCCTGATATGACTATTGAAGAATTAGAAAAGGAAGGTAAATAATATGTTTATTAACGAAGAAAATCCCTTAACTGATGAACAAATTGTAAAAGAATTCTCTGAACTTGTGAAGGAATACGGAGAGGTTAAATTCAATAAAGATGACCTACTTCTTTCTGATCATAGCGTTATAAATTTTACTTACCGCCGATTTAGCGGAAGAAAGCTATATAAGATCTTAGACAGGTTTGATAATGAAATGTACCTTGAGAAAGAGGGTATTAATATCAAAAGAAATGTCGGTTTTCTCGTCTATTCTTATGCTTCTGGTAAGAAACAGACTGAATTAAATATTATCAAGCAATTTATAGAATTAGTGAAGCGGAATAAGAAGATTACGCTTAACCCTTCACATCCTAGTTCGTCTCCTCTAGTCGCAAATCTGATGCAGGAAAACAACTTATCTGATATTGACCTTGGATTTCTTCTTAACGAATATAACAAATTAATAAGAGAAGACATTTTGCTTATTGAACGTGAAAACATTCGAAGATATTCTACTTTATAAGTGCTGAAGGTGTCCTTTTTTAGGGCATCTTTTTATTTTGTTTTTAACTTTAAATACGAATATCCTTTTTGTGTATTCACCCACCTAACAAATTGTTTTTGAAATATTTAAATCTTCTTCACCATTACCTACAAACTCATGAGTGAAATTTACCTGTTTTCTCTTAGGCATATAATATCCTCCTTCAATAAGATATTTTTAGTGTTACCTTTTTGAGAAACAATTATGAGGAGTAGGATAAACTATCTTAAATGTTCCCTCCGTCTCAAGTTCCGTTCAAAGAACATTTATATGATTAGCATATGACTATAATTGCGTAGGTAGAATTTTTATTATTAAATAACCGTCCCTTTTTCTTTCTTACAGATCAACTTAAATACGTTTCATCCATAAGATTGTCTTTTATTTAAAAATCTCATCAATTTTTTCCTCAATTTCATTAATAGCTTTATTTGTCGTTTCCGCTGTTGCTTCATCAGTTCCTCCGAAAATTTGAGCATTATTTTCGTATTCATAATACAAGAAGTCTTTAAATTCCTCCTCTGTACATTCTACTCCATCTGCAAATTCATCGTTGCAACGCTCATAATCCTCTTGAGCTTCACTCTGGCATCCAGTTAGAACAACAATTAATGATGAAAGTATTAATTTTTTCACTTTACTTCCTCCTCTTTTTGCATCTCTTTTGCAAATCCTCTATTTTTTCGTTCCCTTCTGGCAAAGGCGTCCAGAGAGCATTTGTAACAAGTTATTAAATCGGATCGTTTTTAATACTAACTTCAAGCAAATTACCGATTGCCTTCACCATATAGAAGCAGCAAGAATACTCCTTACTAACAACTTAACAACTACTTACTAACGAGTTATCACTACCCCCTATCCTGGATAGCAAGTTTAAAAAGTTCATCATAAAATAGATTGTTAAATTTCTTGTCTAAGATTCCATAGAAATAACCGAAAGTATCCCTTACCCTTGAACGTTTCATTTTTCCGATTAGCTGCTTAAAGCTAACAATAGCAACGTCTAATACTTGATCCGCATTCTGTTCACAGCTATTCCGCCAAGCTGCAATTTGTACCCTGTTCCAGTAAGATTCAATCGTATTAGCATCGTCAAAGAAACACTTTGCAAGGTTCTTGAATGTTTTAGGAACAGATTCATTCGTAAATGTTGAATCAATCGGCTCCTTACGTTTTTTAAAATCTTGGTTGTTAGTTTTAGAAAGAATAGTAGTTTTTATTGCTCCTTCAGTATTCTCAGGATTAACTACTTCATTTAAATACGATTCTTTTATTTCCTCTTCTTTTGAAGGATAAGGCAAGAATGTATATACGTTGTGGCCCTGAAAGTTACCACGCTTTGTATTTTGAATTTTAACTATTCCCAGTTTCTTTGCTTTGCGTAACATTCGTTCAAACGTGCTTCTTGAAATGCCGATAGTGTCCTTATGAGTAGCGGCTACTATTGTTTGTATCTTAGCATTCGATACACCAGCAAACTTGCAAGCATAGCGAATAAGACGTTTCAAAGCGACTAGTTCCGACTTGGTAAACTGGTCTTTAATATCGATCATCCATTGTTCTATATGATTATTAAAATCTTTTGTATCACGAAATTTTGATAAATGCTTAAAATCTTCAATTCTTCCTGACTTCATGCCTATTCTCTCCTTATAAGAACGTTTGAACAGATTGAAAGGCACAGAGAAATAAGCATGGGATGTTTGATTTTTTACGAAAAATCCCATACAATTACAATAGGTTGAGGCTTATTGCATTCTCTGTGCAATTTGCAACAGGCTGCCGGTATGTCGAGTACCAGCAGTCTTTTTTTTTGTTTAATTATTGATTCTTTATCACCTTTTTATTTAGATTCTCAATTGGTGAAAATTCTTTATGTTTTTTAACAACGTCATCAGAAAACAAATTAACATAATGCTTAACCATTTCCATTGAGGTATGTCCTAAAACTGCCTGTAGTTCAAATATGCCAGCTCCACCCTCTACAGATAAACGAGCGAAAGTATGCCTGAATTTGTGACATGTTGCTCTCACATTAAAAGCCCGTCCATATTTTGATATTTGTGATTGCATCTGTCTTTTCGTTAATGGATCATTGTCTATATTTACAAACAGATAATCGTGTTCCAACAATCCTCTAATTGTAAGGAATCGTTGAAGTTGATTTTTCATCTTGTCTTGAATTGGTACAAAACGTTGTTTATAGCCCTTAGTGTTTTGAATCAATAATCTGGATCTTGAAAAATCAATGTCTTTGATATTAATTCCTATACATTCAGATGCCCTTATACCTGTTTCAAGCAGTAGCATCATGATTGTTAAGTCTCTGATGCCAGTAAATTTCTTTTGATTAGGTTGTTTAAAGAGAAGGTTAAGTTCATCGTTTGTATATGTAGGAACAGCGTACTTCCTATCCTTAAGTAATTTTACTCCACTCATAGGATTTTGTTTTTTCGTTATTAGCCGTTCCCTAACAAGGAAATTGAAGAATGCTCTTATCGCTCTTAATCGCGTATTAATGGTTACTGTTTTACAGTTTTTCCTTTTCATATAACGAATGACATTTTGCTTTATATGATCTGATACTAAGCCTTTTAGATTGACCTCAATATCTTGTTCTCTAAGGATTTTATAGAAAACTGCCAACTCATTTTTATAATATTGGATGGTTTGTGAACGACAATTCCTTATTTCACAGTCATCAAGGAAGCGTTCTAGAGCGGTTTTGAAGTCTATTGCATCAGACTTTTTGTTTAAATGGATTTTAGCAATTTCAACAGGGGTTAAATCGTTGGTACGCCTCATCAAATATTGATTCTCCTTTGACAGGTCGCACGATTATATGAATCAGATTATTTCGGAGAAAATCGTATGTAGACAACGAAAAAAGGACTCCTACATTTTCTGTAAGAATCCTTTTAACTCAACGTTCATTAACGTTTTTCATGATACCGGTGGCCGGGGTCGAACCGGCACTCCAGAGGAACACGATTTTGAGTCGTGCGCGTCTGCCAATTCCGCCACACCGGCATGTTTGTTGGAGGCGGCAACCGGAATCGAACCGGTGGTAAAGGTTTTGCAGACCTCTGCCTTACCGCTTGGCTATGCCGCCAACGTTTTTGGAGCGAAAGACGGGATTCGAACCCGCGACCCCAACCTTGGCAAGGTTGTATTCTACCACTGAACTACTTTCGCATATGGCTGGGCTAGAAGGGATCGAACCTTCGCATGACGGAATCAAAATCCGTTGCCTTACCGCTTGGCTATAGCCCAATAACGTTGTAATCATTATATCATGTTTTATTAAATGGGGCGACTGATGGGAATCGAACCCACGAATGCCTGAACCACAATCAGGTGCGTTAACCACTTCGCCACAATCGCCATTATAGGATTGAAATTGGCAGGGGTAGTAGGACTCGAACCCACACTGGAGGTTTTGGAGACCTCTGTTCTACCTTTAAACTATACCCCTGTAAGAAAAATGGTGGAGGGGGGCAGATTCGAACTGCCGAACCCGAAGGAGCGGATTTACAGTCCGCCGCGTTTAGCCACTTCGCTACCCCTCCGCATATGGATGAAACATGGTGCCGGCAAGAGGACTTGAACCCCCAACCTACTGATTACAAGTCAGTTGCTCTACCAGTTGAGCTACACCGGCACTACTATGGTGGCTCAGGACGGAATCGAACCGCCGACACAAGGATTTTCAGTCCTTTGCTCTACCGACTGAGCTACTGAGCCAAACAATAAAAATGGCGGTCCCGACGGGAATCGAACCCGCGATCTCCTGCGTGACAGGCAGGCATGTTAACCGCTACACCACGGGACCATAGATTGCGGGGACAGGATTTGAACCTGCGACCTTCGGGTTATGAGCCCGACGAGCTACCGGACTGCTCCACCCCGCGACGATAATAATGTTGCTATTAAGCATCAAGTTTTCGTGTTGAGCGTTTCAATGGGCTGAATAATCAATCCTTTATGCAGAAACAACCTGATCTTATTGAAAAATGGTGGAGGATGACGGGATCGAACCGCCGACCCTCTGCTTGTAAGGCAGATGCTCTCCCAGCTGAGCTAATCCTCCAATATGTTGTCTAAATGGTGACCCGTACGGGATTCGAACCCGTGTTACCGCCGTGAAAGGGCGGTGTCTTAACCGCTTGACCAACGGGCCAGGTATAAATGGCGGAGAGCAAGGGATTTGAACCCTTGAGACAGGGTTACCCGTCTACACGATTTCCAATCGTGCTCCTTCGGCCACTCGGACAGCTCTCCAATAATGGCTCCGCAGGTAGGACTCGAACCTACGACCGTTCGGTTAACAGCCGAATGCTCTACCACTGAGCTACTGCGGAACAATATAAGCTTGGCGACGTCCTACTCTCACAGGGGGAAACCCCCAACTACCATCGGCGCTGAAGAGCTTAACTGCCGTGTTCGGAATGGGAACGGGTGTGACCTCTTCGCTATCGTCACCAAACAATGTTTACATTTTTTCAAGACATATATTATTATAACGTCTTTTTGAGAAAATGCAAGAAGAAATTTTCATTCCTTCAAAACTAGATAATAAGAAGGTATTTCATTTTTAAAAAGCGTTGGTTAAGTCCTCGATCTATTAGTATCAGTCAGCTCCACATGTCACCATGCTTCCACCTCTGACCTATCAACCTGATCATCTTTCAGGGATCTTACTAGCTTGCGCCATGGGAAATCTCATCTTGAGGGGGGCTTCATGCTTAGATGCTTTCAGCACTTATCCCGTCCGCACGTAGCTACCCAGCTATGCCTTTGGCAAGACAACTGGTACACCAGCGGTGCGTCCATCCCGGTCCTCTCGTACTAAGGACAGCTCCTCTCAAATTTCCTGCGCCCGCGACGGATAGGGACCGAACTGTCTCACGACGTTCTGAACCCAGCTCGCGTACCGCTTTAATGGGCGAACAGCCCAACCCTTGGGACCGACTACAGCCCCAGGATGCGATGAGCCGACATCGAGGTGCCAAACCTCCCCGTCGATGTGGACTCTTGGGGGAGATAAGCCTGTTATCCCCGGGGTAGCTTTTATCCGTTGAGCGATGGCCCTTCCATGCGGAACCACCGGATCACTAAGCCCGACTTTCGTCCCTGCTCGACTTGTAGGTCTCGCAGTCAAGCTCCCTTGTGCCTTTACACTCTACGAATGATTTCCAACCATTCTGAGGGAACCTTTGGGCGCCTCCGTTACTCTTTAGGAGGCGACCGCCCCAGTCAAACTGCCCACCTGACACTGTCTCCCACCCCGATAAGGGGCGCGGGTTAGAATTTCAATACAGCCAGGGTAGTATCCCACCAACGCCTCCACCGAAGCTGGCGCTCCGGCTTCTCAGGCTCCTACCTATCCTGTACAAGCTGTACCAAAATTCAATATCAGGCTGCAGTAAAGCTCCACGGGGTCTTTCCGTCCTGTCGCGGGTAACCTGCATCTTCACAGGTACTATAATTTCACCGAGTCTCTCGTTGAGACAGTGCCCAGATCGTTACACCTTTCGTGCGGGTCGGAACTTACCCGACAAGGAATTTCGCTACCTTAGGACCGTTATAGTTACGGCCGCCGTTTACTGGGGCTTCGGTTCAAAGCTTCGCTTGCGCTAACCTCTCCCCTTAACCTTCCAGCACCGGGCAGGTGTCAGCCCCTATACTTCGCCTTGCGGCTTTGCAGAGACCTGTGTTTTTGCTAAACAGTCGCCTGGGCCTATTCACTGCGGCTTTTCTGGGCTATTCACCCTAAAAAGCACCCCTTCTCCCGAAGTTACGGGGTCATTTTGCCGAGTTCCTTAACGAGAGTTCTCTCGCACACCTTAGGATTCTCTCCTCGCCTACCTGTGTCGGTTTGCGGTACGGGCACCTTACATCTCACTAGAGGCTTTTCTTGGCAGCGTGGAATCAGGAACTTCGGTACTATATTTCCCTCGCCATCACAGCT
>NZ_CP113518.1:4832500-5629804 GCF_056502895.1 Bacillus sp. T-10(2022)
TCCTGTTTGCTCCCCACGCTTTCGCGCCTCAGTGTCAGTTACAGACCAGAAAGTCGCCTTCGCCACTGGTGTTCCTCCAAATCTCTACGCATTTCACCGCTACACTTGGAATTCCACTTTCCTCTTCTGCACTCAAGTTCCCCAGTTTCCAATGACCCTCCACGGTTGAGCCGTGGGCTTTCACATCAGACTTAAGGAACCACCTGCGCGCGCTTTACGCCCAATAATTCCGGACAACGCTTGCCACCTACGTATTACCGCGGCTGCTGGCACGTAGTTAGCCGTGGCTTTCTGGTTAGGTACCGTCAAGGTACCAGCAGTTACTCTGGTACTTGTTCTTCCCTAACAACAGAACTTTACGACCCGAAGGCCTTCTTCGTTCACGCGGCGTTGCTCCGTCAGACTTTCGTCCATTGCGGAAGATTCCCTACTGCTGCCTCCCGTAGGAGTCTGGGCCGTGTCTCAGTCCCAGTGTGGCCGATCACCCTCTCAGGTCGGCTACGCATCGTCGCCTTGGTGAGCCATTACCTCACCAACTAGCTAATGCGCCGCGGGCCCATCTATAAGTGACAGCGTAAACCGTCTTTCCATCTTCTCTCATGCGAGAAAAGAACGTATCCGGTATTAGCTCCGGTTTCCCGAAGTTATCCCAGTCTTATAGGCAGGTTGCCCACGTGTTACTCACCCGTCCGCCGCTAATCTCAGGGAGCAAGCTCCCATCGATTCGCTCGACTTGCATGTATTAGGCACGCCGCCAGCGTTCGTCCTGAGCCAGGATCAAACTCTCCGAAGAAATGTTTGACTTGCTCATTTGCTTTTTTGATAGTGTGTGCTCACTTAAAATTTAACGTTGGCGCTTTGTTTTGTTCAGTTTTCAAAGAGCAATTTCGTTGCCGTTTACTTCGTAAGCGACTTTTACATCTTATCACGTTTTCAACATTGTTGTCAACATGTTTTTTAAGTTTTTTTGTTTTGATGAAGCTGCGAAAGCTGATGTCCCGCAGCGACATGTATTAATATAACACCTATATTACTATTGGTCAACAATAAAAATACATTTTTTTAAAAGTTTTTTGACACCCGATAAAACCGGTGATATACCTCGTGACCTTTTGTCTCCGCTTTGATGACGTCGATTACCTTCTTCTCTATCAAATATTCCAATAAAACACCTAGGTCGACTGAATAAAACTTAACTTCCGGATGCTCCATAAGCTCCGCAATCGTCCACGGATCTTCTTTCGTCCCCATTATTTCGACCAAATGCTGTGAACCTGCATTCGTCCTCGAATAAATAAGAAATTCGCTCGCAAGGAAAAGAAGCTCCAATCTTTTTTCGAGAGTTTCCTCACTGCTGATCAATTCTTTATACAACTTATAGATCTCTGGTTCCATATGCTTCACTTGGTTCCAGACCGTAACCTCCGGATAAAAGCCTTGTTCTATTATTTCCAAACGGGCCAAGTGATGCAGGGAATGAACGATATGGTTGTATGCCTCCAGATAATGGCCTTTTTCAAAGAAGCTTTTCCCATCCATGTACCTGCGAATTAACTTCGCAAACTCCATCCCCATCTTTAACTTCCTTCCATAGAAGGGGAACTCCCGGATTTCTGTTTTCAAACGATTCAAATATTCATTCCGGTCAAAAAGAACCTTCCCGTTATATATCCAGTCAACCACTTTGCGGTTCGTACCTAATAGAAGCCATTCTTTTAACTGGTCTTCCTTTACGATATGTAAGGCTGCCTTTTTATCTCGGTAAGTGTAATGTTTTAAAAACACGGCCTCTTCCGCTTCGTCTGCAATCACAAAAAGGATGTAGTCAAATGTATCGGTAATCGGGCTATTATCATCCCTTTTTTCTACTAACAAGATTCCAAGTGTAGATTTTAAACTTGCTCGCTCTTGATAAATCGGGCGAAGGATATCTTCCATCATAAATTCCTCCAAAACCTTTTTTTTTAGATTTTCGACAAAACTCTTCAAATTCCTGCTTATGTCCCTTACCCCAAACCATCTCAATTCAAAAGTAATATGTATCCTTTATTTCTTTTTTGTTCCATCCATTGTTTATGTTATAGTTAAAGTTATATTTTAGGAGGGACAATCCATGGCTAAATATTCTAGCAAAATCAATAAAATACGCACTTTTGCTTTGAGTTTGATTTTCATCGGCTTCATCGTAATGTACCTTGGGCTTTTCTTCAAAACGCATCCTGTTGTCATGACGATTTTCATGGGGCTGGGCCTTTTATTCATAATCGCAAGTACAGGGGTTTATTTTTGGATTGGAATGCTTTCCACAAAATCGATCCAGGTTGTCTGTCCTAACTGCAGCAAACCTACAAAAATACTAGGGCGTGTAGATATTTGCATGCATTGTGAAGAACCATTGACACTTGACAAAAAGTTGGAAGGCGAAGAATTCAACGAAAAATATAACCGGAAAAGCCTGCATGACTAAAGGAATTCGGCTAGCTGAATTCCAGAAGTCTTTAACAATTGTATCATTTCTTCATAACATGAAAAAAAGTTCCAACCAAGTGGAGGAACTTTTTTTAATGCGATTCTTTTTTCGCACATTCCGTACAGTCGCCGTAGATTTCCATCCGATGGTGACTAACATTGAAACCGGTGACTTGTGCTGCGAAATGCTCGACTTCATCCAATGCAGGATAATCGAAATCCACAATTTTCCCGCAAGTTTGGCAAATTACATGATAATGATTCGTCGTCACAAAATCAAACCTTGCTGAAGAATCACCATACGTAAGTTCTTTTACCAAACCTACCTCACGGAACACACGCAGGTTGTTATAAACCGTTGCCACACTCATATTCGGAAACTTGCCTTCCAGCGCTTTATATATATCATCAGCGGTAGGGTGGGACATGGAGCTTATCAAATACTCAAGTATCGCATGGCGTTGAGGAGTTATTCTTACACCGGTATCTTTTAAGGAATCCAACGCTTCTTTTAACTGAACTTCAGACACCGTCATCCACCTCTTTTTCTCATTAAGTATGCATTCTTAAATTATAATGTTTATAAATAGTGTACCTTTTATGCGTTGAATTTGTCAATAATTCAATGGCTTAACCATTCTTTTTTAGTTTATTCATAAACACATTGAATCTTTCCCATTTTTGCATTGAGTTTAGTATCCCCTGGATAAGTCGATTACGTTGGTGAAGTCTTTTCCAGCTTTCAGGTATTCACGCATATTTTTTTCGAATATGGCAAAGGTTCTTGGTAAATATTCTCCGCTTTTACTTGAAAGATGCGGAGTGACTGTAACATTCTCCATCCTCCAAAACGGATGCCCTTTTCCTAAAGGTTCCGGATCAAATACATCCAAGATGGCATGAGATAATTCCCCGGCATCCAGCGCTTCGATCAACATTTCATCATTAATCAGGTCGCCGCGGCCAATATTCACGAATACTGCAGTTTCTTTCATTGCTTCAAAGTGTTCTTTTTGCAGAAGGCCCTTCGTTTCATCCGTACTTGGCAGGACGGATACGATATAATCGGCTCCCGGTATGGCTTCCAATAAATTATCCAGGGCATAAAGGTGATCGATGGATTCCACTGGTTTCCCGCTCCGGTTCACTCCTATCGTCGTCATCCCAAAGGCTTTCCCAAGACGAGCCACTTCCCCTCCAATTGCACCCACACCAATAACGAGCATCGTCTTGCCATTCAATTCCCCTACTTCAATCTTTCTATCCCACAATTCTTCCTTTTCATTCTTCATAAGCAGTTTCAATTTCTTTTCATATTGCAAAAGCATCCCTATCGTATACTCTGCCATCGGGATTTTATGAATGCCTCTTGCGTTGGTCACCAGAATTCCCCGTTCCTCTATGGCTTTAAAAGGCATTAATTCCATCCCTGCACTCATGACCATGATCCATTTCAAGTTCGCAGCTTTTTCAATGATTTCTTCAGTTAAGTCTTCACCATATGTAATTAAGATTTCCGCTTCACGAAGCGGCCCATCCGTCCATCCTTTTTGATAAATGAAGCCCAAGTCAGGAAAAGCTTCTGTCATCTTCTTTTGGATGCCTTCATTCGGAATGACAGTTGAAAGTATTAACATGTTTATCTCTCCCTTTTAATTAACATAAAAAAAACACGGGCTCTATGTGTCCCGCGCAACTTTCTCTGAGGAGGTATTCCCTTAATAAAGCATATTCAGGTGTCCCCTTTTTGAGTTGGACAAAAGCCTTAGCCTTATTAAAAAAGGCTTTATTTTAAGGAATTTGGGTTTAATGCATCTAATTCAGGCAAAATGAAAACGCCATCCCTTCTGATCAGGACGTCGTCAAAGAAGATGTCACCACCCCCATATTCGGGCCGCTGAATCAAAACCATATCCCAATGAATCGATGATCGGTTTCCATTATCCGCTTCTTGATAGGCAAGTCCAAGAGCCAAGTGCAGACTCCCGCTTATTTTCTCATCGAACAGGATATCATCCATAGGTTCCAATATGTATGGATTGATTCCAATTGCAAACTCCCCGATAAATCGGGACCCTTCATCAATATTCAGAATTCGGTTCATTTCAGAGTCACGATCGGAAGTAGCTTTAATGATTTTTCCCTTTTCCAAGTTTAATTCTATGTCACTAAAGGTGAATCCTTCATAAGTTGTTGGTGTGTTGAAGGATATCCTTCCATTGAGACTATCTTTTATGGGTGCCGTAAACACTTCCCCATCCGGTAAATTCTTTTTTCCGGCACATATGACGGCCGGCATACCTTTGATGGAAAAGGTCAAATCCGTTCCTGGCGAGACGATCCTGACATTGTCAGTTCGTTCCATCAATTGTTTTAATGGTTTCAAGGCCGTCTCCATTTTCCCGTAATCCATGTTGCATACATTCAAAAGAAAATCTTCGTACCTGTCGAAGGTCATGCCGGCTTTTTGCGCTGATGCGTTGGTGGGATAATTAAGCAAGACCCAACGTCGGTTGTTTACATAGAAAAGAGTGGGGGAATTCATAGCCTCCCCTTGAAGACGGTGCCTCTCGATGGGAACATCGGTCATTTCCACATCGTTTTCCTCCCCGGTGATGATGATGACCGCATCGATATCCTTATATTTCTTCAAGGCCCATTGCGAAGAGGTGTCAAGTTGTTCCTTTACATTCCCTTGTAACAGGTGGCGGCTTATTTCATCGTCTTCGAGTTCTACATATGGGTAAGCACCCACTCTATAAATTTCATCAATCAGCTCTTTCAATAATGGTTTCGTGTTGATATGGCCCCGTATGAGGATTCTCTCTTTTGGCTGTAATTGTATCGAATGATGAATCAGCCTGGCTGCAAGCTTCGTTATTCGCTCATCCTTCATCTGCCTGTCCCTTATTTTTCGAGGTCACGAAGAGTTTCAAGAGCTTCTTCGACGTGGCCTTTGACTTTTACTTTACGCCATTCTTTGACTACCTTACCAGACTTATCAATCAGGAAAGTTGAACGTTCAATGCCCATATACTCCTTGCCGAAGTTCTTTTTCAATTGCCACACATCAAATGATTCAGCCGCTTCATGATTTTCATCAGCCAGCAGCAGAAAAGGCAATCCATGTTTTTCGATGAATTTTTCATGACGTGCAACTGGGTCTGGGCTGATTCCAATGATGACAGCGTTCATTTCCTCAAATTGCTCATTATGGTCCCGGAAATCACAGGCCTCCGTCGTGCAGCCTGGCGTCATGTCTTTTGGATAAAAATATAAAACAATATATTTCCCCTTAAAATCCGATAGGGACACCATTTCACCATTGTTTGCAGGGAGCTTGAAATCAGGTGCTTTTTCTCCAATTTTAACTGTCATATTGAACCCTCCATTTCTTTCATTATGGTAAGAGTACCCAATAATCGAAAGAAACACAACTTTCATTTATCCTTCCTATCTTTGTGCTCCAAATCAATCACCGTCCGGATCACGAACGCTGCCGGCAGTGTATAACCGATGAAAGCCTGAATCGTAGCTATCATCCTCCCCATGCCAATCGGGGCTATATCTCCATACCCTACAGAAAACATCGTCATCGCACTAAAATAAAAAGAAGTCTTCAACTGTTCATAGAAAGTGCCATCCAATCGATTGCCCATATCAAGAATCACCGAATGATTCTGAAGTTCGTATAATAAATAAATCAGTGCAAATCCAACTAATATCGTCGCATATAAATTGCCTAGCCACAGCATATCCTCCAGAGAAAACTTCTTTCCTCCCGACTCAACAAGAAATAACGTACGAATGCTCATCACCATGCAAAAAATAATTCCTGCAATCAAGATGTAGAAAGTCATCCCCCACGCCCCATTTCAAAACGCCACTTCCTCTATACATACTCCCTGTCCAAACAATATATTCTTTTTTAGGAACAGACCCTTATCACCTACACACCTAATAACCGCATACTTTTCCTGAATCTTTTTTTCATGTTGACCCTTTTGGTCGGATATGTTAAGATTGTCTAAATTTTTATAATAGTTTTTATTTTATAAATTTTTAGCCTGCAAACAGTTATCAAGGCAGGTTTTGTCAAATTTCATATGTGGAAATAGGTTCCTAATTTTAAATTAGGATTAAAAGGGAAGTCCGGTGTAATTCCGGCACGGTCCCGCCACTGTAATGGGAGTGTTAGCGCCATCCAATATGCCACTGATCAACAGATCGGGAAGGCCCGTCGCTAATGTTAATCCCTAAGTCAGGAGACCTGCCTATTTCGACAACACTGTTTTAACCTACGGGAGATAGGGAGGTGTTAGGGACCTTATAATTGTAAGGGGCATTTTGCATGCCTCTTTATTTTAAGCATTTCTAACCATCTCTTTTGACGGTTAGGAATGCTTTTTTTATTGCTCAATTAAATGAATATAGGAGGATGGGAATATTGAAAAGCAGTAGTTTGGGTTACCCTCGAATCGGGGAAAATCGTGAATGGAAACGTACATTGGAGTCTTACTGGTCCGGTAAAATCGATGAAGCAGAATTTACGGCACAGCTAAAAGCCATCCGTTTAGGCAACTTACAAAAACAGAAGAAGCGAGGCATTGATATCATCCCTGTCAACGACTTCACTTGCTATGATCAAATGCTCGATATGTCCGTCATGTTCGGTCTTGTTCCTGAACGTTATTCAGCCTATGAAAGCGGAAGCGTCCCCCTTTCCGTTTATTATTCAATGGCTCGCGGAAACAATGATGAAGTAGCTTCCGAAATGACGAAATGGTTCAATACGAACTATCACTATATTGTCCCTGAATTAAAGGTGCCACAGCTGACGTTAACAGAAAACAAACCACTTGCAGCATATCGGGAAGCCAAGGAAAACCTAGGGATTGAAACGAAGCCCGTATTGATCGGTCCTTATACTTTCATCTCCCTTTCCAAAGGCTTCAAAAAACAAGATATCCCTGGCATCATCCTGAGCCTGCTTCCCCTATACACGCAAATCCTGCGGGAGTTGGAGCAAGAAGGCGTGAAGTGGGTTCAAATGGACGAACCTTCACTTGTTTCATCGATTTCCAAAGAAGATATGCAAACTGTTACTTACCTCTATGAAAAACTGAATGAAGCAGCACCAAACCTGAACATCATGCTACAAACATACTTTGATGCCGTGGAACATTACCAAGAAGTCATCGAATTACAAGTCCAAGGAATCGGTCTTGATTTTGTACATGACAAAGGAAGGAATCTAAGCAACCTGGAAGCATTCGGCTTCCCGAAGGACAAAGTGCTTGCTGCAGGTGTGATTGACGGAAAAAACATTTGGCTTTCTGATTTATCGAAAAAAATCCAATTGATCGAGACTCTTAAGACAATTGTAGCCGAAGACCAAATCTGGCTTCAGCCCTCTTGTTCCCTGCTTCATGTCCCGGTGACAGTTCGTAATGAAACCGCCCTTTCAAAAGAAGCGAAAGAGGCACTCGCTTTCGCTGATGAGAAACTTGAGGAAATCACACTCTTGGTCAAAGGGAATAATCAAGGCTTTGAAGCAATTGCCGAAAAAGTCGATGCCAATAAATTCACGCTTCAAACTTTAGCAAGTTCAAATGCCCGGAATCACGGAACTGTACAAGCCAATGTCGAAAAGGTTAAAACCAGGACCGCCGCCCGTCAGCTTCCATTTAAGGAACGTTACCAAAAACAACAGGAATTTTTCAAATTGCCTTTTCTCCCTTCGACTACGATCGGCAGCTTTCCGCAAACATTTGAAGTTAAACAAGCACGCGGGAAATTCAAAAGAGGAGAATGGACCGCTTCGCAATATGAAATATTCGTTAACGAAGAAATTGGCAGATGGATTGAAATCCAAGAAGAAATCGGTTTGGATGTCCTTGTTCACGGGGAATTCGAACGGACGGATATGGTTGAATACTTCGGCCATAAGTTAGGCGGATTCGTCTTTTTAGAAAAGGGTTGGGTACAATCCTATGGATCCCGCTGTGTGAAACCACCAGTCATCTACGGCGACATCCATTTCATCGAACCGATGACAGTCAGGGAAAGTGTATATGCACAATCACTGACGAAGAAGACGGTAAAGGGAATGCTTACAGGTCCTGTTACGATTTTGAACTGGTCATTTGTCCGTGATGATATTTCCAGGGAGAATGTTTGCTATCAGCTGGCGCTCGCTTTGGAAAAAGAAGTCATTGCATTGGAATCCGCTGGAATCAAAATGATTCAGGTTGATGAACCTGCACTTAGAGAAGGTCTGCCATTGAAAAGAAGCGATCGCGACGAGTATTTGAACTGGGCTGTGAATTCGTTCTTGATATCCACATCAAGCGTGGAGGATACAACCCAAATTCATACGCATATGTGCTATTGCGACTTCAACAGTTTCATGGATGTCATCTCCTCCCTGGATGCCGATGTAATTTCCATCGAAACATCCCGTAGCCATGGGGAGCTTGCTTCCGCATTCGAGGAAAAAACGTATGAAAAAGGCATTGGTCTGGGTGTGTATGATATTCATAGCCCGCGTGTGCCGGCAGTGGAAGAAATGGTAGATATGATTGAACGTGGGATCAAGGTATTGGATAAAGACCAGTTTTGGATCAATCCCGACTGCGGACTGAAAACAAGGGGTATCCCGGAAACCGTCGCTTCCTTGAAAAACATGGTCGAAGCAGCAAAAATCGTCCGTGAAAACCTTTTAGCAAAAACAACAGGCAAATGATTGAAAAGAACGTTGCCCATCCAATACAGCAGTCCCGGACTTTTTTAACCGACCTTGTTTTTCCACCGGATACAAATCATCACAATACCATCTTTGGCGGTAAAGTAATGGCCTATGTTGATAAAATAGCCTGCATTTCAGCTATGCGCCATTGTCGAAAACCCGTTGTGACTGCTTCAAGCGACTCTTTTGATTTTTTGGCCCCCATCAAGACGGGGGATGCGATCAACCTTGAAGCTTATGTTACCTGTGCCCATCGCACATCAATGGAGGTATTCGTGAAAGTGGAGCGCGAGAACCTATTAACAGGCGAGAAACAGCTTACGGCCCGTGCTTTTTTAACGATGCTGGCCATTGATGAAGACGGTAAGCCGACAAACGTACCACAGGTCATTCCGGAAACCGAAGAGGAAAAGCAGCAATATGTTCAAGCACAAGCAAGATATATTGAAAGAAAGAATAAACGCAACTAAACAAAAACCCCTTCAACATGAATGCTGTTGAAGGGGTTTCTTTCAGTTCCCTGCCCCGCGGTACCTCTTCACTCCCTGATTCCATATGAATACGGATATCACGAAAAAGGCTACCCCAATTACAGGTGTGGCAAATGCATATGCATACCACTCTTCCTTTCTAAGGAAATAAGATGCCGGATAAACACCAACAAACGCGAATGGCAGCACCCATGTTAGGACAAAACGAATGACCTTATTATAAATATCAACAGGATAGCGCCCATAGTTCCCGATATTATACATCATTGGCATGATGGAGGTTTTCGCATCCGACCAGAAACCAATGCTTGCTATCGAAACGAATATGGCTGCATAAGCAAGGGCCCCGCCTATTGCAAAAATGATGAAAAGAATCGGGTCATACCACGCAAGCTGCAGATCCAATGAAATCCCCGAATAGACTATAATGATCAAACCGGTCACAACACCAAATAACGCTTCAAGCTCGATTCTTTCTAAAATGACTTGAAACAGGCTATGTATCGGTCTTGTTAATATCCGGTCCATTTCACCTTTGACGATATAACGGTCATTAAAATCCCAGATGTTGAAAAAGGCTGAAAAAAGGGCGAATGGGATAAGGAAAAATCCATAAATGAATATGATTTCTTCACGGCTCCATCCGCTTAAAAATTGCGTATGTCCAAAAACGACTAAGATAAATACTAGATTCACGACCTGATTCAGCAGGTCAGATAGGATTTCCATGAAGAAATCGGCTCGATATTGCAGTCTTGTTTTCATATATTGACTCACATATTGAAAAAACATCGATACATAAAACATCCCGTCAACCTCCTTGAATAATCAGCTGTTTTTTTGCGACTATCCATAAAAGCTGAATCGGTATTATGAGAATGATGCACCAAATTAACTGCTGTAAAAGCGCCATGCCAATTTCGCCTGAACTGTACCCATTCGTAAAAATCATGCTTGGTACATAGCTGATCCCTTGAAAGGGTAAATATTTCATCACTTCCTGCGCCCATATAGGATAGAAACTGATGGGCAGCAGCAGACCGGAAAATAAATCAATGATAACCCTTTTAGCGCGGATTAATCCGGCATTATTATATAAGAAAAAGGTGGTGATTCCCGTCAATAAGTTGATTTGTGTATTGATGATGAAGCTGAACAGCAAGGAAATGCCGAACATCCCCCACGTAGCCGGCTCGTGCGGCAATTCGATAGGAAAAATGAAAGCTACCAGCAGCATCCCCGGAATCGAGAAGAAGAAGAAACGGAATATCCCTTCCCCAAGCCCTTGCATCGTTTTCATGCCTAAATAGTTATAAGGCCTTATCATTTCAATGGCAACCTTGCCGTCTTTAATCTCAGTGGCGATTTCGCGGTCAATATTATTGAAATAAAAAGCGCGCGCCATCCATGCAACCGCGACATAGGTTGTCATCTGCATGCTTGAAAGTCCTTCGATGGAGCTTTTTTCTCCATATATCGCATTCCATAAGAAATAATAAGCACCGATATTAATGCTATAAATTAAAATGCCGGTATAATAATCCGTTCGATACGCAAGCATCATTAAAAAACGCATGCGGATCATGGCAAGATACTTCCCCATGGCCCTCCCCCTTCTTGATAGACACGTTGTTTCTTAATGATAAGAGAGTCAGACAGTGCCTTCTTCGTAAATATTGCGAACGATCTCTTCAATGGACGTTTCATGGATTTTGATGTCTTTTATTTTAAAATGAGATACGACAGCTGAAACAAGCTGTGAAATATGATCACTTTCTTCTTTCAACAAGGCAATGTAAGTTTGATTTTTCTCATCATAAACCCAGTTAGCGGTAAATGGGAGCGCTAATGATTGTAATTCCTTCAATGCGATCGGCTCGATGAATTGAAAATGGATCTGTTTTTCCTCAGCCCAGTTATCTTTCAAACTCTGCAATTCCCCATCATAGATGATTTGTCCTTCATCAAGCATGATTACACGCTCACATAATGCTTCAATATCTCCTAAATCATGTGTAGTCAAAAGGATTGTCGTATTATATTTCTCATTGATTTCTTTCAGGAACTCACGAATCTTCATTTTCACGAGCACATCAAGTCCAATTGTCGGCTCATCCAGGAACAGCAAAGGCGGATTGTGGATCAAGGCTGCCGCAAGCTCGCAGCGCATTCGCTGACCAAGCGAGAGTTTACGCACTGGTTTGTCCAGCAAAGGGCCGATATCAAGCGTCTTGATGACATGTTCCATATGATCGTCATATTGTTCATCCGTTACCTTATAGACCTTTTTTAACAGCCTAAACGATTCTTGAACTGCAATATCCCACCAAAGCTGTGAGCGCTGACCGAATACGACTCCGATTGTCTGAGTGAACTTTTCCCTTTCTTTATGCGGATTCATGCCATTGACCGTGATTTCACCTGCTGTCGGTTCCAAAATACCTGTCAGCATTTTGATCGTGGTCGATTTCCCTGCACCATTTTCCCCGATATAAGCTACCATCTCACCCTTTTTTACAGTAAAATTGATATCATTGACGGCAGGGACGACCTTATAATTTCTGGTAAGTAAATCCCGGAAGGCACCCTTTAGCCCTGAACGGCTTGATGCCGACTTAAATTCCTTCCGAAGCTGTTTCACTTGAATTGCATCACTCATCCTGTTACATCCTCCGTAATCTCTTGTCCTAATGAATTAGTTTATCCAAACCAACCTTTTTAGACAATAAAAATGCTTGGATGCCATATACCATTTTCAGGGAGGAAATGGCCGTTGTACCAGATACATATATAAAGGAGACGAGTATGCTATGAATATCAAAAAATTATTACTATCCCAAATTGAAAAGGTCGTTTTCGACCTTCGATATGACTTCCTTTATGAAGATGAGTACGGTGAATTATTATGCCAGGTCATCAAAAGGGATTCCAGCGGGTCGATCGAAAGCACACCCATCAGTTTCCACCTTCGCATTAATGAAGAGAAAGGAACCGGGCAGCTAATCTATTACCAAGCAAAGGGCGAAATGAACCGCCAATCCTTCGACATCGAAAACCCTGACACCATCTTGGCCATTCTTACTTTCATAACAGGAGTTATGAAATCCGACTCTATTTCGCAAACAAAATGAAGGCCCGGAACCCTGATGCTTATAGGGATTCAGCGCTTCCACCAGTGAATGAATCACATTTCCCGGCCTTCGACCCCAGATTTACGGACGGAAAAGTGCTATGATTAAGGGGAAATATGTTTATATATTTAGGAGGTTTTAAGATTGGATTTTAGTAATTCGGAGCTTTTACATAAAGAGGCATTGGAACATATCGTTGGCGGGGTTAACAGCCCATCCCGTTCTTACAAAGCTGTAGGCGGCGGTTCACCTGTTGCGATGGATCATGCCAAAGGTGCTTATTTCTGGGATGTTGATGGCAATAAATATATCGATTACTTAGCTGCATATGGCCCGATCATCACAGGTCATGCGCATCCACATATTACGGAGGCGATCGTTAAAGCAGCAGAAACGGGCGTTTTATACGGCACACCGACCAAACATGAAGTCAAATTTGCCAAAATGTTGAAAGAAGCCATACCATCCATGGATAAAGTCCGCTTCACCAATTCAGGAACCGAGTCCGTCATGTCCACCATCCGCGTTGCCCGCGCTTACACAGGACGCGATAAGATCATCAAGTTTGCAGGCTGTTACCATGGACACTCCGACCTTGTTCTCGTCGCTGCAGGCTCCGGCCCTTCCACTTTAGGTACACCGGACTCTGCCGGCGTTCCCAAAAGCATCGCACAAGAAGTCATCACGGTACCTTTCAATGATATTGAGCCATTTAAAGAAGCACTGGATAAATGGGGCAATGAAATTGCTGGCGTGCTGGTTGAACCGATCGTCGGCAACTTCGGAATCGTGGAACCAAGCCCCGGCTTTTTGGAAGAAGTCATTTCATTATCTCACGAAGCCGGATCACTAGTCATTTTCGACGAGGTCATCACAGCGTTCCGCTTCATGTACGGAGGGGCACAGGACTTTTTGGGAATTCAACCCGATTTGACCGCGCTTGGAAAAATCATCGGGGGCGGGCTTCCTATTGGTGCCTATGGCGGTAAAAAAGAGATTATGGATTCTGTCGCACCGCTGGGACCAGCCTATCAAGCGGGTACGATGGCAGGAAATCCGGCTTCCATGCTTTCCGGGATAGCTTGCTTAGAAGTACTTAAAGAAGAGGGGCTGTATGACGAGCTGGACCGGCTGGGGAAAATCCTTGAAGAAGGTATCCTGAAAGCAGCCCGCCAATATAATGTACCGATCACCATCAACCGCCTTAAAGGGGCATTGACGATCTATTTCACGACAGAAAAAATTGAAAACTATGAGCAGGCGGAAAATACGGATGGCGAAATGTTCGCTAAGTTCTTCAAGCTCATGCTCAACCAGGGAATCAATTTGGCACCGTCCAAATACGAAGCCTGGTTCTTGACGATTGCTCACACGGATGATGATATCGCTTATACTCTAAAAGCGGTTGAACATGCATTCAAAAACCTAATATAATAAATCGAATAAGCATAATTATGCATTTTTTATACACCCTCAGGATGTTCATCAATCTTGAGGGTTTCTTATTTCCCTGTAATAAATCTTTAATATTGGCATTTGAAGCCACTCCTTACAAAAATCCCACCAATTACAGCATCCATTCCATTGTATAAAAAATTGATTTCTGAATATTTAAATGATATGATATAGATACATTTATATACATTTATACACTTTCTTTCAATCTATCAAAACTTGGACTATTGTTCGGGTTTACTAATATTTCCCCCATTAAACACATGCTACAGGAGGTGAAAGGCAGAGAATAAGGGTAACCTTATTCAAGCCACATATATGACCCAACAATGGACACCTGCTACATTCAAAGAATTTCACAAGGAAGAACATGATGCCTGCGGTATCGTGTCCTGCATCGAAAAAAAGAAGATCCCTACTAACGAAAACATCTTTGCCTGTATCGACGCCCTGGTTAAAATGAACCATCGCTGCGGCTTCATCAATGGTGAGGGCGATGGCGCCGGCATCCATATCGATATTCCCCGGGCTCTTTGGAAAAAGAAGCTTGAAGCGGTAAATGTCGATCCAAGCATCGTCGATCAAGATTCCTTCATAGTCGGCCATTTATTTTTAAGCAAAAAAACAGAAGCTAACGACTTAAAAATCGAAGTCAAGGAGAAACTGCTCCAACATGGTCTCTCATTGATATTCGAAACGGATAAAGCCTACCGTTCCGAGGCATTGGGACCGATTGCCATTCAAGAAGACCCAGTGTTCTGGCAATTTGCCTGTTCCTCCACCATCAATAACAACCAGGAGCTTTCAAATGTTCTTTTTGAGCTGACTTCCGACATCGAAAAAAGTGATTTCATCCATGTTGCATCTTTAAGCCAGCATCATGCGGTATACAAAGTGATGGGTGCTGGAGATACACTCCCTGCCTATTATCTTGATCTTGCCGACCCTTTGGCTGCCTCCACCATGACACTGGGGCATAATCGTTTTTCAACTAATACTCTATCAAGCTTCTTCAGGGTCCAGCCTTTCAGTGTACTTGGTCATAATGGCGAAATCAATACCATCGCCAAATTGCGTGATGAAGCGAAAATGATCGGAGTTCCCATCGCTAAAGATGGAAGCGACTCACAGGATTTAAACAAAACGATCGAAACTTTCATCTGCCGTCATGGCTACTCTTTATTTGAAGCTGTCGATCTTATGTTCCCGCCAATCATTAATGAAATCAAGGAATATCCCGAGCACTTACAAGACTTATATACGTATTTAAGGGAAGCATGGGGTCATTTTGCACAAGGTCCGGCAGGCATCATCTCCCGTTTCGGCGATGAAGCCGTGTTCTCAGTCGACTCTTTAGGCTTGCGCCCACTATGGAATATTGAAACGGAATCATCTTATATGTTCACTTCCGAACCAGGAATCATCCCTTCCAGTGAATATACCGGAGATCCGAAACCGATGGGGCCAGGGGAAAAAATCGGTTTGAAATGGAACGGCGACCTTATTGAATTGTACACTTACAAGGATTACCAGGATAAAGTATTTGAACTCTTCAATGATCGTTTCGTCCTTTCCAATGACCGAGTCCGCTTACAGCCCCAAGTGTTTGAAAAGGTTGTCTCCATGACAAATACGCAAGCCATTCATAATGGTCAGTATAAAGCCTTTGGGTGGGAAAGGGAGCATGTCCAATTAGTGGAACAGATGGCCGAAAAAGGCGCCGAGCCCATTCGTTCACTTGGTCATGATGCGCCACTCGCAGCACTTAATCCCCAACGGACCAACATTGCTGATTTCATTAAGGAAAGTGTGGCCGTTGTAACCAACCCTGCGATCGACCGAGACCGGGAAACCGAGCACTTCTCAACAAGAACGATCATCGGAAAACGTCCTTCCCTTTTCGAAGCGAATAAGGCAGGAAAGGTTACGGAGCTGCTGACTCCCTTATTGATTGAAGGGTCAACGGGTTATGAGTGCTCATCTATCGTATCGCAGCCAAGCTATGATCAGTTCATTAAATATAACCAAGATCAAAAACTCGTGCACTTCATTTCAAGCACGTTCAAAGAGGATGAAAACATCACGGATGCCTTGACCAGGATTACGGATGAAAGTGTCAATGCAGTGGATGAAGGAAAAACGCTGCTCGTTCTGGATGATGCCCTTGCCCATCAAAACGGCAACCTTTGGCTTGATCCCCACCTTGTCACTTCAGCCGTCGATCAAGCGTTGGTCCGCACAGGCAAGCGCCGTGATTGTTCCATCCTTTTACGTTCAGCATCGCTAAGGTCACTGCATGATATCATCGTTTCTTATGGTCTTGGGGCCAACTTAATCAGCCCCTATTATATGTTCCTTTCCTTATCTTCGGATGACCTCAAGGGGGTTACCAATCTATATAACTCCTTGACGAAAGGTCTTGAGAAAGTCATCTCCACCATTGGCATTCATGAGCTGCGCGGCTATGGAAGACTTTTCTCAAGCATCGGTTTACATGAGGAAATCGCGAAATATTTAAATGTGGCTAACTTCTTCGGATCCAATGATCTGGACTATAATTTTGATAAAATCAAGGCAGATGCCATCCAGCGTGCAGAAGATTACGGCAATGAAAAAGAACGAATGGGCAAAACCTTCCATTTGTTCCCAAGGATTTGGAAGTCTATCGGGGAAGTTGCTTCAACCGGGGACTATGATGCTTATCGCGAAAAGATCACCGAACAGGAAGAATCCAATCCTACGACGATCCGCCACTTGACATCATTAAAAACTTCAGATGCTTCCATCCCTTCTGAAGAAGTCAGTCTTTCGGTCGGCGAACAGGAATTGCCGTTCGTCATAGCCTCCATGTCTTTTGGGTCACAAAATGAGATTGCTTTCCGGGCCTATGCAGAAGCTGCCGAGAGGTTAGGCATGATCAGCATGAATGGTGAAGGCGGGGAAATAAAGGATATGCTTGGCAAGTACCCGAAATCCCGCGGACAGCAAATCGCTTCCGGCCGATTCGGTGTCAATGCAGAACTATTGAACTCTTCAAATCTATTGGAAATTAAAATTGGGCAAGGGGCAAAACCTGGTGAAGGCGGTCACCTTCCAGGTTCCAAGGTCACAGCGAAAATCGCAGAAGCCCGAAATGCAACAATCGGTTCCGATTTGATCTCCCCTTCCAATAATCATGATATATACTCAATTGAAGATTTGGCCCAAATGATCCATGAGCTAAAAACGGCAAACGACAAGGCAAAAGTTGCCGTCAAAGTACCAGTCGTTCCAAACATTGGTACGATTGCTGTCGGCGTCGCAAAAGCGGGGGCCGATATCATAACGCTTTCCGGTTTTGATGGCGGAACGGGTGCTGCCAGGATCCATGCACTCGCACATGTCGGTCTGCCAGTAGAGATAGGTGTGAAAGCCGCCCATAATGCGCTGCTTGAGTCAGGTATCAGACAGAATGTCGAAATTTGGGCAGACGGTGGGTTAAAAAGCTCGATGGATGTATTGAAGGTAATGCTGCTTGGTGCAAACCGTGTAGGTTTTGGAACCCTTTCGATGATTGCCGTCGGCTGTACAACGTGCCGCGGATGTCATCTTGATACTTGCCATGTGGGCATCGCCACACAAATTGAATCGGAAGCACAGGCGAAAGAACACGGGTTGCGCCGTTTTGTTCCACGAAAATTTGATTTAGCCGTTCAGGGATTAACGAATATGTTCAGTGCATTTGCAAAAGAACTCAAATCTTTGACCGGATCACTTGGGGTGAAGAATCTTCAGGATATCGTCGGACGTTCTGATTTACTGCAGCAAGTTAAAGGTCAACAATCATTGGATTTAACCTATTTATTGAAAAACTTGGATATAACACCGTTCTCACATAAGGAAACTGCGGCGTATTTGAATGAAGGCTCCATGCAGGTAGCCGTTGGCGCTGAATATCTAGATTCGCATGTAGATGATCTGCAGCAATCCCGGAGCTATAGCTCAATCACTTCCGAGCAGCGTGTACTCGGCAGCAGGGTGTCCTGTCACCGCGTTAGGGGCAGATTGGACGGATCATACAAAAAACTTCCCCCCGTCCACCTATCCTACCAGGATGGTTCCATCCCGGGTAATGGACTCGGGGCATACAATACGGAGGGAATTTCAATCAGCGTGAATGGCGGTGCCCAGGATGGTATCGGCAAGACATCGATTGGCGGTAATATTGCCATCTTTAAATCTCCAGGAAAAGATGGAAAGTTCTACAATGGCTCTGTAGGCAAGGGATTTGGTTACGGTGCACAGCACGGTCTTCTCATTGCCCAAGGTGATGCCGATGCCAGGGCAGGAATCCGGCTTTCCGGAGCGGATATGATCATTGGAGGATTATTGAAACAACCGCTTCCTAAAAAGGAAACCGGCAATATTGCGGTAACTTCCAATATTAAGGGATTCGCTTTTGAATACATGACAAATGGAAGAGGTTTGGTTCTGGGAGATCCCGGTCCATGGATTTGCGCAGGGATGACAGGCGGTGTCGTTTATTTACGGCAACAGCCTGAATCTGGATTAACCAAAGAGGTCATTAAGAAGCGGGTTGCGAAAGGTGCAAAGATTTCCATTGAGCCCCTATCCGGAAGAGGCCTGCGGGATGTGGCCGAACTTCTGGGCAAATACACGGCCCTCTTGAAAGATCATGGCCAAACCGAAGAAGCGGCCTCTTTAGAGGCCCTGCTACAAAATCCTGAAGAGCACTTCCTTCAGGTCGTTCCAGTTAAAGAACAGGCGGATCCTGCTGTTTCCACGGAGTGATGCCGAAAATATATATTAATAAAGGCTGATGCTCTTTAATGCGAGCATCAGCCTTTTCCAGTCATATACCTCTGGAATGTCTTCAAACGATGGAAAAACAAACTTGAAAGCAATCAAGAAATTGCCTATCGTTTCTTTATATATTAAACTTGATTTTAACTATTGTAACTCTTAGGAAAATCCTGTATATTACTTTTTGTTTACATCTTCTTATTTTAGTGTAAAGTACTAACAAATAAGTTAGAATACAACTTTAAGCAAAAGCCTATATATAAATAGAGCCACTTATCCATTACAATACAAAGAAAGGATTAACCCATATATGAAGTTTGGTGCCCGCATTCTCAAAACAGGAATAGCAATCGTTTTAGCGCTTTATCTCTCGGAACTGCTTAACCTTCCTGCTCCTGTCCTTTCTGGGATTGCTGCAATTTTTGCAATACAGCCGACCATTTACCGTTCATATCAAACGGTGCTGGAGCAAATTCAAGGAAATATCATTGGCGCATTGGTTGCTGTCTCCTTCGTTTTGTTGTTCGGAAATGATATTTTTATGATCGGTCTTGCCGTAATGGTTGTCATAACCATCAATTTAAAATTGAAAATGGATAAAACGATCGTCCTTTCCATCGTGACGGTCATCGCCATAATGGAAAGCCAGGACGGGGAATTCCTGAATTTTGCCTTTATTCGTCTCTCATCCGTTTTGCTTGGAATCGTTTCTTCGTTTATCGTGAATCTAGTTTTCATTCCTCCAAAATATGAAGCAAAGCTTTATACACGCATTACAGATGTAACCGAAGACATCTTGAAATGGATTAGAATCAGCACAAGACATGCTACAGAACACACTTTATTAAAAAAAGACATCAGCCGATTGAAGGCGGAGTTACTCGATCTGGAACATATCTATTCCATGTACAAAGAGGAACGGGAATATTTCAAGAAAAACAGTGTAGCTAAAGCAAGAAAGCTTGTCGTTTATCGGCAAATGATCATAACGACAAAAAAAGCGTTTGAAACCTTGAAGAGAATTCATAAGTTCGAGAATGAAGTATATCAAATGCCTGAGGATTTCCAACGGAGCATCTTACAGCAGCTTGATTCCTTGATCCGCAAGCATGAACAGTTGATATTACTGCATATCGAAAAAATCAAGTCCATCGAGGAGATTGAAGATTGGGACCAGGATTGTTTAAGTCGTAAAGAGCTGCTCGCCCACTTTTTCGAACAGCAGAATCAAGTGGACGAAATGCATGATAATCTGGGCCATCTCTCTGCCCGCCTTGTACCATTGATTTCTGCGGTCATAGAATATGACGAGCAATTGGAACATCTTGAAAAGCTGATTGTCAGCTTCCAGTCCTTCCATAAGGAAGATAACGAAATATCTGTCCACTATGAAGAAGATTAAAAAAGACGGTTCCCAGGAACCGTCTTTTTTCGTCTCTATTTAGAGCATGCCCCTCATTCAATCATCCAAAAGGTTCTTATCTGCCGCCTTTTCAATCGTATCCAATTTCTTCAAAAGATCCTGCAGCTCATCTTCTGAGAATGAATTGAAGTTCTTGCCCATCAATTGGTTATGCTCCGCAAGGACTCTCCCCAAAATCGCTTCCCCTGCCTCTTTCAATTCAAGGTTGATGACCCTGCGATCCTTATCAGAAGGCTGCCTTTTTACATAATCCATTTCGACCAACTTATCTACAAATACGGTAATCGCACTTGGCTTAACGGTTAAGAAGTCAGCCAGCTGGGTCGATTTGATCGACCCCTCTTTTTTCAATATCAATAATATGAAAAACTGAGGCGATGTTAATCCATAAGGCTGAAGATTTTTTGCTACGATGGCCCTAAGCTTCTTCCTAATCCGAAAAATCTGCATTTCTATACTATTAGTTACTTCCCATTTAAATTCCAGCCTTCTCACTCCTTATATAGGACAATCCTACCTCTTAAATTTAATTAAATGGCATTCCAATGTCAACTTTACTTTCCATATATCCTTAAAACTAAAAAAAATTCAAATTTTTACTATTTCACTGTATTTATTTCCCACTATTATTCCGAATAAATTACATGACAAAAAATAATTAAACTGGTAAACTCTTTACTTAATAATATTAATACTTATAAAAGTTAATATTTATTTAATTTAACAAATAAACATCAGAATAGGGGGCGTTGTCATTTCTAGCTTATGAACAGTATCGAAAAAAGAAATACATCATCAATATTTTTTGGAGGCGAAACAAGTGAATAGAGGACGTTTAGTTTTAATCAATGTCATTGGTTTGGTTATTATCATAGCGGTATTGGCCGGTGGGGCTTATTACTATTATGAAAGCACGAATTTCATTAAAACGGATGAAGCGAAAGTGTCGGGAGAGCTATATACCATCGTTGCCCCCGCTGCCGGTAAACTAGCAGATTGGGACTTACATGAAGGAGACAGTGTAAGTAAGGATGACAAAGTTGCCAATGTAACCACCTTAGACGGAAAAGAAGCGGTAAAAACCGCAGCACAAGGTACTATCGTTAAAACACAAGTGCATGATGAGCAGCTTGTTCAAGCGGGTCAAACGCTGGCTCAGACCATCAATATGGATGACCTGTCCATTACGGCTAATATTGAAGAAAATAAATTGAAGGATATCGAAAAAGGTGACAGCGTCGATATTATCATCGATGGAGATCCCGATACTGTCTTCGAAGGTACATTGGAACAGATCGGTTATGCTACAACGTCTGTCTTTTCAGTGATGGGCAATCAAAACAGCAGCGGAAATTATACAAAAGTCACCCAAAAAGTACCAGTTAAAATTTCCATCAAAGCACCATCCGATAAAGTTCTGCCTGGAATGAACGCAGAAGTGAAAATTTCAACTAAATAAAATGGCTACACAGTTATACAGAAAGGAGGCTTTTCTTTAAATGGCTTCTCAAACCATCACAGTAAATGAAAACAAGGGAATGAAGCAGTTTGCCCCCATGTTAATTATCTTAATGCTAGGTTTGTTCATGGTCATTTTGAATCAAACCCTGCTTAGTGTCGCCATGCCTAGGATGATGGCAGAATTCAATGTAGCTGCGACTACGATTCAATGGTTATCAACTGGATTCATGCTCGTGAATGGAGCCTTGATCCCACTGTCCGCTTTTTTAATAGAACGGTTTGGCACGCGCATTTTATTCCTTGCTGCCATGTTTTTATTCACCGTCGGGACATTCATCTGCGGCATCGCACCAAATTTCCCCGTCATCCTTACAGGCCGGCTGATACAGGCGGCTGGCGGCGGAATCCTGCAGCCATTGGTCATGACGATCATTCTTTTCATCTTCCCTCCGGAAATGCGCGGGAAAGGAATGGGAATCTTTGGACTTGCCATTATGTTTGCCCCTGCAATCGGCCCGACTTTATCTGGTTGGGTCATTCAGGAATATAGCTGGCGGGTCATGTTCTACGCAATGGTGCCATTAGGCATGATAGTCATGACACTCGCCTTTTTAAGTATGCGTAATGTAGCAGAACCAAAGAAAATCAAATTGGATTTGTTGGGTGCGTCTCTATCCTTGCTAGGTGTTGCATCCTTACTATACGGTGTCAGTGAAGCAGGTTCCAAAGGCTGGACGGATCCCATCGTTCTGGGAACGATCATCATCGGGCTGATCCTTTTGACGCTTTTTGTGGTTCAACAGCTAAAATCGGAAACACCTATGCTCGACTTCCGTGTATTTAAGTATGACATGTTCGTATTATCGAATATCATTTCCGCCATCGTCACAGTGGCCATGTTTACCGGGATATTCTTATTGCCTATATATTTGCAGACTTTAAGAGGCTTCACACCAGTTCAATCGGGCCTATTGATGCTACCCGGAGCCCTTGTGATGATGGTGATGTCACCCATTTCAGGAGCATTATTTGACAAAATCGGCCCCCGGCCATTAGCACTTCTTGGTTTAGCGATTACGGCCGTCACAACCTTCGAATTCGCTAAATTGACTACGGAAACTACCTATTCGACTTTGGTCATCATCTATGCAATCCGCTCACTTGGAATGTCTTTACTGATGATGCCGATCATGACTGCTGGGATGAATCAGCTTCCTAAGCATTTGAATACACATGGTACGGCAATGAGCAATACGCTTAAACAAGTGACCGGAGCCATTGGTACGAGCTTCGTGACGACCATTTATACAACCCGTGCATCTTTCCATGGAACTGCTTTAGGAACGGAAATGAGTACGAGTGATCCCGGTTTTGTTCAGAATTTCCAAACAATCGTTCAATCCATCATGAGTTCGATGAATCAAACTAGTGAACAGGCACAGGAAACTGCCATGTCCCTGATTTCTTCACAAATCCAGGGTCAAGCAAATGTGATGGGAATCAATGATGCATTCTTTTGGGCAACAGGCTTCGCAATTGCCGGTATCGTTCTCTCACTGTTTTTGCGTGACGTTCGGAAGGACAAAGCAATGAAAAAACCTAAACAAGAACATTTGGATGTACCTTTGCTTCCTTCACCAGTAAAAAAATCGGTTTAATTAAATGGGGGAATAAAAATGAAGATCTATGTTGTTTACGACAGTGAAGGCAACCATACGAAAGCACTTGCCGAATCAATAGCTCAAGGGGCCGCCGCGGTCCCTGGCGCTGAGGTTCTCATTGACCATGTGAACGAGGCCGATGTTTATAAGCTCCAGGAAATGGATGCCATCATTTGGGGCTGTCCCGGTCATTTCGGCACCATCAGTTCGAGTTTGAAAACATGGATCGATAAACTTGGGTATCTATGGGCGGAAGGTGCGCTGATCAATAAAGTGGGTGCTGTGTTCTGTACCACGGCCACCGTACATGGCGGACTCGAGGCTACCATGCTGAACTTAATCACCCCTATGCTTCATCAAGGCATGATCATTGTCGGCTTGCCCGGCACTGTCCCGGAAAACGCCTTATATGGCTCCTACTATGGAGTAGGAATAAGCTGTCCGCCCGGTGTGGATGACAACATCACCAAAAATGACTTGCAGCTTGGAGAAGCATTAGGAAAACGGGTAGCCCATGTCACCCGTTCATTCATAAACGAGCTCTAGGAGGCTTGATTCAATGGGCATAATTCTAATTATCATCGTTGCCATATTAGCGGTTACGGGCTTGATCACATACAATATCAAAGCCTTATCGCCTGAAGGTAAGCCGCCGGCAGCGGAGGAAGAGAACTCGTTGGAAGAGTCCGCTTTCGCTTCGGCTGATGATTCCATTACCGAAATCATCTCCCCAACAGACAATGATGAATTGAAAATGAAAGATCAGGATTATCGTTTGGCACTTTCCAAGCTTCACAATCAAAAGCCAAATGATGAGCCAACTGCAGAAAAAAAGCCTAATCTTCGAAAAATGAAAGACGAGGAATACCGTGGTACATTGGAAGACTTCCGGCAAAATGGCGATTGAAGCACCTCACCCCATTCGGCATATTCGCCTTTTTGGGGGTTGTCAATTACTTTGGGTTAAAGGAACATCTCCTGCCTCTCACACCGCCTTTAGCTTAAAGATAGACCTGCAGGCTTAACTTATTTTTCTGGTTGACAAATATTCACAAAGACTTTAAGCTAAGGTAATGCAACACAAACATTTTTTTAAACTCAGCTTTTGTTGAGAGACGGAATTTTAAAAGGATTTCCTTTTTTCGTTCGTCACTTGCCTTTTTGGCAGGTGGCGATTTTTATTTTTACAGGGGTGAAAAACATGCAACTTTTGAAGTATTCCATAATGGTCTTAATCGGTTCGATCTCATATGGCACATTATCCACCATGATGAAGTTTGGATTCATGGATGGCCATTCATCCGGAGAACTGGTCGGCAGTCAATACCTCGTCGGTTGGCTGATTGTCTCCGTGTTATTTCTTTTTTCGTTTAAATATAAAGTTTCATGGAAGAGTGCCGGATTACTTTTAATCACGGGCATGATGTCCACTTTCGTCGGAAAGGCATATGCCGTTTCCGTATCCGAGCTTCCCGCTTCGATTGCCGTTGTCTTTTTATTTCAATTTACCTGGATAGGCGTCCTCATTGAAAGTTTCATAAATAAAAGACGCCCGGATAAAAATAAACTCATTGCCATTTTCGTTCTCTTCATCGGAACATTATTGGCAGGCGCGATCTTTGGTCAGCCTCTATCCGGCCTAAGCCTAAAAGGCGTATTGTTCGGTCTATTGTCAGCCTTGCTATTTGCGCTATATATGTATTGCAACTCTCAATTCGCAGTTGGGGAATCTTCAATGAAACGGCTGTTTTTCATTGCAACGGGTGGTATGCTGACTGCTGTATTCACAACTAACCCCGTCACACTTGTGACGAATCTTGTCCAAACGAACCTATGGTACTACGGTCTGCTGCTCGGCACATTGGGTGTTTTAGTTCCTTTCTTTTTCTTTGCTGTCAGTTTACCGAAAGTGGGTGTCGGGCTTGGAACGATTCTTTGTGCTGCGGAACTGCCTTCAGCGATGATCGTTTCCGTCATCTTCTTGAATGAACAGGTTACGTCACTGCAATGGTTCGGGATGTGCTTGATCATCGTCGGCATCGCCTTGCCTGAGGGAATAAAGCATCTGCCGCATTTCCTTCCTGGAAAAAAAACGCTGCATGAAAAAAGGATTTCATAACGTGCATGCACAAGTAAGACCATTCCCGTTAGCGGAATGGTCTTCTTTTGTATATTGTTTTTCCTATTCTTCTTAAGAATCCAATTGTTGTACTTGAAATAGGTTATAGTAATGCCCTTGCTTTTTCATAAGTTCTTCGTGTGTTCCCATTTCCGCAATTTCCCCATTATCGATATGAACGATCCGATCGGCATGGGTGATCGTTGATAACCGGTGGGCCACGATAATGGTGGTCCGGTCTTTCGCTAAAATATCCAGCGCCTCCTGGATATAGTGTTCACTTTCCAAATCCAATGCGGATGTGGCTTCATCGAGAACAAGGATTGGCGGGTTTTTCAAAAATACCCTCGCAATGGCCACCCGTTGCTTTTGGCCTCCGGATAATTTAACTCCCCGCTCCCCGACTTTCGTTTCATATCCTTCTTTCAGACCCATGATGAATTCATGGGCATTCGCCGCCTTAGCCGCTTCAAATACTTCTTCGTCACTTGCATCAGGTCGTCCCATAAGGATGTTGGCCTTAACCGATTCACTAAATAGGATATTATCCTGTAGAACCATTCCTATTTTATCTCTTAGGCTGCGGACTTGATACTTACGGATATCCGTCCCATCCAATAATACCCTTCCCTCCGTCACATCATAGAAACGGGAAATCAAACTGACGATCGAGGATTTCCCGCCGCCGCTCATCCCGACAAGTGCAATGGTTTCCCCTGGTTTGACATCCAAGTTTATATGTTTCAAAACGGGTGCCTCTTTCTCGTCATAAGCAAAGGATACATCCTGAAAGGTTATTCGGCCTTCCACTTGCTTCAGCTCTTTCGCCCCTGGCTGGTCATCGATATCATACTTCTCATCCACAAACTCAAAAACCCGGTCCATGGATGCCAATGTCTGGGTCATTGTCGTCGAAGAGTTAACTAAACGTCTGAGGGGATTATAAAGCCGGTCAATGAAACCGACGAAGGCAACCATGGTACCCAATGACAATTGTTCATGAATGACCTGATAACCGGCAAATCCTATCACGAGCAAGGGGGCAATATCCGTGATCGTATTCACGACAGCAAATGACTTGGCATTCCAGCTTGTATGCTTTAGGGCCTTATCGAGGAAATTCCTGTTTTGCTTCGCAAACAATTCCTGTTCCCTGTCTTCTATCGCAAAGCTTTTGATGACTGACATCCCTGAAACCCGTTCATGAAGGTGACTCTGTACATCAGCTAACGCTTGGGACCGAATCCTTGTATAAGTTCTCAGCTTGCCAAAGAAATGCTTGATCGAAAATGCGTAAAATGGAAGCATGATGATCGATACAATGGTTAACTTCACGTCCATCGTAAACATGATGACTATTACTATGATGATCGTTGCGATATCGAGCCAAAGGTTCATCAAACCCGTGATGACAAAGTTCTTCGTTTGTTCCACATCCGTGATCATCCTCGAAATGACCTCGCCAACCCTTGTATTGGAATAATATTTAAAACTCAGTTTCTGTATATGAGTAAATAAATCATTACGAATATCATATAAGATTTTCGTTCCGGTCCATTGAGCGAAATATTGTCTGTAATACTCAATCGGCGGTCTAACTGCAACGAAAATGAAAATCATGATGGCCATTGCCCATAAAAGGCGTTCGGACTTCACGGCTTTGGACAGGTCACCATTTCCGATGATGTCATCCACTATATACTTACTGAGCAATGGAAGTAAAAGCGGAATCGCGAACTTTAGCAATCCAATCAGTACCGTCCCAATTATCTGCCATTTATATGGTTTGACGAATTGCAAATATCTCTTAATGCTCCCCACGGAATACCTCCTTTTCTGAATCATTAAATCCAAATGAAAAAAGTCCATACCAGTCAATTTGGAATCTTATATGCACTGTTCAATTATATTTTCCTTTTCGATGATTAAGTATCAAAAGGATTTCATTCACTAACTTTCAAACACATTTAAAGGAGGTTTAAAGGTTCCTGCATCGTGATAGATTGAAACAGTTGGTAGATACGTTACACAATGAAAAAGCCTGCCAATTAAGCAGCAGGCCTTTTCTATCATCGATAGGTTAAAAAGCGTTCATACCAACTATCAATAAACTCTGCGGAGAATGGTCCTTTTCGCTGGCGTATCATATAAATCAAATAGTCTACGTTCTGTTTCAATATTGAATCGATGGCATCCGGGTAATTCATTTCTTTCCGATGCCTTTCATATTCATCCTCATCCAGCAAATTAAACGTCATATCTGGGAATACTTTAATGTCCAGGTCATAATCAATGTATTTCAATGCTCCCGAATCGTATGTGAACGGCGAACTGATATTGCAATAATAATAAACCCCGTCCTCTCTCAACATACCAATAACATTAAACCAATACTTTGAATGAAAATAGCAAATCGCCGGCTCTCTCGTAATCCAGGTCCTTCCATCTGATTCCGTTACCATAGTACGGTCATTCGCTGCTATCACCAGATTTTGGGTCCCTTTTAAAACGGTTGTCTCTTCCCAGATACGATGGATATGTCCATTATGTTTATAGCTATGGATTTGGATTTTTCCTCCTTCGGCAGGAACAATCCCCATTTATCTCTCCCTACTTTCTATAGACACCCTGACAGCGTACTGTGCCCTATTCCGTTTGCAGTTGTTGTGTGTATTTAAAATATATACTTTTTTCCATTTACCCTATATTCCTATATTATAGCGATTTATTCATAAATTTAAAACAAAAGTGGCTAATCTCCCAGTGAAAATGTGTAAATAAGTCGAAAAAGTCTGACCATCCACCCATTTTAACTAAGAAATTAGCCGGTTATTTATCGTATGGCAGCCTGTCCTTGCTGAAAATAACGGATGACTTCTTCCGTTTGCTTCTCGAACATATCATGGATACTTTTCAATTCCTGCTTTTTGAGTTGAATCTCTTCCTGAATGGTGACCGCTTCACTCTCCTCTTCCAGTGCAAGGAGTTGCTTCTCTATATCTTGGCATCTTTCGATTTCGGATTGTAAAAGTAAAAGCTTATCCATCGTTTTCAACTGGTTGTTTATAAGCCGGTTAAATTCCTCCATGAATGCACCTTCCTAATCTGTATTTTTTCTATAGTATGTATATTCTATTTTTATCCTTTTTTTCCTTTGACATAAAATGTAAACACGACGAAACATTTGTCGAATCCAATGAAAGGCAAAAAAAAAAGCACCCTTCAAAAGAAGGATGCTTTTCATCGGCGATTAGCCTTGGCTTTTATTGCTTTGAGATTTTTGGTTTTGTTGTTTCACTTCTTGAACGTTAGTTTCAGAAGCAAACTCTGTACCGAATTGGCCTTGTGCTTGACCTTGACCTTTTTTTTGCTGAGATTGCGCGTTTTGTTGTCTCACTTCTTGAACGTTAGTTTCAGAAGCAAACTCTGTACCGAATTGGCCTTGACCTTGTTGAGATTGCGCGTTTTGTTGTCTCACTTGTTGAACATTAGTACCTGCTTGTGATTTATTTTTGTTATTAGCCATTGATATCACCTCCACAGATAATAAGATAACCATTATCCAAGAGTGTTATCCAACTAAAAACATTTAAATTTTTCCAGTTATATTAAACAAGCAATGAAATGCCTCCATCAACTATTACGGTTTGTCCACGAATCATACTGGCTCCATCGGAAATTAAAAACAGGATGGTATTCACCATATCTTCCACCTCGACCATCCGTCCAGCCGGAGTCTGATCTGCCGCCTCAGCAAGCATTTCATCCCGATTCGGGAAAGACTTAAGGGCATCCGTATCGATCACACCGCCTGAAACGGCATTGACACAAATATTTTTAGCAGCCAGTTCGACCGCTAAATATCTTGTCAGGGCTTCAAGCGCAGCTTTGGAAACTCCAACAGCTGTATAATTTTTTAAATAGCGAATGGATCCCAGTGAACTGATGCTGACAATTTTCCCTCCGCCGTTCCTCTCCATTAATTTCGCCGCTTCCTGTGCGCAGAAAAGGAGGGCTTTTGTATTGATGTCCATGGTCCAGTTCCAATGGGATTCCTCCAGCTCCATCAATGGGCGCTGCACTCCAGAGGCAGCATTATTAATGAAAATATCCAAACGTCCATAATAAGCATCGATTTCCTCGAACATGCTTTTCACTTTCGCAACGTCACCGACATTTGCCTTAACTACAAGGGCTTTGCGCCCCAACGCTTCAATTTCGGCTGCCACTTCTAATGCTTTCGACTTGCTCCGGGCATAATTAATAACGAGGTCGTAACCTTCCTCTGCAAGCCTTATTGCCGTGCTTCTTCCTAAACCTTTACTGCTACCTGTAACGAGTGCCACTTTTTGTTCCATTCGTTTATTCATCCTTTCTGAGTAAACACCGAGTAATAAAAATCATTTTTTTAAGGAGTGTTACTGTTATGTATGTTGGACGTGATATGACAGAGTTGTCGATGATGAAAAAATCGGATTGGGAAAATAGTGAACTTGCCTATTTTCATCACTCCCTTCAACAAATGGTACCTTATTTAAACCAAGAAGGACAGAGTATCCATAGCGAAATCGTCAAAGAAATTGAAAATAGAGGCGGACTTAATAGACAAGAAGCAGATTATACCCATGGAACGAAAACCATTTACGATTGATTTTATACGGATTTCGCTTTAATAATCAACAAAAGGAAGAGGATATCTTAGCGGATATCCTCTTTTAGCATAATATCCCTGTTCCCACTGATTTTCAAATCGCACCCAAAGAATGTAATATGATTGAACCCACGAATGCTTGTGACTATAATCTTTTATTCAATACACTCTTTTTCTTTATACGCTCTCATCATTTTTTGGTGGGAAACCGGAAATGCTAACTCACCCATCTCTGCTTCACTTACCCACTTAAGTTGCTGTTCTCTTAATGTCTCTTCACTGATGGCTTCTTTGACCATTCCGATATACGTGTCCACTTTCCAAACGAGGTGTGAGAAAACATGTTCAATTCTCACAAGTGATTCAGTGATTTCTGGTTTGACGCCATACATTTCCTGAAACCGACTCTCGAAGAATTCCCTCTTATGCAAAAGGGATGAATGGTTTTCGAAATTCGGATATTCCCAAAGATTTGCAAGCAATCCTTCTGATGCTCGCTTGTGAATTAAAAATTCGCCTTTTTCATTCGTTAAAACGGCAGCTACAATTGGTACATCCCGCGTTTTTTTCTTTTGGATTTTTACCGGCAATTCCGACTGAACCCCAGCTTCAAATGCTAGACAATGACTTTGAACTGGACATAATAGGCAGGCAGGCTTACCTGGTGTACAAATCAATGCTCCAAGTTCCATCAACGCTTGATTGAAGGCAGAGGTATGCTCATGATCGATCAGCTTTCTGACGGCTGCTTCGAAAGTCTTTCTTGTCTTTGGCTTTGCTATGTCTTCATATATCATCAATATCCTTGATAAAACACGCATGACGTTTCCATCAACGGCTGGCTCCGGCTTACCGTACGCGATACTAAGAATCGCACCAGCTGTATAAGGGCCGACACCTTTCAATTTGGCTATTTCCTCGGGATCATCCGGTACAATCCCATTATAGGATGCTTTCACTTCCTGAACGGCACTATGCAGATTCCTTACACGTGAATAATATCCCAGCCCTTCCCATGCTTTTAGGATTTTCTCTTCATCGGCATTGGCAAAATCCTCGAGTGTAGGGAACCATTCCACAAACCGGTTGAAATAAGGAATCACCGTGTCCACTCTCGTTTGCTGCAGCATTATTTCAGAAACCCAAACACGGTACGGGTCCTTATTTTCCCTCCATGGCAATTCTCTTTGTTCTTCGAGAAACCATGAAACCAAATCTTTTTGAAATTCATCGATTTTTATTTTTTCTATTGTCGGGATCGTTATTTCTTTCACATCAGTTCCTCCAAAGATGTTACACTCTTATCAAAATTGGGAATACCTATAGTAGGCCATTCTTTTTTAATATCATGTTCATATTCATTTATTTGTAAAGGTTCACGGAAATAAATCTAAATTATATTCATTTGATGGTTAATATATAAATACGGTATGATGAAAGAAGACCATTTTTTTTAAATTGTGGCAGGGAGGTTAGATTTTTGGATACAGGTACTCACTTTGTCATGGGAATTGCTCTTGGAGGTCTTGCCACATTAGATCCTGTCATTGCGCAGAGCCCAGTCACTGCAAGTGCAGTCATAGCAGGTACGATATTGGGATCACAAGCTCCGGACATTGACACTGTTTTAAAATTAAGGAATAACGCTGTATATATACGAAACCACCGTGGAATCACGCATTCCATTCCCGCTGTTTTACTTTGGCCCTTGATTATCAGCGGAGCACTTTTCGCCATCATACCTGAAGCAAATTACCTACATCTTTGGCTTTGGACCTTTTTAGCCGTTTTCCTTCACGTATTCGTGGATATATTCAATGCTTATGGGACCCAGGCTCTTAGGCCGATTTCGTCAAAATGGGTAGCTTTAGGGGTCATCAATACATTTGACCCGTTCATTTTTGGAATACATGTTGCCGGCCTGATATTATGGGGCTATGGATTCCCTCCAGGCTATTTATTTCTTTCCATTTACGGAATACTCGTCATTTATTATATTTCCAGGTTCAGGGAACAGGCTTTTATAAAAAAAGTGGTCAAAAAGCAAATTCCTGGAGCAAGGAAAATTCTATTATCACCGACGATGCGTTTTCATCGCTGGAAAATTGCGGTGATTACCGAAAAGAATTATTATGTGGCACGGGCTGATAATGGATATGTGACGATTCTAGATACGTTCGATCGAGTGCCATTGCCTGAAAGTGAAATTCTTGAAGCCGCCAAAAAGGATATCAACTTGGCAGCCTTTCTGTCCTTTTCGCCGGTATACCGCTTTGAAATCGAACAGATAAAAGAATATTATGAAGTCCGTTTTATCGATTTAAGATACCGCAGCAATGGATATTACCCGTTTGTGGCAGTGGTCCATTTAGACAGCGAATTGAATATCTTGAATTCTTATACTGGCTGGATCTTTAGCGAAGCGAAACTGCAGAAGAAATTGAATATTATTTTGTAGTCACTGCGTATTGAAAAAGAGCTGATTCCAGGGAACCCCTCTGGAATCAGCTTTTTTAATGCAGTCGATTCTGCTGATTTAATAACTGTTGATATTTAGGGTTTTTTGCAATGAATTCGTGGAATTGCTCACCGTAGTTATCAATCCAGGTCCTTACAACGCGCGATGTCATTTCTTCTCCGGCATATTCATGCCCGGCCTTTGCATAGGTCGCCTCGAAATCTTCCCATAATAATTCCACCCAAGTCAAAGCTTGCTCATACGTGATGTGTTCATTTTTCTCAAGCAGTATCTTGGTTAATCTTTCATGGTAATCATTCATTAGAACCACCTCATTGCCAATATTTTTACAGAATGAACTATACTGTTCCATACCCATACTAGTAGTAAGCGGAAACGCTTCTGTCTTTAATCTGATGCTTGGAGGAGAAAAATTTGCGAAATAAACAAAAAGGATTCCCCAACCAAAACAATAATAAATTCCAAGGCGAGCCTCGTGCCAAAGCAAGATATGCTTCAAAGCGTGCAGATGGCAGTATAAATACACACCCTCAAGAAAGAATGAAAGCATCAAACGAGCGATCGAATTAAAAGATGCACCAGAAGGAATCGGGTACTTCCCCGGTTCCTTTTTATTTTAACATTGAAATCGGCAGTGCTTCTTCCTTACCGCTTCCACCTAAGCGGTATCCCCAGGCGAATACGCCATTCATATAATCAATTTTGAAATAGACACCGGGATCTCCGTCAATTTGATATATTTCACCTTTTTTGAAATCATCCGGATTTAACAAATAGGCCTTGGCCATCGTCACTTTTCGTTCCAATACTGAAAATTCATTAACCATTCCCAATTGCTCTGCTTTTCTTGCTTTTTCAGTCAACGCTGCAATTTCCTGCTGTAGTTCATAGGCGGACAACTTGCTGTATCTTACGTCGCTCATATATATGACTCCTTAAATGAAATATTAATTTACCTCTATATTAAACAAAATTTTGAGATTTGGCTATCAATGCACTTAATCCCCATCTGCATTGGAAAGATAACGCTCAATCAATTCTATTGGAAAACCTTTTCGGTATAATGCCTGCTTCATTTTTTGTTCATATTCGAAGCCTTCATGGTTTTTATATCGACGTTGCATTTTTTCGGCATGGTAGCAAAGAGAATCCCATTGTTCATCTTCATCCTTTTCAACCGTCACATCTTCAAGTGCTTCATGGATGACATCTCTAGGGAAGCCTTTCCGTAACAAGGTTTGTTCAACCTTCAGCCTTAAAGCTCGTTCGGAAATGTTTTTTTCCTTTTTGACCGCTTTTCCAGCAAGTTTGCTTGCATGTTCAATCTGAATATCATAGGGGTATTCCTTCAATGCCTCGACAACCAACTTTTCTTGCACCCCTTTTTCCTTAAGCTCGAGCTTAAGGGTAGTGGGCCCTTTATTGCCTCCATTCACATGGGTCCGTACGTAAGCCTTGGCAAATTCAAGGTCGTCTAAATAGTTAAAGCTGTAAAGTTTATGTATCGCTTCCTTAATGATCGGCTCTTCCGTTTCCTTCTTTTTTAAATAAAGGCGAATTTCCGATTCCGAGCGCATCCGGTATGATAAATAATTAAGTGCATCGGTAAATGCTTTTTGGATTTCATCATGGAATTGTATTTCAGCCAAAAGCAGGTCATCAAGTTCCATACCCTTTTTCAAATGAAATTTCAATAGCACTTCTTCATCTACACTGAAGGCATATTTTTCGTCAACGAAAATGTTAAAACGATCTTTACGTTTCTTTTGGGTTGTTATTTTTGTTATGTTTGGCATAATTCCACCCCCACCCCTACTTTACCCCTTTACGTTTACCATTTCTATATATAGCATGTCTAAAAATGAAAAAAGAACATGGGCATGTTAAAGTGAAGGAAAGAAAGGGAAAGGAAGTGGTTTTCATGAAAATAGCCATTGCTGGTGGAAGCGGTTTTGTCGGCACAGCCCTTATTGATAAATTATCAAAAGAAAATCATGATATATATATTTTGACCCGTCATCCCGAAAAATTTAATAAACAGACTAATTTGACATATATCGGTTGGTTGACCAAGGACGCAAAGCCGGAAAAGCACTTGGCGGGGCTCGATGTTTTCATTAACCTTGCAGGTGAATCTCTGAACAGCGGGCGTTGGACACCTGAACGAAAACGCCGGATTGTCGAAAGCAGGGTCGAAGCTTCCAAAGAGATGAACCGGATCCTTTCCATACTGCCCGATAAAGTGCCCGTCATCATTAATGCAAGTGCAATCGGATATTATGGTATTTCAGATGATGAAACCTTTAACGAAACCTCTGAATCCATTGGTGATGATTTCTTGGCCCGTACTGTTCAACTATGGGAAAATGAAGCGGCTAAATCACGATCTTATAGTAACAGGTTGATCCTGACAAGATTCGGGGTGATTCTTGGAGAAAAAGACGGTGCACTGCCAATGATGGTCCTACCATATAAACTATTCGGCGGAGGAAAGATGGGCAAAGGGAATCAGTGGCTTTCCTGGATTCATATCCATGACGTGGTCCGTGCAATCATCTTTTGCATGAACGATGCTCGGATAGAAGGTCCAGTCAATTTTACGGCACCGAATCCCGTTCAGATGGATACATTCGGAAAAACCATAGGAGCTGTCCTGCACCGGCCCCATTGGTTGCCCGTACCACCCTTCTTCCTCAAGAAACTGCTTGGGGAAATGAGCATACTTGTACTTGAAGGGCAAAATGTCCTTCCCACTAAACTTAAAGAGGAAGGATTCACCTTCTCCTTTCCAACCCTTAAAGAAGCTTTACAAAATATCTTAAAGGAAGATTCTCACGTATGAAAGGGTCATTTTAGGAAAAAATAGGGATATTAAGTGGAATGGAGATGATTTAATTGCTCAAAAAACACGATAAAGAGAAAAGTAACTTGACTAGTACACAAGCGATTCTTTATGCTCGCGAATTTAAAAAAGCAGATCGAGCTGGTGGATATACCGAAAAGAAATCCCGTCGTTAAGTTTGGTGTTTTTTCCCGTACATTTTGAACAGCCACTCAACACAAAATAAGCTGGAGATGATTAATGAATTCATCTCCAGCTTATTTTTATTCTAGGGGGCGCTAACATGGGACGCAACAATATACACCATAATCGAGATAAGAACAAACAGAAACTTCCTCAGGTTCCTAAAAACCTGAAAAGTGACGGACTTGACGTTGAATATTCTTCCGAACTGGCTGACCAGGAAGACATCGAGGCACAAGCCCGGGCAAATGCTGCTGACCGCCGTGCTCATAGTCGCCGCTTATAAGCAGGAGAAACCAACCAAGGGGCTGTAAATCAGCCCCTTTTGTTTTCTTTATTTACATAGCTTATCCACAGCCCTGTGTATATTGTGGATATATTCTGAAAATACTGATAAAAAACAAGTACAATAAATCACCTTATCAACATGAAAATAATGTTATTTCTGGATAACCCTGTGGATTATGTGGATAAAGGCGATTTTAAGCTAACCACTCTGCATTATTGTTGTGGATAACTATTCTCTCTCCTTGAATTGTTCCACAGGATTATTATTTATATAATAACTATCTGCTACGATCTTTATTAAATGTCTTCCCTCCAAGTATCATCGCATGCCAAATGACTTTTCCAACCCTAACTTGTCAGTAGTTTTATCGCTATTGACCCCGGCATTAAAGAAGGTTCCCCAAACTTTTTCCATCAGCATTTTCTTCCAACTGTTTACGAAGCAAGAATTTTTGCATCTTCCCACTTGCGTTTCGAGGCAGCTCATTACTGAAGATATATCTTCTTGGACGTTTATAGTTCGCCAGTGTTTCACTGTTCTTACACCAAGTTTCTAAGTCGGATTCCGCCAGCGTTGGGTCTTTGGCTACGATGAAGGCCGTTACCATTTCCCCCCAATGACCATCTGGCTGACCAAGGACTGCACAGTCGAGAACTCCTGGATGCTCATATAATGTATCTTCCACTTCACGTGGATAAATATTTTCCCCTCCAGAAATGATCATGTCGTCCACCCGGTCCTTGACCCACAGATATCCATCCTCATCCAGGAAACCGATATCACCGGAATGATACCAGCCTTTGTAAAGCGCCGTTTCGGTCTCTTTATCTTTTTGAAAGTAACCCTGCATGATACATGGACCTTTCACAAGGATCTCCCCTGTTTCCCCAGGCTCCAGCATATCCTCGGGATCCGATGGCCCTTCGTCATTCGGACGGGCAATGATGATTTCATGACCGGAACATGCCTTGCCGGCAGAACCCGCTTTCCTAATTTGATCTTCCTCCAATAGGAGAGTGATGGCGGGACCCATTTCAGTCATTCCATAAGCTTGGATGAACTGGATGCCGAGTTTCTCCTGACAGGCCCTTACAAGTGAGGGAGCCATCGGGGCTGCTCCATAAAGCCCAAGCTTCAAACTCTGGAATTTATAATCATCCAAGTTTTCATGAATGAGCATGTTCCACATCGTAGGAGCAGCAAAAAACTTGGTGATCCCCTCGGATTCAATCAGTTCCATGGCTTTTTTGGGATTAAACTGATGTAATATGACATTTGCGGCACCGACCTGTACGCGAGGTAAAAAGGAACAGTGCAATTCGGCACAATGGAACATCGGTGCAGTAATCAAACCGATATCAGAGCGTTCGTACTTCATTGCCTCTATTAAAATCTCTGCTTGTTTGACCATATCTTTATGAAGGTGAATGACCCCTTTGGGACGTCCGGTTGTCCCGCTCGTATACATGATGGCATAGATATCATCCTCGTGAACATCCACTTCTTCTGGCTTTGATGAGATACTGGCCATTTTCTGGCGGTAACCTTTGGCATATCCAGGCACATCATCATCAATATACCAGAAGGCCGTTTCCGGAAATCGCTTTTCAACCGCGGCAACGTTCGCTTCCAATTCGTGTTCGAATAAAACAACCTTTGGAGCAGCGTCGTTCAAGATGAAGGCCAACTCTTCCGGCATTAAACGGAAGTTGATTGGATTAAAGATTGCACCGATTTTTGCACAGGCAAAGAATGCTGTTGCAAGCTCTTCATTGTTGTAAAGGTACGTAGAGACCCTGTCCCCTTTTCGCACCCCTTCCGCTTGAAGGGCCGCCGCCAACCTATTCACCTGCTCATTCCATTGAATGTACGTATAGCGGATATTTCTTCTCACGTCGTAGATAGCTTCTTTAATGGGGAATTCCTGAACCGTCTGATCAAAGATATTTTTAATCGTTACTGACATATCATTTTCCTCCTCAAGTAGGCCCACCATCAACAGGAAGAGTTCAGGCAAGGCCTGCGATGGTCGGCTTCATCCCTTTTCAGCTTTTACTTTCGTGCGAATTACGAATATTCATAAATGGAATGTCCAGATTCAGTCCAATCTTTCAATGATGGTCGCATTCGCCATCCCATGGCCTTCACACATTGTTTGCAGCCCATAACGGCCGCCCGTCCTTTCTAACTCATGGATCATTGACACCATCAATCTGGCCCCGCTGCCGCCAAGAGGATGACCCAAGGCAATCGCCCCGCCATTTGGATTCAGTTTCTTCGGGTCTGCCCCCGTTTCTTTTAGCCAGGCAATCGGTACAGGCGCGAAAGCCTCATTCACTTCAAATATGTCGATATCATCAATTGTAAGACCTGCTTTTTCCAAAGCTTTTTGGGTAGCCGGAATCGGCCCCGTAAGCATCAGGGTGGGATCTGACCCGACAACAACCCGTGTATGCACTTTAAAGCGCGGTTTCAATCCAAGCTCTTCGGCTTTACTGCGTTCCATCAATAATAAAGCGGCAGCACCGTCACTTATTTGACTTGAATTCCCAGCATGGATTAAACCGTCTTCTTGGAAAACCGGTTTCAATCCAGCAAGTACTTCAAGCGTAGTTCCACCCCTTGGGCCTTGATCTTCCGTAACTTCGATATGATTTCCTTCTTTATCAGTACCCGATACTGATATCATTTCACGGTTAAAATGTCCTTCTTTTTGAGCACGTATTGCTTTGGCATGACTCTCCACGGAAAACTGATCACAATCTTCACGTGTTATTTCCCACTTATCGGCGATTCTCTCAGCTGATAAACCTTGGTTGATCACCTCATAATGGTCCATATACTTTTGGCTTGTTACAGCACCTTGATAATTAGATCCCATGGGAACTCGTGACATGTTTTCCACTCCACCGGCCACTACCACATCCATATCACCCGACAAGATGGCCTGGGAAGCGAAGTGGACTGCCTGCTGACTTGATCCGCATTGACGGTCAATCGTCGTTCCAGGCACTTCAATCGGAAATCCGGCAATCAGTGCAGCAACCCTTGCTATATCACCAGCCTGTTCGCCCGACTGTGAAACACAGCCTAAAATGACATCATCGACAATAGCCGGATCGATGCCCGCCTTTTCAATCAGCTTCTTCAATACTTCCCCTGCCAGATCATCAGGGCGGACGTCTTTCAAGACACCGTTCCTTCTGCCTACTGGCGTGCGAATCCCTTCAACGATAACCACTTCCCGCATATACTCTCTTCCCTTCTCAGCCTTTTTATTGAATTAAAGACCCATATTCTTAGCGATGATCTTCTTCATGATTTCATTTGTCCCGGCATAGATGCTCGCTACCGGAACATCCCGATACCTTCTGGCAATCTTGTATTCCTCCATATATCCATAGCCGCCATGGAGCTGCATGCATTCAATGGATATTTTCCTGGCAGTCTCCGTCAAACGCCATTTTGCCATCGAAACTTCCGTTACAACCTGTTCACCAGCCACATGTTTGGCAATCAATTGATCTAGGAAGGCACGCCCCATTTTGATTTCCGTTGCCATTTCCGCGATTTTGAATTGAGTATTTTGAAACTGACTTACGGATTTTCCGAACGCTTCCCTGCCCTTCACATACTCAATCGTATCGGCCAACATATCCTCAGATGCGGTTTGAGCACAAATTGCCACCACAAGTCGTTCCTGCTGCAGTTTATCCATTAGGTAATTAAACCCTTTGCCTTCTTCACCAAGCAGGTTTTCCTTTGGAACACGGCAATCCTCGAAGATGAGCTCCGCTGTATCCTGACTGTGCAAACCAAGCTTCTTCAGTTTTCGCCCCCTGGAAAACCCGGGTGTATCCCTTTCGACCACGACTAAGCTAACGCCTTTATGTTTCGGAACGGCATTTGGATCCGTTTTACAGGCAACGATGACCAAATCGGAATGTATGCCATTCGTGATGAATGTCTTTTGGCCATTTACTATGTAATGATCTCCATCCAAAATGGCAGTCGTTTTAATATTGGCCAAATCCGAACCTGTACCAGGCTCTGTCATGGCAATGGCTGTAATGATTTCCCCCGTCGTGCATTTGGGAAGCCAGCGCTGTTTCTGCGACTCATTTCCATATGCGGAAATATACGGGACGGTGATGTCACTGTGAAGTCCGAAACCAATGAAACCAGAACCGACCCTTTCCAATTCCTCATTAATTATGACGGCAAAGCCCCAATCTACCCCTGAACCCCCATAATCTTCTCCTAGGTCCGGACATAAAAAACCCTGTTTCCCCATTTTCACCCAAAATGACCGGGGAATGATCCTCTCTTCTTCCCATCGTTCATAGTGGGGAACTGCTTCTTTCTCTAAAAACTTTCGGAATGACTTACGGAAAATCTCATGATCTTCACTTAGGTATGGATGTTTCATCTGTTTCATCTCCTCTCCAATTCTTTGTCGGAGGCTCTTTTCCTGGATTTAGAATGGATTGCCCTGAAAGAATTAATAACTTACCTGGGTGACATTCTAATCGCCCCATCCAGTCTGATGGTTTCCCCATTCAGCATTGGATTCGTTATGATGCTTTCCGTTAGTTTAGCGTACTCTTCTGGATACCCGAGCCTTGATGGGAATGGTACGGTTTTCCCTAATGACGACCTAGCTTCATCAGGTAACGAATCAAACATCGGAGTATGGAATAGACCCGGTGCAATCGATACGACACGTATCCCTTTGTTGGCTAACTCCCTTGCAATCGGCAAAGTCATACCAACAATCCCTCCCTTGGAGGCACTATATGCGGCTTGTCCGATTTGCCCTTCAAAGGCAGCGACCGAAGCTGTATTGATAATGACCCCACGCTCCCCCTCTTGGTTCGGTTCATTTTCGACCATCTTTTCCGCAGCAAGCCGGATTACGTTAAACGTACCGACCAAATTGATTTGAACGACTTTTGAGAACGCTTTCAATTCATGTGTACCTTTTCTGCCTATGACTTTCTCTGCAATTGCAATGCCTGCACAGTTGATGACCGTATTGATGCTCCCGAATTTTTTCATCCCTTCATCCAACGCCACCGATACGCTTTCTTCACTTGTTACATCCGTTTTAATAAATAGGACTGAATCTCCCAATTCCTGAGCCATTTTAGCGCCTTTTTCCTCAGAGAGGTCAAATATGACCGCTTTTCCGCCTTTTTTAATGATGTTTCTTACTGTCGCGGCTCCAAGACCTGAAGCTCCTCCTGTCACAACTGCAATCGTTTCTTGAATTTCCAAATCCTCACCCCATTTGTTTCTATTATATATATTCATCTTTCACTATCATCAAAACCTATTTTCAAGATTAATTTCACCGCTTGCATGTTTATCGTTCACTTTCAAGTCATGAAGGGTTTCGGTAAAGCCTTTGATTACCTGTTCAAAATCCTGCTTCAACCCATCCAGCTCTTTAATGCGTTCATTTATTTCGTTTAGCTTCTGTCCTGCAGTTTCAATCGTTTTTTCCAATTGCTTTATGCCTGTCCTATCCTTATCGAATAAAAGGACGATATCCTTTATTTCCACTAACGAAAAACCATACTTCTTACCGCGCATTATGATTTTGAGCTGTGCATATTCCTTCTTTCCATAAACCCTTTTTCCCGTTTCGGTACGCTTTGGTCTAAGCATACCAAGTTCCTCATAATATCGGAGGGTCCTTGTCGTCAATCCGAATTCTTTTGCTAAATCAGAAATGGTGTACATGTTAAAACCACACTTTGCAAAGGGATTATTTACCTTCATTTTAACATTGACGTTAACGTAAACTTCAATAATTATTCACAAAATTTATAATATATGAAACTGTATGAAAGATTTAAATTGATATACTAAGGGTATATTCTTTAAAGAAGGGAATGATCGCTCCATGCTATGTTCAAAAATATTAGTTGCTTATGATGAATCCGAATTGGCACTTAAATCTTTAGAAAAAGCGATTGAATTAGGGAAGCTGGATCCCGCTATCGAAATCCAGGTGCTTCACGCTGTTACGCTGCCAATCAAGCCAAATATATATGGCAATGCCTTTCAGGAAATTGAAGAATCCATGCTCAAGTATGGCAAGGAAGTGATTAAAAAAGCGGAAGCGCTTTTATCCGAAATACCGAATGCATCCCAAACATTTGTCGTAGAGGGTTCAGCCATCACGACTTTATTGGAACATGCAAAATCCCAGAATTGTGACCTTATCATCATGGGCAGCCGCGGATTGAGTGGCTTCAAGGAATTCCTAGGCAGCGTGAGCCACTATATCGTTCAACATTCCCCAGTTCCTGTCTTACTGGTCAAATAAAATACTCTTTATAGCCAGCCCTTTCCTAGGCTGGGTTCCCCTTGGAATCCAGCTTATTTATGCGTGCATGAACTCCAAACTTATCATGTTTTACAAACACTTCCGTTTGCAGGTAAAATGAAACTAATTTAAACGAGGATAACAGGTGACGCAATGGATATTAAACATTTGCAATACTTTATAGAGGTAACCAATTTCAATAGCTTCACTCGGGCTGCCGACCATTTATTCATTACCCAGCCGACCATCAGCAAGATGATTAAAAACCTGGAAACCGAGCTAGGCGTTGAGCTTTTTGATCGTTCACGCAAGCAACTGATCTTGACCGATGCAGGCAGGGTCGTCTTAGAGCAGGCAAAATTGATTGATAAGGCCTTTCACAATTTAGAAACGGAAATGGACAATTTATTAGGTTTTAAAAAGGGACATATCCGTATCGGCCTTCCGCCGATAATAGACGCTTCTTTCTTCCCCCGGATACTTAGCCGTTTTCACGAGGATTATCCTAATATTACCTTTCAATTAGTAGAGGATGGTTCAAAGAAAATAGAAGAATCCGTTCAAAATGACTTAATTGATATAGGCGTAATAGTCCTGCCAACCAACACCGCACTTTTTCATCATTTTGCTTTTTTGGAAGAAGACATCAACTTGATTGTTCATCCCTCCCATCCGCATGCTTGTGTGGAAGAAATTGATTTGGCCGACCTGGAAAACGAATCTTTCATCTTATTCAATAAAGATTACGCCCTTCGAGATCTCATCATTTCATCCTGTAATGAAGCTGGTTTTTCTCCACATATCGTCACGGAAAGCTCACGCTGGGATTTTATTGAGGAAATGGTTTACTGTAAACTTGGCGTTGCTCTATTACCTGAAAGTTTATGCCGTCATGATGAGCGCGTAAAGACAATCAAGGTTAAAAATCCCTCCATTAGTTGGAATTTGGGATTGATATGGAGTAAGGACCATTACCTTTCATTCGCTGCAAAAGAATGGCTGAAATATACGAGGGAAGCATTGTCCCATAAGCAGTGAATTATCTAGCATGATTATGTAAGCAGTATCATAGATTTAGGTTATGCACATGATAACATCTAACCATTTTACAATGCGTTACGGCGGGGTTAGACTAGTATAAGTAAAAAGCACGGTAAATGCTGGTGGATTCCATATATTCTTAAAAGGAGATATTCATGATCACTTTATCTAGTGTCGATGAGTTACAGGCAACAGAAGCAACTCTGGAGAAAATTAAATATTCATACCCCGAACTATTTGATAAACTGCACCATGTCGTTGCTTTAACACGGGCTCTTCAATTTAAATATCAATTTATGGGCACATTAATCATGGATGAAAACCATAACGAATACACCCCTGAATTCGTTATGCCCTCCGTTATCGGATTATATATAGAGGAAGTTCAAAAGTTAAAGGATGATCCGAATATCCAGGTATTACTACAGACCTTCTCCCAAAATAAAAATATTGGATATGCCAAAATCAGCATGCTTGTGCTCGGTAAAAGCCCTGAATCGCTTTTAGGCGCATCATGCATCAAATGAAGCCCCCAGATATACTCCGAAAAAAACCTCCCATAATGGAAGGTTTCTTTTCTTTACATGTAATTAAAGTACTTTACTCAAAAAGGCTTTAGTTCTTTCCTGCTGGGGATTATTAAAAATCTCACTAGGAATATTTTCTTCAATAATATAACCTTCGTCCATGAAAATCACGCGATCTCCAACTTCTTTTGCAAACCCCATCTCATGGGTCACAACTACCATGGTCATGCCTTCCTTAGCCAGCTGCTTCATGACCTCAAGGACTTCGCCGACCATTTCCGGATCTAGAGCGGAAGTAGGCTCGTCGAATAGCATGATTTTCGGTTCCATCGCCAACGCCCTGGCAATGGCGACGCGCTGCTTTTGTCCCCCCGATAATGAATCCGGATATGCGTTCGCTTTCTCGGCAAGTCCGACTTTCTTAAGCAATTCCATCCCTCTTTGGGAAGCCTGTTCTTTGGATATCTTGCGGACCTTTATAGGCGCAAGCATTATATTCTCAAGAACAGTCTTATGTGGAAATAAGTTAAAATGCTGAAATACCATGCCAACTTCCGTCCGGACTTTATTGATATTGACCTTCTTGTCTGTCGTATCAAGCCCTTCAATGAAAATATGGCCTCCCGTTATCGTTTCAAGTTGATTGATACACCTCAGGAAAGTGGATTTTCCCGACCCAGAAGGACCAATTACCACGACTACTTCCCGAGGGGAAACGATTGCATTGATATTTTTCAATACATCATTATCGCCAAATGACTTCTTAAGATTCTCCACCTTTATCATTCTGTTTTCAACCTTCTTTCGAGTCTATTTAATACGAAACTTAAAATGAGGGTAAGGAATAGATAGATGAAGGCACACGCCAAGTATGGCTCCCACACTTTAAAGTACTGACTCCCCATCGCTTTCCCCCAATACATCAATTCCGGGGCAGCAATGACACAAAGCAGGGATGAATCCTTCAATAATACGATGAACTCATTTCCTAACGGAGGAATCATCCGTTTGAAAGCTTGAGGCAATACAATATGTATCATTGTTTGGACATGGGTCATTCCCAATGAACGGGCACCTTCCATTTGCCCTTTATCGATGGATTGAATGCCCGCCCGGAAAATTTCGGCAATATATGCGGCTGCATTTAATGATAAAGCAATGACACCGGCGGTTACTGCATTCGTTTCCCCGGTAAAAAAGGGCACAATTCCAAAATGGATTAAAAAGATTTGAACTAAAAGCGGTGTTCCGCGAAAAACCGTGACATAACAGTAAAATGGAAAGGCAAGCACCTTGTTTCTCATGATTTTCCCTAAACCGATAAATAACCCCAAAAAGGTTCCTATGAGGATGGAGGAAACTGACAGCCCTATTGTAAGCAATGTTCCTTTTAATAAGAAAGGAGCATATTCAAAAATAATATCCCAGCGAAAACTCATTTTGTTTCCCTCCTAAGGCCAAAAAAACTGCGTAACTTCACACGTAAAGTTACGCAATCTTTTACTATCCATTTGTTTTTATTGTTGTGCTTTCAATGTTTCTATATCTGGATCAGTACCAAACCACTCTTTATAAATTTCTGCATATTTCCCATTTTCATAAATGGCATTCACGGCTTTATCGAATTCCGATTTCAATTCACTGCCTTTTGGGAACATAAGACCATAAAACTCCTCATTGAAACTTTTGCTGTCTTCAACGACTTTAAGTTTTTGATCGGGGTTATTTTTCACATATTCTTCAACAACCGTATTATCAGCCACGACTGCCGCAGCTCCGCCTTTTAGTAATTCCTGAATGGCCAGGTTATTATTTTCGAACTTTTTGATATCCTTGTGATTCTTTCCAAGGAGTTTCTCTACCGCTTCCTGTCCGGTAGTACCAGTCTGAACGGCAATGACGTTTCCTTTCAATTCATCTCCTGATTTTATATCACTATCCTCAGGAACGAGAATCTTGTTTGTGGATAAGAAATACGGAACCGAGAAGTCATAAGATTGTTTTCTTTCGTCATTCACTGTAATCGCAGATATGGCGACATCCGCTCTCTTACCTTCGATTTCAACAAAAATCGGATCCCAGCCAACACTTTCCAATTTAATTTCATAACCCGCTTCTTTTGCAACGGCATTGATGAAATCAACATCGAAACCTACAATCTTATCTCCTTCAAGATATTCAAATGGAGCATAGTTGGCGTCCGTCACGATCCTGAGTGTTTTCCCATTGGATTCTTCTTCTTTTCCAGTTGTCGAGACTTCCTTACCCTTCCCGCATCCTGTCATGACTAGTAACAAAGAAGCAACCATGGCAAACACTAAAAAAGAAACCTTTTTCAAAATAATCCCCTCTTCTCTCTCGTAAACTCTCTTTTTTAAAAAAACAGATAAATCTAACTTTAGAGAACATTCAGTATATTCTTTTAAGAATATTATACGTTTATTTGTTTTTTTATGCAATAAAAAGTCGATAAATAACTTTAGTAAAATAAAATTTTAATCAATTAACTTGGTAAATCAAAAACGCAGCTAAGCTCCAATCGGTAAAGATGCACCCTTTTACCCTTTACTCGAATTAATTGATATTATATTGAAAACAGATAGCGCCACCTTTCAAAAGGTTTAATAGAACAAAAATAAGCAGCGGCCATATTAGCGTGGCCGCTGCTCGAATGATTATTATGGGACTTCCTTATTCCCCTCTTCAATATCCAACATATCCAACAGGAAGATGAAGATCGGTATTCCGATGATCAATCCCCATATCCCAAGGAAATGCTCGGAAAACAATAGGATGATGAAGGTGAAAAATGTTGGAAGATTTGTTTTTGCCGACATGAATTTCGGATTTAAAATATAGCTTTCAATTGCATGGATCACAACAATCATGATCAATACAGCAATCACTTTGGGCATGCCGCCGATACTATAGGCAATCATGCTAAGTGGAATGAGGGAGATGATGACCCCTGCAACCGGTATCAAACCCAGGAAGAAAATCATGATCCCTAGACCGAGCAACTGCGGGAAGCCAAGAATCCATAAGAAAGTTACAGATAGGACAGCATTCGTAATGGCTATCAAGAACTGGACCTCGATCACCTTTCCGAATGAATTGATGAATTTGACGCCAAAATGACTTAAGTTTATAAAGAAAGACTTAAATTTGGCCCGCTTGAATTTTGAAGTGAAACGAATGATTTTATCTTTTTCCAATAAGAAAAATAGACTAAGCAACATGGAAATGAAAATTTGAAATGCCAGTTTACCGAAATCGGATATATAAAGATAGAGTGTATTCATCTGTGTTTGAAGATCCAGCGGCGATCGCAGCTCGTTCATTATATTAATGGCATATTGAATGACCCTACTATCTGGTGGATGTTGAAAGAAGAAAACGATCTGTGTCACTAATTCCGTGAATTGCAGCGTAATGACCGGTAGATATTTATAAAGAACGATGGCTAAACAAGAAATGACGACTGCATATAAAAAGCTTATAACAACCTTAGAGTTGATATGCATCACTTTATTCAGCCGAATCATGATGAATTGCTCCAGCCTTCCCATCAGGAAAGTGAAAACAAATGTGAATAACACGATATTAACCATACTGCCGATGCTTATTAAAAAGAGAACTAATACAATTAATGTAATTAACCTTGAAAAACCTTCGCTTTGCAAATACTCTTTTACCACTTACCTATCTCCTAACTACCGTTCTGCCGTTATAAATCCTTTACCTTTCATTTTACACGGAATTGAGGAATTCTACTACAATTACCTTCCATTGACAACAAAATTATTTGAATGATCAGTAAAACCCATGCTGAAGAAGCCGTTAAGATGTTTTCGAAAAATTCAATCTTTTATCCCAAGCCATTTCTGCATGAAAAAACATCTGCCAAATCGGCAGATGCTAATCTTCATCCTTCACATCGATATCTTCGGGGATAGGTTCGTTATAATAATCCGCTAAATCCTTCTTATATTTCTCCATCTGTTCAAGATGCATATTAAACTGATCTTTAAAAATCAAATGCTGCTCACCATCATGAACGGTGCGAATTTTATTTTGAACGATCAAACTTTCTATATAAGATTCCGGCATCGATAGATATTCCGCAGTCTCTTTTACTGTCAAGTACATGCCTTCACCCCTTTTCCTCTCTAACTATACTAGATATGAGGCATTATTTGAAGCGCTTGATTTTCAACTGAAAACCTCGTACATGCCAAGGAAAGGATGATACCCGATTCAGGGTATTGTCATGCAACCTCACCAGCTTAATCAATTTCCACCAATGGAACATTTTAGATGAAAAAACTTACAATCCCTTCCAAGAACATGTAAGATAATGTTAAAGCAATATATTCATAGATTGAGGAGTGGACAAAAATGACCTTCTTTTATGTCATTCTTGCAGCAATTTTTGCTGTTTTCCTGGTCAAGTTCGTTAAAGGGCTAAGTGAACCGGCTAAATTAGAACGCTATCAAAATGAATTCCGTAAATACCATGGTGAAACTTTAGATCTGCATGCAACGGAAATCGTTTCAGAAGCATTGATAGAAAAGCTTAATAAAGCACTAGATTTCAATTATATGGAAAAGGTCAATACTGAATTCCGCCTGAAGCATCCACGGGACTCGCAGTTAAAGGTCAATCAGGCTTGGCGTGAATTGAAACGCTACTTGATCATGACTGCTGTGTTTGGAAAAGTTGAGATGTTTAATTCAGTCATCGATGAGTTATGGCATATCATGCTGAACTATAGACAGGAATATGATGAGTTTTGCCAGGCTTTCATCGGTAGGACCATTCAGCACCATCCTCATTCAGAACCTGTTTTCAAACCCGAAGAGCGGACTCTTTTTGACTTTTACTATGTACAGCTATTTACGGTGGACTCCCATTCCATTCAAAAATGGGGCAAATTTTTCAAACATGATAAAGGGCTAACGCTTCTCCGAGATTTTGAAACGCTGGAGCTGGAGCAGTTAAAAGAGAAATATATGCGGAAACCGACAAGTATACAAGCGGAACGGACCTTTGAATCCTTCACTTCCCAATTTAAAGAAAATCGCCCCATGACAGAATTGAATTGGCGGAAAACGTACGATCAGACTGACTACGCAGCTCCTGCCTATTTCACTTATGCAAGCACAGATGATTTTGACGGCGAATTTAAAGATATTTTCGGGAATGAACCGAACACAGTTTCCTCCGGATCCGGCCATGCCGATCATGGTGGTCATAACAGTTCCCATGACAGCAGTTCTGATTCCTCTTCCAGCTGTTCTTCATGCAGCTCTTGTTCGTCTTGAGCCTTTCGCTTGGAGAAATCCAAGCGTTTTTTATACTATTAGATGAACTGGATTGATGAAGCTTAGTTTTTACTCAATATAAAAGGAGTTACAACTGATATGCATGATAATGAGATACGAAAATTCAGACCAGTTTTTGTCTTTGCAAATTTGGAAAACAAGAAAAAATTAGTACAAGGTTTAACTGAAGATCGAGTGAAATTAATTCAAGAACTAAAAAAATATAGAAATGCCCTTTCACCATTTTTAATTAATGTTTTGCAAACTAATATAGATCAGTGGGAAATAGAAATACATGATTGGCAAGAGGAAATAAAAAAAGTGGAAGAAGAGAAAGAGAGCTTTTAAGTGCTCTCGGTTTGCAGACAAAAGGGGTTCGGAATTTATATAAATTCCGAACCCCTTTGAATTATCGTCCAAGGTTAAGGGATTGGGGCTCTGCAAGCCCGCTCTCTTAGTCCATTATTAAACATGTGCAATTGAGCTATTTTCTCCAAGTTAAAGGTAAGCATCGCCTTCATCGGAAATTTTCAAGTCAATTGACGCATTCCATTTTCCTTATTCATTAATTCCACCGATTGAACCAATTCTTGATCCTCTGTTTATTTTTCTCAAGAACCTCCTTGGAAGTCCGGTTGTCTTTTTGTTTTTTCCATTCAAAGAAAGATGCAATTCCGATAAGCAGCCCTCCGCCAATGATTAAATACAGCCACCATGGCATCTCGCCCCACATCGAATTGGTATTCATATAGACATTGAATAAAATCGTCCCAGTTCCAGCGATGAAATAGGATTTGTATTTCATCATGAATCCAAAGAGCATTGCTGCCAATGACAAGGTTCCGATAATGATGGCATCATATAAGGTGTTTCCTGCCATTGCATCAATGATCAAGGCCAAAAACAAAAGGGAAACTATACCACTTTCGATATATTGTGTGATTTTGCCTTTAACAAGGATTTTCCTCAGCAGAGTGGTGCTGACAATGAACAGCGGCAGAATATTCACCTCCTCCTCAAGTACAGGAGGGATCTTGAGCTGATCGACAATGACCCAATACGGATATAGACTGAACAAAATCGCTGCCGCCAACTGGAATTTCCTTTCCAACATGTCTGTCGTCGTGCTTCTCATCAAAATGAAATAGGCCGGAATCAGAAGTGCCGCGAAGATTTCCAAAATGAAATGTGCCGGTCCCCCCGTCAAAACATCCATGTTCATGGCAAGAAGAAACAGCAGACCATAGACTCTGTAAAAATCCAATTGAAGTCCTTCCCTGCCTTTATCAAGCAAGCCTTTAAAGTATTTCCTGCTTAGCAGTACCATTATGGCCGTACACCCAAAAAGGACTGCCATTCCAACGAAAGGCTGTAATGTGTCCGCGTACATGATGATGATCCAATACGGATACAAACTGAGAACTCCCGTCAGCCAAACGTAGATGCCCTTTTCTTTTACATCCTTTGTGAAACTTCCAATCAAGATGAAGTAAACCGTGATCAAGAGCGATACAAAAACTTCGAGTAACGGGGTCAATGTTTCAGTTACTGGAAATCCCCGATTCATGGCCAGTAAAAACAGCAGGCCATATATCCTGTATGCATCGATGGTAATTCCTGTTTCTTCCTTTTTGATTAAACCATCGAAATAACGCCGGCTCAAAAGCAGCATCCCTGACATACAGCCGAAAAGGAACAACAATCCCATTACAACCGATAAGCTGTCGGCATACCCGACGATGATTACGAAGGGATACAGACTGACTAGTGCAGCAATATTGGAATAGATTTTCCTTTCTAGCTTTTCCGCTGTCAAGCTTCTCAGGAAAATGAAATAAGCGGTTAACAGCAGCGATACAAAGACTTGGAGTAACTGATGCTTAGTATCATTAAAAACCTCTGCATTCATATCGATTAAGAAGAATAAACCATAAATCCTGAAAGGATCAAAGCTGATGATACTTGATTCATTTTTCTTGAGTAATCCGCTGGAATACAGCCTGCTTAACAACAACATTCCTGCCATACAGCCAAAAAGAACTGCCAAACTCGTGACGATTGGGAGTGTATGGGCATAGTCTATGATATTGATGAACGGGAAAAGGCCGATGATGGCCGCTATTCCCGAGTAAATGCTTTTTTCTTTCTTATAGATCGTGAATCTTTCCATTAGGATGAAGTAGCCCGGCAACAGCAGGGAAACAAAAATCCCCAAAATTGCAGAATCTGTATCGCTCATAAACACTTCCAGATTCAGAGTACACAGATATAACAAGCCAAAAATCCGATAATAATCAATGACTCTCTTCGTTCCGTCTTGGTTGAGCAATCCTTTGAAAAGGCGTCTGCTAGCCATCACCATCACAGCCATACATAAAAGCAATACGATAATCGCCATAACCAGAGGTAATGTATTTACATACATATTATAGAAGATGTACGCCAGGCCTAGAGGAACCACAACATAGTTCCGCCAATTCCTTTGCATGAGGAGATACCAGGCAAACAAGAGCTGTGCAGTCATCACCCCTACCCAGACCAACTCCCGGTTAAGCGGGAAGTCCCGGATTGCCGTTTCCAAAATGGATATGCTTATCCCTAAATGAATGAATGGAATAAGGTAATACTCCATGATGCCTTTCCAATTCTTATTGGATAACGCCCACAGAATGGTTATGAGTCCTGCTGTAATCATCAAGCATATTGATGTAATGAATACCATTTGCTCCATGTTTACGACAAATAAATGGACCTGCAGGAAAAGGACTGAAAACCCTAGGTACGTAAAAACATATTTTTCCCATTTCACGTGCGCCCTTAAAGCACTCAAAATATAAATCAACAGTTGTGCAACATATAGTAACGGTGAACTTTCCGTATGAATAATGAGCAAATATCCAACAGGAATCGCCAGTAAATTGGCAAGGTGACTTGCGTAAAAGAAACACAGTTTCCCATTTTTCGAATATTTCCCAAGCCATTCTCCTAATAGGAAAAAGATAATGGGGCCGAGCAACACGAACGCAATCCTCAACACCATTGAAGCAAAATCAAAAACATCGTAGAGTGAAGCATATAAGCTGGCACTTGTAATCACGACAGGCACCCAGAATATTTTCTTCCTATGGATATGGACGGACCAGCCGTTTATTGCAGTAGCTACGGCAATCACTCCGCTTGCCTCCAAAGGATTCAGTGAATCGAATGGAATCGATATCAAGGAAAGGAAGGAAAGAATCTGTCCGCTATATGCAAAAACAGGAAAGAATTTATGGTATCCCTTTTTAAATGTGTAAGCTGCACCGATGGAAATCAGTGAAACACCCATTAAATAGACGCTGAGCGGGATATTTGTCCGAACCCATTCTAAACTCTCCAACAAATATGGATAGAAAGCAACCAAAGCCAGTACGAAAGTGATTGGAAATCCGTATAAGGCATTTTCCTTCATATGCTTTGATTCGTCTTTTATATATGTGATGAAGAAAAGCCCAGAGATCATGGCGAGCGCCGCACTAACTGCAAGCCAATCCATTTCGCTGAATTTAATGGTCAGTATCACTAACATGATCATTGGGGAGATAAGTAAGATACTCTTCTTAAACAGGCTGTACCTTGGGTGACGATTATATAAATATACTCCAAGATATTGAATGACCTGAATAACAAAAATCAGATTTAAGATGGTAGAAAAAGAGACTGGCAATGCAAAGAAAAGATATAGTAACGCTAAGTCGAAAATAACAACAGCCGGGTACGTGAGGCTTGAATTTCTCGAATGAAGGGAAAAATAGGTAAGCTGAGCGGAAACTAACATGAGCGCGACGAATATTTGCGCATAGTTCTCCTCGTACACCATCGCGTTACTATATAAGAAAACGATCCCGCTCCCAATCAAACTGGTGAACATGAAGTTCTTGGAAAGCTTAGTCATTTTGGATTTAGCCAGATATTTCGATAGCATAGTAAAAATGATTGGTACAAGTGCAAATGCAGTGATCATGTACTCACTTAAAAACGAGTTATAAACAAGATGGATATATCCATACGTGAAAACGGCGCTAAAAGCCATTTCATAATATTTTTTTTGGAATTTGACCGAAAAAATTAAAAACAAAACAGAAAAGACCATTAACGTTAGCGAATACAAAAAGTTGCTTGAAAATAACGTCAGGATTACAAAGGTCTCCACGATAATCTTAAACTGGATAAATTGAAAAATGAATGGTTTAAATAACGTTAATGCTTTTTGATTTTTCAACTGCTCAATATTCCATAATATTATTAAATTAAGAACGCCAATCGTCAAAAACATCCACTCGATAGTCGGCGTCACAAAAGCCAATCCGAAATAGCAGGTAATGCCAAACGTGAATATTGAAATGAAAATGAATATTTTCGACTTGAAGTAGTCAGCAATCTTACAATAAATGGATAAGCAGAGTAATCCCCCAAGAAATCCCAGAAGCCCCCGCCCCCCACCATTAAGTGAAAGGTACTCTCCAAAAATCCGATAATATGAAGCTGATAAAATCGTAATCGGAATGAATAAACCCGCTAGCGTCAGGAATGCAAAAGAGGTCTGTTTAATTTTCAGCTTCGAAGCGATGAAGGCCATCCCTGCAAAAATGACGGATATCATTCCAATGAAGAGAACTTTCAGGACCGCATTCAGATCCCCCCATGAAGTGGTTGCTAAAATCAACCCGCCAAACAGAAGCAATATGACCCCAGTGAGCAGGATGACAGAAATATTCCGTTCCCTGATTTGCTCAGGTGTTTTCTTCGGCTTTGCCGGTTTTACCGGTTTCTCCCGTTTGATGGCCTGCTGTTGAATAACCGGTTTCCTATCAGTGATTTCCTTGACAGGTTCAAGGCTTTCCTCGAAAACGGATTCAATAGGAGCATACCCGGCCTTCTCATCTTTCATTTTCGATTCGTTCAATCCACTGGATTCCCGTAATTGCAATGAAGATTCTTCAATCAGGCTATCCTGAACCCTCTTATCGGCACTTTCGCCGATTATCGTTTCAGTTCCATGGGTGGATTTCTTCTTTTCTTGCTCTAAGCGCTTTTGTTTATGGAGGGCTAATTGGAAATGCCGATTGTATGCCCTGCTAATCCGGATATATTCTGATTTAGGGATGAGCCGCCTTTCCCATAAAACATCCAGCTCTTCTTGGAAAATACGCTTCCTTCTTTCTAATGTCATTTCTTCGTTTGAAGAATCATTCATTCCAAGCTTCCCCTTCCTTCAAATAGACCTTCTATCATCTTATGTATATTCTCTTTTCGATAATAACAAACTTTTTCCATTTTTAAAATATTTAGGATAATGCACCAAGGGTGTTCCTGCTGACTCAAAAAAAGAATGACTTCCATAGAAGCCATCCAACGTCACTATATTGATTTTACTTTATCCTCGCTCCTGATAATGCATAAATAAACGATCATTGAAATGAAAATCGAGGCGGCTGCCGTGATATAGATGCTCCTATAGCCGAAGAGGAAGCCTATCTGCCCGAACACGATGGCTCCTATGCCCACTCCAAGATCGAAAAATGAAAAGTATGTGGCATTCGCCATCGCCTTCCGATTGGGTGCCGTCTTTTCAATCGACCATGCCTGCAGCGCAGGCTGGACAGAACCGAATCCGAATCCATAAAGCACTGCCGCAATGTAAAGGACCGCTTCACTCGGCATCCACGCAAGCAGGAGCATCCCAGCCATGATGAGTACTGTTGAAGGCACGAATATGGCTCGATGTCCCCTTCGGTCATATAATCGACCTGCGAATAATCTCGTGACCATGAGGGCCATTGCATATACTAAAAAGTACCACTGAATTCCATCTACACCTTTTTCCGCTGTATACAGGGGAAGGAAGGTTGCAATTCCACCAAATGTAACGGAAATGAAGAAAATGAGCAATGATGGCTGAAGGGCACTTTTTTCATATATATCAAACCTTTTGGCCCTGACAGCCGCGGAAGGATCACTTTCCCCTTTTTGATACCGAATAAGTGATGCTGTAACGATGGCAAACAATCCTAATAATGAACAGATCAAAAACAACTCTTGAAACGGAAGGACCGTAACTAGAAAAAGACCCAATGATGGCCCGAATGCCAATGCTAAGTTACCCGATAATCCGTAATACCCCATCCCCTCACCACGCCGTTTCGCAGGGATTATATCGGAAGCAATCGTTCCTGAAGCCGTTGAAGAAAATCCCCAGCCGACGCCCTGTACAATCCGCATCATGAATAACAAGCCGATGCTCCCCATAAAACCGAAGGAACCCACTGACAATGCAAAAATGTCTAAACCGGCAAGAAAAACCATGCGCCTTCCCTTCGTCTCCAATAATCTGCCGGCAATTGGCCGAACGAGCAAGGCCGAAAAAGTGAAGATTCCAAGGACAGCCCCCACCAGGCGATCGTCACCGCCAAGCTGTTCTACAAACAGCGGGAGGGTCGGCATCGTCATTTGAAAACCCATGAAGATGCACATATTTGCCAAACAGATCATGATGAAATCACGTGTCCAGATTTTATCAGTCCCTCTTACCCGTTCATCCACTAAGGTTTCCCTCATATCCCTTCACCTTCTAATTATAATAGTCATTGCCAGTTTACTAAAATTGGTTAAAATAAGCGAATGATTTATTTCGTGTACCTAAATATATATATATAAATAAAAGCCCAGTATGACACTGGGCTCCCCCTATATCTTTCATCTACCCGCCCTAACGAGTTTCTGTTCTTTTCTTCGCCGTTTATCTTGAAACATTTTTTGATCCGCTTCCATGAATAAACTATCCATATTTCCTTTTGAATGCGAACGGTAAGCATGCCCGAATGACATACTGATGTGAGGGCCTTTTTTTAGGGAGTTTTGCAAAAGGATTTCTTCCTTTAATAATTCACAAAGAGATTCAACTTCTCTCTTGCTTCTATCAATCAGCAGAATGGCAAACTCATCTCCTCCCACTCTCGCTAAAACAGCGATGTCCGAGAAAATCCGTTTCAATAGATTGGCCGCTTCTTTAATCAATTCATCCCCTTTCTTATGGCCATACGTATCATTCATATATTTCAGCTCATCTAAATCACACAGAATCATGGCAACCGGAGTATCAAAATCCAGATTGGATTTGGCAAATATATGATCAAAAAACTGTCGATTATGGATATTCGTTAATGGGTCATGGGACATTTGATACTCAATATCCTGTATGAATCTCACTCTTTCATCGATATTGCGAATGATTCCTTGAACGGCTACCAATTGCTCTTTTTCATATATAGGTGTAGCATATTCCTCGAACCACAAAAAATCCCCCTCGATATTTCTCCAGCGTTGAATGACCGGCTTAGTATAATCAATCCCACCATATATCTTTTCATTCAGGATTTCAAAGTCATCAGGATGAATCCTTCCGAAAGGGGAGGAAGGGTCATTGTATGCTTCTTCCAAGACGCCTTGACCTAAAAGTGTATTGATGGATGGACTTAGGTACCTAAACTCGGAACTTGGGTTTGTTTCGTAGCAGTAGATAATATCCTGAGAACTTTCCACTATATTAAAAACCTTTTTTTGCACTTCGAATCCTTTCTTCTGATAGTCCTTTTCCCTTTTCTTGCGAGTGAAGATCGTACGTTTAAATATATCCAATGACAATTTATTGAATTTCATTCCACAGCCCCCATACTTTTGAAGTCATTTTCATTAAAATCTTTAGATTTGATGGCGGACTTACACACATTACTTTTAACATAATTATCCTTTATTTATTATAATTCCAAAACATCTAAAAGGAAAAACTTTATATGTTTTTCCTTTTCTCCTTAAGTAAAGGGGACAGCTTCTAGCAATGGCCGCATAATTGAAAAAAACCGATTCCAATTGGATCGGCTTTTTCATGCTTCACGACTATTTCGTTATCTCGATTTTCCCATTATTAGTTTCCAATTTCACTAGATTTTCACCTTTGCCAATGACAGTATCTCCCTCATACTTACCAAGGATATCCACTCTCCCATTGTCAACATGAACATCGAAAGTTGTATTTGTCGGTTCCTTCTCCGTTTTGATCATGATTTTACCATTATTACTTTCGAAGTCGATCTCCCTATCCAAGTCTTTCGTGACCAATGTGATTTTACCGTTATTCGATGACCCAACCAGTTTTCCCTCCACATTATTAAGCTCTACTTTTCCATTAGCAGATTTCACTTCAACTTTTTCGGTTATTATATCATTTAATTCTAACCGGCCATTTTGAGATTTCACTTTTAGATTTTCGCTTTTCAATCCTGATATTTGCAATTTTCCATTATCGGATTCGGCGACAAAGGATTTATAAGATTCATCAGGCACATACACCTTTAAACGTAAGGATTGAATATGAAAACCAAAGCTAAAGGTACGTCGATCTTTTAATTGTACCGAAAGCTTCTTCCCTTCCACATCTGCAGTGAAATCCAACTTGGAAACATCCATCCCTTTTGAAACCAACTCTATCCTGGTCTCCTTATCCTTCGTTGGAACGATCTCTACAGCTGCATTGTCAGTGTCGATCTGAATGTCCGTTACGATTTCCGATATCGTTTTTTCCTCTGTAGTCGTTTCCTTATTCGTCACTTGGGAAAACGTAAACAGACTTCCTATTACTCCGATCAATAACAATACAAGTGCAAAGATCGATAATTTTTTTACATTAATCATTTTTCAAACCGCCTTTCACAAGAGAAGCGTTAAATTTTAAATAGCGAACGAACCCTTTAGTTAAAGCACTAGTAGCGACAAACATTCCCATGGCAATGAAAATGCCAATCCCACATAGTCCCAATGCGAAGAAAAGATCGAATAATTGAAAGTTACCTATCGCAAGGTTAAAAAGAACGCCAAACGGAGCTAGAATGAACGCTATCGCCGAAGCCCATCCTGCAATGACAACTCCGATTAATGCTATAAATGGCCCCAAAACGATCACTAAATTAAAGAATCCCAAACCAATGACTGCCCAAACTGCCCGCATTACATTACCTGCAGAAGTCGTTTGTTCGACCTGACCAAGACGATAGGATGCCATCAGTTCCTTGGAAATCTGTTTAGGATTCCCAAGCGATTTGGAGATTTCCTGCTCTGACTTTCCTTCTTCCTTTCCAATTTCGAAGTACTCTTCGTAATCTTGAAGGATATCTTCCCGTTCCTCTAAGGAAAGTCTGGTTAAAGAAGCATTCAATTGTTTTAAAAATTGTTCTTTATTCATTGGTTCACACCTTCCTTAATTAATTGATTGACCCCATTGGAAAATTCATTCCATTCCGTCAACAACTCTTGAAGGTATCTCCGGCCTTTGTCGGTTAATGTATAATACTTGCGCGGAGGCCCTTCTGTTGATTCTTGTAAATATGTCGTAAAATACTCTTCCTTCGTCAATCGTCGTAAAAGTGGATATACCGATCCTTCCGATATTTCAATTTGATCCGATATCTTCTGTACAAGTTCATACCCATAGCGATCCTGCTTATCCAATAAGACCAGGACACATAGTTCCAGGACACCTTTCTTAAATTGCACATTCATAGCACCAACACTCCTTCCAAGAGTTCTTTAGTATAGTTCAATAAACAGTACTGAACACCGAACAATACATCATATGTAAATAATTTACCACATGGTACTGTTCATTGCAAGGTACTATAAATATTTTTTTGGTCTTACATGCATTCCAATAAGGGTAGAAGAAAATTAACATTATATTCAAAGCTGCAAGAGAATACGATGTATAATAGTAAAATGTGGAAGGAGGAGTTACTTTGGCCAACAAAGAAATAACAAAAAAGCAATTCGAGTTTCTTGAACATGAATTTAATTACCTTGAAAAGGAAGGAGTCATCTCCCAGCAAGAGAAAGTGAGGATGTTAGATTCCTATGACGTAAAAGGTAATTTGAGCTTCATCACTATTCTATTATCCATTGGCGCACTTCTTTTAGGTTTGGGCGTATTGACCTTCGTAGCCAGTAACTGGATCTATTTAAGTAAAGCGGTTAAATTCCTGCTTATCATTGCATGCCTCAGCGGAGTGAACTTTGCTGGCGTGAAGGTGCAGGTACGCTTTCCCAAAACGTCACGAAGTCTGCATTATGCAGGTATTCTGATCTTTGGTGCAGGGATTTTTTTAATCGAGCAGATGTTTAATATCAGCATCAATTTCAATAGTTCCTTTTTATTATGGGCGATCGGTACGGTATTCATTGGATATTATTTGAAGGATGTCTTCGTTCTCCTTTTTACATCTTTCCTGCTTTTCATTTATATTAACGGAAGTATATTCGTTGATGAAACGTCTTATCCGCTTGCCATTCTTGTATTTCTACCAGCTTTATACATTATGTTAAAGAAATTCGATTACCCTAAATATCTGACCTTTTTCATTAACGCTTTAGCCATCAATACAATTGCCTTATTTCTTATGGAATTCGTGCCTAAGCTGGAGTTTGAAAATTCGAATACGATTGTCCTTTCCATTTTGTTTGTACTGGGAATCGTACTTGCCTATATTCCGGTAAGAGCCAAATTACAAGACATCACCCACATACAAGGGCATATCTTACATGGTATAACCGCACTCTTCCTTACCTTTGATTTTTCAATCTGGTTCCCTTTAGCTTATTTCGTTTTCCTACTTTACCTCATTCTAAAAGGCAGTTTGACAAGTATCGTGATAATATGTGCACTGATTTTCAGATATTACATCTACTCCTTTGACTTCCTGCCAAAATCGCTTACATTCATCATCGGTGGAATCATGCTTATCGGTTTTGGCTTCTTCTTTGAAAATCAACGAAAAAAAGGAGGGAAGCTCAATGAATAATCCGTTATTCCGGCCACTTATCGTATTTTCCATTCCAGTCTTGATTCTGTTAGTCTTGGCGATTCCTCCGGTCTGGACAACAATGACAGGAGATGTAATCAAGATCAAAACAGCCCCGGTCGACCCGACTGATTTGTTTAGGGGAAGCTATGTGGCTTTGAAATACGAAATTGAATCCGTTAAGCCATCACAAGTCGATGACTCGATTAAAACCGAATTCCATACAAGAAATATGGGTGATTTTAAAAAGGTATATGTACGTTTAAAACAAAATAAGGATGGACTATACGTTGTCGATTACGTAACGAAAGAAAAACCCGGCAAAGGCGTTTACCTAAAAGGGGAATTGGAAATCCCATATGACCTGCAAAATGCTGAAACCATTCAAATCAGATACGGTCTGGACAATTATTTCGCATCCGAAGAAAAGGCAAAGGAAATGGAGAAGGAAGCATTGGCCAATCCTTCAGTCGCCGTCGTAAAGGTTCGTAATGGGAATGTTGTTTTAACGGATATCATCATTAAATGAATGAACCCGGAAATGACTAGCAAAAAGAGCATCGGTTTTTCGATGCTCTTTTTATTGCTGGACTTTTTTCATATGAATATCAGATGTTACTTAATGACACGTTTTGCCCCTATATATTTTTCTTTCCAATACTTATCACTCATTTTGACCACCTTGACCCCTTTGGTGGTGGTACCGATAAATGTACCATTTCCATAATAGATTCCTACAAAAGAGACCTGCCCTTTCTTACCTGTCGCATAGAAGACCAAATCGCCCGCTTTTAAATCTTTTTGCTTAACGGCCTTTCCCGTTTTATACTGGTCCGCACTCGTTCTTGGAATCTTCATTTCTGTGGCGGCATTTTTATATACATACTGGGTTAGACCGCTAGCATCAAACCCTTTAGGGGTCGTCCCCCCATATTTATATTTGCTTCCCACCTGCTTCTTTGCCAAAGCGGCAACTTCATCGCCATAATTGATAGAGGCTGAAGCATTAGCCGGACTGAATATGAATGCCGTCAATAATGCTCCGATCAAAACTATGGCTGCAAGCCATTTTGAAACTGGTAAACTATAACTCATCCTTTTTCCTCCCTAAACTGAAAATGAACCACAATTTTAAATGTATGCTTCATTTCGGTTTTCAGACCAAAATCATTTTTAATTGGTGCGATCATCATTTTTGCAAAAAAACAAATAACCAGATAACGCCGTTGTGTAGCAAGTTACGGTGTTATCTGGTATATTCTACTCTTCAATAGATGAAAGAATAGTGCCCATTACTTAGGCTCCTCGTATTGTCGTGCATTCTCACTATCGCTTAGACCTTTAGTGGTATGATCGACCACACCGCCGACCCCAAAGAATGTAAGCGCTATGAAGTTAATGATGCCTAAAGCCCCGTTCAATGCATCATCAGTAATTGTAAAGCCTATAGGGGTAATGAAATTGTTTATGAACGCGGCAACCATCTGCGCCAATAATAAAAGCCCAGGAAGGAGTACCGTGAATATAAACGTCGGATTCTTAAGACGCACTTTCCAGTTGATCATTGCTTTTTCCCCTCTCTATCATATTAAGTCCGAAAATGGATGCGGACTTGCTATATATTATGCGGCTTGTCCTTTTTACGTTCGGAAATTCCATAAATCTCTCTAGTTTCCCATTACATAAAAAAAAGCCCATCGGTGGATGGACCTTCTCTCAAACTTCAAAGTAGTTTTTAAAAACACTAGAGAGCGCCTCACTTTAACAAGTAAGCAACAACTTCCTCAAGCTCTATATACTCCTTTGTGTGCCAGTTGATTCCTTCCTTTACTAAATAAGCTTCTGCCTCTAAAGGAAGTCACCGTCCGCAAATCTTTTCTCTCAATCTCCCCCGGAATGGATACTGCCAGCCAAAACCGTTTATACTGCTGAGCCAATTTATAACCTGAATATATTAAATGCTAGATTTTTCACACTCCATTTTTTCCTGCAAAAACATTCTGATCCGCTCAGCAGCTTCTGTCAATCTCTCGACCGGCTGGACCAAGGCAATCCGGACATACCCTTCACCCTGCTTCCCAAAAGCATCGCCTGGAACGACCGTCACCCCTGCTTTTTCAATCAATGCATAAGCAAAATCCCACGATTCCCAGCCAGCAGGAATTTGGGCCCAAATAAACATGGTGGCTGAGGATTTCGGCACATGCCAGCCACCTCTCGCAAGACCTGATATCAAGGCATCACGTCGGGACTCGTATTCCTTAACCTGTTCGGAAAGCAGCGAAAGATTGGAAGTTAGCGCCATCTCGGCAGCTTTTTGGATAGGATAAAAAACCCCATAATCGATGTGTGATTTCAACGTTCCCAGGATGTTCAGCACCTCTCGATTGCCCACCGCATATCCAATGCGGCAGCCGGCCATGTTAAAAGTTTTGGAAAGTGAGTTAAACTCAATCCCCACTTCCTTGGCACCAGGAATGGCCATAAAACTAATTTGCGGATGATCATCAAAAATCAATTCGGAATAAGCAAAATCGTGAACCACCATGATCTCGTTCTTTTTCGCAAACGATATGACTTCCGAAAAGAAAGCTTCATCAGCAAGGGCGGTGACAGGATTTCCTGGATAACTGATGATCATCATTTTAGTCTTTTTCACTATTTCATCCGGAATTCCGTTGAGCTGCGGCAGGAATCCATTTTCGGCAGTAAGCGGCATCGGATAAATGATTCCGCCGGCAAGCTCTACACTCGCTTCATAAATTGGATATCCCGGATCTGGCACCAGCACATAATCTCCAGGGTTTATCATCGCCGTTGCCAAGTGTGCAAGCCCATCCTGCGATCCCATCAGTTGGAGGACTTCCCTTTCTGCATCCAGCTCCACTCCATAACGCTTCCGATAAAAATAACGGACTGCCTCATGGAATTCAGGCGTACCTTTTAACGTATACCCATAGGAACTGGGATCCTGCGCATACTTCACAAGCGTATCCACTACGAAATCAGGCGGTGGTAAATCCGGACTTCCTACACTCAAATCGATAACATCCAGCCCACGTTTCATTGCATCCTGCTTGCGTTTCGCCAACTCTGAAAATATCCCTGTTGTGAATCTTCCGACTTTTTCAGATGGAGTCATATTCATTCTACAATTCCCCTCCATTAATGATTTCTATCTATCATTATAGCAATCAATCTCGAGTATTTTAAGAATTCATCAATATCTGTTCCAGAGCCTCATCAAGATGAGGGAATTTAAATGCATACCCCGCCTTTTCCAATCTCTCAGGTATGACCCACCGGCTTTTTAATATCAATTCCGTTTCGGTACCCATAAAGAAAGCCCCCATTTCAAGCATGGGTCTTGGACAGGGCAGTCCCATCCTAATATTCATGAGCTTTCTCAAATGAGCCATCCATTCACGATTTGTAACTGGATGCGGCGATGAACAATTGAATACCCCGCTCAAATCCTGATTCTTTCTTAGAAAAAGGACAATGTTAAATAAATCTTCTATATGTATCCAACTGAATTTCTGATTTCCTGATCCTTGATGACCTCCCAGTCCGAATTTAACCAAATTCCTATATGGGGTCATCACTCCCCCATCTCCCAATACAATGGCGATCCGTAAAGCGATTTGTCTCGTCCTGGGTAATCGGAAATCGAAAAATGAGCGCTCCCACGCTTTCGCAACATCTACGGAAAAGCCTGAACCGATTACACCATCCCCCTCTGTCATTGGTTTATCCTCAGCATGCCTGTATATCGTTGCAGTACTTGAGTTTATCCATAATGATGGAGGATTTTCACATTGTTCAATCGCCTTACCTATCACTCCAGTCGTATCGGTTCGTGAATCCAATATTTCTTTCTTATTCTTGGCATTGTAGCGGCAATTGACCGTTTTTCCTGCTAGGTTGATTAACATATCCGAATTATCGATCGTTTCCCTTATTCCTTCTATATCTTCCCAGCCAGTATGCGGGGTTTGCCTGGAGATGATCCTTACCTCATATCCCAAATTCCTGAAATGCTTTTCAAAGTATTGACCGACAAAACCAGTCCCGCCAGCTAAAACCACTTTCTTCAGCATATAACCAACCCGCTTTCTTTTATGAGTGAATAGGTCCAACGATAACCAGTTCGGCCCTTTTTGTGAATTACTTCACAATTATACCATATTATTACATACGTTGGTATCACCAATACATAACGTATACGTGTGCAACAAATGGTGAACTTGTCCAAGCAAAAACGAATATTACACATAAATTAGTAATGTGGAAAATTTATAAAGCAAAGGGATGATTACAGTGTCAAAAAAACTAAGAAAAACTGGTGGATTCAATAATGGTGGATCCAATAATGGTGGATCCAATAATGGTGGATCCAATAATGGCGGTTCAGGTAATGGCAATTCCGAAAATGGAAATAGCAGATGCAGGTCTGCCTTGAAAAGAATCTTAAAAGATTTATTAAACAATAATAGAGGTAATTCAATCAAGGAACCTATTTCTATCAAGAAAATCAGAAGGGATTAAGAGATTCCTTTTTGAGATTAGCATGGAAACCCTTTGGAATCTTTTAAAGGGTTTCCATATTAATAAACAATAATATGATCTCCGCATTTTGGTTTAATAGAGAAAAAGGAGAAGTTATGATGTATTTTCGAGACTGGAAACCTAAAAAAGATATCAACAAATTAACGGATATTACGGTAAGTAATTTTCGGGTTTCGTCTGATACAGTGCATGAAATTTTGCAAAAGTCACATAAGGTACTTGTGATTTGTAATGATAAAGGTAAAGTAGTGGGATTTCTTTGTTATAATCTTTATTTATATAAAGTCGCTCATGTTAATTATGTAGTCCTTGACAAGAAATATAGAGGAAAGGGAATTCTGCAATCCCTTTTACCGAAATTAGTAGCTCATGCAAGAGAAATAGGGATCCTTGCAGTGTCCGGTTTGGTAAACAAAAATAACCCTGAAGCATTGCAAAAATTTAAAGACTTTGGCTTTAGACCAATTTTAACTTATCAAGATGACATTCTAATTCAATCCTTTATATAACAAGGGCCTCTGCGTAATTAAGAAGATAGATTGTGAAAACATGTATTAAATATGAATCATGTGTTCCTCCATACAAAACTAGGGATGAAATAGCCTGTAAATTCTACACGAATTCATGGGCATTTCCCCTGTACTCTCATAATTAATAGTAGGAATACGCAATAAATTCACTACCTCAAATAGTTAATCGAATTTTCTATTTTTTCAAATGAATCCCATTATTTTCTCCTTCCATTCGTGTATAGTGAATGTATACCTGCAAAAAGGGGGATCTTTATGAAATCGATAGAACTTATCATCTTGAATCTGGAAGAGGTTAGAAGAAGAAACATTAAACTATGGACTTCAATACCTAAAGGCTCACTGCATTGGAAGCCAGACGACAAGGCAATGAGCTGTTTAGAAATGGTTAGACATGTCCTTGATAGTGAGCATTACTATCATTTATCCATTAAAAATCAAGGCAGCTTACCCGTTTATGAATCACCATTTGAAAAACAGCCTCTTATCTCTGTCGAAGCCGAATTAAACTATGCGGAACCTTACAGGCGTGATTTTTTGGACACAATCCTATCCTTCAGCGAGGACGACTTATCCACTATTAAAATTGATCGCTCCGATATTGGGTATATCAGGGATTTAGGAGATATGTTGCTAAGGATCGCTTATCATGAGTCTGTACATACTGGTCAATTATTGGACTACTTAAGAACTGCTGGAGTTCCTAGAATTAGCGTTTGGGATTAACTGCATCATTTTCAAAGGGTGTTTCATCAAGGTGAAGCACCCATACTGTAGGCAAACTCGATGAAAATCGAGTTTGCCTACAGTTTTTTTATTGTTGTACAATTTGGACGTTGATTTCCGCTCCAGGCACGCGCTTTTCCCGCAGGAGTCTCGCACACCCGCTCTAATTAACTTAGTTTTTAATTTTAGATAGAACCCTTTTGCCTATCTATGCTCCACGATAATCAAACAATCCAATTGATCATCAAGAAAAAGTTTCATGCAAGAAAATTGTGGAAAAGTAATGATATAGGAGGGATAAGAAATGTTATCAAAAAAACCGGCGGCCAGAATGGTCAGCGCCGTTATTCTAACCGGTTCACTTTTAGGAGCAGGTGCATCGTTTCCAACAGAACCGGTTGGGGCTGCATCTACAATGGATTCCGCTTCTGGCATAGCTAAGGAACACGCTCTTACCACCTTACATGAAATCTACAACAAAGCTTTTTCAGGGGAAATGCCTTATACTGCCGTGGGTTTGAAAATTAATGAAAACACCCAAAAAGAAGTATATGATGCATTTGGTCCTCCCCCTGAGCCAGGTAACCCAGATGAAGCTTTTGACTATTACCATGCAGAAATGGGGCATCCAGGATTTGCATTTGCCTATAACGATGACAAAACCATCTCACAAATCCGATATTTTGGGACAAATGTAGAACGGGACCATAACCTAGGAAGCATCACCCCTAAAGTTTTAGGAAAACAACTCGGCAGTGCTGACGAAATACGCCACATTTCCAGTACGAATGAAATAAACTACATTTACAAGACCGGAATTTATGAACTGCAATTCATTGTTGGTGAAGATCAAACTGTAGATCATATCAATCTACTCGAAGCTAAATAATATGTACGGCAAAATGGTTGTCGAAGGTTGCAGAGAATGCAAATTATCTCTGCAACCTTTTTTTGTTTCAAGCCCCTCCCCCTTCTTTCCTCTTCAACTTCCAAACGGCTGTCACCTCCCCGTAATATATTATGGGAGCAAACCGGTCATTTAATTTACAAAATCCATACTCCCCCCAAACGGGCTCTTAATATTTTCACAATAAAATTAGCTTGTTCAACATTATTTCAATATATGGAGGGTGTCGGTAAAATGATTAACAAATTCAGGACTTTCACAGTATCGGTTCTAAGCATAGCAATCCTTTTTCAAGGTCTTCCAGCCGCGGTTGCTGCAAATGATTCAGCAGACAATCAGACAAATCCTGGAGGCAGATGGATGAAGGGGGAATATCATGCCCATACCACTCAGTCCGATGATGCCGAGGGATCACAGAGCCTTGAGAGCTTGCTAAATAACGCATTTGATAAGTATGGTATGGATTGGATGGGAATTTCCGACCACTTGAGGATGTCTTCAAGGGATGCTGAGGGAAATTTGATTCCAGGCGGGCCGATACCGCTATCTCAGGGAATCATACAATATCAAGCCCCAAAAATGGAGCAACTGCAAAAAGAGGGCAAATTTAAAAATAAAGTCATCTTTTCAGGCTTCGAATGGGATATGCCCACATACGAGCATGTCGGCATAGGAATTCTGGGAGACCAGCCGGGCTCACCGAAAAGTCTGAAAGCTGGCAATCAGTTCGAATATCTGTTCACCAACCAGGATGAAAAGATGTTTGATCCTGATGATGTAGCCGTCTGGAAAGCACAGGATCAAAGAGCCAATAAGACATCCGAGGATGCGCGAACAGCATTGGCATGGCTCGAGAAAAATTATAAGAATACAAGTTATGCCATATTGAACCACCCATCAAGAAAAAGGGTGTACAACATATCTGATTTTCGCGACTTCAACAATATAGCCCCGGATGTCATGTTCGGATTTGAAGGTATGCCAGGTAACCAGATGGAGCCGGATAGAGGCGGTTTAAATCTGACAACACCGGAAAACCGGACCTACGGCGGTTCCGATTACATGCTCGCTAAGGTAGGAGGTGCATGGGATGCGCTTCTTGGGGAAGGTCGTAAGTTCTGGAACTTTTCCAATTCGGACTCCCATTTTGAAATCAGTGAAAACCGCCTATACTCAAGCGGCTACTGGCCAGGTGAATATTCCAAGAATTATACATGGGTAAATGGTTCATCGATGCAATCCGTCCTTGATGGCATGCGATCAGGGAAATCCTTCTCTGTTTTTGGTGACTTGATCGACGCCCTTGATTTCCAAGCTAAAAACGGAAACAACAAGGCAGATATGGGCGGGGATCTTAAAGTGAAGGAAGGACAGATGGTCAAGATCACCATCCGATTTAAGAGCCCCCAAAAGAACAATAACGGGGACCCGGTCAAGGTGGATCACGTGGATCTGATTTCCGGGGAAGTAACCGGGAAAGCAGATCCTGGAACACCTGCTTATAATAAAGACACCAATGATACGACAAAAGTGGTTAAACGCTTTACAAGTAAAGACTGGAAAACCGATCGCGATGGTTTTCATACCATCACTTACAAAGTCAAAGCAAATAAGGATCAATATTTCCGTTTGCGCGGCACGAATCTAGGGGAAAATGTCTCTGGAGAAACGATGGACGGTGAACCACTGATCGATGCAAAGACTGAAATCGAGGATAACGAAACACGCTTTTCAGAAATAAACAAACGTAACTATAAAGACCTTTGGTTCTATTCGAACCCTATCTTCGTCAGTGTAGAGGATAAAAATCATTAAAACGTTAAGTTAAAAAGAATCCTGAAATAGTTCTGGACAGTCCAAAAAGCCCCTCTTCCACTTAGCTAATAGTTGACGTGGATAAGGGGTTCTTTGTCTCCTTAGAATGGATATCGGTTCAGTTCCTTCCCTGGATGACGATACACCTTTCTTTTAGTTTTATTTTCACTTCAATGCGTGAAAAACCGTATAATTCACCAAGTTTCATTAACACTAATGATATAAGTTATTTTCATTGACTTTTTTCCTTTTCTTGTATAGTATCACAGAGTATCAATCCCTATCAGATTACTAGGAGGTTTACCCAAATGAAAAAAATGGTTGCACTTTTATCGCTATTGTTAGCTTTCACGGTTGTACTTACCGCTTGTGGTACCGATACAAAAAATGAGGCAAACGATACCGACAATAAATCTTCTTCACAAGAAAGTCTATATGATAAAGTCAAAAAAGATGGCGTATTAACTGTTGGAACAGAAGGTACATACCCTCCTTTCACATTCCACGATGATTCAGATAAACTAACGGGGTTTGATGTTGAAATTGCTCAAGAAGTGGCAAAACGCCTTGGAGTAAAAGCTGAATTCAAGGAAACACAATGGGACGGCATGTTTGCAGGCTTGGATGCAAAACGTTTTGATATGATCGCAAACCAAGTGGGCATCGATGAAGACCGTCAAAAGAAATATGATTTCTCTGACCCATATATTCAATCAGGAGCGGTATTACTGGTACACAAAGATAATACGGATATTAAATCCTTCGATGATTTAAAAGGCAAGACCTCTGCACAATCATTAACGAGTAACTACAATGATCTAGCCAAATCACATGGTGCTGAAGTTACAGGTATTGAAGGATTTTCTCAATCCGTACAGCTTATTGGTTCTAAACGTGTAGATGCGACGATCAATGACAAATTATCGTACCTTGATTATAAAAAGCAACACCCGGATGCACCTATCAAAGTGGCTGATGAGGAAGAAAGCGGAGTCGCAAGTGGTTTAATGTTCAGAAAAGACAGCGGCAAATTAGTGGAAGAAGTAAACAAAGCACTTAAAGCAATGCAAGACGACGGCACGTACGCGAAAATCTCGGATAAATGGTTTGGTGAAGATGTTTCTCCTAAGTAACATTTTCACCGACCCCGAGCGCATGAACCAGCTTGTTTCCATCGCTCAAACCTCCCTCTATCCTATGATAGAGGGAGCTATTCAATATACGATTCCACTAACATTGATCACATTCGTTCTCGGCCTTATTCTTGCTGTACTCACAGCATTGGCAAGATTATCTTCCATAAGGATTCTTCAAATAATTGCGCGTGTATATGTGTCAATCATCCGCGGGACACCTTTACTTGTGCAATTATTTATCATTTTCTATGGACTTCCAAATTTAGGTGTAACCATCAATCCTTTCATATCGGCTATTATAGGATTCTCTTTAAATGTGGGAGCATACGCTTCGGAAATTATCCGGGCAGCCATTTTATCCATACCAAAAGGGCAATGGGAAGCAGGCTATTCAATCGGGATGACATATACCCAAGCTTTAAAGCGCATCATTTTGCCTCAAGCTGCACGGGTATCCATTCCCCCATTATCCAATACGTTCATTAGCCTTTTAAAAGATACATCGCTTGCCTCACTCATTCTTGTAACGGAATTATTCCGTAAAGCTCAAGAAATCGCTGCAAAAAACTATGAATTTCTACTACTTTACATAGAAGCAGCTGCTTTATATTGGATTTTGTGTACCATTCTATCTTTCATTCAAGGAAGTTTAGAGGACAGACTTAATCGTTATGTAGCAAAATAAGAACCGCAGTAGTTAAAGGAGATTTTAAAATGATCAACATTAAGAATCTTCATAAATCGTTTGGTGACCTTGAAGTATTAAAGGGCATCGATTTGGAAGTGGAGCAAGGTAAAGTCATTGTATTGATCGGTCCTTCCGGTTCAGGTAAAACAACCTTTCTTCGGTGTTTGAATCTCCTTGAGGTGCCAACGGACGGGACGATTGAAATCGATGCAACGGAAATGGACTTCAAAAAACCCGTTAGAAAAAATTCGATTACATCTTTTCGCAGTTTGACAGGGATGGTTTTCCAAAGCTATAACCTCTTCCCCCACAAAACAGCATTGGAAAATGTAATGGAAGGACCCATCATTGTAAAAAACATAGCCAAACAGCAAGCGAAGGAAACGGCTGCTGCCCTGCTTACAAAGGTTGGCTTAGGTGAAAAAATCGATTTTTATCCGTTTCAATTGTCCGGCGGACAGCAACAACGGGTCGGAATTGCAAGGGCACTGGCCATGGAACCTAAGGTCATGCTATTCGATGAACCCACTTCCGCTTTGGATCCCGAACTAGTTGGAGACGTCCTGCAGGTCATGAAAGACCTGGCGAAAGATGAAGGCATGACAATGATCGTGGTAACCCATGAAATGCGTTTCGCCCGCGAAGTCGCCGATGAAGTCATTTTCATGGATGAAGGAAAAATAATGGAGCGGGGAACACCCGAGCAGATTTTCACCAATCCTAAAGAAGCGCGCACACGAAAATTCCTCAATATGATTCAATAAAAAAACGGTGCTATTCAAGCACCGCTCGCAGCCCCCCATTTTTTAGAAATGGGGGTTTTTGCCCATCATTATATTAATGAGATGCTTGGACCTGTTTAGTCTGTGTCCGTGCATGGTATAACTGAAAAAGAATCAAAGCAAAAACGGAAAGGATGGCACCCGATATAAATGGTAAATCAATCGAAATCGAAAATAACCAACCGCCGATCGGAGGACCCGCAATCCTGCCGAACGAGTCGAAGGAAGATAGCAGTCCCGTGACACTGCCATGGCCCGTCATGGAATTTTTGGTAAGCAGTGCCGAAATTGCCGGCCGGATGAACCCATTCCCCACTCCGAAAATCGTCAGGAAGACCGCCGATGTCCAGAACCCGGAAGAAAACAGGATGAGAATGAAACCAACTGCCGAGACGATGATTCCCATTCGGATGACCGCGCCTTCCCCATATTTCTTTGTCATCCTACCCACTAATCCACCTTGAACGATCGCACTGCCAAACCCCATGATCATAAAGATATAGCCTAATTGTACAAGACTTATATCAGCCTTTTTGGCTGCAAAATAAGCAAAAGTCGTTTCGAGTCCTGCCATTGAAAGAGTGACGATTAATTGCAGAAAGAACATGGTTTTAAGAGGCCCACTAAAGGCTTTCCACATGGACTCTTTATTTTTTGACTGCTGGGTCCTCTTTTCAACTGTATGTGATTCCTTCAGCATCGCAATCACTAAGAATAAAGTAATCAAAGAGGAAATTCCAGCAATGTAAAAAGGTAAATTCAAACTTGATTTGGAAAATACCCCGCCAATCGCCGGACCAAAGATGAAACCAAGCCCTGTAGCGGCCCCGATGATTCCCATCCCTTTTCCGCGATCTTCCGGCGTCGTGATGTCAGCCACATACGCCATTGCGGTTGGCATGTTTGCCGATGACAAAATCCCGCCAATGATCCTTGCTACAAATAATACCCATAAGGAATCTGCCGAAGCCGTGATAAAAAACGACAGAGCCAAGCCAGCAATCCCGATTATCATGACAGGCTTACGTCCTATCCGGTCTGATATACGTCCCCATATCGGGGCAAAAAATAATTGCATCAGTGAATAAACAGCCATTAAAAGGCCAAGCTCTGTAGGACTGCCACCAACCTTTTCAGCAAGGAATGGAATGACGGGAATGATGATCCCAAATCCGACCATGACTAAAAACATCACTAAAAAAAGTACGGGTAACACCTTTTTTGTTTCCATTATATTTTTCTCCTTTTATTCTTCCACATTCGCTACGTACATTGGATCGAATTCCTAAAATCCCATTACTTAGCATAATCTTCCTAGCAATTCTTTAAACAGTTTATCATACAACCTTTACCAAATCAGTATGAAGCACGATCTTCTTACCCAAACCACCTTAACTAAATACAGAACAGACAACAGGATTCCTGATCTCAACATTAATTTTTCATGTAATGGCACTTTCGTGAAAATAATGGATGAGTTTGTTAAAAAACTTTCCCTCCCCTTATTTTTTGTTAAGGGGTACTCTATACTGTAGGGTATGATTGATGTTTAGGAGGTAAAAGAATGTCTAATGATCAGTGGATTTTAATTATTGACGATGAAGAAGATTTGGCACGTCTCATGGAGACGGTTTTACATAAAGAAGGTATCCCGAATATTGTTACGGCGGGGACGATTGCGGATGGGTGGGCAAAGTTTCAAAAGTTCGATCCATCACTAGTCTTGCTAGATATTATGCTGCCAGATGGTGAAGGCTATGATTTATGCAAGCAAATTCGGGAAGTGTCGAATGTGCCCATTTTATTTTTGTCGGCAAAGGATGAGGAAATTGATAAGCTTTTAGGGTTGGCGATTGGCGGGGATGATTATATTACCAAGCCATTCAGTCCGAAGGAAGTTGCATATCGGGTAAAGGCGCAGCTGAGGCGTGCGGGCTTTTCAGAGGAAAAAGCTGCTCCAAAAAAATTTCAAGTTGGTCCTTTTGAGCTTAGTGCAAATGAAAATGAATTGAAAAAGGATGGCAAAACGCTAGAGCTCACAGCTAAAGAAATCGGACTGATGAGCTGTTTTATCCATCACCCAAATCAGATTTTGAGCAAGGAAACTTTATTTGAACATGTGTGGGGCGATGATTACTTTGGCTCTGATAATACAGTGATGGTTCATATTCGCCGTTTACGCGAAAAAATCGAGGCAGATCCTTCAAATCCTTCTTTTTTAATAACCGTTAAAGGACTTGGTTATAAATTACAAACAAAGGGTGAAACAAGATGAAGTGGAAATTGACACGGCGCTTTTTAGGATCCGTTGTGACAATTGTTGTAATCGTAGGGATCGTAAATACATTTTTACTTTTATGCTTACTCTTTGTTCATTTCGACACGGAAGAGGAATCTGCGGAAAACTTTAGCCGATCTTTTTCACAATATGTAGAACTGATAGATGACAAACCGATGGTAAATGAAGAAGGGCTGGAAAAACTGCGGAACAATAACGCCTGGATACAATTTTTGAATGATAAGGGTGAACAAGTTGCAGCCTATTACACACCTCAAGAATTGCAAACCGTATATTCTCCTGTTGAAATCGTCCAAATGTATAAGTATAAAGAAATTGATGCAGAGACGACTGTTTTTGTCGGCGAAGCTCATGATTTCAGCTATTTTGTAGGGGTTAAAGATCGAGGAATTGGCCGATATGTAATGTCCTATAATTATGTTCACCTTTTAAAGTACATCAACATCATACTTTTACTGTTTTTAACCGTGGATATTATTATCGCCCTAGTCATTGGACTATTATTTGGTAAAAGATTAACGACACCACTTAACATTTTAATAGAAGGAATACAGCAGCTTCGCGAAAGACGTTTCAAAAAGATGAGTATACCAAAAGGCGTTTATGAGGATGTATTTCACAATATGAATGAACTATCTATAAAGTTGGATCAGTATGAAAAGGAACGTGATCAACTCGACCAAATGCGTGAGGAATGGATTAGCAATGTTTCTCATGACATGAAGACACCACTTGCTTCCATCCATGGGTATACAGAATTGATGAAAGATAATGCCACTGAATTAACACCACAGGAATTGTATGAGTTTACATCCATTATTAATAGACAGTCCGTATATATGAAAGATTTGCTGGATGATCTCAATTTAACGATGCGTTTGCGCAACCAACGACTTCCTTTGCAATTTGAAGATGTTGATATCGTTAAGTTTATAAAAGAAATGACGATCGAGCTTTTAAATGATTCACAATTTGGTGATAAACAGGTTGAATTTGAGGCAAATGTGAATAAAGCAACACATAAAGTGGATAAAAAATTACTGAAACGGGCGATTTTTAACTTTATCTACAATGCGCTCGTACATAATGATGAAAATGTCGTCGTGAAAATACAAATTGATGATATTGGTCCACAATCGGAACTTGATACCAAAATTACCATTGCCGATAATGGCCGCGGTATTCCCGACAAAGACTTGGAACAGGTTTTTGAACGCTACTATCGAGGTACGAATACTGCCAGTACACATGGGACCGGTTTAGGAATGGCCATTGCAAGGGACATTATTCTGGCTCATAAAGGTAAACTTGATTTGACTAGCGTTGAAAATAAGGGAACCACAATTACGATACTTTTATAATTATTTAAAGGGCTGTCCATAATTTACAGACAGCCCTTCTTTCATTTATTTTGTTCGTGCCTTTTTTGGAATATCCTCAAATTTCACTTCATCATATGACGAAACCTCATCACTATTTTTCACGTACATCTTTAAGTAAGCGTTTTTTCGAAGGTTTTTTTGTGCCGTGAATTCAAGGGGTATCGTTTCACCATCTGCATTTTTGGCGTCCAGTTTATAAGAATAGTAAGTCATCACTGAACCATCATCCAGTTTGGTTTCATGTTGTACCCCATCCTCTGTAATTTGCAAATAATAATTATCGGCATTCATGCGGTTAAAGTCTATTTTAGTAAGCGCGAAGACCCCTGCCGCTCCCAGTATAAACAAAATGCCAACTACCATAATAAATTTCTTCATCTCGATCATCCTTCTGTTTTATTATTTTGTGTGATAATACGATTATAGGAAGCTACCGTTAAGATATAATACAGACCGTAAATGACCGTATAAGCGATCATCCAGATCAACACAGGTTTTGCCAGGTCCATCATCAATAAGCCCGAGAAGGCTTTTAAAGCAACCGCACTGTGCAATAACCCCACTGCCAGTGGAACGAAAAAGATTACAAACACTTGTGATGCAATGGATTTCCGCATTTCTTTTGCGTTAACACCCATTTTATGAAGCATATTGTATTGTGATTTATCTTCCTCAGCTTCCGTTAGAACTTTAAAGTAAATGATACTGCCTGTTGCCGCTAAAAAAACAAGACCAAGAAAACTTCCGATAAAGAGCAATGAGCCTACACTTTCAATGCTTGTTTGAAAATCTTGAGGGGCACTGGAAAATAGCGCTTCTTCAGGCAATTGTTTTGCAATTTCCCCCGATAAATCAGTGGAAGCTTGATCAACCCCGATAACACGATAGCTTAGGGCTTCCCCTTCTTTTTGCAATGATTTAAATTGATCATTCGATACAACCACTGCTATGCCTGCTGTTTTCGCATTTAAAACTGTTTGTGTCTTAAAACTTTGGAATGTGATTGCCGTGTTGTTTTCTGTCGTGATGGTTTTGTCCTTATATATAGGTGAGAACCTTTTGTCATATCCAATATCTAAAATTACTGCTTTGTCATTATTCACAAGCAGTGCTTCCTTGCCTTGAACTTCTGCTAATTTGTTATATGTTTTTTCGTCGATAACCGTGTAAATCCTTTTATCAGAGCTATCGAATGCTGATCCCTTGCTAAGTTCTTTCGTATTAAATGTGACAGATAGTGCTTCAATATTTTCATCATACTTTGTATCTGACAATACAGCGCTCACTTGTTGATCGCTTTTTGCATCCGTAAGCTGATACATGAAGGTGTTAGGATCAACGGTCATAACTTGGTCATTTGCATTGTAATAAAGACCATAAACCGCACCGCCGGCCGTTACAGTTGTAGCACTTAACACCGCAATTACGGTCAATGTACGTGCATTACCCCGAATGCGATACAGCAGTTGCGAGATCGTCATTATATGAAGGCCTTTCCATAGCCATTTTTCATTTTTCTTAATCACGGCTAACACAAAGCCTGTCACGCTATGAAACAAGAGAAACGTACCGACAATAACTGTTGTCAATATAATGAGTGCTGTCATTAAAAACCCGACCTTTTCCCACACTTTAGAAGTAAAAAGATCTTGCATCGCCAACCAATAACCCATGACAATCAGGAAAATTCCTATAATGGCTACAATCATTGATGGCTTCGGGGCTGCTTCCCCTTTTTTCGATGCATGGAAGAGATCAATTAGTTTAAATTGATAAATTAAACGATAGCCCTGGAAAGATGTCACCAAGAAAATAATCAGAAATACGATAGAGGTGTTCAATGCTGCAGATCCCGAAAAAGTAAATGGTGCGATGATATCATAGCCCATTAAATAGATCAAAACCGTCATGAACCCTTTTGAACAAAGAAATCCAAGTAAAATTCCCACAACCAATGAAACCAAACCTAGCAATAGGTTTTCAAAGAAGAGCATAAAACCAATCTGACGATTACGTACGCCAAGCAATGCATATAATGCCACTTCTTTTTTACGTTTTTTCATGAAGAATGAATTTGAATAGGCAATGAAAATGGCAACGAAGAAAATCAGGATGACGGCCGCACCACTCATTAATGAACCTAATTTTTGTGATGAAGCCGTTTGTTCTGCAACTGTGTCGCTATATTTTAATGTTACAAATGTAAAATAGATGATAATGCTAAATACCATGGATGCGATATATAAAAAATATTGGGAGAGGTTTCGAGCAATATTCTTTCTCGCCAGACTAAATAACGTCATCTACCTCACCTCCAATTGTTGCAAGGACATCCATAATTTCTTGGAAGAAAGCTTTACGTGATTGGCCACGACGATAAATTTCTGTTGAAAGCGTCCCATCCTTGATGAAAATGATCCGCCGGCAGAAGCTTGCGGCATATGCATCATGTGTCACCAACATGATGGTGGAATTATTATTTTCATTCAGTTCACTTAAGCTTTCCAGCAGACCTGTTGCTGATTTTGAATCAAGTGCACCTGTTGGCTCATCTGCCAGGATCAATGCCGGCTCCGTCACAAGCGCTCTGGCTGCAGCTGTTCTTTGCTTTTGCCCACCGGAGATTTGGTATGGATATTTAGCTAATAACCCTTCAATCCCGAATACTTTAGCAATACGATTCACCAAGGCAGTAATTTCTTTCGCTGGAACTTTCGCAATCGCCAGTGGTAATAATATATTTTCCTTCACAGTCAATGAGTCTAGCAAATTGTAATCCTGGAAGATGAAACCAAGATTATCACGTCTGAAATCCGTTAAGTCAGCCCCTTTCATATCGTGAATGCTCGTATCATTCATATAAATTTCCCCTTCAGTCGGCGAGTCAATGGTTGCTAACAAATTGAGCAACGTCGATTTCCCCGCTCCAGAAGGTCCCATGATCCCTACAAACTCCCCTTCATGAATGTCAAAAGATATATTTTCCAGCGCTGTGTAGGCAGCGCTTGATTTACCATATGTTTTTTTTATATTTTTCACTTTTAATAATGGTTCCATTTGTTTCACCTCTTCAGTATTGTTGATACTTATACTTTACATGCCCATTCTTACAGCATCTTTGTGCCAACCTTACAGCAAGCTTAAATCCATAAAAAAAACGCCTGCCATTTAAATAGCAAGACGTTTTTTTATGGATTTTTTTAAAGTAAAAGTATTTAACTTTGCTTCAGAAGCCTGCGATCGATTACAAAATTACCAAATGGAATGAATGAAACGATGAAAATCATCGCCATTTTTAAAAAGGACCATTTTGATATGATGCTTACATAAAGTAATAAAAGCCCAAATACGACAAATAAGAAACCATGGATGCTGCCTAAAATGAGTGTTGCTTCCCCAATATCCAATATGTACTTAATGGGCATACCAATGGCAAGCAATAAAACATATGAGATTCCCTCAATTATTGTAATAAACCGAAACCAACCAATAGCTGTCGAAAACATTCGCTCATCCCCTTATTCATTGTACAAGTACGGCACACAAATCCAGCTTCTTGTCCTAATCCAAAATCTGTTACTTCATCATATTATATTACTGTGACATCCACTAATAAATAGTACCAGGTTTGCCTAAAAATAGAACAACAAAAGCCCAATCCAAGGATTGGGCCAGTTAACAACACAAGGTTCAAATTTACTTAAAGACGTTCAATTTCGAAACCAATTCGCTCCCTCATCCATATGCACGAAGGGAATATCCGTATCAATTACACCTTTGATTCGTTTTAACTCAACATCTTCCCCTTCGAGCCATTTTGCAAAATCTATTGAAGTCGGCTCCTGGTTCCCTCCCAAGGCAATCCAAGCTCTCATCTTCTTAGGTAAATAAGCGGATGTATGAATCGTTCCCGCCCAGCTGCTATATAAATCCGAGAAGACACCTTGGTTGGTATCATTAAACAACCTATAAGCATCGTAGGCAGATGAAAGTTTCCCTTCGTGATCTTGGATGACCTCTAATCGGCGTTTTGAATCGATAAGATGGTTACGGTTTTCATTTTTCATGATTTCAAAGTGATTTGTACAGGCATTTGACGTGCGCACCTCTACATTTCTCGGGGAGGTTTCCACAATATAGGTACTTCCGCTTTTATCATAAACGACGTAAGTGAAAGAATGACGATGCGGGATTTCCTTCAACATCGCGACCGCTTCTTGAACGTTTGCACAAGATTCAACAATCAGTCTGCCAATCATGCAGCAAATGAAACCATCACCAGGATTCTTGCGATTCATGAAGTTATAGCCTATCACCAAACCTTTTTCATTCATTCCATCCATCCGACCAGTCCCTCGCTGACTCGGGCCGATGCTTGAATACCCTTGATCGGTTGGCTGGAATAGGACATAGCGTCCTTCATAGGTCTTTGGGTGGTAATCATAATTGCGAATGAGATAATCATCGCCTGTCATGATCGAACAGCCCGACCGAACATAATCCAATCGGTATCCACCAAACTCTTGCAGTACGCGGTCAATTGGCCATTTCAGCGCTTCTTGCAACCCCAGTAATTCTTCCCAAACTCCAGGGGCGAATTGTGTAATTGCTTTCTTGACCTCTTCTTCTTCAACCGTAAACCGAGGCTGCCTGATCTTCCACTGATCTTCACGATTTTTTACCGTTAGTGAATCTTTTAATTCCTCCCCTTGCATGTATCCAAACTCATAATGTGTACCCCGAAATTGTATGACATCACTATATATTTGCTTCACGGCTTATCCCTCATTTACAGTAGTTGCTATTCAAATTAAGGATACTTGAAGTATTGTTGAAAATAAAGAAGATAAGCCTTAAATCATGTCATTAGTTCAGACATCAAGGAAATATTTCTATCTTACTATTGATGGAGACACGAATAAAGGCAGTGTAACGGATAAAAAGCATCTTCATAAATTAGGAAAATAAGCAGTTTTTTCGTGCTATATTAGTTATAATTTAAATTTTTGAATTAAAGGAGGGTCTTACTTTGAAGGTACTCATTGGAACAATACTTTTATCAATTAGCCTTTTATTTTGGTCTTTTTCTAATTTTGACAATTACTATCCAACAAGAGAATTTAAACTTGTACATATAATAATTAGTATCGTTGCCATTTTTATATTACTGTCATCATTAATACAATATATTAAAAATCCAAATGAAAAAATTTGACGTCAGTTCCCCAGCTAGTCAAAATAAATGTATTTTTTGAGAGTCTGTCCTAAAAGAGACAAAGGTAAATCTTCTGCAGAAGGTTATTATCACCACTTCCACTTTTATAATCGTAATGGTGGCCATTCATTTTATTATTAAAAGGATGATATAACTTATGGATGTAAAAAGTGAAGAACTATACAAGAAATATCTTAACCGTTCGATACCAAATAAATTTTTATCATCTTATGTAGAAGATGTTCTAATAAATGAATATCTTTCTAAATCACTAGATAAAAAAGAGATGGCTTTTCTAGTTGATCCAAAAGAATTGGATTATTATAATAAGTGTTACATCATTGATAATGTTGAAATTCTACACAACTTATTTACAGATCAAGAAAAAAGTGATTTTCTAAGTTTAAAAGAATTAAACAAACAATATACACTTGATCTTTCTGAAACTACAAAAGCAGAAATCGAATATGCTCTTATTCAAGAAGGAGAATATTTGGTGATATTTTTAGGAGTTGACAGTGATGGTTACATTAAAGATTTCAAAACAATTGGGAATAGCGAGAGATTATTTCATAGATTAGTCGTCTTAATGGGAATCGAAAAAGAAGATTACAACCTGAAAAATAGAGATTTCCATGATTATTTAGAAGCCCTTTCAAATTTAGGATACTTAGATTAATTGTGGCCACTACCGCAAAAAGCAAATAAAAATACAGCTTTCACTAACGAAAGGTAGCTTCCTAAATATTGACTTAAAGAAATAGTAACGAGTAAAGTCCTTTCTAAAGTAGATCCCACACTTTTTAGACTATATTAATATAAAGTCGATTCCTATATTAGGGTTGACTTTTTTTATGCTGAAGTAATTAAATGGGTGTATTATAGGGGTGATTTATAATAGTATCTTTCTCATAATGCAGTTAAATTGGTTATTCACATCATAAGTTGAAACTAAGATAAGCCTTTAAAATTTATGAAACAACTCACCACCTCGTACCTCCCTCATAATCTGTAACTAGGCATATTTATGAGGGGGACGGATCATGGAGATAGAATTAACGGCACTCCATTGCTTGGTGTGGCAATGGAGATGAACCTTTTTGGTCTCGGAATAGCATTATCAGGGTAAACAAGAAATTGAAATAGGCACCAAAGCTTTCAAGGAATTTGCTATGAAGGTTAAGAGTGGAGTTAAGATGCATAAGCGGCAGTTTGCTTATTTTAATGGGATTGTTAACAAGCTTTTGAATGACCTTTACTTTGATGCTGAAGTTTATACACAACTTTAATCGAACATAAGAGGCAGGATAGTTGAGGAAGAATTCACTTTAATAAGACGAACTTTTACTATATTTAAGGAGTCCTGCTTACGGAAGACTTATTCCGAAGATAGAAAAGACCTGCTTCTTGTTATAATAGGGTATTCTCCTTTTGATTTTTGACTCGTCTTACTATGCCGTATAAGTAAGGAACAAAAAAGGCCTGGTAATCCAGACCTCTTGTCGTAACCTATTTCGGGAAAGTGATTCCACTAATAAAACCAACTACCTTTTAGATTTATCTTTTATAGTTTTTGCTATTGCTAAAAAAACTATAAATCCGATAATACCCACGAAACCTAATATATTAATTATAGTAGACAATCCGATTCTTCCTTTCCGTTAATAATCTTATTCTTTATTTTGAATAACAACTCTAAAGGAACCAAAAGTTTGTTGACTCTCGTAATTATCAACTGATACTTCATAAGGAAACGGGAAAGCGATGAGTTGGAAATTATTTTCTCTTTCAACGTCGGGAAGATTAAAATCAAAAAGATGTCTAGTTTCTGGTGGAACAGTGGTATATAAGACTTCTGTGTTATCTATGACCGGAACTTGTTCCCAATCTTTTAAAGCTATGATTGCATATCTGATCTCTTCATTCGTCTCATTTCCGGCAGAGAGCTTAAGCTTCTTGCCTTCTTTTTCAGTCATAATTGATTGCAACTTTTCCTGGCTATTTGTGATTGATATATTTTCATTTAATCCATCCTTCGCAACAGCATCAGGTTTTACTTCCTTTACTTTATTAACATCTTTCCCGCTGTCAGCTTTGTTGATGGAATACCGCATACTTAAAACTTGTTCTAAAATCCCTGCCCTATTTAGGTCGAGCTCCTTTAATTTATACTCTGGCTTTTGAACGATTACAAAAGTCAATTCACTGGAATCGGAACGAATGGGAACAGAAACTTTGAAGTTTATGGAGCTGTTAGGTTTCGCATCAAAGAAAAATTTATTTACTTCCTGCTCCTTATTTTCAGCTTTGAAATTTACTTGTTTATAATCTTCAAAAATAAGTAAAGCATACTTTCTGTCCTCATCAATGTCATTGTCTACTGAGGCAACAACTGTCACTTCATTGTTTTTACTATTAAGTGCACTTCCTTCATCGATAAGTTTACCATTCAAATCTATCAAACCATACCCAACCGAACCATACTCAGCCGCATTCGTTTCTTTGCTTTCTTTTTCAATATCATCATTATTAGACGTGCTTAATCTTAATTCTTTAGGTGGAGATGAAGCATAAAACCAGTAAAAAACCCCAAGCAATATCAAAACAGATAACGCAGCTATGTAGTATTTTTTCATAAAACCAATCTTCTCCTAATTAAAAGAGATATGCAATGAGCATATCTCTTCATTATTTTTCTACTACCAATTACCAATAGGCCTTTGTTTGACCATTAACAGTTTTATACCCTTTAAGTTTAAAAGTATGAGTCCCAATAGCAAAATCATTCCTGAAGTATATTGAATCGTTCAATGTTTTAACTCCAATATAGTCCGTCTTTGTAGAACTTGCCGATTTAGTTTTGATTAAAGAACTATCACCATTAAAGGTTTTAGCTCGTGCGTAAATATAGTCCTGTATCTTATCAGAAGATGATTTAGCGACTGCATAATTAGTCGATAAAATTGGGTTGTATGTACTTAAACTCATACGAACTTTATTCTTTGCTAGGATGGTACTACCTGTACCATCTGGTTCTTGAGTAAATGATGTTTCTTTTGAATTTACCAGACCTTCAGTTTCAGCTGCACTTGCCCCCGTAGCAGAACCTAGTATTGATAAACCTAATGCTGTTATATATAATGACCTTTTCAACTTCAATATAATAACCTCCCCTTCGTTTAGTATTTAACTATAAAAGTAAATATAAGTAAATATTACCAAATTATATAATGAAATATGTCTGCAGCTGATTTTGTCTTAACAAATTCCCAACTGGATAAATATGAGAAACCATCCTACAATTGATAAGACGTTTAAATTAGCTAAATTATTAGGTGTGAAGGTCGATGATAAGGATGAGGATGAGGATGAGGAATGAAAAAATACCCTGACCAAGTTACCTCACCTTAAATTGGTTATTCACATCATAAGTTGAAACTAAGATAAGCCTTTAAAATTTATGAAACAACTCACCACCCCGTACCTCTCTCATAATCTGTAACTAGGCATATTTATGAGGGGGACGGATCATGGAGATGGAATTAACGGCACTCCATTGGATTTATGTTGTATTCATTGCATTGATAATCGGGTTTATGGTAAAACGTCGTGATACTACCCTCATCTGCATAATTGGTATTTTCCTTTTGGCTTTAGTGGCTACAGGCAGTTTAGCATCTTCGATAAGCGGGATATTCAACAGCTTCATTTTCGCAATCACGGAATTAATGTCCACGATTTTAATCATTTCAATCATCGTTGCCATGAGCTCGGTATTAACGAAGTCGGGCATTAATGATGTCATGATTGCACCATTTGCGAAATTCATTAAAAATCCTACACTTGCCTTTTGGGTAATCGGAATCGTCATGATGATGATATCCTGGTTTTTCTGGCCATCACCTGCCGTTGCCTTATTGGGTGCCGTTCTGCTCCCCGTTGCTTTACGGGCAGGTTTACCAGCCCTCGGCGTGGCAATGGCGATGAACCTTTTTGGTCACGGAATAGCATTATCAGGGGATTTCATCATTCAGGCTGCCCCTAAACTAACGGGTGATGCGGCTTCCATACCAGTCGGTGATGTCATCGCTGCGAGCATCCCCCTTGTCATTACAATGGGGGTCGTCACCACCATCTCCGCCTTTATCCTTTTAAAGCGGGATATGAAGCTGGGAAAAATCAAGGCGGCGGATACTGAGGGGATCAGCCAAGATCAGACAATCAGTGAAAATCTGCTCACTCTGGGACAAAAGAAGTTTTTTGCAATTTTCATTCCGATCGCCTTTCTGTTGGATGTTGTGGCATTGTCGATTTTGAAGTTGCAAGGTGGAGATGCAACGGCATTGGTTGGGGGTACTGCTGTTTTCATATTGCTGATTTTATCCCTTGTCGCACATAAACAACAAGGACTTGAAAAATCAACGGCCTATTTGATTCAAGGTTTTCAATTTGGCTTCAAAGTATTCGGACCCGTCATTCCAATCGCCGCATTCTTCTATTTAGGTGATTCTGGATTCAATCAGATCATCGGTGACTACTTACCGAAAACATCCCTCGGCATCGTCAATGACCTCGGTGCCGCCTTAGCGGCCTCCGTTCCTTTAACGAAAGAAATAGCCGCCGTCACATTAACGGGCATCGGTGCCATCACTGGCTTGGATGGATCGGGCTTCTCAGGCATTTCTTTAGCGGGATCTGTCGCCAAACTTTTTGGCACGGCAATCGGAGGCGGAACCGCAACCTTGACCGCACTCGGGCAGATAACCGCGATTTGGGTTGGCGGAGGTACCCTGATACCATGGGCACTGATCCCTGCAGCTGCCATATGTAACGTCAGTCCCTTTGAACTTGCCCGTCGGAACCTGCTGCCGGTAACCATTGGTTTGGCAGTCACTACAATAGTCGCGATGTTTCTCATATAATTGATCTGCATCAATGTTGTGGACTCTAAAACACGGAACGGCATTTCGATTTCCATTCCCATATTTAAAAAGGACTGAGTAAAAAAATCAGTCCTTTATCATTTTAATCATCGATATAACTGTATTCGTCGATATATTCTTATTTTCGGAGATATAACTGTAGATTTCGTCGATATATTTTTATTTTCGAAGATATAACTGTAGATTTCGTCGATTTATTTTTCTTCATACCTAACCTATTCGTTATTGAATTTCTTTTTTGAAATCCATATGATCGTTACCAATATCGCTACTGCAGTCAACTCAAGTGCCGCTAATGCACCCCAAATCGCTTGTGAATTGACTGTGCCTAAAATCAGTACTTCCATGGCATGTTTACTCATGCTTGCTGGATTCACATTGTCTATTACGGGACTTAATCCAACTATGATTCTACAGCCGAGGAGAAATACTATCGAAATTAATGCAATAATACCCTGACTATTAAAAATGGTACTGATCATCGTGGTGAATGAAACGATAAATAGGATCCACAGCAGATAGAACAGCAAAGCCACTATTAAATCCGCAAAATCAACACTCGTAAACAAAAAAACTGCATACAGGTATGAAACCAAATATCCCAATGCCACACTGCAGGCAACAAACAGATAATTGGAAATGATTTTCCCGCTTATATAAGATCCAACCGTCACGGGCCTTGTAAGAATGAAAGCCAGCATACCATTTGCTTTATCGGATTGTACGACTCCCATCATGGAAACGATGATGATCATGACCCCTAGCTGATCAAATTGAGACCCTAAAGTACTGGCCAGAACTTCGCCGCCTTTTTGGGCAGCCATGCTTGGATCAATGGTGATCCCTTGGCTCCCGCCCAGTGCCTCTAAAATTGAAGGTAAATAATAACTTACGACTGGTTGAGTTATTCCTAAAAATATAAATACAAGCGGCAGCCAAATCACTTTAAATTCACGTACCATCTGAACAAATTCCTTTTTAGCTAAAACGGCAAAATTATTCATGTTTCCACCACCAATTTCAAGAATATCTCTTCCAATGTATCGTTATCTATTTCGAACCTTATAAGATCAACATTATGCTCCAGAGCATTTGCAAGTAACATATTCTTGTTTGAATCAATATTTTCCACTTCTATCTTCAATTTATTTCCCATTACCTCTACACCTTTGACGAAGTTCAAGCTTTTAACATGTTCAATCCATTTTTGACTTCTAGAGGTTATGGCGACATTGATTTTATTTCCGCTATTCCTGGTTAATAATTCAGACATTGTAGTGTCCTCAATTTTTTCACCACTTTTTATAATGACAAACCTCTCACATATCTCTTCTGCATCGCTTAATATATGCGTCGATAATAAAATGGTCGTATCTTTCTTTATCTCTTTTATGATATTTAACACTTCTCTCCGGCCGATCGGATCTAATGCCGAAACCGGTTCATCCATGACAATCAAAGCTGGTTTATGTAACAGTGCCTGTGCAATTCCAAGCCTTTGTTTCATTCCGCCTGAAAAAGTCCGCACCTTTGAATTCTCTTCCCCTCTCAACCCTACCTTCGACAATATCTCTGGAATGCCGCTTAATAATTCTTCCTTTTTGATACCCGAGAGCTGCCCCATGAATGTAAGGGTTTCTTTGGCAGTCATCCATTGAAAGAAGTTAGGGTATTGTGGTAAGTAGCCTATTTCCTTTTTCATTTTTGAAATTTTCTTACCGTCAAGCAATACTTCTCCCATAGTTGGATCAATAATATCTGCAATGACTTTTATTAGTGTCGACTTACCAGCCCCATTGGGCCCTATCAATCCAACACATTCCCCAGATTGCAATTCCATTGAAAAATTATTGACCGCTGTTTTTTCTTTGAATTTTTTTGTGACATTATTAATCTGTAATTTCATATTCTGTCACTGTCCTTTCTACCAATAACGAAGTATAGAATTGGACCGATAGTATTTGCAAAAATAATGATGAGTGTCCACAATAAAACATTTTTCCGTGTCTTTCGATTTCTGTATAAATCAATTAATGCAATAAGGATTAAAATCATCCCAATAGCAATTACCGGTAAAATAATCGGCAGAATAGGCATGAAATCAATATCTTTCAATTCGTTCCATCCATAATGCAATTTCATATATACCACTCCTTAATAACAAATTTTATTATCATTATCAGTAATGATAACATTTAAACTGGGATTTTTCACCTACTTTTTTCACCTACTTTTTTCTTGATAAAATATTGTTTGAGGTTTTATTGTTATTTATAATGATAATATTATCATTATAAATAACAATAAAAATATAGTCGCTTTATAGCATGAAGACATTAATTATTTACAATTGAAATTATTCAATTTCCAATGTGAGGAGAATAAGATGATTAATAAAGCCGAAATTTTAATGCATCCTGTAAGAATGAAAATTACCCAAGCTTTAATGAGAAACAGGGAAAATGGTTTAACACCATTAGAAATGTTAAAAATCATTAAAGATGTACCCCAAGCAACATTATATAGACATATACAGGTTCTATTTGATTCAGGGGTCATCCGCATTGTAAAAGAAAAAAAAGTGAGATCCGTTTCCGAAAAATACTATGTTTTAAATGAAGAAGAAGCGCGACTTAGCGGGGAAGAATGGAAAAAATATTCTAATGAGAAAAAGGTGAACTACTTTTCTTATTATCAATTATCCCTTATGACTCAATATCAAAACTATCTTACTAAATTAGAAGAAAGAGATTGCACTGAAGATGGTTCAACCTTTTCCCTTTTAGAACTAAAGCTTGATGATGAAAGCTTTATTAACTTTCAAAATGAATTGAACGATTTAATGGTAAAATACTACAACGCTACGAATCAGAGTGCTAAACAAGATTCACCTATTCGAACAATCGGCGTTACAATCATTCCTGAATCATAAGTAAATGAAAAGGCTGTTCTCAAACCTTGGACTAAAAGAACCATGAATACTATAGATTCACCAACCAAAATGGTTGCAGTCTCCGTTTTGAAACAGCCCTTCATTATGGAAGAAACCCCAAGGTTAAAAAGGGATATCCCTGCTGTCAGCAGCTTCCCAATGCTTCCTTGATACTGGTGTATACTTCATCCCATAGTTGTTTTTCTTCAGCAAAAGCCGCAGTTATCTTTTTGATGACTGCTTTTTGCGCTGCCTCGAAACGTTCATCATCCTTGGCTGGCAGGTCTGACCTTAACTCCATTACATACTCTTGTACCTTTGGTGCACGTGGTCCCCAAACAGCTTTTTCTTCACTATTCTTATCAATGAATATAAAAATGGGAATTGAACGCGCTGTTCCATTCGTTAAGTATTGATCCATCAGTTCAAGATTTTGATCTCGTAAAACAATGCGAGTTTCAATATTTGCCGCTTCAGCTATATTCAGCAGGATTGGAATGTTCATCATTGCGTCTCCGCACCAGTCTTCAGTAATGACAATGGCTCGAAGTTCCTTCGTCTTTAATTCATCGAAAAAACCTTGATCCTCTGCAGAAACGGAAAAATCCTCCTGAATCGATTGTAAGTTTTCTTTATGAACCTTCATCGAAGATACAAATTCTTTAGCGGGAATCCCCTTTTCAAACCATTCATTCAGTGTCGTCATACTATTTCTCCTAACTGTTTTTAAGTTAAAAGTACCATAAACCTCTTATTTTTTCATTGTTTCCACCCTGAAAAATAAAATTCCAAATTGGTAAATTAAAACCATGTTTTCTTTCCCGTGTAAAGGGAAAACTCTAAATACATTCAATAGCTTACTAACTAACTATTTTATATTCATTAAAACATTGTTTTCTAGTTTAGGAGATGAATTTTGTGGAAGGTTTTCTCTTTGCGCTACTCCCTGCATTGACATGGGGCAGCTTAGTGCTTGTTTCCGAAAAACTCGGAGGCAACTCTTATAATCAAACACTTGGCATTACAATCGGTTCATTACTGTTTGCCATCATGATGTCTTTCATCAATCCGCCGGAATGGAGCAGTACAGTGTGGATTGTCGGTATCATTTCCGGGATAGGCTGGGCATTCGGGCAGTTATTTCAATTCAACAGCGTCAAGGAAATCGGGGTATCGAAAACCGTTCCAATCTCAACAGGACTGCAAATTCTAGGAAATACATTTTTTGCAGTTATCATTTTCAGGGAATGGAATGACAGGATGACAATCATCATCGGCATAGTTGCAATAATCTGTTTGATTACAGGTGTCTTGCTGACGAGCTACGGCGATGGTGATAACAAAAAAGCAGGAAGCATGAAAAAAGGGGTTTTATATCTTGCCATTTCAACGGTAGGTTATGTTACATATGTCATTGTCGTCAGATGGAATGAAGTTGACGGATGGTCGGCGATCCTGCCACAAGCAATTGGCATGTTCCTGGCTGCCTTGCTCCTATCCATCAAACATAAACCGTTTAATAAATATGCTAGGCGCAATATTCTAACCGGAATGATGTGGGCAGTCGGTAATATCGGCCTCCTGCTCGCTAATCCAAAAGTGGGTGTTGCCATCGCATTCTCATTTTCCCAAATGGGGATCGTCATTTCCACTTTAGGCGGCATCTTTCTTTTAGGGGAGAAAAAATCCAAAAAGCAAATGGTCTTCGTCATCACCGGGTGTGTACTCGTAATTGCTGGCGGAATCATGATCGGCTTTACAAAAGAATAGTCAAAGGAGCGATAAATGATGTATGACGATTTAGAGAAAAAAGTGGTAGTGATCACTGGGGCGGCAAAAGGGTTAGGAAAAGCCATGGCCGAAAGGTTCGGTAAAGAAAAAGCACATGTCGTATTAAATTATCACACTGAAAATGGCGAACATAAGGAAATCATCAAAACGATTGAAGCGGCAGGCGGGAAAGCCGCAGCCATTCAAGGCGACGTTTCAAAGGAGGCGGATGTGAAGAAATTGCTTTCATTCGCTGTGGACACCTTTGGCACAATCGATATCATGATCAACAATGCTGGTATTGAAAATGAAGTGCCCAGCGAAAAATTGACTCTTGAAGATTGGCAGAAAGTCATCGATGTAAATCTAACCGGGATGTTCCTGGCAAGCAGGGAAGCAATCAGTTATATGCTCGATCATGGCATTAAGGGGAATATCATTAACATGTCTTCCGTTCATGACCGGATCCCTTGGCCTCATTTTGTCCACTATGCAGCAAGTAAGGGCGGAGTGAAGATGATGACAGAAACCCTTGCACTTGAATATGCTCCTAAAGGGATTCGCATTAATAATATTTCACCCGGTGCGATCGACACACCCATCAATGCCGAAAAATTCAATGACCCAAAAGCTAAACAAGATGTCATCGACCTGATACCGATGGGATATATCGGAAAACCGGAACAAATTGCGTCTTGTGCCGCTTGGTTAGCTTCCGCCGAATCGAGCTATGTAACGGGAATGACCTTATATGCTGATGGCGGAATGACCAAATATCCAGGATTCCAAGCTGGAAAAGGCTGATCTTAACTAATGAGAAGAACCATTTCAATGACTAAAACGAATAAAACCAATAAGAAAACCATGGTGAAATGACGTGTTTGACCCAATAAAGGAAAAGGTTCTTACAACCAGAAAAAAGAGCAATCCTATAAAGGATGCTCTTTTTTACATTTACAGCTTGCAGCGCTTGGAAGATATTTGTTGAAAAATTAAACTTCTCAGATTGGTCTTCATCAAATCGTAATCGTTAAATGGGGGTAACCTTTGGTGAACCAATATTAGCAAACCTTCGATCTGTTCCTCTTAAGAAAACTTTGTTACAAATTCAGCAGAACCGTATCATTTCTGAAAACCAACTGATCACTTTTGGAATTTATCAAGTTGAAACATAGTTTATTATGAATTCACAAGATATTTAGTTAGGAGGTAATGATAATGGCAAAAAAATCAAAAAGGTATAAGATGTTCGTAAACCCTGCATTAATTATTCTTTAGAGTATTTCTTTATTTTTCAGTATGATTGTACAAAATGTTCAAGCGGCTGGATATGTATACAAATCTGGCGAATTACTTATGATTGTACTACTGTAAAGACATTGTCAGCTGTTAAAGTAAAAAAAGCAGCTGCTCAAATGTCTTCATTTTCTAACAAAGTTAATGGATTAACTCTTGCTGTTGGTTGGTTTAATAAGTATATAGGTACAGGTATGGGTGTTTTTCGCAATAGGACTAGGTATTTCAACTTCTAAATGGAATAATACCGCTGCAGCTGGAAAAAAAGCGAAGCAAGACCATTGCGTTAAACGGAATTGGGATGGATACTCAGCTCGTTCCATAGCTAGATATTTATTTTATTAAGGAATGAGGAGGGTTTAAATGAAAAATAGATTGTACTTAGGTATTCTATTTTCGATTTATTTCATTTTAGGATATTGTATTTTTTTTATCATGGATATCGGGCCCATTCCCAAGATTGTTTTGTTTTTTGTCTTAGTGTTCACTGTGGATCCTATTAAAAAGAAGTTAAAAGATAAAGGTTTGAATCACAAACTCAAATTAAATCGATCAAATTTCAAGACAATGGAATAGGATTCCACATTCAGATGAAGCTAGGGGAAGCAAAAATGATAATAATAAAAAAAAGATGACCCCTTTTATTCAGAGGTCATCTTTCTTCTACTGCTGGCTAAGTGTTAGCGAATGCCTTTCATGTAGCCTTGAATCTTTGGTGATAAGGCCATCAGGACAAGTCCAAGGACCATTGAAGCAATACCGATCACTCCAAAATAAGCCATTTCGGTTTGAGGTGTGTAGAATCTTACGATTTGTGCGTTCAGTGCTTGTGCTGCTGCACTTGCCAGGAACCACAGGCTCATCGTTTGTGCCGAGAATGCGGCCGGAGCCAATTTTGTAGTCGCTGAAAGTCCAACAGGAGATAAACAAAGTTCTCCAAGCACTACAAGGAAATAGCTAAGTACAAGCCATAGCGGATTGACTAATGCGTCGGATCCACCAAAATAAGCAGGAAGCAGGATTACCAGGAATGATAAACCGGCGAACAGTAAACCTATTGAAAATTTTTGAGGAATGGTCGGCTGACGCTTTCCTAGTTTAATCCATAACCAGGCGAATACTGGTGCAAGGGTAATGATGAACAAAGGATTCAATGATTGGAACCAAGACGGGTTTATTTCGATTCCAGCAAAATTCAACTGTGTCCGTTTGTCTGCATAGCTTGCCAATATTGTTGCACCTTGCTCTTGAATCGCCCAGAACATGACGGCTGCTATAAACAAAGGAATATAGGCAATCAATCGGGAACGTTCAACAGAAGTTGTTTTAGGGCTGCGATACATGAAAATGAAATAAAGGGTCGGAATTACGATCCCTAGGATTCCTACAAGATTAATGAAGGTTTTAATCGTTAAGATGCCTGCAGAAGCCGTGATGCCGATGATGGCAGCGATGATCAGTGCTGCTATCCCCAATTTAGTGAATACTTTTTTCTTTTCATTCTGTGATAGTGGGTTAGCAGGAAGAGTTCCCGCCAGGCCCAGGTTCTTTTTCTTTGTTGCAACAAAGACGATGAGCCCAATTAACATACCAATTGCCGCAAGTCCAAAACCAAGGTGGAAGCTGTATTTCATTCCGACTGTACCGACAACAAACGGTGAAAGGAATGCACCCATGTTGATACCCATATAGAATATGCTGAAACCGGAATCCCTGCGATCGTCATTTTCCGCGTAAATTTCACCGACAATGCTGGAAACGTTCGGTTTTAATAGACCAGTACCCAGAACAATGAGTACCATGGAAACAAAGAACATGGAGAGACTGCCTGGTACAGCAAGGACAATATGCCCGAGCATGATCAAGATACCACCGTAAAATACGGCTTTTGAAGTCCCGAAAATCCTATCGGCGAGCCATCCGCCAATTATACCGGACATATATACTAAAGATCCGTATATGGATACAAGGGCAAGGGCTGTGGGTTCATCAAGACCTAGTCCCCCTTTAGATACTTCGTAATACATATAGTAAACAAGAATGGCCTTCATGCCATAATAGGAGAAACGCTCCCAGAACTCAGTAAAGAAAAGGGTGAATAGTCCTTTAGGGTTTCCAAAAAAACCTTTTTGAGGTACACTATCCACAATTTTCTGTTTATTTATCGTTGCCATACCTAGCCCTCCTTTTATTATTGTATAATAACTTTTATTTTCTCTGTTGTAAACAAATATTTAGTATATTTAAATAATTAATTTCAAAATAAATAGAAGTGACTTTCCACCATGCAAGCAAAATTTCACGTTTCCAAGTAAAAGACATTCTATATAGTCTAATAGGGAGTTGTCATCAATGATATATTGCCCTAACTTCAATAATGGTATTACTTTGGTTGCCATGCACTTATTAATGAGAATCGGAAATGGCATATTTTGAAAAATCCCACCACAATCGTTATATTCACCATATAATAGATATAAAAACGAGGAGGCACCATAATGTTCGGGATCATAACCGTCGTGATGATTTTTTCCATCCCTATAATCGCCATACTGACAAGCCATTTCGAAAAACAGTCAAAAACCAAACACAAGATGCTACAAGTTGAATTGGAGCTTGAAAAACTTAAACATGAAAACTTCCTTATGGAGACGGAAAAATTGAGGCTGGAACTGGATCAGATGAAATTCGAACAAAAAAGAGACGAACCAAGGTTACTGTAATCAAGTAACGTTGTTCGTCTTTTTTAATGGATATTGTGCCGTTTTAAAAACCTTCCGCCCGTCATAAGAATTACAATAGGGCCGTTTTAATGGATATATTGATCGCCAACAAGAAGGTCTGACAGCACCTTTGTCGGGATGATGAACTCGACGGCCCCCATATATCCCGGTGCAGCTTCATAGCTGTTAAACGCGATGACTAGCTTGCCATCTTCGTTTATATAAAAGTTTTGGTTTTCATTGATGCCTTTAAAAGCAGTAAGATCATCATCTTCGACCCAATATACCTTTTCCGGATCTTCAGCCATCTGCCGCTTCATCTGTTCCTTGATGTTCTCGCTGATCACCTGAAGATAGCGATCATCTTTAAATAAGCTATTTAGCGTTAAAAGCACTTCGTTTTTCTTGTCGACTGTATCGAATTGACTTTCCGTGGAACTGGAGGCCTGAATCGTATCCGTATAACGCTGTACGGATAATATCGTTTCATTATCCGTCAATATCACATATCCGCTTTCCACCGAGATATTGCCCTTTTCACCTTCCTTCAGTTTTTCCATGGATTCCGTAAATTCCTTATAAAGCTGCTTACTTTCCGTTAAATATTTATCATTCAAGCTATTTTCGAGCTTTTTATTCTCCAAACCGGATATAGCAGGCGTTTTGATTATTGCCGAGGAATTATTCGCTTCTTCTTTCCATTCGACGAAGGTAATCACTTTGATGACCTTCTCGACTATCGGAATATCACTCATGGCTTTCGCCGCTGCCGGGCTGATGTTTACGGAAGCTGTCACAATCAGAAGCGCCGCTGCCGCTGACACGAGGATATTCCTGCCAACCCTCGGCCTCTTCCTTGGCTTTTCATTCAAGGCTGCTTGAACGACATCATTCAATTCCTTTGGTATCGGTATTTTAAGATATTCTTCCCGCAGATCTTTTAATTTTTTTTCCATTTTTTCGTTTCCTCCTGTTCAGTCATGTTGATCCGCAATAGTTGCAGCGCTTTATATAATCTTGTTTTGATCGTGCTTACGTTCTCTTCCAGCACTTCCGCTATCTCGTCCAACTTCAGGTCCTCAAAGAAACGGAGGACGACTACCGTTTTGTACTTGACTGAAAGTCCTTCCAGGGCCTTTTGCAAATCCAGGTCAGGATAGTGATCCTCCTCACCGCTGCGTAAGTATTCTATTGTTTCGTCATCGGCGACGGTCAGTTTCTTTTTCTTCCGCAAAACATCCAGTGCCGTTCTGACGATGATCTTATATAACCAACTATCTATAGATGCAGCGTCTTTGATTTTGCTGCTGGAGGCTAGCGCTTTCCTTATTGATTCCTGCACGATATCAAGGGCATCCTCTTGGTTTTTGACATAGTAAAAAGCAAGTCTGTACAAATTCTCTTGCCGTTCGGTTATCCGGGCCGCGATTAATTGATTCATATCTGGATTTTTCATTGCATGATAGAGCTCCTTACATTTAAATTACGTATCCTAGGTACAAAGAATAGACGTTGGTGCAGCCATAAAAGTTTGAAAATGAGCAAGGAAATATATTAATATAAAAAAATGAAATTTTTTACAAACTTTTAAGGCTTTTGGCGCGTCTATATAGTAGAATGATTATCGAGGTGGAGTGCATCATGAGGAAATTAAATTATAAAAAAGTCTTTATTTTTCTATTTTGTCTAACAGCTGCTGTGGGAACGATGGGGTTAGCCATTAAAAGCCTTGCTTTTGATAAGAAGAGAACCGTTTCGGCCTATACAACTGATAAAAATTACCCAGAAGCCGATATTCAAACGTATGTGAAAGATAATACGAAAGGCGGGTATTCAGCCAGCAGGCCCGTTCTGCATTTAGAAAAGATCGACAAACAGCTAGAAGCCTACATAAAGAAAGAAATTAAGGATTATGAAAAGAAATGGAAAGCATCCGACGGAAAAGCTTCCGAGCTTAACCTCACCTATACGATCCTCCATTTCAGTAAACAGACCATTACGATTTCCTTCGATAAATATGAGCAAGTGGAAGGAAAGAAGCAGTCTGGAACCCAGATCTTCACTTATGATATTCCATCTCAGCAAAAGCTCTCCATAGAAGACATCTTTGCCACGGATACTGATTATTTATCCGTTTTATCCGATATTGTTTTTGAAGAGTTAACGCAGAAGGAAGAAGAAGGCATTTCAAACAGTCTCATTAAAAAGGAAAACAAACTGAAGGCAGCCAACTTCAATTCTTTTTCAGTCTTGAAAAATACGCTTGTATTCTACGTTAAGACTGATGATTCAACTAAGACTCATACAATAGCCATCAAGAAGGATCTTTTTAAAGATAGTTTGCTAGATTCATATCAAAGTCAAGATTTGAATGAGGATCGTGTAAAGGAATGGCAGCCGAAACATATCGTCGCCAAACTGCCCGTGCAAAATGAATGGATCGACCCTTCAAAAAAGGTCATTGCCTTGACGTTCGATGACGGGCCGCATCCAAGTCATACCATGTCCATTCTGGAAGACCTGAAAAAATATGATGGACACGCGACGTTTTTCGTACTTGGAAGCCGCGTACAGCACTATCCGGAAGTTCTGCAAAAAATGCTGCAGCAAGGAAATGAGATCGGCAACCATTCATGGGATCATCCGCAGCTGACGCGCTTAAGCAAGAACAAAATCGAAGATCAAATCGAAAAGACCCAAGACGCTGTAGAAAAAGCAACAGGTACTGAGCCAAATCTCGTCCGTCCCCCATATGGAGCGATTAACAATAATGTGAGGGAATACATGGAGGATATGAAAGTCTCACTTTGGGATGTCGATCCAGAAGATTGGAAAGAACGCGATGAAAAGAAAATCGTAAACAAGGTGATGAGCAAAGCCAAGGATGGCAGAATCATATTAATGCATGATATCTATCAAACTAGCGCCCAGGCTGCAGGAAAAATCATCAAACAACTGCATGACCAAGGTTATCAACTGGTCACAATTTCGGAATTGGAAAAGGTAAAGAAGGACCGTGAACTTTCCGGAATCACCATAAGTGAATAATCAAAAGGAAAGAGCCTGTTTCGTGATTCGGAACAGGCTCTTTCCTTTCAAATAAAATAAGCAGGCCTTTGATCATATAGCAAAGGTCTGCTTGTCATTTCACTAACCAAGATCTACATTATGATAAACTTGTTGAACATCTTCCAAATCTTCCAGTGCATCAATCATTTTTTCGAATTGTGCTTGTGCATCTTCTGGTAGGGTTAGGTCATTTTGTGCAAGCATCGTCAGCTCGGCCACTGTAAAATCGCTGATTCCTGCATCCTTGAATGCTTGTTGTACAGCATGGAATTGTTCAGGTTCGGCATAAACGATGACACTTTCTTCTTCTTCAATGATGTCACGTACATCAACATCCGCTTCCATTAACAGTTCAAGAACATCATCAGCCGTTTTACCTTCAATCCCGATGACTGCCGTTGCATCGAACATATAAGCAACAGATCCGCTGACACCCATATTCCCGCCATTTTTCCCAAATGCGGCACGTACATCAGATGCCGTCCGGTTCACGTTGTTTGTCAATGCATCCACGATGACCATTGAACCATTTGGACCGAACCCTTCATAACGAAGTTCGTCATAGTTTTCTTCAGAACCGCCTTTGGCTTTTTCAATCGCACGGTCAATGATCGCTCTTGGAACATTGTACGTTTTCGCACGCTCAAGCACGACCCTTAATGCCTGATTGGATTCTGGATCTGGTTCACCTTGTTTTGCCACTACATATATTTCCCGTCCGAACTTAGCATAAATCCGACTAGTATTAGCATCTTTTGACGCTTTTTTTTCTTTAATGTTATTCCACTTACGACCCATTATAAACACTCTCTTTCATCATTGATATATACGAATAGATTATTAAGATACGGCCCTATGAGAAAACCCTAAGGGGAATTCCTACGAAGATAGGCTATACGTTTACTAGATTATATTATACATCAATTGTATAATTTTGAAAAAGTCCTGCACATCCCTCACTGGCATTTATCGGTGCTTGGCACTATTTTTTTTGAAATACTATGGAAAACATCAGCAGTGGTATAGTATGAAGTGATCGGAAAGGAGAGATGATCCATGAAGGACAACCAAATCATCATCGGGATACCCGGTAAATGGAAGGACCGGACAGAATTGATTCAAACGGTCGCTTCCCAAAGCGAAGGGTATCTGTTAGCCGGGAATGTTTTTCATAACAGTGATAAAAACATTACTTTTCAGGCGGAGATCCATGATTATGAACCCACCTTAAAGGAGAGCTTTTCCTACGCCAGTAAAGACGCCTTTTCAGAGAATGCATTAGAGGAAATCAATGACCATACCTTTACCGTTTATATAATAGCCGATGTATCCGATACCGGAACTGTTATCGATTTGATCGATGCCGGGGCAGCGATCCTAAGGGCAGGCGGAATGGCAGTGAAGATAGAAACGGCTGGAATTGCCCATTCAAAGGAAGATTGGCAGCATCTTCATCATAGCCCGGATATTCTCTCGGTATATGCCCATTTTGTCACGATCATCGGAGAGGAAGACTATTATTGTTCATTCGGAATGAAAGCCTTTGGTCTTCCGGATGCCGTGACACTTAACACAATGAGTCCGAAAGAGGCGGCTGCTCTGCTTAACACATTTAATTATTACCATGTAGGTGAACGTCCTCTCTTTAAGAATGGCGAAACCTTTAGCATTCAGCAAGATGCACCCGACTTTATATTGACTGGCCTTCAGGACTTTAGATATGAAGAAGACCATCCCTTCTACAACCCGTTTGGATTATGGAATTTAGGGACAAGTAAATAGAGGAGCGATTCGCTCCCCCAGACTGCAGGCAAATTCGAATAAATCGAGTTTGCCTGCAGTTTTTTATTTAAAAACGTACCAGCTGATTTCAGAAATCCGCTCCCTTTCCGCCGACTGTCTGTCAAGCCGCATCAAAGCAAGCGTCTGTAGGGTCTCGGCTAGCCAGTTAATCGGCAGGAGTGTCGCAAATTTCTTCAATCCAATAAGGGATTACAGTAAAAAACATTAAGGGTTATAAAATCATGCTTTGGGATGAGAACAGACTACAGTTTTTCTAAAAAAATCAATCCAGTTGATTGGAATAGAAGGTACGAGACTCCTGCGGGGAAAGCGCGTCTAAGGGAGACCCCACAGGCGCAAAGAGCGCCGAGGAGGCTCCCGGACCGCCCGCGGAAAGCGAGTGCCTGAAGTGGAAATCAACGTTCAAAACCATAAAGTATAACCTAGTCTTAATCATGGTTTGGAATGAAACTGCTCCAAACCTCCATTTTTATACAATGTTTGTTCAACCGAGTTTTTCACGCTTTTCTTCTTCATGTTCCTTTTTTACGAGGGACATGCCGCTCGCTTGGTATTTGAGGATCTTTTGAATGACCGTGCCAAGATGTGCCCCAGCTTCAACCGGGGGAATCCCTCCTTTATGAATGTTTGAAATGACCATCCTCTCCGCTTCAATGGTGCCCAAACGTGGTTTATAGCAAATGTAAGCGCTCAATGATTCAGCACTTACCAGACCAGGCCGTTCACCGATCAGCAGGACAATGACCTCAGGTCCAAGGATTTCACCGATATCATCCATCACGGCAACCCGTCCCTTTTCAATATAAAAAGGTGTACCCGTATCCAGACCTGCCACCACCAAAGATTGTTTGAAAGATAAATAGACGTCCTCCGCATTTTCTTCGATCGCCTTGGCACTTAAGCCATCGGAAATGATGATTTGAACTGTTGGGGCCTTTATGCATTTGGCCTCTATCGCCCGCTTTGCTTCATCCGAAAGCTTCCTGCCATAATCCGGACGCCGTAAATAGACTTCCTTATCATCTGCCTTCGTTTTCACCTTGAATAAATTCAAGCGCTTCAAAAGAATATCACTGACTTCACCATATACAGCATCGACGGCCGCCGCATGGTCAAAACGGAATTTCAGCCAAGAATCCGTTTTCGGCCGGGTCCCTGACCTGCCTACACCTATCCGCGCAGGGGTTTTCGCTATCAAGGCATCCAAATCTTCCTTATTATTCATTCCCATATCATCCACTCCTAATGGTTAAATATAGTTGGATCACCAGCACGCTTCGTTAATTTTCCGTTCTCCATAATCTCCATCTTCTCCAGCCAAGCTTCATATAATGGGGCAGGCCGCTTATCCATCGTTTGCCTCAAAGTCGCTATATCGTGGTAACTCAAAGACTGATAGTTTAACATGCAGTCATCCCCCATCGGAGTTGCGATGATGAAATTCACACCAGCCGCCGTTAAAAGTACACCCAAATCCTCGATATCATTTTGATCCGCCTTCATATGATTCGTATAGCAAATATCCACACCCATCGGCAGTCCATGCATTTTTCCCATGAAATGATCTTCTAACCCGGCTCGGATGACCTGCTTGCTGTTATATAGATATTCAGGACCAATGAATCCGACGACCGTATTGACAATGTACGGATCAAAATAGCGGGCAAATCCATAGTTCCTGGCTTCGAGCGTCACCTGATCGATTCCGAAATGCGCTTCAGCCGATAACTCGGAGCCTTGCCCCGTTTCAAAATAAAGATGCTGCGGGCCTGTGCCGGTCCCATAGGCCTTGGCGATCTCATTAGCTTCTTCGAGCAATTGTACGTTAATTCCAAAAGAGCGATTGGCCGTTTCCGTTCCGGCTATGCTTTGAAAGATCATATCAGCAGGCGCCCCCTGCTGTACGGCCTTCATTTGTGTGGTCACATGCGCAAGCACACAATTTTGGGTCGGGATGTTCCACTTCTGGATGACATCCTGTGTCGCATGAAGCAGCCGCTTTACGCTTTCAACCGAATCATCGACAGGGTTGATTCCAATGAGTGCATCCCCGATTCCATAGGAGAGGCCTTCTTTTAAAGATGCCAGCATGCCATCCACATTGTCAGTCGGGTGGTTAGGCTGAAGGCGCGAAGCAAGCGTTCCTTTGTATCCGATCGTGCTATTATTCTTGGTGAGCACTTCGATTTTATTGGCTGCATGAATAAGGTCGAGGTTCGACATTAACTTGGCTGCCGCAGCAATCATCTCACTATTCAATCCCCTGCTTAATCGCATTAAATCTTCCCCGGTCGTTTCGTCACTCAAAATATATTCACGCAGCTCGGCAACGCTCCAATTCTTCACAGATTGATAGATGGTTCCATTGATGAGACCATCTATGATCCGCGAAACCTCATCCTCTTCCGGGGAGAGCAAGGGATAGTTCCTAATGTCCGCCAAAGTCAATTCGCTAAGCACCGCTTTCGCCGCAATCCGTTCTTGGACAGAATCTGCTGCAATTCCCGCAAGCCTATCTCCTGATTTCTCTTCATTCGCTTTGGCCAGGACTTCTTTCAACGATTTGAATTGATGGATTTCCCCAAAGTATTGAGTGGATAATTTCATTTCGTATAATCCTCCTTTTCCTAACTGTGAAAGGTTAGCGTTTTTACTACAACCGGGACGACCCCTGTCCGCAGCAGCCTTCCTATATCCAAATAATCACCATGTTCGACTTCTGTCTGATCAATGCAGATGACCGGCAGATCCGGTTGGTTCGCTAGAATGGTTTGACCAAGTGCCTTCCCATAATCACTATCCATGACAATGATCAGAGGCTGCCGCCAATTCGGTTTTTGCTTCAGTGCCTCGGTAAAAGCGACTGCGAGCCGGTGAATGTCCCGAAATGATTGATAAGGTAAATTCGTTAAATAAAAAGCAAAATTCAGCCCCTCCTGCAAGGCGTCGTATATTGTGATCGCATCCTTAACAGCTTGTGCCATTTTCGCTGTTACATCCTCAAGCACGCCATGAAAATCGACCCGATAGACTGGGATATTACGAACTGGCAGATGAGAATCATTCACCTCGATGGTTGCTCCGCTGATTTCGGTTGTATGTGCGCCTGCTCCAAGTACAGTCGCCCGAACCGTTTCAACGGGCTGTTCCCACTCCCAGGCAGCCAGTTCTTCATTTCCCTTAATATAGGCCGCAAGCATCATGCCGATATCCCGGAAGCTTTTGTCCTCCCGTTCTTCATGATAGATGCAATCACTGACACCGCCCGAGAACATCAACACATCGATTCGTCCTGTCCAAGATGGCTCCCTCCCCACTAATAGAAGTTCATCTTCTTTTGTGAATGAACCAGCCAAAAACCTCGATAGCACCCTAGTCATTTCATTTGCGATGATTGCCCCATCACCATTCAAAGGAGAATACCCCTTTGATTTCAGCCATTTCCCTATTGAAGGAGCAACCTTCACCTTTGCTCCCTCCCACTCCACCAAACGGCCTCCTATATGCAGTGTGCAAGTTCCGCAAAGCATGCCAGAACGGTATACGGCGATATTCGCCGTTCCCCCGCCAATGTCTATGTTCGCTACAGTCTTTCTTGTCTTGATGGAATGTTGATAGGCGCCAGATCCCTTGGCGGCAATGATTCCCTCCAAATCCGGACCGGCTGCCGCTACAAGGAATTCTCCCGCCGCTTTAGATAACCGGTATACCATTTCTTCTGCATTTTGTTTGGTTGCCGTTTCCCCAGTGATGATGACAGCCCCTGTTTGTATGCTTTCGATCGTGATTCCTGCTTTTTGGTATTCACTTTCCACCATTCTTTGAACAGCAGGTATATCAATTACCGTCTCGGATAAAAGCGGGGTCCTGAAAATGGGACTTCGATACAGAATTTCCTTATCGGTAATTTCGATTTTTGGCACCTGTCCGCCACCCGCCACATTCCTAAGCGAAAGCTCGCTGATAACAAGTTTCGTCGTACTGGTGCCAATATCAATTCCTGCACTGATGATTCGTTCCACCTTTTCATTCATTAAAATCACACCCCAGTTTTATACCACTTGGATTTCATTGCTGTTTTCTTCCTCGTTTTTCGTTTTATATTCATTTATGCCGATAACTCCTGCTGCACGATCCTTTTCTTCTAATTCCAAAGCTTTCGGAACGGACAGCCAGTAAGCAAGACCGATTCCAATCGCTCCGGCAGATAGCTTTCCGACAATGATCGGTAATATTAAAGAGGGCTGAAAGTTGGCTGTGAATGATAAATGATCGCCTAATAGGAAGGCCGCACACACAGCGAAGGAAATGTTTATGACCTTATCCTTCGGCGGCATTTCTTTAACAAGCTTGAACATTGCTAATATATTTGCTACCGTGGCTAATATCCCTGCACTCCCAGCTTTGCTCAACCCAATTTTCCCGCCCATCGCTTCCAATGGCTTGCCTGCATATTTTTGAATCAGGTAAATCATTGGAAATGCACCTGCCAGCATTATCCCGATATACCCCGCCGTTTCCAGGGCACGGAACTGGTCTGCCTTATCAGCCATGATCGGATGGAAACCCCAAGCACCAAATACATTGGAAAACAGTCCGGTAAAAATTTCCACGATTGAAAACACGAGTACAAGTTTAATTGCGGCATCCAATATTTTTCCAAACCACATGAAACCTTTGATCATCAAATCCGGCAGGAAATAAAGACCTAAAGCGAGCAAGACTACAAAAATAAGAAGAGGAGAAAGATTCAGGGCAATTTTCAAATAGCTCAACGCGAATTCGTATGTAGAATCCGCATTTGTGGAAATCACTTCACGGATTTTCGAATTCGTTGCCACCACCAGCACGCTTGAGATAAAAGCGCCAATCGGAATCGTCAGGATTCCTGACATGACACCAAGTGCCATGTATTTATGATCACGTTTCTCCAGCATCGCAAGCCCCATTGGAATCGAGAATACAATCGTTGCCCCAGACATAAAGCCGACAATCATCGCCATGATCCAGCCTTCATATGATTCCTTCAGCTCGGCCGCTAATTGGTAACCCCCCATATCCGTCGCCAAAATCGTTGTTGCGGCGAGGGCTGGATCTGCACCGATCGCAGCGAAAACCGGGCCGCATACTGTATTGATGAACCATGATAAATAAGGGATCGAGGCCATGATTCCAGCTGCCGGAATAAATATATGGCCAACGGTATGCAAACCTTCCATGAACTGTTTCCCCAAGCCTTGCTCACTGTCTTTAATCGATGCAATAGCACCGACAACAGCACACACCATAATGATGTAAATAACGATTTTACCTACCATCTCCATACATATTCCCCCTGAATTCCGATTTGATTTGGCCTATCGACTTTAAAAAAGGGTATAAAAAAGACGCCTCTTATAGCCCAAACTTAGGTTTTTCGGCAGAAAAGCCTACAACCAATTTGGTCCATCAAAGCGCCATTGCTTCATCTATTTACTTGTTTTTGATCATTTGCAATGATTCGACGTGCCACCGTCTCCATGGAAAGCTGCTTATCCATACTAAGCCTTCTCAGCTTATTGTAAGCGATTTCTTCTGTTACATTCTTCCTTTTCATGATAATACCTTTTGCCTTTTCAATGACTTTACGATTTGTGAGCGTTTCATCTAATTGAGCATTTCGTTCCTGATACTTCTTTGTATTGGCAGCTTGCAGCAATGCTATCTCCACTGCCGGAATCAAATTCGCCTCCGTAATTGGCTTAACAAGATATCCGACGATATTCGCGCGCTTCGCCTCGTCGATATATTCACGCTGGCTGAATGCAGTTAAAAGCAGGACCGGAATCTGAAAGGTATTGGATATCACATCGCTAGCCTTAAGCCCATTCATTTTAGGCATTTTAATATCCATCAAAACGAGATCCGGCTGTAGTGCATGTGCCATTTCAATTGCCTTCTCGCCATTACGGGCATGTCCAACCACATCGAAGCCTGCATCCTTGAGCATGATCGTTATATCAAGCAGAACAATCGATTCATCCTCCACGACCAAAATCCTCTTGACCACTTCTCCCACCTACCTCTTGTATGGAAATCTTACAGAAGCCAGGGTACCTTCTTTAATCCGATGAATCAAAAACTCCCCATCCAAATCGTTTTCCACCGTCATACGGATGATATCCAGCCCCAAAGAGGGTTTCATTGCAGGTGAATACCCAATGCCATCATCTCTTACTTGAATTTCCAATTCAGGACCATCCTTATGAAAGCATACGGTAATCTTCCCTTCCGACCCTTCCTTGAAAGCATGCTTCACACAATTATGGATGAGCTCATTCACCACCAGCGCGACAGATATGCCAATGTCGGAATCAATGGAATGAAACTCACCACCACTATATTCGATGCTTAGGCTTTGACGGGTATGATCCTCCGTATGAACAATCATATCGCCTATTTTCCTAATAAGCTCCAGCAGATCCACATGGTCGACATGACTGCTTGCCAAAATGATTTCGTAAACCGACGAGATGCTTAACACCCGGTTCAGACTGACCAATAAATGGGGCTTGATTTCTTCAGGGGCCCCTATCCTCATTTGCAGCCGAAGTAAACTGGCCACTGTCTGCAAATTATTCTTCACCCTATGATGAATTTCACGAATGGCTACTGATTTGCTGATCAGCTCTCTCTCTTTATCCCGCAGTTCAGTCAGGTCACGGATGATGATGAACGTTTCATTGGAATTCTTGTTGCCCAAATGGAATTTCTTTATTTGGAAAATCTTTTTACCAATGTTCATTTCCTTCATTAAAATGTCCTCTTTTGAAGCAAGAACATCGGCAAAGTCAGGAAAATATTCGAAAATCGATTCACCTAAGACACATTCCTTCATGCATATTTCCGATACTAAATTAATGGCAGAAGGATTCGTATAGACAAGTCGATTTTGATTATTAATCAGGAAAATGGACTCCTCGATAAATTCAGGAACCAAGGAATTTTGTTGATCTTGCCTATCAAACTGATTTGACGTTTCAGGTTCTTCATGAATCACCTTTTCCATGATTAAAACGGCGATGACCCGATCGCATTCCCCCTTGATTGGAACGACACTTTGCTGGACCATTGCCCCCTCTTGAGTCAATGCCCGATTCACGAACATGTCCTTTCCGGTGCGCAATACATAAAATACGGCCGGTTCAAAAGCCTTATAGGCAAATTTCCCGACAACCGGATGATCATAAACCGATTTCACGGAATGTCCGCATGCCTCTGCCACGACAATGGCATGCTTCCCTTCACGCACCGGACAATCAATAAACACATTCGCTTTATTCAAATTAGCTATCAATGATAAATTCGTTGATAGGTTTTCAAGAATTTGAATATCACTGTCCAGTAAATGAGTATGCAATTCACATAAATCTCGGACAGTCATTGTCCGTTCCATAGGCAAAACCCCAATAAACGTTTATTCATGGATATTATTATTGATTATTATAGATACCGACCCTATTTTTGTCAATATTCAAAATATTCTAATGTAATGTATTCTAACATAGATAACGATATTTAAAACGATTGATCCACATTCTTATCAACTCACTTGTAGAGCAAAGTTACCATTTTAAGTCCATATATGACCACCGTTACTTTTTGCATACTCATGAATTCCACCTCTTCTGGTTATAGTAAAAAAGAAAATAACGGAGGAGGTACATTCCATGAAAAGTTCAAAGGAGTTTGTTGAAAGCATTCAAGAGCAGCAAAAAAAGGAAGAAGGCAATATGCGCCGTCAAGGCAATGGGAATCCCGCTCAGAAATTACCGAATAAAAAACATTAATGAAGCCCTTCTTTAAAATATCCCAGCCTTAAATTTCAGGCTGGGATCCCTTTACTCCGATGCACTTTTTTTCTTCTTCATCTCTTCGATTTCTTTAGAAAATGTTTCTTCTATCTCTTTTTTATTTCCATATAAAAAGAGGTTATCCCCTAATTTAATTTTATACTCATATAACTCTTTCCTGATCTTCACTTCTCCGCTTTCAATAAATAAAATATTGATGTCGGCTCCATCTGAAATGACATCAAATGCTTTGACATCGATGAATTCGGAATCCTCATAAATATCGATCTCCATGACGACGTCTTCCTCTTCTAAAAATAGGACCTCCTCTATCGGGTGTTCCCATAATTCATAATGATTGTACATTTCACTTTTCATCTTATTCGATAATCTATTATTCAGGAATGGAGCTTTCACTAAAACCACCAGGACCACCAGTATCCCTATAATGATGCTTAACTCCATCAAGCGGAGATCATCTGTAAGCAATGTACTAATCGATGAAATGATGACAGCAAGTGAGAAAGCACCAAATAAAATCAAGAACATGCTTATTTTCCTTCGAACGGGATGATCAATAATCGATTTTGACTCGTCAGTTGTAAAACCAGTACCCGTCAGCATGGAGATAACCTGAAATCTTGCCACTGTACTTTTTAATCCAGTCAATTTCATCAAGGTGACCGATATTTCAATAACAAGAATAATGATTATAAGATAAAGCAACATAAAAAGTAAATTCATCAAAACGATCACTTCCTCATTTATGGTTTACCCTAATACGCCAAAAGAAATCGCATTCGTTGTTTTTCATGTCTCCACCAATATATTCACTTAATGCAAATAACTGGCATTAAAACAAAAAACACAGTAAGATCTCATTGAATCTTACTGTGTTTTATTCTTTATTCTAATCAGGATACCTTTTTCCGTTCTAATCTTGCTTTTCGCGGGAAACTTGATTTCTCAAATGGTCTTCAGCAGCAGCTTTTTTAATAACGGTGTAAATTGCTCTGGCAATTCAGCTACGCTTGGAATCATTAGGCGTTCTTTTCCATAGATGTTTTTCATCGTCATTTCTTCACTTTCATCGATGCCTCCATCGGCTAAAAACAGGCCGATGACTTCTATGCCTTTTTTCCTGGCTTCCGAAACAGCAAGATGTGTATCGACAATGCCATTTTGATCATAATCGGCAGCTGCCGGCTCACCATCGGAAAATACGAGCAAGAAACGGTTTTTTTCGCGTCTTTTTTCCAATTCCATTGCGGCAACCCTGATACTGTATCCGTCCCGGTTGTCTTCCTCAGGTTCAAGCTGCATGATTTTAGCTCCTGAGTTTAGATAAAGAGAATCGGAATGGGATTGGATCACATGGAAGTAGTTTGGCTGATATCCTTCTCTCACTTCATTTGCATCTTCCCAAAATCCCACGATCGAGTGGGGGATCTTTAATTTCTTCAGTACTTCATGAAACAGGACCACTCCTCGTTTCGTTTCATCCATCTTGTTATGCATGGAAGCCGAGCAATCGATAAGCAATGTGAATACGGCATCCATTTCATTTGAATCCTGGTTCTTTTTATAAAAAACCCGAGGATTCTCTTCAAATACAAGCGGCAGTAATTTTTTAGATAAACGGCCAAAAACCAAATCTTTTCTTGGTGCGTTCTTTTTATTTTCCAGTGTTTTTTCAATTGTACTGGAGAGTTTTCTCTTAAACGGTTCGATATCCGCAACAAACTCACGGTAGCGTCTCTCTTCCGTTATTGTTGGAATTTTTGCTTCCTTGATTACCTGAACGACGTCTTTATTTTCTTCACCAAATGGATGTTCACCACTTTTGCCCATATTGGTTTGTTTCTTCTCCAGCGTTTCCTGCTGATTGTATTCCTTTTGTTGACTTTCCCCTGATGAACCCTGGATCGAAGCCAGTGCTTGGTCGGCATCTTCCGCTTCCCGGGCACCGCCGCCCATCATACTTGTTTTCGTTCCCTGCTCCAATTCAAATTGAAGAAATGTCGAATTGCTCTCGCCGTTCTTATTCTCCCGGTGCCAAGTCGAGAATTTCTCATCAATGAACTCACTTTTTTCTTCGTCTGCCTCTTCTGTATCATCGTTCAACAGTTCATCATTTCTAGTCAGTTCATCAAATAAGGTATTTGCCTTATACTTTTCCACCTTTGCAATGGGGAAGATGAAATACTCATTCATCGTATCCTCGTATCCATCGTTGACACGGAAAACGATTTGCTCGCAAATCCTCGTGATATCACTGGTTTTAGTGGCTTCAAAGACGGAATGGATGAACGGTTTGAGTTTCTCCAGTTCTTCAAGCTGCCTTACATTGGCTCTTGGAAAAATCGGATCCGGCCTGTCAGATTGAAGCAGTAAATATATGAGGCAGTATAATTCATCCAGTGCAAAACTTCTTGTGACATTCGTCGCCAATTGGCTTTCGAAATATTGTTTAAGGTAAGCCCCCCTTACCGAAAACCATTTTTTCGTGCCTGGTCTTTCTTTCTTCACCAATTCTTCCAATCGCAAATCTTCCAGCAAAGCGAATAATTGGGCTGCAAACTTCGGAAGTGAACTTTCCCCGATGCTGTCCTGGTACTCCTTCATGCTCCGGATTGTGGTATGATGCAGCGTGCCTATCGTTCGAAGAAGCACGTCCGTTTTCAGCCCCGCTTCCTTCACTTCCTTATTGCCATTTTCCCAAAAATGGCTGGCAGTGACCTTATTCTCGATCAGATCAATGAAGGATCCATAATTGTATTCGAATTCCAGCTCAGGAATGCCGGATAAAACAGTCGAAAGATCCTGAAGCTGTAAAAAAAGTGCCGTATCTATTATTGAATCATTGAACCTGATATACTTCATGAGGCATTCTCCTAGTTAGAATAATGTGTCAGCCAAGTTCTTCACGAACTCACGCTCCCGTTCCTCGTCCAACTTATCCACAATGGAACGAAGAATCGCCCGTTTCGGCGGGATCAACACACTTAGATCGCAAGCATCAAGCAAAGCCCTAATTGACGCCGCATCTTCAGCCACCTTCCCTTGATTCACGGCATTTATCAAATCACTCGACAGTTTAACGAACAAATCAATACTTCTTGGGTCCTTCAACTTTGTATTGGTTTCTATCAATTGCTTTAACTGCTCTCCTTCAATATAAGGAACTTCAATGACGACAAACCTATTTTTTAGCGCTTCGTTCAGCGGCACTGTCCCGACATACCCTTCGTTGATTGCAGCAATCACATTAAAGCCTTCTTTTGCTGTTATGACTTCATTCGTGAAGGGATTCGTTATCGTCCTTCTGTAATCAAGCACACCATTGATAAGCGGCAGAGTTTCCGGTTTTGCCATGTTGATTTCATCTATATATAGGAAGTGACCGTGATTCATCGAATTGGTCACTGGTCCAGGTACGAATTCTATCACTTGTTTTTCCTCTTTGTAAGCCAGCGTCTTGAAGCCCAATAAGCTTTCGGCATCCAAGTCGACTGAGCAGTTGACGCTGAACATCGGCTGATTGAATAAGTTCGATAAAGTCTCGGCAAACTTTGTCTTTCCAGCCCCTGTCGGACCCTTCAAAAGGATATTCTTCCCCATACTCAAGGCCGTGATGGCATCCACCATCAACTCCATCTCGGGAGGCAGATATCCGCCGCTCCTGATCAATTCCTCAAATTGAGCAGGATTCTTTTTGCTTGTTTGTAAAATATTCGCTATTTCTTTTGGTAATCGATTGATCATTATGTTCCTACACCCCTTTCTGAACATTTTAAGGCTCTTTCCCATTAAAAACAAACACTAAGAAAAGGAGCTGTCATCAAGACAGCTCCTTTCAAGATTCGATGTTAGAGAATGATACCCCTTAATAGGCTTCCTTAGGGTCACCTTTCAATAGGTATACCATATAGCCCAATACACCGCCAATGATGGCGGGAATCACCCACCCTATCCCTACACTATATAGTGGAAGGTATTGAGTGAAAAGGTCAGAAACGGCATCCAGTTTAATGCCTGATGCCACTATTCCATCCATTATGCTGATGATGGCCGTTAATAATAAGCTTCCTAAATATACCTCCGATTTCCCTTTGAATAAGGAATGGAAGAACGTAAGAACAATCAAAACGATCGCCACGGGATAAAGCGCCGTTAACACAGGCACTGTAATGGAAATCAGCTTGGTCAAACCTACATTGGCAACAGCCGCACTGAAAACGGAGAAGATGACGACATATGATTTATACGATACGGCAGGCAGTATTTTATTGAAATACGTAGCACAAGCCGTTATCAAACCGATGCTTGTCGTCAGGCAAGCAGCGATCACAATCAACCCTAACAACACGGCACCAGCCGGTCCAAAAAAATGATTCGAGGCTTGGGCCAAAACGTCTCCGCCATTACCCAGTTGACCGAGTTTTTCCACACTTGTTGCCCCGACATAAGTTATAGACGCATAAACGATCACCAACAAGGTGGCAGCTATTAAGCCGGCTTTCATACAGAAGCCTAACACTTCTTTTCTTGATGTTATCCCTCTATCTTTGATCGCGTTGATGACGATGATCCCAAATGCAAATCCGGCCAGCGTATCCATAGTCAAATATCCTTCTTGAAATCCCTTGAAGAAAGAATTATCTGAATAATCTGCCGTTGGTGACTGGATTTCACCCATTGGGTTAATGATGGCGACCACAATGAGAATCCCGATGAAGATCAATAATAAAGGTGTTAATATTTTTCCGACGATATCGAGCATTTTTGATGGATTGATGGATAATAAACAGGCAATTCCAAAGTATATGATTGTGAAGATCAGCAATGGTAAAAAACCGACATCATTAGATAGGAAAGGTTTAATCCCTATTTCGTAGGACACACTCCCCGTTCTCGGAAGCGCGAAAAGCGGTCCTAAAGATAAATAAAGAACGACTGTGAAAATGATGCCGAATAACGGGTGAGCCCTGCTTGCAAGCGATTGGACATCATTTTTCCCCGAAAAACCAAAAGCCAATATTGTAATGAATGGCAATCCAACACCAGTAATGATGAACCCTAAACTGGCCGACCATAAATTGGTCCCGGCGGATTGACCGAGCATCGCAGGGAAAATTAAGTTTCCTGCACCAAAAAATAAAGCAAAAAGCATTAATCCTGTTACAATGACAAAAGACAGCGGTGCTTTTTGTGACATATAGAGCCCTCCATTGTTTTGTGATTATCTTAACGAAGAAAAGAGTTGTCCATCAATTTCCGGTAAAAAAAGTGACATGAACTTCGAACGATTCTACTTATCTGTTAAAATGGACCTTCATGAAACTATGAATCATCCATAACTCTCCTAACTATAAAATCCGGCGGAACGTTTGTCAAAGCTATTTCATTCATTATTCGGAAAAATCTTTCTTTTCTTACTTCTTTTTAAGAAAACGAGAGAGGCATTTAGATTCAACAGAAAAGTTGAGTAAAAAGTACTGCAATTTATTTTGCAGGAAAAATGTTTTAATATTCAGATATCTATCTAAACTATACAAAAAACAAAGAAACAGGAGGAGTAAACATGAATACTGAAAAAGAAAAAATGGTAAGCGGGAAACCTTACATGGCCGCTGATCCGGAATTAATCAGAGATAGGGAAAATGCCAGAAAGTTGACCCGGTTATACAATCAGACAACGGAAAGCGAAGGAGATGAACGGACTGCACTGCTGAAACGGCTTTTAGGTTCCACTGGGCTAAATGTATATATTGAACCCACTTTCCGTTGTGACTATGGATACAACATTTCTGTCGGGGAAAACTTTTATGCTAATTTTGATTGTGTCATTTTGGATGTTTGTGAAGTGAAAATTGGCAGGGACTGCATGTTGGCTCCCGGAGTGCATATCTATACCGCCACACATCCACTGGATCCCTTTGAACGCAGTTCTGGAGTGGAATACGGAAAACCGGTTACGATAGGGGATCATGTATGGATTGGCGGAAGGGCCATCATCAATCCTGGAGTTACAATAGGGAGTCATTCCGTCGTCGCCTCAGGAGCGGTCGTAACAAAGGATGTTCCTGAAGGCGTTGTTGTCGGCGGAAACCCAGCTAAGGTCATCAAGCATATTGAAGGAATTAAATAAGCAGAGCCCACTTGAGTGGCTCTGCCCCTTGTTTTTCGTTAAATTTTCCTCAATGCTTCCGCGATTGCAGTATCGCCAGAGATTAAATCAAATGAACGCTTATAGGTATTTTCTTCGTTCAATGAAGCAAAAATCGTTCGAGCCACATCTTCACGGGTAATCGAACCTCTTTCCAATTCCTCGGCGGCGGTCACTTTGCCCGTTCCCGGTTCATTCACCAGACCGCCAGGCCGAATGATCGTATAATTTAAATCGCTTTGTAACAATGCCCTATCCGCATAGTGCTTGGCCACATAATACGGTTTGATGGCCTCATTCCAGTTATCGCGATTATTGGCCTGAAAAGCACTCACCATGATGAATCGGTCGATTCCCAAGTTTTCTGCCGCTTCAATCGTTTTAACTGCACCATCCAGATCAATCAACAGCGTTTGATCAGCACCGGTGCTCCCTCCTGATCCTGCTGTGAATACGATGGCATCACAGCCTTTTGCCGCATTCGCAATCTCATCCACAGATCCAGTTAAACTGACGACTGCAGATTCAATTCCATTTTTCTCTAAAGACTTACTTTGTTCTTCTTTGCGAACCATTGCCCGTACACTATGTTCCGGGCTATCTTTTAATAAATCCACAAGATGTTTACCGATCTGCCCATTTGCCCCAACTACGAATACTTTCATAAAGTCAGCTCCCATAATGGTTAGTTTGGTTTCCATTCAAATTATTTCATGGACTCAGAACATTATCAAACAATCAGCCCGGCGATTCTGCTTTAACATTGGAAAAAGTTTGGCAACCACTCTTATATATTTTATAATAAGAACAATAAGTGTTCTTCAGAAACACAAAGGGGAGGTGTAAAGATGGCAATAAGAATGTTAATGCCACCTTCTGCAGCGTCTCATGCAAAGCCTAGTATTGGAGGCGATACTTTGCATGGGGTTGAATTAAGCTAAATTTAATCGCCCGCCTTATCATTTCTAATATTCGGCTTTGCACCTTATTTCATTCTTAATAAAGAATAAGGGGCTGGCAGAAATGAAATATGTAAAAGCGACGGCCGTTTTACCTGAAAAGCTGATCGTTGAAATTCAAAAATATGTGCAAGGTGAAACCATATATATCCCTAAACCTGAAACGTCCCATCACAAATGGGGAACCCGATCGGGATCAAGGGAATTGATCGATGACAGAAATGCCTCTATAAAATATGCATTCAAACACGGGCATACCATCCATCAATTAGCCGAGGAACATTTTCTCTCCGCGGAAACCATCAAGAAAATCGTTTATTCTAAATAGGATTGCATGGGTAGCACTGATAATGATATCAGTGCTATTCGTATGCCGAGTATGTTTCTTACTCGTTTTCTCCCTTTTAAAGCAGATCCGATTTCTGTAAAGTAAAGAGAAACGGTATACTGTGAAAAGTATCGAGCAACAGAAACAGGAGTGAAGAAAATGGAACCTTTTATCAGGAGCGAGCAGTATAACTTCATAAAATCCCAAACACAGATTCTCATAAATGGACACGCGACTGCCAACGATAAGGATGTGATCAACACCCTGAAAACAGTCGCCAAAGAAAGAGTATTAAGCTTATTCAGTGACTTGAACGAAGAGCAAAAACAACTGCTGGATCCAGTAGATACCATCAAGGATCCCGCACAAGCCGAAGCCTTTCTCTTACAGGTAAAACCATTTGTGATTCCATTTAAAGAAGTAGCCGAAAAAACGATAAAAAAATTATTTCCTAAAGCAAAGAAATTAAAAACCCCTTTGTTGGAAAACATCGATTTGAGAGAGATTTCATACCTGGGATGGGATGATGTGGGATCCGGAAAGAAATTCATCATTGCACCCCATCATAATAAACTCACCGGATTACATGGAACCATTAAACCTGCCAACAAAAAAGGGATCTGTGCCATATGCAGCCGTTTTGAAGAAGTAGGGATGTTCATGTCTGAAACAAAAGGAACCATCCAAGGGACATTCATTAAAAAAGGGAATTATATTTGTCTGGACAGTATGAAATGCAACCAGAACATAACCACTTTGGATAAAATGACCGATCTGATTGAACGGCTGAAATAATACGGAAAAGCAATCCTTCAAAAGCGAAGGATTGCTTTTTGTTCTTGTTAAAAAATTCTCATTTTGTCTTGCTTATAGAATTCAAGTATAATTGAAGCGATACATGAAAGAAGGATTGATATATTGAAAAGCAAAATGAATCAGTTGTTTGAAGACCAAAAAAATGTTCATGTGCTATATTCCTATACTGAAATGGAAAATTACATTAAACAAGTTTTAGGTTATATCCAAGATGGCATCGCAGCGGGAGATTATGTCATTCTTGTTGAAAATGACCGTATTTACTCCATTATTCATAAAGAACTAAGCACTCGGTTAACGAACGATCAAATGGAGCTCCTTCACTTTGTGAACAACTTCGATTTCTATTGCTCAAGCGGCAGTTATCATCCTCCTGCAATCGAAGAATATTTTAATAAAATGGTACAGCCCTATGTGGAAAATAAAATCTCTTTCCGATCATGGGCACATGTGGAATGGGCAACCCTGGAAGAGCCGCTGCACATCATAGAGGAATTTGAAAGAACAGTAGATGAAGCTGTAAATCAGCTTTCTTTCCCATTAATTTGTGCGTACAAAAGTGAGAGAATGCCAGACTATCTCAAAACCATATTGCTGGAAACACATCCTTATATCCTAAAAGACGATGATATCATCATCTGTGAACAATACTTGCCATCTAGCTTGTAATAATACACAACACGCTTAGGAATTCCCCTAGGCGTGTTGTTTTCCGTTGCATTATTGAATGATCATCATGAGCAATTCACCGATTTTCACCTTGACCGTTTCCCCATTAACATTCAATATGCCAAAGCAGTCTTATGCATAATCCGAGATTAATTCCCGACACATTCCACATAGGCTAACCACTTTTAAAGCTCTGACTTATCATCGGAATAGGGATACTTAACCGCCACGATTGTATCGAATCCCTTTTCGCCGTCCAATATCGCCTTCCCGATCGCAATGGCTTCTGCACATACGGTAACTCGGCCAATATATGCTTCAATATGTACGGCAGCTACGATTTTTCCTGAATTCGTTTTTAATGCAGCGCCAACATGATGCCTATTTTCCTCATAAAGATCCCTAATTTTTGCACCTGCAGCTTCTATTAAATCACGATCCGACTCAATCAAAGGATAAGTTTTGTTGATTGGCACTCCTTCTCCTCTAAAATTTCATTTAGGGATTTTTTTTAACGCTTCTAAAGCCAATAAGCGGAAATAAGAAGCCGCTGGAAAAAGTGCCGTCTCATCTACTATAAACTTAGGGTGATGCAGGTCATACGGACCGCCTGAACCTATCATTACGAAAGCACCGGGTATTTTTTCTTGGTAAAAGGCAAAGTCTTCCCCTATGGAGCTAGCTTCTAACGTTTTTGTCGTGTAACCTGCTGTGTCACCAACCTGAAGTGCCAAATCCGCCCATTCAGGCGTATTATCAACTGATGGAGGGCCTGGATGCCAAGATAATTCAACATTTGCATTGAATGTTTCACTTATACCGTGCAGGACCTGTTTCATACGTTTCTGAATGAACTCTCGTTGAGTTTTACTGAAGGTGCGGACGGTTCCTTCCATATATGCACTATCTGGGATAACATTCCACGTTGAGCCACTATGAATTTGGGTGATGCTCAAAACCGCGGACTCTTTTGGCGCCACATTTCGGCTGATGATGGTTTGCAAAGTTGAGATAATATGTCCTGTTATGATAATCGGATCATTACCCTCTTCCGGTTTGGCTGCATGAGAACCAGTTGCTTTAACATGCACTTCAAAGCGATCGACTCCCGCTGTCAGTGCACCATGTTTTGTCCCTAACTCCCCAACTTGCAATGTCGGATCATTATGAAGACCAAATATCACATCAACATCATCCAACACACCTGTTTCCATTAAAGCACTTGCACCATGTCCCGTTTCCTCCGCGGGTTGAAATATCAAACGAATAGTTCCGGACAGATCTCTTTCTTCTTTTTTTAATAAAAAAGCAGTCCCCAAAATGACGGAAGTGTGAAAATCATGACCACATGCATGCATCACGCCGATGTGCCTTGAAGGAAAGTCCACCTCAGATTGCTCCAAAATTGGTAAAGCATCAATATCGGAGCGAAGTGCTATCGTAGGTCCCGGCTTGCTGCCTTTTATCTCTGCTACGACACCAGTTTTTAATGGGAAATTAAGTATCTTAATATTTTGAGATTGAAGCGCTTCTTTAACTTTTTTAGTCGTTTCAAATTCTTTGTTTGATAATTCAGGTGTCATATGAAGATCACGTCTGAATTCCAATAGATAATTTTCCAATTCTTCATCGCTTATAGTCACCGGTTGTCCATCTCCTTAAAAATCCGAATATTAAAGAACGAAAGCTATCCAAGCAATATCAAATGAAACAGCTATCAAATAAACTATTTGATAAACTTGTAAAGCATGAGTTCTAGCTTTAGACGCATCGCAAGCATCATAACAATGAATTACCTGAAATGAAAAGTGTTTATTTCGAATATTCAGCATTGACAATTTATTATACAAGGTGCTACCATGTGAAGTAATTCACTATATTATAGTAACGTATCAATACAAAAAAGGATTAAATTTCTATAGTAGAAAAGAAGTAAAGAGATACATACACATTGGTCGGAAGGAACCCTCTTCTAAACTGGAAGCGGGTTTTATTTTAACATTAATTCATAGTAAACCAGTAAGGATATACTATTATACATCCCCTGCGTTTAAAAGTGAAGACACAAAGGAGCATTTGACATATGAAAAAGAAAACAGTAAAACTTGGGGTATTTTTGGCCGGAACAGGACATCACGTTGCTTCTTGGAGACATCCTAACGCCAATCCGAAAGCAAATATGAACATCGATTATTTTAAGGGGTTGGCGCAGACTGCCGAAAAAGGTTTATTTGATTTATTATTCTTGGCAGATAGTTTATCAGTTGCAAAGGACTCGCATCCTAATATTCTGACTCGATTCGAGCCATTGACCTTGTTATCTTATCTAGCCTCGGCGACTTCCAATATTGGTTTGGTTTCAACGGCCTCCACGACCTACGAAGAACCCTTTAATGTTGCTAGAAAATTTGCTTCTTTAGACCATATTACCTCCGGCCGTGCTGGATGGAACGTAGTTACAACGTCCCTTGCCTCCACTGCAGTAAACTTCAATAAATCTGAACATTTAGAACATGGTCTCCGTTATAAAAGGGCGACTGAATTTGTTGAAGTTACCAAGAAATTATGGGACTCATGGGAAGACGATACGTTGGTTATCGATAAGGAAACAGGCCAATTCATTGATGAAAGCAAGTTTCATGAAATCAATCATCAAGGTGAGTTTTTCTCTGTAAAAGGACCATTAAATATTTCTCGCTCACCTCAGGGGCATCCGGTCATTGTACAAGCAGGTTCTTCTGGCGATGGGCAATTGCTTGCAGCAAAGCATGCAGAGATTGTCTTTACCGCCCAGGAGAATAAGGAGGACGCGGTTGCATTTTACCATGAGTTAAAAGGTCATTTGGCCGCTTTTAATCGGGAGAAAAGCAGCTTGAGTATTATGCCAGGTTTGTTCCCGATTGTGGGACAGACTGAGAAGGAAGCCCAAGAAAAGTACGAGGCATTGCAGGAGCTGATTATTCCCGAAATAGGATTGGCTGTTATGGGAAGGTATTTTGGAAATGTGGATTTTTCGAATATCCCCTTGGATACACCGTTTGCTGATATTTCGTTACCAGATAATGTAGATAGCATCCAAAGTAAATATGATTTGATCGTTAAACGGGCGACCAATGAAAATTTGACGTTACGTCAGACATATCAGTGGGTTGCTGGATCACGTGGACATCATATTGCAATTGGAACACCAACGCAGATTGCGGATAAGATTGAGGATTGGGTGAATGGAAATGCAGCTGACGGCTTTAATATTATGCCAGCCCTCTTGCCTGATTCTTTAACGGATTTTGTTGAACTTGTTGTCCCTGAACTGCAATCAAAAGGAATTTTCCGTACGAAATATGAAAGTAACACTTTACGAGGGAATCTTGGCCTGGATAAACCGGTCAACCAATATTCATAAGCTTTAAACATCATACACCCGGCGGATAGTTCTCAAAGACAGAATCACCCAACCGAAGAGGCATTAACTAGATAGAGTATAGGAGGTGCAAGATGAGTCAAATATTTCGTGAAGTACGTGTAGAAGATGTGGATAAATTCCTCCAATTAACATTGGATGCTTATGCGAGTATAAGAGAGTTGGATATTCACTTTTCTGCGGCAACGGCCAAGAGAGAGGAAGCGGTTAAGCATATATCAGAAAATAAGGTATATGTTCTGGAGGAAAATGGGACATTTATTTCGACCGTTTCGATTCGGTTACCTTGGGGCCCTAATCCTGGCCCGCTCGTATTGCCACACATAGGCTGGTTCGCTACAAACCCTGCATATAAGCGTCAAGGCATAGGGAAAAAAGTTCTGTCATGGCTCGAAGAAGAAATTTTGAAGAAGCAACTGAGAGCCCCCGCGGTTACGCTCGGAACCGCGGATAATCATCCATGGCTGAAGGAAATGTACGAAAAAAGTGGATTTGAAGAGATCGGGCAAAAAGATTTAGGCAAAGGTCATCTCACAATATACTTAAGGAAAATCTTACACCCGGGACAATATCAAGCTTGGACTGAAAAACATAATCAAACCATTTAATAATAGGAGGAAAATAACGATGAAAAAAATTCTTTCCCTTGGACTCTCTTTACTTTTCATATTAGTACTTGCAGCATGTGGCAATTCAAAACAAGAGAATGCTGCCAATGATTCCGAACAAAAAACAATTAAAGTGGGGTCCACTGGCCAAAGCTATCCAAATGGTTATCAAGAGGATGGTAAATTAATAGGTTTTGACGTAGAACTTACAGAACTCATCGCCAAGAATTTAGGATACAAGGTAGAGTGGGTCACTTCTGATTTCAGCGGGATAATGGGGCAATTGGGATCAGGTAAATTGGACACCGTTGCGAATGCCGTTGCTATAACACCAGAACGCCAAGAGCAATTTAATTTTACAGAGCCATATAGTTATTATGGTGCACAAATTGTATCAAGCACAAAAAACGATGATATTAAAAGTTTGGCTGATCTTAAAGGCAAAACCGTTTCCGGTGTGCTGGGGTCTAATAACGTAACAAACCTAGAAAAATATGATAAAAATGGCGATATCAAAATACGAACCTATGAAACCCGGGATGGCGCGATGCAAGATGCCATTAACAACCGTGTAGATGGATATATCAATTCCCGCCCAATCCTGGTTGCAGAAATAAAGAAAAATGATCTTCCGTTAAAACTAGTTGGTGATCCAGTGGCCTATGAAAATGTAGGGTATCCATTTACCAAAACAGATAAAGGCAAAAAATTAAATGATGAATTCACGACAGAAATCAAAAAACTTAAAGAAGATGGTACATTAACGAAGCTGTCCAATAAATATTTTGGTGAAGACATCACCACGAATTCCGGCGAATAAGCATAGCGGAGGTTTTAAAGCATTATGAATTTTGATTTACAATATATGTTGGAAATTTCCCTGCAAATCGCAAAATTTATTCCAATCACTCTGGTTTTAGCCATCATTTCGATGGCTTTAGCCATTATAATCGGACTTGTAGTAGCCTTAATAAGAAATAGCAATATTTTTGGAATCACCCAATTGGCAGGCTTATATATCTCTTTATTCAGAGGAATGCCAACATTGGTACAATTATTCATCATTTATTACGGTTTACCACAGTTATTCCCGTCGTTGTCAACGATGGAAGCCATGACGGCGGCGATCATTGGATTTAGTTTGAAAGAATCCTCTTATTTAGCAGAAATTTTCCGAGCTGGATTGAATTCCGTGGACAAAGGGCAGATGGAAGCGGGCCTTGCAACTGGCATGAAAAGAGTGCAGATTTACTCGCGAATCATATTACCACAGGCTGCTTTAAATGCATTGCCAGCAACAGGGAATACATTTATATCTTTGATTAAAGAAACGTCCCTTGCCTTTACATTAGGAATTACGGAACTATTTGCAGAGGGAAAAATTATTGCATCCGCTAACATGCGCTTTTTCGAGACATATTTGGTGGTTGGCTTGATTTACTGGCTATTGGTTATTCTTTATTCTTGGATACAAAAATACCTGGAGATTTGGCTCAGCAAACCACTTAGAAGGTGATCATATGATAAAAGTAAGAAACTTATCTAAACATTTTGATGATAAACAAGTATTGAACGATATTGACTTGGATATAAGAACCGGGGAAGTTGTCGCAATTATTGGCCCTTCAGGTTCTGGAAAATCAACGTTATTACGCTGTCTTAACCTGTTGGAAAAGCCCAACAGCGGCACCATCGAAATCAAGGATGTAAAATTGGATACCCAAAAATATAAAGAGAAAGACGCGTACCAATTAAGACAGCAAACAGCGATGGTATTCCAACACTATAACCTTTTTAAAAATAAAACGGCCTTAAAAAACGTGATTGAAGCTCTGCTTGTCAGCAAAAAGGTGAAAAAAGAGGAAGCCATTCAAATCGGCGTGGATTTATTGAAACGGGTTGGCTTGGAAAAACAAGCCAAACAATACCCTGCTACCTTATCCGGCGGACAACAGCAGCGTGTCAGCATCGCTAGAGCATTAGCTGTAAAACCACATGCCATTTTATTTGATGAACCTACCTCCGCTCTAGATCCCGAATTGGTTAATGAGGTTTTACAAGTAATACGGGAGTTAGCGAGAGAGGATACCACAATGGTGATCGTGACGCATGAAATGCAATTTGCGAAGGAAGTTGCTGACCATGTCATATTCATGGCAGACGGACATATTATCGAACAAGGAACCCCAGAACAAGTAATTGAGCATTCTCTTAATCCGCGAACTCAGCGTTTTTTACGGCAAATGGGAGATGAGACGGACGTATCTGCCAGGCAAAAAAGGAAGTGAAGTGCATGAACACGGAAAGGTTATCTGAAATGATTTATCATTCCAATCCGTTGGTAAATGAAGTAGTATTACAGGCAGCAATCGAAGGACTTCTTGATTATCTTGCTGTTTCCTATCAAACGAAATCCGAAAAGGAAATTACGATTTTAAAGCAAATCATTTTGGAAGAAGGCGGAAATGGGACGAGTTATTTGATTGGAAGTCACATACATGCAACAAGATCCCAGGCAGCACTCTTCAATGGCTTTCAAGTTCATTTACTAGATTATGATGATGTACATTCAGATGTACGAGGTCATCCAAGCGCAGTCATTTTGTCTGCTTTGTTAGCAGTTGGAGAACCTGAAATGTCCGGAAAACGCTTTTTAGCTGCCTATGTGGTCGGTGTGGAGATCATGGCTCGGTTTGGGGAAGCTATGAACCCCTATCATTATACAAAAGGTTGGCATAATACAGCTACACTTGGCGTAATAGCTGCAGCTGGTGCGGTTGCGTATTTACGGGAATACTCACCACGCTTAATAGCTGAAACCATGAGTCTTGCCGCTACCCAATCGGCGGGTTTACGACTTCAATTTGGCACTGTGGTAAAGCCGCTCCATGTAGGGATTGCTGCTAAAAACGCTGTAGATTCCGCAGATTGGATTCGGATGGGATTACATAGCAACCCCGACTTTTTGAATGATAGGAATGGATTCTTTAAGGTATATGCAGAAAATGGAGTTTCCGGTTTGACGGAAAATTGGGGAAAGACATGGCGGATCGTAACACCAGGATTATGGTTTAAACAGTACCCTTTTTGTTCTGCTGGGGCACATGGCGCAGATGCAGCTGTCTTTTTACATAAGACGTACGATTTGTCGGAAGAAGATATTGAATCGGTGAGTGTTTGCTTTCCTCCAAATGGTGATTCCGCTTTGATACACCATAACCCATCGACTGGTGAAGAAGGAAGATTTTCGATTGAGTATATTGTATGGCTCGCGCTAACAGGCAAACCCCTAACCTTTGCTTCTTTTGAATCGAAACCTATTCCCCATTCATGGAGAGAATCCTTTCAAAAAGTAAATAGAGAGACGGATGCAACAATCAAGCCTTCCAAAGCAGCACTCCCAGTGGGACGGTTTACAATTGTAACCGTGACTACAACGAATGGGGATGTACTTTCGAAACGAATCGATACACCTAAAGGAAGTCCTGGAAATCCATTAACAAAATCCCAGCTAAAAGAAAAATTGCATAAAGCCGTAGGAGATGATGTAGAGACAGAAAAAATAATAGCAGCTGTCCATGCACTGAATCGCACATCCCTTGGTGTTCTTCAAGAAGCTGACTATAGAAGCTGACTGATAGTAAATTAGGCGAACAGTATTTATATACTGCTCGCCTAATTTATATACCATCAACCCTTGACGTCCCTCTTCTTTAGCACAGTATCTTTACTCGGGAGTTTCAGCCATTTACTCGTGAATGTCGGCGCTTTACTCGTGAGTACGGGGCATTTACTCGTGAGTTTCGGGCGTTTCACTCGTGAGCTCGGGCATTTACTCGTGAGTTTGGAGCTTTTACTCGTGAGTTTGGAGCTTTTACTCGTGAGTTTCAGCGTTTTACTCGTGAATTTCGACCATTTACTCGTGAGTACACATTTCCAACCCCACTACAAAAAAAGAAGCACCATAATGGCACTTCCTTTTTTTGCATTTAAGGCAATACCGATGCGCCCATCAAGTAGCGGTCCACTTCTCTTGCCACTTCACGGCCTTCATTGATTGCCCAAACGATGAGGCTTTGCCCTCTCCTTGCATCTCCGGCAGCGAAAACTCCTTCGACATTCGTTCTGTAATCGCCATAAACGGCATCAATTTTTTGATTTACTGTTTCTACGCCAAATTGAGTTAATAGCGGCATTTCCGTTCCTTCAAATCCGATTGCGATGAAAACGAATTGTGCAGGCCATACTTTTTCAGTTCCTGGAACTTCCCTGAAAATGTACATTCCGTCATCGCCTTTGATTTTTTCCATTGAGATTGTGTGCAGTTCTTTAACGTTGCCATTTTCATCGGCTACAATCTTCTTTGTTTGGATTGAATATTGACGCGGATCTGCACCGAATTTCGCTTCCGCTTCTTCATACGCATAATCGAGGGAAAACACATTCGGGTAGGCTGGCCACATATTATCAGATGTACGGGCCGTCGGAAGGATTGGATGCTTCCCGAATTGTACGACGCTCTTACATTCCTGGCGAAGAGCAGTTGCAACACAGTCAGCTCCTGTATCCCCGCCGCCGATTACGATGACGTCCTTCCCCTTAGTGTCTAAAAACTTGCCGTCTTCAAAATTGGAGTCCAACAGGCTTTTTGTCGAAGTCGTTAAGTAATCCATTGCAAGGTGAATGCCTGTTGCCCCTCGGCCTTCAATTTTCAGGTCACGCTGCTTTTGGGCACCTGTGCAAAGGATGACTGCATCATATTGATCTTGCAGTTCTTCGGCTGAAATATCTTTGCCTACTTCTGTATTGGTAATGAAGTCGATGCCTTCCTGGGTCAATAATTTGATTCGGCGTGCAACGACATCTTTTTCAAGCTTCATGTTAGGGATACCGTATGTCAACAGCCCGCCTGCACGGTCTGAACGCTCATAAACCGTGACCGAATGACCTGCTTGATTCAACTGGTCGGCACTCGCCAATCCTGCCGGGCCTGAACCGATGATGGCAATTTTCTTGCCGGTCCTGCTTTCAGGGATGCGAGGCGTGATCCAGCCATTTTCAAACCCTTTATCGATGATGGTCCGTTCAATATTCTTGATGGTAACGGCAGGGTCGCTTATCGCTACCGTACAAGACCCTTCACAAGGGGCCGGGCAGACGCGCCCAGTGAATTCAGGGAAATTATTCGTTTTCGATAAACGGTCCAATGCTTCTTTCCATCTGCCGCGGTACACCAAATCATTCCACTCCGGAATCAGATTATGAATCGGACAGCCCGTTGTGACCCGGTTCAATTCCATGCCCATATGACAGAAAGGGGTGGCGCAGTCCATACACCGCGCTCCCTGTGTACTTAACTTTTCATCAGAGAAAGGAGCTGTATACTCTCTCCAGTCGTTTAAACGAGTGAGAGGATTCCGGTCTTTTGGTTTTTCTCGCGGATAATCCATAAATCCTGTTGCTTTTCCCATCTTTCTCTCCCCTTCCTTACTGCATCACAGCTTGTTTAGTGATTTTTTTATCTTGAACGGCATTTGCTTGAAATGCACTCATGATCGCTTCTTCATCCGTCAGCCCTGCACGCTTCTGCTCATTGATGCTTTTGATCATCCGTTTGTAATCTTTCGGAATGACTTTTACGAATCTCTTAGCGAAATCCTCCCAGTTCTCCAGTACATACGATGCTTTGGCACTTTCAGTATAATGAAGGTGGCTGTAAAGCATTTCTTTTACCTCGTTTGCATCATCCATATCATCAAGTGTCTCGAATTCTATCATTTCACCATTGCATAATGCCTTGAATTCTTCTGCATCATCAGCAAGTACATAAGCGATGCCGCCTGACATGCCTGCCGCAAAGTTTTTGCCGACGTCGCCCAGAATGACCACGCGTCCGCCTGTCATATACTCACAGCCATGGTCTCCAATTCCTTCAACGACGACATTGACTCCACTGTTCCGTACGGCAAATCGTTCTCCCGCACGGCCATTAATGTAGGCCTCGCCGCTTGTTGCACCGTATAAGGCGATATTTCCGGCAATTACATTGTCCCCGGCCTCGATCTGATTGCCAGAAGGTGCCGTGATAATGATTTTTCCGCCAGATAAGCCTTTCCCAACATAGTCATTGACATCACCTGTCAAATACATCGACATCCCTTTTGGAATGAACGCACCGAAGCTCTGGCCCGCCGATCCCGTAAAACGAAGTGTGATCGTATCTTCAGGCAAACCTTCTTCACCATAGCGTTTGGATACTTCACTGCCGACAATCGTTCCGACCACACGGTTCACGTTTGTAATCGGGAAGCTGACATCCACCTGGGTTTGATCATTTAAAGCAGGCTCCACAACAGGTAAAATCTCACGGATATCCAAGGATTCTTCTATTTTATGGTTTTGAGGAAGTTGATACGTACGTATCCCCTCCGGTTGGAAAAGTAGTGTCGTCAAGTCCAGATGCTTCGCTTTCCAATGGTTTTGTGCCCGCTCGCTCACTTGTAAAACGTCAGTGCGGCCGACCATTTCTTCCAGTGTTCTAAAACCAAGCTCAGCCATCGTTTCCCGAACTTCCTCAGCGATGAAGCGCATGAAATTCACGACATGATCCGGATCTCCAGTGAATTTGCTGCGAAGCTCAGGGTTTTGAGTAGCTACCCCGACAGGACATGTATCCAAATGGCAAGCACGCATCATCACACAGCCAAGAACCACAAGCGGTGCTGTAGCAAAGCCGAATTCTTCCGCTCCAAGGATAGCTGCCATGACCACATCGCGTCCCGTCATTAATTTTCCATCCGTTTCAAGGACTACACGGCTGCGCAGGCCATTCAGCATCAATGTTTGGTGTGCTTCCGCAAGTCCCAGCTCCCAAGGAAGACCAGTATGTTTGATACTCGTTTTTGGTGATGCACCCGTACCGCCATCATACCCGCTGATAACGATGACATCTGCGGCTCCTTTGGCCACACCGGCTGCAATCGTGCCTACGCCTGCTTTTGACACAAGCTTGACGCTGATCCTGGCATCACGGTTCGCATTTTTCAAATCATGGATCAGCTGTGCCAGATCTTCAATCGAATAGATATCATGATGCGGAGGCGGTGAAATCAGGCCGACACCCGGTGTGGAACCACGGACCTCTGCGACCCAAGGGTATACTTTGTTTCCAGGCAGCTGGCCGCCTTCACCCGGCTTTGCACCTTGCGCCATTTTGATTTGAAGTTCATCAGCATTAACAAGGTAATGGCTTTTCACTCCAAAACGACCGGACGCAATTTGTTTAATTCCGCTGCGGCGGTCATCGCCGTTTTCATCCAGTTGGTAACGTCCAGGGTGTTCCCCGCCTTCACCGCTATTGCTTTTTCCGCCTAAACGGTTCATCGCAATCGCTAATGTTTCATGTGCTTCCTGACTCAATGAACCGAATGACATCGCACCCGTTTTGAATCGGCTGACGATGGATTCCACGGATTCCACTTCATCTATAGAAATACTTTGGCGTTTTTGATCGAACGAGAATAAATTCCGTAAAAAACCGAGTCTCTCTTCATTCGCCAAGTTTGAATATTGCTTAAATAAATTATAATCGCCTTTCCGGCAGGCCCATTGCAGTGTATGGATCGTTTTCGGATTGAAAGCATGATGTTCCCCTGTTTTTCTCCATTGAAAATCACTTCCGCTTTCAAGAGTTTGGTCAAGGGAATCAGCTGCAGCTTTTCTATGACGAATCAACGCTTCATCTGCGATCGTTTCCAAATCGATCCCACTAAGCTGCGATGCCGTACCGCTGAAATAGCGTTCAATCACGTCAGCACCGATTCCGACCGCTTCGAAAATTTGCGCGCCGCGATAACTTTGAATCGTTGAAATCCCCATTTTCGACATCACTTTTACGATGCCTTCTGTCACCGAGCGTACATATTTCCTTACCGTTTCTTCGTAGCTGATGGCCAAACTGCCTTCCAATACCGCCTGCTTATATGTTTCATAAGCAAGATATGGGTAAATCGCATCCACTCCATACCCGATTAGGGACGCATAATGATGGACTTCCCTTGCTTCCCCCGATTCAACGATAATGCTCACTTTCGTACGGTTCCCATGACGGATCAGCTCCTGATGAAGGGCGCTCGCAGCCAGCAGGGAAGGAATCGCAGCTTTTTCTTTGCTCATATCCTTGTCAGATAATATCAAAAGGCTGACCCCATCAGCGATCGCTTGTTCCGCTTCACGGCAGATGCGATCGAGTCCACTCTCTAAATCTTCTGAAAATAAAGTGTGAATGACTTTGCTCCTGAATTCAGGATAGGCATTTTCTTTCAACTGTTGCATTTGACCTGGCGTCAAAACAGGTGAATCCAATTGAATGCGGCGGCTGTTCGTTTCATCCGGTTTCAGCAAATCTCCTTCCGCACCGAGAAATGTCATCGTTGACGTGACGATTTGTTCACGAAGCGAATCGATTGGCGGGTTGGTTACCTGTGCAAAGGATTGCTTGAAATAGTTGAATAGCGATTGCGGGCGATCTGATAAGACTGCTAACGGAATGTCATTCCCCATGCTGCCCAGTGGATCTTTGCCTTCATTAATGACAGGCAGTAAATATTTTTGGACATCTTCATACGTGTATCCAAACGCTTTTTGCCTGAATAATAAATCACTCAATGGCTCCCCTTCGAGCACAGGTTCTTCGTCACTTAATTGAACAAGCTGTTCGTCCAGCCATTGCTGGTATGGATTTTCCTGAGCCATTTCCGACTTGATCTCTTCATCGGAAACAATACGGCCTTCCTCTAAATCTATTAAAAGCATTCTGCCTGGGCTTAAACGATCTTTGTATAATACATTCTCCGGCTCCACATCGATCACGCCGACTTCAGAGGAGAAAATGATGTAATCATCTTTAGTCACATAATACCTTGCCGGCCTTAAACCATTACGATCCAGGATGGCACCGATTTGCTTGCCATTCGTAAAGGATATGGCCGTCGGACCATCCCATGGCTCCATGAGCATGCTATGATATTCGTAAAATGCCTTCTTTTCCTTCGTCATATGCTGATTTTCCGTCCATGGTTCAGGAATGAGCATCATCGCCGCATGTGCTGGTTTACGCCCTGCAAGCACGAAGAATTCAAGTGCATTATCAAGAATCGAGGAATCACTGCCGTCTATATCCAGAATGGGCAGGACCTTTTGCAGGTCATCCCCGAATGCTTCCGAAACAAACTGCTGCTCACGCGCTTTCATCCAATTCACATTACCTCTAAGCGTATTGATTTCACCATTATGGATCAGGTAACGGTTTGGATGTGCCCGTTCCCAACTAGGAAAAGTATTCGTGCTGAAGCGGGAATGCACTAAAGCGAAAGCGGAAACGAAAGACTCCTGTTGAAGGTCAAGATAAAAAGCATCCACCTGCTCTGGCGTCAATAATCCTTTGTATACGATCGTAGCACTTGAAAGGCTGGCAAAATAAAAACGATTGCCGCGTTCCCGAGCCCAGTTTTCAGCTTGTTTTCTGATAACGAACAATTTACGCTCAAAAGCCAAATCATCGGTCATCTCTACGCTTGCACCGATGAATACTTGGCGGATCGTCGGGCATGTATCCTTGCCGACCTCCCCGATTTTCGTTGCATCAACAGGAACCGTTCTCCAGCCTAATAACGTTTGGCCCTCTTGTTCGATAAATGCATTCAAACGAGCTTCGATTTCATTCCGTTCATCATCATTGTCAGAGAAAAAGAGCATCCCTACACCATAGCGTCCTTTTGCCGGCAAATTCATTTCCGGGCATGCCAGCCTGAAATACTCATCAGGAATCTGTACCATTAATCCTGCGCCATCTCCTGTAAGGGGATCGCTGCCTTGTCCGCCGCGATGATCTAATTGGCACAGCATATTCAGTCCTTGTTTGACGATGTCATGTGTAGCAAGCCCTTTTAAATGAGCGTATAAACCGATCCCACATGCATCATGTTCAAATTCAGGATGGTAGAGCCCTTGTGCTTTTGGTATTTGATTGTATGTCATATTAATCGCCCCCATCGTATTCTTACACCGTTATGTCACTTACATTTATTCTAGGTTTTCAAATCGATATAAACAATATATAATTCTAGTAGAATCCATCTCAATTTGAGATGAATGGCAGGAGGATGAATAAATGGAACTACGACAATTACGTTATTTCGTTGAAGTCGCCGAGAGGGAACACGTCTCAGAAGCCGCAGAACACCTGCATATCGCACAATCAGCAATCAGCCGGCAAATCTCCAGACTGGAAGATGAGCTTGGCGTACTTTTATTCGAGAAAATCGGCCGGAATATCCAGTTAACCCCAATTGGTAAGATTTTCTTGATCCATGCCAAAACGGCGATACAGGCGATTGAATATGCCAAATATCAAATTGAGGAGTTTTTGGACCCTGAACACGGAAGCATTAAAATCGGGTTTCCGACCAGCCTCTCCACCCATTTACTGCCTACCGTCATTTCCGCTTTTAAAGATGAGCAGCCAAATATCGGCTTCCACTTAAGACAGGGATCTTATTCCTCTTTAAAGGAAGCTGTCAAAAATCGCGAAATCGGATTAGCCTTCCTTGGACCGATTCCGACAAACGATCCAGATATCGAAGGTCATATCCTGTTCACGGAAAACATATCTGCCTTACTGCCAATAACTCACCCATTGGCTGAAAGAAAGAGTCTGCGCCTAAGTGATTTACGAAATGATCCCTTCGTCTTGTTTCCCAAAGGATACATCTTTCACACTATCGCTCTTGAAGCGTGCAAAGCAGCCGGTTTCGCACCTAATATCGCCTCGGAAGGTGAAGACATGGATTCCATAAAAGGGCTCGTTTCTGCCGGAATCGGAGTCAGTCTGCTCCCTGACAGTACTTTTTATGAAGTCATTCCAAGACTGACTGTCAAGATCCCGATCGATACACCCGAAGTCAAACGGACTGTCGGCATCATCACTCCTAAAAATAGGGACTTGGCTCCATCAGAAAAACTTTTTTACCAATTTGCCAAAAAGTTTTTCTCTGTTCTCGAGCAATATCAATAAAACATGGACTTCTAAACTGTTAATGGTAATCGTAGATGGGACAGCTCTTCCCATAAATAACTTCACTAGACAACTTGCCTATAGCCCACTGAACGAATAATGTATCAAGATTATTCGTTCAGAGGAATATACATGCAACCCCACCCATTCACATCTTGCTTGGCACGAAACACTCGAGCTTCATGAGCTGGTCGCCGCCCAGTCCAATGCCCTTATGAAATTTAAAAAAGCTTACCCAAAAATAAAAGACCCCATTCTAAAAACGATTTATAAGCAAACGATCGATACCCTTACCCAAAACATCATGGAGCTGCTGCAATTTTACCCATTGACGCCTAAAACGCACCGGGATGAAGATGAATCAAGGGATGACGCATCGGCAGCTGTTGCCGGGGAGTTGCTAGGCTTTGCCAAATCATCCATCAAAAGTTATGCACCTGCCATTACGGAAACAGCCACCCCTTCCCTTCGAAAGGTATTTAAGAAACATTTAAACGGAGCCATCGATACCCATGCCAAGATTTTCAACTACCTTTATGAAAGAAACCTCTATCCTGCTTCCAACCATTCTAAATGCAAAAAAAGGCAAGCATACCGATTGCTTGCCTTTTTGTCGCGTTCCGATTCCGTTTTTCATTATAATGTTATAATATATAAGAATTGGTTTTAATTAGGTTAATATTATTCAAGAGGTGAAAATCATGAAAAAGATCTATTTATCCATCATCCTTTCCCTGCTCTCATTTTCTTTAGTTGCCTGTAAGGCTGATGATCCAAAATCCGAGAATAACCTTTCAGTTCCTGAGCTGACAGCAAGGGAGAAAGCCATCCTCGAGAATTCAAGTGAACATTCCTTTCTTATCGATTTCAGTGTTGATGATACATACAAGGAGATGTCAGTCTGGGTCGAAAAATATGAATTTGGAAAACTTGTCGAATCTGAAATGGGACGCATGACAACTGCCATCAAAGATAATGGGACGATCATCTTCACCACATCCAAAACGGATGCTGACCAAAAACGATCGATGTTCAACGTCAGCATTCAAAACGATGATGGTACGGATACAGTTACTTATCCTGAAACCATTGATGAAATGGATTCCAGCGTATGGGGCAGTGCTGGCAAACTCAAAATAAACAGCACAGACAAGCTTGCATTGGCGAGTATATGCTACTCAAGCGGAAATGAAGGCATACGTTCACTTTCCACTGATTTTTATGGTAATAGTGAAGACCATATGGACGAGTTGAAGGAATACGATGTTGTCTATCTACTAAGAAGTGAATTCACTAAATGAGCTGACAAATGCAGGGGCAGGTTTGTTTTAGCACGATACTATTGCAAAAGTGGATCGTTAAACTCTATGACTTTGAGAAAATAAATGAGGCATTTGAAGAATCAAAAAAAGGTTTGTCATCTAATGGGTGAAGGTGAAAAAGCCTATTAGATGACTGATTTTGCTCATTCGATAGATGAGTAAGTCCAAGTTATAAGATAGAAGTAAATTTTTCTACATTTTAAAAAGGGGTTGAAGGAAGAGGAATTTGGGTGTAATCTTTAAAAATAATAAAACGGAAAGAAGATTATTAATTTGAAGAAAATCATACTCCTCTTTGCAGCAGTAGTCATTGCGAGCTCTCTCGGACATCAAATAACCGGCGGATATATGGACCCTCGTAAATCCCGCCCTCGGTATATACATTTGAAATAAGGAATCCGCTTTTGTGCTTGATTCCTTATCATTTAGGAATTAATCCCCTTAAATTACTCACTATCCTCATTATTTCTCTCCAATACCAGATCACACTTATTTGATATATATCCATCTTTTCCTGCTTTATCGATATAGACGTTATAGCCTTTTTTCAGTTCGATTTTGATTGTTTTTTTCACTTTTTCGTCGATTTCACATTGGCTGGTTTGCAAATTTTCGGACTTAGAGCTCATCGATATCCGTTTTTTCAAATATCGCTTTGGTGACACTTCAATGTTGTGTCATCCTCACATTCTGGTTTCAAGGGAAAACAGTCCTGATTTTTTAAGTCAGGAGGGATACAAATCCGATTATTCAATAAGTTATTTACTGATCCTACTTGAAAATGAATTTCACGTCCAACCTCGGCAAATGTGTGATCATTTTCAATCAGAGTGTTGTCCATGGTCAATGGCAGGGTTGTGTAGTCATTATTAAAGTTCCCATTATTATGAGACCCGCGTATGCCAATGCCAGCTTGGATAAAGTTATTTTCGGATTTTTCGACAAGGTGAATTTTGTTTCTTTGTAGTTTCGTGAACTTGTTGGAACTAAGAAACACGATCCCGTTGTTGAAACTGTTTTCAATGGTATTGTCTTCAATGGTCGCATTTTTTGTCACGTGGATGCTGATGCCTCCATGTGACTCTACAGCGGCTTGGATATCGCTTACGTAATTATCCTTAATCACTACCGAGTCCAAGAACCCCATCTCCATTTTGGTCAGGTCCGTAAATTGTGCTCCGGTAACGGCTATGCCTCGTTCTGTAATCGTGTCATTTTTTTCTATGCCATAAACATCATAATCACCCTTGGTTCCCACTCTATGGCTGTTAATTCGATTCCCTGAAATCGTAATGTTTTGAGGCGGGTAAGCGGACATCTTGCCTTTATCATACTCCATTCCTCCAACGACAATGGGGAAACGTGTATTTAAAATGACATTGTTCGTGAAGGATACGTTTTGTCCCGAATGTGTGTCGATTCCCTCCCATGTCGGGTTGTTGGCGACCACGTTCTGATCGACCACAATGGTATCACTTGGCGGAAACTTCGCTTGCGCTTTGGCATCATCTGTTGTATTGACTTTCCTATGGCTAAAGGCCACCCCATAGCTTTGCTGAACACTTCCAACGGTTGCTCCTGGCCAAAGATCACTAACGGTCGCATGCTTTATGGTCACGTTATTCGCTGAGACGCCTCCAATGCCCGCATATCCAATATCCGTGATATTCATGCTTTTTTTAGAAATGGGATCGGATCCTTTGATGGTTACTCCATCCACATACTCTAAATAGATGCCATACCCTTCATATCCGGTAATTCGGACATCCTCAATCGTGATATTTTTCAGCCGTTTCGCGTCACCATCTTTATCATTTGTCGGGTAATCACCCACTAAATCATCCGTTGATTTCGTTTGATCAATAGCGGTAATCTGGATGCCTCTATGTCTTGATGCATAATACTTCCTTGGTTCTCCTGTTACGGCATCTTCTGTTTTTCTTTTCCCATCCAAAATAAGATTTTTTATGCCCATATGACTTTCCATTATTTTAATGGTAACAGGGTCACTTCTTGATTCAGTACAGATTGTCGTGACAGCCTTTCCATTCTCCACGGTTCCTTCCAAGGTAACTCCAGATTTCATCACAATAAAGGCACTCGCCGTGAAATTCCCTTTTGATAAGAGAACGGTCCCTCGTTTTCCGGTTTCCCCATCCTTCGGAAATTTTGAAGCACTTAGAACGGCATGATTAATAGCAGCTCTTACGGATGACGTTGTAGAGTTGGGTGCTAATGTTGACGTTTCCATCAGGTTATTGTTGTGGTCGAATAATTGGATTGTCGTTCCTGTTGTTGGTTCGCAATCCGGATTTGCTGCCGATGTCATGGATGGGAGCGTAAAGAAAACGGCCGCAAACAGAATGAATATTACGATACTTCTACATACTTTCATCTGAAAACTCCCCATGCATGTTATTATTCCTTGATGATTGATAACGTTGAATGCTTACCCTTGAGACGTTCGAGTCATTTAGTATCCACCGTTCAATCAGCCAAAGATGGTTTTGGAGTATAATTTTGCGAACTCTAAAGTTTCAATAGGATGGCAACACACCATTGCTATCGCTGTAAGAAACGTTGCCATTGCTTTTTCTTGCATTTTCTTTCTCTCCTCTTCTTTTTTGTAATACCAGATATATTACAAGAAAGGAGGGAACGGGAAATTTCATTATTAAAACGCGAAATACCAAATCTGACATCATGAAATGAAAATACATAAATCATTTTGTAGGATCACAGCTCGGCAAAAGACCCAAGCCTAGCAAAAAGCCGCTGAAAATTAGAGCTGTGGTAACCCCTGCTTTAAGTGAGGACATCCAGATCGAAGATGGAGATGTGTTCATTTTAATGAAGTAACAGCTAACATTTTTCTACATGTCGGTTTCAATTCACCAAAACGCGATACGGGACCCAATATGGGTCCCTAAAATTTGAGTATAAGAATTAGCCCTGTCTTAAAATCTTAATTACTTTCCTGATCATTTACCTCCAATATCAGATCACCTTCATTTGATATATATCCATCTTTTCCTGTTTTATCGATATATACGTTATAGCCCTTTTTCAGTTCGATCTCGATTGTTTTTTTCACTTTTTCGTCGATTTCCCATTGAATCGTTTGCAAGCTTTCGGTTTGCGTTTCATCTTTTATATCGACAAATACTCGGATTTTATCGGTTGTCCTTGATAGTACATAATTCCCCGCTGGGATTTCTGTACCGACCACATAATGACCAGGATCTTTCATGATGATTTGTTGATTTTTTTTCACTGTTTTTTTAAATTCAGAAGGCTTGAATTCAATCTTCCCTTTAATCGAGAATGTCACATTCATATGATATGGCTCTGCATGTAAAACAGCATTTTTGTGCATTTTATCGCTACCAACTACCGCTTCATTATCGAGGGCTTTAATATCATAATAGCCCTGATCGATATCCTTTCCGACAATGATGTTTTGTGACTCCAACACCTTATAGGAGGCAGCATTATTTTCTGTATTTCTATTAGCGGCACTCATCGCTGATGGAACAATGTACATTTTATAGATAAGGAATCCGCCTACTAATATGAATAAACTAATCGCGGCTATTCTTTTAATCTATACTCAGCTGAAAATGCTTTAATATATCCTTAATTACTTTCCTGATTGTTTACCTCCAATATCAAATCACTTTCATTCGATATATATCCATCTTTTCCCGTTTTTTTGATATACACGTTATAGCCCTTTTTTAGTTCGATCTCGATTGGTTTTTTCACTTTTTCGTCGATATCCCATTGAATCGTTTGCAAGCTTCCAGATTTTGTTCCATGTCTAATATCGACAAACACTCCGATTTTATCGCTTGTTCTTGATAGTACATAATTCCCCGCTGGTATTTCTGTACCGACCACATAATGACCAGGATCTTTCATGATGATTTGTTGATTTTTTTTCACTGCTTTTTTAAATTCAGAAGGCTTGAATTCAAACTTCCCTTTAATCGACATTTTCGCATTCAGATAAAAAGGTCTTGCATGTAAAACAGCATTTTCATGCATTTTATCGCCAAAAAACTCCGCTTCACTATCGAGAGCTTTAATATCATAATAGCCCTGATCGATATCCTTGCCGACTATGATGTTTTGTGACTCCAACACCTTATAGGAAGCAGTATTATTTTCCGTATTTCTATTAGCGGCACTCATAGCTGATGGAACAATGTACACTTTATAAATAAGGAATCCGCTTATCAATACGAGTAAAGTTAACGCGGCTATGCTTTTATTTAGAGTCAAGGACGATTCCTCCATTATCCATCTTTACATACTCATCGGCTAATGCCTCCAGGTCCTGTTTATGATGGCTTGTCAACAGAATGAGGGCGCCGCGCTCTTTTTCTTCCTTCAAGATTCGATAAACTAGCGTAACACCTTCTTCATCGATGGCATTTGTCGGTTCATCCAATAATAAGATGTCCGGTTTTTCAAATATCGCTTGGGCGACGCTTAGACGCTGCTTCATTCCTAACGAAAATTTTCCAACCTTCATTTTTGAATCAGGATCCAGGCCGACTCTTTTTATATTCAGTTTAATATCCTCATCAGTGGCGATGTTCCTGATTTTTGCTAATATTTTCAGATTTGTATAAGCGTCATATTGGTGCAGCAGCGAAGTGTTTTCAATAATGACACTAATATTAGCAGGAAAGGAAATATCTTTATGAAGAATTTTTTCGTCTATGGCAATTTCTCCTGAGCTTGGCATGATTAATCCTGCAATCGCTCTAAGCAGCATCGTTTTACCGGAGCCATTCCTTCCATACAAACCATAAATTTTCCCGCTGTTAAACTCATAATTGATATCATGCAAAAGTGTCTTCTTCTTCATCTTTTTATGTAAAGAGCTAATTCGTATTTTTGTCATTGTGCACCTCGTTAAATTAAATCGATTTTCTTTAATCGTCTATAGGTTAAAACAGTTAAAATGATCGTCATTACGGTTAAAACGATATAAGCATTTACTGTTGATATTCCGCCAGTTTCAAGTACATCACTTCTTACATACATGCCGAAATTGGGAAGCAAAAAATATAAAATCCACGTCAGCTTTTGTGTAGATAATAGAACTCCGCCTAATGTAACCGAAAAAAGCACATAAACATTTATCAGCAATAAAGATACTTCCTCCGTAAAATGAAGTTCGAGTGCCATTTGAATGAAAATCAGGACAAAATTGGACATCATATAAAGACCTGCTATACAAATCAATGATTGGAAATTATCATAAAAAAAGGCCTGATCGACATTATTTATAAAAGCGAATACGATCGAGAAAAGAAGTTGAATTATAGATAATCCAGATATAAGGATCATTAAGTTCACGATTCTTCTAAACCCAAGTTTCACCCTGCTTTTTTCCCTGATCATCAGGTAGACCCCATAACCGGATATATATTGCCGCAAATACCCTAACGACAAAAAACTCAATCCAGAAAAGAACATATACCATGTTCCCAATACAACAAATTTATTACTGATGGGAACTCCGCTAACGATCATATATCCCGTAAGATCGGCTTTAGAGCCATCGAAATAATCAAATAGGAAAATTTGCAACAAAATGACGATCAACATCGTTATGAAGATTCGTTTAGTCATCAGAAACACCAAACATGAAATCTTTTTTCTCGATCGCGAATAGCCCAAGTAAAACCATCACGAGAGATAGAAATAATTCTTTTCCAATCATGATTAGCGAATAATATCCTGTAATTCCGCTGCTTAATAAAGGATCGATAACATTTGCGGAACTGGCAGGGCCCCAATCATTATTCAGCTGACTCTTCATCACATATAAGAGAAAACAGATACAAAAGGTCGCTGCCATCGCTATGATTGAATTGGAATAATCAAAAATGAAATAATAAAGCAGGCCAATCGAGAAATAAATGCACGTTAATAGCGCTAGATTAAGAAGAGATAAGTTCCAATAATTTGATGATATAAAGTGAAATCTATCGAATAAGAAAACAGCTGCGAAATTAATCAATAAAATGATGAACGCAAAGATAAACGAACTTATAAAAACTTGGATGGTCCGTCTCCGATACATGTCGATTCTTGATTTTAAGCGAACGATAATGTGTGGATGTTCATCTTCAATAAAAAAACGATAAAATAGTAACAAAGGAACAATATATGTGATCAATAAATTTTTAACCGAGAGATAGCCTTCTACACTCGCACTTACATCAATGATCAATGGATACGCTGGGTCAAGCTGCTTTATTTTTAAATAATGAATATTATAGGTCATCCATAAACATCCAAATAACAGAACAAGCAGCAGTGATACATACACTTTTTTTTGATTAGACTTCATCACTTTTCACCTTATAAATGAACCCGACTGTGATGACCGCTAAAAAAAGGATGGTCGATCTAAAGAAAATAAAAACGAAAGCTTCCAAGGTCACTTCGTTAAACGGCTGGATGATCATTGCTAGTGAATAATTCAGTCCTAAAATTTGTGAAAACCAGATAACAAAGCTTAACGGATACGTATACTTTATATCCGGGAAACACCAACTAAGAACAGTCGCCATCCCTGCGCATAAACTAGTGAAAAATCCAAAAATGATGATATAAACCACATTAGTGACAAAAGGTATTTTATTGGCGAGTGTATATAAAGGATTTTCCGGAAATAAATCTGGGGTCAACCCAGTGTCAAATTCACCATTCATGAAAACCATATATGCAATGAGCATATTAAATAATAAGCAACCAACCATCACTAAAAAGGAAAATGACATATTTCCCAATAACATGGTTTTATAATAAGAGTATCGCCCTTTTTTGGTCGCTACGATATATCGATAGCCTGTTTTATAGTCTTGGATATAGCTGTCAGCACACATAATTAATAGAAAAATAGGCAAAAACCAAATAAGTAGTATTTGCATCATATGACCTAATGAACTTCCCGCTAAAAAAGTGGCTAGATGGGGCATGATCCATGACTCTGAAACATTGCCGATCAAGATAAATATGTCAATAATAACAATCGCCATAATACATAACACGATGAACTTTGTTTTTTTATTATTTGTTAATCGATAATAATAACTATTCATTTTGTCTCCCTTTAGGACGCCACCTTGGTATATTCATCATCTTTTATTTATTATATTCAGTGGTGTAATAAGTCTTATATTGTCCAGGTAGTATTCTCCCTGTCTCTTCATCCCAATATCCGTCTACAGTATAGGTACTAGAGCTATAATTATTATTTTCTGCCGTTAATCTTACCTTAGCGGCATTGGCACCTGCATTGCCTTTAACATAATGGTTGCGCCCACTTTTTTCACCGCCGCTACCTGCTGTAACTTTCACTGAAGGAGATACGTTCGTGCCATCGCTTCTTTCCAACCAATAAGTCGTATAAGTATTTGTACCTTCTTGTGAATGATACATTCTCACCTTCCATGTATTCCGTTCTGTAGTTGTTTGGCGATACTTTGTACGTGTATATTCGTTGCCTTGCTCTTTCTTAATCTTAAAGGAATATAACGAATTCTCATTCCCAGCTTCAACTGAAAGCGTTCCTAACCCAATCGAGCAAGCTAAAATAGTTCCTAATGCTATTACTCTTCCCTTTCTTTTTTTCATCATATGTTCTCCTGAAATTTATTTTTGAACAGATTAATGATATATGAATGGCAAGTATGTGAAGTTTCAGAATTAAAATGGGTCATCCCAAATCTGACATCATGAAGAAAATGCACATGATAAATCATTTTCTAGCATTACAGCTCGGAAAAAGGCACGCTCATAGCAAAAACACCGCCGATGAGGAGCGGTGTTTTAATTCGTTTCCACACAAAAAAAGGCCGTTTAACATGTAGTTAAACGGCCTTCACCTACTATTTATTTGGATTTTTTAACCGTTACTTTTGTTGCTTTTCCTGTATTGCCCGCTTTGTCTTTTGCTGAGACGTATAATGCGGAGCCTGCTTTTTTCTTGCTGATTTTGATGGAGAAGTTCCCCTTACCATCAGCTTTTGCCGTTCCGATGTTTTTATTACTGTACTTCACGGTAACGGTTGAACCGATTTCCGCTTTACCTGTTACTTTTGTTGCTTTATCGTTTACTTCATTCACTTTCGGTGCACTTGGAGCGGTTTTATCTTTAACCGTTACTTTTGCTGCTTTTCCTGTATTGCCCGCTTTGTCTTTTGCTGAGACGTATAATGCGGAGCCTGCTTTTTTCTTACTGATCTTGATGGAGAAGTTCCCCTTACCATCAGTTTTTGCCGTTCCGATGTTTTTATTGCTGTGCTTCACGGTAACGGTTGAACCGATTTCCGCTTTACCTGTTACGGTAGTAGCTTTGTCGCTTACTTCATTCACTTTCGGTACATCTGGAGCTGTTTTATCGAGAACAGTCACGGTTGCCGCCTTGCTTTCACGTTTTGCTAAGTCTGTAGCTGTGACTGAAAGTTTAGTGCCGGCCTTTTGCTTGCTAATTTTCACTTTGAAATTCCCTTTGCTGTCCGTGTTACCTGAACCAATCACTTTTTTTGCGCTATTTTTGATCGTGATTTTCATGTCCGCTTGCGATTGACCCGTTACATACGTATCTTTGTCACTTAAAGCTTTAACAGTTGGCTTGTTAGGGGTTGCACCCTTATTCACGAATACTTTGATTGAAGATACTGCTAGTTTGGAAGAATCAGAGATATTCACAGTAAGCTGCTGCGCAGCTTTTTGAACCGGAATCGTAACGGCGAACGTTCCGTTAGCTGCCGCCGTTCCTTTACCGAGCGTTTTGTTTCCGCTTTTCACTTCGATTACTGAACCTTTTTTAGCTGAACCAGTCAGTTTTGTTTGCGTATCCATCACAAGATTGACTTTAGCTTGTAAATCCACTGCACTAATTGCACTGTACGCATTCAGCCTTCCATATCCAGATACTAAATCTTTTCCGACAGGCAGTTCTACTTCTGGTATTATGATTTCTCCATCTTCAGGTTGATAGTCCTCATAAGGGTCTTTTACATTATCTTCTTCTTCAAAAGCGACATATTCCGATGTCTCATGCAGGATTTCCCTTATCTCATTCACTTTCAACCCAGGGTTTCCGGATAATAACAAAGCTGTAGCTGCCGCAACATGGGGAGCTGCCATTGATGTACCATCCATGTAGGTAACATTCCCATTAGGCACAAGGCTCGGGATTCCTGTCCCTGGAGCGACCATGTCCAATTTCGATCCATAATTGGAATAATCGGATACTAAATCAAGGGCATTGGTTGCGCCAACGGATATGGCGTATTTAGATGATGCAGGATAAGAAAGACCCTCCATCCCATCATTACCGCTTGCTACGACAACCATTACATTCTTGGCGGCTGCATCTTTCAAGGCGTGTTCAATCGTCCTGCTATATTCTCCGCCCAAGCTAAGGTTTATCACCTTTGCTCCATGTTCCACGGCATATTTAATGCCTAGTGCAATTTTCTCATTATCTCCATATCCTGAAGAGTCCAAGACCTTTACAGGCAAGATTTTAGCTACTGGATTGATTCCTTGCATGGAATAACCATTATCTGCTTTTGCAGCGATGATTCCGGATACATGTGTACCATGGCCATTGTCATCGATTGCTTTTTCTTTCTTATCAATGAAATTCTTACCATCCTTCATTTCAACAATACCTTGTAAATCCGCCAGTGAATCATCGACACCTGTGTCGATAACCGCTACCAATGTATCTTTTAAATTACGTTTCTTAATAAGGTTCTGCAGTTTTTCGTTATCAATGTCCGCTCCCTTTATGCCTTCATCGCCCCCGGCGTTATTTAAAGACCATTGATACGGTGATTGTATGTCGGCAGAAAGTGCTTTGTACGTTTTTACCGGTTCGATATATTCCACTTCTGGAAGTTTTTCGATACCGGATAGAGCAGCAGACGCCTTCGTGTTGGCTTCGTTCTCTAACTCAACGACGTACATATCATCATACATTGGCTCTTGCTTCTCGGGAGTCGACAATGTTCCATATCCTTTTACCTTGGATTGGACGGAGCTTAATGACTTCCCAGGTTTAAGTTTGACGATATATTTGTTCTTTACATTTTTCGAAGCAGGAAGCTCGATTCCCGCTTTGCTTGCGATATCGACGATTCTCTTACCTTCAAGCTTATCAAGATTGATTTTCTTTGCAATGGCTTCCATATCTTTTTTCAACCCGGCTGGAGCGACGCCTGCCGACTTAGTGAACAAAGCTTTGATCGCTTCTTGCTGATCAGTGCTAATGACTGCCGTACTGCTTGCTCCATTTTCATTAAGATCCTCAATAAGGGGCTTAATCTCAACTAAGTGATTATAAACGGCTTCCCTTGCCGTTTTATTACCAGCAAGATGTAGAGCCAGGAATGGCGAAGCTTTATAATATAAAGAGGAAAGGGTGCGTCCCTCAGACGATTTCGTGAGAACTTCATCTCTAAACACGCGGAGTGTTTTCAACATGGATTCTCCCGTTTTCTTATCGTTTACACTCAGTTCAACCGGGCAAGATTCAAGCTCTTCCCCTTCGTCCCCGGCAGATGGCGGCAATGTCACTGAATGAGCATTGATGGAGTATTCAGCTACATTTTTTGCATCCGGGATGGGATTTCCCTCATCATCCGTATCGCCGAAATATTCAACTTTAACATAATATGTTCCTTCCCAAGCATATGGGAAATCGACTACAGCTTTTTCATCAGGATAAGAAGAGACAATATAATTGCTCTCATCCTTTTCTGCTTTTTCTTTATCTTGATATACGGAGATATTCAAGATTTTGTCCGAATTGACTTCAAACTCAATATGGGAGAACTTTTGTACTTCTTCTGTTGTGGGACTGAGTTGGTACCATTGGACATCCGGTTTTTCAAACTTTCCATCCAGAGTGTCCCCATTTTTTATCGTTTTTACATTTTCAATAGGCGTTGCAGCTGCAGCTTGAGAATTTAGCGGAACCATCAAGCTGAATATCAGTGTAAAAATAAGTACACACGCCGTAATTCGACTCACATTCTTAAATTTCACGGTTTCCCCTCCAATAATTGGTTAAAAAATAACAGTACTATACCAAACTATCACACTGTAAAATTTTATCAACCAATTTTTTCCCTTTTTTATGTCAAATGCTTGATATATATGGCCATAGAGCTGAAAAATGATTCTCATGAACCAATTAAGCAAGATATTTGCGTTCCGATGGTCCTCTCATGACGATTGTAGATGTCCAATTGGTAGATTGATCGCTAATAGATTTAAATCGGTGAGAATCCTAATATGACCTAATCCCTATGTTCTGCCTGCCCACGAAAAAAAAGCTGCCCAGCAGTAAAAATATGCGGGACAGCTTCCAATCGATTTATTTAGTTTGCGACGATATTGACTAATTTGCCTGGTACGGCAATCACTTTACGAATGGTTTTCCCATCGATTTGTTCTTTGATGGAATCATCACCCATCGCGATTTCTTCCAGTTTTTCTCTCGTAGTGTCAGTCGGCACCATTAATTTCGCTTTGACTTTTCCGTTGATTTGGATGACGATTTCGACTTCGTTATCCACTAACTTCGCTTCGTCGAAAGCCGGCCATGTTCCGTACGTGATGCTCTCGGAATGGCCCAGTTTAGACCAAAGCTCCTCGGCGATGTGCGGTGCAACCGGTGCAAGCAGCTTTACGAAGCCTTCGATATATACTTTAGGAAGCGATTCCGCTTTATACGCATCATTAATGAATACCATCAATTGTGATATCGCCGTATTGAATTTCAATTCCTCATAGTTCTCGGTCACTTTTTTAACCGTTTGATGATAGACTTTTTCAAGCTTGCCCGTGTCATCCGTTTCGGTCATCTTATCTGTGATCGTACCGTCATCGTTGACTAATAAACGCCAGATGCGGTCAAGGAATCGGCGGGAACCGTCCAATCCGTTTGTGGACCAGGCAATCGAAGCATCCAATGGCCCCATGAACATTTCGTACATGCGAAGTGTATCGGCACCATGGCTTTCAACGATATCATCCGGGTTCACGACATTCCCTTTTGATTTACTCATTTTTTCATTATTCTCGCCAAGGATCATTCCTTGGTTAAATAGGTTTTGGAATGGCTCTTTCGTTGGCACGACACCGATATCGTACAGGAATTTATGCCAGAAACGAGCGTAAAGCAAGTGAAGCACCGCATGCTCAGCGCCGCCAATATAAATGTCGACCGGCATCCATTCTTTTAATTTTTCAGGATCTGCAAGTGCTTCCTTGTTGTCCGGATCGATATAACGAAGGAAGTACCAGCTGCTGCCTGCCCACTGTGGCATCGTGTTTGTCTCACGGCGTCCTTTTCGTCCATTTTCATCCGTTACATTCACCCATTCCGATATGTTAGCAAGTGGTGATTCGCCTGTACCTGAAGGCTTGATATCCGTAGCTTTCGGTAAAATCAATGGAAGATCTTCTTCCTTCACTGCAGACATCGTGCCGTCTTCCCAATGAATGATTGGAATCGGTTCACCCCAGTAACGCTGACGGCTGAATAACCAGTCGCGAAGACGGTATGTTATTTTCTTCGTACCGATTTCTTTTTCTTCCAGCCATTTGATCATGGTCGAAATGCCTTCTTCTTTATTCAATCCATCAAGGAATTCCGAATTCACATGAAGACCATCGCCTGTATATGCTTCACTTGTCACATCTCCGCCAGCTACGACTTCCTTGATCGGCAAGTCGAACTTGACTGCAAATTCATAATCACGCTCATCATGGGCAGGAACGGCCATGATTGCACCTGTTCCATAGCTGATCAACACGTAATCGGCAATCCAGATCGGCATTTTTTCGCCATTTACCGGGTTAATGGCATAAGCCCCCGTGAACACGCCTGATTTATCCTTGGCCAAGTCTGTTCTTTCCAAATCGCTTTTATGTTTCACTTCATCTAAATAGGCTTCAACCGCAGCTCTTTGATCAGCCGACGTAATCTTATCTACAAACTGATGTTCAGGTGCCAATACTGCATATGTTGCACCGAATAACGTATCCGGACGAGTCGTGAACACCGTGAATGTATCATCAAAGCCATCAATATTGAATGTAACCTCCGCTCCCTCGGAACGGCCAATCCAGTTACGCTGCATATCCTTGATGTTTTCCGGCCAATCCACATCGTTCAAATCGTCGATCAAGCGGTCTGCATACGCAGTGATACGAAGCATCCACTGTTTCATCGGGCGGCGCTCAACCGGATGACCTCCACGCTCACTTTTCCCATCGATGACTTCTTCATTAGCCAATACCGTGCCAAGTGCCGGACACCAGTTAACGGCAACTTCATCAATATATGCAAGGCCCTTTTCATATAATTTCAAGAAGATCCACTGCGTCCATTTGTAATAGTCGGGATCTGTCGTGTTTATTTCGCGATCCCAGTCATAAGAAAAACCTAGGGCTTTGATTTGGCGGCGGAACGTGTTGATGTTGTGCTCCGTGAATTCGGCTGGATCATTGCCCGTATCGATCGCATATTGCTCTGCCGGAAGTCCAAAAGCGTCCCAGCCGATCGGATGCAATACATTATACCCCTGCGCCCGTTTCATCCGTGCCAGGATATCGCTTGCCGTATAACCTTCCGGGTGCCCCACATGAAGACCTGCCCCTGAAGGATATGGGAACATATCCAGCGCGTAGAATTTACGTTTGCCGCTTTCTTCACCTGTCTTGAATGTCTTATTGCCTTCCCAATACTTTTGCCATTTCGTTTCTATGCTCCTATGGTCAAAACTCATATGATTTCCTCCTAATTTCCGTATAAAAAACAATAAAAAACCCCTCATCCCAAAATAGGGACGAGAGGATTATGTATATCTTCCCGCGGTACCACCCACATTGGCGATAGCTAAAATCCGCCCAGCTTAAAATATCCGTAACATGGATTAAAACGCCAGGCATTACTTTTCACCTTCACACCCGGGACTCCAAGGCGAGTTCACGACCATCCCAGGTTGACTTGCACCACCCGTCAACTCTCTTTACTGGTTTAAACCGTTACTATTCCTCATCATAGTCTTTATGAGAATATTGGATTTTATTACATTCTAGTCAATTTCAACGATAATTGCAATAGCCGTACATAAACATTATCGACAGGTTTTTCTTTATATATGCGAATTCAAGAAAAATCGTGCAAAAAAGGGAGCTATTCATTCATAGCTCCCTTGCTTCCATTTAATGTCGCAGTAAAGTCATTTCATTCCTCAATTGATTCAACTGCTGCTTCATCCGCGAAAGCATTTCCCGTTGCTGGTCATTCGAACTGGCATACAATCGTTCCATATCCGTCAAAGCCTCTTCGATATACCTTTGCGAATTTTGAAATTGTTCATCATCATAATGCTCCTGCCGTGAGGCCTCGTTGAATTCAAACTCTGCAAAATGGAGAGCACCTTCACATTGCTCTAAAAAATGATCGACGGATTGTCTGGTTGCCATTTCAAACCCTCTCCTTCGAATCTCATTTGGATGATTCGGAATCATCTTGTCTAGTTTGAGCAAATAACGGGTGGATTATCATTTTTTTTGAGCAATCAACCTTTATCCCAAAACTTTTCACCTTGATGGGAAATGAATTGCTCAATCCATTCGGCAAAACCCATGTGGAGTTTCTCGCCTTCTTCAAAATCATCGATATGGCCTTTTACCATTAAATACTCCTTATCGCCTTTAGCGACGGCTTCCCCATCAATGACGATATTATCTTGATAAATGCAGGCCACTTTATAGCATCCCTCGTAGGAATTTTCATATGTGTAATTAATAATATCATCCAGGCTGTATAAATCATTTTCCCCGCCCGATTCTCGTGTTTCGAACAGACGGCATCCATTGGTTATTTTTAAAAACTCCTTATAATCCTCGGGCAGAAGCAGTCCGGTTTTCTTTTCAAAGGAATGAATTTGTTCATCCGAAGCAGGTGAATTGAAGGTGCAAGTGGCTTTGTATATGAATCCATCTTCATTTTCTTCGATCACCTGATTATTTTCGGCTAATTTCTTTTTCATTTGATTAATCGCTTCTTCAACTTGACCGGTCATGTCCATCAGCTCCCGATTGGATATAGTCATTCAAAGATATACTGGAAATAGCAGCAAAATGTTTAGCCCTCAAGTATACAGTATACGCTTATTTTTCAAAAAAAGACCTAGCTGCGAGAATGTTGTATAATATATGTTGCGATTTAATTTATTTAGGAGGTTGCTGATTTGAATCAGGCAAACCCGTTTATATATGCAACGGATAACAAACGATATCATACATGGAATTACCACCTGAGGGAACATTTTGGACATAAGGTTTTTAAAGTTGCCCTGGATGGCGGCTTTGACTGCCCGAACCGTGATGGCACCGTCGCACATGGCGGCTGTACCTTCTGCAGTGCCTCAGGCTCTGGTGACTTTGCGGGCAACAGGGTTGAACCCCTCGACGTCCAGTTTAAGAAGATCAGCGAACGGATGCATCACAAATGGAAAGATGGAAAATATATGGCCTATTTCCAAGCGTTCACGAATACGCATGCCCCAGTGGAAGAACTTCGCGAGAAATATGAAAGTGTATTGACCCAGGAGGGTGTCGTCGGTCTCTCCATTGCGACACGTCCGGATTGCCTTCCAGATGATGTAGTCGAGTATTTAGCCGAATTGAACGAACGGACCTACCTTTGGGTGGAGCTGGGTCTCCAGACAGTTCATGAAAAGACCGCGACGATGATCAACCGTGCCCATGACTTCGATAGCTACAAAGAAGGCGTCGATAAACTGCGGAAACATGGGATCCGCATATGCTCCCATATCATCAATGGCCTTCCTCAGGAAGATTACGGCATGATGCTGGAAACAGCCCGGGAAGTTGCCAAACTCGATGTGCAGGGGATAAAGATCCATTTACTTCATTTATTAAAAGGGACACCGATGGTCAAACAATACGAAAAAGGCCTGCTCGAGTTTCTTGACCGTGACGATTATGTCAGCCTGGTATGTGACCAGCTGGAAATAATCCCTCCAGAAATGATCGTTCACCGCATTACGGGTGACGGTCCGATCGATTTGATGATCGGTCCAATGTGGAGCGTCAATAAATGGGATGTCTTGAACGCCATTGATGCCGAATTGAAACGCCGTAACAGCTGGCAAGGAAAAAATCATCATACGGAGGTACAATCATGAAGCTTGACCGAATTTTGCCATTCGCCAGGATTCTGCTTGAAAAAGCGGTCCATCCCGGGGATATAACCATTGATTGCACGATGGGCAACGGTTTTGATACGGTCTTTCTTGCAGGACTTACAGGTGAAAACGGGCATGTCTATAGTTTTGATATTCAGAAAGAAGCGATCCAAACCACAGCGGCGAAACTAAAGGCCGAGAATTTACAAGAGTGCTGCACCCTCATTCACGATGGGCATCAACATTTGAGCAAATACATCGGGAAAGAGCATTCCGGAAAGGTCACGGGTGCCATATTCAACCTGGGCTACCTTCCTGGCGGTGACAAATCAATCATCACCCAAGCCGATACGACGATATCAGCCATTGAACAGCTATTCGAACTGCTGGCGCCTGAAGGCATCATCATCCTCGTCATTTACCATGGTCATCCAGGGGGATCGGCAGAACGGGATGCATTGATGGATTATGTACAGAACTTCCCTCAACAGAAAGCCCATATCCTGAAATACGGGTTCATCAACCAATCAAACAATCCGCCATTCATTGTCGCGATTGAAAAGAGATGATAAATCTGACACCGTTCTGTTCGAACGGTGTTTTTTCAATCCCAACTCGCAGAAGCAGAATTACCAATCACAACATTTTGAATTTTTCGTCTATAATGATTATAATGATAGAAAATAGATAAGAGGGTGCAGAAAATGGAACATTTGCCTACTTCATTACTGACGGATATATTGTCTGAAAAAATCAAAAGGGATTCAAGTGAACAATACGGGGAGTTTGTCAGCTCGCTTAACTCGTTGACAGAAAACCAAAAAACCATGGAGGACCTCAAACAATTCGATCACCATTTTGATAGGTTCCTGCCACAGCTCGATTTAATGATTTCCACTCAAAACCATGAAGCGATCATGAATATGAAAGCGACGCTTTTGGACCTATTCGCCAATGACTTAACCTTCAAATCCATTTATCTTCTATCAACCGCATTATCCAATAAAAAAGAACTTACACACTTGAACCAATTTATGTACCCGGTTACTTTCTGGGCACCGGTGATCAAGTCGAACGAGTTGCTTAAAAACGCAGGCTGATTCAAATAAAAAAACTGCCGAAGGTCTAACCTCGGCAGTTTTTTATTTATCCTGAAGTATGTACTGATCAAACGACATACCCTAATATTTTTAAACGGTTTTCAACAAAACTCAGTGCATATTGAAATACATCATCACGCTCTGGTTCATTGAAGATTTCATGATATAGCTTCGGCCATTCCTTATATTGCTTTTCACTGGCCAAGTTATAATTAAACCACTCACGAACCGCCTTCTTGTTCACGACTCGGTCATCTCCACCCTGCATGACCAAAAGCGGCACATCCTGAAATTCAGGAATCTCTTCAAAAGCATCCTTCATAGCCTGTGCAAGCTCGCGATACCAGCGAACCGAAACCCTTGTGATATATAATGTATCGTTTCTATCGGATTCACGGATTTCTGCGCTTCTCGTCGCCATTTCAGGTGTCAATCCAGATTCAACCCTGAACTTAGGCATCACGATGTTCAAACCATGCGAGATGGTTGTAAGGAACTTCGGCGGCTTCGTCACGAGGCCCAAGCATGGAGAAGAAAGAATTACCCCTGCAATGTCCCATTCCTCTTCCTGAAGAAGGCGTATCGAAATCAAACCACCCATGCTGTGTCCAAGTAAAAAGACCGGCAACGAATATTCGTAAGCCTCTTCTATCCAGCTTTTCACTTCGTCCAAATACTCATCAAAGGAATCGATATGTCCCCGGTAGGCGCGAGTAGTCATACCCTGCCCAGGAAGGTCGCCCATGACGACATGGTATCCAGCCGAAAGCCACATTTGTGTTACCCACTTATAACGTCCGTGATGTTCCATTGCCCCATGAATGATGACAATGACGCCCTTTGCGTCTCCTTCTGTCTCCCATTTCCACATTCGAAATCCCCCTTTCACTTTTCACTTGTTGTGTACGATCCATGATAGTTAAAATAATATATATAAATTATAACCATATTCGTGATTTTCGACAAAAAAGAAATCTAACAAGTTGTACATTGCTATTATAAATAGCCAAGTGTATATGCATACGGTATATTAAAATAATACATAAAAACACTCACTTCGGAAAGGAAATGATTGAAAATGATTATTTATCCGTATAAAGGCAAAGAACCTGAAATCGCCGAAAGCGCTTATATTGCTGAGAATGCTGTCGTGACAGGTGATGTCAAAATTGGCGACGAAACATCAATTTGGTTCAATTCCGTCATTCGCGGTGATGTATCCCCAACCATCATCGGGAAAAAAGTCAGTATACAGGATAACAGCGTCCTGCACCAAAGCCCAAATAATCCATTGATCATCGAGGATAAAGTAACCATTGGCCATCAGGTCATTTTACATAGCTGTAAAGTCCGTAAAGGAGCTCTGATCGGCATGGGATCGATTGTACTTGATGAAGCCGAAATCGGCGAAGGGGCCTTCATCGGTGCCGGCAGTCTCGTTCCCCAAGGTAAAGTCATTCCACCGAACATGCTGGCATTCGGACGCCCAGCTAAAGTCATTCGCGAAATCAACGAAGAAGATCGCCAGGATATGGAACGCATCGTTCGCGAATATGCCGAAAAAGGACAATACTATAAAACGGCGGAACGAATAAAGTGAATTGACTGAAAGTTACGAGTATTGTACTCAAACTCACGAGTAAACGTTCCAAATTCATGAGTAACGCTTCAACCTCACGAGTAGATGACCCAAACAAACTTGTAAACGACCTTAACTCACGAGTTTTGCACATATTTTATATTTCTTTGGGATTTCTTGAATTATTCCCGCTGAGGGTAAAATTAATCCACAAAAAAAGGTGCCCCGCAAATTGCGGGACACCTTTTTTATATGATTTACGCTTGTGCTTTTAATGTTTCTGCTTTGTCCGTACGTTCCCATGGAAGATCGACATCTGTACGGCCAAAGTGTCCGTATGCAGCTGTTTGTTTGTAGATCGGGCGACGAAGGTCAAGCATTTTGATGATGCCAGCTGGACGAAGGTCGAAGTTGGCGCGAACTAGGTCAACAAGGACTTCTTCGCTAACTGTACCAGTTCCGAACGTATCAATTGAAATCGATACAGGCTCTGCCACACCAATTGCGTATGCCAATTGAACTTCCGCTTTGTCGGCAAGGCCTGCTGCCACGATGTTTTTCGCAACGTAACGAGCAGCGTATGCAGCAGAACGGTCAACTTTAGTAGCATCCTTACCAGAGAATGCACCGCCGCCATGACGAGCGTATCCGCCGTAAGTATCAACTATGATTTTACGTCCAGTAAGACCAGCATCCCCTTGAGGTCCGCCAATTACGAAACGGCCAGTAGGGTTGATGAAGTATTTAGTTTGAGCATCGATCAATTCAGCTGGAACGACAGCTTTGATCACATGTTCTTTTAGATCTGCTTGAATTTGTTCAAGTGTAATTTCTGCATCATGCTGTGTAGAGATAACGATCGTATCTACACGTACGGGACGGTTATTCTCATCATATTCCACTGTTACCTGTGTTTTACCATCAGGGCGTAGGTAAGCAAGAGTTTCATCTTTACGAACTTGAGCCAAGCGGAATGAAAGTTTATGCGCCAATGAAATCGGAAGCGGCATAAGCTCTTCTGTTTCATTACAAGCAAATCCGAACATAAGACCTTGGTCCCCTGCACCGATTGCATCGATTTCTTCCTCAGACATGTTTCCTTCACGAGCTTCCAATGCTTTATCGACACCAGCTGCGATATCGGCAGACTGCTCATCAATGGAACTCAACACGGCACAAGTTTCAGCATCGAAACCGTATTTCGCACGTGTGTAGCCAATTCCTTTAATCGTATCACGAACGATACGCGGAATATCCACGTAAGCGGACGTTGTAATTTCACCAGCAACAAGTACAAGACCTGTTGTTACACTAGTTTCACACGCAACACGTGCATTTGCATCCTTAGCTAGGATAGCATCTAAAATGGAATCTGAAATCTGATCACAAATTTTGTCCGGATGGCCCTCTGTAACAGATTCAGAAGTAAATAGACGTTTCTTTGACATCATATTTCCTCCTTGGAAGTTAGTATGTTGTAGGCATAAGCCTGATTTTTACGGAACTCGTTTCCCTCATTAGTTTCAACTATAGACACAGAATTACTTATAAAAAACACAAAAACCTTCCCTGGCAAATGAGGAAAGGTTTAAAATTCTGTCTTCTATCCTTTCACTCTTATCGTTCAAGGGTTTTTTACCTTGCTCAGGTTAGCACCATCACCACTATTCCTTGAAGATCTTCGCTTTATTTTCGGCGATCGATCTTGGAGTCAAGTTCAATATGGCAGGTTGCTGGGTTTCAAAGGGCCTGTCCCTCCACCAACTCGGGATAAGAGAATCCGTACAATTTAAGATATTATCGTATCTGCTTGGAATTTGTCAATGCTTTTCTAAAAAGAACATTTCCGCCCAGTATGGCGTTCATTTGAAAAACATGTTGATACAGCGCCTTAGAAGGGTTTACAATGCAAAATACGAATAGAAATGTTGAAAATTGCCATTAATAATAAGTATTAAGCAAACGAAAAACGACTTCACCATTGGAAATATATTGCTTACTTACTTCCTATTAAAATAAAATTGACTTCATTAAAGTATATGTGTTAAATCCTGACTCGGTTCCTGCCGGAATAAATGATTAACGCGACCAACTGAAAATAATCACAAATTAGAAGAAATAGTATAGACTATTTAAATGAATGTGTTATACTAATTGTAATCTAAAAACTTAAACAAAGGAAGGTACCTCATATATGAATTCTGTAGATGTTTCTAATGAGTTACACCAGTTATTAACAGGAAACAATGTGCAAACTCAACTTTCAGTTCCTCAATTGGTCGAAAAAGTATTAAGCAGAAATGAAGGCGTTTTAACATCAACAGGCGCAGTAAAAGCTGAAACTGGCAAATATACTGGTCGTTCACCTAAAGATAAATTTATCGTGGAAGAAGCATCCGTTAAAGATAAAATCGATTGGGGTTCAGTGAACCAGCCAATTTCCGAAGATGTGTTCAATAAACTATATAATAAAGTAGTTGACTACCTAAAAGCAAAAGAAGAGATTTTTGTTTTTAAAGGTTTCGCTGGTGCAGACGAATCATCTCGTCTTCCAATCCGTGTTGTTAATGAATATGCTTGGCATAACCTTTTCGCCCATACTTTGTTCATCCGTCCAAATGAAGAGGAACTAAGAGGTCACGAAGCTGAATTCACAATCCTTTCTGCACCTAACTTCAAAGCAGACCCAGAAGTGGACGGAACCACTTCCGAAACTTTCATCATCGTTTCATTTGAACGCCGTACCATCCTGATCGGCGGAACGGAATATGCAGGAGAAATGAAAAAATCGATCTTCTCGATCATGAACTACTTACTTCCAGAGGCTGGAATCCTTCCAATGCATTGCTCTGCTAACGTAGGACGTGAAGGGGACGTCGCTTTATTCTTCGGACTGTCCGGTACAGGCAAAACAACTTTATCAGCAGACACTAGCCGTAAACTGATTGGCGATGACGAGCACGGCTGGTCTTCTAACGGCGTATTCAACATCGAAGGCGGCTGCTATGCGAAAACGATCAATCTTTCACGTGAAAAAGAACCACAAATTTTCGATGCAATCCGTTTCGGTGCCGTATTGGAAAATGTTGTTGTTGATCCGGATACACGTGAAGCGAACTATGATGACAGTTCATTGACTGAAAACACTCGTGCTGCTTACCAAATGCAAGCGATCGATAACATCGTGAACCCAAGTATTGCAGGACACCCAAATACAATCATTTTCTTAACAGCTGATGCTTCAGGCGTTCTGCCTCCAATCAGCAAGCTCTCCAAAGAACAGGCAATGTTCCACTTCCTAAGTGGATACACTAGTAAATTGGCTGGTACTGAAAGAGGCGTAACTTCACCGGAAGCTACATTCTCCACTTGCTTCGGATCACCATTCTTACCACTTCCAGCTCAACGCTATGCTGAGATGCTTGGTGATAAAATTGACGAGCACAATGCAAAGGTATATCTTGTCAACACTGGATGGACTGGCGGAGCATACGGAACTGGAAGCCGTATGAAACTTGCTTACACTCGTGCAATGGTACAAGCGGCACTTGAAGGTGAATTAGCGAACATCGAAACGATCAAAGATGATATCTTCGGCTTGGATATCCCGCTTCATGTTCCTGGTGTACCTGATGAAGTGCTTCAGCCAATCAAGACTTGGGCAGATCCTGCCGCTTATAAAGAAGCAGCAACGGACCTTGCCGCACAATTCCGTGCTAACTTCAAGAAATTCGGCAGCGTTCCAAGTGAAATCGAAGAACTTGGCGGACCGACAGCTTAATAAATTACACAAAAGGACCAAGCTCTTGCTTGGTCCTTTCAGTTTGTCGACAAGAAATGTCTCATTCCCGAACCATGATTTCAAAACATTACTTCGTTAACCTTCATGGTTTACTTTTTGAATGGAATCCCCAGAAATTTGCTACAATCCTGCAACTGGCTATCCAAGACCCCGCTAGATACATCAGCAAGTAGTCCGAATAGTGAGGTGTAGATCGAATAAATTTGTGAACGGCCGAATAATGTGTCGTGTAGGTCGATTAACGGCGACAACGGTCGAATATAGTGCCCTGGAGGTCGATTAACGGCGACAACGGTCGAATAATGTGCCCTGGAGGTCGATTAACGGCGACAACGGTCGAATATAGTGCCCTGGAGGTCGATTAACGGCAGTGAACGGTCGAATATAGTGCCCTGGAGGTCGATTAACTGCAGTGAACGGCCGAATATAGTGCCCTGGAGGTCGATTAACGGCGACAACGGTCGAATATAGTGCCCTGGAGGTCGATTAACGGCGACAACGGTCGAATATAGTGCCCTGGAGGTCGATTAACTGCAGTGAACGGTCGAATATAGTGCCCTGGAGGTCGATTAACGGCGACAACGGCCGAATAATGTGCACTGGAGGTCGATTAACGGCGACAACGGTCGAATATAGTACCCTGGAGGTCGATTAACTGCAGTGAACGGTCGAATATAGTGCACTGGAGGTCGATTAACGGCAGTAAACGGTCGAATATAGTGCCCTGGAGGTCGATTAACGGCGACAACGGCCGAATAATGTGCCCTGGAGGTCGATTAACTGCAGTGAACGGCCGAATAATGTGCCCTGGAGGTCGATTAACTGCAGTGAACGGTCGAATATAGTACCCTGGAGGTCGATTAACGGCGTCTTAGGTCAATAGTTCGGTCTAGGTCGAATAACGCCGGCAACGGCCTAATATCTGGCCAGCCAAGCCCCAGCCAGATTGTTTGGCGGAAAGGAAGCTGAATTTCTGAAACCAACTGGAACGTTTCTACAGTCTGAAAGGACCAACTCTTGCATGGTCCTTATCTTCATTGGAAAAAGGGCACTGTCATAGTCAGCGCCCCTTAATCCTTATTCCAATATGGATTTTTTTGTCCAAGTTTTTTTTAAATGATCGCTTTATTCCTGGCTTTTTTCATGGACATCGTTTTGTATTGATATATATTGCCCAGGTTGGCCACCGGGACATCTGTTTTAGTTGCATCAATGCAATTGCGTGTATCCAAAATCAATTTATTTCTCATGAGATTTGATAGATTATCATAATCCATTTGTTTAAATTCATCATGGTCGGTCAGGACAAGTATCAAGTCGGCATCATTTACAGCGTCTTCCACTGATACGACTGGCATCTTTCCAGATTGGACATGCGGGTCATGCAAGGATACATCCATGTTTTCCATCCCCATCAAGATATTGACGACATCAATGGCTGGGCTTTCACGAATATCATCTACATTTCCTTTGTATGCAAGACCGAAAACAGCTACTTTTGGCTTCCGGATCCCCTCTAGCATCATCCTTACGGAATTAACGATATAATAAGGCATCGATACGTTGGTATCGCGGGCCAATTTAATGATTCTCGCTTGCTCTGGTGCCTTTGCAACGACGAAATACGGATCGACCGCTAAACAATGGCCGCCAACTCCTGGTCCTGGTTGGTGTATATTGACACGAGGGTGTTTGTTTGCCATCGATATGACATCCAAAACATTGATGTCCAGCTCGAAACAGATTTTCGTCAGCTCATTCGCAAGGGCGATATTGACATCCCTGAAGGTGTTTTCCATCAGTTTGGACATTTCAGCCGTTTTCGCATCCGTCTGAATGATCTCCCCTTGAACGAAGGTTTTGTAAACAAGACTTCCTTTATATGAGCATGTTTCCGTGATGCCCCCGACGATACGGTTATTATGAACCAACTCTTCAAGAATCCTTCCAGGTAAAACGCGTTCCGGACAATGAACGAGGAAAATGTCTTTTCCGATGGTAAGGCCCGTCCTCTCAATCATCGGTTTAATATGATCATCCATGCTTCTTGGCGCTATCGTCGATTCGATAATGATGACATTCCCTTTTTTGATAAAAGGAAGAATGTTTGAGGTTGCATCCATGACATGAGTTAAATCACAGGATTGATGCATGTCCTTTTTATTTGGAGTAGGTACCGCGATGATGAAAACATCCGCATGTTCCGGGCTTAACGTAGCCCGGAACTTATTGGTAGTAAGCACTTCTTGCAATACCTCCTCCAATCCTGGTTCTTCGATATGGAGCCTGCCGCTATTCAAATTGGAAATAATCTCAGGATGGATATCCACGCCGACAACATCGACACCGTGTTTCGCAAACATTAAAGAAGTTGGAAGTCCTATATAACCAAGTCCGATTGTACAAAGTTTCATATAAACCACTCCTATCTATTTTTCTGCTACACTCAAATTTGTTAGGCTGTTTGATAGATTTCGATAAAGATTTCCTTCTCTTGTTTCCAATTGTATTTTTGTCGCGCCTTCAGGCAGTTTTGGCTCATTTCCGCCCTTTTTTCAGGATGCTTCAATAAGTAATTGACACCTTCGGCAATTGATTTTGGATCATGTGAATCGACACACACACCGATTTTTTCCGTATCGACAACCTTTTGAATTTCAGGAAAGCTGCAGGCAACCACAGGAACACCGCTCATCATGTATTCAAACAATTTATTTGAAGAAGCGGAGTAGTGATTAAAGCAGACATTATTCAATATTTGAAAACCTAAATACGCATTTTTTGTATAATGGAGCAGCTCGTCGACCGGAACCTTCGGCAGGAACTTCACACGATGCTCCAGATTCATGTCGCTTACTTTTTTCATTAATTCATCCTTGATCCTTCCATCCCCGATAAAAACTACCGTCCCGCCCTCGATCATCGGTACAGCATCAACCAATTGCTCTAACCCTCTTCCCATTTGAACGCCGCCTTGGTATAACAATATCGGTTCATTCTCTGGCAAATCGAGCAGCTCATGCAAATTCACGGCCGTACTTTCCTCAGGATTGGTTGGAATCGGGTAGTTATGGACCACCTTGGGATATAGACCATATAAGTCTTCGTTATACTTAGCTCTCGTATGGTTTTCGGCAATCATTTCATCAACGAACATTAATAGGAATTTCTCCATCATCCCGTAAATCCGGCTATTATATCCCGTCCTGCTCGTTTGTACCTCATGTGAGTCATAAATCAGCTTTTTCCTTCTCAACCATTTACTGCTGATCGCTCCCTGCAAGAGCGTATTCAAGTCATTCGAATGGTAAAAATCATATTTCCTTTTCCGGCCATGATAGATCATTTGACCAAAAATGTAGCTCCTCGTTAATAGTGTCGGCAGCTTCGTTTTAGTGATCATCACGGTGCCCATCGCTAGGAGTGCAAGGGAACCGAACAGTATTGCCGATCCCAACCAGCCGTTGATCAAGTTCAAATTCCACAACGTATTCCAGACCAATAAGGCCAATAGAACGATTTCAAACTTCTTTTTCTTCAATTTGCCTACGATCCTGAGAATCTTATGAAGCGCCTCCCAGCGGTTATTCACCCTGGTGACCGAGAAACCATTTTGGTGTTTCTCCTTTTTGGCCAAACCCTCGATTTTCCAATTATGAATGGCAATTAAATCGACTTCATAACCCGCTTCAGTAAGTGCTGTGCATTCTCTTAGAACCCTCGCATCGTTCGTAAAGTGATTCCACACGAACATACATACTTTCTTCGCCATGTTGTCCTCCACTTCCGGATTTTTCAGCCTGAGGCTTCCATCACGTTGATGAGACCTTTAATATTTTTAGACCATTGAAAATGTTGTTTAGCATACCGATGACCGTTTTCCCCCAGTTCTTCACGAAGAGCTGGATCTGAGGCCATTGTCAATATATGCTGACAGATTTCATCAACATTTCTGCTCTCTGCTACCAACCCGCATTTCGCCTCAGATAGCATCTTCTTGGCCCTGCCGTCCACATCTCCGACAATGGGTATTCCGACACACATATAATCGATGATTTTACCAGGCAGCACCTTATTGAAGACTTCCTTTTCAACCAAGCTCACATAGGCAATATGGGACGTTGAAACTTCATGAAGAGTCACTCTTCGATTCATCGCATTAATCATCTTAATATTTGTCAGCCCTCTAGAGCTTATCTCCTTCTCCACTTCGGATATCCGATATCCATATCCAATCATCGAGAATTCGATTTGTTTATGTTCCCTTAGCTTTTCAGCTACGGCTATCAGTTTTTTCAAGTCCTGGGCCAGTCCGATATTCCCCGCATAAACGACCTTGATTACCTTTTCCGATACGGGTGTAAGCAAATTCTTTAAAGTCAGCTCATCCGCAGTAAGCGAATTGGGGATGTATTGGATGGCCTCCTCCTTGACTCCCTTTGCAACGATATAATCCCTGAAACCAGGACTATTGATGATAATGAAATCTGAATGCCGATATAGCTTCCTTTCCAGGAAGAAAGCGACTTTCAAAACCCACTTATTAGTAAATACTCCTACTCCTATCAACGATTCCGGCCATAAATCCCTGACATCGGTAATGAGTTTCGCCTTCATCTTTTTCTTGGCGATCAACGCCGCCAATGTCGGGAAGATCGGCGGGGTCGTGGCAAACACATAATCATATTTTTTTTCGAGACGGATGATTGTATAAATGAAAAGCCACATCGCTTCAAGATAATGAAGCAACCGCTTCCCCATATTGCTTGTATACCTCTTCACTTTGTCCGGTTTAATCCTGATGACATCCTCTTCAATGCTTTCTTCATCCCAAAACTTTGTATCTTGATATAAACTTTGATTAGGATAACTCGGCTTCAATGTGATGACCGTTACCTCAAATCCGTTTCTTTTCAAATGGAGATATATATTTTTCATTCTATTTCCCGCACTTCCGATTTCCGGATAAAAGTTTTGCACGATCATCAGGACGCTTTTCATATTCGCCTATCACCTCTATTCTGCTTTGCTTTACTTCATGCTTTATATTGTAAATGCCAGATATTAACTGAAGGTTAAAGAAATATAAAGTCCTTATTAATATTGTAAAAATTCTGTTAATTATTGTTTCATTTTCATATTTCCCATGAACTTCCCGTTATAATGGGGGAGACATTCAGAATGGGAGGAAATGAGCATGCCTAAACAACGTATTAAGGTCATGACCGTATTTGGTACAAGACCAGAGGCTATCAAAATGGCACCAGTCGTTTTGGAACTGAAAAAGCATCCAGAAGAAATAGAAACCATCGTGGTGGTCACCGCCCAGCATAGGGAAATGCTCGACCAAGTCTTGCAATGTTTTCAAATAAAGCCAGATCACGATTTGGATATGATGAAGGATAGACAAACATTAGAAGAGATAACAACTCGAGGGCTTGAAAAATTGAGTTCGCTCATGAAAGATATAAAACCGGATATCGTCCTCGTTCATGGGGATACAACGACAACTTTCATCGCAAGCTTGGCAGCTTTCTATAATAAGATACAGATTGGCCACGTTGAAGCTGGTCTCCGGACTGGTAATAAGTATTCTCCATATCCTGAAGAAATGAATAGGCAGCTGACAGGCGTCCTGGCTGATTTGCACTTTGCGCCAACAAATCAGGCGGCAGAGAATCTAATTTTGGAAAATAAAAAGAGTGATTGTATCCATATTACTGGAAATACGGCAATCGATGCGTTGAAAACAACAGTACGGAAAGATTATGAACATCCGATTCTATCTGGTTTGAATGGAGATCGTATGTTATTGATGACAGCGCACAGACGAGAAAATATCGGAAAACCAATGGAAGAAATATTCCGTTCCGTCAAACGGCTGCTGGAAGATCACTCGGATATCCAAGTTGTTTTCCCGCTTCATAAAAACCCAGTAGTCCGTGAAATTGCTTACCGGATATTTGGTGAAACGGAAAGACTTCACTTAATAGAGCCGCTTGAAGTACTTGATTTTCATAATTTTGCGGCGCATGCCCATCTAATATTGACAGATTCCGGAGGGGTGCAAGAAGAAGCTCCCTCACTTGGTGTTCCTGTCCTTGTGTTACGCGATACAACAGAACGTCCGGAAGGAATCGATGCTGGTACCCTTTTATTGGCAGGAATTGAGGAAGAACGAATTTATCAATTAGCCTCAGACTTACTTACAAATGAAGAAACCTATAAAAAAATGGCGACAGCTTCCAATCCATATGGAGATGGATTCGCTTCACAGCGGATTGTCGATATCCTATTAACGCATTGCGGAATGAAATCCCCCCTTCTATTATGAAAAATAAAATAGTGAGAAAAGCCTGTCACGTAAAGCGGCAGGCTTTTTCTATTCAGTCAGATTATGAAACGGCTGCTTCCATTTTCATTAGCGAAGGATTAAAGCAAAGTCCAATTTAGATTTGAAAATGTTAAATACATATGTGATAGTTTGGGTAGATCAAAGTATCATTGAAGTCAATCGTATTAGATTAAAACCTGCTTGGAGGTGTTGTAATGTTCGGGAAAGATCCCAATTGTGTTAAATGTGGTAAAGAAATTAAGGGGGACGAAGTCGTTCTTGTGAGAATGCGTTATCCGAAGCGTAAAGGGATGACTGAAATTAAAGCATATTTAAAAAATGAAGGAAGTTTCATCTGCGAAGCTTGTTTCGATAAGAAAATTTGATTTTAATTTTTTGGATGGGGAACTGAACATAACTCACAATCTAAAATGCAGCTAAGCCCCCGTGAATATAAAGGAGGATTAGATTCCCCCGTCGAATTGATAGTCATGACACGAAACAGGAGGATTAGTATGAAAAATCAAGTTACCCCCTATTTAATCTTCGATGGACAAGCAAAAGACGCATTAGCCTTTTATGCAGAGGTATTTCATGCAGAGATTACCGATATGCAAACCTACGGGGAAGCTAATTTCCCAACACCTGAAGAAGCGAATGACCTTGTCCTGCATGCCAAAATCAAAAAAGGCGATATGTTGATCATGGTATCCGATACGTTTCCAGGCAATCCCTTTGAAGCCGGGAATAATGTTGCGTTGGTCCTCGAATGTGAAAGCGACTCGGAAATCAAGCATTTATATAAGGTTATGTGTGAACAAGGATTATCCTTAATGGAACTGCAAGATACCTTTTGGGGAGCTAAGTATGGTAAGGTCAAGGATCAATTTGGCATTCACTGGGATTTGAATTTAACAAAATGAATGTAAAATGGCCGAAAATACGATTTGTATCCCCGGCCATTTTCAATATTAATCATTCGCGGAACACTCCATCAAAAAATATGAAAATAATTAAGAACATTTTTTCCAATCAATAAAAGCGTGACGCAAATGAATAATATACGGACATAGGAAGCACCTTTCTTAATGGCGAAGTTCGTTCCTACCAAAGCTCCCGCGACCATTGCAAGGCCCATCGGGATTCCATAGGCAAAATTAACGGTCCCCATAGATAAAAAAATGATAAGTGCGGCAATATTGCTTCCAAAATTCAATATTCTTGCATTCCCTGCAGCCTGGACAAAATCAAACCCAATGATCAATAATGAAAATAATAAAAAGGAACCTGTGCCTGGTCCAAGAAAACCATCATAAAAACCAATCGCAAATATTATGACTATCAAAAGAATCATTTTCTTCCTTGTCAGCCCTTTATACTTTGCATCTTTACCCCAATCCTTTTTTACCAACGTATAAATCGCGACAATGACCAGCAAGATCAAAATGAGGGGCTTCAGTATCTCTGCGGAAACGAAATGTACAATGTATGCTCCTAACGCCGCTCCAATCACGGTAATCGGAAACAGCTTGATGACGAATTTGAAATCCACTTTTCCAGCCCGAATGAATGAAATCGTACTCGTTAAAGATCCCATGGTACCCGCCAGCTTGTTAGTGGCAAGTGCCGCTGAAGGCGAAATCCCCGTGAACAATAATGCCGGAATGGAAATTAAACCGCCCCCGCCCACAACGGAATCGATGAATGCGGCAATAAAACCCGCAAGTACTAAAAATAGCAAAGTATAGAGATTGATATCCTCCATGTATTCCCCTTCTTTCAAAAGCACTATCTAAAATGCCATTACTCTTTTTCATATAACCCTTCCTCTGATATGACAATGAATCCATGCCGCCTAAGCAAAGCCGCGGTCACGCCATTCCCGCCCTTCTTCTCCCCCTTGAATTCGCCATTATAAATCGTGGCACTCCCACAGGATGGACTATTTTCTTTTAAAACGACTAACGTCGCCCCTACTTCCTGGGCTTTCAATAACGTAAGATTGGCTCCCTTTATGTACAATTCCGTTACATCCCGGCCCGACTTCTCGATGATCTTCGCTTTTCCATCAAGGACATCCCCACCTTCACCGCCAACTATCTCAGCAGGCTCCCTCGGTGTCGAAAAACCGCCAAGCAACTCAGGACAAACCGCTATAGCCTTTTTCTCCCTCATTAATTCCATAATTCCATCATCCAGGCTATGTGTACCATTGTATCTTACCTCAAGACCCGCTAAACAAGCACTCACCAAAATCATCAAATCCCCCCGCCTCATGCGCTTTCCACCATTTTACCACTTAGGTTGGATTATTGGTGCAGAGGTCGAATTTGTTGATGCGTAGGTCGAATTATAAGCGTTTACGGTTGAATTGTTGGTGCGGGGGTCGAATTATGGGTGTGTACGGTCGAATCTATTGGTGCGGGGGTCGATTATGGGTGTGTACGGTCGAATCTATTGGTGCGGGGTCGAATTATGGGTGTGTACGGTCGAATCTATTGGTGCGGGGGTCGATTAAGGGTGTGTACGGTCGAATCTATTGGTGCGGGGTCGATTATGGGTGTGTACGGTCGAATCTATTGGTGCGGGGGTCGAATTATAAGCGTTTACGGTTGAATTGTTGGTGCGGGGGTCGAATTATGGGCGGTTACGGTCGAATTTGTTGGTGCGGGGGGCGAATTATAGGCGGTTACGGTCGAATTGTTGGTGTACAGCGCGTATCTTTCGCACATCTGGTCGAAATCTGCCACACAATACAAAAAAGCGCTTGCAGCGAAGACGATTCCCGGCAAGCGCTTGTCTATTTAGTTAGTTGAGTTCAGTGATAGTAGTTGGTACGTAATGATGGTCTTTTCACTGGTCCATTCAATTTTTTGGATAACGGCTGTTCCGCTTGAGTCAGATTGAATGGTTTTGCGGACATCGATTGGAATATCGATAGGGTATAATCTGTATCCAGCTTTCGACAGCCGAAAAATGTTTTCTTCTTCACGGGTTTCGTTCCCTTTTGTAACGATCATGGTATTTAGCTCCATAGGCATGCCCATGTGTATCTCCTCCTTGCCAATATACTTAGTATATACTTCATTCTATCATTATTCGGTTTTACTTTTCATCCAAGATGTTAAATCTTCGACTACTTTTCTGTTCACGGCCGGTGGGAAGTAATGTGTGAATTGAGGGAAATACCAGCTTTCGACCTCTTTGTCATGCATTTTCAACCTTTTTTCCAACCGGTACGCGTGTTCAATGGCGACATTATCATCTTTTTCACCATGAATGATCAGTACGGGTACATTCAAATCTTCAATCGCAAACAATGGCGTACGGTATTCATATTGATCGGGGCATTTTTTAGGTGTACCGCCGATGACCCGCTTCATCATCCGACGCATATCGACACGTTCGACATATGTTAAAAACATATCCGACACTCCACCCCATGTAACGATCGACGCTGCATTCCTGCAGTATATCCCCGTCCAAAGCGCCATGATGCCACCACGGGAAAATCCAAGGATATGAATGTGATCCTTATTCACTCTGGGATGCTGTTCAAGAAGATTGAATCCTGATATCGCATCGAATCTATCTTCGCCTCCAAAATCCTCATCTCCCTCTCCGCCTTGATTCCCACGGTAAAAAGGGGCAAAAACGATGAAACCTTCTACGGCATACTGCACGATCCTAGCGGGCCTCACCTTGCCGACATTTTTAATACCGCCGCGTAAATATAAGAAGGCATCATGTATTTCGCCATCAACCGGTTCAGCCAGCAACCCCTTTACCTTCAGGCCTTGTGATATGTACGTAACTGAATAAAGATGGATTCGTGGATGCGGTGATGGAAACCGCCGTTTTGAAATAATCGTTCCGTTCTCCAATTTCCACTCTCCTTTCTCTTTAATCTTATTGTAAAACATCCGCTTGTTTTTATCCCCTGCGAGGCATTCACATTTTTTTCTTCCGTTCATACGATAATGTAGGCAAAATACCTATATATCAAGGAGGAAGGAATTTTGAAAAAATGGTGTAAAGCAGGTGTCGTATTTTTACTTCTGTGCATGCTGGTAATCCCGCTTGGAGCATGCGGCAACAAGGAACAGGAAACAACGAAGGTCAGGGTTGCCGAAGTAACCCGTTCCCTTTTCTATACACCTCAATATGTAGCTATTGAAAAAGGATTTTTTAAAGATGAGGGTCTCAGCATTGATTTGAAAACGACGGCAGGCGGCGACAAGACGATGACCACGCTTCTGTCAGATGGGGCGGATATTGCTCTCGTTGGCTCTGAAACATCGATTTACGTTCAGGCACAAGGTTCGAACGACCCCGTCATCAACTTCGCTCAATTAACACAGACGGATGGAACGTTTCTTGTTTCACGTGAAAAAATTGACAACTTCAATTGGGATATGCTGAAAAACTCTACATTCCTGGGCCAGCGAAAAGGCGGGATGCCGCAAATGGCCGGCGAGTTCGTATTGAAAAAACATAACATAGACCCGAAAAAAGATTTGAACCTCATCCAGAACATTGATTTTGCGAATGTCGCAACTGCCTTCGCTTCCGGAACCGGCGATTTTGTTCAACTGTTTGAACCAACGGCCAGTGTGTTTGAAAAAGAAGGAAAAGGCTATATCGTCGCTTCTTTCGGCACCGAGTCCGGGCACCTTCCCTATACAGTTTATATGGCTAAGGAAAGCTATTTGAAAGAAGACAAAGAGACTGTCGAAAAATTCACGAGGGCATTGAAGAAAGCACAGGATTGGGTTCAGGAAAATGATGCTGCCGAAATTGCCGAAGTCATTCAGCCGTATTTTGAGGATACCAATATCGAAACGATGGAAACAGTTATCAACCGTTACAAAGAACAAGGTTCCTTTGCCACCGACCCCATCCTTGATGAAGAAGAATGGAACAATCTGCAAAACATCATGGATGAAGCAGGCGAGCTGCCTTCACGTATAAGCCATGAAGAGCTGGTCAATACCGATTTTGCTGAAGAAGTCACAAAATAGCATAGCTAAAGGTAAGGAGGATGTCAGATGAGCTTTTTAAAAATCCAAGACATTCACCATACTTATTTTTCAAATCAGACGGCAGCGACCGCACTAGCGGACATTTCCCTCGACATTGAAAAAGGTGAATTCGTCTCTTTTCTAGGTCCGAGCGGCTGCGGAAAAACCACCCTGCTTTCCATCATCGCTGGGCTATTTCCGCCCACTGCAGGAAAGATCCTGCTCGAAAACAAACCGCTGAAAGCCAACAGTGACCTTTCAATCGGCTATATGCTGCAGCAGGATTATCTATTTCCATGGAAGACGATTGAAGAAAATATATTATTAGGATTGAAACTGATTAAAAAAGATGAAGGCCTTGAGAGAATAAAAACGTTGAAACTTTTAAGTGACGTTGGATTGGGAGGCACCGGAAAATTATATCCGCGCGAACTCTCGGGAGGAATGAGGCAAAGGGCTGCACTGGCACGGACACTGGCGGTCGACCCAAAAATCCTTTTGCTTGATGAACCGTTTTCGGCTCTTGATTACCAAACGAAGTTGAAGCTGGAAGACCTTGTTTTTGAAACCCTGAAATCCTTCGGAAAGACAGCTGTGCTCGTCACCCATGATATCGGTGAAGCCATTGCAATGAGTGACCGCATCTATCTGTTTTCCGCGAACCCGGGAAGTGTGCACAAAACCTTCAAGGTGCCCGATGAACTGCGGGAACTCACGCCTTTCCATGCACGCAACCATCCACAGTATCCGACGCTATTCCAAACGATCTGGAAGGAGCTTGAGAGCCTTGAATATTGAACAGCTTCATAACCAATATAAAACCTCATTAAAAAAAGAAAACAGGCTCATTCGCTTTTATCAGATCCTGATTTTCATCGTTTTTTTCAGCAGTTGGGAACTTTTATCCAGAATGGAAGTGATCGATCCGCTCATCTTCAGCTCCCCAACTAAAGTGTGGCATCTTTTCATACAGAAATTGGGTGATGGAACACTGCTATCCCATTCCGGAGTGACCCTATTCGAGACCGTTCTCGGCTTTATCATAGGGACACTGCTTGGAACGATCCTGGCATCCCTGCTATGGTGGTCGCCAAGATTATCCAAAACACTTGACCCCTATCTCGTCATTTTAAATGCCATGCCGAAAGTGGCACTCGGCCCCATCATCATCGTAGCATTCGGCCCTGGCTTTCCATCCATCATCTCGATGGGGGCGATCATCTCCATCATCATAACCACCATCGTCGTCTACACCGCATTTCGTGAAGTGGACCCGAACTACCTGAAGGTGCTCCAAACTTTTGGCGCCACAAGAACACAAGCTTTTCGGGAAGCCATATTACCCGCCTCCTTCCCAACGATCATCTCAACATTGAAAGTGAATGTCGGCCTCTCCTGGGTCGGCGTCATCGTAGGGGAATTCCTTGTTTCAGCTAAAGGACTCGGCTACCTAATCATTTATGGCTTTCAAGTCTTCAACTTCACCCTCGTAATGCTTGCCTTAATGATCATTGCCGTATTTGCCACAATCATGTATCAACTAGTCGAACTGCTCGAGAGAAAATTAATCAAAGACTAACCAAACTGCCGATAAACCTCGGCAGTTTTTTCATTCATGCTTGAGGTGAAATATGAATTTAATTGAGTTTCGGATGTTTACTTGTGGTTCGGGCGTTTACTCGTGAATTTTGTCTATTTACTCGTGAACTTCGGCGATTTACTCGTGAATTTCGGCGATTTACTCGTGAATTCAAGCGGTTTACACGTAGCCTCGCCGGTTTACTCGTGAATTCCGGCAATTTACTTGTGAATTTCGACCATTTACTCGTGAGTTTCGGTGTTTTACTCGTGAGTTTCGGTGTTTTACTCGTGAATAAGGCTTTTACTCTTGAATTCAAACGGTTTACACGTAGCCTCGCCGGTTTACTCGTGAATACCGGCTATTCAATCGTTTCTCAGCAAAGTGCCCTCATCCAGTCTTGATAAGCTCAACGGTACAATCTCATCTTTCATGATGAAGCTAAACTCCTCACCGAGTATATCCGGCAATGCCTCCAAAAAGACCGGGCCATCCGTTTCCAGGTAATTTTGTTTCTTTTCTACCCCACGCAATGCAGCATAGTATATCGATTTAACAAATGGTTTGACTGGATGATGTACCTTATATTGTCCCAAAAATTGCAGTTGGCCCACCAAGCCTCCTGTTTCTTCATACACTTCCCGTATGGCTGTTTCTTCAATCGATTCCCCTTCTTCCCGTTTGCCTCCAGGGAACTCCAATCCCCGTTCTCTGTGTTTGGTCAATACCCAACTGCCCTTATATCTGCTGAGTACAAAAACATGCCAAGACTCTCCAAAGACAGGATTCTCGGAGAATTCGACCTTATATCCATTCTTATCAAGAAAACGTTTCATTTTTCCCCTTCTCTCCGTATAAGAAATAATGCAATGCCCTTCATTCATTATATGGGTAAAAAAAAACACTATCCAGCAAGAATCCATCAAAAAAACGATGGACCCTCAATATTCGAGGCCATCGTCTGTTGGTTTTGCCTGTAGTATCCCCATGCTTTCTATATGCCGTCTTCCTTCTTCAGTACCCAGAGCATAAATCATCTCGTAAATTTTTTGGAGAGTGATATCCTGTTTATCATTTTCACGGTCAAAATGATATTGAAGGTATGGGACATGTGCCCGATAAAAATTTTCTTCCCCTACTGAATAATTATAATCAAATAATTCACGCAATTTGATGATTTCATTATCTGTCGCCTCGATTTCGAAATTCCATGGAGAACTTTCCCTATCTTGTGTTATCTGCCCATTCGGAAGCCAAATGTAATATTTTTTCCTGTTTTCAGACACATCCATCCACCCTTTCCATATATCCTACGCTTATTTTTCACGTATTTCCCTACTTCATACAATGGAAAATTTTGTTTACAGAAGAACAAAGATGTTAAATAATAGATTAAAGTATCTTTCAAAGGGTAAAACATATAATAAGCCCAAGCATCCCTTAAGATTTTTATATGCACCCAGAGGTTTTTTTGATAACCTACATATAAAGAGATAACGGATTTCTAATAAATGTGAGGTGAGAGTTTTGAAGTTAATTGAAGAATTATACAATATGTACCGTGATAAGATGACTGGTGATGAAGAAGATATTGATATGCTTACTTTTGCGGTTCTGGAACAGCTTGACCGCAAGGAAATTTTCGAATTGCTTCAAGAGATGGATGATCAAGAACTAACCAATTTAATGGGCCTTTACATTATAGAAACGTTAAAAGGGAAGTTCGCTCAAAATAGTATGAACGACACGAAACCTACACATTTTCCGCCTAGGAATATTCATTAAATACATACCATTTCAGGTGTCCCTCTTTTGATGGATGCCTTTTTTATAGTTTTAACCAAAAAAAAACCCTACCGAAGTAGGGCTTTTCCTAAATCTTAATGTCCTAAATACGCACGCAGCATCCAAGCATGTTTGTTTAAGCTTTTCTTCATGCCTGTCAGCATATCGGCCGTAACCGGATCTTCTTGTTCGGCAACTTCGATGATTTCCAGGAACTCTTCGGAAAGCTTTTCAAAATCACTGATGACGCTTTGAACCATATCTTCTGTATTTTCATTACCTGTCGCTTCTTCGATCGTCGTTAATTCCAGGTACTCTTTAAGGGTAGCAACCGGCTTTTCACCAATGGCCAATAGTCTTTCAGCCAATTCGTCATAGTTGGATGTCACTTCTTTATATAATTCTTCCAATTTTTGGTGTAGTTCAAAGAAGTGTGGTCCATTCACGAACCAGTGGTAATTATGAATTTTCGTATAAAGAACACTGAAGTTTGCAATTTCCTTATTCACTAAAGTTCCTAATTTTTTCTGAGCCATAAATATCTACCTCCGTAAGTTGGTTATACCTTTATAATTCCCTCTATTCGAAAATTGAAACATTATCTGACTCTGTTCTTATGCTAAAATGAATCTAAATTGTGAACGTTAGGAGCTGTAAGGTATGATTACGGTTTTAGTTATCTCAATCATTGTGATTCTGATTGTATTGGCATTATCGGTCCTAACAATCGGAAAAGGTTATAGCTACAAGCATACAGTGGATCCCGTCGAACCTTTGCCCGAGGATGAGGGAAAAAAAGAAGAACCCGAAAAATGAAAAAAGTTCCTGTCACAAATAGACAGGAACTTTTTTTATTAACCAAAAACTTTATGAAGATCTTCTTTATCTTGTGCAAGCCAGAAATTCATCAATTTCTTAGCTCCTTCAAGATCATGCAATTTTGCTTGGCCGCATTGTTTTTCGTTTGCAGCAGGAATTTCGGTAATTGTAACGGCATCCTTGAATGTATCTTCAAGAACATCGATGATTTCCGTCACTGTCGGCTCGCCGCTTACCACAAGGTAATATCCTGTTTGACATCCCATTGGCGAAATGTCGATGATATCAAAGTGATCGTAGCGCTCGGAATGCTTACGGATATTGAATGCAAGCAAGTGTTCCAGGGTATGGATCGTATCCGGCTTCATCGCTTGTTTATTCGGCTGGCAAAAACGGATATCAAATTTATTAACAACACCGTCTGTTCCTACCTTATGGACACCGCAATGTCTAACATATGGGGCTTTAACAGCGTTATGATCTAATTCAAAGCTTTCAACTGAAGGCATTTAATTCACTCCTTAATTGTATGTCATCTCTATTTTACCTTGAATAACAATATATTTCATCCTTTAAAATTAATTCTCATTATATCAATCGGATTACCAATATGCTCATTCCTTTTTTACCCTTATTGGAAATTTAGAAAATATGCTATAATTGAGGATAGTCAAATTACTCGAAAAGAGCTGAAAGCATCGTGTTGAAAAAATTATTAATGGGAATCATCCGTTTTTACCAAGTTGCTATTTCTCCATTAAAACCGCCCACCTGCCGTTTTTACCCAACTTGTTCCCATTATGGTTTGGAAGCGATCAATCGTTTCGGACCTATAAAAGGAAGCTGGTTAGCACTCATCCGGATTCTTAAATGTCATCCGTTTCATCCAGGGGGCATTGACCTTGTTCCCGAAAAAAAAGAAAAAAGTGAGGACCAATAGAAAAAACCCTTGCTTTCTTTTGCAATCTTTTGTATCATACAGAAGTCAAATCGTAATCATTTCGTTTTTACCACATAAAATTCAAATCGTAATCAATACGAATTATAAAGGAGCATTTCATATGAAAATTCGAGCATTGCTCTCACTTTTCCTTGTTACTGCGGTATTTCTGTCAGCCTGCGGCAACTCAAAGGGAGAATCGAGTAAGGAAGAAACCAAGGATGCCTTGGATATATATACGACGGTTTACCCTTTACAATACTTCACGGAGGCCATTGGCGGGGAGTACGTGAATGTCGAGACGGTTTATCCTCCCGGAACGGATGAACACTCATTCGAACCCTCTCAAAAAGATATTGTGAAAATGGCTGAGTCAGACCTGTTTTTCTATATTGGCTATAATCTTGAAGGCTTTGTAACCAAAGCTGAACCAATTCTAAGCAAAGAAGGCGTCAGCACAATTGCGGTGGGCGAAACGGTTCATCTTGATGAAGAAGAGCATGCACACGAAGAGGAACATGCACATGAAGACGAACATGCACATGAAGAAGACGGTCATGACCATGGGGGCGTTAATCCGCATTTGTGGTTAGATCCCGTCTATTCCATTGACATGGCTAAAACCATCAAGGACGAATTAACGAAAAAAATGCCGGAACAGGAAGAATATTTCAACAGCCAATTCAATGAGCTTTCCGAAAAGCTTGAGGCACTTGATGAAAAATTCGAGACGACGATCGAGTCGGGCCGTACCAATAAAATCATCGTTTCCCATTCTGCATATGGGTATTGGGAGGAACGCTACGGATTGGAACAAATTGGCGTGACAGGACTTACGTCATCAAACGAACCTTCTCAAAAGGAACTGGGGAAAATCGTAACCATGGCTGAAGAAGAAGACTTGAACTACGTCATCTTTGAACAGAATATCAGTTCTAAACTAACCGAAATCATCCAAAAGGAAATGGGAGCGAAATCACTTGAGCTCCATAACCTTTCAGTGTTGACGGATAAAGATATCGAAGCCGGCGAAGATTACTTCAGTTTAATGGAAAAGAACATCAAGACACTACAAACTGCATTGCAATAGACGAGAAAGAAGCGGATCCCTATTGGATCCGCTTCTTTTTTGTACCTCAGTACTATAAAGAGTTCTTTTTCGTTTTGTCAGCTTTCAGTAAAAATACCTGCCCTTATTTGAGTTGGAGTTTCGGTTCTTGACAAAGCAAATTGATTGCCGATAGCCAATTTATGGAATAATTAAATTTAAGCTTAGAGAGGGGAAAATATGAAAAAGATCATAAATGGAAGTTTAACGTTTCTACTTCTATCGATGCTAATTGCTTGCACGGATGAAAAAGATGATTATGCTATAATTCATCCGAATCTTTTGCCTAGTGAGGGTCATAAGTATTCGCTCCAAGCCGTTGGTAAAGAAATTACATTTGATTTACTAGAAGAGAGTAATATCACCAATGTGGGCCCAATTACAAATTGTAGCATCTTACAAGTCATTGAATGAGCAATATCCAAAACTTGAATTAAAGAAAGAACCTGCATTCACCGTGTTTGATGAAAATGGTTTGATTTTAAAAACATATGATTATGAAGAGATGATTGATTTTTTACAAAATCCAGACAAGTACTTCTATCGGGAACGATAAAGAAGAAGGGAACCCCTTTCACTGGGATTCCCTTACGTTAGTTATTCCTTTAAATGTTTCTCTCGAATCTTTTCCATTTTCGTCATCAATTCGGTTCCAATCGTTGGTTCGAAATTCGGATAAATGACAGTCATCTCATCCATCCATTCTTTCTTTTCTTCATCTGACAGTGTATAGATGTCGATATTCGATTTTTGCTGGATTTCCCGAAGCTGTTCCTGATTTAATTCATTTGATTTGATCCATAGCCATTTCGTTGTATCATCCATCGCCCTTTGGATTTGCTGCTGAATATCCAAAGGGAGTTTGTTCCAAAACTGTTTGTTTATCATGACTACATACCCTAAATAGCCATGATCACTGATCGTTAAATATTTTTGCACCTCATATAATTTCTTGGAATAGATATTCGAAATCGTATTTTCCTGGCTGTCCGTTTCATTGATTTCAAGGCTTTTAAACGTTTCATTAAACTCCAGCTCAGAAGTTGTCGCCCCAAAATGCTTGAATTGGCTTTCCAGTACTGCACTTGGCATGATTCTAAAATTCTTTCCGGCAAAATCACTTGGATGCCGTATCGGTTTATTGCTTGTCATCTGTTTATAGTTATTCGACCAAAATGCAAGTCCCTCGATATCGATGGTATTCAGCTGCTTTAGCAGCTCTTCCCCCACTTCCCCATTCAACGCTTCCTGCAAGGCAGCGTCCGTTGGAAAGACGTAAGGGAGGTCCAATAGCATCCATTTCTTTGATATGCTCGTAATTTTAGATGTAGTCGGTGCAATCATCTGCACCTTGTTTTCTTGTAATGCTTCGATTTCTTCATGATCACTATATAATGACTGATTAGGATAAACTTCAATTTTGACACGATGACCTGTATATTCATCGACCAGTTTGGCAAATCGGTTCGCCGCTAGCCCTTTAGGTGTATTTTCGGCAACGACATGACTGAACTTAATCACGATTTGATCCTTCATCCCGACCTGCTCCTCATCCTTTGGCAAATTGAAACCGAAGCTTGTAAAGAACGATTGAAACGATATATACACGGCTATCAACAGCCCCAAGCCAATTAATAAGAAGTACCCCCATAATGCACGCATACCGACAACTCCTCACCGCTCACTTCACATTATCACTATTCTATCACAGCTTTTTCCTGTCGTAATACAATGCGCGAAAAATAGCGAAAAGTGATAGAAATTCTGTTACTATAAAGTATAGAAGTAATGGAGGAAAAACAATGGATAAATCCTTTCATATGCCCATTCAAATTAAAATCACCCTGCTATCATTTGTAATCGTCGCGTTTTCGATACTAATAGGCGGGATTTTTATATTCGGAAATATCGTTTCGGTCAGGGAGGATGAAATCGGCAAACGATCCATGATCACTGCCCATACCATCGCCGAACTCCCTGAAGTACAAAAATTGGTCCGTGAGCCTGAAGGATGGACGCAGCTTAATCCGATTATTGAAAACTTAAGGAAAATCCATCAAGCGGATTATATAGTTGTACTCAACAATCAGCATATACGCTATTCCCACCCGGTGTTCAGTCAATTGGGGACCCCATCTAGCAGCAGCGACGAAAGCGCTGCGTTCGCTGAACACGAATACCTTTCAAAGGCTGCTGGTGAACTTGGCATTTCTGTCCGCGCCTTTGTCCCGATCCTTGATAGAGATAGAGAGCAAATCGGCGTCGTACTGGTTGGGAATATCTTGCCTACGATACCGGAATTAATCAAGGACTTGAAAGGCGAAATCGCGATTATCCTGGTCCTTACACTTCTATTCGGTGTATGCGGCTCATGGCTCATGGCAAGAAGGATAAAAAAAGAGACCTTCCAACTTGAACCCCATGAAATTTCACGGATGTTAGTTGAAAGGACAGCCGCTTTCAATGCCATGCATGAAGGGGTGATCGCCATAGATAATAATCAGACAATCACGATTTTCAATGAAAAGGCTAAGCAAATATTCAATATTAACGGTGCGGTCATTGGCAAGAATATCAATGATATTATACATGATACCCGTCTCCCGGAAGTGCTTGACCGGACATCTCCCATCTTCAATCAGGAAATCTCCGTTCAAAACAGGAATATTGTAAGCAACCGGGTACCAATAAAGATTGCGGATAAAACGATTGGTGCCGTGGCCATATTCCAGGATCGCACCGATGTGACGAAGCTAGCTGAAGAGTTGACTAGTGTCAAAGCATTCGTTGAAGCCCTGCGCGTTCAAAACCATGAACATATGAACAAACTTCATACGATAGCAGGATTGATCCAGCTAGGCAATCTTGACGAAGCGCTGCATTACATTTTTCAGATTACGGAAGAACAAGAGGAATTGACCAGGTTTTTAACGAAGCACATTCACGATGATAATTTAGTGGGGCTGATATTAAGTAAGATCTCCTTGGGTAGGGAACTCGGAATCGAGCTCATCATGGACAAGCACACGAAATTGGACCGCTTCCCCGCTGATTTGGATCATCACGATTTTGTTTTGATAATCGGAAACCTGATCGAAAACTCATTCGCAGCGCTAAAGCATTGTTCAGAGGAAACAAAACAGGTTTATCTATCCATCTATCAGGATGACCGTCATTGTCAAATCGTGCTTGAGGATAATGGACCCGGCATTCCAGAGGACATTCATAAAGATATATTCGAGTATGGTTTTACAACAAAGGGTGCGGAAGGATCAGGAATTGGTCTTTATCTAATAGACCAAATTGTAAAAAAAGCGAACGGCGAAATGAAATTCACGACACGCCCTGACGAAGGAACAAGCTTTTTTCTTTCTTTTCCGATGCACGATATAGAGGAGAACCAAAATGACTAACGAAATTCGTGTACTTTTAATTGAAGACGACCCAATGGTCCAAGAGGTCAACAAACAGTTCATCGAGCGCCTGCCTGCCTTTAAAGTCGTTGATACAGCTTCAAATGGGCTTGAAGGGCTGGAAAAAATCAAGCAGTCTAAACCCGACCTTGTCATTTTGGACATCTTCATGCCATCTTTAAACGGGGTTGATACGCTTTATCAAATCAGAAAAGAGCAAATGGATGTGGATGTCATCATCATTTCAGCGGCAAATGATCAGAAAACGATTCGAAAAATGATACAGAACGGGGCTTTTGACTATTTAATCAAGCCATTTAAATTCGATAGGCTAAAACATACTCTGGAGCAATACTTTGCTTTTCGGATGGAGGTTGAACCTGACCATCAAATTTCTCAAAATCAGCTCGACCGAATCCTCTTTCAAAATAAAACACATTCTGAAGCGAGTCCGAAATATGATGTTCCGAAAGGATTGAATGGAGCGACTCTTGAGCAAGTGACGAAGTTCATAAAGACCCAGCCTGGGTCACTATCTGCAGAAGAAGTGGCTGATGGGATTGGAATCGCCAGAGTTACAGCAAGGCGCTATCTTGAATACTTGCATGGCGAAGAAGTCCTTCAGCTTGACGTACAATATGGCAGCATAGGCCGTCCAGTCAATAGATACCGGCTTAAAAAACCTTAAAACGCATGGGGACCGGCTCGAAACGGTTCCCTTTTTACTTTTAATCTTTACGCACCTGTCTTCCGGTCATATAGGCCCCACTTTCTCTTCAAAAGAAACAGCTCACACTCTTCCAATGCCGTCACTTCTTTAATGACATAGTCCGGCATGCCCCTTCTTAGTAGAATCTCCGCAATAAGGTACGGTTTTTTCTTCATACACTCTCCCCTCCCTTTCCCTTGGTTGCCATTCTTTTAAATTCATTATACAAAATAATCCAATAAAGAAAAAATAGACAAAGCCCCATTTTCCGAAAAAAAATTATGATCTATCCGGTCAATCTGGACAATTAAAAAAAGTTCCTGGTTGATTTCAGTCACTCGTTCCCTTTCCGCCGACGGTCTGCCAAGCCTCATCAAAGCAAGTATCTAGCGTGATCTTGGCTAGCGAGTTATTCGGCAGAAGGTCGCAAATTTCTTCAATTTAATATGAGTTTTAACAGAAAAAACAATGAACTGATTTGTTAGTATCCTATTAAAATCATTTTCCAAAAGGGTGGGGTTTCCGTCCAATAAAGTACTAATTGGGTGAGTTACATAGACCGTGGGAGTAAAAGGAGATAGGATTAATATTTGATCAAAAGAGGTGGGCCGTGCACCTCCTTTGATGTTTCACTTGTACAGTTTACTATATGTAGTCAATTCCTTTAGCCGCTTTTCATTGATGGCAAAACCGATTCCAGCTTTATCGGGAACTTGGATCATGCCATTTTCGACAAGTACTTCAGGATATATTATATCTTCATCCCAATAACGGGATGAAGATGATATATCCCCGGGAATCGTGAATCCTTTTAATGTGGCAAGTGCAATATTATGTGCACGTGAAATGCCAAATTCAATCATACCGCCGCACCAAACTGGCACATCATTTCCCAGGCATAGATCATGGATTCTTACAGCTTCCATCCAGCCGCCGACTTTAGCCATCTTAATGTTGATGACCCCACAGCTCTGGAGCGACAGTGCACTTTTGGCATCATGAAATGAATTTATGCTTTCATCAAGGCAAATGGGTGTCTGCAGCTGTTTCTGCAAAAATGAATGTTCCACAATGTCGTCATGCCCCAGCGGCTGCTCAATCAACATCAGCTTAAAGTCATCAAGCTTCTGCAGATGCGGGATGTCATCAAGAGTGTACGCTGAATTGGCATCTGCCATGAGCGGGATATCGGGAAAAGCCCGACGGATTTCCGCTAAAAACTCCAGATCATTTTGAGGATTTATTTTTATTTTATATCGCTGATAACCGGATCCGGAAAAATCCTCGATCTGGCGCATCGCATCTTCTATATCATTCGATGCAATGACTACGCCAGCTGCCACTTCACTTCGTTCGCCGCCAAACAGCCGTCCAAGGTAGACTCCTTTCTGCTTCGCATATAAATCGAGGATTGCCTGCTCTAAAGCCGACTTCGCCATTGCATTCCGCCTGATTCCGCTCCATAAGTTCGGCAGCTCATCAGGATGCTTGATCTGACTGGCCAATGTTAGCGGGATTAAGAAGTCCTCCAATATATGAAAGCATGTTTTGGTCGTTTCCTCGGTATACCAAGGACTTGCAAAAGGCACAGCTTCCCCGTATCCAATCAATCCATCCTTATCCATGGCTTCGACAATTATCACTTCCCGATCGCTTACCGTTTCGAGATGCGTCTTGAATGGCCGTTTTAAAGGGGCCTTAATGTGCTTTAGGGAAATGGAGGATAACTTCATTGCCATTCCCCCATCTCCTTCTTCAGTTCCCGTCTCAGAAGCTTGCTTGCGCCATTACGGGGAAGCTCCTTACAAAAAATCACGTTCCGGGGAATCTTATAGGATGCCAAATACTCCCTGCAATATTCCAGCAGTTCGCTCTCATCAAGCTCTGCACCTTGATGCAAGACGACAAAAGCAAGCGGGACCTGTCCCCACTTTTCATCGTCAGTCCCCGTCACTCCCGCTTCGAAAACATCAGGATGCATACTGAGGACGTTTTCAATCTCGGCCGGATAGACATTTTCACCGCCGGAGATGATTAAATCCGAACGTCGGTCAAGCACATATAAAAAGCCTTCCTCGTCAAGATAACCAAGGTCCCCAGTATAAAGCCATCCATCGGTAATCGCCTGCTGTGTAGCATCCATCCGATTAAAATAGCCTTTCGTGACATTCGGACCTGAAACCACGATTTCCCCCACTGCAACCGGTTCACACATCGTGCCGTCTTTTTCAATCCGTAACTGCGAAGGAAACAAAGGCTTTCCCGCAGAGCCGATTTTTGTCATGCTATATTCCGGTGCCAGTGTCACAATCTGTGAAGATGTTTCGGTCATCCCATATGTTTGATAAACGGGAATCCCTTTCTCCTTACATACCTCAAGCAAATGGACGGGTGCAGGGCCGCCGCCCAACAGGAAACAGCGGAAAGTTTTTGGATAGCTTGTTCCCTTCATATCCTGCACCATCCTATTCAGCATCGCCGTCACGACCGAAATGATCGTCACGCCATTTTCCTGGATGCTCCGGTTTGCTTCCCGTTCATCGAAACGTTCAGCCAAAACGACTTTCATGCCATAAATCACATTTTTCATCAGAATGGATAAACCGCTAATATGAAAGATCGGAACCGCACAATACCAAGAATCCTCCTCATGCAATCCAAGGTTCAGAACTGACCCTACTGCACTCCACCAATGGTTGCCGAATGTTTGGATCACACCCTTTGGATTTCCTGTCGTACCTGATGTATACATGATCGTTGCGGTATCCTCAAGGTAAAACTCTTGAAGTATCTCCGCCGTGGCTTCATCCGGCAATTCTTCCATTAAATGAAGGTTCAATTCCGGGAGAATCTCACCAATATCAGAAAGTTTGTCGGAGAAGGCACCTTCTGAAACCAAATAGGCAGTCCCACTATCCTCGATCTGCCAGGACAGCTCTTTTGCCGTTAACTTATTATTCAGCATCACAATCTTCACACCGAGATAAAAAAGCGCATGGATAACTACAACACCATCAATATGGTTCCGGAGCAAAACCGCGCATGAATCACCGGAGCCCAGACCAATGCTTGCCAGCTTACCAGCCATCTTCTCCGATAATGTATGCAGTTCAAGAAAGCTATACGTATGACCTTCAAACTCGATTGCCGGGCGCCCCGGTGAAAGATGCGCCCGATTTTTCAGCCAGTTCGGCAACTTTTCTTCTGCCATTGCTGCTTACCCTCTTCCATTTTGATATAGAAAACAGCCCGGCGATTTTCCGCCAAGCTGTCAGTCTCATCGATTCACGCGTTTCATTAAGGGAAACGAGGGAATTGCCCAAAGTCCGGAGTGCGCTTTTCTTTGAATGCGTCGCGGCCTTCTTTTGCTTCTTCTGTTGTATAGTATAAAAGTGTAGCGTCACCAGCCAATTGTTGAAGACCTGCAAGGCCATCCGTATCAGCGTTCATTGCCGCTTTCAAGAAACGAAGTGCAGTAGGGCTCTTTTCAAGCATTTCTTCACACCATTTAACCGTTTCCGCTTCTAATTGGTCTAAAGGTACGACTGTGTTGACTAATCCCATATCCAATGCTTCCTGTGCATTGTATTGACGGCATAGGTACCAGATTTCACGCGCCTTTTTATGACCCACGATACGTGCAAGGTAGCCAGAACCATAACCAGCATCAAAGCTTCCTACATTCGGTCCAGTTTGTCCGAAAATTGCATTGTCAGCAGCAATCGTCAAGTCACATACCACGTTCAAGACATTACCGCCGCCAATTGCATATCCTGCAACCATGGCTACGACCGGTTTTGGAATTACGCGAATCAAACGTTGCAGATCAAGAACATTTAGACGCGGAATGTTATCTTCACCCACATATCCGCCATTTCCGCGTACTTTTTGGTCTCCGCCTGAACAGAATGCTTTGCCGCCTACACCTGTTAAAATAATGACACCAATGCTGGAATCATCACGCGCTCTTGCGAATGCATCAATCATTTCAGCAGTCGTTTTTGGCGTGAATGCATTATGTACATGTGGTCGATTGATGGACACTTTCGCAATCCCGTTATATTTTTCATACAAAATTTCATCATACTCACGTATTGTTTCCCATTGAATCGTCATCTTAATTCCTCCTTTTATTTCGCTTTAAAAACTCACTTATTATTTTACCAAACTTTTCTCCAACTTCCACATGAATCGCATGTCCCGCATCATTTATTATTTTCCATTCGGCCCGCTTCAGCTTTTTTTTCATCGAGTCCGCAATTCGACAAAACTTCCGGTCAAGCTCACCGGTAACAAGGAGCACAGGGAAATCAAGGGTTTGCAGTTGTTCCCAGTATGAAGCCTGATTGCCGGTCCCCATACCAAGAAGGCTATTGGAAAGGCCGGTAGGGTCATTTGCCAACCGCTGCTCCCGAATGGCCGACCTGGTTTTGGCCGACAACCGTTTTTGACTTTCAAACAGCGGGATGTTTTCCCATTGAAGTACAAACGCTTCCATGCCATTTTCAAGTATCCTTTCGGCAAGCTTCCGATCATTTTCCCTACGGATTTCCCGTTCCTCTTCTGTTAAAAGACCTGGTGAAGCACTCTCCAATATCAATGTATCAACATACTCAGGAAACAAACAGGCAAATCCCAATCCGAGTCTTCCGCCCATCGAGTATCCAAGGATATGGGCTTTCGGGAAATGTAACACATCCAAAATATACTTGATATCCTCAGCGACACGCTCCATCTCATACCTTCGATGATCGGCTGGTGATGCAGACATGCCATGACCGATGATATCAACCATGATCAGCGTATACCTGTCACTCAGTAGCGGGATGAGAAATTTCCATGTATCCCGATTTCCCGTAAATCCATGCAAAAGTACAAGAGGATCTCCATTTCCCGTTATTTCAACAGCATAATTGACATCCTTGCTGACAATATTCATGATATTTCCCTGTCTAACACCAATTTTATTTCCTGGGAAACAAAGCTCCACAAATTTCGATGCTTTTGTAAATTGGACTCTCTTTCTGTCGGAACTTCGATAATTTTCAGACCTTGAATTTCGAATGACTCTGTAAATACCTTCTCTAACTCATCCCAATTTTGCACCTTGTTGTATTTACCGCCATAAAGCTCGGCAGTATGGGAAAAATCAAGCCCATGAGGCGTGCCGAATAGCGTTTCGAAATGTTCCCTCTCATTCGCCTGCGGCAAGAAGGAGAAAATGCCGCCGCCATCATTATTAACCAGCAATATCGTGATATTTTGTTTTTGAAGTTTTGCCGCAAGCAAGCCATTCATATCATGGAAAAAGCTTAAATCCCCGATTGCCAGCACTGTATTTTTTGATACCGTGCTTACGCCAAGCGCAGTGGAAACGACACCATCGATGCCATTCGCCCCGCGATTTGCAATGGTTTTGATTCCTTTTCCATTATTCAAAAAGAAAGTATCCAAATCACGTATGGGCATACTATTCCCGACAAACAACGTCGATTCCAATGGCATCATATCAGCAAGCAGGGCGAACAGCTTGCCTTCGCTTAAATCCGATTCATCCCTGACGGAGGCTAAGGCATCCTTCGTCGCTCCGTTGACGGTTTGCCATAAGCGAAGCCATTCATCATCAGGAGAGGAAGTAATGCTTTCAGCAATTCGCAGACAAAAATCTTTCTCTTCGCTGTAAATCATATTCGTTGCCAATCCGGCTGGTTCGCGCCAGCCTGCTCCGCCATCGACGACCAAAGTGATTGCCTGTTTTTGTTCTTTCATGAATAACAATAACGGTTTAGAAACAGGCATTGCCCCAAATCGCAAGATCACTTCCGGCCTGAAAGCCGCTTTTGCCGTTTCATCGCGTAAAAACGTATCGTACGCATCAATGATTACGGCTTTGTCATGACTTCCGCTCCTTAACTGTGAAAGGGGATCAGCCAGTACCGGAAAAGCAAGTTTTTCCGCTAATGCGACGATGGCTTCCTTCATCTCTGGATGAGGTAATTCGCCACATACAATCATACCTTGCTTAGCTTCTGACAATGTAGTTGCAACAGCTTCTATTTGTGATGATGACAGTGACAGTTCTCCACTTTCAATCAACACTGCAGGCGTCATTTTATTTTGCCTGCACTCCTTTGCTTGCTCCAAATCAGGAATCAATGGTTCGCGAAGTGGGAAATTCAAATGCACAGGCCCTGCAGGTTCAGCTGCAGCTGTTGCCACTGCCCTTGCACCGACCGTTCTGGCATACCGCATCATCCCATCCGTGCTTTCAGGAAGTGCCATTTCGACAAACCATTTTACATGTCTCCCGTAAAGGTGTATCTGATCGATCGCCTGCGGGGCTCCGACATCACGCAATTCATGCGGGCGGTCAGCGGTAAGTACAATAAGCGGCACTCTTGAATAGAAAGCCTCAATGACGGCTGGGTAATAGTTTGCAGCGGCTGTACCTGACGTACAAAGAAGTCCGACTGGTTCTTTTAGGGCCTTAGCCAAACCAAGGGCAAAAAAAGCAGCCGAACGCTCATCCACATTAATATGAATTTCAATATCAGGATGTTCCACCAGCAACAAAGCCAGGGGTGTGGATCGTGAACCAGGGCTCACCACCACATGCTTCACCTCATTTTGTGCCAGCTCATCGACGAATGAAGCAGCATAAGCTGTCAATGCATCTCGGTCATTCATTAAGATTTCCTCCTAAAGCACTTAACATCGGATTGAATTTAATCCCCGTTTCCCGGTATTCACTTTCGGGAGTCGAATCTTCCACTACTCCGCAACCGGCAAAGAGCGATGCCTCATTATTCTGTATTAGTGCAGAACGTATCCCAACAGCGAATTCCCCGTTTCCATACGTATCCACCCAGCCTAAGGGACCCGCATAAAAGCCACGTTCCAGACCTTCCATTTCCCGAATTCGGACAACGGCCTTTTCTTTGGGAAGTCCTCCCATAGCAGGTGTTGGGTGGAGATTCTCGACAAATTCAAAAATCGTGACACCTTCCTTTGATATACCCCGGACCGGTGTGTACAAATGCTGGATATGACGGTTTTTCATAAGTGTCGGTCGGGCCGGGACCACCACCTTTTCGCATACTGAATCAAAGGCATTGGATATCATCGAAACGACATATTGATGTTCTTGTAAATTCTTTTCGTCATGAAGCAATTCTTCACCAAGACAAACATCTTCCTGCTCATCTTTCCCTCGTCCCATCGATCCAGCAAGACAGGTAGAAAAAACTTCATTTCCCTGTTTCTTAATCAAACGTTCAGGGGTGGCACCGACAAAACAGTCACCACCAGCCTCCAAACTGAAAATATAACTCAACGGCTGCTCAGCAATCAATTGTTCAAGCACTTTCCCTGAATCGATGGAACGTTCAAAACCAAGTCGAAGCTCCCTTGCCAAAACGATTTTGTCGAGATCTGTCGTCTTGATTTCCTGAACAGCCTCTGCGACCGTCCGCTTCCATTCCTCAGGTTCGACTTCCCTCTGCATAACCAGGGAATTTGCACCCAATCCATTGCCATCCAAGCTTTCGAAAAGGAAAGCTTCCCGTTCATTTATCATATCTATGAAGAGTTTTTCTGAATCATCAGGCGAACAAAGTAAGTTGGTCGTTAAGTAAGCTTGTTTACCCACTATTGACAGCATGAAGGCAGGTATATAAAAAAGGTTGTCCCCGAACTGATTCCAAAGGAGCGTACTGTCAGTTTCATAATCAAAAGAAAAGCCCCCAAACAGTAAAGGACCTGTCGCTTCTACATCGGTCACTCCTGTTTTGACAGCATTATTCTGCAGTTTGATCCAGCTCTTTTCGACTTCTCTATAACGTTCGGCATTCGATGCCGCTTTGAGTTTCTTAACATTGCCTAAACCGGTGATGGTTATTTCCTTTGCAGGGTCCTCCCAGAAAAAGCGTTCACCCGCGTACCGTTCTCTTCCAGCTTGATAAAATGAAAGGGGGTTGTTGCATTTAATCTTCTTAATATGACTGAATAGAACTTGATCATTCAAGTCCTTCGCCTTTTGTATAGCTGAAGCCAGTCCCTGAAACTGTTCAGTTTCCTCTGAGATAGCCAAAAAAATCCCCCCAAATGTACATTTTAAAAGCTTTTTAACCTATTTAAAGATACACCTCACTTGAACCTCATGTCAATAAAACGCCCCTTTACCGAACGATTCTTTCCTGCTTTTTTCCTTATTATATGAATCTTAGCGAATGTAGAGAAATACCCTTGATTTTGGAAATGGATCATCCAGGAATTCCAATTATCACCCTTACCCATTTTTCCAGCTTTTATTAGGATAACCTTTTGTGCAACATTTCAATATTTGTTATAATTTCGAGAGAACCAATAATGATTTTGAGGAGAGAAATAATGCAAACAGAATACGACGGACTTCCCCTTAAACGGACCTGGAAGATTTGGTGGGAGTTAATTCGTCCACATACACTAACCGCAGCTTTTGTCCCAGTCTTACTTGGAACTGTGATTGCACTTTTGGAAGATGAAGTGAATTGGTTACTATTCGCTGCCATGATGATTGCCAGTATCCTGATTCAAGCTGCAACAAATTTATTCAATGAATACTATGATTTCAAGAGAGGCTTGGATACGGAGGAATCCGTAGGCATCGGTGGCGGGATCGTCCGTCATGGAATGACCCCCAAACTAATCATGAGCTTGGCCCTTGGAATGTATGCCATCGCCTTGATAATTGGAATCTATATCTGTGCCGCATCATCTTGGTGGCTTGCTGCCGTAGGACTGGTTTGCATGCTTGTCGGCTATCTTTATACAGGCGGTCCCCTGCCCATTTCATATACACCATTTGGGGAACTTTTTTCTGGATTATTCATGGGCTTTTTGATAATCTTGATCGCCTTTTTCATTCAAACCGGTGATGTTTCTTCAACAGCCATCTTAATTGCCATTCCAAGTGGGATTTTGGTCGGGCTTATCAACTTATCCAATAACCTACGTGACCATGATGGGGATAAGGCTCATGGGCGCAAAACGATGCCTGTAGTGATGGGCAGGAAAAACGCCCTGACATTCATGGCAATAATGTTCGCTTTCTCTTATCTATGGCTTGTTGGGCTCGTTCTTACCGGAAGCGTAACGGCCTGGATTCTTCTTGCCTTCCTAAGCATCCCGAAGGCCATGGCCGCAATCAAAGGCTTCGTAGGCAAAACGCAGCCGATCACGATGGTCCCTGCAATGAAAGCGACGGCCCAAACGAATACCTTCTTTGGTTTACTCATGGCCATTGGATTATTCATCAGCTATCTTATCTAATCTCCGAGGACTGAGCTCATCCGCTCAGTCCTTTTTCTATCTTCCGTTGCATATTGTTTTCCTATACTCCGATTCGGGTAATAGATAATACAACCATCCTACCAATATAAAATGAGATTTTGACTTTAGAAGGAGTGAATAGGATATGGCAACGAAACAACAAACGCAAAAATTAAAAAAGGAACTGCTTCAAGAAAAAAATGAGTTAAGTAGTAGAATTCAAAATGATGAACAATCCGTTCTGGATAAAAGCCAGACGGAATCCGTAGGGGAATTATCATCTTATGATAATCATCCTGCTGACCTAGGAACCGAATTATTCGAGATGGAACGGAATCAAGCACTCGATGAGCATGCACAATCAGAAATGGAGAAAATCGAGGAAGCATTAAAAGCAATGGAAGAAGGTTCGTATGGCCATTGTAAAACCTGCAATAGGGAAATCCCCATCGAGAGGCTTGAAGCGATCCCAAACACCCTCTACTGTGTCGAGCATGCCCCAAAAGGGCCTACTGCACAAGAGCGACCAGTGGAAGAGGAAATACTAATTCCATCCAAGGGTGATCATTTTGAAAATCGTCATGGAAATGAAATAGTGGATAAAGAAGATAGCTTTGGTGATGTCGCCAAATTCGGTACATCCGAAACGCCATCTGATTACACCGGCGATCATGACAATTATAATGATCTTTATAAAACCGAAGATGAAACGGATGGATTTCCAGAAGACTATGAAGGATTTGCAGCAAATGATATCGAAGGGAAAAATAGAGTGGATATACCAAACAAAAAGCAAAAGGAATATGAAGATACATTAGAAGAAGAAAATATCGATTCCCAGCTTGGAGACATTCCTTATAAACAAAAAGATAGTTATATCAATGAAAAGAAATGAAAAAAAGAAGCATACATGAATGTATGCTTCTTTTTTGTTATGACCCGTACGGGATTCGAACCCGTGTTACCGCCGTGAAAGGGCGGTGTCTTAACCGCTTGACCAACGGGCCAAATGGCGGAGAAGGAGGGATTTGAACCCTCGCGCCGCTCGCGCGACCTACACCCTTAGCAGGGGCGCCTCTTCAGCCTCTTGAGTACTTCCCCATGGCTCCGCAGGTAGGACTCGAACCTACGACCGTTCGGTTAACAGCCGAATGCTCTACCACTGAGCTACTGCGGAACAATATGAATATGGTGGGCCTAAATGGACTCGAACCATCGACCTCACGCTTATCAGGCGTGCGCTCTAACCAGCTGAGCTATAGGCCCATATTTGGAGCGGGTGAAGGGAATCGAACCCTCATCATCAGCTTGGAAGGCTGAGGTTTTACCACTAAACTACACCCGCGAAATGGGGCGACTGATGGGAATCGAACCCACGAATGCCTGAACCACAATCAGGTGCGTTAACCACTTCGCCACAACCGCCGTAATAAGATATGGTGGCTCAGGACGGAATCGAACCGCCGACACAAGGATTTTCAGTCCTTTGCTCTACCGACTGAGCTACTGAGCCACATTTGTATTAAATTTAAAAAATGGCGGTCCCGACGGGAATCGAACCCGCGATCTCCTGCGTGACAGGCAGGCATGTTAACCGCTACACCACGGGACCTAATAATTGCGGGGACAGGATTTGAACCTGCGACCTTCGGGTTATGAGCCCGACGAGCTACCGGACTGCTCCACCCCGCGACGGTAATAATGAAACGGTTTGCATCAAGTTTTCGTGTATATCGTTTTTTCGCTTCCTCTATGTAAGGTTGTTTAAAAACAACTTGCTGCTTTTAAAAAAATGGAGGAGGTAGAGGGATTCGAACCCCCGCGGGATTTGACTCCCCTGTCGGTTTTCAAGACCGATCCCTTCAGCCGAACTTGGGTATACCTCCACGGCTTTAAAAAAATGAATATGGTGGACCTTGTAGGACTCGAACCTACGACCGGACGGTTATGAGCCGTCTGCTCTAACCAGCTGAGCTAAAGGTCCTTATATTTATTGGTAGCGGCGGAGGGGATCGAACCCCCGACCTCACGGGTATGAACCGTACGCTCTAGCCAGCTGAGCTACACCGCCAATATAATATAAGTATCTGATTGAAAAATGGTGGAGCCTAGCGGGATCGAACCGCTGACCTCCTGCGTGCAAGGCAGGCGCTCTCCCAGCTGAGCTAAGGCCCCATTCATTAAAAATCACGTGGTCGGGAAGACAGGATTCGAACCTGCGACCCCTTGGTCCCAAACCAAGTGCTCTACCAAGCTGAGCTACTTCCCGCAATAAAAACATGGTGCGCCCGGCGGGAGTCGAACCTACAACCTTCTGATTCGTAGTCAGATGCTCTATCCAATTGAGCTACGGGCGCATATTATGATGGTGCCGAGGACCGGAATCGAACCGGTACGGTAGTCACCTACCGCAGGATTTTAAGTCCTGTGCGTCTGCCAGTTCCGCCACCCCGGCACATACGAAAAGTGGAGCGGAAGACGGGATTCGAACCCGCGACCCCAACCTTGGCAAGGTTGTATTCTACCACTGAACTACTTCCGCATGAAAGATGCGGGTGAAGGGACTTGAACCCCCACGCCTTGCGGCGCCAGATCCTAAGTCTGGTGCGTCTGCCAATTCCGCCACACCCGCATATAAAATGGTGAGCCATGAAGGATTCGAACCTTCGACCCTCTGATTAAAAGTCAGATGCTCTACCAACTGAGCTAATGGCTCGTGCTTGTACTATCTTAAAATGGTGCCGGCAAGAGGACTTGAACCCCCAACCTACTGATTACAAGTCAGTTGCTCTACCAGTTGAGCTACACCGGCAGGTGTAAAATGGTGGAGGATGACGGGATCGAACCGCCGACCCTCTGCTTGTAAGGCAGATGCTCTCCCAGCTGAGCTAATCCTCCATATAAAACCTGCTTGGCGACGTCCTACTCTCACAGGGGGAAACCCCCAACTACCATCGGCGCTGAAGAGCTTAACTGCCGTGTTCGGAATGGGAACGGGTGTGACCTCTTCGCTATCGTCACCAAACAATGTTAAAATTTTTTCAAGACATATATTATTATAACGTCTTTTTGAGAAAATGCAAGAAGAAATTTTCATTCCTTCAAAACTAGATAATAAGAAGGTATTTCATTTTTTAAAAAGCGTTGGTTAAGTCCTCGATCTATTAGTATCAGTCAGCTCCACATGTCACCATGCTTCCACCTCTGACCTATCAACCTGATCATCTTTCAGGGATCTTACTAGCTTGCGCCATGGGAAATCTCATCTTGAGGGGGGCTTCATGCTTAGATGCTTTCAGCACTTATCCCGTCCGCACGTAGCTACCCAGCTATGCCTTTGGCAAGACAACTGGTACACCAGCGGTGCGTCCATCCCGGTCCTCTCGTACTAAGGACAGCTCCTCTCAAATTTCCTGCGCCCGCGACGGATAGGGACCGAACTGTCTCACGACGTTCTGAACCCAGCTCGCGTACCGCTTTAATGGGCGAACAGCCCAACCCTTGGGACCGACTACAGCCCCAGGATGCGATGAGCCGACATCGAGGTGCCAAACCTCCCCGTCGATGTGGACTCTTGGGGGAGATAAGCCTGTTATCCCCGGGGTAGCTTTTATCCGTTGAGCGATGGCCCTTCCATGCGGAACCACCGGATCACTAAGCCCGACTTTCGTCCCTGCTCGACTTGTAGGTCTCGCAGTCAAGCTCCCTTGTGCCTTTACACTCTACGAATGATTTCCAACCATTCTGAGGGAACCTTTGGGCGCCTCCGTTACTCTTTAGGAGGCGACCGCCCCAGTCAAACTGCCCACCTGACACTGTCTCCCACCCCGATAAGGGGCGCGGGTTAGAATTTCAATACAGCCAGGGTAGTATCCCACCAACGCCTCCACCGAAGCTGGCGCTCCGGCTTCTCAGGCTCCTACCTATCCTGTACAAGCTGTACCAAAATTCAATATCAGGCTGCAGTAAAGCTCCACGGGGTCTTTCCGTCCTGTCGCGGGTAACCTGCATCTTCACAGGTACTATAATTTCACCGAGTCTCTCGTTGAGACAGTGCCCAGATCGTTACACCTTTCGTGCGGGTCGGAACTTACCCGACAAGGAATTTCGCTACCTTAGGACCGTTATAGTTACGGCCGCCGTTTACTGGGGCTTCGGTTCAAAGCTTCGCTTGCGCTAACCTCTCCCCTTAACCTTCCAGCACCGGGCAGGTGTCAGCCCCTATACTTCGCCTTGCGGCTTCGCAGAGACCTGTGTTTTTGCTAAACAGTCGCCTGGGCCTATTCACTGCGGCTTTTCTGGGCTATTCACCCTAAAAAGCACCCCTTCTCCCGAAGTTACGGGGTCATTTTGCCGAGTTCCTTAACGAGAGTTCTCTCGCACACCTTAGGATTCTCTCCTCGCCTACCTGTGTCGGTTTGCGGTACGGGCACCTTACATCTCACTAGAGGCTTTTCTTGGCAGCGTGGAATCAGGAACTTCGGTACTATATTTCCCTCGCCATCACAGCTCCGCCTTAATGGAAACGGGATTTGCCTCGTTTCCGGCCTAACTGCTTGGACGCGCATATCCAACAGCGCGCTTACCCTATCCTTCTGCGTCCCCCCATCGTTCAAACGATGTATAGGTGGTACAGGAATATCAACCTGTTGTCCATCGCCTACGCCTTTCGGCCTCGGCTTAGGTCCCGACTAACCCTGAGCGGACGAGCCTTCCTCAGGAAACCTTAGGCATTCGGTGGAAGGGATTCTCACCCTTCTTTCGCTACTCATACCGGCATTCTCACTTCTAAGCGCTCCACCAGTCCTTCCGGTCTGACTTCAACGCCCTTAGAACGCTCTCCTACCATCGACACCATACGGTGTCAATCCACAGCTTCGGTGATACGTTTAGCCCCGGTACATTTTCGGCGCGGAGTCACTCGACCAGTGAGCTATTACGCACTCTTTAAATGGTGGCTGCTTCTAAGCCAACATCCTGGTTGTCTAAGCAACTCCACATCCTTTTCCACTTAACGTATACTTTGGGACCTTAGCTGGTGGTCTGGGCTGTTTCCCTTTCGACTACGGATCTTATCACTCGCAGTCTGACTCCCAAGAATAAGTATTTGGCATTCGGAGTTTGACTGAATTCGGTAACCCGTTGGGGGCCCCTAGTCCAATCAGTGCTCTACCTCCAATACTCTCATCTTGAGGCTAGCCCTAAAGCTATTTCGGAGAGAACCAGCTATCTCCAGGTTCGATTGGAATTTCTCCGCTACCCACACCTCATCCCCGCACTTTTCAACGTGCGTGGGTTCGGGCCTCCATTCAGTGTTACCTGAACTTCACCCTGGACATGGGTAGATCACCTGGTTTCGGGTCTACGACCTCATACTCATTCGCCCTATTCAGACTCGCTTTCGCTGCGGCTCCGTCTCATCAACTTAACCTCGCATGAAATCGTAACTCGCCGGTTCATTCTACAAAAGGCACGCCATTACCCATTAACGGGCTTTGACTACTTGTAGGCACACGGTTTCAGGATCTATTTCACTCCCCTTCCGGGGTGCTTTTCACCTTTCCCTCACGGTACTGGTTCACTATCGGTCACTAGGGAGTATTTAGCCTTGGGAGATGGTCCTCCCTGCTTCCGACGGGATTTCTCGTGTCCCGCCGTACTCAGGATCCACTCAGGAGGGAACGAAGTTTCAACTACAGGGTTTTTACCTTCTTCGACGGATCTTTCCAGATCGCTTCATTTACCCCGTTCCTTTGTAACTCCATGTTGAGTGTCCTACAACCCCAAGAGGCAAGCCTCTTGGTTTGGGCTAATTCCGTTTCGCTCGCCGCTACTCAGGAAATCGCGTTTGCTTTCTCTTCCTCCGGGTACTTAGATGTTTCAGTTCCCCGGGTCTGCCTTCAGTACCCTATGTATTCAGGTAAAGATACTGTTCCATTACGAACAGTGGGTTTCCCCATTCGGAAATCTCCGGATCAAAGCTTACTTACAGCTCCCCGAAGCATATCGGTGTTAGTCCCGTCCTTCATCGGCTCCTAGTGCCAAGGCATCCACCGTGCGCCCTTTCTAACTTAACCGTTAAAAAAGATCTTACAGATGCTTTGAAAAAAATTAATTGCCTTCTATCTATTATCTAGTTTTCAAGGAACAAAGCAGAAAGAATCCATCACATCGTGATGACTGTCTTTCCTATTTGAATGAATTACTCATTCAAAACTGAACAAAACAAAAGCGCTCTCGTAATTATCCTTAGAAAGGAGGTGATCCAGCCGCACCTTCCGATACGGCTACCTTGTTACGACTTCACCCCAATCATCTGTCCCACCTTAGGCGGCTGGCTCCATGAAGGTTACCTCACCGACTTCGGGTGTTACAAACTCTCGTGGTGTGACGGGCGGTGTGTACAAGGCCCGGGAACGTATTCACCGCGGCATGCTGATCCGCGATTACTAGCGATTCCGGCTTCATGCAGGCGAGTTGCAGCCTGCAATCCGAACTGAGAATGGCTTTATGGGATTCGCTTACCTTCGCAGGTTTGCAGCCCTTTGTACCATCCATTGTAGCACGTGTGTAGCCCAGGTCATAAGGGGCATGATGATTTGACGTCATCCCCACCTTCCTCCGGTTTGTCACCGGCAGTCACCTTAGAGTGCCCAACTGAATGCTGGCAACTAAGATCAAGGGTTGCGCTCGTTGCGGGACTTAACCCAACATCTCACGACACGAGCTGACGACAACCATGCACCACCTGTCACTCTGTCCCCCGAAGGGGAAAGCCCTATCTCTAGGGTTGTCAGAGGATGTCAAGACCTGGTAAGGTTCTTCGCGTTGCTTCGAATTAAACCACATGCTCCACCGCTTGTGCGGGCCCCCGTCAATTCCTTTGAGTTTCAGCCTTGCGGCCGTACTCCCCAGGCGGAGTGCTTAATGCGTTAGCTGCAGCACTAAAGGGCGGAAACCCTCTAACACTTAGCACTCATCGTTTACGGCGTGGACTACCAGGGTATCTAATCCTGTTTGCTCCCCACGCTTTCGCGCCTCAGTGTCAGTTACAGACCAGAAAGTCGCCTTCGCCACTGGTGTTCCTCCAAATCTCTACGCATTTCACCGCTACACTTGGAATTCCACTTTCCTCTTCTGCACTCAAGTTCCCCAGTTTCCAATGACCCTCCACGGTTGAGCCGTGGGCTTTCACATCAGACTTAAGGAACCACCTGCGCGCGCTTTACGCCCAATAATTCCGGACAACGCTTGCCACCTACGTATTACCGCGGCTGCTGGCACGTAGTTAGCCGTGGCTTTCTGGTTAGGTACCGTCAAGGTACCAGCAGTTACTCTGGTACTTGTTCTTCCCTAACAACAGAACTTTACGACCCGAAGGCCTTCTTCGTTCACGCGGCGTTGCTCCGTCAGACTTTCGTCCATTGCGGAAGATTCCCTACTGCTGCCTCCCGTAGGAGTCTGGGCCGTGTCTCAGTCCCAGTGTGGCCGATCACCCTCTCAGGTCGGCTACGCATCGTCGCCTTGGTGAGCCATTACCTCACCAACTAGCTAATGCGCCGCGGGCCCATCTATAAGTGACAGCGTAAACCGTCTTTCCATCTTCTCTCATGCGAGAAAAGAACGTATCCGGTATTAGCTCCGGTTTCCCGAAGTTATCCCAGTCTTATAGGCAGGTTGCCCACGTGTTACTCACCCGTCCGCCGCTAATCTCAGGGAGCAAGCTCCCGTCGATTCGCTCGACTTGCATGTATTAGGCACGCCGCCAGCGTTCGTCCTGAGCCAGGATCAAACTCTCCGAAGAAATGTTTGACTTGCTCATTTGCTTTTTTAATAGTGTGTGCTCACTTAAAATTTAACGTTGGCGCTTTGTTTTGTTCAGTTTTCAAAGAGCAATTTGTTGTCGTTTCTCTCAGAAGCGACCTCTATAATGTAACACATTCCGTCACCTTTCGTCAACAACTTTTTTAAAATGTTTTTCACAGCTTGTTAGCTGTTTAAGTTGCTGTCTTAGCGACAAGAAATAATATACCATGTACTAAAAATGTTTGCAATACGTTTTTTAAAACTTTTTCAAAAAAAAACGTTTCACCTATTTTCTTCTATATATTCTTTACACCAACACACCTTTATCCCTGCTTTCTGGGCCAAGCTCATGGTTTATGAATAAACGAAGCATATTTCCAAAGAAACACAAATAGTCATATATAGATATCTTTTTCCATGAGGTGAAGCAATGAATCTGCCATTAATCGGATTACTCATTTCTTACAGTATGACCCTTTACTTATTCAGTACCGCTTATTATGAAGCCATCAAATTCAGCAAAGAAAAAGGCAAGGTGAATGGTACGACGTTTTTATTCAGCTTTACTTTCGCTTTGATTTTCACACGGATCACCTATTTGTTTCACCCCTATTAAATAAAAGCAGTAAGTCGGGAGACTTACTGCTTTTATACGGAAACTTGCGCTTCTTCATGTACCTTGCTTTTCTTTTCATCTTTTAAGAACATCATCAAACCACCCAATATGATTGCGCCTCCCAGGACCTGCGTCCAGAGTATCGGTTCATCTAATATGAAGTAAGCCAGAATTGTCGCTCCCACCGGTTCAAGTAAGATTCCCATCGAAAGCGTCGAAGTGCTTAACCACTTTAGTGACCAATTGAATAAAGAATGCCCTAATAAAGTCGGGAAAATCGCAAGCAAAACGAAATAGATCCAATCGGAAGCAGGATAAGGCGCCAATGCCTCTTCCTTGAAGATCACATAGAAAAACAATGCGACAGTACTGATTGCATACACGACAAATGTATATGTTATAGAAGAGATACGTTTACGGACATTTTGACCAAACAGTAAATAACCGGTTACCAGCGCACATGCGATAAGCGAAAGAATATCTCCCCAAAGCGCCATACCGCTAATTCTCAAATCGCCCCAGCTAATGACGAGGCTGCCTGCTATCGCAATGATGCCGCTCAATATCGCCTTCATTGAAAATCTCTCTTTAAAAAATAGGTAAGCTCCGGCAAAAGCGAATAAAGGCTGAAGGGTGACAAGCACAGTTGAACTCGCGACCGAAGTGTAATTAAGCGATTCAAACCATAAAATAAAATGAAAAGCCAAAAACACGCCTGCCGCAATCGAATACAGCCAATCCTTTTTTTCAATGAATTTAAGTTCATGGCGGTATTTCATCAAGAATACTGGCAACATAAGTAGGACAGTAAATAATAAACGGTAAAAAGCGATAACACCCGATGGAGCGGTCGCCAATTTAACAAGGATGGCCGAAAACGATACGGATGCCACACCGATTGCCAAAGCTACATAGGGATTCACTTTTGGCATTTGCACTCAAATTCCTCCTTTCAAACGGAATTACATTTCATTGAACTCTATTCTACTATGTTAAAATCATTAGGGTAGTTTTTTTTGAAAAACGGGTATATGGCAACAGACGATCTTATTCTTCGATAATAATTCGGAAGTGGTGAAACAAAATGGAATGGACATTCGACCCTCAATCGGAACTGCAAATCCTTATCAAATTGGGAATTTCAGCTCTCCTTGGACTAATTATCGGACTCGAGCGAGAAATGAAACGAAAACCCGTAGGATTAAAAACAAGCCTGGTCATTTCTATCGTGAGCTGTTTATTAACGATTGTTTCCATGGAATCCGCTTATAAATTCCCAGGGAGCGATGACGTAAATATCACAATGGATCCCTTGCGTCTAGCGGCCCAAATCGTTTCTGGCGTAGGCTTTATCGGTGCTGGCGTTATTCTCCGGAGGGACAACAACAGCATATCCGGTTTAACGACAGCCGCCATCATCTGGGGAGCTGCGGGAATCGGAATCGCCGTTGGAGCTGGATTTTTCCTCGAGGCCATAGCGGGCGTCATCCTATTGATCATAAGTGTCGAATTGGTGCCCGCAATCGTCACCTGGCTCGGACCTATGAAGTTACGGCAAAAAGAAATCTTTCTGCAGCTGGTCGTACAAAATAAAGATGACATTGCCGTCGTACTGAAAAAAATCAAAGACGAAAAAATATTCATCAAAAACCTTAGAATCAAAGATGTCGCAAATGACAACCACCTCTTGACACTTAAAGTTCTGGTCGATCATAAAGTCAGAACATCGGAAGTGTATTACACCGTTTCCAACCTTAAGGAGATTGAAAGGGTAGAGATCGAAAATGCATAATAAAAAAACCGTTTGATTACCCTCAAACGGTTTTTTATCATTTTTGCAAAAATCTCATATTTTATATTGACTTTTCGCCAAAATCCGATAAAATAATTATTGTACCTCAATTCGGGGCATTAGCTCAGCTGGGAGAGCGCTACGCTGGCAGCGTAGAGGTCAGCGGTTCGATCCCGCTATGCTCCATATCCAAAAACCCTTGCGTAGCAAGGGTTTTTTTCTTTGGCTTTAAAAAAAATACTTCATAGTGATCATATGAATCATCACATCTACATATATACATTTTAGGTTGTGTGCTTCAGCAGTGGGCTTAACCCAAAGTGCCTACCTCCTTTAAGGAAGTAGGCACTTTCAAATTTTTTTCAATAAAAGCTTCGAAATAACTTATAGATTAATTAACTAACAATCCTTCAGGGCAATCTATTCAAAAAAGATGCGATAAGCTGTCCTAGTCTTCGAATTCCCTCGAATATTTCTTTCTCATTGGCATAACTGAACGAAAGCCGGATAAACTCGGTTCCATCGTTTTGATCCAAGAAAAAGTATTTCCCTGGAACATATGAAATACCCTCAGCAAGAGCCTGTGATAATAAATGCGACGTATCCACACCTGGAATTCTCACCCATACAAAGTAACCGCCATCTGGTACATACCATGAAACGGATTCTGGAAGAAATTGTTCCATCGAACGGATTAACGCATTACATTTAGAACGATACACATCTTTTAGTAGGTCGAGCCGTTTATCAAAATCGGCGTTTTCTAAGTATACAGCCATTGTACTTTGAGCAAATGGATGGTCTAAATCTTTTTTAAACCACTCTAAAGCCTTAATGAATTCACTTTCTCCCGCTATCCATCCAATCCGCATTCCTGGCGCAACAACCTTGGATAAGGACCCAACATGGAGGACCCGCCCGCGTTCATCAATAGATTTTATTGGCACCGGATTTTGATCGAAGGATAATTCTCCGTACGCATCATCCTCTAGAATTAGAAAATCAAACTCGATGGAAAGCTCCAATAAATGCTTCCGGCGCTCAATTGTCATAGTCGTGCCAGTTGGATTTTGAAAGCTTGGGATAGTATAAAGAAAACGCGGGAGGGTTAGACCTTTACACTTCCTTTCATCCAGCATTTCTTTTAATCGGTATGTTTGGATCCCCTGTTCATCTATAGGTATACTGATAATCTGCTTCGTATAGTTTTGAAAAATCTCTAAAGCCTCCATATAGGTGGGAGACTCTACCGCTACGACCGCTTTATCATCAAGAAGAATGCGGGCAATGAGATCAATCCCCTGGCAAGCTCCTGATGTAATCAAAAGCTGTTCTTCCAAAATGCAAATTCCACGCTCTGCCAATCTTTTCTGGATTTGCTGCTTTAGTTTTGGAATTCGTGGACTTCCGAGATAATGGAGCGGCAAATCCTGCTCCTCATCAAGAAGTCTGGCTACAGCTACCTTGAGCTCCTCAGCAGGAACGAGAGCAGGATCAGGATAACCTGAACTCAAGCGAATACAATCATCCGGCAGATTTGGCATCCATGCACCGGGCGGATCATTCTTAAGTGCCGCTTTAATGTTTTGAGAAAAAAAAGATTCAACATTCACTTCAACCATACACCCTTCCGTCAATCAAATCTTAATTGATACTCGTGATTTTTGAAGATAGACCCCTTATTTTATATAAGCATAAATCTTTTGTAGAAACACTCTAAATTAATTTTAATTTTTCTCTAATGAGAGACAACAATCACTCTTTGCAAATTCCGAAGTCCCTTTTACAAAGACTTTCTTGGTCGCTCCAATGCAATTTTAACTTATGTGTGTATGGATGAGGTCGTTATTTTCGTCATCAGTATCTGTAAAGCTGATTAAAAGAATGAAAAAATAAAGAAAGGCAGATTTTCCGCCTTTCTTCACTTTTTATGAAACTCTTTGCATTTCTTAACCAATCGCTTCGGTGCCGCACGTAAATAGGCTTCTTGAATCAGATAGGTCAATTCATCCCAGTCTTCCCTATCCGGATTTTGAATAGAGACCCATCCGTGACGTCCTATATATGGAGTTTTGAAAAAATTCTCTTTCTGTAGCAATAATTCTTGAGTTTCTCGATCTGACTTGAACGACAAGCTGAATCCTTTCTCGCTTTCACCAGAAATCACGAACGATTTTCCATTGATTTTAAAAGTATTGTGACCGAATCCGTCAATATGGTCAACAGCTTCGGGCAGCGCAAGACAGATATTGCGTACATTTTCAAGCATGGCTGCCGTGTCTTGTGATTTCATATTTTAATTCACCTATTATCAACTCTATTTTGCATTCACATCGGGTTGATGATCCAAAAGTATTGCCTTCGGTATCAATATAGTATCCTTGCCAAGCCATTCCGGGCAGGGCAAATATGGGCATTGCGACCTTGCCGCCATTCTCAATAATTTTAGCTTCCGTTAAATCGTAATTTTCCACTTCCATGGTACAAGCAAATGCATTTAATGCTTGGTGTGTTTCCGGCGGAGCACTATGACGCTGCATCAAAGCACCATCGATCCCTGGTTCTTTCTCATCGCCAGTTACTGCTCCATAGTAAGGCACTCCCGCATAATCACTCCAGTCTTGAAATGTCCATCCGAATACCTCTCCATAAAACTTCTTTGCCCGTTCCATGTCATTCACATGAATTTCGAAATGAACTATTCTACCCATGATTTCCTCCTAATTTAAACAAGAATTAACCATATCATTAAATTATTCAGTCTGTGTTCGCTTACAAATGCCCATTTATTTTTAAAATAAAATGGAAATAAATTCAAATAAATTAGAGCTTCACCCTACATCCTGTCATAACTTTTTAGAAAGACCACAGGAACCCTATTAAATCTCGTTTGTTCCGACCAACCGTTTGTATATCAAATATTTGCGAAACTATGCGTATATTTTTGTGAAAGTTTGACGAGACTGCTAGTAAATAATTCTAGGAGGTTATCAAAATGTTTAGATTCGGGAAGAGAAAGCCGCGGAGCAAGGTCGGTAAATTAATAGATAAGCACGGATATACACAAGAGGAGTTTGTAAGTGCGTCCGGAATCTCACGCAATACGATAAGCAGAGTTTGCAGCGACCCTAAGTATGTGCCGTCAGCCGGGGTTTTAAAGAAAATCATGAAGGCGGTTCGAAGTATAGATGCAGGCGCCAAGGCAGATGACTACTTTGATTTGTAAAAAGGCCCTAGCTTATTGCCGGGGCTAAAATGTATTATTCAATTCTTGTTCATACTCTCCTTAATCCAAGCTTTCCTTTCGCTGGAATTAGGGCATGTCCTTAACTTCAAAAGCGTATCCTCCCACTTTGAAGTCAATTACTTTCAAATAAAATACCTTCATTCCAACGGCCCCAGCTTTTCAAAGTTCAGGTGAAAAAGCTCATATGTTAAAATCCCCCGCTTCTAATGGAAGCGGGGGATTTTCATCATTCTCGGATAATATGCTTATAGCTAACGGTTCTTTTGTCGCTTTTAGACAAACCCTGCAGGAATTGTTTAAAAGCGACAAAGGGTTATGTATTCCGCCTCAGCTATTTTCGACTAACCATTTTCTTAATGAACTGAACCACAGGTGACACAATGGATTCATGTACATTCGTAAGGGCATAACCGATCAGCCCCATTATTATCAGGGCCATTATTAATCCTATTATCAATCCTGATGTTTCTCTAAGTTCTTCAAGTACAGCATCCATTCCTTATCCTCCCCGGCTTGCCGATGCACTTATTTTTACGGTTTTTCACCGATTTTACGTCTGAAAGCTTCATTTATCGTTTTTTCTTCGAACATTGACCGATTCTGTTAAATAAGGTTCATTATAACGCATTGGATGATTATGGTCGAGCTGCCACTTTTAAACGCATTCATTGAAGGCCTACACCATCATCGCTCACTAATAAAGGCTTTACCTCCAGCGTTTCTCTATAAGTCAAAAGATAAACCTTCGTTTCATCTGAACATTCAAGGAGATATGTAAACCTTTTCATTTGTCCAAAACCGACAAACAAAAGACAGAATTATTGTTTTTTAAGAACATTGAGAATATTGTCGAAAAACCTTAAGCTTAATTTAAGAAATACATCTTCTTAGGGGGTGCGCTTTATATGGAAGCCATTACAAGGGACTTTTTCTTATTTTTATCTAAGAATAACCTGCTTAATAATATTGCTAAAAAAAGCGGAGGAAATTTTGCTGCTGGAAAGATCATTGGGGGAACTGATTTCCAAAGTTCCATTAAATTCATTAAACAACTTAATAATAGCGGCTTGTCGGTTACAGTCGACCATCTTGGGGAATTCGTTGATTCCAAGGAAGTGACCCTGGAACGTACGGCAGAATGCATCGAAACCATCGAAATGATCAGCAGGGAAAAACTTGATTCACAGGTTTCTCTGAAGATGACTTCTTTGGGACTTGATATCGATCATAAACTCGTGATTGAGAATATGACGAAAATTCTTGATACAGCCGAAAAACATAAAGTCATGGTCACGATCGATATGGAAGATGAAGTTCGCTGTCAGGCGACAATCGATATCTTCAGGCAGTTCAAAGAAAAATACAGCTGCATAAGTACTGTTCTGCAAGCATATTTATTCCGCACAGAGAAAGATTTGGAGGACCTTGCCCAATATAAGCCATTCCTGCGTCTCGTAAAGGGTGCCTATAAGGAATCTCCCGAGGTGGCTTTTCCTGAAAAAGATGATGTAGACGAAAACTATAAAAAGTTGATCAAGCAAAGTCTTCTTAACGGAAATTACACCGCCATTGCCTCACATGATGACAAAATCATCGAATATACAAAAGAGCTGGCCAAGAAGTTTGACATTCCAAATACACAATTCGAATTTCAAATGCTTTATGGCATGAGAAACAAGACCCAATACGAGTTGGTCAAGCAAGGTTACAAAATGCGCGTTTATGTACCATATGGTCTGGATTGGTATGGATACTTCATGAGAAGGCTTGCAGAAAGGCCATCCAATATTGCCTTTGCCTTCAAAGGGATGGTCAGAAGCTAAATATACATTCAACATTATTAATTGCTACAAAAAATCTATTAAAAGGTGTGATTATCAATGATTTCATATAAACACGAACCATTTGTCGATTTTACAAACGAGGAAAACAAAAAAGCATATCAGGAAGCCCTTCAAACTGTTGAGGGCTACTTAGGGCAAGACTACCCTCTTTATATCGGTGCAGAGCAAGTGACGACCGATGAGAAAATCGTTTCATATAACCCTGCAGATAAGCAAGAGGTCATCGGACGAGTATCGAAAGCGAATAGGGATCTTGCTGAAAAAGCCATGCAGGAAGCTGTTACCGCTTTTGAAAGCTGGAAAAAAGTGAAGCCGGAAATCCGCGCTGACGTTTTGTTCAAAGCGGCTGCCATCATTCGCAGACGCAAGCATGAATTCTCTGCGTTATTGACGAAAGAAGCGGGAAAACCTTGGAATGAGGCTGATGCGGATACAGCGGAAGCAATCGATTTCCTTGAATTCTATGCCCGTCAAATGCTGACTCTTAAAGATGGTGTGCCTGTTCAAAGCCGTCCAGGAGAATTCAACCGCTATGATTATATTCCATTAGGGGTCGGCATCATCATTTCTCCTTGGAACTTCCCATTTGCGATCATGGCAGGTACAGCTGTTGCCGCTATCGTTACTGGTAACACAATCCTTTTGAAACCAGCTTCTACTACTCCTATCGTTGCTGCGAAATTCGTTGAAGTGATGCTTGAAGCCGGCCTTCCAGCAGGTGTATTGAATTTCGTTCCAGGAAGCGGAGCAGAGGTCGGCGACTACCTGGTCGATCATCCTAAAACACGTTTCATTTCCTTCACAGGTTCACGTGATGTAGGTCTGCGCATTTACAAACGTGCTTCAGAAGTGAACGAAGGCCAAATTTGGCTGAAGCGTGTCATCGCTGAAATGGGCGGAAAAGATACAATCGTTGTCGACAAAGAGGCAGATCTTGAATTGGCGGCTCAATCGATCGTGAAATCTGCATTTGGCTTCTCTGGACAAAAATGTTCTGCTTGTTCCCGTGCTGTCATCGTTGAAGATGTATATGATCAAGTATTAGCTCGCGCTGTTGAATTAACAAAAAAACTTACAGTTGGTAATCCTGTAGAAAATCATTTCATGGGACCGGTTATCGATCAAGCGGCTTTTGACAAAATCATGAGCTATATTGAAATCGGGAACCAAGAAGGACGCATTCTGACTGGCGGAGAAGGAGATAGCTCTAAAGGCTACTTCGTTCAACCGACAATCGTTGCCGATGTCGATCCGCAAGCCCGCTTGATGCAAGAAGAAATCTTCGGACCAGTCGTTGCCTTCACAAAAGCGAAGGACTTTAACGAAGCACTTGAGATTGCCAATAACACTGAATATGGTTTGACTGGGGCTGTCATTACGACAAATCGCCTTAACATGGAAAAAGCACGCGAAGAATTCCATGTCGGGAACTTATATTTCAACCGCGGCTGTACTGGTGCAATCGTAGGTTATCAGCCATTCGGCGGGTTCAACATGTCAGGAACTGATTCCAAGGCAGGCGGACCGGACTACTTGCAGCTTCATATGCAAGCAAAAACAACATCCGAAACATTCTGATAATGTTCCATTGAGCTATTTGAAGATGATTTGAAACCCCTATGGTTTTCGTATCTTCCATTCTGGATACGGAAACCAAAATGAAGTTAAATGGAGGAAGTGACAAATAGGTTGCTTCCTCTTTTAAAACAAAAAATTATATATTTCATCACGAAGGGAGTCTTTTATGGATTACGCATTAATAATTTCGATCAGCATTTACATGGCTGGCATGCTTCTCATCGGTTACTTCGCTTACAAAAGGACTTCCAATTTAAATGATTATATGCTGGGCGACCGGGGTCTTGGACCTGCTGTCACTGCATTAAGCGCCGGTGCCGCTGATATGAGCGGTTGGCTTTTAATGGGTATGCCTGGTGCCATGTTCGCAACAGGACTAAGTTCAATCTGGATTGTAATCGGTCTCACATTAGGAGCCTATATGAACTGGCTATATGTTGCACCTAGATTGAGGACCTATACGGAAGTCGCCAATAACTCGATTACGATCCCCGCTTTCCTGGAAAATCGTTTTGGCGAGGGCTCACAGATCTTAAGGCTCATTTCGGCTTTGGTTATCCTCGTATTCTTTACCTTCTACGTTTCTTCCGGAATGGTATCCGGCGGAGTCTTATTCCAAAGTACATTTGGCCTTGATTACCATACAGGCCTATGGATCTTAACAGGCGTCACCGTTGCCTATACTTTATTTGGTGGATTCCTGGCAGTAAGCTGGACAGACTTTGTTCAAGGGATCATCATGGTTGTCGCCTTGGTTCTTGTACCGATCGTCACCCTTTTCCATGTTGGCGGTTTCGGTCCTGCGATTGACACGCCACGTTCCATTGATCCAGCCCTATTGAATATTTTCACGGGGACGAGCTTTTTAGGAATCATCTCATTATTTGCTTGGGGACTGGGTTACTTCGGACAGCCGCATATCATTGTCCGCTTTATGGCGATCAGTTCTATTAAAGAGATCAAGAAAGCCCGTACTATCGGGATGGGTTGGATGATTTTCTCCAGTATCGGTGCCATGCTGACTGGATTCATCGGTATTACGTATTTCCATCAGAACAACCTGAAGTTAGATGATCCTGAAACGATTTTTATAGAGTTAGGGGAAATACTATTCCACCCGCTTATCACTGGTTTCTTGATTTCCGCAATACTGGCAGCCATCATGAGCACGATTTCTTCGCAGCTTTTGGTTACGGCCAGCTCTTTAACGGAGGATATGTACAAAACTTTCTTCCGTCGTTCCGCTTCAGATAAAGAGCTTGTTTTCCTGGGCAGACTTTCCGTACTGACCATATCCGTCATAGCGCTCATTCTCTCTTGGGAACAGAATGACACGATCCTTGGACTTGTCGGCTATGCATGGGCTGGATTCGGATCTTCATTCGGTCCATTGGTTATACTGAGCCTCTGCTGGAAACGAATGACAAGATGGGGCGCTTTAGCCGGGATGATCGTTGGTGCCGGGACTGTAATTTTCTGGTCGATGGCAGGATTATCCGATACGCTTTATGAAATGATTCCTGGTTTTGGTGCAAGCTTGATTGCCATCATCCTGGTCAGTCTTCTAACAGCGAAACCATCAAAAGAAGTAGAAGCGACATTCGAAGAATTCGAAAAAACTTTAAAACAATAATAAAACCCCTAAAAGGAACGGTATTTATTCATATACCGTTCCTTCTTTGTTCTTGCCCCTATACACATCATTAGTTTAAAAGTATTATTAAACTAAGTTGTCATACACTTCAAAAAACTACAGGGGGCCATATATGTCATTAGAAAAAATTCTGACTCTCACAAACATCAACGATATAACGGATATGGTCAGCACTTATTTAAAAAAACCAGTCGTCATCGAAAATGACCAATTTTTATTGCTGGCATATAGTTCTTATTATATCGAACACTTCGACCAAGCCAATCGGCAAACCATCTTCACAAAGCATTGGCCGATTCCAATTCTGGAAAAATTCATGGATGAGGGCATTGTCGAACAGCTTAAAACAGTGGAGCATCCATTTAGGGTGAAACAAATCGAGGAAATAGGATTAAATCAAAGGGTCGTTGTGAGCGCCGTTCACAAAGATCAGGTCTTCGGCTTCATTTGGGTCCAAGAAACGGAAATGATGACTGATTCCGATCTGGAATTTTTACATGAAGTTTCCCATCATATCGGCAAGCTCCTTTATCAGAAAAAACAGATAAACATGAAAAAAGATGAAGAAAAAAATGAGTTTTATCAAAAGGTCATTGACGAAGTCTATCAAACGGAAAACCAAATAAAATGGGAAGCCGCCAATATGAGTCTTCTCATTCCGGAAACTTTCCTTGTCAATGTCTTTACCATCGCTCAATCCGATGCGGAACATTTCGATGAATTAGCGGATACAGTCAGTCTGTTCGCCAATGCGTTGAATCATTTTACCCATGTATTCACAAACCAATTGAAGATCATCGTTCTGATTGGCAGCAATGGAAAAGGGAAAGACCTGCTTACCGATAGCGCCAATGATTTAACGAACACCGTTCTTTCCCAATTCACCGACAAAAAGGTATTCCCGGGAATCGGAAATGAGTACTCTTCGATTCTTCAATTAAGAAAATCCTATCTCGAAGCCCTGGAAGTGATCAACTCAGCCAAGTTCATCGGTGAACCTGAGCAGCTTCCCTTCCAATATAGCAAGCTTGGGATTTTCCGTTACCTCGAAATGATCTCCAACCATCATACTAAAAAGAAATATATCAATACGGATTTAGAGATTCTTCAAAAGAAGGACCTGGAAAGCCAAACCAAACTCCTTCAAACACTGGAAATATATCTATTGAACAATTGCCGGATCAAACCGACATCGGAACAGCTATACATTCATACCAACACATTGAAATATAGATTGAATCAAATAACCGATCTCACCTCAATCGATTTTGATGACTTTCATTCGAGAATGCAACTATACATCGATTTACAGCTTATAAAGCAGAGATCTTAAAGAACGCCCCGTTTTTGAGTTCGGGTGATTCAATAAGCGAAGGAGAGAAGAAACGCGGCTAGGTCTGCCAGTTTTTTCTCTCCTTATACATTGTTGTACTTCTTTAACGCTTTTACCATATCAAGTTTTAGGTTTTTATATAATCTTATGGAAAGATCCATTTTTTAAATTTAGTAGAAATCGGTTCCTATTTATACAAGTTTCCTTCCAAAAGATCTTTTAAAGTGGTATTATCCAGCAATTCTGCCACTTGATCTCTAATCAGTGCCCAAAGAGGTTTCAATAAACAGTTATTATCTTCAAGGGGACAATATTCATATGCTGTAATGCTTACACAACTCATAGGGGCAAGCGGTCCTTCTAAGTCCCGAATTACATTTCCAATGATAATCTTATTGGGCAATTCCTTTAAAGTATACCCTCCGCGGACTCCCCTTTTACTTTTAACATAACCGTGACTTTTCAAATGCAATAGAATTTGTTCCAGATATTGAGGAGACACTAATGTCTCATTCGCAATATCTTTAATCTGCATGAGTTCTTCTTCGCTCTTTGCTAAAGCTATTAAAGCTCTTAATGCATATTCCCCCTTACTTGAAATCTTCATATGATGATCACTCCCAGCCAATACCCTTTATATCAGGCTATTTAATGATTGACGATTATATACTTGGAAATTTGTGTCCATTTCATTATTGGGAATGCACATTTAAATAATTTATTCATACTATATTTCAGAAAGTCGACAAATTTAATCATGTTACTTTGGAATCAAGTTAATCATTAAAAAGAAAGGAGCCGAAAAGATTTCAGATTAATTTAACTATTAACCCCCTCAAAAAAAGGGGACAAGTCAAGCTTCCTGACATTGAAAAAAAATGAACGCTATCTTATTTGTAAGGAGCCGAGAAAGAATGGGTTTTTTAGAGACTATCAAAAGCACTTTCGATAACTTACCCTCATATAATGAGGTTAAGTTAGTACAAGCTGTACAATCTTTAAATCTAACATTTAATGAAGTTTCTAAGTATGTTACTGAACCGAAGGATTTAGAATACGGAAGAAATGTTATTTACAGTTCCGAAAATGTCGAAGTAATTGTTATTCATTTACCTAGTATGGCCAAAACTTTTATCCATGATCATGGATTGTCTATTGGATGCATTTTTGTAGTGGCTGGAGATTTTCTAAACGTATTATATAAGTTAGAAGACAAAAAATCTTATCCTATTTATGATCGAATCGAGGAGTTTTCCCAAAATGAGATCCTCCTTGTTAAAGAAGATACCATCCATATGATGTATAATCCCACCACTTCACCTGTTATTACATTTCATATATACACTCCACCATTAAAAGGCGGAACAACTTATCCTTCCTCATGAACAATCCCCAGATTCATTTTCACTCAAATATATGAGCAATAATCTAATAGATATAGGAATGTCATTTTCACCGCCAAAAAAATTCCCATAGTTTCACAGGAGGATGCTATGAATTCGCAAAGCAATCAATTTATTCAAAGCTTGCAAGACGGAAGAAGTGTTTGGTTAAATGGAACAAAAATTGATGTCACAACCGATGAGAACTTCATTGGTACATTAACTACGATTTCCGATTTATTTAATATGATTGATGATCCGCAAAAGAGAAACTTGGTAAGCTATCCTAGCCCCAAAACGAAAAAGTTCGTCCATTCAGCCTTTTTAGTTCCACACTCTTATGATGATTTACTGCAGAGGAGGATAGCTTTTGAAACTTGGAGCCAAACAACTGATGGTGTGATGAGCCGTTTATCAGACTATGCAAGATCAAGATTAACAGGATGGTATGCATCGCGAGAGGACTATAAAAAGTTTGATGCACACTTTTCCCATAAAATTAAAGCTTATTATGAAGAAGCAAGAGATAAGAATCTTTTTTTAAGTGTCGTCCAACGAGATCCTCAAATTAATCGTGCCGATCAATGTTTCAAAGATATAAATGATCTAGGATTATTAAGAATTACAAAAAAGACGAGTGATGGTGTTTTCTTAAGTGGAGCCAAAATGATTGGTACTGCAGCACCATATTCGAATGATATAATCGTTTATCCCCTCGCAAATCTGAAAGAAGAACAAAAATCCATAGCTCATATGCTTATTGTTGCGGCCAACTCTCCCGGATTGCATATGGTTTGCCGGGAATCCTTTGCTGCAAATCAAAGCAAAACAGCAGATTCGCCTCTAAGTTCAAGGTACGACGAGATGGATGCTTTATTAATTTTTGATGATGTATTCGTCCCATGGGAACGTGTATTACTGTACGACAACCCAGATGCTTTGTTACAAATCAAATTAAATCCCGCATCAAATGGCTTAGCATATCATCAAGCAATTGTTCGATTATTAACAAAGCTGGAATTCGTTGCGGCTATAGCTTGCGAAATTGCTGAAGCAATAGGGGCCGATGTTTATCTGCATGTTCAAGAAAAAATAGGAGAACTACTCATCCAAGTCGAGACGATCAGAGCTTTATTGATAGCTTCAGAAAGGGAAGGAAAGCTTGATCAATATCAAACGTTCATCCCAAATTTTACGTATATTGAAACAGCCAGAAACCTTGGGACCAAATATTATCCCCGTGCCATAGAGATCTTACAACTCATAGGAGCAGGAGGATTCATTCAAATTCCCTCAAGTGTCCAGGATTTTCAAAGTCCCTTATCAGATTTGCTGACAAAATATTATAAAGGAGCGAATCTGGAAGCAGAAAAGAGAACAAAACTATTTAAATTAGCGTGGGATCTTGTGGGGAGCCCTTTAGGGTCGAGGCATGAATTATATGAACGTTTTTACGCAGGAGATCCAATACGTAATATAGCTAATCAGTATAATAATTATGATAAAAAAAGATTTAAATATATGTTAGAAAAGTATTTAAATGAATAATAGATTTGCTGGAAAAAAACATCGCTTGAATCTTGGCGAAATCGGTAAATGTATTTGGAAAAGCTTGTTTAATAGTAGACAAGCTTTTTATTCATTCACCCTTTAAGTAAACAGCAAGAACCATTCCGTCTTTATCCGTAATAAGCACATCATGGCCGATTACTTCACTGGTTATATTCACAATTTCTTGGGCTAATTTAGCTAACATATCATCCCCCTGGTTATCGCAAAACTATAAAAAACCAGCTCGCAAATAACTTGAACTGGCTTTTCATGTATCTTCTTATATTAATTAATTCAAGAGCATTTTCCCTCAAGAAACATTTTCTTTGTCGCCGGTGTATTCACGCTCCCAAAAATCGGCGTTTTTTATGCCTAAAGCTTTTGGATTGAAAACCGGATCGACCCCTGCTTTCTTTTGCTTTTCGTAATCCTTTAACGTAATGAGCGCCGGTTTAGCAAGAATTAAAATGGCAATGACATTGAGCCATACCATAATCCCTAGTCCAGCATCACCTAATGCCCAAGCCAGCTCTGCCGTCCGCACGGATCCGTAAAAACTGGCCGCCAGGATGATGAGCTTCAAGGCGAACATGGCCGTTTTACCATTCCGGTTGCGCATTAAATAGGCGATATTGGTTTCAGCGATATAATAGTAGGCCATGATCGTCGTAAAGGCGAAGAAGAAAAGGGCGATTGCAACAAAGCCAGCACCAAAACCTGGGATTACGCTATCGATTGCCGCTTGTGTATACCCTGGACCAGGTGTTACATCTCCCAAATTATTGACGATATATGAACCATTTTCCGCTTGTGTATTATACATGCCTGTAAATAAAATCATGAAGGCCGTAGCGGAACAAACGAACAATGTGTCGATATAAACCGAGAATGCTTGAACAAGACCCTGCTTTGCCGGATGTGATACTTCAGCCGCAGCCGCCGGATGAGCTCCTGTCCCTTGGCCGGCCTCATTCGAATAAACGCCGCGTTTCACTCCCCAAGCTATCGCCATGCCAATGATCCCCCCAAATGCGGAATCCAACCCGAAGGCACTTCTGAATATCAAAGAGATGACTCCTGGTAATTCTGTGATATTCATTAGAACGATGACAACAGATAGCAATATATAACCAAGGGCCATGAAAGGCACGATTAAGGTTGCAGCATTAGCTATCCGTTTTACACCGCCGAATATAATGAAGCCAAGTAAAAGGACGATGGCCAAACCAGTGAATACCGGTTTGATACCGAATGCATTTTCCACCCCGGCAGCAATCGAATTGGATTGAACACCTGGCATAAGGATGGCCATGGCTATCAGGGCTGCAAATGCAAAAAGGACAGCAAACCACTTCCACCCTATCCCCTTTTCAATATAATAAGCAGGACCTCCCCGATATTGTCCATCTTGTTTGACTTTATAAATTTGAGCTAAAGTGGATTCCACAAATGCACTGGCCGCTCCTATGAAGGCTATGGCCCACATCCAGAAAACGGCACCGGGACCGCCAAAGGCGATAGCCGTGGCCACTCCTGCAATGTTACCTGTACCGACCCGACCTGAAAGGGCTATGGATAAAGCCTGGAATGAGGAAACCCCCGCTTCCGAACTTTTTCCTTGGAACATCAAGAGGACCATTTCCTTAATATGCCTCACTTGCAGAAAACGGGTTAAAATCGAGAATAATAAACCTACTCCCAATAAAATATAAATAACTGGTGAACTCCATAAAACTCCATTTAAAGCCGTAATAAATTCAGACAATCAAGCTCCCCCTTTATAGTTTGAAAATTCTAATTTATCTTTTAATGATTATATTTCATCTTGTTAGATTAAACAATAGTTTTCGCGTAAGGAAACCTTACATGTTTTTTTATTTTTCCACTTGCAAATACCCCGATAATCACATTCCTAATACAAAAAAACGCCAGCGATTCCGCCGGCGTCATGTTTTTTGCATATAGGTCAAGATACTTTAATCGCACCCAATATTTCCTGTTCCAATTGATTCGTTCTCTCTATTTTTGTTGATTCCGTCCATCCAAAATATCCAGCCATATAATCGATCACTGCATGTTTATGCGTTTGGACTAAATCGATATCGAATAACAACGTCCCCGTCCTGCGGAAGAAGAAATCCACTGGAGTTGCGGCCATTTCATGATCCACTGCGTATTTCAGCTGTACGAACAATTTCTTTGGAAGGCCACTGCTCGCTTCTCCGTCTCCTTCGTTTTTGGCGATATCGAATAACACAGGTGCGTTGGACCCGTACATGGCCAATATCTCTTTGGAGTCCTTTACAGCGAGTCCTGAGTCAACTCCCATTTGAATATGTTGCTTGATATAATCGGAGAAGTTGCTTGATCCCCCGACATCCCCTCCGGAAATCGGCATTCCTTTAGTGCTGCTGGCTGGGTAAGTTTTATTGGATTGCTGGGCAAGCTTCCCAGCCAAAAGGTCGACCGTCGTTTTTGCCATTTTGCGATAACCGGTCAATTTCCCACCCGCAATCGTGATAAGTCCAGAATCGGACTCCCATATTTCATCTTTCCTTGATATCTCAGAAGGATCTTTCCCTTCTTCAAGAATTAACGGCCTTACCCCAGCCCAGCTAGATTCGATATCATCATTCGTAATGTTCACTTCCGGAAACATATAATGTATGGACTTTAATAGATAGGCACGGTCATCGGAAGTAACGGTCGGCACTGCAGGATCACCATCATAAAAAGTATCCGTAGTCCCTACATAAGCTTTACCGGCTCTCGGGATGGCAAAAATCATCCGGCCATCAGGCGTATCAAAATAAAGTGCCTGCTTCAACGGGAAGTTCGATTGGTCGATGACCACGTGAACACCCTTGGATAGCTTCAGCGTCTTCCCTTGTTTCGATTGATCCTTCTCACGAATGGAATCCACCCACGGACCTGCTGCATTAATGACTTTGTCTGCGTATATTTCATAAGCATCACCTGAAAGCAAATCGGCAACTTGGACTCCGTTCACCTTACCGTTTTCATATAACAATTGTTCTACTTTTGTATAATTTATCGGTGTTGCACCTTTATCGACAGCCGCCTTCATGACTTCAATCGTAAGACGTGCATCGTCTGTCCGATATTCAACATAGTAGCCTCCGCCCTTCAGTCCCTCTTTCTTAACGAGAGGCTCCCGTTTTAGTGTTTCATCCGCCGAAAGCATTTTCCTGCGTTCAGATTTTTTAACCCCCGCAAGGAAATCATATACCCTAAGTCCAATGGAGGTACTGAATTTCCCGAAGGTGCCTCCTTTATGCATCGGTAACAGCATCCATTCCGGCGTGGTCACATGCGGTCCATTCTCATAAACGATTTCTCGCTCTTTACCAACCTCAGCAACCATTTTTATTTCAAATTGCTTCAAATACCGCAATCCGCCATGAACAAGTTTTGTCGAGCGGCTAGAAGTACCTGCAGCAAAATCCTGCATTTCAACCAAAGCCACTTTCATCCCACGGGTCGTTGCATCCAGGGCGATACCTGCACCGGTAATTCCCCCACCAATGACAACCACATCATATTTCTCTTTTTTCAGAGTTTCGACCGTTTCTTTCCGATATATATTTGAAAACCTCATGACTGACTCCTCCTTTAAGTATTGCATTCTATTGTTTTTTTGTATGAATTTTGCGTTTACTCTTGAATTCACACTGTTTACTCGTGAATTCGCACTATTTACGCGTGAATTCTGCACTTTTACTCGTGAATTCACACGATTTACTCGTGAGTTCACGCTGTTTACTCGTGAATTCTGCACTTTTACTCGTGAATTCACACGATTTACTCGTGAGTTCACGCTGTTTACGCGTGAATTCTGCACTTTTACTCGTGAATTCACACGATTTACTCGTGAGTTCGGTCATTAATATTCAATTGGTTCATTTGTTCGCATAGGTTATATAGATATTAATATCCCTAATCTGCCATTAAAAACAAAAAAAGAGACCATAAATGCACATTATCGAATTAACGATAACGCATTCATGGTCTCTCCTGTTCTCCGGCCGAGTTATTAACTTGATTTCATTATAGCATACTCCAGCTCATTTGAGAAAGAATACATCTTGTTTTTTATTTAAACGCCATAGCGGCATGTACAGCTTTTTTCCAGCCTTCATATAATTTTTCGCTTTCTTGCTCTTCCATGGAAGGTTTAAAGGTTTTGTCTACCGCCCATTGCCGGGAGATTTCTTCTTGATCCTTCCAATACCCGACAGCAAGGCCGGCTAAGTATGCAGCACCTAATGCTGTAGTTTCGTTTATGGTCGGCCTCTCCACGGGCACACGTAATAAGTCGCTCTGGAATTGCATCAAGAAGTCATTCTTGACTGCCCCGCCATCCACTCTTAGTGTTTGCAGCTCGATTCCTGAATCCGCCTCCATTGCATCAAGGACATCCTTCGTTTGATACGCAAGTGATTCAAGTGTGGCACGAATGAAATGTTCTTTGGATGTGCCGCGCGTCAAACCAAAAACGGCTCCCCGCACTTCGCTGTCCCAATATGGAGTTCCAAGTCCTACAAAGGCCGGTACCACATATACTCCATCCGTACTTTCCACCCGTTTTGCATAGGCTTCACTGTCCTTGGCATCATGCAGCATCCGCAGGCCATCGCGCAGCCATTGGATGGCGGAGCCAGCTACGAATATACTGCCTTCCAGTGCATATTCGACCTTCCCATTCAAGCCCCAAGCAAGGGTCGTCAATAGTCCGTGTTCGGAGCTGACAGCCTTGGTTCCTGTATTCATGAGCATGAAACAGCCTGTTCCATACGTATTTTTAGCCATTCCTTCATTAAAGCAAGCTTGGCCGAATAATGCTGCCTGCTGATCACCGGCTGCCCCGGCGATCGGAATCGATTGGCCGAAGAAATGATATTCAATCGTACGTGCATATTCCTCAGAGGAAGGCCTCACTTCCGGCAGCATCGACTTTGGTACAGTCAATATCTCAAGCAGTTCTTCATCCCATTTCAGTTCATGGATATTGTACATCAATGTCCTGGATGCATTGGAATAGTCCGTTACATGAGCCTTGCCTCCTGATAGCTTCCAGATCAGCCAAGTATCGATGGTACCGAATAACAGCTTGCCTTCATCTGCCTTTTGCCGTGCCCCTTCCACATTATCGAGGATCCATTTCACTTTCGTTCCGGAAAAATAGGCATCTATCAACAATCCCGTTTTATCCCGGAATAAATCATTAAGTCCCTTTTCCTTCAACTCATCACAGATTCCACTTGTTTGCCTGGACTGCCATACAATCGCATTATAGACAGGGGCACCTGTTTCCTTATCCCAAACGACTGCCGTTTCACGCTGATTGGTGATCCCGATACCGGCAATTTGCTCTGGCTTTACACCGGATTCAGATAGTACACCGGCGATCACCGCCAGGATCGATCCCCAAATCTCATTGGCGTTATGCTCGACCCAGCCTGGTTTAGGGAAATGCTGTGTGAATTCCTTTTGGGAGGAATGGACGATTTCCCCCTTTTCATTAAATAAAATCGCCCTCGAACTTGTTGTTCCTTGATCTAATGATAAAATGTATTTTTCCATTGTGTATGCCCCTCCTTTTAATTAACTAGCGATATTTCTGCTATCCAATTCATGTGACTGTTTTTTACCAAAAGCATAGGCTACTATCAATAGTACCAGGCTTGCACCCATAACAGACCAAAATCCTGCCGTTATTTCCCCCATAAAGAATGCTTTATAACAAACGGCACCAAGTGAACCCCCTACAATCGGTCCAACGACCGGAATCCATGAATAGCCCCAGTTGGAATTGCCTTTACCAGGTATCGGCAGCAAAAAGTGAGCGATGCGCGGCCCCAGGTCGCGGGCCGGGTTAATGGCGTATCCTGTCGTTCCCCCAAGTGACATCCCGATCACGACAATCAATAACCCGACTGCGAATGGGTTTAGACCCTCTGTAAAATCATTGGCCCCTATAAATAATAGACCAAGAATAAGGATGAAAGTTCCAATCATCTCACTTAATAGATTTGAAAATGTGTGCGGGATTGCAGGTGAAGTCGCGAATACACCAAGCTTCGCCCCTGGATCATCCGTAGCTTTCCAGTGTGGCAAATAGTGCAGGAATACTAGAGTTGCGCCGAGAATCGCGCCAATCATCTGGGCAACGATGTAACCGGGCACATCACTCCATGGAAATTCTCCAATAATGGCAAACCCTACTGTGACCGCTGGGTTTAAATGCGCCCCGCTTATGGAACCCACTGCAAAAACACCCATGGTAACAGCCAATCCCCACGCAATCGTGATAACGATCCAGCCGGCATCTTTTGCATAGGAACCCTTTAAGGATGAACCTGCCCCAATACCTGCTCCGAATAAAACTAATATCATCGTGCCTAACACTTCTCCCCAAAATGGAGTCATGATAAAACCCCTCCCCTGATAATTTTTTAAACCTTGCCAACAAATAAAAGGAGATCCACAGCAGAACTATCTTCATAAAAAAATTATGAATAGATCTGTTGTGAATCTCCTAGTCTCCGTCACATATATTAACTTGTACTGTAAAATATACTAGGTTATGAAAACGCTGTCAATAATTTGTGAAAAATTAATCTATTTTTCTGTAATTTTTTTCAATTTTTCCCTATTAGACGATATCCCATAATTCAGTTTTTGAAGTGGTGATTGACGAGGCGCCGGCATCAAGGGCATTTAGGACTTCATCCGAAGTACGTATGAGGCCACCTGCAAATATCGGTGTCTGCAATCGTTCCTTCACTTCTTTTATCATCCATGGCATAGCGCCCGGCAATACTTCGATATAATCCGGCTTGGTTTTCTGCACCAGCTTATAGCTTTTCTCAAGCGCATGTGAGTCTATTAAAAAGATTCGCTGGATGGCAATGACCCCCTTTTGCTTCGCCTTCAATATAACGCTTGATTTAGTCGAAATCAGCCCATAGGGGTTATATTCCTGACAAATGAATTCTGTCGCGTACTCATCACTTCTTATGCCATGGATCAAATCGACATGATAAATCATTTTCTTATTATGCTGCTTTGCCATCATACTTACATTTTTCAATTGTGAGATATGCAAATCAAGAAACACACCTATTTCATAGGAACTTTCTAGAAATCTTTCAAAATCCTTCATGCTTGCTGAAGCAGGCAAAATCTTCTGATCCATCATTATCCTCCTCATTCCCAGAAAAACTCAAAACTTCAAGTCATTTAGTATATTTTAAAGAGCTTGATTTATCAAACACATTTTTTTCATGAACCATGTCATCTTAACACTATCATACCTGGCACACCCTTTATAGATTGCGGCTAAGCATATATGTAAAATATCCCCTTGAATCATAAAGAAAGTTTCATTTTCAATGCACCTTCGACGAGTTCATACGATTTAATTGTGCCAATGGGAATTTTTCGCACGATGCTCCAAGCATTAACATTCATTTTGATCGCTCTTTTTTCATATTCAAAAAATGGCGGTCTGTTAAATATCCTTTGGTTGATGAAATTCCTGTCAATGGGTTCCATTTCCACTAATTCAAATGAAATCGTTCTTTTTTCCACATGAACCGGTTTCAATGTAATCCGGAAAGCTACGTCTCTCTTAAACATCATTTTTTTCACTTCCATCGTTCCGGAAAGCACAATATGCTTAGGCGTAATCTTGACTTTAATATCCTGGCCATATGATTTCATTTTTATGATTCTCTCTATCATGGATTCAGTTACCGTTATCGGTATGCCGCTTTTGAATGGACTCATCCTTGCATTCCCTCCCCACTCAAAGCATATGCCGGATTACCTGATGCCGTTAACATTTAAGCGTGAATTAATAAACGGTATATTCTAAATATTCAACCTCCAACTCTTGACCTTTATAAAAACTACCTGTATAGTCATAATTAATTTAATAGACAACTCTTATCCAGAGAGGTGGAGGGACTGGCCCTTTGATGCCTCAGCAACAGACTATTCATGTACTGTGCTAATTCCAGAAGTGTAAAAACTTGAAGATAAGAAGAGTATATAGCTTTTGTTGCCAACACCTCTTCTTATTTTTAAGAAGAGGTTTTTTATTTTTAAAAGGAAAGAAGGAATGCAACATGTCAATCACATTAACGAAAGCACCATTCAGGGCCGATCACGTCGGAAGTTTATTAAGACCGGAACGTTTACATATTGCCAGAAAGCAATTTAGGGAGGGTACCCTTTCAGCAGAGCGGCTTCGTGAAATTGAAACCGAAGAAATCAAACGGATTGTCGATAAACAAATTGAAGTTGGTTTAGAGGCCGTTACGGACGGTGAGTTCAGACGAACATGGTGGCACTTTGACTTCCTCGAACATTTAAATGGCATCGAGGGATATGTAACTGAAAAAGGTCTCACGTTCGATGGTGTGGAAACAGAGAGATATAACGTTCGCAATACCGGGAAGGTTTCATTCAATCCTGAACATCCCTTCATTCGTGATTTCATAGAATTGGACAAAATCGTGAACGGACGTGCCGTTGCCAAGCAAACCATTCCCAGTCCGAATCAATTATTTGCTGCAGGCATTCATAATGAAGACATCTACCCTGATATTGAAGACTATGCAAATGATATCATCAAAGCCTATCAGCATGCTTTGAAAGCCTTTTATGAAGCAGGTGTGCGTTATCTTCAATTGGATGATGTATATATTGCCAGGCTTTCAGCTCCAGATTTCCAATTCAAAGATGGAAAATATACGAGGGAACAGTTAATTGATCTTGCACTTCGCGTCATTAATGGCGCATTGGAAGGAAAACCAGAAGACCTTGTCGTCACTACCCATCTATGTCGCGGAAACTACCAGTCGACATGGGCGTTTGAAGGAAGCTATGCCCATATCGCCCCAACTTTATTGGCAAAAGAAAAAGTGGATGGATTCTTCTTGGAATATGATGATCAACGCTCAGGGGATTTCAAACCATTGGAATACATTCCAAATGGCGGTGCACAGGTCGTACTGGGTGTCGTCACTTCAAAAAATGGAGAAATCGAAGACAAGGAAGCAGTTAAGGTACGCATCAAGGAAGCTTCAGACTTCGTTCCTCTCGAACAATTATGCTTAAGCCCGCAATGCGGTTTCGCCTCCACCCATCACGGCAACAAACTAACGGAAGAACAGCAATGGGAAAAGCTGAAATTCGTCGTTGATATAGCAAAAGAAGTATGGGAGTGATTTTTTTCCGAAAACTTTAATTCTGATTTACAAGATTCAACAACCTAATCGGCATTAGATAAGTGTGCCGATTAGGTTTATAGTATATAAAAACCGTAAAAGACATTCAAAGCCGAAAGCAACAAAAAAAGAACGCTCACCAGCACGTCCCCTTTTTACTTGCAACTATCATCATCATCCATTTTCTTCACAAATATATCATCCGTCACCCTATCTTCCAGCTTGTTCCTCAAGGCCAATTCCGCAGCCTTCCCATCACTAGGCGACCCGTCCGAGAAATACATCGGAAACAAGGAGAAAAACAAAACATAAAAAGAAAAATAGATAAATTGATACCAGATTACCGAGCTGTCCAGGATATTCTGATACACTAAGCTATATATGATCAGCATGCTGACTAAATTAAAGATAGACCCGCCTAAATATATCAGCGTATTCGTCAATCGATTATCATGTTTCAATCCCTTGAACTCGCAAGTCCCATTCCAAAAATAATATTTCCTCACCTCTATGTTCCGAAAGGCGAAAATTTTATTGCCACAACCGATCAAGATTTTCTTTTCTGATCCCCCAAAGATCGTAACAAAGAAAATATGCCCGCTCAAATGTATCAGCGTAACGATCGGCATGATCAAAAAAAAGGAAAATAGAAATTTAATGATATCAGAGAGACCAAACATGTTTAAGCAACCCTCCTTACTAGAGCAATTTTCTTAACAGGATGCTACTCTGATACCCTGCCCACACTAGTTATAACTAGTAAATTTTCACAGTAGTAATATGTTGCTTTCCACAAGTGATAAGAGGATAATTAGTTCTCCTTAATCATGGCTGTTTCCAGCATAATCAGACCTTTCATGGATTAATTCGACCTATCTCCTGCTTTATTCGACCTTCCACCGATTAATTCGACCTATCTCCTGCTTATTTCGTCCTTCCATCGATTATTTCATCCCTCCTCCTGCTTTTTCCGTTCCTCAATAAAACAGGCTACCTCCTTCCCAAAAATTCCGGAAAAGTGATAGCCTTTTCATCTTTATTTAACGATTGGGGGTGCGAAGAATTTCTGCGTTGTTTTGTCCTGGCCTCAAGCCTGTATGTTTATATTCAGGGGTGAAAACCGATGTTTTGATTGGGCAGGCGATTTGCTTCTGGACATTTCCTTTTCCGTCAGGTACCTCGACGATCATTCCCCTTTCCTTCAATTGGGGGTGTTCGGCCGCTTCGGTGAAGGTCAGCACTGGTTCTGCACAGGCCTCGAAATCAGCGAATATTTCCTGCCATTCATGAAAATCTCTTTCAAGGAAAGCCAGTCGGATGGCCGTTTTAAATCTAATTCCGCTTTCTTCATCGCTTTTCATGCTGAGGTCATACAATTCGGGTGCACCGATTGCTTCGCATAATGCTTTTCGAAATGGGGGCTCAAGGCTCCCTACCGAAAAATGGCGTCCATCTTTCGTTTCGTAAAAGTCATAAAAGGATCCTCCGTTTAACATCATTTTTTCTGGTTCAAGCTCGAGGCCCCCTTGTAAATTCAAAGGTGCGGATATGGCATTCAAGGCAAAACTGCAGTCGGTCATGCTGATGTCGATGGCTTGGCCGAATCCCGTTCTTTCCCTGTGAATGACTGCAGATAATATACCGATAACAGCATGCAATGAGCCTCCGGCAAGATCTGCTATTTGGGTTCCGTTTTTTGCCGGTCCGCCCTTTTTCGTACCGGAATAGCCTGATAAGCCTGCAATTGAAATATAATTGATATCATGTCCCGGTCGGTCTTTATAGGGACCAGTCTGGCCGAATCCCGTGATGGAACAGTAAATCAGCTTTGGATTGATCGATTTTAATGCCTCATACCCCAGTCCCAGACGTTCCATGACACCTGGACGGAATTGTTCAATGACGATATCGTATTCCTTCACTAGGTTTTTTACAGATTCGATTGACTCAGATTGTTTTAAATCCAGTGTGATCGACTTCTTCGATCTATTAAGATATTGGTTCACACCCCATGAATCCTTTGCTCCCGGCCTCTCTACCTTCAATACATCCGCTCCTAAATCCGCAAGCATCAAAGTGGCATATGGGCCTGGCAGTAACGTTGAAAAGTCCAATACTTTTAAATGAGTCAATAAGGTCATCAGCCGTGCACCTTCCCTTTCCATTGAAAATATTAAAAGCTTTCCCCGTCGTTCTGTACATTCAATTTAGCAGAGATTACGATTATCATATAACACCTCTCATCGAATATGTATAAATTTCCATTTAACAAAAATAAAAAGCTAGGAATCGGCTTCCTAGCTTTTTGATGATGAGCATAACAAGTAAATGCCGGACAATTCAATACTGCATTGTCCGGCTGATTTCACTTTAAGGTTGTTCATTCATATTTTTTGTCAAAGTCAAATTCGACTTCATCAAGTTTAACGAATTTAGTTTTTCTTATCAGTTTATAGCCAAACCATAGACCAAGGAAAAGCGGGATTCCCAGGTATGCTGCTATAACACTGCCCCAATCGATCTGGTCTGAGAAAAAGGCTTGGATATTTTGGGACAGGATGACGATCATGCCAATTAATATGGCAAAGATCGGACCTATCGGGAACCATAATGCCTTATATGGCAGCTTCTCCAATGAATGGCCTTGAGCGATGAATGCTTTCCGGAAACGGTAATGGCTGATGGAAATGCCCAGCCAAAAGATGAATCCTGTAATTCCAATGGCATTCATTAACCAAATATACACTTTACCATCACCGAATACGGAGGCTAAAAAGGCAAGCATGCCGATGGAACATGTCAAAATCATGCCTGCAACCGGTACTCCGCGTTTATTAAGTTTTGCAAAAATACGCGGTGCTTGTCCATCTTTTGCCATTGAATATAACATACGCGTAGATGCATATAGACTGGAGTTACCTGCAGATAATACGGCTGTTAAAATGACGGCATTCATAAGCGAAGCAGCAAAGGCCACTCCAGCTTTTTCAAAAATGAGCGTGAATGGACTTACCATGACGTTATCACCTTGTAAACTTGGATTCGTATAAGGGATAAGCAGTCCTATTACGAAGATTGCAAATACGTAAAAGAGCAGGATTCTCCAGAATACACTTTTAATGGCCTTCGGTATATTCCTTGCTGGATCTTCACTCTCACCGGCAGCCACACCGACAATTTCAGTACCTTGAAAAGAAAAGCCAGCCGCTATGAATACAATGAAGACACCCATGAACCCACCCGGGAAAGGAGCCTCATCGACGGTGAAGTTTTTAAAACCTACTGCTTCGCCGCCCATAATGCCGACGATCATTAGCAGCCCGACGATTATAAAAATAACGATGGCCGTGACTTTTATGAAGGAAAACCAGTATTCCCCTTCACCATATCCTTTAACGGATAAATAGTTCAATAGGAAAATGAGCACCAAGAATGATGAACTCCACAACAATGATGGACTATTCGGAAACCAGAATTTCATGATCATTGTCGAGGCTGCCAACTCTGCAGCTATCGTCATCGACCAATTGAACCAATACGTCCATCCCAAGGCAAATCCAAATGCCGGATCGACGAACTTCGACCCATAGGTACTGAAAGAGCCGCTTGTCGGCATGAATGCTGCCAATTCCCCTAAGCTCGTCATCACAAAGTACACCATTGCCCCAACTAAGGCATAAGCAAGTAATGCTCCGCCTGGCCCAGCTGTATGAATGGCTGCCCCGCTGCTGAGGAACAGCCCGGTGCCAATAGCCCCTCCAATGGAAATCATCGTTAAATGGCGGGATTTTAAACCGCGCTTTAATCCTTGTTCTTCTTGCTTTGGAGGATGCAAGATGTCATTTTCTTGTTTTGGTATCATAAATTTTCATCCCTTTCTATATAAGCGCTTTCATATATGGGGAAATCCATTTAATAAATTTTCCTATTTCATAGACTTTCAAATAGACCTAATTTACAATTCGAATTCCTTTTCTGAATATATGCAATTTTCATGCCAGATTTACAAAGCGCAATATTCAACAAATTATCAAAAAAAATGCCTTCAATAGACAAATTTCTTTGCACTTTACGCCATGTTTTTTTGCACATTATGCCATGTTTTTTTGCACATTTATTCATTTGGTTTAATTTAAATACATTCCAAATATTACTAAAAGAATATATTCAAAGAATATTTCTATTAAAATCCATTTTTCTCCATTTTATTCCTTTAAATGTCATATTTTTTGCGAGTTTTCTCCATTTGATAATAATATGAAACGATGTAAAAATGAGGTATTCTCATGAAGGAGTTGAGTGTTATGAAAGGTAAGGTATTTTTAGGAACTGCACTATCCATCGGTCTATTATTTTCTGCTATTCCCCATCAAGAAGCTTTAGCGGCAAAAAATGTGTTAAGTGTTGAAAAGTACAATAAGCATAAGGATTCGCTAGAATTCAAGTCTGGGAAACTTACGGACCCATCCAAGCAAAAGGCAGAAAATATCATTCTTACCTTTTTTGATGAAAACAAAAAGTCTTACAAGCTAGAAAAGCAAAAGGCGAAGGACTCCTTCACGATTCAGAAAGAAAGCAAGGATGAACTAGGCAATACCGTCCTTAGATTGCAACAAACCTATAAAGGCGTACCTGTATGGAATTCCACACAAGCAGTATTGATTGACGCTAAAGGTGTATTAAGCGTTGTGTCCGGTACGGTTGAAGCCAATCTAAACACGAAATTAGGCAAAAAGGCTAAAAAAGGCATCAGTGAATCCGAAGCTATCAAAATAGCGGAAGCGGATCTTGGGTTCACCCCTGCCTACGAACAATCACCTGAATCTGACCTATATGTATATGCAAATGAAGGCAAGGCCGATTATGTTTATAAAGTCAATTTGAAATTCCTAAGTCCGGAACCAGGAAATCATAATTATTTCATTTCAGTCAAAACGGGTAAAATCCTGAATAAATATAATACACTAGATGAAGTGACAGGGACCAATTCCGTCGGGACGGGCACCGGTGTGCTAAACAACACCGTGTCGCTGAACACTACCTTATCCAACGGCCAATACTATTTACAGGACAATACACGCGGTAAAGGCATCTACACTTATAATGCCAATAACCGTTCAAGATTGCCTGGTACACTCTTTTCCAACACAACAAATGCATTTACTGCTTCTGCCGATAAAGCTGCAGTGGATGCCCATTATTATGCGGGTAAAACCTATGATTATTACAAATCCACATTTGGCCGGAACTCTTATGATGGAAATGGAACCATCCTGAAATCAACCGTTCATTATGGCTCAAGATACAATAATGCTTTCTGGGATGGCACCCAAATGGTTTACGGTGATGGAGATGGCACGACATTCATCCCATTGTCCGGGGGTCTCGATGTCGTTGCACATGAACTGACGCATGCCGTGACTTCCTCGGAATCGAACCTTACCTATCAAAATGAATCCGGTGCTTTGAATGAAGCGATATCTGATATTTTTGGAACTGTTGTAGAATTTAAGAATCAAAGTGCCAAAGCCGATTATTTGGTCGGAGAAGATATTTACACACCTAGCATTTCCGGTGATGCACTCCGCTCGATGGCTAATCCAACATTGAATGGTGACCCTGACCATTATTCGAACCGTTATACGGGAACGGGTGATAACGGCGGAGTCCACACGAACAGCGGAATCATAAATAAGGCAGCTTATTTAATCTCTGCAGGCGGAACCCACCATGGCGTAAGTGTATCCGGGATCGGCATCGATAAAATAGGAACCATCTTTTACCGGGCAAACACAACTTATTTAACTTCCTCGTCGACTTTTTCACAAGCCAGAGCGGCAGTCATACAAGCGGCTTCTGATTTATATGGTTCAAGCAGTGCAGAAGTCACGGCTGTCAAAAATGCCTTTACAGCTGTCGGTGTGAATTAAGAGATTTACCTATATAAAACACCTCCCTAGCCCACCTCTAGCGGAGGTTTTTTTCTTATGCGGGGCTATCCCGATCATTTGAGCAGTTCGCCGCCTTTTTTCGGCCTTCATGTGAAGAATTCTGTCCTTTGGTACGGGGAGAGCCTCAATAAAAACAATCTTGTCGTTTGCTAAAAATGATTAATTCCGTAAAATAGTTGCTTTTCTTCTTATTAACTGTCAAGCTTAGATGATCTGGACTATATTGAATAGAACAAGTAGGTGACGAACATGATTGAAGTTAAAACTTCCACACTCAGTGATGGTGAGTTCAATAGAGGCGTATTCGCAACACGAGATATTAAAAAAGGTGAGCTTTTACATGAGGCACCTGTCATTGCATATCCAAACGAGGAGCATGTTTTCATAGAGAAGACATTGCTGGCTGATTATGCGTTTGAATATGGTATAAACCATACTGCCATGCTTTTAGGCTATGGCATGCTGTTTAATCATTCTTATACACCCAACGCTACGTATGACATAAACTTCAAGAATCATACGTTTGATTTCTTTGCTTACACCGACATAAAAGCAGGAGAAGAAATCCTGATTAATTATAATGGTGAAGTCGATAATGAAGATCCGCTTTGGTTCAATAAAGAAAATGACGGTGAAGATGAAGCTGAATGATCATTGATCATTCATGAAGCACTTGTACTTTTTAAAACCTGTCCAAGGTTTTTTCGAAAGTACAAGTGCTTTTCCTTTTTCCTTTCACCGGCTTGATGAATTCACTGCTGGATTTTACTAAAAGGATATAAGCAATAAAAAAAAGCCCCATTAAGAATAACTTAATGGGGTCATTTCACCTTAACGTACGGATGGGTTACTTGATTTCGTTTTGGTTATTGATTGGAATTGGTTCTTGACCTTATCAATGGTTTCGGGTGTGGCTAGGGATCTTATTTGACTCATGGTTTTTTCACGGGTTTTCTTATTGCGCATTAAAAATGCGGCTGCTCCTATCAGGACGGTTCCAAGCATTTTGTTTGATGGCATGTTAGTTTCCTCCTTCAAGTTAGTCCTATATAGTATTCCCTCTATCAGCCGATTTAAACAAAAGCATCCTTTTGAGAGAGCGGTTTCGCTTTTATTCATCCTCGCTCAGGCTTTCGATAAACTTTATGCTTTCGGGATTTTTCACGACTTTTTCCGCTTGATCCGGGTCAGCTTTCGTTTGCTTCATATTGTAAAGTTTATATGTCAGCACTCTTTTCACTGACTCGTCAATTCTATCCATTGGAACTTCCCCTGCTTTTACTGCTTGCAGTAATCCGTTATATACCTCAAGCTCATGGGAATATTCATGACAGACAAGTAATAAATCAACTCCTGCAAGGATTGCCTGCTTCCCCATCTCTTCATAGGAGAAATACTTGTTCACAGCACCCATTTCCAAATCGTCGGTAACGACAAGTCCTTCATATTTGAGTTTCCCCCGAAGCAGGTCTTCGATGATGATTTTAGAAAGGCTTGCTGGTTTTTCTTTATCATAGGCTGGATATTTAATGTGGGTCACCATCACGAAAAACTTTTGATTATCCAGTTCACTTATGATTTGCTTGAAAGGATAAATATCCGAATTTTCCAGATCAAGTTGGTTTGCCTCCACGGATGATGTTTCGACATGCGGATCGATTTCGCTGCGTCCGTTTCCAGGAAAGTGCTTCAATGCACCAGTTATCGATACATCGTTCAAGCCTTGAATGGCCTTCTTTCCGTATTGATACACCTTTTCCGGATCTTGCCCAAATGAACGCTTATCCGTTTTCGATAGATCAAGAACCGGGGCGAAATTAATGTTAATCCCCATGGAGCCCAGTTCTGTCCCATTCAATTTGGCCACCTTGTACATGTCTTCAACGGATGCATTATTTCCAAGATCCTGTTGCGCGGGGAGGGGCGATACCCGTTCCTTCATCCTGATGATGTCCCCGCCCTCCTGATCGATGGCCACCATCAACGGAAGCGAATGGGTACTTTGATCGGCCATTTGCTGAAGCGAATTCGATAACCTGGCCACTTGTTTAGGGGATTTCATATTACGGTCAAAATAAATGACGCCCCCTATATGTTTTTGTTCGATAAGCTCCGTAATTTCACTGCTCTTTTCGGTTCCCTTGAAACCGACCATCATAAGCTGTCCGATTTTTTCTTCAAGCGTCATTTTTTTCAGCAATTTTTCTATACTCTCATGATTATCCGCACCGGCTTCTTTCCCTTTTTCCGCTCTGGAATCCACATCCATATTCAACTGAATGGACACCACTGTAAAAGCGAGAATTGCGATGAGGAAAAGGCCCCAATATATATTTTTTTTATTCTTCATGCTTTGACCTTCATTGACATTTTCTCTGTCCTTCCTTGATAGCCCTTTTATTGATTTCGCTGCACACTTCTTAATCATGTTCATAAAGTGACAATTCTATATCATCATTGCGGATTTTTTTGAATAAAGCATTAGCCGCGTACCATACTACAAACATAGCCTAATTAAAAGGAGATGCCCCCATGAACGGAATCTTTAAGAATATTGCCGTCACCTTCAGTCATGCAGTCGATTATGCAAAAGAAAAAATAACTGCCATTACAGGAACAACTTCTGTTACGATAGTGGAATTGAGTGAGCACATCATCAATCAGCCTGAAACAAAACTAATCAGGAAAACCCTTTTAGGTATACCTTTTTCTTTTTATCATTTACAAAAAGAAGACGTTACGTACTATTTGGAAATGAAAAGCACACAGGTTCTCCAGTTGGATGTTCAAGCGCACAATCATACAATTGTGTCTTACAGGTCTTATCGAGATAAATCCAGCTTGCCCACGGCCATTAGATTTCCTAAAACCCTTTTATCCGAATGACTTCGGTACAAAAATAAAAAAGCTGATATCCCCTGCATATGGGGTTATCAGCTTTTTTTTAATCTTATAGGGAGAAAAAACGGTCTCTTTCACTTGAAATCCATTTCTCTGCATCTTCTTCATCCTTTTTAACCAAGCGGTTAACGAGGATATCATGCCAAATGTAATTTTCGAGAAAATTGATATGAATGGGATCATCTGTGTAAAACGCCGTTTCCCTCGTTTCGGGAGAAGGGCCGTAAATCGTCTCCTTGCCATCGATGGATAAGATGAACCATTTGTTTTCTCCTATATTTTCCACATAGCTTGTTTTGCGATGTATATCTATCCCTGATAATGGGTTTTCAACCTGAAATGCAATCCCCTTGAGAGTGCAATGCCCAGCGACCCCTTTTAGCTCTTGTTCAAGTTTGCCATACATCTCGTCCCATAGAGAAACCACCACCCTTTTCTCGGCTTTGTGAATCAAAGTACGGCAGAAGGATAGGATGTGCCCTTCACCCTTAAGCGTCATTACACGATTGTCAGACATCGGTTCGATTTTCTCGAATTGCTTTAGTGTATGGCTTATGGATTGATAGGTATTGTTCCATTTTGATTGAACCGATTCCAAAAAAACATCGACTGGCAGCGGTGAATATTGTATCGAGTCATTGATTTCCTCTTTTAAGACGATTCCTTCTTCTTGCAGTCCATTTAATATTTCATAGATGCGGGCCCTTGGAATTCCTGATTCCTTGCTTACTTGATAGGCACTGGTTGGGCCTTGGCGAACCAAAGAAACATAAGCCTTTGCTTCATATTGACTAAACCCGAGAGACTGTAGTTTTTGAATGATATCTTGCATAGTACCTCCTAGTGCTTTTAGTAAGTTATATGCCTATCATACCAAATGTCTTATCGAAATCTATTCGATATCAGTTGGAATGACTCATAATATTCTTATTTACAGAACGGCTTCAATTAGTTACTATCTAAATAGTGACTAACAAAAATGGTTTATGGCTTCAGCAAAACAAGCATTTCAGCCATAATGCCATTGATACGGAGGCTTCTTGGATGGAAGATATACAAATTTCAACACTTTTGCTGCTGATGTTTTTCGGATTTTTGGCAGCATTCATTGATTCCGTGGTCGGCGGCGGCGGCCTGATTTCGATACCCGCTTTATTATTTTCAGGACTTTCCCCGTCAGCAGCGATCGCTACAAATAAGTTAGCAAGTTCCATGGGGTCTTTAACAAGCACCATTGCCTTCATTCGCTCAGGTAAGGTTGATTTTAAATTGGTTTCAAAACTTTTCCCATTGATTTTCATAGGTTCCCTGCTAGGGGCTTGGGTTGTCAATTTCGTCTCGCCTGAATTATTAAAGCCAATGATCTTGGTTCTATTAATAGCTATTGCCATTTATACCTTTTTTAAAAAGGACTGGGGCCAGAAATCGACTTACCATACACTCACATGGCAAAAGGCTGCACTATTTGCGTTCGCTATATTTGCCATTGGTTTTTATGATGGCTTTTTGGGCGCTGGAACGGGATCCTTCATTTTGTTTGCCTTTTTAATGATTGGATTTGATTTTTTGCACTCTGCAGGGAATGCAAAATTTTTGAACTTCGGAAGTAATTTGGCGGCACTGATCATGTTCATATTCCTTGATACCGTCAACTTTTCCTATGGAATACCAATGGGGATCTCCATGATAGCAGGAGCGTTGGCCGGTTCTAAATTTGCCATTAAGAAAGGAGTGGCATATGTAAGAGTATTATTTATCATCGTAACCGTCATTCTGATCGTGAAAAATATAATGGATTACTTAATGGGCGGCTAATCTTTTTAAAAAATAGACGACAGAACACTGTTCCCCACACAGAATGTGACATATAGGAATTATTTGGGTATATGATAGGTAAAGACTGTGTGGAAAGGTGTGATTGGATGATTGAAAAGTGGAATGGCGAAGAAATGGCAGATGTATCGGGGCAAACCATTGTGATTACTGGTGCAAATAGTGGGCTTGGCTTCGAAACGGCTTTTGCACTGGCCGGTAAGGGGGCAGAGATCATCCTTGCGGTCCGGAATGCTTCAAAGGGTGAAAAGGCGGTCGATAGAATCTTATCGGTCCATCCAAAGGCAAATGTACGTGTAATGGAGCTGGATTTAAGTGATTTGAGCAGCATTCGGCATTTTGCCGATTCCTTTCAGGAAAACTATGAATCTCTCTCCGTCCTCATCAATAACGCAGGTGTGATGATTCCGCCCTACAGTAGGACGAAGGATGGCTTCGAGCTGCAATTCGGCAGCAATCACCTCGGTCATTTTGCTTTGACAGGCCTCCTTCTTCCGCGTATCCTTTCTACGCCAAACTCGCGTGTGGTCACATTGAGCAGCTTGGCCGCCATCAATGGATATATAGACTTCGAAAATCTAAATGGTGAAAACGGTTATAAACCAATGAAATACTATGGGCAAAGCAAGCTGGCCAATCTACTCTTCGCCCGCGAATTACAGAATAAATTCAACCAGCATGGTGCAACCCCGATCAGTGTTGCCTGTCATCCGGGCCTTTCCCATACTAATCTCATGTCACGCGGTTCTGGCAAACCCATAAATAAATTCGTGCACTTTCTTTCCAAAACCATCACCCAGCCGGCAAGTATGGGAGCATTGCCTACCCTTTATGCCGCAACGGAACCTGCATTGACAGGCGGGGAGTATATCGGACCCGATGGAAAGAAGAGCAGAAAAGGCTTTCCCAGAAAAGACGAGATCATCGATACCTTATATAATGAAGAAACGTCGAAAAGATTATGGGATATTTCAGAAACCTTGACAGAGGTCAAATATCGTTTCACTGAAAGCACGATGCCAAAATGACTTTATATATTTTCGCTCATGAACAGCGCAAAAAAAAGAGGGAGCATGATGCCCCCTCTTTTCGCTTTCATCATTCAGCGTCAAAAACTTCGACTTTTTCCATTTTGTCGCCATTTTTCATAGCTTTGGCTGTTTCAAGTCCAGATGTCACTTTACCGAATACTGTGTGAACACCGTTAAGATGCGGTTGTGGTTCATGCACGATAAAGAATTGGCTTGAGCCTGTGTCTTTTCCAGCATGTGCCATAGATAGGCTACCTGCCTCATGTTTATGAGGGTTTCCTTCTGTTTCACATTTGATTTGTGTGCCGCTTCCGCCTGCACCTGTACCTGTTGGATCTCCGCCTTGGCTTACGAAACCAGGGATTACACGGTGAAAGACTACCCCATTATAAAATCCTGTGTTTGCCAAGTTTTCGAAGTTAGCCACTGTGTTCGGTGCTTCGTTCGGGAAAAGGTCGAATTCGATTTTTTCCCCATTTGCCATAAGTATGTATCCTTTTTTAGCCATGTAAAACATCTCCTTTAATATGAACTGAATCAAATCTAATAGTACCATTTTTAGAAGCAGAAAGAAAAGCAAGCGCTACTTATTTCGAATTGTATCATTATACATTCCTCTATTTTTTATTTTATAATGGGGTAGATTCATTATTATAAGGGGGAACGAACCATGATACAGCAATTTGATGCATTAGTCGTGAACAAGCAAGATGATCAATTCACCGTTAACATTCAGCAGCTTTCACTTGATGATCTACCTCAAGGCGAAGTGCTCATCCGTGTTCATTATTCTGGTGTGAATTATAAAGATAGCCTTGCAGCCATTCCGAATGGTAACATCGTCAGCAGCTATCCGATCGTTCCGGGCATTGATTTGGCTGGTGTTGTCGTTTCATCTGAGGATTCTCGCTTTAAAGAAGGAGACGAAGTCATTGCGACCTCCTACGGGATTGGCGTTTCCCAATCAGGAGGCTATAGTCAGTTTGCCCGTGTTCCTGCAGAGTGGATCGTCCCGCTACCTGATGGCCTTACAATGAAAGAGGCGATGATCATCGGAACGGCCGGTTTCACTGCAGCACTATCGGTTCTGCGATTGGAAGAAAATAACCTCACCCCTGAGCAAGGGAGCGTTCTCGTCACTGGTGCAACTGGCGGGGTCGGCAGTTTCGCTGTCTCGATCCTTTCCAAACTTGGCTATTCCGTTGAGGCGAGTACAGGAAAAGAATCGGAACATGGATACTTGAAGAAAATCGGTGCGGCGACCATTGTATCGCGAGAAGATGTATATGATGGCAAGCTGCGGGCACTGGGCAAGCAGAAGTGGAGCGGGGCGGTAGATCCCGTCGGCGGTGAACCGTTAGCATCGGTCCTTAGCCAAATCAAGTATGGCGGGGCTGTGGCGGTCAGTGGATTGACAGCTGGTACAAGCCTTCCTGCCACCGTCTTTCCTTTCATCCTAAGAGGGGTTAATCTACTTGGGATCGATTCGGTCAATTGCCCGATGGATACAAGATTGAAAGTTTGGCATCGGCTTGCCACCGACTTTAAACTAGAGCATTTGGAACAGCTCGTTCAACAGGAAATTACACTTGAAGAATTGCCTGACGTCCTTCCTACCCTATTAAAAGGGGAAGCAAGAGGCAGAACGATCGTTAAACTATAAACCAAAAAGTGACGAGAGCATGGCTTCTCGTCACTTTTCATTGACAGGGAGACTGATATCTACAATCGTCCCTTCTCCCACTTCGCTGCTGAAATGAATTTCCCCATTATGCTCATGGATGATTTTAGTGCTGACCATGAGCCCAAACCCTGTTCCTTTTTCAGATGTGCTATAAAAAGGCTGGCCTAGATGCTTCATACGCTCATTTGTGATTCCGCAGCCTTGATCAATGAACCGGATCACTGCAGAGTCACCTTCATGGTTTAACTGTATATGAAGTTTGCCGCCATTGGGCATGGCTTCTATAGCATTATTGACGACATTCGTGAATACTTGTTTTAACTGATTCGGTTCGCCAAAGACAGATGCCGAATCCGTATTATATTCCTTGATGATTTCGACATCATTCAATATCGCTTGAAACTCAGCTAACGTAATCACACTATCCAAAATATCGTTAAGCTGAATGAATTCACAAACCTTCGCTTCAGGCTCTGCCAAACTTAAAAACTCATTGGCCAGGTTTTCGATTTTTTCTACTTCACTGACCATCATTTCAAGATAGTCCTTTTGCTCAGGGTCTTCCCTTAATAATTGTAAAAATCCTTTGACCGTAGTTAATGGATTTCTTATTTCATGAGCGATGCCCGCAGCCATCTGTCCTACCGCCGATAACATATTGGATTTACAGAGCAGCTCTTCGGTCTTTTTACGCTCCGTAATATCCCTGCAAAATACCTGTATGGCCGGTTGACCTTTATATATAATCGGAAGACCGAGTGTTTCTCCATAAAATACTTGTCCGTCAAGTCGAATGAACTTTTGTTCCAGTAAACCAACCGCCTGATGATCGTCCCTCATGATCTCGATTCTTTTTTGTACACTTTCCCGGGACTCCAGGTGAACGAACTGAAAAACCGATTTACCGATAATATCTTCCACACTATCCATCCCAAGCATTTTTGCCCCCATGGGATTCATATACTCTATTATCCCATTGCGATGTACAAAAATCGCTTCAGGTGACACCTCAACTAAACTGCGATACCTTTGCTCACTTTCCTTCAAGGCAGCTTCAGCAAGTTTTTGATTCGTGATGTCCCGATAAACGAAAACGAGTGCACACGGCTCATTTTCATCATTACGGATATTGAACAGGGAAATGCTTACATCGATTAACTGGCCATCCTTCCTTAACCTGACCGTTTCAAAGCCTTTCCTTTGTACCCCTGCCTTAATCTGGTCATGCAATTCATTGACTGACTCCTTCAAGAAATCAGGAATAATTGGAAACGGCATGCCTATGAGCTCATCATTCGTCCAACCGAAAAACTCTTCAAAAGCTGCATTCACTTGAAGGGTCTTTCCTTCCAGATCAACAATGGAAATGGCGTCCGGGTTGTTCTCCATGAAAGACTTAAATTTCTCGGTATTATCCTCCGGCTGTTCCCCCATTTGCCCTTGTCCATAATTAATAAGCCTTTTACTCATCAATTTTTTTATTCCTTTCTTATCCGGAAATTTACAGTCTCAATTTTACAGTATCAGTAAATCATTTGCCAGTTTTATCATATGATTTTTCCAAGTTAAGGATTGATGCACAAAGAGGCCAAACCCCCATAAGGTTCAGCCTCTTTCTTAAAATGTATTATAAATATTTGGACATTCTGTACCTGTTGGTTCATAAAAGCAATGAAGCTTGAAACGTCCAACCAGGGGCTGATTATACCAGGTTGCCGGACAATCTCCCGGTGGCCTGAAGTACCATAGGCTAAATTTCGAGGGCCATATCCTTTCACCATTTACACTGCGGCGTGCAAGTCTTTTTTCCCTGTCCCTTGCCCGCTGATAAAAATACCCCTTCTGTACAGCTTCAAAGGCATGCTCCTGATAAATCATGTCTGGAATCGTCCTCAGCCCTTTGAAATCGGAACAATTCGACCTAATCCGATTGATCCCTACATTACCGATCATCAACATGCCCTGATCACCTTCGCCCTCGCCTTCCGCCCTAAGCAATCTTGCCAATAAGGCTATATCGGCATCAGTGTGCTTTACAACGGCCATTCCATCACCTCCACTTTTTTTTATCCTATGCCTCAGGGATGGAAAAATACTCCGTTTATTAACAAAATCTTCATATTGAATACACGTCCTATCAATAATACAACCCTATACTTAAGTAAGGCTGGATAGCACGCGTGGCTATCATGGTATTTGGCGAAGGCGGGGCCAATACTTTCTTTATACATATAAAAAAGGCGGCACATATTGTGCCTCTCGGACTGTAGACAAACTTGATGAAAGTCGAGTTTATCTACAGTTTTTTAAGGGTTTGTACAATTTGCCTTCAGGCATTCGCTTAACTCAAAAAGGTTTCGGAATGGTGTCATTCCGAAACCTTTTTGTCTGCAAACTGAGGCCTCGCACAATGTGCCGTCTTTTTAACTTGTCATTCTTTCGCTTCAAATGCCGCTTCAAACGCCAATGATACCTTTTCGAACTCTTCATCCGATTCGATATCGAGCAGTTCACCTTCGCCTTCGACCCTGAAAAAGAAAATATCGATATCTTCATCTGTATCCTCTTCAATATCTTCAAGCAAACCTACTGCAACATATTCCGTTCCTTCTACATCCAATGAACCTAAAACCTCAACTTCATGGCCTTCATCACTGTCATCAGTAAGGGTGAAAATTTCACCTTCACGAATTTTTCCCATACTACCTCTCCTCTCATATCCATTAATAATGGAGTTGTTTCCATAGTATATCTACTATTCCATTTAGAAACAAATTTTTGCCCTGGAAAAAGTTAAATTTCATTCTTACATTAAAAGAATCAATCAATAGATATTATGGAAGAAAAGTATTATCCCGAAAGCCATTCGTCATTTTTCATTATTTACCAATACTTTCCCTTTATTAACATCATTTAAAAAATTATCTAAAAACGGTTATAAAAATGTAATTTAATTCCGAATAATCTTATATATACTAATATTAGCAAATTGGATCTGGACTTAATGAAGGAGGAAGATTTCTTGGCTGTGAAGAGGGTCGATCACGTTGGCGTTGTTGTAAAAGATCTTGAAAAATCCATCGCCTTTTATCAAGATGTGCTGGATTTAAAATTAAAAGCACGCATGACTCATACTAATGGGGTAATCGAACTGGCATTCCTGGGTTACGAAGAGTCGGACGAAACAGAAATAGAATTGATTCAGGGATATAGCGACACACTGCCATCCGAAGCAACGATCCACCATTTTGCCATTACCGTGGATGATATCGAAGAAGAATATGCCCGGATCAAAAGCTTGGATAACACCGAGCTGATTGATGAAGAGATCGTCACCCTTCCAAATGGTTATCGCTATTTCTACGTATATGGACCGGAAAAAGAGTGGATTGAATTTTTCCAAAGGTAAAAAGCATACTAAAAAAGCAGAGTCTTAAAGACTTCTGCTTTTTTAACGCTTCTTCAACATTTTAGCAAAATTTACAGATAAAAAACCTTTCTTTACTTAACTGAAGTAATTTCTTAATATACTGCATTTATCCTAAAAGTAATAATATTTTTGGAGGTATGCATTTTGGGGAAAATGAGCAAAAAGGTAGCAGGAATTACGTTAGCGGGAGCGGTAGCCATTTCATCACTGGGTATTTCAACAATGAAGGAAGATGTTCAGGCAAAAAACAAGAAAAAAGAACCAACAAACGTCATCATGATGGTGATGGATGGGACAAGCACAGGAGCCACAACCCTTTCAAGGTGGTATAAAGGCGGTAATCTAGCCATGGATGAAATGCTTTCAGGCGGTATGCGTACATATTCTGCTGAATCGGCCATTACAGACTCAGCTCCTGCAGCAACAGCCCTTGCGACAGGAAATAAATCCAATGATAAATTTGTCGGTGTCCTGCCAGCCATCGTTAATTCTCCAGGGCTGGATCCGGTTAATCCGAAAAATGCCCATAAACCAGTCGCTAACGTTTTGGAGGGTGCGAAACAAGCCGGAAAGGCTACTGGCATCATTTCTACATCTGAAATCCAGCATGCTACACCCGCAGGATTCTCCGCTCACGTGACACATCGAAGCAATTATGGTGATATTGCGGAACAGCAGGTTTATCAGGGGATTGACGTCGTTTTGGGAGGGGGCAAGGAATCCCTTTTACCAGGTAAAACAAAAAATGCAAGAATTGATGGAGAAAACCTTTTGGAAGTGCTCGATGAAGACAAATATGATTTTGTTGAAACCCGTGACGAGCTGTTAAACTCCAAATCGAATAAAATTTGGGGAAGCTTTGCACCAAGTGCCCTGGCATATGATTTAGATCGTAAAACGACAAAGCCAAGTGAACCCACTTTAGCTGAGATGACCAATAAAGCCCTTAAAACCTTGAAAAAAGATAAAGATGGCTTCTTCTTATTTGTCGAAGGAAGCAAGATTGACTGGGCTGCTCACGGAAACGACACGATTGGAATGATTAGTGATACTTTAGCTTTTGATGATGCCGTGAACGAAGCCCTTAAGTTTGCAAAAAATGACGGAAACACGATGGTCATTGCTGTAACGGACCACGGGAACAGCGGAATTACAATGGGTAACGTAAACACGAACTCCTCCTACCCGGAAACACCCGTATCAGCTTATATCGATCCATTAAAGAAAGCGAAGATGACTGTTGAAGGAGCTTTAAGTAAGTTAAAACCAGATCATTCCAATCTAAAAGAAGTTGCAGCACTGTATGGACTGGATGAACTGACTTCTGAAGAAACAGCAAAACTTACCTCTTCTAAAAACGTAGGTGCTGAAATGACAAAGCTGCTTGCTAACCGTGCCAACATTGGCTTTACAACTGGCGGTCATACTGGGGAAGACGTATTCCTGTATTCTTATGGCCCTTCAAAACCGACTGGATTAGTGGAGAATACAGACCTCGCTAAAAAAATGGCCGAATTCATGGGCTTTGATTTACAAAAATTATCGAACAAACTCTACATGAATGCTAAAGATTCCTTTGAGAAAAAAGGATATTCAACCCGTATTGATGTGACAGACCCGAATAACCCAATTTTCGTAGCGAAAAAGGGGCAGCAAAAAGTAGAGTTGCCTGCAAATAAGAATATCGTTATCAGCAAGACCCCTAAATCCACTAAACAAAAGAAAATTAATGCTATCACCGTTTACAACGGAAAAGACTTCTATATATCTGAACAAGCATTAAAGGCAGTCAAGTAAGCAACACATCTTTATAATGATGAAGGAGCCCTTGTTTTAACAAGGGCTCCTTCCGTCTATCAACTCTCATCCTCCCTTTTAAATTTCAGTTTGATAAAGATACAGCAGCTTATTTTAATAAAAATAAAAGTAAAGTTGTAAAATCATTACATCAATTAGAAAAGTGGAGATTGATGATGCAAGTGATTTAGCTCAATTAAAACTAAATTAAATTCTTTATTACGAGCAGGAGGAGTACCAAGTACATATTCACATGAAGAGATGAGAAAAAGAAGTAATTGAAAAATTAAAAGAAAACCTCAAAAAATTAGAACAAGAAATAAACCAAAATAAATATTCCTTTTCAAGTTTTGTACGTGAAATCTTATATAGTACACGTGATAAATGGAATTTAGAAATAGAAGAAGAAATTAAAAATAATTAAGCATCTAAAAAGGTCCTTATCTAAGATTAGATAAGAACCTTCAGACTGTAGACAAATTAATAAAAGTTCCAGTTGATTTCAGAAATCTGCTCACTTTCCGCGACTGTCTGCCAAGCCGCATCAAGCAAGCGCCTGCGGGGTCTCGGCTAGCCAGTTATTCGGCCGTTCACGCAGTTTTTCGACCTATCCCGTACTTTATTCAACCTACACTGCACTTTATTCGACCTACATTGCACCTTATTCGACCGTTCACGAATATTTTCGACCTACACCGCACTTTATTCGGTTCATGAATCTTTTCGGCCTTCTCCTCACTATTCGGACTCCAAACCCCTTTTTTTATGAATGATTTAGTACTCCCCGCTTCACCAGCTTGACTTTTTGACACCCGGCAGTTGCCCTTTATGAGCAAGTTCCCTAAAAACGATACGTGACATGTTGAATTTGCGCATATATCCACGGGGCCTTCCCGTTACTCCACAACGATTGTGAACCCTTGTCGGCGAAGAGTCACGAGGGAGTTTGGCCAATGCGGCATAATCCCCTTTCTCCTTCAATTCCTTTCTAAGTTTTGCATACTTTTCGACCATTGCCAGCTGTTTTTCAGCTTTAATCACCTTGGATTTTTTCGCCATTTATATTCTCCTTTTTTAAAAATCTTGATTTTATAAAATCTATAAACTATTCACAATTCGTTCCGCTGCCTGTCTTGCTCCCGATATATTCCTCGAAATCGGTCCCATTTCAAGTTCAGCCAATGCACCCGTGACATATAAACCAGGTCCCCACTGCAACGACTGCGATACAATCGGATAACCACATTCCGCGCAGCGTAAATCATGCGACCGGATGACTGGAGTCAGCCAATCCTTCCCTGGCATTGATGACTTAAAGCCGGTCGCTAAAAGGATCGTCCCTGTAAGTTGAATGACCTTTTCGTATTTATTCCTGAGACCAATATGCCCGTCCCTCCACACAGCGCTTATCACTTCTTCATCCATTACACGTAATAATCCCTGTTTAACCTGATTCATCAGCGCTTTATGTAAGTCAGGTGGTACGGAACCCTTATTACGTGCCTGAATAATGGTCTCGCGTCTTTTTTGATAGCTAGTTATAGCATGGAAAGGACGCTGTTTTTTCGGCCCCAACCAACCAGGATCACTGTCGAAATCATGAATCCTAAATGGATGCCGCTTTAGTAGCGTTACGTCATTGGGATAGATCTTACTCAGCTTCAAAGCGAGATGGACAGAAGATATGCCTCCCCCAATGATCGTGATTGGTCCTTTTAATTGTGTCAGCTCCGGAATATTTTCATCGAATATGTGGTAAATGGAACCCTCATGCTCTTGTTTTAATTGCTGTGCCCAATCAGGCCAATAAGGCTGTTCTCCAATACCAATTGAAATCACAAGCTTTTGTCCCACAAGCCGTCGCTTGTTCTGCAATTGGATTTCCCAGCCCTGTCCCGTTTTGCAGGCAGAGGTGACTTCCCCTTGCACCCATGCCTTCTTAATGGATAAATCATCAGCCAAGTGAACACAATGTTCATTGAAGGATTGTAGGGACGGCCGCTTATATTGGCCATAAAAGTTATTGTTCCAGTCTGCCTTTTCCACATATTTCTGCAGGCTGAAGGGATTCACATCCAGATGGTGTACGGATGGAGAACGTAAATAAGGCATTGAAATGATTTCCGTACAATGCTTCCATCTTGCCAATGGTTCTTCATTTCTATCAATAATCGCCAGCTGGTCCACTGTCGTTTTTCCTGACTTAAGTAAAAATGCCGCCATCGTCATACCTTGAATTCCTCCGCCAATAATGATCCATTCCAACATGAACTTCCCTCCTTTTATATCCATCCTCTTCAATAAAACAAAATCATTACGATTTAAACTTCAAAATTACTTCGTTTCACGGTGAAGCGTGTGTTTCTTTAATCGTGGGCAGTACTTTTTCAATTCGATCCTGTCCGGATTATTCCGCTTGTTTTTCGTTGTGATATAATTGCGGTCCCCTGATTCTGTGCATGCTAACGTAATGTTTACTCTCATTTTTATTTCCTCCTAATGTTTTTTAATGAACGATTTCCGTAAAAGCAGGCAATCGATCTTCATATAAAGACCAATCCTGCTGTAACTCAATTTCCGTCAATAAGCATTGATCTAATTCATTTTCGATTTCCTGTTGATTCATTTGAATGCCAATCATCACCAGCTCCGTCATCCTGTCACCGTATACTGCATTCCACCGTTCCAATAATTCAGGTGCCTCCTTTAAAATTTGGCCCTGTTCTTCCTCAGGGTAAGCTGCAATCCATTTACCGGCTGCTTGTAAAGTTAATGACGGTCCCGCCTGCGAAAGCAAGCCTGCCGTATCATTTCTCGATGCCAGCCAAAGGAAGCCCTTTGCCCTCACCACTTGTACGGGCCAATTTTCTAACCATTCCATTAGCCTCTCGGGATGAAACGGTATTTCCCTTCTGTAAACGAAGGATGAAATCCCGTACTCCAGGGTCTCCGGGATATGCTCTTCATTCAATTCCTTTATCCAGCCCGCTCCTTGGCTTGCCTCTTCAAAATCAAATAAATGTGTATTCAATACATCCTTTAGCGGCACCTTGGAATGATTCGTTTCGATGATCCTCGCATCCGCATTCATTTTATGAAGAACCGCCTTTAATTCCTCAACGGCGTCAGCATCCATTAGATCGATTTTATTTAACAGGATGACATTGGCGAACTCTATCTGATCTATTAGTAGGTCGACCACTTCCCTGCCATCGGCAGCATCAGTTGCCTGCATCCTGTCAATAAGCGTTTCTCCGGAAGTGAAGTCTTGCCAAAAATTATACCCATCAACAACGGTAACCATCGTATCAAGCCGGCAATATTCCGATAAATCAATTCCCATGCTTTCATCAACATAGGAGAAGGTTTGGGCTACAGGTACCGGTTCGCTTATCCCAGTCGATTCAATTACGATGTAATCAATGTCCCCTTGTTTCGCCAATTTCTCCACTTCAATCATCAAATCCTCACGAAGCGTACAGCAAATGCAGCCATTCTGCATTTCCACCAGTTTTTCATCCGTCCGGGTAAACCCTCCCTGTTTGACCAGCGAAGCATCAATATTGATCTCACTCATATCATTAACAATGACGGCAACCTTCAGCTCATCCCGATTTTCAAGAATATGATTCAAGAGCGTCGTCTTTCCCGCACCAAGGTATCCACTCAATACCGTAACCGGAATTTTCTTCATCTCCATCCCTTACCACTCCTTTACCTGATTTCTTTACTGTGCGTAAATCAAAATCATTACGATTTAAATACCAAAACCATCTCCCACGCGAAAACACTCTTTAATAATAAAACGTAATCATTACTATTTGCAAGTTTTTTTCAAAATTGCCTCCGAATACTTCTCCTGAACCAATGTAATCACGATTGCTCCGACACACGGATAAATGAAAGGTGCCGTCATACAATTTAAAACAAAAAAATTAAATGGAAGCCCAATCACACATTACAACATGTGTATGGAACCTCCATTGCAGGTTTATCATTTAATGTACTTCCATATTGACAAGCAGCTGATCATTAACACAACGCTTCATTATCCAATACATTTTTCTTTTTCTTTGTTGCAAATCGAGAAAAAACTTATTGGTTACTGAGCTTATTCCGCCATTTCCCACCCTGAAGATGTTACTGTCTTTTGTTCAAAAGTTTCAATTTCTCTCTGTTTCGCCAGTTTAGAAGCTTGTGACATGGACCACGTTAAATTCCCAAAGGCAATCACTGTCCCGATCGAGATAACTAACACCTTTTTACAAAGTATTTTCTTCAATAGCTTCCTCCTGAGAATGTATTGGAATACTCTAAATATAAACCAACATTGTTAACCTAACATGTAGCTGCTGTAAATGTACGAAATTATTTTTGTACATATGTAAACACAAAAAAGCTGAGTGCATACGCAGTCAGCTTTTCATAGGTGTTTCTTATTTATAAAATACTTTGTCGACGTTGTATTTAGCATGAAGTTTATTGATCATGTACGTTTCATAGATTTCACGTTCCATAGCGTCTTCGACTATAAGAATGTCAATTTTCTTGACTTCATTACGATGATCTTTAATCGGAGAAACATTATCCTCGAAATGCTTCTTGACCCTTGGTCTTAATTTACGAGCTTTACCGACAAAAATCAGCTCATCGTTTTCATTGTAAAACAAGATGATGCCGCCTTTATCACGGGGAATCAAATGAAAATCGATAAACCCGTAAATTTCAGGAATGACAGGCTCGTCTCCTTCAATAACTTGCTTTCTTTGTTTGATGCTTATATCCGCTGCAGGGATTTCAATTTTAATCATTACAATTCACGTCCTCTATTTGTATAAGGTGAAACTTTCAATCGGAATCATGGTTTCACGTCAAGCCAATCACTATAATCTTAAAGGTAAATGGTATCATAATTATGAATGAAAAGCCATGTATGCCTTGATTGGTTTAAGATGATTCTAAATATAAAGAAGAAGACTCGCTGGGAGCCTCCTTCTTTATCGGAAATATCCGTTACCACCTGTGAGCCTTTGCATTGCTTCTTAGTATAATGTTTGTTTGCGATTCTTGCGTATGGCCATTAACTTGAGATTTTGAACGCTTAGGTCTTGTCCAATTATGGTGAAACTTTTGAGAATGTGGATCTAATTGATCTTTATAGCTCATTCTGTGTCACCTCATCATTAGGATTTGGATATTCCGTTCAGTGATAGTAATCCCCATCACTTGTTCTAGTATTTTATTTTTCCAAGGCATTTATACATATCCTTTAAAAAGCGAATTCAGCTGACTTGCCTTTTGCAAGGACTTCCCCTTCTTCATCCACCGCATCACTTGTCATTAGGGATATGCCCTTTATGTTTCCATCATTTAGAATGAAACCAATGTTTCCGCTTTTTGAACCGTTTCCTTCTATTTCACCAGTAAGTTCTTCCAAGTAGATCTCATCTTCCCATGTCAGATGTTCTCCTCTGTCCGTTTCGAGGAAAGCAACTGGGGAAAACTTAATTTTTTTATCCGTATTGTTTTTGATTTCCACGTTCACTTTTACGATATCGAAATCTTCATCATGCGTATAGCCGTGGAAGAAATCAATCATGCTGTAATCCGGAGTGGCATGCATCACTTTCATTTCTTTGACTTTAACCTCGATCGGGCCAACATCCAGCGTTTCATTCACTTTTTTATAGGCCTTCAAAGTTAATTCGCCTTTGGCATCGGAAACGTTCTGTCCGATCTGGTTCAAGTTTATATCATCAGGAAGCTGCGGATTCGGAACATAGACATCCTTTTTTTCCAGTGGTCGTGCAATTTCCTCTGTTTTTTCTTTAGCTGTCGTTTCTTCTTCGTAAGCTGGTTGGGTATTAAGAGCACCAAATGCCGTTAATAACAGGGCACCAATCATCAGTCTGTTCATTGAATCCCTCCCTGAAGTCATTATTTCTTTAATAGCTCAAAAATGATTTTGGCTTGATCCGTGTTATCGACCTGCCCGGCAAAACGTTCTTTATATGGCCCGTATGCGTAGACTGGAACATCTTCACCCGTATGTCCCCCAGTAGTCCAGGCAGTATTGGTCCGGTTATCGAATATGGCTTCGATGGCATTATCGACATTCGTCACATTTTTTGATTTGGCAGCTTCAGTTACCGTTTTGATTTCACCGTCAGTTAGCTTCACAACATTTTGGTTAATATATTGCTTTAACGTCTTTTCGACATCAGCGCCTTTGACGATGGCATCCGCCATGAAGTCAGGAGTGCGTTTGGCTGCCTTGATTGGCTCGCCGTACCAGTTATATATTCCTTTTGCTCCGATCGAGAATCCTCCTGTAGAGTGATCCGCAGTAGCCACCACTAAAGTATGTTTGTCTTTCTTCGCAAATTCCATGGCCGCTTTGTATGCTTTTTCAAAGTCTTCCATTTCACTCATTGCACCTACGATATCATTATCATGTCCAGCCCAATCGACTTGGCTTCCCTCGACCATAAGGAAGAATCCTTCTTTATCTTTATTCAAGCGCTGGATCGCCGAACTTGTCATGTCTGCCAAAGAAGGCGTTTCACTTGGGCGGTCAATCATTTTCGGGAGTCCTTCAGAAGCGAATAAACCAAGGACCTGCTCATTTTTGTCCTTAAGCATTTGATTTTTATCAGTCACATAACTGTAACCGTCTTTTTCAAAGGCTTTCGCCAAATTGACATCAGGCCGGACAAAATTGGACTTTCCACCGCCCAATAGGACGTCAATTTTATGTTTGCCTTTGATTAATTCGTTATAATAATCGTCTGCGATTGAATTCATGTTTTTCCGATTTTCATCATGGGCGCCAAAAGATGCAGGTGTAGCATGAGTGATTTCCGAAGTGGCAACCAATCCCGTCGCTTTTCCTTTTTCCTTTGCTGCTTCCAATACGGTTTTGACTTCCGATTTATCATTATCCACTGCAATGGCAGCGTTATAAGTCTTCACTCCGGCAGACATTGCCGTTGCAGCTGAAGCTGAATCCGTTATATTTTGTGCAGAGTCTTCTGGGTAAGTCATCTGCTGGCCAACCAAGTATTTATCAAACTCTGTCCGTTCTGCCGCCTTCGTACCAGGATTATCTTTTAAATACCGGTAAGCGGAGGTATAGGAAACACCCATGCCGTCACCGATCAGGAAAATCACGTTCTTGATTTCCGGTTCTTTATTTGGGTTACCCTTTGCCGAAACACGATCCGCACCGGACCATGATAAACTTCCAAATGCCAATGCCGAAACGAGTGTAATGGGTAAAACCTTTTTACTCCATGTGCGATTCAAATGAATGACCTCCCGTTAATCTTTTCTATTTAATTTAACTATAGGTGAAGAAAATGAACTCAATGTCAAGGCTATGTAAAAAAGCGACAGGATAATTGTTAAGACAAAGTAAAGACAGCATGTGGAATTGGTTATTCAGGGAAATCATCAGTAGCTGGGGTATATTACAGGCCTTTCAACGTCTTCAAATCGGGTGATTGTCAGGAGTTTAAAGTGCTATTAATGGAGTAAAGAAATAAAGCATCCGAATAAGGATGCTTCAGAGTCAGACTGCAGACAAATTCGATACCTACAGTTTTTTCTTTGAGGAACGTTACATTTTTTTCGGAAATCCGCTTTTTTTCGCCGACACTGTCAAGCCTCCTGTCGCAAGCATCTAGCTGAGTCTCGGCTAGCCAGTTATTCGGCAGGAAAATCATGAAGTATAAACTATTCTTAAACCGTTCGGGATGAGGCCAGCCTACGTTTTACTTTAAAAACCATTCCAGTTGATTGGAATGGAAGGTACGAGACTCCTGCGGGAAAAACGTGTCCAAGGGAGACCCCACAGGCGCAAATGGCGCCGAGGAGGCTTCCGGACCGCACGCGGAAAGCGAGTACCTGGAGTGAAGATCATGTTCCATTTGATTTAAGAAATCCGCTCCCTTTGTCGAAAAACTGAAGCGCTCCATTCAAGAGCGCGTTTTTCACTATTCTTTCTCTACAACTAAACATTCCAAAGCACGGGCCGCATTCACTCTCGCCACCTCGATTGAATCGGCAGATGACAGGGCGACTGCCACCCTTCTGCCTGCCTTTGTAACAGGTTTTCCGAAAAGACGCACTTGTGTATTAGGTAAAGCCAAAGCCTTTTCAACACCAACTATAGAATATTCCGATAACTCTTCTTGAGCTTTTAATGGACGGCTGGCACCTGGGCTGATCAGCTTGATTTCCGGGATGGGGAATCCTAGAATCGCCCGAATATGAAGGGCAAACTCGGACAAATTCTGAGTCACTAATGTCACTAGCCCCGTATCATGCGGACGTGGGGAAACTTCACTGAAATAGACTTTATCCCCTGAGAGGAAAAGCTCAACCCCGAATAATCCGTACCCACCAAGTTCATCCGTAATGGCATGGGCAATTTTTTTCGCTTCCATTATTTGCGCGTCTGTCATATTATGCGGCTGCCAGGATTCAATATAATCCCCGCCCTGCTGAATATGGCCGATGGGAGCACAAAACATGGTACCATTTACAGCCCGGACAGTAAGCAGCGTGATTTCCGAATCAAAACGGATAAATTCTTCAATGATCACCCGTCCATTTTGAACCCGGCCGCCTTCCATCGCGATTTTCCAGCAATCCTCCAGGTCACCTTCCGTGCGGCACACACTTTGTCCTTTACCTGAAGAACTCATCAGCGGTTTGACGACATTAGGAAAGCCAACTTCCTTGGCAGCTTGAACAAATTCTTCATATGTATCGGCGAATTTGTAGGCTGCGGTCGGAATCTCCAGAGTTTCAGAAGCCAATCTCCTGATTCCTTCACGATCCATAGTCAATTTAGCCGCTCTTGCCGTCGGAATGACATGAAAGCCTTCCTCTTCCAACTTGACTAATTCGGATGTAGCGATGGCCTCGATTTCCGGCACAATCAAATCGGGTTGTTCTTTTTCTACAACTCCCCTTAGTTGTTCCGCATCCAGCATATCGATCACATAACTGCGATGAGCGACTTGCATGGCAGGGGCATGTTCATAGCGGTCTACAGCAACGGTCTCGACACCAAGCCGCTGTGCTTCAAGTATGACCTCTTTCCCCAATTCACCTGAGCCCAATAATAAAATCTTTTTTGATTTATACATTCAGTCTCTCCTCCTTAATTCCTCAAAATCATTATATACGAACTATAAACGAATAAACATAAATATTTATTCGTATTTTCAATCAATTCACTCAGAAAATATAAAATAAACATACATATTTTAAGCATTATAAATACCAACTTGACAAATTGGATTAATATGTTTTATGCTACTTTTATATAAGGAAAATATATAAGCTGACTAGTTCACTGGAGGCTCTCTATTCAACAGGATAGGGGGTTTTTTCGTTTTTATCAATGAGGGAGGATTACACTATGCAAAAGGAATCGCTACGGATTATTTCCCCTATCATGAATGAGAAGCAAAATGGGGGCTTAGAAAATATGGAGTACCTTAATCTGCCGGACAGAATATTTTTCCATTGGTGCCAGCAGCAATATCGACTGAATAGAGGGATTTACAACACGATCGATCATTGGTTCTATGAGTATGGCATTGTCCATATCCTTTACCGCCGGATCAACCTTTTAGCCTTTTTGGAATTCGTTTCTACCCCTGAACAAGATACCGGAAAAACAAAGTTCATTAAATTCGGCAATGGTGGTCTAAAGCAAAAGTTGCAGGAATTCATTGCAGATTAACATGAATCTTATAAGACCCTTATCAGTAATATGCCCATTCTCCTCCTACTGGTAAGGGACACTTATGCGAATGTCGAAATTTGCAATACGATTACTTTTGAAAATGTAAGCGCTTTCTAATATAATGAAATTAGGTTGGATGGCATGCGTGGCCGTCAAAGTATCTGGCGTAGGTGGGGCCAATACTAGCGCTAAGGAAGTTAATCTTCTTTACCGCAAAACTATTAGAATTCCTTTTGGCAGGGGCTGCAATATTACTGGGACATGGAGAATGTCCGTTAATTTTAGGCTAAAAAGCGAGTTAATCATGCAATCGATAAGTAAAGCATAACTTTACTTATTTTTTGCAGCAGCCCTCATCGTTTCAAGTCTAATAGTTTATAAGACTAAAAAGCTCTACCCCATGGAAACGGAGTTGAGCTTTTTCATTTGTTCAAATTTCACATATATAACCCTGCCAAGAAAATCCCAAGCGACTTCTGATAAATCTCATCGAACTGTGATATTGGGAGGGGATTCGTTCCTTTGCCCAGCTCCACGGTAAATCCCGGCCTGCGCCAATCCTGAATGTACCAATCCTTATACCCTGCGTAACTATTGGCGGATTTGACAGGCTCATATCCACTGACCCTCGCAAACTCATTGACTATCGTTTCCGACTCGGGTGGTTCCAAATCTTCAAATCCCCAAAAAATGACCTCTCCTTGGGTGTGGAACGCAAGGACTTTGCCAAAATCACGTTTTTTTGTCAACTCTGACATTGCAATAGCCTCTGGCTGTGTAAGCGGCCCTTCCCCTGGATAATTCGCCGGACCTGGCTCCGTTACATTATTGCGGGCTTGTTCCAGTTCCCATTTGGCGGGAAATTGATCATTCAGATCCACCCCATTAATATTGGCTTTCCAGCCAGAGAAGTCTTCGCTGCCATTATTCCATTCGATGAGCCGTCCTCTCAATGACTCATCTGCAGGCGGTCCTTTCAGAACCAACTCCACTCCGTCCGGATTCACCATTGGGACGATCGACAGCATCGTCTGTTGATAAAAGGGAAACATAGCTAGACCGCGGATGTCAGCCTGATTCGTGACTGCGAGTAAATAATCATTTAAAAAGGTCATGATCACAGGCGTCGTTATCCACTCATTCGCATGAAAGGAACCATTATAGTGAACTCGTTTGTTGCCATTTCCAATCAGAACTTCGGGGATATCCCTTTCAAGCACCGAGTCCCCGATGGGGGAGGTTTTTATAAATGGATAGATTGTTTTCAAACGTCTAACATCGGTCATCATCGTCTCATAATCATATTCCCGATTTCCTTGAATTAGCCTCCACGTAATCCTCAATGGCACAGAAATTGTCTGACCGACTTGCAAGGCATTCGGGTTGAGATTGGGATTAACTAAAAATAGGGCATCCAATGAAAGATTACGTGACCTGGCAATTGCCCATAACGAATCACCTTGCTTGATGCTATAGCCGGTAGTCGTAAAGCCAGGAATTTTGATTTGTTGGCCAATCATAAGTGCAAGTGGGTCAATCCCACTATTGGAATCAATGATAAGTTGGTAATTCACCTTGAATAATTGGCTATAATACCACAAGGAATCATTCTGCCGCACAAAAACGTCCATACTGCACCTCCTCTTAACCAAATGTATGCTGACTCAATTTAATTATTGCCAACGCACCCTGACCTTTCTGGACTTTATGATTATAGAAAAGTCACTCCTCAAAACGAACCAAATTGGGGGCATCATCCAGAATGCTTAGGTATCGCTCAGTGCTTCCATACGTACCTTCTGGGTCTAATTCCCGATAACTTTTGAATTTCGCCATCCGCCCCTTCTTCTTGATCCAGTCCAGATGCTCCAAGGGAATGTCGGATAACTTGTTAGGCAATTAAATTGGACTGCCTACTTTATCCCGATTCTTTTTACTAGTCATTAATTCCACCCTTTACCGATAATCCAAGTAACTGGCCCAACTAATCTGACAGCATGACTTCCTTACAAACCATTTATAACTATATATTCTTACCGAACTTGTCGGGTGTCATTTATATAATGGAGCCCTGCATAAATCAAAACAGGCATCCATTCATGAATGGATGCCTGTTTGCATTTACTAGATTGGTAGTCCCATATTTTACGCTTCTTGCGGTACAGGTAAACCTAAACCTTCGGCTATGCGCGTTCCATATTCCGGATCAGCTTTGTAAAAATGGCCGATTTGACGAAGCTTGATTTCTTCCAATTCCACAGGTTTCATTGCGCCCACGATCGTGTCAACAAGGCGAGTTTTCTCTTCGGCACTTAATAGACGGTATAAGTCACCTGCTTGGGTGTAGTGATCATCACTATTATGACCGACTTGTGCAGCTTGCCCAGTCACCTCGAAAGGAGTGACTTTATTTTCCGTTGATTCGGCAGGGCCTCCAAAACTATTTGGCTCATAATAAACAGATCCCTTGCCATTGTCATCTGCACGCATGAAACCATCACGCTGATAGTTATTCGCTTCCACTTTCGGACGGTTAACCGGAAGCTGGTTGTGATTCGAGCCCACACGGTAACGGTGTGCATCTCCATATGCGAATAGGCGTCCTTGAAGCATCTTGTCTGGGGAAGCTTCAATTCCCGGTACGAATGTTCCCGGTGAGAACGTGGCTTGCTCCACTTCAGCAAAGTAGTTTTCAGGATTTCTGTTCAATACCATACGACCAAGCTCGATCAGCGGATAATCTTTTTGAGACCATACCTTCGTCACATCGAATGGATCGAAACGGTATGTATCCGCATCTTCCAGAGGCATGATCTGAACATACAATTTCCATGCAGGGAAGTCCCCTTTTTCAATGGCATTGAAAAGATCTTCCGTATGGTAATCAGGGTTTTCACCTGCTAGTTTTGCAGCTAGATCCACATCAAGGTTTTTGATGCCCTGTTCTGTTTTGAAGTGGTATTTCACCCAAACGCCTTTTCCTTCAGCATTCACCCATTTAAATGTGTGGCTTCCGAAACCATGTGTATGACGGAGTGTAGCAGGAATGCCCCGGTCGGACATCAGGATCGTCACTTGGTGCAGAGATTCCGGTGAATGTGACCAGAAATCCCAAACTGCCGTAGGGTTTTTCAAATGTGTTCTAGGATCCCTTTTTTGTGTATGGATGAAGTCGGGGAATTTAATCGCATCGCGAATAAAGAATACAGGCGTATTATTACCGACGATATCGTAGTTTCCTTCTTCCGTGTAGAATTTAACAGCAAATCCACGCGGGTCACGGACTGTATCAGCAGAACCCAATTCACCTGCAACTGTGGAGAAACGGATAAAAAGATCTGTCTTCTTGCCCACACCATTGAAAAGTTTAGCTTTCGTGTACTGAGAAAGGTCGTTCGTTACTTCGAAAGTTCCGAATGCACCGGCACCCTTCGCATGAACTACACGTTCAGGCACACGTTCACGGTTGAAGTGGGCTAGTTTTTCCAATAAGTGTACATCTTGAATGAGCACCGGGCCGCGTTCGCCGGCAGTGATCGAGTTTTGATTATCTCCAACTGGTGCTCCCCAGCTTGTAGTAAGGTTTTTCTTATTTGTCATAATTGAACCACCTTTTCATTATTATTTATGTATATAATGATAAAGCTTCTCAGAAAAAAATCAATACTTATTTATAATAATTTTAATATAACAATCAATCCATTGTAATTTCAAATTAATATTACGCCTTTACCAACTCCTAACATATGGAAAAGTATAATGGTATACACCGTTGAAGGAACATCATGTTTCCATAATCACATTCCTAATAATGGTATACGACCCTTATATCCAATATTCCTTCACGACAAGTGATTTTATCATTTCTCCTACCAATGGGTTAGTAATCGAGAATGTCGCCGAATATTCATAGATACTTTGCGCTACTTCACCCATCTCCTTCTATTTATCTTATAACAAACCGAAGTGTTCTCCTGTGACTTTGTTCACTTCATCTGCCTTTATTTACATGGTGAATAGAAGGATGCATAGAAACTGAATTTTTCATTGCTTTTGTGAACCCTATCTTCAGCAGAACACTTCATGAATTGACTGAATCAAGAGGCCTTCACCCTTAATTTGCTAGAGCAATTGTAAACATACTGGTTTGTGTTCGTTTAGAAAATAAGATACTATTACGTTAAAATGACCGTCCAATAAGAGTAAGGGTGATATATATGAATGAGCGCAAACAATTGGTAGTTAAATATGCACACCAATTATTTATTGAAAAGGGATATCAAGCAACTTCCATTCAGGATATTTTAGATTATAGCGGCATTTCAAAAGGAACATTTTATAACTATTTTTCTTCTAAAAGCGAATTGCTTAAGGCAGTCTTCCTAACTTCGCAAGAAAAATTCGAAAAAGAGCGGAATGAATTGCTGATTGGGCAAAACCTTGCAGATATTGAGATATTCATCAAACAATCAGAATTACAAATGCACTCCAACAAAAACAATAAAATCTTTTTCTTATATGAAGAAGTAATGATTTCAAATGATACCGAACTTAAGAACTTCATCACACATGCTAAATTCCAGCATATCCATTGGCTATCAAAACGGTTTCTGGACATTTTCGGTGCTGATAAAAAACCCTATATTTTGGACTGTGCCATTCTTTACTCGGGAATGATGCATCAAACGATTCATTTTAATGCTTTGGCTAAAGAGCCCGATTTCAACCCTACTGAAATTATCCGTTATTGCGTCGATAGGATTAAATCGATTTTCGAAGATGTCAGCCAGTCAAATGCACAGCTTTTGGAACCCGACCTCATCAAGCAATGGCTGCCAGAGTGCTTCCATTCACAGCAGGATTTTCATACTGCACTCCTGCACTCTGCAAACGACCTAAAAAAGATGATCCTAAGGCTATGCCAAGATGATGAAGCAGAACGAGTTAAAAACCTAAAATTGATTCACTTTATCCAAGAGGAATTATTACAAAACGTTGAACCGCGAACCTTTCTCATTGAAAGTGCCCTGCTTTCCTTAAACACCAATCCAAAATTGAAAAACACATTGGAATTAACTGAATTCGAAAAAATCATTGCCCATAACTAATGAGAACCTAATGAATCCCATTTTCTAGACAAATGGGTTTTTTTCGGCGGAAAGGGAGCGGATTTCTGAAATCGACTGGATCTTTTTAAATGAAAAGACTGTAGCCGAACCGTATTTTTAAAACAAGACTTGCTTACCTTCCTGTTTTACTTTTATATTGGATGAAACCTATATTGGATTGAAGAAATTTGCGACACTCCTGCCGAATAACTGGCTAGCCGAGACCCCACAGGCGCTTGCGCCGAGGAGGCTTGGCAGACAGTCGGCGGAAAGGGAGCGGATTTCTGAAATCGACTGGACCTTTTAAGTAAAAAGCGTCTATTCCATTCTGGGGGAATGGATATCGTATCCTCTTTTTTTGTGACAATTCTGCAAACATATAACTGAAATTCATGAAATTTTAGTATAATGACTTGTAGTAAAGGTGACTTCAGGAGGAGTTTTTCATGAACATAATAATGCGTTTTCTTATCAACGGGCTGGTATTGCTCGTTATTGATTGGCTTCTCGACTCCATCACGATTAAATCTTACGGAACAGCCTTGCTGGCGGTTTTTATATTATCAATCATGAACTTGCTGGTTAGGCCCATTCTCCAGCTTATCACATTGCCGATCACCATCCTGACGTTCGGGTTGTTTTCTTTCATTATCAATGCCTTCACATTCCAAATCACTTCCTATGTTGTCAGTGGCTTTGTAATAGATTCTTTTTGGGGAGCTTTAATCGGATCATTGTTATTGAGTTTCATTCAAAGTCTTCTTATAAAACAGAGTAAAAAAAACCGTCAGTAGCATACAGACGGTTTCAGACTGTAGACAAACTCGATGAAAAATCGAATTTGTCTACAGTTTTTTTTGAGTTTATACAATATGAACGTTGATTTCCACTACAGGAACTCGCTTTCCGCGGGCGGTCCGGGAGCCTCCTCGGCGCTCTTTGCGCCTGCGGGGTCTCCCCTGGACGCGCTTTTCCCGCAGGAGTCTCGAACACCCGCTCCAATCAAATTTGTTTTAAAATTCAGATAGAAATCATCCCTTGGACCAATTGGTTACTGAACATCATTTAGTTGGAGTTATTGAATTTCCTTTTATTTTTGACTTGGTAAAAGATACGTTTTCAGAAGTCAATCGCCAAAGTTTAGAACCTGTATTTTTGTTAAAACTTCCCCTCATTTCAAATAACGTACCCCTTTTTTCTACAAACTGAATCAGTAAGTTGGATACTGACGGTTTTTCGTATCATTTTCATTTCCAAAACAGCCTTCGATATTTCCCGGGCTATTTCCCTAAATTCCGCTAAGCTTCACTAGCTGTATTCTCTCATTTTTGACAAGGCAGAAGGAGAAAGCTACTCAAATCCATAACTTTACATATACATGCCGATTTCTCTCGAAATGGGTATGAATCGATTTATGGAGGAATGACATGTTCACAAAACATGAACCAAGATTCGCCCTGACCATTTTACTCGTGCTTGCTTTCTTTATTCCCACTTTTTTCACCCCATCATTAGCCGCGGCTGGAGATGGCAGCTTGTCATCTCCTTACTCCGTTTCCCAAGCCATTGCGAATCAAGACAGCACGGTTAAAACGGTCAGTGGCTATGTGACGGGACAGCCCACTTCAGCCAATACCGTCGTCACGAGCGGCTATCCGAATGATTATGCCATAGCATTGGCAGACAGCTCATCGGAAACAAACAATGCCAAAATGGTATATGTTCAGATTCCATCCTCCTTCCGCTCTGAATTTGGCTTAAAAACAAATCCTTCTTTAAAAGGAAAAAAAGTCACCGTAACTGGCACACTGAGTGCCTATTTCACCCATCCAGGCTTAAAAGATGTATCTGCCATGTTTTCAGGGAATGATTCACCAGAACCGGAGACACCGGGGGTTGGCTCATACTATGATTCGGCCAGCGGAAAATCAGGGTTGGCGCTAAAGAATGCCCTCCATCAAATCATCGATGACCATTCGGAAATATCGTATTCAAATGTATGGGACGCTTTACGGGAAACCGATGAGGACCCGAATAACACGAATAATGTCATTCTTCTTTATACAGGGCGTTCCCAAGGAAAAACGATGAACGGATCCGGTGTTAATGATTGGAATCGCGAGCATGTATGGGCAAAATCACATGGTGATTTTGGTACCACTTTAGGTCCCGGCACTGATCTGCACCATCTTCGGCCGACTGATGTCTCTGTCAACAGTACAAGAAACAACCTGGACTTTGATAATGGAGGTTTTGAACATACCGAAGCGATAGGAAATTACTATGATTCTGATTCATGGGAACCTCGCGATAGTGTCAAAGGTGATGTCGCCCGGATGCTGTTTTACATGGCAGTTCGGTACGAGGGTGATGCAGGGGAAGTCGATTTAGAGCTAAATAATCAAGTGAACAATGGTACCGCCCCTTATCATGGTAAATTGGCTGTCTTACTGGAGTGGAATGAACAGGATCCTGTAGATGCCTTCGAGCGTAACCGGAATGAGATCATTTATAATGAATATCAGCATAATCGCAACCCTTTCATTGATCATCCTGAATGGGCCGCCGCCATCTGGAAATGATAAAACGAACAAGCTGTTCCTTATTTTAGGGACAGCTTTTCCACTGTTAAATATCTAAATTTTTAGAAAAATCACATAATTTTATTTTGTTTGTATAGCATTATAATTAGTTTCGAAAGATTATTATACGATGAAATGAGATAGGATCACTTTCATGGTAAGCGTTTTCATTTTTCTCTTTACATTCTTCCTATTAAAATATATTATTTAGTTGTAATATTATGTGAAAAATCAATAAATAATATGTATTCTCCTCTACTAGTGATAAAATGCTAGATAGAGAAAATTAAACTCCAACATAGAAAAGGGGAAAATTATGCAAAACTCCAAAGAATCTCAACTACATAGAGGTTTGGAAGAAAGACATATCGCATTAATGTCTCTTGGCGCAGCCATTGGAGTCGGTTTATTTCTCGGCTCGGCATCTGCGATTAAATTAGCCGGTCCAGCCATCATCATATCTTATGCCATTGGCGGACTTATGATCTATCTTATCATGCGTGCACTAGGTGAAATGGCGATAAAAAATCCAGTCGCAGGCTCTTTCAGCCGCTATGCAAGCGAATTTGTCGGTCCTCTTGCCGGATATATAACCGGATGGAATTACTGGTTCGTTTGGATTGCCACCTGTATGGCTGAAATTACGGCAGTCGGAATTTATATGCAATTTTGGTTCCCTGATACTCCGCAATGGGCTTGGGCGTTAGCCGCACTTGCCATCATGACAACGATTAACTTTCTTGCTGTAAAAGCTTACGGTGAATTGGAGTTTTGGTTCGCCCTTATTAAAATCGTAACGATCATCCTTATGATCGTCCTCGGCTTCGGAATGATCATCTTTGGACTGGGGAACGGCGGAATCGCGGTCGGATTCGGCAACCTTGTTGAAAATGGAGGATTTTTCCCGAATGGGATTTCTGGTGTCATCCTCTCGTTCCAAATGGTCATGTTCGCCTATTTGGGAATTGAAATGCTTGGTGTAACCGCAGGTGAAGTTAAAAACCCTGAAAAATCTTTAAAAAGAGCCATCGATACCGTTTTTTATCGGATTTTACTTTTTTACGTGTTAGCTCTGACAGTCATTTTATCAATCACTCCATGGGATGAAATGAATGGAGAAAACAGCCCATTCGTTATGATGTTTGATAAAATCGGTATTCCAGGCGCAGCAGGAATCATTCAGTTTGTCGTACTGACAGCAGCCCTTTCATCTTGTAACAGCGGGATCTTCAGTACAGGAAGAATGTTATTCAACCTAGCGCAGCAAGGTGAATCACCAAAAAGTTTCGAACGTACAACAAAGTCAGGCGTTCCTGGCGTTGCCATTATCGTTTCGGCTATCGTGCTTCTTTTCGGTGTTTACCTTAACTACATGGAAGCGGATAAAGTTTTCACTTACGTCACAAGTGTCGCCACATTCGGTGCACTCTGGACATGGGGAACCATACTTGTCACGCAGATCATGTCTAGACGAAAAATGAGTCAGGGAGAAAAACAAGGCTTGTCTTACAAGATGCCTCTTTTCCCATTCACTTCTTATTTCACTTTAGCCTTTTTAGTATTCGTAATGGTAGTACTCGGTTTTTCAGCAGATACGAGAATCGCTCTAATCGTTGGTCCGATTTGGATCTTACTGTTGGTAGCCCTGTATTATGTGACCGGCTTGCATAAACGGAAAAGATAAATGTCAGAGGGTGCCAATCTAATTGGCACCCTCTCTTTCTGCCTTCACCTTTTACCCCTTCTTTTGATCACCCAATGGATCATCGCACCAGCTCCGCCTAAAATAATGAGGATAGGCAAGTTTCCTATTATAAAAACAATGATTCCTGAACCCGCTTTAAGTAATAGATTCGCACTTGTTGCAAGTTGTTTCTTCGTTCTTTCCCATGTATTCAATTCCTTATTATCAATGCCCGGCACAACTATCCGGTCCTGTGATAACGTGATGGTAACCGTCGAATAAGAGGTCTGGTTCTCAAGATACTTCATTTGCCCGGTCAGCTGCTCTATTTCTTCTTGCACCACGGCAAGATCGGATGATATTTTCAGCAAATCTTCCGTCTTCTCAGCATCCTTCATGAATGCAAGCAACCTTTCCTCTACTGCTCTCTTTGACTTCAATCTTGCTTTTAAATCTACATATTGTTCCGTTACATCCTGCCCTGTCACATTCCTTCCGACCACTTCTGAAGCCTCGCCCTCGCTATCGGCTAGAAAATCCTGAAAATGGGCTTCAGGGACCCGAACAGTGATCGTTCCTTCCACCAGTTCTTCATCTTCCCTGAATACATTGGACTCGACAACATATCCGCCATATTCAGCCACCTTATTCTCAATCTTCATTTGTGCCTTTTCGAGGTTCTTCACCTTCAACTCAAGCTGGGCTTGATGGATGACCTTTCTTTCATCCGTCACCCCTTCCTTTTCCGCCGCTTCTTCCTGCACCATATTCCCGGAAATTGAAGCGTCCATTTTACTTTCCGCCTTTTCATCCTGTGATTTCGATGCTGAATCATCTTTTTCATTACTGCTGCATGCAGCAAGTAAAAGGAACAAACTGAACATAAACATCATTGTTTTACGGTTCATCGGTATTCCCCCTTTTCTTAATAGTACCGACGTAAAGTTTGGAAGAAAGTTACACTTCTTGATTAAAGGGCTTGTTTTATTTTCAGATAAGAAGGTAAAAGTATAAGAACATCCAAATAATGAAGAAAGAAGAGGATCCCATTATGAACTACGGAAAATTAGCTAAAAGTGTATTGGTACCTGTGGTCGGAGGCTCACTTGTGGGGATATTCGCCACAAGGAATTCAAAAGAAATTTATGACAAACTCAAGAAACCTGCTTTTGCTCCTCCTTCCTGGACTTTCCCCGTTGCCTGGACCAGCCTTTATACGATCATGGGAATAGCGAAATATCGCATTGCATCCAAAGAAAAAGAATCGAAGTCCGCTGAACTCCTCTATGATACTCAACTAGGGTTGAATTTCTTATGGTCTTTTTTATTCTTCAAATGGGGCTTGCGCGGAACAGCTTTTATTGAAATGGCTGCACTGCTGACCTTGATTACATTAACGGCATTCGAGTTTTATAAAATAGACCGTACATCCGGTTTAGCCATGGTTCCCTATATTGCATGGGTCACCTTTGCATTGGGATTGAACTTTTCCATCTTCAGAAATAATTAATCACAAAAAAAAGAAGCGCCCCATCTATTAAGGAGCGCTCTCTTTTAGTGTTTCACGAGTAAATGTTGAAAACTCACGAGTAAATCTCTATTAATTATTGATATTCGTAATTCTGCCTTCAATTTCTGCCGTGATCTTCCCGCCTTTAAACGTTTCTTTTACATAGTTAACGAATGCTTCCAAGTCAGCATGTCCAAACACACGCTCTTTTCCTTTCAGGACGGTATAGTTATCACCGCCGCTTGCCATGAAATCATTGACAGCCACCGTGTATGTTTCGGTATCCTTGATAGGTGTTCCGTCCGCTTTCTTCAATAAGGTGACACGTTCCGTGACGGGTTTACTGAAGTCGGCTGTATAGCTCAGTCCAGAAATTTGCAAAGTTTTCGGAGATCCTTCAACGATCCATTGCTGTTGAAGCAGCGTTTTCACTTCCGCTCCAGTCAGTTCCAGCTTAACCAATACGTTTCCGAACGGCTGGATTTTCGCTAAATCGGAAAAAGTGACTTCCCCCTTTGGAATATCTGCACGAATTCCGCCTGGATTCATAAAGGCAAAATCGGAATTCAAATCTGCCTTCATCGAATCGGCAATTAAATTCCCAAGACCCGTTTCTTGCGTATAGGCATTGGTTCTTAAAATTTTCTCATCCGTTGTCCCAAGCGGGGCTTTCAACTCGGGGAACATGTCCAGGTAGTCGTTAATGAATTTCGTCGTCCCGGCATCCGGTGTGATGCCATCTTGTGTAACCGTGACAATCTCAGCTGACTTTTTGACAATATCCTTTGTGTTTGGATCGATTTCCAAATCCACATCTTCAAAAGCCGTTCCATAAGAGTAAGCTTGTACAATCAACTTATTATCCACATAGTTGTTGACCTTTGCATGATTATCTCCTGCTAAGATCACATCTACTTCATCATCCACGCTATTGGCAAGATCAGCCACTTCGCCTGTGATGACCCCTTCCTTTTCAGTGCCTGGGTCATGTGAGATGATCACAATCGATTTGACGCCTTTTTCCTTCAACTCGTTAACCGCCTTATTTACGGCAGGTGCCTGTTCTATGAACTCCACATTCTTAATGCCATCCGGACTTACTTTTTGAGGTGTGGCATTCGTGACTACACCTATGAACCCAATATCAACCCCGCCGACCTTTTTTATGACGTAAGGGTCCAAAATCGGTTTTTTCGTGTCTTTATATACGACATTGGCAACTACATATGGAAAGTTCAATTTATCGAATACAACATCGGACGTTGGCGACTTTCCGCCATTGATTTGAGCCATCAGGGTTTCTACCCCTTTGTCGAACTCATGGTTCCCGACAGTTCCGACATCGAATTTCATATTATTCAAAAACTGAAGAGTCGGTTTGTCCTGGATCAAAGAAGAAACGGGGGCACTTGCCCCAACAGCATCCCCTGCCGAAAGTAAAAGTGTATTTTCAGGGTTTTCAGCTTTACGCTGCTTCAAGTGCGCAGCTAAATAATCGGCACACCCTTGTTTGATACCGCCAAAATCGGAAGTGGTATCAAGCTGGCCGTGAAGATCATTGATCCCGAGCAGTTGCACCTTAACGTTTTCTTTCCCCAAATTATATCTGTAAATGCCAAAGCCTTTATCATCCTTTTTGCCTGTATAGGAAATCGGGCTGTCTTCATTTAAATATTCCGCACCTTTTGGTGATGAGGTGAAAGTAACGTCCACCTTGCCTGAAATCGGGGCAATCGACCAGTTATTATCAGCGGTTGGATTGATCTCACCCTCTTGTGTGATGTAATCCATCAAGATCTGGCGATTTTCATCCGCAGAGTCAACTACATATTCGCTGCCCTTGACTCCCGGGAAGTTCCCCCCGCCCGAAGCACGGTAATTATTCGTCACGACGATGAAATCTTGATTCGGGTCCACTGGTTCACCATTATATTTCAAATCTGCAATCCTGCTTGAATCCGACACTTTTATCCCTTTTTCATCATAGCGGGGAGCCTTGGTGACATCGATTTGATACGTAACGCCGTCAATCACATCAAAATTATAGACGGCAAACTTTCCATTAAGCAGCTCCTGTTCCTCAGACTTGGCAGGATCGATTGTATTATATTTCCCTGCAGACATTTCTAGCCACTCTTTAACAACTGACCCTTTGATCTTGATTGCCTTCAAGGTATTATCGTATAAATATAAATCACCGGCGCTGCGAATGGTCAGTCCGCCTTCCTTGATTTCGGTGAATTCCTCGACTCCATTGCGACCCGCTTTGAAAGGGGCTCCTACAGAGAGAATCGGCAAGTCCTTGTATTCAGGCCGGTTGCTTTGGATGTATTTTTCTACATACCATTTCTGTGCGCTCGTCACGACCTGTACGGAAGGATCGTCTTGCACAAGGGCGAAATAACTATGAATTGGAGCTGTAGTCGTTCCAATTGGCGTGTTGACATACTTGATCGTTCCTTCGTGATCCTTCTTCACGGCTTTGACGACAGATGCATCTTCAGCTGCTTTTTTTCCTGTTATTTTATCGTTGATTGCCCGTGTTGATGATTCGGAATTGACGACTTTCCAATTCCCCTTGATATTCTGGATATCAAGATCGATGATGCCGAGATTACTGCCGCCATATCCTGCTTGAACGGCTGCTACACCATTGATGGTACCCTTTTTATTATCCACGCCTTTAAGGACTTTTCCTTGGCTATCTTTGAATAGGCTGTCTAAAGATGCCTCATCTTGTGCTGGAAAGACCTTATGCGTGTGGGAGAACGTGATGGCATCGATGCCGGATACCTTGCTTAATGAATAGATGACATCCTCGGTATTCTTGGTATCGCCATTAAATCCGGAATGCGTGAGCGCAACGATGACATCCGCGCCCTTTTTCTTCATTTCAGGGACATATTTTTTTGCAGTCGTGATGATTTCTTTTGTAATGACCTTACCTTCAAGGTTCGCTTTATCCCAATCCATGATTTGCGGAGGGGTAAATCCAATGTAGCCTATTTTTACTGATTTTTCTTTTCCATTGATGTCCTTTACTTTCTTTGTGACGATTTTATAAGGTGTATATTTATTTTTATCATTCTTTGAATTATTGTCTTTATCTTTTTTATAAACATTGGCATTGACATAAGGGAAATTCGCATCGTTGATGGCCTCGTCCAAATAAGCTAAACCATAATTGAATTCATGATTGCCGAATGTGGCCACATCATAGTCAAGCAAGTTCATCGCTTTATATACGGGATGGACTTCACCTTTTTTCAGTGGGGCTATTTTTGCTTTGTACGTACCTAGCGGTGTCCCTTGAATAAGGTCGCCGTTATCCACTAAAACGCTATTTTTCACTTCTTTTCGTGCCTGTTTAATTAAAGAAGCCGTTCGGGAAAAGCCGACAGAGTCCGATACGGCATCCTTATAATAATCATAGCTCACCAGATTAGTGTGTATATCTGTCGTTTCCATGATCCTTAGTTCAAAAGGTGCATCCGATACGGAAGCTGCCAGGCTGTTGCCGAAGTTACTCGTATTGCCGTTATACTTGGAGACAACTGATACTTTGATCCAATAACCCGATTTGTACGAGTTGAAGTACGCAGAGAACTTTTGGGCCGATTTAATATCCGCCTCAATGGCTGACTGTGAAATGACCTTCGTCCCATTCATTAATTGGAAGACAACGGTTTCATTTCCTTTGTTCCCTTTTTTCGGTGTGACCGTTACAGTCGCTTTGGTGCCTTTTGAGTAATTAACAGTAGGAGTTGAAATGGTAAATGGTTCAGTCTTGACCGGTTTCTTATTAGACTCTTTGGCGGATGTCTCCCCCGGTACGGTAAATGGGGCTGTAATCAAACTGACAGCAAGAATCGGAGCGAGCATCTTATTAACATGCATTTTGAACGACATACTTCACAACCCTTCTATTTTTGTAAAATGCTAGAATAATATATCATGATTTTGTCGAATAAACGCCAAAATTTACCGTAATATTACTAATTTTGAATAAATGGTACTTTTTATCTATTTTCATCCACTGAACATGGACCGTTTTTCCTTCAAATATATATATAAAAGGCTGGCCTATGCACATGAGCCCGCCTGCTTACACCGCATGGATTTCAAGATCGTTCCTTCTTTCTTCTACACTCTCTACTTCAGTGAAACCGTTTGATAATAATAAGACCAAGGCAATCACCCCAGCGTACTCCCAATCGATAATGAAATGCTTACTGAAGAATCTAATAAATCATCAATACCATTGAAACAAATTAAATTCGTTAATTTTTCTCATTCGTTTTTTTGCAAAGTCTCTATTAACAAGATTTCATCAAAACAAAAGTGTAATTTAACCTAACTCACAATAAAAGTCATAAAAATGTCACTTATGTAAAAATTTCTTGGCATATATAATTACATTTATGCTTAAAAGAAAGGATGTTTTTATTTGCCTAGTAATAAAAAGGAAGGCATAATCTTTGGACTTTTTATGTGTTTTGGTATGGTCCTTATTATGTCAGTTTACAACACAGCTTTACACGGCATTTCATCGTTTACAGTAGGGAGTGCAGTGATTCAATTTGCGGTGACATTTATCGTCGCTTTTATTGCAGAGTCAATAGTTGAACCGAAGGCACGTAAACTTGCATTATCACTACCTTATGATAAGTCGAAAGAAATCAAATTTATTATTGCAATTGCCTTTTGTATGGTCCCTGGAATGGTCCTTATTATGTCAGTATATGGGCTTATTTTAACTAATTTAATGATAGGGATTGAGGGTTCAATTTTCATAGCTTACCTTAAAACGGTTGGTCTAAACTTTATCGTGGCGCTACCATCACAGTTACTAATTGTTGGACCAATCTCACGCTGGTTATTAACTAAATACATTAAACCAGCGACACAAAAGCCAAAATTAAAAAATGTTTGAGTGCGTAAATATTAATATATATGACAAATAAATAAAAAGGATTAAGCTAATACGCTAATCCTTTTTATTTAATATGTTATAACCTACTGCGTTAAGACGAAAAATTCCTTATATTATGAATAAAACTGTCCAAGGCGTTTTCCTGTGAAGCGACCATTATACCCAATATGGATTCCCTGCTTGTCCTCCCCCCATAATCCCCTTTTTTAAAAAAATCTGCCGAATTCCTTGCAAAATAAAAACTGGCAAAGCAAGTTGCATTACCAGTTTTAAAAGTTAAAGCCTATAAATCCCGATCTATTAAACTAGCGGATACCGGTTCGATGCCCATCTCCCTCGACCAGATGGACAGCTGGCCTATATGGTGGATTTCGTGCGCTATGAGATGGCGCAGTATCCTGCCTTTTTCGTATGTTCCCCCCATCCAAGATGGCTGAATCATTTCATTCTCTTCTTCAATTGCATGCGAGTTCAAATAGTCAATGACCTCAGAATGATAACATATGGATAAATCCTCCACTTTTTCGATCGTATCATAAGCTTCCAAATCGATCGCGACATCAGGCTTCCCTTGTATGGCCCTGATCCAGCTGCATTCGACATCGATAATATGGGCGAGTGTCTTCAATATATTCCCCATCCCTCCTATGCGCTGCCGTTTCAGCTCCTCACATGGTAGGGAACGGCACCACTTGAACCACTCACTTCGCACCTGCCAGTTATACTTGAATAAGATCAACATCCATCCCAGCCCCCTAACACTATTTGTCGTCAAATACCCTTCAGCCTTTGTATTGATGATACTCCTGTCTTTGAATCGTTTTGAAGCCACAAGATTCATAGAGTCTTAAAGCATGCTCATTAGTCGCCTCGACCTCGAGAAAAATGTCATATCCCAGCTGGCATTGTTCGGCTACGATCTTTTTCAATGCCTTTCTGCCAAGTCCTTTTCCCTGGTATTTTGGCAAAATGGAAAATCCATAAATCCACGCTTCCCGACCTGAGTGATCAACACGGATCTTACCGACTGCAAGGCCACCCTTTTCAATCATCATGGTTTTCAGAGTATCCTCATATAGGATGCGCTGATAATAATCCTTCGCCTCTTGTTCCGTAAATTGGAAACATTGAATATCCAGCTGAATTTCCGTTTCCTCATCATCTCTCCGTGAAGGGCGAACGACTGCATCATCATAATCATCAAGCACCGTTTCGGACCATTTCATTTGAAACTCAGAAAAAGCAAACTCACATGGGAGCTGTTTCAAAAATCCTGTCCCTGAATCGGATTGAGCAGGTGAGTTCAAGAGAATCAACTTATAGTTGCGCTCCACGGCACTTCTTATCGCCTCTTCCAGCAGCTTTGTAAAAATGCCTTGTCTCCGGTAATCAGGATGCACCATACCGCACATCTCCACTTTGTTCCCAAAATCGTATAGACCAAGAAAACCAACAAGCTTCAATCCATCATAGTGAAAAAAGTCATTCTTATGCACACCATTTCGACTGCGAAGCGTTTCCCAGTTCAGCTTTAAAGTAAAACCTTCCCGTTCACATTCATGCTGCAGGATCCGAATATCTTCTAGCTGTTGACTCTTCAATTCATTCCACCCCTTTTCCATATTATCAGTTTATTACCAAACAATAAGAAAAGCAGCACCCTTTTACTCGGATGCCGCATACTTCTATAAGTTTATTGATGAATGTTGTTTTTTTAAAAGTATTTTCACTTTAATCCATAAAACTAAAATCGTACGAGGGGAGGATTTCCTATCTAATTCCATTGACGGATGAATTATAGTAGTAAAATGATTCCAAATGACGATTATTTTTTACCTATTTTGTGCTATATTCCAAATAATGGTTTATCATTTTTATTATTTGAGTTTAAGGGAGGGGTTTAGCAAAGTCTTGATTTTCAGATAGTACCCATTTCTTTATACCCGAATTCCGGACCCTTTTTTGAATAGAATCCGAAATTCGGTGTTTATCACCTGGCACATAAGTCCTGAGGTTATCGTTTTTTCGTTTTATGAGCGGACTTTTTTAAGTTCTCTACGTCCGTTGTCAGTTCTTTTAATTGTTTACCGAAGCGGAAGAGCAAAAACATAGAAACGACGAATGGATAGCCAAATTCGCTAACTAATGAAACCCACATAGTAGCATCCTCAATCATCATCCTCTTCACCCCTTTTCTTGTATCTGATATCTAAAGTGAAACTTGTTTAAAAAAAACAATCTAGCACTATTGATTCATGGAAAAAAGAACGAATGTTCGTATATAATTGATTTATTCCCCTTGTCTATCACTTTATTAATTAAAGGAGGGATAACAATGAACCAATTAACTTCTCATTTTTTTTCTCATTCATTGGAGTTTCTGCAGCAACAGTACTCATCTTTCTTTGAACAACCGATCATTCAAGTATTTTTACAGAACCCAGAGCATTTAAAGATTTTCACTGAAACTCTTGATTCCCCTTCTTCCCACAACATTTGCCATCTCAACGAGACTTTCAAAATTTTCTATTACCGGGCTAAAGTATACAAATACATGTGCTCCTTAATTTACTTTTTCTCTGTTGATTTTGATAAAAGGGCACGGAAACAGCGGGAACGCTATCGAATGGTACTTGATGCGGCACCAAGGGATACTGGCGGATTGATCGATCGAGTCGGCACTATGGATGTTCAACTTGAAAAGATGGGGGAAACGAATGAACTCGCTTCACACATAAGTGATGAAGAGATGATAAAAGCCTTGAAAAAGTTAACAGCCAAACAAAACCTGGTGCTCACCATGATCTTTTCCTACGGCCTATCCAACAAGGAAATTGCTGCCTATTTCCATGAGTCGCCACAGAATATCTCAAGCATCCGTAAACAAGCTCTAAAAAAACTGCGAAAGCACTATATGGATGAGGTATATGTTAGAAAGGAGAAAAGCCATTGTGGATAAAAAACTGTCAAAAGAAGAATTGATGGATCTAATCGACTCTTTGAATCCTAAAATAAAAAAATCATTAAAAAACACGAACTATCAAGACCGGAATGATCTGGAGCAAGAAATTAAACTCAAGATCATTGAATCATATGAAAAAATCGCAGCAATCGAAGCCCCTAATTTTGAGGAGTTCCTTGCAGAATTCCTTACTAAGCAAAAACAATGAAAAAGTACCAAGTCCAGAGCAAGGATGCTGGACTTGGTACTTTTTTTCTGAATATCAGTATGATGGTTTCAATGTCAGCGTGTCACCTATTGGGTCATCTAAAGTGGTTTTATGATAAGTACCTTCTGCCCAATCTTCAAGCTGATCATGGTACCACTCACTTTTCACGTTACCTGATTGACCCGGGCCAACGAGGTGATATCCTTGATTCATGTCGGCTAGGTCGATGACAAATCTCCAGGAGCCGCCATGATTAACGGTTCCATCATCTAAAAATGCCGCCGCCTGTACGGTGACACTGCTGCCGCCTACCGGCATTCCGCCGCCGCTGTTAAATAAATAATTTAATGGGGCGACACTCGATAGCGGGTGGTTAAACCTGACCTGATGATAGTCTCCCCATTCCCAATCAGCTATATCATCCCCTTGTAATTCTTCCAGTTCCGTTAAGGTCTCCTGCAGCGACTTGGCAAGCACCTGCTCAAGTCCGCCTGCCTCTTCAATCCAAGGGCCCGGCTTACCGTCCAGTGCCCGCCTTAGTAGTTCATCGACGGCCGAACGCCTTCCATTAAAGAGGTTGAGGGTTTCCTCCGGTATTTCTTCCTTAAGCAGTACATCACCTATTTTTCTCATCCAGACATTAAAAATCATAGGTGCGGCTTCGTCAACGGAATCAATATGATTCCATTTTTCCAGAATCGTCAGTGCCTGGTCTTCCTGTTTCCCCCATGGACCTTTCAATACATCCACGAATTGAGGAACAAACTCCTTAGCTTGCAAATTCACTGTATCCATCTGCAGGCTTTGCATATCCTCGGCCGTAAGCTTTTTATTGGCTTTTAAAAACTCCTGTATCCTCATCTGACGGTACGGCTGTGCCCAGTTATTGCTGATGTGGTAAGGATAATCGTCTGAGATGACCTTATTATTCGCTGTCGAAATGAATCCCTCTTCCGGATTCACCGTTTTTGGAAGTTCATCAAAGGGAATATAGCCTTTCCACTCAAATTCATCCGTCCAGCCAGGTACAGGCAGCATACTATCGCCTTTTTTCCTGATTGGGATTTTCCCATTCGCCTTATAGGCAATGGTACCGTCGACTGAGGCAAAGACGAAATTCTGGGCCGGCGTTTCGAATTGCAAGAGTGCCTTTTCGAATTCTTTCCAGCTTCCCGCTTTATTCATATTCAGTACCGCTTCAAGCTCGGCAGATGGATCAAGTGCCGTCCACCTTAATGCAAGCACGGTATCTTTTCCGCTTTTCCCGGCAAACTCTGAGACAACCGGTCCATGGCGGGTAACCGTCACTTTATAGTCGAGTGTTTTACCATCCTTCACCTTGATGGGTTCGTCCAAGATTTCAGCTTTTTCCCATTTACCTTTGTAGGAGAATTCTTTCTCGTTTTCCGGGTTTCTCCTCTCAATATACAGATCCTGTACATCCGGACCGGTATTGGTCACACCCCAAGCCACCTTTTCGTTATGACCAAGGATGATTCCCGGAATCCCGGCAAAAATAACACCGCTCACATTGACCGACGGGGCCTCCAAATGCATTTGATACCACACGGACGGTGTAGCTAATCCCAGATGGGGATCATCGGCCAATAACGGCTGACCGGAATCCGTTTTCTTGCCTGAAACTACCCAGTTATTGCTGCCGTTGAATTCATAAGGAATAACGGCCCCTGCAAAACTTTTTTCAATATCCAGTTCTTCCTTACTGATGATATATGGAGCGTTCTTTGGATAATCAGGAAATAAATCATATGCTTTTTCCTTTGGGAACGTTTGCAGCAAATACTGCCTAAACGCCTGATCTTCCCAGTTCCCGCCTAAATCAAAGGCCATATATTTACCGATGGTCAGCGAATCGACGGGTGTCCACGGCTCTGGTTCGTATCCAAGCAGAGTGAACTCCGCCGGCCATTTCCCATTCTCCTTCAATTCATTGATATAAAGATTTACCCCCTCGGCAAACACATCCAAGGCTTCTTTCCCTTCACTTGTATATGCTGCATAAGAGGCTTCAGCCGCCCGCCTCAACCCAAGTGTACGGAAATACTTATCGTTTTTGACGGTTTTCTCACCAATCACTTCACTCAATCTTCCTGAAGCCTGACGCCTGCTTAAATCCATTTGAAATAAACGATCCTGTGCTTGGATATACCCTTGGGCTAAATACAAATCATGTTCATTCGCTGCGTTGATATGCGGGACCCCACTTGAATCCCTCACGACCGTAACCGGTTTCAAAAGACCTGGAAGCGATATTTCCCCCTTCGTTTCCGGCAAGGATCTTGAAAGAAATACATTTGCAGCAATCAAGACAGACAGCAAAAGTATAATCACGATTCCAAAACTCCATAGCACCCGCTTTCTCCACTTCCGTTTTGGCTTTTGCTGAGGTACGGCAACTTCCATCGATTCATCTCCCTCTCTCTCCCCATAAAACTCTCTTTCTTTCTATTTAAGATATTCCGCGTTTCCACCCATCTTTCCTACCAACATGCTTACATTCTCTCTTTTTATTTCAGTAAGGTTGAAAAGGTTCAAGGACGGATTTTTCCTGCGCAAGGTCGAATTATTAACGTGCAAGGTCGAATTATTACCGCTTAAGGACGGATTATACTCGTACAAGGTCGGAATTATTCCGCTCACGTCGGATTACTACCGCGAAAGGTCGAATCGTTACCGTACAAGGTCGATTTACTACTGCGAAATTGCTCCGATAAACATTAAATCAAATGCAAAAACACCGATACAATGTATCGATGTGGCAGGGAATGCTAGCTATTTGCAATAATGTATTCAATCACTTTATCTGCATCGTCTGTATAAAAGAGAGCTTTATCAAAGTCATGGGCCGCCTTCGTCTCCGCTTCCATGTATTCAATCGGGGAGAGGAGACCGAAGATTCTCTTCCATTTATGAGTTTTCTCCAAAAGTTTTCTTTCTTTTTTTATATCCTCTGGTATGAATTCATTAATGATAAAACATGGGTCGGAAAATGAAGGGTCCCCAAAACGTTCATTCAAGGCTCGCAATTTATCCCGATCCCATTCCACCCTTACCAAGTCCGATATGACCGAGACATTTTGGACCGAGTCGAGGATCCGTTTGGACAAAACATCATATTCTTCATCCTCCAGCCCATTATCCGTCATGATTCCTACACAATACCATTTTTCGTAATGTTCTGGTTCTTCATTTTTCTTAAAAAACACTCTTCAACCACCTTCCTTACAACGCTTTACATGTCCTATTTAATTTAAATCAAAAACAACATGTCCGTCCACGTCACTTCACTATAACATGGAGAAATATCGATGGGCGATTAAATATGGGAGCTGCAGGAATGTTAGCCTGACATAGAAAAAAAGATACCCTAAAAAAAGGATACCTCCATCATACTGGCTGAAGTGCCAGCCCTCTTTGATTAAACAGATATTCCAAGGCCTGTCTGAACGATAGAAAGGCTTTTACCTGATTTGCGAAATCAAGTTTGACGATCTCTTTCACGACATCAGGGGTAAAACCGACAAACATCGTCTCCGTTCCCATCAACGCCAGTGCCCCCACTAATTGATCCAGCAGGGAGAGCATATTGCCTTCCTTCGTAAAGGTAATTCCCGAGAAATCCATGATCAATACTTCCGCATGCAGATCTGCACATTTTTGCAGCACCGTCGATTGCATCGACTCCATTCTCCAATCGTCAATGCGTCCGATCAACGGTAAGAGCAGCACATCCTTTAATACGGTCTGAACGATCGGGGTGGACAATTCTTCCATGACTTCTTGGTTTTCTTTTATCTTCTGCAAAGAATCGTTTGCCATTTTCGCCATTTCTTTATAATGATTCACGTAACTGATACTTACACAGTGTATGAACTGGTCCAGGATTGCATCAATTATCGAGCTTGCCTTTAACAGAATTTCAATGGAGTAATAGCGATTGCTCACCTCTTCTTCAATGAAACTCCAGAAAAGGTTCCGCACAAGCTGTGCTTCCTCAATATTCTTATCTAAAGGAATGCCCATATCCACGATGCGCTTACCTATTTCCATACCCGTTATTTTCATACTTTCCATTGCTTGTGCCTTTCCATGAATCAAGGCATCTGCATGAATTTGAATAAGCTTTGACCGTACCTCTTTACTGGTTTCAAAATCATAGAGCGGTTCCTCTTCTTCAAACAACTCGATATGCTCCACTAAGATATATTTAAATTTTTCAATTTTTTCACCGATCATTCTTAATTCTTCCATGTAGACCTCCCATACAGGGCTTTTATCACATTTTATCAAATAATGAATGGTTAAGGATATAAAATCCTTCTATTACCAATATGATAATAGACGTTTACCCTTTTCTTTATAAGGGTATTATGATATATGACTTGGAGGGATTATCATGAAAAAAGATCAACAGGACTTCGAATCTGAAAACATGAGCGATTTAGTCGAACTCATAAACAGTAAAAATAACAGCCGCAGAATCTTGAATGTACTTCGGCGTAATAAAAAGGATAAAAGTAAAAGCAAAGATAAAAAATGAAAAACCCAGTCCAAAATGGTCTGGGTTTTTTCATTGGATAAAATAAAAGTGCTGAGTTTGTTTATTAAGCAAACTCAGCTCTCCCGTCATTAACTATTGAAAAGCCACTACCTTTTTCTCCTGATTTCCTTCACATGGTTTCCTTCAGTGGTAATATAGACTGTTTCATCAATTTTGTATGTTAAATAACGGTCACAATCAATTTCCAATGTTTTCCCATTGCTGAATTTCATTGCGCAATTGGATCCCTCTTCGGTTTCCGTAACATCAATGACTTCGTTCGTCTTAAAACCGACTGCCTTGCCATCGGAGAAATGAGGATAGTATTTTTCAACAATCTCCACCTTTTCCAATCTGCCCGGACTTGTTAAGTATACAACGAATAATATAATTAAAACGGCTATTAACCCAATGAGAATTACTGCTTTTCGATTCACTCTATCTATTACCCTCTTCTCTTATCAATCTATTATTCAATATCCATTTTCACTAGATTATATTCAGCATTCCGGAAAAACATGATAGAAAAGATCATTTTATTTAACGATTTTCTTTTCAACCATCATCACACAAGCAGCAGCAAGGATGATCAGGATCGACACAGCCGAGATGACCCCTCCCCAGCCGAACTTCATCAGGAATAAACCGCCTGATGCCCCCACTATACTTGATCCCGCATAGTAAAACAGGAGATATAAAGCGGATGCTTGTGCCTTTTCACTCTTATCAGCCAAGCTTCCGACCCAGCTGCTCGCAATTGAATGAGCTCCAAAAAAGCCAAATGTAAACAGTGCAAGCCCCATTATTTTCAGCAATAGCGGATCCAATAAGGTTAAAAGGGCGCCCATCAGCATGATAGCGATTCCGGTAAGAAGTACAATCCTTCGAGTATATTGATCGGCGAGCTTTCCCATCCATGTAGAACTAAATGTCCCCACAAGATAGATTATGAAAATGAAGCCAATCAATGTTTGTGATAAATGATATGGCGGTCCCATTAAAGGTATACCCACAAAGTTATAAACGGTAACGAACGAGCCCATTAATAGGAAGGCCATGCCGAATAAGAGTACTAGTCGGCTATTCCTTAAGTTATTGATAAGGGAGGTTTTGATTCTCGACATTGAGACTCCTGCGCGGACGGCATGCTGCGAAGGCGGAAGCATCCACCAAAAAGCCAGACTGATGATCAAACTTAAAGCTCCAAGGCTTCCAATCGCTATGTTCCATGAGAAATGGTCTGTCAGCACCCCGACAATCAGCCTGCCAGCCAATCCGCCGATACTCGAACCGCTCACATAGATTCCCATCACATAGCCAAGGCTTTTCGGATGAAACTCTTCATTGATATAGGCCATCGCAATGGCCGGGAAACCTGCAAGCACCGCTCCTTGAATCGCCCGTATTGCAATCAGGATGTATAGATCATCCTGTATGAAGCTGACACATATGGATAACAATGCAGACAGAGTGAGCGCCGTCCCCATTATTTTTTTCCTATCGATATTTTCTGAGAAAAAAGAAACAAGCAATAAACAGAGTGCAAGCGTTCCTGTTGCGAAAGATAATGTAAGGCTTGCCATTGCAGGAGAGACTCCGAATTGCTTTGCGAAAACCGGAATGACCGGTTGGGTACTATACAGATCCGCAAACGTTACAAAGCTACCAAGAAATAAAGCCAAGATTGTTTTCCTGAATGATTTACCAGCAGGCTCGATATAATTCACTTTTGTTCAGACCCTTCACTATTTAACTTTCCCCCTATGTTAATACGAACTTCCCGAGTTGTCTATTTCGTCACTTTTGTCCAACGGGAAAATTTCATTCCAGCAACTTATAAAAAAAACCTTCACTGCATGCAGTGAAGGTTTTTTCATTAATTTGAACGTTTACCATCCCGCTCACTTTTCTTCAGGAGCCAGTACACTGGCATACCGATAATGAGGATGATCACTGAGTACAGGGCATTTAAAGGTGTTTGGATTAATGTGCTTAAAACAATATATATTGCGCCAGCAATCGCCACGATGGGGATGAATGGGTAAAACGGCACTTTATACGTTTTTGCATCCGGATCTTTTCTGCGTAAGATGAAGACCGCAAAGAAGGCTAATCCATAAAAACAGAAGACAGAGAAAACAGCCATATTGGTAAGTTTGTCAGGGTCTGTTGCAACCATCATAATGATTGCAATAATCACTTGCAATACCGTCGCATTTATAGGCGTTTTAAACTTGGGCGATATTTTTCCGATTTGTTTATGGCCTGGTATCATTTTATCAGTCGCCATCGCCAAGGTAATGCGCGGAAAGGTCAAAAGCTTTCCGTTCAAGCAACCGAAGATTGAAATTGCTATTCCGATCGATATCAATTTCCCGCCCAATTCACCGAATAAAAGCGTTGCTGCAACATTCGCTGCATTCGTACCATGCGCAATGACTCCCTCTGCCCCCAATACATGAAGCATGGCAAGGTTCACAGCCAAGTAAGCGACCATGACCACGACTAATCCCGTTATGATTGCCCGCGGCAATGTTTTCTGTGGGTTTTTCATTTCCCCTGCCATGAAGCCGACATTCATCCAGCCATCATACGCCCAAAGCGTAGCCAAAATCGCACCGGCCATACTGATTTTCATTGAACTTTCACTATTCATATTGAATACAGGCATATCACCTTGTGCGATACCGAACACCGCTATGAAAATGATTGGGATCAATTTAGCAACGGTCGATAAGGTTTGGATGATACCGCCGTATTTTGTCCCCAGAAGATTCATGCCTGCTATAAATACGATCGTAAAAATCCCTATCGCCAAAGTGTAGCCTGGAGCGATCTTAAATATTCCTGCAACTAATATCCCGAAGTATAAGCTGAGCGCGCCCATGACTGCAGGTCCGTATACCAATGTCTGAACCCAGCCACATAGGAATCCCCATGCTTTTCCGTACACTTCTTCCATATAGACATATAAGCCGCCAGTTTTAGGAATCCGTGTACTCACTTCCGCAATCGTCAACCCACTTGCAAGGGTAATCAGACCGCCTATCAGCCAAGCTAACAAGGCCATGGTTGAATTACCGCTTAACTCAAGCACGTCACCAGGTCTCATGAAAATACCAGAACCGATAACTGTACCAACTACAATAGATGTTCCAACCCAAAAGCCAATCGTTTTCTTCAATTGGTCATTTCCCATGTTGTCCTCCCCAGGTGTACACATGTACTTTATTTATACTAAAATTATATCATATAAATTATACGGAAATAGTTTATGTAATCATTTGAATATTACAATAAATACCCAAACACGTTGGTGTCATTACGCTCAGGCAGCTTTATTTCATTTATATTTTTTTTACTAATTATGTCTGAAACTGCACTAAAAACCGAATATTTTTTTATTATAAAAAGATTTATTGAGTTTTTACTCAATAATGACGAATTAAAAACTACAGAATTCAATTATCATTCGTCATGATTTTGATGGGAATCCTGATTATTTTCGGACACACAAAAAAACCACCCCGAATCAACGGGGTGGTTCCTCTCCTCTTTCAAGCTTCATTTCGCATTACCAAATAATGAATAGAAGCACAACCGCCAAGACGATCCGGTAAATGGCAAAAGGAGTCAATTTAACTTTATTGATTAAAATCAGGAAAAAGCGGATACAGAATAATGCAAAGATAAATGCACTGATGAAACCTGCAATAAAGAATGGCAGAACTTCAGGTGTGAAGTGTTCCCAGTATTTCACGATTTTCAACAAACTGGCACCAGCCATGATCGGCACTGCCATGATGAACGTGAAATCGGAAGCCGCCCGGTAGCTCATTCCCAATAGCACTCCACCGGAAATGGTCGAGCCTGAACGCGAGAATCCCGGCCATAGTGACAAACATTGAATTAACCCTACACCGAAGGCTTGTTTATAAGTGATTTGGTCAACCGTTTCTGCAGTCAGCTTTGGACGGAATTTATCCGCAGCAATCATCAAAAACGCACCCAAGAACAAGCCGACGATAACCGTCTTCATCGTAAATAAATGATCATCAATGTAATCTTCGAATAATAGACCTAAAACGCCAGCCGGTAACAAGCCGACGATAACCTGCAATAGGTTAAGCTTTGGACCGTTCACAGCAGATGTGCCTTTCAGCTTCCTTAAACCAAGCAAGTCCATGAATCGTCCCCAGAAGAGCACGACTACGGCGAGTATCGAACCAAGTTGGATGACTACCTTGAAGGCATTGGCCACTTCACTCCCGAAAAGCTCTTTCGAATTCAGCCATAAATCATCGACGATAATCATATGCCCTGTAGACGATACAGGAGCAAATTCAGTTAATCCTTCTACAAGACCAAGAATAACTGCAACAAAAATTTCCCACATATTCATTTTATTCACCTCATAATTCGAACACCTATTTATGGAAATATCATATGTATTTTACTCGTTGTTTAAAATATTGTCTATTAAACATTGCTGAAACAATTTACGGGTACATGTATGATAGGGTTCAAGATAAAGTTTAAAGGGGAAGTGATGATTTTGCAAAACATACTGATTTTCGCTCATAGAGGTTCCAAGGGGACGCATCCTGAAAATACCATGGCTGCATTTCAAAAGGCGGCAGAAATCGGTGCCGAGGGGATCGAGTTCGACGTCCATCTCAGTTCTGATGGTGAATTGGTCATCATCCATGATGAAACATTAGATCGAACGACCACCCTTACTGGTTATGTAAAGGATCATTCGGGACAAAAACTGAAAACGGCTGATGCCGGGAGTAAATTTTCCAATGAATTCCTTGGGGAGCAGATTCCTTTTTTAATGGACGTTTTCGACTGGGCTATGGGAAATGCTTTATTGATGAATATCGAAATCAAAACGGATAAACTCGCTTACGAAGGAATTGAACAGAAGATAATTGATTTAATTCGTCAATATGGAATGGAAAATCGGGTGATCCTCTCTTCCTTCAACCATAAATCCATTGAAAAAGTGAAGATGCTTGCCCCAGATCTTGAACGTGCATTATTGTTCGAGGGACTACCTGAAAACTTCGAAGAAATCTTACGTGATAAAAAGGAATCGGGTTTTCATCCAGATAAAAACAGCCTGACTCCAGCAGTTAGAGAAAAAGCGAAAAAACTTGGATATAAAATCCGGCCTTGGGTCGCCAATGATGAAGCCGACATCGTCAGGCTGGCAGAGTTGGGAGTCGACGTCATCATGACCGATTTCCCTGAAAAGGCAATCAAGATTTTAAAAGCTTGGCAGTCACATGGCTGAACGCGAAAGAGAAGGAGCGATGCCCCTTCTCTTTCAAATCCATATTTATTCAATTAATTAACGAGAAAAGTTTGAACCGCCTAGTTGTTGTTCAGCCATTTGAACCAAACGTTTTGTGATTTCCCCACCAACAGATCCGTTAGCGCGAGAAGTAGTGTCAGCACCTAGGTTTACACCAAATTCACTAGCGATTTCATTTTTCATTTGTTGTAGAGCTTGTTCTGCACCAGATACTAAAAGTTGATTGCTGTTATTGTTGTTTGCCATGTGTTTTCACCTCCTACTAATATTAATTAGCATTTTAAGCTTAAATTATTATTGCCAATTTATTGTATTTTTTCATCTGTGTTTCTCACAATCCTAAGCTCTTTATCATGAATTTCTTTTTATGCTCATAAACTGTTAGGAAACTTTCAGTAGGAGGGAAAAGAAATTGCAAATACATGTGGTTAGGCCAGGCCAGACGTTATATGGCATCGCCCAGACGTACAGCGTAACCGTTGACAGGCTAGTTGAATCAAATAAGATCCCTAACCCAAATAATCTTGTTTCGGGGCAGGCCCTTGTCATTCCAATCGTCGGCAGTTATTATTTCGTTCAACCGGGTGATAGTCTTTATTCCATTTCCCAAAGGGTTGATGTCCCTGTTCAAGAATTGGCAAATATAAATGGCATTTCCGAAAATCAAATCCTATCAGTTGGATACCGGCTCTATATTCCGGCACGGAGGAAAAGGACCGCCGAATTTAACGGCTATGTCGAGCCGAGGGGTACGACGGTTGCACCGGCCCTTGAAACGGCTGCCAGGGAAGCTGCGCCCTATTTAACCTACCTAGCCCCTTTCAGCTTCCAGGCGCTGCGAGACGGCTCCTTAAAAGAGCCATTACTCAATGACTTCCCTGCCATCGCCAGAGAAAATAAAAATGTCCTGATGATGGTGATCACGAATCAGGAGAATGACCAATTCAGCGATGAGCTCGGGCGAATCATCTTAACGAATACTTCCGTTCAGAATAAGTTCCTGAACAATATTGTTACAACGGCTAAGAAATATGGTTTCCGCGATATCCACTTTGACTTTGAGTATTTACGGCCGGCCGACAGAGAAGCCTATAATCAATTTCTCCGAAAAGCCAGGGATCGCTTCAAGAAGGAAGGATGGTTCATTTCCACGGCACTGGCCCCTAAAACAAGTGCTGAGCAAAAAGGCCGCTGGTATGAAGCCCATGACTATAAAGCACATGGTGAAATCGTCGACTTCGTCATCATCATGACATATGAATGGGGATATAGCGGCGGACCCCCAATGGCAGTTTCACCTATTGGACCTGTTCGGGATGTTCTCGAATATGCCGTCACCGATATTCCTTCCAACAAGATCCTGATGGGGCAAAATCTATATGGCTATGATTGGACCCTGCCTTTTGTACAGGGAACCACTGCCAGGGCCGTGAGTCCGCAGCAGGCCATCCAGCTTGCGGCGGACAATGATGTTTCCATCGAGTATGATGAAACCGCACAGGCGCCGCACTTCAATTATACCGATATTGAGGATAGGCAGCATGAGGTGTGGTTTGAAGATGCCAGATCCATTCAGGCAAAATTCGATTTACTCAAAGAATTGAACCTAAGGGGAATGAGTTATTGGAAGCTCGGCCTAGCCTTCCCTCAAAACTGGCTGCTCATCAGTGATAACTTCAACGTACGGAGAAGGGTTTAACAAAAGATAAAGGAATACCGAAGCTGAAACGGGCATATAATCAATCATCGAGCATGAAGTCCATTCAGGATACGTGACTCAGCACCAAAAGCCTTCCGACATCTTCCGGAGGGCTTTTATCATTTACCGTAATTCGATAGTCAATATGCCGATATTCATCATTGAAAGTTTGTCTGTCCGGACCCTTATGAGCCAAGCCTTTTTTGACCATACTATAAGGAACAGCTCAAAGGGTGTGAAAAAAATGATTCGAATCGGTCCATACATCAGTACCGTTCCCAGATTCCCGCGTTTCATCAGATTGCTTTCCATCATCGCATTATTTTTACTTTCATTCGGGGTCTTGATCCACATTGTGGAGCCGAAGAGATTCCCCACCTTACTTGATGGCATCTGGTGGGCAATCGTGACGATGTCAACGGTCGGTTATGGAGATTTCACTCCCGTGACCAATCTTGGTAAAATCATTGGGATGGTCCTCATTTTGTCAGGCGCTGGCCTGATTACCTCTTATTTTGCGTACATCGCTAAAATTTCCATATCCAATGAACAGCAATTTCTAACAGGAAAGAAAGTATTCAGCGGCGGCGGACATATTATCATTGTGGGCTGGAATGGCCGTTCCAAGAGAATCATCCAAAACATTCATGATCGTAAGCACCATCAATCCATTGTCCTTATCGATGATACACTGCAAAAGCACCCGCTTCCAAGAACGAATATCCACTTTATCCAAGGAAAAGCTACATTGGATTCCGTTTTGCAGAAAGCCAATATTAAACAAGCCATGCGCGTCCTGATCACGGCTGATCTTAAACAAGACGAGCTGCAAACGGATATGTTCTCGATATTAACGTTACTGGCCGTCAAAGGGCTGAATCCGCATGTGTATTGTCTCGTGGAAATATTGACACATGAACAAAAGGAAAATGCTTTACGGGCTGGGGCGGACGGTATAGTCGAAACGAATAAATTCGCGAGTGAATATATGCAGGATTGCTTATCGAAGGGGATCATGACGGAAGCCAGAGAACAAAATGAGCGGGATGGATTGAGCCTCAAACAGCTGCCCATCCAGGATGACTGGGTGGAATTGACGTTCAAACAGTTGAACGTTAAGCTATTCGATCAAGACATTTTATTGGTCGGCATCATTTCAGGAGGCAAGACCTTAATCAAGCCCCCCGGAGATGTAATCATACATCGTGATGACACCCTGCTCATTATTGAAGATTAATGTAATAAAAGCTTTTCCAAATCACGGACAAGCGTTTTTCCTAATGAGATATAGTTTTCCGGAAATTCAGCATCCGGATTTTCAGGCTCGGCAAACTGATTGAAGGAGGCGGAGAGGTTTCCGATATTTCCTTCATCGTCGATCCCGTCCTCGTACTTATGAGATAACAAAAACGGTTGTAAGAGTTCGACCATTACCCCGTCCTGATCGAGTGAACCATCAACAGCCTTGAAAGGGACTCTCAAGAATTGGTAGCCATCACTGTCATCAATCTTATAATCAAAAGACCCGTGGTCATAATCCCATCCTCCGCCAATCGCATATCCTACCGGTTTTAACTTCGTCTCCAGATCGAACAAACCGAATGTTTTCCCTTCCAATTGAGAAGAAATTTTAATCATTGTATAAAACCTCTTTCGCTAATTTTCTATTAGCTTAACCAAAGTGCCTTAAAAAAAACCTGGCCTGGCCTATTGTTCCTTCAATTGGAAAAAGGAATGGGAGTTCCAAGCTCCCCTTACGCTTTTGTGAAGTTTCCTTCTCTTCGCCTGACACTACTTTAGCTTTTCAAACAGAAAAAAAAGGCACCAAGCTGGATGTAATTCCAGCTTGATGCCTTTTTTATTATAAGCGCTGTTCGAGCTCAGCTTTTTTCTTTTCATAACCAGGCTTGCCTAAAAGAGCAAACATGTTCACCTTATAGGCTTCCACTCCAGGCTGATCAAATGGATTTACACCCAGTAAGTAACCGCTCATTGCACAAGCTTTCTCGAAGAAATATACCAGGTAGCCAAAAGTATAAGCATCGAGTTGCGGAACCGTTACGATCAGGTTTGGAACGCCACCGTCCGTATGGGCTAACAGCGTACCCTCAAATGCTTTATTATTCACGAATTGTACCGTTTCACCTGATAGGTAATTCAGGCCGTCCAAGTCATTGGCCGCTTCTTCAACCAATATTTCATGACGGGCCTTTTCCACCTTGATGACTGTTTCAAAAAGGTCACGCCGTCCTTCCTGAACATACTGCCCTAATGAATGAAGGTCGGTCGAGAAGTTAGCCGATGAAGGAAATATCCCTTTTTGATCCTTTCCTTCACTTTCTCCAAATAACTGTTTCCACCACTCAGAGAAGTATTGAAGTCCAGGCTCATAGTTTATCAGCATTTCAATCGTTTTCCCTTTATTGTAAAGGATATTCCGAACCGCCGCATATTGGTAAGCCTGATTCTCACCTAGCTCGGAAGAACTGAAGTCCGCCCTAGCACGCTCGGCTCCCTCCATGATTTGATCGATATCCGCCCCGCTGACCGCAATCGGAAGCAGTCCTACAGCCGTTAAGACCGAGTAACGTCCGCCAACATCATCAGGAATGACGAAAGTTTGGAAACCTTCCTCCGTTGCTACCGTTTTTAATGCGCCCTTTTCTTTATCAGTGGTCGCATAAATGCGGCTCTTAGCTTCTTCAACACCGTATTTTTGTTCCAGCAGTTTCCGGAAAATCCTGAAGGCCAGAGCAGGCTCCGTGGTCGTACCGGATTTAGAGATGACATTGATCGAGAAATCCCTATTTTCCAATAGGTCCATTACGTCCTGCATATATGTAGAGCTTATATTATTACCCACAAATAAAATTTGCGGTGCATTTCTTTTATCCGACGGTAAAATGTTATAAAAACTATGTTGAAGCATCTCAACCGCCGCTCGTGCTCCCAGGTATGATCCGCCGATTCCGATAACCAGCAGCACATCTGAATCTTCTTTTATTTTCGCTGCCGCTTTCTTGATCCTTGAGAACTCTTCTTTATCATAATTGGCGGGTAAATCAAGCCAGCCAAGATATTCATTGCCTGCCCCTGTCTGCTCATGCAGGGAATGGTGTGCCACTTTTACAGCATCCTGTAAATAAGTAATTTCATGCTCCCCGAAAAACGGCAGGGCTTTTGAATAATCGAAACGAATATGGGCCATTCAAATTCCTCCTTGAATTCTTTAGTTTCCCTTTCACTTTATCTGATGTAATTCTCATAATCAAGAAATCGATCATGTAAATAACGAATTATGCATATAAAGCAATCTCCCACCCGGCAAGGTGGGAGAGCGGATCATATCACTTGTTTATAATGAAGCCCGTAAAATGGCAAGGACATCTTCACGGTTCAGGACCTTGAATCGTCCAAATTCCCCTCTGCTCATCGCTTTATCAGCCATGACTTCCAATTGTGAGTCATCGATGCCATAATCCGAAAGATTGGTCGGCGCCCCTAAGCTGCTCCAAAATGACCTAAGTCTTTCAATGCCTTCAAGGGCCGCTTCCTCATCCGTTTTACCTTCCGGATCTACATGGAATACACGGACTGCAACTTGTTTAAAGCGTGCGACATTTTCTTGGAGCACATGCTTCATCCAATTTGGGAATAAGATGGCCAATCCCCCTGCATGCGGGATATCATAAACAGCTGAAACGGCATGTTCAATGTTATGCGTTGCCCAATCACCGCTGTAACCAACCCCAAGCGACCCATTCAAGGCTAGGTTTCCAGCATACAGGATAGTGGCCCGGTGCTCATAATCCTCCAGGTCTTCCAATAGTTTAGGTGCTGTTTCAATCACCGTAGATAACAGCGATTCACAAAAACGGTCTTGCAGCGGTGCATGCGTTTCCGGGTGGAAGTACGTTTCGAACACATGTGACATCATATCGACCATTCCGTATACCGTCTGGTCTTTCGGTACTGAAAAAGTATTTTCAGGATCCAAAATGGAGAATTGCGGAAATACCAATGGACTTCCCCATCCGTATTTCTCTTTCGTTTCCCAGTTTGTTATGACAGATCCGGAATTCGCCTCAGAGCCTGTTGCAGCTAAAGTCAGCACCGTTCCAAATGGAAGGGCCTCTTCGACTGGTGCCTTCTTGATGACAAGATCCCATGGATCCCCCTCATATTTAGCACCCGCAACGATGGCCTTTGTAGCGTCTATAACGCTTCCTCCTCCAACAGCAAGGACAAAGTCGATACCATTTTCTTTACAAAGGTCAACACCTTTCCGGACTGTCGAGATGCGTGGATTCGGTTCAACTCCGGAAAGTTCGTGCACCTCTGCATTGATCTCTTTCAAGGCATTGACCACTTTTTCATATAAACCATTTTTCTTTATGCTTCCTCCACCGTATACAAGTAAAACTTTATCGCCATACGCAGGAATTTCAGTTTTTAAGCTTTCAAGCTGACCTTTCCCGAAAATTACTTTAGTAGGATTCTTATATGTGAAATTCTCCAATGGTATCTCTCCTTTAATGCCACATTGACTCCGTTTTTGAATTATCGACAGTGCCAAGTGCTAGTTTTTCTTTTATTCATTATGACCAATGTTCCATTTAAATACAAAATATCCGCCCGGAACTTTTGAGTGGATGTATATTTACATGATGAAAAAGCATGATAGTAAAGAACTGATTTTTTCAAAAAAGGAGGCTGTACAATGAGTGGAATACAAAGAACTGCACTTGTTCTTACAATAATCGGGGCAATCAACTGGGGATTAATAGGTTTTTTCCAATTTGACTTGGTCGCTTCGATTTTCGGAGGGCAAGATGCTGGATTGGCCCGTATCGTTTATGGATTGGTTGGAATCGCCGGTCTCATTAATCTTGGTCTTCTCTTTAAACCAAGTCCTGAAATTTCCAGGGAGCCTGAAACCAAACCGACTCGTTGAGGTCTTGACCATGGATAATGTTTATGTTCTATAAAATAAAGCCGGACCATGGAAAACACATGACCCGGCTTTATTTCATTCATATGCCCCTGGACAAAAAAAACCGGCTGATCGAAGGATCTGCCGGTTCCAAAAAATTATTTTTTGATTAAGTCTTCGCGTTGAGATTGTTCAATCCACTCTTGAAGTTTGTCTTTCAATGTGTTGAAACCTTCAGTAGATTCGATGTGAGATGTCGCTTTAACAGATGCTTGGCGTTTTTTCGGAGCTTTTTTCGGAGCTTCAGTACGCTCAGGAGCTTCTTCTGTAGCGCGGATCGATAAGCCGATTTTTCCAGCAGCTGAATCGATGGAAAGAACTTTAACTTTCACTTCATCGCCTACTTTTAAATGTTCGTTGATATCTTTAACGAAGCCGTGAGTAATTTCAGAAATATGAACTAAACCTTGAGTTGAATCATCTAGAGCAACAAATGCACCGTATGGTTGAATACCAGTAACTTTACCAGCAACTACCGCACCAATTTCGAATTTTTCAGACATGGTAACACTCCTATTTTATATATATTTTTTCGTCTTTTCACGCAATAAAAAATTATATCACATAATTGGAAAATAATCAAAGTTAAGTATACCATACTTTTTAGGATTTTACTCATTAAAAATGTTTGTTTTTTGGAAATAATAAATATTATAAGATCTTTATTTATAACTTATCCTAATAATTTGCAAATAACCTCTATTCCCCTTAATATATTTACTCATTTTTCTAAAGATTGTAATATTAAAACACTATTCAATTCCGCATAATCATAGTAAGATGAGAAAATGTTTTAAAAATGTAATATGCAGCTAGATATTTTTTACATCTAAAGGAGTTTTTCCATCATGTCAAAACAAGATCAATGGACTTCAAAACTTGGGTTCATCCTGGCAGCCGCAGGATCCGCTATTGGATTGGGCGCCATTTGGAAGCTCCCATATATGACTGGGCTAAATGGAGGAGGGGTCTTTTTCCTGCTCTTCATTTTATTCACCCTGCTTATCGGGGCACCGATATTAATAGCCGAATTCACGATTGGCCGCAATGCACAGAAAGATGCCATTAGCGCATATAAACATATCGCCCCGGGGAAGCCTTGGGCATTGATCGGATATGGCGGTGTCGTCGCTTCCATCATTCTGCTTTCCTTCTTCAGTGTTGTTGGAGGCTGGATCATCTCTTATTTAGCCAGAAGCTTTACAGGTTCCCTCTCAAACTTGACGCAAGAAGAATATGGAAACTTCTTCAATAAGATAATCAGTAATCCTTATGAAACGGTCATCGCTCAGTTATTATTCATGGTCTTTACCATTTGGGTCGTGCAAGGCGGCGTTTCCAAGGGAATTGAAAAGGCGAATAAATATATGATGCCTTCCTTGTTCATCCTTTTCATCATTCTTCTTATCCGTTCCTTGACTCTGGATGGAGCGATGGAGGGTGTTAAATTCTTCTTGAAGCCGGACTTTTCCGCATTAACAGGGGAAACGATCCTATTGGCACTGGGCCAATCCTTCTTTGCACTAAGTGTCGGTGTTTCCGTGATGGTAACCTACGCATCCTATTTAAGCAAAAAAGAAGATATTACAAAATCGGCCTTTTCGGTAGTTGGACTGAATATCTTCATTTCCTTGCTGGCTGGTTTGGTCATCTTCCCGGCTGTTTTCGCACTAGGCTTCAGTCCTTCAAGCGGGCCTGGATTAGTATTTGTCGTGTTGCCAGCCGTTTTCAATGAAATGGCGCTTGGCGGGATTTTCATGTTCATTTTCTTCATATTATTATTATTTGCCACCCTTACGACGGCATTCTCCATTCTTGAAATCGTCGTTGCCGCCATGATCAAGGGTGATGCTGCAAAGCGTAAGAAGGCTTCTTGGATAGCTGGTATCACCGTTTTCTTAATTGGGATTCCAAGCGCATTATCATTCGGGGTGCTTTCGGATGTGAAGATTTTCAATTTATCCATATTCGATTTCGCTGATTATCTGACAAGCAATATCGCGCTGCCAGTCGGCGCATTGTTCATATCCCTTTTCATCGGCTATCAAATGAAAAGGATCGAGGTACAAAAAGAGTTCGAATCCGGCGCTGATTCAGGCCGATCACTTTTTAAACTTTGGTACTTCCTGATTCGCTACATCGTGCCGATCATGATCATACTCGTATTCCTTAAGTCAACTAATCTCATTTAACATTCAACGTGCCGTTTCGATATTTCTCGATGCGGCATTTTTTTCACAAAACCTACATATATTCCATTACTTCCCTTAAGTAATAATATGGTAAAATAATTACATAAAGAAAATATATTTCCTGAAAAAGGAGTGTCTGACTATGTCAAATATCGCGAAGAATATCCGGCAATACCGAGAAGATCACAACCTCACTCAACAGGAACTGGCTTTGAAATTACGAATCGGCACGAAGAAAATCGAAAAGTATGAATCAGGTGAATCGGTTCCTGATACACAAACCATTTTACGGCTTTCCACCGTTCTTGACATTCCGGCTTCAGAATTCCTGAAGGATGCCCAGACCGGTAACGCCGCTGGTATCGACGAGGACATAAAAAAATTGATTGAAGAAATCGGAACCAAAAAAGCGGAGCTCATTCTAAGAACAGCTAAGGACTTTAGCGAAGAACAAATTCTGAAAGTTATGCATACTTTATATAATACACAAGCTTAATTCAAAAAATGGGTCGTAGTATGTGTATTTTTTTTCAAGGTACTGGATATACTATGATTAACACTTTCTATGTTAATCCATTAGATTAACTCTTTTTTCTAATTCCCCCTATGGAAAGGGATCCGGCTGTTAAAGGCCGGATCCCTATTTTTTTGCTTTTATTGGCAATGATTCTTCATGAAACGTTCCATTCTTCTAAGCGCCTCTTGAAGCTGTTCCATGGAGGATGCATAAGAACAGCGGATATGACCTTCACCGCTTTCCCCGAACACATCTCCCGGTACAACGGCAACAAGTTCTTCCGTCAGAAGTTTCTCAGCAAATTCCATAGAAGTCATCCCCGTCTTCTCGATTGATGGAAAAGCATAAAAAGCCCCGCCAGGATTATGGCAATCCAGACCCATATCGTTAAATGATTTCACGATATAATTTCGTCTTCTCCGGTAACTCCGACGCATTTCTTCCACATCCTGCATACCGTTCTTCAATGCTTCCAATGCAGCATGCTGCGCAACGGTCGGCGCGCACATCATCGCATATTGGTGAAGCTTAAGCATCGCTTCGGAAATTTCCTTAGGTGCACAAACGAACCCAAGACGCCATCCAGTCATCGCAAACCCTTTCGAAAACCCATTGATGACAATTGTCCGCTCAAGCATGCCATCAATGGCAGCAAAAGAAGTGAATTCCTCATCATAAGCAAGTTCGGCATAGATTTCATCGGAAATCACCAGCAAGTCATGCTTTTTAATGATGTCAGCAAGCATCACTAATTCTTCCTGCCCAAGCTGGGTTCCCGTCGGGTTATTCGGTGAACAGATTAAAACGGCCTTCGTTTTAGGCGTGATCGCCGCTTCGAGTTGTTGGGGAGTCAACTTAAAGTCATCTTCCTTGGATGTTTGGACCGTGACCGGTATTCCCCCTGCCATGGTCACAAGCGGTGCATAGGCGACGAAACAAGGTTCGACGACAATGACTTCTTCGCCTGGATTCAAGATGGTCCTCAGGGCAATATCCAGGGCCTGGCTTGCTCCGACCGTGACAATGATTTGATCGTCCGGTCTATACGAAACATGGAACTGCTTCTCCATATATCGGCTGATTTCCGACCTTAATTCAAATAATCCGGCATTTGCCGTATATGAGGTATATCCTTCTTCCAAAGAGTTGATCGCCGCTTCCCTTACTGCCCAAGATGTTACAAAATCCGGTTCACCCACACCAAGAGATACGACCCCTTCCAAATTGGCTGCCAAGTCGAAAAAGCGGCGGATGCCTGATGGTTTAAGCTCTGCAATCGTTTTTGAAACATAACTCGTTTTAATCATGGTGACACCACTATCCGCTTATCTTCTTCAGTTTGATCAAAAATGGTGCCATCATGCTTGTATTTTTTCATGATGAAGTGAGTCGTCGTAGAAATGACGGAATCCAGTGTCGAAAGTTTTTCCGAAACGAAGCTTGCCACTTCATTCATCGAACGTCCTTCGACAATGACCGAAAGATCATAAGCCCCTGACATTAAATAAACGGACTGGACTTCTTTGAATTTGTAAATCCTTTTTGCGACATCATCGAAACCGACGCCGCGTTTTGGAGTGACTTTTACATCGATCATCGCTGTGACACCATGATATTCATCCACTTTTGCCCAGTTAATGACTGTTAAGTAACGTACAATGACCCGCATATCTTCTAATTTCTTCAATGTTATTTCAATGTCCGCTTCTGATTGATCGGTCATTTTAGCCAAATCCTTCAGATCAATCCGGCTGTTATTTTCAATGATTCTCAAGACTTCCAATTCCTCTTCATTCAAGTGCATTGGAAAACCCCCCTTTTGGAATTCACTAATTTAGATGTGATGGTTCGGCTGGCAGATAGTCTCACGAATTACCTTATTAGACTCTTTTAAAAATCCTATATGACAATATAATTTAATAAGTCCTATGCTGTCAGGATAAACTTACACTATTATATCAAAATTGGTTGGTGACCTGTTATAGTAATTGTATTTTTTCATCGTTATTATTACAATTACTGTTATGCAACAGTATTAAAGGACCTTTTTTGGAATATTCAGGGTAACACAGGTTTGACCAATAACGGAGGAGGAGCTTTTATGGAAAGTCATACAATCAAAGGTGTCGAACGGGTGGGTAATATCGAAATCTATTTTGAATATGACCGAATCGATGATTCCCTCCCCAACCTTGTCCTGCTTCACGGATTTTTGTCATCGAGCTTCAGTTTCCGTAAATTAGTCCCCCATTTAATCAAGGAATACAATGTGATCTCCATAGACCTCCCGCCATTCGGGCAAAGCGGAAAAGATTATCGATATACATATTCATTCCGAAACATCGCTAAATCCGTCGTTATGTTCTTGGAGGGGAAAGGCATCAGGAAATTCAGTATCATTGGCCATTCCATGGGCGGGCAGATTTCCCTGCAGCTCATCAAGTCATATCCTGATCTTGTCGACCATGCCATTCTACTTGCCGGTTCAGGCTATCAGCCCGGCTATTCAGAAAAAATGAAGATGGTCAGTTACCTGCCTTTCTTTTCATACGGGATAAAACGATATCTGCAAAAATCAGGTATCGAAAAGAACTTGAAAAATGTCGTCCATGACCCGGCGATGATTGACGATGAAATGCGACAGGGATATCTAGGACCATTCATAAAGAAGCATGATATTTTCCGGGCATTGGGGAGGATGCTTCGAGATAAGGAAATCGATTTGTTGAAGGAGGACCTTAGTGAAATTCATACACCCTGCCTGCTTATTTGGGGAAGACATGATCGAGTGGTGCCATTGAATATCGGCGAAAGGCTCCATGAAGACCTGCCTAATTCCGAGCTTGTTATCATTGAGGATTCCGGGCACCTTCTTCCAGAGGAGAAACCGGAAGAAGTGTATCAACTAATTAAGGGGTTTATTGGAGTGGCCACCCCAACGTAAACTCACGAGTAAATCACTGTAATTCACGTGTAAAAGCACAATTCACGAGTAAATAACCGAAACTCACGAGTATATCGCTGTAATTCACGAGTAAATCGCTGAAACTCACGAGTAAATCGCTGAAACTCACGAGTAAATCGCTGAAACTCACGAGTATATCGCCGAAACTTGCGAGTATACTGCACAAACTTACGAGTATACTGCACAAACTTACGAGTAAAAGCACAATTCACGAGTATATCGCCGAAATTCACGAGTAAACGGCTTTAATTCACGAGTAAACTTCACAAACTCACGAGGATACTGCACAAACTTACGAGTAAAAGCACATTCTCCAGTATATCGCCAAAACTCACGAGTAAATCACTGAAACTCACGAGTTAATCACTGAAACTCACGAGTAAATGGCTGTAATTCACGAGTAAATCGCTGAAACTCACGAGTAAATCGCTGTAATTCACGAGTAAATCACTGAAACTCACGAGTAAAACACTGAAACTCACGAGTATATCGCCGAATCTCACGAGTAAATGACCGTAATACACGAGGATACTGCACAAACCACGAGTTAACTGAACAAACTATGAGTATAGAGCAAAAAAACAACGTAAAAAAGGTGCCCCTGATTTCCGGGTACACCTTTTTCACCTTTATATCGAACAGCTGGCTTCATTTTTTATGATGAGCAGCTTTCGTGCAACTTCCAGGCACTCTTCCATCTGAATGGATTCATCGAACGCGAACTCGTAAATGGATTTTATTTTTTCCGCCAGTTCCTTTGGGTCATCTATATCCCGGATTGCTACGACCGTATCGGCAATTTCCGGCTCATATAGATCCCAACCTATCTTGAAAGGGTCCCATTCTTGCAAAACGGCAACCAACGCTAAATTCATTTGCTGTGTATCCATAAAATCATCACCTGCTCAATATTTTCAAAGAACATGATATCATAGTATCATAACAACAGGCTTTTCGCGAAGACGACAAATTTTTATTCGGTGGTGGATATTTTGAACAAGTCAATATTTGAAGAACAAATTAACAGGGAAAATTCAGGGTCTGCAAAATGGGATAAAAACTTCCTCACATCCTTATATGGGCGCGAGGATGTTTTGCCAATGTGGGTTGCCGATATGGACTTCCCATCTCCTGAGGGCATTCAAAAGGCATTGATGGAACGCTTGAATCATCCAATTTTCGGCTATACCGTCCCTTCTGAAACGGTTTTCACTGAAATTCAAAGCTGGCTTAAAGACCGGCACTCCTGGCAAATCGATAAGAAGTGGATTTCATTCAGCTCCGGCGTCGTTTCCGCAATCGGTACAACGATCCAAGCATTCACGAACCCGGGCGATAAAATACTGTTACAATCTCCCGTCTATACCCCATTTTTTGATATGATCAAAAATAATGACCGGGAAGTGGTCAATAGTCCCCTTATCATAGAAAAGGACCGCTTTGAGATTGATTTCACTGATTTTGAGGACAAGCTGAAAAGCGGAGTGAAATTATTCCTTTTTTGCAGTCCGCATAACCCTGGCGGACGCGTTTGGACAAAGGACGAACTCTTACGGATCGGGGAGCTATGTGAAAAATATGATGTAGTCATCGTCAGTGATGAGATACATGCTGACTTATTCCATACAACATCAAGGCATTATCCGATCGGCTCGCTTTCAGAAAAATTAGCGGATATGACCGTTACATTGATGGCGCCAAGCAAAACATTCAATATTGCCGGCCTTCAGGCTTCATTCCTGATCACAAGTAATGAAAAATTGCAGAAGCAATTGCAAAAGGCGCAAACGAAACTGGCCTTCCATGGTCTTAACATCTTTGCTTTAACAGCAATGGAAGCCGCATATCGGGAGGGCTTGGAATGGCTTGAAGACATGATCGGCTACATTGAGGAGAATATAAAAGTGGCAGAGGAATTCATTGCAGCCGAAATTCCTTCACTGCATGTCATGCATCCGGAAGCCTCTTACCTTTTATGGATTGACTGCCGTGACCTTGGATTGACCGACAAGGAAATCAAGGATCGACTTATCCATCAAGGGAAGCTCGCATTGGAGCCTGGTTCTAAATACGGACCTGGCGGAGAAGGTTTCGTCCGAATGAATCTCGGTTGTTCACGCAGCGTCATGATGGATGGGCTAAACCGTTTGAAATTGGCTTTTTCTTAAATAAAAGCTGTTTTCGCATACTTTGTTGCTATTTACTAAGTAGTGCGGTGTGGTTGATTTCCCCTCCAGATGCTCGCTTTCCGCGGGGCGGGCGGTGAGCCTCCTCGGCGTAAACGCCTGTGGGGTCTCACCTGTCCCGCTGCTCCCGCAGGAGTCTCGCACTTCCGCTCCAATCAACCTTAAATAGTTTCGTTTTAAAAACAACAATCTTTACGAAAAGAGCCAAAATAAAAGAAGAACCAGGCTTAGAATCCTGGTTCTTCTTTTTTCAATCTTTTTCATCATCCACATAAGGATCATGCTCATATCGGGGCAAATCCCCAAATGAGGTTTGAATATTCTCCTCAAAAAGTTCTTCCTTCAATTCTTCATATTGCGAGTTCGGATAAACCGTTATTTCCTTACCGTACATATCCACACCAACGAAATTTTCATAATTCTCGACATATCCTACATTTTCTTCAGACTCGACATACATATCTTCGTAATCGTTTGGCGGATTTACAAAATCGGAAGGCGATTCAGATGTTCCATAACTGGCAACATCCTGCCAAGAATCTTCCGCATCGTACGCAACCGATTCATGCCGGTCATCATAATCAAACTTTCCAAATGGAGGACCGAGCACTTCCTCTTCCACCGGCCGATTGTCCGAAGTTTCCTGTGATGGGGTATGCTCGACACAATAAGTCGTTGTAGGGATTGCTTTCAAACGTTCAAGAGGTATTTCCTTGGAACAGACCTCGCATTTTCCATACTCACCTGCCTCGATCGCAGAAAGCGCTCGTTCAATATCCCTTATTTCATCCCGATCATGCTCGGAAAGGGCCAAATCCTTTTCCCGTTCATATAACTCGGTTCCTTCATCTCCGGGATGATTATCGTAACTTGATAACTCACCAGTAGAATCCTCCAGGCTTCTTCTTAAATCGTGGTTGCCTGAATCATTTAATCGCTCTTCCAACTCTTGCTTCGTTTGCTGCAATTGCTGTTGAAATTCTTTTAGCTGCTGATTGGATAGCATGTGCAACATCCTTTCAAAATCGTTCTTCCCTCTAGTATTTCTCTCTTCCCTTCATTCCATAAAGGTACTTTTTACCTTAGGAATAATTTAATTCAGATAACAGAAGCTAACTTAGAAATATTAATTTAAGGAGGGGCTTCCATTTGTATTTCTATAAAGAAGACTTAATCAATATGATCGTTCCCGATAAGCCTGATCCGAATGCTGCAAAAGTGCTTCAGGAAACGCTTGGAGGGCAATTCGGTGAAATGCGGACGATGATGCAGTATTCTTTCCAAAGCGCAAACTTCCGCGGCAAGGCTAAACAATATCGTGATTTAATTCGTGGAGTTTTCTTGGAGGAACTGAGCCACGTTGAACTTGTCCAATCAACCATCAACCAGCTGCTGAATGGTGCTGGCGGAGATATGCCTGGAGATGTCGCTACCGACGGCGCTCCATTGGATGAAGTCATCAAAGGCGGCGCAAACCCTCACCATTTCATCATCGGTGCGAAAGCATCCCTGCCCGTCGATGCTGGAGGCAATCCGTGGAATGGATCATGGGTTTATGATCACGGTAATCTTGTGGCGAACCTTTTGAACAATGTCATGCTTGAATCTACGGGTGTCCTGCAAAAGTCCAGGATTTATGAAATGAGTTCCAATAAATCAATGCGTGAAACACTGGCATTCTTAATGGTTCGTGACAATGCCCACCAAAATGCATTTGCCAAGGCATTGGAAACTCTTGGGGTCGATTGGGGGAAAATCTTCCCTGTACCTAATTATGATTTGAACAAATATCCTGAATGCCGCAAATATGTGGATTTAGGCTACCATAATGCCCAATTCAATTTTAGATTGGATCAAACTCAAATCAGCGAAATTTTCCAAGGGGAAACACCGAGCCGAAATGGCGGAAACCTTGCTGTTACCGAGCCGCCAAAAGGATTCCCTGTCCCTGAAATGCCGGATATGCCAAATGAACACAGCCCTGGATTGACTGATTTGAACAATTAAAAAAGAAGGCGAACACATCATTCTGTGTTCGCCTCCTTTTTTAATTATTGATATATTTTTCAAAAACAAAGCCAAAATCTTTCACATGGTACTTTTTCCGGCTATCCATTAACCATTCGAAAGCGGCGGCATTAATTTCCTTGAAACTTGCAGCCATTTGGCTTCCATCAGTGCGAACTTGGTTCAAAGTGGAAGAAGCAAGGTTTACGCTTTGCTGGGCATATTGAAGGGCAAACTCATTCTCATGGCAAATTTCCGATATTTTCACGAGTGATTTAAACAAGTCCTTTAATTCTTCAATGAATTTCTTATGAACATCAATGGAGAAAGTCTTTGCACCGATCGAAAATTTTATTTCAGCATCCAAATCCACGGTCCCTGCGGTTTCAAGCGTGGCATTTGATATAGTATACTGGCTGTAGCTATATCTTGTTAGTGTACGCTTTTTGCTTATCGCACTTGTACCGTCCAAATGTATGAACGCTTGATTCGTGAAACAGTACTCATCCGTTTTTGATTTAATAAGGAAATAAATTTTTTCCCCATCTTCATGCATGATATAGTCATCTGCATCCACCTTGTCATAATCAGCAGGACTAATCACACTTCCAATATCACTAAGACCAAGGGCATCTGCCGCCATTTTCTTGAACATTCCTATTCCCCCTATCAATATCCAGGTGAATTACACCTTATTATAAGTATTTCTCCAGAATTATCTCGTCTCGGATCGGAATTCCATCAAAACTGTAAAATGGAATTTCCGGCTTGATTTTCCGTGATTCTTCCACGGCATTTTTAACGACTTCCGAAATGACATAACCACGCTTTTGAAAAAACTTCAATGCCTGTAGATTATCGTTCGTTGTAATCGCTTTAATAGTATGGCAATTTTTTTCCTTAGCGATATTTTCCATCACATAAAGCAAGGATGAGCCAACACCTTGATTCTCATGCTCACTGTTCAAAGAGATGATCTGACATACATGGTCGGACAATTTGTATGTTCCCAACCCCGTGATTTTTTCATTTTCGTCCATCACCCCAAAGCCCTCAAGTTCCGCATAATGAAACAAGCCTCTTGAAAAAACGACTTGGGTCGTCTCCCAGTGCTGAATGAAAAAATCCTTGACCGTATCTGCCGCAATCATTCTTTTAGCTACGATTTGCATAACCAATTTACGCCCCCAAAATTTCTATCTCTATGCTTATAGTATAAAATGCTTATGCTGATAAGGGAACATTTAATTCTTTACGCCCTTCTAACAAAACATAATACCATTCATATTCAGATAATCAATATTCAAAAAACGGGGGCACCCTAGTGATGCACGGCATCTTCCGGGATCAAGAAATGGTATCATCCTTTATACGCTGGTTCCTTCTGGTGACCTCATCTTCGAATTGCTTCGTTTTCAATTCTTCCTTCTTTGAAAATCTTATAATTGCCCTCATCGTAAAAACGGCCGCCACTAAAAAAATGAAGCAAGTTATACCAGCTGAGATATATTCAGTCTTGTCTTCCGGAAAGTAAAGAAACAAACCTAGTAAAGCATGATTGAGAAAGTCCATCCGATACATCCTTCCTGATAGGGAATTAAACTGCATTATCCCATTATATCAATTACCAGAACAATCCACTAGTGGGCTTAATCTACTAAACCCCGAAAAAAAGAGAGGCACTGAGCCTCTCGCTTCTCTTTTATTTATAAAATGGTGATTCCTTTAATGACCACGTCCACTGCAGGCTTGTCTCCCGCAACTGTCTCTACGTTAGCAATCGTATCAACAACGTCCATGCCTTCGACCACTTGTCCAAAGACAGAGTGTTTATGATCCAGCCATGGTGTGCCGCCTTGCTCCATATAAGCACTGATGATTTCTTCCGGATAACCGGCTTGCTTCATTTGCTCACCCATCCTGCTGTCCACATGCTGGGCTTGTACAACGAAGAATTGGCTGCCGTTTGTTCCTGGGCCTGCATTCGCCATGGAAAGAGCACCTCGCAAATTGAATAATTGCATGGAGAACTCGTCCTCAAATGGAGTTCCCCAGATACTTTCTCCACCCATTCCAGTGCCTGTCGGATCTCCGCCTTGAAGCATGAAATCCTTGATGACACGGTGAAAGATGATTCCTTCGTAATACCCGTTTTCAGCATGTGTCAAGAAATTCTCCACCGTCTTTGGAGCCAGTTCAGGGAATAGTTTAATTTTAATATCGCCCATCGTCGTTTGCATGATGACCGCTTTTTCATTTTCCAAAACTTCACTTGTTAATTGTGGAAAGTTTGTCATTTTACATAACCTCTTTCTTTTAAAATTAAATGGCATGAAACACCATTTTCCATCTTCATTTGTACACTTTACACGATTTTCATAAAAAAAGCATCTTTACGAAATTGAACAAATTCGCTGTGAAAAATCGTCGTTCTTATGTATCATGAAGGAAGTTAAAAGAAAGGTGGTAGGGAAATGTCAGAACAGGATTTTAAAATCGGCGATAAGGTTACCGCCATATATAAAACTGGAAAATACATCGGGGAAGTCACCGATATCAGACCTGCTGCATATCTTGTTAAAGTGTTGGCTGTCTTGAAGCATCCCATGCAGGGAGATCTTCATAACCCGAAGCAAACGGAAGTGTCCATGTTCCATCAGCGGCGTGCTCTAGCTTTCCGGGAGCAAACCAATGTACCAAAGAATATGGTCAGGAACTTTAATGAGGAGATTCCTGAGTATAAGGAATCCTTAAGAGAAGCTGTTGAGAAAATGAAAGGCACTTTAAGCGAAGCCCAAACAGAGTGGAATGATAAAAGCTTACAGTTGCTTGAAGATCTAGCGGCGGATTATTTTAAATAAAGCATGATAAAAGCCAAATCAGTAGTATATGATTTGGCTTTTATAACGCTAAATGATTCAATACTTTTGATAAATCAATGCGATCGCCAATTGTCGTCGGTTCATGATTTTTCATATAACTTTTATCTTTCTCCACTAGCTTAAAGATATTATATGTCGTAATCGCATCATCCAGCGCCCGGTGATGCTTGCCTGTCCCTTCCTTGCCATAGGCCTGTACAGCTTTCCAAAGCCCGGTTTGATTTTGATCCCCGAAAAAGCGTTTATACTCCAGGCAAAGATCGCTTTGTTTCCCTGAAAAAGGGAAATCCAATCCTGCTTTCTGACAGTTCTGGCGAAGTACCTTCATGTCCATATTTCCCCAGGTAACAATCGTCGTCGGGTGCTGCTCATCAATTTTCTTCAATAAATTAACCAGCTCTTCAAATGAAATCCCCCGGTCCACCTGATCCTGGGTAATGTTCAAGAACTTTTTGCATCTTCCCGTTAAGACTGGAAATTTCATTGGGTTAACAAAAGATGAGAATTGTTCCTGAATGGTCTCATTAATGACGGTGACTAAGCCAACCTCAATGATTTCCGGATAAAACCCTACTGGATTGGCTTTTCCTTCCGGCATCGTAAATTCAAAATCAATGAATACATATTGCTGTTGTTCCTCCATTTTTATGACCCCCTTCATATTCCTGACATCAACATATAAACAAAAAATGGTTTTTTTCTTACGAGACTATTATAACAGAAGATTTAGAAAGTTTTTCGTAACCCCATCCGGATACGTTATTGCCGTCATACCTAATTTACCCAAAACTCTTTATTGTCTATCTTATTTGGATTATGATGGATGAATAAACCAAAAGTACCATTTTTTCACCCTTCAATCCAAGGACATACTAAAAATATATTAGTTAGGAAGTTGAACTATGCGCACGTATCTTGGTTATATCACGATTTTCCTCTTAATTCCCGTATTGATCCTTTTCATTTTCCTTTCTTATCAGGAGTGGTCCTTAGCTCAATCTCCCTATCATGTACTAGACGAGCGAATTCCCATTGAATCGATAGAACTGGCTCAGAATAGTTACATGAAGGCCGCAAATGGAAAGGTCATCAGTGAAATTTCCACTGGTGAGAAACGGACTTATCTAAAACTTGAAGACATCCCCCTCTTCCTGGAAAATCTATTCATCGTTACAGAGGATCAGAAATTTTATGATCATGCTGGCGTTGACCTATCCGGCATAAGCAGGGCGCTTCTTATCAATTCACAAAATAAAACAATCGAACAAGGCGGCAGTACCATTACCCAGCAACTGGCCAGGAATGTTTATCTTTCACATGATAGGACGTATAACCGAAAACTCAGTGAACTCATTTACGCCTATCAGATAGAGCGAAAAAAATCAAAACCGGAAATCATGGAGCTGTATTTGAATGCCATATATTTCAGTAATGGAGCTTATGGAATCGAAGCTGCTTCCCAATATTATTTCAGTAAACCGACTGGAGAGTTATCCAAGGCGGAACTTGCCTTCCTGGCCGCAATCCCTAATAATCCGGAAAACTATAACCCTCTTAAACATTTCGATGCGACGAAAAAGCGTCAGGAGAGATTACTGAAACAAATGGTTGCCGAAGGTGATTTAGAACAGGCCGAGTACGAGAAGCTTATTAAAAGTACGATTAAATTAGACTTGTCCACCCCGGTCGACTTATATCCCGATTATGTGACATATGTTCATCAGGAATTGAAAAACCTGGTGGCATCCTCCGAGGGTCTTGACAAATCTCTGCAAAGCCCTGAAGTCGCCATCCGTAAGAAAGCGGAAGCTGAGCTGGATAAAAAGGTCAAAAAGCTTTTGAATTCCGGTGTAACCATCCATACCGCACTCGATACCAAGCTGCAAACACAGTCAAAGACTGCCGTACAATCAAAAATCGGTGTCAATGATATCGAGGGAGCTTTAGTGGTTATACAGCATCATACGCACGAGCTTGTCTCTTTGATTGGGGGAAAAGATTATAAAAAAAATTCTTTCAACCGTGCATACCAAAGCTATAGGCAGCCAGGATCAGCCATTAAGCCGCTTCTCGATTACGCTCCCTATTTGGAGGAAACGGATGCAGACATCAATCAGCTAGTTAGCGGAGCAAGCTATTGCAGCAATAGCTATTGTCCAAAGAATTATAGCGGCGACAGCTACGGGATGGTCACACTAAGAACTGCCTTCGCTCAGTCCTATAATACACCCGCCATAAGAATTTTTGAAAAGACGGGAGTGGAAACGAGTTTCAAGCACCTCGATGCTTTCGACTTTAAAAAGGTGAGCAAAAAAGACCACCATACGAGTTCGGCCATAGGCGGATTCGAATATGGCATGAGTCCCCTTGAACTGACAAATGCCTATACTTCCTTCAATGACGGAAACTATCAGCCGGCGCGCGCCATTATTAAAGTCACCGATCAAGAAGGTAAAGTCCTTTATAAATGGAAAGACCGCTCCAAGGAGATATGGAGCAAAAGCACCGTAACCAAGATGCGGCAGCTGCTCCATGAAACGATCATTTCCGGGACAGCCCGCAAAGCCTACTTTCCTACAGAATATGTCGGCGGTAAAACCGGTACGACCAATGATGTGAAAGACATGTGGTTTGTCGGCCTGACAGCAAACTATACAACGGGGGTTTGGATTGGAAGGGACAAGCCATCCAATCTACAATCCATTTATTCACATACACCCCATGTATTGATTTGGAAAGATATCAGCCAGACTGCCGAGTGAAAAAAGAAGGTGCCGAGATGGCACCTTCTTTTTTATGGCTATATGGGAAGGCTTGCAATGACGCTGTTATAAAGCTTCAATCCTGCATAAGCTACTATTGAAATCAGTGCCGACCAAACGAAGATTGGAAAGAAAACCAATCCCACTAACCTTGACAAATTCAGGCTCGGGCTTAACTTATTGACAAAATAAATTAAAGCAACGACATTCGTTGCGATAAAGATGGACCCCAGCCCGATGATGAATTGAACACTGAACAATGAACAGGCACCGCCAATCACATATATGACAGACCCCTTTCTTACACTGTTCAGGGCTTTACCTTCAGAATCCTTGGAAAAGAATAATAAAGACAGCTCCAATATCGTATCGGAGATCAGCTTCAATGCGGCAAAAACCATGAAGAATAATAAGAGCAATACGATCAGCAGCGCCAGCTTAATGCCGGTTTCAGAAAAAAACTCCAGCATCCCTTGGTAGATTCCCAAGTTTCCAAATAAAGAGAGCATTTGCATTTCCCCATAAATGGCAAAGGAGAGGCTGAATAATAGAATTGAAATGATTGGTAAATAGCTAAGTAAATATGTGTTTTTCATGATTTCTCCATCCACGCGTCTTTTATCCTATATTATGCAAGATAATCCACCATTTCACAATGGATACTCTACTAATTCACCCTGGAAAAACTTTTTTCAATAAATTTTTCAGGTGGGTTTCCCCTCCTTTTCTACCTATATATAAAACATCATTCAAGTTGGCCTTCACCGTTTTTAATGCCATGCAAACCCACATAAATTGCGTTATACTTTTAAGCGAGACAAGCATTCGATAATAAAATACATATTCAACGAAGATTTCCTAACGTCTAGGATTGCGCGAAAAAAGCATAATAAGACGACTGACTTCGTTTTAAAAAAAGGGGGGAGTTTATGTCTTTACTTCATTGGGCGGTATTATCACCGTTTCTTTTAGCACTTATTGTACCAATATTGTACAAACTATTTCGACAAATACATACAGGATGGTTTGTTTTGATTTTACCTATTCTCCTTTTCACCTATTTTTCAAGGTTCATTTCCTTAACCAAACAAGGGGATATCATTATGGAAAGGGCAACATGGATTCCTTCTCTTGGAATTCATGTTGATTTCTATATAGATGGACTAGGGCTTTTGTTCGCCTTGCTCATTACAGGTATAGGTTCACTCGTCGTTCTGTATTCAATTTTCTATTTATCGAAAGAGAAAGAAAAGCTGAACCAATTTTACGTCTTCCTATTGCTTTTCATGGGAGCAATGCTTGGTGTCGTCCTATCCGATAACCTAATTGTCCTCTATTCGTTTTGGGAATTCACGAGTTTATCATCTTTTCTATTGATAGGATATTGGAATGAAAGGGAGCGTTCACGTTATGGAGCGCAGAAATCCCTGCTGATCACTGTGCTTGGAGGCTTAAGCATGCTTGGTGGGATAATTCTCCTTACCGTTATGGGGAACACATTCAGCATACGTGAATTGATTGCCCAAAGCGGGGAACTTATGGACCACTCGCTCTTCACTCCTGCACTTTTGCTTGTGCTGCTTGGCGCGTTCACTAAATCCGCACAGTTCCCGTTCCATATCTGGCTTCCTGACGCTATGGAAGCCCCGACACCGGTCAGTGCTTACCTTCATTCCGCCACAATGGTCAAGGCCGGAATTTATTTGGTTGCCCGATTAAGCCCTGTATTTGCAGAATCAGGAATATGGTTCTGGCTCGTTTCGATCGCCGGATTGATCACCCTGTTCTGGGGCTCATTCTCTGCTATCAAGCAGACTGATTTAAAGGGGATTCTCGCTTTTTCCACCATCAGTCAGCTCGGATTGATCATGTCGCTTTTGGGACTTGGTGCGGCGGCCCTCCACTATGAATCTTTAGGGGAAAATATATACTTGGCAGCTACGGTTGCAGCAGTATTCCACTTGATTAATCATGCGACCTTCAAAGGCAGCCTTTTCATGGTTGCAGGCATCATTGATCATGAAACCGGTACCCGTGATATCAGAAAGCTAGGCGGATTGATGCAGTTGATGCCAATCACTTTCACCGTCGCTGTCATAGGTGCTTTTTCAATGGCTGGACTTCCGCCCTTCAATGGTTTTTTGAGCAAGGAAATGTTCTTGGCCAGCATGGTGAATGTATTGGAATTGAATATCTTCAATATGGAGACATGGGGGGGCCTGTTCCCTGTGGTGGCATGGGTAGCCAGTGTATTCACTTTTATTTATAGCATGATTGTCGTGCTCAAACCCTTTACAGGCAAACTTCAGTTACAACTATTGGAAAAGAAGCCCCACGAGGCGCCGATCGGGATGCTGATATCCCCGATCATCCTTGCTTCGTTGGTTATCGTTTTCGGTATTTTTCCAAACTTGCTATCTTCATCAATCATTAAACCTGCGGTAGCCGGCATACAGCCAAGCTTGGCGGGACCGGATTTCCAAGTCCATATCGCCTTCTGGCATGGATTCCAACCTGAAGTATGGATGACCATCGGAATCATAGCATTTGGAATCCTTTTATACAAAACGCTTCCGAAGTGGCAGAAGATCACTCAGTGGATTCCTGAACGTATATCCCTGAATGCTTTTTATGATAACGGGGTAAGAGGTCTCGAACGCTCAGCTTCCTTCGTCATGAAAGTATTAATGACAGGTTCTATTCGGACGTATCTGCTTTCAATCTTCCTTTTCTTCATTCTTTCCTTGGGCTTTACGCTCTATTGGAAGGATGCATTTAAATTGGATACAGGGAATTTTGCCCGGATCAGCATATATGAATTGGTATTAGCTTCGATCATCGTGATTGGCTCGATCGCCATTCTGTTTGCAAGATCCCGTTTAACTTCCATAATCATCTTAGGAGCCGTCGGTTATACGATTTCCCTATTTTTCGTTTTGCTACGGGCACCGGATTTAGCCTTGACTCAACTAGTCATCGAAACGATTTCGGTATCGCTGTTTTTGCTCTGTTTCTTCCACCTTCCTTTAATGGCAAGCAGAAAGGAAGAACGGATGACATTCAAGTTGAATAATGCCCTGATATCCATTGGTGTAGGGGTCATCGTGACATTGATTGCCTTATCGGCACATAGCAATAAACTATTTGATTCCATATCCAATTACTATCTTGAAAATGCTTATAAGGAGGCAGGCGGGAAAAACGTCGTAAATGTCATTCTCGTTGACTTCCGCGGACTTGATACGATGTTTGAAATCAGTGTCCTTTCCATCGCTGCGCTCGGAATATTCGCGATGATCAAATTGCGTTTGACAGGGGGGAAAGATAAATCATGAGGCAAAATGACCTAATTCTCCAAACGGTTACGAAAGTCGCCGCCTTTGTTATCTTGCTGTTTGCGGTAGCCATCTTTTTAGGCGGGCATTATTCGCCAGGAGGCGGGTTTGTCGGCGGGTTAATGACTTCAGCCGCGATTGTCCTGCTGTTGCTCGCTTTCGACATTAAAACCGTCACCGGCATCCTGCCGATTGACTATAAATTAATGATCGGGTCAGGCTTGTTCATATCAAGCCTGACCGTAGCCGGTGGGCTATTTTTCGGGGTGCCCCTCATGACACATGTTTATCATTATGTTGATTTACCGCTCCTTGGGCACATCTCGCTTCATACCGCGGTACTTTTTGATCTGGGTGTTTATCTTGTGGTTGTTGGTGTAACGATGACCATTATTCAAACGATAGGGGAGAGTGAATAATGGAACTTTTAATGGCCATTGTCATTGGAATACTATTTATGTGTGCGACCTATTTAATGCTTTCCAAAAGCATTTTAAGAATCATAATCGGTACAGGGCTGCTCAGTCACGGCGCCCACCTTTTGATTTTGACGATGGGCGGTTTGAAAGGCGGTTCCGTTCCATTGCTAAGTGATGAAGCTGCATCCTATGTCGATCCGCTTCCGCAAGCGCTTATCTTGACGGCGATCGTCATCAGTTTCGGAGTCACATCATTTTTGCTGGTACTTGCTTATCGGACCTACCAGGAACTCGGTACGGATGACATGGAAGAAATGAGAGGTACGGAAGCGAATGAATAATCTTACTTTCATGCCTGTTTTATGGCCGCTTTTCACAGGCATCCTTCTCATATTCTTTGCCAAAAAAATCAAGCTGCAAAGAGGGATATCCCTTACTTCCTCTCTTATCGGAATTGTGATTTCCCTTTATCTAGTGTTTACAGTCCATTCTCAAGGGATCTTGACTTTAGGTGTCGGCAGCTGGGATGCGCCATTCGGCATCGTGATCGTCGCAGATATGCTTTCTTCGCTGCTCGTACTGACCACGAATGTCATTGGATTGGCTATACTGCTTTATTCGTTTTACTCCATAGGGGAGGAACGTGAAAGACATTATTATTATCCTGTATTTCAATTTTTGCTGATTGGAGTAAACGGTGCCTTTCTAACGGGGGATCTTTTTAATCTATTCGTATTTTTCGAAGTCATGCTGATGGCTTCCTACGTGCTGCTGGTACTGGGAGGGACGAAAATCCAACTCAGGGAATCATTGAAGTATATCATCGTCAATGTGCTTTCCTCTTCCTTTTTCGTCATCATGGTAGCGTATCTTTATTCAGTTCTAGGCACATTGAACATGGCGGACATCAGCCAGAGGATAACGGAAGTCAACCAGCCTGGAATCATCTCGGTGATAGCGATTGGCTTTCTGATCGTATTCGGTTTGAAGGGAGCCATTTTCCCGCTCTTCCAATGGCTGCCTGGGTCTTATTATGCTCCGCCGATTCCAGTGATGGCCCTTTTCGGGGCATTGCTGACAAAGGTCGGGATCTATTCCATTTTCAGGACCTATACACTCATGTTTTATCATGACCAGGATTTCACCCATACTTTCCTTGCGATACTTGCTATCTTGACCATCATTATCGGTGTCATTGGTGCGATAGCCTATTGGGATGTAAAAAAAATCATCATTTACAATATCATCATCGCCGTCGGGGTTATCCTATTCGGAATCTCCGTCATGAATGAACAGGCCTTATCAGGCTCCATTCTATATATCATTCATGACATGCTGATCAAGGCTGCGCTCTTCCTGCTGGTTGGCATCATGATCAAAATCAGCGGATCGGATGATTTGCGGAACATGGGCGGCTTGATCAAGCAATACCCGGCCGTTGCATGGACCTTCTTCATAGCTGCCATATCGCTGGCGGGAATCCCGCCGTTCAGCGGTTTTGCAGGCAAGCTCCTGATTCTTCAGGGAGCAGCAGAAAAAGGGGCATACTTAGGAATGGCCATTGTCTTGCTTTCGAGCTTGATGGTCCTATATTCCGTCATGAAAATATTCATGAATGGCTTTTGGGGAACTCCAAAAGCTGATTATGCCTTAACTAATAAAACGGTAAATAAAATGCTGGTTCCGGCAGTCCTCCTCGTCATCATTTCCGTTTTATTCGGAGTAGGGACAGAATCGGTTTACCCATACATTACACAAGCTGTAGATTCATTAATGAATCCCGAAATCTATAACAAAGCGGTTTTAAAGGAGTAGTGCCTGATGTCATTCCAAATTTTACTGAATGTGTTCCTTGCGTTTATCTGGATGTTTTTAAAAAATGAGTTTAACGGGAGCACTTTTATCATCGGATATATATTGGGGCTCGGCATCATGTTCGTCTTCCGTCATTTTTTCAATGATCGTTTTTACTTGAAAAGGGTGAATGCCGTCGTTCTATTGCTGCTCATATTCGCAAGGGAACTCATACTTTCCAACATTAGCGTCCTTAAGGCCGTGCTTAAACCGAACCTGGATATGAGACCTGGCATATTCGCATTTGAAACCGTGCTGGCCAAGGATTGGGAAATTACGATACTATCGAATCTAATTACGCTGACACCAGGAACACTTGTCGTTGAAGTATCGGAAGATAATCGGATTCTTTATATCCACGCGATGGATATTGCCGACAAAGATGAGGCCGTTGACAGCATTAAAAATACATTTGAAAAAGCGATTATGGAGGTGAGCAAATAATGTTCGATCTAATGCTTAAAATCGCACTGCTAGGTGTTTCGCTTTCCATGATTGGATTCTTATACCGTTTAATCAAAGGGCCTTCCGTACCGGATCGGGTCATCGCACTCGATGCAATGGGAATCAATCTTATCGCAATCGTTGCACTTGCCTCCATTGTCATGGATACAAGCGCATATCTGGAAGCCATTCTTCTGCTCGGAATCCTATCTTTCATCGGAACGGTCGCTTTCGCCAAATTCCTTGAGAAAGGGGAGATAATCGAAGATGACCGCAATCGTTGAAATCCTATCGGCCCTATTCCTTTTAATGGGAGTCTTTCTCTTTTTAGTCTCGGCTTTCGGCATCATCCGGCTACCCGACGTCTATACAAGAAATCACGCTGCCTCAAAAAGCTCGACACTTGGAATCATGTTCATCCTGATCGGCACCTTGTTATATTTTTATTATAAACATAGCCATTTCGATTTCCGGGTTGTGCTTGCGATCATCTTTATCTTCATGACCAGCCCTGTTGCCGGACATTTAATCATGCGCTCGGCTTATCATACTGGCGTAAAAATGTGGGATCGGAGTGTCCAGGATGATTTAAAGAAAAACCGGTGATTCCTGCCATTGCAAAAGAGCTGCCCTGACTACAGGAGCAGCTCTTTTCTGTCTCAATCCTTTAAAAATACCTCATCGCCCACTCTGATTTCACCTGTTTGCACGACCGAGGCATATACGCCAAAATGATTTTTCCTTTCCTTGACGACAGTTTTCAGGAGTGATGGATCTCTATGTGAATCGCTTGGATCGACAGTTATGATCATACAGCGTTCACAATGCCTTTTGATCTCCAATTCCACTTCATTTCCGATTAGAATCCTTTTTCCGAACCATTTCTCTTCTAAAAAGGGCGTTTTGTTCACTAAAGATAGCACTAAATTTTGCCTGAATCTCCTGCCATCCAGTTCTTTTCCCCAAAGTTTTGTCAATTCGCCAATCGAGGCATCACTGACAAGCAGGATGTTTTCTTCTTCAATCGCTCCTAACGGAATATGTGCAGGGTGATAAACAACGGGTGCCGCCTCCTGTTTTAACAATCGTTCCATTTCTTCCTGAAAGGCTTCCTCTCCCCATGTCAGCACGTTTCCTGAAGGAGTCTTCACTTTGATTTCCGGATATTGGCCAAGGGTTTCCTCACCAGAAAAAACAGCTTGATAACAGACCATTTCCGGGACTTGGGTTATCGTCAGGAACTTCCCATTTTTATCTTTAAAAGCATGACTCCGATCTCCATATAGTCCATAGCCCATCACCTTCGTTTTCTGTACCTGTTCACCAGTGAATGATTTTACAGGATGACGGGTGATTTCTTGTATATGACCCACCAGCATAAAAAAACCTCTTTTCATACAATAGTCTACTGCCATATTATACTTAAACCGGATACTGTAGAATCATTGCGTCAATTTGCGATTGTTCTTTTGATTCACTTTGACTTCGGTAAGTCGATAACGGCCAATGTACAGCGTGAAATGCAGATAAGATGATCCTCTTCATCACGTATCTTCACGTCCCACACCATCGTCGTCTTCCCGCGATGGATGATGTTCCCTTCTGCGGTAACAAAACCTGAACGGACGCCCCTAACATGATTGGCATTGATTTCAAGGCCGACGACAGCTTGTTTTGTACTATCTACCAGCTGCATCCCGCCAAAGCTTGCAACGGATTCCGCAAGGGCAACGGACGCTCCCCCATGCAATAAACCATACGGCTGCCTAGTCCGTTCATCCACAGGCATCGTCGCAATGACTTTCCCCTCGCCGACTTCTTTCATTTCAATCCCAAGCGTGCCTATCAATGACTGTTCAATATTTCTCTCCATCCCATTACCCCCGACTCTCTTGTTTTTTTACCAAAAAAATGAACCACTATTCATATTAGTATACAAAAAAAGGATGACCCAAGTCTATCAAGTCATCCGTCAATAATGATTATTTGGAGAGGATTTCTTTTAATTCAAACCAGCTTGTCAGTCTTGGAATATCCAATTCCCTGTTATAGGAGTTATCCATTGCATACACTTTCGTTGGAATATCCAATAAAGTTTCCAGCACTGCCGGTTTATCATCAAAATAATAATCCAATTCCAATTTGCGGATCGTATCAATTTTTTCATGATCCTTCATCCCGCAGTAAAAATGGTCATCCTTAACCGGAAAGCCGTTTTCAATCAGCCATTTTTTCGTCCGTTCACCATGCTCCGCTTTTCTGGCTGTGATGTAATAGATTTCATGACCATCGCGCTCAAGCTCCTGCAGCGTTTCCACTGCGCCCTCGAAGGCTGGACAGGATGAATAATACACTTCATCGGCAAGGCTGTTCCACATTTTGCCCCCAGCCTCTTTATCAAGCCCGAAAGCTTCATGGATCTCCAACGTCTTTAAAGCTCTGAATTTCGTTAACTCTATATTCGTCTTAAGCTTTTCATTATAAAGATGGAACGCGAACTCCCTCAAGTTAATAAGGGTATCGTCAATATCGAAACCGAATTTCATACTCCTTCACTCCTATTCAAACATAAGCTGCGGCAAACTGTGATGCGAAGGACATTTCCTTGTCCACCTGAATGGCCTGCAATCTTTCAATCTCGGCTTTTCTTTTTGGCTCAGCCATTTTAAGTCCAAGGAAGCCAGTATCCTCCTGCAGGATGCACCCAGAAATAAGCTCGGCCAATATATCGGCATCCTTCATGGCACAATTGAGTCCGAACGCACCTGTAGGTGTCATCGTATGGGCTGCATCACCTAATAAAGCAACGCCATCCTTTGTCCACGTTTCACAATAGCTGCTGTAAACATCCAATAAAATGAAGTCCTGCCAAGAGCGGATCTTTTCATACACAACCTTTTTTAATTCTGGAAAGGCAAAAAGCAAATCTTCTATGAACGGTTCAAAATGCTGTTTTCGCAAATGGGGAAATGAACCATGATCTATATTCCAGCCAATTTGGATGTAACCTCCAGCCTGGGTAAAGAGGGCAACCTGGGAGCCATTGACCAATGCCATCTTGATCGAAGGCTTCCATCCCTCCGGAGCAGGAATTTTTGCCCATAGTAAATCATAGCCATGATTTTTAATCACGACTGAAATTCCCGCTTTTTTTCGAACGATGGAAAATCTGCCGTCCGCTCCGATTATCAATGAACTTTGCACTTCCAGGTCATTTCCGCCATTTCGAGCCTTGACTCCCGTAAAACGACCCATTTCATCCTGTATCAAGCCGGTAACCCTCGTATTCATCATCAATTGAAAAGAGTCCAGCTTTTCAGCTTCATTCAATATAGCTGTAAGCAGATGATTTTGAGGGACATGTATCCCAACATGATCGACCGGCCATTCAGGGAAAATCCTTTTGAATATTTGGCCTTCATGCCAATATTCAATTTGTTCCATCCTTAGCAAGCCAAGTCTTTCCACACTCTTGAATAAACCGTGCTTTTTAAGAATGCCCTCTCCTTCATCGTTCAAGAACTCGCCCCTGAACTCCCTTGAAACCTCAGAATGCCTTTCAAGCAAAACGACTGAAATGTCCTGCTTGGCCAATAGGTAAGCCAGCAGGGCTCCTCCAGGACCTGATCCGACTATGCATACATCTGATTTAACCAACATGCCTCTTCACCTGTTGTCTATTTTTTATTTAGGATAAGCCGTGATGCGTATGTCCTCACCAAACGTTTCCACGCCAGAGAAGGAAACATCCATCGCTTCATCCATCGTATCCACATTCATTCCAGTAAACGGTGTTAGTGAGTTTCTTCCGCCCAATAGTTTAGGGGCTATATAAATCAAGTATTTATCGATGAGCCCTTCCCTAAGGAATGAGGCATTCACTTCGCTTCCGCCTTCCAGCAAGACATCCGTAATCCCCTTTTTATACAGCTCTTCCATTAATGCCTTAAGATTCAGTCCCGTCTCGTTTTTGGGGACGAAAATGAATTCGATCCCTTTTTCACGTAAAAGGTCCATTTTATCCGCAGGTGCATTTTGCTGCGTTACGATCAAGGTTTTCGCATCTGATACTTGTACAACATTGGCATCCAATGGAACCCGTAATTCACTGTCTAAAATGATCCTGATCGGATTTTTCCCTCCGCCCTCCGGAAGTCTGGTCGTCAGTGATGGATCATCGGCCAACACAGTCCCGATACCAACGAGAATGGCATCCACCTCATCACGAAGCAAATGAACGGAATGACGTGATTCTTCTCCTGTTATCCACTTTGAATGGCCTGTGTGGGTTGCAAGTTTTCCATCGAGCGTCATCGCATACTTCGATATGACAAATGGACGATTCGTCAGCATATTGTGAATGAAACGCTCATTCAGCCTTTGAGCTTCCTTTTCCAGGACGCCGACTTCCACTTCAATGCCTGCATCCTTTATGATCGATATCCCCCTGCCGGCTACTTCCGGATTCGGATCTTGAGTCGCAACCACCACTCGCCGGACACCTGATTCTTTCACCAAATTTGCACAAGGAGGTGTCTTTCCATAATGGGAACAAGGCTCAAGAGTCACATATAGCGTTGCACCTTCTGCATACTCACCCGCCATTTTGAAAGCATGCACTTCCGCATGCGGTTCACCCGCTTTTCGGTGGATCCCTGTCCCGGCTATCACACCGTCTTTGACTATGACGGCTCCGACCACTGGATTTGGATTCGTCTTTCCTTTTGCACTGGCTGCCAAATCCAGTGCAAGCTTCATGTAATATTGATCATCATTCATACTATAGCTCTCCTTATACAATCAAAGTTGGCTTCTTTTCGGGAATATGTCCAGACTTCTTAACCTTTGTATCGAGATAGAAACTATTATCTTCCGTCAAACCGCCCCAAAGCGGAATATGGTCCTTCGCCGCAAGTCCATTCTTCGTGAGGGCGTCCAGCTTTTTGGGGTTGTTCGTGATTAAAGTCACCGGATCCTCGCGCAGTTCCCTCAACACGCGGATGGCTCCCTCGTAAGATCGCGTATCGTCTTCGAATCCTAAAGCCTCATTCGCCTCGACCGTGTCATAACCTTCCTGCTGAAGCAAATAGGCAAGAGATTTGGAAAACAGGCCGATCCCTCTTCCTTCATGGTCCGCAAGGTAAAAAATGGCCCCGCACCCATGCTCGGTTATCATCTTCATCGATTGGTGGAGCTGGTAGCCGCAATCACAGCGTTTACTGCCGAAGATATCACCTGTGTGACAGATGCTATGCATCCGGACAAGTGCATCCTCCGACTTTTTAAAGTCACCATACACCAATACGGAGGATTGCTGTCCAAAAGCGAGGTTGGCTTCCGAAAGCGAATCAAGCACCGCTTCCTTGTCATTATCCGCGCCGTCAAGCTGTAGCCATGTATACCATTGGAAAACCGTTGAGAAATCTCCTTGCTCAACAGGCAGGTTCACAGGCCCTACAAGGCATATATCAGCTTTTCCCGGTGTTTTTATGATATTCATTTTATCTATTAAAAGTTTTTTTGTTTCCTCGGTTATTTTCATGTTAACATCACCTATTTTATAATTTATAGTGTGCCTTCTCCTTACTTTAGGTAAGTAAGTATATTACTATACACTATACCTGTCAATGAAGCAGTTTACAAATAATAGTGTGTCTTTGATCATAATTTTCAAGAAGTTTTTTTGCAGAAGAAAGGTCATTCCCAAACCGCTATCATATCGGCTGGCCTTTATACATATTTTAACGTATAACGAATACGTGTCTATAGACAGACTTAAGGAAAGGAAGGAAACCTTTTGGAGGATTTCCCTTATTTTTTATATGACCCTATCCTGTTTCCGCCTCACGCGAGAGCAATGAATATGAATCGGGAATGGGAAGGAACGTTGCGTCCCTACTCGGCAACCAATCCGGATCTGCTAGTTAAATCGGCAAAGACCTCGCAATCCTTAATGGTTGATGTAAAAAAAGTCATGGATACTTTAGCCACATCCAAGCCCTTCTCGAACCGGTTGATGACTGCTGCCCAAGCATCGCAAAAAAATGTCGTGATCGATATGATCAAAAAGATAGGAATTAAGAACGAACCTGATATCACGTATAACCCCGATGGGATCCGTTTTGATTTCTATCCTAAAGCAGGGGAAGAAAATTGTCATATCATCGTCAGCTTGAAATGGAGGGATGCATAACGTCCGTCCAACACCTATTTGGTAAAAAAACCGAAGCCTATTTTCGGCTTCGGATATTTGGGTTCATCTTGTTTTCGTTTCAAAGGTTTCAACCAATAGTGCAAGCGTGCGTGCCATGACACCGGTAGCCCCCGCCGTGCACAATTCGGAGTTGTTCGAGGTTGTGGAAGTTCCGGCAATATCCAGATGGACCCACGGAGTGTCTTCGGCAAATTCACCGATGAAGGCGCCGCCCATGATCGCATGTCCCGCCCCTCCAGGTGAATTATTCAAATCCGCTATTTTACTGTTGCGTACCCGCTCTTTATCCTTTTCTGTAATCGGCAATCTCCAAATGGGCTCCCCGGCCTCCTCTGAGGCTTTGACCACTTGTTCATAGAATTCCGTGTCATTTGTCATTGCACCCGTCATATCCATGCCCAGCGCGGTTATGACACCACCCGTTAAAGTGGCAACGTCAATAAGATAGTCTGCACCATGATGTTTAGCGTATGTCATGGCATCTGCCAAAACCAGCCGGCCTTCCGCATCCGTATTCAATACCTCTATCGTCTTGCCGCTCATGGCAGTGATCACATCATCCGGCTTGAATGCATCACCGCTGATCATATTATCAGTGGAAGGAATGACCGCCACGACATTTTGGTCCGGTCCTAATTCGCCGATTATTTCCATTGCTCCTAAAACAGCTGCCGCACCGCCCATATCCGTCTTCATTCCAACGATTCCGGCCTTCGTTTTCAATGAGTATCCACCCGTATCGAATGTGATGCCTTTACCTACCAACCCGATAACATCCTTCCATTCATCCTTACCTTGATACTTCAGGACGATCATTTTCGGAGGCTCGACCGAACCTTGATTGACGGCAAGGAGTGCACCCATTCCCAACTTAAGCATATCCTCCTTCTCAAGGATCTCCACTTCAAAACCATAACGTTCACCCAAGGCAGATGAATAATCCGCCAAATCCGTGGAAGTCAACAAATTGCCTGGTGTATTGACCAATGTTCTCGCGGAGTTCGTCGCCCTTCCGAAGATCCTCCCTACATGAAGCGCGGCACCGACCTCTTCTTGATCAAATTCACTGTAAACCGTAATCGATTCAAGGCTTTTTTCGACCTGGTTCGATTTTTGCTTGTATCCGTCAAATTTATAGGAAGCAAGTTCAAAAGCCTCGGAACAAGCATGCGCTGCGTCCAATGCATCCAGATTTTCAGTCGTGAATGTATCCAACGCGATTGAAAGTGTCGTAATCTTGGATTCTTTTATCGTCTTACGAGCTTTTCCCAATGCTTCGCGGAGCGTTTCAAAGGATAGCTCCTTTTCCTTGCCCAACCCTACAAAAATCAATCTCTTTATGCCTAATTTACCTAATGTATGTATTTTGACCACTGATTTTTTCCTGGAAGAGATTTCTCCCTCCTTCACTAACTCTGTTAGCTGGCCGTCCAATCGTTCATCCGCTTCTTTTCCTATGCCTGAGAATTTTACAGGTTTGTCAAATACGCCTAGAATCAGGCATTCGTCAATCAAATCTATATTCAAGGAATCTTTTACTGTGAACATTCTGCTACCTCCTCCATTCGATTACATTCATTATAACGAAATCTTCAAAAATTTTCGAATAAGGCCCGCAAAAATAATAATAACAAGTGATATTGTTTAGAATGAGTGACTTTAGAGTAATAGTATAAGAAAGATCATATTTATACTTATACCAGCAGGGAATCGACAGGACTGAATGGAACTAATAATAAGGGCCTTATTCCGAGCAGGATGTAATTACCCATATATGGTTTTCATCTTTACTTATAACTAGAAAGAAGGCTGATACTCTTGGAATTATTACTCAACTTCCCTTTAATCGCAGCATTGATTGCCATTTTCTTTGCTCAATTCATTAAAGTGCCCATCCACTTCATAGCATTTCGTAAAGTGAACTGGTCACTCATTAACTCAACAGGCGGTATGCCAAGCTCCCACTCAGCGGCCGTGTCAGCCCTAACCGTAGCGGTAGGGATCGAAACCGGTATGAAATCCCCTGTATTTGCCGTTGCCGCGATTTTTGCAGTCATCACGATGTTCGATGCGACAGGTGTGAGACGGCAGGCAGGAGAACAGGCGGCCGTCTTGAACCAGCTCGTTACGGACTTCAATACATTTGTCGAGCAAGCAAAGAACTGGCAGAAAAAAGCAGATAAACAGAAACAGCAACAATTAAAGGAACTGTTGGGACATAAGCCAATCGAGGTATTTTTCGGAGCCTTGACCGGAGTATTCATTGCGCTGGCACTTCACTTTTTCATCTTTCAAGGGTAGGTGTTCAATTTGAAAATAATCTCTCTTTGCCCCAGCAATACGGAACTCTGCACATATCTAGGGATTGAAGATCAGCTGATCGCCATCGATGACTACTCTGATTGGCCTGAAACCTTACAGCACCTTCCTAAGGTGGGGCCCGATTTATCCATTGATATCGATCATGTAGAATCACTAAAACCCGATTTGGTGTTGGCTTCACTAAGTGTACCGGGCATGGAAAAAAATATTGAGGGGCTAAAAGAACGGAACATCCCTCATATCATCTTCAACCCGCAATCACTTGAAGATATCGCAAAAGATTTACTGACCTTGGGCGATGCCATGAATCTTAAGGAAAAAGCAGAGGAACAGGCTGCCAAATTCCGTGATGCCATCCTTCAATACAAAAACGTCGCAGACAAAATCGAAACAAAGCCGTCGCTGTATTGGGAATGGTGGCCTAATCCCTTATTCAGCCCCGGGGGAGTTAATTGGTTATCCGAGATCAGCACGCTTGCGGGAGGATATAACCTATTCGAAGATGTCGACATGGCAAGCATTCAAGTCACTTCCGAAGAGGTCCAAAAAAAGGATCCCGACCATATTTGCTTAGCTTGGGTCGGTGTCCCTTTACGAAAAGTAAACCCGGAGCTGGTCAAGAAACGGAAAGGGTGGACTGATATGAAGGCAGTCCGGAATAACAATATTCACATAATGGAAGAGCCTTTATTCTGCCGCCCCTCCCCGCGATTACTGGATGGCCTTTCCAAATTGGCAAAGACTCTGCATCCTGAAGCCTACAAAAGCATGGACTAAGGCGTCCCGAACGGAAAACAGACAATCAAAAAGGCTGCCTCAATTGAGGCAGCCTTTCGCTTTCACCTTTGTCCATCATTAAAAAGCAAAGGAAGCTACATTATCGTTCAATGTTTTCTGAGCGATTTTAGGCTTGAATACCTGCCTGATCTTGGTTTCATTCAACTTGCTTAACTGTTCTTCGGATAACTCGCCGTTCCCTTTTTGGACAACATATACTTCAAGGGTTTTCTTCCCCCAATTCTCATATACATCTTGTACCGTTTCATAGTATAGATCCAGGTGGTTTCCTTTGATTGCACCACCCTTGTCCGCTACAACCCCATATCCATAGCCCGGAATCCAAAGGATGGTTCCGAGAGGGAATACGGCAAGATCGGCGGCAATGGTGGAAAACAGATCCCGTTTCACCTTCACCCCTGAATAAGTGATTCCATAGGATGGGCTTTCCGGGTACTTTCCGGTTGATTCATACCCTGCTGTATATCCTGTAGCCAAAACTTCATGCTTCGGGTATTTCGAGAGCTCGATTGCCTCCGCTATCGTCGTGGGACCATTGCTCGCGGATGCCGATGCCATTAGCGTTGCCACTTGACCTCCACTATGGATCGCTTTATATTCGAGACCAAGCATTCGATGTTGTCTCATTGCCTCATCAAAAGGATGATCTTCAGGCACAGCCCCAAAAACATGATTTAAGGTCGATTCGATGGCCAAGATAAATAATATGATAATAGCAACCCTCAAAAATAATGCCTTTACAATCTTCATATGTATTAGTTCCACTCCTCTCACAAGGATATTTGTTCCCTTTACGGAGTGAAAGTATTCATGAAGCATGGAAAGAACCAATTTTTCTTACAAAAAAGGCTCTTTTCGTAAAGATTGTTGTTTTTAAAACGAAACTATTTAAGGTTGATTGGAGCGGAAGTGCGAGACTCCTGCGGGAGCAGCGGGACAGGTGAGACCCCACAGGCGTTTACGCCGAGGAGGCTCACCGCCCGCCCCGCGGAAAGCGAGCATCTGGAGGGGAAATCAACCACACCGCACTACTTAGTAAATAGCAACAAAGTATGCGAAAACAGCTTACAAAAAAAGGCCCGTCCATAAATGACGGCCCTTCTCATTATTAAAACATTTGATATCCTTTATTCCTTAGAATCCTGATGACCACACCAGCTAAAACCGCGCCAAGCAGCCCGCTAGATAAAATAATGATGTCTGCCGTATGCAAGGAAGTTAGGTTCGTTCCAAGATTAGAAAAAGATATTCCCGGATTTCTAAAATATTCTATTAGCTTTGTTTCATTGACAATGATGATGAAGACGATTGGAAATAAGATGACCATGATCCACGAAGAACGAAAGAGCATATTCAGCAAAAAGCCAATTCCGAAAAACAATATGAAAAATAAGAGTATTGAGATAATTAAAACAGGCAATGGCATGTTATTCTTGACCCTCCTTAAAAAGCGACACCTTTAGTTTACTGAAAAAATAATTGCTGCGTCAACGACTTATACCAAATAATTCCGAAGAAAAGATAATTACCCAAATCACATGAATAATTTATATGATGTATACCCAAATTGATCTCCCGGATTCAATCCGTCAAGCATCGTCTGCATTCTTTCCTTTTTAAAAGCTAACAGCTGTTCCAATAATAATGATTGCTTCCCTTCCTGCATGAGTAAATCAGGGTCATAAAATTTAGCTTCATATAGTTCATCCGACTGAGCGGTTACTTCAAAACTGACCGGTTTAAGTAAAAATATCAACATATTATCACTAATATTCCCTTTGATGACTCCGCTTCTCACTCCTACAATGCCTTCAATTTCTGTATGAATACCCGTCTCCTCCAACACTTCCCTTACGACAGCTTCATCGACGGTTTCATCATTTTTGACAAAACCTGCCGGAAGCGACCATTGCCCTTTCAATCCGCCATACCTTTTATTTACGACCAGCCATTCACCTTTATCAGATATCACAAGGCCGGACACTGCAAGCCAAACATTTTTGCATCGTTCCACCAAGACCCACTTCCCCCTATATTCATTATTATTGTAAACTTCAAACAGCAGAAGAACATAAGATTAAGCTCCGTCATCCTTACCCATTATATTCCATATAAGAACCGTGCATACTCCAATAGTTGGCACACTCACCCATTGATGGGATGTCAATGAAAAAGCCATTCAGGGAAAATCCCCAAATGGCCTTTATTAATATATAGAAAAAATTAAAGGACGTTGAATTTACCTTTTTTAGCAACAAGGGAAGCTCCGCCAATCATTAACAACGCTCTGTTATCAACCATTTTCTTCATGAATGATGCAGTCTTACCTGTAACTTTCTTGCCGAATACAACACCAATCGCGTTGTCTTCACCAAGTGAACATACCGTTCCTTTGTTTTCGAAAGTGAACGTTTCAAGGTCGCTTTCATTACGAACCAATTTAGTCAGGTTCTTCGCAATGACCTCACCTTGCTGCATCGCGATTTGTGCGGTAGGCGGATATGGACGGTTAATTTCCTCGTTGATGATCAAAGCGCAGTCCCCTACGATAAAGATATCGTCATGACCCGGTGCCCGCATGTCAAGGTTCACTTTAATACGTCCGCGCATAGCTTCAAAACCGGAAGCCTCTATCACGGAGTTACCACGTACGCCAGCTGCCCACACTACGGTTCCCGCTTTGATTTCTTCCACTTCATCTTCGCCTTTTGCCACGATGATGCCTTCAGGAGTCGCCCCCTTGATCGGTGTACCGATTTTGAATTCGACACCTTTTTTCTCAAGGTAAGATACTGCATAATCCACCAATTCCGGGTCGAAGCCAGGGAGGACTGCTGGTGCTGCCTCCACACAATACATACGAACCTTTTGGAAATCGATGTCGTATTCTTTACAAAGTTCAGGGACACGGTTAGCCAATTCGCCTAAGAATTCGATTCCCGTAAATCCTGCTCCTCCGACAACGATCGTCAAGCGGTCTTCATTCTTCTCGACCTCGGAACTGTACGTAGCGAATTGCAATTGGATATGGTCACGGATTTTACGTGCCGTGTTCACGTTAGAGATAGAGAAAGCATATTCTTTTAGCCCTTGGATTCCGAACGTTTCCGATTCAGGTCCAAGACCAATCACTAAGTAATCATAAGAAATTTCGCCGTTTTCAAGGATGACTTTTTTGTTCTCCGTTTTCACTTCCAAAACGGAATCCTGGATGAATTTAACTTTGTTGTTAATGACACTTTTGATTGGATAGCGCACACGATCATGATGAAGCGTTCCAGCCGATGCTTCATGCAGCCATGTTGTTTCATAGTGGTAATCATTTTTGTTAACTAATACGATTTCTGCTTCATTTTGACCTAATGCCTTCTGTAAGCGAGTAACAGTCATCAATCCACCATAACCTGCTCCTAAAACAACGATAGTTGGCTTTTTCAAAAGTATTCTTCCACCTTTACGATATTTTCTTGTGATGCTTTCCATAACTAAAATATATTGTCTATCTTATTAATTTCCATTATAAAAAGCACTCTTATACATTTGTGACGTATTTCACGTAACACTTCGTAATTGTCATAAAAAATTCATAAAAATTTTACCAAATGATGTCTAAGTAAATATTAGTCTTTTTCCATACCTTTTTCAAGTAACAAACCGAACTTTTTCGGGTTAAAATCAAGCTGAAAAACGTTACTTTTCAACTAGTTCCATACCATATTTATACGATATGCTTAACATTGGCAAAGGGTAATTTTACCCACTTATGAAAGCGGATAAAGACCATTCATCATGAAACCGCCCTTATATAGTCAAAACTTTCTTACTTTTCTAACTTTCTCCGTTTTTTAAAAGATCATCTATGTTAAAATAAGAGAATAAATTTCAGCAAACCTAGTATCTAGTATATCGGAGGGATAACGTTGGAAGTTAATGAAAAAGTTTATGATATTACCATCATTGGCGGAGGCCCGGTTGGATTATTCACTGCATTTTATGGAGGAATGAGACAGGCATCCGTAAAAATCATCGAGAGCCTGCCACAATTAGGCGGACAATTGTCAGCCCTTTATCCTGAGAAATACATCTATGATATCGCTGGTTTCCCTAAAGTGCGCGCTCAGGAGCTAGTGAATAATTTGAAAGAACAAATGGCAAAGTTCAAACAGGATGTTGTCCTAGAGCAAGCCGTTAAAGAAGTGGAAAAGCAAGCCGATGGAGTTTTCAAGTTAACGACTGATAAAGAAATCCATTACTCCAAAACGATTATCATCACAGCTGGAAATGGGGCTTTCCAACCCCGCCGCATCGAAATTGAAGATGCAAAAAAATATGAAAACGGCAACCTTCACTATTTCATCGACGACCTCAATCATTTTGCCGGCAAAAAAGTGGTGGTTTTCGGTGGTGGGGATTCGGCAGTGGACTGGGCCTTAATGCTCGAGCCGATCGCCGAGAAAGTGAGCATCATTCACAGAAGGGATAAATTCCGTGCCCACGAACATAGTGTAGAAACACTTAAAAATTCAAAAGTTGAAATAAAGACTCCTTACATACCTTCAGAATTGATTGGTACAGACGGACGGATCCATACGGTTGTCATCAAGGATACAAATGGTGAAGATACAGAGACGATGGAGGTGGATGCAGTCATCGTCAACTACGGCTTCGTTTCTTCTCTCGGTCCCATTAAGGAATGGGGACTTGATATCCAGAAGAACAGTATTTTGGTGAATTCCAGAATGGAAACGAATATCCCGGGAATTTATGCAGCAGGTGATATTGCAACATATGATGGAAAAGTCAAATTAATTGCAAGTGGTTTTGGTGAGGCACCCACTGCCGTCAATCACGCCAAACAATATATTGACCCAAAAGCAAAAGTTCAGCCGATGCATAGTTCCTCCATGTTTTAAAATTACGCAAAAACCCGACTTTCATAGCCGGGTTTTTTTTATTGTCCCCAATTCGGTTATTGTGGATAACTTTTCCCATTACTTATCCACAGCGCTTACTTTTGTCATACTAAGGGTAAAGAGTAGGAGAAGCCATGAAAGGAGAATGCATCTATGAATATTTTAATTGCAGGAGCCAATGGAACGACAGGAAAGCAGATCATTGGGGAATTATCAAAAAATCCGCAAATGACTGTTTACGGAATGATCCGGAAAGAAGAACAGGCCCAAACGATAAAAGCACTCGGCGGGCATCCAATCCTTGCCGATTTAGAGGGAAATGTGGATAAAGCAGTGGATAACATGGAGGCCATCATTTTTGCAGCAGGATCTGGACCGAAAACAGGGCCGGATAAAACGACAGCTGTGGATAAGAATGGAGCCATTAAACTGGTTGATGCCGCCAAGAAGAAGGGGATCGAACGTTTTGTCATGCTGAGCTCTGTCGGTTCCGATAATCCGGAACAAGCCCAAGAAGAAATGCACCATTATCTCGAAGCAAAGCATGATGCCGATGAACATTTAAAAGCAAGCGGGCTGACATACACGATTGTCCGGCCGGTTGCTTTGACAAATGAACAAGCCATCGGAAAAATATTTGTTGATGAGAAAGTGGATCATGCTGACAATTCCATTCCAAGAGCCGATGTCGCCACCGTTCTTGCCAAATCAATCACAGAAGAAAAAACATTCAATAAAACATTCGAAATTTCCAGCGGCACCCTCCCAATCAAGGAGGCCCTGAACAATATTTAAAGCAGCAAATAAGCATGAAAAAGGGCACTTTTTTTAGTGCCCCCTAGACTGTAGTCAAATTTGATGTTTGCCTGGTTTTTTCTTTAATAAACGCTCCAGCTGTTTTCAGCTGAAGCGTTTATTCGACCGTTCTCAAACTTTATTCGTCCGTTCACGCACTTTATTCGACCGTCCATGTACCTAGCCTATTTTCAAATCATGGTTCGGGATGAGACCATTCCAAATCCCTTTTGCCTATAAACTAAGGGGGACACTTGTTAAAGTGCCCCCCCTTTCTCAATGATAAGAGTTTCTTAGCAGTTCTCCGGCGTACCGGCGTTTTTAGCCGTTTTGAAGGAAGACCCGCAACCGCATGAAGCGATAGCATTTGGGTTTTCGATCGTAAAGCCTCCACCCATCATCGTTTGTTTATAATCAATTACCGTTCCATTCAATATATCTGCATCCTGGGAATCAACAAGGATCTTAATTTCAAACTGTTCCAGCTGGCTATCTTTTTCTCCGGGTTCTTGTTCAAAACCCATTCCGTAGGATAATCCACTGCAGCCTCCGCCTTTAACGGCCACTCTTAAAAAGGAACCCTCTTCACCATTTTGTTTCATCATTTCTTTTATCTGAAAAGCGGCAGCTTCCGTTATTTGAACAACTTCACTCACAATAAATCCCTCCTTCTTCTGATATGTGAGATAGAACTATTACTCTTTATAGTATATACCAAAGAAATTCCCACGCTCAATTTTCCAGCTTGAAAAAATCATATTCCCCCACCTATTTTACCAACAAAAATTAGTTTATAATAAAGACTGTAGGTATAATTAACCGTTCCATTGGACCTAATCCCAAATTACAGTAAGGGGGTAATCACCATCGAAGGCATACATCCTCTATATGATAAAAGCATGGAATGCCTTTTATGCAAGCAAAAATCAACCACTAAAAAGGTACGGTCGCGTTTTGTAAAAGTTTCTAAATATGACACGGACTTTTGCCCCATTTATGCTGATTCAGCCGTTAACGCACTTTACTACAATATCTTTGTTTGCCCTCACTGCGGCTTTTCGTATTCGGAGGATTTCTCCCGGTACTTCCCCCCCACTACAATGGAAATCATTATGGAAAAAGTAAGCTCCCAGTGGGTTCCCCACCATTTTAGCAAGGAGAGATCCATTAAAGATGCGATCAATACATACAAGCTAGCGAGTTATTGCGGAGCTTTAAAAAAGGAAAAACATATAATCCTTGCCGGAATCTGTTTACGGATAGCATGGTTATATAGGATCCACAAAAGCAAGGAACAAGAAGAAAGATTTTTGAAGTTCGCCCTAAAGGAATATGAAGCATCCTATTCAACAGGAGACTTCAGCGGCACTCAGGTATCCGAAGCCAGAATCCTCTATCTCGCTGGTGACATCTCAAGGAGGTTAGGAAATGAAAAGGCAGCCATCAAGTATTTTTCATTAGTGTTCGAAAGTCAAAAAAATGCCCGGGAAGCCTCCATCATCCAGATGGCCAGGGACCGATTTCAGGAACTCAAGCAGCAATTAACAACCCACTCGTTGCTGCAGCACTGATATTAAAAAGGCTGTCCACGAAGGAACAGCCTTTTTGTTCGCCGTTGATGATTAAAACATTTCAAATTCATCAATGTACTTATATATTTTATCAACCAATTCATCCGTTGTGTCACCAAAAACCACTTCACCGTTTACAAGCGCATATAAGTTACTGGAGCATCTGCCGCAATAACCCAGACAACCATATTCTATGATATCCAAATTCGGATCCCGCTCCAATCTTTCCAGAGCCTCCTGAGCGCCGCTGGCCAGATTGCTTACACAAAATTCAATAATCGGGTACATTGTTTCACCTCACAGTTACTAACAAACCATCTTATTACTTTTCCCTTCTACAGTCAATATTTACGCATAAAAAATCAGCCGATTTCAAGATATCGGTTGTGATTTCCTTTTATATTCGTTATACTTTTGTCGGGGTACGTAAATAAAAGAAAATTAACTAATTTTTTATTCTTGCTACTAATTGGGGTATATATATTTAATTAAACTTTAAAGGGGACCATTTGGGGGAATCCTATAGTTAAATGCTAGTCAAATTTTTCAAGAGATCAAATAAAGGGGAAAAATCATATGAAGAATCTAGTCATACTTGGTGGCGGGTATGGTGGTATGCGCATGTTGCAAAGATTGCTGCCTAATCAGCTTCCTGAAAATGTGAGCATCACGCTTATCGACCGTAATCCTTATCACTGCTTAAAAACGGAATATTATGCTTTAGCAGCAGGTACCATTCCAGATCAGCACATCCGTGTTGCATTTCCTGAACATCCTCGCTTGAAGAACGTGTACGGAGAAGTACTTTCCATCGATATGGAAAATAAACAAGTCATTATAGAAAATCAAGATCCTGTCGTTTATGATGATTTAGTCATTGGCCTTGGCTGCGAAGATAAATACCACAATATTCCTGGAGCAGACACACATACCTACAGTATCCAAACAATCGATAAATCACGCCGAACATATTCAGCCTTGAATAATTTAGGTGCCGGTGCAACCGTTTCTATCGTTGGTGGCGGACTGAGTGGTGTTGAGCTTGCAAGTGAATTGATTGAAAGCCGTTCAGATTTAAACGTTAAATTATTCGACCGTGGACCGCATATTCTATCTGCTTTCCCAGAAAGATTAAGCACCTTTGTCGAATCATGGTTCGATAAACATACAATCGAAATCGTCCATCATTCAAATATAACGAAAGTTGAACCAAACCTTCTTTATAATGGCGACGAAGCCGTTCAAAGCGACGTCATCGTATGGACAGCTGGAATCCAGCCAAGTAAGATCATCCGCGATATGGATATTGAAAAAGACCGTCAAGGAAGAGCCGTTCTGACTCCTCAGCATTTCCTTCCTAATGATGACAGCATCTTTGTGGTCGGCGACTGCGCAAGCCTGCCTCATGCACCTAGTGCTCAATTAGCGGAGTCCCAAGCTGAGCAAATCGTACAGGTTCTTGTAAAGAAATGGGCAAATGAACCACTTCCAGAAAGCTTCCCGACAATGAAATTAAAAGGGACATTAGGTTCTCTTGGGAAGAAACAAGGGTTTGGTCTTGTTGCAAATCGCCCAATCACCGGCAGAGTGGCCCGCCTGATGAAATCAGGCATTCTCTGGATGTATAAATACCATAACGGTTGATTCCAACCCATCTATGCTACATTTTATAAACTGGCCCAATGAGCTGCATGCAGCTCATTCATGGGTCAGTTTTTCTTATTTCTTCCATTATATATCATACTTGTATTGTATATCCGTATTTTTCCATCGTTTCCACCACTTTTTTGAGACGCACATTTCCTTCTGCGATGATTTCTCCTTCGATGAGGACCAGTGGATAAAATAAATCTTCCTCGATCATCTTCAAGGCAAAGCTCTTTTGCTTTTGCGTTTCTGGAGGATTAAACATATCTATATAGGATATTTTGAATTTCTGCTCAGGAAACTTCCTCGTTAAAGCGGCTTCAAGCCACTCGCAGGTATCTTTCGAAGAAGGGAGATTCACACAACTTGCGCAAATTTGCTCCGCACCATACACTTCTATCTCAATTTCTTTCATTACCACACTCTTCCTCCTTCATTTTGAATAATGTTTAAAAACTTCACCTGTTTCCATCATACCAGAATAATATAGATTATATTTCCGCAAAGTTACAGTTGGATTTTTTACTACCTTCGCTTTATAATATGATTAGGAAAGGAGTCGATTGCAATGTCTGAACAAACAATGGAAGTTCAAGTTCAAGAAGTCCTAGATAAGCTTCGTCCGTTTCTTCTTCGTGATGGCGGTGACTGTGAACTAGTTGACGTAGAAGATGGAATTGTAAAATTACGATTACTAGGAGCCTGCGGAAGCTGTCCTAGTTCGACCATTACGCTAAAAGCTGGGATTGAGCGTGCCCTTCTTGAAGAAGTTCCTGGTGTAGTGGAAGTTGAACAAGTTTTCTAATGGCCCTTTAAATAACAACAGCGTATGGATGAAGGCTCACTTCATCTATACACGTTCAACCTTTTTCATACAGGCCGGAATCTTTTCCGGGCTGCAATAAAAATAAAGCTGACTCGGCTTTTGCCCTATCAAATTGATACGGCTTGACGCGAGTCAGCTTTTTTATATGGACAATGAATGAAGCATGGCTCACGATTTCAAAAATTTCAATTCATTTTTTTCCTGTTCTGAAAGGGTTGCCGTATAGCTGCCTTCATTATCGATTTCCAATTCTCTCACAAGAAATTCCGGAAATTTTTCCTTCAATACTGTGAGCAAACTTTCACTATTTTCTGCGGATGATAAGCATAAAACAGTTGGGCCTGCTCCGCTTAGGGCTGCACCAAATCCGCCTTCATTGAGGACAACTTCTTCAATAAGCGCTAAATGAGGGACCAACTCTGCTCTATATGGTTGATGGAAACGATCACTTTGCATCATTTCACCAACAAGCTTCCAATCTTTAGATAGAACTCCTGCAAGCATTACATTTGCGGCTGCACTTCCGCTTATCGCCTCTTTATAGGAAAGCGAATTCGGAAGGACATTTCTTGAATCTTCCGTAAGCAATTCAAAATCGGGAATAACAGCAATCACCTTAACTCCCTCGATTGGAAACGACACGACATCCGTTCTTTCCTCCGTATGCAGGCCCACAACCAATCCACCATACACTGATGCCCCCGCATTATCCGGATGCCCTTCAAAGAGGGAAGCATGCCTATTCTTCTCCTCTTCGGATAAATGAAGTTCACCAACGATGTTCGCCAATTCAATCCCCGCCACAATGGCAGAGGCACTGCTTCCAAGACCCCGTGCCAGTGGAATTTCGCTAGAGACGAAAAGCCGGCATGGGGAAAGTTCCTTTCCATAGGATGCCGCCGTTTCCTTGGCAATTTGGACGATATAATTACGATCATCCGTTGGAAAAACAGACATTTCCTCTGAAAGTGGAACGACTTCCCATTGATCTGATGAAGATCCGTGTATTTCCAAGTAAAGTCCTAGCGCCAAGCCGATGGAATCGAATCCTGGTCCTAAGTTGGCCGTACTTGCTGGTACACGGATCAAGAACATCTCTGATTCCGCACTCATGCCTGTTTCACACCCTGCAGATGTTCTAAAATGACCTCTTCATCCATTGGCAGCAATGTCGGCTGAATCGTGCTTGTATTGACTGCCACATTCGGATCTTTCAATCCATTTCCAGTCAAAACGGCAACAATCTTACTTCCTTTTTTGATTTCACCGCTTTTTAATTGTTTATAGATGCCTGCAATGGAAGCACATGATGCCGGCTCTGCAAATACCCCTTCTTTTTTAGCGAGGAAATGATAGGCTTCCAGAATTTCTTCGTCCGTCACCTCATCAATTTTGCCTTTGGATTCATTTGCTGCTTCCACAGCAAAGCTCCAACTTGCAGGATTTCCAATCCGGATGGCTGTTGCAATCGTTTCTGGATTTTCAATAATGCTATCCCGGACAATTGCAGCCGCACCTTCAGCTTCGAACCCTCTCATTTCAGGAAGGCCCGTTTGTTTCGATTCGTTATATTCTTTAAAACCTTTCCAGTAAGCCGTTATATTACCTGCATTCCCAACTGGAAGCGCCAAAATATCCGGTGCGGAGCCGAGGGCATCACAAATTTCGAAAGCCGCTGTTTTCTGCCCTTCAATCCGGTATGGGTTGACCGAATTCACAAGAGTTATCGGTGAGCTCTCACTAAGTGAACGGACGATTTTTAAAGCCTGGTCGAAGTTCCCTTCGATCGAGATGATTTCCGCTCCGTACATGACGGCTTGGGCAAGCTTGCCCATGGCTATTTTCCCTTCAGGGATGACAACGATACAGCGCAGGTTGGCCCGGGCCGCATAAGCGGCTGCAGCTGCCGATGTATTCCCAGTGGAAGCACAGATGATCGTGTCGCTGCCCTCTTCTATCGCTTTGGCGACAGCCATGACCATGCCGCGGTCTTTAAACGACCCAGTTGGATTCGCCCCTTCATATTTTACATGTAAGTCGATTCCCCACTCTTCGGATAATCGATTCAGTCTGATTAAAGGTGTATTACCCTCCAAAAGGGTTAGTGCAGGTGTGTTTTCATTAACGGGTAAAAATTCTTTATACGTGCTTATAAGTCCTTGCCAGCTCATTTGATGTCCTCTCCTTCAACTCTGTATGTGCTTTTCACTTCTCTTACCATATTGTAATCATTTAATTTCTGTATTATTTGCTCAAATGCAGCCTTTGTGGCAGTGTGCGTAACCAATACGATTTCGGAAGATTCCTTTTCATCCAGAGGCAATTGAAGGATTTTATCGAATCCTACTCCATGCTCTGCAAATAAATTCGTGATTCTGGCTAAAACGCCAACTTCATCCTGAACATGTAATCGAATGAAGAACTTAGCGAAAATCTCAGTGGCATCTTTTAATTGTTTCGGGTACTGAGGTGAAACGGCACTGCGGCCATTTACGCCCAGCCTCATATTCTTGATGACCGTCACCATATCCGAAACGACTGCAGTCGCAGTAGGAAGACTGCCGGCGCCTGGTCCGTAAAACATCGTTTCCCCTACTGCTTCCCCATAAACGTATACAGCATTATACTCATTATTTACCGATGCTAACGGATGTGCTTCCGGAAGAAGTGCAGGCTGGACACTTACTTCGACCCTATCCCCTGCCCTGGAAGCGACGCCGATCAATTTCATTGTATATCCAAGCTTCTTACTATATCTCAAATCCTCTTCGGATATCTCGGTAATGCCCTGTACCTCAACATCATTCAAACCAATGTTCATTGAGAACCCGAGTGTTGATAGGATCGCCATTTTACGGGCCGCATCCAATCCGCCTACATCGGCTGTCGGATCGGCTTCAGCAAATCCCAGCTCCTGAGCTTCCTTCAATACGTCATCATAAGCTCTGCCTTCCTTGCTCATTTTCGTTAAAATGAAGTTTGTCGTTCCATTGACGATTCCCATCATTTTCGTGATGCGGTCAGAAGATAATCCATCGACAAGACCGCGTAATATCGGAATTCCCCCTGCAACACTTGCTTCATAGAACAAATCACATTGATTCTCCGTGGCCAATTCCAGCAGTTCCGGTCCATATAAAGCCATTAGGTCTTTATTGGCCGTAACGATATGCTTTTTATTTTTTATAGCTTCTATCAGATAACTGCGTGTTTCTTCGATTCCACCCATCACTTCTATTACAACATCAATCTCGGGATTCGAAAGGATATCCTCAGGATTGTCAGTTAACATTCCTTTATCGACCTCGACAAGCCGCTCCTTCGTCGTGTCTTTGACTAGTATCTTCTTAACGGATATGGAACAGCCCACTTGATGCATGAGCTTGTCCTGATGGCTTTCAATGATTTGTACGACTCCTGATCCGACTGTACCTAACCCCAATAAACCGATCGAGATGGCTTTCATAATTTGGTTCCCCCTTAAAAACTGTTTGTCTGAAGAAAACATTTGTATTTGTATAGTAGACATTATAAGTTTAATTCATATAATTATCAATAGTTAGAAAAGATGGATGCACGAACTTTTTTCGTCCATCCCTTGAACGAGTAAGAACGGGTAAAGCTGATTTTTTTATGGGAAACCATTTTGATGATTATTATTTAACGCTCTTCAATGAATCATTTGTACCCATTACAATATGTGGTTTTTGCACGGGATCCATCCATTTCAGTAAACTGAGGACATTCTTTTCAGCTGTGGCTGTACATCCCGCCGTCGGCTTTGTATCTCCTCTCCATACATGAAGAAAGATTGCACTGCCTTTTCCTTTTATGATGGGATTCGTATTATAATTGATGACCGCGCCATACTTATAGAGTTCATGATTCATCCTTTCGAAAGACTTCCATTTAACTGCAGGATTTCCTTTATAGGTTTTCCACTTGTTATAATCCTTGGATGTCTGATCATCAATCCAGTAGTCATATTTGGTCGTTTTCTTATAACTCATTTTCATTCCGGCTGGCTTCGTTCCACTTCCAAAGGACGTACCGAATGAATAAATTCCAACCGGGGATTTTCCATCACCCTCTTTTTTGCTCTTCGTGAAGCCGTTCTTCCCAATGACACCCTCCATCTTCTTCAATGCCCGGCGCCATTCCCCTTGTTTCTTTTCATACGTTTGGATCGTGACCTTTGTATCACTCATCACTTTTCCTGTCACCGATACAACTTGGTTAACGCCTTTTCTACTATCGAATTTCTTTAGAAGGGCTTTTTCACTGGTACCGAAAACCTCTTTAGCATCTGCCACATTGATATATGCTGTCTTTTTAGAGTGACAGACCTTATACCAGTTCCCAGTTCTTCCACTTGTCGATAATTCTTTGTTTTTCTTATAAGTTATTAATGTTTTGCTTGCAGCCGACGCTTTTTCCTTCACATCCGCAGCAGACTTCATGACAATCTTGAATTGATTTGCTTCGCAACTTGTTTTCGTTTCAGCTTTTGCAAGATTTGTCATTTGGATGATTAAAAGGGCTAAAAGGGCGGCCATCATCAATCTTTTCATGGTCCCATCCTTCCGTAGCGATTAAATATCTAATTATTCTAAAAAATCTTGTTATCATCATAACATAGTAAGTTAGGATGAATCATATTTCTTTCCCGTTTTTATCTAAATCCAGTCAATTTTAGGCAAATCATATTGCTTGGCCGGGACCTCTGCCAATTCATAAAAATGTTTGAGGAAGGATTCATATTGTTGGGAGGATTTCGTTATTGAAGATATTTTATCCTCCAACTCATTCGACCTTGATTCCGTCGTTTTTGAAAAATACTCTTCCACAGTTTCAAAATAATGAATGGGAAACAGCATCCTCGAATATAACAACCGGGCTGAAAAGCTGGAGAAATGTTCTATGGATTGATATTCGTGAAAGAATTGGCCGATGCCCCGTTGATGGGTATGAACATTTTGAAAATAGTGTTCCCTCACCCATTCCGCGACATCCCTGGTTCCGTGGTCGAATACCCAATCGAACGGATTTTTCATCCACTTATTGCTTTTCCAGGTATCATGTAAAAAACGTTCATAACAAACCGTTCCACTATCGACAATTTGCGGGGTATCATCAATTTCCGTGTCGACTAAATATTGAATCGCATTTTCACCTAGGACCATATAATAGGGAAAGGTTTCTATGAATAATTTTTCAAACTGGTTATCAGGATGGGCGTTGAGCTTATCCCGCCAAATCTTTTCTAACTGATCGATCCTTTGTTCCCAGAGTTCTTTCCATTTTCCGATCCTTGAGCATGATCGAATCGTTTCATTAATATTTCTCCCCCGCTGATGAAATCTTGCCAGACGTCGTCCTGGGTTGAAATTTTTCGGACCTTCCAATGCCTGATTGGCAAGAAGGATGAATAATTGTTCATCCGCTTCCGAAACATAACTTCCATGATTGGCAAGGACAAAGGCGGATACGTGACGATCTCCTTGAGAAATCAGATGTTGAGACATTTTATACCGTTCCACTAATTCCTCCTGCTCCATATTTTCAATGGGAACGATGCTGTAAACCATATTTCCTGAACGGAAGCTTGGAAACCTGCTATTGGCTTCTTCAAGCTCCACCTTTATGCCATAATTATTAAAAATGATTTCTTCTATCATGGAATGGCCCCCTTCATCAAATGGATATAATAGAAATATTGGACATCATATACTTATATATATGTGGAATAACCCGTTTTCTGAATGATTATCGAAACCTTATTAGAAATTCGGATCAAAACATCCTTCATGGGTTTTCATTTTAATTAGATCAAACTACCTGCATTAGAACTATCCCTTTAAAATATAGAGAAATGGGTGATGACATGGCTAATATTGAACAATCAATGTCTGAAAAAACGGCTCGAAGATGGCTAATTGAACGAGGAGTGAAATTGGAGGATATCGCTGAGCTTGTCATGTATTTACAATCTGGCTACCATGAAAATCTCCAAATGTCCGATTGCCTTCACAATGTCGAACGGGTCCTTTCAAAACGCGAGGTCCAAAATGCCATCCTTACCGGCATTCAGTTGGATATTCTAGCTGAGAAAAAACTGCTCGAGGAGCCTCTGCTGAGCATAATTGAAATAGATGAGGGCCTATATGGGGTCGATGAAATATTGGCTTTTTCAATTGTGAATGTATATGGATCAATCGGCTTTACCAATTATGGTTTCATCGATAAACAAAAGCCGGGGATCTTAAAATATCTAAACGATAAAAGCACTGGTAAGGTGAACACCTTTTTAGATGATATCGTTGGGGCGATTGCAGCTGCCGCTTCAAGCCGGCTTGCCCATAGAACCGAAAATGCAGAATAAAACGACATGAAAAAAAACAGGCCTGCAATCGCAGGCCTGTTTTTTTTCATTCGAAACGCCATAAGTCGAGAGTGTCCACCACATGCGTAGGCTGCTCCTTATATTGCTTTAGGCGTTCTTTTGTCGTCACGCCAGTATGTACAAGCAGTGTATCGATCCCTGCATTAATGCCGGCAAGGATATCCGTATCATAGTTATCGCCAACCATGATTGTCTCTTCTTTAGGTACCCCTAATACTCTTAGTGCTTGCTCCACTATGACGGATTCAGGTTTTCCAATGAAAATCGGCTGTACCTGAGTCGAAACGGAAACAACGGAGGTCAAGGAACCATTCCCAGGCAAAAGGCCTTGCTCAGTAGGAATGGCAATATCACCATTGGTCGAAATGAAAACAGCACCATTTCTAACAGCAAGACAGGCTTTTGACAACTTTTCATAATTGACGCCGCGATCGATGCCCATTACCAGAAAATCTGGATGCTCTTCGACAAGCTTCATTCCTTTTTCCTTAAGAGCCTCGATGATGCCTTCTTCACCCACCACATAGACCGATGCATCCTTCTTTTGTTCGGCTATGTAATTGGCAGTGGCCATGCTTGTCGTGAAAACCTGTTCATCCTCTGTTGAGATGCCGATGCTTCTTAACTTATCCGCTACTTGTGCCGGAGTCCGGGATGAATTATTGGTGACGAATAAATAAGGGATATCCCTTTTCCTTAGGTCATTAATAAACCCTGCCGCTTCCGCAATTTGTTCAGTTCCGCGATACATGGTGCCATCTAAGTCAATTAAATATCCTTTATACGACTTCATTTGAATTCGCCTTCCTAACGCTGCTAGTTTTTAAAAGCTGATACAGGTCCCAATTCATTTGTTAAATAGTTCCTCACCAAATCAGGGAATTGCTTGAATGCCTCGATATTTTCCGAAAATACGGCATGCAGTTCTTTGTGATTCACTTCAATGAAGTCTTGAACCAGCATTTTCCTTAATGGCAAAACCTTTTTGAATTGTATCGCTTTTTCTTCTGAAATCACTTTTTCATCTTGAAGGATATCGATAATATCTTCATAACTTCCTGGATCACGCATAATGAAACCATCAATTACCGCATTTCCTACATCCAACACGGAATCGATGGAAGTTTGTATCAGCCTTTCTGCGATAAGTTCCGAAAGGTCTCCATCCCAATTATCATGCCCTTCAAAAAGTCCAAGCTGCTTTTCAAGAAAACCTAATATTTGTTCAATTTTTTGGCGGTCTACAAAGTACATTATTTCCAGATCCTTTCTGATCTAAGATGATATAGGGAATCATTGGTTGAATGATCGGCATAGGTAAAACCCTGTGCCGAACCAACCTTATTCATTGATAATACCATAGCTTCTCCCTTCCTCTCAATTCCTTCAACCACAACCATTGCACCATCCAATTACTAACAGGAGCGCTGACTTACACATTGCCTTTTCTACAGGGGGGCATTTTCCGACGTCCACTCCAAGAAAACCAATTCATGATCCCATTTATATTCTTAACCATTTTCATTTAATCGATGAACGCAATGATTGCTGGAGATTCATGAAGCATCATGAGGAGGGATTAATTTCTCCAGCCAGCAGACCAGAAAAATGTCTGTTCCCCTATTGAAGTCACTTTGTTATGATGGAACTACAAATGTGAAGATAAGAAGGGAATGAGACTATGGAAGATCGTTTTTATTTATACAATGACGTCGTTGATTCAAAAACCCGGTTCATAAGCTTCATGGGAGAGGAATCGAGATTCGATCTGGCCATTACGACTACCGATCGGTTTTATGGAAAGAAGCTTGTTTTGAATATGCAGAGTAACCGTTTTGCGATAATTGGGCCTGATGATTTAGAAGAGGAAGGCTATCTTGAGCATGCCTTTCAGTTGTCAGAAGCGGAAGCCGAGGAACTACGTCACTTTTTAATGGAAATCGTCTGAGTGCTGAAGTTTTTTATCTTAAACGGGAAAACCTACTGAATGTAAGATCGATTACATGAGGGGGGATTATCTTGGACAAAGAAGAATACCACGATTTTTCCAATGTCGAAAAACAGAGGGATTATTTAATTCCTGAAGAATTTCCCGAAGGACCTTTTGGATCACCCATTGCAAAAGATGCACCAGTCCAGAATAAAAACACACCGTGGCAGGAAGGGCAACGATATCAAAGTGCCTTCAATTATGAAAATAAATCGTTGCACGAAGGCTTACCTCGACAATATCCTGGTGCTCATCCGACACATGATGATCCAGAAAAAGATGAACAGCCTCCATATAAAGGATATGGTAACTCTTAACATGGAAGGCCAGAGTGAATTCTGGCCTTTTTATTTCTTTACTTTCTTCACGACGAAATAAGGACAGCCAAAATTGCAGTATTCATATAAATATTCACTAAGCGTGCTTATTTTCGTATCGAAGGTCGCTTTCTGATTGGAATCATCAAAAAATCCACGCAGCCTCAATTGCCCGTAACCCCAATCCCCCACTATATAATCATACTTCGTTAAAATCTCACTGTATCTGGCTTTAAACGCTTCTTCGTTATAGCCTTCCCTTTCATCCTCAATTATTTCATAGGTCATGTTATTGATGTTAATCATTGTTTTCACCTCTCATATATACATTCCTTCTTTAAATTATAACTGATTCCCCATCAATTACTAAGCGAAAAATAGAGAAATATGTTCATCCTAAAGTTACGGGGGTGTTATTGATGAAAAAAACGATAATAACGATAGGTTTAAGCTCGATTATTGCACTAACTGGATGTGCTGATAATGAAGATGATCAGGGGCTCGGTGCAAAAAACAATGCAGGCAACCCAACAAACGTAAATAATCCAACTCAATATTATGATGAGGATTATCGTAATAATGACAACAAAAGTGATGATTTTGGATTTACCCGCACCAATAGTGCAACCATTGACGGCCGTAACATTTCCAACAAAGCTGCTTCCATTGACCGTGAACAACTTTCTGATGTCATTTCTAAATTGAGTGTTCAGATTCCAAATGTCAATGACGCCGCTACACTCGTTACTGATGAGGAAGTACTTGTCGTATATGATACCAATAACAAGGATCGGACGGAAACCGCCGACCAAGTTAAACGAACTGCCATGTCCGTCGTGCCTCGCTACTATCATGTCTACGTCAGTGATGATTATCAAAACCTTGCCCAAGATGTCGAGAATTTCGCTACAGTGAAATCCGGCAGCAAAGGTATTGACTATACGATCGAACAAACGATCAAAAGAATGCTGAAATCGCCTCAAGGGTACAAAATGAGTGACGCAGAAAATGAAAATGGAGAAATGGTTAACGATAAAAGAGATCATCATGATAACATCCATCAAAAAATGGATAACCGTTGAATAAAAAAGGACCGAATTTTTCGGTCCTTTATTTCACTCTATTTCAATAATTCTTCACCTTTGTTTTGCTTATGTTTAGCCGCAGCATTAACCTGTTCATCCGCATGGTAGGATGAACGGACAAGCGGACCGGATTCACAATGGCTGAAGCCTTTTTCCAATGCACGTTCTTTCAGTTCGGCAAATTCCTCAGGCGTGTAGTATTTCAACACCTTTAAATGCTTTTTAGTCGGCTGTAAATACTGGCCGATTGTCATGATATCGACATTATTAGCCCTTAGGTCATCCATGGTCTCGAGTATTTCCTCCCGCGTTTCACCAAGACCTACCATTAAACTGGATTTTGTCGGGATTTCCGGATACAGTTCCTTTGCTCTTCTTAAAAGCTCCAAAGAACGTTCGTACTTGGCCTGAGCCCGTACACGGTCGGATAAACTTCTGACAGTCTCTATATTATGGTTCAGGATATCTGGTTTAGCATCCATCAAAGTCTTGATATTTTCAAACACCCCGCCCATATCAGACGGTAATACTTCAATAGAAGTAAATGGATTTTTGCGACGGATGGCACGGACTGTTTCAGCGAAAACTTCAGCGCCTCCATCCTTTAAATCATCACGGGCAACAGCTGTAATGACGACATGCTTTAAATTCATCAAAACAACGGAATCGGCAACACGCTCAGGTTCAGCCCAGTCCAATTCATTCGGACGTCCGGTTGTAACAGCACAAAAACGGCATGCCCTTGTACAGATTTCACCTAAGATCATGAAAGTAGCCGTTCTTCTCACTGCCCAGCATTCGTGAATATTCGGACATTTTGCCTCTTCACAGACTGTATGAAGATTTTTCTCGCGCATCATATTTTTTAAACCGAGGTAATTTTCGTTAGTATTAAGCTTTATTTTCAACCAATCTGGTTTACGAAGAATTTCTTTATTTGTAGAAGACATGAAAATGCCACTCCATTCTATAGAAATTAACACACCCTACTTTAACAATAAAAAAGCATTTATACAAGTTATAGTTGGTTTCCCATTATTTATTTTTCATGTTTATAGCTAAATCAGCAAAACTATAAACGATGGATGGACTGATGTATTTTAATTACGGAGAATGTCATGAAAGGAGCCTGCCCCGTTGAAAAAATTATTCCTTCTTACGATAACTTGTTTGTTAACTTTGAATAGTGCACCAGGCCAAGTGGCTGATGCTGCCGATACCCCAGATGCTTATCCCGGGAGAATGGAGCTATATAAAAATATGGAGGCTACTCTCCAAATCCCGTGGTATTACCTTGCTGGAGCTGATCAATATGAGCATAGCCTCAGGGCTGCACGAAGGGACTTAGAGCCGGCAAAGGGATTAATAGGCATCCACATCGAGCCTTCAAAGTGGAGCGGGGCCCTCAATCCTGACTTAAACGACGTGAACCCGCTCACGATCACATTTTTTGATGGATTGGGCCAGGATGGCAATGGTGATGGCAAAGCTGATATCAATAATGATACCGATCGATTGTATGCTTTTTCGAAGCATCTCCAATCTTATGGCGCAGATGAAGATAATATCCGGATCGGCTTGTGGGATTATTATAAACGAGATAAAGCAGTCAGCATCATTATCGGCAATGCCGAGATTTATAAGAAATATGGCCGGTTGGATTTACATGAAAAGGCCTTCCCTGTTCCAGTACGGACTCATTATACGTACTTGAATACATGGGGAAGCGCTCGTGGATGGGGCGGAAGGAGAATCCATGAGGGCACTGATATTTTTGCCGATTATAGCCTTCCCGTTCGTTCCACCAGCTATGGAATCATCGAGATGAAAGGCTGGAATAAATTTGGCGGTTGGAGGATAGGGATACGGGATTTAAATAATACCTATCATTACTTTGCCCATTTAAGCGGCTTTGCCAAAGGGTTGAAAGTCGGACAAATCGTCGAGCCCGGACAAGTCATCGGAGGTGTCGGCAGTACAGGTTACGGTCCTCCAGGAACTTCGGGAAAATTCCCACCGCATCTTCATTACGGGATGTACAAAGACAATGGAATCACAGAATGGAGCTTTGACCCTTACCCCTATTTAAGATTGTGGGAAAGGAAAGATTTAGCTAAAAAACGAAAGTGAGCGGCGTAAATTTTACGCTGCTTTTTTTTTGATTTCAACATAAACCCCTAAACTTGATGCATAGGTATTAGTAAAGGGGGCTAAAGCGTGTTCCGAAAAAGATTTCGACCGAAGAAATTCCGAAAAAAGGGGCCTCTTCCCACCAGGAAAGTATTTCTCTATTCTTTTATCCTGTTCATCATATCAAGCATCATGACTCTTTGGTACGTGGACAAATCAATCGAACCCGTGATCATGAGTGTAGCCGAATATGAAATCAAACGGATTGCAACGGAAACGATTCATGAATCGGTTGATGAGAATATAGCCAAGGTTGATATGAACAAAATCATCACCAACAATAAGGGTGGTAAGGACTCCAGTTCCTCCTATAGCTTCAATCCGGTCATATACAGTGAATTGCGGGCTAACATAACGAAGGACATTCAAAAGAAACTTGGCATCAAACAGGGAAACCCTTTTAAAACAGGTTCAGCAAAAATAAATGATGAACAATATAAAAGTGTGGTCTATTATATACCATTTGGTGTTGTAACCGGGAATAATCTCCTTTCCAATTACGGACCAGAAATCCCAGTGAAAATGTCAGTCATCGGGAATGTTGAATCGGATTTGAGGACAAAACTGACAAACGCAGGCATCAATAATGTTTATTATGAATTGATTGTGGACTTTGATGTCAATATTCAAATCGTCATCCCCTCTTTCACGAAGGAGACAAAGGTGAGTCAGGAAGTGACAGTCGGAAGCCTGCTGATCGAAGGTGATGTTCCAAGTTATTTTAGTAACGGAAACAGTTCGGTGGCACCTGCGATCATGAAGGAAAACAAGGAATGACAAAACCAGCTTATCCTTGAGGTTAGGCTGGTTCTTGTATATTTAGACATTTCATGATAAGCAACTGCAGGTTTTTATTTAAGTCCACTTCATAGGGCTTTTTTATCTGCTCCCCATCTTCTTCCAGTATCCTTATCATGGGGCGGTCTCCAATCCCCTCATTTTGAGCGGATACTATTCCTTTCCTACCATCATTCAATTCTACTGATAGACCATTAGGATAAATGGCAACCGCCCTGCGGAAAGCCTCGATGATCGTATTGTCGAACTTTTTCCCGACTCCGGCATAAAGGACTTCCAAACCCTGATGCGGCAGCATGGCCTTACGGTAAACCCGATTGGAAGTCACGGCATCAAACACATCGGCAACGGCAATGATCTTGCCGAAATAATGGATTTCATCCCCCTTTATCCCACGGGGATATCCAGATCCATCTAACCTTTCATGATGCTGATAGGCACAATTCGCAACTAAAAGTGAAACGGTATGAACATTTTTGATTAGATGAAATCCGTAATCGGCATGTTTTTTGATTTGTTCAAACTCCTTTTCCGTCAGTTTTCCGGGTTTACGGAGTATTTCCAAAGGCACGAGCATTTTGCCGACATCATGTAAAATCGCCCCCAGCCCAAGAATTTCGAGATTCTTATTATTGATATTCAATTCCATCCCAATCGCCAGGGTATATAAGGTCACATTGAAGGAATGCGTAAAGATATAGTCATCGTATGTATAAACGTCGGCCAATAAAGTCATTAACTCTTTATTCCTTTTCAGCTCGTCCATGATGTTCCGGACTATTTGAGTGAACTTGACGTTTGCTTGCTCTATCGTGAATGATCCATCAAGGTTCATTTTGTTCTTCATGTCCAGGAAGGTGGTTTCAATCGTATTAATGGCTTCTCTTCTAAGTTTCCCGGACACTGGGGGCATTGGAATGATGTCATCCGTCCTGGAATCTTGAATGTAAACAAAGGGTATATTAAGGGACACCAGTCGATTAATCATTTTCTGGGTTAATGTAAGACCCTCGCACAACAGGACATGGCCCCGCTCATTATAGATGTTTTTACCGAGCCTTGCTCCAGGGCTTAGGGACTTTGTAATAGCTAGCCTCATACTTGTACCCATCTCCCCATTCAATATTTGTAAATCAAGCCGTTTCTTTCCTTTATAAAGATTATCGGAAAATATTTTGATAAATGAATCTGTTTAAATATATTTATTGAAAAAATATCAGCATTTTCACAAAAAAAATAAGGCCCCCTTCTGAAAAAAGAAAGCCCGCCTTTTCAAATCATTTTGATTAATGCCTCTTTACCAATCATTCCTGGATGAATGCCCTTTTCCACAGCCTCCCAGGTAACTGATTCAAGCGGTGCTTCCAATAACTCTTCAATCGATTTAACTCCTGTGGCCCTCCCTGCAAGGATTTTACGATCTCTCAATTTATCGTTCAGCAGTCCAACATCTAACGCACCGCACATTATATACCCTTTTTCGGACGCGACAGCAAGTAAATTCGTTTTCGGCAGTCGGACAGAAATGGCTAGGAATGTATGATTATCAAGAATTATTGGGATCATGTTAATCAATTGGTTTCGCCCCTTCCTTCCCCATACTTTATGAAAAAAAGGGCAAAACCGTGATTTCGTATCAGGGGTTAGTGTGTATTTTTTTCAGCTTCCATAAAAGGATATCCCGTAAGAATTCCGGCAGTAAGTATTCCTTGCGATTGGAGCGATGGATACTTGGAAAGAAGTGCCCAAATGTGAACATATCAGGTATTGCCAATTTATAGGACTTATCCGCCTGCAGTTTCTCTCCTTTTATAAGGATCCCTTTTACGATTCCATTCTCCATTTCGTTAAATTCAATTTGATCATAATGCATGACTCCCATGATTTTTCCGCGGAAACCGAAACCTTTCACCTGAATATGAGGCCACTCTTCATTTCTCGATTGCATTAAGATTTCCTTTAATTCATTCCCATCGACTTCAACGACGCAAGGATTGATGGGATGTGGGCAGATTCTGTGAATATCCCCTTTTGTGACAGGTCCCTTCGGAAGCCCCTCGAGCAGAAGACCTGCATTCAAAAAGGAACAATCCGCCTGACTCCACTCCCTTAGGGCCTCCCCTAGGATTTCCGTCAAAGGACTTCGTTTGAACCAATCATTATCCAGTGCCATCGGTAAGTCCACAGCAACCCGTTTTAGCGTTTCCCCCCCGGCCTGGTATATCTCTTCAATCCATAACCGTTCATTCTCCAATTCCAAAAAGTCATTGGTATCATAAAGAATGGCTCTCTTCTGGCTAATTTTCTTTTCCTGATTGACGGTCATTTCCACCTGCCCAACAAAGAAGCCATATTTCCCTGCACCGCAAAGGAGTGTGTCATTGATCAATTTACCTTGGTGGAGGATGTGGTGGGTATGCGCGCCAAGTATAATGTCAATCTCCGGAAAGTCCTCTGCCATCCTCTCATCATCATGGATGCCCAGGTGGGAAAGGATGATGATTACATCCGCCTCTGTTTTGACCCTTTCAAGCTGTGCCTTTAACTCCACGAATGGTTCTGTTATTTCCCAGCCCATCGCAGAGTAAAACTTTTGAAAAAAGGCTGTCAAACCTATCATGGCGATCTTGGTGCCTTTTACCGTTGTATGTATCCAATATGGCAGCGCCCATTCCGGCCTTTCATTATCACCGTAATAAATATTGGCTGCCAAGACCTTGAACCTTGCATGATCATATAAGGAGTCCAACGCATCATGAGGTAAAGTGATCCCTTCATTATTTCCGATGGTCACATATTGGTAGCCCGCTTCATTCAGCAGTTCAATATTGCCTTTACCCAACGTACCTTCTGTATATGGATGCCAGCGGTCCACATGATCGCCTATATCCAGTATGATCGCTTCTTCTCCCGTTTCTTGATGAAGTTGTCTTCTTTCTTTAAGAAACTTATCAATACGAGGCCAATTCTCAAAATGACTATGGAGATCATTGGTGTGATATAAATGAATGATTTCTGACATCATTTCTCCTCCTCGTTTATCCTGTAATACCTTGGTAAATAAGACGTAAACCAATGATTATCAGCACTATTTTCAACATATTTTCCAGCGACGCACTCTTTAGGCGCGTATTGATGAATGCGCCCAATTTTGCACCGAACCATGCACCCGGAATCAGGGCAAAAGCATATGGCCAATTTACATTTCCAAGGGAAATATGGGTAATCGAATTAGTGATGGATGATAAAAATACCATGAACATCGAAGTCGCTACAGCCATATGCGGAGGGAAGAAGAAAAGAAGCATCATGACGGGAACCATCAAGGCCCCACCGCCAATTCCAAATAATCCGGAGCTGAATCCCACGACAAAGGAAATCAATACAGCTAACACCGGGTGATAACCATAAGAAAATGAATGTCCATTTTCAGTTTCATACGTTTTCACTATTTTCCCTTTTCCAGGCTTGAAAAGCATTGGCTTCAAACGATTTTTCACTAATAACACAATGGCCATGAAAACCATGAAAATACCAAAGTACAATGAAAAAGCTTCGGCGTTAAGGTTTTTATTCACATAAGCCCCCATTATTCCACCAGGTGCACTGCCAATAAAAAAGATTAAGCCGGCCTTATAATCCACCACTTTATGTTTTAAATAAGATAAAGTGGAAGATAAGCCGGTAAAAATCATGATTACGGTTGAAACACCAACGGCGACCTGTGGAGTCAGCTCATCGATAATATTTGTAGATGTACCTAAATATAAAAGGGAAGGCACAATGATGATGCCGCCGCCCAGACCGACAAGAGCGCCGATTGATCCCGCTAATAATCCAATACCCACTAATACTAACCATACCATGTAGAAATCCGCCTTTACCTGTTTGTGAGGATATAACCTCTACTAGTTGTCACAATATCTCTTTATTTAATTATATATATCCTCTTAAAACAAACCAAGCTGCTTAGGAGCCAGTCCTTCATATTCTATACCAAGCAGCTCAATCATTTGTTTGGCATTATCAGCGGCATCTCCGCCTGAATTATTATTGAACAGGATATATATATCCTTGGATTCCTTTTCCAATATCCTGATTTTCTCCACCCATTCAGTCAATTCCTGCTGATTATATCGATATAAGTACCTGACCTCACGCCAATTATCACCCGAAGAAGGCCTTTGCCAACCATGCAGGTTACGGCCATGAAAGCGTACCAGGGTTTTATCTTTATCCATGGCCTGCAGAACGACAGGAATGGATCCCTCTCCAGCCTGCGGCTCATCGCATACAGTATGGATCCAGCCTTCCTTTTCGATAAAATCCAAAGTTTGCTGAACTACGTTGGGCCTGTACCAGCTTTGATTCCGGAACTCTATGGCAACTGGAATATCGCCCATTTCAGCTTTGCACCATCGCAGGTAATTGACATTTTCACGTTTACAATCAAACCATGGCGGAAACTGAAATAAGACCATCGCGAGCTTTCCGGACTTCTGATAAGCTTCCAGAGAGTCGCAAAATGCCTTGAACATTTCCTTCTTACTTTCAAATGGAATTTCCCCACGTTGATGTCCCGTCATCCCCTGATAAGCTTTAACGACAAATTGAAAGGATGCAGGCGTCTCGGACACCCACTTTTCACTATTCCGTTTTGGCTGAACCGCATAAAACGAAGCATCTACCTCCACAACAGGAAAATGGGCTCCATACTCTTTCAATTTATCACGCTGGGACACACCGCCATCATACAAACTATCATGATCGCCCCAACCAGTCACCCCAACATAAATCATCTGTATCATCCCCTTTTGGACAGGCTTCCCATACTATATTTTTACCCTGTATAATCGCATATACACTTGGTGTAATACCGAAAAACATCACTTCAAAAACTAAAGAACCTGCCAAGTCTCCCCGGCAGGCTTTTATATGAATGGTTATGCTATATTCGACTAATAGGCATGCCACCCGGTCATTCTTCGATGGAGCCTTCCGTATCGAGGTTGATCGATTGAAGCTTACAATCTTTTAAGGCTTTATTTTTAGTCTAATGATAATACTCTTTTCAGGATGCATCAAGTTTTATGAATTATGCTCCATATGGCACAATTTCTAAGTGTTGACCAATAAAGATAAAATGCTTCATCCTAGCCTATTGTATTTCACTAAATTTTCCAGGTAGAATTGAAAATAATAATCATGTATATTCTCTTCAAACTCTGCCGTTCCATGGAACAGCTTCGCCCCCACTATTAACGAATTAAGATATCCATCCAGATAATCACATCTAGCTTTCACCTTACTTTCAGAAACATAATGTCCATCTTTACTTTCAAGAACAATATCGATTCTCCTGCCTTCATGTTCATCGATAATCATTTGATTATAATTTTGATCAAGCCAGTTTTTTTTCATTTTACTTTTTTTAAGTGGGTAGCGTCGATTGTCCTGCCGTTGTTCTTCATGAAATTTTAGTTCATGAGGCAGGAAAACTTTTTTCAACACATCACTATCACATATTTTGAGGCAAAGAAATATCTTCTCATAATCAAAATGCTCATCCCTTGGCAAATCAAGAATTTCCGCTTTACTGAATTCCACTGCCTTAAACTTTTGCTTCACCCTAGTTACAATCTCTTCTTTATTAAAAACCAAGTGTTGTTTATTTTTTAAGTACTTTTTATAAATCTCCTCGTAATTAAAATTCATAACACTCCCCCCATCATTTAACAGGTCCCCCCATAAAAAGCATGAGCATTTGGTGTTTTTTTATAGGGATGCCAATGCAAATAATAACCTTTTTTAGGTTTACCACCCATCTTATCCACTTCTGCAAAAGGCTTACCTGAAGGATTAGCGCCTTGTGCTACACCTTGTGCTTGATTACTTGAGACTGACCATGTATCTTTTTTAGATTTCATTTTTTTGTAAAATTAACCAAAATCCAAGTACTTTAAGTTTATATTTTCTACAATAAATATTCAATTGGCATTATTAATGTATTAATTACATAAAAACAACAATTAATATTCAAAGAAAATATATAATTTTATAAAAAATAGCAACAAAGCTCTTATTCATATATTTCTAAGTGAAGTTAAGCGGACTCGAACATCTACGGTTCCTTAATATGTGTAGGACTTAGTACTAAAATAATTGAATTTACTTCAAGCATGCTTTTAAATATAGCGAACAAAATAAAAGAAGACGAACAATAAAGTTCGTCTTCTTTACTAGAAGGTAATCTGAATCTGCACCAATGGTACACTTCAAAATTACCTGGTTTAATTTTTCATCAACATCTTACAGCTTATTATCCGATGGAGCCTTCCATTTCGAACTTGATCAGACGGTTCATTTCAACCGCATATTCCATTGGAAGTTCTTTTGTAAATGGTTCGATGAAGCCCATTACGATCATTTCCGTTGCTTCTTGCTCAGAAATTCCGCGGCTCATCAAGTAGAACAATTGTTCTTCAGATACTTTGGAAACCTTCGCTTCGTGTTCAAGGGAAATGTTATCATTCAAGATTTCATTGTAAGGGATCGTATCAGATGTAGACTGATTATCCATGATTAATGTATCACATTCAATGTTGGAACGAGCTCCATCCGCTTTACGTCCGAAATGAACGATACCACGGTATGTTACTTTACCGCCCTGTTTAGAAATTGATTTTGATACAATCGTTGAAGATGTATTTGGCGCTAGGTGAATCATTTTCGCTCCAGCGTCTTGGTGTTGGCCTTTGCCGGCAATGGCAATCGATAATGTCATACCACGAGCGCCTTCACCTTTTAAGATGACAGCAGGATATTTCATTGTCAATTTGGAACCGATGTTACCATCAATCCATTCCATTGTTGCGTTAGCGTCACAAACCGCACGTTTCGTAACCAGGTTAAACACGTTGTTTGCCCAGTTTTGGATCGTCGTGTAACGGCAGTAAGCATCTTTCTTGATGACGATTTCAACAACCGCACTATGAAGGGAGTTAGTTGTATAAACAGGAGCTGTACAACCTTCTACATAGTGAACGGATGCGCCTTCATCAACAATGATTAGCGTACGTTCGAATTGCCCCATGTTTTCAGAGTTGATCCGGAAATAAGCTTGAAGCGGAGTATCCACTTTAACGCCTTTCGGTACATAGATGAAAGACCCACCTGACCAAACTGCCGAGTTCAATGCCGAGAATTTATTGTCAGTTGGCGGAATCGTTTTTCCAAAATGCTCACGGAAGATATCTTCATTTTCACGAAGTGCTGAGTCCGTATCTTTAAACACGATACCCAAATCTTCCAATTCCACTTTCATGCTATGGTAAACCACTTCAGATTCATATTGGGCAGATACGCCCGCAAGATATTTTTGTTCGGCTTCAGGAATTCCCAATTTATCAAAAGTCTGTTTGATTTCATCAGGAACCTCATCCCAAGACTTCTCTGATTTCTCTGATGGCTTAACATAGTATGTGATTTCATCAAAGTTAAGGCTCTGCATGTCGCCGCCCCATTGAGGCATTGGCATGTTGTAAAAATGCTCCAATGATTTCAAACGGAAATCAAGCATCCATTGCGGTTCATCCTTCATTCGAGAAATTTCTTCCACGATTTCTTTTGTCAGACCACGCTTTGAACGGAAGATGGAAACATCTTTATCCGCAAAGCCATATTTATAATCGCCGATATCAGGCATTTTCTTTGCCATAGCTCGTATTCCTCCATTTCAAATGGCTGAATTACAACAGCTCATTTTAATTTAATTATTCCTTCAATCCCTTTTCCATGGCTTTCCAAGCCAGGGTGGCACACTTGATTCGTGCAGGGAATTTAGAAACACCTTGAAGGGCTTCAATATCCCCAAGGTCCATCTCATCGTCGTATTCTTTTCCCTGAATCATTAAGGAAAAAGTCTCGGACATCGCTAGAGCAGTATCAACGTCTTTGCCCTTAATGGCTTGCGTCATCATGGAAGCCGAACTCATGGATATCGAACAACCATCACCATCGAATTTAACATCGCTGACCTTGCCATCTTCGATCTTCATCGTTAAACGAATCCGATCGCCGCAAGTTGGATTATTCATATCGATTGTCATGCTTCCATCTTCTAGCATGCCCTTATTACGCGGTTTCTTATAGTGATCCATAATGACTTGACGGTAAAGTGTATCAAGGTTATCAAAAGACATTACTGAAATACTCCTTCGTTTTAACAAGCCCGGACACAAGCTTATCAATATCTTCTTCCGTGTTATATAGATAGAAACTTGCTCTTGCTGTCGCTGATACGTCAAGCCATTTCATTAATGGCTGTGCGCAGTGGTGACCGGCACGGACAGCAATTCCATCTGCATCAAGAACGGTAGCGACATCATGTGGATGTACGTCATCAATATTAAAGGTAATTACACCAGCACGCTTTTCTGCATCTTTAGGACCATAAATGGTCAGCCCTTCAACTGCTGACATTTTCTCCATTGCATAAGCGGCGAGCTTATGTTCATGCCGTTCAATATTATCCAAACCGATTTCCTCCAAGAAATCAATGGCAGCCCCCATGCCGATGGCGCCGGCGATGATTGGGGTACCGCCTTCGAATTTCCACGGGAGTTCTTTCCATGTAGACTCATACAAACCTACAAAATCAATCATCTCTCCGCCGAATTCGATCGGTTCCATTTTTTCTAGAAGATCTTTCTTGCCATATAGTGCGCCGATGCCTGTTGGACCGACCATTTTATGACCTGAGAAGGCAAAGAAATCACAATCCAAATCACGGACATCCACTTTTAGATGCGGCGTGCTTTGTGCCCCGTCGACTACCATTACAGCATTGTGATCATGGGCAATTTGGGCGATTTCCTTCACAGGATTGATAACGCCAAGCACATTCGAAACCTGCATGATGGACACGATTTTCGTTGCTTCCGTAATTGTTGCCCTCGCATCGTCAACGGAAATCGTACCATCCTCCTGAAGCGGAATATACTTCAATTCAGCGCCTTTTTCTTTGGCAAGCTGCTGCCACGGAATGATATTACTGTGATGCTCCATGTAAGAGATGACGATTTCGTCACCCTCTTTAATATTTGCACCACCGTAACTTCTTGCTACAGTATTTAAAGCAGTCGTTGTGCCTCTGGTAAAGATGATTTCTTCTGTAGAAGAAGCATTAATGAATTTACGTACCTTTTCACGAGCACCTTCATACGCATCCGTAGCTTTTGTTCCTAGTGTATGCACCCCGCGGTGAACATTCGAGTTATAGCCGCGGTAATATTGCTCAATCGCTTCAATCACTGCAGCCGGTTTTTGAGAGGTTGCAGCACTATCTAAATAAACTAATGGCTGACCATTGACTTCTTGATCTAATATTGGAAAAAGCTTACGAATTTCGTATGGGTTCATTACTGTACTTTCCTTTCAATGACCGCTACTAATTGTTTTTTGACTCCCTCAATTGGAAGCTCGTTAACAACAGGGGCCAAGAATCCGTGAATGACAAGTCTTTCTGCTTCTTTTTTTGTAATACCACGGCTCATTAAATAATACAGTTGAAGCGGGTCGACACGGCCGACGGAAGCAGCATGACCAGCCGTTACATCATCTTCATCGATCAAGAGGATCGGATTGGCGTCTCCGCGTGCTTTTTCACTTAACATCAATACGCGTGACTCTTGTTCGGCATTGGCCTTTGTAGCACCATACTCTATTTTCCCAATTCCATTAAAAATGGAGGATGCGGATTCTTTCATGACACCGTGCTTAAGGATATAACCCTCAGAGCGTTTGCCATAATGAATGATGGCAGTCGTGAAGTTCTGCTTTTGTTCCCCGCGTCCGACTACAACGGTTTTTGTATCACCGTGAGAGCCATCGCCCATTAGATATGTTGTATTATCTGAAATCGTATTTCCGTCGTTCATCAGGCCAAGCGCCCACTCAATACGTGCGTCACGTCCTGCCACTCCACGGCGGTTAACATATGTCGTGAAGCCTTTAGAAAGGGTATCGACCGCACCATATTGGACTTTGGCATTCGCATTTGCAAATACTTCAGTTACGATGTTGGCAACACCTTCGTTAGACTCAACGGTTGAGAAATAGTTCTCTACATATGTGACAGAGCTATTATCTTCAGCTACGATCAAGACATGGTTGAAAAGTGTAGTATCTGGATTATCCAAAAGGAATACCGATTGAATCGGCTCTTTGATTTCTACATTTTTCGGAACATAAAGGAATGCTCCCCCATTAACTAATGCAGCATGAAGTGCTGTTAAACGATGCTCATCTATTTTAACGCCGTCTTTCATGAAATATTTTTGCACGAGCTCAGCATGATCACGAGCCGCTGATAAAATATCCGTAAAAATGACGCCTTGTTCTTTCACATTTGCTGACAGATTGATATGTGCCGGCGTATTATTGCGTTGGATGTATAAGTTTTCATTTTCTTCAATGATGGACTTAATTTCTTCCGGAAGCTCCTCTAAAGAGGTAAAAGCTTCACTCTCAACCGTATGAGTTTGGAAAGAAGTGAAATTCCATTTATCGATTTTCGTTTTATCCGGCTTTGGCATCGGGAGCTTTTCTATTTCAGAAAACGCTTGAATCCGAAGCTCGGATAGCCAAGCTGGATCATTATTTTTAGTTGAATAGGAGCTTATATCCTCTTGTTCAAACGGTAATTTCGTTTCTGTAGTCATTGCAAATCCTCCTACTTACGCTTCTTCGCCAACAGTTTCGTCTTCAATGCCCAATTCTTGTTTAATCCAGTCATAACCTTCCGCTTCCAAGCGGGCAGCAAGTTCAGGACCGCCTGATTTTACGACACGTCCTTGCATCATTACATGTACAAAATCAGGAGTGATGTAATTTAATAGACGTTGGTAGTGAGTGATGATCAAGCATCCAAAGTCTTCTCCGCGCATTTCGTTGATTCCTTTTGAAACGACTTTAAGTGCATCGATATCTAGACCTGAATCAATCTCATCCAAGATTGCAATTTTAGGTTGGATCATCATTAATTGAAGAATCTCGTTGCGTTTTTTCTCTCCGCCTGAGAAACCTTCATTCAAATAGCGTTGCGCCATATCTTCATCCATTTCAAGGAATTCCATTTTTTTGTCCATTTGACGGATGAATTTCATCAATGAAATTTCATCGCCTTCTTCACGGCGTGCGTTAATGGAAGAACGTAAGAAGTCTGCGTTTGTAACACCGCTGATTTCACTTGGATATTGCATAGCTAGGAATAGACCGACACGAGCGCGCTCGTCTACTTCCATCTCCAAAACATCTTCACCATCGAATGTGATGCTTCCGCTAGTTACCTCATATTTAGGGTGACCCATGATTGCTGATGATAAAGTGGATTTACCAGTTCCATTTGGTCCCATGATCGCATGGATTTCTCCACCTTTAACTTCAAGGTTTACCCCTTTTAAAATCTCTTTGCCTTCAATTGATACGTGAAGATCTTTAACCGTTAATGTAGAAGCTGACATAATAATACCTCCGTGAACTAATTCCAATTTTATTACCAGAAAGTAAAGATTACTTTCATTACTATAATTTACGTAAAAGCATTCTCACTTTATTCTCATTCCAATTTTATAACAAATCCAATTTGGAATCAACTAAATAGATAGGGGTTTCCACTTCGGCCATGTTAAAAACCTGTCCTATTCTTACAATACTAACAGATATAGCCTGTTTACTGCATATTCATACTTATTTTAGCTTTTGTTAAAATTATCTTATTATTCGGCAAATCTTCGTCCTTATTAATATATGTTCAAAGAATTTGATTGCAAGGTAAGAACGTTCCGCTTTAAAAAGAAAAAAATCGGACTGTCAGGTATTATGTAAGTATATCCAATAAGGAAACCCTTATTTTATGGACCACTTTCCATTTTACCTCTACAGGCCGATCTTTTAAAGAACTCTTTTATATGCTTAGCCGTGAATTTTGCGTTGAAGGTCCTGGACCATTTTGTTGCACTTTACATGTTCCCTATCCCGTTCTTTCTCAACCTCGATACGAAGGTCTAAGTTTCTACTGTACTCACTGTAGCCAATCCCATGTGAAGACTGCATCGCCTTTTCCATTTCGCTTGTTACATTTAAATCCAGAGTATTGATAGTGAACCATCCTTTCAAATTTGTGTATCATTTTTTTACCTTCATTATCTCTATACCCTTTCCTTTCCTGATTAAACATGAAAGGAATTAAATTAAGCCGCAGACTGAAACAAACTGGATCATCAATGAGTTTGTCTACAGTTTTTTAGGTTTTTAGGTTTTCAAAATTTGAACGTTACTTTCCACTTCAGGTACTCGCTTTCCGCGGGCGGTCCGGAAGCCTCCTCGGCGCTTTTGCGCCTGCGGGGTCTCCCCTGACTCGCTTTTCCCGCAGGAGTCTCATACCTTCCGTTCCAATCCACTAAGACTAAACAATCAGATAGAATCACTTTCACCTAAGGTTTCCAAAATGAAGTGCCTCACTTCTCTAAGTCCGGAAAAAATTATGAGCGACGCATTATGTAAAAGCTAAACGAACAAACCAGCTTGCTTATTCATTTATGCGGCAGCAGACCGTAACGATAGTAACACCCGGAAATACTCATGATACTCGTATTAAGAGCCTCTGATTGAACATGTGATTAAGAAAGTTAGAAAACCTGTAGCTGTTGACGCAGATTCCGCAACCATGGCTATGTGTAATATGAGCGTTTTGGTTGTTATCTCTGCCTATCGGCACTCAACAACAAATATAGAAGGCTATCGTGAGTACAAATCGCTTTAACTGCTTCAAATCCAATAAAAATCAAAAAGGTTTCGGAATGAGACCATTCCGAAACCTTTTTGTTTACAAACTGCGGTCTGAATTAAATCAGGTCGCCCATTCTTGAATTATTTATCCGCCGGTACAACTGCACCTTTGTATTCTTCAAGAATGAAATCTTGAATTTCTTTAGAATGCAATACTTCTACAAGCGCTTTGATTGCTTCTTTATTTTCGTCACCTTTGTTTACGGCAATGACATTCACATATGGTGATTCCGAATCTTCAATCGCAATCGAATCTTCAAGCGGATTCAAACCGGCGTCAATCGCATAGTTGGAGTTGATCAAGACTGCATCGCCTTCGCCACTCTCATAAATTTTAGGAAGCAGGGCCGCTTCATAATCGGCATCGAATTTAAGGTTTTTCTTATTTTCAACGATGTCTTTCGTTGTAGCCGTCGTTTTATCGATCCCTTCTTTCAAAGTGATCAGGCCATTCTTTTCCAAAAGGGATAAAGCGCGTCCATGATCAGCGACAGAGCTGCTCATAATGATTGTTGCGCCTTCCGGAAGTTTATCAATGCTTTTATATTTTTGTGAATATAGGGCAATCGGCTCGATATGGATTCCGCCAGCATTAACGAAGTCATATCCATTTTCTTTAATTTGCCCCTCTAAATATGGAATGTGTTGAAAGTAGTTAGCATCCAATTCCTTATCATTCAACGCCTTATTCGGTAAAACATAGTCCTGGAATGTTTCGATTTCCAATTCGATTCCTTTTTCTTTAAGAAGCGGCTTGGCTTCCTCAAGGATTTCAGCATGAGGAACATTGGATGCCCCTACAACTATTTTCTTCGATTCTTTTTCCGTATCACTGCCGCTTTTATCCTTTTCACTTCCACAAGCAGCCAAAGCGATAGATAACACTAAAATTAATGCAAATCCTAAAAACTTTTTCATCCTTTTCATCTCCCTTTATCTTTTGTCCAATTTAGATGTAATCACATCTCCAATAATTTGAATTATGAAGACGATAATTAGAATAACGATCGTCGCTACAAGCGTAACGTCATTTTGATTTCTTTGATAGCCGTCCAAATAGGCCAGATTACCAAGCCCGCCTGCGCCGATGACCCCGGCCATTGCGGTATATCCAACCAATGCAATCGATGTTACCGTAATCCCGGAAATAAGGGCAGGCATCGACTCTGGAAGAAGGACCTTCCAAATGATCGTGCTCGTTTTTGCCCCCATCGATTTAGCGGCTTCAATTACACCTTTATCGATTTCACGAAGGCCGATTTCAACCATACGCGCATAAAATGGTGCCGCACCGATAATAAGTGCCGGCAGTGCAGCGTTCTCTCCGATCATGGAACCGACAAGCGCTTTAGTGAAAGGAATGAGCAGCACGATCAAAATAAGAAATGGAATGGAACGGAATATATTGACGACAGCACTCATGACCCCGTTGACTGCCCGGTTTTCCCACATATTACCCTTCCCCGTCAGGAACAGGATCAATCCTAATATTATGCCTATAAAAAAGGTTGCCACTACAGAGACGCTTGTCATGTAAAGCGTTTCCCTCGTAGCTTCAATAATGTCTTCCCAATCAACATTCGGCAATAATTCTTCAAGCATGAGTAATCACCTCCACGCCTACCTGCTGTGCTTTAATGAATTCTATTGCGCGGAGCATTTCATCCTCTTTGCCATCAAGATGGATAAACAATGTTCCATATGAACCGCTTCTTGTTTGGGATATCTTACCTTGAACGATATTGACATCCAACTCGAAGTTACGTACAAGCTTGGTGATCAATGGGCTTTCTGCATGATCACCTACAAAGGTCAATTGAATCACTTTGCCTGCAGGATAGCGCTCGAGCAAATGGTCCATCGTTTCTTTCGTTTCTTCCGGTTCCGTTACCTGTTGCACGAAACGCTTCGTCATTTGTTCTTTAGGATTCTTGAAAACATCCAGGACAGGACCCTGTTCAACAACCTGCCCGCTTTCCATCACGGCGACGCGATGGCAGATTTTACGTATTACATGCATTTCATGTGTTATCAAGACGATCGTCAATCCCAGGCGCTGATTGATGTCAACAAGCAATTCGAGTATGGAGTCGGTAGTCTGCGGATCCAAGGCAGAAGTCGCTTCATCACACAGCAGCACTTTAGGGTCATTTGCCAGAGCCCTAGCTATTCCCACCCTTTGCTTTTGCCCTCCGCTTAATTGTGAAGGATAGGCCTTTTCCCTGCCTTCCAGTCCGACTAACTTGATCAATTCGTTCACACGCTTGGTTCGTTCAGGTTTAGAAACTCCTGCAATTTCCAATGGGAAAGATATATTCTCCTGAACGGTCCTTGACCATAATAGATTGAAATGTTGGAAAATCATGCTGATTTCTTGACGGGCCTTACGGAGCTGAGCGCCTTTAATTTTTGAAATTTCCTTCTCAGCCACCACAACGGATCCCTCTGTAGGTGTTTCCAACCCATTGAGCATTCTGATCAAAGTACTTTTCCCCGCTCCACTGTAACCGATAATACCGAAAATCTCGCCTTTATTTATTTCAACATTCACATTATTTACAGCCTTGATCGTCTCACTGTTTCCTTTTCCTGTTCGGAACAGCTTACTGACTTTCGTCAATGTAATCATTAATCCTCACCTCTTTTATCCAATAAAACCTATGAACTTAGTTGATTTCTCTACATTATTAGTCTGTTTCTCATATCATGCAAAGGGTTTCCCCCATTAAAATAGAAAAAACCTTTCTGCATGAGCAGAAAGGCAGGTGAAGAAACAGGCCTTCCTCTCATCTTCCAAAGTGATTAAACTTTGTGTGAATTGGCACCTTTCCAAGGAAATCTCCTTGTCGGTTGCCGGGTTTCATCGGGCACATCCCTCCACCTCTCTTGATAAGAGCTAATATATAGAATATTTGTACATCATTAAGTTCTTTAGTATGGTGAAATTTTATCATAGATAAAAAAGGAGCGCAATGTATATTATTTCTAGTACACAGAAACTTTACTTAAACCGTTTTGGATGTCAAGGAGACGATATTCGTCGCTTTTTCAATTGCCTGCTCCAAATCTTCTATTAAATCGTCTACATTTTCAATCCCAATGGATAAACGGACTTGATCAGCACTCACACCCGCTTTCGCAAGACCCGCCTCATTCAATTGTTGATGGGTCGTACTTGCTGGATGGATGATCAAGCTCTTCGCATCCCCCACATTCGCTACATGGGACCATAATTCCACCGAATTGATAAGCTTTGCGCCAGCTTCGCGATTACCTTGTATTCCAAAAGTCACGACAGATCCAGCTCCCTTAGGCAAATATTTATCCGCAAGGGCTTTATCGGGATGATCCTCATCACCAGGATGTGAAACCCAAGTCACGGCAGGGTGGTTTTTTAAATATTTAATGACAGACTTGGTGTTTGACAGATGCTCTTTCATCCTTACATGCAGTGTTTCAAGCCCAAGCGTAAACTGGAATGCACTTTGGGCACTTAGCGCAGGGCCTAAATCACGAAGTAACTGCACTCGGGCTTTCGTTATGAATGCAGCAGGTCCAACTGCCTCGGCGTATACCAGATTGTCGTAGCTTGGGTCAGGCTCCGTGAAGCCAGGATAATTTGGCGAGTTCCAATCGAATTTCCCTCCATCCACGATGACACCGCCCAGCGTGGTTCCATTTCCCAGAAGCCATTTTGTAGCGGAATGGATGACAATATCCGCTCCAAAATCAATTGGTCTGCATAGATATGGTGTCGCGAAGGTATTATCAATGATCAAAGGTATTCCGGCATCATGGGCGATTTTCGCTACCGCTTCAATATCAAGCACCCTCAAACTTGGATTTCCGATCGTTTCAGCAAAAATGGCTTTAGTTCTTGGCGTTATCGCCCTTTTGAAATTTTCAGGGTCATCGGGAGAAACGAACTTCACTTTGATCCCATATTTAGGAAGAGTATTTTCAAAAAGGTTATACGTACCGCCATATAATGTAGAGGCTGAAACAATCTCATCTCCAGCAGCGGCAATATTCAGGATTGAAAGTGAAATGGCCGCCATTCCGCTTGCTGTTGCCAATCCGCCGATACCGCCTTCCAATAATGCCATTCTTTCCTCAAAAACGCTGACCGTGGGATTATGAAGTCGTGAATATATATAACCATTCTCCTTTAGACCAAATAAATTCGCTGCATGGTCGGTGTCTTTGAACAAGTATGCATTGCTTTGGTAGATAGGAACTGCACGGGCACCTGTTTCATCAGCTTGCAGACCGCCATGAACACTCAATGTTTCGAAACGCAACTTTTTCTCTGACATATGATTTCACCTTTTTCTATGGATTTAGTTGGAATTATATGATACCTGGCCTTTTATAAACAAAAAAACCACTTCAATAAGAAGAGGTTTCTAGAATACACCTCATCTACCAGAGCCAACACTCTGCTGGAATTAGCACCGTATATAAATTTATACCGGTTGCCGGGCTTCGTCGGGCCAGTCCCTCCGCCACTCTTGATAAGAACTATTAAATTCTGCCGTTACTTAATTCAAAATATAGCATTTTAGAATAAATCAGTCAATGAATTGTTAGAATATTCTTTGTTTAATTTCAATCTCGCATTCAAATGTCCGCAACAAAGAAACCAACCACGGTTCTGATTGGTTTCTTAGCTGATTTCCTTAAGCAATCCGTACAAATAAGGAACGGATTGAAAGGCATATATTTTTTTGTGCAGCTGTCCTTCTTTGAAAAGCAATAAACAAGGAACACTTTCGATTTCATATGATTCGGCAATTGCTTGGACATAATTCATATTCATTTTCCCTGCCTTCAATTCCGGGAATAGCTCCAAGGATATCGTCAGCATCTTGGAGGCAACCTGACAAGTGCCGCATAAAGGGGTATATAAATATAAGCAAAAGGTTTCCCCATTTTCAACAGCAAGCTTACACTCTTCTTCTTTCCATTCCTGCATCAATTAGTCGTTCACCCTTTGACTTAAAAATTTCATTTTCACATTCATATTGGCAGATAAAAGCACAGTTGCGATATGATGTTCGGGCGAGCTTTCCACTTCTTTGTACATTTTATTAATATACAGGTGGTTCGCTTCAGGCATTTCCCTTCGGAACTGCTTTCGGAGCTTTTCTCCTGATTCATCTGCGTCAAAAAGGAGATAAACATCACGGTCCATCAATTCATCCACTAATTCATCCAGCTTAGTTAATGATATGGTCCCATTCGTACATCTTATTTCCACATCTTCATTTAAAACGGAGGCAACTTTTCTTCTATCGGAACTGCCTTCTACAATGATCACTTTATCGAATTCGCCCCACTCCATGTCATCACTCCATCTCACGAATTATGTGTGCAACTGCCACGGTACAAAATGAAAAAGAGAGCAGGCCTTTTCAGTCCCCCTCTCATTCTTTTTAACCGTTGATTAAACTCTCATACTCTTCAGCGCTCATCAAGTTTTCAATATCACTGCCATTAGATGGTTCAAGCACGACCATCCATGCCTTTTCATAAGGAGACTCATTTACATATTCAGGGTTGTCACTTAAATCTTCGTTTACTTCAACAACCTTGCCACTGATAGGTGCATAAAGCTCAGAAACGGTCTTAACGGATTCAACACTTCCGAATGGTTCGTTCGCTTTCAATTCATCGCCGATTTCCGGAAGCTCAACGAATACGATGTCCCCAAGCTCGGACTGTGCGAAAGCTGTAATTCCAATGCGCACTGTTCCATCTTCCGTTTTGACCCATTCATGTTCTTTAGTGTAACGAAGTTCTTTTGGTGTTGTTGTCATTATTAACCCTCCATATGTACATCTTATTTTATCTATTCCATTATAAGGTAGATTGTTTGTTTAAGTAAGGAATTAACCAAATATTTCGAGAAATTTTCAGTTCCAAACCTGTTCGAATTGCTCCTCTTTGAAACCTACCGTCACTTTGGTGCCGTCCGTAACAATCGGCCTTTTCAGAAGCATGCCATCTGTGGACAATATATCAAGCATCTCTGCTTCAGAAGCTTCTTTCAGCTTATCCTTTAAGCCCAGCTCGCGATATTTTTGACCGCTAGTATTAAAAAACTTCTTCAACTCCAAATTGCTGTTTTTATATAGTTGTTCTATTTCTGTTCGCGAAGGCGGATTTTCCGCTATATGGATTGCTTCATATTGCAGTTCATGATTATCCAGCCACTTCTTTGCGTTACGGCATGTGCCGCATTTTGGGTACCAATATAATGTTAAGCCCATCATTTCACCACCTATCAATAGAATACCCGTTTTCATCACGCAATACAACGAATTGTCTTTTGAATTTCCAATACGATTTCATCAAAGGAAATAAAGGGAATGCCTTTTCGGGCATTCCCTTTACTGATTATGATTCATTGCTTAAAGAGCATATTTTTCAGCTTCGATTACCTTCACGGAAGCTTCACGCTTTTTCGCAATGACATTGATCGGATTATGTCTTGTCAGCTTGCGGAGCGACGCAAGCATGATGCGAAGAGTATCGCCTGTTTCCACTGCGATTAACGTTTCCTTTGCGTGCTGTTCTATTTCATTGAAAGCTTCCTGAACGAAGATTTCAGTGTAAAGCACTTTTTGTTTGTTCTTCTCCAGACCTGTAGCTGCTATTGCTTTTTCCGTACGCAATACCACGGATTCCGCTGCATAAGCAAGGGATGCGATATCAGCAATGTTGGAGAGGATCTCTTGTTCTTGATCAAGAGCTTTGCCGTATTTCTGTGCAGCAAGGCCAGCTGCCAGAATCCCAATTTTCTTAGCGTTTCTAACAAGCATTTTTTCTTGTGCCAATGGCTCATCGCCAGGTTCTTCCGGCATCATCATCATTAATTCCTCTTGAAGGCTTTGAGCCTTTTGAAGAAGCGGCAATTCCCCTTTAAGTGCTTTCTTCAGGAAAGTTCCAGGGACAAGCAATCGATTGATTTCATTTGTACCTTCAAAGATCCGGTTAATCCGGGAATCACGATATGCTTTTTCAATTTCATACTCCTGCATGAAACCATAGCCTCCATGAAGCTGTACGCCTTCGTCCGTAACATAATCCAACACTTCGGAAGCGAAGAATTTATTCAATGAACACTCAATGGCATATTCAGCGATTGCTGCCGCCATTGATTTCCCATCTTTCACTTGCTCATCCGTCAATTTGCTTTGCCTTTGTTCATAAAGGCCAACGGTACGGTATACAGAGCTTTCTGCTGCATAAATTTTGGATGCCATTGTTGCAAGTTTTTCTTTCGTCAAGTTAAAATCGGAAATTTTCGTTTTGAACTGTTGACGTTGATTCGTATAAGCTGCTGTAATCTCAAGGGCACGTTTAGATCCGCCGACAGCACCGACGCCTAATTTATAACGGCCGATATTCAGGATATTGAAAGCGATGACATGTCCTTTTCCGGCTACACCCAAAAGGTTTTCGACTGGTACATGTACATCTTCAAGGATTAATGTACGTGTAGATGAGCTTTTGATTCCCATTTTCTTCTCTTCAGCACCAGTTGATACGCCATCATAATCACGCTCAACAATGAAAGCGGAGAATTGTTCGCCGTCAATTTTGGCGTATACACAGAAGACATCTGCAAAACCTGCATTTGTAATCCATTGTTTTTCCCCATTTAGAATATAGTGTGTTCCTTCGGCATTCAATTTCGCTGTCGTTTTTGCTCCCAAGGCATCTGAACCTGAGCTTGGTTCCGTTAAGGCATACGCAGCAATCTTCTCACCCGTTGCCAGTAAAGGGAGATATTTTTTCTTTTGTTCTTCATTCCCGAATAATACGATCGGCAAAGATCCGATACCTACATGTGCACCATGCGTAATTCCAAAGCCGCCTGAAAGTGCCATTTTTTCTGTAATCAATGCCGAACTGATTTTATCAAGACCCAATCCACTGTATTCCTCAGGAACGTCAGCACCAAGTAAACCGATTTCACCTGCATGCTTCAGTAATTTAACGGAACGGTCAAATTCATGGTTTTCCAAATGTTCAACCTGCGGCAGAATTTCATTCACTACGAAATCCTCGGCAGTTTTGGCGATCATTTTATGCTCATCAGAATAATCTTCCGGTGTAAACACTTGATCATACGTAATATCTTCTACTAAAAAGGCTCCGCCTTTAATGAGGTTATCTGTAGTTTGATTGGACATGTTATTTCCTCCTAATTATTTAAGATAGTAAACCCGCCGGAAGCATGACAGCTTCCGGGAGGGGTAGGATTACGCCAATAATTCAAATACTCCAGCAGCACCCATTCCGCCGCCGATACACATTGTCACGACTCCGAACTGTTGGTTTCTGCGCTTCATTTCATGTAGCAGGCTTAATGTCAATTTTGCCCCCGAACATCCTAGTGGATGGCCTAAGGCAATGGCTCCGCCATTTACATTGACAATCTCTTCATCCAAACCGAGCTCACGAATGATTTGAATGGATTGGGAAGCAAAGGCTTCATTCAATTCAAATAAACCAATATCCGATAACTCAAGACCCGCTAGCTTCAAAGCTTTAGGAATGGCTGCAATCGGTCCGATACCCATGATTTCAGGCGGTACTCCTGCTACAGCAAAGGAACGGAACTTACCTATCGGTTTCATCCCTAATGAAGAGGCCTTTTCCCCATCCATGACCATGACCGCGGCTGCACCATCACTCGTTTGTGATGAATTCCCTGCTGTTACGGATCCTGTAACAGAGAATGCAGGTCTTAGTTTTTTTAGCACTGCAGCAGTGGTGCCAGGACGAACGCCCTCATCCTGTGTAAATTTAAATGATTTTTCCTTTAACTTAAGATCTGGTCCCACTGAACGAAGGGTTACGTCAACCGGTACGATCTCATCCGAAAACTTTCCTTCTGCAATGGCCTTCGCCGCCTTTTGATGACTACGAACAGAAAATGCATCTTGATCTTCACGGGAAATGCCGTATTTTTTTGCAACGGCTTCAGCAGTGTGGCCCATACCCATATAATATTCCGGTGCCGTTTCCGCAAGTCTCGCGTTCGGACGAGTTACATGGCCCATCATTGGCAAAAGGCTCATGGATTCCGCTCCGCCTGCAATGACAGTATCACTTTGGCCGAGCATGATCCTTTCCGCTCCATAAGCGATGCTTTGCAGCCCGCTTGAACAGTAACGATTAATCGTTATGGCCGGTACTGTATAAGGCAATCCTGCCAATGCCCCAATGTTACGAGCCATGTTCAATCCTTGCTCCGCTTCAGGCATTGCACAACCGATAATCAGGTCATCGATGGTGCCTTCATAATTCCCTGCACGCTTTAACGTTTCCTTTACAACAAGAGCCCCTAAATCATCAGGACGTACACTGGCAAGAGAACCTTTTTTCGCTCTTCCTACCGGAGTCCTTGCTCCAGCTACTATTACCGCTTCTTTCATGAGGATCCCCCTTACTCATTTTTAAGCTATCGATCTATTAATCTTTGTTTTGGCCATTTCTTCGTCTATTTCAATTACGGAGTGGTTTGCCTTTAACAAGCATATGCTGCATCCTAGCCTGGGATTTCGGAGTCGAAATCAGTTTTAGGAATGCCTGTTTTTCTAGGTTCAAGATATACTGTTCATCTACTTCCGTGCCAAATGGGAGTTTCCCCCCTGCCAGGACGTATGCAAGCTCTTTGGCTATGACAAGGTCATGTTCTGATAAGAATCCTGAAAGGCGCATGGATTCCGCCCCTAAAAGAAGTGCGGCATATCCCGTTTCACCTACGACAGGGATCTTTGTGCGGGCAGGAGCGGTATAACCTTGTTCATGCATGGAAAGTACCGCCTGTTTCGCATCATATAGCTGATGATCCGCATTCACGCTTATTCCGTCCGCTGAATTAAGGAAATTATTCCCTCTAGCTTCCTCGGCGGAGGTTGAAACTTTTGCCATGGCGACCGTTTCAAATACTCGGTTGGCCACTTTCTGTAAGTCGAAGTCGACGCCCTTCGGCATATTCCTCAACGTCTTCACATAAAGTTCTTTAGTCCCGCCGCCGCCTGGGATCAAACCTACACCAGCTTCCACTAGTCCCATATACGTTTCAGTCGTTGCCTGAATGCGCGCTGCCGGAAGGGACACTTCAGCACCCCCGCCAAGTGTCATATTAAACGGGGCAACCACTACAGGAACTGCACTGTACTTGATTTTAAGCATCGCCTTTTGGAATTGGCTGATGACCATATCGAGTTCAAAAATATTGTCATCCTGCGCTTCCATCAGCATCATTGCAATATTAGCGCCTACACAGAAATTCTTTCCTTGGTTTCCGATGACCAAGCCTTTAAAATTCGCTTCCGCTTCGTCGACCGCCGCATTGATCATTTGGATGATATCCAGACCGATTGCATTATTCGGTGAAGTGAATTCAAGAAGAGCCACTCCATCGCCGATATCCATCAAGCTTGCACCACTGTTTTTCTTGATTACGCCTTTTTGCTTCTTGATCGCTTTAAGATTGATCACTTTAGGATTTGCAACAAGTTCCTTATATTCACCATTATCATAATAGTGAACTATGCCATTTTCTTCTTTATAGAAAGAAGTGATGCCTTTAGCGAGCATATCCTTCACCCATTGCGGAACGGTGATGCCTTCCGCTTCCATTCGGGCTACCGATTTTTCTACCCCTATCGCATCCCATGTTTCAAAAGGGCCTGTGGACCATCCGAAGCCCCATTTCATCGCTTGATCGATCGCCACGATATCATCCGCAATCTCCCCAAGCAGCTGGGCAGAATACACAAGCGCCGGATTCAGAACATTCCAAAGTAATTGGCCGGCACGGTCTTCGCTATAAACAAGCGCTTTCATTTTATTTTCCAAGCCCTTGGCCTGTTTAGCCATTTCGATGGAAGGCGTTTTTAATCTTTTTCGTGCATCATATTCAAGGGTTTCGGGATTCAGTTCAAGGATTTCCTTTCCTTTTTTCAAGAAAAATCCTTGGCCTGACTTGCTTCCAAGCCACCCATTCTTAAGCATTTCATTCATGAAATCGGGTATTTTGAAAACTTCTTTTTCTTCTCCATCCACCTGGTCATATACGTTTCTGGCAACATGTGCAAAGGTATCCAATCCAACCACATCAAGTGTCCGGAAAGTCGCGCTAGTTGCCCTTCCAATCAACGGACCTGTAACCGAATCGACCTCACCAACACTGTATCCGCCTTTTTGCATTTCCCGCAGAGTGACCAATAAACCATAAGTTCCAATGCGGTTTGCGATAAAGTTAGGGGTATCCTTGGCTTCGACGACACCTTTTCCCAGTACATCTTCGCCGAATCGTTTCATGTATTCGAGCACTTCTGGTGAAGTTGCTTCAGTCGGGATGAGCTCCAACAACTTAAGATAACGCGGCGGATTGAAGAAGTGGGTTCCCAGGAAGTGCTTTTGAAAGTCCTCCGAACGGCCTTCTGCCATCGCTTCAATTGAAATTCCGGAGGTATTCGATGAAACGATGCTTCCTGGTTTACGATGCTGATCAACCTGGGCAAACACACTTTGCTTAACCTCAAGCTTCTCAACGACCACTTCGATGATCCAATCGACATCCTTTAAACGACTTATATCATCTTCCAGGTTTCCTGCCTCGATCAACGCAATGTTTCCCTTAGCTGAAAGCGGAGCTGGTTTCTGTTTTAAAAGTTTCGTAATCGCTGTTTGGCTGATGCGGTTACGCACTTGTTTATTATCTAATGTCAGTCCCTTTTTCTTTTCATCCTCAGTGAGTTCACGAGGTACAATATCCAATAATAAAGTCGGAATGCCGATGTTAGCAAGGTGTGCAGCAATCCCTGATCCCATAACTCCTGACCCTAGAACAGCAGCCTTTCGTATTTGTCGAACCAAGTTCATATCCCCCTTACGCAATTTATTGAATGAATGCTCATTCATTTTTAATTCAAAAAAATTTTGAATATTTTTTCTTATTACTAATATAGAATATATTTGGAAATTCCGCAATGATTAAACAGGAAAAAAATATTTTTTTCTCCGAGTTCCTTTGGTTATTTCTCCTCCGTTCAGTAAAAAATAACCGGGGTGGAGGTGACTTATATAATGAAGCGTAAAGATAATCCTTCTAAAGCAGCCGTAAGCGCAGCAAGCGTTAAAGGCAACGCCGGCCCTGGCGCTGAACGTCAACACGGAATCAATAAAGTGAACAGCCAGAACAATCAGTTCAAAAGATAATCCTTCTTAATTTGAGCAGCCGTCCCTTATCCGGGGCGGCTCTCGCTTCCTATTTCTTGAATAGGCCTTTTAAAACGAAAGCAATATTGGCCGGTCTCTCCGCAAGGCGGCGCATGAAGTATCCATACCAATCCGTACCATAAGGAACATACACCCTTACCTTATATCCTTCTTTAGCAAGTTCGAGCTGCTTTTCATTGCGGATACCATATAACATTTGGAATTCAAATCGATCCCGGGGAATTCCCTGATCTTTGACCAATTCCCTCGTATAATCAATGATTTTGTCATCATGCGTGGCAACGGCTGTGTAATTGCCATTTTGCATATGCTTGTTGATGATTTTCTTGAAATTCTCATCCACATCTTTTTTCTCGGGAAAAGCCACTTCACTTGGTTCTTTATAAGCCCCTTTAACAAGCCTTAGATTCGGATGGTATGCATCCAGCTCCTCAATATCCTTCTCAGTCCGATACAGATAAGCTTGGATGACAGTCCCCAATTCATTATATTCAGACTTTAGATTTTTGAATACATCCAAAGTCGGCTGACAGCGCGGAAAATCTTCCATATCAAGCGTCACGAAAACCTGATGGGCCTTAGCTTCATCCAAGATCCTCCGCATGTTATTCATTACGACTCGTTCGGACACATCCAAGCCCATCGAGGTCAGCTTCAGGGATAACTGTGAATCCAGTTCATTTCTGCCAATCATGCGGATTGCTTCAATGCACTCATCTGCCATCTTCCCTGCTTCTTGTTCATCTTCAATGAATTCACCTAAATAATCAATGGTGACGGCAAGCCCTTTCCGGTTAAGATCTGCAATCACTTCACATGCCATATCCAAGGATTCTCCTGCCACGAAACGAGATGCCCCAAACCGCAGCCCGTATTTTTTCGCTGCCTTTGTCATGCCTTTGTTCTTTGATAAAAAAAGGAATAGATTTTTCAATATTCTTTCCATCTGCATTCCCCTCCAAATCATTTTGGAAAATAGATGCACAAGATTATTTTACCATTTAATTCACTTTTCAGATATTTAGAATCAAGAATAAAAAAAATCCAGAAGGGAAAATTAAGCTCGTTTAAAGAACACTTAAGGAGGTAGCAATGATGGAACAGCAAAATTCGTTTAACAGCCAACAGCAGTCCACCGGCTTTATGAAACAGCCGCCGGAAATGGTCACGGTGAAAGATAGCTTATACTTAACAGATATGCTTGCATGGAATCTGAATGCAGTTAAAAAAGCACATTTTTTTGCCACACAATGCAAGGACCCGCAAATCATTGATGCGTTAAATCGGTGCGGACTCATGCATCAACGCCATTACGATACCATTTTGAAACATTTGAACCCCGACCAAAATCAGGGTCAACAACAATACCAGTAAAGGAGGGTTCTTGATGCCCAATGAAAACAAAGTCCAAAATCCAGAATCTCCCGTGGCAAAGACACCGCAAATGAATGACAGGGATTTTATAAACGATATGCTTTCAACTGAAAAGTACTTTTGCAACTCCCTTTCCGTTGCCCTGCATGAAATGAGTAACCAAGCATTATTCCAAGACATTTTCTCCGTTGCCAAAGAAAATCAGGAGATGCAGCGTGAACTCTATAACCTTATGTTCGAAAAAGGCTGGTATAGTTTAGAAAAGGCGCAAGCTACCAACTTAGGCCAATCGTATCAACAATTTTCCGATTATAAAAATCAATTTCCATCTGGAACGAACATTCAATAAGCAAACATTCAGGGGAGTGGATTCTGCTCCTTTTGTTTTTTTGCTACAAAAAAAACCGGCCCATCGGGGCCGGCTTTATATTTAGATATCCGTTGAAAACATATACTTCTTATAGTGATACCGAATGCTGAATATTAAGCCCATGGCCATCATGTTCCCCATCAGCGAGCTTCCTCCATAACTGATAAATGGAAGCGGAATCCCCGTTATCGGTAAAAGGCCTACAGTCATGCCGATATTTTGAAAAACGTGAAACGTCAACATGCTTATAACGCCAACACAGATATATGTATAGAAGTTATTTTTCGTGTCCATTCCCGTTTTTGTTATATGGTAAATCAATAGGAAAAACAAGGAAATAATGATACTTGATCCGATGAAGCCGAATTCTTCACCGATGATGCTGAAAATGAAATCCGAATGACTCTCAGGCAAATACACTTCCCTCGAGCCGATTCCCTTGCCTGTGGTCTGGCCGGAGCCGATGGCCAGTAAGGATTTTGTTAAGTGATACCCTTCGGAGCTGGCATAATTATATGGGTCCAGCCAAGAATAGATACGGCCGAATTGATAGGATTTTACCCCTAGGTATTTTTCCAGGATTTCCGGCTTCCAAAGTACAAAGTACAGGACCGTTGAAGCGATGACAATTCCTCCCGAAACGATTGGCAGCAGGATCTTCCATGTTACCCCTGAGATGAAAATCATTCCGAGCATGATGGACATGATGACAAGCGAGGTGCCCAAATCCGGCTGTTGCATGATTAACAATAAGGGGGCACCGGTCACTAGACCGATTTTAATAAGCAGCCAGATATCCGTTTGAATCGTTTTCAGCGTGTTTTTGAGATGATGGTTTGAGATAACATTCGCTAAAGCCAGGATGAGGAAAACCTTCATGAATTCCGATGGCTGAATCGAACCGATTCCCGGAATGATGAACCAACTTTTCGCACCATTACGGACAGGAACGATGCTTTCCGGCATAATGATCAGCAAAAAAAGCAAAAATAATCCGAAGCCATAGGCGTACCAAGATATTTTTTTCAACTGATCAGAATCCAAGGTGATGAAACCTAATACGATTCCGATTCCAACTATATACCAAAAAATTTGTTTAATTAAGAAGTTTTCAGCGTACTGTCCAGTCGTTTGGGCACTATAGATTGCTAAGCAGCTTCCAACGCATAATAACAGCAATATTGTGACCAAAGAAAAATCTATTCGTGATGAAAATTTATTTTGTTCTTCCATACTTAACTCTCCCTTAAAAAGGCTCCTGCGATATATCTATAAATACACTTATTCATTATACTTTAAACAAATAAAATCACAACTATATAGAAGAATAGTTTACAGGCTTCATGGAGTTATTTCCATGAAGCCTGTAGGCATGGAGAGCTATGCATGTGATTCCTTTGATTTTCTCCGTTTCAGCAATAGGCTGACCAATCCATGGCTTGGGGAGAAGAGAAAGGCCAATCCGAATAATATGGCGGCCGAACCCACCATGCAGCCTGATATCGAGGCATCCAAAATGGTGGCAGAATAGTAGCCGATGACGGAACTTAGCACCCCTACCCCGATACTGACCCATATCATGCTGCTTAAACGGTCTGAAAGCAGATAAGCTGTTGCCGCAGGTATGATGAGCATTCCAACTACTAAAATGGAGCCTACACTATCAAAAGAAGCAACAGTTGTCAGTGAAATGAGGCTCATCAATAAGTAATGAAAGAACAGTACAGGAATCCCCATTGCAGCCGCAAGTGATGGATCAAATGAAACGAGTTTAAACTGTTTGAAGAAAAGGAAAATCAGTATGAGGTTCAGGATAAAACAACTGCCGACTATCCAAACAGCTTTTGGTCCAGCTTCGATTCCCGCGATTGTCATCGTGTTCCAGGGAGAATAAGCTATTTCGCCATAAAGGACATGTTCAAGATCAAAATCTATTTGTTGCGTATACAGGCTCACGAGTACGATCCCCGTTGCAAAAAGGGAAGTGAATACAATCCCGATCGCCGCGTCGGATTGAACGCCCGACGATTGGAAAAGCTGGATCAAGAATACGGTAAGCAAGCCGAGCGCAGCAGCCCCGATCAGCATTGGAACCGAATCACGGGTTCCGGTTATTAAAAATGCCAATACGATTCCCGGCAAAACGGAATGACTGATTGCATCCCCAATCAACGTCATTTTCCTGACTATCAAAAAACACCCTAATACACTGCAAGAACCCGCCACTAATGCTCCGACTAAGATAATCCAAAAATCATTCATGATGAGTGGCTCCCTTTCCTTCTATCCTGTTCGAGAGAATATTTCTTTTTCGTCGATACCCTTCTCCATACAGATGAAAGCACTCCGCGTTTAGGTGCAAAAAGCATGGAAAAGAAAAACCATACCGTCGCGGATAAGACAATTAACGGTCCTGTTGGCAAATCATTGACCGATGTACTTATCAACGTTCCAGAAACACCGCTCAACATTCCGAATATACCAGACAGGATGACCATGATATGCAGCCGCTCAGTCCAATACCTGGCAGAAACCGCAGGCGTGATCAGTAAAGATGCCATCAATACGACGCCTACAGCCTGGATACCGATCACTACAGCTGCCACGATCAGCATCATGATGAAATAATCCAGAAAAACAACCGGCAATCCCATCCCCTTAGCAAACCCAGGGTCAAAGGAAAGTAATTTGAATTCTTTAAAAAATACGGTACAAGTGAATATGAGAATAAAGGAAACCGTCATCATCATATACACATCGGACATGACCATTGACGCCGTCTGTCCGAATAAAAACGTATCCAATCCACTCTGGTTTCCATACTCGCTCTGCTGGATCTGCGTAAGCATGACAATTCCGAAGCCAAAGAAGGAAGATAATACGATTCCCAAGGCCGCATCCTGCTTGATCTTACTATATCTCGTAAGCACACTGATCAAGAAGACAGCCACTAAGCCAGCCAGTGCAGCACCTATTAGAAAGTAGGAAGTGGATTTCACTCCAGTTAACATAAAGGCCACACAGATACCGGGTAATGCTGCATGTGCGAGCGTGTCACCAAGCAAAGACTGCTTTCTGAGGTAGGCAAAGCTCCCGATGACCCCGCTGCTTAATCCGAGAAACATCGTGCCAAGCAATATCCACCTTGTATTTGGATCAGTAATAATATCCAGTATGTTCATCGTGTGCACCTCATTTTAATAAAAGGCCGGACTTTGTGTCTGAGATTATCGCTAGGCGGCCTCCATATGTTGCCTGTAAGTATTCGGGAATGAACACTTCCTCTGTCGGACCTATTTTCATCACCTTTTTATTCAATAACATCGTCCAGTCGAAATATTCCTTCACGGTGGATAGATCATGGTGCACAACCAGAACGGTTTTGCCTTTTTCCTTCAATTCCATCAGCAATTGTATGATTGCTTTCTCCGTTGCGGCATCCACCCCTACGAACGGTTCATCCATAAAATAAATATCCGCTTCCTGTGCCAATGCACGGGCCAGGAATATCCGTTGCTGCTGTCCGCCTGATAGCTGGCTGATCTGGCGGTTAGCATATTCAGCCATCCCCACCTTTTCCAGGCACTCCATCCCCTTCTGTCTTTCGGACTTACCTGGCCGCTTCAGCCATCCGAGATGACCATATCTGCCCATCATCACGACATCGAGTGCGTTGGTCGGAAAATCCCAATCCACTGACTCCCGCTGTGGTACATACCCGATACTCTTCCTCATCGATTTATAAGTAGAACCCTTTATTGTGATTTGTCCTGATATTTTTGGGATCAATTCGAGTATTCCCTTTATCAAAGTGGACTTCCCTGCTCCATTGGGGCCAATGATACCAATTAAATTTCCTTCCGGCACCTCAAATGAGACATCTTCGACAACCGGCTTCTTATGATAAGCAATCGTTAAATTCTCGACCTTCAAAGCTGCTTGATTCATAGTTTCTCCCCCTTATTTCAAAGCACGGACGATGGTGTCGGTATTATGACGGACCATTCCGATATACGTTCCTTCTTCCGTCCCTTTTTCACCCATTGCATCCGAGAACAATTCCCCGCCGATTTCCACCTTGTGACCCTGCTTACCTGCTCCTTGAATGACAGCCTCGATAGCCTTCCTTGGTACACTTGACTCTATGAAAATCGCTTTTATTTTGTTCTCCACTAGATAATTCCGCATATCCGTCACATCTTTTGATCCATATTCCGATAATGTATTGATTCCTTGGAGCCCTCTTACGTCCAGGCCATATGACTGCCCGTAGTATCCAAAAGCATCATGTGCTGTAACGAGCACCCGTTGATCTTCCGGTACTTTATTAATTTCCTCTTGAACATATTTATCAAGTTCCTCCAATTGCAGAATGTACTCCTCATAATTTTCACGATACTCTGCTTCATGCTCCTGATCATTGGCAATCAATTCTTTCTTCACTGCCTCCGCCGCAACGATCCAAAGCTTTACATCAAACCATACGTGGGGATCATGTTCCGTTGCACTCACTTTGCGTAGCTGGTTCTCCTTGAAGTCCTCCGTTACCGCAATCGTCGGTTTATCCTTGCTCATCATTTCAAATATATCCGTCATTTTCCCTTCAAGATGCAATCCATTATAAAAAATCATATCAGCCGAATCCAGTGTCTTAACATCACCCTGTGTCGCTTTATATAGATGGGGGTCGACTCCCGGTCCCATTAAACTGGTGACCTCGACATGTTTACCGCCGATATTCTCAACCAAATCCCCAATCATTCCCGTTGTTGTAACGACATTCAGCTTGCCATTGCCTTTATCCCTATCGGCCGTATCATTGCCGCACCCCGTTAAAATCAGCAATGCAGCAAGCACGCCCCCAATAGATTTTAGAAAACCCATCCATATTCCCTCCCTTTTTCATCTTTCTAAAATAGTTTGCCATGTGCAAAACTAAGTGTAAATTTTTTTACATTGTCGCAAATGCTAAAAAGTTTCCTCTACACAACTTATTTTATACTATACACAAATATACAAAAAAGTGCAACTATTTTTAAACATTTCAAAAAGGTGAATGACTTTTACACACAGCAAAAACTGTCAGGAAGCTACTAGGCAGCTTCCTGACAGTCAGTCATTCCGTACGATGAAGTTATATTTATATTGTGGAGTTTTAATGGTGAACATAAACTAAGGGAGCTATTTCTGGACGACGTGAAATTCATGAGTAAACGCGGTTTCCACGCGTAATGCCGCGGAATTATTGACGGGCATTTCCACTCATTTTTCCTGTTTCAAGGAAATTGCCAAGTACGCAAATCCCAATTCAATTCCGCAAAGCACAAACAGGGTGATTAAAGTTTGGAACATCATGATTTCCTCCTCCTCTAAGACTTAAACCAATCTTAAAGGATGAAACCAATACCATAACAAGACCTTATTAGAATAAATCTTCAGCAGTCCCACACTGTTCCCTTGCCCTGAAATGGGTTTCATACTGTACAATATAAAAAAAGAAAAAACGGTGATACCATGACAAATATTAAAGAAATAGCTCAATGTGCTGGTGTATCTGTCTCAACAGTGTCTCGTGTATTGAATGATCATCCATATGTAAGCCCCGATAAAAGAAAGAGCGTCTTAGAAGCGATCGATCGTTTGAATTATACGAGAAACATCAACGCCATTCATCTTTCAAAAGGCAAAACCAATCTTATCGGCGTCATCATTCCCTTCAACAATCACCCATATTACGGGGCAATCGTTAACGGAATTACTAAACAGGCAAATGCAATTGGCTGTCATATCGTCATCTTTCAAACAAATTATGACAGGGAGAAAGAGATCCAGGCTTTTAATATGCTGCAAATGAAGCAGCTCGATGGCATTATCGTTTGTTCAAGGATTTCGGAAATGAAAATCCTCTTGGATTATCAAAAATACGGACCGATTATTTTATGTGAAGATACAGCCCAGGCTGAATTCTCATCCATCAGCATTGATCATTATGCAGCTTTCTCCTGTGCCCTTGAGTACGTGATTGCTAAAGGATATAAGAAAATCGGATACAGCCTCGGCCGTAAAAAGAGCAGAAATAGTTCCCATCGTACAAAGGCCTTTAACGATATCATGAGAAAACATAAACTGATAAACAATAAAGAATGGCTGTTTGAAGGCAGTTATCACATCAAAGACGGTGAACAATTGTTTAAGGATTGGAATTCAATGATGGACAAACCTGAAGCTCTCATCATCACGAATGATGACACGGCGGCAGGCTTCATTCTTACCGCTAAGAAATCGGGTATAAGGGTACCGGAAGATGTGGCCATTCTCGGCTTCAATAATGATAGCCTGAGTGAAATGCTCGACATCACGACCATTTCCTTACCGCTGGAATGGATTGGTAAAATGGCAGTGGATCTATTTGAGAATCCTGAAGTGGTCAAACATGTAAAACTGGACTACGCCCTTATAAAAAGGAGTACCGTTTAGTTATCAGGATGTTTTATATTTGAATTCTTCCTTACTGCCATCTTTCATTTACTAGGAAAAAATAACCACATAAAATAATCATTGCGATATCCCAAAAGTTATTTTATAATTTTGATATAGTAAAGTTTACTCAATTACTAGCAATCTTTTACGATTGCATGAATTTCATGAGTACAATCGTCCGACGTCACTTACAAGCTGGCGCAACGATATTAGAAAATTGAATACTTCCTCATTTACCGATGAGTTAGAGGCTGCAGCTTATAAAAGTAAAGCGGACGAGATTCTGGAAAATTAAAGACTCCGTTTGAAAGGATAAGTTGCCGAAGTTAGGGTATATTCCATGTATATTCTTGCTGGCGGTGTTACCGAACAGGAACACCACTGTCACGTTTTTTCAAAAAGCGTGGGGAGCTATCTTCGGAAGGATAAACGGGTTTATTATAAACAGCCGTCGATCTTTTTCGACTGCTGTTTTTTTATTTTTCGTTCCCTTCCAATAAAAAGGAGTGTAACATCAATTGTCAAATTCACAATCACCATCAAGCCCTACTGAACTGAAAAGGAGCCTGAAAGCGCGTCATTTAATGATGATTTCATTAGGTGGAACGATTGGAACAGGTTTATTTTTAGCTAGTGGCGGGGCCATTCATTCAGCCGGACCCGGCGGGGCCTTGGTGGCATACGCGGTCATCGGCATCATGGTTTATTACTTAATGACAAGTCTTGCAGAAATGGCAGCGTTCATGCCAGTGGCCGGTTCGTTCCGTGTCTATGCATCCAAATTCGTCGATCCGTCTTTCGGTTTTGCGATTGGTTGGAACTACTGGTATAACTGGGCAATCACCATTGCCGCCGAATTGGCAGCCGTTGTCTTAATTATGAAGTTCTGGTTCCCGGATAGCCCTTCATTTATCTGGAGTGCCATTGCGTTAATCACTATGTTTCTTATCAATTACATGTCAGTTAAAGGTTTCGGGGAAACAGAATTCTGGTTCGCCATGATCAAGGTCGTGACAGTCGTCATTTTCTTGATTACGGGTGTTCTGATCATTCTCGGAATCATGGGTGGGAATGACCCAATTGGTTTTTCCAATTTCACAATGGGCGAAGGTCCCTTTAACGGAGGGTTCTTCACGATTCTAGGCGTATTCATGGCTGCCGGCTTTTCATTCCAAGGAACGGAATTGCTTGGAGTGACTGCTGGTGAAAGTGAAGATCCAGAAAAAAATATCCCTAAAGCGATTAGATCCGTTTTCTGGCGCATCCTCTTGTTCTATATCCTTGCAATTTTCGTTATTGGAATGATCATTCCGTTTACGGATTCACGTTTATTGAGTCAAGATGTTGCCGTAAGTCCATTCACGCTTGTATTTGAACGGGCCGGCCTTGCATTTGCTGCATCCATCATGAACGCGATCATTTTATCATCCGTACTCTCTGCAGGTAACTCTGGCATGTACGCTTCAACCCGTATGCTATGGGACTTGGCACGTGATGGGAAAGCACCGAAATTCCTAGGCAAGTTAGATAAAAGAGGAGTACCTGTGAATGCACTTATCGTGACTTCATTAGTTGGCTGCGTTGCATTCTTAGCTTCATTTTTCGGTGATGGCGTCGTTTATATCTGGTTATTGAATGCTTCAGGCATGGCGGGATTCGTTACCTGGGTAGGGATTGCGATTGCCCATTATCGGTTCCGCAAAGCCTACGCTGCACAAGGCCTTGATATGAATGATTTACCATTCCGTGCAAAAGGCTTCCCATTCGGGCCTATATTCGCACTTGTCCTTTGTATTATCATTATCATCGGACAAGGCTATCAGGCTTTCAGCAGCGATGGGATTGACTGGAATTCAATGTTCGTTTCCTACATTGGCTTGATTCTATTTTTCGTCCTATGGTTCGGCTATAAAATTAAGCATAAAACGAAAATCATTCCCCTAGAGGAATGTGACCTTAAATCAAAATAATACGCAAAGGACCTGTTCTTCTCTAAACGGAGAGAAGAACAGGTCCTTTTTTCATTTCAAATGATAAACACGGCATTCATATGGTTGCAGGGGTTTGCTGGAGATTCCTTCTTCCTCCTGATCATAATTGCCGATCAGCCTTGTGGCAGAATATGCATGCAGCTCTTCAGGCAAAGTATAGGGAGCCTGCTCTTCTTTAAAGTTGCATAGTATCAACAGCTTTTCTTCTTCCAACGATCTCGTGTAGGCAAATATTCGTTCATCATCCGGCAACAGCAGTTCAAAACGGCCATAAACGACGATATCATGTTCCTTGCGTATTTGGATAAGCTTTTTATAAAAATGAAAAATGGAATTGTGATCATTGTAGGCCTTTTCTGCATTAATCTCGGGAAAATTGGGATTAACCTTAATCCAAGGAGTCCCTTGCGTGAACCCTGCGTTCCGGGAGTCATTCCACTGAATCGGTGTTCTCGCATTATCCCGGCTGCGGGCATGGACGGCTGACATCATCCGCTCTTTCGACCAGCCATGAGAATTGACGAGTTCGTCATATGAATTCAATGTTTCGATATCCCGGTATTCATCGATGCTTTCAAATGCAACATTGGTCATGCCCAATTCTTCGCCTTGATATATATAAGGTGTACCTTGAAGCATCTGAAGACAAGCGGCAAGCATCTTAGCGCTTTCAATACGATACTTCCCATCATGACCAAACCTTGAGACAACCCGGGGCTGATCATGGTTGTTCCAGTATAAACTGTTCCAGCCATCCCCCTCCAAACCAGTCTGCCACTTAGAGAGAATTCGCTTTAAATCGGTTAGCTTCCATTTATCGTTACTCCATTTCCCTTCTGGTCCCCTCCCCAAATCCATATGTTCGAATTGAAAGACCATATGTAGCTCACCACGATCTTTACCTGTGAACAATTGCGCTTCCTCCGGCGTGACGCCTGGCATTTCCCCAACCGTAATCACGTCATATCCAGAAAGTGCCCTTTGATTGATTTCCTGTAAAAACTCATGTATGCGCGGGCCATTCAGGAAAAACGGGCTTCCGTCACCAAACTGCTTCTCATGATGAACGGCTCCATCTGAATAGCTTTGATCTTTTGAAAGGAAGTTGATGACATCCATCCGGAAGCCATCGACACCCTTATCCAGCCACCAAGTCATGATGCTGTAAACTTCTTCACGGAGCTTAGGGTTCTCCCAGTTTAAATCCGGTTGTTTCCTGCTGAATAAATGTAAATAATATTCATCGGTTGCTTCATCATATTCCCATGCTGAACCTTTAAAAATCGACTCCCAATTATTTGGCTCTTTCCCATTCCTGCCAGGTTTCCAAATATAATAATCACGTTTCGGATTGTCTTTTGAGGATCGGGATTCCTCGAACCATGGATGTTCATCTGAAGAATGATTGACCACCAGGTCCATCATGATCTTCATTCCACGTTCATGAACGGCCTTTAACAACCTATCGAAATCGGCCATGGTCCCGAATTCAGTCATGATTGCTTTATAATCACTGATATCGTACCCATTGTCATCATTGGGAGATTGATAAACTGGGGATAGCCATATCACGTTCACACCCAGCTCTTGTAAATAATCTAGCTTCATCAAAATCCCGTTTATATCACCAATACCATCGCCATCACTATCCATAAAACTCCTTGGATACACTTGATACACAACTGCCTCTTTCCACCATGCTTTGTCCATGCTTTTCCCCCTTTTTTAGCCGCATTGACACAATCCTTACACCAATACCCTATTATAAAGGGGGAAACTCCAGAATATTCTACTTTTATTCAGCTATTCCCGTTTGAATCATTTCAATATCCAGATCGACCTCAATTGGAATATCGGGATATGCCTCCTCCCAATGTTTTTGATCGAAATTTCTTGTTTTACTTTTAGCGTGATCACCGAGTGCAATCGGATCTACATGGTTCACCTGAAACATGGTTACCATCTCATTTAATTTTTTACCAATGACATGCTCGGCCCTGGACTCTATTTTATTCAGGTCGACCGCTTTGCCCAAGTCATAGCCTTGGACCTCTAGCAGACTCGCTTTCATTTTCACTTCAATCCTGACCTTGGGGTCTTGATTGGCATTCGAAATATGATATTGGACACGTGACTCCACGTTATTGATATCGGTAAAGTCATTTTCCTTCCATTTAATTTCATAACTCCCCAGCTTAAAGTTTTCACTAAGGACTTTATATAAAAAGCCGTCTTCATAAGGGATATATTTACCAATATAACGATCCTTTTTAAACAAGGCGATCCCTCTTACCCGTATTTGGTCTCCTGCTGTTTCCAATAAGGGCAAGACCGGATCGATTCCTTTACCATGACACGCATATAAATACGTGTGAAGATCTGCATCAGGCAAATTAGTCCTTATGTTCTGTTCGATCAGCTCTTTCACTTGAACCCCTGGAGTTTTAATCAACTTCGGCTCCATTTTAACTACATCCTCCGCTTTGCCATGAACGACCGCTAAATACAAATCCCTTCCCACCATTGGGTCACGCCTATATGTATCGACATAATCATTCAACCCCTTACTTGCCAATTCTTCACCATATAGAATGACTGTCAGTCTCCCGCCGACAATCGGGTATGGTGTTTTTGCATTTTCTTGCTGGCGGGCCGCCTTTATATCATGGGAGTTCGCTTCATATACTTCTTTACCCAGATCTGCTTCCTCCCCAGGCTGAGGAACACTGACAACGACCGTACCTTTGATTTTTTTGTCTTCGGCAACATCATAACCTACGACTTCAGCAATTAATATATCTTCTAATATTTGCTTTTCCACGCCGCACGCCGCCATCAAAAAGCCTGCTAATGTTATCAATAGAAGTTTGATTTTCATGATTTATGACCCCTAACTTTATAGACGATCGACTGCCATATAAATAGGAGAGGAAGATACAAATAAACGATAAAAAAACCGATTTGCGAACTGATTGTGTTAAACTTATCGATTCTATAGCGGTTATCCAAAAAAATGCAGGAAACTAAGATGATGATCAGAATGAGAACCAACATCTTTTTCTGTCTAAATCCGAATACTCTTTTCGCTGTCCTGCTTGCTGCCCAAACCCCTATGCAAACATTCGGCAGCACCATGAACAGCCAAACGGAAATCCCTATGTATTCGAACCTTTCAATGAATGGAAGGTCTACAATTTTCCATAACGTCAAAGTTGCCCAAATTACATCCTTCAGCTGATCTTGATGATAGTAGGCTAATGAAACAAGTATGGATACTAAATATATCACCATAGTAAACAACGCCCCTAAGTGGGCCCACTTTTGAGATTTTTCACGATTTTTAATGAAAGGATAATAAATGAGGACTAATTCAAAACCAAGGTAATTCAGGGTCATTTTTTTACAGGCCTTCATGATTTCCAAAAGAGAATGATCAAGAAAAGGACCCAAATTTTCAAAGTGGGCGTACTGCAATGGAAAATAATTCAAAAGGAATAATGGCGATCCGATAATAAGCCCGATTATGCAAAAACCGGTAATGACCCTGAAACCTCCTTCCACAAAACTATACACGAGAATAAGAATGATGGTTATCAGCATCAGGACATTGACACCAGGGAACATCCAAACCTGTATGACTTCTAAATAAGTCCTTATAAGAATGATGGAAATCATTATAAAGTAGAGGATGAATAACATATTGAAAACATTTCCGACCCATTTACCAAACAAATCCTCATGGATGGCAACCAAATCAAGTGTTTGGGGGCCCCTGCCCAAAAGCTTGAAACACATCCAAAGCAGAACATTTATGATCAACCCTGATAGGAGGACCGATATCCATGCGTCTTGGCCTGCCTCTTTCGCTATGATCCGTTCAAACCCCAATATCCCTACTCCAATCTGCATGCCGGGCATGAGGAAAAAAACAAAAAATGGAGATATTAGTTTAGTTTCATTTGGTTTGACTTCCATACCTTCTCACCGCTTTCTACTTCCTTATTCATCGATATCATTATGGGGGTTTCGTGTTTCCGCTTCCTTCCTTATCCTTAGTGGATTTTCCGTCCGCAGAAACTGCGGGCGTTTTTTCTGCTTTGAAAAAGGGAGGCGAATCAGACTATCTTTAAAGTCATGAATTCTTAACGGGTAAAGCGGGTCTAAATAAGGACTGCCAAGCGAAGTCAATTTCAATAAATGACTTAAAATGAATGCACTGCATAAAGCTATTCCAAACAGCCCGTATAACTGGGCAGCAATTAGAAAGGGAAAGCGGATAAGGCGAATCGTATTGCTGATTTGGTAAATCGGCACCGTAAATGAAGCCAAGGCAGCCAAAGCGACAAGCATCAACAAGACATTACTGACAAATCCCGCTTCCACAGCGGCTGTACCGATGACTATGCCGCCAACAATGCCGATGGTGGAGCCAACCTTAGCAGGCAGCCTGACCGCCGCTTCCCTCAGCAATTCGATCGTCCCTTCCAGCACGATCGCTTCCAAGATCGGCGGAAAAGGGATCACTCCCCTGGATGATATTAAGATTGGCAGTAAATCCGTTGGGATCACTTGATAATGATAGGTTAAAACGGCCACATACAGAGGTGAAGACAAAACGGAAAACAGCACGGCGAAAAGCCGAATCAAACGGAAGGAAGTACCGAGATTCCAAATTTGAAAATAATCTTCAAATGACGAGAAGAATGAAATGATGGTATTGGGACCAACCAATGCATGAGGAGATCCATCCAGCATGATGCCTATTTTCCCTTCCGATAATACACTGGCCAGATGATCAGGCCGCTCCGTATCAATCAGTTGCGGAAACATCGAATTCCGATTATCCGTGATCATCTGGCTTACGAACGAAATATCGACGATCGTATCATATTCTATATCTTCTATTCTCTGCATGACTGTCTTAATGATCTGTTGATTAACCACCCCATCTATGTAGAGTACCGCTATCCTTGTTTGCGAGATGTTCCCGACCCGAAATTCCTTGGACTGCAATTCAGGAGTGGGCAACCGGTTACGGATCAGATTCAAATTCGAATCAAGCGATTCAACAAAGGCCTCCTTGGACCCAACGACCGTATACTCCGACTCGGGTGTGGAAATTTGCCTTTTCACACTGTGAACACATGGAATGAGCAAACACATTTCATCATCTTGCTTGTATTGAATCATGATCGATCCTGCCAAAACCAATCTTTGAATGTCTTTTAGATCAGCCGTCAATTTCATATCTTCCATCGGAATATCGCCTTTTAGTTGCTTAAGTACCTTCTTTGGTTGATTCGACATGACTGCCAATACTTGTTCATGGAGCTGTTGTGCACTAACCAGTGAATTGAAGTAGGAGATAATATAGCCATCATCATTCGGGAATTGAAAGGTAAGAAAATCATTAGATGCTTTAAACTTTTTAAGGAGTTCCTGAAAATCCTTGGAAGTAACCTGAAAGGATGCTGAATCCATTTCCCTCCTGCCCTTAAATAACCTCACCATCCCACCCCCATTACAAAGTTTTTCTTTCATTCGATTATTGTAACCACCCTATTTAAAGTTAGTCATGGATCTACAGTTATCTTTAAAATAGGAAAAGACCTATCCGGAATCCACCGGATAAGTCTTTTCATCTTATTTCTTTAATGATTACCAATTACCTTGGACTTGGAAAAATCCGTGTTACAAGTTCACGGAACTCTTCAGCAAATCCTTCAACGGGTTTTCCATTCTCGATATCATTCGCATACCCATCCATTCTTTGAACAAAGTCCGGATTTGCCGACACATAAACTTGGTCTACAGATGGATCGGCTTCCCTTACTGCATCAGCAACCCTTTCTTTAAGGTCATTCGAGATATCCTTTTCCCCGCCGTCTTTTAATACTGCGCCTACATAGGCATTATTTTCAGTCACGATGACATTTGCGTTACTTACTTCCTTCAAGGCTTCGACTCGATTTGAGATATCCTCGGAGACCCTCATACCGTTTATGCCATTATCATTATCACCATTATTAACATTATTAACATTTTGCCTTGTGTCGCCTACATTCATCGGATTATCTAAATTATCCTGATGAGTACGATTCAGGCCAAGATTTTCACTGGCATCTTCGTTATCATTAGTTGCACAACCTGTAATCACTAAAGCCATCATCGCACTTGATACTATCGCTTTATAGTTCATATTCTTCACTCCTCAAAAATCATTTAACATTACTATTTGCGAGGAGTGGGCAGATTATTCAGAAGAAGTGATCTTCAAGCCGATAATTCCAACCAAAATAAAACCGACGAATACCAAACGCATCGCATCCTTAGGCTCGTTAAATACGATGATGCCTACCAGAACAGCTCCAAGGGCCCCTATTCCGGTCCAAATTGCATACGCTGTTCCCATAGGCAGCGTTTTTATCGCCGATGACAAAAAGTAAAAACTAATAACCATGCCAGCAATCGTTATGATAGAAGGTAATAATTTCGTAAAACCCTCGGTATACTTTAAACTTGTCGCCCATACCACTTCAAATAATCCTGCAATCACCAATTGAATCCAAGCCATCTTTTTCCCCTCCAATTACAGAAAAAGCCCGAGAGGTCATAAATCATAACCTCCCGGGCTTTTTTCCCTCCGTGTACGCAGATTCCTGCGCGTTTCTCTTGGACCATTCCGGTAACATTCAACCGAGGAACCCTAGAAACATAGTATTTCCATACTATATCATGTACATTTCAGATCGGTCAAACACTTATGCATCGCTTCTGTTTCTAAGCTTCCACTTGTCACCTTTTATTGAAAACCAAATATTCTTAAAGGGTTCAGGTATTTTTTTAGCCGCCTCAACCGTATATTGTACAGCCTCTTTTTTATATTCAACATCTTCAGTGATTTCTTGCTGTGTCATGGCGAGTTGGTCCGTTTCCGATTTAATCTGGTCCGTTTTGGCCTGGATGCGTGTAACGGTTTCAGTCACATTTTCAATTGTCGGTTTGGTATCCTTAAATGTTTTAAAAGCAAAAAACGCTAAATAAATAATCGATCCGATAAAGAGGGCAAGACTAATATATACAATGATCACCTAGATTCCTCCTTTTATTTTACCTTTACTATACCCGTAATAATTGAGCAGAAAACGAATCCCCATGTATTTTCTTTTATGCCTGGTCATATTATTGAAAGTAAAAGGAGGAATGAAAATGAATCAAATGCCTCTGCTTAAAGCCTGTTTTAAAGCTGGAATCCACTTCATTAGACATATGACCATACAGCAGGCTGCCACTATTGCAGGAATCATTTTTTTAATCATTCATCCAGAAGTTTTCAGCCCCCTTTGGCTTACATTGGCAACATCCGTCTTGATTCTGCTCCTGCTTTGAAGATTGTAAGTATCCTCCCGCACACTGGCTGTGTTATGGATTTCTTCGCTGACGCCCCCATCCAGATCAGGAAAACACCGAGGATATGCAACAGCATTCCACCCTTGCTTCAGAAGAATGTTCCTGCACAGATCAAACTGCCATGGAGACCCTACCATTAATTTTGCCAGGACTGTTCCTATGCAGGGATTTCAATCTCTTCATAGCGATGATCAATAAAGTTTAATCAATCGATTGATTAAAACGGAATTTGACTTGAACCCCCTTGTGACAGCTGAACTTCCCTCCCCCTTCAGAATTGATTACACTACATTTACCATTTTATCAAACGGAAAACTATTAGAAAATTACAAAATTTGTGTATAATTAGGCTATATTCATTAACTATTAAGGAGGAATCATAGTCATGGATACTCTTATTCAACAATTCAGGAATTTGCCCACCACGGCGATTTCTGATGCAATGGAAGGGCTGAGCAACCTGGAATCGGCGATTAAACCCTTAAAGGAAGAGTTTCGTATGGCCGGACGAGCTTTGACCGTACAGATGCCCGTCGGTGATAATTCAGCCGTTTTAAAAGCAATCGGCGAAGCCAAGCCTGGGGATATAATTGTCGTTGACAGCAAGGGTGATACATACCGGGCTATAGCAGGAGACTTTGTCGTCGGCATGATGCAGACCATGGAAATTGGCGGCATCGTAGTCGATGGAGTCATTCGCGACCTTGAAGCCATTAAAGAATTGAATTTCCCTGTTTTCAGCAAAGGGACAACGGTTGCCTCTAGCGGCAAGGCAGGTGTAGGCGAAACCAATGTCCCCATTTCCTGTGGAGGTGTCACCGTATTTCCAGGGGACATCATCATAGGGGACATAGATGGAGTCGTGGTCGTGCCACAAGCCATGGGTGAAGAAATCCTGGTCAAAGCAAAGGATAAAATCATGAAAGACGAACAGCGTGCTGAAAAATATGCAGGGAAGCCTGATGAAATTAGAAAGTATATTGCCATGATGACCAATAAAGGATGACGCATATAAAAAACAGGCAGGAAGCGATGGCTTCCTGCCTGTTCTTTCATTAGCCTTATTTATCGGTCTTATCTTCCTTAGAACCTTCTTCATCATAAGTGTAATCATAATCAGCAGGATCAATCGGTTTAAAGCCGTTTGGAGTATAGAAACGGAGTAAGTCGCCGTTCACTACTTGGTCGGATAAATTCAGCATCGTTTCAGCTCTCGTTTTATAATTGAGGATGTCATCATTTTCCTCGACCAATTCTCCTGTTTTAGTATCGTAGTATTTCCCTTTAATGGAAGTGACTTCCGGTGTTACAAAATCACCATTCCTGAAAGGTACCACTTCATTATGATCTTTTGACAATAAATCGGAACCGAATTGTACATAGTCTTTAGATTCAATTCCTAACAGATGCAATAAAGTCGGGAGAAGGTCAATCTGTCCTCCGTATTGGTGCATTTCCCCGCCTTCAACACCTGGAACATGAATCAATAATGGTACACGTTGCAATTGGGCATTCTCAAATGCGTCAACATCCTTGCCAAGCACTTTTGACATGGCTTCTTTATGGTTTTCGGAAATACCATAGTGATCACCATACATAACGATTACCGAATTATCATATAGACCGGATTCCTTCAGATAATCGAAAAACTCTTTAAGCGCCTCATCGGCATAGCGTGCAGTTTGGAAGTAACTATCAACGGAAGCATCGCCTGTTGTATGCTTACCGATTGTTGCTTTTTCCTGGTCCATTGCATATGGGAAATGATGAGACACCGTTATGAATTTTGTATAGAAAGGCTGTTTAAGCGTTTCTAACATTGGAATCGATTCCTTAAAGAAAGGCTTATCCATTAATCCATAACTTAGTACTTCCTCTTTATTTTCCATATTATAATGGTTTGCATCGAAGAATTGATTAAAACCAAGAGACTTATACATATTATCCCGGTTCCAGAAAGATTTGTAATTACCATGGAACACAGCAGATGTGTATCCTTGTTGTCCTAAAATAGCTGGTGCTGCTTGATACGTATTTTGGGAACGGTTTGTGAATGCTGCCCCCTGTGGTAAACCGAACAGGGAATTTTCAAGCATGAATTCGGCATCCGCCGTTTTACCTTGGCCTACTTGATGGAAGAAATTATCAAAGTGCATGAAATCTGACTTATCTGCTGCAAGTGAGTTCAAAAATGGAGTTACTTCTTCCCCATTCAACTTATAATCGATAAGGAAATTCTGCATTGATTCCAAATGCAGGTAGATGACATTCTTGCCTTTGGCTGCACCAAAGTACTCAGGGTTCGGTTCAGCGCTTGTTGCCTTCGTATAGTTGACGACTTCGGCGATATCCGTGCTGTTTGCAGTCGCACGCTGAGCGTATGTTTTAGTATTCTGAACGGCATCATAAACCGTATAGTTGAACATGCCCAAATATTTGACGATATAGTTCCGGTCGAATGTTCTTGATAATAATTGCGGGCGATCCTTTTCAGCAAGTCCCAAATTGATGGCGAAAATTGCAAGTCCCGCTAAGTAAACCATTCCAACTGTACGGCGTTTGAGTTTGAAGTCTTCCACTTTAAAGTCTTTGAATCTGTACAACACGATCAAAAGAACCGTATCAAGGAAGTAAAATACATCATGGCCTTTAAATAATTCTAAAATACTCGGTCCCAAATCCCCGGCATTTTGCACTTGCGTCAGGGTTGGCAATGTAATGAAATCGGTAAATGACCGGTAGTATACAATATTGAAGAATAACCATAGGGACATCAAAAGGTTCAACCTGATGATCCATTTAAACGATTTTTTGCCTCTAGCCAATAGTGCCAAGCCAAAGAATAAAATGGCTGAACTAATCGGATTTATGAACAGTAAGAACTGTTGCAGGCCATTTTCAAGACCTAGGTTAAATTCAATTCGATATCCAATATAAGTTTTTATCCAAAACAAGACTACCGCAATAAAGAAAAAGCCTAGTATGTTATCTGCAAATAAATGCCGGCTTTTTTTAAGAAAATTATTCATGCTTTCACCTCTATTAATCTAGTGGTTTATTTATATAAATTTTTACAAACTTACAAAAGACGGAAAATCGGAAACCTTATAATAGCATTCTTTTACTTGGATAGTCAAGATTGTGAAAACCACCTTTTGTCACATCCATAACTCTTATATCCAGAACACTTCTTTAGCTTATGAACAAGCATTTGAAAAAATAACAGAGTTTCGCCCGTCTCGAATGTTCAGCGAACCTATAACAAATATATAGGAACTCCATGTCTTAATCCAATAAATATTACCGTAACTTTATGGGGTGACTGCGGATGACAGTCACTGTTTAGTTTTACGTCCTTGAGCCTTTTCCATTATAAACGACTCTTTATAAAAAAACCAGCACATTACAAAATATGTAAAGATATAAATCTTCAATTATTGAAGGCTACCTTAAATTCCCAGTATTCCTTTCCCGATAATTCGACAGTCGAAAATGAGGTGTCGGTTACATGGATGCATCTCTCCTCCGCACTTTTGTACCCCATTCAAAATCCAAGCCTGAGAAAAGTTTGACTCCTTCATAATTGCATCCAGCCGCTCCAAAATCCCATAAACTAACAAATTGATTTCGTGTAATATCGACATCATTCCCCTAAGGCTTATTTATTAGCTATTTTTAAATAATTTTCCCTGAAAATGATGATCATATTATTTTTATATTTTTACTTTCAGGACAATTTTCATCATCCATAAAAGATTCGATTTACCAAAATTAACTTAAATTACAATTTGAAAAACTCCTCTGGGAACCGGAAAGCTCCAAGTATCCATGGATTTGACATTATAATAGGAAGAAACTGAAATTTTTCATATCGGCTGAAAGGTTACATTCCTTCGATTGCAGCCCATATGAGCTAAAAAGCAACTGGTGTGAATATGCCTTGTCCTTATCCCATTTCCCCTTAATTTTGTCGTGAGGGACCTTATAAGCTTACCTGTGTTTTGTCACCTTTATATGTGAATTCTTTTGTCCCCTTTGTTAGTATATTGGTTTCATCCAGCTTTATTATAAAAAATAAAAAAATCCTGCCCTCGATCGAGGACAGGATTTTCATTAATCATATTTATATTACTTAATACCTTCTGAAACTTCTTTAACCATAGCGTCAACAGATTCTAAACCGCCGCCTGATAAGTACCAGTAGTTAGGGTCTAGATAAATGATGTTACCTTCTTTAAATGCTTTTGTATTTTTCACAATGTCATTTTCAACAGTATCTTTTGCTGCAGCTCCATCACCGGCTACCGCATCTCTATCTACAACGAATAGGTAGTCAGGATTTTTTTCAGCAATGTATTCGAAAGAAATACTTTGACCATGTGTCGATACTTCCAATTTATCATCTACTGCAGGTACTCCGAATACATCATGGATGATTCCAAATCTTGAATCAGGTCCGTAGGCACTTACTTTTCCACCGCTAGCAAGAACGATTAAACCAGTTTTGTCAGTTGGAGCTTTTTCTTTCAAAGCATTAATGTTTTCTTCAACACTTGCCAATTCTTTAGCTGCTTCGTCTTTTTTATCGAAAATTTTACCTAAAAGTGTTACGTTTTCTTCAAAGGATTCCATATACTTTGTTGTATCTACACCTACAAAAACAGTAGGGGCAATTTTGCTTAATTCTTCATATGCGTCAGATTGACGGCCAGAAATAAGGATTAAGTCTGGAGCAATTTCGTTGATTTTTTCGAAGTCAGGCTCTTTTAACCCGCCGGCATTTTCAGTTGTACCTTCATATTTAGAAAGGTATTCCGGAAGGCCATCATGAGGAACAGCTGCTACTTCCACACCCAATTTATCAAGAGTATCAAGAGTACCCATATCGAATACAACGACTTTTTCAGGGTTTGTTTTCACTTTCGTTTCGCCTAGTTGGTGCTTAACCGTAATTTCTTCGCTTTTAGCACTTTCTTTTTTCGCGCTTGATTCTTCTTTTTCCTTATCTGATCCACAAGCTACAGCCACTACAGCCAGCATTGCAACCAAAAGCAGTAAAGATAATTTCTTAATCATTATGGTCACCTCTAAAAAATTTTTATTTAAAATTACATATTGAATCCTCACCATCACAGAGTTCACCTTCAACACTTTCCCTGCCAGATGAACAGGAGGCGGCTAAAGTCTTGGGCGCCCGCCAACTCTTAACTGCCTAAAAAGCGTACGAGGAGATTTCTGGATGGCTACGAATACTGAAGTAATTTAAAACCAACTGGAATTATCTTACGTGAAGTACACACAGATCTTATTGTCATTGATACTTTGGATTTCAATATCCATATCATAAATTTCCTTTAATACATTGGAATTGATTACTTGTTCGGTAGGGCCATTATGAACAACCTTGCCATCCTTCAATGCGACGATATAGTCGGAATAACAGGATGCAAAATTAATGTCATGAATGACGATAATGACCGTTTTCCCCAATTCATCGGCCAATCTCCTCAACACCTTCATGATTTGGACGGAATGCTTCATATCAAGATTGTTCAGGGGTTCATCAAGAAGCACATACTCCGTGTTCTGAGCAATGACCATGGCAATGAAGGCCCGCTGTTGCTGGCCGCCGCTAAGCTGGTCAAGAAACTTATCCTGCATGTCAGCAAGTTCCATATATTCAATCGCTTCATCGACGTATTTCCAATCCTCTTTCGTCAGCTTTCCTTGTGAATAAGGAAAACGGCCAAAGGCGACGAGTTCACGAATCGTTAAACGGATATTGATGTGGTTAGCCTGCTTTAAGATGGCAATCTTTTTCGCAAGTTCATTGCTATTGAATTTCCCCATATCCTTACCCTCGATCAGGACTTCTCCTGAATCCCGGGTAATGAGACGGCTGATCATCGAAAGGACGGTACTTTTCCCCGCTCCATTGGGACCGATGAAGGATGTGATTTTCCCTTTCATTATTTCAATGGAAACATCCTCGACAACCGTTTTATTATTATATTTTTTGAATAAATTTTTCACTTCTACCATGATTTATTCTCCTTTAATAGAAGATAGATGAAATAGACACCGCCGACAAAGTTGATGATGACACTTAAGGTCGTGGAAAACGTAAAGATCCTCTCTACAATGAATTGGCCGCCGACCAAGGCAATCACGCTGATCAGCATTGCACCCGGGAGGATATGTTTATGCTGATAGGACCTAATGAATTGATAAGCCACGTTTGCAACAAGCAATCCGAGGAACGTGATCGGACCGATCAAGGCAGTCGAAATGGAAATTAAAACCGTAACGACGATTAAAACCCGCTTCGTGACAAAATCATAATCCACACCCAAGTTTATGGCTTGGTCCCTCCCTAGGGACATGACATCTAAATACTTCAAAAATCTCATGAAATATACCATTGCCGCAATCATGAGGATAATAGCTAACGTTAACAGGTCCGTGTTGACATTATTGAAGCTGGCGAACATTTTATTTTGAATGATTTGGAATTCATTCGGGTCGATCAATACCTGCATGAATGAAGACATGCTGCCGAATAAGGTTCCGAAGATGATACCGATCAGCAATAGGAAGTAAATATTGCGGTTTTTCTTGAACATGAACTTGAACAGCAGGCTTGCAAAAATAAGCATGGCCGCAAGTGTAATCAGGAAATTGAGATTTTTATTCATGATCATGATATGCGTTGAACCGAAGATGAAAATCACTCCCGTTTGAATCAGCATATACATGGAGTCCAACCCTAAAATGCTTGGCGTCAGGATTTTATTATTCGTGACCGTCTGGAAAATCACTGTTGAAAAAGCTATTGCACATCCAACCACGATGATGGCGACGATTTTTATGACCCTTCTCGGCAGTGCATAATCCCAATTCGGGCCAAGGTCCCAAAAGATATAACCTGCCGTTAAAGCAGCTGCAAGAACAGCCAATATAATGATCCTACTTTTATTATTCATATACCTTTCTCCTCAGTATCAGATAGATAAATACGGCGCTTCCTATCACACCAACCACGAGTCCGATCGGGATTTCAAATGGATATATGAGGATCCTGCCCAGAATATCGCAGATCAATAGGAATACTGCCCCTAGCAATGCTGTATGAGAAAGACTCTTTTTCAAATTGTCACCAAGGTAAAGGGATACAATATTTGGTACGATCAACCCTATGAAAGGAATCGTTCCCACCGTTAACAAAACGACAGTGGAGGATAATGCCACGATGATCAATCCAAAATTGACTATAAACTTATAATTGAGTCCTAGATTGATAGCAAACTCCTCACCCATCCCTGCCACAGTGAATTTATTGGCAAAGAAGTATGCGAGAATGACTAGAGGGATACTTACATATATAAGTTCGTACCTTCCCGACATGATCATCGAGAAATCACCATTCATCCATGTGTTGAGGCTTTGAATCAAATCATATTTATAGGCAAAGAAAGTCGAGATGGATCCTACGATATTACCAAACATCAAACCAACCAATGGAATGAAAATCGTATCCTTATATTTCACTTGATCAAGAATTTTCATGAACAAGAATGTACCTGCCAAAGCGAATATGAAAGCAAATGCCATTTTCTCAATAAGTGCTGCCGATGGAAAAATGATAATGGCAAGAAGAAGTCCCAGCCTTGCAGAGTCCATGGTACCGGCAGTCGTCGGGGATACAAATTTATTGCGGCTCAATTGTTGCATGATCAGACCGCTTATACTCATCACAATACCGGCAATGACTATGGTCACCATTCTGGGGAAACGGCTTTGCAGCATGATTTGCACTTTATCATCACTTAGATTCAATAAATCCAAGGGGGTAATGTCTTTTACACCAATGAATAATGACGTAAATGATAAAACAATTAACGCCATGACTAAATATCTTATCTTCATCTACATTTCCTACTCTTCCTATCTCAGTTAATACAGCGATAATATTTTTAATTAAATATATTTGAATAAAGACTATCGCAAAGTCACCTCTTGAAATGGAAATCATGAAGTTGCAATAGTTACAAGGTTCTTCCATTCGTGATAATGAGATTCATTATCATTATCAGTCATTCTTATTCTATCATTTCTTAGACATGTGTCAATATATACAAGGGAATTACTTTGATAAACTCCGGATAGTCATATTGTAATGAATTCGGATGAACCAATCATGCATTTCGTTACAGGAAGTGATAAAATCAAAATAACAAATATTTACTCCTCCAATGAAAGAAGCGATATGATGAAAAACTTGTTATCTAAAGTGTTCTCAAAAAAGGCGAAAATCCAGATTGAATTTTGCCAAAATAATCTTGACCGCTTCCTTAATGAACAAACAGTTGCCGATTATGGTAAGTTCTTAGCGAATCCAAGGATTCAATATAAGGAATATGAATGTTTGAGTGAGTGTAAACTTTGTCAGAAAACCCCCTATGCGAAAGTGAACGGCCAGATAATGAGTGGCAAGGATTCACAGGATCTTTTAAATAAGTTACATGATGAATTGAAATGATACGGGCCAAAATTGCTTGTTCCGTATCATTTTGACTTTCCACCTGTAATTATACAGAATACAGGTGATGAACTTCTATTAAAAGGAATTGCGAATTTAACATTGAATTATTAATCTAGTCGTTACTTCCTGTTTTTCACTATTTCATACGTTTTCACTGTATAAATAGCTTGAAATATGATAATTTATGGAAAAAGATAGACAGGAGGACGTCCATGAAAAAAATCATTCCTACCATCGTTTCAGTCGTAACACTAGGTCTTGTCACTGGATTGCCTGGCCCTATAGCCGAGGCGGAAGAATTCACCCCTTATTATGGAAATGGTCCAAGCTACATTCAACCAGATAACCTCTCCACCCTTTTCCCTGACCCTAATGTTTCTTTCAAGACCCCTGCCTTTAAACAAAACAAGGTCGCCTTTACGAGCCAGGAAGAAATGTTGGATTCCATCAAGTCCCTCTCCCATAAAAACAAAAGCATCCAGGTCAAGACGATAGGTAAATCCACAGAAGGACGCGACATCCCGATGCTTCTTTTCAGCAAGGATTCAAAAAGACCGATTAAGAATTCCCATAAACCATTGATTTGGATTCAAGGTCAGATTCATGGCAATGAACCCGCATCGGGTGAATCAACATTAGTCCTTGCACAATGGCTAGCTGAAGGCAAGCTTGGTGATGTCCTCGATAAAGTGAATGTTGCCATCGTTCCACGGGTCAATCCCGATGGCTCTTATTATTTTAAACGATTTACCGCAAATGACATGGATGCCAATAGGGACTACTTAAAAGTGGAATATCCTGAAGTGCAGACGATTCATCAATCAATCGATGATTATGAACCAGAAGTCATTCTGGATATACATGAATATACAGTGAATCCCGCCCCCCTGAAAAAAGTAGGAGCAAATGGATCGATCGCTTCTTATGATTTACTCATCTCCTCAGCCAAGAATTTAAATATTCCCGAACAGCTTCGAAAAGCTTCGGATCAATTGCTTTTACCTAATGTTTTTAAAACATTGGAAAAAGAAAAGCTTTCCTATCACGATTACTATACACTGGCCACTTCTGATGATGGAGTCCTTACCGCCACAGAAGGAAGCACCGAAGCCCGGATTGGCCGAAACGCCCTCGGTTTAAAAAATACAATGACCTATTTAATAGAAACAAGGGGAATCAATATCGGCCGTACCGATTTTAAACGACGTGTTTTTGCACAAGCCACTGCACAGGCAGCATTCATCAAAACGACAGCCGAACAGGCCAGTAAAGTTAAAAAGGCCGTTAAACAGGCAGAAACTGAAGTCGTGCAAAAAGGGCGAAAAGCAAATGATAACGATGAAATTGTCATCACCAGCGAAAATAAATTGATTAAGGATCAAAAATTGACTGTAGTCGATTTAGCGAAAGCGAAAATGATCGATGCCTCCATCGATTGGCTGGATTCAACCGATGCCTACCCTACCCTTGTCAGAGATCGTCCGACAGCCTATATCCTTCCACCCGAATATAAATATATCGCCAATAAACTTCAGCTATTGGGAGTAGAAGTGAAAAAATTAAAAAAACCCATGAAGGTAGCTGTTGAAAGCTATAGAGTCAATGATTTAAAAGTTTCCGCTGAACTGGAAAGCGGACATTCCACAAGGGCAGTCACGACCACCGTCACTTCAAAAACTCGGGATTTCCCAAAAGGAAGCTATGTTTTCGACATGGCCCAGCCTGATGCCAACTTCATCTCCCTTGCCCTCGAACCTGAAGGCATAGACAGCTATGTGACATTCAATTTCATCCCCGCTGCCAAAGGAAAAGAACTGCCGATTTACCGCTATATGCAGCGTTCTTCCTTACCAGTTAAATGATGCATAGTATCTAAATGACGCTTTGGCAGCTTTCATTGCCAAAGCGTTTTTAGATTCCCCCCTCCTTTCAGTTGGAACTATGCGCCTGACATGATTTCTTGAATGCAACGACAAGTTTTGAATATACATATAAACGGAAAACGTGTTTTTAAGGAGGAAAGTCATTGAACCAACATGTACAATTGGAAATCAATCGCCTTGTTAATCGCTTGAAACAAGACCAATCCGCTGATGGTTCGTGGAATTATCCCTTTGACACCGGGATAACAGCAGATGCCTATATGATCATATTATTGAAAATTCTAGATATGGAAGATACTCCTCTTATAGAGGCTTTAGTAAAAAGAATCGAAAGCAAGCAAACGGAAAACGGTTCATGGAAACTTTTCCAAGACGAGAAGGACGGCAATGTTACGGTTACGATCGAGGCTTACTATGGCCTTCTTTTTAGCGGACTCCGCAATAAGAATCATCCCCATATGAAGAAAGCCAAACAATTCATTCTTTCCAAGGGCGGCATCAAACAGGCCAAAATGTTAACGAAAATGATGCTTACCGTCACCGGACAATATCAATGGCCGCGCCTATTCCCCATTCCTCTCGAAGTGGTCTTACTGCCTCCGACCTTTTTCGTCAGCATTTATGATCTTTCCGTATATGGGCGGGTCAACATGATTCCATTGCTATTGCTTGGCCATAAAAGGTTTCAAATCAAGACCCCTGACACGCCAAGTCTAAAAGATTTATTTCAAACAAGGGAGGACCGATCCGAAGAGCGTATGTGGGAAGATTATCGTACCGAAGAATATCGTTCCTTTTTCTCTAAACTTCAAACAGGCGTCAAAACCTTGATTGGTTATCCGGATTATTTGCATTCCTTAGCCTTGGATACTACGAAAAGGTTCATGCTCGACAGACTGGAACCAGACGGGACACTGTACAATTATTTCGGTTCTACCTTTTTCATGATTTTTGCCCTCCTTTCAATTGGATATTCGAAAAGAGACCCAGTGATTCTAAAGGCCATGGCCGGTCTGAAGGGGATGGCCTGCTCCATTGAGGGACACACACATATCCAGTTCACGACGCCCCATGTTTGGAATACCTCCTTAATAAGCTACGCCCTTCAAGAAGCAGGAATACCTCCCAAAGACAAAGCAGTCAAGGCCGCCAATCAGTACTTACTGTCACGCCAGCATTATATGTATGGAGATTGGCTGATCCATAATCCTAACGCCATTCCAGGCGGCTGGGGTTTCTCGGATTTAAATACCATGAATCCGGATGTCGATGATACGACCGCCTCACTGCGGGCGCTGGCTAAGCAACTGCAAGTAAAACCGGATAATCGGGACAGCTGGCAGCGCGGTGTCTCCTTCACGATATCCATGCAAAATGATGATGGTGGATTTCCAGCCTTCGAACGGAATAACGACCATAAATGGCTGCAGCTTCTTCCTATAGAGGGTTCGAAATATCTCCTGACTGACCCTTCTACCGCTGATCTGACAGGAAGAACGTTGGAATTCCTGGGGAACTATACAAATATGAAGAAGCCGGAGGAAGTCAGTAAAAGAGCGATGGATTGGCTATTGGAAGACCAGAAGCGTGATGGCTCCTGGTATGGGCGCTGGGGCATCTGCTATCTATATGGCACATGGTCTGCACTTACCGGCATGAAGGCAGCAGGGCAAGCCACTGGACATCCATCCATCCAAAAAGCCTTAACTTGGTTGAAGAAAATTCAAAATGAAGATGGCGGCTGGGGTGAATCTTGTTACAGTGATATCAAGCAGCGATACATCCCCCTCGGAACAAGCACACTGACACATACAGCATGGGCTGTGGATGCTTTGATATCGGCATCAGAAAAGCCGACAGCCGAGATCGAAAAAGGCATTGCCTATCTCATCCGTGCAGGTCAACAAGAAAGCTGGACCAATGATTATCCTGCAGGCCAAGGAATGGCAGATTTTTTGTATATCCATTATCATAGCTATCGCTATATATATCCCCTTTTAGCCTTAAGTCATTACAATAAAAAATTCCTGAAGACTTAATCGCCAGTGTTTTTTATCATATTAAAGGTGAATATGTGGATTACCTGTGGAAAAGTAGTGAATAACAACGGAAAGTTATCCACAATCCAAGGTTATCCACATTCATTTATCCGTAAAAGAGCCAAATGCAAGAAATTCTCCGTCATATTGTTGATTAATTCGTTTCAGCTATGTAAGGATGACTTGTTTTATACAGGTTTTGTGGATAATTTGGGGATGATCACTATTATGTGAAAACTTTATCCAGCTTATCACTATAAAATTTTATGGCCTTAGCATAAGATTGTATTTCTTGATCACTCGAGGTTTCGGCAATTATCTTCAAAAGAGATTCCATTGCAAGATCATGCTGGCCCAAATTATAAAATGCCATGGCCCTGAATACCAATAAAGCCTTTTCCTCAGGAAACTTCGCCAGCCCGGATTCCAATGTCTGTCTTGATTTTTCATATTCCCCTATGGTGCGATATGTGCTCCCCAATCCTAGGTAGGCCCCTTTTGCATCCTCCTTTGGCAAACCTAATTTGAGTGCCGCTTCGTAATAGGGCACCGCCTTTGTCTCAAGTCCGAGAATATCCAAACTCCAGGCACACTGATATTGTATGACTGCATCGCTGGGATTTTGCTTTGCCAGATCCATCAATAATCGATTGGATTTTTCGTTTTCTTTCTTTTCCCTTAAGTACAGTGCCTCTTCCAAATTCCCCATAATCAATCCTCCATTGAATAAAATTCCTTATTGCCTCTATTCGCGTTACTTCTTTTTAATTCCTCCTTATATGTCTAAGCATCACACCTCCAAACACTGCTGCAGGCAGGAACTAATATGATTGTTAAAGATGAGGAAGCTTCACTTCTCTCTGTCTAGGCAATTAAAAAAAGGATCTGCCACACGGCAAATCCTTTCATACACTTCAATTCAAGATCATTCATATATCATAGATTACTATCGACATAACATATGATTAATCATCCAACTGGTTTTTCAATACTTTACCCGTGGTTGCATCCACCACAACATCATATTCCTTTTGTCCTTGTTTTATTTCCAGCTCGTACACAAGGGTGCCATTCTCTGAATCAAGCTCCATATCCGTCACTTGACCATCCACCGCTTTCAAGGCAATCTTTTCAGCTTGATCACTGCTGACTTTTGCAGTTTCCACGGCTTGTTGTGTGCTCATATCGTCATCGTCTTCCATTTCCTGAGAAAGAATCTCTCCCTTTTCAGCATCAACGTCAACGTCTTGATAGCCTTCTTTTGTTTTAACGGTCATCTCATAGGTCATCGGCTGGTCCCAATCCTTTTCAAATTGAGTAACTTCCCCGCCTAGTTTTTCTGAAATCATTTTGACAGCCTCATCCTCGGATAGGTTCCCCTTATTGACTGCATATACCGCCGTTCCAGCAGCACCGCCGAAAAGCAATACGGAAGCTATGGACACTGTCATGATTACCTTTTTCCTTTGAATGATACCTTCTTTAATCGTACTCCACTGTTTTTTCATGAATGAATTCCTCCTTTAAGTTGTTACCTTAATAATAAGCACCCTTCATGAAACGAACATGAGCGTCAGATTAGAATTTGATGAGAAAGAGTAAGAGTCACCAACGTTCCCTCTCCCACCTCGCTTTGAATCTCCAATTTACCGTCGAATGACTCGACAAGCTTCCGGGCGATGGAAAGACCGAGTCCATTGCCTCCCGTTTTCCTTGCCCTCGATGAATCAACGCGATAAAAACGGTCAAATACATGTGGGAGATGTTCTGGTGATATCCCTGCGCCATGATCTTTCACACCGATGAGAATTTCATTATCCTGCCGTTTTATCATAATCTGTATACTTGATTCACTGTATTTCATTGCATTGTCCAATAGGATGACAATCACCTGTTCAAGCTTACTGGAAATGGTCATTGCATATATTTCTTTAAGCTCTGATTCTATCGTTATTTCACGATTTCCCGTCCTTCTGAATGTTTGCGCAATCCCTTCACAAAACGATATAAGTTCTATTTCCCCTTCCACATCAGCTGAGGGTTCCGTTTGGGAAGCTGACTGCAGAAGATGCTCCGTCAGCTTTTTCATCCGGACGGCTTCATGATGGATTGCCTCCACTGCCTCTTCCTGAATCGCCTCATCCTTCATTCCCCAGCGTTTCAATAGAGAGGAGTAGCTTTCGATTACCGTAATCGGTGTTTTCAATTCATGTGAAGCATCCGAAAGGAATTGCTGCTGTTGGTTATAATTCCGCTCCAGCCTTTCCATCATCCTGTTGAATGCCGCTCCCATCACCTGCAGCTCGTCCTTTGATTGATCCGATAGCGGTATCCGTTTGAATTCCCCGCTTTTCTCAATATCCTTCATCGTTCCGCTCATGATCGATATCGGTTTGAGGATCAGGTTGGCCAGCCACTTACCGGCAAGAATGGATAACAGAATGACAAAAAGGGATGCACCGCCCAAAACGAGGGCAAGCGTCGATAAATTATCAAGAAGGGTATCCTGCGGCTGTGTGACCTCGATCATCCCTTGCTTCTTCCCCTCATCAGGATAAGGATAACGGTAGGTCAATACATATTCACCATCAGCTTTGGCAAAATCATATCCTTTCTCGTTAATGGATTTAACCGCAAGCCCCTTAAGGTCCTCTTCATCCGTAAATGATTTTACCAGCCTTCCATCAGTGTTGAATATCCGCACCATTCCATCGTCCGGGATATACGGCTCCATTAAATCTGAATCACTGGAAATCAAATCTTTCGTCAGGATATTTTCTTCGATTAATGAAGCTTGATCTTCAAGCAGATCCCGTTCCCTCTCTATCGATATCCAAAGGAAGGCGATTAAAACGATGATACTCAACAATATGAGCATGACGCTTAAAAAAAGACTGGAATACGATTGGATTTTAGTCCGAATCTTCATACTGGCTCCTTCAGGCTATATCCTACCCCGCGATAAGTATGGATGAGCTGCACCTCAAAGGGATAATCTATCTTTTTGCGCAAATAACGGATATATACATCAACCACATTCGTATCCCCTGCAAAGTCATATCCCCATACATGCGTCAGGATTTGTTCCCTCGAAAGTACTTGATTTTTATTTTGCAAAAGATAAACCAGCAAATCGAACTCGCGGGAAGTCAGCTCAATCCTATTGCCTTGCCTGTGAATGTCCCTTGTACCAAGGTTCAACTTAAGGTCATGGATTTTTAGTTCATCCACTTCACCTTCTGATTGGCTCTCCCGTACATTGGTACGAAAACAAGCACGGATCCGTGCCAGAAGCTCTTCAATTTCAAACGGCTTCGTTACATAATCATTCGCACCATGGTCCAGGCCATTCACCTTGTCTGGCACAGCATCCCTTGCGGTTAGAAGGATGACCGGTGTAGATCCATTCTTTTTCCGGTAACGCCTAAGTACTTCTATGCCATTCAACTCGGGCAGCATCACATCCAATAAGATTAAATCCCACTCTTCGGCTTCTGCCCTTTCCAGACCTGTCTTTCCGGTAAAAGCCGATTCTGTTTGATAACCCTCATGATTAAGTTCCAGCTGGAGAACCCTCGCTATTTTTTCTTCATCTTCTATTATTAAAATTCTCTTATTCATGATCATCACCACCTACCCCTTAGTGTACTGAAGAAATATGAAAATATCATGAGAAATTGACCCCTCAGCATAAAAATCCGATGAAATAATGAATTTAATTTTTGTGCCTTTAAAAGGTCAAAAAAAAGAACCGGATGTGAAAACACACCCGATCCATTTCATTCACCATTCCAATGCTGGTCAATGAATTCATCGCGTCCCGATTTCGCACGGTCCGCTTTATAATCATCTTTGTTTTTTTTATGATAGCCTTGATGGTATTCTTCGGCAGGGTAAAAGGTTTGGGCCGGAAGGATTTCCGTTACGATTGGTTTCTGGAACTTCCCGCTGGCCGCTACCTTTTCTTTCGCTTCAAGAGCCAGTTTTTCTTGAGCTTCATCATGATAGAAGACGGCCGTCCGATATTGGCTTCCTCTGTCATGGAATTGACCGCCATCGTCGGTTGGATCGATTTGCTGCCAATATAGCTCCAGCAATCTTTCATATGGAAATAACTGAGGATCGTAAGTGATTTCCACGACTTCATAATGCCCCGTAGTTCCCGTCTTCACTTCCTCATAAGTCGGGTTTTCAACACGTCCTCCCGTATAACCGGATACGATTCCCCCAATCCCCGGTTGTTCTTCAAATGGTGTCACCATGCACCAAAAACAGCCTCCAGCAAATGTAGCCTTTTGCATAACGGTCATCCCCTTCCCTGTATGTAATAAAAATTAATATACCATATTTCAATTCTGACACTGTGCTTTTTTGATTTGCGAAGCCGCAAGGGATTTACCCTTTGATCAATCCTTTGACCAGCCCTTTTCCTTGAATCTTACAATCGCTTCAACGCGGTTGCTCACATCCAATTTATCGAGGATGACCGATATATAATTACGGACCGTTCCATTGGTCAGATAAAGCTGGCTTGCGATTTCCTTTGTGGTCTTACCATCTGCGATCAATTTGAGCACTTGGCTCTCTCGTTCAGTCAACGGGTTTTCTTCTTCGAAAGCCATATCCACCAGCTCTGGGGCATAAATGCGCCGACCATCCATGATGACACGGATGGAGTTCGCCAGTTCCTCACTTGGGCTATCCTTCAGAAGATATCCGCCTACCTCGGCCTTTCTGGCTCTTTCAAAATACCCAGGACGTGCAAAGGTGGTCAAAATGATGACTTTGCATTGGTGGCCCTGCTCCTTGATCTCCTCCGCTACATCGAGTCCCGTTTTAACTGGCATTTCAATATCGGTTATGCAGATATCCGGCTTTAATTGATTGACGAGATTCATTGCTTCTTCCCCATTGCTCGCTTTTCCTACAACTTCCATATCACTTTCCAAATCAAGGATGGAACCCAGCGCGCCAAGCAGCATCCGCTGATCTTCGGCAATTACGATTCGAATCAAGGTTAATCCCACCTATCCATTATTTTTTATAGCATTCGGAACCCTTATATAAAGTGTCGTTCCCTCTGTTGATTTAATATCCAGGCTGCCATTAACGAATTCGAGCCTTTCTTTCATTCCTTGAAGTCCATTGCCTTTAATATACTCTGATCTATGTGAAAGCCCCACTCCATTATCCTGTACTGTGATCGTCACTCCTGTTTGTAATTCTTCGATGACGATATTACAGCAGTCGGCACCGCTATGTTTGACGATATTGGTCACAGCTTCCTTCAAGCACATGCTCAAAACCGTTTCAACAAGCAATGGGGTATCTTGCAATTCCGTGGTCCCTTCCAACTTGAATTCTATCTCTGCCGCTTTCAATATTTGCTTGACCCGGATGATTTCATCGCTTAGCTTGGACCCACGCATTTCCGACACCATTTCACGTACTTCCTTGAGTGCCGTCCTCGCCGTTTGACGGATATCCTTGATTTCCTTCTTGGCCGTCTCCGGATTCAAATCGATCAATTTCCCTGCAAGGTCACTTTTCAAGCCGATCAAAGACAGCTTTTGTCCAAGTGTATCATGTAAGTCACGGGCAATCCGCTGACGTTCTTCCATTTTGCCAAGCTCTGATATTCTTTTATGAGCGTCCTCCAATTGTTCTTCCAGCATGCCTCGTTTATTCCGATTATACGTGTTGAAAGGGAGCAGGATCACGCCTACCACACAAATGAGCATAAAGGGAAATTGCGAAAAGAAGGTAGGGTCTTTCATTATGAAGCCAATATTGACAGACACGATGGTAGCCAATAGCTGGATCGAATATAATACGAAAAAGCCAACCTTATTTTGAACATTCCCAATAAAGAATGCCAAAAAGAGTGAAAAGTAAATGTAGCTGAAAAATATGGTCATCGATATGGAAATGATTATTTGTATCGCCGTCCATACGTATACGGGCCATCCCTTCGAAACGAATGAGAGACCATATGATATGAAAAACAAAATGATCATGACGATTCCAAAGACTATCTCCAACATCGAAGAGGATTTGAAGATGAAATAAAAAGGAAGGATACAAAAAATGATCCAGACATAAGGGCTCAGCCCTGTGTTTTTCGGAAAGATATGATACCAACTTTGCATGGCGCCGCCTCTATTTCTTTTTATCCTAGTATATACTAATGAGTTTCATCAAAAAACCATCCAATGGGAATCGAATGGTTTTTTGATGAACTATTTATTTTTCTTGAAGACTTGGACGTTTATTATTGATTTCCACCTTAGATTTTGTTTCATTTAGACGTTCCTTAATCTCTTTAAAACTTACAAACGTCTTGTTTTCTCCATCATAAAGGCGGAAGCGAAGCGATTTTAAACTTGAACTAAGGGTGATTGTCGTTGCCTGCTGCAATGGCAGGGTGGAATCATGGACTTTTTCCAAGTTATAGTTTGGCACTCTTGGACTAAGATGATGCACGTGGTGGAAACCGATATTACCGGTTACCCATTGCAAAACCTTTGGAAGTTTATAATAAGAACTTCCATCGATGGCAGCCTTCACGTAATCCCATTCAGATTCCTCTTCGAAATAAGAATCTTCGAACTGATGCTGTACATAAAACAGCCAGATGCCCAGTGATCCCGTTACAAAAAGCATCGGTACCTGAATCATCAGGAATGCCTGCCATCCGATAGCCAAGCATAAAAGACCATAAATTGTCACGATTGAAGCATTTGTCAAATACGTATTCATCCGTTCTTTCTTTTTAGCGCCCTTTTTATTCAGACGGTTCGATACAAGAAATAGATAAAATGGACCCAATCCAAACATGACGATCGGATTTCTATATAAACGGTAAGCAAGACGCCCCCAGAATGAAGCGGCGATATATTCATCAACGGTCATGACCCAAATATCCCCTGTACCGCGTTTGTTTAAATTACTGCTCGTTGCATGATGTATGGAGTGGCTATGCTTCCATTGCTCATACGGAAATAATGTGACGATTCCACTGATTGTACCCAGGATGCTATTCGCTTTCCTGCTTTTGAAAAACGACTGATGACAGCAATCATGGAAGATGATGAAAATCCTGATTACAAACCCTGAAGCCAATACGGCAAATGCAAGGGTCAGCCAGTATGAGATGGTTAAGCTCTGATAAGCTAAAAACCATAACAGGAAAAATGGCGGAAATGTATTTATGAGCTGTTTCACGCTTGATTTAGTATTGGATTTTTCAAAAGGGGCAATATCTTTTCTCAATTGTTTTTGATTATGGTTACTCATGTTTTCCTCCTCTTAAAATATATGGAGTGTTTGAATGTATTAATTCGAAAAACGATGTCGGTATCTCTGCTTTAAGTATAGGATTAATAACCGATTTTCTATAGTCATAAACGTCATTATCCCTGCCATGACACTTGTCATATACTTGTCTGCCTCAAAACTATTCACACGTATTTTTTCCTCATTCATCATTTTTACACTTAAAAAAACGATGAATTCCCATCAATCTGATTCCAAGAAAAAGCCTTACATTTATTCGAGCAAATAAAAAAAGATCCGCCGCTTGGCGAACCCATTTAAATCTTGATGGCATAAACCCGTTCAGGACGTCCTACCGTGCCATATGTTAAATCGGCATCAATTTTTTCCTCTGACATCAAGTGCTCCAGATAACGCCTTGCCGTTGTCCTGCTCACACCGATTTCCTTTGCCACTATTTCGGCAGTTAACCCCGGGGAGGATTTCCCCAACACAACCATCACCTTCTCCAAAGTCATCCGATCGATCCCTTTTGGCAGTGAAGTCTGTTCCCTCTCTTTTTCTTTCATTTCCTTTCGCAAAAGCTTATCCACCTGTTGCTGCGTTACGGGAAAATTGCCCTCTTCCAATTCTGACAGCTTAATGTGATACTCTTGATATCGGCGTAAGGACTGCTTGAAACGTTCAAATGCGACAGGCTTGATAATATAATCAAATATGCCGATTTTGATGGCTTCCTGGACTTTTTCGATTTCTTTAGCCGCCGTAATCATGATGACATCCATTTGTTTGCTTTGCTGCTTGATTTCTTTCAGGATATCGAGCCCATTCATATCCGGAAAATACATATCGAGCAGCAATAGATCCGGCTGCATGATTTCGATGAAGCTTTTAGCCTCGTCATAGCTTGACGCGATTCCGATCGTTTGAAACCCCTCAAGCTTTTCGATGAATAGCTTTTGTATCTCCGCAATCCGCAGGTCATCTTCTACGATCAGAACTTCTATATCGCGATTGGCCATCATTTCATCCCCCCTCTGTTTTTTGGTATAGCTACGGTAAAAATCGTATATTCCCCTTCTTCAGTCGAAAAAGTGATATATCCCCCTAATCCATCAATCGCTTCCTGAACAAGGCTCAAACCTATTCCTGAATTGGTTTGATGGCTTTTCGTCGTAAAACCGTCCTGGAAAATCAGTTCGGTAACATCTGGGTTCATCCCTTTTCCATTATCTTCAACCTCTATGATCAACTCTTTACCCAAGTCCGTGACGAACAACGATACCCTTTTTTCCTCCCTTTCGTTTTCCCGCACAGCTTCGAAGGCATTATTGATGAGATTGCCGATGATCGTCACCAATAAATCCCGATCTATTTCGGACGGAATATCTTTAAAACTGCTTTCTCTATCGATGGTAAAATCAATTTTCAGCTCGCTGGCTAAACTTACCTTCCCTAAGATGAACCCCGCAATGATCGGATCAGGTACTTCCTTCATCAGAAAGTGAATGAAACCTTGGGTGACATCGACTTCCTTCGATATGAAATCCATCGCTTCTTTATATGAACCGAGTTGAATCAAGCCTAGCAGTGTATAAAGCCGATTCGAATATTCATGTGTCTGGGCCCTCAGCCCTTCTGCATACGCCTTTACATGTGACAGTTCCTGAAGGAGATTGGATAGTTCCGATTTATTTCTCAAACTTGCAACTGCACCGATGATTTCACCCTGTCCATTCAAAATGGGAATCCGGCTTGCCAAAAAAACTTCACCGTCAATCATGAATTCCTGGTCATATTCGGCACGTGCCGTGCTGACTACATCAAGCAAATGTGTATGCGTTAAGACTTCTTCGATTTTTTGCCCGCGAAGCATGACGTCTTTAGGTATATGAAGGATTTTATGCGCCGTTTCATTGACGACCGTGATTTTCCCATGAACATCAATGGCAATGATGCCTTCATGAATGGATTCCAAAATGGCATGCTTTTCTTGAAACATCCAGGCGATCTCTTTCGGCTCCAGACCCAATATCGCCTTTTTTATATTGAATGAAATGAAAAAGGCCACCAACAAACCGCCGATTAATATAAAAGAGATGATCAAGACGATCTTTCTTTGTATACTGGACACTTCTTTTTCAATATCATCCTGAAGGTAGCCAACGGAGACGACACCAATGACCTTTTCATTGGCGATTATCGGGGATTTCCCCCTAATGGAAGGTCCCAATGTGCCAGTGGACTCCGTGATGATGGATTTCCCATCCCAAACCTCGGCGTTATCTCCCCCAACCATTTTCTTCCCGATCAAGTTTGGATTTGGATGGGACAACCGTGTTTCATTCTCATCTCCTATTACTATGAATTCCGCATCGATCTGCCTGCGAATTCTTTCCGCGATGGGCTGGATGATTACAGAAGGATTATCCGTTCGAAAAGCTTGTTTAATTTCAGGCAGTAAAGAAACGGTCTGGGCAACCGACAATGCTTTTTCCCCTGTTTCCTGCTTCAGGTTATTTTCCAGTATATTTATGAAAATAACTTCAAAGATTCCACCCATTAAGATGATTAACGTACAGATGCCCAGCATCAACTTGGTGTGTAAACGCATTCAATCACCTCTACTTACATCATATAAAAAATAACCCCTTTAAAAAAGGGGTTATTTCGCAACATTCAGAAAATATCGATTAACCTTCAATATTGATGACAACATCCTTCCCTCTCTTCTTAAGTAAAACCGGAATGAGCAGCCATAATGCCGTTACGATCAGGAATGTCAGCGAAAGCGGCCGAGTGAAAAACAAACTGTAATCCCCATCGGATATTGTCAGTGCCCTGCGCATATTATTTTCTATCATCGGTCCTAAAACCAGGCCTAATACCAACGGGGCGATTGGATAATCATTTTTACTTAAGAAATATCCCAAGATCCCGCATCCTAGTAATAGCAATAAATCATAAGTCGATACTTGTACCGCATAAACACCAAAAATGGAAATCGCGATAATGATCGGAATCAAATATTTCTTTGGCGTTTCAATGATTTTCGCAAAAACCTTAACGAGTGGGAGATTAAGGATGAGGAGCATCAGATTCCCGATGAACATGCTGGCGATAAGCCCCCAAGCCACCTGGGGATGGTCCTCGAATAATAATGGACCTGGCTGAACATTGTACATCATGAGCGCACCCATTAAAATCGCCGTTGTACCGGAACCTGGAATTCCCAGCGTCAATAATGGTATCATCGCTCCGCCAGAAGCCGCATTATTGGCCGTTTCAGGACCAGCCACACCAGCGATCGCCCCTGTACCGAATCTCCCAGGTTTTTTTGAAATCCGTTTTTCCATAAGGTATGAGAAGAAGGAAGCAAGAGTGGCCCCTGCACCTGGCAGAATTCCTACAAAGAAACCTAAGAGCGATCCCCTCGCAATCGGCCCCGCAGATTCCTTGAATTCTTCTTTGGAAGGAATCAAATTATTGATCTTTGCAATTTCCCCATCATCCTCGTCTTTTTCCAAGATTGTCTTGAATACTTCCCCAAGGGCGAATAGACCCACTGCGATCGTCAGGAATTCGACCCCTTGATACAGCCAAGGAATGTCGAATGTAAAACGGGCGATTCCGGATACATTATCGATGCCTATCGTCCCGATCAACAAACCGCAAACCGTCATGATCAGTGCCTTTGTTACGGATTTTCCCGCGAGGCCGCTGACTGCCGCCAACCCTAGAAGCATGAGCGAAAAATACTCAGCCGGACCGAATTTAATGGCAATCGTCGATAATGGCTGAGCCAAGGCAATCATGGCGACAAGGGTGACGATCCCTCCGACGAAGGAACCGATTGCCGAAATCGATAAAGCACTCCCTGCTCTTCCCTTCTTGGCCATTTGGTAGCCATCCAGTGTGGTGACGACAGAAGAAGATTCACCAGGTGTATTCAATAGGATTGAAGTTGTCGATCCTCCATACATCGCTCCATAATAAACACCTGCGAGTAAAATGATGGCGCTTGTTGCCGCTTGCTCTGGGGGAAGTCCCCCTGTAATCGAAGCGGTTACCGGAATTAAAAGTGCCACACCGCTCATCGGCCCGATCCCCGGCAAAACGCCGACTGCCGTACCGATCAATACTCCGACAAATGCAAAAAGTATATTATACCAGGTTAGTGCCGTTTCAAAACCATGCATTAAATAATCAAAAGTGCCCACTTCACATCCCCCTTCCTTTTATGAAAACCAGATTGGCCACCCCGGCAGTGTTCCCTTTAACACATTCACGAATAAATAATAGATGATTCCGGAAAATCCTGCGGAAATGATGAGCGATGTCACCCACTTATTTCGTTCCATCGTTTGGAAGCAAACAAACAAAAACAGAAAGGTCGTAATGACATATCCTATCGTTTCCAATGTCAAAATATAAATCAAGGTGGAGAGCAGAATGATGATAAAGGGTTTATATTGCAGCTTGTCTTTACGTGATTCCTGCCCCTTGCCCCGAAATGCCTCATAGAACAGGCGAATACTTAAAAGAGAAAGAACGAGCCCCAATACAAATGGGAAAATGTCCGGTCCTACCGAACTTCCATAAGAAGAACTGGCCAGTTTCCTGCTTCCTATCATAAACAGCACTCCGACAGCCAGGAAGGCTACAGAAGCAAAGCGATCAAATTTAACATCCATCACAATCCCTCCATTTCAGAAAATAAGAAGAAGGTGAAAGCACCCCCTTCTTCTCGATTATTTTTCCATACCTAAAGCTTCCAATAATTGCTGCACCTGTTTCTCCTGTTCTTCTAAAAACTTGCTGAATTCTTCACTATTTTTATATTCTTGTTCCCATCCCTGCACTTCCACTTCCTTTTTCCATTCAGAAGTTTCAACTAGCTTCTCAATGGTTCCGTCCCAAAAGGTTTTCGCTTCACCAGACATATTCTGAGGTCCAAAAACGCCTCTCCAAATCGTGAATTCAGCATCAACACCTTGTTCCTTTGCAGTAGGTATGTCTTTAAGATCCCCACCTAAACGTTCAGTCGAGGTTACGGCCAACACTCTAATCTTTCCTGCTTTTAAAAATTCCCTGACACTGGATGCATCCGTTCCGATCACATCCGCATTTCCGCCAAGCAATGCCGTAATCGCTTCCCCGCCACCGTCGTACGAAACGTATTTAAGTTCGGTTGGATTCAAGCCATATTCATAGGCTGGAAGAATGGAAATCAAATGATCCATGGATCCCGGAGCCGATCCTCCTGCAAAGGTCAACTTACGCGGATCTTTTTTCACCGCTTCCAGCACTGATTTCAAATCCTTGAATTCAGAATCCGCCTTTACCACTATCGCCCCATAATCCTTAGTCAGCTGCGCCAAAGGAGTCGTATTTTTATATCCATAAGGACTGTTGCCTTCTTTTTTAAGGTTATTGATGATGACAGGCGGTGAATTTACGAACAGCATGTCATTGTTATCCGCTTGCTGTGTTGCATAATCCGCCATGAAGACAGCGCCCCCGCCACCGGGTTTGTTTTCGACGGTTAATGGCTGGTTCACCAGTTTTGTCTCACCCAAGACCTTTGTAAATGAACGGGCGGTTAGATCCCATCCCCCGCCTGCGCCCGATGGAGCAACGACCGTTATCGCTTTTTTCGGATAACCTGTACTTTCTTTCTTTTCTCCTGATGTACCCGAACTGCTGCATGCACCTAAACTTAAAGCTAACGAACCCGCTAATATGACCGCTGAAATCTTTTTACGAGAAAACATAATAATCCCCCTTTTGAAAGCGTTTTCTTAATTCTACAAAAATATCTTCGTTTTCTTTGATTGCCCAACTAAAATGCATAACTTCCATAACTTCCATATTGTTCATAAAGTTTTATCGCAGGAAAAGGGGGAAAGGACTGCACCTTTTGAGCAGCCCTGCTAGAATAGTATTTTTGATAGATATACGACCATCGTTACCGTTATGCTGCTGAATAAAGTCGACATCAAGACTGCCTGTGCCGCATACTCCGGATGGTTGTCATATTCCAAAGCGAATAATGCGCTGTTTCTCGATGTTGGAAATGAGCTTGCGATAAACAACCCTTGGGCGACAGTTCCTTCCAAGCCCAGCATGAGGATGATCAGGAAGGCGATGGATGGTGAAAGGATCAACCTTCCAACCAAGCTAAGGATAAGCGGAAGCGGGAAATGCGTCATTTTCAAATAGGCACTCTGTGCACCCAATGTAATCAGGGCAATGGCTATGAAGGCACTCGCGATATTATCAATCGGGGTCCATAAGAACAGAGGAATGTCGAAAGAAGCTGCCTGTAATAGAAAACCGAGTAATAAAGCATAAATGACGGGGTTCTTCAAGAACTCGCGAATGGCGCCCTTCGCACTTTTTGTATGGACGGAAACGGAATTCATCAATCCATAGGTATAGGTCAAGAGGTTTTGAAAAATGATCACGATGACTTGGATCGACAGCCCAAGAGGATTTCCGTGAAAAACCATCTGGCTGACGGGTAACCCGAAATTGGCTGAGTTATTCAGGACTACACTATTTTTAAACGTGGCCGAAAGGCTTTGATCAAACCTGGCAAGTTTAGCAATCACTGTACTCACGATGATGAGGCTTACTGCTTGAAGAGCAAGGAAGCTGAATATCTGGACGATCATCCCCCCGCCCATTTTACTTTGATAGATATTAATAAAGCTAATGGCCGGCATGAGCAGGAAGTGATTCAATTTAGACAGCGTATTCATATCCAACTTGAATTTACGATGCAGAATGGCCCCCGCCCCTATTAGGAAAAAGACCGGCACAATGACATTCAATACGATCAGAAACAGGACACTCACTTGACTTCCTCTCCATTCCTTAGGCAAATTCCTGATGATTTACATCTCCCATCTATCATAATGCCGGGATAACCATTATTAAAATACCAATAAATTATCGTTATCCATTCGAAAAAGGAATGATAAAAAAGCACAGAGGTTTCTGCGCTTCCAGTTAAATATCCCTCATGAAATCGACGCCTTTGACAAATTCGACAAACTCTTTAACCAGTTTTAATTCCAGCGACTTTTCATGATATAACATCCATGTATTCCTGATAAGGGGATTACCTTGCTTGTCCTTAAGGTCCATTTGACGGAGGTTTTGGTCTTTCTCCAATAAAACACTGGGGAGGATGCCATATCCCAGGCCATTCCTGACCATTTCCTTGCATGTATCCCCTTTGTCCACTTCCATCCCCACCAAAGGAGGTCCGGAAAAATTGTCTCTCCACCAATTATCGATCATTGTTTTCAAAAGAGCATCTGTCCCATAATCGATCCTCGGCAGGAAAGGCAGGTTCCGGACTTCGATTTCTTCCTTGGAAGCAATACAAATCGTTTCCTCAAAAAGATGATGCCTTGATCCTGACCATTGATAGTCCCCCCGAACAATCCCGACATGCACTTCTTCCTTATAAATGAGGTTCAGCACTTCTTTACTCCAGCCAGTTGTCACATGGAAATCCACTTTAGGAAATCGCTCACGAAATATTTTCAGCAGGCCTGGCAACTTATGCAGCGTAATATAGTTGGAAACACCCAGCCGTAATGTTCCACTGATCTCCTGACCCATATTGAATGCTGTCTCTTTTATTTGCCGGAGCCTGATCAGCATCTCATCTGCACAGATGGCCAAATATTCACCTTGAGGGGTGAACTGCACTCCCCTAGTTCCCCGCTCCACAATCTTTAGATTGAATTCCTTCTCTATTTGTTGAATCCGTTTCGTTAAAGAAGGTTGCGAGATATATAAACTTTGCGCCGTTTTAGTAATATTCCTGTGTTCATGTAACACCTTTAAAATATGCCAATCCCTTTCGTTCATAACCCTTCCCCCGATACGAATTCCCTTGAATGTTTTATAAAAACTGTACCATAAAAGGCCTGTTGGATATATCCTTTTACAAATACAAAAAAGCCCAGGCCAAACCGGCAGGACTTTCCGATAAGCATCCTTCCAGCGAAGGATGCTCAGTCATTCAATAGAATTCTTTCAGGACATGTGTAGATATTCAGTGAATCATTGCGAATGAACCCGACGGTCGTGATTCCCAATCCTTCAGCCAACTCCAAAGCCAATTCAGTTGGAGCGGATTTCGAGAGTATTAGTTCACAGCCGATTTTCGCCACTTTCAAAAGAATTTCCGATGAAATCCGGCCGCTGAACACGATAGCCTTCCCTTCTATCGAAATGCCATTTTTTAAGCAATGCCCGTATATTTTGTCCAAGGCATTATGCCTTCCGATGTCCATCCTGCTTAATACGAGACCACCGGCATCACATAAAGCGGCATTGTGGACTCCGCCCGTGTTCTGGAAGGTGACAGCAGAATTTTGTAAATCCTTCATCAAGCGGAAGCAGTCATCAGGAGTCAGTTTCACCGAAACATCATCCATTTTCTTGGCAGTCAATGCATCATTTACAAAGACGAAACCTTGTCTGCTCATTCCGCAGCATGATGTAATATACCGCTTATTTTGAAAGTCCTGGAAGTAAGGATTCACTTTATCTGTCTTCACATGAACAAAGCCTTCTTTTTCCTGGACCCAGATTTCTTTTATCTCATCATATTTTTTGATGATTCCTTCCGAAGCCAAATAACCAATCACCATATCCTCGATGTATTCAGGTGTACAAACCATCGTGACGAATTCCTGGCCATTTATTTTGACAGTAACGGGATGCTCCGTTACGATCGCATCTTCCGTCCGCTCGATGTTACCTTTGGTTATCCGGATGATGTCCCTCTTGATTTCAATCGCTTTCATGTTCCCACTCCTTTTAATATCCAGGAGCCAATTGACCAATATGTAGGAACATGGTCAATGCCCGTTGAGTTTGTCCGCTATATTCTTATCAAAAACGAATACGGAAATAGCTATGTTCTCTTTGATTTTGATGTCTGAAAACAAATGGAGCAGTTTAGCTCCAACCAGTTCTTCCATTCCATCAGGGGGACTCTCCGAATACACATCCTGAACCATTTTGGTTCGTGCAGAATGGACCATATCCCTTCCTTCCTCCGATCTTGATATGAACATTTCCGTAGGAGTCAAATTCCCATATAACGTAGAAACGGCCATATTTTCCACGAAAACCGTGTGTATGCGTTCTGGTCCTTTACCGAATAGTTCCTTGCGCAGCTTACGAATCATATCATTGAATTCATGGATAACTTTTGACACCGTTGCGTCACTCCAATTCAAGAAAATTAAGTTCTCAATTTTCTTATCATAAATCAACGCGAAGAAAAACGAAAGGAATTTGGGAATGATACCCTCTTTCCAGGATTGTTTCTTTTCATAATTAAAGGTATAATATCAATGATGAAAGTTGGGAGCATAATAGTGTACTGTTGTGTCCTATCTTTTTTAAAATTATCCATAATGGTATGGATTGGTATATTGGCAAGCTTTGCTATTAAACTATTCCACCATGACCTACATTTCCGTTCAGAGACGGAGGTGTAATCATGGTGGTTTTTTTGCGTCTTTTTGGCTATAAAAGGGGGAAATATAATGAGCGATTCAAACATCACCATCACAATCAACGGGAAGGATTATACCGCTAATGAAGGAGCGACAATACTGGAGATCATCAACCAAAATGAGATGGCTCATCCACAGATTTGTTATGTTCCTGAAGTGGATCCGATCCAAACATGCGACACATGCATCGTCGAGGTTAATGGGAAACTCGTCCGGTCATGTTCGACAAAAGCAGTGAGCGGCATGGATATAGCCTTGGACTCAAGCAAGGCAAAAGAAGCCCAGACCGAGGCCATGGACCGGATCCTGGAAAACCATTCTTTATACTGTACTGTATGTGATAATAATAACGGAAATTGCAAACTGCATAACACAGCAGAATTAATGGAAATTGAACACCAAAAATATCCTTACACACCGAAAGTGGAATTGGGTGCCGTCGATATGTCCCATCCATTTTACCGCTACGATGCCAATCAATGCATCGCATGCGGGCAATGTGTTGAAGTCTGCCAAAACCTTCAGGTCAACGAGACGCTGTCCATCGACTGGGAAGCAGAACGCCCTCGGGTAATCTGGGATGAAGGAACGGAAATCAATAACTCATCTTGTGTAGGCTGCGGACAGTGTGTAACGATTTGTCCATGTAATGCATTAATGGAAAAATCGATGCTGGGTGAGGCTGGTTTCATGTCAGGTTTGAAAAACGATATGCTTGAACCAATGATAGACCTTGTCAAAGAAGTGGAGCCTGGATACAGCGGGATTTTTGCCATTTCGGAAATTGAAGCGGCAATGCGAGAGACACGGACGAAGAAAACAAAAACGGTCTGTACGTTCTGTGGGGTAGGATGCACATTCGAAGTCTGGACAAAAGGCCGTAAAATCCTTAAAGTCCAACCTACTCATGAAGCACCCGTCAATGCGATATCCACATGTGTCAAAGGGAAATTCGGTTGGGACTTCGTAAACTCGGAAAAACGTTTGACAAAGCCCCTGATTCGGAAAAATGGAAGATTCGTTGAATCAAGCTGGGATGAAGCACTTGATTTGGTTGCATCCAGACTCGGTTCGATCAAACAGCAATACGGCGGAAATTCAGTAGGCTTCATTTCCTCTTCCAAGATCACAAATGAAGAAAACTATGTAATTCAAAAACTGGCACGGCAAATGTTCGAAACGAATAACGTCGACAATTGCTCACGTTACTGTCAATCCCCGGCAACAGACGGACTGTTCCGTACAGTCGGCATGGGCGGAGACGCTGGTACAATCAAAGATATCGCCGCAGCAGGTCTTGTCATCATCGTTGGGGCAAACCCGGCAGAAGGACACCCCGTACTGGCGACACGCGTTAAACGGGCTCACAAGCTTCACGGACAAAAACTGATCGTGGCCGACATCCGCAAAAACGAAATGGCCGAGCGTTCCGACATCCATATCAGTCCAAAACAAGGAACGGATCAAGTTTGGTTGATGGCGGTTACAAAATATATGATCGATCAAGGCTGGCATGATAAAGAATTCATCAATGAAAATGTTAACTTCTTCGACGATTATAAAGAAGTACTTGAAAAATACACCCTGGAATATGCAGAAACACACACAGGTATTTCTAAAGAAACATTGATCCAAATAGCTGAGACGATTCGCGATGCAGACGGAACATGCATTCTCTGGGGAATGGGCGTCACACAAAACACCGGTGCCTCCGATACTTCGGCTGCAATTTCCAACCTGCTATTAGCTACAGGCAACTACCGTCGCCCAGGAGCGGGAGCTTATCCGCTTCGCGGCCATAACAATGTACAGGGCGCTTGCGATATGGGTACCCTTCCAACATGGCTCCCGGGATATCAGCATGTTACCGATGACGTGGCACGTGCTAAATTCGAAAAAGCTTATGGAGTGAAAATCGATGGCAAACCAGGCTTGAACAATATTGAAATGCTTAAAGCGATAGAAAAAGGCGACATGAAAGCGATGTATCTTGTAGGTGAAGATATGGCACTTGTTGACGCGGATGCAAACCATGTTGACAAGGTGTTATCAGGATTGGATTTCTTTGTTGTCCAGGATATTTTCCTTTCAAGAACAGCCCAATATGCCGACGTGGTATTGCCCGGAGCTCCATCTCTTGAAAAAGACGGTACGTTCACCAATACAGAGCGCCGTGTACAGCGTTTATATAAAGCCCTTCCCACTATCGGAGATTCTAAAGCGGACTGGGAAATCACTCAAGAGATCGCCAACCGCTTAGGTGCGAATTGGAACTACTCTCACCCTAGTGAAATCTATGACGAAATGGCAAGTTTGTCACCGATATTCAGCCAAGCGAATTACGAAGTGCTGGAAGGATGGAACAGCTTCCTCTGGGGGAGCCATGATGGATCAAGCACGCCGCTTCTTTATGTGGATGGCTTCAACTTCCCTGATAAAAAAGCGCGCTTTGCACTGGCTGACTGGGTAGAGCCGCATAAATTCCCGGAAGAATATGACCTTCATATCAATAATGGACGCATGCTGGAGCATTTCCATGAAGGAAATATGACGAATAAATCCAATGGAATCCAATCGAAAGTACCTGATATTTTCGTCGAGGTTTCACCAGAACTTGCACAAGAACGTAAAGTCAGTGATGGCGGACTCGTTCGCTTAGTGTCTCCATTCGGGGCCGTTAAATTAAAAGCCTTGATCACAGACCGTGTTAAAAATAATGAGCTATTTTTACCGATGAACTCCGTCGATAAAGACTCTGCCATTAACTTTCTGACTGGTCCTATCTATGATCAACGCACAAGCACGCCTGCTTACAAACAGACGATGGTCCGCATGGAAGTATTAAGCGCAAGCGGAGACATTCCATTACCGGGTACCAATCCACGGAACAAAAAACGTCATCCTCAAAATGGTGTCGAGGTTGAACGTAAGTGGGCCCGTCCAGGGTATGTTCACTTAACGGATAATTAAACAAGGAGGGTGAAGATCATGGCAGCTCCTATAACGGAAATCCATAATCCCATTACTGAGGAAGAGATAAAGCTACAAAAACTGGAAGAACTGAAAACGCTGATCACCGATAATGAAGATGCCTTGAACAATATGTTTAAAATCGTCAATGAACTGAATGACTCAGGAGTATTCGAAGCCGCGACCTCCATGCTTCAAGGAAAAGAACAAATTGCCAAAATCGCACTCCAACAAATCACAAGGCAACCTGTAACAAACCTGATCAATACCCTTATGGGGGCAACAGGAGCTTTGATGAACGCCGATGCCGCACAATCCACGAAACTGCTGAACAGTGCACTTGCAGGAATCGATGAAGGAAACAAATTCCTTCAGGCAGATAAGAAAATCGGCGTTCTCGATTTAATGAAAACATTGAATGATCCAGACATAAACCGGGCGATTGGCTTTGGCGTCCACTTCCTAAAGGGAATGGGCAAGGAATTAAAAGAATAGAATCAGATCAAAGACTCAAGAGAAGCTTCTTTTGAGTCTTTGTTCTATCATATGGCTTATAGCTGCAAAACTGCTGAAAGTGAGCTTTGGATAATATTAGCATTGGAGTGGATGATTTAATGAATCAAGAGGAAAAAATTAAGGAATTAGAACACGAATTGTTTTTATTGAAGCATGCATTTTTTAAACTACATGATAGTATGGCCCCGAATTTAAAATCTAGGTATTATGAGTTATTATCACATGGCTTTAAAGAGCAAGAGGTCAGTGAGTTAGATAGATTTTTCATGTGGGTTTACGGCACAAAAAATTATCCCACAAAGGAAGAAATGAGAAAAAAAATGGCAGAAATAAAAAATATGGAAATTGAAGAATTACATATTGCCTCAGTAAAAAAAATCTTATTAGCTTATCAAGCTGATGGAGTCTTTCCAGTAATAGATATTATTCTGGAGGATTTCCAAAATGTTGATGTAAATATAGAGAAATGATTTTTACTATTAAGGAATGGTATAGAAACTATTCCTTTTTTTATGATTAAGGCAAGATCACTCAGAAATCACTCATCAAAATTCAGGCTGTACACCCTCCCCTTATTCACACCACGCCTTGTCAGATTCAATGATTGCAAGATTCTCGTTGCACTGGATGAAGAGGAAATGTTTAAAAAATCCCGCAACTGCCGATTCGTTATAGTTGTGCCTATTAGATAAAAATAATCTCGTAAAGCCTTGATATGTGCAGTTTTACTGGAGAGTTGGCATTGATTGCAAATCCATGTGCCATGCCTTCTAAATAACTGATTGCCCTTACAATTCTCACAAATTACTCCTTTAATTAAGTCCTTTTCGGTAAGATTGTATCGTTCCAGAATGGAAAAATCCGCATCGATGTGGCGTTTATTCATTACGCGAATTGCTTTCTTCAAATCTTTCTCACTAAAACTGGATTCTGTTATGGAATGCTCCATTTGACTAATTTTAGTGGGAAGTGCATCGCGATGGATAACTTTATAGTGGAGTTCAAGGTTTTCAGGAGCTGTACGGATGATTGTTTGGGGATTACTGATGACAATCAATGAAAGGATGGGCAGTGAGGGAAAACCGTTTTTCAAGAACCAATTGGTCAATTGTGTTTCCTGGCGGCTGACTTGTATGATGGGATCAGGAAATGCCGTTTCTTTTCCTTCTATCGTTCGAATGAGCTGATTGAAATGCGGATCAAAATAGATCGCCCCTGCAATGTTCTTCACTTCAATGATAAGCGCATATTTCTTGGAGATTAATAAGGTATCCAGTTGAAAAAATCGGGATTGATCCTGAAGCCTTAAGTCGTGGAAGATGTAATAGCTTTTCGGTTGAAGAAAGCTTAATGGAAAATCAATGGAACATTCCCCTTTATAGCCCGCTTCCCTTTTTTTGAGATCGTTGATGATTAAGGGGATTTTAGGATGATTCGGAGAAAGCCTGCGCGTTAAAGCACGTAATTTACGTATAGTAAGAGGAACTTTTCGCCTTTTTACAATCAATTTCATCGCTCCAATCTTGGTTTATCCCAAAGGATTCTACAGCAGTAGGGAATATTCCTTTAAATGATAGCGATTATACAATTTATCTGCGAAATCGGGAATATATCTCCGAAATTGGAGATATATCAGCGAAAACTCCTGATTTATCTACTAATTATACGATTTATCGATTTTTCGACAAATCGATTGAAAAAAACACAAATAAAAAACCACCAATATATGTATTGGTGGAGACGGTGGGAGTCGAACCCACGTCCAGACATAACGGCACTTAAGCTTCTACGAGTGTAGTCGATATATTCGCATTTCGCGAACTCATTAGCCTATCGACAGGCGGCAGAGCAGCTAGTCTGATTGGTCTCTTCCTTCATCCTCAGACGGTGGATTCCGGCGTATCCCACTTAGAGTGAGTCCCTTACCCTACCACGTGGGCCATGGAGGGAGGAACAGCTATCGACTGTTATTAAGCAGCGAAAGCTAGGTTGTTGTTTTGTTTGCCAGTTATAGGCGTTGACGTTTTAACGAGGCCGATCCCCTCGACTCGCAACTTAAGCTCGAACTATCCCTGTCGAATCCGTAACGTCCCCATGATAGAAATGGAGCGTACGAGAGAAGAATAGTCAGCAAGTTGGCTGATATTCAATTGTCATCGGTACAGGATTAATTATAACAGATTGGTTCAAAAAATCAATTGTAAGGTCTTGGCAGTTCTACATTTTCTGCCGATCACGGAAAGCACGTTCGATATCACGTTTCGCTTCCTTCTTCTTCAGGTCTTCACGCTTGTCATATTGCTTCTTCCCTTTACCCAGACCGATCAAAACCTTGGCAAAGCCATTTTTCAAATACATTTTCAACGGTACGATCGTGTAACCTGTTTCCTTTGTTACACCGATCAGTTTACTGATTTCTTTCTTATGCAAAAGAAGCTTCCGTGTCCGCAACGGGTCATGGTTAAACTGGTTTCCCTGTTCATAGGGGCTTACATGCATATTATAAAGATAGATTTCTCCATTTTCTATTTTAGCGAAGGCATCCTTCAAATTCACTCGGGCCGCACGGATGGCCTTGATTTCAGTCCCCTTCAAAACGATTCCGGCTTCAAACGTTTCTTCAATAAAGAAATCATGATAAGCCTTTTTATTTTGTGCTAGTTGTTTACCTGAGCCTTTTGGCATCTAACTCTCCCCTTTTTACATCCAATCGCGGCAAGAGGATGAAATGATCATCATCCCCCCGCCTCAATCTTTATCTCTTTTTTGGTTTTCTCTTGCGCTTGGCAGCTGGCGCATTTTCAAAGAATTTTTTCTTCTTTTTCGGTTTTTTCTCGGAAGAAGGAGCATTTCCATTACGGCCGCCGCCTTTTCCTTCATTACGTCCTCCATTGCCGCCACGGCCGCGTTTGCGTTCACCTGAATTGGCTTTGAATATTTTCTTCTCGCCAGATGGACGCGGACGGCTTACCTTCATGCCGATAATTTCAAAATCGATGGCGCGTTCCTCTTTATTTACGTTGGAAACACGTACGTCGATCTCATCACCAATCCGGAACACATTACCCGTACGTTCCCCGATCATTGCAAGCTGACGCTCATCGAAGCGGTAATAATCATCCGTCATGAAGCTGACATGGACAAGTCCTTCAATGGTGTTCGGCAGCTCGACGAACATCCCGAAATTCGTGACCGAACCAATGATCCCGGTATACTCTTCGCCGATTTTATCCAGCATATATTCCGCTTTCTTCAGATCATCCGTTTCCCGTTCAGCATCGACTGAGCGACGTTCACGTTTCGATGTATGATCGGCAATCTCAGGTAAATTGGCATTCCATTTCTCCTTCGTAGCTTCATCCAGTTTACCTTCCACCAAGTAGGTCCTGATCAATCTGTGCACGATCAAATCCGGATAACGACGAATCGGCGATGTGAAATGTGTATAAAACTCAGCAGATAAACCAAAGTGACCTAAGCTCTCCGGATCATATTTCGCCTGTTGCATGGAACGAAGCATAACGGTGGATATGACCGTTTCTTCCGGTTTACCGGCAACCGCCTCAATGATTTCCTGTAACGCCTTAGGATGAACGTCATTGGCCGATCCCCGGACAATATATCCGAAGTTCGTAATGAATTCAAAGAAACGCTGCAGTTTTTCCGGCTTGGGATCTTCATGAATACGGTAAATGAACGGTACGTCAAGACGGTGGAAATGCTCAGCAACGGTTTCATTAGCCGCAAGCATGAACTCTTCAATCAGCTTTTCGGCAACCGACCTTTCACGTAAAACCACATCGGTCGGATGGCCTTCTTCATCAACGATGACTTTCGCTTCATTGAAATCAAAGTCAATCGCTCCGCGGTTCATCCGGTTCTTGCGAAGGATGGCAGCTAACTTCTCCATGTCCTGGAACATCGGCACCAACGCTTCATAGCGTTCGAGCTGTTCTTCATCTTTATCGACAAGGATTTTGTTCACATTTCCATATGTCATACGTTCCGTCGTCTTAATGACACTTTCAAAAATCTCATGGTTGACGACTTTGCCATCTGGCGTGATTTCCATTTCACAAGAGAGTGTAAAACGATCGACTTGTGGATTCAAGGAACAAATGCCATTCGATAAACGATGCGGGATCATCGGGATGACCCTGTCCACCAAATACACGCTCGTCCCTCTTTCCAAGGCTTCCTTATCGATTGGTGATCCTTCCTTCACATAATGGCTGACATCAGCAATATGAACACCCAGCTTGTAATTGCCATTTTCAAGTTTTGAAACAGTGACGGCATCATCCAGGTCCTTTGCATCCGCTCCATCAATCGTGACCAAAACATCATTTCGCAAATCCCTGCGGCTGCCAATTTCACTTTCTTGAATGGTATCCGAAACGGCATTGGCTTGCTCCATGACGTCATCCGGGAACTCCATCGGCAAACCATATTTATGGATCACGGAAAGAATATCTACTCCAGGATCATTTTTATGCCCAAGAATCTCAATGACTTCACCTTCGGCACTTATGCGTCCTTCAGGATAAGAAGTAAGCTTGACGACAACCTTATGGCCCTCTACCGCTCCATGTGAAGCATGCTGCGGAATGAAAATATCGTTTGCGATCTTTTTATCATCAGGGATGACGAAACCAAAACTTTTACTTTCGGAGTATGTACCGACCACTTGTGTAATACCGCGTTCAAGAATTCTGATGACCGTGCCTTCTTGCCTTGAGCCCGATGTTTCCGAAGATACTCGTACCATGACGACATCTCCATGCATCGCTGTGCCCGTTTCATTCGGCGGAATGAAAATATCATCCATTCCTGGGTTATCTTCAGGTGTGACAAAGGCGAATCCCTTAGCGTGTCCTGTTAATTTACCGCGGAACAAATTCATTTTTTGCGGCAGCCCGTAACGATTGCTCCTCGTTCTGACCACCAATCCCTTTTCTTCCATCTTTACTAAAGCCTTAACGAAATTCTTGAAATCTGCCGAGTCTTCGATTTTCAAAGCCTCTTCCAGTTCTTGTACCGTTAACGGCTTATACGCTTCATCCGTCATGTATGTCAGAAGCTTATTAATATGTTCTTGAATGTTATCTTCCATGAAAACCCTCCTATTCAGGGTATAATTTTGTTATTCGGCCCAATCCAGACTTTCTAAAAATTCCAATACATCTTCATGCAGCTGGTCCTTTTCTTTATCAAGAGTTATGACATGACCGGATTCTTCATACCACTTGATTTTTTTGACCGGTGATTCAATGGCATCAATAATAATATCGGCACTTTTTGGATTGATAACATCATCATGCCGACCCTGCACCACAAATGTCGGCGCGTATATAAGGTCGACGTGCTCTCGTACATCCGTTATCAATTCCTGAAGGGCTTTCAATGTATTCATCGGTTTATCGGCAAGGAGGTCCATTTCAAGCTCTATTTGCTCTTGAGTTTTTCCTTCATACTTCTTAAATTCTCTGGCGTACTCCAATACTCCTTTAAACATCATTTCTTCACTTTTGATATACATAGGCGCACACATTGATACGATACCCTTTATAGGTACAGTGTAACCTAATTTAAGAGAAAATACGCCTCCTAATGATAGTCCGGCAACAGCAATTTCTTCATGGCCTTTGCTTTTCAGGAAATCGTAGGCCATCATGACATCTTTCCACCAATCTTCCGGACCCGTTTTCACCAGCTCCTCCGGGGGGACGCCATGTCCTTTATAGTGCGGGGCATGGCAAGTGTATCCCTGTTTCTCCAAGTAACGCCCCAGCATCCGTACATCCGCTGAATTCCCCGTAAATCCATGTAAAAGTAAGACAGCTCTTTTTCCGCCTTCAAAAGTAAAGGGCTGCTGCAGCTTTATTTTCATGATCTTAAGCTCCTTTATCTGTAAATAGAATTTTAAAACATCCCTATCCTATAATTAAGTACTAAAATCACTATATCTATTCATGTAACTATTGTGCAAAGAAAAAAGTCTAGCTATTTAGCTAGACTCATTTTTGATCCATTACACATCAAAGTATGCAACAAGTAAAGTTAAAGCAAAGAATAAAATCGCCAATACTATTGTCGCACGATGTAAAACCAGGTCCAAACCGCGTGCCTTTTGCTTTCCGAATAGCTGCTCAGCACCGCCGGCAATCGCACCTGATAAACCTGCACTCTTACCTGATTGAAGCAATACCGTCACAATGAGGGCGATACTGACAATCACTAAAAGCGTTATGAGAAATGCATGCATGCAATTACACCTCCTGAAGAACCAATAAACAATTACTTTAACTTTACCACACCCAATAAATATCCACAATCTTTGTTATACTATGATGGTAAGAATTCCTAAAAATCCATAGTCATTTATTTTCTTTTTGAATCAAAGTTTGAGATAATTTGCATAAATAGAGAAAGAGGTGTCAACATGTTTAAGTCCATACTCCGGATTCTTGATCTCCTGACCATCCTATTCTCGGCGGTTGCCGGCTATTCTTTATGGACAGGCGGAAGCAATTTCATCAGCGTCCTATTAATCATCCTATCACCGCTTTTATTGCTGCTGGCAAAGTATCACGGAAATCGATACTTATTATTTGCTGCATATATCACGACAACCGTTTATTTTACTGCTATTATTTATAATGGACTTTCCAATAGCGGTATCGACTTTTTCCAATCAAGCTTCAATGTCCTCCTGATCGGGGCAGCAGCCGCCTTGCTGAGCGTCATAGCGGCGGTCATTGGGTTTGGGACCAATACTCTTACGATTCTTTGGTTATCGCTTCACGCCCTTGTCACATTCGAGACAATCAGGATGTCATCTGGTTTCCTTTCGAGCTTTTGGTCTGATCCCGTCGTGGAAACCGCAGTCCGTAACGATTATCCATTTTTATTGATGGTCGTCTGGATTGGCTTATTTCTTGATAAATATCAAAGTGAATTAACAAGGGATTACTTATCACGATAATTTTTCAACTACTTTTATTGGAAATCTTATATTAAAAGCAAGGGGCCTTTCATATGTTAAAACCTATATTTGCAGCAACCGCTCTATCATCTTTCATTCTTATGGCTGGCTGTTCATTCGACCTGACCAGCAATGATGAAAAAGAGCAAAAAGAAGAACAACCGAGCTCCCAGGAGACTGAGAAGGAGACAGAAACTGACAAGAATAATGATTCAAAAGAATCGGCCCAACGCCAGGTGGAAGTTGATGAAACGGCAAAACCCGGACAGGCCGGCCTTCAGACATTAGCCCATCCGGAAGGCATTCCTGTACTTGTCAATAAACAATACAGCCTGCCTGAAGATTACAAACCTGCTGACCTTATCTACCCAAAAGTGGATTTCATCTTTGAAGATAAAATCGATAAAAGAATGATGCGCGAGGAAGCGGGAAAGGCACTTGAAGTAATGTTCCAGGCTGCCGAAAAAGAAAACATGCACTTTGCCGGCGTTTCCGCTTATCGCTCTCACCAAAGACAGATCGAGGTCTTTAATAACTATGTGGCTAAAGATGGGGAAGAAAAAGCGAAAACCTACAGTGCAATGCCTGGGACAAGCGAGCATGAAACGGGACTCGCGATTGATGTCACGACCCACGATGGTGCATGTGCCGCCCAAGACTGCTTCGGTGATACGAAAGAATCCGCCTGGCTTGCTGAACATGCACATGAATACGGATTTATCATCCGCTACCCTGAAGGCAAGGAAAACATCACAGGTTATAAATACGAACCATGGCATATCCGTTATGTTGGTGTCGATACCGCAACTGAAATCTTTGAAGCGAAGATTACATTAGAAGAATACTATAATGCCGTACCAGTGGAAGCTGTATCGGATAATTAAAAAAAGGTGCCCGGATGCGGCACCTTTTTTTTATTAATCAAACGTTTGATTAAATCCTTTCAACCTTGAAGAAGTGGCTGGTTTATGGGCATAAAAAACCTCCTATTCAATGTGGATGGCCACATTGAATAGGAGGAGAAATTACTGTAATCCAAATTCTAGCAAAGATTACTTCTTCAAGTTATAGAAAGATTTCAAACCGCCATATACAGCCAAGTCACCAAGCTGGTCTTCGATGCGAAGAAGTTGGTTGTATTTAGCGATACGGTCCGTACGGGACATGGAGTTTCAATAAAAACATGATTATATCAACGTTCATTAATTTTTTCTTCCTATTATATATGTGGTTGTATTACTTAACTCGGACAAAGCTATCGTTATCAACTCAAGCTATGTACAACTTAAATCAAATTATATCATAACTTTTAGAAAAGCGTTCAAAGACTAAGGTCTTCTATAAACAAAAAAGAGGGGAACTAGGCTATTAACCTAATTCCCCTTGTATCGTTTCGAAAATCCTTCAGTAATGCCAAGGACTTTCGTTGACTTTATTATTAATCTTTCCGCTTCGGGTCTGTTATCGATAATAGACAGGAAAAACAATTGGTTTTCGAACGTTTTCACACCGCTACAATTCATCTCAATTGGTTTCGTCTCGTTTTTTTAATACACAACTATACGGAGGTACTGGAGGTCAGATACCACTCAGACCTAACAGGATCGACTATCCCTTATTATAACCTCATTTGAATCTAACCTCATTAGAATCTCAATAGCATCTTTTAGTTTTTCCATTAACTCTCTATCTAAGGATGTAATACGATGACTTAACCTCTTTTTACTAATGGTTCTAGTTTGTTCTGCTAAAGCTACACTCTTTATTTCTGAATTTAACAAAAGACCTAGATCAACATGTGTCGGTAGCCTAGCCATTTTAAGTTGACCTGTAACAGGTACAATTGTTACAGTAGGGGCAAATTTATTATTTATATTATTAGACACGACAACAACTGGTCTAACCCCTCCAAGTTCACCCTCAATACCAACACCTACATCAGCTAAATAAACGTCTCCATTTGTTACAATACTCTCATAAGGTTTTCCTGCTGATTCTTTTACTACTGACTCTTTCCCTGCTGACTCTTTCCCTATATATTTCGTGGTAGTATCATCTGTTTTTTCAGATGTTATTTCTTCATAAGCTTTAGAAAGAACATCCAAATTTCGCTGAAATCCACTCATAAATTCATTTTGCTTAGCAAAAAACGCTATTAACTCTTCTTTAGTCACTTCGAGGTCAAGAAATTCTAATCTAAGCCCGACATTAACAGGACTATTTAATATGTCTATTATTCTCTCTAAATGAAATATATCAATAGAATGATCAGCTAATCCTCTTAATTTTTTTCTTTCAGTGTCTGATATTTCTTGATTTGTGATAAAAACAAACCCATCTACACCATTCTTTTTAACCCCTTTTAGGTCGTCTGCGAATTTCTTTTTGATTGTTGAAAAGGACTTTTGTCCTCTAGGAAAATAACACCCACCAACAAACGTTACCCCATCTTTAATACACTTCAAATCTTTTGTACCATCTGGTCCACCTAAAGGATGTATTGGATCAACAGATTCATACCCCTCTGACCTTAATATATGACCAGAAAGCCTTTCTTCATCTTGCTGACTCCCAGTCCATTCCACTAACGTATACCTAGTATCCCTACCACTTTTTTTCATATTTCACCAAACCTGACTTTTTCAAATTTAATTGAGATAACCTACTAAACTTTATTATACATCCTAATTAATCCTAAAATGTCCAACATATTCATTTCCACATGTAGGGGATAGAAAAGCCTAGGATAACTATCGAGTTTAAATAATTTTGAATTCCTGTGAAAACACCCACCTCCCCCTTTCTCCCAGAAAGCCCCCCTGTGATAGTGCAAATAGCCCCCATCATGCCTTCCAGTATTATGAACACTATTAAGTTGGGATTAAATTATTGTAATAAAAAAATCCTCCTAAGAGGCTCTATAAACTGAATACATTCAAAAAATTATCTTTCTTTATTATTCCAGTTTAAGTCAGCGGAATTTGAAATCCATATGGCAATTCGCTACATTAACTTGGGAAAAGATCCAAAGCAGTTTGGTCTGGATGTGCCGCTGTTTTCTTTCGCTTAAATATAGCAGGTGGTGTTTCGCCTTTCCTCAATCTCTCTGCCATTTTATCAGCTTGTTCTCTAAAATGTTTGAAGTTTATCGGCTTACATCCTGGCTTAATCTTTAGTAATTTTCCAGCTTTAAGGCTCTTATCCCAAGTGAAATATTCATTCAATTCGTAGATACTTCCTTCAATTAAGGCTTTCTCTATTTTGTTTTCAATATCCTTACGCATTTGTTCCCCAATCCTAGCAGGATTATATAAGCCTGGAACTGATGAAGTAACTCCAGGAGCAAGATCGGAAACGTCAAAACGCTCTTTACCAGTAAGAGAAAGTGAAACCAATTCTGTGGCAGTTAGCTTTAAATACTTAAATACTGGAGTCTGACCACCTACTTTGAAGACCTCATGTACAAAATTAGGATACCTTATTGGCTCTGTAAAATAAGCAGCAAGATCATCATCTTGAAAGTTTCCCATCTTCAATTCAATTATTGTTGGGTTTTCCGAATCCTTCAAAACCGATAAACCATTGAAATTATAATCTCTTGTCTCTTCGCTGATTTGATCTGTATAAACCTCATTGAACACTAAAGTAATATCATGGGTATGTAATGAAGGATCACCAGAGGAGACTCCACCAACTCTTACCAACTCTTCTGATTTTAGCTTTTTGTACCTTGCTAATTGGTCTGGCTCTGTTCCTCCACTTTTGCATTCACATGCTAAGGAGTGATTCTTCTCATAATTATTTAATACAATATCAAATTTAAGTTCCCTTACCTTTCCATCTTGTGTTACATCGAATTCTTTTTCAATGAATTCAATTTTGTAACCTGTCTCAAAGAAGTGACGTGGATAGCCAGGTATATCAAAAGTCATACTTGCTAGGATGTTAACCAAGTCTTGTTCTAGATATGTCGACTTTAATCTCATAATCAACCACCTCCATTCTAGCCATCGCATCAACATAATGGTTTAAATTTGCAAATAACCGAAGCAAAGTGTTACCACATGAGTGTTTTGGTAAAGAAACTCTAATATAATCCGAAGTTATTTCAAAAGTTAGTTTATTACCCATGTTTCCGTTGTGAATATCCACTGCATAAACACGGTACTGTTTGTCGCCAATTACATCTTCAATACCCCAGAGCCTAAAGGGTTCATTACCACTGAACATTAAATCAACTAACTTGGCAGGATCAATTTTCTTACTAAAGGTAATAGTAAAGGGATTTCCAGCCATATAACCTTCCTCAAAAGATAAAGCATAAGTTTCTAATTTATCAATAACACCGCCATACAAATTCACTAGTTCATAAACCAACCTTGAATGCCTAGAAAATGAATTGCCTTTAGCAGTCAACTTACCATTGTATTTAATATCATCAATAATAAACTTACTATCTTCATCTGAATTTTTTTCCCGCTCTCCCCTTAATATAGAGAGTTTAGATATACCAAGCATACTGTTTATATCTGATTTTATAAGCGTTTCAAAAAATGTCTTTGCAAAATGTCTTTTCACGCTTAATGAAACATCTTGAGTATCATCAAGTCCATTTACTTCATCATCTTTTGGTTCTTCTAAAGCCTGTTGAAACGATACCCCCATTCCCCAAAACCTTCCGAAGTCGGTCGTTTGTAACAATAAAGGCACTGGTAGCCAAATGCTATCATAACCATTAGCACTGTAAAATTTCTTTATAAATGGATCAGTTTTTTTTGTTGAATTTGCTGAGTGAAACACTATGTATCTAGGATTCGCTATATCTAAGTAAAGGCTCAAGTGGTCTGTTTCTAAATTAATCAATGATTCTTCATGGGTTTCGTTAAGCTTTGTTTGAGAATTTACTTCCTTCGCTCTGGAAAGTATTGATGATAAGATTTGATCTCTAGGAAGTTGATCTTTAAATATATGTGTTTCTACTACGTACGATTTCACTGCATTTCGACCATAACTGAATTTATTTGATGTCTTAATATCCTTATAATTATTGTTCAGTACCGCATCGAACTGGAACTCAAGATCAGCACGAGTCTTAATATTCTCCATACCTCTCACTCCATCTTTTGACTTGACTATATTATACTTAACATTCTCAATATTTACCTATATTTTTTCCAAAAAACACATTTCCGACTATTTTTTGTATTTCTTGTGGTGTGTGCGTTTACCTACCCAGTACTAATTCTATAGTCAAAGAGGTTTTGATATGTGGTAAATACCCCCTACCCATAAAAGAAAAAGACTTCTTCTGGAAGTCCCTATAAATACTCACCTATTGATGCTCTTTGATTAACTTGTCTAATGTTGGTCTTGATACACCTAATTCCTTTGCAAGCTGAGACTTCGATACTTCTCGATTCATGTATCTTTGATATTGCTTGTCGAAGTCTGGGATCGATACTTCTTTTCGTCCTTTGTACTTTCCTGCTGCTTTAGCTATAGCAATCCCTTCACGTTGTCGCTCTAACATGTTCGCTCTTTCAAACTCATTAATTGCACCTAACATAGTTAACATTAGTTTTCCATTTGGACTTGAAGTGTCGATTTTCTCTTTAATTGATACAAGTTGAATGCCTTTTGATTCTAATAGTTCGACTGTTTCTAACAAGTCTTTTGTGGAGCGTGCTAATCTTGAGAAGTCTGCAACGTAGATCGTATCTCCTTCTCTTGCAAAATCTAACATCTCTTGTAGCTTAGGTCTATTTGTATTCTTAGCAGACACCTTTTCTTGGTACACCTTATCTATGTTATACTGCTTCATTGCTTCAACTTGTCTTGCTTCATTCTGTTCAACTGTTGACACTCTGATATATGCTATGTTCATGTTCATAGTTCCTCCGTATGTATCTGATGAATCAAGAATAGCACATTGTAAAAATAGACTCTAGATATTTGTTTACAAACTGTTAATTAATTAGAATTTAGATTTCAGATTTACGATTTTGTACTGCTTATCATTTGTAAACTTAAGGCACGCTCTAAATTTACATATAACTTATCGAAAACAACATGATAAAAGCGGTATCCTTCCTTTGATATCACTTAAAAGGCTCATCTCTGCTATCGATACCATTTTCGAACTTGAATAGGTTTTCACTTCGATTTTTATTACTTTACCGTCCTAAATCGAAGCGAATACTTGAGTCGTGTCGAAAATTTACCGAATGCTTGTTTGTTGATGCGTGTGGCTTCTGTATCACCAATACACTAAACAGTAACTCTACATCAGTTTTGCAATGTCTTGTGATTCAATCTTTTGTAGGACGTTAATATGCGGAAGGGGGAGAGAGAAGAGAAGACCCTTAACGTCATCACGAGCCATTCTGAGCGTCTAGGGGTGTGATTGCTGATGTACTTACTATGCTTCCGCTACTCTTGCCATTAGCACAACAAGAAAAAAGCGTTCCCGCTTATTACAGAAACGCTGTCATTTAATTGAAGAAGAAAACACCCTTAATTTATTCAAAGTGAAACATATTTTCTATTTCTTCACTTGCTTGAGGCAAATTCATACCTTTTTTCCAAATCAATATATTATCTTCTGGAGTTCCGTAATACAAGGCTTTTATCTTCGCACCGTCACGATTCATTTCTTGACCTTCAATATCAAAAAAGTCATAACCCTTCGCCAATCCATATGGTGGTTGTGCTTTTTTCTTTATTATTGGTCGTAAAGGGGTCATATAAAAGTTCCCGTTATCATCCATATCATATGCGATTTCATTTAAAGCATAACCATCTGTTAATTCCGCATAATAAACAATTTTGCCATCCGACAATTGACTTACTTGCGATATTTCTACCACGTTTGTTGGTACGTTAACTGTGTTTAAATGAAATAAATAATAATACCCAAAAGAGATAAGTGAAACCAAAATCACAGAAATGATAACACCTATAGCAAAGGATTTTACTTTTGAACGATTCCAGAAAGAAGAAATTTTCTTTATAACATTACTATCTTTTCTAATTATTTCGATTTCCTCTTTCGGTAATTTAAAGTCAACTTTTAATCTATCTAATTCGGTTTTACAACTATGACACTCAACAAGGTGTTCTTCTACCATTTTTTTGCTATCATCACTGCATACATCATCATAATACAACGGAAGCATATCTTTAATTATTTCACATGACACTTTACTCATTTCTATTCCTCCCTCAGCAAATCTTGAATTTTACCTTTGGCTCGGTGAAATGTGACCCTTGCCCAACTCTCTGTTTTCTCAAAAAGTTGACTTATTTGTTTAAAGGACAGTTCGCCAAACACTCTTAATGTAAAAACTTCTTTATAAGGCTCTTCTAAGCGATGTAAGACCTTATGTAGACGGAAGGTTTCTTCTTTATTTACTATCATTGCTTCAATACTATTCTCACTTATTTTTTCTGGTATATCATCTGTATCATATCGATTTTGTTTATCGAGATAGGTAAAGTATGTGTTTTTTGCTATTTGACAAAGCCAAACATTGATTTTGCAATTGCCATTGAATTTATCAATGCTTTTTAAAGCCTTGAAAAATGTTTCTTGCGTTATTTCTTCAGCAATCTTTTCGTTACGACTTATCGATAATACAAACGAATAAACATCTCGGAAATATTGATTGTATATACTCTCAAACTCTGTCACATTTCTACCTCCTTTCATAATTAAGACTAAGTAAAGTAAGTTTCGTTACAAAAAAATCATAAAAAATTGGCAGACTTATAGGTCTGCCTTCAGGTCGTTACATTTATTGGTAAAATAAAACCCCTTCGTTCTTTTTGGTTTCCTTCGATAAACAAAGTCCTTATTGAAGTAAAGAAGCATTTTTAGTGCAAATTTTACAATCTATAGTTCATTTTACCATACAATAAAATCACAGTTTTATTAGTTGTTGTGTTACGATGATTTGAATTCCGACTAATTGTTCAAACCTCCGCTCCAATATACAAAAAGGGGCGAGCCTCAATTAAAAGACACGCCTGTGATTCTTATTGATTCCTTATTCATTTCAGCAATCATACGGATAGCTTGGAACTGTGCTAAAGGATTAGTTCTCTTTGATTCTTTAGCAACTTCAAACTCAACTCCATCAACTTCGATTGTAGTTGGAGCTGCTTCTTCAACTGCAGATGTATTTAATTTCATACTGCTCGTGCATCCAAAGTACTTCAATAGTAGTTCCCACATTGGAGCATATTGCGTCATTATCTTTAAGCATTTGATTCTATCTATATCAGAATTGTTAGTGGTGTTTTTCTGCCTACCCCTAGCAAGTTCTAATGAATGCTTGCTGTGCATGTCCTTGAACATATCTATCATGATTAGTGCATACTGCTCTGTTAGGTTATGTGTAAAGTCTAAGTCACCTTTCTCTCGCTTTTTATCTAGATAATCTCGTAATCCTAACTCACTTTCTGGGATTACGCAGTAATGTGCATCATAAAAGAATTTAAGTCCCAACTCATCCTCTAATTGTTTGTCTAATTCTACCTTGAAAGCCTTAACTTCTTTTTTGTTTGTCATGAACAGGTCAGAACCTTTAAGTCCGTACAAAGTGAGCAGACTACCTCTAATATTATCTATTTCTTTAATCTCATTTGATGTTAGTTTCCTATGCTTGTTTTTGGTTGTACATCCCCATCTTTCCACCCGATGGATGATGATTTCTACCTTAGCCAACTTGCCAAACACTGATACAAGGCTTGATTTCATATGCTTCAATGATACTTGAAGAAACTCATCTAACATATCCATATCTGAATCATCCTTGTTGAAATCCATAATTTCTTTGCTGAACTGCTCTTGCAGTTTTTCTAGGTGTTTACCTCTAGCACCATATAATGCACCAATAAGTTTTCCATTAATGATACCTAGTTCAGTAATCCATTTTGTCGCACTCATAGGTCTTACTTTATTATTATTCTGAATCAGATAGTTTACCACAAGCGAGTTCAATTCAAATTCACCAACAAGTTGTCCCTGTCCATTGTTAGATCGCTTATCAACTCGTTTAGCCTTTTTAGAGCGTTTACCGCTGCATGTAATAATCCGCTTTGCCCCTCTACCTTCAACCGAGTATGATTCCCACTCTTGTTCAACTGATTTAATGAGGAGAGAAAATTCTTTCCCTGTAAGATTACCTTTGTTTCTCTTTAACGATGCTTTCTGAGCCTTTGATCCATACTTCTTAACCAATTCTACTAATGTAAATTCCTGCTTCAATATAATTCCCTTTTCTCATGACTAAGATTCGCTATTTTTGGCAGCCATGTAATTCAGTCCTTTTAATTTCGGGCTTCAAAAATGAACATTTCAATGCTCAAGTATCCCTTATTTTTTTTGATGATTCATATTATAAATTTCTGTACCGAATCGACCTCTTAATATAAAGTACTTAGTACCCCGATTCGGTACAGTTTTTTTCCCCTTGATTCATTCGCTTTTTATTGATGATTCGAGGTACTAGAACCTTCAAAAATGACACTCAAAACTCAGTACTCAATTTTTCTTGGGCATTAGTATGTCTTGTCCTCGTTTCTTACTGCAATATTTTCCTAAGTTATTCTTTTCATCACTAAGTGCTTCATCTATTCTTTGAAACGAAACTTGACCACGCCATTTTTTGAAAAGCTTCTCTCTCATTGCAGCGAACGTCCATTCACGATTGGTTTCATTCACAACTTTACCAATCACCTTTTGAATTGGACGTACTTGATATCTAGGATTCTCTTTCTCATTGCAAAGGGGAATATAATCTTGAATGATTTTAGTCTCTTCTTCCTTTAACAATTCCTTATCCATGGTCTTGAATATTACCTCAATTTCATTTGGCTTTGAATCAATCAATTGCATTAGCTTAGAATTACGATGTTGTTTACTATCTTCTTTAAGATATCCACCATAAAACCTGAAACCTAAGTCATCGCTTATTCCCACGTACATTAAGCTTCCATCTATATGATAGAAGTACAGACCGCTTTTTTTGTTCAATTGATCTTGATGATTTTGAATGTCAGTAAATTTAAATCTAAAAACTTGATTTGACAATGATATTTGAAGCTAGTATAAGCCCTCACTCTCGACAATATATCATTGCCCGACACTACGATTTTCAGCAACTTCATCACCCCGCTTTCTTTTATTCGATTTGTTTTGGATTGCTTATTTTGGTCTAGATACTGCTCAAACTTAGCATGATACTTTCATCTCAGTTTCATATCTATAATTCAATTATACAAAACCCAAAATTGCTGATTTTTGCAAAGTCCGTCAGAAAAAATCAAGGGAATCTCGTAAAAGTGTCCACCAAGAACTTTTTATAGGTAATTTATGGGTATGGTGGTAAATCAAAGAAACAATGGTATTTACGGAAAACAATAGTGCGGTATACGTGCTTCGAGATTATTGTTATAAATACTTGGAAAGTAGGTGTTTTGGTTGGTTGTAGAGTAGCAAATACTCGCTTCGCATCGGAGATTATATAAAACGTTTTATGTGGATTAACCTGCTACCTACCATTTTATGATGAGTGAGATGATGATTAACAAAGTCTCTTCCCCTCTTCAGGATAAAATAAAGAGAGCAACCATGCGGTTGCCCATCGGGGAATACATATACCCTTTTGCGAGAAGAGCAATGGAGTTTCAACAAACATACGATTACAAATTCATCAAAGGACTAGATTTTGATGCTAGTTCTAGAATATTCTCTGTTTCCAGCCCTTGCAAATACCTCTTAGTTACTTGAATATTTTCGTGTCCCGCAATCCTTGAACAACTATATAAGTCTAATCCATTCCTCAAGTTAGATTGAATAGAGTAGTGTCTTAACGTGTGCGGACTACATCTAATATCTTCTCTTACATTTGCTTTGACACCTGCATTTCTAACAACATTCTGAATTTGCACACCTGTCAAAGGTCTTCCGCTCCTTGATAAGAAGTAATTTCCATGATCTAATTTCTTATTTTTAAAATAGCCTTCTTTTATCCGCTCATATCTAATCATGTACTTCTTCAACATCAAGCTAATCGGAACATAACGCCATTTTGAACCTTTACCAAACACTCTAATATTTGTTTCATTAATCCAACCAGACTGTATATTGATTAACTCAGTCATTCTTATACCTGTATCAACGAACATGGCAATAATGACTTTGTTACGTGCGTTTAAGTAACTCTTAAAGTCATATACCTCAATCATCTTAGCTACTTCCTTGTCTGTAAATGTTTTGATAACGACCTTGTCCTCTTTTAACAATTTTATCTTTCCTAATACATTGAAACTGACGTATTCCTCATTAACTAAATAACTATAAAAAGCCCTCAAAGACTTAATTATTGTATTAATGTAGTTAGACTTGTTCCCTATTTCTTTTTGATATTGAATAAACTTCTTAATGTGCAAGGAGGAAACATCCTCAACATCTGAAATATCATGATGTGTTTTCAAGAAATTAATCAATTGACCGACATTGTAATTGTACGTTTCAATCGTCCTCTTAGAGTAGTTATTAATCTGCAAATCAAATGTAAACTCCTTCAGCAAATCTTTAATAAACATAAAAAAACCTCCTATTTAATGCGGATATCCACATATAAATAGGAGGTTAAAAGCAACAAACTGTACGACAAGGTTCATGTTTTTGTATGACTTAATTCAAGCCCCTTGAATTTGCCTTGTACGACTAAATTCAACCCTTATAACTTCTAGCAAAGATTACTTCTTCAAGTTATAGAAAGATTTCAAGCCGCCATATACAGCCAAGTCACCAAGCTGGTCTTCGATGCGAAGAAGTTGGTTGTATTTAGCGATACGGTCCGTACGGGACATGGAACCAGTTTTGATTTGTCCTGCGTTTGTTGCAACGGCGATATCAGCGATCGTTGCATCTTCCGTTTCACCGGAACGGTGGGAAACGACTGCAGTGTAGCCTGCGCGTTTAGCCATTTCGATTGCATCAAACGTTTCAGTCAGTGTACCAATTTGGTTCACTTTGATCAGGATGGAGTTGCCGATGCCTTTTTCGATGCCTTCAGCCAATTTTTTCGTGTTCGTTACAAAAAGATCGTCACCAACAAGCTGAACTTTAGAACCGATGCGTTCCGTTAAAAGTTTGTGGCCATCCCAGTCATTTTCATCCAGGCCGTCCTCGATGGAGATAATAGGGAATTCATTCACTAGCTCTTCATAGAAAGCTACCATTTCTTCGGATGTAACACCATTGCGGCCTTCGCCAGCAAGATCATATTTGCCTGTTTCTTTGTTATAGAATTCAGATGAAGCCACGTCCATGCCAAGGTAGATATCTTCGCCTGCTTTGTAGCCAGCTTTTTCAATTGCCTCGATGATGACTTGAAGCGCTTCACGGTTTGAACCAAGGTTTGGCGCAAAGCCGCCTTCATCGCCGACTGCCGTATTCAAGCCTTTGGCAGAAAGGACGGATTTCAAGGCATGGAATACTTCTGCACCCATACGAACTGCTTCTTTGAAGCTAGGAGCTCCTACAGGAAGGATCATGAATTCCTGGAAGTCAACATTGTTATCGGCATGTGATCCGCCGTTAATGATGTTCATCATTGGAGTCGGAAGTTGTTTCGCATTGAACCCTCCAAGGTAACGATACAATGGTAAACCTGAAAATTCCGCAGCGGCATGGGCAGCAGCCATTGATACGCCAAGGATTGCATTAGCTCCCAAGTTTCCTTTGTTTTCAGTGCCATCCAATTCAATCATAGTAAGGTCAAGGCCTGCTTGGTTCGTTACATCCAAACCGATGACAGCTTCAGCAATGATATCATTTACATTATCGACTGCTTTTTGTACCCCTTTACCCAGGTAGCGAGATTTATCTCCGTCACGAAGCTCAACCGCTTCGTGTTCTCCTGTTGAAGCACCTGATGGTACGATTGCACGTCCGAAGTATCCGGACTCTGTTTGGATTTCTACTTCTATTGTTGGGTTACCACGGGAATCTAGCACTTCGCGTGCATATACATGTTCGATGTACGGCATTATAAATCTCTCCTTTTCCTATTCACAATTTTATTTAGATAATAGGGATTTCCCTGTCATTTCAACAGGTTTTTCGACTCCAAGCAAATCGAGCATCGTTGGAGCTAAATCGCCTAAGATACCACCTGTTCTTAATGTTACCTGATTTTTAGTGATAATGACAGGAACGGGATTCGTAGTATGGGCTGTCATCGGGTTGCCTTCAAGCGTTACGACTTCATCAGCGTTCCCATGGTCAGCGGTAATGATAGCTGTACCGCCCTTTGAGACGATTAAATCGACAATCCTGCCTAGGCATTCATCCACTGTTTCAATCGCTTTAATGGTAGGCTCAAGCATCCCTGAATGACCAACCATGTCCGGGTTGGCAAAATTCAAGAGAATGGCATCAAAACGGTCAGCCTCAATTTGTTCCACCAATGCATCCGTTACTTCATAAGCACTCATTTCCGGTTGTAAATCATATGTAGCGACTTTCGGAGAATTAATTAAAATCCTCTCTTCACCAGGAAACTTCTCTTCACGTCCGCCGCTCATGAAAAACGTCACATGCGGATATTTTTCAGTTTCAGCGATACGAAGCTGAGTAAGCTGGTTTTGGGAAAGTACTTCCCCTAATGTATTATCAAGATTTGTCGGATTAAATGCAACATATCCGTCAACTGTTTCTGAAAAATGTGTCAAGCAGACAAAATGGAGATGCTTCGGATGTCCAGGGCCGCGGTCAAATGAGCGAAAATCCTCATTCGTGAACGTATTGGAAATCTGGATCGCCCGGTCTGGACGGAAGTTATAAAAGATTACGGCATCATCATCTTTAATCGTCGCCACCGGTTTACCGTCTTCCGCCGTTATGACTGAAGGTATCACGAACTCATCAAAAATACCATGTTCGTAGGAATCCTCGACACATTCCATCGCGGAAGAGTAAGCTGGGCCATCACCATACACCATTGAACGGTAGGATTTCTCCACACGTTCCCAGCGCTTATCACGGTCCATCGAATAATATCTTCCGGATATGGTCGCAAACTGTCCAACACCGATTTCCTTCATTTTCGCTTCCGCTTCCTTAATATAACCTTGCGCCGTTTTCGGCCCGACATCACGACCATCTAAAAATGCATGTACATATACATTTTTAACTCCTTCTTTAGCGGCCAATTTCAGCAGGGCATACATATGATCAATATGACTGTGCACGCCGCCATCTGAAAGAAGACCGAAAAGATGAAGGTCCGTGCCTTTTTTCTTGGCATGACTCATGGCATCGACCAAAGTTGGGTTTTGGGCAAACTCACCTTCACGGATAGCAAGGTTCACACGGGTCAGACTTTGATAAACGATCCGTCCTGCCCCGATATTCAAATGACCCACTTCCGAGTTCCCCATTTGACCGGCAGGCAAGCCGACCGCTTCCCCGCTTGCAGTTAAATGGGAATGCGGATACTGTTCCCAAAAACGGTCAAAGTTCGGTTTTTTCGCATGAAAAACAGCATTTCCCTTTTCCTCGTTACGGCAGCCGAAACCGTCTAAGATGATAAGTGCCACAGGCGACTTACTCATAGTGACCAGCCTCCAGCAATTGTAAAAATGAATCGGATTTCAAGCTTGCACCGCCAACCAAGGCACCGTCTATATCAGGTTGTGCCATGTACTCTTTAATATTCTCAGGTTTTACACTGCCACCGTATTGAATGCGGATGGCTGCAGCTGCTTCATTTGAAAATTTGTCGGCAACAACCGAGCGGATATGCGCACAAACTTCATTAGCATCTTGAGCAGATGACGATTTTCCTGTTCCAATCGCCCAAATCGGCTCATAAGCAATAACGGCTTGTTTCAATTGATCGCCAGATAATCCTGCTAGGCCTTTTTCAATCTGGCTGCCTACGAAATCATTCGTTTCGCCAGCTTCCCTTTGTTCAAGTGTTTCACCGCAGCAAACGATCGGGGTCAACCCGTGGGCAAAAGCGGCATGAGCTTTTTTATTAACGGCTTCATCCGTTTCGTTGAACATTTCCCGGCGTTCAGAATGACCAAGTATGACGTAAGATACACCAAGATCAGCCAATGCGATTGGGCTGATTTCTCCTGTGAAAGCACCGCTTTCTTCAAAGTGCATGTTCTGCGCCCCGATCTTCACATCGGTTCCTTTTGCTGCTTGAACCAGCTGATCCAAAAATAAAGCTGGAGCACAAACAACCGTATCGATTACCTCTTGCTTCGGAATCAAATTGCTCACTTCTTCTAAAAAGGCAGTCGCTTCAGATAGTGTTTTATTCATTTTCCAGTTTCCTGCAATAATCGGTTTACGCATTTGGTTTCTCATCCCTTCTAATGTTGAAATATGTAACGGTTTAAATCTTATTTATCGTTCAAGGCCATAACGCCAGGCAACTCTTTGCCTTCCATGAACTCAAGAGATGCACCGCCGCCAGTTGAAATATGGGACATCTTTTCTGCCAAGCCAAACTTTTCTGCAGCTGCGGCTGAATCCCCTCCGCCTACAATGCTGTACGTATCGTTTGCTTCCGCCAAGGCTCTAGCAACGGTTTTCGTTCCATTCGCAAATTTATCGAACTCGAATACACCCATTGGTCCATTCCAAATGACAAGCTTGGAACTTTTGATTACATCCGCAAATAATTCACTTGTTTTTGGACCGATATCAAGAGCCATTTTATCATTTGGAATAGCATCGATATCGACATTCTCTGTTTCTGCATCAGGTGAAAATTCAGCAGTAACGACTGCATCGATAGGCAAATGAAGCTTTACGCCTTTTTCTTTTGCACTTTCGATGAACGATTTGGCCAATTCTATTTTGTCTTCTTCCAATAAGGAATTACCGATTTCATGACCTTGCGCTTTAATGAATGTATAACCCAGTCCGCCACCGATGATCAAGTGATCGACTTTTTCCAAAAGGTTTTCGATAACGCCTATCTTATCCTTTACTTTTGCTCCGCCAATTATAGCTGTAAAAGGACGTTCTGGGTTGGATAGGGCTTTTCCAAGTACAGAAAGCTCTTTTTCCATCAGCAATCCGGCAACGGCTGGGAGATGGTGCGCTATTCCTTCAGTTGAAGCATGTGCACGATGCGCAGCTCCGAATGCATCGTTAACATAAACATCAGCAAGTGCAGCAAATGACTTCGCCAATTCTTGATCGTTCTTCTCTTCTCCTGGATAGAAACGAACGTTTTCCAACAACAGGATCTCGCCATCTTGCATGTTATCAATGATTGATTGAACGGTCTCACCGTAAGCTTCTTCTGCCTTTTGTACATCCTTGCCACTAAGTTCGCTAAGTCTTTCCGCAACAGGTGCTAGACGCAATTCTTCTACGACTTGTCCTTTAGGACGGCCAAGGTGGCTGGCTAAGATGACTTTAGCGCCTTGTTCTGTCAGATAGGAAATCGTCGGCAGTGCAGCTTTGATTCTCGTATCATCCGAAATCTTTCCGTCTTGCATCGGCACATTGAAATCGACACGGCAAAATACGCGTTTCCCCTTTAATTCAATATCTCTAATCGACTTTTTATTCATAATCCAAGAACCTCCTTAGATATCGTTATCATATTTTTGATTTCTTTAGTCAAAAAGGGAGAGGGTAAATTTCCCAACTCCCCTTTTCTCTTTTTCATTATAGTCGGTTTCCAGGAAATTATCCAAAAACAAGAAATGTAAACGCTTGACTGATTAATGACTTACTAATAATATCATCTTCTGCCAAGTTTTTTTAGAGGTGTGATAAAAAAAACCTCACCTTGGTGAGGTTTTTTTATTATTCTAATTACAATCCTTTTTTAGCCAAATAGTCGATTAAATCAACCACACGGCTAGAGTATCCTGTTTCATTATCATACCAAGATAATACTTTAACCATGTTTCCTTCCATTACCATTGTGGAAAGGGCATCAATTGTAGATGATGATGGGTTACCGTTATAGTCAGTTGATACTAGCGGAAGTTCGCTGTACTCAAGAATTCCTTTTAATTCGCCTTCAGAAGCCTTTTTGAATGCTGCATTTACTTCTTCAACTGTTGTGTCTTTTTCAAGTTCTGCAACAAGGTCGACAACAGATACGTTTGGAGTAGGTACACGCATTGCCATACCATTCAATTTCCCTTTAAGTTCAGGAAGAACAAGTGCTACAGCTTTTGCTGCCCCAGTTGTTGTAGGAATGATATTCTCGGCAGCTGCACGTGCACGGCGATAATCTTTGTGTGGCAAATCAAGTATTTGCTGATCATTTGTATAAGAGTGAACAGTAGTCATCATACCGCGTTTGATTCCGAATTGTTCATGAAGCACTTTAGCAAATGGAGCTAAGCAGTTCGTTGTACAAGAAGCATTGGAGATTACATGGTGGTTAGCTGCATCATATTTGTCTTCGTTTACACCCATGACGATTGTGATATCTTCATCAGATGCAGGAGCGGAGATGATTACTTTTTTCGCGCCAGCTTCTAAATGCTTAGCTGCATCTGCACGTTTCGTGAAACGTCCTGTAGATTCTACTACCACTTCTACTCCCAGTTCACCCCATGCTAATTGTGCAGGGTCACGTTCAGCCAATACTTTGACTTTATGACCATCAACAACAAGGTAATCCCCATCAACTGATACTTTTTCATTAAGAGATCCATGAATTGTATCGTATTGAAGAAGGTGCGCTAACATATTAGCATCCGTTAAGTCGTTAATAGCAACAATCTCTACCCCAGGATTACTCAATGCTGCACGAAATACATTACGTCCAATACGTCCAAAACCATTAATACCAACTTTTACTGCCATGAAAAATTCCTCCTTTTAAGTTCGCAAATATATTAAGGGGTGTAATTCCCCTGAATTAACTCTTGTGCCGCCGCTTCATCCGTGATTAAAACGGTTGATGAAGGTGCGCCTTTCATGTAGGAACGGATAGCCTTTGCTTTAGTTTTACCACCTGCCACAGTTATCACTCGCTTTTCAGGGCTAAGATCATCTAACTGGATGCCGACTGTTAAAACTTTATGAACAACTTTGCCGTTTTCATCGTAATAATAACCGAATGCCTCTCCTACAGCATTTCCATCTAACAGCTTCTTTAACATTTCTGGCGAAGAATTTCTTCTTTCTGCCATCGCCATGGCATCACCAATTCCATGAATGATCATATCGGCAGATTTGATTTGGGAAATCACTTCTTTAATTGCAGGTTCCTTCTGAAATGAAGCATAAACCTCACCGCTTAATTGATCGGGTACATATAACACTCTGTATGAGGCCTGTGCCTTCTGGGCCATTTTTTCGACAATCGTATTGGCCTGATTCTGCACTGCTTCACCAATTCCCCCGCGGGCCGGGACAAATGTCAATTTCTTCGACGCTTCATCAGGTGACAACGAATCAGCCACTTCGGCCATTGTCGATCCGCCAGTTACCGCAATGATATTCTTTGATTTCCATTCTCGTTTCATACGGATTGCACAAGCTTTACCCAATTCTTTTTTCACCCATGGGGTCTCATCACAATTTCCTGAGACGATAATGACCTCATCCACTTGCAATAAATCCTGCAATTGCCGTTCCATTATGTCTATACCCATTACTTCACGCATTATTCCTTCTAACTTATCCAGGATTTCAATCCCTTCATCAGTCAGCGTCATGCCAGAGCTGAATATGTTAACCAGGTTCTGACTTTTCAGAAAATCAACCTCGCCTCTAAGCGTCCGCTCTGTCAAATTAAGGCTCACGGACAGACTGCGCCTTCCAACCGGCTGCATCATTTTGATATAACGCAGGATATCATATCTTTTTTGCATAACCATAAGGAAATCAGGTAATAATTTTCTTTGTACCTCGAGTAATGTACGCATATTTAAAACTCCTAAAAAGTTAAGTTGGACATTTAATGTCCCACGTAGTCATTTTCTGTCCCACTTAAAACAAAAAAATATTCCTGCTACATATTTTATTCTAGCAGGAACGGAATGTTTCTTCAAATGATTTGAAAAATTATTTTTCCAAAAGGCGATTTAGAGCTGATTTATCAACGTTCCCGAATTGAACGATATCATCTTTCCATTCTACGACAGGAATCATCAGCCCGAATTTCTCAAGCAAATTATCATCGGTATGGATATCAATTTCTTTATAGCCTATGCCTGATTCCTCTTTCACTTCTTCAAGCACCTGCTTGGCTTTATCGCATAACGGGCATTTATCCCTACTATATAAAACAAACGCATTTGATTCCAAACCACTCATCCTTTTCAATCATATCTTTTTCGTTTAGATGAAGAAGGGATACCTAATTGTTCGCGGTATTTGGCAACGGTTCGGCGTGCCAGGATAATTCCATGCTCCTCTTTCAACCGTTCTGCCAGGTCTTGATCCGAAAGCGGCTTTTGTTTATTTTCCCCATTGATGGCTGCCTGCAGGCTCTTTTTTGCCTGCATGCCCGACATATCCTCATCAAGGCCGACCGACTGTAAAGAAGTAGTGAAAAATATCCGCATCTCTATCGTGCCAAATGGTGTCTGCACGTATTTCCCTTTGACCGCCCGGCTTACTGTGGACTCATGTATACCAAGTTCGTCGGCGATTTCCTTCATCGTCATCGGTTTCAAATAGTTCAGGCCATGATGAAAGCACGCCGGCTGTTTATCGACGATGCACTGAATGACCTTCAATATAGTTTCTTTCCTCTGTTGGATCCCTCTGGAAATCCATTGGTATTCCTGCCACTTATCCTGGATAAACCGTTGAACCCCCTGATCCTTATGGCTCTTCATACGGTTTAAATACCCTTTATCCACATTAAGATTAGGTGTGTTACCATCATAATTCCCGACAAGCAGCATGCCATCACGAACTTCCACGACCACATCCGGCACTATATAAGAAGGTTTCTCCTGAAAAAAGAGTGAAGCCGGTCGCGGGTTCAATGTCTGGACATAATCAAATACTTCTTGAATCTCCTTCATTGTAACACCGATTTTCTTACTTAGGTCTTTCCAGCGCTTTTCCGCAAAATCGAGGAAATGGTTTTCTATGATCGATTCTGCAAGCAGATTCATTCCTTCTGCTTGCACTTGAAGCAACAGGCACTCTTGAAGATTTCTAGCTCCAATTCCATGCGGCTCGAGTTCCTGTAAAATTGAGAGGCTTTCTTCCAAAACGATCGGAGATATACCTGGGATACATATATCATCCAGCTCAGTCCTCAAGTAACCGTTTTCATCAAGGTTATGAATTAATAGCAGCAATGCCTTCTGCTGCTCACCGGTAAGCTGCTGGTGATTCACCTGGGACATGATATGCTGTTCAAGCGATATAGTATCTTCACTTATCTGTTCAATCCAATAGTTGGCATCATACGTATTCTTAAGAGTCCGTTTCCCCTTTTTCCGGTCAAAAGTTGGCTGAAATAAAGCCGATGTTGGCTGATCTATGGACAGTAATGGATTCTCCACCATTTTATTTTCTAAAAAAGCCGATAGCTCCTGCGAGGAGTATTGCAGCAATGTAATAGCTTGCATAAGCTCCTGGGTCATTGCCATCTTTAATGTTTGCTGCTGAAAAAGTCCCGCTTTCATATTCATACTCATCGATTCATCCCTCCCCCACTCCATTTTACATTATCAGGAGAAAATTCTACACAAAAACCCATGAAAACGCTTACGTTTTTTTCTGAATAGTTTATTTGTTTTTAAATACTATATGTTAGAAATGCAAATTTAACAACTACTTTTATTGAAAAATCACCATTTTTTAATAGTGTGGGCGAATATTTTCAAGACAGGACTGACATTCCAGAATTCGATGAAATATTACAGAAAACGAGTAAATTCACCAAAAATCTTAGGAACACTCTTAAAATTGACCAATAAAAAATCCCCCGCTTTATTAAGCAGAAGATTGGTAATGCCCTCGGCAGGAATCGAACCTGCATTTCAAGCTTCGGAGGCTTGCGTTCTATCCGTTGCACTACGAGGGCGTATTAGAAAATATTTTTTCAACAGACTTCATTATATGATAGAATCCCCTCCTTTGCAAGGGTTATCAGGTTTAAAACTTCTTCTTTTGGGTATTATGGGTAATGTGGAAATTCATCCCTGTGCGGCATAATATATAAAGTAATCTATCAGGAAGGAGCCATAGCCAGAAAATTGTCGAACAAATTATCCATTATAGGGTTTGTTTTGTTTGACCTAAATTGACCAAAAAGTGTATCATACATACATAAAGAATTTAAATGATTCTCTTAATCGAAGGAGGAAATGAACATGAATTTAATTCCTACAGTTATCGAACAAACAAGTCGTGGGGAGCGTGCCTACGATATTTATTCCCGTTTATTAAAAGACCGGATCATTATGCTAGGAAGTGCAATTGACGATAATGTTTCCAACTCCATTGTTGCTCAATTACTATTTTTAGAAGCGGAAAATCCTGAAAAAGATATCACTCTATACATCAACAGCCCTGGTGGAAGCATCACTTCCGGTATGGCCATTTACGATACTATGCAATATATCAAACCTAATGTATCCACAGTATGCATCGGTATGGCCGCTTCCATGGGTGCTTTCCTATTGGCCGCTGGCGAAAAAGGCAAACGTTATGCGTTGCCAAACAGTGAAGTCATGATTCACCAACCACTTGGAGGAGCTCAAGGTCAAGCTACAGAAATTGAAATTGCTGCCCGCCGTATCCTTCACTTGAAAGATAAACTGAACCAAATCTTGGCAGAACGTACTGGTCAACCTATTGAAGTCCTTCAAAGAGATACGGAACGTGATAACTTCATGACTTCCGAAAGAGCCCTTGAATATGGCTTGATCGACAAAGTCATCACGCGCAGCATCCTTGATGATAAAAAAGACTCTAAATAATCATGCAACAACCGGCTCCGGAGAACGCCTTTAGCGACTTCCGGAGCTTTTTTACATAATGAAAAAAAAGGATGCTCTTTTAAGCATCCTTTTCTTTTAACCCTCTTGCTGAACGAACTCTTCCAATGCCTCTAACGCTTCTTTTTCATCGCGTCCTTCGACGATTAACTTCACGGTCACGCCAGAACTGATGGCAAGGCTCATTAATCCCATTATACTTTTTGCGTTCACTTTCTTTCCTTCTTTTTCAAGAAAAACATCTGAATGAAAGCGGTTAGCTTCTTGTACAAAAAGAGCCGCCGGCCGCGCCTGCAAACCCGTTTTCAATTTTACCTCAACTTGCTTTTCCACCATCTTGATCTCCCCTGTTAGCTTTATTTTTTCGCAGCAATAGCCTCTCCCCCACGGAGCCTGTCAGCTATTTCATCAATCTTTCGCAATCGGTGATTAATCCCGGATTTACTGATGGTCCCCCCAGAAACCATTTCCCCTAGTTCCTTTAAGGTTATATCCTGAAACGCTATCCTAAGCTCCGCAATTTCCCGAAGCTTATCCGGTAAAATGCCTAATCCCACCGTATCCTCGATATAATGGATATTTTCAACCTGGCGTAATGAGGCCCCGATCGTTTTGTTCAAATTGGCTGTTTCACAATTCACAAGCCGATTCACTGAATTACGCATATCACGGACAATCCGTACATCTTCGAACCTTAATAAAGCTGAATGGGCGCCAACTATACTTAAAAACTCGGCAATCTTTTCGGCTTCTTTCAAATAAATGATGTACCCTTTCTTGCGTTCAAGCGTCTTGGCCTTCAAGCCAAACTTATTCATTAGCTCACAAAGGGCATCGTTGTGCTCTTTATAAAGTGAGAAAATTTCAAGGTGATAGGAAGACGTTTCTGGATTATTCACCGACCCCCCCGCAAGAAATGCACCTCTTAGGTAAGAACGCTTACAGCATTTCTTCCCAACAATAGTATCGGATATAGCATGGAGAATTTCAAAGCCATTGCCTAAAATTTCCAAATCGGTTAAAACCCGCTGCCCTCCGGATGACATCCTGACAATATATACATTATTCTTTTTAAGCTTCATCTTTTTACGGACCAACAGCTCGACCTGGACCTCATAACTTTTTTTCAGCAGCGTATAGATTCTTCTGGCAATCGCAGCATTCTCAGTTTGAATATCCACAACAAGCTTCCGATTAGAAAATGAAAGGGATCCGTTCATCCGGATAAGCGCACACAATTCCGCTTTACCGCAGCAATCCTTTCCCTCTAATGTAGTAAGCTCTTTTTTCGTTTCTGAAGCAAAAGACATCCATTTCACCCCCAATCGAACGCAGGTAATCTATTTTTATCAATCAAAAAACCGTTCCCGCTTATATCTACGGTGCAATGTGGCTTTTTGTTTCATTTACAAGCATATTATAGAGCAAATCCGCCACTTTTTTCGTGTCATGGCGTATTACATTCCCTTCATAGCTAAAAATGCGTTCTTGTATGATTTCAAGCCCCATCATTTTTAAGCTTTCCACATCATACATGACCGGTTTAGCATATTCAGCTTGATAGCGTTGCTGAATTTCGGTTGGTATTTCCTCATTATTAACAAGTATCCTGTCAATATATGCATTTCCCATATGGTCATATATCGCTTTTATATGATCGCTCGCGCTATAATCCAGCGTCTCTCCGGCTTGTGTCATCAAATTGCAAATGTACACCTTCTTCGCCTTCGAACGGGCAACCTCTTCTCCTAAACCAGGAACAAGTAAGTTAGGCAGAATGCTAGTATATAGACTCCCTGGACCTATGACAATAAGATCTGCCTGCTTGATTTCCTGGAGAGTTTCACTGAGCGGCTTTATATGATGAGGAGACAGAAATACTTTTTTTATTTTCTTTCCTGAGAAGGGGATCTTGGATTCTCCTGTAACAATCGTTCCGTCCTCCATCTCCGCATGGAGAACCACACTTTGGTTGGCCGCCGGAAGCACTTTACCGCGGACATTAAGAAATTTACTCATTTCCTGGATCGCATGGACGAAATCCCCGGTCAGCGAGGTCATTGCCGCCAGTATCAAATTCCCCAGCGAATGCCCGGACAACTCATTTTTACTCTGAAAGCGATGTTGAAACATTTGTTCAACAAGGGGCTCTACATCCGATAACGCAGCCAGCACGTTACGAATATCACCCGGAGCGGGAATATCCATATCCTCGCGAAGGCGGCCTGAACTTCCGCCATCATCAGCTACCGTTACGATTGCCGTTATATCAACCGGATGCTTCTTTAACCCTCTCAACAAAACGGGAAGGCCGGTTCCCCCTCCAATGATCACAACCTTAGGTTGTTTCTTTTTATCTAACATCTGCTTTCCCCTTACTTTTTTCGATATCACGATGTGATACTTGAACCCTGTAATCCTTCTTGAAGTGGTTTGAAATATACTCCGTCAATGCTACAGAACGGTGCTGACCGCCTGTACACCCAATCGCAACAACAAGCTGTGCTTTTCCTTCACGTTTATAATATGGAAGCATGAACGCAAGCAAATCAGTCACTTTTTCCAAGAATTTTTGCGTCTCACTCCATTTTAAAACGTAACTCGACACTTCCTGTTCCAAGCCAGTCCTTGGCCTCATATGGTCAATATAATATGGATTTGGCAGGAAACGTACATCAAACACAAGGTCGGCATCTATGGGCAGACCATGCTTGAACCCGAACGACATGACATTGACTGTAAAACCGACACTTTTATCGGCAGAAAACTCCGAAGCGATTTTCTCCCTCAATTCGCGCGGTTTCAGTTGGGAAGTATTAAAGATCAGCTGAGCCCTTCCCTTCAATTCGTCCAATAGTTCCCGCTCCATTTTAATGCCTTCCAATGGCCGGCCTAATGGAGCAAGGGGATGGGTCCTTCTCGTTTCCTTATATCTGCGGACCAAGGAATCGTCATCAGCTTCAAGAAAAAGGATTCTTGGTGATACTGAAGCTGAATCCGTTAAATTATCCAGTGCAAGAAATAAGGAATCAAAAAATTCCCTCCCCCTCAAATCCATGACAAGAGCCACTTTATTCATCTTATTCCCTGAGTCCTTCATTAACTCCAAAAACTTTGGCAATAGCGTGGGCGGCAAATTATCGACGCAAAAAAAGCCGAGGTCTTCAAAACTTTGAACCGCCACTGTCTTACCCGCTCCGGACATTCCGGTAATGATGACCAATTGCGTTTCACTCATCTGCCCTGTACTCATAGTTTCTCCGCCCCCATGTATAGCAATCTTTTTTATATGTGAAAATTAACCTGGATCCAATCGGTAAGAAAGCAGCTTAAACTCAGGTGTATAGGTAAAGGTTCCATAAATGATCCCACTTCCATGAACCATATAGTCCAGGATGTGAAAATCACCTTCAGCCATCATCAGCTTTTTAACATCTTCGACTGGATGCCAGCTAAGTTCCCCTTCTTCACAAACATCCACATTTACACCATCGGAATCCGTTGCAAAGAAAGTGAACATCATCCATTCCGACAATACCTTATCTCCGTCCTTCATAATGAAGGTGAAAATACCTTTGATGGAAGGGTTTTTTAAATAAACGCCCGTTTCTTCACGATATTCCCTAATACAAGCATCGCGTACAGATTCCCCAGGCCCCATCTTTCCGCCTGGAGCTACCCACCATCCGCGTCTAGGCTTTTTCAATAAGAGGATTTGATTATCCCTGATCAATACACAGTTTGTGACACGTTGCACGTTCTTCACCTCAATTGGCTCTGCTCGACTATAGAAACCTTCCCCCCCGTGTTGAAGAGATTCAGTTTATATCCTTAAACCGCCGCTAGATATCCATTTGGCGATTTACAAATGCTAATAGTTCAAACAAGTTGTATTTTTCATCTTCTTACCATTATGAAAGATATATATATGTTTAGTATATCTTATCATTATACTATTTTTGAAATGAGCTAACAATAAAGTAAACTTCCTGCATTGGGGGAATCTTCATTCGCAAGAAATCACGAAGATAAGCCTTTATCCTGCTTAACTCCTATTCTTCTCCACTTTCGCTGCCTGAATGCAAAGGGCGGGCTTACTTCACATTATAAATCATTTGGGCACACCCTAAAAATTGGAACTAAAGATATAGTCTTAAAGCAGGAAACAAAAAAAAGGACACAGAAACTTAATCTGTGTCCTTAAACGTTTATAATTAAAGGGGGTCAACTTCTATCCATACTATACCCAATCATTATTTCACGCGTGTTACAACATCGTTAAAACGGAATTACGATTGTATATTCTAGTGAAATCAAGCCTTAGGCTGTAATTTTTCTTGAAGTTCCTCAACAAAATGCTGAGCGGATTGAGCGGCAATGCTTCCATCGCCTGTAGCTGTAACGATTTGGCGCAATGTTTTTTCACGAACGTCACCAGCAGCAAAAATACCAGGGACGCGTGTTTCCATCCGATCATTCGTTTCAATATAGCCTGTAGAATTCAAGATGCCCAAGTTTTCAAATGGTTTAGTTAGCGGAAGCATTCCGATATAAATGAATACACCGTCCGCGTCCATCACTGTCTCTTCTCCATTTTCAGTGGAAACTAAAGTGACACCGCCGACTTTGCCGCCTTTTTCATTGATTTCCTTCAAAGTGTGATTCCAGATGAAGTCAATTTTCTCATTGGCAAATGCACGATCTTGAAGAATCTTTTGAGCACGAAGTTCGTCACGTCTGTGAACGATCGTCACTTTTGAAGCAAAGCGAGTTAAGTACACTCCCTCTTCAACAGCAGAGTCTCCGCCGCCGATAACGAATAGTTCTTTTTGCTTGAAGAATGCACCATCACAAACTGCACAATACGATACACCGCGGCCGCCCAATTCTTTTTCGCCGGGAACGCCGATTTTCTTGTATTCGGCACCAGATGAAATGATGATTGAACGTGCCTTGAATTCCTTGGAACCGGCTTTGATCGTTTTATACTCTTCACCGTCAATGATTTCCTTAACATCCCCATAAGCATACTCCGCACCGAATTTCTTTGCATGGTCAAACATTTTCGTTGAAAGTTCAGGTCCGAGTATAGTGTCGAATCCAGGATAATTCTCAACTTCCTCTGTATTGGCCATTTGCCCGCCAGGTACTCCGCGTTCTAACATCAATGTTGAAAGGTTCGCACGTGATGTATAGACAGCCGCCGTCATCCCTGCAGGACCAGCTCCAATAATAACAACGTCATAAATTTTTTCAGACATGTTTTCACTCCTCCATATTCCATTACAAATGGAACCTTCACTACGGTTAGTGTTCCCTACCTATTATCCTATATAACAAATAATTTTTCGTCCAAATATCTGCTCATCCAAGCAAGGTTTGAACCAACTTTACGTACTTTGATAAGGTGGACACCGATATGAAATGTTTGTCTGCGATTGCTTGTTTGCTCGCCTTCTCATTTTTAAGCTGATTCCACACGTACTCCACCGCTGATGCCCATCCTGCTGGATTATTTAGCTTCTGCTCGGATTTAACCGCTTCGATGAAGACGGAAAACCACATTAAATACAGCCCGGCTTCATTTAATTGTATCGGTTGGAAATGCTGATATAATAACTCAGCTGTGCGATCGGCAAAATCAATCGGTGTTAATTGACGATCTTTAGCAGGAGCTTGAACAAGTTCGGCATAATCACGTTCCAAATCTGTGAAATTCTGATTAAGGTTGAGGACCTGGTTTTTCAATAGCTTCTGTTTATGAACCGAATGTTTCAGAAGGAAAATGGCAAATAGCCTTTCTTCGATGAATTCACTTTCCAGCCTTTTTATAATAGAAGGAAAATGATGTTCAAAACCATCTGAAGTTGCATTCATATCTCCCCAAGGCTCCATGCCTTCCTTTTCCGGATTCATTTCCACGACCTTTTTCCATGCCTTTTTGGCAGCCTGTTCATGGCCTAGGTGGTAAGCGGAAATGGTTAACCAATAGTAGAAGGTCCCATCTCCCTCGAACCCTTGCCTTTGTAGTACTTTCAGCCATTTATATGCAGAAGCATAGTTTCCGATCAAAGCGAAGGTCGCTCCAAGTTTGAAACGCTGTTCGGATAGCATCGGCCTAATTTTCTCCAGCATGTGTATGAGCTCTTCAACCTTTGCTTCATCCTGTTGATAATGATGAAAAACAACAAGGTTACACAGCGCATGCAGGTTTCCTGGACTTTTTTCCAGTACCTCATCAAGTGTTGCAAAGGCTTCATTTACTTGACCAAGATAGAAATAGGCAAGTGCCAGGTTATTATAAGCGGACCAGTAATCCTCGTACTCGGCAATCGTTTCTTTCAGTACTTCGATTGCCTTCGGAAAATTGCCTGATTCAAGGTACTCACGGGCTTGTTCCTGTTTGGTAATGAGCCCATCATGCTTAAAGGGATTTTCTTCTGACTCATCCGACTCAAAAGTTATCAATTCAAGCAGGTCCTCTGCGTCATCGCTGAACTCCCCGTCTTCTTCTTTATCAAGATAAGCACTGGCGTGACGATAAGCCTCCTTGAACATGCCTAAGTGGGCATAATTATTCGCCAGGAAGTAATGACATTCCGACATATAGGGATCCATCACATCCAAGATGTTTTCCAAGAGGTTGTTTGAATAATTATATTCTCCGATTTCCGAGCAAGTGATTGCCAATTGACAGGCTATCATCGGTTCAGCGGGTTCAAGTTCCAGCGCACGTTCCAGGTATTTTTTTGATTTAGGTAGTTCTCGTCTATGATAAGCTTTTAAACCCTTGGTGAAATAATACTCACCTGTTGGGTGAAAAGTTAGAATTTTTGCCTGTTGGCCAAATTTAGAGTCTTTACTCATGTAATCCTCCATCTTCAAGTTGATTAACCATAGTATTATAACATATTGGAGTAAATTTGCCGAACAATTCAAGAAAATGGAAAATGGGAAATACCATGCTTTCTTCAAGAAAAAATTGAAGTATATTCATAGTCAAATGGGGAGCCATGATTGCTGCTCGTTGCCGTATATACACACAAAAGGGGTTGGAAAATATCTCTTTCATGTTCCCGAACCCTACAAATCTCAGGTATGGTTTCTACCAGAAGTTTGCAGCAAAAGTTGATTGGGGCGGGTGTGCGGGACTCCGGCTTAGAAAAGCGCGTCTAAGGAGACTCCCGCAGGCGCAAGCCGAGGGCGGACCGCCCGCGGAAAGCGGGTGCCTGGATCGGTAATCAACGTCCAAATTGTACAACCCATAAAAAAACTGAAGACAAACTTGATTTTCATCGAGTTTGTCTTCAGTCTGAGCCCTCCTATTTACGGAGGGCAATCACCATTCATTCGGTTTCTTTCGGTTCGTCCTTATCGGCATGTCTAGCCTTCAATACATCAAGCACTGCTTGGAAAGGCAACTCCTGCTCCTGAAGAAGAACGAATAAGTGATAGAGGAGATCGGCACTTTCCATCGAAAGTTCCTCTGCATCGCGGTTCTTAGCAGCAATGATCACTTCTGCCGCTTCTTCACCTACTTTTTTCAGGATCTTATCAACGCCCTTATCGAATAGGTAGGTAGTATATGAACCTTCAGGCATTTCCGATTTTCTTTTTTTAATCAATTTTTCCAATTCCGTCAAGAAAGTCACATTCGCCTTCACGTCTTGTCCGGCTTCACTGTTTTGGTAAATGGTTTCGCTGAAACAGCTTGTTGCCCCTGTATGGCACGCAGGACCTGCAGGATCGACCCGAACGACCAATGCATCTTGATCGCAGTCATACTTCATTTCGATGATTTTCTGGGTATTACCGCTGGTTGCTCCTTTATGCCATAATTCATTGCGCGAACGGCTGAAGAATACCGTTTCACCTTTTTCAATCGACAATTGCAGTGATTCTTGATTCATATAAGCAAGTGTCAGCACTTCGCCGGTTCCTGCATCTTGAATAATTGCCGGTATCAGGCCTTTTTCGTCGTATTTAATAGTTTCAAGATTCATCGTACAACCACTCCTTGTTGTTTGAGAAACGCTTTGACTTCTTTGACGGATGTTTCTTTATAATGAAAAATCGATGCGGCTAATGCTGCGTCGGCTTTACCTTTTTGGAAGGCTTCCTGGAAATGCTCAGCGTTGCCAGCCCCGCCTGAGGCGATGACCGGCACCGAAACGGCTTCAGATACCGCTTTTGTCAAAGCAATATTAAACCCTTGTTTCTCGCCGTCACAATCCATGCTTGTCAATAGTATTTCACCTGCACCGCGGATTACGGCTTCCTTCGCCCACTCGATCACTTCCCATTCAGTCGGTTTCCGGCCGCCGTGGGTATATACGCGCCATGACCCGAGCTCTTCTTCATATCGGGCGTCTATTGCGACCACGATACATTGGGAACCAAAATAATCAGCACCTTCATTAATTAAATCAGGGCGCAGAATGGCTGCTGTATTTAAGGAAACCTTATCGGCACCAGCTCGGAGGATCTTCTTCATATCCGCCAATGAATTAATGCCGCCGCCCACCGTGAACGGGATTGCCAAGCTGCCCGCTACCGCTTGAACGACGTCGACAATCGTTTCCCTGCCTTCATGTGATGCAGAAATATCCAGGAAGACAAGCTCATCGGCCCCTTCTTGGTCGTAAAAGGCTGCAAGTTCGACCGGGTCTCCTGCATCCCTAAGGGAAACAAATTGTATCCCTTTGACTACGCGCCCATCCTTTACATCTAGACATGGAATAATTCGTTTAGTGAGCATTTAACCACGCACCTTTTCTAGTGCTTCTTCTACAGTAAAGCGATTGGTATAAAGCGCCTTGCCAATGATTGCCCCTGCAATGCCTTGGGCTTCATACTCTTTGAGGGTGATAAGGTCTTCGAGTGAACTAATGCCGCCCGAAGCAATCACGTTTTTACCGGTTGCCTCCGCCATGGCCAATATACCTTTCACATTCGGACCTGAAAGCATCCCATCCGTCGCGATATCAGTCACGATAAATGTCTCTGCACCAGCATCGGCCAGTAATTTACCAAGATCTATCGCTAGGGTCCCAGACGTTTGAAGCCAACCATGAGTGGCAACCCTGCCATCCTTGGCATCGATCCCGATTGCGATATGGCTTCCATATTTCCTAATCATATCTTTAGTGAAATCAGGGTCTGAAACGGCCGTGCTGCCTAGAATGACACGTTCCACACCATGATCCAGATAATGGGCTATATCCTGTTCCGTACGGATGCCGCCGCCGATTTGAATGCGGGCCCCTAACTCACTTGCAGCTTTGATTACGTATGAATCATTGATGCGTACTCCCTCTTTAGCTCCGTCAAGGTCGACCATATGTATCCAATCGGCTCCTTGGTCCGCAAAGCTTTTCGCCATATCGAAGGGGGAATCGCCATAAACAGTTTCCTGATTGTAATCTCCCTGGATTAAGCGGACGCATTTGCCTCCGCGCATATCAATCGCCGGGTAAATAGTAAAGTTGCTCATGCTTCTTCCTTCCCTTCTACTAATGACAGATAATTTTTTAACAGTGACATGCCCATCTTCCCGCTTTTTTCCGGATGGAACTGCATGCCGAACACATTCCCTTTACCGACGATCGCAGGCACTTCCACATCATACCTTGCCGAAGCAGTGACGAATGATTCATCGGTATCGACGTAGTAGGAATGGACGAAATAAACATGCTCCTCTTCCAGTCCCTCATTCACTGGTGATGCTTGTTTGAATTCAAGACGATTCCAGCCCATGTGCGGGACTTTATAAATCTGGTCATTCGCATCCACTCCCTTAAAACGAACGACTTTCCCCGGGATGAGGGATAATCCTTTAGCCGGTCCATTTTCCTCACTTTCATTAAAGAGAAGCTGCATACCAAGGCAGATTCCTAATAGATAACCTCCATCGGCTACATATTCCCTCAGGAATTCATCCAGCTTTTGTTTTTCCAAGAGACTCATGGCATCCCTGAAAGAGCCAACGCCGGGAAGTATGATTCCTTTCGACTTTGAAAGTTCTTTTGGGTCATCGGAAATGAATGAATCGGCACCAAGGCGCTCAAGCCCTTTACTTACAGAAAATAAATTCCCCATGCCATAATCGACGATCCCGATCATTTACAACATTCCTTTCGTCGAAGGGATGCCTTTGACACGTGGATCGATGGTCGTAGCTTCATCCAATGCACGTCCCAGCGCTTTGAATATTGCTTCGATCATATGATGTGTGTTGTGACCGTAATGAACGACTACATGCAGGTTCATCCTGGCTTCAAGAGCGAATTTCCAAAGAAACTCGTGCACGAGTTCAGTATCGAAAGTACCCACCTTTTGCGAAGGAAACTCAGCCCGGAACTCTAGATGCGGACGATTGCTTAAATCGATGACAACCTGTGCGAGTGCTTCATCCATGGGTACGAAAGCATTTCCATAACGCTTTATCCCGCGCTTGTCTCCAAGGGCCTCCAATAACGTCTGACCTAAGCAAATGCCAATATCTTCAGTTGTATGGTGATCATCGACGTCTGTATCTCCGTTTGCATCTACGGTCAAATCAAACTTCCCATGTTTCGTGAACAAATCCAGCATATGCGTCATAAACGGAACGCCCGTCTTAATGGAGGAATTACCTTCCCCATCCACACCAAACTTCAAACTTATTTCCGTTTCATTCGTCTTTCGCTCCACACTAGCAAAACGTTCCATTACAACTCCTCCTCAACGGGGTAAGACCCCTTTTCCCAAGATGTAAAAGCATGTCAAAAGTCTTTATATCAATGATTTCGCGTATTTTAATATTTCAGGATTATTTCCCGGACTCATTCACACCACGTGATTCAATGGCACGGGCGTGAGCCTCAAGTCCTTCCATTCGGGCAAATGCTGCGATTTTTTCTGCATTTTTGCGGAAAGCCGTTTCACTATACATGATGATGCTTGATTTCTTTTGGAAATCATCCACATTCAGCGGGCTGGAAAAACGGGCGGTTCCATTGGTGGGCAGCACATGATTGGGGCCTGCAAAGTAATCCCCGACGGGCTCCGAACTAAAGCGGCCAATGAAGATTGCCCCGGCATGCCGGATTTTTGCCATGATTTCAAGTGCATCATTGGCCACAATTTCCAAATGTTCCGGTGCAAGTTCATTAATCGCTTCGACAGCCTCCGCAATATTCCCGCATACAACGATCCTTCCATAATCCCTTATGGATGCTGCAGCAATATCATGGCGTGGAAGTAACGCCACCTGCTTGGTCACTTCTGCGGCCACTTCTTCTGCAAGAGACGTTGACGTCGTGACCAAAACACTGCAAGCACGGGCATCATGCTCCGCCTGTGACAGCAAGTCTGCCGCAACTTCTGCCGCGATGGCGTTTTCGTCCGCCAATATCGCTATTTCACTTGGACCTGCTATCATATCAATGGCGACATCTCCGAATACTTCCCGCTTCGCTAACGCCACATATATATTTCCTGGACCCACTATTTTATCCACTTTCTTAATCGTTTCCGTCCCATAAGCTAGAGCAGCTATTGCCTGTGCCCCGCCAACTTTATAGATTTCCTTAACTCCGGCAATTTTGGCAGCTGCCAAAACCGCTGGCGATAATTTTCCATCCTTCCCTGGCGGAGACACCATAACGATCCGTTCCACCCCCGCGGCCTTCGCAGGCAACGTATTCATCAGTACTGAGGAAGGATAGGCCGCTGTGCCCCCAGGTACATAAACACCTACAGCATCAAGAGGTGTTAATTTTTGTCCTAGCATCGTTCCCGTATCATCAGTCGTAAACCATGAATTTCGAATTTGTTTCTCGTGAAACATTCGAATATTATTCGCGGCTTCTTGTATAATATCAAGCTGCTCAGCAGTTAAGGATGCTGTCGCTTCTTCCATTTCCTGTTCCGATACAAGTAATTCCCCTGCACTGACACCATCGAAACGTTCGGTATAGGTATGTAAAGCGGCGTTTCCGCTTTTCCTGACATCATAAATAATATCCTGAACCGCTTTTCTTTGATCGGCAGTACCTGCATCAACCGAGCGTTTCAGTGAAATCCCTTCAGCAAACCGTTCTATTTTCATACCTTCACCTCATTAGCGATTCTTAACTATTCAATAATTTCTGCTAGCCGTTCTACGATTTCGGTAATCCTTGCTTCTTTGATTCGATAGCTGACAGGGTTTGCCACCAGCCTCGAAGTCACATTGGCGATTTTTGCATATTCCACAAGACCGTTTTCCTTCAATGTCCGCCCCGTTGAAACGATATCGACGATTCGTTCAGCTAAACCAATTAACGGTGCTAACTCAATAGACCCATTCAACTTTATAATCTCGACTTGCTCCCCCTGCTCACGAAAATAACTGGAGGCAACATTCGGATATTTACTGGCTATTTTAGGGGCGATGTCACTTATTTTCGTACCAGGCAGTCCAGCTACAGCTAAATAGCAGGCACTGATTTTCAAATCAAGTAACTCATAGACATCACGTTCTTCCTCTAACATGACATCCTTTCCTGCAATTCCAATGTCAGCGACGCCGTGTTCCACATAGGTTACGACATCCATCGGTTTAGCTAAAATGAACCGCAGATTTTCCTCTTCCACTTCAAGGATCAATTTCCGGGAATCATCAAACTCGGGAGGGAGACGAAAACCGGCCCTTCTTAATAGCTCTGCCGCTTCTTCAAAGATTCTTCCTTTCGGCATGGCAATCGTTAAAAAGCTATTATTCATCTTTTCCATACCCCCCATTCCCTACGAATAAATGAACTTCAGAAAATGTCCGTGTAAAGGCATCGACATTTTGGACGACCGTAATATCTTGAATCGTTACCAATTTTCCTTCGGAGCGTTTAATTCTTGCAAATTCAATGGCTTCCAATCTTCGTTCGGGACTGTATAAAATACATTCTGGCGCGACAGGCTGGATCGGCTCCCCAAGAGCTTCTGCAAGACGATCCACCCGGATTGCAAAACCTGTGGCCGAAGCATTCCAACCGAACTTCTCGAGCAGATTATCATACCGGCCGCCATTGCCGATTGGCGAACCTACTTGTCCGGCATACACTTCAAATAAAGTTCCTGTGTAATAGCTCATATGACTGACCAATGTTAAATCAAAGCTCACATATTGTTCAACGCCAAATTCTTTCAGCTGCGCAGACAATTCCGTCAGTTCAGCCAAAGAATCCTGCCCTTTATTATTTTCAACCAACCCCAGCGCCTTTATCAGGGTCCCTTCACTGCCCCTTAATGAGGTAAATTCGATAAGCCGTTGTTTATCTATGGATGAAAGCGGCAGTGATTTAACATGCTCGCGATAACCAACATAATTCTTTTCATACAAAAACTTCCTTAATATAGAGGCTCTTTCCTCCGTACCTAGAATGCTCAAGAAAAATTCCTGCAGAAACCCAATATGCCCAATGGAAATTTTAAATTCCTGAAGCCCGGCAGCCTTTAGAGCATCCGCAAGCAGGGCAATCATTTCAGCATCGGCACTAATGGCCTTATTTCCGATGCACTCAATACCAATCTGTTCGAATTCTGCCGGCCTGCCTCCTTCACGCTGCTGTGCCCGGTATACATTCGCGGAATAGGCCAGGCGAAGCGGAATTTGCTCTTTTAACAATTTGGATGCTGCGACCCGTGCAATGGGGGCTGTCATCTCGGGACGGAGTACGAGCGTATGCCCCTGTGAATCAAGAAGTTTAAACAACTGTTGATCCAATATTGCCGAAGCCTCGCCAATTGTTTCATAATATTCCAAAGCAGGCGTTTCAATAAATTGATAGCCCCACTTCTTGATTTCATCACTCATTTTATTTCTGGCCGACACTTTCGTTTCATACAGCACCGGCAATGTATCTCTCATGCCTAACGGTTTTTCAAACATAAATGGCTTTGTCACGACTGCACATCCTTTTGAAATATTGATTACTATCTATATCCAATCGGTCCGCCTGTAGGCAAAAACCGATGCATCCATTCCTTATTTTGTTTATCCCTTTATCTTTCCAAGGTTTCACGCTTAAATCCAAATTTCGGATAACATATAAAAATAGTATCAAATAAAATGACATAATCATATAAATACTCACAATAATCTATTAAATTACTTTAGTTCGCTAATATGGTAGCAGGTTGAAGTTACTAATAGTTTACTCTCGCTCCCATCTTACGTCAAGGAAAATATGCCTAATTCCATTACTTCAAACCACAGCTATCTTTAATATTCTTCATGATCGATTTAAGTCCAAATGCAAGGAATTATACCTTTTTACCCAGATGATTCTTCCTATCTTTAGCCATTCATTGTTATTAATGTATACCTTTTGGTTTAGCTGTTTTATAATATTCAGGAGTTTGGTAATATTATAAAATTTTAGGGGGAAATGGGAATGAAGAAATATTTTTCATTTTTTGTGGCACTTATCGTTCTTTTTTCACTGGGTTCAAGCGGAACGATTGGTTTTGCCGCAACTAAGATCAATCAGGATGAGCTTAATGCATACCTTTCTGAAGTTAGAATGACACAAGATGAATTGGAAGAGTATTTATCCTATTACGACTTAACATTGAATGAACTGAAATCGGTAGAAGAGTTGCGTGATACATTAGGACCGGCCGTCACTCCTGAGACCTTACAGAATCTACTTAAACAATATGAAATGACAGAAGCTGAACTTAAGGAATTATTAATAGAATACGGCGAACTGGAAGAGGGAGATTCCATCATCGATACCTTCCATTTCATTTACGACATTGAGGATATCATCGATTTAGAAATGGATTATGATGAGGAAGAGATGAATTATGATGAAGAGATCATCGATTTAATGGATGGCCTCTTTACTGAGATCGGTCTAACAGACGAAGAGCTCGACAGATTCATGAACCATCTTTTGCCTATCATCGAAGACCCTTCTTTTGAAGCTCGTTTAATGACGATCTCCGATAGAATGAATCAACTTGAGTATTTTGAAACAATTGATGAATTGTCTGCAGAACAAGTGGCTGAATTGCTTTCTATTTATAATGATCTTCAAAGCTTGCTGCAAATTCAATTCAAGTTCGCCTTAATTCAGGATGGTGTCACGACAAACCTATCCCTTGAGGCTTTATTCCAGCTTAAGGAATTAACGAATGCTAGTTTACTAGTTTCCATTTATGATTTAAACGGCAATTTTTTGCTCGATTTTATATTGACAGGTAAAATGATCGGTTCCGATTTAGTGAAAGAAACCGGTAATGACATTAAACAGTCCACCAAGGTCATTTCTCAAGTGGTTGAGGTAAAAAAAGAAAAGAAGAAACCCGCAAAACCTGAACACAAAACGGAAAAAGGCGGAGTGCTTCCTAAAACGGCCGGTCATTACTTATTCGGTGCTTTAATCGGTTTAGTGTTGATGGGTATCGCTTTCGGATTGATCAGAAAAGCGAGACTCACTAATTAAGATGAGCAAAAATAGGCAATCCAGGCATAAGAAAAAATCGTTACTTGTCACTGCTGTTTGCTTTTTAACCTTAGGTTTTTATTTTACAACGACAAACGCCTATACACTGTTAAAAGGCTATGCCCTGTATAAATGGGATGAATCTGACACAACGGAAGCGACGGCTAAGCTCCCCGAACCGAAGGCGAAGGCAAATATTCCCGATGGGCTTGAACTATATGAAGAACGACCGGAGACAGGTGATTTGATGGGTAAGCTTTATATTCCAAAAATTGAAGCAACACTCCCAATTTATCACGGAACGGACGAAGATGAACTCGAAAAGGGCGTCGGTCATTATGCGGGCTCCGTCCTCCCAGGTGAAAAGGATAATTCCGTTTTATCCGGTCACCGAGATACAATTTTCAGAGATCTAGGCGAAGTTGGCGAAGGCGACTTGCTGATTGCGAAGACAGAAGCCGGTACGTTTACATATAAAGTGAGGAAGGTTCGTATCGTCGATGCAAATGACCGGACCGTGATCGTTCCCAAGCCTAAAGCCACACTTACAGTAACAACCTGCTATCCTTTTTCATATATTGGTAGTGCACCGGAACGGTACGTATTGGTTGCCGATTTATTGAAATCGGAATTAAATAAATGAGATATGGGGCTGAAGTTTTTCAGCCCCCTCTTCATAAATCTTTAATAGATGATAGGAGGACAAGCTCAATATGGATAAACAGGCACAGGAAAGGTTTTTTCGTGTTTTAAAAGAAACGTATGAGGCGACGGTGAACCAGGAATATATATCAATCAACGAAGTCATGGAGCATCTAAAGAATGAACTGACTCCGTTATACCCAAAATGCCATTAAAAAGGACCTGCCGCATATATGGGCAAGTCCTTTTTTTCACAAGGAAGTTTGCTGCTCCCTTTCAAGCATTTCTTCTTTGGTATATATGATTTTCATTGGATTTCCCCCGACGAAAGCTCCCTCTGGAACATCCTTATGGACAAGTGTACCTGCAGAGACAATCGCCCCATTTCCGATTGAAAGTCCTGGAAGAATGGTCGAATTGGCTCCAATCAATACTTCATCCCCAATGACTACATCTCCTAAACGATATTCCTGAATCAAATATTCATGAGCAAGAATCGTCGTATTATAGCCAATGACAGTATTTCTTCCAACTGATATTTTTTCCGGAAACATCACATCGGGCATGACCATCAAGGCAAACGAAGTATGCTTCCCGACTTTCATATGTAAAAAAGTCCTGTACAGCCAATTCTTCATGCCCAGAAAAGGCGTATAACGCGCTAGCTGTATCACCACAAAATTCTTGACGACTTTCCAGAATGGAACGGTCTTATATACATGCCATAGTGAATTAGCCCCTTCAACTGGATAGCGGGACGTGCGTCTCATTTTCTAGCCTCCGTGAGCTTTTCAACCTCAATGATATTCAATAAATCCGCCATCTGTTCAAGCATATAATCAGGGTGATAGCTTTCCAGGAATTCACGGCCTCTAATGGACCATGAGACGCCTGCCGTTTTTGTACCTGTGTTCTTCCCGCCCAGAATATCATGATAACTGTCGCCAATCATGATCGCTTCTTCAGGAACCGAACCGAGTTGATTTAAAGCTTTTACCAAAGGCTCTGGATCCGGCTTTGCTTTTTCCACCTCATCCAGTGTGACCACCACATCAAAGAATTGATCCAGTTTGCTTAAACAGAGGCCCTTTTCGACGACATCACGCTTCTTTGTCGTAACGACTGCCAATTTATAGCCGCTCTGCTTCAATGTTTGAACGGTTTCGAACACACCGTCAAATTGTGTGACAAGCAAATCATGGTTCCTCCAATTATGCTCCCGATAGTAAGCGATCATTTCATCCACTCGTTTTGGATCAATGGAAGAGAAAGTATCGAACAAAGTCGGTCCGATAAATGGAATGATATCTTCCCGATTGAACTTTCCAGGACAAAAGTGGTTTAACGTTTCTGTAAAAGAGGCGATGATCAATTCATTTGTATTGATTAACGTCCCATCAAGATCAAATAATAATGTAGTTATGTTACTGTTCATATACAGCTTCCTTTCTCTGTACCCTGTCAGCCCGATTCCATATATACGCAACGACCATCGTTAAAACAATGGCAGTGAGTATCCGAATAAGTAATAACGGCAAGACAGGAATCCCCAGCGGAATAAAAATCAGTGTATCTTCTACAACAGCATGGCAGGCAACTAAAAAGATGAATGCAATCGTCATATCCTTCTTCGAAACATTATCCTCTTTAGCCGCTTGAATCATCACCCCTGCCCCATATGCCAAACCGAGAGTCAGGCCAGTAACGAAAGGCATGGAAGCATTCGGCTTCATCCCCAGGACCTTCATGAAGGGTGCAAGGGCTTTCGAGAAGGCTTCCAGCCATTTTAAATCTTTCATGATTTGAACCGCCACCATGAGCGGAATAACGATAACTGCCAGCTGAGCAATTCCGGAAAGGGCCTGGATGATCCCATGTAATAGGATTGCACCCGCTCCGTTAATCTCTGCTGCCTCCCCGATAGCCACTCCTTGGGCCATTTCAGATCCGCCCTGCCAAACAAGATTGATGACGACCGCTGACAAAAGCGCAAGCCCGATCCGTACTGTCAGGATGATCCACAGCTTGACACCGGTTTTCATCGCCACACCTGACTCGATCAATAAATTATGTGAAAAAGATAGCATCATAGCGATAATGAAAACTTCTTTCACAGTCAAATCAAGCGTTAATATGCCAGCGATCGCTGCGTACAAATTCAGGAAATTACCTAACACGAGCGGAATTGCCGCATCTCCTGGAAGACCGATGAGATTCATCAAAGGCGCTATCAAGTTAATGATGAATGGCAAAACAGGTGTATATTGAAGCACAGTAACGATCAGAGTAACTGGAAATATCACTTTTCCCAAAGACCAGGTTGTATTCAAGCCTGAAAGAAGTCCCTTTTTAACCGAATCCACTATCACTATGCCCTCTCCCTTTACACATATTCCCTATGCATCTAAATATCTTTTGTCTGCATGCCCACGGACCCTTCTATAGACCACTAAAGCAATGGCTGCTGCTACCAACACAATCGAGATCACTTGTGCGATACGCAGTGATTCCGTCAGCATCAAACTATCCGTCCGCAAACCTTCAATGTAATAACGGCCGATGGAATACCATATTACATAGGTTAAAAATAGTTCCCCCCTGCGCAAGTTCACTTTCCGTAAACTTAAGAGAATAATGACACCGACGATATTCCAAATCGATTCATACAAAAAGGTCGGGTGATAATACGTACCGTTTATGTACATTTGATTAATGATGAATTCTGGCAAATGCATATTTTCCAGGAATGACCTTGTTATTTCTCCCCCATGCGCTTCCTGATTCATGAAATTACCCCAACGGCCAATCGCCTGCCCCAACAATAAGCTCGGTGCAGCAATATCCGCCAGCTTCCAAAATGAGACTTTCTTGACCTTGGCAAACACGATTGCAGTCAGTACCGACCCGATCAACGCACCATGTATGGCAATTCCGCCATTCCATATTTTTATGATATCTCCTGGGTTTTGTGAATAGTACTCCCATTGGAAAATCACATAATAAATACGTGCACTAATGATCGCGATTGGGACAGCAAACAAAATCATGTCAGTAAAAATTTCCTTATCAAGACCTCTTCGCTCAGATTCCCTTAAAGCGATAATAAGACCCAATAACACACCGAAACCGATGATTAGTCCATACCAATGTACCTGGATGGGACCTAGATCTATCGCAATTGGATTCAGCGGCTGTATTCCTTGTTCCATTTTGTCCCCTCTTTTCTTATAACCTTTTAAAATTCATCATGTTCCGGATCTGCAATTGCATGGTTCAAGCGATCAGAAAACTGTTCCGCTGCATTTACTCCCATACGCTTCAGGCGGTAATTCATGGCTGCCACTTCAATGATGACAGCTAAATTTCGCCCTGGACGGACAGGCACGGTAATTTTCGTTACTTCCGTATCGATGATCTTCATTTTTTCTTCATCAAGGCCAACCCGGTCATACTGCTTGTTTTTTTCCCATAGTTCCAGATTGATGACGATTGAGATCTTTTTATTGCTGCGGACTGCGCCAGCTCCAAAAAGTGTCATTACATTAATGATTCCCAATCCTCTTATTTCTAGAAGATGTTCGATTAAATCCGGGGCATTCCCGACCAGCGTATCTTGGTCTTCCTGCCTGATTTCGACGCAGTCATCTGCTACGAGACGATGACCCCGTTTCACTAATTCCAGGGCTGTCTCACTTTTACCGACGCCGCTTTTCCCGGTGATCAACACACCTAACCCATAGATATCCACCAATACACCATGAACTGCAGTGGTTGGTGCCAACCTGCTTTCCAGGAAATTGGTCAGACGGCTGTATAACCTTGTTGTCTTCATATTAGATCTCATCACAGGAACGGATTCCCGCTCAGAAGCTTCGATCAATTCTATCGGTACTTCCTGACCACGCGTAATGATGATGCCTGGAGTAAAGTCTCTGCATAACTCTTCCATCCTCTGTACTCGATCCGGTTCATTCAGCCGATTAAAAAAGGACATCTCCGTCATACCTAAAAGCTGTACTCGATCTGCGGGATAATAATCAAAAAAACCGGCTATTTCAAGTCCGGGACGAGATAAATCACTCGTGACGATCGGTCTGTTAATTCCTTCTTCCCCACTGATAAGTTCTAGACCGAACGCTTCTACTATATCCTTTGTACGGACTTTTGCCATATATCTTTCCTCCTTTAGGAGCGATGCTATTTTTTGAGATACTTTTTCTATTTTAGCATTTTTCTGTTAATAACCAAACAAAGCATTATCGATTTATTGTTTTTTTATTCACTCCACCCGGATTGCCCACGTGAACAGGAAAGGATGAGAGGAACATTACATCAATAAAAGAAAGCCCCCCATTTATATTGGCAGGCTCACTTTGCAGACAAAAGGGATTGGAAACGTATCTTTCATCAAATGATGTTCCCGAACCAACTCCAAAGCAACTCCTGAGGTATGGTTTCGATACAAATTGGATGTTGATTTCCGCTCAAGAAACTCGCTTTCCGCGGGCGGTCGTGGAGCCTCCTCGGCTTGCGCCTGCGGGGTCTCCCCTAGACGCGCTTTTCTAAGCAGGAGTCTCGTACCTTCCTCTTCAATCAACCTTGTTATTAAATTTAGAGAACAAGCCATAAAAAAATGCAGGCAAACTCGTTTTCCATCGAGTTTGCCTACAGTTTGAGCCGCCAGTGGTATCAACGGGTTTTCCCTTTCTTCAGGAAACCGTTATCGCTGCAGTCTTGGTTTCTGCAAAAACATGAAGCACAGGAACCACTTCTTTAACCGTCTTAAACTTAAGGACCTTCTGAACCACATCACTTTTCTCTTCGATGATTGTCATCCCTTCCAAAGTTACATTAAAGCTTCCTAAATTTGATTTCAATTCTCCTTCGATCGCCTTACCTGGCGGCAGGGTCAGCTGGACTTTTCCTGTGACTGACTTAGCATGGATCGAATCGCAATCCATCCCTGAATTCGTACAGATGATTTCCCCATTGAACGTTTGGACATCCAATTTCTTGAAGTATCCATCGGCATTAATCGCTCCATTCAGGGTCTCGGCTTCCAAGTCATTAAAGTTGGTATCTGAAATGGTGATCATCCCATTACCTGTTTCAAGCTCACAGAAATCACCCGTACCCTGCATGATATGAATGGCACCATTCGCCGTTTTCGCTTTAAGCTTCTCTGATTTCAGTGATTCAGTCGTGATTGCGCCATTGAACATCCTTACATGAATGTCCTCATATTCCTTCCTTGGAATGTACATGATCGTATCAACCTTTATGGATTTTTCACGAACCTTGAACTTCAATTTTCCATTTTCAATCGTGAAATCGACTTCTTCCAAAAAGTTTTTCCTGGCTTCTTCTATTTCTTCCACACGGTATACCTTAGCTTGGCATTCAACCCGGACATCATTATGGTCCCATGCGGCGATTTTTATTTTCCCATTTGCTATATCTACATCAACCTCATCCAGGAAATCATGATCATGCTGAAAAATATGACTGACCTCCACAGATTTCCCGAAATTGAAATCAAGATCCGTTTCTTTGATTTTCTTAAAAGCACTTTCAACGAAATCAATAATCTTTTCTTTCGATGACTGGATATTCTTTTTAAACGTATCCTGAGTGCTTCCTTCGCTTTTCTTATCCACGACCACCGTCGATAATTCGTTTTGCAATTTCTGCTCCTTAGCTTCACTTTCCTGACTGGCTTTTTCTAATTCTTCCAAAAGGCCCATGGCTTCTTCCGCTGATAACTTTCCATCCTGAATCATTTCTAAAATCTTCTTTCTTTCCTCCTGCATGAACATTCCTCGCTTTCTTCTATCATTTTATTCATACATACGCCTAGATATCTAAAAAGTTTCATAAATACCGTTTTTCCCATCATTCGACAAAGGAAAATGACAATTTCCGAAAAGGAAGATGTATGATTTCCCCGGAAATATCTCCTTTTCCTATTCTTTAATCAAATGATTGATTAAATGCACACCGTCATTTTTCTACAAAAAAACAAGCCAGATGGCTTGTTCAGACTATAGACAAATTCGAAGAAAACGAGTTTGCCTGCAGTTTTTTTATAAAAACCCGTTCCATTGATTTCAGAAATCCGCTCCCTTTCCGCCGACTGTCTGCCAAGCCTCCTCACCGCAAGCGGCTGTGGGGTCTTGGCTAGCCAGCTATTCGGCAGGAGTGTCGCAAATTTCTTCAATCCATTAAGGATTACCGTAAAAAACCACTAAGGATAATCAAGTTTTGTTTTAAAATCATGGTTAGGATCAGACCATTCCGGATTTGGGTTCCAAACTGAAACAAGTCTGAAGGCTTGTTCTTTTAAGCATGTTCATGCTCCGTTTCTTTTTCTTCAATCCAATTTTCCATGCGGATTTGATCACGGGTAAGTACAGGTTTTAAGTATTTCCCCGTGTACGATTCGGAAACTTCACATATTTTTTCAGGTGTTCCATAAGTGACGATCGTACCGCCCTTATCTCCGCCTTCCGGTCCCAGGTCAATAATATGGTCCGCCGTCTTGATGACATCCAGATTATGCTCGATCACCAAAACGGTATCCCCATTGTCAACCAGCCGCTGCAGAACCTGGAGCAGCCTTGCTATATCGTGGACATGTAGACCGGTAGTTGGTTCATCCAAGATATAGAAGGAGCGCCCAGTGGATCGGCGATGCAATTCAGAAGCAAGTTTCACCCTTTGCGCTTCACCGCCTGATAAAGTGGTGGCAGGCTGTCCGAGCTTGATATAACCCAAACCAACGTCATAAATCGTTTGTAGCTTCCGTTTGATTTTTGGGATATTTTCAAAGAAACTAACGCCTTCCTCGACTGTCATATCGAGAATGTCGGATATGTTTTTCCCTTTATATTTCACTTCTAGAGTTTCCCGGTTATAACGTTTACCATGACAGATTTCACATGGGACATAGACATCTGGGAGAAAATGCATTTCAATCTTGATAATGCCATCACCACGGCATGCCTCACAGCGTCCGCCCTTCACATTGAAACTGAACCTTCCTTTTTTATAACCGCGGATCTTAGCTTCATTAGTCGAGGCAAACACGTCACGAACATCATCGAATACACCCGTATAGGTAGCTGGATTGGATCGTGGGGTCCTGCCAATTGGTGATTGGTCAATATCAATGACTTTATCTAAATGCTCAATTCCCTTGATTTCACGGAAATCGCCTGGTCTGGCTTTTGCCCGGTTCAGCTTTTGAGCCAATGACTTATGGAGGATCTCATTCACCAATGTACTTTTCCCTGATCCCGAGACTCCCGTTACGGCTGTAAAGACCCCAAGCGGGAATTTCACATTAACGTTTTTTAAATTATTTTCCTTGGCACCTTTTATCTCAATGACACGGCCATCATTTTTCCGGCGTTCCAATGGCAATGGAATGAATTTCTTCCCTGCTAAATATTGCCCCGTTAAGGATTTAGGATTATTCATGACCTCTTCCGGAGTTCCAGCGGCCACTATTTCCCCTCCATGCGCTCCTGCTCCAGGACCAACATCGATCAAATAATCCGCAGCAATCATCGTATCTTCATCATGCTCGACAACAATGAGTGTGTTGCCGATTTCGCGCATATTCTTCAATGTTTCGATCAATCGATCGTTATCCCTCTGATGCAGCCCTATTGAAGGTTCATCCAAAATATATAGGACTCCCGTCAATCGGGAACCGATCTGTGTCGCCAATCTTATACGCTGCGCTTCACCGCCTGATAATGTTCCCGCTGCCCTGCTCAACGTCAAATATTCCAAACCTACATTAGCCAGGAAACCAAGCCGCTCACGAATTTCACGTAAAATCAATCTCGCAATTGCAGCTTCTTTTTCAGTCAAATCAAGCTTATCGAAAAATACTAACGCATCCTCCACTGATAAAGCTGTCGTTTCACTTATATGGACACCTTGAATGAGCACGGAAAGACTCTCTTTTTTCAATCGATGACCCTTACAGGTTGGACAGTGATGTTCTGACATGTATTTCTGCATTTGCTCACGAATAAAGTCAGAACTCGTCTCCTTGAAGCGCCTTTCGATGTTTCTTAAAACTCCTTCAAAAGGAATATATCCTTCTTGCACTCTTCCAAAATCATTTTTATACCGGAAATATATCTTATCTTTACCTGAACCAAGCAAGACCTTATCCATCTTCTCTTCCGGTAAATCTTTAACGGGCACATCCATATCTATCCCATAATGGTTTGCCACCGCTTCAAGGAGCTGAGGATAATATTGAGAACTCGTCGGCTCCCATGGCGCAATTGCATGTTGACGGAGGCTTAATTCGTTATTCGGGATGACCAGATCACGGTCCACCTCAAGCCTTGCACCCAAGCCATCACAATCCGGGCAGGCCCCAAACGGACTATTGAAGGAAAACATTCTAGGCTCTAACTCTTCAATCGAAAATCCGCAGTATGGACAAGCATGATGTTCACTGAACAGCAGCTCTTCCTCACCCATGACGTCAATGATGACTTTGCCTTCGCCAAGCTGCAAAGCACTTTCCAATGAATCTGCAAGCCTGGCCATAATACCCTCTTTAATGACGATCCGGTCTATGATGACTTCAATCGAATGTTTTTTATTTTTTTCGAGAGTGATCTCATCGCTGAGATCATGCATTTCCCCGTTCACACGAATGCGGACATATCCTTGTTTCTTAACTTCCTCCAAAACCTTCGCATGTGTCCCTTTTCTGCCTGAGACTAGCGGTGCCAATACTTGAAGCTTGGTTCGCTCAGGGTAATCAAGAATGCGGTCCACCATTTGTTCGATCGTTTGTGAGGTGATTTCAATATTATGGATCGGACAGGTCGGTCTCCCGACCCGTGCAAATAACAGCCTTAAATAATCATAGATCTCCGTAACAGTCCCTACGGTTGAACGAGGATTCCGACTGGTCGTTTTCTGGTCTATGGAAATGGCTGGTGACAAACCTTCGATCGCATCGACATCCGGTTTATCCACTTGGCCTAAGAATTGACGAGCATAAGCGGACAGTGATTCTACATAACGTCTTTGCCCTTCTGCATAAATCGTATCAAAAGCCAAGGAAGACTTCCCAGATCCGGATAATCCGGTCAGCACAACAAGTTTGTCTCTCGGTATCGTGATATCAATATTCTTTAAATTGTTGGCCCTGGCGCCTTTTATCACAATTTTATCCATTGCCATGTTTCGTCACCCTTCCGCTTTTAACTCTAGTAATAAATCACGCAGCTCGGCAGCTCGCTCGAAGTCCAGTGCCTTTGCCGCTTCCTTCATTTCTTTTTCCATGCTTGCCATCACTTTTAAACGCTCTTTTTTAGGGAGCTTCGCAAGGCTTGGTGCAAGATCTTCCTTATACTCTTCGCCTTCTTCGGCTACATGAGTCGCCCTTATGGAGTCACGGATATCCTTTTGAATGGTTTGAGGCATTATTCCATGCTTTTTATTATAATTTTCCTGAATTTCACGGCGCCGCCTCGTTTCATTGATGGCAAGTTCCATCGAATTCGTGATGCGGTCTGCATACATGATGACGTGGCCGTTGGCATTACGGGCTGCACGGCCCATCGTTTGAATAAGCGAACGTTCCGAGCGAAGGAACCCTTCTTTATCGGCATCCAGAATGGTCACTAACGACACTTCCGGAATATCGAGGCCTTCCCTTAAAAGATTTATCCCAACAAGAACATCATATTTGCCCATTCGGAGTTCCCGGATGATTTCTATCCTTTCCAAGGTCTTCACTTCCGAATGAAGATATTGGACCTTGATGCCGATTTCCTTTAAATAATCAGTTAAATCCTCAGACATCTTTTTCGTCAAGGTCGTTATGAGCACACGCTCATTCTTTTTAACGCGCTCCTGTATTTCACCGATCAAGTCATCTATCTGCCCTTCAATCGGCCGCACTTCTACCGTCGGATCCAGCAATCCGGTAGGACGGATGATCTGCTGAACCATTTCTGGCGTATGTTCGAGTTCATATGGTCCCGGAGTTGCCGAAACGAATATGGATTGATGGACCTTTTTTTCAAATTCTTCAAACCTTAGCGGCCGGTTATCTTTTGCAGACGGCAGACGGAAGCCATGATCGACGAGCACTTGCTTACGCGCCTGATCTCCATTGAACATTCCGCGGATCTGCGAAAGGGTTACGTGTGATTCATCCACAACCAATAGGAAGTCCTCTGGAAAGTAATCTATTAAAGTGTATGGTGTTGCACCTGAGGGACGAAGGGTTAAATGGCGGGAATAGTTCTCGATCCCTGAACAAAAGCCCATTTCCCGCATCATTTCCAGATCATAACGGGTCCGCTGCTCCAAGCGCTGCGCTTCAAGGAGTTTTTCATCTTCCCTTAATTCCTTCAATCGCTCTTCCAGTTCCGTTTCGATATTTTGAATGGCTATCCGCATTTTCTCTTCGCGGGTTACGAAGTGGGAAGCCGGGAAAATGGCGATATGATCTCGTTCACCGGTAATTTCGCCAGTCAGGGCATCGACTTCACGAATACGGTCAATCTCATCCCCGAAAAACTCTACCCGTACGCAATGTTCATCACGTGAGGCCGGGAAAATTTCGACCACGTCGCCGCGAACACGGAAGGTCCCCCGTTGGAAAGCAATATCATTACGTTCATATTGAATATCCACGAGTCTGTGCAGCAAGGCATTCCGGTCTATCTCCATTCCTGTTCGGAGGGAAACGACCATCTCCCGGTACTCTTCAGGAGAACCGAGTCCATATATGCACGAAACACTGGCAATGATGATGACATCTTTCCTTTCGAACAAGGACGAGGTTGCCGAGTGACGCAGTTTATCGATTTCATCATTGATGCTTGCATCTTTTTCGATGAATGTATCCGTGGATGGAACATAAGCCTCTGGCTGGTAGTAATCATAATAGCTAACGAAGTACTCAACGGCATTATTAGGGAAGAACTCTTTGAACTCACTATAAAGCTGCCCTGCCAACGTTTTATTGTGGGCAATGACAAGAGTCGGTTTATTGATTCTTTGAATCACATTGGAAACGGTGAACGTTTTCCCTGTCCCCGTTGCCCCCAATAACGTCTGCATTTCCTTGCCTTCCTTAATCCCTTCGACCAGCATTTCAATTGCTGCCGGCTGATCTCCTTGAGGAGAGTATTTTGAGACTAACTCAAACTTATCCTTCACCAAGCATAGCCTCCTATTGAAATATTTTTATATGAAAACGGGACATGCCTATATCCCTTCTATTTATTCCGGTTTGATAAAGCATATATACACATTCTACCACAATAGCCTTAAAACAAACCAGCAATAAGCGAACATCCATTCTATTTTTGTTTTATGGACTTCATGATGTGTTGAGGAGAATGACAAGTTTGGGTACAAAAAAAGCACCTTTTGTGTCAGGCGCTCTTGGATGTACGTTTCATCATTCTTTTTGATAACCAAAATCCCACTGTCAGGGATAAGGCATCGACGATGATCAATAAGTTTGTATGCGTATAACCTTTATATGCGGAAGCTGTAATCAAGGCAACAGTTAAAACAAGGCCCACGACATTGTTATAGGTGACTCTTGAAAATAGCATGACAAGTAGACAAGGAAGGAAAAGGGCAGAAAGAAATTTAATCATTTTTTCATCTCCTTTATAAGAGAAAAATAGAGTAGTTTCAGTTTAAATGATTATCAAGTTTTTTGCCAATCAATTTCCCACTTGATTTTCAAGGCATCATCAGAAGAACATTCCACACATCCATCAATTATGCCCATTAAAAAAAGAGGCAAACCCCTTTAAAGGGAAGTTTGCCTCTTTTTTAGTCCAATCAATATGGATCCGCTTCATGTCCTTTACTAACAGCGTCCTCAGGGTTATCCGACCCACCAAGTGGTTTTGAAGATTCCGTATGTTCAGAAGCCGAGGCCAGTCCCTCTTTCAATCTGCGGCCATACTCTTCATCGGCCTCTTCGGCAAGTGCTATCATTTTTTCCTGAATGCGCTTGTCGGCAGGAGCCAATGCCGCCACTAAATTGGAAATTAAATCGTCCTTTTCCCAATCCTCGAATTCACGGAATGTTTCCCCGGCCTGTTTCGTATTGTTTTGGCGATCGATTGTCTCACGAACAAGTTTCCCTTCCACCATAGGTGTATACTCCTTGCCCGTCTGCTTAGCTTCTTTCAAGCCGCCGACAGTTGATGGTTCGTAGTTGATGTGGGGGCTTTGGCTGCCTCTGCCAACTTCATATTGCATCTGTCCGCCAGTCTGATTCGTGGCTGTTCGTTTCTTCGGAGCATTGATCGGCAATTGCAGATAATTCGCACCAACCCGGTGACGTTGTGTATCGGAATAAGAGAATGTACGTCCCTGTAACATCTTGTCATCAGAAAAGTCCAGCCCATCCACTAGTACACCTGTGCCGAATGCAACCTGTTCGACTTCAGTGAAATAGTCTTCAGGGTTTTTATTCAATACCATCGTACCGACATGCAGCCAAGGGAACTCATCTTTCGGCCAGATCTTCGTATCATCCAGCGGATCAAAATCCAACTCAGGATGATCATCATCACTCATGATTTGTACGTTGAGATCCCATTCAGGATAGTCCCCGCGTTCGATCGCTTCATATAGATCCTGTGTGGCATGATTGAAATTCGTAGCTTGAATTTCATTGGCCTCTTGCTGTGTCAGGTTCTTGATCCCTTGTTTCGGTTCCCAATGATACTTGACAAGCACTGCTTTCCCTTCCTCATTCACCCATTTATAAGTATTGACCCCTGACCCCTGCATCATGCGGTAGTTAGCTGGTATGCCCCATGGGGAAAACACAAAGGTAACCATATGGAATGTTTCAGGCGAACTCGCACAAAAATCAAAAATCCTCCTGCCGTCCTGAATATTCGTGACCGGATCCGGTTTGAAGGCATGAATCAAATCCGGGAATTTCATGGCATCACGGATGAAGAAAATTTTCAAGTTATTGCCCACAAGATCCCAGTTGCCATCTTCCGTATAAAATTTAACGGCAAATCCCCTGGGATCACGTAACGTTTCCGGGGACGTCCCCCCATGAATAACAGATGAGAATCTCACGAATACCGGGGTTTTTTTACCTTCTTCCTGAAAAACCTTCGCTCTCGTATATTTTGAAATAGGCTCGTCCCCCGCTTTACCGGTCGGAACGAAATAACCATGTGCACCTGCACCCCGGGCATGCACGACCCGTTCAGGAATGCGCTCCCTATCGAAGTGGCTGATTTTTTCCAGGAAATCATAGTTCTCAAGTGTACTAGGTCCTCTGTTCCCTACAGTTCTAATACTCTGGTTATTCGTTACCGGGTGCCCTTGCCTGTTCGTTAATGTTTCTTTCGATTCATCATTTGTTTTTTTAGATTTATCAGACAAAAAAATCCCTCCTCTGTTAATAAAATCCACAATACTACTATACTTTCCCCTATTCCCTATATTTCACTCCTCAATCTTCGAATTTAATTGTAATTAGTTAAAAAGTACTTTTCCCTATGTATCGATGAGCATATTTCTTGCCAATAACAACTGGTCTGAATCATATAATGATAAGAAAGCTTTGAAGCATTTAGTAGAAAAATGGAGTGAGCATACCCATTTTTGTATATGTCAATAGCACACCATTATAATGAACTAAGGATAAAAAATTCAAAAAGCGGGGTGCCTTCATTGGACGAATCAATATTAGGAAGACTTGGCAGGATGATGACGGGAAAAATCAGTCGTTGGGTTGTCATTGCTGTATGGATAATTGCAGCAATCGGATTAACCATCACATTGCCTGCCGTTAATGATCGAACAGCAAATAATGCCGCTGACTTGCCTGAAGACTCACCTTCCGTCGTGGCTGATGAACTTATTAAAGAAGAGTTTCCAAATTCCTCTGGAATACCTGCCCTGCTTACATGGCATCGGGAGGGTGGACTGACAGAGGCCGACTTGGCCGAAATCCAGTACCTTTCCAAGGAACTGACAGATAACCCATTGACGCAGCAATCTTTTTTACCGCCGCTTCATGAAATTCCGTTGCCTGCTCTTCAAGGATCGGTTTCAGAAGATGGAACGACTTTCGTACAGCCGCTTTTCTTTAAAGAAAAGACCGAGACTGAAATTCTTGAAAAAAATCTTGAAAGCATTAATGAAACAGTATCGGAACGCATTGGATCGGACCCATTCAAGGTCCCGACAGGTTCAGATGAATTATCACTTCGAGTGACAGGCCCTGTAGGGATATCCGTCGATGCAACGGGATTATTTTCGGGTGCTGATTTTAAATTGCTATTAGCGACCGTAATACTTGTACTTGTCGTATTATTACTCATTTACCGTTCCCCGCTTTTAGCAATCATTCCTTTAATCGGAGTAGGCTTCGCCTATATTGTCACAAGCCCGATCCTTGGATTCATGGCAGATCATGGTTGGATCACAGTCGATTCACAGGCCATTTCGATCATGACCGTATTATTATTCGGTGCCGGAACGGATTATTGTCTATTTTTAATTTCTCACTACAGAAGTGAATTAAGAAATCATGAAAGCAAACGGAAAGCCATGATCTCTGCATTCAAAGATTCATCAGGCGCCATTGCGATGAGCGGCCTTACGATCGTCATCTCGCTGCTAACATTGCTTGTAGCGAAATACGGAGCCTACCACCGTTTCGCTGTACCATTCAGCTTGTCGATTTTAATCATGATGATGGCAGCTTTAACACTTGTACCGGCATTGCTTTCTGTATTCGGAAGGGCTTCCTTCTACCCAATCGTTCCGCGTACACCAGAAATGGAAGAAACACGGGCCAAGAAAAAGGGAAAAGCCGTCAAAAAGCATAAAGAAGGCCGCATCGGTAACTGGATTGGTCATATCGTCACAACCAAGCCATGGACCGTCATTCTTACATGCTTGATCATCTTCAGTGTATTAGCTGGATATTCTTCACAAATAAAATATTCATATGATATTCTCTCTTCCTTTCCTGAAGATATGAACTCCCGTGAAGGCTATTCTGTCATTTCCGACTCGTACTCACCGGGCGAACTGGCACCAGCCACAGTGGTTGTCGACACGGATGGTGAAGATATCGATTTAGCCCAGGCAATTGAAGGAATGAATATTGTTGAAAGTGTGGCCGATCCAGTCACAAGTAAATCCAATGAAGATCTGCAATCCTATGAGGTCAAATTCAACATCAACCCATATGATATCGAGGCAATTGATTCCATTCCGGAAATCCGCACAATTGCGGAGAAAGAATTGAAGGCCGCCAATATATCTTCCGTCGAAGATAAGGTTTGGATTGGCGGGCAAACTGCGACGCAATTCGATAAAAGGGATACCGTAAAAGCCGATGAATTCATGATCATCCCGATCATCATCGTCCTGATTTCCTTGCTTCTTTTAGCCTACTTGCGATCTGTGACAGCAATGGTGTATTTAATGGGGACAGTCATTCTCTCATTCTTTGCAGCTATGGGCTTAGGTTGGATAATCCTGCACTATTTCATGGGTGTCGATGCCATAGAGGGGACGATTCCACTTTATTCTTTCGTATTCCTTGTTGCACTTGGAGAAGACTATAACATTTTCATGGTTTCAAGTATTTGGCGTAAGAAAGAAACGATGCCAATCAAGCAGGCCATCAGAAAAGGCGTTGCCGAAACTAGCGGTGTCATCACTTCCGCCGGAATAATCCTGGCAGCCACTTTTTCCGTTCTAGCCACACTTCCGATTCAAGTATTGGTTCAATTCGGGCTCATTACTGCTCTTGGTGTGTTAATGGACACATTCATTGTGCGACCGTTCCTTGTTCCTGCGATCACCTCCCTGCTTGGCCGCCGTGCCTTTTGGCCAAGTAAAGTGACCGATCAAGAAGAGAAAGAACATGCCAATTAATAAAGGTAGTAAGCTTTACTTTTCTTCATAATTAAAAACCCTGTGCCCCATAAATGCACAGGGTTTGAGTTTGTAGACAAAATGGGTTTTACCTAAAATTTCAAAACAAAATTGATTGGAACTGGAACGGAAGGTGCGAGACTCCTGCCGGAAAAGCGGGTCGAGGGGAGACCCCGCAGGCGCAAGGCGCCGAGGAGGCTCCCGGACCGCCCGCGGAAAGCGATGCCTGGAGTTGAAATCGACGTTCGAGGTTTAATAAACCTTCATAAAAACTGAGACCCTGCACCCCATAAATGCACAGGGTTTTTCATGTTTTCAAAATTAAGGAAAACTTTCAGTTGACACTATTGCTTCCACCTCTTATAATTACATTAAGTTAAGATATCTCAAATTAAAGATATATAAATTCAAGATTAATAATTAGGAGGAATAAGCATGACAAATACAAAATGGTCAGTCGACCCGACTCACAGTGCTATTGAATTTTCCGTAAAACATATGATGATCGCTAAAGTAAAAGGAAGTTTTAATAAGTTCGAAGCAAACATTCTAGCAAACCCATTGGATCTAACAACTGCAGAAATCGATTTTACCGTTGATGTGGCCAGTATTGACACACGCAATGCAGACCGGGATAATCACTTGCGTTCCGCTGACTTCTTTGATGTAGAAAAAAATCCTACATTAACATTCAAATCAACAAAAATTATGAAAACGGATGAAGATGAATACGATGTAACTGGAAATGTGACTCTTAATGGAATCACACAAGAAGAAACTTTCAGCATCACCTTCGAAGGCCAAGGAAAAGATCCATGGGGAAATGAAAAAGCAGGCTTTAGCGGAAAAGGTAAAGTCAAACGCAGTGATTATGGTTTAACCTATAACGCGGCTTTAGAAACAGGCGGCGTACTGATCGGCGATCAAATCACGCTTACCATCGAAATCGAAGTTTCTAAAGAAGCTTAATTAATAAAGAAGCAGCCATCTTTAGGATGACTGCTTCTTTCTACATTTACCGGAGTTACGAATTCCTCGTTTTATAAAGTAAATAAATGAAGTATGGTGCCCCGATGCTCGCTGTGAAGACACCAGCCGGTATTTCCAAAGGTGAGAATAGGGTCCGTCCAATCAAATCCGCCACCATGACCAGGATGCCCCCAAGCAAAGCTGAAGTGGGCAGTAAAACTCCAAAACTAGAACCAACAAGCCTTCTGGCCATGTGGGGGGCCATTAATCCCACAAAACCTATTCCTCCAGCAAAAGCTGTGGAACCACCAATCAAGGCCGTACTGATCATCAATAATGTAAACCGTTGTTTTTGGATATGTCCCCCAAGACCCGTTGCAAGGTCATCGCCTAGCTCCTGTAAATTAATATTTCTGGCATACAGGAAGGCGATTAACAGGAATAGAATCGTCCATGGTGCCAGAACAGCGATATTATTCCAGGTGGAGTTAGACACTGACCCCGTGATCCAGAGGTTTGCCTGGCTCGCTTGATAGACTGGGCCAAGGATCATCATCATCGTAGTGAGTGCCTTCATTAAAGCCATTACCCCAATCCCGATCAATACAAGCCTTATCGGGGGGACTCCATTTTTCCAGGCTAAGGAATAAACAAGTAAGGCCACGACTGTCGCCCCAATGAACGCAGCTAACGGCAGCCAGTTGATGCTCACCGTCAATGAATGATTCTTATCGCTAAAAATGGCCAAGAATCCAACGACCGCCACTGTCGCTCCTCCCGTTATTCCCAAGATATCAGGCGAAGCAAGTGGATTCCGAATCATCCCTTGAAGGATTCCGCCAGCTACAGCAAGGCCCATCCCCACCAACAGGGCAACAATTATTCTAGGCAGGCGGAAAGATTGGATGATAAGCCGATCGCTCTCCGCTCCCCCTCCGAAAAGGACCTGGAGGACACTTAGCGGATTTATATTCATTTCACCCACTCCAGTACTGATCACAAACACTAGTGAAGTGACTACAAATAATATGAAAATCACGATCATGGCTTTTTTATCCATCAAGAATGATATTTTTTCATTAAACAAACGAAAGCTCTTATATGACTTCATCGACCGCTGAACCCCTTTCTAGCTATATAAATAAAGAATGGGGTCCCTATTATGGCTGTCATGACTCCGACCGGAACTTCTCGAGGCATCAGGATATACCTCGATATGACATCGGCTGCAATCAAAAGCACCGCCCCGAAAAGTCCAGAGAAGGGAATCAGCCAGCGATGATCGATGCCTACTACGGAACGGGTAAGATGCGGAACGACGATTCCTATAAAGCCAATCGGACCCGCAACTGCCACTGATCCGCCAGCGAGCAGGATGATTGCCAGCCCCAGAACCAGCTTAAGGAAAACTATATTCAATCCAAGACCTTTTGCAACATCCTCACCCATGGACAACACATTCATTTTACCGGACATGATCAATGCAAGGCCCCAGCCTACGACAAGATAAGGCAGGACGGCAACTAAATTGTCCAGACTTCTACCGGATACGGATCCGGCAAGCCAGAATAGGACTTGCTCTAAAAGAGCCTCATTGGAAACAAGAAGACCTTGTGTAAGTGAAGCTACCATGGCCGTCATGGCTGCACCAGCCAATGTCAGCTTCATAGGTGTCAAGCCGCCTCGTCCCATGCTTCCAATCATATATATGCTTATCGCGGCTATGGCCGCCCCTATGAATGACAGCCATGTGAATACTTGAAGATTGCTTATTCCAAAAACGGTGACCCCAGTGACAACCGCCAATCCCGCCCCGGCGTTGACCCCGAATATATCTGGAGATGCGAGGGGGTTTTTAGTTAGCGTTTGCATTAACACCCCCGAAATGGCCAAACTTGCACCGATTGCCGAAGCGATCAGGGCCCGCGGAAGTCTGACTGATTGAATGACAATGTGTTCATTCGTCCCATTGAAATCGGTAAAAGCATCGATGGCCATTTTCCATGTTGTATCTGTATAACCGTATACAATACTTGAGCACAGTAAAAACAGCAGCAAAAGAATGGTAATGAACAGCCCCATCCATTTCTGCCATGAATTTTTTAATAACATATCCAGTTACCTTTCCAATCACGTTTGTATAGTAATATTTTACTGGTCTAAACAGGATTATGTCAACGAATTTGAGAATCATTTTCAATTATATATTGACAGAAAAGTATATTCATTTTATGATGATGCTGTTAAGTGCGAATGATTATCATTTGCCGGAAAATTGGGAGGGATACATAGATGTTTAGATTTAAGTCATTATTAACGATTTTTACAATATTTGCAGTCTTTCTTCTAGCAGCTTGCGGGAATTCGGATGAGAAAGCCGATGGAAATAAAGCTGAAGACAAGAAAGAGGAAAAAAGCTACACAATTGAGCATGCCATGGGTACTGCCGAGTTGAAAGAAACACCTAAAAGAGTGGTCGTTCTAACAAATGAAGGCACTGAAGCATTGCTTGCTTTAGGAATTAAACCTGTTGGTGCCGTTCAATCATGGCTTGGCGACCCTTGGTACGACCATATTAAAGATGATATGGATGGGGTCGAAGTTGTTGGTGTTGAACATGAAGTTAATTTAGAGAAAATCGCATCACTGAAGCCTGACTTGATTATCGGAAGCAAGATACGCCAAGAAGCTGTTTATGATAAATTAAATGCAATCGCCCCTACCGTTTTTTCGGAAACGCTAAGAGGAGATTGGAAAGAAAACTTTAAACTATATGCAAAAGCCTTGAACCTTGAAGAAAAAGGGAACGAAGTAATTGCAGAATTCGATAAACAAACAGAAGATCTTAAAGCTAAATTGGGTGATAAAGTAAATCAAGAAGTTTCCATTGTTCGTTTCATGGCTGGAACTACTCGTATTTATTACACAGATTCATTCTCTGGAGTGATTTTCGATCAATTAGGATTTAAACGTGCAGAACAACAGAAGGAACTGTTCACGGCAGATAATAAATTAGGCAACCTTGCCATTGAAGTTGGGAAAGAAGTCATCCCTAAAATGGATGGAGATATTCTATTCTACTTCACTTACGCTCCTGAAGGGGACAAACAAGCCCTAAGCACAGCAAAAGAATGGACGAATGATCCACTTTGGAAAAACCTTGATGCAGTCAAAAACGGAAATGCCCATGAGGTTAGCGACGCCACATGGAATACATCTGGCGGAGTTATTGCAGCTAATAAAATGCTTGAAGATATAGAAAAGATCATGCTTGAAAAGTAATAACACGTTTCTATTGAAAACGGCCTTTCTCGATATAATTCGAGAAAGGCCGTTTTATTTTATATTCATGTCATTAACCCACTTGTCCGCTTTCCTTCAATTGATCGTCTACGAATAAGAGGCCCAATTCGTAATGCTCCCCGTCAAATAGAGCTCTTTGCACAAAACGAATCTGTTCATTATTATCAATGACCTCAAGTTTGCAATGTGCCCGGTTTATTTGGAGCGCCCTGTATAACTCTTCTTCTTCCCTGACGACGACACCATTTATTTTCGAAATGACCTCGCCTTTTTGCAACCCCATTTTATCTGCCGGAGATTGAGGGATAACGCCTAAGATCTGGACACCCAGCTTACTTTTCGAAAAATAAAAAGGAAGCTTTTGATCCATTGCCTTTTGGGAATAATGCAGAAATTCACGACCGAGGATTGCTAAAACAGCCGTCATGATTGCCAATGGAGGGTACCAGTAACCCACTGCCGCCAAAAGCGTAATCACAATTCCCAATGCCCCTACCTTTTTGCCTTGCGCCCTAATGGCCAGTTCAGGGAGCGTCCCATGCACTTTTTGCTTAAAGCCGATTAAAATGGGCAGTACGATCGGCGACAGGGACATGTCCCCGATTGAAAAAACCGGATACCATTCGAAAAGCACTGGAAGTTGTCCTCCAGGAACCATAACGAACATGGGAATTAGCCAAACTCGCTGTGAAACATACACACCTATCGGCTGTCCCCTCTTGGATACCTCCAACTGGGGAGAGACCTTTTTACTTCCGTTGCCGACAATCAAAAACCCTTCAGCAATCAGTAATAACCCTATTAAAATGACAAGTGTCGGATATACGGACCGATCCAGCTGATTAAGGGCATCCTGAAATAATGTAAGCTTGATATCTCTATCATATAAAAAGAAAAGGATAAAGAAGGTGAGTCCCACCGTATAAACGGGGGAAACAAACCTCCTTTTCATGGATAGCATGGACAAAACCGTTACCACTGCCATGATGAACAGCGCCGCCATAGGAATGGCGAGTCCAGTAGCCAGTGTAAGGAAGGAAAGGATCAATCCCCATATCAATCCTTGAGGTAACATGGAACGCAGCTCCATGGAAAAACTGTAGATCTTCGTATTAAAATCATGGCGTTCCCGTTTAACGCGAAGATAGCCGATGAATAAACAATAGGCAATCGAAACATAAAGCAAAGGATGAAGGAAGAGTTTTCCTAATCCCATTAAGCATGCTATCAGCCAATCCGTTGTCAATTTCTTTCCACCATCCTCAAAAGTAATCAAAATTTTGTCAAATTTCGTTCTGGTCAGTTACCTCCTATTCTATCAAAAATGTAGCCTCCATGCCTATTAAGATGCAGAAAAAGTAGCTTTATCTTAAGTTTCCCCTATACTGCCGTTCATGTTCGCAGGCGGGGCTCGAACAAATGCAAAAGAGGCACCGCTCCAAGGGAACGGTGCCATCAAGTTATTTAACTAAATAATTCAAAGCCGTGCGTAACTGAATATCATTATCTTCATCCTGGATCTTTTCCAGAATGGCGGATTCCAGATGTGCTGCGGTTTTAGCATCAAGCTTACCAGTCACTTCCAGGCCAAATTGTTTTTGGAATGCTTTTACTGCGATTTCTGTACTCCAATCATAATATCCATCCTCACGGCCCGGTTCAAATCCAAGTCCTTTCAGAATGCTTTGGGCATACTGGATTTGTTCATCATTCATATCCCTTTGCAACACCTTCTCAATAGCCAGCTGATGGGCATCAAAATACTCCGGTTGTTTCACTTTGATTGTTGGTTCGATCCCCTTTTTATGGATCCAGTTTCCTGAAGGCGTCAGCCACTTATATAACGTAAGTTTAATCTTGCTGCCATCACCCATTGGTACAGCTTGCTGTACTGTGCCTTTCCCGAAGGTCTTCTCGCCTACCAATGGATAGCCTCCCGCCTCTTGCATCGCTCCTGCCAGGATTTCCGAGGCTGAGGCGCTGCCTTTATCCGTCAAGACGGCAATGGGATAACTTTTCGCTTTCTTAAGGCTTGTAAAAAACGATTGTGTTTCACCCGTTCTTTCTGCAATTTGCAAATAAGGCTTGTCTTTTGTGATAAACTCGCCAAGAATCGTTTCCACACTAGAAAGAAGGCCACCTGGGTTGCCTCGTACATCTATGACCAAGCCCTTAATTCCCTTCTTTTCCAGTTCTTTCATCTGCTTTTTAAAATCAGACGCAGTCTTTTCCGAGAATGTGGTCAACTCGATATAACCGATTTGTTCTCCGGCAACTTCTTTAATTGATGAAAATACGGTATCCAATGGAATTTCGGCACGCACCATATTGAATTCAAGTGGATTGTCCACCCCTGCTCGCTTTATTTCCATTTTGACGGGAGATCCTTTTTTGCCGCGGATTTTCAGGCGTGTTTCATACAGATCCAAACCTTCTACACTTTCACCATTCACCTTAAGGATTTGATCTTTCGGCTTTAATCCAGCTTTTTCTGCAGGCGAGTCTTTGTAAGGAGAAACAATTATGACCTTACCATCTTCCATTCCGATTTCAGTCCCGATCCCTTCAAAAGAGGAGTCCAGGGTTTCATTGAATTGCTTGGCGGTCTCCTTGTCCATATATACGGAATAAGGATCTTTCAGCGCTGACAGCATGCCTTGGATGGCACCCTCCACCAGGTTGGAGCCGTCCACCTGTTCTACATACTGACTTACGATCAAACCGTAAGCTTGTTCCACTTTTGCCCATTCCTTATCCTTCGTTATTTCCTGACTTTCATCCTTTGCTTCATTCTTGGCCGGAAGGCTTGTCCAATATATGCCCCCCACTGCTCCAATGGCTAGTGACATGATGATTGCTAGAGGAAGTACCCATTTTTTGACCATATTTATCCCCATTTCTGACCTGATATGTATTTCACTATATGAGGCGATTGGAAGAAATATGCTTATAGAATATGGTGACACTACACAAAAAAAAACAGACCAGGAATTTATCCTGATCTGTTTTTCCGTTCATATATTGGGTATTAATTAGGTATATAGTTTAATGGATTAACAGCATTTGACTTGCTATAATTCCATGCGCCTTTATGTAGCTCAAAGTGTAAATGCTGACCGAATGAATGTCCTGTGTTACCCATGATGCCAATTTGTTGACCTTTGGCAACTACAGCACCTTCGCTTGCTTGTCTCGAACTTAAGTGTGCATACACAGTAGTCCATTGCTGACCGCCGATCGAATGGGTGACGAAGATGACGTTACCGTATGAACTTGAGAAGTAAGAACGGCTTACGACTCCGTCGGCTGCAGCTACAATTGGAACCGTTCCGCTAGCAGCGATGTCGATGCCGGCATGCTGTTTATTCCATCGTTCACCCATTGTTGAAGATACATATCCTGCACTTGGTCTAGTGAAAGTACCCGATGATACTGCAGGCGTAGGCGCTGGCGCTTGACTTACATTAGACGAAGGTTGTGAAGATGATGATGAACTGTTACTTTTTGCACTATATCCTGAAGAAGTGGATTGTTTTTTTGATTCGGATGCTTGTGATGCTGCTTGTGCAGCCGCTTGTGCAGCTTCTTGCTCTGCACGTTTTTTCGCTTCAGCTGCCGCTTTTTTACGCGCTGCTTCCAATTCGGCTTGACGTTGATGCTCTAAGCTGATGGCAGATTTGATGGCTTTTTCTTGAGCAGCAAGATTCGCTTTTTCTTCCTCTAGACCCATCTTCTCATGTTCATGCTTTTCAGTTTGTTGTTTTAATTTCTTAACTAAAGCATCCTTTTCTTGCTTCTGCTGTTTTTGTTGCTTTTGAATTTCCAATAGTTCAGCTTTTGCCACTTCTAAACTGGCAAGCTTCGTTTCAACGGCATTTTGCTTTTCTTCCAGATCTTTTTTATCCAGCTCATGCTGCTTTAAAATATCACGGTCCGCTTCAGCGATTGTCGCTACAGCTCCGACACGGTCAACTAAATCCCCAAAACTGGATGATCCAAATAATACTTCAAGGTAGTTCACGTCCCCGCCAGTCTCCTGGAAAGAAAGTGCCCTTTCCTTCAATACTTCATTACGTTTGGCGATCCGCTCTTTTAATACTTTAATCTCTTCTTTCAATGCCTCGATTTCTTTTTTCGTTTGTGTAATTTCAGCATTTTTAGCATCGATTTTTTTTGCGGACTCTGCAATTTTCGCTTCAATGGCAGCGATTTGGTCTTCTGCTGTCATTTGCTTATCCTGCAGGTTATCGATTTTCTTTTCCGTGTCAGAAATATTCGATTCAACACCCGAACGTTTTTCCTGGATGGAGTCTTTCTGTTTTTCTAAGTCCGAAATCGACTCAGCATAAACCGAAGGTGCCGCTAGAATGCTTCCCAACCCGATCATGATGGAGGCATTCATGGCAATGATATTTTTTTTCACGTTTCATTTCCCCTTTCAACCCGTTACATCCGTGCCTTGTAACGTCTCTCTATTTATGTCTGGCTACTTTTGGCTTTCGAGCAAAGATACACTTTTATACTTTCAGGAACTTCCTGACGGACATCAAGCTGCCCCATATGCCGATAACGGCTCCAATTACGATGAGGATGGCCGAAACTTGATAAATAAACGGATTTGCAGGCAGGAAATCGATGAATTTGAACGTAATCTGCGGTGCTGCATATTTATAGAGATTGTAGTAGAGTACTGCAATCAGACCTATCGGAATGATGGAACCGAGGACTCCCAACCACAGTCCCTCCAAGAAGAATGGCCAACGGATGAATGTATTCGTTGCTCCTACCAATCTCATGATCTCAATTTCTTTTCTTCTGGCTACAATGGTAATTTTAATCGTATTCGAAATCAGGAACATTGCAGTAAATAGTAATCCTACAATAAGTACGATCCCTATGTTTCTAGCAATATTAACAAAGCTGAATAGTTTCTCGACGTAGCCTTGTCCATATTTAACACTTTGGATATACTCCATACCTTCGATTTTTTTTGCCACCTTGATGACATCTTGCGGAGATTTCGTTTTGATAACATAAACGTCCCTTAATGGGTTATCCTGTTCAAATGGTTTAAACGCCTCACCATTATCTCCTAAATCATCTATTAAATTAGTAAGCTCTTCGTCTTTTGGAGAGAAAATCACTGATTCAATGCCGTTTATCTCCATAATTTGCTTACCAATAGTTTTTATATCGTCATCATTCGCCGCATTATCAATATGTGCACGAACTTCGACATCTTTCTCCACATTTCCCGCGATATGATTTAAATTCATCATGAGCACTAAAAAGACGCCAACTAAAGTTAGAGTGACCGTTACTGCACTGACTGAAGCAAACGTCATCCATCCATTACGGCCAATATTTTTAAAACTTTCACGGAAGTGACGGAGCAATGTTCTAAATTTCATATCCGTAATCACCTCGATGTTCATCGCGAACTATTTTTCCACTTTCAATGGCAATGACACGTCGTTTAATATTGTTGACGATGTCCCTATTATGAGTTGCCATGACAAGTGTAGTTCCGCGTTTATTAATTTCTTCGAATATGTTCATGATTTCCCATGATGTTTCGGGATCAAGATTACCTGTAGGCTCGTCGGCTATGACTACCTTGGGATCATTTACGATCGAACGGGCTATTGCAACCCTTTGCTGTTCCCCGCCAGATAACTCGGAAGGAAGCATTCTTGCTTTATGTTTAATGCCGACCAGATCAAGGACTTCCATGACTCTCTTTTTGATTTCTTCTGGTTCCTTTTCAATAACTTCCATGGCAAAAGCAACATTTTCATATGCAGTGAATGTTTGAAGGAGTTTAAAATCTTGGAATACCATACCGATATTACGGCGGAATAGAGGAACTTTCGAATTGCGGATACTTGGCAGGCTAAGGCCATTGACCAAAATATTACCGCTTGTAGGCTTTTCTTCCCTATACATCATTTTGATGAAGGTCGATTTTCCGGCACCGCTCGGACCCACTACATAAACGAACTCGCCTGGCTTTATTTTCACATTGATTCCATTAATGGCAATTACGCCATTTGGATATGTCTTTTTCACATCTATCATTTCTATCATTCTAAAACCACCTAATTTGCTTGGATTATCACTATGTATCAACAGCTTTTCGACAATTTTCACTGAAATCTGACAGGAATCTCTCTTACTTGAGCACAGAAACATTATAACATCATATATTGTCAAATTAAGCATAAAAAATATTACAGTTTCATTTCAGTTAGACATATATCAACATCTATGTAATAATTCCAGGATTCGATTGCTTGAAAAGGGGGTTAAATGTGAGTTGTTTCGAGGTTTTAAAGGAGGCTAAATGAAACGTCCTGCTAAGCAGAACGTTTCGTCAATCATTACTTATGTCCAGCAAGCCATTCAGCGACCATGCTTGCTTCCTTGCCCTGGATTATACCTGGTGGCATTCCACCTTGGCCATTCGCTATGACTTTTTCAATATCTGCTTTTGATAGCTTGGAACCGACCTTCGTTAAATTCGGTCCCACGCCTCCTTCAAGATTCACTGCATGACAACTTGAACATTTGTTTTCATAAATTTTTGCGGCATCACCGGCACCTGCCGTAGTCGTTTCATTATTTTCACTTGCAGGCTCTTTATCTGCAGCATCATCGTTCCCACCGCATGCAGCCAAGGCCAAAGAAGTACCCAAAACTAAGGCGAACCACTTCATTTTCATTGAATTTACCCCCTCTGATTTATACCAGCACAAGAACATTATACCAATTTCAATCCAGTTTAAAACCCTCCCCAAGTACCTCCGATGCGTCCATTACAATTACAAACGCTTTAGGGTCAACGAGTTTCACCAATTGTTTCAATTTGGTGAATTCCGACTGGTCTATTACGCACATCAAAATTGGACGAGTATCATCCGTATAGCCGCCATACCCGGATATGCCTGTCACACCCCGGTCCAGCTCATGTATGATAGCATCCCTTACTTCCATTTCTTTATTCGTGATGATCAGTGACATCTTCGAACGGTTCAATCCAATCTGGACGAGGTCGATCGTCTTGCTTGTCACATACAATCCAATCAATGCATAAAGCCCTTTTTCAATATCGAAAACGATGGCAGCACTTAAAACGATGATTCCATCAATGACTGCCACACAGGTTCCCAATGACAGATGGGTATACTTATGGAAAATCTGTGCCGCCAAATCGGTCCCCCCTGTGGAACCCTTCCCGCGAAAGACGATTCCCAGCCCAAGTCCGACCATCATCCCCCCGCAAATCGAACCAAGCAATGCATCATTCGTCCAAGCATCCCAATTCTTTGTCAGAAATACCACTAATGGCAGAAACAGGGTTCCAATCAGGCTTTTGGCTCCGAAATGTCTTCCAAGGATAATGAGCCCCGCAATGAACAAAGGGATATTAAAACCCCAAAGAACGTAGGCTGGCTCCCAACCGAGAGTTGAATCGAGAATCGTGCTAATCCCGCTGACCCCGCCAGATGCGACCTGGTTAGGCAGTAAGAATACATTAAAACCAATGGCAATTATGGATGAACCGACAATCACCAATCCATACTCCGTTAACTTTTGAATTAAAGGGTGCCTCTGCTCCCGGTATCTTTTCTTCATTTTGCATAAGTCTCCTCGAACCATCATTATTATCTAGTATTGGCCGAACGAGGTAGAGCATCCCTTTTCAATCCTGTAAATGTCAGCCAGAAGATTCATTAAAAAGGGAAAAAAAAGCCGGACCGGGGAAACCGGTCCGACTGGCTGATCTTATAATTTTGAACGCAAGTACGCATCAATGAACATATCGATATCGCCATCCATGACAGCTCCCAGGTTTCCGGTCTCCGCACTGGTACGGTGATCTTTAACCATGGAATATGGGTGGAAAACATAAGAACGAATTTGGCTTCCCCAGCCAATTTCCTTTTGCTCACCACGGATTTCATCCAATTCCGCTTGTTGCTGCTCAATTTCACGTTGATACAATTTGGCTTTCAGCATATTCATGGCCTGGGCCTTGTTTTTGATTTGAGATCTCTCGTTTTGGCACGTTACCACGGTGTTCGTAGGTATATGGGTGATCCGGACTGCCGAGTCCGTTGTATTGATATGCTGACCACCTGCACCACTTGCCCGGTACGTATCGATTTTCAAATCTTCCGTGCGTACTTCTATATTGATCGTCTCATCGAATTCTGGCATGACTTCACATGAAACGAATGAAGTATGGCGTCGTCCTGAGGAATCGAAAGGAGAAATACGGACAAGACGGTGTACCCCTTTTTCCGCTTTCAAATAACCATAGGCGTTATGGCCTTTGAAAATTAAAGTGACACTCTTGATCCCAGCTTCATCACCTGGAAGGTAATCAAGGGTTTCCACTTTAAAGCCTCTTTTTTCACCCCATCTTGTATACATGCGCAGCAGCATGGAACCCCAATCCTGGGACTCCGTTCCGCCTGCACCAGGATGCAGTTCAAGAATGGCATTTTTCGAGTCATATTCTTCACTTAGTAAAAGTTGAAGTTCAAAGTCATTCATCTTTTGTGCAAGAACCGTGATCTCTTCTTCCAGCTCCGCTAAAAGTTCTTGATCATTCTCCTCTTTCACTAATTCATATGTCAAATCCAGATTTTCATATGATTCATTCAGGTCGGACAATTGATTGACTTGTTCTTTTAAAGCATTCGTTTCATTGATGACAGTTTGTGCTTTTTGCTGATCATTCCAAAAATCGGGATGTGTCATCTCATTTTCTAGCTGTGCGATTCGTGCCTCTTTTTCATCTAAGTCAAAGAGACCCCCTAAAGTCCGTTAATCGTTGCGCTGTCCGTTCAAGTTCATTTCTAATTTCTGCTAATTCCATTTCTCTTCACCTCATTAAGTATGTTAAAAAAATCCCTGAAGAGGGATTCCCTTCATTACAAATAAATCTCTCCAAACTATATGCAAATGTATTGCTTTATGCAAACAAAACATGAAAAGAGGCGGCAAGCCTTACACTTAACCGTCCCATAATCATTATACACCTAACTTTAGCCTAAATTGCCATGGCAATTCTTATATTTTTTACCGCTGCCGCATGGGCATAACGCGTTTCGGCCAACGTCTTCCTTTTTACGTGCAGGGGCTTTTTTCACTTTTCCCCCGTCTTCTTCCTTCGGATTGACCGCTTGTCCTTTTATGACTTCCTTGCGTTCCAAATTGTTGCGGATTTCGGCCTTCATGATGTATTTTGCGACTTCATCCTCCATTGAAGCAATCATCGCTTCAAACATCGCGAAACCTTCTGATTGATATTCACGAAGCGGATCGATCTGGCCATAAGCACGAAGGTGGATCCCTTGGCGCAATTGCTCCATCGCATCAATATGGTCCATCCACTTACTATCGACTGCACGAAGAACGATTACTTTTTCGAATTCACGCATTTGTTCTTCAGATAGCTCTTCTTCTTTTTGGTCATAGCTTTCTTTCACTTTTGCTAAAATGAACTCAACCAATTCCGATTCATTTTTCCCTTCCAAATCAGCTACAGTGATTGAACCTTCATTGAATAGGTTACCATTCAGGTAATCGACAAGGCCTTGTAAATTCCAGCCTTCCTCATCGCCCATTGGTGCAAACGCGACAACATTTCGCTGGATGGATGCCGTGATCATCGTTTCGACGATTTCACGTAAGTTCTCACTTTCCATGACATCGAAACGCTGTTTATAAATAATTTCCCGTTGTTGACGGAGAACATCGTCATACTGCAGTAATTGCTTACGTGAATCGAAGTTATTGCCTTCGACCCGTTTCTGTGCGGATTCAACGGCCCTTGTCACCATTTTACTTTGAATTGGCTGGGAATCATCCATACCAAGGCGTGCCATCATGTTTTTCATGTTATCCGAACCAAAGCGGCGCATCAATTCATCTTCCATTGATAAATAGAATTGAGTGACCCCTGGATCTCCCTGACGGCCGGACCGACCACGCAGCTGGTTATCTATACGCCTGCTTTCATGACGTTCCGTACCGATGACAGCAAGGCCCCCAAGCTCCTTGACACCTTCACCAAGCTTGATATCCGTACCGCGCCCTGCCATGTTCGTAGCGATCGTAACTGATCCTTGATTACCTGCATTCGCAATGATTTCCGCTTCACGCTCATGGTTCTTGGCATTCAAAACATCGTGAGGGATTCCTTTTTTGGATAAATAGGCAGATATGACTTCAGATGTTTCGATGGCAACCGTACCGACAAGCACAGGCTGACCCTTTGTATAGCGTTCGGCGATGTCTTCCACAACAGCCTTGAATTTCCCATCGGTTGTAGCGTATATAAGATCTGCCCTGTCGTCCCTGATGATATTCCTGTTTGTCGGGATCGCAATGACATTCATATTATAAATATTGCGGAATTCCTCTTCTTCCGTTTTGGCTGTACCGGTCATACCTGAAAGCTTTTCATACATCCTGAAATAGTTCTGGAATGTAATCGTCGCAAGAGTCATGCTTTCATTTTGAATTTCAAGTCCTTCTTTCGCTTCGATCGCCTGGTGGAGACCTTCACTGTAACGGCGGCCTTTCATCAAACGGCCAGTGAATTGGTCAACGATGACTATCTCGCCTTCCTGGACAACATAATCCACATCCAAATGCATGGAAACATGCGCCTTTAACGCCTGATTGATATGATGATTCAAAGTAACGTGATTAATATCGAATAAATTATCGATATTAAACGCTTTTTCAGCTCGATTCATCCCATCTTCCGTCAGCTGAACACCTTTTGTCTTTTCATCATATGTGTAGTCGGTTTCTTTTTTTAAGGTTCTTACAAACGCATTGGCCTGGATATAAAGCTGAGCCGATTTTTGTGCCGAACCGGAAATGATCAATGGCGTTCTTGCCTCATCGATCAAAATCGAATCGACCTCATCAATGACGGCGAAGTGCAGCGGACGCTGTACCATTTGTTCTTTATATAACACCATATTGTCACGAAGATAATCAAAACCTAACTCATTATTCGTACTGTACGTAATGTCAGCATTGTACGCCGCCTGCTTTTCTTCTTTAGAATGACTGTTCAAATTCAATCCAACGGTCAAACCAAGGAAATCATACAATACGCCCATCTCGGTGGCATCACGGTGTGCCAAGTATTCATTGACAGTAACGACATGTACACCTTTACCGGTAAGCGCGTTTAAATAAACCGGCATGGTGGATGTTAAGGTTTTACCTTCCCCTGTTTTCATCTCGGAGATATTTCCATCATGAAGTGATGCCCCACCCATGATTTGAACACGGTAAGGATATAAGCCCAGAGCACGCTTTGCCCCTTCACGTGCAACCGCAAAAGCCTCAACAAGCAAATCATCAACGGTTTCCCCATTTTGATAACGCTCTTTAAACTCACCCGTTTTGGCACGCAACTGTTCATCCGATAACGCTGCCGTCTCATCAGCCAGCGCTTCGACCTGATCGGCGATTTTTTCTAAACGTTTGATTTCTCGCTTATTCGGATCAAAAACTTTATTTAATATATTAAGCATTCAATAACGCTCCTCTATTATGGTAATGATCGTTCAATGACAAAATTCATATAAGTAAGAAGAAACACACTTCTATTATTACTAATGCACGCTTAATTTTACCACTTCTATCATAGAGGTACAACTTCATGTCACTTCCCTGGTATAGACCTGAATTCAATTCTTGCGAAAAACAATGGATAAATGAGGAGTAAAACTGTTAAAATAGAAGGAAGTATAAAAAATATGTTGCAAATTCCCCACTATTCCATGTGTAAATGAGAATTATCCATAACCTTCCATCACTAGATGCTGTGTCCTCTCTAGCGATAGCATGTCAAGGTAATCCAACCTTACAGTCGTCTTGTTTGAATGATAAGATTGGCTACTGACACTTATTAGCGGAAGATAAATAGAACATGTTTCGAGGTGGTATTGATGATTGGTGAACGTGTAAAAAAACTGCGAGAAGAAAAGAAAATGTCGATGACTGAACTTGCCGATAAAGCGGGTGTGGCAAAGTCTTATTTAAGTTCGCTCGAGCGGAACTTACAAACGAATCCTTCTATTCAATTTCTTGAAAAAATCTCCGCCGTACTTAACATTCCTGTTGATGCCCTGCTTTATGATGCACCAAATAAGGAAACCTTGGACACTGACTGGATGAAAATCGTTGAGGAAGCCATGAATTCGGGTGTTTCAAAACAACAATTCAGGGAATTTATCGAGTTTAATAAATGGAGAAAAGATAAAGAAGAGTAGAGTGGTAATGCACTAGTTTACCTACATAATCCTGAAGAATACAGTTTGAATAAGCTAGACTTGTTAGAATCTCAAGGAAGAATAAACCCTATAAACAGCTAATGAATCGAATTACTGTTTATAGGGATGTTCTCGATCTTGTTCGGAAGCTATTTTCCATTGTTCTCCTCTAATGTTACCTCAAGGCTTTCCCGTTTCAAAAAAGCACTGATTTCCTCTTTTTTGAAACCCAAGCTCCTTGCTTCTGAAATCAATTTCACCCATTCTTGATCCATCTCCACATTAGCCACCTCTTCTACCTCCTAAAATACTCTTTGTATTTCAGGCAGACCAGCCATCATAGTCTCGAGGACCTTAGACCTGTGCCTTTGCGCCCTCATCTTTCAATAAGTTTGCCTTTGTCGTGGTATTTATTACCAAATACATTACTTATAATCATATTATAACGGATACCCACTCCATATATTGCTATTTTATGTCGGTAATCTACCTAAATGCAAAAACTTTTATCCGACAAAATATTACAATATTAAGAAAATTCAAACTCCAGGTGATTTTTCATAGAATTATTCAATTTCTTTTTTTATAAAATAGTAAAATATTACTCTTCTTAATATTCCGTTTCTGCGCATTGATTCTCTCCATTGTAAGTGCATCCAAGGCTTTTTGCGCAGTTAAATCCTCACCGCAGGTCGGGCAAAGCCACTTTCCATATTCCGTACTGCTAAAAGAAGCCCTATGGCAAGTATGGCAATTCTTTCGATACAAGTAATCCAACCCCTCTGCACCTTAATCAAATTGTTTTTTATAAAAAACCAATCGTTCTTTTTAAAGAACTTACAATTTGAGTATAGTGCAAAAGAAAGGGGTTATTAAATAGGTAAAACTGACTATTTATCTTAATAAAGAACAAAAATTGTTCTTTATTAAGCGTCTTTCGTTAATTTGAATTCTTTAGAGAACAAAAGAAGCAATCATTTTTTCCTTTTCAAACAAATTCTATCAACAGGCATTAAAAAAGCACAACCCAAAGGCTGGGCTGTGCTTGTGATCTTAGAATAATAATTAACTAGGTTCAATCAATCCATAGCGTCCATCTTTTCGGCGGTACACTACGTTCGTTGTATTAGTATCCGCATTCGTGTAAACGAAGAAACTGTGACCAAGCATATTCATTTGTAAAATCGCTTCTTCACTGTCCATCGGCTTTAAATCAAAGCGCTTATTGCGGACCACTTCAATATCATTATCGTCTTCGAATTCATCCACCACTTCGTCAACTTCCGTATTGAAGGCGAATGCATCTGGTGCAGTCGATAGATTGTTTCGGAACTTGCGATTGACCTTCGTTTTATGTTTACGAATTTGGCGTTCAAGCTTATCATTGATCAAGTCAATGGCAGCATACATATCCGCATTTTCCTCTTCAGCACGAAGAACCAAATTCTGCATGGGAATCGTCACTTCGACCTTTGATGTATTATTGTTTACTTTTAAATTCACTAACACATTTGCATCTGGTGTATTGTTAAAATATCGTTCTAACTTGCCAATTTTCTTTTCGACGTATTCTCGAATTGCTGGAGTTACCTCAATGTTTTCACCGCGTACGTTGTAATTCATAAAGTGAGTCCTCCTTAAATTAAGACTATACAGTTAGATTCTACAATACCCCTCCGGTTCCTTTTAGAAACACATCATGAAATATGTCGAAATAATGAAACAATTGTCGGAAGGTTTGGAAGGGTTGATGTCTGCCCTAGCTTCATTATATCAAATGCTATGCTATAAAGAAAAAATTAAGCCTATTTTATTTACAGAAAATTTAAAAATAATTAACATAAAAACCGTTTGGAAACCAAACGGTTGCGTAATCAGTTTCTTTTATCGTAGAACATACCATCAACTGATAGACTTTCATACGGATTCGTGTATTTATTGGATGATTTTTTCTTCTTATTTATTTCCTGGATATCCCGCTGTATCTCCTGCTTTTGGAGCTTCAGCAAGTGATCGACCTGTTGGTTGAGCAACAGTGCTGCACGTCCCAGCTGCTGCTCTTCACCAGTAAAAGGCGGTTTGATTTGAGAAAGAAGTCCATCTCGCTGATCAATCAGCTGTGTGACCCTTTCTATTTTTTCATCACGTTCTGTGATCGAGTGATCTTCCAGAACGGCAAGTAATTCAGCGGTTAAATCATGAAAGGTTCTAATCACCATTACACTTGACCGCTTTGGGTGAATTGTTTTTTCCGATTGATTTGAATTACTTCTTTCCAAGTATTCCGGAACTCAGTAACAAGTCCCTCCACTTCTTCCAAGGCAGCAACATCATTTTTCAGATTCGCTTCTATCAGACGCCGGTTCATGAAATCATACAGACTCATCATATCTTTGGATACATCCGCATCCATATTCAGCGTCACCATCAATTCATGGACAATGTTTTGCGCCTTAATGATGTTCGTATTCCTCGCTTCGATATTTCCTGCTTCAATGGCTTTCTTCCCAAGCATGATGAACTTCAAACAGCCATTATAAAGCATTAATGTAAGCTCACCCGGGGATGCTGTATTGACTGAATTTTGCTGATACGATTGATATGGATTATTTATCGCCATATTTAACTTCCTTTCTGACTTACCTTAACTAAAATAAGAAGCTAACGATGCACTTTGGCTGTTTGCCTTTTGAATCGCTTTTTCCATCGCCGTGAACTGGTTGTAATAACGTGATTCCAATTTCGTTAACTTTGCTTCAAATGTTGAAATCCGGGTATCCAATCCATTAACCAGCTTCCCGATGGTAAACGAGTTATTAACATATCCGGCTTTCCCGGCCTTTTCCGTTATCGTTTTCATTGAAGATTGTATATCATCCCGCAAACGGCGAGCGAGACCTTTTTCGCTCTTTTCCGTACCATCAGCCATGAACATATTATAAATCGCATTGGGATCCTCACTAATGGCTGCCCGGAGCTTGTCCTCATCAATCGTTAATTTACCGCCCTCCAAATAATTCTTGGTCGTGGTGATTCCCAAACTGCTGAGACTGTTTTTTCCTGTGATTCCATCCACCGAGGTGTATAGGGATGACCTCATTGTGGTCAGGAGGCTTTTTAATGTCGAATCGCTTTTTAACGTTCCGCTCTTTGCTTTTTCTTCCCACAGCTTCACTTCATCCTCTGTCATTGCCTTCTTTTGCTCCGAGGTAAGCGGGGTAAAGGAGCGATATTTCGCTTCACCCGTTTTATCTTGAACCTTTTTAATGATTTCATTGTATTTATTCACAAACTGTGTGATCGTGTCTAAGATGGCATCCACATCAGCTGTTGATGAGAATGTTACTGTATCCGTCGTTTTTTGCTTTATCGTTATTTCCGCTCCATTAATCTGAAACGTATTCGAGGGCCGGGAAATGTCCAGGCCATTATAAGTAATCGATGCATTTTCCCCTATTGTACCGCCAGTCCCTTCATTGTTACTGCTCATTTTTAGCGTATTGAAGAAATCTCCGGTACCCCCTAATTCAATTTCAGGGCGATCTTTCACATCACCTGTATTTTTAGCAGTGATGGAAAACTTTTGCGAATTTTCATCAAAAAATAGAGTCACTCCCGAGTTGGCATTAATTTTATTGATAACACTCTCTAACGTATCATCCGCATTAAGGGTAAGCGTATAAGGTTTTTCTACTGTTATCCCATCTTTTACTTCCGTATCAAAACCGCCATCTTTATTGATGGCCAGTATCGTAATATCTTGAGGTGTCGTAATACCCAATTCAGACAGTTTCTTTTTAGGGTCAGTAACAGCCGATTTTTCCGTACTGGTCATACTCGCTGCTTTGGCAAGTCCATTCACTTTAATATTTCCAGTGAAATCACTTGCTGAATTCACATTTTTAACGGATACGGCATCTGGATTCGATACCGATACTACCTTTTTAATGAAGGAAGACTTTTTCCCAATCCCATCACGAATGAGCGTATCCAATTCTGATAAAGATGTATTGATAGATCGATAATCATCCCGCTGCCACTCGGAATACTGCTTTTTCTGTGTTAATTTATCCAATGGCACCCGTTCCGCCTGCATCATGCTTTTAACTATTTCATCTATGTCCATTCCACTTGCTAAACCACTGACTCGTACCACAATTGATCACCCGCTTATATTTTTTCATCCACCATGATTCCGACAAACTCCGTCATTGCCGCGTAGAAATCCAATAACTTCTTTGGTGGGATCTCCCGAATTGTCTCATCCGTTACATCATCCACAACCTTGACATAATACTCATTCAGCTTCTCATGATATTCAAAACGAACGGCCGTATGTGTTGGATCCAGGAAGGTGTTCAAACTATCCACCACTTCCTGCACCTTTTCTTTTTTAGGCTGATTGGATTCCACACTTTGTTCAGAATAGGCAACTGTATTGATTTCTCTTTGATAGTAAGAACTAATTCCCTCTGAGATGGCTGTTCTAAGTTGTGAGGAAAGAATATTCGTGGACAAACTCTCCAGCATTTAAAAAGCCCCCAATATGATATCTTTACTTTTTATATCGGTAATTAAGATTTTATATTTAGTCACTCTTACATTTTGGTTGCATCTGCAGACATTCATTAATGATCCTTTGTTATAAAAGAGATTCTACTAAAAAAACTCCAGAAAAAAATATCTGGAGTTTTTTGGGTTTTTAAATTTTGACCGTTGATTTCCTCTCCAGTCACTCGCTTTCCGCGGGCGGTCCGGGAGCCTCCTCGGCGCTTTTGCGCCTGCGGGGTCTCCCTTGGACTCGCATTCCCGCAGGAGTCTCGCACCTTCCGTTCCAATCAACTTTGTTTTAACAGTTAGATTGCTCTTTTTACCTACAGTCTTTTGACCAGATTTTCCATCGAATCTTAATGAGAGCTTCAGAAAGAAAACGGATAAGTATAAGCATGTATTTCTAACTCCGTACATGAGAAAGCCAGTGGGAATAAGCGGAATGTTGGAAAACCTGAAGACGTTTTAGCAAATATAGCTTACAAAATTCCAGCCCCAGCCATTACAAACTACCATTACGGCAAAGAAATCATACCGGCTTTACCCTATACACGTCCTCGAACAAAAGAAGGATTCTTTCGAAAGTATGATTATATGTACGATGAACATTTCTATAAATGCACAAACCCAATGAAAAAATAAAAAGGTGTCGGAATGAGACCATTCCGACACCTTTTTATTTACAAACTTAAGACTCCATACAATATCTTAAGTCTTTGAATGAAAACCAGGTAAAGATTAACGTAATAATTGAAGAACGCCTTGTGGTTGTTGGTTCGCTTGCTTTGCGACTATGTCTTTCGATCATAGAATAGACTATATCTTCATCCATGTTTTTCATGGAGCTGGGCACTTCGAACAGCTTGTGCTGCCCTACGAGATTCATAGTCATAGCTTTCGCCTTATACCGTGTTCCCTAGTCGTTGAACCTCCAAAGTTTCCTCAAAAAAGCTTGGCTGCTGATTATCCATTAGATCATCTTCATCATTTTCGGACCATCACGCTTACCGTTTCCAGTTACGTATTGGTTGATGAAGCGTTAGCCTAAGCCGAAATTAAATTACTTTATTGTGAGACATATCTACCCAAAACATTCTGAATAATTTCTATCCAAGTAGAAAAAGATGGATATAAAAAATCATTTATTATCTTTATTTTTATATCATAATGATCAAAATGCCCATCTAGCTTGAAAGCCGCAACAATCACATCCTGAAAATTCGTGATCACCTGCTGGATCGATTCATTATCTACTAATAATCGTTCGAGAAGTGTATTTGTGTAGGCAATAGCGGTCAATGCTTGAAGAATTTCAGATACAACTAAATCACCCTCAGTTTTGCTTAAATCCATGAAACTATTTATAACATTTGCAAACCCTTCTTCAATTCCACTTACCAGGTTCAGATACTGCTGACATAAATCAAATTGTTCTTCTGTTAGCTGTTTCATTCGAGACCCCTATTTAGTTCTTAATTAAAATAGCCATATAAGCCATTGTTGTAAATTCATTAGCTTTCAGTAAATCGAACATCTTTTGTAAATTGGTGTTGTTATGCTCAACAGTTTTTGCGAAAGACTGGATTAGTTTGATAATTAGATCTGTCGTTAACCCTTTATGAAAGCCAGCCATACCTATTAAATGGAGCTTAATCATCGAATAATGGATGACTAACATAACATAATCATCAAAAAGTGTTTTTTGTCCTAGAGGAAACAAGTTTTTAAATACACTATTGACAAGATAGTTTTCTAAAATATACTCATGTTCAGTCATAAATGGCTCGTAAAATTCTTCAAAAGCCTTTTTATAATATTCTGTAACCTCTTCAACAGTTGCTTCTTTTGTATATTGAATACCTTCTAACATTTCTGTTAAGCACTCGATGTATCTTTTACTATTGATTCCTAGAGCATATCGATAATCAACTAATTCTTTACACAATTCCATTTGTACCTCTAACAGAGTAGGTATTTCGACAAGTAGTTCTTTCATTCCATGATTAGCCATCAAGTTAGTGAATTTGGAGATTGTACTTGGAATCACATGTACATCACCTTGATCGATTTGTCCTTGTACCTTTTGATAGAACATTCCTAAAATAATGAGACGCTCTGCTAATGTATATGTGCGATCCTGTATCACTTGAATTGAAAAAATACGTAATTCCCACAAATATTTCTGTACTTTATTAGTATACTTCGAATTATTAGTTATTAATTGCTTGGTAATAAACCCACGAGTGTCAACTGGCTCTTCAATTTGATCGAATTCAATTCCACTTGGATTTAAAAGTGCTAAACGTGCAGCTTCAGGACATGACATGGTGGCTGATTTCTCAACTACACCATTAATACTATTAATCGAGCGAGGGTATACTGTACAAGTATTGGATAAAAACTCTGCTCCTATATTCAATTGTACTTTACAAAGGTTCTCTTCCGATAGGAAGGAACACCTACCTTCATTTTCCATTCTAATCTTAGCATAAGACATTGCCGACGATTTTGACCGTTGTCTTGTTACATTTTTCTCAAAAAGTGGTTTTAGTTCTAAGTCACGTGATTTTTTGTATTTTTTATATGTATCTTCATCAATATCTACTCGCCAGCCGATGCAACAAGAATCTTCACAAGCAGAACCTATACAAGAAAATTCTCGCATGTATTGTGGAACAAGTAATTGTCTTGTTTTAATTGGCTTTTGTGTCATTTTATAATCTCCTTCTAATTTACAATAAACTAAAATAGATTTCCTACTCTTGTAAGCGATCTATTTTAATTATGTAAGAAAAAAACCAAAAAAGGATTGGGAAAAATCCCAATCCCACTTCTAATAAACCTATTATAATTAACGTAACAATTGAAGTACGCCTTGTGGTTGTTGGTTCGCTTGCTTTGCGACTGTACCTTTCGATTACAGAATAGACTATATCTTCACCCACTATTACCGAATGGGGCTGGGCACTTCGAACAGCCTTTGCTGCCCTACGAGATTCATAGTCATAGCATTTATTTGCCTTAGACCGTTTTCTCTAGTCGTTGAACCTTCTCCAGAGTTTCCTCAAAGGAGCTTGGCTGCTGATTATCCATTGTGTCATCTTCATTATTTTCTAACCATCACGCTTACCGTTTCCAGTTACGTTGTGGTTAATGAGGCTTTAGGAAGTTCCAGCAATTCACCCAGTTATACTCTAGCTCGTTACCAAGCTAGACGCCCTTCTAAATCAATTATCTCAAGAGTTGTAAAACTCCTTGAGGGATTTGATTCGATTGAGCCAACATTGCTTGTGCTGCTTGAGAAAGAATAGAGTTCTTAGTTTGGTTCATCATTTCTTTCGCCATCGTGCGAACATTTACTTTCATAAATGACTAGACTATATCTTCACCCTCAACATGATTTGTTAGGGGTCGGGCACTTCGGATCCACAATGCTGATGTACATTGTTTCACCTATGGATTTCATCACCTTGAGCTTAGCTTTTAGATGGTCTATCCTAGTCGTTGAACCTTCTCCACTCTTTCGAGACAGGAGCTTGGCTGCTGATTGCCCAATCCTTTCTTTTTTCAAACCATCACGCCTGTCGTTTCCAACTACGCTGTGGCAAGAAAGGCTCTAAGGGGTTTCCAGCAATTCACCCGATCATACTCACTAGCCGTTACCAGCTAGGACGACTGTACTTGTTACTGCTTACGCAGCTAAAGCATAATCTACGTCACGGATACGAGATTCCGCAGCAGTTAAGTTTTCAGATGCATTGTTCAAGTTATTAATAGTGTGATCTAAACGGTTTTGGTTTGCACCAAGCTTGGATCGTGCAGCAGAAACCGATTTAATTGCATCATCAACTAATTTGATATCAGTATCAAATTTGCCAGTAGTTCCATCAGGAGCTAAAGCTTTAACACCTAAGTCAGTTGAGCTGAATCCTTTTCCAGCTGCTGAATTAATTTCTATGTTTAAAGTTTGTGTAGCATTAGCGCCAATTTGGAAATCTGATTTGAAAGCACCATCTAATAATTTTTTACCATTGAACTCCGTGCGACTTGCAATACCATCTAATTCGTTGTTTAATTCAGCGATTTCATCCTTGATTGCTGTAAGATCCTCAGTTGCTAAAGTACCACCATTACCTGCTTGAACGATTAATTCACGTTGGCGTTGTAGGATAGAGTGTGTTTCACCAAGAGCACCCTCAGCAGTTTGAATTAACGAAATACCATCTTGTGCGTTACGTGAAGCTTGGTCTAACCCGCGAATTTGTCCACGCATTTTTTCAGAAATTGAAAGACCGGCAGCGTCATCACCTGCTTTATTAATTCGAAGACCAGAAGCTAGTTTCTCCATAGAATTTGATTGAGCATTAGTTGCTGAACCTAACTGACGATGTGTGTTAAGTGCTGCGATATTGTGATTGATGATCATTTTTGTTTCCTCCTTGAGTTTTAAGTTCCCACATCCATGTGGTTGTTTACGATGGGCAGTGAATAAGTCGGCCGCCTATATCACTGCCCATCGTTGTATCTTTAATATCGACCTGCTTGGAAACATATTTAGGGGATTTTACGATTTTTTCTTGAAATACTCATTTATGTTTTCCAGAAGGTTGGATTCCGTTTTCACGGCTTCGCTATTTTCCTGCTGGATGGACAGATAGATTTCCTTCCTATGGATTTCGACGTTTTTCGGGGCATTGATCCCGAGTTTGATCTGTTCGCCCTCAACGGACAGGATCGTAATTTCGATATCATCGCCAATCATGATCGCTTCATTTGGTTTTCTGGTCAATACGAGCATCATTCCCCCCCCTGTTCTGCTGGAGGTTCAAACAGTCTGTGCTTTGTACGGTATTCACTTGCGGTCATGATAAATTGCTTTCCCGTTTTTTTTGAGCTATTTATGATGATGGGGGCCTGGAGATTCGCCGTCGTTTCATTGAAAGGGTCCTGGATCGTTAAGATGACGAAAGTAATGACTTCCAGTTCCGTTTCTATTTGTAAAGAAGATAATACCTCATCCGTAAGCTTCACTTCGTAATCATGAAACACTTCAAAAGGATTCGTCACAATGAAGGCCAGCTCTTTAGTTTCTGTCGATTGCAGGACGAAAAATGGCGTGTCATCCAAAGCTAGTAAGCAAAACTGTTTTTCTTCTAAAAATCCCGGTATCCCGCTTTCAAATACATAAATCTCTTTCTCTGCCAATTCGATTTCGCCATGAAACTTTGTTTGTATAATCATCTATGTTTTCACTTCCCTATCTCATCCGGATATAAATTGATGAAATCTATATCCAGCGCATTTTTTTGTAAAATTTCCACATCCACACTGCCTGGTGTGTATGTATGGTTCGGGCTATTGATTTTAGCATCAATGATCGGTTTTTGAGCGGTTGCTTCAATCTTCACTTGGGCCGGCTGGTAGTCAAGCTTCACGCTGAAATGAGAGGGGATCCAGCCGAGATTGAATCTCTTCTCTGGTCCTTTGCTGTTTGTCTTGGCCTGTTCAGCGAGAGCATTACCGCCCTTTTCAATATGCCTCAGCTCCGTTCCCTGCTGTGCACGTCTTGCCATACCCGCCAGCCAATCCTGATATCCCTGCTGCGCAAATTCATCGACTCTTACTGAGAGGCTTTTCAAATCCATGTCTTCCCTTGCTTGTGACTGATCGATCGTCAGCTTGCCTGGTGTCGTTTGAATCTCCAGGATCGCATGCGGCTGTTCGATTGATTGGACCGCTGCCTTCTGTTCGATTTGCTGTACAGGCTGCTCTATATTCAATCCAATCTTCATTGGGGTGGATTGCAATCTAATTTGTGGAATCTGCATCATCAACACTCCTTATAGAAAAAAGCTATCCATTTAAGAATAGCTTAACGAAGAAAATCCAATAAACTCGGCTGCATGATTTTTGCTCCGATACTTAATGCAGCACTATGGACACTTTCCTGGGTCGTCAAATCCATGATCGCTTTTTCGATATCGACATCCTCATTTTTCGAAAGGATTTCAGTGGCAAAAACCTCCTGCTGCTTGAGACGGTCCGTCATCAGCTCAATCCGATTCTGCCTTGCACCAACCTGGGCCTGCATGCCTAAGAAGGTATTTATCGTTGCGTCAAGTCCTTCCAGTGTGCCAGTCACGTCGCCGCCGTTTTCCAGTGCTTCGATTGTTTTGTCGATGCTTCCTCCAGCAGCAAGTGCATCTCCAAAAGTCTTGGAACCATTTGTATTGATTTTAAGGGAAATCCCCGAAAACACTTCAAGGTTTATGTCCCCTGTGCCATACACCGTATTCCCATTTCCGTCTTTAACGGACGATGGTCTCACATTCGTATCCTGACCGTTGAAAATATATTTCCCGCCTATTTGTGTGTCGCCAAGAGTTATGAGATGTTCTTTTAATTGCTTGATTTCTTCAGTAATTGTTTTAAGTTGTTCCCCTTCATACGTGCCATTACTGCCTTGAACGGTTAATTCACGAATCCGCTGCATGGCGGAAACACTTTCAGTAATGGCATCATCCGTGCTGTCGATCCAATTGGTCGCCTCGGAAATGTTGCTCTGATACTGCCCTATTTGATTGAGGTTTGTCCTGTACCCCATTCCCATCATGGCCGCAACAGGGTTATCGGATGGTTTGGAGAACTTCTTTTGAGTAGATACCTGCTCTTGCAGCTTGGACATCTTTTCGTAACTGCTGCTTAAATTGCTCAGCATATTATTGGTTAGCATCGATTGCGTTACCCGCATATTCGTCTCCTCCTATCATCGGCCTACTGTACCCATTCCGTTTATGATTTTATCGAGCATTTCATCCATCATCGTCATCATTCTTGCAGATGCGTTGTATGCCTGCTGGAATTTGATCATGTCGGTCATTTCTTCATCAAGGGATACGGAACTGACGGACTCCCTATTTTGGTTAACCGATGTAGCAAGCACGACAGAGTTGGAAAGGTTCTTTTGGGCGCTTTGGGAATCCACACCAAGCTTTCCGATGATACCGGAATAATAGGTATCAAAGCTTCCTGTCAATTCCTTTGAATTTTGGTCCTTAGTCGAGTACTCACTGAACGCCTTCTTTTTCAGGTCAGCCAGGAGTATAGCATTTTCATTATCCCCGGATGCCCCTCCGCTTTTACCGCCTGCGGCAATTTTCGAAGGATCCTTAACGATCTCACTATTCACCCTGATGCTTTGGGCGGCACTCTTACCTGGTTCAAGTTCAAAGAAATTCAATGTTGAAGTGTTGCCATCACCTAAGGCATAACCTTGTTTATGGATGGCATTAAACTCATTCACAAAAGCCGTCGTCATATTATCGAGCTTTTTCAGCATATCAGGATAAGCGCCGCCGATCGTGCCATCAGCCTTCTTATAGCCGAAACTTTTGATCAAGCCGGATAGTTCTCCCGAGAAATTGTAATCCGTCAATGTTTTCGAACCGAACTTCAATCCATCCACCATACCTGTCGTTTTATCATGGCTAACTTCAACTTTTGAAGTTCCCACCATCCCGGTTTGGTTAACACTGACTAGATTGATTGGCGGCACAAAAGACGAACCGTCCTCTTGCATCAATTCGATATTGTATAGCCCTGTGGCCACATCGCTGGCTCTGCCGTAATCCGCCGGAATGACGTTATTCACTTTAATGCTGACAAGCTGTGAGAGATTGTCCACGAGTACATCACGTTTATCATAAAGGTCATTGGGGATATAACCATGCGGCTCCACTTTGCTGATCTGTTGGTTAAGCTGATCAATACTGCTGATGAGCGTATTGATTTCGTTCGCTTTGACGTTTATCTGGTTGCCGATATCCGTTTGAACGTTCGTTAACGAATTATAGTAGTAGTTTAAAGTATCCGCGACCATGACGCCCGTCGAGGCAACGACTTCACGCGCCCCGGAGTTTTCCGTATTCGCCGTCAGCCCTTGAAGCGAATTCCAGAACTTCTCCATCGTGGCGGCTAATCCGCTGTCGGTCGGTTCATTCATGATCCCTTCCATTTTCGTCAGGGATTCGCTCATGGCCCCGTAATAACCGATTTTATTACTTTGTGTCCTGTATTGTGCATCCAGGAAACTGTCGCGGATCCGCTGAACCGTTTCAGCTGCCACCCCTGTCCCGATTTGGCCGGCAACGCGCGGGCTGTTCAAACCGACAGTCGGGAAGCCCGAAGTCTGGACCAGGTTGACCCGCTGCCTTGAATATCCTAATGTATTGGCATTGGCCACGTTATTTCCTGTTGTATACAAGGCCCCTTGAGAGGTGGATAATCCGCGTTTAGCGGTCTCAAGACCCATAAAGGTTGAAATCATTTGCTCGAACCTCCATCTTTTTTCTGCTTCTTATGCTTTGGAATCAAACATCCCCATGCCGGTTTTTGCCGTTTTCCCGACCGAATCCCCGTAATTCAGGTTCTGGTTCTGTGGCCTCAGCATATCCAAAGAGACATTGATGAATTGAAGGGACTGATAGATCAATTGCTGATTTAAACCGTTCCGCTCCTTCAGCTTTGCCACCTCATCAATCAATTCCGCTTTTAGCATTACAAGGATTTCCGTTTCTTCAGGTCCTGTCAGTTCCGTTACGGTATGGATGGAGGCAGGCTGTCCCGCCGTTCCGTTGGCTGCAAGAAATTCCTCGACTGCCCTTTCTCTTTCCTTATCCGTCTGACTGATCGCTTTAATATGCTTTTGTTCCGAAATCAGCAGGGCAGTGATCGCCTCGGTATCGTTCGCTTTCAAAATGGCCGTTTTTCTTATCGCCAATTGATTGAAGCTTTTATGAAGCTTGATCAATTTTTCAAGCGATCCGATGATGTTCCGTGCAGACATTTTGCTGCCTCCCCCTTTCATAAATGAAGGACGGAAAATGGCTCCGTCCACTTCATTCAAGCTTTTCCATTGAAAATTCATTTCCGGTAAAAATCGATGAGACCCTTAGCCGTTGCTTGTGCATTCAATTTATAATTTCCTTTTTCAACTTGGATTTTCAATTCGTCCACTTTTGCTTGTCTTGCAGCAAGAATCGGTGATGATTGCTGCATTTCTTTTGCCGCTGAAGAAATTTCAACTTTATCCGAGGATTTGACCTTGGATTCTTTGATATTCCCCGTTTTATTGGCTTGAAGATTATAAGGGTTAACACCTGTCATACCGACGTTATTGATTTTCATATTCCAGATCCTCTCCTTCGGTCGATTTTATAAATCCCATAATGTTTCGATTCCTTAACCATTAAAATAGCTCTGGACTGTGTTATTCTCCCTATCGTTATTATCGACAAGGAATGGATTTCTTTAATTGTTTCGTGCAATCTTCCTTCGACACCCATTGTCGAATATTGTTCTCAATATCGAATATCTTAACAAATGCCGCATCATGTTTCCATGATTTATCCTTTTTGATCATCCTTCATGTAGTACGTATTTTTTTTATCATTTCCTTGAATTTCAGTCAGGCGCTTTTCCTCATTTTCAAACGCCTGCAAATCCGTACGCAGTGAATCGCTGCATTTGACGCATAACCTTCCGCTCTTGATGGTAGTGCCACACTTTTCACATGGAATTCCTAGATTGGGAAACTGCGAAATTCTCAGCTTTCCTGTTCTCACAAATTTAATAATTAACGTTTCTTCAACGCCGGTGTCCTTAACCACCTGCATAATGGACGCCGTTCTATTTATTTTTTTGCGAATATATGCATACACTTTATCATATTTGACTTCTTCTTCTTTATAACAGGCATCGCATACATCACGGAATTTCGTCATAACGAATAACGAATTACAGCTTGGACAGTTGAATACTTCCATCGAGGCCCCTCCTTCACCATCACAGCGATTATTCTTCAGTACTGTATATATCGAATAATACCGGCGATACTTTAGGATGTTTAAAAAAAATAAGCTTTTTCACCTAGCCAAGGTGATGGATGATACTTCTTTGGCCCCAGCCAGTATTAAGGCTTTGGCTGCATGCCTGAGAGTTGTGCCTGTCGTGTAAATGTCATCGATGATCAAAATTGATTTATGCTCCAGCAAATCTGATTGCATGACCTGAAAAACCTGCGGTAATGACATTCTCTCTTGACGTGATTTTTTTGATTGTTTTTCCGTATGGATTCTTGTCAAGATCTCAACCGTCTGAAGTCCAAGAAGGTCTGCCAAGGCCTGTCCCTGGTTGAATCCCCGTTCCGTAAGCCGTTCATGACTAAGCGGGATGACCGTTACGAGGTCAAACTCCATGTACTTTAACCTTTCTTTCAAAAAAGGGACGAAAACCTCAGCTAATGCATAATCCCCACGGTACTTATATTTAGCAATAATATCTTTTAAGTATTCATTATAATGAAATAGCGATATGTTCTTCGACAAATAGCCTCCCCATTCCCTATTCCTTTCCCATCTTGAACAATCGAGACAGAGGGCACCGGTCATATGATCCCCACCAAGCTCCCTTGAGCACATTGAACATGTTTCTCCGGTTATTCTATTAAGTTTCCCCTCACATCCTTCACAGATTGCCCTTGCCTCGGCCTGCTTAAGCAGGCTCCTCCATGTCAAAGCTTGCTCCATTCCTTCATCACAAACAAGACATCTATTCATCCAGCAGCCCCCTTTTCATGGCATCTTTATTCATCATTTGTATATGATGAACCGCCTCGGCCATCGCTTTACTTTTACCGTAATGAAAAAAGGTGATCGTCCCGGCAGGGTTAGCAAAGCTTCTCCCTACCCTGCCGGCAATCTGTACGAGGGCACTATCAGAAAACACTTCATGTTCAGCACCGATCACGGCCACTTCCAACCGCTCAATTGTAACGCCGCGTTCGAGGATGGTCGTGGTCAGTAATCCTGGAACCAATCCATTCCTTAATGCCATTACTTTTTCTTTTCGATCAGGGTGCCGGGAATGGACAATCGATAATTTAGGGGACAGCCTTTGAAACAGCGGAATGACCTGCTCCATCACTTCAATGCTTGGAAAAAACAATAAGAAGGGGATGTTCCGCTTAATGCGTTCACTTACCCATCCATTGATTTTGGAGGGAATCTTTTGTTGAAGAAATAGTTTTTGCCAGTTGCCGCTCCACTTCATTTCAGGGACAGGTATTGGCTGACGATGGTAACGTGCGGGGATTATGACGGCTTTCAATTTGCCGCTTCGATATAGCCGCTGCATCCGTTTTGAGGGTGTGGCGGTCAAGTAGATGGTTGCCGCAGAAACCTTTTTCGATTTATTAACCGCATAATGCAGCGAATCATCAATTGAATAGGGAAACGCATCGACTTCATCAACGATGATGACATCGAAAGCTTCAATAAAACGGAAAAGCTGATGGGTCGTGGAAACGGTCATTGGCGAAAAACCATGTCGATCTTCACTGCCGGCATGGAGGGTCGTGACGTCAATGGCCGGAAAGGCTTTTTTTAACCTTGGGGAGAGTTCGAGAACGACATCGGTCCGCGGTGTTGCCAAACAAATCCGTTTCCCGGCTTGCAAGGCTGCCTCAATCGCCGGAAATAGGACCTCCGTCTTCCCTGCCCCGCATACAGCCCATACCAGAAATTCACCTTTTCCTTTTACCGCTTCAACGACACAGTCGGAGGCATTTTGTTGACCTGCGGATAAAGTGCCTGTCCAACTCATCACATTGTCAGGAATCGTAATCTGAATGCCTGGACCGGTCCACCTATAAAGCTTTGCACATTCACTGACCCGTCCCATCATGATGCACGAGCGGCAGTAAGTGCAATCTTGATTGCAAATCTTGCAAGGGAAAGTATAAAACAGGGTTTGATCTTTGTTACCGCAGCGCATACAGTGATAACTGCCGTTCCCGGATTGCACGCCGCAAGTTTCCGAGACATACCCATTCTTGAGGTGCTCTGCGAGAAGTTCTTGGGAGAAGGGGATATCGAAGGCCAAAAGATGTTTTCCAGTGAGATGGTTCTGAAGTTCCGGGGAATAAGGCGGGGAAATTCTCATTTTTTCCAAACTGCAACCTCCATTTCTTGATAAAATACACTCCCCCTTATCATTCGCTTTTAACTCCCGGATTCCTTTTTGTTCATAAAAAAACGCCTTTCACTTAGTAAAGGCGTCACAGCTTAAATTTTATACCAGCCCATCCCCATTGAGCCTTCGCCCAGATGCGTTCCGATTACTGGACCGAAGTAGCTGATGTCGAACTCGACATTCGGGAACCGGGCTTCAAGTTCTGCTTTCCAGTCTTTTGCTTCACTTTCCCGTTTTGCATGAATGATGACGGCTTTATATTTCTCGCCGCTCGCCGCGTCTTCTCCAAGCAAATCGGCAATCCGTTTCATCGCTTTTTTTCTTGTACGGATTTTTTCGAATGGGACGATGACCTTATCAACAAAATGGAGAACCGGCTTCACTTGAAGCAAACTGCCAATCAATGCTTGAGCACTGCTTAAGCGTCCCCCGCGCTGCAAATGGGAAAGGTCATCTGCCATGAAGTACGCCCTGACCGATGGCTTCATCTCTTCAAGCCTGGCCATGATTTCTTCTGCACTTTTATTATCAAGTGCCATCTTTGCCGCCTCGATCACATAAAACCCCTGTACCATGCAGCTGATTTCCGAATCAAAGGCATGAACCTTAATTCCCTCGACCATTTCACCCGCCGATACCGCTCCTTGAAACGTTCCGCTGATGCCGCTCGATAAATGTATGGAAATAACATCATCATATTCTTTTTGCAGTTCCTCGAACTTCTCGACAAATTTCCCGATTGGAGGCTGTGAAGTGGTCGGTAATTTCTCCTGCCTCTTTACTTCCTCATAAAACTCATCCGCAGTAATATCAACTTCCTCCCGGTATGCTTCATTGGAAAAAATGACATTAAGCGGCATCATATGTATATGTAAACGTTCACGCAATTCCTCAGGTATATATGCAGTGCTATCAGTTACGACTGCGGTTTTCATAATAGTACCATCCTTATAAAAATTTACTTCATATCATACTCACCATTCTATCTGAAAATGCCTTTATTTGCATTAAATTACTTTCTGCATTACCAAAAATATGAATCCAGTTAATCATCCTTCCAACAAAAAAGTCCAGCCCTTCAGCACGCATTGCGGATTCTGAAGAGCCGGACTTATCGATCGTTTTATTACTTCACTTCTACCCAGCCGTTTTTAATAGCTAGGACAACCGCTTGTGTACGGTCATTCACATTCATCTTCTGAAGAATGTTACTCACATGGTTCTTGACTGTTTTTTCACTGATATATAGAGTTTCGCCGATGGCACGGTTGCTTTTCCCATCCGCTAAAAGTTGAAGCACTTCACATTCGCGTCGAGTCAATAGGTGAAGCGGCCTCCTGATTTCAATTGTATGTACGGATTCACGATCCGAACCCTCTTCAGCTGCCAAACGGCGATATTCTTTAACTAAATTATGGGTCACCTTCGGATGAAGGTATGAGCCGCCTTCAGCGACTACACGCACAGCATCAATCAACGCATCTGCGTCCATTTCTTTCAACAGATAGCCTTGTGCTCCTGTTTTCAATGCGTGCTGTACGTAGTTTTCATCATCATGAATGGAAAGGATGATGACTTTTGTTTCAGGGTAACGGTTCACGAGCATTTTTGTCGCTTCGACCCCATTCATGTTCGGCATGTTGATATCCATGATAACAACATCAGGTTTATGTGTTTCAACGAGATCCATAGCTTCACTTCCGTCATCACCCTCGGCAACAACATCAAAGGATGATTCAAAATCTAATATGCGCTTTACGCCTTCACGGAAAAGCTGATGGTCATCGATAATGATGATACTAGTCTTCAACGGCTTCTTCCTCCTAGTTTCTATTTAAAATGTCTATTCTCTATAGTTTATATATGGTAGGGAATTTGTATAAATACTAAAGTGCCTGCCCCTGGTTGTGAATCTATCGTCATTTCACCTTCCAGCAGCTCGACTCTTTCTCTCATTCCCACCAAGCCAAATGAACCTTCTTTTTGAATCGAAGCGTCAAACCCCTTTCCATCATCCTTGACGACGACGGTCACCATCTCCTTGGAAATGGACAGTTTAACTTGAATCTGTTTTGGGTCCGCATGCTTCAATGAATTTTGTACTGCCTCTTGAACCAGCCTGAATAAAGCGACCTCCATATCGGAAGGAAGCCTTTTGACCTGCCCAAGGTTGACGAAATTCAGATTCACGCCATTATTATAGTCTTCGGTCGTTTGCAGGTACTTTCTGAGGGTAGGAACTAGTCCTAAATCATCAAGCGCCATAGGACGAAGGTCATAGATGATTCTGCGCACCTCATATAAAGCATTCCTTACCATGACCTTTAAACTGCGGATTTCCACTAACGCTTCATCAGGACCTCTCTCCCGTTGCACTCGTTCTATCAGATCTGAGCGCATCATGACGTTTGCCAGCATTTGTGCCGGACCATCATGAATTTCACGTGAGAGCTTTTTACGTTCCTGCTCCTGGGCTTCGATTATTTTCAGGCCGAAGTCCTGTTTGCGTTTCGCTTCTTGAAGTGCTTCCCCGACAAATTTAAGATCCTGTGTCAAATAATTCTGTACTACCGATATTTGCGAGACAAGGTGCACCGCTTTATCGATCGTCTGCTGTAAACCCCTTAACCTTAACTCAAGCTCATCCCGGCGATTACGGAGCTCTTTCTCCAATTGCCGGTTAATTTGTAAATCTACTTGCAGCTTATGTGCCCTTTCATAAGCATCGCGCACCTGTTCTTCAGAAAAATGGTTGAAGTGCATACTGACTTCTGAAAGCCTTTTTCGAGCAAACCTGGCTTTTGAATCCAGTGCATCGCTGTCGGTTATCACAATGGCAACCCTGATTTTCACATCATCAAGCTCTTTTGATAATGACTCGAAATCCTTTCGGCATTGTTCGCCGATATCAAAGACTTCATCTTTACTTTCACTAACAGTGCTCACCATTGTTTCTAAGATCTTGTCCAATGCTTTAGCATCAACCTTTTTTATGGACATTAAGATCCCTCCACTTACCAAAAGACTTAAACAATTTATTGTCTTAAAGACTATGTATATGGAAAAAAGTTCTTTTCCTTTTTCATGAATGGTTAAATTTCAGGAAACTTTTGTATGAAGTAACCTTCATGAACATATTGTACCAAAAAAAGATTAAAAATACGTTAATTTCCTTTTGTGATTTCCATAAAATGTACATATTTACTTTACATCTCATATTCCGGCCATTAAGTCTGCCTTTTAAAGGCAGAAAGCCATTTCAATTATCCTAATACATATATCCTTTTCAAACAAATGGGACGTTCCGCTCCATTGATTATCATATGAAACAGATGCATTTATTAAATGGCAAAATCCTTTAAAAGAGAGGACACGTTAAGGTAAAGCCAGGATAATGGCACAGAACTCATGTTTTTACTACAATGTTATTCTTTTAAGCATATATGACCAGCTAATAACAATAACAGGCAATGAAATTAATTATAACACGTACAGCTTTATCTTATATTAAAGTTTCTTTACACATGCGGCTTGTAAATGAATCGTCATTGCCACTTTTTCCGCAAAGCCTTATAATAAATCAACTAATAGGAAGTACGAAGGTGGAATAGCAATGCTCACTAAATATTTAACGGTGGCAGGTCGCGGCGAACACGAAATCGTCATTGAAAAATCCCGTTTTATTTCCCACATCGCGCGGGTCGAAACCGAGGATGCCGCACAGGCCTTTATCCAGGAAATCAAGAAAAAGCACAAAGATGCCACGCATAATTGTTCAGCCTATATGATCGGGGAACAAAATCAAATCCAAAAAGCCCTCGACGATGGGGAACCGAGCGGAACGGCAGGCGTCCCTATCCTAGAAGTGCTTAAGAAAAAGGATCTGAAAGACACCGCTGTTGTGGTCACAAGGTATTTTGGCGGCATCAAACTTGGTGCTGGCGGTCTAATTCGCGCATACAGCAAAGCGACTTCAGAAGGTATAAATACCACGGGTGTGGTCATTAGAAAACTAATGCGGGTCATTTCGACAACCATCGACTATACCTGGCTTGGAAAATTGGAAAACGAATTGCGATCTTCCATTTATCAAATAAAGGAAATACAGTACCTTGATCAGGTCAATATCCTTGTATATGTTGAGGAAACACAAAAAGAGACATATACCGCTTGGATTACAGAGCTGACAAATGGTCAAGGCCACATCACCGAGGAAGAAATGCTTTATTTGGAAGAGAAATTCGCCTGATATATTTCTGCATATTTTTCCTTTTTTATGCTGTAATATAATTGAAAAGAAATATTTATTTTACGAAATTATTAAATCATTGTAAAATTAGGTGTAATATATGACGAAATATAAACTGCAGGATTCGAAAAATAGCGATATATGTCTGATGTTCGTTATTTAAAAGGAGAAGAAAAAGATGTCTACTACTAGGCGTGTTTATAAAATTAAAAAAACAAAGAAGAAAAGGCGAAAGAGGCTTTGGTTATTGCTTGTTCCCCTGCTGGTACTCGGTCTGGGCGCTTCTACGTATGCTGCAACCCTGTATATGAAAGCCCAGAATGTTTTCAATGATTCCTATGACCCCGTGGAAGCATCAGCAAAGCGAAGTGCAGCGATCGACCCGCTCGAAGATAATTTCTCGATCCTTTTCATAGGGATCGATGATAGTAAGGATCGTGATTTAAAAGGAAATTCCCGCTCGGATGCTTTAATTCTGGCCACATTCAATAAAGATCAGAAATCTATAAAACTATTAAGCATTCCACGTGATTCATATGTGTACGTGCCCGCCAAAGGCGTAACCACGAAAATCAACGCGGCCCATGCAGCCGGCGGACCGAAAGCGACGATGGACACAGTGGAGGAGTTACTCGATGTCCCTGTCGATTATTATGTTCGCATGAACTTTAATGCTTTCATCGATGTCGTAGATTCATTGGATGGCATCGAAGTCGACGTCCCTTATGAAATGTATGAAATCGATTCACATGACAAAAAGAATGCCATCCATCTCGAAGAAGGATTACAGACCGTCGATGGTGAAGAAGCATTAGCATTTGCACGGACACGTAAAAAGGACAGTGATATCCAACGTGGTGAGCGTCAGCAGGAAGTCCTGAAAGCCATCATTGCCAAAGCAACCTCGGCTGGATCACTGACGAAATATACGGACGTAATGGAAGCTGTCGGTGACAATATGACAACGAACCTTCAATTCTCGCAAATGAGAGGTTTCATAAAATATGTAACTACCGATAAAGGCATCAATCTTGAAACCATCAAACTTGAAGGTCAGGATTCTACCATTAGCGGAACCTATTATTATCAGCTGAACGAAACATCATTAGCGAACACTAAGCTGTTGCTTCAATCCCACTTGAACCTGGGACCAGATGAAGGCACTGAAACTGAAGCTGTTCAATCACAAATACAAGAATAAAGTGAAACCCCCACTCGTCATGAGTGGGGGTTTCCTTTTTTGTTATCTTTGCACCCCCTCCAGTTAGGAGCAAAAAAGCCACCAGCCGTTACTTTACGGCTGATGGCTTTTCATATACCAAAATTGGCTAATCTAGCAATCTATCTCCAAAATGATCATGGCTTGTTTTTAAAGTTGAGCATCTTGAGCAACGGCTGGTAGTTTGAATTGACCAAACCAATTTTCTCCACAAAAATCTCTATGATCAGCAGAAGTCCCGTTACAAGGATCAATGCTCCCCACATCGTTGCAAATGAGAAGATTATGGCTGCTAAACCAAAGCAAGCAGCTAAAGCGTAAATGAGCAAGACAGTCTGTTTATGAGTGAATCCCAAATTTATCAAACAGTGATGTAAATGGGATTTATCAGCAGCCGAAATAGGCTGTTTATTGACGAGCCTGCGGATGATCGCGAAAAATGTATCCGAAATGGGAACACCCAAAATGATGATCGGTACAATCAATGAAATCATGGTAACGTTTTTAAACCCTAGCAGGGACAGGACGGCAATGATGTAACCTAAGAATAATGCGCCTGTATCTCCCATGAAAATCTTTGCCGGATGGAAGTTATATTTCAAAAAGCCAAGAGTGCTTCCAATCACGATCAATGCGACCATGGCAACAAATAGGTCCCCTTTAATGAGGGCCATAGTTGCAATTGTCACTAATGCGATCGTTGAGACACCGCCTGCAAGACCATCCAGTCCATCTATCAGGTTAATTGCATTAATGATGCTGACAATCCACAAAATGGTGATCGGTATACTTAAAACACCAAATTCAAGTGTATCGGTAAAGAACGGTAAATTGATGAATTCCACTTCAAGACCGCCCCATAATACGATGATGAGGGCAGCCAAAACCTGGCCCAGGAATTTGGGTGCAGCTCTTAATTCAAAAATATCATCAGCCATCCCGATCAAAATGATGACAAGGGCTCCCACCAGAAGGGGCAGCTGCTCCCCAAAATCATCCATGAAAAGCAAGTAGGTAATGAAAAAACTCAAAAATATAGCTAAACCGCCCATACGCGGCATAATTTTACTATGCACTTTTCGCTCATTCGGTTTATCGGTAGCTCCTAACTTAAAGGCCAGCTTTCCGACAAAAGGAGTCAAAAAAATGGATAATAAAAAGGCTACCAACAAGGCCCCTATTAACATCAAGAACATCAAGAACCACCTCAATTCAACTAAAAATCTAATACCCGTAACCGATCTATAAGAAAACCTATATATAAATGCTTATTTTAATTTTTCATCCTCAAATAAACATTATATACGTTATTGGCTAAAATCTCTATAGAAAAGTTGTTTTTTGCAAATTTTTGTAAATCCATCCCTATCTTTGTCAGGTCCCCGGATTTTTTTAATTTTAACGCATTGCAGATGGCCAATTTCAGCTGTTCGACATTGCCGATATCCGTTATCCAGCCCTTGCTTCGATCGGGAATCAATTCCTTTACACCGCCGACATCACTTGTGATTGCCGGAAGACCCGATCTTGCTCCTTCAAGTAAAACCAGTGGAAAACTTTCACTTAAGGAAGTCAATAGTGTGATGTCCCCCAATGGGTAGATTCGATCTAAATCTTCACGATACCCTAAAAAGTGCACGTGATCGGATAATCCCTTTTCCGTGACCATCTCTTCCAAAGCCGGTCTCCTGCTCCCGTCCCCTGCAAGCAGCAGCTTTACATGGGGGAATTCCGATACCACTTCACTTAATGCCGCAAAAGCAAATTCATGACCTTTCACACGTTCAAGCCTTGCTGGCATGATGATGATGAAATCCTCTTGCCCAAACCCGAAATCTTCTCTTTGAAACGGGAAAGGCAGTTCCTTTTCAAAGTCAATTCCGTTTAGGATCTTTGTTATTTTGGACGGATGGATTCCTTGGTCAATCAAGTCCTGCTTAAAGCGGTCTGAAACCGCCAGTATATGATCGGCATATTGAAATGACCTTACATGAAGGCCCGTATACAATTTTCCTTTTACACCCTGCCCTAAAAAGTCATGTTGAGGTGAACTGTGAACAGTAAGAAGCCAAGGGCATTTAATGAAGCGCTTAATAAAGGCCCCATATATATTCGCCCGCGGACCATGTGTATGGATGATGTCTATATTATTTAGACGGATAAAGTCCCTTAAAGGTTTCAAAATTGAAAGGTCATATTTGGAATGTTGCTTGAAAAGTTCGGTTTGTATCCCGGAGGACATGGCCCGCCGGTATAGTTCACCATTTTCAAATACACCAAGCAAACACTCCTCTTTATTCAATTGGTTCAGTAAGGACATAATATGAAACATACCGCCGCCAGTTTCATTACCGGCGTTTAAATGCAAGATCCTCATCCAGTCCACTCCTTATGTTCAGGAACGCTGCACCGATTTCCTCAACCGCCTAACCTTTAATACGAATCTTGGCAGCGCAAGCATCCGTTTCCAACGTGAAGGTTGCTGGATAAGTCGGTACAACCATTCAAGACGCATCTTTTGCCAGAAAACCGGGGCGCGGTTCACCTTACCCGCAAGGACATCAAAGCTTCCCCCAACCCCCATGAATAACCCCTTATTGAAAAATGCATAGTGCCTGGAAACCCATTTTTCCTGCCTAGGGAACCCCAATGCAGTCAAAATGATGTCAGGTTCAAGTTCCGCTATCGACTTAGGCAGGGTATCATCCTTGATATCAATGTAACCATGGTTGTATCCCACCAACTCGAGACCCGGGTATAGTTCTTTTACTTTCAGGGCCGCCGCTTCAATCACGTTTTCCTCCGCTCCAAGCAGGTATACCTTCAGCGCTTTTTCATCAGCGACCCGAAATAATTCATTCATCAAGTCGAATCCTGTAATCCGCTCTTGTAAAGGTTGATTTAGCCATTTAGAGGCCATAATAATACCAACGCCATCAGGAGTGATGTAATCAGCCGATAAAATGATGTCTTTATAACCCTGATGTTCATTTGCATACTCGACTATTTCCGGATTTGCCGTAACGACAAACGTTTTTTCCTGATTCATCAATCTTGGATATATCATTCCATTCATGAATTCATCCATATTGCTATCAATGAATGGTATGGATAGTATCTCAACAAACTTTTCTGTCATTTCACTTCAGCCTTTCATATGTACTATACATCTAAAGGGTGGGGTATTATTCAAGAAATTTTTTCATACACATCATAGAACGTGATTTTGGATTCAAAGGTGGTTAATCAATTGAAGTTTATAGAAAAACAATCGTTACCCATTCTATTACTGTGCCTGCTCGTCCCATCGGCAGTGCCTCACCCTATCGCCGGTTACATGACAACGGCGTTGATGCTCGTTTTTATCGGTATAAATAAAAAAAACCTGTTATTAATTCTATTCATTTATTTCCCTGCCCGTCCCTTATTGATGGAACTGAATAGCGGCTTAACCTATACAGGTGACCTGATCATCCTCACCTTATTCGTTTCTTTGCTTATTGAAAGATTTAAAAAGAACGAATGGCAATTTTCGAAATATCATTTTACTGCGCCATTTTGGTTGTTTTGTTTAATTGGCGCCGCAGCTGCACTCATGAACGGGGTGGGAATCCTCCCCATCCTTTTTGAACTTCGTGCATTGCTTATTACATTCTTGCTTCTTTACATTATCGGTGAATTAAATCTAGAAAGAAAGGATATCTTTCGCTTTTTGAAGGTTATCCTAATATTTACAATCTTACTTTGCCTCCATGGCATAGTGGAGAAAATCTTTTTACGCACGATTCTGCTTCCACACTCATGGGAAATGTGGAATCTTTCTCCAACAAACCGGATGAGGATTTATGGAGCACCTGCCAATCCCAATGTATTCGCCTTATTCTTAAGCATCCAGTTATTCCTTAGTTTCTTTCTATTTCAGTCGCTGAAAAAATATAAATGGATCGTCTTTCTCGCTGCCATCCTGCTTTCCGGAACGTTACTGCTTACCTATTCGCGGGGCACGATGATTGCATTCGGGTTCGCGGCGCTTGTCTTTATAATATGGACCAGAAATAAACCATTTCTCAAATATGCTGTAGGAGCATTTTGTCTCGGCCTGCTTCTTATTTATTACCCAGTTTTATTTGCATCAAGTAAAGTGGAGGTATCCGCATCGATTCCCATGGAAAATGTGATAATCGGCAGCACCCCCTCTACTGAAAACGAACATGCCCTCTCCAATCGTTTTTCAGATATGTTCTCTGATAAGACTCTGCACCAAAGTACAGAGTGGGGCCGTTTATATGTCCTGATCAAGGGAATTGAAATTTTCAAAGATCACCCGATAATCGGTACAGGGTTAGCAACCTTCGGAGATTCTGCCACACTATCCTTTTCCTCACCAATTTATCAGGAATACCAAATTGGTGAAAGGATGTATACCGATAATCAATATATCCAGATTCTGGTCCAAACTGGTGTGCTGGGCTTTCTTGCGGTTCTTGCATTCATCTTTTTAACCTGCCGTACAATCCTGAAATCAGGAAAAGGCACTTTGGCAGCGTTCACCATCTGCCTGATGTTGGCCGCATTATTAGCAGGACTTTTCTACAATATTCTCGAAGATAAAACGTTTACGCTGATATTTTATAGTTGTTTAGGATTCTGTTTACAGAAGGACATCATTTTAAAGGATTGAAAATATGCCTACTCTTTCACATGTCATTAAATCGGTCGGGCTCGTCACCATTATTGCAGCCATTGGAAAAGTCCTCGGATTCGGGCGGGAATCGATCATAGCCGCCTATTTCGGGGCATCATCGATGGCAGATGTTTTTTTCGTGGCAAGCCTCATACCAACCATTCTTTTTACGGCTCTCGGCAGCGGTCTTCAGGCCGGCGTTATCCCCATTTACTTGGAAAAGAAGGCGGATAACCCTTTGAAAGCTGATGAATTCATCAGTGTTTTAGGTTCTTTCTTTATGCTGGTAGCCGCAGTCATGACCATTGCCTGCATGCTTTTCATAAAGCCGCTCGTCTTGTTGACGGCCCCGGGTTTCTCTGATTCGGAGCTGGCCCTGACGGAGTCACTTACCCGGATCATGCTGCCAAGTTTACTATTTTTCACGCTTTCTTACATGGCGACGGGGGTCCTCAATGCGAATAAGCGCTTTATTCTGCCGGCCCTCACTTCCACTGCACAAAACACGGTCATTATCGCAGCCACCATTCTGTTCGCTGCTCCGTTTGGGATTGAAGGCTTGGCTTGGGGGTTTGTGTTCGGTGCAGCAAGCCAGTTCCTTATTCAATACCCATCATTGAAGCAGTACGGAATCCGGCCCATCGTCTCTTTCCTGCCTCATAAACGGCAGATCGCACAAACACTGTGCACCTTTTATCCAATCATTATCGCCGCTTTGGCGATCCAGTTGAATAGTGTCGTCGATCGGATTATTGCGACCTCGCTCGAAACCGGAAGCGTATCGGCCCTGAACTATGCGAATCGCCTGCTGTGGCTGCCATTAAGCATTGTCCTCACGCCGCTGATTACCGTATTGTACCCTTCAATCGTCGAGCGCGCGCTTATAGGCTATCAATCTTTCCTTAATTTGACCTTAAAGGGGTTGAAATCGCTGTTATTTTTAGCGATTCCGTTCATGGTCGTCATGTTAATCAGCGGAAACAGCTTAATCACTCTGGCTTTCCAACGCGGGGCTTTCGATGCTTCAGCAACCGAAATGACTTATAGGGCATTCATCTTTTATTCAGCTTGCCTCCCGTTCTTTGCACTGAGGGATTATTTGATGAACGCCTTCTACGCCTTGAAGAAAACGAAAGTGGCGATGTATTCCTGCCTGATTGCCGTATTGCTTAACGTCCTGCTCAGCTGGGTCCTATCACGTTATCTCGGCGTCGGTGGAATCGCTTTAGCATCGGGTATTTCCATGCTCCTGCAATCTCTCTACCTTTTCGTCTATCTATGGCTGAAGACAGCAAGAGCGGACAAGGCCGCTTTCAGGGATGTTTTTCAGGAAAGCAGCAAGCTTACCATCATCGGAGCCATCATTTACGGAATGGCTCTCTGGATCCACCCGCTTACCCTAAAGTTGCCCATCATCATGGAATTAGTGATCATCTCGCTGCTGGTATTCGGATTATATCTCGCATTATCCATTCTTTTTAAAGTAAGCAGCTTGCAAGCGCTGAAAAGGATCAAATCATCAAATTAATGCATTAGAAGAAGGAGTGCTACTATGGACATTTTAATCACAACGATTTTCAACTACCCTCATGAAGGAGGGCTATCGAGTCATATCACTACGTTAAAAAAGGGGTTAATGTCACGGGGACATCATGTGGACATATTATCTTTCTCACAATTACCCCCTTTCAAGAGGAAGATGCTCGCCCAGGCCCCAGGATTTTTATTAAATAAAGTAAAACAGGGGAGCGGCCAGCTTTTCAATGACCGGCAACGCCAAAAATTATTGGCTTCATCTATTAAAGCCTTGAAAAAGAACTATGATGTCATTAATGCTCAAGACATTTTCGCAACGCTTGCCTCCATCGAATCCGGGATACCGACGGTGCAAACCGTCCATGGGTATTATTCTTTCGAGGCAGTCAGCAGGGGCGCCCTTCTTCCGGACAGTGAAGAAGATTTGACCATTCGCGAACTAGAAAGAAAAGCATATCAGTCCGCTGCAAAAGTAGTGACGGTCGATCAAAGGATCAAAGACTATATCAATCACTTGGCACATATAGAGGCGGATACGATCAAGAACTTCATTGACGTGTCTGCTTTCAAACCGGAAAGAGCAAAGCGGGAGCAAACTCGCCGGGACTTTCAAATACCTCTACATAAAAAGATGCTTTTCGTTCCGAGAAGAATGACGGAAAAGAACGGCGTCATCTACCCGCTTCTTGCTCTGCCGGAGGTGCTGGAAAACCATCCTGAAACAGTATTGGTCTATGCAGGTACGGGTGAACAGCGAAGCCGGCTTGAGGAAACTGCAGCCAGGATCAAAATATCAGATTCCGTACTTTTTCTCGGTTCAGTGCCGTTCGAGAAAATGCATAACCTCTATGAAGCATCGGACATCGTACTCATCCCAAGCGTTCATTCCCATGGGGTGGAAGAAGCGACTTCCATTTCCGCTTTAGAAGCGATGAGTTGCCGCTCACCCGTCATCGCAAGTGCAATCGGAGGTTTAAAGGAGATTCTCATTGATGGTGAAGATGGTCTGTTAGTAGCTGAAAAAAATGAAGAAGCACTTGCGCAAGCCATCTCCAACCTGCTTAATGATCCTGAATATGCAGCAAAGTTAGCTACGAAAGCAAGATATAAAATGGAAAGCGAATACTCCCACCTTTCAGCTGCCGAGCGGTTTGAGAAAGCTTATGATGAAGTGCTTAACTAAAAAAAGCAGACCCGAAGCCCGGGTCTGCTTTTCACTTTCATACCAGTGCGGAACTGCGCCTTTTCATTTGTTCTTCACGGTATTTTTTCTGCTCTTTTTTAGACATGGCGTTATATTCTTTCAAGAATGCTTCATATTGTGGCATTACTTCGTTCATGGCACCGTATGCCTTTAACTCTCCATATTCAAGCCATAAAGCCTTTTGGCAAAATTTCTTCATCTGACCGATTGAATGGCTGACAAAGAACATCGTTTTGCCCTTTGCCTTAAATTCGTTCATTTTCTCTAAACACTTCTCAGCAAAGTTTTTATCCCCGACTGATAGGGCTTCATCAATAATCAGGATATCTGGATCGATATGCACGGAAATCGAGAAACCAAGTCTGGACTTCATCCCGCTCGAGTAGGATTTCACTGGTTGATCAATGAACTTACCAAGCTCTGAAAACTCGATGATCTCAGGCTCCAGTTCTTTGATCTGATTCTTGTCGAATCCAAGCATCAGCATTTTCAGTTCGATGTTTTCCCTGCCCGTCAATTGATTATTAAGGCCCGATGCAACGGCAATCAATGCCGGTTTCCCGTTGGTTTGGACATTTCCATCCGTTGGGGGGATAATGCCGGCAATAATATTGGACAAGGTTGATTTCCCGGAACCGTTGACACCGACAAATCCGATTACATCACCCTTTTCCGCTTCAAAACTAACATTCCTCAGAGCAAAATACTCTTCTCCATAGCTTTTCGGTAAAAGGAGATCCAATAATTTTTCCGAGCTTTTATTATATAATTTATATTTTTTCGTAACGTCTTTGACTATAACCGATTTTTCCAAATTTTCTCACTTCCGTTTACTTAAAGTCAACAAAGCGATCTCTAAACCTGACATGCAGCGTGGAACCTATCAAAAACAAGATGATTACGACTGCCCAGAAATAAAGCGTATATTCCCAATGCACTATCAGGTACCATGATTCCCCCAATAATGAAGCACGATACCCATCCACAATATAATATAGTGGATTCAACTTCATGATATCAGCGATGAGTGGATGATCTTTAGGATCTATTACCCAAAGGATTGGCGTTAAATAAAACAGTACTTTCATTAAGGACACGATTATATTGTGAACATCACGAATGATGGTCGATAATGTTGAAGAAATTAATCCGAATGAAAATAGCAAGGCAACCGTAGCTACGATAAAATACGGCAGTTGTATGATATAAAATGTGGGGAGGTAACCAGTGAAACCTAAAAGTATGATAATCACTCCAAGCAGCATAAGATGCTGGTACAGCTTCGCAAAAATGACATAAGTAGGAATGACACTCAGCGGAAAGCTCATCTTGGATACCATATTCAGTCGGGAATAGACAGATTTGGATACCTGGGTTGTACTCGCATTAACAAAAAACCAGACAACGATCCCTGCCATCAACCATGGTAGGAATTCCTCTCCGCGATTAAAGATCCCAAACCCGAATACGAACCAATAGATCGAAATCTGTATCATCGGACTGATGATCTCCCATAGGATTCCTAGATAGTTACTGCTGTTGGCACTTTTCACCTCATAAACAGACAAACGCCTTGCCAAATAAAAATTATTGATTTGTTCTTTTAAAACGGTCAAAGCTGAACTCATATATTACACAGACCTTCCTAAAAACACTTTTTCTATAACACGTCGTGTAGCCTGGCCATCCTCGAGTGCACAAAACCGTTCGTGAAAACGATTCATTTCAACTGTATTTTCTGATTCAATGGCCTTGATACTATCAATTATTTCATCAGACGTTTTAACTAACGAACCTGGTGCATTCGTTTCAAAATCAAAGTAAAACCCACGAAGCTTGTCCCTGTAGTTCTCAATATCATATACATAGAAAAGCATCGGACGCTTTAAATTAGCGTAATCAAAAAATACTGAGGAATAATCCGTTATTAGTAAATCTGAAATTAGATACAAATGACTGATATCTTCATAACTGGATAAATTGTAAGCGAATCCTTGATAAGCCGATAAATCCAAGTTCTCGGAAATTAAATAATGAAGACGGAGTAATATTACATACTCATCCCCTAATTCCTGTTTCAATCGATTCAAATCCAGTTTAATTTCAAACTTATATTTCCCCTTGCCATAAAACTCATCATCTCTCCACGTAGGGGCATATAAAATGATCTTTTTCTCTGATGGTATACCCAACTTCCGTTTCAATGAATCGATTGTATCACGATTATTTCCATTGTAAAGTAAATCATTACGCGGATAACCTGTTTCCAAAATTTTAGAAGTATCAACATTGAAGGCCCGGGCAAAAATCTCACTAGAATAAGCGTTAGGGGATATTAAATAATCCCATTTACTTGATTCGGCATGGAAGTTTTCTTTATAACTTTCCGTGGTTGTCCCAGGCATATGCACTTCCTTCATATCTGCAGCAAGTTTCTTTAAAGGAGTCCCATGCCATGTTTGCAAATAGACCGTGTGCTTCGGCTTAGGAATCCACAGCGGCAGCCTGCTGTTCGTAACCCAATAGCGGGCTCGAGTCATTTTGAGCAGCCAACTAAGTGAAAAACGTTTGAGATATGGAATACCTGCCCCTTCGAATTGAGATGTATGCCTTTTATCTACACTCCAATACATTTTATATTCTGGATGGTGACTCTGCAAGTATTCATATATTGCCCGGGGATTGCAGCTATACTGCTTGCCTAAAAAGCTTTCGAAAACAACAAGCTTTTGATCTGCAGGCAACACTTTACCTGCAACGGCGAAAGCCATTTTATAGGCGCTCGTTAGCATAGCTTTCCCTTTCGTCACTATTGATGCCATATGCTTCCCCTTTCAAAAAAAGAACCGACTGTTAAACAGCCGGTATATTCATGATCACATTGAAAGCCATTCTAAACAGTAGTATTGCTCTTCACAAACACTTGCTCTACAACGCGTTTAGAGGATTCCCCGCATTCTAAATAGCAAAACTTTTGATAAAACTCTTCAAATCGTCCACTCAATTTGAAATTGCTTCTTTCGATATTCCTGACCTCTTCAATAAGTTCTTCTGTGGTCTTTGTCAAAAGACCAGGTGCTTTCTCTTCAAAGTCAAAATAGAAGCCCCTTAAGTTATCACGGTAATCTTCTATATCATACGTAAAGAAAATCATAGGTCTTCTTAAGTTCGCATAATCGAAGAAGACGGAGGAATAGTCCGTCACTAGTAAATCAGATATCAAATATAGTTCGCGAATGTCCTCTAAATGAGAGAAATCATAGGCGAAGCCTTCAAATTCGGAAAGATCCATGTTCTGGGCCACTAAATAATGCATACGCATAATGACAATATAGGAATCGCCAAGCTCTTCCTGCATCCGCGCTAAATCCAGCTCCAAATTAAACTTATATTTCCCTTTCCTGAAAAATTGATTATCTCTCCAGGTTGGGGCATACAAAATAAGTTTCTTATCAAGAGGAAGATTGAATTTTCTTTTAAGCTCATTAATCGTTTCTTCATTATTGGAGTTATGCAAGAAATCGTTACGTGGGTAACCTGATTCAATCATCTTCCGGTCGAACTGGAATGCCCTTTGGAAAATCTCTGTGGAATACGCGTTTGGTGAAACTAAGTAATCCCAGTTACTCGCTTCCCTCAGGAAGTTCGCTTTATATTTATCCGTATTGGTCCCAGGCATATGAACTTCTTCCATATCCATCGCAAGGCGCTTAAGGGGAGTTCCATGCCAAGTTTGAATATATATCGTGTGTTTAGGCTTTGGAATCCACAACGGAAACCGAACATTGTTAACCCAGTACTTTGCCCTCGTCATGATCAATAACCATCGGATGGAAAAACGTCTGACATACTCTACATCCTTTTGAGCAAAATACTTCATTGAAGCACGGTCGACGCTCCACACCAGTTTATAGTCTGGGTTATTCACTTTCATGTATTCATATATGGCCCTAGGGCTGTCGCTATATTGCTTTCCATGATAGCTTTCGAATACTACCAATTTTTTATTGGCTGGAATAAGCAGGCTCATTACAGCAAAAGCTGACTTATACCATTTCCTCAGACGCTTACTTCTTCTGGTTTTCACCCAGGTACTTTTCGCTTTTTTGAGAACCTGCGTTTTAAAATTATATTTAGAAGCAGATAAAGAAAAGTACTTCGATATTTTTGTTGCTTTTATTTTAATTTGTATTTTTTTATTCTGTACTTTAATTATTCTTTTTGCAGGCAGATCCTTTATAGTACTGCATTTCATCCGAACACTTCTTACTTCTTCCATTTCGCCATTTCTTTCATAATGCAGAACTGTATAGAACATGAAATACTTTGGCTGCTCTCCATCGATTTCAGACCTCAGATCGACCTCGCCTTGAAAACCGATATTTTCATGAAGCTTGATTCCAGGAAACCTTTCCAGTAGGTCTTTACGTTCAAAACCAGTCAAAGGTATGATAACTTCTTCTTCATTTAAATTATTCCTGACCAGTAATTCAACTTTTTTGAATTCAAGCTCATCCAATTGGAATAATGGAGGAAAATTAAAATGACCATTAAGATGAACTGTGCCATCCTTTCGTAGCTCAATATCTTCAAAAAAGGAAAACATCTTATAATCATTCGCATAAAAGGAAAGGTTACCTTTTTTTGTCGCAAATGGATAAAACATTTTTTTGCGATCTTCATTCAGAATGGAAAAGAAATTCAACTGGCGTTTTTTACTTCTAATCCGTTTTGTAACAGGTGCACCTTCGATTTCCCGAAGGATATGCAAATCCCACATTTCACCCTCAACAAGGCGATCTTTTAGTGGTTGATACGGCAGCTTCACTTCAAATAAAAAATAATCATCCGTTTGATCTTTCACATGAAAATCCAAATGGATTATATCATCTATATTGTATCTATTCGTTAAAATAAAAGAGTGACTCTCTATTCCGTCAAGAAAACTCTGTTTTATGGCTATTTCTATATAATAAACTTCATCAATAAGCCGGACATTCATCGTTTTTCTATTCTTAAAAATATAATTCTCCATTTTGAAGAAATTCCCCTCTCGGCAGCAAGCATATCATATGCTCCAAATAAGAATATTATAGGATTACAAACATCTAATTTCAAACTTACTTTTATCTAATATCATTAATTTTATAACAATGACCCATTTTCTGCCTTGAATTTTCAATAATCGATTGAAGAGTTCAAACAATGGTCATTTTTGATTTCGGAAACCTAAACAAGTCTAGCAAAAAAATTACATCCGGTCTATTACCTCGCGATTTTTAACATAAATGAAATATACCTTCCTTTTACTGAATTAGTTATGTGTTATACTAAAACTCTGATTATCATCATTTCAATATAACTATAGTTATTCATTCTTGATAAACAACCAATTAAATTATAGAATTGAATCCAAAATTACAATTTACATTATCTTTATAATCTAACAGGATTGTAAAATTTTTGTGGTTCAATTGTAAATTTTATTTGTTATAATTAGATAGACAAGACATCTAAGCATCATTTATAAGTAACGAAGCGTCTTTTTTTTTGCGACCATCAAGATTAAATATATAAATACATTTGTACAGGAGGAATAAAGATGAAGAAAGTAATCACTTACGGAACCTTTGATTTGCTTCATTGGGGTCATATCAATCTATTAAAACGCGCTAAAGACTTAGGGGATTATCTGATCGTTGCCATTTCCACGGATGAATTTAATGCTTTAAAAGATAAAAAAGCTTATCATAGCTTTGAAAACAGAAAAATGATCCTTGAATCAATCCGCTATGTGGATGAAGTTATACCTGAAGACAATTGGGAACAAAAGAGGGAAGACATCGTTCGTGAAGGTGTAGATATCTTTGTAATGGGTGATGACTGGAAAGGCCAATTCGATGAATTATCCGAAGTTTGTGAAGTGGTCTACCTTCCAAGAACAATCGGCATATCGACTTCCCAAATTAAAGAGGACCTTTTACAAGTTACTAATGGCTAAAGAATTCGCGATAGGGATTTATCTTTTTTGTTTCAAAGTTTTATTCTCTATCTTTAAACTTTTCCCTTTATATGACAAAACGACCTTTGTCACATCATTCGGGGACAATTGCCAATATATCGCAAATGAAATGGACAAGCAGGACATTTCCATTCAAAAAGTATTTTTAATGAAATCGAGCAGTTCCATACAAGTTAAGGACGATGGGGAAACCATCGTCCTTCCGTTTGAATCAAAAAATATCATGGCCATGATCCGATCGGTTTATCATCTGGCTACATCAAAGTGGATTATCATCGATAATTATTTTGGCTTTCTTTCAGCTATTGCATTCAAAAAGCAAGTGACATGTGTCCAAGTGTGGCATGCAGCCGGTGCCGTTAAGCAATTCGGGGCAAAAGACCCTTCCATTCAAAACCGTTCAGCCGGTGCAAGGAAAAGATTTTTAGAGGTATATAACAAATTCGATTATGTTACGGCAGGTTCAGAGAGAATGGCCGAAATTTTTCAAGAAAGTTTTCAACTGCCGGCATCCCATATCCTAAGGACCGGGATACCTCGGACCGATTTCTTTTTCAATGATGAATCAAAAAGAAATGCCCGTAATGCTTTGCTGGACAAGTATCCAGAACTTGAGCATAAGAAAATCATCCTGTATGCCCCTACATTCCGTAATGATGGCTTGAACAGCGGAGAGATTGCACTTGATTTGGAATTGCTCTACAAGGAACTTCAGGGCGAAAATTATGCGTTATTGCTAAAACTGCATCCAGCAGTAAATGCAGAGCATGATTTACAAGATAAATTCCCGGGATTCATTTACCCTATCAATAGTGAATTTCACGTTAATCAGCTGCTTATCAGTACGGATCTTTTAATAACCGATTACTCATCGATACCATTTGAATTCTCTTTCTTGGAAAGACCCATGATATTCTTTGCATATGACTTAGAAAAGTATGTGCAGGAACGGGGATTCTGGGAGGATTACTCCTCTTCCATGCCCGGACCCGTGGTATCTACCACAGAAGAACTCTTAAAGAAAATCCGAGCCGCCGATCATTCATTACTGAAGATTGCATCCTTTAACCATAAATGGAATGAATACTCCACAGGAAATTCAAGCAGGAATTTAGTCGATTTCCTTTTTAAATAAAACACCCACTTCGTAAAACGAAGTGGGTTTTCATTTTTCCCTATGGAAATGCACATCCTAAAAAGGGGACATTTTTACAGAGAATGACAAATAAAAACGCAAAACTCCTCAATGTGAAAAAAGACTCACAATATAGAAAATATTGTAGATTACATTACTCAAAACCCTCCAATATAAACCAGTAAAATACTACTATTTTCCCCATGTAACAAAAATGTAATATGTTTAAACCTGTTTATTTTGTTAGAATAGGGAAAAAGACATATTTAGAGGTGGAAAATCGTGAAAAAAAGTGTTGTCGCATTTTCGACATTAGCCATTTTATCTTCGACTTTTGTTTCTCCTGCCCTTGCCGGTACATATACAGTCAAAAGCGGTGATAACTTAAGTAAAATCGCCCAGAAGCATAATACGACGGTAAAAGACTTAAAACAGCTTAATAACTTAAAATCAGACTTTTTGAGAATCAATCAAAAATTAATTACACCCAACTCCAAAACAACATCAACATCAAATGCTTCTTCAGTTTCCGTGAAAAAAACAAAGAAAACCACATATACCATTGTTTCAGGTGACACCTTAACCAGGATAGCAAACAAGCATAACCTTACACTTGCTGAATTGATGAAACTGAATAACTTAAAATCCGATAGAATTTATGCAGGTAACAAACTTATCGTATCTAAATCAACCACTACCACTACCATTGATTTACCCGGCAGCTCCAAACCATCCAATGTTACACAGACCCCAGTCAATTCGTCTACATACATTGTGGTAAAAGGTGACACTCTTTCCAAGATTTCAAGAAAAACCAACTTGTCTGTAGCTCAGCTTAAATCAATCAACTCTTTAAAGTCCGATTTAATCAGAGTGGGGCAAAAGCTAAAACTAAGTAAATCCGCAAGTACTGCCCCAGCTGATAAAAACGATGAAGGAAAAGTGGAAGCCCCAAGTTCGGGGAACAAAGTGGCCAAGCTCGTTTCCGAAGCAAAAAAATTAATTGGTACACCATATTCGTGGGCGGGTTCCTCCCCATCAGGTTTCGATTGCAGCGGATTCATTTACTATACATTCAAGAAGGCTGGGTATGACGTGCCGAGGCTTTCATCTTCCACATATTATGATATGGGTAAAAAGGTTACTTCACCGAAAAGCGGCGATCTTATCTTCTTTGCAACGGGTTCCAATAAATCAGTGGTAAGTCATATGGGAATCTACTTGGGCGGCGGGGAATTCATTCATGCCTCATCAAGCAAGGGAGTAACAATCAGTACTACTTCAAACTCTTATTTCAAGAGTAAAATCATCGGTTATAGAAGTCTATAAGATTTACTTGCCAGACTTTCTCTTAAAGTCTGGCAATTTCATGTAAAAGAATCATAGCTTCTTTTTCAGAAGTTATACTATTAACGAAACATTCTACTGATGTACTAACGAAGGAATTCGGTTTCTCTGGAATCCTTCGTTTTTTTTGGATGAAAAAAGGTAAATATGCACTCTAAGTACAAAAAGAAACTATTCTATTTTTGACAAAAAAAAGGTATAGTTAAAAATACCGACTAGGTACTTTTTCACACCTTCCATTTTGTGGGATGGTTAAGGGAGGAATATTAAATGAGATCCGAACATAAAAAAAAGAAAAAGAAACGCAAAACGTTTAAAATAATCGGCTTTACCCTTCTTATCCTTTTCATTGGCGCAGGTGTTTATGGCGCTTCAGTTTATCAATCATTAGCTGGTGCGATTAGCACTATGCAGGGTACAGCCCATAAAACGGATAAACGGGTAGAGGACATCAAGTTCAAAAGCAAAGATCCATTTTCATTGCTGATTCTTGGTGTGGATGAAAGGGAAAATGACTCAGGTCGATCAGATACGATGATTGTCATGACGGTTAATCCTAAAAAAGAATCGATCGAGTTATTGAGTTTACCGAGGGATACGCGTACAGAGATCATCGGTAAAGGTATAAATGATAAAATGAACCATGCCTATGCATATGGCGGAGTTGCCATGTCGATAAATACAGTGGAAGCCTATTTGGATATTCCGATTGATTATTACGTTAAAATGAATATGGAAGGCTTTCAGGATATTGTGAATGCTGTTGGTGGCGTTACAGTCGATAATGATATGGACCTTGCCTATAAAGGATATACTTTCAATAAAGGCACAATAGACTTAAATGGTAAAGAGGCCTTGATTTATTCCCGAATCCGTAAGGAAGATCCCCGTGGGGATTATGGTCGGCAAATGCGGCAACGCCAGGTTATCCAAGCTGTCATGAAAAAAGGGTCAAGCCTATCGACACTTACTAATTATGACGATATATTCGAAGCTCTAGGTAAAAACGTGGAAACCAATTTAAGTTTCAATGAAATGTTGAGCATCCAAAATAACTACAAATCATCCCTCAAAAATATTGAACAATATACACTTGAAGGTGACAATCAACGGGTAGATGGCGTTTGGTACAACATCGTTCCTGAAGATACAAAGCTTGAAGCCCAAAATCGTGTGAAAACGCATTTAGGATTATAAGAAAAAAGAGGATGGCTTTTATCAGTCATCCTCTTTTTTCTCTTCCTTCATTTGTTTAAAGTAATCAGAGCGCAACACTTGATCACTCAGATCAATCTCCTTTTGGTCTTCTGGTGAAAATTCTCCGACCTTGCCTTCCCCATTTATTTTCATTTGAGAACCATAATCCCCTTTTAATATCAAAGCATCGCCATCTTCGCCATTCAGCATGCTCTCTCCAAAGTATGAAGAACTCTTAATATTGAACAGATCATATAGAGTTGGTAAAATATCGATTTGGCCCGCTACCTTATCAATCGTTCTCCCTTCCATATCCTCCTGATAAATGATCACGGGAATGGGCATATATTTTTCAATCCACTCTTCATCGCTAATTTTACTACCGTAATACGCTTCAACCTCGTGTTTATCTTTTAAAAATAGCCCATCATGATCTCCGTAAATGACAATCACGCTGTCTTTCAATTTCCCGTCATCCTTCAACCTCTTTACGAAATCCCCGATGGCTGAATCTGTATAATGAATGGCTTCAAAATATTTAGTCAGGTAACTGTTCTCTTTTCCAGCTTCAGGCTTCAATGTTATCTGTTCCTTTGGCAGCGAAAAAGGTACATGGCTGGTCAATGTAACGAAAAAAGCGTAATAGGGATTTTGTTTATCTTTTAAGAAATCATAGCTTTGCTTGAAGAAACTGCGGTCTCCCACCCCCATCGAAATCATCTCATCTTGCGACATATCCTCTATGGAAAGATAGTCATCAAACCCTAGCGAGGGATATGCATGCTGCCTATTCCAAAAGTCTTCTTCATCTCCGTGGAAAGCAAAACTTTGATAATCCGACTTTTTTAATTCCTTAGCAAGACCCGGAAAATCATTATATGGGAATCGAAAAAAGGTCGCACCCTGCTTTAAAGGAAATAATCCGGTATTCACGATAAGCTCTCCGTCAGATGAATTCCCAAATACCGTCTGTGGATAAACATGGGGAAAGTACAGCCCCCCTTTCGCCAGTTCATTCATGAATGGCGTGACCTCCTGCCCGGCACTGCTTTGAAATAGCGGAAACGCCTGTAAAGATTCCACCTGAATGATGATGAGATTCTTCCCCTCCAAGGAGCCTGAATGCCCATTTTCCTTTCTTTTCTTTTTATTGAAGTAATCAGAAACGGCCTTCTTTTCTTGCAAAGACATTCCATGCCTTCCCGAGTCAGTAAAGTAGGCATACGTATCCAATGCGTGATGACCGATCGGGCCCCAGTTTCGCAAGAAGGTATTCGCCTCATAGCGCCTGGTTATATCTACTTTGTCGATAAAAATGTTCTTGACCGGCTTCAATCCTGCTATCATCAGGAATATTATGGCCGGTACAAGCGCCATATGCTTGAGGGGGTATTTTTTCTTCACAAATGACTCAGCAATTGGAATGCCTACCAGAAGAAAGATTGCATCCTTCATTTCCATCATACTGAATATACTTTCACCAAGCCCATTCAGGTTGCTTTTTTGCATCCACATATAGGATGTTATAGGTGTCGAATAATAACGGTAAAACCAGATGTCCCCAAGGAAAAAGACCATGATCGAAAGAAGGAAAACTGAAAAAATGATGCCTTTTACGATTCGATTCGATATCCATTCCTTCAGATAAACAATAAAACCGGCAACACCGATGATTATCGTAATTATCCCAATAGAAAGACCGTTACCCATCCTATCATTCGTATAAATGAAAAGTATGGCCACGATTGAGAATGACAATAACTCAAATAGCCTCTCCTTCAAGCGTTGTTTACGGTTATTCTTCATGCTCCTGCCACTTTCCTCTTCATTATTTCCAAGCCTTGGTTAAGCCTGATTGCGGAAGATTACTTATAAATATTACTTAGCGTTGCCATTTATGAGAAGTTGCACACAGAAAACGGCATAAATATTTGGCACTAATGACTTCCTTTATAAACAAAAAGCCTTCATCACTAAAAGGATGAGGGCTTTGCTTTGGATCTCCGGTAAAATAGCTGTCGGTTGCCGCTAGACTCATGCGGGTATTTCCCTACTTTCTCTTCCATTCAAAAGCAATCTTCCAACCTTTATCAGGAATCGATTCCGTCAACATATCCCCTTCCTCGAATAAGAAACGCCATGGCATGCTTGAAAGTGCTGGAAGTTCACCAAGCTCTGAAAGATCGAATGCCTTCTTTGCGAGGAATTTTCCATCTCCATCAACTAACAGTAAATCCACGATATCAAAACTGACAGCTTTCTCTATTGAATTTCGTAGAAAAGCCTCTATGATTACATCATCTTCCACCCTAGTCAGCTTGATGCCGGATAATGAAATTTGGTTCGGTTTTAATGCAGGAAGCCTTTGATGGTGGAATTTATATACATATTCTTCTTGCTTGGAAATTTCCCACCCCTTGTGAAACATCAGGGCAGTATGAACGGTGTCATCCTGATCTGATAACTTTTGTGTATTATCCTTTTTTCCAAATAAACTCATCGTTCCTCACCCTCCAAAGCAGCTTCATCTTCCTGATTGCTTTTCATATACTCCATAAAACGGATGCTTATCTCCGACTCAATTTTACTTAATAGAAGGTTAAATTGACTGAGAGCTGCTTTTTCAAACAACGTATATGGGTCCTGCTGGCCATATCCGCTTAAACCAACGCCTTCCTTCACACTGTTCATTTGATCCAGGTGGTTCATCCAATTTGTATCGATATGCTGAAGCATGAAAGCGCGCAACTGGTTTCCCCATTCTGCATCGTTCTGAAAGATCACCAGTCTCGATTCAAATTCACCTAAAGCATCCAACGCCATACCTTCTATTTTGCCTACTAAATCCTGCAAATCACTTGCCTGCCATCCCAACGACTGGAAAACAGGGGAAAGCTCTTCAATAAAGGCAGCGGAACCAGGTTCCATCTTATCTTCAGGGGAATATTTCACTGTAAGCCGATTAATGTATTTTTCGATATATTCAAGTAAAATGGCAGACATCCGTCCAGGCTCCATATCAAGAATCCGATCTCTCATTGCATAGATGATTTTACTCTGCTCATTTAATGCATGCTCTAACTTCAATAAATGGTAACGGCTTGATTGATGCATTTGCTCTACCGTTTCCTGAACCATTTTAACGAATTTATCGGGTGCAGGGCTCAGCACCAATCCATTTTCATCCATTTTGATTTTCTTGATATAACGTCCGATTTCTTCTTCATCATAGTAATCAAACAAGTCATCTTCCAAAGAAATGATGAATTGTGTTGAACCAGGATCACCCTGCCGGCCGGAACGTCCTCTTAGCTGCATATCGATCCGACGGCTCTCGTGTCGCTCCGTACCGATAATATGAAGGCCGCCCAATTCCTTGACATCATCTCCAAGTATTATATCCGTTCCTCGCCCAGCCATGTTCGTAGCCAGCATCACTTGATTTTTTTGCCCGGCATTCGCGATGATTTCCGCTTCATCCTCTTCCGTCTTCGCATTTAGGATTTGATGTTTAATTTTCCCCTTCTCTAGTTGAACCGAAATTTTTTCAGATTGCTCAATGGAGGTCGTTCCGATCAGTATGGGTCTGCCTCCACCATGAATCCGTTTTACTTCCGTGACGATTTTATTGATTTTGCTTGTTTCATCTTTATAAATCAAATCTACCTCATCAACTCGAATAATAGACTCATTAGTTGGAATTTCAATGACGGGGAGCTGATATATTTCCCGGAATTCAGACTTTGATGGCATGGCACTGCCTGTCATCCCAGACATTGAATGATATAATCGAAAATAATTTTGGACGGTAATCATAGCCTGTGTTTCATTCTCTTCGGAAATCTCCAAGCCCTCTTTTGCCTCAATCGCTTGATGAAGCCCCTCACTGAAGCTTCGCCCTTCCATCACCCTGCCTGTGAATTTATCGATGATTGCAATCTTTTCATCGATGACAATGTAGTCGACATCCAATTTCATGATTGCATGGGCTTTTAGCGCCTGTGTAACATTATGTAATAGCTCTTGATGCTCGATTCCATATAGATTGTCGATACCAAAGGCCGCTTCAATCTTGGAAGCCCCTTGATCCGTGAAAAAGGCGGACTTTGAATCGATGTAAATCTCGTAATCCTCATTTTCTACAAATGACTTCATGATTTGTGCCGTGATCTGGTGAAGCTCGGTTCCGTCGCTTGCCCTGCCCGCAATGATTAATGGTGTCCTCGCTTCATCAATCAGGATGCTGTCAATCTCATCGACAATGGCAAATCGGTGTCCTCTTTGAACCTTGTCTTCTCTTCGGTAGACCATATTATCACGCAAATAATCAAAACCGAACTCTGTTGCCGTCCCATACGTGATATCCGCCGCATACGCATCACGTTTCGCGGAAGGCCCCATTTGGGAAATGTTCAAATCAACCGTCAAACCTAGATATTCTAGAATTTGTCCCATCAACTCTTTATCACGTCTGGCCAAATATTCATTGGCCGTAATAATATGCACACCATTACCGTACAGTGCATGTAAATAGCTAGGCAAAGTGGAGACAAGCGTCTTCCCCTCGCCCGTATTCATTTGTGCAATGCCCCCTTCACTCAGGACAAAACCGCCTGCAAGCTGAACATCATGGTGCCTAAGATTCAATACTCGCTTGGAAGCCTCCCTCACGACCGCAAAAGCTTCGGATTGTATATCCAATATATTAACACCAGCATCCAATACGCTTTTAAATCTATCCTTCATTCCGCTTAATTCCAGATCTGAATATCTTTCATATTTACCCTCTAGCCGATTCACTTCTTCTACCAACTTATAAATTCTCTTCAAGTCTTTAGAACCTTCTTTGAAGAACTTTTTCATACTGGATAGCATAGGGTTTTCTCTCCTATTATTTCAATTGAACTTTAGTGAAATTATATCAGTTAAGTATTTACTGTTTATAAATTATCAACTCCATATTGTAATTATATAGAAATTCTTTCTTTTTTTGAAAGATAAATTACACAAAAACCGACTGGATGCCGCTAACCGTGCTAAAAAGCTTAGCTCCATCCTGAATATCAGGGAGGGGTTTTTTTATCGATTTAGACAAATAATAGGAAGACTTTCACCCAATGGAGGATTACAGATGAATAAGACATCCAGACATAAACCGCATCGCTTCGGATTATTCGTTCTTATAATTTGTTTTATTTACATGAGCTCCCCTATTCAAGCAGAAACAAAAAACACCCCCAAGAATGTCATATTGCTGATTGGCGACGGCATGGGGTTAGGGGCGATAGAAATTGCCCGGCAATTTGAATATGGAAAGACAGGTGTACTGCATTTGGAAAAACTGGAGCATGTTGCCCTGATGCGCACGTATTCCGCCAATAATTACGTCACTGACTCGGCAGCAGGAGGATCTGCGATTGCCACTGGTGTAAAAACGAACAATGAATCAATCGGTGTCGATGCCAATGGTTCCGAGGTCGATAGTGTATTGGATGCCTTTCAGAACAATGGAAAAAAAGTTGGGATCATCTCAACCAATATGGTAGTCGATGCCACGCCCGCTGCCTTTGGTGCAAGTGTTCCTAACCGCTGGACAGGTGGCGCAAATATCGCAAGGCAGCTCTTTGATAACCGGATCGACGTCATCCTCGGCGGAGGTGCCAGCTATTTTGAGGCGGATAAGCAGAATGGCGAGGATTTAATCGGTAAATTTAAACAAGCTGGCTATGGGATTACGACGACTAAAGAAGAACTTAGTTCCATAAATAAACCGGAAAAACTTTTAGGATTATTTCACCCTACCTATATGAATTTTAAACTGGATAAAGAAGTATTACATTCTCAAGAGCCATCTCTAACCGAAATGACATCCAAAGCGTTGGATATTTTATCACGGGGTGATAAGGGATTTTTCTTGATGGCCGAAGGTGCGCGTATTGACCATATGGAACATGCAGCCGATATCACTGGAATATGGAAAGAAACGATTGAATTTGACCAAACCGTGAAAAAGGTTGTCAATTGGGCAAAAAATCGTAATGATACCTTGATTGTTGTCCTTGCAGACCACGAAACAATGGGGACATCCGCTTCTGAAACAATGGATATCACTGCATTGAAAAAAATCAGGGTTTCATCTGAATATATGTCAAAACAACTCACATTCGATAAAAATAATGAAATCAATCCAGAAAGTGTCGTTTCCACATTCAAGAATTATGCACATATATCCCTTACTGAACAGGAAGTCGGTCAATTCATCGATAACGTAAGAAAAAATAAAACGCTTGTCTATCCACAGCATCAAATAGATTGGGAAATTGGAAGCACCATCGCCAGGCATTATAAGGCGGGTGTAGCTGATCGAAGCATACGGGCGGCCAGTTCCACAGGAGGACACACAGCCAATATGATTCCCGTTTTCGCTTCGGGTCCAGGCAGTGAAGCCTTTGATGGAGTCATTGAAAATACGGATATTTCGAAAATCATCACAAAAGCCGCCGGTGTTCCGTTCACACCCGGGCAGCATAAAACAACAGAGGAATGAAATCATTACTTCCTTTTTTAAGTTTCTTTCTCATTAACCGTCTGGATTTTTTCGGTATTCTTTTCTTTTAAGTTGCGTTTACTCAAGATTTGGGGCATTTCTTTGAAGTTTTGGAGCATTAACTCATGAGGTTGGTGGATCTGCTCGTTGATTTGCGATTTACTCGTGAGTTTAGCGCATTTACTCGTGAGGTTGGTGCTTTTACTCATGAGTTCATGCTTTACTCGTGAGTTTAGCGCATTCACTCACCAATTTGAGGCTTTTACTCGTGAATTTTGTGCTTTCACTCGTGAGTTTGCGCCTTTTACTCGTGAATTCGTGCTTTACTCGTGAGTTTAGCGCACTTACTCGTGAGTTTGAGGCTATTACTCGTGAATTTTGTGCTTTTATTCGTGAGTTTGCGCCTTTTACTCGTGAATTTTGTGCGTTTACTCGTGAGTTTGCGCCTTTCACTCGTGAGTTTGGTGCTATTACTCGTGAATTCGTCTTTACTCTTGAGTTTGGTGCTTTTACTCTGAGTTTGCGCCTTTACTCGTGAATTTTGTGCTGTTTTCTTGTATTTACTATTTATAAGGACAAAAAAAGACGCCATACGTGACGTCCTACTCTTTCACTTTTTTATGTATTTTTTTAATACATACCCAATTTGGCTTCCCTTTTTCACTTTATACCATTCATCTTGTTGAGCCAGTATCGTTACAGCTTGGTCCCTGTATAGATTGCCAATCGTTTCAGAAGTTGCATTTCTACTTTCTTTAATAGATAATTTGCTTGCTGTCACTATTCCCGTCGTCTTCCTAATCGAGATTTTCGTTGAAATGGTTTTCTGATTGTCACTCTCATCCTTAGCGGAGATTTTTACCGTAAATATCCCGTTGGAGATATTTTTGAAATCCCAGGTTGCCGATTGACTGCCTTTATTGAACTGCCTTTCATTAAGGATGCCGACAACCTTACCTTTACTGTTCTTGATTTCCACCGTTACATTAGCGTTTTCATTAATTGTATACGTTATGTTCGCTTTCTCGGTACTGTAATCACCCGATGTATTGATATCGGTGATTTTAGGTGCCGACGTATCTCTACTGATTTTTATCGCCATTGTTTCCAAACCTTCATTCCCGCCTCGGTCCATTGCTGATAATTCTGCTTCATATGTCCCGTTACTCACCGCTTTTGTGTTCCAGATTGCTGAATGGGTACCCTTTTTCATTGTTTGATCACGGACTGGGGTAGCTATAGATTTACCTTTACTATCTTTAATCGTGAGAGTTATCACAGCATCTTCTTTTAGGGTGTATCTGATTCCAACATCATCATTTAAATGATCCGCCTTCGCTTTCATGTTTACTGAATTCGGCTCCTCCTTTACAACAATATCCTTTTTAGATCCGGCACTTGGTCCATATTCCTTTTCTATAATTGTGTCAGGATAATAAAAACCCAAAATATCTTGATATGAGTGTCCTGCTTCCGCTCTGTTTTTCGCTCCAAACTGACTTAGTCCGACCCCATGCCCATATCCTGATCCTTCGATTGCAATTTTGGAAGGATCGGAAGATGAATGGTCAACCAAATAGCTTTTCATCACCTCTTGCCCCACCATGCCCCTGATTTTGGAAGCCGCTACATTAGTAAGCTTAACCGTTTGCTGCAAAAGTTTTCCCCTGTCATCAAAGAGATCCCTTACATAGAAATTCAGTTGGATGGAGCCTTTCGTAACACGGCCACCCGTTTTATCATCTGTAAAAGTTAACAAGGGAATCTCCGTTATTTTAATATCTTTCTTCGCATATCCATTATTCTTCAGCCAAGCCTTCAGCTTCGGCACAACCTTTTTATCTTTTTCCTCTACACTTGTCCACCATTCTTCAGGTTTAGATAAATCCATTTTTGACAGGTCGATTTGCTGCTTGTCCAGCGTTATCGCCCAATTGGTTTTCGAATCATATAAATCTTTTTTTATAGATAGATATGCAAGAGGGTTGCCTCTTGACCAAACATTTGAATTCAATTCGGTCATTCCTCCATTGCTTGATGAAAAGAACGCTTCGATTATTTCGCCATCATGTTTGATTACCATGCCCTTTGTCTGTTCAATGGCTGAATCAGTTCGATAGTGACCGGCAGCCCCGCCATATACTTGGTAAGAAACCGTATCATCAATGATTGTCGATTGATGGCGAAGTGCATACGTCCGAGCGGCAATCGCCTGTGCTTTTAAGGCTTCGGCATGCCATAGTGCGGGCATCTCCAGCGGGACAACGCCCTTTAGATAATCTTCAATGTAAACAGCATTGATTGGCCGGATGTAACCGTCCTCCGCTGTAAATGAAAATGAGCCTTGATACGGACGGCCGTTTATGGACAATGAAGCATCAGGTTTTACTGGCATTACCTTAAAGGAAGCATAAGAACCCGTTTTCTTAGAGCCTTTGTAAACGGCAAGTTTAGCCGACTCCGCTTTCAAAGTCTGACTTTCACCCGCCTTGATGAATATCTCTCCCATTGAATTACGGTAGTCCCCGGTTGCCGTTAATTTAACACTGGTTCTATTCCCCAAATAATTCTTCAGTTTCACTTCCATCGTTGTATTCTCTTCCGCTGCCGTTGCTTCATGAGAAGGAAATGCAAAAAAAATGATAAAGAAAGCGATAAACAAATACTTTAAACTTCTCATTCCCCTTCATCCTCATTCCTTTTCTATTTATCTTTCAAATATTTTTGAATTAATCCTGTTCAATCCATTGGCATGAGAAAACTGTTTACTTGTGGTTACTGAACTCTCTTTTACATTCTGTATGTACGACTCATTATCCTTCAAATCCAGCTTTATTGTCGTAACAAATTGGAATCCACAACCTAATAAAAGCAGGACACGGAAGAAACCATGTCCTGCTTTTATTTTGGTAAATGGTGCTGATGGGTGACTTTTTTCTTTACTTCAAATACTTCTTCAACACCGGTTTCATTTGATCGACAACGACATGGCTGCCGCCTCGGCCTTTTACATCTTCAATCATCCATGCCATGAGAAGTTCCGGGTCTTCTGTGTCCATGGCAACGAACCAGCCATTTTCTGTTCCGTCCGCATTTTTGGATGCCTTGATTTCAGCAGTTCCCGTTTTGGCAGCGATTTTGATGCCAAGATCATCTATTCCATGTCCACTTCCCTTAGGATGTTCCACTACTTGTGTCAGCATCTTGGTGACCTGATTTGCTTGGTCTGCTGATATCGCATTTTCTTTCCATATTTTCTTTTCTATTTTATCTCCTGTTATTAACGAAGGTGCCAGGATGTTTCCTTCATTCAAGAAGGCTGAATAGGTCATGGCGAGATGAAGCGTACTCATTTGGACTTGCGCTTGACCATATCCGGCGTCCGCCAAACGTCCCTCACTGTCGACCTTACCGATGCTCGATGCTTTGATCGGATAATCGTAATTCAAAGACTCATCAAATCCGAATGCCTTGAGTCCATTTGTGAATTTTTCCTTACCAAGACCCAGAGCTTTTTGGGCAAAGTAAATATTGTCTGAATAAATTAATGCCTTTTCCATATCGATTGGAACACCTGGGTCCGAAACCCTTGTAATGGAATGATCTTTCCATGTCGATTTGGCCCATGTTTTCCCTTGAATATTTATCGACTCTTTCGGATCCACACCATTTTTCAAAGCGATTGCCGCAGTGATGGCCTTAATGGTTGAACCAGGTGCAAACGTCGAACTGAAGCGGTTCAGAAGTGGTTTTTTCGGGTCTTCTTCAAGCGCTTTTTGTTCCGCTTTCGTTATTCCAAAAATATATTTATTAGGATCAAATGACGGACTTGAAACAAGTGCAAGCGTTTCGCCTGTCATCGGATCAATTGCCGATGACGATCCGGCTTCATTCTTATATTGCTCGAAGATATCCTTTTGAAGCTCGGCGTCGATGGTCAATGTAATTGTTTCTCCCTCTTCAGCAGGCTTTTCAGCAATCACTTTTTCTTCGCCATCTTCGGTTTTAATAAAGATTTTACCGCCAGGTTTGCCTTTAAGCCGCTCTTCCAACACTTCCTCAAGACCGCGCTTGCCAATAACATCACTTGCGGTATATCCTTTTCCTTTCAATTTCTCCAAATCCTCGGCCGATGCCTCACCGACATATCCAATTAGATGGGCGGTAGCCTCTTTATATGGATATATGCGTTCTTCTGTATTATTGACAGATACACCAGCAATGCTTAATAGCTTTTCCAAGGTTGCAGTATTATCATTTGACATTTTCTTGATGGGCACGAAATAGCTTGGCTTTACCCATGATTGTTTTAATTTCTGATTCACTTCGTCGGTGGACATATTGAGGATTCCAGCGACCTTTTTAACCGTTTCGGATTCATTGGCCATTTTCTCTGGCACGATTCCCACTTCTGCAACCGTTCCATTCATGGCAAGGCCGCGTTCATTTCTATCGACAATTTCCCCGCGAATGGCTGGATACGATTCAACCGATACCTTCTCGCCAGCTTTCAATTGAGGGAATATGTAGCTTTCATTCCACTTGATGTACCAATTTTCTTCCTCGCCTTCCCCTTCCTTGACAAGTGTCGCTTTATGATCGGAGCTGACAGCACCCGCCATAGTGGACATATCAACGGTATATGAAAGGCTTACCTTTTCTCCGTCTTTATGGTCTTTCTCTTCTTTTGGCTGTTTATAGTCCACCTTTAATTGGTCGGCTTCTATGCCCGTATAGATTTTTTCATAACGCTTTGCAAATTCATCCGCACTGATTTTCTTCTTTGTCTCAGGCGACAGATACTCGTACATCTTTGCAAAATCCTGTTTATTCCAAAGCTTCGTGTATGCCTCAAAGCGATCTTCCGGACTTGGCTCATCCGAGCATCCGGCCAGAAACAATACGCTCAACAACAATAAGCTGGAAATTAAAGCTAGTTTCTTCATGATTTCCTCCTAATGAATAGTTAGAATGATATACCTATAGTTTAGCAAAATATTAGGTGAATGGGGGATTTTGTATGCCGAATTTCTTCATTTTTCTAATTAACCATGTTTTTTCTAAAACAAAAGTCCTGTACATAATGTACAGGACTTTTGTTTTAGAAAAAATAGAAGAGGGGCCAGTTCGCAAAAATGATCCAGTTAATTTCAGGAATCCGCTCCCTTTCCGCCGACTGTCTGCTAACAATCTAAAGAGGGTTTCATCCAAGGAGACCCGCAGGCGGAAAGCGAGTGCCTAGAGGCAACGTTCAAATTGTACAAACCCTTAAAAAACGTAGGCAAACTCGATTTTAATCAAGTTTGCCTACAGTCTGATTCCTGTACATAATGTTCAGGATTCTAAAGCATTCTTTTTTTTCGGCTTTTTTTCTCTTGGAGCCATTTTTTCAAGAAGAAAAAGCCCAGGATGCTAGAAATGACTAGGCCGCTTGTAGTCACAATGACAGCTACCCATTCGTATAAGCTGTAATTCATATAAGCTTTCCACGGTAATTTCCCTTTCCAATCTTCAATATATAGATTCATTCCGAATATCCCGGAGACAACCGTATAAATCGTTAGTATTTGCAAAAGATAATTACTGCTTTTCCCAGACAGTTTATCCTGATTTTGATAAAGGTAGGAAAGTGTTTCCTTCACTTCTTTGTAGAGAGGGGCAATCCTGAAGGTTTCATCCGTTTTTTTGAAGAGCTCTTTACCGATTGCCGTACTATTGACTTCAGTGAATAAGTATTTTGCAGAAAACTCAGTGATCATGAAAATCAGCTGTTCTGTATCCGATTGATCTTTTTCCACATCTATCTGGGAATGTTCATGTGCCAATTTGAGCAGTACGATTTTATAATAGAAGAAAATCAACACTGTATAAAAATGCTGACCATACATTTCACTAGCCAGTTCCCGTTCAAGTTTACCTGTCGCTTTCGTGACACACGCGAAATGATACATGCTAGTTACATAATAGGTTTCCTTGCCCCACCTGTCATATACTCTTTCTTGATAATACTTTTCGATATAATCAGGATTTAATGCGCCTATATATGGCTCACCATCATTGTCATACCCGTTCAGTTCACTGATCCGGAATAAGTCATTTTTAGAAATATCACGATCCTCAGGGAATGCCGTATAACTGATCACGTACATTCTTTCATCGATGAAGAAGGGCAAACTGCCAAAATAGGTCGGGTCCGCTTGTTCTTCATCTATATATTCCTCAATTGGCGGCAATAGTTCATTGAAGATGAAATCCTTCACTTGTTCATACTGATTTTCCCGACAGCCGACTTTCGTTTTTTCCTCATCATCAGCAATCGGTTCAAGGATTCGGAATGTATCGCCAAAATAGAGTACATCATCATTTGAAAGCCCTTCAGGTAAAGTAATACGAAGATTCATCATGCCAATATGAAATGGGCATATGAAGATATCGATAGAGTCAATAATAAATGGGGTATTTAGATAGGGTGATTCGAAGGTACAATCAATATCCAGTTTTTTCGTGAAACGCCGCAAGCCTTCCTTCTGTTTGGCATTACTCGGAAATAAAATCGGCTCGATGTAAGGCATGAAATACTTTTCAAGTTTACGGTGCGAAACTTTATGACCACCGTAAAATTGATTTTGTTGTTCCATATCTTTCAAGTTCAAAAAAACGAAATTGTCCTCAAACAACTTTTCCACAAACTTTTCAATCTTATTTCCTTCAAGCGTAAATGGAAAAATGTACTGCTGGAAAGTTCGCTTCGTGGGATCATTCTTTACTTTCACATCCATAAAATATATTCCTCCGATTAAACTGCGATGAACACAGGTTTAATTCATCATGTTTCTTATATTTACCCATGTATATACAAACAAAACGAAACATATTATAGAAAAAAAGTGGACAAATTACCCAAATAAAAAAAATCCCCCAAGCATGTGCACGGGGGCCATCGAAAAGAGTTCTTCAACCCTCTTCACTTTAGGGTACTAGAAACTGATGTTTCTAATGAAAAATCCGATATTCGGACCATTTTAACATTTATTTTAAGTATGATAAAATACGGTATTTCTCCATATTTGGGCTTTTCCTCTTACTATCATCTAATAAATCCTTATATGCAGGGATTCACAGAAGAAAATATAACTACAGGAATAATTGCAAGATCTTTTGTTCATCCCTTTATCATTAAAATCACGTTTTAACTAAGAAAAAGTGGGTAAATAAAAAAAAGCAAAGGAGAGACATCATGAAATCCGATAGCATTAAACAACACTTTAAATTTTTTGAAAGAACAAATAACGCTAAACCAAGTGAGCGGAAACAAATGAGCGATTTCATCAAAAAGAAAATGAATGCTCAAAACAGTCATTTAAATGGCAAAAACTCATGACATATGGGATGTCATGAGTTTTTATCATTTAAAATGCGATTTCATTACCTTGAAGGTTGTGCTTCACACATTTCTTGATACCGATTACATTCAAAAAATGTTGAATCTTCTTCATCGAGGTCGCCTGATATTCATCCACAATGGTAAACTCTTTAAGATAAGCGATTTTTTCTTGTACATCTGTATCTATATGATCTTGGCTGGATTCTTTATCATCTGATTTTTTGCATGTGTACACCACAGCTTCACCAATTTTCCTGGTTGCCTTATCAAAATAAAAAGAAAACACAATGGCACATTCATCATCGTAAAAAGAGGGTTGAACTTTCATATTAATATCAATCATTAACCTTACACCTCTCTCCGTTTTGTTATATACACTATAACAAAATCATTAAAAGGAAATAGGCGTTACAAACTACGCTCACGTTTCTTCAACACCTACCAAATGGACCTTACACTCCCCATTCATAGATAATTATAACTACAGGAATATGCGCAAAAGAATAATCATTTAATAATAATAAAAAAAAACATCTTCAATTGAAGATGCTTGAATGATTGATAGGAAGCTTCATTTACTTATTTATATAAACCTGGAAGTTCTGCGTAAAGGCCTGGTAATTCGCTTGGGACAATAACAAAAGCAGCGATGATAAGAAAAGATACGACTAATGCTTTAGTACTTTTTTTCATAGGTCATTCCTCCTTTTCTTTTAAAAAAATATTGGTTAAAATAGAAAATAATTCTATAGTTATATTTAACCACAATTCTTAAAATCATATATTTCGACTAAAGAATCTTTTTAAACCGTTCAGGACCTGTACATACCGCTTTCACCGATTTTTCATAACAAAATATAACTCTAGGCATATTTTAAGGAGAATCAAAATGGATTTTTTTGCAGTTGGACAAAAGATCAAAGAGCTACGTAAACAAATCGGGCTTTCCCAGGAAGAGTTGGCAACCGGTATTTGTACACAAGCACAGATCAGTAAGATTGAAAAGGGCGATGTCTATCCATATGCATCCACTCTCTACTTAATTTCCCAACGTTTAGGCGTTGATGTAAACTATTTTTTTGATATTGGAATGACCCCTAGGCTGGATTACGTGGAAGAAGTGATTTATCAATTAAAAATAGCCAGAAGAACCCGAAATTATGAGGAAATGCAGCAAATTGTAAAGGCTGAGGAAAACAGTCCCCTCTTTCTTCAAAATAAAAAGAATCATCAATTGATTCTTTGGCACAAGGGAATATACGAATATGAAAAAAATAAAGATTTAGATAAAGCCATAGAATTCATCAATAAGGCCATCTCCATTACTCATACGACTGATAAAATTTATTCGGAACGGGAGCTTGAAATCTTAAGCAGTCTTGGTGTAATGTATGTTGCCGAAGAACAATACGAAAATGCATTTGCCTTGTTAAGGAAAGCTTTAGATCACTTGAAAGCCCTGCCTTTCTTGACGGATAAAACGCTAAAGACGCGCCTTTCCTATAATTTTGGCAGAGTGCTAACACGCCTTGGCCGATACGAAGAGTCCATTGCCTGCTGCCAAGATGCCATAAAGTGGTGCCTCGAACATGATCAATTATATGCTTTAGCGGATTTACATTACCATTTAGGATACAATTTTGAACTCGTAGGTAACTTTGAAGAGGCAAAAGAGTACTTGGAAAAATCTGCGTTTCTATTCAAATTACAAAAAAACCATACCTTTGTTACATTCATCAACAAAAAGCTGGACAGTTGGAAGAACGAAATGAAAATAAACTAATTCTATAATTTGGAGCCATTTCCCCGGGAATGGCTCCAAATTATAGACAAACTCGATGCCTCCAGGCACTCGCTTTCCGCGGGCGGTCCGTTCTCGGATCCTATGCGCCTGCGGGTCTCCACTTGACGCTCTTTCCCCGCAGGAGTCTCGCACATTGTTCCAATCTACTTTGCATTAATTTATATATAGAACCCCTTTTGTCTACAAACTGAGCAATTCATCAGGAGTATATAATTTCTCATACTCATCATTTCCAAAACCTCTAATCTACATTTTAAATTCCAAGCCAAAATGAAGTATAATAAAGAGATGCTTCAAAAAAGCAATTTCAAAAAAGATTCCTGCCCTCATCACTTGGTATTGTGAAGCGTGATGAGGATGAAGGATTTGAGGCATGTTAAAGTGATTGCCAGTTATTCCTGTTTATATCCGAACCGCTTATATTCAAGGGGATTTTTGACGATATTGACTTTTACAGGGTTTTTATGAATATACGGCTAGAAGCAGTGATGGTTTGTTCGATTAAATGGATTTGAACGTAAAGAGAACGGCCATAGTCCGGCATTTGATCTGGGATGTAATATATGCACCCCCAGAAATAGGCCGGGGCGGGATTACGATAAGTTAAAGAACTGATGGTTCATGATCATACAAAAATATAATTTTGGTATACAGGGCTTGTCCCTGAAGGAGGAGAGTATGGAGCGGGAGTTGTTGTTAGTTGGGGAGCGGCTGGCGGAATTTTTGGAGGCCGGGGATCCGGAAGATTCGGATGTGGTGAATCAAGGACTCCAGTTATACCGTCAGGGGCTCGTTGATATTAAAGAAGAAGCGGCGGATACGATTGCGGCTGAGGTACAGGATGTGACACGCTTTAAGGCCAGGCTGAATCTGCTCTTCCCGCAGGATGGAAGCTGTACATGTGATTCAAGGTTCATTTGCCGGCATCAAATGGCCGTTTTCTTTTCTGCATATTCCGAACATGCTAGTGTTTCCGAATGGCTGAGCGATTGGAAATCACCAAAAAACACCTCAACGGCCCAAGCACTGCAGCAAGTGAAACCGGCAAGTGAATTACTTAAACAGTCGGCAGGGAAATCCATCATCTTAGATAAAAGCTATCCATCATGGAAGCAATTCGTGAATGATGCATTTGCTGAACATGTCGAGCCTCATATAGGTGAGGCTACTTATATGATTGAAAATCATATACAGACTTACTTTAAACGCCTTAGCTCAAAAGCTCCAATGGAAAGGGAATGGAAATTGCTTTATCATTTCGTTACCCAATTTTGCACGATGCAGCAGACACTGAGAATGATTCAGCTGCATAAAAGTGAGACGCAAACGATCCGGGTCTTTTATGCCCTTGCCGTCGACCTGGCAGAGGAGCTTCATGAAACGGTACAGCCGCTTAGCAGGCAAGCGAGGCCCTTCGCCTTTGATCCCTTCGTTTTCAGCATCAAGGAAGATGTAGCTAAACTGCTGGATGGAGGAGAAGGCCTGGAATACGAAAAGATCGACCTCTACCGGGAGATATGGAGCTACTTATTCTCCAACTCCTCATGGCGTAAAGAGGAACTGGAACGAATCAATAAAGAACTTCCCGAGAAGTATATGGGCACCACTGAGAGGACGTCCTATTCCCTCGCAGCGATTCACCTATCCCTTTTGGAGAACCATGATAAACAAGCGATTGGGCTTCTTCATGAATTGAAGAAGGAAGCCTGTCCATACATTTTTTATTGGCTGAATCTCCTGGCTGAATCCGACAACCGGGCACGGGCTATCCCTTTCATTGAATTCATCAATAATAATGTCCAGGAGTTCCTTGCCAGTTTATCCGATTATTATAAACGGGTGGATTTCGTCCGGACCTTTACGACTTTAATTAACAGTTGCTGTTATAAATTAAAACGGACCGATTTACTTGAGAAATTTTACAGGGCCACCCTTCCGCACAGCTATTGGAACTATGCAAACTTCCTTTTTGAACAAGGACAATATAAAAAATGGGTGGAGATGCATATTTACTCAGAAATCAGCATTGACTTAATCAGCAGTGAATCCATCAAAGAAGTGGTCTCAAAAGAACCGGAACTAATCCTGCCCCTTTATTATCATGCGGTCCAGGAAAAAGTTTCTTTGAAAAATCGGCCTGCTTATAAGCAAGCTGTCCGTTATTTGAAAAGGATGCGCACCATCTATAAAAAGAGCAAAAAGGAAGACGTATTCGAACGATATATACTTTATGTAGCAGATTCGACTAAACGGCTTCGCGCTTTCCAAGAAGAACTAAAAAGGGGTAAGCTTATCGATGTTTAATCCAGGGAAATTAAAAATCAAAATAGCGGCTCTCGAAAATGGAACTTACGCCCTTGGTGTCGTCAATGAAGAGAATACCTTCCTCACCACGAATTATATACGCAGGCTGTTATTCAACTGGGATGACGCAAGCTTTTATGGCACTAAAATGACTACTGATATAGTGGATGGAAATCAGGTATTCATACTTGACGCTTGGGGACTTCTCAATTTTTTTGCGAGGGAAAGCTTCAACTCCTTCATAGAATGGGAATGGTCCGAGATATCCTCCCTTTGCCTGTCCGCAGCTCCCGTTCTTCATGAATCCATTGAAGCTGGAATCCCCGTACCGGATTTCACCAATCTTCAATTGGACTCCATCGGCTGGAAGCTGCCGGAAGAAGTGGAAGAGGAATTCGTCCCTTCCTTTTGGGAAGAAGAAATATCTTTGGATCTTCCTTCACCTGAACTGGAAACCAACCGTACTTTTATTGAAAAGTGGTATAACGGGGCCGCTAATATGTATTTAAAAAACTATTCACCCATGCAGCATAAATGGAGTGAAGCCGTCGGGGCATTAAAGGATACACGACTTTCTCCCGAAGAATTGCAGGCCTTTTTTGACAAAGACAGCTGGCAGGAATGGCTCGGTACCCTGCCCGATCCCAAACCATTCACTATAGGTCTCCGTTTAACTGAACCTCCTGATGGCAACGGGCCTTGGATACTCGATGTTACCCTTCGTTCCAAAAGGGATGAGAATATCATTGAAACATATACAGGAAAAAAACTTCCGCGCGGCTGGAATAAGTATGCAAGTGATGTGGTGCGTGCTACGAAACGCTGGCAACTCGTCGTGCCATGGCTTGGGGAGAATGGCCGTCTGAAAAGGGAGATTTCAGAAACGGATGCATGGGAGTTCTTGACCGATGCAAGCGAAAAGCTCCTGTTTCTTGGCGTCGAAATTCTCCTTCCATCGTGGTGGCTTGCCTTGAAGGAGTCCTCATTGAAGGTCAAGGCGAAAGTGAAGAGCCAATCGAACCGCGGCCCTTCTTATGTCGGGTTAAAAGCTTTAATGGACTTTGATTGGCGGTTCTCATTAAATGGCAAGGAGCTCACTGAGGCGGAGTTCGAGGAGCTCGTCAATGAAAAAAGGCGGCTTGTCTTCATCCGCGGCCAATGGGTCAAGCTTGACCCTGCTTTCATTAAGCAAATTCAAGAGCTGATGGAAACAGCCAATGAAAAAGGCATCCAACTGACTGACTTGCTGCAGCAGGAACTGTTGAATGGCGTAAATGAAGATGGCGATGGCGATTCTGAAAACGACGAAATGCTCCGGATTCAATTTGAATTGAACCAGGAGCTCCGTAAAATGGTGGGAAGGCTCCGGGAAACCAAAAACATATCCATCCTGCCCGTCCCTAATGCACTTCAAGGTGATTTACGCCCCTATCAAAAACTGGGCATGAGCTGGCTCCTTTTTTTAAGGGAGCATGGTTTTGGTGCATGTCTAGCCGACGATATGGGACTTGGAAAAACCGTCCAGATGATTGCCTACCTACTTCATGTTAAAGGCAAAGAAAGGGCCGGTAAAGAGCTGCCCACTGCGCCCAGGGATGAACAAAAGAGTGAACCGATCATCGTCGAAGAGGTTATCAGCGCGGAGAGCAGTGATGAGGGTGAGGTCATTACCACTGCCCCCGAATCCGTCTCTGTACAATCGGCGCTCATCGTCTGCCCGACATCGGTACTTGGCAACTGGCAAAAAGAATTGGAAAAATTCGCTCCATCACTTAAAGTTCACCTACACTACGGATCGAATCGTGCTAAAGGTGAGGCATTTACTAAACTGGCAGCCGACCATGATATTGTCTTAACATCATATGGACTGACCCACCAAGATGTGGCTGAACTGACCTCCATACATTGGAGCAGTGTTATCCTTGATGAAGCACAAAATATCAAGAATGCCCAAACGAAGCAATCCAAAGCGGTCCGCAAGCTAAATGGCAGACATCATATCGCCCTATCGGGTACGCCGATGGAAAACCGTTTAAGTGAGCTATGGGCGATTTTCGACTTCATCAACAAAGGTTATCTCGGAACGCTAGGTCAGTTTCAGGAAAAATATGTGGCGACCATCGAGCGTGATGATCAGAAGGATAAAATCAAGGAATTGCAGCGTTTGATACAGCCATTTTTGCTTCGCCGTACAAAGCGTGATAAAGAAGTCGCTCTTAATCTTCCGGATAAGCAAGAACAAAAGGAATTCGTACCGCTTACCACCGAGCAAGCATCGTTGTATGAGCAACTGATTAAAGATACATTCACTGATATCGAACAACTGTCTGCCTTTGAAAGAAAAGGCATCATCCTCCAGATGCTGAATAAGCTAAAGCAGCTTTGCAATCATCCAGCTCTTTACTTGAAAGAAATGGAAAAGGAAAACATCATGAAGGCACCTAACCGATCTGGCAAACTCGAGAAGCTGACCGAGCTTATCGATGCTGTTCGCGAACAGGATGAAAGCTGTCTCATTTTCACACAATATATCGGGATGGGCAATATGATTAAAGAATTGCTGGAAAAACGATATGGCTTTGAAGTGCCATTCCTGAACGGGAGTGCGAACAAGAAGCAGCGTGATGAAATGATCACCCGATTCCAAGATGGGGATTTCCCTATTTTCATACTCTCGTTGAAAGCAGGCGGCACTGGACTTAATCTTACAGAAGCAAACCACGTGATTCACTATGACCGCTGGTGGAACCCAGCTGTTGAAAATCAAGCAACCGACCGTGCTTACCGAATTGGGCAACAGCGTTTCGTTCACGTTCATAAGCTAATCTGCACAGGGACCCTGGAAGAAAAAATCGACCAGATGCTTGATAAAAAGCAAGCCCTGAACGACGAGATCATCAGCAGTGACAACTGGATCACCGAACTTTCCACAGAGGAAATCAAGGACCTGGTTGCTCTTCAATAACCTGATTTCACGTTATGATGATGATTGAAGGCAAAAAAACAGGGGAATGCATATATGATATGCATTCCCCTGTTTTTATACATAAGCGTCCAGTTATACATGGCATCGTTTGGTTCGAAAACGTTTATCTGATTCAATAAAGCGACTTCACCATATAGAGAGCTGTGATCCAAATGATGATTGCCGAAATTTTATTTAATATTCCAAGGAATTTACCAGATGTATCAACCTTTTTCAGCAAACGTCCCGCAAGACATAATCCATGGAACCAGCACCATGACACAAAGATGCACGTTGCGGTGAAAATCATTTTATCTTTTCCTGAATAAACAAGTGAGCTCGAACCGATTACACCTATCGTATCCAAAATTGCATGCGGATTCAGTAATGATACGGATAGAGCAAATACAATTTGTTTTTTGGTCGACATCTGCATGGATTGGGCACCTGACTGTGAGTTTGATTTGGCAAACCAAATCTGAAAACCCATATACAATAAAAAAATAACTCCGATTATGATTAATGTAAGGCGCAACCAATCATATTGCATGACAACCAACGAAACACCTAAAATAGCTAACAAAATGAGCAGTGTATCACAAATTGCAGCTGTTACCGTTGCTGGCAATGCTTTTTTTATTGTAGGTTGGATTGCTCCTTGATTAAAAATGAATACATTTTGCACGCCCAACGGAAGTATCAGCCCTAATGCCAATAAAAATCCATGAAAAAATGGCTCCATACGAATACCCCCTCCCTTCAAATTCAGTATAATGAAAAAAACAAAGAAATTGACCATCCAATTGGTTGGTTTACAAACCAACCAATTTATAATGAATATAAAACATGAAAGGAGTGGTTTTCGTATGTTTATCGAATGGAGACCAAACCGGACTTCCGACCAATCACTTCACCTGCAAATAGTAGATTGGATCAAACAGCAAATTACACGAGGGGAATGGCCAGTTAGCACCAAGCTTCCATCACAACGCTCATTGGCCGACTCATTTGGCGTAAACCGAAGTACCATCATCACAGCCATAGATGAGTTGATTGCAGACGGATTATTGGAAACTAAGGTTGGGTCCGGCACATTCGTTTCCAATAATACATGGAATGTGCTCGTCTCCGGCAAACAGCCCGACTGGAAAAACTATGTCCGGAATGGCCTTCATGAACCTAATTTAAAAACGATTCAGGACATTAATCAGTATGAAACGGACACTGCCATCATCAGATTAGGCACAGGCGAACTATCTCCAGCTCTATTGCCTGCAAAACAAATCGAAAAGACATTGCGATCCACTTCTTTTGATGCCCACTCATTAGGCTATTCCGAACCCAAGGGTGATAAGAGACTTCGTCAATGTATAAGTGCATATTTAGAAACAAAAGGGATCAACGCGAGTCCCAGCTCCCTCATGGTCGTTTCTGGCGGGCTTCAGGCACTCCAGTTGATATCAGTTGGTTTACTTCAAAAGGGATCGATGATTTTACATGAATCCCCTTCCTATTTAAATTCCGTTCACCCTTTTCAATCTGCGGGCATGCACTTATTAGGTTTATCAAGACAAGGCCGGGAAAGTATCCCGACACAAATAAAGCACATTAACGGAAGGAAGAAAGCGTCACTGTTTTATACTGTTCCAACGTTAAACAATCCAACGAATACGACATGGTCAAAAGAAGAAAGACCAACCTCCTATCACTATGCAAAAAGGAACAGATCCCGATTATTGAAGATGACGTATATAGTGATTTGTGGTTTGATAATGAACCACCGCCTCCATTAAAATCCCTTGATGCAGATGGCCTTGTATTGCATATTGGCAGCATGTCCAAAACATTAAGCCCAGGATTGCGTATCGGATGGATTGCTGGCCCAATAACTGTGATTGAACGTTTAGCGGACATTAAAATGCAAATGGATTACGGTTCAAGTGCACTTTCCCAACACCTTGTGGCAGAATGGTTAGCAAATGGGCAATATTCAAAGCATTTAGAGTGGCTAAGGCATGAGTTGATAGGACGCAGAGATTTTACATTAACTCTGCTCAATCAATATTTTAAGGGACTGGCTGAATGGCAAATACCTCAAGGCGGATTTTATATATGGTTAAAATTATGTAAACCCATCGTGAATCCAAACCTTTTCAGGCAAGCGATAAAGGAGAACATACTTCTTAATCCGGGATACATATACGAACCAAATAACCATACACATATACGGCTTTCATATTCATACGCCTCGGAGGAACAATTAGCTTATGGCATCCAAACCCTTTCAAAGATCATTCGGCGGTTGGTTTGACATCTTGAAGGATTGGAGACGCATTAATGGAGCTGCCGTGGCAGCTCCATCCTTATTGAGTAGAGTAAGTTTTCGTATGAATTATTCGGAAATCTCATGCCTTACAACGTCCTGCCTAAAAATGTAAGGGATTTCATGGCGTAGCGGCTTTCATTTTTACGTTCCGCTCTTTTTGCTGGATGATGAAAAAAGAATGGTGATAGCCATGATTGATCATGATATGATCGAGGATTGCAGTGAGCGCCTCACCCTTATTCGGCTGATATGACTCTGAACTTTCCTCAATGATGATTTTTTCTTGGTGGGGGTCATAATTAATAGATGTTTTAGCACCTTCTTCAAAAAAAGAAAGGGTTACCTCCTGACATAGAGGAAAATCCTGATAAGGTGAATCTGAGCGGGGATCCTTTTCAAAGGGAGAATGGACGTGCTGAAGTGCATCAAAGAAACTCGGTTTTGTAAGATATGACCTGTCGCTTCCTCTCCTTTCGAATTTCACTGTAATTGCAATACTAGTTACTTTATTGCTAGATTTCTTCTTATAATTCATAGATACCCTCCTTTCAATAGGATCTTTATACCTAATTCTTTTATCCTATTCGATATACCTGCCGGATAATGAAAAAACTTCCTCACTAATAGATTTCCATATTAGCACGGTGAAAACGAAGCAAACTACTCCATAATCATCACGGGAATTCATACTTCAAATCCATAATCCGGAAAAAACAGCCCTCTTGGATAAGAGGGCTGCCTTTCGTTATTTTTTTGCTTTATTGATGTTAAAGGATTTCTTCGATTCATTTCCTGCAAGATCGGTCACCTTAAACTCAATCTTATTGTTGCCTGTTTTAAGCGGCAGCTCCAAATCCTCTATCTTTTTCTTATAGGCACGCATTTTGTATGGTTCCTTGAATTCATGATAGAATACTTCGCTTCCGTTCAGGTAAAGGCGGATTTCATCGAAATTATCTTCCACCGTCACGTCCACTTTTGGATTTTTGCCTTTGACTCCCACAGTTTTCGGTACACCTTTCACTTTTAAACCTGGCTTTGTTGCATCGACCATAATCGTCCGTTTAAAGGAAACCGTGTTATCCCATTTATCTGTTGCTTTAACCGTGAAGCTTTGAACACCCTCTTCAAAATTCTTTTCATATGAGAATTCATATTTGTTATTCGCCTTGTTATACGTTGCAGGTACCGTTTTATTGTCGATTTTAAATTCCTTTATTTCCGACGCTTCTTCAATTTCTCCTGTTATTTTGATTTTATTTTTATTGTTCACACTCAAGGCTTCAGGACTCTTGATCTTTACAGCTGGTGCATGATTATCGATTGGAGCTGAATCACTGGCTAATTCAGTTTCCGCCGTTTTTTCATTACCTGCATAGTCAATTGCCACAACCTGAACCTTTTCCCCTTTTACATCAGGTAAAGTGAATTGTTTCGCATTCGCCGGGAGAGGCTCTTCCATGATGGATGCTCCATCGACTTGTACATCATAATAAGCAAGCCCTGAACCATTCAAATTATCCTTACCTTGGATGGTTAATACATTGCCTTTTTTCGAAATTTTGACGGTCGGCTTTACCGTATCAATTTTGATTGGCATTTTAACCGTCTGCCATTTTGCACCCTCGTAATCTATCATCGCTTTGATTTCAAAATAATAGACCCCATCCTTAGCAAGTGCATTATTGATTTTACCGTCCCATTTACGGGCTGGATCCAGCGTGTATGCGGTTCCTAGTCCGCCATCATAATAGTCCTTACGTACATTATTCTCTGTGCGAAGTTTCCGGACTGATTTGTTTTCACCATTCAATATATTGTATTCTACCTTTTTCGCATTCCTTAAGAATGATAGGACAGGCACGAAGTCATCCTGTGCACCATCACCATTTGGGGAAATCGCGATATTTTTGCCATTGAATGTTTTCCCCGCAGGGTCATAGCCAAGATACGTGAAATCTTCACCTGCTGTCGATACTCCACCTGCCATGCCATAGAAAGACTCTTTATCATATTTAGTGCCATCCAGGATCGGGGCTTTGTCCCACTCCCCTTTAAATCCTACATACGGTACATTCAGTTCCGGATTCGTATCGGCTGGATCCTTCAATGAAATGAACCCTTCAACGAAATATCCGTTTGGAAAGACCTCGTCAATGTCTACAAGAGTCTGAAGGTCATCACCGAGTACCTTTGCATCGGATATGTCGACTTTCACTTCGAATGTAACCGATTTTTTTGCAGGAACGGTAATCTTATTTGTGCTTTTATTATTGATTTTAATCGAAGCGTTCTTAATTTCCTGTGCTTCCAGCTCGTTAGCGGTATAACCGAGTTGTCCCTGGATTGCATAGTCTGTTTGGATATTTCCTTTTACATCATAATTGACCGCTTTGTTGCTGAAGTTTTCAACCTTTAAAGTAAAGGCGAACTTATTGCCGATCTCCTTCATTGCAACCTTCGCTTCTTTCGTGAATGCCTCTGTCACGACAGCAGGTGTGGACAATGCGGATTGCAGCTGCATGACCCCGGCTCCCTGCCTGCGAGGCGAGTAAGGGTTTTCCCAGTCAAGGGCTTTATTGACGACACCTTGATCCGCTAATGGTTTTGATGTATTCATCATCAGTTTCTTCGCTAAATTTGCCCGGGCAGATCCGTTTAATTTAAATTCTTTATCCACTCTTTCAAGAACCAGCGCCGAGCCGCCGGAAACATGTGGTGCCGCCATCGAAGTACCGCTCATCATTCCATATTCATCGTTGTTCAGCGTCGAATAAATTTGGCCTCCCGGAGCAGTGATTTCCGGTTTGAAATCCAGGTTTGGTGCGACTCCCCATGAACTGAATGAGCTCATTTTCCCTGCTTCTGGATTTACAGCTTTTGTTTTATCACCATTAAAGGTAATCTTCACCTTTTCGCCATCCGTTAAGGCCGCTTTCAGCTTTGCACCATCCGATTTCAACATGAACAGCTGGGGAATGGTGATGCTTGGATCTGTGGCCATGGAAATATATCCGTCAGCATTATTGTAAATAATGACTCCTGTCGCTCCTGCTGCCTGGGCATTTTGCGCCTTTTCTATAAAAGAAAGCGTGCCGCGCTCGATGAGGGCGAACTTGCCTTTAACATCCACTTTGGAAAGCTCCTCTGGCGTCCCAAGACCTGCAGCCACCAAGTCATGTGTTTTTTCCTTTAAAGCATTGGGATGTACACTTGAAGCCGACATGAACGGAGCTTTTCCTGCTTGTCCGCTTATATCATAAGTTGCTGCATCCAAATCCATATAGTTATTCTCTACCGATGCCACTTGTACAGAATCGTATGCAAGTCCAGGTGAGCCTGAAACGCCAATATCCGGGTTAGCGGCTGATGGGTTGGCAAATCCATTTCCAAAGTGTGCCGAGTTTCCTGCTGAAATCGACATGAGGATACCATTATCAACAGCCCTGGATACCGCCTGCTGCTCCGGATCTTCTGCAGATACAAAACCTGCAGTGGAGCCAAGGCTCATATTCAACACATCCGCCCCAAGGATGATGGCATCGTCAATCGCCTTGATATATATATCGCCCCATGTTGTCTGCATGTCGGGATCATTCCCGAAGACCTTTAAAGCTAGCAGCTGGGCTTCAGGAGCAACCCCTTTAATGCCGCCATTCTCTTCATCTCCATTGGCACCGGCCGTACCCGCTACATGCATTCCATGCATGGACGCCCCTTCACCAAGATCAAGGATTTCTTCATTTTCATCCATGTAATTGTATCCATAAGGTACCTTCGCCGTATAATAATTGCCTAATAGATGGCTAGATTCCTTCATCCCGTTAATTTCCTTTTCAGTCAGTTCTGCCTTGTTCTCATTATTCAGGAACATATCACGGTGAGATGGGTCGATTCCAGTATCGATAATCCCGACGACCATCCCTTCCCCTTTATATCCATATTCCCGCCAAGCTTCCTGGGCTTGGACTAGTTCTTTACTATAAAGCATTTCGGGTTTTTCTACAGGACGTTCATATTCATTCGCAATATGTACTTCAGCAACTTCAGGCATGGCTTCCACCTTTTTGATTTCACCATACTGAAGTTCACCGCTGAATCCATTGACGACTGTAGTAAAACTTTCAAGCTCCTTGAAAGCTATTTTTTTCTCTTTCACCTTTTTTTTCAATTTCTTCTGATTAGCTAGCTTTTCGGACTTTAATTGTTGTTTCTTATTTTTTGATAGCTGTTTAAAAAGTTTCCCTTCTTTCGAAGCTGTTTCTATTGCAGGGGCTTCCTTCATCTCTACGATGACCCTGACCTTCTCGTCGCTTTTGTATTTCTTATCCAAATCATTTTTCTTCAGCTTTATAATACTTTCCTGATTCTTCTTACCTGCACCGCCCGAACCTGCCGGGGGGTCTGGGAGTTTCGCTGCGGAAACGCTTGCAGTAAATACTAATAGAAAGATTGCTAGAATGGACAAGCTACGTTTAATCAATGAACTTTCCTCCTCTAAAATAAGCAATTTTTGGAATATTCTTACTGAGTATAAAAGTATCACAACTTTTGGGGTGATTTTAAGAGATAATAGTCACTATTTTCCTATTCCGAACTAGGATTTTGTTATTATTTTTCATATTTTAATAGATTTACAAGATAAACGACAAAAAGATGGTGATGTTAAACTAACATCACCCTTTTACTTCTAGTTTTTCATTCTTGGGTCCAAGGCATCGCGCAGCCCATCCCCCATTAGGTTAAAGCCGAGTACCGTAAGCATGATCGCAAGCCCAGGGAAAAGAACCGTCCATGGTGCTTGAATGATGAACGCCCTGGAATCGGCGAGCATTTTCCCCCACTCTGGCGCTGGCGGCTGTGCACCGAGACCGAGAAAGCCGAGTGCTGCACACTCAATGATGGCAGTTGCAATCGCTAAGGTACCTTGAACGATAATCGGTGCAAGGCTATTCGGAAGGACGTGGTGAAGGAGAATGCGGCCATCCCCCATTCCAATTGCCTTTGCAGCCGTTACATATTCCTCTTCTTTCACCGTTAAGACCCGTGAACGTAAAAGCCGGCCGAATATCGGGACATTGACGATGGCTATTGCAATAAGTGCGTTGCGAAGTGAGGGCCCCAAAACGGCAACGACAGCAATGGCAAGCAAGATACTTGGAAAGGCCAGAATAATATCAAAGATCCTCGATATGATCGTATCTATCCACCTGCCGTAATAACCGGCAATGATTCCCAAAAAAGAACCGACCACAACAGATCCGGCAACAGATAAGAAGCCGACCCCTATTGATATGCGCGAGCCATAAATGACCCTGCTCAAAATATCCCGGCCAAATTCATCCGTACCAAACCAATGCTCCGCAGAAGGGGCCAAATGTTTATCACTTAGCTTTTGCCCCTCAAATGAATAAGGTGCTATAACGGGCGCGAAGATGGCGATTAGGATGAAAAATGAAACAATCCCCAGACCTACAAGGGCTACCTTATTTTTCCTAAAACTTTTCCAACCTTCCTTCCAGGGAGAGATGACTTTTTCCTCTGCCTCTTTTGGAGGAAGGAGTGGCGAAGTATTCGTTGCTATTTCAGGCATGAGTTTCCCTCCCTATTTATACTTAATCCTAGGATCGATCGCTGCATACAACAAGTCCACAACTAGATTGATCATGACAAACAAAAAGGCGATGACGAGAATTCCGGACTGTATCACCGGATAATCCCTAGATAGGATTGCATCATAAATATATGTACCGATACCTGGCCACCCAAAAATGTTTTCGGTCAATATGGCGCCGCCTAAAAGTAATCCTGTCTGCAGTCCGATAACCGTCACCACTGGAATCAGGGCATTCTTAAAGGAATGCTTGTAAACAACCCAAAACATTCTCATTCCTTTAGCACGAGCCGTACGAATGAAATCCGATCTCATAACTTCCAGCATGGACGAACGTGTCATCCTTGCAATAATGGCCATCGGAATGGTCGCCAGCGCAATTCCCGGCAAAATGAGATGTTTGATCACTTCGAAAAACTGATCCACCCTGCCAGCCATGAGTGTATCTATCAAATACAGTCCGGTTATGGCCTCAACGGGATCCCTGATATTGTCCCGCCCTGTCGTCGGTAGTAAATCCCATTGAATTGAAATGATATATTGCTCCATTAATCCCAGCCAGAAAATAGGCATGGACAAACCAATCAACGCAATCACCATGGCGACATAATCAAACCATGAGTTTTGGAACCAAGCTGATATTATCCCTGCATTAACGCCTATGACCACGGCGATGATCATCGCGATCAAGGCCAGTTCTATCGTAGCCATGAGGTATGGCCCAATTTCTTCAGAAACCGGACTATTCGTTTTTAAGGAAACACCCAGGTCTCCCTTTAACAAGCCTGATAAGTAATCCCAAAATTGAATGAACCAAGGTTTATCCAGACCAAGTTCCTTTGTCATTGCAGCGACTGCCTCTTCCGTTGCTTGCTGCCCTAAAATCACCTGTGCTGGATTTCCAGGAATCGCCCGAATCATCATGAATACAATAAACGCCATTCCTAGTAACACTGGTATGAGAGATCCTAAACGTCGTACGGTATAGGAAAACAAAACAATCACCCGCCTTTTAAATAAGGGGCCTTAAAAGCGCCCTCGATCATTTTGAAACGCATTCCATAACAAAACCGGGAAGCATGCAAGACTCCATACTACCCGGTTCGTACGGTTAATTTTCTAGAGAAACATTAACAAGGGATTGTGAACCAGTCGGATGTGGAACAAACCCTTTGACCGTCTTAGATCCGGCTAACTGCGGTAAAGAGTGTACAAGCGGAACCCATGGAGCTTCTTCATGGATGATTTCCTGTGCTTTTCCATACAACTCATTACGCTTGGCTTCATCTGCCGTGGACTGAGCTTCAATCAGCAGTTTATGGACTTCATCGTTTGCGTAACGGGCATAGTTGTTGGAGCCGATATTATCTTTATCCAATAATGTATAAAGGAAGTTATCCGCATCTCCATTATCGCCTGTCCAGCCCATCATGAAGGATTGGGCTTCACCAGCCTGCACTTTCTCTAAATATGCAGCCCATTCGTATGAAACGATATTCGCTTCGATGCCGACTTGTTTTAGGCTTGCTTGAATGGCTTCAGCCACTTTTTGACCATCCGGCATATATGGGCGCGGTACCGGCATTGCCCATAGATCCATTTTAAATCCGTCTTCAAGTCCAGCTTTTTTCAGCAGCTCTTTCGCTTTTTCTACATCATAATCATAGTCTTCGACTTTGTCATTGTAGCCAGAAACGGATGGAGGCATAGGATTCTTGGCAGGCTCTGCTGTACCTTCATAAAAATTATCAATGATTTCCTTTTTGTTGATCAAATGCGAGATGGCTTGACGCACTTCTTTCTTGTCGAATGGTGCTTTCTCAACATTGAAAGCAAAGTACCCGACGTTCATGGACGCACGTTCGAAAATTTGCAGTTTTTCATCTCCTGTAACCTTACTGATATCACTTGGGTTCAACCCGTCCATCAGGTCGATTTCACCCTTGATTGCAGCATTTAAACGTGCAGAGTTATCTTTAATGACCTTAAACGTGATTCCATCAAGTTTCGGCAGTCCATCTTGCCAATAGTCATCGTTTTTCACCACTTCAATCGTATCGCCAGGTTTCCATGATTTGAATTTGAAAGGACCTGTACCAGATGGATTTTTAGTGAAGTCGTCACCCTCTTTTTCAATTCCAGCCGGACTGGCTATTGCAAATGTAGGCATGGCAAGGTTTTTCAGGAACGGCGCCTGCGGACGGTTCAAAGTGAATTCCACCGTGCTGGCATCGATCGCTTTTACTTCTTTGATAACATGGCCTTCATCACCTTCAAATCCTCCGAACATGGAGGCATAGTACGCAAATTTACCCTCATCCTTACTTTGTGCCCAACGTTGAAAGTTTTTTACGACCGCATCTGCATTGAAATCCGAACCATCATGGAACTTGACTCCGGTTTTCAATTTGAATGTGTATGTTTTTGCGTCATCGGACACTTCCCATGATTCTGCAAGACCCGGATTGATTTCCGTATCATCTTCCCCATATTTCACTAACGTTTCAAAAATCTGCTGTGTGACGATGAATGATTCCCCATCGGTTACGATGGCTGGGTCAAGACCGACAGCGTCTCCGCCTTTACCGTATATCAATACGCCGCCTTTCGCTTCACTCGATCCCCCTTTACCATCATCTTTCTCTTTTGATGTAGACGAGGAGCATCCCGCAAGCGCTAGCGAAAGAGCCAGGATACCAGTCAGCAATAATGCCAATGTTTTCTTCATATTCTTCCCCCTTATTATTTGCGAATTTATGTATACGTCGTGTCAATTGTATAAATGACAAGCAACGTAGTGACCAGGTTTATGTTCACTCAGGATTGGCTTTTCCGTATTGCATTCTGCCATCGCCTTCGGACATCTCGTATGGAATGGACAGCCGCCGGGCGGGTTTGATGGGCTTGGAACATCTCCCTGCAGGATTACCCTATCCCCCTTGTATTCCACATCCGGGATGGGCACGGCTGATAATAAAGCCTGCGTATATGGGTGAAGCGGATCTTCATAAAGTCCTTCACTTTCCGTCAATTCAACTATATGTCCAAGATACATGACACCGACACGGTCGGAGATATGCCTTACCACCCCAAGATCATGAGCAATGAACAAGTAGGTCAAATCAAAATCTTCCTGCAAATCCTGCAACAGATTCAAGACCTGGGCCTGAATCGACACATCCAGTGCAGATACCGGCTCATCAGCAATGATCAGTTTGGGGTTGACTGCAAGTGCCCTCGCGATGCCAATACGCTGCCGCTGACCCCCACTGAATTGATGCGGATACCTTTTAGCATGGTAACTGCTTAAGCCAACAACCTTAAGAAGTTCCTGTACACGGGCTTTTCGTGCCTTTTTATCTTTAACCCCATGAACGATGAGCGGTTCTTCCAATATTTTTTCAATTGTATGCCTGGGATTGAGGGAAGCGAATGGGTCCTGGAAGACCATCTGCATTTCACGGCGCATCTTTCTCATTTCACCGGCAGATAAAGCCGTCAGGTCCTTTCCTTCAAAATAAACATTACCCTCACTCGGCTCAAGCAATCGAAGCAATAATCTTCCCGTCGTCGACTTTCCGCAACCGCTTTCACCAACAAGTCCCAAGGTTTCCCCTTTATAAATGGAAAAGGACAAACCATCAACTGCCTTGACCTCTCCAATGGTCTTTCCCAGAACCCCTCCTTTAATCGGAAAATGCTTCTTTAGGTTTTCTACCTTAACCAATGTTTGACTCATGCAAGGCAGCTCCTTTCCCATCTTCATACAGCCAGCAGCGAACATGCTGACCCTCATCGAATTTCAATAGAGACGGGGTCTCATTTATACATTGCTCCATGGCATGGGAGCATCGAGGGGCAAACTGGCACCCGAGGTCGCTTGTCCCAGGTTTTGGCACATTACCAGGTATTGAGTAAAGGCGCTCTTTCTTTATTCGCATATCCGGAATCGATTGAAGTAAACCGACCGTATAAGGATGCTTAGGATTTTGGAAAATCGTTTGCACATTTCCTTCCTCTATTACCTTGCCGGCATACATGACAATGACACGTTCACACATTTGCGCAACTACCCCAAGATCATGGGTAATCATCATGATTGCGGTGTCTGTTTCTTTATTTAAATTCTTCATTAATTCTAGGATTTGTGCCTGGATCGTCACATCCAAAGCCGTTGTAGGTTCATCGGCTATAAGGAGTTTCGGCTCACAGATCATGGCCATGGCTATCATGACCCTTTGTCTCATTCCGCCTGAAAGCTGATGCGGATATTCATCGAGCAATTCCTCGGCACGGCCAAGCCCAACCAGCCTCAAAATTTCCACCGCTCTTTGGCGGGCCTGTTTTTTGTTCCATTTTTTATGTATCCGAAGCGTCTCGACCAACTGCTCGCCAATAGTGAACACGGGATTCAAGCTTGTCATCGGTTCCTGAAATATCATCGCTATATCATTCCCGCGAATTTTTCTCATTTTCGCTTCAGACGCATTTGCAATGTTCTCTCCTTTAAAAAGGATTTCTCCCTCCACCTTACCAGCCGGTGAAGAAACCAGACCCATGATGGACAGAGAAGTAACGCTTTTTCCGCACCCCGATTCTCCCACTATCCCTAAAACCTCACCAGGATTGACATGAAAATCTATTGAATTCACGACAGGGATCACCCCATCGTCCGTACGAAAACTGGTTTGCAGCCCATTCACCTTAATAATTGGTTCGTCCATCAGATCACTTCCTATATATAACTTTTTTTCCAATTATATTATTGGGTTTATTATTGCATCAAAATTAAAATATTACAATATATTTTCTAAAAATTCTAATTTAACAGAATTATTTTTTATTTTTTTCTATTTACGCACTTTTTGGCACAAAAAAAAAGACTGCAAATTTGCAGTCATTACAAGAGGGGAAACAGATAAATCGATTTTATTGAGGGTAAATCGGGGTTTCCAGCCGAGGAAGAAGCTATATTAGCTTTGGGGAATGAATGGATGAAAATGAATTTTATATACTATTGTAAATTTTTACTAAATCGTGCTGAAATTCTGTCCATTTATTATTCATTATGGTCATATAAATACTTTTTTTTGTTTCCTATGTTTTAAGCATAAAATTGATCCATCCTATTATTGACGGAATAAATCACTAATGTTTTTTCCACTACTGCATTTTATTGAAAACAATCTTGCTTCTGTCCTGAGTCGGGCCGTCATGCCCAAAACTATAAACCAATATGTTCAAACTCCTTGGGCTTAACATCATTTTGTTTAGACCCAATGAATTGAACCCTCTCGGCGACCACTTCAGTTACATATACATATTTACCCTCCTGATTTTCATATCTCCTTGTTTGTATTCTGCCAGTTATGCCGATTATGGCACCTTTTTTACAATATTGAGCAGTATTTTCAGCAGACTTTTTCCATATGATACACTGTACAAAGTCGGCCTCATAGTTACCGACAGTATTACGAAAGTTCCGGTTGACTGCTAAAGTGATATTGGAAACAGCCTTGCCATCAGGTGTGTATCTTAATTCGGGATCCTTTGTAAGCCTGCCGACGAGGGTAACTTGGTTAATCATTTTTTCACCCCTTCCTCTTTAATATGCTTTAATCATACTCCTTCTTCCATTGATTAAAAAATGGAGGAAATGGTCTTGTTACACCATTTTTCTTCATAAAAAACCGTTTGAATTGATACAAAATCATTTTTTATTGATTAAAATCAGGTGAAAAACGAATAGTTAACAAAATTAAATATTTTGCAAATTTTTATTCTATCCTTCATAATTTAGACAAATGTTGGGTATTCATTTCATTAAGGGACTTTTTTTTAGTATGATATAATTACCTTTAAAAGGATTAATCGAAATGTACCATTTCAAAATTTACGTTTAAGAGAGGTAATTACCGCTCTTTTTGCAAGAAACGGAGGAATTAGATGAAATCATTTAAATTGATCTCGTTGCAAATTGTAACTGAAAATTTTAACTTGATTGATATTGCATTAACAGATGGATTGATTATAAATAAAGAAAACGACGCTAGATCGTGGTTACTGGAAGCCTTTGTAGAAGAAAATCATTTCAAAGAGCTTGAACCTTCACTTCCCGATATAAACGGAGAAGTGTATATCCAGGCCGTCATTACCAACAAGGATAATGAACCGGCTTTGTTTCACACTGTACTACGCACAATAAGAAAAGTCGGCAGCCATTACAGCCTTCTATTCGTTGGTCACATCCAAAAAACACGGAGCAAATATGCAGAACTCCTTCTTGAAGATTTGGTCCAAAAAGGTCTCGTCGGCGATGAATTAATAAATGAGTTCAAGCAAAAAATCCGCTCGAAGCCTAAATTAGCAACCAATAAATAAAAACCCTTCCCTTAATTCCCATCCCCTAATCGAATACACATAAAAAAGACTGACTTAGATGAAGAAGGATATTGATCCTCTTCTTACCTAAGCCAGTCTTTGTCATTCTGTGCTAATTACTTATTTTTGTCGCCATTTTTATCAGCGTCTTCAATCAATTCATCGGCATCATTATCGATGTTATTATCGTCGTTTTCTAGCAATCCGTCATCATTACCGTTCATGCCATTATCATCCGTGCCGTTGTTATCATTTCCACCATTGTTTTCATCTTCAATGATGTTGTTATCTTCTTCTGGTGCAGGATTGTTGTTGTCATTATTATCCGTTCCACATCCAGCAAGGAACATAATAGATAATAAAGATCCCCCAATTAGTGCAAAAATTTTCTTCATCATTTTTGGCAACCTCCCTTCTTTCTTTATCATTAGCTATTTTGCCCGAATGTGAAAATAACTTGCGTCCTATTTTAAATTTAAAAAGAAAATCCTTTAATTTGAATTTAATCATTAAAAAATGCCGGACATAAAAATGTCCGGCTTTCAAAGGGAGAATAGATAGTTCTTAAAACCGCGCTTGCTTTAAAAAAGCATGCAGTGCTATTTATATACACCGCTTCACGATTCCTTAAACCATTTTTTTGAAATATATAGTTAATTTAGTTAATTTAGTCCATTTCCTTTTCATTGAAAATGAATGAATTTCTTATTTGTCACCAAAAGCAAACATGATATCGGCTTCACATGCTGTTTCTCCATCTACCGTTGCCACTGCTTTCCCTTTACCCATTGATCCTCTCATACGCACTATTTCCACTTCCAGACGCAGCTGATCACCTGGTTTCACTTGCTTTTTAAAGCGGCAATTATCAATCCCAGCGAAAAATGCAAGCCGTCCTTTGTATTCTTCCTGTTTCAAAACGGCTACAGCGCCAACTTGCGCTAATGCCTCTACAATTAAAACTCCAGGCATAACTGGATAATCGGGGAAATGGCCATTAAAGAATTCTTCATTTGCTGAGACATTCTTCAATCCTACCGCCCTTTTCCCTTCATCTATTTCAATGATCCGGTCGACTAATAAGAATGGGTAACGATGCGGAATAATTTCCTTTATTTGTGTGATATCAAGCATACTTGTTCCTCCTATGACTTAAATATTTCAAACATAACGTAAACTCGCCCCTGTCATGATGACAGAGGCGTAGTTGCCATGTAATATAAATCCGCTAACGACAGCAACTACTTCAAAAAAACATGGAACTACGCGCCCTTGTTCACTATATCAATAATATGGGTCCATGTGGATTTTTGGAAAACATCCATTGCATGTCCTCCACCAATCACACTGTATCCTAATAGTGCCCCGGATAATACAGCAATGAAAATCAATCCGATAACAATGAGTAAACGAAGCCAAATCGGTAAAAGACGGACCTTGATTCTACGGTTCGGTTTCGCCTCAACTTCCTTTATCTCTTCTTCAATTTGTTGTCTCATTACACGATTTTGTTCCATATAGAATGTGAAAGCTCCTTTTAAGAAAACTCGCCGACTGATTTTCCTATAAACCAGAAATTCAGCAGCTATGCAAAATGATCGGCACGAATGATTCCCTTTGTTATGAATTCATTATAACCGATTTGCTCTAATTCCGCAGGGAGACATTTTATTTACCAGATACCTTAACGGATTCCATTGACTAATCCGCTCATTTGATCGGCCATCGTTACCGCTCGGGATTGAAATTGGTAAGATCGCTGAACATTGATTAGATCCGTCATTTCTGTGGAAAGATCGACATTTGAGGACTCCAGAGTGCCCTGTTGGACTGCTGCCTGGTTGCGGGAATCCCCTGTGAGTAGGGTCATGATATCGTCTTCAGTAACACCCAAGGCATTGAAATTTTCGGGCAGGCCAAGTAAATTTCCGCCTAAGCGGTCAAGAAATTGGGGTTTTTTTACCGAGACGATCCCGAGCCCAAAACTCTGTTCGCCATATTCTTCCGTATCCACTATCAATAAACCATTTTCCGAAATCTTAATGTCTTTAATATTTCCCTCAATGAGGATCGGTTCACCATTTTCATCAAGTACTTTATGTCCTGCAGAGGTAACGAGCATCATTTGGTCGTTAGCATTAGGAGATAAATAAAAAGCCCCATCCCTTGTAAGCCTTGTATTGACCCCATTATCGTCCTGAACGCTTACGGTAAAGAATTGGTCCTCCCGGGTGAATGCAACATCAAGGTTGCGATCCGTCGTCTTTAAGGCTCCCTGTGAAAGCACCAATTGAGATTGGCTTATCATGGCACCTGCTCCCTGCCGGATGCCAGGTGTGGTCAACCTTCCTTTTTCCTTGGTCTCACTCGGTTGATTATTGAAACTCTGTGTCAATAAGTCATTGAAGCTCGTTTGGGTCTTTTTGTAGGCAGTCGTGTCCACATTCGCGATATTATTACTTATATGATCGATTTTACTTTGAAGTTGGTTCAGCGTATTCGTCGCCGTCATCATCGTCCGATTCATGGTTTTCCCCTTACATGTTCAAATTTCCAAAATCATCTTTTCCTACTGTTCAATTAAAGCCTGCCAACCTCATTGACTGCTTTATCCAAACTTTTATCATAGGCTTGAAGAACCTTCTGATTCGCTTCAAAAGAGCGGTATGCCGACATCATTTCTGTCATCGTTCTCGATTGGTCAACATTGGAGCCTTCAAGAAAGCCTTGCTTAGTAGAAAAACCGACATCTGCAGCCGCGTATGCGCTAGGTAAATCCCCATCATTCACAGCCTTATATAGGCCTTCCCCATCTTTCATGAGCTGTAATGACGGATCATCCGAATAACCGATGCCAATAAGTGCGGTTTGAACATTTCCTTCTAAAATAACACCGTTTTCCGCTACTGTGAACTGATCGCTATCAAGCTTGATCTTTTCATTATTTTCGTTCAATACATAATGACCCGAAGGCGTGGTCAGATAACCTTGCCCATCCAGGGTGAAACTGCCGTTACGCGTATAACGGATAGCACCATCACCATCCTGGACAGTAAAAAACACAGATCCTTGCCGACCCGTTTCTTCATTGATCGGCAGATTTTCATCAACTAAGGAAATATCCGTATTAAGCTGCGTCTCCTCCAATGTACCCTGGGTAAATAAAGGATTCGCCTCCTGTACGTAAACACCCGTACTGAGCCCTCCAACCTGGGATAAGTTAGTCATGCTCAATTTGTTCTCCGTAGGAACCGTTTTACCACCTATGTTGCTTATGAGCATTTCCGGAAAAGACCTTACGCTCATTTGATCCGCCTTATACCCTGTTGTGTTCGCATTGGACATATTGTTTGTGAGCAATTCTGTGCGCCTTTGCTGTGTAAGCATCCCGGAAGCAGCCGTATAAAAACCTCTTAACATCTTCTTCACTCCTCAATCTACATAACTTATCCCGTTCAATTTCTCATATCTATCTTATCGGACATGAACATCAGTATCTTAAGGAAAAGGAAAAGCATTAGGCAGAAGAATTTGTCTATATCGTAGGCTAGGTCAGATTTAAAGGAATGGTGTTAAAATTTTCGACTAAAAGAAGAGGGCCTATTGCTCATCAGTACTAGAACTGCACGCACTTTCACTATGCCTCACGTTTGTCTGAACCTTAGACCCCTATCTTATGATGCGGATTTCCAACCGCTTTTTAGTTGAATTTGTGCCGTGGCAATTTATCCATGTTATCAAGCATGATACCGGTTCCGATTGCTACACAATCCATTGGCTGCTCGGCAACTAGTACTGGGACCTTAAGCTCTTCAGCAAGAAGTAAATCAATCCCGTGAAGCAATGCTCCCCCGCCTGTTAAAATGACTCCGCGGTCGATGATATCAGCAGAAAGTTCTGGCGGCGTCCGCTCAAGTACGCTTTTTGCAGCTTGTACAATGATGGAAACCTGCTCGCGGAGAGCCTCCTCAATTTCTTCTGAATTGACCGAAATGGTTCTAGGCAATCCCGATACCATATCGCGCCCACGGATATCGATGACTTCATTACGAGATCCAGGGAAGACGGTTGCAACCTGGATTTTAATGTTTTCCGCTGTACGTTCACCAATGAGGAGCTTATACTTCCGTTTGATATAATTTAAAATTTCATTATCGAATTTGTCACCGGCCATTTTGATAGAAGATGATGTAACGATATCCCCCATTGAAAGAACGGCAATATCCGTTGTACCCCCGCCAATGTCCACGACCATATTGCCGCTTGGTTGAAAAATATCCATGCCGGCACCGATTGCAGCCACTTTTGGTTCTTCTTCAAGGAATACTTTCTTTCCGCCGCTTTTTTCGGCAGCTTCTTTAATCGCCTTTTGTTCGACACTTGTTATGTTGGTCGGGCAGCAGATTAAAATTCTAGGCTTTGAAAGGAAGCCTTTCACATTCAATGTATTGATAAAATGCTTAAGCATCGATTCTGTTACATCAAAATCCGCAATGACACCGTCTTTTAAAGGTCGGATTGCGATGATGTTTCCTGGAGTACGGCCTACCATTTTACGAGCTTCCTCCCCGACGGCAAGAACACGGTTCGTATTCTTATCAATCGCTACTACCGAAGGCTCATTTAACACAATTCCTTTACCTTTGACATGTATAAGAACATTGGCTGTTCCAAGATCTATCCCAATATCTCTAGCAAACATTTCTTAAATCCTCCTTGAATATCCTCACATATAACCTACTTCTGTCCTAATTGTTTATTTTACCATATTGCATTGACACAAGTAAGTATGAATTATAAATAAACACTAATATAGACTATTATTTCCTAAATTACCAATATGTAAAAAAATTCAATGCCTTATGTACTACATTTCCGCTTTTTCCCATAAAAAAAATTCCGGCATGGAACCGCAAACAAGGTTGAGAAAAGAGCTGACACTCACTTTCATGTCCCCTCATTCATTCCCCGATTGCCCGATTCACTTCCAATTGCCGGAATGATTCAAGTATCATTTCACGATTTCTTCTTCTCTTTCAGAACGTTTATATTTTAATTTTGTCGCTTCTCCACCTCTAAGGTGACGAATGGATTTATGATAATCCAATATATCCTTCACTTCGTTAGCCAAATCAGGATTAATTTCTGGCAGCCTCTCAGTTAAGTCTTTATGCACTGTGCTTTTAGAGACCCCGAACTCTTTTGCAATGACGCGGACTGTTTTTCTAGTTTCCACGATATACTTTCCTATCTTGATAGTTCTTTCTTTGATGTAATCGTGCACACCACTCGACCTCCCCAAATTGGATGTGAGAAGTGTGAAATGAGATTCGTATTTTTCGAATCGAATACCGCTGCCCTATAAACAATGAAAGATAGAATTATTCACCTATTAGATAATTTGTAATAAACGATTCCTCACCTCAAACACTCTCTTTGCATGGTTTATAACATCTTATTAGCTTGGTTAAGAATATATGCCTAATGGGACAGGAGGTTTGGATTTATTTCTGATTTTCATCTGTTTCTTTTCCTTAAGAGCAAATTATTTCCCGAGAAATTTGTCAAAAATTCAAAGGTTTCAGCATATTGTCCAATATTTCCTCGAAAGAAAAAAAGGAAGCCGTTCAAAGTGAACGGCTTCCTTTTACCAAATTTTCAGTTGTTGTCATTCGTAACGCTCTAGGTTTTTGTTTTGATTTTATTAAAAATCTTAATTTTAATTAGATTGATTTAACGAATCTTTTAAGGAATCGCTTTCTTCAGTTGTATCTTCACCAGGGACAGTGCCTTCTTCATCAGTGCCATTCTCTAAATCAGTGCCCTCTTCAGATTCGTCAACTGCAGGAGCTTCTTCTGTGCCAGTTTCAGACTCTTCGACTGCAGGCGTTTCTTCTTTATCAGCTTCAGATCCTTCAACTGCAGGTGTTTCTTCTTTATCAGCTTCAGATCCTTCGACTGCAGGTGTTTCTTCTTTATTAGCTGAATCTTCAAGTTCGCTGCCTTCGGCTTCAGTTGCCGATTGGATCGCAGAAGCTTGTTTATCAACAAAATCAAGTGGGTTTAACGCAATGTTATCTTTTCTGATTTCGAAGTGGACATGTACGCCAGCTTCTTCATTGATTTGGCTTTTTCCAGCTGTAGCAATTGCTTGTCCTTGTTTCACTTTGTCACCGACTGCAACCTTAATGTCTTTAACAGATTGATAACGGGTAACGACACCATCTTCATGCTCAACTTCAACTAAATTTCCAAGTAACGCATCGTCTTGAACTTTCGTTACATTTCCACTTAAGGAAGCTTTTACATCGAAAGACTTTCCATCTTCCATAGCAATGTCTATACCTTTATTTTGCTCATATCTATTGTTGTAGAAAACCAATGCTTCTTCTTGTGCCTTTTCATCCGCATTCACATCATAAAACTGTTTCTTGATAACCGTTTTGTCTGCATCGGCTACAGGCATCTTGATTGTCTCAAGATTACTATTTACCTCTACAGAAGGCTCACCATAGTTTTTTCCTGTTTCAGCTGATTCCTCGCCATCTTTAGCTGAATCATTAAAACTATTTTGTAATAAGAAGGCCGCGGCTAAGATTATGGCTGCACTTGCGATATAGATTGCTGATAATGCCCAACGTTGTTTTAGTATACGTCGGATTGTGGAAGTTGGTTTCTTTTCTTCCTCTCTCATATTAATCACCTCAGCAATCATTCTGAACATTTTGCTAAGATTATATACATTCAGGAAAAAAATTTTTTAGATTTATTTTGTGGAAATGAAACCGATTTTATTCGCAGAATGGTAAAATGTTTGATATCTTACTGTTGAAGGATGATTAAATCATGAAAAAAGCTTTTAAACTTGTGTTAACGTTATTGCCTTTCCTATATATGATTGCCATATGGATAATGTCGAGCAACCCCGATGATATGATTCTTGATCTTCCCTCATCCTCTATTGACCGATTTATCAAAGAGGCACTTCATCTGGTCGAATTTGCCCTTTTGTATATATTATTAGTTTCGGCCCTTGCCGCAAACCAAAAAATGAAACCAGGTTTAAGCCTGTTGGCTGCCCTTGTAGCCTGCCTTTACGGGGTTATTGATGAATACCACCAATCTTTCGTCCCATACCGCTCCTCTACCTTGATAGATGTCATTAAAGATATCATTGGAGTCGCTGCAGTCTATTTTCATGTCCAATATCATTATTTCAAGCGTAAACGGGGCTTTTTGACGATTATAGAAAATTTAAACGAAAAAAAATGAGAGATGGGATCCCCACTCTCATTTTTTTGCCGTCATCGTATTCAGCCACTTACTTGAAGACTGAACTTTGACGCCTTTATAATAATATTTCACGATGTCTTCATAGGTTTTTCCTTCCCTGGCCATGCCATTAGCACCGTACTGGCTCATTCCAACTCCGTGTCCGGATCCTTTTGTCGTGATGACAATCTGGTTGCCTTGACGCTCCCAGTCAAAATCGGATGATGTCAGCCCGAGCTTCTCACGAATCTGTTTTCCTGTCATTTTCTTTCCTCCGATATCCACTACACCTACGCGATTACCTGATGTTCTTTCAATGACAGTTCCTATTGATGTTCCCGAAGAAAGATTTACACCCAGCTTTTTTTCAAAATCTGCAGTATCGACAACAACTTTATTATAAAATTTTGGTGATTCTTCTTTATCCCACGGACTGGATACACTTTTTAAATAGGGAAATTCAGCTTGCCAATAGTCCTCTGAATTCTCCGTATAGCCATTGCTGGTCGAAAAAAAAGTGGCAGTAATCGGTTTTCCTTCATAGGTTAAGATTTGACCCGCCGTTTCCTTTATAGCCTTGTTGATTTTTTGCATCTTCGATTTATAATCAGAGCCCCACTGTTTTTTCAGCTCATCATTATTCTTATAAACTTGGTGCATGACCGTATCGCTTACATCGGCACCATCAGGCAAGCCTAATCGACTTTCGCTTATGAGCTGATTGACAATGTAGGTTCTCGCTGTCAATGCTTGTGCCTTCAGCGCTTCTTCTTCAAAATCTGCTGGCATTTCAGCTGCAACCACACCAGTCAAGTACGATTCAATCGGCAGTTTTTCAATTTTTTTTGCAGATGTGCGGTAAACGGCAACTTCTACGGAACTCATTTCATTTGCAGCTACCTCTTTACCCTCATTCTTCACTTTCTTTTCCAATTCTTCGGTCAATTGCCCACTTGTCTTTTCATTTGAAAATGGAAGCACAAGCACTGCTGGAATCATGATAATTACGAATGCTACTGCTATGAATAGTACGATCATCGGTTTAATTGCTTTCAAATTCCTGAGCCTCCCTACACTTGTTTTCTCTGCCGTAAATCGCATTCAGCAGGTATCTTTACATAACAAATGTATGTCGAAGGACAAGCTTTTATGAATAGAAAAACGACAACTATTTAACTGTAGGCGATGAACCCGGAACAAGACAAAAAAACCATTCACGGTTCAATGACTCGAACGTGAATGGTTTTATAAGCTAACTTATGCGTTTAAATCTGCGATTTTTTTTGTTTCAGCAGGCACATCTTCGTTAATACGTTCCACATCAGCACCTAGAGATGCCAATTTACCATGGAAATTCACGTATCCTCTGTCAAGATGCTTCAATTCTGTAACACGTGTAATGCCATCTGCAACCAATCCAGTCAGGATGAGCGCTGCCGCGGCACGTAAATCTGTTGCAGCTACTTCAGCACCTTGAATGTTAGTTGGACCATTGACGATAACGGAACGGCCTTCTATTTTAATATTGGCATTCATGCGACGGAATTCTTCAACATGCATGAAACGGTTTTCGAAAACGGTCTCCGTAATCATACTTGTTCCTTCAGCACGCAGTAATAATGCCATCATTTGCGATTGCATATCAGTCGGGAAACCAGGATGCGGCATTGTTTTGATATCAATGGCCTTCAAGGTTTTTGGACCGATAACGCGTAATCCATCTTCTTCTTCAAGAATTTCAACGCCCATTTCCTCCATTTTGGCAATAAGGGAAGTAAGGTGTTCAGGTACAGCTCCTTGAACAAGAACATTACCGCCAGTAAGAGCGGCCGCAGTCATGAATGTACCAGCTTCGATACGGTCAGGTATAATCGTATGTTCAGTGCCATATAATTTATCGACACCTTCGATTCTCATCGTACCAGTACCGGCACCTCTGACTTTAGCACCCATTTTATTAAGGAGATTCGCAAGATCTACAATTTCAGGCTCTTTGGCCACATTTTCAAGAATAGTTATACCTTCAGCAAGTGTTGCTGCCATCATGATGTTTTCAGTGGCACCCACACTCGGGAAGTCAAGATACACTCTTGCACCCTTAAGTCTGCCTTCAACCTCGGCATCAATGAAACCATTGCCGACCTTCACTTTTGCTCCCATCGCTTCAAAGCCCTTTAAATGCTGGTCGATAGGACGTGATCCGATGGCACAGCCACCAGGAAGAGCAACGCGGGCCCGGCCATTCCTTGCTAGTAATGAGCCCATCACTAAAACGGAAGCTCTCATTTTACGTACATATTCAAATGGTGCTTCTTCTAATAACTCTCTTGATGCATCTACAGTTACTTGATTGTCATGAAAGGCAACATCTGCATTTAAGTTGCGCAATACTTCATTGATTGTATATACATCGGAGAGCGTAGGAACATCTTTAATGATACTTTTCCCATCACTTGCTAATAATGTTGCAGCGATAACTGGCAAAACGGCGTTTTTAGCACCTTCTACTTTAACTGTCCCGCTAAGCCTTTTTCCGCCGCGGACGATGATTTTTTCCAAAAGTATTCCCCTCCGCGTCCATTTTCTCTATATTAATATTCAAACGTTATGATTGGTGTGCCAACTACAAAGTTCGTTCGGTCACCCAATCCTTCTGTCCGTAGCCCAAACTGCAAATTTAATTTTTCTTTTGTCAAAGGTTGTTTAAACAATGTTGAATGTGCAGATATAGATGTAAAGTTTGTTTCATGCACACTTTCAATTTCCCTTGCTTGGAACATATCTAACAGGTCTTCAGTTTTAGAGTTTAAAACCGAATCCATATTATCATTGATAGACCCTTTAATACAAGAAAAAATTGAAGGAGTTCCTATAAATAGGTCATTCACCCTGTTTCGGAACGTAGCGGTAAAAAATTCCTTATTGGCTTTCTTCCACTTTTTCCCCTTCACTTCGTAAATAACATAGGTAACTTTATCAAATTTCTCTTCCGTTGTCATTATTTTGATAGACTCGGTCAGACCTGAATCGACATTGTGAGTTAACGCCTCAGCCTTCCAGCCGGAAGCATCATCTTTCCGGTGCCATTGAAATTGAGGATATTTTCGTTTTAAAGCTGTAACTTCGCTTTCAAACTCTTGTTTAGTTGTAATCTCTTTATTTATTTCTCTAGTGAGTACAGACCAATCCCCTATGTCTAAATCTTTATCTTTTTGTAACAGTCCCACCATTTTAACTATATCTGGTTTACTTTCTGCCACAATCGTACTATTCCCAATTAAAATCACCATCAAACCGAGAAATACTATGTATGTTAACATTTTTTTGTTTAAATTAAACATGTTAAATCCCTCCCCTTTTACACATTCTTTCCAGAAGGAGAGAGATCATACTTCGAGTTTTCCGACAATTGGTGACAACTTCCCCTTAAACTGGCAGGAAGCAAAAGCGAATACAAGAGTAGAATCATATTTTGCTATAAGAAAATTCTTACAGCATATCAGTCATTACTAAACATATACGGAAGTTGATTTGCAAATCCCAGGTAGTCGAGGAAGAAATTACTTACAACTGAACCGATGGCAACCGTTAATAAAATATATAAAACCCTGGCCTTGATGACAGAATTGGATCTTAATATTTTATCAAAATGTAATGCCTGGAGAGCCCACCAGGTAACTGCGATGAAAAACAAGTGTGCAATTATTCCTGTTAAAGCCTGCTGTCCCATTGCTGAAAACATGTACATACCTCCTAACAGACACCCGAATTCTATTCTAACACAAAACCCCTTCATATTTGGAATTTAAAAGGAAGAATTGCAAAATATCTTTTTAAAACTGTAAATAGAGGCTTGATCCAATGGAACAAGCCTCTGATACAGGCATTATATCATTTACTTGAAATAAAGTCTGTAAATTCGCCAAATTGATCATGAATAAAATCAAAGGCAATATTTGGCGCCACCCCGAAAAGTATGGTGCCTATTACACAAATGATCAACACAATGTAAAGACCCGGACGGAATTTAATGACCTTCTCTGAATGGATGGGTCGGAAAAAGACCTGAACCAATAATCCGAAATAATACACATAGGATACAATGGTACCTGCAATCATGATTCCCGCAAGGACAAAATGTCCAGGCTCCGTTATGAATGTTCCAAGAAAAATATTAAGTTTGCCAATGAAACCTGTCGTTCCGGGGATTCCAGCAAGCGACAGGATAAATACGGTGAATGCCATGGCAAGATAAGGTGATTTCCTCCCCAGTCCTGCAAGAATGCTAATATCTTCTGACCCACTTTGGCTGGATAGCAGCTGAATGACTGCGAATACACCGATATTCATTAATACATAAGCCATTAGGTAAAACCAGACAGTATCCAGGAGAAAATATCCCCCGCCCAATGTAGCCACCGCTACAAGCAGGTAACCCGCATGGGCAATGCTTGAATAAGCGAATAATCGTTTTAAATTTTGCTGCCTTAACGCAACCACATTTCCAATGATGATCGTCAGGCCCGCCAACGAAGCTATATAGATATTATTTTTTTCCAAAAAGTCGAGCGCTCCGAACGTATCACCGGAAGCTGTTAGGAACAACGAGAGAAAAATGCGCAGGATGATGACGAAACCCGCCATTTTCGAAATTACACTCAAGAAGGCTGCGACCGGTGTCGGTGCCCCCTCATACACATCCGGCGCCCACATATGAAATGGAGCGGCAGCTATCTTGAAGGCTACACCGATAAACACCATGAAGAAAGCGAGGCCCATGATGTATTGCAGCTGGCCGTCCGTCATCGCAGCCATCGTCCGGCTCATTTCGCCTAGATTGACGGAACCGGTCACTCCATATAAATAGCTCATCCCGAATAAAGTGATCGCTGTGGAAATGCCTCCGTTTATCACATACTTCATGGACGCTTCGTTGGACTTCCGATCATGCTTGCGCATTCCGACCAATATATAAGATGAAAGTGAAAGAAGTTCCAGTCCAACGAACAGCGTTATCAAATCACCGCTTGAGGACATGACCATCGCTCCAAGCAACGCGGTCAGGAACAGATAATAAAATTCCCCCCGGTGCTCCCGCAGCCCCTCTTGCGGTTCATACCCTTCAGCCAGAAGGATGATCAGGGCCGCTCCGAATAACAGCAGCAGCTTAAAAGCCTTTGCAAAAGAATCCAAACGAAACGTATCGGATAAGATACTGACTGTCTCAAAGGATAGCAGGCTAATCAGTGACAAACATGCCAAAATGATTCCGGTTAGCGCGAGCCATGCCAGTTTTCTCCGATTAAAGTGCTTCGGCCAGAATAAATCCAATATCGAAAGAATCATGGTCGTTCCAAGGATGATGAATTCCGGCATCATCGCTCCCCAATCATAAGAAAGCATCGTGTTCCAATCCATCCTTCATCGCCCCCCTAGAGCTAGCATCATGGCTTCAATCGTTCCTTGAAGAGGCCCGCCTAACAAATTTGGGTATACCCCAATAGATATTATCAAACCGAGAAGAACCAATGCAGGGATAAATTCCCAGCTTCCAAGGTCCCGTTTCTCTTTTTCTATCAAGCTAGCATTTTTCCCGAAAGTCATCATCATGACCGCCCTCAGTACATAGACAGCGGTTAATACAAGCCCGACCACGCCTATTGCCGCAAGCAACGGCTGACTCTTGAATAAGCCAATAAATACCATGAATTCACTGATGAAGCCAGACATGCCAGGCAAACCGAGTGAAGCCATCCCGCAGGCTAACATAAACCCTGAAAAAATCGGCATCGACTTGGCCAATCCCCCTAGCTTAGGAAGCATGGTGGTTCCCGTCCGCTCATACAAAACACCCACCAAGAAGAACAACAAAGCAGCAATTAGCCCGTGTGAGATGACTTGAAAAATAGCTCCCTGAATGCCCGCTTCATTCAAGGCTCCCAGCCCCATCATGACTATACCCATATGTGAGATCGATGAGTAGGCTAAAACGAGCTTGAAATCCGTTTGTACCAAGGCTAGAAATGCACCATATAAAAAACTGAGGACCCCAAATAGGACAATGGTAAAGGCCAAGCTTTTATATTGTTCAGGAAATATCCCCATTCCAAACCGGATGATTCCGTACGCACCTATTTTCAATAGGACACCCGCATGTATCATGACTATGGATGGAGGTGCTTCTGCATGGACCCGCACCATCCAGCTGTGAAAGGGAAAGACGGGCAGCTTTATCGCAAATGCCACGAGAAAGGCGAGACATAAACCATATTTCATCGAACCGGATATTGGTGCAAAAAGTGAAACACCGCCCATTGTCATCATCTGTGTCAATGCTGCAATGTTGGTCGTACCAGTCCTGGCAAACAAAATCAAAATAGCCACCAATAAAACAGCCGAACCAATGCCATTATAAATCAGAAAATTATAAGAAGCTTTCTCCCTCTCCAGAAAGCCCCATCTGCCAATTAAAAAGAAAGCAGGAATCAAGGTCATTTCAAAAAAGATGAAAAAAAGGATCAAATTTTCTGCGGTAAAGACACCGAGCATCCCAATCTCCAGGATCAAAAATAACAAATAATACCCTTTCCATTCCTTTTTTATATAAATGGATGCGATTGCGGCCAGTGATGAAATGATTGTTGTCAGTAATATGAAGATGAGACTTAATCCATCCAGCCCCAACTCAAAGTCAACCGTGAAGAGCTTGGGATCATACATCTCCAAATTACCAAACCTGATCCAATTCAACTTAATGTCAAATAACGACAGGGCCACACCCGAATAATATTGGCTGCATAGAAAGAACGATAGGAAAAGAGGAGGCAGTGTTCCGAAAAAGCCAAATTGTTTAATCGTCCTTTCCTCTTTTTTCGGCATGAGGGCAACCATCACTATGCCCAGCAGCGGTGAAAACACTAAAAGCGAGAGCAAATAGACATTCATCTTAGATACCCCCCAGTTACTGCAAAAATCACCAACAGTACCGCAAGTCCCAGAAAGGCTATCATGCCATATTGCTGTACCTGTCCTGTTTGCAGTTTAGACCCTATTTTTCCCAATCCTTCTATCGAACTTGTCACAGTGGAAACCAGTCCGCCGACAATGAACCTTTCTATATAAGATAGGAATATACTAAAGCCTTTGACTGCATAGCCTGCAGTGTAATGGTAAATCTCATCAATATAATACTTTTTTTCCAAAACCCGATATACCTCGGAGTTTTCTTTGACAAGCCAGTCCCGTGGTAACTTCTTTTTAGCGTATATCATATAAGCAAGGTATATCCCGGCCAGCGATACGAGCACGGCCAGCAACATTATCCAAACGGGTCCCTCACTATGGCTGGCGCCTAGAACAGCTTCATTTCCCTCCACAAGCCACTCCCCAAGGAAAGTTCCAAACCACGGTGTTTGGATATACCCGCCGATTACAGCAAGCAAAGCCAATGCGAGCATGGGAATTAGCATGATGGAAGGTGATTCCTTGACTTGTTTTACTTGACTGCGCGAATCGCCTGCAAACATCATGAAAAACAGCCGGAACATATAAAACGCAGTTAAAAAGGAGGTAACCACCGCTAGACCAAACAATATATAACTACCATTCTCCCAGGCTGCCATTAGAATTTCATCTTTACTGAAAAAACCTGAGAGCAACGGAAACCCCGATATCGCCAACGTGCCAGTCAAGAACAGCGGCCCGGTCCAATTCAACTTACCCCATAGGCCGCCCATCTTTTCCATATCCTGTGTATGTATAGCATGAATAACACTGCCTGCTGCCAAAAACAGCAATGCTTTAAAAAAGGCATGGGTCATTAAATGAAACACCCCGGCCACATATCCCGAAGTACCCAAAGCAAGCATCATAAAACCGAGCTGAGAGATTGTCGAATAAGCCAATACACGCTTAACATCCTTTTGCACGATGGCAATGCTTGCGGCAAATATGGCTGTAATTCCACCTGTTATCGCTACGACCTGCATCGCAGCAATACTTGCTATGAATAGCGGAAACATGGCCGCCACCAGGTAAACCCCTGCAGCAACCATGGTTGCTGCGTGTATCAATGCGGAAACCGGAGTCGGGCCTTCCATTGCATCCGGAAGCCATGTGTGAAGTGGAAATTGTCCAGACTTCCCAACCGCACCGATAAAAATCAAAATAGCGATTAGTGTCAGTTTTTCACTTGATATCATGCCCGACTGAACGGTTTGAAAGATCTCTCCATATTCAAAGCTGCCTGTTTCCCAGAATAGCAGAATGATGCCGATTAAGAGCCCAACATCGCCAATCCTGGTCATGATGAATGCCTTCTTCGCCGCAGCCTTAGCTTCCAGTTTATAAAAGTAAAAACCAATGAGCAGGAAAGAACCCACCCCGACCAATTCCCAGAAGATATAAAGTTGTAATAAATTGGGTGCCATGACAAGTCCAAGCATGGCAAAGGTGAAGAAGCCCAGATAAGCATAAAAAATGGAGAATCGCACTTCACCCTTCATATACCCCTTCGAATATATCTGGACAAGCAGGCTGACAAGGGAAACGACCACAAGCATCAAGGCATTAAGCTGATTGATTTCGAATCCAGCTGAAAGTTGCGTCCCCCCGAAGGAAAGCCAATCTATCGATATATTATAAGTAGGTTCTTTAAATCGTTCCATCAGGACGAGCAACGATAAAACAAACGAAGCCAATGTACATATTATTCCTATAAAAGCCCCTCGTTCCCGCAACCGCCCGCCTGATAGAAGCAGAACCAGAAACGTGACGAGTGGAAAGACCGGTATGAGCCATGCGTACTCCATCATCGTATCAAATCCCCTTCTTCATTTATATAAACCTTCAATTCTTCATAATTTCCATTTCATCGACATTGACCGTCTTCCGATTGCGATAAAGGGACATCAGTATAGCCAGCCCCACAGCCGCCTCGGCCGCAGCGATCGTAATCGTGAATAAGGAAAAAACTTGACCCGTAATGGATGGCGTTACCCCGAATTTACTGAAGGCAACTAAATTGATATTTGCAGCGTTCAGCATCAGCTCGATTGAAATCAAAACAATGACCGCATTTCTTTTCGTCAAGGCACCATACAGCCCTATACAAAATAAAACGAGTGCCAATACAAGATAAGCCGACAAGGGAACTCCCGTCATGATCGATCTCCCTCCTCATCATCTTTTTTAGCCAATACGATTGCACCGACTAAAGCAACAAGCAGGAGTACCGACATCACTTCAAATGGAATAACATATTTTGAAAAAAGTTCGATACCTATTTGCTTTGTATTTTCCTCATGCAAGGCTGTTGGCTGTACAGGTATATCCAGATTATAAATCCCCAGATACACCGCCACGGCAAATCCAGCAATCGCCGCCAGCAAGGAGAAATTCCCCCAGCCCCCTTTAGCAGGTGCATCATTTTCATGGTGTTTTGTCAGCATAATCCCGAATAGCATCACGATCGTAATAGCCCCTGAATAAATAAGGATTTGTACAATGGCGACAAACTCGGCCGAAAGCAACATATAAATGCCTGCAATGCCCAAGAAAGTAAAAACAAGTGCAATTACCATGTGCACCACTTTTGTTAAGGTAATCAGCAGCACCCCGCCTACTATCGAGACGAGTGCCAAACCAATGAAGGCAATTAATTCACCCGACAAACTCATACTTTATTCACCTTCCGGATATTTTCATCATTTTCATCCAGCCACTCCAGATTTTTAAATAGATGATCACGGCTATACTCTGCCAGCTCGAATTGATTCGTCATCACGATTGCTTCTGTAGGGCAGACCTCCGTACATAAATCACATAAAATGCAAATCTCGAAATTGATGTCATACGTATCGATGATTTTCCCTTTTTTCGACGGGTCCGGATGCTTCTTACCCGTTAATTGAATACAATCCGTTGGGCAAATCGTCACGCACTGATTGCATACGATACACTTTTCAGGATAGAATTTCTGGATTCCGCGAAATCGGTCAGGGAGCGGAAGCGGCTCATTCGGGTAGTCATAGGTCACTTTTTTCCTCGTCAAGTTCTTTAATGTATAGGTTAAACCTTTTGCTAAACCAAGCATATAAATCCCTCGCTTTCCGACCAGCTTAAGTTTCTAAAAAAGGTTAATCAATTCTTTTATAAGTGCCGTCAAAAATATATTAGCCAATGCAACCGGAAGCAGCACCTTCCATCCGAATTCCATCAATTGATCGGCCCTTATACGAGGAAAGGTTACACGAATCCAGACCAATACATAGAATACGGCACTGAACTTCAGACCGAACCAGATGGCTGCCGGAATAAAATCCAAAAACGGAATAGAATTCCATCCCCCTAAAAATAATACAGTGGTTAGCGTTGCCATTGCAAACATATACACATATTCGGATAACATAAAGAAGGCCCAGCGAAATCCAGAATATTCAACATGATAGCCTGCAACAAGTTCGGATTCCGCTTCCGGAAGGTCAAAAGGAACCCTGTTCAACTCGGCAACCGATGCAATAAAAAACACGATGAACGCAATCGGCTGAAGAAAAATGAACCAAACCCTTTCCTGGGCTGCAACTATATCATTCAAGTTTAAACTTCCTGTTATGAGGACGATTCCCACTAGCGACATCACCAAAGGGATCTCATAAGATATCATTTGCGCGGCTGCCCTCATTCCGCCAATCAAAGAATATTTATTATTGGATGCCCAACCCGCTGTGACGATGCCGATGGTCGATATGCCGGAAATCGCCATATAATAAAGCAATCCGACACCTATATCAGCAAATTGAAAGGCATCAGTGAACGGCAAGGTGGCAAGGACCATGAAAGCAGGGGCAAAAGCAATCATCGGAGCTAAAATATATAACGGCTTATCAGCTTTTTTCGGTATCGTATCTTCCTTGATCAGAAGTTTCAAAACATCGGCAACGGTCTGCAAGAGACCCCATTTCCCCCCAATTTGGTTTGGGCCGACACGCATCTGCATGAATCCCATGATTTTTCGCTCTGAAAGGATTCCATAGGTTACAAACCCTAATACGACGAACAGGAGCAGGACTGCCAAACCAAAAAAAATGCCAAAATTCAGCAGGCTTGGAGCGGAGTGGAGAAGATCCTTGATCATTTATCCATCCACCTCCCCTAAAACGATATCGATTGCACCTAATATCGTTATCAAGTTCGCCATATTTTCCCCTTCCAATAATTTCGGAAGAATTTGCAGATTATAAAACGAAGGTCTGCGAAATTTCAAACGGTATGGCTCCTTTTTCCCTTCACTCGCGATATAACAGCCTATTTCCCCTCTTGGTGATTCAATTCGGACAAATGCCTCACCCTTAGGAACCTTTATTATTTTAGGGACCTTAGCAAGGACCGGCCCTTCTGGAAATTGCTCAACCGCCTGCTCGATGATTTTCAGTGATTCTTCGATTTCTTCCATTCTACAGTGATAGCGTGAAAAGGCATCACCCTCTCCCCTTGTAGGAACATCAAATGTGAACCTGTCGTAAATGGAATAAGGTTCATTTTTTCGTAAATCCCATTTCACACCTGTACACCTTAAGTTGGCACCGCTAAGCGAATACTGCAAGGCTTCTTCCCTCGTATAGATGCCCACCCCTTTAACCCGATTAACAAAGATTTCATTCCCTGTCACAAGCTCATGGTAACCGGCAAGCTGCTCCCTCATATAAGGGACAAACTCGGCAACCTTCGCAATCCAGTCTTCAGGAGCATCCCATTTCACACCTCCGACACGCATATAATTGAATGTAAGGCGTGCCCCTGACAATTCAGTCAATAAATTAACGATCATTTCACGTTCTCGAAAGGCGTATAGGAAAGGGCTCGTCGCACCTATATCCAGCAAGTATGTACCCCACCAGACAAGGTGGCTTGCAACTCTGCCCAATTCCATTGCGATAACCCGCAAATATTCTGCCCTTTCGGGAATCTCCACCCCCATCATTGTCTCAACAGCATGGCAGAGCACATAATTATTTGTCATGGCCGCTAGATAATCGAGCCGATCGGTATATGGGATTATTTGTGTATATTGCAGATTTTCCGCTAATTTTTCCGTACCGCGATGCAGATACCCAATAACAGGTGTAGCCTCTTTTATAATTTCACCGTCAATCTTGATGACAAGCCGAAAAACACCATGTGTACTCGGATGCTGCGGCCCGACATTGAGAAGCATTTCTTCCGTCCTTAACATTGGGCTTACACCTCCACATCATAAGGCTGATAATCTTTTCTAAGGGGGTACCCTTTCCAATCATCACCAAGTAAAATCCGTTTTAGATCAGGGTGTTCATAAAAATTAATACCTAATAAATCATATGCCTCACATTCTGGCCAATTTGCTCCTGACCATAATGAGACCAATGATGGAATAACGGGAGACTCCCTATCAAGCTTCACCTTCAAGGCAACTGATTGATTCATTTTGAATGAATGCAAATGTACATAGACTTCCATATGGGATTCAAAATCCGTACCATGAAGTTCCGATAAATACGAAAAGTCAAGCTGTTCATCGTATCGCAGAAATTTTGCTATTGAGAAATATGTATCCGGATTAGCCACTATAGTGGGTACATCTTTTGATAATCTATTAAGATAGTGCTCTAATAATGCCCCTTGTCCTAAATGGCTTTCAATAGCAGAAACAATTTGATCGAGTTTCGACTGATTTGGAGAAAGCTCGCTAGGAACGATAACTTCCTCGCTTTCCTTTACAGCGGTCCTGTTCTTCGCAGCAGCAGCAGCTTTCGCTTTGGCAGCGGCTGCTGCCTTCGCCTTGGCCGCTGCCGCCGCCTTTTGCTTCGCTGCATCCATTTCGCCTTCCGGTTTTCCGGTCGCATCCTCTTTCGCCTGTTTTCGGGCCAATGCCGCTGCTTTCGCCTTGGCCGCCGCAGCCGCCTTTTGCTTTGCTATATCCGTTTCATCTTCCGGCTTCTCGGCACTTTCAGTTTTCGCCTGTTTTCGGGCCAATGCTGCCGCTTTTGCCTTGGCCGCTGCCACCGCCTTTTGCTTCGCCATATCCGTTTCATCTTCCGCATCCGTACTTTCAGCTTTCGCCTGTTTTCGGGCTAATGCTGCCGCTTTCGCCTTGGCAGCTGCCGCCGCCTTTTGCTTCGCTATATCCGTTTCATCTTCCGGCTTCTCCGCAGCTTCTTCTTTCGCCCGTTTTCGGGACAATGCTGCTGCTTTCGCCTTGGCCGCCGCCGCCGCCTTTTGCTTCGCTATATCCGTTTCACCTTCCGGCTTCTCCGCAGCTTCTTCTTTCGCCCGTTTTCGGGCCAATGCTACTGCCTTCGCCTTGGCAGCTGCCGCCGCCTTTTGCTTCGCTATATCCGTTTCATCTTCCGCATCCGTACTTTCAGCTTCCGCCTGTTTTCGGGCCAATGCTACTGCCTTCGCCTTGGCAGCTGCCGCTGCCTTTTGCTTCGCTAAGTCTTCCTTTTCACTCATCTATATCACCCGCTTTCCGGTTTTCGCCTCGTAACGGATTTTTTCTTTTAATTTATTGATTCCATAAATAAGTGCAGCTGGATTTGGGGGACAACCCGGAATATATACATCGACAGGTACAATTTGATCTACCCCTTTGACCACTGAGTATGAGTGAACATAAGGCCCGCCAGCAGTCGCACAGGATCCCATGGCAATTACCCATTTAGGTTCTGGCATTTGTTCATATAATCTACTTATTATTGGAGCCATTTTTTTCGTTACAGTTCCTGAAACAATCATCACATCCGATTGTCTGGGTGATGTCCGAAAAAATGAACCAAATCTATCCAAATCATAATGTGATGATCCGACACCCATCATTTCAATTGCACAGCAGGCCAAACCGAAAGTCATTGGCCAGAGTGAGTTACTTCTAGCCCAGCCTTTTATTTGTTCAAGTGTGGATAAAAAAATACTGTGTCGCATTTCTTCCATTTCTGCAGGGGTAAGTTCATCCAATTTCAATTCCACTTTAACACCTTCTTTTTCCAAGCGTAGATTAGCCCTAGCATAAGGATCAGGACAAAAAACAGCATTTCAATCAATGCAAACAGTCCGAGTTCATCATAAGCGACCGCCCATGGGTAAAGAAAAACCGTTTCTACGTCAAATATGACGAACATCAATCCGAATAGATAATACCTGACATTGAATTGAACCCTTGAATCCTGAAAAGGATCGATTCCACTTTCATAAGTCGTATATTTCATATCTGTCGGTTTATAAGGCCTGAGCAGTCTACCAAGAAATAAAGCGATCACAGGCAATAAAATGCCGAGACAAAGGAAAACAAATACAATTAAATAATTATTTTGATAAATATGCAGCTGTCCCATGTTCATCTCCCTTTATGGATAAATCATGTTAAATGGGTGCAATATAGATTTGCTTGTCTTCTTTTTGGATACCTTTTAAATATTATGCAGGGTGACATTCTTTTAGAAGCAACGTGAAAGGAGGGGGTATAAAGCTATATTTGTAAGCGTATACATTATAACATCAGGCTAAAAGCATGTCGACGAGTTAAGGATTAAAATGGAAAATACTTTACTCTATAATTCGACTTTTTTTTCATTCTACAAGCTTTTTTATTAAATATTACTATCCTCAAAAACCTTTTGGTTAAAAAAAACACCTAATCTTACCACGAATGGCTCGATCAGGTGTTTTCATCAATTAAAGTTATCGCATTTCTGCAATTTGGATTCGGTTGATGGCACGTTTAAGCGCTAAATTAGCTCTTTTGGCATCATTTGATCCATCATTGTTCTGCAATCTTTGTTCAGCACGGGCTTTTGCTGCTTGAGCACGTGCAAGATCGATAGTTTCAGCTCTTTCAGCAGATTGAGCCAAAATGGTTACCACATCAGGGCGAACTTCTAAGAAGCCACCATTTACAGCTACATAGTCTGTGTTGCTTCCATTTTTAAGACGGACAGCACCAATGGTAAGCGGGGCTACAGTTGGAACGTGTCCAGCCATGATTCCCAGCTCACCGCTTTTAGCTTTAGTGCTTACCATTTCAACTTCTGCATCATATACTGGGCCATCGGGAGTAACAACATTGACTTTAATGGTCTTCATTTCATTCCCTCCTAGGTCCCTTTAATTAAGCCATTTCTTTTGCTTTAGCAATAACTTCTTCGATGCGGCCAACTAAACGGAAAGCATCTTCAGGAAGTTCGTCATATTTTCCAGCTAGGATATCTTTGAATCCTTGGACTGTTTCTTTAACTGGTACATAAGATCCCTTTTGACCAGTGAATTGTTCAGCCACGTGGAAGTTTTGTGACAAGAAGTTTTGAATTCTACGAGCACGGGCAACGATTACTTTTTCGTCTTCGCTTAATTCGTCCATACCCAAGATGGCAATAATATCTTGAAGTTCTTTATATTTCTGTAAAGTCGATTGCACTTGACGAGCCACTTTATAGTGCTCAGCGCCAACGATTTCCGGGCTAAGGGCACGGGAAGAAGACGCCAATGGATCAACTGCAGGGTAAATACCCATTTCAGAAAGCTTACGCTCAAGGTTTGTTGTTGCATCCAAGTGAGCGAAAGTTGTAGCTGGAGCCGGATCCGTATAGTCATCGGCAGGTACATAGATCGCTTGAATGGATGTAACTGAACCTTTATTTGTTGAAGTGATACGTTCTTGCAATTGGCCCATTTCAGTAGCAAGAGTTGGTTGGTAACCTACCGCTGAAGGCATACGTCCTAGTAGGGCGGAAACCTCAGAACCTGCTTGTGTGAAACGGAAAATGTTATCGATGAAGAAAAGAACGTCTTGTCCTTGTTCGTCACGGAAATATTCAGCCATTGTCAAACCGCTTAGAGCGACACGCATACGTGCACCTGGCGGCTCGTTCATTTGTCCGAATACCATTGCCGTTTTCTTGATAACACCAGAATCAGTCATCTCGTAGAAAAGGTCATTACCTTCACGAGTACGCTCACCTACACCAGCGAATACCGAGATACCGCCGTGCTCTTGTGCGATGTTATTGATAAGTTCTTGGATAAGTACAGTTTTACCAACACCGGCTCCACCGAAGAGACCGATTTTACCACCTTTGATGTAAGGAGCAAGTAAATCTACTACTTTAATACCCGTTTCAAGAATTTCAACTGATGTTGATAATTCCTCGAATGTTGGTGCTTGTCTGTGAATTGGATCACGACGCACCTCTGCTGTAAGTGGTTCAAATAGGTCAATGTTTTCCCCTAATACGTTGAAAACACGACCTAGTGTAACTTCACCTACAGGTACTGAAATTGGAGCTCCTGTATCAACAGTCTCTGCACCACGGGTTAAACCATCAGTGGAAGACATTGCTACAGTACGAACTGTATTATCACCTAGTTGAAGGGCCACTTCAAGAGTTAGTCCTGTACCAGACGCTGTATTTTCGATTCTTAACGCGTTATAGATCTTAGGAAGTTGTCCGTCTTCGAATTTCACGTCAACAACCGGACCCATAACTTGAGTAACGCGTCCTATATTCATCGTTTTCCCTCCTAACGTTGCTTATAACGACTATCGAGTTTATGGAACGGCCAAGCTTCGTCCGGGCCGACCGCCCCTTTAATGATTTTATTCTAAAGCTGCTGCACCGCCGACAATCTCTGTAATTTCTTGAGTGATCGCTGCCTGACGTGCACGGTTATATTGTAATGAAAGTGAGTCGATCAACTCTTTTGCATTATCGGTCGCATTTTTCATTGCAGTCATACGTGCAGAGTGCTCACTTGCTTTACCATCTAACAAAGCACCATAAATCAAACTTTCTGCGTACTGAGGCAGTAATACCTCAAGAATTTCTTCCGCATTCGGTTCAAATTCATAAGAAGTCAATGTTGCATTGGAAGTATTGAAGTCAGCTAACGGAAGGACTTGCTTTTCCGTTACATCCTGCTGGATTGGGCTGACATAATGGTTATAGTACATATAAAGCTCATCACACAGCTCATTCAGATATAAATTCACTGTCGATTTTGCAAGGGAGCTAATGTCAGCGAAAGACGGCTGATCAGGAACCCCAATTACTTCAAGCTCTACGTGCATGTTACGGCTGACAAAGAAATCACGGCCAACCCTTCCGATTGCGATAATGACGAACTCATCATTGGATTTATGGCGTTCAAGAATGGTTTTATGAACGTGGCGAAGGATGCTACTATTGTAAGCCCCAGCCAATCCACGGTCCGATGTGATTACCAAGTAACCGGTTTTCTTAACGGGACGTGAAGTAAGCATTGGATGAGATGCATCCGTGCTTCCGTTCGCAATACTGGATACCACTTCTTGAATTTTTTCCATATATGGAACATATGCTTTAGCATTAGCTTCTGCACGGTTCATTTTAGAAGCAGATACCATCTGCATCGCTTTTGTAATTTGACTCGTCTTTTTCGTTGAAGTAATCCGAGACTTAATATCGCGTAAAGAGGCCATTCATTCTCACCACCCTTTTATAAATTAGTTAGACCTTTATTATTCAGAAATAACGAAGTTCTTTTTGAATTCGTTAATTGCAGCAACGATAGCAGCGTCTTCAGGAAGACCTTTAGTTGTGCGAATGTGATCTAATAATTCCGGATGAGAACGATCTAGGAACACATAGTATTCTTCTTCAAAACGAAGGATATCCGATACTGGAATATCATCTAAATGACCTTTAGTCAATGCATAGAAAATCATGACTTGTTTTTCAACTTTGATCGGTTTGTTTAGGTCTTGTTTCAGAACTTCAACTGTACGAGCACCACGGTTAAGTTTTGCTTGTGTTGCAGCATCCAGATCAGAACCGAATTGAGAGAATGCTTCCAATTCACGGTATGAAGCCAAGTCAAGACGTAAAGTACCGGCAACTTTTTTCATCGCTTTAATTTGTGCAGATCCACCAACACGGGATACGGATAGACCAGCGTTAATCGCAGGACGTACACCTGAGAAGAACAAATCGGATTGCAAGAAGATTTGTCCATCAGTGATGGAAATTACGTTTGTTGGAATGTAAGCAGAGATGTCGCCTGCTTGTGTTTCAACAAACGGAAGCGCAGTGATTGAACCGGCACCTAAAGTGTCATTCAATTTTGCTGCACGCTCAAGTAAACGGGAGTGCAAGTAGAATACATCCCCTGGGAATGCTTCACGACCTGGAGGACGGCGAAGTAGCAAGGAAAGTTCACGGTATGCAGATGCTTGCTTAGAAAGATCATCGTAAACCACAAGAACGTGCTTGCCAGCGAACATGAACTCTTCACCCATAGTCACACCAGCATATGGAGCTAGGTATAAAAGTGGTGCTGGTTGAGAAGCTGATGCAGATACAACGATTGTGTAATCCAAAGCACCATTTTTACGTAGTGTTTCAACAGTTCCACGAACCGTTGATTCTTTTTGACCGATAGCCACATAGATACAGATCATATCTTGGTCAGCTTGGTTAAGAATTGTATCGATCGCAACTGATGTTTTACCAGTTTGACGGTCACCAATGATCAACTCACGTTGTCCACGACCGATTGGAACTAATGCATCGATTGCTTTAATACCTGTTTGTAAAGGTTCATGTACTGATTTACGGTCCATTACACCTGTTGCAGGGCTTTCGATTGGACGAGTTTTTGTCGTAGCGATCGGGCCTAGGCCATCTAATGGCTGTCCAAGCGGATTCACGACACGTCCGATTAATTCTTCTCCAACTGGCACTTCCATGATACGGCCAGTACGGCGTACTTCACTGCCTTCTTTAATGTCTCTGAATGGTCCAAGAATAACAACACCAACGTTATTTTGCTCAAGGTTTTGTGCTAATCCCATTGACCCATTGGAAAATTCTAAGAGCTCCCCAGACATTGCATTATCTAAACCATGAACGCGTGCGATACCATCACCAACAGTGATAACCGTACCAACATCGCTTACTTTAATTTCCGACTGATAGTTTTCAATCTGCTTTTTAATCAGCGCACTGATTTCTTCAGCTTTGATGCTCATGAATTTCACCCCTATCTGTGAATATTAACCTAATAGTTGTTTGCTAAGGCGATCTAACTTACCGCTAATCGTCCCGTCATATATGCGGTTACCGATTTGTAATTTGATGCCGCCAAGGATATTGCTATCTGTAATATTAGTAATGCGTAAATTTCTTTTGCCGATTTTCGCTGCAAAAGATGAAGACACAGCTTCCACTTCCGTTTCAGTCAATGGACGTACTGTATAGACCGTTGCATCAGCTACTGAGTTTTCTTCATTCGCAAGTTCAATGAACTCTTGTGCCATTGCTGTCACTTCATCTGTACGATGACGCTCCACCATCAACATCACAGTGTTTTGAACGGAAGAAGAAAGGCTTGCAAATGCATTTGCAATCAAAGCGGCTTTTGCATCTTTAGTCATTTTAGGATGAGCCAGAAAACTTAATAGCTCATTATCATTTGTAAAAACTTCATTCACTATGCGAAGCTCTTCTTCAAGTTGGTTAATGAGATTTTGCTCTTTCGCAATTTGGAAAAGGGCAACGGCATAACGCTTTGCTACTGTTATATCGCTCATTTCCCTTCTCCTGCCTCTTGAATGTAGTCATTAATCAGTTGCTCTTGATCTGCTTCGGATAATTCTTTTTCTATTACTTTAGAAGCAATAAGTACGGATAAAGATGCCACTTGCTCGCGTAATGCCGTAATGGCTTTTTCTTTTTCCTGTACGATTTCACGCTTAGCTGTTTCTTTGACGCGTTCAGCTTCAAGACGTGCTTGATTCACGATCTCTTCACGCTGTGCTTCACCTTGAAGTTTCGCGTTTTCTATAAGTTGTCCCGCTTCAGTGCGAGATTGTTTTACGATTTCACGTTGTTCTTCTAAATATTTAAGTGCTTCTTGTCTGCTAGCTTCAGCTGCTTGAATTTCATTTGCAACATGTTCTTCACGTTGAGTCATGATGCCCATTAGAGGACCCCATGCAAATTTCTTCAGCAACGCTAACAAAATGATAAACATTACTAATTGGTATAACATGTCTCCGCCATTAAAGCCATGAGACGTTGACCCAAGTACAAAGCTGCTTGTTAACACGCTTGGTTCACTCCCTTCACGAGTTTCACTTCTTAAAGCGTTCATTATATATGAACTTTAGAAAACTATGCTCTTAAACTGTATAAAAACAGGATTGTGGACATAAAGGAAAGGCGAAGGTTCACATGGAACGAACTTCGCCATTTTTGAACTTTTTGAAGGTTCTATTAACCACCATATACCATAAACGCAATTACTACCGCGATGATAGGCATCGCCTCAACTAAACCTACCCCGATGAACATTGTTGTTTGAAGCATACCGCGAGCTTCTGGTTGACGAGCGATACCTTCTACTGTTCTTGAAACGATAAGACCATTACCAATACCTGCACCTAGTGCTGCTAAACCAATTGCAATTGCTGCTGCAAGAAGACCTACTGAACCTGTCATTATAAATATCCTCCTTAGATTGTATCAAAATTTATTATTTTTTTAGTTCTAAATGAACTTATAATTAATGGTCGTCACTGACTTTATGAGACAGATAAACCATTGTTAACGTGACAAAGATAAACGCTTGGATACTACCGACGAAAATACTATAGCCTTGCCATACTAATGTAGGCACAATTGCACCAATAAATCCGGCAGCTCCACTAAATGCTAGAGATCCCGCTAATAGACTCAGCAAAACTTCACCAGCATAAATGTTACCATATAGACGCAGACCAAGTGTCAAGGAGTTTGTAAATTCCTCTACAAGTGTCATTGGGTTTTTATAAGCTTTAAAATAACCCTTGGCGCCCTTCATTTTTATAGCATAATAATGCGTTAAACCTAAAACCATGACTGCAAGAGTCAATGTGATAACTGGGTCGGCTGTTGGTGATTTCCACCAAAGCACACCATCGTAACTAATTGCAAACGGAAGACCTAGCATATTGGACACAAAAATGTACATCAGCAAAGTCATACCAAGCAGTTGAAACTGACCACCTGTTCTCCAGTCCATGTTACTATTAATAATACCCTTAACGAAATCCATAATCCATTCCATGAAATTCTGCATGCCAGTTGGCTTCATGGCAAGCTTACGTGTACCAAGCACAGCAAGTATGAACACAACTAGGCTGGCAACTGTAATCATTAGGACGTTACTCAAGTTAAAGGTAAGACCCATAAATTCTTGTAAGGGTGCTTCATGATTCAACTATATTCACCTCTCTTCCCCGCTATCGACGTATTAATTGGATGAAAAAATCTATAAAAATGACAATATAAGCTGTCATTAATCCCCATACAACACTTATCAGATGAAAATGCTCCGGAAATTCCAATGCAATGAGTACCGCTAGACCTGCGGATGCCATTCGAGTCATCGTCCCAAGAGATTTAGTTTTCTTTCCTTCATCGAGCGCCTGACTGAACTTTTTCATTTTCTGATTGATCAGCCATAAATTGTATAAACTCAAACTCGTACCCAGTATAAGCCCAGCAAAAACGGCTTGATAACTCGTAAGTCCCCATCCAACAACATAAACCGCCAGAAGAAAAATTATATATTTACTCTGCCTGTTGAACATGATTTTCATTTCTGGCATTTTTCATTTAATCTCCTGAGAAATATTTTCGTACTGAATGAAGCATTGCTTGTAAACCTAGCAAGTCCACAAAGAAGGCCAATTACTAATAGCAGCGGTTCGAATCTTAGGTTCTGGCAAGCAAATGAAGATACCGAACAAAACTGATCCGACTATTTGAGAAAGAATCGCTGACATCAAAGTCATAGCCATTTTAGACGGCAAATCATTTGACGCAAGTTGCATCCTCGCGGTTGAATTTGGTGGAGGATAGAAAACATTTCATGCTGTAAAAATCTGCATGCCGGGCTACTGAAAACCCTCTCATTTTACATCCTTTGTTAGCATACAATAGGCTAGAATCATTGTCAATGAGTGGTTAGTGAAATTTGTCACAGGTTTGTAATTATTAACGAATTGTTCACAAATTATCTTTTTTCTACTATTGACATCCGTTTTATTTTACTTATTGTCGTCTGTTCACTCAATAAGTAACGTCTTTTCTATCCGATCTTCCCTTCCGCCCCTTCTCGCAAAGATTATCGCTTTATACACTCCTTTAGGCGGCAAGTCTTTTTTCAATACATCTCTTTTGATCAAACCGGAAGGTGCCGATCTCGACCAATCCAAATATCCAGCGAATTTCAAGCTATCTTCCTCATAAAGGGCAATACCGAATTCTTCAGCCCCACGCGGAAGGTACATTTCGTATCGATATGTACCTTCCTGGTCTCCTTCGCCAAAATCAAATCCCATTACCCTTGGATAATCAGGCTCTTCTTTTACATATAAATAAGGAAGTGATATTCTTTTGGTTCCTTCCATTATAATGAGGTATCCATCAAAGACCCCCTTTTTAAGCTCGGCTGGGTTGACCTGCAGTCCCACTTTAATTTTTTTCTTTTCCTTCGGATTCAAAGTAAGGGATTTCGGCAATTCCCAAGTGAGTCCCGTTTCCTTTAATGGGACCATGAAAGAGTACTTCCTCATTTTCGTTCCGGTATTTTCTATAACTATCGTTTCATGATGCTCTTCAATTCCTTCTTTCTTTGTATACATTCCAAAGGACAATGAGCTAGGATTCAAGAGCGTGTCCGCTTTTAATGCTTCGTCGACCTGAATGCGTCCAGCCCCCTGTTCATATGTGTGATAAAATTGATTCGCAGATTTCCTCAATGGCTTTGAAGTGCTCATCAATGCAGATTTCACTTGATCAGGAGTCCAATCCGGGTGTTTTTGCAGGATTAATGCGACTGCTCCTGCAACATGCGGTGCGGACATACTTGTTCCATCCAAGGACATATATCCTTTAGGAACGGTGCTTTTAATTTCCACTCCCGGCGCCAATACGTCAGGCTTTATTCCCCATGATACGGTTACCGGGCCCCTTGAGCTAAAATCCGCGAGCCTATCCTGCTCGTTCTTATAAACAAATTGTACGGTTTTGCTCTGCCCTTGCTCCATGATTTGCTTAAGCTGCAATCCATCTCTTCTATTAATAGAAGCAGCTGGGATGTTCATTTCCTTTTCCAAGCTTCCAGTAAAGGTCCCGCTCGTATTATTATAAACAATTACCCCCTTTGCACCTGCCTTTTCTGCATTGGATACTTTCTGCTGGAAGGTAAGTGTGCCACGTTCCATCAAAACAATCTTATCCCGAACATGTTTCAGGTCTTTTTCATTACCCAGTCCCCCATATATGACATCCTCGGAAAACGTCAGGTTCCATTTTTTAGAGCCTTGAAACAAGGTTAAATGCGATTGATGCTTTTTCGATCCAAGTCCGTAAATCATATACGGAACCCTTAAGGGAGGAGTCGATGCACCAACGGAAATCGCTTTTTCCGCTGTTCCGGGTGAACCGACGGTCCATACAGCCGGACCGGAATTCCCGTTTGATGTCACGGCAACTATTCCGCTTTCCACAGCCTTATTCAATGCAAGGGAGATAGGCAAATCAGGGCCATTGACGTTATTGCCAAGAGAGAGGTTCAATACATCTACCTTATCCTTCATGGCTGACTCAATAGCTGTCAAGACTTGATCCGTATCTCCTGCTCCACCTGGTCCCAAAGCTCGATATGCATATATCTCCGCCTCTGGTGCGACACCTTTCATTTTTCCATTGGCTGCAATGATGCCTGCCACATGTGTACCGTGTAATGTATCCAGGTCGCCTTGGTTTTTGGTTTCCATCGGGTCTTCATCACCATCAACAAGATCCTTCCCGCCCTTATAAGCTCGTTGCAAATCTGGATGTGTATAATCGATGCCAGTATCGATTATCCCTACTTTTACCCCTTTCCCGGTTATCCGGTGATTCTCCTTATCAAAGAAACCCCTGACCCTGCCTCCTCCTATGTATGGGACACTTTCATCCAACACAGCTTGATAAACGGACACTTCCGTTACAGCCTGTATTTCGTCCTCCTTTTTAAGTTGTTCTATCTCATTCATCTTCCCATGAAGGGAAAATCCATTCAGGGCGATCGAATAAACATTCCGTAATTGAAGGGAAGGATATTTTTCAAGCAGTTTTTCGATCTTTTTTCGTTGAAACTCCTTATCCATCGTGACAACAACCGTCACTTCCTTAGATTCTGATAGTTTTGGTAAAGGCGGCAGAATGACGGATGCGAACCCCTTTTCATTTTGATAAATAAATACAAAAAGGAAAACAAACACTAAAAACAATTTCTTTCCCAACATAATCATCCCCTTAGCAATTATCTTTTCTCAACAACCTTGGAGTATGCAAATAAAAAAAGGAAAAGCGCATGGCTTTTCCTTTTTTATGAGTCAAATCTAGTTGGCGGCATATTTACTTGCTTAAAATAGTAACGGATGGCTTCAGCTATGCGGACCGAAGCGTTTCCGTCCCCATATGGATTTGAAGCTTTGGACATTTTTTCGTGCACCTCTTGATCCGTGAGCAATTCATGTGCCAAATTATAAATGGTTTGTTCATCAGTACCCGCCAATCTTAAGGTTCCAGCCGCTATCCCCTCAGGACGTTCAGTCGTGTCCCTTAAAACCAGGACAGGTACACCAAGTGACGGTGCCTCTTCCTGGATTCCTCCAGAATCAGTCAAAATCAAATAGGCCCTTGAAGCGAAGTTATGGAAATCCAAAACATCCAGCGGCTCGATCAAATGAACCCGCGGATCGTCCCCGAGAATTTCGTTCGCCAATTCCTGAACAAGAGGATTTAAATGGACAGGATATACAACTTGAATATCATCATGCTCAGCAATAATTCTCTTCACGGCCCTGAAGATATTCCTCATGGGTTCCCCTAGATTTTCCCTGCGATGGGCGGTAAGCAAAATGAGCCTGTCTTCTCCAAGTCCATTTAAAACCGGATGGGAATACGTGGACCGCACAGTCGTTTTTAAAGCATCGGTTGCCGTATTTCCCGTCACGAAAATATTATCCTTCTTGTTTTCGTTAAGCAGATTCTCCTCCGCTTTCGAAGTCGGCGCAAAATGCAAATCCGCCATCGTACCGGTAAGCTGTCGATTCATCTCTTCCGGATAGGGGGAATACTTATTCCAGGTGCGCAGCCCTGCTTCTACATGCCCAATGACAATCTGATTATAAAAAGCAGCCAGACTTGCGACGAATGTTGTGGTTGTATCTCCATGTACAAGAACGATATCAGGCTCAGCTTCCTTCATTACGGAATCAAGACCATTTAATGCTCTTGTTGTAATGTCAGCAAGCGTTTGCCTTTCCTTCATTATGTCCAAGTCATAATCCGGCTGAATGGAAAATAGTTCGAGAACTTGATCTAACATTTGGCGATGCTGAGCCGTAACAGCAACGATCGGCTTGAAATGTTCTGGGTGTTTTTGAAATTCGAGTACTAAGGGAGCCATTTTGACAGCTTCTGGTCTCGTCCCGAAAATGGTCATGACTTTTATCGGTTTGTTCATTCGTGACACCTCAGCTTCTTTCCTTATTTTGTGCCGAATAAACGATCTCCTGCGTCTCCAAGACCTGGAACGATATATCCATGTTCATTCAGTTTTTCGTCAAGGCCAGCAATATAAATATCAACATCCGGATGGGCTTCTTTTAATGCGTCCACACCCTCTGGAGCTGCAATCAAACACATGAATTTAATATTCACTGCACCGCGCTTTTTAATGGAATGGATCGCTTCGATGGCTGATCCGCCAGTGGCTAACATCGGGTCAACGACAATGCATTCCCTTTCAGCCAAATCACTTGGCATTTTCGCATAATATTCAACAGGTTTCAATGTTTCAGGATCACGGTAAAGACCAACATGTCCGACCTTTGCAGCAGGAATCAGCTTAATGATTCCGTCCACCATCCCTATGCCTGCACGTAAAATCGGGACGATTCCTACTTTTTTACCAGAAAGCATTTTCACTTTCGCCGTGCTTACAGGCGTTTGGATTTCCACCTCTTCCAGCGGCATATCCCTCGTGATTTCAAATGCCATCAATGAAGCGACTTCATCCACCAGTTCACGGAATTCTTTTGTTCCTGTATTTATATCACGTATATAGGCTAATTTGTGTTGAATTAACGGGTGATCGAAAACATAAACTTTTCCCATTTAGCATCTCTCCAATTCCATTGCTTAGTTTTGCGCTTTTTTATGATTTCCCTAATCGAATAGAAAAATTTTCGTGTCTTTTTAAATTCACTTCAACCTATTTTACAGAAAAACGTTTCAATCTTCAATAAAGGTTTAGATGTCAGACCTATTTTCACTATTCGGATTCTTCTCACATACGGACTCCCATAAGGTATAAAAAAACCGCTCCCTATAGAAGGGAGCGGCTCAAGAATATTACAATGAAGGATATAATTCAAATTTGTTAGCTAATGATTCAACACGCTGTTTTGCTTCTTCAAGTTTAGCTGTGTCCTCATTATTTTTCAAAACAAGTCCGATGATTGCAGCTATTTCATCCATGTCTTCCAATCCGAAGCCACGTGATGTCACTGCCGCAGTCCCAATACGAATACCACTTGTAACGAATGGTTTTTCCGGGTCATAAGGTATCGCATTTTTGTTAACGGTAATACCGATTTCATCCAAAACATGCTCTGCGATTTTTCCCGTTAATCCAGTAGAGCGCACATCAAGAAGAATCAAGTGATTGTCCGTTCCATCAGAAACAAGGGTGAACCCTTCTTTCTTCAAACCTTCGCCCAGACGTTTAGCATTGTCGATGATTTGTTGTGCATACACTTTAAAATCATCTTGAAGCGCTTCGCCGAATGCAACAGCCTTAGCGGATATAACATGCATCAATGGACCGCCTTGAATTCCAGGGAAGATGGATTTATCGATTTTCTTACCGAATTCTTCTTTACAGATGATCATTCCTCCGCGCGGTCCGCGAAGTGTTTTATGAGTAGTTGTCGTTACAAAGTCAGCATAAGGAATTGGACTTTGGTGTAATCCAGCCGCAACCAAACCTGCGATATGCGCCATATCGACCATTAAATAAGCTCCGACCTCATCTGCAATTTCACGGAATCGCTTGAAATCAATTTCCCGTGGATATGCACTTGCACCCGCTACGATCAATTTCGGTTTGTGCTGACGAGCTTTTTCCAATACATCATTGTAATCGATACGGTGATCTTTTTCGTCTACCCCATATTCAACGAAATTGTAGTTAACACCACTGAAGTTAACTGGGCTTCCATGTGTTAAATGACCTCCATGCGAAAGGTTCATCCCAAGCACGGTGTCGCCGGTTTGAAGCACTGTAAAGTAAACGGCCATATTGGCTTGAGCTCCAGAGTGAGGCTGTACGTTCACATACTCCCCGCCGAAAATTTCTTTCGCACGCTCACGTGCTAGATCTTCAACGATGTCTACATACTCACATCCGCCATAGTAACGTTTTCCAGGGTATCCTTCTGCATACTTATTAGTCAAGACCGACCCTTGCGCTTCCATGACAGCTTCACTCACGAAGTTTTCAGAAGCAATAAGCTCAATTTTACTTCTTTGACGCCCTAATTCCAGTTGAATTGCGTTAAACACTTGCTCATCTTGCTTTGCTAAACGATTCATTCCGTAATTCCTCCTCAAATTGTGCGTGATTCGCTTTTTAGTATTTATGTGCAACATGCCTTCAAAAAAGCATGAAAAAGCCTTACCAATAATTATTAGAAAATTCTACTCCATTTTAACATGTCTAATTTAGAAGTGATAGTCTAATTTTATCGAACATTAAATGTTTTTATATTTAAAAACGTTCGTATTTGACATCGAAATCATGGTAAATAGCCCTTTCACCCTATATTTAATGAGCGAAATCTCCATTCTATTAGCACTACAAAATAAAAATTTTTCTTGTGAACCTTATCTTGAGCTTTACGATTTTGCTCAGATTCTATTAAAAAACAGCATTCCCCATCCGAGAAATGCTGTCTCAATTACCTTAAGTACAACTCTTGTTTTCAGAGATGTCCTGATAAACGGCCCGTTCCCCGCCAATCAGTTTTGGGCGGGTTTTTGCCATGGTCACATGAGCATGGCCTATTTCTTTAATGGCAGAGCGAATCGGAACCGCCACATGCTTCAGATGCATGCCAATGAATGTGTCTCCAATGTCTATCCCCGCATCCGCTTTGATATGTTCAACGACGACTGCATCTTTCCATTGCTGATAGGCGTACGTCGCCATCGATCCCCCAGCTGTTCTTACAGGTACAACCGAAACTTCTTCATAATCATATCGAATCGCGGTTTCCCTTTGCAAAACCAATGCCCTGTTTAGGTGCTCACAACATTGATACGCAACCTGAACACCCGTTTTTCCTTGAAAATCCCTCACTACGGAAAAAATCATCCCCGCAACATCGAGCGTCCCTTCAGTACCGATCCTTTTCCCGATCACTTCACTTGTACTGCAGCCGATAACCAGTAGCTGTTTCTCTTTTAAAGCTGCCTGCTCTTGAAACTCATGTAAAAGTTCCCGAAACTGGTTTTCCCATATCTCAAGCTCATTTGAAAATGTAGCATCACTTGTCATGAAAACGCATCCTTTCAATAAGAAAAATTGCTATCGGAACTCTCCAAAAACCATAAGAATTAGCTGTGCTTACCTTCGTACTCCGCAATCTTACCGATCCTGTTTTGATGACGCCCGCCTTCAAATTCCGAAGTAAGCCATGTTTGGGCAATTTCCCTGGCAAGACCCGGGCCAATGACACGCTCCCCCATCGCTAACATATTGGTATCATTATGCTGACGGGTCAACTTCGCACTATAGACATCATGAACCAAAGCACATCGAATTCCTTTGACCTTATTAGCAGCAATGCTCATTCCGATTCCAGTTCCACAGATTAAAATGCCCCGATCGAACTCACCCCTTGCCACTTTTTCAGCAACCGGCAAGGCATAATCAGGATAATCCACCGACGTACTGCATTCACAGCCAAAGTCCTCAAATGGAATCTGTAACTCATTCAATAAATTCTTTATTTCTTCACGGATATGTATACCACCATGATCCGAAGCAATCGCAACTTTCATCATAATCCTCCTCTAGCTTTTACATTTGATTTTATTGTGTCACAAAATTATGAAAAGATAAAGGATGTCCATCCTTTATCATCGCAAAGAAGCAGGAAACCGACTCCGGTTTCCTGCTGTGAAATGTCAAGTGTGAAGCGGGTAAGGTTTCTGTTTAACTTTTCCGCTTGCACTTTAAATTCCATTGCCGATTTTTCGACATTTTCCATGACTATCGCTTGCTCGCTTGTGACAGCCGTCACTTCTTCCGCTCCAGCAGATGTTCTTCTGCAATAGCAGCCACTTCTTCTGCTGCCTTGATCATACACTTTCCAATTGACGGTCAACAAGCTTAGTAATATCTTTTACTGCAGCGACCACATTATGTACCCTGTTTACTATTTAAGCCTTAAGACCAATTCTTCAATTAATTCCTGCAGCTCCCTGAATGTTTCCCGATAAATGCCTTCAGAACCGCCAAACGGATCTATTATGTCTTTATCATACTTATCGTCAATAATGAATTCTTTTAAAGTAAAAATCTTATCGGTCATCTGTGGATATGCATGGGCAATGAGTGATTTATGCCCTTCCGTCATGGTGAAAATATGAGTCGCCCATTCCATCTCCTTCTCGGATAAAGGCGTTGAATGATGATTATGCACTATGTCATTTTCAGCCAATACATTTTTAGCATGCGTCGAAGCATCCTGGCCTGATGAAGCATACACGCCAGCGGACTTCACTTCAACGCCCGCAATATTCTTATTTTTCAATATCGCTTCTGCCATCGGGCTTCTGCATGTGTTGCCTGTACATACAAATAATACGCGGATCATTTATGACGCCTCCTTTTTTATTCATTATAAGCTATCGCCCGTTTATTATAGTCAAAAAAATCACTCTCATCATGTCTTAGGAAAAAATAAAACCGCCCCGGTAATCGGAACAGTTGAGGAAGGATAGATATGAAGTCAAGCGGCTCAAAAAGAGAACAATAATTTCAACCCAAACGCACATAGGATGCTTCCGCCAAGAATCTCACTATACACGCCAAGCAAACCCTGCATTTTTCTACCCAGCAAAAGCCCTGCCCACGTTAATAGGGTGGCAGCAAACCCAAAGCAAAGAATGGTTAAAATCGTTTTTGCACCGTAAATCCCCAGGGTTAATCCTACCGAGAAGCTATCCAGGCTTACCCCTAAAGCAAAAATGAATAGACCTTTCCCGACAGGAGCCAGCATATTATTTTCCCTGACACCAGCTCCATCCTTTTTACCAGGGATAAACATCTGTATACCAAGAATGATCAACAATAGACCGCCGGCGTAAGTAGCGAAGGTCCCGAATTTGTCTGAAATGAAACGGCCTGCCCCCATTCCAAGCAAGGGCATCCAAATATGAAAAAAGCCAACTGTCAGCCCTATAAAAAGAATTTGCCTCAACCTTAGCTTAAACATTCCCATTCCAAGGCCGACTGAAAAGGCATCCATTCCCAACGCGAATGCCATTAGCAATAAGGTGATGATTTCTCCAGCAAATGTATTCATTCCAATCCTCCCTCGGACGTGCCTACTACATGTTATGCATGTCCGAAAAGAAATAGAAGAATTAATCAGTCCTTATTACACATGTTCCTTGATGATTTGATGACCTGCAGCCTTCTCAAGCCGGTTCATGACCGCAGCTCCTATTCCATGGTCAGGAAACATTTCACTAAAAATGACATCGACCTCCAGCTCATCAAACTGTCTTAAAGCATCATATAAGCCTGTGGCAACAGTATGTAAATCAGCTAACGAACCTGGGGCAACCACATAATCCGCCTTATAATCCTGTTGATGTTCATAAGCCGTTATGATGCCCACCTTTAACCCATCACTTCTTTTTTCATCCACAAGCTTCTGAAGGAAAGCTTGATTACCCTTGACTAAATATAGAGGGGCCTTCGGAGCATAGTGGGTATATTTCATGCCCGGGGCTTTCGGCGCCGTTTCCTGATTCTTCAAAGCGACATCTTGCCGGACTTCCCCTATCACAGCTTCCAGCTGTTCCAGGGTCACTCCGCCGGGCCTTAATATAACAGGGACTTCAACAGTGCAATCAAGTACTGTGGATTCTACACCCACACCCGTTGTCCCGCCATCGACTATGCCTGCAATCCGGCCCATCAAGTCATCTTCAACATGTTTTGCTGAAGTGGGGCTTGGTTTACCGGAAGTATTTGCACTTGGAGCGGCAATGGGCAAATCACTCGCACGAATAAGACCTAGGGCAACCTGGTGATCCGGCATCCTGACAGCCACCGTGTCCAATCCAGCTGTCACAAGATTTGATAGCTGGCCCGGTTTTCGTTTCATTATCAAAGTCAAAGGACCCGGCCAAAATTCTGCCATTAGCTTCCGGGCCTGTTCCGGAATCTCTTCTACAATACCTGACAACTGCTCTTCTGAGGCTATATGAACGATTAAAGGATTATCACTCGGACGCCCCTTTGCTTCGAACACTTTTTGGACCGCCTCGTCATTTTTGGCATTCGCACCTAGTCCATAAACAGTCTCTGTAGGAAAAGCAACCACTTGGTTAGCCTTTAATAATTCAGCTGATTGTGTAATCTGGGGATAACTTTGTAAATTATCCACATTTTTATCCACTGACCAAATTTTCGTTTTCATCTTGAACATCATCGCCTTTTAACATTTCTTATTTTATATAATCGCTTTAATATGAACGATATTTTCAATTTAACGTACTAATTTCACTTAAAAGATACTTTGAAAGTATAAAAGAAGTATACACATAATTCAAGTGTTATCCACAAATTGGGGATAACCATATCGAATCCGTGGATAAGTTTGTGGATATTAATGATTAATGACAGATTTTTTTGATTTTTTGTTAATAACCCTGTGGATATGTTTTTATAATTATCTGAAAGTAAAAAAAAGGGCCGCTGCCCCCTTTTTAAAATAGATCATTGAATATTTCTGCAAACAAGGACTTCACTTCCACCTCAGGCTCCTTTTCCCCTTCATATAATTGTTGACCTTGTTCATTGGATGCCGCAAGTTCAACCTTGTTTTCTTCAACTTTCCCTTCAATGACTTCCTCTGTCACTTGTTCCTTATCTTTTACTTCTGTCACTTCTTCTTTTACCTCTTCCTCAACAACCTCTTCTTTTACGGTTTCTTCCGGTACTTCCTCTTTTACGCTCTCCTCCATTACCTCTTCTTCAACTACTTCCTCCGGCCCTTTTTCCTTTTCAACCAGCTCTTCTTCTTCAACCACTTCCTCCGCAACAGGTTCACTCTCTTCATTCGTTGCAGCATACGCCTTCCCATCCGAAGTCAGGGATCCTTCATCTTCTTCCTCAACAATCGGACTTTGACTTACAGCCGTCCCATTTGAAAAATCCAAGAAACATAATGGCGGAAATAGAACACACCACCAATTAGCGCCTTCCCCATCACCAAGTGTGATAATCACTGCTTCATAATCCCCTGCCGGATATAAATACTGCCCGTAGAGTTTTGTCGGAAATTCCGCTTGTCCAAAATCGACTTTTACTGACTGCTCCAAACCCTGTTCCTTTATAACTGCCTCAGCCGTCGCTTGGATATCCGGTAGATGCGAGGTGATCACATCCCTCGCTTCATCCAAAGAAGTAAGCTCCTCGACCCACTTTGTGATATCTTCATTTACCTTATCCCTAATAAGCCGTTTAACCGCTTGATCCTTTTCTGCATCACTATTAGCAAGTATCCGCAGACGAATCGCCTCATCCGGGATCACCTTCGTATCTTCTGCACCGACCATCTCCGCTTTAGGCATATATATACTTACGATCGTTCCTATAGTTAAGATTAATAGATAGATAATGGCTAAATGTTTTGTTTTCATCGCCTTCGCCCCCTCACATGAATTAGTCTCACCATTTTCCAGCTATCTTAAACTAGTAAAAATAAAAAAAGTTGATAGCTGGAAATATAGATTCCAAAGGATAATGAGGATGGTGCCCATAAAAAAATCCGTCTCGAAGGAGACGGATCACTTTAATGCAGCAAAGACCATACGATCTTTTTCATTTATGTCATTTACAATGGATACTTCTGCGGCAGGAAAGGTTCGCTTCAATAAATCGGCAACCGCCTTACCCTGTCCAGTGCCCACTTCAAAACCGATCAGCCCTGGCACCTTCATGATCAAAGGTAACTGCTCCATAAAGCGGCGGTAAAAATCCAACCCATCGATACCGGCAAATAATGCACGATGTGGTTCATGTCCTGTCACGACTACTGACATGGATTTATGATCATCATCTGGTATATATGGCGGATTCGATAAAAGGATGTCCACCTTCTGGTTCATGTTCATGAAAGGCAAAAGCAAATCACCTTGCATGAACTGCACTTCGGCACCAAGTGATTCTGCATTTTTCCTCGCCACCTCAAGCGATGGTTCCGCTATGTCCGTGGCCGTCACCAACAGATTTGATTTTTCAAGTTTCATCGTTATGGCGATTGCGCCGCTGCCGGTCCCAATATCAGCTAAATGAAGCTTCTGTCCCTCCATAAAAATGGCCGGGAGTTTACGTAATGTATAATAAATCAATTCTTCTGTTTCAGGTCTCGGTATGAGCACTTCTTCATTCACAAAGAAGGTCCGTCCATAAAATTCTTCACTGCCGATTATATATTGGATGGGCGTTCCCTTAGCATGCAGCTCAATAGCGCCCTTAAATTGCCCAAAATCCGCTTCACTAAGCTCATCATGAAGGTTGGCCAACATTTGGGAGCGAGTTTGTTTTAAAAAGTGCTGTAACAGGATTTCCCCAGCATTGGCATCACGATCATTTTCCTTTAAAAAAGAAGAAGCCCATTTAAGGGCTTCAAATACTTTCACTGCAGAATTACTCATCTGCATTTTCCAGCCTTGAAGATTGGTCTTCCATGATTAATGCATCAACCACTTCATCCAACTTACCTTCCATGATTTGATCCAGCTTTTGAATCGTTAAACCAATACGGTGGTCGGTAACGCGGTTTTGCGGGAAGTTATAAGTGCGAATCCTTTCAGATCGATCTCCCGTTCCAACGGCAAGCTTCCTATTTTGATCATATTCCGCCTGTACTTCGCGTTGGATTTTATCGTACACCCTGGCACGCAAAACCTTCATTGCTTTTTCTTTGTTCTTGATTTGTGATTTTTCATCTTGACAGGATACAACCGTATTCGTCGGAATATGAGTCAAGCGCACCGCAGACATTGTCGTATTGACACTTTGCCCTCCAGGACCGCTCGATGCAAAGGTATCGACACGAATATCCTTATCATGGATTTCAACTTCCACTTCCTCAGCTTCGGGTAAAACGGCAACCGTGGCTGTAGATGTATGAATCCGTCCGCCTGATTCAGTTTCAGGTACTCGCTGAACGCGATGAGCCCCATTTTCGAATTTCAATTTTGAATAAGCGCCATTGCCATTAATCATGAATATGATTTCCTTGTAGCCGCCAAGCCCTGTAGGACTTGCTTCAATGACTTCAGTCCGCCAGCCCTGCACCTCGGCAAAACGGCTATACATCCGGTATAGACTGCCTGCAAATAAGGCCGCCTCATCTCCGCCAGCCGCTCCCCGGATCTCCATGATTACGTTTTTATCATCGTTAGGGTCCTTAGGAATAAGCAAGATTTTCAGTTTATCCTCAAGGCCTTGTATGGTCTCATCAAGTTCATTGATCTCTTCTTTTACCATTTCACGCATATCCGAATCAAGTTTCTCCTCCAGCATCGCCTTTGCCTCCTGGAGTTGCTCACGAACCGCTTTGTATTCTTTATAAGTCGATGCGGTCTCTTGTATGCTGGATTGCTCCTTAGAATATTCCCTTAGTTTTTTGGAGTCATTAATGATCTCCGGGTCACTTAATAGTTCATTCAATCTTTCATATCTATCTTCTACTGCTTGCAATCGATCAAACAAATTATTCACCTCATAAATTTTCCAAAACATCTGAAACGAATTGGAAGTAATCCATCTTTTTTAACTATAAATAAGTAGCTCAGTGCCCCAGCTCAGTTCACTTCTAGGTTAATTATAGTATAGGTGAATAATCAACGTCAAAGAGATTCAAAAATGTCGTTATTTGTTTAATTTGACATCTACATTATATTGAGGCACAACCCTGTTTATCATGCCTTGTATTCGCTGCATTTCCTTATTTCTCTCTTTTTCCGTCTTGATTTTGCCTTTATCATGGACCGTAACATGTATGGTATTTCCATTAAACCAAACGGAACCTGCCTCATAATTAGTTTCCGATTCAATGACTCCGCGGATTTCATCAATTTGCTGCCCCATGGATGGAGAATTATTGGATGTATGATGCGGTGTGTTGAGGATTTGATCCGATGGCCGTTCCGCTTCATTGTCCCAATCATTATTGGATACTTGATTTAAACCATTGCCAACAAAATCCCTGCCGTCCCGGGATTGATCGCCATATTCCGAATCATTATTTATTGCATTGTCATTTTGACCGCATGCCGTTAGTGCAGCAAGCAGAAAGGCCGTCATAATAAGCAGTTTTGATTTCATATTTTTTCCCTCCATTTTGATTGGTTAAGAAGAACATTTCCTCGTTAGCCTACCCAAAACGGGGCAATATTTATCTTTTATTTCCCTTCCATGTATTGGTCAGGCCACCTGAATAACTCCGACAGTTTTTCCACTTTTCCGCATAAAAAAAGCACCCTGCGATCTCATTGGATCATAGGGCACCATCATTCAAATATGTTCTTTAATTCCAACAGCCTGCTTACCCGGAACTTCGTGATGATGGCGGCAGCGGGGCTCGTATGATTCCGATGCACCCACAAGGATGATCGGCTCATCATAGGAGGCCGGCTCCCCATCTATCAAGCGCTGTGTCCTGCTCGCAGGTGATCCGCACACTTCACATACAGCCTGCAGCTTAGTCACCGATTCTGCCAGCGATAATAGTACAGGCATAGGACCGAATGGTTCACCTCGGAAATCTTGATCGAGTCCAGCCATAATCACTCGATAACCGCTGTCCGCAAGATGCTGGGCAACCCCGATAATTTCATGATCAAAAAATTGCACTTCATCTATTGCAATGATATCCAGGGGCTTGTCCAAATACTTAAAGATATCCGTTGAATGGGCAATCGGTTTTGCCATCACAGAAGAGCCATTGTGTGATACGACAGCCTCTTCCGCATAGCGATTATCAATAGCTGGTTTAAATACAGCTATTTGCTCTTTAGCAAATTGAGCACGGCTGACTCGTTTAATCAATTCCTCAGATTTACCCGAAAACATGCTTCCGCAAATAAGCTCGATCCAGCCTGTTTGTTTCATTACATACATGGAAACAGCTACTCCCTTCCACCTGTCGATCCCTTGGCCATAATTGAAGTCGACCCGGCTTTATATAAATTCTTACTTGTTTATGGAAAAGAAAAAACAGGCAAGAAAAATACTTGCCTGTTTTTTAAAAAGTCCGGCTTATTTAATACCGTATTTTTTGTTGAAACGATCAACACGTCCGCCAGCTTCAGCGAATTTTTGACGACCAGTGTAGAATGGATGGCATTCTGAACAAGTCTCAACTTTGATCTCTTCTTTAACTGAACCAGTTTCAAAAGTGTTTCCGCAAGAGCAAATTACTTTTGAAAGCTTATAATTTGGATGAATTCCAGTTTTCATTCTTTTCAGCTCCTTATGCCCTGAATCATTCGAAACAGAGTTATATACTTCAAGTTGAGGGAAAAACACCCTCACATTTATTGTAAAAACACATGAACTCATTATAACAACTTAAGACTAGTTGTGCAACTGTTTGTTTCTTACAGGGTTTAAGAACGTTTTACGCTCGCCGGCCCCTTTTTCATTTCTGACATCTCTTCATCCAGCTTACTGAAAAATTCTTCATTACCCTTTGTCTGTTTTAGACGGCGAAGGAATTTCTCCGAGAAATCAGGCGAATCCGACATCGTTTTCCTGATGGCCCATAGTTTATCCAGGCGATCTTTCGGAATTAACAATTCTTCTTTACGAGTGCCTGAGCGGCGAATATCGATTGCCGGGAAGATGCGTCTTTCGGCAAGGGCACGATCTAAATGCAGCTCCATATTACCCGTACCTTTAAATTCTTCATAAATGACATCGTCCATTCTTGAACCCGTATCTACCAATGCTGTAGCAAGGATCGTCAGGCTGCCGCCTTCCTCGATATTCCTCGCCGCACCGAAAAAGCGTTTTGGACGGTGGAATGCAGCAGGGTCAATCCCCCCTGATAGTGTACGTCCGCTCGGCGGAATGACAAGGTTGTAAGCACGGGCAAGTCGAGTGATGCTGTCCATTAAAATGATGACATCACGTTTATGCTCCACAAGGCGCATGGCTCGTTCTAGCACTAGCTCAGCCACCTTGATATGGTTTTCCGGCACTTCATCGAACGTTGAACTTACCACGTCCCCAGCAACGGAACGTTCAATGTCAGTCACTTCTTCCGGGCGTTCATCAATCAACAGCACAATCAATTCCGATTCGGGATGATTTGTGGTTATCGCATTGGCAATTTCCTTGATGAGCATCGTTTTACCGGCTTTTGGCGGTGCGACGATCAGCCCACGCTGTCCAAAACCGACCGGTGCCAGGACATCCATAATCCTGGTTGATAAGTTCTTCGGTGTCGTTTCCAGTTTAATTTGCCTGTTTGGATACAGCGGTGTTAAACCTGGAAAGTGGACACGCTCTTTTGCAGATTCCGGATTATCGCCATTGACTGCTTCAACATGCAGCAATCCATAATAGCGCTCGTTTTCTTTTGGAGGCCTTACCTTACCGGACACTTTATCTCCATTTCGCAAATCGAATCTGCGGATCTGTGAAGCAGAAATATAAATATCCTCCGAGCTTGGAGAATAATTAATTGGACGCAGGAAACCGAAGCCCTCTGAAGGGATGATTTCTAAAACGCCCTCCATGAATAGGAGACCATCCTGCTCAGCTTGTGCTTTCAGGATAGCGAAAATAAGTTCCTTTTTTGAAAGTTTGCTGTAATAGGAAACTTTATATTCACGCGCGTGCTCATAGAGATCCTTTAGTTTCATGTTTTCTAAATTAGAAATAGTTAAATTCATTATGACACCACACTTTTATTAATTAAACGTTTTCACCCATACTGAAAAAGAAATGGTTTGTTAGATGGAAGAAAAACCGCAATCCATGTACCCGACCAGAGTTTTCTTAGAAAGGATGATACATTTTTACATGTAAAGAAGAAAATTAATTGAAGGCTTCTTGAAGTTTGGAGTGAAAGGGCAGATTTTAAATTATTAATAGTAGACCAAGCTTTATTTTACTTTTTTTATTTTAATTATTCAACTTAAATTTTTTAAAAAAGAAAGCGAGCGATGAAACCGCTCGCTTTTTAAAAGTGATTTTTCTAAAAAACGCTATCAGTCAATCAAACCATTCGGTTTAATCTTAAGACTGTGACGACCATCAATGAAACGAACGGTACCAGATTTAGCACGCATGACTACGGATTGTGTTTCGCCGTAATGCCCTTTAAATTGTACTCCGCGTAAAAGTTCTCCATCAGTCACACCTGTTGCAGCAAAAATTGCATCATCTCCGCGAACAAGGTCTTCCATTCTGAGGACTCTTCCTAAATCAAGGCCCATTTTACCACAGCGTTCCACTTCTTCATCACTTTGAGGAACGAGCTTGCCTTGAATTTCCCCTCCAAGGCATTTCAAGGCAACGGCTGCGATAACTCCTTCTGGAGCTCCGCCAGATCCGAATAAGATGTCAACACCGGTAAGATCGAAGGCCGTATTTATGGCTCCCGCTACATCTCCATCGTTGATCAGCTTGATACGTGCCCCTGCCTCACGAAGTTCATGAATGATCTTCGAATGACGATCGCGGTTCAATACTGTTGCAACCACGTCTTGAATATCTTTATTTTTTGCCTTGGCTACAGCTTTCAGGTTGTCCAACACGGAGGCATTGATATCAATCTGACCAACAGCCTCTGGTCCGACAGCTATTTTATCCATATACATATCCGGGGCGTGAAGCAAGTTCCCCTTATCGGCTATCGCCAATACAGCCAATGCATTCCAGCCGCCGGATGCAACGATGTTCGTTCCTTCTAATGGATCAACCGCAACATCCACTAGTGGCCCAAGACCGGTACCAAGTTTTTCGCCAATATAAAGCATTGGCGCTTCATCCATTTCCCCTTCACCGATTACAACCGTTCCTTGCATGGGAATAGTATTGAAAACATCCCGCATTGCAGTTGTTGCTGCATCATCTGCTTCGTCTTTCTTTCCTCTTCCCATCCAACGAGCAGAATTCAGTGCCGCCGCCTCAGTTACGCGGACAAGCTCCATCGATAAACTTCTTTCCATTTCCGGTTCCCCCTCATGTACACTAGCATGATTTATTTATATATTAGTATAACACATTATATCATATATAGTAACACAATGAGGTTACAAGAAAAGGGATCAGCTTTTAAGCTGCTCCACTTCTTCTTGCGTCATTTCTTCACGCCAAATCGTTGCTCCCAAACCTGAAAGTTTTTCAACAAGATGGCTATATCCGCGATCTATATGTTCAAGCCCGGTCACTTCTGTAATACCTTCAGCCATTAAACCGGCAATTACAAGAGCCGCTCCGGCACGTAAATCGCTTGCCTTCACTTTTGCTCCATGAAGTTGGACAGGACCATCGACGATGCCCGCTCTGCCCTCGACTTTTATCTTCGCATTCATGCGTCGCAGTTCATCAATATGCTTAAATCGTGCCCCGTATATCGTATCGGTGACCATGCTAGAACCGGTTGCTTTTGTTAAGAGGGAAGTGAAAGGTTGCTGAAGATCCGTTGGGAATCCAGGGTAAACCAATGTCTTGATATCAACGGACTTATATTGTTCTCCCGGTGAGACAAATATCTGGTCATCACCCGCTTCAATATTAATCCCCATTTCCCTCAATTTGGAAGTCAATGACTCCAAATGCTGGGGAATGACATTATCAATCAGAATTCCTTCTCCGACAGCAGCAGCTAAAATCATGAAAGTGCCGGCTTCAATCCGATCCGGTATGATCGTATGCTTACACCCATGTAAACTTTCCACACCATCAATACGAATGATATCCGTTCCTGCACCCTTTATTTTAGCTCCCATATTGGTCAACAATGTGGCAACATCGATGATTTCAGGTTCTTTCGCAGCATTTTCTATCACAGTGCGGCCTTTGGCCAAAACGGCAGCAAGCATGATATTGATCGTTGCCCCTACACTAACGACATCCAAATATATGCGTGCTCCCCTTAGCTCGTCCGCCCTAAGGTAAATGGCTCCTTGTTCATTCGTCACTTGTGCGCCCAGTGCTTCAAACCCCTTAATATGCTGATCTATCGGGCGAGGTCCTAAATGGCAGCCTCCAGGCAAGCCAATCACTGCCTTTTTGAATTTACCCAGCATTGCCCCCATTAAATAATAAGAGGCACGTAACTTCTTGACCCTTCCATTGGGAAGAGGCATTGAAATCATCCTGCTGGGGTTGACTGTCATCTCTCCTTCATCAAAGGATACCTCACCGCCAATCTCCTCCATTAACGCTTTCAGCATCTGTACATCCGAGATATCAGGCAGGCCTTCAATCGTTACGGGAGAGTCCGCTAAAATTGTTGCAGGAATAAGGGCGACCGCACTATTTTTTGCTCCACTGACACGAATGCTTCCCTTTAGAGGATAGCCACCGGCAATTTTAAGTTTTTCCATAATAAACTCCCTTCCACGCTAAGCACTTAGAAGCTACTTCCAAAAAGTAATATTTTACCACAAGAAAATTGCATAATCCGACAACATTTACTATCTAGTTCTTTAGTTTACACAAAAGTAAAAAATTCATGTAAAAAAAGAGAAAAATTTCTAATTTATGTTAATTTTATTTAAACGGTGCAATCTATAGCGACTTAGCGGCAAGGCATTATGCTTCAGTACGTGAATTCCAATCGTTCAAAAATGCTTCAATTCCTTTATCCGTTAATGGGTGGTGGAATAATTGCATTAAAACTTTATAAGGGATCGTTGCAATATGTGCCCCTTTAAGAGCCGCTTCAGTAATATGCATCGGATGGCGGATGGAAGCTGCAATGATTTCGGCATTGATATCATGAATCGCAAAAATGTCAGCAATATCCGAAATTAGATCCAAACCATTTTGGCCGATGTCATCCAAGCGACCTAAAAATGGCGATACATAAGTTGCTCCTGCCCTAGCTGCCAATAATGCTTGGTTTGCACTGAAAATAAGGGTGACATTTGTTTTGACACCTTGTTTTGTAAGTGCTGAAACAGCCTTCAAGCCGTCCGGAGTCATTGGCACTTTAATGGTGATATTCGGTGCAATCGCAACTAGTTCCTTGGCTTCAGCCATCATTCCTTCAAAATCAAGCGCAATGACTTCAGCAGAAACGGATTCCTTAACGAGGCTTGTGATTTCTTTTAGCCGGTCATGGAAAGAAACTCCCTTTTCCCTAGCAACAAGGGATGGGTTAGTCGTAACACCTGCTAAAACGCCAAGTTCATGCGCTTGTTTGATTTCTTCCATGTTTGCTGTATCTATAAAGAATTTCATAAAATATCCTCCGTATGTAATCGATTTTTTAGTTCCTATATGCATCTGAATTCTAATTGTTCTAAAAATAGAGCCCGGATTCAGCCCTGCATCTAAAAGAAACCATTAGGGGGGAGCCCCCCAATGGGAATATTGCCTTTATCATCTTACATTTAAAGGGATGGAACCCTTATGTTACGTTTGAATTTATGCTTTGCCGTTAGAACCGAATTCACGGATTTTGCCGATGACAGTTTCTTTAATCGCTTCACGGCCAGGAACGATGTATTTACGAGGATCGTACACTTCAGAATCGTTATTCAGAATTTCACGAACCGCTTTTGTGAATACAATTTGATTTTCCGTATTTACATTGATTTTTGATGTTCCAAGCGAAATCGCTTTTTGGATATCTTTTGTAGGGATGCCTGTACCGCCATGAAGAACAAGAGGTTTATTCGTTAAATCCCGCACTTCTTCCATTTCTTTATACCCAAGGTTAGGTTCACCTTTGTATGGTCCGTGAACGGATCCCAAAGCTGGAGCAAAGCAGTCGACATTTGTTTCTTTAACCAACTGTTCACATTCTTGAGGGTCTGCATATACGACTCCATCAGCAATTACATCATCTTCTTGTCCGCCAACCGTGCCCACTTCCGCTTCAACTGAAACATTCCGTGCGTGTGCGAATTCGACAACCTTCTTGGTTGTTTCGATATTTTCTTCGATCGGATGATGTGAAGCATCGATCATCACTGAAGTGAATCCGGCTTCGATAGCTTCCTTACATTTATCATAGCTTGAACCATGGTCAAGGTGAATGGCCACAGGAACAGTGATTTTCATGTCTTCCAACAATCCTTGAACCATCATCACAGTCGTTTTAAAACCACCCATATGGCGGGCAGCACCTTCGGAAACACCAAGGATGACTGGAGATTTTTCTTGTTCTGCAGCAGCTAGAATAGCTTGTGTCCATTCAAGGTTGTTGATATTGAATTGACCTACTGCATATTTTTCATCAAGGGCTTTATTCAGCATATCTTTCATAGAAACTAAAGGCATTTGATTTCCTCCTACTAGTGGATGTTATTATTTTTAAAGTTAATTCTTTCTAGATATTCCCTAAAACGAAAGTAGCATACGCTTATAAATCAGAATATCTCTCCTCTTTTAGCATATCAATACATCAAAAAAACAGCAACAAATACACTATACCGAGCCTCAAATTTTATTCCAAAAAAACACGGCCCATCTAAAAAAAGATAGCCGCAGCAATTACTCCATCAGTAATATTAAATTTTGAAGACATTTAACTTGATTGAATCGGTAAGTATTCACGAACGGCTTTTCTAATATCATCAATATCAAACGGCTTTGCAAAGTGTGTCATTGCACCTAAATCCTTTGCTTCTTGAATCATATCAAGTTCACCATATGCCGTCATGATTATGACCCGGATGTCCGGATCGACGACTTTCATCCTTTTCAAGATCTCAATGCCATCCATTCCCGGAATCTTCATATCCAGCAATACAAGATCAGGTGAATGATTATTTAGCACATCCAAGGCTTGAATGCCATTAGCGGCTTGAAATGTTTCATACCCTTCTTTATGTAAAACCTCGTTCAATAAAATACGAATTCCGAACTGATCATCAACAATCAATATTTTCCCTGGCATTTTATCACCTCTCCCCTTCCCGATTCATCCATTAAATATATTGGCCTATACGGCCATATTACCCGAAAAAGGGTAGTTACCTAGATTGCGTCATAGACTTTTAGGTCCAACGCATTTATTGTTCATATTCGATAATTGTAACAAAATTCCTGCTGTATGGCTAAGAGGAATTTTAATTTTTTTGTTTTTTCGACCGATTTAGTAAATTCGGCCCTTCCGGATCAAAATCCCAGAAACCTGTCATTGCAAAGGAAACTCCTTTATAATAAGTATATTATTTTTTAAAGGAGTCCCTGACCATGTTAAAAATTTTTTCGACACAGATAAGCGGTTTATTCAAGAAAATGATTGAAAATGAAGCTTTTGAAATGGAGGATGCCGGACGCTTGCTGGCTCAGGCTGCGGTTGGGGACGGTGCTGTGTACATTCATGGTTTTGGTGAAATGCAGGGTGTCACTGCCGAGGCTTTGGATGGGGCAGAACCCTTTCCGAAGGTAAAAAGATATGAATCAGGAGAAACTATTTCCAGGGAAGATCGATTTCTCATATTCAGCCGCCATTCGGATGATGCAGAAGCATTGTTGCTGGCAAAACAACTCAAGGAAAAAGATATCCCATTTGTTGCGGTTTCTACATCCGTCCCTTCTGAAGAAGATTCTCTTTTGGAGTTGGCAGACGTTCATATTGATTTACGTATCCAACGGGGATTGATTCCTGATGAAACCGGAAATCGATATGGGTATCCTACCCTCATTGCCGCTCTTTTCGCTTATTATGGGATTAAATTCACTCTTGAAGAAATCATAAATGAGTATGAAGAAGAATGATTATTCATCTAAAAAAAAAACAGCCCATGGGCTGTTTTTTTTTAAAGTTTTTCGCTGCGCTTTAAAGACATACCGACAAAGTCACGGAATAGCGGCTGCGGACGGTTAGGACGTGACGTGAATTCCGGATGGAATTGAGAAGCCACAAACCAAGGATGATCCTTCAATTCAACGATTTCAACTAGACGGCCATCCGGACTAGTACCTGAGAAGATGAATCCTGCCTCTTCCATTGCCTGACGGTAGTGGTTATTGAATTCATAACGGTGACGGTGACGTTCATAAACAACCTCGTCATTATACGCTTCGTATGCTTTAGTTCCTTCGATAAGCTTACATGGATACAGACCAAGACGCAGTGTACCGCCCAAATCTTCTACATCCTTCTGTTCAGGAAGAAGATCGATGATTGGATCTGGAGTATCTTCATTAATCTCAGCTGAATGAGCTTCTGGCAATCCCAGGACGTTGCGAGCATACTCAATGGACGCCAACTGCATGCCTAAGCAAATTCCGAAGAATGGTTTTTTCGTCGTGCGGGCAAATTCGGTCGCTGCAATTTTCCCTTCGATTCCACGGTCTCCAAAACCGCCTGGGACAAGGATTCCATCTGCATCTTGAAGAAGTTCAGCAACATTTTCTTTTGTTACATCTTCGGAATTCACCCAATCGATTTCAACATCTGCATCAAATGCGTAACCTGCATGCTTAAGTGCTTCCACTACAGAAAGATAAGCATCTTGCAATTCAACATATTTTCCGACTAAAGCGATTTTTGTTTTCTTTGATAAAGAAGTAACCTTTTTGACTAGTTCCTTCCAATCTTCCATATCCGCTTCGCCGCAGTCCAATTGCAAGTGATCACAAACGATTTGGTCCATATTTTGTGCTTGAAGCGCAAGAGGGATGGAGTAAAGAGTATCCGCATCAAGACATTCGATAACGGAATTTTTATCGATATCGCAGAATAAAGCAATTTTATCCTTCATATCTTGTGAAATTGGACTTTCTGTACGTGCAACGATGATATTCGGCTGAATGCCTAGACTGCGTAATTCTTTTACACTATGCTGTGTCGGTTTTGTTTTCATTTCACCAGCAGCTTTGATGTAAGGAACCAGTGTACAGTGGATATACATAACATTATTGATGCCGATATCACTCTTGATTTGGCGAATCGCCTCAAGGAATGGAAGAGACTCGATATCCCCTACAGTACCGCCGATTTCAGTGATGACTATATCGGCATTCGTTTCATTGCCTGAACGGAAAACCCGTTCTTTAATTTCATTCGTGATATGGGGAATGACTTGAACTGTTCCACCTAGATAATCGCCACGGCGTTCTTTTCTCAGGACCGTTGAATAAATTCTGCCTGTAGTCACATTGCTGTGTTTGCCAAGGTTGATATCAATGAAACGCTCATAGTGCCCCAAATCCAAATCCGTTTCAGCACCATCATCCGTTACAAACACTTCACCGTGTTGGTATGGACTCATCGTACCTGGATCCAAGTTGATATAAGGATCAAACTTCTGGATTGTAACATTCAATCCCCTATTTTTTAATAATCTACCTAAAGAAGCGGCCGTTATCCCTTTTCCCAAGGAAGAAACTACTCCACCTGTCACAAAAATATATTTTGTCATTTTATATCCTCCTATAGAATGTTTTCTTCCAATTCTGTTCTTCGCATCATTAAATCGGAACTGAATCAAATCTTCCGCCACATGAGCGGTTAAAAGCTAAAACCGTAAACCAGTACAAACCATTAATCACTTAAAGGTCTTTAGTGAGAGTCATGCAGGATACATGAACAAGAATAAACTTCCTTAAATGACAGTAAACATAAATATGTTCTCTATAGTTTTTACAATTCTACGAGAAATCATTTTTAAAAATAAAAAAATGATGTCATTTATTCATTCCATCATTAAAAACAAAAACGCTCCGCTTACAATAAAAGTAAGGGAGCGATATAATTTAATCATTGTGTCCTTTTTTAAGGAGCCCAAAAATGATTCTACAAATTCCGCCTCAAAAAGTCAAGGGCGATTATTTATTTCTCATCCTCTTCATCCAAGTCATCCACGTCATCTTCATCTTCGTCTTCGTCCTCATCATCTTCCAGGACAAATGCATCATCTTCGATTATTTCTTCTTCCAGATCGTCGTCATCATCCACGTCATCATCCAAAAGCACTTCGTCGATGACTGGAGTACCTAGAATATCATCATCGTCATCATCGTCATCCTCGTCCAGATCATCGATATCTTCTTCAAAGTCAAGATCTTCGTCTTCAAGTTCATCGAAATCGTCGATAACGGCAGCGGCCTTTTTGGCTTTCTTTTTCTTTTTAGGTTTTACAACATGTACGACTTCTTCTTCGATTTGGTCAACCGGGTACCATGTTTTCAATCCCCAGCGGTTGTCCCCAAGTGAAGTGAAGCGGCCATCCACATTTAAATCCGTATAGAATTGTGCAATTTTCTTTTCCACTTCCGCTTTAGATAAATGGTGCAGCGAAGCTAACTCACTTATTAAGTCTTTAAATGGAATCGGTTCATTTCTTTCCACTAACAAATCATATGCCATCTCTATTAAGGACATTTCCAATAACTGCTCTTTTGAGTATTGTTTTAAACTCAAATTCCGCACTTCCCTTCTCTATTCAAACACTGAATTCCGTGTTTTTTCACATAAAAAAATAATCTAAAACAGTAGTTCGATAAAATAACGACAATTCCTGCTAGACATATACTCCATTATAAACAATCTAATTGGGTTTATGCTAGTTCTATCTGATACTTTCACAGATTTACCTTATTGTCTATCATTCAGGAAACCAAATGCTAAAAATCATTCACTTTCCTTTTTCGACTTCTGTCGATAGGCTGCCGTAAAAAAGACAATAGTCAGGATAAAAAAAGAGATGGCACCCAATTGATGCTCATACAGCTCAAATAAAATAATGATGGCAAGAATGTACCCTATGATCAATCCAATCATTTTCAGGTTCATTTTCTCAACTCCAATAGGGCTGATTCTTCATTTTTGCCCCTTTTCCAAATAATTATAAGGTAAAATCTTCATTTTGTTAAAAAAGAGGGGGATTATTTAAAAAAGAGGCCCCTAAACGTTCGGAGCCCCTTACTCAGTTTACATATTCCTTCGATATTGACCGCCTACATCATATAGCGCCCTAGTTATCTGACCAAGACTGGCCACTTTGACGCAGTTCATGAGTTCAGCAAAGATGTTTTCCCCATTCATGGCTGCCAATTTCAGTTTAGTTAGCGCCTCATCCGTGAACTCCTTATTTCTTTCCTGGAATGCCCGGAGATTTATGATTTGCCCTTCCTTTTCTTCCTTTGTTGCACGGGCAATTTCCATGCTGTTCACCGCTTCTTCGGAAGGAGGATTTGGATTCAAATACGTATTGACGCCAATGATCGGCAATTCTCCCGTATGCTTTTTCATTTCGTAATGCATCGATTCATCCTGGATTTTCCCGCGCTGATACTGCGTCTCCATTGCACCCAGCACACCGCCTCGATCATTGATGCGATCGAACTCTTGCAGTACGGCCTCTTCAACGAGATCCGTCAATTCCTCTACGATGAAGGCTCCTTGCATCGGGTTTTCATTTTTTGAGAGCCCATGCTCCTTTGTAATGATCATTTGTATGGCCATTGCCCGGCGCACGGATTCTTCAGTAGGCGTCGTGATGGCTTCATCGTACGCATTAGTATGCAGGGAATTACAGTTGTCCTGTAGCGCCATTAAAGCCTGAAGTGTCGTTCTGATATCATTGAAATCAATTTCTTGCGCATGAAGGGAGCGCCCGGAAGTCTGTATATGGTATTTGAGCTTCTGGCTGCGGTCGTTCGCACCATATTTATCCCGCATGACCGTAGCCCAAATCCTTCTTGCCACCCTCCCGATAACCGTATATTCCGGGTCGAGCCCATTTGAGAAGAAGAACGACAAATTCGGGGCAAAGTCATCAATATTCATTCCGCGACTTAAATAATATTCGATGTAAGTAAAGCCATTCGCTAATGTAAAAGCAAGCTGTGAAATGGGATTGGCACCCGCTTCTGCAATGTGATAGCCGGAAATGGATACAGAGTAGTAGTTCCTGACTTTTCGATCGATGAAATATGCTTGAATGTCCCCCATTAACCTTAAAGCAAATTCCGTAGAGAAGATGCATGTATTCTGGCCTTGGTCCTCTTTCAGAATATCCGCTTGAACAGTTCCGCGTACCGTTTGAAGGGTATAAGCCTGCACTTCTTCAGCTTCTGCATCCGTAAGGGGACGGCCTAACTCTTCTTCTTTCCGTTGAATCTGCTGATCGACTGCCGTATTCATATACATGGCCAAAATGATTGGTGCCGGTCCATTGATGGTCATCGATACAGAGGTTGAGGGGTGGCAAAGGTCAAAGCCTGCATACAGCTTTTTCATGTCATCCAACGTACAGATGCTGACTCCGCTTTCCCCTACCTTTCCATAGATATCAGGCCGGTGATCGGGATCCTCGCCATATAAAGTTACCGAATCGAAAGCCGTACTTAGCCGTTTAGCATTATCATCCTTTGACAAATAATGAAAACGCCTGTTGGTTCGGTCGGGTGATCCTTCACCGGCAAATTGCCGCTTCGGGTCCTCTCCTTCACGCTTGAATGGAAAGACTCCCGCTGTGTAAGGAAAGAAACCCGGAACGTTCTCTCGGAATACCCATCCTAAGATCTCTCCATAATCCACATATTTAGGCAGTGACACTCTCGGAATCATTAAACCTGATAAACTTTTAGTTTTCAGCTTTGTGACGATTTCTTTATCCCTGACTTTCGTTACAAACTGCTCTCCTGCATACTTTTCTTTTAATTCCATCCATCCAGAAAGTATTTTTTTAGATTCAGGTGATAAATTCGAAGCGGTTTCCTTTTTCAGTTTTTCTAAAGAAGCCACCATATCTTCGTTGTTATCATTTTCCTTAATTGCATCAATTGCTCCTTCAAGCTGGAAAAGCCTGCGGGCAATACGTACTTGTTCAGCCGCACGCTTATGATAAGATCTGACCGTATCACTGATTTCACGTAAATAATACCGACGGTCAGTAGGGATGATGACATTTTGCTTGTAAACATCGGCTTCTTTCGAAAAGGCGGTACTCCACCCCGTCCCTGATTTTTCATTAAGCTTTTCAATCAGTGCAGCGAACAATGCATTGGTGCCTGGGTCATTGAATTGGGAAGCGATGGTACCGTATACTGGCATTTCAGACGGATCTTGATCAAATAGTGTACGGCTTCTTTGGTATTGCTTTTGAACCTGGTTTTTTGCATCCTCTGAGCCTTTGCGCTCGTATTTGTTAATGACTATCAAGTCTGCATAATCAATCATATCGATCTTTTCAAGTTGCGAAGGTGCACCGAATTCACTCGTCATTACATACATGGATACATCGCATATCTCGGCAATTTCTGCATCTCCCTGACCAATTCCGCTTGTTTCAACGATGATTAAATCGAAGCCAGCTGCCTTCACGACTGAAATGGCATCTTTTATCGCCAAAGACAACTCACTTTTTGAATGGCGCGTGGCCAGGCTCCGCATATAAACACGCTCTGAAAAAATCGAGTTCATTCTAATCCTGTCACCAAGCAGGGCACCGCCCGTTTTCTGTTTGGTCGGGTCTACAGATAAAATGGCGACTCTCTCGTCTGGAATCTCGTTAATGAACCTTCGTATCAATTCATCAGTCAATGAACTTTTTCCAGCACCGCCAGTCCCTGTAATCCCTAGAACAGGAACCTTCTTTTCGGAAGTCTTGATCTGCTCAAAAAGACTCTCCACCGCTGCCGCTGATTCCTGTGAAGCATCGAGTCTGTTTTCGGCAAAGGTAATGAATTGGGCAATGGCATTTGTTCCCCCAGCAATCAATTCATCAAAACGTTCCTGTAAAGATGGTTTGACTGTCGAGAAATCACACTCCTCCATCAATACGTTTATCATTCCTTGAAGCCCATATTCCCGCCCTTCATCAGGAGAAAAGATTCGGGCAATCCCATAATCATGGAGTTCTTTAATTTCCCTTGGGATGATGACCCCGCCGCCGCCGGCAAAAATACGAATGTGCCCGGCTCCCTTTTCCTTCAGCAGGTCATACATATATTTAAAATATTCCACATGTCCGCCTTGGTATGATGACATGGCTATGCCTTGAACATCTTCCTGGATGGCCGCATTCACGATCTCTTCCACCGAACGATTATGACCTAGATGAATGACTTCTGCACCGCTGGACTGAAGGATTCTCCTCATAATATTGATAGATGCATCATGTCCATCGAATAAACTCGAAGCAGTAACGAATCTAATATGGTTCTTCGGTTTATACACCTCAACTGTACCCATTGAGCTCCTCCTTATTGAAACGAATTTAACTCAGTATTTTTCTGAAGCGATATATTTTGAATCAATAATTGCGTCTGCAGTTCAACATATTCCGGAAGCGTATACTCTTTATGCAATGCCCACCTTCTAAAACTCCACATCTGTCCCTGAACGAAAATATTATGAGAAACAAGGCTTATTTGTTTTGCCGTCAATGATAGCTCCCCATTCTCAACACATTTCGTTATCACCTTTTCAAACATGCCGACCATCCGAAGTTCTTTATTCAATACATAAGGTAAAGCATCTTTCGTCAGTGCTTTCACCTCTTGATACATGACCAGCACTTCGTCCTGCATATCATCCATCACTTTATAAAAATAGGCGATAGTAAGCTTCAAGCTTTCAAGTGTCCCATCGCTCTGATCTATTTCTTTCTGAAGCTTTTCCTGGACTTCATCGTAGATAAAATCACAAACGAGATATAATATATCTTCCTTTGTTCGGATATACTCGTATAACGTGCCAATACTAAATCCGGCCGCTTTGGCAATTTCCCTGGTAGTCGTACGATGAAATCCCTTTTCCTTAAAAAGGGTCACCGCTCCTTTAATCATTTGTGTACGCCTTTTTTCAACCAGCCGTTCATCCTTTACAGATGCAAGAACCTCTCTTTTTTCCATTTTCAAACTCCTTTTAATAAGCCCATCATTTAATTGCCAAAGACATTCTGAAGAAATTGAAAAGGGTATTCCGGTAAAGGCAATGCCTCATCGGAAAACCTCAATTTCAATCCTATTTAGTAATCATCCGTGAGATGACCAGCTTTTGAATTTCCTGTGTACCTTCATAGATTTGGGTGATTTTCGCATCACGCATATACCGTTCTACAGGATAATCCTTTGTATATCCATAACCTCCAAAGACCTGCACGGCTTCTGTCGCCACTTTCATGGCTGTATCTCCAGCAAAAAGTTTGGACATGGCTGACTCTTTTCCATAAGGAAGGCCCGCCGATTCCAACCAGGCAGCCTGATAGGTTAATAGCCTTGAAGCTTCAACACCCGTTGCCATATCCGCCAACTTAAAACCGATTCCTTGCTGTGCAGAAATCGGCTTCCCGAATTGGACGCGCTCTTTTGCATAATCAACTGCGGCATCCAATGCTCCTTGGGCTATGCCCACTGCCTGGGCTGCAATCCCATTACGGCCGCCATCAAGCGTCATCATCGCTATCTTAAAGCCCTCTCCTTCTTTTCCAAGAAGATTTTCTTTAGGCACTCGGCATTCATCAAAAATGATTTCTGTGGTCGGTGATGAACGGATTCCAAGCTTCTTCTCTTTTTTGCCGACACTAAAACCCGGGAAGTCCTTTTCAACGATAAATGCACTCGTTCCTTTTTGTTTGGATGCTGGATCCGTCAATGCAAAGACGACATATGTATCCGCAATCCCGCCGTTCGTAATGAAGATTTTTGAACCGCTGATAATATATTCATCACCTACAAGCTTTGCAGTCGTTCTCATACCGCCTGCGTCAGAGCCTGAGCTAGGCTCGGTCAGCCCATATGCACCGATTTTTTCACCCTGTGCCATCGGGCGAAGGTATTTTTGTTTTTGCTCTTCAGATCCAAACTTATATATTGGCCATCCTGCAAGGGAAGTATGGGCTGATAAAGTCACCCCAGTGGAAGCGCAAACGCGGGAAAGTTCCTCAATCGCTATGCAATACGCTAAATAATCACTTCCAATTCCGCCGTATTCCTCAGGCCACGGAATCCCAGTCAATCCCAGTTCAGCCATTTTATCGAAGATCTCACGGTCAAATCGTTCTTCTTCATCCCTCTCGGCAGCTGTCGGAGCCACTTCATTCTGGGCAAAATCGCGCACCATTTTCCTGATCATTTCATGCTCTTCCGTTAGCTTAAATTGCATGTCCATGCCTCCTAAATATTTCGTGAATTATAGATTCTTACTGATGACCATTCTCTGTATTTCGCTGGTTCCCTCATAAATTTCAGTTACCTTTGCATCCCTGAAATAGCGTTCGACAGGATATTCCGTCGTGTATCCATAGCCTCCGAACACCTGGACTGCTTCTATCGCCACATCAACAGCCGTCCTCGAAGCGAATAGCTTAGCCATTGCCGCCTCTTTACCGCACTTCAATCCCTGTGAGCGTAAAAACGCCGCGCGATAGACGAGTAACCTTGAAGCTTCTATACTCGTTGCCATTTCAGCAAGCTTGAAACCAATCCCCTGTTGTGCTGCAATAGGTTTGCCGAATTGAACTCTGTCTTTTGCATATTGGACAGCATGTTCCATGGCGCCTTCTGCAATTCCCAGCGCTTGAGCAGCAATGCCTATCCTTCCAGCATCCAAGTTGGCCATTGCGATCTTAAAGCCTTCCCCTTCTTTGCCAAGGAGATTGGCTGCAGGCACTTTCATATCCTCGAACGTCACCTGTACGGTGCTCGAGCCATGAAGGCCCATTTTACGTTCATCTTTACCGATGATTAAGCCTGGCGTCCCTTTTTCTACAATAAAAGCAGAGATTCCCTTGCTTCCCTTCTGAGGGTCGGTTGAAGCAAAAACAATGAATACATCCGCTTCCCCGCCATTGGTGATAAAAACCTTGGACCCGTTTATTCGATATTTTCCGTCTTCCTTTACTGCCACTGCCTTCGATTTCAAACTCGCAGCATCGGAACCTGAGCTTTGCTCAGTCAAGCAAAAGGCGCCTAAATATTTACCAGCGGCCAACTTAGGCACATACTTTCGCTTCTGCTCTTCCGTTCCAAAATAAACGATTGGATTTGTTCCAACAGAAGTATGAACGGATAATATAACACCGAGAGTTGGACTAACCTTGGAAATCTCATTGATGGCGATGATATAAGACATGAAGTCCATACCCGCGCCACCGTATTCTTCTGAAATCGGGATTCCCATCAAACCAAGCTCACCCATTTTTTGCAGAATCGTTTTTGGAAACACGCCTGCTTCCATTGCCTCGATATGAGGGGTAATCTCATTCTCCGCAAAAGCGCTTACCATTTTCCGCATCATTTCCTGTTCTTCTGTAAACTTGAAATCCATCCTTCATCCCTCCCTAGCTGCACATCTTTCTAAGATTAGTTATATTCGTAAAAGCCCCGTCCTGATTTCTTGCCTAGCCATCCAGCTTTTACATATTTCCTTAACAGCGGACACGGTCTGTATTTATCGTCTCCGAGCCCTTGGTGAAGGGTTTCCATTATATACAGGCATGTGTCTAGTCCAATGAAGTCAGCTAGCGTAAGCGGGCCCATCGGATGGTTCATTCCCAGCTTCATCACGTCGTCAATCGCCTCTTTAGTGGCGACGCCCTCATAAAGGGTATAAATGGCCTCATTGATCATCGGCATCAAAATCCGATTCGCTACAAAACCCGGGAAATCATTGACTTCCACCGGTACCTTGTTTAAGGATTCAGCCATCTCTTCAACTTCTTTATAAACTTCATCCGCTGTAGCAAGGCCGCGAATGATCTCAACCAGCTTCATGACTGGCACTGGGTTCATAAAATGCATGCCAATTACCTTATCCGGCCTTTTCGTTGCCGCGGCTATCTCTGTAATCGGAAGTGAAGAAGTATTGGATGCAAGAATGACGTGTTGTGGCGTGATTTCATCCAAATCGGCGAAAATTTTTGTTTTTATCTCCATATTTTCCACTGCCGCTTCAATCACTAAATCCACCGCAGCCGCATTTTTCAAATCCGTCGAGGAAGTCAACCGGGAAAGGATTATATCCTTCTCCTCGGATTCCATTTTTCCTTTTTCAACCTGCCGGGAAAGGTTCTTGGTAATTGTCCCTAACCCCTTTTCTACATATTCATCTTTTAAATCATGTAAAAGAACTTCATAACCGCTCATTGCACAGACCTGGGCAATGCCAGAACCCATCTGTCCAGCACCAATGACCATCACTTTTTGAATGCCCATGAAAAATCCCTCCTCATGTATCTATCTATGAAACTATTATCCTTGCTTAGGCACTTCAATTAAAATGGCATCTCCCTGACCGCCGCCACTGCAGATCGCTGCGATGCCCAATCCCCCTCCGCGGCGTTTCAATTCATGCATCAGCGTAATGATGATGCGGGCACCACTCGCCCCGATCGGGTGACCTAATGCTACAGCCCCTCCGTTTACATTCACTTTTCCCGGCTCGATGTTGGCAATTTTCCCACTGGCCAGCGCAACCGCAGCAAATGCTTCGTTCACTTCAAACAAATCAATTTCCTCTATCGATTTACCTGTCTTCTTCAGGAGTTCATTTATGACCAAACCTGGCGTTTTAGGAAAGTCCTTTGCTTCCACTGCCACTTCTGCATGAGCTAAAATATAGGCAAAAGGCGTTTTCTCTTCCTTTTCCGCACGTTCCTCACTCATCAATACGAGTGCACCTGCCCCATCATTGACACCTGGTGCATTACCTGCCGTAATGGTCCCATCATTATTGAAAGCTGGACCTAATTTAGCTAACTTCCCGGCAGATGTATCTTTTCTTGGGGCTTCATCATGTTCAACGGTAATTGGTTCGCCTTTCCGCACCGGCACCTGTACGGAAATGATTTCTTCTGCAAGGATACCGCCATCGATTGCTTTTATCGCTTTTTGATGACTCTCGTAAGCCCAGCTATCTTGTTCCTCACGGGTGATTTCAAGATCCTCGGCAGTACTGTTTCCATAAGTCCCCATATGCACGCCCGTAAAGCTGCAGCTAAGTCCATCCGAAATCATCGTATCCTTCAGCTCTCCATCACCCATCCTTAATCCCCACCTTGCTTTCGGAAGGATATAAGGAGCATTGCTCATCGATTCCATTCCGCCGGCAACAATGATTTCTTCTTCACCTAAGCGAATGATCTGATCAGCCAATGTCACACTGCGAAGTCCTGATGCGCATACTTTATTAATGGTTTCCGTTTTCACTTCCCATGGCAATCCAGCATGACGGGCTGCCTGGCGGGAAGGTATTTGGCCTTGGCCCGCCTGTAGCACATTCCCCATGATGACCTCATCTACTTGGCTGCCTTCGATCCCTGCCCGGACAAGTGCCTCTTTGATTGCTATTCCACCAAGTTGTGATGCTGTCAAACTGCTAAGGCCACCGCCAAATTTACCAAAAGGTGTTCTCACACCGCTAATAATCACTGTTTTCGCCATCATTATTTCCCCCTATAAGTAACATTGATTGAACGCTCGCTCAATTTGGAGTTAAAAAAATAGTGTTGTAAGCGCTTAATATTATATTACACATTTTTCCCAAAAATGAAAATATTCAGTTTGTAAATATTGAAAAAATTGCCTGCTCCCTTTTATTTCAACCCTTATAAAAGAAGCAGGCAATTCCATTTAAATTAAGATGCAATCGATTTATTTTCACCAATGACCGCTTTTTCGAGTAGTTCTGCTACATCATACGTTTTAACATTTTCCTCAACTTCTTTTGCTTTCGTCCCATCGGATAGCATGGTCAGGCAATAAGGACATCCGGAACTGATCACTGTTGGACTGACGGCCAGAGCTTGTTCGGTACGGGCCACATTAATACGGTTTCCTGTTTCCTCTTCCATCCACATCAAACCGCCTCCAGCTCCACAGCACATACCCTTTTCACGGTTACGCTCCATTTCAATAAGTTTCACACCAGCAATGGATTGCAAGATTTCACGCGGCGGGCTGTAAACTTCATTGTACCTTCCCAAGTAACAGGAATCGTGGAATGTAATCGTCTCATTCACCGGATACTGAGGGACCAACCTGCCTTCACTGACAAGTTTGGCTAACAATTCAGTATGGTGATACACTTCCGCTTCCAAGCCAAAATCCGGATACTCATTCTTAAAGATATTGTAAGCATGCGGATCGATCGTAACGATTTTCTTTATTTCATTCTTCTGGAATTCTTCTATATTTTTCATTGCAAGTTCCTGGAAAACAAACTCATTACCCAATCGACGCGGAGTATCCCCTGAGTTTTTCTCCTTATTTCCGAGAATTGCAAATTTAACGCCTGCTTCATTCAATAATTTAGCAAAGGAAAGGGCAATCTTCTGGCTTCGGTTATCGTACGACCCCATTGAACCCACCCAAAATAAATACTCGAATTCTTCGTCTGCCTTTTTTAGTTCCTTCACGGTTGGGACGAGGACATCTTCCCGAAGGCTTCGCCAATCTTCTCTCTCTTTACGGTTCAGTCCCCACGGGTTCCCTTGACGCTCAATATTCGTCATGGCACGTTGCGCATCAGGATCCAGTCTGCCTTCCGTCAACACTAGATATCGGCGCATATCGATGATCTTGTCAACATGTTCATTCATTACCGGGCATTGATCTTCACAGTTCCGGCATGTGGTACAAGCCCAAAGTTCTTCTTCCGTAATGACTTCGCCAATCAGGCTCGGACTGTAAGCTTCTGTTGCTGCAGCTGATTCCTGCGCCCCCTGCGCGGCACCAGCCAAAGCGATCTTATTTCCTTTCGTATTCCCAAAAACAAAAGATGGCACCCATGGCTGCTTCGTAGTAACGGCAGCGCCTGTATTTGTCAAATGGTCACGCATCTTGATTATGATATCCATCGGTGACAGCATTTTACCGGTACCTGTAGCCGGGCACATATTCGTACAGCGACCGCACTCCACACAGGCATAGAGGTCCACCATTTGATATTGCGTCAAGTCCTCGATATATTTGGCACCGTAATATTGATTACCTTCTTTGTCGAGAATTTCTTCTTCCAAATCAACCGGTTTCAATTTTCCGGGATTGTCCAGGCGATTAAGGAATACATTTATCGGGCCGGCAATCAAGTGAGCATGCTTAGATTGCGGGATATAAACAAGGAAAGATAATATGATCAGTAAATGCAGCCACCAAGCTACATAAAAAACGACGGTTGCCGCTGTTGTTCCCATCCAGCCGAATAAAAATGTGATGCTCGATGCGACTGGCTCTGACCAGGTTGCATCGTGTCCATGCCAGATCATTCCCATTCCATTCCCCAGCAATACGGTGATCATGATACCGGTGATGAAGATGACAACCAAACCTGCCTTGAAATCCCTTTTCAAGCGAACGAGCTTTTCGACATAACGACGGTATGCCGCCCATAGGATTGCAACAAGAACGGTAAGCGTCACAATTTCCTGGAAGAAAGTAAAGGCCGGATAAACAGGGCCAAACGGTAAATGCCACCCCGGTCTTAAGCCTTTAACAAAAAAGTCAAGTGCGCCAAATTGCACTAAGATGAAACCATAAAATAATAAGGCATGAATGATCCCGCTCTTTTTATCTTTAAAAAGCTTCTTCTGTCCAAATACATAAACCCCTATTTTAACAAGACGATCTTTCACACGGTTATCGAATTCCACTTTTTTGCCAAGTTTTATATAAGCAATACGAGTCTTTATCAAATAGACAAACAAACCGGCGGCGTAAGCGGTTACAAGCAGGAATGCAACTAAGTTGATCCACAGTAAACCATTCATTTCCATGCAGTCTTTCCCCCTCTTTAGTAAATTGCAAAATGCCAGGTACCATTTTGGGAAATTTGGCATTTTTCTGAAATTTGATTAATTCCATTATATAATGAATGAGCATTCAGTCAACTTTTTTCTTTTAAAAACCATTTAATTTTTCTGCCCCTTAATTATATAATTCGACAATTCCATGCATTACCCTTCTGCATTCTAAAAAAATGAGACCCTTTCCCCCTATTTAATGGTTACTGTCAGGGATTTAGAGCCAAACTAAATATAATCATTTAGGGGGGATTTTTTTTGAAGATAATCACTACGATTGCCTCTATATTTTTATTGATCTTCTCTTGGTGCTGGGTCGATCTTAAGGTAGGGCATAAGCGTTATTTGAAGCACGCAACCAACATTAAATATCCGCCTCGGAACAGTGAAATGACTGTATTCACATCAGGGAAAATCCTGTTTGAAGATTATATCAAGGAAGTCAAGCAAGCTCAGGATTCCATCCATATCCTTTTTTATATAGTAAAAAATGATAAATTCAGCAAGGACTTTTTGAAGTTACTGCAGTCAAAAGCGGAAGAGGGCGTGGAAGTGCGGCTTTTAGTCGATTGGATAGGAAGTAAAAAGATGTCCCGCCAAACCATTCAGGAGCTGACTGAAAGCGGCGTTCATTTTTCTTTCAGCTTTAAACCGAAACTCCCCTTCCTTTTCTATACCATCCAAAAAAGAAATCACCGTAAGATCACGGTGATAGATGGAAAAATCGGCTATCTTGGCGGCTTTAATATCGGTAAGGAGTATATAAACCAAGGGGAGAAGCTGAACCCATGGAGAGATTACCATTTAAAAATGACCGGGGAAGGTGTAAAGGACCTTCAGGAAGTCTTCCTCTCGGATTGGTTCTATGATACAAACGAGGATTACAGAGGAACACCTGCTTATTTTCCGACATTGACTCCCGGGACTCAGGCACATCAGTTTGTCGTCACGAATGGCAGTGATCTTGAACAGTCCTTGACACACATGATTCGTCAAGCCACTAAAAAAATCATTATCGGGACTCCATACTTCATTCCCAGTGAAACTTTATTTCAAGAATTAAGGGAAGCCCTTGCACGCAATGTTTCCGTTACGGTCATCGTACCTGAAATTTCAGACCATGCCCTTGTCAAGGAAGCTTCTTTTCCCTTTTTCCGGGTACTAATAAAAGACGGGGCTGAAATCATGCAATTTCAAAGAGGGTTCTACCATTCTAAAGTGATACTGATCGATGATATAATGTGTGATATCGGTACGGCTAATTTTGATAAACGCAGTTGTTTTTTAAATAGTGAAATGAACTGCATCGTATTTGACCGGACATTTATAAAAGATGTAGAAAAGGAATTGGCAGTGGACATGGCCGAATCCAAGCCGCTAAATGGGGACGCTCTTTCCAAGATGAATGTAGTCCGTTCAGCAAAAGAATCGCTGGCTTCCATCCTTTCTCCTTTTCTTTGACAACCCTTTGCTCAAGGAGAAAAATATAATGAAAATAAGATTTGGGTTCGTATCCAATGCGACCTGTTTATGGGAAGCTTCTCCGGCCAAGACACTTACTTTCAAGCGATATAGCACACTTGGCCCTGAAAAAGGAATGGAAAAACTTCTGGATGTGACAAGGCAGAACATTGAAAATACGTTAAGGGTCCTTCAATATAACACGGCACACCAAATAGAAATATACCGGATGTCCAGTTCCATTGTACCTTTAGCCACACATCCCGAAATAGAATGGGATTTCGTCACTCCTTTTAAAAGAGAGTGGAAACAGCTTGGCGACTGGGCAACTGCACACAAAATGAGGCTCAGCTTTCATCCGAATCAGTTTACGCTGTTCACCAGCCCTAAGCCCGAGATTACACAAAATGCCGTGAAAGATATGGTGTTCCATTATAAAATGCTTGATGCAATGGGCATTGCGGACACCTCTTTCATCAATATCCATGTCGGTGGAGCCTATGGTGATAAAGAGTCCGCTCTTGTAAGGGTTCATGACAACCTTAAATCGCTGCCTATGCACGTCAAGGAAAGAATGACTTTGGAGAATGATGATAAAACCTATACAGCATCTGAAACCCTGGGCGTATGTAAGAGGGAGGGCATCCCACTTGTATTCGATTACCACCATCATCTCGCAAACCTTTCAGATGTGCCGCTTAACGAGCTGCTCACCGAGGTGTTCACCACTTGGGGTCAGGCAGGTGTGGTACCAAAGATTCATATTTCATCACCAAAATCGGCAGGTGAATTTCGCTCGCATGCAGATTATATCGATTTGGAGTTCATCATGCCCCTTTTTAAAGTGCTTAAGGATCTTGGACAGGACGTGGATTTCATGATCGAGGCCAAGATGAAGGATCGGGCAATGTTGCAGCTGATTGAAGATATAGCTAAGGTTCGTGGTGTAAAAAGGGTGAGCGGCGGTGCCGTCGAGTGCTAATTAACCTAAAAAAAGCGGCTGTTTCTCTAGAAACAGCCGCTTTTTTTTCATTACATTTTTTCCGGTGCCGAAACCCCGATGATGGCTAATGCATTCTTTAAAGTAATTTGGACGGATTTGACCAGTCCTAAACGCGCCTTACTTCTTTCCATCTCTTCAACATCCAGAACCTTATCTGCATTGTAGAAACTGTGGAATGTAGAAGCCAGGTCATATATATAATTCGTCATGCGGTGAGGCATCCGTTTTTCGGCCGCTTCCGCTATTGCCTGCGGGAATTCTCCTAATTTCTTCAAAAGCTCCACTTCTTTTTCAGTAGATAGGGCAGAGAAATCAGTGACTCCTTCATAGCTGATCCCTTGTTCCACACCTTGGCGCAAAATGCTGGAAATACGGGCGTGGGCATACTGTGCATAATATACCGGATTTTCATTGGATTGTGAGACCGCAAGATCCAAATCGAAGTCCATATGAGTATCCGCACTTCTCATCGCAAAGAAATAACGTGTTGCATCCAGACCTACTTCATCAATAAGGTCACGCATCGTAACTGCTTTACCTGTACGCTTGCTCATCTTCATTTTCTCGCCATCCTTGTACAGGTGAACAAGCTGGATGATTTCGACTTCAAGCTGCTCGCGATTGTATCCTAATGCTTCGATCGCCGCTTTCATACGCGGGATATAGCCGTGGTGATCTGCCCCCCAGATATTGATCAGTGTTTGAAAGCCGCGTTCCAATTTATTACGGTGATAGGCAATATCCGGTGTCAGATATGTGTAAGACCCATCCTGCTTAATAAGCACCCGGTCTTTATCATCGCCTAATTCCGTAGAGCGGAACCATGTAGCACCATCTTCCTCGTAAACATGGCCCCTTTCCCTCAACACTTTAAGTGCTTCATCAATTTTACCGTCTTGATAGAGGGATGTTTCGGAGTACCATACATCAAATCCGACACGGAAATTACCCAAGTCCGTTTTCAGTTTTTCCATTTCATATTTCAAGCCGTACTCACGGAAAAATTCAAAACGTTCCTTCTCATCGGCATTAACATATTTATCCCCATATTCACTTGCAAGCGTCTTACCGATGCCAATTATATCTTCACCATGATAACCGCCCTCCGGCATATCCTTTTCGAGGCCAAGTGCCTGGAAATAGCGGGCTTCGATGGAAATGGCCAAGTTATTGATTTGGTTTCCTGCATCATTGATATAGTATTCACGTGAAACATCGTAACCTGCTTTAGAAAGGATATTACATAGCGTATCACCTACTGCTGCACCACGTGCATGACCAAGATGGAGATCACCGGTTGGATTCGCTGAAACGAACTCCACTTGGATTTTTTCTCCTTTTCCAAAGTCACTTTCCCCATATGCTTCATCCACTTTCAAAATGACAGGAACCAATTCTGTCAAATAGGCATTATTCATGTAGAAGTTGATGAAACCTGGTCCTGCAATTTCAATTTTTTCGATGGATGCTTTTGAGTTGTCAAAGTTTTCGATGATTGCCTCTGCTATCATCTTTGGTGCTTTCTTTGCAATCTTCGTTAATTGCATGGCCATGTTCGTGGAATAATCTCCATGTGTCTTATCTCTTGGCAGCTCCAATACAACATTTGGAATCTGCTCTTCCGTTGCTAAACCAGCTTTAATGACTGCCGCTTTAATCTCTTCTTTCAGCTTTTCCTGTACCTCTTTTACTATATTCATGCGCTATACTTCCTCCTTGTAGGAAATCGTCATCTCATATTGACCGGGTTCGCTTCCCTGCATATGTAACGTATATTTAAGGACGAGTTTCCCTTGTTTGGTCTGCTCATCCCATTGATGATGTATCTTCTTCGCGGTCGTCCGTAATCCTAACCTGCCATATATACTTTCGTAATGTCCATTTGTCGCTTCCTGCAGGCGGAAAAGCTGTCTCATTTTAATGGCACCATTTCTAAGCAGGATCGTTTCATCCGGTTTGTGCTTGATCGTCGTTTGCGTTTGACCGGCTTCATTTTCCTCTTTATATTGCAAATATAAATCTGCACCTTTATACATTTTTGTACCAAATGTGACCAGCTCATACGTTTCCGTTTCTGAGCCGTGCTTGATTTTTGTCTGTAAAGTCACTTTAATCGCTTGCTTATCTATATCATGAAGAGTCAAAGCTACACTTCCTTCATCATGTCGTTCTTAACTTTATAAGTATAAATATTCTTCAAGGAAGTTTCAACTTGGAGCGGAAAATAAAGTGTAAATCAAAAAAAGTGAGGATAAACTGTCGAAATCATGTTGTTGCAATTCATTTGAATTTAACACAATAATGACTCATCGGGGCGGAATTATTCAAATAGAGTCCATCAGACGTAAAATTCTTTCCCGGAATGGATAAAAAAAGACCATTCCCGCTAAAAAACAGGAATAGTCAGTCAGGTCTTACATCCATTAACCTTTTTGAACCCAACCTAAAATCATTTCGCGAATCAGCTTGCTCGCAGTGTTCGCAGTTTGCTCGGATGGATCATAAATCGGTGCCACTTCTACCAAATCGCAGCCGACTACATTAATTTCAGAACGTGCTATCTCATGAATCGAAGCTAAAAGCTCTTTGGAGGTGATGCCTCCACAATCTACGGTGCCTGTTCCCGGCGCGTGCGCAGGATCAAGAACATCGATGTCGATCGTCACATATACAGGTCGGCCAGCTAACTGCGGCAGTACTTCTTTCAGAGGTTCAAGAACTTCAAATTTAGAGATGTGCATGCCATTTTCTTTTGCCCATTGGAATTCTTCCTTCAAACCGGAACGAATGCCGAAAGAGTATACATTTTTCGGGCCGATAAGTTCTGCGGATTTACGGATGATGGACGCATGGGAAAGCGGTTCTCCTTCATAATCCTCACGTAAATCTGTGTGGGCGTCCATATGGATGATGGCCATATCGGGATACTTTTTGAACATGGCTTTGATGACAGGCCATGTTACAAGATGTTCCCCTCCCATACCCATTGGGAACTTACCTGCATCCAACAAGCTGTCGACATATTTTTCAATCATATCGATACTGCGCTGCGGATTGCCGAATGGTAATGGAATATCCCCGGCATCAAAGAATTTAACTTCCTCTAATTCACGATCTAAATACGGGCTGTACTCTTCCAAACCAATCGAAACTTCACGAATTCGGGTAGGGCCGAAGCGGGAACCCGGACGGAAGCTTACCGTCCAGTCCATCGGCATGCCGTATAGCACAGCTTCCGATTCCTCAAAAACAGGATGGCTTTTAATGAATACATTGCCTGAATAGGCTTCATCGAATTTCATGGTCCATGCCTCCCTTATTTCACTAAATCTTGAACGAATTTAGGCAGAACGAAAGCTGCTTTATGAAGTTCTTTTGTATAATATTTCGTTTCTAATTCATGGAAACGATCTTCAGTCACTTCTAATGGATTATATTTTTTCGATCCGATCGTGAACGCCCAAAGGCCGCTTGGGTATGTCGGGATATTCGCTAAATACAAGCTGGTGATTGGAAAAATTTCTTTTACATCACGTTGTACATCACGAATTAAGTCCGCTTTAAACCAAGGATTGTCGGATTGTGCCACAAAAATCCCGTCTTCTTTCAAAGCCTTGGAAATCCCGGCATAAAAACCTTTAGTGAATAAATTGACAGCAGGTCCGACTGGTTCAGTCGAGTCAACCATGATCACGTCATACTCATTTTCACTTTTGGCGATGTGCATGAAGCCATCCCCAACTTGTACGTCTACACGCGGATCTTCAAGCATGCCTGCAATTTCCGGCAGGAATTTCTTTGAGTATTCGATAACTTTCCCATCGATATCCACCAATGTAGCTTTTTTTACGCTTGGGTGTTTTAGGATTTCACGGATAACTCCTCCGTCCCCTCCTCCTACAACCAAAACGTTTTCTGGATTAGGATGGGTAAATAAAGGAACATGGGCTACCATTTCATGGTACACGAATTCATCACGCTGTGAAGTCATTACCATGTCATCCAGCAACAGCATATTGCCCCACTCTTCCGTTTCAATCATATCCAGCTTTTGAAACTCAGTTTGCTCCGTATGTAAAGTACGATTCACTTTCATCGTAATACCAAAATTCTCTGTTTGTTTTTCAGTAAACCAAATGCTCATTTATTAACGCTCCTTTTCCATTTCATATTGTCAGTCACCTTATAGGTTCCCCAAAATCGGTATAGTCATTAGCTAGAAAAATTATAGACGAATCTAGCAGAATTGCAAGATAAATTTCTTAAATGCAGTTCTTATGTTTAAAATTTTCTTTTTTTTCCATAATAGTAATAGATACTAGATTCTTACCTGATAAGAGAGGTGAAAGCAATGGAATTGATTCCAAGCGAACGATTTAAAAGGACAACTAAATATGTACGGGCCTTCATTATCCTTGCCACAATCGGGCTCACAATACTCTTTGTATTGCTTCTCTCTTTACTGATTTATGCAAAAATATTAGGTCCGCCTCCTTTGGTCGTGCCGCAGTCCACTCTCTATTATAGTGATAATGGAAATGTGATCGGTGAAACCGATAATGGCCAGAAACGTTATTGGGCCGGAATGGAGTCGATTTCACCAGAGCTCATCAAAGCGACTGTCGCCGTTGAGGACCGTCAATTTTACACTCATAATGGATTTGATATAAAGCGGATCGGCGGAGCCATCCTTGCTGATATTAAGGCAATGTCCAAAGTCCAGGGTGCAAGCACCATTACCCAGCAGTATGCCAGGAACCTGTTTCTTGGGCATGACAAAACGTGGTCGCGTAAATTTAATGAGGCCTTTTATACGATACGTTTAGAAATGAACTACTCCAAAAAGGAAATTCTAGAAGGCTATTTAAATACGATTTACTATGGCCATGGCGCCTATGGAGCCCAAGCTGCAAGTCAATATTACTTTGGCAAGGATGCCAAGGATTTGACCCTTCCTGAAGCGAGCATGCTGGCTGGAATACCAAAAGGGCCGTCAAACTATTCTCCATTGGATAACTTTGAAAAAGCGAAATCAAGGCAGAAAGTCGTCCTGCAAGCCATGAAAAGCAAAAACTACGTTTCAGGAAAGGATATCGCGGAAGCGCTGCGAACATCCCTTACATTAAAGGGAGAACACGGAACGGTCACAAAGAAGACCGCTCCCTATTTCCAGGATGCCGTCAAGCAGGCTTTAAAAACTCAGCTTCATTTAGATGACCGGACGATCGAGCTTGGCGGGCTTAAGGTCTATACCACACTGGACGAAACCCAGCAGGATGCTGCCGAAGAAGTTCTTTCCAATACCATACCCAAGTCTTCAGGCATTCAAGCCTCGATAGTGGCAATGGATCCGGATACCGGGGAGGTCCGTGCGCTGGTCGGAGGGAAAGATTACTCCGAGTCGCCATTCAATCGGGCCACACAGGCCGTTCGCCAGCCTGGTTCAACCATAAAGCCCTTGCTATACTATTCAGCATTAGAGAATGGTTTCACACCGTCCACCACCTTAAAAAGCGAGACAACTACATTTTCTTTCGATGATGGTCACTCATCTTACACACCGCATAATTACAACCATCAATATGCGGAAGGCGAAATCACGATGGCCCAGGCCATTGCTCTTTCCGATAATATCTTCGCCGTAAAAACGCACTTGTTCCTTGGGGAACAGGCATTGGTCGATACGGCGCACCGTTTCGGCATCACGGCAAAGATGGATGCGGTTCCTTCCCTGGCACTCGGTACGTCAGGTGTAAGGGCGATTGAAATGGTGAACGCATACAGCATTCTGGCTAACGGCGGCAAGAAGGTTGAACCCGTGTTTATCAAAAAGGTTGAAAATCAAAAAGGTGAAGTGATTTTTGATGAAAATGAGAAACCTGAACAGATTTTGGATGAGGATAAGGCATTTGTCATGACCCAGATGCTTACAGGGGTTTTCGATGAAACCTTAAACGGCTATACGAAAGTGACCGGCAGCACCATCAGTTCCCAGCTATCCCGCCCATATGCCGGCAAATCAGGCTCCACCCCGACTGATAGCTGGATGATCGGTTACACACCGGAGCTTGTAGCAGGAGTATGGACTGGATATGATCAAGGCAAAAAGATCGAGATCCCTGCTGAAAAAGGCTATGCAAAGAAAATCTGGGCTTCCTATATGGAAAAGGGCCTGCAAGGGAAACCGGCAAAATCGTTTAAGGAAACCGAAAACGTAATCGGGGTAAACGTGAACCCCGTTAGCGGAAAATTGGCCACAAAGGACTGTCCTGCCTCAAGAATGACTTATTATGTTAAAGGGACCGAACCTGTCGAATACTGTGCCGAGCACTTTAAGGGTGAGAGTCCGAAACATGCCCCAAAAGAAGAAGAACATAAAAAGGCCCCATGGTACAAAAAAGTCTTAAAACCTTGGGGATAACGAAAAACCCCCGAAGCCGGCAGCGGCTTCGGGGGTTTTTCTGTCCTAGTTCCACAGTGACTAAACTGCTGTCTTTAAGTTTACTGATTTTATCGCTTTCCTACAAGTGCATTTTTCACTAAACTTAACATTTCACCCATTAAACGAGATTCAAACCGTCAATGACTCCTTCAGCAGATCTGAAGAACGCTCCCACATTCCTGCATCATGATTTCTCAGGAAGTCTGCAAGCACACGTTTTGATTTATCGTCCATGTCCTCGACGATGATTTTTCGTTTTAGCGATTTATCCATCCGGTTAACATGCTCCGGGAGCGATTTGTAACCGCGTCTAATTGACCTGTCGACCATCATTTCACATGCTGTCACACCTGCATAGTGCGGGCCATTTTGAGTGGCTTCAATGGTCACCCAAACAAGCCAGTAAGGTTTGGCATTCGGGACCTCCTCTTTTGTCTTTAAAAACTTGATCCCTTTTTCCACTGCACTTCTTGCATGCATCGCGCCGATATCGACCTCTGCTTCACCTGCATCCACATCGATGATGACCGGAGAAATATTATCGAGCGTCAAAACCCCTGCTCCATATCCGCCATGACCTTCTGTAGGGTCGTTTTTTATAATATTGAAGCCTACCTTTTTCTTTGGTTGTTCTTCCATGTTCGTATCCCCCTTTATTGTATGTCATTCTTTATATTGGTTAAAAAAACAAAAGTGAAAAAAATTGACTTAAGATGCCTCCAACAAAGTCTCTACCAGTTTCCAAAATCGGGCCAATTGTATACTTGCTCAGCGGTGTGATGATCAGGATCAAAAAAATAAGCGAGCCGTATTGTTCATACTGGGTCATTTTTGCCCGCAAGTCAGCTGAAACAAGATCCTGAATGATTCTATAACCATCGAGCGGCGGCAGCGGTAACAGATTAAATACAAATAAAAGGACATTTAAATTTATGAGTATATTTAAGAAAGGCTCGACGAAAAACGGTAAATCAGGTCCAACGCCTGCGGCAAGCAATCCGTAAAAAATCAAATACCCCAAAATTGCAACAATCAAATTGCTGAACGGACCGGCAAAAGAGACGAGCACTCCTGCCAATTTTGGATTCTTGAAATGAAAACGATTGACCGGTACAGGTCTCGCCCAACCAAATCCAGCTATTAATATCAACAATGTTCCGATCGGATCCAAATGCGAAATCGGATTCAATGTGACTCTTCCTTCATTCTTAGCAGTCGGGTCACCAAACTTATAGGCCACATAAGCATGGGAAAATTCATGAACCGTAAATGCGATCAACAGTGACACAATGACATATGGAAGCTTTTCCAAAGGATAAACCAAAAACCGTTCTATTTGCTCCAAGAATTGCATCGATAGCTTCTCCCCCATTGTTTAATACCGTTAGTATACATCAAAAGTTCAAGAAGTGAAAAAACTCTGACTTCCGTGTCTTGCATTTCTTTTTCCATTGTGAAACACTACAAGATAAGAGAGGAAGGGGGGAAAAAGAGATGCCATATGTAACAGTCAAAATGCTTGAAGGCCGTACAGACGAACAAAAAAAGGCTTTAGTCGAAAAGGTGACTGCAGCAGTTACGGAAACAACTGGAGCACCAGCTGAAGCCGTGACGATTTTCATTGAAGAAATGTCAAAAAATCATTTAGCAGTAGCCGGTGTCCGTAAAAGCGATTTATAAGATTTACATAATGGGGAAAAGCTAAGCCATCAATTCGGCTTAGCTTTTGTTTTTAGCTGCTCAATATATTCATATGCCTCATCAATTTCTTCAAGCGTATATTTTTGTTTGCTTTTCAGCGTGAAAATTTTCTCGGTGACTTCCTCTTTTTCAAGCGTGTCGAAGTATAATACCGTTGAAACCAGCTCCAAAAACCTGGCATTCTGTTCGTTCATATCCTGTAAGCATGCCTCAAGTGCCGGCATCTCCACTTCCTGTATGGATAGGAAATCCCGGCCTGCATCCGTTATCGAATAACAATATTGATAATAGCCTGCTTTTTTTTCCCTTACTTCATTCAAGTAGCCCATTTCGCAGAGCTCTTCAATACGTAAGGTCAACTCCTCCGAATACGGTCCATAAAAGTGAAACTGAAACTTTTCATGAAATGGGAAGGACAGCTTCTTCGCGATATAAACGATCTTCTGTAATTTTTTCCGACCCGAGATTTCACCGGCAGTAGAAATTGCATTGATAATGTTTGCATGATCCTTAAACAAGGCTCGTCACTCCTCACCAAAAATGTACCACTCTAATCCGATAGCTCCAAAAGCTTTCGAATCTGTTTTTTTATATTTTTCTTCGTAGATTCATCACGCAATAAATCCGCTGGATAATACAACTTATGATCCGTTCTTCTTTTCCCTGAAATTGCATCGACAATTTCGGATTCACGCGATAATTCACGAATTTCGCCATTATTTTTCAGCAAGTGAATCGGCAGTCTCTCCTCTTCCTCACCTGGCCGGTAAAAATCATACGGGAGATCTGATGAAGAATCGACGACAAGATAATAATCCGGATCGATGCCTGCCTTCTTGAATAGCGTCCTTAACTCCATCAACCTGTTCATTTGACTGTTCGATGGATGGAATTCCACATATTTAAATAGTTTACGGTTAACGAAGCGAGTGCATAAATCTTTTAAAATCGCATCGTTTTCGTCTTCCCATGCTTCGAAATAATAGAGCATCACCGCTTCATCCATTTTCAAGTAGTCCGTTAAAGTCACGTCTCCCCTGAACAATGAATAAAAATGGTGTGGTTCTTGGGCAAACTCATAACCGGATTCATATAAATGTTTCGCTCTATGTAGAATCTTGGTAAGTATGACCTCCGCACTTCTCGTAACTGGATGGAAATAAACCTGCCAATACATTTGGTAGCGACTCATGATATAATCCTCAACCGCATGCATCCCGCTTTGTTTTATGACGGCATGTTCTTCCCTTGGCCTCATTACACGCAAAAGCCTTTCCATATCGAAATGTCCATAACTCACGCCAGTGAAGTAAGCATCACGCTGTAAATAGTCCATTCTATCAGCATCGATCTGACTTGAAATCAGGCTGACTACTAATTTGCCTTTATAGGTTTTCGCTATGACTTCCGCCACTTTCTTAGGAAAATCACGTCCAACCCTAAGGAGGATCTTATTAACTTCCGTATCGCCGAGGATTATCTGCCTCGTGAATTGCTCATGATCCAGGTCAAACACCTTTTCAAAAGAATGAGAGAAAGGACCATGACCCAAATCATGCAGAAGTGCTGCGCACAAGGATAGTAACCGTTCCTCAGGTTTCCATTCGGGTCTGCCCTCGAAAACATCATCCACGATTCTCCGAACAATCTCGTATACTCCAAGCGAATGGCTAAGCCGACTATGTTCCGCACCATGAAAGGTTAAATAAGTCGTTCCCAGCTGTTTGATCCTTCGAAGACGCTGAAATTCCTTCGTCCCTATTAAATCCCATATAACCCGGTCGCGAACATGTATATATCGGTGCACCGGGTCCTTGAATACTTTTTCTTCTTGTAATTTTTCGCCGGAATATTCCATGAACTACCCTCTTTTTCGTAATCTCGATGCACTCATTATAGCGTGTTTTGACAAAAAACCCTAACTTCCACCTTGCTAGTAAGAGAGGTCATTTTGTAAGAAAACGGAAGTTTCAGTCCGATTTTGTCTTGAAAATAAAGAAATAAAAAATCACCGCAGTGTGTCGAATCTGGGTGATGATTACTTGTTTCATTTATCATAAGCAAACAATCCACTCTAACTATATATCATGGATCCTACTTTAGTTTTTTATTGATTTTATCTAGTAACTCGTCTTCTGTCGGTGCAGCAACTGGACGGTTATTGACAAAGGCAAAAGACTTCTTTCTGCCAGGACCGCAATAGGATTGACAGCCCACTTCAATTTTCGCGTCGGGATCAAGCTTTTCAAGACGCGGGATCAACGTTTTAATGTTTACCGCCAAGCAGTCATCGCACACTCTGAATTCATTGGACATCCTCCGGTCACCATCCTTTCCATGACAAACTATTTTTCATCCATTTATACGACTAAAGGGTATTTTACCGTTTCTACTTATGAATATCAAGAGGGCTGGATGATGTGAAAAGGATGTAAATAATCAAAAAACTAGTATCCTTTTAACCTTTTTGTATAAAAAATCCATATTTTGTCCAAAATGCTAGTAGAACACTCCATAAACCACTGCCACACGATATTTTATATAGTTATTTATTTTAAAAATTACCAGAAAGGGAGTATGTAGAAATGAAGGTTCGTCAAGACGCCTGGACAGAAGAAGATGATTTGCTTTTGGCAGAAACGGTATTGCGCCATGTGCGGGAAGGCAGCACTCAGCTCAATGCTTTTGAAGAGGTAGGAGATAAGTTGAATCGCACCTCTGCAGCATGCGGATTCCGCTGGAATGCAGTTGTCCGCCATAATTATGATAAAGCGCTTTCCCTTGCCAAGAAACAGCGTAAGCAGCGGCAAAGGATCCTTGGAAAAGATCAAGGAGGGAAAAAACGGCTTCTTTATACACCGCCGTCCCCAACGATTTCCGACATAATGGTTCCCCATGTACAAGAAGAGGAACTAGAGTTGAATTCCGAAGTCGATACTACCAATTATGAAGCAGCAGAGGAATTCGTTGTGGCAGAAGCCCTCGCTCCTAAGACACAGCACACACCAGTAACTTTGGAAACGGCCATGAGCCTTGATACCGTCATCGCCTATTTAGAATCCATGAACGGCCGCATGCTTCAAGCCGAAGTATTAAAAACCGAAAATGAAAGATTGAAGCTTGAAATTAAAGGGCTGAAAAAGCGAAACGAAGAATTGGAGAATAAAATCAGCCACCTAGAACAAAACAGCGGCTTGATGCAGGAAGATTATGAAACTTTGATGAATATCATGAATCGAGCAAGAAAGCTGGTTTTGTTAGAGGAAGAGGAACGTCCGGCAACTAAGTTCAAGATGGACCGGAATGGCAATTTGGAAAAAATGGCCGAGTAATAAGATAATGTGGGGTTCTGTTATACAGATCAACCACATGCCAGAGGCCGTTTCCCCCATGTTTATCCGAAAAAGAGAGCCAACAAGGCTCTTTTTTCATTGTTTCAAGAAAGATGGAATACTATCTCCGCCTATCATACAGTCCTTTTACAGTTTCAGTGAATGCTAAAGTCGTATTAAATGACAGAAGCCGTTCCTGACTTAATGGAACGGCTTCTGTCATATCAATCCTTTAATGCATCGAATACTTTATCATTGCGTTCCACCACTCTCGTCAAGTACGCCTCATACAGCGGCCATTCCTGAACGGAAAGTGTGTCAGAGAATATCCTTTCGCTATGTTCCTTCAACACTTGAAGGAATCTGAGCATCACGTCTTGAACACTCAATTGTACACCCAACAATTCGGTTAGGGACGCCATTACCGAAGGGACGATATCAGGATAAGCGAATTTGGTTTCTGCATTTCCTTTAGCTGCATCATAAAAACCCTTCACGAGACTGGCACGTTCAGCCCCGCTTCCATTGACACACAAATAGATTTGCACCGCTACGCCATTGCGGATCCTGCGTTGGGATATACCGGCAAACTTTTGACCATTTATACTTAAATCATAACTGCCAGGACAATAGGAACCGACGATTTCCCGCGCCTCCATCTTGACTGGGAAATCGGAAAACATCAATTGGACAAGCTTCCACATCGCATCATATCCACGATTGATCTCAATTTTCTGCTCGTTTTCAGGAAAAATGAGCGAAAAATTAAGGACCCCCTCATCCAGGACGACTGCCAGCCCTCCGGAATTCCTCACGATGGCCTGAAAACCATGTTCTTCCAAATGATCCAAACCCTTTTTAAGAAAAGGTAACTTCGTATCCTGTATACCCATGACGATGGTTCGGTGGTGTACCCACGCCCTGGCTACAGCCGCTGATTTACCTGACCCTACGGAAGCGCAAAATGTATCATCCATCGCAAAGGACTCCAGAGCTGGAAACTGAGGTCCAACGGAAGATTGATCAATAATCCTCCACTCTTGCTGCATTAATAATGAATCTGTTTCACCCATACGAATCTCCCTCTACATTTAATCCTCAAGCTGTCTATTGATACTGCGCCACAAATCCCTGTGCCGCTGTAATGACAGCCAGTTTATATACATCCTCTTCACTGCATCCCCTCGAAAGGTCATTCACCGGACGATTCAGCCCCTGAAGGATCGGACCGACCGCTTCGAAGCCACCCAAGCGCTGTACCATCTTATAGCTGATGTTCCCTGCTTCGAGACTTGGGAAAATAAAAACATTCGCATCCCCCTGAATAAGGGAATCCGGTGCTTTTTTCCTTGCTACCGAAGGAACGAAGGCCGCGTCAAACTGAAATTCCCCATCAAGAATGACTTCAGGGTCCATTTCTTTTGCCAAATCGACGGCATCAACCACTTTTAAGGTCTCGGGGGATGTTGCCGATCCCTTTGTCGAAAAGCTCAGCATCGCCACACGCGGTTCGATATCGAACATTATTGCAGTCTTCGCACTTTCTATAGCAATTTCAGCCAGGTCCTGGGAACTGGGGTTTATATTGATCGCACAATCCGCGAATACATATTTTTCTTCATCTCGGACCATGATGAATACTCCCGAGGTTTTTTGGACGCCCGGCTTTGTTTTAATGATCTTTAAGGCTGGGCGAACCGTATCCGCAGTCGAATGCGTTGCGCCACTAACCATTCCATGGGCCAGTTTCATATGGACGAGCATGGTTCCAAAATAGTTCTCATCCTTTAAGATTTCACGCGCTTGTACATCGGTCGCTTTACCATCACGGACCTTCACGAACGCTTCAACCATTTCATCCATCATGATATAATTCTTCGGATCATATATTTCGATTGCATCAAGGGAGATCTTTAGATCTTTTGCCTTCTCTTGAATCAACCCGATATCCCCGATCAATACCGGTGTCACCAGTTTTGCTTTGGCAAGCCTGCCTGCCGCTCCCAAAATCCGTTCATCCAACCCTTCTGGAAAAACGATCTTTAAATTATGCCCCGTAATTTTCGATTCCAATATTTCAAATAAATCACTCATTGGCTCTTCCTCCTTTTTAGATACGTTTCCCCATTTTTTTCTATATTTAACCATCCGTTAAAATCCATTGTCGTCTTCTTTTAAGAATACTCCAGCAGCCAGGTAAATTCCAGCCATCCGCAAATTTGAAAATTGCAGAAACACCGAAAAACAGTGATGGTGTTTGCGGGTTGATATAAATTTCCTTATACTGAAACTATGTTATATTAAAGTTATAATAAGACTTAGGAGTGATCGTAATGAGTGAAGCAGCACAAACACTGGACGGCTGGTATTGTTTACATGATTTCCGTCTAATCGACTGGTCTTCTTGGAAAACGTTATCAAGTGACGAGCGCCAATTGGCCATCTCTGAATTCCAAGGATTACTGGATAAATGGAATATGACACAAAGCGACAATGAAGGCAGCCATGCCCTTTATTCCATCGTTGGTCAGAAAGCGGACTTCATGCTTATGTTTGCCCGCCCAACAATGGAAGAATTGAATGCAATTGAAAACGAATTCAACAAAACGAAGCTTGCCGAATATACAATTCCCGCTTATTCATACGTTTCCGTCGTGGAATTAAGCAATTACTTAGCTGGTGGAGATGGTGAGGACCCATACCAGAACCCTCATGTCCGTTCCAGACTTTATCCGATACTTCCAAAGGCGAAACATGTATGCTTCTATCCAATGGACAAGCGTCGTGATGGCGATGATAACTGGTATATGCTTTCCATGGAAGAGCGCAAAGGCTTAATGCGTTCCCACGGCTTGATTGGCCGCAGTTATGCCGGTAAAGTAAAACAAATCATTTCGGGTTCTGTCGGTTTTGACGATTATGAATGGGGCGTGACACTATTCGCAGATGATGTCCTTCAATTCAAAAAATTAATCTATGAAATGCGTTTTGATGAAGTAAGTGCACGTTACGCTGCATTTGGTTCTTTCTTTGTAGGCAATATCCTGCCGGAAGAAAACGTACCTTCATTCCTATACGTATAAGACGATGAGCTTCCGGTTTCCGGAAGCTTTTTTTGCGTCCCCTCCTTATTTTTCCCCGGCTTTGGAATAAATCCATTCCACATCCCATACATTTTCAATAGTGATGAATTCATTTTTTCACAGTCCCATTCAGCTTCAGGAAAATTGATCAAGGCAATTCCTGACTCCAGCGAGGTGAAGGAACGTTACTTTTATTCATTTGCCGGCAAGAGGATATCGCTTATATCATGAACGGCTGCCGTTATGTATCGCTTAACATGCATTGTGGTTTTTTAAGCCACCCGGAGATTGTCCAGAAAACATATACAATACTACCGGTCGCTATAAATCGCACTGTTTCTTCCAGTCCACTCTCTCGGATTGTCCAAATTCCACAGCATCAACTAAACCTTGAATTTAGGAGGGAATGCAATGTCACAAAATAATCCTTATGGTAATTATCCGTACGGAGGAAGCCCTTATTACCCCTATGAAAATAATGAGCCTGAACTAAGGCAGCAAAATCCTAACCAGCAACAAGGTTACCCGCAGCAAGGATACCAACAGCCATCATACCAGCAACAACAGCCCACTATGGCAGGTACGCCACAACAAATGCCGATAACGATGGGTCAACCCCCTTCCGGTCCACAGATACCTGGCATGCTTCCGGTCGAACAGTCGTACATCGAGAACATCTTGCGTTTGAATAAAGGGAAATTGGCCACTGTTTATACAACGTTTGAAAACAACAAGGAATGGAATGCCAAGATCTTCAAAGGAATCATCGAGGCTGCAGGACGCGATCACTTAATCATAAGCGATCCTCAAACGGGAAAACGATACTTAATCCCGATGGTATACTTAGATTATATAACGTTTGATGAAGAAATCGAATATGAATATCCATTCGGGGGCACTGGGCTTACCACCTATTCGCCAAGGTAAAAAAATCCTAAATAGAAGAGCCTCAGAATCTATTTGATTTTGAGGCTCTTCTTATATTAGAATGACTTTTTTCTTTACAAGTATTTATATGCAGCAACGATCATTAAGACCCAAGCAACCAAGAAAGAAACTCCGCCAAGCGGTGTGATGGCCCCCAGGACTTTGATTTGCGTAACGCTTAGAACAAATAGACTTCCGGAAAACAGGATAATTCCTATTAACATAAGCCAGCCGGACCAGTTGATCAGCGGACTTGAAATTTTCCCGGCCAATAAACCGAGTACCAATAAACCCACCGCATGGAACATTTGATATTGAACAGCGGTTTGCCAGGTTTCTAAATATTTATCGGGAATTTTCCCTTCCAGTCCGTGTGCACCGAATGCACCTAGTGCCACAGCAATAAACCCATTCAATGCACCTAAAATGATGAACAGTTTCAATTATTTCGCTCCCCTTCCCTAATTTAAAAATCGAACAAGGACTCCCCATTGGCCTCATCCATTTTAACCGGTTCTACATTCGGTGTAGCCGACATAACGGGCTGGGTCAATGTGATTGGCTTCGGTATGCTGATGTTCACCGCTTTTTCATCAACCATTACTTCACAAAGGGACTTAATCGCAATTACATACCCCTGCACCTTATCCTCTGAATTTGTCTGTTTCGCTTTTAAAACAAGCTCTTCGATTTTATCTAACATTTGTCTTGATGAAATATCCAACTTTACCACCTCGTCTATATACAGGTCAAAACTATCATATCTAGCATAGCAAAAATCAGAGAAGAAAACACCTTGCATATTTCCTACCTTTTCATTGGCTTGGCTTGAAATTTCAAGCATGGCTGTCCTGAAGAATGAAAGACATCAAGAGAAGGCTGGTTTGATGTTTTGAATTGAAAAGCACGGCAGCCCTTTGGAAAACTTGGATCCCAAGTTATATAGAAATGACTGCACGCCATACAATTCACCCGTTTCGTTTTCCTGCCCATATCATCGGTTCGAAATTTTCCAATCAATTGGGGATTCCCCCATTTCCATCAGCAATTGATTTGTTTTGGAAAAAGGTTTTGTGCCAAAGAAACCACGGGAAGCCGACAGCGGACTTGGATGTACGGACTTAATGATTTTATGGCGGGTTTCATCAATCAAAGGGATTTTGGTTTGAGCAGGTTTTCCCCAAAGAATGAATACAACCGGTTTCGGACGGTCATTCAATAGGCGAATAACTTGATTCGTAAAGATTTCCCACCCTTTTCCGCGGTGTGAGTGCGCCTCTCCCTCACGCACAGTCAAGACGGTATTCAATAGAAGCACTCCCCGTTTTGCCCATTCAACAAGGTAACCATTATCCGGAACCTCATAGCCTAGATCGGTGTTTAACTCTTTAAAGATATTTTTTAAAGAGGGTGGGATGCGAACTTCCGGCTTAACTGAAAAACTAAGGCCATGCGCTTGACCAGGCCCATGGTAAGGGTCCTGTCCAAGGATGACAACCTTTACGTCCTCATAAGGAGTATAGTGAAGCGCATTGAAAATATCGTCCTGATCAGGATGAATGACTTGCTGGCTGTACTCTTGCTTTATAAATTCCCTTAGCTCCTGGTAATATTCTTTTTTGAATTCCTCTTTCAATAGAGGCCACCAATCATTTGTCAATAACTGCTTTTCCATCTGCCACAGCCCCTTTCCACTTTTTGAAACTATATTATATCAAACTTAATCGCCTTGCCTTTTCCATAGATTACGATTTATGTTTCTATATACCCCAAAAGTGGGAAAATAGAAAGTTAGTAAGCAATTTAACCATGTTGGAGGATTCCCTATGAAAAAATGGTACAAAAGAAAACGATTTTATCTGCTTGTCAGCATTTTGATCGTCATTGCAATCGTAATCGTCTATAACAGCTACAAGCCTCTCCCCGATGGTATTTCTTATGAAGGAAAAGTTCATCATGTCGAGGATATCGATTTCATCTATGACCTCTCCTACCACGATGAACAAGGGAATCTGCAACATGAGCAGCGAATTTTCCAAACCATTAATCAAGCAATAGAAGAGGCTGATTCTTATATCGTAATCGATATGTTTTTGTTTAATGCTTTTTATGATGAAAAGGTAAACTTCCCGAAGTTAACCGAGACTCTGAAGGATAATCTGGTGAAACAGAAGAAAAGGAAACCTGATCTCAAGGTTATATTCATTACAGATGAAGTGAATACTTCCTATAATGCCTACCAATTAGAGGCATTGGAAACGATGAAGAAAAATGGAATTGATGTCATCGTTACCAACCTAGACCGCCTCCGGGATCCGAATCCTCTCTATTCAGGGGTGTATCGGACCTTTTTCCAATGGTTCGGTGAAAGCGGAAAAGGCTGGATTGTCAATCCAATGGCCAAAAGCGCGCCAAAGGTCACCTTGCGTTCTTATCTTAGACTGATGAATATCAAAGCCAATCACAGAAAAGTGGTCGCTACTGAAAAAACGGCCATCATCTCATCTGCCAATCCTCATGACGCAAGTGGATTCCATTCCAATATCGCGTTCCAGATGGATGGGAATATCATCGGTGATTTTCTTAAAGCCGAAGAAGCCGCTTCGAAATTCTCGGGAGGACCAAAGTCATTTCCTGAGTTCAAGGGGACATCGGCAGATAAAGGACCGATATCGGTACAACTGCTAACGGAAGGAAAAATCAATAAACATGTCCTTAAGGCAATTAAGGATGCAAAAAAGGGGGACAAGATCCATCTTGCCATGTTCTACATTGCCGATCGCGAGGTTGTCGAGGCATTAACGGATGCAGCTGAACGGGGTGTGAAGATTCAAATGATATTGGATCCGAATCAAAACGCTTTCGGAAGTGAGAAAATCGGGCTTCCCAATCTTCCGGTTGCCGCCGAATTCGAAAAACTGGGGGATGAAAACATCTCGATCCGCTGGTACAAAACAGATAAAGAACAGTTCCATACAAAGTTGATGATGATCCAAAAGGCTAATGAAACGGTTATCCTTGGAGGATCGGCTAATTATACCTCCCGCAATCTGGATGACTATAATCTTGAAGCGAATGTTGAAATCCATGCTCCAAATGATGCTGACGTTTCCAAGGATGTCGATAGCTATTTTCAAAGACTTTGGACAAATCAAAACGGAACTTACACGGTGGATTACAGTGAATACCAAAAGAAACTGCCTGTCTTCAAATACTTGACCTACCGCATTCAAAAGGTATTCCGCTTCACCACTTACTAAATATTCTTCGATAAAAATGTTTATCCGTGCCCAAACGAGGTTATATACTACTATAGCCAATCAACAACTGTAATAAGCAAGATTCCATTTACCTATTTTCAAGAGAATCTCACTAAAATTCAAGGAGGAGTTTATATGTATCAAGTACATGTAGTAGAAAACGGTTTACAAGCAAAGGAAAAAATCGATGAATTAATTACATCAGGTTATACGAAAGACGATGTATATTTGTTTGCCCATGACAAAACCCGTTCAAAACACCTTACCGAGAATACAAATACAGAAGGTGTAGGCATGAAGGAACAAGGTTTCCTTGATACCGTCGGAAATCTCTTTAAATCACGCGGAGATGAACTTCGTAATCGAATGAGCAACCTTGGCCTTAGTGATATGGAGGCAGAACGTTACGAGGAAGTTCTTGACGAAGGAAAAGTAGTCATCGTCGCTTCGAAACAAGATAATAAAGACGGGGTTACACACTAAACCCGATAACCATTACCCTATATGGATTCATAAAAAAGCGAGGCCCCAAAACCTGTGGCCTCGCTTTTTATATTCATTATCCAAGGATTCTTTGGTACGCGGCCTTTGCATGGACCATGTCCTTCGTACCGTGAATCAACGCCCGTCCATCCTTGAAAATGACGATACGCTCCCCAGCTTTTTCACAAGAGAGAAGAAATGGATTGAATTTCACCAAATAGCCGCTGCCGTCCAGATCTTTGGCTAATTTCTCGAGCTGCAATTCCAAAGGTTTTGGCGGTCTTACCTGTACAGTGTCCCTCCCGCAAAGAACAGCCGTTTTCGTTGCATTTTCCATTGTTAAAAAGGGGTATGTCCTCTGCTCTCCGCATGAGAGACAATCTTTCTTTTTCGCTTTTGTCAATTTAACGGTTTGGTATTGATTTCTCCACAGATCAAAAGTAACAAGTGCAGGTCGTACCGATTCCCAATCTTCAACAAGGATTTTCAAAGCTTCGGCAGTTTGGTGTGCCACTACCATCGTTACAGCTGGTGATATGATTCCTCCTGTGTCACAGGTCATCCCTTGAATGGGGATAGCTTTAAGCAAACAGTGCAAACATGGAGTCTGTCCGGGAAGGATAGTCAAAGCCATGCCCACACTCCCCACACATGCCCCATAAATCCACGGTATATGAAGCTTTTGTGATAAATCATTAATAATCATCCGTGTCTCAAAATTATCGGTTGCATCCAATATCAAATCAACATCACCAAGCAGCTGCTCAAGGTTTTGGGCAGTTGCGTCCATGATGATGGCATTCACTTCAACTTCATGATTGATATCAAATAAATGACGCTTTGCCGCTTCTGCTTTTGGCAGTTTCTCCTCGACATCCCGTTCCGTATACATTTGTTGGCGCTGTAAATTACTGGTCTCGACATAATCCCTGTCGACAATGGTAAGCTTCCCTACTCCTGCACGAGTAAGGGCCTCGGCATTAGCAGATCCCAAAGCCCCTGCACCAAGAAGCAAGACATGCTTCTTCATAATTTTCAATTGGCCCCCTTCACCGATGGGGGCGAATAAAGTCTGCCTTGAAAATCGCTCTTTCACCGTGAACCCTCCCTTCCGAATGCTTTAGCCTCCACTTACTGGCGGAATGAAAGCAACTGTATCTCCATCAGATAGAATTGTGTCATCATCGGCAAATTCTTCATTGACCGCTGTCATCACAGTTTCAAGACCTTCCAATTGAAAATCCACCTTCATTTTTCCTTTTAGCTGGGCCACACTCATTCCATTTCCTTCTATAGTAACAGTCTCTTTGCCTAGCTCATCTTTCAAATGGGCAAATAAAAGTACATTAACCATCAATATCCCCCTCTTCCGGTTTCCCCGTTGGATATGGAACGGTTTCCAACTGGTTTCCGACCCATGTCTCCCCATCTTCCCAGTGTTCTTTTTTCCAAATCGGGACGATTTCTTTAATTCTTTCAATCGCATACCTGTTTGCCTCATATGCATCATTTCGGTGTGGCGTACTAACGGCAATAACCACTGCGATATCCGTGATTTCAAGTTTACCTACACGATGGGTGATCGCCGTTTCTGCATCAGGCCAACGCTCCTTGATCTCAGATCCGATTTGCTCCAATTTCTTGATGGCCATCGGTTCATACGCTTCATATATTAAGAAGAGAGTCTTTTTTCCTTTCGTCATTTCCCTCACCGTACCAATAAAGGTCGTGACGGCACCTGCATTTCGACTGACTACTTTATCAATCACTTCCTGGATGACAATCGGCTCTTTTGAAATATTATAATTCATGTCTACCATCCTTTATATATAATTCAGTTTGATCAATATAACCTGCCTCTTGATAATCTTCCATCGTATTCATATTGAAAAAAAGGTATTGAAAATGTTCAGGATTCTCGCGATATAACTTAAAGTCGGTTTCTTTCATGATTTTCACCGAAATCTTTTCCAAAAATAGACTCATTTTCAATTCATGTTTTAATAAACAGTCCGTCAGTACAGGAAGACACCTTTTATGGTAAACAGCAAAAAGCGGCTGGATCCTGCCATTTATTTCTGGAATGACTGCATCGAATTCAGGTTCATAATGGGAAATGATATCCTTTATGGCATCAGCATTCACAAACGGCATATCACAGGCTGCAAGGAACTGAAGCTCCGTTTTCGATGAGGTCAACCCTGCATGCAATCCGCCAAGAGGTCCATGATCTTTATGTAAATCCGGAATTAGCGGCAGCTGCAGAAAACGATATTCTTCAAATGTATTCGTAATGACCATAATGTTTTCTGACACCTTTTTCAATTCGGATGCCACTCTTGAAATGTTCACAACGCCACTTATGGTCAACAGGGCCTTATTCACGCCCATACGGCTTGATTTCCCACCAGCTAAAAGCAACATTGTCCATTCCATAGAAATTACCCTCCCTTTTTTGGGTTTAATCCAGCATCGAACGGTAAAGCTATACTAAATGTATCCACTATATTTAAATATTTTAAATCAACTTTGAAAATAATGACACCTTCGCAAACTTTGCTTTGTAAATCAAAAGATGGAAAGTAGGCCACACTTCCATTTTATATTCTGAATTCCAGGTCCGAAAAATGACACATGCGTGGCCATTCCATTACCTTTCTTAAGGTACTCATATTAAGGTGAAAACTAAGTTTTACATAAAAGAAATTTTGGTATATTCTAAAAATAGGATATTAACTGGTATGCTGATAATATCGATATCTAATTCTCCTGAGGAGGTCACATAATGACTATGAAAAGAGCTATGACAGTTGCCGGATCGGATTCGAGCGGCGGTGCCGGTCTTCAAGCGGATTTAAAGACATTCCAAGAATTCGGCGTTTACGGTATGTCCGCATTAACGACAATCGTGACGATGGATCCAAAGAATGGCTGGTCCCATAATGTATTCCCTACACCGGTCGAGGTTTTAGAAGCCCAAATCGAAACGATTCTATCAATCGGCATTGATGCCATGAAAACGGGAATGCTTGGATCAGTGGAAATCATTGAACTTGTTGCCCGTAAAATAGACGAGTTGAAGCTGGACAAGGTCGTAATCGATCCAGTTATGGTATGTAAAGGTGAAGATGAAGTATTGCACCCTGAAACTGCTGTAGCTCTGCGCGAACTGCTTGTTCCACGTGCAACTGTAGTCACGCCAAACCTGTTCGAGGCCGCTCAGTTAGCGGGAACTGCGCCTATCAAGACGATTGACGATATGAGGGCTGCAGCCGAAAAGATTCATGCACTTGGTGCAAAATATGTCTTGATCAAAGGCGGTAATAAGCTGGATCATGATAAAGCCATTGACCTTTTATATGATGGAACTGAATTTGAAATCCTTGAATCAGAAAAAATCGAAACGACCAATACACATGGTGCCGGCTGTTCATCTTCAGCAGCCATCGCAGCTCAATTGGCTGAAGGGAAAAGCCCGCGTGAGGCTGTCCTCATTGCTAAAGACTTCATCACCGAGGCCGTTCGCCATTCTTGGAAGATGAATGATTATGTTGGACCTGTCAATCATGGTGCATACCATAAATATGGAATCGCTGAAAAAACACAAAAATAAAACATCAAGTTTAATGGCCGCTCAAATTCATCGAGCGGCCTTTTTCGCTTTTTTTGTTTTTATTTAGTAAAATAGAAAGAAGGAAAAGCTTATCTAGCCGCCCAGTTAAGGAGGAAATTATAGAATGAAACCTATAGACCGTACAGAGGTGCAAAATGCCATTGATTCTTTCGCAGGACAAGATGTATATCTTCACCTTGAAACGACAAATGGTGCCTATGCCACTCATGTAGATGAAGCTTTCTTTTCGGCAGGTGCTTATATTCGTAATGCTCTTATACAGTATGAACATGGGAAGATAGTTGGGGATGGACCCTACCGCATCGGCTTGAAGCTCAATATTGGCTGGGTATATGCAGAAGGCGTTAACCACTTCGAAATGGATGAACAAGGGAGATTGCTATTGGCAGGCCTTGATTTTTCCGGAAAGCTTGCTGTCTCCATGCAGCTCAGTCCCACTCCTTTTGAATGATGACAACTTGCATGATATATATCATATAATTCCGATGAAAACTCCCATTTACCGATAACCATACTCACTGTAAGTAGAACGGAAGGAGAAATATACCTTGGAAAAAGAACGCCATGTATTAGTTATATTCCCACATCCCGATGATGAAGCCTTCTCGGTCTCCGGAACGCTTGCCCTTCATAGAGAAGCGGGCACTCCTGTCACCTATTTATGCTTAACTTTAGGAGAAATGGGACGTAATTTAGGAAACCCTCCATTTGCAACAAGGGAATCGCTCCCTAAAATTCGCAAAAAGGAATTAATCGATGCAGCAAATGCGATTGGCATCCAAGATTTACGCATGCTTGGATTGCGTGATAAGACAATTGAATTCGAAGATGATGAAAAGCTTACTTCATTATTTACCGATGCCATCAATGAATTGAATCCTTCATTGATCATTACGTTTTACCCAGGATACAGTGTCCATCCTGACCATGAAGCGACAGCACGGGCAGTGGTGCGGGCCGTTGAAAGAATGGATGCGAAAGAGAGGCCTAAACTTCATTGTGTCGCCTTCTCGAATAACTGCATTGACGAATTAGGGCAACCTGACATTATCCATGATATCTCTGCCGTCGAAGAAAAAAAGGTAGCCACATTTACTGCCCACCGTTCGCAAACTCAGGCAATGGTGATCGATTGGAAAGAGAAATTCGAAAATCAGGATGCCGATTTTCTAGACTGGATCCGTAAAGAACGATTATGGACCTATAAGTTTTAAAGAAACCGCCAATATGGCGGTTTTCTTTGTTTATGGCATAAAAAAACGCCTGTGGGATACAGGCGGAGAAAAGGGGGATACTTTGGAAAATCAATCATAATATAAGCATCCCCAAAATTCTTCATTTTATACAATCATATTCAAAAAACTAGGCAGACAAGCGTTCCTCATGCTGCATTCTCACTCTTGCCGAGGCTTTTTTTCCATGCGCCAAGTAATAAATGCCAATAAGTATGAACGCAAAGATCGACATTCCCATGAATAACCCTTTGAACCCTGTATATGGAATAAGGAATCCCAATAGGAATGGGCCCACACCAATACCGAAGTCATACATTGTAAAAAACGTGGATGTGGCTAACCCCATCCGATTCGATGGGGCTTCCTTGATGGAAATCGCTTGACTGCTTGATTGGAACGTACCATACCCCACTCCAATAAAGGCACCGGCAATCAAAAGCGTGATACCATGATGCGATTGGCTGAGGATGACCATACCGACGGCAAATAGCAAGAGCGATGGGTAAATAACTGCATTTTCCCCCTTCACATCAAACATCCGGCCTGTAAACGGACGGGAAGCCAAAAGGAATACAGCAAATACGACAAAGAAAAAGCTTGCCGCATCCATTAAATCCATTTCTTTTGCAAAAGATGTTAAATAGGACAAGATGCTCGAATAGGTAAATCCGGCAAACCCGATAAAAATGGAAATGGGAAGTGCCCTTTTTTCAAAGTAATCACTGATTTTAAATCCTTTTTGTGCCGAAGCTCCGACCTTTTCCCCTTCAGGCACATTCATGAATAACGATGCAACTAAAGAAAACGCGGCAAATAAAGAGGCTGCATAGAAAATGATGGAATAACTGAAATGCTGTGTTATCAGCAATCCAATAAACGGGCCGAAAGCCATTGCCAAGTTTGTACTCATGGCAAAGTAACCTGTGCCTTCCCCGCGTCTTTCATTCGGAATGATATCTGCAGCAATCGTTCCAGTTGCCGTAGTGGCAAGGCCAAAAGCAAAACCGTGAATAAGCCGATCGATCAATAAGAGGGATAAACCATTCACCAGGAAATAGCCGATGGATGCGATCAGGAATAGAACCAACGAGCCAAGCAACATCTTTCTGCGGCCGATCTTGTCAATTTTTTTCCCTGCAATCGGTCTGACAAGCACAGCCCCAAGAACAAAAATACTTGAAGCAAGCCCTGCTTGTGCTTGCGATGCATGAAAATTATCCATCGTATAAATGGTCAATGTCACCATCAAGACATAAAAAGTTAAAAATAGAAAAAAGTTCGCAGACGAAACAATCAGAAAGTCTTTCGTCCACAATTTTGGTTTGTGATTCATTTCAATCCTTCTTCCTTACTATTGTTTTAATTTTTCCTTCAGGAAAATCAACGTTCGTAACGTTGCCTCCCGGTCTTCTTCAGCCAAACCGCTCATTAATTGAAGTTCAAATTCCTCAACTACCTTTTTGGCCTCTTGATAGGTCCTTACACCTGACTCCGTTAACTGTATTCTCCGTTCCCGCTTATCTTTTCCTGGGACTTGTTCAATCAAATCAAGTTCTTCCAACCGATTTACCGTCCTCGTTACCGTCGGTTTCTCCACATCTAAATAAGTGCTTATTTCAACAAGCGTAGAACAGCCAAACTGACTCAGATAATATACAATCGACCATTGTGAATGAAAAAGATCAACCTTGGCCAATTGTTCATTTAACTTTTTCGTAAATGACCTTGAAAATTGTAAGTTATGATGAAAAAAACCATTTTGAAAGGACAAAGGTATTCCTCCTGTAAATTAGTTACCTAGGTAACTATACACCTATTCATGAAAAATGTCTAGACTTCGGGGCTTTTATTTGGGAGTATGGAGAAAATACTCCGTGAGTTTGGTGCTTTTACTCGTGAATTTCACGCTTTTACTCGTGAGTTGGGCATTACTCGTGAGTTTTGAGCTTTTACTCGTGAATTTTGCGCAAATACTCGTGAGTTTGGTGCTTTTACTCGTGAGTTTCACGCTTTTACTCGTGAATTTGGGCATTACTCGTGAGTTTTGCGCTTTTACTCGTGAGTTTCGCGAAATACTCGTGAATTTCACGCTTTTACTCGTGAGTTTATAGGACATAAACCAAAAGGAAAACCCCGCTATTAGCGAGGTTTCCGATTATAAGCTTCTTTTCTTCTCATTACATCAAGGCATATTTAACCGAGATAGCGGCAAACGATAAAGCTTATCATCCTTTTCATCAGGATTTCCTCGGCCGTCCGTATTGTTGCTTATGAAATAAAGAAATTCTTCATCAACGAATACATCGCGTATCCTTCCTGAGCCCGTAATGATATTAGTCAGTTTTCCGCTTTTTACATCATAACTTTTAAGCGCTTCGCCTCTTAAGGCTGCAAAATAGAGCTTTCCGTCAAAATAGGCCATGCCAGAAGGAGCCCATGTATTTTCACCGGAATGAATCAATGGTTTTACCATATCAGCTTTTTGCTCATCGCCCTGTATCTCTGGCCAGCCATAGTTCTTACCCGGATCAATTTTATTTAATTCATCGTGAGCCGAATCTCCGTGCTCACTTTCATACAACTGTCCTGCTTCATCCCAAGCAAGGCCTTGTGGATTGCGGTGACCGTATGAATAGACGTATGAATTCGCGAAAGGATTATCGTTCGGAATGGTGCCATCCAGGTTCATGCGCAGAATTTTCCCGCCTAAAGAATCTGTGTCCTGTGCGATCTCAGCCCTTCTTGCATCACCTGTCGTTGCATATAGCTTATCATCCGGACCAATCTTGATCCTGCCGCCATGGTGGAAGTCCCCGCTTGGTATTCCGTCGATTAAGGTCTCCATCTCCTGCCACTCATCATCATTTTTTTCTAAAATGACGATTCGATTGATGGAATTCCCGCCTTCTTCATACGTATAATAAGCGAAAGCTTGCCCACTGTTAGAAAAATCGGGAGCTAATAAAAATCCAAGCAACCCAGCTTCCGCTTTAGATGACAATGTCTTTTTTAGGTTGACCTTTTGCCGTGTCATCTTACCATTGTCCCATTCAACGATGGTTCCTGTCCGCTCCGAAACATACATTGTGTCCCCATTCTTCTGAATCGACCATGGGGCATGCAAGTTCGTTACCAGCACATCCGGATCTTCGCCTAAAGTGCCCGTCACTTCCTTGTCAGGATTCGGCTCGGTTTTACTGTCATCATCATTCATGTTACATCCAGTTAAAATCAATGCAGCCATAAGGAAAAATAAGAGCAACTTTTTCAAAAGTCTTTCCCCCTTCGATTCATGAGTTTAATAGGCTGACTGTTTAAGTACCTTTAAAATGGCCTCCGCTACACCGGATTCATCATTCTTGCCCGTTACTTCATCACACAGTTTTTTTATTTCGAGCGGGGCATTTCCCATTGCGACAGACAAGCCTACCCGTTCAAACATGGATACATCATTATAATTATCCCCAATAGCCATCGTTTCCTGCATCGAGCCGGATTTTCCATTCACATATGTTTCAAGTGCCGTACCTTTTTGAGCTGTTTCACTCATGATTTCCACATTTTCACGTCCCGATGAAGTGACTGTAACTCCCTGTCCTTTCAATTTCGAAGCAATTTCATTTAATAAATTTAAATCCTTTGAAAAGCTGAGAATTTTATAATATTCCTCATTCGAACGGCTAAATAACTCGGAATAATCGGTAATGGAAGTTACCTGTCCAAGCTGTAAACGCTCCTCCGCATATTTCCGCATATTCTCAGGGTCAATGTCCGGATTGGCTGTAACGAATACATCAACCAAAACGGATATTGCGTTTTCATAGTCTTTAGAATAAATTCCCTGACTCGTATATATTTCGAAATAAATCCCTTGTTCTTCGAGGAATCCAGCGACCATTTTAGCAGTGGCAGCTGACATTGGATTGGAAGCGGCAATATTTCCGTCCTCCGTGAAGAGGGCGGCACCATTTACACAGATGACAGGGCAAACGATGCCTGCTTCATCTAAAGCGAACCTTGCTTCCACATAAGATCTTCCAGTAGCAATGATCACTTCCACTCCCTCACTTTGCGCCCTCTGGATAGCTTGCTTATTATCCTCACTGACCTTTTGCATTTTGTTTAACAATGTTCCGTCCATATCAATCGCAATCGTCTTTATCAATTCAACCGGCTCCTTTTTTTTCAATATAATCCCTATTTTAACCGAAAGGACGTGGATAAACACGTTTAACAAACCCGTATCTATTCTTGTGTGACTTCCTTCATTAAAAAATCGTCTTATGTATATAAATAAACTGCACCTATTAAAATAGGCGCAGTTTGTTTTCTTAATGCAGAATCGTTTGGCTATCGACATCTTGTGCCCGTTCAATGATCTGTTCTTGGATGTCTCTTTGAATGTCATCGATGGCTGTAAAGTCCATTGCTTTTACATAAATCTTTTCAAGTTCGTCATGCAGTTCTTTCGCCTTAGCCAGATTTGCTGTCGCTTCATTCATTTTTGTCCGATATCTGGTGGAAACATCCTTTAACTGATCGGCATAAATTTCATCTGTTCCAGGCAGGATAGCCGTTTTATATATATCTATGATTTCATCACCTTCACAACTCGGGAAATATTCATGAGGTGATGTGCTGTCAAAAATGGCGATCCCTACCTCCCGGACGATTACCATGTCCAAGCTATGCGGATCGAATCCGCAATGATATACTTCCACATCAAAGCCCCTTTGCTCCGCAGCCTTTGCAATCTTCTTCAGCATCGTTGATTTCCCTGAACCTGGACGTCCCTTTAAAAAGTACCGTTTTTGTATTCCCTCAGTAATATTCGGGATGAAATCAACTGCACCCTTTGGTGTAGCTGCCCCTAAGAATCGGTGACGAACATCTGACTTCTTATTAAGGGTTATATCTCTATAAAAGCCTTCTATCAATTTATTGGTCAACCCATTCAATTTAGCGAAATCAATATTTGCTTTATAAATGTCTTCCCATTCATCATGTATCTTCAATGCTTCAGCGAATAGGGCATATGCCTTCTCGAAACTCTTGCTTCTCGCATTCGTCAATCTTATGATGGCCGCTCTTTCAGAAGCCAGCTGCTGGGAATTCCAGGCAGCCCCCAGATTGACATATTCCTCAATTGCCCCAGGTGCCTTCGGCTCAATCACATGCGGCGCGGTCCCATCCACGAGTCCGATTTTCAAAGCAGGAATGATCACTCCATCAATGGAATCATTATCGGACGAACAATGTAAATACTCGATGTCATAGTCTTTATCCAGCCATTCTTGGCCGATTTTTTTCATAATGGTCGATTTACCGGAACCAGGTCCTCCTTTTAAAATGAACAATCTTTCCAGACCTGCCAAATTGGAATCATATAAACTATAAAAACCTTTAGCCGTATTGCCTCCTGCGAAATAATGCATCACTTTTCCTGTCACTTTCACACTCTCCCTCACAATACAGATGTGATCTTCAAGACAGCGTATGCAGAAAAGAACTAATAGGTGAATGCCTACAGGTTAACAGTCTATTTTATTAGGGCTGCAGATTCCGCTTGTGTGACCTCTAGGAATTCTGACGGTTTTAACACGATCTGTGTACCGATCTTTCCCCCGCTTACGATGATTTCAGGCAGGTTTGCTGCACTTTCGTCAATAAAGGTCGGGTATAGCTTTTTCATTCCGATCGGTGAACAGCCTCCCCGAATGTACCCTGTGTATTTTTGCAGATCTTTAACCGCAAGCATTTCAATTTTTTTTGCACCTGCAGCCTTCGCTGCTTTTTTCAAATCCAGTTCGGTGGCTACAGGAATGACAAATACGTAAAGCTGCTGCGGTCCGTTATGGGTAACAAGCGTTTTAAAAACGGTTTCTGGCGCTTTTCCAATTTTGTCCGCAACAGTGATACCATCGATTTTTCCATCGCGGGCATCATAGCTCATCATGCCATACTCTATACGTTTGTTATCAAGAATTCGCATTGCATTCGTTTTACTGGCTCCCATAGAAAATTCCCCTTATCGTTTTCTACCATCTTACCATTTTAAATACCAGGCAAAAAGAAAAGCACAGTGCCTACTGCACCTGTGCTTTCCCTAAGAATCATTCTAAATGACGTCTTTGGAAATCAGCGATTCTCTTGTAGTCGCCTTCCAATTGCCTGCTCACGGATAAATAAATCGACATTAATTCTTCATATACTTTAACATTCTCTTCGATCGGGATAAGTTCATTCGTTTCACCAACCATACCTTCAACCTCATCAAGGCTTTGGATTTCGCCTAAAGCGTATAATCCAAGAACGGCTGCACCTAAGCTTGAACTCTCGAAGCTTTCGGGAATTGTCACGTTTTGATTGAATATGTCAGCCATGATTTGGCGCCAGAGCTTTGAACGGACAAATCCGCCGCTTGCATGGATCTTCTCGGGAGCACCCGTCAATTCCTTAACAGCAAGAAGGACACTGTACAAATTATACATCACACCCTCCAGCACTGCCCGGACCATATGGTCACGAGTGTGATGAAGCGCCAGTCCGAAGAAGGAGCCCCTTGCATCGGCACTCCATAATGGTGCCCGTTCCCCTGCCATATACGGGTGGAATATCAAACCATCAGAACCAGGTGCAATATTGGAAGCCATATCCGTAAGGATCTCATAGGAGTCCTGTCCCGAAGCCTTCGCTTTTTCGATTTCCACACGGCCTAACTGATCGCGTGCCCATCGGAAGGTGATTCCCCCATTGTTGACCGGTCCGCCGATTACCCAATGATTCTCAGTAAGGGCATAGCAGAATGTCCTGCCTTTCGGATCGGTAAGCGGCCGGTCACTGACGGTTCTTACCGCACCGCTCGTTCCGATTGTCACTGCCAGGACGCCTGGCTTGATTGCGTTTTGCCCTAAGTTGGCAAGCACACCATCACTCGCGCCAATCACAAACGGGGTACCAGCCTGAATGTTCATTTTTGCAGCTAATTCCTCACTTAATCCTGAGAGGATATGCGTTGTACGGACAAGCATCGGCAGCTTATCAGCCCCAATTCCAGCAATGGTGAGTGCCTCTTCATCCCACTTCAGGTCATTCATGTTGAACATGCCCGTTGCAGAAGCGAGTGAATAATCCATCACATACTCATTGAAAAATTTATAGATGATGTATTCTTTAATTCCGATAAATTTGTCCGTTTCGTTAAAAATAGCGGGATGCTCATTTTTTAACCACATTACTTTCGTGATTGGGGACATCGGGTGAATGGGTGTTCCGGTCCTGTGATACAATTGCATCCCTTGTTCCGAAGCCTTCAATTTCCTCGCATAGGCAACACTTCGATTATCAGCCCATGTAATGCTATTTGTCAGCGGTCTGCCGTCTTTTCCCATTGCAATCAAGCTATGCATCGCCGAACTGAACGATATCAAGCCCAGTTCTTGCTTTTCTATCCCGCTTGCAATCATAACCTCGCCTATTGCAATGATGACCGCTTTATAAATTTCTTCGGGATCTTGTTCCGCCACGGAAGGAGTTGGACTGTGCAGAGGATATCCCCTCGAACAAGATTGGACAACCTCCCCCCCTTTTGAAAAAAGAACAACCTTCGTACTCGTCGTACCAATATCTATCCCCATCATATAACCTGAATGTCCCATATTTACACCATGCTCCTTTCTCTTAAACAATTGAATTCAATAGTAAGATTAGGATAAGTGAAACGACTGATATAATCGTTTCCATAACCGTCCAAGACTTTAACCTTTGTGAGACTGTTAAATTAAATCTTTAGCGAACATAAGCTGCAACGGCTTCATCCACCCCGCTCGTGATCAATACAATTTTAAATGCACCGCACGCCCAGATATCAAGATGATGGAGGCAGGCGGACATGAATTGGTTTAGTTCTTCTTTATTAAAACCTCTAGCGCATCCTAATGTAAAGAATGAAACGACCACAGAAATCATGAGGGTGATGATTGGCTTTCCAATGAAGGCATTCCAATCATTTCATATTGGATCTTCAGCAAACAAAGCACCGAAAGCAACAATAAAAAGACCGGCATTAAAATCGTGTTCCGCTAGCCTCTCGATGCTTGTACATCCATTAACAATGGCATTGGGAATTCCGATGATCAAAGCATATAAAATGCCAAAAGGGATTAGCTCCATCACTGCACCGCCGACTCGGCAAACCAAGAGTATTACCTCCCCCTATCTGAACAGCATCTGCAACATCCGGAATATCCATACCTGCGATAACCCTAAAATGACGGAAGCAAGAAGTAACGCAATAAATGGGGACCATCTTGCTTTGGCTATGATAACGATTAAGAGCAAACCATTATTATGGCTAACAATCAATAAAAGTAAGATTTCAATGAAAAAAGCATCGAACCAGTTCTTTATGAACAAACTCGATGCCTGATTCAGTCATGAGAACATCATTCTCCAATGAAAAGAGGACCGGATATGTGCTTGATTTCTTTCTCCAAATGTTCAGGATAGGCAATGAGGAAGCAGGTGGATGGTCCTGATGATTTTTCGATATCGACTTTATCACTTATATGCTCAGAAACACCTTCACCACTTTGATCCAGGTGCTTCCATTCATATGCTATCCCTTTTGAGCCGACTGGAAGTGCCAGAACGTCTTCCATTTCACATAGGCTTTTATATAAAGATAATGGCGCGACCCAATCTTGCTGTTCCATTACTTCTTCTCCAACGAGCGGCTTGCCGATCAGAGCGATTTTCCGTAAGGGCTGTTGCTTTTTAACACGTTCATTCACTCGTTTCCCAATCACCATAAGACCAAGTGCTGATTGAAGAAGCGGCATGTTACTTTCTGTGCTGCCAGTGATGGGAAGATCCTCCATTCCCAATTCACCCAGCCCCTTTTTGACACCCCTGGTCAAGTCCTCCCAGGCTTCATCACCGCAGAAATTATTTAGAACGACGGATACGGGTCTTCCGCCAACGCCCAAACACTCCATGACGGCAACCCGAAAGGAATAATAGCCAACGACTTCATAAGGGACATGGACAAGGTCCTTTTCCTTCAGCCCGATACCGCCGCTATTATCACTAGAAACAATCAATGAATCTGATTCGGAAAATGGCAAAATCAATGAATCACTCATTCTACAAGTCCATCTTTAAAAAGCATTTTTTTCAAAACAGGCTCCAAGCGTGGCAGTAAAAGGGCAGCCAATACTACATTTACCGCCGTCGCTGCCGTTAATCCCGGAACCAATAACGTGTAAAAACCAGGGCTGATCAGAAATGCGAAAGGCAGGGCTAAAACGAAGGCATTACCGATAAAGAAGAGGAAAAATGCGCCTACTTTTTTTCCGTTTATATATAAAATGCCAAACATCCATGCCAGGACTGCCATTTCGACCATGATCAAAAAGTGGAATGGCCCAAGCGGCATGCCGCCGATGAACGCTGAAATGATATGACCAAGCCCAGCAACTATAGCCCCCGATACCGGGCCAAGTATGACAGCCGCCAAAAGGGCCGGGAAACTATCCAAAGCGATGCTCCCGATCGGGGAAGGGATTTTAATCATTGCCCCTACCGCCGATAAGGCAATGAATATAGCGATTGCACTAATTTTTCTTACGTCCATGTTTACTCTTTTTCCTTTCTTTTCCCTCCACGGAACACATTTGCGCTGCGGATATACTCCACATCTTTCACACCAAGACGGAAATTGATCACACGTGCAACAGCAAAGAAGTAATCCGACAAACGATTTAAATATTGAAGTGATAATGGTGAAACAGCCGCACCGGACTTGATCAATGAAACTACCAATCGTTCTGCCCTTCTTGTAACGGTTCGGGCAATATGAATGGTTGCAGCCGCTTTTGAGCCGCCAGGCAGGATAAACTTTTCCAATTCCGGCGCTTCAAGTATGAAAGCATCTATCCGTTCTTCCAAATAGGTAATGGCCTCATCCGTCAGCTTTTGTGGGGCCTTCTCGGAAACCGTTGCCAAATCACCGCCGCAGTCAAACAACTCATGCTGGATTTTCTCTAGGTCGGCCAATATATCCGTAAATATCGCTGCATCCAATTCTGTCACCGCAAGACCGATATAGCTATTCACTTCATCAACCGTTCCATAAGATTCGACACGGATGTCATCCTTGTCAAGCCGACCTCCGATTACGCTTGTTTGTCCCTTATCCCCTGTACGTGTATAGATTTTCATCCCAATTACCTCCTCTACTTTATTCGCTGGTCAATTCCATACCAGATGATATCAACGCGCCTTGATATGGATGCTACATCTTGAAAGACCCATCCGCAGGCATCGCGCCATCTGCGATCTCTTTCTTCCATCGGCACTATGCCTTTGGTGATATCTGAACCGATCACAATGCAGTTGCGTTCATCTCTTTCTTTCTCCCATATTCGCCAATCAGCCATGATTTCCTTCCATTTTTTTCGAATCGAATCTGAATCCATCTTTTCTGCATCTTGTTGAATCCATGCATCCAACCCTTGCAATACAACAGTCTTGCCTTGGAAAACAATCATTTCCGGCTGTTCTTTTCGATAACCGGATAGCCAAAGGACATCATTTTCCAAACCATAAAATTGCTTTACCCATTTAGTTTTGCCATTATAGGCGCCTCCTGTAACAAAGTGCAGCGTTCTCCCCTCCTTAAGCTGTTCCGGTCTTCCCATATCAGCTCATATCCCCGGCCATGGGAAATCCTCCAATCAAAAAAAGACTTTTCCTGCGGGGCATAGCGGACCAATAAATCACGGATTACCCCTCCATGCGTCATTAGGGCAAATCGGTTCTCCTTACAGGCAATCAATTCCTTCCAGCCATTATTCACACGCTCGGAAAATGCCGGATAACTTTCACCCCCAGGCACCAGTGCCTCCATGGGACGTTCCAGCCAATTAAGATAATCTCCATCTGTCTTCAACTCATGATACGTCCGTCCTTCCCAATTGCCGAAGTTCATCTCACGGAACGAAGGGTTTTTGACCGGAACTGCATGCGGAAACAGAAGTCGTGCAGTTTCCACACAGCGGGGCAAATCACTGCTGAAAATTTTTTCATACTGTGGGTATGAGCCCCTTAAGTCCAGTATTTCCTTTTCTCCTTCGGTACTTAATGGAGAATCCGTCCAGCCTAAATAGGCCTTACGTTCATTTGCTGCTGTCAGCCCATGGCGAAGTAGTGTAATAGCCACAATATCAGCCATAACCAAAGCTCAACCCCTTCCACGGAAGCCCCCAGTACATCCCCCGTTATCCCACCGAACCAACTGACGATTTTACGTTTTATATAAACCAGGAAAAACACGGCAGCCAGAAACATGATGAAAAATAAGGTGACAAGCTTAAAATCGATGATCCAGGCAATCGTCAGACTTACAAGGAGATACAGCCAATAAATGGGCAAACTGCTTTTCGTCACTGCACTTTGAAAAAAAGCACCTAGCCCCTCTTTTTTAGCCAGCGGCATCCGGATGAGTAAATAACCCATCACACATTTGCTTAAGAGCGGAAGGGCAATGATCAAGAAGTATGTCCATTCATTTACCCTTTCGACAATTTCATAGATAAATAGAAACCTTGCGGCCAATAGGACTATGACGGAGATGACACCGAATGCACCTGTCCTGGAATCCTTCATGATTTCCAATCGCCGATCTTTATCCTGATAGGAAAAAAAAGCATCACTTGCATCGATCCAGCCATCGAGATGCAAACCTCCCGTTAATGCCATGGTCAAAAACCAAAGGAAAAAGGCAATCGCAAGCGATGACAATGGGGTCCATTCCACTAGTGCATACAAAACGCCGCCCAATAACAATCCTAGCAAAAGACCTACTAATGGAAAGGTTTGAATGGCACGGTGAATATATTTCTTCTCCATCGGAAGCTGCTTCTTTATTGGAAAGACGGTAAAGAACTGCAGGTTAATTAAAAATCCGATCACTCCGCTCATCCCTGCATGCCCCCTTTCTTCCGCAATGGAATCCCCGCTTCCACTAGATAGGCTTCATCGGCCTGCCCGACGATCGTTTGATGAAGCAGGCCCAGTGTTTTTCCGTATATATGGAGGAAATCATCCTGAAAAATCGGTTCCTGCACCAATTCATTGCTCACGACTATTAAACAGCTGGATTGTTTTCTTATCTCATTGATCCCGGTTATTATTTTTGAAAAAACGCTATTTAAGAATTCTTCTTCAAGCGGAATGCCAGGGCCAAATAGCTCGTTATCAAGCAGGGTTGTCAGACAATCGAGCAGAATTATGGAATCATGATCAATGTCCGCACCTATTCTTGTAATATCCGTTGCGTATTCAGAGGTCTTCCAAGCAATCGGGCTGCTTTCCCTATCTTTCCGATGCCTAAGGATGCGTTCACCCATTTCAGCATCACTAACACGGCCGCAGGCGAGATAATGCAAGTTCCCATTCGTTTGGAGCGCAAACTCCAGTGCTTTTCTTTCTGCGAAGCTGCTTTTTCCTGAACGGACACCCCCGGTTATAAAACAGAGCCTTGCTTTCTCCACTGTCTTACCCCCTCCATCAGTGCTTCGTTATCATGTTCACTCTTCACTGCAAACCGAAGCCACACTCCGTCCAAACCCGGAAAATTATAGGTATGGCGCGGTACGATTCCTTTTTTCAGCAAAAAGGGGAAAAGGGATAGAGATTCATCCTTCACCAAATAAAAATTAACTGTGCTAGCCGAGACATTCAACCCTTGCTCCTCATAAAACCGGAATAGTTTTTGCTTTTGCCATGCAATATAGTCTCTTGTTTTTCTCATATAGGCTTCTTCCGCAAAACAGATTTTCCCCACTTCAAGCGCCACGTTGTTGACGCTCCAATGCGGCTTATAGTTTCTTACCCGTTTTATGATGTCAGGTGCCGCAAGCAAATAGCCTAGTCTCAAACCCGGGATTGCAAAGATTTTAGTCATTGATCTTAGAATGAGTAAATGGGGAAAAGCATTGATTAAAGAAGCATAACTAAAGGCATCTTCCGTAAAATCATAAAAAGCCTCATCCAAGACTACCAGGCAATCCGCTTTTTGGCATTCCATGATCAATTCCCTGACTGCATCCCGATTAAATGAAACACCCGTCGGATTATTAGGCGTACATAAGAAAATGGCATCATATTCGGGTAATTGGGGAATCAAACGCTCCAAGTCCAATTGCCACTCAGGTGCATCAAGCTGGTGAAAATCGACCTTACATCCTGCTGCCAAACAAGCTTCAGCATATTCCGCAAATGCCGGCTGAATGATCAGCACCCTTTGATTGGCTAATCCGTTCGCTACCAGCATGATTATTTCAGCACCACCGTTCCCCACCAAAACGGATTGCTCAGGAAGAGCTTCTTTTTTTGCAATGGATTTTGTCAGTTCAATGGCATGCGGATCTGGATACTGAAGGATTCCTTCGAAAAACCCAGCCCACTGTTCCTTTATGCGTAAAGGCGGACCCAATGGGTTGATGTTAGCACTGAAGTCGAGAACCGCTTCAGGCATCTCGATTTTCAGCGCTTCATAAAGATAATGAGGATTAGAGCCATGAGAAGGTAATGTCAAGAATAAGCCCCCCTAGCCATAGCATCAGCAGAAATAGAAAAGATGACCGATGCATGATGGTAATCGTTTTTGGTATATGCTTTGCTTCCAATCGAACAAGCGGAACTCCCATCCTCGCACGGTCGGAAACAATTCCTTTGTACATATTACGGCCTCCAAGCTGTATTCCCAAAATCGCAGCAACGCCTGCTTCACACCACCCGCTATTCGGGCTTGGATGTTTTTTTGCGTCATTAAATAATATCTTCCATCTAGCACCAAATCCATGATAGTGAGATTTTGAGCTCAGTAACATCAGGTAACCGGTGAGGCGGCTGGGAATCCAGTTCACGATATCATCGAGCTTGGCTGAAGCCCAGCCGAATTGCCCATATTTATCATTTTTGTACCCTACCATGGAATCGCATGTATTAATCGCCCTGTACACCATAGCGAGCGGCGCACCGCCAATAGCTGCCCAAAACATTGGGGCTGTAATCCCATCACTGGTATTTTCCGCTACAGTTTCCACGGTGCCCCTGACGATTTCGGATTCATCAAGATCCGCCGTATCACGGCCCACGATATAGGAAAGCTTTAGCCTCGCTTCAGGAAAATCGCGTTCATTAAGCGGAAGGCAAACATCCATCCCAGCTTGCTTCAAGCCCTTCTGAGCTATCGTAGTAGAAATGACAGCAGCTTCCCAAAGGATACCTGCAAGCGGATGGATTAGATAAGCCAAATAGACGGTAAGACCCGTAATCAATAACACCGCCGATAAGACGATGATCAACATGAAGAGTCCATTCCGTTTCTTATATGCCCCTCTATTGAATGCCAGATCCAGCTTGCTTATCATCGTTCCTATCCATTTGACTGGATGCGGCCAATTTGGCGGATCACCGATTAATAGATCAAGGAAAAATGCCAGCGTAACCGCAAAAAGATGATGATAGATCATAAATCCTCAATCCGTTTCCGATTATTCTTTAATGCTTCCACTGTACAATCATATACACCGCGACTGATCAGCTTCCCTAACGGAGTGATGGTGCCTGCATATTGAAGCTTTGCCCCTCTTTGAGCAGCCGCAATCAAAATGCTGTCAGTCGATGTTCCTGTTGCACATGTATTTGTCACCTTATCCAGTACATGCAAATCATGAAGCGCTTTTACTTTTGCCTCGGTCGCAGTAACTATGCTGTGGATGAAAGCCTCTTCTGCCAAATGTCCATTTACGAATATCCATGTATTTATCGTTCCCGGAGCGGAACTCCAAGAATGCCGGTCAGCTAAAGAAGCGTCGATGGCATTTCCTACACCAGCCGTCACGATAATGAAAACAGAGAAATCTTCCGCTCTTAAAAGCTTGAAAGCAACCGTATCGAGAAAGACAGCTGTCATCATCCCTACCGTCTCCTGAGGTTCAAAACCATGAGTTTTTAAATACTCGGCCATTTCAACATGATGATCCTCGCAGTCATAGCCATGATGTACGTGCCTATTCACAAAATATTTATGCCAGCCCGTCCCCGAACCAGTCACTCCGGAAGACATCGTTCTAAGCGGGATCGGAGAATCCAATTGAATCATCTCAGGTCCGACTGTCAGATAAGATTCATCAATTTCCAATGTAATAGTATCATGGCCATGCTTTTCCGGAACGATGAACATCTGCGGTTTCGGAAGGGCGGGATGTGGATGTTTTTCGATCGTCGTATGATATACACCCTGAATCCGTTCCTGTTGGAGCACTTCATTCGGCACATCAACAACCTGAATTTTCCCCTTCTCAAGCAACATCAGCCGATCACAATATAACCCAGCCAAATTCAGGTCATGGAAAATTGAAATAACGGTCAAATTCTGCTCTTTTGCCATTTTCCTCATTAAATCAAGAAGGTCTTTTTGATAGGAAAGATCCAAGTGATTCGTAGGTTCATCCAAAAAAAGGATTTCAGGCTCTTGGGCAAGTGCCTGTGCCAGCAGGACCCGCTGCCTCTCCCCTCCTGATAATCGTTCAAAATGCAGATCCTGGAAATCGGCTACGCCCGTTTGTTCCATAACCCGTTGGACAATCGCTTCATCTTCTGCGGACCAACTATGGAACCAACCTGATTGATGGGCATATCGCCCAAGTGAGACCGTCTCTTTTACTGTATAGGAGAAAGCTAATGAGGAATGTTGAGGGAGCACAGCAATGACCTGTGCAAGTTGTTTTGACGAATAATCCTTCAAATCCCTACCTCTTATCCGTACGCTTCCGCCCTTATAATCGAGCACCCCGCTAAGCATTCCTAAGAGCGTCGTTTTTCCGCTGCCATTAGGACCAAGAATCCCGAATAATTCTCCTTTATGTACATCAAAAGAGACAGAGTCCAAAACAGCTTTGTTGTCATATCCACCTGTTAACCCTTTAACTTCAAGCATCCGTTTTTACCCTTCTCTCCGTCTCTTTAATAAAATCAGCGCAAATGCAGGTGCCCCGATAAGTGAGGTGATCACCCCGATCGGCAGTTCCGATGGGGCAATGACCGTCCGTGCTACAAAGTCAGCCAAAATTAGAAATCCGCTTCCTATCAACAATGACAGCGGAAGCAAATGTTTATGGTCAGGTCCCCATATCTTTCGGACAAAATGAGGAATGACCAATCCTACAAAGCCAATCGCCCCTGAAACGGCAACCGCTGCCCCTGTCAATGTCGAACCGGCTATCAAGATCCACATTTTCCGCCGCTTAACATTCACACCTAAGTGTTTTGCCCGGTCTTCCCCAAAAGTCATCGCATTCAATTCACTTGTATTCATGATCAAGATAAACGAACCAAGAATAAAAAACGGCAAAATGATTGCAATATAATTCCATCCGCGCATTGAAACGCTTCCCATCAACCAGCCGATGATTTGTCTTAATTCATCACCCGTCAGCGCAATCATCAATGAAATGAATGCACTTAAAAACGAGCTGAAAATGATTCCCGTTAAAATGATCGTTTCCACTTTCATCGATCGATCCATTTTTTTTGCAAAAGTCAATACGCAGAGCATCGTGAGCACTGAGCATAAGATGCTCAGTGCCGGAAGAGTGTATAAACCGATGAACGGCAGTGATATATTCAAGAATATTGTCAATACGGCGCCGACCGATGCTCCTGATGAAATACCTAATGTGTAAGGATCAGCGAGCGGGTTCCGGAGCAGCCCCTGAAATGCCGCACCCGCAATCGCAAGCGATGCCCCGACCAAACCCGCAAGCAACACACGCGGCAAGCGGATGTTCATCACGATATTCGTCAGCATCACATCCGGATCAGCAGAAATCGGCAAATGAAAGATCTCCTTGCCGATTATTTGTAAAAGTACGGGAATCGGTACTGACACCGAACCAAAGGAAATGCCTATCGTCATTGCGAATAACAAAATTAACAACGCAATCAAATAAGCAAACGTCCATTTAGTTGTTAAATTGGTTCGGATAGACTGATTTGGCAAGTTCCTCTACTCCCTCTATCAAGCGTGGACCGGAACGGGTCACCAAGTCAGAATGGACATCAAAGACTTTGCCATTCTTAACAGCATTTACGTCTTGCCATCCTTTTCGGCCCTTCACTTCACTTACTGAATCTTTCGTATAATAACCATAAGTTGTAATGATGACATCAGGATTTGCAGCAATCATCGACTCTTCATCAATTTTTGCCCAACCGTCCAAATCAGCAGCAGCATTATCCGCTGAAATAATATTAAGCATCTCATTCATGAAAGTATTTTTTCCCGGTGTGTATATTTCCGGTGAAGGCGAAACCTCCACTAAAACTGTCTTCCTATCCTCTTCCTTTACGGATTTGGCTTTTTCCTCGATATCCTTGAGCTTCGTTTTCATATCCGCAACGATTTCGTTTGCCTTGTCATGTTCACCCGTTGCCTGTCCAATCATTTCAATAGACTCATAGACTTGGTCAAAGCTTTGTGCATCATTGACTACGAGGACATCTATTCCAGCATCCTTAAGCTGTTGTAAACCCTCATTCGAATTATGGGCACTTGATGCATGCGCAAGAACAAGGTCAGGCTTCATGGAGACAATCAGCTCCGTGTTCATTTCCATTCCGCCAACTTTTTCAATTTCCTTCGTTTCTTCCGGGTAATTATCATTATCGGAAACACCAATGACCTTTTTACCCAAACCAAGTGCAAAGACCACTTCCGTATTACTTGGTATTAACGAAACGATTTTCTTCGGTTTTTGTTCTATCGTTACTTTTTCCCCAGTTGCATCTTTAATCGTAATCGGGAAAGCTTCGTGTTGAGCATGATTCGTTTGCTGCTTTTCTTTTCCTTCATCAGTAGTGTCACTGCAGCCGACCATCATGCCTGCAACAAGCAACATCAACAGTATCAGACCAAAAATTTTCTTCATTTTCATTCCCCACAATCTTTTTATTTAATTTCTTTCCACCTAATAATCTTGGAAGATGCCCCCAAAACAAAAAGCACCTCCCGTTAAACGGAAGGTGCTTGTATGGCAACAATATCATTACGGACTTCTTATGGTCTGCCACACACCTTCCCATCCGCGTAGGTTACAGGTGTACGAATTTTGGCAGGTCTCCTGGCTCATGGTCATCGTCAACGGCACCTTCCCATATCTCATACAGTGGTACACAGCCGTCAGCTCCCATATACAGTGGCGGGACCGCGCTGGCATTTCACCAGCTTCCCTTTTAAGTCATTACGACACCAAATCGTTCATATGTATATAATTTTCACTGCCTTCATTATACACCATGTAAGAATCGATTATTAAATGATTTTTCTGAACAGGTTCGAAATGCCCCTGCCACCTTCAATGATTTGAAGCATTTTCAATCAGTGACGCAAACCCCTCGACTGATAACCCGGGTGAAATCCGAACTCGATGCAGGGCATACATCCCTTGTTCCCTTGAAGCTCCCCCAGGTTCGGTAGTGACTGCCATCTTGTATCCAGCTTCCTCTGACAGCCTGAGAGTCTCTTCGTTATACCGGCCAACCGGATAGGAAAGCACTGTCGTGTCCTGGTCGAGAATACGGTCGAATAGCTCCTTCGACTGGACCATTTCAGCTTCTTGCTGCTCTGCCGTCATGCGGTTCAGCTCCAAATGGTTGATAGTATGGCTTTCGATCGAAATCCCATTCCTGCTCATCTCCATCATTTGATTTTCAGTCAGGTGATGACCTTTATCAATGGACTTCCCGATCATGAAGACAGTTGCTTTCATATCATTTTCTTTTATTATCGGAAAAGCCTCCGTGAAGTTATCTGTATAGCCATCATCAAAAGTAAGCCAGACGCACTTCTCACTTGGCATCCGATTCTCGGTTAATACGAGGAATGCTTCTTCAGGGGATAATGTATAGTAGCCATTCTCCCGAAGCCAAGCCATCTGAGACCGGAATTCCTCCCTTGGAACCCGAAGGCGATTACCTTCAGAAATGCTGTGATACATCAAGATTGGAAGCTGGACGTCGGACTCGACCGTTATCCAGTCTTCCGTATCGATTTTGCCCTCCAATTCCTGCCCTTCCGCATTCTCCGCCGCTTCGGCGACTTCAATTTCATCTTCCGCAATCGGTGCAGCAGTCTTTGTGCCTATACCTTCTAAAATCCCTTGTGAGCATCCAGGTAAAATCAAAATCCCCAGCAATGCCGCCATCCATAAAACTCTATATTTTCCCACTATCATTCTCCTAATTTTTTATAGTGAAATAGTACCAGAAAACTAGCGATTAATAAAGTATTCCATTAAATGAAAAAAAGGGAAAGACAAGAGTAAGGATTTTTTTTCATAAGTATGTGCTATTAGCTTGAAAAGTTTGCCTATAAGAAATATAATAAATAAGTCGTCGACTTTTTTATATGTCCCAGTAGCTCAGCAGGATAGAGCGACAGCCTCCTAAGCTGTAGGTCGTAGGTTCGATTCCTATCTGGGACGCTAATTATAAACCCCTGTTACAAGCGGTCCTTCCGCGGAGTAACAGGGGTTTTTTTCTGTTGGTTAAGAACAATTGATTTTTTGATGGAGAAAACGCAGATCTCAAAGCTAAATTATTTCATCAAGCCATATAGATATAAAAAATCTGATTGCAAACTATGCATAAAGGTTGGAAATATTGGCGAACAAGAATACAAACTGTTTGATAGTAAAAAGCGTTGTATTTATTACGTCAATATATACCTGAAAAAATGGATTTCTGGATATAATCATGTCTTTTTTTGAAATATATGTTTTAACCTGTCCAATCCGGGTATACAAATACTGTAAGACATTCTCACCAAAGGAGATGATAGTGCATGATGAGTACAATCAGAAGCCAATGGAACAAAGAGAATGACGCAGCGGTTTTTAGTCCCGGTGATCAGCGTTAGAGTCAATTGAAGAGTTGGATGATAATCAAACATGGGAATTACTAGTCTTCTCATCCAAAGGAGGAAGATACGATCATGAGTATTTACAGCCTATGGAATCCAGAGAATGATGAAGCAATTTTCAGTCCGGGTGATCAGAAGCCATTCAGTACGCTCATACGAGTAGATTCGGATAAACACACACACACTGACAAAACACTTGAATATGAATTACATGGCACCGTACTGAATGAAATTTAGTCGAAGCAGGAATATACCGAAAAAGGATGGAGCGATTGCTCCATCCTTTTTCTTTTATTTATCGAATTTCAGTTTCGCCAAGGCATCTGCCAATGCAGTATTAATCGGCTCTTCTTTATTTTGCTTTTTCATATAATTGGATACTTCATTTTTGGATACTTTTTGATTTTTATTTTGCCCTCTTCATTTATTGTAAGAAGATAGTTTTTCGTGAAAACCGCATTTACAGTGAATGTCTGTGCTTCTCCTTGACCGCGCATTTCCATCTTTTTATGACATTGCGGGCATCTGGCATTTGTTACACGTGAAACACTTTTTTTGTGGCCGCAATCACGATCTTGACAGACGAGCATTTTTCCCTTTTTACTATTCACTTCTAGCATCAGCTTGCCGCAATCAGGACATTTCGTTCCTGACGGGGACGAATATGGAATATCTCCTACTTTAAGATTTATTCAAATATAGAAACTACAATTTCTCCTAAAAAAGTTAAATGAAATTTCACGCTTAAAAAAAGAAGTTTAAATTCTCAAACAAGCAATGTCTATTATGTCCTCTAAAATAGGAGTGTATGGGGCAATTTCCTCCTTGAAATTATGTTATATTAGACGGTAAATAGTTAGTAAGGGAGTTTGAACAAATGTCAAAAAGTGTGGTAATTGCTGAGAAGCCTTCAGTTGCACGTGATATCGCAAATGTATTGAAGTGCAATAAAAAAGGCAATGGGTTTTTAGAAGGCGATAAATACATCGTTACGTGGGCATTAGGACATTTAGTTACACTAGCAGATCCAGAGGCATACGATATTAAATATAAAACCTGGAAACTGGAAGACCTTCCTATGCTTCCTGAACACATGAAGTTAGTTGTCATGAAACAAACAGGAAAGCAATTTAATACTGTTAAAACACAATTAAATCGCAGTGATGTAAATGAAGTAATTGTGGCTACTGATGCAGGGAGAGAAGGAGAATTAGTTGCACGTTGGATTATTGATAAAGCAAAAGTTCATAAGCCTATCAAACGACTCTGGATTTCTTCTGTAACAGATAAAGCTATTAAAGATGGATTCAATAACTTAAAGCCTGGTAAAGCTTATGAAGACTTGTATACTTCTGCAGTAGCACGTTCGGAAGCGGATTGGTATATCGGCTTGAATGCAACTCGTGCCTTAACGACAAAATTTAATGCACAATTAAACTGTGGACGTGTTCAAACACCAACAGTTGCAATGGTTGCAGCACGCGAAGAGGAAATTGCGAATTTCAAACCGCAAACCTATTATGGAATCGAAGCCCAAACGGATGGACTCAAGTTAACGTGGCAAGATGAAAATGGAAATAGTCGCAGCTTTAATAAAGAAAAGACCGACGCAATCGTGAAATCACTTGGAAGTAAAGATGCGACTGTTGTTACCATTGACCGCAAAGCAAAGAAAACATTCGCACCTGGTCTATATGATTTAACAGAGTTACAACGTGATGGGAATAAACTCTTTGGCTATTCTGCTAAAGAAACATTGAACATTATGCAAAAATTGTACGAGCAACACAAAGTCTTGACTTATCCCCGTACAGATTCACGTTATTTATCATCCGATATCGTTAGTACGCTTCCGGAGCGTTTAAAAGCATGTGCCATAGGTGAATATCGTCCTCTTGCAAATAAAGTGTTAAGTAAACCTATTAAAGTGTCAAAAGGATTTGTGGATGATAGTAAAGTGAGTGATCACCATGCCATTATTCCAACTGAAGGTTACGTAAATATTTCATCCTTCACTGACAAAGAACGCAAAATCTACGACCTTGTCGTGAAACGTTTCTTAGCTGTTTTATTCCCTGCATTTGAATATGAGCAATTAACAGTGCAAACGAAAATCGGGGATCAAAAATTTATCGCTAAAGGAAAAACAGTGATTCATTCTGGCTGGAAAGAAGTTTATGCAAACCATTTTGATGATGAAGAATCAGATGATGTAAAAGAGCAGTTATTACCTCGTATTGAAAAAGACGATGTATTAAAGACAAAAATAATCACTCAAACGTCAGGCCAAACAAAGCCCCCAGCACGCTTTACTGAGGCGACTTTACTATCAGCAATGGAAAATCCCACGAAATACATGAAAACAAATGATAAAAAGCTTGTGGACACGTTAAAATCTACTGGAGGACTTGGTACAGTAGCCACTCGTGCTGATATCATCGATAAATTATTTAATTCGTTCTTATTCGAAAAACGTGGCGGTAAGGAAATCTATATCACAGCTAAGGGGCGTCAGCTTTTAGATTTAGTGCCAGAAAAACTAAAATCTCCTGCAACAACAGCTGAGTGGGAACAAAAGCTCGAGCTAATCGCAAAAGGGAAACTGAAAAAAGATGTGTTCATCAATGAAATGAAAGATTACACAAAAGAGATTGTCAGTGCAATCAAAACGAGTGACAAAAAATATAAACATGACAATATCTCAACGAAATCCTGTCCAGACTGTGGTAAGCCAATGCTTGAAGTGAATAGCAAAAAAGGCAAAATGCTCGTCTGCCAAGATCGTGAATGCGGCCATAAAAAGAATGTCGCCCGTGTAACGAATGCACGCTGTCCACAATGTAAAAAGAAAATGGAACTACGTGGTGAAGGCGATGGTCAAATCTTCACATGTAAATGCGGATACCGCGAGAAACTATCTGCTTTTGAAGCAAGACGTAAAAAAGAGTCTGGTGGAAAAGTGGATAAACGTTCCGTTCAGAAATATTTAAAAGAGCAGGAAAAAGAAGCCGAACCGATTAATAATCCATTTGCGGACTTATTAAAAGGGTTTAATTTAGATAAATAATAATTTTTTGCCCTCCACTCCCGAAAATGTAGATTTAGGGAGCGGAGGGCACATCCAAATTGATTTCCGCAACCCAAAACGAGACGATAACCAATCTTTAAAATGCCCTGTCGAAGTCCATTTGAGATAAAGAACGTACATAATCTTCGTAAAATGAGTGATTTGGAAGCTTTATGAGGTGAAAGCTGCACGTACAGTGTGGAGCAGAACAAAAGATGAAGATTATATCGTTATTAAGTGTCAATTTACGCCTATTTTACAGGTGTTAAGAAGAAAGAAACATTTTTATTAGTCGAAAATCCACTTTGGTTAAGTTCCAACCATGTATTCTCCTTCAGGTCAATTTCAAACTGATTAGCATCTCCAAAGGAATCTCCTCCTATAATTTTTTGCAAATCATCAGATATAATTTGGAACCATGGATCCTCCTTTAATGATTCATTATTCCTGGTTTCATAAGTAATGATATATTTTCCGGATTTTATTTGTTCATCAATTTGATAGAAACCAGAATGATGTATTTTATAGACATCACCATCTTTACTAACTGGTGAAAAAGCTGATCTTTCAAGCTTAATTGTTCCTTTTCCACTAACTTGGGCTATATTTTCATCATAAAGTTTCAAACCTAAAAAATGATCACCATCTGAAAGTTGAGTACCATTAAAATAATTATCACCATCGCTTGTAACGTCATAATACCCCTCTGGAATATCGTTTCCTACATGGAAGTTGCCTTGTGTGAGTCTGTATTCGATACCTCCGCCCTTGATTTTTTTTGTTTCAAGGTGTTCATTTGGCGTAAGAGATTTTATGAATTCCGGTATGGATATTATTGTGAGTAAACATACAAATGTGATAACCAAAAAAATCATTTGAGATTTTCTCATCATTTTAACCGTCCATTACTAATTTCTATAACTTCATCACAAATCGGGAAAACATCCTCTTTATTATGAGTGGCAATAATGATAGTTGCACCTCTCTCCCGTTCTTCTTGAAAAATATCAAGAACTCGTTCCACACCTTTTTCATCAATTGCATTAGTTGGTTCATCCAATAAAATAATTTCAGGTTTTTCAAAAATTGCTTGTGCTATATTCAGTCGCTGCTTCATACCTAGAGAATATTTTCTTACTTTCAATGTACCGAACCGATCCAGCTCAAGTCTCTTTATGGCGTGTTGTATATCTTCGAGCGACGCTGTTTTCTTAATCGCAGCAAGAATTTTCAAATTAGTCTCAGCATCGAATTGGGGAAGCAATTCGAGATTTTCAATAATAATACCGATACTTGGCGGAAACGAAATATCTTTATGCAATACTTTTTCATTAATGGTTACACTGCCTTCAGTTGGAATAATAAGTCCAGCTATCGCCCGAAGCAACATGGTCTTACCAGATCCATTTTTTCCAACCAAACCATAGATTCTCCCTTTTTCGAAGGTGTAAGTGATGTTTTGTAAAACATTATTTTTTTTTAACTTCTTTGATAAGTCATGGACTTCAATCATTATAATTCCTCACATTAATTCTATTTTTTTTATTCTTATTACGGAAAGACAAAGCAGAAACAAAATAATAACAACTAAAAAAAGCCCCGGCTCATTTAATTGGCCTACCGTTTCCTGCAAGTTAGGATTAGCAATAATGCCATTGCGAAAACTCATTGAAAGGTTCGGGAAAAACACATGAAATAGCACTTTTTTTTGAACGAAACCTTCAACAATCGTTATTGATAGAAGCACATAACAATTGGTTAATATAAACGCCAATTGAGATTTCATATACAGTTCCAATATCATTTGTATGGATAAAATAGCCATGATTGTTAACACATAAAACAATATACCTTCAAACAGGTGTGTAAATTCAAGTACAGGATCAGATTCCAAGATTGTTTGAAAAAAAGTTGTAGCAATTAATTGAGAAAAAACTAAAACCAGTACAACCCTCCACATATGGATTACTTTAGACATTAGCCATGAAATCCTACTTTTTCCCCTTAAAATGATATATTTTCCGTAATCAAATAGTGAATCCGAGATGTGTCCTAATAAAATGAAGCTACTTGCAGCTATCGATATATACCAGCCCATTAAATAGGTAACTGAGTGAGGATAACTAACTGGTGTCGGTACCCCATCCAAAAACGGAAAGGAAGAATGAGCTAAACTATCATTCATGAAATATACATATTGGATGAGTGCAACAATAAACAAGATGAACGCTTCATTTCTAAATTGAGTCATTTTTCAGGTAATCCTTCCTTTGAAACATGTTCCACCCAAAAACAAGCAGGACTACGACAATCGTTATTTGGCGCAAAAAAATCGTTACTATACTGTACATATCACCAGAAGCTACTAATAATAAAACGATATTTGCTAGATCTCGAATCGGTGTATACAACTCTTGCATGACTAACTTATTGAAAAAGAAAGTCAATGTCACAATAAAAAACACAAAAGAGTAAGATAATATATCTGAATTTAGGATCGTTTTAATCGCTATATAAAGAAGAGCTAGCGAGAAATAATAAAAAACAAGACCAAGAAACTCACATAATAGGATCTGAACAAAACTTACATCTTTTAAAAAAACACTTCCCAAATAGAAAAAGTTATAGCCACTTAAAATGAAAAGATGGATTGTAACGAAAATAAGAACTGCATAGAAAGCATTTAGAACGTCCTTCTGATATTTTGCACCACGCATTAAATATCTAACTGTTGCTGCTGCATGACTTGGAGTTGCAGTGTTTTTTACGAACATCAAAAAAGGATAAGTGAAAAATAGCACATGTGCTTCGATTGAATTCGGCGAATATATATTAGAGTTTATTGAGAGAAACCTGTTATAAAGTGGTTGAAGATGAACAAAGTCACTTGTTTGTTTATACCAAAGCACCACCATAAACAGGAATAAACAGATAGTTGAAAGCAACCGTTTAGATTTCATTTATCTTCACCTCATGGAGGTACGTCAATATATACAGAATAAGAAAAGCAAGAGTTGAAGTAATAAAAATGGGTACTAAAGTCTCTAACCCGTACTCGGCAAACGGTTGAAATAGATACATTACCGACTCCTTATTTGAAATAAGGATATACCAAAATGCAAACGTTACTGGATACGTTATTTTTTTATCGTAAGTCAGCATACTAAAGCAAGTACCAGCAGCCCCTATCAAACCCGCAAAAAAAGAGGTTGTTAAGGAAAATAAAAAGATACTAAGATAAGGACTTTCCACTTGCTTCTTTAAAAAAGCTTCCCCTGACACTCCGTCATAATTGTTCGCTGAACTAAATCCAGCCATATCAAAAAAAAGAAAATTGATTAGAAAATTTATTGTTAAGGCTAAAAAAATCACAGAAAAAGACATAATAAAAGCAGTTTTAAGCTTAACAAAGAAGTATTTCTTTTTTCCTAATTTAGAAATCCAAATGTCTCTAACGCCTGTCTTCTTATCTTGTATAGGATCATCTGAGCAAATCACCAGTAAGTAAAGTGGGAGAAACCACAGTAAAATAATTTGTGTTACATGTCCAATCGTCGACCCTGAAAGAAAAAAGGCCTCCGCCAGATAGGAATCTTCATAAATAACAGCCGATAATAACTGAATGATCTCCATACAAGGAATCAGGATGATAGCTAAAATTACCATACGGCTTAATTTATTTCTTAACACTCTACTAAATTGACTTTTCATTTTTTCTCCTTGTTATGCATTTTAAATATCATATAAGCCCCCTTCTTACAAATCTTTCATGATGGTAAAAAGGGGGCGGCCTCTAACATACATGAATATGGATATGCTATCTTCCTATTAACGTACTGCTGGATCCCAATATCCTGATACGGTGTGTGATTTTGAAGTAAGATTATTATTTTCAGCGCCAATACGTACTGAACCACTGACAGCACTTTTAACTTTTATTGTATATTTCTTTCCTTGGTAATAGTTGTTTGGATGTGAGTAGACAGAACTACTTTTAGCAAGCCACATCGTTGTAATTGTTCCTGCACCTTCTGAAGAATAGCCAAGATTCAAATACCATGGGGCATTCTTTTCTGCGGTTGATCTTGATTGCGTCTGTGAGTAACCATTATCGTAAGTAGTGCCCTTACCTGGATTGCTAGATGCAGGAACAGTAAAACGAAAACTTTTATCATCACCCGTATTGTTAGCAGCAAAAACATTTGAACCAATACTAAAAATTGAGACGATAATCAATACATACATAAAAAGATTTGATTTTCTTGAAATAGTCATATTTTTCTCCTTAAATAATTATTTTGTAATCAACCACATGCCGTTAATTACAATAATCTATATTCACCTAAATAATAGTTCTCTAACGGCGCCAATTTAAAGACACTACTCTTTAAGAAATACCACGAATGAAAGACCTACAAAGAACCGCTAGACGCATTAAACTCACAAACTAGCCTGTTCAATTTAAATATTGTGCAAAAAAAAAAGGCCTTTATAATGGATGAATCAGAAACAGAATAGCAATTTCGAATGAGCTTTTTTCTAATTTGTGATGGTTACTCCGATTTCCCGAATAAAGCTTCATAAATTAAGATGGGATATCTTCATTTTATAAAAATTAAAGACACAAGGAGTTTCAAATTTGAAACTCCTTGTGTCTTTTTTGACATTTAATTGAGTCCTTTTTATGATTCGTAGTAGAGAGTATCGACCACTCGCGGAGAAGGCGGGAGTTCCATAACACAGTAATCGATGGGCCGCTCTTCTCAGTACCCACATATATGTAAATTAATAGATTAGATAGCATTCCTGTGCAGATTTTAGTATGATGAAACGTAGGGATTTTTTCAAATTAATTGGGAGGTTCAATATAAATGAGCTTACTTTCTATAGATAAATTAGCACACAGCTTTGGTGACCGTACCTTATTCAAGGATGTTTCCTTCCGCCTGATGGCCGGGGAACATGTTGGTCTGGTCGGGGCAAATGGTGTCGGGAAGTCAACTATGATGAATATCATTACAGGGCAACTTATCCATGATGATGGCCGGGTCGAATGGACACCTGGTGTCGAATATGGCTATCTTGATCAACATACGATACTTTCTAAAGGAAAATCGATTCGCGACGTATTAAGGGATGCATACTTACCTTTATTCGAGCAGGAAAAGGCACTGAATGAAGTTACAGAGAAAATGGGTACTGCCACTCCGGAGGAACTTGAAGAACTCTTGGAACAAATGGGTGAAATCCAGGACAATCTGGAAGCCGGCGGTTTTTACAATCTGGATATTAAAATTGAAGAAGCGGCACGCGGTTTAGGGTTGGATGCAATCGGTTTGGACCGTGATGTCTCTGCCCTAAGCGGCGGACAACGGACAAAGGTTTTACTAGCCAAGCTACTTTTGGAACAGCCTGAAGTACTGCTCCTTGATGAACCGACGAACTACTTGGATGTAGAGCATATCCGCTGGCTGAGCAGCTACTTAAAGGAATATCCTAATGCATTCTTATTAATTTCGCATGACACCGAGTTCATGAACGGCGTCGTCGACGTCATTTTCCATCTTGAATTTTCTAAACTGACCCGTTACACGGCAACTTATGAAAAATTTCTTGAGCTGGCTGAATTGAATAAAAACCAACATATTAACGCATATGAAAAACAGCGTGAATTCATTAAAAAGCAGGAAGATTTCATTGCAAAAAATAAAGCCCGCTATTCAACGACCGGTCGGGCAAAGAGCCGTCAAAAGCAATTGAACCGCATGGAACGTATCGATCGTCCGGAAACTGCAATGAAACCTACCTTTGACTTTAAAGAGTCACGTGCGAGCAGCCGTTATGTATTTGAAGGTGAAGATCTGGAGATCGGATATGACCGCCCATTGCTTCCGAAGTTGTCCATGACCATCGAGCGGGGAGAAAAAATTGCCGTGGTCGGCTGTAACGGAGTTGGTAAATCCACTCTATTAAAAACGATTTTGGGTAAAATCGATCCTCTAGGCGGTAAAAGATCACTTGGCGACTTCCTTTTTTCTTCTTATTTTGAACAAGAAGTGAAAGCAGGCGATACGACGCCGATCGATGAAGTATGGAATGCATTTCCGCATCTGGACCAACCGCAGGTACGTGCGATTCTTGCCCGTGTCGGTTTGAAAAACGAGCACATTACACGTCCGATGAGCCATTTAAGCGGTGGAGAACAAGCAAAAGTGCGCCTATGTAAACTCATGCTTACCGAAAGCAATTGGCTGTTATTCGATGAACCGACGAACCATTTGGATGTCGTTGCAAAAGAAGAACTGAAACGTGCATTGAAAGAGTATAAAGGAACGATTGTCCTTGTATGCCATGAACCTGATTTCTATGAAGATTGGGTAACCAAAGTATGGGATGTAGAGGAATGGTCGGCACAAAATTAATTTTTTCGGGGATGTCGCGGTACGCGGCATCCCCTTTATTATGGAATAAATAAAAAGCTGACTGAAAAGGCTCCTTCAGTCAGCTATCATTCCCTCATCATGCAGCTTAAACTCGTTCCGCCACCAAGGTATATGTTTTCGGAAGCCCAATATCATGCATTTTATGATTAGGTTCTTCCTCGAGTACTTTAATAACCAGCCCTGATTGACCTATTGACGTTATAAGTTCCCCGATTGTCCATTTACGCTGTACAACTCTTGAAAGGCTCCCTTTTTCCTCATCAGGCATATGCTTCGAAAATGCGACCTCATTGTTTTCGATTGCCGGAGCGAAATAGTTGCCTGTGACTTTGTGTTTTTTACCATTTGAAGTAATGAGCTTTGTTGAAATCGGGTGAAATTCATGCAGTACGAATCGGCCTCCAGGTTTCAGCATCATTTTAATTTTTTCAAATAACGGCTGCAGATCTATTAAGTAGTGAAGCACACCGAGCTCCATTAAAATCAAATCCTGATTCCCTGATACATGCTCGGATGATAGTGAAAGGACATCCGAAACGATATACTCGATGGAGACATTGGCACCACTCGCCAGCTCATTTGCAAACATTGCGTTTTCCTGGGAAAAATCAACAACTTTCACTTCAGCTCCCAACATGGCAAGGGCAACTGCTTTGACACCGTTCGATCCCATCAAATGAGTGATTTTTTTACCGGATATATCTCCCATATACTTATAAAAAGGGTGCAGTCTCCATTTTGGGTTTTGCTTGATTTTTGATGCCAATTCCACGGGATCTCCATAACGATTGACAAGCGCTAAATAATTATTCTGGTTCCACGCCTGTTCATTTTCCGCTGTGAACCCCTTCTGCTCGGCTGATAAGTAAGCATGAATCACGGTACTGTACTTTCTCATTTCTTCTTCGTATAAATAACTGTATAACGACCTGCACCAAACCTCCATATTCCCCATCTTTATGGACAAGCGATAAGGGTCCGTTTTAATGGTCGTGTTAAACCGGCAGCGAACAGTGACAGAAACCCCCTCGACATCCATTAGAAAGAATGCAGTCTCAGGACTTCTTTCAGGCTTTGTTGGGGAGTATTCGGAAAAAAGATCCAAAGACTCATTAAAGACATCCCATTGTACATCCAGGTCGATTTTATGATATTCATCGATATCCACTCCTTGTACGAACAGAGCAGATCGACCTGTATATTGGTATGGAATATTAGCTTGATCCAACATGTTCGCCATTAAGGTGATTGTATGATAATAACTTGCCTTCATATGTACCTCCTAAACATCAAAAGAGAATGACGATTATTCTTCCATAGCAAATTTCAAACCGGTACTCGTAATGGCAATCAGCTCTTCATCGTGGCGGTCTATGCCATAAACGAGTAATGTAACAAGCATATATATGGCTCTGAACCGGGCTAAGCTCTCTGTTTCCTTTTCGATTTCACCATAGATTTCGAAAAAAGCTCTGCGCGCCTCTTTTGGGAAATAACTGTATAAAAAGGAGAAATCAATGGCTGGATTCCCGATATGAACATCTCCCCAATCAATGATACCTGCGAGAACGCCTTCGTCATCAAGTAAAACATTCCGGATATGAATGTCTCCGTGAACGAGTGAAATCGGATACTGAACATCCAAATCGCCTAAGGCTTCAACAAAATCCTTAACCGCCTGTGCCTGTTCAAAGTATCCTAGCTTTAATAGATTTGAGACATTTTCCATAAGTGATTTCTTTCGATAGGATACATCAAGCCTCATCATCCCATCAGGCTGCACACCCAAACGCATAGCCCTTTCCGCAGGAAAACTGTGAAGAACCTTCAAAAAACGGGCAAACCTTTTTGCCGATTCGACCTTACTTGCCTCTGATTCTTCTTCAGGCAAGTGTCCTTTTACCATTTTATAACCGGTAAAAGGATAAGGATACAGGGTACTTGGTTTCCCAAAAAAGATCGGTTCAGGGATAGCAAGCGGCAAAGTGCCTGCAATGGATGGCAAAAGCTGACTTTCCACCTGAATCAACGTAACTGCAATAGGGCGGCGGGGGAAACGGAATACAAATTGCCCATTGATTTGTATCACCGTGTTATCGAAACCCTCCCCAAGTTGCTTGATCTCTTTCAACTCAATTTCCGGAAACTGCAGCATGATCAATTTCCCTGCCAGCTCCAGCGAAACTGGATATTCTGCCAACCAAGGCTTTTCCACTCCCGTCTCCCCCTTTTACCGGTTTCTCCCTCTATTAGAAAAGCTGCCAGATCCACCCCTACGATTACTTGGACCTTGTGCACTAGGAGATCTTCGGCTGTCTCTTTGATCTCCTCGTGGATTGTCACGCTTTGGCCCACGGCTTTCTTCCGAGCGGCCACCCCGCGGATTCTCTCGCCTTGGTCCGCGGCCGTTTTCCGAACGGCCTCCCCGTGAATCATCACGAATAGGTCCACGGCCGTTTTCCGAACGGCTTCCCCGTGAATCGTCACGAATAGGTCCACGACCGTTTTCCATCCGGCCTCCACGTGGTTTCTCCCTCTCGACTTCACGATTGTCCGCTTGGTTTACAGAACGATGACTGCCTCGATTCGGTCCTCTCGTATCTATCCTTTCCCGATGTTTCCTTCCACCTCCCGAACGCGGTCGGCGGGTACCCTCATCAGAAGAATCTTCATGACGCTTCCTTTTTTGCCTCACCTCATCTGGTTGGAACATTTTCACTCCTTCAATCGTCCTTCTTTCGATTTTCATGGAGATCCCTTTTTCAATATCGCTTAATAGCTGAAGATCCTTCGTTGCTATGAAGGTTACAGCCAAGCCGTTCTCACCCGCTCGGCCAGTCCGGCCAATTCGGTGGATGTAACTTTCTGCATCCTCGGGAACATCATAATTAAACACATGGGTCACGCCTTCTACATCGAGCCCTCGTGCAGCAACGTCCGTTGCCACTAAATATTGAAGCTTGGCGTCTCTGAAGTTTTTCATCACACGTTCCCGCTTTGCTTGTGAAAGGTCACCATGAAGCTCTTCCGAATTGAATCCAGCTGCCTTCAGGGCATCATTCAAAACCGAAACACGCCGTTTTGTACGGCAAAATATGATCGCAAGGTATGGCTGTTCTTCTTTGATCATGTTGATTAATGAAGACTGTTTGGCACGATCGGTCGTCTCGATGACAAGCTGCCTGATTTTCTCGACCGTTACTTGCTCAGCCTTCACAGCGGCAGTTAATGGTTTAGTCATGTAGCGTTTTGCCAATTGATGCACCTGTTCAGGCATCGTCGCTGAAAAGAGCAGCGTTTGGCGCTCCTCTGGAAGCTGTCCCATGATCTCTTCCACTTCTGGTAAAAACCCAATATGAAGCATTTGATCAGCTTCATCAAGCACAAGTGTTCCAGTTTGTGAGAGATCGATGGTGCCTCTTCGTAAATGATCTAATAACCTTCCTGGCGTGGCGACCACCACGGAGATGTTTCTTGTCAGCTTTTTCATTTGCTGCTCGACATCCTGTCCGCCATAAACTGCAAGCACTTGAAGTCCTTCGATTTCATCAGCGAATTTTTTCAATTCAGCAGTGATTTGCAAAGCCAATTCCCTCGTTGGCGTGACGATCAATGATTGTATGTGGGATGCGGCGGGATCGACTTTTTCCAGGATTGGCAGCAAAAAGGCCAAAGTCTTCCCCGTTCCCGTCTGCGCCTTCGCGATGACATCCCTTCCAGCAAGGATATCTGGTATCGATTTCTCCTGAATCGGGGTAGGGGCGGATATTCCTATTTGCTTTAATATCTTATTAATCGCCGGGCTGACGCCAAGGTCGATGAATTCTGTCATGTATGGGCCTACTTTCTGAATTTCTTCATTTAATTGACTGATAAATCCACTATAATGGTAACAGCTTCGTTCACTTCATGTCATTATCCTTAGTCTAAGCTATTTGTTAGTATATCATTATCTATTTTCGAGAAAACCTGTACCTTAAAATTTTTCATGCTATTGTACTTTATTTATTTTTCTAATATAATTTATAAGATTTATTATCATCGAGCTACTTACTTGAAAAAGGGTAAGCATCTCCTCCTTGTAGATTTATGCAAGGATTTTTTGTATAGAAAAAAGGAGTGACCGCATGTTTAAATTAAAAGAACGGAATTCAAATATTAAGACGGAAGTACTTGCGGGGCTTACAACCTTTTTAACACTGGCTTATATCATCGTTGTAAACCCCATGATCCTTTCTGATGCCGGTGTTCCATTCGACCAGGCATTCACAGCAACCATAATCGCAATAATAGTCGGTACCCTATGCATGGCCCTTTTAGCCAATTACCCAATTGTCATAGCACCGGCAATGGGATTGAATGCTTACTTTGCATACTCGGTATTGGGAACCCATGATATCTCATACACAGTTGCTTTCTCTGCAGTCTTTGTTACGGGCATCATCTTTATCCTTTTATCCCTAACCTCTTTCCGCTCAAAATTGATCGAGGCCATACCAAATAACTTGAAGCATGCAATCAGTGCCGGAATCGGGCTTTTCATCACCTTCATCGGACTTCGTTTGTCAGGTGTCGTAACACAGCATGAATCCAACCTGGTGACCCTTGGAAGCTTCAGGGATCCAAGTGTGGCACTTACATTGGTTGGTCTGGTCATAACGATCGTGCTGATCGTTCGGAATGTACAGGGAGCGATATTCATCGGAATGATCGTGACAGCCATAATCGCTTTTTTTACAGGCCAATTGCAAATTAACGGCCTGGTTTCCACCCCTTCCTTACCTGAAGGAATAATAGTCGCCAATCCAATGACATCTATCGCCGATGTCATTAACTATGGGCTTTATGGCGTCGTCTTCTCCATTTTACTTGTAATGCTATTCGATACGACCGGTGCTTTATTAGGCATTGTCCGTCAAGCTGGTTTGCTGAAGGAGAATAAGCTTGAAAAATCCGGCAGTGCCTTCTTTGCAGATTCCGTCGGCACTACTGTCGGCGCAGTGTTCGGTACAAGCCCGACCGCTGCCTCGGTTGAATCATCAGCTGGTGTAGGAGCGGGGGGCAAGACAGGTTTAACCGCTTTGGTAGTGGCCATCCTATTCTTAATAACCGCCTTCTTCAGCCCGCTGATAGGAGCTGTCTCAAATGTAGCGGCAATCACGGCACCTAGCTTGATCATCGTGGGAAGCATGATGATTAAGAGCATTAATGAAATTGACTGGACACACTTTGATGAATCATTCCCAGCCTTTTTGGTCATTGTCGCCATGCCTTTAACATCAAGCATCGCCAACGGGATAGCACTCGGATTCATCGCCTACCCCATTTTAAAAATGGCAAGAGGCAAATTCCGTGAAGTGCATCCGTTCGTGTACATGTTTGCTGCTCTATTTCTTTATCAACTGATTTTCCTGGCTTGATCATCTCATGAAGGGCACCATGGGATAATAAAAAGGAGTGTTCAATTAGGCTAATTGAACACTCCTTTATTTGTTTACGTGCAATTATTTTATAACGTTTTCTTTCTGCTTACCTTTAATCACACTTGGCACTCCAACTGCCGTGCAATTATCGGGAACGGATGTCAAAACAACAGCATTTGCTCCCACTTTCGAATTATTGCCAATTCGGATGCCGCCCAATATTTTAGCGCCCACTCCAATATATGCATAATCACAAACCTCAGGAGCTTTTCTGCTTTCTTTACTTTGCCCGAACGTTACTTGGTGCAATATTGTAACATGATCCCCTATTTTAGTAAACGGATTGATTATAATGCCTTTAGCTCCATGTGGGAGATGCAAATTTTTTCCTATTTGAGATTGCGCAGGAAATTCACAGTTCATGAAGAGTCTTATAATTAACAAATCAATCATGCGGTACAAAATCCATAATACTTGTTTTAAGATTGGAACGTTCACTTTATAGTAAATTATATTGCCTATCCGGTAAACAAACATGACGATTATTCCGTGGATTCCGCCCAGTCTCCCCCAGTTACTAATAAACGCCAATTTATTTATCCATTTAAATAATCCCATACCAAACCTCCTAGGAGCATGAATTTAATTCATCAAACAGAGATAGTAGTTTTTCCTCTTCATTCTCCCAATTATATTCTTGTCTATATGCAGCTTTTCCTCGTTCCCCCATGTTCGCGGCTTCCTCAGGGGATTCCAGTAAATAAACCGCTTTTTGAACCATATCATCCATGTTTGCTACATCGGCCGACACTCCACAGCACCATTTATCCAGTACATCTTGAATAAGAAAATCAGAGACCATAAATGGAATGCCAGCGGCCATATATTCAAAACACTTTGTTGTTTTACCACCCATGAAATTAGGATCAGGAACTAAAAATGCCATGCCTGCATGTGCTTTCTGGATAGACTCGAATGCTTTATCAAAGGCCATTACACCCTCTAGACTGATATAATCTTCCAAGCCGTTGTCCAGGATGAATGTTTTCAATTTTCCGATGTATCCTTCCCTGCCCGTTCCAATTATTTTCATATGAAACACTTTCTTTAATTCTACTAATCTTTTTGCAAGAAGCAGCATGGTTTCCCCGCCACGTATATCAGAGATGCTTCCAAGGTAGATAAAGGTGAAAACATCTTCTTTTCCTTTGTTTTCTTTCATTTCAGGAATTTTTGGGTAATTGTAAACATCTGTTGTTGGACAAGTTAAGAATCGATAATCCTCTTTATACGTCATTTCTGCAAACACGACCCCGCTGCATGCCCTTAGCAATCGTTTCTCCAAATGACGATACATTCTCAATGCAATTCCGGGGATTTTTTTTCTCATAAGGACCTTTGGTACATTTTCATGCATGTCATAAACAATGACTGGATGATAACGGGGAATCCTTCTTATGATGTTCATTAAAATCAGCAGCTCCGGATCATGAAACTGAATCACATCAGGTTTATCTTTATTGATCTTGCGGTAAAGAGCAATCCAATTCAACATTCGCCCTTTCCTGGATTTCTTAGTCAACAGTTCAACTTCGATATTGGCAGGGATATTTTCAGGGATCAAGTTATTTTCAATCGCTATATGCTTCACCTTGTACATTCCCGTTTCTCCAAAAGAAAAGGCTTGCCGAAAATAAATCCTCGTATCATTCCATGGGTGCACCGAACTAATATTATAAAATAACTTCATCTGTTATCTCCCTTTTGTAAATCTGACCCTAACAATAAATACATGATAACGAAAGTAAAAAACATCCCGCCTGTCACAAACGTTGTGGTAAGCGCAGTATCCGCTAAACACCATGCAGGTACAACAAACAGGATTATGCCGACACCTTGCCACTTTTCATTTTGCGTAAGGCTATCATAAAACCATAATATCGCTGCTAAGATCACTGTATAAACCAAGAATCCAATATAACCGAAATTAGCAAAAGCATCGGCGAACATATTGGCATTGGCTGCCATTTCTGGTCGGCCAAAGTACTCTGTACCGATAATGTATGGCGGACTCTTGTCATAAACAGGATCTATGAATTTTTCTAAAATATTATACGATAGCAAGGCTTTTGGATGAGTTGAAAAGAAGTCTACATAATAGCTTGTCAGCAAGCCCGGTGTGATGATCATCCTTCTGGCAAACAAATTAGAAAAATATGCCTGATCAAGGATAAAATCCAGAAAAATGCTGATGCCTAACAGCGAGCAAAGACTTATACAAAAAAGTATGGAAAAATCCCTTCCCTTCTTCCGAAAAGCAATGAATACAATGATTAATAATCCAGTCGATAAAAGAGTGGATTTCAAGCCATTGACGGTGTACAAAAGGTATTGCAGCCCTAGTCCGATAACCACATAGGTATATTTTTTTTTGCATAATCCAATGGTCACGACCAATGGATTACATACTTTTGCAAGCCACTGTATAATATAGCCTGCAAGAGGGGTTAGTTTTGTTCGAAAGGTCATTCGCTTATCATAGATATCCTCAGAATTTATAGGAGGCTTTAGACTAATTCCCCCCGAAACTTTGAAGATGTAAAGAAAAAAAATCAATAATGTTATTACAAAAATGATTTTTAATAGACCGAGATTAACATTAGGAGGTGTAAACTTCATGGCTGGCAATCTATTTACATTTCCAATGATAAGTAAACAAAAAAACAAAAGAACATTCGTATATATAAAATCAGGCTGCAGCGTAAATAAATAGTTCGGAACCCATACTACCGGTATATAGACAATAAAATACAAAATCCAGAAAACGAGTTCCGACGGCTTATCCAGTTCCTTTTTTATGAATATGACTGGCAATATAATAAAAAACATGGAAATCACTATCATGACTGCACTTGGATGTTGCCGATATATATACCCCATATAAGCATATTCAGGGGAAATAAAGTAAACGTAGGATATATCCAGTAACCAGACGTATATTCCTACCAGACCCAGTTGAATCAGCTTCATTTTTTTAGATATCCTCTCGATCTATGGAATGTATCGCCCTATAGCCAAGGAGAGCAAAAAAGTAGTAGCTGGCCCCCATACAAATGCTAAAGTATAAAATGGCTGCTTTAGCTGAACCCCCTGAAATGAAAATGACCAGTACTCCAATCGATGACAGTAACAGCCTTGAAACATCCCATAAGAGTTGAGTCCGTTGTTTTTTGGCTAAATACAATATTTGAGAAACCGGCATGACAATCACTTGACTTATAAACATAAATGACATCAATGTCACATATTCACCGGAAACACGCCACTCTTCTCCAAAAACAAAGCTGAAGACACCGGGTGCTATCCATGCCAAAATTGCCATTAACGGCACACCTAACATGGCCGTTTTAGTAATAATGCTCTTATACAAATGTAAAACTCTTCCTGGTTCATTTGAAATGCTTTTTGCCACTTCGGCATAGAATACTGTCGAAATACTCGCTCCCACCATCGTAATGGGCAGACCTATCGTTTTTGAAGCCATGGAAAAATGCCCTGTCACGTCAGGTCCGTATAGACGCATCAATAACAAAAAAATGATTTGCAGAGATAAGGAACTTAAGAGGGTTGACCATGTGGAGTATTTAGCGAATTTCTCATATTTTTTAAGCAAATAACCGATTCTCCTATAGTTCACTTTTGGCCAATGCATTCGCTTTAAGTAATATCGCCAAATGTACACAAGGGTTATTCCCCGTCCTATCATATCACCCGCTATTAAACCAATTCCTGGAGTCACATGATTAATGGAAATAAGTGAGAACTGACTTGTTACATTGCTAATCGATTGAAGCAGTTTAGAATGAGTTAGTCCTTTAAACTTATCTTCTTTTAACATCCAGTAGCTCATCACTTGATAGATTCCAGCAAAAAACAGGCCAATTGAAAGCAAAAGGTCATTCATAATCGAAGCTTCTATACCGTATAATCGAAATAATGATAGATTAAGGAAGCCCAAACCTATATTCAGGATACAAACGACGGCAATCGTAAACATGCTAATGTACATCAAGTGAACCATATTACTATGGTTTTTTTCTAGAGGAATCGCCTTTTCTAAACAAAGAGATGAAAATGATATGAGAATGGCCAATAGTGACGTATAGGTTGAAAACACCCCAAAATCTTCTGGTGTATATATTCTTGTCAGTATGGGAGAACTTGCGAATAGAATAAGCTGTGCAAGTGAATTCCCTGTTAATAATAAAAGGATTTTATTTATAAATTCATTTTTTATTTTCATATTTTCAACCACGCCACATCTCTATTTGATATACTCATTTACATTGTTCTGATTTGCCTAATTTATCTTTCGTTAACGTTTCTTTTATTTGATCCGCCGGATCGTGCATGATCCAGTCTAGAATCGATAAATTTTTTACACATTCTTTTTCATTTTTCACATAATACACGGGATGTATGAACTTTTGATAAACGACTTCAATTCCTTCTTTATGAAACAATTCTTCTTCCAAGTAATCCTTTCCGCTTTTCCCGCTTAAGTAGCATGTACCTTCGGTTTGCTTAATTAAGCTGACTAATCTCTCTGTTTTTCCAAAGGAAGTGTTAAAATCATTGGAAAGATGTGTTTCTCCTTCATAGTTTAAATACTTTAAAATCAATTCAAATAAATGAATATTTAAATCGACTAACAAAGCGTGTTCTTTTTGATATGCTTCTTCCAACAGCGGGAAAAAATCTTGAAAGTGCCGAGTTTTTTTATAAACTTCCGATATTTGCTTCAAATGATTCCTTTTCCATTTTTGATTTGGGGAATGATAACTGATTAATTTTTCATGCAGCATTTCAGGCTTTTTTTGAAGCGGTACAGTTAGCCTTGACTCTTTTCCATCAGCACCTAGAATATATGTTTTATTTTGAAAATTACTTGAAGAGTATTTCACATCGGTCAAATATATAAAAACGTCCGATTGAAAAACCTTATGAATCAAACCAATCCAAGGCAAGAAATTGGGCTGGTGAATTGTGACTATCTTCTTTTTTTCCACCTACAAAACCTCTTTTGAAAAAATTAATAGGAATGTCTCCGCGTATTTGCAATTCACTTGGGAACCCCTCCAACTGCCGATATGCTCCGCATTCACTAAATAATGCCCCATATAACCGGTTAGCTGTGATTGGAACATGGTAATCATACGTTTTTTATCTTCCATGAACTCTGTAATATCACTATAGATATTCGGGTGAAATTGATTGGCAGCGATGTTATTATTTTGGTTGATTTGTTCGAATTCATATATGGTGAATTGTTTTTTCCTGAAACAGCTTCTTACCACCTTTGATAACTTTTGATGATCTTGATGACTGTCATTCATCCAATGTGTGTAGACTTCGTCCGGATCCATCTTTTCGATGATATCGTCGAGCTCTTTTATTAATTTATGAAGAGGGATATCCTCAACGTTATTACCCTCACAGTACTTAGAAAACTGTACCTCATATCCGAAATTCTTTGATGACTCTATTGCCTCTTGTTTCCTGACCTCGATATTCGAAGGGATGGAAAATATGATGTTGATAATGTAATGTCCTTGGTTCAACAGCTTACGAATGGTACCGCCCATACTAATTTCCGCATCATCTGGGTGTGCTGTTACTAGCAATATTTTTTTCATCATGTTCCTCCATTTAAAGCTTGTTCAATGATAGATATCGCTTTAAGCGCAATGTTCTTTTGTTCCATGTAGGCCGTTACATTTTTCATTAAAATCCATTCTGAAAATTCAGTGATTTCATAAAGCAAACTATTATCACTGATAGGTTCACTTATCGTTTCTTCAATGTCATTAATGATACTGCGGTAACTTATTGTGCGAATATCGTATAACGAGTGAAAACGCAAGGTTCCATTCTCTCCGTAAATTTCCGATATTGAATCATTCGTTAAGTTAATTTTTGAAATCAACATCGTTATTTTAAAATCTTCATATTCAAAAATGCACGTGCCGCCTAAATCAATGTTTTTTACGATCAGTTGTTTAAAATAAAAACTTTTAACGGGAACACCAAATAATTGAATGGCCGCATAAATAGGATAAATTCCAATTGTTCTTAATGTGCCGCCACCATGATTTTCATCGAAAAGTGGAGCTGTTTCTCCTTTTAATAAAGCCGAGTACTGCTTGGAATAGTTTTGGTACTTTAGGGTTGCCCCATGGATTTTTCCTACCTTTTTAATAGCGTTCTTTAAAATTTGAAAGTTGGGTTCATAAATGGATCTTACTGCCTCGAACACAAAAACATTTTGTTTTTCTGCAGCATCGAATACTCGATTGGCCTGATCGGCTGTCATGAATGCCGTTTTCTCCACAATAACGTTCTTTCCATGCTCAATGGCTGCTAACGCTTGTTCATAATGGGAAGCATTTGGAGTGGCTATATAAACAGTATCCAGCTCATCATCTTCAAACACTTCATTCAGGGATCCATAAACTTTAGACACTCCTTTTTCTTTTGCAAGCTTCTTGGCAAAATGAAATCTTCTCCCCCAAATTCCCATTACCTCTCCATTTGAACTTTCATTAATGGCATCAATCATGGCACAGCTTATTGAACCTGAGCCCACCACTCCAATCCTATTTTTAATCGCCATGTTCCACTACCTGTTTACATTTAGCTGCAATGTAATTCAAATCCTCATCAGACAAATCCAAGTGACATGGCAACGTGAAATGAGATTCACGAAATCTATCGGCATTCGGGAGAGATGCCAGGGGATATTCCTCCAATAATGTGGGCTGTAAATGCAATGGGACCCCATAACAATGCCCGGTGCTTATATGACACTCTTTTAAATGCTTTTTAAATTTCTCGCATTGCTCTTTGCTTTTAGACATGACGATAATTTTATAAAATGTTGATATATTGTGGTCAGATGAAGCTTGGAAGTAAAGACCGTGTTCATGAAAAATATCCTTCAAAGTCTCCTTATAGAAACTGAAGATTTCCTGCCTGACCTGGATCATCCCATAAGCTTCCTGAACTTGCAGATAACCAAGCAATGCATTAAATTCACTGAGAAGCATGTCACCGGATAATACTTGGTTGACTGCACCATTTTCATTCCCATGGTGCCTTAACAACTCACAGTATTTGATTAAATCTATATCGTCCGAAGTAATGACACCCCCTGTTGCACTTGTAACAATTTTAGTGGGGTACATTGAAAAAACCCCAGCAAATCCAATTGTACCGGCTTTATATCCATTTATAGTGGCACCAAAAGCATGTGAAGCATCTTCGATTAGATAAAGATCATTCTCATCACAAAACTCTTTAATCTCAAAGATGTTATCAGGGATCTTTCCGGCAATATACGTAATTAAGACAACTTTCGTTTTAGGAGTCACGGCGTTCTTCAGGCTATTTAAATCCAAATTGAAATCCTCTAAATTAATGTCACAAAGAACGACTCTTCCTTTCGCATTTTTCACCGCATATACTGGAGAAATGAACGTATTGCTTGGCATGATCACTTCTTTGTCTTCAACATCTAGATATTTTAAAATAATTTCAATGGCAGCCGTGGCACTGGAAAGTGCGACAGCATACTTAGAATCACTGTATTGTCTGACGCTTTCTTCAAATTTTCGGGTATACTCACCTAAAATTAGCCTGCCAGAATCCAAAATGCGCTCAATGTTCTTAAGGTATTCCCGTTTTACCCAACCTGTTATCACTGGCTTTGTATTTACGATAGTCTCCATGGAACTCCATCCTTTTTCCAAAATTAGATCTTTCATTAGACGTTAAGTGAGATGCAGACAAATATTCACCATTGTTCAAGAGGAACTTGATTATTCAATGATCATTAACAATCAATTCCGACAGTGTTCTCTCCAGTTTTGAAATCAATTTGGTTTTCTCATAATTCAGGGTTAAACGTTTTATATTTTCTTGGATTTTCAGATACATTTGTTTGTCACTTTTCATTGATTTTACATACTCTATCATCTTTGATTCTTCACTATATTCAAAACCGTGACCTGCATCATATTTTGTCATGACCTCATGCTGCCAGCCTTTATAGTTTATTAATGTTGGTTTTCCGGCTGCCCAAAAATCAAAAAGTTTATTTTGACTATTCCTATCCAATATTTCATAATCACGTACAAAACACAGACCCATATGAGATACGGCCATCAATAAGTACGCTTCTTTTTTAGATACCTGATCCAAGAAAATGACGTTGTTTAATTTTTTGCTCTCTTTCACTTGAATTAAGCGTTCTTTTTCCTTTCCATCCCCTACAATTAGGTAGACAATATCGGGGTCATCCGTCTTTTCGGCAAGCTGTAAAATATAATCGATATTATTGATAAATCCTAATGTGCCTGCATATAAACAGATAAACTTCGCTTTTAAACCTAATTTATCCAATGCTTCTTCTTTATCTTCGGAACGAATTCGAGAAAAATAGTTTATATCCGCAAAGTTAGTAACCGTAGCAATTTTTTCCCGTTTAACTCCTTTTTTCAATAAATCTTCCTTCATCCCAGGCGAAAGCACGATGATTTTATCAGCCGAAGAATAAATAATGCTTTCTAGCTTCAATAAAATTCTCTTTAACCATTCATGTCTGATGATTCCCAGCTCAATAGGTATATCTGGCCATAAATCCCTTACTTCAAACACAAATTCGCTGCGCTTTACCTTAGCAAGGAGCATACCTATCAATCCAATTGTCAAAGGGGTCGAGGAAGCATAAACTACCTCTACCTCCTTCTCCTTCACCCCAATGAAAAAACTCTTATACATATAATGAATAAACGATAATAATCTTTTCAGGTAACTATATTCTTGTTTATATTTAGTTTTGGTTGATATGATTTTTATTCCCTCACGCGAATCTATGGAATTTCCGGTGATGATGGTGACTTTATTATTTTTAGAGACTAAAAATTTAGCTATTTCATAAGATCGGGTACTGCCTTTATCGGTATTGAAATATTGATGCAAATAAAGAATCTTCACTTTTTCACTTCCTCTTTTACCCACTGTGATTCAATTTGACTTACAGAGTAATGCTTTCCCTATTGCATTCACCCCAGAAAACAAATGTAACACTTAATATAGGTGAGGCTTGTCCCTTTTTTAGAATGGGGCGTTTTAACTTTGAAACCCACTAGCATCTTATACAGCCATTCCTTACTCCTGCTTTTTCATCACATTAGGTTTGTTCCAGTCAAGGAAGGCCGTAATGGCAATCCAGTCATCCAGGCGGTTATAAACCGTTTTGTCTTGTACATGGATTTCAGGCCCAACTTCGGTAAATATGTTATCCCTTTCAATACCGTTATTTTTCATGTTCAAAGAGGTGAAGGCATAATCATTTGTAGGGCTGCCGTTATTATGCGATCCTCTGATACCAATGCCCGCTGAAATAAACTTTTCATCGGATTTATGAATTTGGTTTATGATGTTTCCTTTGATTTTGGTGAACTTGTTGGAGCTAAGCATCGCAATCCCATTGTTGAGGCTATTTTCAATGATATTGCTTTCAATAAGGGCATTTTTGGTCACATGAATACTGATGCCTCCCCATTCCTCGACATTAGCCCGGACATCATTCACATAATTGCCTTTAATCACGACCTTTTGCAGGAAGCCCATCTTTGTTTCAGTAAGATCATGGTATTGCGTTCCGTTGACTGTAATGCCCCGTTCGCTGACTGTTGCATTTTTATCTATATCGTAATACGCATAATCATTAAAAGAATTGATTCTATTCCCCTCAATCGTAATATTGCCGGGTGGGTAAGCTGAGATAGCTCCTCCCTTGTAATCCATTCCGCCGACAATGATTGGAAAACGCGTGTTTAAGATGACATTATTCGTGAAGGAAACATTTTGGCCTGAATGGGTGTCAATTCCTTCCCATCCTGGGTTGTTCGCCACCACATTCCCATCGACTGCGATTGTGTCACTTCGCGGGAACTTTGATTGAGTTATTGCATCTCCGGCACTGTCTTTCCGGTGACTAAAGGCGATGCCATAGCTTTGTTTGGTATTGCCCACCGTCTCCCCGGGTCCAAGATTTATCACTGTCGCATGCCTTACAGTCACGTTACTCGCAGAATAACCGCCGATGCCTGCATATCCAATATCCTTTATGATCATTTTGTTTCTTTTTCTTGAATCAGACCCTTTAATCATGACTCCATTCACATGTTCTAAGTAAATGCCATATCCTTCATACCCGGTGATTTGAACATCTTCGATCAGGATATTTTGAAGCCTGTGCAAATCATTTACAGCCGAATAGACAGACACCAAATCCGACGTGGATTTGGATTGATCGATTGCAGTAACCTCGATGCCCCTGTTCCTTGCTTCAAAATAATTTCTCGGTTTCCCAGTTTTGGGGTCTTCCGTCCGTCGCTTTCCTTCTAGTATCAGGTTTTTGACACCAGTATGGCTCACCATGATTTTAATGGTGACAGAATCGCTTGAGGGCTGGGTACACATTGTCGTGACGGTTCTTTCGTTCTCCACCGTCCCTTCTAAAGTGACCCCTTCTTTCATTGCAATAAACGCACTCGCCGTAAACTGGCCTTTTGACAAACGGACCGTTCCCCTTTTCCCATTCGATACATCTTGCGGATAGGCTGAAACCTTTGTAATGGCATTGTTAAGGATTTTCCGGATCGATGTGGCGGAATGGTTCGCGTCTAGTGACAGCGTTTGTTTTAACTCCCCTTTATTGTCCAATAACTGAATCGCGGTACCCGTTGTGGGATTGCAGACCTCGTTTGCCCCGACGGCAGTTGACTGAAGGGAGAAGAACGTCATGAGTAACACGGTAAATATTCCTGTAATTTTATATAGATATTTCATCTGAAAACTCCCATGTCTCTTATTCATTTTTCGGCAGTTGTTTTACATACTTCAGGGGCTGGGTGACAAAGACACCATAGTCGGCCTGGAAAGGAAGGGGTGCATATCTAATTTTACAAGGGAAGTGAGATTTGCATTTCTCAAAATCAACATATCTTGTGTTAATCTTGGGACAGTAGCTTAAACGTACGGCCAATTTTCCCATACAAAAAACCTTCAATAGCTCAGGGGTAAACCGGATTGTGATGGGAAAACAAACCTCCTTGCGCCACTATTGAAAAGAGAAGGAATGTGTCCGGCGATTACAAGGGGGGTAATCTCTCATTCGAAAGAAAAAGCCTTTCCCCGATGTTGGCCGGGAAAGGCTGCAGCTTGATATACTCTTTTTTATGTGTCATTCTTTATAACCCCCGCAAAGAAAAAGGAGGATATCCAACTTGTAGTCAGATATCCTCCTATATGTTCACTCACTGGTTCATTTGATCGAGAAAATCACCAAGAAGATCATCAAGATTTTCCTCTTCAGGTTCTGGTTCCTCCACTTGTTGCGTGGTTTTTTCCAAACTCCAATCAAAGTCATCCAAATCTTTCTTAGATATTTCTGCCTGCACCACTTCATTATCCTGTTCTTCGGGCTCATCCTGCAAATAAATCTCCTCATTAATTACATTGCTGTTTAATGAGGCTAGCAAGGCTGTTGCGCGTAAAGGATCGGATAAAAGATGGTACATAATCGTTCCAAGCATAGCTTCTGAGTGGGAATGCTTGAGCCAGTCACGCTGAGATTTGCTAAGCTTGTTCGGCATGGGCAAGGCAATCATTTCCCGTTCCTGATGGGTCGATTGTCCGATTCCATCGAGAACATACTCGGCAATTTTACTGGAAAAATTCCTTCTTTCCGTTTCCTTCAATTTCTGCAGCTGCCTTAACGTATAATCTGATACATCTGAAGGGATACGAAAAGTGATGGCTTGTCCTCTTTTGATTTCAGAAGAAGCTGTTTTTTTCATTCTCTCACCTATTTAACAGCACCTGATCTTTGTTCTTTCTTCTTTTGGTGGGATTGCTGCTGTTCCTTTGAATTCCGGCGATTAAAATCCGAAATCAATTTATAATAGGCGTTGGCCATCATCCAAACGCTTTCCCGTTCATCTTCAAAAAAGTCTATATTGTAGCCATCAAAATTCTGATTGAGCGTTTTCAGGTAATCTTTCAAGACAATCGAACCTCCGCCAACAAAATAGCAGATTTCCGTTTGCGAGTTTTTCTGCCATACGTTGCGCAGATGGCGATATTGCTTTTTCGCAAGTTCTCCTAAAATCCGGTCGACGATATCATGGACGCTTGTCCGGCTTCCGCGAACCATAATATGGTTACGATCGTTTTTCTTCGTGATGATTTCAACGACATCTCGTCTGCTATCCAGCTCGACACCGTGTTTTTTTCTGATTTCTTCACGAATAGATTCAAGAGCCTCAGCTACTCCTAGATTGAATCCTTGCGCCTTATCATCGTCAACTTTACGGTTTTTAATGACCGCGATATCTGTCGATAGTCCGCCAATATCTTGAATGAGAATTCTTCTATCTATCAATTCACGGTTAATGATATTCAGATCATTGTCCATGACTAAATTAATGTATGCGGCGAAGCCCTCTGGATAGACTTTCACTTCATCAAATTTGATATTAACCTTAATACCTTGGTATTTAGGTGTAATTAAAAATTCTACTTGGTGAACGGATCCCAGTAGCTTCGAACGGTACCCAACATCTTTCCCTTCCTTAACTTCCCGAAGAGGTAGACCTGTGCCCAGCGTATAATTCGCTTCGACAACGTTATTTACTTTTTTGAACTTATCATTATTCCCTTGCTTGGCAGCATCCAATGCAATAGCCGCAAAAAGCATTACTAATGTTTGGTCTTCCTCTGATTTACTGCTCCCCAAATCTAGTTCTGTTGGGTTATCACTTTTTGTCGCTAAATTTCCGACACGATAAATGGCATTATTGTCTTGCAAGGCTGGTGAATGGACTCTAATATGTAACCCTTCCAATGGGTTTTTTTCATCGAGTTCTTCGATTCCTATGACCGGACGATCTTCAATGTCTTTTGCAATGACATTTGGTATATATAGTTCAGACTCTAGCTTTCCAAAAATAGCTTTAATTGCATCATTTCCTACATCTATTGCTGCGATTCTAGAACTCATCTAAAAACATCCCCTTTTTCATAAAAAAAATTTAGGTGGAGCACTCTATTAAGCATAGAAAAGGTTTCTATATTAGTCAATGCTTCATAAGTTGTAGCTTTATTTGTCGAATTGTATTCATTTGTGTACACATTAGGAACAAATATGTACACACGTTATATATAGCCATGTGTACTTGTTTGTAAACATGTTTACTTTTTTTGTGTACAAACCAACTATTTTCGTTTACATGTATACAATATTGCAAACAAACAAAAAACTAACTTTTAATAATCTTATTCATATAAAAGAAAGCGTAAAAAAGGAGAATTTGGTCATGGTAATAAATTGGACAAACCACTAATGAAACGTATGAAGATATTAAAATCACTGAAAAAATAAAGAACTTCCTCAATATCCGTAGCCATATTGGCGCAGCACTTTATCCTTCCTTCGTTTTCTAAGCTAGAAACAGATATAACAACTGATGTCTTAATTGTTGGTGGCGGAATTACGGGTATCACTTCAGCTTATCTATTAGCCAAGCAAGGTGTGAAAGCCACATTCATTGAGGCAGATGAGACCCTTAATGGAACAACAGGCCACACAACCGTAAAAATCACGGTCCAGCACGGCTTGATTTACGACCAATTTATTACTGATCACAGTGAGGAATAGGCCAGACTATACTTTATGAGGCCAACACTGAAGGAACGGAGCTATCAAAGGATTGATAGAAGAACATTCTATTGAATGTACAAGATGCTTATGTATACGCAAATACTAATGTTTGGTCCTCCTCTGATTTACTGCTCCCCAAATCTAGTTCTGTTGGGTTATCACTTTTTGTCGCTAAATTTCCGACACGATAAATGGCATTATTGTCTTGCAAGGCTGGTGAATGGACTCTAATATGTATCCCTTCCAAGGTTTTTTACATCGAGTTCTTCGATTCCTATGACTGGCCGATCTTCATGTATTTTGCAATGACATTTGGTATATATAGTTTTAGGCTCTAGCTTTCCAAAAATAGTTTTAATTGCATCATTTCCTACGTCTACTGCTGCGATTCTAGAACTCATCTAAAAACATCCCCTTTTTCATAGAAAAAATTAGGTGGAGCACTCCCGATAGAAGAGATTTCTATATTAGTCGATGCTTCATAAGCTGTAGCTTTATTTTCATTTGTCGAATTGTATTCATTTTTGTATACATTAGGAACAAACATGTATACACCTTATATACAGCCATGTGTACGGGTTTGTAAACATATATACATATTTGTGTACAAAACATCTATTTTTGTTTACATGTATACATAATTGTAAACAAACCAAATAATGTATTTTTTTAACCTTTCTTCTTACAAAAATAAGCGTATAAATAGCGGATTTGGGTATGGTAATAAATGGACAATTCAACTAATGAACTGTATGGAGGTATTAAAATGACTGAAAAAAATACAGATCTTCCCCGATTTCCGGAACCCTATTGGCGCAGTGAGTTAACTTTCCCTTCTTTTTCTAAACTAGATACAGACATAACCACTGATGTCTTAATAGTGGGCGGCGGAATTACCGGAATCACATCTGCGTATCTACTAGCTAAACAAGGTGTTAAAGTCACTCTGATTGAAGCAGGCGAAATCCTTACTGGAACGACAGGACACACTACAGCAAAAATCACGGCCCAGCATGGCCTGATTTACGACCAGCTGATCACTGACCATGGTGAAGAGAATGCCAAACTTTATTATGAAGCCAATACAGATGGAATGAAGCTTATCAAAGACTTGGTAGAAGAACATTCCATAGAATGTAATTTGACTGCACAGGATGCCTATGTGTACGCAAATACTGAGGAATATAAAAGCAAAATTCAAAATGAATTGAAAGCCTATCAAAAACTCGGCATTCGGGGGGATTATGCGGAGAATATCCCTTTCTCCATTCCTTGTAAAGCTGCTGTGATAATGAAAGACCAAGCACAGTTTCACCCGTTAAAATACTTAACTGCCCTCATTTCGACAATTCTCGAAAGCGGAGGCACCATTTATGAACGGACCACGGCAATGAAGATTGAAGACGGCGATCCACCGACCGTTCTGACGGATACGGGACATACAATCAAAAGCAATCAGGTCATTGTTGCTTCCCACTTCCCCTTTAATGATGAAATGGGCTTATACTTTGCCCGTGTTCATGTAAAAAGATCCTATGTACTTGGAATCAGGACTGAACAGGAATATCCCGGTGGGATGTATTACAGTGCCGACAGCCCTACCCGCTCCCTTCGCTATACGGAGTTGGACAATGGGGAAAAACTTATACTTGTTGGCGGAGATGGCCATAAAACAGGACAGGGAATCTCGACGATCGAGCATTATGAAGCTCTGAAGGAATTCAGTTCCCAGTATTTCGATGTGAAAGACATTCCCTACCGCTGGTCGGCACAGGATATTGTGACACCGGATAATATCCCCTTCGTCGGGCCGGTGACACCCAATCATCAAAACGTCCTGATAGCAACCGGCTATGCGAAATGGGGAATGACGAACGGATCGATTGCCGCCAGGATTTTAACTGACCGGATTTTGCAAAGAGATAACCGGTATGCGGAATTGTATGATCCTGCCCGTTTAAAAGGTGTGAAGAATATTCTCCAAGATAATGCTGATGTGGCGAAGCATCTCATCAAAGGCAAATTGGCCTTCAATCATAAAACGCCGGAAGACATAGGAATTGATGAAGGAGCAATCGTGAAGGTGAATGGGGACAAAGCTGGGTGTTATCGTGATCATGATGGCCAGCTCCATATTGTTGATTCCACCTGTACACATATGGGGTGTGAAGTTGCCTGGAATAGCGGCGACCGTACTTGGGATTGCCCATGTCACGGCTCCCGCTACTCTATCGCTGGTGAAGTGTTAAATGGCCCTGCTGTCGAACCATTGAAGAAAATTCGCTAAGTGCCAATTTGTGATTTTATCTAATAGTCGACTGGGCCCGCCGTTTTCCTTATACTGAAGTTACTGCATGATTGAATGGTTGCAAATAACTGTGAAAAAGGATTGAATTGAACATGAACGGTAAAAACCGGAAAGATATTACCCCAGGTGCCTCTGTGGACATTGTACTTAAAGCAGATCAACGCACCGGAAAACTGACAAGCGGCACTGTAAAGGATATTTTAACCAACTCCAGCACTCACCCTCATGGAATTAAAGTAAGATTGACTGATGGCCAGGTGGGCAGGGTTCAAGTCATTCATAAGTAATGTGCACTCGGTCAAGGCCGAGTGTTTTTTTGTGATTGTTCGATGAATTAATGACAAAGGGAATATTTCAATCATGTTTTCCATTCATAATTCGTACAATAGGGGTGAGATTACCTCTTAAAAAGGCTGGTGTCAAAATGAATCAAGAATACAATGCCCCCGATAGGGATTATTACCGCAACGATGAACATATATTGAAAGTTTCCGGCTCAGAGACGCTATCTGCTGCTCCGGATCAAGCTACGATCACCCTTGGAGTCATAACAGAGGATGAGGACCCGCAAAAGGCCCAGCAAGCCAATTCCCAAGCAATCGCAAATGTCATCGCATCACTTAAATCCGCAGGCATTCCCGAAGAGCAATTGAAAACGAGTGATTACAGAATCGATCCACAATATGATTATATTGACGGAAAGGAATTGTTCAAGAACTACAAAGTCCAGCACATCATACAAGCCCAAACGTCCGACATCGAGAAAATAGGCAGCATAATCGACACGGCCGTCAAAAGCGGCGCCAATTCAATCACCAGCATCCGCTTCTCTTTATCCAATCCAGAAGCATACTATAACCAGGCACTTTCTCTCGCTTTAAAAAATGCATATGAAAAAGCACTCTCCATGGCTCGAACGCTAGGAATCTCATTGAACCCAGTCCCTAATCAGGTTGAAGAGCTATCCGAAACGGCAACCCCCATGATTTACCAAACAAGTACCTTTTCAAAAATGGCGACTACTCCGATTCAGCCTGGTGAATTGAACATCACTGCCTCAGTAAGGGTCGAGTACACGTACTAGCAACTCACTAAATTCCATCCTAAAAACCCCCCTTGGCAACCCAAAGGGGGGTTCAGACTGTAGACAAATTAGAGAAGAACTAGTTTAATTTCAATTCGTTTAAAAAAGTTCCAGCTGATTTCAGAAATCCGCTCCCTTTCCGCCGACTGTCTGCCAAGCCTCCTCGCCGGCAAGCGTCTCCGGGGTCTCGGCTAGCCAGTTATTCAGCAGGAGTGTCGCAAATTTCTTCAATCTAGTAAGGGTATCATTCCTATAATCAAGTAAAAAAACATGACTGATAATTCAGTATTGTACTAAAATCATGGTTCTAGGATGGGAGCAATCCGAACCTCCTTTTGTCGCAAACGGAACCCCCCTCGGCATTCAAAGGGGGGTTTTTCATTTTAAAAGACTACCGTTTTATTTTCATGAACAATGACGCGGTCCTCCAAATGCCATTTAACGGCACGTGCCAGCACCCTGCGTTCAGCTGAACGACCGATTTTCTTCATATCCCCGGCAGAATCACGATGGTCCACCCGTTCGATATCCTGCTCGATGATTGGACCTTCATCCAAATCATTCGTCACATAATGGGAAGTCGCCCCAATCAGCTTAACACCTCTGTCATAAGCTCGTTCATAAGGCCGGGCTCCAATGAAGGCAGGTAAAAATGAATGATGGATATTGATGATCCTGTTCGGATGGGCCGCTACGAAATCCGGCGTCAATATCTGCATATACCTGGCTAAAACAATAAGGTCCACTTTGAATTCTTCCAGAAGTCCAAGCTGTTTAGTCTCCACTTCCTTACGTATATCCTTATTGGCAGGAATGTAATAAAACGGGATGCCCATCGATTCGACAATTTCCCTCGTATCTTCATGATTGCTGATGACTAGCGCAATGTCAGCCAATAAATCTCCGCTTTGCCACTCCCATAGCAATTCCAGAAGGCAATGGGGTTCCTTCGAAACGAAGATGGCCGTCCTCTTCAGATCACTCACATGATTAAATGTCCATTGCATCGAGAATGCTGTCGAAACTTCCTGGAATGCCAGTTGCATATCCGCTGCCTTGTCATTCAATCCTGGACAATCGAACTCGATCCTGGTGAAAAAGGTACCGCCCTCAGGATTCATCGAATACTGACTCAATTCAACAATATTTGCATCATATTCTTTAAGAAAAGCCGTAACTGTCGAAACAATTCCCGGCTGGTCAGGACATTTTATAATTAAACGGCCTCTATCTTGATTTCTTTCGCGAAATTCCTGTAACTGCTCTTGCACAAAGTTGCTCACCATTTTCCCAACTGCCCTTCTTCTATTTTGCTATATTATACTTCAACTCATGGCCAAAATTAAAGTCAGTCAATCAATTCGGGATTGAATGCAAAGACCCCCCTACTTTAACAGGGGGGCAGTAATCGCAAAAATGACTAATATTGAAACGAGGTGTCTCAGTTTAGAGATGCTTTTTTATTTTATTATTTATTTCGTTTTTTTTCACCTAGACTTGCCGCTAGAGATAAAAAGATATAAGGGAACGCCAATAAAATTAAATCCGGGAATCCGTATTTCTCAAATACTAGGTTGTTCGGGGTTTCCTCATCAATATAAAAGCCAAAGCCTGCCATATAAAATCCCACTAGTAAATAAGTAAGAAGGGAAATAGCAAGGGTACTTATAGCTAATGTATCTAATTTGATTTTAACGATAGTTAATCCGAAGTAGATCACATAAACAATTCCTAAAAGCAGTAACAGTAGAGAAATATAATCTGGCTCATATATTGCTTGATTGGTACTATCAAACATGTGAATTCATCCTCTTACTTAAAATTTATACTTGTTGTAAACACCATTACGTTGCATTGCATCTATTGAAATAAGTTGATGATAGCGATAAATCTGGACGCCAAGGTTCTAAGTTCCAAGGTGACTTGTAAATTGTTAATGGATTTACAGCATGACAAATGAATTGATCTTTAATTCTTCCTTCTTTTGAACTTGATACATGGGATTTAAATGAAGCATCAGCTTTTAATTCAGCCCACATATCTTTTATTAATGAAGATTGAATTGTAATAATTTAATCGTATATAAAAGGAACTTGTTATACATTCCTACTTTGGAACAATGGGTTTCATTTTTGAGTAAATAAGGAGAAAGTGATGATATGAACTGAGGGTCTTTTATTTCAAGAGTCACTAGTTGTACTTTAGTAACAATTGCAAATTCAAATGGAGTTTCCTTTGAATAAAGCTATCCTCTATTCATATTTCGTAGGTTTTACTCGCGGAAAAGTCGGCCTGATCACGGTCGACTTTTTTTTTTGAAATAGAAGTGGCCTAGATCTGAGGATGAAAAGATACCATTAGTTCTCATCCTCTATTAATAGGCACTATCATTCTTCCAATAAATAACTGGTGAATTTAAAGGAAATGAAGGCAAAGGCCGAGAACCTTTATGAAATGCATAGTGAAGGGGGATTCTTGTATGAAATGTCGGCATGATCTGGACAACCTTTTTTATTTCAGTTTTATTTTCCATAGTTAATAAGGTTATTCACTGCTTCATAAGGGTATAGACCATTCTATTAGTTTTTTTTCAAAGGGGGAAATGAAATTATCATGAAATCATCAGTTACATTCATTGTATCCATTCTGGCTGTTCTTGGTCTTCTGTCCGGCTGTGCTGAAAAGGACCAGCTGGAGGACGGGAGTAAGCTGATCAATGAGGACCAGTTTGTTTTCGCTGCCTCAGGTGAATTCAAGCCATTCAGTTATGTCAATGATGACATGACCGTAACCGGGTTCGATATTGAAGTCGGCGATGCAATTGCAAAGGAACTCGACCTAGAACCAGTGCCTAAACGGATAAAGTTCAAAGGTATCGTGGAAGGTGTTAAAACCGGTCGGGCAGATGCCGCGGTTGCCAGTCATACAATCAATGAACAACGAAGTAAACATGTTGCCTTCTCGACCCCTTATTACTACTCAGGTCCTCAAATTTTTGTCCGTTCGGATAGTGATATTAAAACGGTTGAAGATTTAAAGGGTAAGGAAGTTGCGGCTTCTAAAGGCTCTACGTACGCAACCACAGCAGAAAAATATACAACCAATGTAAAAACCTATGACAGTGATATCACCGCCCTGAAAGCATTGAGCGGAGGACGTCATGATGCCGTCATCACCGACTTCGTAACCGGCAAGGAAGCGACCAAGGAAGGTTTCGACATCGAAGGAAGGCAATTGATTGAACGAAGCGAGCAGGCCATCGTACTGCCTAACGACAACCCTCAGCTGCTTGCACGCATCAACGAAGCACTTGAAAACCTCCGGGAAGATGGAACTCTTGCGGAAATCAGCAAAAAATACTTTGGTGAGGACATCACAACTAAGCCTGAATAAAGATTGATAGAAAGGGAGTCATTACATTGCCTAGTTTTTCACATTTTTTTGATACATTATTTAGCTCCTCGGACGTATTCATCCGAGCCATGCTCCTCACATTGGAACTGACGGTAGTCTCCATATTGGTAGGTATCCTCATCGGTTTGCTATTTGCACTTTTAAAAATATCCAATATAAAAATTCTTGCATGGATTTCAGATACATATGTATTCCTGGTACGTGGAACACCTTTAATCGTACAGATATTCATACTCTATTTCGGTATCAGCAATCTCTTCTTACTGCCGGACTTCTGGGCGGCGTCACTTGCCCTGGCCTTCCATAATGGAGCTTATATCTCAGAGATTTTACGTGGTACGATCCAATCCATCGACAAAGGCCAAATGGAGGCCGGACGCTCCCTTGGCATGAGCAATTCGCTCACCTTAAGGAGAATCATCTTGCCTCAAGCCTTCCGACGCGCATTGCCGCCGCTTGGCAACCAATTCATCATCGGGCTCAAGGATTCATCACTGGCAGCCTTCATATCCATGAATGAGCTGTTTAATGTGGCGACTACGTTAGGCTCGAATAATTTCGATGAAATGACTTATTTATTGATTGTAGCGGTCTACTACTTGATTCTAGTGGCTTTCCTGACCATTATCGTCAATTTATTCGAAAAGAAACTGTCCATCAGTGATCGATAGGGGGAATTGAAATGGAACAAAAAGAAATGATTCGGATAAGGAATTTAAATAAATCGTATGGAAACCTGCATGTACTTAAAGATATTGATATGAAGGTACTCGATAGCGATGTTGTCTGTTTGATCGGACCGAGTGGTTCCGGAAAAAGCACCCTGCTCCGCTGTTTGAATTATTTAGAGAAGAAAGACAGCGGCCAAATCCTCATAGAAGGAACGGAAATCAATCCAGGTACCCATGATATTAATAAAATTCGAGAGAAAGTCGGAATGGTATTTCAGCATTTCTACCTCTTTCCTCATATGACCGTACTGGAAAATGTCATCGAAGCACCGACACACGTCAAAAAGATCCCTAAGGCCCAAGCGATTGAAGAAGCAAAGGCATTGCTTGCCAAAGTCGGTTTATCAGATAAAGCGGATGTCTATCCAAGCAAGCTCTCAGGCGGGCAGAAACAGCGTGTTGCCATAGCCCGCGCCCTTGCCATGAAACCTGATATCCTGCTCTTTGATGAGCCCACCTCGGCTCTGGATCCCGAACTTGTCGGGGAAGTTCTTGCCACGATGAAGGAACTTGCCTTGGAAGGGATGACAATGGTAGTCGTTACACATGAAATGAGTTTTGCACGTGAAGTCGGGGATTGGATTGTCTTCATGCATAATGGGAGGGTTGTCGAAAGCGGACCGCCAAAAGAATTCTTCACCAATCCAAAAGAAGAGCGTACAAAAGAATTTTTGCAAACGACAGTCTTTTGATTTTAATTCTAAAATCTGTCTGCCAGCGAGATTAAAAGCAATACAGGCGTGAATTACTGTATTGCTTTTTTTAAATGAAAAACGATTTATTGGTTTCTTTAATATCCAGTTAGGTAGTTCCCTAAATTCCATGATTAAAGTTTCAGGGATATTTCGGCTCTGATTGTACAAACTAAATACTTGATGAATTGTTTCATATAAACCCTTATTCCGGCTCGAACATGGAAAAATATCTGTATTTATGGTATATATACAAGTAAAATTAAAAGAAGTATATAAATGAAAGAGGTCGAATTCAGTTGGAAAATAACTCTTCGAATTTTATTAAAAATATTATAAAAGATGATCTAGAGTCCGGAAAACATGATCATGTCATCACCCGCTTCCCTCCTGAGCCGAACGGATATTTACATATCGGACATGCCAAATCAATCATTTTGAATTTTGGGGTGGCTGATGATTTCAATGGGAAAACTAACCTTCGTTTCGATGATACGAATCCATTGAAAGAGGATATTGAGTTTGTCAATTCCATTAAGGAAGATGTAAAGTGGCTCGGTTACGACTGGGATAACCTTTTCTTCGCTTCCGACTATTTTGATGAAATGTATAAAAGAGCTGTGCTGCTCATCAATAAAGGACTGGCATATGTGGACGACCTTAATGCCGACCAAATCCGTGAATATCGCGGAACGCTGACTGAGCCAGGGAAGGATAGCCCCTACCGCAATAGAACCGTCGAGGAAAATCTTGAACTATTTGAAAAGATGCGCAGCGGCGAATTCGAAAACGGCACAAAAGTCTTGCGTGCAAAAATCGATATGAGCTCACCTAACATTAATTTGCGTGATCCCGTCATATACCGTATCTCCCATACTGAACACCATAATACCGGCAACAAATGGTGCATCTACCCAATGTATGCCTTTGCCCACCCAATTGAAGATGCCATCGAGGGAGTCACACACTCCATTTGTACGCTTGAGTTCGAAGATCAACGCCCTCTTTATGACTGGATCGTTGAGAATTGTGAAATGGAAAGCAAACCAAAACAATATGAATTTGGCCGTCTTAACCTGACCAATACAGTAATGAGCAAGCGAAAACTGAAGCAGCTTGTCGATGAGGGCTTCGTGGACGGCTGGGACGACCCGCGGATGCCTACTGTTTCAGGCTTGCGGAGACGCGGGTATACACCCGAAGCGATTCGTGCATTCTGCCAAGAGATAGGTGTCGCAAAAACAAGCGGTGTCGTGGACTCTCAAATGCTTGATCATTTCGTGCGGGAAGACTTAAAGCTCAAGGCTCCACGGACTATGGCAATCCTGAACCCGCTTAAAGTGGTCATCACCAACTATCCGGAAGGCGAGATAGAATGGCTGGATGCCGAGGTCAATCCGGAAGTTCCGGAAATGGGCACACGCCAAATCCCGTTTTCACGTGAAATATATATCGAACAGGACGATTTCATGGAGAACCCGCCGAAAAAGTATTTCCGACTTTTCCCGGGCAATGAAGTTCGTTTGAAACATGCTTATTTCATTAAATGTGAAGAAGTGATAAAAGATGATGCCGGTAACGTCATTGAACTTCGCTGCACATACGACATTGAAACGAAAAGCGGATCTGGCTTCACTGGCCGTAAAGTAAAAGGTACATTGCACTGGGTCGAAGCTTCACAAGCCGTTTCAGCGGAATTCCGCAACTATCAGCCTTTAATCCTGGATAAGGAAAATGATGAAGAGGAAGAAAAATCATTCCTGGACCGGGTAAACCCTGATTCTATAGAAATTTTACAAGGATTTGTCGAGCCTAACATGAAAGATGTTAAGCCTCAGGATAAATTCCAATTCTTCAGGCATGGCTATTATAATGTTGATTCAAAACTCACTGCGGCCGATCACTTGGTCTTCAACCAAATTGTCGGGTTGAAAAGTTCATTCAAGTTATAGAATCACGAAAAAGAACCAGATTCCTAGCGGGATCTGGTTCTTTTTCATTTTCTGCACCTTTATATCATTTTTTCTCGTAAAGTTTGATCCCTTGCTTGGAAAGGGCCTGTTTAAGAGTACTATGTGTCGAAACCTGACTAAAATCAAGACCTAACTGAATCGATGTCTGGGCCACTTCAGGACGAATCCCGGAAATGGTCGATTGAATGCCTAACAGGTTCAGGGTACTTATCAATTGATAGATCTGTTGGGCAACCATCGTATCCAAAAGGGATACTCCCGATAAATCGATGAATAAGTGTGTGATATTTTTGCTAATGCATTTGCTTGGAGTCCCATTCAAAATTTCCTTTGCCCGATAGGTATCGATTTCACCGATTAACGGCAAAACCGCAATGGCATCAACAATAGGAATGACAGGTGCGCCCAGTTCATTAATCAGCTCCTGTTGAGCAAGGAGTCGTTCTTTTGTCAAAAGGTAATACTGCTCAGTGAACTCACGGTTCAATTGATCGAAGGCACGATTAATAATCCGGCTCCACCGGATGATTGTATCCTTCGTTATCCCAGTATCCTTTAGCATATAATCAGTGATGAAGGCCCAATATGTTTCGCGAACCTTATTAAGCGCTTCCAACACTTCGTAAATGGGGGTGTCCGATTCAACCCTGCTCTTCGCGACAAGTGTGGCCCACTGCTCCATCGTTTCAATAAAAGCAGTTTTATCTTCAAGTAAAGCACTGGTCACTGTCTTGATCGTCAATGTATTCTGTTCCCTAAGCAGCTTTTCGATTTCCTCATTAGAATCTATTGAATAGATGGATCCAGACTGCTTTTCCCTTAAAGCCAGCCAGTTTTCCGTAATCTTGGATGAGTTATCAAGGATATATCGATATAATCTTTCATCTATTTTATCCATTTGTGTTCCCCTATCTCACTAGTTATTTCATTTTAAATAGTATTAATAAATCTCCATATCCCGCTTTCTCCATTTCATTTCTAGGAATGAATCGAAGGGCCGCAGAGTTTATGCAATATCTCATGCCTTTAGGACTTGGGCCATCAGGAAAAACATGTCCAAGGTGTGAATCGGCATCCCTGCTGCGCACCTCGGTCCGGGTCATTCGGTGGCTGAGATCCATTTTTTCATTGACACTTGCCGACATGATGGGCTTCGTGAAGCTTGGCCACCCACAGCCGCTATCATATTTATCCCGCGAACTGAATAGGGGCTCCCCAGAAACAACATCCACATAAATGCCTTCTTCAAAGTGATCCCAATAGGCATTATCGAAAGGCGGCTCCGTGCCATTTTCCTGGGTGACATGAAACTGATTCTCCGTTAAGGTCTTTCTAAGGTGTGCATTATCCTTAGGCCAATTTTCTTTAATGAAAGCATCCCGTCCTGAGCCTTTACGATACAATGCATAGCGAAATTGATTTTTCCGATAGAATTCTTGATGATATTCCTCAGCGGCGTAAAATTCCCCCGAGGGTAGAATACCCGTAACAATAGGTTTCTTAAACCGCCCGCTCATCATTAAATCTTCCTTCGATTGTTCTGCCTCCTGTTTCTGACGTTCATTAAGATAGAAAATGGCAGCCTTGTATTGCTTTCCCCTATCCGAGAACTGTCCATCGTCATCCGTAGGATCGATTTGCTGCCAGAATATCTCTAATAAAGTTTTATAGGAAATGATTGATGGATCGAATACCACTTGAACCGCTTCAACATGATCGGTCGCACCGGTAATCACTTGTTTATAACTAGGAGCGGCAAATTTACCGCCTGTATAACCTGATGTCACTGAAATGATACCATCACTTTCATCAAAGGGAGCAACCATGCACCAAAAGCAGCCTCCTGCAAAGATAGCCGTTTCTTTTCCATCCATCGTCATCCTAAAACTCCCCTTTCACACCTGTCATTTTATGTATTATATACCAGCAAGCCAAACACCTTCAAATTCAAAATTCTACCTTTGCGTAACAAATATAAAAGAGGCACTTAGGAGTAAACCCAAGTGCCTTTTTTGTGTTAGAACCGTTATTTAAAGTATCACACTTACAATGATCGCTGATAGGATGCTGACAAGAGTCGCACCGTAAAGCAGCTTCAAGCCGAAACGTGCTACAACATTACCCTGTTTTTCATGAAGTCCTTTGACTGCACCGGCAATGATTCCAATTGATGAGAAATTGGCGAATGAAACCAAGAAAACCGAAACGATCCCTATCGTCCTTTCGCTCAAGGCAGCTGATGCGTCCCCTAAGCTCAGCATGGCAACGAATTCATTAGTTACCAGTTTCGTTGCCATGATTCCTCCAGCAGTCACGGTTTCTGAAATCGGTATACCCATGATAAAGGCAAACGGTGCAAAGATATATCCCATGATGTCTTGGAAGCTGATGCCGAAGATCATGTCGAATACGCTGTTGATCCCTGCGATTAAAGCAACGAAACCAATTAACATCGCTGCTACAGTGATAGCAACCTTAAACCCATCCATGATATATTCCCCAAGCATTTCGAAGAAAGACTGCTTCTCTGCCCCTTCTTCAACAGGGAGAATATCCTCTTCATCCGTTACGGTATAAGGATTGATAATGGATGCGATGATAAATCCACCAAACATGTTAATAACAATTGCAGTCACAACGTACTTTGGTTCAATCATCGTCATATAAGCGCCAACGATCGACATCGATACAGTTGACATGGCTGATGCACAAAGCGTATACATGCGAGATGGCGGAATGGCACCGAGTTGTTTTTTCAAGGTTATGAAAACTTCGGATTGGCCCACTATTGCTGATGCGACAGCATTGTAAGATTCCAATTTACCCATCCCATTCACCTTACTTAGAAGGAATCCAATCCACTTCATGATGAACGGGAGGATCTTGAAGTGCTGTAATATCCCGATTAATGCTGAGATGAATACGATTGGAAGAAGGACATTTAAAAAGAAGGGCGACGCTCCTTCGTTTACAATCCCGCCAAATACAAAGGTGATCCCTTCATTTGCCCATTCTAAAAGTTTTCCGAAACCATCGGCAATCGAATTGATGATCACTAAACCAAACTTCGTATTTAATAATAAATAAGTTAAAATAAGCTGAATGACCAGCATGAGGATGATCGGTTTAATTTTAACTTTCTTCCGGTCACTGCTGGCTAATAAAGCTAGTCCAAAAACAATAACCAGTCCTAAAATTGCAATCAGAAATTTCATATATTCTGCCTCCACTAAGGGTGAATTTAATGTTCGTGCATTAATAGTAGGTTACCCTCAAAAAATTTATGCAAACGTTTTCTCTTTCATCCAAAATACATGTACGTACCTCTCCAGAAGTCTATATTAAACTAATATTTTTTTAAGTGCAATTATTATTTTCCTTTTTGAAATAACAATTAGTGACAATAATGGGTTTCGTGAATTAAAAAAGAAGGCTCCCCTTCGAAAGGAACCTTCTCTTTCCTCAAATAGTATCGACTATTTAGCAACTGTTTTTCTGGATATCACCGTTGTCGCTAATCCAGCGCCTCCAATTACAAAGATGATGATGGAAGCGGTCAAGCCACCTGCCCCTTGATAAAAGTCGATGAATTTCCCAGCTAAAGAGTCTCTGCCTTGGAAACCGCCACCACTTGGCATCTCCCCTGGAGTCCCGGAACCATTAGGCCCCCCTTGTGGAGTGCCCTGCGTATCATTAGTTGCCGTTTCCGTAGATGATTCATCTGTCGCCGTACCGCTATTAGCCGATTCTTCAGTATCCGATTCTGTTGTGGTGCGTTCGGCAGGCTGGCCCATCACCGCCTGTCGATTCATGGGTTCATTGCCGCTGCCATCCACATACATCATGATCCCGGTGACTGCTTGGACCATTAAAAGGACCGAAGCCAATATTCCAACCAAAAAGTGTAACCTACCAAGTCTTTTCATCAATGATTCCCCTCCAAAAATAAATGTATTTATAAGATGATTATCTAAAAAGACCCTTAATATTTCCTTAAGCAGCAAGGAAGAAAGTAAGGGTCTTTTTCGTATTGGATGGCATCTAATTTTTCCTTTGATTTCTCGGAAAAGTGATTTCAAAACGGGTCCGTTCATTCTGTTCACTTGTAACCTTGATGTTCCCTTGATGTGTGTTTACAATCCATTTGGCAATGGATAGACCTAAGCCAGAGCCTTCATTAGCCGAGCGGGATTGCTCCACTTGATAAAAACGGTTAAAAATCAAGGGGAGTTCTTCCTGTGGAATGCCTATTCCATTATCTTCTACAGTAAGAATGATGGATGAAGCATTCTTGATGCAGGATAGGGAAATTTCCCCGCCTTCCTCGGTGAATTTCATGGCATTATCCACCAAGATCACCAATAGCTGATGAATTCTCTCTTTATCACCATGAAACACTACCTGTTCGGGAGCATGGCTAATGATTGATTTTTCTTGAAAAGAAGCTATATCCGCATACTGTTCCACGATATCCATAAGTAAGTCATCAAGGAAAAAGTTCGATTTCTTAACCTCCATTTGATTCGAATCCGTTCTGGTCAAGGTCAAAAGTCCGTTAACAAGCTTATTCAATCTCCGGACTTCTTTCGAAATGATGGATATATCAACGGCTTTTTCCTCGATTGTCGCGTTCGGTGATTGAAATAGCAAATCAGCCCGCGATTGAATGACAGCAAGCGGCGTTCGAATTTCATGTGAAGCATCCGAGACAAACTGCTGCTGCTGATCCCAGGATTTCTTGACCGGGATCAGGGCCCGTCCTGCCAGAAGATAGCCTGCGCCTACCGCCACTAGACTTCCAATTCCTCCGCCAACAAACAATATGAGCAGCAAACGATCGAGCATTTCTTTTTCTGTATCGACATTCTTGATGAATTGTACGGCCATCTCACCATACCCCGTATCGACCTTGGTCGAAAGGGCCCGATACGTGTATCCATTCACCGATATTTCTTCAATCTCATCAAAATTTTTAGGGAAAAATTGTTGTTCATTGACCTTAAAAAAATGGTCTACACTCAGTCTTGGCTCAATGATCGTATCATCCGGTCCCCAAACGATGACGCTCGGTCCCGGTCCTAAGAGAAATTCACCTTGCGGACGTCCGCCTGGCATGCCGCCATTATTGAAATCCCTGTAATCCTTTATAAGTGAATCATTGACATCCTTATAGATCTGATTTTCCGTATAGAAATAAATCGTTCTGCTTAATATGGCTATTAAGACAATAAAGACGATAGAATTCAATAATGTTAGTTGAAGTCGTGTTTTTTGGAACATGATGATCCCCTTATGGTTGTTTTAGCATATAACCAATACCCCGAACGGTTTGAATATCTTTATGATAATTGAAAGGTTCCAATTTTTTTCTAAGGTGATGGATGAACACTTCCACAATGGCAATTGTCGTATCTGAATCAAACCCCCAAATGCGGTCGAAAATCTGCTCACGGGTCAATATTTTCCCATTATTTTGAATTAGGTATTCCAGTAATTCAAACTGTTTCAAGGTCATTTTAATGACCTTTCCATCAACCAAAATATCCTTTTCTTTTTCCAACAGTTCAATATTACGGTATTTCACATGCTGCTCAAGCGATATTATGCCGCTCCTTCGAAGGAGGGCACGAATCCTTGCCTTAAGTTCCGGTGCCTGGAACGGCTTGACTAAATAATCATCGCCACCCATTTCCAATCCTCTGACACGATCCTCAAGTGCATCTTTTGCTGTCAAAAACAAGACACTTGTATCGATTTTTGCTTCCCTGATTTTCCGTACGATTTCAAACCCATCGATTCCCGGAAGCATTACATCCAAAATGATGATATCGTATATACTTTGCTGAGCCATGAATAGCCCATCTTCCCCATTATCCGCTGTATCGACTTCATATTCATCCGTCAGAATCTGTCGGATCGATTCTAATAATGAAACATTATCTTCTACCACCAAAACCTTCATTCAGGGTACCTCCCAACCGCTTCAATTGTGATATATATGTTGATTTTATCCTTTTTCATATGCAAAAGAAAGCGGGCTTTTAATCGCCTGCTTTCTCTCAAATTGTATGTTCATTCGTGACGCAATGCTTGAATTGGATTTAATTTGGATGCCTTATTGGCTGGAAATACGCCAAACATTATCCCGATTAAAATGGAGAATAAGAAGGCAAACAATGTCACCGACCATGAATAACTGATCGTTAAACTTGAAAAAGCTGAAATCAATTTTGCGATTCCCAAGCCAATTCCAACCCCCAACAATCCCCCGAAGCAGCTCAGGACCATCGCTTCAATTAAAAACTGAAGAAGAATCGATTTCCGATTTGCCCCAATTGCTTTTCTGATCCCGATTTCCTTCGTCCTCTCTGAGACGGAAACCAACATGATATTCATGATCCCGATTCCGCCTACCAGTAACGAAATACTGGCAATACCGCCAAGCATGAGTGTGAACGTATCCGATACAGAGCTCATTGTATCCATCAGATCTTCTTGATTGGACACCGAATAGTTATCACTCTGTTCTGGGAATGATGTGGTCATTGCACCTTGTACCTGGTACATCGTCCTATCCATGATATTCTCGTTCTCCGCTTTTAAATAAACGGTTCCGATTGTCGTGCTGCCTGTAGCCCTTTCGGCAGTGGTGATCGGTGCAATGATTACATCATCCCCGCTCGATCCCATTGAGGTGCCCACCGATTTCAGGACACCGATCACGCGATAGGAAACACCGCCGATAAGCACGTTCTGGTCCAGGGGTTTTTGATTTTCAAAAAGCGTGGTGGCTGTATCTGACCCCAGGACAACTACCTTGGAGCGTAATTCCGTTTCCATATCCGTCAAAAACCGGCCTTGACTGAGCTCCAAATCCCTGACTGATAAGTAGGATGAAGTTGCACCGGTCATTGAAACCTGTGCCGTAGCTTCTCCGTTCTTAGCATAAACGCGTCCAGTGACCACAGGCGCCACTTCCGAAATCCCGCTCAGCTCTTTAAACTGTTCAATTGTATCATCCGTCAGCTCCACGGAGTCGGTATCCGTGACACTTACCGTTATCAGGTTCGTTCCCAGGCTATTGATCTCATCCTGAACGGACTGAGAGGAGCCCTGCCCAATCGAAACCAGGACGATTACGGAAGCAACTCCAATAATGATCCCAAGCATGGTTAAAAATGCTCTGACTTTATTGGTTTTGATACTGCGTATAGCCATCTTCATTGATTCGCTCAGGTTCAATCCAATCACCTCCGTTTTCAAATAGCTGACCATCCTGTATCCGGACGACACGGGTCGCTTCTTTAGCAACTTCCAAGTCATGGGTTATAAGAATGATTGTTTGTCCCTTTTCATTCAATTCCTTCAGCATCTGCAGCACTTCTTTACTCGTTTTACTATCCAGCGCCCCCGTCGGCTCATCCGCCAATAAAACGGGGGGATTACCGGCAAGTGCCCTTGCAATCGCAACTCTTTGCTGCTGTCCACCCGACAGTTGGGTCGGCAGATGATTCTTCCGGTCAACAAGGCCCACCATATCAAGGCACGCATTGGCCACTTCCCTTCTTTCCTTCACGCTTGCCCCTCTATAAACCAGGGGAAGTTCGACATTCTCCAACGCTGTCAGTTTTGCCAACAGGTTGAAATTTTGAAAGATAAATCCTATTTTAATATTACGAATGGCAGCCAGCTCATTATCCTTCATCTTTTCCACTTCTTTACCATCAAGAAGATATTCACCTATGTCAGGCTTGTCAAGACAGCCAATCATATTCATGAACGTCGATTTCCCTGATCCAGAAGGTCCGATGATCGAAATGAAATCGCCTTTCTCGATTGTAAGACAGACATCTTGAAGGGCCTTAACCGTTTCACCGCCTAATTCATATGATTTAGACATGTTCTTAATTTTTATGATGGGTTTCGCCATTTTACTGACCTCCCTTGCCACTCGGCATTCCGCTGCCGCTCTGCATTCTTATCTCGCCTCCTTGGCCTCCCCTCATTCCTTCGCCGTCACTGCCAGTGGAGCTTTCATTGATGGTAATGGGCAAGGAAACAAACTGGCCCTCTTCAAGACCCGAAGTTATTTCAATATACCTATCATTGCTGATTCCAGTCTCAACCACTTTTTTTGTACTGGCTGTTCCTTCAGTTGTACCGGATTGTTGTATATTCACATATTTCTCTTCACCGTCCATTTGGACTGCTTCAATCGGAACATATAAAGCATCTTTTACACTATTCGTCAAAATGCTCACTTCAGTCGACATCCCAATTTTTATATCGCCGGGTTTGTCAATTTTGATAGTGACATCGAACGAAGAAACTCCATTCTCATATGTACCTTCCTTTGCTACACTGGTCACTTCCCCCGTATACGTTTCATCTTCAAAAGCACTGGCTATAATTTCAACCGTTTGTCCTTTTTTAACGCTCGGAACATCCAATTCATCAACGCTGATCGTGGTTTTCAATTTTTTATAATCCGTAACATGTGCCACCACTTCACTGCTTGATACACGATCTCCTTCTTCTACATCCAATGTTGTCACGGTGCCATCGAATGGTGCCGTTATCGGGTCACTTCCATCCGTGAAGGTAATGAGTTCATCACCTTTCTCCACCAATTCATTCTTCGCTACAAGGACTTCATCCACTTCATCCGTTACCGAGGAAGTGATGTCCTCACTATTGATTGCGGCGACCGATCCGGAACCGCTTATTTGAACTTCAAGATCTCCCTTTTCAACTGTAGCCGTCACCGACTTTGCAATTACAGGCTCAGCATTGTCCTTCATGAAAAACCAAACGCATCCCCCAATCGCCAGCACTAAAACCGTACCTATCATTATCAACTTTTTCATCACTTTTCTCCTTTCAGATTTCCTTCATTGAAACCAGTATCGTGAAAGAAGCTTAACTTTTCCTTAATGGCTCGTTAAGTTGTAAACCCTTTGCCTTTGCCGCGGATAATCCGGCCTGTCGCTTAATTATTCGGCCTTCGTCGTGGAATATTCGACCTTCGTCGCGGATAATCCGACCTTCCGTGTCATTATTCGGCCTTCGTTGCGGATAATCCGGCCTTCCGCTTAATTACTCGTCCTTTGGTGTCGAACGAAAAATGCTTTATTTTCAGCATTTAAATTTACAATATATTCTGAAAAATATATACTGATACTGTTATCGGAAATTGGTAATGAAAACCAAATCAATGATGATGAAGGGGGAACCAACTTGGCATCAAACGATTCAATCGCTAAGGAAACCGAGGCAAGCGCTTCCACGGACTACACCAAGATCGTCCAATCACAATCTTTTCAAGAGCTCTTAAGGAAAAAACGCAATTTCATCGTCCCGCTATCCATTTTTTTCATGGTCTTTTATTTCACCCTACCCATACTAACTTCCTATTCTAAAGTTCTTAACTCAATTGCTTTTGGGGCAATCAGCTGGGCCTGGATCTTTGCCTTCGCTCAATTTATCATGACGTGGACATTATGCATCCTCTATTCCAAAAAAGCTGCGACATTTGACCAATTAGTAGAAAAAATCGTTAAAGAAGCGAAAGGATAAAAGGTGAATTCACAATGAATATACTTGCTTTTATATTATTTCTAATCATTGTCGGACTAACATTGGTCATTACCTATTTTGCTTCACGGCGCACCAAAACGACCGCGGACTTTTATACGGCTGACAGCAGCCTTACTGGCTGGCAGAATGGCTGGGCCATTGCGGGAGATTATATGTCCGCCGCCTCATTTTTGGGGATAGCCGGCATGGTCGCACTCTCTGGATTTGATGGTTTTTTCTATAGCATAGGTTTTCTGGTTGCGTATCTGGTCGTTCTTTATATCGTGGCCGAACCGCTCCGTAACCTTGGCAAGTATACATTGGCGGACATGATCGCTGCCCGTTTCAATGAAAAGAAAGTACGCGGGGTTGCTGCTCTTAACACCATTTCCATTTCAACCTTTTATATGATCGCCCAATTAGTCGGTGCAGGTGCCCTTATAAAACTCTTACTTGGAATTGATTATCTTTACTCCGTCATCATTGTAGGTATTTTAATGACCGTATATGTCGTATTTGGCGGTATGACGGCCACCAGTTGGGTCCAAATCGTTAAAGCCGTTTTATTGATGGCAGGTACATTCATCATCTCCATCATCGTGTTGGCGAAATTCGACTTTAGCGTGATCGAGATGTTCAAGCAAATGAAAACAGCCACTCCTTTGGGCGCGGATTTCCTCAACCCCGGTAACAAATTCAAGGATCCTTTGGATACTTTATCCCTTAATTTAGCGCTTGTACTCGGTACAGCTGGACTACCTCACATTCTCATCCGTTTCTTTACGGTAAAAGACGCCATCACAGCCCGTAAGTCCGTAGTATATGCCACGTGGATCATTGGCATCTTTTATATAATGACCATTTTCCTCGGCTTTGGGGCGGCAGCTTTTGTTGGATACGACAAAATCATAGCCGCGAATGCAGCCGGTAATATGGCCGCTCCGCTCCTTGCCGAAGCCATTGGGGGTGACTTCCTGTTCGCCTTCGTCTCTGCTGTTGCTTTCGCAACCATTTTAGCGGTTGTAGCAGGTCTCGTCCTATCGGCAGCATCTGCCTTTGCCCATGACTTCTATGGCCACATCATCCGGAAAGGCCAAGCCTCTGACAAGGAACAAGTCGTTGCAGCTCGTTGGGCATCCATCGGAGTATCCGTCCTCTCCATCATCCTTGCCTTATTTGCCCAAAACATGAATGTCGCCTTCCTTGTTTCACTTGCCTTTGCCGTCGCTGCCAGTGCCAATCTGCCAATCATTGTCTTCACGGTATTCTGGAAACGTTTTAACACTGCTGGGGCTGTCACGGGCATGATAGTTGGACTGGTCAGCTCTTTATTGCTTGTGTTCCTAAGTCCCAATGTCTGGTCACCGGTAGAGGGAGCGGCAATATTCGTTGGGGAGCCATTATTCCCGCTTGCCAATCCAGGCATCATCTCCATCCCGATTGGTTTTATCGCAGCCATCGCCGGAACACTCCTGTCAAGCAAGAAAGCTGATGCCAAAAAATACGACGAAATCTTAGTCACGGCTAACACTGGGATGAAAGATCCTATATAAGCTAGATTTATTATTATTTTAAAATATTAAAAGAGAAAGGAGATCAGGGTGTTTGACCTGCTCTCCTTTCTCTTTATTCAGAACATATTCATCAGGAAGGTTCCCTTTAACTTCTCAATCTTAACTTCCTTCTATTGTACTTAGTTACTAACTGGTTCATGACTTCAGCAAAGATCAGCCCCATCGCAATGGCACCAGCGAGCATGAAGACCTTGGCCGCCAGCTGAACGGCGACATAGAAATCATTTCCGACAAAATGCTTCATCGCATCATATGACAAACCTCCGGGCACAAGGGGAATGATTCCCGATACATTGAAAATCGTGATCGGAGTTTTATACCTTTTAGCAAAATACTGGCTGATAACCGCAACGATAAATGCAGCCGCTAAAGTTGCAATGATGCTGTTTATCTCATTTTCAACCAAAGCAAAGTATAAGACCCACCCCAACATCCCTACGAAACCACATTGAAACAATGAATTTTTTGGTACATTGAAGATGACTCCAAAGGCGGCTGAGGCAATGAAACTTGTAATAAGCTGTGCAATCATCATTCTTCCTCCCCTAAAATCATAAGAAAACAAACGCAGCCGATATTCCTGCCCCAATGGCTAAAGCAGTCAAACCTGCATCCGCACCCTTGGATAGACCCGAAACCAAATGCCCTGCAATTAAATCCCTGGCCGCATTCGTAATTAACAGCCCTGGCACAAGCGGCATCACCGCTCCAATGATTATCGTGTCCAAATGACTTCCAACTCCAATCTGGACAAAGAATATAGCTACTAACCCTACGACTAAAGAGGCGATGAATTCAGCAAAAAAACGAACTTCCAGTAACCAGTGCAAATAAAGCAGGCATGAGAATCCCATTGCTCCAGCTATACAGGACCAGATGAAATCATTCCACTGTCCTTGAAACATGATTAAAAAGCAGCCGCTCGCTATAAATGCAGCAAAGACCTGTACCCACATGGGATAGCCCATCCCGGCCTTCTCGATTTGCTTTAACCGTAAATATGCTTCCTCCGGTGTCATTTCCTTGCTGGAAATGCTTCGGGATATACTATTAACCAGCGTCACTTTATGTAAATCTGTAGATCGTTGGGAAACTCTAATTAATTTTGAAGCCGGGTGCATACCATCCAGCGAAAAAATAATTCCTGTAGGGGTCGAAAAACTGTGTGATTCACCGCACCCAAACGCTGCAGCGATCCTAACCATCGTATCTTCCACCCTTGATGTTTCCGCTCCGTTCTGAAGCATGATTTTTCCCGCAAGTAAACATACATCTATAATTTCATTGTATGGTAAACGATCATCCATTTTATCCTCTCCATCACTTCCTGCATGAGTTTCTCTAAATAACAGATAACGATCACACCAATTTAAATCCACCTCATAATAGCCCAATTCCTGTGAAAAGGATATAAAAATATTAGCTATTTAATTTATCAATTCCATTAACCTTCACTACTATCTTCCTTAGTACCAGTATTCCCTTTATTTCCTGCCGAAACCGTTTAGTTGAAAGAAAATTCAATTATATCCATAATTAAAAGGAGTGCAGGAACGGTCACTGCATCCCCCTTTTCCTATCCTGTACGACTATACTCCCTTTTGAATGAAGCAATCCACTGTTTCATTAAACAAGTCGCTTTCTTCCATAAATGGACAATGGCAGCTATCTTCAAAGATTACTAGTTTGGAATTCGGAATGTTTTTATGCAAATGTTCCCCTGCAGCTACAGGAATGACTTTTTCATGCCTTCCAAAACAGAGAAGTGTCGGAATATTGATTTCTGGCAAGAATTCACGATAGTCCACTATCGATTGGTCAAATAGAATGCTACTGGCGATGGATTCCGGCATTTTGGTCACTTCTCCAAGCATCCAGCTTGCATCCTCTGCCGATAATTCATTGTTGAACATGGAAGCAAGGAAGCTTTGCAAAAATGGGGAACGATTCGTTTGAATTTCAGTCATGAAGGCAATCAACGTGTCCATATCAAATGCGCCGATATTAAAATCGGGCCACTTGAAATCAGATGCCAATTCATCCACAATCACGGTTGAATGAATATTTTCCTCACCGAATTGCTTAAGATACTCCCAGACGACAAATGCCCCCATCGACCAGCCTACAAGTATGACATCCTTTAATCCCAGTTCACCTATGAACGCATGAAGATCTTTTGCATAAACGGAGACCGTATTTCCGTAATGTACATGATTTGACTGGCCATGGCTTCTTAAATCAAGTAAGATCGTTCTATATTTTTCTGAAAAGTACGGAAGCTGCCTTTTAAAAAACCGGCTGCTCATCCACACACCATGGATAAAGATAATCGGTTTCCCCTGGCCCTTTTCTTCATAAAATAAGCGAACGCCTTCTTCCACCTCAATAAATGCCATTCTATCCCTCCTTCTTGATATTTTCATCATCCATTCCCCATTATTATTTATTGCATTTCTTCTTTTAACATTCCTTCCTATAAAAATATATTGTCAAACCTGATTTTAGAGTTGATAATGAAGTATATTTTTATTGATATCTTCATCCTGAAAGGACGGAATTTTAATGAAGAGTTTTATCAAAAACTATCGATCCTCTTTAATACTGCTCACTGCCATTATTATCGGCGGGATAGCGGGTGTGGTTTTCGGGGATAAAACCTCGGTCATACAGCCTCTAGGGGACTTATTCTTAAATCTGATGTTCACGATCATCGTGCCATTGGTATTTTTCAGCATTGCTTCAGCGATTGCCAATATGAGCGGAATGAAGCGTCTCGGAAAAATCATGGGAAGTATCGTTCTCGTATTCCTGACAACAGCCGCTTTGGCAGCCGTCATTGGATTTATTGGGACAACCATTGTCAATCCGTTGGAAGGCACAGATACGACAGCCATTAAAGAACTGATGGAAAACAGTTCCCCTGAAGAGACCATCGAAGAAGTATCTTTCTTCAGTCAACTGGTCAACACTGTAACCGTTTCCGATTTCCCAGAACTGTTCTCCAGAAGCAATATGCTTCAGCTTATCGTTTTCTCAGTACTAATCGGACTTTCCACTGCACTGGTCGGTGAGAAAGCAAGACCGATTACTGAGTTTTTGACAGCGGGTACAGCTGTCATGATGAAGGTCGTCAAAATCGTGATGTACTATGCTCCAATTGGACTTGGTGCTTATTTTGCGGCGATTATCGGGCAGCTTGGGCCGCAGATTTTAGAAGGCTATGCCCGCACTTTCATTCTTTATCTAGTCTTGGCCTTGATTTATTATTTCGGCTTTTTCACTTTGTATGCCTTTATCGCAGGCGGGAAAGATGGAGTTAAACTATTTTGGAAAAATGCCCTGACACCATCCATTACAGCGATCGCCACTTGTTCAAGTGCCGCGTCCATTCCAGTCAATCTGGAATCAGTCAAGAAAATGGGCGTGCCTAAGGATATAGCAGAGACTGTCATCCCACTCGGAGCCAACACCCATAAAGATGGTTCGGTATTCGGCGGGGTATTGAAAATCGTTTTCCTATTCAGCTTATTTGGAAAGGATATGACAAGCATTTCAAGCATTTTAAGTATACTAGCTGTTGCCTTTTTGGTTGGAGCTGTTATGGGTGCCATTCCTGGGGGCGGCATGATTGGGGAAATGCTGATTCTTAGTGTATTCGGCTTCCCTGTTGAAGTCCTGCCGATCATTGCCGTTATATCCACGATCATCGATGCTCCCGCTACATTGCTTAACTCAACAGGAAACACGGTTTGTGCCATGCTTGTCACAAGGCTTGTTGAGGGGAAAAACTGGTTAAAACAAGCTTTTGTTAAAGAAAACTCAGCCGTATGATTCTTATGACTGACTGGCTCCTGGTTAAAACAGGGGTCAGTTTTTTCATTTTCACGACTTTCTTTCAAACAGTTCTTTCATTGACAAGGGGTTCCATCCCCTTGCATAGAATTAAAGATTGAAGGAGGGAATGGAATGTTAATGAAATGCTTACCTGGGGCAATCCTTATCACGGGACTATCCTATATTTTTCTTATACCGGAAGAGCCTTTGATCATCAAAATACTGTTCAAGGTACTCCCCATGTTATTGATTTTGCTCTACGTCCGCACTAATGTGGGAAGACGGGGTCGTTACCAATTCTTAATACTTCTTGGTTTATTCTTTTGCATGCTTGGAGATGGTTTGTTGATTTGGTTCGTCATCGGGCTTTCCGCCTTCTTGATCGGCCACCTTTTCTATATTTCGGCATTCTTTGGACGATGGAACTTTTCATGGCTCCGATTTGCGACGATTCTTCCGATTAGCATTTACTCCACTTGGATTAGCCGTGAAATTGTACATTCGTTAATCGAAAAAGGTGAACATAACCTCATCATACCTGTGATTTGTTATGTAACGGTCATCTCCCTTATGGGCTGGGCGGCATTTATGACCGGAAATGCGGCCGCAATCATCGGCGGGCTCCTCTTCATGATTTCCGACTCCATTTTATCTTGGAACAAGTTTATCGATGATGTTGCCTTTTCAGGTCCACTGATCATGCTTACCTACTATGCAGCCCAGTTTTGCATTGCTAACAGCATTCGAAGGAAACCTTCCTTTCATGTATCGAAAGGTTTGAAAAGTGAACGGCCTATCCAGTGAATCTAATGTCCAATCGTTCCACATGAAACATTTTCATTATAAAAAAGGCATTCACAGTTCTGCTTGAACTGTGGACGCCTTTTCTTATCCTTTAATTTTCTTAATGAAGACTACTTTTAAATAATTCCCTTCCTTATACTCAGGAATTGTTTTAAAATCAGCCGGCAATGAGAATTGTTCCATGATTTCATACTTTCCATTCATTTCCTTGAAAGCAACATCAATGAAGTTCTTGAATTTTTTCATGTCGAACGTACTGCAATTAGTTGAGGCGATAATGACCCCATTGTCTTCCGTAATGGAAATGGTATCCTTCAGTAGATTCGTATAGTCTTTTCCGGCACTGAAAGTAAACTTCTTCGATTTGGCAAAGCTGGGCGGATCGAGGATGACCATTTCAAATTTCAAAGCCTTCTTCACTGCATATTTAAAATACTTGAAAACATCCATCACCACGATATTGTGGGCTTCGGGATCTATTTCATTCACACTGAACTGCTCGATCGTCTTTGGTAAACTGCGATTCGCCAGGTCGACACTCGTTGTTTTAACAGCACCGCCTAAAGCGGCAAACACGGAGAATGCCCCAGTATAGGAGAACATATTCAACACGGTTTTCCCTTTGGCGTATTCATCCCGGATTTTCCTTCTGACATCGCGTTGATCAAGGAAGACACCGACCATTGCCCCATCATTCAGATAAACAGCGAAATGGACTCCATTCTCTTTTACAAGAAGCGGAAATGCCGGCTGTTCGCCCATGACAAAATCGTCTTCATCCACGTACTGCCCCTTTGTATCAAAGCGTTTCTTTTGATAAATCGATTTGACCTCGACCGTTTCCTGCAATGCCTTAATGATGTAGTCCTTAAAGGAATATATTCCTTTGCTATACCAGCTAATGACATAGTGACCATCATAATGATCAATGATTAAACCGCCAATTCCATCCCCTTCCCCATTAAACAAGCGGAAAGCTGTAGTCTCCCCATCTTCAAAAAAAGACTTTCGGAATTCATAGGCTGCCTGGATTTTGCCGTTAAAGAAGGATTGATCGATCTTTTCATTTTCTCTTCGGGTCAATATCCAGCCATAGCCCTTATTCTGTATACCATAATATCCTTTTGCCAGAAAGCGGTTGTTCTCATCCACCAAGCGCACCAAGGCCCCCTCTTCCTGAAGGTCATTAAGATTGGCTATCGACTCTTTTACAATCAAGGGAAAACCCTTGCTGATTTTACTTACGAACTTAGCTTTCACTTTTATATCTATTTCTTTTCCCATCTATATCATCCTATCTTTGCAAATGCTTTCCTCCCCATTTTACCCTAATCCCCTTATAAATAAAAACCAGCCCGGTTCCTTAACCTGGCTGGTTTCCAAGAAAACTTTGATTATGAAACTTCCAAATGAAGATCGCCTGGCTTAACTTTACCCATCATCTTCAATACGCGATGTAAGGCAAGTGTGATCACAGCTGGCAATACCATACCCACTGCCACATAAACCAAGAACGTGTATAACCCCTGACCGGTTATGATGGCAATCGGGGCAATCATTGAACTTAACCCCATGCCTCCAAGCTCATACGGCACTTGAAAATCGAATGCCAAGGTAGCGATAGGCGCACAGATGATTGCCGCCACAAAAGGCGGAATTACATATAATGGCTTTTTGATCAAGTTAGGAAATTGAACTTTGGGCGTAACAACCATCTGTGCCAGGAACCCGCCCATATCATTATCTTTATAAGACATGACAGTGAACCCGACAAACTGAACGGTACATCCGATTAGAGCTGCAGCACTGGAAACGGGATCTAATTGCAGGGCGATCGCCAGTGCAGCGGAAGACGCCGGTGTCATCAATAAAATGCTCCATACCAAGGCTATGACCATGGAACCGATTAAGGGAGAACCCTCGACCGCGGCCGTGGTTTGACTGCTTATCCATGTTAGGAGCGGAGTGGTGACAAGAGCCAGGCCATATCCCGAAACTCCACCGACAAGAACTGCACCCATAGGGATGGCCATGATGTCCAACTTCGTTTTGCCGATTATGCGCTTACCTATATATGTTGCAATCACTGCTGCCAAGACAGCACTTAGCGGCTGACCCGTAACAATCGTGAAGGCACCCTCAGCAGTTTTGTGAATGGCAGCACCTCCAACAGCACTTGAAGCCATGGCGCTAAAGATAATTAATGAATTTCCTCCTAGCTGATATGCGATTCCTGCTCCTAAAGCTGGTGCCAGCAAGACCTTTGCGGCCCCGCCTATTGCCAGGAAGACCTCCCAGCCTAAATATCCTCCTATGGATTCAAACAATAACCCGATCCCTAATGTAACCAAAACAGCATTGGCTATCCCTGTTGATGCCTTGTACATTCGATCGCTGATGTATTCTTTCCTGCTCACTTTATCTCCACTCCTTATTAATTATCAGAATATTCAATTTAGTAAAATCGAAAAAAAAATAAAGGTCTTCATTTAAAAAACCTATTAAGTATATCGTACCGCTACCTAAATGTCTGTTAATGTCTGTTCGTATAATAACATGAATTTTCTGATAATGTAAGTGATATTTTTATTCTAATAAAATAAAAGCGCTTTCAAAATATAAAGGTTTAACACATTACGATCAAATAAAAGCTAATAATTTATTATTTTAAAATAAGTTATCCCCTTTTAAGAATGTCTACATGGAGCTATTTCGGTACATTTTCGACAAAAAAAAGAACCCTTAAGGATTCTCTCACTAGCTGGATTTATGACTTTTCTAAAAAAATACCCATCCTATTTTTGAAAACCTTCCAATTTTGCAAAAGTGTCCTTCAAATATTGGTAAAACAATTTCTCCGTTGGCATCAGTTCCCTATCAGTCGGAACGATGACCCCTACAGCCCTGGTTACAGATGGATCCTCCAGCGGCAATTTAACCGTAAAACGCGGCAAGCTATCAATCAAGGAAATCTCAGGTATCAAGGTTATACCCAGACCTGCTGCCACCAGTCCTTTTATGGCATCAGTATCTTTCCCTTCAAATGCCACTTCCGGTTCAAAGCCATGCAATTTGCAAGCTTTCATAACGAGATCCCTTAAAACATAACCCTTTGGAGATAAGATGAACGGATTTCCTTGAAGCTCATTCAAGGATAATGATTTCTTTAGGGCCAAAGGATGGCTTTCTGGTAAAAGGGCAACTAAGTTCTCAATAAACAGCGTTTCACCTTTGATTTTCTTTTCATTCACCGGCAGCGGACCGATTAAGGCCATGTTAATGTTACCTTTAATCACAGAATCTATCAGGTAGCGATATGAACCTTGTTTCAATGTGAATTTCGCCTGCGGGTAACTTTCCCTGAAGTCGGAAATGGCCCTTGGCAATATATAAGAAGCTAAACTGCTGGGAAAGCCGATGCGGATTGTCCCTTTTTCCGGATCCAGACTTTCAGCCATCTCACGCTTGGCACGATCGATAATATCCATAGCTTGTTCCATATGAGCTAAAAATGTATGTCCTATAGGCGTTAATCTAATCTTTCGGCCTTCCCTGATAAATAAGGGCACACCCAGCTCTTCTTCTAAATTGTATATTTGGCGACTGACAGCAGACTGGGCAACATGCAAATCCACTGCTGCTTCCGTCATATGTTCACGCTTTGCCACTTCAATGAAATACTCGATTTGTCTTAATTCCAATCTAAGCTCCCTCTTTCATATCAAAACAGCATGTTATTTATCTAATATTCAGATTGTTTATTTCTTTTTAAAATTATACCATGAAAGTATCATATAAAAACCGATAGACTTACCCTATTTAATATTTTATGTATTTATCTAAAGGAGAGAGAGAACAATGACCACTTCACATGAAGTCGAGCATGAGGAATTGCAAGTTGCCAAAGAGTTCGTAAGTCAAGTATACGCACAGGTAAAGGAGCGTAACCCTCACGAAAATGAGTTCCATCAAGCTGTAAAGGAGATATTCCTTTCACTGATCCCCGTTTTTGCAAAACATCCTGAATATATGAAAAGCGGGATATTGGAGAGGCTGGTTGAACCCGAAAGAATGATCACCTTCCGTGTTTCTTGGGTTGATGACCTGGGCAATGTTCAAGTAAACCGTGGTTTTCGTGTGCAATTCAACAGTGCAATCGGACCATTCAAAGGCGGTCTCCGATTCCACCCCACTGTCAATTCCAGCATCATAAAGTTTCTTGGTTTCGAGCAAATCTTTAAAAACTCTCTTACTGGCCAGCCGATCGGTGGGGGAAAAGGCGGGTCGGACTTCGATCCAAAAGGAAAATCGGACGCAGAAATCATGCGTTTTTGCCAAAGCTTCATGTCGGAACTATCTCGCTATATCGGACCTGATACAGACGTACCAGCTGGCGACATCGGAGTCGGTGCAAGAGAGATCGGTTACCTGTTCGGTCAGTATAAAAAGATGCAGGGCAGCTACCATGCCGGTGTTCTAACTGGTAAAGGCATAAGTTATGGCGGAAGCTTGGCCCGTAAAGAAGCGACTGGATATGGAACGGTTTACTTTGTTGAAGAAATGCTAAAAGACAAAGGGTTACAATTCCATGGCAGCACCGTCGTTATCTCCGGATCTGGCAATGTATCCATTTATGCCATTGAAAAAGCTACACAGCTAGGCGCAAAAGTTGTTGCATGCAGCGACTCCAATGGCTACATATATGATGAAAATGGTCTGAACCTGGATACAGTACGACGCCTAAAAGAAGTGGAACGAAAACGCTTGAGCGAGTATGTCGATGCGCACCCGGAAGCTGTATATCATGAAGGGAGCTACGGCATTTGGTCTGTACCATGTGACATCGCATTGCCTTGTGCCACACAAAATGAAATCGATGAAGAAGCAGCAAAATTACTGGTCAAAAATAATGTGAAGGCAGTCGGTGAGGGTGCTAATATGCCTTCAACCCTTGAGGCCATTGATGTTTTCCTTAATAACGGCATCCTTTTTGGACCAGCAAAAGCGGCCAATGCAGGCGGCGTAGCCGTGTCGGCACTCGAAATGGCCCAAAACAGTGCCAGGATGCCTTGGACTTTCGAAGAAGTCGATGCCAAGCTGCATGAAATCATGAAGAACATCTATAAAAACAGTGTAGAGGCTGCAGAAGCATATGGTGAGCCTGGCAACTTAGTTGTTGGGGCCAATATTGCTGGATTCCTTAAAGTGGCGGATGCGATGCTGACTCAAGGTATACTCTAGCAATCAGTTGATTTAGGAGGCGGTCCGACATGGGCCGCCTTACTTTTGTAAAAGAATGATCTCACTTTCTCACCTCTCTCATTCATATCAATTCAAGCTGAATATCCACAATCAGATAACATCAACGGAATTAAAAAAGGAGTGCCGGAAAAGTTCCGGCACCCTCATTGTTTGTATGACAATCATTCTTTGGTGACCAATTTCAATGGAACGGATATTGTGTCATCCACTTTGTCGCCTTTTAAGATTTTTTCAGCCGCATTAACCGCTTCTTCACCGATAAGTGCCGGTTGTTGGGCGATTGTAGCATTTAGTTCACCGTTTTCAACTGCTTTCAATGCATCATCATTTCCGTCAAAACCAACTACGATGATGTCTTTTCCAGCTGCCTTGATTGCTTCAATGGCTCCTAGTGCCATTTCATCATTATGGGCGAATACCGCTTGGATGTCTTTATCGCCTTGCAGGATATTTTCCATGACGTTAAGCCCTTTTGTCCGGTCGAATTCCGCCGTTTGGCTTGTCAGGACATCTAACTGCTTGTCCGCAATATTGTGGAAACCTTTCCCGCGTTCACGAGTTGCAGATGCACCAGATACCCCTTCAAGTTCCACTACTTTCGCTTTTTCGCCAAGCTCTTTAACTAGATATTCTGCAGCCATTTCCCCGCCAGCCACATTATCGGAAGCGATGAACGTTTCAATGTCTCCTTCGTCTGAAGATCGGTCAATCGTGATAACGGGAATGCCCGCTTCATTAGCTGATTGAACGGCTGAAGATATTGCCGCAGAGTCAGTAGGATTCACAAGAAGGACATCAACCTTTTGAAGGATTAGATCTTCAATTCCGCTGATTTGTTTTGCCGTATCATCTTGGGCGTCAACAACTGTGACTTTCATGCCTTTTTCTTTTGCTTCTTTTTCAATACCATCTTTTAAGGAAACGAAGAATGGATTGTTTAAAGTAGAGATGCTGACTCCGACTTTCACGTCTTTCATGGAGTCTTTCTTTTCTTTTTTATCATCTGTTAGACCAGAATCCATTGAACAGGCAGCCAAGACCATTAAAGAAAGAACCATGATGATCGATACTATTTTTTTCATTGATTACACCTCTTCTTATGATTTTTTACGGTCAAGTAAGACCGCGATTAATATAACTGCACCTTTTACCACTTGCTGGTAAAAAGAGGATACACCAAGTAAATTCATGCCGTTATTCAAGGTACCGATGATCAGGACACCGACCAGCGTACCGAACAAGCGCCCTTTACCGCCTGAAAGGCTCGTTCCGCCCAGCACTACGGCTGCGATGGCATCCATTTCATAGGATTGGCCTGCCGTCGGCTGTGCCGAATTCAGACGGGATGTCAAAATGGCACCGGCAATGGCCGCCATCGTACCGGCCAGACCATAGATGGCCACCTTGACCCGGTCAACTTTAATCCCCGAAATACGGGAAGCCCTTTCATTTCCTCCAATGGCATAAGTTTTACGGCCAAAGGATGTTTTATGAAGCAGGAACCATAGGATTAAGAAAGCGATGACCATCACAACGGCCGGTACTGGCACTCCAAGGAAGTAACCTCTCCCAAGCATCTGGAACATAACGGAATCGCCAATTCCTGTAATCGGCTTTCCATCCGTATACACAAGCGTTAATCCCCGGAAAATCGTCATGGTGGCCAGTGTCACGATGAAAGGGGCCATTTTTCCCTTTGAAACGAGTATCCCATTGATTACACCCATTATTGCACCTAGTAGAATGCCTACTAATATTGCTAAAATCGGATCTAATCCCGAGACCATCATACCAGCCATAAGTGCGCTGGATAGAGCTAAAATGGAACCGACGGACAAGTCGATGCCACCTGTCAATATGATAAAGGTCATTCCAAATGCAATAAGTGCATTAATGGAGGTTTGACGCAATAAATTCAAAATATTATTCGGTTCCATGAATGATGGATTTAAAACGGTTATTACGATAAATAAAAGTACCAGGGCGAGTAACGGACCGAATTTCTGCCAAATCCCGCTTTTCCCTGTAGCCTCAAGTTTCATCCTAGTTCCCTCCTGTCGCCAATGCCATAATTTTTTCTTGCGTCGCTTCCTGCTTTAACAATTCCCCAGCAATCTCACCTTCGTGAACGACAAGGATTCTATCACTCATTCCAATGATTTCCGGAAGCTCTGACGAAACCATGATGATGGCGATGCCTCGCTCCGTCAATTCATTCATCAACTCGTAAATTTCACGTTTTGCGCCAACATCTATGCCTCTGGTCGGTTCATCCATAATTAAAACTTTAGGGGAAGTACCGATCCATTTGGCTATTACCACCTTCTGTTGATTTCCTCCGGATAGATTGCCGATGACCGTTTCAGCAGAAGATGTCTTTACATGAAGTCGCTTAATCATCATTTCGGCAAAGTTCATCTCATCTTCCGTTTTTACGATTCCGTTAGGAGCAAAACTTTTGAGATTCGGCAAGCCGATATTTTCCCTTACAGAAAAGTCCAGGATCAACCCCTCTTCTTTCCGATTTTCCGTAATGAAAGCCAGGCCGTGTCGAACTGCATCCGTTGGTTTTCGTATGGAAACCTTCTTGCCTTCAATGGTGATTTCACCCCTGTCTATTTGGTCGACACCAAAAAGGGCGCGCATTATTTCTGTTCTTCCTGCTCCCATCAATCCGGCGACACCGACAATCTCACCTTGGCGAACCGCGAAATGGATATCTTCAAAAAGCCCCTTTTTAGTTAAACCTTTTACATCAAGGACTATGTCGCCAGGATTCGCTTCACGATGAGGAAAACGGTCCTCCAGCTCCCGCCCTACCATTTTTTGAACGACTTCATCGAAATTTGTATCTGCAATTCTTTTCGTATCGACGGTTTTTCCGTCACGCATTACGGTGATCCGGTCACAAATGGCGAATATTTCTTCCATCCGATGAGAAATATAAACAAGCGATACACCCTTTTTGGTAAGTCCCTTCATCACTTCAAAGAGCTTCTCTATTTCCCTATCAGTTAAAGCTGCTGTGGGCTCGTCCATGATGATGACTTCGGCATCCGTCATGAGCGCCTTGGCAATTTCAATCATTTGCTGTTCCCCGACAGAACACAATCCAGCTTCCTTATCAAAAGGAAGGGAAATATTAAGTGTTTTAAAAATCTCGTTTGCACGCGCTTTCATTTGTTTCGTCTTCAGGACACCGAAGCCATTCACCATTTCCCTGCCGATAAATAGATTCTCCAGCACGGTCATTTCTGGCCAAATATTCAATTCCTGACGAATAAAGGCCATTCCCGCCTCTTCCGCTTCCTTTGAATCCTTGAATGAGGTTTCTTTACCGTTAATCTCAATCGTTCCTTGATCTTGTTTATGCAGCCCGGTCAAAATGTTCATCAAGGTTGATTTCCCCGCACCATTTTCCCCCATTAGTGCATGTACTTCCCCAGCCTCTAAAGAAAAATGAACACCTTCCAATACTTTGTTTTGACCAAATGCTTTATAAATATTGTGCATTTCGATTTGCATGCTCATCATCTCATTTCTTTAAAAGAATACTCCAGACTGCAATATGCAATTTGAATATGGCGTCGTCTCCCCGGTCCGGATAATTGCTTTCGCGTTACTTGTCAGCCTTTTAAAATCCTCATGGGAAACATATTCAATCGCTGCTCCGAATTGCTGCTCCATGTATTGATGCTGTTCCGGGTTTTTAACCTTCACTTCTGTGGCAGCGATAACTTTTTCAACAACCATATCTTCGTGAACCGCCCGGACGACATCTTGAAATGATGGTGTTCCAGGCGTCAATGCTAAATCTATCTTGCATACTCCAGGTGGCACCGGCAGCCCGGCATCACCTACGACAATATAATCGGTATGACCAAGGTCAACCAGGACCTTGGCTATTGAACTATTGATGATTCCTTGACGTTTCATGCTTCAAAGCCCCTCTCGACCTCTAACCTTTGCGGCATGCCGCCTTGTGCGCCTAATTTCGTCACGGAAATGGAGGCTGCCCGGTTCGCGAACAACAAACATTCGTCAAAACTTTTTCCTTCTGCAACAGCCACCGCAAAGGCAGCATTGAAAGTATCCCCTGCCCCTGTCGTATCCACCGCTTCCACTTCAAAACTTGGAACAACCTTTTCTTCATGTCCGTCAAAATAACGGACGCCATTTTTCCCTTCGGTAATGAATAATTTATTTGGATACTCAGTCAAGACTTCCGTTCTATCTCTCCCATTGAATAGTATCTCGAATTCATGTTCATTCGGAGTAAGGAATGATGCCTGTTGAATGACAGCCTCGCTTAGCTTGCGGGCTGGAGCTGGGTTCAATAGTAATCTCTTTTGAAGCGTGTTGCACAAGTCAGCCAGAAACTCCACCGTTTCCTCAGGTATTTCCTGCTGAACCAACACGATATCCGAATCTTCTATTACCTTTTTCGCCTTTTGTACATAATCAGGAGTAATGAAATCATTCGCACCTTTTACGACAATAATGCTGTTATCACCTTCCGAAAGGGTAATGTGTGCTGTCCCGGAAGCAGACCCTGTAACCGGTTCCACATACTCCGTGTTTACATGATTTTTTTTCAGGTTTTCTAAGATGATCTCTCCATAGACATCATCTCCTACACATCCAACCATCGACACTTCTGCACCAAGACGTGCCGCTGCAACAGCCTGGTTGGCTCCCTTTCCTCCAGGAACCGTGATAAAGGACTCCCCTAAAACCGTTTCCCCCGCCATTGGCCGTTTGGCTGATGTCACCACTAAGTCCATTGACGAACTTCCGACTACTGCAATTCTAATCATGTCTTCTCCGCCTTCCTTCTCGTTGTTTGTCTCTCCACAAAAGAAACAGGGAGCTTTTTATGTGTTACTTCCATTTTTTCTTGATTGATCCTTTTAATTAGCATTTCCGCCGCTTGTGCCCCCATCTCATAGGCTGGCTGCCGAATTGTCGATAAAGGCGGGTGCAATAACGCTGTGAATGAGATATCATCATAGCCGATCAATTGTATGTCTTCCGGTATCCGTATTCCCCGTTTTAAAATCTCTTGAAGTGCGGCGGCTGCAACAATATCATTACAAGCAATGATTCCATCCGTTTCCGGATATTGCTCGAAAAGCTGCTTCACGCATGTTTGGCCGCCCTGAAGAGTTAGGGATGAATCCATGACTTGCACGTTCACTTTTGCTTGTTTCAATTCTTCCAATGCTGCCATGTACCGTTCATATACAGGCTTTATTTCGACTGGCCCCCTAATGAGGACGATATTCGTACTGCCTCTATCCAGCAATACGCGTGCTGCCAGCTTACCGCCTGTCTTTTGATCGGAATAAACAGCTGGTAATTTCTCTGCTGTACGGTCGAGAAGGACAACTGGAATATCCAGATTATCGAAATTCTCATTGGCATCTTCACTAGTTGAAGCAATCATGCCCACTACATTATTTTGCAGGAATGTGTCGATATATTCTATTTCTTTATCTCTCTTTTCATCACTATTTCCAAAAATCAACCGATAACCAAATTGCTGCAGATAATCCTCAACACCTCTTGCCATTTCTGGGAAGAAGGGATTCGTAATGTCCGGCAAAATCAAACCAACCAATTTGGATTTACGTTTGTAGAGGGATCTTGCCACTTCATTCGGTTTATAATTCAATTTTTCAACAGCTGCCATGACCACCTTTTTTGTGTCCTCATGTGCATAACCACTGCCATTCATAACTCTGGAAACCGTTGCCACAGAAACTCCAGCTTCCTTTGCCACATCCCGAATAGTTGCCAATATATCACCCTCAATACTTTTGTGTAACCGTTTACACATAGCTTATCACCAATTTAAATGAACGGCAAGCCCTATACCAAAGATAATTTTTAGGGAATTTGACCCAAAGAGGATAACACAATCCTACTTTTATGCGTACATTTCGTCTCTTTGAGTTTCCCATATATAGGTTTAACATCCTCATTACTCAAGATTTAAGCTATTTAAATCATAAAAGACTGTAGACAACAGTAGTTCTACCTAACCGTTAAAACTAAGTTGATTGGAGCTGAAGGGAGGAGACTCCTACGGGGAAAGCTTGTCCAAGGGAGACCCCAGCACCGAGGGCGGAATGCCCGTGGAAAGCCAGTGCCTGGAGCGGAAATCAACGGTCTAATTGTAAAAGCCATAAAAATACTGTGGAAAGGTGGTCGGAACACATATTAACATCTTCAACTCCTTAGATATGGTTTCTATCTAAATTTAATGACTAAGTTGATTGGAGTGGAAGGTACGAGACTCCTGCGGGAAAAGCGTGTCTAGGGGAGACCCCGCAGGCGCAAGCCGAGGAGGCTCCCTGACCGCCCGCGGAAAGCGAGTGCCTGGAGCGGAAATCAACGGTCTAATTGTAAAAGCCATAAAAAAACAGTAGACAAACTCGATTTTCATGGAGTTTGACTACTGTCTGAAATTGGCTCAAAAACCTGAGCAGTTTTACTTTAAAGCGATTTTGCAGGTAACTTTTCATATAGGGCATTATTCACATGCCCAAACTCAGATGCATGCGGACGGTCTTCACCATCGCTATATCCATATTGAAGCATCCGATTTCTATTCAGGCAGAGTTTTGTTAATTTTGGCGCAAAGAAATTGAATGTATCAAAGCGATCCTGTAACATAGGGAATTTTTTCTGATGTGCCAGGATTGTTTGGGCGACGCCTTCCCAGAAAGCATTCTCATCCAAAAGGGACCTCTTCATGAGAAGTGTTGACAAGTATCGGAAATGACAGATGAATAGTCCCGTGAAAATGAATTGAACCAGTCCCTCCGGAGTCTCACTTCTAAGTACTTTCCTTAAATCATCAGGAAGGCTGCTTAATTCAGGAAGCGGCTGATCACTTACGTTTACATCATCTACAAAATCCTTGATGGCCAAGCGGTGAGGCTTGTAATCCTTCAAAACTAAAATGGTATTTTGACCATGCGGCGAGAAGACCAATCCATATTGATAGATAAAATGCAGTAATGGTGATAGGATGACGTCGAATAATTGAGCTGTCCAGGCTTCTGCAGTCAATCCCGATTTTTCAATAAGGCTTTCTACATATGGTTTCCCTTTGCTGTCCACATGTAAAAGGGACGCAAGCGTAATGGGCTTTTCGCCTTCTTCCATATAACTGTAAATACTTTCTCTCCAAATCCCCCCCAGCATCTCTAAATATTGATACGGTACATTCTCTAGCTTGGAATAATACGGGTGATCAACATTTAAACTGGCCACTTCACCAGGAAGCACTACTTTGCATTGTTCTTTCAAGAATGAATCATTTTCATAAATGTTCTTTATATACGTTGTGATTTTTGGGGCAATGACCGTGCGTTCAGCTGGCAATCCACGGTAGACTAGCGTATTTAAAATGCTCATCGGCAGCTTGACGTGGTGTTTATCCTTATTCGATACATTAACAAATGTCCGGATGGATTGTTGCGGCAGATACTTATCAGGACCATTTCCCAAAGCTACGATCAGCCCTTTAGCCAAGTCATCGGTAAAGTTCTGGATGATTACATTCTTCCACTGCCATTCATGAACTGGGAGGTAGTAATAGTTTTCTGTGTTCAGCCCTTTTTCCGTCAATATCTTTGCAAATGATTTTTGGGTTTCCATATCCAGTTCATTCTCCATCAATTGCTTATAAGATAACGTTTCGACTGAATTGAATTCACCCCTCGTTTTATGGACGGCAATCCAAGATAACTGAACCTCCTTCTGGTTTTCTGGAGCGAACTGCAAATAATCATCATAACCGAAACCGATTCTTCCCTTGTTATAAGCAATCCAAGGGTGACCGCTCATTTCGCCTTCAAGTAATGCATAATCCAGTTCAACTAAATCATCCGCATCTTGTTCAGGTTTGGATAGCAATTGGAGATCCGCAAGCAGCGTATGATGGAATTCTTTGATTAAATGTCCTGTTGTTTCTGCAGTCATCCCAATTAACGGCTGGATGTCCAAAATGAATTGAATAGCATCTTTGGCCTGTGTAAAACCTTCCGTTTCACATACCTGGATCGACTCGGCCTGTACTTCATTGCTGTCAAAAAGACGGGGCGACGCTAAAAATCGATAAGATTTCCCCTCATTTATCTTTAACTCATATAGATTTCCTGCTGCGTTTTCGTTCAGGACAGCTGGATGGATCATATCTTCATACAAATACTCAGAAATCATCTTGGCCAGCAGGTTTTGGTTTACTATCGACCAATTTTTTTCTGAAACTGCCTGTTCCACTTCATTTATGAACTGCATATAATTCTCCCCTTCCCTTTTCTTAGTAAGCCATGACGGGTGTTTTTACACGGAATGACTGAAATGCACCCTTTGGCTTCGATGGATAAACTTCTTTACCTGCCAATTGATTGATGATAATCGAGTTTCGAAATGCCCCCAAGCCTAGATCTGGAGCACCCACACCATGTGTATGTATCTCGCCATTTTGAATAAAAAGGTGATTCGGTGTAGAGATGGCCGTTCCTACCTTATAGTCTTTCGTTATTGCAAGGCGCCCCAAGTCATCGCGGACTAAATGGTCCTCCATGGTTTCAAGGAATGCCGGAAGGGTTGATTTATAGCCCGTCCCAAAAACGATCGCCTCTGTATCCACATCAAATTCGCTATCTTCTACCCACTGTCGGCATTTCAATTCCCAGCCATTTTCAGCAGGGGTAACCGCCGTAACTTCCGTCATTGCCCGAAGTTCAATGGACAGTTCGGCATTTCCAATCGATTTTTCATACATCTTGTCAAAAATTGCTGCGATTGTAGTAGCGCTGATGCCTTTATACAATAAATCCTGTTTCGGCAGGATTTCATCCTTCTTTTCCTGCGGCAGCCGATAAAAGAAATCAAGATAATCCGGCGTGAAGTATTCCAACCCGAGTTTTGAATATTCCATAGGGAAAAACCCCTTTGATCTTGTATACCAGTTTAGCTGGTAGCCATTTTCCTCCTGCTCATTAAGCAGATCCAGAAAGACCTCGGCTGCACTCTGTCCAGATCCGACAACCGTTACGGATTTTTTCTTTAAGACATTTTCTTTATTCCGTAAATAATCGGCCGAATGCAGGATGCTCTCTCCCATATATGGATGAAAAGCCGATGGAACAGTCGGAGCGCTGCCAATTCCCATGACTACATGACGGCTATAATAGACTTCGATCTTTTGTGATTGTGCATCCCTTACACTGATTTGATAGCAGGGTTCATCTTGATCCCCTATATATTCAACCGCCTCCACCGCTTTTCCAAAACGGCAGCTATCAAGTTGACGGGCAGCCCAGCGGCAATAATCGTTATATTCTTTTCGTGGAATCAAGAATTTTTCAAGGAAGTAGAAATGATAAAGCCGATCATGCTGCTGTAAATAATTCAGGTAACTATATGGACTTGTCACATCTGCCATGCTAACCAAATCGGCAAAGAACGGTACTTGCAGAGTTGTCCCTTCCAACAGCATCCCTTCATGCCAATTAAATTCCCGCTTTTTCTCAAAAAAGACGGCATTCAACTCCGGGGTTTTCTCCAAAAGGGCCGCAAGTCCAAGATTAAAGGGACCTATCCCTATCCCTACCAGGTCATAGATAGATTGTTGCTTCTCCATAGTTCCACTTCCTCTCGAAATTCTCACGTGTACATGACATTAGCAATGCTGTTTTGTCTGGGAGCTCAATCTCTTTAATTGGGGTAAACCCGCACTTTTCAAATAAATGAATCATCTTTGCATTCCTGATATCCGGTTCTGCCATCACTTTGTTTGTTGTTGAAGTCAGTAGTTGGAATTTCACCATTGCACGTAAAAACGGCAAAGCCAGTCCTTTTCCCAGGTAATCCGGATCACCAATGAGTAAGTGAATGCCTTGATCTCCCTCTTCGGATTCATAATAATCTTCGATGATATCGCCTTTTACCCAATACGATTCCCAATAGCTCATGGGAATGGAGTCCAGACAGCCTAAATAGAGTGTTTGGTGTGTATCAGCCAATGCCTTTTTTAAATGAACAGCGAATTTTTCTTTTGTGAAATTCAAATTCCAGTAGGGTATCACATGATCTTCATGCATCCATTTATGCAATGTATCCAAATCCCTCTTAAATTCAACTTTGACAAATGAAAGCTGCTGATTACAGTCCTTAAGCATTTCTTCATAACTATTTTTCATGGACGGTCATAACCCCCTGCGCAAACGGATTATCAATCGTTGTATAAACGGATTGTGTCTCAAGTGAACCGACAAGCTCATCCATATCATGAAATCGTGTCAGTAAATTAGCCTTACAAGATAATTCCCTGGCATGAAGCAATTTTGAAACAACTCGATTCAAACCTTCATCTCCGCTTTCCGTGCTGCATGTTTCCAGTTGTTCCTGAACGAGCTGTAACAGTGTTTTTTCTGATACTAATCCTTCCGTACCGAAATTATTGATTAAGCCTAATAAGTGATTAAAAAAGAAATAGTATTGCAGTCTTTCTTCAGCGACTTCATCAGAACAAATCGTGAAGCTTTTTTCACTTAGTTCAGGCAAGATCTTCAGCAGCCTGTCCACTTTGGACTCACAATAGTAATACCCTTGATTATCACGATAATAAAAAGTGGCTGGATACCCATCTTGAAGTTGAATGATGGAATTTTGTTGATGGGCCTCCAAAACAATTCCATACTCTTCAAATAGCCAAAGCATCGGTTTCAATGTCATTGACAGATAGGTTTTGAACCAATCCTTACTCACTTCTTCGGTACTGCGGTTTTCATCAGCTGATAATTTGCGGATGATCGCTCCAAGTCTTGATGGGGCACCATATGCATTATCCTGACATAAGCCGGCAATCAGGCTTGCTTGTTTAGCGTTTTCATAAAAAGGATTTTCCCGAATATCAACATCGAATCCTGATTCTTCCTCGGTTGTTTTGATCGTTAGGTAAGCAGGGTCCTTGATGATACGGAATGAGGGGTGTCGTTCTTTTAGATCGTCGCCCACTTTAGAATCTATTAATTTTGCAATTTCCACACCACGATCCAATTCTTTTTGCAGATTTGCACGTAAGGAATTCGTGATTTTAACCGGAACGGAAAATTTGTACATATATCTCGATGTGGCACTATATACCGTTCTAAATGAAGAGGTGGCCGTGAATTTTTTCCCAAGCGGTCCTGCATAAACTAGTGTCCCTTGCTCGAGTAGCCTCTTGACCTCTTCTTTTTCGATAAGCACTTTTGCCTGGAGCGGGTGTGCCGGGATGATGATATATCGGCTTTCCTTTTGGCAATACGTTCTTCGGAATTCACTGGAAATCTCCAAGTCACCGGCTAATTCCTGTTTAATGATCTCACTTGCCGATGTGACTTCACTAGAATCCTGGATGACAATCGAAGGTTCTGCCAGGAAGTAGTGCAGCTGAAACTCCCCTTTTAATTCGGGTGAATAGATCCATTCATCTTTTTCTGAAATTCCCTGCTTGCTTTTCGGTGTCGGGTGGAACAGGTGCCCGAATAAAAGCGACTGCTCTGCTTCGATGTAGGTGAAATCAGGACTTTGAAGTGCCTCAATGTCTTCCGTCCTGGATTCAACATACCGATGAATATTTTGGCTGCTTAGGATGACGCGCAGCATCAATTCATCTTCACTATCCGTCCGGCCCTGCTCATTCAATAATTCTTTAGAAACAATCGAGACCATTGTCACGTAATCTAATTCATGTACTTGTTTGGATGCCGTTTGATAGTAAATCGGGAAGTTGAAAATATGACGCCCCGTTTCCGACCAATATTTAAGCGGAACAAGCAATGCAATATCTTGGGATATGAGCTTACTGACCATTAATGAATCGGAAATGGCACCCTCCAAATTCGGCCAGTTTTTCGTTTCTTCTAAACTGCAATTTCCGGTTTCCCGGAAATAACAATTCAGAAAGCTTTGCATCGTCGCCCTTTCAGCTATTTGCTTACCATTCATATTCATTCCTCCATCATCTTGAACATTTCACCTAATACTCGAATTTCGTCTAAAATTTCCTCTATGTGTTCAAGCCTTGTCATTGGATTCAATAGTGTCATTTTTAAATATACCTGGCCTTCAAAACGAGTTTTTGCTAAAAATGCACGTCCGCTTATCAGTAATTCTTGCTGAATATGTTTATTTAATAGATTTACTAACTGATCACTTTCTCCTTCGGGATTATAACGGAATACAACCGCATTCAATTCAGGGTCTTTATTCAATACTGTGAATCCTTCCTCTTTATCGATCTTCACAGCCGCTTCACGTGCAAGGTGACAAGTATAATCGATCATTTCGGCAAAGGCATCCAGTCCAACGACCTTCAATGACATCCAGAGTTTCAGTGCGTCGAACCTTCTCGTCGTTTGAACCGATTTATTGACTAAGTGAACCATGCCCTCCGCTTCATCTTCCTGTGGATTCAAATAATCTGCGTGATGCTGGATATATTGAAATGAGTTGCTGTCAGAGACAAGAAAAGCACCACAGCTGATGGGTTGATAGAATAATTTGTGAAAATCGACCGTAATCGAGTCGGCCCGTTCAATTCCGCTGATCAACTCTTTGTAATCCTTACTTAAAATCATCGCGCCTCCATATGCGGCATCCACATGCAACCATATCCCATTCTTCCTTGCAGCTTCGGACAATTCGTGTAATGGATCGATTGAACCAAAATCCGTGGTTCCACAAGTTGCAACGATGGCAAAGGGAAGTAAACCCTGTTCCTCTAATTGCAGCAGTTGTTGATTTAATTCAGCTACGGACAGACGATGATTTGAATCCGTTTTAATCGTGATTACAGCCTGTTCACCAAGCCCCAGCTGTGCCGCTGATTTACGAACCGTAAAGTGGGCAGCCTCGGAGCATAAGATCCGCAATTTTTTCGCCTCGACCGGCAAGCCATGCTGTTGAACGTCAACACCCCAGACACGCTTACAATAAGCGTCCCTAGCCAATAGCAGGCCCATATAATTAGATTGGGTTCCACCGCTTGTGAAAATCCCATCCGCTTGTTCCGGCAACCCTACCTGACTGCACAGCCAATCTATTAAACGCTCTTCAACGAAGGTTGCAGCCGAGCTTTGGTCCCATGAATCCATGGATTGATTCAACGTACCGATAATCATTTCGGCAGCCACCGCAGGGATTAATGTCGGGCAATGCAAATGTCCGATACAAGCAGGGCTGTGTACATTGATGCTGTCATTAATAACAAACTCTGCCAGCTCATCCGCTACCGCTTCCATTGTCTTTCCTTTTGGAGAAGCGAGGGTCAGCTCGCTTAATCTTGCTTCGATTTCATACGGTTTTTTCCCAGAGTATGGTGAATTATTACCTTTTAAAAAGTTGGTCAGCTTTTTTTCAATGATGTTTAATGACTGGCTATAGTTATTAAAGCCTTCCTCGTTATTCAAGAACAATCGTGAATAAGCAATATCCGTTTTATTTATCGTTTCGATCATTGATCATTCACCCTCTTGCAACAGCTGCACGAACAGCTTGTTCAAAAATTGCAGTGGCCTCGCGAAGCTGGGATTCCGTTACGATCAATGGAGGCAAGAACCTCACTACACTTCCATGTCTGCCGCCAACTTCCAGAATCAACCCTCTTTGAAAACATTCCTGTTGAATGGCACTGGCAAGTTGCGAATCAGCAGGGTGGCTTCCATTCGCATTTTGCGGTTCTTCATGATTGATCATTTCCACACCGACCATTAATCCCCGGCCCCTGACATCCCCGATCTGCGGAATATCTTTTTGCAAATCTTTAAGAATATCCTTTAAGATTTCTCCCATTTTAGCGGCATGCTCTACAAGATTCGTCTCTTTCATGTATTTTAAAGTTGCTGTTCCCGCTGCCATCGCCATTTGATTTCCGCGGAATGTACCGATATGTGCACCTGGAGACCATAGGTCCAGCTCTTTGTTATAAATCACCACTGATAATGGAAGACTTCCGCCTATTGCTTTGGATAGTACTAGAACGTCCGGAACGATTCCTGCATGTTCAAAGGCAAACATCTTCCCTGTACGGCCGATACCTGATTGAACTTCGTCGATAATTAGCGGAATGCCCTTCTCTTTTGTTATTCTTCTGATTTCCTTAAGCCATGGAATTGGAGCTGGAATGGAACCACCCTCGCCTTGTACTGCCTCTAAAATCATCCCTGCAGGTGCCAATAATCCTGATTCGGGATCATTCAATAGATTTTCGATATACTGGCTGCTGATTTTATGGCTTTCTACTCCGCCTATTCCGAAGGGACAGCGATATTGATAGGGATACGGCAGGAATTGTACATCCGGCATCAACCCTTGTATTTTTTCCTTTGGTTTTGTATTGCCGCTGATTGACATGGTTGCATGCGTTGCCCCGTGGTAAGCTCCCTGGAAAGATAAAATGCTTCTGTTGCCTGTCGCTGTTTTAACCAGTTTGAGTGCTGCCTCAATGGCATCTCCGCCAGTAGGACCACAGAATTGAATTTTTGCATTTTTCCTAAATTCCTCAGGCAGGCATTCAAAAATTTCATCGACGAATTGTTCTTTGATTGGCGTCGTAAAGTCCAATGTATGTAAAGGACGTTTATCCTTAAGAACTTTTTCCATTGCTTCAAGCACTGCAGGATGATTGTGTCCGAGCGCTAATGTTCCAGCCCCGGCAAGAAAATCAATATATCGTTTTCCATCCATGTCTGTTAGGTAAATTCCCTCCGCTTGATCGATTGCCATGGGTAATCTTCTAGGATAAGATCGGGCATTTGATTCCCTTGTATTTTGTTGTTCCAGTAGTTGGTCATTTTTTGTAAGCGTATAAGTTATCATAGTAAACCTCCATGTATTGAATTAATTGAGAATAATTATCATTATCGTGTACCCTATTCTAATGATAATGATAATTATTCTCAATGAGTAAATCCACTCATTTTTCTTCTAGTAAATTCCAATAAAATTAAGAAAAGGTTAAAACTGGGGACTAATCTCTATTTATCTATTGAATTTAAAAATGTTGTTAAGGTTTTATTAAGATTCAGTTAATAAGCTGAATGCATTCAAAAATCAAGGAAAAGGAGGAACCAACAATGAATGGTTTAAAGGGAAGGCGGGAGCTCAAACATGCAATCACCAAAGCGGATTGTCATTTATTAAGAAATAATCTGCAAAACTTCATGAGCCTTGATCCGCATGGACTGGATGGGAAATATTTAATTCGAAGTGTCTATTTCGATAACTTTGACAATAAAATCCTGCGGCAAAAAACAGAGGGATTCTATCACAGGGATAAGTTCAGGGCTAGACTTTATGATCATAATACCGATTTCATCAATCTAGAAAAAAAGAGTAAGCGGAATAACCTTACCTATAAACAGAAGTGCAGGCTTTCTGCTAGAGAATACGAACGGATTCGTTCAGGGGATATAGGTTGGATGTCCGAAGATTCAAGGGCTATCCTCAAGGACTTATACGTTCAAATGACCCTTTTCCAAATCAAGCCGACGACCGTCGTTGACTATGAAAGAGAGGTATTCATCTATGAGTACGGAAATGTGCGGGTCACCTTTGACAGTAATGTGAAATCGAGCTATCGGGATACGGACTTCCTGAATCCCGAATTAATCGTGGTTGATGCTTTAGACCCAAATTGTGTCATCCTGGAAATAAAGTTTGACGAATTTCTTCCGGATATCATCAAACAATTGTTATCCATCATCGATACTAGAAAAACAGCTTTTTCAAAATACCAACTAAGCAGAAGATACGGCTGATTGCAGCAAACACATAATATTTGGAGGAATAGCAAATGGATACGACGACAACTAGCACCACTTTTAATGATATTTTCAAATCAAGCTTTTTGGACAAGACCGAGAGCTTTTCAATCATTGACTCCCTAATAGGATTACTGTTGGCATTTGCCATCGGATTGTTCATTTACGTCATTTATAAGAAGACCTTTTCCGGTGTGATGTACTCACACAATTTCAATATATCCCTCATCATCATGACAATGGCCACGGCTTTGATCATCATGGGCATATCAACGAATATCGTTATCTCCCTTGGTATGGTCGGTGCCCTCTCCATCGTACGATTCAGAACGCCCATCAAAGATCCCATGGACTTGGTCTTCCTATTCTGGGCGGCGGCCTCCGGGATTTTATGCGGGGCAGGACTAATTCCGCTGGTTATCATCGGTGCAATCTTAATAGGTATCGTCATGCTCATATTTGCCAATCGGATCACTGTTGAAAATCCATTTTTATTAATCGTTAAATATTCAGATGCGTCAATTGAAAAAACGTTGGAAGAAATGATATCCAACAAGGTGAAAAAGCATTCCGTCAAATCGAAATCCGTCATGGCGGATAATAACCTCGAAGTGACATATGAAATTCGATTAAAAGATAATAATGCCGAATTCATTAATCAAGTCAAGGACATGAACAGCGTTCACTCTGCCATCATGTTAAGTTATGATGGCAACTTCACAGCTTAAGATAGATGGCGGACATAAATATCCATGCCCACCCCTCTATATAAGACTACAGGAGGAAGGAGCCAAGGCATGTTAAAAACAAGATATGTAGTAGCGACCATTGGATTATTGATAATGATTTTTATAGCAGTGCTATTTTTCCTTCCCAATCTTCAAGTTGAAAAAGCCACTAAAGGAAATACTTATACAGAATCTGTATTTGATCAAAGTAAGGTGACAACCGTTGATATAATATTGGCTGATGAGGATTTGGATTCCATCCTGGAAAACCCCACTGAAAAGGAGATCGTAAATGCCGATGTAACGATAGATGGGGAGACGGTTAAAAACGTGGGATTTCGCACCAAGGGAAACCTTTCCTTGAATTCCGTTGTTCAAATGGAAGATTCCGATCGTTACAGCTGGAAGATAGACTTTGATTATTATCAGGAAGATCAAGATTTACACGGCCTGAAAAAGTTGGCCCTAAACAATAATTACAGTGACCCAACCTATATGAGAGAATACCTTTCCTATGAATTAATGGACAAGATGGGCATAGCGACTCCTGGTCATTCCTATATGTACGTGACCATCAACGGAAAGGAATGGGGCCTTTATCTAGGGGTGGAAGCTATAGAAGAAACCTTTCTAAACACCAACTTCACTGATGGCACAGGCGATCTCTATTATCCGGATGGTACGGGAAGCGATTTAAAGTGGATCAGCGAAGACATTGATGACTACACAGGAATAAACTTGAAAACAAACGATAATTCGGACCAATCAGCCATGATCAAAATGCTTGATAGCATTAATAATGGTGGGAATCTGGAGGAAGTCCTGGATGTCGATGAGATGCTGCGCTATTTCGCAGCCAATACTGCCCTTGTCAACCTCGATCACTATCAAGGAGATAAAAAGCACAATTACTACCTGTATGAAGAGAACGGGGTCTTTTCGATATTGCCTTGGGACTATAATATGTCATTTGGCGGTTATTCCGGAGGCGGCGGGCGACTGGCGGGCAACTCTGATCAAGAAACCGCTGACCAAAAAGATGGAACGGCTGCTGAGGGTAACGCCGATGACACTAAGCAGGATGACAAGGAACTCCTTGGAGGGGCACCGAATATGAACGGTGGCGGAATGATGGATATGAGTTCAAATTTCATGAATGAAAGTAATATCAACTTCAGCATTACCGAGCCTGTTTCAGGTACGACCCTTGAAGAGCGCCCTTTATTGAATGCCCTGCTTTCCAACGACGAGTACCGTGAAAAATATTATGATTATCTGGACGACATTGCCACAGATTTTTTCTCTGAAGAAAATATGACAGCAATGACGACTGAAATTTCTACATTGATCACACCATATGTGAAAAAGGACCCGACCAAGTTTTATACAATGGACGAGTATACAGAAGCAACGTCAGGCGAGGAAACCCTGGTTGACTTCGCTGTCATACGTGCTGAATCAATCTTAGCACAGCTTTCAGGAGACCTGGTCGTGGAAGCCGAGACAGAAAGCAGTATGGGCGGCGGAGCTCCTAATATCGGCGATGACGCAAATGCAGGGCAGCAACCACCAAACATGGGCGGCGAGAATGGGGCTGCGATGCAGCCACCTGACATGGACCGGGGCGGGAATGGTGCACCTCCTGGTATAACCGGGAACATGGCCCAAAAGGGGGCAGGTAACAGCAGCTCCTCAAAAGATACGATCATTCTATCTTCCGTGCTTCTAATCTTATTATTAGGTGCAATTGCTTTCGCCCACTTCTTTAAACGAAGAGGTAAAAAAGGATGATAGACTATCCCCCTCCAATACGAAAAAGGTATTTCAAAATATTCGGGATATCTTGCAAAAGAGGTTCTATCTAAATTTTATAACAACGTTGATTGGAGTGTAAGGTGCGAGACTCCTGCGGGAAAAGCGCGTCTAGGGGAGACCCCGCAGGCTTAAGCCGAGGAGGCTCCCGGACCGCCCGCGGAAAGCGAGTACCTGGAGGGGAAATCAACGGTCAAATTGTCAAAGCCATAAAAAAACTGTGGGCAAACTTTATTTTCATCGAGTTTATCTACAGTCTGAGGTATCCCAATTTATTCGGGATGCCTTTTTTATTGATGTAGCCTATGCCTTTTCCGGGCTATTCCTACACATTTGAATTATTTTTAGCTGCTAATCAATATAAAATACCCTTATTTTGTATAAAATAGTAAAATAGAGAGGTAGATGAACCTCTATCCTGAGGATTGTTCACTTGTTTATCATTTGATTTTAGTGGGTAAAGATTTCCATTATTACTTTATCCGATCGCATTAGTTTCACTTTTATTAAAACAGGTCGGTGTCAGGGGGGGAACGGATGAAAAGAAATCATACGATGATGCAATTTTTTGAGTGGCATCTTGAGGCAGATGGTTCTCATTGGGAAAGATTGAAATATGCAGCCTCCAAGTTGAAGGATATAGGAATTGACTGCGTTTGGCTTCCGCCAGTCACCAAAGGGCAATCCGTTGGGGATAATGGATATGGAATATATGACGGTTACGATTTGGGGGAATTTGACCAAAAAGGAACCGTTCGTACCAAATACGGGACGAAAGATGAATTGCTGCAGGCAATAGCCACCTGTCATAACTACGGACTTTGCGTTTATATCGATTTAGTCATGAACCATAAGGCAGGAGCTGACGGAACCGAAAAATTCGAGGTGATTGAAGTCAATCCAGACAACCGTATGGAAGATATCTCAGAACCATTCGAAATGGAAGGCTGGACAAAATTCGATTTTCCGGGACGTAAAAATAAATACTCTGACTTTAAGTGGAACCATACTCATTTCAATGGTACAGACTATGATGCCGAAAACGACAAAATGGGCGTATATCGCATCACAGGCGAAAATAAGCACTGGAATAAGCATGTCATCGATGAATTCGGAAACTACGATTATTTAATGTTTGCCAACATCGATTACAGCCTGCCGGAAGTTCGTCAGGAAATGATTAGCTGGGGAAAATGGATGGTTGATACGTTAAAATGTGATGGTTTTCGTTTGGACGCCGTTAAACATATCGATTATGAATTCATCAATGAATTTCTCCAAGAACTCATTCCTTATACAAAGGAACATTTTTTCATGGTCGGCGAATTTTGGAAGGCGGATGTTAAAGCCTGTCAAACTTACTTAGACCAAACCAATCATGACCTCAACTTGTTCGATGTTTCCCTGCATTATAAATTTCATGAGGCCTCAAACGCAGGAACAGACTTCGACCTCTCAACCATCTTTGATGATACCCTCGTCCAAACCAATCCTGCAGAGGCTGTCACTTTTGTCGATAACCATGACTCCCAGCCTCATGAATCACTGGAGTCTTGGGTAAAGGACTGGTTCAAGCCATCGGCATATGCACTTACCTTGCTTAGACTTTGCGGCTATCCGTGTGTCTTTTACGGGGACTATTATGGAATCGGCGGACCTTCTCCGGTGCCTGGGAAAAAGGATATCCTGGATCGACTATTATATGCTAGGTATGAAAAAGCTTACGGAGAACAGACCGACTACTTTGATGATCCAAATACGATAGGCTGGGTCCGGCACGGAGTTGAAGAGCTAGAAGGCTCGGGGTGTGCGGTCATTATCTCTAATGGAGATCACAACAGTGAAAAAAGGATGTTCGTCGGTGAACATCGGGCTGGTGAAATCTGGAGTGATTTAACTTGTCATAGAGATGACCACATTACCATTGAAGAAGATGGGTTCGCAACATTCCCCGTTCATGGGAAAAGCGTATCCGTATGGGCCTTGAATAATCCACTCTAAAAAGAGATAGCAAGGAACGGCATGTCTTTTGCAGATATGCTGTTCTTTGCTGATGACACCACCCTAGAAGATTTGGAAAAAGATAATTTTTCCATTCTGGACAATCATGGTAAGATAAGGGAAAAAGGAGTTGAAGGAAAAATGAAAAATGAAATCATTGAAAGATTCACTTCTTATGTGAAAGTGGATACCCAATCGAATGAGGAAAATCCCTCTTGCCCCTCTACTCCCGGACAGTTGACCTTGGCAAATGCATTGGTCAAGGAACTTCAATCCATTGGGATGAAGGATGTGACAATTGATGGGAACGGCTATGTGATGGCAACATTGCCAGCCAATTCAAATAAGGATGTCCCGACAATCGGTTTCTTGGCCCATGTCGATACAGCAACGGATTTCACTGGAAAAGATGTAAAACCGCAAATCGTTGACAACTATGATGGCAAAGATCTTACTTTACATGAAAAATTGGATGTCATTCTTTCACCTGATGATTTTCCTTCGCTTAAGAACTATAAAGGGCATACCTTGATTACAACGGATGGGACAACCCTGTTGGGAGCTGATAATAAGGCTGGAATTGCCGAAATCATGACTGCCATGGATTATTTGATCCAGCATCCGGAAATCAAGCATGGAAAAATCCGTGTTGCTTTTACTCCCGATGAGGAAATCGGAAGGGGACCCCATAAGTTTGATGTAGATGCTTTTGATGCCCAATTTGCCTACACCGTGGACGGTGGCCCACTTGGAGAACTTGAATATGAGAGCTTCAATGCAGCATCGGCCAAAATCCTGATCAAAGGGACGAATATTCACCCTGGTACGGCTAAAGGAAAAATGGTCAACTCAGCCAAAATCGCAATGGAATTCCATAATAAGCTCCCAGTGGCAGAAGCACCGGAATATACGGAGGATTACGAAGGATTTTATCATCTGCTTTCATTTCACGGTGACGTGGAAGAGACCAAGCTTTCTTACATCATCAGGGATTTCGACCGCCAAAAATTCAATGACCGCAAGGAATATATAACAAAAGTAATCGAGGATTTAAAAGAAAAATATGGGCAAAACCGGATCCAGCTTGAATTACACGACCAATACTTCAACATGAAGGAAAAAATTGAGCCCGTGAAGGAAATCGTGGATATTGCCCATGAAGCAATGGAGAAACTCGATATAAAACCGAAAATCTCACCAATACGCGGTGGTACGGATGGTTCTCAATTATCGTATATGGGCCTGCCAACACCCAATATCTTTACGGGCGGGGAGAACTTTCATGGCAAATATGAATTTATTTCCGTCGATAATATGATACTGGCCACTAAGGTGATCGTTGGCATTGCATCGCTTTTTGAAGAAAAGGCAAAGTAGCATGATACCTGTTTATTGAAAAACCCCCAGACTCCATGTCTGGGGGTTTTTCAATATTAAGCGCGTGTCCAGTGACGGTGCTTGGCAATTGCCTCGATAAAGGCATAACCACTATTTTTATCCGTAATAGCTACAATGCCTCCGGCTGGATCATTGGAAACGATGCCTGCCTTCGATAAGATCTCGGCTCCTTCTTTTCCCGCTCCAATCGCTTTGAAATGATTGTAGGCTTCATCAACAAAGTGAATGGGTTCCTTGGACGCCTTTAAGGCATCGACACTCTCCTGGCCTCCTGCCACATATACAGCATCGAAAAGTACCGAATCGGCTGTCAGGAATGTCTGATTCACCTCGACCTGCTGTCCTTCAGAACTTGTAATCAACCCACGATTAATGCTGATGATTTCAGCCGTTATACCTGCAGATTTAAATGATTCCAAGACTTGATCAACCTCCGGCCCGTTGAAACCATCTGCGGCCAGGATTGCCACTTTTCTTGTTGCGGCCGTGTTCACTTTCATTTGCTCCTGGCTTAAAGCTGGAGAAGCCAAGTCCATTTTGACCTCACTTTTGTTGGATGGAGGCTTCACGCCCACTCCAATAGCGATCGTTTTGGCCAGTTCGACATCTACATTGCTGAACATCTCGACAATTTGCTGCTGAACGTCCTTATTTTTCACTTTTCCCACTTCAAAGTGGAAAGCCTGTATAATATGCTCCTTCTCCACTTCCGTCATGCTATTCCAAAATAGTTTAGCCTGGCTGTAATGATCCTTGAAGCTTTCACTGCGCTGCCGGACCTTTCTGCCATCGACTTTTTCCTGGTAATGTGCATAGCCGCCTTCCTCTTCCGAAGCAGGTTCAGGAGAGTTGCCTGCAAGGGAATTTTTGTGGTAGCTGACCGGCCCTGGATTTATTGACATTCTGTGCATGCCATCGCGCTGATTATTATGGACGGGGGCAACCGACCTATTAATCGGAAGCTCATGGAAGTTCGGTCCTCCCAATCGGGATAGCTGGGTATCGGTGTATGAGAATAAACGTCCCTGAAGCAGCGGATCATTTGAAAAGTCAATACCAGGCACAACATGCCCCGGATGGAAAGCTATCTGTTCCGTCTCTGCAAAAAAGTTATCCGTATTTTGGTTCAAAACCATTTTTCCGATTATTTTAACCGGGATTTGTTCTTCCGGCCATAGTTTAGTAGGATCAAGGATATCAAAGTCGAATTTGAATTCATCTTCTTCCTTAATCATTTGGACGCCAAATTCAAATTCAGGATAATTTCCGGTATCTATCGCTTCCCACAGATCTTGGCGGTGAAAATCAGGATTCTTCCCTGCAATTTTCTGTGCCTCATCCCAGACAAGGGATTTAACTCCCAGTAGAGGCTTCCAATGAAATTTAACGAAATGGGCAACGCCTTGTTCATTTACAAAACGGAATGTGTGGACACCAAACCCTTCCATCATCCGGAAACTTCTCGGTATGGCCCTATCAGATAGATGCCACATGACCATATGTGCCGTTTCTTCATTGTTTGCGACGAAATCCCAAAAAGTATCATGGGCAGACGCGGCCTGAGGTATTTCATTATGAGGCTCCGGTTTAACCGCATGGATTAAATCCGGGAACTTAATGGCATCCTGGATAAAAAATACGGGAATATTATTTCCGACCAAATCATAGTTTCCTTCCTCCGTATAAAACTTTGTAGAGAATCCCCTTACATCACGGACCGAGTCTGCCGATCCGCGGGAACCTGCCACAGTGGAGTAACGAACGAATACTGGTGTCTTGACTGAAGGGTCTTGAAGAAACTTGGCTTTTGTATATTCGGTCATCGGTTCATATACCTGAAAATATCCATGTGCTCCCGATCCACGCGCATGGACAATCCGCTCGGGAATACGCTCATGGTCAAAATGAGTCATTTTTTCACGAAAATGAAAATCCTCCATCAAAGTTGGACCACGGGTTCCCGCTTTTAAAGAATGCTCATCCTCAGAAACACGCAAACCTTGGTTAGTCGTCATCTTTTTCCCATTATCGTCCACTCGATATTGATCCAACTGCTGCTGCTTACTTTGCTCATCGATTCTTCCGCTTTCATTTGCTTTCGTCATCCCACTCATTCCCCTCCATGTCTAAGAATTCAGATTTAATCGTGTTGTTTATTGTCTACAGGATCGTTGACCTCCACTCCAGGCACTCGCTTTCCGCGGGCGGTCCGCGAGCCTCCTCGGCGCCTTTGCGCCTGCGGGGTCTCCCCTTGACTCGCTTTTCCCGCAGGAGTCTCGCACCTTACGTTCCAATCAACTTTGTTTTAAAATTAGATAAACCCCTTTTTTCTACAAACAGATGTATTTATTGTTTCGAAATAATTGCGTCATCCTTCCTCATATACCACTCTGTTTTAATGGATAAACAGAATTTGGAGAAAGAATCTTAACCTCCTCATAAACAAAAAAACTACTATTTCAGTGAGGACGGATCATTTCGGGGGAGGTCGAATTTTCCCCCGGTGGGTCGAATCATCTGTGTATAGGTCGAATTTTTTCCGGCGGACTATCAAAACGTAATATGAACGATGTCTATCTAGACGTTTTCCAATTAAATTATCACTAGAAAAGAATAATAATATACAGACTAAATGCCTAATATTAATAATTTTTCTTAATATTTTTGCTGTAAATATAGGTTCAGGTCCATTTTTTTATTCAAATGCATTAACATGGTTATAATTCATCAGAAGATTTCGGAAAATATTTTGAGGGCGAGCTTTTTTAGAAGATCTACTTTAGGGGTAGTAAAAAAACGATGGGTGGATTGATATGACAAAATGAAGTATTTAAGATATTTATTATATTTAATTATTACGAGTGTAGCGTTCTATTATGTATCCATGTCCATAACTCAGGATAAAAGTTTGGTAGGAATAATAATAGGTTTTATAATAATGTTTGTAATTGTTTTCCCTATGATGTATTTAGAATTTATAAAATTTCAAAAAAAATAAAAGAAGCTTTTTTTAGCAAGAAAAAAGCGGTGGAGGTTTACTCTCAAAACTTCCACCACCCCACTTTTTTCTACAGGAACGTTGTTTTCCACTCTAGACACTCGCTTTCCGCGTGCGGTCCGCTCTCGGCGCCATTGCCCTTCGGGTCTCCCCTGGACACGATTCCCCCGCAGGAATCTCGTTCCTTACGTTCCAATCAACTTTTTTAAAAACTAGATAGAACCCCTTTTGCCTACAAACAAACAGAACCAACTTTAATTGGTTATCCTTAGTTAGATAACCCTCCCGCTTCTTTCTCTTTTAGTTCTTAAAGGCCTCTGAAACCTTCAAAAGCTTGCCTTTTACTTTCGTATTTTTCATCACTTTCAAGACAAGCGGTCCCTTTTCATTCAATATTTCCACATAAGAAACATTATCCTGGATCGTAATGATCCCGATGTCCTCTGCATTCACTCCATCAATCTTAGCGATGGTTCCGACAAAATCCACAGCCCTGAGTTTCTTTTTCTTGCCGCCATTAAAATACAGCTTCATGATTTGTTTATTCAATTGTTCACTTTTATCTTTTTTGATCTTTGGACGAGCTTCCAGTTTCGCTTCGAATTCCATTTTTTTATTGGAGACTTCCTCTTTTGAAGGAACAGTCATCTTAGGGATTTCAAAACCGATATAGCTTTGAATCTCAGTAAGGAATTTGTCTTCGTACGGCGTCACAAAAGTAATGGCCTTTCCTTTTTTACCGGCTCGTCCCGTTCTTCCAGTCCGATGTACGTAACTTTCCTTTTCCAATGGCAGGTCATAGTTAATCACATGGGTTATATTGTCGATGTCAATTCCACGTGCAGCAACATCTGTCGCAACCAAATAGCGGAATTCACCTCTTCTGAATTCATTCATCACTGCAAGGCGATCTTCCTGAAGCATGCCGCCGTGAATCATATCACACGGATATTCCAGTTCCAGCAGCTGCTCACATACTTGGTCCACCCTATCTTTTGTCCGGCAGAAAATGATACAGCTATCGGGGTTTTCCGTGATGGTGACGTCTCTAAGCAGGGAAAACTTATCATCTTCCTTCACTTCAATAAGAGCATGTTCAATTTTCTCCGTCGTTAATCCCTTTGCTTTGATTTCAATATCCAAAGGATCTTTCATATATTGCTTGCATAGCTTTTTTATACTCTCAGGTAACGTAGCAGAGAACAGCATGGTTACTCTATCTTTCGGAAGCTCTTTAATAATGGCTTCCACTTGTTCAATGAAGCCCATATTCAGCATTTCATCCGCTTCATCAATAACTAAATGAGTTAAGCGTTCCAAGGCGAATGTCCCTTTCTCGATATGATCCAGAACACGCCCCGGGGTTCCAACGACTACATGGCTTTTTTGTTTCAATTCCGCTTTTTGCAGTGCGAATGGATGTTTTCCATAAACCGCAGTAGCCTTTATCCTCTTAAATCTGCCAATATTCGTAATATCCTCTTTAACCTGCACGGCAAGCTCACGTGTCGGTGTTAAAATAAGCGCCTGAGGCTTATTCTCCTCCCAATCGACCATTTCGCAGATCGGTATGCCGAATGAAGCGGTCTTGCCGCTTCCCGTTTGCGATTTTACGACAAGATCACGCTTTTTCAGCGCCACTGGAATCACTTCACGCTGTACCTCGGTTGGACGATGATATCCCAAGCTTTCTAATGCCCTTACAATTTCATCGCTTAATGTATAATCAGTAAAACTTAATTCATTCATATAACAGCCTCTTTTGTTGTTTAGTATGTTGCCTTATTGTTTCCATAATCGTAATTTCCTTATACAGATTTCTATTATACGCGATATGCATCGATAAACCTTGTAATATCCAAATTCAATTGCTTTATTTCAATATAATGAAGCGTCCGTCTTCATTAAAACAAGGGTCATCAGGATCTCATGATCAGAGTTAATCAAAATGGACCCTGCTTCTTTCAATATGCTAAAATATGTATGAAATTGCGTAAAAATAGGGTGTAGATTCTAAACCGAAGTCCAAAAGGAGAGCTGATTTATGATAATCGTAACGAATAGAATCAGAGTCAAAAAAGGGATGGGGGCAGTCATGGCCCCAGGATTTACTGCACCAGGTCCACTTGATACTATGGAAGGCTTCGTAAAAGTTGAAGTATTATTAACGCAGAATTTGTCGGATCACGATGAACTGAGCGTTAATATGTACTGGGAAAACCTAGATAACTTTACTGCTTGGAGAAATAGCGATGCATTCAAAGCTGCACATAAACGGCCTGAACCAGGTTCCGGTGAAGCAAAAAAAGAATCTCCAATTCTAGGCAGCGAGCTTACTACTTATGAAGTCGCCTCAGTAAAAGAAATAGCTAAATAATAAAATCACACCAAAAGAGGCCGCAAAATATGCGGCCTCTTTTTGATGGGGTTTCTGGCTTGGGTCTCTCTTAATAAATTATTGGGCTTCAGCTTTCTTGATTTGTTTACTTCTAAGCTGACCGCAAGCCGCATCAATATCCGTTCCATGTTCTTGGCGGATTTTACAATTGATGCCTCTCTTTTTCAGCGTATCATAAAACGAGAGAACGGACTCTTTTTCACTTCTTTGGTATTGGCTATGCTCATCTACAGGATTATATGGGATCAGGTTGACATAGAGCCGATGTTTTTTGTCATCAAGAAGATCGGCGAGTTGCTCGGCTTCTTCTTGATGGTCATTAACATCTTTCAATAGGATATATTCGATCGTAATTCTCCTATTCGTTTTCTCTAAATAATAATCAAGAGATTTCATTAATTTTTCTATCGGTATACCTCGGTTTATTTTCATGATTCGTGTCCTGAGTTCATTATTCGGCGCATGTAATGAGATGGCCAGATTCACCTGTAATTGGGTATCGGTGAATTCATAAATCTTATTGGCAAGACCGCTCGTTGAAACAGTAATCCGCCTAGCAGCGATAGCAAGACCCTTATGGTCCATGAGCACCTTCAAAAAGTCTATCATGTTTTCAAAGTTATCGAACGGTTCGCCAATCCCCATTACAACAACATGACTTACAACATCCTCTTGTTCCAATTTATCCAGATGCAGTTGAACGTTCATGATTTGTTCCACTATTTCCCCGCTGGATAAATCACGGCTTTTGGCCAATAATCCACTTGCACAGAAACTGCAGCCAATATTGCAGCCCACTTGGGTGGTGACACAAACCGAAATTCCGTATTTATGTCTCATCATGACCGTTTCGATAAGGTTTCCATCCTGTAATTTAAACAGAAACTTGATCGTACCATCCGCTGATTCTTGCTTAACGTGCTCAGTCAAAGTCTGGATGACAAAGTGCTCTTCAAGTAATTTTATGCAGTCTTTATTAACATCCGTCATTTCAGAGAAATTCGTCACACGTGTTCTATAAAGCCACTCCCAAACTTGGGAAGCTCTGAATTTTTTATGGCCATGGTCCGAAAGCCACGCTGTCAATTGTTCGAATGTTAAACCATAAATGGACTCTTTATTCATTCGTTACCCTCTTTTCATTACATTAAGATTTAATATGTTAACCTCGGAATCAGTTCTTTTATTTATGATATGGTTCATTTCTATTTATCCGATAAGCCCGATATATTTGCTCCACAAGAACCAGTTTCATCAATTGATGCGGAAAAGTCATTTTCGAGAAGGAAAGGGCATAATCGCTTCTTGATAACACCTCGGTGCCAAGTCCAAGCGACCCGCCAATAATAAAGGCAATTTTGCTCTTTCCATAAGTGGCGAGCTGATCCATATGAGTGGCCAGCTGCTCTGAAGTAAGCTGTTTTCCATTGATTTCAAGCGTTATCACGTAGGTGTCCGGGCTGACTTTAGCCAGAATTCGTTCACCCTCCTTTTGCTTTACAATGTCCATGTCCGCTGCACTCAGGTTCTCCGGAGCTTTTTCATCCGGTACTTCAACAAGTTCTATATTAGCATAGGCACTTAACCTTTTTGTATATTCAGCAATACCTTGCTTTAAGTATTTTTCCTTTAGCTTGCCAACAGTAATAATCGTTATTTTCATATATATCCTCTAACTTTCATTATGGTTTTACTATCAGTTGTCGGATTTGCCTACCTATTATCATACCTTACAGTGACCTATAAGCAAAACAAGCATATCCTTTCCAATTTTTAATGAAGGGGTTCCATGACCCTTCAAATAAAAACCGCTGCCCCTGAAATCGGCAACGGTAAAAAATTTCAATCGATCAAGTTAAGATCCGATAAAGAATTATGCTGGATTTCCAAGGATCCACTTTGCAACAGAGCTTCTTTTATTTGAACAACAAAAAGCTTGAAACAATTCCACCCTCAGGTTCATTCTTCGAAAAATGTTAAGAACAAGTTAAGAACAGGTTACAAACATGTTATCCACAATAGTTATCCACATATCCACAAAATCTATCCACATCTTGTATGGGAATATTAGTTCCCTACTAGATATATTGCCACGTTTCGACAATATTCACAGGTTGTTGATAACTGATTTTCTTCAGGAACCAGCGTTAAAACAGGATAGGTTTCACACTCGTATACCACTTCATCCAGCGCCATGTCAACATGCTCCTGACAGCAATATAATTTCATCTTTCATATCTCCTTTCTCTCTCATTTCATTATTCCAAGTACTTCTGTTCCCAATTATCCACAGGTTGGGTGAACTCCATTAATTTCTTTATATATCCACAGGTAATCGTAACAAAAAATAAGAAAATCGCAAGGAAATATAAAGGACAGGAAGCATGCCCGCCCCCTGTCCGTTTGCGTTTTAGATTTCGCTGCTTGAAAGCGTGACTTCCGTAGTTGCCTTCTTTCCGTCACGGTAATAAGTGATTTTAACTTTATCACCGACTTGTTTTTCATTGTAAAGGTATTTTCTTAATTCGACGACATCATGGATTTTTTCATTATCCATTCCAACTACGACGTCAAATTCCTTCAATCCTGCTTTGGATGCTGGAGAGTTGCTTTGAACGCCTGTTATTGCAACGCCAGAAGTAACTTTCCTTGGCAGCTTTAATGTATTTTGTTGATGGTATTGGGAAATTTCTTCTACAGATGCTAAGTTCACACCCAAGAAAGCACGTTTCACTTCACCAAATTCCTCTATATCATTAATAATCGGGATAACTGAATCGATTGGGATGGAAAGACCGATTCCTTCCACTGCATTTTCTGCAATCTTCATCGAATTTATTCCGATGACCTGCCCTGACATATTAACGAGTGCCCCCCCGCTGTTACCTGGATTAATCGCTGCATCGGTCTGAATGACCTCCGCATTCCAATCCACTTGGCCGTCCTCATTGATATCGACCTCTATCGTGCGCTCCAAACCGGAGATGATTCCTTGTGTGATCGATCCAGAGAATTGAAGGCCTAGTGGGTTACCAATGGCAATTACAGGCTCACCAGGTTTCAATTTGTCGGATTTTCCGAATTCTGCAATGGTTTTGATTTTATCACCATTCACGACAATGACGGCTAAATCTGTCCATGGGTCACTGCCTTGTAGTTCAGCTGGCAATTTAGTGCCATCACTTAATGTCACTTCCAGTTCATTAGCGCCTTCAATGACGTGATTATTCGTGACGATATAGGCCTTGCCGCCATCTTTTTTGTAGACGACTCCCGAACCTGTGCCGGCTTCTGCCGAACTGTCCTCGGCGTTGCTCCCTTGACCCCAGAAGTTCGTTTCCTGAATGTTTGTGATGCCGACCACTGCGTCGCTGGCTTTATCAACGGCATTGGTGACGGCACTTGTTACATCAACAGTAAGGTTTTGCTGAGCCTGCTCCGTGGACTCACTTCCCGTTGATTTTTCGGTTGTAATTTCGTTATCATCGTTATTTAACAGTCCACTTCCCGGAAAGGCTAATAAAATAAGTAAGGCCCCGATAATGGCGCCCCCCAAGCCTGCTAGAAAATAGCTCGTATGGCTCTTTTTCCGTTTATTTTGGTTCTCATCATTCTGATCATAATAACCCAAGACCGCCCCATCCTCTCATTTTAGGAATGAATTATAGCAATTCTATTGTTTGGTATCCTCCCTCAATTATACTCAATTACCGAATTTTTTCTAAAAAAATGCATGCTTTTATTTAAGGGAAAACTTAAAATTGACTAATATACAGCCATTTTTCTTTTACCTATACAGTTCTAACCAAACGATACCCCTTTTAATCCGATTCGTAACTTACGAATCGAAATTTTTAAAAATAAAAAGGAATGGACAAGGTATCCCTCATCCATTCCTTTTATTTATAATGTAACAAGTTCCGTTGGTCTTTTCGGGTCAGTATCATATAAGGAAAATTGTTCACCTACGATGATCCCCTTTGTCTTTAACGTTTGTTCCACCGACATTCTTGCTAGATCCTTCATATTGTTATCAAGGCTTAAGTGGGCCAAGTAAATCCGCTTGGTCTTATCACCGGCCACTTCACTCATGGCAAGGGCGGCGTCTTCATTACAAACATGTCCGACATCACTTAATATCCGGCGCTTGATGCTCCATGGATATTTACCCATCCTCAGCATGGACACATCATGGTTACTTTCGAATACATATGCATCGGCATTAGAGATGATTCCTTTCATCCGATCACTTACGTACCCTGTATCGGTAATGACCACAAGTTTCTTATCGTCATGATGAAACACGTAAAACATCGGCTCTGCCGCATCATGTGAAACGCCGAAAGATTCTATATCAAGGCTGCCGAACGTTTTGACCTGTTCCATTTCAAATGTGAATTTTTGTTCGGTTGCAATTTCACCGATCGATCGATCCATGGCATTCCATGTTTTTGCATTCGCATATATCGGGAGTTTATGTTTTCTGGCAACCACGCCAAGACCTTTAATATGGTCGCTGTGTTCATGGGTAACAAGGATACCGGATAGCTTTGACATATCACGGCCTATATCCTGAAACAACGCTTCCAGGGCTTTACCGCTTAAGCCGGCATCGACGAGGAATGATTGATCCTCCGTTTCCACGAAAAAGGCATTTCCTGTACTCCCGCTTGCGAGAACACTAAAATGCATTGTCATCTATACTCACTCCAGTATTTTTTCTTCTGTATTCAATTCAATGACCTCTCCATCAAAAGCGTTCACGAAGAGATCCGTTTCGTCATCAATGACCACCCACCATGTTGGCACAAGTAAATGTGACACAGATGTCGTCTGCAGCGAATTGTAAAAACCTAATTTTACATTCGTGACTTTGCTTTTGGGAGCAATATCATCATTATCATACAATGCTCCAATAGCAGTTAAAGCAGATACCAATTCTTTAGGTTTGTTGAATTTTTCGATCCCCTCTAAATACATCTGTTCATAGGAGACGATTTCACCCTTCTTGTTCAGATATAAAGTGACCTTACCCTTACTATTATTATAAAACATCTTTTTATCTGCCACTTGATAGCAGGTGATGGTCTGGCTTATTTCATCATAGCTCCAAAAATGATACTCGCTTCCATTTAATATATACTCCTTCAGGAATATATCAAGGTCTGCAGCATTAATTTCCGCTTTCATGCCAACCGGTATCTTAAATGTACCCACAAGCTTCTTATCATCGATGATTTTTGCTTTTTGATTCTTTAGGTGCTGTATATCTTTCTTCTCGAAGGTCTTGCTTTGGGCAATCAGGAATTGATCCTTCAACTTTTGTTTCGGAAGTGGGGTTTCTATTGTAATCTCATCTTCTTTTAAAAGTTCATCCGTAAGGGGCTCCGTAAAGCTTTCTAATTGGGAGTCATTAATCTTTTCCAGGAATTGATAAAGAAGAAAAATATTCAAAATGAAGAAAACCATGATGAATATCGACTTTGTATTATTCCAATCCACTTTGATCGCCTCCTTCTTCAAAAGGCACAATAAACCATTTATCGCCGATACGATAATACCAAGTGGGCTCGAGTGTAACTAGAGTCACAAGTTTGGAATCGAGGGATTTATTCAATCTATAACCAATCGAGATGTCCTCCACGCTTTTGAAATCGATATTATCTTTCGATTTCAGCTTATTCAATACTTCTTTACCGCTTGGTAAAGTCTTTGGTGATCCTTCTGACGGGAGGACTGAGTCAAGTGAAAAGTACGGGCGGTCATAGCTATAAATTTCTTCTTTCCCCCAAATTTGCTCGATTTCAGTCATTCCATAATCATTGAAAGCCGGATAACCATTCACGAATAAGCGAAATACCACTCGTTGTTCATTCTCCGACATATAGGCAAAGCGGTAATTGTTATCTTCCCAACCAGCATGATCATTGATGAAATCGATGCTTTTTTGCAGAAGGTCACTGGACCTGCCAAATAACTTTTGTGCCGGATTGATATAAGAAATTAAGTAATTCTCTTTATTGACCGTCATAAGTCTTGTTCCATCCGTGTATTCCTCACCGACCGAAACGGATTCCTGGCGTACGAACTTCGGATAGTTAAATAACGCATTTTTCAAGTTTCCAATATCCAAATAGTCAATATAATATTCAAGTCTGTTGATCTCCACTGGGTTTTCCGGGACGAACAGCGTCCTTTTGCTGTTTATCGTTTCGGCCGTGTATTCAGGGTGCTTATCGTAGGAACCCCTATAAAATGAATCCATGAAATTCCTTAGTTTTTTAGAGTCCACCATAGCTTGATAAATCTTCTCTTGATCATAGGAAACAAAATAAACGGCAGATTCATTACCGCTGATATCCTTTTGTTTAATGATGATTCGATCAAACGAAAATTCAGGCACTTCCTTATCCGTTATATTCAATACCGTTTTATAAAGAGCGATGGGAATATCATCGGAAAATTCGATTTCAATCGACCCATCTTCATGGACAAAATCGTCAAATTTCCTTTGCAGCCTTTTTACGGATACCTCTTTTAAGCCTCTGAAACGCCATTGCGAAAATTGTTTTTCCATTTCATTAATTTCTGCCGGATTGGAAGTCTGGAAATGCTGCCCATTGCCATGGAAAAGGATACTGACTGGTTTAATGACATCACTGACAATCTGGACATCGCTTTTAATCTTTATAAATTCCGACGATTGTTCAAATAGATCATATTCAGGCTCGTAAGTCCAAATGCTCCATGTCAAAAAAATGCTTGTCCCAACCAAAATAATCAGTATGATACTTTTTGCACGTTCAAAATTCATGACCAATCATCCTCTTCTTCCTGTTCGTAAGGAAGTGTAAAGAACACGGTAGTTCCTTTTCCATCCACACTTTCCGCCCATATTTTCCCGCCATGCGCCACGACCATCTCTTTTGCAATCGCTAAACCAAGCCCTGTCCCGCCTAAGTTACGGGCCCTTGCTTTATCCACACGGTAGAAGCGGTCGAAAATTTTATCAATGACGTTTTTCGGGATACCCACTCCTTGATCTGTAATGCTCACAATGATAAAGCCATCAGATGCCCTGACGCGGAAAGTCACTTGACCCCCTTCAGGCGAGTACTTTAATGAGTTGGAGATTACATTATAGAGAACCTGGGTAATTTTATCTTCATCAATATCCACAAAATAAGCTTCCTTCGGCAAATCACGCTTAAACGTGATGTCATCATTTTTCGTCATTTCAAAACGATCGATGATGTGGTCATAGAATTTATTGAAATTCACCCAGCCTGTTTTAAGCCTGTAATCTTTACTGTCCATTTTCGAAAGCTGTAACAGATCATTAACAAGCCTGATCATTCGCTCCGTTTCATTTTGGGTCACACTTAAAAAGGATGGAGCGATTTCCTCGTCCTTCCATGCACCTTCAGCCAATGCCTCCAGGTAACTTCTCATCGTCGTTAGCGGAGTTCGCAGTTCATGTGATACATTGGCAACAAATTCCCTGCGTTCACTCTCGATTTTCTCTTGCTCTGTTATATCATGCAAAACAGTAATCAAACCATTAACGAATCCCGTTTCCTTTTGAATGACCGAAAAGTTCCCCCTCAAAATGAAAGGCCGATTTTTTTTGCTGTAATCAAGGATTACGGACTCTCGCTCTTCCAGTAAATCATCAAATTTATATTCTTCTTCAAGACCCAAAACCTCAATGATCGGTTGATTCATGACGGTTTCACGCGAGACATTCAATAATTGTGCCGCAGGTTCATTAATCAAGTTCACCCGACCGCGCCTGTCCGTTGAAATTACGCCATCCGTCATATTGGCCAGTACAGATGATAGCTTCCGCCGCTCTCCTTCTGTACTTGATTGCGACTCTTGAAGCTTTTTGGTCAAATTATTGAAAGTGACGGCAAGCTGGCCAATTTCATCATCGCCATATACCCTGACTTTTCTGGAGAAATTCCCTTTTGCCATCACCAGGGCCTGTTTTCTCATATCAGACATTGGTCTAGTGATCGTTCGTGCGAGCAGGATCCCCAAGATCGCCGTAATGACTAAGGCGATGGCCGTACCCGTCATGAAGATGCTATTGATTTCATCCATCTGCTCAAAGACATTTTCCATCTCAGCTATTACATAGACGGCACCAATGACCTCCCCATTTGCTTCAACGGGTGTCGAAAGGACCCAGAGCCGCCTGCCTGTTTTCTTATCCCGAAATATATCATTATCTTCTTTTCCATAAATGAGCGTATTCTTGATAAGGACCTCTGTTGTCTTCTTCCCTACAATATCCTGGTTACCTCGGGCTGAAGTACCGATCACGCGTCTGCTGCGGGTGTCGATGACACGTACTTCCGAAATATCATTCGATGAATTATCCCGGTCTCTCAATATCGTATCAATCGCTTCTTCGAGGGTTGGATCTTCCTCTCCCCTCTCTTTTTCCATTTCTTCACCAATGCTGTAGGTAAGCAGGTTAACGTGGCCTTTTATTGATTTCGTAAAGTTCCCGACAAGATTTTCTTCCAATTCCCCAACAAAATATACCCCGATTATTTGCATCGCCACGAAAATGAGCAAAACATAAATCAGAACAAATTTAAAATGAATTGAGCGAAAAAAACCAACCTTTTTCATAGAAACTACTCCTGTTCAGGGTTACGCAGGTAATAACCGACCCCTCTTCTAGTTACAATCCAGCCAGGATGGCTTGGATTGTCTTCAATCTTCTCACGAAGACGTCTGACCGTTACATCGACCGTCCGCACATCACCAAAATAATCATAGCCCCACACGGTTTGCAATAAGTGCTCCCTTGTCATGACTTGACCGATGTGCTTCGCTAAGTAATGAAGCAACTCAAATTCACGATGCGTCAATTCTATCGTATCGCCACGCTTGGATACCACATAGGCATCCGGATGGATAGTGAGCGTGCCTATCGTAATTTCCTTCGGTTCATTTTCTTGATCGGGAACCGGAACAGCTTGCTGACGTCTAAGGTTCGCCTTAACGCGGGCAATTATTTCCCGGGTACTAAAAGGCTTTGTCACATAGTCGTCTGCACCAAGCTCCAATCCTAAGACCTTATCTATCTCTGAATCTTTTGCCGTTAACATGATGATCGGCGTTTCATACTTCTTCCTTACTTCCCTGCAAACTTCCATCCCATCGCGCTGCGGCAGCATGATATCAAGTAAAATCAAATCAGGTTGCCGTTCTTCTACCATTTTGAGGGCTTCATTGCCATCATAAGCACAAAAAACTTCATAGCCTTCTTTTTTTAGATTGAATTGTAATATATCAGCAATTGGCTTTTCGTCATCCACTACCAGAATCTTTTTATCCATGTACTTATCTCCTTTTTAATAACTGAACTGAATCTATTAAAAACCGTGTCCTTATCCGGGACCTCATTCACTTTTCCTTCTGCTTGCACCAATCTTCGCAACCTGTTTCAGCAAAGTTATATATATATATACCCAATAAAAGGGGCTGAACACCGGAATGAAAGCAAATTGTCTCTATTCTACTTTATCATTTTATAGGCATTAAATCACCTTTTTCCTATTATTCTCATCTATGTATGAAGCAGAAGAAGTCTTCGAATATTTTTCGAAGACTTCCACCGGTTACTGACTTATATAGTTTAGCGGATTAATGAGAGATCCATTTTTATATATTTCAAAATGGAGGTGGACACCAGTCGAGTGCCCTGTTGAACCCATCATGCCGATTTTCATGCCTTTTTCAACCTTTTGTCCTGCTTTTACATCTATTGAATCCAAATGGGCATACACTGTCTTATACCCGTTATTATGATTGATCGTTATCTTATTTCCATATCCTCCGGAGTTTCCGGCAGTTTCGATTATCCCATGATCTGCTGCCGTTATGGTCCTGGTGGTCGGACGGGCAATATCAATACCTTTATGAAGTTTCCCCCAGCGCTGGCCCTGCTTACTGGAAATATAGCCCCCATCTGCAGGCCATGAATATGTACCGCTTCCCTGTGAAGGAATGACCTTGGTGCCTTTTCTGGTGATTTCCGTTTCGGCTTTTTCCGTGACTTCTTTTTTTACGATCGTTTCACTGATTTTCTTTCCGTTTGTTTCAGTTACATTATAGGTGAACGCAAGAATCCCCTCATTCCCCATTTGATCAGTAATGATCTCGCCCTTTGGAAGTTCGTCATCCTCCTTCACTTTCTTTTGAAAAGGAATTCTCTCTTCTTTAAATACTTCTCTTTCTACCATTACGTTCACATAGGGGGTACGCTCGGTCACATAGAGACGCTCGCCCTCTTTAATACCTTTATTCTCATCCTGTCCCGGATTCAGCTCCAGCAGTTGATCCAGGTCCATATCATGCCTAGTGGCAATGGCTTCAAGATCTTCATCTTCCTTAGCCTCATAGATCGTCGTTTCTTCCTTTCCTTCTTCTATCATGGAAAGGGTTTCATCGACGCTCTTGATTTCGTCTGGATATACCATTGTCTTTATAGACGTAACTGGAAGTGAAAATTCGATGTTCAGAATTCTGCTTCCTGGCTCTTTTAACGGATCCGCATCTTTTTCACTTTCTTTTTTACCTGATTCGTATTCAGCGTATTCCTCTTCATCTACATATAATAAAGTGATTTTCTCCAGAACATCCTCGGCATCTTCCTTTGACGCAACGTAAGCGACCGCCTGATTATCTATGTCGATTTCATACGCCTCTGCCTTCACATTCAACTGATCTTGAATTCCCTTAACAGCCTGATCCTCTTTTACCTCTTCATCGAATACCTCTTCAGGTACAAAAGTCAGCTGTTTCTCCTTATCGAATGTAAAGTCAGGATAATCTTCCTGTGCTTCTTCCACTTTATCGGCTACGATCTTTTCGATTTCCGTTTCATCCGTGACACTTCCGACGAACTCATCGTTAAGATAAACATGCTGTATGGTTGCAGTTTCCGATAGCCCAGCAGCAGTTGCCCGATTTCCTGCAAGCACTAAAATGACGGAAACCATCAACAGGATGATCCCCTTACCTTTTGAGCTAAACATATATTGTCCTCCTTAACGGCTCAGTCACCAATTAAGAAACTAATCAAATTTATTTTGAGTTTTATTAGTCCAATTTAAATATCCACATGCTCATGACTGATTGCTATAATGATTTTTATCACTCATAACTCTACCATATTAAGAAAAAAAACAAGAAACAGACTTCATAATGTAATAGAACTGTATAAATGGTGACAACATGTACCAATAAATATGGTAGTGGGAAAGGTTCAATAAACTGCGGAAAAAGGGGTGGACCTAAGCCCAGTAAGGTTGAAAGCGAGTTATATGACAAATTGGTCCAAATTGGTATGTTACAAATCGTTAACAATCTATTAACAGTATTTCATTCAAAATACATCTGAATGCAAACAAAAAAACGCCCTAAAGGAAAGGCGTTTATAAAAGGATGGCTCAGGACGGAATCGAACCGCCGACACAAGGATTTTCAGTCCTTTGCTCTACCGACTGAGCTACTGAGCCAAATATTCTATTTTAGTATAAAAATAAAATGGCGGTCCCGACGGGAATCGAACCCGCGATCTCCTGCGTGACAGGCAGGCATGTTAACCGCTACACCACGGGACCAGTAAAGCATTTATATAAAGAAGTGACCCATACGGGATTCGAACCCGTGTTACCGCCGTGAAAGGGCGGTGTCTTAACCGCTTGACCAATGGGCCGGAAAAAATGGTGAGCCATGAAGGATTCGAACCTTCGACCCTCTGATTAAAAGTCAGATGCTCTACCAACTGAGCTAATGGCTCGTTCTAATGAAATGTTTCTTTGCATGATGTGAACTTAACATCTGCAGCTTGTTAATGGCTTGTTCTATTGTGACGACGCTTTTGATAATATCATGGTTAGTATAGTTTAGGCAATAGTTTTTTGAAATAAAATTATTTTTTTCTTGTCTTTTTCATTTTCCCTACAGTTTAATCCATTCATTTGGTATCCCGGACCTCCCGAATGTGACAGATGATGCATTAATCTAAATAATGAAAGAAGAGCCGGCAAAAAAAGCCAGCTCTTTTTTCATGAATTACGCTAGACGCCAAGGGCTTCTCACGACATTAGTTTGGTTACGGTCAGGACCGACAGAGAAAGTAGTCAAAGGAATGCCTACCAATTGAGATACGCGCTCTACATAGTGGCGAGCGTTCTCTGGAAGTTCATCCAATGATTTGCAGCCTGTGATGTCTTCTGACCAGCCTGGCAGCTCTTCATAGACTGGTTTACATTCGCCAATCGCTTTCAAAGTTGCTGGAACCTCATGAATGATCTCGCCTTTGTAGTCATAAGCCACACAAATTTTGACCGTATCAAGACCTGATAATACGTCAATCGAGTTCAATGATAAATCGGTAATCCCGCTGACACGGCGAGCATGGCGGACGACAACAGCGTCAAACCAGCCTACACGGCGAGGTCTCCCTGTAGTCGTCCCATATTCCCGGCCAATTTCCCGGATTTGGTTGCCGACTTCATCATGTAATTCTGTAGGGAAAGGACCATCGCCCACACGGCTTGTATATGCTTTACATACTCCAACCACATGGTTGATTTTCGTAGGACCTACACCAGAACCGATCGTAACTCCACCTGCAACCGGGTTAGATGAAGTGACGAATGGGTATGTTCCTTGATCGATATCAAGCATAACACCTTGTGCCCCTTCGAATAATACCCGTTTTCCTTCATCAAGTGCGTCATTCAATACAACGGATGTATCACAAACATATTTCTGCACTTGTTGTCCGTACTCATAGTATTCTTCCAAGATATCTTCGATTTTGAAACCTTCCGTTTCATAGAAACGTTCGAACATACGGTTTTTTTCGACAAGATTTTGAGACAATTTTTCCTCGAAAATTTCACGGTCCAAAAGGTCTGCCATGCGGATTCCGTTACGAGCAGCTTTGTCCATATATGCAGGGCCGATTCCTTTTTTAGTCGTTCCAATTTTGTTGGCGCCTTTACGGTCTTCTTCGACTTCATCCAATTTGATATGGTAAGGAAGAATGACATGTGCACGGTTCGAGATACGAAGATTATCCGTACTCACCCCATGGCTATGTAAATAAGCAAGCTCCTCTACAAGAGCTTTTGGATCAACCACCATACCATTTCCAATGACACAAATCTTATCACTATAAAAAATCCCTGACGGAATTAAATGCAGTTTATAGGTAACGCCGTTAAATTTTATTGTATGCCCTGCATTATTTCCACCTTGATAACGAGCGATGGCTTCCGCATTCTGGGATAGAAAATCTGTTATTTTACCTTTACCTTCGTCTCCCCATTGTGTACCGACTACTACAACTGATGACATCTGAATAAAGCACCTCCAAAGGTTCACGTAATACCGATCATTAACCGGTTCTTATCAAACAAACCTATTTTATCAATAATCCAAACTGGAAGTCAATACAAAATCCGAACAATAAACTTTTTAAAAAATTCTTTGTTCGTAAATATAAGAAATTTCTTTCCGTTTTTTTTGGATTGTCAAACATTATTGTACCCTCTGATTTCTTTTTCTATTATCATAACGGCCTTTCTTTTTCCCGAAACAGAGAAAGCCCGCCATCGCATGAATGGCAGGCAGTTTTCTAAGCGCCGGGAGACATCGAATCATCATCGAAGCGGCGTTCGAGGTTAACGAATTTATTATATTCTTTCACGAATGCAAGCGAAACCGTGCCTACCGGACCATTACGCTGTTTCGCTATAATGATTTCAATGATATTTTTATTCTCGGATTCTTTATCATAATAATCATCACGGTATAAGAATGCTACGATATCAGCATCTTGCTCGATACTCCCGGATTCCCGGATATCAGACATCATCGGGCGCTTATCCTGACGTTGCTCCACTCCCCGCGATAGCTGGGAAAGGGCGATGACGGGCACTTTAAGTTCACGGGCGAGCGCTTTGAGTGAACGTGAAATCTCGGATACCTCTTGCTGACGGTTGTCGCCTGAACGACCATCGCCTTGAATTAACTGCAGGTAATCGATCAATATCATGCCAAGGCCATGTTCCTGCTTCAAACGACGGCATTTTGAACGGATTTCACCAATCCTCACACCAGGGGTATCATCGATATAAATGCCTGCATTCGACAAGCTTCCCATCGCCATCGTCAGTTTACGCCAATCCTCATCAGTTAAGGAACCTGTCCGTAAATTCTGGGCGTTGATATTCCCTTCAGCACAGAGCATACGCATAACGAGCTGCTCTGCACCCATTTCAAGACTGAAAATCGCTACATTCTCCTCCGTTTTGGTAGCAACGTTTTGAGCGATATTCAATGCAAAAGCGGTTTTACCAACCGAAGGACGGGCACCCACTATAATGAGGTCATTACGTTGGAACCCTGCTGTCATTCGATCCAGTTCAGCAAACCCTGTCGGTATTCCCGTGACATCCCCTTTACGGGTAGTCAAAACTTCTATGTTATCGTACGTCGCTACCAATACATCTTTAATATTTTGAAAAGACCCGGAATTTTTACGCTGGGCCACTTCCATGATCGTTTTTTCTGCTTCCCCGAGCAGCTCCTCGACCTCGTCCTCGCGACTGTAGCCTTCCTGAGCGATGTTGGTCGCTGTCCTGATCAAACGACGCAGCAATGACTTCTCCTCGACGATGCGGGCATAATATTCAATATTGGCCGCGGTAGGCACCGATCCGGCCAATTCACTTAAATAAGAAACACCGCCAACTTCTTCAAGGTTTTTTGTCGCAGCCAGTTCCTCTGTCACCGTAATCAAATCGACAGCTTTTCCTTCGTCATTCAATTTTAGCATCACATTAAAAATCTTTTGATGAGAGCTTCTGTAAAAGTCTTCCGGAATCAAAACTTCCGATGTAACGGTCAATGAAGAGGGCTCTAGAAAAATGGCTCCCAATACAGCCTGTTCGGCTTCTATATTTTGAGGGGGAATCCTATCCTGAAATTGTTCTATCATATCTTAAAACCTCCCAATCTAAGAGGATACCTTTTATATGTTTCTAGTAAAAAAGAAAAAAGTGAAAGGACAACATGCCCAATCACATTTTTCGTCTATCTCTATTTTATCAATTTTTCACAGATATGAAACAGCTAAAATTAGTTAATTTCTTTCACATGCACAGTCAGTGTCGCAGTGACCTCAGGATGAAGCTTGACTGGAAGCTTTGTATGCCCTAAAGAACGGATGCCGTCAGCAAGCTCCATTTTACGTTTATCTATCTTGATACCGTGTTTTTTCTGAAGCTCCGAGGCAATTTGTTTAGTCGTGATTGAACCGAACAAACGCCCGCCCTCACCGGCTTTGGCTGATAGTTCAACCGTTAACTTCTCTAGCTGCACTTTCAATTCTTCAGCTTGCTGCAGCTCTTCTGCTGCAAGTGATTCTTCTTTATTTTTCTGGGCTTCCAAAGTTTTTACATTTGAATTATTTGCTTCAACCGCCAATCCTTGTTTAAGCAGGAAATTATGTGCATAACCATCTGCAACATTTTTAACTTCCCCTTTTTTCCCTTTACCTTTTACGTCTTTAAGAAATATCACTTTCATTCTTTATGTCCCCCTTCTAAATATTCATCAATAGCTGCTTTCAATCGACTTTCGGCTTCATTAATGGAGCATACCTGCTGAGTGGCTGCATTTGTTAGATGTCCGCCTCCATTCAACATTTCCATGATCACCTGTACATTGATATCACCGAGAGAGCGCGCACTTATGCCAACTGTATCATCAGATCGCTTAGCCATTACAAAGGAAGCGACAACGCCATCCATGGTCAATAGGGTGTCCGCAGCCTGAGCAATGAGCACCTGATTATGAACCTGATCGGTTTTTGCCGCTGCAATGGCAATTCCTTTTTTATAAAAGATGACTTCCTCAATGAGCTTCGAACGTTTGATATAGGTGTCCACGTCTTCTTTTAAGAATTTCTGGACAAGTACCGTATCAGCTCCATGCGCCCTTAGATAAGAGGCGGCATCGAAAGTGCGTGAACCCGTTCTCAAGGTGAAGCTTTTCGTATCGACGATGATACCTGCAAGAAGCGCCGTCGACTCCAGCATATCAATCTTTGAGCGTTTCGGCTGATATTCAAGCAGTTCGGTCACAAGTTCTGCCGTTGAAGAGGCATATGGCTCCATATAGACGAGCAATGAGTTCTTGATGAACTCCTCACCCCGGCGATGATGATCGATGACCACAACCTTATCGATCCTATTCAATAACCGCTCTTCAATTACCATGGAAGGTTTATGCGTATCAACCACAACCAGCAACGTCTCATCCGTAATCATTTCAAATGCATCATCAGGTGTTATGAACCGGGCATACAGCTCTTCTTTATTTTTGATCTCTTCCATTAAACGAAGGACGCTGCTATCGAGCTGCTGGGTGTTGATGACAATATAGCCTTCACGTTCATTCATTTGGGCAACCTTCAAGATGCCGATTGCTGAACCGATTGCGTCCATATCCGGGTTTTTATGGCCCATGACAATGACTTTATCGCTATCAAGTACTATATCCTTCAATGCATGCGAAATAACACGGGCACGGACCCTCGTGCGTTTTTCCATCGGATTGGTTTTGCCGCCATAGAATTTCACTTTTCCATTCGCTTGCTTTATGGCTACCTGATCGCCGCCACGTCCTAAAGCGAGATCCAAGCTGGACTGTGCAAGCGTACCTAGTTCCGGCAAGGATGACACGGCCGAGCCGACACCGATGCTCAAGGTCAATGGGACATTTTGCTTGGCCGTCGTTTCCCTGATTTCATCCAAAATCGAGAATTTCCCCTTTTCAAGCTGCTGAAGGATATGCTCATTAAAGACAGCGATGAATCGTTCCGAGGAAACCCGTTTAAAGAAAACGCCATTATCCCTTGCCCATTTATCAAGAAGTGAGGTAACCAAGCTATTAATGCTGCTTTTGCGCTGATCATCCATACCCTGGGTCAAATCATCATAGTTATCAAGAAGAATGATCGCAATTGCCGTTCGCTCATCTTCATATAATTTCTCGATTTCCACTTGCTCAGTCACATCAAAAAAGTAAAGAAGCCTTTCATCACGCTTATGGACCACCTTGAATTTCCGATCGTGGAGCGTAAGTGTCTCTGTCTCGATCTCTTGCTTGATTAACGGTACTATCGAGTCCGCAACATCGTATAGCGATCTTCCTGCCAAGGAGTCTTCACTAAAACAAGAAGCCAGGAATGGATTGGTCCATTCAATGTAATAATCCTCATTAAAGAGCATGATCCCAATCGGCATTTCCAATAACGCTTCTTCGCCTACCTTCTTTAAACGGTAAGATAAAGTCGTTATATACTCTTCTGTCTTCCGTTGCTTTTTTTCTACCATTCTTAATGTTAAATAAAATAAACCAGCAAGAATTAATAATCCAACAAGTGCAATAACCCAATTATAATAAGCCAGGACGCCCAAAAGTAAAACGACCGCGGCGAGCACCCCATACAATGGGGACTTAATCGAGTATTCTTTCAAATAAGATGGCATAGTTTCAGCTCCTAAAAGCATCTGTTTTACAAAAAAGTCTTCTATTCCTTTTTCTTGATTGTCTCCCTAAACGGAAAGCCTAAATCTATTATACCTAAAAATCGGACGGCCGTCGTAATAATCGGAATCGGCAGAAGCAAAGAAAAAACCACGATTAAAACCGGTATCGCCTTAACCCATGACTTAACATGAGCGATATAGAATATCAGGGAATACCCTTGTAATAATATGAAGAACTGCAGTATGAAAAATAGGTTCGTTATGGCCATATATACAAAACTGTTCTTGTCCGTATTCACAAAAAGAGCAAGAAGCATCGTAATTAAATAATACCATAAAAGGCTTTTCGGGAGTCGCAGATCTCGAAAATGGGGCCATTTTAACGCCTTATCACTGAATCTCTTCACAATGGGGTGCGCCGCAAAGAAAATCAATAAAACCATGATGACGGACATCAAGACGAACAAACTTGGCATCAGCGTGTTCATCATATCGATTGATTCATACATCTGCTTTTTGACTTGTTCCGTCGGTGCCTGTCCAAAAGAATCCATGATGCCGATTGTATTTTCAATGGACCCCTCAAGAATGTTCATCGATTCTTCTATGTAATTAACATCCGTTATCAAAACTGAAGCTGCATATATTAATAAAATGCCCCCCAGAAAGACAAGGACTGCACTTATGAACATAGGTGCCATCGGTTTGTCCTTTTTCAAAAAATAGCCGATCGCAATTCCCGTTGCCCCCATGAGCAAGGTCAGGGGAACAGACAATATCGTCCCGATGAGGATCGACAATAACGAGGCTACAAATAAGTAACCAAGGCTCCACGATAACTTTTGTTTGATTGTGACCAGTATGAATGGAATGGGTAAAAAGAAAGCAGTGAAAATACCCAATAGTGGGATTTGATTGGTGATGAACAATAAAATGCAATATAGTGCCAGAAGTGCTCCGCCCTCGGCAATTCGTCTCCCGCTATTCATCTTTATTTCACCCCCTGTTATTATTGATGTCTTATCTCCATCTTTATATTGTATCCGTTACGGCCAGGATATTTCAAACATCACAGTCTTTTTTAGGATATGATTATTTTTTCTGAGGAAAGCGCCCGGATAACTTCCTTCTGAAATAAAAAAAACCGCAATTCAGCAGTTTTCAGGCATAAGTGATAACTTATAAAAAAGGCACATTAAGGATAACTCCTCAATGTGCCAATTTATTATTCACCAGATACGTATGGTAGTAATGCCATAGTACGTGAGCGTTTAATAGCAATCGTTAATTTACGTTGATATTTAGCGCTTGTGCCAGTTACACGACGTGGTAAAATTTTACCGCGTTCTGAGACGAATTTTTTAAGAAGATCTGTATCTTTGTAATCAATTTTAGTGATTCCGTTAGATGTGAAATAACAAACCTTTTTACGCTTACCGCGTCCTTTACGTCCACCCATTGCCATAATATATTTCCCTCCCTGCTTTTTTGAATTTTCATTTTAAACGGCTGTTTAAAACGGAAGATCATCATCTGAAATGTCGATTGTTTTACCGTCATTAGCAAATGGATCATCATCTACACGAGTGTAGTTGTTATTGCTCCGTTGATTCTGATTAGGATTTTGTCCATACGAATTGTTGTCATTTCCGTTATTGCCATAACTTCTTTGACCTCCACCGTAAGAACCGCCTTCATTTCTTTCACCCGCTGAACTGCTTCGTGGTTCAAGGAATTGAACGCTCTCAGCCAGAATCTCCGTCACATATACGCGTTTGCCGTCTTGTCCTTCATAATTACGTGTTTGGACACGTCCATCCACGCCAGCTAAACTGCCCTTTTTCAAGAAGTTAGCTACATTTTCTGCCGGTTTACGCCAAACTACACAGTTAATGAAATCCGCTTCACGTTCACCCTGCTGATTCGTAAAACTACGGTTCACAGCCAAAGTAAAGGTAGCTACGGGAACCCCATTAGGTGTATATCGTAATTCAGGATCTTTAGTTAAGCGTCCTACCAAAACTACGCGATTCATCATCAGAATCAACCCCTAGGTTTCAAGCTTGTTTCATGTGAAACAAGATTAGAATTTATATTAAATATTGAATTAAACTTCTTCTCTAGTAGCCATGTGGCGAATAATGTCTTCACTGATTTTAGCAAGACGATCGAATTCTTGAATCGCAGCACTTTCAGCGTTAACTTTAAGAAGCATGTAGTAACCATCACGGAAATCATTGATTTCATATGCAAGACGGCGTTTACCCCATTCTTTTGCTTCTACTTCCGCACCATTATCAGAAAGGATTGTGTTGAAACGTTCAACTAAAGCTTTTTTAGCTTCTTCCTCAATGTTTGGACGGATGATATACATAATTTCGTATTTTCTCATCACTGTCACCTCCTTTTGGTCTAAGCGGCCCAATTGGGCAAGGAGCAATTATTTATAATTACTCACAAGATAAAATTATAGCATAGTTAAAGAGGCTTTGCAACGAACGGTTCGACTTATTACAATTAATTGTAATCTAATGATTCAAGTCGCAAAAAAGACCCTACATATGGAACGGTAGGGTCCTCAGACTGCATACAAACTCGATAATCATTCAGTTTGTATGCACTCTTTTTTAGGTTTTTAAAATTTGACCGTTGATTTCCACTTCAGGCACTCGCTTTCCGCAGGAGTCTCGTACCTTCCGTTCCAATCAACTTTGTTCTAGCATTAAGATAGAACTCCTTTTGCCCACAGTCTTTTTTGTTTTAAAATAAATGGATTAAAACTTAAGGAAATAAGGGTCTTTGAATCTTAAACGTTAAAACGGAAATGGATAACATCGCCATCGTTAACGATGTATTCTTTTCCTTCCAAACGGACTTTACCCGCTTCTTTTGCGGCACCATGACTGCCCGCTTCAAGTAAATCGGTATAAGAAACCGTCTCGGCACGGATGAAACCACGTTCGAAGTCCGTGTGAATGACTCCGGCACATTGAGGGGCTTTCATTCCTTTGCGGAATGTCCAAGCACGCACTTCCTGTACACCAGCTGTAAAGTATGTTGCCAATCCAAGCAGATTATAAGAAGCACGGATCAACTGATCAAGACCTGACTCCTCAATGCCAAGTTCAGATAGGAACATTTCCTTTTCTTCACCTTCAAGCTCTGCAATTTCTTCTTCGATTTTGGCACAAATCACGATTACTTCGGCATTTTCCTTCGCAGCATATTCACGAACTTGCTGTACATATTCATTATCGTCAGCATTCGCCACTTCATCTTCGCTCACGTTCGCTACGTAAAGCGTCGGCTTCGCTGTAAGTAAATGCATGCCCTTCACGATTTTTTGCTGCTCTTCAGTAAACTCAACGGAACGTGCAGGCTTTTCATCTTCCAAAGCTTCTTTTAAAGCCACAAGGATTTCATGTTCTGCAACAGCGGCTTTATCTTTTTGCTTGGCCATTTTTCCGACACGGTCGATGCGTTTGACAACAGATTCCAAATCGGCAAGGATCAATTCAAGGTTGATGACTTCAATATCATCGATTGGATTTACTTTTCCGGAAACATGGGTAATGTTATCGTCAGCAAAGCAACGGACGACTTGACAAATGGCATCCACTTGACGGATGTGGGAAAGGAATTTATTACCCAATCCTTCTCCTTTACTTGCTCCTTTTACAATCCCGGCGATATCCGTGAATTCAAAAGCTGTCGGAACCGTCTTTTTCGGTTTAACCAATTCAGTCAATTTTTGCAGACGGTGATCTGGCACTTCCACGATCCCGACATTAGGGTCGATCGTACAGAAAGGATAGTTGGCAGATTCCGCACCTGCCTGAGTAATTGCATTAAATAAAGTGGATTTACCTACGTTAGGCAAACCGACTATACCAGCTGTTAAAGCCATTTATATTTCACTCCTTCAAGATGATTCGTACATATGGGAAAAGAACTGATCTTCTATAAAGACCATCCAATTACCTAAACCTTTCCCAATTATAGATTTCGCTTCCTAAAAAGACAAGTAAATCATGAGAAACGCCGGACTACTTTCACTCCCCAAAAAAAAGCATGATCACTCCTCATGCTTTTGCAGAACTTTTTTCATTTTCTTTGCGAATTCACGTCGGGGCAGCATCACGCTATGACCGCACCCTTCACATTTTATCCGGATATCCATACCGAGCCGTATTATTCTCCACTTATTCACTCCACACGGATGTGGTTTCTTCATTTCCACAATATCCTTAAGTGCAAATTCCTTTTCTTCCATAACCATGAGCCCCCTAACTCCTATGACTCGCTGCCATTGTACGTAGATTTAATCCCACTTGAATCAAGCGCAGCACTTATTTCATTTCTTAATATCCTGCTGATTTCGATATGATGCATCGGCTTTGTTTCCGCTTTAACCCGAAAGACGATTTCTTCAGGACTGATTTTTTCAATTCCCAAAAATTCTGGTGCATTGACCAAGGCTTCGTATTTGCCTTCCATACTGTTTAAAAGATCAATCAGAACCTTCTCGGCACGCTCGACCGATCCATCGTTAGGTATGGTCACATCAACAACAGCCATACTGTTTAAAATGGAATAATTCGTGACCTGGATGATGCTGCCGTTGGGTATGAAGTGCAATTCACCTGCACTGCTTTTGATTTTTGTTGTACGAAGCCCGATTTCAATGACTTCCCCTTCAAAATTATTGATTTTAATATAATCCCCAACCGAGAAATGATCTTCAAAAATAACGAAAAATCCAGTAATTATATCCTTGACCAGACTTTGAGCACCAAACCCAATTGCCAAACCGAGAACACCAGCACCAGCGAGTAATGGCATCACATGAAGTCCAAAAATCTCCAGAATCATCAACAAGGCAATGAAATTGATGACATAGGTAATGATATTTTCCAGCAGTTTAATGAGTGTCGCTTCCCTGCGCTCCGATACCCGAATTGGACTTCTTAAACGAGCTTTGAAAAATTTATTCAGAATAGTCTTTCCTATTGTAATAATAATACGCGATAACAACAGAACAAGGAAGATTTTAATAATGCCCTCGCCCATCAGCAGCCATATCTTTTCATCCAATATCTCTTTTGTAACGTTATCATAAATGCGATCCATATTTTCCTCCTGCCTAATGCAAATAACTACAAAACTATTATATCTTCTATATGATTTTTTCCCATATAGACGTATTCCTCTACCCTTCATGCATGGAGATAACCATGAATAAGAGAGATTTTCTCTATTTTATCAATAAATAATGGTTTCTGTACAAAAAAAATATGGGTATATAGGTAAAAGATTTAGAAGGTTTTTCCCAGATATTCAAGTAATTATTTACTAGAAAGTATAAAGGAAAGTAATTGATAGAGGATAAGCGACGATTCATATCCCCTTCAACTATTGGCATGTTCTACAAAAAATTCCCTCATCCATTATGTTAAATACCGTATATTTTCCCCTTTTTATCCGTATACTGTAATACCAAATAAAGTAAAGGAGTTGAGCCGATGAATCTGAATTCTAGTCTATTTAATAATAATAAAAATAGATTGAGTCGCATCCTGCATGAAGATACGGATGCATCCAAACAAATTTCCCAGGAATTGATCAACCTCCTACCTACCGGAAAGCTTCAACCAATCGTCATCGTCTGTATAGGCACAGACCGTTCCACAGGCGATTCACTCGGACCACTTGTCGGCACTCTGCTTAGTGAAAAAGCTGAAAACGGTTCTTCTTCATTCCATGTTTATGGAACTCTGGATGACCCTATACATGCGATGAATTTACAGGAAAAATTAAATGAAATCAAAAAGATGCATGCCAATCCATTTATAGTCGGAATCGATGCTTGCTTAGGGAAAATGAAAAGCGTCGGCATAGTTCAAATCGGCCAGGGACCAGTGAAGCCGGGTGCAGGGGTCAATAAAGATCTTCCTTCCGTTGGAAATGCCCATATTACAGGAATCGTGAATGTAAGTGGATTCATGGAGTTCATGGTCTTGCAGAACACTCGTCTTAATCTTGTGCTAAAAATGGCCAAAACCATTGCCGAAGGGATTCATGAAGCACAAAATCATTATCCAATAAAACCTACCATCACTCCTTTCACATGGTCATTCAAGCAAGAAAAAACCCTTTGATCGATTTTTGCTTATGATAAAAAAGAAGGAAGGGGTCATCCCCTTCCTTCTTTTTTATACATAATACATGAAAGTAACCAGAATGGCGGTGATCATTATGCCTGGAAGCAGATTCGCCACCCTTATTTTGGTGACACCGATAATATTCAAGCCAATTGCCAAAATCATGACTCCCCCAGTTGCCGTCATTTCCAATATGAAGGAATCCATTAAAGCAGTTGGGATCATCGTATTGATCTGCCTTGAAAAAATCGCCATTAACCCCTCATAAAGAATGATCGGAAATGCTGAAAAAAGTACACCTATGCCGAGCGTGCTGGCAAGGACCAATGCTGTAAATCCATCGATGATCGCTTTTGTTATCAAAACGTCATGATCATTCCGGATACCGCTATCCAGGGCACCGATAATGGCCATCGCCCCAATGCCAAATATGAGCGTAGCCGTTACAAACCCCTGAGATATCGAAGATCCTTCCTTCGCTTTCATCCTGCGTTCAAGCCAATTTCCTAAAGAATTAAGCTTAGCCTCAAGATTCATCCATTCACCAAGGACAGCCCCTCCGACAATACTTAAAATGACAACAAGGAAATTATCACTTTTAAACCCCATCTGCAAACCTAAGACCATGACAGCCAAACCGATGCCGCTCATGACCGTTTCTTTTATCTTTTCAGGTATATGTTGTAAAAACATTCCTAAAATCGAACCGATTAAAATGCAGGCACCATTCACCAAGGCCCCTAATAATACCATCTCATCCACCTAATTTTCTGCATAAGTCGTCACGATCTTTTCATAAAGGCGATCTAAGAGGAAAGGTTCTCTTGATCGATCAAGTTCAAAATTCTCTCTAAATCTTCTTTTGAAAAGAATTCAATTTCTATTTTTCCTTTTTTCTTGCTTTGTTTTATCGTTACGCTCGTCCCTAGTCTTTCACGCAGACTTGTCTCCCGTTGCTTTATGAATATATCTTTTTTCTCTTGTTTCTTAGGTTTGGTTTCACGTGAAACGGTATCATTCAATTGATGTATATATTGCTCTAGCTGTCTGACATTCATACCTTCTTTGAGGATTTTATCCACTACCGGCTTAAGCATCTCTTTTTTCTTTAAACCTAGCAATGCCCGTCCATGCCCCATGGAAATTTCCCCGTCCGAGATATATCTCCTAATCCCTTCAGGCAAAGAAAGTAATCTAACATGGTTTGCTATATGGGGCCGGCTTTTACCCAGCCGATTGGCCAACTGCTCCTGAGTAATTTCCAATTTTTCAAGAAGTGTTTGGTAAGCAACGGCTTCCTCGATCGGATTCAAATCCTCCCGTTGCAGGTTTTCCAAAATCGCCAGTTCCATCATCTGCTGTTCGCTCAATTTCCTCACAACGACCGGAACTGTATTTAAACCAGCTTCTTTGGCAGCTCGGTAACGCCTTTCCCCAGCCACAATTTCATATCCCTTAATGCTTTCCCGGGCAATAATCGGCTGTAATATCCCGTGTTCCATGATGGATTGCTTTAATTCCTCTATAGCTTCAAGCCGAAAGTTCTTTCGGGGCTGATAAGGATTTGGCCTTAATTCCCTTACTTTGATTTCGCGCACGATTTCATCTTTACTGATCTCCCCACTGTTGAAAAGTGCGTTAAGTCCTTTGCCAAGTCCTTTAGCCATTTGATACCACTTCCTTTGCCAGTTCTAGATAGACCTCCGCCCCTCGTGACTTTGGATCATATATAATTATCGGTTCTCCATGGCTCGGTGCTTCACTCAAACGGACATTGCGGGGAATGATGGTTTGATAGACTTTATCCTGAAAGTATTTTTTTACTTCTTCTATGACCTGGAGACCTAGATTTGTTCTTGCATCCAACATCGTCAAGAGCACACCCTCGATTTTCAAATCATGGTTCAAATGCTTTTGGACGAGGCGGACCGTATTCAACAGTTGACTCAAACCTTCCAATGCATAATATTCACATTGTACCGGAATCAAAACTGCATCAGCGGCCGTTAAGGCATTAAGCGTAAGCAAACCCAATGATGGAGGACAGTCAATCACAATGTAATCATATTGGCTTTGCACCTCTTCTAAGGCCCTTTTTAATCGGACTTCCCTTGAGATGGTTGGAACAAGTTCAATTTCTGCACCTGCAAGTTGAATTGTCGCAGGTATGGCATATAGGTTTTCTACCTTTGTTTCCATGATAACGGTACTGGCCTCGACATCATCAACCAATACATCATAAATACATTGTTCCACATCTGCTTTGTCGATACCTGCACCGCTTGTCGCATTTCCCTGCGGATCGATATCGACCATTAAGACTTTCTGTCCTATATATGCAAGACAAGCACTTAAACTGACAGAAGTTGTCGTTTTTCCAACACCGCCCTTTTGATTGGCAATGGCGAGAATCTTCCCCACGAATTCACCTGCTTTCAACTATCTATATCTACTGATTTGTACCGTAAATCCATTTATTTCTTTCTATTTTATCATGAATGTTACTGGAAGAAATCGTTTTCTGAAATTCCTCTTAAAATTTCAAATACACCTAAAAGCATTAAAAACCCGGGGAAATTTGAATGTTTTCAAGGCGGAAAATGCCAGTTTTGGAGTGAAAATAAAAAAGCTTGGTAATCGAAGACTACCAAGCGGGCTAAGGATAGGGAATCAAGTTTTTTTCTTGGGTATTTTAATCGTGAACTGATAATACTCCTCGAATTCTTCTTCCTCTGCATCCAAATTTATTCCATTGTCTGTAACCATATTGAGTGATTGGCGTATGGTATTCACGGCAATCCTCATGTCTTTACTAAACGCTTTTCGCTTAGGTTTCGGCTTCTGCACAGTACCCGTCAGGAGCTTGACGACTTGCTCTTCGGTCTGCTTGACGTTCAACCCTTTTTCGATGATTTCCACAAGCAGTTTAAGCTGCTTTTCAGGACTCTTTAACGGTATCAACGAACGGGCATGGCGTTCCGTAATTTGCTTTTGAAGAAGTGCATCCTGAACCTCCTGTGGCAGCTTAAGCAGCCGAAGCTTATTCGCCACGGTAGATTGACCTATTCCCAGTCTTTGTGCCAGCGCTTCTTGGGTTAAACTATGCAGCTCCAATAGTTTTCCGTAAGCCAAAGCTTCTTCAATCGGTGTCAGTTCTTCACGCTGAAGGTTTTCTATCAGCGCGACGGAAGCCGTTTCTGTATCGGTGAAATCCTTGATTATAGCAGGTGCCAGTTCCCAGCCAAGCTTTTGCATGGCCCGGAAACGACGCTCACCTGCAATGATTTCATATTTTCCCTGACCATAAGCCCTTACTACAATTGGTTGAATGATCCCATGAGTATGAATCGTTTGAGCCAATTCAGCAATTTTATCGTCATTAAAAACGGTCCTTGGTTGAAATCGATTAGGCACAATATCAGAAATGGAAATTTTTCTTATCTCTTCATTATTATTGCTAGGTGTCTCCATCTCTAGTTGCTCTTCTTCTTTTTCGCCAAACCCAAAGAACCGCGAAAAAGGATGCTTCATCTTCCTACACCACCTTTTAAAACTCCCAAATAACATATTCTCTATTTAAAGGACAAGTCCTGCATACATTTCCCGACATGGTTATACATATGGCCCTTCACTGTAAAAAACATGTCGACTGGCGCCATCAAGGTAATAATGAGGAATGGAAGGCCAGTTATTATGGATATCGGCCGGCATTCCCTAGACTATTTCCCTGAATCAGCCAGCACAGGGCACACGTTTTAACATGTACCTAATGCCTTTGTTGGCAAATGCAGTATTGAGTAAAAATAATAAGTTCATACATTTATAGTAAAAGAAAATAAGGGCAAGTACCAGCCATGTATTTGAATCATCTGCGCTTACTATGAAAACATACTCCTCTTGCAAAGATTATTCAATAGGCTGTTTATTTGGTGTCCCTGGTTTTCTCGGGTATTTTTTAGGAGTCTTCTTCACTTTTTTTACAGTAATGATGTTTCTTTCACTATTTTCCTCTGGCAATGTGAAAGGATGAATTTCTTCGATTTCTCCGCCTAATGTAAAAATGGCCTTCTTCCCAGTGTCCATTTCATCTTGTGCACTAGCCGCTTTCATTGCAATGAACGTCCCATCCGGTTTAACAAGCGGCAAACATAGTTCACTTAAAACGGACATCCTGGCTACCGCCCTTGCCATGACAATATCATAGGATTCGCGATGCTCCGGTTTTTGGGCGAAGGTTTCAGCCCGGTCATGATAGAAGGAAACTCCCTTTAATTGCAAGGAATCCGCAAGGTGATTCAAAAAAGAAATTCGCTTATTCAAGGAATCCACAATCGAGACGTGGATATCAGGGAAACAAATCTTCAAGGGAATACTCGGAAATCCAGCTCCAGCCCCAACATCGCAAATTCGATATGATTTATTAAAGTCAAAATAGAAGGCTGCACTGATTGAATCATAAAAATGCTTCAGATAAACTTCTTCTTTATCAGTGATGGCTGTTAAGTTCATCTTTTCGTTCCATTCCACCAATAATCGATAATAAGTGTCAAACTGATCAAGCTGTTGAGGAGATAGCTCGATTCCTTTCTCCAGCAGTGCTTGTTGGAACTGTTCAATATTCATGTCTGCTTCAATCCTTTTCGGGTATTTCCATTACTGAGATACTCTGGCGATCTTACCTTGTTCCAAATAAACAAGCAAAATGGAAACATCAGCGGGATTCACACCTGAAATTCTTGAAGCCTGAGCTACTGATAGCGGGTGGACCTGCTTTAACTTTTGACGTGCTTCCGTTGCAAGACCAGAAATTGCATCATAATCGATATTCTCTGGAATCTTTTTATTCTCCATTTTTTTCAGGCGATCGACTTGCTGCAAGGATTTTTCGATATATCCTTCATACTTGATCTGGATTTCGACCTGTTCCGTCACTTCATCGCTCAGTTCGACATCACTTGGCGCCAACTTCTGAATGTGGGAATAATCCATTTCAGGCCGTTTCAATAAATCGGAGGCACGGATTCCATCCTTCAACTCACTGCCGCCGCTTGCAGTAATGACTTCTTGAACCTCTTTGGTCGGTTTGATGAAGTTTGATTTCAGTCGTTCCTTTTCCATTTCAACCGCTTCTTTTTTCATAAGGAAACGATTGTAGCGTTCTTCTTTGATCATCCCGATATTGAATCCAATTTCCGTTAAGCGTAAATCGGCATTATCATGACGCAATAATAAACGGTATTCTGCACGCGAAGTCAGCAAACGGTATGGTTCATTCGTACCTTTCGTCACAAGGTCATCAATGAGAACACCAATATAGGCATCCGAACGGCTTAAAATCAGTTCTTCTTTACCCATTGCATTCAATCCTGCATTTATACCGGCCATCAATCCTTGTCCTGCTGCTTCCTCGTAGCCGGATGTCCCGTTAATTTGGCCAGCAGTATACAGATTTTTGATTTTCTTCGTTTCAAGTGTAGGCCATAGCTGCGTAGGAACGATAGCATCATATTCAATTGCATATCCAGCACGCATCATTTCCGCCTTTTCAAGTCCTGGAATTGTTTGCAGGATTTTCACTTGTACATCTTCAGGCAGACTGGTGGATAAACCTTGCACATAAACTTCCTTTGTATTGCGGCCTTCAGGTTCCAGGAAGATTTGATGCCGAGGTTTATCATTAAAACGAACGACTTTATCTTCTATCGATGGACAATATCGCGGTCCGGTTCCTTTAATCATTCCGGAATACATTGGCGAACGGTGCAGATTTTCATCAATGAGCTGATGTGTCCCCTCATTCGTGTATGTCAACCAGCATGGCAATTGATCCGTTATGAACTTTGTCGTTTCATAAGAAAATGCGCGTGGCACTTCATCGCCAGGCTGAATTTCCGTTTTGCTGTAATCTATGGAAGAGCTATTCACTCGTGGCGGCGTTCCTGTTTTAAAACGGACCAAGTCAAATCCTAACTGCTCTAAATGTTCAGAAAGCCTGATGGAAGGCTGCTGGTTATTTGGGCCGCTTGAATATTTCAGTTCCCCTAAAATGATTTCACCGCGTAAATATGTTCCCGTCGTGATTACGACAGTTTTCGCACGGTACACCGCTCCTGTTTTAGTGATGACACCCGTACATACGTCGTTTTCAACAATTAATTCTTCTACCATTCCTTGAATCAATGTCAAATTTTCTTGGTCTTCTATCGTTTTTTTCATTTCTTGCTGATAGAGAAATTTATCTGCCTGCGCCCGCAGCGCACGAACAGCCGGACCTTTAGCCGTATTGAGCATCCTCATTTGAATATGGGTCTTGTCGATATTCCTTCCCATTTCACCGCCTAAAGCGTCAATTTCCCTAACGACTATCCCTTTTGCCGGCCCGCCAACGGAGGGATTGCATGGCATAAAGGCGACCATATCCAAATTAATGGTGATCATCAACGTTTTAGCTCCTACTCTTGCAGCTGCAAGGCCTGCCTCACTGCCAGCATGACCGGCACCAATAACAATGACATCATAGCTACCTGCTTCGTATTGCATATCCTTTTCCTCCTTTTACGCTTATTTTCCTAAACAAAATTGAGAGAACAATTGGTTGATCAAATTATCCTGAACGCTTTCGCCAATGATTTCTCCAAGGATCTCCCAGGCTTTCGTGAAATCGATTTGAACCAAATCAACCGGCGTACCCATTTCAATAGCATCGATTGCATCTTCGATAGACTGTAATGCCTGTCCCAGCAAAGCTATATGCCTTGCATTGGAAACATACGTCAGGTCTCCCGTTTCTAAAGAACCTTCAAAAAATAAAGAAGCGATGGCTTCTTCCAATTCATCGACCCCTCGATCCTCCAGTAATGATGTGGAAACAACTTTATGGGATGCCGCCTTTTCCTTAACCTTTGCCATATCGATTTTTTGTGGAAGGTCGGTTTTATTGATGATAACGATAACATCCATTCCCTCAACCGCTTGAAACAATTTCTCATCTTCGGCAGTGAAATCATCGGAATAGTTCAATACAAGCAATATTAAATCAGCCTCTTTTAATACTGCACGAGACCGTTCAACTCCAATTCGTTCAACGATATCTTCCGTTTCGCGAATTCCTGCTGTATCGACGAGTTTAAGCGGTACACCGCGAACATTGACATACTCTTCAATTACGTCACGTGTTGTACCTGGAATATCAGTGACAATCGCTTTATTTTCATGAACTAAGCTGTTAAGCAAAGAAGATTTTCCGACATTAGGGCGCCCAATGATAACGGTCGCAAGCCCATCCCTAAGTATCTTACCCTGTTGGGCCGTGTGAAGCAGCTTCTCTATTTCATTCTTCACATAACTGCCCTTTTCCAAAAATAAACGATGCGTCATTTCTTCGACATCATCATATTCCGGATAATCTATATTAACCTCGACTTGAGCGAGGGTCTGTAAAATTTCCTGACGCAGATTTTGGATTAATTTCGAAAGCCGGCCTTCCATTTGACCTAATGCAACATTCATCGCTTTATCCGTTTTAGCGCGGATTAAATCCATAACGGCCTCAGCTTGAGAAAGATCGATCCTGCCATTCAAAAAAGCCCGTTTCGTAAATTCACCAGGTTCCGCTAAACGAGCACCTTGTGAGAGAATGAGCTGTAATACCCGATTGACCGAAACGATTCCACCGTGACAATTTATTTCAACTACATCTTCCCTTGTAAATGTCTTTGGACCCATCATGACCGAAACCATGACTTCCTCTATGATTTCACCTGTTTTTGGCTGGATAAGGTGGCCATAATGAATCGTGTGTGATTTCACATCAAGCAATCCTTTTCCACCTGGTCCTTTAAAGATCCTGTCGGCTATTTCTATGGCCTCATCACCGCTGATTCTAACGATGGCGATTGCCCCTTCCCCTAAGGGAGTAGAGATAGCGGTGATTGTATCGAATTCCATGCTTTCACCTCTTATATATTGATGTTTCTATTTTTTTCTGATATTAAAATCGTCGAATCCCTAAATTACTACAATACCACAGTATATTGATGAAAAAAAGTAGATACTCCTTCCTCTCGAGAGTTATCCACATGCCGTCAATCCATATTCTGTAACATCTATTTTAACTTATCCACATGTGAATAACAAATATCGTCCGCTTCCCTTTACGGATCAAGAATATATAAAGAAATATGTCACTTATTGTTGAATTAGTACTTTGTATAAAAATATTCGACACACATTGATAGCAAGGCCTAAAAAAAAAAGAACCCCTGCTTAAAAGCAGAAGGTTCATTTAAGTGGAGTAATGACTAAGTGGCGATAAGGTTCCGTCCCACTTGAAGTCGTTTTTATTTTTGGATAATCCAAGAGAGCATTATGGATGACCTTTCGTTCATAGGATGGCATCGGCTCAAGTGAAACAGCTTTACCTGTTTTCATGGCTTTATTTGCCATTCTTTCGGCCAATTGGATTAAAGTGTCATTGCGGCGATTTCGATAATCTTCTGCATCTACAGTAATATTCAAAAACTGCTTCGAATATCGATTTGCAACCAGCTGTGCTAAATACTGAAGTGAATTTAGTGTTTGACCCCTTTTTCCAATCAATAAGGCAATTTTATCACCTGATAAATGGAATGTTACATTCTTACCTTTACGGGTGACATCAATTTGTGCATTGACTCCCATTTCCACGCTGACATTCTTCAAAAATCCCAGTGTCTCTTCAATGGGATCGGCAGGCAAGGTCACATGGACGATTGCCTTCCTTGCACCAAATAAACCAAAAAATCCTTTTTTGCCTTCATCTTCTATTTCAATCTCCACGCGATCTTTAGTGCTGTTCAGTTGAGCTAAAGCTAAATTTACTGCTTCTTCGACAGATTGTCCTGTAGCAGTTACTTTTTTCACTTTTTCTTTGCCCCTCCCGCGTTTTCCGCAGCTGCTTTTCTAAGATCCGGACCTTTGATGAAATATGTTTGAACGATACCAAAAAGGTTACCAACTACCCAGTAAAGAGAAAGAGCAGCGGGGAAATTAATAGCAAATACAACAATCATGATTGGCATGATGTAAAGCATCATCGTCATTTGTGCCGCCATTTGTGGATTGGAGTTCATTCCAACCATGGACATCTTTTGCTGGATAAAAGTCGTGATACCTGCAACGACCGGTAAAATATAATAAGGATCCGGGGAACCTAAATCAAACCAAAGAAAACTATGTAAAGCAATTTCTTCCGTACGGCTGATTGCATGGTAAAATCCGATCAAAATTGGCATTTGCACCAATATCGGCAAACATCCCGCCAATGGATTCACATTATATTTTGAAAATAGAGCCATTGTTTCTTGCTGTAGTTTTTGTTGTGTGGCAGCATCTTTTGAGCTGTATTTTGCTTGAAGTTCTTTCATTTCAGGCTGAATGGCCTGCATTGCTTTCGAGCTTTTCACCTGTTTGATCATTAATGGAAGTAATGCTAAGCGAATGATTAGTGTAACACCGATGATTCCCAAACCATAGTTCTCGCCAAATGCTTCAGAAAGCCAAATGATCAGGGCTGATAATGGATAGACAATGTATGAATTCCAAAAACCTTCACTATCCGCAGTAATAGGTTCTTTAATTTCCGTACACCCTGCTAACAACATCATTATCGAGGCTAGTCCAATAATGAGTAATATTCGTTTTTTCAACCGTAATTTCCTCCTAACTGCAATCAATCTTTTTTGAAACAATTGTGAACTGTTTGATAGAAGATTTCAAGGAAAAGCAATCCACTTTTTCCACAGTTACAATCGGGATTTTCTATGTCATCTTTCTCAAGTAACCACATGATCCGAGGAGTGCTTATTCGATATTAAGGGGACTTTATTGTTTTTTCATTTTAAAGTTTAGTGATTTAGAACGTTTCAGGACATGGATCAAGCTGCTTTTCACCTGGAAAAAGTCCATCTCCGCCGCTGGTTTTCGAGCAATCACAATATAATCCTTACCCTCTTCTATATCTTCTTTCAATTCCAAAAACGCTTGCCGTATGTATCTTTTAATTTGGTTCCTTACAACGGCGTTCCCGATTTTTTTACTGACTGAAAGGCCGATCCGAAAATAATCCTGACCTGGCTTTTCAAGGACATAGACAACGAATTGCCGATTAGCAGAAGACTCACCTTTTTTAAACACAAGCTGAAATTCGTCCTCTTTCTTAATCCTTAACTTTTTTTTCATTTTTACACCTTCATTACATGAATTGAGTCTCAGTAAATCCCTTATTTTGCGAAAAAAGACCACTGAGACTTTTCAGTGGTCTATGCAGATAATACTTTTCTGCCCTTACGGCGACGTGCAGCGATTACTCTACGTCCGTTTTTCGTGCTCATACGTGCACGGAAACCGTGAACTTTACTATGTTTGCGGTTATTCGGTTGATAAGTTCTTTTCATTATATGACACCTCCCTGAGGAATAACAGTTAAAGACAGTCTTTACAATTATATAGATGGAGGTTTCTACTTGTCAACCTCATCCATAAAAATATTTCTTTTTTAATGCTCAATGTCCAGTTGGCCTTTTTTTACTACCTAGCCTATTGTAAATGATTTTGCTCCGAACTGATATAGAAATTTTTGGGGAAAGGCAAATTTCCATCATTTTATCCATGAGCACAAATATGAGATTCGCAATGAATCCTCCCTTGTTCGAAACAACATTCGACAAATAATTAAGAATGGACGTGAATCATTTTTCGATCTGTTATGCAGCTCTTTCGGCTTGACCAACTTCGTTCAAATCAAATTAGCCAAGCCTATAATCACGGTCTGTGGATAAATTTCGACATGTTTTTTTCTATCCACATCCCATTTTATAGACTTTTGCACATAACAATGGCCTGTGGAAAAGTTTTTCCCACAAGCTCGGTAAGTTGTGGATAAAGTTTTCTAACCCATTGCAAGACGCCTGAATTTCTGATATTATATTTGTGTTTTCACTCTGAATAACTTTATCAACAGGTAACGTTTATCCACAGACTGTGAATAACTTGTGGATAGTTTATCCGACCTGTGTATATTAATCTGTCCACAGATGGTGGATATTGTCGAAAACCCTTTTTTCTTCTTTATTATATATTTCTTAAAATACCTGTTGATGAATAAACATTCAAGTCTACACTGGTTTACCAGATGTAGTCTGTACAAAGGTTGTACAGCGCAAGATATAGTTTTTAGGCACTTCATTACACAACACAAAAATTACTTAATACAGCTCACCGAACCTTTGCTGTCAAAATTAATATAAAGACGGCAATCGATGAGTTTATTTGTGCCTATACATTTAGATACAATTATTAAAAATATTTTGCAAAGGAGGGATAAGT